>NZ_CP188306.1:0-4268336 GCF_050038305.1 Pseudarthrobacter sp. 1G09
GTGGGTGGGTGTTAAATGTGGGAGGCCCCAACCGTTGCTGGTTGGGGCCTCGACCAATGTTATGTCCGGCGGTGTCCTACTCTCCCACACCCTCCCGGGTGCAGTACCATCGGCGCTGTGGGTCTTAGCTTCCGGGTTCGGAATGGGACCGGGCGTTTCCCCCACGCTATGGCCGCCGTAACCCTTTGACCCGTCACCAACCCCCGGTGTGGGGGGTGGTGTGGGAAATCCAGTGTGGTTACAACATTGTGGTGTTGTTATTTAGTTGTGGGTTCCGGCCAACAGGGGTTGTTGGTTGGGAACCACATAGTGGACGCAAGCAGAGTTTTGTATGTATCTGTGTGGTGTAAGTTGTTGGCCTATTAGTACCGGTCAGCTTCACGAGTCGTTAGTCCTCGCTTCCACATCCGGCCTATCAACCCAGTGGTCTGGCTGGGGGCCTCTCACACCCGAGGGTGTATGGAAATCTCATCTCGAAGCGAGCTTCCCGCTTAGATGCTTTCAGCGGTTATCCCATCCGAACGTAGCTAATCAGCGGTGCACTTGGCAGTACAACTGACACACCAGAGGTTCGTCCGTCCCGGTCCTCTCGTACTAAGGACAGCCCTTCTCAAATTTCCTGCGCGCGCAGCGGATAGGGACCGAACTGTCTCACGACGTTCTAAACCCAGCTCGCGTACCGCTTTAATGGGCGAACAGCCCAACCCTTGGGACCTACTCCAGCCCCAGGATGCGACGAGCCGACATCGAGGTGCCAAACCATGCCGTCGATATGGACTCTTGGGCAAGATCAGCCTGTTATCCCCGAGGTACCTTTTATCCGTTGAGCGACGGCCATTCCACAATGTACCGCCGGATCACTAGTCCCGACTTTCGTCCCTGCTCGAGATGTCTCTCTCACAGTCAAGCTCCCTTGTGCACTTACACTCGACACCTGATTGCCAACCAGGCTGAGGGAACCTTTGGGCGCCTCCGTTACTTTTTAGGAGGCAACCGCCCCAGTTAAACTACCCATCAGGCACTGTCCCTGACCCGGATTACGGGCCGAAGTTAGATGTCCAAAGTGACCAGAGTGGTATTTCAACGATGACTCCACCCGAACTGGCGTCCGGGCTTCAACGTCTCCCACCTATCCTACACAAGCCACTCCGAACACCAATACCAAACTATAGTAAAGGTCTCGGGGTCTTTCCGTCCTGCTGCGCGTAACGAGCATCTTTACTCGTACTGCAATTTCGCCGAGTTTATGGTTGAGACAGCGGGGAAGTCGTTACTCCATTCGTGCAGGTCGGAACTTACCCGACAAGGAATTTCGCTACCTTAGGATGGTTATAGTTACCACCGCCGTTTACTGGGGCTTAAATTCTCAGCTTCGCCGTGAGGCTAACCGGTCCTCTTAACCTTCCAGCACCGGGCAGGAGTCAGTCCGTATACATCGTCTTGCGACTTCGCACGGACCTGTGTTTTTAGTAAACAGTCGCTTCCCCCTGGTCTCTGCGGCCCCGATCCCCTCCCGGACGCGTAGTCCGTTCAAGGTTGGGGCCCCCCTTCTCCCGAAGTTACGGGGGCATTTTGCCGAGTTCCTTAACCATAATTCTCTCGATCGCCTTAGTATTCTCTACCTGATCACCTGTGTCGGTTTGGGGTACGGGCGGCTAAAACCTCGCGTCGATGCTTTTCTCGGCAGCATAGGATCACCAAATCCCCCCAAACGGGGGTCCCATCAGATCTCAGGCATCATGAGTGGCGGATTTGCCTACCACTCGCCCTACATCCTTAGACCGGGACAACCATCGCCCGGCTCGGCTACCTTCCTGCGTCACACCTGTTAATACGCTTGCCTCCCAGGATCAGGTCCTGCGCTCCACCAAAACCCTTCCGTCCAAAGGACGGTCGGGCAGGTCTCGGGCAGTTAGTATCCCCTGTTCAACATGGGCGGTTTTTCGCCGGTACGGGAATATCAACCCGTTGTCCATCGACTACGCCTGTCGGCCTCGCCTTAGGTCCCGACTTACCCAGGGCAGATTAGCTTGACCCTGGAACCCTTGATCATTCGGCGGACGGGTTTCTCACCCGTCTTTCGCTACTCATGCCTGCATTCTCACTCGTGTAGGCTCCACCGCTGGTTTCCACCGCGACTTCACTGCCCACACGACGCTCCCCTACCCATCCAAACGCCTGAACCACAAGGGCTTAGCTAATATTTGAATGCCACAACTTCGGCGGTGTACTTGAGCCCCGCTACATTGTCGGCGCGGAATCACTTGACCAGTGAGCTATTACGCACTCTTTTAAGGATGGCTGCTTCTAAGCCAACCTCCTGGTTGTCTTCGCAACTCCACATCCTTTCCCACTTAGCACACGCTTAGGGGCCTTAGTTGGTGGTCTGGGCTGTTTCCCTCTCGACTATGAAGCTTATCCCCCACAGTCTCACTGCTACGCTCTCACTTACCGGCATTCGGAGTTTGGCTGACGTCAGTAACCTTGTAGGGCCCATTAGCCATCCAGTAGCTCTACCTCCGGTAAGAAACACGCAACGCTGCACCTAAATGCATTTCGGGGAGAACCAGCTATCACGAAGTTTGATTGGCCTTTCACCCCTACCCACAGCTCATCCCCTCCATTTTCAACTGAAGTGGGTTCGGTCCTCCACGACGTCTTACCGTCGCTTCAACCTGGCCATGGGTAGATCACTTCGCTTCGGGTCTAGATCACGCCACTCAAACGCCCTATTCAGACTCGCTTTCGCTACGGCTGCCCCACACGGGTTAACCTCGCGACGTAACACTAACTCGCAGGCTCATTCTTCAAAAGGCACGCCGTCACAACTACAAGGCTGCTCCGACGGATTGTAAGCACACGGTTTCAGGTACTGTTTCACTCCCCTCCCGGGGTACTTTTCACCTTTCCCTCACGGTACTGGTCCGCTATCGGTCATTAGGGAGTATTTAGGCTTATCAGGTGGTCCTGACAGATTCGCACGGGATTTCTCGGGCCCCGTACTACTTGGGATACATCAACAAGGCGGTGCAACGCATTACAGTTACGGGACTAACACCCTCTCTGGCCGGCCTTTCAAGACCGTTCACCTATACGCACACCCACACCCCGTCAGCCCGGCAGAACTGACACGTAATGTCCCACAACCCCGACCATGCAACGCCCGCCGGCTATCACACATGGAACGGTTTAGCCTGATCCGCGTTCGCTCGCCACTACTAACGGAATCACTATTGTTTTCTCTTCCTGCGGGTACTGAGATGTTTCACTTCCCCGCGTTCCCTCCACGCACCCTATGTGTTCAGATGCGGGTCACCGAGTCACTCGCGCGCTCAGCGGGGTTTCCCCATTCGGACACCCTGGGATCACAGTCCGGTTATCGACTCCCCCAGGCTTATCGCAGATTCCTACGTCCTTCTTCGGCTCCTAATGCCAAGGCATCCACCGTGTGCTCTTAAAAACTTGACCACAAAGATCAAAAACTACTTCACGAGAGAACCACAGAAACCGTCCCGCACACCCAAAGGCGCACGAACCAGATCCAGGTTCATATTCTTGGAAATTGCTTCTTATACAAGATGCTCGCGTCCACTATGTAGTTCTCAAACAACAACCCCACACCACACACCCCACACACAACCCCCAAAGGGATCACCATGCATGATCGGTGCAGCAGGGAAACCAGAAACAAAGTACCGACAAGAACCCCACAAGGGCCCTCCCCGGTCCTGTTGCCTCAGGACCCAACAGTGTGCCAAACACTAAACCACCCACTCCCCCGCCCCACCGTTCCAAGACCACCCAAAGGCAGATCCGTACTGAACAGGACAAAGAAACACGCGGCCGCTATTTGTTGATATTCCACCCTTGAGCACCCGCCACGAAACATTCGTCCGTGCAACGGGCATTACTCCTGACAACCACCACCACCGGACATACATCCAGGACAGCAACCGTAGGTGCTCCTTAGAAAGGAGGTGATCCAGCCGCACCTTCCGGTACGGCTACCTTGTTACGACTTAGTCCCAATCGCCAGTCCCACCTTCGACGGCTCCCCCCCAAAAGGGTTAGGCCACCGGCTTCGGGTGTTACCAACTTTCGTGACTTGACGGGCGGTGTGTACAA
Organism: Pseudarthrobacter sp. 1G09; assembly: GCF_050038305.1. Taxonomy (NCBI): domain Bacteria; kingdom Bacillati; phylum Actinomycetota; class Actinomycetes; order Micrococcales; family Micrococcaceae; genus Pseudarthrobacter; species Pseudarthrobacter sp. 1G09. The sequence continues at coordinate 4,126 of NZ_CP188306.1, forward strand.
GGCCCGGGAACGTATTCACCGCAGCGTTGCTGATCTGCGATTACTAGCGACTCCGACTTCATGGGGTCGAGTTGCAGACCCCAATCCGAACTGAGACCGGCTTTTTGGGATTAGCTCCACCTCACAGTATCGCAACCCTTTGTACCGGCCATTGTAGCATGCGTGAAGCCCAAGACATAAGGGGCATGATGATTTGACGTCGTCCCCACCTTCCTCCGAGTTGACCCCGGCAGTCTCCTATGAGTCCCCACCATCACGTGCTGGCAACATAGAACGAGGGTTGCGCTCGTTGCGGGACTTAACCCAACATCTCACGACACGAGCTGACGACAACCATGCACCACCTGTAAACCGACCACAAGTGGGGCACCTGTTTCCAGGCGTTTCCGGTTCATGTCAAGCCTTGGTAAGGTTCTTCGCGTTGCATCGAATTAATCCGCATGCTCCGCCGCTTGTGCGGGCCCCCGTCAATTCCTTTGAGTTTTAGCCTTGCGGCCGTACTCCCCAGGCGGGGCACTTAATGCGTTAGCTACGGCGCGGAAAACGTGGAATGTCCCCCACACCTAGTGCCCAACGTTTACGGCATGGACTACCAGGGTATCTAATCCTGTTCGCTCCCCATGCTTTCGCTCCTCAGCGTCAGTTAATGCCCAGAGACCTGCCTTCGCCATCGGTGTTCCTCCTGATATCTGCGCATTTCACCGCTACACCAGGAATTCCAGTCTCCCCTACATCACTCTAGTCTGCCCGTACCCACCGCAGATCCGGAGTTGAGCCCCGGACTTTCACGGCAGACGCGACAAACCGCCTACGAGCTCTTTACGCCCAATAATTCCGGATAACGCTTGCGCCCTACGTATTACCGCGGCTGCTGGCACGTAGTTAGCCGGCGCTTCTTCTGCAGGTACCGTCACTTACGCTTCTTCCCTACTGAAAGAGGTTTACAACCCGAAGGCCGTCATCCCTCACGCGGCGTCGCTGCATCAGGCTTTCGCCCATTGTGCAATATTCCCCACTGCTGCCTCCCGTAGGAGTCTGGGCCGTGTCTCAGTCCCAGTGTGGCCGGTCACCCTCTCAGGCCGGCTACCCGTCGTCGCCTTGGTAGGCCATTACCCCACCAACAAGCTGATAGGCCGCGAGTCCATCCAAAACCGCAAACGCTTTCCACCAACCACCATGCGATGATCAGTCATATCCGGTATTAGACCCAGTTTCCCAGGCTTATCCCAGAGTCAAGGGCAGGTTACTCACGTGTTACTCACCCGTTCGCCACTAATCCACCAGCAAGCTGGCATCATCGTTCGACTTGCATGTGTTAAGCACGCCGCCAGCGTTCATCCTGAGCCAGGATCAAACTCTCCGTTGAAAACAAACAGACACAACCAAAAACCACGGAAATAACGCGGAACCAGGCTGCACAAAATTTGAAACCAGCTGTAAAAACCATGCCATCCACGGGGTGGACAACACAGCCAAAACAACCAATCAATAAAACAATTGGTATCAACAAACTTGGCACACTATTGAGTTCTCAAACAACAGACACACCCGGCACCACCCAAACCCACAAAGGTCCAAGATCGCTCCGGAGCAACTTTCCAAAGTTACCCGATCACCCACCCCGAAGCAAATCCATCTTTCAGGACCCGCATCGATTTGAAGACCGCCCCCACCAATTTCCAGCGCCCTGAAGAGCAACCAGAATCTGGCGTTTATTTGGGGTTTTTGGCCGCCCGGTGATCAGTTCTTCACTGTCTCCCCCGCGGCGACTTAGAAAACAATACACGCCCTGCGGCGCCACCGCAAACCGGCCCTCCCGGCGGAGAACATCCCCGGGATTCCGCGGTGAAACGGCCCAGCCGGCACCCAAGCCGCCTCCCGCCGTCGTAATTCCGCTGTGTGTGCTGCCGCACAGGGGCGGAGACATGCCCAACCACCACCCGCGGAGTGGGCTAAATGCAGAAGAGCCGGCAACCAATTGGTTGCCGGCTCTTCTCAAGCAGCTGGAATCAGCGGTGCTGGATTACCAGGAAGACTTGGTGATGCCCGGGAGCTCACCGCGGTGAGCCATGTCGCGGAAGCGAACACGGGAGATACCGAACTTCTGGAAGGTACCGCGGGGACGGCCGTCGATGATGTCGCGGTTACGCAGACGGATCGGGGACGCGTTGCGGGGCAGCTTCTGCAGGCCCAGGCGGGCTGCTTCGCGTGCTTCGTCGGTTGCGTTTTCGTCAACCAGGGTCTTCTTCAGCTCGAGGCGCTTCGCAGCGTAACGCTCAACGATGACCTTGCGCTGCTCGTTGCGAGCAATCTTGGACTTCTTAGCCATGTTTAGCGCTCCTCTCGGAATTCGACGTGCTGGCGGATCTTGGGGTCGTACTTCTTCAGGACCATGCGGTCCGGATCGTTACGACGGTTCTTACGGGTTACGTAGGTGTAACCCGTGCCCGCGGTCGACTTGAGCTTGATGATCGGACGTACGTCCTTGTCCTTAGCCACTAGAGCTTCACCCCACGAGCCAGGATCGAGGCGACGACTGCGTCGATGCCGCGTACGTCGATGGTCTTGATGCCACGAGCAGAGACCTGCAGCGTGACGTTACGGCGCAGGGACGGAACCCAGTAGCGCTTCTTCTGAATGTTCGGATCGAACCGACGCTTGTTGCGGCGGTGCGAGTGCGAAATGCTGTGCCCAAAGCCCGGCTCGGCTCCGGTCACTTGGCAGTGTGCTGCCATGACTTCTCCTCAAGAATTGAATGTAATGATCCGCATATCTGCTGCAGGATCATGCGTCTAAGAGCGACCCAAAGTGATCAGGGTGAACGGTTAGTCACGCAACTTGAGCCCCTAACTACCGGCTACCCTGGAGAAAATTACCGGGCCACCGGAGCAATTGCGCACGCTCCGCGCACTTAGCGCCTTCCAAGTCTACGAGGTGGCGCAATTAAAGACCAATCCGGGGCGTTTAGGTGTATAAGCGCTTCCTGCGAACGCCCCGTGCAGCGCCGCGGGGTCACAGGTGGCGCACACCCGTTTTCACAGCTGAATGAAAGCTTGGCGGCGCATCTTAGGTACATGAGAACGCAGTCCCTGCCGGCACCTCCGGCGCACAACAGCTCCGGCCGGCCGGGGCCTTCGCACCTGTCCGGTTCCGCCACTCCGCTTCCCGTCCAGTACAACAGCGGGTGGTTCAGCCGCCAGCGCCGGCAACGGCTGCTGAGGGCGGCCCTCCTGACGGTGATTGCCTGGGGTTCCGTAGCCGCCGCCGTGGCCCTCTGGCTTGCCGACGGCGGTGCAGCCGGAGTCAACACCGTCGCCGCCGCATTCACCGCGGCCGGGGTCGTGGCCGGTTTGGCAGGCATGGACCTGGTCCTGCTGATGCTGCTGCTGGCAGCCCGGATTCCGTACGTCGACCGCACTATCGGCCATGACCGGGCGCTGGAGTTCCACCGCAAACTCGGCAAACCCTCGCTGTACCTGCTGTTGGCGCACGGCTTCCTGCTGGCCGTGGGATACGGCATGGCGGAAGGCCTTGACCCGGTCAGCGAGTCCATCTCCCTCTGGCAGCAGGTCCCGGACATGTGGCTTGCGTTCGTATCCATGGTGCTCTTCATCGCCGTGGTGGTGACCTCCCTGGTGGCGGTCCGGCGCCGCTTCCCGTACGAATTCTGGTACGTGGTCCACCTCCTCACCTACGCTGCGGTGGGCACGTCCCTGCCGCACCAGTTCAGCGTGGGCGGGCTGTTTGCGGAAGGCACCTGGCAGCGCTGGTACTGGCTGGCCGTCTGCATCGCCACCGGTGCGGCGCTGGTGTACTTCCGGCTGCTGCAACCCATCATGGCAACGTCACGGCACCAGCTCACGGTGTCCCGGGTGGAGGTTGAGGCGCCGGGCGTAATCAACATCTTCATGGCGGGCCGGCAGCTGGACAGGCTGGCAGAAACGGGTGGACGCTTCTTCATCTGGCGGTTCCTGGCGCCTGGAATCTGGTGGCACCCGCACCCGTTCAGCCTGTCCGCCGAACCCACCATCACCGGACCGCACGGCGAAGGCACCCTGCGCATCACGGTGCGCAACCTTGGCGCCGGCTCCGCGCAGCTGGTGCGGCTCCGGAAGGGGACCAGGGTTGCCGTCGAAGGTCCGTACGGGCTGTTCAGCACCGGCGCCCGGACCCGGAACAAAGTGGTGATGATCGGCGCCGGCATCGGCATCACGCCGCTGCGGGCCCTCCTCGAAACCACCCCGTTCGCTCCCGGCGAAGCGAGCGTCCTGCTGAGGGGCCACACCGAGCAGGAACTCTACCTGAGCAGCGAAATCCTGGACCTGTGCCGCTCGCGGGGCGTGCGCCTCTTCCACCTTCCGGGCCCGAGGTCACGCGTCAGCTCCAGCTGGTTGCCCCAGGAAGCAGTCCGGGGCGGCTACGGGCTCACGGCTTTCGTCCCCGACGTCGCAGAATCCGACGTCTATGTCTGCGGCCCCACAGGCTGGGCGGACAGCGTCATCGCTGACGTCCGGCAGGCCGGAGTCCCCGAAGAACAGATCCATCACGAAAGGTTTGACTGGTGAAAGCACGAGGAACACTCGCCGCAGCGGTCGCGTCCGCCGGCATCCTCCTGGCAGGCTGGCAGGCGGGCACCCAGGCCGGGGGCGCCAGCACCCTCGCGGCCGGTTCAAGTACGACGACGGCAGGATCCACGGGTTCGACAGGGACGGGCACGTCCGGGCCGGGTTCGTCGGGCAGCTCCGGGACCACCGGGTCCTCGGGCTCCTCCAGCAGTTCCAGCGGGTCCAGCTCCTCGAGCGGGTCCAGCTCTTCAGGCAGTTCGAGCAGCTCCGGCTCCTCAAGCAGTGGCACGGCAACGGCCGGCACCTACCAGGGCGCCGCAGTCCAGACGAGGTTCGGTGCAGTGCAGGTCCAGATCACTGTGGCCTCAGGGAAGATCACGGACGTGACGGCCCTGCACCTGACCGACGACGACCGCAAGTCGATCCAGATCAGCAACCGTGCGGCGCCGCTCCTGCGGACCGAGGTGTTGGCCGCACAGTCGGCGGACGTCCAGACCATCAGCGGTGCCACCGTCACCAGCACCGCCTACCTCACCTCACTCCAGGCAGCCATCGATGCCGCGAACCTCTGATCCGCTCCGGTCATCGGACACGGGTACCAACCTCTCGTCACGGACCTTTGAGTGCATGGGAACCGTCATCAGCCTGACCTTCGCGGACTCCCCCGCGGCAGGGCAGGAAACCCAGGACGAACTCGCAGCCGCAACCGACGTCGTCGAACGCCTGTTCCAGGAACTGGACCAGACGTTCAGCCTGTACCGCCCGGCGTCGGAGGCGAGCCGCCTGGCCGGCGGCGAACTGACGCTCCGCAGCGCCTCGCCGGAGATGCGCGCCCGGTATGCTGAGGCGCACGAATGGCGGCTCCTGACCGGGGGAGCCTTCTCGCCCGAGCGACCGGACGGGATTTTGGACCTTTCGGGGCTCATCAAGGGCCACGCGATCCGCGAGGCCGGGCGGTCCTTGCTTGCCTTGGGCCGCCGCGACTGGTGCCTCAATGCCGGCGGCGACATCCTGGTCAGCGGCTCACCAGTTCCGGGCTCCGGCGGAGTGTGGAAAGCCGGCATCGTCGATCCGGCCGACAGGCACGCCCTGATCGGCGGCTATGCCCTGGGCGGGGTCGAGGAGCACGCAGCCCTGGCCACGTCAGGCTCGGCCGAGCGCGGCGAACACATCTGGCGGGTGGACGGGTGTTCCGACTTCGTCCAGGTCACTGTTGCAGCCGCGGACGTGGTGACGGCGGACATCCTGGCCACGGCGATCGTCTCCGGCGGGATGCCGATGCTCTATCTCGCCACCGACCAGTGGGATGTTGCGGTCCTGGCAGTCCACGCCGACGGCTCACTCCTGGCCACCCCGGCGTTCCACCGCTAGATCTGCTGCGGGAGCCTGGTGAGCCTTGGGTACTTGGGGGCCAGGTTATCGCCCGAGGACTTGCCGGTAACCCGCCGGGCCACCCAGGGCGCGGCGTACTCGCGGAACCACTGGGCGTTGGCGCGCAGTGCATCCGTTCCGCTGAGCTGCGGAACCGGCGTCATCGGCGGAACATCGATGGAGTGCTCGTACTTGAGGACTTCCAGCACCCGTCTGGCCATGTTGGCGTGCCCCGCAGCGGACATGTGCATGCGGTCCCGCGCCCACATGCCCCAGTCGTAGTACTCACTGAAGCGCCAGTAGTCCACCAGCAGGGCGCTATGGTCCCCTGCGATCCCGCGGACCAGTTCGTTGTAGATGGCGGTGCGGCCGCGCATGGTGCCGAAAACCTTGGAGCCGCGGGCGTCGAACCCGGTGAACATCACCACGGTGGCGCCTGTGGCACTCAGCCTGCGGACGCCGTCGTCGTATTCGGCCAGCAGGTCGTCGATGTCGATCCGGGGGCGCAGGATGTCGTTGGCGCCGGCGTAGATGCTCACCAGGGTGGGCTTAAGTTCGACGGCGGCGTCCACCTGTTCAGCGAGGATCTGCCGGAGTTTCCTGCCGCGGATGGCGAGGTTGGCGTATCCGAAGCCGGGGTCCCCCGCGCCAAGCTGCTCGGCCACGCGGTCAGCCCAGCCGCGGACGCCGTTGGGGCGGGCCGGGTCGTCGTCGCCCACGCCCTCCGTGAAGGAATCGCCGAGGGCAACAAACCGGGATGTGAAGTCCATCCGGTTAGTTTGCCACCCGTTGCCGGAAGCAACCAATCCCGGGCGGGGTCCCGGGGTCAGGGCTGGGTTTCGCGCAGGATCCAATGGTCCGAATCCAGGCGGCCCACCACTTTTTCACCGATCCGGGCCAGGTCCTCGACGTCTTTTTCCGTGAGGGCGTCGAGGAAGAGGTTCCGGACGTCTTCCACGTGGCCGGGCGCGAGGCCCACGATGGTGGACATGCCTTCCTCGGTGAGGTGGGCGATGGTGACCCGGGCGTCGCGCGGGTGCGGGCGGCGTTCCACCCAGCCGCGCTTCTGCAGCTTGGTCACCACATGCGAAAGCCTGGACAGGGAGGCGCTGGTGCGCGCGGCGAGCTCACTCATGGGCAGGAACCGCTGGTCCGATTCCGACAACATGGCCAGCACGGTGTAGTCGAAGAGGGAAAGCTTGCCTGCTGCATGGAGCTTGGTGTCCAGCGCGGCCGGCAGCAGCGTGTTGATGCTTACCAGGGCCAGCCAGGCACGGCGTTCGTCGGCACTCAGCCAGCGCGGTTCGGTCATGCACCCATTCTACGATTGATCCTTCAACCGACGGACAGGCCGGTCAAGCCGGTCCGCAGGCCGTCTACAGTCCCGGGGTGCGGCAAAGCCGGTAATCTGGGCGCATGTATGTTGTCTCCCTGACCTACCGGGTTCCGCAGGACATCGTGGACTTCCACAACGACGCCCACATCGCCTGGCTGCAGAAGGCCTTCGACGACGGCGTCTTCATCGCCGCCGGCCGAAAAGTCCCCCGGACCGGCGGGCTGCTGCTCTCCCAGGCTGACCGGTCAGTCCTGGATGCGAGCCTTCAGCAGGACCCTTTCTATTCGAACGGTGTCGCGGACTTCGAAGTGGTGGAGTTCCATGCAGGACGCGTTGCCCCCGGCTACGAGATCCTGCTGGACAACCCGCCGGCACCCCCGGCCGAGGCGGGCTCCAACCGCTAAGGCGCGGCCCCGCCGTCGGACGCCCCTGCGGTGAGCTTCTTCAGGCCGCCTTTGCGCGGCACCTTGACGGGTTCGGGCCAGCGCGGCGTGAGCTCATCCCCCAGGGTGACGCCGCGCAGCTTGCGCCCGAACAGGGGCAGGACCCAGTCGTGGACCCACCGCCGTTGCCGCCGCTCCCATTCCCGCAGCGTCAGCGGGGTGGGCGGCTCCCAGTCCTTGGGCCTGATTTTGTGCGGCACACCCAGCTGGTCCAGGACCTGCCCGGCGAGGTACTTGTGGCCGGCCTTGGACATGTGCAGCCGGTCCGTGTCCCACATGCGCCTGTCATGGAAGGCGTCCAGGCACCAGTAGTCCACCAGCACCGCACCGTATTCCTTCGCGATGGCCCGCACCTGCTGGTTGTAGAAGGTGTTTCGCTTCTTCAGCGGCTCGAGCAGGGCAGAAACCTTCACGTCGAAGCCGGTGAAAAGGACCAGCGTGGCCCCGGTGGCGGCGAGCTGGGCCACCAGTTCCTCGTAGTCCGCCATGAGCGTGGACATGTCAGTTTTCAGGTCCAGGATGTCGTTGCCGCCCGCGTACAGCGTGACCAGCGCCGGCCGCATCCGCAAAGCCGGTTCCAGTTGTTCATCGATGATGTGCCGGAGCCGTTTGCTCCTGATGGCGAGGTTGGCATACTTCCAGCCCGGCTGCGCCTTGGCGAGCTTCTCGGCCACCCGGTCCGCCCAGCCGCGGACCCCGTTGGGCAGGCGCCCATCCCGGTCCCCCACGCCCTCGGTAAACGAGTCACCCAGGGCGACAAACACCCGCCGCCCGGAACTGGGAAGCAAAGATTCAGAGGGCACCACCCGCCCAACCTAACCGCACTAAGGAAAGCGCAGGGAAAGCCGAGGTGACGCTCAGGTGACCTGCTGTGGCGACGGCGAAATGGCGTTGCCGCCGCACCAGGGCGGGGCCCGGAAGGCTTACCCCTCGGCTTTGCCCTGCCGCCAGTAACCCATGAACGCAACCTGCTTCCGGTCGATGCCCACGTCCCGCACCAGGTACCGGCGCATGTCCTTGATGACGGCTGCTTCGCCCGCGATCCAGGCGTAGAACGGCATGGCCCCGGCAGGCATGTCCGGGTTCTTGGTGGCGCTGATGGCGGCGCTTTCCATCCGGGACGGGGTCTCCCAGAGGATGTCCTCGTCCACGTTGACGTCTTCGGGCTCGGGGCCTGCGCCGGCGTCGGAGGCTTTGATGCCCACCCAGCCCGGCACGGGAACGGCCTTGCGTACCGCGTCCTGCAGCAGTTGGCCGTGCGGGCGGGACCGCCCGATCGCTGCACCGCGGGCAAGCCAGGTAATCTCGATGTCCGCCGGCGAGCTGAGCTGCTGGAAGTCGCCGGCTTCCGGAACCTCGAGGAAGGCGTGGCCGGTCATGTAGGACGGGAGGCTTTCGAGGATGGCGGAGATGGCCGGGATGGCGGTCTCGTCACCGGCGAGCAGGACGCGCTGGGCCAGGCCCGGCCGCCATTCGATGCCGGAGTAGATTTCGGCGGTGACGCAGTGCGCGGCGCGGTTGTTGGGGCCGATGATGGTGATGGCGTCGCCGGGCTTGGCGTTCAGGGCCCAGTTGGCGGCGGGTCCGCCGTTTCCGTGGTCGTCAAAGTGCATGACGAAGTCGACGTCGATTTCCGGGTACACCTCGTCCAGCCGGGCGTCGCGCACAGTGTAGGTGCGCATTGAGCCCTTCACGGCAGGGTCCATGGCCAGCCATTCGCGGTACCAGCCCGATTCGCTCATTTCGAACACCGGCAGGGGGATCTGCGTTCCGTCGGCAGCGACGGAGGGGATCATCAGCTTGATCCGGAGGTCCAGGGTGTCGCCGTGGACGCCGAAATCGCGGAGGCAGTAGCCGCCGAACGTGATCCGGCGGAAGTTGGGGCTGAGCTCCTGCACTGATGAGACGGTGACCTCGAAGGCCAGCGTCATGGGTTCAGTGTTCATGGTCTTGGTGTTCATGGGCCTGGTGGATGCGGCGTCGCGGGTCTTCATGAAACAAGCTCCAGTTCGGTGGGGACGTGATGGCGGCCGATGGGAATGATCAGGGGCGTTCCGGAAACGGGATCCGGGATGACGCGGGATTCCAGGTTGAAGACGCTGCGTACCAGGTCCTCGGTCACAACCTCGCGGGGGGTACCTTCAGCCACCACAGCGCCGGCCTTCATGGCGATGACGTTGTCTGCGTAGCGTGCCGCGAGGTTGAGGTCGTGCAGGACGATCGCCACGGTGGTGCCGCGCCTGCGGTTCAGGTCCGTGACGAGGTCCAGGACTTCCACCTGGTGGGCCAGGTCAAGGTAGGTGGTGGGTTCGTCCAGCAGCAGGATGTCGGTTTCCTGCGCCAGGGCCATGGCGATCCACACCCGCTGGCGCTGCCCTCCGGAGAGTTCGTCCACGTTCCGCTCCGCGAGGGCAAGCGTTTCGGTGGCCTCCAGCGCACGCTGCACCGCGAGATCATGTGTGGACAAGTCCCCGGCGCTCCAGCTGCGGAAGAAACCCTGGTGCGGGTACCGGCCGCGGCCCACCAGGTCGCGGACGGTGATGCCGTCCGGTGCGGTGGGATGCTGCGGCAGCAGGCCAAGGGTGCGGGCCAGTTCGCGGGCGGGGCGGGTGTGGATGTCCTTGCCGTCCAGCGTGACAGCGCCGCCGGCAGGTTTAAGGAGCCGGGACAGTCCGCGGAGCAGGGTGGATTTTCCGCAGGCGTTGGCGCCCACGATCATGGTCACCCTGCCTTCGGGGATTTCGACACTGAGGCCGTCCACCACGCAGCGCTGGTCATACTTCAGCGTCAGGTCCTTGGCGTTCAGAACTGCCACGTCAGGCGTCCTTTCGGTTGTTCGTGACCAGGAGCCACAGCAGGAACGGGGCACCGAGCGCGCCGGTGATGACGCCCACCGGCAGGACAGTTCCGTCCAGCACCAGCGGGGCAAGGTTGGCGGCGAGGAAGTCCGCGGCCAGGACGATGACGGCACCCACCAGGGCCGACGCCGGCAGGCTGGCTTTCCCGGTGAAGCGCCGGGCGATGGGACCGGCGAGGAAGGCGACGAACGAGACCGGCCCGGCTGCCGCCGTCGCCACCGCCGCGAGGGTGACGGCGATGATGACCAGGGCGAGGCGGGCGGCGTTGACCCGGATGCCCAGGCCTGCCGCGGTGTCGTCGCCCAGTTCCAGGATGCGCAGCGGCCCGGCGATGACGCCCACAGCGGGAAGGAGCACGGCGAGTGCCAGGAACAGGATCCCGGCGCGGTCCCAGTTGGCGGAGTTCAGGGAACCGTTGAGCCACACGAGGGCGTCTGCGGCGGTGCGGATGTCAGCGCGCGTCATCAGGAAGTTGACCACGGCGTGCAGGGCGGCAGCGATTCCGACGCCGGCCAGTACCAGCCGGTTGCCGGCGGCATTGCCCCGGCCGCCACCGCGGATCCCGCCGCTGGAAATCGCGTAGATCAGGCCCGCCACGGCCAGGGCCCCCACCAGCGCGGCGCCGGACACCACTGCACCTGACGCGCCGAAAATCACGATGGCCACCACGGCTGCGGCGCTGGCGCCATAACTGATGCCGATGATGTCCGGGCTGGCAAGGGGGTTGCGGAGCATGGTCTGGAAGAGTGCGCCGGCCAGCCCGAAGGCCAGCCCGATCATGGTTCCTATGACCGCCCGCGGGAGCTTGTTCTCCATGACGATGAAGCTGGCACCGGGGATCCTGGGGCCGCCGGTCAGGTGGTTGAAGACGATGGTGAAGAAATCAGGGATGGTCACCGTGTAACTGCCCAGCAGCACGGAAACGGAGAAGAGGATCACGACGCCGGCGGCCAGGAAGGCGGTCCGGTTCAGGAGGGTCCGTCCCCGGCGTTGCCCTATCGCTTGGAGCCGTCCAGGGGCGATTTTGGCAGCCTTATCTGATGGGGCAACCGGGGTTGTGGGGGTTGGGGTCACAGTCCGGCTCCCTTCCCGCGGCGGACCAGCCACACAAACACGGGGGCGCCGATCAGCGCGGTCATGATGCCGGCCGGCACCTCGCCGGGAAGCAGCACCACGCGTCCCACAATGTCCGCGCCGAGCAGCAGCACGGGTGCCAGGACCAGGGAGAACGGCAGGATCCAGCGGTAATCCGGGCCGGCCAGGAAGCGGACAGCGTGCGGGATGACCAGGCCAACGAAAGCGATGGGGCCTGCCATCGCCGTGGCGGATCCGCACAGCAGCACGATGCCAAGGGCCGTGATGCCCCGGGCGAGGCCAACGCGCTGCCCCAGGCCGCGGGCAATGTCATCACCCAACGCCAGGCTGTTGAGGATCCGGCCCGTCAACAGCACAATGACGGCCCCTGCGGCCAGGAAGGGCAGCCCCGCCAGCACCACGGACCAGTCACGGCCAGCAATGCCGCCCACCTGCCAGAAGCGGAACTTGTCAAGGGTGTCCTGGCTGGAGACCAGGATGACGCTCATGAGCGAGTACAGGCCGGCGTTAAGTGCGGCACCTGCCAGGGCAAGCTTGACCGGGGTGGCCCCGTCCCGGCCGAGGGACGCGATGAAATAGACCACGACGGCGGCCACGGCAGCGCCGATGAACGCGAACCAGATGTAGCCGGACAGTGAGCCGACGCCAAAGACATAGATGCCGGTCACCACGGCCAGGGCGGCCCCCGCGTTGACGCCCATGATTCCGGGATCGGCAAGGGGGTTGCGTGCCACGCCCTGCATGGCGGCCCCGGCCAGGCCCAGCGCACCGCCGGCCAGCAGGCCAAGGATGGTGCGGGGAATACGGGCGTGGACCACTGCGTGGTCACCGTTGGCGGGATCGAACTGCGTGAGCGCGTCCCAGACGGTGCCCAGCGGCAGGCCCCTTGCCCCGACGGCGAGGGATGCACCTGCCAGGACAGCGAGTACGACGACGGCGGCCAGCAGCCAGGCGGCGCGCTTGCCGGGAAACGCGCGGGCGCTCCCCGGGGCACGGGCTGCCGCCCCCGGCACCACAGTGCCAGGGCCTGCGGCCTGGGGGGCCGCCGTCGTCGAACTCTGCGTCACGGAACCGGTGCTACTTCACGGCATCCGCTGCGGTGGCCAGCTCGGGCAGGAACGTGTCCAGCGCCCACGGAAGGCTCAGCGGCGAGGAAGCGGAGATGGCGAGGACCAGGCTCTTGTTGGCGTCTGCCACGAACGCACCGCTCTTGACGGCAGGGATCTGTCCCAGCAGGGGGTCCTTCTTGATCGCGTCGGCTTCGCTGGCGTCTTCCACCGAGCTGAGGAAGATGTCCGAATCAAGCTCGTTGACCTTCTCCGCGGACCACGGCACGAAGAATTCCTTAGAGCCGGCCGATGCCTGCTCCGCAACGGGGGCGAGCTTCATGCCGATGGAGGACAGGAACTTGGGCCGGTTGTCGTTGGCCGTGTAGATGCCGGTCTGGGTGCGGTCGGACGGCAGGGCGTAGCCGTAGATGAAGGTCTTGTCCTTGATCTGCGGGTACTTCGCCGCCTCTTCCTTGACGGTGGCCTCGGTGTCGGAGACCAGCTTGGCAGCTTCGGCGTCCTTGCCCAGCGCCTTGCCCACGATGGTGGTGGCGTCCTGCCAGGATGTTCCGTAAGCCAGCTCGGGGTGCGCCACCACCGGGGCGATTTCGCTCAGCTTCTTGTAATCCTCTTCGGTCAGGCCGGAGTAGGCAGCCAGGATGACGTCAGGGGTGAGCTTGGCGATCTCGGTGAAGTTGATGCCGTCAGCCTCCGAGTACTGGACCGGAGCCTTGTCCGTGCCGAACCCGGCGCCGAGTTCTTCAAGGGCAGCGTCCTTCCACGGGGTGGAGCCCTTGTCGTTGCCGCCCCAATCGTTTTTGGGAACGCCTACGGGGACAACTCCCAGGGCAATGGCGACGTCGTCGTTCACCCAGGAGACCGTGGCAACCCGCGTGGGCTGCTTCTCGATGACGGTCTGGCCGAACACGTGGTCGATGGTGACCGGGAACTGTGCGCTGCTGGAAGTGGCTGCGCTGGCATCGGAAGTAGACGTTGCCGGGCCGGTGGAACAGGCGGAGAGCGTCACCGCGACGGCCAGAATGGCCGACGCCCCAGCTGACCTAAGCAGCGTGCGGCGGGTGGTGCTGGGGCCCGTGAACAGGGAGGAAGCCATGAAATTCCTTAAGTGAGTGATGCGAACTTAAGTAAGGCTAGCCTATGCTCACACCTATTACGAAAGCTTTTCGTATCTTATTCCCCAAGGTGACGAAGGACACAACCGAGGTGATCTTGGACAGGATTTCCAAGGTTTGGCAGGATGGCAGGGACCGGGTCCGCTACGGAACGGCCGGACAAACTCTTAAGAGATCGGGACATCGAGGAGCAATGCGCACGCCGGAGGCTTTCCGCCCCGCCGCTGCCGCGGAATGCGGGGTGGCCGTTTTGGCCTGCTTCGCGGACAACTGCTGACTCCACTTTTCATCGAGCCCTCATCCCGGGCTGCTGCCCGCTGCCGGGCCCCTTCTCACGAAAGTTTCGCCATGCAATCAGTCACGCCCCAGCAAATCCGCTCATCCTTCGTCAACGCGAGCCGTTCCGAGGCCGCCAAACTCAACCTGCCCCAGCACTTCGACAACCTGGACTGGGACAGCCTCGACTTCCTCGGTTGGCGGGACCCCAAGATGCCGCTTCGCGGTTATCTCGTGGTTCCCGGCCCCAAGGGCCTCACCGGAGTCCTGCTCCGGGCGCCCGAAGGCGGCGCCCGGAAGAACCGCTCCGTCCTGTGCGAACTGTGCCGCGACGTGTTCTCCAAGGAAGACGTGCTGCTCTGGGTGGCCCGCCGTGCCGGCCAGTCCGGCCGCAACGGCAACACCGTGGGCACCCTGATCTGCGCAGATTTCCTGTGCTCCGGCAATGTCCGCAAGGAACCCCCGGCCAACGAGATCAACCCGGACCCGGCCGCCGTCGTGGTCCGCCAGATCCGGGGCCTCGAGGACCGCACCGCGCAGTTCCTGGGCAGGGTGCAGTCCAAGTAGCTGCCCGGACGCCACACCTCGGAAGGCCCTCCCTGCATCATGGGAGGGCCTTCCCGTGTCCGGTCAGCGGAAGGTGAAGCTGGCCAAAATAGCCTTCAGCGCCTGCCCCTGGCTGCCGGCGAACCAGGCCCGCGCGGACTTGTCGTCGGGGAACTGCTGGTCATCGAACAGTACTTCGGCCGTCAGCACGCGGTCGCCCAGGAGGATGATTCCCTTCACGGCGTCCCGGGGGCCCGTTGCCGGAGCGCCCGCGGTCAACTGCAGGTGGTAGATGGCATCGTCGTCGTCCCAGTCCACGTAGAACGATGCATGCGCCTCCGGTGTGGACCGGCCCTGCAGCCCGGGAACCGGCACGGATTCAAAAACCGTCCTGGTCACAGGCCCGGAGACGCCATCGGCGATTTGCCCGTAATAGATACTGACCAGTTGCTTGTCGCTGGCGTCGTAGATGGTGGCCGTTCCCACATAGGGTGACGCCGAGGCCTCGAAGACCTCGGCTTTCCAGTCCGCCGGGCGCGTGAAGGAGAGCCTGCCGTCGGGGAAGGTGAAGGTCGCCAGCCCGGCGGCAGCAGGATCTCCACTGGACGCAGACGCGGACGGAGCTGCCGGCTCCGGCGTCCCCGTTGAAGGAGGAACTGTGACGGCCGCTGAGGTGCCCCCGCCGCCGGATTCTGCCGGCCCGCCGGAGGTACAGCCTGCCAGGAAGAAGGCGGCCGCAGTGGCCATTGCGAGGGGTCCGGCGAGGCGGCGGGCTGGGTGCATGATGGCTGCCTTTCACGAGGGCGCCGTGAGTTTCTTCGGAGGCAACTGCGGGACCCAGCGTTCCGCAGTTGCTTATGGGGATCGGGATGGCGTGGTGGTGTTTTGCTCCCAAGGGTGGCACACCCAAATCACGGCACACCAGAACCTGACGGATAAATCCATCAGTTTGTTATCCCTGTCCAGGTTCGCGGCGGCAGACCGTCAGCGCAGCACGATGTCCACCGGATTCGCCTCGGACCGCCAGGCCCCCTCCTCGCCTTCGCGGGGCCGGATCACCGGCGCGGTCAGTACGCCTGAACGGTTGGTGCGCCGGTCCCTGAGGATCTCAGTCACAGAGCCCAGGTGCCGGGACAGGTCGATCACGTTCTCGGGCGCGGCCAACAGCAGTTGGAAACCGAACTCGTGCAGGGCCTTGATCCCGGCGCCGGCGAATTCCTCCGAGGCAAGCACGAAGGCTTCATCCATCATCACCGTGCCGTACGTGGTGAAACCCTGCTCGGCGATGCCCAGCTGGTAGCTGAGGGCGGCGGCCATGATGAACGCCGTGAACCGCTGCCGCTCACCACCGGACATGGAGCCGGTGTCTGCGTGCATGAACACCTCGGTCTTCTTGCCGGCCTTCTTTCCCGTGGCCGAGGGGGCGGTGACCTCGCGGTGCTCCTTGCACTGGATGAACAGGTGCCCGCGGACGTCGAGCACCTCGGCCCGCCAGCGCCGGTCTTCCGGAGCCTGCGAGCCCAGGCGCTTCACCAGCGTTTCCAGGGACTTGTAGCGTGCCGTGAGCTCGGCGTCGTCGTCCCGTTCCGCACCCGGCTCCGTTTTCGCGGGCCGCGTATGCCGGGCCTTCAGCGCGTTCTGGATGGCATCCTTGAACTGCTTCGCGGTGGGCGGCAGGGTCTGCTTGATGTCCAGTTCCAGGAAGCTGCCCTCGTGGAAGTTCACCTGCGACAGGATGCCGTTCAGCGGCAGGATCCTGCTGGTGATGGAGCGGCGTTCCTCATCCAGGAGGTGCAGCAGGGTGCTGAAGGATTCATGGGTGCGCTGGTTGAAGAACTGCCGGAATTCGGCTTCCTGCGCCGGCAGGCCGTCGTTGACGATCGCGTGGTAGCGCGCCTCGAACTCGCTGGCGGCGCCGATGCTGGTGCCGTGGTCGGCCGAGATGGCGCTGCCCCATTCGCGGACGAAGCCTTCGAAGATGCGGGTAAGCCGCTCCGCGGTGGCCTGTCCCCGGGATTCGGCGGCGTGCAGCTCGCCCTGGAGTGCGGTCCGCACCCTGTTGGCCAGGTTGTCCAGCTCGTGCATCTCCGTCACGTCGCCGAAGTCGGCGAAGTACGGTTCCAGCGCCGTCACGGTGGCGTCCGACGGAGGTGCCTCGGCCAGGCGGTGGCGCGCGGCTTCCAGCAGGGAATCGGCAGCGGTCAGTTGCCTGTCGAGCGCCTTGTACTCGCTCTGCAGCACGGCCGCGGACTCGGTGCTGGACTGGTGCTTCTGCCGGACCTCCTCAATGGTGGCGCGCAGCGGCTCCAGGTCCGCCTGCGCGGCAAGGGCATCCTTGAGCCGCTGCTCGATGCCCGCCAGTTCCTCTGCTGCGACGGCTGCCGAGACCTGGTCCCAAGGCCTGTCGTCCTCGGCGATCCGGCGGAGCGCTTCGAGCTGCCGGCTCATGCCTTGGTGGGAGTCCTCCCGGCTCTGGGCCAGCTCGGCTGCCTTGGCCACTTCCTGCCGGAGGTCCTCCACCTGGCCGGCCACGAGTTCCAGCTTCGCGGCGTTGTCGAACCCCAGCACGTAGTCCTGGCGGCTGGTGAACCGGTCGTCCTTCTCCACGGTGTGGCGGTTCCGCTTGACCACGCCGCCCAGGCTCAGGCCCCTGTCCAGCGCAGCGAGCTGGTCCGGGTCTTCCACGCAGGGATAGGCAAAGTCGAGGGCGATGCGTTCCCGCACCCACTCCCCCGCCTCGGCAGCCGCACCGCTGGCGAGGATGTCCAGCTTGGTGAGCAGGTCGCCGTCGCGTGCGTCCTCCACTGCCAGCGCACCACCGGCAAGTGGCTTGGAGACGTCCACGGCCCGCAGCGCACCCCGGACGTTGTGGTCATTGAGGTAGCGGGTGACGGCACCAAAATGTTCGCCCGGGACCAGCAGCGTGGTGGCCAGGTTGCGGAGCGCACGCTCGGCCGCCGGCCGCCACCGCTCCTCCCCTTCGGCCAGGTCCATCAGCTCGCCGGCGAACGGCATCCTGTCCTCGGGGACGCCGGTGGCCGCGGCAATGGCGGCACGGTTTTCAATGCTCGACGGCGGCAGCAGGGATTTGCGCGTCTTCAGCGACACGAGTTCCTGCTCAGCCGCGGCCAGTTCGCGCTTGCGGCTGGCGTGGGCGTCGAACGCCTCGAACCTCAGCTCCTGCAGGGCCTGCGAATCGTCCTTCAGCTCCGCGGAACGGGCGGCGGCCTGCTCGTGTGCCTGCTCCCAGCCTGAGGCCGTCCACTCAAGCTGCAGCCCGGCGTCGGACAGTGCCTGCTGTGCAGCCTGTTCAACCTGGCGGCGGAGGCGCAGCCCCACCCTGGCGTTCTCCAGCGACTGCTCAATGGCGGAAATCGCGTTGCCGCCTTGGCTGTTGTAGTCCGTTTCCAGCTGCCGCAGGTCCTTGGCCAGGCCATCACGGACCGAGCGCTCGGCACCGAGTTCCTTGGCTTTGGCCTGCGCCAGTTCCTTGAACCGGGCCAGGATCTTCTGCTGGACGGTGACTGCGAGCCGCTGCCTGTACGCCTCGAATTCGCCGCCCGCCAGCTCCCGGAGCCGGTTGGCGTCCAGGAGCGACTGGGCGTATTCGCGGTTCAGCCCCGGAACCGGCGCCAGCTGGTCACGCTGCTGCCGGACGTCCTCGAGGCGCTGGCGGATGGACATCAGGTTGCTGAACTCTTCCACCACGTCGTCAGCCGCCGTCAGTGTTGCGGGGGCGTCCAGCACCTGGTCGCGGAAGAACGTGTTGACGCTGCCGCCCAGGCCTTTGCCCGCCTGGATAACCCGCAGCAGCGGAAGCGCCTGGTCCGAGCTAATGCCCAGCAGGCGCCGGAACCGCTCGGCGAAGGCCTTGTGGACATCGAACACCTGGGCGTGCGGGAAGATCGTTTCCAACGCGCCCTTGGTGAACCGCTTGTCCGCGATGCCCTCGAGCGCATCAAGGTCCAGCGGAACATTGTCGATCAGGTAGAACCGGCCCACGCTCGATTCCGTGCCGTTCTTCGGCAGGTCGAACAGGGCCGAGACGGTCACCCGGGTGCCCGCAGCGTTGTCGAACGTCAGCCCGACGGCGGACCAGGTGGCACCGGGGCGCTGGAAGGCACTCGCCGAGCCCTCGCCCACGGCCTTGTCGCCCACCTTGCCGCGCATGTACGTGAAGGTGGTGCGCTTGTCCTCCACAGCACCGCCCGACCGCTGGGCGGCGGCCTCGTTGGACCGCGGCCTGGCATCGAAAACGCGCAGCATGGCGTCGAAGAGGGTGGACTTTCCCACGCCGGAGTTGCCGGTCAGCAGGGTTCCGTTCCGGTCCACGCGCATGGTGTGCGCGCCGTGGAACGTGCCCCAGTTGACCACCTGGACCAGCGCCAGCCTCATCTGGCCGGGGTTCGTCTCTTCGCCCAGCGGGAGCATGCTCGGAATGGTCACTTGGCGGCCTCGGTGTCGTCGTCCTCGTTATCGGCGGGCTCAGCCGCCGGATCTGCGTCGAGGTCCAGGAGCGGTTCCGTTCCGGACTGGTCCGTTGACGCGGCCACCAGGGCTTCGATGTGGGCCGGGATGTCGCCGATGTTCTCGAACGGGAGGGCCAGCGGGAGGGCGTTGGAGATGGTGTAAACGTCGTCAAGGCCCGTGGGCAGCAGGAGCTGGCGGGCCAGGAGCTTGGTGATCGCACGGGTAACCACGTCCGAGTCGCGGAGGGCGTCCTGCTGGCCGGACGGCTGGTAGTGCGCCACGAGGTCCGTGATTTCCTCGCGTGTGATGGTGGGGTCAGTCTGGGCGGTGACGTGCCGGTCCAGCAGGAGCCGGAGCCGGAGCAGCACGATGGTTTCCACCCGGCTGAGGGCCCGCTGCTGCCGCAGGATGCTGGACCGGGCGCTGCCACCGATCACGTCCGGGTCCACCGGGCGCAGGACGGCGATTTTCCGTTCATGGTCCAGCTGCATGCTGAGGAACAGCTCCGAAAGGCGGCTGCGCAGGATCACCTGGTTGTCCAGGAGGACCGTCCACAGCTTTTCGTCCCGGCCGCCGTCAATGTAAGGGCCTTTGAGAAGCTTCACCAGCGCCTGCCGCACCTTCATGTTCAGCACGCCGGTGTCGCCGGGGAACAGCGCGGCTCCGTCCACGAAGGTGTCGCGCGGGGTGACCACGCCGGTGACGTGGCTGGCCGGCATCGGGGCCTCCGCGGTTTCGGCAGGCTCAACCACCGGATCACGGGTTTCGGCAGGCTCAACCGATGGGGCGGGTACGGGCTCGGCGGGCGGTGCCGTCATCTCTTCAGTCATGTGAATCCTTTGCGAGCGTGACCACCGGCAGGTAGGCCCGCCGGGTTGTGCCGTCTATCTGTTCAAAGTCCAGGCCGTCCACCGTTTCGCGGTTGAAGGTGGCGCCCCCGTGCAGCGCCTCGGACAGGAGGGCCCGGATGGAGTTGATGTGCCGCTCTTCCGGCGGCAGCTGATCCCAGGCGTCGCCCAGGGTCCTCGCTCCTGCCATGGTGGCGCGGACCACCGCCGGTTTGGCCTTGCCGGTCCTTGGCGAGCGCACGCGGTCCGAGTCGCTGAACGCGATGGGGTCGGCCAGTTTGGGCGGTGCGGCGAATTCGTCGGGGTCGAACAGCTTCACCATGGACAGCGCCTCGAAACCCGCGTTGTACAGGACCGGTCCGGGAACCAGGCCTGGCCGGTCGCGCTCGTACGGCAGGGACCGGATGGCGTGCTCGGCTTCGCGCAGGACCTGCCGCAACCGGACCGACTGGCGGAAGTCATCGCTCTGGACGTACGTGTTGAGGCTTTCGCTGAGCTTGCCGTAGATGCGCTGGATCTGGCTGTGCTGCTGGCGGAGTTCTGCCACCAGGTTCTTCAGTGTCTCGCGGTCCTCCGGCGAGAGGTCGTCCGCGAACTGCCGGCCGAGGACCTCGCCGATGGCCGAGCGGAAGCGAAGCTGCTGCTGCGGATCCTCCAGGAACGCGGTGAACGAACGGAATGTCCTGCCCTCCGGGCTCTGGCGGAGCCGCTTGTCCGCTTCCAGCACCTGCGCCATCGTGGCGCCTTTGGTCAGCGACTCCTCGATGATCTGGTTGCGGAGGCCGCCCACCAGTTCCTCGATCCGGTCGCGCATCTTCTTGTAGTCGGCGGGCAAGCTGGCGGCCAGGTCCAGGATGTTGCCCGCGGCCTCCACGGCTTGGTCGTCATCGAGCAGGCCGTCGAACTCGCCGCTGCTGATGTCCTCGATCAGCTGCTGCCGCTCGCCGATTTCCTCCTCGAGGGCCTCAAGCCGGGCGCTCTGGTCCGGGTTGGTCTCATTGGCGAGCTTTTCGACATCGCCGAGCAGCGTGCCCAGCCGGGACCCGTTGAGGGTGGACCGTTCGCTGGAAAGGCTGTCCAGGAATGCGAGCACGCGGGCGGCGGGCTCGGTGACTTCGTAGACGATCTGGCCCGACTGGTTCCGGCGGGTCAGGAACTGCCGGCGCGTCCACTCGTCGCCGAACGACTTGCCGTTGGCGCCGCCACCCAGCCCGGGGTCCTGCCGGCGGAGCTCCTCAAGGAAGGAGTCGACGTCGGCATGGAATTCCTCGAGCGGAAGCTGCGGGCGGGTGCGGGTGAAGGACGCCTGCAGCACCGCGATGACCCACGGCGCCGAACGGGTGAGGGCCCAGGCGGGTCCCTTGGTGAGGAGTTCGAGGTCCCGGAGCCGGGCGCTGATGGCGTCAGCGGATGACCTGGCGGAGCGGGGCACACATTCTCCTTGGACTGTTGGCGGGGCGGGCGGTGGGGGCGGACCGGAAAACGGCCAACTACAAGGTTAACGCAGCGCGTTCGGGGGGACCGCCGCAACCGCTCCGTGACCTACCTGGCGGTAGGGTATCGATCCCGTATCAACAGCTGTTTCCTGCTGCCGCGCTCTGGCTCGCCGCGCGGGGCCCACCCTACGCTTTCTGCTACCGGCCTTCGCCGCTTGGCCACAGCAGATTCTCACCACAGCAACGCCGCAGGGGGACACATGCAGTTTGATTTGAGCGCTCTGGACACATCCACGTTGGTCTTCATGGGGACCCTGGCTTTTGGCGGCCTGTTGGCTGCCTTCGTTCTGGCATCGGGGCTGGTTGCGCTCCTGGTGCTGGGTACGGGAAAGCTCGCCTGGGTGCTGGTGTCCAGCACGCTCCTGGCGGTGGTCCACGGCATCAATGCCGGCTGGGACCGGCTGGTGCACCATGCAAAGAGCGTGGACGTGGCTGCGGACTTTCCGGCCCAGCCTTCCCCTGGCACCGGAACTTACCCGCGGGTAATATTGAGGGACAGCTGAAGGGTTCTCCAACCCGGCGGATCCATGGCTTCACCGGCCATTCCGGCCAAGGAGATAACCCATGACCTCCGCCACGCACAGCCCGTCCACTGACGCACCGGCTGAAGAAACGCCCGTCCCCGCCGGCAAGATCGGTTCCGGCGTCACCGCGGATGAAGCCCGTGCCGTGGCCGAGGCCGCCCGGGAGACCGGGTGGGACCGGCCCAGCTTCGCCAAGGGCCTCTACCTGGGCAACTTCGACCTCAGCCTGGTCCACCCGTGGCCCACGCCCCATCCTGCGGATGTGGAGCATGGTGAAGCGTTCATGGCCAGGCTCACCGCGTATGCCCGGACCATGGACGGCCGAGTGATTGAGCGTGCTTCACAGATTCCCGACGAGTACATCCGCAGGTTGGCGGACCTGGGCGTCTTCGGTATGAAGATCCCCGAGGAGTACGGCGGGCTGGGCCTCTCGCTGGTGTACTACGGCCGTGCTCTTGCGCTGCTGGGCAGCGTCCACCCGAGCCTCGGCGCGCTCCTTTCGGCGCACCAGTCCATTGGCGTGCCCGAGCCGGTCAAGGTGTTCGGCTCACCGGAACAGAAGAAGGAGTACCTGCCGCGCTGCGCGGCCGGCGCCATCACCGCGTTCCTCCTCACCGAACCGGATGTGGGCAGCGACCCCGCCAGGCTGGGCAGCACCGCCACACCCACGGACGACGGCGAGGC
Organism: Pseudarthrobacter sp. 1G09; assembly: GCF_050038305.1. Lineage (NCBI taxonomy): Bacteria > Bacillati > Actinomycetota > Actinomycetes > Micrococcales > Micrococcaceae > Pseudarthrobacter > Pseudarthrobacter sp. 1G09. Next base: position 26,820 of record NZ_CP188306.1, read on the forward strand.
CTACCTTTTGGACGGCGTAAAGCTGTGGACCACCAACGGGGTGATCGCGGAACTGGTGGTGGTGATGGCGGTGGTCCCGGCGCACACGGACGCCGACGGCACCCCGCATAAGGGCGGGATCAGCGCGTTCGTGGTGGAGATGGACTCCCCCGGGATCACGGTGGAGAACCGTAACGCTTTCATGGGCCTGCGCGGGATCGAAAACGGCGTCACCCGCTTTCACCAGGTGCGGGTGCCCGCGGCCAACCGGCTGGGCCGCGAGGGGCAGGGCCTGAAAATTGCCCTGACCACCCTTAACACCGGGCGGCTGGCCCTGCCTGCGCTGTGCGTCGCTTCCGGGCGCTGGAGCCTGAAGATCGCCCGCGAATGGTCCAACGCCCGCACCCAGTGGGGCCGGCCCGTGGGCGAGCACGAGGCGGTGGGAAAGAAGATTGCCTTCATCGCGGCCTCCGCCTTCGCACTGGATGCCGTGTTCGAGCTCGCCGCCGAGCTTGCGGACGCGGGCCAGAAGGACGTGCGGATCGAAGCCGCCCTGGCAAAGCTGTGGGCCACGGAAATCAGCTGCCGGATCGCTGACGAGCTGGTCCAGATCCGTGGCGGGCGTGGTTTCGAGACCGCAGAGTCCCTGGCCGCACGCGGGGAGCGTGCAGTGCCCGCCGAGCAGCAGCTGCGTGACCTGCGGATCAACAGGATCTTCGAAGGGTCCTCGGAGATCATGCGCCTGCTGATTGCGCGTGAAGCCGTTGACGCGCACCTGGCTGCCGCGGGGGACCTGGCCTCAATGGATGCGAGCCTGTCCGATAAAGCCCGGGCCGCCCTCGGCGCCTCCGGCTTTTACGCCAAATGGCTGCCCAAGCTGGTGGCCGGCGCGGGGATGGACCCGCGCTCCTACAGCGAGTTCGGCCGGCTGGCCCGGCAGCTGCGGTTCGTGGAACGCTCCTCCCGGCGCCTGGCCCGCCAGACCTTCTATGCCATGGGCAGGTGGCAGGCGAAGCTCGAGCGCAAACAGGTCTTCCTGGGCCGCGTGGTGGACATCGGTGCTGAACTGTTCGCCATGACCGCGTGCTGCTCGCGTGCGGAGATGCTGCTGCGAACAGATCCCGGGCGGGCGGCGGGCGCCTACGAACTGGCCGAAGCCTACTGCGAGCAGGCGCGGGTGCGCGTGGACGAATATTTCGACCAGCTCTGGCGTAATACGGACGACGGCGACCACAACCTGACGCGCAAGGTCCTCGCCGGGGATTACGCCTGGCTGGAGGAAGGGGTCCTGGACCAGTCCGAGGGCACCGGACCGTGGATTGCCGACGCCTCCCACGGGCCCTCGGCGAAGGAGAACCTGCACCGCAGATACCGGTAGAACCGCAGGTCACAGAATCGTAAGCATCCTTGCTATCGGGGTGGGGCGGTGGTTGAGTGGATCCATGAGCAGCTCAACGGACCCAGAGAACCTCCCTCCCCGGCGAGCGCGGCAGGACGGGCGCAGCGAAAACGGCCGCGCCGGTGACGCGGAGAGCCAGGCCACCCGCTCCATCGACCGGACCCCGGCTGACAATGCAACGCGTCCCATCGACCGGACGTCCGCCGGCGACGCCACGCGTTCGTACTCCGAGGCGCCGGCCGCATCCGCCGAACGCGACTACCCCCGGGAGGTCTACGCCGAGCGGGCCGACGCCGACCGGGATTATGCGGACCGCAGCGGATCCATGGGGGCCACGCGGACCGCAGCTGTCCCGGCCGCGGCCGTGAACCCGAACCTGACCGACCGCGAAACCGCGATCGCCCGGGAGAAGGAACAGTTCGGCGGCATCAAGGTGGGTTCCGCCTTCTTTGGCTGGTTGACCGCAACCGGCATGGCCGTCCTGCTCACTGCCCTGGTGGCCGCAGCCGGCACCGCCGTGGGGCTGGCCAACAACACGGATGTCAACGAGGCTGTGAACCAGGCCGCCCGGAACAGCGGCACGGTGGGCCTGGTGGGCATCATTGTGCTGCTGGTGATTCTGTTTGTTTCCTATTACTCCGGCGGCTACGTGGCCGGCCGGATGGCGCGCTTCAACGGCGCCAAGCAGGGCCTCATGGTGTGGGTCTGGGCGTTGATCGCCGCCATCGTCATCGCTGTCCTGGGCCTGGTGGCCGGACAGCAGTTCAACGTGCTGGCCAACCTCAACAGCTTTCCGCGAATCCCCATCAACGAGGGTGAGCTGACCACGACCAGCATCATCGCCGCCGTCGTGGTGGCCGTGGTTGCGCTGGTGGGCGCGGTGCTGGGCGGGCTGGCCGGGATGCACTTCCACCGGAAGGTTGACCGGGCAGGATTCACACCGGACAGCGACTACGACGAGTAGTCAGTCGAGGATGTCCCCGTCCACGTAAAACCACCGGCCGTCCGAACGGACGAACCTGCTGGCCTCGTGCAGCACGCCCCGCTCCCCGGTGTGCCGGTAGTGCGCCTTGAACTCCACCGTCCCCGCGGTGTCGAAAGGCCCACCACCCCCGGTGGCGGCAATGTCCAGCCGCCGCCACTGCATTTCCGGGTCCAGCTGCAGATTCCTCGGGGCCGTATTCGGGTGCCACGTCCTGAGCAGGTAGTCCCGGTCCAGTAGCACGAAAGCCGTGTACCGGGAGCGCATCAGCTGCTCCGCGGTGGATGCTTCGGCCCCGCCTGAATGGAACCGGCCGCAACAGGAGGCGTACTGATCCCCGGACAGGCAGGGGCAACGGTCCTGTGCTCCGATTTTTGTCATACCGGGGTGCTGTCATATCCGGTAACGGCTTTGCTACAACCCCGCGGACGGCCGCCGCGCCGGGGGCAAGGCGGCGCAAAAATCCGTAAGGTGGATACGAAGCTGCTGCCGTGCGTGGGGGCGCCGCCGCGGGCCCAGCTGAAGGCAGAGAGGAGAGATGAAACGTGGAAAATCCGGACACGCTCGTCCTCAACCTAACTTTTTTGGGCACGGTGGGCGTCGCCTTCCTGATCTTCTTCATCCTCTTCCTCCTGGGCGTCATCACCCTGCTCCTCGCGGGTGTGGGCCGGCTGGCCGCCGTCGTCATGATGCGGCTGTTCGGCAAGGGCAAACGGAAAGACGGGATGCCCCTGGTCCAGCTGTACGGCACCCGCCTTGGCGAGTCCGGCAACGGCGCTCCGGCAGGTTCCGCACCAGCACCGCGCGGCTGGCCCGGGGCACTCAAGCCAGCACGCATAAAGTCTGCTTTCGCGAAGTCCGGCTTGGCGAAATCGGCGGTGGGCACCGCCGTCGCCCGTAATTCCGGAACCCGCCGCGAGCAACCCGTCCTGGCCGAGGACTGGGCTTCCGCCGTGGCTGAAGCCGACGCCCGCGCCACGGCCCGGGAGCGCGCCGCGAACCCCGAAATCAAGCTCTCCGTGCGGGACCTCCCGGATCCAGCCGTTCCGGCGGAGAAGGTGGAGTCCGTGGCACCGCTCGTGGAATCAGCGCTGCACAACCACCGCCCCGTCCGCGAAGTCCCGCATTCCTTCACGAAGCCACAGGCTCCGCAGGTGCTGCCGCCGCTGGACACCGGATCGCTGGTGTCCCTTTCCGCCCAGCAGGTACTCAAGCACGGCCAGGAGCAGAAGCGGACGGAATCCGACGCTGCACGCAACGGTGGACGGCCCTTACCCTGAGCAACCATCTCCGCTAGCGTGAAGCCCATGGAATTCAGATACCTCGGAAACAGCGGTTTCAAAGTCTCGGAAATCACTTTTGGCAACTGGTTGACGCACGGCTCCCAGGTGGAGAATGACGTCGCCTCCCAGTGCGTGCGCGCTGCCCTCGACGCCGGCATCAGCACCTTCGACACTGCCGACGTCTATGCCAACACCGCGGCGGAGACGGTCCTCGGCGAGGCCCTGAAGGGAGAGCGCCGCGAATCGCTGGAGATTTTCACGAAGGTCTTCGGCCCCACCGGGCCCAAGGGCAAGAACGATCTTGGCCTGTCCCGCAAACACATCATGGATTCCGTCAACGGCTCGCTGCGCCGGCTGCAGACGGACTACATCGACCTCTACCAGGCCCACCGGTACGACTTCGAAACGCCGCTCGAGGAGACCATGCAGGCGTTCGCGGACATCGTCCGCCAGGGCAAGGCTCTCTACATCGGCGTCAGCGAGTGGACCGCGGACCAGCTCCGGGAGGGGCACAAGCTATCCCGGGAACTGGGCTTCCAGCTGATCTCCAACCAGCCGCAGTACTCCATGCTCTGGCGCGTCATCGAAGCCGAGGTGGTGCCGGCGTCGGAGGAACTGGGCGTGTCCCAGATCGTCTGGTCACCCATGGCACAGGGTGTCCTGAGCGGCAAGTACCTGCCCGGCCAGCCGGCACCCGAAGGCAGCCGTGCCACCGACGAAAAGGGCGGCGCCAAGATGATCTCGCGGTGGATGCGCGACGACGTCCTGCAGGGTGTGCAGGACCTCAAGCCAATCGCGGAGGAGGCAGGCCTGTCCATGCCGCAACTGGCTGTGGCCTGGGTGCTGCAGAACCCCAACGTGGCTTCCGCCATCGTGGGCGCCTCACGGCCGGAGCAGATCGCCGACAGCGTGGCTGCCGCGGGTGTGAAGCTGGAGCCGGACGTGCTGAAGAAGATCGACGACGCCATCGGTGCCCTCGCCGAACGCGACCCCGCCCAGACCAAGTCGCCCGCCACGCGGGAAGCCTAGGCGCATGGCGGCGGACCTGCCGGACCTTGCGGTCACCGGCTCTACCGGCGGGCTGGGCGGCATGGTGGCCAGGGAACTGGCAGGCGCCGGCTTCGCCCAGCGCCTACTGGTGCGGGACCCGTCCCGCGCGCCTGAGCTGGAGCGGGCCGCCACCGCCGTGTGCAGCTACGGGGACGCGGAGGCCACCCGGACTGCCCTTGAGGGGGTCCGGGTGCTGTTCATGGTGTCCGCAGCCGAGGCGGAGGACCGGCTGCAGCAGCACTTTGCGTTCGTGGATGCCGCGGCCGGCTCCGGGGTGCAGCACGTGGTGTACACATCCTTTTACGGGGCGGCCCCGGATGCCACGTTCACGCTGGCCCGGGACCATTACGCCACCGAAGAGCGGATCCGGGCCTCCGGGATGGATTACACGTTCCTGCGGGACAACTTCTACCTGGACTTCCTGCCCCTCATGACCGATGACCAGGGGGTCATCAAGGGACCGGCCGGTGATGGCGTGTTTTCCGGGGTGGCCCGGGAGGACATTGCGCGCAGTGCGGTTGCGGTGCTGCGGGACCCCGCCATCCACAAGGGCAAGACCTACCAGCTCACCGGCCCCGAAGAGCTCTCCATGGCCCGGGCTGCGGAGATCATCAGCGAAGGTACCGGCAGGGACGTCACCTACCAGGCGGAGACGCTGGAGGAAGCCTACGCGTCGCGGGCACCCTACAACGCGCCGAAGTGGCAGGTGGATGCCTGGGTCAGCACGTACACCGCCATGGCGGCAGGCGAGATGGCGGGCATTTCACTCGACGTGCATGGGCTGACGGGCCAGGACCCCATCAGCCTCGCGGAGTTCCTGACGCGGCCCGTGCTGTAGCTTTTCTTGCGTCTTTAGGGCGTTGACGGGCGCGCGGGGCGGGCGTAAACCAGAGGCAAGGAACCACCGCCCCGCCATCCGCCCCACAGAATCGCAGCGCCATGACGCAGACCCAACACAACCTGCAGTCCGTCCAGGCGGAAACTCCGGAAGGCATGGCGCCCGCGGGTCCCACCACCGGCCCGCTGACCGCGGAGGAACTCCAGCTCTCGGCCCGCAACCACTCCATGCCGCTGGAGGCGATGCGCCGTGACGTCACTCCACCGGGCCTGCATTATGTCCTCACGCACTTCGATATTCCGGACATCGATGCAACGTCCTGGCACCTGCTGATCGGCGGGGCGGTGGAACGGTCCCTGGAACTGAGCATGGCGGCCCTGCACAAGGACCCTGCCATCACCGTCCCCGTGACGCTTGAGTGCGCCGGCAACGGCCGTTCCCTGCTCAGTCCCCGGCCCATCAGCCAGCCCTGGGTCCTTGAAGCCGTGGGGACGGCGTACTGGACGGGTGTCCCGCTCGCCTACCTGCTGGCCAGGGCGGGCGTCCTGCCCAGCGCCCGGGAAGTCGTCTTCACCGGTGCCGACGCCGGGATCCAGGGCGGCGTCCGGCAGCGGTACGCGCGCAGCCTGCCGATCCGCGAGGCCATGCGGGCGGACGTCGTGCTTGCTTACACGATGAACGGCCTCGAGCTCCCACCCCAGCACGGCTACCCCCTGCGCCTGGTGGTCCCCGGCTGGTACGGCATGACGAGCGTGAAGTGGCTGGAATCCATCGAAGTGGTCACCGCCCCCTTTACGGGCTTCCAGCAGCACGTCGCCTACCGCTACCAGGATTCCGCGGACGACGCCGGCACGCCGGTTTCGCGCATCAGGGTACGTTCGCTGATGGTTCCGCCGGGCATTCCGGACTTCCTCACACGGAACCGGACCCTGGCCGCGGGCCCTGTCCTGCTGCAGGGCAGGGCGTGGTCCGGTGAAGGTGCTGTGACCGGCGTGGAAATCGGCATCGACGGGGCCTGGCTGCCGGCGCAGCTCGGGAAGCCGCTCGGCGGATTCGCGTGGCGGAAGTGGACCCTGCCGTGGGTGGCCGGGCCCGGCGAACACGTGCTGTCCTGCCGCGCCACCGATGCCACCGGCGCCACCCAGCCCCTGGAGCAGAACTGGAACTACCAGGGCATGGCCAACAACATGGTGCAGCAGGTCCGGGTAACGGTCGCCTAGGGCTGGCGCGCGGGTGCCGGGGCTATACTCGGTGCCAACCATGACGAGCCTTCCCTCCTCCCCCGCCAGCGCCCGCATTGACGCGTGGCTGTGGGCCATCCGCGCCTACAAGACGCGTTCGGCCGCCACCGCAGCCTGCCGCGCCGGCCACGTCCGGCTCAACGGCACACCGGCCAAGGCATCCGCCACCCTCGTCACTGGCGATACGGTGACGGTCCGGATGCCCGGCTACGAACGGATCCTCGAGGTCCGCCGCCTGATCGTCAAACGCGTCGGCGCGGAAGTGGCGTCGCACTGTTTCACCGACCACACTCCGCCACGGCCCGTGGCCCCAGCCCTGGGCATCCCGCAGCGGGACCGGGGCACCGGCCGGCCAACGAAGAAGGACCGCCGGGAGATGGACCGCCTCCGCGGGTCCGCATGACGTGCCGCGGGCAGTGAGCAGATCACCTATGGCTGCAACACAGTGAAAGCAGCACAGTGATGCCGGCTGCCGTGGAACTTGTCCTGGCCTCCGTACGCCGCCCCGGTTCGAAGGCACCCCTCGATGTGCACCTCCGCGGCGGGGTGGTGGCTGGGATCAGCCCGGCGGGGACGCTGGCGCACAAGGCCCGGCCCCTCAGGACTGTCGACTGCGCCGGCCGGTTCATCATCCCGGGCCTGTGGGACGAACACGTCCATGTCACCCAGTGGGCCCTGCACGCGAACCGGCTTGACCTCGCCGCGGCGACGTCCGCGCGGGAGGCGGCAGCCGCCGTCGGACGCTTCATTGCCGCGGATCCCGCTGGTGCGGACGGGGCCGGACCCGGCCACCCGATCACCGCTGTGGGTGTGGGCTTCCGTGATGCCCTGTGGCCGGATACGCCCACGCTGGCCATGCTCGATGCCGCCGCCGGGGAACGGCCGGCCGCGCTCATCAGCCACGACCTGCACTGCGTGTGGGTGAACACCGCTGCCGCCCGCCGTTACGGGCTGCGGGTGGACGGCACGGGGCTGCTCCGCGAGGAACCTGCCTTCCTCCTGACCCGCGAGCTGGGCCGGCTGCCGGCTGCCGTGGTGGACGGCTGGGTCAGCCAGGCGGCAAGGAATGCCGCCGCCAGGGGCGTGGTGGGTGTGGTGGATTTTGAGATGACGTGGAACCGCGATCCGTGGCTGCGGCGGATGGCCGCCGGTTTCGACAGCCTGCGCGTGGAGGCCGGCGTGTACCCGGCGGACCTGGAACGGGCTGCGGCCGAGGGCCTGCGGACGGGCAGGGAGGTACCCGGCGGCAACGGCCTGCTGCGCACAGGCCCGCTGAAAGTCCTGATTGACGGGTCCCTGAACACCCGGACCGCGTACTGCGTGGAGCCGTACCCTTTTGGCGGGCACGGCCTGCTGACCGTTCCCGTTGACGAGCTGCGTGCCCTGCTGCGGCGGGCGCGGGACACCGGGTTCGTGCCGGCAGTCCACGCCATCGGTGATGCCGCCAACGGGGTGGCCCTGGACGCGTTCGGGTATGCCGGCATCGGCGGCCGGATCGAGCATGCCCAGTTTGTCCGGCGGGAGGACTTTGCCCGTTTCGCCGCCCTGGGCGTGGTGGCCAGCGTGCAGCCGGTGCATGCGCTCGATGACCGGGACGCCGCCGACGCCAACTGGAGCGGGCGGACAGACCGGGCCTTTCCACTGCGGTCACTGCTGGACGCAGGTGCCACCCTGGCGCTGGGATCGGATGCCCCGGTGGCCCCGCTCGATCCCTGGGCAGCGGTTTCGGCCGCCACCACCCGGTCTTCCTTCGACGGCCGCGATCCGTGGCAGCCGCAGGAGGCCATCACCCGCCAACAGGCCCTGGCCGCCTCCACCAGGGGCCGCGGCACCGTGCAGGTGGGCAGCCCGGCAGACCTGGTGCTTCTTGACGCTGATCCTTTGGCTGTTCCGGACTCCGGGCTGGCGGCGATGCCCGTCGCGGCGACGCTGGTGGGCGGCCATTTTACGTACGACGGCGGATGGGCGGCTTCGCAGCACTAGGTATCGGAGCCTGCCGGGCCGCTTTGCCGTTCAACGGGTGGTGTTGCCGCGTGCCTGGACAAGATTCGCGAACGGCAGCTTCCCGAACTCCGCCACAAAGCCTGCGTGGTAGCCGGCCTCCACCAGGTTCAATTGCTCAGCCGGCAGCTCTTTCCAGGCCACAACCAAGTCGGTCGCATCGGCCAACTGCCAAATGAGCCTCCCGTCCCAGTGACCTGGCGGCTTCCCTCGACCGAAATCAACAAACTCCTGAATCTGGCGCCTCAGTCCCCGGTTGCCCTTGCTGCCGGGGCCGGCCTTGCCGAGGTAGAGGACTGATGCCGACTCCACCCACTCGGCCCGGAGAGCCGGCTCGGGGAGGGACGGCTGTCTTTTCTTGAAGACGCCGGCGGTGCTCCTTTTCAGGAAGCGGGGCAGAAACCCGGCCGGCGCAATAACGACGAACAGCCCGGTTCCCTCTGGGATGCGCGTGATGTCGAGATCGTCGATGGGTCTAAAGCCTGCGAAACCATCGGCTTTCAGGCCTTTCCTGGTGAACTGCACGCTCCTTATTGAACAGCATCGCCGGCGGCGGCCAGCCCGGCAGCCGGAACCAGTCCGTGTTTTTCCCCTGCCCACCCCTCTGCGGAGAAGCGTAGAGTGGCATCAGACGCCTGTTTCTGGACGCCGTGCTGCTGAGGGAGAGATCGTGACGATTGATTGGGACGAAAAGAAAGCCCTGCTACAGGAACCGAACATCGCGAAGGTAACCCAGCTTTGCGAGGAACTCATGGAGAAGAAGCCCGGCTCCACCGTCCCGTACATCGACCCGGTGCACGACGAGGATGAATGCCGGATCGTCAGCCTCCAGGTGAGCCCGGGGAAGGGCACTGAATCCGGATTCGTGTCCCACAACAACGACGATGAGGCGGCACGCCGCGCAACCCAGATCTACGAACTGGCCGAGCTGGATCCCCGCTACGTCATGCCCTGGAACGCATACCCCTGGGTGCGGGAAAGCGGCAGCCCCTCGGCGCTGAGTATCCAGGAGAAGACGGATGGCCTCCGCCCGTTCCGTCAGTTCCTCAAGATCAACTCCCGCGTCTCGGCCATCATCGCCCACGGAACGGACGCGTCCACCTTCCTGACGCTCTACGAGAAGACCTACCACTCGGCGCTGAAGAACAGCGGCATCAAGATCTACAAGGCCACCGCGCTTGGCGGGCGTGCCTTCGCCGTCTCGGATACAAAGCAGGAAGAGATCCTCACCAAGAACGTGGAGATCTACAAGGACGCCATGCAGCGGGCGGGCATCCAGCACCTGTGAACCAGCCCGGGCGGGCAGCACGGCCGCCCTGGGCCGCGAAGGCCTACCCTTCGAACAGGCGGCGGCGGTGCTTCAGCTCCTTGACCCAGGTCCTGGTGACCATGTCCGGGAACGGCGACCTGCCGTCGTCGTTCTTTCCATCAGGTGCGGCGCCCGCGAATGCTGTGCCTGCCTCAAGGTCGGCAAGCAGCGGCCCCGAGGCCCGTAACGCCAGGTCGATGATATTAGATGCGGCGCGCTCCGGAAGCCCGAGGCCCGCGGTCCAGCCCAGGAAGTGGCGGCGGGAAATGCCCATCCGCTTGCCGTCGATGGCCAGCGCGAGCGTCTTGTCGCCGTAGACGACCGTGGAGGGGATGTCGTAGACGGGCGCGATCACCCAGCCGGCCCGGGGATCCTGCACCATAGACACGTTCTTGGCGTGCAGGTCGCCGTTGCCGGTCAGCCAGGCGAACGCTCCTTGGAGGGCAAGGTTGCGGAGTGCCGGCAGCGGCGCGGCGCAGTGCTCAGCGAGTGCCCGGCACACCTGCCCGTACCCCACGTTGTACTTGTCCGCCGGGTACAGACCGAGCACCTGGGCCCCGTCCTCGACGGCGAGCCGCAGGACCTCGTCGGAACCGGCCCCGGCCGCTGCCTCCAACGGCGGCACGCGGTCGAAGCGTTCCACCAGCAGGCCCGGCCGCCCGGCAACGTCCCGGATCAGCCCCACCCGGCTCAGCGGAAGCCGCAGCTTGGCCGCGTAACGGAACATGGCAAACTCGTTCTCCACCACGTGCGGGAACTCGGGGGCATTGAGCTTCAGGATGAACCGCTTCCCCTTGGCGGCCACGGGCAGCGAGATCATCCCGGCGGACAGCTTGTCCTGCACGCCGGCGAGTGCCACGGGGTCGATCAGGTCCGGGTCGCCGAGGAGTTGGTCGAAGTCCACCGGCTGCCGCGGGTCCAGTTCCACCGCATGCTCATCCGGATCCAGCGGTTCACCGTGGCCGATGATCTGGACGTCGCCCACGGGGTTCCCGCCGGCAGCGATCAGCAGGGACAGGTCGTCGTCGGCGCTGGTTTTGATGGACCGGCGCAGCGCATTCAGGCGCCGGCCCTCCGGCAGCAGGCCGGTGAAGTATGGCGGTGCAGCACCTGCGGCGGACACGACCGGTTCCCCGGTAAGGGGAAGGGAGGATGCGACGGCGGGCCTGCCGCCGGCCAGATAGGCGGGAAGGTAGCTGAACTTCGTTCCGCCGTCGTACCGCTCCAGCCGCGCAGCCAAAACCCCTGCCTTGTAGACGTCCGCGACGCGGTGCCTCACGGCGCTTCACTCCCGGAACGGCCCTGGCCGACCAGGGAACGCTCCGCCTGGCTGGCCCTGTCAGCGATGCGCAGTTCGAGGCCCAGGGTATCGAGGACCGCAAGCAACGAATCCAGCTGGACGCTTGGCTTTCCCCGCTCCACGAACCTGACGAACCGCTCCGATACGCCCGCCATGTCGGCGAGGTCCCGCTGGGTGAGCCGCAATGATGTGCGCCTGGCGCGGACCTCCGTGGCAACCAGGTCCATTGCTGTGGTCATGCCAACCTCCTGAGGCACGATCGTGCCGGTTAAGCCCAATGTAGCAGCGCTGAACTGGTCGCGATAGGGGGTTGCAAAGCATGAACGGCACGTTCGTACCGGTCTTCCAGGGCGGCCGCAAAGTGGGGCTTGACACCCCCATGTGACCGGTGCCATATTTTAAGCGTGAACCTGTCAGACAGCCGGACAGCAGGACAGCCTGCGTTCCCCCTCGCGCGGCTCAGCGCCGCCGAAGCGGTATTCAACGCGATCCGCGTGGACATCGAATCCGGCCTGGTTCCCGTGGGCAGCAAACTCAGCTCCGAAGCCACCCTCGCCCAGCAGTATGGCGTGAGCCGCTCCGTCATCCGGGAAGCGCTCCGCTCCTGCACTGCACTGGGCCTGACGGTCACCAAGACCGGCAAAGGCACGTTCGTGGTGGCCAACAAGGTAGCCAACGACCTGACGCTGGGGCAGTACTCCGCCCGCGACCTGACCGAGGCCCGTCCGCACATCGAAGTCCCCGCCGCCGGCCTGGCCGCCGAGCGGCGCACCGAGGACGAGCTGGACACCCTCCGCCAGATCATGGCCGCCATGGCCACCGAAACCGACCCCGAATCCTGGGTGGCACTGGACTCCACCTTCCACGCCGCCATCGCCCGCGCCAGCGGAAACAAGGTCTTCGAAAGCGTCGTGGCCGATATCCGCGACGCCCTGGCCCACCAGTCGGAGACCCTTAACATGGTGGCTGACCGCCAGCACGCCTCGGACATCGAACACCAGCTCATCCTCGCCGCTATCGAGGCCGGATCCGCCGAGGACGCGCGGACCGCCATGGCCAGCCATCTGGAAGCCGTGGGCCACGCCCTCGACTCCATCCTCAACAAATAACCCGCCAGCAACCCCAAGGACACCATGCCCTCCCCCGCGTTTTCCGCTGCCCGCACCCCTGCCCCGGACCATCTGGCCCTGCCGCAGCACGCTCCCCTGGTGGCGGCCGTCCGCAGCGGCCTGGTGGAAAGCGTCCACTACGGATCGGCCCTCGCCCTGCGCAGGGACGGCTCCACCGCCGCAACCGCGGGCGATCCGGAAGCCCCCTTCTACCCGCGCTCCTCGCTCAAGCCGCTCCAGGCCGTGGCCATGGTCCGGGCCGGGCTGGACCTCCCCGCAGACCTCCTGGCCCTGGCCGCCGCCAGCCACTCCGGCGACAGCCGCCACCGGGACGGCGCCCTCCGCATCCTGGAACTGCACGGCCTCAGCACCGCCGACCTCGAAAACAGCACGGACCTCCCCTACGGCACGGCCGAACGCGGGGAATGGCTGCGGAACGGCGGCGAAACCACCCAGATCACCCAGAACTGCTCGGGCAAGCACGCCGCGATGGCCGCCACCTGCGTCATCAACGGCTGGCCGGTCCGGGGCTACCTTGAGCCGTCCCACCCGCTCCAGCAGCTCGTTGCCACCACCGTCAACGAACTGACCGGCGAAGAACCCGCCGCCATCAGCACCGACGGCTGCGGAACCCCACTGTTCGCCCTCACCCTCCGCGGCATGGCCCGCGCTTTCGGCATCATTGCGCGCGCCGCCGGCCAGGCGGACGGAACCTCCGACGACGGCGGGCCGGCTTCCCGAAGCGCGGAAGCCGCCGTCGGGCTCGCCATGCAGCAGCACCCCCACATGGTGGCGGGCGAGGGACGGGACGTCACCGAACTCATGCGCCTGGTGCCGGGCGCCGTGGCCAAGGACGGCTTCGAAGGCGTCCAGCTGGTGGGCCTGGCCGACGGCAGCGCAGCAGCCGTCAAGATTTCCGACGGCGGCGACCGCGCCAGGATGCCCGCCACCGTCCGGCTCCTCGACGCGCTGGGACTTGATACCGGACCCCTGGCCCCCATCGCCACCGCCCCCGTGCTGGGCGGCGGCCACGAGGTGGGCCGGCTGCAGGCCACCGACTTCCTCAACTAATTTCTGTCCGAACCAGACAACGACGCCCGTAAGGACCCCCTATGACCATCACACCAACCGCCGAAGATTTCCGGTCCGAACACGACCTGCTGGGTGACCGCGACGTTCCCGCGGAGGCGTACTGGGGCGTGCATACCCTGCGCGCTGTGGAGAACTTTCCCATTACCGGGCAGCCGCTCTCCACCAACATGCACCTGGTCCGCGGCCTGGCAGCGGTCAAGCTTGCCGCTGCCCGAACCAACCGGGACCTTGGCCTGCTGGATGCCGAACGCACCGCAGCCATCGAGCAGGCCTGCCAGGACATCCTGGACGGCAAGCTTGCCGGGCAGTTCGTGGTGGACGTCATCCAGGGCGGCGCGGGAACGTCGTCGAACATGAACGCCAACGAGGTCATCGCCAACCGCGCCCTGGAAATCCTTGGCCACCCCAAGGGCGACTACGCGCGGCTGCACCCGAACGACCACGTCAACCTCAGCCAGTCCACCAACGACGTCTACCCCACCGCGGTGAAGCTCGGCACCATCTTCGCCGCCCGGGAACTCCTGGACGCCCTGGCTGAACTGGAAGAGGCCTGTGCCGCCAAGGCCCAGGAGTTCCGCACCGTGGTGAAGATGGGCCGCACCCAGCTCCAGGACGCCGTCCCCATGACCCTGGGCCAGGAATTCGGCACCTACGCCGTCACCATCGGCGAGGACCGGCTGCGGCTGGCCGAAGCCGAACTCCTGATCCACGAAATCAACCTCGGTGCCACCGCCATCGGGACCGGGTTGAACGCCCCGGCCGGCTATGCCGACGCAGCCTGCCGGCACCTGGCCGAGGTCACCGGCCTGCCGCTGGTCACCGCCGCCGACCTCATCGAAGCCACCCAGGACGTGGGCGCGTTCGTCCACCTCTCCGGCGTGCTCAAGCGGGTGGCCGTCAAGCTCTCCAAGATATGCAACGACCTCCGCCTGCTCTCCTCCGGCCCGCGCGCCGGCCTGGGCGAGATCAACCTGCCGGCAGTCCAGTCCGGCTCCTCCATCATGCCCGGCAAGATCAACCCGGTGATCCCGGAAGTGGTCTCCCAGGTGGCCTACGAAGTGATCGGCAACGACGTCACCATCACCATGGCCGCCGAAGCCGGGCAGCTTCAGCTCAACGCGTTCGAACCCGTCATCGTCCACAGCCTCCACAAGAGCATCTCCCACCTCGAAGCAGCCTGCCGCACCCTGACGGCCCGCTGCATCCGCGGCATCACCGCCAACACCGAACACCTGCGGCTCACGGTGGAGCAATCCATCGGCCTGGTCACCGCCCTGAACCCCCACTTGGGCTACGCCACCGCCACCGCCATCGCGCAGGAAGCCCTCGCCACCGGCAAGGGCGTGGCCGAGCTGGTCCTGGAACACGGACTCCTCACCGCCACCCAACTGCAGGAACTCCTGAGCCCCGAACGGCTCGCCAACCTCAGCAAGTAGTCCCCACCCGCCCCCTGGCCTCGCAAGCTCGGCCAGGGAACCCGGCGGGCATGGGCCCACCCAACATCCCCCGTCTGTAAGGACACCCATGAGTCAGTCCCAACTCCCAGACCACGTCATCGATGGTGGTCATGCCCACGCTTCCGAGTCCTCGCTGCATGCCGAGGATAAGGGTTATCACAAGAGCCTGAAGCCGCGGCAGATCCAGATGATCGCCATCGGCGGCGCCATTGGTACCGGTTTGTTCCTTGGTGCCGGCGGGCGCCTGAACGCGGCCGGCCCGTCGCTGGTGATCGCTTACGCGGTGTGTGGTTTCTTCGCGTTCCTGATCCTGCGGGCCCTGGGCGAGCTGGTGCTCCACCGCCCCTCGTCCGGGTCTTTCGTGTCCTACGCCCGTGAGTTCTTCGGGGAGAAGGCCGCGTTCGTGTCCGGCTGGTTCTACTGGATCAACTGGGCCACCACCACCATCGTGGACATCACCGCTGCGGCGCTCTACATGCACTTCTTCGGCAACTACGTCCCCTGGATGGCTGACGTGCCGCAGTGGGCCTGGGCCCTGATCGCCCTGGTAGTGGTCCTGAGCCTGAACCTGGTCTCTGTGAAGGTCTTCGGCGAGATGGAATTCTGGTTCGCCCTCATCAAGGTCGCCGCCCTGGTCGCGTTCCTGCTGGTGGGCACGTACTTCGTCATCTTCGGCACCCCCGTGGACGGGCAGGAAGTGGGCCTGAGCCTGCTCTCGGACAACGGCGGCGTGTTCCCCAACGGCCTGCTGCCCATGATCATCCTCATGCAGGGCGTCCTGTTCGCCTACGCCTCGATCGAACTGGTCGGCACCGCCGCCGGCGAGACCGAGAACCCCGAGAAAATCATGCCCAAGGCCATCAACTCCGTAGTCTTCCGCATCGCGGTGTTCTACGTCGGCTCCGTGATCCTGCTGGCCCTGCTGCTCCCGTACACGTCCTACCAGAAGGGCGTCAGCCCGTTCGTGACGTTCTTCGGCTCCATCGGCGTCCAGGGCGTGGACGTGATCATGAACCTGGTGGTCCTCACCGCGGCACTGTCCTCGCTGAACGCCGGCCTGTACTCCACCGGACGGATCCTCCGCTCCATGTCCGTCAACGGCTCCGCCCCGAAGTTCGCGTCCCGCATGAACAAAGCCGGCGTCCCCTACGGCGGCATCGCCATCACCGCCGCCGTCTCGCTCCTCGGTGTGCCGCTGAACTACCTGGTCCCGGCCGAAGCGTTCGAGATCGTCCTGAACATCGCCTCCGTGGGCATCATCATGACCTGGGCCACCATCGTCCTGTGCCAGATCCAGCTCAAACGCTGGGCCGACAAAGGATGGGTGGAACGGCCCTCCTTCAGGATGTTCGGCGCCCCCTACACCGGATACCTCTCCCTGGTCTTCCTGATAGGCGTCCTGATCATGGTCTTCATCGACTCACCCCTGACCATGATGGTCACAGCCATCGCCTCAGTCCTGATGGTCTTCGGCTGGTACGCCTGCCGCAAACGCATCCACGAAATCGCCGAAACCCGCGAAGGCCACACCGGCATCGCACCGGTGGTTGCCAACCCCCCGGCAGGCACCTTCAAGAAATAGCGCTTCTCAACGTCCGACGGCGGCACCCGGGTTCTGGAATACAGAGCCCGGGTGCCGCCGTCGGGGTTTAAGGGCAGCTGCCAGACGGCAGCCGCGGATCACCTGGCGGGTTTGACCACCATGGCCGATCCGCCACCGCGCCGTTCCGGTTCGGCGACCGCCGTCACGCGGCCGTCCCGATGAAACTCGATGGCCGTTGCGGCGCCAATTTCAGCCGTCGACGTGCCGGGAGTTCCGGCGGCGGTGAACGTATGCCCGTACCGCGCCGCCAGGACCTTGCCCGAGGGCGAGTCGATGAAGCCCTGTTCCGCTGTCACATTGGCGGTGTTCCGCTGCGATGCGCGGGGAGCGGCCACGGCGTCTTCAATGCTCATGCCGAGGTCGATCCTGTTCACCAGGGTCTGCAGCACCGTGGTGATGATGGTGGAGCCGCCGGGTGAGCCGAGGGCCAGGAACGGGTCACCATCCTTGAGCACGATGGTGGGCGACATCGAGGAACGGGGCCGCTTGCCGGGCTGGATCCGGTTGGGGTCGTCCGCTTTGTACTCGGTGGAGAAGTCCGTGAGTTCATTGTTCAGGATGAAGCCACGGCCGGGAACCACGATGCCCGAGCCACCGGTCTGCTCGATGGTGAGCGTGTACTCCACCACGTTGCCCCACTTGTCCGAGACGGTGAGGTTGGTGGTGTTGATGTTCTCGGTGTCCGGCACGTCACTGGCCGCTGCCGGCTTTACGTCGCAGGTGCCGTCGTAGTTCTCCACGTCACCGGCTGCCACGGGCTTGACGGCCGCCTTCCGGGCATCGATCTCGCAGCCGCGTTCCTTGCCGAAGACGTCGTCAAGGAGGGCTTCGGTGGGAACCCTCACGAAGTTCGGATCGCCCACATACTTGGCGCGGTCAGCGAAGGCGAGGGCTGACGCTTCAAGGTAGTAGTGCAGGACATCGGACTGGTTCTTGGCGTTGCCTTTGCCCTTCACGAGGTCCGGCAGTTCGAACGGGGCCAGGATGTTCAGGGCCTCGCCCACCGTGGTGCCGCCACTGCTGGACGGTGCCATGCCGTAGACGTCGTAATCCCGATAGCTGACGTGGGTGGGGTCCTGGTTCAGTACCTCATAGTCGGCCAGGTCCTCGGCGGTCATGTACCCCTTGGGCACCGGAAGCGCAGTATCAGCCGTCTTCGGTGGTTCCTGGACGGTGGCGGCAATCTCTTCGGCGAGGGGCCCCTTGTAGAAGGCGTCAGTGCCCTCATCGCCGAGCAAGCGGTAGGTGTCGGCGAGGTCGGGGTTCTTCAGGACCGACCCCACGGCGGGGGCTGCCCCTCCCGGAAGATAGAGCTCGCTGGTGGACGGGAAGGCTGAGAAGCGCACCTTGTTTTCTTCAGTCTGGAGGTTGAAGGTGCCGTCCACGGTGAACCCGTTGTCCGCCACGTCAATGGCAGGCTTCAGGGCATCGCCGAGGCTCAGGCTGCCCCAGCGTTCCAGCGCACGCTCCCACGTGGCCGCCGTGCCGGGGACGCCCACGGAGACGCCGCTGGTGACGAGTTCCGGGGAGAAGTTGTACGGCTTTCCGGTTTTAGGATCGATGAACGCATCGTTCGGCATCGCCGCGGGTGCAGTCTCCCGGCCGTCGAGCGTGTGCACCTCGCCGCTCTTCGCGTCGTAGTACACGAAGTAGCCGCCTCCGCCGATGCCGGCAGAGTAGGGCTCCGTCACCCCCAGGGTTGCCGCTGCTGCGACGGCGGCGTCCACGGCGTTGCCGCCCTTGCGGAGCACGGTGATGGCGGCGGCGGAAGCATCGGCGTCCACCGTGCTGACCGCTCCCCCGTATCCGGTGGCGGTGGCTTTCTTCTCGGGTTCGTCGTCCCACTTGTGGGCCGAGGCCGGACTCATGATGGCTCCGGACGTCACGCTCATCGCCAGCGCAGCCGTTAAGGCTCCTACCCGGCGTCCCAGATGTGGCATGGTTGCTCCTAGGGGTTTGGGTGATGTCCATCACACGCTACTCTTCGGGCCGGACAGGCTCAACGCCCCCGGCTACCCTGCGGAGCACCCCGGAGTTGCTTGGCACCCAAAGGAACCGCCGCCGGCAGCCCGTCATGCAACGGGACCGCAACGGGCAACGTCCATCACATCGCTTATGCTCGCTGCAGTAGAGACCATGGGCAGTTCAACGGGGAACCAACAGGAGTGACGGCATGACCAATTGGCGGATCAGGGATTTCCATTCGGCGGACCTGGACGGGATCCTGCACCTGTGGGAGACGCTCAAGGCAACCAACGTGGAGCCGGTTTACGCACTCTCCGAGGTCCTGGCCTCCTGCGAGAAGGACCATGCAGTGGTTGCGGTGCTGGGTGACCAGGTGGTGGGCGCCGCCGTAGGGCGTGCCGCGCATGACCAGGGCTGGATCGTGTTCCTGGCCACCCTGCCGGAGTACCGGGGCCGGGGCATCGGCACCTCGCTGCTGGCCGCCGTCGAAAACCGGATGGCACCGCACGGGCTGAACAAGCTCTCGGCCCTGATGCCCGAATCCGAAACCCGGGTGGAAGCGTTCCTG
Organism: Pseudarthrobacter sp. 1G09; assembly: GCF_050038305.1. Lineage (NCBI taxonomy): Bacteria > Bacillati > Actinomycetota > Actinomycetes > Micrococcales > Micrococcaceae > Pseudarthrobacter > Pseudarthrobacter sp. 1G09. The sequence continues at coordinate 45,996 of NZ_CP188306.1, forward strand.
GGCCGCGGCTTCGCACTGAAGAAGAACCTGCGCTACTTCGAACGCACCATCCCCGTGCAGCGGCAGGAACTCGGCGCGCTCGGCCAGCTCGGCGGACGCGTCCTCGCCCGCGACCTCTGGGAGAACGTCGCCGGCATGCGCAAGGAAAAGGAACTCCTGGAGCGCCGGCTGGTGCTTCCACTCGCCGAAGCGGACCTCGCGGACGAATTCGGCGTGGTGCCGCCGCGCGCCGTCGTACTCTTCGGCCCTCCCGGCACCGGCAAGACCACCTTCGCCAAAGCCATCGCCTCCCGCCTTGAATGGCCCTTCGTGGAGGTGTTCCCGTCCCGCCTCGCCGCGGACCCGCAGGGCCTGGCCGGGGCGCTGCGTGAAACGTTCCTGGAAATCGCCGAGCTTGAGCACGCGGTGGTCTTCATTGATGAGGTGGAGGAGATCGCCTCCCAGCGTGCCGGGGACCCGCCGTCACCCCTGCAGGGCGTCACCAACGAACTGCTCAAGATTATCCCGGCGTTCCGGGAACAGCCCGGCCGGCTCCTGGTCTGCGCCACCAACTTCATCCGCGCCCTGGACACCGCGTTCCTGCGGCACGGCCGGTTCGACTACGTGATCCCTATTGGCCTGCCGGACCGCCAGGCCCGCAACGCCATGTGGCAGCGCTTCATCCCCGCGCCCGTGGCGGATGACGTGGACGTGGAGCTCCTCGTGGAGCGGACCGAGGGGTTCTCGCCGGCGGACATCGAGTACGCGGCACGGAGCGCCTCGCAGAGGGCCCTGGAAAACGTTGTTTACGGCAAGGACAGCGACGGCGGGCTGGGCTCGGATGCGCGGCCGTCCGTCCGGGAAGCGGTGCGGAAGGGGCCCTCCACCAAGGATTACCTCGCCGCGATCGCCGAAACCCGCACCACCGTCAGCGCCGAAGTGCATCAGGACTTCCTCGAAGACATCGACGCATTGGGAAGGGTCTGAGCGGCACTGTCCGGCTATCTTTGAGGCATGTCCTCAAACCCCCTCCGGCATGCGTTCGCGCGCATGGGCGGCCGCGATCCGCATGAGAAACACCGGGCAGCCACCCCGCTGGAACTCTTCTTCGACCTGACGTTCGTGATTGCCTTCGGCGTCGCGGGAAGCCAGTTCGCCCACGAAATCGCGGAGGCCCACGTGCTGCCCGGGCTGATCGGGTTCGCGTTCGCGATGTTCGCCGTGATCTGGGCCTGGATCAATTTCACCTGGTTCGCCAGCGCCTATGACACCGACGACTGGGTGTTCCGCGTGGTCACCATGGTCCAGATCGTGGGCGTCCTGATCCTCACCATGGGAATTGAACCGATGTTCCACTCGATCGTCGAGGGGCAGCATATGGACAACCGGGTCATTGTGGGCGGCTACATCCTGATGCGCCTGGCCCTGGTGGCGCAGTGGATGCGGGCTGCCCGCCAGGACCCTGCCCGCCGCGAGACCTGCCTGCGCTACGCCCGGTACCTGGCCATCGTCCAGCTGGGCTGGGTGGCGGTGCTGATCCTCGACACCGGCGTTGCAGCCACCCTCCTGATGGTGGTTCCGCTGGTGGCGCTGGAAATGGCCACGCCTTATTTTGCCGAGCGCAGGGCAACCACGCCGTGGCATGCCCACCACATCGCCGAACGGTACGGCCTGCTCGCCATCATTGCCTTGGGTGAGTGCCTGATCGGGGCCATCGAGACGTTGCGCGCGTTTGTAGCCAACAGCGGCTGGACCATGGACGCGGCCCTGGTGGGATTCGGCGGAACGGCGCTGGCCTTCGGAATGTGGTGGGTGTACTTCATGCTGCCTGCCGGGCGGGCCCTGCACCTGCGGCGGCACCGGTCCTACCTGTTCGGCTACGGCCACATCCCCATCTTCGCGGCCATCGCCGCCACCGGCGCCGGCCTCCATGTGGCCGCCTACTACATCGACCACGAGGCCCACATCAGCGCCGCGGCGGCCGTGGCGAGCATCGCCATTCCGGTGGCTGTCTTCAAGGCAACCCTGACCTGGCTGTACAGCGTGATGATGGGAACCGACCGCACGGTCGTCGCGGCCGCAGCGGGCGTCATCGCTGTCCAGGGCGGCGCGGTAGCCCTGGCGGCAGCAGGCGCCTCCGTCCCCGTGTGCCTGCTGGTCATCGTGGCCGCCCTGGCCGCCTCGATCGTCATCGACGAAAAGCGCGGCAGCGACCGGGTGCACGCGGCCCTGTCGAAGCTGGAGACAGCGGAGCCTGAACTGCCTGCCTAAGGCTTACTGTTTGCCGTACTTCCGGTGCACCGCCTGCTTGGTGACGCCCAGGCACAGCGCAATGGCTTCCCAGGACAAGCCGGCCTGCCTGGCGCCGCGCACCAGGGCCGCCTCCGCCCGGCTGACTTCCTTCTGCAGCTCCGCAACGGCATATAGGGCCTCGGCGGGGCCTTTGCCGTCCATTGATCCAACGAGTGCCTTCATCCGGTCCACCTCCATGGCGTCAACATTAGTTGACAAAAAGCCGGACGTCAACGATTGTTGACGACGCCTTTCCAGGTCCAGGGCGCGGTGGGCAGTTCGGCGGGGTGGAATGCCCCGAGCGCCTGGCTCAGCGTCCCCGGCGGCAGCCCGAGCGACGCCAGCAGCAGGTTCCGGACCTCACCCACTGGCACGCCCGCAGCGTCAAGGTCGCCGAGCGTCACGGCGCCGTCGCGCTTGGCCAGCCGGACGCCGTCGGAATTCACGACCAGCGGGACGTGGGCATATTCCGGCACCGGAATATTCAGAAGCGAGGCGAGATATGCCTGCCGGGGGGTCGAGGGAAGCAGGTCGTCGCCGCGGACCACCTGGTCAATTCCTTGCTCGGCGTCGTCCACCACTACTGCCAGGTTGTATGCGGTGACACCGTCGTTGCGGCGGAGCACAAAGTCATCCACCACTCCGGTGTAGGCGCCGTGCAGGACATCCCGGACCGTGAACTCCGCAACGTCGGCGCGCAGCCGGATGGCCGCCGGCCGGGTGGACCGCTTGTACTCCAGCTCCGCGGGTTCAAGGTTCCGGCAGGTGCCCGGATAGGCGCCCTGGGGAGCATGCGGGGCGGAGGGGGCTTCCTGGATTTCACGGCGGGTGCAGAAGCACTCGTAGGTCAGGCCTGCTGACTGCAGGCGCCCGATGGCCTCCTCATACAAGGCTCCGCGTGCAGTCTGCCGGACCACCGCACCGTCCCAGTCCACCCCTATCGCGGCCAGGTCACGCAACTGGACGGCCTCGGCCCCGGCGCGGGCCCTGTCCAGGTCCTCAACGCGCAGGAGGAAGCTGCGGCCGGTGGAGCGGGCAAAGAGCCAGGCAAGGATGGCGGTACGTAGGTTGCCCACGTGCAGTTCGCCGGAGGGGCTGGGGGCGAAGCGTCCGGCCGAAGTCATTCCTCCAGCCTATGCGGAACACCACAAGAGCCCCTCAGCCACCGATATGACCGGACATCCGGCGGATCGGTAGCCCAGGGGCTCTCGTCAGTGGGTGCGGAAAGACGATGCGTGAACAAGAGTCAATCAGCGGCGGCCTCCTTGCGGGAAGCTGTGCGCGGCGCCCGGGTGGTGTGCCGGAGGCCGGTGGCCTGCGGGCAGTGGCGGTAGCCGCTGCCGTGTTGCCAACATTTCAGCACCAGCCATACAGTTGGTGCAACCGGCCATTCATTCGGTAGTCAATCTGACTAATCCAGGCTGACCCCGTCAGCAGAAAGTGGGCAAATTGCAGGGACTCGACGCCACGGACCGGCGGATCCTCCGGGCGCTGGACGAGGACCCCCGGGTTCCCATCATGGTGCTGGCCCAGCGGCTGGGGTTGGCGCGCGGGACGGTGCAGTCTCGCCTGGAGCGGATGACGGCGGCCGGCGCGCTCCGGCCCAACAGCAGCAGGGTCCTTCCCGCGGCATTGGGCCGCGGTGTGGCAGCGTCGGTGAGCGCAGAACTGGACCAAAGCCACCTCAATGAGGCCATCGCCGCCCTGCGGAACATTCCGGAGGTCCTCGAATGCCACGCACCCGCCGGCGACACGGACCTCCTGATCCGGGTGGTGGCCACCAGCCCGGATGACCTTTACCGGGTATCGGAGGAAATCCGGCTGTGCCCGGGAATCGTCCGAACCTCCACCAGCATGTTCCTGCGCGAAGTCATTCCCTACCGCACCACGGGGCTGCTGGACGGATAGCCCTCCCCATCGCCCCGCCTTACCTTCCCGGCTAGGCTGGCACGGTACATCCACACAGGGGGAATCATCATGGCGGGTACCTTTTACGGCGGCGACGTGGCCCAGCTCCGGCAGCTCGCCAAGGACCTCGCCGGCGGCGCCAACCGGCTCAACGCCCTGGGCCAGCAGCTCAACAGCACCATCAGCTCCGGGCTGTGGAAAGGGCACGACGGCGACAGGTTCCGCAGCGAATGGACCTCCTCCCACATCAAGCTGCTGAGGTCCGCCACGGCCGGGCTCGAAACGGCGTCCAATGCGTTGCTGGCCAACGCGGACGAACAGGAACGGGCCAGCAACGGCGCCGGCGGTGGTGGGGGCGCGGGCCAGGCGGGCGGGGGCGGCGGAACAGCGCAGGACCTGACCGACACCCTGAACTCGATGACGCCGGACGAGCGCCGTGACTACCTGCAGGGCGAGGAGTTCAGGCAGTGGGCCCTGGCCAACCCGGAAGCCGCCAAGGCTGCCATGGACGCGGCCGCAGACTCCGGCCTGATCGACAAGAATTCCCCGGAGTATGCCGACTTTCTCAGCTCCTACTGGAACAACCAGGCCATGCTGGACATGGGCATCGATCCGGCCACTTGGGACACCGCCAACGGCACGGAAGCCAACTGGGACACCATCCGCAGCGTCTATGACTTCTACGGCCAGGCCTACCTCGCCAACCCGGACCTGCAGTGGGCCGGTATGGCCAACATGATCGGGCCGTCCTTCGCGGGCGGCTTCCGCGACATTGCCATGATGCGGGACCTGGCGCAGCAGATCGCCAACAATCCGGCGTCCAACGTCCCGCTACCCATCCTGGACCAGATCGAACAGCTGGCCGGAATGACCGATGACGAGATCCGCTTCTACGAAACCAGCATGCTGGACATGAACAAGGAGATCTTCCTGGACCAGGCGCGCCAGCACCAGGCGTACCTCAACGGCGGCCTGGCCGAGATCAACCGGCTCCATGATTCCGGCGCCATCGATGCCGGAACGGCGGAGGCCTGGGCCAATATCGATTCCGGCGACCCGGACCGCGTCCAGGAAGGCAACACCGCCCTCCTTTACCGCGAGCAGAACGAAATCATCGCCGACGATTACGACAACATGCGCAGCCACCCCGGCGGTGAAGCCGTGACGTACATGGTGACCCTGGCCGGTGAGCCCTCCATCCCCGGGGCCAGAAGCTACGCCGAGGTGTTCCCCTACACCTTCAGCGTGGAGAGCCCCGGGCCGGAGAACGTGCCGTTCACCAACTGGGACAACCCCACGCAGTTCCGCACCGACTTCACCACCGGTTTCCCGGACGGCAACATTGCCAACGCAGACCAGCGCTGGGAACTCATCCGGCAGGACACCCTGCCCGCCTACCAGGACCTGCTGGCCTCGGACCCGGACCGGGCGGCCCAGATCATCGGCTCCGACTTTGACACCCGGGTGGACCAGTACCGGCCCACCAACAACATCCCCCAGATCATGGACCGCTTCCTGGACGGCTTCGACGCGGAGGTCCACCAGTGACGACCCCCCACACGGCCGCAGCCGGGAAGCAAAGGCGTGCATCCGGCGTCGTACTCCTCCTGCCGGTCCTGGCCGCCGCCGTCGCCCTGGGCGGCTGTCAGCTGTCCGCCCCCGATCCCGCCACTCCGTCCTCCGCCTCATCACCTTCTGCAGGGAGTACCGTGAAAACCTCTGAATTTTCCACCCTTGATGCCACCGGCGTAGAGACCATCCGCAGCACCGGGGCCGCACGTCTGGACATGAGCTCCGGCACGCTGGAAAAAGCCACCGTCCAGGTGACTCCGGACAGCTACGGACCCGAGATCAACACCCGCGGGGCCGGAAAGATCAACCTGACCATCGTGGCGCCCAACGGCGAAATTACGGGCGAAACGGACCGCATCCGGTTCAACACCACTGACAAGCGCACGGACTTCAGCGAGGTCACCTACTTCCTCACCGCAAAGTCCGCCGAGGAGTACTTCGCCCTGATCCGTGGCGGCGTGCAGCGGTACGGCATCGATGAGGACTCCGCGGAACGGTGGATCAGCAGCACCGAACGCGACCCGCAGGGAAAGAGCGATTTCTCCATCACCTCCGGAACGGCCACCGGCCTGGATGTAAACTACGACCTGAGGTACGACGGCGGCAAGGACACCCAGGTGATCATCGTCCACGTCCGCCCGGCCGCCTAAGGCAACGGGCGGCCGCTACACCGGCGGGCCGGCGTTCGATTTGAGGTTCTTCATCACCAGGGTGGAGGTCAGCCGTTCCACGCCGGGCAGGGATGTCAGCTCCGCGTCGTAAAAGCGCTGGTACGCGGGCAGGTCCTCAGCGATGACCTTCAGCAGGTAGTCCGGCGAACCGAAGAGCCGCTGCGCCTCCACGATGTTCGGGTTGCCCGCCACGCGGTTCTCGAAGATCTCCATGGTGGGCCGGTCCACCTGGCGCAGGGTGACGAAGACAATCGCCTCAAACCCCAGGCCCACGGCCCCGGGATCTATGTCCGCCTTGTAGCCCCGGATCACCCCTGACTGCTCCAGGTCGCGCAACCGGCGGTGGCACGGAGCCACCGTCAATCCCACTTTGGCGGCAAGCGCCGTGGCGGTCATCCGCCCATCCTCTTTGAGGTGGCGCAAGATATTCCTGTCAATGGCATCTATCACGCAAAAATCCTACTGCTGGACGCGCGCGCCGCGCGAAAACCGGACAGCACTTCCGGCCCGAAAGTTCCTACAGTTACTCCTGAAAGATCCCCTGACAGGAGAAACCATGAATCCGGAGCTGTTCCTGGCCTTTGTGCTGGTGGCCGCGGCCCTCGCCTGCACCCCCGGCGTGGACTGGGCCTACTCCATCACGGCAGGGCTTGGACAGCGCAGTTTCGTGCCCGCCGTGGCCGGGCTGTGCGGCGGCTACGTCCTGCACACCGCATTGCTGGTGGCTGGCCTCGCCGCGGTGCTGACCGGCATGCCCGGTGTCCTGGGCTGGCTGACGCTTGTGGGCGCCGGCTACCTGATGTGGCTGGGCATCAGCACGCTCCGCTCGTGGCGCGGGGCGTCCTTCAGTGCGGCAGGCGCCGCCGGACGCCCCGGCGCAACGCGGCTGCGCACCTTCCTGCAAGGCATGGGCACCAGCGGCATCAACCCGAAGGGCCTGCTGTTCTACGTTGCCCTGATCCCGCAGTTCGTCAGCGCTGACGCTTCACTGCCGGTGCCGGTGCAGTCCGGGCTGCTGGGCATGACCTTCGTGGCGCTGGCCGGGCTGGTCTACACGGCCGTGGCGTTGCTGTCCCGCACGCTGCTGCAAAGCAGGCCCGGGGCGGCGCGGGCCGTGACCCTGGCCAGCGGGATCATCATGGTCCTGCTGGGGACAGTGCTGCTCGGCGAACAGCTGGTTCCCCTGGTGGCGGGCCGCGCCTAGTCCTCGCTGAGGTTCTTCCAGTCCTGTTCCCAGATGCGGCGCATTTCCTCGTCCTTGCGGATGGGAACCGGTGCGGCGATTTCGCGCTGCGGCACCGGATCCTCGTGCCGCCGGCCCCAGTCGCGCGGATTGAGCGAGCGCCGGCTGGAGTCCAGCAGGAGCAGCGCCTTATCCGTCAGGGCATCGTTCCGGAGCGCGAGGTGCGTCTTGCGGCGCCGCAGCACTTCGGTGATGGCCTGCTGCGCGGCGTCGAGCCGGCCTTCCCGGCGCAGGGCGCGGGCACGGACCAGGAGCAGCGCGGCAGACAGGTCATCGGCGTTCAGGAGCCCCTCGGTCCAGTCGATCACGGTGCGGCTCCGGCCCAGGCTGAGGGCCAGCGAGCACCGGGCCAGGGCCATGGGGAGTGACGGCGGCAGCCCGGTGAGGGCGTCCAGCGCCGCCTCGGTCCGGCCGGTCTCGCGCAGCGCGTGGGCCAGCGCCAGGAACACCGATTCCTCGCTGAACAGGACCGGAACCTCCACCCGTTCGGCCAGTTCGATCCGGGTGACGATGCGCCGCAGGTAGGTGGCGGAGTAGCGGTTCGCGTCGTCGTCGTTCCGGGTGGTGAGCCCGCGCTGCAGCAGCTCCGAGGCGCGGAGGTACCCGCCGTGCTGGTACACCAGCAGCCCGGACATCAGGTAGCACAGGCCCGCCCAGCCCGGGTAGGTGCGGGCCAGGGCGATCAGCCGCTCGGGTTCACGGCTGGAGAAGACGGCGTCGTGCACCTCCTTGGCCGGCCGGGGCATCCGCCGGAGCCGCGGTACCTCGCCGTTGATCGCGAGCAGCGACGGGTTGCGGGCGCCCAGCACTCCGGTCAGCAGGCCGCCCACTCCCCCGGCAAGGTCGTGTACAGGCGTGCGCAGGTGGGCCTGGCCGAACGGCGTCAGGTCACGGCTGTCCCAGTAGATCGGTGCGCTGTCCCCGGCAGTCATCTTTCCATGCTAACGAACGCCGGGCCGCTGCCGGACGGCGCAGGGGAACCTACCCGTTCACAGCTGCAATCCACACCCCGATGACCCAGGCGCTGGCGGCCAGGCACGCCAGCCCGAATTCGGCGAGCATCCCGATGCCGGTGGCTTTGAGGGCGGCCCAGCTGGACCGGGCCGCGGTGGGCAGGTTGCGGGTGCGCAGGACTTCGCTGAGCAGCAGGCCTGCGGCGAACCCAACGAACAGGCCCACCACCGGGATGATGAACATGCCGGCCACACCCGCCACCAGGCCCACCACGATGCTGCGGCTGGGAATGGCATGCTCCTTGAGCTTCCGCCCGGTGAGCACGGCCCCGGCGGCCATCCCGGCTGCCACGAAGATGATGCCGATGGCAAAGACCACCCATCCGGCTGGACCTGCGCCGCCCCAGATCGCCCACGCCAGCAGGCTGGCCCCGATGAGGATGCTGCCCGGCAGGATGGGGATGATGGTCCCCGCCACACCCACCAGGATCGCAAGGCCGCACAGGATGGTCACCACGGTCTCGGAAGTCATGGCACCCAGTCTAGGGTGGCGCGCCTGCCGGTCCGGACCGCGTTAACGCCCGACGGCGGTGCCTCCTTTCGGGGAAGGAGGCACCGCCGTCGGGCGTGATCAGGGGGTGGACTACTCCGCTTCCACCGCCGCGGCGACGGCCGCGGTCACCGCGGGGGCAACCCGGGGATCGAGCGGGCTGGGCACGATGTAGTCGGCAGACAGGTCTTCGGCGGCGAGCTCGGCGATGGCGTTGGCCGCCGCCAGCTTCATGGCCGGGGTGATCCGGCGGGCGCCGGCGTCCAGGGCGCCACGGAAAATACCGGGGAACGCCAGGACGTTGTTGATCTGGTTGGGGAAGTCGCTGCGGCCGGTGGCCACCACGGCGGCGTACTTGGCGGCGACCTCCGGCAGGACCTCGGGGTCCGGGTTGGAGAGGGCAAACACGATGGCGTCCTGGTTCATCAGGGCAAGGTGTGCCTCGTCCAGCTTTGAGGAGGAGACGCCGATGAAGACGTCGGCTCCGGCGAGGGCCTCGGCCGGGCCGCCTTCCACACCGCGGGGGTTGCTGCGGCCGGCGATGTCAGCCTTCTTGCTGGACGTGTCCGCAGCAAGGTCGGCGCGGGTGCTGTTGATGACGCCGCGGGAATCCAGCAGGACGACATCCGGGACGCCGGCAGCAAGGAGGATTTCGGCGACGGCGATGCCCGCGGCACCGGCACCGGAAACCACAACTTTCAGGCTGTCCAGGCTGCGGCCGGTCACCTTGGCGGCGTTGGTCAGGGCGGCCAGCGCCACCACGGCGGTGCCGTGCTGGTCGTCATGCATGACCGGGCAGTCCAGGGCCTCGATCAGCTTTTCCTCGAGCTCGAAGCAGCGCGGTGCGGCGATGTCCTCGAGGTTGACGGCGCCGAAGCTGGGACGCAGGCGCACCAGGGTCTCCACAATTTCGTCGACGTCGCTGGTGTTCAGGACCAGGGGAATGGAATCAAGGTCGCCGAAGCTCTTGAAGAGTGCGGACTTGCCCTCCATCACGGGCAGGGAGGCGCTGGCACCGATGTTGCCCAGGCCCAGGACTGCGGTGCCGTCGCTGACCACGACCACCAGGCGCTCGGCCCAGGTCAGGGTGCGGGCGAGCTCCGGCTGCTTGTGGATGGCGCGGCTGACCTCGGCCACACCGGGGGTGTAGGCGATGGACAGGTCGCGCTTGTTGGACAGCGGGACGGTGCTGGCAATGGAGAGCTTTCCGCCCTGGTGGGCGTCGAAGATCTCGGCTTCGGTCAGTGCTGTGGCTGCAGAATTGTCAGTGGCTGTAGCTGCGTCAATGGACACGTCGTTGTCTCCTGGTGCTCGCCGTGCACGCACGGCACATGGGGCCGGACCCGTGCGGGCCGGCAGGGAAAATGGTGCGACAGGAAACCCAGGGGTGGCGGGTCCATAGGAGCCCCCGGGGATGTTCACTCCCTGCTGCTCCGCTGGATCCATCGTAGGCAAGCGCCGTAGCCCGCGACGGCAGTCTTGACAGCGAAAGCGGGTGACAAATCGTTTATTCAGAGTCTTTTGTGACTCACGCCACGCCATAAAGGCGTATTTAATGGCAAATTGGTCTAGACCGGTTACGCCGACTGATGGAGTGTGAACCGGGCATCCGCGGCCGGAGAGAGCCGGGCGCAGGCCTTTTTGAGGTCTTCTTCGGCCTCGAAGAGGGACAAGCGGCGGTTCCGGACAGACTGGACCAGACCAGTGACGGACAGCAGCAGGACCCTGGCGGTCACGGCATCCCCGGTAGCGGCCTCCACAGCCTTCTCGCCCAGGGCGTCAATGTCGCGCAGCAGGGACGTGGTGTCCCGGCCGGGAAGGTAGACGCCGCGGCCCAGGCACTGTTCCACGGCAGGCTGCATGACCCGCATGTGGAAGATTTCCATCACCACACCGGGGAGGGCGCGGCCGCGGAACCGGTCAGACTCGCGCCGTGAAGCAGCCTCCAGCTCTTCCAGCTGGTGGCGGTACAGGGCCAGGACCAGGTGCGTCGGCGACGGAAAATAGCGGTACACCGTGCCCAGCGGAACGTCTGCCTTCTCGGCGATCTCGGACAGGTCCACGGAGTCCAGGCCCTTCCGGGCAAAGGAAGCAGCGGCTTCGAGCATGCGTGCGTAGCGAAGGCGCTGGCGGGGTGCAGTGGGCCGGGGGGCCATGGGCGGATGGTCTGAAACAGTCTCGGTCATCAGCATTTCCGGGGTTGTGTTCTGGGGTTACTGCCGCCGGAGCTCCCCCATCCATACAGCCCCGCAGCCGGCTCAACTATACGGCACCAACCGGCGCTGCTACTCGTCAGTGGCCTTACCAACGGCCGCTGGAAGGGTCAGTCCACGCCCTTGATCTTGACGACGAAAACGGCGCCCAGCAGCCCGATAACGGCCGCCGTGGTGAAGAGGGTGCCATACCCGCCGAACTGCGTCACTGCGAGGTAAGCGAGGCCCGTCGCGAATACTTGCGGCAGCGAGGCGGCCACGTTAATGACCCCCATATCCTTGCCACGGTCCGCGGCCTGCGGGAGCACCTGCGTCAGCAGGGCGAAGTCAACGGCCTGGTAAGCACCGAAGCCGATGCCCAGGATGGCGGCACCAATCAGGGCACCGGTCCACACCGGGAAGAACGCCATGGTGAGGCCAGCCAAAGCGATCATGACCGAGGAGGCGATCACGAATGGCTTGCGCTTGCCCACCCTGTCGCTCCACGGCCCCGCGATCACCGCAGTAATCATCACCAGCACCGCATAGATGCCGGTAAGGGTCAGGACCCCCAGTGCCGGGTTCTCATGTTTGATGACGTCCGTGAGGAAAAAGATCAGATAGACGATGGTGAGCTGGTTGCAGACGTTGACCAGGAAGCGGGTGAGCCACGCCCACGCGAAGTCCGGGTGGCGCGCCGGGCTGATCCAGAAGCCGCGGAGGAAATTGCCCCACGAGAACGGCGGGCGGAGCTCCCTGGGCAGCGTCGGGTCATTCCTGTGGAACAGATACGGCAGCACGGCGAGCAGCAGGGCGGCCGCGCACAGCCAGTAACCCACCATGAAGTTGCCGGAAACCACCGCCCCGAAGACTGCGCCGAGAAGGATCCCCGCCGTTTGGCCCAGGGCGGCCAGTCCCCCCACGCCGCCCCGCTGCAACACCGGCACGCGGTCGGGGATGGCGGCGGTGATGGCCGCGTAGGCCGCGTTGGCGCCCAGCTGGACCAGGCACCAGAACAGGACCAGCAGGGCGACAGCCGTGGCCCCGGACATTGCCAGCAACGCTGCCGTGGCCAGGATGGCACCTGCAAGCACCCAGGGGGAACGCCGGCCGAAACCTGAGACCGTCCGGTCGGACAGCGCGCCGAAGAGGGGATTGGCCACCAAGGACACGGCGGCCCCGCACCCAAGCACGAGGGAGGCGATGGCTTCCTTGTTGGCTTCGTCGATGCCAGTGGCCTGCTGGGCGATAAAGACGTTGATGGGTCCGAAGAACGCGGCGTTGATGCCAACGTTGACCAGCACCAGCCCGGTGACCCAGCGCGCGGTGACCTTCTGCGTCGGCTCGGCGAGCGCCGCGGCCGTGGTCCGCGGAACGTCCGGTGGGACCGGTGTGCTGGACATGCTCATTGCTGGTTCCCCCCGGGGCAGGTGCTGATGCTGGAAATCAGACTATCGTGGGCCTTGCCCGGCGTCTGTGCCGCACGCCGGGGCAGTTGCGAGCGCGCGGCACCCCGAGGCTCGAAGGAGAACCACATGAACGCTGCTACCACCCCTGCCATCAACACGGCGGACCTCTATGACGAGCGCGGCGATGAGCTGGCGTCCGTGGCGCTGCAGTTCCAGTCCCTGGGCGGCCGCACGCACTTCTCCGGGCAGGCCCGGACCATCCGCTGCTTCCAGGACAACGCCCTGGTGAAGTCCACGCTGGCAACCCCCGGCAACGGCAACGTGCTGGTGGTGGACGGCGGCGGATCGCTGGGGACCGCCCTGATGGGGGACATGATCGCCGAAAGCGCCGTGGCGAACGGCTGGGCCGGCGTCGTGATCAATGGGGCCATCCGGGACCGCGAAGCCATCGCCAAGCTCGACCTCGGCGTGAAGGCGCTGGGCAGCAACCCCCGGAAGAGTGCCAAGGCCGGGGCGGGCGAAGTGGACGTTGACGTGGTGATCGACGGCGTCACTATCCGCACGGGCGCCCGGATCTGGTGCGACCCGGACGGCATCCTCGTGGAGCAGTAACCCGGCGGCCTAAAAAGTTTCCCACGACGGGGAATGGAACTGCAGGTAAGATAGTTACTGAAAGCAACTATCAAATGCTTACTTCCCTTTTCTTCCCCTGGAGCACCTATGTCCAAAGCCACTGCCGCGCCCGGCGCCGGAGATACCCTGACGCAGCGCCAGATCGTCACCGTGATGGTGGGCCTGATGCTGGGCATGTTCCTGGCCTCGCTGGACCAGACCATCGTGTCCACGTCCATCTACACCATCGCCAACGACCTGGACGGCCTCTCGCTCCAGGCGTGGGCCACCACGGCGTACCTGATTACGTCCACTGTCAGCACCCCGCTGTACGGCAAGCTGAGCGATATCTTCGGCCGCCGGCCCCTGTACCTGAGCGCCATCGTGATCTTCCTGGCGGGCTCGGTCTATGCCGGTTCCGTCCATTCCATGACGGAACTTGCCCTGGCCCGCGGTGTCCAGGGCCTCGGCGCCGGCGGCCTGCTGGCCCTGGCGCTGACCATCATCGGCGACATTGTCTCGCTCAAGGACAGGGCCAAGTACCAGGGCTACTTCATGTCCGTGTTCGGCATCTCCTCGGTGCTGGGGCCCGTGGTGGGCGGTGCCTTCGCCGGAACCTCCAACATCCTGGGCTTTGACGGCTGGCGCTGGGTGTTCTTCATCAACGTGCCCATCGGCCTCGCCGCCCTGGTAGTGGTGTTCCTGTTCCTGCACCTGCCGGCCAAGCACCTGAAGCAGAAGATCGACTACTGGGGTGCCGCAGCCATCACCGTGGCCATCGTCCCGCTGCTCCTGGTGGCTGAGCAGGGCCGTTCCTGGGGCTGGGCGTCCACCAGCTCCTTCCTCTGCTACGGCCTGGGCGTGGTGGGCATCGCCTGGTTCCTGCTGGCCGAGAAACGCGCCGGGGACTATGCCCTGATCCCGCTGCGGCTCTTCAGCAACATCACCTTCGGGTTGTCCTCGCTGCTGAACTTCATCATCGGCATCGGAATGTTCGGCGCCATTGCCATGCTTCCCATGTACCTCCAGCTCGTGAAAGGCCTGACTCCCACCGAGGCCGGACTGATGATGATCACCTTCACCGTGGGCATCCTGTTCGGGTCCATCACCGCCGGGCGGACCATCTCGGCCTCCGGCACCTTCCGGATCTTCCCCATCATGGGCACAGCAATCCTCACGGCCGCAGCACTGGTCATGGGGTTGTCGCTTCGTGTGGACACGGCCCTGTGGGTTCCCGGATTGATCGCAGTGTTCTTCGGCGTGGGACTGGGCTTCTGCATGCAGCCGCTCACCCTGGCCATGCAGACCTCCGTCCCGCCGCGCGACATGGGTGTGGGAACGTCCTCGGCCGCCTTCTTCCGTTCCATGGGCGGCGCCGTGGGAACCGCTGTTTTCATCTCCATGCTGTTCAGCCTGGCCGCCGACAAGATCGCCGACGGCATGAAGGCAGCCACCACCGATGCCGCATACCTTGCCGTCCTGAAGGACCCGGCGGTGGCGGCGGACCCGGCCAACGCCAAGCTGTACGACTTCTTCAAGAACGGCGCATCCAACGATTCGCTCAACGACACCAGCTGGCTGCACACCGCCAACAGCACCCTGACCCGGCCCATCACCGAAGGCTTCGCCGGCTCGATCGACGCCGTGATGCTGACCGCTGCGGTGCTGACCGGAATCGCGTTCCTCATCAGCCTCGCGCTGCCGAAGAAGAAGCTGACGGACCCCAACGCCACTCCCCCGCAGGACAACGACACCCTGCAGGTCCCCGCCCACTAAACGCGCGCTCACTTGTGGCGGCATTACCCGGAACCCTTTCGCACATCGTGCGGGAGGGTTCCGGCGTTTCTCCCCTAAGTGCTGCGCGCCCGGGGGAGGTGTACGACGGCGGCGCGCACCGTCGTCGTTCGCTTCCGCCGCGGGAGGGGAGCCGGCGCGGGCCTGCTTTAACTGGAACGGTTCGCCGTGGCATGGAACACTACCGTAAGTACACTGGCCATTTAGCCGGTACGCAGCCGACGACGTCCGCGCGAACTCCACCACACCCCAAACCCAGGGAGAACCATGCCCACTGCACAGGAGCAGACCAAGACCCGCATACCGCAGCGGGTGATCTGGCTGGCCCTTGCGGGAGCGGTGGGCGGATTCCTCTTCGGCTTCGACTCGTCCGTGGTGAACGGTGCCGTGGACGCCATGAAGGGCGAGTTCGCGCTCTCCGAAGCGGTGACCGGGTTCGCCGTCGCCGTTGCGCTGCTGGGCTGCGCAGCCGGCGCCTACCTGGCTGGAAAGGTGGCCGACAAATACGGCCGCATCCCCGCCATGAAGATCGGCGCGCTGCTCTTCCTGGTCAGCGCCATCGGCACCGGCTTCGCGTTCAGCGTGTGGGACCTCATCTTCTGGCGGCTGGTGGGCGGGCTCGGCATTGGCCTGGCCTCCGTGATTGCCCCCGCCTATATCTCCGAGATCTCGCCGCGGCAGGTCCGCGGGCGGCTCGCCTCCCTGCAGCAGCTGGCCATCACCACAGGCATTTTCGCGGCCCTGCTGTCGGACGCCCTCCTGGCCACCAGCGCCGGCGGCGCGGACCAGTCGTTCTGGCTGGGCATCGAGGCGTGGCGCTGGATGTTCCTGGCCGCCGCCGTTCCCGCCCTGGTTTACGGCTGGATTGCCTTCACGCTCCCGGAGTCGCCGCGGTTCCTGGTGTTCCAGGGCAAGGAAGAAGAAGCACGCAAGATCTTCGACAGCATCGCCCCGGCCGATGACACCGAGCGCCACATCCGGGAAATCCGGGACGCCATCGAGGAAGACAAGATCGCCGGGCAGAAGGGCTCGCTGCGCGGCAAGACCTTCGGCCTGCAGGCGGTGGTGTGGGTGGGCATCATCCTCTCCATGCTGCAGCAGTTCGTGGGCATCAACGTGATCTTCTACTACTCCACCACCCTGTGGAAGGCCGTCGGTTTCCGGGAAGAGGATTCCCTGGCCATCTCGGTGGCCACATCCGTCACCAACATCCTGGTCACCCTGGTGGCCATCGCCCTGGTGGACCGGATTGGCCGCCGCCCCATCCTGCTGGTTGGCTCCGTGGGCATGGCCGTATCCCTGGGCGCCATGGCGTTGGCCTTCTCCTCAGCAACCGGATCCGGCGAAGACATCACCCTCCCTGGCGCCTGGGGGCCAGTGGCCCTGGTTGCGGCCAACGTGTTCGTGGTCAGCTTCGGCGCTTCCTGGGGCCCACTGGTGTGGGTTCTGCTTGGCGAGATTTTCCCGTCCCGCATCCGTGCCCGCGCCCTGGGACTCGCAGCGGCGGCACAATGGGTGGCCAACTTCGCCATCACCCTCAGCTTCCCGGTGATGTCCGCCGTGTCCCTGCCGCTGACCTACGCCATGTACGCGCTGTTCGCCGCGGCTTCCTTCTTCTTCGTGATGTTCAAGGTGCCGGAGACCAACGGCATGTCCCTCGAGCAGGCCGAGACCCTGTTCGTGGCGAAGGGGTCGGCGAAGGGCTGACCGCCGGTTCAGAGTGAACGCAGGTCCGGCTGAACTCCGCCAGGGAACCACCCGCTAGATTGGACGGGTGACTGATCTGGGGGCGGTCCTCGAGGCCGGACAGCTGGTAGTGGGGTATGGCGGCGCGCCCGTCTGCGGCGAAGTGACGGCTGAAGTGCGCGCCGGCCAGGTGCTGGGCGTGGTGGGCGTCAACGGGGCCGGGAAATCCACGGTGGTTCAAACCATCGCCGGCCGGCAGCCCGCCATCAGCGGCGACGCCCGGATCCTCGGACTGCCCGTGGACCCGGATTCCGTCCATTTCCGCCGTGAAGTTGCCGCCGTGTTCGACGACGACCTCTTCTTTCCGTCGCTCAGCGTCACCGAGCACCTGCTCCTGGTGGCCCGCGGCCACTCGCTGGCGGATCCCGGGGAGCGGGTGGCTGCAGAGCTGGAGTTCTTTGGCCTGTCCACGCGCGCGGACGCCATACCGGATGCCTTGTCTTCGGGGCAGCGGCGCCGCCTGCTGTTGGCCGCAGGATTCATCCGGCCATCGGCCCTGCTGATCCTGGACGAGCCGGAGCAGCGCCTGGACCCCGGCATGCGGGACGCCTTGGCAGGCCGGATCGCCACCTACGCGGACGGCGGTGGCGCCGTGCTGCTGGTGACACACGACCCGCGGCTGCTGGTCCGCACGGCAACCTCTGCACTGGTCATCAAGGACGATGTGGAACTGGTGTCCGCCGAGGAAGGGGCAGGCTTCATTGCTGGCCTCTGATCCCGTGGCAGGAGCCCCTGCCGGCACCGCCCTTGCCGGCGAGTTGGTGACTTTCACCAGGCGGCACTCCCGGGCGTACAACCGCACCCAGACATCCGTTGGAGATGCCTTCGCGGATATCTATACCTCCCTGGTGGCCCTGTGCTGCGCCGCTGCCATTGCCGTTTCCTTCGTGGGCGGGCTGCGCGATGAGATGATCCGGGACAACGCCATGGCGGCAAGCCTGGTGGCGGGGAGCCCGCTGGTGCTGCCGGCCCCGCTCCTGTGGACCCTGCTGACCTACGGCGGATTGGCGGCCATCCTGACGGTGGCAAGGCGGCTGGGTCCCATCGCGGTCACGGGCGCGCAGGGTGCGTGGTGGCTGCCGCTGCCCCTTGACCGCCGCCCCATGGTGTTGCCCACCTTCCGGCGCCGCATGGTCTCTGTAGGCCTCGGCGCCATTCTCGGCTATGTCCCGTTCAGCATCGTCACGGACCTGGCGGTGGACGTCGCGGACCATGCGCTGGCCGCGGCGACGTTCGGGGCCGCGAGCGTGGCGGTCCTGGGGATTGCGGGCCTGCTCCAGCTCGGCCTGGTGGCTCCGCGTCCTGGCCGGGCCGCCGCACTGCTGGCCCTCGCCCCGCTTGCGCTGCTGCCGGGGATGGCCGCCGCCGGGTGGCCACTGGCCGCCGCGGTGCTGGCCGGCGTCGTGGTCCTTGTTCCGCTCCTGCGCCGCGCGGGCCAGGTCACCGCCACGGAACTGGTCCGCGGCGGCAACGTGTCCGGGCACGCAGCGTCGGCGGTGTTCTTCCTGGACACCAACGAGCTGCTCCGCTCGATAGCGGGGACGCCGCGTCCCGCAGCCGGTTCCCGGGCCCGGCGTTTCTATGCCCGCATGACGCCGGGTCCGTTTGCCGGCCTCGTCAGGGCGGACGTCACGGCGTTCCTTCGCCTGCAGCCCCTCCTGGCTGTGCCGCTGCTGTGGCTGGCGGCGTGCCTGGCCGTGGTGGTGGCCGATGCCGGGCTTCCCGCCTGGCTGCAGCTGATCTTCCTGCTGGTGGCTGGTTGTGGAGTGGCCAGCGGGATGGGCACCGTGGCACGGCGGACAGCGTTGTTGCCCGAGCTGGACGCCCTGCTGCCGCTCCCCCGTGCCGCCGTCCGGGCGAGCCGGCTGTTGATGCCCGCACTGGCCCTGGCCGCCTGGATGACACTGCTCACGGGCGCACTGGCCCTGCTGGGGGCAGGCGGGCCGCTGTTGCCTGCAATAGGCGCACTGGCTGGCATCGGCATGGGCGCCGGCTGCCTCCGCGGAGCTACCCGGCCGCCCGCGGACTGGACGCTGCCGCCGGTGGATACGCCAATGGGCCCGGTTCCCCGGGCCCAGTTGTCCTCGCTGCTGCGGGGACTCGACGTCACCGTCCTGTCTATGCTTCCGGCAGGGATCGCCCTCTTCGTGGGGCAGGCCCTTCCGGTGCTTGTCATGGTGCAGGCCGCGGTGAGCCTGGCTGCGGTGCTGGTGGTCCTGCTTTCCGGCACCAACCCTGCGTCCGGAGGCAGTAGCCGCTCCTAGACCAGGTGCGGTTCGTGCGCGGTGAGGTACTTGCGGCCGCTGAACGCCACCAGGATGGCAATTCCCATGGCCACGGCACCGGCGTAGAACGGCACCTGGGGACCGAAGTGCTCACCCAGTTGCGCGGCCAGGAACGGAGCCAGTGCGCCACCCATCCAGCGGACGAAGTTGTAGCCGGAGGAAGCCACCGGCCGCGGGGAATCGGAGACGCCCATGGCCAGTTCGGTGTAGACGGTGTTGTTGATGCCCAGCAGGGCGCCCGCCACAATGACCAGTACGACGACGGCAGGCACCGAGTGCCCGGCCGCCAGTCCCAGCCCGGCCAGGTCCAGCAGCAGGACGAACAGGGTGCCGGTCAGCACCTTGACGGCACCGAAGCGGCGCTGCAGGACCGGTGCGACGAACACGGAGAACACGGCAACCGCCACGCCCCAGCCGAAGAAAACGGCGCCGATTCCGTACGCGTCCATGCCCAGGATGAAGGGGGTGAAAGCCAGGATGGTGAAGAAGCCGTAGTTGTAGAACAAGCCGCTCGCCGCCGTCGTGCGCAATCCCTTGTGGCCCAGCGCCAGCAGCGGGTCGCGGAGGCGGACCTTGCGCCCGGGCAGCGGCGTCTTGGGAAGCAGCGCCAGCAGGGCGATGAATGCGGCGGCCATCAGGACAGCCGTGCCGAAGAACGGGGCGCGCCACTGCCAGCCGCCCAGCAGGGCGCCCAGGAGCGGGCCGAGGGAGATGCCCAGGCCCAGTGCGGCCTCGTAGAGGATGATGGCGATTCCGGCGCCACCGCTGGCCACACCCACGATGACAGCGAGGGCGGTGGCGACGAAGAGGGCGTTGCCCAGGCCCCAGCCGGCGCGGAAGCCCACCAGCTCATCCACGCTGCCGGACAGGCCGGAGAGCGAAGAGAACACCACGATGATGGCCAGCCCGATCAGCAGGGTTTTCTTGCCGCCGATCCGGGACGAGACGAAGCCGGTGATCAGCATCGCCAGGGCGGTAACCAGGAAGTAGCTGGTGAACAGCAGCGAGACCTCGCTGGGGCTGGCGTCCAGGTTGGTGGCGATCGCGGGGAGGATGGGGTCCACCAGGCCGATGCCCATGAATGCGAAGACCGCGGCCAGGGCGGTGGCCCACACAGCTTTTGGCTGTTTAAGGAAGGAGGCCTTTTCGGCCTGCAGGGTGTTCCCGGGTGCCGGCAGGGTGTCTGCTTGGCGGTTCATGGAGGGTGCTCCTAAAGGGGGTGCGGTGCGTCAGTTCTGGAGGGACGCGTTGATTTTGTCGATGACGGGCAGCGCCGCGGCCAGCGCTTCACGGTCCTGCACGGTGAGCTCGCCGAGGAGTTCGGCCATGACGGCGTTGCGCCGCTGGTTTGCGGACTCGACGGCGGCGCGGCCTTCGGCGGTCAGGATGACGCGGACGGCGCGGGAGTCGGCGGGGTCGGGTTCGCGGCGGGCCAGCCCGGCGCGTTCGAGCTTGATGATCTGCTCGGTGGCGCTGGGTACCCTGACGCCGAGGTTGCGGGCGATCTCACCTACCCGGACGCCGTCGTCCAGCAGCATCTTCAGGGTGCTGAGCTGGGCGGCACTGAGGTCTCCGTCCGCGTCGAGGCGGCGGACCAGGTAGACGCTGTGGCGCAGGGCTTCGCGGAAGCCTGCGGCGAGTTCCTGGAGCTTGTCCTCGTTCATCATTAGGTAGCCTAACATTTAGGGTACCTAACAGTCAAAGAAATGTGGTCAGAGCGTGAGCTTCATGCCCTCGTGCGAGCCTTCAAACCCGAGCCGCTGGTAGAAGCGCTGGGCAGCCGTCCGTGTCTTGTGCGTGGTCAGCTGCACCAGCGAAGAGCCCTGGCGCCTGGACTCGCCGATGGCCCATTGGATCATCAGGTTGCCGATGCCCTGCCCCCGGAGAGTGCTAGCCACCCGCACGCCCTCGATCTGCGAGCGCCACGACCCCTGCCGCGAGATGCCGGGGAGGAAGCTCAACTGGAACGTGGCAACCACCGGCCCAGCGGCTTCCCCGGGCGGCACCAACTCGCCCACAAGGAGCATGTGGCGGGGGTCGCCGTCGATCGCGTCAAAGGCGCGTTCGTAGGGCGCCATATCCTGGCCCGCCTCGCGGCCCGCGCCCAGGGCGTCGTCAGCGAGGAGCTGCACGACGGCGGGCAGGTCCGCCCGCGTGGCGTGGCGGAGGCGGAAAGTCCCGCGCTCGACGTCGGCGGTCAGCAAAGGTTCCGGGGCACAAGCGGTTTCACTCACCTGCCCAGCCTTGCACGGGTGAGCGCGCGTTGCAGGAATAGCCACCGGAAGTAAGCGCGCGTCGGTGCTATATATGCCGGACAGAGCATATAGAACGACGCCGGCACTGGGGGTTCAGTGCCGGCGTCGCCCTTGTGTATTACGTCGTCGCAGTCATACGTCGGATGGTGCGGAAGGCAGCGCGCGGTCGCCTGCGGACATCAGGCGGAGGTGGCGGCCACCTCTGCCTGCCGCTCCTCCACAAGGGTGGACACCGCGCTGAAGAGCGGGTGGTCCGGGTCCAGGCCGGTGATCCTGGCGGTTGCGTCCGCCGCACTGCCCGACGCGAGGATGCCGGCCAGTTCGGTGGCCTCGGAGTCGGCGGGATCAGTAAACCGCAGCGCCGCTGAGATGGCTCCAAGCAGAGCCTCCGGCACAACGCCGCGTTCGGCCAGCTCGGCCGCGGGACCGATGAACCGCTCGTGCCGGCTGAGCTTGCGCAGCGGGGCGCGCCCCACCCGGTTCACGGTGTCCGGCAGGTGCGGGTTGGTGAACCGGACCAGGATCTTCTGCACGTAGGCTTCCTGCGCCTCGTTGCTGAACCCGTGCTTGGACACCAGGAGCTCCTTGGTTTCCTCCAGCACTGCCCGCACGTCTTCCGCCACGTCCTGGTCCGCCATGGCGTCGGAGATCTTCTCCAGTCCCGCCTCGAACCCGAAGTAGGCGGCCGAGGCGTGGCCGGTATTCACCGTGAACAGCTTGCGCTCGATGTAGGGCGCGAGCTCATCCACGAAGGTGGCACCGGGGATCTCCGGCTCCGATCCGGCGAAGGCCGTCCGGTCGATGACCCACTCGTAGAAGGATTCCACGGTGACGTCCAGGCCCTGCCCGGCCTCCTGGTTGGGCACGATCCGGTCCACGGCGGTGTTGGCGAACACCGCCTGGCCGTCCAGCGCCCCGCCTGCGGCCTCCGGACGGGAGGCCACCTCCCGGGCCAGGATGTCCGTGGCGTTGATGGCGTTCTCGCAGGCCATGACCTGCAACGGCGCCATCCCGGCCCCGCGTGCGGCAATGCCCCGCGCGATCACCGGTGCCACGAACTTCAGGATGTGCGGCCCCACCGCCGTGGTGACGATGTCCGCCGTCGCGATTTCCGTGATGAGTTCCGCTTCCTGGGTGTTCGAATTCAGGGCGCGGAAGTTGTCAACAGTCTGCACGGCGGGGTTCTCCCCCACTTCATGGACGGCGTAGCTGTCCGCGGCCGCCAGCTGGGCGATCAACGCGTCGGCGACGTCGGCGAAGACCACCTCGTAGCCTGCGTTGTGCAGGAGCAGCCCGACGAAGCCGCGGCCGATGTTGCCGGCACCAAAATGTACAGCCTTCACTATGCGTTGACCTTCCCGAAGAGCTCCAGGACTTCATCCACGGAGCTGGCCGCCTCGAGGCGGGCCACCTGCTCCTTGTTGGTAAAGACCTTGGCGATGGAGGACAGGATGTGCAGGTGTTCGTTGTTGACGCCGGCGACGCCCACCACGAACTTGACCTCCTTGCCGTTCCAGTCGATGCCCTGCGGGTAGCGGATCACCGAGACTGCCGACTTGCGGATGTGGTCCTTTGCGGCGTTGGTGCCGTGCGGGATGGCCAGGAAGCTGCCCATGTAGGTGGACACGGATTCCTCGCGCTCGTGCATGGCGTCGATGTAGCCCTGGTCCACGGCGCCGCGGGCCAGCAGGAGCCTGCCGGCTTCGTCGATGGCGGCGTCGCGGGTGGTGGCCGTGCCGGTAAGGATGACGCTTTCGCGGGCCAGGATCTCCGCCTGTCCCGCGGCCGGGGCGTCTGCGGCGTGCGCACCCTGGCCTGCGGCTGCGCCAGCCGCGGCGCCAACTCCTGCTGCGCCTGCTCCAGTGGCAGCAGCGGAGGTTCCGGCACCGGGTTCGGCCGTGGCGCCGGCGTCGGACGTTCCGCCGTCGGTGTTGCTCTCCCTGACCAGGTCAACGATCTCGTCGTAGCGTGGGCTGTTCATGAAGTTGTCCACCGAGAAGTGCGCTGCGCTGGATGTAGCGGGCTTGGCACGCTCGGTGAGGTCCTGGTGCGTGACCACAACGTCGTACGTGTCACTGAGGTTGGCGATTGCCGAGTTGGTGACCTTGACATCCGGGAAACCGGCGGCCTTGATCTTGTTGCGGAGCACTGACGCGCCCATGGCGCTGGAGCCCATTCCGGCGTCGCACGCGAACACGATGTTCCGGATGGGACCGGCCAGGACGGCGGTGCCCACGCCGGCGCCCGCTCCGGTCAGGTGGGAGGAGACAGAGCTCTTCTTGCCCTTCATCTCCTCCATGCGTGAGGTTGCGGCGTTGAGGTCGCCTTCGTCGCTGTGCTTGGTGGTCTTCATGATCACCGAGGCCACCAGGAAGGACGCGGCCGTGGCAAGCAGGACCGCGAGGATCACCCCTAGGTAGCTGTCACGGGAGGTCTGGGCGAGTACGGCGAAGATGGAACCCGGAGCTGCCGGTGCCACCAGGCCGGCACCGGTGACCGCCAGGGTGGCGATGCCGGTCATGCCGCCGGCGATGGCGGCCAGGACCAGCAGCGGGCGCATCAGGACGTACGGGAAGTAGATCTCGTGGATGCCGCCGAGGAAGTGGATGATTGCCGCGCCCGGGGCGGAGGCCTTCGCCGCACCCTTGCCGAAGAACATGTACGCCAGCAGGATGCCCAGGCCCGGGCCGGGGTTGGCCTCGAGCAGGAAGAGGATTGACTTGCCCTGCTCCAGTGACTGCTGGACGCCCAGCGGGGTGAGCACCCCGTGGTTGATGGCGTTGTTCAGGAAGAGGATCTTGGCGGGCTCAATGAAGATGCTGGTGAGCGGCAGCAGGCCATTGTTGACCAGGAACTGCACCACATTTCCGGCACCGGCGCTGAACGCTGAAACCACCGGAGCGACCGCGTAGAAGCCCAGCATGGCAAGCAGGGCGCCCCAAATACCCGCGGAGAAATTGTTGACCAGCATCTCAAAGCCCGGGCGGATTTTTCCGTCCCAGAGCGAATCGATCTTCTTCATGGTCCAGCCCCCCAGGGGGCCCATGATCATGGCGCCGATGAACATCGGGATGCCGGCGCCAACAATCACGCCCATGGTGCCGATGGCACCCACCACGCCGCCGCGGACGTCGTAGACCATCTTGCCGCCGGTGTAACCGATCAGCAACGGCAGCAGGTAGGTGATCATCGGCCCCACGAGGCCGATGTTCGGTTTCCCGTCGGTTTCACCGAAGCCGCCAAGCTGGGGAACCGGCAGCCAGCCCTTTTCGATGAAGAGGGCCGTGATGATGCCCCAGGCGATGAAGGCGCCGATGTTGGGCATGATCATTCCGGACAGGAACGTCCCGAATTTCTGGACGTGTACCCGAGCGCTGGTACGGGGCTTTGCAACTGTTTCTGTTGCCATGTGATTTCCTAACCGTTCGTCCTGCTGCTCCGCAGGATGGTCCGATACTGACGACGACGTACTGCTGGTGGAACCGGGTGGGGCGGGTTGGTGCCGGCCTATCCGGCGGGAGTGGTGGAGATCCGGTGCAGCCACTCGAGGAAGAGCTTGAGCTCTGAGCTCGAGAGCTGGTCTGAGTGCGAGGCCTGAAGTGCGGCGTTCAGGGCAATCGCTGCCACCACCACCGAGGACTTTCCGGCGTTGCCCGGGGCCGCACCACTGGCGGGCTCGGCGGATACCGCAAAGATCATGGCATCCCGGGTCATGGTGGACAGTTCAAGGTTCCGGTCCGGGGCGGGCTCCGCAATCAGCATCAGCGTCACGCCCACGTTGGCTGCCAGGATGGACCTGGCCGCTTCCCGGGGCTGGACGTTGAGCTGGCCCGCCACCGCGGCCTTGTTCAGCATCTCCTCCATCAGTGCCTCGGCATCGGCAACGATGGCGGGGCGGCTTTCCGGACGGATGTTGCCGAACATCACCAGATAGAGCTCGGGCTGGTTAAGGCCGAACTGAACGTGGTTGTCCCACATTCTCCGGATGTCCTCGAGAGGCTGCCCGGAGGGGGCGAAATCCCTTTCGCCTGCGACATATTCCTCAAACCCTGCAGCCACCACGGCGTCGAAAAGGCCTTCCTTGTCGCCGAAGTGGTGGTACAGGGTGGGTGCAGATACCCCTGCCAGCTGCGTGATCTGGCGGGTGGAGACCGGCGCTCCCGCGGATTTTGCCAGCAGCTCCGCCGCTGCACGGAGCAGCCGCATTTTGGGGGGAAGCTGGCCATCCAAACTCATAACCGCTACCCTAGCACCTATAGCGTTGCTATATGAACTGAATCACATACAATTTTTTCAGGCTCGTTTCCATCTCCTGACGTGACGCGTTGCGGCGGTGCGGAGGTGTTCCGGCATGGCGCCGGGACTGCTTGGCGGGCCTGGCTACCGGCAGAGAATGAGGACCTTCAGTGCAGAACTTCCCAGGAGTAGGCGTCAGTCCAGGCCGCGTCATCGGCACCGTGCGGCAGATGCCCAAACCGATCAGCGAGCCTCCTGCCGGTGACCAGCTGGCGCCAGGCACCACCGCCGAGGAAGCCACCGCAGCACTGAAGGCCGCATCGCAGGCCGTGCATGACGAACTGAAGGCCCGCGCGGCTCATGCCAGCGGCGACGGCAAGGCCGTCCTGGAGGCGACGGCGCTGATGGCCAAGGACACCATGCTGATTAAGGGCGCCGCCAAGCTGGTGGCGCGGGGCACATCCGCCGAGCGGGCCATCTGGGAATCGGGATCCTCCGTTTCTGAGATGCTCCACAACCTGGGCGGCTACATGGCTGAGCGCGCCACCGACGTCCTGGACGTGCGGGCCCGCATCGTGGCCGAGCTCCGGGGCGTGGCAGCGCCCGGCATCCCCGCGTCCGAGACTCCCTTCGTCCTGGTGGCAGACGACCTCGCCCCTGCCGATACCGCCACGCTGGACCCGAACAAGGTCCTCGCCCTGGTGACGTCCGGCGGCGGCCCGCAGTCGCACACCGCCATCATTGCCCGCTCGCTCGGCCTTCCCGCCGTCGTGGCTGCCGTCGGGGTGGACCACATCGCTGACGGAACCGAGGTCTACGTGGATGGCGCCGCCGGCTCCGTCACGTCCGAGCCGGACGGGTCCCTGCGCGAAGCCGCTGAAGGCTGGGCCGCAACGGCGTCGCTGCTGGCCGAGTTCACCGGCACGGGCACGACGGCGGACGGCCACCAGGTCCCGCTGCTCGCCAACGTGGGCGGCGGCAAGGACGCGGTGGCCGCCGCGAAGCTGGGCGCCCAGGGCGTTGGGCTGTTCCGCACCGAGTTCTGCTTCCTGGAGCGCGACACCGAGCCCTCCGTGGAAGAACAGGCTGCAGCGTACAAGAGCGTCTTCGATGCTTTCCCCGGCAAGAAGGTGGTGCTGCGCACGCTGGACGCGGGCGCCGACAAGCCGCTGCCGTTCCTGACTGACTCCACGGAGCCCAACCCCGCCCTCGGCGTCCGCGGCTACCGCACCGACTTCACCACCCCGGGGGTGCTGGACCGGCAGCTGGAGGCCATCGCCCTGGCCGCCAACGCGTCCGAGGCGGACGTGTGGGTGATGGCACCGATGATTTCCACTGCCGAAGAGGCCGCCCGCTTCGCCTCGATGTGCGCGGACGCCGGCCTGCAGACCCCCGGCGTGATGGTGGAGGTGCCCTCGGCTGCCCTGACCGCCGAGGCCATCCTCCGCGAGGTGGGCTTTGCCAGCCTGGGCACCAACGACCTCACCCAGTACGCCATGGCGGCGGACCGCCAGCTCGGTCCCCTGGCGAACCTGAACACCCCGTGGCAGCCGGCCGTCCTGCGCCTGGTGGGCCTGACGGTGGAGGGTTCACGGGCCGAAGGCAACAGCAAGCCCGTGGGCGTCTGCGGCGAGGCGGCGGCGGACCCCGCCCTCGCCGTCGTCCTGACCGGCCTGGGCGTGAACACGCTGTCCATGACCGCCCGCTCCCTCGCCGCCGTCGCCGCGGTCCTGAAGACCGTGACCCTCCAGGAAGCCCAGGAACTGGCGAAGCTGGCGCTCTCTGCCCCGAGCGCCTCCGAGGCCCGCGACCGGGTGCGGGAGAAGCTGCCCGTCCTGGCGGAACTGGGCCTGTAACCAGCCCCGCCAGCCCGGCGAACCTGCCCTACGGCAGGGCCGTCACCAGCACATCCTGGTACGCGGCCCTGCCGTCGAACACGTTGACGCCCACCCGCCCGGCGGGCAGGGGCGCGGTGTCTGCCGCGTCGATCAGTTGCGTCCCGTCCACTGCCACCGTGATCCGGCTGCCGCTGACGGCGGCGTCCAGGGCGTAGCTGACTCCGTGGCCCAGGTTCGAGGGAACACTGGCCAGGACGGTGAACACGCCGCCGGACAACTTGAACACCCGCACCAGGCGCAGGTTCGGGTCCAGGTTCACGTAGTAGGCGGTGGAACCGTCGGCCGAGGACCGCAGCAGCACCGAGCCGGCACCGCCATACCCCTTTTCGGGCGCCAGGTCCCGGTTCAGGAGCTCACCCGTGAAGGGCTCGCCGCCGAACCTCACGGTGGCCTGCACCCGGACGTTGCCGTAGGTGGCTGGGCCCATGGCGGTGGAGTCCTTGTCAAACGTGCCGGCCAGGCCTGCGCCCGTGCCCTCCCAGCGTCCGCCCGGAACCACCGCGTAGGCGCCCAGGTTGTGCCGGGCGCTGCCTGCACCTGGCCGAAGGACGGCCGACGGCGGAGCACCGGTGAGGCGTGCGGTGTCGCCGAGCTGGTGTACTTTGACGGACACCAGCCGGGCGGTGCCTCCGGCAGCCGTGAAGGACAGCCCTGTGGAAGACGGGTCCGGAAAGACCAACGAGGTGATGGCAGCCGTGCCGTCACCGCCGAAGACCTCTACTGAGGACGCGTCCACCAGGATCCGGACATTCACGCGACGCTCCGTGCCCACCACGGTGGAACTCCACGGGGCCGTGGCATTGTCCGCGGCCGAACCTGCGAAGTAGCGGGTGAAGTCCCTGCGCCCGGCGGCGCCGCGGTCCACCGTGAGGGCGGCAGCACCGGCGTCGTAGGTCACCAGTGTCTGCTGCGCGCCGGTGGAGCCGCTTCCTTTACGGACCCCGAACGCGAAGGAGGTGGCGCCGCCCGACGACGGGATCCCCACCTCGGCTTCCAGCTCGAAAGAGCGCCCGGAGGCAGCGGCCAGCGGGTTGCCGGAGGTTGGCGGGACCGCCACGTCCGAGGCCTGCCACGTGGAGGTCCGCAGCGATACCGCCTCCGCCACCGGGGCCTGCGCCAGCCGGAGTCCCGCGCCGGGCACGTCCACCAGCCTGACCTCGCGGGGTACTGACAACTGCCCGTTCCACCGGCCCGTGGGCGGGCTGAAGGCGTAATCCCAGTTGCTCATCCAGCCGATCATGATCCGCCGGCCATCCGGGGTGCCGTAGAAGCTCATGGCCGCGTAGTAGTCGCGACCATGGTCCGCCTGCAGCACCGTGGAGGCGGGTGTGTCGGGGGTGAAGGTTGTTCCGTTCCACGTTCCTGTCACGTACTGCGCCGCCGAGCCGTTGGTTGCCCGGACGGCCCCGGTGCTCCACCACAGCACCCAGCGCTTGGTGCCGGGCTGCCCCTCCACGGGCAGTTCAAAGAAGTCCGGGCATTCCCACACCCCGCCGCGGACCCAGCTGCCGTAGCCGAAGGTGCTAGAGAAGGTCCAGTGGAGCAGGTCTGTGGAGGAATAGAAGCGGAGGTGGTCCCCGCCCGCCACCACCATGATCCATTTACCGGTCGCTTCATCGCGGGTGACTTTGGGGTCGCGGAAGTCCCAGCCGCCGTCAGGGCCGCCCGGGTTCTCCACCACCGGCGCGGCCTGGACGGTCTGCCAGCTGCGGCCCTTGTCCTTGCTGTACGCGGCGCGGACCGACTGGTTTCCGTTCGGGGCGTCATGGTTGAAGCTCGTGTAGTACGCGATCAGCCCGGAACCCCCGTCAAAGAGACCGCTGGCGTCGGTGGCATCCACCACCGCCGAGCCGGACCATGACTCCCCCGCGGCCATGTGCGGCAGGGCGATGGGCAGTTGCTTCCAGTGCAGCAGGTCCGTACTGACCGCGTGCGCCCAGCGGCCGCGGTCCTGGTGGAAGAGGTGGTACTCGCCGTCGAAGAACACCAGGCCGTTGGGGTCGGAGCTGTTTCCGGAGTTCTGCGTGTAGTGGTAGCCCGGCTGGTAGAGCCCGTTCATGTACTGGTCCACGGGATCCGCGCGGACATTCTGGAACCAGGCGGTGCCGGTGGCAAGGAGGGCAAACCCGGATCCGGATGCGGCAGGAACTGCACCGTTCAGGACGGAGGTGCCGTTGATCAGGACGGATGCTTCCGTTCCCCGGGCCGTGAACTGGACACGGTTGAGCTGCCCGGCCTTGAAGCTGGTGGCGGGCAGGGTGCCGCTGTGCAGGAGCGTTGACCCTGCCCGGTTGAACAGCTTTGCCGTGCCGGCGCCCGGATCGATCCGCAGTTCGAGGCCGCCGGAACCGTCTGCACCGCTGCGGACCACCACCGAGGCTGTTGCCGGGGAGGCGGCGGTCAGGTCCAGGGCGGCAACGACGTCGGACGCCACCGCCGGGATGAACCTCGCCGCGGTGCCGCCGGCCGGTGCGGCACGGAGACCGGCGGCGTCGGGTTCCCAGGAGCCGGACACCGTGCGCCAGCCCTGGAGGGAACTCTCCAGACCGCGGAGGGTCATGCTTTGGAACACCGCGGCGCCGTTGTAGGACCCCAGGCCCACGTGGCCCGCGGCGGCCGTGGAGTCCGTGGCCGTCATGGCAGGCGTGGCACCGTTGGGGTCCAGGAAGTCCGTTTGCCAGTAGACCGCCAGCGCGCTGCCAAGGGCGGTGACCCGGAGGCGGTAGACCTGGTTGACCGTGATGGCTGCGGGAAAGGTGCCGAGCGTGGCGTTGTCCGAGACCCGGTAGAGGCGCAGCCTGCCCGCGTTGGGGTCCACTTCGGCGGCGTACCCGGTGGTCCCTGCGGCATTGGTCCGGAAGAGGACCGTTCCCACGCCGTAAGGGGACGCCACCTGGACGTCGGTGGAGAAGTCGACATCGGCGGGTGACTGTCCGGTGGCGATGGCGCGGATGTTGGCGTTTGCCGGGGCGGTGCCGCGGAATCCGGTGGCCGTTGCGGACCAGCCGCCGCCGGCAGTCCAGCCGGAGACATTCGCGTCGACGGTCCGGACCCCGGGGGTTCCAAAGGCAACGGTTCCGTTGAACACATGGAGCCCCACGCGGCCGGACTCATACCGGTAGTCCGTGGCGTCGATCCGCGGGGCGCCGTCCACAGCGACGTAGATTCGTGGCCCGTCCACGTGGACGTCCACGTTGTAGGGCTGTCCCGTGTTCAACGCGAGGGCCACCGGGGCCACCACGTCCTGGCCGGTGGCGAGGTCAAACAGCCGCACCCGGTCCAGGTTGGGATCGATGGTGGCTGCGTAGCCGGCGCCGGCGTCCGGGGTTGCCCGGAACACCAGGGCACCCACACCGTAGGGGCTTCCGGAATCGACCGTCACGCTGGCCGTGTAGCGGGCAGTTCCCGCAATGACCTGTTCGCTGGTGGCAGCCGCGTTCTGGCCTGGGAGCGCGACGGCGGTGTACCCGCCCTGGGCAGTCCGGGTCCAGGTGCCGCTGGTACCGGCGACGTCCGGGATGGGGCTGGTGGTGCTGTTGAGGGTGACGGGTGCGGTGCCGAGGGCCGCCGCCGGAGCAGCGGCCCCCGTTCCCGCGAGGCCGGCACCAAGGACCGCTGCCGTGAGGCCCGCGGCTAGTCTCTTGTGCATGCAGATCGCCTTTGATCTCGGAAGGTTGGGTTGGGGCTACGGGAAGAGGGTGCGGCCACCTCCCCGGATGTCCGCCATAGTCCAGGCATCGAAGGCGTTCAGGTGCACGGCTCCCGCCGTGGAGAGGGTGACGTGGCCGCCGCCGCGGGTGGGGTACACCCGGGCAGTGAGCGGCTTGCCGTTGGCGAAGACCTCGACGGCGGACCGGTCCACCAGGACGCGCAGGTGCACGTGCCCGCCAGCCATCGGGAGGGGCCCGGACCTGTCCTCCACATCCACGGACAAATCCAGGGAACTGCGGGTGCGGTCGAGGCGGAGGGTGCCTTCGGCGCCACCGGCGGTGCGTGCAGGACGGGACACTTCGATGACGGTGTCCTCCACGCCGTCGCCTGATCCCAGCACGCCCAGCCGCAGCATGGCACCCGGCGCCAGGTGGATGTCCAGTTCGAGATCCAGCTGGTTGCCGCGGACGCCGGTATCCACCGGTGCCGCCAGCTCCCGTCCCGGCAGGCTCACGTGATTGCCTCGAAGCTTTTCCAGTTCGGGGACCGGCGCGAACCGCAGCGTCCCGTCCTCCGCCAGGCTGGTGACCCGCGGCAGGCTCATTACGCCGGACCAGCCGGCTTCCACCATCGCGGCGTCCGTGCGGCCTTCCTGCAGCCAGCCGAACATGATGCGCCGGCCGGCGTCGTCCAGGAAGGACTGCGGCGCGTAGAAGTACCGGCCGCCGTAGTCCAGGCGGTGCAGCGCGGCCGGTTCGAAGGTGTCCCCGGAGTACCGGCCGGTCCAGTACAGCGGGTGGCGCGTGTCGCCGTCGTTCCATGCGGAGAAGACCAACACGTCAGGCGAGCCGTCCGCGGGTTCGGTACCCAGGGACCCGGTGCCGGCGCGGAACAGGTCCACGCATTCCCACATGGTGCCGGTCCAGTCCGTAGCTCCGGGATCCCCCTGCGAGGCGTCGCCAATGAAGAGCGGACCCACGTAGTCCCAGGAGCGCAGGTCGGGCGACTCGTACAGGAACGCCGTTCCGCCGCGGCCGCGCACGCCCGAGCCCACCAGCTGCCGCCACCTGTTGCCTTCGCGCCACACGCAGTGGTCACGGTAGGCGGTGATGTCGACGCCGGCCGGCGGGGCTGCGATGACGGGGTTCTCCGGGGCTTTGGTCCAGGTGGACAGGTCCGGGGAGCCCACGGCGACGCAGGGAAGTTCACGCTCCCCGAGGCGGCCCGAGTAGACCAGGGTGGGCGTGCCGCCGTCGTTGACCAACACGCCGGACCAGCACCCGTCGGCGTCCGGACCTGCCGAGGGTTCCAGGGCCACCGGCCGGTCCGTCCAGTTGACGAGGTCCGTACTGGTGGCGTGGCCCCACTGGATGCGGTGGTGGAAGGCACCCTCAGGGTTGTACTGGTAGAAAAGGTGGTAAATGCCGTCCCACTGGGCCACGCCGTTGGGATCGTTGAGCCAGCCGGCGGGGGAGACGAAATGGAAGCGGGGCCGCAGCGGATCGGCCTCGGCGCGGGCCACCAGCTCGCCGCGCGGGACGGTGGCCAACGGGTGGGTCAGTTCAGTCATGCCGAAGCCTTCCGGGGATGGGCCGACGCCGGCGGGCCGGCTGGTGCGGGTTGGGCAGCTGCCGGGTCCGCAGCGAGGGCGTGGCCGCCGGCGCCGGCACGAGGACGGTAGAGGTGGCAGCGGACCCAGTGCCGGTTGCCCGGCTCGCCCACCTGGTGCCGGACGGGGTGCTCGGCGGAGCAGGGCTGGTCCGGGTCGCCGTCGAACGCGCAGCTTGTGGAGGCCATGACGGCCTGCCGCAGTTCGGCCCGCCGGACGGGATCGTAGGAACCGGCGCGGGCCGGATCCGGAACGGCGGAGACCAGGAGCCGCGTGTAGGGGTGGGCCGGATTGGCCAGCAGGTCCAGGGACTCGCCCTCCTCCACGAGTTCGCCGGCGAACATCACGGCCGTGCGGTCCGCGAGGTAGCGGGCCGAGGCGAGGTCGTGGGTGATGTAGAGCATCGAGATGCCCTGCTCGTCGCGGAGCCTGCGCATCAGGTTGAGCACGCCGATCCGGACGGAGACGTCCAGCATGGAGGTTGGTTCGTCGGCAAGGATGACCTGCGGTTCCACGGCGAGCGCCCGGGCGATGGCGACGCGCTGGCGCTGGCCGCCGGAGAGCTCATGCGGGTAGGAATCCAGCATGTCCGCCTGCAGACCCACGGTGTCCATGAGCTGTTCGAGACGGGCCTGGGTTTCTGTTTCCGAACGTCCGCCCTTCCCGTGGATCGCCAGGGAACGCCGCAGGAAATGGCCGATCCTGTGTGCCGGGTTCAGCGACCCGAAGGGGTCCTGGAACACCATCTGCAGCTGGGAGCGGAACGCCCGCGAGGCCTGGAAGCGGTCCCGTTTGAGGACGTCGGTGCCATCCAGCAGGATGGAGCCTTCGCTGGGCCGTTCGAGCCGGGCAACACAGCGGGCCAGGGTGCTCTTGCCGGAACCGGATTCGCCCACCAGCGCAACGATTTCGCCGCGGCCGATGGCCAGGTCCACACCGTGGAGGGCCCGCACCGAGTCCCTCGAGAACAGTCCGCCGATGGGGAACGATTTGCCCAGGCCGCGGACCTCGAGGGCAGGGGTGTCCACCCGGGCAGGGCCTGAGCTGGTGGGGCCCGAACCGGTGGTGGTGGAAAGTGTTGAATGGCTCATCGGATGGCTCCTTGCAGCGCATGGGCCGCGTCCCCGGTGGCGTGGGATCCGTGGGCGATGGACAGGTCGTCGGCACCGAACGGCGCCACGAGGTGGCCGGGCGCCACCTCGGCGAGATCCGGAATGTTCCGGAACTTCACGCCGTCGGGCAATCCCGAAAGCGGAACCCGCGGACCGGTGAGCGGCGGAAACGCGCCCATCAGCGCCTGCGTATAGGGGTGCCGGGGATCGGCGTAGACGTCGTGGGCCCTGGCGGTTTCCACGATGCGCCCGCCGTACATCACTGCCATCCGGTGGGACAGTTCCACCATGAGGGACATGTCGTGCGTGATGAACAGGACGGAGAAGCCGAGCTCGCGCTGGAGTTCCTTGATCTGGGCCATGATCTCCTGCTGCACCACCACGTCCAGGGCGGTGGTGGGCTCATCCAGGATCAGGAGGGAAGGCTTAAGCGCCACGGCCATGGCGATGACGGCGCGTTGCCGCATCCCGCCGGAGAGCTGGTGCGGGTAGGACTTCAGCCGTGCGGGGTCGATCCGGACCAGCTCCAGCAGCTCCCCCGCCCGCCGCAGCGATTCCCTGCGGGACAGCCCGGCGTGGGTGGTGAAGATGTCCACAATCTGCTCGCCGATGGTCAGCACCGGGTTGAGCGAGTTCATGGCCGACTGGAACACCATGGCCACGTCCTGCCAGCGGAAGCGCCGCAGTTCCTCCGGGCTCATGGCCAGGACATCCCTGCCGCCGAAGGAGATGCTGCCGCCGGCGATCTTCGCGGGGTCCTTGAGCAGGCGCATGATCGAGTTGGCGATGGTGGACTTGCCGCAGCCGGACTCCCCTGCAAGGCCGAAGACCTCGCCGGTGCCGATGCTGAAGGAAACACGGTCGACGGCGGTGGTGGAGCGGGTATCGCCGATGTACTTCACGGTGAGGTCCTGCACGTCCAGGACAGGTTCGTGGGACCCGAAGGAGGTCTGGGAGACGGTCATTTCGCGGCGCTCCTTTCGATGGGTGCCGGGGTGTCGGCCGTGGTGGGCCGGGGGGTCTTGATTTTCCGCAGGCGGGGGTTGGTGACCTCGTCCACGGCGTAGTTGATGAGGGCCAGCGCGAAGGCCACCAGGGCAATGCACACGCCCGACGGCACAAAGACCCACCAGCTTCCGGTGAGAAGCGCGCCCTCGTTGCCGGCCCAGAAGAGGTTGTTGCCCCACGAGACGGTGCTGACATCGCCCAGGCCCAGGAACTCCAGGCCCGCCTGGGCGCCGATCCCGTAGATCACGCAGGCCAGCAGCGTGCCCATCACGATCGAGGCCATGTTGGGCAGGATTTCCCGGAACATGATCCGGCCCGCCCGTTCGCCGGACACCACCGCCGCGGCCACGAAGTCCTTGGACCGGATGGAGAGGGCCTGCGAGCGCAGGACACGGGCGGAGCCGGCCCAGCCGGTAACCACGAGCACCAGGATGACGGTTCCCAGCCCCGGCGGAAGGAACGCGGCGAGGATGACCAGGAGCGGCAGCCCGGGAAGGAGGAGGAAGACGTTGGTTACCAGGGACAGCGCCTCATCGATGAACCTGCCGAAGTACGCCGAGGCCAAGCCTACGATGATGCCGATCAGTGTGGAGGCGAAGCCGACGGTGAGGCCCACCAGCAGCGAACTCCGGGCGCCGTGCACGGTCAGCGCCAGCACGTCCTGGCCTTTGGCCGTGGTGCCCAGCCAGTGCTCGGCGTCCGGTTCCAGGGACGCCATGGCGGTGATCCGGGAGGGATCGCCGGGGAACAGCACGGGAGCCAGCAGCGCCAGCCCGATGAAGACGGCCATCACGGCCATGCCCACGAGGGCTTTCTTGTTGGTGGCCAGCCCGTGAAGGAAGCTCCGGTTGGGTTTGGGTTTGGCGGCAGCCTTCGCGGGCTGCTGCAGGATTGCGGTTGCCATGGTGGGTCCTCCTAGTTGCTGCGCACGCGCGGGTCGAGGCGGACGTACAGGATGTCCACCAGGAAGTTCGCCAGCAGCACGGCGGCGGTGATGGTCAGGAACAGGCCCTGCATGAGCGGGTAGTCCAGGCCCTGGACGGCGTTGAGGAGCTGGTAGCCCACACCGGGGTAGGCGAACACCACTTCGGTCAGCAGCGCCCCTCCCACCACGAAGCCCAGTCCCATGCCGAAGCTGGTCACGGACGGCAGCATGGCGTTGCGGGCCGCGTAACGGAGCATGATGCGGCCCGGGCGCAGGCCCTTGGCCTCGGCCATGGTGATGTAGTCCTCCGAGTTGGTGGCGATCATGGTGTTCCGCATGCCCAGCATCCAGCCGCCGATGGACACCAGCACAATGGTCAGCGCCGGGAGCACCAGGTGTGCGCCGACGTCGCCGATGAACTCCCAGGTGAACGCGGGCTCCAGCCCGTCAGTGAACGCGTGCCGGATGGGGAACCAGCCCAGCACCACGCCGAACAGGTACAGGGCGCCCATGGCCAGCCAGAAGTAGGGGAATGATCCGATGAACACCAGCAAGGGAGGCAGCGCGGAATCGATCGCGCCGCCGCGCCGCCACGCCGCCAGGATGCCCAGCAGGTTACCCACGACGGCGGCAATCACCAGGGCGGTTCCGCCCAGCAGGAGGGTCCAGCCGATCTGGGACGAAATGACCTCCGTGACCGGCGCCGGGAAGCGCGAGATGGAGACTCCCATCTGGCCGGTGAAGATGTTCTGCAGGTAGCCGGCGTACTGCTCCCACAGGGGCCGGTCATCCACACCCAGGAGCCTGCGCAGCGCCTCGATCTGTTCGGGCTGCATCCTGTCCTGGGAGCGGGCGAACATGCGGGAAACGGGGTCCCCCGGCATGAAGCGCGGGAGCAGGAAATTCAGGGTGATGGATGCCCAGAAGGCGACCAGGTAGAAACCCAGCCGGCGCAGGATGAAGCGCACGGGTTCCCTCCAATTCGGGAGTGGTGGAAGAGTGTGGGGCTGGCCGCCGGGGATCCCGGCGGCCAGCTAAGGGATTTACTTGCGCGGTTCCAGGGAGGTCAGCACCAGCACCGTGGTGGGTGCGCGGACCGACAGGGTGGCGTAAGGGTTGTCCTGGGTGGGCCAGCCGGTGAAGCGGGTGTCACTGAAGGCGCCCCATTCCGGGCCGGAGAAGAGCGGCACCAGCGGCGCGGCATCGCTGTACTCCTCCTGGAGCTTGTTGGCGATTTCCTTCTGCTTGGACTGGTCCGATTCCGCGGCGAACTGGGCCAGCAGGGCGTCGGCCTTCGTGTCGCCAAAGCGGTGGTAGT
This sequence comes from Pseudarthrobacter sp. 1G09, assembly GCF_050038305.1. NCBI lineage: Bacteria > Bacillati > Actinomycetota > Actinomycetes > Micrococcales > Micrococcaceae > Pseudarthrobacter > Pseudarthrobacter sp. 1G09. The sequence continues at coordinate 83,214 of NZ_CP188306.1, forward strand.
TGTCGAACGTCTTGGTGCCCACCGGCTTCACCGTTGCTGAGCCCATGGCGGTGTTGAAGTACTTGTACGGGCTGGGGTCGTTGGCGCTCCAGACGATGCCGGAATCGAAGGTGCCGGTTTCGTAGCCGGCCACCACGGCGGCCCAGTCCGGCGAATCCACCTTGGCGGTCACGCCCACCTCGGCCAGGTTCTGGGCGATCACGTTGGCTACGGACAGCCAGTCGGAGGAAGAGGCTCCCACGGAAATCTTGAACTCGAACGGGGAGCCGTCCCTGAGGGTGCGCTTGCCGTCCGCACCCTTGGCGTAGCCGGCCTTGTCCAGGAGCTCGTTGGCCTTCTGCACATCGTGGTTGGTCCAGGTGCAACTGTCCTTGACGGCGCTGTTCTTCCAGGTTTCGTAGTTGCCGGACAGGCCTGTGCAGTCACCCGGCTGGGCGTAGCCGCTCATGCCGATCTTGGTGACCTGGTCCCGGTCAACGGCCATGCTCAGTGCCTTGCGGACGTCAACGTCGTTGAACGGCGCCTTGGTGGTGTTGAGCTGCCAGTTGATCATGGCCCCCGTGGGCGGGAACCAGTACTGGCGGTGGTCCTTGTCCTTGGAGACGAACGTCTTTTCGATGTTCGGGATGTACTGCGGCGCCCAGTCCACATCACCGTTGGCCGCCGCGAGGTTGGCGCCGTCGTTGCCGGCGAAGGCGAGCATCTTGATGCCGGCGATCTTCTGTTTCTCCGGCTGCCAGTAGTTGGGGTTCTTCTTCAGCACGAAGGACTGCGCCTGGAAGCTGTCCACCTCGGTGTAGGGCCCGGTTCCGACGGGCTTGGCGTTCGCTTCCTTTTCGGGGTCGGCGAGCGTGGACCAGATGTGCTTGGGCAGGATGGTGAGCTGGCCGACGTCGTACAGCGCCGGGGACCATGGCTTGTTGAAATTGAAGGTGACCTTGTTGCCTTCGGCGGTGACGCCGTCGAGGTACTCGAAGCCGCCCTTGATCTTCTTCTGCAGCTCGAAGGTGTAGGCCACGTCGTCGGCAACCAGCGGCTGCCCGTCGGACCACTTCACGCCGTCGCGCAGCGTGAACGTGACGGACTTGCCGTCGTCGGCGGCCTTCCACTCGGTGGCGAGCCACGGCACCGTGTCCCCCTTGGCCGGGTTGAAGATCAGCAGCGATTCGTAAATGGCCTGCTGGACCATGGGGTTCACGGTGGGGGCGAACGGGTTGAAGTTCTGCACGAACGTGCCCATGTCCTCCCGCGGGATGGTGAGCAGCGCACTCGCGTTGGAGTCGGCGTCGTTGCTGTTTGCCTTGTTGACGTTGGCCGCGCAGCCGGTCAGCAGCATCGCTCCCACGGCCAGGCCCGCGGCGGTAATCCGGGCAGCCCTGAAGAATCGGGGTTGTGTCATGATGGTTATCTCTTTCCTGTCTTCATCAGCGAGGTGAAGGGTGGGTTAGGGGTTTTGCTCTTCGGAACTTGATTTCGCGGTCAGACCGAAGAGCGTTCTAGCAGCGGACAGTCGACCAGTTGCTGGTCGGCATTGATCGGCTGTCCTGCTGTAAGAGCGGCGAGCGTCTGGACTCCCAGGGCGCCCATTTTTTCGAACGGCAATGCAACGGTGGTCAGTTTGGGCCGCAGGTAGGCCGCAATCAGTTCCTGGTTGTCGAAGCCGATCACGGCGATGTCTCCGGGGATGGTCAGGCCCCGTTCCTTGATGGCGTCATAGGCACCCATCGCCATGCGGTCATTGAGGCAGAACAGTGCCGTTGGCCTGCGCTCCCCCTCGTACCTGTCCAGGATCCGGCCGGCGGCCTCGTAGCCGCCGTCGGCCGTCGCGTATCCGGACACCACCAGTTCCGGGTCCAGGTCCAGTCCGGCGTTGGCCAGTGCTTCGCGTGCACCTTCCAACCGCCCCACTGCAGCAGGGATCACCGGGTCAAGGTTGATGACTCCTATCCGGGTGTGGCCGGCCTGGAGCAATCGTTCGACGGCAACCCGGCCACCCGCACGCTCGTCGGGGACGATCGAGGGCAACTTTCCGTCAGCGTCGAAGCAGTTGATCAGGACAGTGGGTACTTCATTGGCGCTCTCCGGAACGTGGACGCCCCGGTGGAAGGTGGCTGCGTACAGGAGTCCTTCCACGCGTTGTTCCAACAGCTTCTCCGTTGCAGCATCTTCAAGGCCTTGGTTGGGTCCCACGGCATCGGCCTGGTCGGAGGGCGCGATGAGCAGGAACCGGCGGTCAAGCCAGGCCTGGTCCTGGGCACCTTTGATGATGTCGACGGCGAACGGGGCCGTGACGATCTCGGTGACAATGCCGTACCAGCCACTGCGCTGGGATGCCAGTGCACGGGCGCCGGCGTTGGGCCGGTAGCCCAGCTCCTGGACGGCCTCGTTGATCCGGGTGCGGGTTTCCTCGGAGATGCTCGCGTTTTCGCGATTGCTCAGGACGAACGAAACTGCGGTCCGGGAAACGCCGGCGTGCTTGGCGACGTCATTCATGGTGACGCCCCGCTGTCGCACAGCGGCCTGGTGGGGTGTGGTGCTTTTCGCCATTGAATGCTCCGGGTCTTCGTCGACTGGGCCATGCCAGCTTCTGCGTGGTGAGGTTTTTCCTGTACCGCGGCCGCCTTGTGGGTAACGCGCGTTACTTGGATCGTGTGATTGAGGTTACGCGCGTTACTAACTCCCTGTCAACGGCTTCTTTTGGTTGCCCCACACTTCCCGTTTCGACGGTTCCCCACCCAGGAGACGTGCGCGGACATCGTGGCCGCAGGGAACCGTCGAAACAGAGGGTTAGGCTTCCTGTATGGCACTGATAGCCCCCCGCGTGACAGCCGGACTGCCCGCCGATGATGCCGGCGGCCTCGCCCGCGTCCTCCGGGACAGCGACGACATCACCGTTTTCGTGGACGGTACTGTCCACCGGCTGCCCGCCCAGGCGAGGGACGCCGTCGTGGACCTCCTGGCCCGGCTCAGCCGCGGCGAGGCGGTGACCGTGAGCAGCGTCGAGGAAATGCTGACCACCTCCCGGGCCGCTGAACTGGCCGGCATTTCCCACACGTACCTGCGCAACATGACGGACCGCGGCGAAATCCCGGTGGAATACCGGGGCACGCACCGGCGGATCCGGCAGAGCGCCATCCTGGCCTGGCTGGAGACCCAGCGGCGGAAGGAACGCGAGGCTGCGGCGGACGGCGGCACAAATGCCGCCGGCACGAACAGTGTGGGTTCAGACGGCTCGGTGAGGGAAAGCCCCGGCGGTTCCGGTGCTGCCGACGGCGGCGCGGGGCCCCAATGACGGTCCCCCTGCGGTCCTCGGCGGTGGAAGCCCGCGGCCTGTCCGGCCGAATCCTCTGGGCGGACGGCACCCCGCCGCCCTCGCCGGGCGCAGTGCCGGGCGATGCGGGGCCGGCATATGTCCTGATCCACGGAATCGGCGTCTCGCACCGCTACCTCCGGCGGCTGCACCAGGTGCTGGCCACCACCGCGCCCACGTATTCACTGGACCTGCCCGGGTTCGGCGGAACACCCCGGCCCGGCCAGCAGGTGTCCGCGGAGGACTACGGCGCCTTCATCGGTGAGGCCCTGGCGTCCAGCGGCATCGAATCCTATATTTTGGTGGGCCATTCGATGGGCGTTCAGTTCACCATTGAGGCAGCCCATCACGCGCCGGACCGGGTGCGGCAGCTGGTGCTGATGGGCCCCGTGGTTGACGAACGGCACCGGACGGTGCGCCGCCAAAGTGTCGCCCTGTTCCTGGATGCCCTCCTGCGGGAGAGTGCGTCGTCCAACTGGGCCGTCCTCAGCGACTATTTCCGCTGCGGCCCGCGCTGGTACTTCACCGAATTGCCCGTCATGATGAACTACCGCACCGAGGAACAGCTGGCCGGAATCGACCTGCCCGTCCTGGTGCTGCGCGGTGGCCAGGACCAGGTTGCGGGCCCCGAGTGGTCCCGGCGCCTGGCTGCCACGGCACGGCACGGGCACTTTGCGGAAATCCCGGGCGCCGGACATGTGGCCCAGCACCTCCGGCCGCAGCAGGTGGCCGAGGCGATCAGGTCCTTCGTGGCGGCAACATCCGGGCGGGCCCGCCGCTAGATCCTCGGCCGGCCAGCCCACCGGCGCATCTTCAGGGCGGCGTGCAGCTCCAGGCGGGGCAACCCCTTTAGCGGGTCCACGCCCAGCAGCTGGCGGATCCTGCCCAGCCGGTTGTAGATGCTGCTCCGGTGCAGATGGAGCTTCGTGGCCACGTCCTGGACGGAACCGTCATTGTCGTAGAGGAGTTCCAGCACCGGAATGAGTTCGCCGTTCCGGTCATGGTCTTCGAGCATCCGGAAGTACACCGACCCCGAATCGGCCCAGGCCCCCACGCCCCCTCCGGCGGATGCCAGCAGCTGGTACATGCCGGTGGACCTGCAGTCCACCAGCTCACCCAGTTGGGAGTCCACGGCGGCCGCCTGGGCTGCGAGTTTCGACTGCCGGTACGCCTCGCCCAGCTGGCGGGTGCGGGTGAACCCTTCGCTGATGCCGAGGATGATGCGGTGCACCGGCCGGCCGGACCGCTTGGCCAGCTCCAGCTGGTAGTGCACCAGGACCTGCGCATGGTTGGCCCGGCCGGACAGCTCGCGGAACAGCACCACCGAGTGGGTCTCCGTACCGGCACTGAACAGCGCCGCGTCAACGCCCACGGTGGCCTGCAGCGCGGTGGACCGGTGGATCAGGGTGGATGCGATGGGGTCCGGACCGCTGGCCCAGCCGTCGGCATCCAGCACGGTGACCATCTGCCACGGGCCGCGGCCCTGGACTTCCTTCCAGCCGGCAACTGCGGCCACGGCGTTCGGCTCGCCGGCACAGGCGGACAGGAACTCACGTTCACGGCTGCGCCGGAACTCGGACTCGGCCGTATTGGAATCCAGCAGCAGCCCGGACAGCAGCTCCAGCTCATGGTTCACCGCCGGCAACTGGGTGAGGATCGCCGTCGGGCTCTCCTCCGCCGAGTCCTGCTGCACCCACAGGTAGCCCACGCGGAAGCCGCGCACCATCAGCGGAACACAGACCCGGCCCAGCATGCCCAGGTCCGGATTGGCCGGCACCACCACGGGCCGCACGGCAGTGGCGATGCCCTGCGAGAGCTGCCACGCGCTCACGTCGGCCGGCACCTTCTTGCTGAGCAGGAAGTTCACGCGCACACGGTCCGCATGGGACTGGTTGGAGCTGTAGGCAAGGAGCAGGCCGTCCAGGTCCTCCAGCGAAAGGCCGCGGCCCAGCTTCTGCGCCACCTGCTCCACGAGCTGTTCCACACCCTGCTGCTGCATGCGCCAACATTACTGCCCGGCAGCCCGTGGGCACGAACGGACAACAGGCGACACCTGACGCCCCCACCCTCGACAAATGTCTACCCGAGGCGCACAAATTTCCCGGAATTCCGGGGATTCCGCCGGCAGTCACTGCCGAGGTCAATGTCGGCTGGCTCACAGCGGATTTATCGTGGAAACACGAAATCCTTCCGCACTTTCCGGCTTACCCGCCGAGAACCTGGAGCCCACGATGATCATCGGTGTCCCGAAAGAAATCAAGAACAACGAGTTCCGCGTCGCCATCACCGCCGCTGGCGTGCACGAATTCCGCACCCACGGCCACTCGGTGCTGGTGGAGCGCGGAGCGGGCCTGGGCTCCGGCATCACCGATGAGGAATACGCCATTGCCGGCGCCGAGATCGTTACCGAAGCCGATGACGTCTGGTCCCGCGCGGACATGGTCATGAAGGTCAAGGAGCCCGTCAAGGCCGAGTACCACCGGTTCCGCAAAGGCCTGATCCTCTTCACGTACCTGCACCTGGCCGCCGAGCCCGAACTGACCCAGGAACTGATCAACTCCGGCGTCACCGCCATTGCCTACGAGACCGTGCAGGAGGGCCGCACCCTCCCGCTGCTCGCCCCCATGTCAGAGGTCGCCGGCCGGCTGTCCGTCCAGGTGGGCGCGTCCTCCCTGATGGCCCCTGCCGGCGGCAAAGGCGTCCTGCTGGGCGGCGTTCCCGGCGTCCGCCCCGCCAAGGTTGTTGTCCTCGGCGCGGGCGTAGCCGGCACCAATGCCGCCGCCATGGCCCTGGGCCTGGGCGCCGATGTCACCATCCTGGACATCAACATCAACCGCCTTCGCGAACTGGACGCCCAGTACCAGGGCCGGCTGAAGACCGTGGCCTCCAACGCCTACGAAATCGAAAAGTCCGTAGTGGACGCTGACCTGGTGATTGGTTCGGTCCTCATCCCCGGCGCCAAGGCCCCCAAGCTGGTCACCAATGACCTGGTGGCCCGCATGAAGCCCGGTTCGGTACTGGTGGACATTGCCGTGGACCAGGGCGGCTGCTTCGAGGACACCCACCCCACCACGCACCAGGAGCCCACCTACAAGGTGCACAACACCATCTTCTACTGCGTGGCCAACATGCCGGGTGCGGTACCGAACACCTCCACGTACGCCCTGACCAACGTCACCCTGCGCTACGCCGTGTCCCTCGCGAACCTGGGCGTCAAGGCTGCTTTCGACCGGGATCCTGCCCTCGCTGCCGGACTCAACATCGCCGCCGGCCACGTGGCACACCACTCCGTGTCCGAGGCACACAACCTGCCCCTGGTTTCCGACTGGCACGAGCTCGTTTCGGCTTAGGTCCCTACACAGGTCGTTCGGCGTTCGGCTTCCGGGCACCTACGAAGCGAGTTCCCGCGCTTTTTCTATGATTTTGAGGACCTCCACCGCGTCCTCGGGGTCTACCGGGAGGGGCAGGGGTGACGCTGTTCCGCCGTCGAGGATCTTGTCTGCCAGGAGGCGGTAAAAGCCGGGGTAGTTGCCCCGTTCGGTGGGAAGCCTGTCCAGGTGGCCGTCGCGCCCCAGGAGGCCTGCCCAATCGGGTGCCTCCACGCCGTACTCCTGGTCAAGGGGGCTGCCGCCAGCCACGATGAACGGTTCCTGCGGGTCCACTCCGTGCTTGGTGAAGCCGCCCACGGAGCCCAGGACGCGGAACCGCGGGGCCTGCTGCGCGCACAGCATGTTCATGCTGAGGTGGCTAAGCACCCCCGAGTGGTGGCGGAGCACCAGGAAGACGTCGTCGTCGGCCCGCTCGTCGGAGCGGCGGGCATGCAGCTCGGCGTGGGCTACGTCGGCCGGGCCGAAGAGCTGCAGTGCCTGGTCGATCAGGTGGCTGCCGAGGTCGAAAAGTGCGCCCCCGCCGTCGGACGCTGTTGCCCTGGCCTTCCAGGCCTTGGCGATCGACGGCGTCCAGCGCTCGAAGCGGGACTCGAAGCGCAGCACCGTGCCCAGTGCCTCGGCGGCCAGCAGCTTTTGCAGGGTGAGATAGTCGCCGTCCCAGCGCCGGTTGTGGAACACCGTCAGGGTCCGGCCGAGGTCCCGGGCCAGCGAGACCAGCTCCTCCCCTTCTTCGCTGGAGATGACGAACGGCTTGTCCACCACCACGTCCAGCCCGGCCTCCAGGGCCGCCTTCGCCAGCGGATAGTGGGTTGCCGGCGGCGTGCCCAATACCACGAGGTCCAGGCTGTCCGCCCGCTCGAGGACGGCGCGCCCGTCCGGCACGGTCCGCACGCCCGGGTAGCGGCCCGTCGCCGCCGCCTGCCGGTCTGGGTTTGAGGTGGCCACGATGTCCAGCGAATACCTGCTGTCCGCGTCCAGCAAGGGCGCGTGGAAGACGCTGCCGGAGAGTCCAAAGCCGACGACGGCGGTACGGATGGTGCGTGGCTCAGCTTCAGTTCCGGTCATGCAACCAACGCTACTCCGGCGCGTGTGCCACCGCTGCGCGGTCCTACACCGCCGCTTACCGGCAATCAGGCAATCAGTTAAACGGCCGGAGCCGGCGTCCCCTTTCGGGAGGCGCCGGCCCCGGCTGCGGCTAAAGCGGCGGGTGGGCTTACTTCTTTTCCCAGCCGAGGGTGGTCCAGTCCGGAACCTGTGACAGGCTGCGGAACAGGGACGGCCCGTAGTTTGCGAGTCCCGTGCGGACGAAGGAGATCTGCGGGCCGTTAAAGACCACGCCCATGGAGAAGTACTTCGCCATGTGTTCCTTTTCGACCTCCATAGCCGCCTTGTTTCGCTCCGCGTTGTCCTCAATGGAGGCGAGGTCCGCGATCTTCTTGTCCAGCTCGGCGTCACCCAGCTGGTTCTCGTTGGTCTTGGAGTCGTAGTACTGCTTCACGGCTTCGGTGGCATCCGCACCCACGGTGTACCCGGAGATGCTCAGGTCGAATTCGCGGCTGCCGATGACCTTGCCGAAATCGGCGGAAGCGCGCTGGTCGATGCCGACTTCCATACCCGCTGCCTGAAGCTGCTTCTGCAACGTCTGCGCCACCGCGAGCGTTGTCTGATCATCTCCGAAGTTGCTGATCTTGAAGGCGGCGGGCTTGCCGTCCTTCTCCATGACCCCAGCTGCATTGGCCGTGTAACCGGCGTCCGTCAGCACCTTCTTGGCAGCGTCCGGACCGGATTCCTCCACGGGGTAGTTGTCCTGGTAGTACTCGGAGAACGGCAGGAGCATCATGGAGCCGGAGCTCGGCTCCTCCCAGTTCAGGCCATTGAAACGGACCTTGCGGAGGGCTTCACGGTCCACTGCGGCGAAGATGGCTTCGCGGACAGCAACGTCGGTGATGCGCTGCGCATTGAGGTTCAGGCCGCCGGCAAAGAGTCGCTGGCCACGGCGGACTTCTGAGTTTTTCGTGCCGTCCAGCTGCTTGTAGAGCGAGACTGTGTTGGCAGAGACGCCATCAATCTCACCGTTCTTGAAAGCGGCGATCTGAGCACTGGTTTCGAGCTGACGGAAGACCACACTCTCCAGGACCGGCTTCTTGCCCCACCACTTGTCGTTCGGGACCAGAGAAACAGTCTTTGCCGCGGGGTCGTACTGGTTCACCTTAAACGGCCCGGCCATCCACTCGGGGTGGAGATCGCCATTGAAGCCGTCGTTGAACACCTCCGGGCTGTTTACGGCCGGGTGGATCAGGCCGGTAAAGAGTGAGTCCAAGGGGTAGACGGGCTGGCTCGTCTTGACGATGACCTCTTTGTCACTGCTTCCTGCCTCAACTGACTCGACGAAGCCGTAGTTTCCTGAGCTCACGATGTCGTAGCCGTTGTCCGGGCTCTTGAGGATGTTCCAGGTGTTCTGGAAGGCCTTCACGTCGATGGGGGTGCCGTCGTTGTAGGTGGCCTTGTCATTGACCTTGATGGTGATGGTCTGCTTGCCGTCCTTTACCTCGTTCTCGACAGATTCGCAGAAGTCCTTGTTGGGTGTGACCTTTCCATCGAAGGCTATGTCCCAGCAGCCCCACGTTGCTGCCTGATCAATGGGACGGTGCAAGGCCGTGTTGTCCGCGCTGTTGCCGTTGTTGGAGAAGCCATTGAAGTCCGGGCCGATGTTGCCCAGCGGAAGGGTGACCTTGCCGCCCTGCTCAAGATCGGCTGCCGGCTTCTCGTTGACGCTGATCAGCTTGGACAGGTCGCTGCCTGCCTCCTGCCCCTTGGCTGTCTCCGGCCCCGTGGAGCCGCCACTGCCGCAGGCGGTCAGCGCCAGAGCCGCAGCAATGGCCGCAGCTCCGCCGATCCTGTTCAGATTCCTCATGGTTTTCCCTTCATTGATGCGAATGGTGCGGGTGGGTCGGCTAAATCTAGGGTGCATGGTGTTCCGCCTGGTCGTGGGTCACCAGCATGTCTTCGTCCAGTTCCCCGTCAGGGAAGAAGCAGGCGAAACGCTGATCCAGTGCGGGCGCCGCGGGTTCCAGCGCCTGGGCCGCCGACGACGGAGCCACGGCTTCCAGGGGCGGTTCCAGGGTGAGGCACTTTTCCTGTTTCGCGGCAGGCAGGGCGGCAAACACCGGGCAGCGGGTGGCAAAGTTGCAGCCCTTGGGGGCATCCAGCGGCGACGGGAGGTCGCCCTTGAGGATGATGCGTTCCCGGGTGCGTTCCACGTGCGGGTCCGGCACCGGGATGGCGGAGAGCAGGGCGCGGGTGTAGGGGTGGCGCGGGTTGTCGAATACGCGGTCCACCTCGCCGATCTCCACGATCTTGCCCAGATACATCACCGCCACGCGGTTGGAGATGTGCCGGACAACGGAGAGGTCGTGGGCCACCAGGAGGTAGCTCAGGCCCAGCTCTGCGCGGAGCTTGTCCAGAAGGTTGATGACCCCGGCCTGCACCGAAACGTCCAGCGCCGAGACGGGCTCGTCCAGGACCACGAGCTTGGGGTTCACCGCCAGCGCGCGGGCGATGCCGATGCGCTGGCGCTGGCCGCCGGAGAACTGGTTGGGAAATCGGTTCACGTGGTCCGGCTGCAGGCCCACGAGCTTCATCAGCTCCATGATCCGTTTCCGGATGGCCGGGCGGTCCAGGCCGGCGTTCTGCAGCGGTTCCGCGAGAACCTCGTAGACGGTGAACCGCGGGTCCAGGGCGCCGGTGGGGTCCTGGAACACCATCTGCAGTTCGCGCCGCATGGCGTTCTTGGCCTTGGCGTCAGCGGCCTGCTTGTTGCTGATGCCGCCAATCACCACCTCGCCGTCCTGGTCCTTGTGGAACTCCATGATTTCCAGCAGGGTGGTGGTTTTTCCGGAACCCGATTCGCCCACGATGGAGAAGCATTCACCCTCGCGGACATCGAAGCTCAGTCCGTCCACCGCCTTGACCGTACCGATTCGCTTCTTAAGCAGCGCACCCTTGGTCAGCGGGAAGTGCTTGCGCACGTCCTTGAGCTGGAGGACAGTGGAGCGGTTTTCCCGCGGAATGGCGTCGAAGCGTGACTCCGGTACCGGCGGGGCCGCGAAGATATCGTGGACGTCCACATCACCGCCGAGGGCCGCCGACTTGATGCAGGCGGCGTGGTGCAGGGCGCCGCCGGAGACCGGTGCCAGCGCAGGTTCCCCATCGAGGCAGGCATCGGTGGCCAGCGGACAGCGCGGCGCGAAGGAGCATCCGGTGGGGGTGTGCAGGAGGTTTGGCGGTATGCCGTCGATGGGTACCAGCGAGGATTTTTCGGATACGTCCACGCGGGGGACGGCTCCGAGCAGGCCCAGCGTGTACGGCATCCGGGGGTTGTAGTAGATATCGTCCACCGCGCCGGTTTCCACGGGCTTTCCGGCGTACATCACCATGATGTCGTCGGCCATGCCCGCCACCACGCCAAGGTCGTGCGTGATCATGACGACGGCGGCGCCGGTTTCCTCCTGCGCGGTGTGCAGCACCTCGAGGACCTGGGCCTGGATGGTGACGTCCAGGGCCGTCGTCGGCTCATCGGCGATGAGCACCCGGGGGTTGTTGGCGATGGCGATGGCGATCATCACGCGCTGGCGCATGCCGCCGGAGAATTCGTGCGGGAAGGCCCTCAGCCGGTCCTTCGGGCTGGGGATTCCCACCATGGCCAGGAGCTCGACGGCGCGGGCTTCCTTGGCCTGCTTGCTCATGGTGGGGTTGTGGATGGTCAGCGCTTCGATGATCTGGGTGCCCACGGTATACACGGGCGTGAGGGAGGACAGCGGGTCCTGGAAAACCATGGCCAGCTCATTGCCGCGGTATTCGCACATGGCCTTGTCACTGAGCCCCAGCAGTTCGCGGCCCTTCAGCCGGACCGAACCGGTGACCTCGGCGGCTTCCGGAAGCAGGCCCATGATGGCCAGCGAGGTCACGGACTTCCCGGAGCCTGATTCGCCCACGATGCCCAGCGTCTTGCCCGGCAGCAGGTCGAAGTCCACGCCACGCACGGCGTGGACCACCCCGTTCTCCGAGTTGAACCGGACGTTGAGGTCCCGTACGGAGAGCACAGCGTCATTGGGCGCGTGGAGCCCCGCTATGTGCAGCCGCTCAACGGCGTCGGCGGTGGAATTGACCGACGCCGTGGTGCCGGACCCGATAGTGGTTTCGCTGCTCATTTGCTCTTCTCCGCCCGGATTTTCCTGGCTTTTCGGGCCTTGCCCGTGGAACTGGAACTGGGGTCGAACGCGTCCCGCAGGCCGTCGTTCATCATGGCCAGGGAGCCGGTGAGCAGGAACATCACCGTCAGCGGCACCCAGAACATCCACGGGAAGGTCTGTACCTGTGAGGTGGCACCGCCGATGAGGACGCCCAAGCTGACGTCCGGAACCTTGATGCCGATGCCGATGAAGGAGAACGCCACCTCGGCGAGGATGGCGCCGGTGACGCCGCGGGTGATGTCCAGTACCAGCAGGGACCCGATGTTCGGGACCAGGTGCCGCCAGACGATCCGACGCGGCGGGACGCCCATGTACTGGGCCGCTTTCACGAAGTCGCGCTGCATCAGGGACATGGACAGGGAGCGGATCAGCCTGGCGGTGCCCATCCAGCTGAAGACGAGCAGGACGATGATCAGCAGCAGCCAGGACGGAAGGTCGCGCTTGAGGCCGGCGCCGCCACCGCTGGTGGCCACCGCCACCACCAGGAGCGCGGGCATCATAATGAGCGCTTCGAGGACGAAGAGCATCACCTTGTCCACCTTGCCCCCGAAGTAGGCCATGGTGCAGCCGTAGACCGCAGCGATCAGCACCGAGACCAGTCCCACGATCAGGCCGATCAGGATGGAGATGCGGGTGCCTTCAACGGTCATCGCGTAGAGATCGATTCCTGCCTGGGAGGTGCCCAGGTAGTGCTCGGCCGATGGCGGCATGCCGATGTTGAAGGGGTCGATGGTCTCCTTGTCCCAGGTGGTGAGGAAGCCTCCCACGAAGGAGAAAACGGTGAGCGCGAGGAAGATGACCAGGCCGGCCACGGCGGTCTTGTTCCGCATGAAGCGCCGGAAGATGATGGTGGACTTGCCGATGACGACGTCGGCGCTTTCCAGGTGCGCGTCCTGCGCCACGGCTGCGGGGTCCACTGCGTTCAGGTTGGTCATGGTTACTGCACCCGCACTCTCGGGTCAACCAGGGTGGTTGCGAAGTCAGCCAGGATGGCACCCAGGGCGAAAATAACCGAGCCGTACGCCAGGGTGGCGGTGGCGGCATTGACGTCCTGAAGGGAAATGGCGTCGATGCTCCAGGAACCGACGCCGGGCCAGGCGAAGATCTTTTCGGCAAAGAAACCGCCGGCGAAGATGGCCGGGATGGTGAAGGCGATGCTCTGGGCCACCGGGATGAAGGACACCCGGAGGGCGTGCCGGGCAATGGCCTGGTTCCTGCTGAGCCCTTTGGCGCGGGCGGTCCGGACAAAGTCGGCGTTGACGTTGTCCAGCAGGTATTGGCGCTGGGCGATCTGGTAGGCGCCCCAGCCCACCAGGGTGATGGCGACGGTGGGCACGGCGTAGTGCGCCGCCATGTCCACTATTTGGGGCCAGCCGGCTTCCATCCCCGGGGTGGAGATGCCGGTGACGAAGAAGATGCGCTGGCCCACCGTCTCGTTGATGTTAATGGCTCCCAGCTGCACCAGGAAGTAGGCGATGGGCGCCGGGACGATGTAGGCCAGGTAGCTGTAGGACGTGATGACCCGGTCCTGGAACTTGTACTGCCGGGCTGCCGAATACACGCCAAGGGCCACGCCGATGATGAGGGTGAGGATGATCGAGGCCAGGAACAGCCGGGTGGAGATCCACACGCGGTCACCGAACTCGGCATTGATGAAGGCGCCGTTGGGGCTCCTGCCCCAGTCCCAGCGGGTGACGACGCCGGTGAGCCACTGGACGTAGCGGTCCCAGGCGCTCATGTCCGGGTCGAGGCCCTTCAGGCGCATCGAGTTGGCCACCTGTTCGGGGGTGGGCCGGGGAATGCGTTCCTGCTCCAGCAGCGCCGGTTTGAGGGAGCTGACCGCCAGGAAATATCCGGCGGAGGTGGTCAGGAAGATCATCACCACATACGTGATGCCGCGCTTGGCAAGGTACTTGAGCATGGGACGGCTACTTTTGCTTCGCCGCCACGTGCTGCTGCGGCGGACACAGCCAGGCCCGCAGGTGTGCCGCAATGCGGGGCAAAACAACAATCACGCGATGGTCCTTCCGTCTTCCCCGGCTGGGCGGGGGTTGTACCGCTTCGCCGGAGTTCGTTGCCAGCGGATAGCTGGCTCCCGCAGCCCTTGCGGGCTGGTCCTGATGGACTATGTTGCGGGTCACATTCCAGAGGAAACTATCACAGCCGTAAACGCAAGATGCCCGCCAATGCCCGGAAAAGCACACGCCCGTATCAGATCGTTATGAATAACTCTGTGGAGTTGATTTGACTGGACTGATCCCGCCCATGGGGCTAACCTACGCGGCTCTCACCACGCGTGTGACAAGATCCCGCCAGGAATCCACCAGCCGCTCCGGCGGAACGCCGTGCCGGCGGACCAGGTCGAGCAAGCGCTCGGGGTCCAGGGCCGCGCTGAGCGACCCCGCCATGAGCCAGGGGTCGGCGTCGAACCCTTCATCCCGCAGCAGCACCTCGATATGCCGGAGCCAGAGCGCCGCGGCGGGCACCTCAAACCGCCCCCGCGAGGCATTTTCGGCGGCGAGGACCAGGTCGCCGAACTCCACCACGTAGGCAATGCGTTCAGCCCCGAAGGCGATAAGCCGGTCCAGACCCGGAGCTCCGGGACCAAGCGGCGGCGGGCCGAACATGAACCGAGCCTGGAAATCTGCCTCGGAGTCGTTGAGCAGTGTCAGCATCAGGCCGGCCCGGCTGCCGAAGCGGCGGAATACCGTCCCCTTGCCCACCCCGGCACGCTCGGCGAGACGGTCCATGGTGAGGCCCTCGGTGCCGCAGTCCGCAATCAGCTCCCTCGCGGCGAGCAGGAGGCGCTCCCGGTTCCGCGCGGCATCGCTGCGTTCGGCCGCTGCCGGAGTCGGCTCGGGGCGCAGTGGGATGGAGGTCACAGAATCCAGTTTAGACCCCGGGAATAATAAACGGACCATAGTCCGTTTAGTCTGGTGAAGGCATCACATGCCTCAGCTTTGAAAAGGCCGACGGCCCTCCCGCGGCCCCTACCAAGGAGTTCCCATGACGAAGAGCACCATCCTTACCCTTGTTGGCAGCCTGCGCGCCGGGTCCACGAACCAGCAGCTGGCCGAAGCCATCCAGGCCAACGCCCCCGAGCAGGTTGACGTTGTCATCCACGAGAGCCTGGGCAACATCCCGTTCTACAACGAAGACATCGACGTCGAGGGCCAGGTTCCCGCCGCCGCCGCCGCTCTGCGCGCCGCGGCCAACGAAGCCGACACCATCCTGCTGGTCACCCCGGAGTACAACGGCACCGTCCCCGCTCCCCTGAAGAACGCCATCGACTGGCTGTCCCGCCCCTTCGGCGCCGGCGCCCTCGCCGGCAAGCCCACCGCCGTCGTCGGCACCGCCTTTGGCCAGTTCGGTGGGGTCTGGGCCCAGGACGAGGCCCGCAAGGCCGCCGGCATTGCCGGCGCCCAGGTCATTGAGGGTGTCAAGCTCGCCGTCCCCGGCTCCATGGTGCGCTTCGCCGAGATCCACCCCAAGGACGACGCCGAGGTTGTAGAGCAGATCAAGGGCGTCTTCGACGCACTGGCCGCAACCGCCCCGGCAGCCTAACCTCCCGAGCGGACCATTCGCGCAGTTCCTGCCGCGCCCGGCACGCCACCTCGCGTGCCGGGCGCAGCTATATGCGGGCGCACCTGCCAGGCCCGAACCGCTACCACCCCAACCACGCCGCCGCGGTCCGCCGTGACCAACTCTTGTCCCAACCGGTACCGCACGGACATCTCCGGCGGCTGGCCCCGCCGTAACGTTAATCCACTGGAAAAACCGGATGGAATTGCGGTGCAGCATGCCAAGAGAAGCGGGAACTGTGAGGCCGCGGAGTGCGCGGGTGGCAATCGTGGCCGCCCTGGCGCTGCCGCTGTGGCTCGCCGCCTGCGACGGCCTCCCGGCGTCACCGCGGAACGGTACCGCTGCCAGCCCCGCGGCGGCTCCTGGCGCCGCCGTGCCGGCTCCGCAGCCGCAAGCGCCCCCGCCTGCCGGAACGGCCGCCATCCCTTCCGGTTCCAGCACTCCATCAGGCGGGACGTCCCCGCAGCAGCCGTCCGGTGCCGGGCCGGAGTCCGTTACCGCGCCGGGACCGGCGGGGACGGGCCGGGACGGTTCCGCCGCCACGGTCAGCGGGGAGCCGGGGCCAACGCCGTCAGTTGAACCGCAGCCCTCCACGTCGCCGTCCCCCGCGGCTGCCCCGGAAAGCGTGCCCGCAGCCCAGGGGACCGTCACGGCCTACTTCGTCCTGCTGGACGACGGCGGCAACAACGGAGTGCGGTTCGGGTGCAATGACAGCCTGGTTGGCGTGGACCGGACACGGCCGGCGGGCAAGGATCCGCTGCCGGCCGCCATGAATGCCCTTTTGGCGGCAGGCAGTGGCGCCAGCCTTCCGGCATCGGATGTCCCGTCCGGGCGCGAAATCTACAACGCGCTGGCGGGATCGCGGCTCAAGTTCCTGTCCGGCAGCTTCGACGGCACCGCCGTGACCGTCTACCTTTCAGGGGCACTGAGCCTGGGCGGCGTCTGCGACATTCCGCGGCTGGAAGCCCAGCTCACCCAGACGGCGCTGGCCGCCGTAGGTGCCGTCAGGGCGCAGGTCTATCTGAACGGGCGGCCGCTGGCAGAGGTGCTGCGGCTGGAAGGCACCGGCACGGAATGAGGCTGCGCCCAGTAATTCCTGGAACAACAAGTGTTGCTTTTCAGGCAACGCGCAGCTGTATCCTGAGCGTGTGAGCCACGAGACACTCGACGCCGCAGCCGCGTCCCTTCCAGCCGAAGCCATTGACGCCATCGAGCGGGCGGCCACCTCGGCCCACCGCCACGACGAGCTGTTTTCCGAGCGTGCCGCGAACATCAGGCAGTCGGCGGTGCGTGACGTCTTCGACATCTCGCTGCGCCCCGGCCTGGTGTCGCTGGCCGGCGGAAGCCCCTACCTGCAGTCGCTCCCCCTTGACCGCCTGGCGGAAACAGCTGCCCGGATCATCGCCGAGGAAGGGCTCACCGCCCTTCAGTACGGCGCCGGCCAAGGCACCGAGGAGCTCCGCACGCAGATCTGCGAGGTCATGGCGGCCGAAGGGATCATGGATGCGCTTCCACAGAACGTGGTGGTCACGGCCGGCTCCCAGTCAGCCCAGGACGTCGCCACCAAGCTGTTCTGCAACCCCGGGGACGTTGTCCTGGTGGAGGATCCCACCTACGTCGGCGCCCTGAATACGTTTGAGGCGTACCAGGTGCAGGTGGAAACCGTGGCCATGGACCAGGACGGCCTGGTCCCGGAGCTCCTTGAAGCCCGCATCGCAGCCCTCCAGCTGGCCGGAAAGAGCATCAAGTTCCTCTACACCATTCCCAGCTTCAACAACCCCTCTGGCATCACCCTTGCCGCGGAACGGCGCCAGGAGATCGTGGATATATGCCGCAACGCAAATATTCTGATCATTGAGGACAACCCGTACGGCCTGCTGCGGTTCGACGGCGAACCGCTGGCCCCGCTGCGCGCCGCCAACCCGGACGACGTCATCTACATGGGCTCGTTCTCGAAGATCTTCGCGCCCGGCCTGCGGATCGGCTGGGCGCTGGTGCCGGAGCACCTGCAGCGGCGGTATTACCTCGCCGCGGAGGCCGTCACCCTCTGCCCGCCGGCCCTGAACCAAATGCTCGTCTCGGCTTACCTGCGTGACTACGACTGGAAGGGCCAGATCTCCACCTACCGCGGCCTGTACGCCGAACGCTGCCGTGCCATGCTGGCGGCGCTGTCCGAGTACATGCCGGAGGGGGCCTCCTGGACCAGCCCGGACGGTGGTTTCTTCGTCTGGGTGACGCTGCCTGAAGGCGTGGACACCTACCCCCTCCTGCACAAGGCGATCGACGCCGGAGTGGTCTTCATTCCGGGAGCCGCCTTCACGCCGTCGGACGAGCCGTCCAACAAACTGCGCCTCGCGTTCAGCGCCGTTCCGCCGGATGCCATCCGTGAAGGGGTGCGCCGCCTGGCGCCGGTACTGCAGGAAGCGCTGGCCGCGCGGTAGCGTTGGCCTCATTAGTGCCGTCAGGAACCAAGCAAAGGAGCATTTCATGAGCGGAACCATCGTTGTAGGCGTCGACGGGAGCGGTACAGCCAAGAAGGCCGCAGAGTCGGCCCGGGACCTGGCAGCAGCGCTGGGCGCCACGCTCCACGTTGTCTCGGCCTTTGACAGCGACCGCACGGAAGTCTTTGGCAGTGGCAGTGACCAGTGGATCGTGTCCGACGCGGACGGCGCCGAGCACGTGGCCCGGACGGTGGCCGAGTCCCTGGGCGGGCAGATCAAGGTGACCTACTCGGCGGCGCGCGGCCGTCCGGCAGACGCCCTGATCAAGGAAGCCCTCCGCATGGACGCAAGGATCATCGTGGTGGGAAACCGCCGCATGCAGGGCATCGGCAGGGTTCTGGGCAGCGTGGCCAACAGCGTCGCGCACAACGCCCCGTGCGACGTGTACATCGCGAACACGTACGACGCCGACTAGGAGTTACGCCCGACACTCCCCGTGGTGGCACAGATCGCCGCGGGGGGTGGGCGTTCTCACGCCCAAAACGCCCGTTCAGCTACGGGCGAAACGATAAAATTGAGGGAGCCCCCAACGGTGCGGACGACAACAACCCACCACTAGAGGGGACCCCTTGATCACTCTTCAGCGCCGCCAGCTCGTAGGCCACGACATCCTTCTGGCCCGCCACGGAAACCACATCTGCTCCATGCGCGTGGACCGCGGCAACGGTACGGTGGTTGCGCTGCTGGATGACGGCACCACCGACTCGGCGCCGAACATGATCTCCCCGGACCTCAACCTCCCCCGCACCGTCCGCAGCGTCATGCGCGAGGACTGGAAGCTGCTCTCCATCATGACCGGCGCCGCCACGGCCTGGGCCGCACTCATGGTGGGCGCCGCCGTCGTCATCGCATCCTCCATGGGCGATCCTGCCGCCGTGGAGATGATGTACGCCTACCCGGCCTACTAGCAGCTCCGGCGGCACTGCCGCCTACGGCACCAGCCAGAGCCTCAGCAGCCACCAGATCCCGGCCATCACCACACCGCCGAAGAGCGTGCCTGCCACCACCTGTGCAAGCGTGTGGGCGCGCAGGACCACCCGCGACCAGCCGACCGCCGGGATGAGCAGCAGCAACGGTGTCCACGCGGGGCCGAGCATCAGGACCGCGACAACGGCCGAACAGGAGATGGCGGCGGCGTGCCCGCTGATCTTCCAAAACGGGCTGACGGCTGCCAGCACCACCACTCCCCCCACCACGGCCAGCACCATGGCGATGACGCTGGCCGGCGCACCTGCTGCCGATAGGACCAGCAATCCCGCAAGGATGGACGCCAAAGCGATGAGCAGCACGGGAAGACGTTGCCGGCGGTCACTGACGTGGTGGTCCGTGACCTTTCCCAGCCGGACAAGGACCAGCAGCAGGAGCAGCGGCAGCACGCAGACGAACAGGGCCGCCAGCGCCCCATAAGCCATCGTGGCGGGGAAACCGTCCTGGACCAGCGGGCTGATCAGCAGCTGGATGGTCACCACCACCGGCGGCTGGAACGCCTCTGTCAGCCACCGGGCGGTTTTGTTTCTCACCCGGATGGCCCGGTCCGACGCGGCCACGCCAGTCCCTGCCCCCGCCTCAGTCAAGGAGCAGCGCGGGTTCTTCCAGGATGGCCGCGACGTCGGCCATGAACCGGGCGGACAGGTCGCCGTCCACCACGCGGTGGTCGAAGGAGCCGCCCAGGGTGGTGATCCAGCGCGGAATGACCTCCCCGTCCAGGACCCACGGCTTCTGCTTGATGGTGCCGAAGGCGACGATGGCCACCTCGCCCGGGTTGATGATGGGCGTGCCGGTATCGATGCCCAGGGCGCCGATGTTGGTGATGGTCAGCGTGCCGCCCTGCATCTCGGCCGGCTGAGTCTTTCCCGCACGCGCTGTGGTGGCCAGATTATTCAGGGCCAGCGCCAGCTCCTTCAGGGACAGGTCCTGCGCGTCCTTGATGTTGGGAACCATTAGGCCCCTGGGCGTTGCCGCGGCAATGCCCAGGTTCATGAAGTGCTTGACCTGGATCTCGGCAGCCCCGCTGCCGTCGCCGCTCTCAACCCATGAGGCGTTGACGCTGGGGTTCCGGGCGGCAGCCCAGATGACGGCCTTCGCCAGGATGAGGAGCGGCGAGACCCTGATGCCCTCGAAGTCCCGTGAGGCCTTGAGGCGTTTGACGAATTCCATGGTCCGGCTGGCGTCCACATCCACGAAGATGCTGACGTGCGGGGCGGCGAAGGCCGATTCCACCATGGCTTTGGCGGTTGCCTTGCGCACGCCCTTGACCGGGATAGTCTCGATCCGCTGGTCCTGCGGTTTTCCGGCCTTGCCCCAGAAGCCGTCCGCCTTGTCCAGTTCGGCGTCGCGCTGCGCCTGGTAGCTGACCAGGTCCTCACGGGTCACCTCGCCGCGGGAGCCGGTGGCCACGACGTCGGCGAGGTCGATCCCGAGGTCCCGGGCGATCTTGCGGACGGGCGGTTTGGCGAGGACGCGGTTGACCAGCCCGGTGATGGTGCCACCCAGCGTGGGCCGGGTATCCACGACGGCGGCGTGGCCAGCCTGGGTTGCGGCGGCTGCCGGGCGTCCGGTGACCTCTGCCAGGGTATGCGGCTGGACCGGCTCCACTTCGGGAGCGTTGACCGTCAGCGCGTCGGCGGGCTTGGCAGCCGGCGCGGTCCGCGTGGTGCGGGGACGCCGTTTGACGGCGTCCGCCTTCGGTCCCGAACCCACCAGGGGGCCACCCGCCGGGGCACCGCCCTGCGCGCCGGCGTCGTTCACGCCGTTGTCCTGGGCATCGTCAGGAAGCTTGCCGTACAGCGGCTGCGCAGGCGCCTCGGCCTGCGCCGGGGCTTCGGGCGCCCGAACGTCAGCCGGCGTGGGGTCGCCGGCGACGTCGTCGCTGACGCTGATGATGGCCGTCCCGACGTCGATGGTCACCCCTTCCGGTACGAGGAGTTCGGTGACGGTCCCGGCGAAGGGGGACGGCAGTTCGACGATCGACTTTGCGGTTTCGATCTCGCAAAGGACGTCGTTGATGGCGACGGCGTCCCCCGGCTTGACCTTCCAGGAAACGACTTCCGCCTCCGTGAGGCCTTCGCCGACGTCCGGCAGGTTGAATTTATTCAGCGTCATGGTGTCCTCAGTAGGAGAGGGCGCGGTCCAGCGCCTCCAGGATGCGGTCGATGTCCGGAAGATAGTCTTCCTCCACCTTGGCAACGGGGTAGGGCATGTGGAAGCCGCCCACCCGGATGACGGGGGCTTCGAGGGAGTGGAAGGCACGCTCGCTGATGCGGGCCGCGATTTCGCCGCCAATGCCGCCAAAGGTGGGGGCTTCGTGGGCCACGATCAGCCGGCCGGTCTTTTCCACGGATGCGGTGACAGTGTCGAAGTCCAGCGGTGAAATGGAGCGGAGGTCGATGACTTCCACGCTGTGGCCGTCGTCGCGGGCGGCGTTGGCGGCCGCAAGGGCCACGGGAACCAGGGGACCGTAGGCCACGATGGTGGCATCGGTGCCCTCGCGCAGGATGTGGGCCTTGAAGGGGTCGCCTGAGGGGCCGGGAGCTGCGGTGTCCACTTCGCCCTTGAGCCAGTACCGGCGCTTGGGTTCGAAGATGATCACCGGATCCTGGCACTGCACGGCCTGCTGGACCATCCAGTAGGCGTCGTGGGGGTTGGACGGGGTGATGATGCGCAGCCCGGCGGTGTGGGCAAACAGGGCCTCGGGTGATTCGGAGTGGTGTTCCACAGAGCCGATGCCGCCGCCGTAAGGGATGCGGATGACCACCGGAACGGTGAGGTTGCCGTGGCTGCGGGCGTGCATCTTGGCCAGCTGGGTGGTGATCTGGTTGAAGCCGGGGAACACAAAGCCGTCGAACTGGATTTCGCAGACCGGGCTGTACCCTCGCAGCGCCAGCCCGATGGCGGTGCCGATGATGCCGGACTCGGCCAGCGGGGTGTCCACCACGCGGTCGGGTCCAAATTCGCCGATGAGCCCGTCGGTGACCCGGTAGACGCCGCCCAGGGGGCCGATGTCCTCGCCCATCAGCAGCGACTTGGGGTTGGCTGCCAGCGTGGCTCGAAGGCCTTCGTTGATGGCCTTGGCAATGGTCATGGTGGTCATCAGTGGCCTGCCTTTGCTGCTGCGCCGTGCTGGGCGGACGGCTCCTCGCCGCCGGCGAATCCTGCGCTGTATTCCTCGAACCAGGCCAGTTCCTCAGCCACCAGGGGGTGCGCTTCAGCGTAGACGTTGGCGAATGCGGCCCGGATGTCCGGGTCCTCGAGGTCATGGGCGGTGCGGCGTACGTACGCGGCGAGCTCGTCGCCGTCGGCCTTGACCTGAGCAAAATAGGCGTCATCGGCCAGGCCCTCGGCGCGGAGGTACTTCTCCAGGCGCACCAGCGGGTCCTTGGCGCGCCAGGCTTCCTCCTCCTCGGATCCGCGGTACTTCGTGGGATCGTCAGCAGTGGTGTGGGCCCCCACCCGGTAGGTGAACGCCTCAATGAGGACCGGGCCCTTGCCTTGGCGGGCATGTTCCAGAGCCCACTCAGTGACGGCGTGCACGGCGATGACATCGTTGCCGTCCACCCGGATGCCAGGAAAGCCGTAGCCCTTCGCACGGTTGGACAGCGGTACCCGGGTCTGCACGTTGGTGGGGACCGAGATGGCCCAGTGGTTGTTCTGGCAGAAGAACACCACGGGCGCGTTGTACGAGGAGGCGAAGACCATGGACTCGTGGACGTCGCCTTCCGAGCTGGCACCGTCGCCGAAGTAAGCGATGACAGCAGCGTCCGGTTCGTTTCCGGCCTTGCCCGCGGCGGCAGCGAGCTTCTGGTCCCTTTGGATGCCCATCGCATAGCCGACGGCGTGCAGCGTCTGCGCGGCAAGGACCAGCGTGTAGAGGTGGAAGTTCGTGTCCTTGGGGTTCCAGCCTCCGTTGGAGACGCCCCGGAACTGGCGGAGCAGTTCGGCGAGGTCCACGTCGCGGGTCAGCGCCACGCCGTGCTCACGGTAGGTGGGGAAGATATAGTCCTGCGGCTGGCTGGCCCGGCCCGAACCGATCTGGGCAGCCTCCTGGCCCGTCAGCGGAACCCAGAGCGCAAGCTGGCCCTGCCGCTGCAGGGCTGTTGCCTCAACGTCGAAACGCCGGATCCTGGCCATATCCGCGTACAGTCCACGCAGGTCTTCGGGGGTGAGCTTGTCCGCGTAGCTGCTGTACACGGGGTCGGCACCGAGGTTTCCGTCCGGGCCCAGCAACTGGACCATCTCTGCCGGGGGTTGGCCCATGACGGCTTCCGCGTCAGCTTCCCGCTGGTCGTCAACCGCAGTTCCGTCGAACTCGGTGGAAGGCAGATGTGTGCCCATACCGTCTCCTTGCTTCCCGCATGCGGATGCAATGCAATGTCGCTGGGATATATGCCTCACAAGGAATACATTCCCGAAACGGCATATACAATGACTTACTGATCCTAACTTTATCTTCAGTAGGTTGGCGCAGGCCTACTTGTTAAGTGCTAGGAACCCCGGGGCACCTTTGTATAGTTCGCACACAGCTCCAGGAACCGGGTGTTGGCTTCCTGCTCGCCGATACTGACCCGGACGCCCTCCCCGGGGAATGCCCGGACCGACAAGGCACGGACTCCTGCCTGCTCTGCAAAGTCAGCGCTGGCCTCACCCAGGTCCAGCCACACAAAATTGCCCTGCGCATCGGGGACAGCCCAGCCAAGGTCCCGGAGTCCACTCACCACGCGGACCCGCTCGTCCACCAGGCTTTGTACCCTTCCTACAACCTGGTCGAAATTCTGCAGTGAAACAATCGCGGCTGATTCGGCTATTTGCGACACGGCAAAGGGGGTGGCAGCCACCCGGAGGTGCTGCGTCAGTGCGGGGTTGGCAATGCTGTAACCCACCCGGAGGCCTGCCAGCCCGTGCGCCTTGGAGAAAGTCCGCAGGACCACCACGTTGGGGTATTTGCGGTAGAGGGCGATGCCGTCTACGGCGTCGGCGTCCCGGACGAACTCCTGGTAGGCCTCGTCAATGACCACCACCACGTTGGCCGGCACCGTCCGGATGAACGCTTCGGTTTCGGCGGTGGTCAAGGCGGGCCCGGTGGGGTTGTTGGGGGTGCACAGGAGGATTACTTTGGTCCGCGCGCTGACCGCCGCCGCCATGGCGTCGAGGTCATGCCGCCCGTCGACGGTGACCGGGACGCGGATGCTTTCGGCACCGGCAAGGCCCACGCTGATGGGGTAGGCCTCGAAGGAACGCCAGGCGTAAATGACTTCGTCGGCCTTGCCGGCGTCGTTCTGGCCTGCAAAGGCAGCCAGGATCTGGTTGAGGGCGCCCAGGCTGCCGGCCCCCGTGACGATGTCCTCCGCGGGAACCTGCAGGAATTCCGCGAGGGCCGTCCGGAGCCTGCTGCTGAGCGGGTCCGGGTAACGGTTGAAGTCTGTTTGCCGTGCGATGGCTTCCAGGACCGCTGGCAGCGGCGGGAAGGGATTCTCATTCGAGGACAGTTTGTAACTGGCCAGTCCGTCGACGGCGGCGGGCGGCTTTCCGGCGGCGTAACGGGGCAACCGGCCCACCACCGGGCGCGGAGCGATGCCGCCGGCCAGGGTTTCAGAGGAGGTCATGAAAACTAGCCTACTGCTGCGGGGGTTCACGGATTCAGAGCTGGAACCCGGGGTGCCGGCCGGGCCGCGAGATCCACGGGACCCGGTCCGGCACCCCTCCACCGCGCCTTACGCCGGAGGGCCTACGTTCAGGGCGGCACTGTCGGCCTTGCTTCCAGCCAGTTGGGGCGCCCAGGCATCTGCCCCCTGAAGGTACGCTCCGGCAGTGAACTCCCCTGCCAGGCGGGGGTCAAGCTGCGGCCGGTCCGGGGTGGTCCTTGATCCGGGGCCGTTGTTGTTGAACTCGTGGAATCGGGCCTCCTGCCACGAAAAGCCGCCCATGTCAGTCCAGGGCGCGCCGGCGATGTGGGCTCCCAGCCACGAGTCGCGGACCAGCACCTGGGCAATGGCCTCCGGATCCCCGCCGGGATGCCACGGCCGGCCCAGGTGGACGGATCCGGACGCTGCCTCCGAGACGAACCGGCACTGCGTGAACAGGTACCCGTGCTTGATGCCGATATTGACGCTGCCGGCGGAGACGTATCCGTTGTTGGTGCTGGATCCGCGGTCCAGGGAACGGATCCGGCAGCCGGAGAACACGGCAGTTCCCCGGCCGAAGATGAAGTCCACGTCGCCTTCAACGCAGGAGTCCGTGAAGTAGGAGCGCGCCTGCACATCGCGGGCGGGGGAATCCACCAGCAGCGTGTCCTGGTTGCCCAGGCAGCGGACATTGCGGAGCACAGCCCGGTCCCCGGCCAGGAACAGTGCCACGGCCTGCCGGTTCTTCATGTCGGGGTTGGCAGCCTCGTCGAAGTCGTTGCTGAACGTGAGGTTCGCTGCCATGAAATCCGGGCCGTCGATCCGCACGCTGGTGCTCCCGCCGGTTCCATAGGGCCCCGTGCCGTCGGGTTTCGGGGTGCCGGACGCATTGTTGTCGACCAGCACCACGTCCTCCGGTGCCTGCCCGCGTCCGATGAACGAGACCCTCGGTTTGTTGGCCGGTACCCGGATCAGCTCACGGTAAGTGCCGGGATCAATGCGGATCTCGGTGCGGCGGTTACTGTTCACCGGCACAGCATCGACGGCGGCCTGCACGGTCCCGAAGGCCTGCCCCCTGCCGACGTTGAGGACCAGCGGCTTGTCCACCGGGCGTTCGCTTGGCCAGTAGATGCCTGCAAGCGGATCAAGCGGGGTGCCGGGATGCTGGAACCAGCCGGGCGGCATGACACGTTGTCCCGCAAGCGCTGCCGCCACCAGCTTGGCGACGGCCAGGGCTCCCGCAGCCTGGAAGTGGGTGTTGTCCGTGACTCCGTCGGGGTATTGGGGGTACCGGCCCGGGGAGGCATGGAGGAAGTGGGACGTGGTTCCGTCCGGCCCGAGCCGCTGCCACAGTTCCTTGGAGGAGCTTGTCAGGTCCACCAGGGGAATTCCGGCGGCCGCGGCCAATTCCCTGACCGCCTGGGGGTAAGCGCCGTGGGTGTCCTGGGCGATTCCCAGGGGGCTGAACCGCCTACGCTCCACCGGCGTGACCAGCACGGCTGTGGCGCCCGCGATTGCCGCTGCATCCAGGTATTTCCTGAGGTAGCCCTTGAAGGTTGTCTGCGGGTCGGTTCCCCTGGCAGGGTCCTCGGCCTTTTCGTCGTTGTGGCCGAAGGAGATGAGCAGGTAGTCACCCGGTTGCAGCGCCCCCGCCACTTCCCCCAGCAAGCCGGCGTCGGCATAGCTCTTGGACGAGGCCCCGGACCAGGCGTAGTCGAACACCGTCGCCTGCGGCCCCAGCAGCAGGGGCAGGGCCTGGCCCCAGCCGGCCCGGGGACGCTCCGAGTGCTGGTAGGCGGACGAGGTGGAATCCCCCACCACGAAGATCACCGGTTTCCTGCTGGACTGCGCCCGGGCGGGGCGGCCTGCCGTGTCGGCGCTTGCCCCCGGGGCCGCCAGGACAGTGGCCACCGTTGCGGCGCCTGCTGCCGCTGTTGCCAGGACAGCGCGCCGGCTGGGTGAAAATGCCGCCATCAGTGGCCCCCGCCTGCCATAAAGACGGGACCCACGTTGTTCCTGAGCAGGGCCGGCACTGCCTGCGCCGGGTGGACCTTGGTCCGCAATGCGGGAGTCCAGGATCCGTCCGCCACCAGCTGCTTATCGGTGGTTGCGGCAGAGTTGTACGCGGCCAGGAGGTCCACGCGTTTTCCGTTGACCGTGTTGTCCACGGTGGTGATGGCCTGGCCCTTGAAGTGCCTGATCAACGAGGACTCTGGAATGTCCCCGGGCAGGGTGAAGGCGTTGGCCTCGGCATAAATGTGTGACTCGACGCCCGCGCCGAAGGTGTACGTGTAGGGCGTCGGCGAGGCGGCCGACGTCGTGAAGTGGTTGTTGTAAACGTCCACCTGGCCGTAGCGGACCCGCGGGGCGCGCTGGCCAACGTTCTCGAAGGAGTTGTGATGGATGGTGACGCGCAGCTTGCCGACGTCTCCGCGACTGGTCGAGTCGGTGGATCCGATCAGGAGGAGCTTGTCATGGTCGGAGAAGCGGTTGTAGGAGAGCGTGACCAGGTCTGAGCCGTTGGTGACGTCCACCGCTCCGTCGTGGACCTGGTACGGGCGTCCGAAGTATGAGGGCTGGTTGATGTCCAGGTTGGGGGCGTCAGTGAAGTGTGAGTGGTCAACCCAGACGTTCGTTGATCCGTTGATGACCTGGAGGAGGTCGTATTCGCTGTTCCAGTTGCCGTGGTCGCCATCGGTGGGGTCCCAGGCGGGGAAACAGTCAGCCGAGTCCCGGACGGTGAGGTTCCTGAAGATCACATTGTTGGCCCGGTTGATGCGCAGGGCAGCGCCGGTGATGCTGCTGTCAGCAGTGGCGCCAACAATGGTGGTGTTACTGGGAATGTCCCACCGGATTACTGCTGCCTGGTTGGCGGCGGCCTTGCGCCGGGCATTTTCCTGTTCCCCGGCCGGTTCCTGGCCAGTTCCGTACCGGGCGGGGTCGTAGTCGTAGAGGTACTGCTCGAGGGAGAACCCCGTGCCTGCCGCGTAGTCGACGCAGCTCAGTTCGCCGGCGGGGCCGGTGTTTGCCCGGATGTCGCCATGGACGCGGATGATGCGGGGTTCAGTGCCGGTTGCCGCGAGCGCCGAACCCAGCTCGGCCCTGCTGCGGACGTCGAAGATGCGTTCCGGTGCCGCTGCGGATCCGCCCGTTGTTCCGGCGCCGGAGGACGCCCAGCCGTCGCGTTCAGCGAGCACCTGGCGCTCCAGGGGCTGCCGCGCGGTCTGCGCGATGGGGGACGACTGCGGTGGGGGTGGCGCGGCCGTGGCCTGGACCGGCAGGCAGAACGCCGCCGCTGCCGCCGTTGCTGCGATTGCCAAGGGACGTTTGATGCGCATGTGCTGTCTTCCTCCATTGGAATGAACCGCCTCCGCTGCCGACGTCGCTGTGCGGCACATCAGAAACCGGTTTCTCTAGTCTGTGAAACCGCTTTCTGATCTGTCAATAGGGTTGACGGAATTGGAGAATCCTCAGTGAAGGCCATCAGCGCGCGCCGGAGCAGAATTTGCCAGGATGTCCGAAGGCTGTTGTGGAAGCATGGGGCCATGGGTTCCTTCATTCTTCGGGTCATCTTCAACGCAGCCGCCTTGTGGGTTGCAAGCTGGGTCCTGCCGGGCATGGACATCACCAGCACTGCCGCCTCCGATGCCGTGGCGCGGACCGGCATCTCGCAGGACACCGACACCATCGGGATAGTCCTGGCCTACCTTTTCATCGGCCTCATTTTCGGCGTGGTCAACGCCTTGGTGCGGCCGCTGGTGAGCCTGCTTGCGCTCCCGATCACCATCCTGACGCTTGGGCTGTTCGCGATCGTCATCAACGCCGCCATGCTCTACCTGACCGCCTGGATCAGCAATTACACCCCCGTGCATCTCACCATCGATTCCTTCTTCTGGACGGCCATCCTGGCCGCGATCATCATCTCCCTGGTGTCGCTGGTGGCCGGGCTGGTACCCGGCAGCCGGCGCTGACGTTCCCATGGCCCCGCGCCGGCAGCCTTCCTGAAAGTGGGTGGGGGCGGCGCACTGTGGTCTTCCGCCCAAGTACCGGAAGAGGCTGAAACAGGTACCCGGCGGGTGCCGCGCCCCGGCTGGCGGCCGAAACTCCAGTACCCGCTACCCATGACCGCCCGGGGCCACCCCTCCTAGGCTGCGAACGGGGCCGGCGACAGGCCCGTAGCTGTCAATTCCGGATACGGGGGCAAGGATGAAGGCACGAACAATTCTGGCTGCGGCCTGCCTGCTGCTGGCGTGGCAGGCGGGACCGGCCCACGCGGATTCCGGAGCGGTGCCGTCGCCCCAGGAGTCCGCCGTTCTTGGCAACGATGTTTCCTGGCCCCAATGCGGCGGCCAACTCCCGGCGCCGCCGGCGTTTGCCGTGGTGGGCGTCAACGGCGGCCGGCCAACAACGGCGAACCCCTGCCTCGCGGAGCAGCTGGCCTGGGCGGACGGCAGTTCCGAGGCAGCGGCGGGAGTTCCGTCTGCCATCTACGTCAATACCGCCGCGACGGGGGCAGTGGGCTCCTTGTGGTGGCCTGCAAACAACAGCGTGATGGGCACGGACATCGGCAACCCCTACGGGATGTGCGATGGCACCGCGTCCCCCGCCTGCGCGTATGTCCACGGCTATGTGATGGCGTACAACGACGCCGGAAGCCTCGCCGGGGCAGGAGGCGGTGCGGCCCACCGCATGTGGTGGCTGGATGTGGAGACCGGTAACAGCTGGCTGTCCAACAAGGCTGCCAACACCGCGGAGCTGGAGGGCATGACCGCCTACCTGCAGGGCGTCGGGGTGGAGGTGGGCATATATTCCACCGGTTACCAATTCGGCGAAATTGTGGGTGAGGTGGGCCCGCACAGCAACCTCTACTCCCTGAAGAGCTGGCTGGCAGGCGCTGAATCCACGTCCAGCGCGGCGGATCTTTGCGGGGCTGCTCCCCTCGCCTCCGGCGGCGTCGTCGCACTCACGCAGTTCACCGCCGGCAACCTCGATTACAACTTCCGTTGCCCTGTGGCGCAGCAGGTGGCTCCACCGCCGGCGCTCGCTCCGCCGGCAGCCCCGGAGCCTGCCCCGACGCCTGCAAGGACCCGCTCCAACCGCTACGCCGATATACCCGCCGCCCAGATAGCCTGAACACCGGCTAGCGCCCGCCAAGGTGGCGCTCGTGGGCGCGGGGATCCGGCGGCGCAAGGGTAGTGGAGGGGCCCTTGGCCCGCGTCAGGGAATAGCGCGTGGCCGTGGCCGCTCCCCCGGCACCAAGCACACCGCCCAGGACCGCCGTGGAGTGTACGAGGGACGGATCATCGCTCGCCGCCACCAGCCGGGCGGCGTCCTGGTACCCGCCCAGGCGGTGGCCGGGACCAAGGCCCTTGTCCCCACCGGACTCAATCGGCGTGTCCACCGATACTGTCACCCGGTTGCGGGTTTCGGGGTTGGCGGCACCGTCGCTGCCGGGAACCCAGTCCGCCTGGTGCTCAAGGTGGAGGGACTCCACGTCCTCACGGGTCTGGATCCCCGCCACGGGCGACCCGGCGGTGAGGACATATTTCACGTCGTACTGCTTCAGCACCCGGGGATCCGCTGCCATGTTCATGGCATGGATGCCGCCCTGGCTGTAACCCACAGCAACCACGGAAGCGCCCTTTTCCGCTCCAGCTTCGTCGAGCGCCGCGCGGACAGCCTCGTTCACTTCCCGGGAGTTGTACAGCATGGACTCCACGATGCCCGCCTCATCAAAGGGGTTGTCACCGCCGGCGTCCTTTCCGGCAGCCTGGGTCCCCGGAACAATGACCACGTAGGCCTTTTCGCCGCCGTTATCCACTTCCAGGACCTCGATGGCTCCGGCGCCGCGGGCCTCCACTTCCTGAAGCCGCGCCAGCAAGCCTGCAGGTGACGTGTCAAGGTCCACCTGGACCGTTTCCTGCTTCCGCAGCGTGATCTGCCGCGGGATGAAGGTTGCCACCAAAGCCATCAAGGCATCCCGGATCAAGGGGGCATGTTCGTTCACTGCCTGCACCTGGGGCGCCGCCAACTGCATCATGGCAATGACGTTCTCGGTGACCCGCCGGTCCGGAACGCCGGTGGCTGCCATGGTGCCCCACGAAAGACCGGTCTCCGTCATGGCGGCGATTCCGAGGCTTCTTCCCACGTTGGCCCGCCACTCCGCATCCTGGTAATCACGCATGCAGGCACGGACCTGGCAGCTGATCCGCTGCAGCTCTGCCCGGCTTGCCTGGACCCGCCACTGGCCGTCCCGCACTGCCGCGATGTGCCCGGAAGCGGACCAGGGCGGCTGCCGGTCAGCCCAGCAGAGCTGGTCCAGGATTCGTCCGGCCTCCTGTTCCACTGCGGCCAGGTCACCGGCCAAAGCCTCAAGTTTTTCGGCGCCCGCAGTCAACTCCTCGAGCTGGACCCCGATGCCGCTGCTGCCACCCCGAATGCTCAGGTGGCCGTCCCGCGACGCACCGGTCAGCCTGACGGGCTCGGGATAGGCCTCCTCCGCCAGGTCCATCAGGGCATCCTGCAGGCACTGGCGGCCGCCGCCACAGTGTCCTCAGCATGCCTCGCGACGGCGGCCCTCGCCACCTCCAGTGCGTCGACTGCGTGGCGCAGGGCTGCGCCCTGCCGGCCCACCGTGTCCCGGTACGCCCGCCCGGCCGGCGATTGCCAGTCAAGCATCTGGATGTCCCGCAGACCGGCCAGGGCCTCCTCGACGCGCGCCCCGCACCGTGCAAGCCGGTTCACGAGCGGCAACAAATCAGCGGCAACATGCTCGGCGGCGCCCGGCAGTCCATCCCCCAGGATGTTTCCCATGTGGCCTCTTTCCCCGGGCACCCCGGACCTTTGCTTACCTGCTGACGGGGCCCACGCTACGGAAGACGGCGCACCGGCCTAAGTGCCGCCGTCGGCCATGTGGATAAGTAACGTAAGCGGCCCACTTAAGGCGCCGCCGCAGTTCGTGAAAGAATCAGCACATGCCTGAAACTGCCGCCACAGCTGACACCCGCACGCCCTCAGGACGCCTGGCCCTCGCCGCGTCCACGGAAAAAATCGCCCTGGGCCCCCTGGACGGCCGGTACCAGCCGGCAGTGGCCCCGCTGGTGGACTACCTGTCAGAGGCAGCGCTCAACCGGGACCGCGTGGCCGTCGAAGTTGAATGGCTGATCCACCTGACCAGCAACAACGTCCTCCCCGGGGCGGGCCCCCTGTCCGCGGAACAGCAGCAGCAGCTACGTGCCGTCGTCACGGAATTCGATGCCGCTTCCGTGTCGGAACTGGCCGAAATCGAAGCCGTCACCGTGCACGATGTGAAGGCCGTGGAGTACTATATCGGCCGCCGCCTCCCCGCCATCGGCATCGAAAACCTGACCGCCATGGTCCACTTCGGCTGCACGTCCGAGGACATTAACAACCTTTCCTACGCGCTCGGCGTCAAGGGCGCTGTGGAGGACGTGTGGCTGCCCGCAGCCCGCGCCCTGGTGGCACAGATCAGCACGATGGCCGAGGACAACCGCGCCGTGCCCATGCTGTCCCGCACGCACGGCCAGCCGGCCACCCCCACCACGCTCGGTAAGGAACTGGCGGTCATCGCTCACCGCCTGACCCGCCAGCTGGACCGCATTGCCAAGACCGAATACCTGGGCAAGATCAACGGTGCCACCGGCACCTACGCCGCGCACGTCGCTTCCGTCCCCGGGGCCGACTGGCAGCAGGTCTCCAAGTCGTTCGTGGAGGGCCTGGGGCTGACCTGGAACCCGCTGACCACGCAGATCGAAAGCCACGACTGGCAGGCCGAGCTGTACGCCGACGTGGCGCGCTTCAACCGCATCCTGCACAACGTCTGCACGGACATCTGGAGCTACATCTCCATCGGCTACTTCGCGCAGATCCCGGTGGCGGGCGCAACCGGTTCATCCACCATGCCGCACAAGGTCAACCCCATCCGGTTCGAAAACGCGGAGGCAAACCTGGAGATCTCCTCAGGCCTGCTGGACGTCCTGGGCTCCACCCTGGTGACCTCCCGCTGGCAGCGGGACCTCACCGATTCCTCCAGCCAGCGCAACATCGGCGTGGCATTCGGCCACTCCCTCCTGGCCATCTCCAACGTGGCCAAGGGCCTGGAGCGCCTTGACGTTGCCGAGGACGTGCTGGCCGGGGACCTGGACACCAACTGGGAAGTCCTGGGCGAGGCCATCCAGATGGTGATGCGCGCAGAGGCGATTGCCGGCGTCGAGGGCATGGAAAACCCCTACGAGCGGCTCAAGGATCTCACCCGCGGCAACCGTGTGGACGCCGCGCGGATGCAGGAATTCGTGCAGGGCCTGGGCCTCTCCGCCGACGCCGAGGCCCGGCTCCTGGCCCTGACGCCCGGCAAGTACACGGGCATCGCGGACCAGCTGGTGGACCACCTCAAGTAAGCGTTCGGGGGCTACCTCCACAAGTACGACGGCGGCGCCGGGTCCGGGAGGGTCCGGCGCCTTTCGTTTCGCCACGGCCTGGTGTCCGGGCCTGGGTGCCGGCCGTTTCGGCGGCACCGCAAGGGAGTGCGAAACTGGAGGGCATGAAGCTGCTGCTCATCCGCCACGGAGAGACTCCCGGAAACGTCCTTGGCCAACTGGACACCGCCCACCCGGGTCCGGGCCTGACCGAACTGGGCGAACGGCAGGCAGAGGCCATGGCGCGGTCGCTGGCTAACGAACCCATCCGGGCGCTCTACGCCTCCACCCTGGTCCGCACGCAGATTACCGCGGCGCCGCTGGGCCGGCTGCACGGCCTGGAGGTCACGGTGCTGGACGGGCTGCACGAGATCGAGGCCGGGTCGCTGGAGAAGCTGACGGACCATGAGTCACATAAGCGCTACATGGGCACGGTGATCTCCTGGGCCGCAGGCGACCTGGATAACCGGATGCCCGCAGGTCCCGACGGCCACGCATTCTTCAACCGGTTCGATGCCGCCATTGCGAGGGTCATCGAAAGGACTGCCGGGCAGCGGGACACGGTGGCGGTGGTGAGCCATGGCGCCGCCATCAGGACCTGGGCAGGGCTCCGCGCCGAGGGCATCGATCATGAGTTTGCGGCCAAGCATGTGCTGGCCAACACCGGAATCGTGGCGGTGGAGGGCGATCCGGACAGTGGCTGGAAGCTGATCCACTGGGCAGGCAGCCCGGTGGGCGGCCTGGCCCTGGCCGATCCCACGGCCGAAGATCCCACGGGGCAGGACGTCAGCCGCCCGTAGCGCCGGCTTCCCGGCGACTGGCCTGCTACCGGGGAAGCACGCACGCCGCCGCGGCCGCTGCCAGCCGAACCCTCGGAGCACCGCGCAGAACTGGTGAGGCGGCCGGAGCCGGGGGAACCAACCGCGCGGCCGTCGCGGAAGCGACGTCCGCCGTCGGGCGTTCGCCGCTTTCCATTGCCGTCAGCGAGCTCAGGAAGTGGTGCCACCGCGGCCCCAAGGACTCGGGTATGTGCGGACTCCTGAGCGTCCTTGCCACGAGCGACTCCACCGCCGTCCCTGGAAACGCCTTGGATCCGGTGAGCAGTTCCAGCAGGACCAGGCCCACGGCATAGACGTCCCAGGCGGGATCGGCAACCCCGCCTGCAGCCTGTTCCGGGCTCATGTAATGGACTGTTCCGGACGAGATTCCCGGCTCCGGAGCCGTGCCCGCCAAAGCCGCGATGCCGAAATCGATGACCCGGACCGGGCTTCGCCGGAGGCCGCTCAGCATCAGGTTTCCCGGCTTGATGTCCCGGTGCACCAGTCCCGCGCCGTGCAGGTGGGCCAGGCCGCTGAAGATGCTCCGCGCCCACACCGCTACGACGTCGGCGCTGTGGCGGTCGGATCGCACAGCTTCGGAGAGGCTGGTTCCCAACGCCAGCTCCTCAACCATGAAGGCATGCCCCGGGCGATAGGTGCCGGCCGGCATGACTCCCTGATCGATGAACCTGACGATGGACGGGTGCCGCAGCGACGCGAGCACCCTTGCCTCGTTGTGGATGCGCCGATGATGCTTGTCCGAGTTGTCGGCCGCCACCTTGACGGCCACGTCCGGACCTCCCGCCACGTCCACAGCCCGGAAGACTTCGGCCATGGAACCGCGGCCCAACCGCTCCCGGAGCAGGAAGCGGCCGGCGATCACCGGGACGCCTGAATGGGTCCGCCGTACGGTACCCAGGCATCAAGCTGGAAACCGCACTGGCAGCGCCACACCGGCGGGAGCTTTACCGGCATGAAGCCGTCCGGGTCGAACGAGTACCCCATGGCAGCCCGCCCCACTGCGGGCGTCACCAGCTCCATGGGCGTGCCGCAGTGAACGGTATGCTCTGCTCCCCCAGCAGAGGTCTTCTCAAAAGTGATCAACGCGCTCACTACTCCATAAGGCAGTATTCTCGGGCTGATCCTAAGCATACATATAACTAGAAGAACTAGCTAGTTTAGCTAGATAATTTGTGGCGTTCTTCTTCCACGACGCCAATGGCATCCGCCATCCGCTGCAGGAACGCGACGACGATCCGTGCCTCCTCGGCGCTGAGCGACTCCGCGACGGACATCATCCGCCGGTGCATGGCGCCGAGGGTTTCCCGGACCTCCGTATCCGACTCCACGGTGGGAACGACAACCACCGAGCGCCGATCCGAAGGGTGGGCCTCGCGGCGGACGTGCCCACTGGACACCAGCCTGTCGATCAGGGAGGTTGTGGAGGCACTGGTGATCCCAAGGAACTGGCTGAGGTCCTTGGGAACCACCGTCCTGCCGGAGGCCTGTGCGCGCAGGAGGTACCGGAGGGCGAGGATATCGGTTTCGCCCATGCCCATGGAGTCGCGGGTGGACCTGCGGATTATGGTCTCCGCCGCCCGATAGTCCCGCAGCGACTTGAGGACCGCCGCTCCGTAGTCCAGCTGCCCGTCGGGTCCATACCAGTAGCCGGAGCCCTCGTTGCCTGTAGAAGCCATGCCTATATCTTAGGCCAACTGCTAACTAGACGGCCAAGCTAGTTGCGGGTGCTACCTCTGCTCAGCGGATATGACGTTATCCGGACCCTTACCCGCAGGAAACACCCGCGTAACCCGCCGCTCCTAGCCTTGATCTGCATAACCCTTCGGCGAATCGAGGCCTACATGCAGACCAATCCGCGGCTGAACATCAGGCAGGTTGCCTGGTCCCACCCTGTGGGAGCAGACCTTCGGCGCGCGCAGCAGGCCGAACTCGACGCCCGCTTCGGTACGCCAGACCACGAACCCGGCCCTCCGCCGTCGGAGGCTGACTGCGCCGTCTTCCTCGTGGCGTACGACAAGGGGTCCGGCCAGCCCGTGGGCTGCGGCGGGCTGCGGCTGCTGGATGCCAGCACCGCCGAAATCAAGCGACTCTACGTGGTCCCGTATACCCGCGGCTCCGGCGTGGCCAGTTCCGTCCTCGCTGCCCTGGAGGCGGAGGCGTACAAGCAAGGCATCACCCGCATCAAGGCCGAGGCGGGCTCGGCCCAATCGGACGGCCGGAACTTCTACCAGAACTCCGGTTTCGAGCCGGTGCCCAATTTCGGCCCCTACATTGGCGTCAAGCATTCGTCCTGCTACGCCAAGAGCATCGACTCGCACAGCGCAGCCCACACGGCCATGGCATAGCGCTCAAACGTGGGGCGTCACACTGCATGCGGACTCACGGGCCTCGGCTAATCTCGGCCTATGGAAACAGCAGACATCACCTTCCGCACCCGCAAATGGGTCCGGCCAGAAGACCTCAACGCCAATGGGACCCTGTTCGGCGGAAGCCTGCTGAAGTGGATCGACGAGGAAGCCGCCATCTACGCCATCCTCCAGCTGGGCAATGGCCGGGCCGTCACGAAGTACATTTCGGAAATCAACTTCGTGAGCTCCGCCGTCCAGGGCGACCTGATTGAAATGGGCCTGACCGCCACGAAGTTCGGCCGGACCTCGCTGACAATGCGGGCGGAAGTGCGCAACATGATCACCCGGCAGAGCATCCTCACCATCGAGGAAATTGTCTTCGTCAACCTCGACAACGCCGGCAAACCGGAACCGCACGGATACACCGACATCACTTACGACCGGGACAGGATCCCCACCCACCACCTGACGGAAACACGGCAGCAGGACTGACGCTTTACCCCGCGTTCATTCCTAAACCACCAGCCGTTTTCTTCGCTGGACCAACTTAGGCAGCCGGGCTGTTTATCGAATCGATAGCAATAGCAGCCCCGTATTCCGCATGCCCGGCTATAGGCTGTGCGGACATGCTCCGGTTCCAGTGCAGAAATGAGTCCTGATCGTGCGTAAATTACAGACCTTGGTTGCCGCCGCCGTCGCCGTCACCCTACTTGCCGGATGCGGCGGAGAGGCCTCACCCGGAGCCTCGGGCGAGGCTTCTTCCGCCCCGGCCGGAGGATCCGGCGACACCCTGGTGGTGTACACCAACTCCAACGGCGAAGGCCGCGGGGACTGGCTGACCCAGAAGGCAGGCGAAGCCGGATTCAAGATCGAGATTGTGGGGGCCGGCGGCGCCGATGCCACCAACAAGCTCATCGCCGAAAAGAACAACCCCATCGCGGACGTCGCCTTCGGGCTGAACAACATGTACTTCTCCCAGGTCAAGGCCGCGGACGCGCTGGAACCCTATAAGCCTGCCTGGGCCGGGGAAGTGGACACCCAGTTGGCGGACGGCGAGACGTACTGGCCGCTGGTGAAGCAGGCCATCCTGCTGGGCTACAACTCGGACAAGTTCTCCAAGGATGCCGCCCCGAAGGACTGGACTGACCTGTGGACCAAGGACGAGTTCAAGGCCCGCTACGAGCGGGTCACCGGCCTTGGCACCGCCACTGCCCAACTCGTCTTCGCCGGCATCCTCAGCCGGTACCGTGACGACTCCGGCGACCTCGGAATCTCAGATGAGGGCTGGAAGCAGGTGGAACAGTACTTCCAGAACGGCAGCCCCGCCGTGGCCAAGACCGATCTGTTCGCCCGCATCGCCTCGGGCGAGGTGGATATGGGGCAGATGCCGTCCTCGATCATTGCCGACCGGGAAAAGTCCTTCAAGGTGAACGTGGAGACCGTCATACCTTCTGTTGGCGTCCCCCTCGCGGTGGAGCAGATCGCACTCGTGAAAGGCACCAAGAAGAAAGACCAGGCCCAGAAGTTCATCGACTGGTTCGGCAGTGCCGACGTCCAGGGCCAGTTCGCCAAGCAGTTCAACTCCATGCCCGTGAACAAGTCGGCCCAGGCACAGGCCAACCCCGAGGTGGTGGGCTTCTTCGCGGACCTCAAGCAGCAGGACATCGACTGGGAGTTCGTGCAGGAGAACATGGGCGCCTGGGTGGAGAAGATCGAACTCGAGTACATGACGTAGCCCGGCGCCAGCCGTCCGCCTCCGCCCGAGTTCCACAGACAGGTTTGCCATGATCCGCTTGGACAGCATCAAAGTTTCCTTCGGCGACTTCACCGCCATCCCGCACCTGGACCTGCACGTCCGGCCCGGCGAGTTCTTCACGCTGCTGGGGCCCTCCGGATGTGGAAAGACGACGGCGCTGCGCACCCTGGCCGGCTTCATCCAGCCGGCCGGGGGCACGGTCACAGTGGACGGCGAGGATGTCACCCGGCTTCCCAGCGACAAGCGGCAGGTGGGCATGGTGTTCCAGAACTATGCCCTGTTTCCCAGCATGAGCGTGTGGGAGAACATCGCCTTCGGACTGCGCGTCCGGAAAGAGAAGGGCGCCGACAGCGACAGGATGGTCCGGGACATCGCACGCCGGGTGGAACTCAGCGACGAGCAGCTGTCCAAGAACGTCGCCGAGCTCTCAGGCGGGCAGCAGCAGCGGGTGGCGGTGGCCCGGGCACTGGTCCTGCGGCCCAAGATCCTGCTGCTGGACGAGCCGCTGTCCAACCTCGATGCCAAGCTCCGCCACCAGCTCAGGCAGCAGCTCAAGGACCTGCAAAGCGAGTTCGGCATCACCACCGTCTATGTCACCCACGACCAGGATGAGGCCCTGGCCATGAGCGACCGGGTGGCGGTGTTCAACAAGGGCGTGGTGGAGCAGGTGGGCACGCCGCAGGAGATCTATGACCACGCTGCCACGGAATTCGTCTGCAATTTCATTGGTGACAGCTCCACCCTGACACCGGAATTCGTGGCGCAGGTCAACGCTGCATCCGGGGCCCAGCTCAGCACCCGGGCGAGCTCCTACCTGCGGGTGGAAAAGGCGTCCCTGGACGCGCCGGCGGGAGGCGGTCCCGCCGTCGGACTTCCCGCAAAGGTGCTGTCCCGCACCTACCACGGCCTGCACAGCAGGTACGTGGTGCGCAGCCACGGCGCGGACATCCGCCTGCTGGTGCGCGAGGACGGCGGCGCCCACCCCGAACCGGGCAAGGAAACCACCGTCTACGTGCGGCCGGACCACATCCTGCAGTACCACCCGGACACAGGCGCGGCCCTTCAGGAGCAGGACCGGCAGGAGCAGGACCAGGCGGTCGCCCTGCCATGAGCGGAACTCCAGTCCGTTCGATGGTCCGCTCCCCGTTCGTCCTGGTGGTGGGCGTCATCCTCACCTGGTTTATCGCGGCATTCCTGGTGTGGCCCAACATCAACGTCCTGGTTGCAACCTTCTTCCCGGACGGAAGTTTTTCGGGGCGTGCGGCCGAAAAGCTGTTCTCCTCGCAGCGCGCCATGAAGGCACTGGGTAACAGCTTCCTGCTGGCGGTGGCCCTGTCCATCACGGTCAACGCCGTGGGAATCTTCATTGTGCTGGTGACGTACTACTTCCGGATCCGGGGCTCGCGGGTCCTGTTCCTGGGCTACGCCACCACCTTCATCTACGGCGGCATCGTGCTGGCGGCGGGGTACAAGTTCATCTACGGGGACAAGGGAATCGTCACCTCACTGCTGCTGCAGGTGTTCCCCTCCATGGACCCTTCCTGGTTCTCCGGCTTCTTCGCCGTGCTGGTGGTCATGACGTTTGCCACCACCACCAACCACATGCTGTTCGTGGCCAACGCGCTGAAGGGGGTGGATTACCAGACCATCGAAGCGGCGAAGAACCTTGGCGCCTCGACGTGGACCATTCTGCGGCGGATCGTCCTGCCCATGCTGAAGCCCACGCTGTTCGCCGTCACCATCCTGTCCTTCCTGACCGGGCTCGGCGCCCTGAGCGCGCCGCAGGTCCTGGGTGGACGGGAATTTCAGACCATCACGCCCATGATCCTGACGTTCACCAACAGCCCCACATCGCGCGATCTGGCTGCCCTTCTGGCCGTCATCCTGGGCCTGGCCACCATGGTGATGCTGGCGGTGATGTCCCGGCTGGAGAAGGGCGGCACGTACTTCTCCGTTTCCAAGGTGTCCTCGGAACTGCAGAAGCAGGACATCACCAACCCGGTGGCCAACGTGGCCGTCCACGCGGTGGCGTATCTGCTGTTCGCGGTGTACACGCTGCCGGTGGTGCTCATTGTGCTGTACTCCTTCGCGGACGGCGCCGCCATCCAGACCGGACAGCTCTCGGCGGGCAGCCTGACGCTGGATAACTATGTCCGGGTGCTGACGCAGCCGGCCGGATTGCGGCCGTTCGTCGTCAGCGTGGTGTACAGCGCACTGGCGGCTGTGATCGCGGTGGGCGGCCTGCTGTTCGTGGCCCGGCTGCTGCAGAAGTACCGGAACTGGGTGGCGTCCGTCTTTGAGTACCTGCTGCATATCCCCTGGATCCTGCCGTCCGCCCTGTTGGCGCTGGGCCTGATCATCAGCTACGACCACCCGAATCCACTGGTGGGCGGGGCGGTCCTGACCGGGACCACGGTGATTCTGCTGATCGCGTTCGTCACCGTGAAGATCCCTTTCACGCTGCGGATGCTGAAGGCGTCGTTCGCCTCCGTGAATTCCTCGCTGGAGGAAGCGGCCGCCATCATGGGAGCCAAGACCCTGTACGTGTTCCGCCGGGTCCTGTTGCCGCTGGTACTCCCGGCAGCAGCGGCCATCACCGCCCTGAACTTCAACAGCCTTCTGGACGATTACGACACCGCCATCTTCCTTGCCCACCCGCTGGTCCAGCCACTTGGCCTGGTCATCAAGGCAAACACGGACGGTGCGGAGGGCACTGACGGGGTGGCGAACACGTTCGTGTACACCGTGCTGCTGATGGTCATCACCGGCGTCACGATGTACCTCGTCTATGGCCGGTCCGGGAAACGGCGCAGCCGGAAGCGCCTGCCGGGGGTTCCGCCGTCGGGCGGCCTCGAGACCGTTCATCTGCCGCCGGCCGCCGGACCAGCAGCGTCCGGCGCCGATAGCAAGGTCCCTGCCGCACCCGTGCTGTGACAGCAAGGGTGCGGATCAGCCCGCAGAACCGCGGACGACGGCGGCGCGCGGGTTCCGCCGTCGGGCCAGGCCGAGCAGGCGGTCCCGGAAGGGCTGCGCACCGTCCGCGAGCGCGATGCGGCCCATTGCCGTGGACGCCAGGCCCAGTGCGCGGGTCCGGAGCCGGCGCTGCCTGTCGTAAGCACGGAGCGCCTGGGTTTCAGGCAGGGTGTTGAGGAGGTCGCCGAGCGTCACCGCATCCACCAGGGATTCGCATGCGCCGCGGCCCAGGGTGGGCATCATGGCGTGCGCCGCATCGCCGATGAGCACGGTACGGCCACGCACATAGGAGCCCAGCCGCGGAACGGTCCAGAGCCGCTGGACGAGGCACTCCCCGGGGGTGGCTGCTGCCAGGGTGCGGCGGATGGCCGGCGCGTGGGTGGCGTAGCGCTCCCGGGCCTGGTCCAGTACTGACGCGGGGTCAATGCCGTAGGGGCCCGCCCCCGACCGGTAACTGGCGTACCAGAAGGACCCGCCACGGGCGGCGGCCATGCCGAAGAGATCGCCGCGGCCCCAGTATTCGCCCACCTCATCCTGGCTGACGGACGTGGGAAGGGTCCCGCGGAGGGCCAGGTACGGCGTGAGGCGGGCCTCCGTGGCGGCACCCCACGCCTCCCGGCGGACCACGCTGTGCACTCCGTCAGCGCCCACCACCAGTCCGCCGTCCGCGGGAATGCCGTGGACGTTGCTGGTGACCCGGTGGACTGTCTCCGGCACGGCGGCATTGAGCAGCCGCAGCAGGTCCACCCGGGAGATGCCGAACATGACTCCCGTATTGACCGTGATCCAGGGCCTGCCCTGCCCATCGCGCACAGACCCGCTGCCGATCACCGGACTGACCGCCTTCGCTTCGTCAAGGATGCCGAGCCGTGCCAGCGCGCGCTGGGCGTTGGGCCACATTCCCAGGGCGTTGCCCACGGTGGGCTGCTCAGGCCGCTTCTCGTAAACAGTCACCCTGAACTTTTCCGGGTCCAGGCACGCGGCCAGGGCCAGCCCTGCGATGCCGCCGCCCACTATCGAGATCGTCTCCATGGGCCCAACTTACTACTTTTGTAGTAGCCCCGGAAGATGCCGGTGCCCCCTATTACTAGACTGGGGCCATGCCCGACCGCCGCACCCAGCTCCTCGACGCCGCCCTGGCCGTGGTGGCGGACAAGGGGATGAAGGGGCTGACCCACCGGGCGGTGGATGCCGCGGCGGAGCTCGCCGAAGGAACCACCTCCAATTACTACCGGAGCCGGGCCACTCTCGTGGACGCCGTGCTGGAGCGGCTGCTGGAACTGGACGCCGGACTCCTGCGGGAACAGGGGGCGGCAGGACCGCCACGGAACGTCGAGGAACTCGCCGGCCAGCTGGCGGCCACGGTAGTGGCCTTGGCCAGGCAGCATGGGGGTATGAGCCGGGCACGGATGGCCTTCTCGCTGGACCGTCCAGAAGCCGTGACCGCCGGCCACCACCTGCTGGTGGGCAACCTGGAACTGACCCTCGCCGCCATGGGCGCAGCGGATGCGGCAGCCCGCGCTCGGGATGTGGCGGACTACGGCGACGGCCTGCTGCTCCACCTGCTCACCGTCAGGCGGGACGAGCAGCCGGACGTGGCCGCCGTCGCCGCCACCATCCGGCGCCTGCTGGGCCCGTAGCGGCCTTAGCCGCGGCCCGGCCAGCCGGTGTACGCCTCGGCGAGGTAGGCCATGCCGTGCCGCGAAGAGACTACCGAGTTGAGTTCGCCGAGCTGGCGGGCGCGTGAGAAATCGTCTGCGTCGGCAGGGGTGTGGAGCATGGTGGTCATCCAGTAGGAGAACTGCTGGGCCTTCCAGACCCGCTCCAGCGCGCGGTCGCTGTACGACTCCAGAAGCCTGTCCGAACCGGAGTTGTAGTGGCTGTCCAACCCCTCGAAAAGGACCTTGACGTCGTGGATGGCCAGGTTCAGGCCCTTGGCGCCGGTGGGCGGGACCGTGTGCGCGGCGTCGCCGGCGAGGAACAGGTTGCCGTGGCGCATGGGAGTGTGGATGAAGCTGCGGAACGGCAGCACCATCTTCTCGATGACCGGGCCTTCCTTCAGTTCGAAGCCATTGCCGTTGACGCGGCTGCGGAACTCCGCCCAGATCCGGTCATTGTCCCACGCGGCCACGTTTTCCTTGGGGTCGCACTGGAAGTACATCCGCTGGACGGCCTCGGTCCTCTGGCTGATGAGTGCGAAGCCGTTGGCGGAGTTGGCGTAAATCAGTTCGTCCGAGCTGCGCGGCGCCTCGGCCAGGATACCGAACCAGGCGAACGGGTACTCGTGGAAGTACCACTTGCGGTTGGCCTCGGGAATCTGGAACCGGCAGTGGCTGCGGGAACCGTCGGCACCCACCAGGAAGTCGGCCTGGATCTCGCATTCGGTCCCGTCGGCGTCGGTGAACCAGACCTTCGGCTTGCCCTCCAGGTCGTGGACGGAGGTGTCCCTGACGCTGTACCGGACGTCGCCGCCGTCATCCATCCTGCGTGCGGCAAGATCGGTGAACACGTCCGTCTGCGGGTAGAGCCACACGGACTCGCCCACGAGGTCCTTGAAGTCGATCCGGTGGCTCTCGCCGTTAAAGCGCAGTTCAATGCCGTCGTGCCGGTCGCCGTGGGTCAGGACCCGATCCGAGACACCACTGTCCACCAGGAGGTTGACGGTGCCGTGCTCCAGGATCCCGGCGCGAACGGTGCGGGCGATCTCGTCATGGCTGCGGACTTCGATCACCGTGGATTCGATGCCTGCCTTGGCCAGCAGGTGGGAGAGCATGAGCCCGGCCGGGCCGGCGCCCATAATGGCTACCTGGGTGGTGATGGTTTTCCGTGCCATGGCTGCGTCTCGCTTCGTTGCGGGCCCGGGGGCCAGAGGATTGCTTGGCACCCAGTGTGGGCCACCTGCAGTGACCGGCGTTACATCGATTCCGTTGAATGGTTCAAGAATCCGCAAGGCGGCGGGCAATGCCCCGCGCCGCCGTCTGCAGCGCGGGCACCAGCGCCTGCAGCCGCATCTCCTGGAGCGGAACCACGACGCCGAGCGAGGCCACTGCGCGCTGGCGGCGGTTGAGGACGGGCACGGCAATGCCCCAGGTGTCCGGATCCACCACACCCTTCAGCTGGGCGAACCCCTGGTGCGACGTCTCGGCCAGGAGGGTGCGCACATCGCCGCTGGTCAGCCTGCCTTCGGGATCGGAAAACTGGGCAAGGTAGCTGGCCTGGAGCCCTTTCTCCCGGTGCGCCATCAGTGCCAGTCCGGCTGAGGAGATGTGGATGGGCATCCTGCCTGCCACCTGTGCCCGGTTGGCCACCGAGCCCCGCCGCGAGAGCCGCTCCACGAACAAGGCATCCCACCCGTCCAGCACCGCCAGGTTCACGTTCTGGTTGAGGACGTGCTGGATGTCCTCCATGAACGGCATGGCCGCTTGCCGCAGTGCCAAAGCCGGGGAGGCACGGTTTACCAGCTCCCAGAGCCGGAGGCCCGGCCGGACCATGCCGCCCGGCTCAGTCTCGAGCAGCCCGTGGCCGGCGAGCTGGCCCACCAGCCGGTGCGTGGTGGTCAGCGGCAGCCCTGCCCGTGCGGCCAGGTCGGAAAGCTGCAGGGCGCCGACGTCCTGCGGAAAGGCGGAGATCAGCCGGACTATCCGGTCCACCACCGAATCGCCCGACTGTGAGTTCGCCACCGCCACACCTTCCGTTCAATGGGAAGTCCAGCGTACCGCGGCCCGTCCCCCGGAGGGCCCGCGCCCCGGAAGGCCAGCCGGGGTTGGAAGGCGGTCAGGCCGGCGTCGTACGCTGGCCCGGCCTCAGGCGGCGCCACGCCGCGGGAGCCAGCACCACGGCAATGCCCACGGCGGCACCAATGACGGTTTCGATGATGCGGTCGCGCAGCAGCGCGGACGGCGAGGCGGGGACCACCAGCAGGGTTGAGATGAGGGCCAGTGGCGTCACGAAGACCTGGGCCAGCAGGTATTGGCGG
The DNA here is from genome assembly GCF_050038305.1 of Pseudarthrobacter sp. 1G09. Lineage (NCBI taxonomy): Bacteria > Bacillati > Actinomycetota > Actinomycetes > Micrococcales > Micrococcaceae > Pseudarthrobacter > Pseudarthrobacter sp. 1G09. Next base: position 128,192 of record NZ_CP188306.1, read on the forward strand.
ATGATGAACATCTCCGCGCCGAACTGGCAGAGGGCCATCACCAGCACGGTCTGCCACGGCTCCAGTCCCAGCAACAGGACCGCCGCCAGGACCAGCAGGCCAAGGACCGTGCCGACGATTCTCTGGACGCCTCGCCGGATCCGGTGCCGGGTGGTGTGGCCCACCAGAGGCACCACCGCGGCCACCATGGCCCAGTAGTTATGCCCGAATCCCAGCTGCTGCCCGGCCCAGGTGGCCAGCGTTCCTGCCAGGCCCGCCGCCACCAGGTAGCCGAGGCCCTCAAGCCAGGCGGTGCGCTTCTCCGCCGTCGTGCGCCGGATGCGGGGCGGCCACGCCCACGGGGTGCGGTGGCTGGGCAGGATCCGGGATGAAAAGCCGATCAGCAGGCACAGCATGGTGGTGAGGACCGCAACCAGCATGCCCTGCCACAGTGGCGGCTGGTTGGGGATGGAGGCGATGGCCGCGAAGGCAAAGATATGGAAGAGGGACCCGCCCGGGCGCAGCCGCAGCCAGGAAATGGCCACGGAACAGCCACCGGCCACCAGGGTGGTGGCGAGGACCAGGAGCCAGGTGGTGGCGGTGCGGTCAAGGCCCCACGCCGTTTCGATCCGGGCGGACAGGGCGGCCAGCAGCATCACCAGGAGCATCAGGAGCCCGGCGCGCAGTTGCAGCGCGAAGCGGGCGGCGTGCGGTTCGCCGCGGCCGTAGATTCCGGTGAAGGCGCCGAAGGAGGCGAAAATGGCCAGGTCCAGCCGGCCCAGGAGCACCAGGGTGATCAGCGGGACGAACACGCCGGTGGCGCAGCGGAGGGCGGGGTGGTGGTCCTTGTTGCCTGGACCAATGCTGAACATTTCAGCAAGCAGCTTCACGTGGGCGGCGCCTTCCTGCGGTTACCGGTTTTCCTGATGGGCGGCCGGCCGCACTGACGTTCCTGGTAAATCGTACGGTGGAGGCCGCCGAAACCTCCCTTTAAATTCCCTTGAATGGAATCAGCAGGCAACGCGGCAGAAACAGCATCCACGAATGCTTGGGTCATGAAGCGCGCACCACGGGCCACGCCCGCCGCCGAACTGAGCTGCGAAGTCTGCGGCATGATGCCCGAGCCGCCCAAGGCCCGCCTGACCGCAGCAAACGTGGCCGTGATGCTGCCCATCGAGCTGCTGGTCCATGCCGTGGTGGTGGAAACCCACCTGCCGTATGTGGCGAAGGTGCTGGTGCTCACGCTGACGGCTACAGTGCTGGTGATTTGGGTGGCCGAACCCTCCGCTGCCCGGATCCTGCGAAGTTGGCTGCACGCTCCGGCGCTGCGCCACCGGCGGACGCTGGGAGCCGCGCCGGCCCTGTGGCGGGCCCGCACGGTCCTGCGGGACGAGCCCGGTTCGCTGGAGAAAATCACGGGCACCCTGGCCCGGAACGGCATCAACATCCTGGGCATCCACGTCCATCCGGTCCCGGGCGGCGTGCTGGATGAGTTTGTGCTGTCCGCCCCCGGCACCATGGGTGAGCGGGAGCTGCTGGAGGCACTGCACGACGGCGGCGGCAGCCGGGCGCACGTGTGGCCCACCACCGCGCTGGCCATGGCCGACGGCCAGACCAGGGCGCTCAGCCTCGCGGCGCGGATCGCCGACGCCCCGGACGAACTGCCCCTCGCCGTGGCCGAGCTGCTCGGCGCGCGGATCGCGCCGGCGTCGGGCGTTCCCGTGAAGATGCCCGACGACGGGACCCACCTCAAGGTCCCCACGGCATGGCACGGGCCCCTCGTCTTCGCCCGGCCGGGCGAGCCCTTCACCCCGGCCGAATCGGCGCGCGCCCACCGGTTGGCCGAGCTCGCGGAGATCCTGGCATACAGGCGGGAGGCTACATCCGGAGGGTGAGTGCGCCCGGCTCCATGGTCATCAGGACGTGCTTGCCCTCGCCCTCGTGGTCCCCGTCCAGCTGGTAGTCGTCCTTATGTTCCAGCGTGATCTCAACGGTCTTGCCCTGGAAGTACTCCACAGCGGTGTCCTTGCCGCGGCCCTTGCCGATCATTCCTGCCAGCACGGAGAGCCAGCCCAGCTTGCCGTGGTGCGGGGCCAGCACGGCAATGTCCAGCAGCCCGTCGTCCACCTTGGCATCGGGGAAGATTTCCAGGCCGCCCTGGACCTTGCCGCAGTTGCCCACCATCACGCTGCGGACGCCGCGGTGCACCACCGTCTCGCCATCGATCACCACGGTGGCCTTGACCGGCTTGCCGGGCAGGTTGCGGATTCCGGCGTCAACGTAGGCCAGCCAACCCACTTTGTCCTTCAGGTCCTCGTTGGTGTCCGCCATGATGGTGGCGTCATAGCCCACGCCGGCCATCACCAGGAAGAGCTGTTCCTTGTCCGGATCGTTGCGCTTGGCGCGGACCACGTCGATCTTGCGTTCGGTGCCCCTGAGGGCCCCGGCCATGGCGCCGTCGTAATCCGTGACGTCCATGCCCAGGTTGCGGGCCAAAAGGTTTCCCGTGCCCAAAGGAAGGAGGCCCATGGGGACGTCCCCGCCCGCCAGGACCTCGGCCACGCACCGGACGGTGCCGTCTCCCCCGGCCGCGATGACGATGTCCGCTCCCTGCTCCAGGGCTTCCTTCGCCTGGCCCACACCGGGATCCTCCTTGGTGGTTTCCAGCCAGATGGCTTCGCCCCAGCCGTTTTCCACGCAGTGCCTGGCCACCAGGCCGCGCACATCGAACTCCACCGGCTTGGCCGGGTTGACGATGATGGCGGCGCGTTTGGGGGAAGTGGAGCTGTTGGCAGTCATGGCGTCCTTCAGTGGCGGAATGGAAAGCAAGCTTCTGAGAGAAGAGTAACCTGCCCGCCGCAGCCTTCCGGCCAAGTCCGGCTATAGGGCCTTGACCGCCCCCAGCACTTGGGCGAGGGATTCCTTGGCGTCCCCGAAAAGCAGGGAGGTCTGCGGCTCGTACAGCAGTTCGTTTTCGATCCCGGCGAACCCAGGGCGCATGGAACGTTTGAGGAACACCACCTGGCGCGCGGCGGAGACCTCCAGGATGGGCATGCCGTAAATCGGTGAGCCGGAGGAGGTCTTGGCCGCGGGGTTCACCACGTCGTTGGCGCCCACCACCAGGGCCACATCCGCGGTCTTGAACTCGGGGTTGATCTCCACCATTTCCTTGAGCGACTCGTAGGGCACGTTGGCTTCGGCCAGGAGCACGTTCATGTGCCCGGGCATCCGGCCCGCCACGGGATGGATGGCGAAGTCCACCTCGATTCCACGGGCTTCCAGTGCCTGCGCCAGTTCCGCCGCCGTGTGCTGCCCCTGCGCCACCGCCAGCCCGTAGCCGGGCACGATGATCACCCGTTGCGCATACCGCAGGAGTACCGCCACGTCCTCAGGCGTGGATGAGCGTACCGGGCGGTCGCTCACGGCGGTGGATCCCGCCGTCGAGCCTCCCCGGAATGCCCCGAACAGGATGCCCGCGACGCTGCGGCCCATCGCCGCCGCCATGGCGCGGGTGAGGATGGTGCCGGACGCCCCCACCAGGGTGCCGGCCACCACCAGCAGCACGTTGCCCAGCACCAGGCCGGACGCCGCGACGGCCAGTCCGGTGAAGGCGTTCAGGAGCGAAATCACAATGGGCACATCCGCGCCGCCCACCGGCAGCACCAGCAGGGCACCGGCCGCGAGGCCCAGGACCAGCAGCACCACCGCGAACGCCGTGGATCCGGTGATCACGACGGCGATGGCGGCCGCCACGGATGCCAGCAGTACCGCGGCCATCACCACGGGCAGGCCGGGAAACACCACCGGCCGCGTGGTCATCAGTTCCTGCAGCTTGGCGAACGTCACCCCGGATCCGGCGAAGGAGACCGCACCCACGAGGAGGGTGAACACGATGGCCAGCCGCACCCAGGGACCGTCCGCGGGGGGCAGTTCCAGCAGCGCCACCAGCGCCGCCGCACCGCCGCCCACACCGTTGAACAGCGCCACCAGCTGGGGCATTTGAGTCATCTTCACGCGCCGTGCCACCGGCGCCGCCACCGCGGAGCCCACGGCGATGGCGCCCAGGATCCAGGGGATGTTCTCGAGCCGGGCGGACAGGAAGACGGTGACCACGGCGATCAGTGCACCGAGGGCGCCGATCAGGTTGCCGCGGCGCGCGGTCCGCGGGGAGCTGAGCCCGCGCAGGGCGAGGATGAAGAAGACCGCGGCGGCCAGGTAGAGCAGGGCGGTCCAGGCGGGGTCAAGGATGCTCATTTGCCGTCCGCCTTTGGCGCGGCACCCGACTGCGCGGGGCTCGTGCGCGGAATTTCCTTCTTCGCGTGGAACATGTGCAGCATCCGGTCCGTCACCACGAAGCCGCCCACCAGGTTGGCTGTGGCCAGGACGACCGCGAGCAGGGCCACCGCGAGCACCCACGGGTCCGTGGCCTGGCCGGCAACGATGATGGCACCCACCAGGATGATGCCGTGGATGGCGTTGGCGCCGGACATCAACGGGGTGTGCAGGGTGCTGGAAACCTTGGACACCACTTCGAATCCCACAAATACTGCCAGGACCGTGATGGTCAGCAGGCTCATTCCGTCCATCAGAGCACCCCTTCCTGCCGGGCCCGGGCTGTTTCACCGAGCAGCTCTGCGGTGGGCCGGTGCCGCACTTCGCCGGCGTGGGTAAAGCAGGCCCCCGCCACCACCTCGTCACCGAAGTCCAGGACGAGCTCCCCGTCACGGACCATCAGCGCCAGGAGGTTGGCCACGTTCTTGGCATAGAGGCGTGAGGCATCGGACGCCATGGCGGAGGCCGGGTCCTTCAGTCCCACCAGGGTCACGTGGCCGGCACCATCGGCGGTGGGGACGGCGATGTCCTCGCCGGGAACCACTCCCTCGACGTTCCCGCCGGACTCCGCGGCGAGGTCGACGACGACCGATCCCGGCCGCATGCCCTGCACCATGTCCCGGGTCACCAGGAGCGGCGCCCGCCTGCCCGGCACGGCCGCCGTCGTAATCAGGACATCCGATTGCGCCACATGCGGCGCCAGCAACTGCCGCTGCCGGGTGCCGGCGTCGGAACTGAGCTGCCGGGCGTAGCCGCCGGCAGCCTCCGCTGTTTCCAGGTCCAGCCGAATGAAGATGCCGCCCATGGAAGCGACCTCGTCCGCGGAGGCGGGCCGGATGTCATTGGCGGACACCCGGGCGCCGAGCCGTTTGGCCGTGCCGATCGCCTGCAGCCCGGCCACGCCGGCGCCGAGGACCAGGACCCGGGCCGGCGGGACCGTACCGGCGGCGGTCATGTAGAGGGGGAAGAACCTAGGCAGCCGGATGGCGGCTTCCAGCACGCAGCGGTAGCCGGCCACCAGGGCCTGGGAGCTGAGCGCGTCCATGGACTGGGCGCGGGAGATGCGCGGCACCAGCTCAAGGGCGAAGGACGTGGCGCCCGCCTCCGCTAGCGCCTGCACGGTGGGCAGTTCGGATGACGTCGACGCGAGCCCCACGGTGACCGCTCCCCTTTTCAGTCCGGCGGCCGTGTGCGGGTCCAGGGGGCGGACGTACGCCAGGATATCCACGGCGCCGGTGTCCAGTTCCGGAACGACGGCGGCGCCGGCATCCGTGTATTCGCGGTCCGGGTGCCCTGCGGCGGCGCCCGCGCCCGCCTCGATCAGGACGTCCAGGCCCAGGCCGGCCAGCTGCTTCACCGTGTCAGGAGTGGCGGCCACGCGCCGTTCGCCGTCCCGGCGCTCCCGCGGAATGCCCAGTTTCACCCGCACGCTCCCTTCCTGCCGTGTCCGGCAGTCTTGCGGCAGCCGCTCTGCTGCGCACAGTTGGGTTGAGTCTAGAGCGCACGCTGCTGCTGCGGGAGTAGTGCGTCGGGCTTGGGTGGCAAACAGTTACCTTCGGGATGTGCCGTGCTGGGCCCGGCTGTTGCCTGGCCGGGGGAATCAGCCGCGGGCGGTGAGGTCCGCGGAGATGAGCCTGGCGGTGGCCGTAATCTCCTGCGCCACGGATGCCAGGTAGGCTTCCGGGTCCTCCCGGGCTGCCACCGACTGGGCCTGCAGCGACACGTTGACCGCCGCCACCACCTTGGCTCCGTCGAACACCGGTGCCGCCACGGACATCAGGCCGGGTTCCAGTTCCTGGTCCAGCAGGCACCAGCCCTGCGCCCGGACGGTCTCCAGCACGGCCAGCAGCTCCGGGACCGTCCCCAGGGCCCGGGGCGTGAGCGGCCTGATGTCCGCTGCGGCCAGGTATTCCTTGAGGGCCGGGGCCGGCAGGTTGGCAAGGAGCACCCGTCCCATGGAGGTGGCGTAGGCGGGGAAGCGGGTCCCCACGGTGATGCCGACTGTCATGATCCGGCGCGTGGTCACCCGGGCGATGTAGGCAATGTCCACGCCGTCCAGGACAGCGGCCGACGTCGACTCCCCCAGTTTCAGGGACAGCTCTTCCAGGTGCGGCTGGGCCAGCTGCGGCAGGGACAGCCCGGAGAGGTAGGCGTAGCCGAGCTGGAGAACCTTGGCCGTGAGGGCAAACGTCTTCCCGTCCGTCCGGACGTATCCCAGCTCCACGAGGGTATGCAGGAACCGCCGCGCCGTAGCCCGGGTCAGGCCGGTCTGGCCCGCCACCTCGCTGAGGGTCATGACAGGCCGGTCGGCGTCGAAGGCCCGGATTACGGCCAGCCCGCGGGCCAGCGACTGGACGTACTGGTCGCTGGCCTGCGGTGGCTGGGTGTCCGTGCGGACGGCGTCGGTCATGGTTACCAATCCTAGGGTGCGCCCGGGCCCCGGCGTCCGGCGGCGGGCGCGGCCTTGAGGGGGATGGGGAGGAGTTCCTGGAGTTCTTCGAGGGTGGTGCCGAAGGTTTCCCGGACGGTGACGCCGTCGGGGCCGGTGAGGAACACGGCTTTGTCGGTATAGACGCGGGTGACGCAGCCGACGCCGGTGAGCGGGTAGGTGCAGGACTCCACGATCTTCGACGCGCCTTCGCGGGTCAGGAGGGTCATCATGACGAAGACGTCCTTGGCGCCGGTGGCGAGGTCCATGGCGCCGCCGACGGCGGGAATCGCCCCCGGCGCCCCGGTGTGCCAGTTTGCGAGGTCACCGGTGGCGGAGACCTGGAACGCGCCGAGGACGCAGATGTCCAGGTGCCCGCCGCGCATGATCGCGAACGAGTCGGCGTGGTGGAAGTACGAGGCGCCGGGGAGTTCGGTGACGGGGATCTTGCCGGCGTTGATCAGGTCGCCGTCGATCTCGTCCCCAACGGCTGCGGGGCCCATGCCGAGCATTCCGTTCTCGGTGTGGAGGGTGATGTTCTGTTCCTCGGTGAGGTAGTTCGACACCAGGGTGGGCTGGCCGATACCGAGGTTCACGAAGGATCCCGGGGCGATGTCGCGGGCCACGAGCCGGGCGAGGTCGTCCCGGCCCAGCGGGGTCTGGGAGGTCTGGATGGACGTTTCGGTGAGGCTCATCTCAGGCCACCTGCCCTTCTGCGGTTGGGGTGCCGGCGCCGCTGCCGGCCACCTTCACGATGCTGTTGACGTAAATCCCGGAGGTGACGATGTTTTCCGGGTCAAGGCCACCGGTGGGCACGATCTCGGAGACCTGGACGATGGTGTGCTTCGCCGCCGCTGCCATGATGGGACCGAAGTTCCGTGCGGTCTTGCGGTAGACCAGGTTGCCCTTCCCGTCCGCCTTCAGGGCCTTGATCAGGGCGACGTCGGCGTGGATCGGTGTTTCGAAGACCTGCCCGCGGCCGTCGATGATCCGGGTTTCCTTGCCCTCGGCGAGCATGGTCCCGTACCCGGTGGGGGTGAAGAACCCGCCGATCCCGGCCCCTGCGGCACGGATCCGTTCGGCCAGGTTGCCCTGCGGCACCAGCTCGAGTTCGATCTCCCCGGCCTTGTACTTGGCGTCGAAGTGCCACGAATCGGACTGCCGCGGGAACGAACAGATCATCTTCCGCACCCGGCCTTCCTTGATCAGCAGCGCCAGGCCCTGGTCGCCCTGTCCGGCGTTGTTGTTCACCACCGTCAGGCCCGTCGCCCCGCATTCGAGCAGCGCGTCGATCAGTTCGAACGGCTGCCCGGCGTTCCCGAACCCGCCGATCATCACGGTGGAGCCGTCCTGGATCCCGGCCACTGCCTCCCGGACCGAATCAACAAAATTCAGCATGTACCTACGCCTTTCCAGCGGTGACGTTTTCGAGGACAACGGCCAGGCCCTGGCCCACGCCGATGCAGATCGCGGCCACACCCCAGCGCTCCCCGGAGGCCTGCAGGGACCGCGCGAGGGTGCCCAGGATCCGGGTGCCGGACGCGCCGAGCGGGTGGCCCATCGCGATGGCCCCGCCGTGCCGGTTCACAATCCCGGGATCGATGCCCCAGGCGTTGATGCAGGCCAGGGACTGCGCGGCGAACGCTTCGTTAAGTTCGACGGCGCCCACCTGGTCCCAGCCGATCCCCGCCTTCGCGAGGGCCTTGTTCGCCGCCTCCACCGGTGCATACCCGAAGAACTGCGGATCATTGCCGTGCGCACCGCGCCCGGCGATCCTCGCCAGCGGGTCCAGGCCCAGAAGCCCCGCGGCAGCCTCGCTGCCTACCCAGGCCGCGGAGGCGCCGTCGGACAACGGCGATGCGTTCCCCGCCGTCACCGTCCCATCCTCGGCACGGAACACCGTCTTCAGGCCGGCGAGCTTCTCGGCGGACGAACCGGCGCGGATGCCCTCGTCCCGCACCAGGTCCGTGCCGGGCACCGGGGCGACGAGGTTGTCGTAAAACCCCTCATCCCACGCCGCGGCGGACAGGTTGTGGGAGGCGGCGGCGAACTCGTCCTGCGCCTCCCGGGTTACCCCGTACTTCTCCCGCAAACGCTCCGTGGCCTCGCCCAGGGAGATGGTCCATTCCTTCGGCATTGCCTTGTTCACCAGGCGCCAGCCCAGCGTGGTGGACGCCAGCGTCATATCCCCGGCCGGGTAGGGCTTCTCCGTCTTCGGCAGCACCCACGGCGCCCGGGACATGGACTCAGCACCGCCCACCAGCACCAGGTCGGCGTCGCCGGCGTTGACCTGCCGGGACGCGATGATCGCAGCGTCCAGCGACGACCCGCACAAACGGTTCACCGTGGTCCCGGGAATCGAGACCGGCAAGCCCGCCAGCAGCGTGCCCATCCGGGCGATATTGCGGTTCTCCTCGCCGGCACCGTTCGCGTTCCCGAACACCACCTCATCAATCCGCTCCGGATCAAGGCCCGGCGCGCGCTGCACCGACTCCCTGATCACGTGCGCGGCAAGGTCATCCGGACGGACGCCGGCAAGGCCGGAGCCGAACTTACCGAACGGAGTGCGCACCGCATCGTACACAAAAGCCTGGTTCATCGGGTGGTGTCCATTTCTCGAAAGACCTGCTGGGCGGTTTTGAAGGCCGTGTTGGCGGAGGGGACTCCGCAGTAGATGGCGGTCTGCAGCAGGATTTCCTTGATCTCGTCCCGGCTGAGGCCGTTCCGGAGGGCCGCGCGGATGTGCATCGCCAGTTCCTCCCAGTGGCCGTGGGCCACCATGGCGGTGATGGTGACGGCCGAGCGCATCTGCCGGGTCAGGCCGGGCCGCGTCCAGATCCCGCCCCACGCGATGCGGGTGATCATGTCCTGGAAGTCCTCGGTGAACCCGTCCTTGCTGGCGTTGGCCCGGTCCACGTGCTCGTCACTGAGGACTTCGCGCCGGACGGCCATGCCGCCGTCGTAAATGTCCTTGCTGGTAGCGCCGGGCTGGACCACGCCGTTGCGCGCCGGATCCGGCTGTCCGGGGCCGCTCACTTGGCTGCCACCTGTGATTCGGCCCAGCTGATCAGCCCGCGCATCAGCTCGGCCACGTGGGCCGGAGCTTCGGCAGGTGCCAGGTGGGCGACGCCTTCGAGGGTCACGGCCGTGGCGGTGCCGCCACCGCCGGTGATTCCCGCAGCCACCTCAGCGGCCATCGCAGGTGTGGCGACGCCGTCCAGCGCACCGGCGATCACCTGGGTGGGAACACGGATGCTGCCGAGTTCTGCCCGGACATCGAACGCCGCCAGCGCTTCGCAGCAGAACGCATAGCTGAACCGGTCGGCGTCGCGCAGGGCGTGCAGGAGCCGGCTGCTCAGTTCCGGCTGGCTGTCCATGAATCCGGGGGCAAACCAGCGCTCGGCGGAGCCCTGGATCATCACCGGAGTGCCCTGGGACCGGACGGTTTCCGCGCGCTCCAGCCAGCTTTCGGGCGTCCCGATCTTGGCACCGCTGTTCTGCACGGACAGGCTTTTCAGCCGTGCCCCGTGCTTGGCGCCCAGCTGCAGGCCCACCGCGCCGCCCAGGGAGACGCCGGCGTAGTGGAAGTTTTCCCCGGGGGCAACGGATTCCGCCAGGTCCACCACGGCGTCCGCGAGGGCTGCGACGTCGAACGTTTCGGTGGCTGCGGGTGAGACGCCGTGGCCGGGCAGGTCCCAGGCCACCACGTCGTAATCGGTGCCGAGCAGGGATGCGGCCCTGTTCCAGAGGATGGAGGAGGTGCCCAGGGACGGGCCCACCAGCAGGAGGGGGTGCTCGCCCAGGGGTCGTTGGGGGGACAGCAGCGCTGCCTTCAGTGCCGGCTTAGCCACGGGAAGCTCCATTCGCGTCGGGAGGGGTAACAAATTCGGGATAGGCCGCCAGGATGCGGCGGGAGATTTCCGCCGCCTGGCCCAGATAGTTGGCGGGGTCCAGGAGTTCCTCCAGCCGGGGATCGGGAACGACGGCGGCGGGGACGGCCTCGCGGAACAGCTTGCGGTAGGTGCCGGCCTGCTCGGCGGGCGGCGCCTGGAGGGTCCGGTCCACCACCTCCTGCAGCTGCTGTTTGCCGCTGCGGCCGTCCTGGTCGCCGAGCAGGGGCGCCACCGCGGAGGCGACGCCCTCGGCCAGCAGCAGCGGGCCGGACAGGTCGAGGTTGCGGCGCATGGCGTCCGGGAATACCTGCAGCCCCTCGGCGAGTTCGCGGATGTGGCCGGCGGCGCCGAGGGCCAGGGCCAGTAGCTGGCGCAGGGCCGGCCACTCGGTGTGCCAGGCGCCGTCCGGGCGTTCGTCGTTGAAGTTGGCGGCGGCCACATGCAGCTGGGCGGCCAGCTGGGCTGCCTGCAGGGCGGCGCTGCGGACCAGGACGGACAGAACCGGGTTCTGCTTCTGCGGCATGGCCGAGGAAACGCCGCGCCCGGCCGCACGCGGCTCGGCGACTTCAGCCACCTCGGGCCGGCTCAGGAACAGGACGTCAGCGGCGATCTTGCCGAAGGCATCCAGCACGGAAGCCAGCGCATGGCCCAGGGACGTGATGGCCAGGCGGTTGGTGTGCCAGGGCGCCGCGGCCGGGGCGAGGCCCAGCTGGGCCGCCAGGGCATCGGCAAGGGTGAACGGCGTGACGGAGGTGCCTTCCGTCAGCACGGTTCCGGCAGCGAGCGTTCCTGCCGCACCACCGAACTGGACTGGGAACTCCAGGTTTTCCAGCTGCCGGCCTGCGGCGGCCACGCCCTGGAACCACTGGGCCGCCCGCAGCCCAAAGGTGAAGGGAAGCGAATGCTGCGTCAGGCTCCTGCCCACGCACAGCGTGTCCGCATGCTGCCCCGCCAAGGCGGCCAGCGCCGTCGTGGTGCCTTTCAGGTCCGCGAGCACGGCGTGGACCGTGTTCCTGGCCAGCAGCATGAGAGCCGTGTCCAGCACGTCCTGGCTGGTCAGCGAGCTGTGCACCGCCTTTCCGGCAGCACCCCCGGCGGTGTCCAGCACAGCGACGTTTTTCCGGAGGTCCGCCAGCAGCGGGATCACCGGGTTGCCGCCACCCTGGGCCCGCCGGGCGATGTCCGCCACGTCGTAGCGCCCCGCCTCGGCAGCCGAGGCCACGACGGCGGCGGACCCGGCAGGTGCCAGGCCGGCGTGTTCGAGCACGGCAGCCCAGCCCGATTCGACGGCAAGGATTGCCGCCAGCACGGCACGGTCGCCGGTGAGCGCGGCCACGAGGGGCGAGGCCGAGACGGGACTGAGCAGACCGGCGTCACCTCCGTCCGCGAAGGGGTGCAGGTCTCCGGGGGCGGGGTACGTCACTGGAAGTCCAGGAAAACTGTCTCGCCCTCACCCTGGAGGCGGATGTCCCAGGTGAGGCCGCCATCGGGGTCGCGGCGGGCGATCAGCGTGCTGCGGCGCTCCGGGTCCAGCGAGCTCAGCAGGGGATCGTTGGCCAGGGCCTCCTGGTTTTCGGGGAGGTATATGCGGGTAAACAACCGGTTGGTCAGGCCGCGGGCAAAGATGGCCACGGAAATAAAGGGCGCTGCCGCTGCTTTTCCAGGAACGGGCTTCGTGGGGCCGGGATTCACGGTGGTGAAGGTGTAAACGCCCGAGTTGCCCACGGCGCCGCGGCCCCAGCCGGTAAACGTGTAGCCGTCCCGGACCAGTGAGCCGGTGCGCTGGACCACATTGCCTTCGGAGTCAGGCTGCCAGATTTCCAGGATGGCGTCCGGGATGGTCTGGCCGGCGCCGTCGTACACGGTGCCCTGCAGGCGGATGGATCCGGGCGAACCGGGAGCCAGCAGCTCGTTGTCCTTCTCGTACGGGAGCGCGTAGCCGTAGAACGGGCCTACCGTCTGGCCGGGGGTGGGAACGAGTTTGGTGGAGTTGCTCATGTGCGTTGTCCTCTGCCTATTCGTTGTCGTCGTCGCCGGCGGCACCCAGTGCCTCGTTTTCGGTCCAGGTCCGCTTGGCCCCGGTCAGGACGATGTCCCAGATGTAGCCGAGGGCCCACTCCGGTTCGGTGAGGCTGTGGTCGTAACTGGCCACCAGCCGGTCGCGGGCGTCCTGGTCCACGATGGTCTGGTAAATGGGGTCCAGCGGGAAGAGCTGGTCACCAGGGAAGTACATCTGGGTGATGATGCGCTGCGTGAACTCGGTGCCGAACAGCGAGAAGTGGATGTGCGCCGGGCGCCAGGCGTTCAGGTGGTTCTTCCACGGGTACGCGCCGGGCTTGATGGTGGTGAAGCGGTAAGAACCGTCCGGGCCGGTGATGCAGCGGCCGATTCCCGTGAAGTTGGGGTCGATGGGTGCCGGGTGCTGGTCACGCTTGTGGATGTAGCGGCCGGAGGCGTTCGCCTGCCAGATTTCCACGAGCTGCCCGGCCACCGGGCGGCCGTCGCCGTCCAGGACGCGGCCGGCCACGATGATCCGCTCGCCCTGGGGTTCGCCGTTGTGCTGGATGGTCAGGTCCGATTCCAGCGCGTGCACGTCCTGGTGCCCGAACGCCGGTGAGTACAGCTCGATGGTTTCCGGGTCCGTATGGTGCAGGCTCTTGGTGGGGTGGCGCAGGATGCTGCTCCGGTACGGCGGGTAGTCCAGGCGGGGCTGGATCTCCGGCTGCGCGCCGTCCTTGAGTGCGCGCCGGTAGGCCTCACCGATGGAGCTGATCTCCGCACTGAGGTCGGCCTGGGTCTCGATGGCCTTGTCCAGCGGCAGGTGTGCCGCCTTCGGCTCGGCGGGCGGTACGGACTCGTCCGTTTCAGGCTGGGCGTGTGTCTCTTCCGGCACGTCCGGCTCCTTTCTGGGGGTGTTCTCTGGTGCGTTGGGTGGTCAGCGGTGCAGTGAGTCGTATTGGACGGCGTGGCGGACGGGCGCATTCGGGGCGCCGTAGCCGCTGTAGCCTCCGCGGCGTTCCACCATTTCGAAGAACACGCTGCCCACGGTGGCTGTGTAGAAGTGCAGGAACTCACCGTCCGCGTCCCGGTCATACAGGAGGTTGAGCTCGCTGAGCGTGGCCAGGAAGCCGGGGGCGAGGTCGAACCGGGCGTCCAGGTCCTCGTAATAGTTGGCGGGGATCTGCAGGAAGTCCAGGCCGCGGGCCCGGGCGGCCCGTGCCGCCGCCACGAGGTCATCCACCGCGAAAGCAATGTGTTCCTGGTAGGTCTTCGGGCCGTGGGCCTGCTGAACAGGGGCGAGGTTCAGGACCAGCCGGACCGCGCCGTCGGCCGTTTCCATGACCTGGGAGCGGACCAGGCCGCTGGGACTGGGGACCTCCGCGAACGGCTGCGGTTCCAGGGCGAGGGCGCTGGTGTAGAAGAGCACGGCCTCGTCGAAGTGCTGCCACGGCTGGGCCAGGTTTACGTGGTCAATCACCGCATTCTGCGCGGAACGTGCGTGCTCGAGCCCTTCACCGAACTCGCGGGTCCACGCGGCGGTGCCGTCCGGGCTGCCCTGGCAGAGGAAGATCTCGGTGGAGTCCGGGGCGGAGATGCCCTGGAAGACTTCCTCGTCGGCCTGGACCTTGCGGGCCACCACCGGTGCCTTGAGCTGCTGGGCCCGGGCTGAGGCAATCACGGGGGAGTCCACGTCGAACCCCAGGGCCGCGATGGACGGTTCGGCGTGCGAGGCCGCCTGCTCGTTGATGATGACCCGCGCCTGCCCCATGGTCCACAGCTGGACATCCTTGGTGCGGTGCCGGCCCTCGAATCCGAAGCCGAGCTGGCCCAGGAGCTTCTCCAGCTGCGCGGTATCGTCGGCCTTCACCTCGGCGAAGTTGAAGCCCGCGGGTTCGTTCACTTTGGGAATTGTGGCCAGTTCCATGGGATAACGACGCCGGAGCGCGGCGCCACCTGCCGCCGCGCCGTCAGTGCCGTTCCCGGCGTTGTCCGCGAGCCATTTGGCGCTCTGTTCCTCCAGCCAGATGAGCGAGCGCATGGCATCGACGGCCGTGCGCTCCACGTCGGACTGCCGGAAGACGTCGTTGAAGACCTCCAGCGAGACCGGCCCGGTATAGCCGGCGCGGACCACATGGCCCATGAACTTGGCGAGCTCGAACTGCCCCTCGCCAGGGAAGACCCGGTAGTGGCGGCTCCAGGACAGGACGTCCATGGACAGTTTGGGGGCGTCAGCCACCTGGACGAAGAAGATCTTCTCCGGGTTGATCTGCTCGATCGGTGCGGTGTCCCAGTCCCTGGACAGGATGTGGAAGGAATCCAGGCAGGTGCCCAGGTTGGGATGGTCCACCATCTCCACCAGGCGGTAGGCGTGTTCGTAGTCGTTGACGTACTTGCCCCAGGCCAGCGCCTCGTAGGCCACCTTGATGCTGTGGTCCCCGGCCAGGCCGGCAAGCTGGGCGAGCTGTTCTGCCCGGACGCCGTCGTCGTCGATTGTGGCGGTGGCAACGTTGGAGCACACCAGGATGGTGTCCATGCCCAGGCGGGACATGAGCTTGAACTTGGCCTCGGCGCGCCTGAGGTTGGCCTTGAGCAGGTCCGGGGTGACGCCGTCGAAATCCCGGAACGGCTGATATAGGTCCAGGCCCAGCCCCAGGTCTGCGGCCATTGTCCGCACGTCTTCGGGGCTGAGCGGTGAGGTGACAAGGTCCTGTTCGAAGATTTCGATGCCGTCGAAGCCCGCAATGGCGCAGGCCTGCATCTTTTCCTTCAGGGTGCCGGAAAGGCAGACGGTGGCAATTCCGGTACGCATCAGGCAGCCACCTCCTCGGCCGCCACGAGTTCAAGGAAGTGGCTGCGCATCCGGTCCGGGTCGGCGTCGAGGCCGGTGAAGATCCTGAAGGCGTCGGCGGCCTGGCCCACTGCCATGCGGCCGCCGTCCAGGACCTCGCAGCCCTTGGCTCGGGCGCCCCGGACCAGCTCGGTCTCGATGGGACGGTAGACAATGTCGGCCACCCAGTGCCGGGATTCGAGCAGCTCCAGGTCCAGCGGAGTGCCGGGGTGGGCGGCCATGCCCACCGGGGTGCAGTGCACCAGGCCGTCGGCCAGCGGCATGAGCTGCGGCAGCTCCCCCGTGGTGCGTGCCGTGACGGTGCTGCCCGGGAAGAAGCCGGACAGTTCCGCGGCCCGTCCGGCTGCCCGTTCGGGATCCATGTCCACCAGGTCCAGCACTGTGACGCCCGCGCTGAGCAGGGCGTACGCGACGGCGGACCCGGCACCTCCCGCGCCGAGTTGCACCACGCGGTCCAGCCGGGCGCCGGGGAGACCCGAGGCGAGGGCTGCGGCGAAGCCGGAGAAGTCGGTGTTGTGGCCGATGAAGCGGCCGTCCCGGATGACAACGGTGTTGACGGCGCCGAGCCGGCGGGCATCGGGGCTCACCTCATCCAGGTGTTGCAGGACCAGCTGCTTGCAGGGATGCGTGATGTTCAGGCCGTTGAAGCCCAGCGTGCGGGCGCTGCGGAGGACCTCGCCCACAGAGTCCCCCGGCAGGCCAAGTTCGAGGAGGTCAATGGGTCGGTACAGGTAGCGCAGGCCCTGCACGTCACCTTCCCGTTCGTGCATGGGCGGGGTGAGCGATGGCGTCACGCCATCTCCAACCAGTCCCACCAGGTAGGACTCAGTTCGTTGGCTCATCCGTGCAGCTCCTTTGGTAACGGCACCGGGCCGCGGGGCGGCACGCCGGTGACAGGGATTACAGTACATCAATTGTTCATTCTGCGCACTAGTGTTCGACTAGCGAACATGAGTATCGCGGGGTTCTACCTTTGCGGAAGCCGCGCGGCCAGCTCGGCCGCCGCATCCTGCAGGAGTGATACGTGCGCCTTCAGCTCATCCAAGGTCATGCGGAACACCGGAGCCGCCGTCGCCAGCGACGCAAAGGCATGCCCCTGGCTGTTGAGCAGCGGGACGGCAACGGCGCGCATGCCAATCTCGTTTTCCTCGTCCATCACGGCGTAACCCTGGCGGCGCACCTGGTCGACCTCCCGGCGGAAGTCATCGCGGTCCGTGATGGACTTTTCCGTCAGCGGCTCGAGTGGCAGTTCGGCGAGGAGCTTTTCGCGCTCGGCGTCCTCGGCAAAGGCCACCAGCGCCTTGCCGACGGCGGTGGCGGACAGCGAGCCCAGGTGGCCGGGGTCGCTGGTCACCCGGAACATCTGCGGGCCGTCCACCTTGTTGACCGTCAGGTGGTGATGGCCGTCCCGGACACTGAGGATGGTGGCCTCGCCGGTCTGTTCCGTGACCCGGCGAAGGACCGGCAGGGCGGCTCCGGCGAAACCGTGGTGGTTGGACACGCGCTGGCCCAGCTGGAAGATCCGCAGGCCCAGGTGGTAGCGCCGGCCATCCGGCTCATAGTCCACGAACCCGTCGCGGGCGAGCGAACCGAGGAGCCGGTAAGTGGTGCTGAAGGGCAACTCCGCGCGCCGCGAGATCTCTGCCGCGCTGGCACCGCGCGGCATTTCGCCCAGGAGTACCAGCAGGCCGAGGGCCTTGCCCACCATGTCGGTCCGCTCGGCACCCTTCCTGCCCACACCTTTGGCCGCGTCCGGGGAATCACCCTGCACGTCAGGGGCGCCGTCGGGGTCGCCCTCGCCAGCCGGATCACCCTGGACACCATCGGTCATTGTGGCTTGATTCACACTCATACGTCGATGTTGCCACAATGTGAGAGCTATTTCTAGATGGTGATTATTTTCTTGACAAGTGACAGCCCTCACAGCCATCATTGCTGTATCGCACAAGTAGCTCTCACCATGTGGCTACTCGCTCGGGTCTTGAGAGGACTCCAGCCGCATCGCGCCCCGCCCGCACCCAGGCCGCGGCGGCTGCGACTCCTGAACCATCCGCGACAATGTCGTCACACAAAGGAACTCCATGAGCCAGACACTTCCTTCCGCCGGAGCGGGCACCGCCACGCATGCCGGCACCCCCAAGAAAGCCGCACTCGCCAGCTTCCTGGGCAGCGCCGTCGAATACTACGACTTCTTCATCTTCGGCTCGGCGGCCGCACTCATCTTCCCCACGGTCTTCTTCCCCAGCGCTGATGCCAACGCGGCAATCATGTCCTTCGCCACCTTCGGCTTCGCGTACGTTGCGCGGCCGGTGGGCGCCGTCATCCTGGGCCACTTCGGCGACAGGGTGGGCCGGCAGAAAGTCCTGATGTTCACCCTCGTCCTGATGGGTGCGTCCACGTTCCTCATCGGCTGCCTGCCGGACTTCAACACGGTGGGGTGGTGGGCTCCCGCACTGCTGGTACTGGCCCGCCTCTGCCAGGGCCTCTCCGCCGCCGGTGAGCAGGCCGGCGCGTCCTCCATGACCCTGGAGCACGCCCCGGACAACCGCCGGTCCTTCTTCACGTCCTGGACCCTGACCGGTACGCAGGGCGGCCAGATCCTCGCTGCCCTGGTGTTCATCCCCGTCCTCGCCCTGCCGGACGAGATCAAGTACGGCATCGGTTGGCGCATCCCGTTCTGGCTCAGCGCAGTGGTGGTTGTGGTGGCGTTCTTCATCCGGCGCACCCTGCACGAGCCGCCCGCCTTCGCGGAAGCCCAGAAGTCCGCCCAGATCTCCAAGCTTCCCGTCGCCGACCTCCTCAAGGGCCACTGGCGAGATGTGCTCCGCGTGATCTGCTGCGCCTTCATCGCCGCCGTGTCCACCGTGTTCGGTACCCTCGCCATCAGCTACGCCAAGACAGTAGCCGGCGTGGACGGCACCACCACACTGTGGCTCGTAGTGGGCGCCAACCTGGTAGCCCTGGGCACCCAGCCGCTGTTCGGCATGCTGGCAGACAGGATCGGCCGCAAGCCCGTCTACATTTATGGCGCCCTGGCCAGTGCGGTGCTTACCCCGTTGTTCCTGCTGAGCCTGGAATCCGGCAACGTCCCGCTGATGTTCCTGGCCGCGATCGGCATGTTCTCCTGCGGTTACGCAGCCGCCAACGCCGTATGGCCGTCCTTCTACGCCGAAATGTTCAGCACGAAGGTCCGCTTCTCCGGCCTGGCCATCGGCACCCAACTGGGTTTCCTCATGGCAGGGTTCGCTCCGGCCATCGTGGCCGCGATGGGTGGCATCAGGCCCGGCGGCTGGGTGCAGATCAGCATCTTTACCGCAGTCATCTGCGTCATCGCCGCCGTTTCGGCCATGACGGCCAAGGAGTCCTACAAGACCCCCACCAAGCAGCTCGGCCTCAAGTAGGCGCCCGGCCGCGGGTGCCCTGCGGCCGGGCCCGGGCTCTGCAGAATCAAGGCTTGCCGGTTTCCAGCACGGACGCCAGGTCGAAGTTCACCGGCTCCTCCAGCTGCGCATACGTGCAGGACTCCGGGTCCCGGTCCGGCCGCCAGCGGTTGAACTGGGCGGTGTGGCGGAACCTCTCGCCTTCCATGTGGTCGTAGCGGACCTCCACCACCAGTTCGGGCCGGAGCGGGACGAAGGACAGGTCCTTGCCGGCGCTCCAGCGGCTGCCCTCGGCGTTGCGGGGCGTCCGCTCCCCCTCCTCCTGCTTCGCCCAGGCCCATGGGTGGTTGTCGAAGTCGGTCACCAGCGGCTGCAGTTCCTGGAAGAGTTCCTGCCGGCGCTTCATCGGGAAGGCGCCGATCACGCCCACGCTCGCCAGGCCGCCGTCGTCCTTGTACAGGCCCAGGAGCAGGGACCCGATGACATCCGGGCCGCTCTTGTGCAGCCGGTAGCCGGCCACCACGCAGTCGGCGGTGCGTTCGTGCTTGACCTTGAACATCACCCGCTTGTCCGGCTCGTACTTTCCGTCCACGCGCTTGGCGACGATCCCGTCCAGCCCGGCACCTTCAAACTGCTCGAACCACTGGCCCGCCGTGTCCTTGTCCGTGGTGGCGGCGGTCAGGTGGACCGGGGCCTTGCTGGCCGACAGTGCCTTTTCCAGGGCGGCCCGGCGCTCGGCGAAGGGCTTGCCGGTGTAGTCGTCACCGTCCAGGGCCAGCAGGTCGAAGGCCACGAAGGAGGCCGGGGTCTGCTCGGACAGGAGTTTCACCCGGCTGGCGGCGGGGTGGATGCGCTGCTGCAGGGTGTCGAAGTCCAGGCGGTCCCCGGTTGCGCCAATGAGGATGATCTCGCCGTCCACCACGCACCGCTCCGGGAGGTTCTCCTTAAGCGCGGCCACGAGTTCGGGAAAGTACCGGGTCATCGGTTTTTCATTGCGGCTGCCGATCTCCAGCTCGTCGCCGTCGCGGTAGATGATGGACCGGAAGCCGTCCCATTTGGGTTCGTAGCTGAGGTCCCCACCTTTCGGAATGCCGTCGATGCCGCTGACGGCCTTGGCAAGCATGGGCGGGACGGGCGGCATCACGGGAAGTTCCATGCGCCCATTCTTGCCCGGCAAGTGGCGGGGGCGGTACCCCCCGGGACGCCCGGCGCGGCGCGGCCTTCGCCGGATTCAGCGGGCTCAGCCGGCCAGGAGCCAGACGATCAGGACCAGGACCGGTGCGGCCGCCGCCGTCGAAATGAGAATGGTCTCCCGCGCCACCGCCATGCCCCGGCCGTATCTGCTGGCGAAGAGGAACACATTCTGGGCCGGCGGGAGCGCGGCCATGAGCACCACTCCCAAGAGCATGTGCGGTTCCAGGTTGAAGAGGAAGCGGCCCACGACGTAGGCCACCGCGGGCATCACGGCGGACTTCAGCGCGGTGGCGGTAAGAATTTCCGGCGTGTGCCCGCCGCTCCGGAGCATCCGCGTGCCGCGCAGGGACATCCCGAAGGCCAGCAGCACCACCGGCACCGCCGCACCACCCAGGAGCGTCAACGGTGCCATGACCGGTTCGGGCAGCTTCACATGGAAGGCGGCCAGGACTGCTCCGAGGAGGGTGGCAATGATCATCGGGTTCCGGAAGGGCTGCGTCAGCATCAGCCGCGGGGAGAAGCGGCCCGCGGCGGAGAGGTCCAGGACGGTCAGGACCAGTGGTGCCAGCAGGAGCAGCTGGACCAGCAGCACCGGGGCCACCGGGGTGGCGTCACCCAGGGCGTACAGGGTGATGGGGATACCGATGTTGTTGGCGTTAACGTAGGAACTGGCCATGGCGCCCACGGCTGTCTCAGCCATGGGGCGGCGGAACCAGATGCGGCTGGCGGCGACGTACAACAGGGCGGTGATGGTGGCCGTGAGCAGGGCCAGCGGCACGTAGGCGGAGAACACCACCGAGATGTCGGATTTCAGCACCACGGTAAAGAGGAGCACCGGGTTGGTGATGAAGAAGGCGATCTTCGTCAGCGCGGAGACCGTGTGTTCGTCACCCAGTCCGCACCGCGCGGCCAGATAGCCCACCGCAATCACGGCCCCGATCACGGCCAGCCCCACCAGCACGCCGCCCATAGGGGTACTTCCTTTCCTGTCCCGCATTCCTGCACTGCGCAGTCCCGGCGGTGTTACAAGTACCAAACTTATCGGACAAGCAGCTTGTGTTTCCGCCACCTGTCCACCCGATGGCCGGATGCCCCTCGACAGGCCGTCCGGGGGACGGTACAGCTTAACGATGGTTACCGTCGGCTTCCACGCATCCCACGAACAGATCAGTCCGGCCCAGTTGCTGAAGGACGTCCAGCACGCCGAACGCGCGGGCTTTGACGCGGCCATGTGCTCAGACCATATCGAGCCGTGGTCCGCCCGGCAGGGGCACTCGGGTTTCGCGTGGTCCTGGCTGGGTGCGGCGCTGGCCACCACCGGCCTGCGGTTCGGAGTGGTGACCGCACCCGGCCAGCGCTATCACCCCGCCATCATCGCCCACGCCTCCGCAACCCTGGCCTGCATGTTCCCCGGCAGGTTCTGGTTTGCCCCGGGCAGCGGCGAAAACATGAACGAGCACATCACGGGCGACCCCTGGCCGGCCAAAGACCTCCGCCAACGCCGGCTCGAAGAATGCGTGGACGTGATCCGCCGCCTGCACCGCGGGGAGGAGGTCACCCACCGCGGGCTGGTCACCGTGGAGCAGGCGCGGATCTGGGATGTCCCCGACTCCCCGCCCCCCGCTCATCGCACCTGCCATCAGCGTGGACACGGCCCGCCGCGCGGCAGCCTGGGCGGACGGCCTGGTCACCGTCAACCAGCCGGCGCCTAAGCTCCGGGACATGCTCGCCGCCTACCGCGACGGTGGAGGCAAGGGCAAGGCGGTGCTGCAGGTACACCTGTCCTGGGCCGGCAGCGAGCAGGAAGCGGCAGCCATCGCCCTGGACCAGTGGCGGACCAACACGTTCGCACCGCCCATCCCTTGGGACCTGCCCTCCGCGGGCCATTTCGACGGCATTGGCGAGCACGTGGGCGAGGAACAGGTCCGCGGCGCGGTCAATGTTGCCGCCAGCCTCAACGCGCACGCAGAGTGGCTGTCCGATTACGTGGAGCTGGGCTTCGATGAGCTGTACCTGCACTTCGTGGGGCAACAACAGGATGCTTTCATCGACGCCTTCGCCGCTGAGGTGCTTCCCCAGGTCCGCACCACTGACCAGGCCAGTACGGAACCGCAGCTTGCGGCGGCAACAGTCACCCCGGCGTCGGACGCTCCGGCATGAGGATCGCCGAGACCTCGGACCTGTGGTGGAAGAACGCGGTGATCTACTGCCTGGACGTGGAGACGTTCTTTGACGACGACGGCGACGGCACCGGCGATTTCGCCGGCCTCACCCAGCGG
Organism: Pseudarthrobacter sp. 1G09; assembly: GCF_050038305.1. NCBI lineage: Bacteria > Bacillati > Actinomycetota > Actinomycetes > Micrococcales > Micrococcaceae > Pseudarthrobacter > Pseudarthrobacter sp. 1G09. The sequence goes on from NZ_CP188306.1 coordinate 150,526, forward strand.
GTGGACTACCTCGCTGCGCTGGGCGTGACCTGCATCTGGCTGATGCCGTTCTACCCGTCCCCGGACCGCGACGACGGCTATGACGTCACGGACTTCTTCGGCGTGGACCGCCGCCTTGGCACGCTGGGCGACCTGGTGGAATTCATCCGCGCCGCGAAGGACCGCGGCATGCGCGTAATCGCCGACTTCGTGGTGAACCACACCTCCGACCAGCACCCCTGGTTCGTGGAAGCCCGGAAATCCACGGACAACCCGTTCCGCGACTTTTACGTGTGGCGAAAGGACACTCCCCCGGACACGTCCTCGGAAGTGGTGTTCCCCGGGGAGGAGAACTCGCTGTGGACCCTTGATGAAGCTACCGGTGAGTGGTACCTGCACATGTTTGCCAAGTACCAGCCGGACCTCAACGTCACCAACCAGCAAGTCCGCGACCAGATCGCCAAGGCCATGGGACTGTGGCTGGAACTGGGGCTTGATGGGTTCAGGCTGGACGCCGTGCCGTTCTTTCTTGAGACGCGGGGCCAACCCAAGGACGAGGCCGCCACCATCGACCCGCACGGCTACCTCAGCGCCCTCCGCAGCTTCGTGAACCGGCGCAACGGCAGCGCCGTGCTGCTGGGGGAGGTGAACCTGCCCTACAAGGAGCAGCTGGAATACTACGGCGGCCCCGAGGGCAACGAACTGAATATGCAGTTCGACTTCCTGGCCATGCAGCACATCTATTTGTCCCTTGCCAGGCAGGACGCGCGTCCGCTGGCCGAGACGCTCAAAAGCAGGCCGCCCATCAACCCGGACAACCAATGGGCCATGTTCGTGCGCAACCATGACGAACTGACCCTGGACAAGCTCAGCGACGGCGAGCGCCAGGAAGTGTTTGCCGCGTTCGGCCCGGAAAAGAACATGCAGATCTACGGCCGTGGCCTCCGGCGTCGGCTGCCTCCGATGCTTGGCGGCGACCAGGAGCGGATCCGCATGGTGTATTCCCTGATGTTCTCGCTGCCCGGTACCCCGGTGCTGTTCTACGGCGAGGAGATCGGCATGGGTGAGGACCTGCGGCAAAAGAGCCGCGCCGCAGTGCGCACACCCATGCAGTGGAACAGCGAGAAGAACGGCGGCTTCTCCAATGCCAAGGCTTCCGAACTGGTGGCCCCGCTGGTGCGCGGCGAATACGGGCCGGAGAACGTCAACGCCGCTGCGGCCAAGCGGGACCCGGAATCGCTGTTCAACTTCATGGCAACGCTGATCGCGCGCTACCGCGAGACACCGGAGCTGGGGTGGGGCTCGTTCGGGATCATCGACCAGCCGGAACCCGGGGTCTTTGCCCACACCTGCAGTTCCGATGGCGGCACGCTGGTGCTGCTGCACAACTTCGGCGAAGAGCAGGTGCTGGTCAGCGGACGGGTTGGACCGGAGGATGGCCCGCGCCAGGCCTACCGGGACGCCATGCTGCTGGACCTGTTCGACGGCGGCAACGTCCCGTTGGAGCCAGACGGCAGTTTCATGGTGGAACTGGGACGCTACGGTTACCGCTGGTTCCGGGTGCACCGCAAGGGCGACCGGCTGGCACCGTAACCGGCCGCCCGTCGTCGTGCTTTGTGAAAAAATCAACCATGCGCGCTATGCAACACTCCAGCAAACTCCAGAACGTCCGGTACGAACTCCGCGGACCCATCCTCCAGGCAGCCAAGAACATGGAGGCCGAGGGGCACCGGATCCTGAAGATGAACCTGGGCGACACTGCCCCGTTCGGCCTGGAGACTCCCGAGTCCGTGGTGGTGGACATGATCCACCACCTGCGGGGCGCCCAGGGGTACAGCGATTCGAAGGGCATCTTCTCCGCCCGGACAGCGATCTCGCAGTACTACCAGACCCGCGGCCTCATGAACATCGGCGTGGAGGACATCTTCATCGGCAACGGCGTCAGCGAGCTGATTTCCATGTGCCTGCAGGCGTTCATGGAGAACGGCGACGAGATCCTGGTGCCCGCACCGGACTACCCGCTGTGGACCGCCGCCGTGACGCTGACCGGCGGCACGCCGGTCCACTACCTCTGCGACGAGGCCGATAACTGGTGGCCCAACATGGCCGACGTCGAAGCCAGGATCACCAGCCGCACCAAGGGCATCGTGATCATCAACCCGAACAACCCCACCGGCGCCGTCTACCCGCGCCGCATCCTGGAGCAGTTCGCCGACCTCGCCCGCAAGCACAACCTGGTGCTGTTCTCCGATGAGATCTACGAGAAGGTCCTCTACGGGGACGCCGTGCACATCCACACCGCGGCCGTGGCCGAGGACGTGTGCTGCCTGACCTTCAGCGGACTTTCCAAGGCCTACCGGATGCCCGGCTACCGGGCCGGCTGGGTGGCGGTTACCGGGCCCCTCGCAGCAACCGCCGCTTACCGGGAAGGCCTGGAACTGCTCGCATCCCTGCGGCTGTGCCCCAACGTCCCCGCCCAGCACGCCATCCAGACCTGCCTGGGCGGCTACCAAAGCATCGAGGCCCTGGTGCGGCCGGGCGGCCGGCTCCGCGAACAGCGCGACCTCGCCTACAAGCTCCTGACCTCCATCCCGGGCATCACCTGTGTCCCCGCGGCGGGGGCCATGTACCTGTTCCCGCGCCTGGACCCGGAGCTGTACCCGATCGCCAGCGACGAGCAGTTCGTCATCGACCTGCTCAAGGACCAGAAAATCCTGGTGTCCCACGGCACGGCCTTCAACTGGCCCACGCCGGACCACTTCCGGTTCGTGATCCTCCCATCCGTCCTGGACATCGAGGAAGCGGTCCGCCGGATTTCGACGTTCCTGGCGAGCTACCGTAACCGCGAAGCGGCGTAAAAGGCCCGGGGTCAGGGACGGCCCTTGGCCCCTGCGGCCTTAAGCAGCCGTTCCGTCTCCGCCACGATCAGCCCCTGCACCGGCGGCGGGACGGCCGCCCCGCGCCGGCCACTGCCCTCTTCCTCCCGGATGCCCACGGCCAGGGCGCTCATCAGGTCGGCGTCCTCTGCCGTTGCGAGGTCGCTGCCGATGAGCTGGACCAGCACCTTCAGGCCCGCGAGCCGGCGTTGCGGGTCACGGCCGTCCAGGGCGGCATCAATAGCCCATTGCGCCCGCTTCCACCACTGGTCCCGCCTGTCCGCGCGGTCCCGCTGCCGGTATGCCAGGTAGGCAACGAGGACGACGCCGAACGTCGCCAGGGGCGCCAGCGACGCCGCCCCGAGCACCACGGCCCAGATCCCCTGCAGAATCTCCATGGCACCACCATAGGCGCGGCCCGGACATTTACAGGTCCGGCGCCAAGAACTAACCGGCAGCTAACCGCGGGGAAACGGGCACGCAACATTCGCAGCCCACACTGGTGAATGCAGGCAAGAGCCGGCACCAGCTCCAGCCAGGAGGCCCCGATGTTGAAGAAGGCGACCACGCATGTAACCAGAGTCCGCACCCTGGACCAGCTCCACCGCGGCGACGAAATCGAAGCCCGACTGTCTGTGGGGCCCTCCTACGACGATGTGGTGATCCGCCGCGGCAGCGTCCAGGAAACAGCGCCAGGAATCGGCGTCGTCTGGATCATGGACCGGATCACGGGCCTCCGCAAAGCCATCAATACGGACGAATGCACGGTCTGGCGCGTCGCCTGACCCGTTTCTTGACGCACGCCGGCGGCACACCAGTGGCGCGGCATCGGGCGCAGTCAGTAAGGACTGCCCGAAGCCGCGGCGGAAACCGTCAGCCGCCGGCCACCGACTGGATCACCAGCACCTCCTGGCCCGGGGACACCTCGGTATCCAGCCCCTGCAGGCGCCGTACCTCGTCACCGTCCACGTAGACGTTCACGAAGCGGCGCAGCGCACCTGTTTCATCCCGAAGCCGCCGGGCGAGCACAGCGAACCCGGCAGTGACCGAATCGAGGAGCTGCCCCACGGTCACCGGCCCGTCGGCGGGCGCAGTCAGTACGGACTGCCCGCCGGCCAGGGGCTGGAGGACACTGGGGAGCACCACCGTAATGTCAGGCACCGGCCACCACAGCCGCCCGGACACACAGGACGTCGGGAAGGTGCGCGATCACCTCTGAGAACGTCTCCCCCTCGTCCGCGCTTGCGTACACCGTCCCGCCGCGGGTGCCGAAGTACACCCCGGCCGGCTCGGCGGTATCCACCGACGCGGCGTCGCGCAGCACACTGTTGTACTCCTTGCCGGGCAGTCCGTTGCTGAGCCGCTTCCACGAGCTTCCGGCGTCGTCCGTCCGGTGGACCGCAAGGTCCCCGTCCGGAGGGATGCGTTCGCCGTCGGCTTTCAGCGGGACCACCCAGGCCGTTCCTTCCCGGCGCGGGTGCGTCAGCATGACGAACCCGAAGTCCGCGGGCAGGCCGTCGGCGATCGACGTCCAGGTGTCCGCATTGTCGTCCGTGCGGTACACGCCGTGATGGTTCTGGGCGTACAGGCGGCCTTCCACGGCGGAATCAGCCGCGATCTTGTGGACGCACTGGCCAAATTCCGGGTTGGGATCCGGCATGAAGTACGCGGAGATCCCCTTGTTGCGGGGCTCCCAGGAAGTGCCGCCGTCGAGCGAGCGGTAAACGCCGCCGGTGCTCATGGCGATGTGGACCGTATCTCCGGCGGGATCGACCACGATGGAGTGTGCCGCCGCGCCGCCGTAGCCGGCACCCCAGTCCTTGCGGTGCGGGTGGTCCCAGAGGCCGCGGTTCAATTCGAAGTGTTCACCGCCGTCCGTGGATTTCCACACGGAGATAGGTTCCGCGCCGGCCCACACCACGCCCGGCCGGGACTCCGCATCCGGGTAAATCTGCCAGACGCGCTCCACGGCGGCTCCGGTGTCCTCGGGGAATTTGATGGCACCCTGTTCGGGTTCGGACCAGGTTGCGCCCAAGTCATCCGAGTGGGCTACGGTGGGGCCCCAGTGTTCACTGCGCACTCCCACCATGATCCGGGTGCGGCCGCCCCTGGTGTCGATCCCCACGCTGGGAATCTCCGCCATCAGGAAGTGGGGGCCGGTGAAGGACCATTCGCGCCTGTCCTGGCTGGTGGCCAGCCACAGGCCTTTCTTGGTCCCGATCGCTAAGACAAAGTTCTCTGCGGTTGCCATGCCCACCATGCAACCACCGCCCCGTGCAGGCTGCAACGGTTTTGGCGCAGGGGAAAAATGAGCGGTGGTCCGTACGGGACGCTAGTCGACGAACTCGGACTGGGTTTCGATGAAGTCCCAGTCGGCGGCCGTCAGCACGGCAGCAGGGTTGTCCGGGTGCGGTCCGCCGGCTTCGGCGATGCCCTGGAGCACCGCCAGCGGCAGCTCACCCGTCCGAAGGTTCTCCCGGAGCCATTCCTTGCTGTCCAGGTCAAGGTCCAGCCACCACATGAAAATTTCCATGCCAGATCCACCCACCTTTCTTTGAGAGCAACGTTAGGCGCGGGCGAATTCCGGGACAAGGCTCCGCCCTCCCCCACAGGTAGTCGCGGGCAAAGATCGGGTACCGGCAAGTAACTTGGCCGCCGGCGGGTCCGGAAAAGACGAGTACACCCTACTGAGGACCTGCCCGGGGGGCCGCCCCTAGCCTGAAAACTCAAGCAAGCTGACCGTGCTGCTGGGGCATACGGGCGCCACCGCTGGCCTTCCCCCGCCATGGTCCGTTTCACGCCAAAAATTGGGGAGAGAACAATGAAACGCACCATTGGAACACTCGGCGCCGTGGGCCTGGCGGCACTTGTCGTCGCCGCCCCCGCAGTGGCTGACCGCGGCTGGAGCGATGACGACAAGGTCATCATCTGCCACGCGGGCTCAGGCTCGAACGCCAACCACTACACCGTGAACTCGGTTGCGGTCCCGTCACTGAACGGGCATGGCGAACACGGTAACGACATCATTCCGCCCAACGACGGCCTGAAGTACGGGCAGAACTGGGACGCTGCCGGGCAGGCGATCTACAACAACGGCTGTGTTGCGGCGCCTCCCGTCGACAATCCGCCGGTCGATAACCCGCCGGTGGATATCCCTCCAGCCGACAACCCGCCCGTCGACAATCCTCCTGCGGATAATCCACCGGTCGTCAATCCACCCGTGAACAACCCGCCCGTGAACAACCCGCCCGCCGTCGTCCCCCCGGCAGTGACGCCTGTTGACCCGCCCGCCGCAGCACCGGCAGTGGCGCCTCCGGCAGCGGTGACCCCGGTGGTGCCCGCCCAGCCCGCAGCCACCCAGGTGCAGCAGGCAACGGGAGCGGTGGCCGCTGCGCCAGTCAGCAGGGGAACCAACCAGGGCTTCAACGCCCAGACCGCCGTCGGCGGCAACCCGGCTTCACCCGCCTGGCTGGGCGGCATCGGCGCACTGGTTGCCGCCGGGGCTGCCGTGGCCATTCGCCGCCGGTCGGCTTCCTCCCCGACGGCCCGCTGACGCCGTTGTCAACGCCGCAGCGCCGCGGCCCCTGACAAGGAAGGCGTTCCGCCAGTGCCCGGCGGGACGCCTTCCTTCCCATCACCAGCGATCCACCGGAGGAGTGGCATGGCCGAGGAGAACAGCCGCCGCGCCGCGCGGCAACGGCGGCCGTGGCGTCGCCTGAACCGCACCGACCTGGCGATCCTGCTGTGCGGCGTCACGGCAGCCATGGGCATCACGTTCGGCGGCCCTCTCCTGCAGCAGGGCCCGCCTCCCGCCGTCGTCAACGCCGTGGCGGCCGCACCGGCCACCGCCGAACCCGTCGCTTCCGCCACTCCCGCGCCCGTACCGGCTGCCCTGTCCATCAGTACGACGCCGGCACTTGGCTTGCCTGCCACAGGGACACCGGTGCAGGCGGCACCGCAGCCTGCGCTTCCGGAAGCGGCGGCACCGGTCCGCATCAGCTACCCGTCCGCCGATATCGACGTGCCGGTCCACCCGCTGGAACCTGATTCAGCCGCAGCTGCCAGCCAGACGATCGTTCCGCCGGAAACCAAGGACGCCTACTGGCTCACCCCCTACGGAACACCCGGCAACAACTCCGCCAACACCACGTACGTCATCGGCCACAGCTGGGACGGCGCGGACGCCCCCTTCAACCACCTGAGTTCAGCCGCCCGCGTGGGCGACACATTTTCCGTGGAGACCGGCACGGGAGCAATCTCCTACCGCGTGGACACCGTGACCACCTACGTGAAGGCCAGCCTCAAGGACAGTCCCATCTGGGACATCGTCCCCAACAGGCTGGTCCTCATCAGTTGCTACACGCAGGATCCGTGGGGGAAGAACGTGGTTGTCACCGCCTCCCCCGCAGTCCCCTGACAAGGGCCGGCGGGACCTGTTCACCTGCGGCATCCCGGGCGGACAATGGGCTATGACATCGGATCGGTTCAGCGGCACCGCCCCGCTGCTGGTGGGCATCATGCCGAAGCAGCACCCGGAAGTCCTCCACACCGCTGCCAGCCTGGCCGCCCGGCTGGGCCAGCCACTGGTCTGCGCGTATGTGGATGAGGCCAGCTACCTGGTGGAATGGGACCCCGCACGCTCCGCCCACCGGCTTTCCCTCCATCCGGACGCCGATGACGAGGACATCCGCGCCCTGACCACCGGACTGAAGGCGGACATCATGGCCGCGATGGAAAAGGTGCCTGCCGGCAGCGGAACGGTGGCATGGACGCTGCGCACGCTCGCCGGGGATCCCGCCCGGGCGCTGGCCCGGCTGGCCGCGGAAACCAACGCACCCATGATCGTGGTGGGCACCTCGGAACGTGGATTCTCGCACCGGCTTTCGGAGGCGCTCAACGGATCTGTGGGCGCCTGGCTCAGCCACCACCAGAGCTTGCCGGTTCTGGTGGTCCCGTACAGGATGCCGGCGCACGAGGACAGCTGAGTACCGGCCGGGCCGGCTCGTAAAGGGCGGCGGAACAGGGCCTGAAAAGGCGTCAAAGTGGGCCTCCAACAGGGCCGGATAAAATAAAGCGAAAGTAGTTATTCCGGGTGGTGGCGGAGTTCCCTACCAGACAGTAAGCTGAGTCAAGCAGGCCGGTTCCGCGGAGAGTGGATACCGGGCTTGCCCAAGAGCTGCTCCGGAGTGCGTATCCCCCAATAACGCACTCCGGAGCTTTTTTGTGCCCTGAGCGCATCGGGAAAGATACCCCCAGGGGGTACTTGTGCCGATACCCCATCGGGGTATATGTTGAAGCCATGGAAGCCACCGAAGAAGTCACAGCTGCGCCACCCACGGAATTAGCGCTGGAGCAGGCGCAGCACGCACCGGAGCACGGGTACACGGCCAACAAGGACGCCTACCTGCGCCGCCTCAAACGCATTGAAGGCCAGGTCCGGGGCATTGCGCGGATGGTGGACGAGGACAAGTACTGCATCGACATCCTCACCCAGGTTTCCGCCGTCACCAAGGCCCTGCACGCCGTCAGCCTGGGGTTGGTGGAAGAGCACATCGGCCACTGCGTGGTGGGCGCCGCTGCTGAGCCGGACCCGGAAGCACGCGCCGAGGCCATTGATGCCAAGGTCAAGGAAGCTGCTGAAGCCATCGGCCGCCTGCTCCGCTGACAGCCAGTCAAATTTTCATGCCAGACCCACCCCCATTCCGGCCACCCGCCGGACGCTACGAAGGAGCAGCCATGAGCACCACCACCCCCACCACCACGAAAGTCAGCGTCTCCGGCATGACCTGCGGCCACTGCATTTCCGCCGTCAGTGAGGAGCTCGAAGCCCTTAACGGCGTCGAAACCGTGGACGTGGACCTCAACGCCGGCGGCATTTCCACCGTCACCATCACCTCCACGGGCAAACTGTCACCCTCCGAAATCGGTGAAGCCGTGGCCGAGGCCGGCTACCTGGTCGTCGCCAACGAAGCGTAGGGCCCCCGCGTACCACACCAACCCTGATAGGACGGCATGAACAACCAAAAACTGCTGCAACCGTCCGGTGTCCGCGTGGTGGAACTGGACATCGAGGGCATGACCTGCGCTTCCTGCGTCAACCGGGTAGAGAAAAAGCTCGGCAAACTGGAGGGCGTTGCGGCCTCGGTCAACCTCCCCCTGGAATCAGCCCACGTCACGGCACCGGAGGGAATCACCGACGAACAGCTGGTAGCCACCGTCAACGCCGCCGGCTACACCGCCACGGTGCGCACCCCGCCGGCCCCCGCGGACGCCGCCGGACCGGATGCGGGTGGCACTGACCATCACATGGCGCACGGCGGTACGGCCGCACAGCTGCGTCCGCGCCTGATCCTGGCAGCCATCCTCACAGTTCCCGTGTTCCTGCTATCCATGGTTCCGGCGTTCCAGTTTCCACACTGGGGCTGGGCGGCAGGAGCCCTCGCGCTGCCGGTCGTCACGTGGGCGGCCTGGCCGTTCCACCGCGCCGCGGCCGTCAACGCCCGGCACCTGGCCTCCACCATGGACACGCTGGTCTCCATCGGCGTGACGGCTGCCTACCTGTTCTCGGCCTGGCAGCTGGCCGCCGATCCGCGGATGACCGAGCACCCGGGCATGGAGGGCATGGGCGCCGGCGGCCTCTACTTTGAGGTGGCAGCAGTGGTCACCACCTTCCTGCTCCTGGGCCGCTACCTGGAGGCCAATGCCAAGCAGAAGGCCGGGGATGCCCTCAAGGCCCTCCTCAACCTGGGTGCCAAGGACGCCGCAGTCCTTCGCGAGGGGGTGGAATACCGGGTTCCCGCGGACCGGCTCCAGGTGGGGGATGTCCTGGTGGTCCGTCCGGGCGAGAAAATCGCCACCGATGGCGTGGTCCTCGACGGGACCTCAGCCGTGGACGCCTCACTGGTGACCGGCGAGTCGGTGCCAGTTGAGGTGGGCCCTGACAGCAAGGTCACCGGCGCCACCATCAACACCTCGGGCAGGCTGCTGGTCCGGGCCACCCGCGTGGGCGCCGAAACCACCCTCGCCCAGATGGCCCGCCTGGTTTCGCAGGCGCAGACCGGTAAGGCGCCCATCGCCCGCCTGGCGGACCGCATCAGCGCCGTCTTCGTCCCGGTGGTGCTGGCCATTGCCGCGGCGACGTTCCTGCTGTGGCTTCTTGCCGCCGGTCCGGATGCCGGCGGCGCCGGGTTGCGCCAGGCTTTCACCGCCGCAGTTGCCGTCCTGGTCATTGCCTGCCCGTGCGCCCTTGGCCTCGCCACACCGGTGGGGCTGCTGACGGGCAGCGGTCGCGGGGCCCAATTGGGCATCCTCATCAAGGGGCCGCAGGTCCTGGAAGACACCCGCACGGTGGACACCATCCTGCTGGACAAGACTGGCACCGTGACCACCGGCGTACTGGCGGTCAGCTCCACCACCGCGTTCGGCCCCTTCGATGAGCAGCAGGTGCTGCGGCTCGCCGGGGCGGTGGAGGCGGCATCGGAACACCCCGTGGCACGCGCCATTGCGGCGGCGGCCAAGGAGATCGTTCCCACCCGCCCCGGCAGTGCCGCGGACGACGACGGCCGCCTGCCCGGCGTCGACGGCTTCCGTTCCGCGCCGGGCGGCGGCGTCACCGGAACCGTGGAGGGCCGGCTGGTCCTGGCCGGACGCACCGGCTGGCTCCGCGACAACGGCATCGAGCCCTCCCCGGCGCACCTGGAGGCACTGGCGGGAGCAGAAGCGGCGGGTGCCACCGCCGTCTGGGTGACCATGGACGGTGTCCCTGCAGGAATCATCAGCCTTCGGGACACGGTCAAGGAAGGCTCTGCCGCTGCGGTGGCACGGCTGCAGGACCTTGGCCTGCGCCCCATCCTGCTGACCGGAGACAACGCCGCCGTGGCCGCCCAAGTGGCTGCCGCCGTCGGGATTCCCCCTGCCGATGTTTATGCGGGAGTGCTGCCGGAAGGCAAGGTGGAGGCCGTGCGCAGGCTGCAGGCCGCGGGAGCAACAGTGGCCATGGCCGGTGACGGCGTGAACGACGCCGCCGCCCTCGCGCAGGCGGACCTGGGTATCGCGATGGGGTCCGGCACGGATGTGGCCATCGAGGCCGCGGACCTCACGGTGATGGGCAACGATCTTGCCCAGGTGGCGCAGGCCATCGAGCTGTCCCGCAGGACCCTGGCCACCATCAAGACGAACCTGTTCTGGGCTTTCTTCTACAACGCCGTCGGGATCCCGGTGGCCGCGCTCGGCCTGCTCAACCCCATGATCGCGGGCGCTGCCATGGCCGCCAGTTCGGTGCTGGTGGTGGCCAACTCGCTGCGGCTCCGGAGCTTCGGAAAGTAGCGGGTTCTTTGCAGGCGCAGCGCGGGCTCAGGCCGCGCCGTAGCGGACGGCGGCGCGCGCCCGGGCCTTGGCGGCTTCCTCGTCACGGTCCTTCGGCGGCGCTTGCGTCACCAATGCGTCCAGAAGGTGCTGGGTGATGTGGGCGATCTCGTGGACCGCGTCATCGAAAGCGGCCTGGTTGGCCTTGGACGGCTTGGCGCTTCCGCTGATCTTGCGCACATACTGCAGCGCGGCGGCGTGCACCTCCTCCGAGGTGGCGTGCGGTTCGAAGTTGTGAAGGGTTCGGATGTTCCGGCACATAGGGCCATGCTAGGCTCTGGAGCGCCTAAGATCGACCCTTCGAGGCTTGCTTTATGGGCAGGTTGAGGAGGCCCGTCCATGGGGAGGACAGCATGGGCAGGGGTGCCCATCGACACTCCTTTGAGGGCCGGGATAGGTTTTAGGCAATGGATCTTCCGGATGAGCCGGGGGGCCGCTGGGGATGCCGACCTGGTTCGGATCCACTTACCAACAAGGAGATACTGATGGCTATTTGGGGTGCAGACGTTCAGCAGCTTCGTCAGCTGGGCAGCAAGCTTCAGGCAGGTGCGTCCGAGATTGAGACGCAGAAGTCCACTCTCACCAAGGTTTTGAGCAGCACCAACTGGGAGGGCCCCGACGCTGACAAGTTCCGCAACGAATGGTCGGGCCAGCACACCACCATGCTGACCAAGGTTGCTGAAGCACTGAAGGAAGCCGGCGACAAGGCCAAGCGCAACGCCGAAGAGCAGGACCAGGCTTCCCGCTAAGCACTGGCTGCGCAGGGCCTGTCACCAGGTACCTGGTTGTAAACGGCGAGGGCCCGGGCACCGCAAGGTGTCCGGGTCCTTGCCCGTTTAACCAAGGTTCAGGTGCCGGCGGACCTGCCCAAATCCGTTGCTCCGGACAGCCGTGCGCGGATGACCGCGCACGCCGGGGCACTCAGGGCACGGGTTCGACGTCGTTCGCGTGCTCGAGCGGTGAGCCCGCCTTCGCCGTCGAACGGCCAGGTGAGGGTTGCGGGGCCGGAGCCCGGAGTTCGTCGAGCCGGACCAGGAGGACGCCTCCCACGATGAGGACACCGCCCACCAGCTGGATGGCCCCGGGTAGCTCGCCGAGCAGCAGCCACGCCCAGATCACGGCGAACAGCACCTCGGTGAGGGAGACAAACGAGGCCACCTTGGAGCCCAGTGCGCGGGCCGCCATGATTCCGGAGACATAGGCCAGGACTGTTGCCAGGACCACCAGGCCGGCCAGCGAAACCCACCAGGGGGTCACCCAGGGGCCGAGTTTGGTGTCCGCCGTGTTGAACGCCATGGGCAGCAGTCCGGTGGCGCCGGCCAGCCACATGACGGCGGCGCCCACCATCAGGCCGCCGGATGCCAGCACGAGGGGCGGCAGGGTGTCATTTTCCTTGGCCGTAATGAAGAAGTACATGGCCAGGCAGACCGCTGCGGCCATACCCCAGAGGACCCCCACCGGGTCCACCTTCACGGCACCGGTGAGGTCCAGGACCAGCACCAGGCCAGCCAGCGACAACAGGGTTCCCCCGAAGGTGAGCGCGCGCGGACGCCTTCGGCTGGCTGCCCAGATCCAGAGGACGATGATCACCGGGGCAAGGTACTCGAGCAGCAGCGCGACGCCCACGGAGAGCCGTTCCACCGCGTTGAAATAAAACAACTGGCACGCGGCCACGCCGATCAGGCCAAAGAGCACAATGGTGAGCCAGTTGTCCCGCAGCTGGTGCCAGCGGCCCTTCAGGGCGATGACCGCCGGGATGGCGAGGATGAGCGCGGCGCCGGTGAGGCGTGCCGTGACGGCGGCGCCCGGGGACCAACCCGTCTCCAGGAGCGCCTTGCCGAACGATCCCGAGGTGCCGAAGACAGCAGACGAGAACACGGCGACGCCCAGGCCGGAGGCCAGGAAACTGCGGCGGGGTGCCACCGGGCTTGGCGTGGCGGGATGGTTCTTTGCGGCAGGCACCGTTGCCTCCTGTCAGGAGTAAAGTGGGGTATTGGTCATGACAGTACGCTTAGGCGCTGTAAGGAGTCAAGATGGTATTTGCCCCTGACACTGAGGTTGCGCTGCGCAGCGTGGTCAACCTCATCAATTCCAGTGCCAATGGACGCGAGGGCCTGGCCTCCCAGCAGGATCTGGACGGATTCCTGGCGGCGGAGCAGTTCTCAGGTTCCAGGGCCAGGGATGAGGCAGAGCTGGCCAGCATCCGGCGGCTGCGCGGGGAACTGGCCGGGGCATGGGTAGCGGGGGAAGACGGTGCCGTGGAGACGATCAACCGCCTGCTCCGCGACGCCAACGCCCTCCCCCAACTGGTCAGGCACGATGGCTGGGACTGGCACCTGCACGCCACCACGCCCGAGGCGCCGCTTGCGGACCGGATCAGCACGGAGGCCGCGATGGCGCTGGCGGATGTGGTGCGCAGCAAGGAGATGGACAGGCTTCGCGTCTGCGAGGCCGAGGACTGCGACGCCGCGGTGCTGGACCTCAGCCGAAACCGCTCTAAGCGTTACTGCGATACGGGCAACTGCGCCAACCGGGCGCATGTGGCGGCCTACCGGGCACGGCAGGCGGCGGGCTAGTGGCTCGCAAGCCTTCCACGTCGCGTGCGTAAGCTAAAAAGCCTGCGCGGACGGCGGGACCGGCGGTGGGTTAGCGGCCTGCGGAACCTTCAGTGCCGCCGTCGGGATCCTGCTGCTCAGGCGAGCCGGGGGCTTTGGTCCCGCCAAAGCCGTGGGACGTGTTCTTGGCCGAGCTGAGGTTGACGCCGGATCCCTTGCCCAGGTGCTCGGCATTGTCCTTGTGGCTCATGGACAGCATGGCTGCGATCACCAGGGTGACAATGAAAGCGATCCCGGCACCCGTGAAGGCGAGGTCGAAACGCGGAGCGCGGGCACTGCCGCCGGAAGCGAAAATGACCACGGCGAAGAAGGCCACGACGGCCCAGAACGCGGAGAACATCAGCGGGCCCTTCACAGAGGTCCGCAGCTTGCGCGGTTTTCCCTGGTGCTGGTCTGCCACGGTAAGTCCTCCCTGCGGGCGGCATGGATGGCCGGCCCGGTGTACGTTGTGGGTGGCCCCGGTGAAATTTCTACAACGAGTAGAACCGGGACCTTCCTAGTTTACGGCTTAGCGGCCGTACTGCGGGAATCGTGCCTGAGCGTCAGCCCGGACAGCGCCCACAGCACACCAAGGATGATGGCCCCGCCGCCGGCCACGCCCAGTAGTGCATGTGCACCGAGGCTGATGAAGAACGGCAGGATTACCGCGGTTCCGAGGCTGATGAGGCCGGAGGTGATCCAGTCGCGGGCCAGGACGTGCCGGCCGCGGTTCCGGATGCCGCAGGACAGCTCCAGGGCCCCGGCGACGCCGAGCCCCAGCGCCGCGATGACACCGAACAGGAGGTCGCTGTGCAGCAGGAGCACCGCGAACCCCGCACCCGCCAGCACGGATCCGGCGGCCGAGAGCAGCTTGCCGGACGCAGAGTCGCGCCCAAAGCCGGTAGCCGGGATACCCCAGAGGGTGATGGCGCCGATGGCCAGGAGGTAAAGGCCGCCTGCCCAGCCCATGGCTTCCACGGAGGGCGTTGCCCAAAAGATCGTTACGGCTCCGAAGGCCAGTGAGGCGGCGGAGCGCAGCAGGACCGGCTTCCACAGGTCGGTGCGGGGGGCGGTTCCCTGGGCGGCGCCTGCGGGTGTCAAGGGTTGTGTCACCGGTCCAGTTTAGTTGCGCGTCCCGTTTAGGCCGAACCCAGCACCATCCACCGGTTGCTCCGGGCGCGCAGGCCCAGGGTGAGCGCCCGGGCAGCCATGTATCCGATGGAGAATGCCGCCCAAAGCCAGCCCAGCCCCGCAACCCCTGAAACTCCGGAGAACGCGACAGCCGCCAGCATCGGGGCATACGCCGCAACATTCATCAGGCCGGCCAGGGCCAGGTAGCGGGCATCCCCCGCGCCGATCAGCACTCCGTCCAGCACAAATACGTAGCCCGCAATCGGCTGGCCCGCAGCCAGGATCCACAGGGCAACCGCCAAGGCAGCCTGGACATCCCGGTCCGGGGTAAAGAGGGCGCCCGCCCACGGCGCCACCGCCGCGAGGAGCAGCCCCGTGACCACGCCAAAGCCGAAGCCCCAGCGGACCATGGTGGTAGTCAGCACCCGCGCCCGGGCGGCGTTGGAACCGCCCAGTTCCTTGCCGATCAGCGCCTGCGCGGCGATGGCCAGGGCATCCAGGGCGAAGGCCAGGAAGGAAAAGATGGTCATGGCAAGCTGGTGTGCCGCCAGGTTGATGGCACCCTGCCCGGTCACCACCAGGACCGTCACCAGGATGGCGGCCCGGAGGCTGAGCGTGCGCAGCATGAGCCAGGACCCCACCCTGGTCATGCTGCGGATGCCGCGCCAGCTGGGCAGCAGCGACACGCCATGCCGGACGGCGTTGCGGCGCACCATCAGCACGTAGACAGCCGCCATACCCCACTGCGCCACGCTGGTGCCCACCGCGGAGCCGGTGACGGACCAGTTGAGCCCGTAAACCAGCCAGAAGTTCAGGACGATGTTCAGCCCGAAGCCGGCAGTTGCCACCACCAGCGGGGTGCGGGTGTCCTGGAGTCCGCGGAGCACTCCGGTTCCGGCAAAGACCAGCAGCATCGCCACAAGTCCCGGCATGGACCAGCGGAGGTAGTCGACGGCGAAGGCGCGCACCTCGCCTTCTACGCCCATGAGCCCGATCAGCGGTTCTGCGGCCACAAAGCCTGCCGCCGCCAGGACGACGCCCAGCAGCATGGCCAGCCAGACGCCGTCGCGCCCTGCCGCCAGCGCTTTCCCAAGCTGGCCGTCGCCGATGGCCCGGGCCACCGCGGGAGTTGTGGAGTAGGCGAGGAAGACCATCAGCCCGACGACGGTGTGCAGCACGGCCGAGGCCAGTCCCACGCCGGCCAGCTGGGCCACTCCCAGGTGCCCCACCATGGCCGAGTCCGCCAACAGGAACAGGGGTTCGGCCACGAGTGCACCGAACGCGGGGACGGCGAGGCGGAGGATCTCGCGGGCATTGCCGCGGCGCGACGCTACAGGCGCGGAAGTGGAGGGCTGGGACACCGTGCCAGCTTAACGGCCACGGGGCGGGGACCCGGGAGACTGTGACGTCACGGTCATGACATATCCCACAGAACGCCCCAATTGGTTGACTCTTCAACCAAACCTGCGAAACACTGGAGGGGTTCAACGCTGCGATCCGGCCCCTGCTTGCATGTGTCCAGCTCCGACCGATATCCGAAACGGTGAAACCCCATGAACCAGTCCCGCCTGACCACCACTGCCATCACAGCCCTCCGCATCGTCCTGGGCTTCCTCTTCGCAGCCCACGGCTGGCAGAAGTTCAACGAGTGGACCATTGCCGGCACCCAGGCGTCCTTCGCCAAGATGGGCGTGCCTGCCGCCGATGTGATGGCCCCGGCCGTCGCCGTCCTTGAATTCGCCGGTGGCATCGCCCTGATCCTGGGCATCCTGACCCGCGTGGTGGCCGCCCTCCTGGCCCTCGATATGCTGGGCGCCCTCTTCCTGGTGCACGCTCCCGCCGGAGTTTTCGCTGCCAACGGCGGCTACGAGCTGGTTCTGCTCCTCGCAGCTGCCGCGTTCGCACTGGCCCTCACCGGCGCCGGCCGCGTCTCGGTGGACCGCGCCCTCTTCGGCCGCAGGAACTCCAAGCTGGCAGTCCTGGCCTAAAGCCGAAACGCCCGACGGCGGCTGCGCACCACGGTGTGTGGCCGCCGTCGTGGTTTAACCGGCGCCCGGGACCCCGGGAGGGTGCGAATTCGCTGTTCCGGTGCAGCGATCCGGCACCGTTCCGGCGATTTCGCGAAGTGACGGCCGGTCATGCGTCCCTTGGGGCCGGACGCGGTCTGTTGCGGCCGAACCGGCCGGTAACCGGCAGCGTCAGTATGATCGGCAGCATGACTGAGACCGGTGCGCCCAACTCCGTGACCCTCCGCTTCCTGGCGGCACCCACCGACGTTGGCCACAGCGGCTCCGTGGATGCCGGGACGGTGCTGGAGTGGGTGGACAAGGCCGCCTATGCCGCCGCCGTGGGGTGGGCGAAGTCCTACTGCGTCACGGCATACGTGGGCAACATCCACTTCGCGGATCCCGTCAACAGCGGCGACATGGTGGAGGTGGAGGCCACCATCGTCTACACCGGCCGGTCTTCGATGCACATCCGCACCGTCGTCTCCTCCAGCGACCCCAAGGGCGGCCCCGCCACCATGCGCAGCCAGTGCATCGTGATCTTCGTGGCGGTGGGCGAGGACGGCAAGCCCATCCCGGTCAAGCAGTTTGAGCCTGTCAGCGCCGCGGAGATCGAACAGCGCGACCACGCCCTGGCCCGGATCAAGGTCCGGGAGCAGATCGTCGAAGCCATGAACCATCAGGAATATACCGACGCCGGAACGGCCGAACGGGTGACATTGCGCTTCATGGCTGCGCCCACCGACGTCAACTGGGGCGGCAAGGTCCACGGCGGAATCGTCATGAAGTGGATTGATGAGGCCGCCTACGTCTGCGCGTCACGCTACTGCGGCAAGGACACGGTGGCCGTGTTTTCCGGCGGTGTCCGCTTCTACCGGCCCCTCTTGATCGGGCATGTGGTGGAGGTGGAGGCCCGCCTCGTCTACACCGGCACCAAGGGGATGCACATCGCCGTCCACGTCCGCTCCGGCGATCCCAAGGGCCGTGAACTGAACCTCACCACGTATTGCCTCACGGTCATGGTGGCGCGCGACGGCGCAGGCAACTCAGTGCCCATCCCGGCATGGGTGCCGGTCAGCGACGAAGACAAGCGGCTTCACGCCCACGCGCGGGAACTGCTGGAGATCAGGGGCACAGCGCCGGGGAACCGGATGCCAAACCACCTTTTGGCCAAGGACTGACCCAGGGCCAGCCACTCCGGCGTCCGGCCTAGAAGCCTCCGCCGCCGCCGGCGTCACCGGCCATGTTGGCGAAACGGGAGTAGTGGCCCTGGAACGCCACCACGATGTCTTTAGTGGGGCCGTTACGGTGCTTGGCGATCAGGATGTCGGCCTCACCGGCGCGCGGGGATTCCTTGTCGTAGACGTCTTCACGGTGCAGCAGGATGACCATGTCGGCGTCCTGCTCGATAGAGCCGGATTCACGGAGGTCCGAGACCATGGGGCGCTTGTCCTGCCGCTGCTCGGAGCCACGGTTCAGCTGGGACAGGGCGATGACCGGCACCTGGAGTTCCTTGGCCAGCAGCTTGAGGGCACGGGAGAACTCGGAGACTTCCTGCTGGCGCGACTCCACTTTCTTGCCGGAGCTCATGAGCTGCAGGTAGTCGAGGATGACGAGTTTGAGGTCATGCTGCTGCTTCAGGCGGCGGCACTTGGCCCGGATCTCCATGAGGGACATGTTCGGGCTGTCATCGATGAACAACGGAGCGTCGTTCATGCGGCCCATGGTGGTGGCAATCTTGGACCACTGTTCGTCCTTAATGGTTCCCTTGCGGAGGTCCTGCAGCCCGATGGTGGCCTCGGCAGAGAGGAGGCGCATGGCAATCTCGTTCCGGCCCATTTCCAGGGAGAACATGACGGTGGCCAGGTTGTTCTTGATGGCCGCCGAGCGGGCGAAGTCCAGCGCAAAGGTGGACTTGCCCACCGCGGGACGGGCTGCGATGACGATCATCTGGCCCGGGTGCAGGCCATGGGTAAGTTCGTCGAGCTCATAGAAGCCTGTGGGCACACCCACCATGCCTTCGCCGCGGTGGCCGGAGGCCTCGATCTCGTCCACGGTGGATTCCATGACGTCCTTGAGGACCACGTAATCCTCAGCCGTCCGGCGCTCGGCAACAGCGTAGACCTCGGCCTGGGCCTGGTTGACCAGGTCCTCCACTTCGCCGTCAGAGCCGTAGCCCAGCTGGACAATCTTGGTCCCGGCGTTGACGAGTCGGCGCAGCACCGCACGTTCGGCAACGATTTCGGCGTAGTAGCCGGCGTTGGCTGCCGTGGGAACAGTCTGGATCAGCTCGTGCAGGTAGGCCGGGCCACCGATCCTGTTGATCTCGGCCCGCTTGGTCAGCTCGTCAGAGACGGTGACGGCGTCCGCGGGCTCACCGCGGCCGTAAAGATCGATGATCGCTTCGTAAATGGTTTCGTGGGCAGGGCGGTAGAAGTCCTGGCCGCGGAGGATCTCCACGACGTCCGCGATGGCATCCTTGGACAGCATCATGCCGCCCAGGACGGACTGCTCAGCCGGGATGTCCTGCGGAGGCTTTCGGCTCGCGTCTGATCCGCGGGTAGTTTCGACCTCGTCCAGATGCGCGATTGACAAAGCTGCCGTCCTCCATAGTTACCGGGCGCGCCCGGTGGTTGCCGTCCTGCAAAGGCTTCGCCGGAAATCCGGGTCCGCCACCTGTCCAATGTCTACCGGCAGGGTCCGACACTGCGGCTGACCTGGCCTCCGACCCGACTTGTGCACAGGAGTTATCCCCAAATCCACAGGTTTTCCACAGAGACCCCTCCCCTGGGGTTTACCGCAGCTGTCCGGCCTGCCTTCGATGCAGGTCCACGGGCCGCAATTGATCCCCGGAACAGGTACCCCGCCACGCTAGCGGCCCCCGGCCCCACCGCAAAGTCCACCAGCGGGAGTGCCTGTGGATAACCTGTGCACTAACCGGCATAGCTTGTGCACAGCCTGTGTGGAAAGTTGTGGAAAAGAAAAAGTTTTAGTCTTCTTCATGACCCTGACCTGCGAAAACTCTCAACACGGCATGTGGAGCAAATATTTCTTCTGTGGAATTTCATCCACAGCGGCGTGTCGGAACATGCCGCTCCTGCGCGTGTTGCCGGCATCCGTGACACACCTCATCCGGGTCCTTTGGACGGATTTCATATTCCCTCGAAAGACTGCCCGGCCAGCCGGTGGGCCGAGCATGCATCGCGGTGAATATTGCTGTGGATAACCCGGATCTGCCCTAAGCTCGTAGGTATGGGCGAACTACTCGTGGTTCTGTTGCCTGCGACTGTCCTGGTGGTGATTATGTGGGGTCCTGTGACGTCCGCCGGCCCCGGGTCCTTTCCGCAGCGACCCCGGCCACATCCGCAGCAACAGGTAGATAGAGAACGGCTTTAGAACCATGGAATCGCTAGTCATCCCCGCCCTCATCCTTGTGGCTGTGGCAATTGCCGTTGTGCTGGCTTCCCGCGCCTTGGGCAAGAGGAAGGCTGCGCATGACGCCGCTCCCCAGCAGCCGGCCCCCGGCGCCGCAGAGCTAGCCCGGACCGCAGCCGCCAAGCTGTCCGAAGCGGAACACCGGCGTATATATGCGCTGATCGCGCAAGGGCAGGCGATGGCCGCCATCAAGCTGTACTACGAGGCGACCGGAGACGGCCTGCGTGCCTCCCGCGACGCCGTCGGGGCCCTGGCCTCCCACCCGCAGCCCTACCGCAGCCCGGCGGCCCCCGCAAGCGCGCCGGAGGACGACGAAGACGACGAGCCGCAGCGCTTCCCCTACCGCTACCGGGCCATCGCCAGCAAAGGCGACGTGACCCGCGAAGTCAGCAGCAACATGCTCAATGACGAGATTTACGGCAGGATCCGCACACTGGCCCGCAACGGGGATGCAGAGGCAGCCGCTGCAGCCCTGACGCGGCACTCAGACATTTCCATGAAGCAGGCGCGGGAGTTCATCGAACTCCTCGACGACTAAGCGCCGGCCAGCCCGCAGGCCGGCCGGCTCAGAGCCGATCGGTTGGTCAGTTGGTTCCTGAGATTCCCGCAAGCAGCTGCTCGAACGGAAGGGATTCCATAGGCGCCAGCTTGCGGCCCGGCTGCAGCCCTTCCAGGAGCTGCGAAAACTCGCCGGATGCCCGGTCCACCCTGCTGGCCAAGGAGGTGCCGGCGTCGCTCGCTGCGCCCCAATCCTGCGGCCCGGCGAACACGGCCGTGGGTGCAATCCGGGTGCGGAGGTAGCTGAACAGGGGGCGCATGGCGTAGTCCAGGACCATCTGGTGCCGGTCCGTTCCCCCGGTGGCGCCCAGCAGGACTGCCTTGCCATCCAGGGACTTGGGGTCCAGCACGTCGAAGAACGACTTGAAGAGCCCACTGTACGAGGCGCTGAACACCGGGGACACCGCAATGATGCCGTCTGAAGCTTCAACAGCGGCGATCACGTCGGCCAGGTGCGGGGCTGCATAGCCGGTGACGAAGTTGTTGGCGATGTCCACCGCCAGGTCCCGCAGCTCGACGGTTTCCACTTCCACGCTGTATCCGGCGGCCTCCAGTTGCCGCTTGGTTGACGCCGCCAACTGGTCGGCAAGCAGGCGGCTCGACGACGGGACGCCGAGTCCGGCGGAAAGGACGGTGATGCGGCGGGTTTCCATGGCGTTCTCCTGTTGCTGGTTCACTGATCGTACATGCATTTGCATCTACTTGTTGAACAGGTGTCGCTTCTGGAGTATTCCCTGCTCAGGATCCCTAAGCAGGGCTGCGGTCCGGAGCCCTCCCGCGAAGAGGGAATCTACAGCATGACAGTCCCGCGGATGCAGGTGGCGGAGTGGCCGCCCACCCAGATGTCCGGCCCCTCTGCGGAGATGTGGACGCGGCCTGCACGGCCCAGCACGGTGCCCTGTGCCGCCACGTACTGCTCCGGCGCCCGCCCGGTGCCGATCAGCCATTGCGCCGCGCCTGCGTTGAAGCTGCCCGTCACGGGATCCTCCACCATGGCATCGCCGGGGATGAAGGTACGGACCTCAAAATCGGCGTCCCCACCCGGCCGGTGCGGGCCTATAACCCCGATCTTCAAGCTCCCCATGGCAGCCAGGTCCGGCTCGAGGGCCAGGACCTGCTCAGCAGATCCCAGCAAAACCCCAATCCACTCAGGGCCGTTGACCAGCCAGGACGCATCAAGGATGTCGGGCCCGGGCAGCCGAAGAGCGGCGGCCAGCTGCCGGCGGACAGCGTTGTCCACGGGTTCGAAGCGGGTGAGCGGCGGCGCGGCGAAGGCTAGCCGGCCGCCGTCGCGCTTTATCCGCACGAGCCCGGCCCCGCACTCCTGCACCAGCCAGTCGGCCGACTTCGGCACGCCGCCGGCCTCAAGCCAGGTGTGCGCAGAGCCCAGCGTCGGGTGGCCGGCGAAAGGAAATTCCTCTGTGCCGGTGAAGATGCGTACCTGGTAGTCCGCCTCAGGGTGTGTGGGCGGCAGCAGGAACGTGGTTTCGGAAAGATTCGTCCAGTTGGCGAAGTGCTGCATCTGCGCCGCGGACAACTCTTCGGCGTCAACCACCACAGCCAACGGGTTGCCGCGGTAGGGTTCGGCGGAAAAGACGTCGGCCTGGTGGAACGGGCGGATTCGCATGTTCTGGTTGGTCACCGGTGCAGGCTATCACCGGTGTGGCCGCACCCCGGCGGCGTCCGCCACACTACGTCCATTACAGAGAACAAGACGGGCTGGCATACGGACCCAATGCCGGGCCGCAGCTTGCAGCCCTCGGCAAGCACAAGACAGGCGCCGCCTGCCTCTACATCAACAGGCTGGCAGATGTTGACCGCCAGGTACTGGAGGACATGATCAGGAGCGGCTACCAGCATGTAATGGCCGAACTCCACCGGCCCTGACCGCAGATGCAAAAGACCCCCGCGGCCGGTATCCGGCAGCGGGGGTCTTCGGTGCAGTCAGAAATTACTTTCCGGCTACTACGTCGAGTTCGATCACAGCGGCAACATCCTCGTGGAGACGGACGTTGGCCTGGTAGGAACCAACCGACTTGATGTGGACCGGCAGTTCAACCTTGCGCTTGTCGATGCTGCCCAGGCCTGCGGCCTCAACAGCGTTGGCGACGTCGGCCTGCTTGACGGTGCCGAACAGGCGTCCGGTTTCGCCGGCCTTGACGACCAGCTGGACAGGCTTGGACTGCAGTGCAGCGGCCTGCTTCTGAGCATCTTCCAGGGAAGCGTGCTCGCGGGCGGCGCGGGCAGCCTTGATGGACTCAACCTGCTTCTCGCCACCCTTCGTCCAGGTCAGGGCGAAGTTGCGGGGCAGCAGGAAGTTACGTGCGTAACCGTCCTTGACCTCGACAACATCGCCAGCAGCACCGAGACCGGTGACTTCGTGGGTCAGAATGAGCTTTGCCATGTTAGTAAATCCCTTCCTTAACCGCGGCCAGCGCCGGAGTAAGGCAGCAGGGCAACTTCGCGGGCGTTCTTGATTGCCTGTGCGATCTTGCGCTGTTCCTGGACCGTGACGCCGGTGACGCGACGGGCGCGGATCTTTCCGCGGTCGGAGATGAACTTGCGCAGCAATGCTACGTCCTTGTAGTCGATGACAGTGATGTCAGCGGCCTTCAAGGGGTTGGACTTTGGTTTGGGCTTACGGAGTTCAGCCTTAGCCATCGTGGAGCTCCTATTCTAGGGAGCCCGTGGATATTGATCCACGGGATGGTGGTGGTCCGACGGCGATATCCGCGACCATGCCGACAGGCACAGTGATGCGGTCCCGACGCCGGGCCGAGATGATTTTTTAGAAGGGCGGTTCGGAGTCGGGGCCGTTGCCCCAGCCACCTGCATTGGAGACGCCGGGCGTTGCCCAGGGGTCGTCCTGAGCAGCCTGCTGGTTGCCGCCGCCGCCACCCCAGTTACCGCCGGAGTTGCCGCCCTGGCTTCCACCAGAGTTGCCGCCGCCGAAGCCACCGCCGCTGTTGCCGCCGCCGAAGCCTCCGCCACCCTGACCGCCGGAGCGCTGGGTGCGGTTGACCTTGGCGTTTGCGTAGCGCAGGCTGGGGCCGATTTCATCGACCTCAAGCTCGATAACGGTGCGCTTTTCGCCTTCTTTTGTTTCGTAGGAACGGCTCTTCAGGCGGCCGGTAACGATGACGCGCATGCCCTTTGTCAGGGACTCCGCTACGTTCTCGGCCGCTTCACGCCACACCGCAGCGCGGAGGAACAGGGTTTCCCCGTCCTTCCACTCATTGGACTGGCGATCAAAGGTACGCGGGGTGGAAGCGATGGTGAAGTTCGCTACTGCCGAACCTGACGGTGTGAACCGCAATTCCGGGTCATTGGTGAGATTACCGATGACCGTAATGGTGGTCTCGCCTGCCATCTACTGCCTCCTTGTTCGATCCTGGGTGAAGATTCGAGTCCTGCGGGGTGAAGAATGAAGAGTGGTACCGAAATTACTCGGCAACAACCTTCTGCTCTTCGGGGCGGGTGATCTTGGTGCGCATGATGGTCTCGTTAAGAGACAGCTGGCGGTCAAGTTCCTTGGCGGTTTCCGGCTTGGCGGTGAAGTTCACCACGGCGTAGATACCTTCGGACTTCTTCTTGATCTCGTAAGCCAGACGACGACGGCCCCAGATGTCAACCTTTTCGATGGTTCCACCATCGTTGGTGATGACGTTCAGGAACTTCTGAAGCGACGGCTCAACGGTACGCTCTTCGACCTCGGGGTCGATGATTACCATCAATTCGTAAGGACGCATATGTGAACCCACCTCCTTTGGGCTAAGCGGTTACGGCATTTCCGTAACAGGAGGTTCATTTGCGATTCCATGCAGGCCCCGCCGCCGGAACGGTGGCTGGGGCGCAGCACAGACTTCAATATCTTAGTGCATTTGGACGGGATAGGCGATTCGCGCTTGACTCAAGGCTAGAGCCCGTGCTGCCGGGATGGCAGCACGGGCTCTCCTATGTGGAAAAACAGCAGATTACGACGCCGGGCCCGCCTTGGCCGGGACGTCGTCAGCTTCGATCCCGTCCCCGTCCTGGCCTGCGGAAGCTCCGCGCCGGCGGTAGCGCAGGACTCCGATGGCCACCACAACTCCGGCCAGCGCCACGGACAGCAACAGGGATTCCCGGGTGGAGTCCAGGATGACCATGCCGATGAGCAGGGCAACGATGCTGCCGATCGACAGCCAGGTCAGGTACGGGAAGAGCCACATTTTCAGGGCGAGGTCCTTGGCGGCGGCGCCCATGCGCTTGCGGAGGATCAGCTGCGAGGAGGCGATGACCAGCCAGACGAACAGCGCAATGGCACCGGAGGTGTTGACCAGGAACAGGAATACGGTGTCCGGTGCAATGTAGTTCAGGCCAACGGTGACGAAGCCGACAACCGTGGAGGCTAGCACCGCAGCGACCGGCACGCCGCGCCGGGAAATCTTCGCCCAGGAAGCAGGGGCGTCTCCGCGCTTGGACAGCGAGAACAGCATGCGGCTGGCGGTGTAGAGCCCGGAGTTCAGGCAGGACAGGACCGAGGTCAGCACCACGATGTCCATAATGGTTCCGGCGCCCGGAATTCCGAAGAGCTCGATGACGGCAACGTAGGGGCTCTTGGCCACGCTGGCATCGTTCCACGGCAGCAGGGTGACCACGATCGCGATGGAGCCGATGTAGAAAACGAGGATGCGCCAGACGGTGGACTTGACGGCCTTCTTGACTGCGTCCACCGGATTCTCGGACTCGCCGGCGGCAATGGTGGCGATTTCGGCGCCGAAGAAGGAGAACACCACGACAAGGATTCCGGCCAGGACGGCGCCGGGGCCGTTGGGCATGAACCCGCCGTTGTTCAGCAGGTTGTCAACGCCGGGGGCGGGCACGCCGGGAACGAGGCCCAGGATGGCCGCCACGCCGAAGAGCAGGAACAGGATGATGGCTGTGACCTTGATGGAGGCGAACCAGAACTCAAATTCACCGTAGGACTTGACCGAACCGAGGTTGGTCAGTGTCAGGAGGACCATCAGGATCAGCGCCCAGACCCACTGGTCGATGCCCGGAATCCACCGGTGCATGATGGCCGCCCCGGCGGTGGCTTCGATGCCCAGCACGATGATCCAGAACCATGCGTAGAGCCAGCCGATGCTGAATCCGGCCCAGCGGCCCAGCGCCTTGTCTGCGTAGGTGGAAAATGACCCGGTCTCAGGGTGGGCTGCGGCCATCTCGCCGAGCATGCGCATTACCAGGATGACCACGATGCCTGCGGCCATGTAGGCCACCAGGATGCCCGGGCCTGCCTGCTGGATGGCGGCGCCGGATCCGACGAAGAGTCCTGCGCCGATGACGCCGGCAATGGCGATCATGGAAAGGTGCCGTGGTTTGAGCGACTTGGACAGTTGCTGGTCAGCGGGCATGCGTGCGCCGTCCTTCTGGTTATTGCGTGGAGATGGGGCTACTGGCGGCGGCGGAGGTTTCCCGGGGCCCTTCCAGTGCGGTGGATCACAAGTTTCTCCCACCCTAGACCCGCTCCGGCTTCCGCGATTATGTGCATCGGCACAAGCTCGCGGCATCCAAATCAGAACTTTCTCCAGCTACGGACATCCCAGGGCATCAAAAGATGCATGCAGGGCAACACTGAAATGTTGAGGAAACGCGGCGCCCAATCTTGAGCCAATCCAGCGCCTATTTGGATGGCAACCCGAACTGCGGCCGCTATATATTCCTTTTTACGGCTGGGTTTCGCGCTGGCGGCGGGAACCAGCCGGGCCGGACCTCCGGGGCGGGAACCCGGCGGTACGGCTGCCGTGCCAGTACACATGCGCAAGAATGCGGTCTCCTTTCTTAACAGGATGGGGACCCCATGTCTTTGGTAGGCCGGAGTAAGGAACTGGACAGAATCCTGTCGGTGATCCGTGGACCCAAGGATTCCGCCCTGGTAGTGTCCGGCAGCAGGGGAGCTGGAAAATCTGCACTCCTTGCTGAAATTTCTGCCCTGTGCGAGTACCCCACGGTGTTCCTCAGCGCCAGCGCGTCCGAGTCCGACTGGCCGCTCTCCGGGATCACGGCCCTCCTGAACAGGATGGACGACCCTGTCCTGAACCGGATCGCGGACGAGCTCCTGCGGGACGCGGCGGGCACCCTTAACGTCCCGGCTTTCTCGGCGACGCTCCTGGCCGGCCTGCTCCAGCGCTCGTCATCGCGGACGGTGATTGCCATTGACGACGCCGACCGGCTCGATCCCGGAAGCCAGGCAGTGATCGGTTTCCTGGCCAGGCGCCTGACCGGAACCGACATTGCGCTGTTCCTCAGCGCCCGTGGCGCCTCGCCTGACAGCCCGTTCAACGGACTGGAGTCACTCAGGCTCAATCCGCTGAGCTACAACGAAACGGTGCGGATGCTGGAGGCCATCCCGGCAAAGCAGGCCACGACGGCGGCCGCCCACGCAGTTGCCTCGGCCACCCCGGGAAATCCGCTCGCCGCCGTCGAGCTTTACCACCACCTGCTGGAGCGGCAGGCCGACGGGAAGTACGCCATGCCCATCCCGTTGCCCTGCAGGGGCAGCTTTGAAACGGAATTTGCGACGGTGGTGGGCCGGCTGAGTCCGGCGGCCCGCGGCATCCTCGACCTTCTCTCGCTGTCCTGCCGGACCGACATTGGAGCACTGGAAGAGGTCAACGGGGACGTATGGTCCGGGGTCGACGAACTGCTGTCAGAAGGGCTGGTCAGCCGAACGGGGGCCCACCTGCGGATCCGTGACCAGTTGCTGCGCGGCTACGTCTTTTCCACCATGACCCCTGCGGCGAGGACCGCCAGCCACCGTGCACTGGCACACGCCTCAGAGTCCTCTGATCCGTACGCCAGGCGCTGGCACCTGAGCTATACGGCGCTGGAGCGCCAAACACCATTCAGCCTGCTGCGGCACGCGGTGGACCTGATCCGGGGCGGAGATGTGCCGTTCGCCGTCGAGTACGTTGAGCGCGCGCTGACCCTCAACCCGTGGGAGGCCGAAACCGCTGCGCGCCTCGCAGCTATTGCCAAACTCCTCTTCAGCCTCGGCGAATTCGTGTACGCCCGCCGTTATCTGGACTGGGCGCGCCGGGTCACCCGCAACCCGGCCCTCATCCTTCGGCTGACCGGACTGGCCTTTGAAATCCAGTTCGCCCAGGGCGCTTCGGTGCGCTCGAGCATGGTGCTGCGGCTGGCCAAGGAATTCGGCCGGCACGACCCCGCATACACCGCGGCCCTGTTGGCCGGTGCAGCCCTCTACCATGCCGAACGGTGGGAGCTGGCGGACACAGCCGAGGTGCTCCGCTATGGTGCCGGCTTCCGGGATGCGGCGTCACCCGAGTGCCTGGCGGTCGCCGAACGCGCAAAGACGCTGGCGGACTCCATCAGCGGGGATGCCACCAGCCTTGCCCGCAAGCACGAGCCTGCCGGGGAAGCCCGTGCACTGTGCCTGCTGGTGCAGGGCCGGGCCCTCAGCTACGCCGAAGCGTATCCACAAGCCCAGCAGGCCTTTACGATCGTCGCCGGTTGCCTTGAACCCCGCAATACGCTGTGGCGGGGAACGGCACTGGTCCTGGCCGTGGACAACGAAATCCGTGCCGGCAACGTCCGTGCTGCCATACGCCTTATAGATGATCTCGAGCACAGCGACCCGGAGATGAAGTACCAGCGCGGCCAGCGATGCCTCTTTCGGGTGTGGCGGGCGCACGCGGTGGGAGATGAAGCCCAGGCAAGGGTTCATGCGGCGGAAGCACAGCAGTTTGCGACCTCGGGAAACAATCCAGCCATCGCTGCGCAGTTCGCAGCCATGCAGGGCCATTTCGCCTTGCTTCGGGGTGACCTCGCAGAATCCTTCGCGTATCTGTCACGGGCCTCGGAGCTGAGCCAGTCATTCGCCAATCCTGTGCTGCTGAGGTGTGAAGCCGACTTGGTGGAAGTCCTGGTCCGGTTGGGACGGCATCGGGAGGCGACTCAGGTCCTGAAGCGCCTGGAAGCCCATCCAGCTGGTCTTCGTTCCCTCTGGCTTGTGGAAGCCCTGGCCCGATGCCATGCCATGCTCGCCGACGGCGAACAGGCCCTTCAGCTCTTCAGTCAGGCCATCGAGGCCGGAATGGGGCACATCCCCTTGGTGGAGCGGGCCCGAACATTGCTGTGCTATTCGGAACGCCTGAGCGCTTTCGGCCGGCTCCGGGATTCAAGGGACGCCCTGCTGCGGGCCAAAGTGCTCTTCGATGAGGCCGGTGCCGCTTCATGGGCCCAGCACGTGGACGTGCTGCTCATGGATGATCGCGAGGAACGTCCCCAGGGGAACCCGGCGTTGCTGCTGCTCGCAAAGCATGAACTCGAACTTGCCAGGATGGTGGCGCGGGGGATGCGCAATAAGGAAATCGCGGGCACCCTCTACGTGTCGGTGCGTACCGTGGAAGTGCGCCTGACGGCCATCTACCGCAAGCTGGGTGTGGAGTCACGGGCACAACTGACTGCCCTGGCCGCCGGCAAGTCCAGCACCTCCGCCGAACCCTATGTCCTGCCGATCGTCTAGGGACGGTCCGGAAGATGAGCGAGTTGATTCTGGTCTCCGCGACCGGCCTGGCCAGGGAGGTCCTGGCCATGGTCCGGGGCAGCGGGCAGTATGACGTCGTGGGATTTCTTGATGACGACGGTCAGTTGGCGGACACCACGGTGGATGGAGCCCCGGTGCTTGGAAGGGTTGAGGATGCCATCAGTTTCAGGCACGCCTTCCTACTGGTTTGCCTCACCTCCGGACGGGCCCGCGAGTCCGTGGTGGAGCGGTTGCGGAGCGTTGGCGTCCAGGAGTCCCGGTACGCTACCGCCATTGATCCCACGGTCCAGTACCCTGACGGTTGCCGGATCGGGCGGGGGAGCATACTCCTCCGGAATGTGACCCTGACGGCAGGTGTCACGCTGGGCGCGCATGTGGTGGCCATGCCGTCGGTAACCTTTACCCATGACGACGACGTTGCCGATTTCGCCACGTTCTCGGCAGGCGTTTCCCTGGGTGGCGGGGTCAGGATCGGCCGGGCCGCTGACCTGGGGATGAACTCCAGCGTCCGCGAACGGACCAGCGTGGGGGACTACGCCACGGTGGGCATGGGCGCCGCCGTCCTCAGTAACGTACCCGACGGCGAAACCTGGATCGGCGTCCCGGCCCGAACCATAGACCGGCACCGGATGCGGTTCGGTTCCGAAAGCCCAGTCTAGGAGGCTGTGCGGAAGAACAGCTCGGCCACAGAGGCCAGTCGCCAGGGATCCTCCACACCGCACAGCTCGCGGGCGGAGTGCATGGACAGCAGGGCCACACCCACGTCCACGGTCCGGATTCCCAGCCGTGTGGCGGTCAGGGGGCCGATGGTGGAGCCGCACGGGATCGCATTGTTGGACACGAACTCCTGGTAGGGCACGCCCGCTTCGCCGCACAGCCGGGCCCACAGCGCCGCCCCTGGTGCATCCGTGGCGTACCGCTGGTTCGCGTTGATCTTCAGCAGCGGCCCGCCGTTGAGCACGGGGTGGTTGGCGGGATCGTGCCGCTCGGCGTAGTTCGGGTGGACGGCGTGGCCGGCGTCGGCGGAAACACAGAACGACGCCGCCAGGGCCTGCCGCCGCTGGCTCACCGAGGCGCCGAGGCCGTCGGAGATCCGCACCAGCACGTCCTCGAGGATCGGCCCGCAGGCACCGGAGCGCGAATTGGAGCCGATCTCCTCGTGGTCGAACGCGGCCAGCACGGCAATCGGTGCAGCAGCGTCAGCGGAACCGGACGAAGCATGGGCAATCAGCGCCGCCAGTCCGGCGTGCGTGGAGGAAAGGTTATCCAACCGCCCGGACGCGAAGAACTCACCCGATCCCCCGAAAACCGCGGGCGCCTGCGTGTCCGCGATGACGACGTCGTACCCGCCAATGCGGGCCGGATCAACGGAGGCGCCTTCCACGGAGGAGGCCAGGACCCGCAGGACGTCGAAGTCTGCCGGGTTTCCCAGTCCCCACACCGGGTTCATGTGCCGTTGCTTGTCGAGCGTCAGCCCATCGTTGACGGCACGGTCCAGGTGGATGGCCAGTTGGGGGAACCGCAGCAGCGGTCCGGTGGCGGCCAGGTGCTCGGTGCCGTCCAGCATCACCAGCCGGCCGGCCAGCCGCAGCTCCCGGTCCAGCCAGGAGTTCAGCAGCGGGCCGCCGTAGACCTCCACTCCGGCCTGGAGCCAGCCGTAGGCGCCGGTGGTGGGCTTGGGCTTGAGCTTGAAGGACGGCGAGTCCGTGTGCGCGCCCAGGATGTGGAACCCGGTGGTGGGACCGGCGTGCTCCGGAACCACCCAGGCGATCAGAGCGCCGTCCCGGATGATGAAGTACCGGCCGGCCCCGCCGTCCCACGGCTCCAGCTCGTCAAGCCGGGTGAATCCCGCGTCCGCCAGCCGCCGTCCGGCCTCGTGGGCCGCATGGAAGCTCGACGGCGACGCGCTGACGAAAGCGCCAAGGTCCTGGATGTGGTCTGCGGCAGGGGATTGGTTAGGCATGCTCCCGAGTCTAGATGGTGACACTCCGCTGGGCCGGCTGTCAGTAGTCCGGGTTGCTGGGCACCACCAGGCCGGTTTCGTACGCGTACACCACCGCCTGCACCCGGTCCCGGAGGTGCAGCTTGGTCAGGATCCGGCGGACATGCGTTTTCACCGTGGCCTCGGACAGGAAGTACCGGTGCGCGATCTCGGCATTGGACAGCCCCTCCGCCATCGCCTCGAGCATCTCGGTTTCCCGCGGCGTCAGGTCCCCCAGCAGGGGGTCGGGAGCCTGCGCGGCGGGGGCCGGGGCTGCCGCACCGCGGACGTACGTTTCCAGCAGGCGCTGGGTGATCCTCGGCGCCACCACCGCGTCCCCGCTGGCCACCACGTGCACGGCCTGGATAAGTTCCGACGGCGCCACGTCCTTGAGCAGGAACGCGGACGCCCCAGCCTGCAGCCCGGCGAAGGCGTACTCGTCCACGTCGAAGGTAGTGAGGATGATGATGCGGGCCGGGGACCCTTCGGCCGTGATGGCGCGGGTGGCTTCGATGCCGTCCAGCACCGGCATCCGGACGTCCATGAGCACCACGTCCGGGGTGAGGTCCCGGACGAGCTTGACGGCTTCGGCGCCGTTGGAGGCCTCGCCCACGATGTGCAGGTCGTCCTCGCCCTCCAGGATAAGGCGGAATCCCATCCGCAGCAGGGGCTGGTCATCCACCAGCAGGACGGTGATCGGTGCGTGTTCAGTCATGCCTTGCCTTGCAGTTCGGGGGGTGCGGTGATCGGTTCGGGCCGGTCATCGGCCGGGCAGGTCAGGACCGCGTGGACGCGCCAGCCGCGCCCGCCCGGCCCGGCGGTCACGGTCCCCGAGTAGATCCGGGCCCGCTCGGCCATGCCTGCGAGCCCTTGTCCGGTCCCGAACGGCAGGCCTGATCCCGGCGATGCGTCGGCCTGGGCACCGCCGTCATCGGTGCGGTGGGCACTCCCGCCTGCGCCGTCGTCGTGCACGTCAATGGTCACCGTGGCGCCCTGCCGGGCGACGTCCACGTCCACCCGTCCCAGGGATCGCCCGTAGCGGAGCACGTTGGTGAGGGATTCCTGGACGATCCGGTACACGGTGAGTTGGAACGCGGCATCGTTGGGCAGCGCCGGGCCGGTATGCGAATAGTGCAGCGGCAGCCCGGCGGTGCGGAAACCCTCCAGCAGCTTCGCCAGGCTCTGCCCCGCCGCCAACGGAGTCCTCGGGGCGGCGGTTCCGGCGTCGTCTCGCAGCACGCCCAGCACCCGGCGCATGTCCGCCAGCGCTGTCCGCCCCGTCCGGGACAGTTCGCCCAGCACCTCGCCGGCCCGCTCAGGGCTTTTCCGGACCACGACGCCGGCGCCGTCCGAGAGGCTGATCATCACCGTCAGCGAGTGGGCCACCACGTCGTGCATTTCCCGGGCGATCCGGTTGCGCTCGTTGACGGAGGCAAGCCGGGCGGTCCGCGCTGCCCACGCGGCAACCTGCTGCTCATGTTCCCGCCGCTGCTTTACCCCGAGACCGATCCCCGTGGCGATGACGTTGGACAGTGCGATGGTGGCACCGGTGGCGATGCTGGTGAGTAGGTGGAAGTCCGCCGGGTTGGCGCCCTGGTCCTGGACGAAGGAGTTTTCCATGGGCCCGACGGCGGCCAGCAGGTAGAGGAGAGCGAGCGGTGCCGTGGCTGCCGCCATGGTGATGAGCGCGAAGCGCCGGGTGTGCACCACCGCCACGGAATACAGCGAGAACCACAGGCCCGTGGACACGTTGGACCCCCAGGGGTGCAGCAGCGTCACAGCGACTTCCATGACCGCCACGAAGGCCACCAGCCCCACCGGGTGGAAGCGCCGCAGGAACAGCGCCCCGGCCACAGCGCCCAGCAGCGCAGCGGCCAGCCACTTGCCGGAGACCAGGGCATCCACGGCGGTGGGAGCCACCAGAAGGATGTAGCTCAGCGCCACCACGGCGTCCATGACGCGCGGGTGTTCGTAGAGGTAGCGCCGGATCCTGCCCCGGCGCCTCTCGTTAAGCTCGGCAAAGGACGCGGCGGCCTGCCAGTTGCCGGCGACCAGCGCGTCCTTTGCCGTTGATGCTTCGTTCATGCTGTCCGTAGGGTCAGACGTCGCGATTCTTGAGCACGATCATTGCCGGCACCAGGAACAGCAGGACGTAACCCAGGAAGAGCAGGCCGCCCTGCCAGGGGTCGATGTAGGCGTCGATTTCGCCGATGGCCAGGAACCGGCCGCCCGCTTCGCTCGGAATGTACTGCGGCACGTACTTCCAGAAGTCGCCCGGGATGAGAGAGGCAAAGCCCGCGGCGATGGGGATGACGAAGAAGATGCCCACCAGCACGGTGATGGCGCCGGCCGAATTGCGCAGCAGGGTGCCCAGGGACAGGCCAATGAGGGCCACGCCCGCCACGTACAGGCCACCGGTGAAGACGCTGTAGATCACGCCGTCAGTGGACCAGGACAGGTCAAGCCCCAGGCCCTGGAACATGGGGACGGACAGCAGGAACGTGACGGCACCGGCCACCGTGGTGATGACGTAGGACACCACCGCCAGGATGATGGCCTTGGCCGCGAAGGCCGGGGTGCGGGCCGGAACGGCGCTCATGGTGGAGCGGATCATGCCGGTGGCGTACTCGGAGGCCATGAACAAAACAGCCAGGGCACCGAAGATCAGGATGCCGATCTGAAGCCCCGCGTTGGGCAGGTTGTACAGGTCCAGGCCGGAACCCGGCGGCATGGACTGCTCCAGCATGTCGGAGGACGGTTCCAAACCCTGGGCCCTGGCGTTGGCGGCCATGGAATCGAGGATGTTGTAGCGGACGAACGCGGTCAGGACGCCGACGCCGATGATGGCTGCGAACGTCAGCACCAGCAGGATGCGGGTGGACAGCAGGGAGAACAGCTTGATCCATTCGGAGCGCAGCACGCCGCCGAAGCTCAGGCTGTGCCGGGTACCGGCCGCGGAACGCGACGCGGGGGCGTTATTAATTGTTGTGCTCATGGTCCTTACTTTCCTGCCGTCGCCGGAGCCGGGGCCGCCTGCGGCTGGCTGCCCGCCGGGCCGCCTGCCAGGTGCGAGTGGTATTCCACTTCGTCCTTGGTGAGGTCGAAGTAGGCGTCTTCAAGCGAGGACACCTTGGGGGTGAGTTCGTAGACCAGCACGCTGTTGTCCAGGGCCACCCGGGCGATCTGCCGCGGATCCAGCCCGGTGACGGTCAGGGTTTCCGGCTCGCTCTGGTCCACCGTCACGCCGTTGCCTGCGAGCAGCGACTGCAGCTGCAGGGCGTCGTCGGTGCGGACCAGGGTCTTGGCCTGGCGGGTTCCGGCAATGATGTCCCTCACGGGTGCGTCGGCGATGATCCTGCCGCGGCCGATGACGATCAGGTGGTCCGCGGTCTGGGCCATTTCGCTCATCAGGTGCGAGGACAGGAACACCGTCTTGCCCTGGTTCGCGAGGTAGCGGACCAGGTTGCGAACCCACAGCACGCCTTCGGGGTCCAGGCCGTTGACCGGCTCGTCGAGGATCAGTGTCTGCGGATCACCCAGCAGGGCGGCGGCGATGCCCAGCCGCTGTCCCATGCCCAGCGAGAAGCCGCCGGCCTTCTTCTTGGCCACAGCCTCCAGGCCGGTCATCTCGATGACCTCGTGGACCCGTGACTTCGGGATGCCGTGCGTCGCGGCCATGGCCAGCAGGTGGTTGTAGGCGCTGCGGCTGGTGTGTACCGCCTTGGCGTCGAGCAGGGCGCCCACCTCGTGCAGCGGTGCCTTGTGCTGGGCGTAGGGCAGTCC
Organism: Pseudarthrobacter sp. 1G09; assembly: GCF_050038305.1. Lineage (NCBI taxonomy): Bacteria > Bacillati > Actinomycetota > Actinomycetes > Micrococcales > Micrococcaceae > Pseudarthrobacter > Pseudarthrobacter sp. 1G09. The sequence goes on from NZ_CP188306.1 coordinate 185,781, forward strand.
GTTCACCGTGACGGAGCCCGACGTCGGCCGGTCCAGTCCCATGATCATGCGCATGGTGGTGGACTTCCCGGCGCCGTTGGGTCCCAGGAAGCCCGTAACCTGTCCGGCCCGGACTGTGAAACTGACCCCGGCCACAGCAGTCTTTCCGCCGTAGGCCTTGGCCAGGTCTGTTGCCTCAATCATGGAATGTTCCTTTGATCGGCAGCGCTGGGCTGCGGAATGCGTTTAGGGAGGTGGTACCCCCTACGCTACCGACGCCTGCAGGGCTTTTCGCCGGTCTCAGGGATGATTCAGGGGCGAATCAGGGTAGTCCCGACGGATGACCGCACCAGGGCATCCAGTCCCGGGCCCACAGGCGGGTGCGCCGCAACCGGCGTTATGCCTGCGGTGAGTAGTAGACCAGCGCCCTGGGGACGACGCGGTAATGCACCTTGCGCACCCCGGCCAGCGCTTCGCCGTCCACTGCCAGGGCCATCGGTGCGCCGTTGGCGTGGATGGTGACCTCGGTTGCTTCACGGAGGTGGGTGATGCTGGAACTGGCCACAGTACCGGTGAGCACCGCCCAGAGAAGCCTCAACCGTGCGAACGATTCATCCGCCGAGAAGATCCTGAAGTCCAGCACGCCGTCGTCCAGCACGGGCCGGAGCAGCGGCGCATGGTCCCTGGGGTAATAGCGGCCGCGCCCCACGTATGCAATCCACACCCGGTGCAGGGTTCCGTCCACAGTCAGCGTGATGGGCGTTCCGGCGGCGAAGGTCCGGAACATGGCCACCACTCCCGCCAGCGGCTTTCCGAGGGCCGGCTGCAGCTGTTCGCGCCGCCGTACCAGGTTGGGGTACAGGCCGATGCTGGAGGTATTCAGCATGATCAGCTCGGACACTTCCGGCGATCCGGCAAGGCCGCGCTCGGCCGTGACAAACCCGATGTCCGCCTTAGCCGCCTCGCCGTTGGACGCCGCGGTCACCGCCTGCTGGAGATTCCCGATTCCGGCATCCCGGGCAAAGTGGTTGAGGGTGCCGCCGGGGAGTACCAGCAACGGGAGGGTCCGCTCGATGGCGGCAGCCGCCGCTGCCCCGACCGTACCGTCTCCGCCCCACACTCCCAGGGCCTTGGTTCCGGGAGTGTCGGCAGTTGCGCTGATCTGCTCCACCAGGTCATCTTCGGGGCGGACCGTCACAATATGCGCCTTCGGAAATACTTCGCGCAGGGCATTGGCCGTTTCATCGGTGAATGAGCCGCCCAGCGTGTTCACCACAATGCTGAGTCCCGCGCCGCCGGGCAGTTCCGGGGCGGAGGCCGCGGTGCGCTGCGTCTTGGGGATGGGTGGCCGCACCGGCCACCAGTGGCGGGTGACCAGGGCGGCCCCTGCGCCCAAGGCCGAGCCGAACAGGACGTCCGAAGGCCAGTGGGCCCCGGTATGGACCCGGGAGTACGCCACCCCCGCCGCAGCGGGGGCAAGGGCGGCGCCGATGGCGGGCCGCACCAGGCCCACGCCTACAGCAAAGGCCACGGCGGAGGCGGAGTGGCCGGAGGGCATCGATGAGCTGGTGGGTTGCGGATGCACAAACCGGAACACGGGAAGATGTTCCGGCAGCGGCCTCGTCCGGGGCAGCAGGGTTTTGAAGATGACGTTGGTGACGGTGGAGGCGACCGCCTGGGCCAGGAGGCCGTGGACTGCTGCCCTGCGGGTCTTGCCGGGGAACGCCGCCATGCCCGCGGCGATTGCTATCCAGAGCTTCCCATTGTTGGCGGAAGCCGAGAGCCGGCGGAAAAAGTCGTCATGGCTGCCGCCTGGCATGTTTGAAACATGCCGGACAAGGTACCTGTCCATCCGGCTGATCCATCGGTGGCTGCCCCGCCATGTGCTCTGCATTCCCACACCCTACCGCCGCCCGCGGAAAGGCGGCTCCTAGTCGGTCTTGAGCGGCCGCGCGGCTCCAGCCAGGAGCAGTGCGAGGAGGATGGGGGCCAGGATGGCCAGCAGTGCCTGGTGGATGCCCACCACGTCACCGAGGTATCCCAGCAGGGGCGGGCCCGCCAGGAACGATATATACCCCAGGGTGGATACAACACTGACGCGCGCCGCCGCGCGGGTGGGGTCGTCAGCTGCGGCGGACATGCCCATGGGGAAGGCCAGCGCCGCACCGATGCCCCAAAGGGCTGCGCCCACTGCTGCTATCCAGACGTTGTCTGCGAGGACGAATAGGCCCAGGCCTGCAGCCGCCGCTGCCATGCTGGCACGCAGCACCGCAACCCTGCCGTAAGCGTCGATGACGCGGCCGCCCATGAACCGCATCGCCGTCATGGCCAGGACAAAGAGCGCGAACATCAGCGCGCCGGTTGAATCAGCGGTTCCCAGCCCATCCACGGAGGCCTTGGCAATCCAGTCGTTGCCGGCGCCCTCGGTGAGGGTGGCACCCAGCACCACCACGCCAATGAGGAGCGTCCTGCTGTCCCGCCAGGCGGAGGGTCCCTTGGCCGGCTTGGTTTCGCCCTCGGGAAGTGCGGCTGCCACATGGGGGAGGAAGTAGCGCGGCGCAACCAGCGTTGCCAACAGCACCACGCCTGCGATGACCAGCAGGTGGAGCGGCAGTCCCACGCCAAGGTTGGACAACCCGGCACCCACCAGCGCACCTACAAAGGCGCCGCCACTGAAGGCCGCGTGGAACTGGGGCATGATGGTGCGCCGGAGCCGGTGTTCAACGTCGGCGCCCTCAATGTTCTGCGAGACATCCCAGAGGCCGATGGCAATCCCGAAGAAGAACAGGGAGATGGCAGTTCCCGGAATTGATGCTGCGGAGAGGGACAAGGCGATGCCCACACCGGCCGCCGCCGCCAGCGCCCCGCTGAAGCGGACGGTGTTGGCCGTTCCGATCCTGCCCACCACCAGGCCGGCCGTGGGCAGGGCCAGCAAGGACCCCACCGCGGTGCACAGGAGCAGGGTTCCCATCTGGCCTGAAGTGATCTGCAGGATTTCCGTTACAGCCGGGATGCGCGCCGCCCAGCTGGCAAAGACGAGTCCGTTGATGCCGAAAACCACGAAGGTGGCCGCGGCGGCAGCCGTCACTCCGGCCTCGCGGGCCGTGCCGGTATTGGTGTTCATGCGTTCACTGCTTCCACTGGATTGCTGCGGATTCGGCCCGGGTCTGACTGTGCGCTGTTATGCCTGCCTGCGGTTGCCTCCGGCTGCGGTTCAGCGTGCACGTTCAACGCGCTTTTCATCCCACACCGGCTCCGCGGATTCGTAAACCTTGCCGTCGGAACCGAAGACCAGGAAGCGGTCGAAGGTCCGTGCGAACCAGCGGTCGTGCGTTACGGCAAGGACGGTGCCTTCAAAGTGGTCGATGGCCCGTTCCAGTGCCTCGGCCGAGTGCAGGTCCAGGTTGTCCGTAGGTTCATCGAGCAGGAGCAGCGTGGCACCGGACAGCTGCAGGAGCAGGATCTGGAACCGTGCCTGCTGTCCGCCGGAGAGCGATTCGTATTTCTGCTCGGACTGGCCGGCCAGTCCGTACCCGTCCAAGGCGCCGGCAGCCGCTTCACGGCCGAGGCCGGAACGGTGCTCGTCTCCCCGGTGCAGGATCTCCAGCAGTGTCTTGCCCAGGAGGTCTGGCCGGACATGGGTCTGGGCGAAGAAGCCGGGCCTGATGCGCGCGCCCAGTTTCACGGTCCCTTCGTGCGGGACCTCCGCGATTTCCACATCGGATACCGGCACGTGCTCGCGTTCCGGGTCTGTGCCTCCCGTGGCGAGCAGCCGCAGGAAGTGGGACTTGCCGGACCCGTTGGAGCCCAGGACTCCCACGCGGTCGCCGAACCACACCTCAGTGGAGAAGGGCTTCATCAGCCCGGTCAGCTCCAGCCGCTCGGCCACGATGGCGCGCTTGGCTGTCCTGCCGCCCTTGAGCCTCATCTGCACATTCTGTTCGACCGGGAGGGCCTCGGGCGGGCCTGCCTCAAGGAACTTGGCCAGCCGGGTCTGGGCTGCGTGGTACCTGTTGGCCATGTCCGAGCGGAAGGCCGCCTTGTTCTTGTACATGTTGACGAGTTCCTTGAGCTTCGCGTGCTCCTCGTCCCAGCGCTTGCGCAGCTCCTCAAAGCGGGCGTTGCGGTCTGCCCGGGCTTCCACATAGGAGCCGAACCCGCCGCCGTGGATCCACGCGCCTGCGCCGCTGATGCCTGGTTCCAGGGTGACGATGCGCCCGGCGGCGTTGTTCAGCAGTTCCCGGTCGTGGCTGATGAAGAAGACGGTCTTCCGGGATTCATTGAGCTTGTCTTCAAGCCAGCGCTTACCGGGCACGTCAAGGTAGTTGTCCGGTTCGTCGAGCAGCAGCAGGTCATCCGGTCCGGCAAACAGGGCCTCCAGGACCAGGCGCTTTTGTTCGCCGCCGGAGAGGCTCGACGCCGGGCGGTGCTGCGCGCGGTCGAACGGCAGGCCCAGCGCGGCCATGCACACCTCGTCCCACACGGTCTCCACGTCGTATCCGCCGGCGTCGCCCCAGTCCACGATGGCCTGGGCATAGCGCATCTGGGTGGGCTCGTCGTCGTTCTCCATCATGGCCAGCTCCGCCTCGTCCACCTCACGGGCGGCGGCGGCCAGGGCCGGGGGAGCTGCGGAGACCAGCAGGTCACGGACGGTTGAATCATCGCGGACCTGGCCCACGAACTGGCGCATGATGCCCATGGTCCCGGAGCGACCCACCACGCCCTCGTCGGAGACCAGGTCGCCGGCGATGATCCGGAACAGTGTGGTTTTTCCCGTGCCGTTCGGTCCGATCAGTGCTGTCTTGGTGCCGTCCGGAACCTTGAAGGTCACCCCGTTCAGCAGCTGGGTGCCGTCGGAGAGGAAGTAGTCGATGCCGGAAACGTCAATATGAGCCACGGGCTCCATCTTCCCACGCCCCGGTCCCGGTGTTTCTGCCCGGATCTGCGGGCCTGACGGCCCGCAGCTGCGGATATCAGGGCAAACGCCCTAGCCGGCAGCGCTGAGGAATGCCTTCAGCAGCGGGCCCGAGGTGGTGGCGCCGAGGCCGCCGTCCTCCACGAAGACTGCCACGGCGAGGTCGCCGTGGACGGCCACGATCCAGGCGTGGGTCTTGGGCGGGTTTTCGTTGCCGAATTCCGCGGTTCCGGTTTTGGCTCCCACCGGCTGGCCGGGAACGCTGGACAGGAATCCGGCGTGGCCGGATGTCACCACGGCGCGCATCATGTCAGCCAGGGAGGCTGCCTCGGCGGCGGTGATCGGTTTGTCCGACGCCGTTGACGGGGCTTCGGCACTCGCTGTCGCGGAGGGCTGGGCCGACGGTGCAGAGGATCCGCTGGCTGTCCCGGCGGCGGCAGCACCGCCGTCGGGGTTAAGGACAAGCTGGGGCGAAACCGGCGCACCCTTGGCCACCGCGCCGGCCATCATCGCTGCGGCCAGCGGGGAGAGCAGCACCTTGCCCTGGCCGATCATGGAAGCGGCGTGCTCCGTTCCTGCGGCGTCCGCGGGGACGGATCCCAGGAAGGCGTCGGCTCCGAGGGACGGCGCCTCGACGGCCAGGCCCATGGCCATCGCCGCTGCTTCCAGCTGGCCCTGGGACACGGAATCCCGGGCGGCGATGAAGGCCGTGTTGCAGGAATGCGCGAAGGCATCCCGGAGGGTCACCGAGCCTAGCGAGCCTTCCGGGTAGCCTTCGGCATTCTTGAACGTGCGCCCGTCAACATTCAGCGTGGGGGTGCACTGCACCTTCGAATCCGGCGTCAGCCCGTTGCGGAACATGGCCAGCGAATCAACCATCTTGAACGTCGAACCGGGCGCGTACTGTCCCAGCATGGCCGTGTTGTAGCCGTTGCTGCCGGGACCGGAGGCGGCGGCGAGGACGGCGCCGCTGGATGGACGGAGTGCCACGATCGCCGAGGCTGGCTTCACGTCCTGGAGGGTGGTCTCGGCAAGGGTCTGCAGGCGCGGATCCAGAGTGGTCTTGAGCGGAGTGCCCGGCTGGGGCGCGATTTCGAAGAGGACCCGGCGCGGGTCCGTGGCGGCGGACTGGATCTGTTCGCGTGTCAGGTCCGCGCGCTGGGCACGGATCACGACGGCGTCAGTGCCCCTGAGCTGCTCGTCGTACTGCTGCTGCAGGCCGCCGACGCCGGTGGCATCTCCGGCGGTCAGCTTGCCTCCCGAGGCTTCGATCTGCTCGGCGGTTGCCTGGCCGACGGACCCGAGCACGGCCCGGGCGAAGGTCCTGGTGGGCGCGAGCGGCACCGAGTCCGGAATGGCACGGGCACCGGGGATGGCAGCAATCTGTTCGTTGGTGACGGTGCGGCCTTCTTCGCGCAGGGTGATGGCGGGAACGAACGCTTCTGCGCCCGAGGCCTTGACCTGCTGCGTGTAGCCGGCCGGGTCCACTCCCACGAGGGCCGCCAATTTGGCGGCGGAGTCTGCCGGATCCGCGGCGCCCAGTTGCGGCTTGTCGATCCCCACGTTCACCACCGGCCTGTAGGTGACCAGCGGGGCGTCTCCTGCTCCCAGGATGTCGGCACGCTGGGGCGACCGGGTGCCTTTAGTGAGGATCTCCGAGTCGTTAAGGTCCGGCACCAGGCTGGCCGGATTCCAGACCGTCAGCCACTTGTCCCCGGACTTCCGGAAGGCAGCGGACGTGGTGTACTTCCAGTCGCTGTCGGCGATCTTCCAGCTGTAGGTCAAGGGCACGGAGGCGTTCTCGCCGTCCAGGGTGATGTCCCCCGCCTCAACGGTGGGCTTGGCCGGGTCCAGGGAGGCGAAAACGTTCTTCAGCTGCTCGTTTGCTGCCGCAGCGTCTTTGCCGTCAAAGGCAACGCCGCCAACATCGAGTCCGGAAACGGCTGATGCCAGCTGCCGGGCTGCGGCTTCAGCGCCGCCCCGTCCGTCGTCGCACGCCACCAGTGACGTTCCGAGAATGAGCGCAGCTACGGCAAGCGAAAGTTTTGTTGATTTCCCCATGGCGCCATTATCCACCGAGTTGGATGCGCTTTTCCCACGCCACGGCGACGCCGGACAGGCCGGACGGCAGGCCCCGCGGGTCTATGAACCGCCCAGGCCGAGCGCCGGCAGCCCCAGGCCGAACATGTCCTTGAGGGCATACGTGGCGGCGTGCATCCCGGGCATCCCGGTAACTCCGGGACCGGGAGGCGTAGCCGAGGAGCAGAGGTACACCCCGGGCAACGGGGTCCGCCACGGCACGGGAGACACCACGGGCCGCTGGATGAGGCCCCTGAGGTCCATGGTCCCCACGCTGAAATCCCCGCCAATGTAGTTCCGGTTGTAACGGGCAAGCTCCGCCGCGGTGACGGTGTTGGATTCCACGATCAAGTCCCGGAATCCGGGAGCGAACCGTTCCAGCTGGGCTGTCACGGCCTCGGTCATGTCCTTAGTGGATCCGGCAGGGACGTGGCAGTACGTCCACAGCGTGTGCCGTCCTGCGGGGGCGCGGGTGGCGTCAAAGCGTGAGGGCTGTGCCACCAGGACATACGGGCGGTCCGGATGCTTGCCCGCGGTTACCTCGTTTTCCGAGCGCGCCAGTTCCTCGCGTGTCCCGCCCACGTGCACGGTTCCCGCGTCAGCCAGCCCGGCGGCCTCCCAGGGGACCGGACCGGACAGGATGAAGTCCACCTTGCAGGAGCCGTTTCCGTACCGGAAGGACTCCAGCGATGACCGGTAGCGTGGCGGCAGTGCGTTGCCGGCCATACCGGCGAACCCGCGTGGGGAAACGTTGAGCAGGGATGCCCGCGCTGGGGGAAGGTCGGTGAGCCGGTCCACCGGGGTGTCCGTGTGGATGAGTCCGCCGCGGTCCCGGATGTCCTGTGCCAGGGCCGCAGCGATGGCTGCGGAACCGCCCACGGGAATGGGCCAGCCGCCCGCGTGGCCCAGGGCTCCGAGCATCAGGCCTGCGCCGGACGCGGCCAAGGAGGGCTGGTGGGAGATGGCATGGGCGGCCACTCCGCTCAGGAGCGCCGGGGCCTTGTCTTCCCGGAACCTGAGGTTCCACAGGAAGGATCCCTGCTCTGCGGTCCGCGCTCCGAATATCCCGGCGGCCACCGGGTTCCTGGGGATCCGCAGGAGCTGGTCCTGGGTGAAATCCATGATGTCCGCGGTCCGGGAAACCAGCGGCGCCATGAGGTGCCGGTACGCAGCGCCGTCCTTCCCCAGCTCGAACGCCGTCCTGTCCAGTGAGCGGTATGCCAGGGCGGCCCGGCCGCCGTCCAGCGGCGAAGCGAAGGAGAGTTCGGGCGTGACCAGGTCCACCCGGCGTGCGAGCTCGAAGGCACGGAAGAAGGGGGAGGCCAGTGCCATCGGGTGGACCGCCGAACAGACGTCGTGGAAGTGGCCCGGCTGCATGAGTTCGGTGGTGCGGGTACCGCCGCCGATTGACCCGGCCGCCTCGAATACTTCCACGGACAGGCCGGCGCGCGCCATGATGGCCGCAGCTGCAAGTCCGTTGGGTCCGGCGCCGACCACGTTGACATCAGGCATGGGTGGATTCCTTCCAGTGCAGCAATGACCCGGACGTCCGGCGGAAGTCCAGGCGGAGCCGGTCGGGTGCGTTGCTGAAGGGGCCGCCGTGGGGATCATCAAGGTTGTGCCGGCGGATGGGGTCGTAGTGGGGGTCGTAGATGTCCCAGGCGACGCGGGCCATGAGGTAGGCCACCGCGAGCATGTGCGCTGCCACCGCCAGTACGTAGTAGGGCATGTCCAGGTTGTGCTGAGGGGAACCCGCACTGGTCACCTGGCCGAGGTACATCCACACCGCGGCCCAGTGCAGGCCCTCGATGCCCTGCCACACCAGGAAGTCCCGCCACTTCGGACGGGCCAGCACAAGCAGCGGAATGAGCCACAGCACGAACTGGGGTGAATAGGCCTTCCCCGTCAGGACGAAGGCGGCCACCAGCAGGAACACCAGCTGCGCCAGGCGCGGCCGGTGCGGAGCAGACAGGGCAACAACGGCGATCAGGACGCACGCCAGGCCGAAGAACCCGGCGGAAAGCAGGTCGATTGCCTCCGCGCTGAGGACTGGCCGTTGCAGCTTGGCCGCCACAAGGTTGTATGCGAACCACGGCGAACCATATCCAGCGTCCCGGCTGGCGTTGAACTGAAAGTAATAGGCCCAGCCACCGGGATTTGCGGCCGCGAACGGAAGATTGACCGCTGCCCAGCTGACCGCCGCGGCGGATGCTGTGGCAAGCAGCGGCCGGAATTTTCCGGTCCGCAGCGCCAACAGGAGGACGGCAGCAGGGAACAGGAGGGCATAGGCGTTGGCTGCCACCGCCAGTCCGGTCAGTATTCCGGCGGCGACGGGACGCTGGGCGGCAAAAAAGTACATGCCCACGGCCAGCAGGCAAACAGCCCAGAGGTCCCAGTTGATGGTGCCCGCCAGGACCAGGCCGGGCGCCACGGCCACCATGGCCGCATCCCATGGACGGCGCGCAGAAATCCGGGCTGTAGCAAGAACGGCAATCATTGCCGCCACGGCGAGCAGGACGGCGTTGATATCGAAGAAAGCCAGCACCCGCGCATCGGAAATACCTTGGCCCGGGACCAGCAGTGCCGTCACCCCGGCAACAAGGCCCACCACCACGGGGTACTCGAAGGGGCTGCTGACGATGGGGAAGGATCCGTCGGCAAGGCCCCGGTTGCGGAACAGCTCGGGAAGGTCGGAATAGCAGGTGGCATAAAACTGTGTGGGGGATTCCCATCCGTACGCCCGGCAGTACCCCTTGACAAGGACCCCGAGAAGGGCCGCAGCGAGGGTCAACAGGATCAGCACACGGTCCACGGTGAACGGCCCGGGGGACACCACCCCCGGTTCCGATCTGCGCCCCAGTGGTCCGCCCACCAGCTCGGTGAAGTTCCGGAGCAGCACGTCGCTGCGGCTGGGAACAACCAGCCTGTACCGTCCACGGTGCCCCCGGGGCTCGGTGTCCTGCATGTTCCCGAGCTTACAGCCCGCCCCCGGGCAGGAAGCCCCGGGGGCGGGTGTCAGCGCAGGCCTCCCATTAGCTGGTGCATCACTGCGAAGGCGTCGTCGCGGTGCTGTTCCAGCAGCCGGCTGTTGAACCCGGCCTGGGCTGGCCGCCTGCGGACTCGGGTCAGGAGCTTGCGGATTATTCGGATCAAGGTACTCACCTCCTTTGGAAGGCACAAAAGTTTTTTGGCACGGCAATTAAAGCCGCCACCAAAAAGGAATTTGGGCATAAAGAATCACCGAAAAATGGCACACTGAAATTCGGTGAAAGACGCAGCAATTAAATGCGTGCCTGAATAAGCGGGAATACCGTCAGCAGGGAGGCGGCTGCCACATGCGGGTACGGGAAGTACGGGCACCGGTGCATGGGAGGCCAAGGCAAACCCTGCAGGCCGACAAAGGCGGCATACACAGGGCGGCACTACGACATTGCACTCAAGCGTCCGGCAGGTCCGGTATCAGAAATCCCGCCGCCTGTGCAGCGGGATCACGGGCTAGTGGCCGGCGCGGCCCTGCGGAAAGTGCACCTCGTGCGCGGAGGCCGGGGCAGCATTGACGGCCACATTCCATTCGCCAGTCAAAGTCATCATTCTCCCAACCTCCTCTTCTTTCATTCGCGGCATCGTGTGGATGCTGCAGCACGGGCAATGCCCCGGCAGAAAAGTCCTGGGGCTAGGAATAAAGGTACACCACGAATTACGCGGCGACCATCCTTTGTGCGCTAAAAAGAGAAATTGTTTAGGAATCGGGTATTCAGAGTCCCCAGCGGACAATTGCAGGAGTTTTCTTATCCCACCCGAGGGTGCACACCTTGGCTGTACCGAGGACGAAATGCCGGCCCTCAACGGGAGGCAGTTCCAGCCAGCGTGCGGTCAGGATGCGGGAAAAATGCCCGTGGGCCACCACCAGCACATTGTCCATCCCCGATTCGAGGACGCGGCCGATGATCTTGTCAGCCCTCGCCGCCACCTCGTCCAGGCTCTCGCCATTGGGCACGCCGTTGGTCCAGATCAGGTAGTCCGGGTTGTCCTTGCGGATGAGGTCGGAGCTGATGCCCTCGTAGTCGCCGTAATTCCATTCCACGGCGAGGGGTTCGTGCTGGGCGTCGGGGAAGCCTGCCAGCTCAGCCGTCCGTCGGGCACGGCGCAACGGGGACGTGAGGACCAGGTCGAAATCGACGCCGTCCAATACTTTGCGGGCTTCAACGGCCTGCTGTTCACCTTCAACGGTGAGCGGCAGGTCCGTGAGCCCGGTGTACTGGCCGCTCTTGGACCACTCCGTTTCCCCGTGGCGGAGGATCCAGAGCTGGGGGCGCGGGGCGAGGGCGGGATTGGTCACTTGGACTCCTCAACATGGGAAGGTTCGACGCCGGCGGGGGACTCTCCGTCCGCCGGTTCGGCAGGTGCTGCTTCAGGCTGTTCGGCCCACCAGCGGAGGAGCCTGGCCTCCGCGTCGTCGGCAGCCAGGGGGCCATGCTCCATCCGCTCATTGAGGAGGAACTTGTAGGCCCTTCCCACCACCGGTCCGGGCTTGAGGCCCAGCAGGGACATGATCTGCGCCCCGTCCAGGTCCGGACGGACCGCCTCCAGGGACTCCTGTTCACGCAGGGCAGCGATCCGTTCCTCAAGATCGTCGTAGGCGAAGGACAACCTGTCGGCCTTGCGCTGGTTTCGGGTGGTGACGTCGGAGCGGGTGAGGCGGTGCAGCCGCTCCAGCTGGGGCCCGGCATCAGTGACATAGCGGCGGACGGCGGAATCGCTCCACCCGGCGTCCCCGTAGCCGTAGAAGCGCATGTGCAGCTCCACCAGGCGCGCCACGGACTTGATGGTGTCATTGTCGAAGCGCAGGGTCTTCATCCGCTTCGTGGTGAGTTTGGCACCCACCATGTCATGGTGCCGGAAGCTCACCGCGCCGCCCTGTTCGAACCGGCGCGTAGCCGGCTTGCCGACGTCGTGCATCAGTGCCGCGAACCGAAGGACGAAGTCGGGGCCGGGGACGGGTCCCTCCGCATCCGTCTCCAGAGCCGCTGCCTGCTCCAGGACCTGCAGCGAATGCTGGTACACGTCCTTGTGCCGGTGATGCTCGTCGGACTCGAGCCGGAGCGCGGACACCTCGGGCAGCACAAACTCGGCCAGGCCCGTGTCCACCAGCAGGTCCACACCCACTCGGGGGCGGGCGCCGCAGATGAGTTTGACCAATTCATCGCGGATCCGTTCGGCCGAGATGATGGTGATTCGTTCAGCCATCCCGGTCATGGCCTTGCGGACGTCGTCGTGGACGGACACACCCAGCTGGGATGCGAACCGGGCGGCCCGCATCATCCGCAGCGGATCGTCGGAGAAGGACGCCTCCGGCGAACCCGGCGTCGCCAGCACCGAGGCATGGAGGTCGCGGACCCCGCCGAAGGGGTCCACCAGTTCCATGGTGGGCAGCTTGAGTGCCATGGCGTTGATGGTGAAGTCGCGGCGCAGCAGGTCGTCAGTCAGCGATGAGCCAAAGGCCACCACGGGCTTCCGGGAGTCCGGATCGTAGGCTTCGGCCCGGTAGGTGGTGATCTCGATTTGGAATCCGGCTTTGCGCATGCCGATGGTTCCAAAGGCACGGCCGATTTCCCAGAAATTGTCCGCCCACTTCTTAATAAGGGCAACCGTCTGGTCCGGGGTGGCGTCGGTGGTGAAGTCCAGGTCCGGCGAGGTCCGGCCCAGGAAGAGGTCACGCACGGGACCGCCCACCAGCGAGAGTTCGTGGCCGGCGTCTACGAAGCGCTGGCCAAGCTCCAGGACCACCGGGTCCACCTGGAAATCGACGGTGTGGGAATCAGTCTTGTGATGTGCGTGCGCCATAGTTACTTAAGCTTGGCAGAAACCGGGGGCACGGCAGGCCAAAAAGTCCGTCAAGATCCGTGGGATTCGTGGGCCGCCGCGAAACTGCGTCATATGCCGTCCATGTTTGCGTCATGTTCCGGTCATCACGAACGGGCAACAGTCGTTAGAGTGGACTCCATGGCCCATCCAGTACCGAGCGCTCCAGGCAGGAGGACAAACGCACCATTGCCGTCGGCAATCGGTGCGCACGTGGCCCCTGCCCCGCACTCGGCGCCGGCGTCGCTGCCAACGGTGGAGGAAGTTTCCGCCGGCGGCGTGGTGGTTGACACGTCCGACGCCGAGCTTCGGGTTGCGATTATCGCCCGCCTTAACCGCGGGGGACGCCTTGAGTGGTGCCTGCCCAAGGGCCACCCCGAAGGCAAAGAGAACAACGAAGAGGCAGCGGTCCGCGAAATCGCCGAGGAAACCGGCATCGAGGGCACCATCCTGGCCCCCTTGGGCAGTATTGACTACTGGTTTACCGTCAGCGGGCACCGGGTCCACAAGACCGTGCATCACTACCTGCTGCGTGCCACCGGCGGTGAACTGACCATCGAGAACGATCCCGACCAGGAGGCCGTGGACGTTGCCTGGGTGCCCATCCAGGAGCTGGCCAGGAAGCTTTCATTCCCCAATGAGCGGCGCATCGCCGACCTCGCACGCGAGGTCCTGCCCGGCCACCTCTGACGCCGGGCCTGGCCAGCCCGCAGCGGCGTTGCGGTGTTAAGCGCCTCCGGGTGAGACGATGAACTCGATGTCAGCTACCAACTTTCCTTCCGACAAAGCGGGCCGGACCGGCAATGCCGCGCCGGAAGGCCTCCCCGAAGAATCTGCGGCTCCGGCCACCGCGCCAGCGTCTTCAGGAGCCAGCGAAACCCGTTCCAGCGCCATCATGGCCGCCGGCACCCTGGTGTCCCGGTTCCTGGGCTTTGGCAAGACCTGGATGCTCGGAACGGCCCTCGGCCTCGGCTCCACGGTCAACGACACGTTCATCAACGCCAACAACCTGCCCAACCTGATCTTCCTGCTGGTGGCCGGCGGTGTCTTCAACGCCGTCCTGGTGCCGCAGATCATCAAGGCCAGCAAGGCTCCGGACAGGGGAGCGGACTACATCAGCCGCCTCCTGACCCTTGCAGTCCTGCTGTTGCTGGGCCTGACGGCACTGGTGACGCTGGCCGCCCCGCTGGTCATCGACGTCACTACGCAGGGATACAGTCCGCAACAGAAGGCCCTGGCAGTCACCTTCGCGTTCTGGTGCCTGCCCCAGATCTTCTTCTATGGCCTGTATGCCCTCCTTACCCAGGTCCTCAATGCCAACGGGGCTTTTGGGCCTGCCATGTGGGCGCCCATCCTGAACAACCTGGTGGCTATTGCCGGCCTGGGGATGTTTATCTGGATTTTTGGCACCAACGAGTTCAGCCCGCACACCCTGGCCAACTGGGGGTCAACCCAGACGTTCTTCATTGCAGGGTTCTCCACCATCGGGGTACTGGCCCAGACGGCCATCCTGATGATCCCGGTCTTCCGGCTCAAGCTTGGCCTCCGCCCCCGGTTCGGCTGGCGAGGCGTGGGACTGGGCCAGGCAGCCAAGCTGAGCGTGTGGACGTTGCTGACGGCCGCCGTCGGGCAGCTCGCCTTCCTGTATGTCATGCGCATCGCCACCATTCCCGGCGCCGAACGCCTCCGCCTCGCGGAGGCGAACAATCCCGCCGCTGACATGCTGCCCGGCAACGCCGTGCTGGAGGTGGCCAGCCAGCTGTACCTGCTGCCGCACTCGATCATCGCCCTGTCCCTGGCCACGGTCCTCTTCAACCGGATGACCCGGGCTTCCCAGGACGGCAACCGGGAGGAGCTGCGGAATGCCCTCTCCCACGGCCTGCGGACCATGGCCGTCGCCACCGTCTTCGGTGCCCTGGCACTCTTTGCCCTGGCCGGCCCGCTGGGCATGTTCTTCTCCGGCGGCTCGCGCAACGACGGCGTGATGCTGGCCCAGACGCTCACCATCCTGGCCCTCAGCACCCCCTTCATGAGTGCCAACTTCATGATGTCCCGTGTCTTCTACGCCAACGAGGATGCGCGCACCCCGTTCTACGTCCAACTGCTGCTGGCGGTGGTGTATGTGGTGGGTGCCTTTGCCATCCAGTTCATGCCGGTGGGCCAGATCATCTACGCGATCGCCGTCCTGTACATGGTGGGCAATATCCTCTCCGTGGTGATCAGCGCGTTCTTCCTGCGGCGCCTCCTCGGCAGCCTGGACGGTCCGCGGATTGCCAATGCCTACATCCGCATGGGCTACGCCGCCCTGGGCGCAGCGATCGCGGGAGCCGGTGCGCTGTGGCTGATGGGCAGCTACAGCCCGGACGGTTTCGCCTGGAGCGGGCGCCTCCAGGCACTCGTGACGCTTGCCGTCGTGGGGCCAGTGATGCTGGCTGTGTATTTCCTGCTCCTCAGGCTGTTCCGCGTCTCCGAGCTGACGGACATGCTGCGGCCCCTGCTCGGACGGCTTGGACGTGGCGGCCAAGTGGCGCCCGCAACGGCGGGCGGGGTCCCGCCGTCGTCCGCTCCCGAGGGGACCCCCTCAGTGGAAGCCGGGCCGGCAGCGGAGCGTCCCTCCCGTGCAACCACCTCGGTGGACACGGGCCTCATTCCCCGGATTTCCGGTGAGTTTGATGCTGTGTCGTTCAGGGCAGGTCCGGAGCCTGAGCCGGAAACCTCCAGCGCGCATTACGACGACGGCGACTCGGGACCGGACGACGGCAGCTACCTGCCGGGAGAGGACCAGTCCAGCACCGCGCGCGGCGGATTGCTCCGTGAGCAAATTCCGCTGCCGGGCCGCCGCACTTTCCAGGGCAAGGCGGGCCAGAACCCCTATTTCAGCCACCGGCGCCCCCGGAAAAAGTGACTTTGACGCTGTTTCGGCGCTTCGTTCTCCGCAGCCGCCCACCCTCAATCGGCTAGGATCGGAGAGGTACAGGGGGAAGTTGTATCCGGGAGACCGCCATCCTGCCGTCCGCGGACGGCAGGGTCATCCATGCCGGAAATCCCGGAAAATCTAGGAGGAACACGTGTCCAACCCGATCGATGTCGGATCAGTACTGGGCGGCCGCTACAAGGTCACAGCCACGGTATTGACCTCTCATGACCACGATCTGGTGCTGGATGGTGTGGACCAGGTCCTCAACCGCCCGGTCAGCATCCTGGTTGCCGGACCCCGGAACACCGAACAGGTGGCCCAGAGCGCACGCGAAGTAGCCACGGGCGAACGTCCCGGCACTGTGCAGGTGCTGGATCTTGGCGTCACCGAGGCCGCCACGTACCTCATCACCAACCACACGTCCGCCGCAGACCTGCTGGACCTCGTGGTGGCTTCCAACCCGCCCTACGTGGAACCGTTCTTCACCGACACGCTGGGCAGCGAGATCTTCGGCCAAGCCCGCTCGTACGAGCCGGAACCGTATGACGACGAAGAAAACGTCGAGGCCGGCTACATCAATTACTCGGACACGCACCCCAGCCAAGTGGATCCCTACCGGGATGCTCCTGCTGTGCCGCCCAAGCCTCCGGTGCGTCCCGCCGCGGCACCGAATGCCGCACCTGCCGCCGCCCGCAACAGCGGTTCCGGCGCTGCAGCTGCCGCCGGTGCCGGCGTTGCTGCAGGTGCTGCCGGCGTGGCCACGGGTGCCAGTGGAACCGGCGCTGCTGGCCGTGCGCAGGCTTCCGCGCCGGCTGATCCCGAAGCCACTGCTGCTCATCCCGTGCAGCCTTCTGCCGGCCATTCCACCCCCGAAACCAGCGGTAGCGGGCATGCCGGGGCCCCTGACTCCGGGCGGCCGAAGGTTTCACTGTGGTCCGACGACGACTACGCGCAGGCGGACACCCGGGACGACTACGACTACCAGTACGAGGAAGAGCCGGTTGAGGAGCGCGCGCCGTCCAACAGGAAGGGCGCACTCTTCGCCAGGGCAGCAGCACCGGCCGCCGCTGGCGCGTCCTTCGCCGGCCGCGGGGATAATGACGATGACCGCGATGATTACGACGACGACCAGGACGACGCAGGGCGTGAACCGCGGTCCATGCGGTGGCTCGTTGGAGGGCTCCTGGCAGTCGTCCTCATCGCCGGACTGATTTTTGCCGTGACAAACCTGGGCAGCCTCTTCACGCAGCCGCAGGCAGGAAGCCCCGCGCCCGCAGCTACAACTGGCGCCCCCGAGGCGTCTGCAGCTCCCACTCAGGCGCCTACATCCGCCGCACCGGCAGTTCCGCCGGCGATTGAAAGTGTGACCCGCCAGGGTAACTTCGACTTCGCTGCCACTTTCGACGGCGACCTGGTCAAGGCTTATGACGGCAACGCCGCCAGCTACTGGTCGGATATGGAATTCGCCACCGAGAACTGGGGCGGACTGGCTCCCGACGGCGTGACGCTTGCGGTCAAACTGAAGAGTGCAGCCACCGTTTCCTCCATCACGCTCTCGCAGCTTGGGGGATCGGGCGGAAGCATCACCGTTTACACCAATGACCGGCCATCGCTTGACGGCGCCAAGTCCGTGGGAACCAACAGCTTCACCTCCGGTGACCTGAACCTGCCGCTGGCCGAACCCGTCAAGGCCCAGTACGTCATTGTCGCAATCAATGCGCTTCCCAAGCTCGCAGCACCCAAGACCCGGTACGGCTACGGTCTCCGCCTCGCCGAAATCAAGGTTCAGTAGCCGGTCACGGTAACCTCTGCGCCCCAGGCCGGGCATGCCCTGTAATCTGGAAAGAGCGTCCTGCTGAGATAGCTCCATTCCGTCTGTCTGTGATCGTCTCTGCCCGGACGCCGGAATATTCAGCATCCAGAAGCAGTTGTGCCATGTGGCCGGCCTCCACACGGAGGCGCGTCGAACAAGGAAGAGGTTCACCGTTCAGTGACCATCGCAGAAACCACCGCGTCCGAAGTACGTGATGTCATCATTGTCGGCTCAGGCCCGGCGGGTTACACGGCAGCCGTCTACACTGCCCGCGCCAACCTCAAGCCCCTGCTGTTCGCAGGCTCGGTGACCGCCGGCGGCGAGCTCATGAACACCACAGACGTGGAGAACTACCCAGGGTTTCCCGAGGGCATCATGGGTCCTGACCTGATGGAAAACTTCGAGAAGCAAGCCACCCGCTTCGGCACCGAGATCCAGTTTGAGGACGTCACCGCGCTGGACCTCGAAGGAGCCGTCAAGGCGGTCACCATCGCAACGGGGGAGACGTTCAAGGCACGGTCCATCATCCTCTCGACTGGTTCCGCCTATCGCGAGCTCGGCCTGCCCAACGAGAAGCGGCTGTCAGGCCACGGCGTAAGCTGGTGTGCAACCTGCGACGGTTTCTTTTTCAAGGACCAGGACATCGCCGTCATTGGTGGCGGCGACTCTGCCATGGAAGAGGCTCTCTTCCTCACGAAGTTCGCCAAGTCCGTGACCGTGGTGCACCGCCGCGATTCCCTGAAGGCATCCAAGATCATGGCGGACCGCGCCCTGGCCCACGACAAGATCAAGTTCATCTGGAACAGCACCGTGGAAGATGTCATTGGCGAATCGAAGGTAACATCGCTGAAGTTGAAGAACCTCGTAGACGGCAGCGGTACTGACCTCGCTGTCACGGGCGTGTTCGTTGCCATCGGCAATGATCCCCGGACCGACCTGGTTAAGGACGTCCTTGATCTCACCCCGCAAGGCACCATCGCCGTCCAGGGGAGGAGCTCCAAGACCAGCATCCCAGGCGTCTTCGCAGCCGGCGATGTCGTGGACCCCACCTACCGGCAGGCGATCACCGCCTCCGGTTCGGGCTGCGTGGCCGCAATTGACGTTGAACACTACCTGGCAGAACTTCCCGCCTAGCACTGACGAAAAACATACCGAGAAGAAAGAGTGGCTATGAGCAACGCTAAAGACGTAACTGACGCAAGTTTCGGCACCGACGTACTGTCCTCGGAGAAGCCGGTTATCGTGGACTTCTGGGCAGAATGGTGCGGTCCTTGCCGCAAGCTGGGTCCCATCCTCGATGAGATCTCCGTGGAATACGGCGAGAAGGTTGACGTCGTTAAGGTGAACGTGGATGACAACCCCGCCATCGCTGCCGAGTACGGCATCACCTCCATCCCCGCCGTTTACCTCTTCCAGGGCGGCGAAGTGAAGAGCACGGTCATCGGTGCAAAGCCGAAGCAGTTCTTTGAGAAGGAATTTGCTGACGTTCTTTCTTAGGCAGTTTCCTCCCTGCAATGGGAGTTGATACCTTTTCGAGTGGCCATCGCCCTTAGGCGGTGGCCACTCTCTTTTTGCTCGTTCATCCTATTTCGGCTTCAGCGGCTGCCGGCAAAGGTGAAGCGCAACATCGAGTAGTTGACCTTGTGGGTGAACCTCGGCTTCGGCCTCGGAAGTCGCGTCCGAGTAGTGGCGTTTCACGTGAAACATCACCGAACCTGCGCCCTGTCTGATGGGACTCCTCAGGGGGACTACCTGGGTCACGGATGGCAGACAGCGAGATCCTTGATTTCTAGAATCAAGGCACCGCTGTTGTGGTGCAAATGCCCAAATAGCACCACCAGAATCTATGACTGCCGTTTCACAAGCTTTTGTCGGAGCACTGGGCTCATCGCCGCGACGGCGGGTGCCTGGAGTTGTGGTGGACATTGTCGTATGAAAACTGCGCCAGCACACAACCACCCTCGCATTGGGGTGGAACATTAAAAACTGGCGTCCAGTTTCACGTGAAACATCTGCGTAGGTCTTGAATGAACATGGAGCCTTCTCTTTCAACACGAAGTCGAACCCGGATTCACTCTCTCTGGCTTCTAACCCTGAGGCTTTCATTACCTCACCAGTTGGAGTTCCACTCGCGGAGCACAGCCTTCGTGGGACCTGCGGATGGTGCTTTGGCCGGCCAGCTCCCCAGCTACCTGGCAATCGGCCTCCTCTGATGGACACCAGCGATGGAGAGTGCTGCGCCGCGGCTTCTCGTGCCGCGGACTGAGCAGCGCCCCGAGTTGAGGCTCAGAACGACAACCCCTTGCCTGCAGATGAGATCTGTCCGAGCCCACGGGGGCCGTACGGCGTCTGCATCTGCTGGCGAGGAGGCTACGCCTACCAGCGACATCGCAGCCTGGCGCCGACTGTGTCGGCGGAACGAGCGGAGGTGACTACGGCCATCTGCTCAAAGGACGTACATCTGGAGGCCTCCGATCAGGTAGCAGCTCGCAACAATGCCGATCCATGGCCACTTCCAGTGCCGATCATGAGTCCGGCTAGGCTTGGCGATGACGCAACGGAAACTACTTCCCCACCATCTCCAGGGCAGGAGTGGCGTCACAATCGGCAAATCCAACCGCTAAACCTCCGATAGTCAGCCAGCCTCGCAAAACTGAAATCCAGGTCTCGGGTTGCCGGCCAACAGACATTGCCGCAGCGCTCGTACTCGTCGTCCCGCCCACGGGTCGTCGTGAGTAATGGGAAAGGCACCCTAGGCCCAGAAAAGGTCATCCAACGAGGTACGTTTCACGTGAAACGCATTCCCGAATCGCACAGCCGCACGTGCGCCTTCTATGGCCTTAAGTCGCCCACGATGACGAGATGGCCCAGTGAATCGTTAGTTTTGGGATTGCTGATATTAGAAGAGAACTTGCAGTACCCATACCTATATGGTGGCTTCGTCCGGCCAATGAGTCGGTCGACAGCCATAACAGTCACATCGAACGTGCAGATGCGGTAATCAGATGTTTCACGTGAAACGGAAGCAGCACCCGATCGACCCTATGCAAAGTATTCTGCTCCGGCGACGTGCAAGTTTCACGTGAAACATAACTTCCCGGCCAGCCACGGTCGGGCTGGACGGACGCTAACAAACGCATGCACCCAATCCGCCGCACAAGACTCCGTAACCTAGCGATCCCTACTTTCCTCCAACCCGCTATGAGCCAGTCGCCGGAACACGGGGAAGCGCGACTGTAATCGCCGTATTGTGTAGACACGCGCTCCCTATGAATGTTCCCGGGAACGCCTCAGCAGGCTTCCCACGCCCGCCAGCCAGGATACTGCCACATGAGGAACGCCGCCGAACGAGGATCCAATGGAGGGTGATGCAGTCCAGGGAAGCAACCCAGGCTGAGCCAGCGTCGACATCACTAGCCGGATCCAGTGCGGCTCTCCAAATCCGAGGCCGGGACTCCCATACAGTAGGGCTGTTCGCCGCGGCTCCGAAGGTTCACATTGTCTGGTGAACACCAGTTCACCTGAGCACGCCCTGCCGCCTCTACCCGGAGAGCTGGCACGCTGGAGACCGGTGTAAAGGCCGTAGCCCACTTGGCATGCAATGTCCTCGACACACTCCATTGAGCCGGGGAACGCGCACAGCAGCATACCGGGCGAACCATAGAGGCCCCTAACGACTGCTAAGAGACTGATACATGGGCAGCCAACCAGCACCCTCGCAAGGGACTGTAGCCGTCACCATGACGACTGTGCGTAGCCCGCGACCTCGGCTCGGGTGAGCCGCGGCAGCTGCAGTGGGGCCGGTAGGTGTGCCCTGGTGTGTGCTCTTTCCCACAACCTTATCCACAGTGTCCGCCTTCTCCATCCACAGAGTTATCCACAGCCGCTTCAAAGTGCCATGGCGGCTTCCCCGATGTCCGGAAATGGCAACTGCCGAATCATTGGGCACGGTGCGCTCCACAGAACACTTTGAGTGGCCGACAAGCTGCCGGTCTGCTCAGGGCAATCCAGCGCAATGCACGCTGAATCATCCACATTCATGCCATTTTCCGCACATAGACGCGCTCTTACTTTGGTCTTCTGATGCGCCTTCAGGTCTGTATCCAGTTTCACGTGAAACAGCCCAACACTGGACGCGGGCTACTCGTGAGCAGCGGCCCGCCCCTCCTCGGCATGTGAGCGTGCGCGGCGCCCGAGCCTGACATTGTCCACAGGTCTATCCACATTGTTATCCACAGGTTTATCCACTTCTGCCTACCGCGCGATAGCGACTCATTATCCCTGCCCGATTCAGCGTTCAGCCACTGCATGACCCTGGCATCAGACGGATATCCCCGCTGAGGAGCGAAGTACAAGATGTCGAACCGTCGGATGCGTGACGGCTTCGCCGAGGATCCAGCGCCAGCAGACAGGTTGCCTAAATGGAATGTGCACGATCCCGGCGTTGATCACAAGCACGTTCTAGTTCTTCAATGAAGCCGCAGCAGCCTGGCACAACCGTTCGGAAGGTGCACACACTCTTGAGATGCACGTCTGGAAGCATGCCGTAAACAGTCCGGAGCATGCGGCTTGTTAAACGCATTGTGATGCAGGGGAGCGGAACGCCAAACCCAGCCGAAGTCAGAGTGACTATTGACTGAGCAGCCTGGACGCACTTTGGCTTAGACTGCGATGCCCTCTTAGGCGGCGTTTTGTCTGTCTCTATTGAGCCGTCCACCATTGGCAGCCCGCCCCTCTATTGCAGGCGGGTCCTGTTTGGCTGTACCGCAGTAGGGCCTCGGCGTCAGTCATCAGTCATCGAGTGGCTGGTGGAGCACACTTAGAGGCACGCTGCATAGCGTGTTGTACGGCACTCCTCACTCACGAAGGGGTGAGGTGTGCCGTGGAGTTCGCTGAGGCAAGCTTGGGGTCCCAAAGCTTCCCAGGGGAGCCCGTCACCTATGGGGCTGTCACGATGTGGCCTGGCCCTGGTGCCTGGTGACTGCCGACGGCTGGTCGGTGCTGCTACCAAGCGCCGCCGGATACGAAGCGCTACGAGGCCCCTATGGCCACTGATTAGCCAGGTCCGCTGAGGCAATACTCCGATGGGCGTGACGGTCCGCTACGTTGGGAGGCCACTCAGCGCCGCGGTTTGCACTCCAGGACCAGCTACGAGCTATGGGACGGACGCGAGTCTGGGGTTATCGTTTCACGTGAAACATGGCAAGGTATCAGGCACCATGGCAACGTGATGGGAAGGATGGTGCTGCTGTTAGGACGTGCCCTGCCAGGGTCACTCACGATGATTCGCATCGTCCCCATCGACGCCGCGTTTCACGTGAAACATAGCCATGACTTCTGGCGTTTGCTTTGCCAGCGAAGTGGTGGAAGCAACGTTACACAGGCGTCTTGCCCCCCGCATCCCCATCGTCTCACTACGATGGACGGAACTTGGTCCTCAAGGCTCTCCGCTTCACGTGAAACATTGTGACAAGAGCAGCTCCCATATTTGTACCTTGTCGATGAGGGCCCCGAGAGGGAGCCCGGCCCCACCTGTTGCCTTTGAGCACTTCGATGGGTGGGCTGTCCAAGTGGAGATGTTCCACGTGAAACAACTTGGGATGCAGAAGCAGAGCTACGAACTTGTTCAATCTGGCAACCGCCAACACATTCGCAAGTAGATGGCTTAGGGAACTAGTCCTCCTCGAATCTCCGGCATTTGACCGATTGAGGCGAGTTCCTGAAACGCTCGAAGACCCATCAAAACGCTATCGCTTCCAGAATGGTAGCGGCATTAGGATCTGTGAGCAGCTACGTGGGGCTGAGAAGCTGGAGTATCCGCCTGCCCATCCAGGCCATTTGCGAGGACTGTTTGCGACCAGCCTGCGCAAACAGTACGGATGCATGCAGTACTGGTGAATACCTTTCTCTACCGGCCGCAAGACAACACGCTGCATCTTCCGGCAACCCGCATAGCAGGGCCTATCGACAAGGCAAGTCTGTGGCACAAGGACCTCGAGGGGCCAGGTCGCCCATATTCGCCGAGTACATACAAAATTCCCGACCGGCACCTGCCGTAGGTCGCAGAACGCGCCCGGCAGTCAAGGTAAGGCCGCTAACTACCCACAGAGTGGCCGCACAGCGGTTGCGGACAATGGCGGAGTTTCACGTGAAACGCTCGCGTCCCAAAAGGATCAGCAACCACCGGCACCAAACTCGTCGAACTGAGACATGCTACGTGTACCTCGGCTGTCCACTTCAAACTGCTCCACCGCGTCCACTCGGAAGGTGACAGATTCGTCCGCGCAAACACCCTGCACGTGCGCTGGAACGATTCGGGTTCAGGAATTACAGCCCGAGCGCATCTCTCTCGGTAATTACGGTTAGACATGACAGGAGGCCCGGTTCAAAAGAACCGAGCCTCCGATGTTCGCTACTGCTAGTTAGCCGAATCTGGAGCCAGAACGTCCATGATGCGGTTCAAGTCCTCAACACTGGCAAATTCAATACTGACCTTACCCTTGCGGACGCCCAAGGAGATCTTGACGTTGGTATCCAATCGGTCGGAGAGAGAAGATGCGAGGTAATCAAGGCGTTCGTGCCGTGCACCGGGGCGGGGGACATTGTTCTTGGCCGGGGTGGCCGGGTCCTGGTAAAGGGTGACAGCCTCTTCCGTGGCCCGCACGGACATTCCCTCAGCGACGATCTTCTGGGCCAGGCGCTCCATCGCAGCAGCGTCTGGCAGGGCCAGCAGTGCACGCGCGTGGCCGGCCGAGAGGACACCCGCCGCTACCCGGCGCTGTACAAGCGGGGGGAGCTTCAGCAGGCGCAGGGTGTTGGATACCTGTGGTCGGGAACGGCCGATCTTGTCAGCCAGCTGCTCATGCGTTGTCCCGAAGTCCTCCAGCAACTGCTGGTACGCGGCTGCCTCTTCGAGCGGGTTCAGTTGGCTACGGTGCAGGTTCTCCAGCAGGGCATCACGCAGAAGGTCATCGTCAGTCGTTTCACGGACGATTGCCGGGATGGTATCCAGGCCGGCTGCCTGCACTGCCCGCCACCGGCGTTCGCCCATGACCAGCTCATACGGTTCAATACCGTCTTCAGTTGATTTGCGGACAACAATTGGCTGGAGGACGCCTATTTCACGAACAGAGTGAACAAGCTCCGCCATGTCGTCTTCGTCGAAGACTGACCGCGGCTGCTTCCGGTTGGGATGGATGTCCGCAACAGAAATCTCGGCGAAGTGGGCACCCGGGACCTCCACCAAGTCAACCCCGTTGTCAGAGGCTCGGACATCAGCCACCTCGCCGGACGGGGAACTGTCCGTTGAGGGAGAAGAGGGATCTTGATCGGAGGCGGGAGTCGCAGCCGGCGGGACCGGCGTCGGCTTGGCCTGGACCATGTCTGCAGCGGCTGATGTGGCATCTGCGACCGCAGGAACATCAACGGCGTCTGTGGACTTCTTTGCGGTGCTGCCTGTGGCCCGCGCAGCACCGGAAGGCTTTTTCGGCGCTGGAACCTTCGCGGGTGCTGCCTTCTTCGTCGCCGGCGCGGATTCACGTGGGGCTGCAACTGACGGAGCGTCCGGCTTGCCCGTGCCTTCTGTTTCAACGGGCTCTGATTTTTTACGACCTTCCGGGAAGAAGAGATCCACCGGACGCGACGCAGCGGCACCGTTGCCCTGACCGTTGGACGCGCCCGAACTAGGAATCAGCGCGCCAAGACCGCGGCCAAGGCCCCGTCGCTTCTCGCTCATGGGTAAATCCCTCCAGTGGTAGAGCCGGGCGTAGTCCCGACTCCGGTCGATGCAGTATTGAAGATTTTAGCGTTCTGCTATTTCAGCAGCGGCTTCCAGGTACGACAGGGCACCGCTGGAGGAAGGGTCATACGTCATGACAGTCTGCTGGTAGCTTGGCGCTTCGGAGATGCGTACAGAGCGGGGGACCACTGCGGAGAGCACCTGCTCAGGGAAATGCGTCCGGACCTCCGCCGCAACCTGGGCGGCCAGGTTAGTACGGCCGTCATACATGGTGAGCAGAATGGTGGATACCACCAGGTCGGCGTTCAGGTGCTTCTGGATCATTTCAATGTTCTTGAGCAGCTGGCTCAGTCCTTCCAGCGCGTAGTACTCGCACTGGATGGGAATGAGGACCTCATTGGCCGCGCAAAACGCGTTGACCGTCAGGAGGCCCAGGCTGGGCGGGCAGTCGATGAAGATGTAGTCGAGCCGTTCCTCACCATTCTTTTCCCGGGTCTTGGCGTAGACATCGATGGCCCGGCGCAGCCGCTGTTCGCGCGCCACGAGGGACACAAGTTCGATTTCCGCCCCGGCGAGGTGGATGGTGGCAGGAGCGCAGATGAGCTTGTCCATGTCGGGGCACTGCGCCACTACATCTGCCAGCGCCACGTCATTGATGAGGACGTCGTAGATGCTGTCCACGTCGGCGTGGTGTTCGATGCCAAGGGCTGTGGAAGCGTTGCCCTGCGGGTCGATGTCTATGACCAGCACGTTCAGCCCGGCAGCTGCCAGCGCGGCAGCGATATTCACCGTGGTGGTGGTCTTGCCAACACCGCCCTTTTGGTTCGACACAGTGAAGATCCGGGTCTTTTCGGGTCGCGGAAGGCGGCGGCCCATCAGCTTTTCGCGGCGCTTGGTCTCGTGGGCGAGCTCGCGGGCAATGGGGCTGGAATCGTCAATGGCATCGATAACGTTCGATCGACCCGCAGCGGTTGTTTCACGTGAAACAAGTACTGATGAAGAGTTGCTTGCAACCGGTTTCGGGTGTTTTCCGCCTCGTCCAGGAATACTGACCGGACCAGAGACAGAACGTGCTGACCCCAGCGTCACAAACGGTGGTATCCGTTGTGTGGAGGCTTCACTACTTGTCACTGGGGCACACTCACTCTCGTTCAGCCAATTTTGCTGCCGTTGTCTAGCCTAACTGCTGCACCCGGCAGACCGAGGTCACCGGGCCCTTACTAGGACTTCTTTTGGGGCTTGTTTACAACGATGCGTACCACCGTGGTGGGCTCCTCCAGGAGGTTGTCACCCACGGTGAGTACTGATGTCTCAACGCCGCCCAGTTTCCGGATGGCTTTGGCGGCTTTTTCGATCTCTTCACCGGCACTGCGGCCCTTGATGGCGATCACTTCCCCCTTGCCGGCAAGCAGGGGGATAGTCAGTCCCGCAAGGTTTGTCAGGGCAGATACGGCCCGGGCGGTCACGACGTCGGCTTCGACATGACCCACGGCAAGCTCCGCGCGGCTACGCATGACCGTGACGTTGTCCAGCCCGAGGTCGTCAATCACTTCCTGGAGCCAAATTACCCGGCGTTCCAAGGGTTCGATGAGGGTCAGTTCAAGATCCGAACGGGCTATCGCCAGGCACAGCCCCGGAAGCCCGGCACCGCTTCCAACGTCCGCCACGTGGCTTCCCTGCGGAATCTCGCTTTCGATGACGGCACAGTTGAGGACGTGGCGGCTCCAGAGGCGTGGGATCTCACGAGGACCAATGAGGCCCCGTTCAGTTCCGGAGGTTGCCAAGTGCTCAACGTAGCGCTTTGCCAGATCCAGCCGATCGCCGAAAATCTTCTCAGCAGCCCGAAGTTCGGCAGCCGTGATGTCAACCATGGTAAGCGGCAGCAATTCTCTAGTCAGCGGATACAACGATATGGCGGCCGTTGCCTTCGCCTTCGGACTCGCTCACGAGTCCCAGGTCGGCAACGGCGTCGTGGACAATCTTGCGCTCGTAGGCACTCATGGGCTCGAGGGCGACGGGCTTGCCGGTCTCCTTAACCGAAGCAGCAGCGTCTTCGGCAATCGTCTGCAGGTGGCCGGTACGTTCCTGCCGGTAACCGTTGATGTCCAGCACCAGGCGCGAGCGGCTTTCAGTGGCAGACAGGACTGCAAGACGCGTCAGTTCCTGCAGGGCCTCGAGGACTTCACCGTCCTCACCCACCAGGCTCTCCAGTCCTTCGGTCTCCTCTTCGGCGACGATGGAGATGTACGTGCGGCCGTTGCGGACCTCGATGTCGATATCGCCATCGATATCAGCGATGTCCAGCAGTTCCTCGAGGTAGTCAGCCGCGATGTCGCCCTCTTCTTCCAGCCTGCTGGCAGCAGAAGGTTTTACGGACGAAGCGTCCGCAGTGCCGGACTCATCGCGGTCCTCGACCACGTCTTCGGAAAGGGCGTGTTCGGTGCTCTCGGCTGACATCTACTTCTTCTTCCTGTTCTTACGTTGTGGCTGTACGCGCTGTCCCTTGGCTTCGGCGATCGCGGCCGCGGCTTCGGCCTCAGCCTCGGCGGCGGCGGCGTCCTTCTTTCCGGTCAGGATAGACAGCGCGGGCAGGCCTTTAGCGGCCCGACGTTCAGCAAGGGCCTTGGCAGCAGGGGAACCCGGCGTGGGCATCCGGCGGATGACGAAGAACTGCTGCCCCATGGTCCAAAGGTTGGTGGTGGTCCAGTAGATCAGGACACCAATAGGGAAGTTGATGCCACCCACACCAAAGACGATGGGCAGGATGTAGAGCATCATCTTCTGCTGGCGCATGAACGGGCTGGCCATCGCCTCTTCAGACATGTTCTTGGCCATGATCTGCTTCTGGGTGATGAACTGCGACGCCGTCATGGCGAGGATCATCACGATGGAGAGGATCCAGACGGCAGTCTGGTTACCGCCACCGCCGCCGTGCAGCAAGGAGGCCGACAGCGGAGCTCCAAAAATGCTCGACGCATCAAACTCGACAACCTGCTCGTGGCTCATGGCGCCAATGCCGTTGCCCTGGTCCTTGGCCTGGGAGATTCCCGACAGCACCTGGAAGAGTGCAAAGAAGAAGGGCATCTGGATCAGCATGGGAAGGCAGGCCGAGAACGGGTTGGTCCCGTGCTTCTTGTACATGGCCATCTGCTCCTGGGCCATGGCCTGGCGGGAGAGCTGATCGGTCTTGCCCTTGTACTTGTCCTGCAGCTTCTTCAGGTCAGGCTGCAGGAGCTGCATGCCGCGCTGTGCCTTGATCTGCTTGACGAACACCGGGATCAGGGCGGCACGGATCACCAGCACCAGCCCAATGATGGACAGTGTCCAGGTCCAGCCGTTTGCCGCTGGCATCCCGATGGTGCTCAGCCCATCGTGGAATCCAATCATGATGATGGAAACCAGCCACTTGAACGGGGCCATGATTGTTCCAAAGAAGTCCATACTTATCCCTATTCGTCAGGCCGCACTGCGGCCTTCTTCATTAGTCCGAGCAACCAGGTACCTGTCCGGGTTGTTCAGCACAACAATTGTGGGGGTCTGGTTTTCAGGCCATTCCCGCTTGCCGGCGGGGACGTGGTCCACTCCGCCGGCGTTCCATGGGTGGCAGCGGCCCAGGCGGCGGACGGCCAGCCAGGTTCCTTTAACAGCGCCATGGACGGTGACAGCTTCAAGGGCGTAAGCCGAGCATGAAGGAAAAAACCGGCAGACCTGGCCGTACAAGGGTGAAATCACCTTGCGGTAGGCCTTCAGCAGGAGAATGAGGATGTTCCGGGGCGCGTTCCAGAGAAACAGCAGGACGGCGGCGGGAACAGGATGAAGATGGGCGACGACGGCGGTGGCGTTAGGCACGCGGTGTCCCCTTCTGTGTTGTACCAGACGAACCCTTGGCAGCAGCCCTTTGGGGGCGGCCGGCCAGTCGGTTCAGCGTCGACTCAAGTGCAGCGTTATAGTCCTCCAGCAGCTGGTCCCAGCTGGCGGAAGCGGACGCAGGCAGCGCCCTGACCACTATGGCGAGGCCGGTGCCGTGTTCGCGCAGCGACGCAGCACCTGCTTCCCGTAGTCTCCTCTTAACGAGGTTCCTGACCACAGCGTTCCCGACACTCTTGGAAACGATGAACCCGATCCGGCTGGGTTCGTCGGCAGCGATGGCTGCCGCATATAACACTACGTTCCGGCGTCCATTGCGGACACCGGAACGTACGGTTGTTGAAAAGTCGGTGGAAGTCCTCAGGCGGTTGCGGGTGGCCAGCACCTTAAACTCGCAAGGAAGGTATCTACCGACAAGTCAGTTATTTAAGCCGACAGCTCGGTGCGGCCCTTGCCACGGCGGGCTGCCAGGATGGCGCGGCCGGCACGGGTACGCATACGAAGGCGGAAGCCGTGCTTCTTGGCTCGACGGCGGTTATTCGGCTGAAAAGTCCGCTTGCTCACGTTAGTTACTCCAGTGGATCAAAGGTGCGTCCACCCGATCAAAATGGGGAAGAACTGGCCGACGCTAAGTTTTGTATATGCACGCTTCCCCCTGCTGCCCAGGCGCAGTGCGCTTGGGAGAATCAGTCGGGGCCAAAAAGCGGACACAAAGGACTTCACAACGTTAGGGCAATTTAGACCCTGCAGTCAAACCGGGCGGGGTCCCCTCCACTATCCCCAGCTGTGTCTAACTACCCTTCACCGCCTGTGGATGAAGTGGCTCACAGGCGCCAAAAGCGAACCACAACGGTGTAATTATCCACAAGCAGTTTCCCAGCTATCTTCTAGGCTTTTCATCCCCTAGAGTGGCTCAGTAGCCGATTATCCACGGGCTGTGCATAACCCTGTGGATGAAGCTGGGCCATCATCTTGGTTCCGGGTCCGGGGCTGCAGGTAATGCAGGGCAAAGCAAGTTTTGAGGGAACCGATTGATGACAGTAGACGAAGCCAACCACGCCAATACTGTCGGAAGTTCCTGGCGGCGGGTCATCAGCCTGCTGGAGAAAGACCACCGGGTAACACCGCGCCAGCGTGGCTTTGTCATCCTCGCCCAGGCCCAGGGCCTGATCGGATCCACCCTCCTGGTGGCCGTTCCCAACGAACTCACCCGCGAGGTGTTGCAGACGCAGGTCAAGGATGCCCTGGACGACGCCCTGCACAACGTCTTCTCTGAGGACATCAGGTGCGCCATCGACGTCGACACCGATCTGGTCCCCATCCACAAAGAGCCTGAACCCGTGGTTGAGCCTGCCTATTCGCAGGACCAGCTGATCGAGCAGAAGCCGCAGCCCATGCTGCCGAGCACCTCCCACGAATTTGGCAGGCTCAACCCCAAATATGTCTTCGACACGTTCGTGATCGGTTCATCCAACCGTTTCGCCCACGCTGCTGCCGTCGCCGTCGCCGAAGCACCTGCCAAGGCCTACAACCCGCTGTTCATTTATGGCGACTCCGGCCTGGGCAAGACGCACCTTCTGCACGCGATCGGGCACTATGCCCGCCGGCTCTACAGCGGCATCCGGGTTCGCTATGTGAATTCCGAGGAGTTCACCAACGACTTCATCAACTCGATCCGGGACGACGAGGGCGCCAGCTTCAAGACCACATACCGGAACGTCGACGTCCTGCTCATTGACGACATCCAGTTCCTTGCCGGCAAGGACCGGACGCTGGAGGAGTTCTTCCACACCTTCAACTCGCTGCACAACAACAACAAGCAAGTGGTGATCACTTCCGATCAGCCGCCCAAGCTGCTTGCCGGTTTCGAGGACCGGATGAAGTCGCGCTTCGAATGGGGCCTGCTGACGGACATCCAGCCCCCTGAACTGGAAACCCGCATCGCCATCCTCCGCAAGAAGGCCCTCAGCGAGGGACTGTCCGCGCCGGACGACGCGCTGGAGTACATCGCATCCAAGATCTCGAGCAACATCCGCGAACTTGAGGGCGCGCTCATCCGCGTCACCGCATTCGCCAGCCTGAACCGGCAGCCCGTGGATGTCGCCCTCGCCGAAATGGTCCTGAAGGACCTCATCACCGACGACGGCGCCCAGGAAATCACATCCGGCCAGATCCTGCAGCAGACCGCTGACTACTTCAAACTCAGCATGGAAGAGCTCTGCAGCAAGTCCCGGACCCGGACACTGGTCACCGCCCGGCAGATCGCCATGTACCTCTGCCGCGAATTGACGGACATGTCCCTCCCCAAGATCGGCCAGGAGCTCGGCGGCCGCGATCACACCACAGTCATCCATGCTGACCGGAAGATCCGTGAGCTGATGGCCGAGCGGCGTGTGATCTACAACCAGGTCACGGAGCTGACCAACCGCATCAAGCAGCAGCAGCGCGACTCCTGATCCCCGCATCTATACCTTATTAACAGGTGCATGTGGATAAGCCTGTGGATAGTTAAGGGGACAAGCGCGCTTAATGGGCTTAAAACCCTTAAGGTGCCTGTGGATCGTTAAAAACCGGCTTCTGGGTTGTCCCCATCCACACCCTGTTTAAAACCCAGTTAACTCACAGTCCGTGAACAGGGCTTAACCGCGGATCTCCGCCGCGAGACGGGGTTATCCACAGTTTCCACAGCAGTTATTAACACTACGAATCCCAAAAAATTGAAAATCCCTCAAACAACAAGATCCTTCCCCTCGTGCCGTGCGGGGACCATCAGGCCCCCTGAAGGGGCCGGGGAGGTTTTGGGGGATGGGTTAATCCCAGATCTTCCGGCTAAGCTGTCAGCAGCGCTCCCATCCCCGGGTTTTTGTGTGGTTTCCGTTCAGCGTGGACCATGCACCTGCCGGAATCGGGTGCATCATTTTCCGGAATCACCCTTGCGGAGGTTCCGGCCTACTTGGCAGCAGCAATGAAAGGCGGCATCCCTCCGTGAAGTTCAGAGTCGATCGGGACGTCCTGGCAGAAGCCGTTACCTGGACAGCCCGCTCGTTGTCTCCGCGGCCGCCAGTGCCAGTCCTCTCCGGCCTGCTCCTCAAGGCAGAATCCGGAACCGTCAGCCTTTCAAGCTTCGATTACGAAACGTCGGCGCGCCTTGAGATCGCTGCCGACATCCGTGACGAAGGCACCATCCTGGTGTCGGGCCGCCTTCTTGCGGATATCTGCCGAAGCCTGCCTTCAGCGCCTGTTGACGTCGAAACCGACGGCAACAAAGTCACCCTCACCTGCCGCCGCAGCAGCTTCCACCTCGCCACCATGCCCGAGGCTGAATACCCGCCGCTTCCCGCGCTTCCCGCCATCAGCGGCACCGTTCCCGGTGATGCATTTGCACAGGCCGTTTCCCAGGTGATCATTGCCGCCAGCAAGGATGACACCCTGCCTATCCTCACCGGGGTTCGCATGGAAATCGAAGACGACCTCATCACGCTGCTGGCTACCGACCGCTACCGCCTGGCGATGCGCGAGGTACCGTGGAAGCCCGTCACTCCCGGCGTCTCCACCAGTGCACTGGTCAAGGCCAAAACCCTCAACGAAGTGGCCAAAACACTGGGCAACAGCGGCGACATCAGCCTGGCACTGTCCGATGACGACACCCGCCTGATTGGCTTCGAAAGCGGTGGACGTACCACCACGTCCCTGCTGGTGGATGGCGATTACCCGAAGATCCGATCGCTTTTCCCGGAATCAACGCCCATCCACGCCACTGTCCAGACCCAGGAACTGGTGGAAGCCGTCCGCCGCGTCTCGCTGGTGGCTGAACGAAACACCCCGGTCCGCTTGGCGTTCACTGCCGGGCTGCTGAACCTGGATGCCGGTACCGGCGAAGACGCCCAGGCATCCGAAGAACTTGAAGCGCAGCTCTCCGGAGACGACATCACGGTGGCGTTCAATCCCCACTACCTGGTGGAAGGCCTCAGCGTGATTGAAACCAAATTCGTGCGGTTCTCATTCACGTCAGCCCCCAAGCCGGCCATGATCACCGCCCAGGCTGACGCCGACGGCGAGGACCAGGATGATTACCGGTACCTGGTGATGCCGGTTCGTCTCCCCAACTAGTCCCCATCGGCTCCCACCACCCACTAGCCCAGAAAAGAGTTCCACCATGCACATTGGACTGATCGGCCTTGGCAAAATGGGATTCAACATGCGTGAGCGGCTGCGTAATGGCGGCATCGAGGTCACGGGTTACGACCGGACCCCCGATGTGACCGACGTGGCTACCGTCGATGAGCTCCTGGCCGTCGTACCGGCACCGCGGCTGATCTGGGTGATGGTTCCCGCCGGCGCAGTCACGGATGCAGTCATCACCGAACTCGCGGACAAGCTGGACCAGGGCGACCTGGTGATTGACGGCGGAAATTCGCGCTTCACCGAAGACCAGAAACATGGTGAACTCCTCGGCGGAAAGGGAATCCGTTTCGTGGATTGCGGTGTTTCCGGCGGCGTCTGGGGCCTGCAGAACGGCTATGGCCTGATGGCCGGCGGCGACGCTGCGGATGTGGAACTGGCCCTGCCGGTCTTCGATGCCCTGCGTCCGGAAGGCGACCGTGCGGACAGCTTCGTCCATGTGGGCGGCGTCGGCGCGGGCCATTACGCCAAGATGGTTCACAACGGCATCGAGTACGGCCTGATGCAGGCATACGCCGAGGGATACCAGCTGCTCGCTTCGAAGGACATCATCAGCGACCTCCCCGGCACTTTCCGCGCGTGGCAAAAAGGTACTGTGGTCCGGTCGTGGCTGCTCGACCTGCTGGTCAAGGCCTTGGAAGAGGACCCCGGCCTGCAGAACATCGATGACTACGTGGAGGACTCCGGCGAAGGCCGTTGGACCGTTGAGGAAGCCATCGCCAACGCCATCCCGGCTCCCGCGATCACGGCAGCGCTCTTCGCCCGTTTTGAGTCCCGCGAGGACAGCTCACCTGCCATGAAGATGGTGTCCGCACTCCGGCACCAGTTCGGCGGGCACGCTACCCGTCCCGCCAAGTAGCACCCACCGGGGACGGCCGCTGTCCCCAGAATTGTCGAAACCCGCGTGTATCTGGAACACCTCTCCCTGACCGATTTCCGCAGCTACGCCCAGGTGGACCTTGCCCTCAGCCCCGGCGTCACGGTGCTGGTGGGTTACAACGGCATCGGCAAAACCAACCTGATGGAGGCTATCGGCTACCTGGCCACGCTCAGCTCCCACCGGGTCAGTTCGGATGGCCCGCTCCTGCGGTTCGGCACCGAACGCGCCCTGGTCCGGGCCAGGCTGGTGCGCAACGGCCAGACCACCGTGCTCGAGCTGGAAATCAATGCCGGCAGGGCCAACCGCGGCCGCATCAACCGCAGCAACCCGGTCCGGGCGCGGGACCTGCTGGGCATCTGCCAGACAGTGCTGTTTGCGCCGGAAGACCTGGCCTTGGTCAAAGGAGATCCGTCCAATCGACGCAGGTTCCTGGACGAACTGCTCGCCAGCCTGGTCCCGCACCATGCCGCAACCCGCAGCGACTACGACCGCGTGCTGAAACAGCGCAACGCCCTGCTGAAATCGGCCCGCGCCGGGCGGGTCACCGCCGCCCACGAGGCCACCCTTGATGTGTGGGACCAGCACATGGCAAAGGCCGGGGCCGAACTCCTGCACGCACGGCTGGAACTGGTGGAACTTCTCCGGCCCCACCTTTCGCGCGCCTATGCGGAGCTGACCGACGCGTCCAAGCCGGCTGACGCGATCTACAGGTCCACGCTGCAGAACCAGATGGACGACGACGGCGCATCGTTGGGTGCCACAGGCCGGCCTGGGCCGGGGGACACGGCAGCTGCCGAAGACCTGCGCGGCCTCAGCATTGAGGAGCTGACCCAGCGCTATATCCGCGCGTTCGGCGAATCACGGAAGAAGGAGCTTGAGCGAGGCATCTCGCTGGTGGGTCCGCACCGGGACGATCTTGAACTTGTGCTGGGGCAGGCACCCGCCAAGGGCTATGCATCCCATGGTGAAACCTGGTCGATGTGCCTGTCCCTGCGGCTGGCGTCCTACTACGTCATGCTTGACGATGCCCGTACCGGCGGCTCCGCTCCCATCCTGATCCTTGACGACGTTTTTGCCGAGCTGGACGTCCATCGGCGGCGTAAACTGGCCGCTATAGTTTCCGGCGCGGAACAGGTCCTGGTGACCGCCGCCGTCGACGCCGATATCCCGGAGGAACTGTCCGGACGGCGGGTGAAAGTCGTCCCGGGAGGCATTGATGAGCAGGGAGAGTGACGCCGGCGGGCTGCAGCCCGGACGTGATCCCGACCAGATCGATGCTCCGCAGGCCGCGCTCAACCGGATGCGCGAGGCCGCCGCAGCCCGCGGCGAGATTCGCCGCAAGGCACAGCGGCCCGGACAACAAAAGTCCAGGGGCAGCATCCGGGACACCCGCGGGTTCAGCCAGTTCCATGCCACGGGCCGCGATCCGTTGGGGCTCGGCAAGGTGGTGGGGCGGCTGGTGGCCGAGCGGGGCTGGACATCGCCAGTGGCTGTCGGTTCCGTCATGGCGGAATGGGCCACTCTCGTGGGTCCGGAAATTTCAGCGCATTGCACTCCGGAAAGTTTTACCGATACCACCCTGCACGTGAGGTGTGATTCGACCGCCTGGGCCACCCAGCTGCGGCTCCTCAGTGCCAGCCTGCTGGAGAAATTCAGGGTGGAACTGGGAGACGGCGTGGTCACCAGCATCCAGGTTCTGGGCCCTTCGGCGCCCAGTTGGCGCAAGGGCGGCAGGAGTGTCAACGGGCGCGGACCGCGGGATACCTACGGATAGCCCGGCGCCAATCCCTTGATAATCGGCCTGCGGCCGTGTAGGCGCCTGCAAGGGCTGCGGCCTGTATAGGCACCAAGAGGCGGTTCCGTTAGGGCGCCCTAGGCGGGGCCAGTGGCCTGCCATGGGCACACGGTACCGCGTCCACGCCCCTGGAATGCGGGGATATGGGGCGTTTCGCGGTAGAATTGTTGCAGATAACTGGGCGCGGGTGAGACGTTGACTGAGTCCGTTTTCCGCGCACTCCGGTCCGCGGTCTGCGGCTCCCCACAACGTCAACAAGTCACCTGCGCCATAAGTTTGTGCCTGTTGGCAGGTGACTTCCTGTATTTACCCGGGAAGAAACCGGCCGGCCATCATCGAGAACGAGGAGTCGACAGCGCCTGTGGCTAACGACAATACAGATATTCTGGCAGTTGACCCCGCGGCCGGTGACGCCGGCGGTCCTGACGCAACGGCGGAAGCGGCCACCCCACGGGAGTATGGCGCCAGTGACATCACTGTCCTCGAAGGCCTCGAAGCGGTGCGCAAACGCCCCGGCATGTATATCGGTTCCACCGGTCCGCGCGGCCTCCACCACCTGGTATACGAAGTGGTGGACAACTCGGTCGATGAAGCACTGGCCGGCTACTGCACCCACATCGAGATAGTCCTGCAGGCCGACGGCGGCGTCAAGGTAGTGGATGACGGCCGCGGCATTCCCGTGGACATGCACCCCACCGAGCACAAGCCCACTGTTGAAGTGGTCATGACCATCCTGCACGCCGGCGGCAAGTTCGGCGGCGGCGGTTATGCAGTGTCCGGTGGACTCCACGGCGTTGGCATCTCCGTGGTGAACGCCCTGTCCAGCCGGGTGAACACGGAAGTCCGCCGCCAAGGGCATGTTTGGCGGATGTCCTTTGCCAACGGCGGCAAGCCGCAGGGCAGCCTGGTCCAGGGCGAGGAAACGGACCAGACCGGCACCACGCAGACCTTCTACCCCGACGCGGAGATCTTCGAAACCACCGAGTTCGATTTCGAAACGCTGCGCGCACGCTTCCAGCAGATGGCCTTCCTCAACAAGGGCCTGCGCATCACCCTTACCGATGAGCGCGCGGCCACCGAAGACGAGGCCGACGCCGATCCGGACTTGGACGGCATGGTCACCGAAGGCGAGATCAGCGCCGAGCACCGGACCGTGGTGTACCAGTACGACGAAGGCCTGCTGGATTACGTCAAGCACCTGAACTCGGGCAAGAAGGTTGATGTGGTCCACGAGGACGTCATCGCCTTCGAAACCGAGGACAAAGACCGCAAAATCGCGCTGGAAATGGCGATGCAGTGGACGAATGCCTACTCCGAGAGTGTCCACACCTACGCGAATACCATCAACACCCACGAAGGCGGCACCCACGAAGAGGGTTTCCGCGCGGCCATGACGTCCCTGGTCAACCGTTACGCCCGGGAAAAGGGCATCATCAAGGAAAAGGACGACAACCTCACCGGAGACGACATCCGGGAGGGACTTACCGCCGTCATTTCCGTGAAGCTCTCCGAGCCCCAGTTCGAAGGCCAGACCAAGACGAAGCTCGGCAACTCCGAGGTCAAGGGTTTCGTCCAGCGGGTTGTCACGGACGGCCTGGGTGACTGGCTGGAACGCAACCCAGGCCCGGCCCGCGATGTCATCCGGAAAGCTATTTCGGCCGCCCAGGCACGCATGGCAGCACGGAAGGCCCGCGACAACGCCCGCCGGAAGAGCCCGCTGGAATCCTTCGGCATGCCCGGAAAGCTCTCCGACTGCTCGTCCAAGGACCCGGCAAAGTGCGAGGTCTACATCGTGGAGGGTGACTCCGCAGGGGGTTCCGCCAAGCGCGGCCGCAACCCCGAAACCCAGGCCATCCTTCCGTTGCGCGGAAAGATCCTCAACGTTGAACGCGCGCGCCTGGACAAGGCCCTTGGCAACGCCGAAGTGCAGTCCATGATCACCGCCTTCGGCACGGGCATCGGCGAAGACTTCGACCTCGCCAAGCTGCGGTACCACAAGATCGTGCTGATGGCCGATGCCGATGTTGACGGCCAGCACATCACCACGCTGCTAATGACGCTGCTGTTCCGCTATATGCGGCCCCTGATCGAGAACGGCTACGTCTACCTCGCGCAGCCTCCGCTGTACCGCATCAAGTGGTCCAACGCTCCGCACGACTACGTCTACAGTGACCGCGAACGCGACGCCAAACTGGTGTCCGGCCAGGCAGCAGGCCGCCGCATTCCCAAGGACAACGGCATCCAGCGCTACAAGGGCCTCGGTGAAATGGACTACACGGAGCTGTGGGACACCACCATGGACCCGGACAACCGCACCCTGCTCCAGGTCACCATGGACGACGCCCTCGCAGCCGACCAGATCTTCTCGGTCCTGATGGGCGAAGACGTGGAATCGCGGCGCAACTTCATTCAGCAGAACGCCAAGGACGTCAGGTTCCTCGATATCTAGGACATCGCTCCTACATTCGATAACCGACATATACCTGAAACGGAAAATACAAAATGAGCGACGAAACACCCGAGAACCCGGCCCCCGACGCCGGGAATCCGGAAACCGTTCTTGAAGGCGATGTGCTGATCGACCGCGTGGAGCAGGTGGACCTGCAGACGGAGATGCAGCGTTCCTACCTGGACTATGCCATGGCCGTCATTGTGGGACGGGCCCTCCCGGACGTCCGCGACGGGCTCAAGCCGGTGCACCGCCGCGTGCTCTACGCGATGTTCGACGGCGGCTACCGGCCTGACCGTTCCTTCAACAAGTGTGCCCGCGTGGTGGGCGAGGTCATGGGCCAGTACCACCCGCACGGTGACACTGCGATTTACGACGCCCTGGTCCGCCTCATCCAGGACTGGACCATGCGATACCCGCTGGCCCTCGGCCAGGGCAACTTCGGCTCGCCGGGCAACGACGGCGCGGCTGCACCCCGTTACACCGAGACCAAGATGGCCCCACTGGCCATGGAGATGGTGCGGGACATCGACGAGGAAACCGTCGATTTCCAGGACAACTACGACGGCAAGAACCAGGAACCCACCATCCTGCCGGCCCGTTTCCCCAACCTGCTGGTGAACGGATCCTCGGGCATCGCCGTCGGCATGGCCACCAACATTCCGCCGCACAACCTCCGCGAAGTTGCGGACGGCGTGCAGTGGTACCTGGCCAACCCGGCTGCCACCCGCGAGGAACTACTGGAAGAACTCCTGCGCCGTGTGAAGGGACCGGATTTCCCCACCGGCGCCACCATCCTCGGCCACAAGGGCATCGAGGACGCGTACCGCACCGGCCGCGGCTCGGTCACCATGCGTGCCGTGGTCAATGTCGAGGAGCTGCAGAACCGCACCTGCCTGGTGGTCACCGAACTGCCGTACCAGGCCAACCCGGACAACCTGGCCATCAAGATCGCCGAACTGGTCAAGGACGGCAAGATCCAGGGCATTGCCGACCTCCGTGATGAGACGTCGGGCCGTACCGGCCAGCGCCTGGTCATTGTCCTCAAGCGCGATGCCGTGGCGAAGGTTGTGCTGAACAACCTCTACAAGCACACGGAACTGCAGAGCAATTTCTCGGCCAACATGCTGGCCATCGTGGACGGCGTTCCGCGTACCCTGAGCCTGGACGCTTTCATCCGGCACTGGGTCACCCACCAGATGGACGTCATTGCACGCCGGACCCGCTACCGCCTGCGCAAGGCGGAAGAAGAAGCGCACATCCTGCGTGCGCTGCTGAAGGCATTGGACATGCTGGATGAGGTCATCGCCCTGATCCGCGCATCCAACACCACCGAAGCAGCCCGCGACGGCCTGATGGAACTGCTGGACATCGACGAACTGCAGGCCCGGGCCATCCTGGACATGCAGCTGCGCCGCCTCGCAGCCCTGGAACGCCAGAAGATCCAGGACAGGCACTCCGAACTCGAAGCCCTGATTGCCGAATACAACGCGATCCTCGCTTCCGAAGAGCGCCAGCGCGAGATCATCAGCACCGAGCTGGGCGAAATCGTGGACAAGCACGGCGATGACCGCCGCACCAAGATCCTCATGGGTTTTGACGGTGACATGTCCATGGAGGACCTCATCCCCGAAGAGGAGATGGTGGTCACCATTACCCGCGGCGGCTACGTCAAGCGGACGCGAAGCGACAACTACCGTTCCCAGCAGCGTGGTGGCAAGGGCATCAAGGGCGCCCAGCTGCGGGGTGACGACGTAGTGGAGCACTTCTTCGTCACCACTACCCACCACTGGCTTCTGTTCTTCACCAACCTGGGCCGCGTCTACCGCGCCAAGGCCTATGAGCTGATGGAAGCCGGACGCGATGCCAAGGGCCAGCACGTGGCCAACCTGCTGGCTTTCCAACCCGATGAGCACATTGCCCAGGTGCTGGACCTGAAGGACTACCAGCAGTCGCCGTACCTGGTGCTGGCCACCAAACGGGGGCTGGTGAAGAAGACCCGGCTGGAGGACTACGACACCAACCGCTCCGCCGGCGTCATCGCCATCAACCTGCGTGACGGCGACGAACTGGTCTCCGCCCAGCTGGTCTCCGAAACCGACGACCTGTTCCTGGTATCCCGCATGGGCCAGTCGATCCGCTTCACCGCCACCGACGATGCGCTGCGCCCCATGGGACGTGCCACGTCCGGCGTGACCGGCATGAAGTTCCGTGAGGATGATGAACTGCTGGCCGCCGATGTGGTCACCGACGGGTCCTTCGTGTTCATAGTGACCGAAGGCGGCTACGCCAAGCGCACCGCCGTGGAGGAATACCGCCTGCAGGGCCGCGGTGGCCTGGGCATCAAGGTAGGCAAGTACCAGGAAGAACGCGGGCACCTCGTGGGCGCCCTGATTGTCCAGGAAGAGGATGAAGTCCTGGTGGTCATGGAGGGCGGCAAGGTTGTCCGTTCCTCCGTAGCCGGTGTCCCTGCGAAGGGCCGCGACACCATGGGTGTCATCTTTGCCAAGCCGGACAAGAACGACCGCATCATTGAGGTTGCCCGCAACAGCGAACGCGGTCTCGAGGACGAAGAATCAGTGGAGGATGACGTAACGTTGGCTGAAGAATCACCGGCCTTTGAGTCAGAGGACGCCTCGGGCGACGCTGAGCCGAACGACGACAACACGGAGGTAACCGAGTGAGTAATTCCGACTCATTTCCCAAGCCGAACAGCACCGTTCCCGATGGTAACCGGCCCTCGGCGGCACCCCGGGTGAACGCCCCTGTCCGTCCGCAGCAGCGGCCTTCC
Organism: Pseudarthrobacter sp. 1G09; assembly: GCF_050038305.1. Lineage (NCBI taxonomy): Bacteria > Bacillati > Actinomycetota > Actinomycetes > Micrococcales > Micrococcaceae > Pseudarthrobacter > Pseudarthrobacter sp. 1G09. Next base: position 227,048 of record NZ_CP188306.1, read on the forward strand.
GCGCCCGCCGGTGCCCCCGGCCAGCGTCCTTCGGTTCCCGGACAGCGTCCGTCCCAGCCCGGCCAGGGAAGCCAGCAGGGCCAGCCCGGCCAGCGTCCGGCCCAGGGACAACGCCCGGCCTCCGCCGGACCGCGCCCGCAGGGTGCCACTGGCCAGGGAGGGCCGGGCCTCGTGAAGCCGGCGCCGAAGGCCAAGGCACGCCGTGCCCGCCTGCTGATCAGCAAGGTGGACCCTTGGTCCGTCCTGAAGATGGCGTTCCTGCTTTCTGTGGCCCTGGGCATTGTCACCGTCGTGGCTGCCATCGTCCTGTGGACCGTCCTGGACCTCACGGGGATCTTCGACCAGGTGGACAGCCTGCTGGGCACGCTGGCCGGTTCGGAGGGCGGCGGCTTCGAACTGAAGAAGGTCGCATCGCTGGGCCAGGTGGCCTCCTTCGCCACGATCATCGCCGTGGTGAACGTGGTCCTGCTGACCGCGCTGTCCATGCTCTCGGCTGTCCTCTACAACATCTCTGCCACCCTGGTGGGCGGCATCGGCGTGACCCTCACCGACGATTAAGACACCGCTTCCACCGGCCCCGGAGCCGGTGGAAGCGCCCGATTTGAGATCGGGCCGGGATGTGCTGTAAAGTCATGTCTCGGCCCGATGAGGCATCGGGGCGTATAGCTCAGGCGGTTAGAGCGCTTCGCTGATAACGAAGAGGTCCCAGGTTCAAGTCCTGGTACGCCCACGGAACCTGTGCAGGTTCAAGTTGAGGTTTGTCTGCGAAACACTGCAGCAGGCCGGAACGGGGAGCATGTGAAGAAGTTGCTTGTACTGGCAGCGGCGATCGCAGGCGTTCTGCTCTACCGGAAAGCACAGGAATCCGAAGCCCGGAAAGATGTCTGGAGCAAGTCCACCGACACGGTGAACTAGGCCGGACGCCCGGTCTGGGAGCTGGTCAAGGGCTCCCGGGTTCTAGGGTATGATTGACGGGTTGCTTCTTATGGGGGCATGGCGCAATTGGTAGCGCACCTGCTTTGCAAGCAGGGGGTTCGGGGTTCGAGTCCCCGTGCCTCCACCATAAGAAAGTCCCGGTCCGCGGAAACGCGGACCGGGACTTTTGCTTTGTCAGCCTTGTCCCTGTTGGTGGCCATAGCGTGAGGGGGTAGTGCGGTGACCCTGTTCATTGCAGCCATGGGTGTCCTGGGAGTTGCATCGTCCGGGCCGCTGATCGCAGCCACCCTCGGAGCTACCAGCGTCAGTGCCTTGGCCATCGCCTTCTGGCGCAACGCCATCGCAGCGGTAGTGATGGCCGGTCCCACCCTGGTCCGCGAGCCGCGCAGGTTCGGCAGAATCACCGGACGGGAGTTCCGCTGGTCCCTGCTTGCCGCCGTCGCCCTCGCACTGCACTTCGCCTGCTTCATCACCTCCCTCCAGCTCACGTCCGTGGCCGCCGCTACGGCCCTCGTCTGCCTGCAGTCGGCCTGGATCGCCATCTTCCAGCTGCTGCGCGGCACTAGGCACCGCTGGCAGGTGCTGGCAGGGCTGGGGATTGCGTTCGGCGGGGTCGTTGCCATCACTGGATTCGACATGGGGTCCTCGCCTGAAGCTCTGCTGGGTGACATGCTGGCCCTGGCCGGCGGAGCATTGGCCGGCCTGTACACGCTGGCGGGTGGCAAAGCCCGGCAGAGCATGACCACCGGCACCTACACAGCGCTCTGCTACGGCATGTGTGCCGCCCTGGTGGCGGTGCTCGCTTTGGCCACCGGGCAGCCGCTCTCCGGGTTCGACGCCGGAGGCTGGCTGGGGATCCTCGCCATCACCGTGTGCGCCCAACTGGTGGGGCATACCGCCTTCAACCACCTCCTGGCGACCATGAGCCCCCTGCTGGTCTCGATGATCATCCTCCTGGAGATTCCCGGCGCGGCCCTCCTGGCGTCCGTGTTCCTTGGTGAGACCCTGCCGGCGGGTACCTACGCCGGGCTGGGCCTGATCATGGTGGGGCTCGCCGTTGTGGTGGCTGGGCAAAGGTCCGGAAGGGCACGGCTCCGCGGCAAGCCACCCGGCTCCGAACCGCCGTCGGACCGGATCGCGGAGCTCGGTACGGACTAGGGACCTGCCAGGGCAGGAGCTACTGGCCGCCGCGCCGGACCGGTTGGGCCGTGTTAACCGTGTGGATGGCCCGCAACAGCTTGGCGGGAAAGTAGACCGAAAAGAACACCACCATGGGTGCCTTCAGCGCCATCTTCTTGACGTTGTGCGCCTTGTACGTGCGGTCGAACCGGGTGACGTAGTAGCGGTAGTCCCGCGGGGAGTCCTCAAGGCGGCGCGCGGACATCCCGGACACCATCTGCGGGCAGTACTGGACCTTCAGGTCGTGTTCGGCCAGATGCAGGGACAAATCGATGTCCTCATGCATCTCGTCTTTCTCATCCCGACACGTTTCGGCACGGATGGTGTTCCACGCGGTGGACCGCAGCGCCATGTTGGAGCCGAACAGGAAGTGGTACTGGTGCTTCGCCAGTTTCAGCATGAGCTGGCGCATCTTGTCGTCGGCCTTCAGCCCGAAGCGCCGCATGGGCATGTCGTAGTACACCACCGGACCGGTGGCCGCCTGCACCGAGTGGTCCTGGAATGCCCTCTGGACCTGCTCCACCCAATCCGGCTCCACCACCGAGTCCGCGTCGATCCGGCCCAGGACGTCCCCGGTGGCATGGTCAAGGCCAAAGTTCCGGGTGGGGATGAGTCCCTGCTCCCTGTCCTGCGTCAGCAGCAGGATGGGACTTTCCGGATACTCCAGCTGCATCTGCCGGACAATGGCAGCGGTCCGGTCGGTGGAGAGGTTGTCCACCACGATGATCTCGTGCGCGGGCACGGACTGGTAGATGGCAGCGATGAGGCACTGCCGGATGACGCTCTCCTCGTTGTAGGCCGGGATCACAACGGACACGCGGGGCAACTCGGCTGCGTCGTTCAAGGGATCCCCAGAGGATTGATCGGCTGACATCAATCCAAATCTAGCATTGCTGCCCTCCCTGTCCGGGAGCACGCAGGCACCCCCAAACAGCGTCGCGGCTTCCGGAAACAACGGCAGGGGCCCCATTCCGAAGAACGGGACCCCTGCCGTGGACCTGCTGGACCGGGATCAGGCCTGTGTGGCGCCCTTATCCCCGTTGTGGATGCTGTTGGCGATGTTGCGGGTGGCCGTCTTTGCATCGGTGGCCACCTTGGGAGCGGCGTCGGATGCATCTTCGGCAACGTGCTTGGCCTTGTCTGCTGCGTCCTCTGCCTTTTCCTTGGCCGCATCAGCGGATTCGGATACCTTGTTGGCGCCGGCGGCAGCGAAGGAGCCTGCTGCATCCGATGCCTTTTCGGCGGCGTCGGCGGTGGTCTCCTTTACCTCGTTGACCGTGGTGGCCGGAACCGGGGCGGGCGTGGGGGTCACGGGAGAGGGCGTCTTCCACGGATCCTCGACGGGCTTTGAGGCCTTCCAGGCAGCAACTCCGGCAGCGACTGCGGCGGCGATAACGCCGAACACCAGCCAGCCCCGCTTCTTCTTGGGCTCCGGCTGGGCCAGCTGGATGCCAACGCTGCGCCCGGCCTCGGCAGCAGCTGCCTTCAGCTGGCTGCCGGTGGCCTGCGCCTGCTCCTGGATGGAGTGAACGATTCCGGCGTCACCCAGCCGCTGGGCTACGGCGTCAACGCGGGCCGGAGCTCCTTCGAGCGTGCGGTGCACGGCCTCCGATGCGACGCCGAGTTGGTCCGAGAGCCTGGGCAGGTATTCAACGACGACGCGGTCGCGCGCGTTGAGGACCACGGGGGTGGCCTTGTCCAGTGCCTCGTGGAGCTTGGGTGATGCGTTCTCGACCACGTCATTGATCCTGGGCGCCAGCTGCGCCAGGCCGTCCTGGAGGCGAGGGGTCACGGTAGCCACGCCGTCGGCAAGGTTATGGGCGGCGGACTTCAGCCCCTCCTGGATTTTGGGTGACGCTGTGTCCAGGCCGTGCTGCAGGCGGGGAACCGCCCAGTCAACAGCGGCTTCCACACGGGGGGTTGCCCAGTCCTTGGCATTTTCCACGGCATGGGTGACCGACTGCTCAAGGTCACGGGCAATACGATCAGACTTCTTCACAACTACCTCCCGATTAATGTGACGGTTCTGTGGTTAGCCTACGTGCCTGAGACTTCACGGGCTATTCACTCTGCGGATTTTAGGGCGATTTCACCCAGCGCGGAACTGGTACAGGGGCCGCCAACGTCATAGTCCGCCATGGAAGAATGGGCCCTATGACTGCCATCGCAACCGCAAAAGCAACCATCCACACCAGCCTCGGCGACATCGTGGTAAACCTCTTCGGCAACCACGCGCCCAAGACCGTCAAGAACTTCGTAGGACTCGCCACGGGCGAGCAGGACTGGACCCACCCGGAAACGGGCGAGGCCAAGACCGGCACCCCGCTCTACAACGGAACCATCTTCCACCGCATCATCAAGGACTTCATGATCCAGGCCGGCGACCCGCTGGGCCGCGGCACCGGTGGCCCCGGCTACCGCTTTGATGACGAAATCCACCCCGAACTGAGCTTCAACGCACCGTACAAGCTGGCCATGGCGAACGCCGGCATCCAGATGGGCAAGGGCACCAATGGTTCCCAGTTCTTCATCACCACCATCCCCACCGACTGGCTGCAGGGCAAGCACAGCATCTTCGGTGAAGTGGCGGATGACGAATCCAAGAAGGTCGTTGACGCCATTGAGGGCGTCCGCACCGGCATGGGCGACCGCCCGGTGGAGGATGTCACCATCAACAGCATCGATATCGAACAGCTGTAATCCCGCACCATGAGTTACGGAATTCCGTCGGTCGAGCCGTCCGCCCAGGTCCCGGTGTGCCCCCGGCACCCTGACAGGCCCTCCTACGTGCGCTGCCAGCGGTGCGGGCGTCCCGCATGCCCCGACTGCCAGCGGGCGGCCGCCGTCGGATTCCAATGCGTTGACTGCGTCAACGAAACAAGCCGTATGACGCCGGAAGTCCGGTCCGTCTACGGCGGCGCCGTTGCCACGGGCAAGCCCATGGTGACGTTCGGGATCATCGCCGCCTGCGCAGTGCTGTACGTCCTGCAGTGGATCATCCCCAACGACGCCGTCTACCAAAGCCTTGGTTTTGCCAACATCTACGCCGAACCGCGGTACGGCGAGTTTGAGCCGTGGCGGATGCTCACGGCAGCATTCCTGCATTCCCAGGGATTCATCCTGCACATTGCATTGAACATGTACATGCTATGGATCTTCGGGCAGGCACTGGAGCCCCTCCTGGGCCGTATCCGTTTCCTCGCGGTGTACCTGCTGTCCGCCCTGGGCGGTTCAGTGGGGTATCTGCTCCTCACTCCCCTCTACGTTCCCGGCCAGCCCTTGTACGGAGTGGTGGGCGCCTCCGGTGCCATCTTTGGCCTCTTCGGTGCCATGCTCCTGGTGCAGCGCCAGCGCGGCGGGGATACGCGGCAGCTGTGGATCCTGATTGCCATCAACGGCGCAATCGGCTTCCTGGTCCCGCAGATCGCCTGGCAGGCCCACCTCGGCGGGCTGGTTACAGGCGCCCTGTGCGCCGCCGTGATCGCGTACACGCCCCGGGGTCAACGGCGGGGGCTCCTCCAAGCCGCAGGCCTGCTCGCGGTCCTGGCCCTCCTCGCAGCAGCAGTATGGGTGCGCGTCTCTATCTGATGCAGCCTGCACGGGCCCGACGTCCGAAACCCCCAGCCTCTGTGTGGAGACTGGGGGTTTTCTTTATCCACAGCCCTTATCCACATTGTTAGTAACTTACAAGCGTGTAGTTCAGTCTGGCGAAGCTCTGCAACCGCCTGCTCACACGGCTGGGGCAGTACAGAGTCGGATTTTCTCCACATCTGTGGATAACTGCTGGGGATACGGTTGTGTTTAAGTGGAAAAAACCGCGGATGCAGGCCATCGCTGTGGATAACCCCGGCAAAACGAGTCCCAGCGGGCCATGTGGGACCGGCTGAACGCCGTCTTTCAACAGCTTTTGCACACTGTTAATAAGTCACAAACTTGTAAGTCCGCAAAGAAGATCCCCCGAAACGGCGCGGTTCGGCGTCATTCATGGGCTCCCACAAGCGCGGAATCCACAGCTGTGGATAAGTTGTGGGTATCGCAGTGTTGGTAAGTGGAAAAGCCGCCGGTCCAGCTACACGCCCGCAAAAGCGGTCGCAGGACTCCGGTTCCCGTACGTGGCACCGGGGATAGAGCCCGGTGGTCCTGTGGGTACCGGCCGGTAACTCCGGGGGGGCGGTTTATCCACAGGGTATTCCACAGTGTTAATAACTGCATCCTTGGCGCGGGTTTCCGTGAAAGCCCGGCCTCCGCGGGGGTTGAGGGCAGGGGGAAGAGTGGATCAACGGTTATCCACACTGTGGATAACTTTCCCCACAGGCAAAAGCGCCGGAGGCAACAAAACCCCCGCTGCCGATCTCCGGCGACGGGGGTTTTGGATCAAATTCAGGAAGGGTGTGGCCACACGCCTGAAGAGCCCCGGCGGTGGCTGTCCACAAGATGTGTGTCTACCATGCCGATGGCCTCCATGAGGGCGAACATGGTGGTGGGGCCCACGAAGGCGAACCCCTTCCGGCGAAGGGCCTTGGACAGTGCCACGGATTCCACCGACTGTGTGGGGATATCCGTGTGCACCAAAGGTTGTGGGGTGGTGGGAGGCTGGAACCCCCAGACGAAATCCACCAGGCCGCCCTCTTCCCGCAGCGCGATGGTGGCGCGGGCATTCTTGATGGTGGCAACAATCTTCAGCCGGTTCCGGACAATGCCGGTGTCCTGCAGGAGGCGGTCCACGTCGCCGTCCGTGTACAACGCCACTGCATCGGGGTTGAAGTCGGCGAAAGCGGTGCGGAACGCCGGCCGCTTCCGGAGGATCGTGGCCCAGGAGAGGCCTGCCTGGAAGCCCTCCAGGCAGATCCGCTCGTACAGGCCGTGCTCATCCCGGACGGGCAGGCCCCATTCCTGGTCGTAGTACGTCCGCATCAGCGGATCCGTCGAGGCCCACGCAGGACGGGCGAGGCCGTCGTCGCCCACTATCAGGTCAGCACCTGGCGTCATGCCCGGCCCTTGTCAGGAACAATTGCGGCGGTACGTGGCCGGCATGGTTCAGGAGCGCCAGCGGGTGGTCATCATGAAGCCCACGATCGCGATGCCGAAGCCGGCCACGATGTTCCAGGAGCCCCATGGCTGGACTGGAAAGCGGCCCTCGCTGATGTAGAACGTGATGATCCAGAAAAGGCCGATAATCATCAGCCCGAACATGACCGGCTTGAACCACACCGGATTCGGCTTGTAGGCGGCCGGCGCGGCCTTCTCGGCGGTGCTGGCGGTCTTCTTACGGGGCTTTGACTCGGGCACTGGCTCTCCTTGGCGGCTGTCAAGCGCGGCGTCCCGGGCTTGATATCCTGCAAGAAGGAAATTGCCAGCGGTCTGCTCGATCTTGGTCAATTCTTACTAGCAGCCAATTCTAGCCGGAGTTCCGGGGCCGCCGGTGCCCAGCGGAACCGCCCCGAGGAGAGCGCGTGGTATTGCAGGAGAAGGCGAGGCCCGCCGCCCCGCCCACTGCCGGCGTCGTTATCCTTCGCGGTGTTGTACAGGTGGCCGGCGAGCTGCTCATCACCGCCGGAGTGATCCTCTTACTGTTCGTGGCATGGCAGCTATGGTGGACCAACGTTGAATCCGATGCCAAGCAAAGCGAAGTCATCAAGGAATTCGCCCAGGATCTCGGCGCTGTGCCGGCTCCGGCCCCCACAGGCCCGCCCGCTGAAGGCGAGGATTTCGGTGAACCCGTGGTGGGTGCTGCCCCCGGACACGCCGGAACCATCGGCATCATGTACATCCCGAGGTTCGGCCCCAATTACACGCGGCCCATCGTGCAGGGAACCAGCCAGGATGTCCTGGACACCCTTGGCCTGGGCCACTACGACTCGACTGCCATGCCAGGGGCCGTAGGAAACTTCGCCGTTGCCGGCCACCGGCAGACCCACGGGGCGGTGCTGGACAACATCCACACGCTGGTGCCGGGAGACAAGATCTACGTCCAGACCAAGGACGGCTATTACACCTACATTTTCCGGAACAACCAGATCGTCATGCCCTCGCGCACCGACGTCCTGGCCCCGGTGCCCACCCTCCAGGGCGTGGCCCCCACGGAAAGGTTCCTCACCATGACCAGCTGCAACCCGCGGTTCGGTGCGGAGGAACGCATCATCGCCTACGCCCTGATGGACAGTTGGCGCCCCGGCTCGGCCGGACCGCCCGCCGAAATAGCCGCGCAGGTGGCCGCAGCGATCGGGAAGGGCTGAGTATGTACGGCTGGATATTCCGCCACCTCCCGGGGCCGCTCTGGCTGCGGATTGTGACATCAGTGGTGCTGTTGGCGGCCGCACTGGTATTGATGGTCCAGTTCCTGTTTCCCTGGATGTCCGAGTACACCCAATTCACTGACTCAACGATTGGTGCAGCAAGCCAGCCATGACTACAACCAAGATCCTCGTGGTGGATAACTACGACAGCTTTGTCTACACCCTGGTGGGCTACCTCCAGGAGCTCGGAGCCGAGACCACGGTGGTCCGCAACGACGACGTCACCCTCGCCGAAGCAATCGAACTTGCCGGCACGCGAGACGGCGTTTTGGTGTCACCGGGCCCCGGCAATCCTGCCGAGGCGGGCATCTGCATTGAACTGATCAAGTGGTGCGGTGAAAACAGCGTCCCCATGTTCGGCGTGTGCCTGGGCCACCAGGCATTGGCAGAGGCCTTCGGCGGGACTGTGACGCACGCTCCTGAGCTCATGCACGGCAAGACCTCGCAGGTGGAACACATCGGTACCAGCGTGTTTGCCGGCCTCCCCTCCCCCATCAGCGCCACGCGCTACCACTCCCTGGCTGCAGTCCGTGAGTCCATCCCGGATGTCCTGGAAGTCACCGCACAGACGGCGTCCGGCGTGGTCATGGGGCTGCAGCACCGCACGGCCCCGCTGTGCGGTGTGCAGTTCCACCCCGAATCGGTCCTGACCGAAGGCGGCTACCAGATGCTGGGCAACTGGCTCGAATCGCTGGGAATGGCCGGCGCGGCCGCGCGGGCAGCCAAGCTGAGCCCGCTGATCCAGCACTGAGCCGCCCGATCCACGGCATGAACCGATGGTCCGGATCATCCCGCCGGGTTTCCGGTTAGCCCCGGTCCCTGCTGCCCTTGGTTGAGGTGGGGGTGGGCGTCGGAGTGGCGGTGGGCGACGGCGGCGGCGGTGCCTTGGCCACCACGAGGGTGATGGTTTTTCCCTGCTCCACTGCGGCATTGACGGCGTCGCTCTGGTCCGTCACCCGGCCCGCCTCAACCTGGCCGTTTTCCGCCTCGACGACGTTCGGCACCAGGCCCAGGTCCTTGAGCGCTGCTTCCGCTTCCTCGCGGGTGCGGCCGCGGAGCTCGGGAACCGCCACCTTGCCGGTGGAAACGACCAGTTCAACGGTGGTACCCACCCCTACGCTTTGCCCCGGTGCGGGACTGGTGGTGATGACGATGCCGGCGGGCACGGTTGCACTGTTGGCCGTGGTGGTTGACGGCGCTCCCACCAACCCCACCTGGCGCAGGACGTCTCGTGCCGCGGCCTCCGTGGAACCCGGGATGGTCTCCGGGATCTTCACGGCGCTGGGACCCTCGGAAATGTTCAGGATCACCTCTGCGCCGGGATCGAGTTTCTGGCCGGACACCGGGTCGGTGCCGATCGCGATGCCCTTGGGTACGGCGTCGCTCTGTGAGCGCGTAATCTTCGGCTTCAGGTTGGCGTTGTACAGCTCCTGCAGGGCTGCCGACTCTGTCATGGAGGCCACCACCGGGATGTCCACCTTCGGCGGTGGCGGCGCAGGCCGGTTCACCACGCTGTAAACCCACAGGCCGCCGCCGGCAAGGATGAGCACGGTGAAAATCACCAGGGTTGCAATCCACGCCCGACGCCGGGACTTCTGCCGCGGGGAAGGCTCGCGTTCCGGGGAGAGGCCAAGCGGCAGGGGCGGAGCGTCGGCGGGCTCGTCCGCAACGCTCAGCGGTGCCCGGGTGCCGGCGTCGTCCGCGCCCGTGACGGCGAGGCGGCCGGTGGGGGCATCGTCGAGGAAACCGGCGCCCGCGGCGGCAGCGAAGGCCTCCGTTGGTGGGCTGTCCGGTGCCGGCACATGGTCGTTGGGGTCCGTGGGGGCTTCGGAGGCCGGTACGGCGGGCACGGCAACGCCGGACCGGGCTGCACGGAGCGCGCGCTGGAAGGCTGCTGCATCCTGGAACCGGTCGTCACGGTTCTTTTGCAGCGCCTTGGCCATGACGGTGTCGAGCGCCGCTGAAACCTCGGGGTTAATGCTGCTGGGCGGCGCCGGAATTTCCCGGACGTGCTGGTATGCCACGGAAACGGGGCTGTCACCAATGAACGGCGGCCTCGAGGTCAGCATTTCGTAGAGCAGGCAGGCAGCCGAGTACAGGTCGCTGCGGGCGTCAACAGTTTCGCCCCGGGCCTGTTCCGGCGAAAGGTACTGGGCTGTGCCCACCACGGCCTGCGTCTGGGTCATGGTGGCCGAGGAGTCTGCCATGGCGCGGGCGATCCCGAAATCCATCACCTTGATGGAATTGGTTGCCTTGCAGTACATGACGTTGGCGGGCTTGATGTCCCGGTGAACGATGCCGGCTCGGTGGCTGTATTCGAGGGCGCCGAGAACACCCAGCGTGTAGTCGATTGCCTGGCCGATGCTGACGTCCTTGGCCCGGATCAGGTCCCGGAGCGTTTTGCCGTCCACGAACTCCATCACGATGTACGGCAGCCGGACGGATTCCTCTGAACCGTCGTGGACCTGCTGTTCACCGGTGTCGTATATGGCCACGATGGACGAATGGTTCAGGGCGGCGACGGACTGCGCCTCACGCTTGAATCGGGCCTGGAACTGGGGATCCCGGGCCATATCAGGCCGCAGGATCTTGATGGCTACCGTCCGCCCGAGCCTGGTGTCCGTGCCGCTGTATACGTCCGCCATGCCACCGCGTCCAATGAGGCCGCCGAGCTCATAGCGGCCGCTCAGGACACGCTTATTGTCCACCGGGACATTGTCCTCCCGGTGGAGCGGTGCGCGCGATGACTCGTTCACGTTCAGGTCCGTTTACCGTGCGCAGGTGGGCGGGGTGCCCGGCTCCTGGCCGGTGGAACAGGTGGGCAGGGGCAACTGCGGGGAGGGAGCTGACTGTGCGGTGGTGGGAGCCGTCGCGGTGGGCGCCTCCGACGTGGGTGCCTCGGAGGTGGGGGCAGGTGGCGGCGCGATCGCATAGGTGACGGTGATGGTTGAACCCGCAGGGACGGGGCCCGTGGGGTTCAGGTCGAGGACGGTACCGGGATTTTCGGAGCTCTCCTGCTGGACGCCATTGACCACCAGACCCAATGCGGACAGTTCCGACTGGACCTGGCGGTAGTCCTTGCCCAGGTATGCGTCCGGGATCACATTCACGGTTTCCTGCGTGGGCGTAGGCGTCGGGGTGGGCGTATCACGCGTCGGCGTCGGGCTGGGTGCCTGCGATGTCCTGGTGGGTGTGGCGCTGGCGGTCTTCGGGCTGCTTGAGGTGGCAACCGACGTGGGGCTGTTGGACGGCGAGAACACCCCCATGTTGTTGAGCAGGAAGCCCACCAGGGCGAACAGGACGAGCAGGATCAAGGCGATCAGGGGCCACGTCCACGGGCTGCGGCCCTTGCGCCGCGGCTCATCGGCCGGCTCGTCGTCGTACGTGGCCTCTTCCTGGTCCCAGTTACGCTCGGCGGCCAGCGCGTTGGCGCGGGCCAGCGGTCCCTGGGGTGCGTTGCCGTCCCCGGCGTCGCCATCAGCAGCGTTCGCGGCGGCAGCACCGGCGGCACCGGCAGCGGCCCCGGCTGCGGCGGCCCCCACCACCGGGAGCGCGGAGGTGGCTGCGGGTGAGGAATCCCGCTGCGCACCGATCACGCCGGTGGGTGCGGTGGCCGTATCCACGGGTGCGGTGATGGGGCCGGTGTCCGGTGCGTCGAAGAGCAGCATGCCGGGTACTGCGGCGCGGGCCGCGCCGACGTCCCCGTTGCGGATGGCTTCAGCCGCCTCGGCGAGCTTGATGGCGTTTGCCGGCCGGTTCTTGGGGTCCTTGGCCAGCATGGACATCAGGAGCGCGCGGACCGGTGTGGGCAGCGTCTCCGGCAGGGGCGGCGGTGCGTCATTAACCTGTGCCAGGGCGATCGCGATCTGGGACTCGCCGGAGAAGGGCCGGTGGCCGGTCAGGCACTCGTACCCGATGACGCCGAGGGAGTAGATGTCCGAAGATCCCGTGGCGGTCTGTCCGGTGGCCTGTTCCGGCGCCAGGTACTGGGCGGTGCCCATGACCTGGCCGGTCTGGGTGAGCGGCACCTGGTCGGCCAGGCGGGCGATGCCGAAGTCCGTGACCTTTACGCGTCCGTCCGGCGTGATGAGGAGGTTGCCGGGCTTGATGTCGCGGTGCACCAGGCCTTGGGCATGCGCGACAGAGAGCGCCCGCGCGGTCTGGGCCATGATGGACAGGGTGCGGTCCGGCGACAGCACGTGTTCATGCTCAATGATGCTGCTGAGGGGCTGCCCGGGCACCAACTCCATGACCAGGTAGGCGGAGCCTTCCTCCTCGCCGTAATCGAAGACGTTGGCAATCCCCACGTGGTTCAGGAGTGCGGTGTGGCGGGCCTCCGCGCGGAACCGCTGCAGGAAGCCGGGGTCCCCGGTGTATTCCTCCTTCAGCACCTTGATCGCGACGATGCGGCCGAGGACGAGGTCCTTTGCTTTCCAGACTTCGCCCATGCCGCCGATCGCGATCCGCGTGGTCAGCTGGAATCTGCCGCCGAGGGTGATTCCGGTTGTAGGCCTCACTTATTCAACACCGCCTCAAAAATTTTCTTCGCGTTAGGACTGGTCAGCTGTGCTCCGGTGGAGATGTCCACGCCCTCCATGGCGATGGTGACACTCACCTGCGGGTTGTTTGCGGGGGCGAAACCGGTGAACCAGGAGTTGTTGGTGCCGTTGCCCAGCTCCGCGGTTCCGGTCTTTCCCGCCACCTGGATACCCGGGACGCCTGCGCGGTTCGCAATTCCTTCGCTGACCGCACTGACCATCCAATCGGTGATTTGGTTGGCGATCTCCGGCGTAGTGGAGGTCCGGAGCTGCTCGGGCTGCGGCTCATCGATGACCCGCAGGTCCGGGGAGCGGAGGGTCTTGATGAGGCTTGGCCGCATCTGCACGCCGTCGTTGGCTATCGCTGACGTCATCATGTTGATCTGCAGCGGGGTGGCGCGGACATCCTTCTGGCCGATTGCCGACTGGGCCAGGCCCGGGGCGTCCAGTTCATTGGGGAAGCCGTCACCGCGGGCGTAGCCGATCTTGAGCTGGTCTCCCAGGTCCTCGCCGAAGCCGAACTTCTGTGCCTGCGAAGCAATGGCGTCGCGGCCCAGATCAAGGGCGATGCTCGCGAAGGGGGTGTTGCAGGACTGCTGCAGGGCAAACGCGAAACTGGCGGTGTCCCTGGTGTAGCAGTTGCCGCCGGCATAGTTGGGAAGCCGGTAGGAGATACCGTCGAAGGGCATTTCGGCCGGGTTGGGCAGGACACTGTCCGCGTTGTACTTCCCGGAGGCAAGGGCCGCGGCCGTGTCGACCAGTTTGTACACCGAGCCCGGGGCCAACAGCTCACCCGTGGGGCCGCTGACATTCTGGTTCAGGTTGATGCCAGGCACCTTCAGTAGCTCGTTGATGTTGGCGCTCTCCGCCTCGGGATCCTGGACGGCCACCTTGTTGGGATCGTAGGACGGCTTCGATGCCATGGCCAGGATGGCACCCGTTTTTGGATTCGTGACTACGATGGATCCGCGCTGGCCATCAGGAATCAGGCTGTAGGCAAGCTCTTGAAGCTGGGGATCGATGGTCAGTTCAACGGAGGCGCCCTTGGGCTGGTTTCCCAGGAAGAGCTGGCCCACCCGGTCCAGGAAGAGCTGGTCGGAGTCACCGGTGAGGACTTCACCCATGGCCCGCTCCAGTCCGGTGGCGCCGTAGTTCTGGGAGAAGTACCCCGTCATGCCGGCGTACAGTTCCGGCTGCGGGTAGGTGCGCTGGAACTTGCAGGTTTCGGAACCCGTTTCCACGGACTCGGCTACCGGGGCTCCGCCCACGATGATGGCGCCGCGGTCGCTGCAGTAGTTTTGCAGGATGGCGCGCTGGTTCAGGGGGTTGGCCTTCAGTTCATCGGCGCCCACCACCTGCACGAAGCTGAGCGCGCCGAAGAGCAGGGCGAACATGGCAACCGCCGCTATCCATGAGTGTCGTATGGCCTGGTTCATGCCTGCTTCACCGCCTCGGTTGGAGTGTCAATGCCTGTAGTATCTGCGCCCTTGGACGGCGGCAGCGGAGTGGTGTCCACCGGGCCGCGGGCTGTGTGCGAAATCAGCAGCAGCAGCCCCACGATGATCCAGTTGGCCAGCAGGGAGGATCCGCCGGCCGCCAGGAACGGCGTGGTGAGGCCGGTCAGTGGAATCAGGCGGGTAACGCCGCCGATCACCACGAAGCACTGGAGGGCCACAGCAAACGAGAGGCCGCAGGCAAGGAGCTTGCCGAACGCGTCCCGGGTACCAAGCGCCGCCCGGAAACCGCGGGTCACCAGCAGCAGGTACATGAGGACGATGGCGAAGATACCGATCAGTCCCAGTTCCTCGCCGAGGGATGCAATGATCATGTCGCTGTTGGCGAAGGGAACGAGGTCCGGCCGGCCCTGGCCCAGTCCGGTGCCCACCAGGCCGCCGTTGGCCATGCCGAAGAGACCCTGGATCACCTGCCGGCTGCCGTTCTCGTAGACCTCGGGAGTGAAGGCGTTAATCCAGCCGTTGATGCGCTGCTCCACGTGGGAGAACACCCGGGAGGCAACGAAGCCGCCACCGAGGATCAGGGCAAGGCCGATCACCACCCAGCTGATCCGGCTGGTGGCCACGTAGATCATGACGATAAACAGGCCGAAGAACAGGACCGAGGAACCGAGGTCCCGCTGGAAGATGAGCACGCCGATGCTGACCAGCCACGCCGCGATCATCGGTCCCATGTCCTTGAACCTGGGGAACTGCAGGGGGCCGATCTTGCGGCCGGCCAGCAGGATCAGGTCCCGGTTCGAGGAAAGATACCCCGCAAAGAATATGGCCAGGGTGATCTTGGCGACCTCGCCCGGCTGGAACGTCATGGGGCCGAGCCGGATCCATACCCGGGCACCCAGGATTTCCCCGGCGCTGATGCCGGGAACGAGCGGCAGGACCAGCAGCAGGGCACTGGCGGCCAGCGAAATGAACGTGAAACGGCGGAGGATCCGGTGGTCTTTCAGAAACCAGATGACGGCAATGGCCACTGCCATGGCGATCAGCGTCCAGCGGAGCTGGTTGTTGCCGGTGTCCGCGCCCGGCGGATCCAGGCGGTGGATCATGGCCAGGCCGAGTCCGTTCAGCGCAACCACCAAGGGAAGCATAACCGGATCGGCATACTTTGCGCGGAAGCGCAGGACCCCGTGGAAAGCCAAGGCCGCTACCGCGAGCAGGCTCGACTGGAACCAGAAATCGGAGTCGAAGGCCTTTTCCTTGTCCACGCCAACCATCATGTTGGCGCCGATGCCCACGGCAAGGGCGAGGACCAGCAACGCAAGTTCAACATTGCGGCGCGGCTTCAGGGCGGTGCTGAGCTGGCTCACTTGGCTCCCTCGCAGTTGACGGTGGGGCTCGGCGATGGAGTGGGGCTGCCGGATGCGGGGGCTGCGGACGGTGGGGCCGCTGACGCCGTAGCTGACGGAGCGGGGGTGGTGGGAACAGGGGTGGGCGACGGCGATGCCGTAGCTGCAGGGCACTCCTCTTCAGGCGAGGTGGTGCCGGTAAGTTCGAGGTTCTTCACAATCCGCTGTGCGTCGTAGAGGTCGCTGGCGGGGACGGTCTGGCGGACCCGCTGCTGGGAAAACTGGGGAAGCGAATCCATCCGGATATCCGTCACGGTTTCCAGGCTGGAGAGCTGGATGGGGCCAAGCCGCTGGGAAACCCCGTTGAAGATGGCAACACGGGAATCGGACTCGCCCACGTAGTAGCGGGTCTGGGTCCAGGCATAGCCAAGCCACAGTCCAATACCCAGGACCACCACAACAGCTGCCGCCACGGACCAGGTAATCCAGCGGCGCGGCTTCAGCGGCATCAGCGTTTCATCGTCGTCATTAGCGGCCGCTTCAGCCTTATGTGTCAGAACTGTGGCGGCCCTGCGGGCCACGGTACGTCCGGCGATGGTGGGGATGGAACCGGACTCGGCGGCGGTTGCGGCGGCGCCCACCAATTCATGGGGACGCGAGGACAGTTCTTCGCGCAGGACTTCAGCGGACAGGTGCTCCCCGAGGTGGGGGTCGGTGGATCCCGGGTCCGGTGTCTTGTCTTCCGGGGGTCCGGAGTCGGGTTCGCTGCCGCCGGACGTCTTGGCATCAGCCGGCAGGGATTTGGCTCCCGGGTCCCGGGCATCCTTAGCGTCGGCATCGGGGGCTTCCGCGGTCCCCGCAGCCGGTGCGGCGGACGCGGCAGGCGCATCAGCGGGTTGGGTGGCCTGGGCGGCGGGAATGACCTCGACGGCGGCCGTGCTGACGTCGTCGGGCGTTTCTTCCGCGATCTCCAGCATGATGACCGTGACGTTGTCCGGGGAACCGGCCTCCAGCGTGAGGTCCACCAGGGTTTCCACGCATTCGCGGAGGTTCGGGGTTTCCTTGACGGTTCGCTCCACGGCGTGGCCGGCAACGTAGTTGAGGCCATCGGAGCAGAGGAGCCAGCGGTCACCCGGCCGGGCCTCCAACGTGTCCAGGTCCAGCTCGGGGCTGGCATCCACGTCACCGAGCACGCGCATGAGCACGTTCTTGTGCGGATGCGTTTCCGCTTCTTCAGGCTTGAGCCGGCCTTCATCGATCAGCCGCTGGACGAACGTGTGGTCCACGCTGACCTGTTCGAATTCGCCGTCCCGGAGGCGGTAGGCGCGTGAATCGCCGATGTGGGCGAAGTGCAGCTGGCCTTCAGCGAGCAGCAGCGCTGTCACGGTGGTGCCCATCCCGGCGAGTTTGGGATTGATATGGACCAGCTCGGACAGCAGGGAATTTGCTGTCTGGATCTCGTCGGCGAGGATAGTGCCGGCGTCGCCCTCATAGTCCGCACGGTCCAGGTGGATCATGTCCAGGACTGTGGCAGCTGAGGCGACGTCGCCGCCGGCATGGCCGCCCATGCCGTCCGCTACGACGGCCAGGTGCCGGCCCGCGTAGGCGGAGTCGTCGTTCTTGGAGCGGATCCGGCCGACGTCGGACCGGGCCGCGTAGCGCATGATGAGGGGCCGCGGCGCGGGCTGGGGCCCGGTTGCGGGGTTTTCGGGAACGGCCACAGCTACGGCCTCAATTCGATGACCGTCTTGCCGATTCTCACAGGTACGCCTGGCTCAACGGGCAGGGCACGGGTAAGTTGCTGGTCCGCAAGGTACGTGCCGTTGGTGGATCCAAGGTCTTCGATGAACCAGCGGCTGCCCTGCGGGAACAGCCGCGCATGGCGGCCTGAGGCGTAGTCGTCCTCGAGTACAAGGGTGGCTTCCTGGGCGCGGCCCAGCAGGACCGGGCTGGCGGCCAGCGGAAGCGTGGTTCCCTTCAGTGGGCCCTCCACCACCACCAGCTGCCTGGCCTGCTGCTTCACCGGCTGCGGCGGAGCTTCGGCGAGATCCGGGTTCTTGCGGACCTCACGGGCGGTGGGGGCTCCGGAGGCGGCCTTGCGGCCCACCATCAGGTCCCGGCGCATGGCGGAGACAATGCTGAAGATGAGCACCCACAGGAGCAGCAGGAAGCCGAACCGCAGCGCGGTGATGGTCAGGTCGCTCATGCGTGGCCACCAGGGTTGGCAGGAAGCAGGCGGAAGATGATCTTTGTCCGTCCCATCGTGATGGTGGAGCCGTCGGTAAGTTCAATGCTGCCCGAAACCCGCTGCCCGTTGACGTAGCTTCCGTTCGTGGAGCCCAGGTCCACGGCGCTGGTGGCACCGTTGGAAGTGCGGATCTCCAGGTGCCGGCGGGAAACTCCGGTGTCCTCCACGTGGATATCGGCCTCGGAGGACCGGCCCAGCACGATGGAGGGGGCGTTCAGTGAGTAGCGCTGGCCGTCGATGTCCAGGACCGGCTGCAGCCTGACGGGCTGGCGACTGGGAGCGGCTGGCACTGCGGGGCGCGACGGCTGGGCGCTGCCGTTGCCCTTGGACTTTTCGGTGGAGGAAGCGATCTCGAAGTCCCCGGCCCGGAGCTCGGAATCACGCCGGAAGGAAATGCGGACAGATCCCTGCAGCGTGTAGCCCTGGCTGCGGACGTGGTTGATGACGACGTCACAGAGTTCCTCGGCCAGCGGGGTTCCCCATTCCTGGGCCCGCTTGAAGTCGTCGTCGCTGAGCTGGACATCGAAGACATTCGGGGCGAGGGTGCGTCCGGCCGCGACGGTGAGGGCCTTGTGGTCCACTTCCCGGCGCAGCCTGCTGGCGATTTCGACGGGTTCGACCTGCGCCTTTGAGCCGGTGGAGAAGACGCCACGTACGGCCTTTTCGATGCCGCGTTCCACTTTGTCCAGCAGACCCATGGTTCTCCTCCTTTCCCTCCGGCTGAGGGGCAGTTCGCAGTCCGGAACTTCACCCGGCGTTCAGTAGACACTCGCTGGTATGGCTGCGCACGGCAGCCACTCCTACATCCGATACTACTGGGATGGCCTGCGAATGACCTTAATCCACAACGGCCCGCCGTCTTCAAAAGTTCGGCCCCCGGTGCCTCAGGTCCGTGGCGGAAAGGCCTTGAGCGCGGGTGGCCGGGCTCCGATGATTGGCGTTCTGCGGCCGGGTCCGAAGGGCCTCCAGCGCTCAATTGGTGTTTTGCGGCATGTGTCCGTTATGCTTGATCTCGCTGCTTTTACAAGACTGCGAATCGGGAAACCGGCCGCAGTGGCGTGGAAGAAGTTGCGCGCGAGTGGCGGAACGGCAGACGCGCTGGCTTCAGGTGCCAGTGTCCGAAAGGGCGTGGGGGTTCAAATCCCCCCTCGCGCACGCAATTGAGAAGAGCCCCGATCTGAGGATCGGGGCTCTTCTTGTTTTAAGCCGGACTCTGATCCTGCAGGTCAGAGCCTTGTTCGCGGATCCGGGCCCTGACGGCAAGGATCCGCGAACAGGCTTAGGACTCGGGCTTGGGCCCCGGCTCGCCGGACGGCCGCGCGGATGCCTTGAACCGGCGTCGGGAGTTGGCCAGGTGGCTGCGCATCGCCGCGGCGGCGGCAGCCTCGTCACCGTCAGCGATGGCGTCCAGGATGGACCGGTGCTCCTGGACCACCTGGTCGAAGTGGTCCCGCGCGTAGTGCTCGACGCCGGTCATCAGCCGGGTGCGCGGCATGGCAATCATCGTCTGGCCCAGTGCTGCGAGGCAGTCGGAGTAATACGGGTTGCCGGAGGCCGCCGCCACCGCGCGGTGGAAATCGAAGTCCGATTTCATGGCATGGGACGGGTGGCCCGCGCTCTCGGTGAACGCCTCCAGCGCAGTGCCCACAGCCCGCAGTTGCCGTTCCGTATGGTTGCGCGCCGCCAGGGCTGCGGCCTCCGTCTCAACGCCCATCCGGAACTCCAGCAGGTGCAGCCGGTCCTCGGTGGTGGCCACCGGACGGGCCCCGGGTCCAGCCTGGGGCCCGTCCGAGGGCGGCGTGAGGGCGAAGCTGCCGCGCCCCCGTTCGGTTTCCACGAGCCCTTCGGCCTGGAGCCTCGTCAGCGCAGCACGCACCACGGTCCGGCTGACGCCGAAGTCGCTGATCAGGGTGTTTTCGCTGGGAAGCTTCTCACCCGGCTGGATGATGCCGTCAACGATGCGGTTGCGAAGGTCGGCGGCGAGGTCCGCGGTGAGGTTCCGGCTCATGGCTCAAGGTTACGGCTTCAGCGTTATGCGCCGAACTCCACGGAATCGGTGGTCCAGGCGCGGGCCTGGTCGCTGAGCGTGACGCCGAGGCCCGGGCGGTCCGGAACGATCATGCGGCCGTCCTTGGTTTCGAGGCGCTCGTTGAACAGCGGGTCCAGCCAGTCGAAGTGCTCCACCCACGGTTCGCGGGGGTAGGCCGCGGCGAGGTGCAGGTGGATTTCCATGGCGAAGTGCGGTGCAAGGCCCAGGCCGCGTTCGTCCGCGAGGGCGGCGAGGCGCAGGAACTGGGTGATGCCGCCAACGCGCGGTGCGTCAGGCTGGATGATGTCGCAGCCGTTGGCGGCGATGAGGCCCTTGTGCTCGGCCACGGAGGCCAGCATTTCACCGGTGGCGATGGGGGTGTCCAGGACCTGGGCCAGATGTGCGTGGCCTTCGAAGTCGTAGGCATCCAACGGCTCTTCGATCCAGATGAGGTTGAACTCCTCGAGGCGGCGGCCCATGCGCAGGGCCGTGGCCCGGTCCCACTGCTGGTTTGCGTCCACCATCAGCGGAACGTCCCAGCCGATGTGTTCGCGGATGCCGGCCACGCGGCGCAGGTCCTCGGCGGAGTCCGGCAGGCCCACCTTGATCTTGATGCCGCCAATACCCTCCTCGATGGACTGGGTGGCGCGTGCCTTGACCTCATCCAGGGAGGCGTTGAGGAAGCCGCCGGAGGTGTTGTAGGTCTGCACGGAGTCGCGGTAGGAGCCCAGGAACTTGGCGAGGGGGAGGCCGGCGCGCTTGGCCTTGAGGTCATAAAGGGCGATGTCGATGGCGGCCAGGGCCTGGGTGGCGACGCCGGAGCGGCCCACCGAGGCGCCGGCCCATAGAAGCTTGGTGTAGATCTTGGCGATGTCGTTGGGGTCCTCGCCAATGATGCCCTCGGCCACCTCTTTGGCGTGGGCGTACTGGGCCGGGCCGCCGGCGCGCTTGGAGTAGCTGAAGCCGATGCCGGAGTGGCCCAGTTCGGTGGTGATTTCGGCGAAGAGGAAGACCACCTCGGTCATGGGCTTCTGCCGGCCGGTGAAGACCTTGGCGTCGCTGATGGGAACGGCGAGGGGGAGGCGGGCAGTGGACAGCTTGACGTGCCTGATCAGGTCGACGGTGCTCATGGATTCTCCTAAGGGCGGGACTGGGCTCCTTCGCCCACCTTCTTAGGATACAAGTTTAGAACTTGTAGTACAAGCGTGTTTCTGAGTCGTGATTGGCGGCTCCCGGGTCATTCCGCCTTCCGGAGTCCGCCCAGCCCGGCCACCAGGGCGTCAAGGCCAAGCGCGAAGGCGGCGTCGGCGGCGCGGAGTGGGTCCGCGGCCGCTTCACTGCCCTCGGGAGCTTGGGCGTGTCCGCGGAGAGCGGTGCCCGCAGCCCCGCGGACGGCGGCGGTGAAATATGGCGTGGATTCGGCCATGGTGCCGGGGTCGAAGATATCCTCGGGCGCGGTGACGTCGTATGCGGACCCGAAAATAAACGATTCGAGCGCCACGATGGCGGAGATGATCCGCTCCTGGGGGAAGCCGGCGTCGAGGAATCCCTTGCTGACCGTCTCGTACATGGCAAGTGTCTGGGGCGCGTCGGTGACCGGCAGTACGGCGATGACTGGAATCAGCGGCGTGTGCTCGGCGAAGACATTGCGGTAGCTCCAGGCCCACGTCCGGACCGCGTCGTCCCAGGGGGCGGCGCCAAAGGAGGATACATCCACCAGGGACATCAGGTGGTCTTCCACCAGAAGCAGGACGTCCTGCTTCGACGACACGTGGTTGTAGAGGGCGGAGGGTGCCACCTCGAGGAGTTTGGCCAGGGCGGCCATGGTCAGGCCGTCGTACCCCTTCCGGCTCACGAGCTCCAGGGCCGCCGCGGTGATGCCGGCCTTGTCCAGTACCGCCGAGGAAGGCCGTCCGGCGCGCCTTCTCCGGATGCCGCCGTCGGTGGCCGGACGTTGCTGTGCTGCTGGTACTGCCGGCAATTTCTGCCCTTTCCTCGGTGTCCTCCGCATTATTGCACCAGGCACTTCCGCTGCCCGGCCGGACGGGCTATAGTTCTACTAAATGAATGCCATTCATTTAGTGGTTTCCATCACCCGGGACCGCAGAGAGGACATCATGCTGAACCTGAACCGCGACGTCGTTGTCGTAGGAGCCGGGCCGTCCGGACTCACGGCCGCCCGCGAACTGAAGAAGGCCGGCCTCAGTGTCGCCGTACTCGAGGCCCGTGACCGGGTGGGCGGGCGCACGTGGACCGGAACTGTGGACGGAGCCATGCTGGAAATCGGGGGCCAGTGGGTCTCCCCGGACCAGGAAGCGCTCCTGGAACTGCTCCAGGAACTGAACCTTGAGACCTACCCGCGCTTCCGCGACGGTGAGTCCGTCTACATCGGTGCCGACGGCGTCCCCGTGCGCTACACCGGCGACTCGTTCCCCGTGGACCCGGAAACCGCCGTCGAAATGGACCGCCTGGTGGCCATCCTGGATAAGCTCGCGGCCGAAATTGGGCCCGCGGAACCCTGGGCGCACCCGAAGGCCCGGGAACTGGACACCATCTCATTCCACCACTGGCTGCGGCAGAACTCGGCCAGCGAGGAAGCCTGCAAAAACATCGGCCTGTTCATCGCCGGCGGCATGCTCACCAAACCCGCGCACTCCTTCTCGGCCCTGCAGGCCGTCCTCATGGCAGCGTCCGCGGGCTCCTTCACCAACCTCACGGACGAGGACTTCATCCTGGACCGCCGCGTGATGGGCGGCATGCAGCAGGTTTCGCAGCTGCTGGCGCAGGACCTGGGCGACGACGTCGTGCTTAATTCCCCGGTGCGCACCGTCAACTGGGAGCCCGACGCCGAGGGCGGGCACCGCGTGACCGTTGAATCAGACCGCGCCACAGTCAACGCCCGCTTCGTCATCATGGCCGTCCCGCCCAACCTGTACTCCCGCGTCTCGTTCAACCCGCCGCTGCCGCGCCGCCAGCACCAGATGCACCAGCACCAGTCCCTGGGCCTGGTCATCAAGGTCCACGCCGTGTACGCCTCGCCGTTCTGGCGTGACAAGGGGCTGTCCGGCACCGGCTTCGGCGCCGATGCCCTGGTCCAGGAGGTCTATGACAACACCAACCACGGCGATGCCCGCGGCACCCTTGTGGGTTTCGTGTCCGATGAGAAGGCCGACGCCGTCTTCGAGTTGAGTGCCGAAGAGCGCAGGAAGGCGATCCTCGCGTCCGTCGCCGGCTACCTCGGCGACGAAGCACTCACCCCCGAGGTCTACTACGAATCCGACTGGGGCTCCGAGGAGTGGACCCGCGGTGCCTACGCGGCCAGCTACGATCTCGGCGGCCTGCACCGGTACGGGAAGGACCAGCACGCCCCGGTGGGCCCCATCTACTGGTCCTCCTCCGACCTTGCCGCCGAGGGCTACCAGCATGTGGACGGTGCCATCCGGATGGGCCGCCGCACCGCGGAGCGTATCGCTGAAGTGGCGCGGGTGTCCGTTCACGCGGGCGCCTGACCGCGCTGGCAAATAAGCATGCTTACTAATAGGCTGGCGTGGGGAGTGTCCCCGACTCCAGACGAACGAGGTGAGGCATGACTGACGCCCAGAGCATCAGCAAGGTTACTGAGATCATCAACGATTCCAAGATCGGAATGGTCACCACCATCAACGAAGAAGGCGCCCTCGTCAGCCGGCCGCTGGCCGTCCAGGAGGTCAAGGACGACGGCGACATGTGGTTCTTCACCGGGCTGGGCACCTCGCAGGTTGCCCACGTCCGCGCGGACTCCCGCGTAAACGTCTCCTTCGGCAAGAACACCGAGTGGGTTTCCGTCGCCGGGACCGCCGAGGTGGTCACGGACCGCGCCAAGATCCACGAAATGTGGAACCAGGTTGTTGAGGCATGGTTCCCGGACGGGCCAGACACCCCCGAAGTATGCCTGCTCCGGGTGGATTCGGACTCTGCGGAGTACTGGACCAGCCCTGGCGGTACGGCAGCCACGGTGCTGCAGTGGGTCAAGTCCAAGGTGACGAACAGCCGCATGAGCGTCGGCGAGAGCGGCACCGTGGAGCTGTAGAGCCACTGTGTTTGGGTAAGGTGCGGGGCAGCGGATGGCGCTGCCCCGCACCTTTCGTATGTAGCGCCGTTGTTGCCATCAGAAGTGATTTGCGAAGTGACCCGGCCCAGCAGGTGTTTGACTCCATCAGCCACGTGGGCGAATTCAACGGCATGGGCTTTCGACGTGATGACCTGCCCACGGGGTGGCGTCATCTGGGCGGGGAATGACGGTGACCTCTCCTACGGACAGGGACAATCCGGACTGGTTGGCGCGGAAATCTGTCCCCACGACCTTTAGGGCAGGCAGCGCTAAATCGCACCGGCCGTTACGCCATCGCCGGGTCCATGCCCGACAAGCGGGCCCGAGGTGCGGCTGACGCGCGTACCCTGCTCAGTGGATGTCGAATCGGCAAGGAGAAGCGAAAGCCGGGACAATCTCCGGCTAGTCCTGCCCCGTCAGCGCACCCAGCACCGCTGGCAGGAGGACGTCGTTGCGGCCCCACACCGGGTCCAGGATCTCCACGTACCAGGAATCGGCCAGCAGCAGGGCCAGGGAGTCGTTGGTTTCGTCGGACCAGGCCTTGATCTGCTCCTCATCCACCGGGTTTTCGCTGGACCCGAGCACCGTCACCACCTCGGACCCGTCCAAGGTGACGGGGATGGCAGCGCTGCTGGCCTCACCCGGGGCATGGGCGATGGTCACAAGCTCCGTGCGCGTTGACAGTGCCAGTAGATCGCCCGCCGTCGCTGCACTGCAGAATCCGGTGACGTACTGCCGTTGCGCTGCGGCGCCGTCCTGGATGCCGGGCTGGGATTCCTTGGTGAACAGCCCGTTCCGGTTCAGCTCCGCCAACGCGGCGGCGATCGGGTTGGTTTCGTCGTCGTAGCCCGCCGCGAAGTGCCCGGGCTGGTAGGAACTTCCACCCTCCAGCCAGCGCGCGGTCAGTTCACCGGCAGCCTCAAGAGTGGTGGCCTGCCGCCAGACCCCGCGGTCCTCCAGCAGCCGGCCGTACTGGTCGCGGGCTGGTATTTCCTCTGGCTTCATTCTGGGATGCTATCCCCGCCGGCGGTGGGCGCTCCACCGCTCCCGACACACCAGTTAACCTGGCCCCTGCGCTTGGCCCGCCGGAATGCCCGCCGCCCGCTCGGCATCGGCGAGGGAGGCAGCCAGGCTGGTGACGGCGTCGGGATATTCCTTCCCACCGGCGGAGCCGCTGCCGTGGCCGGGAACGCTCCGAAGCTCTTCAGCCGCCCGCATGGCCTTGATGAGCGCGGATGTTTCGGGAAGGCGGACATCGGTAAGGGCCGGGTAGTCGATGCTGCACGCAGGATCCAGCTCGTAGCGGGTCCACCGGGCCATCAGCTCATCGTGCCTGGCCCGCGCCGCCTGGTGCGCTGCCTCCCGCGCAAGATCATCCCGACGGCGTGAGCGCCCGGCCAGGTAGCGCGGCGTCCCGCGGTACGCACCGATGCCCGCTGCCACGGCGGCGCCGGCCAGGAACAGGCCGGTCCAAGGGGAAATCAGCGTAGGGATCAGCAACGCGGGAACTGCCACGCACGAGCCAAGGAAAAGGTCCCAGAAGAGCTGGTCCGAACGCTGCCCCCCGCCGTCGGATGCCAAGAGGGTCCTGCGCCGCACCACGAAAACCGTGGCGGCCACGCTGGCTACCAGCACCGGCCCGCACAGCACCAGCGCCCAGGCCCCCTCAACGAGTCCCTGCACAAGTCCTTCCGTCACGGCTGCCACCTGGCACCTCCAGCGTGCGCCCGGGCCGCGGAATCCCAGGCTGGTCATTCAATTGCACCCTGTTCCGGCAGCGGGGTCAATGCCGGCTGGGTGCGGGCGTTTTGCCGCCATGCGAAAGGGTACGTTTCCCGTGTACTGCAGGTGCAGCGCTGTTGCGCGGCTTGGGTGCGCAGGCTCGATGTGCACCCCAAGGGTGCCGGGCGCGCTTTGGGACGGGAGATGAACCGATGGGTCGGATTGACCGGATCGCAGAACCGTGGGGTACCAGGACTCCGTACGGCAGCGGCGGAACGTGGCCGGTGCGCGTGGACACCCACCTGGCCGAAGGGGTGGACGCGGAATCCGTGGACCAGTGGGTCCAGACCGCCTCCATCCTCCATTCAAACGGCGACGCCATGGACATCGCCGTCAAGGACAACCGGATTGTGGGCGTGCGCGGCCGCGCCTCTGACCGCGTGAACCATGGCCGCCTCGGTCCAAAGGACCTGTACGGCTGGCAGGCGAACTCGTCTCCGGACAGGCTGACCCGGCCGCTGATCCGGGAAGGCGGAAAACTCGTGGAGACCGACTGGGAAACCGCCATGGACCGCGTGGTGGCCCGGTCCAAAGCCCTGCTGGCGGAGCAGGGCCCCAGCGCCCTTGGCTTCTACACCACAGGCCAGCTGTTCGCCGAGGAGTACTACACCCTGGGGACCATTGCGCACGGCGGGATAGGGACCAACCACGTGGACGGCAACACCCGGCTCTGCACCGCCACCGCGGCGGAAGCACTGAAGGAATCCTTCGGCTGCGACGGCCAGCCGGGGTCATACACGGACGTTGACCACGCGGATGTCATCGCCCTCTACGGCCACAACGTGGCTGAAACGCAGACCGTCCTGTGGACCCGGATGCTGGACCGGCTGGCCGGGCCCAATCCGCCCAAAATCATCTGCGTGGATCCGCGCCTCACCGAGGTTGCCCGGGCCGCAACGGTGCACCTTGCGCCCCGTCCCGGCACCAACGTGGCCCTCATGAACGCCATCCTCCACCACCTCATCGCCAACGGCTGGGTGGACCGGGACTACATCCAGGCGCACACGGTGGGCTACCAGGACCTGGAGAAGGAGGTGGCGAAGTACGCACCCGCGCTGGCTGCCGAAATCACAGGTGTTCCGGCCGGAAAGATCGAGGAAGCGGCGCGGATCCTTGGCCACGCGGAGCGGCTCCTGTCCACAGTGCTGCAGGGCTTCTACCAGTCCAACCAGGGCACCGCCGCAGCCGTCCAGGTGAACAACATCAACATCATCCGCGGCATGCTGGGCAAGCCGGGGTGCGGCATCCTGCAGATGAACGGCCAGCCGACGGCCGAAAACACCCGCGAATGCGGGGCGGACGGGGACCTCGCAGCGTTCCGGAACTGGTCCAACGATGCCCACATCAAGGACCTGGCGCGCGTATGGAACGTGGACCCCATGTCCATCCCGCACTACTCTCCGCCCACCC
Organism: Pseudarthrobacter sp. 1G09; assembly: GCF_050038305.1. Taxonomy (NCBI): domain Bacteria; kingdom Bacillati; phylum Actinomycetota; class Actinomycetes; order Micrococcales; family Micrococcaceae; genus Pseudarthrobacter; species Pseudarthrobacter sp. 1G09. Next base: position 254,356 of record NZ_CP188306.1, read on the forward strand.
ACCTGATGCAGATGATGCGCTACGCGGAGGACGGCTCCATCCGGATGCTGTGGGTCAGCGGCACCAACCCTGCCGTCTCCCTTCCCGAGCTGCGGCGGATCCGCTCCATCCTGGAGCAGGACCGGCTCTTCCTGGTGGTGCAGGACATCTTCCTGACCGAGACTGCACAGCTGGCCGACGTGGTGCTCCCCGCCGCCACGTGGGGTGAAAAGACCGGGACGTTCACCAATGTGGACCGCACCGTGCACCTGTCCGAGAAGGCGGTGGATCCGCCGGGGGAGGCCCGCCCGGACCTGGACATCTTCATTGACTACGCCCACCGGATGGGGCTGAAGGACAAGGACGGCCAGCCACTGATCAAGTGGGACAGCCCCGAGTCCGCGTTCGAGGCGTGGAAGGAGTGCACCCGCGGGCGGCCGTGCGACTACACCGGCATCACCTACGGCAAGCTGCGCGGCGGCTCAGGCATCCAGTGGCCGTGCAACGAGGAGAACCCGGACGGCACCGAACGCATTTACGCTGACGGGAAGTTTTGGGCACACCCGGAATACTGCGAGACCTACGGCCGCGACCTCATCACCGGCGCCCCCGTGGACCCCACCGAGTACAAGGCCCTGAACCCGGAGGGCCGAGCCATCATCAAAGCCGCCGAATACGTGCCGCCGCACGAGCTCCCCAGCCAGGAGTTCCCACTGCAGCTGATCACCGGCCGCACCCTGTTCCATTTCCACACCCGGACCAAGACGGCGCGGGCGCCGGAACTCCAGGCAGCGGCACCGGACGTCTGGGTTGAGTTGTCCGCGCACGACGCCGGCACGTACGGCTTTGCCGAAGGGGACCTTGCAGAGGTGGCCACCCCGCGCGGGTCCGTGCAGGCGAAGGTGCGGATCGGCGGCATCAGGGACGGCGTGGTGTTCCTGCCGTTCCACTACGGCTACTGGGATACTCCGGGCGGGCACCAGCCTGACGGCGCAGGACGCGCGGCCAACGAATTGACCATTACCGACTGGGACGCCGCCTCCAAGCAGCCCATCTTCAAGACCGCGGCTGCCCGGATTTCCAAAGTGCGGTCCGGCGACGGACCCGCACCTGCCCCCACCAACACAGCCTCCGCCCCCGCCGGCGATTTCCCGGCAGAGGCCAGGACAAAGGGCATTCCATCCGCCCTGGCCGACGAGGAAATCTCCCGTAACAGCACCGCTCCCGGGGACGGCAACGGCGGCAGTGGCACCGGCGAAAGGGAGGCCTAGCTGTGAAAATCGGACTGGCACTCGAACAGCTTCACCGGGACGAGAACGACCTCGCCCAACACCTTCTCCACGTCTCGGAGCGGCACAAAGTGGATCACGAGATTTACCACCTGGCCCGCGACCTGGCGAAATGGTCCCAGCAGCACGTCCGCGAGATTGCCGCCATCGCCGGCCGCTACGGCCAGGATCTGGATCCAGAACCCAAGGGTGAGAACACGCTGCTCGAGAAGATCCGCGAGAAAGGCAGCGAACTGGTGGGCCGTGACGCCGAGGCGGGGCTGCTGCTCCTGCGTGACCTCCGGGAGGCCTACATCAAGGCCTGCGGCGTCTCCGCGGACTGGGAGCTCGTGGCGCAGGCAGCCCAGGGCATCAAACACAAGGACCTGTTGGAGGTGGCAGAGCGCTGCCACGCGCAGAACCTCCGGCAGATGAAATGGGCCAACGGAAAACTCAAAGAATCCGCCACCCAGATCCTTGTCAGCTAGGCGTCCGGCGAGGGTATGTTGGGGTCCATGCGAATCAAAATGTGCAGCATCCACGTCAAGGACCCTGCCTCCGCCCACGCCTTTTACACCGGCACCCTGGGCTTCGACACCCTTATGGCCATGCCGGAGTACAACCTGTACATCATCAAGGACCCGGGTGCCTCGGACAACTCAGCGGGACTCCTCCTGGAGCCCAGCGACAACCCCATCGGGGCCGACTACATGAACGCGGTCCATGAGGCAGGGCTTCCGGCCATCGTGTTCGGCGTGCCGGATGTCCAGGCCGAATACGACCGCCTGGTGGCCGCAGGCGTCAGCTTTAAGAGCCCGCCGGCCGAGGACCCGTCCGGCATCAGTGCCGTCTTCGACGACGGCTGCGGCAACTACATCCAGCTGCACCAGGACTGATCCGGCCCCGGGAAAGGGGAGCACACCGGGGAACGGTGGCGTCAGTTGGCGCGGGCCCGCTTGGCTTCCTTCTTGGCGGCCTCGTCCTTCACCCGCTGCGCCTCGGCGCGGACTGCTGCGTGGGTGGAGCGTTCGGTGACCAGCCACTGCGGCGGAGCCTGCAGCAGCGCGGTGATCTCCGCCGTCGTCAGCGCATCCTCGACGCCGCCGCGGGCCAGGCCGCTGATGGAGACGTTCAGCTTCTGCGCCACCACGGGGCGGGGGTGCGGACCGTTGCGGCGCAGCTCGGCGAGCCACTCCGGCGGGTTGGCCTGGAGTTCGGCGAATTCCTCACGGGTGATGGTCGAATCCTGGAACTCCTGGGGTGTTGCGGGCAGGTAGATGCCAAGTTTCTTGGCAACGGTGGCCGGCTTCATGGACTGGGAGTTTGCAGAGGTCATGCTTCAAGGGTATCCGGGCGGCGGGTACTGTGAAGACGTGCCCTCCACAACCTCCTCCCCAGACGACGCCGTTTCCGCCGGCGACATTCCCGCCGAAGCGCCGCGCGAGCTGCGCATCGCGTATGTTCCGGGCGTGACGCCGGGCAAATGGATCCGCCGCTGGGAAGAGCGCATGCCGCACATTCCGCTTCATGCAGAGATGCACGACGGCGGCGGGCCGGCTGAAGCGGTCCGCGGCGGTTCCGCGGACATGGCCTTCGTCCGGCTCCCCATCGGGCGCGAAGGCCTCAGCGTGATTCCCCTGTACGAGGAGCAGGCCGTGGTGGTCGCTCCCAAGGGCCACGAAATTTCGGTGTTCGAGGACGTGGCGCTGGCGGACCTGGACCAGGAATCGTTCCTCGACGTGGCGGCCCTGGGTGGCCCCGAGCCGGCCCTGCAGGTGGTGGCCTCCGGCGCCGGGCTGGTGATCCTGCCCATGTCCGTGGCCCGCCACTTCAACGTCAAGGACACGGTGGCCCGCCGCGCCACCGATGCGCCCGGCACCGAGATCGCCCTGGTGTGGGCCACGGACAGCACCGACGAGGTCCTGGAAGAGTTCATTGGCATCGTCCGCGGCCGTACGGCACAGAGCTCACGGCAGCCCTCCGCGCAGCCGGTCAAGGAAAAGAAGGCCCCGAAACCCGACCGCCGCGGCGGTTCCGGCGCCAAGAAGGCCGCGCCCAAGGTGTCCCAGAGGTATGCCCCCAACCCGGACAAGGGCAGGGGCAAGGGCTCCCGCAAGAAGGGCAAGCGCTAGGCCCACCCTTCGTTGCAGCGTGTGGTCATTACCGGTTCCTCGGCGGAACCTGGCCGGCGCCCGTCTGCCGGGCTTTCCTGGCCCGCAGGATGCGGCCAATGATGGCGGGCAAAAAGGCGAAGAGCAACTTCTTCATGGCAGTTCCTTGCTGTAGCGGACGGAGACGCCAGGGCCGCCCTTCCGCAAAGAAAAGACGGCCCCGGCCTGCTGTTACTGGTTTTGCGCCCGCCTAGGTGTTTTGGATGGTGTCTTTGGCGGTGGTGGCGCGGTCTTTGACGTCGGTGGCGGCGTCTTGGCTGTCGGTTTTGACGTGGTCGATGCCGTCGGTGGCCGTGGTTTTGACGTTGTCCATGGCGTGTTGGGCTGGTTCTTTGAGGTCCTGGACCATGCCTTTGGCGGCGTCGGTGAGTTCGGTGGTGAGGGGTTCGGCGGCGGTTTTGAGCTGGTCTGCTGCCTGGCGTTCCTTGTCACTGGCGGGGATCAGGGAGGAGATCAGCATTCCTGCGCCGAAGGCGATGAGGCCGGCGGCGAGGGGGTTGCCCTGGGTTTTGGCTTTGACCCGGTCCGGTGCTGCGGCGACGGTGTGGCCGGCGTCGGTGAGGGTGGAGGCGACGTTGTCCTTGGCGTCGTGGAGGGTGTCGCCGGTGCTGTGCAGGGCGTTGGTGGTGTGCCCGGCCCCGGAGTGCGCGGTGTCGTGGACTCGGCTGGTGGTGTGGTCTGCTGCTCCCATGATTTTCTCCTTGACCCCTGATACCGCGTCTTTGACCTTGTCGGTTTGGCGGTGGACGATGTTGGACGGTGTGACCTTGTCCGCGACGGCGTCGACGTTGGTGCCGAGGCGTGCGCGGGTGGCTTCGATGTCTGCTCGGATTGCGTCGGGGTTCTCGCTCATCGGTTTACCTCACCTGGTTTGAGGGTCGGGGGGATTTCGGCGAGGGTTTCGCCGGTTTGGGGCAGGCCCTTGATTTCTTTGAGTTCTTTGCGGCCGACGCTGGCCAGGACCGCGGCTGCGATGGCCCAGATGACGGCGACGATCACGGCGGCCCAGCCCAGGGGCATGAGGGCGCCGAGGCCGAACATCAGGGCCAGGGACAGGAAGAGCAGGACGAAGTGGCCTGCGACGCCGGCGCCGGCGAGCATGCCGCCGCCTTTACCGGCCCGGGTGGCGGATTGTTTGAGTTCGGCTTTGGCGAGGTCGACTTCCTGGCGCATCAGGGTGGACAGGTCCCGGGTGACATCGCCGAGCAGGTCACCCAGCGACGCGGTCTCTGCTTTCTGGTGCGCCACGCCCGGCGACTCAGGAATCTGGCTACTCATCACGGGCGTCCTTCCGTCGACCGGAAGCCGCCCTCCGCGGTCCGGTAGGAGCCGTCCTCGTCACCAAACGGGTCATCCTCGTACCGCAGCGGCGTGTCCTCGGCGGTGCCGCCCGGCAGGGTTGAAGTGGAGGATGGGGTACCGGCAATTGTGGGTTCGGCGAACAGCTCGTCTGACCCCGCTGCGTATACGGTCTCCTGGTGGAGCGGCTGGGCCGGTGCGGAATGCGCCGTCCGCTGCGTGGCCGCGGGGGACTGCGCCTGGCCGGCGCCCGCCGTCCCTGAGGCCTGTTCGGGAGTGCCTGCGGTGAGGCTTCGGGTCAGGCGACCGGCCAGCAGGCCGGCACCGGCGGCGAGCAGCAGGAACGTTCCGGGCTTGTTGCGGGCGAACCGCTGCACGTCGCCGAGCAGGTCGCCCGGTTCGCGGTTCTCCAGCCAGGACGCAACGGAGTCTCCGCGTTCGGCTGCCTGCCGGATGAGGTCACTCGCCATACCCTGCTGCTCGGGCGCGGTGGCCATGCTGTGCAGCTGTCCGGAGATGTTGCGGATCCCCTGCGCGGCCTTCTGCTGCTGGGCGCCTGCCTCGCTGGTCAGGCCCGTCTTCGCCTGGTCCATCAGGTCCTTGGCGTTGGTCTTTGCCTCCGCAGCGACATTCGCGGCTTCTTCCTTCGCCGTCTGCGCCACATCCTTGGCTGCAGACGTTGCCTGCCCTGCCACGTCTGAGGCCTCTGCCTTTGCCGCGTCGGTCTTCGAACCATCGGCGGGACCGGACGTCGAGGCGGTAGTGAAGTCATCCTCGACGGTGGCGGCACCGTAGGGGTCGGTGACGGCCGGGTTGGGAGTCTGGGGCCATTGGTTCTCTGTCATCGGGCTCTCTTTCCTCAAGTCAGCTGGCGATTAAGAACCAGCAAAGCTGGCTGTTTAGTAAGCAAGGTTACTAATTAGATAGTAAGCACACTTTCCTTTTAGTCCGCAAGGGGGGTGGCGTGGACTTCCTGGAAAAGGGCCGCCGAACACGCTAAAAGGGATGTCCGCCCGGCCTTTTGGGGGAGGGGCAGTGCCTTCACTTGCGACGATGATGCTAAGCATGCTTATTGTAGGTAGGTAGCGATGAAGGGCGATCCCCGCTTTGCCACCTACAGGAAGGCCACGGCCCGATGACCAGCAATCTTGATCCGGATGCCCGGAACAGCTATCGACTGATCACCCTGGCGGCGCGTCTGGTCCAACGGCGGCAGGATGAAGCACTGGCTCCGCTGGGGCTGACCCGGGCCGCAGTCATCGCCCTGGAAGGACTGTCCGGCGGACCCTTGAACCAGGAGCGGCTCGCCGATGCCATCCGCGTGCAAAGCCAGACTCTGGGCAGGGTCCTCACCCGGCTGGAAGCCGCGGGACAAATCACCAGGACGCGGCAGGCCTCGGACCGTCGCCAGTTGAAGGTCGAATTGACCGAAGCCGGAATCGCGGCGCTGGAAGCAGCGCGGCAGGCGGAAGTTGATGCCTACCCCGATGACCCCGATATCGGCTGGACTGTGCTCCGCGAAGAACTGGCCAAGTTCATCCGGGCCGCACCGGCCGGCAGGAACTCGGACGTGGTTCCCTTTGCCCCGCCGCAGCACAGGGCTGGCCACGAGCGGACCCCGCACGGGACCCAGTCTCCTGAGCGGTCCTCACGGGACCGGACGGTCCGCGACCGGAAGGGTCACGGGCCTCCCGCCGCGGGAGGACTGCACGGGCTCGACCAGTCGCAATAACAGGGCCCGGAGGCCGGCGTGGGGTGGTGCCGCCGGGTGTCGCTAGGCTGCGCAGGCGTCCTGCAGCGCCTGGACCGACTCAGCCGGCACCTGGTCTCCGGCTTCCGCGATCTCGCCCAACGGCGTCGTGATGTCCGCGGGAACCCCCGCAGTGCGTGCGGCGGAAACCAATCCCGCCAGCACCTGCTTGTCCTGCACGCTCACCAGGCCGTCCTGGACCACGGCGCAGATCTGCTTGTTGACCTCGTCCGCAGCTGCCGTGGCAACCTTGGATGCCGCATCGTTGGCCGCGTCCGTGGCGGCCTCCTCCACGGCGCCGCAGCCGGCGAGCAGGAGCAGGAGCGGGGCGGCGGACAGGGCTGCGAAGCGGCGTTTCATGTCTCCAGCCTAGCCGCCGCCGTCTCGGCCTGGCGCGTTCCGGGTTTCAGCGTCCGCTGGCAGCGGGAACGCCGAGGATGCCGTCCAGCAGGACGTTCCGGAACTTCCCCTCAGGATCATGGGCCGAGGCGAGCGACCGGAAGCCCGCGAAGCGCGGGTACAGCTGCTCCCAGTCGAACCGCGACGGCGTGAAGAGTTTGCCCCAGTGGGGCCTGGCGCCGAAGGGGCGCAGCAGGTCCTCGAGTTCCGGGAGGAGCGCCTCGACGTCCGCCTGCAGCGGCTTCCACGTGAAGTGCAGGGCTACGCTTTGCTGCCGATAGAACGGGCTGAGCCAGAATTCATCGGCCGCTCCGGTTCGGATTTCCGAGATGAACAGCAGCGGCGCCAACCGGTCCGCCAGGGTGCGCACGGCCTCGATGGCGGCCGCGGCGTGTTCCAGCGGCAGGATGTATTCGCTCTGCAGTTCTTCGCCGTTGCTGGGCGTGAACTCGTGGCGGAAGTGCGGCAGCCTGTCCAGCCATGGACCGGCCTCGTCCAGCTGCTGCGTGCAGTTCTCGGCGGACATGTCCGGCAGCGGATGCCGTGGACGGGTGGCGGCGGTGGCGCCGAAAAGCTCCGCCAGCGGAGGTTCGGCGTCGAGGGCCTTGAGCCAGACCTGGCTGACCGAATCACCCGCGTAGGTGGTGAAGAGGCTCACGCTGTAGGCGGCGGATACCAGGGCGTCAAAGTTCGCCAGCGCTGCATCCCACGGCAGGTCTTCGAGAACGCGTTGCCGCATCCGGAAGCTGGGCCGGGTGGAGAGTTCGACGGCGGTGACGACGCCCAGGGCACCAAGGCCCACCACGCTGGCCAGGAAGTCGTCCCCGTCAGCGCGGGTCAGGGTGAGGACTTCCCCGGACGGCCGGACCAGCTCGATGGACTGCACCTCGCCCGCCAGGGACTGGTTGTTGACGCCGGAGCCGTGCGTCCCGGTCTGGATGGCCCCGGCCACCGAGATGTGGGGGAGGGATGCCAGGTTGTGGATTGCAAGGCCTGACTGTTCAAGCGCCCGGCACAGTTCGCCATAGCTGACGCCGCCGCTGACCCGGACGGTCTGCCGTTCGCTGTCCGGCTCGATGCTGTGCGGCAGGCCGTCCAGCAGGATGTGCAGTCCCTCCGTGTCACCCACCCGGTTGAAGGAGTGCCGCGAGCCCAGCGCCTTGACCCGTGCCCCTGCCGCAACCAGGGCGGCGAGCTCGTCCACCGACTCCGGCCGGTGCACGGCGGATGATGCGTATTCGAGGTTTCCTGCCCAGTTCTTCATTGAGGTGGCTCTCCGGTCGAGTTCTTGGCTTCAACAACTGTCAGCGCTAACAAAGAAAGGTGTCAAGGCACTTCCAAGGAGTGGCACATCAGTTTCCATCGTTGTAGTTTGGCCGGATGACTATCGCCGCCACGCCGCCCATGGGCTGGAACAGCTGGGACTGCTACGGCACGTCCGTCACCGAGGCTGAGGTGCTGGCCAACGCCGGGTTCATGGCCCGGCACCTCCTGCCGCACGGCTGGGACACCGTGGTGGTGGACATCCAGTGGTACGAACCGGCTGCTCGGGCCGGCGGGTACAACCACGGTGCCCGGCTGGAACTGGACCCGTACGGTAGGCAACTTCCGGCCGGCAACAGGTTTCCATCGGCGGCCGGCGGGCTGGGGTTCAAGCCACTGGCCGACAGGATCCATGCCCTGGGGCTGAAGTTCGGCCTGCACATCATGCGCGGCATTCCCCGCCAGGCGGTTATCGAGCGGCTGCCGGTGGAAGGAACGTCCGCAACAGCAGACCTGATCGCGGACACCGCCTCCGTCTGCAGCTGGAATGTGGACAACTACGGCCTTGACCACAGCCAGCCCGGCGCCCAGGCCTACTACGACTCCCAGCTGCGGCTTTTCGCCTCCTGGGGAGTGGACTTCGTCAAGGCCGATGACATGCTGGGCCCCTACTTCGATGCGGAAATTGCTGCGTACCGAAGGGCAATGGACCGCTGCGGCCGGGATATGGTCCTGAGCCTCTCACCAGGCAGGGCACTGTCGCTTTCGCGGCTGGACCACCTGCGGGCCAACGCCACCATGTGGCGGGTCTCCGACGACCTCTGGGACGTGTGGGAAGACGTGGAAGCGCAGTTCGCCCGCATGGCCCGTTGGGCACCCCACCAGCGGCCAGGCAGCTGGGCGGACGCAGACATGCTGCCGGTGGGACGGATGGCGCAGCGGGCCGAACGCGGCCTGGAACGGCTCAGCCGCCTCACCGCCGACGAGCAGCGCACCATGCTCTCGCTCTGGTGTATCGCCCGGTCCCCGCTCATGCTCGGCTGCGACCTTCCGGCCTCACCCCCGGAGACTCTGGACCTGCTCACCAACCCGGACCTGCTGGCAGCCCACCGGGCCGGCTCGAACAGCCGCGAGCTGCTCCGCGACGGGGACCTGGTGGTCTGGGCAGCGGAAAGCACGACGTCGGAGGACCGGTACGCGGCATGCTTCAACACCGGAACGGCCGGCTTAGCCCGTTCCCTGCCGCTCGCAGACCTGGGCCTCCCGCAAACCGCCGACTGGCAGGTGCGGGAGGCCTGGAGCGGCTCGACTGCCGGAATCACGGCAGTTGACCGGGTGCCGGCACTGGAAATGGATCTTCCCGCCCACGGGGTGGGCTTCTACACGTTCTCCCTGTCCTGATTGCCCGTCCTGACTGCCGGGCCGCCGCGCGCTCAGCGGTGCGGGTGCTGGTCCGTCCAGTGCCCGGGCCGCGCCAGCACCGTCGGAAGCCGCGTGCCCCCGTTGCCCCGGGCCGAAGTGACCTGCGCCTGGGTGAGGAAGAGCGCGCCGGCCAAGTCGGCGTCGTCGAGCCTTGCATCGCGCAGGTCGGCACCGAGCAGGTCCACGGCTGTGAGGTCCGTGCCGCGGAGGTCGGCGCCAATGAGCGATGCATTGCGAAGATCCGCCCCGCACAGCTGTAACCCGCGCAGCCCGGCACCGGCAAGGTCGGTGCCGGCGTGGAGACGGCTGTCCGGGCCGTCGTCGTCCGTAAAGTAGCCGGCCCGGACCTCCTCGCTCACCGTCCGCAGGAGCTGTGCCGTCTTGTGGTGCAGGGCCTCCACGTCGAGGTCCAGGACTGCCTGCGCACCGCTTGCCGAGGCCTCCTCAAGCGTCACCCGAAGCTGCTGCACGTCCGCGGCAGTCTCCGGGCTGAAGGTCCGCCGGTGCGCCTCGGCCAGGTGCCAGAGCATCTCATGGAGCTGCTTGACCACCCGGAAGGCGCCAAACATGGCCGGCTGCGACGCGGGGTCCTCCCTCCAGCTGATCCCGGCAAAGAGGCCTTGGCTGACCGACTGGCCGGCGCCGAAGCAGTCGAAGACCGTGCAGCCCCGGAAGCCGCGGGGCCTGAGCCTGTTGTGGATGGTGCAGGAGAAGTCGGTGGCCAGGTTGGGGCATTCGGCAGCGGGTGGCTTGTCGATGGCGAAATCCGCCGAGCGGGTAAAGCCGAAGGCGGTGCAGCAAAGTGCGAAGCAGTTGGAGCAGTCAGGCCGGAGAGTGTCCTGCGTGAGGAGGGGTGTGCCGTGTGGCTGGATGTTCATGGGGTCTCCCGTAAATGGTTCCGATAAGGGGGCCGGGTGGAGGGGAACCCACAACGGGGTTCCCCTCCACGGCACGCGGAATCACCGCCCCGTTCGTAATCGGGAGCCGGAGCGACGGGTGAAGACTGCGGAAGCTGTGGATCACAGGCAGGAAATGAAAATCACTGCGTCCAGACTAGCTGCTGCGTCCAGGTCCGGGACAGGGTTATTCGACGTCTCCCGCAGACGTGGTGCGCGGCGGGGGTACGCGCCGGTTTCCGGTGGCCTCGAAGGCCGCCGCGAGGCCCAGCAGTTCCGTGTCGCTGTAGGCCCGGCCGGCAATGGTCAGTCCCACCGGCATGCCGATGTCCGCGGCCAGCCCCATGGGAACCGTAACGGTGGGAATGCCCAGATGGCGCGGCACCAGATTGCCGTTCGACACCCAGACGCCGTTGCGCCAGGCCAGATCGGCAGACTTCTTGTTCCGGTCCGCATCGGCGGGGCCAACATCCGCCGCGGCGGGGAACACCACGGCATCCAGGCCCAGCCGGTCCATCCACTGCTCCAGGTCCGTACGGCGGGTCTCTTCCAGGCCCTCCAGCCCGGCCCGAAGGTGTGGAATCTCAGTCAGGGACGGCACATCATGGTCGCGGATCCACGCCGGATAGTCGCTGATGTCGTCGTCGAAACCGTCATACCTGTCCGGCAGGGAACCGTCGGGTGCCGGGAAGATGTCGGCGCCCTTGACGTCGGCCAGCCGGTTCAGCCGGGGATCGCCGTTGGCGTCCAGGAAGTCGTTCCAGGCCCAGGCTGAGAGGTCGACGATTTCGCGGCGGAGGTAATCGGCGGACACCAGGCCGCGGGTGGCGATGGTGGGCGCGCCGGGGCGGTCGCCCTCGTAGTTGGAAACCACGGGGAAGTCGACCTCCACCACTTCCGCGCCGGCAGCTTCGAGATCGCGCCGGGCATCGTTCCACAGGCCGATGATGGAGCCGCGGGTGTCGATGCGCCGGCCGGTCGGTCCGCCGATTCCCGGGTTCGCGGCCGTGCCGGCGTCAGGGTCGGCGTTGATGTACATCCCGGGGATGCCGAACCGTTTGCCGGCGAGCACGCCTGCCGCGGCGGCACCGTCCGGAACGGCCAGGGCCACGTACGACGGCGGCCGGACAGCAGATGCCTTGGGTACCGGGATCCACGGCTGGACACGCCAGAAGTCGCCCCGGGTTTCGGCGTCGTCAGCCACCACCACGTCCAGGACCTCCAAGAGGTCTGTCATGGTGCGGGCGTGGGGGACCACCACGTCCATGGTCGGAACCAGGGGCCAGTTGCCGCGCACGGAGATGACGCCGCGGGAGGGCGTGTAGGCGCAGAGTGCATTGTTGGACGCCGGGGCACGGCCTGAAGACCAGGTTTCCTCCGCCAGCCCGAAGGCCGCGAAGCTTGCAGCTGTGGCCGTGCCGGAACCGTTGGAGGATCCCGATGCGAAAGCCGCGGTCAGGTAGTCAGCATTGTAGGGGCTCTCGGCACGTCCGTATACGCCGCGCTGCATACCTCCGTTGGCCATGGGCGGCATGTTGGTGAGGCCGATCAGCACGGCACCGCCGGCACGGAGACGTTCGATGGTGAAGGCGTCCCGCTGTGCCACCAGGTCCTTGAACGCAGGTGAGCCGGCGGCCACCGTCAGGCCGCGGGCCTGGTAGCTGTCCTTGGCGGTGTAGGGGATGCCGTCCAGGGGGCCGAGCAGGGATCCGTCGGCCCGCCGCCGGTCCGATGCCCGCGCCTCTTCCAGCGCGTCCGGATTCATTGCCACCAAGGCGTTAAGGCATATGCCGTTCGAGTCATACTTCTCGATCCGCGCCAGGTAGGCACGGACCAGGTCCTCGCTGGTGGCTTCGCCCCTTTCCAGGGCGGCTCGGAGCGTGCCGATGCCGGCCTCGACCACATTGAACGGTCTCATGATGCCGCGCTTTTCCGGGGTGCCGGCTGCTGCTGGGTGATGCAGTGGATGCCGCCGCCGAAGGCGAAGATGTCCCGGGCGTCCACCAGTTCCACCGTCCGTCCCGGGTAGGCGCGTTCCAGGATGCCCTGGGCAATGGCGTCGTTGGGATCGCCGAACGCGCACAGCACCACCGCGTTGTTGGCGACGTAATGGTTGATGTAGGACCAGTCCACGTAACCCTCTTCATCCAAGAGGACGGTGGGCGCCGGAACGTCGATGAGGCGCAGGGGCCGGCCCTGGGCGTCCAGTTGGCCCTGCAGGACGGCCTTCAACTGAAGGTAGACGGCATGGTCCGGGTGGTCCGGGTTGTCCTGCCGGTGCAGCAGGATGGTGCCGGGCCCGGCGAAGGCGGCCACGATGTCCACATGGCCGCGGGTGCCGAATTCGTCGTAGTCGCGGGTGAGTCCGCGCGGAAGCCAGATGGCTTTGGTGGTGCCCAGGGCCGCATGGATTTCTGCCTCCACCGATTCCTTGGTGGCTCCGGGATTGCGTCCGGGATCCAGCTGGACTGTTTCGGTGAGCAGCACCGTACCTTCGCCGTCCACGTGGAACCCACCGCCCTCGTTGACCAGCCAACTGGAGCGGACGGGGACCTCGGATTGTGCTGCCACCGCGGAAGCAACTTTCCGGTCCTGGTCCCACGCGGCCCATTCCTGCGCACCCCAGCCGTTGAAGACCCAGTCGACGGCAGCCAGCGAACCGTCCGGCTGGTGCAGGAAGCTTGGGCCGCTGTCCCGGATCCAGGCGTCATCGAGCGGAATCTCCACCACCGCAATGCCGCTGCCGAGCCATTCGCGGGCTGCCGTGGCATCCCGGGGATCGGCCACCACGGTGACGGGTTCATACTTGGCAATGGTCCGGGCCACGCTGGTCCATGCCGCGCGTGCGCGGTCCAAGGTGGGGCTTCCCGCTGACCCAAAGGTGTCATTGGGTGGCGGGAAGGCCATCCAGGTCTGCTGGTGGGTGCTCCACTCAGCCGGCATGACACCGGAGGCGGCTGCCCGATCAGCCGGGGTTGCTTGAGCGGGGGCGGCGCTGGCTCCGTCAAGAGAGGCATAAATGAATGTCATTCATTTAGTATGGGGAGTGCAGCCCGGCCGCGCAAGGGGTCCGGCCCAAAATGACGGCTTCCGGGTAAGGCGTGCGGCGGCCGGGAACGTTGGTGCAGCGGAAGCCTGGCGCCTCAGCTTTCCGGGGTGCCCACGGCTGCCACGATGGCCTGGCCCAGTTCGTCCGGCTTGGTGAACTGCGGCCAGTGGCCGGTGGGCAGGTCCACGTACTCCACGTCCTTCATCCGGCCCAGTTCGGCCACGAAGGGGTGCCCTCCCGCGATCCACTCGTGCAGCATCGCAGAGGGAAACTCGCAGGCAATGACCGTGGCCGGCACGTCATAGCGCCGCTCGTCATGGAGGTGCTGCTGGTCAAAGGCCACGCCCTTGGGCTGCGGTATGGCCCGGGCACGGAACTGTTCCCGCAACGCATCGTCGAGGTCCACCAGGTCGGCGTCTTCGAATCCTTCCCAGGGCGGGAGCGAAACGTCGGGGCCGTCCGCCTCAAGTTCGTCGTTGATCACCCCACCTTCGCCAAGGGGGCCGCTGTCCACGTAGATGGCCCGCGCCACGCGATCCGGCCGGGCATCGATGGCGCCGTGGATGATGGCGCCACCGCCGGAGTGGCCCACCAGCACCACCTTTCCGTCGAAGCCGTCCACGGCGGCCACCACGGCGTCGATGTGGTCACGCAGGCCGATCCCTGCCCGGTTGGCGTCTTTCGACTCCAGCCCGGGCAGGGTGAGGGGAACGGGGCGGTGCCCGGCAGCTTCAAGTGCCGGCACCACCCCGTCCCAGGAAGAAGCGTCCAGCCAGAATCCGGGAACGAGGATGATGTCCATGACCGCACCCTACCGCGGTGGACCGACACCGCGGCAGGCTCCCGTGCACTCCCGCCCGGTTGCCGGCGGGCGCCGGTCGAAGCCGCGGCCGCCTTGCCGGGTACTGCAGGGTGGAGCGTGGCCCCGGCTGTAACCGGCGAAAAGTAACCGGGCAGGAGCGCACGCATCCGATCACCGGGTCCGCTTGCGCCGCTTGCCCCCGGCCTGTTCCCGTCGTTCTGCCACCTCCCGCTCCGCCCACCGCTGGGACTTGCCCACGGACACCACCTTCTGGTGCCACTCGCGGTAGTAGGCCCGCTGGGCCGCAACGTCAGACCGCCGCGCCAGGGCCGCCAGTTCCCGCTGCATCTTCAGGTAGGAGTTCCAGCGGCGCTCCGACAGGACACCGCTGTCGATGGCCTCCCGGACGGCGCACCCCGGCTCGTTGCCGTGCCCGCAGTCACTGAACCGGCACGTCCCGGCCAGCTCTTCCACGTCGCCGAACATTTCGCCCAACCCGTCCTCGGCGTCGAACAGGCCGAACCCGCGAACACCGGGGGTGTCCATGAGCACGGTGCCGTTGGCCAGCGGCACCAGCTCCCTGGAGGTGGTGGTGTGCTTGCCCTTGAAATCCCCGGACCGGACCTCACCGGTGTGCTGGACTTCCCGGCCCACCAGGGCGTTGATGAGCGTGGACTTGCCGGCGCCGGAGGGGCCCAGCAGCACGATGGTGCCGCCGGCCGGAATGTGTGCCAGCAGCTCGTCGATCCCGTCGCCGTTTTCGGCCGAAGTGGTGACCACCTCCACGCCCGCGGCCTGCAGGATGACTTTCCCGACGACGTCATCCGCCACCTGCGCCAGGTCCGCCTTGGTGATGATCACCAGGGGAGTGGCGCCGGAGTCCCACGCCGCCACGAGGGTGCGCTCGAGCCGGTTGTGCGTGAGGGGCCGGTCCACGGGGACCACCACCCCCACGGTGTCCATGTTCGCCGCCAAAACCTGCTCGGCGGACGAGTCCTCGAACGCGCGCTTGCGGCTCAGTTCGGACCGGCGCGGAAGGACGGCCAGGATCTGCCGGTCACCGGCCCTGTTGGGCCCGAGCCAGACCCAGTCGCCGGTGACGGCAGCCTCACCGCTGAGTGGATAGGGGAGGTGGAGGAGCCCGTCGGGCACCGCAACGAGCAGCAGGTTGCGGTCCACGCGGACCACACGCCCGCGTCCGGTACCCTCGGGGCAGGGATGGACCTCGAAATGTCGGGCGACGGCGGCCGTATAACCGAAACCGGATGGACCGTCAGTGGTTTGTTGGTTGGCGATGGTGCTGTCCAGGGCGTTGCCTGAAGAAGTGTTCAAGGTTATTTCCTCGGGAGAATGTCCCGGTGCCCCGGCGCGTCAGGCGCTGGCGGTGCAGCCGGGGAAAAGGGTTTGGTTGATGGATGCGGGGCGGCGCCCAAGGCGCGCGGCAACAGCAGTCATCAAAACCACCTCCATTCCCTCAAGGGTTCCCGTCGTACTGCCGGGAACGGCAGGGCGGAACCGGGATTTACTCTAGCGGCGTCCGCCGTCGGGGGCTAGGGGTCCGGCGCAAAAAAGGTGCGGCCCCCGAAGGAGGCCGCACCCTGGTGATGGAATGCCGGTCAGACGCTGGTGGCGTCCTGCACCTCGCCCACCAGCTCTTCGATGATGTCCTCAAGGAACAGCATCCCGGTGGTGGCGCCCTCGGCGTCGAACACCCGGGCCACGTGGGCTCCGGTGCGGCGCATGGCCGCGAGGGCGTCCTCAAGCTCCGAGCCCGCGAAGGCCGAGGCGAGCCGACGGATCCGCTTGGCAGGCACCGGCCGGGCGAACTTCTCCGGCGAGGTGAGGTCCATGACGTCCTTGAGGTGGAGGTAGCCCGCCGGTTCGGCGTTGCTGTCCGTGAGGATGTAACGCGAGTACCCGTGCCGGGCCACGGCCTGCTGGATGTCGGCCGGCGTGGACGTCTCCGGGAGCAGCACGATGTCCGCCAGCGGAACCTGCACGTCCGCCACCGTCTTGGCGGTGAACTCGAACGCATTGGTCAGGGCGCCGGTGGTGTCCTTCAGCATGCCGTCGCGCGTGGACTGCTCCACGATGCTGGCCACCTCATCCAGGGTGTAGGCGCTGGTGGCCTCATCCTTGGGTTCCACCTTGAACAGGCGCAGGATGCCGTTGGCGATGCCGTTCAGCGTCCAGATCACGGGTTTGAAGATCCGTGCCACAACTACCAGCGGCGGGGCCAGGATCAGCGCAGCGCGCGTGGGGACCGAGAACGAAATGTTCTTGGGCACCATCTCGCCCAGCACCACGTGCAGGAAGGTCACCAGCAGCAGCGCCACGATGAACGCGATGATGCTGATGGCCTCGTAGGACAGCGACGTCAGGCCCAGCGGGATTTCCAGGAGGTGGTGGATGGCCGGTTCGGAGACGTTCAGGATGATCAGCGAACAGACGGTGATGCCCAGCTGGCTGGTGGCCAGCATGAGCGTTGCGTGCTCCATGGCCCACAGCGTGGTTTTCGCGGCCTTGCTGCCTGCTTCCGCCTTGGGTTCGATCTGAGACCGGCGGGCCGAGATCACAGCGAACTCGGCGCCCACGAAGAAGCCGTTGACCACCAACAGCACGGCCAGCCAGATGATGCCGGGAAGATATTCACTCATGGGTCAGCTCCCGGGTGATGTTGTCCACGATTCTGTCGTGCGGGCTTTGCGGTGCTTCAGCGGA
Source organism: Pseudarthrobacter sp. 1G09 (assembly GCF_050038305.1). NCBI lineage: Bacteria > Bacillati > Actinomycetota > Actinomycetes > Micrococcales > Micrococcaceae > Pseudarthrobacter > Pseudarthrobacter sp. 1G09. Next base: position 271,375 of record NZ_CP188306.1, read on the forward strand.
TTCGGCGGGCGTGAAGCGGAGCCGCTCCAGGCGGGTCTCCAGCGCGCGCTCCACACGGAGCGTGCCGCCGTCGACCTCCACTTCATCTCCAAGCTCGGGCAGCCGGTCCAGCTGGTCCGTCACGAAGCCGGCAACGGTGTCGTACTCACCGTCCGGCACGCGGATGCCGGTGCGGTCCAGGAGTTCGTCCGGGCGCAGCGCGGCGTCGAAGGTGATGGAGCGGCCGGTGCGGACCACACCCACGCGGGCACGGTCATGCTCGTCCTCCAATTCACCCACGATCTCTTCCACCAGGTCCTCCAGCGTGACGATTCCGGCGGTGCCGCCGTGTTCGTCGGAGACGATGGCCACCTGCAGCCCCTGCTTGCGGAGCAGGTTCAGCAGGGTGTCCACGCCCATGGATTCGGGAACGCGCAGCGGCTCGATCATCAGCTCTTCGGCAGTGATGCTGGCGCGCTCGGAGAGGGCGACGGCGAACGCCTGCTTGACGTGCAGGACGCCCACTACGTCATCCCGGTCCCGGCCGATGACCGGGAAGCGGGAGTAGCCGGTGGACTTCGCCAGGCTGACGATGTCCTCCGCAGTGTCCGCGGTACCCACCGCGGTCATCCGGACCCGAGGCGTCATGACATCCACCGCGCTGTGCTCGGTAAAGCGGAGGGTCCGGTGCAGGAGCGTGGCGTGGTCCAGGTCGAGGACGCCTTCGAGGGCGGAGCGGCGCACCAGGGAGCTCAGCTCCTCGGCGCTCCGGGCGCCGGACAGTTCTTCCTTGGGTTCGATGCCGAAGCCGCGGATGATCCGGTTGGCAGTGTTGTTGAACAGCAGGATCACGGGCTTGAAGACCGTGGTGAAGAGCGCCTGGAAGGGCACCACCACCTTGGCGGTGGCCAGCGGCAGGGCCAGGGCGAAGTTCTTCGGGACCAATTCGCCAATCACCATGGAGAAGATGGTGGCCAGGAAAATACCGGCCACGGATCCGATGGCCGGCACCAGCGCTTCCGGCAGCCCCGCGGACGTCAGCGGGCTGCTGAGCATCCGGCTGATGGCGGGCTCGAACGTGTAACCGGTGAGGAGTGTGGTGAGGGTGATGCCCAGTTGTGCACCCGAAAGGTGGGTGGACGTGATCTTGAGGGCTTTGATGGTTGGCCCGAGGCGTTTCTCGCCGCGGGCCTGGCGGGCTTCGAGGTCATGCCGGTCCAAGTTCACAAGTGCAAACTCGGAGGCGACGAAGAAGCCGGTGCCGACGGTCAGGACCAGGCCGATACCCAGCATGATCCATTCATACATTGGGGCGCCCCTCTCCTGTGGTGGCCGGTGATCCGGTCAGATGGCAGAGGGGCCAGGGCATATGTGAAGGAGGGTCGTCCATAGTGCATTTAACTGTACGGGACGGCCGGAAGTTCCCCAGCGTCAGCCGCGCATTTCCAGCGCCCGCTTCTGGCGGCCCGAGATGGACGAAACGTAACCGCAGTTGGTGCAGGTGATACGGAATTTGCGGGATGTGGTGAACACCGGGATGAAGAACAGCGTGAACTTGGTGGCCCGCTCAACCAGTGCGTGGTGCACGTGGGCGCGGCAGTGCTGGCACGTACCCGGCCTGCCGGGGAGGGCTTTGTCTACCGTTTTGAAGCCAAAGAGAAGGAGCATGGCGGGCCTTTCTGGTGGCTTGTACCGGTGATCCGGCAGCATCTTCAACACTAAGGGGTCCGAACACGTTCGTCATGGCGCGCTGGGTGGGTGCGGGCCAGTCGGGGCGGTGCGATACTTGGGGCCAGTTAGGGTTTCGGCGTTTGGGGGACTTTCGGAGACATGGTTCTGGATACGACGACCCTTCGGATCGCATTCGGCCTCATGGCCCTGGTGCTGGTGGTGCTTTTCTACTTCTCGGCGTACCGCGTCACCCGCTCCCCGTACAGCGGCTGGTGGTGCGTGGCGCTGATCTTCTTCCTGGGCGGTTCAGGGTGTTTCCTGCTGGATGGGACGCCGCACCAGATCTGGGCCAACCCCGTGGGCAACGTGCTGCTGGTGCACGGCGGCGTGGCCGTCTGGGCGGGCGCCCGGTCCCTGCGCACCGTCCGGCCGCCCATGTGGGCGTTCACTGGCCTGCCGCTGGCCACGCTGGTGGCGTCCGTCCTCGACAATCCCGCCACCAACACCTGGTCCGGGGGGCCCGTTTTCCTTGCTGCAATGAGCATCAGCATCGGGTTGGCATCACGTGAACTGTGGCGCCTGGAGCCTGGGTACTCGCGGGTCCGTATTCCCATGGCGGTCTCGGCCGGCGGCCTGGCCGTCTACTACTTCTTCCGCTGGCTGGCCTTCGTCCTGGAAGGCCAGGACGGGCGCATCTTCGTCACCGTGTTCGGGTCTGCCGTCACCACCCTGGTGACCATGGTGCTCCTTGTGGTGGTGTCCTTCAGCATGGCGGCCCTGAGCAGCGAACAGCAGACGCGGGCCCTGCGCGTGGTGGCCTCGCGTGACGACCTCACCGGGCTCCTGAACCGGAAAGCCTTCCTGGACCTGGCCGCCGAACAGTTGGCCGACCGGGCCATCACCGGTGCCTCCGGGGCCCTGATCCTGGCTGACCTGGACCACTTCAAATCCGTCAACGACACCTACGGCCACGCGGCAGGGGACGTGGCGCTGCGCCGGTTCGCGGACGCGTGCACCGCCACGGTGCGCACCACTGACCTGGTGGGACGTTACGGAGGCGAGGAATTCGTCCTCCTGATGCCCGGGGCCAGCCCCGAGCGGGCAGAGCTGGTGGCCTCCGAGATCAGCCGCCGCGTCGCCGCGGACGCCCGCCTGGACGGGGTGGAGATGCCCACGGCAAGTTACGGGATTTCCACGTACGACGCCGGGACCTCCCAGGTGGACCATCTCATCGCGGCAGCGGACGCGGCTTTGTACACGGCCAAGTCCCTGGGCAGGAACCGGAGCGCCCGCAGCGACGGGCGCGTCTAAACGCGGGAAAGGCTGCCGTCCGGGCCGTCCTCGGGTTGGGCCGGAGTCAGCGGGACAGCTGCGGGCCTGGCTGCGGTGCTCCGCACCTCCGTGGCGGCGCCGGTCCGGGCAGCCTCCAGCAGCGATTCCATGACATCCAGGACATGGAACGCCAGCTCGCCCCCGGCCCGCGGTTCGCTGCCGGGAGGGGTGGCTGCCAGGTCCGCGATCCCGAAGCCGCGGCCCGCGCCCACGTAGCCGGCCGACACCGGAAGCACCTCCCAGTCCGCTGCACCGAGCGTGCAAAGCTCCACGTCGCCGTCGAACCTGTTGGGATCCGGCACCACCAGCGAGCCGCGCTCGCCGTGGATCTCCAGGTTGGGACTTTTCGTGCGGACGGCGTCGAAGCTCATTACCAGCGTGGAGATGGCGCCGCCGGCATGCGTCAGCGTCCCGGTCACGTGCGAGTCCACGTGGACGGGCACGGTTTCGCCGGCGCGGGGGCCGGAGCCGATGGTGCGCTGATCCCTGGTGTGGCTGGCGGCGCCGGTCACGGAAACCACAGGACCCAGCAGGGTCACCAGCGCGGTGACGTAGTACGGGCCCATGTCCAGCAGCGGGCCGCCGCCGGGCTGGTAGTAGAAGTCCGGGTTGGGGTGCCAGCGCTCGTGGCCCGGGGTAGCCATGACGGCGGTGGCGGCGATGGGGGTGCCGATCAGGCCGTCGTCGATCGCCTTCCGGGCGGTCTGGATTCCGGTGCCCAGGACCGTATCCGGAGCGCATCCCACGGCGACGCCGGCCGCCTTCGCAGCATCCAGGACTTCCCGGGCCTCCTTGGTGCTCGCCGCCAGCGGCTTTTCGCCGTACACTGCCTTCCTGGCGGCAATGGCCTGGAGCGCGATGTCTGCGTGCGCGGCGGGGATGGTGAGGTTCAGGACGAGGCTGACGGCGGGATCAGCCAGCAGTTCGTCCACCGTCAGGGCACGGACGCCATCGCAGGAGTCCGCCACAGCCTGCGCGCGGGACAGGTCCAGGTCCGCGACGGCCGTGAGACCGATGTTCGGCAGGCGGCGGAAGCTCGCCAGATACTGGGCACTGATGGCACCGCAGCCGATGATGCCGACGGTGATGGCCGTGTCTGCGGTCAGCGGCTGGCCCACAGCAGCCCCCTCTCGATGATGGTGCGGACGTTGGTGTCCTGCAGGATTTCCACGCGGTGGCCGGGCGTGCACACGAAGATCTTTCCCGCGCCCCACTGGCGGGTCCAGATGGCCGGTGAGGTGACCTCGCGGTGCCACGGATCCCAAGGCCGGACTTTTTGCGTGGTGGTGGCCAGAACGTCGATGTAGTCATCGGCCAGCACCCAGTACTGCTCGGTGACCAGCTCAAAGTCGGGAATGCCGCGGGTGATGGGGTGGTCCGCCGCGGCGGGAAGCATGTTCACGGTGTAAGGAACGTAGTTGTCCGCCTGTTCCCCGCGGCGCTCATCCGGGTGCTTGCCGGGGTGGCAGGCGAACTGCCCGCCGATGAGGTGCAAATAATCGGAGGTATTGCGGTACGAATCCGCAATGCCGCCGTGCCAGCCGGCCAGGCCGGTCCCGTTTTCCACGGCGGCCCGCAGGCCTGCGAACTCGTCCTTTTCGATGGTGCTCATGGTCATGCACTGGACGATGAGGTCCGTGCCCGCCATGTAGTCCGCATCGGCATAGACCTTCGGGGACTCCTCGATACGGACGTCGTACCCGTGGTCCTTGAGGAAGGGGATGAACAGGTCCGTCGCTTCGACGGGCTGGTGCCCGTCCCAGCCGCCGCGGACCACCAGGGCGTTCTTCGTGCCGGTCATAGGGATATTCCTTCATGTGCATAGGAGTTGGAGGCTGGGGCCGGTTGGCGTATCTCCTGCCAGCGGGAGGCGTTGCCCGCACTGCTGTCCACCGCTGCGAGGACGCGCTGCACCTGCAGGGCGTCATCGAAGGACGGTTCAGGCTGGCGGCCGGCCGCGAGGGCGGTCACCAGGTCAACCACCTGGTGGGTGAAGCCGTGCTCGTAGCCGAGGCCGTGGCCGGTGGGCCACCAGTTGCCCACGTAGGGGTGCTCGGGTTCGGTGACGATGATCCTGCGGAAGCCGGCGTCGGGACCTTCAGCGGCGTCATAGAAGGACAGGACGTTGTTGTCCTCGAAGTCGAAGGCGAGGGAGCCCTCGCTGCCGTTGATTTCCAGCCGCATGGCGTTCCGCCGCCCCAGCGCATAGCGCGTGGCCTCGAAAACCCCCACCGGGCCGCCGTCGAACCTTGCCGTGAATATCGCTGTGTCGTCCACCGTTACCGCACCCCGGGGCGAACCGGCGTCGAGGTTTCCATGGCCGCCGAGGCCCACGAGGTCGCCCGCAAGGGGCCGTTCCCGGACGAACGTCTCCATCAGCGCCGACACTCCGGAGATCTGCCTGCCGGTGATCCACTGGGCGGCGTCGATGATATGGGCGCCGATGTCGCCCAGGGCGCCGGAGCCGGACCTGGACTTGTCCAGGCGCCAGGTCATGGGGGCATTTTCGTCGCTGAGCCAGTCCTGGAGGTATTGGGCACGTACGTGGCGGATGGTTCCCAGCCTGCCGCCGTCCACCATCCGTTTGGCCAACGCCAGGGCCGGGGTGCGGCGGTAGCTGTAGCCGCACATGGCGTAGACCCCGCGCGAGGCGGCGGTCCGTGCCGCGGCGGCCATGCGTTCAGCCTCCTCCACAGTGTTGGCCAGGGGCTTTTCGCAGAGGACATGCTTGCCGGCTTCCAACGCGGCAATGGCAATCTCGGCGTGGGTATCGCCGGGAGTGCAGATGTCGATGAGGTCGATGTCATCCCGCTCGATGAGCCGGTGCCAGTCCGTTTCGGTGGAACCCCAGCCCAGCTTGGCGGCCGCTGCCGCTGTGGCGTCGGCGTTCCTGCCGGCCAGGGCGGTCAGTTCCGGAGCCCGCGGAAGGTCGAAGAACCGCGGGGCCGTCCGCCAGGCGTGGGAATGTGCGGCGCCCATGAAGGCGTAGCCCGCCATGCCAATGCGCAGCGGGGTGGAGTTTGCCATGTGTGCCTCTTTGCAGCCGTTCGAAAGTTTTCGGTACTATTTCGAGATACATTGACGCTATTTTGGCTTCTGTTTCCGCGTCAAGGCTTTCGGTCAGCGAAAACTTTCGACGAGGGATTGGGATGCACGGATGGGGAATCGCAGCAGGCTGACCCTCTCGGCGGTGGCGCGGCAGGCCGGCGTCTCGGTTCCCACCGTCTCCAAGGTGATCAACGGCAGGCCGGATGTCGCAGCGGAAACCCGTAAGCGGGTCCTTGCCATCCTGGAAGAGTCCGGCTACAGGTCGCCGGTGCAGCACCGCCGCTCCCTGGCCGCACTCCCGGTGGTGGAGGTGGTGGTGGACTCCCTGAACTCCGGCTACACGGCGGAGGTGCTGGCTGGGATCATGGATTCGGCCACGGCCGGTGGCGTGGAGGTGGTCCTGAGCAGCACCGGTTCGCGCGGGGGAGCTCCCAATCCGGAGCAACGTGCCCAGCGCATCGTGGACCAGGGGCGGTGCGGAATGATCGTGGTGACCTCGGCCTTCGGCGATGCGCCGCTGGACGCCTTCCACCGCCGCGGCGTTCCCGTGGTGGTCATCGATCCGCTGAATCCGCCGTCGGAGCAGGTGGTGAGCGTCGGCTGCACCGACTGGGCCGGGGCCAAGGACGCCACGGCGCATCTCCTGTCGCTGGGGCACCGGCGGATAGCGTTCCTCGGCGGGCCTGAAGCGGTGGAGTGCAGCCAGGCCAGGCTGCACGGCTACCTTGCGGCGCTGCGCTCGCAGGGAATCGCCGCGGAGGACCGGTACGTCATGGCCGGGGAGTTCAGGTCCGACGACGGCGCGCGCCGGCTCCGCGACCTGCTGCTGCTCGAGCCCCGGCCCACAGCTGTCGTTGCCGCCAGCGACACCATCGCCTTGGGCGTGATTGCCGAAGCCCTCCGGCAACAGGTCCGGATTCCGCAGGAGCTCAGCGTTGTGGGATTCGATGGCATCCGGCAGGCGGAGGAATCCGTTCCGGCGCTGACCACCGTGGCGCAGCCGCTGCGGGACATCGGCCGGGCGGCCCTCCGGATTATCCTGCGCCAGGTGCAGGGTGAGGTGCCGGACTCCCGCCGGGTTGAACTGGCCACGAAGCTGGTGGTCCGGGAATCGACGGCGGCGCCTCGCACAGAATAGGCTCGCCCATCGCCATTAAATTTCCTGGAGCGCGAAAGGGCACCAATGCCGACTCACGTAATGGGTGCCCTTGTTCGTGTGTTGTCTTACCCGTAAATCACACGGCACGAAACTCCCGTGGGAAAGAATGCCGTCCCACGTTCAGTTCCGGTATGAAAACCGAAAAGGTTGTAACGGTCAACATTGTAGAAAACGAATGTTCCAGATGGGCGTGCGATGTAAAGCTGGTTATAGCCGAGGACCGGCGAAGTGCAGGAGACTGTATCGGAGACGGATGCCGAATAGCTGAGTCCCGCTTGTGCGCTGACAGCGCCCGCCGACAATCCGAACCCTCCCGACACTGTGGCTGACATGGTCACGGCCGGGACATCCACGGGCGGCTTGGACATCTGCACCCGATAACGTGGAAGGTCGGGTTTCAGATGCATGCGCAGGAACCAGGCCGAGGCATGGGCATGCGGAGAGTGTCGCTGCCGAAAGAACTTCTCTGGTATTAATATTCCCCCATTTAATAAATCTATACAATTTTGATGGCGGATCGAGCGTAGCAGGGAAATTCGGCACAATAGCCGTAGTCTATGAACTGACGACCATAAAGCATGTTGGTAAATGGGGCGGTCGGTCGTATTTTCACAGCATTGAATTACAGCACAGTTCAAGTCAAGTCGCTTTTGCGGAACTTGTTCCCCGGCAATATCGTTGCTGAGTAGATATTTTCATTGAGGTGGGGGAATTGTGCCGGTTCGAGGCTCTGTAGTGACGTCCGTGGTTGCAGCCCTGGCGATGCTGGCGCTGGTGTCATGTACCCCGGAACCGCAGCAGCCGGGGATGGCAATTCTTGACCGGGCAGCTTCAGCCGAAGATGAAGTCCCCGCGTTCGTGGACCTCAAGGGCAAGGACCCTTCCACTGTGCGGCTGGCTGCCGATCACGGAGGTTTCCGGTTCTACCTTGCACGCCCGGCCCAGGAGGCGGGATTCTGCCTGATCCAGGTTGCTGAGGCAGGAAAGGACCGGTGGGGTTCGGCGTGCACGACGGATGGCAAGCCGGTGCTGACCACCAATCTTCTGGGGTTCGGCAGCGAGGCGGCCGTGGTAGCCGACGGCGAGGATACCGGGGACCTGGTGGGCCAGGGGTATGCCCTGATCCAGGACAACATCCTCATCCGGCGCTGACAGGTCGCTGAACGCTGGCCCGGCACCGGCCAGCCGGACGGGTCAGGAGCCGAGGTGCCCGCTGAGGCGGCGGTGGAATCCGGTGCTGCGTTCATCGAGGCCTTCAATGGTCACCGTCGCTCCGTGGTCGCCGTACTTCGTTTCAATGGAGTCGAGGGCGGCCACGGTGGAGGCGTCCCAAATCTGGGCACGGCTGAGGTCGATGGTCACTGACGCCGGATCCTCGGCGTACGCAAAATGTTCCACCAGGTCGTTGCTGCTGCCGAAGAAGAGCGGCCCCACCACGCTGTAGCGCACGCTTTCGCCGTCGTCAGCCAGTTTCCTGTCCACGCTGATGACGTGGGCCACCCGGCGCGCGAACAGCACCATCGCAAGGACCACGCCCACCAGGACGCCGTAGGCAAGGTTTCCGGTAAACACCACGACGGCCACCGTGACGCCCATGACGAGCGTCTCCGGCAGGGGCATCCGCTTCAGGGTGGATGGCTTAACGCTGTGCCAGTCGACGGTGGTAACAGCGACCACCATCATCACCGCGGCGAGGGCCACCATGGGAATCTGGCCCATGATCGGGCTGAGTCCCGTCACGAGCGCGAGGAGGAAGACTCCGGCAACAACCGTTGAGATGCGGGTGCGTGCCTGCCCGGTCTTCACGTTGAGCACGGTCTGGCCGATCATCGCGCACCCGGCGATGCCGCCATAGAAACCGGCAAGGATGTTCGAGACGCCCAGAGCCCATGACTCGCGGCCCTTGTGCGACGGGGTGTCGGTGATGTCGTCCACGAGTTTTGCGGTGAGGAGCGTTTCCATGAGCCCCACGAAGGCCACGCTCAGCGCAGTGGGCAGGATCAGCTGGAAAGTCTCAACGTTCACCGGGAAGAGGAACGGCGTAAACCCGGGCAGCTTACCCGTCAGGGGCCCCTCGTCAGAAACATTTGGAACCGCGAGGCCGGCAATAATCGCGATTGCGGTCACGACGACGATCGCCACCAGCGGCGACGGGACCGCCTTGGTGAACCGCGGAAGGATGAAAATGATCGCGAACGTCAGCGCGAACAGGGCATAGGCGAGCCACGGAACGTTGAGGACGTGCGGCACTTGGGCCATGAAGATCAGCACACCGAGGGCGTTCACGAACCCGATCATCACCGAGCGCGGAATGAACCGCATCAGGCGGGCCAGGCCGGCCAGGCCAAAGACCACCTGGATAACGCCGGCCAGGAGCACTGTGGGCAGGACGTACTGCACGCCGTGCTCGTGCACCAGCGGGGCAATGACCAGGGCCACGGAACCGGCTGCAGCCGTAACTACTCCCGGCCGGCCGCCAAGGACGGACATCGCCAAAGCCAGCACGATGGAGGCGACAAGGCTCACCATCGGATCGACTCCCGCGACGATTGAGAAGGAGATGACCTCCGGGACCAGTGCTAGCGTCGTCACCATCCCGGCGAGGACCTCGCGGGACAGTTGCCGTGGAGAGCGCAGTGCGGTCATCACGGTGATGGTTTGCCGGAAAGGGCGGGGGCGGCTAGCGACGGCCAAGGAGCGGCTCCAGGGACTCGGCTCTGTTGGGGAAGAGCGGTGGGGAACGTTTCTGCGCCACGCTGCGCACGGGTCCAGCCCGGTCATGGAAGACAATGGGTGGAGAAGGAATGCACCGGCAACGTCCGGCTGCGTGTGCAACACTACCCTAACGTGAGGGTTGACCAGGGTTGGTGACGTGATGGTGAAGGAAATGACCGCCGAAGAAGTGGTGGCGACGATGCACATCGGCGAGCTCGCGGACCGGTCGCAAATGTCGTTGCGGACCATCCGGCATTACGACGAGGTGGGCCTGCTCAAACCGTCAGGCCGGACCGAGGGCGGCTTCCGCCTCTACACCGAACGAGACTTCACCCGCCTGCTGGTGATCCGCCGGATGAAGCCACTGGGATTCACCCTCGAGGCCATGGCCGAGCTCCTGCGGGTCATTGATGCGCTGGAAACGTCCGAACCCGGCCAGGATGACACCGCCATCAGATCCGAGCTGAACACCTTCATCGAGGAGGCCGCGCGGCGCCGCGCGAAGCTGGAGGAACAACTCGGCATGGCCGATGAGTTCCTGGCACTCCTCCACGCCCAGTAAGGGCTTCGCGAAAACTGTGGGCAGCCTCCCTGCCGCACACCGGAGCAGCAGCAAAGCCGGCTGATAAAATGGGCGGGTTGCAGGGCGGCCTTTTCTCGCTGGTCCAGCCAGCGCCGCAACCAGGTAGGGGACCAGACACAATCATGACGGCAGGCGGGTCACACCTCCGGACTTCGGAAAGCCGGCCGGGCACACCGGCAACGGCGTCCGCGCCGGCCAAAGGACGTGCCTATCTCGCCACCATCGAGGGCTTCATCGGCTCCCTCATGATGTTCGTGGGCTCCATCGGCACAGGGTGGATCGCCAACGGCTCACCCATGATCCGCCAGCCCGTGGTCATCGCCCTGCGCACCGAAGGATGGGGCGTGACGGTTTCCACCTTCCTCCTTACCCTCGGCGCAATGCTCCTGATGCGCTCCTGGCTGCGGCTGGGCCAGCGGCTCGCGGACTGGGGCAGTAAATCCCTGCGCTCCGTGGTCATTGCCGTGTCCGCATGGTCGCTGCCGCTGATCTTCTGCGTCCCCGTCTTTTCCCGCGACGTCTACGCCTACACCGGCCAGGGACGGTTGGTCCAGGAAGGCCAGAACCCGTATGAGGTGGGAATCTCCACCCTCAACAACTGGTTCGCACTCGGTGCCGATCCCGCCTGGGCGGAAAACCGGACACCCTACGGCCCGTACTTCCTCTGGCTCGCCCGCGGGGTGGTGGGACTGACCGGAGCCCAGCCCGACGCGTCGGTCCTGCTCTTTCGCCTGCTGGCCGGCGTCGGCGTGCTGCTCTGCGTCATCTACGTGCCCAAGCTCGCCGGACTGCACGGCATCAACGGTGCCCGGGCGCTGTGGATCACGGTGGCCAACCCGCTGTTCCTGATCAGCTTTATCGCCAGCGCCCACAATGACGCCCTGATGGTGGGACTGGCGGTCGCCGGCGTGTACTTCGCAGCCACCCGGCGCTACCTGGTTGGCATCCTGCTGGTCACCGCCTCGATCGGCATCAAGCCCATCACCGTGCTCCTGCTGCCGTTCATCGGGGTGATGTGGGCCGGACCGTCGGCGTCGTGGCTGCGGAAGTTCCTGATGTGGGGTGCCACGGCGGGCATCAGCCTGGCCGTCCTGGTGTTGAGCGGCATCCCGTACAACCTGGGCGTGGGCTGGACCTGGGCCATCCTGGATACCACCCCCGGCTACACCGGCTACTCACCGTCAGGATTCCTGGGGCAGCAGGTGGAATTCCTTGCCAATGTCCTCGGCCTGCCGGGCGGAACCTTCGCCACGTGGCTCCGGACCGGCATGAAGTGGACCGCTATCGGGCTGGTGCTGCTGCTCATGTTCCGCGGCGACTACTCGCGGGCGGTACGCAGGATGGCGTTGGCGTTCACCGCCGTCGTAATGCTCTCGCCCATCATCCAGCCCTGGTACATCCTGTGGTTCCTGCCGTTCCTGGCCGTCACCGGCATCCGTGACGACTGGCAGATCCGGTCCCTGTACGTCGGTGTCACGTTCTTCGTGGTGTTCGGCGCGCAAGACCAGCTCTCCGTATGGGGTTTCGTGGAGCTGCCCATCCCGCCGTCCTCGCTGGCATTCGTGACAGCGCTGGCCTTTACGTTCTACCTTCTATTCCTCGACGTGCATACACGCAAGCTGCTCATCGAGGGGCGTCCGCTGGACCTGGCCCGCACGGGCTGGCAGTGGGTTGCGGAGCGCCGGGCTGCCCGCCGCGGAAACGGTGGGACGGGATCCAAGGCAAGTGCCGCCGTCGGGACCGCCGAAGGCCCGCACACTGCGAACCCGGCGCCCGCGGACCCGGCAAATGCGAAGCCGAAGGCCGTGGAGACGGCGGACCGGACGTCCGTGGACCAGGCCGAAAGGGGCTAGGCCCCGCAGTTCTAGGCTCCGGCAGTTACCGGGGCGGAATTCTTCCGGCCCAGTTCGGCGGTCCGCTTCACCGACCACCACAGCAGCACTACCAGCAGCACGTTGCGGGTGGTCAGGATGGCTGCCATCACCGGGTGGGCGTGGATCAGCGGAGTGTAGAACAGCGGGTAGATCACGAACGTGGTCATGGCGATGCCCATCAGCAGCGCCGCGGGGACCTTCCAGCGGTTCCAGTCGTGCGCGAGGCCGGCGATGATCACCGGAGCCAGCCAAATGATGAACTGCGGCGAGCCCACCTTGTTGAACACGATGAAGGCGGTGACCATCATCAGGGACCCCTCGAGGAACAGTTCCTCGCGTTCGGCGCCGCGCTTCAGTGCGCGAACCAGAAGGACGGCGGCCACCACGGCCGCGAGGATCAGCAGCGGCTGCATCAGGAACGCCGCGGTGCTGGCACCCGGGCCATAGACCTCGGTGGAGTTGATGGCCGTGTTGTCCGCCATTTTGGACCCGGCAATGTTGAAGACGCTCAGCCACACCCACGGCGTGGAGAAGGTGGCTTCGAGCTGCATGCCGCGTTCGCCCTGGTTCAGGAGGAAGTCCATGATGTGCGGCAGGCCGCCGGACAACCAGGTTCCCAGGGCCACGACGGCCGTGACGCCGGCACCGGCCAGGACCACCTGGATGCGCTTGCGGCTGGCGATCACGATGGGCGCCAGGACGGCCGCGGGCCACACCTTGATCCACGTGGCGATGCTGAGCAGGACGCCGGCAACAACGGGGCGTTCAGCCGCGTACAGCAGCGCGATGAGCACGATCGGTGCGGTGATGCCTTCCACCCGGGCGAAGCTGAGGTAGCCCATGAAGATGGTGAAGAACAGCCACCACCACGCGGGGGCGATGCCGCTGGCCTTCCGCGGCCCGCGCGTCAGGTACAGGATCCCCACGGCGTTGAGGGCCGTGATGATCAGGAACCACATGAGCAGGTAGAGGCCGGGCCCGGCGATGTTCGCCAGGAAGATGGGCAGCTGGGCCAGCACGGGGTAGACCCAGGGGCTGATTTTGCCGTCCAGGTCCTGCGGGTTGTAGCCGTCCGTGGCCCACTGGCGGTACTGCTCCGTATCGCTGAACGTGTCGCCGTTCAGGAAGAAGGACGCCATCCAGCCGAGGAAGTACAAATGGACGACGGCGAAGCCCCACCACACGCTGGACGGCCTGGCGAACCAGTCCACCACCTTCGCCGGGAGCAGCCTGGTGCGGACACTGACCAGGCGGTCAAAGAACGTCGTGGAAATGTCAGGACTCCTTCAGCGCAGGAGTGGAGGCCGGGGTTTTCCTGCCCAGCAGGTACACCCGGCGGACGCTCCACAGGAACAGGACAACCAGCAGGATGTTGCGGATGGTCAGCACCAGCGCCATCCAGGGGTTGTTGTGGCTGAGGGCGTCGTAGAAAAGCGGGTAAATGAAGTAGGTGGCCACGGCGATGGCGATGAGCATCACCGCAGGGACGCGCCATTCGCGCCAGCTGTGCGCCAGGCCCACGGCGACGGCGGGGCCGAGCCACACCATGAACTGCGGGGAGCCCACCTTGTTGAAGACCACGAACGCTGCGGCCAGGGCTAGGGCGCCGGCCAGGAGCAGCTCGGTGCGGTCCACGCCGCCGGCCACCTTGTGCTGCTTGCCGTTGTGGAGCGCCCAGAAGGTCATGCCGGCCACCACGAGGGCGGCCAGGATGAGCAGCGGCTGCATCAGCACGGACATGGTGGCGGTGCCGGGACCGTCCACCTGCATGGAGTTGATGTCCGTGTTCATGTACATGCGGGAGCCGCCGGCGTTCAGGACGGACAGCCAGAGCCATGGGGTGGTGAAGGTTGCCTCGAGCTGCATGCCGCGGTCGCCCTGCTGGGTGAGGAAGTTCAGCAGCTTGGGGACGCTGCCCAGGGCGGCTGCCAGCGCGACCACGGCCGCCGACGTCGCCAGGCCGGCCAGGACCACCACGAGACGGTTCTTGACCACGGCGAAGAGGGCCAGCATGATGGCCGCCGGCCATACCTTCACCCAGGTTCCGATGGCCAGCAGGACGGAGGCGATGAACGGCCGGCCCACGCCGTAGGCCAGGGCCACCAGGACCAGGGGAGCGGTGAGGCCGTCCACCCGGGCGAAGCCGAGCCAGCCCATCAGGAAGGTGAAGGCCAGCCACCACCAGCCCGCGGGGATGGCATCCGTGTTGCGGCCGCGTTCGGTCAGTTTCAGCAGCGCCCAGCCGTTAAGGAGGGTGGTCATCAGGACCCAGAGGAAGAAGAAGGGTCCCGGTCCGGCGGCGCCGGCGATGGCCATGGGGATGAGGGCGAGGATCGGGTAGACCCAGGGGCTGGGGCCACCGGACAGGTTGGCATCGTTGAACCCGGCCATGGCCCAGTCGCGGTAGATGAACGTATCGCTGAAGGCCTCACCCCGCAGCGACAAAGATGCCGCGAAGATGAGGAAGACCAGGTGCACCACGATGAACCCGCCCAGCAGCCCGCGCGGCGTGTTCAACACCGCACGCGCCCGGCTGGGAATGATGACGTTGCGGATCCGGGTGAGATTGCCGAAGAAAGCGTCCGTGGAAATGGCGGGATCCTTGTCAGGTCGTGGCACACGTAAGTGGTTGCGCGGGTGGCTGGACGCTGCCGCAGGGCAGGCGCACAGCGGCGTCGTTCAGGAACATCGAAGGGCCTGGAACAGTTTCCGCCCGGATTCAACTCTAATTCACGGCCATTGACCGGCCGTAATTGCATTTGCCGTGGAAAGCGCAATCCCCTGCTTGACCTGCGGTATTTTTCTAAAGTTGCTGGCGCGGGATGTGTCATGCACCATAGTGCCAAAGCACTGCAGCCTTGGGGAGCGCAGCTGTTCCACTCCTATCCGCACCATCCCGAAGGCACAACCAATGAACTTTCCCCTGACCTTCACCGTGTCCGATCGCCAGAGCATGGACAGCCAACTGGACGCCGCCGTCTCCGTGGCCAGGAAGCACGCGATGGACAGCCGGCACGGCATCCTGGTAACCCGCCACGGAGTAGACAAGTTCACCGTGGCCCTCAGCGATGCCGTCCCCTTCGGCACCACGCAGGAACTCCAGGCCTGGTAGGGCTCCTCTTCCCCTGCACTTGCCGCCGGTCCGAAGCTTGTTCGCAGAACCCCGCCTTCCAGGACCCGGATCTGCGGAGTAGCTTCTGATCCGTCAGCGGGTGAGAGCAACAAAAGCGCCTGCCGCCCCCTTCCGAAAGGGGTGGCAGGCGCTTTTGTGTGTCAGCCCGCTTACTGGCCGGCGTACGGGTCTGCGATGCCGATGTATTGGGTGGTGGTGTATTCGGCAATGCCCTCGGAGCCGCCTTCACGGCCGAGTCCGGATTGTTTGACGCCGCCGAAGGGTGCTGCGGCGTTGGAGATGACGCCGGCGTTGAATCCAACCATGCCGAATTCGATCTGTTCGGCCACGCGCAGGAGCCGGTTGAAGTCGCGGCTGTAGAGGTAGGACGCGAGACCGTACTCGGAGGCGTTGGCCAGCCGGATAGCATCTTCTTCGGTGGCGAAGGTAGTGACGGGGGCGACGGGCCCAAAGATTTCCTCGCCGAGGATCGCGGCATTGTTGGGGACGTTGGCGAGGACTGTTGGTTGGTAGAAGTAGCCAGGTCCATCCACGGGGGCGCCGCCCGTGACGGCGACTGCCCCGGCGTCGACGGCGGCACTGACCAACGCGTGGACGTCGTCCCGGGCGCCGCCGTCGATGAGGGGCCCGACCTTCGTCTCAGGATGGGTGCCGCGTCCGATGGTGAGGGCTGCCATGGCGGCGGCGAATTTCTTCGTGAACTCCTGCGCCACGGATTCGTGGACCAGGAACCGGTTGGCGGCGGTGCAGGCTTCGCCCATGTTCCGCATCTTCGCGGCCATCGCCCCTTCGACTGCCGCATCCAGGTCGGCGTCCTCGAAGACGATGAAGGGGGCATTGCCTCCCAGTTCCATTGAGGTGCGGAGAACGTTCTGGGCGGCGTCCGCTATCAGGCGCTTGCCTACGGGGGTGGAGCCGGTAAAGGAGACCTTCCGCAGGCGGGGATCGGCCAGCAGGGGCCCGGAGATTCCTGAGGCGGAGGAAGATGAGACGACGTTGAGGACTCCGGCGGGCAGGCCGGCATCGAGCATGGTCTGGGCGAAGTACTGGGCGGTGAGGGGGGTGAGTTTGGCGGGTTTGAGGACCATGGTGCAGCCGGCGGCGACGGCGGGGGCGACTTTGCGGGTGGCCATCGCGAGCGGGAAGTTCCACGGGGTGATGAGGAGGCAGGGGCCCACGGGTTTGTGCTGGACGAGGATCTTGTTCTTGCCCTCGGGGGTGGTGAGGTAGCGGCCGTAGTCGCGGACGGTTTCTTCGGAGAACCAGCGGAGGAACTCGGCGCCGTAGGTGACTTCGCCGCGGGCTTCGGCCACGGGTTTGCCCATTTCCAGGGTCATCAGCAGGGCGAAGTCCTCGGCGCGTTCAGTGACCAGGTCAAAGGCACGGCGCAGGATCTCGGCGCGGACCCGGGGTGCGGTGCGCGCCCAGCCGGCCTGGGCGGCGTCGGCCGCGTCCAGGGCCGCTACCGCGTCATCGCTGGTGGCGGACGCGAGCGTGGCCAGGACCTCGCCGGTGGCGGGATCGTGCACGTCAAACGTGCCGCCGTCGGACGCCTCCCGCCACTCACCGTTGATCAGCAGGCCGGTAGGCACCGAGGCAAGGAGGGACGTCTCACGCTCCGGCGAGACAGCAGGGGACAGGGCAGGGGCAAGGGACATGGTGCTCCTTAGGGAAGGAAAAGGACGTGGAGAGGTGGTTGGGCATGCCGGGTCCCGGCAAGCCCAACCACCGGGTCTTGGTTTCGACAGGCTCAACCACCACGGGGTTATGGCTGGGGCGTAAGGATCTTGTTGAGGTCGCTGTGCGTGACATCGCGGGTCCGGTCGAACCGGGGGTCGTTCCGGAGTTCCTTGACCAGGCCGACGCCAAGGAGGGCCACGATCACCGTGAATGGCAGGGCCGAGAGCATCGCTGCCTGCTGGAGGGCACCCAGGCCGCCCACGATCAGCAGCACCACGGCGCACAGGCCGGTCAGCAGGCCCCACGTGGTCAGCACCGGCTTGGTGGGTTCCAGTGTCCCGCGGGAGGACATCATGCTCAGCACGAAGGTGTTCGCATCGGCGCCGGAGACGAAGTACATCACCACCAGGATGATGGCCACGATGGATGTCAGGCCGGACAGCGGAAGTTCAGCGAGTGTGGCGAAGAAGGCCGAGTTGACGTCGTCGAGGGCCGCTGCGCCAATCTGGCCGCCGTTCTCCATGTCGAACTTGATGGCCGTGCCACCGAAAATGGTGAACCAGACGAAGAAGACGACGCTGGGCACGATCATGACGCCGGCCACGAACTCGCGGATGGTGCGGCCCTTGGAGATCTTGGCCAGGAAGACGCCCACGAAGGCGCCCCAGCTCAGCCACCAGGCCATCATGAAGTAGGTCCACCACTGCATCCACTGGACATCTTCCGGCGTGCCCGGGGTGAGCAGGCTGACGGCGAAGAAGCTGCTGAGGTATTCGCCGAGTGAGCGGAAGAAGAGGTTGGAGATGAAGTTGGTGGGGCCGGTGAACAGCACATACAGCCCCAGGCCTACGGACAGCACCATGGTTCCCTGGCTCAGGTACTTGACGCCGCGGTGGACGCCGGAGAGGGCTGAGAGGGTGAAGATGACAGTGATGACGGCGATGATGAGGATCTGCCCGAACAGGCTGGAGGGAATGCCGAAGACGCGGTTGACGCCCTCACCGATCTGCGAAGCACCGAGCCCCAGCGACGTGGTGGTCCCGAACAGGGTGGCGATGATGGCAAAGACGTCGATCATCTTGCCGAACCAGCCGTCCACCATCTTGCCGAAGATGGGGCGCAGCATCGGCGACACCAGCCCGGGGTTATTGCGGCAGTGGGTAGAGTACGCGATGGCCAGGCCGAAGACCCCGAAGACTGCCCAGGCGTGCGGGCCCCAGTCGAAGTAGGAGAACTGCATGGCGCGGACTGCTGCTTCCATGGTTCCGGCTTGGGCCAGGCCGTGCGGCGGGGAAGCGAAGTGCGAGATCGGTTCCGCGACGCCGTAGCTGATGAGCCCGATGCCCATGACCGCCGAAAGGATCATCGCCAACCAGGCCCAGGTGCTGAATTCCGGCTTGCTGTCCTGGGCGCCGAGGCGGATGCGGCCGAACCGGCTGATGGCGATGTAGATGAGCAGGCCGATGCAGCCGAGGGTCACCACCAGGTAGCTCCAGCCGACGCTCTGGGCTACCCAGTCCATTGCTGCGGTCATAACCGTGCTGAGGCTGGTGGGGGAAAGGGAGGCCCAGGCCGTGAAGGCTCCGATGAGCCCCACCGAGGTCCAGAAAACGGACCCGGGCCTTCCCCTGAGCCGGTCTGCCTTGGCCAGCGGGGTTTCGATGTGCGGGCCGCCGCCGTTGGGGGAGTTAAGGATGGTAGGGCTTGCGCCCGTGCCTGAGCTTGAAGTGTCCATCAGGTCCTCGGCATTTTGTGTGTGGGTCATGGGGTACTCCAGATGCAACGCTGCATGGGGTTGAAGTTGATGGTTCCCGGACGGGGGCTCCCGGGTGCCCGGCCCGCCGCTGTAGGGCGGACCGGGACGCTGATGGCACTTGAGGGTCAGAGTTCCTCGAGCTGCGCACCGTCAAAGAAGTGGCCGGCTTTGTAGATCATGGGATCCACATCGGCCACTTCGGCGTGCCGGACCCGGCCTACGAAGATGGTGTGGGTCTTGGCCTGGAAGCGTTCCTTGATTTCGGCTTCGAGGGACGCCGCGGACCCGTCGATGAGCGGCACGCCGTTGGGGCCGGTATGCCACTCCAGGTCAGCGAACTTGTCCGGGGTTTTGGAGGCAAAGGTCTGCACGGTTCCCAGCTGGTTGTTGCTGAGGATGTTGATACCGAAGTGGGACGACTGGAACAGGGCGGGGTAGGTGGAGGACGTCTTCTGGACGCAGACCAGGACGAGGGGCGGGTCCAGGGAAATCGAGGCATAGGAATTGGCGGCCAGTCCCCGGGGTGTGCCTTCTTCGTCAACGGTGGTCACCACGGTGACGCCGGTGATGAACTGCCGGTTGAATCCCTTCATGATGTCCAGCGGCAGGTTGCCGGACAGGTTGTCGACGACGACGTCCGGGGTCTCGTCCTCGAAGGCGGAGCTGAGGGACGGGATGCCAACGTGGGCCAGGAGTTCGACGGCGTCCCAGGTCACCTGTTCGTGGGCGATGCGCCCGTCACGGAGGGTGAGGGCGTTTGATCCGCGGGTTTCCACGACGCGTCCTGTGGGTGGGACGCCCCGGAGCGGCTGGGTGAAGGTCCCGGTGGACTTCCAAAAGATTGCCATGTCATCGCCGCTGGCGATGACCTTCTCGATGCGGGTGGTCAGGTCCGGGAAGGCGGCCCGGACGTCGAGGATTTCCTGCTGCAGTTCCTTTAGGCCGGACACCTTCCTGGTGCCGGTGCTTTCGCGCTGGTAGTCGGGGGTGACGATGGCGTCGAATGCGGTGACGTCGCCCTCGTCCCACGCTGCTGTCCAGGCGGCAGTTACAGGGTCGTTGATTGTCTGTTGCATGCCACAACGGTAGGACGGAGTGTGATCTGCGTCAATAGTTATCTTTAAATTCAGCTAGATCTAGGGAAGCAAAATTCAACCCTTGACGGTTTTCTTGTATGCAACGTAGGTTTGATGCATGCAAGAAGTAATCCAGTTGCGGAAAGCCGCACAGACGTCCGCCAGCCAGGTCAGCCTTCTGGACAAGCTGCGGAAGTTGGTCCTCAGCGGTGAGTACCCGCCCGGGGCTCCGCTGCCGGAACTGTTCCTGGCCGAGGAATTCGACGTGAGCCGGACCCCGGTACGCGAAGCCCTGAAGCAGCTGGAAAATGAGGGCCTGGTGGAGATCCGGCCCAAGGTGGGGACGTTCGTCCGGATTCCCACGCGGCGCGAAATCGTTGAGCTCTTCCAATTGAAGGAGAGCCTCGAGGGCCTGGCCGCCAGCCTCCTCGCGCGGCGGGGCCCGGTACCGGAGATGGACATCCTCAAGCGCAACATCGAGGAGTCCGAGCGGGCGGAACGGAATGCGGACAGCGTTAAGTACGCGGAGCTTGTCCACGAGTTCCACTGGACCATCGTCCGGGGCTCGGACAACTCCAAGCTCGTGGAGCACTACGGGCGGCTCATGAACCAGCTTGCCTACCACCGGATCGTGCTCAAGACCGTTGAGCGTCCCGCCCGGATGCGTGCCTCCATCAGGGAGCACCAGTCGGTGATCGACGCACTCCTGGAAAAGGATGCGGTGGGCGCCGAACTCGCCATGCGCGGCCACGTCAATGCTTCCAGCCTCGCCGCGGCACGGGGCACGGACGCCGGCGCACCAACAGATGCTTAGTGACCGAGAGGAACCCCATGACCGCCATTAGCTCCCCGAAGAAGGGTTGAACTGTGCCTGAAACCGCTTTGTCCCCCGTCGCTGAGGGAACCAGCGCCACATCAACAGTGGAAGAACTCGCCAGGGAACTCGGTGTCCGCAAGGTCACCGTGCTGACCGAAGAGATCCTGCGGGACGGCTCCGGCGCCCTGGCCACCAGGGTGACCAGGGCTGCCGCTGCCGCCATCGTCCGCAACCCGTGGACCGGATCCGCCGTCTCCACCGACCTTGCGCCCGAAACCGAACGCCTCGCTCCGGTGCTCGCCAAAATCCTCACGGACCGTCTCACGGCTGCCCTGGGCGGAGCCGGCGAGATCGAGGCGTTCGGCAAGTCCGCCGTCGTGGGCCTTAAGGGCGAGATGGAACACGCCGCAGCGCTGATCCACACCCCGTTCTTCGGCAACCTTGTCCGCGAATTCCTCGAAGGCACCTCAATCCTGTCCTTCTCGGACGACCGCGCCGAACCGGGTACCACCATCGCCGTGCCGATGTGGCACAAGCAAGCCGCTTCCACCCGCAGCCACTACCAAACCCTGACACTGAGCCTGAGCGATGCGCCCCACCCCAACGAAATAGTCGTGGTGGCCGCGGCCTCCACCGGCTCGCGTCCGCATCCCCGCATCGGTGACCGCACCACCGACCGCCCCGTAACCGCCGAAATCCTGGAGGGAATCCTGTAATGAAGATCCGCAAAATCGTCACCCTGACCGAAGAAATCCTCACCGAGGGCGGACGTCCCGTGACCCCCGCCGCCCGCGTAGCCATCGCCGTCGCAGTCGTGGAAAACCCGTGGGCCGGGCAGGGATTCGTCGAGGACCTCACCGAGGGCATCGACGCCACCGCGTCGGACCTCGGCGCCCTCCTCACCCCCAAGGTCATCGAGGCACTCGGAGCGCCCGTGGAGGCCTACGGCAAGGCAGCCATCGTCGGCATCGAAGGCGAGGTTGAGCACGGCTCGGCACTGATCCACACCCTCAAGTTCGGCGACCACTACCGCAAGGCCGCTTCCGCCACCACGCTGCTGCCCGCCGTCGAGAAGCGCGCCCCCGCCGGCACCGTCTTCGACATTCCGATGAAGCACATCACTGACGCAACCATCCGCTCGCACCACCAGAGCGTCGAGGTCAGGTTGGCCGACGCGCCCCACCCCGGGGAAATCCTCATCGCGCTGGCTGCCTCCGCGCAGGGCCGGCCCCAGGAGCGACTGGCACCGCTGTCCACGGAGCAATGAGCCACGTGCCCGAGATTCCCGTTGCCCTCCTGCACGGCGTTGGCCTCGACGCCGGCATGTGGGAGCCGGTCCGGGACGCCCTCAAACGTGACTCGGTGGCCCTTGACCTGCCGGGCCACGGGCAGCAACCGGCCCTCACCGCACCCACATCACTGGCCGAACTGGCCGAGGACGTGCTGGCACGCCTCCCGCAGAGAAGCCACCTCGTTGGGTTCTCGCTCGGGGCACTGATTGCGCAGTACATCGCCAGGTTCCACCCGGACCGGGTGGCAACGCTGACCTGCGTCAGTTCAGTGTGCCGGCGCACGAAGGACGAAGCCGATGCGGTCCTCAAAAGGCTCGCGGCGGCAGAATCGGACTTCCCGGCAACGGTGGAGGCTTCTATCAGCCGCTGGTACACCGGCACGTCCGTTCCCGAAAGCGTCGTGGAAGCGACGCGACGCACCCTGGCGGGGAACGACGTCGGCTCCTTCGTTCACGCCTACCGCGTCTTCGCCATCGGGGACGCGGTCATGGGACCGGAGCTTGGCAGCATCAGCGTCCCCACTCTCGCGGTCACCGGTGAACTGGACCCTGGATCGACACCGGACATGACGCACCGCCTCGCCGAAGCAATCCCCGGTGCCAAGAGCCTCGTAGTACCGGGCGCACGGCACATGCTGCCGGTCCAGGACGCTGACGTCCTGGCCGGGGCCATCAACGACTTCATCCAAGAATCTGAAGGAGAACGGGCATGACACTCCGACTCGACCACTTCATCGGGGGTACCTGGTCGGCTCCCGCCGCGGGGGAATACTTCCCCAGCACCAACCCCGCAACCCTCGAAGTGCTGTACGAAGCTGCGCGGGGAACCGAAGAGGACGTCCGCCGCGCCGTGGCAGCAGCCAAGGAGGCCTTCGGGTCCCCGCTGTGGCGCGACCTCACGGCCACCAAGCGCGGACACCTGCTCCGCCGCCTCGGTGACCTCATCGGTGAACACGCCGAGGAACTTGCTGAGCTGGAAACCCTGGACAACGGCAAGCTGCTCCGCGAGATGCGCGGTCAGCTCGCCTCCCTGCCCGAGTACCTGTACTACTACGCCGGGCTCGCGGACAAGGTCCAGGGAAGCCAGATCCCCACCAATTCCATCACCATGCTGAACTACACCCAGCGCGAACCGCTTGGCGTTGTCGGTGCCATCACCCCGTGGAATTCACCCCTGACGCTGACCACGTCGAAGCTTGCCCCCGCGCTCGCGGCCGGCAACACCGTGGTGATCAAGCCCAGCGAGTACACGTCCCGGACCATTCTCCGCGTCGCCGAACTCGCCTCCGAGGCAGGGTTCCCGGACGGTGTGGTGAACGTCGTCACCGGTTTCGGCCAGGAAGCCGGCGCCGCGCTGGTCAGCCACCGCGACCTCGCCAAGATCTCCTTCACCGGATCCACCCAGACCGGTGCCCGCATCGCCGCGGAGACGGCGTCGCGCTTCATCGGCTCAACCCTTGAACTCGGCGGCAAGAGCCCCAACATCGTCTTCGGGGACGCGGACGTGTCCAACGCGGCCATGGGTGTCATCGCCGGGATCTTCGCGGCCGCAGGCCAGACCTGCATCGCCGGGAGCCGCGTCTTCGCCCACCGCAGTGTCTACGACGAACTTGTGGAGCGCGTTGCCGAACGCGCCGCGTCGATCATCATCGGCGACCCCCGCCTGGCCACCACGGAATTGGGCCCCCTCGCCTTCGGCGCACAGCTGGAGAAGGTGAGCTCCTACGTGGACATCGGCGTCAGTGAAGGTGCCACGGTGCGGACCGGCGGCAAACGCCCGGACATCGAGCTCCCCGGCTACTTCTTCGCACCCACCGTGCTCACCGGCGTCGACAATTCCATGCGCGTGGTGCGCGAAGAGATCTTCGGCCCGGTGGCAGCGATCATGCCGTTCGATTCCGAGGACGAGGTGGTGGGCCTGGCCAACGACACCGAATACGGGCTCGCCGCCGGCATCTGGACACAGAACCTCGCACGCGCGCACCGGATGGCACGCCGTCTGGAAGCGGGCACGGTGTGGGTCAACACGTACCGCGCCATGTCCCCTATGTCGCCGCGGCAGGGGTTCAAGAACTCCGGCGTGGGCATCGAGCACGGACTTGAATCCATGCACGAATACACCCGGCTCAAGAGCGTCTGGATCAACACGGACGAGGGCCCCGTCTCCGATCCGTTCGTCCTGCGCAGCTGAAAGGAACCCGCATGCCGCTCATCGAAGTATCCATCGCCAGGGGCCGCAGCCCGGAACAGCTCCGCTCGCTGATCGATGAACTGCACCTCGCTGCCGAGAAGGCCGTGGGCGCGGTACCCGAAAACACCACCGTCATCATCCGCGAAATCGAGCACGAACACTGGTCCCGCGGAAACCAGACCATTGCCGAACGCAACGCCGCAGCCCAGTAGCTGCAGTCACTAACCACGCGTGCGGCGGACACCGCCGCATAACGAAGGAGTTACACATGCGCTTTTCCCTCTTCGTCCACATGGAGCGCTGGGACGAGTCAGTCTCGCACCAGGAATGCTTCGAGAACCTGACGGAGCTCGCCCTTATCGCCGAGGCCGGCGGCTTCAGCACCGTCTGGATCGGCGAGCACCACTCGATGGAGTACACCATCTCGCCGAGCCCCATGCCTCAGCTGGCCTACCTTGCGGCAAAGACGTCGAAGATCCGCCTCGGCGCCGGAACCATCATTGCGCCCTTCTGGAACCCGCTGCGGGTTGCCGGGGAGTGCGCCCTCCTGGACGTCATCAGCAACGGCCGGGCGGAGGTGGGGCTGGCACGCGGTGCGTACCAGTTTGAATTCGACCGCCTGATGGGCGGCATGTCAGCGGTCGACGGCGGCAAGCACCTCCGCGAGCTTGTCCCCGCCGTCCGCGCGCTCTGGGAAGGGGACTACGCGCACGACGGCGAGGTGTGGCAGTTCCCCACGTCCACCAGCGTTCCGAAGCCGATCCAGAAGCCCACCCCGCCCATGTGGATAGCGGCCCGGGACATTTCCTCCCACGAATTTGCCGTTGCAAACGGCTGCAATGTGATGGTGACTCCGCTGATGAAGGGCGACGAGGAAGTCGAGGACCTGGCACGCAAGTTCGACTCCGCCGTCGAAAGCAACCCCGGCGTCTCCCGCCCGGACCTCATGGTGCTGCGCCACACGCACGTCCACTCCGCGGACGAGCCCGAAGGCTGGCGCCGCCCGGCCGAAGGCATCAACAAGTTCTACCGCACCTTCGACGCCTGGTTCGGCAACAAGACCACGCCCACGAACGGTTTCCTGGAGCCCAGCCCCGAGGAAAAGTTCGCCGAGCGGCCCGAATTCACGCCCGAATCCCTGCATAAGACGGCCATGATCGGAACGCCGGAGGAGATCATCGGGCGCCTCCGCAAGTATGAGGCACTCGGCGTCACCGAATTCAGCGTCTGGTCCGACAACACCCTCACCCACGAGGAAAAGAAGCGCTCACTCGAGCTCTTCATCGAACACGTGGTGCCGGCGTTCCAGGAACAGCCTGCAGCAGTTTCACGCTGACCCTGCCAGATACAAACGTGAAGGTGCCCCGTCAGTCCGTGAATCCGGGCTGACGGGGCACCTTCCGTAGTTCCAATGTATCGCCTGGGGTGGGGCTTGCGGCAAGGCCCCCGGTGGGCCGGATAATCGTTCGCCGGAGGCCGTGGCATCTGCGCGGCCCCACGGAGGATGGGGAGCACCGGGATGAAGCACCAGACAGTGATCGTGGGAAGCGGGCCCACCGGGCTCATGCTGGCGGGGGAGCTGGCGCTCGCCGGGGTGGATGTGGCCGCGGTGGAGCGGCGTCCCCGCCAGGAGCTTGCCGGCGCACGGGCCGGCGGCCTCCACTCCCGCACCATCGAGGTGCTGGACCAGCGGGGCATTGCGGAGCGGTTCCTCGCCGAAGGGCAGGTTGCCCAGGTGGCAGGGTTCGCCGGCATCCGCTTTGACCTCACCGGGTTTCCCACCCGCCACGCGTACGGGCTGGGGCTGTGGCAGAACCACATTGAGCGCATCCTGGCCGGCTGGGTGGGCGAGCTGCCCGTGACCTTCCACCGCGGCACCGGGGTGACGGGTGTTGCGCAGGGCAGCGCCGGCGTCGAGGTCTCCCTGACGGACGGCCGGACGCTGCATGCAGACTTCGTTGTGGGGTGCGACGGCGGCCGCAGCCTGGTCCGCAAGGCTGCGGGCATCGATTTTCCCGGCTGGGATCCCACCACCAGTGCGCTGATTGCCGAGGTGGAGATGACCGGGCAGCCGGAGTTCGGCGTCCACAAGAACCCGTTCGGCATCCACTCCTTTGGCCGGCGCGAGTACACCATCCAGGGCGGCAAGGTGGTGTACGCGGACAGCGGCCCGGTGGCGGTCATGGTCACCGAGGAGCACGTGGGCGCCGGCGAACCGGGACTGGCCGATCTCAGCGCGGCCCTCACCGCCGTGTGCGGAACCGACTACGGCGCACACAGCCCCATCTGGATTTCCCGGTTCACGGACGCCACCCGGCAGGCTGCCACCTACCGCAAAGGGCGGATCCTGCTGGCCGGCGATGCGGCGCACATCCATGCGCCCGACGGCGGCCAGGGCCTGAACATCGGCGTCCAGGACGCCGTAAACCTGGGCTGGAAGCTGGCGCAGGTGCTTCACGGGACTTCGCCGGAAAGCCTCCTGGACACGTATAACGCCGAGCGCCATCCAGTGGCGGCACGGGTCCTGCGCAACACCATGGCCCAGAGTGCACTCCGCCGCCCGGACCCCAGGATCACCGCTGCAGGTGAGGTGATGGCTGAGCTGCTGGGGATGGAGGAGCCGCGCCGCCGGTTCGCCGGAATGCAGTCGGGCCTGGACGTGCATTATGACCTCGGCAAAGGCCACCCGCTGCTGGGCCGCCGCATGCCGGACCTGGACCTGGAGACGCCGGCCGGGTCCCTGCGGATGTACACGCTGCTGCACACTGCACGCCCGGTCCTGTTGAATCTCGGGGCCGCCGGTGCTTTTGACTCCACGCCCCTACCGCCAGCGGTTCAACTGGTGGAGGCACACTTCAGGGGTGAGTGGGAGCTGCCGGTCCTCGGATCTGTTGCCCCGCCTTCGGCCGTCCTGGTCCGTCCAGACGGCTACGTGGCGTGGGTGGGGGAGGGAACCGTGGCTGGCCTCGCCGAGGCACTCGGCACCTGGTTCGGAGAAGCCTGACAACCCAACTGGCCCGGTTTTGCGGCCAAACGTCCCCGGGCGCCGTGGAAATTTCAGGGACATTCCCGGAAAGCTGGGCCAGTTTGGGCACAGTTGCGTTCAGTAGACGGAGCCCTCGAGCAGCTCGGAGAGGCGGCCGGCGGCGCGGCGGAGCTCGGGGACTCCGGCTTTCAGGGTGGCTTCGCTGGCAGCCTCCACCGGGCTGGTCAGTGAGATGGATTCGGTAGGCCGGCCGGTCCGGTTCTGGATGGCCATGGCAACTGAGAGGACGCCGGTGGCCCGCTCGTCAGCGGAGTAGGCGTAGTCGGTCCCGGGTTCGGGGAGGCGCCCGCGCAGGTCTTTTGCCGTCAGGTCCGCGTCTTCCTGGCCGGAGGCCACTGCCGCCGTGACCACCTGCTGAAGTTCGTCGTCGGAGGCCGTTGCCAGCAGGATTTTCCCTGCTGCGCCGAGCGTCAGCGGCAGCCGCTTGCCCAGCGGAAGGTCGTAGCGCAGCGGCGCCTCGCCGTCCACGCGTGCCACCAGGATGCGCTCGAAGCCCAGCCGGGAATACAACGACGCCGTCAGTCCGGTCTGCGAGGCCACCTGCTGCAGGATGGGGCGTGCCGCGACCACGAGGGGATCGTTTTCCAGGAAGCTGCGGGCCGCCGGGAGTACGGCCGGGCCGATCCGGTAGGACTTGTCCGTTTGGCTCACCATCCCGAAATCCTGCAGAACCCGAAGGATCCGCAGGGTGGTGGGCAGGCTCATGCCGCAGTTCCGGGCCAGGTCGCTGAGCCGCTGCGGCCGTTCCGCCCGTTGCAGTTCCGCAAAGACCTCCATGGCCCTCGAGAGGGAGCGCATGTTCGAGGACTTGGGCCCCTCTTCTGCCGGCCCAGCCGTGTTGGAAGTCGTCGTCGCCATTCTTCCATTCTATGTAATTTCCTTGCGCTTGACAGTCCGTGTGTCTCCTGTCACCATTTCTCAGTACGCAATATAGTTTCATTCTGTGAAATGCAATGACGCGCAGTGAAAAGGAATCCCATGACAACGGAGTCAGTCACGACGAACCCCGGGCATGAAGGCACAACCCGGGTGGCCCCTTCCGTGCTGGCAGGAATCGGCGCCTTCGCGGCCGTCGGTGTGTATGTCCTCGTCAGCTCCATCAGCCTCGGGCTGTGGACATCCCTCGGCCCGGGTCCGGGCCTCTTCCCCTTTGCCATGGGCGCCGTCCTCGCCGCAATGGCCCTCCTCTGGCTGCTCCAGGAACTCCGCAACCCCAGCGAAACGGCAGCCGGCGTTGACCGCGGACTCGTGATCGCCGTCGTCGCCAGCCTGGTGATCCTCGCGGCCGTCATGGACCTGCTCGGGTTCCAGCTGAGCATGTTCGCCTTCCTGCTGTACCACCTGAAAATTCGCGGGAGCAGGACCTGGGTGTCCTCGCTGGTCATCGCCGTGGCCGGAAGCTTTGGGGCGTTCTACGCCTTCAACTACGGCCTGAACGTCGCGTTGCCGGTCTCCGCCCTTCCCTTCCTTAACGCGATCGGACTCTAGACGTGGATACCCTCAACGAACTCCTCAACGGCTTCGCGGCCGCCATGACCTGGCAGAATCTGCTGTTCGCCTTCCTGGGCTGCCTGCTGGGCACCATCATCGGCGTCCTGCCGGGCATCGGCCCGGTGGCCGGCGTCGCCCTGCTCATCCCGCTCACCCTGAACATGGACGCCACCGGCGCCATCATCATGCTGTGTGCCATCTTCTACGGCACCGCCTACGGGGGAACCATCACCAGCGTGCTGCTGAACACCCCCGGAGAAGCAGCCTCCGCCATCACCACCATCGACGGCTACGCCATGACCAAGATCGGCAAGGCAGGCGCCGCCCTGACCATCGCCGCCGTCGGGTCCTTCGTGGGCGGAACCATCGCCACCATCGGCCTGGTGGCAGCCGCCAAACCGCTGGGCGAACTCGGCCTGCTGGTGGGGCCGCCGGAATTCTTTGCCCTCATGGTGGTGGGCATTTCGCTCCTGGTGGCCCTCGCCGGAAAGTCCATGGTCAAGGCCGTCATCTCCGGCGCCCTGGGCCTGCTGATCTCCATGGTGGGCATCGACCCCGTGGCCGGCGCGCCGCGCTTCACCTTCGGCATGGACCGGCTCCTGGACGGTGTCAGCTTCGTGGCCGTGATCGTGGGCGTCTTCGGCCTCTCCGAACTTCTGTCCTACCGCAAGGGTGACCAGCCAGCCGCGGTGCACGCACCCAACCTGCGCTCGCTGCTGCCCACCGGCAAGGAATGGCTTCGCAGCGCCCCAGCGATGGCCCGCGGCACCGGCATCGGTTTTGGTCTGGGCCTCATCCCGGGCATGACCGGCTCTGTCTCCTCGTTGCTGTCCTACGGTGCGGAAAAGAAGTTCTCCCGCAACCGCCACGAACTCGGCAAGGGCGCCATTGAAGGTGTTGCCGGCCCCGAAACGGCCAACAACGCCCACGCCAACGCGGCCCTCATCCCGCTGTTTACCCTCGGCATTCCGGCCTCACCCACCATCGCCGTTTTGATGGGCGCCTTCCTGCAGCAGGGACTCACCCCGGGACCCACCCTCTTTACCGAGAACTCCGAGATTGCCTGGGCCATCATCGCCAGCCTCTTCATCGGCAACCTGATCCTGCTCCTCCTCAACGTCCCGCTCGTGGGGCTCTGGACCTCCATCCTCCGCGTCCCGTCGTCGATCCTCACCGCCCTGATTCTGCTGTTCATGGTGATTGGCGCCTACACCATCAACTTCAGCGTCTTCGATGTCTTCGTGATGATCGGCTTCGGCCTCCTGGGCCTGGCCCTCCGGCACCTGGACATCCCGCTGGCACCCATGGTGCTCACGCTGGTCCTCGGCCCGCTGATGGAACGGTCACTGCGCGAGTCCCTCGAAATCTCCCAGGGTGACTTCAGCATCTTCACCAGCCGCCCCATCTCCGCGGTGCTGATCGGCCTGGGCGTGCTGATCGTCTTCAGCCCGCTGCTCAAGCTCCGCAAGCCCAAGGCCCTGAACGAAGACCCCGAAACCTAGACCCCGCCGCATTCCCCCTTGCATCCAAATCCCCACCTTCAAAGGAGAAGAACCATGAAGACCCGTATGCGCCTCGCCGCCGCCCTTGCCGCGGCATCCCTGATCGCACTCACCGGCTGCGGTGCCAACCCCGGAGCCACCGGCGCCGCCGGTGCGGCCAGCGATTTCCCGAAGAAGGGCAAATCGATCGACATCATCGTCGCCTTCGGCTCGGGCGGCGCCGTGGACACCGCCGCCCGGCTCATCCAGCCGGTCCTCGAAAAGGAGCTCGGCACCAACGTCGAGGTCATCAACAAGCCCGGCGCCGGCGGTCAGATCGGCTACACCCAGCTCACCAGCGCCAAGCCCGACGGCTACACCATCGGCGCCACCGGATCGCCGTCGGTAGTGGTGTCGCCCCTGGACCCGTCCCGCGGGGCCAAGTACACCCGCGAAAGCTTCCAGCCTCTGGGCCGCCAGGTCATTGACCCCACCGTCATCGCCGTCCAGCCGGACAGCCCGTACAAGACCATCAAGGACCTGCTGGACGCCGCCAAGGCCAACCCGAAGTCCATGACCGCCAGCACCACCGGCCTGCAGACCGGCGAGCACTTCGCCTTGGCCCAGATCCAGGAAAACACGGGCTCGGAATTCGCTCCGGTCCACTTCTCGGAGGGTGCCTCGCAGGCCACCACCGCGTTCCTCGGCAAGCACGTGGATGTCCTGGTGGCCAACGTCAGCGACGTGAACGACCTCAGCAAGCAGGGTAAGGCCCGCGTCCTCGGCGTCATGTCCGCGGAGCGCGCACCTGCCCTGCCGGACATCCCCACCTTCAAGGAATCCGGCTACGACCTGACCGCCGGCACCGCCCGCGGCTACTCCGCACCCGCCGGCCTGCCCGATGACGTTGCCAAGAAGCTCGAAGCCGCCATCCAGAAGGCCATCGAGGACCCCGCCGTGGTGAAGAAGATGCAGGACCTGGGCCTGCAGACCAGCTACCTCAACGGCGCCGACTACAAGACGTTCTGGGCCGGCCAGGAAGAGGACTTCAAGGAAGTCCTCCCGATGGTCCAGAAAAAAGACTGACCCTGCCGGCCCTGAACGGAAAGATCCATCATGACAACTCCAGCCATTGACGCCACCGACGCGGACTTCGCGCGCCCCGACCAGGCCACCATCGAACGGCTCGCCAAACTGCCCGCAGCCAACATCGGCGATGCCATGGACCGCCTCGGCGTCGCGGATTCGGCCATCCAGGCTGTCTGGCCGGGTGCAAAGCTTGCCGGGCCGGCCTTCACCGTGTGGACCCGCCCCGGCGACAACAAGGGCATCCACCAGGCCCTGCAGCAGGTCCGTCCCGGAGACGTCATTGTGGTGGCCGGCGGCGGGGACGAATCCCGTGCCCTCCTGGGCGAGCTGATCGGTGAGCGCGCCATCAACCTTGGCGTGGCTGGCTTCGTCCTGGACGGAGCAGCGCGCGACGCCGAGGCGCTGGGTGAGATTGGCATGCCCGTCTTCGCCAGGGCTACTTCGCCCGCCGGTCCCTACAAGGATGGCCCGTTCAGGCTGGGGACCGCCGTCGCCTTCGGCGGCGTCCCTGTCCTCCCGGGCGACGTGATCGTGGGCGACTCGGACGGCGTGGTGGTCATCCCCCGGGAGCAGGCCACCGCCGTCGCCGAGGCTGCCGAAGCGGTCTTTGCGGATGAGACGAACCGCCGCCAGGCCATCGTCGCAGCCCGCAACTGAACACCAACACCACCAGAACGCCACCAGAAGGAACAGAGCAAACCATGACAGCGTGCACCGTCATCGGCCTCGGCGAAGCCGGAGCCACCTACGCCGCGGCACTGACCGCCGCGGGCCACCAGGTCACCGGCTTCGATCCGGTGGCCCCCACCACCCCGGCAGGCGTCACGCGGGCCGCAACGGCAGCCGAAGCATGCACCGGAGCGGACATCGTCCTGGTGATGACCGGCGCTGCAGCCGCCCGCAGCGTGGCTGGGGAGTGCCTGCCCGTGCTCGGCGCCGGCAGCGTCTACGCGGACTTCACGTCCTCGTCCCCGGGCGTGATGCAGGAGCTCGGCCACTTGCCCAGCAAAGCCGGCTTCGCCGACGTCGCCATCCTCGGCCCGGTCTCCGCGCTGGGCGAAAAGACCCCGCTGATGGTGAGCGGTCCCGGCGCCCAGGCCGTTGCCGACCTGCTGGTCCCGTTGGGCGTACAGGTGGAAATCGCCGATGGGGAGCCCGGGGCGGCGATGGCCCACAAACTGCTGCGCAGCGTCCTCATGAAGGGCCTGGCCTCCGTGGTGGTCGAAGCCGTCACGGCTGGAAAGGCAGCGGGCCTGGAGGAATGGATCCGCAGCCAGATCGCCGGGCAGCTGGCCGGCGACGGCCAGGCCGTGATCGATCGGTTCCTTACCGGCAGCGCCAAGCACGCCGTCCGCCGGTCGAAGGAAATGCAGGACACCGCCAGCTACCTGTCTGACCTTGGCGTCCCCGCAGAGATGACCACCGCCTCGGCCACCGCGCTGGCCCGCATGGCGGAAGCCACGGAACCGGCCTTGCGCTGACCGCGCAGTCAGGCACAATCAGGAACGGGTAACACAGTGATTTCCACACCAACCGGCAACCGGGCGTCAGGAGCAGCAGCATGATCGGCATCTGGGCACTCGGCGCCTACCTTGCCGTCATCCTCCTCTGGACCACCGTGATCAAGCGCAGCGTGGGGGAGGCCATGATCCTCGGCTTCCTGGCGGTGCTGCCCTTCACCGGCGCCGCCGCGGCGGCCATTGGCTGGGATTCGCTGTACGACGCCATTACCGACGAGATTGTCTACGCCACCATGGCATTCGTCTTCATGGGCTACCTGCTGGACAAGGCAGGCGTCCTGGACCGGCTGATCGACCTTTTGAACTCGCTCATCGGCGGGGTCAAGGGCGGGCCGGCCTGGGTTTCCACGGTGGCGTCTGCCGGACTGGGCGGGGTGGTGCACAACCAGGCCGCCATCGCCGCCACGGTGGGTTCCGTGACCATTCCGTGGATGGAAAAGTCCAAGCTGGACAAGCCGTCCGCGGCCACGCTGGTGGCGGGCAACGCCGGCATGGGCATCACGTTCCCGTTCAGCGCTTCGATGTTCGTTCTGGTGGGTTCGGCCACCGTGGGGCCGCTGCTGGACATCAACGCGCTGGTCCTGCCCCTACTCTTCGGCGGCCTCTGGTGCTTCCTGCACCGGCTGGTGGTTACCTGGCTGCTGGTCCGCAAAAGCGGAATGACCCCGCTCGACGCCGCGCACCGGCTGACGGTGCGCTCGGCCTTCGGCCGCGGCTGGGCCACGCTGCTGCTGTTCGTGGTGGTGGCCATCCCGCTGGTGATCACCACGGGTGACCTGGCCAAGGGCCTGTCGGACTGGACTGGCGGGGACGTCACCAAATCCGTCAGCGTCATCGTGTGGATTCCCGTAGTCCTGATCATCACCGGCCTCCTGCTGGGCCGGAAAAACCTGCCGGGCAGCGGCCGGGGCTGGTGGACGCTGCTGCAGGAGTCCGCTCCGCGGTTCGGCATTGTGGGCGTCACCGTGGTGTTCGCCTTCGCCGGGGCCAACGCGCTGGCCGCCACCGGGTTGCCCCAGCAGATGACCACTCTCCTCAACGGGATGAACCTGCCGCTGTGGCTGCTCGCCATCCTGATCGGCCTGATCATCATTGCGGTGGCGGCGCCGCTGTCCGCCACCGCCACCATGGCCGCCGTGGGAACGGTGGGCGTGGCAACCCTCGTCGCCGCCGGCGTCCCGGCCACCACCGCTGCCGTGGCCGTCCTGGTGTTCTCGTCCTGCGAAGCGGCCGTCCCACCCGGCGGTGCCCCGCTGTACGTGGCCTGCGGCATCGCGGACGTTGACCCACTCAAAACATTTGCCCGGCTCCTGACCCATTACGCCCTGCCACTGCTGGGCATCGGCGTCCTGATCATCCTCGGCATCCTGCCGATCTAGGGAACAATCCATGCACGCCTTCCGAAGGGCCATCGAAGTCCTCTTCGTCCTCACACTGGCTGTACTGCTGGCCGGCGGCATCGTCTTCGTCCTCGGCCAGGCCATCGGCCTCGTGGCGGGCCAGGGCCAGTGGCTCACGGCGCTCAATGACACCGTCAAGACACCCATCTGCATCGCGGCCTCTGTTTGCGCCGTGGCTGGTTTCCTGCTCAGCTACAAGCGCCGCCAGCCACAGGAGCAGCCGCAGAAGGCGGGGGCCCGATGAATTCTGCTGACGGTATATATCTCGACTTTGACGGGCTGCTCCGGCGGGAGGGGCGCCTTGCCGGCACCTCCTGGGGCCTGTTTCCGCACCCAACCCGCGGGACGCCGTCGTTCATCACCCCCGAGGTGCTGCTTAATGCGCGGGAGTGCATACGTACCGGCACCGTCTTCGGCCTCGACTACCCGGCAGACGCGTTCCACCCCGGAATGTCCTTGAAGCGCGGCGCACCCAA
The DNA here is from genome assembly GCF_050038305.1 of Pseudarthrobacter sp. 1G09. Taxonomy (NCBI): domain Bacteria; kingdom Bacillati; phylum Actinomycetota; class Actinomycetes; order Micrococcales; family Micrococcaceae; genus Pseudarthrobacter; species Pseudarthrobacter sp. 1G09. The sequence continues at coordinate 306,183 of NZ_CP188306.1, forward strand.
ACACACCATCTACTCCTCCCACCCGGCACACCGCGATGACTTCCTGGACGGCTACTACCTCCAGGGGTCCAGCCAGGTGGACGGACTCCGGCACCGCCGGGCGGACGACGTGGGTTTCTACAACGGCACTGCCGATGACCGCGTGGTGGAGGGGACCCCGGACCTGGGCATCCAGGAATGGGCGGACGAACCGATCGTTGGCCGCGCGATGCTGGTGGACCTCGGGGGTTACCGCGCCGCCTGCGGCACCCCGATCGACCATGCAGCAGGGGAGCCGCTGGGCCTCGACCTCATCGAAGCGGCCCTGGCGGCACAGCGCGCCACCCTCCGCCAGGGGGACATCCTGCTGCTGCACACGGGCTGGTGCGAATGGTTCCTGGACCTCCCGACGGCGGAAAAGCAGCAGGTGCGCGACAGCAGGACGGCCACCGGCATCGCCCAGTCGCAGGACTTCGTGGCGTGGGCCTGGGACCAGCGCCTGGCACTGCTCGCAGCGGACAACTTCGCCCTCGAATGCCTGCCCGCGGTTCCGTACAGCCCGTACCGGGACTCGGCCCCCAACGACCACGGCATGATGCACCAGCAGCTCCTCGCCAAGCTGGGCATGCCCCTGGGTGAACTGTGGCGGCTTGGCCCGCTGGCCCGGCACATGCGCAATACCGGCCAGTGGGATGCATTCATCAGTATCAAACCGCTCAACATCACTGGCGGAACAGGATCGCCAGCCAACGCCACGGCCATACTGTGAGCCTCGGCTCCGCCGAGAACTGACCAGCTGCCCGGTCCGCCCTGGGATACGCCCTGCGGATTGAGGTTTTCCTGGCCTGTTGGCGGGGCGATCCCTCTGCCGCGGTGGCCGATTTCATCCGCCCGGCGCAAGAGGCCTACGTGCCGGGATAGCGCTTGCCCGTTGACGTAATGCGTATCACGTCCTAAGATTATGAATCGATTCAAAGTACCGGCCTGCCGGTTCTTTGCCAATGGAGTCGAAGGACAATCTCATGAGCACTACCCACAGCAGCGCCGTCCGCACCAGCGGGGCGGCAGGAGCCGGTCCGCGGGATCCGAGGAAGGCCGCGATGAGCGGTTGGATCGGAAGCGCCCTGGAGTACTACGACTTTGCGCTGTACTCCCTGGCCGCGACCCTGGTTTTCCCCACCATCTTCTTCCCGTCGGAAAACCCCACCGTCGGCATCATCGCGTCCCTGGCCACCTATGCGGTGGGCTATGTGTCCCGGCCCATCGGCGCCGTGGTCCTTGGTGCTTACGGTGACCGGAAGGGCCGCAAGAGCGTACTGGTCTTCGCGATGCTGCTCATGGGTTTCGCCACCTTCGCCGTGGGCCTCCTCCCTACTTACGGGCAGGTGGGCCTCCTGGCTCCGGCCCTGCTGGTGGTCCTCCGCCTGATCCAGGGCTTCGCCGTGGCCGGTGAACTGGGCGGTGCCAGTGCGATGATCGTTGAGCACTCGCCGGATTCCAGGCGCGGCTTCTTCGCCAGTTTCAGCCTGCAGGGCACTCAAGTGGGCTCCATCCTGGCCACAGCTGTTTTGCTCCCGCTGTCCGCGGCCCTCCCGGCGGACCAGTTCGCGTCCTGGGGCTGGCGCATCCCGTTCCTGCTGAGTGCCGTGGTCATTCTTGCCGGCTACTTCATCCGCCGCCGGGTCCAGGAACCGCCTGCATACGCTGCGAAATCCGGGGAAGCTGCGCAGAAGCAGCGCTTCCCGCTGATGGAGCTCCTGCGCACCCGCCCCGGCGCCCTGGTCCGCTGCATCCTGATGACTTTCGCGAATGTCATCGGCATGGCCACCCTGATCTTCGGAGTTTCCTACGCCACCCAGAAGGGCTACGGCAACGGGTTCTCCAGCAGCGAGTTCCTGTGGGTCACGCTGGTGGCCAACATCGCCGCCGTCGTCACCATTCCGCTCTTCGGGGCGCTGTCCGACCGGATTGGCCGGCGAACGCTGATGGCAGGCGGCGGACTGCTGGGTGGCGTGATGGTGGGCGGCTACCTGTGGGCGATTGAACAGGGCAGCCTGCCGCTGGTCTTCGTCTCCGTGGTGATTGTGCAGGGCATTTTCTTCCAGATGTGGAACGCCACCTTCGCCACATTCTTCCAGGAGCAGTTCCCCATGCGGATCCGCGTCACCGGTTTTGCCGTCTCGCAGAACATCGGCCTGATGATCGCGTCCTTCTTCCCCAGCATATTCACGGCCATCGCCCCTCCGGGCACCGCCAACGTGCCGCTGACCATCGGGCTGGCCACCTTCGTCATCTGCCTGGTGGCCACCGTGGCCACCCTCATGTCCTCGGACACCAAAGGCAAGTCGCTGGAGGACCTGGAGGCGCACAAGGCCTGACCGGCCTGAAAGGGCCGGCGCAGCCAGGCCAGACACGAAGGAGGGGACAGCACGTGCTGTCCCCTCCTTTCTGCGTGCTGCCCCGGCTCCGCCGTCTCGCGCACGCACGATTGCCCGCGTCATGTGGTCCGCAAAAGAACCTCTGCATAGTTGTATACAAGTATGCTTAGGCCGGAGGTCCCACCCATGCCAGCAATTCCCGCCCGGAACACGGGCGCCCACGTTGTCTATGCCGAACTGAAGCGGCGCATCCTCAGCCTTGACCTGAAACCGGGTGAGCGCGTCTATGAACCGGCAATGGCCACCGAACTGCAGGTGAGCCGGACGCCCCTGCGCGAAGCCATACGCCGGCTGATTTCGGAGAACCTCCTGGAGCAGCAACCCACCGGCGGCGTGGTGGTCCCGGTACTGGACGAGGCAGAAATCTCGGAGCTGTACGAGGTGCGGGCGGCCGTGGAGTCCCTCATGGCGCGAAATACCTGCCTGAAAGCGACCCCCGCGGACCTGGACGAACTCAAGGGAATCCTGGCACGGAACGCCGCGCTGGTGGAGTTTGCCGACGACGCCATGCAGCAGGGGATGGCCCTGCACGCCCGGATCGCCCTGATCGCCGGCAATTCCTGGGCCGGGCGGTTCCACGACCAGGTCTCCAGCCAGATGGAGCGGTACCGGCACTACACCAACAGCACCCAGAGGCGGCGGGACCAGGCGCTGGCGCAGCACCGGGCCCTGGTTGAAGCGATCGCCGCCGGCGACCCGGAGCGGGCAGCCAAGGTGGCCTTCGACCATGTCATGGGCGCACGCGACGCCGCCGTCCGGGCCATCTCCGGAAAGAACGGAACCGGCTGGTGATCGGAGAACTCGGGCGGCGCTCGGCCACCGCCCTGCTCCTGCACTCGGCCCTGATCCAGGCCGTCACGTTCCTGGTGCGGCCGGCCGCCACTTACCGTGCGCTGGAGCTGGACGTCCCAGGCTTCGCCCTGGGCCTCCTGGCCGCGAGCTACGCCGTCTTTCCCCTGCTCCTCGCCGTTCCCACGGGCGGCCTGGTGGATCGCCTGGGTGAGCGCCGGCTCATGGCGATCGGGTCCGGCGTCGTGCTTGCCTGCTCCGCGTTCCTGCTGTTCTGGGGTTCATCCATTACGGCCCTGGTCATTGGCACCGCCTTCCTGGGCGCCGGGCAGCTGGCCTGCGTGGTGGGGCAGCAGGCGGTGGTGGCGAACAACGCCGCGGCGAGCCGGATGGACTCCGCCTTCGGCTACCTGACGTTCGCCGCCTCGCTGGGCCAGGCCTTGGGGCCGCTGGCGATTTCCCTGGTGGGCGGCAACTCGGTCCAGCCGGACACCCGCATGATCTTCCTGCTCGCCGCCTGCATGAGCGCGGCGCTTTTCGCTACTACGTTCATGGTTTCGGCCGAGGTCAGCGGCGGCCGGAAGAAAGCCGGCGACGCCGGTGCCGCCAAGGGCAGTGCCATCTCACTCCTCAAAACCCCCGGCGTGGCCCGCGCGCTGGCCACCAGCGCCACCGTTCTCGCCGTGGTGGACCTGACCATGGTCTACCTCCCCGCGCTGGGAACGGACCGCGGCCTCACCGCGGCCACCGTGGGCGCGATGCTTACAGTCCGTGCCGTGTTCTCCATGGTCTCCAGGCTCCTGCTGGGCCGGGTCTCCCGAAGAATCGGGCGCATGCGGCTCCTGGTCACCAGCCTGGCACTGTCTACTGCCGCCCTGGCCGCCGCGGCCATCCCCATGCCCGCCTGGCTGCTGTTCGTGGTGATGGCAGTACTGGGGCTGGGCCTCGGCATCGGCCAGCCGCTCACCATGTCATGGTTGTCCGCGCAGGCACCGGCGGGGCAGCGCGGACGGGCGCTCGCCCTCCGCCTCGCCGGGAACCGCGTGGGCCAGGTGGTCCTGCCGAGTACCATCGGCGTCGTCGCGGCAGGCCTGGGGGCCGCTGGCGTGTTCCTGGCGTCCGCGGTGGTGGTGGGCGGAACCATGGTGCTGCTCCGCGGGGTCAAGCTGGACTGACGCCGGCTGCCCGCTGCAGTCACGCGGGGCCTTCGTCAGATGAACGCGCGACGGCGGCCCCCGCTTTGGGAGCCGCCGCTTGCCGTCACGCCAGGCATGCTTTTGCAGGACGCACGACGCCGGAGCCCCGGCTTTAGGGGCTTCCCCGCCTGGGGCGGGCCGAAAGCGTGCCGTGCGTGACGCCGTCGTCCGCCTTAGGGAGCCGAGGACGCGGAGTTGTACGCCTGCTGGATCACTGAACCCCAGTACGGGCCGTACATCTTGGTGGAGTTGGTGCCGTAGCCGTAGCTGTTGACCGAGTTCTGGTAACCGCTGGAGCTGGTGCCGATGAACCAGGGTCCGCCTGAGGAGCCGCCGGTCATGTTGCAGGGAATTCCCTGGGTGTTGAACTCGGGGCTGTAGGGATCGTTGGTGGCGGTGCCGGAGCAGCTCTTCAGCGATTCGCCATTGAACGGTGAGGCTGCCGGGTAGCCGAAGGCCTTGTAGGCGAGGCCGCGGGCGGCGTTGAAGCTGACGCCGGAGGCCCCGACGACGTCGGCCAGGTTACGGCCGTTGAGCTGGCTCACCACGGCAAAGCCCGTGTCGTACTGCATGCTGCCGGACGAGCTCCACTGGGTGGGGGCGTACAGCGCCTTGGCAGTCCACTTTCCGTAGGGTGCGGCGCCATTCAGGTAGGCAGGAACGAACGTGAATTTGGTGGCGAAGGCTCCGGGGCCCTCGTTGAGGCAGTGGCCAGCGGTGGATACGGTGTTGCGGTTGGTGGACACTACCGAGTTGGCCGAGCAGACGTAGTTTGTGCCGCCGAGGGTGAAGAACACCTTGCCGATGTGGGACACGGGGGTTTCGCTGGCGTTGGCCTTGGTTTGGATCTGGGGTGCGGAGCCCTGGATTTTGGCCTCCGGGCCCTTGGCCTGCTCCGGCAGGACTGCCGGGTTGGCCTTTTGCCGGTCCACGGCCTTCTTTGCCAGAACGTCCGCCGGGACGGCCGAGCGCATGCGTTCCGGCGTCCAGTAGTCGGCTCCGCTGGTGTCGGTGACTGCCGCGCTGCTGACGCCGGCAACATCCTTGTTGTCCGGCGATCCGGGCGCTGCCGTTGCCTGGCCTGCTGAGCAGAGGGCGAACAGGGCTGCGGTGGTGAGGCTCATGAGGCTTGTGGCCAGAGTCCTGGTTGATGTCATAGCTGTCCTCGGTAGGTTCGGGTGAAGCGGACCAGTTGGGTGGTCCGCTGGAGAGAACCTATCTCGGTATGACAAACTTGTAAATAAGATTCTTCAATCAGTTAATGACTCTACGGATTTGTAATCACCGCGGGCGGCAGGAGGGGATGCACTACGGCAGCCGCGACGCCCTGAGCAGGCTCGCCTCCCCGGCCAGCGAAGGGTCCAGCGGCACCGGACTTACCAGCACCGCCGGGCCCCGGTGCAGCAGTCCGCCGGAAAGCGCCCGGCAGCGGATGCCGCCGCGGCCCCGCATGGCGGGGTGGGCGCCGGGAGCCAGCATCTGGTTCATCCAGGCGCAGGGCTGCGCGTGCCGGCCGCCGTGGAAATCCACCCGGGACCCACCCGATTCCAGCGTGAAGTCCTGCCTCAGCAGAGGCGGCAGCTGCGCGCCGCGGAGGATCACGTTCCGCCGCGTCAGCAAGGGATTGAAGGGGTTAGCCCCCAGCTCGGACGCGATGGCCTCCAGGGATTCGACGGCGAACAGGGTCACCGCGGCGTCCATGTGGGCGGCCTTCCCGAAGAACCTGTCACCCACGATGCCCTTGCCGGCCACCACCTCGGCGACGTCCGCATCGGAGGTGGGAACGTCGGCGGCTCCGTCCCGGGCCCGGCCGAAGTAGGCGTGCGCGGGGGACACCAGCAGGTGCAGGATCTCGACGTCGTACCTGAACTTTTCGGCCATACGGCCAGCGTAGGCCAGCCCTGCCAAGAAATCAGGCCGCCGGTGGAATGATCAGGAACCATGGACTCCTCTTCCCCCGCCGCTGCAGCCATCGTGCGTCCGAGGCGCCGGACCGCGATCTACTGGGTGACGGCGGCCTGCGCTGCCGCCCTCATCGCGGTTCCGGCCTGGATGCTGGTGGCGAACCCGGCTGTCCTGGGCGGGCACCCGCTGCTGCCGGGCCTCCTGATCGCGGCCGCCGTCGTCGGGATGGCCTGGGCGGTCCTCCTCTGGCGGAGCCGGGACGCGCCCTGTCCCCGCAGGCTGCCCAGGGCCATTGGCGCCTGGGCAGGGCGGATCGCCGTCCTGGCTTTGGTGGCGGCGCTGGCCTGGCTCAACCCCTTCGCCTACCAGCCCGGCGCGGCAGCCGAGGCGGGCCCCAAATCCGACCTGATCGTCACCGAAACGAACACCACCATCACCATGACGCCCGACGGCGGCCGGGCACCTTCCGGCGGGCTGGTCTTCTACCCGGGCGCGCGGGTGGACGCACGGGCCTACCAGGACATCCTGGCCCCGGCCGTCGGCGCAGGGTTCCGGGTGGTCATCCTGAAGGAGCCGCTGGGGCTCAGCCTGCTGGATGCCAACCAGGCGCGCGGCGCCATGGACGCGAACCCGCACATCACCACCTGGGCGGTGGGCGGCCACTCGCTCGGCGGGGTGGCGGCGTCCTCGTTTGCCCAGGACAACCCCGACGTCAGCGGCCTGGTGCTCTACGCCTCCTACCCGCTGGACTCGCTCCGCGGCCGGACAGGGCTGCAGGTCCTGTCCGTTTCCGGGACCAAGGACGGGCTCAGCACCCCGGCGAAGATCGACGCCTCCCTGGAGCTCCTGCCCGCCGACGCCGGGTTCACCGCCATCCAGGGCGGCGTGCACGCCTTCTTCGGCGACTACGGTGCGCAGCCCGGCGACGGCGATCCCGGCATCAGCCGCGAGGCCGCGCAGGAACAGACAGCCGCCGCCACGGCGGCTTTCCTCGGACGGCTCTAGGCCCCGACGTACGCCGCCAGGTGCTGCCCGGTGAGCGTGGACCGAGCCGCCACCAGCGCAGCCGGCGTGCCCTCGAATACCACCGTGCCGCCGTCGTGCCCTGCACCGGGCCCGATGTCGATGATCCAGTCCGCGTGCGCCATGACCGCCTGGTGGTGCTCGATCACGATCACCGACTTCCCTGACTTCACCAGCCGGTCCAGCAGGCCCAGGAGCTGCTCCACGTCCGCCAGGTGCAGGCCGGTGGTGGGCTCGTCCAGGATGTAGACGTCGCCCTTCTCGGCCATCTGCGTGGCCAGCTTCAGCCGCTGGCGCTCGCCGCCGGACAGGGTGGTGAGCGGCTGGCCCAGGGTGATGTAGCCCAGGCCCACGTCCGCAAGCCGTTCCAGGATCTTGTGCGCGGCCGGGGTCTTGGCTTCACCTTCGGCGAAGTACTGCAGTGCGGCGTCCACGGACATGTCGAACACGTCCGCGATGCTGCTGCCGCCCAGTGTGTACTCCAGCACGGCGGCCTGGAAGCGGCGGCCCTCGCAGTCCTCGCAGGTGGACTCCACCGTGGCCATCACGCCGAGCTCGGTGAAAATCACGCCGGCGCCGTTGCAGGTGGGGCAGGCGCCCTCGGAGTTGGCGCTGAAGAGTGCAGGCTTGACGCCGTTGGCCTTGGCGAAGGCCTTGCGCACCGGCTCCAGGAGGCCGGTGTAGGTGGCGGGGTTGCTGCGCCGTGAGCCCTTGATGGCACCCTGGTCAATGACCAGCACGCCCTCTCGCTTGGCCAGCGAGCCGTGGATGAGCGAGCTCTTGCCGGAGCCGGCCACGCCCGTCACCACGCACAGCACGCCCAGCGGCACGTCGATGTCCACGTTCTTCAAGTTGTTGGTGGCGGCGCCGCGCACTTCCAGGGCACCGGTGGCGGCACGGACCGCATCCTTGATCCGGGCGCGGTCGTCCAGGTGCCGTCCGGTGACGGTATCGCTGGAACGCAGCCCGTCGACGTCGCCCTCGTAGACAATCTCGCCGCCGCCGGTGCCGGCCAGGGGGCCGAGGTCGACGACGTGGTCCGCGATGGCGATGGTCTCCGGTTTGTGTTCCACCACCAGGACGGTGTTGCCCTTGTCCCGCAGCTGCAGCAGGAGGTTATTCATCCGCTCGATGTCGTGCGGGTGCAGGCCGATGGTGGGCTCGTCGAAAACGTAGGTGACGTCGGTGAGCGAGGAGCCCAGGTGGCGGATCATCTTGGTGCGCTGTGCCTCGCCGCCGGAGAGCGTGCCCGCCGGACGGTCCAGGGACAGGTAGCCCAGTCCGATTTCCGTGAAGGAGTCCAGCAGGTCCCCGAGCCCGGCGAGCAGCGGCCGGACGGAGGGTTCGTCCAGGTCCCGCACCCAGTCGGCGAGGTCGCTGATCTGCATGGTGCACAGGTCCGCGATGTTCTTGCCCTTGATCCTGGACCCCAGGGCCTCGGGTGTGAGCCGCGTGCCCTTGCACTCGGGGCAGACGGCGAACGTGACCGCGCGTTCCACGAAGCGGCGCACGTGCGGCTGCATGGCCTCCACGTCCTTGGACAGCATGGACTTCTGGATCTTGGGGATGATGCCCTCGAACGTGAGGTTCACGCCCTCCACCTTGATCTTGGTGGGCTCTGCGAACAGCATCGTGTCCAGCTGCTTCTTGGTGAAGGACGCGATCGGCTTGTCCATCGGCAGGCCCATGCCCTCGAACAGCCGGCCGTACCAGCCGTCCATCGAATAGCCCGGCACGGTCAGGGCGCCTTCGGCGAGGGTCTTGGAATCGTCGTACAGCGCGGTCCGGTCGATGTCGCTGACGTTGCCCATGCCCTCGCAGCGCGGGCACATGCCGCCCAGGTAGGTGGCCTGCTGGACGATGCTCTTTTGCACCCGGCCGCCCTTCTCGGTGCTCATCACGCCGCTGGCCTTGCGGGTGGGCACGTTGAAGGAGAACGCGGTGGGCGGGCCAACGTAAGGCTTGCCCAGGCGGCTGAACAGGATCCGCAGCATGGCGTTGGCGTCAGTGGCGGTGCCCACGGTGGAGCGCGGGTTGGCGCCCATCCGCTCCTGGTCCACGATGATCGCCGTGGTCAGCCCCTCCAGCCGGTCCACGTCCGGGCGGGCCAGGCTGGGCATGAAGCCCTGCACGAACGCGCTGTAGGTTTCGTTGATCATCCGCTGCGATTCGGCAGCGATGGTGGCGAACACCAGCGAGCTCTTGCCGGAACCGGAGACGCCGGTGAACACCGTCAGCCGGCGCTTGGGCAGGTCCAGGCTGACGTCCTTGAGGTTGTTCTCCCGTGCGCCCTGCACGCTGATCAGGTCGTGGCTGTCGGCGACGTGCGCCGCTGCCGCCCGGTTGTCGGTGCCGGTATCCGTGCTCATCGAGCCTCCATCTCGTTGGGCGGCGCTGAAGGGAGGCTGCGCGGGCAGCCTCCCTTCGCCGTCGTTGGTAATCAGCCTACGGCTGCTGGTTGATGCGGACGGTGTTTCCGGCGGGGTCGCGGAAGGCGCAGTCCCGGATGCCGTAGGGCTGGTCGATGGGCTCCTGGACAACGTCGGCCCCGCTCGCCTCCACCTTGGCGAACGCGGCGTCCACGTCGGGGGAGGAGAGGACGATGGTGGCGTAGGTGCCCTTGGCCATCATTTCGGCGATGGTGCGGCGTTCGTCCTCGGTGATGCCGGGGTCCACGGCCGGCGGGTGCAGGACGATGGAGACGTCTTTCTGGCCGGCGGGGCCAACGGTGATCCAGCGCATGGTGCCGCGGCCCACGTCGTTGCGGATTTCGAAGCCGAGCGCATCGCGGTAGAAGGCCAGGGAGGCGTCCGGATCGGTGGCGGGAAGGAAGGTTGAGGAAATGTTGATGTCCATGCCAGTCATGCTAGTAATGCCTCCCCGGCGGGTGCTTCTCGATTCCTGACCGGTCTGGTGACCTGTTTTTCCACGCACGCGGGGATGCCCGCCGTGGGGTGTTCCGCTTCCTGTTTGTACGCGCTGGGCGGCATCCCCACCAGCTCGCTGAACCGGGTGCTGAAAGTGCCCAGCGAGGAGCAGCCGACGGCGAAACACACCTCGGTGACGCTGAGGTCGCCTTTGCGCAGCAGCGCCATGGCGCGTTCGATGCGCCGGGTCATCAGGTAGCTGTAGGGCGACTCCCCGTACGCGAGTTTGAAGCGGCGGCTGAAGTGCCCGGCGGACATGGGGACGTCCCTGGCGAGCGATTCGACGTCCAGCGGCTGGGCATATTCCCGGTCCATCCGGTCCTTGACGCGCCTCAGCTGGATGAGTTCGCGGAGGTACGGATCGGCGGGCGTGGAGGTCACTCTCAGATGGTGCTACGCAGCGGGGATGATGTCCATAGTTGGATGGCCGTTGTGGTGGCAAAATGGCCCTCCTGGGCGGGTTATGATTATCCCGCCGGCCAGCATGCGGTCCTCGCCCGAACAGGGCTTGAGGAATCCAGCAGCCGGCAAAACCAACCCCCGTTTGACCCCTCATAAGCCCTGCCTGGATTCTGCGCGGGGGACCCTTGAAAGGACGCCATGGAATTGCTGTGGGAAATTGCCGGCTGGGCGGGCGCTGTGGCGATTCTCAGTGCGTACCTCTCCGTTTCCATGGGCTGGCTGAAGGCCGGCAAGGGCTTCCAGACGGCAAACCTTTTCGGCTCGGTGGCCTTCATCATCAACGGCACCCTGCACGGGGCATGGCCTTCGGTGGTCACCAACGTGGCCTGGTTCCTCATTTCGGCCGTTGCGCTGGTCCGGATGCGTGAGGTGGAAGAGCCGATCCAGCCTGCCGAGGCGCACGTACAGTATCCCGGCATTCCCGATTCAACCGGCCAGATGGCGGTGGTCGAAGTCCTCACCGAGGCGCTGCCGGTGGTGGGTTCCGTTCCCACAGCGGCGGACACGCAGCTCGCGGCGTAGCCTTCCGCAGCGCAGGGGGCGGCCGCGAGGGCAACGCTAAGCGCACGACGGCGGACGTCCGGAGTCGGTGCCGGGCCCTGCGTTTCTCCTATTGACAGGACAAAGCACCGTCTTTACCTTTGTTAGAGCGCTCCATTCCTTCGTGCGGGGCCCTTCAAAGGAGAGAACCCATGAGGCTTGGCGTTTACAACGCGATCCTGCATGACCGCCCCCTGCCCGAGGCGCTGGAGGTCATCGCGGGCCTGGGCCTGACCGGCATCGAGATCAATACGGGCGGGTTCCTGCCACCGGTCCATGTGCCCAACTTCGACGAGATCCTGGAAAGCGATGCGGCCCGGGATGAGTACCTGGCCCTGTTCGAGGGCACCGGCGTGTCGATTGCCGGCCTGAACTGCAACGGGAACCCGCTGCACCCCAACCGGACAATCGGCGAAAAACACGCCGAGGACATCCGCCGTTCCATTCGGCTGGCACACCGCCTGGGCCAGAACCGTGTGGTCACCATGTCCGGCCTCCCCGGTGGGGAGCCCGGCGCCACGGTTCCGAACTGGATCGTCAACGCCTGGAACTCGGCTGCGCTGGACGTCCTGGACTACCAGTGGGAGATTGCCGCCGCGTTCTGGCAGGAGATTGACCAACTGGCCCGCGAGCTGGACGTCAGGGTCGCCCTTGAGCTGCACCCGCAGAACATCGTGTTCAACACAGCGGACGTCCGGAAGCTGATCCACCTGACCGGCGCCACCCACGTGGGAGTGGAGCTGGATGCTTCGCACCTGTTCTGGCAGCAGATGGACCCGGTGGCCGTGGTCCGTGAGCTGGGGCCGCTGGTGTTTCAGGCCGCCGCCAAGGACGTCCGCGTTAACAAGGAGAACGCTGCGCTCTACGGCGTGCTGGACAACAGCTTCCGCCGGCTGTCCGCGGACGAGGACCGTACCAACCTGGGCGGGGATGAGTGGGTCAATGAGTGGCCAAAGGAATCCGCCTGGGACTTCGTGGCATTGGGCCGCGGCCACGACACCGCCTATTGGACTGAATTCCTGCGGGCCCTGCACGAAGTGGATCCGGAGATGCTGGTGAACATCGAGCATGAGGACGTTTCACTCGGCAGGATTGAAGGCCTGCAGGTTGCAGCGAAGGTCCTTCGAGACGCCGATGCCGCCTTGCGCTCGTCGCTGGTGGGATAGTAGCGGGGATTTCCGCCCTCCGGACGCGGGGACGTGCCGTGGATGGGGAAAGTTATCACCGAACCGTGCCGCCATGCCCGGCGGCCGCTTCGGTGACCCTTCATTACGGCGCCCCGATGTCGCGTACATCACATCCATTTGCTTCTTTGGCGCACTCCTGACAAACCTTGCATCACATCTTTGATTAGCGCTTGTCAGCGCGTGCCCAATGGAGGGACACCACTTATGACTGACGTTCTCTGGTTTTCTGACCTCGGCCTGTCCGACCTCGACCAGGTTGGCGGCAAGAACGCCTCGCTCGGAGAAATGGTCCGGAACCTTGCCTCGGCAGGGGTAAAAGTACCGGACGGTTTCGCCACCACAGCCGATGCCTACAGGAGATTCCTCGCCGAATCCGGCCTGGATTCCCGGGTTGAAGCCATTCTCGAAGGCCTGGACAGCGGCGACGTGGCCGCTCTTACGGTTGTGGGAAAGCAGATCCGGGACCTGATCCGGGAGACCCCGTACCCGGACGGTTTCGAGGAGCAGATCCGCTCCGCCTATGAGCGCCTCACCGGCAGCCACGGCGCCGACGTGTCCTGGGCGGTCCGCTCCAGCGCCACGGCCGAGGACCTGCCCGACGCCTCGTTCGCAGGCCAGCAGGAGACCTTCCTGAACATCCGCGGCGTGGACAACGTCCTGCTCGCCATCAAGGACGTCTTCGCCTCGCTCTACAACGACCGTGCCATTGCCTACCGCGTGCACCACGGCTTCACCCACTCCGAGGTGGCACTGTCCGCGGGCATCCAGCGGATGGTCCGTTCCGACGTCGGCGCCTCCGGCGTGATGTTCACTATGGACACCGAATCCGGCTTCAACGACGCCGTGTTCATCACCTCCTCCTACGGCCTCGGCGAAGCCGTGGTCCAGGGCGCCGTGAACCCGGACGAGTTCTACGTCCACAAGCCTGCCCTGGCAGCCGGGCGGCCCGCCGTCCTCAAGCGCGGCCTCGGTGAAAAAGCCGTCCAGATGATCTACACCGACTCCGCCGAAGTGGGCCGGACCGTGGACTTCGTGCCCGTGCCGCAGGACCTGCGCCGCCGGTTCAGCCTGACTGATGACGAGGTCCAGGACCTGGCCCGCCACGCCCTGGCCATCGAGGCGCACTACGGCCGCCCCATGGACATTGAGTGGGGCAAGGACGGCGTGGACGGTGAACTGTACATCCTGCAGGCCCGCCCGGAAACGGTCGAGTCCCGCAAGGCCTCCGGCACCATTTCCCGCTACACCCTCAGCGAGCGGTCCGCCGTCCTGGCCGAGGGCCGCGCCATCGGCCAGCGCATCGGCGCCGGCCAGGTGCGCGTGCTGAGCTCCATCGACCAGATGGCCTCCTTCCAGGCCGGCGACGTCCTGGTGGCCAACATGACGGACCCGGACTGGGAACCGATCATGAAGAAGGCCGCCGCCATCGTCACCGACCGCGGCGGACGCACCTGCCACGCGGCCATCATCGCCCGCGAACTGGGGATCCCCGCCGTCGTGGGCACCGGCAAGGCCTCCCAGATCCTCAAGGACGGAACCCCCGTCACCGTCTCCTGCGCCGAGGGCGAGGCGGGCTTCGTCTACGAGGGGCTGCTGGACTACTCCCTGCAGGAGACCAGCCTGGACACCATGCCGGAGGCCCCGGTCAAGATCATGATGAATGTGGGCACCCCGGAGCAGGCCTTCAGCTTCTCCAAGCTGCCCAACCACGGTGTTGGCCTGGCCCGCCTGGAGTTCATCATCAACCGGCAGATCGGCATCCACCCCAACGCCCTGCTGGCCGTGGCCGGGGAAATCGAGCGCCCCGCATCGCTCTCGGACTTCACCGTGCGGCAGATCCGCGAAAAGACGGCCGCCTACGACGGCCCGCGGGACTACTACGTGCGGCGCCTGGCCGAAGGCATCTCCACGATCGCCGCGGCGTTCGCGCCGGAACCGGTGATCATCCGGCTCTCGGACTTCAAGTCCAACGAGTACGCCAACCTGCTGGGCGGGCCCGCGTTCGAGCCGTCCGAGGAAAACCCCATGATCGGCTACCGCGGCGCGTCCCGGTACCTTTCGGACTCGTTCCGGCAGGCCTTCGAGCTCGAATGCGAGGCCCTGAAGTTTGTCCGCAACGAGATGGGCCTGACCAACATCAAGATCATGGTCCCGTTCGTCCGCACCCTGGCCGAGGCCCGCGGCGTCACTGAGCTGCTCGCCGCCAACGGCCTGACCCGGGGCGAGAACGGCCTGGAAATCGTGATGATGTGTGAGCTGCCGGCCAACGCGCTGCTCGCCGACGAGTTCCTGGAGTACTTTGACGGATTCTCCATCGGTTCCAACGACCTCACCCAGCTCACCCTGGGCCTGGACCGTGACTCGGCCCTGGTGGCCGAAGGCTTCGACGAGCGGAACCCTGCGGTCACCAAGCTCCTGGAGATGGCCATTTCCGCCTGCCGCGCCAAGGGACGGTACGTGGGCATCTGCGGCCAGGGCCCCAGCGACCACCCGGATTTCGCCGAGTGGCTGCTGGCTCAGGGCATCAGCTCCATCTCGCTGAACCCGGACGCCGTGACGGAAACGTGGCTGCGCCTGGCCCGCACCAGCAACCAGCCGGCGGTCTAATGCCGGACACCCCCTGGCGGGACACCGTGGGGACGGGCAACCCGTCCGTCCCCACGGTGTTCTTCCTCTCCGACAGCACCGGCATCACCGCCGAGACGCTGGGCAACACCCTGCTCACGCAGTTTCCCGCCCAGCACCTGGAACGCCGCAGCATCCCGTTCATCACCACCGTGGAACAGGCGCAGGAGGTGGTGGCCGTCATCGACCGGGTGGCCGCCACCGGCCCCCGGCCCATCGTCTTTTCCACTACGGTCAGCCTTGACGTCCGCGCCGTCCTGGCCCGCAGCCGCGGGCATTTCTTCGACCTGATCGGGACTCATCTCGGCCAGCTGGAGCAGGCCTTGCATGCCTCCGCCAGCGGTCAGCCGGGCCAGGCCCACGGGCTGGGCGACGCCGTGCGCTACCAGTCGCGGATGGCCGCCGTCGAGTACGCCATAGAGCACGACGACGGGCAGTCGCTCCGTGCGCTGGAACGCGCCGAGCTGATCCTCATCGCCCCGTCGCGCTGCGGCAAGACCCCCACCACCATGTACCTGGCGCTGCAGCACGGCATCCTCGCCGCCAACTTCCCGCTGGTGGAGGAAGACTTCGAAAGCCTCTCCCTGCCTAAACCCTTGCTGCCGTTCGCGCGCAAGTGCTTCGGGCTGACCTCGCTGCCGGTGCGGCTGAGCCAGATCCGCCAGGAGCGCCGCCCCGGCAGCAACTACGCCTCCCTGAACCAGTGCACGTTCGAGCTGCGCAATGCCGAGGACATGTACCGGGTGAATGCGATTCCGTTCGTGAACTCCGCCTCGATGTCCGTGGAGGAAATCTCAGCCACCGTCCTGCAGCGGATGGAATTGCACCACTGAGTACACGATCGTCCATATAGGCGCTCCTTTAAGCCATGGGAAAGGGCGGCGCAGCTTCATAGCCTGTAGTGGTGACGAATGATGCCAAGAGCACGATTGTGCTGCCCGATGCCCCGCAGGACCAGCAGGAAATCCTGGCCGCAGGCGGAGTGGCCTGCTGGAGCGAACCGGTGCTGATCGATACCTACGCTCCCGGGCAGCCTGACCGGTATCCAATGTTCCTGGACCGGCGGGTGTACCAGGGCTCCAGCGGCAAGGTGTACCCGGTGCCGTTCATCGACAGCATCGGGGCGGACAAGGAGCCCCGGCTGTGGCAGGCCATCCACCTGGAAAACGAGTACGTCCGCCTGATGCTCCTGCCGGAGATCGGCGGCCGCATCCACATCGGTTACGACAAGACCGCCGGGTATGACTTCTTCTACCGGAACAACGTGATCAAGCCGGGGCTGGTGGGCCTCGCCGGGCCGTGGACCTCCGGCGGGGTGGAGTTCAACTGGCCCCAGCACCACCGGCCGGCCACCTTCCTCCCCGTGGACACCGCCGTCGAACGCTCGGCCAACGGCAGCGTCACCGTGTGGCACAGCGATCTGGACCCGCTGCAGCGGATGCGCGGAACCCACGGTGTCCGGCTCACGCCGGGAAGCTCGCTCATCGAGGTGGAGGCCCGCCTCCACAACCGGACCGACGAGCCGCAGACCTTCCTCTGGTGGGCCAACGTCGCCGCCAGGGTGCATGAGCAGTACCAGTCCTTCTTCCCCACGGACGTCACCCACGTGGCGGATCACGCCCGCCGCGCCGTCACCGCCTTCCCGCGGGCAGACCGGCCGTACTACGGAGTGGACTACCCCGCGCTCGCGGCAAAGGGCTCCGGCGATGCGGGCCGGCCGGAGGCGGACCGGCTCGACTTCTACGCCAACATCCCCGTCCCCACCTCCTACATGGTCACCGACACCCGGGACAGCTTCTTCGGCGGGTACGACCATGCCGCCGGGGCCGGGTTTGTCCACTGGGCGGATCGCAGCATCGCGCCCGGCAAGAAGCAGTGGACGTGGGGGACCGGCCCGGTGGGCACAGCCTGGGACCGGCACCTCACGGACGACGACGGCCCGTACGTGGAGCTGATGGCCGGGGTCTTCACGGACAACCAGCCCGATTTCAGCTACCTCGCCCCGGGTGAAACGCGCACCTTCAGCCAGTACTGGTACCCCATCCGGCAGATGGGCCCGGCGCAGCAGGCAAACCTGGACGCCGCCGTCGCGCTTTCCCTTGACGGGGCGGGCCGCACCGCCACCGTGGGCGTCTCCGCCACCGCACGCCGGGACGCGCGGATTGAGCTCAGGCTGGGGGATGCAACCCTCCGCACCTGGACCGCTGTCCTCTCGCCCGCCCACCCGTTCACCGCCACCCTCCACCTGCCCGAGCGGGCCGCGGCCACGGACCTGACGCTGCGGGTCCTGGACGGGGACACGGAACTGATCTCGTGGACCCCGCGGCACCCCGCGGAGAATCCCGAACCGTGGACGGCCACCGAGCCTGACCAGCCGCAGGACATGAACAGCATGGACGAGTTGTTCGTTACCGGGACGCACCTGGCCCAGAACCGGCACCCCACCAGGTCGTCCCTGCCGTACTTCGAGGAGATGCTGCGCCGGGATTCTCAGGACTCCCGGGCCTCCACCGCGCTCGCGGCCGCGAGGTACCGCACCGGCCACTATGCCCAGGCGCGGGACCTGCTGGAGACCGCCCTGGCCCGGCTGACCCGGCGGAACCTGAACCCGCCCAGCGGGGAGGCGAGCTACCGGCTGGGCCTGGTCCTCGAGCGGACCGGCCGCTTCGACGAAGCCCGGGACCGGTTCGCAAAGGCTGCCTGGGACCGGGCATGGGCCCACCCGGCGCACTTGGCACTCGCCCGGCTGGCCCTCCGGTCCGGTGACCCGGCCGAGGCGTTACGCCGCGCGGGCGCGGCGCTCGCAACAGACGCAACCAGCCCGGAGGCCGGCCACCTGAGGTACCTGGCACTGGAACAGCTGGGGCGCCCGACGGAAAGCACCGCGCTGCTGGCGCACATGCTGGCCGCCGACCCCCTGGACCCGGTGGCGCAGGCCCTGGCCGGAACCCTAAACGTGGCCGATCCCAAGACCGGCCTGGCGGTGGCCTGCTGGCTGGCCCGGGCCGGGCAGGGGCAGCGTGCCCTGGACCTGGCCGGCGCCGCGGATCCCACAGATGCGCACGCGGCCTTCGGCAACCCCGGGCCGCTGAGGCACTACCTGCGGGCCAGCTGGCTGGAGGAAATGCTGGACCCGAAGGCTGCCGCCGCGGAGCGTGCCAGGGCACGGCGCGCGGACCCCAGGTATGCGTTCCCGTACGGGCTGGACGACTTCGACGCGCTGCACCGGGCGCTCGACGCCGATCCCCGGGACGGGGTGGCCCACGGGCTGCTGGGGTGCTGGCTGATGGACGCAGGCCGCACCGCGGATGCCCTGGGGCACCTGGAAAAGGCCATGGCCCACGGTTCGCAGGACCCCGTGGTGTGGCGGAACGCGGCCCTTGCCACCGTGAACACGGGCGGTGACCCCGGCGCCGCCGACAGGTACTTCGGCCGGGCCCAGGAATTGGCACCGGACGATGCCCGGCTGCTGTTCGAGCGGTCTGTCCTCGCGGAGGTCCGCGGGCTGCCGGCAGGGGAGCGCATCGCCGCGATCGAGCAGCACGGGCCCGCCGTCTTGGACCGGGACGACCTCGCCCTCCGCTATGCCAACCTGCTGACCGCAGAAGACCGGGCAGAAAACGCGCTGGCGCTGCTGGCCTCCCGCAGCTTCCAGCCCTTCGAAGGCGGTGAGGGCCTGGCGCTCGCGGCCTATGACAGGGCCGCGGTCCAGCACGCCCGGGTCCTGATGGAGGAGCGCCCGACGGCGGCAGCCGCCTTGCTGCGGGACGGCGTCGAAGCCCCCGCGAACCTGGGCGAGGGACGGCATCCGGCGGACAGTATGGCCGAGCGGTTTGTGGCCCTGGGGGACGCGCTGGAGCTCGCCGGGGATGCTGCTGCGGCGGAGGAGGCGTGGAACCGTGCACTCCTGCCGGGCGGGCTCTTGGCGGTGGACCCGCGTCCGGTAGGTCCGGAGGAATACTGGCGGGGCGTCGCGTTCGTGCGGCTGGGATTGCCCGGCGACGCCGAGGAAATCTGGCGGGAGCTGGACGCGCGGGCCGCCGAACTGGACGCCGCCCCCGCTGCGCCGGACTACTTCGCGACGTCGCTGCCCGAACTGCTGCTGTTCAATACCGATACGGCCGCCGCGCGGGCTGCGGCCGCCGTGCAGCTCCGGCAACTGGCGGCGCAGGGGCGCCTTCTGACCACGCATGCCGGCACGAAGGAAGGGGCATCACTGTGACCGAAAAACTGGAGACGCAAACATCCGGGACTGAAGTACCCCGTTACCTGGGGTCCGGAACCGTGGAAGGGGACACGGGCTCCCTGACCGGAGCGCCGCCGTCGCACCTTCCGCCCCGGCTGGCCATCACCCTCTGGGACTTTTCCTGGTACACGCGCGCGGAGGACGGCGGGCCGTTCGCGGACCTCGACGCAGCGTGTGCGCGGGCAGCGGAGCTCGGGTACAACGCCATCCGGATCTGCGCGGCGCCGCTGCTGCTTTTCGGCGGGCTGGGCCTGGACGCGCTCGCGGAGGACCTGAAGATCGAGGGGCTCGGCGCGGCCCCTGACGGCGGGACCTATGGCCGCGGCACGCGCTGGTATGACGCCCCCGGCGGGTACCGCCTGAACCTGCGGGAGCGCCTCATCGCGTTGTTCGACGCCGCGGAACGCCACGGGCTGGTGATACTCCTGGCCAGCTGGGAATACCAGCAGTCTCCGGTGTTCGCCGCCTCCCCGCACTGGTTCGACGCGATCGACGCCGTCCCGCTGGCCGGCCGGTACCGGGTCCTGGCCGATGCCTGGGACCGGCTGATCCGGTTCATGGCGGAGGCCGGGCACCGGCAGCGGATCGCCATGGTGGAACTGCACAACGAGGTGGACTTCTCCATCCTTCCGGCGCTCGCCGACGGCGGAACGGAGCAGGTGCAGCGGCTGCGGCAGCTGCACCCGGACCTCCTGGTGACGGCCAGTTACGGCAAGCCGCCGCACCTGGCCATGCATTCCGTTCCGGAAGGCCTGGGTGCGGCCCAGTTCCACGTTTACAGCTATGGGGTGCTGGATGCGCTGCAGCAGCGGATCGACATCCGGTCCGAGGGGACTGAAGGGTTTCCCAACGCCGCCCTGCGTGCACTGTTGCGGGCCGACGCTCCTTCGCTTGCTGAGTACGGGCGGCTGGCGGCGTGGAAGTACCGGGCCACAGTAGTGACGGACCAGATGTTCTACGGCTATGACTGGATCGACCCCGCGGCCTGGGACGCCTGGCTGGACAACGAGTACGGGCCGTACCGGGAGGTGATGCGGCGCGAGCTCGAATCGCGGGTGGTGGCGATTGCCGCCTGGGCCAGGTGGAAGGACGTGCCCGCCGTGGTGGGCGAGGGGTGGATCGGCTACACGCCACTGCTGGGCGGGTTCGAGGAGGGCCCGGTGGGGCGGGACCTGGCCGAGCACGGCATCCGCACGGCGCTGGAACACGGCGTGTGGGGGATGGTGTTGTGTTCCAACGCGGCGCCGCACCACCCCATGTGGGCTGATGCTGAGTGGCAGCGACGCATGAACGATCTGATCCTCAGCTACCCGGCCGGCTGAGCTTCGTTGCCGCGCTCAGGCGGTTGCCGGCCGTTCTATCATGGACATTCCGTGACGGAAGGGGCTGGGTTGGCGAGGGCCACCGGATTCCAGAACCAGCGGCTGGTGGTGGTGCCCCGGCCGCTGCTCCGCGATGCCCTCAGCCGTCCCATTACCCGGCACCTGGTGGTGACTGACGCAGGGGTCTTTCCCGCGGCCGCCGACCATGGCCGGCACCGGCCGGACGGCGCGGCGGAAACCATCGTGATCCTCTGCGTCGCGGGCGCGGGGTGGGTGGAAACCGGGGGCGTGCGGACCGCCGTGGGTGCGCCCGCCGCCGTCGTACTTCCTGGCGGAACCGGCGAGGCACACGCATACGGTGCCGCGGACGGCGACCCGTGGACCATCTGGTGGTGCCATGTGCGCGGTGCCGACGTGGCGGACCTGCTGGACGGGGCGGGCGTGCGGGGCGCGCAGGTCATTCCGCTGGTGGCGGTGGACCGGCTGACGGCGATGCTGGACGAGATCATCACCGCGCTGGAGAAGGACCAGTCACCGGCCCGGCTGGTGGCCACTGCCGGGATGGCGTGGCGGCTGCTGACTGCGCTGGCCGGCGACCGCCGGCTGCCGGAGAAGGGGACGCCGTTGCAGCAGGCGATGAACTTTCTGGAGGATCGGGTGGATGGCTCGGTCCGCCTGGCTGACCTTGCAGCGCTGGTGGGGGTGTCGTCGTCGTACCTGAGCAAGCTGTTCCGGGAGGCGACGGGCGGGGGAGTGCTGGCGCACCACACGGCCTTGAAGATGGCGCGGGCGCGGCTGCTGCTGGACACCACGGACCTGCCCATCGCCGAGGTGGGCCGCGAGATCGGCCTGCAAGACCAGTTCTACTTTTCCCGCCAGTTCCGGCGCCTGCACGGGGTGAGCCCCAGCGCGTACCGGGCGGAGCGTAAGGGGTAAGCCCTCTTTTCGGTTGTTTTGCTGAGGTAACCATTCAGCAACGGATCCCGGGCTGTCCGCGGAGGGGCGTGGAACGCGGGGCCGGGCCTTGTAGCGTGGGGCGCGGTCAACCCCCGAAAGGTTTTTCTGTTGGACAGCACGCCCCGCCCCGAAAACTCCGACCCCGCGGCTGCGCGCTACCCGGGCCAAGGAAAGCTGACCGAGGGGAGTGCCAGGTATTCGCGCAGGCGCGCGCCGCGATGGCTCCTGGTTGCCGGGGCTTCCGTGGCCGTGCTCCTCGTGGCGCTATTGGTCTTCGGTGGCTACTGGGCTTTCCGGCTGCAGTCCAACATCAAATCGTCGGCGCTGGGCGCCGGCGGCTTGCGGTCCGAAGGCCCGGTGGACGACCGGACGGACAGGCTCCAGGTCCTGATCCTGGGAACCGATACCCGGGACGGGAAGAACGCCGCCTACGGGACGGCAGACCAGTCCTCCGGGTACGGGCAGTCGGACGTCATGATGCTGCTGGACATCTCGGCCAACAACCAGGACGTCAATGTGATCAGCTTCCCGCGCGACCTCCTGGTGGACGTACCGTCCTGCCAGGACCAGGACACTGACCGGCAATATGTGGCGCGGCCGGGGGCGATGATCAACAGTGCCATGGCCGAAGCGGGAATCGGCTGCGCCGTGGATACTGTCAACGAGGTGACCGGGTTTGAGATCGACCACTTCATGATGGCCGACTTCAACTCGGTGAAGGAGCTCTCCAACGCCGTGGGCGGCGTGGACGTGTGCGTGGATGCGGCGGTGTTCGACCCGGATTCCGGGCTGCGCCTGCCGGAGGGAACATCGAGCGTGCAGGGGGACCAGGCGCTGGCGTTCCTGCGGACCCGGTACGCCTTTGCGGACGGCGGGGACCTGGGCCGGATCCAGGCGCAGCAGGCATTCCTCGGCTCGCTGACCCGCAAACTCAAGGATGAGGGGACGCTGCGGAACCCCCAGAAGGTCCTGGGCATCGCCGACACCGTCACCCGGAACCTGACCGTGGACGAGGGCCTCGCTTCGATTCCCGCGCTGCTGACCATTGCGGACCGGCTCAAGAACATCGACCCGGCCAGGGTGAACTTCATTACCGTGCCCACCATTCCGGCCGCGGACCCCAACCGCCTGCAGCTCTCCGAACCGGCGGCGGGCAACCTGTTCGCCGCGCTGCGGCAGAGCGCTGACCTTGCCGGGCCGGCGCCGGCTCCTTCGGACGTTCCGCCGGCAGAGGCTCCCTCGCCGGGCTACGACAGGTCGTTGCAGCCGGTTCTCATTGCCAACGGCACCACCGTTCCCGGCCGGAGCCACGACCTGACCCCCATCCTCACCGGGGCCGGATTTACCAACCTCAGCCGGATTGAGGCGCAGCCCGCTGATGAGACCACCATCTACTACGGGCCGGACTTTGACGACGTGGCCGCGGACGTGGCGGCGCTCTTTGGCCTCCCCGCGTCCAAGGTCCAGGCGGACCCTTCCGTTTACGGCGTGCAGCTTTACCTTGGCATCGACTTCACGTCCGGCACCAAGCCTTCCGTTACTGAGCCCAGCGCCCGGGACGTGGTGGCCCAGACCGCCGAGGACCAGAAGTGCCAGGCCGTCCGGTAGCGGGCAGCTGGGTTCTTCTGTGAGTGTCCTGTGGCGTCTAAGAACCTTCGGATGTGGTGTCCGGATAGGGTTCAAGACCTTTCGAATGTGGCATCCGGGAACTCAGAATTGGACCCTATTCTGACGCCTCTTCTGTGGGTGCCTGACGTCAGGTTGGGGTGTGCCTGAACCGGACGAAAGTCCTGACCAGGCAGTTCCAGGAATCTCCGGGTCCATCCCCTCACACAAGAAGCCCTCGTGTTCGCCAAAACATTGTGGGCCACCGGCCAGGGCGAGGTAGCCCGGCCCAGGGAAGCGTCGCAGGACCGCGGTACGCCGGACTTAGAGGTTAGGTGTCTTTGCTTATGACGGCCTCGGCGGCTCCGCGGGACGTCAGGCGTTCCCGTCGCTAGCGGAAAGCGATGCTGTGGCGTAGGCGTGGCTTGTCCGGACGATGCCCGTGACAATATCGAGCTCGGTGTTATTCCGGGGTCCATGAATCATGGCCATTCGGGTGGTCGGCAGCTACCTGAATCCTGAGACCGACCCGCTGGGTGACGTCGATATCGAGCTCACCTACGGCAGAAAGATCACCGACCCGAAGGCGGTGTCGGCCTACGCCAGAGCCAGCGGGCGGTCTTTCAACACCTACCTCGACCAGCTGATGTGGCCGCAGACGGAACTGGTCCAGCACCTGAAGAAACGCTCGGCGTTCAGCAACATCACCCTCGAGGACATCACGCGGTTCACCGACCGGTCCGAGACCATCTACAGCATAGACATAGACATAGACACAGACACAAAAGCAGTGCCGCCGCCGGCCGACAGGACCCTCGTCAGCAGGTAAATCCAGCTCTTTCGATGCCTCTCCCCCCCCGGAGATTTCAAACGCATAACCAGCCTTAGGTCGAGCTGAGTCTCCAGCACGGATTGCGCTTTTTTCCTGGAAGCTTGCGGCGATGGGCTTGCCTTCGTGAGGTTATGCCGACTGAAGTGACGGATCCAGCCATGTGTGCCTTATCCCGGATTGTCATGCAGTTTAAGACCAGAGCTCTAACGATCGGTGGAATCGACACGGGCAGACATCAGGGGATCATGCTGCCATGAATCTGGCGTTAGCTTTTCCGGATTATGGTCAAAAAAATTCATTCCGCCAGGACCCGACTTGGACAAGATCAGCAAATTTGCTGCTTAGAGCGCACCTGCCAACGTTCGATCTGAAAGAATCTTCCGACATCAGCAACTGAAAGTAGGAACGCGTGGCGGAGTATCGTTTTGAGGACTTAGGCGACGACGGTTTCCAGCATATGATCCAAGCTCTCCTCTTACATCTCCATCCTGATCTCTCGGTGCCCCCGATTCGTCAGCCGGATGGTGGCCATGACGCGTTCGAGCTTCAAGACGGTACTGGCGTGAAGGTCTTCTCATATCAAGTGAAGTGGGTCCGCGACCAGCGACAGGAGCGCGACCCAGTCAAATGGCTGAAGAGCATAATCAAAGATGAAGAGCCCAATCTTAAAAGGATGCAGGAACGGGGCACCAAGGAGTGGCTTTTAGTAACCAACGTTCCTGGGACCGCCCATGAAGACACCGGAAGAATCGACCTTCTTAACGCTCACCTTGCCGCAGAGAGTGAACGCTTCGGAATGAAGATGCGAGCCTGGTGGCGCAATGAGGTGAGCCGGGCAGTCGATTCTGCTCCTTCCGAACTGAAGTTCGCGTACCCCGACATGCTTCTTGGAGCAGACATAATCCGCTCGATCACGCAAACGCAGTTTCTGATCGAACGCAAGAACAGGTTGTCCCTAATACTTCGTGCCGTCGCCGCCAATCAGCGCGGGCAGGACAGCGAAGTCAGGTTCAAGCACGGAGAGCTTGAGGGCGTTTCGCTAAATAGCCTCTTTATCGATGTTCCAGCCGCACCTGTCCGCCGTCGCTCTGCCGCCGCGTCAGCCTACCTCGGGTCGAGCACGGGCGTAGGCCTTCTTACCAGCCTTGGGCACAACAACTCCACAGTGATCCTCGGAGCTCCCGGTCAGGGCAAGTCCACCTTGATCCAGTTCATCTGCCAAGTACATCGCTCAATTTTCCTTCACGCCGATGACGATCCTATGAGTGCCATTGGGGCAGCCCCACTAGAAGACATCCCTCGCATCCCCTACAGAATTGACCTCCGAATCTACGCCCGATGGATGGGAGGATACGACCCGCTTGCCGGAGACGATGATGCAACACGTCGTGAGCCTGGTGCGCCCATCGGGGTTGAATCCTTTATAGCGAGGATGATGCAGAAAGACAGTGGTGGCGCTGAGGTGACGCCCGATGATGTTCTGTTTCTGCTTGATTGGCTGCCAAGTTTCGTTGCTTTCGATGGGCTTGATGAGGTTGCCGAAGCCACGACCCGTCAAAAGGTCGTGGATGAAATCCAAGCGTTCCAAGAGCGATCTGGCTCATACCGCGCCGAGACTCGTATCGTTGTGACGGCTCGTCCCAGCTATGCCAGCGGAGCCGAGCCTCGAGATGATAAGTTCTCGTACTTTGAGCTCCTGCCACTGACAGACGACCTCCGAAACAAGTATTTGGAGAGGTGGTCTTCCAGCCAAAAACTAACTGACCAAGACGCTGCTGACGTTCGAAGAGTATTTAAGGCCCGCTCCGCAGAACCGCATGTAAGCGAACTGGCTACTAATCCAATGCAGCTCGCAATTCTGCTTTTTCTCATCTACCGTCGAGGGGAGTCCGTTCCGACGAACAGGACCGCCCTGTATGCCAGCTACATGGAGCTGTTCCTTGACCGTGAGACAGCCAAGAATGAGGTCGTCAAGAGGCATCGACACACTGTCGAACGCATTACTGCGTACATCGGGTGGCACCTCCACGCGGACGCAGAAAGCGACGGCGGAACAGGACGTGCTACCCGTGCGGAGCTCATTCGCCTCGTGAGGTACCGCCTTGCAGACCTGGGGCTCGATCCGTCGCTTGCTAACACGCTCTTCACCGCAGTGACACAGCGCGTATGGGTAATAACTAGCCGCACGGACGAGTACTTCGAGTTCGAAGTCCAACCGATCCGCGAATACTTTGCGGCTAAGCATCTCTTCACCACCGCTCCCGCTTCGCCTTCAGGTAAAGGGGTGGACCGGTTCGATCGCATGCTGGCGCTCATGCATCGACCATATTGGCTGAACGTCACTAGGTTCATGGCTGGCATGTTTGATGACGGCATGATCTCGACTGTCGCGGACAAGGTGGAAGACTTATATGAGAGTGCCCCGCGCCCATTTTGGAGCCGGCGCGTTGGCAAGATTCTCCTTGAGGACGGGGTCTTCGATTCCGCTGCACGTCCTCGTCGCCGTATTGCGGCCGGCGCGTTCGACGCCGTGGGAGTCGTCGAAAACGAAGCAGTAGCAAACCCGCGCCCCCGAAGGACCTCTTCCTATGGCCAACCGAGCGTTGAAGTCATCGTGGATTTTCTTCGCACATGTCTTGTCAACCAAGTGGACGCCCCTCTGGCGTACAAGTGTGCAAAAGTGTTGGGCGCAGTGAGCCCTTCGCCCCGTGGCACCCTAACCTGGTGGAACGGTGAATTTGATAAGACTGTTGATGTAACCCGCAGAGAGCGCTGGCTCGAGCTGATTTTTCCTCTCGGCATCGCAAAGTCCATCACTCCTGCACAAGGGAACGCGCTTTCTACCTGTTCACCGAACGCCTCGCTGCTACTTCTCGAGGCCGGTGTAGGTGCGGAAGATGATTCCCGGCTGGCTGCTGAGTTTCTAGAACTCGTAGTATCCGGAGCGTCGACAAGGCCCCGCGGAACATCCTTGGCAGCAGACCTGATGACGGTCTGCGACGCCTTCTTTTTGTTCTCTAGGGGGGCCAAGAACGAAGCACCATCACTGAAGAGTGAACTTTCTCTTTCCCACGATGAGCCTCCTACATTTCCTCGGCAGTCCTCCGCCCTGGCAAGGATGAAAAGTTCTCCTGGGCTGGGGGAACGCCTCCACCAGATCCTCCAAATCACCGCCGGTCGAAGGGGCACCACCCTCATGTGGAGTCAGCTGGCCAATGTCATCGAAGAAACTTTTGGCGCAAATTGGCTGAGCACTCGGATCGTCGTATCAGCTGCTGCGAACCATGGACTTACCAAAGGCATTGCTACTCGCGCCGGTCAAACTGATCGTTCTGCGTTCGGTCAGAATAGGACCGCTAGTGCGCTCTTGGAAGTACTTTTCGCCAAAAGAAGTGACGGCGACTGGTGGGCCAGCTCCGCTGGACAGCTTGCGGGCCTCGAGGATCGAGAAGCTTGGCTTCTTTCATTCATCAGTTGCGCGGATGACGACACGATCCTCTCGATACTCGAGCGGGCAGCCGACGTGAAGGCATCGATTCCTGAGGCATCTTTGAAGAAAATCATCGATGCCATACAAGAGATTGCCCGTACACGAGTTCCTCTGTCCCCTTACGTAGTCGCTGTTGCAGCGAATGAATTCCCAGAATTGGCCTGCCTGATGCTACCCATCTCTCATCTAGGCGCGCTCGGTTTCGGCCCGGATGCCATGAAGGCCATCGCGCAAAACAAGCTTCTCGTACGCACTTTTGTTAGGGCATACTGGTCAGCGCGGGAGCCTGGGACGCCGGTGACGGAAGAAGAGCTAGCGATGATCGCCCATTGCGGTCCAGACTTTCACTTCCGCACGACGGCATTGGAGTTCGAGCAGCATGTAGCGGAGTACGTCCTCTCCGAGCCAGCTACGTATCCCACGATGGTCCTCGCTGCAGCAGACCAAGCACTTAGCGCCTCATCGAAAGCATTGTCTCTCAGGGACATTGCAGAGAAGGAGGAATGGTTCGTTGTCCCTGAGTAGGCCACGTGCCGCGTCAATCGGCTTGGAGACTAAACAATGCCTAGTTCGCGGAGTATGTTTCGGCGCGGTTAGGCACCCTGGCCCGGCTAGCTATACGGTCGTTTAGCTCCTTCGCGCTGCTCTTACCCGAGTTTGCATTACCGATATTGTAGGTTTCGTCAACTTCGGAGAGCCAAGCCGGCCCTGCCAACCCGTACCCAGCGACGACAGCGTAAGTCAGCTCGGGGAGGGCGGCGGTGTCACCGGGTTGATCGCTTGTGCAAGCACTGCGGCGAGACGATCATTGTTCCCTGTGTCCTGACTATGGAAACGTGCTGTTACAAATTCCTCGCGCAACGCCGAGCCAGGTGCGAACTGCACAGTGTTGATCCTGTAGCCAGCCTGTTCCACCAGTTGGGAGAAGAATGCGAACTGCGTGCGGGTGTTCCCCTCCCGAAAGCTGTGGATCACATTCAGCTCGCCCCAGCATTCCGCAAGAGCTTGGATGAATGCCTCGAGCTCAAGGCCCCGCAGAAGACTCTTGTCGGCCAGTTTCATGTACTCAGCTTCGGCCGCCGCCGTCAGAGCCGGGCCGGCAGGGTAGTAGGCATGCCCGTCCTTGGTCATGAAGCTAGCGGGACCGACACGCTCTTCCCCCGCCCATTCATAGACGTCCTGGAACACGTGGTGATGGATCGCCTTCATATGGGCATAGTCGAATATTCCGTCTATAGGCTTCTCATATAGTTCGCGAAGCCTGATTGCGGTTATCGCCTCTTCCATGGCTCTCAGCTTGCCCGGATCAGTCTCACCGAAGGGTTGCCCTGGCCTGGTGAACTTGTTCCTCAAAACAGTCGTACCCGGGATGTAGTAATCATCCCAGGTACGGAAAGTTGTGCCGGGGGTTGGCTTGCTTGCCATCAACCCTGTACGTGCAGGCGGATAGCAGCCAGAGCTTCATCCGTGGTCAGCTGGTAACGAGCGGCTCCGTCGACGACACCGCGGAGCGCGGGGTCAGTAATCTCATGGCCCGCAAGCGCAAGAGCTGCATCAGCGAACAAAAGGCCGCTTCGGCCCTGGGAGGAGAGTACCTCGGCAGCTGGATAAGCGCGCTGCCTGGAAATGCGCGCAGTCTTAGCTGACCGAATACTGCGGGCCTTCTTTGTCTTCTCTTGTACCAGGGATGTTATGGCGCGGGTACTTATTCCGAGCACGCCCAGCA
The DNA here is from genome assembly GCF_050038305.1 of Pseudarthrobacter sp. 1G09. NCBI lineage: Bacteria > Bacillati > Actinomycetota > Actinomycetes > Micrococcales > Micrococcaceae > Pseudarthrobacter > Pseudarthrobacter sp. 1G09. Next base: position 335,432 of record NZ_CP188306.1, read on the forward strand.
CGTCGAGGACCTTGCCAAGCTCGGCACGGCTGTGCCCCTTTTCAAGTTCACCCACGAAAGCACGGCTCACGTGGGCTTGAAGGGCCAGCTGCTCCTGAGTGAGTTTGAGCTCCTTGCGCGCCTCACGGACAGCGCTGCCAAGGCGAGCGACAGTCTCCATGTGCTGGGTAGTCTTCACGGCACAATTATACCGCTGCATGCTGACGTACGCTTACATCCTAATTGATCATGGACGGCCTAACATGTCGCCAGAGGGCTTCGAAGCCACCGAATTACCCGAGCCGCGATATCGCCATTGCCCCCGGTACCGATATAGCGAACGCTGGTCGGCGTGGGAAGGCAAAACGGCCACCTAAGACGGGCTATATGATCCACTTCTTCTCGTCCCATTCGAGACCCGATAACGGACGTTCTGTCAAGCTGGCGACGGGGGAGGGTTTACCCTTCCAGTCACTGAGGAACGAACGCCACTTTGTCAGCAGCAGTCGATAATCTTTTCTCGGAAGCGAACCGCAATGGAGTTGGGGGATAACGGTGGCTGAACAGGTTGACGTGAATAAGGCCATAGAGGGCGTTGGCAAGGTCTTCAGGAGTGCGTCGACGCAGCTCATTGAGCAGGTTGAAAGCGTCAAGGAAGCCGCCAAAGAAACAGTCGAGAAAATGGCCGTGAAGGCGCCGGACACCTACGAGGAGGCGATAGCGGAGTACAACGCTGCCTTCGCTGCGATGAGCGATAAGGGGCTTTCGCTCCTGCGCCAGCGCGAACGGTCAGCGGACCTGATCGAGTTCGTCGAGCTGTTGGTGAACAGTATCGCCAACACCCCGAAGCCGTTCGAGACGTCTTTCGGTGAGATCGGCGTCTACAAGGCGGAGTTCCTGGATGCCGAGGAATTCGCCCGGAAGGACTTGGAAGCTGCGCAGCAGTCCGCAGCCGGCGCAGGCGCCGGGCTTACTGCGGGAGCTGCAGTCGCGAGCGTGGCGCCAACGGCCGCCATGTGGGTAGCCACCACTTTCGGTACCGCCTCAACTGGTACCGCTATTTCTGCTCTATCCGGAGCCGCTGCGAGCAACGCTGCTCTTGCCTGGCTTGGAGGCGGCGCATTGGCTGCCGGAGGTGGAGGCACCGCTGCAGGCGGCGCAATACTGGCGCTTGCCGGCCCCGTTGGGTGGACCGTCGCAGGAGCCACCCTCCTCGCTTCAATCGCGCTGTTTGCCAAGAAAAAGTTCGATAATCTGGCGGCAAAGCAGGAGGCTCTTGGTGCAGTGAAGCAAAACTGCGCGTCGGTCAAAAGCGATGATGCGAAGATCGGCGACCTCCTCCAGAAGACAACCGGCCTTCGCATAGAGCTGGTGAAGTGCTACGGCGAAGCATTGCCGCATTTTGGCGCCGACTTCCGTTTGCTCACCGACTCCCAGCAGCAGAGACTCGGCGTCCTTGTGAACAATACGAAGTCGTGTGCAGCACTGCTAGGTAGCCGCATCGAACGGGACGCAGCGGATGAATGACATACCAAAGTTGGTCAGGAACAACCAGGAGCAGGCGGTCGCTTCATGGGTGAACTACCTCAATCAACTCCGCATTGACGACTTGTTGAGCTCTTTCAGTCAGCAGGACGAGAACCTCGTGAACGCACTCACCAGCATCGAAGAGGCTATTAGGAAGATTGACCTCGAGGTGGTCACCGCCAATCGCGGCGGACAGCACGGAATGCACGGCTTCATCGCTGAGATCGCGGAGGTGGGTATCGCCAATGCCCGGCAACAGATTCTCGGTCAGGAGTCGGTCTACCAGTGGGTGAACGACAACGGACCCGTGGACCTAATCCGCAGGGGAGTGGAGATTCAGCAGAAGTTTGTCGCAGCAGGTGGCCGCTTCTCCCTAGGAGCAATTACCGAACACCTCCAGAACTATCCCGACTTCGTGCAGAACGGCGGGAAGTATCAGATCCCCGCTGATTACTTCGAGATGGTCAAGGAGCTGCACTCCATGCCGCCCGAGGAAGCAGGAAAGCTCCTGTCGCGCAGCGGAGACGGACCCTCCTTTAAGGACTGGCAACGGATCGAAGCGTTCTTCCAAGAGGGACGGATCGGTATCGAAGCGCTCGAACCATCGACGCTCGAGTACCACGAGGTACAAAGGGGCGTTTACGAGTCGACTATGGCTGCCGAGGAAGCTTCCCTCCGTTCCACCGATCAGGCACTCCGCGATAACGCCTATCGCGAGAGCCTGCCAAACCTGCAAGAAGGAGCGAAGGCCACACTCGCAGCCGCCGCGATCGAGGGCGGGACGGCTTTCGTGCTAGCGGTGGTTGCCAAGCGTCGGGAAGGCAAGCGCCTTACAGAGTTCAGTGAGCAGGACTGGCTCGACATCGCAGAAGAGACCGGCTTTAGCTTCGTCAAAGGCGGAGTACGAGGCCTCAGCATCTACGCGCTGACGAATTTCACCGCTACGTCGGCGGCCGTCGCAAGCTCAATTGTCACCGCCGCCTTCGGCATTGCTGAACAGGCGAACAGGCTGCGCCGCGGCGAGATCGACCAGGTGGAGTTCATTGAGAACTCCGAGTTCATCGCCCTGGAAGCCGCGGTGAGCGCGCTATCGTCTTTTGTGGGCCAGGCGCTCATCCCAGTTCCAGTGCTCGGCGCCATCATCGGGAACACTGTCGGCACGATCATGTACGAGGCGGCCGGATCGTACCTCTCTAAGCGAGAGGCCGAGCTGATCGAACGCTATATCGGCGAGCAGCGCGTGCTCGACGAGCAGCTCGCTGCGGAGTACCGGGAGCTCATAGACAAATTGGACCAGGGCATGTCCGACTATCTCGGCTTGCTCGAACGAGCCTTCTCGCCTGATATGCAGGTCGCACTCATTGGATCAGTCGAACTCGCACGAGGACTCCACGTGCCTGCAGACGAAATTCTGGACTCCGATGAGAAGGTTCTCGCGTACTTCCTCGATTAGTTTTGTGCAGGCAATGTCGGGCAGTTCTGGTTCTCTTCGCTCTTACGTGGGCTGGAATGCTTGCCGTTGGTTGTTCAGCTCAGGGAACTGCGTGGGAGAAGGGACTTGGGACTCATCCCGTTCGCGTGGCGGAGGTATTGGTAGACGGTTTCTCGGCTGATTCCGTAGTCGCGGGCGAGGACGACTTTTGGGATGCCGTTGCCGGCGCGTTGGACGAGTTCGGCTGCCCGTTCCGGTGTCAGGGTCTTCTTTCTTCCCTTGTACACGCCGCGCTGCTGGGCCAGAGCGATACCTTCCCGCTGACGCTCCCTGATGAGGGAGCGTTCGAATTCGGCGAAGGCTCCCATGACCGAGAGCATGAGGTTTGCCATGGGGGAGTCCTCTCCGGTGAAGACGAGCTGCTCTTTTACGAACTCGACGCGTACTCCTCGCCGCGTGAGGCCCTGAACGAGGGCGCGCAGGTCGTCGAGATTTCGGGCTAATCGGTCCATGCTGTGCACAACGACGGTATCCCCGTCACGGACAAACCTCAGCAGCTCGGTAAGCTGCGGCCGCGCTGTGTCCCTGCCGGAGGCCTTGTCCGTGAAGATTCTGTCCAGTATCTGGCCCTCGAGCTGCCGCTTCTCGTTTTGATCCAAAGTGCTGACCCGGACGTACCCAATTCGCTGACCAGCCACTGCCGCCTCCAAACTTCAGCCTGTCTGATTGAGTTCAAGTCGGTTCCGGCAGAAAGTCAAGAGATGCGCTCCGGTTTGTCTGCACGGCAACGGGCTACTGCGAAAAAGTAGGCGCGGAATACCGTCGGTCGCCATTGATGTAAAAGGAGAGCAGGCGTGCTGCTGCCAGCGCATCCGCAGATGCCGTGTGCGCGTCTCCGATTTCGATGTTGAGCCGTTTGCAGATGCCTGAAAGCGATGCGCTTTCCCCTGGGAAAAAGCGCTTTGCCAATTGCATCGTGCATAACGATGGCCAATTGTGGTGCGTGGCTCCTGCGCGTTTGAACTCCGAAGCGAGGAAGCCGAGGTCGAAGTCAACGTTGTGGGCAACCACCGTGGCCCCGGCCAATCGTCGGTCGATTTCGGCGAGCACGTCCTCGAATCGGGGAGCGTTGCGGACGTCGGCGTTGGTGATCCCATGTATGTGGCGTGGTCCGGTTGCCCGGTCGGGGTTGATGAGCGTGGACCACACATCGTCGATAATTCCTTCTGCGCTGACACGCACGATAGCGATTTCGACGATGCGGTCTCGCTCGGGAGAGAAGCCGGTTGTTTCCACGTCGATAACGGCATAGGGTCCTACGCCTGATAGTTCCCGATTGGGTTTTTCCTCGGGTGCTTTGGCGGTCTTGTGAGGGGCAGGGGCGGGGTTGTCGGTCAGTGTGGCAGTGGCTTTTGCCAGTTGTTTGATGACTGGCCATGCTCCCTCGATGTCCAGAGCTGCGGCTGCATAGGAGCAGGTGAGTAGTTGGTCGTCCAGGTAGGCATCGTGCTTGTCGCGTTCTTTCACGGCAACGGTACTGGCGACCCTTAACGGCTCTGGCTGTTCAGCGCCGGCTAAACGTTCGAGCAGTGCGGCGACGGCGCTGGGGGGTGTCTTTCGGAGGGTCAGACCGACCCCGTCCAGGCTCGACTCGAGGTTCTCTGCGGTGAGTGCTACGTGGAGGGTGTTCATGATCCTGTCGCCGGCCCAAGGGATAAGGATGGTGTCATCACCCCAGGCGATCAGGGGTTGCCGTTTCAGGCCGAGCCTTTCATACGCAGCCCTGCCTTCCTTCAACAAACCTTGTGCAGTCGAGTCGAGATAAATGGGTACATGAGTGTCTTCGTAGAGTTCTTTCATCCGCTGTCGAATGCCATCGGCAATTTGGATCCCGCTGCCGGAGAATGTCGGTGGTCGGCCCCCTCTGGCTGGCACGAGGTTGATGACTTTGCTGGGCATTTCTACGTCCAGTACACGCCACCGCCGACCGGCGAAAATGAGTAGTCCGCCTTCGACAACCGGGTGCTCTATCGGAATGGAACCTAGGGTGCGTCCGGATGATACGAGCCGGTACTCTTCGGCCGTTTGAAAGGCGCTGTAGAAGCTGTAGTGATTGATCAGCCGCTCGCCTTTGCTGCCCGGCAGGAGAGTTCCGTCCGAGGACTGCATGATGATGTCGTTGGTTCCCAGGCTGCGGAGCAGCCGGATGAACATGGCTTGGTCAATGTGGCGGAAGGGTCCTTCAGAGCACAACGCGCCGTAGAGTTCCGGGGCCGTGGCACCGCCGTGTTGGGCTATCACGGACAGAGTCTGCTGGATGAGGGTTGAGAGGTGTAGTCCCCGGGTGTTGGGCGGCTCGTACCATTTCTCGAGAAGCAGCTCTACGGTGGCGACGGTTTCAAAGAGCTCGGCTCGGAGTTGATCTACGGGAGGGGTCCGGTGGTCGACCGGTTGCTCTGAGATGTACAGACGTAAAGTTGCAGGCTTCCCACGGCGCCCGGACCTCCCAAGACGCTGCCGAAGAGCCGACACGCTGCCGGGCGCGCCAATCTGGGCGATGGTGTCAGCAGAACCAATATCGATTCCCATCTCCAGCGTTGAGGTACAAACTGCTGTCGTTGGAGTATCCGCGGACCGAAGGCGTGACTCGACATCCTCCCGGAACTCTTTGGACAGGTTTCCGTGATGAGGAAAGAACTCGTTTCCGACGCGGGAACGGTCGCTGAGGCCTTTGAGGAGATCAGCGTAGGCCTCCACGTTTGCACGCGAGTTAGCAAAAACCAGATTGTCCTGGCCTCGCAGGTGTCGGAAGAGGTGATCTGCGATGGCTGCCTTGTCGGCGTCAGCATCGGCCGTATCCGGGCCGTCGACGGCGGCTGAGGCGTCGCCGGAAGTGACGAATCCGCGCAGCTGCATTCGGAGTTCGGCTGTGTCGTCGCTCTGGTCGCCGACTAGGTGGACCGTGTGCGCATGCCCGGGTCTGAGGAAGTCTGCAGCGATGGATAAGTCCGAAAGAGTGGCGGAAAGGCCAACCCGGGGGATACCTCGCCGGATGGCAAGCTCAACGCGGTGCAGCAGCGACTGCAGCTGCGCTCCACGCGCCGTTCCGATGAAGGAGTGCAGCTCATCGACCACGACGTACCGGAGTCCGCTGAGCAGGGTTGGAACCCGCGGTCCCTGAGTGATGAACATGGCCTCCAGGGATTCAGGCGTGATGAGCAGCAGGCCGTCGGGAGTCTCCAGCAGGGCACGACGGTCACCGCCCGTGACGTCTCCGTGGCGGCGATGGATCGGCACCTGCACGCTGCCCGCGAGGCTTTCCAACCGCCCGTATTGGTCGTTGATCAAAGCTTTGAGCGGTGAAACGTAAAGCGCCTTGACTCCCGGTGATCGTCCTGCAGTGTCATTGTCGTGTGCCAGTGCGGACAGGATCGGGAGCCATGCTGCTTCCGTTTTGCCGGACGCGGTGGCTGCGCTGATGATGACGTCCCGGTCCCCTTGCATGATCGGCGCGACAGCTTGCGCCTGGGTGGAGCGCAGGTGCTCCCACTTCTGCGACCAGATCCAACCTTGGACGTTCCTGTGAAGCCTCTCGAAGGCTGTATGCGCTGAGGATTCCTCAGAGTTTGAACGCGGAAAGATCGTCATCGATGGCGTCCGTTGGCTGGGGCATCTCGGGAGTCGGGGTTGCGGGTGCTGATCGGCGCGGTGTCGGCAGCAGCGGTTGATCCGCGTCGAGTCCCAACGGTGCGAGGTCGGGGTTGGTTTCCCGCTCGAAGTTGATCCCGGTGATCAAGTCCGTCCAGACACTATCGGGGTTCTGTTCGAGGACGGCGAGCAGGTCCAGGAACCCCTTGATGGTATTCCGCGGGGTGCGGAAGTAGGCGTCGCCTATGCGCTGGGCGCAGTGGCTCATGTACTCGCCTATGCCTTCATCGTTGATGAGGTAGGCAGCTTCGTCGCCTGCTGCTTGGACATGCCGGAGTTTGGTGAGCAGGACGTAGAAGTCTTCGGGTGTCAGGCTGGCGAGGCGGAGTACAGGGCCGGAGTAATCGACGAGCCCGTCAACGGCGTAGCTGTTCTCCTCCAGGCGTGACTGCAGGGCGGCATAAGAGTACAGGCCGCGGCGGGGGTCGAGCAGGAAGTCGGGTGTTCCGCCGAAAATGAATCCGAGCCCTGCTGCGCTGCCTTGGGTAGAGTCGTTGAGAATCCGCAGGATCTGTTCGTAGTTGGAGTTTCGGGCTTGGCTGTTGGCCAGCTTGTAGAGATTGACCATCTCATCCAGGCAGATCAGGAGACCACCGAAACCGGCCAACCTGACGAAGTGGGCGAGAAGTTTCAGCTGGTCGTAAAAGTTGGAGTCGTCAATGATCGTCCTGACACCCAGCGCAGTGCGGGCATCCGTGCGGGTTGAGAATTCTCCCCGCAGCCAGCGAACAGCGTCGGACTTGAGCTGCTCGTTGCCGGTGTCGTGTCCTTGCCAGTACTTGGCGATGACTTCTGCGAAGTCGTAACCACCGGTGAGTTCGGATAGTTCGTTTAGTTTTTGGCGGATGATGGCTTCTACTGGTTCACCGGTTTCGCGGGACGTAGTCAGTGCCTGGGTGACGAATCGTTCGACGACGCTGGACATCGCGCCGCCGTCAGGTTTTGCCCTGGTGGACATGTTGCGCATGAGTTCGGCGTAGAGGCTCCGGGCTTGCCCGCCGGTGGCGTGGAGTCTCCGGTCAGGGGAGAGGTCGGCGTGGACTGTGACAAGTTTCTGCTGGAGAGCGATGGAGCGTACAACGTGGAGGAAGAAGGTCTTGCCTGAGCCGTAGTCTCCGATGATGAAGCGGCTCCCTGACCCGCCGTCGTTGATCCTGTTGATGTCGGACAGCAGGGCTTTAACTTCGTTAACGCGCCCCACTTGGACGTGTTGTTGTCCAGTGCGGGGAACGACGCCGGCGCGGAGCGACTGCAGCAGGGCGTCGCGTTCACGGGGACGAATGACGGTGTGAGGGGAGGGGGTCATGCGAGGAGCTCCTGCAGGGCGTAGGAATTGATGGTCAGGGTTTCGTCGCCTTCGAGCAGTGGCTCGTCGGAGGCATCCAGTGCGGCTTCGTTGACCGTGTCTCTGGCGCCTTCCGGCAGCAGCCCGTGCAGTGCGGAGAGGTCTTCAAATTCTGTCCACAGCATCTGTTCTCGTCCGGCCAGTGCCCGGACGAGCCTGGAGTGGGGCGGGTCCAGGTCACCTACGGGAGGGGTTGACGGTTCATCCCTGGGTTCACCTTTGCTCGGTCCTGGTGGCGTGGGCTGGGGTGCCGACGGTTCTTTGCCACCTGGCGCTTCATCACTGAAAATATCCCCCAGGAGAGCTGACACTTCGGCTGTTTCCGCCAGCTTTGCTTGAATTGCCGAGGGGTTGAGTGCATGGCTGGCAGCAGTCGTTTTGGGGGAGGACTCGGCAGGGGGCGCGGGTACGGTGTAACCAGGAGCCGGCGTCCCAGCAGGGCGAACCGTGACAGGCCTTGCTGCGGCAGCGTTCGGTTCTGTGAAGGCGTTGTGCAGCCGGCTCGTGACGAGACCCGGGTCCAGCTCGAGAAGCTTGTAGATCTTTTGCAAGGTACTCACCTCGGCCGGTGCGATATGCCCGTCGGCGGCTGCAACGGTGACCAACATGTCGCCCAGTGAGGCCTTCTGTGCACTGGTCAGGGTGCTGAGTCGCTTCGTCAATCCCGTGAGCTTCACCGAGGAGGCAGCAAGCCATTGAAGGTGTGCATGAAGGCGGACGCGTTCGGGCTGTGTCAGTTGCAAGGAAGCTTCCATGTGTGACGTCAGATGGTCCAGCTCTGCAGCGGAGACGTCCCCGTCGGCGGCAATCACAGCCGCGGCAAGATGGGTCATGGTCAATGCGGTGTTGTAGGACGGTGTTGCCGAGTGTGGGCCCTCTGACGGGGATTGGAACAGTACGACCGGTGTGCTGGAGGTGATGGCCGTCCCGCCGAAACGGACGTCCGGTTCAAGGCCGACGTTAAAAGTCTGCAGAAGTCCCGCAAGAGTGACGGTTTCAGGCTTGCTCAGCTTCTCCGGGCCGTTGGACGGCCAGTGCTCAAGGAGCTCTTGGCCCGGTATCTCCACGGTTTCAGCTTCGCCAAGTCTTCCCTGAACCCAGCTGCGGAAATCGCCGACGGCACCCTCGGCGTCTACAAGCAGGTCACGTGGGAGGAGGGCGGCTGCTGCGAGAGTTCCGGCTTTGTCGGGATGGCGACCGAGCCACCTGCTGTAGGCATCAAGTTCCGCGGTGACGTCGTCGAACAGGGCAGCGAGTTTCTTTTGCGGGGCCCGCTGGTCGAAGACATCGGGTAGTTCACCAAGAGTCATGTTTACTGTGCCGATTTGGGAGCTCGCTGAGGTGTAGCTGAGCTTGATCTTGGTTGCGCCGGGCCGGACGGTGAACCCGTCCGCGAACCGTTGCTCATAGCGGAGGCGGAACAGGCTCTTGAATTCCTCTGCGCAGCGGGTTGCCGGGGTCCGGACAGAGACTTCCGGATGAAACCAGCCCCATGCCAAAGCCCAATCCGCGGGGATGGGTTTGCCGTCGGCGGCGAAGGCGCCGAGATGTACTCGAAGGGCAAGAGGAACCTCCCATCGTGCTTCAGTCAGGGAGGGGAGTGCTGGATTGTCATCGTCAGTCTGGAGCATGATGAAATCGATGGCATTAATGAACTGCGATGCGTAGTGGCTGAACGAGGCGCCGGAGTCGCCGTACAGCTCAAGTAACGCCACCATCTCTGCCCTGATCACGGCCAGTTCGTGAGTCAGCTCGGCTTTCTCCGCGATTTCGACGAAGACACGCCTTTCAAGTCCGTACATGAAGAGAAAGACATAACCGATCGGCATGTCCGGAACCCGCCGACCTTGCCCGAGCCAGGACAAATAGGCAGCCCTGCCTGTAGGAGTGATTTCCGCATACGACGGCCAATAGTCAAGGCACTGACCGGACCAATCTGGATTGCGGGAATCGATACGAAGAGTGGGGTCAATCAACGAAGGCTCCGTGCCTCCCTTAGGCGAGGTCAGGCCTTTGCCAACATAAACCATGCCGGGCACGCGGAAGCCTTGCCCGACATCCACGGCTTCGTCGGGTCCATACCACCGGGCGTCCTTACGACCAGCGCGGGCGACGGCGCGGTGATCACTGACGTTGGCCGAGGCAGGGGCGATCGGTTGGGCAACAGGCTCGGGTACGGGGCGTAGCGCTGGCGGGGAAGGCGGAAGTTCCGGCACCGGGCTGACCGGGGGAGCGACGGGAATCGCAGAACCTGGTCTAATAGCAGTTCCGGAACGCAGTTCTCCGGCAAAGTGAGCGGCAGACTCTGCATTTGATACCTGGAGAACCCAGCGGAAGCCGTGAGGAGTGTCGAGTTCTAGTTCTGTGTACTTCATGATCGGAAGCACGGGGTTGTTCTTAAATCGGCGGTCAGGGCCGCCCTTCTTGTTCACGTATTGCCAAGTCGTCCCGACCTGAACGGCGTCGGAGGGTGGCTTGCCTGGAGACTCAACGAAGGTGGTCTGTCGGTCATGGACGCGTAGTGAGTCGTATCCGATGTCGGTGAACGCGCCCTTGTCGGCGAGCAGAACACGATCAGGCAGAAAATACATGGCCGTGCCATCAGCAGCGACACCCGGCACGGCAATGTTTGTCACCAGTTCTTTCGGCCCGCTGTGCGTGAGGCTGGCGACTGAGCGCTTAACCAGAGCGCCGGCTCCGGCATTCAATTTCTGCTGGTGTCCTGTTTGCAGTACGCCAGATTGGTTGATTCGCCAAAGCTTCTGTGACTTACCCAAAGCGTGCCCGGCATCGACCAAGGACTGAAACTGGCTAGCGTGTTCGTCGTTGACGTCATAGAAAATAACGACGGAACGGCTTGCACGGTCGCGCAATACCACCCACCAAGCGACAGGAACGCCCAGGAGCCATACGAAGAGGCCGAAGGGCATGGTCACCAAGCCGAGTACCAGTAAAGCAATGACCACCCATCGGGTTAGCGGCCGGCGACGGGCCGCATCGTTGAGTTGCTGGACGAGATCATCGGAAGACGTGGGTGCGAGCGACTGGACATCAGCCCCTCTTTGGTCCTCGAAAACCACCTCAGAAGATGCGGGAAGCGAAAACGACTCGGGCCCAGGAATCTGGGCGGGCTGATTGGTGCGTGATCCCGCACTAAGCGATGTTTGGTAGTAGACGCCCCCGGCGCCCATTCGCACATAATTGCCGCGGGGGCCGGAACGCACCCTAAAACCAGGGACGCCTGCACTTACGCCCAGCCCGGACTTACTCAAGTTGAACCTGAACGGGCCCGCCTTCAGACTTTTCCGAACGTAAAAACCCACTATTCCCCCCACGCCAGGCACTGGGCCCGCATCGCAATTCAATCAATGAGTGACATTGTTGCAGCAGCGTGGGTTGTTCCTTCAACAGAACACGACCGTTTGCATGCTTCTGCCAAAATCTGAGTCGCTCCGCAAGTCAAAGCCAGCCCTGCAGACAGAGAGCCTAAATGTTGCAATGAGGTGTCGAGGGCATGCGACGATGGCCGCCATTCGGTCGGACCGGTCCTCCATAGTCCTCATCATGACCGCATATTCGTCAGCCGAGCTAGCGGCTCTGGCCGAACGCACGTTCCCGTCGGGCCGCCGACAGGGGTTTGCTGTCCCAGCTCGCGCGCGAAAGCACAGGCCAGTCGTACTGTATCGAGTGCGAAAGTTGACAGCTGCCGCTGCGGCACACAACTAGCCCGCGACACCAGTTTCCGGGGTTGCGAAAGATGCATCTGATGCAATACGGAGAGGTTTACCTTACATAACGTCGGTTATCGGCGCTACTCCAACGAAAGATGGAATGAATGCGTTGCGAAGGCCCGTCCATGCCTGGCCCCACCCCACGACGATGTTCAACCGGTCCGCAGCCACCCTATTCGACTCGGCCGGCCGGCATTGCCCCGATCGGGTTGCCTCTAGACGTTAGTTTCCAGATCGAGTAGTTTTGATGCGTACATGCTGTTAGCGCTAACAAAGCGAAGGACCCTCTGTGAGTACTCCCGGTGCCGATACCGCGGCCGAAGTCATCCGTTCCGGACGTGGCCGTCTTGGGATCGAGCTTGGCTCCACCCGCATCAAAGCTTGCCTGATTGGCGATGATCCCCGAACGGTGCTTGCCCTCGGGAGTTTCACCTGGGAGAACGCCTTGGAGGACGGCTTGTGGACCTACTCCCTCGAGGATGTGTGGTCCGGTCTGCAGGCGGCCTACGCGGATCTACTGGACGACGCCGAGAGCAGGCACGGCGTGCGGCCGCAGGTACTGGCATCGATCGGCATCTCTGCAATGATGCACGGGTATCTCGCCTTCGGCGCCGACGGTGAACTGCTCGTGCCTTTCCGGACGTGGCGGAACACGAATACCGGACCGGCAGCCCAGGAACTCACCACCCTTTTCGAGACAAACATTCCCCTGCGATGGTCCATAGCCCACCTGCACCAGGCCGTTCTTGACCAGGAACCGCACGTTTCCCAAATCGACTTCATGACCACCCTCGCCGGCTACGTGCATTGGCGTCTTACCGGCCGGAAAGTCCTTGGAATCGGTGATGCGTCGGGCATGTTCCCCATTGATTCGGCCACCAACACGTATGATGCGGAACTACTGAAACGCTACGACACACTCGTGGCGCGGACCGCGCCCGGACTGGAGGTTGGGCGGCTGCTACCTGAACCCCTGGTTGCGGGGACCAACGCCGGGCTGCTGACCGAAGCTGGTGCCGCACTGCTGGACCCAACAGGGGTGTTGCGGGCGGGGGCCGCGTTCTGTCCGCCCGAGGGAGACGCGGGAACGGGAATGGTTGCCACCTGCTCGGTAGCGCCGCGGACGGGCAATGTCAGTGCCGGGACCAGCATCTTTGCCATGGTGGTGCTCGAGCGCCCACTCGCCGGACTGCACCACGAACTCGACCTCGTCACCACGCCTGCGGGTGCCCCGGTGGCAATGGTCCACTGCAACAACGGCGCCAGTGAACTCGCGGCGTGGGTCCAGCTTTTCACCCGCTTTGCTGCGGCGGCCGGTGTTCCAGTGGACACGGACGCCGCGTTCAGTGCGCTCCTGCGTGAGGCCCTGGAAGGAGAGGCGGATGCCGGCGGGCTTCTTGCGTACAACCACCTTGCGGGCGAACCCATCGCAGGCCTCAGCGAGGGGCGTCCCCTTGTTGTCCGCGCCCCTGACAGCGACTTCACGCTCGCGAATTTCATGCGTGCGCAGGTCTACGGAGTGTTCGCCACACTGGCTCTCGGGATGCGGGTTCTCGCCAGCGAAAATGTCACCATAGACCGAATGTTCGCCCACGGAGGCGTGTTCCGAACGGCTGGCATCGCCCAGCGCTTCCTGGCCGGCGCGCTGAACGCGCCCGTTTCAGTGGCTGAATCCGCTTCCGAAGGCGGGGCGTGGGGGATAGCCGTACTCTCTGCCTTCGTCACCGACCCATCGGACGACCTCGACCACTTCCTCCGCACATCTGTCTTCGGCGGCGCCGAATTCGAGACGACGGACCCCCGTCCCGACGACGCAGCCGGGTTCAGCACCTACCTCGACCGATACAGCGCGGGCCTGGTGGTGCAGCGGACAGCCATCGACAGCCTCGGGCTCAAAGGAGCCACCCTATGACCGGCCATCTACAAACCGGCCGGGCGACTGTGACCGAGTACAGGATCCGGGCAGGTGAGTACACCGCCTCAGTCACTGCACGGGCGGGCGCCCTGCGGGAGCTTCGCCACGGGAAGCGGGACCTGATTGTCCCGTTCCCGGAGGGCGGTCCCATCCCTGATTACCGCGGCGTTGTCGCTGCCCCGTGGCCCAATCGGATCGCCGACGGCCGGTACTCGTTTGATGGTGCAGAGTACGAGGTGCCGGTCAACGAAACCGACCGTGTGTGTGCCCTGCACGGATTGGTGTACCCACTCGAATGGGCACTGGAGTCACACGATGAAGCCTCCGTAACACTCTCCTGCTCGCTAGGGCGGACGGCGGGGTACCCGCATGAGCTGCGTATTGTCGTCGAATACCGGCTCGGGGAAGACGGGCTCCACAGTACGGTCTCAGCTGAGAACCTCGGCAGTACGACGGCACCGTATGGAGTTTGCCCGCACCCCTACCTGCTGGCAGGGCCGTCACCACTCAATGACTGGACGTTGGAAGTCCCCGCGGGATCCTTCCTGGAGGTTACGCCGGACCGGCTCCTGCCGAAAGAAGTGCGCGGCGTTGATGGCCATGAGTTCGATTTCCGCGCCTCCCGCACCATTGGCGCGACGGAGATCGACCACGCGTTCACGGACATAAAATTCGACGACGGCGGACGGGCCCGCGTCCTTGTACACGACCCAATCGGCACCGGCGTCGGAATGTCCTGGGACCGTACGTGCCGGTGGCTCCAGATTCACACCGCGGACAAAAAGCCTCCGTTCCCGAACCGCCTGGGCCTCGCTGTGGAACCCATGACCTGCCCGCCCGATGCCTTCAACAGCGGTGTGGACCTGATCCGGCTGGAGCCGGGAGCGACCTGCACAGCGTCGTGGGGCATCTTCGCGGTCTGATCCTGGTTAACGATGGTTTCCCCGCCTGCTCAGCCGTGGGCGGTGGTGTGTGCCCCGCGTTGTGCCTCCGCCGTCCACGGTGGTTCCGTTTCCATGTCCACTCCGGTCCCGCCCGTGGATTCCGGTTCGACGGTGACGGCGGACGCCGACGTGTGAGCCGGGCGGGCGAGTCCTTCACGCACGCTTTCCACGATGTTGTCGGCGAGCAGGGGGCCGGTGTAGTTGACGCTGAGTTTGCCGTGGTCCGCCGTTACCCCGTAGCTCCCGAGCGCGTCTGAGAGGATTCCTTCCGTCTCGACCGCTGCCGCGAGTGCAGCGGGGTCGTCGGCCGGGATGGTGAAGCACAGGTCGTGGACCAGGGTCTGGAGGACGTGGAAGCCCTCCGCCCCCAGCTTGACCGTGTCCTCCCCGGCAGCCTGGCCGGCCACGGCCCGGCCCTCCTCAAGGGTTGCCGCGGCCGGTAGCGCCACAATCAGTTCGGGCATTACTTCGTCGAGGACCGCGGGCTCCAGTACGTCGGGGGAGATGTCGGTCAAGGCGAGGCCCAGCGGCGCGGCTGCGGCTTCCAGCTTTGCGCGGAGCCCTGCAAGGTCGGCGTCCATTTCGGAGTTGACGGCGATGACCACCCGGCGCCGGACCATGAGCCCGTCATAACTGACCACTGGCCTGCTGTTGCCGACGTCCAGGCCTTCTTCCGCTGACGCGCCCACGGTATCGGCAGTGCTGTTATCCGGTGGGGCCACCACCGCATCCTGGGCCGGGGGACTGTTCGGGCTGACATCCGCGCCGGTACATCCGGCCAACGCCAGGGAGAGCAGGGCCGTCGTCGTGAGCAGGACCTTGGTTTTCATCTCAGGTGCCGGCCGGGTAGGAGGGCTTGTAGGTTGAAGAGAAACTTCCTTCCGGGATGTTCTCGAGGATGGGCTTGTCGGCATTGATGGGATCGTTGTTTTTGAGATCCCCGACGGCGAACTGGACCATCATGTCGTGGTCTTCGTGAACGAGGTTGTGGCAATGGACCATGTAGCGTCCGCCCTCGTGTTTGCCGGTATCGAACTGCATCAGTACCGTGACGGATTCGTTCTCTCCGGCGTAGAAGACGTCCTTTGGGGCCGTTTTCCCAGGCAAAGGGTTTGCCTCCGTTGGTGTTGCGGCCAATGATTTTTCCGTCGATCAGGTGGATATGCACCGGGTGGAACCAGCCGCCGGATTCATTGACGATGGTCCACTGCTCCACCTGGTTGCGCTGCGGGTTGGCGAAGACCCGGGTGAAGTTGGATTTCTCCACGTCATCCCATGTCTCGCCGTTGATGGTCCATTCGCCGCTCTTGCGCTGGACCCGCAGAGTCCTCTTGGCGACCGCCATGTCCGGGGTGAGCGACATGGTGTCCAGGCCGCCGCTGGCCTTGGTGGGGTGTTCGCCGGGATCGAGGGTTTTTGGAATGGCAGTGATCGATCGGGACCCAGGCAGCAGGGAGGGGGAATCGGCCACGACCTCAAACTTCATAACTTTGCCGGTGTTGGCAAAGTCGATGTTGTTCTTGTTGCTGAGGTTCCGCAGCTCCACGCTCTGGCCGGGCTTGTACTTACGGAAATCGACCAGGACCTCGTAGCGTTCGGCGGTACCCTGCCGCCAGGAGGACACTGCCTGGACGGTGGGTGTGATCCCCGCGTCGGTGCCCACAACGTAGAACGGGTCCCCGGTGGATAGGGCGAAGCGGTAGGACCGGGTGATGGAGCCCACCAGGAACCGGAACCGGTAGATCCGCGGCTTGACTTTCATGGTTGGCCACGGCACGCCGTTGACCATGATGATGTCTCCCCACAGCCCGGAGTGGCCATTGTCGTTGTAGCCCAGGGACCCATCGGCGTTGAGCATCACGTCCGAAACAAGGATCGGCACGTCAAACTCGCCCTGTGGCAGCTGCTCGCGCTCGTGCTGGTTGGTGATGGAGTACGTGGCAGCGAGGCCCGAGTACACGCCCTGGGCTGTCAGCATGTGGTTGTGATCGTGGTACCAGAGAGTCCGGGCCGCCTGCCAGTTCGGGTACTGGTAGTTCTTCACGTTTCCGGGGGCGGTGCGGTCGTTTGCATAGCCGTCGTACTGGGGGAGCGAGGCCGAGCCGTGGAGGTGCGTCACTGTGTTGGGGGTGTCCGGATACAGTATTCCCTTGGCCGGCATCCTGTTGCTGATCCGCAATTCGCTGCGGGTGCCCTGTTCCACCCGGACAGTGGGGCCCGGGAAGATCCCGTTGTAACCGGCGAGCGTGGTCATCAGTCCGGGGGCGATCTGGGCCTGGCCCAGACGCTGGGACAGCGAGTATTTCGCGAACGGCTGCCCGTCCGGATCATAGCCGGTGGAGTACGGGACGAGCTCCGGCGGCCGCTTGAACACCGCACGGAACGGGACGGGCATGTTATTCGACGCCAACCGGCTCGGCGTAGAACCCGAGGACGAGGACACGTCATCGGACCCGCCCTTCGCCTGGGCCCCTGCCAGCCCAGTGGCCTGCAGGCCTGCCGCGGCCACAACGCCGCCCAGAACGCCGAACTTCAGAACATTCCTGCGTGTTGATTCCATGGGTTCCTCCACCTCGTCGTGGTAAGACCGAAAGCCGTTTATTGTTGCCCCGGGACAACAATGTGGCCTCCATGCTGGGAAAAACTTGGAGGCACCCCAAGCTTCCAACAGGCAGGCGGTGGGCGGCGGTTGTCTACTGGTCAGGAAGCACGGCGTGCAGCTTCGTGAAAGCTTCGTCCTGGCTGCAGCGGCTATGACGCGCAGGGCCGGGATCGCGAATACGGAGGGCCGGTTGTGCAACTATCGAGCCATGCCCCAACCCACAAATCATCCGGTAGCCGTCCGGGCGACCGCATTCATTCGGCCCTCGAGGTGGCTGCACCGCCCCCGGCGCCTGGTTCGCTACGACGCCTACTGGGCGGATGGGCACGTGGATTTCGGCGTGGACCTTCCCAAAGTGATGTACCGGGGCCATCCCGCAGACTTCGCCGGCGTGGATGAGAGCGTGCACGCCAATTGCCCCGAGGTTGGAACGGGCCAATGGGTGGACGAGGCCGGCCGCGTGGTGGAGGGCCCCGAAGCCACCGACCCGGGCCCGCCGGCGAATCGCACGGGAACGCCGCGGAAATACGGGGTCTCGAGATATCAGCCGAATATCAAGGCACGGCGTGCATGGCGCCTCGGAGGGGGAGCCGCCGGGCTTACCCTCGGCGTCCTGCTTCTGACGGGATCCGCCGGCGACGGGTTCGCCGGGTTTGCGGGGATGCTGTGCTCCATCTTTGGCCTGTCATCACTGGCCGGCCTGATCCCCGGCAAACGCCGGCCACGGTGAATCCCAGGGAGGTACTGGTAGTACCCTGAACGGCCGTCACTGCCGGCCAGCACAGAACCGGTGTTGCATTGAGGACATCACCGGCAACGAAAGGAACCACCATGCACACCAGGACACTTGGGCAGGGCTTCGAGGTATCCGCAATCGGCTTCGGCGCGATGGGGATGTCCCAGAGCTACGGCCCCAATCCGGGGGACCGCGCCGACATGGTCGACGTGATCCGGTACGCCGTGGACCAGGGCGTCACGTTCATCGACACCGCCGAGGTCTATGGCCCCTACGTCAACGAGGAACTCGTGGGCGAAGCGATCGCACCGATCCGCGACAAGGTGCAGGTGGCCACGAAGTTCGGCTGGAATATCGTGGACGGGCGGATGCAGGGAACCGACTCCCGGCCCGAGCAGATCCGGCGGGTCGCCGAAGGATCGCTGCGCCGCCTGGGCATCGAATCCATCGACCTGTTCTACCAGCACCGCGTGGACCCCGCGGTGCCCATCGAGGACGTGGCCGGCACCGTGGGCGAGCTGGTTGCCGAGGGCAAGGTCAAGCATTTCGGGCTTTCCGAAGCAGGAGCCGGAACCATCCGCCGCGCGCACGCGGAGTTCCCGGTGACAGCTGTCCAGTCCGAGTACTCGCTGTGGACCCGCGATCCCGAAGCCGAGGTCCTCCCCACACTGGCGGAGCTGGGAATCGGATTTGTGCCGTTCAGCCCGCTGGGCAAGGGCTTCCTCACCGGAACCGTGACGGCGGGCAGCGCCTTCGCCCCGGACGAAATCCGCTCGCGCATCCCGCGGTTCCAGGGCGAAAACCTGGCCGCGAACCAGGCCCTTGTGGACCACGTCCGCGCGCTCGCCGAAACGCGTGGGGCCACCCCCGGCCAAGTAGCCCTGGCATGGCTGCTGGCACAGCACCCCTTCATCGCCCCCATCCCGGGCACCCGCCGCCGCGAACGGATCGACGAAAACGCGGGTGCCACCGCCGTGGCACTCTCCGCCGACGACGTCGCGGACCTCAATGGCCTGGCCCGCAGGCTCGGCGTCGCCGGGGACCGCTACGACGAGAACGGCATGAAGATGGTCAACCTCTGACCCGTCCGGCCACCCGCGACGTCAGGAGATCAGCGCCAGCACGCCTCCCGCGGCAACCACGCCTCCGGCGTCCACCCGCACATCGTCAAGGGTGCCGGAGCGCTGGGCGGTGACTTGGGTTTCCATCTTCATCGCTTCAAGGACGACGACGGGATCCCCGGCCGCCACCTCGGCGCCCGGTTCGACCAGCCACTTCACCACAGTCCCGGCCATGTCCGCGCGCAACTCACCGGGGGCGGCGGCACCTGCGGCAGTGCCGCCGTCGTTCTCCGCGCCGGAGGGACCGCCCGCCGGGGTGACGCCTGCGGGAACCTGGCCGCCGGAACGCGCCCAGCCGTCCAGCAGCGCCGCGGGCAGCCCGACTGCGAGGCGCCGGCCGTCCACGTCAACGGTGATGGTGCGCCGCGCACCGTCCGGGACGGACGTGCCGAACTCCGGGTCCGCGCCGATGGTCTCGGCAAAGTCCGTTTCGATCCAGCGTGTGTGGATGCCGAGCCCCGTTTCGGACGTGAAATCGGAGGCCTCCACCACGGCGCGGTGGAACGGCAGGACGGTGGCAACGCCACCGATCCGCATTTCGGCCAGGGCCCGGCGTGCCCGGCGGAGTGCCTGCTGCCGGTCCGCGCCCGTGACAATCAGCTTGGCCAGCAGCGAATCGAACTGCGGCGCCACAACGGACCCGGCACGGACGCCGGAATCGAGGCGGATTCCCGGGCCGGTGGGACCGCTGAAGGCCGTAACGGTACCGGGCGACGGCAGGAAGCCGCGCCCCACGTCCTCGGCGTTCAGCCGGAATTCGAAAGCGTGCCCCCGCGGCGACGGATCGGCATCCCAGCGGAGCCGTTCGCCCGCGGCAATCCTGAACTGCTCCTGGACCAGGTCGATGCCCGTGGTTTCCTCGGTGATGGGGTGCTCCACCTGCAGGCGGGTGTTCACCTCGAGGAAGGCGACGGTGCCGTCGGCGGCCACCAGGAATTCGACGGTCCCGGCCCCCGCGTAGGAGGCTTCGCGGCAGACTGCCTTGGCGGCGTCGTAAATCTGGCGGGTCTGGCCCTCGGTGAGAAACGGGGCGGGGGCCTCCTCCACGAGTTTCTGGTGCCGGCGCTGCAGCGAGCAGTCCCGGGTCCCCACCACCACCACGTTGCCGTGCCGGTCAGCCAGGACCTGGGCCTCCACGTGCCGTGGCCGGTCCAGGTAGCGTTCCACGAAGCATTCGCCGCGGCCGAAAGCCACCACGGCCTCGCGGACTGCGGAGTCGAACGCCTCCTCCACCTCGCCCATTTCCCGGACCACCTTCAGCCCGCGCCCGCCGCCGCCGAAGGCAGCCTTGATGGCCATGGGCAGGCCATGCTCCTCGGCGAAGGCACGAGCCTCAGCGGCCGAGTCCACCGGACCGTCGCTGCCGGCCACCAGCGGCGCCCCCGCGCGCACGGCGATCTCCCGCGCCGTGATCTTGTTGCCCAGCTGCCGGATGGCCTCCGGGCTGGGGCCGATCCAGGTCAGCCCGGCGCCGATGACGGCTTCCGCGAAACCGGCGTTCTCGGACAGGAAGCCGTAGCCGGGGTGCACGGCGTCCGCTCCGGACGCGGCCGCAACGCCCAGCAGCTTGGCGACGTCCAGGTAGGTCTCCGATGGCGCGTTGCCGCCCAGGCTGTAGGCCTCGGTGGCGGCACCTACGTGCATGGCATCGGCGTCCACGTCCGCGTAGACCGCCACAGATTCGAGCCCGGCGTCCTCGCAGGCCCGGGCGATGCGGACAGCGATTTCTCCTCGGTTGGCGATGAGGACCTTGCGCATCAGTTGCTCACTTCGTCTAGGGAATCGTGGGGATGGTCGTGTGAGGTATCAGTGGAAGCTGGCAGCCCGGGCGCCCAGCGGAACCGGATGGAGCCGCCCACCGGGACCTGCGCGGCGAGGTCCAGGTGGTAGTCCGCCACCACGCCGATCACCGGGTAGCCGCCTGTGATGGGGTGGTCGGCCAGGAACAGCACGGGTTGGCCTTCGGGCGGGATCTGCAGTGCGCCGGCCATGGTCCCCTCACTGGGCAGCTCGCCGTCCCGGCTGCGGCGAAGCGGTTCGCCGGCCAGGCGCATGCCCACCCGGTTGGACCGGGGAGTCACGGCCCAATCCTGGCTGCACAACGATTCCAGCGCCGCCGCATCAAACCAGTCGTCACGGGGACCGGGCACAATGTCCAGCACCGTGACCGCGGCATCGGGGTAGTCGGGCTGCAGCTCGGGGTTGCCCACCACGTTGGATGTTGTGGTGGCTCCGGCGCCGAGCAGTTGCCCGGCGGCCAGCGGCGCCGGCCCGATTCCGGACATGGTGTCAGTGGACCGGCTGCCGAGCACGCTTTCTGCTTCCACGCCGCCGCGGATGGCCAGGTAGGTGCGGAAGCCCTTTACCGGGGCGCCCACAGTCAGGGTTTCGCCGTCCAGCAGTGCGAAGGCGGTGGCCATGGGCACGGTGCGCACCTCTTCGGGCCAGCTGCCGTCTTCGGCGTCGTCGGTTTCGGCAGCGGACGACGCCGTCACTACAGTCAGTGCCGACGGCGCCCCGGTGACGGCCAGCACTTGGTCGCCCACGGCCTGGACGCGCAGGCCGCCGGCAACGCTTTCGATCACGGCGGCGGAGGGGCCGTTGCCCAGCACCCGGTTGGCGCGACGCACCGAGGCGCGGTCCAGCGCACCGGCTGATGACACGCCGAGTCCAGCATGTCCGGGCCGGCCCAGATCCTGGACCAGGCTCTGGAGCCCGGGGGAAAGGATGCGGAGGCCAGACTGTACGCCGGGATGCCCGGAGGTTCCGGCAGGCGCCGCAGGGGCGGCGATCTCCACGAGTTCCCGCACCGCACGGAACTGGACGCGGTCACCCGGAGCGGCCAGGGCCGGCTGCTCCCGGCTGAGGTCCCACATGGGTGCCGCGGTGCGGCCGATCAGTTGCCAGCCGCCCGGCGACTGCCGGGGGTAGACGGCCGAATAGTTGCCGGCCAGCGCCACGGACCCGGCAGGCACAGCGGTGCGGGGTGAACTCCGGCGCGGGACCTCCAGTGACTGGTTTTCGCCCACCATGTAGCCGAACCCGGGGGCGAAGCCACCGAAGGCCACCGTCCAGACCTGCCCCGTATGGGCGGCCACCACTCCGTCAGCCCCCAGCCCGGTGAGCCTTCCCACCTCGGCGAGGTCCTCGCCGTCGTACACGGTGTCGATGGTGACCAGCGCGCCTTCGGTGTGGGACTGGACCGTCAGGTCCATCGCCAGCAAACGGGCAGCCATCCGGCGTGCCGCCGCGGGCGAATCCGCCTTCACCATCACGGTTTCGGCAGCGGCCAGGACATCCACCTGGCCGGGCAGCGGCGCCTCCAGCAGGAGGGACTGCAGGGCCAGGACATCGTGGAGGCCGGAGAGTTCGGCGAGCACCGCCGTGGTGCCTACCGGCCGTACGGCCAAAACACGGGATGCCGTGGTGGGGCTACTGACTGTTTCCATGGGGACCGGGCCGCGCCGTTCAGGCGTGGCTCTCCTTTGCGCTGTTGTCGAGCAGGCGGACATCTTCCTCAGGCTGCGGATCGCGGCCCAGGCGCATGCCCACGATGGTGATGACCGCGGTCAGGGCGAGGTACCCGGCAATCAGGTGCCAGCCGCCGGAGGCCGCGCCGTAGAGGGCGGTGAAGATCAGCGGGGCCACGGCGCCGCCGATGACGCCGGCCAGGGTGTAGGCGAGCGAGCTGCCGGCGTAGCGGAGGCGGGCCGGGAACTGCTCGGTGATGAACGCGGCCTGCGGGCCGTACATGAAGGCGTGCAGGGCCAGCCCGATCACCACGCCGATGGTGAGCATCAGCACGGACTTGCCCTGGATCATCAGGAAGAACAGCGGAATGTAGATGGCGGTTGCGGCGGCGGCGATCCCGTAAACCCAGCGGCGGTTGAACCGGTCGGTGAGGGCGCCGGCGGCCGGGATAAGGAAGAGCTGGAACGCGGAACCGATGAGGATGGCCGCCAGGACGTTGCCGGTGGTCATGCCGAGTTGCTTGGTGGCGTAGACGGCCACGAACACGGTAAAGAGGGCGTACAGGACGTCCGGGCACAGGCGGGACAGGGCTGCCGAAACGAGGGCCTTGGGCTCCTTGGTGAAGACTTCCTTGATGGGTGCCTTGGGGCGGTCGCCGTGGGCCTGGATGGCTTTGAAGACCGGGGTTTCCTCAAGCTTGAGGCGGATCAGCAGGCCGAAGGCCACCAGGACCGCGGAGGCGAGGAAGGCGACGCGCCAGCCCCAGGACAGGAATGCTTCGTTGCTGAGCGAGGCGGCCAGGACGGCGAGGACGCCGTTGGCCATCAGGTTGCCGGCGGGCGGGCCGATCTGGGCGGCGGAGGACCAGAAGCCGCGCTTGTTGGGATCGCCGAACTCGCTGGAGAGCAGCACCGCGCCGCCCCATTCGCCGCCTACGCCGATGCCCTGGGCCAGGCGCAGGAGCACCAGGATGATGGGGGCGGCGATGCCGATGGCTGAGTAGTCGGGCAGCGCGCCGATGAGGACGGTGGCGGCGCCGATCAGCACCAGGGTGAAGACGAGGACATACTTGCGGCCCACCTTGTCGCCCAGCCGGCCGAACACCACGCCGCCGATGGGGCGGGCCAGGTAGCCCACGGCGAAGGCCGAGAAGGACAGGAGCAGCCCTACGAATTCGTCATCCGAGGGGAAGAAGATCTTGGGGAAGACGAGGGCCGAGGCCACCGAGTAGATGGCGAAATCGTAGTACTCGAGCGAGGTGCCGGTGAGGCTGGCGACGTAGGCCTTCAGCGCGCCGGCCGGCGGCTTCCTTGCCGCCGTCTTTGCTGCCTTGTTGGTGCTGGTCATGGGTTCCTCCGGGGGTGAGGGTGGTGCGGGGCCTGTTGGCCATGGATACGGGGGCGGTAGCCGGGCGGACTGGCTAGGCAAACGCGCCGATGCTGATGCCGGCGTCGGCGAGTGCGGACTTCACGGCGGTGGCCATTGCGACCGCCCCTGGGGAGTCACCATGCACGCAGATGCTTTCTGCGCGGATCTTAAGGATGGACCCGTCGATGGTCCTGACGGACTGTTCGGTGGCCATCCTTAATACATGCTCCGCCACTTCGGCGGGATCGTGGAGGACTGCGCCCGGCTGGGTACGGGACACGAGGGTCCCGTCCGGGTTGTAGGCACGGTCCGCGAAGGCCTCGGTCACTGCCCGCAGGCCTGCTTCCTCTGCCAACCGCAGGACTTCCGAGCCTGGCAGCCCCATGATGGGCAGGCCGGGGTCCACGGACTTCACGGCGTCGACGACGGCGCGCGCCTGGGCGGTGTGCGACACAATCGCGTTGTACAGGCCGCCGTGCGGCTTCACGTACTGGACTTTCGTTCCTTCGGCAGCGGCCAATGCCTGCAGCGCACCGATCTGGTACACCACGTCGTCGGCCAGTTCGCCTGGGCTGATGTCCAGGAAGCGGCGTCCGAAGCCTGCGAGGTCGCGGTAGCCCACGTGGGCGCCGATGACGACGCCGGCGTCCGCCGCGTTCCGGCAGGTCCGGCGGATCACGGTGGGGTCCCCGGCATGGAATCCGCAGGCCACGTTGGCGCTGGACACCGAGCTGAACATGGCGGCATCATCGCCGAGGGTCCAGCGGCCGAAGGACTCGCCGACGTCGCTGTTGAGGTCGATGGAAGTCATTTGTGATCCCCGTCTCATTGGTTGGTCATATCTAGGATGCACCAAATCTACGGATTGTTCAACAATCCTTCGATTCAACGATGTGACGATCGTGTAAATTCTCGGGTATGGCCACTCTCGATTCCGCTCCCGCTTCCGCAGGCCGCCTCCGGGTGGCCGTGCCCTCCGTGGCTGAACGCGTGGCCCGGGAACTCCGCCGGCAGCTGGCCGAAGGCGCGTTGATCCCGGGGACCAGGCTCACCGAATCCACCATTGCCGAGGACCTGGGCGTCTCCCGGAACACGGTGCGGGAGGCGTTTGCGGAACTTGCCAGCGAGCGTCTGGTGGTCCGGCACCCCAACCGCGGCGTCTTCGTCGCAAGCCTGGGGGCTGAGGACATCCATGACGTCTACACGGTCCGGCGGTTTATCGAGGTCAGCGCGATGCGTGGTGGGGGCAGCCCTGAGGATGTGGCCGCTGTCCGGGCCGCGGTGGAGGAAGGCAAGCGCGCTGCGGCGGCCGGCGACGATGAGGCCGGGGGGACCGCCAACCAGCACTTCCACGGTGCCATCGTGGCGATGGCCCGGAGCCCGCGGCTGAACACGGTCATGGCCCAGGTGCTGGCCGAGATGCGCCTGTTCTTCCACAAGGCCACCGCTGATGCACTGTTCTACCAGCGCTACCTGCCGGACAACGAAGCAATCTGTGAGGCGTTGGAAGCCGGCGATCCGGACCGGGCCGCCGATCTCCTGCTGGCCTACCTGGACCGTTCCGAGGACAACCTGGCGGCAGTGCACGGAGAGTAGGCCGGCGGCATGGTGCCGCCGGATCCCGGGCTTACTCGGCGATGTCCTCTGCCCAGAGTTCCGGGTTGTTGTCCTGGAAATCGCGCATCATGTCCACGCTGCCCGGAGCGCCGACATTTCCCCGTGCGCTATCGGATCGCTGTTCTGGACCCGCTCGTTGTGGCCCCTGGGCAGCCGGGACCTCCTTGCTGTTAAGCCGGACTCGGGGTTTTCGTCAGGCGCGGGTCCTGCCGCGGACGAAGTGGAAGATCAGGACGACGACGGCGACAACCAGCAGGATGTGGATCAGGCCGCCGCCAATATTGGCGAGCAGTCCGAGAAGCCACAGAACGGCGATGATGATGGCAATCCAAAGCAACATGGAATTCTCCTTGTGGGTAAATTTCGGATGGAATTGTGCTTTAGCCCGCGGATTTTCACATACTACGCCCGGCGCAATCCCCGGACGCCAAACACCGCGCTGTTAATTTTCCAGACCCCGCCGCGGGCCGATCCGCGGCCACCATGCGGGGGCGTTCGCCAACCGCCGGGACCTACTTTTGGGTGACCCGGTACCGTTCGATCTGCCGGAGGCGGCGCAGGAGGCTGTCGCGCCGGGGGTGCGGGACGGCGTCGGCCGCTTCTGCCGTGAGGTCAATGTGCCTGGTGCCGAATTGCCACAGCAGGAGGTCGTCCAGCAGCCGGTCCGGTCCGGGGGAGTAGCGGTGGTCCAGGGCCTTGCGGACCTCGGTGATCTGCTCTGCGCGGAGCAGCCCGGCCAGTTCCATGGTCCGGGTGAGTCCGTGCGCTGCGAGCAGCTCCGAAGCCCAGCCCCAGTCGTCATCCACCTTGCGGTCCACGTGGGGAAGCAGCGTGCGCCACACATCCCTGACGCGGTTGGGTGTGAGCGGTGCCGCGCCCTCACCGTCGGTGTCCCAGAAGCTGCGTACTTCCTCGTAGCGTTCGTGCAGGTCCGCGAACGCCGTCTCCACCGTTTCCAGCATGGCGGCCGTGGCCGTGAACTGACGGTCGAAATGCGGGGTCCAGGCCCGGGGATCCTCGGCCTTGAAGCGGATATCGTGCTCGATCTCGCTCCATGCGTGGGCGAAGATGGTGCGGATCTGGCACTCGAAGAAATAGCTGCCGTTGGGCGTGACTTCCGGGTTGAAGACCTGCTGGTACTCCTTGACGGCTTCGTTCTGGATGGTTCGCAGGATCAGGTGCCGGCTCGAATACCCGTAGGTGCCGGACTCTATGGAGCCGATGTCCTTTTCGCGGTCCCCGCGGCAGTCGAACAGCTGGCGCTGCCGCTTGATGATGTTGGCCACCGCCGCATTCTCGGCCGGCAGCTTGGTGATGACGCGGATCCCCACCATGTCATTGAGGGTCCGGAACGGGTCCGGGAACTTCAGCAGCCGCCGCCCGCCCGGTTCCAGCGGCTCCTCGGTGCGGGAGATCTTCTCTTTGAATGACTCCACCGTCTTGGTGCGGCCGGTGACGAACAGTGGGGTGACCTCGCTGTCCTTGAGCATGTCCCGCAGGACCAGCAGCACATCCCGCGTAACCAGCTTCAGGGCAGGGCGGACGCGCTCGTACAGCTCCACGTTGTGCTGCACGGATTCGCGCAGTGGTTCGTCCAAATTCTCCCAGTTACTCGGCATGGTCCCAGCTTACGGCGGGGCCCTGACAGAACGGCGGCGCAGCCCGCCCCCAGGATTGCAGCGCGTCACAGGGCGCCACCGAACATCCGCCCCTGTCCCGAACCCGGAGGCGGAAGAGGGGAATGAAGGGGGTGCGGAATTATTGACACGCCCCGCAGGCTGGCCTAGCTTTCATTCCATCTGGTGGGGCAACAGCGGCCCAGGGGCCGCCGGTACCGGTCTCGTCGCCGCGAAGGCACACAACCTGTTACCTCCGGCTGGCCCGGGCGGAACTGCCACGGCCGGAACCGCCCGGCGCCCGGCACCATTCCAGGACTGCAATTATGACCAACCTGACGAAGGCCCGCCGCATCGCCGCGGCAGCATTAGCACTCTTGACGGCCGCCGCCGCCTGGATTACCCCGGCGCAGGCCGCACCCCAAGGCAGCCCACGCTACGGTCCAGGTGCGGCGGGAAGTGGCGATCCCTACTTCCCGTACGCGGGCAATGGCGGGTACGACGTCCTGCACTACGGCCTCGACCTCCGCTACACGCCGCCGTCGGACCCGGCCGCAGCGGGAAACCTCACCGCGGAGGCCACCATCACCCTGCGCGCCACCCAGGACCTGGACGCGCTCAACTTCGACCTGCGCGGACTCACCGCCACCGCCGTGGACGTGGACGGCCAGGACGCCAACCGTGGCGCGGGCCCCTCGGAATGGACCCAGGTGCAGGACGATGCGAACCGCCGGTGGGAACTCACCGTCGGACTGCGGCCAAAGCTGAAGGAAGGCCGGACATCGACCATCACCATCAGCTACGGGGGTGCTACCGGCCGGCCCCAAGACACCACGGGGGCGCTGTACGGATGGGTGACCACCCCTGACGGGGCCATGGTGGTCAACGAACCCGAC
Organism: Pseudarthrobacter sp. 1G09; assembly: GCF_050038305.1. Taxonomy (NCBI): domain Bacteria; kingdom Bacillati; phylum Actinomycetota; class Actinomycetes; order Micrococcales; family Micrococcaceae; genus Pseudarthrobacter; species Pseudarthrobacter sp. 1G09. The sequence goes on from NZ_CP188306.1 coordinate 363,440, forward strand.
GGCGCACCCACCTGGTTTCCGGTGAATGACGACCCCCAGGACAAAGCCACGTACTCCTTCCGCATCACCGTCCCGGAAGGAAAAACCGCAATAGCCAACGGCCTGCCCGGGGACGACCCGGAAACACACTCCGGCTGGACAACCTGGAGCTGGGAGGCGGCGGACCCGATGGCCAGCTACCTCGCCACGGCAAGCGTCGGAGACTTCACCCTGTCGTACGGCGAGGGACCCCGCGGCCTGCCGATCATCAATGCGGTGGACAGCGGTGTGACCGGCCCCGCGCTGGTGAAAACCAATGCGGCCCTTGCGTTGCAGCCACAGATGATCCGCTACCTCTCGGACCTGTTCGGGCGGTATCCGTTCGAGGCCTTCGGGGCGATCGTGGACGACGACTCGGTGGACTATGCCCTGGAAACGCAAACCCGGCCGGTCTATTCAGAGGCTGCCGATGAGGACACGGTTGTCCACGAACTGGGTCACCAGTGGTTCGGTAACAGCGTAAGCCCGGCGGACTGGAAGGACATCTGGCTCAACGAGGGCTGGGCCACCTATGTCGAGTGGCTGTGGGCCGAACACCAGGGCAAGGCGACGCTGGCAAAGCAGTTCACGGATACCGTGGCTGAACTGGACAGCAAGAACCTCTGGGCGTTGGACATCTCCAATCCGGGGCGGGACAACCTGTTCGCCGAGCAGGTGTACCGGCGGGGAGCCGCCACGCTCCATGCACTGCGGGCCAGGATCGGGGACGCGGCCTTCTTTGCCGGGGCCACCGAATGGCTGGACCGCTACGCCAATTCCTCGGCAACAACCGGGGATTTTGAGGCAGTGATGGAGGAAGCCTCCGGCCAGCAGCTTGACGCGTTCTTCAATGACTGGCTGCGGGAGGGGGACCGCCCGGCTATGCCGTAGTGGAGCCGCGAACCACCAGCGACGTTTCCAGCGTGACGCCGCCCGGCTTCAGGAACTTGCCCTCCATCAGCCGGCGCAGCTGCTCGCCCGCTTTCTGGCCCAGGGACGTGGCGGGCAAGTGGACGCTGGTCAGGCCCGGATTGCTGGTGGCCGAATAGGGAAGGTCGTCGAAGCCGGCCACCGCGAGTTCCTCCGGGATCCGCACACCGGCCACCCGAGCCTCCTGCAGCACGCCGTAACCGTGCGTATCGGTTCCGCAGACGACGGCGGTCACCCCCGCGCGCTGCCACTCCGGCCAGGCGGCGGCGAACGCGGTCGCCGCTGTCCCGACGTCGATGGTGGTGCTGATGATCCGGTCCGGGCTCACGGAGATGCCGCGCGCCGCGGCCTCTTCCAGGAACGCTGCACGCCGCACGGCAAACGTGTCGGTGCCGGTCACGCTGTCCACATAGGCCGCTTCCGTGTGCCCGGCGGACGCCAGGTGTGCTGCCAGCTGGCGTGCCCCGCTGGCCACGTCGAGGTTGACGGACGGTGCGTAGGATTCCAGCCCGGGCGCGTCCAGCAGGACAAGGGGCGACGGCGAAGCGAGGTCCTCGAGGAAGTCCGCGTTGGGTGCGTCCACCAGCAGCCCGGCCGGGCGCAGCGACATGAGCCGCCGGACGTCGCTGGCCTGCGGAAACTCACCCGCTTCGGTGACGGACAGCAGCAGCTGGTACTGCGGGCCGAGTGCTTCCCGTACCCCGTCGATGACCTTGGCGAAGAAGGGGTTGGAGATATCCGGCGCCACCAGGATGACGATGGAGCTCACGCCCTTGGCCAGCGAGCTGCCGATTCCGTCCACCACGTAGCCGAGCTCGGCAATGGCGTCACGCACCCGGGCCACGTTGTCCTCGGAGACGCGGCCCGCCGTCTTGCCGTTGGCCACCAGGGATACTGTCGCCGTCGAAACGCCTGCCCGGGCGGCGACCATGGCTGCCGTGATCCGCCGTGGGCGCGCGTGCTGCTGCCTCTGTTCCGCGGATTCCATATGTTGATCGTAGTAGGCGGCCCGCGAAGTCACAGCCCGGAGGCCTCAGCCTACGAAGTCCAGGTCCGCCGGGCTGGCCTGTTCCTCCTTGCGCAGGCGGCGCCCGCCGCGCTGGGCAGCGGCTCCGGCCAGGACCACCAGCACAATGCCAACAACCTGGACGGCTGAAGGCTGCTGGTGCAGGATGAGCAGCCCCAACAGCACGCCGACGGCCGGTTCGAGGGCCATCAGCGTCCCGAACGCGGCGGGAGTCATCCGGCGCAGGGCCAGCATTTCCAGCGCGAACGGCAGTACCGGCAGCAGGATGGCCAGGCCGGCGGCAGCCGCGAGGACGTCGAGGGTCAGGTGCCCGGCGGCCTGGGGAATCCCGACGGCGGCAGCCGCCAGCGCGGCGATCGGCACTGTGATGGTGAGCGATCCGATGCCGGTAAAGCGATCACCCAAACGCTGCGTCAGCAGGATGTACACGCCCCAGCCGCACGCGGCCATCGCGGCCCAGGCGACTCCGGTGAAGTTGAAGTCACCCTGCCACGGCTGGGTGAGCAGCACGACGCCGGCCAGCGCCAACGCGGGCCAGGCCAGGGCCTTGCGGTTGTGGCTTCGCACGGCGGCCACGGTCAGCGGGCCCAGGAATTCGATGGCGACGGCGGTCCCCAGCGGGATGTGCTCCACGGCGGCCAGGAACCCGATGGTCATGACGCCTGTGGTGATGCCGAGGCCCAGCAGCGGCAGCACGTCCCGGCGACGGATGGACCGCAGCGGCGGCCGGCCGATGATGAGGAGGATGACGGCGCCCATGCTGAGGCGCAGCCAGGCGGTTCCGGCCGGACCCACGGTGTCGATGAGGTTTACGGACAGCGCCGAACCCAGCTGGACGGACAGGATGGCGGTGACGGCCAGCCCCCACGGCGGCACCGGAGCTTTCAGCTCACGCATCGGGGCCCTCCTGGTGGGGTGAGGAGCCCACGCCGGGCTCGAAAACGGCCATGGAAAACACCGCGGGCGCATGGCCGCGGTTGGCGTAGGAGTGGGCCACATCGCCGGGGAAGGAGATGGCGTCCCCGCCCGTGAGGACGTGCTCCTCGTCCCCGACCGCCACGGTGAGCGTTCCCGTGCGGACCTGCAGCAGTTCCTTGGTCCCTGCTGCATGCGCCTCGCTGTCCAGGCGGTCCCCTGAAACCATGGTCCAGTCCCACAGCTCCACCACGTCCGGCGATTCCGTGCCGGCAACCAGCACGCCGCGGCCGCCGCCGGCGGACGTCCAAAGGGCTGCACCCTCGCCGCTGGGGGTCACTGTCACCTGTTTGGGCTGCGGGGAGTCCACGAGGGCCGGCAGGCCGATGCCCAGTGCGTCGCTGATCCGCAGCAGCGTGCCCACGCTGGGATTCGCTGCACCCTGCTCCACATTGACCAGCATGCGGCGACTGACCCCGGCGGCGTCGGCCAGCCGGTCAAGGGTCCAGCCGCGCGCCTGCCGCTCCAGCCGGACCCGGCCTCCAATGGCGGCGGCGAGGGCAGAGGTATTTGAATCCATGAGTGCATCATACTGCACTTTTGGTGCACTCATGCGCTCAACCTTTAGTCTGGCCGGCGGGTGGCTGCATCGGATTTAGCCCGGACGTGTCATAAAAATACGACGCCAAGCACCGCAGAACGTCAAGCGCTTGACCTGCGTCAACGTTAAGCGTTTGACGTAGGCCACATTCTGCTGCCATGATCACTCCTGAACGCTACAACTCCCCGGACGCCAGGCAACTGGCACGGGCCCCAATGACGTGGAGAACACCATGGAACCCACCTTCCAGAACCCTGAGCCGGTCCAGGGCACCGAGCGCAGGAAAATCATCCTGGACTGCGACCCAGGGCATGACGACGCTGTGGCGTTGCTGCTCGCACACGGCAACCCCAACATCGACCTGCTGGCCGTCACTACGGTGGTGGGCAACCAGACCCTCGAAAAAGTCACCCGCAACGCGCTCGCCGTGGGCACCATCGCCGGCATCACCGGCGTTCCCTTCGCTGCCGGCTGCGACCGCCCGCTGGTCCGCAGCATCGAGACCGCACCGGACATCCACGGCGAGTCCGGCATGGACGGCCCCGCCCTGCCCGAGTCCACCATCGAGCTGGACCCGCGCCACGCCGTCGACCTCATCATTGACACCGTGATGGCGCACGAACCCGGCACCGTCACCCTGGTCCCCACCGCCGGCCTGACCAACATTGCCCTGGCCGCCCGCAAGGAACCCCGCATCGTGGAACGCGTCAAGGAAGTGGTCCTCATGGGCGGCGGCTATCACGTGGGCAACTGGAGCGCCGTGGCCGAATTCAACATCATCATCGACCCCGAGGCCGCGCACATCGTCTTCAACGAGAAGTGGCCCGTGGTGATGGTGGGCCTGGACCTCACCCACCAGGCGCTGGCCACCCCGGACGTGGTGGAGAAGATCGCCGCCATCGGCACCGGGCCGGCGAAGTTCGTCACCGAGCTCATGGACTTCTTCGCCCACACGTACAAGGACGCCCAGGGCTTCGACTACCCGCCCGTCCACGATCCCTGCGCTGTCGCCTACGTCATCGACCCCAGCATCGTCAGCACCCGCAAGGTGCCGGTCAACATCGAACTGCAGGGCACCCTCACCCTCGGCATGACCGTGGCCGATTTCCGCGCCCCGGCCCCCGCCGACTGCCACACCAGTGTTGCCGTGGACCTGGACCACGCACGGTTCTGGGACCTCGTCACCGACGCGCTGGTCCGCATCGGCGAGCCCGGCGCCGGCGGCCTGGACAACAAAGGCGCCGCGTCCGACGTCGTCCGTCCGGCCAGTGCCCAGCTCACCGCCGGAGGGGTCAAGTAAATGGCCGCCACCCTCACTGACACCAGGACCGGCCGCGGCAACATCGCAGCCCTCATGACCGCGCTGCTGGCCGCCTGCGTGGCGTTCCAGCTCAACGCCTCCATGCTCAGCCCCGCCCTGGTGACCATGGGCGAGGAGCTCAAGGCGGACCAGGCCGTCATCGGGCTCTCGCAGACCTGGTTGTTCACCGCCGCCGCCCTGTTCTCCCTGTTCCTGCCGCGGCTGAGCGACATCGTGGGCCGCAAGAAGGTGCTTGTCGGCATGATGGTGATGATGGCCGTGGGCTCCGTCATCGCCGCCCTCGCCCCGGACATCACCTGGCTCTTCGTGGGCCGGATCATCCAGGGCGTCAGCGGACCCACCGTGCCGCTGTGCCTCATCATGCTGCGCTCCGCCGTCAGCAACCCCCGCAAGTACGGCACGCTCATGGGCCTGATCACCGCCGTCAACGGCGGCGTGGCGGGCGTGGACTCCTTCGTGGGCGGCTACTTCGCCGAGCACTTCGGCTTCCGCAGCATCTTCTGGCTGATGGTGGTCCTGGCCGTCGCTGCCACCGCCCTCATCGTGTTCCTGGCCGCCGAAAGCAAGCCTGCCGCAGGTACCCGGATGGACTGGGTGGGCGTGTTCTTTATCGTGGTGGCCGTCGGTGCCCTGCTCACCGCCCTGAACGAAGGTTCCAAGCTGGTGGGCGGCTTCAACTCCGGCACGCTCATCCTGAGCCTGGCGCTGGTGGCCGTGTCCGCCGCCGCGTTCCTTGCCTTCTGGCGCACCGAACAGCGCGCCGCGCAGCCCATGGTGGAAACCGTGCACCTGCGCCAGCGCGCCACCTGGGCTCCGCTGCTTACCACCACCCTGACCATGACCGGCATCTTCGCCGTCATCAACGGCATCGTCCCCGCCTATGTCCAGGCCGCGGAGCCCGGCTTCGGGGTGGGCCCCACCGAGATGTCACTGATCATCCTCACCCCGTATGCCCTGCTGGGCTGGGTGGTGGGCCCGCTCAGCGGCAAGCTCGCACCGGTCCTCGGCTACACCAAGGTGCTGCGCATCGGCCTGCTCGGCAGCATCGCAGCGCTCGCCGTCATCGGGTTCCTGGGCCTGCACAGCCTGCCGATGATGATTGCCGGCACGGTCTTGCTGGGCATCATGTACGCCGGTACGGTCAACATCATGCTCAACGGACTCGGCGTTGTCCTCTCGCCCGCCGGCAACCCCGGCTTCCTGCCCGGCATGAACGCCGGCGCCTTCAACCTGGGTGCGGGCCTGAGTTTCCTCATCCTGCCCGCCGTGCTGGTGGCAACCGCGTCCCTTGGCGATGCCACGGCCTCCTACCTCACCGTGGTGGTGGTCGGCCTGGGGCTGACGGTGGCCGCGTTCGCTGCATCGATGCTGATCCCCAAGCCGGTTGAGGCCGAGGTGGCCGAATGAGCACCGAAGCCGAGACCGCAGGTTCCGCGGGCGGTGGCCGGATTGTCGTCGTCGGGTCCCTCAATGCGGACCTCACCATCTACTGCGAACGGCTCCCGCAGCCCGGCGAAACGGTGCACGGCTACGGCTTCGCCGTGAACCCCGGCGGCAAGAGCGCCAACCAGGCCGTCGCCGCCGGCCGCCTCGGCGGGCACGTCAGCCTCGTGGGTGCCGTGGGGGATGACCCCAACGGGCACATGCTGCTGGCCTCGGTGGCCGGTGCCGGCGTGGACGTAGGGCAGGTGCGGACCTCCAGCGAGCCCACCGGTGTCGCCGTGATCGCCGTCGATGCCGGCGGCGAAAACAACATCATCATCTCCGCAGGCGCCAACGGCACGCTGTCCCCGGCGGACGTGGCGGAGGCCGCGGACGTCCTGGACGGCGCCGCCGTCGTCAGCCTCTGCCTGGAAGTTGCCATGCCCACGGTCCTGGCGGCAGCGCAGGCTGGGCACGACGCCGGCGCAAAGGTCCTGCTGAACCTCTCGCCGTACGCCCACATCCCCGCAGCGCTGGCTGGGTTGGTGGATGTCCTGCTGGTGAACGCGCATGAAGCCGCGCTGTTCCTCGGGCCCGGGGCCTCCGTCCCGGGTGCCGACGCCCACGCGGCGCAGTGGGATGCCGTCCGCGAACGCTTTGCCGAACGGGGGATCCGGCAGGTGCTGGTGACCCTCGGGGCGCACGGGTCCGTGGTGCTGGATTCCGACGCCCCCGCCAACCGGTCCGTGGCGTTTGTGAAGCCCACCAGGGTGGACGCGGTGGATACCACCGGTGCCGGGGACGCCTTCACCGGTGCCGTGGCGGTACGGCTTGCGGCCGGCGATGCCCTCGCCGACGCTTCAGCGTTTGCCTCCGTTGCTGCGGCCCTGGCCACCACGCGCAGGGGCACCCAGGCGGCGTATCCGGAAACGGCCGACGTCGAACGGCGCCTGCGCGTCTCTTAACCCCCTCGATTGCTCCCCACCGGCACCCTAGCCTCGCAAGCTCGGCCAAGGAACCCTGCCGGTGTGGGTCCGACGCCCTTTTCAGGCGGCAGAACGGCGTTTACGGAGCAACCGATGTTCAGTGGAGCGCGTCCAGCGTGACGCCGGTGTACTCTGCCAGGCGGGCCAGCAGGGCGTCCTGGAAACCGTGATCTTCCGCGGCCGGGTGCGGGCTCTGCCGGCGCTGGTGGTACCAGTAGCCGCCGCTGCCCTGGGCGTCCGGGTCATCACCGGTGGCCAGCCACTCCTGTGTGCGGTGGCCGAGCTCAAGATCGTCCGGGGCGGAGCGTCCGCCCATCCGGGTGGGCACCCAGCCCGGGTCCACGGCGTTGCTGGTGGCGCCGGGCACCAGGCGGGCCAGCGCGGCGGAGAAGGCCGTGATGTGCAGCTTGGTGGTGGAGTACGACGCCGTGGCGGAGCGGCCTGACCAGTCCAGGCCGTCGAGCCGGGTGTTGCCGCCGCGGTGCATGCCGCTGCTCAGGTAGATCAGCCGGCGCGGCCCGCGGATCAGCGCGGTGAGCAGGTACGGCGCCACCACATTGACGGGCAGGAGCGCGGCACCGTCCAGGACTCCGGCGTTGTGGACCACGGCGTCGATCCCGCCGATGCGGTTGGCCTCGTCAGCGAGCTGGCGGACCTCGGCGTCGTCCGAAAGGTCGCCCACCAGGCATAGCGCACCCTGGTCCACCAGGTGCTGCACCGCCGGCACGCGCCGGGCGGACCGGGCATGGACCAGCACGTGGTGGCCTTCACGGGCCAGTGTTTCCACCGTTGCCAGGCCCAGCCCGTCCGTTGAACCGGTCACCAGAATCCGTGCCATGGAAAAACCTCCGTTGTTTGTGCTCCAGGTACCCAGTTATACCCGCGCCCAAGTCCGCCGCCGGGAACTCAGTTCAGCAGCCAGGCCGCCCCGAGCAGTAGCGGAACGGCGAGCGCCGAGGTGATGACCGCCGTCGTCTGCGCGAGGCTTTGGCCCACGCGGTACCGCACAGCGTAGAGGACCACGTTCTGGCCGGTGGGCAGGATGGCGCAGGCGGTCACCACGAAGGTGTTGAAGTCGTCCAGGTGGAAGACGTATCTGGCCAGGACCCACGCGAGGGCGGGCTGGATGGCTGATTTCAGGACGACGGCCAGGAACGTGGGCGCGCTGTCGCTGCTGCTGGCCCGGGGTGAGAGGCCATGGAGGGACATGCCGAAGATGATCAGCATCAGCGGAACCGTCACCTGGGCGATCAGCTTAAGCGGATCCAGCATCAGGGCCGGAATTTCGATGCCGACGGCGCTGACGATGATGCCCAGGATGGCCGCCACGGTCACGGGGTTGCGGAAGGGCGTGGCGAGGATGCGCCGCAGGGACGGCTTGGTTCCGTCCGGGTTGGTCAGGTCCAGGATGGTCAGCGCGATCGGGGTGATCACGGCGAGCTGGAACAGCATGATGGGTGTGACATAGGTGGCACTTCCCATGACGTATTGCGACAGCGGAACGCCGAGGTTGGTGGAGTTTACGATGCCCGTGGCCAGGGCGCCGATGGTGGTGCGGCGGACTCCCCAGCGGGCGATTGCACCCACCAAGGCGAACACCGCCATCATGGCCGCAGCGGTGACCACGGAGATCAGGCCCGTTTCGCTGAGGACTTCGGAGATGTGCCGGGTGGCGATCATCGAGAACATCAGGCTGGGCAGTCCCACCAGGAACGTGAGGCTGGAAAGCACCTTGGTGCCCTGCGGGCCCAGCGCATTCGTCTTACCCAGCACGTAGCCGACGAACATGACCACGCCCACCACAAAAAATCCCTTTAGGACTCCGTCCACACCGCTGTCCTCAATCTCGTCGCCCCTTGGGCGGCAGGTCCTGGCGGAGCCTTTGACTGCTGCCGTTGGCCGCTGCCTATGGCAGCAGACCCCGTCAGATGCTATCCGTAGGAGCGGCGCGGGAATCAATTTGCTCCGTCAGTGCGTCGATCCGCTCCAGCGCGCCGGTGAGGCGCTCCACGGAAGCCCACAGTTCCGGCTGCTGTTCACGGATCTGCTCAAGGGTGGCCCCGGTGGAGCGCAGCGTTCCGAGGTCGAAGCTGACGTTGGTCCGGGCTCCCGCCACGGCCGCGCGGAGGGCGCCGAAGGCGACAACGACGTCGGCAATCAGTGCCTTGTTGCCGTGCTCCGCCAGCCAGGCGAGATCGTCAATGGCCTGCACCGCACGGGCGCCGAGCACCGCGGAGGCGTGCGCCGCGTCAACGGAGGCCTCGCGGATGGCGTTGTCCCGTTCTTCGCCGGGTTCCAGCCGGAAAGCGGCACCGAAGGCCCGGGACGCCGTCGAATCCTCGTCGGCCAGCTGGAGTGCCTCGCTTCGCAGTGTCCGGGCACGGTCCCTGAGCTTGTCCACGGTTTGCTGCTGGTCCGCGCCGGGTTCGGTGTAGCCGGCCACCATCGAGGCCAGCGACGCGGCAACGGCCAGCATGACGCCGGTCCCGGCGCCGCCGCCAGGTGAGCCGGTGGATTCGGCCAGGGCCTGCGTCCACTCCTCAACGGTGGAATTCCGGGTGGTCACTTCACGTTCTTCCATGGTTTTAAGGGTGCCCAGGAAAGTGCCCGGCTAAACGGGAAACCGCCCGTGTCGTCCTGCGCCCCCCTGTAGTCTCGGCAGATGATTCAACGCCACCGCTACCAGTACGGCCCGGATCCCAGCCAGTGGGGCGAACTGTTCCTCCCCGCTCTCCCCGCGGGGACCCGGCACCAGGGCGTCGTGGTGGTGATCCACGGCGGTTACTGGCGTGCTCAGTACGGCGCCGAGCTAGGCGAGCCCCTGGCCAGGGACCTGGCGGAACACGGGATCGCCGCCTGGAACCTGGAGTACCGGCGCGCCGGAAACGGAGGCGGCTGGCCCGGCACGTTCGATGACATCCTGGCGGGCATCGATCAGCTGGCAGCGCTCGCTGAACCCCACGCCCTGGACCTGGGGAAGGTGGTGGCCCTGGGCCATTCCGCAGGAGGCCACCTGGCCGTCTGGGCCGCCGGGCGGGGAAAAGTGGCGGAGCTGGGCACCGGACAAGCGGACAGCCTTCCGGGCAAGCGCGGAGTCCGGCTCACCGGCGTGGTCAGCCAGTCCGGTGTCCTTGACCTGGCCGGCGCCGAACGCCTCAACCTCAGCAACGGTGCCGTGGCCAACCTGCTGGGCGGGCCGTCGTCGGAATTCCCCGGCCGGCACCGGTTGGCCAGCCCCATGGCGGCGCTGCCGCTGGACGTGCCCGTATACGCCGTCCACGCCGAAGCCGACCAGGACGTGCCGCCGGAAATGTCCACCAGCTACGTGGAAGCGGCCCGCGGATCGGTGGTGCCCGCACAGTTCGTCAGCGTCCCCGGGGGCCACTTCGCGCTGATCGACGTCACCGCCCCGGCCTACCTGGCGTGCCGCGAACTGGTGTGTGAACTGCTGCGCTGACACGGAATTCGGCCCCGCCCGCTTCTCTGGCAGAGTATGACCATGCTCACAGTGATCGGCGAAGGCCTTGTTGACGTTGTCCAGCGCGCCTCGGGAATCGAGGCCCACATGGGCGGCAGCCCGCTCAACGTTGCGGTGGGCCTGGCCCGCCTGGACCACCCGGTGCAGTTCATCGGCCGCTACGGCCGCGACGCCTACGGCGATTCCGTGGCCGCGCACCTCCGCGCCAGCTCCGTGATGCTCCCGCTGGGCCCGGATGAGTTGCCCACCAGCGTTGCCACCGCCTTAATCGACGACGACGGCGCCGCCACCTATACGTTCGACCTCGCCTGGGAGCTTCCCGGCATAGCGGACCGGCTCGGCTTCATGATCCAGGGCACCACGCTGCTGCACACCGGATCGATCGCCACGATGCTGGCGCCCGGTGCCACCGAGGTGCTGGCCGCCGTCGAATACGCCCACCCGCATGCCACCATCAGCTTCGACCCCAACTGCCGGCCGAGCATCATCACCGACGTGGATTACGCGCGCCGCCACACGGAAAAGTTCGTCTCCCTCGCCGACGTGGTGAAGGCCTCGGATGAGGACCTTGCCTGGCTGTACCCGGGGCGGGACGTCCTGGACTCCGCGCGCCAGTGGCTGGCCATCGGCGGCTCCGAGGGTCCCGCGATGGTGGTGGTGACCCGGGGTGGCGAGGGTCCGTGGGGCGTCACCGCCGCCGGCGAGGCCGCAGTTGCGGCGCCGCGCGTTGAGGTGGCGGACACCGTGGGCGCCGGCGACTCCTTCATGGCGGCACTGCTCTCCGGACTCGTGGACCGCGGCCTGGACGGCGCGCAGAATCGCAAGGACCTGCGCGAACTGCCCGCGGAAGCCCTGGCGGAACTGCTGGCCCATGCTGCCCGCGCCGCTGCTGTCACGGTTTCCCGGCCCGGAGCCAACCCGCCCACGCGGGCCGAGATGAACGCGCTGCCGGAGGGCTGACCCCGGGCTGGCTCCCACATCGACACTTCAGGGTGAATGCTTTAGTATCTTTAGCTTGGCAGGCGTGTTACTAGGCTATCGAGGAAGGCGCATGACTCCTTCAATTGGATTGGGAAGTGTCGACACCCGGGAATCGGTGGGGCGGATCGGCGCAACCGACGTCCTCGATGCACTGGGCGAGTACCGCGCCGCGGAAACCGCCATGCTCCGCCGCACCCGCCCCATCATGGACCGCGGTGCCACCGACGTACTCGCGCTGCGCTACGTCCGGGAGGCAACGCGTCGCGGCGATGGCATGCGCCCCACGGAGTTATCGGCATTGCTGGGACTGAGCTCCGCCTCGATTACCGCATTGATCGACCGGCTGGTGGCAGGAGGCGTTGTGGTGCGGGAGCCCCACCCCTCGGACCGCCGGGCCTCCCTCCTGCGGAGCACCGGCCTGAGCGAGGCGGTGGAAGTCCAGGCGCTGGACGATGCCCGACGCCCCATGGCTGACCTCATCGAATCCCTTGACCGCGACGAGCTTGGCACGGTTTTCGCCTTCCTGGTCCGCATGCGCCGCGCCATGGACGAGGTAGCAAGGGGCTGATCTGCCATTTCGGCTGGACAATTGTCTAGAGGTACTAAATACTAGGCAAACTAGCAATTAGGTAAACGAGCAATCGAGGGCGACATGACAGCGGTAGCAGAACCACAGAGTCGGAACCAGGATCACCTGGCCGATGTCGTCGCGCTGCCGCTGCCCGACAGCTATGGTTTCAATGCTGATCCCATGGAGGCGTTCGACGCTCCCTCGGAGGCTGGCGGATGGATGAAGGCGGTTGCCTTGGCCTCCGCCAAGCTGGAACAGCTGCAATGGGAGCTGGATGCCGCCGAAGAGGACCTGTGTGCGGCTCTCCACGGCGCCTCGGCCTCCAGCGTCAGCGCATCGGCGCTGGCCCGGACGGCCGGCCTCACCGCGGGTGAACTCGAGGGGTACCTGCGGCGTCCTGCGCTCGCGGCCGCTCCTGCACTGCCGGATGGGCTGGGGCTTCCCCATGCGGCCGCGCTGGCCGGTCCTGCCCACCAGCCCTTCTTGGGTCTGCAGGCAGAGGCCTGAATCCCGGAGGGGTACAGGCCCTTTCCATGCGGCCAGTGATCAGCCTGCCGCCAGGTTTTTGAGTGCTTCCCGGAGGCGCGTGCCGGCGTCGTCTGCCACTTCCCTAACGGCGGGGCTGCTGCTGAGCTGCACCATGGTCTGCGGATCGATCGCTTCGACCGTGGTGGAGCCCGCTGAGCTGTTCCGGCGCACCACTACGTTGCAGGGCAGCAGGGCACCCATCTCCGGCTCGGCCGCCAGGGCGCGGCTGGCGAGGGACGGGTTGCAGGCGCCCAGGATGACGTAATCCCCGACGGCGTCCGCAGCCTCCGTGCCGAGCTTGGCTTCGAAGGTGGACCGGATGTTGATTTCGGTCAGGATCCCGAACCCCTGCGCGGCAAGGGCTTCGCGGGTGCGCTCCAGCGCCTCGGACCAGGGAAGGGGAACAGTGGTGGCCAGTGTGTACGTCATGGTGCTCCTTGTGGTTGCGCGGATGGGCGCCGGGGTTTGTCGGCCTATGCCAGGGAGAGGAAAAGCTTCTCAAGCTCTTTCCGGTCCATGGTCTCGTCCTTCTGGACGATGCACTGCTCCAGGCCGGTGGCGATGATGGCGAAACCGGCACGGTCCAGGGCTTTGGAGACGGCGGCAAGCTGGGTGACGACGTCCTTGCAGTCGCGCCCCTCTTCAAGCATCCGGGTGACGGCGGCGAGCTGGCCCTGGGCGCGCTTGAGGCGGTTGATCACGGGCGTGAGTTCGGTGGGGTTCAGTTCCATAACGGGTCTCCAATAGTGGGGGATCTCGCCCCAACCATATACCCCCATGGGTGTTTTGACTACCCCCGGGGGTATCTGTAATACTCGGTGGGGTATCCACCCGACCCCTTCCGAGAGGCCACCCATGGCATCCCCTTCCAGAGCAACAGCCGTTACCGCACTCGCCCCTGAGGCCCTCCAGTCCTGGATCAAGGAACACCAGGACCTCGTGGTGATCGATGTTCGCTCGGCCGCTGAATTCGAGTCCATGCACATCCGCGGCTCCTACAACGTGCCGCTTCCCCTGCTCTCCGAGCACACCGACGAACTCGCCGCCCGGCTGGGCTCCCGCGTTGTCCTGGTCTGCCAGTCCGGCGTCCGCGCCGAACAGGCCCGCCAGCGCATGGCCAGTGTTGGCCTGGACACCGCCTACGTGCTCACCGGCGGGGTTCCCGGCTTCGCCGCCGCCGGCGGCGACGTGGTCAAGGGCAAGGACCGCTGGGACCTGGAGCGCCAGGTCCGCCTGGCCGCAGGCTCCCTGGTGATGCTGGGCCTGGCCGGGGGCAAGTTCGTCTCCCCCAAGGTCCGCATGCTGGCCGGCGCCATCGGCACCGGGCTGACGTTCTCGGCCGCGACCAACACCTGCGCCATGGGCAAGGCCCTGTCTGCCATGCCGTGGAACAAGGCCGCCAAGGAGCCCACCCGCGAAAGCGCCATCCTGCAGCTTCCCGTGCAGCAGGCTGAAGAGGGCGCGGCAGCATGATCCCGGCCCTGGGTCTGGGGCTCGTCGTCGGCGTCGTACTGGGCGTAGTGGGCGGCGGCGGGTCCATCATCGCTGTTCCCGCCCTGGTGTACGGCGTGGGCATGAGCCCCGCCCAGGCCATTCCCACCTCGCTGCTGGTGGTGGGAATCTCCTCGCTAGCAGCCCTGCTCCCCAGATTGCGGGAAGGCTTGAACTGGCCCGTGATCGCCCTGGTGGGGGGCGCCGGCATCCCGGCAGCCTGGGCCGGCGCGGCCGTGGGCAAGCTGCTGGACCCGAACATCCTGATGCTGGCTTTCGCCGTCATCATGGTGGCCGCGGGCATCCGGATGCTCAGCAAGCCCCGCGAAAGCGAGGGGTCCTGCAGCACCGGGCCGAACCGGGCATTCCGGTCCTGCGCCCCCAAGGCCGTGGGAGTGGGCCTGCTGGTCGGGTTCCTCACCGGATTGCTGGGCGTGGGCGGCGGCTTCCTCATCACCCCCGCGCTGACCATCTTCCTGGGCCTGCGCATGAAGCGGGCCGTGGGAACGTCCCTGGCCATCATCGTGGTCAACTCGGCTGCCGGGTTCAGCGCCCACGCCGCCGGCTTCACCATCGACTGGGCCACCACCCTGGCGTTCGCCATCCCGGCAATCGTGGGATCCATCGTTGCCGCCCGGTTCGCCCGCCACCTGCACGACAAACACATCCGCATTTCATTCGCGGTACTCATCTTCGCCGTCGCGGCGTGGGTCACCGCCGGCACGGTCACCGCCTGACCCACCCCCCCCAGAGGAGAACACCATGGGACTCTTCGATTCCCTCAAGAAGGCCTTCAGCAAGCCCTACAAAACCATTTCCGTGGCCCAGGCAAAGGAACTCCTGGGTTCCGGGGCCACGCTCATCGACGTCAGGTCCGCCCAGGAATGGCGGACCGGCCGGGCGCCGCAGGCCAAGCACGTTCCCCTGGACCGGCTGCAGGGCAGCACCGCAGGCATCCAGAAGACCCGTCCGGTGATCGCCGTCTGCGCCTCCGGCGTCCGCTCCGCCTCCGCAGCCCGGCTCCTCGCCGCCAAAGGGTACGACGCCTATTCGGTGCGGGGCGGCATGGCCGCCTGGCGCCAGGCCGGCGAACCCGTCCGCTAGCAACACCAGCTTTAGCCACCCACCATTTCAAAGGAGAACCACCATGGCTGAAATCACCATCAACGAAACCGAACAGCGCCGCTCCACCGCCCGCATCCTCGACGTCCGCGAGGACTTCGAAGTCGCCGAAGGCATGATCCCCGGCGCCCTGCACATCCCCATGGGCCAGCTCCAGGCACGCCTGGGCGAGCTCGACCCCGCCGTGCCCGTGATTGCCGTCTGCCGCAGCGGCAACCGCAGCGCCGCCGTGGCCGATGCCCTCAATGGCGTTGGCTACAAGGCGGACACCATGGCCGGCGGCATGACCGCCTGGACCCGCGCCGGACTCCCCACCACCTAGGCCCTGCCCCGTAGCGGCGCCGGCAAACCCACCGCAACCAAACGCTTACACGAAAGGCGGCCGCGGCGAACATCACCTCCATCCCCACGCTGATGGCCTTCAAGGGCAAGACCCTGGTCTTCTCCCAGCCCGGCGCCCTCAATGCCACCGGCCTGGAGGAAGTCATCCAGGCCGTGAAGAACCTGGACATGGACAAGCTCCGTGCCGAGGCCGGCCACCAGCACGCCTGATACCGCACCAGCCAAAAAAACCGCACCGCACCAGGCCTCCTGCGCCTGCTGCCAAGGCTCTTCCACAGGGCAAATGAATAGGCCCCAGTGCACTTGCTGGATACCCCCAGGGGTATCTATACTGGATCCAGAACAACCTCCCAATCCCCTTTCAACTGAAGGAGAGCACCAGATGCTTATCGAGCGCATTTACGACGAAGACCTCGCACAAGCCAGCTACGTCATCGGCTGCCAGGCCAAGGGCGAAGCCATCGTGGTGGACGGACGCCGCGACATCGCCGTGTACCAGGAGCTCGCCGCCAAGAACGGCATGAAGATCGTGGCCGTCACCGAGACCCACATCCATGCCGACTACCTCTCCGGCACCCGCGAACTTGCCGCCGCCACCGGAGCGAAGATCTACGTTTCCGGCGAAGGCGGACCCGACTGGCAGTACCAGTTCGAGGGCGAGCGGCTCTACGACGGCGACACCATCACCCTGGGCAACATCAACATCAAGGCAGTCCACACCCCAGGGCACACCCCGGAGCACCTGTCCTTCCTGGTCACCGACGGCGCCTTCAGCGACCAGCCCGGCTACCTGCTCTCCGGAGACTTCGTCTTCTCCGGCGACCTGGGCCGGCCCGACCTGCTGGACGAAGCAGCCGGTGGCATCGACACCCGCTTCGAAGGCGCCAAGCAGCTGTTCGCCAGCCTGCGAGACAAGTTCCTCACCCTGCCCGACTACGTCCAGGTCCACCCCGCCCACGGCGCCGGCAGCGCCTGCGGCAAGGCCCTGGGTGCCATCCCTTCCTCCACAGTGGGCTACGAACGCCTCTACGCCTGGTGGGGCCCCTACCTCGCGGCCGACGACGAGCAGGGCTTCATCGACGAACTCCTGGACGGCCAGCCGGACGCCCACGCCTACTTCGGCCGGATGAAGCGCGAAAACCGCGTAGGCCCGGCCGTCATGGGCGAACGCACCCCGCTGCAGGAACTGGACACCGCCGACGTCGCCAAGGCCCTCGCAGAGGACACCCTGACCTTCATCGACACCCGCTCCAACGACGAAGTCCACCAGGGCACAGTGGCCCGGTCCCTGAACGTTCCGGCCGGCAAGTCCGTGGCCAGCTACGGCGCATGGGTGGTGAACCCGGAGACGGACAAGAACCCGCTGGTGCTGCTGGCCAAGGACCAGGACCAGGCGCAGGACCTGTGGGACCACCTGGTCCGCGTGGGCATCGACAACGTGGCCGGTTACGTCACCGGCATCGAGGGACTGCCCACCTCCACCCCAGAGCTCATCCAGCCCGAACAACTGGACGGCTTCGACGCAGCCATGGTCCTGGACGTCCGTAACAAGACCGAGCACACGGCCGGCCACATCCCGGGCTCCCACCAGCTCAGCGGCGGCCGCGTGATGTGGCACTTGGACGAACTTCCCGCCAACGGCACCATCGTGACCTACTGCCAGTCCGGCGTCCGCAACTCCGTTGCCGCCAGCGCCCTGCGCCGCGCCGGATACGACGTCGTCGAACTCGACGGCAGCTACGCCGCCTGGGCCATGTGGAAGCAGTCCCAGCCCGCCACCGCAGCACACTAAACCCCACAGACCGCCCGGACAGGACCCCCCTCCCGCCCGGGCCCAGCCCGCGCACGTTTCCCCGAACGGGCGCGCGCACGCCCGGGTGCGCTTCCCCCAAAGTGCGCCCGGGCTCCTTCATGCCACCCGAACGGAGTCCCCGCATGCCCGGCAGCACACGTCACGAAAACCCTGCAGCGACGCGGCCCCCGGAGCTGGGCCTTCGGCAGAACCTGGCCCAGTTCATGTTCCTGGTTGCCGTCAATGCGCTGGTGGGCGGCACCCTGGGCCAGGAACGCACCGTCCTTCCCCTTCTGGCCACAGAGGCCTTCCACCTGGACCTCTACACCGGCGCGCTGACATACATCCTCGCGTTCGGACTGTCCAAGGCTGCGATGAACTACTTCGCCGGGACACTCTCCGACAGGTACGGCCGCAAACCTGTGCTGATCGCCGGCTGGCTCGCCGCGGTTCCCGTGCCGGCCTTACTGATCCTTGCCCCGTCCTGGGGGTGGATCGTGGCCGCCAACGTGCTCCTCGGCATCAGCCAGGGCCTCACCTGGTCCACCGCCGTCATCATGAAAATGGACCTCGTAGGCCCCCGGCAACGCGGCTTGGCCATGGGCCTTAACGAAGCAGCCGGATACCTCGGCGTCGCCGCCACGGCACTGGCCACCGGCTACCTCGCCACCAACTACGGACTCCGGCCGGCACCGTTCCTGCTCGGGGCCGCCTATATCGCCTTGGGGCTGGGCCTGACGGTCCTGGCCGTCCGGGAAACCCGCGATCATGCCATGGCAGAGGCCGCCGGAACCCCCGGCTCCCGCGGCACGGCCGGCGCCGGGCACAGTGCCCACCTGACTACCGGGCAGGTGTTCACCCTCACCAGCTTCAAAGACCGCTCCCTCTCGGCGGCCAGCCAGGCGGGCCTGGTCAACAACCTCAACGACGGGCTTGCCTGGGGCCTCTTTCCCGTCCTGTTCGCCGGCGCCGGCCTCAGCCTGGGCCAAATCGGCATCATTGCGGCCGCCTACCCCGCCGTTTGGGGGGCCGCGCAGTTCGTGACGGGTGCCGCGTCGGACCGCTGGGGCCGCAAGTGGCTCATCGCGGCGGGCATGCTGGTCCAGGCCGCGGCCCTGGCGATGGTCGCGGCAGGCAACACCTTCGAGGCATGGCTCGTGGCCGCCGTCATCCTGGGATTCGGCACCGCCATGGTGTATCCCACCCTGCTGGCCAGCATCGGAGACGTCGCCCACCCTGCGTGGCGGGCACGCGCCGTCGGAATCTACCGGCTGTGGCGCGACGCCGGGTTCGCCGCAGGTGCGCTGCTCGCCGGGCTCATCGCGGACCTGTACGGAATTCCGGCGGCTGTCGCCGCTGTCGCCGGACTCACCGCGGTGTCCGGGATCGTCGTGGCGGTGCGGATGCGCGGCGGCGACCACCGCCCCGCTGCGCTATTGGGTTAGACACCGCTCCAGACCGACGCCGAACCGGAATGGCCCGTCACCACGGCCTCGTAGATCAGGAACAGCCCCGCAAGCACTGCGAGGACTGATGTGGCGGGAACAAGCCAGCGGGCCGCGAGCAGGCGCCCGGCTCCGCGGAGTGCTTGCCAGCGGCTCACGGCGGAGGGGAACGCGGCCAGAATCTGCGCGGCCGCCACCAGCAGGAAAACCACCGTCACGAACCGGAAGAAGCTGCCCTGCTCGGCGTGCTCCCTGATCAGGTCCGATGCGGGTTTCGCCTTTTCCAGCTGCTCGCCGGCTTCCGCGGTGAGGACGGACAGCGGTACCAGCACAACGGCGAGGACGCCGAGGGGCCAGGCCAGGTAGGCCCTGCTCCGGCGCCAGAGTGCAAAGACCACCGCCATCAACCCTGCCAGCGGGGCAAGGACAACCACTCCGTGGACCAGGAGGATGTGGGCCGGAAGGCCGCCGATTTCCATCATGCAATGCTCCTTTGGACGGGGCGGGAACGCCGGATCAGGCGTGCTGGACTCAGGCTATCCCCGTGGTCCCCAGCAGCAGGCCAACACCATAGGTGAAAGCCATGGCAAGGGCGCCGCCGATGACCAGGCGCAAAGTGGCTTTCCGCTTCGAGCTGCCGCCGATCCTGGCGCTGACAGTGCCGGTAACCGCCAAAGCGATCACAACGGCCACAAAGGTGAGGGGGATCCGGATTTCGGCCGGTGGCAGCAGGATCGCCAGCAGCGGCAGTACCGCGCCGACGGTGAAGGCGATGGCCGAGGCAAACGCAGCATGCCAGGCACTGGCGACGCTGGCCTCATCAATCTTCAGTTCGGCCTCGAGGTGCGCGCCCAGCGCATCGTGCTCCGTGAGCTCGAGGGCCACCGTCCGGGCGGTTGTTTCCGTGAGTCCCTTCGCCTGGTAGATGGCGGCAAGCTCCTCCAGTTCGCCGTCGGGATCGTCGTGGAGTTCCTGGCGTTCCTTCTCTATCAGGGCCCGTTGGCTGTCGCTTTGGCTGCTGACGGACACATACTCGCCCAGCGCCATGGAGACGGCGCCACCCACCACGGCGGCCGCGCCGGCCACCAGGATGGGGGTGACATCGTTGGTCACACCCGCGACGCCCACCACCGTTGCGGCCACGGACACGATGCCGTCATTGGCTCCAAGGACACCCGCGCGCAGCCAGTTCAGGCGCGCTGCAATGCTGTCGTCATGCGGCTCGTTGGGGTGCTGCTTCAGCAACTCAGTCATGGGGAAAGTAAAACACCGCCAGCCGTCCCCCGGCTACGCAGGTTTGCATACCCTATCCGCGGCCCCGGGCGGGCCCGGGCGGGCCCTGGCGCGCCGGCGGTCAGAGCTGGGGAACACACGGCCCGCTGCCCAGGAGGGCCAGGCCGGCGCGGTTCCGGCGGCAAAATCCACCACGCCCATGTTGTCTGCGTGCATCAGCTGGCCAGGATCGTTGACGTGGTCCAGGCCCACAACATGACCGAGTTCGTGCATGATGATGGCCCGCATCTGGTCCGTTCCGTCCGGGCGGCCGGCCAGGATGCCAGCGAGATCGGGTGCGTCCAGCCGGATCTGGCCGGCGGCGAGGACCATCGGCTGGCCGGGTGCCTGGATAAACGTGCTGCCGCCGTCGCCTGCGATGTCGCCGGCAAGGCCCGGGGACTCCTGCGGGGTGGACCAGGCGATCAGCACCGGCGCCCATCGCTTGCCGTAGCGGTCAGGCTGGAAGGCCTTCCGTTCATCGGCGGGCGCTTCGGTGGAGGTGCCGTCGTAAACGAACTGCAGGCCGGTGGCCGCCGAGGTCGCGGCTACTGCCTCCCTGATCAGGGCGTCGCCACCCGGCACTGCGAAGTCCGGCCGCACCACGTAGTGGACCGGACGGCATGGATCGTAGGCGGCGAACCGCTGGCCGGGATCGGGCGACTCCTGCAGGACGAAAGCCGTGGAGCCGGTGCTGGCCGGGGGAGTCCCCAGGGGTGAGGACGCGGCCTCGTACCCGGGCGGCGGAACCGTTGCCTCGGGCAGGTACGGTGCCGCGAAGGGAAGGACAACGCGGTTAAGGAACGACGGCGTGAAGTACAGGCAGATGACCAGCGCCACGCCCAGCGCGGGCAGCAGGCGCAGTGTCCGCTTCCGGGACCGGTACGGCCGGCGCGCACGGCCGAACGCCGGGCGTCCTGGGTGCGCCGGCCCCGGTGCACGCCAGGGAGCCTGCTGTGCCTGCCGGCCGAACGCCTCGTCGATGGCCCACTGCGGGATCCTCCCGCTCGGTGACCGGCGCACCCCTGGCAACGGGCCGCCGTCGGACGCCCGCGGCCCAGTGCCGTCGTCCCTGCCTGAACCGTCCACCCAACGTCCCCTGTGCCGCCTGCCGATGAATCCTCTCCAGCTTAGGGGCGGCCGGGCGCCCGGTTCCGGCGGGTAAGCGCAGGATTTCCACAAGTTAAAAGCGCCCGCCCGGCCGGACGGCTGGTGCCGTTCCTGCCGGGCGGGAGCCCTTCGGTGGTTGGTGGCTATTCCTTGCCGAGGTTGGCGGCGGAGGTCTTCTCGCCGGTGACCTCGTTGAGGGCCCGCAGGTCGAAGATGCCGTTGATGTCGGCCTGCTTGGTGGTTCCGGCCGTGACGCCGTCGGCCAGCAGCTTCTGGTACGTGCCGGCCAGCGGATCCACCGTGAATACGATGTTCTTGAGGGACCGGTCGATGACATCGGCTTTGAGCTCGGCGCCGGCCGCTTCCTTGAGTGCTGCGTTGATGACGGTGGCCTTCTCCTCCGTGGCGGCACCGTTCAGCCATTCAACGGACTTGGCATGGCCCTTAAGGAGTGCCTTGACGGTGTCCGGGTGGTCTGCGGCGAACTTCTGGTTGACGACCAGGATGGTGGTGGGGAATTCGCCGGGTTTGCCGGACAGCGAACCGTCCCACAGGTCCTTCTCGTCCACCAGCACCTTAGCGCCGGCGGTCAGCACCAGACGGGAGGCCCAGGGCTCGGGCAGCCACGCGCCGTCGAGCTTGCCGTCCTGGAACAATTTCAGGGTCTGGGCGTTCTCGGTGGGGTTGATGGCGACGTCGCCGCTGCCGTCCACGTTGGTCTTGTAGCCCTGCGCTGTCAGCCAGGCGCGGAGGGCTACGTCCTGGGTGCCGCCGAGCTGCGGGGAGGCGAGGGTCTTGCCCTTGAGGTCCGCGGCGGAGTTGATCTCCGGCTTCACCACGAGCTGCGCTCCACCTGCGGCGGCGCCGGCAATGATGTTGATGGATTCGCCCTGGCTCTTCACGAACGAGTTGATCGCCGGGTTGGGGCCGATGTAGGTGGCGTCGATGGCTCCGGCGTTGAGAGCCTCAATGGCGGCGGGACCGGCGTTGAAGACCTGGGTGCTGAGCTTGGTGTCGCCCAGCTCGCCCTTGATGAAGCCTTTGCTGACGCCCACCAGTGCGGGTGCGTGGGTGACGTTGCCGAAGTAGCCGAGCTTAAGTTCCGCGGCCGGGTTCCCGGCGGGGGCCGCTTCGGCGGCGGGTGCCGTGGCGGTGTTGTTTGCGTTGACGGCGGAGGCGACGGCGGCGCCGCCTCCCACGAGGGCGAGGATGGCGGCGGCGATGCCGATTTTCAGGCCCAGGGGGCGCTTGGGGGCGGCCTGGCCGGCGACGATGCGGGTGGAGTTTCCGGGGTTCTGCGGACTGGTGTCTTGGGGGTCTGCCATGGGGATTCCTTTGCTGGGGCGGGTGCTGAGACGAGATTACGGAGCGCCCAGCGGGGCCACAATGATTCCCGTAGCAGGCGTTAACGGGACGACGCGCAGCCGCAACGCGGCGTCGTGCAGCGTCACGGAAGGTCGCACGGCGTCTTCCCCGCGCCCGGAAATCCGGGTGCAGGTTCCCGTTAAACCACCACCGTCATGCCGCCATCGATGAAGATGGTTTGCCCGTTGACGAAGGCCGAACCGTCCGACGCCAGCCAGACGGCAGGGCCGGCCAGGTCGCTGGCGGTTCCCCAGCGCCGGGCCGGTGTCCTGCCCAGGATCCAGGAGTTGAACTGCTCGTCGTCCACCAGGTTCTGCGTCATCTCCGTATGGATGTAGCCGGGAGCGATGGCGTTGATTTGCAGCCCTGATGAAGCCCACTCCGCCGTCATGGCACGGGTCAGGTTCCGCAGCCCGCCCTTCGCGGCGACGTAGGGCGCGATGGTGGGCCGGGCCAGGTCCGTCTGGACGGAGCAGATGTTGATGATCTTGCCGCGGCCCCGGGGGACCATCACGCGGGCTGCGGCGCGGCCCACCAGGAAAGCGCTGGTCAGGTCGGTGCTGATGACCCGTTCCCAGTCCCTGACGTCGAGGTCCAGCATGGCCACGCGGTGCTGGATTCCAGCGTTGTTGACCAGGATTTCCAGGGGGCCAACGTTCTCCTCCACCCAGGCAACGCCTTGGGCAGCGTCTCTGTCCCGGGTGACGTCGAATGTGCAGCTGCGGATCCGGCCCGGGGCGAAATCCGCTGCCATCGACGCCTCGGCCGCTGCGAGCCGTTCCGCGTTGATCCCGTTCAGGACCACGGTGGCGCCGGCTTCCGCCAGCGCCCTGGCGAGGGCATTCCCGATGCCGCGGCTGGAGCCTGTGACCAGGGCGGTGCGTCCGGTCAGGTCAAACAGCTGGCTCATTCCCGGGCCTCCCCGGCGCCGGCGGCGCTGAGGTTGGCGACGGCCTGCCGCACCACCGCAAGGTCCTGGTCTCCCAGGCCCTGCGCCACCAGCTGGGTGTACAGCTCGAATCCGGCGGCCGCCGTGGGTGCGGCCGTACCCGCGCTGCGTGCACTGTCCAGCACGAAGGACAGGTCCTTGCGCATGAACTTGGCCGGCCCTGTGGGCGTGTAATCCTTGGCCGCGAGCCGTGGTCCCACCTGGTCCAGCACCCGGCTGCCCGCCAAGCCGCCGGACAGCACCTCAAAAAGGGCGTGAACGTCCAGGCCCGAGCGTTCGGCCAGCTCCGCGGCTTCGGCGAGTGCCGCCGTCGTGGTTCCCACCACCAGCTGGTTGCATGCCTTGGCGAGTGAACCGGCACCCAGCCCGCCCAGCCGCCGGACCGCCGCGCCCATGGCCTCCAGGACCGGCAGCGCACGTTCGAAGTCCGCCTCGGAGCCGCCTGCCATGATGGCCAGGGTTCCCCGGCACGCGCCATCCGTGCCGCCGCTGACCGGTGCATCGAGCACCGAGGCGTTCCCGGCGCTCGCTTCAGCCACCGCGAGGCCGAACGCCTGCACCCCCACGGGTGACACGCTGCTCATGACCACCACGAGCGTCCCCGGCGCGGGCGGCGCCGTCCGCCATGCCGCCAGGAGGCCGGCCGCGGACTCTTCGATGAAGGGAAGGTCGGGGAGCATGAAGATGATGACGGGCTCGTCGCGCAGGTCGGCGACGTTGCCGACGCCGGACCCGCCCAGGACTTCAAGGTCCCGGACAGCTGCGGGGGAGCGGTTCCACCCCTTGACCTGCCACCCCGCACCGAGCAGGTTGGCGGCCATCGGGGCGCCCATGAGGCCGAGCCCCACGAAGCCGATGGAACCGTGCGTCATTTGGCGTCTTCCACGACCAGCAGGTCGCGGCCGTTCGTTTCGGGGGTGAAGAAGGTGGTGGCGAACGAGATTGACGCCAGCACCAGGGAGTAGATCGCGGGAACCAGCCAGGAGTGGCCGGTAGCGGCGAGCAGTGCCACACCGATCATGGGTGCAAAGCCGCCGGCCAGCACCGCGGAGATTTCGCGGCTGAGGGCGACGCCGGTGAAGCGGTGCTGGGAGCCGAAGAGTTCCGGCAGCAGCGCGCACTGCGGGCCGAGCATGGACTGGACGCCGAGGGCGATGCCCACCACCATGACCACCCAGACCAGGGTGACGTTGCCCAGTGTGACCAGGTAGAAGGCCGGGAGGGCGATGACGGCCTGGAAAAGGGCGCCGTAGCGGTAGACGGGAACCCGCCCGAAGCGGTCGGACAGCGCACCGAAGGTGACCACCAGGACCGCCGCGAACCCGGCGGCGATCAGCAGACCGGTGGGGCCGATGAACTTGTCACCGGCGAAGACACCGGCCGGCATGCTGATGAAGGAGACCAGCAGCGCCGAGTAGATCGAGGAGTTTCCATTTTCGCCCATTCGCAGGCCGATGCCCACCAGCACGTTCTTCTTGGAGTGCTTCCAGATCTGGCCCACCGGGTTCTTGACCACGGCCTTGTGCTTTTCGAGCTCCTGGAAGACCGGGGTCTCCTTGAGCTTGAGCCGGATGAACACGGCGATGATGATCAGGATGACGCTGGCCAGGAAGGGTACGCGCCAGAGCCAGCCCTGCAGGACTTCCTTGTCCGCCAAGGCCATCAGGGCGAAGGTTCCGGCGCCCAGGAGCGTGCCCAGCTGGATGCCCACGAAGGGCAGCGAGGCGAAGAAACCGCGACGGCGGCGCGGGGCCACCTCGGAGATCAGCGTTGTGGCGCCTGCCTGCTCGGCTCCGGCACCGAGGCCCTGGAGGATGCGCAGGGCAACCAGCAGCACCGCCCCGAGCATCCCCGCCTGCTCAAAGGTGGGGAGGAGCCCGATGGCGAAACTGGCCATGCCCATCAGGCCGATAGTCAGGATCAGCACCATTTTGCGGCCAAAGCGGTCCCCGATGTACCCGAAGACCACGCCGCCGAACGGCCGGGCCGCGAAGCCGACGCCGTAGGTGGCGAAGGAGGCGATGACGGCGCCGCTTTCGCCCAGCGGGGCGAAGAACAGCGGGCCGAAGATCAGGGCCGATGCGAGGCCGTAGATGTAAAAGTCGTAGTACTCCAGGGCCGAACCCACGGAGCTGGCAAGAGTTGCCCTTCGCAGCTGCTCCGGATCGACGACGGCGCCGTCCGCATCAGTCTGCGGTGATTTAGTACGAGTTGTCACAAGAACTCCCTCTAATGCACTCCAGGCCCCCGTTGGCCTGGTGGGATAGCGACAACACCTATTGTGTCGATCACTATGCTGAACACAATACAGCAAGCTGAACAACTGGCAACAGTTTTTTGTTTTGTTGAGAAGCGGCGTTCCGCTGCGGCTTGGAGTCCGCTGCCGCGCCTAGCCCATGGGGTTGCCCAGCGAGTGGGCCAGCTCCTTGAGCTCCTTGACCATCTGCGAGCCCTGCTCCGGGGTGTAGGTGGCCTTTAGCGCCGTGACGGACAGGCCCAGGCTGGGGCCGTGGGCGCCGCGGGTCGGAACGGACACGGCCAGGCACACCACGCCCGTGGTGCTTTCCTCGTCCTCGAAGGCATACCCCTGCTCGCGGATCTCGCGCAGCTGCGATTTCAGTTCCGCCCCTGTGCGCAGCGACTTGGGCGTAAGGATCGGCAGTTCGGCGTCATCAGGGAACATGCCTTCGATGTCATGGACGTTGAGCCGGGCGATCAGCGCCTTGCCCACGGCACAGAGGGATACCGGCATCTTGTCGCCGATGTTGGAGGTCAGGCGGACTGCTGGGTGGCCTTCGTAGCGGGCGAGGTAGATGACGTTGGTTCCGTCCAGCATGGCGATCCGGACGGTCTCCCCGGAGAGGACGGAGGCCTGCTCGCAGTAGCGGTAGAACTCCTGAACCTCGTCCATCCGGCCCAGGTAGGCAGCGCCGAGTTCCACCAGCTTGCGGCCCAGGGTGAATTCCGCTCCCTGCCGGGTGATCAGCCGGGCTTCTTCGAGGGCGAGCAGGAGATTGGACGTGGAGGACTTGGGAATCCCCACCTCGCGTGAAAGGTCGCTAAGGGTCAGCCGGCCCGTTGCAGAAGCTGCCAGCGCATCCAGGACGGCCGCTGCACGGGTGACTGCGGGCGCCGGCGAGGCGGCTCCCGACTTGTCCGGTGAAGCGGGGGTGCGGGAATCGGCCATGATTCTCCTTAGGTTGCCGGGCCTGACTGCAGTGTCCGTTCAGTCAACTGAACGCTATCCATCATAAGGGCCCCGGCGGGGGTGCGCCCCGGTGAATGCGGACAACGCCCGTCAGCCGACCGCGTTGGTCAGCGTACCGACGCCCTCCACCACAATGTCCACCCTGTCGCCCGGCTCCACGGGCACCGCGGTTCCGGGAGCGCCGGTCATGACCACATCCCCAGGCTCAAGCGTCAGCCATGAGGTGACGTAGACAAGGCAGTCCACCACAGAGGAGGGCAGGTTGAACGTTCCGGAGTTGGCCTTGGCCACACCGTTGACGTAGACGTCGATGCCGGCTCGTTCGGGATTCGGAAGGGCAGTCTCGATCCACGGTCCGAGGGGCGTGTAGTTGACGCCGGCCTTGCCCTGGAAGTTCCGCTCGTCCACCGCGTTCTGGTCCACGTTGGTGACGTCGTTGACGCAGGTGTAGCCCAGGACGTGGTCCAGGGCGTTCTCCGCGGTCAGGTCAGCTGCCTGTTTGCCGATCACCACGGCGAGTTCACCTTCGACGTTCACTGTGCCGCGGCCGCGTGCGGCGATGATCCGGTCGCCAGGTCCGGCCACGGTGTGGACGGACTTATGCCACGCCTGGATGGGCAGCGGGTGATCGTTGAGGGTCAGGTTGTGGCCGATGCCCACCACTGCCGCCGGGGCCACGGGTGCGAGGAACTCCGCCTCACCAGCGGGGGTGGTGCCGCCGGTGAAACGGACCGGCGCCTCGAACGGGTCGATGATGTGGTCCCACGATCCGGCCCGCTCAACCGCGTGCCGGGCGCCGGATGCTGTGTTGATTCTGGCGATGCGCATTGGTTCTCCCGGTGCTGGCTTAGTAGAAGTGGACGGTGTCCACGAGATGGGGAAGATCGCCGCCGTCGAGGAAAGCGCGGAGGTTGCTGCAGAACCGCTCGGTGATCAGGCGGTTTTCGGCGGCGCTGAGGGCTGACGTATGGGGCGAAACCATAACCCTGGGGTGGCTCCAGAGGGGGCTGTCCTGGGGCAGCGGCTCCACGGCGAAGACATCCAGGCAGGCGTAGGCCACCTGGCCGCCCTCCAGCGCCTCCAGCAGCGCATCCTCATCCACCACCGTGCCCCGGCCAACGTTGACGAAGGTGGTGCCGGGCTTCATGGCCGCGAACAGTTCCCGGTTAAAGAGTTTCTCCGTATATTCGGTTCCGGGCAGGGTATTGACGACGGCGTCTGCCGTGGCCAGGAGCCCGGGCAGGCCGGCGTTGTCCACCACCTGGTGGATGCCCCCTATGGGCTCGACGGTCCGCTTGGTGCCGCTGACGTTCATGCCCAGCGCCCTGGCGATCCGGGCCGTTTCCAGCCCGATTTCGCCCAGGCCGCTGATCACCAGGTTCGAGCCGTTGACCAGGCGGGTGGGTACCCGCAGCCCGGGCCAGGCTTTGGCGGCCTGGTCCTGGGCCAGCTCGGCGCTGCGTTTGAAGCCGTTCAGGATTCCCATCGCCGCAAATTCGGCGAGGGGAAGCGCGTGTACTCCGGCAGACGTGGTGATCCGGAATTTCTGGAGGACGTCCTGGCCGAGCCCGGATGCCTTGACCGCTCCGCCTGCCCCCGCCGCCATGGCATGGATCCATTCCAGTGCTGGATTGTCCCGGGCGATGCGGGCCAGGCCCGCAGGACTCTCATTGGGGAAGCCGTAGAGCACTTCGGCCCTGCCGAGCATGGCCCAGTAGCGTTCTTCCTGCTCGGGCGTGCGCTGGAAAGCGGGATCGCCGGCGTGGTCTGCCGGGAAGCGCTCCGGCGGGAGGAGGCTGGGCTCGTAAAGGACAGTGATGGACGGATCGACGGCACGGATCTGGTCCACGAGCTCTGCTTCGAGCGGGACGGCGATGGCCACAGTCTTGGGAGAAGTCATCTGTTCACTATACTGTCTACTGGCTAGCATGCTGAACAACTTGGTTTGTATTTCTGTGCCGGAAGCCCGTCATGCGGCCTTGACCATCGGGAGTTCGTCCCAATGGGTGGTGTACCGCGGTGAGCGCATATCACGTTTCATGGTCCAGTCGAGGCCGGACTTGATGCCCGCATGTCCCAGGCCGATGGCCCCGCGGCCGAAGCGCCGGCTGACATCCTCCAGCAGCGGGCCGATGCCGCGTTCCTCATGTGGGTTTTCGAACGGTTCCAGCGGTGGCTGGTTGCCGCTGGGCCGCAGGTCGGTCAGCATGATCCCCGCCTTCGCATACTTGAGGCCGTCCCGGATGTGGGGGAGCAGGGCATATGCCGCCCTGGTCAGCAGCAGCGGGTCCGCCGTCGGCATCGGCAGGGAAACGCACACGGACGGGTGGGCCTGCTCCTGCTGGCGGAAGGGTGACGTGGCGGCAAACGCCGTGAGTACTTTCGCCTGCAGGCCGTGCTTGGACAGCCTGGCGCTCGCCTGCTGCCCGTAAATGCTCAGTACCTGACGCAGGCCGTCGGCGCTGGCTACCGGCGTGGCAAATGATCGCGAGAAGATCAGCTGATCCCGGCCGATGCGCTCCTCCTCCATGGGAATGCACGGGGTGCCCCGCAACTCGAGGACGGTTCGCATCAGCACCACCGAAAACTTGTCCCGGATCATCACCGGATCGGCGCGGATCAGGTCCTGGACGGTGAAGATCCCCAGGGCGTTGAGCCGCTTGGTCAGCCTTCCGGCGATGCCCCAGATCTCATCAACGGGCAGCCGGGCCAGGAGGCTGTCCCGCACGTCGTGCGGGACAGCCTCCCATAAACAGACCCCGGCAAAGGCCGGGTTGTTCTTGGCCCACTTGTTGCAGAGCTTGGCGAGCGTCTTGGTGGGTGCGATGCCCACGCACACCGGGACACCCACGTGCCGGCGGACGGCGTCCTTGATGGTCCGTCCGAGGGGGAGTAGCTGGCCGGCATCCCCTTTGACCCCCAGGAATGCTTCGTCGATGCTGTAGACCTCCAGCCAGGCGGAGTACCTGCCGAGCAGTTCCATGACCCGGGCGCTGATGTCGCCGTACAGTTCGTAGTTGCTGGACTTCGCCACGAGGCCCCACTCCTTGGCCCGCGGCGCGAGCTTGAACCAGGGTTCGCCGGTGGTGATGCCGAGCGCCTTCGCCTCGGGGGAACGGGTGACGGCGCAGCCGTCGTTATTGGACAGGACCACCAGCGGGCGGCCCTCGAGTGAGGGGTCGAAGGCCCGTTCCGCGGAAGCGTAGAAGCAGTTGACGTCCACGTGGGCGATCTGCGGCATGTGGCGCATCAGGGCAGGTTTAGCCACGGCGGGCCTCACACGTGGTGCAGGCACCTGGTGGCGACGCCCCAGATGGTGAGTTCGGAAAGCGCGGACACCTTGATGTCCTGGTACCGGGGATTTTCTGCCTGCAGGACGATCCCGGTGGCCGTGATGCGCAGGCGTTTGACGGTGAGCTCGCCGTCCAGCACGGCGATCACCACGGATCCGTCCTTGGGCTCCAGCGCCCGGTTGACGATCAGTTCGTCGCCGTCGCTGATGCCGGCGCCCTCCATGGAGTTGCCGGTGACCCGGACAACAAAAGTGCTGGTGATGTCCCTGATCAGGTGCGCGTTCAGGTCGATCCGACCGTCGAAGTAGTCCTGTGCCGGCGATGGAAAGCCGGCAGCGACTGCCACGGGGGAGATCAATACCGAGAACAGCGACGCGCCTGCATCTATCACGCGAGGCCCGACAATAACGCCCACAACACACCCTTATTCGAAAATATGTTCGATAAGTTCAGTGTAGCGCCGCACGCCGACAATGCACCTTCCCTGGGTCTTGCGTTACGGTGAGAAGCGCGGCGTCTGGGTCTATTACCGGGCCCGCACGGCAGCACTGCAACCCGTATCGGCGTCGTTCAATCCCGTGGTAACCCTGGTCGAACGGGCCCTGGGCAGGATTGGCACCCGCACCGCAGCGGCACTGATCGGCGCCCAGGTCCTGGGCGGGCTCGCCGGTACGGTGGCCGCCAACCTGATGTTCGGACTGGACGCCGTCTCCTTCTCCACCCACGGACAAGAGGGCGCCCGCGGCATTTGGTGAATACCGCGGGCGCTACTGTGCTGCGGCCTTTGCGTCAGGTGCCTACTTCGGGCAGCTCAGGTCCGGGTTGAACGCAGCGAACATGCCGTCCGGGTTGTCCTGCCAGACCCAGGCATGGAGTGCGAAGGAACCGGGGAACGGGCCGTCTTCGAACTTCAGCCCGGCAATCGAGGGCCGGTTCTTCGCGGTCGAAATGAACTCGGCGGCCACCAGCCGGTACCGCCCGTTCCGGTCCGGCATGTAGACGAGGACCTCGGGCTTGCGGGCCTGGGTCTTGTCGTCGATCAGCTCCTGCTTGGCGTAGTGGAATCCCATCGCGCCCACCCCAGGCATGTCGATGCATTCGGTGATCTTCTTGTAGCCGTCCGCCTCGGCGTTCTCCAGCCAGCGGTAGTCGTCCGTGACGTGGCGCAGTACCCTGACCAGCCGGCGCTGGTCGTCATTGTTCCGCCAGTCATCACTCTTGTCGGACCCTCCGTGCCCGGATCCGCCGTGTGCCACGGCAGTCCCCGGTGCGAGCCCCAGCGCAAGCACTGCTGCGGCTGCGGAAAGTACCCCATTTTTGATGCGGTTCATGGTTGATCCTCTGCCCCTCTGAGACCTGTGTTTTCCTCAGGGATGCGCAGCGCGGGAACGGGATGTCCCGCCTTCGCCAGATGCCGGCAGATTTCCCGGGAGTGCCGGTGACGGTGCCGCCCGCAAGCCCGAGCGTCCTCTTGTTGGGCGGCGTTTCCAGTATGCTCCTGCCACAAAACGCGGCGCTAGGCTACGGGCCGGTAGTAGGGGAACCTCTCAAACCCTCCGGCGAAGCCCCCAACGCGGGCGCCCCCGGCAATCCACGTAGACTGGCAGCATGCGGTTGGTGGCAAGCGATATTGACGGAACGATCCTCGGGCACGACGGGAAAATCAGCCCCCGCACCGTCCGTGCGTTCCACGCCTGCCGCACCGCAGGCGTCGAGCTCGTCTTCGTCACCGGCCGGCCGCCGCGCTGGCTGCACCCGCTCGAGGAGCAGCTGGGCCACACCGGCCGCGTGATCTGCTCCAACGGTGCCGTGGTCTGGGACCTTGAGGCCGACCGCCTGGTGTCCGCCCGCACCCTGGCCATCGACGCCGTCCTCGAAATCCGCCGTATCATCAAGGACCTCCGCCCCGCCGCGCTGTTCGCCGCCGAAACCCTTGGCGGTTTCCACCTCGAGCCGGGCTTCATCGAGAACGAATCGAGCGAACTGCTCGCCCAGTTCACCCCGGCGCCGCTGCGCGAAACGCTTACGGCGGATGACGCCGTCGTTAAATTCCTCGCCATCGTCCGCGACGGCACCCCCGATGACTTCCTCGCCGAGGTGGCCCCCGCCGTCGAGCACCTGGCCGCCGCAACGCACTCCTCGCCCGGCGTTGCCATGCTGGAACTGTCCCTGCCCGGTGTCAACAAGGCCGTCACCCTCGCTGAGTACGCGGCCGCCTTGGGAATCGGCGCCGCGGACGTGGTGGCCTTTGGGGACATGCCCAACGACATCGAGATGCTCCGCTGGGCCGGGCACGGCTACGCCATGGCCAGCGGCCACCCAGAGGCCATCCGGGCGGCGGGGCAGCAGGCGCCGCATTTTGACGACGACGGCGTGGCCCAGGTCCTGGAGGAACGCCTCGCTTCCCTTGGGGTACAGCACTCCTGACGCCGGAACTCCCGCTGGGTGCACCTGCGCCGTTTTCACAGGCTGCGCTCACTTGCCGTTCACCTTCGTTCCGTAGCGTGAAACGCGGAGGAAAGGCACCTCTCCGGCCGGCTAAGGGGACAAACATGGCACGAAGCGCAAAACATCAGACCGCTGAAGCACCGCTGCGCCGGGCAACGCCCGCGCCGCACTGGAAGAAGCTCCGGCAGGGGGACCGCGTCCGCGTCCAGCTCTCGCCGGGGTTCGATGCGGCGGGCGTGGTGGATGCCATCACGGCAGACCATTCGGCCGTGTGGGTCCACCTTGATGGCGGCCGCGGCCGGACGCTGCTGCACTGCAGCGACGGCGTGGAAATCTTCCCGTACGGGGACTGACGCCAGCCGCCAATGACGGACCGGCCGGCTCCGGTACGCTCGCACTGTGAGCCTGCCGTTCTTCGACCACGCCGGCGCCGATGGTGCCCCGCTTCCCATTGCCATGGCCCACCGCGGCTTTTCCGTGGACGGCCTCGAGAACTCGATGGCGGCGTTCCGCGCCGCCGCCGAGCTGGGCTGCCGATACCTCGAAACGGACGTCCACACCACGTCCGACGGCGTGCTCCTCCTCTTCCACGACGGCACCCTGGACCGCGTGACGGACGGCAGCGGCCGCGTCGCCGACCTGCCGGCGGACCACGTTGCCGGTGCCCGGATCGGCGGACGCGAACCCATTCCCACCTTCGACGAACTCGTCACCGCCCTGCCGGACGTGCGGCTGAACCTGGACGTCAAGGACTGGGGCTCGGTCCGCAGCACCGTCGACGCCATCGAACGCCACGGTGTCCACGACCGCGTACTGATCGCCAGCTTTTCAGACCGCCGGCGGCGGGCCGTGCTGAAGCAGCTCAGCCGCCCGGTTGCCGCGTCCGCGGGCGTCGTCTCCAATGCCCTGTTCACGCTGCTGGGCCCCGTGGTGCCCGGCCCGGCATTCCGCTGGCTGATGCGGAGGGTGTTGCGGGACGTGCACGCCCTGCAGGTGCCCGTGCATTACGGCGCGGTGACGGTGGTCACGCCCGGGTTCCTGCGGCGCGCGGACGCCCTGGGGCTGGTGGTCCACGTCTGGACCATCAATGACCCCACCGAGATGCGCCGGCTCCTGGAGCTCGGCGTGGCAGGCATCGTCACAGACCGGGCGGACCTGCTGCGCCAGGTGCTCATGGAGCGCGGCGAGTGGCCCGGCCCAGGCGCCGGAGAAGGCCCCTGGCCGTACTGCTAATCCCGGCCGGTGCTCGTGGACGGATCCTGGTCGCCCTCGGACGGGTCGGCCCGCAGTTCGTCGGGGTCGCCTTCCGGAAGCCCGGCCGGACCCGCAACCTTGCCGCCCGCTGCGCCAGCCGCGCCCGCCGGTGCCGTGGCGCCGCCGGCCGGCCCGCCGTCGTCGTCCGTGGCGCCATGGCCGGACCCATCGCGGTCCGTGTCCCCGGAATCCCCGCCGAGCGGGCTGCTGGACACCGGGCCGGGTGCGGCGCCTGTCTTCAGGCCGGGCGCCTTCTGCTTTTCCGCTTCCATGGCGTTGGACCCCTCGCTCAGGGAGGAATGGACCTCCACGTCATCATTGGGGTCCGCGGGGTCAGGGATGCCCATTTTCTCCGTGGGGTCGGATGTTCCGGCCAGATCCTCCATGGCGTTCTCTGCTGCCTTGCCGATGCTGTCGCCGATGCCCATGACTGCTCCTTCTGCCTTCGTGTGCCGGACGCCCACTGGCCGGCCGGCCCTACCCTCCAGAATTATCAGCATGCTTACAATTAGTCCAGAGCTGGGGCATCGGACCGCAGCCCGAACGGAAGGACGAAGGACCGTGAGCACCTACCATCCGGAGAATGACCCCGCCAACCCGGACAAGCCGGGCAAGGACAGTGCCGACAACGTCGGCGCGGCCCAGGAGGACCTGGAGAAGCAGCGCAGCGCGGAAGCGGGGGACTCGCCCAACCCGGACCCGGCCGAAGGCAATATCACCGGACTGGAGCCCGGCGGGGGAGTGCCGCCGGGGGAGACTCCGCCGGCTGAAGGCCAGATGAGCAGGGACCAGGGCCACTCCGAGTAGGCAGTGGCCTAGGCGGACTCGTTCTCCTGCGGACTGCGCCCGGCGGGCTCTGCCAGCTGGCGGTTGAGGCCATCAGCGTCCTGCCGGGTGTTCCAGGACGCCCAGTCCTTTGGGCGGACGGAAGGCCGGCCCAGCAGGTACCCCTGCCCGGCGTCGATGCCCAGTTCCGTCAGGACCTTCAGCTCGCCCACGGTCTCGATGCCCTCCGCCACCAAGGTGGTGCCGATCTGGTCCGTGAAGTCCACCAGGCAGGTGGTCAGCGCCCGCTGGAGGCCGTCGTTGTCCACGTTGCCGAAGACGTCCCGGCCAACCTTGAGGAAGTCCGGCCGCAGGTGCACCATGCGGCTCAGCGCCCCGGCGCCGGAGTGCGTGTCGTCAATCGCGATCCGCAGGCCCTTGTCCCGGAGCGGGTTAATGGCGGCGATGAACTGCGCATACTCCTCATCCGGGATGGTCTCGGTCAGTTCGAGGACCACCCGGTCGATGGGCAGGTCGATGTGCGCGAACAGTTCCGGCAGCCGCGGGTCCAGGCAGGACGTCGGCGAAATGTTGAGGGAGACATACAGGCCCGCCGGCAGGTCCCTGGCCGCCGCGGCAGCCGAACCCAGTGCCGAGAACTCAAGGTTTGCGCCGAGGCCGACGGCGGCTGCCTCTGCGAACCAGAGTTCCGCGGCGGCGCCGTCATCGCTGACGAACCGGGAGAGCGCCTCCACTCCCACCACGCTCTTGTCCGCCAGCCCGTAGATGGGCTGGAACGCGGTCATCAGCATCTGGTTTTCCAGGAGCGCGCTGATGCGGGACGCGCTGCGGATGGCGTCCAGCTGCTCCGCGAACTTCGGCGGCATGGAGTTCGGCGCTAAACGCATCTGCCGCGCGCTCTCGAGCGTCTCTTCGGTGTTGGCGTCGCTGCGCCGGGTCTCGAGCAGGTACTCCAGCAGCGCCCGCTCGGGCACGCCGGGATTCTCGTCGAGGCTGTTGCTGAGGCGCTGGCGGACGGCGGCTCCGGACGGATCAGTGTCCGCCAGGACCGTGGCGATGATTCCCCACGCTTGTACACGAACCGACATTAGCTACGCCCCCAGTCGACGAAGTAATGACCCATTGGCCCATTAATGTTCAATATCTGAAACGCCTTTAACGTTTGGTGCTGACAATGGCGGTTTTCCGCGGTGCCGGAAAACCGTCCCCCGCACGATGATCGTATATCGGGCGGAGTGAAAAGGGCAGTACTTTTACGGCTGCCGGTGAGCGCTTTCCTGCTGGTCAGCGAGCAATGCAGGGATGTCGTCCGCCGGAACGGGCCTGCTGAAGTAGTAGCCCTGCGCGCTCAGGCAGCCCAGTTCCCGCAGGATATCCGCCTGCTCCGCCGTTTCAACGCCTTCCCACACGGCCTCCAGGCCGCAGGCGCGGACCAGCTGGAGGACGGCCGCCACCAGTGCCGGCTGGCTGGGATCTGTCCCCAAGCCGGAAATCAGCGACCGGTCCACCTTGACCCGGTCCACAGGCAGGCGCCGGAGGTAGCTGATGGACGAATAGCCTGTGCCGAAATCATCAATCTCGATTCCCACCCCAAGCCCGCGGAGCCCGGCCAGGGAGTAGCGGTCCAGCTCGTTGCCCTTGACGATGGCCACTTCCGTCAGTTCGAGGACCACCTGTTCAGGCTTGACACCCGTTTCCCGGAGGACGTTCCTGACGTCCTCGATGAACTGCAGGCTTTGGAGGTCCGTAGCGGAAATGTTGATCCGGACCGAGAAGCCGCCGTCTACCAGTGAATCGTCGATCCAGGCGCGCAGCTGCTGCACGGCGGTCCGGAGGACCCAGTTGCCCAGCTCCGAAATCAGGCCGGCTTCTTCGGCCAGCGGAATGAACTCGTCCGGCATAATAAACCCCCGGGCGGGGTGGTTCCAGCGGACCAGGGCTTCCACGCCCTCAAACCGGCGGGACACCAGATCCACCACCGGCTGGTAGTACAGCATGAGGCCATCGTTCCTGATGGCCGTCCGCAGGTCTTCCACCAGCTGGCTCCGGAGCCTGCGGACCAGCAGCAGCCCGGGCTCGAACCGGTGCAGGCGGTTTTGCCCTTCGGCCTTGGAGGCGTACATGGCCACGTCGGCTTCCATCAGCATCTCTTCCGGGGTCTGCCCCGGCGAGCCGACGCTTAACCCGATGCTGGCCCCGCAGCGCACGCTCTTGCCGGGCAGTTCGATGGGCTCGCTCAGCGCCGCCAGGATCCGGTGCCCCACAATGGCCGCCTGGTCCGGGGCGACGGCGGGCATGACGATGGCAAACTCATCCCCGCCCAGCCGCGCCACCACGTCCGTGGCCCGCACGGCGTTCCGTACCCGCTGGCCCACGGTGATGAGCACCTGGTCCCCTACCGTGTGCCCCATGGTGTCGTTGATGGACTTAAAGGCGTCCAGGTCCATCAGGAGGATCACCGGCCCCTCCCCTGATGCCGTGTCCGCATCCAGGGCGGCCCGGAGCGCATCGATCAGCGCGGACCGGTTGGCAAGCCCGGTCAGCGGGTCCTGCATGGCCATCTTCTGCATTTTGAGGTGTGCCTCGTGCAGCATCCGGGTGCGGACCTGCACGCGCTGCTCCAGTTCCTCGTAGCTGATCTGGAGGTCTTCGGCCAGCAGGTTGGTGCCCATGATGATCGCATCCAGCTCATCGCGGGCAGGGGACACCTCAACCCGTGAGCCAAGGTCACCCGATGCGATCCGGACTATGTGGTCGAGCAGTTGGGTGAGCCGGGGATCGTTATCCGCGAACATCGGATTCATCCTTTCCCCGCTCAGTTGGACCGGGTCCGGTCTGCACCGAGGGGGAGGCTGACCGTGACAGTGGTCCCCGCGCCCAGAGTGGAGGCCACATCAATCGTCCCACCATGGCGGGCCACGATGTCCTTGGTGATGGCCAGGCCCAGTCCCGTCCCCGGGATGGCGCCGGACATGGCATTGGACGCCCGGTAGAACCGGGTGAACACATGGTCGACCTCGTCACTGGAGATGCCGATGCCGTTATCGGCAACCCGGACAGTGGCCCAGCGGCTGCCGTCCGGAGCTGCGTGGGATTCGCTGCCCACCTCAATGCGTCCGCCGCTGGGGGTGAACTTGATGGCGTTGGAGACCAGGTTGGTGAAGACCTGCTGCAACTGGATTTCGTCGGCCAGGATCTCCGGGTCCTCCGGAACCGGATCCATCGCGATGGTTACGTTCTGCAGTTTCGCCAGTGGCCGCAGCGCGGAGGCCACCAGGTCCAGGGTCTGGCCGAGGCGGACCGGGGTGAGGTGCATCAGGGTGTCGTCAAGGCCGTTGCGGGAGACGCTGAGCATGTCCTCGATGAGGGTGCGCAGCCGCTCGGTGTTGCGGACCACGATGTCCAGCATCTGATGGATCTCGGCCGAGCCGGGCTGTTCGGTGCTCTCCTGGATCATGTCCAGATAGGCCATGATGGACGTCAGGGGGGTCCGGAGTTCGTGGTTTACGGTGGCCAGGAAGTCTGTCTTCGCCTTGTCCAGCTGCTGCAGTTGCTTCACCACCTGCTGCTGGCTGCTGATCAGGTGGCTCTGGATCAGGCCGTGGGCCGCGTTGCCCGCC
This sequence comes from Pseudarthrobacter sp. 1G09, assembly GCF_050038305.1. Classification (NCBI taxonomy): domain Bacteria; kingdom Bacillati; phylum Actinomycetota; class Actinomycetes; order Micrococcales; family Micrococcaceae; genus Pseudarthrobacter; species Pseudarthrobacter sp. 1G09. The sequence continues at coordinate 401,715 of NZ_CP188306.1, forward strand.
ACGTGCTGGATCAGCCCGAGCTCGGCGCGCGACCATTTCCGCGGTTTGTCCAGCGAGGCAATCCAAATGATGCCCAGTGAGGAGCTTCCCTCGCCCATGGGTACCGCCAGCGTTGATGCTGCGTTGGAGATGCCCGACGCCGGGGCCTCACCGTCCGCCGCCGGCGCGCCGTCGGGGCGGGTCCGGGCGGGCTCGGCGTCGTCCGCCTCCCCGGCATCCGTCGACAGCGTCTCCGCCCCGGCCCACAGCAGGTCCGCGGTCCGCCGCGCGGAATCCTCGTCCGGCAGGTCGTCGTCGGACAATGGCTCCAGCCCGTCGCTATCCCACGCGGCGGTGATGCGCGGAACGCGGCTGTCCTCGAAAGTTTGCAGCCGAACGTGGTCCGCCTTGAAGGTCCGGCCAAACCCTTCGACCACGCAGCGCGCAATTTCCTGGGGATCGTTGGTGGCCCGTACGGCGGCCGAAACCAACCTGAGCTGCTCGCGGAGGGCCTCGGCGTCCTCCCGCGACGCCCGGCGGCGGGCCACCTGGTCGATCAGGGCCGTGGTGCGGTGCACCAACTCCCGCGGCGAGGTTGGCTTGGTGATGCAGTCGTGGATGCCAGGCGGGCGCACGGATGTTTGCCGGGGATCGTCCAGGTCCACCATGACCAGCAGGGGCGCCTCGGTCTCCAGGCCGAGCAGCAGCGTGGCGTCCGTGATGATTGCCGCCGGCGCGCCATCCGCCAGCAGTCCGGCCAGGCTTGCAGCATCGCCCGCGGCGTGCGCTACGTAGCCGGCGCTGCGGAGGGCCGAAGTGTTCTGAGCCAGCCTCCCGGCATCGGGATCCGCTACGACGACGGTGCGGGGCGCGCTCGAAACCTCAGGCGTGTCAGACGCCACAACCACCCCTTCCCTCCCAGTTGAGTACATTGTAGGGGGACGAGGGGCGTGGGGCTCCAGAAAGATCGCGGGGGAAGACAAAGTGACGCACCAGCCGGCCGAGCACGTCAAAGGGGACCTCAGCCTCGATGAGGGCGGGATCCTCCAGCTCCGGTGGCCGCGCGGCGCATCGATCAGCGAAGCCGATGCGCAGAGCGCCATGGATCGGGTCAACGAGATGTGCGGGCCCACCCGTCGTCCCATGCTGGTGGACATGGCCACCACCGAGAAGGTCAGCCGCGGCGCACGGGCCGTATTCGGCCGGCCGTGCCAGGCGTCCCGGATTGCGCTCCTGGGCTCATCGCCCGTGGACAAGGTCATGGCCAACTTCGCCTTGGGCGTCAGCAGGCTGCCGTGCCCCACGCGGTTCTTCACGTCCCGGACCGAAGCGATGGCCTGGCTGGCGCGCGACGCCTGACCCATACCGCGGCCCCATGCGGCGTCCGCCCCGGCACGCGGCCGCGCAGACACTGCACGTCCCGTCGGCTGTAGTGGCTTCAGGACATATATTTGGGGCGTGCCTAACCCCGCAAAACCCGTGAAGACCGGCTGGCGGAAGTACCTGATGCTTCCCCGGCTCATCCGGCTGTCCCGCTCCGCACCCAAGGACAGGCCGCTCGCCTGGGACCGCTACTGGGCGGGAATCACAACAACCGGGCCGGGTGGCGAGGTGCTCTGGGACGCCGGAAGCGACCATGAATTCCTTGGCTACCGGGACCTCATCCTCCGCCACCTTGACCCAGGACTGCCGGTGGTGGATGTGGGGTGCGGCCACGGCAGCTTCACCCGTGCCCTCGCCGCACATTTTCCCCAGGCCATCGGCGTGGACATCTCGGCACATGCCGCCGCCCGCGCCGCAGCGGAGCCGGGCAACCCGGGCAACGTCCGCTTCGAGGTCCGCGATATGACGGCGCCGGGGGCCGGTGCCGGCCTGGTGGACGGGCCGGCCAACGTCTTTGTCCGCGGCGTGCTGCACGTCCTGGCGCCGGCGGACCAGGCGGCACTGGCCGACAACCTCCGGGTCCTGGCAGGGGACCGGGGGACGGTGTTCCTGGCGGAAACCAATTTCCAGGGCAACCCCGTGGAGTACGTGACCCATCTGGGCGCCACGCAGCGCAACATCCCCGCCCCGCTGGAGCGTGCCATCCGCGGCCTGCCGATGCCCGGCCACTTCGGCCCGAAGGAGCGCTCGCGGGCCCTCCCGCCCGTGTCTTGGGAGCTGCTGGAGGAGGGCTCCGCCGCCATCGAAACCAACCCCGTTACCGGCGTCGAAGGCCAAAGCCGGGTGCCTGGCTATGTGGCCGCCCTGCGCCCGCGGCGCACCTCCGGTGAGACCCCGCAACGCCCCGGGGGAATACACCACTGACAGGTCTCTCCTGGTAGCCCTGTGCGCGCGGGCATGACAGCGCTGGGCGTGCCGACGGCGTTGTGGGTTCCCGCCAAAACCCCACCATCCCCTTGACAGCGGACAGCCACCGGATGCTTGATGGTAAGTAGACTTATCACTCAGCTGGGGCTGTTGAGGCCCACGGAAAGGGCGGCCAACGTATGGCAGGGGGAACGCGATGCGCCACAGGTGGCGGAGATACCGGACAGTATGCCGTGGCGGCTGCCAGGAGCGCTCCGGATTGATTTCAACGGCGGAATCGCGAGGTTTCGCCACCCCTGCCTAACGGGGCTTTCCAGTCCCCCGAAACGGCAGTTCCACCCTTCATCAACCAGGAACCGCGCAGCGAAAGGCAACCACTCCCCGGATGGAAAACCCGGCCCGGGAGGTGCCCAAGCCGCACCCGCATCCCTGCACTGGCGGCACCGGGATACCATTCCGGGCCGGTCCGGCGGCAGTGGACGCAAGACCTACAGGAAAAACACAATGCGAGAAATAATTCCCTCCGGCACCCTTCGCGGGATGCTCCTGCCGCCCACGTACGGCCGGCACATCACCGACGCCACGGCGTTCACCGTCCTGTCCGTCGAGATCTGGGCCACCGGCCTGGTGGTCACCATCCAGATGGCTGCCGACGGCGGCCCGCAGCCCCACATCATCCTCCAGGACCACTTCGGAACCGAGTACACGCTCCGCGACTCCGCCACGCTGGGGTCACGGAACCTCCAGGTCTTCACGCCCTCCGTGCCGCCCGGCACCAGGAGCCTGACCATCCGCTCCGCTGACGACGCCGGAGCGCGCCCCGTGGTCACCTTTGCCGTTCCCCTGATGGCCGTTCCGGACACCCGGGACGACGCCGACACGGCGGACGTCTCCGACGCCGCGGGCGGCAGCTCCGACGAAGGTTACACGCCGCAGGAACTGCGCCGGCCCGCCTGACAGCCCGCCCGCCCACCGGGCAGGTCCGCCAACCCCTCAACGAAAGGCTGCCGAATGCAGGACACCACCAGGTTTACGCCCGCCACCGCCATTGTCACCGGATCAGATTCCGGAATCGGCAAGGCCACTGCGGTTGCCCTGGCCCAGGCAGGGCTGGACATCGGCGTCACCTGGCACTCGGACAAAGCCGGCGCCGAGGGCACGGCCGACGAGGTCCGTGCCCTGGGCCGAAAGGCCGTGGTCCGGCAGCTCGACACCACGGACTTCCAGGGCGCCGCGGCGGCCATCAATGAACTGGCTGACGGGCTTGGCGGGGTGGATGTCTTCGTGAACAACGCCGGCGCCGGTGACGGCACCAAGTTCCTTGACCTGGACGTTGACACCTGGATGCGGACGCTGGACACCAACCTCAACGGCGCATTCGTGTGCCTGCAGGCGGCCGCCCGGCGCATGGTCAGCGCCGGCAGGGGTGGCCGCCTCATCGCCGTCACCAGCGTGCACGAATTCCAGCCGCGCGTCGGCGCCTCCGCATACGACGCCTCCAAGCACGGGCTGGGCGGCCTGATGAAGACCCTGGCGCTCGAGCTCGCTGAGTATGGCATCACCGCCAACTCCGTGGCTCCCGGCGAGATTGCCACCCCCATGACAGGCCAGGAAAATGAGGATCCGGCGTCGAAGGACCGGCCGGGTGTTCCGTTGGGCCGGCCCGGACATGCCCGCGAGGTTGCCGCGGTCCTCGCCTTCCTCGCCTCGCCTGCTGCCAGCTATGTCAACGGCGCCTCCTGGACTGTGGATGGCGGCATGCTGCAGATGGGGCCCCAGGCGGGTTCCCATCTGACCGGCCACGACTGGCGGCAGGGCTGAGCTTACCCGCGGTGAGAGTGCAGGCGCTGTCCGTATAACGGATCGGGCAAGCGCTTTCCAGCGTGGGGCTGGCATGATGGGCGCATGCGCATTTTGATCGCTCCGGACAAGTTCAAGGGTTCACTCACTGCGGCTGAGGCTGCCGCGGCAATCGCCGAGGGCGCCCTGCGCGTGTATCCGGACGCCGTGGCTACCCAGTTCCCCATCGCCGACGGTGGCGAGGGAACCCTGGAGGCGGCCGTCGCGGCAGGCTATGAGGAGCGGCTCAACGCCGTGGTGGGTCCCATCCTCGCTCCGCTGGGTGCCGCGTGGGCCATCCGCAAGGACGACGCCGGCAAGGTCACCGCGGTGATCGAGACGGCACAGGCCTCCGGCCTGGCGGAGATGGCACCGACGCCGGAGAACGCGCTCCGTGCCCACAGCTACGGCTGCGGCCAGCTCATCGCGGCGGCGCTCGAGGCAGGCGCCACCGAGATTGTGCTCGGCCTGGGCGGTTCGGCCATGAGCGACGGTGGCAGCGGCGCCCTGCGTGCGCTGGGCCTCAAACCGCTCGACTCCGCCGGCAACGTGGTGCCGCTCGGTGGCGGCTCGCTGGCCGACGTCGTGTCGCTTGACGCCAGCGGCCTCGATCCAAGGCTGTCCGCCACCACCTTCCGCATCGCCGTTGATGTCCGCAACCCGCTGTACGGGCCCACCGGCGCCGCGCACGTCTTCTCGCCCCAAAAGGGTGCGGACGATGATGCTGTTGAACTGCTCGACGCCGGGCTCCGCAACTGGGCGTCCGTCCTGCGGGAGGCGACAGGCCGGGACGTGAACGTCCCCGGCGCAGGCGCAGCCGGCGGCTTCCCGGCGTCGTTCCTCGCCTTCACCGGCGCCACGCTGGAAGGCGGCTTCGCGCTGGTGGCCGGGCTCACCGGCCTGGCAGGCGAGCTGGACGGCGCCGACCTGGTGATCACGGGCGAAGGGTCCATGGATTCCCAGTCGCTGACCGGCAAGGCGCCCATCGCACTCGCGGATGCTGCCCGCGAACGTGGCATCCCCGTCATCGTGGTGGCCGGGCGGATCCTGGTGAGCCTTGAGGACCTCACCGGGCACGGCGTGGTGGCCGCAGCCCAGTTGCTGGATGTTGCCTCAAGCCCTGAAGACGCCGTCGCCAACGCCGGCAAGTACCTCACCTGGGCAACCAGCCAGGTCCTCGAAGGGGCTTAGTCCCCACGTTTTCAGTGGGCACCCACCTGCAGTGCATGGGTCACAGCGGCCTTCACCCCACACGTCCACGGGTCACCATGCCCGGTCAGGACCGTCGTGGCGCCGGTGCCGGCTAGCGCTTTCAGTGACGCCAAGGCCTGGGCCGTGTCCTTCGTGGCGGCGGAAGCCACGATCTGCGGGCCGCTCTTGCCGGTGTATGGATCGAGCGTGACTATGGCGTCTCCGGCAAGGACAGCATCGCGGTCCGGGAAATGCAGGATGCAATGGCCGTCGGTGTGGCCCGGTGTGTGGATAGCCGTGGGCCGGCCCGGGACCTGCAGCGGTGCGTCGGTATGCAGCGGGCTGGTGTCCGGGACGCCTTTCACATTCAGCGCCCCCGCGGCCGCCATCCGCCCCAGCAGCGGCACGGACCGCGGGTGGCCCAGCGGATACAGGAAACGGTTGCGCTGGGGCTTGTACCGGTAGGGGTGCGCGGCGAGACGGGCGTCCCCGCCGTGAACCAGTACCGGCACGCGCCACTCCCGGCGGGCGCGCAGTGCAAACCCGACGTGGTCGAAGTGGCCGTGAGTGAGCACCAGTGCCCGGACCTGGTCCGGGCGGCGGCCGCACGCGTCGAGGAGTTCCTGCAGCATGGGCCACATGCTGGGAAGCCCTGCGTCCACGAGGGTAATCCCGTCATCGTCCTCCACTACGTAGCAGTTGACGTGTGCATGGCTGATCAGATGGATGCCATCGGCAACGTTGCGGGTTATCACGGGAATCAGCCGATGAAAGGCTTGTTGCGGCGCCGGCTCCAGATCAGCACCGCGATCAATACCACCACCACGATGCCGCCGATAACCCAGGGCGCATAGTTCACGCGCTCGGATTCGCTCTGCGTCGATTCGCCGGTCCCCGGGTTGGCCGGGCCCGTGGACGACGTGTCACCTGGCGACGGGGTAGGGGTGTTTCCTGCTGGCGCGGCGGCTCCGGCGCTGAATCCAACCGCCACAGTATCGGCAGTTGGCGCCGGGGTGGCCGAGGCCGCGCCGGCTGAGAGCGCGGGAGCGGCCAGGAGAAGCAGGGCGAGCAGGACTGATTTCAGTGCGGTTCTCATGTGTTCCTCTCGTAGTGGTCAGGTTCAAGGCGTCGTAGAGCTCAGGCTCCGGTCTCGTAATGCGGTTCAGCTACGGGCTTTGACTCCGGGGAGCCCTTTTCCCGCAGGTAGACGGAGGCACCCACCAGGACGGCGACGGCCAGGAATTCGCTTTGCCAGTTCTGGAACGACTCGAACCAGAAGCGGCTGGTGCCCAGGTACTGCAGGAAGGTCACGGCTGGCTGGCCATGGCTTTGCTGGTCCTCGCTGTACGCCTCCGCGCCGCCCACGCCATGCATGGTGAAGGAAGCCAGGAACAGCGCGAACAGGAGGATGGACAGCGAGTGCTTATAGAACCCGAGTGCCATCCCACCGCGTTTCACCGGCCAGGGCGTTGCCTTCCTGATGGCAGCGTGGCGGGGGTCTTCATCCTGCGGCGCTTTCTTGTCCATGGGTTTCGACTCCGACGAACCCTTTTGGAACAGGAAAATGGTCAGCACCACGTACATGGCCATCTGCAGGAACTCTGACTCCCAGTTTTCGAACGTGGCCTCCAGGAATTCTCCGCTGCCCAGGAACTGGACCACGGTGACGGCCGGCTCCCCATGGGCCTGCTGGTCTTCACTGTAGGAGGCAGCCCCTGAAAGGATCATGCCTCCGAAGAACACCAGGAAGAGGGCCAAATTTGCCACGAACAGCCCGTGCTCCTTAGCCCATTTGCGCATTTCCTACTCCGTTCCCTAGAGCTTCCGGTCGCTTACAGCTTCCGGTCGAGTTTGCCGGCGTCGGCCTTCCGGTTGAGATGAATGGGGACATAGACCAGCAGCACCACCATTACCGCCATCAGGGCCCCTCCGGCGGTCAGGCCGGCCTGTCGTCCCGCGGTGACGTCGAAGACCAGCGCGGCGGTTCCGGCGCTGAGGAGGGCGATCCCGCTAAGCGCGATCTTGGTGATGGAGTCCGCGCTGGAGACCAGCGTCTCCTTCAGCCGCTTGCGGAACAGCCGGCGGTGGACGCTGACGGGGAGGAGGATAAAGGCCGTGGTAAGGGCGGCGACGACCACATTCGCGAGGTACAGGGTGACCTGGAAATCATCCAGGTCCTCGAACCGTGACTGGAAGGGGAGCGTCAGCAGGAAACCGGCGAGGATCTGCACACCTGTCTGCAGCACCCGCAGTTCCTGCAGCAGCTCGGCCCAGTTGCGGTCCAGCTGTTCCTCGCGGGTTTCATTCCGCCCGGTCCTGCCGGTGTAATCCTCCACCTCTGACATTGCTGCGTCCTCCAATCCCGGCCAGCCCCCTGTTTCCTTCCTAACTCTTCACCTACCCAGAAACAAGGCAACGTTGCGCCAACACCAGTATTTGATAAGTTTACTGATTATTGGTTCTGAGCGGTGGACTTGGTTCCTTCGTGGGGGATAGCTTCGAAGAGCCGGTATACCGGCGAAGCTCTTCGGAAACCGACAACTGAGTAGGCGGACTATGAGCGGCACAGACAAGCAGGACACAGGCAAGCAGACAGACCAGCCCAAGGACCCGCGGGGCGGCTACCATTCGCGGCCGTTCCCTGAACAGGAACAGAAACAGCCCGGCCTGACCGCGCCCATGGATCCCAAGCCGGACCATGGCGAAGCGTCCTATGAGGGCAACGGAAAGCTCGAAGGCAAGGCAGCCCTGATCACCGGCGGCGACTCCGGAATCGGCAAGGCCGTGGCCATTGCCTTCGCCCGCGAGGGGGCCGACGTCGCCATTTCCTACCTCCCGGAAGAGGAGGACGACGCCCAGGACACCGCGGAATGGATCCGCAAGGCGGGGCGCCGCGCGCTGCTGTTCCCCGGCGACGGGCGCGAGGAGGAATTCAGCACCCGGATCGCGGACGAGGCCGCCAGCGACTTTGGCCGCCTGGATGTGGTGGTGCTGAACGCGGCCTACCAAAAGAACCGGGACAGCCTCGAGTCGCTGCCCACCGAAGAATTCGACAGGGTCTTCAAGACCAACCTGTACTCTTTGCTCTGGACGGCGCGGGCAGCCGTTCCGCACCTGAAGGCAGGCGCTTCCATCATCACCACGGCATCGATCCAGGCTTTCAACCCGTCGCCGGGCCTGATCGACTACGCCATGACCAAGGCAGCCCAGGTGGCCTTCACCAAGGCACTGGCCCAGGAACTGGGGCCCAAGGGGATCCGGGTCAACGCCGTTGCGCCCGGCCCCATCTGGACTCCGCTTATTCCGGCCACCGAATGGCCGGACAAGCTGCCGTCCTTCGGCCAGGACACACCCTTGGAGCGCGCCGGCCAACCCGCCGAACTGGCAGCCGCCTACGTGCTGCTCGCCTCCGAGGACGGCTCCTATATTTCCGGGGCAGTACTCCCCGTGACCGGGGGCAAGGGCCTCTAGCCCGCTTCACACCGAATCAACCGCAACGCAAACAGGAGGAACCATGACGCAGGACAACCAGCACGCTGCACCCGAGACCGACCCGGGCGGCTACGGCACTCCCACCGCTGAGCAGGAAATGGGCGGCCAGGACCAGCAGGCCACGCAGGGTTCGCAGGGCGGCCAGGGCGCGGCCACCAACGAGCCGCAGTCCGGGGGAGAGGAGCAGGTGGCTCGCGACGTCGACCTGCCCTCCAGCGCCGCCGAAATCGACGAGAACAACGACGACTCCAAGGGGTCCGCGCCCACCTCTTCGGAACCGGGCCAGGAAGCAGCAGGCGTCCCGGACGGCAGCGGCAACGACCTTCCGCAGGAAAAGTCGCCGAAGGACGACGACGGCGAAGAGTTCAACGCCGGCTAGCAGCACCGCTTCGGTGCACGGGCCTCTGCCGCTGTTTCCTGAGGGAGCTGCAGCAGGGGCCTTTGCCTTCCCGGGAACACCGCCGGGCATACCCGGCGCTCAGGTTGGGTACGGGACAGACGGAAACGGCCAGGCACAGGCAGGCTTCCGAGCCCTGCCAACAGCGCAGAGGAGATGGACCGTGAGCAGGAGATCGTCAGAGGCGTGGGCCCGGCAGGCGGACCTTCCCGAACCAGTGACGGTGGAAGTGCTGGTGCCCACATGTGACCGGCCGGCGGAACTCGCTGTCACCCTGTCAGGACTTGCCGGACAGGCCGACCCGGCGTTTGCCGTGGTGATCAGCGACCAGGCCGCCGGAGATCCCGGGTGGGAGCACCCGGCAGCCGCCGCCATGGTGCGGGTACTGGAGGCGCAGGGACGACGCGTCAGGCTGCTGCGCCATCTGCCCCGCCGCGGGCTGGCCGAACACCGGCAGTTCATGCTGGACCAGGCAACCGCCGACCAGTGCCTGTTCCTCGATGACGACGTGTGGCTTGAACCGGGAGCGCTCCAGCAGCTGAGCCGGGCCTTGGACGAGCTCGGCTGCGGGTTTGTGGGCATGGCTCCGCAGGGCCTGTCCTTCCTCAATGACCGGAGGCCCGAGCAGACTGCAGTCTTCGAGGCATGGGAAGGACCCGTGAGTGCCGAGACGATCCGCCCCGGAAATCCAGGATTTGACCGGTGGCCCCTCCACAGCGCCGCCAACCTCAGCCACCTCAGCGCGGACCTGGAGCTCCAGCAAGGGCAATGGCTGCCCTACCGGGTGGCGTGGCTGGGCGGCTGTGTCCTCTACCGCAGGGAGGCGCTCAACAGTGCAGGCGGGTTCAGCTTCTGGACCCGACTTCCCGCCGGGCACGCCGGCGAGGACGTGCTGGCCCAGTGGCAGGTCATGGAACGGTACGGCGGCGCGGGCATCCTGCCTTCGGGCGCGGTCCACCTGGAGTCGCCCACCACGGTCCCGGACCGACGGGTGGAGGCCTACGAGGTCTTGCTCAACCGCGGCCCGGCGTAAGGGCGGCGGGCTGTCAGGGCCGGGTGTCGGCGTCGTACTCCAGCCCGATCTGGCGGCGGATCTCATCCATGGCAGCCATGACGGACACGGTCTCGGTGGGCGGAAGAAGGCTCCCGGCTGTGGCACCGGTGCCCACCAGACGCTCCAGCTCAGCGGCCTGGTACTGCATCCCGCGGCTGTTGACCGGCTGCTCAAACCGTTCCACCACGTTCCCCGCGGCGTCGAACACCGTAAACGGAACAGGGTTGTACCAGGTGGACTCGATGTCGATCCAGCCTTCCGTTCCGATCACCAGGGCCCGGTTGGCGCTCGCGGCGTCCAGTTCGCAGTCAATGATCGCCTGCGCCCCGCCTGCGTATTCGAAGATCGCCGACGTCTGGCGGTCTACTCCGGTGACGGTCTTTGACGCGCTGGCCAGGATCCGCTGCGGCGCGCCCAGGATGTCGAATGCAAAGGAAATGGGATAGATCCCCAAATCCAGCAGCGCTCCGCCACCGAGCGCGGGATCGTTCAGCCGGTGGGCAGGATCCTTGGGCAGATCCTGGTTGTGGCTCGCCAGCACCTTGCGGACTTCGCCGATGGTTCCCTGGCCGACGATCTCGCGGATCCGGGCCATATGGGGAAGGAACCTCGTCCACATGGCCTCCAGTGCCACGAGGCCCTTGGCCGCTGCCAGGTCCACAATCTCCTGCGCCTCGCGGGCGTTGATGGTGAAGGCCTTCTCAACCAGCACATGCTTGCCGGCGTTGAGCGCCAGCAGGGCATTGGCGTGGTGGAACGGGTGCGGAGTGGCGACGTAGACAACGTCCACGTCCGGATCGGCCACCAGGTCTTCGTAGCTTCCGTATGCGGTGGGAATCCCGTGCTGGTCGGCGAACGCCTTGCTGGACTCCTCCGTGCGGGAGCCCACGGCCTGGACGGTGAAGCCGTTCTCCTGCAGGTCCGGGACCTGCAGTCCGGCGATGAATCCGGTGCCCAGGATGCCCCAGCGGATGGTGCCGTCGGAAGTGCCGTTGTTCAAGGTCACGAAGTCAGTCCTTTGGTGATTCGGAAAGCGGATAGGCCACAAAGGCAAAGTGGTCGGAGTCCGGCGACCAACTGTTGACGTTGAGCGTACCTTGGCCGCCCAACAGCGGGCATGTGAACAGGGGAGTTGTCCAGTCATCGGTGGAAACGAGGACGACGTCGACCGGCAGGTCAGCGGGGTGGCCTTCGGTTCCGGCGGGGAACCGGAGGTACGTGGCGAAGCGGCCGTCCGGGGAAAGGTGCGGGAACCAGTCGACAGTGGTGCTGTGCAGGAGTTGCTCAAATTCGCTGCCGTCAGCCCGGACGCGGGCAAGCTGGGCATGGCCGGGAACTGTGCTGAAGGACTCCGTATTCACGTACAGCCACGTCCCGTCAGGCGAGTATTCAGGACCGTCGCAATGGCCGGAACCAACATCGACCCGGGCGGCAGCACCGCCGTCGGACGCCATGGTCATCAGCTTGCCCGGCCGCTTGAAGTCGCCCGACTCGATACCAACGTAGGCGAGCTCCGTGCCGTCGGGGCTGACGCCGTGCAGGAAGTGGAAAGTGCCGTCGTCTTCGGTGATCCTGGTGGCTGGGCCACCGTCCAACGCAGCGCGGTAGATGTGACCGTCGTTGGCTGAGACGAAGATGTCATTGCCATCAGGTGCCAGGACGTGATCGTTGTTGAGGTCCGGAATTCCGGAGAGCGGTATTTCCCCCAGCGCCCGTTCTTCAGTGTCCAGCCTCCACAACTTCCCGTTTCCGTTCAGGACAAGGGCTGTGCCGTCCAGGGCCCAGTTGGCCGCTTCCAGCAGGATCGTGTCGGAGCTGAAAAGCAGGCTGGCCTGCCCGGAAACCGACGCGACCCACACCTCACAGCGCTGGCCGGGCCGGAGGGTGCGGATCGCGTCGGACACAGGCTAGTCCTTGCTGCTGAAGGCGGCGTCGAAGCTGGTTTGGGAGGCGGGGAAGTCGTACTTCTTCAGAGCCGCGAGGGCTTCGGGGGCGCCGTGCAGGCGGTCCATGCCGGCGTCTTCCCATTCGACGCTGATGGGTCCGTTGTAGCCGATGGCGGCCAGGGCCCGAAAGGACGCTTCCCAGGGGACATCGCCCCGGCCGGCGGAGACGAAGTCCCAGCCGCGGCGGGGGTCGCCCCAGGCGAGGTGGGAGCCCAGGACGGTGTTGCGGCCGGTCTGGCGGATCTTGGTGTCTTTGCAGTCCACGTGGTAGATCCGGTCCTTGAAGTCCCAGATGAAGGACACGGGGTCGATGCCCTGCCACATCATGTGTGAGGGGTCCCAGTTCAGGCCGAACGCTTCGCGGTGGCCGATCGCTTCGAGGGTGCGGACGGTGGTCCAGTAGTCGTAGGCGATCTCACTGGGGTGGGCTTCGTGGGCGAAGCGGACGCCGTTGTCGTCGAAGACGTCCAGGATGGGGTTCCAGCGGTCGGCGAAGTCCTGGTAGCCGGCGTCGATGACTTTTTCCGGGACGGGCGGGAACATGGCGACGTATTGCCAGATGGAGGAGCCGGTGAATCCGACGACGGTGTCCACGCCGAGTGCGCGTGCCAATCGGGCGGTGTGCTTGAGTTCCTCGGCGGCGCGTTGCCGGACGCCTTCGGGCTCCCCGTCGCCCCAGACGCGCGAGCCGACGATGGCTTCGTGGCGGAAGTCGATGGGGTCATCGCAGACGGCCTGGCCCTTGAGGTGGTTGGAGATGGCCCAGACCTTGAGGTTGTACTTGTCCAGGAGTTCGAGCTTGGACTCGACGTAGCCTGGTTCGTCCACGCGCCAGGCGTCCAGGTGGTCTCCGGAAACGGCGATTTCGAGGCCGTCGTAGCCCCAGCCGGAGGCAAGTTTGGCCACTTCCTCGAGGGGGAGGTCGGCCCACTGGCCGGTGAACAGGGTAAACGGGCGGGGCATGGTCAGGCTCCTTCGGTGGGGCTGGTCTCCGGGGAGGTGCCCGGCAGTTGGATCAGGGCGCTCTTCGCGGCGGCGGATTCCTCCACGGCGTTGAGGATGTACTGCACGTTCAGTCCTTCCTCGAACGACGGCGAGGGCGGGGTTTGGTCCTGGATGGCGGTGAGGAAGTCCCGGACCTGGTGGGTGAAGGTATGTTCCCAGCCGATGATATGGCCCTGCGGCCACCACGCTTCGAGGTAGGGGTGCTCGGGTTCGTTGACCAGGATGCGGCGGAACCCCTGCTCCCGTACTGGCGCGGTGGCGTCCAGGAACCCGAGTTCGTTGAGGTTTTCGAGGTCGAACATGATGGTGCCTTTGTCGCCGTAGATCTCGAGCTTGAGGCTGTTCTTCTGGCCCGTTGCCACCCTGGAGACCTCCACTGAGGCGATGGCCCCGGAGGCGAGGGACAGCGTGGCCCAGGCGGCGTCGTCGACCGTGACATCCTCCAGCCCCTCCCCAGCGGCACTGCCGCCGGGGCGCTGCGGAACGAATGTGTGGAGCCGGCCGGTGACCTCCGTGACCTGGTCGCCCAGGAGGTAGAGGACCTGGTCGATGGCGTGGGAGGCGATGTCGCCCAGCGCTCCGGAGCCGGCGGTTTCCTTGCGGAGCCGCCAGGTCATGGGCGATTGGTCGTCGGCCAGCCAGTCCTGGAGGTAGGCTGCGCGGACCTGCCGGACCGTGCCGAGCCGGCCTTCGGTGATGAGTTCGCGGGCCAGGGCAAGGGCGGGGACGCGGCGGTAGTTGAACCCGATCATGGACTGGACGCCCCGGGCGCGTGCCTTGGCGGCGGCTGCGGTCATGAGTTCGGCTTCGGCGAGGGTGTTGGCGAGTGGTTTTTCGACCAGCACGTGCTTGCCGGCTTCGAGTGCCGCGATGGCGATCTCAGCATGCATCCAGCCGGGTGCGCAGATGTCGATGATATGGATGTCGTCCCGGTCGATGACTTCACGCCAATCGGTGGCGGACTCGGCCCAGCCGTACTTGGTGGCGGCCTCGGCCACGGCGGTGGCGTCCCGGCCCACGAGCACCTTCTGCTCGAAGGCCGGGACGTTGAAGAAACTGGCCACGTTCCGCCACGCATTCGAATGGGCTTTCCCCATGAAGGCATAGCCGATGGCGGCCACACCGAGGGATGGGGGAGCCGGGGTTGCGGTTGGGTGTGCGGGAGTGGTCATGGCGTGTTCCTGCTGCTTCCTGCTGGCTGAGCTAGAGAGTTGCGGTTTCCGGGGCCCAGTCCTCGGGGAGGGCTGGGGAAACCGGAGCCGAGCTTTCGACGTTCACGAAGGTTCCGGAGTCGATGGATTCGGAGATCGAGACCATACTGTCCAGCACGTGGTAGGCGAGGTCGCCGGTGGCGCGGTGCGGCAAGCCGGCGCGGATGGCGCGGGCCATGTCCAAGGCACCCATGCCGCGGCCGTTGGCAGGGCCGGTGGCGGGGATGGTGGTCCAGTCTTCGTCACCGGCGCGCCACAGCCGGATGTCGCCGGTGAAGTAGTTGGGGTCCGGCAGGGAGATGGTGGCTTCCGTGCCGGTGATTTCCACGAACCCCATCCGGGCGCGGGGGGATTCGAAGGAGAAGACGCTGTGCGAGGAGGCGCCGGATTCGAACTGGGCCATCGCGGAGACGTGGGTGGGGACCTCCACGGTAAATTCCTCGCCGGCCTTGGGCCCGGAACCGATGACGCGGACCTCCTTGGCCTTGGACCCGACGGCGGCCACCTTGCGGATGGAGCCGAAGGCCTGGACCAGGGTGGTGAGGTAGTACGGTCCCATGTCGAACAGGGGGCCGGCGCCATGCTGGAAGAGGAACGCGGGGTTCGGGTGCCAGGATTCCGGGCCGGGGGTCTGGAAGGTGGTCATGGCGGTCAGCGGCGTGCCGATGTCACCGCGCTGGATGAGCCGCAGCGCGGTCTGGATCCCGGCGCCCAGGAACGTGTCGGGTGCAGTGCCGAGCCGGATACCCGCGGCGTCGGCAGCCTTGAGCAGGCCAAGTCCGGATTCGCGGTCCAGGGAGAAGGGCTTCTCGGTCCAGACGTGCTTGCCGGCGTTCACCGCTGCGGTGGCCACCTCCACGTGGGCCGCGGGGATGGTGAGGTTGACGATGATTTCGACGTCGGGGTGGTTCAGTGCCTTTTCCGGCCCACCCCATTCAGGGATGCCGTATTCCTTGGCGCGGGCCTCGGCGGCGTTTTCGAAGAGGTCGGCGACCACCAGGACCTGCAGGTCCGGGAAGACCGTCAGGTTGTCCAGGTACTGCTTGGAGATGTTGCCCGCGCCGATAACTGCAACGCCAACCGGTCCCTTGCGGGTGGAGGGTGCGAAACTCATGCTTTGGCTCCTTCGGTGGCGGTGTTGTTGTTGAGGAAGGCCAGGCTCTGGGTGATGCCGTCGAAGATGTCGCCGGAGTAGTCATCGAATTCCACTACGCCAACGTCGAGCGACTTTGCGGCAGCGATCACGTCCAGGACGGGGACCTTGCCCTGTCCGGCGGGCTGCTGGGCCTTGGTGTCCATGGTCAGGTTGCCGTCCTTGATGTGGATGAACTTCACCCGGTCTCCGAGCTTGGTGAGGATATCCACGGGGTCCTGGCCGCCCACGGCCACCCAGTAGGTGTCGACCTCCAGTACCAGCTCAGGGTCCAGCAGGGACTCGAAGTACTCCAGCGCGGTGCGTCCCTCAATGCTGGACTGCAGTTCCCAGGCGTGGTTGTGGTACCCCACGGTGATGCCGTACTTGGCACCCTTCTTCGCTGCCGCGTTGAGCTTGGCTGCAGTGGACTGGATGGTTTCGGCGTCCTGCCAGTGCTCGGCGGGCAGGAAGGGATCGATGACGGTGCTGATGCCCAGTTCCTTCGCCGCCGTGAAGATCTCGTCCTGGTCCTGGGACAGCAGCGGCGCATGGCCAGAGGGTGCGGTGAGGCCGTTCTCCTTCAGCGCGGCACCGAGTTCCTTGGCCGTAGCGACGAAGTTGTAGGGCTCAACCTGGGTGAAGCCGATCTCCGCAACCTTCTTGATGGTGCCGGGCAGGTCCTCCGCGATGGCGTTGCGCAGGGTGTAGAGCTGGAGTGAATAAGACATGGGTTTCCTATCAGGGATGGTTGGCGACGTTGTTGGGCAGGTTAGCGGCCGGCGAGGGATCCGCCGATGCCGCCGACGCTGAAGTACTTGTTCAGGGTGGCGAAGACGATGACGGGCGGGAGCATCATGACCACGGCAAGGGCCATCACGGACGTCCAGTCCGTGGCGTTCTGCTGGAAGAAGGACTGCACGCCCATGGGAAGGGTGAAGATTTCGTTGGAGCGCAGGAACACGATGGCTACCAGGTAGTCGTTCCAGGCCAGGAGGAAGGCGAAGATCGCGGTGGAGAGCACGCCCGGGAGGGAGTTGCGCAGCACCACCTTGGTGAAGGAGCCGAAGACTGAGCAGCCGTCGATCCAGGACGCCTCTTCCAGGCTGATGGGGATGGAGTCGAAGTAGGCGGCCATCATCCAGGTGGCAACGGTCATGGTGGAGCCCACGTAAATGATGGTCAGGCCCATGAGGTTGTCCACCAGGCCCATCCCTGCGAACAGGATGAACAGCGGCACCACGGAGGTGATGATGGGCAGGGACTGCATGACGAACAGGAGCAGCGAGTAGCCGGAGACTGCCTTGGAACGGCCGCGGGACAGGACATAGCCGGCCGGGGCGGCCACCGCCACGGACACCAGCACGGTTGCCAGTGTGGTGATGAGGCTGTTCTTGAGCCAGGTGGCGGCGAGGGTCTTGGAGAAGACGTTGCTGAGGTTCTCGAAGGTCAGGCCGGTGGCGGTGCTGTTCGGTCCGGGGGTGAAGGCCAGGATCACGGTGACCAGGATGGGAACCAGCACAACGGCGGTGATGGCGAGGATCAGGACGAACCGCCACCAACGGCCGCGCATGCCGGCTTCGGACAGCACCCTGCGTGGTTTGCCCTCCTCGATTCCGAGTGCGGGGCCGGATTCCGGGTGGGCGTGGAGGACTGCACTCATTATTCGACGCTCGACTTTCGGATCTGGCGGTACAGGATGACGGAGATGACCACCAGGGTCATGGTCATGAGGAAGGCGATGGCCACACCGGGGCCGGTAGCGAAGTCCTGGAAGACGGTGCGGTAGGCCAGGACCACCAACGAGGTGGTGGCGCTGACGGGTCCGCCGCCGGTGAGCAGGTAAATGGTGGGGAAGTCGTTGACGCAGAAGATGGTCATCAGGATCCAGCTGATGTACGTGGACCGGGCGATCAGCGGCAGGGTGATCTGGGTGAACTGCTGCCAGCGGCTGGCACCGTCCATGCTGGCTGCCTCGTAGACGGTTTCATCCACCGAGGCCAGCGCTGCGGAGGTCATCATCATCATGAAGGGGAAAGACACCCAGACCTTGAACACCATCACCGTGATGGAGGCAAGGGTGGGATCGGCCAGGAACAGCGGGGTGCCCAGTCCGAGGTTGCGGAACATGGAGGGGATAAGGCTGTCCGGGGTGGCCACCAGCCAGTTCCAGGCCGTGGAGGAGACCACGATGGGCACCACCCAAGGCAGGAGCAGGAGGACCTTGAACGTGTTGCCGGCGGGAATCTTGGTGCGCAGGAGCAGCGCCAGGCCCAGCCCCACCAGCCAGGAGCCAAAGACACCCACGATGGTGAACCAGAGGGTGAACTGGGCTGCTTTCCAGAAGGCCGGCGAGGTCAGGACGGTGGCGAAGTTTTCCCCGCCGATGAAGTTTCCGGTCTGCAGCAGGTTCCCGTCATGGGTGGCCTGGACGGCCGCGTAAACCAGCGGGTAGCCGTGGATGAGGACGAGCAGGACGACGGACGGGAGCAGGAGCCAGAAGAACGTCCTGGTGGCCTGTGCGGAGAGCTTGCTCTTGCGTTTCCCGGGAAGCGTCCCGGACCCGCCGGGGGCGACTCCCCGGCGGGCCCGGGCCAGGCCGGACTGTGCGGTGGTACTGGACATGACGGGCCCTGTCCTACTTCTTCAGGACGGACTCGAGGCCGGACTGGAAGGCCTGAAGTGCGGACTTGGCGTCTGACTTGCCGGTGATGATGGTCTGGCTGAACTGGTTCAGTGCCTGCCCGCCGTCGAGCGCTGCGAGGTTGGCGTTCAGGGTGTTGCCCTGCGAGGCGAAGGTCTTCGCGATCGGCTGCCAGTCCTTGACGATCTTGACGTTGTTGGGATCGTCGGCGAATTCGGGCATCTCGGTGATGGACTTGAAGACCGGGAGGGCGGACATGAGCTTCTTCTGCCAGAGCTGCTTGAGCTGGCCCAGGTAGTAGACCAGGAATTCCTCGGAGGCGTCCTGCGACGGGGTGTTGGTGTACATCATGATGTTGTTCGGGAACACGAGGGTGGCCTTGTCGCCGTGCGGTCCGGTGATGGGATCCGCCACGAGCAGGTCGCCGGAGGTATCGCCTACGCGCTGCGGGACGTTGACCTGGAAGAGACCGTAGCCGGCCTTGCCGTCCTTCCACTGTGCTGACATGTTGTCCGTGGTGTAGCTGACGGCGGCCGGGTCGATGATGCCGTTGGACACCAGTTCCAGGACGAACTCCATGGCCTCGACGTTGCGGTCATTCATCAGGTCCAGCTCGCCGTCCTTGTTCCAGACGCCGCCGCCGTTGTTGACCATCATCATGATCATGGAGTGGTTGGCGTAGTTGTTGCCTGCGCCTGCACCGGTGGTGAAGCCGAAGGCGCCCACCTTCTTCAGTGCCTTGCCCGCTTCCAGCAGGGACGGCCAGTCCGTGGGCAGGGCAACGTTGGCCTTCTCGAACAGGGACTTGCGGTACCAGAAGACGCGCATGTCCAGCTGCCACGGGACCGCCACGTAGCCCTTGTCTGACTTGAACGGGTCCAGCACGCCCGGAAGAAAATCGTCGAATTGGCCATTGGACTTGAGCTTGTCGATGACCTTGTCTGCGTAGGCAATCTGGCCCTGCTGCTCGAACTGGAACGCCTGGAAGCCGCCGCCGGTGGACACTGCCGGGCCCGTCTTGGAGGCAATGGCGGAGGAGAAGGTCTGGTAGAAGTTGGCCCACTGGATGATCTGGTAGGACGCCTTGCCGCCGTTCGCCCCGGAGAAGCCTTCTGCAATGCCCTTGGCGGCGTCGTTGTACGCGGGCGTGGCCCACGGCATGTCCCAGAATTTGATGGTTCCCGCGGCGCCTCCTCCGCCGCCCTGGCTTGCCGATCCTCCGCCGCAGGCCGCCAGCAGGGGAACGGATGCGGCCGCTGCTGTCAGGCCCAGGAAGCCGCGGCGGGAGAAGGAACGGTTCTGGTGGGTGTTTGCGTTCATGGTGTGTCCTTTCGGGACCGCCGCGCGCTGCGTTGTGGTGCGGTCCTGCTCATCGTTGAGAGTGGAGGTGGGACTGGACTGCTGGTTGGTTGCGTATTGAAAGGGCTTGTTACGTGTCAGCGAAGGTTGCGTAGAGGTCGGTCAGCCGGGCGAACCGGGTGAGGTCGTCCGGCCGGGTGCCGGCTGTGAGGTGTTCCTTGAGGCGGCGCCACGCAGTCCGGTGGGCTGATTCATACAGGGTGGGCAGCAAAAGTCCGCCGTGCGGCCCGGTGATCCGGACTTCGGCGGGCCAGGCAGCAGCCGGCTCGGGCAGCCGGACGCTGACGCCGCCGTCGGCCGTGTACAGCCGAATGTCGACGCCGGCGGGACGGGCCGCGGTCAGCACGCCGTGGGCGGACATCGGGGCGCCGTTGGCGAGCCGTCCGCTGAACGTGTAACCGGTGGCCCCGCTCTGAAGCAGGGACACGGCGTGGAGCGTTCCGGTCACTTCCAAGAGTGCGGCGAGGTGCTCTCCGAGGAGCCGCTGCGGGTCCGTGCCGGGTGCCGCCGTGGCGACACTGTCCAGCATGGCCGCCGTGCCCAGCGCGCTCCGGAATGCCTCCCGGGCGTCCGGGCCGCCGTCCGGCGAGACCAGCGCCGGGTTGGAGGCCCAGCGCAGGTCGAGGACGACGGCGGTGCCCGCGGCTTCGGCGGCAGCGGACAGCTGGGAGGTGTCCTCGGGGACGGGGTTGACCACCAGGACGCCGCGGCTACCGGCTTCGATGGCGTGCAGGGCCTCGGCGGTCCAGCCCGGTCCGCCGTCGATGGCGGCGACGTCAGGGGTGGCGGCAGCGCCTGCCGCCGGGCCGAAGGTTGCCGGCAGTGACGCCATCGCCAGGGCGACTGCGCCGGCTTCCTCGGCGCCGGGGGTTGCCGTAACGGAGTAGGTGGCGCTCATGCTGACGCTCCTGCGGTTGCGGCAATTCCGGCAGGGTGGCTGGCATGGTCTGCGGAGACACTGTTCACGGTGGCGTCCGCGATGGCCAGGGCGAAGGTGAGGTCATCAATCAGGGTCTGCGCGGACGGCGGCTGTTTGGTTCCGCGCGCCAGTTCTGCCAGTTCGCGCCACTCGCCTTCGTAGCCGTTGTGGCTGTAGGGGCCGAGGGTGGTGGATTCGGTGCCCCGGCTGAAAGTGGCGGTGGCGGAACCCGCCTGAACGTAGGAGGGAGTGAAATCGATACGCAGAGCGCTGTGGTCGGCAATGGCCTCGAAGCTCCACTCAGGCTGCCAGGTGCTGTTCATGGCGGCACGCAGTTCGATGGTGCGCGTGGGAGTGCGCAGTGAGATGGCGTAGCCGAAGGGCTGGACGTGACGGGCCTGCAGCACCCGGATGTCGTTGAAGTCCGGGGTGAACCGGCGGACCAGGGGGAGGTCGTGGATGGCGAGCCCCATGATCCCGCCCTGCATCATGGATTTGATGACGTCGATGTCTGAGTAGTCCGTTGTGCCGGCGGCGGGGCGCGACACAATCTCCGTGGCGAAGTCTTCGAAGCGGGCGTTGGGCGGAAGCACGATGGAGGAGCGGATGGTGTGTGCCGTCTCCGGCAGGTCATCCCAGTGCCCTTCTGCTGCGAGCCAGCCCGGATCGAAGGTGTGCATGGCACCCACCACGATGGGAACACCCGTTTCGGCGCTGACCTCGGAGATGCGGGCGGCCTCTTCGGCGTTCATGGCGAACGGCTTTTCGCACAGGACGGCTTTCTTGCCGGCGCGGCAGGCGGCGATGACTTGGTCTGCGTGGAACTGGTGCGGGCTGCAGATGGCAACGATGTCCACGGCGTCGTCCCCGAGCAAGGCGTCCATGCTGGTGCTGGAGGCGGCACCGACGCGCGTGGCGACGGATGTGGCCACAGCCTCATCTACATCCATGATGTGGCGTACTTCGAGGATGTCGCGGAGCCGGGCGAGGGCGGGAAGGTGGATGGCCTGGGTGACAGGACCGGCGCCCAGGATGCCTACCCCCAGGGGTGTTTCGGCGGGCGTTGTCTGGCTTGGCAAGTCGGTTACCTCTTTGTAGGCGGACTCGGGTTCGGAGGCTGATCGATGCCGTCGATCTGCTGTATCGGCGGGGATGATGTGCTCCTCGTCACAACCTAGGACGACTTCTGACGAGAGTCAAGCAAAAGTTGTTTGCGACAAATCAATCTTCTGCATTCGTGACAGTGTCAAGTGGCCGTGTTATGACTTGTACATGACTCCAGCCTCAGGAAAATTGCCTGCAAGGGATGCCGACGCCGGCAACCTTTCGCGCGCTGGTGACCTTTTCCAGCTTCTTCGCGACGGCCAGGCGCGCACCCGTGCCGAGCTGGCCCTTACCACCGGGCTTGCCAGGTCCACCGTGGCGTCACGCATTGACGCACTCATCGGCTCCGGGCTTGTGGGCCCGGCCGGCGAGGCGAATTCGAGTGGCGGCAGGCCGCCGTCGCGCTTTGCCTTTAAGCCCGAGGCCCGCGTGGTGCTGGCGGTCGACGTCGGCGCCACCCACGTGATTGTTGCCGTCACCGACCTGGGCGGCAGCATCCTCGGCGAACGCCGGTTTGCGCAGGAGGTAGCGGACGGCCCGGCTGTTGTCCTGGGCCGCGTGATCGCCGCCGGCAAGGAACTCCTGGCCGAATCGGGACGAGAGTTGGGCGACCTCGCCGGCGTCGGCATCGGACTGCCGGGCCCGGTTGAACATGACACCGGCCGCCCCGTCAAGCCGCCCATCATGCCCGGCTGGGACGGGTTCGACGTCGTTCCGTACGTCCAGCGGCAGCTGCCGGTTCCCGTGCTGGTGGATAACGACGTGAACATCATGGCGCTCGGCGAACGCACCGCGCACTGGCCCGAACACGAGAACTTCCTCTTCATCAAGGTGGCCACGGGAATCGGGGCCGGTATCATCAGCAGCGGCGAGCTGCAGCGCGGCGCCAACGGTACCGCCGGCGACCTTGGCCACGTCCGCGTCCCACGCGGCGACGACGTGCTGTGCCGCTGCGGCAACTACGGGTGCCTGGAGGCGCTCGCGTCAGGTCCCGCCGTCGCGCACCAGCTCCGGTCCCACGGGCTGGAAGCCAAAACGGGCGGCGACGTCCTGCGGCTGGTGGCCGAAGGGAACCTGCAGGCCATCCAGGCGCTTCGCCAGGCCGGCCGGGACGTCGGGGACGTACTGGCCACCGTGGTCAACCTGCTGAATCCGTCCATGATCGTGATCGGCGGGAGCGTGGGGGAGGCCGGCGAACACCTCGTGGCCGGTATCCGCGAAGTGGTGTACAGGCGGTCGCTGCCGCTGGCCACCACGCACCTGCGCATCGGCATTTCCATGGCTGGCGGCCAGGCGGCGATCCTGGGGGCCAGCCAGATGGTCACCCAGCACGTGCTTTCCCCCGCAGTCATCGAAGCCACCCTCGCCGGCAACGCCATCGCCGGTTAGGCCGGAGGCTGGACCGCCCGGCCCGATGGATCACTGGGTGGCCGCCCGGCCCGCCGAAAAAGATCAGCCGGGCGGCTTGAGGAGGACGTCGATGAAGGTGGCGAGCCCGTCCGCCATGTCCACGTCCTTGTCATAGAGCCACTGCAGTTGCAGCCCGTCGGATACCGCCACCACCAGCCTGGCCAGATCCGTGGCGGAAACATCGGACCTGACCCCGCCGGCCGCCTGCCGTTCCAGGATGTCGTCCTCCAGGGAGCGGACCACGGCGGCGAACCTCTCCTGGAAGTAGCCGTGGGAATCATGCCCGGGGTTGCTGGCCGTCGCGGAGGCCACCGCGTAGAGCGTGGTGAGCCCCGGCTGTGTCCGGTTCCTGGCGGCAATCGGGGCCATCAGTGCCAGCCCGGACTCCTTCGCCGGGGTGTCTGCAAGCCCGCGCCTGTCCCGCTCAGCCAGGACTGCGGTCAGCAGTTCCTGCTTTCCGCTGAAGTAGTGGAACAGGGTGGCCTCTTTGACGCCCACCAGCTCTGCCACCCGCTTGAGCGCGGTGCCCTCAAAGCCGTCGGTGGCGAAGACGTCGGTTGCGGTCTGGATGATCTGTTCGCGGCGTTCCGCTCCCTTGGCGTACGGTCCGCGCGGCTTGTTCGGGGTCACGGAAGCCAGTGTATTTCACTCCGCCCAGCGAAAGCCTAGTCATACTCGGTTTTTACCGCTACGATCTTTCCACTACCCGAAGGAGCCCCTGTGAACCCCACTTTGCCCGCCGCCGCCACCGTTCAAGCCGCCGTTCCAGCTGCCGGCTCCCCGGATGCCGAAGCCCGGATCAGGGACCTCGCGGAAAGCCTCACCCTGGAGCAGCAGGTCCAGCTGCTCACCGGCGCGGACGTCTGGTCAACTCACGCCCTTCCCGCCATAGGGCTGTCCCGCGTAGTGATGTCGGATGGCCCCGCCGGCGTCCGCGGCGAGGACTTCGATGAGCGGCACGACTCGGTCTCGCTGCCGTCGTCGTCCGCCCTGTCCGCCACCTGGAGCGTCAGCCTGGCCCGCCGCTACGGCCAGGTCCTGGGCCAGGAAGCCCGGCGCAAAGGCGTCCACGCAGTGCTTGGCCCCACCATCAACCTGCACCGCTCCCCGCTGGGCGGCAGGCACTTTGAATGCATGAGCGAGGACCCCCGGCTGACGGCCACCATCGCTGCCGGATACGTGGCCGGTGTGCAGTCCATGGGAGTCGGGGCCACCCCCAAGCACTACCTCGCGAACGAAGCCGAAACCGACCGCTTCACCGCCGACTCCGTGGTGGACGTGCGGCCCCTGCGGGAGCTCTACCTGGCAGCCTTCGAGGACGCCGTGACCGAGGCCCGGGCCTGGCTGGTGATGAGCTCCTACAACTCCATCAACGGCACCACCGCCAGCGAAAACGACCTCCTCGAGACCCCGCTGTCCACCGAGTGGGGCTTCGACGGCGTCGTGGTGTCCGACTGGACAGGAGTCCGCTCCGTTGACGCCACCAACGCCCACCAGGACCTGGAAATGCCGGGACCCGTGGGTCACTGGGGACCCAAGTTGCTTGCCGCCGTCGAGGACGGCCGCGTCAGCCGCACCGCCATCCTGGACAAAGTGGTCCGCATCCTCCGACTGGCCGCCCGCGTAGGTTCGCTCGACGGCGTCAGCCCCGCCGTCACGGAACTGCCGGCACCCCTCAACGACGCCGCCGTCGCCCGCGAAGTGGCCGTCCGTGGCGCTGTCCTGGTCCGGAACCGGGGCGGCCTGCTGCCCTTGGACCCGGCAGCACTGGCCAGCGTGGCCGTGAGCGGCCACAACGCAGAGGAAGCCCGGACCCAGGGCGGCGGCAGCGCCACCGTCATGCCCAAGCAGACCATCTCGCCGCTGGACGGCCTCCGCGAGGCCCTGCCCGCCGGCGTCGCCGTCTCCTACCACCGCGGCGCGAAGGTGGCCGAGGGCCTGCAGGCCTTCCCGCGGACCTCCCTCCATAACCCGGTGTCCAACGTCCCCGGCCTGCGCGTCACGTTCCTGTCAGCTGACGGCACGGAACTTTCCGGCGAGGACCGGCTGGCATCCCACCTGATCTGGTTCGGGATCGGCATCCCCGCGGGCTCTGCCGCCATCCGGATGGAAACAGACTGGACGGCACCCTCCGCCGGCACGCACCACCTTGGCGTGGGTACCGTGGGCAGGATCAGCCTCTCACTCCGCGGTGATGAGGTGTTCAGCGGGGACATCGAGGACGATACCGACGTCCTCGGCGCGGCACTCTTCGATCCGCCCAAGACCGTCCACGCCATCGAAACCGAGGCAGGTGAGCGCGTCCGGATCGAGGCACTCTTCGAACTGCCCGCGGAGCAGGCCATCCCGTTCACCGCCATCCTGCTCGGTGAGGAAACCGTGGTGGCGGACCCGCAGGCTGAGATCGACGCCGCGGCGGAGGCAGCAAGGGCGGCGGACGTTGCAGTAGTGGTGGTGGGCACCAGCGCCGCCATCGAGTCCGAAGGCTTTGACCGTAAGGACCTCGACCTTCCCGGCCACCAGAACCGGCTGGTCGAAGCGGTGGCCGCGGCGAATCCGCGCACCGTGGTGGTGGTGAACTCCGGCTCGCCGGTGCTCATGCCGTGGCTGGACCGGGTGGATGCGGTGCTGCTGGGCTGGTTCGGGGGACAGGAATTCGGCCGTGCCATCGCGGACATCCTGCTCGGTGCCGAGGAACCGGGCGGCCGGCTGCCCACCACCTGGCCGGCAGCCCTGGCGGACGTCCCGGTGCTGGACACCGTCCCCGTGGACGGCAAGGTGGTCTATTCCGAGGGCATTCATGTGGGCTACCGGGCCTGGCTGAAGCAGCAGGCCGCCGGCGGCGCTGCCCCGGCGCTGCCGTTCGGCTACGGGCTGGGCTACACCACCTTCGAACTCTGCACGCCGCACGCCTCCCAGGCGGTTCCCGCCGGCAAGGACGTGGTGGTGCACGTCCCGGTCCGCAACACCGGCACGCGGGCCGGCCGCGAGGTGGTGCAGGTATACCTCGAACGCCCGGAGTCAGCGGTGGAGCGGCCCGTGCGCTGGCTCGCCGGCTATGCCGGAACGCATCTGGCCGCCGGCGGGACGGACAGCGTTGAGGTCAGGATTCCTGCGCGCGCCTTCGCCCATTACGACGGCGGCTGGCAGGTTGAGCCGGGAACGTTCCGGATCCTGGTTGGCCGGCATTCGGCGGACGACTTTCAGGCGCTGGACATCGACGTGCGCTAGGAAACGCCCCGTCAGTGCCGCGGTTCGAGCGCGAGCTTGAGCCCGAAACCCACCAGGACGGTTCCGGTGATCCGGTCGATCACCCGGACGCTGCGGGGGCCGTTGAGCCACTTGGACGCGTAACCGGCGCCGAAGATCAGCCCGGCGAACCACACCATGGTCAGGACGCAGTGGACGCCCGCCAGCAGGACGCCCATCAGCAGCGGGGAACTGCCCTGCGGGATGAACTGCGGGATGGTGGCGATGTAGAAGACCCCCACTTTGGGGTTGAGCAGGTTGGTGCCGGTACCGGTGAGCCAGCCCGTGACGAGCTGCCGGCCGCTGGCGTTGCCCTTCGCAGCGCCGGCGGCTTTGCCGTCCCAGGTCCCGCCCGCAGGTCCGCCCGTGCCGGCCCTCATGGAGGCCGCAGCGGCGGCCGGTCCCGCCTTCCGGCTCTTCCAGAGCAGGGACGCACCAAGCCACACCATGTACGCCGCGCCGGCCAGCGTGAGGGCCTGATAGGCGAAGTGTGAGGCGGCGAGCAGGGCGGATACCCCCACGGCGGCGGCGATGCCCCATGCCATCGCTCCGGTGCTGATGCCCACGGCCGTGGAGAACGCGTAGGCCCGGGACCTGGTGAGGGATGAACGGAGCACCAGCGCCGTGTCAATGCCCGGAACCAGCGTCAGCAGCCCGGCAACCACGGCGAAGGAAAGCACAGCCTGGGTGATGGTCACCAGGTAAGGATAGGGGTGGCTGCGGGTTCCCCTAAACCTGCGGTCCGAACCTCCCACTACGGCTTTCGGGTCGTATTCTTAGAGGAGGTTTTGCAGTGGGCCGCAGCTTTTCAACCCTAGGCGTGGAATATGGCCGCTGAACCCTCGGGGCAGGTTGGCTGGGGACCGCTTCCATCGCCCCCGGAGCCCGTTTTCGACAGCAAGGACGTCGAGAACTATCTCTGGGAAGTCACCCATGAGTTCATGCATGACGTCAAGGGTGAACAGCGCGGCATTGGCTGGGCGGCCACCCTCTTCCGGCTGGGAAAATCCCACACCCTCGCGGCGAGCACCGAGCAGGCGCGCGAGGCGGACCGCGAGCAGTGTTCGTTCGCGGACGGGCCCGTCATGGAAGCCATGCGGACCGGCGAGTTCGTCCTTCTCTCCGACCTCAGCCGGGACTGGCGCTGGCCCGGATACTCCAGTGCCGCCGCGGCGCACGGCGTGCAGTCCCTGCTGTCCGCGCCCATCGCCTCCGAAGGCGGGGCGAGTGCCGCCATCAACCTTTACGCGGCCGCCGCGCATACCTTCACCAGCGACGACCTTGTCCGCTGCCGCACGTACGTCCACCAGGTGGCCCGGGCGCTGCGCGTGGTGGTGCGCGTCGGTGAACGTGCCGAAGCCACGGCGGGCATCGCCGTCGTGCAAAGCTCGCTGGTGCTGGTGGACCTGGCCGTCCGCAGCCTCATGAACGAGTACGGGCTGAGCCGCGAGGGCGCGCTGAGGTTCCTGCAGACCCAGGCGGTCCACCACGAACTGGACCTCCGGGACGCGGCGCTCAACGTCGTCGCGCCCAACGCCGGGATGGGACGTCCCGGTCCGGCGCCGGCGGCACCTGCGCCGGAGACGTACGACGGCGTCACGGGCTTCCCGCCTGCGCCGGCGGCCGAGCTGGGGCACGCCTCACAAGGCGCCCCTAGGGCGGGCGCTGCAAGGAAGCAGCGCCCGCGTCCAACCGCGGGAAGGAGAACGGCATGATCACCGACGATCGTGGACTGAACAGGACCGGCGGGGGCCAGGTGCTGCATCCCTGGCACCGTTTCGTCGCTCTGGGGGACTCCTACACCGAAGGCATCGGCGATCCCGAACCACGCAGCCTGGGCGGTTTGCGCGGCTGGGCGGACCGGGCGGCGGAGGAACTCAGCGACGGGCAGCCGGACTTCGCCTACGCCAACCTGGCCGTCCGGGGACTGCTGCTGCGGCAGATCCTGGACCGTCAGCTGGCACCCGCGCTTGCCCTGAAACCTGACCTGATCGCCATGTCGGGCGGCGGGAACGACATCCTCTTCAAGCGCGGCAACCCGGACAGACTGGCCGAAAAGCTGGACGCCGCCGTCGGGGTGCTGTCCGCCACCGGCGCCACCGTCCTCCTCTATGCCGGGCCGGACTGGGGCAACACGCCCGTTTTCAGTACTATCCGCGGCAAGGTGGCTGTCTACAACGAGAACATCCACACCATCGGTGCCAGGCACCACTGCGTCATGGTGGATCTCTGGTGCCTGCCCGAACTCCAGCACGCTTCCATGTGGGACCCGGACCGGCTGCACCTTTCCCCGCTGGGCCACCACGCGGTTGCCGTGGCCACGCTCAACGCATTGGGCGTCCCGCACACGCTGGAGCCCTTCCAGCCCAAACCTCTCCCGGACCAGGGCTGGAAGCGCGCGCGGGCAGAGGACCTGGTGTGGGCGCGGCAGTACTTCGTCCCCTGGATCCTGCGGCGGATCCTGCATCCTGAGGACGAATCGCTGACCGCCAAGCGCCCGCTGCCCGGGCCCATCTTCGGGCTGGGCCGGCCGGGACCGTTCCCGCCCGGCCATCCCGTGGCGGGCCTGAACCACGGCATGTCGGGCGGCCCGGCGCCGCAGGGGCAGGCCGCCTAGCTTGCGGTAGCCCTAGCGGGCAGGGGGCCGGCGTGCGTCCCGGATCAACGCGATGAGTGCCGGCACTCCCGCCACCAGGCCGGGAACAGCCAGCAGCAGGCCGTATTCGGGCAGGAATGCTGAGGCGGCTGCTGCGACGACGGTTGCCGTGAGGGCGGCGATAAGGGCGCCGGACAGCCGCCTTCGGACGTCCCTGGCGTTGAAGAAGCGGAAACCGCCGAGGCCCGCGGTGACCAGGGCGAAGGCGATGATGCCCGCGGTCAGGACGGCGGTTCCGGGCCCGGGAGCGTCCTTGAGCCGGTCAATCAGGGCAATTGGCACTGCCAGCATCCAGCCGCTGAGGAGG
Source organism: Pseudarthrobacter sp. 1G09 (assembly GCF_050038305.1). Lineage (NCBI taxonomy): Bacteria > Bacillati > Actinomycetota > Actinomycetes > Micrococcales > Micrococcaceae > Pseudarthrobacter > Pseudarthrobacter sp. 1G09. Next base: position 430,919 of record NZ_CP188306.1, read on the forward strand.
ACCGCGAGGACGCATCCTGCCAGCCGGGACTTGGGTACCGGATCCAGGGTGTAGATCTGGCCGGACGGCAGATCCCCCTGCTGGACGTGGCGGTGATTTGCCGGCGGTGGTGATTTCGGCAGGCGCATGAAACTCTCAAGCATTGATCCCCCAGACGTAGTGCTTGACGTCCTTTCACCCTACACGGGATGCCGGGAACGGCTACCTGAACGGGGGAACGGCGTCAGCGCTTCTTGGGGCCGCGCTTGGTCGCTGCGTTCAGCGCCGACTTGACCGCCGGCGGCAGCCCGCCCTGCTCGGTTTCGGGCTCGGCCACGGTTCCGCGGGCCTTCGCGATGGCCCGCATGCCGTGGTAGATCACCAATGCAGCGGCGGAGCCCAGGGCGATGCCGGTAAACTTCAGGTCCCCAATGGTCCAGGTGTAGTCGGCGATGCCGATGATCAACGCGACGGCTGCCGTGGTCAGGTTGACGGGGTTGGAGAAGTTCACCTTGTTCTGCACCCAGATCTTTACGCCCAGGATGCCGATCATGCCGTACAGCATGGTGGCTGCCCCGCCCAGTACTCCCGGCGGGACGGTGGCGATGAGCTCGCCGAACTTCGGGGAGAAGCTGAGCAGGATGGCGAACATGCCCGCCACCCAGTAGGCCGCCGTCGAATAGACCTTGGTGGCGGCCATGACGCCGATGTTCTCGGCATACGTGGTGGTGCCGGATCCGCCGCCGAAGCCCGCCAGCACCGTTGCGGCGCCGTCGGCCATCAGAGCGCGCCCGGACACGCCGTCGAGGTTCTGCCCGGTCATGGCGGCAACGGACTTCACGTGGCCGATGTTCTCCGCAACCAACACCAGCACCACGGGGACGAACAGGCCCAGGACGCCGATGTGGAACTCGGGGGTCTGGAAGTGCGGCAGGCCCACCCATGCGGCGGCGTCCATCTTCTCGTAGCTGACCTCGCCGCGGAGCATGGCCACCAGGTAGCCCACCACCACGCCCACCAGAATGCTCAACCGGCCCAGGATCCCGCGGAACAGCACGCTGACCAGGATGATCGTGGCCAGCGTGATGACGGCGGTGATGGGGGCGGCGTCGAAGTTCTGCTTCGCGGCGGGCGCAAGGTTCAGGCCGATCAGCGCCACGATGGCACCCGTAACGATGGGCGGCATCAGCCGGTTGATCCACCCGGCGCCGAACTTTTGCACCACAGCGCCCACCAGGGCGAGGGTGGCCCCGGCCAGCACCACGCCGCCAAGGGCGCCCGGAATGCCGAACTGCGCCTGCGACGCGGTGATGGGTGCAATGAACGCAAAGCTTGAGCCGAGGTAGCTGGGCACGCGGCCCTTGGTGACCACCAGGAACAGGAGCGTACCGATGCCGGAGAAGAACAGGGTGGTGGCCGGCGGCATCCCGGTGATGATGGGCACCAGGAACGTGGCGCCGAACATGGCCACCACGTGCTGCATGCCCACGCCGATGGTCAGCGGCCACGCCAACCGTTCATCCGGGGCCACCACCTGGCCCGGCTTGATGGATTTTCCGGTGCCGTGCAGCTTCCATTTGATTCCGAGCATGCTCATGGGAAGGAATGCCTTTCAGGGGGTGCCGCGAGGGGGCGAAGATCAACTCGCTCCAGAATACCGCCAGCCCTGCGGGGAGTCTGCCGCCCGTAGCTGCCTGGAGGCGCCGGGGATCTGCTGTGTCCAACGTCACCTGCCGTCACGGGAAGAGGCGGCAAGCACTTGAAGTTGCAACTATGGAAAGCAACCAGAGGCCCACCCCGGCAGGCGGGGGAGCCGCAGCGAAAGGTACGCGAATGACCATTGCCCATGAAGAAGCGGTTATCGATTCGGCAGCCGTTGACGCCATCTTCGCCCAGGCCCGCACCGCCAACTCCTTCACCGGTGAAGTCACCGAGGAGCAGGCCCAGGCCATCTATGAACTGACCAAGTTCGGGCCCACTGCGTTCAACTCCCAGCCGCTGCGCGTCACCTACGTCCGCTCGGACGAGGCCCGCGCCACCCTGGTGGACACCCTTTCCCGCGGCAACCAGGCCAAGACCGCTTCTGCTCCGCTGGTGGCCATCCTCAGCTACGAGACGGACTGGGCCGGCAAGTGGGACAGCTTCCTCCCCGGCTACAACGCCCCCAAAGCCATGTACGACGCCGATCCCGCCCTGGCCGCCAGCACCGGCAACAACAACGCCCACCTGCAGGCCGGCTACTTCATCCTTGCCGTCCGCTCGCTCGGCTTCGCCGCGGGCCCCATGACCGGCGCCGACTTCGCCGCGATCGACGCCGCCTTCTTCCCGGCCGGCGACCAGAAGAGCTTCCTGGTGGTCAACATCGGCCAGCCCGCTGAGGAAGCCTGGGGCGCCCCCAAGCCCAAGTTCTCCTACGACGAGGCCGTCCGCACCGTCTAACGCCCCACCACCTCCTGCGTCCTCAAGCCGAACGCCCCATCACTTTCGTGATGGGGCGTTCGGGTTTTGCCAGCGGGATGTGATGGGGCGTCGGGTCAGGCGATGACGCTATCCACCAGGGCCTTGGCTTCGGCCTGGACCTGCTTCAGGTGTTCTTCGCCCTTGAAGGACTCGGCGTAGATCTTGTAGACATCCTCGGTGCCGGACGGGCGGGCCGCGAACCAGGCGTTCTCCGTGACCACCTTCAGGCCGCCAATGGAGGCGCCGTTGCCGGGGGCTTCGGTGAGCTTGGCGGTGATCGCCTCGCCTGCCAATTCCGTAGCGGTGACGTCCGACGGCGAGAGCCTGCCGAGTGCCGACTTCTGCTCACGCGTGGCGGCGGCGTCGATCCGGGCGTAGACAGGTGCGCCGAACTGGTCCGTGAGGCCCTTGTACAGCTGCGACGGGGACTTGCCGGTAACGGCGGTGATCTCGGATGCGAGCAGGGCCAGCAGGATGCCGTCCTTGTCCGTGGTCCAGACGCTGCCGTCCAGCTTGTTGAAGGACGCGCCGGCGGATTCCTCGCCGCCGAAAGCCCCGTCGCCGGAGAGCAGCCCGGGGACGAACCACTTGAAGCCCACGGGAACCTCAACCAGCTTGCGGCCCAGGCTTTCCGCCACGCGGTCAATGATGGAGGAGGACACCAGGGTCTTGCCCACCACCGAGGCCGGGTTCCAGCCGCTGCGGTTGCGGTACAGGTAGTCGATGGCCACGGCGAGGTAATGGTTCGGGTTCATCAGGCCACCGTCCGGCGTCACGATGCCGTGCCGGTCAGCATCCGCGTCGTTGCCCGTGGCGATGTCGTAGGCGGTGGACCCGTCCGCGCCAACGGTCATCCGCTGGATCAGCGAGGCCATGGCCGACGGCGATGAGCAGTCCATGCGGATCTTCTCATCCCAGTCCAGGGTCATGAAGGCCCACTGCGGGTCCACGGTGGGGTTCACCACGGTGAGATTCAGATGGTGGCGCTCGGCGATCTCACCCCAGTAATCCACGGAGGCGCCGCCCATGGGGTCGGCACCGATCCGGACTCCGGCGTCGCGGATGGCGTCCAGGTTCAGGACGGACGGAAGGTCGTCCACGTAGCTGGAGAGAAAATCGAACTTGCCAGTGGTGTCCGCTGCCTGGGCGTCGGCCAGCGGGATGCGCTTGACGCCGCGCAGGCCGTTTTCGAGCAGTTCGTTGGCCCGGTTGGCGATCCAGCCGGTGGCGTCCGAGTCCGCCGGGCCGCCGTGCGGCGGGTTGTACTTGAAGCCGCCGTCGCCCGGGGGGTTGTGGCTGGGGGTCACCACGATGCCGTCGGCCTGCGGGGCGCCGGCACCGGCGTTCCGGTTGTAGGTGAGGATCGCGTGGCTCAGTGCCGGGGTGGGTGTGAAGCCGTGCCGGGCGTCGATCAGGACCTGGACGCCGTTGGCGGCAAGAACCTCGAGGGCCGAGTTCTGGGCCGGTTCGCTCAGGGCGTGAGTGTCCTTGGCAAGGAACAGGGGGCCGGTGACGCCCTGCGCCGCCCGGTATTCGACGATGGCCTGGGTGATGGCCACGATGTGCTTTTCATTGAACGAGGCCTTCAGGCTCGATCCGCGGTGACCCGACGTGCCGAACACCACGCGCTGGCCTGGGTCACCCAGGTCCGGCGAGATGTCGTAGTACGCGTCGAGGAGCGCTGTAATGTCAACAAGGTCCTGGGGTTGGGCAACTGTACCCGCGCGGCTAGCCATGGGACCTAGCATGCCAGAACCTTGCCGGAGTCAAAACGGCAGGCCCACTTTCCCGGCCCCTGTGACGGCGGCACGTCATCGAAAACGAGCCGTTAACCAAGTAGCCAACCTGAGTACATGCCCCGAAAAGTACCTATATACCGGCCCCTGCGCGCGCTGTTACTTTCGAAAAATCCGGAAGGCTATCCACAGTCTCCCGGCTCGAACAACCACAGCAGGGGACGACGGCGGCCCGCCGCTTTTCGCCCGTCCGGCACGGAAGCAGGGACGCACCATGGGGGCAGGAGACGGGGCAGCCGAACAGTCCAGGCTGGCCGCTGAGCGGGTAGCCAGGCTCAAACGCCGGCTGGATGCGGCCGAGCGCTCCACGAAGGCGTGGGATGCGGGGGCTGTGGGCGAACGCGTCGTGGCGGACAAGCTTAGCGAACTGGTCCCGCATGGTTGGTACGTGCTGCACGACGTGCACTGGCCCGGCCGGCCCAAGGCCAACCTGGACCACGTCCTGGTGGGGCCCGGCGGCGTGGTGGTGGTCGACTCCAAAAACTGGACCGGTGAGGTGCGGGTGGCATCGGGAGTGCTCTGGCAGGGCCGGTATGCGCGCACCCAGGCAGTGGAAGGCGCACTGGCGCAGTGTGCCGCCGTCGCCTCCGTGCTGGCGCCGCCGCACCGCCGGCTGGTCCGGCCGCTGATCTGCATGGCCGCCCAGCCTGACCTCTTTGGCGTGACGAACTCCGATGTCGCCGTCGCGGGCAGCCAGCGCGTGGTGGGTGCCATCGAGGCGCTGCCGCCGGTGCTGGACCACCAAGCAATCGTGGGACTTTACGCCCAACTGGGGGAGGAACTTACCCACGAGCAGGAGCCCGGCATCACGGCGTTCCGGAATGTCCGGCCGGGAACCGTGGTGCGGCCTGCGGGCGGCCTCCCGCCGGGCGGTCCAGGAAACGCCGGTCCGCGGACGGGCGTTCCCGGCGCGGACCGTCGCGGCGCGGACAAACCCCGGGCTGCAGGTCCTGACCGGAGCCGGAGCGGCAGTGTTTCCCGGCATCCCGCCGGGCGTGCCATCCCGTCGGCAGGCGCCGGCGGAGCGGCACGAACCGCTGCCGGCCGGAACCGAAACGGCAAGCCGCAGGCGCGGGGCGGCACCAGCGCAGGCCGGCTCGCCCTCCTGGCGGCCTTCGTCATTTTTGCGGTCTACGTCCTGCCGTTCTGGACGCGCTGAGTTTGCTGCCGGCGCTGCCGCCGTTCTCCGGCGCGGCTGTGCGCAGCTTGCCACGGCCGGCGTCGTGGACCGCCTCGCCCATCCGGCGGAGCCGCTCCGAGTCCAAAGACCAGGACTGCCAGTAAAGCGGCACATCCTCGTGGGCGTTCTTCCCGAGGAGGACCAGCGCGCCGTCGGCCAGCTCGTTTCCGAGCTGCAGTTCGGGGAGCATGCCCCAACCCAGGCCGGCTTTGATGGACGCGAGGAACCCTTCCGACGACGGAACGGTGTGGGTGGGCGGAACCTGCCCGACGCCTTTCGCCGCCAGCATCCCGCGCTGCAGGTTGTCCTTGGCATTGAATTTCAGGACCGGCATCCGGGCCCAGTCCACCGTGTTGCCCCTGGTGAACCGTTGACGCAGGGCGGCCGCGGCCACCGGGACGTAGCGCATGTGGCCCAGCAACTCCACCCGGCAACCGCTGACGGGGACGGGATCGGAGGTGACGGCACCCATGACGTCACCCTGGCGCAGGAGCTGGCTGCTGAAACCCTGGTCCTCGACATGAAGGTCCAGGGTGGTGTCCTGCCACTTGGCGGCCACGGCGAGGACAGGCACGAACCACGTGGCCAGCGAATCCGCATTGATGGCCACCGGCAGGGTGGCGCGGGAGGCTGCGGCGGTGCCCAGTGCGGTTGACGCTTCGGCCTCGAGGACCTGCACCTGGCGGGCCATCCGGAGTAGCACGGCCCCGGCGTCGGTGGGAACGCACGGGACCTGCCGGCGCACCAGGACCTGGCCGGTGGAAGCCTCCAGCGCCTTGATGCGCTGGCTGACGGCGGACGGGGTGACGCGGAGGAGATCGGCCGCGGCCTCGAAGGTGCCTTCATCAATGACGGCCATCAGTGCGCGGAGATGCTCGAAATTCATGAAGAAATTCTAATGGACGCCTAGAATCTATCGTTTGTCTTCAGATGCTGCGGTCCGTACCGTCGAATGCATGTTGATGACAGGAATCACCGGGATGCTGACGGGGCTGGCGCTGATCGTGGCCATCGGTGCCCAGAATGCCTTCGTGCTCCGCCAGGGCGTCCGCCGCGAGCACATCGGCGCGGTGGTTGCCGTGTGCATGGCAGGTGATGCTGCCCTGATCCTGGGAGGGACCGCCGGAATCGGCGCGCTGGTGACCCGCTTTCCCGAGGCCCTCGAAGTTCTTCGGTGGGGCGGGGCTGCCTACCTCGCCTGGTTCGCGGTGCGCTCCTTCATCTCGGCGCTAAAGCCGTCCGCCCTTGCGCAGGGCACGCCCCGGTCCAAGGGATCGGTGGTGGCCAGTACGGTGGCACTGACCTTCCTGAACCCGCACGTCTACCTCGACACGGTAGTGCTCCTGGGCAGCCTGGCCAACCAGCAGGGCCCGGACCTCCGGTGGGTCTTCGCCGGCGGCGCCGTTGCCGGCAGCATCGCGTGGTTCTCCGCGCTGGGGTACGGGGCCAGAGCCCTGTCCGGGGTGCTCGGCAACCCACGCACCTGGCGGTTCCTTGACCTTGGAATCGGCATCGTCATGCTTGGCCTGGCCGTCAAGCTGGTCCTGCACTGACGGCGCCCGGAAAGCCGCCGCAGGCGATAGGCTGGAAGCAACATTCCAGGGGGAAAACCATGACTGACCAGCCTTCCCAGCGCCCTGACTCCCAGTGGCACAACCCGTCCGGCAGCGACGGCACTCCGCCCGCGCCGCCGTCGGGGTATGAACCGCCGCCGTTCGTACCGCCGCACGGAACCACCGCGCCGGGCTCCGACATTTCCCCGCCGCCGCTGTACCCGGGCCTTTCCGCGCAGTACGGCAGCAACCAGTACGGCGGCCCGCAGTATGGCAATGACCAGTACGGCAACCAGTATGGCGGCGCCAGCCCCTACGCCCAGCCGAGCCCGTACGGGCAGCAGGCCCCGTACGGACAGCCGGCGTACTACGGCATGCAGGCCGAGCCCAAGACCCTCAGCATCGCCAGCATGGTGTGCGGCATCGCGTCCGTGATCATGGGATGGCTGATGCTCCCGCAGCTTGCCGCCATCATCACCGGCCACATGGCCCTCAAGCGCGAACCTGCGGGCAAGGGCATGTCCATCACCGGCCTGGTCCTGGGCTACCTCTGCCTGCTGGGGTACGGCGGCTTCTGGCTGCTGCTCATCATCGGGCTGGCGTCATACTCGTCCTCGAGTTACGGGTACTGACCGGCCCGCCCCGGCTGCCCCATCTGATGGGGCATCTGACGTTTAGCCGCGGATGGGGGAGGGGTCAGCGGAGGAGTTCGACGTCGGACACCAGCTCGATGTGCGCCAGCATCGCCTCCGCGGCGGCCTCCGCGTCCTGGTCCCGGATGGCGTCGGCAATCCGCCGGTGTGAGGCCAGTGACTGTTCCGGCCGGCCGGGCTGGCCGAGGGATTCCATCCGTGTTTCCAAAATCATCTCGGCGATGAACGCCATGAGCTGTGCCAGCACCGAGGAATGCGCTGCTGCGGTGATCGCTTCGTGGAAGAGCTCATCGCCATGGGTACCGCGGTCGCCGTCGCTGATTTCCGTGGCCATGACGTCGAGGGCGTGATCGATCGCCTTCAGGTCCTCGTCCGTGCGCCTCGCAGCGGCCAGCGCGGCCAGTTTTCCTTCCAGCGTGCTCCGCGCCTCGACGATTTCCGGGAGCCGGCTCCGGTGTTCGCGGAGGCCCTTGATCACGGACGCCACGCTGGGCCGCCGGGCGAGCACCGCTCCTGTACCGTGCTGCACATCGATGACGCCCAGCACTTCCAAGGCCACGAGTGCCTGGGCCAGGGTGGCGCGCGAAACCCCCAGCCGTTCGGCAAGGTCGCGCTCTGCCGGCAGAAGGTCGCCGGGCTTCAGCTGCGCCGATTCGATGTAGGCAAGGATCTGCTCCACCAGCTGCTCGTAAAGCCTTGGCCGCGAAACCCGTTCCAGTCCCAGCCGTGCTGTCTTCTCCACAAAGCCCTCGCTACATCGTCGGTCCCCTAAGAATACAGTGCGCTGCTATTGACAGATAGACTCACTGTCTAAGAGGCTAGTCCAGTGGGCCAGTAACTCACGTCACACTTTTTCTTTCCCCAATGGAGGACCAACGATGTCCGCTCCTGTTCTATCGATCATCATCCTGGCGGCGATGTTCCTGTTAGCCACCGTTCTGCCCCTCAATATGGGTGCCCTCGCCTTCGTGGGCGCTTTCCTGCTGGGCGCCCTGGTGCTGGGCATGTCCACGAATGAGATCCTGGCCAACTTCCCCGGTGGCCTCTTCCTGACGATTGTCGGCGTCACCTACCTGTTCGCCATTGCGCAGAACAACGGCACCATCGACCTCCTGGTCCGCGGCGCCGTCAGGTTGGTGGGCAGCCGCGTTGCCCTCATTCCCTGGGTCATGTTTGCCATCACCGCGGTTATCACCGCTGTTGGCGCGCTGTCGCCGGCCGCCGTCGCGATTATTGCCCCCATCGCCCTCAGCTTTGCCGGCAAGTACAAGATCAGCCCGCTGCTGATGGGCATGATGGTGATCCACGGCGCCCAGGCCGGCGGGTTCTCGCCCATCGCGGTCTATGGCGTCACCGTCAACGGCATTATCGCCAAGACGGACCTCGCCTTCAGCCCCACGGCGCTGTTCCTGAGCAGCCTGATCTTCAACGTCGTCATCGCCGTGGTGCTCTTCGCCGTCCTGGGTGGCCGGGCGCTGCTGTCCTCCCGCGTGGGGCACTTCGTGGAGCAGGCTGCCGAAGCGCGGATGTCCGTCAGCGTGGGCGCCAAGGCCGGCACGGACGTTGCCTTCAAGGGCTTTGGCTCCGGCATGTACGGCCCCCGCGACCCCGCAGGCGACGGCGTTGCCGCCACCAGGGAACGCTCCCAACGGATCCCGCAGCTGGTGACCATCGCCGGCCTGGTGGTGCTCGCCGTCGTCGCCCTGGGCTTCAAGATGGACGTCGGGTTCGTGTCCATCACCATCGCCATCGTCCTGGCCCTCGTCTCGCCCGCGGCCCAGAAGGGTGCCATCAACAAGATCAGCTGGTCCACCGTGCTGCTGATCTGCGGCATGCTGACCTTCGTTGGGGTGCTCGAAGAAGCAGGCACCATCGAATTCGTCTCCAACGGCGTGGCCGGCATGGGCATGCCCCTGGTGGCAGCGCTCCTCATTTGCTTCATCGGCGCCATCGTGTCGGCCTTCGCGTCCTCCACCGCCATCCTCGCCGCGCTCATCCCGCTCGCCGTGCCCTTCCTGTCCACCGGCGAAATCGGCGCGGTCGGCGTCATCTGCGCACTGGCCGTGGCCGCCACCATCGTGGACGTCTCGCCCTTCTCCACCAACGGCGCCCTGGTCCTGGCCAATGCGCCCGAGGGCGTGGACAAGGACAAGTTCTACAAGCAGATCCTGGGCTACAGCGGCATCGTCATCGGTGCCGGGCCGGTCCTCGCCTGGCTGGCGCTGGTAGTCCCGGGCTGGCTGTAGCCGCCACATCATCCACCCCGCCAGCGCTCCGCGCCACGCACTTCAGTAAAGGAACCAGCACATGAATGCAGCTGACCGTCAGCAAGGCCCCCTGGCCGGGCACACCGTCGTCGACCTGAGCCGTGCCTTGGCCGGCCCGCACGCCGGCATGATGCTCGCCGACCTCGGCGCACGCGTCATCAAAGTGGAGAACCCCGGAACCGGCGATGACACCCGCGGCTGGGGACCGCCCTTCGTGGGCCCCGAGGATGACCTGCAGTCCACCTACTTCATGTCCTGCAACCGGAACAAGGAATCCATCAGCCTGGACCTGAAGAGCAGTGACGGGCAGGCAGTGCTCCGCGGGCTGCTGGAACGGGCGGACGCGGTGATCGAGAACTTCCGGCCCGGCGTCATGGACCGGCTGGGCTTCTCCACCGCCGCCATGCACGAGCTCAACCCGCGGCTGGTGATCCTCTCCATAACAGGCTTCGGCCATGACGGCCCCGAATCCCAGCGCAGCGGCTACGACCAGATCCTTCAGGGCGAGGCGGGGCTGATGTCCCTCACGGGGTCGGGCCCGGACGATCCGCAGCGCGTAGGCGTGCCGATCGCCGACCTGCTGGCCGGCATGAACGGCGCCGCCGGCGTGCTGGCCGCGCTGGTTGAACGCGAACGCACCGGCCAGGGCAAGGTGGTCCGCACTTCGCTGCTCGCCTCCCTTATTGGGGTCCACGCCTTCCAGGGCACCCGCGCCACCGTGGCCGGCGAAGTCCCGCAGGCACAGGGCAACCACCACCCGTCCATCGCGCCCTACGGCCTGTTCAGCTGCAAGGACGGCAGCGTCCAGATCAGCGTGGGCAGCGAGAAGCTGTGGGCCTCCTTCGCCGCCGCCTTCGGCCTGGACGCCGCCGCGCCAGGCTTTGCCAGCAACGCCGACAGGGTGCGGAACCGCCAGGAGGTGATTGACGCCGTCGAACGCGCCTTCGCCCAGTACGGCGCGGTGGAACTGCTGGAGAAGCTGAACGACGCCGGGATCCCGGCAGGGAAGGTCCGCTCGCTGGACGAGGTGTACGCCTGGGAGCAGGTGGCCTCGCAGGGCCTGGTGGTGGATGTGGAACACCCCCTGCTTGGCACGGTCAGCCTGCCCGGTCCGCCGCTGCGGTTCTTCGCCCAGGGCGACGCCGCGGAGACGACCGTGACGGACCACGCTGCGCCGCCGCTCCTGGACGCCGACGGCGGATCCATCAGGGAGTGGCTGGGGCTGGTTCCCGTCGCTGCCGCGGACGCGCCGGCCGGGGCGGAATAGCATGCCGACGTCGGAAAAGGTGCGCCACCTCAGCGCCGCCGAACTGCTGGACGCCGTGGTGGACGACGGTTCGTTCACGTCCTGGGATGCCGAACCGCAGCAGCCGGCCCTGAGCGGGGAATACGCCGCCGACCTCGCCAGGGCGCGGGCACGCAGCGGCACCGACGAATCAGTGCTGACCGGCGCCGGACTGATCCGCGGCCGCCGGGTGGCGCTGATCGTGAGCGAATTTTCCTTCCTGGCGGGCTCGATCGGCCACGCCGCTGCCGAACGGATTGTGGCTGCTGTGGAGCGCGCCACGGCCGAGGGCCTGCCGCTGCTGGCCGGCACCGCCTCGGGCGGTACCCGCATGCAGGAAGGCACCCTGGCGTTCCTGTCCATGGTCAAGATCACCGCGGCCGTCCGGGCCCACCGGCAGGCAGGCCTGCCGTACCTGGTCTACCTGCGCCACCCCACCACCGGCGGCGTCATGGCCTCCTGGGGATCCCTGGGCCACATCAACGTGGCTGAGCCGGGCTCCCTGCTGGGGTTCCTGGGCCCGCGGGTCTACGAGGCGCTGCACGGTGAAGCCTTCCCGGAGAACGTCCAGGTGGCCGAGAACCTGTTCGGCAAGGGCCTGATCGACGGCGTGGTGGAACCCGGCAAGCTCGCCGAACTGGTGGGCCGGGCGCTGGACATCCTGATGCCCCGCCGCGCTTCAGGCTCCGCTGCCTGGCCTGAGGCCCCGGCCACGCTGGCCGTCCGGCCCGCCGAGGTGGACGCCTGGACCTCCATCGAGATTTCCCGGCAGCCGCGCCGGCCCGATCTCCGCCAGCTCCTCAAATACGGTGCCAGCGACGCCCTCCCGCTCAACGGCACCGGGCAGGGCGAAAAGGATCCCGGGCTGCTGCTGGCCCTGGCCCGGTTCGGCACGCAGTCCTGCATCGTGCTGGGCCACGCCCGTCCGCTCCGGAAGAATGCCGCCGGGATGGGGCCCGGTTCGCTGCGCGAGGCGAGGCGCGGCGCCAAGCTGGCAGAGGAACTGCGGCTGCCGCTGCTCACGGTTATCGACACTGCCGGAGCGGCCCTCTCACAGGAAGCGGAGGAAGGCGGTCTGGCCGGGGAAATCGCCCGCTCGCTGCACGAACTGATCGGGCTCGAATCGCCGTCGGTCTCGGTACTGCTGGGCCAGGGCGCCGGGGGAGGGGCGCTGGCCCTGCTGCCGGCGGACCGGACCATCGCGGCGCAACACAGCTGGCTGTCGCCGCTGCCGCCCGAGGGCGCCAGCGCGATTGTCCACCGCACCACGGATTTCGCCCCCGCGATGGCCCAGGCGCAGGGCGTCAACGTGGCGTCGCTGTATGCCAACGGGCTAGTGGACCACATTGTGGACGAGCGCCACGACGCGTCCCTCGAACCGCGGGAATTCTGCGCACGGATGGCGCACGCCATTGAGTACGAGCTCGCGTCCGTTGCCGCGGTGCCTGTGTCCCAACTGGTGGCGTCGCGGGCAAGGAAATTCCGGAACCTCGGCAGCTAAGCCCTGACGGCGGCGGCGGGCACCGTACGGTGCCCGCCGCTTTTTCGGTACTGCTTGGGTGCTGGTCGCCTTTTGTTGGGCTGCCTCAGTTGGATGCCCTACCGGCGATTCGGTGCCGGCCGCGGCTCTACTGGCGCTGCTGCTTTAGCGGCGCTGCCGAACCCGTGCCCGGTGTGCGCTGGCCCGGAGCTGCAGGATCCGGGCGCCGCCGGCCGCCGCCACCAAAACCCCGCCGGTCACACTGGCGATGAAGAGCGCCATGCCCAGCGGGACGGATCCCTCCAGGCCCAGGAACTTCACCAGCACCTGCTCCTGGTTCTGCAGGATGAAGATGATCAGCAGGATCAGCAGCACCAGTGCGGCCACCACGGCCGCCCAGATGACACCGGTCCGGGTGACCTGGCGCTGGGCCGGGCCGCTGGTTGGCACGGTGGCGGTGCCTGCTGCGGGTGTATCCGGGGAGTACGAGGGTGCATTGCTGTAGGGGGCTGTGCTGTCGGCACCGCCTGCGGGGCCGGAGGAGGATGTTCCGGGCCCTGGCTCCTGCCGTCCGTTGGATTCTGGCGTGGTCTGTCCGGCGCTCATGTTCATCCCCTTTCCTGATGATAAGCATGCTTATCACCCCACCCTAGCCGCGGGGTTCGGCGCAGCACAACAGATATCGCTTCAGGTGCCGGCAAAGGCGTTCAGCGTGGATGCGTTCCGCTGCCGTCAATTCACCCGCTTCATCCGCCAGCACAGTCCACCGCACGTCGTGCCGGCCGGCGCCGTCCGCGAGCCCCGTGGACGTAGGCTGCGCGCATACCGCGATTTTCCCCTGTGGAACCCATCTGCCGGAGCGCGGGAGCATGCGTCCGCACATGGGATCTTGCCCCTAACTCCCGGGCTTTTCTCGCCCCGTCCCTAAGGCAGGCGTTGCCACAAGGAGTACCTATCCCGCTCCAGCGGGGCGGGACGGGACGGGCCGCGGAGGCCCGTCCCGGATGCTGCGGCGTCAGACCCGCTCCTCGCTCCGCTCTGCGGACGGGGTGTGGGGTGTTGGCGACCTGCGCCAACTCGGGAAAGCCCAGAACGTGTAGTCCTGTGCCTTGACCCGCGGTTCCGGAGTTCCTACCGGGGTTTCCTGCTTGGCTTCAGGCTTGCGGCTGGTTTCCTTCCTGTCGCTCCGCCCGAAATCCTTGTTGTATCCGTAGCACATCACAGACCTCCTTCCAGTGACTGCGCTTTAATCGTCCTCCCGAAAAGCCCGGGAGTCGACACCCGGACGGAACGGATCCCGGCCCGGGCGGCGACACTGCGGAGGGGGAGGCTACTGGCTGGCGGAGACCACGTCCGCAGCCTCGGCGGGCCCATGGAAATCGCACGGCCCCGGGTGGCGGAGGGGCAGGAGGCAGGTCCTGCCGGAGGGCAGATGGACCAGGGCGCAGCGGCCGGTAAGCGCCAGGTCCTCACGGACGTTGGCGTTGCTCAGGTCTGGCCGCGTTTCGTCCACTTGCCCGGAAATGCCGGCGTCCGTGGTGGTGGGGTATTCGGCGTTCATAGTGGGCAACTCCCCGTCGAGCGGTGGCTGGATGGACGTGACGCCTTTCCAGTCTGCTCCCGCCGGGTTACGTGCGGGTTAAGGGAGCGTTAGGACCAGATCAACAGGACGGGCACCGTTACAGGCCCAGCTGATGCCCCACCTGCAGCAACAGCTGTTCCGAGCCCAGGGGCCCCACCAGCTGGATTCCCATCGGCAGCCCCTGGCCCGGGGTACCTTCTGTCCAGTGGACCGGGAGGCTGATGGCCGGCAGTCCGCACACGTTGACCATGGAGGACCAGGGAGCGAATTCGCACTGCTTCCGGTAGTCGCCGTCGGCGTCCCCCGGCCACTGCGCCGACGGCCAGCGCTCACCGCCGTGGCCCGTTCCGGTAAACCAGCCCACTGGCCGGGGCGTCTGTGCCAGGGCAGGCATCAGCATGAGGTCCCATTCGGCGTACTGCGCCACGGTGTCGTGCTGGAACTGCCGCAGGAAGGCCAGGGCCTCGGACAGCTTGGCGGGGCTCCGCTGCTGTGCCCGGCGACGGAAGGTGCGGGTCAGCGGCGCGAGGAGCGCTTCCCGGTGCGGGCTGATGCGGGCGCTGCCTACCCCGGCGGTCCAGGCCGTGGTGAATGCATCGGGGTACCTGTTGTCGTAGCGGATCGCCGCTTCACCGAGCGTATGCCCCGCGTGTTCCAGGAGCCGCTCGCCCGCCGTCAGGGCGTCCAGGGCTTCCTGATCAGGCGTGAAGGGGAACGTCGCCGACCACGGGCTGTCCAGCGTGACGCCGATGCGGAGCTTCCGCGGCTCCCGCTCCAGGGCAGCCAGGCAGCCGGCATCCGGAACCAGCGCGTCCATCATCAGGGCGGCGTCGGCGGCGGTCCTGGCCAGCGGTCCTGCCACCACCAGCCGGGCGGGATCGCCCTGGCTTTCCCCGCTGGGCACGGCGCCGCGGCCGGGCTTCAGGCCCACCAGCCCGCAGGCCGCCGCCGGGATGCGAACGGAACCGCCGCCGTCCGTCCCGGGTGCGAAGGGCAGCAGGCCTGCGGCCACGGCGGCAGCGCTGCCCCCGGAGGAGCCGCCCGAGCTCCTGCTGGGGGCATGCGGATTGCGCGACGGCGGTGCAACGCGGTTTTCGGAGTAGGCCGTCAGGCCGAATTCGGGCACCTGCGTCTTGCCCAGGGAGATGACGCCGGCTTCCCGGAGGTGCGCCACGAGGGGCGCATCCGCGGGTGCGGGCTTGTGGTCCAGGGCGGCGCTGCCGTGGGTGGTCACCACGCCGGCAACATCGGTCAGGTCTTTGAAGGCCAGCGGCATCCCGTGAAGCAGAGGCAGTTGCGCGGTGCGGGAGCGGGCGTGGCGGGCGTCCGCGGCACGTGCCTGTTCGATGGCCTGCTCCGCTGTCACGGTGATGAAGGCTCCCAGCAGCGGATTGCGCTGCCCAATCCGGGCCAGGAAATGTTCCGCAGCATCCACGGCTGAGACCTGGCCGCCGCGCAGGGCGTCCCGCAACTCGACGGCGGAGAGGCTGTGGAGCTCTTCGGTCACTGGTCCTCCTGGGGTCTCCTAGAAGCGTAACGTGCCCCGCCGCAGGCCCTTCGGCCGGGTGTAAGCACTAGGCTTGAAGCTGACTTTCGATCTGCCACGAAGGGATTCCCCATGAGCGACTTCGATTCCGTACCCGTCAACGATGTTCCTGATGACGCCGTCATCCTGGACGTCCGTGAAGACTACGAATGGGTTGCGGGCCACGCAGAAGGTGCCCTCCACATCCCCCTGGACCAGATTCCGGCCCGGCTCGAAGAGCTCGACCCGGACGCTGACGTCTACGTCATTTGCCGCACCGGCGGCCGCTCGTTCCGTGCCGCGCAGTGGCTGACCGGGCAGGGCTATACGGCGATTAACGTCTCGGGAGGCATGGACCAGTGGCTGGAGTCGGGCAAGCCCCTGGTCTCCGACAACGGGCTTAAGCCGATGGTGCTTTAGTGCCCGGCCCTGTGCCCACCTATTCGTTCCTCGGCCCCGAAGGAACGTTCACCGAAGCGGCGCTGATGCAGGTGCCGGGTGCCGGGGACGCCGTCAGGGTGCCGGCCTCCAACGTGAACGCCGCCCTGGATGCCGTCCGGCAAGGCTCCGCCGATGCTGCCATGGTGCCCATCGAGAATTCCGTGGAGGGCGGAGTCACCGCCACCCTTGACGCGATCGCCGGCGGCCAGGAACTGCGGATTGTCCGGGAAGTGCTGGTGCCCATCAGCTTCGTTCTGGTGGCACGTCCCGGCACCCGCCTCGGCGACGTCCGCCGGATCTCCACGCATGGCCACGCGTGGGCGCAGTGCCGCCTCTGGATGGAGCGGCATATTCCAGGTGCGGAATACGTCCCCGGATCCTCGACGGCTGCTGCCGCACTGGGCCTGCTGGAACCTGACTGCCACTACGACGCCGCCATCTGCGCGCCCCTGGTTGCCCAGGAGCAGCCCGGCCTCCCGGTGCTGGCCGAGAACATTGGCGACAACCCGGGCGCAGTCACCCGCTTCGTACTGGTGAGCCGTCCCGGAAAGCTTCCGGAACGCACGGGCGCAGACAAGACCACGGTGGCGGTCCCGCTGCCTGAGGACCGTCCGGGCGCCCTGATGGAAATCCTGGACCAGTTCGCCAACCGCGGCGTGAACCTGAGCCGGATCGAATCCAGGCCCACCGGCCAATACCTGGGCCACTACTTCTTCAGCATCGACGCCGACGGGCATGTGGGCGACGCAAGGATGGCTGACGCGCTGGCCGGGCTCCACCGCATCAGCCCCGCAACCCGCTTCCTCGGCTCATACCCGCGGGCTGACCGGCAGCCCATCGAGGTTCAGGCGCACACCTCGGACCGGGCCTTCGCGGCGTCCCGGAACTGGGTGGAATCCATACTGGACACGGAATCATTGCAGGTGGAAAGCGGTTCCAGGCCTTCGCCCACAGCGTAGGTAAATGCCACCCGGGGTACTTCCCCGGGTTGTGCACTGTGCGTATGCTTGCCTGATCCACATGAAGAGTGGCCCCTAACGAAGGGAGCGGGTCATGTCAGCCGGCAGCAGCACCGAGAACGATGGCCAGGGGATGATCGTCAACCCCAAGCCCTCCGCCGACAACCAGGACTGGGATGGCGATGACGCCGACCGCGCCGACCGCCTGCGCTTCGAAGAGGAACAGGCTATGATCCGCGAGCAGTCAGAGGAACGTGCCCGCGCGAGGGGCGCCTCCGACGCCGCCAAGGAACCCAAGCCGGACCACCACTGAGTCCTGCCCCGCCCCGGCGGCTGATCCGCTAAGCGGCAGCCCCGCCGTCGGGCCCGGAGATCCCCCGGACCCGCACCAGCAGGGACGCCGGCTGCACCTGAACCGTGAGCTTGGTGGCCTCACCTGACGTGTCGCCGTCCAGCTGCGTGGGCATCGGTTCCGGGCACTTGATGACGATCCTGCCGGACCGGTACACGGTCATGATCGGCAGCTTTCCGCTGTGCTTGAACATGATTTTGCCGTACATCAGCAGCCAGCCGAGCGCGCTGCGGGGGCTCATCACCACCACGTCCAGCATGCCGTCATCGATCATGGCCTGCGGAATGAAGTCGATGCCGCCCGGCACCAGGCCGCAGTTGGCGAAGAGCACGCTGCGGATGTTCCGGACCTGTTCCGGGCTGCCGTCCAGGGAGATGGACACCTTTTTGCGCCGGCCCGGCAGGTGCCGCATGCCGGACTCGGTGTAGGCGAGCCAGCCCACCGCTTTTTTCAGGCCGTCGTTGGTATCCGCGAGGACCTCTGCATCCATGCCGATCCCGGCAATAACCAGGAAAACGTGCTCCGAATAGGTACCCGTGCGGGAATTTTCGATGGCCATCCGGGCCGTGTCGATGGAGCGCTGCCGGCCGAAGAGCGCGGTCTGGACGCAACCGTGCAGGTCCGTGACGTCCACATCCACGTTCCGTGCCAGCAGGTTGCCCGTCCCCAGCGGAATCAGCCCCATGGCCACATCCGTGTGCGCCAGTGCTTCAGCCACCACCCGGACCGTGCCGTCGCCGCCGCCCACCAGGACGACGTCGGGCTTGGTGGCCAGTGCCGCCTGCACCTGGGTGAAACCGGGGTCCTCGGCCGTGGTCTCGTAAATGGCCGGCTCATCCCAGCCGGCGGTGAGGCAGGCCCGCTGGATGGCCGCCCTTGCCTCGGCCGCGCGGGCCTTGATGGGGTTGATGATCACCGCCACCCGCTGCTTTTCCAGGCCGGGGTCATAGGTTTCGCCGGCCACGGCGCTGCGCATGTGCAGGGCCTTCAGCCTGCGGACGCCCCACCAGCTGGAGATGGCAAAGGCAAGGGCCACCGCTGTCAGCAGGTAGAGAATCCAGTCGCTCATGGTGGTTCCACAGTAGCCCGGCGGAAGGCGCGCCGGACCCGGCCGCCCCGGCCGCCCGCCGTCGTGCGCTGTATTGGATACCCTTGTGAGGTGATCGACGTAAAAGACCTCAGCGAAAACCCGGACAAGTTCCGTGCCAGCCAGCGCGCCCGCGGCGCGGACGAATCAGTGGTGGACGCGATCATCTCCGCGGACTCCGCCCGCCGTGCCGCGCTGATCCGCTTCGAAAACCTCCGGGCCGAGCAAAACGCGTTCGGCAAGAAGGTGGCGCAGGCCAAGGGCGAGGAAAAGCAGGCACTGCTGGCCGAGGTCAAGGAACTGGCCAACTCGGTCAAGGCCGCGTCCGCCGAGGCTGACGCCGCGCAGACCAAGCAGGAAGAACTGCTGCGCACCGTCCCCAACCTTGTTGAGGACGGTGTTCCCGAAGGCGGCGAGGACGACTACGTAGTGGTCAAGACCGTCGGCACCCCGCGCGAATTCCCGGACTTCGAGCCCAAGGACCACCTGGAGATCGGCGAGCTGATCGGCGCCATCGACATGGAACGCGGTGCCAAAGTTTCCGGTTCACGCTTCTACTTCCTCCGCGGCGTCGGTGCCCGGCTGGAGATGGCGCTGCTGCAGATGGCCATGGAGCAGGCCATCGAGGCCGGCTTCATCCCCATGATCACGCCCACGCTGGTGCGCCCTGAGACCATGCAGGGCACCGGTTTCGACGTGAAGCACGACGCCGAGATCTACCGTCTCGCCGAAGACGACCTTTACCTGGTGGGCACCTCGGAGGTGGCCCTGGCCGGGTACCACGCGGACGAAATCCTGGACTTCTCCGCCGGCCCCATCCGTTACGCCGGGCAGAGCTCGTGCTACCGCCGCGAAGCCGGATCGCACGGCAAGGACACCCGCGGCATCATCCGCGTGCACCAGTTCAACAAGGTGGAGATGTTCATCTACACCACTGTTGAAGAGGCAGCCGCCGAGCACCAGCGGCTGCTGGCCTGGGAAGAGGAAATGCTGGCCAAGTGCGAGCTGCCCTACCGGGTCATCGACACCGCGGCCGGCGACCTCGGCAACTCCGCGGCACGCAAGTACGACTGCGAAGCCTGGGTCCCCACCCAGGGCGCCTACCGCGAACTGACCTCCACCTCGAACTGCACCACGTTCCAGGCCCGCCGCCTGAACATCCGCGAGCGTGCGGTCAACGCCGAGGGTGTCGCCAAGGGAACCCGCGCCGTAGCCACGCTGAACGGCACCCTGGCCACCACCCGCTGGATTGTTGCGCTGCTGGAGCACCACCAGAACGCCGACGGTTCGGTCAACGTGCCGAAGGCCCTGCAGAAGTACCTGGGCGGCCTTGAGGTCCTTCCGGTCCTGTAGGTAACGCTTCTCCCGGTTGCCTCGTCCCGGGCTGCTTTCCTGGGCTTGTTCGCGGATCCGAACTTTTACGGTTCTGACCCGCGAACAGGTTTAGGACACCTTGGAGGCGATCCGGCGGCTGTCCACATAAGGGTTTCGCTGCCTGCCGCTCGGGCTGTTTGACCTGCATTCTGTGGGGATGGAAATCCCGCCCGGACTGATCGATACCGCTGCCGTCCTGCGCACCGGCGCCACCACCGACACCCTGCACCGTGCCTTCCGCGCGGGCCAGCTGGTCCGGATCCGGCGCGGCTTTTACGTGTCCACTGAGGACTGGCTGCGGGCACGCCCTTCCGAACGCTTCGCATGGACGACGACGGCCGTGGCCAGGTCCGTCAAAGGTGCGGTCCTGTGCGGGCAAACGGCGGCCGTCGCCAGTGGGTTGCCCGCGCTGGGGACGCCGGCCTGCGTTGAGCTGGCCACGACCCTTCCCAGCCGCAGCGGAACCCGGACCTCCACGCTCCTGGTCCTGGGCGAAAGCAGCGCGGCAGAGGAAGTCCGGCGGACCCGTTCCTACCCCCTCCGGTACCGGCTCGGAGCCGTGGCGGAGCCGGTCCGGCCAGGGGAATTCGTGTGTTCGGGTTTGATCCGGACCACGGTGGATGTCCTGGGCTCCGCGGAACTGGACCAGGCCCTGGTGGTTGCCGACGGCGCTGCCCGCACGCTTCGAGGGGCGGGGATCCTTGGCCCCGAAGCCACCCTGCTGTCCGTGCCGGGAATTGCGGCCGGCATCGCAGAGCTTCCTTCGGCGGCTGGCAGGCGCCGCGCAGAACGGGTGGCTGCCCTTGCGAGCCCGCTGCCCGAGTCCGTCGGAGAGTCCTACAGCCGGGCCGTGTTTGAGTTCCTCGGGTTTGAGCAGCCCGTGCTGCAGCAAGTATTCAGTGACGGTGCGGGTTTCATTGGGAGGAGCGACTTCTGGTGGCCGCGGCAGGGCGTGGTGGGGGAGTTCGACGGCAAGGCCAAATACGTCGAGGCCGCGCAGCGGGGCGCGGTCACTGCTGAAGAAGTGGTCTACCGGGAGAAGCTCCGCGAGGACCGGATCCGAGCGCTGGGCCACGGCTTCGTCCGCTGGCGGTGGGCCGACCTGGTGGATCCCACCAAACTCCGGCGGAAGCTGCTGGCCGCAGGACTCCGCCCGGGTGTGGGCATGCCGGCGGCTGTTGGTCAGAGGCTTGTTCGCCGGTCAGAGCCGTGAAGGCGCGGTTCTCCGAAGAAGCTTAGGTATCGGCTCGACGGCGCGCTGGTTGCAAGCGGCACCATGTGCGGCCGGGTGCAGTGGTCAGCCGGTTGCGAGGTCCAGGGTGAAGACGGCGAGCTGGACCTTGGGCGCGGGCCGGGGCCTCTCGCGGTCGGGACGGCGCACGTAGCCGTACCGTTCATAAAGGTTCTGGGACCCGCGGTTGTCCACGCCGGTGTCGAGGACGATCCGCTCTGCGCCCTGTGCCACGGCGATTTCCGATGCCCGGTCCAGCAGCAGCCACCCGAGTCCCCGTCGCCGTGCTTCCGGCAGCACGGCCAGCAGCCGGACTTCCGCTTCGCCCGGCTCGGCCTGGCGCGCCAGGGCCGAACCGTGCTGCAGCATCGTCAGGGTGCCCAGCAGTTCGCCGGTAGTGGTGTCCTCGGCTACCAGCAGCTCGCCCGCCGCCGCCCTGGCCTTGGCGTCCACCAGCAGGTCCAGCCGCTCGGCGTCGGGCTGCTTGGCTCCCGGAAGGTGGTGCCCAAAACCACGGAAGGTCAGCTCACCGACTGCCTCATATTCGGATTTCCGGGCCGCGCGGATCACGGCGGTCTCCAATGCTTGTGTGGGGACTGTCAACGTTCCTGCCCTTTCGCCGTGGGGTTCGGCCTGCCTCGTCATCCGGTGCTTCCAACCCGCGCTGGGCCGGTCCTTGAACCGACAGGCTATCGGTGGGGTAAGGCCGCCTCCCACCGGCGGGAAACAGGGCGTCTCCGGCAGCCACTTAGGGCAACACGGGGACATGTTTTGCCTTGCGCGACGGCGCATTGCGGCCAGTGTTGTGATGCCCCCACCCCGGTGGTTGTGTGGTGGCACAGGCATCAACAGGGGGAAACCAATGGACGCAAACCCGGGGCCGCCGGCGCCGGCGGCACTCAAAGAAGTGGCCGGCGGAGCAACTGCTGGCGACGAACACTGCAAGGATGCGGCCGGGCCCAGTGCCGATGCGAACGCGCGGCAGGGATCGCGACGGCGGCGGGGTTCCTCCGCCAAACCGCGCAGATCCTCCGGGGGCAAGGCAGCCCGTGGCCACGGGGGCGCCGCTGATCAGGGCCAGGACTGGCGCGGTTTCGACACAGGGCACCTGGTTGACGTCCACCTGCCTGACGGGTTCACGCTCCACGGAACAGTGGACGCCAAAACGGCCGATTCCGGCGTGATCTGGATCAGGAGCGACGCCGGCACGCGCCGGATGTTCGGCCACCTCGAAGGAGTCCGCCTTGCACGCCGGACGGCAGCAGCGGGCGCACCACTGCCACGCACAGCAACAGCCGTCACTTCGAAAGCCGGTACCCCAGAACCACGCACGCCGGAACCTACGGCAGTAGCGCCCGGGACCTTGACCGGCATGGCCCAGGTGCCGTGGCGCCACCTGTCCGGACCACAAACAGCAGCCTCAACACCCAGCCACCACAGGAGACCGTGTGCCAGCCACTCTCACCCATAGGATCAGCATGCTCTGCGGAGCAGACCTGGCCGCCTTCCGTGCCCGGTTCTGCTCCCTTGCTCATCGGGACGTCTACGCCGACGGGCTCGAAAGCGCCGTGACAACGATGCCCCGGCACCCGTCGCTCCTCACCGAAGGCTCGTCGGTGGACATCCTGGGGTTCGGCACCTGCGCCGGACACGGGCCGCCGCAGCTGACATTGTCCGTGGCCATGCTGCTCGACTATCCGCGCTGGCCCCAGGAAGTCTTTTGGGACGAAGCCCACGCCTGGGCCGAAGCCGTGGCCGGCCCCTCGATGACCGTCGCCGGCCTCCCAGGGAGCCGCGAGAACGAGGACGGCATGATGTTCCATTACCGGCTGAAGGTCACTGAGCCCGCCGCCGCCGCATCCCCACCGCCGGCCCGGCAGCCGGCAGGCACGGCTGCCGTGATCCGCCCATCAACCAGGACTGCCAATACGTCCTGGGCTGACGTGCCTGTGCCTCCCGCAACAAGCGCGCCCCGGCCGGTCGCATCGCCGTCAGGTGCGGTGGCGCCCTCCAGATCGTCTCAATCCAGCTGACTGACCAGGACCTCCGGCCAGCGGGCTCGCCATTCCTAAGCTTGTTCGCGGGTCAGAGCCCTCGAGGCCAGGATCTGCGAACAAGCTCAGGATTCGAGCCCGGACTGCCGGCCCCAGGGTAAACATTCACAGCGTGGGCAACCTGTGAGTATTTACCGGCTGTTCAACAAACCTGTGGCGCGCGTCCTAGCGGCGTTTGGGGGTGTCTGTTTCACTGGAACAATGACAACCCTGACTGAAACCTCAGTCGCCGGCAACGATGACCGGCGAAACACAGAACCCAACAACAGCGCCCTCAACGGCCGGCAACTCATGGTTGCCTTGGACGTGGACGGCACCCTGGTGGACCACGACGGCCACATGTCCCCGGCCGTCCGGGAATCCGCGCAGGCCGTTGTGGAGGCCGGCCATGAGGTGATGATCGCCACCGGACGGTCCCTCAACGCCACGCTGCCCATTATTGAAAAGATCGGCGTGGAGCGCGGCTACGCGGTGTGCTGCAACGGCGGCGTGACGCTGCGGCTGCACCCCGAACTCGACGGCGGCTACGAAATTATCCACAAGGCCACCTTCGATCCCGCACCCGCCCTCCGGGCACTCCGCGAGCGGCTCCCCTCAGCCAAGTACGCGCTCGAGGACGCGGACGGCAACTTCCTCTCCACCGAGCGGTTCCAGGATGCCAGCTTTGGGGTCGAAGCCATCGGCGTCGACTTCCAGACCATGCTCGAGGCCACGGCCGTGCGCGTGGTGGTGTTCAGCACCGAGAACACCCCCGAGGAGTTCAACGAGGCTATCGAGCACATCGGCCTCGCCGGCGTCACGTACTCGGTTGGTTGGACGGCGTGGCTGGACATCGCCGCCGCCGGAGTTACCAAGGCCAGCGCCCTGGAAAACCTCCGCCTCCAGCTCGGCATTGATCCGAGCCGCACGGTGGCTGTGGGCGATGGCAGGAATGATATCGAGATGCTCGGCTGGGCCGGCAGGGGAGTGGCCATGGGCCAGGCCCCGGAAGAGGTCATCGCCATTGCGGACGAGGTCACGCACTCCGTGCACGACGACGGCGCAGCGCACGTGCTGCGCAGCCTCCTCTAGGCAGCCGCTCGCCGCCGTCCCCTATCTGGTCCTAGCGCTCAGCTGACAGCGGGCGGTGGGCCAGCGTTCCGCCGTCGTACCCGCGGAGTGCAGGCTTACCATTCCCCGGCACGGTTCCGTAACCCAGCCGCGTACAAGGCAGAATGGAAGGCATGACCCTTACGACGTTTGCCCTCGTCCGCCACGGCCAGACCGACTGGAATGCCGAGCGCCGGCTGCAGGGGTCCACCGACATTCCGCTGAACGAGGTGGGCCGGGGCCAGGCGCGTGACGCCGCCGCCGTCCTTTCGCCGTACGAATGGGATGCGATCGTCTCTTCACCGCTGAGCCGTGCCGCGGAAACAGCTGACCTCATCGCCGAAGGCCTGGGCCTTAAGGTGTCCCGGCGCGTTCCGGAGCTGACCGAGCGCAGCTTCGGGCCCGCCGAGGGCATGCAGGCCGGACCCGAACTGGAGGCGCTGCGGATTCCGGGCGGCTTTAAGGGGGCCGAAAGCGAGGACGAAGCTGCGAGCCGCGGCCTCGCGGCCCTGGAAGCGCTCGCCGAGGAGTTCAGCGGCCAGCGGCTCCTGGTGGTCACCCACGGCACGCTCCTGCGCGTCAGCCTCAGCCGTGCCATCGGCGAAACCCTGCCCAGCGTGGACAACGCCGCACTGAACCTGGCGCACCACCACGCCATCGATGGGTGGCAGCTCGAATACTTCAACGGCGAGCCCGTCATGGCTGCCACAGCCAAGTAGCGCCGCTACCTCACCTCGAGGATCAGCGCCAGCAGCCGTGCAGCAGCCGGCCTGGCCGCGTGTTCCTCGTTCCACTGTGCGCGGGCCACGGCTTTGCTGACCGCCTGGGTGGTGATGCCCAGCTCCTGTGCCACCGCCTTTTGCTGGCCGCGGACACCTGGGGTCAGCAGGTCAAGCACCCGCCATTCCGCGCCCGACCGGTCCCGCACGATGTGGCCCAGCAGGCGGAGGACCGCCTCGGCGTCGTGCGCAATGTCCGCAAGTGGCCCTTCGACGGCCACCGGAACGCGCTCCTTGCTGTTCCGCAGCCGGTCCACCGCCCGGCGTGCATACACCAGGCCATGGCCGGAAGCATCTTTGATCTGGTTTGGCAGCGGCTCATTGACCGGCCCGACGCCGATCCCCACGTACCACTGGCCGCTGCGGAGGGCGACAAGCGCAGCCTCTACCGCCTGTTCAGGGCATTCAACGATCCCTTGGACTTCGTCCTCGACCGAGCGGTCAAAGTCCAGGCGCGCGGGAATGTGCCGCAGGTCCTTGAGTAACTGCGGCACCCGGTCACCGTCGCGCCGGCTGTCCGTCTGGTTGATTGTCAGCGTGAACATTCTGGGTACACACTACCGGTAAGTAGGAAATGTGCGAGGGGGAGTATTACGGCTGGTCAAGCGGCTATGGACCGGTCGTAGGGCGGGACTTCCGGAGCTCCGGCCGGAAGTTTCGGAAACCTCCGGTCGACGGTGAGGTGCCGTCCCTTCGGTTCAGCACCTGAGGGTGAAGAGCCCTCCGCGGTGCTGATGATCAGCACAAGGATCATCACGGTGAACAGGACGGTCCTCGCGAACATGACCCACCCGGCCCGCCAGAATCCCGGCGCTTCGCCCGTACTGATCCGGACCACTTCCGTCTGCGAGGCCAGCGAGCCCAAGGACCGTCCACCCGCACAGCAGAACCCGTACAGCCAGGGTGCGATGAGCCAGGTGGCGGCAGCAGCGCCGGCGGCCTTGCCCGCATTCCCGCTTCCCGAAGTTCCTGCCAGGACGGCCGCCGCGATCGCAAGAACCATTACGATGCCGAAATCCACGGCCCAAGCTTTGACGGTCCGCCAAATGGTGGAATCGACCATGCGCGTCCCGTTCCGCAAGGTCTTGACCCGCTGGCGGGCGCTTTTCCACAGGGCTGCCTCCGCGCGTGACTGCGTTGCTGCCGTGCCGTGTACGTCGGTCACGTCCGTTCCCCCAAAGTTCGACTTGCCCGAAACATCACCAATCTATCGTGCTTAGGTTGCACCGCCCACGGGTAGGGCCGCCCATGTGGACAGTGCCTGGTGGTTGTGCCTGCGCCGCTGAAATGTTGCGATGGAGGCACGGCCGGGCACGGCGCGAACCCTGAGGTGAGGATGGTTATGACCGGCAGCACTGGGAATGAAGTCAAAGGAAACGGCAACGCAGGGCAGGCAACCGAACAAGCAACCGCTGCACAGGGCACCCTGGGCCGCCAGGAACTCGAGCTCGTGGACCGCTGGTGGCGTGCCGCCAACTACCTCTCCGTCGGCCAGATCTACCTGCGCTCCAACCCGCTGCTGCGCCGGCCCCTGAGCCCGGAAGACACCAAGTCCCGCCTGTTGGGCCACTGGGGCACCACGCCCGGGCTCAACTTTGTGTACGCCCACCTGAACCGCGTCATCCGCCGCGACGCTGCGGAGATGCTCTTCATTGCCGGTCCCGGCCATGGCGGCCCCGCCGTCGTGGCCAATGCCTGGCTGGAGGGAACGTATTCGGAGATCTACGGCCACGTGGGCAATGACGAAGCCGGGCTGGCGGAACTCTTCCGCCAGTTTTCCTACCCGGGCGGCATCCCCAGCCACGCGGCGCCGGAGAGCCCGGGGTCCATCAGCGAGGGCGGCGAACTCGGCTATTCGCTGGCCCACGCCTACGGCTCGGTGCTGGACAACCCCCAGCTGGTGACCGCGGTCGTGATCGGCGACGGCGAGG
This sequence comes from Pseudarthrobacter sp. 1G09, assembly GCF_050038305.1. Lineage (NCBI taxonomy): Bacteria > Bacillati > Actinomycetota > Actinomycetes > Micrococcales > Micrococcaceae > Pseudarthrobacter > Pseudarthrobacter sp. 1G09. The sequence continues at coordinate 457,976 of NZ_CP188306.1, forward strand.
CCGAAACCGGGCCGCTGGCGGCCAGCTGGCACTCGCACAACTTCCTGGATCCGACGGCGGACGGCGCCGTGTTGCCCATCCTGCACCTCAACGGCTACAAGATCGCCAACCCCACGGTGCTCGCCCGCATGCCCCAGGAACAGCTGGAGCAGCTGCTGCGCGGTTACGGCCACGAACCGTACTTCGTCACGGTGCAGGACCCGGGCAACACCGTGCAGGCGCACCAGGACTTCGCCGGCGTCCTTGACCAATGCCTCGCCGACATCCGCGCCATCCAGGCCGAACACCGCAACGCCGAAAACACCCCCAACGGGGCCGGGGACGACACCTCCGGGGAACACCCCGGACACCGCTGGCCCATGATCGTGCTGCGCTCGCCGAAGGGCTGGACCGGTCCGCGGACAGTGGACGGGCTGCAGGTGGAAGGAACATGGCGGGCCCACCAGGTCCCGCTGTCCGAGGTCCGCACCAACGGCGAACACCTCAAGCAGCTGGAGGAGTGGCTGCAGTCCTACCGTCCGGAAGAACTGTTCGACGGCGACGGGCGGCTCCGTGCGGACGTCGCCGAGGCAGCGCCCACCGGGGACTTCCGGATGAGTGCCACCCCGCATGCCAACGGCGGAGTGCTGCGGCGCGCCCTGAAGCTGCCCGCCTACCGGGACTACGCCGTCGAGGTGGAAGCAGCGGGAACGGACCGTGTGAGCCCCATGATCACGCTGGGCTCGTGGATGCGGGACGTGATCGCGCAGAACATGGAGAACTTCCGCCTGTTCGGGCCGGACGAAACCGCGTCGAACCGGCTGCAGAACGTCTACGAGGTCACCGACAAGGTGTGGCAGTACCGGATTGACGACGCGGACGAGCACCTCGCGCGCTCGGGACGCGTGATGGAGGTCCTCAGCGAGCACCTGTGCCAGGGCTGGTTGGAAGGCTACCTCCTCACCGGCAGGCACGGCGTTTTCAACTGCTACGAGGCTTTCATCCACATTGTCGATTCCATGTTCAACCAGCACGCCAAGTGGCTGAAGGTGCACCGGAGGTTGCCGTGGCGCCAGCCTGTGCCCTCGCTGAACTACCTGCTGTCCTCGCACGTCTGGCAGCAGGACCACAACGGTTTCTCGCACCAGGACCCGGGGTTTATTGACCATGCGGTGAACAAGAAGGCGGAAATCATCCGGGTGTACCTGCCGCCGGACGCCAACACCCTGTTGTCCGTCATGGAGCACTGCCTGGCGTCCACGGACTGCGTGAACGTGGTGGTGAGCGGAAAGCAGCCCTCGCCCACCTGGCTGGGCCCGGCGGACGCCGCCAACCACTGCCGCCGCGGCCTGGGAATCTGGACGTTCGCAGGCTCGGAGGTGGCCGGCGAGGAGCCCGACGTCGTGCTGGCCTGCGCGGGCGACGTTCCCACTGTGGAGACCGTGGCCGCCGCCGAACTCCTGCGCAATGCGATCCCGCGGCTGAAGGTCAGGGTGGTGAACGTGGTGGACCTGATGCGCCTGCAGGATGAGAGCGAACACCCGCACGGGTTGCCCGGCAGGGACTTCGACGGCATCTTCACCACGGACAAGCCCATCATTTTCGCGTATCACGGCTACCCCGCGCTGATCCACCGCCTGGCGTACAAGCGCACCAACCATGCGGGCCTGCACGTGCACGGCTACCAGGAGGAGGGAACCACCACCACCCCGTTCGACATGGCCATGCTCAACGGGATCGACCGCTTCACGCTGGCCATCGACGCCATGGACCGGGTGCCCGGCCTGGCCGGGAAGTACTCACTCCTGCGGCAGGAGCTGCAGGACCGCCGCGACAGCGCCCGCGGGCACACCCGCACCCACGGCGAGGACCCGGAGGAGATCCGGAACTGGAAGCTGGGCAGCTGACTTTTTGTCAGTCCTGGAGGTCGCTGAGCCCGCACGAGGGCAGGTGGATCCAGCCCTCGCTGCGGGCGGCCTGGGCGTGCGCCTGATCGGGGAGGAGCGTACGACGGCGGGCCACGGCCCGGGCGGTCAGCGAGGCGACGACGGCGTCGAACAGGTCGTCCGAGGCCGCCAGTTGGGCCCCGTGCCCGGCCAGGTCCAGCCACGGCGCCTGCTCACGGAGGGCTTCAAGGAGCACGCCGAGCCGTTCGGTTTCCGTGGTGCCGCGGCCCTTGTAGCCGCGGCCGTTGAGGCCCCAGATCTTGAGCGAGGCCGCCGGATACACCTCGGCCAGCCGGCCGGAGCCATCCCGGGACTGGGGGCCATGCAGGGAAGCGATCTTCGCCTGGATCACGGCGCAGCGCATGGCAGGATGAGCCAGCCTGTCCGCCGAAACGCTCAGCGGAATCAGGCCCGTCTGGGCGGTGCAGAAACGGTCTGTGTCCCGGTAGGCGAGGAGGCGCCGCCCGGCGATGCCGTCGTGTTCGAGCACTGGCGCCGCAACGTTGGCCAGGTGCCCGGTGAGGAACGGGATCAGCGCGTCCGGCCAGCCGACAGGGCAGTCGACGCCGGTCATGTCACTGGTGCCGAACAGGTCCACAATCGCCTGGTCATCCACGTCCAGGGCCAGATGGGCGAGCGTGGCGCGGCCTTGGCCCTGGGAATCCAGGTCCCATTCGATGACGGCAACCGCGGTCTTTTTGGTGGCTGCCGCCAGGTCCACGCCGAGGGTCCTCATCCGGCCTCAGACCCTCCGATAGTGCAGCGCATCGTCAACAGCGCCGGCCTCGCCCAGGTCATCCCCGCGGGCGAAGCCGGCCCACAAGGCCCGGACCAGCCGGCCGGTCATGTCTACCGTTTCCCACGGAGCGCCGGCGATCAGCCCCACGCCGTCCCAGGTCCCCCGGTTGCCCAGGAGCAGCGGCAGGTCGATGGTGTGGGCTGCGCCGAAGAGGTTATCCGGCGCATGCCAGCTCAGCAGGTAACGGTGTGCCCGTCCTCCTGCGCGCTTGTGGCGGCGTGCAAACTTCCGCGACGCCCACCCGTAGACGGTTTCGGTGACCACCCAGTCGACGGCGCGCACTGCGGCGGCCCCCACTGCCGGTACCTTGAGCAGGCGCATCAGGAAGGGACTCCGGGGGAGGAAAAGCCGCGCTTCCTCCGAGGTGTGGCCAATCAGGATGTCGATGCCCGGCGCAGACCGGTCCCACGCGGCGGCGATGTCCTTCTCCTCCGGCAGTGGGGCATGGCCGTACTGGGTTCCGAACGGCATGGCGGCCAGCATCCCGAACTTCCGCGACACCTGCGCCACCTGTGCCTCCCGGTCCACCACTTCCATGGCCGGGGTCTCCTCCGTTACCGATTCCGCCGCGATCCCCATGGCGTGGTTCATCCGTGCCCGGCCGCGGGAAATCCCCAGCGGCGCGCTCTGGATGATGGCACGCCGGAACAGCGACGGCGCGTCGGGGGTGGCCATCAGGTGGGCAATGGCATCCCCGCCGGCAGACTGGCCGAACGCCGTGACGCAGCCCGGATCGCCGCCAAACGCCGCAATGTTCCGCTGCACCCAGCGGAACGCCTCCAGCTGGTCCAGCAGGCCCAGGTTCGCCGGCCGGCCGGAGCGGGTGGCCAGGAAGCCGAATAAACCCAGCCGGTAGGTCACCGACACCACGATCACGCGGTTCTCGGCCACAAGCCGGGCGGGGTCGAAGATGGCGAGGTCGCCTGACCCGGTGGTGTAGGAGCCGCCGTGGATCCAGACCATCACGGGCAGCTCTTCGCCGGGCTTCAAATCGCCGGGCATGGTGATGGACAGGTTCTGGCAGTCTTCGCTGCCGGGAAGTTCGCCGTACCGGGTGCCCAGGACGTCGTCGAGGAACGGGACGGGTCCCTGCGGGCACGCCGGCGCCAGGGAGGTTGCAGAAAAGGTTTCGGTCCAGTCCGGCGCAGCAGCAGGGGGCTGGAATCGGGCCGCCGTGGCGTAGGGGATGCCCGTGGCGCGGAGTACGTCGCCGTCCCGCCAGCCGCTGACGGGCCCGCACGGCGGATGGAACAGAAGCTCGGACGTCACGGCTGGCTCGGAATTCACAGCCCCACCTTGCCACACCATCCTGGGACAACGACGGCGGGTGGCCGGCTTCGTAAAGCCGGCCACCCGCCGTCGGACCCTAAGGCAGTTGCTGGGGCACGCCCAGCCTGGGGACTAGTGTCCGGTGGGGACGTAACGCTTGATGGAGGCTTCCAGCTCGGCCTCGGCGGCGGCGCGGTCGCCCCAGCCCTCGGCCTTGACCCACTTGCCCGGCTCCAGGTCCTTGTAACGGGTGAAGAAGTGCTCGATTTCCTTGATCAGGAATTCGCTGACGTCGCTGACTTCCTGGATGTGGTCGAAGCGCGCGTCGACAGGAACGCAGAGGACCTTGGCGTCTCCGCCGCCGTCGTCGGTCATGTTGAAGACGCCGATGGGGCGGGATTCAACGATGACGCCGGGGTGCAGGTCGAAGTCCTGCAGGAGCACCAATGCGTCCAGCGGATCGCCGTCTTCGCCCAGGGTGTTCTCGAAGAAACCGTAGTGCGTGGGGTACTGCATGGAGGTGAAGAGGACGCGGTCCAGGCGGACGCGGCCGGTCTCGTGGTCGACTTCGTACTTGACGCGCGATCCCTTGGGGATCTCGATGGTTACATCGTGCTTCATGGGAATGCTCCTCAGCGATTACAGGGGGTGCGCGGCACACTTGACGGTCCACAAAAAGGAGTGTCAGTGCCGCCGACTATTATTGAGGATATAGCGAGAGGCCCTGGAATCAGGAACTTGTGGGGAAATTTCAGGACTTGAGGACCGGCACCGGCATGACCAAAACCACCAGCGCGGAAGCGTGGCACCGCCGTGCGCTGAAGGCCGCGGCGCTGGGCCTTCCGGGCAGGTCCGTCGGCCCCGGAAAACCGTGGCACCTCCTCCTGCTCGCGGCACTCCTGCTGGTCCTTGCCCTTCCGGCGGCAGCACTCGTCGCCCCCGGATTCCTTGGCCCCGAAGCTCCCCCGCCTGCGCCCGAGGCCCCGCCCTGGCAGCGCGAACCCTCAGCTCTGGCATCCCCGCAGGGACTGGCTCCGCTGCAATCCACCGCCCCGGTCCCGGACCCCGCCGTTCTGTCGGCGCGGGTGGACCCGCTGTTGAAAACCGACGGCGGCGGTACTTTTACGGGCATCGTGCAGGATGCACTGACGGGCCAGGTCCTCTTCGAACGGGGCGGCGCCGACAGCCGGGTGCCGGCGTCGAACATGAAGCTGCTGACCTCCGTGGCCGCCCTGCGCACCCTGGGCCCGGACCATACGTTCGCCACGCGGGTGGTGGAGGGGCCGTCCGCCAACCAGGTGGTGCTGGTGGGCGGCGGCGACGTCCTGCTCGGACCCGGTGAATCGAAGCCGGGCGAGGTGATGGGAAGGGCAGGCCTCACTACCCTTGCGGCCCGGACAGTGGCATCGCTGCAGGCCAATGGTGCAACGGGGGAAATCAAGGTCCTGCTGGACGATTCCCTGTTTACCGGCCCGGCCCTGAACCCCGCCTGGCAGGAGGGCGACGTCGCCGCCGGCGAAGTGGCGCCGGTGTATCCGCTGGCCATGAACTCGGCGCGCTACGACCCCGCCGTGACCACGGGTCCGCGCCCGCAGGACGCCGCGCAGTCCGCCGCAGAGGAATTCGCGTCCCGGCTCCGCGCCGCAGGTGCCGCCGCGGGACTGACAGTGGCGGCCGGCGTCGACCGTTCACCGGCAGCGGGCCCGGCTGCCCCGGCTGCCGGAACCGAACGGCCCGACGTCCTGGCCGAGGTGCAGTCAGCCACCGTGGGGGACCAGGTGGACCTGCTGCTGCAGGAATCAGACAACTACCTGGCCGAGGTCATGGGGCGGATGGCGTCCCTTGCGGACGGCGGTCCGGGCAGCAACGACGGCGCCACGGCGGCTGTCAGCAGCCAACTGGCCCAGGCGGGTATTGCGGCGGGCCCCCTGACGCTGGTGGACGTGTGCGGCCTGGCGATGGGCAACCAGGTCTCGGCCGGCCAATTCGCTGAGGTGGTCCGGGCCATCACCACCGGCACCGATGCCAGGCTCCGGGCCGCCCTGGACGGCTTCCCGGTGGCCGGCCTCACCGGCACCCTTGATTCCCGGTACGGCGACGGGTCCACCATCCAGGGTGCGGGGCTGGTCCGGGCCAAGACCGGAACACTCAACACCGTCCTCGCGCTCAGCGGCTACGTCGTTGACGCGGACGGCCGGCTCCTGGTGTTCTCCTTCATCGGCAACGGCCTGACACCCGGCGCCGCGGGCAACAAGGTGGCGCTGGACCGGGCGGCAACGGCGCTCGCAGGGTGCGGCTGCCGGTAGGTCATCGCGCTCCCCTGGTATCTGTAACGCTGTATGCAGCGCCAGCCGAGGTCACGGGTTCCGCGGCCACCGCCATGGGCGCAGTGGTCCCCAGGAGTGCTGCCACCAGGACGGCGGCAACCACGGCCTTCCAGCCCTTCTTCGGGCCGGCGGTCAGGGGAGCGATGGGACGGTACGGGATCATGGTGTCCTCCTGAGGGGTTTGGGCGGTCCTGGCGAACGGTGCTGGCCAGGGCCGCTTCTGCGGGGAAGGGCCGCTGTTGCGGTGCAGGCACCACGATGCCGCCGCAGCTTAGGCCTGGCCTGTTGCCCTCCTGTGCTCCGGCTGTGAGAGTGGCGGCCCGCCGGTCCCTTCGCTTCGCCGGTGAGCGAACTTAAGGACGATCCCCGGCCCGCTGTGTTCTGATGGGACCTATGGAGTCCACTGCAGCCCAGTCCGCCCCCATCTCATCTGCTGATGCCGCTTCCCTGATCAACTGGGACCTGGCGGCTTCCACTGCGGCGCGGCTGGCTCCTGCCGGGCCGGATCTGAAGCCGGCAGCCATCAACGAAGCCGTGGACAGCCTCCGCAGGCTCGCCGACGCCTCCGTTCCGCACGTCCATGAGATCACCGGGCTGGAAGCTGCCCGGGACCTCCGTGATTCCTCGGTGCTGGTGGTGGACCGGGCATCGTGGGCCAAGGCAAACACGCAGTCCTTCGCGGTGATGCTGAAGCCGGCCATGCAGAAGATGCTGGACAACCGTCGCGGGTCGCTAAGCCCTTCCGCGGCCAGTGTCAGCGGCGCCATCACCGGCAGCCAGCTGGGCGCCGTCCTGGCGTTCCTGTCCAGCAAGGTCCTTGGACAGTACGATCCGTTTGCGGCGCTGGCCGAAAACTCCTCCGCCCCGGCCGCCGGGCGGCTCCTGCTGGTGGCCCCCAACATCGTCTCCGTGGAGCGCGAACTCAACGTGGCGCCCGAGGACTTCCGGCTGTGGGTCTGCCTGCACGAACAAACCCACCGGGTCCAGTTCGCCGCCGCACCGTGGCTGCGTCACCACATGCTGGACCAGATCGATAACCTCAGCGGACACCTGCTGGGCAACGTCGATTCCCTGATGGACCGGGCCTCGGCGGCTGCGCGCTCACTGAAGGACCGCTCCGCCACCGGAAACACCCCGGGCCGCGGCGCCATCCTGGACCTGCTGCAGGATCCGGAGGAGAAAGCCGCCATCTCGCACCTCACGGCCGTGATGAGCCTGCTCGAAGGCCACGCCAACGTGGTGATGGACGCCGTGGACGCCAGCATTGTTCCCTCCGTTAAGACCATCCGGCAGCGGTTCAACGACCGCGGCAAGGACCGTGGCGTGGTGGAGAAGTTCATCCGCAGCCTGCTGGGTCTGGATGCCAAAATGCGGCAGTACTCCGACGGTGCCCGCTTTGTCCGCGCAGTGGTTGGCGTGGCCGGCATGGAGGGCTTCAACCGGGTCTGGGAGTCGGCCGACCACCTGCCCACCGAACCGGAGATCCACGACGCCAAGCTGTGGCTTGAGCGGATGGGCCTGTAATTGCCTGACCTTCCCCCCACACATTCCGAACCACAGCCTTCCGGGCCCCAGCTCTCCGGGCCCGCCCGGCAGGATTCCACGCCGCAGGATTCCGCGGCACAGCGCAGCGGACGACGCCGGCCCGGCCGGTTGGCGCCCGTCGTCGGCACCGCGCGCAAGATGCTGGGCGACGCCTTGGCGCAGGCCGGCTATCCGGCGCATGTCCTGGTGGCCTGCAGCGGCGGGCCGGACTCGATGGCGCTGGCCGCCGTCGCCGCCTACTTCGCACGCCGCGGCAGCATTGACGGCCATCCCGTCACCGTCGGCGCCGTAGTGGTGGACCACCAGCTGCAGCAAGGCTCCGGGCGCGTGGCAGCTGACACCGCCAGTGCCCTTCGGGAACTGGGCCTCGCCCCGGTAGATGTCCACACCGTGACAGTGGCAGGCGCCGGCATGGGCCCCGAGGCCGCCGCCCGCGAGGCCCGCCACGCAGCGCTCGAAGCGGCAGCGGCGGACCAGGGTGCCGGCGCCATCCTGTTGGGGCACACCCTGGATGACCAGGCCGAGCAGGTGCTGCTGGGCCTGGCCCGCGGCTCCGGAACCCGTTCACTCGCCGGCATGCGTCCCGCCCGTGCAGGGGACGGAAGCGCCGTGCTGCTCCGTCCCTTCCTGGGGCTCCGCCGGGCCGACACGGAGGAGATCTGCGAGGTGGAAGAGCTGGACCCCTGGCACGATCCCACCAACACGGATCCCGCGTTCGCCCGTTCCCGGACCCGGGTGGAAGTCCTCCCGCACCTGGAGGAGAAGCTCGGCCCCGGCGTCGCGGAATCCCTGGCGCGCACCGCTTCCATCCTGCAACTGGACGCCGACTACCTCGAGGATGTGGCGGAAAGCACCTACGCGTCCCTGGTGGAGTGGAATGGCGCCGAAGCAAGCCTTCCTGAAGACGCCCTGCGCGGCCTCGCCCCGGCCATCCGGTTCCGCGTGATCGCCAAGGCCGCGGCCGACGTCGGCGGCCAGCAACCCGGCTATCGGCGCCTCGTGGCGGCGGAAGCACTGCTGCGGCGGCAGGGGTCGGCGGGCCCGGTGCAGCTACCCGGCGGGGTAGCCGCCTACCGGTTGTCGCTGGCCGAACTCGAAGGTCCCGGGACCGCAGACCGCCCCGGGACCGGTCCCCGTGAACCCGCGCGCTGTGGGAAGCTAGTATTCCGGCCGCTAAAACCGGCCACACATTAGTCGCACCCCGCATCTACACAGGAGCCATTGGTGGATTCAAACGACGTCCAGGCAGACCTCAAGCACGTTCTCTACACCAAGGAACAGATCCAGCAGCGCATCACCGAACTCGCTGCCCAGATCGACAAGGACTACGAAGGCCGCGAACTGCTCATCGTGGGCGTCCTCAAGGGCGCGGTCATGGTTATGGCGGACCTGGCGCGTGCCCTGCACAGCCACGTCTCGATGGACTGGATGGCGGTGTCCTCCTACGGCTCCGGCACCCAGTCCTCCGGCGTGGTGCGCATCCTGAAGGACCTGGACACGGACCTCATGGGCAAGGACGTGCTGATCGTCGAGGACATCATCGATTCCGGCCTCACGCTGTCCTGGCTGAAGACCAACCTGGAATCCCGCGGGACGGCGTCCGTGGAAATCTGCACCGCCTTCCGCAAGCCCACCGCCGCCAAGGTCCAGATCGACGTCAAGTACGTGGGCTACGACATCCCCAACGAGTTCGTGGTGGGCTACGGCCTGGACTACGCCGAGAAGTACCGCAACCTGGACTTCGTGGGCACCCTGGCCCCGCACGTCTACGAGTAGGCCACCATGCAGCTCGGCGGTTTCTCGGTAGGCCTCGCCGTGCAGGACCTCGCAGCTTCCATGGACTTCTACCGGAAGCTCGGGTTCACACAGTATGCCGGTGACCCGGACCAGAACTGGGTCATCATGAAGAACGGGGACACGAACATCGGGCTGTTCAAGGGCATGCTCGAGAAGAACGTGCTGATCTTCAACCCGGGCTGGGACCAGGACGCCAAGCCGACGGAACCCTTCACGGACGTGCGGGAGCTCCAGAAGGAGCTGCAGGCGCAGGGCGTCCCGTTCGCCGCCGAGGCCGACGCGAAGACCACCGGGCCCGCGAGTGCCATCCTGATTGACCCCGACGGCAACCCCGTCTACCTGGACCAGCACGTCTGATTTTGGCAAGGTCGAATATTGGCATCAAGGATGTCGCGGTGGCCGCAGGGGTGTCGGCAACCACGGTGTCGCACGTCCTGAACGACGTCACGTATGCGCGGATCAGCCCCGAAACCCGCAAAAAGGTGAAGGCGGCCGCGGAGCAGCTGGGCTACGAACCCAACCGGGTGGCGCAGGCGCTCCGCAACCGCCGCACCGGCGTGCTGGGGCTGGTCAGCGAGGATGTGGCCACCACGCCGCATGCCGGCCGGATCATCCTGGGTGCCGATGACGCTGCCCGCGCCCGCGGCTACACCCTCATGCTTATCAACACCGCCGCCACTGCCGGGGCCGCATCGCGGGAAGGCGACGTGGAGGCCGTGCTGGAACGGCAGGTGGATGGCATCCTCTACGCCACCATGTACCACCGGGTCCTGGACGCGCCGGCCAACCTCGGCAAGGTGCCAACCGTCCTGGTGGATGCCGTCACCGCTGACGGGCTCTTTCCCTCAGTAGTCCCGGACGAATACGGCGGCGCCCGCACCGCCGTCCGCGCACTGCTGGACGCCGGGCACACCCGCATCGGCTTCATCAACAACGTCCAGGACGTGCCATCCACCTCGGAGCGGCTCCGCGGTTTCCGCGACACGCTCACCGCGGCAGGGCTCGACGGCGGCCTGGCACCGGTGGAGGCGTCGTCGTCGGACGCTGCGGGCGGGTACGAGGCAGCGGCGAGGATCCTGCGGAGCGGACACCCGCCGTCTGGCCTGTTCTGCTACAACGACCAGATGGCCATGGGGGCCTACCGGGCAGCAGCGGAACTGGGCCTCAGCATCCCCGGCGACCTCTCCGTCGTCGGCTTCGACGACCAGGAACTGGTGGCCGGCAGCCTCTTTCCCGGGCTGACCACCGTGGCGCTGCCCCACTACGGAATGGGTGCCTGGGCCGCCAACCACCTCATCGACTCGCTCGAAGGAGCAGGGGACGGTTCTTCCGCCGGCGCCGGGACCACCGTGCTGGAGTGTCCGCTGGTCACCCGCGCGTCCGTCGCCGCACCCCGGAACCCCTAGCCCGCCTGCAACGATGTCCGCTACGCCCACAGGGAACTTTTGCTTTTCATCATGCGTGATGTACTCCGGACGGTGTATAGCTAGAAGCTGACGCAGCACCATCACGCGCGCAAAGTACACGCCGTGCAGCACTACCGGAAGGGACGGGGCCAGCCCCCGAACAGATGAAAGCTAAGAATTTCTTCAAGGGCCCGGGCATCTGGATCGTCGTTGTTGTCGGTCTGCTCCTGGTGGCCTTTGCAACGCTGGCCCCCGGCGGTGCGTCGCGGATCGACACCGATAAGGGCCTGGAACTGCTTGCCGGCAGCAACGTGGAGCAGGCCAAGATCTTCGACGGTGAGAACCGCGTTGACCTGACGCTGAAGGATGACCTGGAGGTCGACGGCCAGAATAAGGGCAAGAGCGTCCAGTTCTTCTTCGTCGATGCCCGCGCCACGGACGTGGTCAAGGCTGTCACCGATTCCAAGCCGGCGCAGGGCTACACGGACCAGCCCATCGAGAGCAACTGGTTCTCCGGCCTGCTGTCCCTCCTCATCCCGGTCATCCTGCTGGGCGCCCTCTTCTGGTTCCTCATGACCCGCATGCAGGGCGGCGGCTCCAAGATCATGCAGTTCGGCAAGTCCAAGGCCAAGATGGTCAGCAAGGACATGCCGCAGGTGACCTTCGCGGACGTTGCCGGTTCGGACGAAGCCGTGGAAGAGCTCCAGGAGATCAAGGAATTCCTGCAGGAGCCGGCCAAGTTCCAGGCTGTCGGCGCCAAAATCCCCAAGGGCGTGCTGCTGTACGGCCCTCCCGGTACCGGTAAGACCCTGCTGGCCCGCGCGGTTGCCGGTGAAGCAGGCGTCCCCTTCTTCTCGATCTCCGGCTCGGACTTCGTGGAAATGTTCGTGGGTGTCGGTGCGTCCCGTGTCCGTGACCTCTTCGAACAGGCCAAGGCCAACTCTCCGGCCATCATCTTCGTGGACGAGATCGACGCCGTCGGCCGCCACCGCGGTGCCGGCATCGGCGGCGGCAATGACGAACGCGAGCAAACCCTCAACCAGCTGCTGGTAGAGATGGACGGCTTCGACGTCAAGACCAACGTCATCCTGATCGCGGCCACCAACCGGCCGGACGTCCTGGACCCCGCACTGCTGCGGCCGGGCCGTTTCGACCGCCAGATCGGCGTGGATGCGCCGGACATGATCGGCCGCGACCAGATCCTGCAGGTGCATGCCAAGGGCAAGCCGATGGCTCCCGGCGTCGACCTTAAGGCTGTTGCCAAGAAGACCCCCGGCTACACCGGCGCGGATCTCGCCAACGTGCTTAACGAGGCGGCCCTGCTGACCGCGCGCTCCAACGCCAACCTCATTGACGACCGCGCCCTGGACGAGGCAATCGACCGCGTGATGGCCGGTCCGCAGAAGCGCAGCCGGGTCATGAAGGAACACGAACGCAAGATCACCGCCTACCACGAAGGCGGCCACGCCCTGGTGGCGGCTGCCCTGCGGAACTCGGCCCCGGTCACCAAGATCACCATCCTTCCCCGCGGCCGTGCCCTGGGCTACACCATGGTGGTTCCGGACAACGACAAGTACTCCGTCACCCGCAACGAGCTTCTGGACCAGATGGCGTACGCCATGGGCGGCCGGGTGGCCGAGGAGATCGTGTTTCACGATCCGTCCACCGGCGCCTCGAACGACATCGAGAAGGCCACCGGCACCGCCCGCAAGATGGTCACCGAGTACGGCATGAGCGAACGCGTGGGTGCCGTGCGCCTGGGCCAGGGCGGCGGCGAGCCGTTCCTGGGCCGCGACGCCGGGCACGAGCGCAACTACTCCGACCAGATCGCCTACGTGGTGGACGAGGAAGTGCGCCGCCTGATCGACCAGGCACACGACGAGGCGTACGCCATCCTCACCGAGAACCGCGACGTCCTGGACAGCCTCGCCCTTGAGCTGCTGGAGCGCGAAACCCTTAACCAGGCCGAAATCGCCGACATATTCCGTGACATCCGCAAGCGCGATTTCCGCGAGGTGTGGCTGTCCAAGGAATCCCGTCCGGTCCAGGCCGCAGGCCCCGTGGAATCCCACCAGGAGCGGGCAGAACGCGAGGCCCAGGAGGAAGCCAAGCGGGCCCGCCTGGAGGAGCCGCTGGACGCCCAGCCCCCGCATCCGCAGGGCGTTCCGGAAGACGCACCGTTTCAGGGAGGCGTCCCCGAATCGGGGCCGGACACCCTTCGCGGCTAAGCTTTCCCTGTGACTTCCTTCGACGACGACGCCGTTTCCGCCTCCGCCGCCTACCCGGCGGAGGACGGCTCCACCCATGCCTCACACCACAAGGTGGACCGGCCAAGGATTGAAGCGGCTGTCCGCGAAATCCTCCTGGCCATCGGCGAGGACCCGGAACGTGGCGGCCTCATCGACACCCCCAAGCGGGTGGCGAAGGCGTACGCCGAGGTTTTTGCGGGACTGCACCACGACCCCGCGGACGTACTGTCCACCACGTTCGAGCTGGACCATGAAGAATTGGTCCTGGTGAAGGACATCCCCTTCTACTCCACCTGCGAGCACCACCTGGTGCCGTTCCACGGTGTGGCCCATGTCGGCTACATTCCCTCCCATGACGGGAAGGTCACCGGGCTGAGCAAGCTGGCCCGGCTCGTGGACATCTACGCCCGCCGCCCCCAGGTTCAGGAGCGGCTCACCACGGAGATTGTCGAAGCGCTGGTCCTCCACCTCAAGCCGCGGGGGGCCATCGTCGTTGTCGAATGCGAGCACATGTGCATGTCAATGCGCGGTATCCGCAAGCCCGGAGCAAAGACCGTCACCAGTGCGGTCCGCGGGCAGCTTCATGACCCGGCCACCCGTGCCGAGGCCATGAGCCTCATCCTCGGAAGGTAACCACACAAGACTATGGACTCACTAGCTGCAGCCCCGGGAACCGGGCCCGCAACCTCGCCGCTGCCCATCCTGCGCAAACCGCGCCCGGCCGCGCGCTTCGAGGACCTGCCCACAGACCGCACCCTGGTCATGGGCATCCTCAATGTCACCCCTGATTCGTTCAGCGACGGCGGCAGGCACGCCACGGCGGACACTGCCATCGCCGCGGGCCTGCGCATGTTTTACGCCGGCGCGGACATCATCGACGTCGGCGGGGAATCGACCCGTCCCGGCGCTGAGGACGTCTCCCCGGACGAGGAACAAAAGCGTGTACTCCCCGTCATCGAAGCACTGGTCAAGGCTGGTGCCCTGGTCAGCATCGACACCACCCACGCCGTCACCGCCGCCGCTGCCCTGAAGGCCGGCGCCGCCATCATCAACGACGTTTCCGGGCTGACCATCGAGCCCGAAATGGCTGAACTCGTGGCCTCGTCCAAGGCTCCGTACATCCTCACCCACCGCCGCGGCGATGCCCGCACCATGAACTCCCTTGCGGAGTACACGGACGTGGCCGCCGAAGTGGTGGCAGAACTGGCCGGAGTGCGGGACAAGCTGTATGCCGCCGGCGTCAGCGCTGAGCAGATCATCGTCGACCCCGGCCTGGGCTTTGCGAAGAACGACGCCCAGAACTGGGAGTTGCTGCAAAACCTGGAGCAGCTGGAGGCCCTGGGCCACCGCGTCCTGGTTGCCGCCTCCCGCAAACGCTTCCTCGGCACCCTCCTGACGGTTGCCGGCAAATCCGCAGCCCCGGAAGAACGTGACGGAGCCACGGCGGCCATTACGGCCATCAGCGCCGCCCGCGGCGCCTGGGCCGTCCGGGTGCACGACGTCGGAGCCAGCCTTGACGCCGTCAAGGTCGCCGCGCGCATGGCGGCAGTACCCAAAGCACCGTAAGCGCCGGGGGACCCATGGACAGGATTACGCTGACCGGTGTGACGGCCGTCGGCCATCATGGTGTGTTTGATTTTGAGCGCCGCGAGGGCCAGCCATTTGTTGTGGACGCCGTCCTGTATCTCGACTTCGCCGCCGCTGCGGCGTCCGACGACGTCAGCGACACCGCCCACTACGGTGAGGTGGCGCAGCGTATTACTGACTGGATTTCCGGGGAGCCGCTGAACCTTATAGAGGCGCTGGCGGTCCGGATCGCAGACGGCCTGCTGTCCGAGTTCGGCCTCCAGGCCGTGGACATCACCGTGCACAAACCCCAGGCGCCCATCGAGGTGCCTTTTGGGGACGTGGCAGTGTCCGTGCACCGAAAACGGCTCTCCGTTGCTTCGGGCCGCCCGGTGGAACCAGTTTCCGGGGGCACCCCGTGAACGCGGTTTACACCAAGGCGGTCCTGGCGCTGGGGAGCAACCTCGGCGAACGCAACGACACCCTGTCCAGTGCCGTGGCTGACCTCGTTGACCCGCCGGAGGTCCGCCTCCTTGCGGTGTCGCCGATCATCCAGACCAAAGCCGTGGGCGGCCCGCCGGGGCAACCTGACTTCCTGAACATGGTCCTCACCGTTGAAACCAGCCTGACTCCCCATGAGCTGCTGGAGCATTGCCAAGTGGTGGAGAACAAGCACCACCGGGTCCGCGAGGTGCGCTGGGGGCCCCGGACGCTCGACGTCGACATCATCACCTACGGCGACGTGCGCAGCGACGACCCCGTGCTGACCCTGCCGCACCCGCGCGCCGCCAGCCGGGCGTTCGTGCTGTACCCGTGGTCCCTGATCGACCCCGCCGCCACCCTTGAGGGGGAGCGCATCAGTGCCCTCGCGGCACGGGCGGAGGACTTCGGAGACCTTGCCCCGTTCGATGGTTTTGGCGACTTTGACGGGATGCCGACCGCCGGGGCGGTGACGGACCGTTGAAGCCCATCAACCTGCTGCGGCTGCTGCTGATAGGCGTCATCCTGACCGTGGCCGGTTGGGCCGGAACCGTGATCACCAGCCGTTACGGCATGGCCACTCCGGTGCTGCCGGCCACCGCGCTGGCCACCATGGGCGTGATCGTGGCCATCACCCTGGTCCTGGGCATCCGCGTCCTGCGCTGGCGGAACAGCATCAAGCCCAACAGCACCGCAAAGAAGACAGCACTGGATCCGCTGCTCGCCGCCCGCACGCTCATCCTGGCCCAGGCCTGTGCCTACGCCGGAACGGTGCTGCTCGGCTGGCACGTGGGGATCTTCCTGGACCAGCTGCGGATCTGGAGCTTCCGCAGCCACCAGGACATCGCCTGGCTGGCGCTCGGCATGGCCGGCGGCGGCCTGGTGATGATCGTCGTTGGCCTGGTGGTGGAGCGGTTCTGCAAGATTCCGCCAGAGGACGGCGACACGAAGGGCGTGGATGGCAAGCCGGGCCGCGCACCACGGGGAGAAGCCGCGGGGGAAGGCGAATATGCGTACCGAGGCGATTGACCCGCCCGGCATCGACTGGCACCGGGTGTCACCGAAGTTCGTGACCGTACGGCTGGTGCAGTGGGCACTCGGCAACCTGGCCGCCGTCGTAATCCTCAGCCTTCCGCTCGTGTTTGTCCTGCTCGGGTGGTGGCGGTGGCCGCCGCTGTGGCTGGCCATCACTGTTCCGGCCGTGACGCTGATGGTGGCCCTCTGGCGGCTGGTGCTGATCCCGCGCCAGGTCAGGGCCATCGGCTACGCCGAGCGCGACGACGACCTCCTGGTCCGCAGCGGCATCTTCTTCCAGCGGACCATGGCCGTCCCCTACGGCCGGATGCAGTACGTGGACGTCGCCGTAGGCCCCGTTGAGCGCAGCCTCGGCCTCTGCACGGTCAAGCTGCACACCGCGTCGCCCGGCACCAACGCGCACATCCCCGGGCTGCCGGAGGCAGAGGGAGCTCGGCTCCGTGAACAGCTCGCGGCCCGCGGCGAGGCCAGGCTGGCAGGACTGTGACCGCTGACGGGCGGTTCCCCCGTCACGGGGTGCAGGAAGACGGTGCTGCATCCGCTGACCCAGCGGCTGCCAGCTCACAGCCTGCAGGCTCAGTGCCCGCCAGCTCAGTTTCAGACGGCTCCGTAACCGCAGGCTCAGTGCCCACCCCATCGACTGCTGCTGCGGACAGTGCGGGTCCCGGGCGCGCGACGCCCGACGACGGCTGGTTGCGTGTCCACCCGGCGTCACCCTTTGTACGCGGCTGGGTGGCGCTGGCCGCCATCGGCTTCTTCTTCGGACGCGACATCTTTGAACGGATACTGCAGGGCCGGCCCATGTTCGAAGACGGCTTTGCCGGCAGGGTTCCCTGGCTGGTAGCCGGCGGCGGCGCCGTCCTGCTGGTGGCGGTCCTCAGCTTTGTCCTCACCTGGTACTTCACCAAGTACCAGGTGTCCGGCGGTTACGTCCGCGTCAACACAGGCTTCCTGTTCCGGCAGCAGCGCCAGGCCCGGCTGGACCGGGTCCAGGCCATCGATATCGTCCAGCCGCTGCTTGCCCGCATCTTCGGGCTGGCCGAGCTCAAGTTCGAGGTGGCCGACGCCGGCGAATCGGCAGTGCGGCTGGCTTACCTGAAGATCGATGACGCCCAGCAGCTGCGGGCCACCATCCTGGCCCGTGCCGCCGGTATTGACGAAGACGCCGAAAACCCTGGCGCCCCCGCGCCCGAGGCGCCGGAGTATCCGGTACTGTCCGTGCCGCCGTCGCGCCTTATCGGTTCCCTGCTGCTGAGCGAGCAGAGCCTGTTCGTGGTGGTGGGCGGTGTGGCATCCGTGGTGCTCTCGGCCGTGACGGACAACCGGGCGTTCTACTTCTACCTGATTCCCGCGGCCCTCGGCCTCGCGGCGAGCTACTGGAACCTGTTCAACAAGGGATACAACTTCACGGCCGCCATCTCGCCGGACGGTATCCGGCTCCGTTACGGATTGCTGGATACCCAGGCGCAGACGCTGCCGCCGGGGCGGATCCAGGCGCTGAAGATCAGCCAGCCTCCGCTGTGGCGGCCGTTCGGCTGGTACCGAATGCAGGTCAATGTGGCCGGCTATGGGCTGGTGGAGAACGCGGGGGAAGCGTCATCCCGGACCACCCTCCTGCCCGTCGGCAAGCTCGACGATGCGATGAACATGCTCGCTTTGGTGCTGCCCGACCCCGGCACGTCCCGACCTGTCGAGGTTTTCGGCGCGGGCCTCACCGGGCTGGATTCCGACGGCGGTTTTGTCACCACCCCGCGCCGCGCCCGGCTGCTGGCCCCGCTGGGGTGGCGGCGCAACGGCTTTGCCGCCACGGATACTGCTCTGCTCATCCGTTCGGGGCGTTGGTGGCGGAACCTGGTGCTCGTGCCGCACCAGCGGACCCAGTCCATGGCGCTGCACCAGGGCCCGCTGGCGCGGCGGTTCCGGGTGGCCGACCTGGTCCTGCACACCACCGCCGGTCCGGTGGTTCCGCGCCTGACCCAGGCCGGGCTGGACGAGGCTCGGGCCCTTTTCGATGAGCAGTCGGCCCGTGCCCGGCTGGCCCGGAAACGGCAAACAACCGAACAGTGGCTCCGCCAGGTTGCACCTTCCGGTGCTGACCCTCAGTCTCCGGCTGCTGAAACCGGGCCGTTCGGAAATGAAGCCCACCAGCAACAGGAAGGCCCCCACCATGGCTAAGCCCGGACGCCTCGGCGTCGGAATCATTGGAGCGGGCAAGGTGGGCGCCGTCCTGGGTGCGGCCCTGCGCGCCGCCGAGCACGCCGTCGTGGGGGTTTCCGCGGTGTCAGAGGCCAGCCGTGAACGGGCCGAAACCCTGCTCCCCGGGGTTCCCGTCCTGGAAGTGCAGGACATCGTGGAGCGCGCAGAACTGGTGCTCCTCGCCGTGCCTGACGACGCCCTGCCCGGCCTGGTGGACGGGCTGGCGAAGCTCGGCGCCTGGCAGCCGGGTCAGCTGGTGGCCCACACATCAGGCCGCTTTGGGGTTGGCGTGCTGCATCCCGTGCGCGCTGCCGGGGCCGTTCCGCTGGCGCTGCACCCGGCCATGACTTTCACTGGCATGAGCCTGGACCTGACGCGCCTGCTCGACTGCACGTTCGGCGTCACAGCCGATGCCGCCATGCTTCCCATTGCGCAGGCGCTGGTGGTGGAGATGGGGGCCGAACCGGTGGCCATCGCAGAGGCTGACCGGTCCCTCTATCACGCTGCCCTCGCGCACGGGTCCAACCACCTGGTCACCCTGGTGGCCCAGTCTTCCCAGTTGTTGCGTGAGGTGGGGGTGGAGCAGCCCGAACGCATGCTTGGCCCTCTGTTGCGGGCGACCCTGGAAAACGCATTGGCATCCGGAGAATCTGCACTGACCGGACCGGTTGCCCGCGGCGATGTGGGCACCGTGGAGGCGCACGCGCAGGCCCTGCGGGAGTACGACGGCGGCGGGCATGGCGATATCCTCGCGGCGTACCTTGCCATGGCACGCGCCACCGCCCGGCGGGCCAAAGCGCGCGGGTTGCTGAAGGCCGACCAGCTTGAAGGGCTGAACCAGGCCCTCGGATCCAAGGAGGAATGACCGTGGTCATCAAACTTGTCACCACCGTGGCCGGGCTGCACGCCGAGAGTGCGCGGCTCCTGGCGGAGAAACAGGGTGCATCGCAGGGCCTGGTCCCCACCATGGGCGCCCTCCATGAGGGACATGCCGCCTTGGCGAGGACCGCCGTCGAACAGAACGACGTGGTGGTTGCCAGCATCTTCGTGAACCCGCTGCAGTTCGGCGATGCCGTGGACCTGGACCGGTACCCGAGGACCCTGGATGCCGACCTTGCACTGCTCGACGCCCAGGGCGTCGATATCGCGTTCGCTCCTTCTGTCGAAGAGGTCTACCCGGGTGGTGAGCCGCTGGTGCGGGTCACGTCGGGACGACTGGGGGAGAAGTGGGAGGGCGCTTCCCGCCCGGGCCACTTCGACGGTGCGCTAACTGTTGTGGCCAAGCTGCTGCACTATGGCATCCCGGCGGCCGGCCGGGGTGGTGACGGGCCGTCGGCGTCGTCTTCGGTGAACGGGCTGGCTGCTTACCGCGCATATTTTGGCCAAAAGGACGCCCAGCAGCTGGCGCTGGTGCGGCGGATGGTGGCCGACCTCAACTTCCCCGTCGACATTGTGGGCGTCCCCACCGTCCGTTCAGCCCAGGGCTTGGCACTGTCCAGCCGAAACCGGTTCCTGTCCGACGACGAACGTGATGCAGCACTGGTGCTTTCCCGTGCCCTGCGGCTGTTGGAGGAGCGTGCCAACGCCCATGAGCCGCTGGACCTCGAGTCCGCGCTGGC
This sequence comes from Pseudarthrobacter sp. 1G09, assembly GCF_050038305.1. Lineage (NCBI taxonomy): Bacteria > Bacillati > Actinomycetota > Actinomycetes > Micrococcales > Micrococcaceae > Pseudarthrobacter > Pseudarthrobacter sp. 1G09. The sequence goes on from NZ_CP188306.1 coordinate 478,189, forward strand.
GATGGTGGAGTCGCAGCCGCTGGTGAAGCTGGACTACTTCGACGTCGTGGACCCTGCCACGTTGGAGCCTTTGGCTGAAAACTGCCGCGAGATCCCTTTCCGGGGCGAGGCCCTGGTGCTCATTGCCGCGAAGGTGGGTCCTGTGCGGCTGATCGACAACGCACCATTGAGCTCCTAGGCGCTCCTGAGTTCACGCGAGTTCACACGCGGCTGGGTTCACACGCCCTGACGTCACACACCCCTGACTTCACAGGCGGCTGCATGGATTCAGGCGGCGAGGTAAGCCGTGAGTGCGCGTTCGAGTGGGCTTAGTTCGTCCGGCTGAGCGTTTGCCGGCGCGGCAGGCTCTCCCGTCAGGCCAGATCCGTCAGGCCCGCCAACGTCGCCGTCCGGCGTAAAGTCTCCGCTCTCGCCAGAGTCTCCGGCCGCAACGTTGTCTCCGGTCAGGACTAGGTCCTGTTCGGGTTCGAGGAGCCGGGGTGGCCAGTGTGGTGGTTGGGGGTCGGGGTGTTGGGCTGGGTAGTGGCGGCCTGTGGGTGAGGTCCAGCCGGGTGGTTCGGTTTCGGTGGCCACGGTGGGGGTCCAGCCGCTGTTGTGTTTGAGGCGGTGGTGTCTGGGGCAGAGTTGTGCCAGGTTGCTGACTCCCGTTGTGCCGTGCTGTTGCCAGGCGGTGAGGTGGTCGGTGTCGTTGTCCGTGCTGGGGTTGGTGCAGCCGGGGAAGGTGCAGTGTCCGTCGCGCATCCTGATCCAGCGTTTCATCGCTTCGGTGAGGCGGTAGCTGGTCCGGCCGATCTCGAGCGGTGCCCCGTCGCGGGGGTCGACGAGGACCCGGTAGAACGAGGTGGCTCCGTCGGCGACGAGTTTGCGGGCCATGGCTGCCGGGATGGGGCCGTACCCGTCGAGGTCTGCCGGTTCGTCCGTGTTTCCGAGCAGGGTGAAGATCGGGACGGTGACCAGGACGGTGGCTTTTGGGGCGGGGATTGTGCGGAGGTCAACGGCGTAGGGGCCGGTGCCAGTGCTGGTGCCAGTGCTGGTGCCGGCCTCACCGGCCCCCGGAGCCCCCTGGACGCCAGCCACACCACCGGCTTGTTGGCCATCGACGGATCGGCCTGTGCCAGCGGTTCCGGTGTGGGCGCCGAGCAGGAGCGCCGCGGCGGTGTCGGGGCGGAGTTGGGTGAGGGTGCGGGTCTCGCCGGGGCCTTGGAGGCCGCGGGCGGTGGCTGTGGTCTTGTTCCAGATGGCGCAGGCGGTGTCCGCGGGCAGGATCAGGGTAATCGATGCCATCCCGTCGGCGTCGGGGCGGTATTCCATCCGCCGCTCCGCCACACACCTGGCATGCCGTTCCTGGACTGAAACGGGGTAGGTGCGTTCGAGCCAGGTCCTGACTTTCCGGCGGAACAGGTGCGCCACGAGGTCACCGGGCGCGGACCCCCAGGCCGGGTTGGGGGCGTCCGGGTCGAAGAAATGCGCCACCAACGCCTCAGCACCCTCGGGGGCGAGGCAGTCGGTTTCGTCGGCCACGATCACCGCGTGCCGCCACGACACCGCGCCCGCCGCCAGCGCGGCCGTGACCGGTGGCATCGCGCAGACTTTCCGGGACTGGCTGATGAACGCTGCCGCGGCGCCCGGGCTGAGCGTCAGGACCCCGGCGACCTCCGCCGTCGTGGACATCTCCACGAACGCCCGCTCTGAGTCTGTGGCGTCCGGCGGCGTCATCGCCTCCTGAAACTCGGCGAACTCAGCGGCGTCCCGGGCTTTACCCGCAGCGACTTGGGCTTCCAACTGCTTCCAGAACGTTAGCCGCTGCAGCCGAAGCTCAGACTTCCGCTCCAACACATCAACATCGGCACCGCCGGAACCAGCCACATGTGGAGCGTTCGCGCCAAACACCTTCGAGCCAGCCCGGTCCAGTTCCGCGTCCTTCAGGAACAGCGCGTCGAGGCTGGCGACGGAGGCCGGAAGACCCTCCACCGCTCCTGTCTCCTCGGCCGGAGCAGCCGCCGCGTTTCCCATAAAAGAATTCTCCCGCGAGGGTCTGACATTTCAGGAGAGTCCTGGTCCGTTCAATGGGTGAACGCGGACCCGGCTCGCGCCGCGACGCAGGGGACGGAAGCCGCCAGCCGCCGTCGTACGCCCCATAAAGACGGACATGGTTACAAGTGGTGCCGCCGAACGGGCCGCACCCACCCAACACAACTAAAAGATCATCAGCTTGCTTATTACTTTAGGTTTTCCTAGGCTGGAATCTGTCAGGCAAGCAACTCTCGAAGCGGTGCGCTGTGCCCTCACAAGGGAGCGCAGCGGCCGGCTTCAAGCGAGGAGGAACAATGTCAGAACACAACATCGCAGGCAAGAAGGTTGCATTCCTGCTCACGGACGGCGTGGAGCAGGTAGAGCTGACCAGCCCGTGGCAGGCAGTGAAGGACGCCGGTGGCGAGCCCACCCTCGTAGCCCCCAGCAGCGGCAAGCTGCAGGGCTTCAACGGCACGGACAAGGGCGACACATTCGACGTGGACCTCACCGTGGCCGAAGCCAACGCCTCGGACTTTGACGCGCTGGTCATTCCCGGTGGCGTCGTCAACGCAGACCACCTGAGGGCGGACAAGGACGCGCAGATCTTCACGCGCAGCTTCTTCGAGCAGCACAAGCCGGTGGCGTCCATCTGCCACGGGCCGTGGGTGCTCATTGACGCCGGCGTGATCCGCGGCCGGAACGTCACGTCCTACTTCACGTTGGAAACCGACCTCAAGAACGCCGGAGCCAACTGGACGGACGAGGAAGTAGTGGTGGACCAGGGCCTGGTGACCAGCCGCAACCCAGATGACCTGCCCGCTTTCAACAGCAAACTGGTTGAAGAAATCGCCGAAGGGCAGCACGCAGGCCAGACCGCCTGACACCTGATGTTCCCTCAGGGTTTGGGAAAAGACTCCGTGCGGAGGAATTACTCCAGCCGGTAGAGTGTTGGCATCTGCAGCGGCCAGGTTCGCGCACCACTCACCACTCTCCCTGAGGGAACACTCATGTCTACCGAAGTATCTCCGAACGCCAACGGCCAGCCGGCCCAGGCGGCAGGAACCAAGCCCGCCGCGCCGGAGAAAATGTCCCGCGAATCGGTGACGATCATCAGCACCCTGCTGGTGGCCACCTTCGTGGTGATCCTCAACGAAACCATCATGAACGTGGCGCTGCAGCGCCTCATGGTGGACCTCCAGGTGGACGCCCCCACTGTGCAGTGGCTGTCCACCGGCTTCATGCTCACCATGGCCGTGGTGATCCCCACCACCGGGTTCATCCTGCAGAGCCTGTCCACCCGCGCCGTGTTCATGCTGGCCATGGGACTGTTTGCCGGCGGTACTGCGCTGGCGGCCGTCGCGCCCGGATTTGAGATCCTGCTGCTGGCACGCATCGTCCAGGCCGGCGGCACGGCGATCATGCTGCCGCTGCTGATGACCACCATCCTCACCCTGGTTCCGCTGGCCAAGCGCGGTGCGGTGATGGGCAACGTGAGTATCGCGATCTCCGTCGCTCCTGCCATGGGCCCCACCGTGTCCGGGCTGATCCTTGAGCACTTTACTTGGCGCTTCATGTTCGTGTTCGTCCTTCCGGTGGCGCTGGCCGCACTGGCGATCGGTGCGAAGTACCTGACGAATATCGGCGAAACCGAGAAGACCAAGCTCGATCTCCTGTCCGTCTTCCTGACCGTTCCGGCCTTCGGTGGGCTGGTTTACGGCCTCAGCCAGATTGGCGGCGGCCACGGCGGCCAGGCCGGTCCCAGCGCAGGTGCCATCGCCGCGTTGGTCATCGGCGTCGCGGCGCTGGCGGTCTTCGTGATGCGCCAGGTCCGCCTGCAGAAGGCCTCGGCGCCGCTGCTGGACCTCGGCGCGTTCAACTTCCGCATGTTCACGGTCTCGGTCCTGCTGATGGTGGTGGCCATGATGGCGTTGTTCGGCGGCGTGATCCTGCTGCCGCTGTACCTGCAGGAAGTCCGCGGCCTGGGCTCCCTTGAAACCGGCTTGGCGCTGCTCCCTGGCGGCCTGGCCATGGGCCTCCTCGGCCCCGTCATTGGCCGCCTGTTCGACAAGGTGGGGCCGCTGCCGCTGACCGTCACCGGGTCCATCCTGATGGTGGTGACGCTGTGGCAGTTCTCCATGCTCGACGCCGGCACGGCGGTTGCGTGGATCGTCACCTTGCACGTGGGGTTGAGTTTCGGGCTGGCGCTGCTGTTCACGCCTGCGTTTACCACGGGCCTGAACCCGCTGCCGCCGCACCTGTACTCGCACGGCTCGGCGATCATGAGCACCACGCAGCAGGTTGCCGGTGCTGCCGGCACGGCATTGCTGGTGTCCATCTTCTCCGTGGTCAGCGCGACGTCGGGACTCGTCGCCGGGATGAGCGCCGCCTTCATGACGGCAACCGTCATAGCCCTCGCCGCCGTCGTACTTTCCGCGATGATGCGCAAGACCGAAGGCGCGGGCCCGGGCCACGGTCCGGCGCACTAGCCAGCTGCAGGCCCAACAAAAAAGCCGTTGCTTCCACTGGGAGCAACGGCATTTTTTGTGTCGGTCAGCCGGCGTAGAAGTCGCTGAGTTCCTTGATCAGCTTGTCCGGGGCCTTGATGACGCCGTCGTGCCCGAAGCCGGGGAGGATGGTGTAGCTGGAGCCGGACAGGACGTCGTGGATCTGGCCGCAGGCCACGCCAAAGTAGGCGGGGCTCTTCTCGCCCACAACAATCAGCGTTTCAAGAGGCAGTTCCAGGAAGGGCTCGGCAGGCATGTCCGCGGCGATGATGGCCTTGATTTCGCGGACGCCGGTGCGCATCAGTTCCCGCTGTTGCTTGCCCTCTGACGTACCGGCGGTCAGCTTGTTGGCGAGAGTCATCATGGACAGTGGCATGCGGGACGACAATGGTCCCGGCGCCTCCAACCCGCGCTGGATGACAGCAAGGGCGCGGTCGTCGTCGCCGGCAGCGATGGCGGTCTCGTACTCGCCGATCCAATCAGCCTTGACGGACTGGTTGACGGATACTGCGGGATCGTAAACGGCCAGGCGTTCCACCGGCAGCGTCCGGGCCGCGTGCAGGGCAACTGCTCCGCCGAAGCTGTGGCCGAAAACGTCGGTGCTGGAGGTGTGCTTCATGACCACGTCGAGGTCGCGGATGTCCACGTCCAGGGTGTAATCCTCCGGCTGCGGCGAGGACGAACCCCGGCCGCGGCGGTTGAACGTGTGCACCGGCCGGCCCAGAGCCGCACTGAGTTTCTGCGCGAACTTGGTGTAGTCAGCGGCCGTCACCATGGAGGGCGGGACAATCACTACTCCTGAGCCGCCGGAAGCAAGGTCAGCGCCGGTGGTAAAGAGCTCCAGAGTGCCGCCGTCGGGGGTCCTGATGTTCTCACGCGTCATGATCTGAGCCTAGCCGAGCAAGCCGGGTGGGGCATCCCGGCGGCCGGCGGCATGCAGGGTCAGGCCAGGCGGTTGATGAGGGCCTGGCTCGCCGCGCGGATGGCTGGCAGCCGGTCCCCGAGCCCGCACAGGATCAGCCCGGCGTCGGCGGCCTGCATGGCGGAGTCGGTACCGGCGGCGCCGTCCGCGCGGAGGTAGATCAGGGATTCCACCAGCCGGAAGGTGAAGTCGCCGCCGTCCGGTCCGGCTGACAGCCCCGCGCCCAGTGCCCCGTACAACCGTCTGAGCTCCTGGCGGTGGTTGTGGAACCGGGCAAAGCGGTCGCTCCTGACCTCGGGCAGGTGGTACAGCACGCCAAGGTTCCACCGCGCGCTGCACAGCTGGGTGCCGTCATAAAGCGCGACGGCGTGAAGGCGGCTTCCAGCCGGACTTTCGGTTTCCGGGGCATCAGTGGGCAGCGCGGCCACGGCACGTGCGAACGTCAGCCCGCCGGACACCGTCCCCTCGAGCAGGTCCTCGAGGATATCGTCCTTGGTCTTGAAGTGGTGGTACAGGGACGACTGCCGGATGCCCACCGCGTCCGCGATGGACCGCGTGGAGGTGCTGGCGAAGCCCTGGGTGGTGAACAGCTCCGCCGCGGCGTCGAGGATTTCATCGCGGGCGGTGGCGCCCGGCCGCGAGGGCTGCTGGTGGCGGGGGCGGCCCGGTCCGGCGGAAGTCACGGCCCCATTCTTGCACTGCCGGGTGCGCCGAAAATCACCGCGGGGCACTGTGAGAGGACGGAAATCTGCCCGAAACAAGATGTCTATCCGCCTTTTACAGAGGTGAAACTGTTTGGGGACATCCCGCTGGAAAACTATCAAGTGACCGGTAATCAGCAGCCTTCGGCCGAGCGCTGCAGTACCGGGAGGCTTCGCCCCCAAGATCCCTTTCCAGTTCCGGAGATTCCCGATGACATCCACCGTTCTCCCCACCGTCCACCAGGACGATGCAGACTTGACGTCCCTTGGCTACCAGCCCACCCTCCACCGAAAGCTCGGCCGCTACGCTTCCTTTGCCGCGGGCTTCTCGTTCGTTTCCATCCTCACCACCATCTTCCAGCTCTTCGCGTTCGGCTACTCGTTCGCCGGGCCGGCGTTCTTCTGGACCTGGCCGGTGGTCTTAGTGGGCCAGCTGCTGGTGGCCCTGAACTTCGCCGAACTCGCAGCCCGCTACCCCCTGTCCGGTGCCGTGTACCAGTGGGCGCGGCGCGTTGGCGGGGAAGGCGTGGGCTGGTTCGCCGGCTGGTTCATGGCAATCGCGCAGGTGGTCACCGCAGCCGCAGCCGCCATCGCCCTGCAGGTGGTCCTGCCCCAGCTCTGGGACGGGTTCCAGGTGGTGGGCGGCGACCCCGCCCTCAACACGGTGACCGGTGCTTCCAACGCAGTGGTCCTGGGCGCCGTCCTCCTGGTGGCCACCACCATCATCAACTCCCTGGGCGTGAAGCTGATGGCGCACGTCAACTCCGTGGGCGTCACCTGCGAGATCGTGGGCGTCGCGGCCGTGATCCTGGCCCTCATCAGCGCCGCCCAGCGCGGGCCGGACGTGGTTGCCGACACCACCGTGCTGCAGGGATCGGACCTGGGCGCCGTGGGAGCCTTCCTGGTCTCCGGGCTGATGGCCGCGTACGTCATGGTGGGCTTCAACTCCGCCGGCGAGCTGTCCGAGGAAACCAAGGACCCGCGCCGCACCGCACCCCGGACCATCCTCTCCGCCCTGCTCATCTCCGGCGTCGGCGGTGCGCTGATGATCATCACCGCCCTGATGGCGGCCCCGAGCCTCGACGACGGCCGCCTCGCCACCGAGGGCCTGCCGTACGTCCTCACAGCGGTCCTGGGCACCTTCTGGGGCAAGGTCCTGTTGGTGGACGTGGCCATCGCCATCTTCGTCTGCACCCTGGCGATCCAGACTGCCGGTTCCCGCCTGGTCTTCTCCATGGCCCGCGACGGCAAGCTCCCGGCGTCGGCCCTGCTTTCTTCCGTGCACCCCACCCGCGGCACGCCCATGTGGCCCTCCATCGTGATCGGGGCCCTTGCAGTTGGAGTGCTGGCCATCAACGTAGGCAACGCCGCCCTGTTCACCACCCTGTGCAGCGTCTGCATCGTGATGGTCTATCTCGCCTACCTCCTGGTCACCGTCCCGCAGTTGCTCAACCGGCTCCGCGGCGACTGGGACAGGGTGGGGCAGACCATGCCGGCAGGCCTCTTCTCCCTGGGCCGCTGGGGCCTTCCGGTCAACGTCCTGGCCGTCCTTTACGGCGGTGTGATGGTGGTCAACCTGGCATGGCCCCGGCCCGAGGTGTACGACCCCTCCGGCGAGAACGGCCTCCTGCTGTGGTCAGCGCCCCTGATGGTCACCGCCGTGCTGCTCCTGGGCCTCTGGGTCAGGAGCCGGAACCTGGCCGCCAAGGCCTGATACGCGCCGTCCTTACTCAATAGCAGACCCAACAGCTTCCAGAAGAACCCCAAAGACCTACAGGACTGACATGACACAGACCATCGAAACGCCAATCACGGGCACCGCCACCACAGCGGGCGCCCGCGCCCACGCCAGGGAACAGCACGGCAGGACCGTCGAAACCATGCGCCACGTGCCGGCAGCTTCCGCACCGGCGCACCTTCTGGCCGGAATGCCCGACGGCGCGTCCCCCGCATGGGCAGAGTCCCTCGCCTTTGGCCGCTACACCACCATGTCCCTGGGCCGCGGCACCCGGATCCGGCTCACGGACACCGCCGGTGACGCCTGCGTGCACACCCTCCTGTACCGCGCCGGCGCCAGTCACGAACGCCTCAACGTGGCTGACACCGTCAAGGTCCCCTGGCAGGCATACCCCGGCGCGGGCCACCCGCTGCTGTCCGACGCCGGGCGGCTGATGGCAACCATCGTGGCGGACTCTTCGTCCCGGCACGACGTCCTCACCGGCGCCACCACCCTCGCCGGCAACACCGCCAAGTACGGTGCCGGAACCGCCCACAGCGCATCACCGGCGGCACGCGAACTGCTCACTCTCGGCGCCCTCAAGAACGGCCTGGACACCCGGGACGTGGCGCCGTCGCTCTCCTTTTTCAAGGGCATCACCGTGAACCAGGCCGGAAGCATCACCTTCACCGGCAGCGCCGGGCCGGGTGCCGCCGTCGAACTCCTGCTCCAGATGGACGCGGTGCTGGTCCTGGCCAACACCGCCCACCCGCTGGACCCGCGCGCGGACTTCACCGGGGCGGCCGTCGACATCCTCGCCTGGCACGCGCCGCAGGACCTCGCCGCACTGGAAGCGGGCAGCCTGGCCGGACCATTGGCCCCGGAACACCTGCAGGCCCTCCGCAACACCGAACACGACTTCACCGCTAGGAACGCCCGATGAACACTGCAATCGACGCCAAACCCACCCCTGACGCCGCGGAAACCGCGCTCGCCCCAGGCGCCGTGGTCCTGGATGAATTCGTGGAAGCCCGCGGCCCCTGGTCCGCAGTGGTGGCAGCCGGCGATGTCCTGACCATCGTGGACCTGGACGGCAACCAGGCCGTGGATTGCCTGCTCTACGCCGCGGCCGACACCACCGTCCGGTACTCGGCGGCGGCCACCATCGCCGCGCAGCAGTCAATCGTCCTCACCACCGGATCCGTCCTCCGCGCAGACACCGGCGCCCCGCTGATGACCGTCGTGGCAGACGAGGTGGGCGTGCACGACACCATCGGCGGCGCCTGCTCCCAGGAATCCAACACCCTCCGCTACGGCCAGCACACGCGTGAACAGCACGCCTGCGTGGAGAACTTCCTGATCGAAGGTTCCCGCTGGGGCCTGGGCAAGCGGGACCTGGTGTCCAACATCAACTGGTTCATGAACGTCCCCGTGGACCCGGACGGCGCCCTGGGCATCGTGGACGGCCTGTCCGCCCCCGGAAAACGCGTGGCGCTGAAGGCCGAGGTGGGCACGCTGGTGCTCGTCTCCAACTGCCCGCAGATCAACAACCCGTGCAACGGCTTCAACCCCACGCCCGTCCGCATGATCGTCACCCGGCCGGAGGCTGCACTGTGAACAGCAAAACCGTGAACACCTTCGACACCCTCCTGATCGCCAACCGCGGTGAGATCGCCTGCCGCATCATTGAATCCGCCCGCAAGCTGGGGCTCCGGACCGTCGCCGTCTTCTCGGAGGCGGACCGCGGCGCCAAGCACGTCCGGCTCGCCGACGAAGCCGTGCTCCTGGGCCCCGCCCCTGCCAAGGACTCCTACCTCCGCGTGGACGCAATCCTTGCCGCCGCCAAGGAAACCGGCGCGGGCGCCATCCACCCCGGCTACGGTTTCCTCTCCGAGGACGCAGCCTTCGCCGAGGCCGTGGAGGCAGCCGGCCTGGTGTTCGTGGGCCCCACTGCCGAGCAGTTGCGCATCTTCGGCACCAAGCACACAGCGCGCGACGCCGCCCGGGCGGCCGGGGTGCCGATGATCGCCGGTTCCGGGCTGCTTGAGGACGTGGACGCCGCCGTCGCGGCCTCCGCCACGATCGGCTTCCCGCTGATGCTCAAGGCCACCGGCGGGGGCGGCGGCATCGGCATGACGGTCTGCCGTTCCGTGGCTGAACTCGTGGAAAGCTTCCCCCGCGTGGCCCGCCTGGCCAGTGCCAGCTTCGGCACCGCAGGGGTTTTCGCCGAGCGTTACGTGGAGAACGCCCGGCACGTCGAGGTACAAATCTTCGGCGACGGTGAAGGCCGGGTGGTCAGCCTGGGCGACCGTGACTGCTCCCTGCAGCGCCGCCACCAGAAAGTCCTCGAGGAGGCACCCGCCCCGGACCTGCCGGACGAGCTCCGCGAGGAACTGCACCGCAGCTCCCGCGCCCTCTGCGCCTCCCTTAACTACCGCTCCGCCGGCACCGTCGAGTTCGTCTACGATTCCGCCCGCCAGGAAGCCTCCTTCCTGGAAGTCAACGCCCGGCTCCAGGTGGAACACCCGGTCACCGAGGCCGTGACCGGCGTGGACCTGGTGGAATGGATGCTCCGCCTTGCCCAGGGCGGCAGCGAAGCCGGGGCAGTCCTGGCCGGCGTTCCGGACGCATTGCCGGTGGCCGGGCACGCCGTGGAAGCCCGCGTTTACGCCGAGGACCCGGCCAGGGGTTTCCAGCCCAGCGCCGGAACCGTCACCAACGCCGCCTACTCCACGGCAGCAGAAGCCCGCGTGGACGCCTGGGTGGAAACCGGCACCGAGGTGTCCACCAACTACGATCCCCTCCTGGGTAAGGTCATCACCTCCGGGGCAACCCGCGGCGAAGCATTTGACCGGCTGGCCGCTGCACTCGCAGGGACACGGATCGACGGCATCGAAACCAACCTCGGGATGCTCCGCGCCGTCACCGGCCTGGATGCGGTCCGCAGCGTTGGCCACTCCACCAGCACCCTGGACAGCGTGGGGGACCCGGAGCCGCGTATCACCGTAGGCCGCCCCGGCCTCCAGAGCACCGTTCAGGACTGGCCGGGCCGGACCGGGCTGTGGCAGATCGGTGTCCCGCCGAGCGGCCCCATGGACGACCTGTCGTTCCGGCTGGGCAACACCGCCCTCGGCAACCCGGAAGGCGCTCCCGGCCTGGAGTTCACCATGACCGGCCCCAGCCTCGTCTTCACGCACGCCACCACCGTCTGCGTCACCGGCGCGGAAGTTACCGTCACCGTGGACGGCACGGAGGTGCCGGCCTGGACTCCCGTCACGGTCCCGGCCGGTGCAACACTCGACGCCGGCACGGCCGCCGGCAAGGGGCTGCGCGGCTACATCCTTTTCCAGGGAGGCCTGGACGTACCCGAGTACCTGGGCAGCGCTTCCACCTTCACGCTGGGGCAGTTCGGCGGACACGCCGGCCGTGTCCTCCGCGCCGGGGACGTGCTCCGCGCGGTGAAGTCCGACGTCGAAGAACCGGCAACGGCCGCAGTGCCACTGGACAGCCGTCCCGCCCTGACCTCCACGTGGGAACTCTCGGTTACCGAAGGGCCACACGGCGCCCCCGAGTTTTTCCAGCGCGAAGACATCGAAGAGCTCTACGCCGCCCAGTACGAGGTCCACTTCAACTCCGCCCGGACCGGTGTCCGGCTCGTCGGGCCAAAACCGCGCTGGGCACGCACCGACGGCGGCGAAGCGGGCCTGCATCCGTCCAACATCCACGACACCGCCTACTCCGTCGGCGCGCTCGACTTCACGGGCGACACACCCATCCTGCTCGGTCCGGACGGGCCCAGCCTTGGCGGCTTCGTCTGCCCCGTTACCGTGGTGACCGCCGACCGCTGGAAGCTCGGCCAGCTCCGGCCCGGGGACAAGGTCCGGTTCGTTCCCGTCCAGGCCAGCCAGGCGCCGTCGGCCGCGGACCTGGGACCCGGCCGTCAGCTCGTGCTGCCGGGTGACGCCGGCTGGTCAGGTGATCTTCCGGCACTCCCCGGGGCGCACCTGCCTCTCCAGGCGGGCAGCCGCGTGTTCCGCGGAGACGGCGACGACGGCGTGCTGGGCCGGATGCCGGAAAGCTCCGGCCGGCCCGCTGTCACCTACCGCCGGTCCGGCGACGACAACCTGCTGGTCGAGTACGGCGAGATGGTGCTGGACCTTGGCCTCCGCGCGCGGGTGCATGCCCTGCACCAGCACCTCGAGCAGCTTCGGATTCCGGGCATCGTAGACCTCACCCCGGGCATCCGGTCACTCCAGATCAAGGTTGACCCGTCAGTGCTGCCCACCGGCCGCCTGCTGGGCATGGTCCAGGAGATCGACTCGGCCTTGCCCGCCAGCTCCGAGCTGGTGGTTCCCAGCCGCACAGTCCGGCTTCCCCTGTCCTGGGACGACCCCGCCACCCGCGAGGCCATCGAACGCTACATGGCCGGCGTCCGCGACGACGCCCCGTGGTGCCCCTGGAACATCGAGTTCATCCGCCGGATCAACGGGCTGGACTCCGTCAACGAGGTTTTCGACACCGTCTTCAACGCCGAGTACCTGGTCCTGGGCCTCGGTGACGTGTACCTCGGCGCGCCCGTGGCCACACCACTGGACCCGCGCCACCGCCTGGTTACCACCAAGTACAACCCGGCCCGCACCTGGACTCCGGAGAACGCGGTAGGCATCGGCGGCGCGTACATGTGCATTTACGGCATGGAAGGCCCTGGCGGCTACCAGTTCGTGGGCCGCACCACCCAGGTGTGGTCCAGGTACGCCGATTCCGCTCCGTTCGAACCAGGGTCGCCGTGGCTGCTGCGCTTCTTCGACCGGATTTCCTGGTACCCGGTCAGCCCGGAAGAGCTCCTGGACCTGCGCGCCGACATGGCCGCCGGCCGCGGCCGGGGCGTCGAGATCGAGGACGGGACCTTCTCGCTCGCCGAGCACGAGAAGTTCCTGGCGGAGAACACCGCGTCCATCGAGGCGTTCCGGGAAAAGCAGGGAGCCGCCTTCGCCGTCGAGCGGCAAGCATGGGCCGACGCCGGCGAGTTCGACCGCGCGGACGCGCTCGCCGCCGTCGTCACTCCCGTGGTGGACGACGTGGAGGTCCCGGAGGACGGATCGCTCGTCTCGGCGCCCTTCGCCGCGAGCGTCTGGAAGGTGGACGTGGCGGCCGGGGACCGGGTGGTGAAAGGCCAGCCGCTGGTATCGCTGGAGGCAATGAAGATGGAAACGGTCCTGGAGGCTCCCTGCGACGGTGTGGTGCTCCGCGTCCTGCCGGCGGCCGGGGGCCAGGTAGTGGCCGGCGAGGCAGTGGTGGTGCTTGGCACATCCGAACCTGCAGGGCTGGAAGAGCTGGAACTGGAAGAGGCAGCAGTATGAGCACGGCAAGCACCGCCAAGGCAACCGGGCGCGTAAAGGCAGCGCTCGCGGCACTGGAAGCGGCGGACCGGCCCGAAATCTGGATCACCCTCCGCAGTTCAGAGGATCTCCTGGCCGAAGCCGCAACCATCGATGCAGCCGTCGCCGGTGGGGCGGACCTGCCGCTGGCCGGGCTCCTGCTCGCCGTCAAGAACAACGTCGACGTCGCAGGCATCCCCACCACGGCGGCCTGCCCCGGGTTCGCGTACACACCGGAAAAGGACGCCGAAGCCGTGGCCCGCCTCCGCGCCGCCGGAGCCCTGGTCCTGGGCGCCACCAACCTGGACCAGTTCGCCACCGGCTTGGTGGGAACCCGCAGCCCCCACGGTGCCGTCCGGGACTCCCGGCGGCCGGAGTTCATTTCCGGCGGTTCCAGTTCCGGTTCCGCGGTGGCAGTGGCGCTGGGCCTGGCAGACATCGCCATCGGAACGGATACTGCAGGATCGGGCCGGGTACCGGCAGGACTGCAGGGCGTCGTGGGCATCAAGCCAACTCTGAACGTCGTTTCAACGGCTGGTGTGGTTCCCGCCTGCAGATCCTGGGACGCCGTCACCATCTTCGCCCGGCACCTGTCCACCGCCGAGCTCGCCATGGGCGTCATGGCCGGCAAATCCCGGAGCTGGCCGGCCGACACCCGGCTGGCAGCCCCGGAGAAGCCCCGGATTGCCTACCCCGCACAACTGCCCGCCCTGCCGGGGGCGTGGGCAGCCGAGTTCCAGCGGCACATTGACCGGCTTAAGGCGTCCGGAGCAGACGCCGAGCCGATCGACTTCAGCGCCTTCCTCGACGCAGCCCGGTTGCTCTACGACGGCGGGCTGGTGGCCGAGAGGTTCGCTGCGGTGGGCGAATTCCTGGAAACGTTCCACGGCGGCACCGCTGGGGACGCAGGCATCGATCCCACAGTTCAGGGCATCGTCCGGGCGGCCGGCAGGGTGCCCGCGCACAAGTATGTGGCCGACACCGCAAAGCTCCAGGCGTTGAAGCAGCAGGCGATGGCGGGGTTGGAAGGCTTCGACGCGCTACTCATCCCTACGGCTCCGTTCCATCCAACCCTGGCGGAAGTGGCCGCGGACCCGGTGGGCGTGAACTCCCTCATGGGCACGTATACGAACTTCTGCAACCTCTTCGATCTCTGCGCCGTCGCTGTGCCCGCGGGCGAAGTGGACGGGGCGCAGTTCGGGCTGACGGTGGTGGGCCGGACTTTCGACGACGCTATTGCCGCAGACATAGCCCGGCGCCTCGAGGTGACCCCGGCTCCGCCGGCGCTGTTCGCCGAGGGCGCCGCAGCCAAGACAGAAATGCAGGCTGGCCAGCCGTCGTCGTCCGTTCCCTGGCCTGTGGCCGCGGGCGCTTCCGCCGTACCGTTGGTGGTGGTCGGCGCCCACCGCAAGGGCCAGCCGCTGGCATCCCAGCTGGAGGATCTCGGCGCCGCCTGGGACGGTCCCGTCCGGACCGCTGCCCGGTACCGCATGGTCGCCTTGACCACCGTGCCGCCGAAGCCAGGTGTGTACCGGTCCGACGACGGCGCGGAGCTGGTGGGGGAACGGTGGCTGCTGTCGCCGGCGGGAATGGGCAAGTTCCTCTCCGCACTGCCGGAACCGATGCTGCTTGGCTCCCTGCAGCTCGCGGACGGTAGCTCCGCCGTCGGCTTCGCCTGTGATGCCGTGGCGGCCGCTGAAGGCAAGGACATTACCGCCTGGGGTGATTGGCTCTCCGACAGGTCTGTCCCGCCCAAGGGGCGCAGTATCTGGCAGGATCTTGGCGATGCCGCGTTGTCGGGGTTCAGCAGGGGAGAGCGCGCCTGACTCGGGTCCTGCGGAAACATCCGGCCTGCCTCAGGCCGTGAAGTACTCCGAGATGTCCGCCACCAGTTCCTTGACGGCGGCCGGGATTGAGCCGTGGAAGCATTTGGGCGAAACCTCGAAGGTGCTGCCGGGGACCGCTGCGTGCAGGCGCTGCGCCGTCACCTTGTAATAGCCCGGGCTCTTCCCTCCGGCCATGAAGTGCGTCCCGGCGGGCAGGACGCTGAAGTCCCTGGCATGGTCCTTTTCGTTGTACGCGGCCCGCAGTTCGCCCACGCCGCTGGGCATGACCTGGCGGAAGACTCTGTTGACCTTGGTCCGCGACAGAACAGCCATCAGCCCGGCCAGCACCGGCTCCGGGATCCTCGCCATAGCCGATCCCGGGCTGGTGGCCTTCTTCATGTGGGCCAGGGCGTGCCCCACCTTGCCGTCATTGACGGCCTTCTCGAACCCGTCCAGCCACTTGATGTCGATGCTGCCGTCGATGTTCACCGCGGCGTCGTAGACGGCCAGCTTGTCGGGGACGTATCCGGTTCCGGTGAATTCCTGGACAGCGTTAAGTGCCACCGAACCGCCCAGGCTGTGGCCCAGGATGTTGCGTGCCCCGGTGGCATCCATCACGGTGCGGACATCCTCGATCTCCGTGGCCATCGAATAGCCGGGTGGCTGCGGTGATGAACTGCCGCGGCCCCTGCGGTCGTAGACGTCAACTGCCCAGCCCTCACCCAGGCCCTTGGCCAGCGCGATCGAGAACGGACGGTAGATCAGGGCGGTAAGGAAGGCCCCGCCGATCAGCACCACCCTCTTCTCCCCGGGCGCGTCCTCGGTGCCGTAGCTGTATAAGGCCAAGTGGCCGCCGTCGTGCGTGGGAAGGACCTGTTCTTTCACCAGCCCATCGTAGGGCGCGTGCCTGCGGGGCAGCTGAAAGCCCGGTTTCGCAATGCCCGGTAAACTTGATGATTGTGACTTCCCAAAACACCCCCGCTCCCAAGAACGCCCCCGAGCCGCTCGACGCCAGCGAGCAGATGCGCATCCGCATGGAAAAGCGCGCCAAACTCCTCGAGCGCGGCGCTGAAGCATACCCCGTGGGTGTGGAGCGCACGCACTCCCTGGCGGAGATCCGCGAGAAGTACGCGCACCTGGAAGCCGACGAAACCACCGGGGACGTCGTGGGCGTCACCGGGCGCGTGGTGTTCGTCCGCAACACCGGCAAGCTCTGCTTCGCCACCCTCCAGGAAGGCGGCACTGACGGCAAGGGAACCCGTCTGCAGGCCATGCTGAGCCTCGCCAACGTGGGTGAGGAGGCGCTGGCCGACTGGAAGGCCCTCGTTGACCTCGGCGACCACGTGTTCATCAAGGGTGAGGTCATCTCCTCCCGGCGCGGCGAGCTCTCCGTCATGGCCGAATCGTGGGGCATGGCCTCCAAGGCCCTCCGCCCGCTGCCCGTGCTGCACGCGGAGCTGAACGAGGAAACCCGCGTCCGCCAGCGCTACGTGGA
Organism: Pseudarthrobacter sp. 1G09; assembly: GCF_050038305.1. Classification (NCBI taxonomy): domain Bacteria; kingdom Bacillati; phylum Actinomycetota; class Actinomycetes; order Micrococcales; family Micrococcaceae; genus Pseudarthrobacter; species Pseudarthrobacter sp. 1G09. The sequence continues at coordinate 494,745 of NZ_CP188306.1, forward strand.
CCTGATGGTCCGCGACGAAGCCCGCGAAATGGTGTACACGCGTGCCGCGATCACCCGTTCCATCCGCGAAACGCTGTTCCGCCACCAGTACGTCGAGGTGGAGACGCCCATCCTCCAGCTGGTCCACGGCGGCGCGCTGGCGCGGCCTTTCGAGACGCATATGAACGCCTTCGACCAGAAGATGACCCTGCGGATCGCCACCGAGCTCTACCTCAAGCGCGCCGTGGTGGGCGGCATCGACCGTGTCTACGACATGGGCCGCGTCTTCCGCAACGAGGGCGTTGACTCCACGCACAGCCCCGAGTTCACCACCCTCGAGTGCTACGAGGCCTGGGCTGACCAGTTCGTCATGGCGGAGCGCATCAAGGAGATCATCCTCGACGCAGCCGACGCCGTGGGTGCCGGCCGCACCGTCCAGACCGAGGCGGGGGAGATCAACCTCGACGGCGACTGGGCCTGGCTGGCCGTCTACCCGGGGTTGTCCGACGCCGTTGGCCAGGAAATCACGCCGGACACTTCGCTTGAGGTGCTTCGCGATATTGCCGCCAAGCATGAGGTGAAGGTGGACCCCAAGTGGGACGCTGAGAAGACGGTGGTGGAACTGTTCGGCGAGATCGTCGAGCCCACGCTGCTGAACCCCACCTTCGTCTACGACTACCCGCCCTCCGCCCAGCCGCTGGCCCGCCCGCACCGCGAGGACGGACGCCTCATCGAAGCCTGGGACCTCATCATCGGCGGCATGGAACGCGGTACCGCGTTCTCGGAGCTGATCGACCCCGTGATCCAGCGCGAGCGGCTCACCGAGCAGTCCCGCCACGCCGCTGCCGGTGACGACGAAGCCATGCAGCTGGACGAGGATTTCCTCCGCGCGCTCGAATACGGTGCCCCGCCCATGGGCGGCATCGGCCTGGGCATCGACCGCCTGGTGATGCTGTTCACCGGCGCCGGAATCCGGGAAACCATTCTTTTCCCCCTCCTCAAGCCTGAAGGACACTGATCATGGAGTACGTTGCAGTCCTGCTTCCGTCCCTTGTTGTAGGCCTGTTGTTCTGGTTTGCCATGAAGGCTGTATTTAATGCCGATAAATCAGAGCGCCAGGCTGAAGCCCGGGCGCAGGCCGAAGCCGATGCGCAAGCGGGCCTCGGTGACCGCCCGGATACCGGCCGAAAATAGATAAAACCCTCAATCTGCCCCCTGTTATCCTCAGTAGCCATTTTTCGCTTTGACGCGTCGGCATAAAAAGAGCGATAATTTTCATTGGGAAACATCCTGCTTTTCTGAACACCGAAACTTTCCAGCAAAAGGAAGACTCTAAATGGCACAGAAAGTAAACATCATCCTCGTTGATGATCTGGATGGGGGATCCGCAGACGAGAATGTTAAGTTTGGCCTCGACGGGGTCAACTACGAGATTGATCTTTCGGCGGCCAACGCCACCGAACTCCGGTCTTCGCTTGAGCGCTATGTGGGCGCTGCACGCAAGTCCTCCGGCGGCCGCACGGCTGCCAAGGCCAAGGCTCCTTCAGGGAGTGGCCGCAGCCACGACTCGGCACAAATCCGCCAGTGGGCCCGGGATAACGGCTACACCGTTAACAGCCGCGGCCGAATTCAGGCGGAAATCCAGGAAGCCTACCAAAAGGCCAATTCCTAGCTGCCGCAGGACCCTGGTTTAAGCCCTGTTCCCCGTTGCCGGGGAGCAGGGCTTTGTTTATTGGCGACGACGCCCCGGCTGGGATGGTCCACCTGTCATTCAGGGCGGCCGCCCTTCCCTTTTAGCCTCATCTGGTTTGCACCATCAAAGGCGTTGGCCATCCGCAGCACCGCGGTCGCGGAATAGTGTCCGGAAGCCCTGCTGCCAGGAATGGATTTTCGCGGCGCCAGGCAAACACCGAAACCCGGGCCAAACATGGAACTGGGCCTACGCCGGGACTTATCCCGTTTATAGTCAGCCGGCACTGATGATCGTTCAATAATCCAGTGAGTGGACGTGGCCGTTATCCGGGCCGCAGCCGAACACGTAATGCAAAGCCCGGAACGTCCGCGGAACGGCCACCCGTCAATGCTGCGCATCCAACCTTGGGTCAACCCCTGAAAAGGGTGTGGGTTTCCCCTGTGGCGAACACGCTCCACAAGATTGGGTCGGCCACGTAGCATCAAAGTACGTCGTAGCTAGGAGTGTGGCGAAATGTTTGAGCGATTTACGGACCGTGCCCGTCGCGTAGTTGTGCTTGCCCAAGAAGAGGCACGCATGCTGAACCACAATTACATCGGTACCGAACACATCCTTCTGGGTCTAATCCATGAAGGTGAAGGCGTTGCCGCCAAAGCTCTTGAGTCTTTGAGCATTTCGCTCGACGGCGTTCGCGAGCAGGTGCAGGAGATCATCGGCCAGGGCCAGCAGGCTCCGTCCGGTCACATCCCCTTCACCCCCCGCGCCAAGAAGGTACTGGAGCTCTCGCTGCGCGAGGCCCTCCAGTTGGGCCACAACTACATCGGCACCGAGCACATCCTGCTCGGCCTGATCCGCGAGGGTGAGGGCGTAGCCGCCCAGGTCCTGGTGAAGCTGGGCGCCGATCTCAACCGTGTCCGCCAGCAGGTCATCCAGCTCCTCTCCGGCTACCAGGGCAAGGAAACCACCGGCGCAGGCGTCGGCGGCGGCCAGCCCGAAGGCGCCCCTGCAGGTTCCGTGGTCCTCGACCAGTTCGGCCGCAACCTCACCCAGGCTGCGCGCGAGAACAAGCTGGACCCCGTCATCGGGCGCGAGCAGGAGATGGAACGCGTCATGCAGGTCCTCTCCCGCCGTACCAAGAACAACCCGGTGCTCATCGGCGAACCCGGCGTCGGTAAAACGGCCGTCGTCGAGGGCCTCGCCCAGGCGATCGTCCGCGGCGACGTCCCGGAGACCATCAAGGACAAGCAGCTCTACACCCTGGACCTCGGTTCGCTGGTGGCAGGCTCCCGCTACCGCGGTGACTTCGAAGAGCGCCTGAAGAAGGTCCTCAAGGAGATCCGCACCCGTGGCGACATCATCCTGTTCATCGATGAGATCCACACCCTGGTGGGTGCCGGTGCCGCCGAAGGCGCCATCGATGCAGCCTCGATCCTGAAGCCCATGCTGGCCCGCGGCGAGCTGCAGACCATCGGTGCCACCACGCTGGATGAGTACCGCAAGCACATCGAGAAGGACGCCGCCCTGGAGCGCCGCTTCCAGCCGATCCAGGTCAAGGAACCCTCCGTGGCGCACGCCATTGAGATCCTCAAGGGCCTGCGTGACCGCTACGAGGCACACCACCGCGTCACCATCACCGACGGCGCCCTGGCCTCCGCTGCAAGCCTGGCCGAGCGCTACATCTCGGACCGCTTCCTTCCGGACAAGGCGATCGACCTGATCGACGAAGCCGGTGCCCGGCTGCGCATCCGCCGCATGACCGCTCCGCCGGAGCTCAAGGCCATGGACGAGCGCATCGCCAAGCTGAAGATGGAGAAGGAATCCGCCATCGACGCGCAGGACTTCGAAGGCGCCGCTTCGCTCCGCGACAAGGAGCAGAAGATGATTTCCGAGCGCGCAGAGAAGGAACGCCACTGGAAGTCCGGCGGCATGGACGACATCTCGGAGGTGGATGAGGATCTCATCGCCGAGGTGCTGGCGAACTCCACCGGCATCCCCGTCTTCAAACTGACCGAGGAAGAGTCCTCGCGCCTGCTCAAGATGGAAGACGAACTGCACAAGCGCGTCGTGGGCCAGGACGAGGCCATCAAGGCACTGTCCCAGGCCATCCGCCGCACCCGTGCAGGGCTCAAGGACCCCAAGCGTCCCGGTGGCTCGTTCATCTTCGCCGGCCCCACCGGCGTCGGCAAGACCGAACTGGCCAAGGCACTCGCGGAGTTCCTGTTCGGGGAAGAGGACGCCCTCATCACCCTGGACATGTCCGAATACTCAGAGAAGCACACCGTTTCACGGCTCTTTGGTGCCCCTCCGGGCTACGTGGGCTACGAAGAGGGTGGCCAGCTGACCGAGAAGGTACGGCGCCGTCCGTTCTCCGTGGTGCTGTTCGACGAAGTGGAAAAGGCCCACGCGGACCTCTTCAACTCGCTGCTGCAGATCCTGGAAGACGGCCGCCTGACCGACTCCCAGGGCCGCGTGGTGGACTTCAAGAACACCGTGATCATCATGACCACCAACCTGGGTACCCGGGACATCTCCAAGAGCGTCGCTACCGGCTTCCAGTCCGGCACCGACACGCAGACCGGCTACAACCGCATGCGTGCCCGCGTCACGGAGGAACTCAAGCAGCACTTCCGCCCCGAGTTCCTGAACCGTGTTGACGACGTCGTGGTGTTCCCGCAGCTGACGCAGGACGAGATCATCGAAATCGTGGACCTGTTCGTGACCCGCCTCGAGAAGCGGCTCAAGGACAAGGACATGGGCATCGAGCTGACCACGGCCGCCAAGGTACTCCTGGCCACCCGCGGTTACGATCCCGCCATGGGTGCCCGGCCGCTGCGCCGCACCATCCAGCGCGAGATCGAGGACCAGCTGTCCGAGAAGATCCTGTTCGGCGAGATCCACCCCGGCGACATCGTCGTAGTGGACGTCGAAGGCGAAGGCGACGACGCGAAGTTCACCTTCGCCGGCAACGCCAAGCCGCGCATCCCGGAAATCGCCCCGAGCGTCTAACCGGTCAGAAGTACGCCAGCGAAAGCCCCGCCACTCCGCAAAGGAGCGGCGGGGCTTTCGCTTTGCCCTGTGTTCCTCGGCCGGAGCGGACCCGACCATTGGAACCGAAAGCAACCGCGGGGAGGCGGCCGGGCATGCTGCCGGCGCCGTGTGGCGGCTGTGATCGGCGGCACAAACCGTGTTGAATCGGAAGCATGGCTAATCAGAATCCGGTGATCCCGGACGAGCAACCACTGACCCCCTTCCACGACCTTGACCACTTCCTGTCCATCCCGCGCGTGGGCGGCCTGGCCCTGAGCCCCGACGGAACCCGTCTGGTGACCACGGTCAGCACCCTGAACGGCAAGGGCACCGAGTTCGCCACGGCGCTGTGGGAACTGGACCCGAAAGGCCAGAAGCATGCCCGACGCATCACCCGCAGCGCAAAGGGTGAGGCGGGAGCGGCCTTCGCGGCCAACGGCGATGTCTATTTCACGTCCGCACGTCCCGACCCGGACAGCCCCGAGGAAGACCCTGTCAACGCGCTGTGGCTCCTTCCGGCCGATGGCGGTGAGGCCCGCGTGGTGCTCAGCAGGCCGGGCGGCGTCAGCCGGGTTATGACGGCCCGGAATGCGGACGCAACCTTCGTGGCCGCCGAGGTCCTGGCAGGCTCCGCCGATGAGGAAGACGACGCTGCACGCCGCAAGTCCCGCAAGGACAAGAAGGTGTCAGCCATCCTGCACAGCGAGTACCCGGTGCGCTACTGGGATGCCGATCTGGGTCCCGGCCAGCCACGGATCTTCGCCGTCGAACCGGGGGAGGACCAAGCCGGGGGCAGGCCCGGAACCGTGGACGCCACGGCCCCGCTGGCGCTCCGCAACCTCACTCCGGAGGCCGGACCGCGCCTCCGGGAGGCTGACGCGGTGGTCAGCCCCGACGGCCGGATGGTCTACACCAGTTACACCAAGCCGCTGGCCAAGGCGGACAGCCGCTCGGTGCTGGTGGCAGTGGATGTCGCCTCCGGCAGCCTGAAAGTGCTGCTCGACACCGAAGGCATGAGCTACTTCCCGGGACCGGTCAGCCCGGACGGCAAGACCCTGGTGGTGGTCAGCGAGAGCGATTCCACCCCGCAGCGGGCCCCTGAAATCAAGCTGCACCTGCTCGACGTTTCGGGCAGTGCGGAAAATGCTGCCGAAGCCTCTGCGGACGGGGCAGGCCTGCAGGCGCTCGCCCACGATTGGGACCGCTGGCCCAAGCCCGCCGCCTGGCTGCCGGACGGTTCCGCGATCCTGGCCACGGCGGACGACGACGGCGCGTCGCCGGTTTTCCGGATCAGCGTTCCGGCTGCTGCGGCTGAAGTGGGCGTGGCCCGGGTGACCCAGGACGCCGCCGCCTACTCCGACGTCGTTGTGTCTCCCGAAGGCCGGTACGCCTACGCCCTGCGGAGCTCCTACGAATTTCCCGCCGAAGCCGTGCGGATCGACTTGGCAACGGGGGAAACCACGCGGCTGCCGGCGCCGGCTGAACGGCCGTCATACGCGGGCAGGTTGGAGCGGATCGCCGCCACTGCGCCGGATGGGTCGCGGGTCCCCGCTTACCTGGCACTGCCGGAGGGTGCATCGGCCGACAACCCGGCGCCGCTGCTGCTGTGGATCCACGGAGGGCCCCTGGGCTCGTGGAACGCCTGGACGTGGCGGTGGAACCCCTGGCTCCTGACGGCCAAGGGTTACGCGGTGCTGCTGCCGGACCCGGCACTGTCCACTGGCTACGGCCAGGCATACATCCAGCGTGGCTGGGGCGCGTGGGGCAAGGCGCCTTTCACGGACCTGATGGCTGTCACGGACGCCGCAGTGGACAGGCCGGACATTGACGGGACGCGGACGGCAGCCATGGGCGGGTCGTTCGGCGGCTACATGGCCAACTGGGTCGCAGGAAACACGGACCGGTTCAAAGCGGTGGTCACCCACGCCAGCCTGTGGGCTCTGGACCAGTTCGGTCCTACCACGGATGCCTCGCAGTATTGGCTGAAGGAAATGACCGAGGAAATGGCGCTGGAAAACTCGCCGCACCTGCATGTCGAGAAGATCAGTTCGCCCATGCTGGTGATCCATGGGGACAAGGATTACCGGGTGCCCATCGGCGAGGGCCTGCGGCTCTGGTACGAGCTCCTGTCCAAGTCAAAGCTCGCGGCGGACCAGGACGGCCAGACCGTCCACCGCTTCCTGTACTTCCCGGACGAGAACCACTGGATCCTGCAGCCGCAGCATGCCAAGGTCTGGCACCGCGTAGTCCAGTGGTTCCTCGCGAGAAACGTCCTGGGCCAGGACCTGGACCTGCCGGAGGAACTCGGGCTCTAACTTCAGCATTACAGGCACAGGGCATCGCCCGAGGGGATGAAAACGATGCGAAGGGGGCTGGGGCATTTACGTAGCGTGCGTCTAAGCGAGGAACGAGCGAGCACGCGGTAAATGCCGCAGTCACCGAGCCGAAAGCCCTTCGCCTCGTAGGATTGAACCTGTGACTGACTCCTTCCACATCCGCCCTGCCCGCACCAGCGACGTTTCCGCCATCAAGAAACTGGTGGCGCCGCTGGCCGAGGAGCGCATCCTGATGGCGAAGGAGACGGTGGCGTATTACGAAAGCCTCCAGGAATTCAAGATCGCCGAGTCCGACGACGGCGAGGTCATCGGCTGCGGGGCGCTCCACGTCATGTGGGAAGACTTGGCCGAAGTCCGCACGCTCGCGGCGTCGGGGGACTGGCGCGGCAAGGGAGTGGGGCACGTCCTGGTGGAACGGCTGCTGGAGGAGGCCCGCGCGCTTGGGGTGGCCCGGGTTTTCTGCCTCACGTTCGAGGTGGACTTCTTCAAGCGCCACGGGTTCGAGGTCATGGCTGACCAGTCGGCCGTGGATCCGGTGGTCTACTCGGAGCTCCTGCGCTCCCATGACGAAGGCGTGGCGGAGTTCCTCGACCTGGCCCGGGTGAAGCCGAACACGCTGGGCAACACCCGGATGATCCGGTTCCTCTAACAGGGCCGCCGGGTTCCGCCGGTTCTCCCCGGCCCGAAAACAGGCCCACCCAAAAACATTGCATTTCATTCTGACGTGCACTTCCTTTTACTCGAATTGATGGATAAACTAGTGGCGGGCGGGTTTGGGGGCCCACGAAAAGGGACAGTCATTGGGGGCTGTCCCTTTTCTGCGTCTGCAGAGGATGGAGCCCTACCGCACCCCCTCCGGCCGGTAGTAGGGTCGGGATTGTCATCCTCCAGGAGCACAGCACAGCCAGGAGCACCGCCATGAAGAAACTCATCAACGATCCCAAGTCCGTCGTCGCGGAATCCGTGCAGGGCTTCGGCCTTGCCCACGCAGACCTCGTCACCATCACCGAAGATCCCATGTACATTACGCGCAAGGACGCGCCCGTGAACGGCAAGGTAGGCCTGGTTTCGGGCGGGGGCAGCGGGCATGAACCGCTGCACGCCGGTTACGTGGGCAAGGGAATGCTCGACGCCGCTGTGCCGGGGGCGGTGTTCACCTCCCCTACGCCGGACCAGATCCTTCCGGCCACCCTCGCCGTCAACTCAGGCGCCGGCGTGGTTCATATCGTCAAGAACTACACCGGTGACGTCCTCAACTTCGAGACCGCGGCCGAGCTGGCAGAAGCCGAAGGCGTCAGCATCCGCACTGTCCTGGTCAACGACGACGTTGCCGTGGAGGACTCCCTGTACACGGCGGGCCGGAGGGGTGTGGGCGGCACCGTGCTGGTGGAGAAGATCGCCGGTGCGGCTGCGGAGCGCGGTGACGACCTCGACGGCGTGGCCTCCATCGGTGAACGGGTCAACGCCAACGTCCGGACCATGGGCGTGGCACTGTCCGCCTGCACCGTTCCGCACGCGGGCCAGCCCAGCTTCGACCTCGCAGATGACGAAATCGAAATCGGCATCGGCATCCACGGCGAGCCGGGCAGGCACCGTATCCCGCTCGAAAACGCGGACGGCATCACGGACCGGCTGCTGGAGCCCGTCCTGGCGGACCTGAACATCGGCTCGGGGGATAAGGTGCTCTTGTTCGTCAACGGCATGGGCGGGACACCGCAAAGCGAGCTCTACATCGTGTACCGCCGCGCCGTCCAGGTCCTGAAAGACAAGGGCGCTTCCGTTGAGCGGTCCCTGGTGGGTAACTACATCACTGCACTCGAGATGCAGGGCTGCTCCATTTCCGTGCTCCGGCTTGACGACGAGCTGACCGAACTGTGGGATGCGCCCGTGCATACTGCCGCCCTCCGCTGGGGCGCCTGACCATGGTGCTGGATGCCGCATGGGCGGTGAAGTGGCTGAACCTGTGCGCCGAGGCCATGGCTGAACACCGCGTGGAGCTGATCGAACTGGACCGGGCGATCGGGGACTCTGATCACGGCGAGAACATGGACCGCGGATTCCAGGCGGTGGTGGCCAAGCTGGGCGAGGGGACGCCGGAGACGCCCGGAGCAGCCATGAAGCTCACGGCCATGACGCTGATGTCCAAGGTGGGCGGCGCCGCTGGCCCCCTTTATGGCACGGCCTTCCTCCGGGCGGCCACCTCCCTCGGCGACTCCGCCGAGGTCGATTCCGGGGCTTGGGCAGAAGCGCTCGCTGCCGCACGCGACGGCATCGTGGCCCGCGGCAAGGCCGAACCCGGGGACAAGACCATGGTTGATGCATGGACCCCGGCAGTTGACGCTGCCCGGGCCGCTGCCGATGGCGGCAGTGCCGATATCCTGGCGGTCCTGATGGCCGCCGCAGAGGCTGCCGAGGCCGGGGCGGTGGCCACCGATCCGCTCGTGGCACGTAAAGGCCGGGCGAGCTACCTCGGCGAACGCAGCGCCGGGCACCGCGACCCCGGCGCGGTATCCAGCGCGCTGATCCTGCGGGCCGCTGTTGGGGCTGCCGGATGACAGTCAGCATTGTGGTGGTGTCCCATAGCGAAAAGATTGCCGACGGCGCCGTGGAACTTGCCGCGCAAATGGCACCCAACGTGGTGATCCTGGCAGCCGGCGGCACCGGGGACGGCAGGATCGGCACCAGCCTGGAGAAGGTCATGGCTGCCCTGGACAAAGCCGCCGGCGGTGACGGCGCGGTGATCCTCGCAGATCTCGGTTCCGCGGTGATGACCGCGGAGTCCGCGCTGGAGTTCGTCGACGACCCGGAGAAGTTCCTGCTGGCCGACGCCCCGTTGGTGGAAGGACTGGTGGCGGCGTCCGTCGCTGCCCAGGGCGGCGCAGACGTGGAGGGCGTCAAGCGTGCCGCCGAGGCGGTACGCGGACCTGCCCACGGCAACGACACCGGGCGGCAGAGGGTGGAGGAAGGCTCCGTCACGGGCCGGGGCCCCGATTTCACGGGTGACTTTGAGCTGATCAACCAGGCAGGCATGCATGCCCGGCCCGCCGCGAAAATCGCCGGCGGCCTGTCCTCGTTGGCAGCGGACGTCACGGTCAACGGGGTGGACGGCGCCTCAATGACGGCGCTGATGACGCTGGCCGCCGGGAAGGGATCCGTGCTGCACGTGGAGGCCTGGGGCGCCGACGCGGAACGGGCCGTGAACTACGTTGGTGGCCTGGTCCAGGCTGGTTTCGGTGAGCCCTGAGCCCTGAGCCCTGAGCCCTGAGCCCTGAGCCCTGAGCCCTGAGCCGTCAACCGGCGTGCAGCTGGCCACAATCGGGGCAGCCCGGTGTGTCCGCAACTCCCCGCCTGATCCTGCCAATATGCTCGATGCCATGGAACAGCTCCACCCCGAAGACAACTCCCCGGCAATCGAAGTGCTGGACGGGCAGAGCACGGTGGAAGAGCTGCTGGCGGACCTCGGGTTCGAATGGCGGCCCCAGTATGTGGGCGACCTTGGCCAGCCGGCAGACGGGCAGTTCAGCCAGCCCGCACTGTTCTAGCCCGCGCTGTTTTCCGGCCTGCCCGGTCGAACTTGCACCGTTCTGGCCCGAGGCATTCCAAACGGCCTATTAGGCCAGTGCATCGCTGAGGCCGGCCGCATCGAGGGTCACCGACGCGGAGATGAACTTGCCGCACTGTTCGCCAAACGGATAGTCCGCCCGGGGCCGGAATTCGAGCGTGCGGACCGGCAGGGCGGAGCCGTCCACGCCGGTCCCGGAAGCTGTGACGGTCATGGCAGATTCGGTGAGCGTGTCCAGCATCAGCATCCCCACCTTGGTTCCGTCCGGCGAGGCCGTTGCGGAGCAGACGCCGTCCGGCGTGCAGCCCTGGTCAATGCTGGCACTTCCGGGGGCCAGCTCAACGGGCCCCTCCTTGCAGGTGCCGTTTTGGCAAGCCTTCAGGTGGAGCGTGCCGATGAGGGGCGCGTAGTCTGCCGCGACGGTCACGGACACGGCCGTGGCCTGGGCGATGGCCGGGCAGGCAACTGGCCCGGGCCCGCAGCCCGTGGTGAGTCCCGCCGCTGCCATCAGCGCCAAGAGCAGCCCCCGGTTACGCATGTTTTCAGCGTAGGACCCGCGGGCCTGTGAGGCGCCTCCACCGGGGAAGTGATGCCGGCATTGTTATGGCCGGGCACATTCTGACAGCCGAAAGGAAACCTTTGGTCAGCCCAGCGGGAAGACGCTGATGAACCAGAACAGGGCGATGGCGAACACGGCAAAGAACGGCACCAGGCAGCCCAGGGTGGTCCGGGGCGCGGAGGAAACCTGGAGTGATTCGTTGGGATTGGCTGGATTGTAGGCCACCTCGACCAGGGACCCGGGGGCCGGCGCCGCCGCTGTGGAGATCTCGGACTTGCCCATGAACAGGGTGCCGCGCGGGTCCGTGAACTGGTAGGTGGGAAAGAACCGGCGGCTGCGGCTGGAGCCTCCTCCGCCGCTTGTCCAGCCGGCCACACTGCCGGTGACGGTAGCCTGCACCTTCGGCCAGCTGGCCATCAGCTGCTCCTGGCGCCTTGTCTTGCGGATGGCATGGACCATGGCGAAGACGGCAGCCACAACGAACAGCGCCCACACGATGTAAAGAATGATTCTCAAGGTTCCCCCGGTTCCAGTCACCCAAAAGTATGCCACCCCGGCGGCGGCCCTTACGCGGGAAGCCGGTAGCCGCCGTCGTGAATCTCCGCCAGGCCGTCCGCGAGCAGCCCGGACATGGCACGCTCCAGTTGCTCCGGCGCGGAATTGAGCCGGTGCAGCGCCGCGAGCGGGACACCGATCCCCTCAGGGGCGAAGCCCAGGTCCGCCGGCGGCTGCAGGAACATCTCCGCGGGTACCGGCGCATCAGCCAGCCGCAGGACGGCCATCACGGCTCCGCGGACCTGCCGGTCGGTGCCGTGCCAGGCCTGGCCCTTGGGCACGTACGACGGCGGCGGCTCACCGGCAGCGCGCCACGCACAGGATTCCATCACCGGGCAGTCGGCGCATTTCGGCGCACGCGCAGTGCAGACCAAGGCGCCCAGCTCCATGACCGCAGCGTTCCAGCGCACGGAGGCGGCGTCGTCGTCCGGCAACAGCGAGGCGGCGAGGCGCATCTCCGCAGCGGTCAGCGCGGGCGCGGGAAGCGCGGTGCCGGACACCAGCCGGGCGTGTACCCGGCGGATGTTGGTGTCGACGACGGTTTCCCGCCGTCCGTACGCGAAGGCGGCCACAGCTGCTGCCGTGTAGCTGCCCACGCCGGGCAGTGCCAGCAGTTCTGTGTACGTGTCCGGGACCCTGCCGTTGTGGTTTTCAACGATGGCCGTTGCTGCGGCGTGCAGCCGGAGGGCCCGCCGCGGGTATCCCAGCCTGCCCCAGTTCCGGACAGCCGCGCCGGCTGGTTCGCCCGCCAGTCCTGCGGGGGTGGGCCAGCGTCTCAACCATTCCTCCCAGACAGGGAGCACCCGCACCACGGGGGTCTGCTGCAGCATGATCTCGCTGACCAGCACGCCCCAGGCGCCGCAGTCGGGGTCCCGCCAGGGCAGGGCGCGGGCGGTTTCGGCAAACCAGCCGGTGATCCTGCGGTGCAGGAACTCCACGTGGTTGGGGCCGCCGGGAGTTGGCGGCGTTCCGGCGGGAGCGGGTAAGGGAGGGGCTTGAGTATCGATGCCAACACTGTAATGGATGCCCTTCGCGGGCCGGAAAACCGGGCCTGGCCCGCGTTGTGACCAGAGCGATGGCCTGCCGGCGGCGTGGTGGTGCCGCAGAACCGGGGACTTTCCCTAGCCTAGGAGGATGGTCAGGCAAGGCAGTTCACCAGCACGCGGCAAGGCATCGGCACCGGGCTCCGGCGGTGCACCGAAGGCCAGCGCTGCCGTGTACCGGCGCCGCAGGCTGTTCGTTGGTGGCGCGCTGCTGATGGTCATCGCTTTCGTGATCACCGGTTTTGCCGTCTCCGGGGTACTCGGGGGAGCTTCCCAGCAGGCTTCGTCCACCATGCCCACCACCGCAGCGCCGGCCGCTTCCCCCGAAGCTTCGGCCCCGCCGTCGGCCGCTCCCTCCACTTCCGCGACGCCCTCGCCGTCCGCCACCCCCGGCTGCAACCAAAACCTCGTCACCGTCTCGGCGTCCACGGACAAGGCGGCCTATGGCGACGGCGAAAATCCGCGGCTCACGCTGAAGGTGACCAACGGCGGTACCGTGGCATGCGAGGTTAACCTGGGAACCTCGCAAATGGAGTTCCTCGTGACCAGTGGCGCTGACCGGGTCTTTTCGTCCAAGGACTGCCAGGCTGCCAGCGAGGACCTGGAAAAGACGCTGGCGCCCGGTGCCAGCGAAACAGCCAACTTCACGTGGCAGCGGAACCGGACGGTGGAGGGATGCCAGGCGGTGGCGGCCAAGCCCGGAACCGGCGGGGCGTACTACATCTTCACTGCGAAGCTCGGCTCCAAGGCCAGCCCGAAAGCTGTATTCCAGCTGAACTAGGCCCTCTGCGGAGCTGCCTTTAGCGGACCTGCCCTCAGGTCGGCTTGAGGCCGGTCTTCGGGGCCGTACCGGCGGGGGTGCGTGAATTAGAGGAAGCGGTCCAGCAGGCTGGCTTCGGCCATCCGGCTGAGGCCCTCGCGGACAGTCCGTGCACGCTGGTCACCGATGCCGTCAACGGTCATCAGGTCATCGATGGTGGCGGCCATCAGGAACTGCAGCCCGCCGAAGTGGTCCACCAGCCGGTCCGCTACGGCCTTGGGGACGGCCTTCAGCCCGGAAAGCAGGCGGTAGCCGCGGGGCTGGACGATGGCGTCGAGCGTATCCACGCCGCCGGCGAAGCCGATAATCCCGGAAATCTTGCCGAGGTCGATCAGCTCGGTGGGGCCCAGGTTCAGGAGGGCGCTAACGGCCTTGTCGATGTCCTCGGGCGAGGCGTCCGGGCCGGCGTAGTCGCGGATGATGACGTCGCTGCCCGGCCCGCGGCCCACGGTCAGTTCATCAAGCTGGAGCGAGAGGAGGCGGCCGTCTTCGCCCAGTTCCAGCACGTACTGCGAGATTTCCTCCGAGATCCGGCGGACCATCTCCTGCCGCTGCAGCGTCACAGCCACGTCCCGGACGGTGACCATCGCCTCGATCTCCAGGGCGGACAGGGAGCTGGTGACCTGGTCCAGCCGGGCACGGTAGCGTTCCAGCGTGGCCAGGGCCTGGTTGGCGCGCGCCAGGACCTTTTCGGAGCCCTCCAGAACGTGCCGCAGGCCGTTGACGTACAGGGCGATGATCTGCATGGACTGGCTGACGGACACCACGGGAACGCCGGTCTGGATGGCCACGCGCTCGGCGGTGCGGTGGCGGGTTCCGGATTCCTGGGTTTCGATACTGGAGTCGGGGACCAGCTGGACTGCCGCGCGCAGGATGTTGCCGGCGTCCTTGTCGCAGATGATGGCGCCGTCCATTTTGGCCAGTTCACGCAGGCGCGTCGGTGAAAACTCGATGCCGATGTCAAAACCGCCGGAGCAGATCGAATCCACTGTGCGGTCTGAGCCCAGCACGATCAGTGCACCCGTGCGGCCGCGGAGGATGCGTTCAAGTCCGTCGCGGAGGGGAGTTCCCGGGGCCACCCTGCCCAGAGTCGCCCTGAGTGATTCTTCGGGGCTCCGCGCCATAAGTTTTCCCTTCAAAGGTGCGGGCAGACACCCCGCAAGAATGCCGGCATCCCTGTTGCACCGGCCGGATCAAAAGTACTCATTTTCCCGCAAGCACAATGATAGGGGCAACCACCCCCAAATTCCGCATGGACAAGCCCCAAAGTGCACCGTTGGGGGTGCGACGGAAATGCCCGGACCGACCCTGCGCCGCACTGCGCGCAGCATGCACTTTGGCCGTAGGGCAGCAGTCGGATGGAGGCCGGCTGTGTCCGGGGAAGGAACTCAGAGCCCGGTGATCGACTTTGTGCTGCTGTCCCACAGCCGTGCACCCGCAATGTGCCCGCTGAGCCGGAGGTTCAGCAGATCCATGGCCCTGCCCAGCTGTTCTCCCGTAACCCGCCGGGCCAGAGTGACATGCGGCGTCCAGGCCCCGGGCAGGGTTTGCGGGACGGCGCCGCTGATCTCCCGGTGCAGGCGTTGGTGCACTTTGCGGAGCGGGGTTGTCAGCACCACGGACCGGGCCAGGACGTACCTGTCCCGCCCGGCGGCAAAAACCTGCACACCGGAGAAGGCGGCTTCCATGGGAAGCGCCCCATCGAACGCGTGAAGGTGCGGGACCATGAGTTCCGCCCCGGCCGCGAGCGTGAGGTGGGGCCGGTTGCTGGTGCCGGTATGGCTGGCAAGGCTCGGAAGTCCGGCCTCGGCGAGCCGCACCCAGTCGGCCCGGATGGCGGACTCGGTATCGTCGTCGAACACCAGCTCTATGCTGCGCATGCACCCATCATGCCTTTTCAGGACACAATCCGCGTGATCCCGGAACGGAAGGCCGGGGAGGAAGACCGGAGGGAAAAGCGAATGAAAGACCGTTTTTAGCGAGCCCTGACCCGCAGCATCCGCTCAAGGTCCTTGCTGACCCTGGCGAGCGATGCTGCCCGGAGCGCCTTCAGCTCGGCCGCCGACTGGACGCCCCTTGGATGCGGCCCGGCGTCATCCTGGCCGCTAGTGTGCTCCTGCATCCTGGCAGGAGCAATGCTGGAGGCGAAGGGATCGTGGAAGGGGTTTCCCGGCGTCGTCATGCCGCCACGGTAGCGGGCCCTCGTTTCGCTGCCTTGAACTCCCGGTTTCGCGGGCGTTAAGCGGACCAGCCCCGGTTTGCGGGCCTGCGATAAAATTGGACTTTGGCTTCATCCAGCCGCAACCGCAGCGAAAGTAGCACCGTGTCCCAAGATGTCCTGACCCCCGCCCGGATCAATGAGATTCACAAGGAAGCGGGCCGCCGCAGGACCTTCGCCGTCATCTCCCACCCCGACGCCGGCAAGTCCACCCTCACGGAAGCCCTCGCCCTGCACGCCAAGGTGATCGGCACCGCCGGCGCTTCCAGCGGCAAGGCCAACCGCAAGGAAACGGTCTCGGACTGGATGCAGATGGAGAAGGACCGCGGCATTTCCATCAGCTCCGCGGCCCTGCAGTTCTCCTACCGGGACACTGTCATCAACCTCCTGGACACCCCCGGCCACGCCGACTTCTCCGAGGACACCTACCGCGTGCTGGCCGCCGTCGACTGCGCCGTGATGCTGGTGGACGCCGCCAAGGGCCTGGAAACCCAGACCATGAAGCTTTTCGAGGTCTGCAAGCAGCGGAACCTGCCCATCATCACCGTCATCAACAAGTGGGACCGGCCCGGCCTGGACGCCCTGGCGCTGATGGACGAGATCACCGAACGCACCGGCCTGCAGCCCATGCCGCTGACCTGGGCCGTGGGCATCTCCGGTGACTTCCGCGGTGTCTGGGACCTGCGCAACGACCGGTTCGCCCGGTTCCAGCGCAACAACGCAGGCGCCCAGATCGCGCTTACCGAGTACTTCACCCCGGAGGAAGCCGCCGAAAGCCAAGGCAGCAACTGGTCCGACGCCGTGGATGAGGCCGGCCTGGTGGTCGAGTCCAACCTCGAGTTCGACGTCGACGCCTTCCACGCCGGCAAGGCCACCCCCATCCTGTTCAGCTCCGCCGCGCTCAACTTCGGCGTCAAGGAGTTGCTGGACGCGCTGGTGGACTTCGCCCCGCCCGCTGCACCCCGCCCCGACGTGGACGGCAGCCCCCGCCCCGTCGAATCCCCGTTCTCCGGCTTTGTGTTCAAGGTCCAGGCCGGCATGAACAAGGCCCACCGCGACCACGTGGCCTTCATCCGCGTCTGCTCCGGCGTCTTCGAACGCGGCATGGTGGTCACCCAGACCCGCACCGGCAAGTCCTTCGCCACCAAATACGCCCAGCAGGTGTTCGGCCGCGAACGCGAAGTCATCGACGAGGCGTACCCCGGCGACGTGGTGGGACTGGTCAACGCCTCCTCCCTGCGCGTGGGAGACAGCCTGTTCCTCGAGGACCCGGTGGAATACCCGGCCATCCCGCTGTTCGCCCCCGAACACTTCCAAGTGGCCCGGTCCAAGGACCCCAGCAAGTTCAAGCAGTTCCGCCGCGGCATCGAACAGCTCGAGCATGAGGGCGTCATCCAGGTGCTCCGCTCCGACGTCCGCGGGGACCAGGCGCCGGTGCTCGCCGCCGTCGGCCCCATGCAGTTCGAAGTGGTGGAGGACAGGATGGCGCACGACTTCAGCGCCCCCATGCGCCTGGAGCGCCTGCCCTACTCGCTGGCCAGGATCTCGACGGCGGACGCCATGCCCGCGCTGGCCAACGTTCCGGGCGCGGAGGTGCTCCTGCGGTCGGACGGCGAATACCTCGCCCTGTTCAACGACGTCTGGGCCCTGCGCCGGATCGAAAAGAACCACCCGGACCTGACCCTGGTGCCCATCGGCACGCACAACCCCGCAAAGTAAGGGCCCCAATGACGGAACCCACCACGGCCCAGCCGCGCGCCCTCGTTACCGGCGCCGGCACCATCAACCCGCTGGGCGCCTCCGTGGCGGAGACCTGGCAGGCACTGCTCGCCGGGAAATCCGGCATCACCGCCCTGACCGGGGACTGGGCCGGGCAGCTGCCCGTCAAGATCGCCGGACAGGTGGCCGCGGACCTCTCGCAGCACCTCAGCACCCGGGAGCTGAAGCGCATGGACCGGTGCGGCCAGCTGGCACTCATCGCCGCCCGCGAAGCCTGGTCCCAGGCGGGCGCTCCTGAGGTGGACCCGGAACGGTTCGCCGTGGTGATCGGCTCCGCATACGGCGGGCTGGGTTCCACCATCGAGCAGGACCGGGTGCTGGCGGCGTCCGGCCCCCGCAAGGTCTCGCCGCACACGCTGACCCGGCTGATGGTCAACGGCCCCGCCGCCTGGGTGTCCATCGACCTCGGTGCCCGCGGCGGTGCACGTACTCCCGTGAGCGCCTGCGCCTCCGGGGCTGAGGCGATTGTCCAGGCAGCCGAGATGATCCGCTCCGGTGCTGCCGACGTCGTCATTGCCGGCGGCGTGGACGCCTCCGTCAACGACCTCGTGATCAGCGGCTTTTCCCAGATCCGTGCGCTGTCCACGCGCCCGGGGGACCCGGCGGAAGCATCACGGCCTTTCGACGGCGGCCGGGATGGCTTCGTGCTGTCCGAAGGGGCAGGGATGGTGGTGCTGGAGAGCGAAAGCCACGCCCGTGCCCGGGGCGCCGCAATCCTCGGGGAAGTTGCCGGGGGTGCAGTGACTTCCGACGCGAACGACATCGTGGCCGCGGACCCGGCCATGCAGCGCCGCGTCATGCAAAAAGCACTGGCCTCGGCCGGGATGGAACCGGCGGACATCGGCTTCGTCCACGCCCACGCCACCTCCACCCCTGTAGGCGACCGGCTCGAGGGCCAGGCCATCAGCGCCATCTTTGGCCCCGAGGTGCCCGTGACCTCCACCAAGGGGCACACGGGCCACCTGCTGGGTGGCGCCGGTGCCCTTGCCGCCGTCGTGGTCCTTGAAGCGCTGCGCACTGGGCAGCTTCCCGGGACGCTGAACGTGGAGGCGCTGGATCCCGAGGTGGACCTGAACGTCATTACCGAAACCGCGCACGGGCTGGCCGCCGGCTCTCCCCGGGCAGGGCTGGTCAACGCGTTCGGCTTCGGCGGCCACAGCGTGGCGTTGGTGATCGCGGGCAACTGAGTCGCCTGCCGCCGCAGTCCTACCTGACCAGGCAGGGCCGCTTCGGATCGAAGGACCAGCCGTCGACGTAGTACTGCATGCCGAGGCTGTCGTCACGCGCGTCCAGCCCGTGCTCCAGGTACAGCTGGTGTGCCCTGTCCAGCGCTTCACGGTCCAGTTCGATGCCCAGCCCGGGCGCGGCCGGGACCTCGATGGCGCCGCCCTTGATCTGGAGCGGGCTCTTGGTCAGGCCTTGGCCGTCCTGCCAGATCCAGTGCGTGTCCAGGGCGGTGATTTCACCCGGCGCCGCGGCACCGGTGTGGGTGAACATGGCCAGCGAAATATCGAAGTGGTTGTTGGAGTGCGAGCCCCAGGTAAGGCCGAACTCGTTGCACAGCTGTGCCACCCGAACAGAGCCGTGCATGGTCCAGAAGTGCGGGTCCGCCAGCGGGATGTCCACGGCGTTGCTGCGGATGGCGTGGGACATCTCGCGCCAGTCCGTGGCGATCATGTTGGTGGCCGTCTTCAGGCCGGTGGCGCGGCGGAATTCGGCCATGACCTCGCGGCCGGAGAAACGTCCTTCGGCGCCGCACGGATCCTCGGCGTACGCCACCACGCCCTGCATCCTTTTACCCAGCCGGATGGCATCGTCCAGGAGCCAGCCGCCGTTGGGATCCAGGGTGACCCGGGCATCCGGGAAACGCTTGGCCAGGGCCGTGACCACGTCCACTTCGTCGTCGCCGGACAGGACGCCGCCCTTGAGCTTGAAGTCGCTGAAACCGTAGCGCTCCTGCGCGGCCTCGGCCAGTGCCACGACGGCTTCCGGAGTCATGGCCTCCTGCCGGCGGAGTTCTTCCCAGCGGTCCGACGGCGATTCCTCCACCAGGTAGGGCAGGTCCGTCCGCCGGTGGTCGCCCACGAAGAAGAGGTATCCGAGCATGGGCACCGAGGTGCGCTGCTGCCCGTCGCCGAGCAGTTCCGCCACGGGAACGCCGAGGAACTGCCCGTGCAGGTCCAGCAGGGCCGATTCAACGGCCGTGACGGCGTGGACGGTGGTGCGCAGGTCGAAGGTCTGCAGTCCGCGGCCACCGGCGTCGCGGTCGGCGAACTCCGCTGCGACGTCCCGCAGCAGCGAGCGGTAGCGGGCCACCGGCTTGCCCTTGAGCAGGGCTCCGGCTTCCTCGATGGTGGTGCGGATCTTTTCGCCACCGGGTACCTCGCCCAGGCCGGTGCGCCCGTCGGAGTCGGTCAGAATGACCACGTTGCGGGTGAAGAACGGGCCGTGGGCTCCGCTGAGGTTCATCAGCATGCTGTCGTGCCCGGCGACCGGTACTACCTCAATGCCGGCAATGGTGGGCTGGCCGCTCATGCCCCCACCTCTGCCTTCTCGGGCGCTGCCACGACGTCTCCGTCGATGCGGCGGTTGAGGTGCCAGGGGTTGGCGTCCTGCAGGGGTGCCGGGAGCAGTTCCTGGGGGATGTTCTGGTAGGCCACCGGGCGGAGGAACCGGTTGATGGCGAGGGTTCCGACGGAGGTGGTGCGGGTGTCGGAGGTGGCGGGGAAGGGGCCGCCGTGGACCATGGCGTGGCCTACTTCGACGCCGGTGGGCCAGCCGTTGACGATGATGCGGCCCACTTTCTGTTCGAGGACGGGGATCAGGGGCGCCGCTGTTGCGTAGTCTGCCTCGGTGAGGTGCAGGGACGCGGTGAGCTGGCCCTCGATCCGGGAGGCTGCCTTGAGCAGGTCCGCGGTGTCGGTGTAGCGGATCACCAGGGAGGCGGCGCCGAAGATTTCCTGGTGCAGGACGTGGTTGGTGGTGAACTGGTCAACGCCGGTGCCGAAGATCGCCGGTGCGGGGGCGTTTTCGGTGGGCCCCGGGGTGCCCTGGCCGATGAGTTCGACGCCGTGCGCTGCGCCGAGTGCCTCGGTGCCGGTGTTCCAGGACCCGGCGATGCCTGCGGTGAGCATGGTCTGCCCGGCGCTGGCGGCCACGGCGCGTCCGACGGCGGCGGCGAGTTTGTCGCCGGCCTCGCCTGCGGGGGCGAAGAGCAGGCCGGGGGAGGTGCAGAGCTGCCCGGAGGATCCGGTGACGGCGGTGACGTAGGCGGCGGCGAGGGCGTCGATGCTTTCGGGGCTGCCGGCGAGGGCGCCGTCGAAGACGAAAACGGGGTTCAGGGAGGACATTTCGGCGTAGACCGGGATGGGTTCGGGGCGCGCGGCAGCGGTCTTCATGAGGGCGATGCCGGCGGATTGGGATCCCGTGAACCCGACGGCCTTGATGGCGGGGTCTGCCACGAGGGCCTGGCCGATGCTGGAGCCGGGCCCGTAGATCAGTGAGAAGACTCCGGGGTGCAGGCCGTTGTCCTGGACGGCTTTGCTGATGGCCTGGCCTACGAGCTCGCTGGTGCCGGGGTGGGCGTTGTGGGCCTTGAAGACTACGGGGCAGCCGGCGGCGAGGGCCGAGGCGGTGTCGCCGCCCGCCGTCGAGAAGGCCAGCGGGAAGTTGCTGGCGCCGAACACGGCCACGGGGCCAAGCGGGATCTGCCGCTGGCGGATGTCTGCGCGGGGCAGCGGTGCCCGGTCCGGGATGGCGGGGTCGATGCGGACGCCGCGGAAGTCGCCCTGGCGGACCACGGCGGCGAAGAGGCGCAGCTGGCCGGTGGTGCGGGCACGCTCACCGGTGAGCCGGGCGGCCGGGAGCCCGGTTTCCTGTCCGGCACGGACCAGCAGTTCGTCTCCGATGGCTTCGATGTTGTCTGCGATGGACTCCAGGAAGGCGGCGTGGGTTTCCGGGTCCAGGGTGCTGAAGGAGGGGAAGGCTTCCTTCGCTGCCGTGGTGGCCGTCGCGAGCTGTTCTTCGGTGAGCAGCGTGTAGGCGGGGTCGAGGGCCTCGTTGGTGGCGGGGTTGAACCCGAAGGTGGTCTTGCCTTCGCCGGCAACCGTCCGGCCTGCGATGAGTGAATGTCCGGTGAGGGTCATGGATTGCTCCTGTGTCTTCGGTGACGGCTAGGAAACGGTGGCGATGAGGGCTTTGAGGTCCGCGAGGTCCTGCGGCGCCAGGTTCTGCAGCGGCGTGCGCACCGGGCCCGCGGAACGGCCGATGGCGTCCAGGCCGCCCTTGACGATGGAGACAGAGTAGCCCTTCACGCGGTCGCGGATGTCCAGGTAGGGGATGACGAAGTCGTTCAGCTTCTTGTTCACGGCGGCGCGGTCCTGGTTGCGGACGTCCTGGTAGAAATCCAGGGCGAATTGCGGAACGAAGTTGTACATGGCGCTGGAGTAGGTGCTCATCCCCAGCTGCAGCAGCGGCAGCGCGAAGGTTTCGGCGGTTGGGAGGCCGCCGAGGTAGAAGAGCCGGTCGCCGAGCTTGGCGTAGACGCGGGCATCGTGCTCGAGGTCGCCCACGCCGTCCTTGAAGCCGATGAGATTCTCGTGGCGGTCCGCAAGGGTGGCCACGGTGGTGTCCTTGTAGATGGCGTTGGCACGGTTGTAAATGATGACGCCGAGGGAGGTGGCGCGGCAGACGGCGCTGACGTGCTCCACCAGGCCGGCCTGGTCGGCTTCGGTCAGGTACGGCGGCAAGAGCAGGATGCCGTCGGCGCCGGCAGCTTCCGCGGCCTGGGCGTTTTCGATCGCCTGGGCGGTGGATCCGCCGGCGGAGGCCAGGACCGGAACGCGGCTGCCCACTTCGTCGACGGCGGTGCGGACCACGCGCTCGGACTCCGCGGGGGTCAGGGAGAAGCCTTCGCCGGTGCCGCCGGCGGCGAAGAGGCCGGCCACGGGGAAGCTTGCCTGCCAGGACAGGTGCTTGCGGTAGTTCTCCTCATCGAACTGGAGGTTGGCGTCGAACGACGTCACGGGGAAGGACAGCAGGCCTTCCTTGAGGGTGTCCGCCAGTTCCTGGGGGGTGTACTTTGCCACGGTGTGGTCCTCCGGGTGTGTGCGCCGCGAAGGCGGCAGGCTGATGATTCCCTCCCAGCGTAGGAGCGCCGCCGATGCCTGTCTAAGTGTATTTTTATATGTATTGATACCTTTGTTGCATCATGGTGCCGCACGCACCCAGAGGCATCTCGTGCCGCGTGGCGAGCCGCCGGGGGATCACTCCATAGCGAACTCGAGGTCGCGCAGCAGCCGGGCCAAAGCGGGGTTGGTGATCCTGCGGTTCCACAGCGCGTGCAGTTCCACTTCCTCCCCGCGCCCGGCCTCGAGCGGCAGGAACTCCACGTCCTTGATGCCCAGCAGGGTGGCGGAGTGCGGCACGAAGGCAAGGCCGCGGCCGGCGGCCACCAGGGAAACCATGGTGAGGATCTGGCTGACGGTGTGCACCACGTTGGCGTGGCGGACCGGCAGCATCCGCACCACCAGGTCGTAGAAATACCGGGCCTGGGTGGGAGAGTGCATGATCAAGGGTTCGTCCTTGAAGTCCTCGGCCGTGATGTCCCGTGCCAAGAGCGTCAGCGGGTGCCCGGCCGGCACCGCTATCATCATGGACTCGCGGTAGAGAAGGTGTGAATCGAAGGTCTCACTGTCGAACGGCGGCCGCGCCAGCCCCAGGTCGAGTTCTCCGGTAAGGAGGCCGCTGAGCTGCTCACCGGTCACCAGTTCCTGCAGGTCGATGTCCACGTCCGGAATGATGGCCGCCAGTTCCCCCAGGAGGGGGCCCAGGATGCTGAAGCCGCTGGCTGCGGTAAACCCCACCCGCAGGACACCCGACCGCCCGGAGGCGATCCGCCGGGCGGCGGCAGGCGCCCTCTCTGCAAGTGCCATCAGCCGCCGGGCCTCGTCCAGGAAGGCTTCGCCGGCGGAGGTCAGGGTGACTTTCCTGTTGTCCCGTTCCAGCAGTTCCGCCCCGACGATCTTTTCCAGCTTCTGGATCTGCCGGCTCAGCGGCGGCTGCGTCATGTTCAGCCGTTCGGCCGCACGCCCGAAGTGGAGCTCCTCGGCCACGGCGATGAAACCGGCCAACTGGTCGAAAGTAAACATGATGCCTTCCGGGTATCAAATGATGCAGATATGGGCTTAGACAGGCATCATAACCGCTCCCTACACTCGACAAAGCGAACGGGGTGACCCGGTTCACAGATTGTTCCGGGCCCCACCCGGAGACTTAATGAGGAGTTCCAATGAAGCACTTCCCCACCCGCCGCGCCATCCTCGGCACCGCGTCGGCCTTTACGCTGCTGGCCCTGACGGCATGCGGCGGCAACGTTGGCGGCGGCGCCGCAGCCGGCAATTCGTCCAAGTTCCCCAGCGGTCCTGTCACGCTCACCGTCGGCCAGGCGGCCGGTGGCAGCACCGACCTCATCGCCCGTGCCCTGGCTGAAGGGGCTACCAAGACCCTCGGTTCCCCCATGCCCGTGGTCAACAAACCCGGTGCCAACGGAGCCCTCGCCACCAAGGAAGTGGCAGGCAAGACCGCAGACGGTCAGGAGCTGGTACTGCTCACCGCATCGCTGATCACCATCACCCCGCTGGCCGTCAGCGCCGACGAAGCCGTGAACATCGATGACCTGGACATCATTGCCGGGCTGTCGCAGGACGACTACGTCCTCGTGGCCAGCCAGCAGTCAGGATTCAAGAGCTTCAAGGATGTCACCAACGCCGGCCGCAACGTCACGTTCGGCACCACGGGTGTGGGCACCGGCAGCCAGCTGGCCCAGACCGTCCTGTTCAAGCAGGCCAACGTGAAGGGCACCGACGTCCCCTTCGACAGCGGCAAGCCAGCACTCACCGCCGTCCTGGGCAACCAGGTTGAACTGGCCACCATCCAGCTCGGCGAGGCCATGGCGCAAATCGAAGCCGGCAAGGTCTCCCCGCTGCTCGTCTTCTCAGAAGAGCGCAACAGCTTCCTGCCCGACGTGCCGTCAGCCAAGGAAGCCGGCTACGACGTCCCGGTGGCCCAGTACCGTGCGGTGGCAGCGCCCAAGGGCACCCCGCAGGAGGTCAAGGACAAGCTTCTGGCATCCTTCCAGGACACCTTCAAAACTGATGCCTACAAGGAGTTCAACAAGAAGAACCTGTTGACGCCCAAGGAGCTCAGCGGCGAGGAAGTTGTCACTGAGTGGAAGGGCTACGCCGAGAAGTACAAGGAGCTGGTGGAGAAGTACGACATCAGCCTCGGCGGGAACAAGTAAGAACCATGGAGACAACTCCAGCAGTATCCGCCGGGCGTGACGGCAGCACCGCCGTCACGCCCGGCGCGGACGCCCCCAGCGAACTGCCCGAAGCCCTGACCCCGGAGCAGCTCGCCGCGCAATGGGAGGAGGAAAAGCCTCCCGCTGCCGGGCCGCTGGCCAATGCCGCGTCCTCCCTGGTGGTGCTCGGCGTCGGTATCGGCGCACTGGTCCTCTCAGTGGCCATGGGCCTGGGAACCCTGTCCGCCCCGCAGCCCGGGCTGTGGCCCTTCATGGCCAGCTGCGTGATGGTGGCCCTCGGGCTCTTCCAGCTGATCCTGGGCCGGCGCAACCGGGACGCGGAGAAATTCACCCGGATGTCGTTCGCCCCGCTGATTGGCCTGGCAACCCTCGCCACGATGGTTGCACTGATGCCGGTGATCGGCTTCGAAATCCCCGCCCTGGTCCTGTGCGTCATCTGGATGAAATTCCTCGGCGGCGAAACCTGGCGCTCAACCATCCTGGTCAGTGTCCTGGTTGTGGTTGCGTTCTACGCGATCTTCATTCTGGCCCTGGGCACCTCCATTCCCCACCTCTTCTAGGAGACCACCGTGGATTTTCTTAATCCTGTGATTAACGGTTTCTCGGTCGTCCTGGAACCGATGAACCTCCTGTACTGCCTGGTCGGCGTCGTCATCGGCATGCTGATCGGCGTGCTCCCCGGCCTGGGACCGGCAGCCACCATCGCCATCCTGCTGCCGCTGACCTACGGCGTGGAGCCGGTGACGGCCATCATCATGCTCGCGGGCATCTTTTACGGGGCCCAGTACGGCGGCACCATCACGTCGGTGCTGCTGCGGCTCCCCGGCGAAGCATCATCAGTGGTCACCGTCTTTGACGGGTACCAGATGGCCCGGCAGGGCAAGGCCGGCACCGCTTTGGGCCTGGCCGCGATCGGTTCGTTCATCGGCGGCACGGCAGCCATCATCGGCCTGACCTTCCTGGCGCCCCTGGTGGCAGGCTTCGCCCTGGACTTCGGGCCGCCCGAGTATTCCGCGCTGGCCATGCTGGGCATCCTGCTCGTGGCAACCATCAGCGGCGGGTCCAAAGCCAAAGCGCTGATTGCGGCGTCGGTGGGCCTCCTGCTGGCCACCGTGGGCCGGGACATCTTCACCGGCGAGAGCCGCTTCACCTTCGGCAGCATCCAGCTGGCGGACGGCATCGACTTCGTGCCGATCGCCATGGGCATCTTCGGCCTCGGCGAGATCCTCTACAACCTGGAGGAGCGGCACCGCGCCGCCAAAGCGCCGTCGAAGGTTTCCAACGTCTGGCCCTCGAAAGCCGAACTGAAGCACGCTTCCGGTGCCATCGGCCGCGGCTCCGTGCTCGGGTTCTTCCTCGGCATCCTTCCCGGCGGCGGCGCCACCATCGCCTCCATGGCCTCGTACGCCATGGAAAAGAAGCGCGCCAAGCAGCCCGAACGCTTCGGCAAGGGTGCGCCCGAGGGCGTGGCCGGCCCCGAAACGGCGAACAACGCGGCAGCAACGTCCTCGTTCATTCCGCTGCTGACCCTGGGCATCCCCGCCAACGCCACCATGGCCCTGATGTTCGGCGCGCTGCTGATCCAGGGCGTCACCCCGGGCCCGCAGCTCGTGGAGCAGGAGCCGGAGCTGTTCTGGGGCGTGGTGAACTCGATGTACATCGGCAACATCCTGCTGCTGATCATGAGCCTGCCGCTGGTGGGAATCTTCGTGCGGATCCTGCGTGTCCGCGCCGCCATCCTGGCGCCGATCACCGCGCTGATCACGCTGCTGGGTGCCTACACCATCAACAACAGCATGTTCGATGTGACGCTCGTGGTGGTCTTCGGCGTGGTGGGCTACCTGATGAAGAAGTTCGGCTTCGAACCCGGCCCGCTGGTTCTGGCATTCGTCCTGGGCGAGCTGCTGGAAAGCTCCCTCCGCCGCTCGCTCCTGGTGTTCGACGGCGACCCCACCGGGTTCTTCACCCGGCCCATCTCGGCCTCGCTGCTGGCGGTCTTTGTCCTGGTGGCACTGATGCCGGGCATCCGCAGCCTAATCGCCAAGCGCAAGGGCACGACGGCGGCATCCGCCTCGGCCGGTGGCACCAACAACGACGGCGCCAACAACATCAAGGAGAAGGTATGAGCATCATCGTCGGGTTCGTCCCCACACCTGCCGGGGAGGCTGCCCTCACCGCAGGCATCGCCGAGGCGCAACTGAGGAACCAGGAACTGTTCATCGTCAACTCGGCCCGCCAGGGTGCGCTGGTGGACAAGTCTGTCGCACCCGAGGACGTGCTGGCGAAGGCCGCTGCCCGGGCTACGGCCGCGGGCATCAAGGCAACAGTCATCCAGCCGCCGTACCAGCACGACCTCGCTGATGAATTCCTGGATGTTGCCCGGGAGGTGGATGCCTCGCTCATCGTCATCGGACTGCGGCACCGCACCCAGGTGGGCAAGTTCATCCTGGGCAGCCACGCGCAGCAGATCCTGATGCAGGCCGACCGTCCCGTGCTGGCCGTCAAGGCCGACGGCGGCAACTTCTAGCAGGAACGGGAGCCGGAATGTATCAGCGCAGCCCGCTTCGCAGGATCGCCGCCAGGCGCGGGCCGGTCCGCGTGGCCGCCCCGGCCCAGGTCCCCGACTGGTCCAGGCTGGGCCGGGGCGACGACGTCGAGGTGCTGGCAGCCCGGGGAACGGCCGTTGTCGGGACGATCGACATGATCGCAGGGGACCGCAGTGTGTTCTGGATGATCCGGCACGATGGCGGCGGGCGGACCATGGTCTGCTCCGGCGACGACGTGAGCGTTGCGATGATAGCCCGGGCAAAGGCCGCACCGCTGGAGCATTCTGCCGCCTAGGTGAGGCGCCCCACAGGTTGGGGAACGAAGCTGTTCTGATCGAAAAGCCGGTGGTTCTTTATGGACCACCGGCTTTTTGGCATCCTGCCATCATCCGGCCGCGCTGAGCTCCTTCAGCAGCGCGTCCAGCACGGGAATCTGGCCTTTGACGAGTTTGTCCCTTGCGGCCGGCACCGGAAACCAGCGGGCGTCGTCGATCTCGGGAAAGTGCTGGATGCGTCCGGACCCCTTGGGCCATTCGAGCGGAAACGTGTTGCTGACGATACTTTCAGGCCGGAAATCCAGTTCCGCCGTGAACACGGTAATGACCTTGCCGCTCGATTGCCGGAACTCACCCAGCAGCCTGTACTCGGCGGCGGGAGCGGGTACGCCCATCTCCTCGGCAAATTCCCGCAGGGCCGCTGCGAGCGGGTCCTCGCCGTCGCCGTACTCACCCTTCGGAATGGACCAGGCATGGGCGTCCTTCCGTGCCCAGAACGGTCCGCCCATGTGGGCGATCCACACGTGAACATCCGGATTCGAGCCGGAACCATCCGCGTCCCGCCGGTACAGCAGGAGTCCTGCGCTTCGAACCGGCATCTGCCCTCCAAGGTCGAATCAAAAGTGGAAAACTGCCGTCCGGTGTTAACCCGCAGTTCACGGCACTGCTTTAGGTTATTCCTTCAGGCACTCTGCTCGAAGGGACCATCATGGCCAACATCGCTGAGGTTATGGGACGGCTCACGCCGGAAGAACTTGATGAGCTTCACCGCCTTGGGCCGCAGGGGCACCTGCCCCGCCACCTCCAGGACGCCCTGGACCGTGCGGCAGGCGGGCCAGGTTCCGGCAGGGGCTACTACGTGCCCACGGGAAACGTCAGCTCCACGGGCGGCCCGCTGCTGGTGCTGCGCAGCGATGTCTCCACGTGGCTGTTCAGCGCCCACCGGGACGATCCGGACCAGCTTCCGCAGCACCCCTGACGGGGACACAGATTCGGCCAGCTGACCCGGGACATCCGCGGTTGGACGCCGGCGCCACCCCGCGGCCCAACGGATTCAGCCGATCAGCAGGCTCAGCGCCTCGGTCAGGTGCTCCACCTCGCGGACCGAGAAACCTGCCGGAACCGGCCCGGGCCCCGTATGGCTGGCAGGGACCACGGCGTGGGTGAACCCCAGCCGGTGGGCTTCCTGGATCCGCTGGTTGATGCCGGGAACCGGCCGGACCTCACCGGCCAGGCCTACCTCGCCGAAGGCGATGAGCCGGACCGGGAGCGGCTTGCGGGCCTTGGCCGAGGCCACGGCCAGGGCAACGGCCAGGTCCGTGGCGGGCTCGCTGAGCTTCACGCCGCCCACTGTTGCCACGTAGGAATCGTCCTTGTGCAGCTGCGTTCCGGCGCGCTGCTGCAGCACGGCCAGGAGCATGGACACCCTTGAGCTGTCCAGGCCGCTGGTGGCCCGGCGCGGCTGGGAGTTGGGGCTTTCGGCCAACAGCGACTGCACCTCGGCCAGCAGCGGACGGCGCCCCTCCATGGTCACGGTGATGCAGGTGCCGGACACCGGATCTTTCGTGCGGCTGACGAACAACCCGCTGGGATCGGTGAGCCCCTCAATACCGTTCTCGTTCAGGTCGAAACAGCCGACGTCATCCGTGGGCCCGTAACGGTTCTTGACGGCTCGGAGCAGCCGCAGCCGGGAGTGCCGCTCACCCTCGAACTGGCAGACGACATCCACCAGGTGCTCCAGCAGGCGGGGCCCGGCGATGGACCCGTCCTTGGTCACGTGGCCCACCAGGAGGGTGGTCATGTTGCGCCGCTTGGCCGCCGCGATGATGGAGGCGGCCACCTCCCGGACCTGGGACACGCCACCGGCGCTGCCGTCCACGTCGGCGCTGCTGAGCGTCTGCACGGAGTCCACGATCAGGAGCCGCGGTTCAATCTTTTCCACCTGGCCCAGTGCCTGGCCAAGGTCCGTTTCCGCCGACAGGTAAAGGGATTCGGCGACGGCGTCGATCCGTTCCGCACGCAGCTTCACCTGTGCGGCGGATTCCTCACCGGTCACGTATAGGACATCCTGTGCCGTCCGGGCGAACTTCGCGGCCACATCCAGCAGCAGCGTGGATTTCCCGACGCCGGGTTCGCCGGCGAGCAGGATCACGGCGCCGGGGACCAAGCCGCCGCCCAGCACCCGGTCCAGCTCGGCCACGCCCGTGGGCAGGAAAGCCGCCGTGGTGGCGTCCACCTCGGCAATCCGCCGGGCCGGCTCCACAACGGTGGTGGCCGCCGTCGTACGTGCAACAGCGGTGCCCGTTTCCTCAACAGTGCCCCACGCCTGGCACTCGCCGCAGCGCCCCACCCACTTGACGGTGGTCCAGCCGCACTCGGCGCATTTGTACGCGGGCGCCTTGGAAGCCCGGGAAGTCTTTGTTGCCATGCCTCCAACCCTACTGGCGGGCACCGACATCGGGCCTCCAGCCCTGCCCGCCTACGGTCCGGCGGCTACAGCGTTGGCAGCACGTCCCGGGCCTCCTGGGCGTCCATGCCCGTGGCTTCCAGCAGGTCCACCATCAGCGGCCGGAACAACATCACCACTGTTTCGCCCTCCAGCCGCTGCACCTCGAGCAGCTTCGGGTGCAGCCGGAGGGCGATCCCGCTGAGGTCGTTCCGTGCCGTGCGCAGGTGGGCGCGCCGGACGCCGTCGTGCGATTCCGCGAGGCCCAGCGACAACTCCTCGATCGCGGCAGCGGTCTCCTGCAGCACTTCGGCGATGTTCTCGGTGGCTTCGTCGGAGAGCGCCGCATGGTTGATGGCGCTGGTGAGCCGCCGCGCGAACACCCGGCTGTTGCGCAAAGCCAGGTCGATGAAGTCCAGGGATTCCTTGAGCCGGTCCAGCTCGTCCCGGTGCCGGCGGTAGGCGGGCGCCAGGCGGGCAACCTCATTGGAGGCCCGCAGCGAGTGCCGCATCCCGTCCACCAGCGGCTGGCAGTTGCGGCCGCGGACCAGGGCGTGCCACGCCTTGGTGGAATCGCTGTGCGCCAGCGCCTCCGCACACTCGCGCAGCACTTCCGCCAGTTCATGGAGCAGGTTCTGGACGTCCTTCCGGGGCTCCCTTCGGGGATCCTTCGGCATCAGGATGGTCACCAGCAGGGCGCACAATCCGCCCACCACGGCGTCAATACTGCGGGTGAACGGACCGCCGGACGGCGCCGGCAGCAGCACCACCAGCAGTGACTGCAGGGCAAGTTGGGTGGTGAAGATATTGCCGCTGTCCAGGAATCGGGCCAGCAGGATGGAGAAAAGGAGCACGACGGCGGCCTGCCAGATTCCGCTGCCCAGCCAGTGCAGGAGCAGGTCGCCCACTGCGATGCCGATAGTGCAGCCCAGGCCCACCTCCAGCACCCGGCGCAGCCGCGGCTCCCGCGAGAACCCCAGTGCAATCAGCGACGATGTGGCGGCGAACAGCGGCCCGGAGTGCCCCAGCACGTATTCGGCGAACGCGTAGGCGCCCACGGCGCAGACAGTCATCTGGATGGCCGGAACCAGGGAATTGCGGCTCCGGATCAGCCCGGTGCGGAAGCGGCCGTGCAGGAAGTGCCTGCTTGCTGAAAGTCCTGCTGCGGGGGCCATGGCGTCAAGTCTATTTGCTGCCCGGGCCGGTTCCGGCGCGCGAAGCTGCACTACGGCGGCGAATGTGATCTGCGCAATGGTGACCCGGCAAGTGTTAACCAAAGTCCCGCCGTCGTTAAGGTCCCGTTCACTTTGGGCAGCCCATCCCGTTACCTGCGGCCCATAACTTCATTGAAGGTACAGAACGTACGCATCGCGCAGCAGGGTTCTCCGTCCCTGCCCGCACTGAATATCCCTGGAAGGGGTACACCTAGTGAAGGCACTCCGCTTCGGCCGCCACGCGGCTATCGCTGTTATCGCAGCCGGCGCACTCGCGCTTACCGCCTGCGGTTCAGACAACGCCACGGGCACCACGCCTGCCGGCAACCAGACTTCCTCCGGTCCCAAGGTTACGGGCACCCTCACCGGCATCGGCGCCTCCTCCACCGGCGCAGCCATGGACGCGTGGAAGGCAGGCTTCGCCTCCGCCAACCAGGGCGCCACCGTGCAGTACTCCCCGGACGGCTCCGGCGCGGGACGCAAGGCCATCATCGACGGCTCGGCACAGTTCGCCGGCTCCGACGCGTACCTCAAGGATGAGGAGCTCGCAAGCTCCAAGACCGTCTGCGGCCCCGACGGCGCCCTCAACATTCCGGTCTACATCTCGCCCATCGCCGTTGCGTTCAACATCCCCAACGTCACTGAGCTGAAGCTGGACGCCACCACGGTTGCCAAGATCTTCCGCGGCCAGATCGCCAAGTGGAACGATCCCGCCATCGCCGCCCTGAACGAGGGCGTCAGCCTGCCGGACCTGAAGGTCACCCCGGTAAACCGCTCTGACGACTCCGGCACCACCACCAACTTCACCGACTACCTGGCCTCCGCTGCCCCCGAGGTCTGGACGGACAAGTCCTCCGGCGTCTGGCCGGCCAGCCTTCAGGGCGAGAACGCCAAGGGCACCTCCGGTGTGGTCAAGACCGTCACCGACACCCCCGGGGCCGTGACCTACGCTGACGACTCCGCCGTGGGCGGCAAGCTCGGCACCGCCTCCATCAAGGTGGGCGAGGAGTTCGTCAAGATCTCCGCCGACGCTGCCGCCAAGGCTGTTGAAGCCGGCAAGCCCGTTGACGGCCGCTCCGCCAACGACGTGTCCATCAAGCTGGACCGCAAGACCACCGCTGCCGGCGCCTACCCGGTGGTGCTGGTTTCCTACCACGTGGTCTGCAGCGCCTACGACAAGCAGGAGACCGTTGACCTGGTCAAGGCCTTCGAGAACTACGTAGTCTCCGACGCAGGCCAGCAGGCCGCCGCCGACTCCGCGAAGTCCGCCCCGCTGTCCTCCTCCCTCGCGGAGAAGGCCCAGAAGGCCATTGACTCCATCAAGGTCAAGTCCTAGCAGCCGCACCAAAACCGGGTTCCCCGCCTGCCGAGAGGCAGGCGGGGAACTTCGGTTTGGACGCAGCAATCTTTTTCGTGCCAGTTAACGATCGAAGGGCCGTCGAATGACCGCCACCTCCCTGACCAGCACCCAGGGCGCCGGCCGCACCGGGGACAAAATCTTCTCGGGCGCCGCGCTCGCCGCCGGCTGCCTCATCCTTGCCGTCCTGTTCGGCGTTGCGCTCTTCCTGGTGGTCCAGGCCATCCCGGCGCTCACCGCCCCCGCCGCCGAAATCCAGGGCGGGGCAGGCTTCTTCGCCTACATCTGGCCCATCGTGATCGGCACGCTGATCGCCGCCGTCATCGCCCTGGTAATCGCCACGCCCATCGCCATCGGCGTTGCACTGTTCATCTCGCACTTCGCCCCGCGCGGCCTGGCCGCCGGCCTGGGATACGTAGTTGACCTGCTGGCCGCCATCCCGTCGGTGGTCTACGGTGCCTGGGGCGCAACATTCCTGGCCCGCGAGATCTCCCCGGCCTACAACTGGCTGGCAGACAACATGGGCTGGTTGCCCATCTTCCAGGGACCCGCCTCTGCCACCGGCAAGACCATCCTGACGGCGGGCATCGTCCTGTCCGTGATGGTGCTGCCCATCATCACCTCGCTGTCCCGCGAAATCTTCCTGCAGACCCCCAAACTGCACGAGGAAGCCGCCCTGGCCCTCGGCGCCACCCGCTGGGAAATGATCAAGATGTCCGTCCTGCCCTTCGCCCGGCCCGGCATCATCAGCGCCGTCATGCTCGGCCTTGGACGTGCGCTCGGCGAAACCATGGCCGTGGCCCTGGTGCTGTCCTCCGGCGC
This sequence comes from Pseudarthrobacter sp. 1G09, assembly GCF_050038305.1. NCBI lineage: Bacteria > Bacillati > Actinomycetota > Actinomycetes > Micrococcales > Micrococcaceae > Pseudarthrobacter > Pseudarthrobacter sp. 1G09. The sequence continues at coordinate 528,297 of NZ_CP188306.1, forward strand.
GTTGACCGCCAGCCTGATCCAGTCCGGCAACCAGACCATCGCCGCTGAGATCGCCCTGAATTTCCCGGAGGCCAGCGGCCTGAAGGTGAGCACGCTGATTGCCGCAGGCCTGGTCCTGTTCGTCATCACCCTGGCCGTCAACATGATTGCGCGCTGGATCATCACCCGGCACAAAGAATTCTCGGGAGCCAACTAAATGACCTCCACGCTTACCCCGGTGCGCAGCAAGCGCTCGGCACTGACCAAGGGCCAGCTGCCCAAGTACGCCCCGTACATCGTCCTGGCCGCCGCCCTGGTCGTGGGCGCCGCCATCCTGGCGCTCATTGGCTTCAACGCCTTCGGGTGGGGCCTCGTCTCGGCGCTGCTGTTCGCCGTCGGGCTCGTGTCCTGGAGCGCCGCAGTGGAAGGGTCCCGCAAGGCCAAGGACCGGCTGGCCACCTGCCTGGTGGTGGGTTCCTTCCTCGTGGCGCTGCTCCCGCTCGTCTCCGTGATCTGGACCGTGCTGGTCAACGGCGTGCCCGGGCTCCTGAACCCCGGCTTCCTGACCAGCTCAATGAACGGCGTCACCGGCGTCTACGACAACCGGGCTGTTGAAGAGGGCGCCCCCGTGCTGGGCGGTATCTACCACGCGCTCCTGGGCACCATGCAGATCACCCTCCTGGCCACCGTCATTTCCGTGCCGGTGGGCCTGCTGACCGCCATCTACCTGGTGGAGTACGGTAACGACGGCCGCCTGGCCCGGGCCATCACCTTCTTCGTGGACGTCATGACCGGCATCCCGTCCATCGTGGCCGGCCTCTTCGCAGCGGCCTTCTTCTTCGCTGTGGTGGGCCCGGGAACCAAGACCGGTGCGGTGGCCGCCGTCGCGCTGTCCGTCCTCATGATTCCCGTGGTGGTCCGCTCCAGCGAGGAAATGCTGAAGATCGTCCCCAACGAACTCCGCGAGGCCGCCTACGCCCTGGGCGTGCGGAAGTGGCGGACCATCCTCAAGGTGGTCATCCCGACGGCGATCTCCGGCATCGCGTCCGGCGTCACCCTGGCCATCGCCCGGGTGATCGGCGAGACCGCGCCGATCCTGGTCACCGCAGGGTTTGCCACCAGCATCAACGGCAACGTCTTCGGCGGCTGGATGGCCTCGCTCCCCACCTTTATCTACACCCAGATCCTCAACCCCACCTCGCCCGCCAACCCGGACCCGTCGTCCGAGCGGGCCTGGGGCGCGGCGCTGGTGCTGATCATCCTGGTGATGATCCTCAACCTCGCCGCACGGCTGATCGCCAGGATCTTCGCCCCCAGGACGGGCCGCTGAGCCCGCTGCCCCTTCCGGCCCCCCGGGCCGGATGCCAGACTTAATTCATCCCCAGTCAGTGAAGGAACACCATGTCTAAGCGCATCGACGTCAAGGACCTGAACGTTTACTACGGCGACTTCCTCGCCGTAGAGGACGTCAGCATCAACATCGAGGCCAAGTCCGTCACCGCGTTCATCGGCCCGTCCGGTTGCGGCAAGTCCACGTTCCTCCGGACCCTGAACCGCATGCACGAGGTCATCCCCGGCGCCCGCGTGGAGGGCGAGGTCCTCCTCGACGGAGACAACCTGTACGGCAACGGAGTGGACCCCGTGACGGTCCGCTCGCAGATCGGCATGGTGTTCCAGCGCCCCAACCCGTTCCCCACCATGTCCATCCGGGACAACGTGCTGGCCGGCGTGAAGCTGAACAACAAGAAAATCTCCAAGGGCGAGGCCGACGTCCTGGTGGAACGCTCGCTGAAGGGCGCCAACCTGTGGAACGAGGTCAAGGACCGCCTGGACAAGCCCGGTTCCGGCCTCTCCGGCGGCCAGCAGCAGCGCCTCTGCATCGCCCGTGCCATCGCCGTGGAGCCGCAGGTGATCCTGATGGACGAGCCCTGCTCCGCCCTGGACCCCATCTCCACGCTGGCCATTGAGGACCTCATCAATGAGCTCAAGGACCAGTACACCGTGGTGATCGTGACCCACAACATGCAGCAGGCCGCGCGCGTCTCTGACAAGACCGCGTTCTTCAACATCGCCGGTACCGGAAAGCCCGGCAAGCTGATCGAGTTTGGCGACACCCACACCATCTTCAGCAACCCCGTGGAGAAGGCCACCGAGGATTACGTCTCCGGCCGCTTCGGGTAAATACGGCCACTTCGGGTAAAGGGGAGCGCAGGCACTGCGTCCACCAGGCGGGCCTACTCCGGGACTTCCAGCTGGAAACCGCACCGGCACCGCAGGATCCTGGTGGGAAGGCAGACGGCGTTGTGGCCGCCTCCTGCGCTGCGGTTCCGGTAGCCCAGCCGTTCGATCCCGAACCCGGCTTCCTCCATGGGGTAGCCGCAGTGGACGTAGTCATCGCCGAACATGATCACCTGCGTCATGGAGCGCACCTGGTGGAGGGCGGCGGCCACGTCCGTCGCGTAGGCCAGGTGCTCCTGGAACTGCCTGCAGTCATCGCAGGTGTAGGACACCGTCACCAGGTCCCCGCCACCGGGATCCAGGGCCGTGATCGAGTGGATGGTCACGTGGTTTTCCGTGCCGCAGGTTGCGCAGCCGAGCTGCCGTGGCTGGGGCAGCGGGCGCCGGGGATTTGAAGTAGACATGAAGCCTGCTCTTTTCCGCGATGTGCATTCATGCCGCCGGTTTGCAGCAGCGGCGTTAATCCGGCGGTTGCACGCGGCGCCGGACGCATCCCCGGCACCCAGCCCTGGGGACATCTTTCGAATGTACGTCACCGCCGCGGGGACTGTACAGGAATATCGGGCGCTCAGCCTACCGCGGACAGGGCCAGTGCCAGCACGAAGGCGAGTGCCGCCGTCGCCAGCGGGGTGAGGATCCAGAGCCCCACGATGCGGATCACCAGCTTCCGGTTGGTGACGGAGAAATGCTGGTTCTCGCCGGCTCCCAGGACCGCCGCCGTGACGGTGTGGGTGGTGGACAGGGGCCAGTGCAGTGCCAGTGCCCCCACAAACAGCATGAGGGCACTGTAGATCTGGGCCACCGAACCGCGCAGCGGATCCACCCGGGTGAGCTTGTAGCCAATGGTGTGGGATATCCGCCATCCGCCAAAGAGGGTCCCTGCGGTGATCATCACCGCGGACAGGAGGACAACCCACACGGGAATGCTCCCGCCGTCGGAATATCCTGCCGCGAGCAGGGCGAGAAGCAGCACGGCGCTGACCCGCTGGCCGTCCTGCAGGCCGTGGCCGAATGCCACCGCGCCGGCGGCGATGGCCTGGCTGCGGCGGAAGCGCTGGTTCACCACGCTCGGCTGGGTATGGCGGGCGGCCCACGTGGCCGGATACACCAGCAGGAACGCGCCGCTGTACGCCACCAGGGGGGAGAGCAGCAGTGGCAGCACCACCTGCAGCAGCAGCGACTGGTCTGCGCCGCCCACCCCGGTCCCGCCGACGGCGAGGCTGGCCAGGCCGGCCCCCGCCAGGCCGCCCACCAAGGTGTGCGTGGAGGGGACGGGGATGCCCCGCCACCACATCAGCAGGCCCCAGGCGCAGGCGCTAAGGAGGCCGGAAACCAGGATGGTCAGGCCGTCGGTACCGGAAGGCAGGCTGATCCATGTCTGGCTGACGGCAACGGCCAGGGTGGCGCTCAGGAGCGCGCCCACAAAGTTGAAGAAGGCGGCCAGCAGGACCGCCACGCTGGGCGTGAGTGCCCGGTTGCGGACGGGCAGGGCCGTGGAGAGGGAAACGTCCCGGAAGCCGTTGAGGAATGCAAACGCGGCGGTGAGGAGCACCACCGCGCCGAAGAAGACTGCCGTCACCTCACGATTCCTTGACGATGATGCTGCCCACCTGCGTGGCGATGCGCCGCATGTCCTTGGTGACCTCCACCAGCTGGTTGGCCACGTCCCGGTTGCGGGAGTACTGGGCCCACTTCATGTCCGAGATCATGTCCGCCACCCACACCCGGTGCGTGCGCTCGGCCCGCTTGGTGAGGCGGAGGATCTCGATCCAGTAGTCCTCGAGGTCGTCCAGGTTGTTCAACCGGCGCATGGCGTCCACGGTCAGTTCAGCCTGCCTGCTGATGATCTCCAGCTGGTCCGCGGCGCGCTTGGGAAGGCGCTCCAGCCTGTACAGCGCAACCAGTTCGGCCGCGGCGTCCATCTTTTCCATGGCTTCGTTGAGGTAGCGGGACAGGGTGTACATGTCCTCGCGGGGGAGCGGGTTCACGAAGCTGGTCCGCATGTGGGTCAGCAGGGCATAGTGCAGCTCGGAGGATTTTGCATCGTGGTTGTGCATGTCCTCCACGAGCTTGGCGTGGTCCGCAGCCGAGACTCCCAGGATTTCCGCCAGGGTGCCGCTGGCCAGGACAATCTGCTGCGCCATCTGGGAGAGGAGTTTCAGCCCGGCGGGCTCCTGGGGAAATAGACGCAATTGCTTCACGTGGCTTACCGGTTTCCGGGAAAAGTTCAAGGCGGGGGATTGCCGCCGTGTGACTTGACCCGGGCGCGCAACTGACGCTAACTCTACCGGCCCGTCACTGCGGGCCTGAAATGGGCGGACGGTAAAAAGGGCAGAAAAATGGTGCCGAACCGGATACGCCTCTCGGCGGTAGGCCGCTCTAGGCGGCTGAGTGTTGAAGCCCGGGGGTTTCGCGGTTCGGCACCGATTTCAGTCTTCTACGATGCTTCGCCCAAGTCAATCTTGACAGTTGGCGGTGCTTGGGCAGGTGGATTCAGTCGAGTTCACCGAGGCGCCACGCGTTGGCGGCGTGTTCCAGGTCCTCGGCGGTCTTCACCAGCTGGTGCGAGTTGCGGGTCAGCCGGCTGGCATGGGCCTCATTGGCGTGCTCGGCGCCGTCGGCGAGCGTCACCTGGCCGAGCGCCACCACGCGGCAGAAAGCCGCGGAACGTTCCAGCGCGACGTCGAACTCGCCGTCGAACGCACCGGAAAGTACGGCGTCCGCCATGGTCCGCATCTCATCCGCCCCCGGCGGCTCGGCGACGCCGGCCACAACGTTGGATACCTGCGCGGTGTCCTTGCCCGCCCGGAAGTAGACGGAGATGCGCTCGGGGTCCTGGACTGTGGCGGCACGCAGGGCGTAAAGCCGCCACAGTGCGCCGGGCAGCGAGCGGGCGGGGCTTTCGGCCCACATCTCCGCAATGGCTTCCAGGCCCTGTTCGTCCGCGAGCCGCACCAGGCGCTCGGTGATGACGGGGTCGTCGCTATCGCGGCCATGCCGGACCAGCGCCTGCGCAGCGAGATGCGCGGCCTCGGACACCCGGGCGGGATCGGCGCCGCCGGCAAAGGGCTCGAAGTCGATGGGGGCGAACGGCTTGGGCTTGTGGTGCCGGTTCGCGCCGCCGTATGGCTTGGATCCTGCTTGCTCGCTCATGCCCCCACGCTACTCCTGTGCCGTGCCTGAATCGAGCATGCCAAGCGGGCAGGAAAGCGGGTGCCGGATCCGCCGTGGAACGCCCGACGGCGGCGTCCGGGCTGCGTGCGGAGGGGCCGGAACCATGGGTTAGAGTATTAACGTCCAGAAATGGATGGGCCGGGATGGCAAACGTGGCAGACTGCAGCGTTGACCAGCCGGCTGGGGCCTTTAGCTCAGTTGGTAGAGCATCGGACTTTTAATCCGTGGGTCGTGGGTTCGAGCCCCACAGGGCCCACCCATTCAGCGGGCCGGAAGCGTAGAGCTTCCGGCCCGTTTTTGTTTGCCCGTTGTGACGCCGGTCCTGGGCTTGTTCGCTGTCCAGAACCTTGAAGGCACTGTCCGGCGAACTAGCTTCTGACGGGAGCCTGCACTGCCGGGGCAAGCCACGGGCTGCCTGCCGCAATATCCGTGAACCGTTCGCCGATCAGCCGGTAACCCTCGTCGTTCGGGTGCAGGAGATCCGGGAGGAGATGTGCGTCGGCTGACCCGAAAAGCCGCAGCCCGTCCAGGTAATGCAGATTCGGATCGGACGTGCTGCGCTCGCCGACGGCCTCCGCCAGGATGTTCCTGGCGTTGCGGAGGGTCAGCAGCCCGTCGCCGGGCTTGCGGGGAAGGTCGGTGGCCAGGAACTTCCCGTCCACCAGCCGCGAGGGGCCGGGGGCGTCCTCATGCTCTGGGCAGAAGATGGGCGATATCAGCACCAGCGGGGTTTCAGGGTGGCCGTCCCGCACGGTGTCCAGGAATCCGTGAACGGCCGGCGCGAAAGTGCGCCGGCGGAGGCTGGCGCTGTTGATGATGTTGATGCCCACCTTCAGCGTGATGAGATCGGCGGGCTGGTCACGGATGGTCCGCGCAACGAACTGGTCGAGATGGGCGGAACCTGCAAGCCCCAGGTTGTTAAGGTCCAGGCCAAGGTTGCGGGCGGCAATGACGGGCCACGCCCCCAGCGGGGCGTCGGCGTGCGAGGACTGGCTGATGGAGCTTCCGTAGTGGACCCAGCGGGGACCCGTGCGGGGTGCTGGCTGCAGCGGCCTTTCGGAACGCACGCCGTGGATCCGGGCGCTTCCCCGGTGCGGCAGCCACACTGTGACAGTGCGCTCCTGCCGCGGCCCCGGAATCTCGAAACGTGCCGTGGATGGGGTGCCAGGAGTCAGGGTGCTGGACCCGTCCGGAAAGGTTTCCAGAACGTCCCCCTCATGGAAGTCCCGGCTTTCGGCACGGCCATCCGACGTGGTCATGCTGATCACGGCCGCCTGGAGCGGACGCCAGCGCCAGGCAGCTGATTCCCGGGTGAACGTCAGGTCCAGTTCCAGCCAGGCCGCGTCCGTCAGGAATTCCAGCCGCACCCCGGAAGGGGTGGAATTCGCCTTGGCCAGCGGCACGTCGCCGCCGAACTGGGCCTGCGTCCAGGCCGGGAGGCGCTTGACCGACATGCCCCCGCCGTCGAAGGAAACGTCCAGGGCGCCTTTGATCGCGGTCAGCAACGTACCGGGCGCGCCGTTGTCCAGGGTCATATCGCCATTCCATCACGCGGCCCCGCTGATCCGCGCGCGCCGTCCGGCGGATGACGTCCCTTGAAGAAACCGGCGATGTAAAGCACACTAGACATGTAAAGTTTGTTGTACATATCGAGGGGGACGCCATGGCAAGGCAGCAGACACGCACCAGATGGGGGCAGGCAAAATTCGGGAGTGGCCGGATTCCTGCGGTGCTGATCGCCATGCCCGGCGGATTACTCCTGGGTGCTGCCGGCGGCTGGCTCGCCGTGGGAACCGGCCTCGCCGGGTCAAGCCCCCTGCTTGGCTTCGCGGTTTTCACTGCCTGCCTGGCAATGCCGGCGATGGCGCTGATGTACGTCCTGGTGGTCGACAGAAGCACTGTCGAAGGTGCGGTTGACCGTCCCGAGGAGTCGGTGGAAGGCAAGTGGTATGACAAGGCTGCCTCAGGATCGTTCACGGACCTCGTCCTGGGCCTGGGCGTCCTTGCCGCCGTGGCCGCGTTCGTTCCTGCCGATCTTGCGGCTGACCTGAAACTGGTCCTGCCGGCGATCCTGGCTGTCTGCTTCGCCTCCTTCGGCATCCGTTACCTGCTGCTGCGCCTCCTGGGCTGAGATGGAAAACCGCGTCAACGAGTGCCGGACTCGGCTCGGGTGGTCACAGCAACGGCTTGCGGACCAGTTGGGCGTCTCCCGCCAAACCATCATCTCCATTGAACGCGGACGGTTCGACCCGTCGCTGCCCCTGGCCTTCCGGCTCGCCCGGATCTTTGAGACCACCCTTGAAGAACTGTTCCTTCCGGACGGGAATCCCTAGCCAGGCCCCGTTCACCCATGCCAGCCGGGCCTTCCTCATAAGCCTGTTCGTTCATCAGAGCCTTCACGGCACGGTCCGGCAAAGTAGCTTAGGACGCGCCGGGGGCGGGCCACCTGTTCCAGCGGGGACAATAGGCAGATGGCTAAAAGCAGCAAGGGCAGGATGCCTCGCCTGGAGGATGTGGCCGATGTGGCCGGCGTTTCCCACCAGACCGTCTCCCGCGTCATCAACAACCACCCGAATGTCAGCAAGGCCACCCGGGAAAAGGTGGAGGCCGCCATTGCGGAGCTGGGGTACCGGCGGAACACGGCTGCCCGGAGCCTGGTCACCAGGCGGTCCCAGACCATCGGGGTCCTTGGCAGCGAGCTGTCCCAGTACGGGCCGGCCAATACCCTCCTCGGCGTGGAGCAGGCCGCCCGCGACGCCGGCTACTTCGTCAGCATCGCCGCACTCCGCGAGGTCAGCGGAGCGGCCATCGCCGACGCTGTTAGCCATTTCCTGGACCAGGCGGTGGACGGCATTGCCGTGCTGGTGCCGCACGCCGAGACCCTCCAGGCGCTCGATGCACTGAACATTCCGGTGCCGGTAATGGCCGTGGGATCGCTGGGCAACACGGACGTAAGCGGCGCCATGGTGGACCAGCGCGCAGGGGCGCGGCTCGCCGTCGAGCATCTCATCGCCCAGGGCCACCGGCGGATCGGCCATGTCTCCGGTCCCGCCGGCTGGACTGACGCCGCTGAGCGCGCCGAGGGGTGGCGGGAAGCCCTCCACGCAGCTGGGCTGGCGGACGATCTGCTGGTGGAAGGGGATTGGAGTGCCGGCAGCGGCTACGCCATTGGCCGCGGGCTGGCGGCGGGGCGCAGCGCCACCGCACTGTTCGTGGGCAACGACCAGATGGCGCTGGGAGTCCTGAGGGCCTTCGCCGAGGCCGGCGTCCGCGTGCCCGACGACGTCTCCGTAGTCGGGTTCGACGACCAGCCGGAATCGGGGTACTTCAGCCCGCCGCTGACCACCGTCAGGCAGGACTTCGAGGAGCTGGGCCGCCGCTGCCTGGACATCATGCTGAAGGAGATCGAGGCCGGCGCGGGGGTCAGCTCCACCGTGGTCACACCGGAGCTCGTCCCAAGGTCCAGCACTGCCCCGCCAGTGGCCGGGTAGGCCGCCACAAATAGGTCCATGATTCTGCATCCAACTCCGCGCCCGCTCCAGTAATAGGGGTGTAAGCGTAAAGCGCCCGCCCGGCGGGCCGATCAAGGAGAAGGACATGCGAAAGAGGATCTTCACAGCAGGTATCGGTGCCGCAGCCATCGCCGCCGCGATGGCCCTGGCCGGTCCCGCCAACGCCGCCGAAGGCGACGCACAGCTGTCGGTGCTGCACGGCGTCCCCGGACTGACGGTGGATGTCTGGGTCAATGGCGACCGCACCCTGGACGATTTCACCCCGGGCAGCCTGGCAGGGCCGCTGGCATTGCCCGCTGGCGCCTACCAGATCGCGATCACCGCGGCGGACGCTGCTGATGCATCCGCAGCCGTCATCGGCCCCGTCACCGTGAACCTGGCAGCCAACGGCAACTACACCGCCGTGGCCAACCTGGACGCGGCAGGCAAGCCCACAGCCAACCTCTTCACCAATGACGTGTCCCAGATCGCCGCAGGCAAGGGCAAGCTCACCGTCCGGCACACCGCCGCGGCACCCGCCGTCGACGTCCTGGCCGGCGGCAGCGCCGTGGTCACCAACCTGTCCAACCCCAACGAGCAGACGCTCACCCTGGATCCCGGAACGGTGTCCGCCACGGTTGCCGCAACCGGCACCACAGCCCCGGTGATCGGCCCGGCGGACGTCACCATCGCTGAGGGCACGCACACCATCGTGTACGCGTGGGGCAGCCTGGCGGACAATAACCTGCAGCTCGCGGTTCAGACTATCCCCGGCCTGCACTCCGCACCCGGCTCTGTCCCCGGCGCCCGCAACGGATCCGCCGATGCGCAGGCACCGGCAGGCCTGGTCCTGGGCTTCGGTGCAGCCGCCCTCGCCCTGCTGCTGGGCGGCTTCGGCGCGGCCCGCGTAGTGGCCGCCCGCCGCGTCCGGCAGTAGCTTCCGGCGATCCGATAGACCGGCCGCCCGGCGTACCCTGCCCATCTGCGCCGGGCGGCCACCCTACCGAAAAACCACTGGTCCCCGCTCGGGCGCGGGGCCCGGACTGAGAAAGGCCACGGCGATGAACGGACGCACGACGACGGCACGGGAGTCCCGCCGTCGTCCATCTGTTGGGGTGCGGATCGCCGCCGCCGCGTCAATTCTGGTGCTGGCCGCGTGTGCGCCAGCCGCACCGTCCACAGCACCTTCCATTGCGCCGACCGGCACAGCAGTTTTCGCGGCAGCCGACCCTCCCAGCGCGGTTCCCACTGCCGCTCCGACTGCCCCCGGCGCCGCTGCCCCGGGCGCGGCCGCTCCCGCCGGCCAACCTGGTGCCCCGGCCACCATTCCCGTCCATCCGGCCACCCTCGGCGCCGTTCCGGCAGACCCTGCGCCGACGTCGATCTCCATCGCCGGCACGGCTATCGATATGCCGGTGGTTCCGGGGGGAGTGTCCGGCGAAGGTGCCATGGAATTACCGGACGCTTTCGATCGCGCCGCCTGGTACCGGTTCGGACCAGCCCCGGGAGCGTCTGAAGGGGCGGCCGTGATCGCGGGCCACATCGACACGGCCTCGGACAGGGCACCGTTCTCCGCCTTGAAATCGCTGCCGGAGGGGACCGCCATCCGCGTGGGCCGTGCCGGCGCCCCGGACCTCAGCTACCGCGTGGTGAAGGTGGAACTGATGGCCAAGGACAGGTTCGACGGCGGCTCGCTCTTCCGCCGCACCGGGCCGCACGAGCTCAAGGTTGTCACCTGCGGCGGAAGGTGGCTGGACGAGCGGATGGACTACAGCGACAATGTGATAGTCACCGCGGTCCTCGGGTAAGCGGTGACCAGCCATGGTTCTCGTCACCGATGCCGGGAAGGAGCCGCGAGTGACCTCTCCCGCGCAGGCCTCCCACGGCTGGGATGACGGGCTGACCGCGTCCTTCCTCGCCGGTGATGAGAGGGCTTTGGCGGCGGCCTACCGCGAATTCGCCCCGTTGGTGCACACCCTGGCCCTCCGTTCCCTGTCGGACCGGTCCGCGGCCGACGACGTCACCCAGGAGGTTTTTATCCGGGTGTGGCGCTCGCGGAACACCTTCAAGCCGGAGGTGGCCCGGTTGCCCGCCTGGATTGTGGGCATCACCCGGAACGTCATCACCGACGCGCACTCGGCCACCGCACGCGAAGTGCGCAAGGCCCACGCGGTGGCCGGGGCCGGACTGGCCGCCGGAGAAGTCGGCGCCGGAACGGAGGCGGCGGAGGTTCTGGCCGACCGGCTGCTGTTGGACGGCGAACTGGACAGGCTGGGCGAACCGCAGGGGTCCATCATGAAGCTGGCCTTCTACGAGGATCTGACGCACGAACAGATCTCACGGAAACTGGACCTGCCGCTTGGTACCGTCAAGAGCCACATCCGCCGCAGCCTTACGCATTTGAGAAGTCGATTGGAGGTAGACCATGCCGCATCTTGATCCGGAACAGTTGAGCCTCCTTGCGATGTACGAGGACTGGGAGGACGCGGACGGCCGGGAGCACCTCAGCGTCTGCCCCGAATGCGCTGCCGATTACGCCGCGCTGCGCCGCACCGTTGACGCAGTTAAGACGACGCCGGACACCATCAGCCTGTCTGTTCCCGGACCGCACGTGTGGGCCGGAATCCACCGGCAACTTGGCCTTGCCGAGGCTGTCCAGGCGGACCCGCTGGGTGGTCCCGGGACCAAGCCTGCGGAGGCACCTGCCGGGGCGGCGCCGTCGAACGTTGCCCCGTTCAGCCAGCGGAGGAAGGCATGGTGGCAGCGCACCGGGACGTGGATCGCCGCCGCTGCGGCCGTAGTGCTGGTGGCCGCGGGCGGCATCTGGGTGTCCACCCGGCCCGCCCAGCCCACCCAGCTGGCGCAGGCCCAGCTGACACCGCTGGCCCAGTACTCCGCCACCGGATCGGCGAAGGTGGTGGAGGCGGCCGACGGTTCGCGCCGCCTGGACGTCACGCTGGACAAGGATGAGGCGCGGGGCTACCAGGAAGTCTGGCTGATCGCCCCGGACCTGTCGCGGCTGGTCAGCCTGGGCATCATGAACTCGGACTCCGGAAGCTTCGAGGTGCCCGCCGGCCTGCAGCTGGCGGACTACCCGATTGTGGATGTCTCGGACGAGCCGGTGGACGGCAATCCGGCGCACTCAACGGTCAGCATCGTCCGGGGGACGCTTACTTCCTGACCGGGACGCCGGCGTCCGTCTCTGCTGGATTCCTCTGGCTTCGCCGTGCGGGGATTTTGTTCAGCTGCCGGGTGGCGACAACCGTCAGCAGCGCCGCCGCCATGTGCAGGTACAGGAGCAGGTGAAGATCGTACGGCACGGGTCCTTGGTTCCGGCCTTGGTTGGCCGTACCTGGTTCCTGGGCGGGCGCTTGGCCGTGACCATGCGTGGGCGCGTCGAACCCCGTGGATATCGAAAAGGCCGCGAAGGCGAAATGCAGCAACTGCTGGGCGATCCCGGCGGTGAGGAGCAGGCCCCAGCCGGGCAGCCGCCCGGGCTTGCCGATCGCCGCCGCCATGCCCAGCAGCGCCGCCAGCGCCACAACTATCAGCAGTGACGGTGAGGCGCCGCCGCCCAGGACATGCGCCGCCAGCCCGAGCCCGGCGGCGATCGGGCCAAGGAGCCAGGCCAGCGCCGCAGCGGGCATGCGCCCGGCCTCGGCTCTGGTGGTGCTCACAGGTTTTCCTCAATCCATCCGGTTGGCAGTATCAGTGGACCGTACCCCGAATTGCTGCGGATGAACGCTGGGTCCCATCGACTCGCTGTGCCGAGGCATGGACTTTTCGCTAGCTATACTAGATGCTTGGCAGGCTAGTGAAAATTCTGAAGCTTCGTCGAAGAGGTTAAGGGTGGAATGCAGTGACGAGCAGCGGGCTCTGGTGTCTTTGATCAACGCCCTCGAGGGCAAATTTCCGGCGTGCTCCCGAGCTCAAGTTGAAGACGCTGTGTGCGAGGAATATGCGGCGTTCAACTCGGGCCCTGTGAGGACGATGGTTCCCTTGTTCGTGGAGCACGCAGCCGTTAAGCGACTGCGGGCCAGTCTGCTCTAAGCGGCTGCGGGCCTGTGGTTCATCAAGGACTGGCTTGCGCGGACCAGCGCAGCTGATTCCTGGCCGCAGGCTCTGGAGCTTCCGGGTTCAATGCCCCTATGGTGAGGTGACCAGGCAAGCCCACCCCAGGAGATGACATGTCCCTCGTCCGCGTGCACAACTTCTCGGTCTCCCTCGACGGCTTCGGCACGGGTGAGGGCCAGCAGCTCGAGGCCCCATTCGGCCATGCCGGATCACGGCTCATGGAATGGGCCTTCGGGACCCGTACCTTCCGCGCCATGGGCCTCCACGGGGATGGGCAGGCATCCTTTGGCGTCGATGAGGCCTTCGCCAGCCAGTGGGGCCCCGGAATCGGCGTCGAAATCATGGGCCGCAACAAGTTCGGCCCCCAGCGCGGACCTTGGGAGGATGAGGAGTGGAAGGGATGGTGGGGCGACAACCCCGTCTTCCACACGCCTGTCGTGGTCCTGACGCACCACCCCCGGCCGGTCCTCGAAATGGAGGGCGGAACCACCTTCCACTTCATTGACGCCGACCCTGCAACGGCGCTCGAAACGGCCCGCGAGCTGGCCCCGGGCCTCGACGTCCGGATAGGCGGCGGCGCCGACACGGTACGGCAGTTCCTCGAGGCAGGCCTGATCGACCACATGCACATCGCTGTGGTGCCTATCATTCTTGGCCGCGGCGAGCGGCTGTGGGATGGGCTGGAGGGACTCCACGAGCGCTTCGACATCGAATCCACCACATCGCCGGCCGGAGTGGTCCACATGGTCTTCACCCGCCGCGCCTAGACCGGCCCCGCTGCGTTTGAGCGCAGGACCGACCGGTGCGCCTGCGTCCGGGCTAGTGCCCGAAGTGGGACTGCGGGGGACCCTCGGGCAGCCGCTCGAGGATGTCTTCCGCGATCCGGCGGACCTTGATGTTCCGGTGGCTGGAAGCCTTGGCCAGAATGGAAAACGCCTCGTGGTACGAACACCGGTTCTGGGCCATGATGACGCCGCACGCCACGTTGATGGAGGTGCGGCTGTCCAGTGCCGAGCGCAGGTCCGACGCCATGGAACGGGCCGTATGCAGGTCGAGGGCCATCCGCAGGCTCCGCGACGCCAGGCCGGCGAACGCCCGGGCCTCGGCGATAGCCTGCAGCGGGAAAGCTTTGGAATCCGGGGCGAAGAACGCCAGCGCAGCGTGGGTTTCCGCGTCCGCGCCCGGCACTTCACCGGCGGGGCCCGAACCCGCGGCATCCCCCGCACCGTCAAGCCGGAGCCGGACGCCCAGGACACTGCCAAAACCGGCAACCTGCAGCTCGCTGCAGTAACGCGGCCAGCGGAAATCCCCGTGCCGTTGAAGAACCGCAACGGGATGGCCGCCGGCCAGCACCTCGCTGGTGGGGCCCTCAGCCGCCTGCTGCTCCCACGCCATCATCCGCTCCGCGTCCCGCGATGTCCCCGTAATGAGGGGGGACCGGCGTGGCTGGGTCAGCACCACTGCGCATTCGATGCGCGTGTCCGCCGACTGAATCGGGCCCGCCTGTTGGGCACCCGCCACCGACCGCACCGCAGCGACGGCCAGCCGGTCCAGGGAATCGGTCAGCGAGTCTGCCCTGGTGACCAGGTCAAGCAGCATCGCCTGGCTGCCGTCGCTCCCGGCGGCCTGTGCTGCTTTTGAGGCCGGACCGAGCGAATCAGTGCTATGCGGCACAGCCGTCGGCAGCCCGGCGGCAGCCCGCGGGCCATGGAGGCGTGAAGAAAGAAGAGGGCCGGCGACGGCTGGGGGAGAGGCCTTGGTCTCAAAGGCCTCCTCGTCGCCGGCCCCGCTCAGTACCCGGGTCCGTTGACCCGGGAAGTTTGGGCTCACCTGTCGTGCGTGCATTGCCACTCTCACACCCCCTGGTGAGCTAAGTCCTGCCGGAACAGAAAACACGCCCTGTCCCTGTGAAAAACCTAGTGGGCTGTCCGGGGCCGGAGAATGAGTAACGGTACTCGACTTTCAGATTAGGTATTACTTGGATACTCGAAACCGCTACTTGCTTTGCGCATAGCCGCAGGTGGGACGCCAGGTGCCGGTTCCGCTCCCCGGCCCGGCCGCGAAAAAGTTTCGTCCCGGCGTCCGTTCCGCGCCGCACCCTTGACTCGGATCACCGCAGCGCCAACAATGTTTTCTATAACGTTGTAAATCAAAGAGAACGAGGATGTTTTTCGTGGCAACCCCTGAACCGGCAACCGCCAAAGTAACCCTTGACCCGGCTTTCACTGTCGGTCCCGTCCGCCGCCGCACGTTCGGCGCCTTCGTGGAGCACCTGGGCCGGTGCGTCTACACCGGTATCTTCGAGCCCGACCACCCCGACGCCGACGAGGACGGTTTCCGCCGCGACGTCCTGGGCCTGACCCGGGAACTCGGCGTCTCCACCGTGCGGTACCCCGGTGGTAACTTCGTCTCCGGCTACCGTTGGGAGGACGGTGTGGGGCCGAAGGACCAGCGGCCTGTACGCCTCGACCTGGCCTGGCACTCCACGGACCCCAACCTGGTGGGCGTGGACGAATTCGCGGCGTGGTCCGTCAAGGCCGGCGTGGAGCCCATGATGGCCGTCAACCTGGGCACCCGCGGCATCCAGGAGGCGATGGACCTGCTGGAGTACTGCAACATCGACGGCGGTACTGAGCTTTCCGACCAGCGCCGCGCCAACGGTGCACCGGACGGCTACGGCATCAAGATGTGGTGCCTGGGCAACGAGATGGACGGCCCGTGGCAGATCGGCCATAAGAACGCCCTCGAATACGGGCGGCTGGCTGCGGACACGGCCCGCGGCATGCGGATGATCGATCCGGACCTGGAGCTGGTGGCCTGCGGCAGTTCCGGTCCCACCATGGACACGTTCGGCGAATGGGAGCGCGTGGTCCTGTCCGAAACATACGAGCTGGTGGACCTGATCTCCGCCCACCAGTACTTTGAAGACTTCGGCGACCTTCAAGAGCACCTGGCTGCCGGGCACAAGATGGACGCCTTCATCAAGGACATCGTCAGCCACATCGACCACGTGAAGTCGGTGAAGAAGTCCACCAAACAGGTGAACATCTCCTTCGATGAATGGAACGTCTGGCACATGAGCCGGGCCGAGTCCAAAGCGCCCTCCGGCAAGGACTGGCCGGTAGCCCCCGTGCTGCTGGAGGACACCTACACGGTGGCGGACGCCGTGGTGGTGGGCGACCTGCTGGTTACTTTGCTGAAGAACACGGACCGGGTCCATTCCGCGAGCCTGGCCCAGCTGGTCAACGTCATCGCCCCCATCATGACCGAACCCGGCGGCCGCGCCTGGAAGCAGACCACCTTCCACCCCTTCGCCCTGACCTCCCGGCACGCCGCCGGCACTGTCCTGCAGCTCGCCGTCGAATCCCCTCTGGTCAGCGGCGGCACCACCGCAGGCGTCGCCGCACTGTCCGCCGTTGCAACTTTCGACGCCGACAAGGGCGAGGTAGTGGTGTTCGCCGTCAACCGCTCGGCAACGGACGCACTCACCCTGGATGCCGCCGTCGCCGGACTGGGCAACGTCCGCGTGCTGGAGGCGCTGACCTACGCCAATAAGGACCCGTACTGGCAGGCAAGCGCGGATGATTCGACGTCCGTGGAGCCGGCGGAAAACGTCACGGCCAAGGCCGACGGCGGCCACCTCACCGCGGAGCTCCCGGCAGTGTCCTGGTCCATGATCCGCCTGGCAGTGGGCAGCTAACACCCCGGGGCGGTGACTGCGGAGGCGTCCTTATGACGACGGCCGCCCGCAGGTGGGAGGATGGACGGCATGGAGCTGCACATCACGGGGGACCCCGCCGCGGACAAGTTGTTGAGTGAGGATGCCTTCGCCCTGCTGACCGGCATGCTGCTGGACCAGCAGGTGACCATGGAATCGGCGTTCGCGGGCCCGGAAAAGATCAGGACCCGCATCGGGTCCGTCTCTCCCGAGGCCATTGCCGGCCATGATCCGCAGGCCTTCGTGGAGATGTTCAAGGAACGGCCCGCCGTGCACCGGTTCCCCGGTTCCATGGCCGCAAGGGTCCAGGCGCTCGCCGAAGCCGTGCAGAACGATTGGAACGGCGACGCCACCGCCATCTGGACCCAGGGCGAGCCCAGCGGCGCCGAGGTGTTGAAGCGGCTCAAGGCCCTGCCGGGGTTCGGCGACCAGAAAGCCAAAATCTTCCTTGCGCTGCTGGGCAAACAGCACGGACTCCAGGCCCCGGGCTGGCGGGAAGCGGCAGGCCACTATGGTGAGGACGGCTCCTACCTGTCCGTGGCGGACATCGTGGACCCGGAATCCCTGGTCAAGGTACGGGCCAGCAAGCAGGCGGCCAAGGCCGCGGCGAAGGCAGGAAAAGAACGTTAATGGCAGTAACCATGAACGACGTTGCGAAGGCCGCGGGTGTTTCACTCAAGACCGTCTCCAACGTCCTGAACAACTATGAGTTCATCCGCCCCGCCACCAAGCAGCGGGTGGAAGATGCCATCGCGGAACTGGGCTACGAAGCCAACCTCACCGCCCGCAGCCTGCGGTCCGGCAAGACCTCCATGCTGGGCCTCGTCCTCTCGGACCTTTCGGCGCCCTACTACGCCGAGCTCGCCTCCAGGCTGATGGATGCGGCAACCAAACACGGCTACCGCGTCCTGGTGGAGCAGTCGGCCGCAGACAGCGGTGCCGAGCTGAACGCCCTCCAGGGCCCGTTCCGGCAACTCACTGACGGGCTGCTTTTCACTCCGCTGTCCATCGGCGCCGACGCCATTGCCGAGCGGGCCGGGACCAAGCCCCTGGTGATGCTGGGCGAACATATCGTGGACCCGCGGTTCGACCTGGTCACCATGAAGAACGAGGAGGCCGCCGCCGCGCTGACCTCCCACCTGCTGGCGGGAGGCCGCCGTCGCATTGCCGTCATTGGTGCTACACCGGAGGAGTCCACCGGCACCGCCGGGCTGCGCCTCAACGGCTACCGCGCCGCCTTGAAGAAGGCAGGGATCCCCTTCGACCCGGCGCTGATCGCCCCGGGTGAGTGGCGCCGCGACGCCGGAGCTGCCGCCGTTGCAGGCCTGCTGGAGGCGGGCGTGGAGTTCGACGCCGTCTTCGGCCTGAACGATGTTCTGGCGCTCGGAGCGCTGCACGAACTCCTGATCCGCGGAGTTCGGGTGCCGCAGGATGTGGCAGTGGCCGGCTTCGACGACGTGGATGAAGCCCGCTTCGCCTCACCGTCCCTGACCACGGTTTCGCCCGGTATGGACGAGATCGCCGAACGGTCCATGGCGCTGCTGCTGGACCGGATCGCCGGGCGCGAAACTGCCGACGCCGGAGTGCACGTTGAAGCCGAATTCCGGCTGAGGATCAGGGAGTCCGCGCCCTAGCGTCTTTTGGCCGGAGATGGGTACGTTACCCACAACAGTCCGGCGAGAGGAAGGTCCCCACGTGATAGCCCTGTTGGTCATCGACATGCAGAACGCTTTCTTCGAGGCGCCTGAGCTTGCCGCCCAGCAGGACAGGGTGGTGGGCGAATGCAACCGGCTGCTGAAGGGATTCGAGGCCGCCGGCCACAAGGCGCTTCTCGTGGGTACCGAGCACGAGCGGGACAAGTCCACCTGGACCCTCAGCATGCTCGACGACGACCAGGGCTTCATCTTCCGCGGCACCGAACAGGCGCAGTCCGTGCCGGGGCTGGCCAAGGGTGACCTGCCACAGCTGAACAAGACGCGCGACAGTGCGTTCGTGGGCACCGACCTGCTGGCCCGGCTGCGGAACTGGGGTGCCGGCGAAGTGGTGCTGGCCGGTGTCTCCACCCACAACTGCATCGCCCAGACGGCCGCCGACGCTTTCGCCCACAACATCCGCGTCAGCTACGCCAAGGACGCCATGGCTTCCGAGGATGACCAGGACGCGGCGGACATGCTCCGCATCCTATCCACCACCTACCGCCAGCCGGTCCAGTCCACGGAAGAGATCCTCGCCCGGCTCCGCGAAGCCAAGTAGCCGCTGAGTCTCCCCACCTTTGAGCGAGGACGACGGCGTGTCCCGGCAAACCGCCGTCGTCCGCGGCCATGGGGGAGCCAAAGCAGGGGAGTTTCAGCGCGTCCGCGCCGAGGCGTCCGGATGATGGACCTGAAACGTGGCGGAAATGTGCGGGGCCTACTCTGAATCCACGCTGTCCGCCGGCCGTTGAAGGGACCCCGCATGCATCTGATGCCACGTGAGCAGGAAAAACTCATGATTGTTGTGGCCGCCGACCTCGCCCGGCGCCGCCAGTCCCGCGGCCTCAAGCTCAACTACCCCGAAGCTGTGGCCATCATCAGCTACGAACTGATCGAAGGTGCCCGCGACGGCCGGAGCGTTGCCGACCTCATGAGCTACGGCACCACGCTGCTCACCCGCGGGGACGTCATGGAAGGGGTACCCGAAATGATCCACGATGTGCAGATCGAGGCCACCTTCCCTGACGGCACCAAGCTGGTTACCGTCCACGATCCCATCCGCTAAGGAGCCGCAGTGATTCCAGGAGAATACGTCCTCCGCCAGGAGCCCGTGACGGCGAACGCGGGCCGCGACGCCATCGAGCTGTCCGTGACCAACACCGGCGACCGGCCCGTGCAGGTGGGCTCGCACTTCCACTTCGCCGAGGCGAACGCTGCGCTGGACTTCGACCGGGCAGCAGCCCGCGGCCGGCGCCTCGACATCCCCGCAGGGACGGCTGCCCGGTTTGAACCCGGGGACTCCCGGAGCGTCCGGCTCATCGAACTCGCAGGGTCCCGCGAAGTGTTCGGGCTCAGCAACGCTATCAACGGAAAGCTCGACGGCGGCCCCCGCCCGGGCGGGTCAGCCACCGAAAGGGACGCCAAATGAGCTTCGAGATCCCGCGGCGGCAGTACGCCGACCTGTACGGTCCCACGACCGGCGACAGGATCCGCCTGGCCGACACCGAGCTGTTCCTCGAGATCGAGAAGGACCTCACCGTCTACGGCGAGGAAGTGGTGTTCGGCGGCGGCAAGGTGATCCGCGACGGCATGGGCCAGAACGGCCAGGCCACCCGTGACGGGGACCGCCCGGAAGACGATGTTCCGGACACCGTCATCACCAACGCCGTCATCCTGGACTACACCGGAATCTACAAGGCGGACGTTGCCCTCAGGGACGGGCACATCTTGAGGATCGGCAAGGCCGGCAATCCCCAGATCACCGACGGCGTCGACATTGTGATCGGCGCCAGCACCGAGATCATCGCCGGGGAACGCAAAATCCTCACCGCCGGCGGCATCGACACGCACATCCACTTCATCTCCCCGGACCAGGTGGCCACGGCCCTGACCAGCGGCGTCACCACCATGATCGGTGGCGGCACCGGGCCGGCGGAAGGGACCAAAGCCACCACAGTGACCCCCGGCAAATGGCACATCCACCGGATGCTGCAGGCCGCCGAGGCGTTCCCCATGAACATCGGCCTGTTCGGCAAAGGCCACGCGTCCGCCGTCGAACCCCTCGCCGAGCAGATCCGGGCCGGCGCCATCGGCCTCAAAGTGCACGAGGACTGGGGCTCCACCACATCCTCGATCGACATGTCGCTGACCGTGGCCGATGAATACGACGTCCAGGTGGCCATCCACACCGACACCCTCAACGAGTGCGGCTTCGTGGAAGACACCATCCGCGCCATCAACGGCCGCGTGATCCACACCTTCCACACCGAAGGCGCCGGCGGCGGCCACGCACCGGACATCATCAAGATCGCCGGGATGCCCAACGTCCTGCCGGCCTCCACCAACCCCACGCTGCCGTACACACGCAACACCATCGAAGAGCACCTGGACATGCTGATGGTCTGCCACCACCTCAACCCGGACATCCCCGAGGACGTGGCCTTCGCCGATTCCCGCATCCGCGCGGAAACCATCGCCGCAGAGGACGTCCTGCAGGACATGGGCATCTTCTCCATCACCTCCTCCGACTCCCAGGCCATGGGCCGGGTGGGCGAGGTGATCACCCGCACCTGGCAGGTGGCGGACAAGATGAAGAAGCAGCGCGGAATTTTAGCGGCCGACGGCGGCGCGGACCTTGGTGCCGACGGGTCGGCTTCCGGGCACGGCAACGCCGGCAGCGACAACTTCCGGCTCAAGCGCTACGTGGCCAAATACACGATCAACCCCGCGCTCGCCCAGGGCATCGCGGACACGGTCGGGTCCGTGGAAGAAGGCAAATTCGCCGATCTGGTCCTCTGGGACCCGGCCTTCTTCGGCGTCAAACCCGAACTCGTCCTCAAGGGCGGGCAGATCGCCTACGCCCTGATGGGTGACGCGAACGCGTCCATCCCCACCCCGCAGCCGCGCACCATGCGGCCCATGTTCGGCGCTTTCGGCAAGGCCGTCCAGCAGACCTCCATCACCTTCCTTTCCCAGGCCGCGATCGACGCCGGCGTCCCCGCAGAACTCGGCCTCGAAAAGGTCATCCGGCCCGTCTCCGGAATCCGGAACCTCACCAAAGCCGACCTCAAGTACAACGACGCGATGCCGGACATCCAGGTGGACCCGGAAACCTACCAAGTCACGGTGGACGGGGTGGACGTCACCTGCGAACCCGCCGACGTCCTCCCCATGGCCCAGCGCTACTTCCTCTTCTAAACCCCCCCCGGAGAACCACGTGATCATCGAGAAAATCCTCGGCAACCTCCACGACCTGCCCGAAACCGACCTCGCCGCCTATACCGGGCTGCACCGCGAGAAAGTGGTGCTGCCCAGCGCCCAACTGGTCAAACGCATCCAGCGCGCCACCACGGACCACGGCAATGAAATCGGCATCCGGCTCGCGTCAGGATCCGGCGACCTCCGCGACGGCGACATCCTCCATGTCGCCGACACCAACATGATCGTGGTTTCCGTGCTTCCCACCGACGTCCTGGTCATCGCACCCCGCACCATCCACGAAATGGGCGTCACCGCACACTCCCTCGGCAACCGGCACCTCCAGGCACAATTCTTCGCCGCCGACAGCGAGTACGGGGCCGAGGTCATGGTGTGCGCCTACGACCACACCGTCGAGGACTACCTCATCCACAACTCCGTGCCCTACGCCCGCCAGGAACGCGTCATGCCTGTGCCCTTCCGCCATGCTGAACACAGTCACTGATTCAGCGCCTTTGGGTCCGGTTGCTTGGGACGCCGCGAGGGATATGGGGCCGTGCCCGCTCCGCGGTGCCCGCCACGCCGCGGCCCCATATCCCTCGCGTCGCTTGGGTTCGTCGACTTGGGTGCGCCTTTCGTGAGCGGGTATCAGCTTGCTCTTCAGCAGTTGGTTGACTCTGCGCTTCCTACTGGGGCTTTTGCTCACTCCCTGGGGTTTGAGACGTATGTCGACGCCGGTGTTGTTGCTGATGAGGCTTCTTTTGGGGTGTGGCTGTCTGCGTTTGTCTCGCAGTCCTTGACCTACTCTGATGGGTTGGCTGTTCGGCTGCTCTATGAAGGAGCTGACCTTGGCGAGCTGGATTCTTTACTCTCCGCTTCTCTGTTGCCCCGGGAGGTTCGGGAGGCCAGTGTGAAGATGGGTGGCCGTCTCTTGGAGATTGGGGCTGAGGTGTTTCCCTCGGCCGCCCTGAACCTGTACCGGGACTCCGTGGCCCGCTGCCGGGCCGCGGGGCACCAGCCGCTGGCGTTCGCCGTCGTCGCCCGCTCACTGGGTGTGCCGCTGCAGGAGGCACTCACCGCCTACCTCTTCGCCACCGTCACGTCCCTCACCCAGAACGCCGTGCGGGCCATCCCGCTCGGGCAGAACGCCGGCCAACGGATCCTGCGGAAAGCGCACGACGACGTCGCTGCCGCCATCGAGGCGATCGCGCACCTCACGCCGGACGACTTCGGAGCCGTCAGCCCAGGACTGGAAATCTCGCAAATGCGCCACGAACGCCAGCGTGCCCGGATGTTCATGAGCTAACAATGCCTATTGCTTTACAGGAGGAACACCATGACTAAACCCATCAAAATCGGCGTCGGCGGGCCCGTCGGAGCCGGCAAAACCCAACTCGTGGAACGGCTCACCCGGCACATGAGCGGCGGCATTTCCATGGCCGCCATCACCAACGACATCTACACCATCGAGGACGCCAAAATCCTCGCCGCCAACGGCATCCTCCCCGAGGACCGCATCATCGGCGTCGAAACCGGCGGCTGCCCCCACACCGCCATCCGCGAAGACACCTCCATGAACACCGCCGCCATCGAAGAACTCAAAACCCGTCACCCCGACCTCCAGGTCATCTTCGTCGAATCCGGCGGTGACAACCTCTCCGCCACCTTCAGCCCCGAACTCGTTGACTTCTCCATCTACATCATCGACGTGGCCCAAGGCGAAAAGATCCCCCGCAAAGCCGGCCAGGGAATGATCAAATCCGACCTCTTCATCATCAACAAAACCGACCTCGCACCCCACGTTGGCGCGGATTTGAATGTCATGGAGCGGGACTCCAAAGAGTTCCGCGGCAACAAGCCGTTCTGCTTCACCAACCTCAAAACCGACGAAGGCCTCGACAAGGTCATCGACTGGGTCCGCCACGACGTCCTGATGCTCGATTTGGCATGAGTACGACGGCGGTTGGGTCACCTCAAGCAGGCACCTCGCCGGGGCCTGCGCCCGCGGGTGGAAGGGGCCGTGCCCGCTCCGCGGTGCCCGCCACGCCGCGGCCCCTTCCACCCGCGTCCGCTGATCGGCCCCCGATGGGCGAGCTTGAGCTTCGGGTCGCCGTTCGTGGTCAGCGATCCTTTGCCGAGCATCAGTACCATCGGGGTGCCTTGAGGGTACTCCGGCCTCACTACTTGGATGACTCCGGGCAGGTTTGTTATGTGGTTGTGAATCCTGGCGGGGCTTATCTTGGGGCTGACCTTTTTGTGCTGGATGTGGAGGTGGGTGACGGCGCTGACCTGTTGTTGACCACGCAGTCGGCGACGAAGGTTTATCGGACTCCCGGGTCTTTTGCTGAGCAGCGGATGAGTGTGCGGCTGGGGGAGGGGGCGCGGCTGGAACTTCTGCCGGACCAGCTCATCGCCTACCGGGAGGCCAGCTACCGGCAACAGACCTCCGTGACCCTGCGGCCTTCGTCGAGCCTTGTCATGGCAGAAGTGGTGACCCCTGGCTGGTCGCCGGACGGCGCCGCCTTCCGGTACGAGGAAGTGCGGCTGCGGAACGATATCCACATCGAAACGGATGGCGGCACGCAGCAGCTGGCCCTCGACAACCTGCTGATCCGGCCGCCGCTCGGCGACGTCACCGGGCTGGGGTTCATGGAAGGCTTCAGCCACCTGGGCTCACTGGTGGTGGTGGACGCCCGGGTGGACCAGGCGCTCGCAGACCACCTTCACCACCTCACGGCGGGATACGACGCCCGGACCGGAATCACCCTCACCCGCACCGTTGCCGGAACCACCGGCCTGGTGCTGCGCTCGCTGTCCAACAGCACCGGTGAACTGAACCGCCTGCTCGCCGCCTGCGCCGACCTCCTGAGGGAACGCTGGCACGGGCAAGGCCCACTGAACCTGAGGAAGCACTGATGACGGCCCTGGCAAACATTGCAACCCTGTACCGCGACCGGGAAACCCTGCCGTTCCGGACCCGCCTGCTTGCCACCTTTGGTGCCGTGGCCGCGCTGCATATTGCCGCCGTCGTCCTCCTCGTCGCCGGCTCGGCAACAGCCGGTGCGCCCCTTGCCCTCGGCCTGGTACTGACCGCCTACGTGGCCGGCGTCAAGCACAGCTACGACTGGGACCACATCGCCGCCATCGACAACTCCACCCGCAAATTCGTGGCGCAGCGGAAGGACCCCGTCAGCGTGGGGTTCGCCTTCAGCCTGGGCCACAGCTCCGTGGTGGTCCTGGCCGGGCTGCTGGTGGTTGCGGGCGCGGCGGTGATCGGCCAGTTCATGGAAGACGGAACCACCGGCAACCACGTGCTGGGCCTGGTCGGCAGTGGCGTGTCCGGGCTGTTCCTGCTGGCCATGGGACTGTTCAACGGGCAGGCGTTCCTGCGTGCCGCGCAGGCGTTGCGGAGCGCCCGCAGCGGTGCGGCCATCAGGGACGAAGACCTGGAAAGCAAAGGCTTTGTTGCCCGGCTCCTGTCCAGGCCGCTCGCACGGGTGCAGCGGCCACGGAACATCTACGTGATTGGCTTCCTGTTCGGGCTCGGGTTCGACACCGCCACCACCATCGGGCTGCTGGTGGTGACCACGGCCGCATCCCTGGCCGGGGCGTCCCCGGTGGCGCTCATGGCGCTTCCCCTCGCTTTCACCGCGGCAATGACCCTCTGCGACACGGTCAACGGCGTGGCGATGATGCGCATGTACAGGTCAGCGATCCACAGCCCGCAGCACAGGCTCGGCTTCAATGCGGCGGTCACAGGCGTTTCAGCGCTGTCGGCACTGTTCATCGCCGTCATCACGCTCGGCGGGTTCGCCAACGCCGCTTTTGGCCTGGCCGATCCGCTCACCAGCTGGTTGGGGGAGATCGACCTTGGTGAAGCCGGACTCCTGCTGGTGGCGGCCTTCCTCGCCGTCTGGGGCGGGGCGATCCTGAAGTCGCGAAGGACCATCAAAACCTCCGCCTGACACGGGGCGCGCTGCCGGTCCATGGGGACCGGGCACTGACGCCTGGGTGGGCCCTGGCGTCAGGCGGCCATGCCGCGGTTCGGCCTGCGGTGCGCGCGGCTCTTGGGAGGTGCTGCAGCCTGCACACCATGCAGCTTCTGCCCGCCGTCCGGAATGGTGGTGTCCGAGTGAAGGTGCATTCCGTGCCCGATCAGGACGCCGGAGCCAATGCGGGAGTGGCTGCCGATGTTGGCGCGGTTACCGATCACTGTGGCGCGGCCAATTCTGACACCGTCGCCGATGACCGTCCGCGTGCCGATCTTGGCTTCGCGGTCAACCCAGCTGCCGTGTCCGATCCGGCAACCGGCGCCGATCACCGCACCGTGCTCCACGTACGTCATGGGGCCGATCTGGGCGCTCTCGGCCACAATCGCCCCGGGCGAAACGAAGCCACCGCCATTGGCGTGCCGGACGTATCGGGTGACCTTGCCGGCGTCGTCTTCTACTGATTCAAACTTTGCGCTCATCACATCCCTAACCAACTGGCGGGTTTCCTACCGCACAGTAAGTTAACGGTTGACGGTCCGCAGTGATTCCCGGGACGCAGCCGGACGGAAGGCCTAGGAGACGAGGTTCGCGGCGGCGGTGTCCATGTGTTCGAGGATGGTCTTCCGTGTCAGCCCGGCGTCACCGGTATCGATGGCATCCACGATGTCCCGGTGGCGGTCAACGCTCATGTTGCTGACGCCTTTTTCCTGTCCGGCAAACATGATGGACATCCGGATGGAGCCCTCCAGCGACTCCCAGGAGTGCAGGAGCGTTTCATTGCCGGTCAGCCGGCAGAGGGTCCGGTGGAACTCCAGGTCCGACTCGATGCGTTCCTCCAGCGTTCCCCCGGCATTCGCGGCCATGGCGTCGATGGCGGCGTGCAACGACTCGGTGACGTGCTGGCGGTCCGCCAACTCGCAGAGTGTCCGGGCAGCAAGGGACTCCAGGGCCGCGCGCACCGCAAAGATGTCCCGGATCTCCTTGTGGTCCAGGTGCCGCACGGACAGGCGGCCACGCGGTCCGGCGGAGAGAAGGCCCTCCTGTTCCAGCTGCCGCAAGGCTTCCCGGAGCGTGCCCCGGCTGATCTGGAGCATTTCGGACAGTTCGGTTTCCACCAGGTGCCGGCCCGGTGCCAGCTCGCCGCTGGTGATGGCGGTCCGCAGCGCCGAGAGGGCCTGCTCGCGCAGGCTTTTCTTTTGCAGTCCCAGCAGCGGGGCTGTCAGTCCGGCCATGGCATCCGTCCTCAGTGTCATAAGTCGACTGTTTACAGTCGTAGTTCGATGGTACGGCAGAAAGCGCGGCACCGGCTTAGGACCGGTGCCGCGCTTTCTGATGGTCTAGTGGCTCTCTACCCGAGTTCGGCGAGGACCTTAGCCACGATGCGGCTGGTGGCGAGCCCGTACCGGTCGTGCAGGGTGGGAAGGGCGCCGGCATCGAGGAACTGGTCCGGGAGGCCGATGGGAACGACACGCTTTCCCAGGCCCGCGGTGACGACGGCGGAGGCAACCGTTTCGAACAGGCCGCCCACCACGGAGTGGTTTTCCAGGGTGACGGCGAGCCTGTCCGTGTTGATCTCCTTCAGGACGGTCTCGGCGTCGAACGGCTTGATGGTGGGCGTATGCACGACGGCGACGTCCACGTTATGTGCCGCGAGGGCCTTCGCTGCCTGCAGCGCACGCATGGTCATCAGCCCGGAGGAGATGAACACGACGTCGTTGCCGCCGCGCAGCACCTTGGCCTTGCCGAGCTCGAACGTGTAGCCGTACTCGTCCAGGACTGTGGGCACGTTTCCGCGGAGCAGCCGCAGGTACGTGGGGCCCTCGGACGCTGCCAGCTGCGGCACGGCCTGTTCGATGTCGATGCTGTCGCAGGGGTCCACGATGGTCAGGTTGGGCATGCCGCGGAAGATCGCCATGTCCTCGGTGGCCTGGTGGCTGGGGCCGTACCCGGTGGTGAGGCCGGGCAGGCCGCCCACGATGTTGACGTTCAGGTTCGGCTCTGCCGCGTCCAGGCACAGGAAATCGTAGGCGCGGCGGGCCGCGAAGACGGAGTAGGTGGACGCGAACGGCACCAGTCCGGTTTCGGCCAGGCCCGCGGCTGCGCCGAAGAGCAGTTGCTCGGCCATGCCCATCTGGAAGAACCGCTCCGGGAAGGCCTTGGCGAAGATGTGCATGTCCGTGTATTTGCCCAGGTCCGCGGTCAGGCCCACGATCTTGTCGTTCTCCTGCGCGGCCTTGACCAGGGCGTGCCCGAACGGCGCGGACGCCGTCTTCTGGCCGGGATCGGCGAACGATGCGATCATCGCCGAGGTCTTGAGCTTGGGCTTAGTGGCCGCCGTTGTGTCGGGAGCCTCGGTGGTGGTGCTCATGCTGAAGCCTTTCCTTCATATCCGGCGGTGAGCTGCTCGCGGCAGGTCTGCCATTCGTTCTCTTCGATGCGCATGAAGTGCGCCTTTTCGCGGTCCTCCAGCAGCGGGACGCCGCGGCCCACCTTCGTATCGCACAGGATCACGGAAGGACGTCCGACGGCGGCGGCCTGGGCGGCTGCGTTGTCGAACGCTGAGAGCAGCGCGCCGACGTCGTTTCCGTCCACCCGCTGCGTGTACCAGCCGAACGATTCCCACTTCTCGGTGACCGGCTCGGTGCGGAGTACGGTGTCGGTTTTTCCGTCGGCCTGCAGGGCGTTGATGTCCACCATGGCGGTGAGGTTGCCCAACTGGTGGTGGTGCGCACCCATGGCCGCTTCCCAGGTGGAGCCTTCGTCCAGCTCGCCGTCGGAGAGGAAGTTGAACACCCGGGCGGACGAGCCCTGATAGCGCAGGCCCAGCGCCATTCCGACGGCGATGGTCAGGCCGTGGCCCAGGGAACCCCCCGAGATTTCCATGCCGGGGGTGTACGTGGACATCCCGGACATCGGCAGCCGGGAATAATCCGAGCCGTAGGTTTCAAGTTCGTCCACTGGAACGATTCCGGCTTCGGCGAGGGCTGCGTAGTGGCCGATCGCGTAGTGGCCGGTGGACAGCAGGAACCGGTCGCGGGCTTCCCAGTGCGGGTCCTCGGCGCGGAAGTTCAGCTGGTCCCCGTACACGGTGGCGAGCATGTCGGCAGCCCCGAGGGCCTGGCCCACGTAGCCCTGGCCTTGGACTTCGCCCATGTTGAGGGCGTGGTGCCGGATCCGGTACGCGGCGGCGCTGATCTTCTCCACCCGTTCCGGGGTCACCGCGGTCTGCAGGTTCTGTTCCTGCAATGTTTGTCCCTGTGGGGTGTCCTGGACGGTATCTGTAGGCATTGCGTGCTCCGTGGTTGTTGGGTGCGCGGTCATTCAGGCGTTGATGGTGTTGGGGGTGCTTTTGGTGGCTTCTTCGGCCAGTTCGCGCTCCCGCTTACCCCAGGTTTCCCGGGTAGCCACCGCAGCCCAGAGGCCGATCAGGGCGTAGGCACCGAAGAGCAGGGCCGGGCCCATCCAGCCGAAGCTGACGAACAGCAGGGTGGTGATGAAGGGGGTGAAGCCGGAGACCATGGCCGAGATCTGGTAGGCCAGGCTGGCGCCGGAGGCCCGGGTCTTGGCCTGGAAGAGCTCCGGGAACCAGGCGCCCTGGGCGCCGGCGAGCGAGTTCTGGCAGACCGCGTAGGAAATGACGATGGTGATGATGATGGCGATGAACATTCCCGTATTGACCAGCAGGAACATCGGGATGGCGAAGAGGGCCGCGAACAGCGTGGACCAGACATACAGCGGACGCCGGCCAATGCGGTCGGTCAGCGCAGCCCAGGCCTGGGTGGCGAAGATGCCGATGGCGGAGGCGATGCACAGGGCGATGAGGGTCTGGCTCTTGTCTGCCAGGTGCTGGCTGTTGAGGTAGGAAATCATGTAGGTGATGGACACGGCGTAGCCGGCGGTCTCGGCCACGCGGAGGCCGATGCCCTTGACGATGTTGCGCCAGTCAGTCTTGATGACCTCCACGATGGGGGACTTTACGATGGCGCCGCTGTCCTTGACCTCGTCGAAGACCGGGGACTCCGGGACCTTGGAGCGGATGATCAGGCCTACCGCCACCAGTACGATGCTGCCAAGGAAAGGGATGCGCCAAGCCAGTTCGCCGCCGAGGTTGACGCTGAACAGGAAGGTCAGGTTGGCCAGCAGCAGGCCCACCGGGAAGCCCGCCTGGACGATGCCGGTGTACTTGCCCTTGGCCTTCCAGGGTGCGTGCTCATAGCTCATCAGGATGGCGCCGCCCCATTCCGCTCCGAAGGCCAGGCCCTGGACGATGCGGACGAAAACGAGCAGGGCGGGGGCGAGGAGCCCCACCGCGGCGTAGGTGGGCAGGAGCCCGATGGCGAACGTGGCCAGGCCCATCAGGATCAGGGAGGCCACCAGAACGGGCTTGCGCCCTACCTTGTCGCCGAGGTGGCCGCCGATGATGCCGCCCAGGGGACGGGCCGCAAAGCCGACGCCCAGCGTAGCGAAGGAAGCGAGGGTGCCGGTGACCGGATCGGTTCCGGGGAAAAACGCGGTTCCGAAGTACAGCGCAGCGGCGGTGCCGAAACCGATGAAGTCATACGTCTCGATCACAGCGCCCACACCGGAGCCAACGGCGACGCGCCTGGCGTCCTTGGTTCCGTGGACCGGACCGCGCATGGTCAGAGCATCTTTGCTCATGTTGGGTTCCCTTTCGAAAAGCGGTCTCAGGAAGTCACCGCTGTCGACTGTTAACAAATGATATCCCTAAGTGTGACCCGCATCATGCCCACTGTCAACAGTCGACTTTGTGGGTTGACTGTTGACAGTTAACGCAGCTAGTGTGGTCGGCATCACTACTGCTTGCACGAACCAAGGGATCAACGATGTTCCACTTCAGACTCGGATGCCGTCCCGCAGCCGCCGCCAAAGCAGCAAGATTCATCAGCAACCTCATCTGACCGTCGACTGCTCCATGGTTGTCGTTTGGACGCCTCATGACGACAACTGGAGCAACCGATCCACAAAACACTTTCAAGGAGTACCAACCATGACCACCATCCAGCGCACTGCCGTCCTCACCGGAGCCACCTCGGACCGGGGCATCGGCATCACCACCGCCCGCCGCTTCGCCCGTGAAGGCTGGGGCATCGTCATCCTGGACCTCGACGGCGAAAAGTCCGCCAAGGTGGCCGCGGAAATCGGCAACGAGTTCAACGTCCCCGCGTACGGCCACGAGATCGACGTCGCCAACGAGGCCTCCGTGACCACGGCCCAGGCCGCCGTTGCCGCCGAGGTGGCCGCCGGCAACCTGCCGCCCGTGGGCGCCCTGGCAAACATCGCCGGCATCACGTCGCCCGTCCCGTTTTTGGATACCACCCTCGAGCTGTGGCACAAGGTCATGGACGTCAACGCCACCGGCACCTACCTGGTGACCAAGGCATTCCTGCCGGACATGATCGGGAACGGCTGGGGCCGCATCGTGAACATGTCCTCCGTCTCTGCCCAGCGAGGCGGCGGCGTCTTCGGCAAGGTCCCCTACTCCGCAGCCAAGGCAGCCATCCTGGGCCTCACCAAGGCTCTGGCCCGGGAACTCGGCACCACCGGCGTCACCGTCAACGCCATCACCCCGGGCGCGGTGGACACCAACATCCGCGTGGGCAGCACCGAGGAACAGGAAGCCGCCATCAACGCCGGCATCCCGCTGGGCCGTAACGCCAGCACCGAGGAAGTAGCTTCCGTGATCACTTTCCTGTCCTCCGAGGATTCCGCGTACCTCACCGGAACCGTGGTGGACATTAACGGCGGAAGCCACATGCACTAAGGGAACTGCAACCCTTAACCCCCTTCCGGATGCCAGAGAGCCCACCATGACAAAGATCGTCAATGACCCTTCGGACTTCGCCAGGGAAGCCCTTGCGGGTTTCTGCGACATTCACGCCTTCGCCGGGCTGACCGGCGCGGACGCCGCCGACGGCGCCTTGATGGGCAACATCAAGGTCCTCAGCGACTTCGAGACATGCTGAGCAGGAGAGATGCCGTGGATTCCTACCCGTATTCCGAGTGGGCCCGCCTGATTGGTGTCCCTGTGGAGGTCCGGAAGGACCGGCGGACGGTGCGGTCCGGCGTGGTGGACAACGCCATGCCGGACTCTTCCGCCGTGTGGCTCGCAGGCGATGCTACCGGCAGCCGTGCCCTGTTCACCGCCGCTGACGGCTACGAGGTGTGGATCACCCCGCGCAAGTTGGACGGCAACCTTTGCTACAAAATGGCCGCCTTCCACCTGCCGGGTACTCCTAGACTGGAGTGATGATCACAGTAGCCGGAAGTGTGGAAACCAAACTGTCCGCTGAGAAGGCCTTTGCCTTCCTGAGTGAGTTCGAAAACACCAGCAAGTGGGACCCCGGCACCCCTGTGATGGACAAAATCACGTCGGGGCCCGTGGCCGTGGGACACAAGTACCACGCTGAGGCCGAGTTCCGGGGGAAACGCCAGTCGCTGATTTACGAGGTCATCGAGCTGACGGGCAGCCATATCAAGCTGCGCGGGGAGAACAAGACCGTAGTCTCCTTCGATTCCATCGACGTCGCCCCCAACGGCGCCGGATCCGTGGTGAAGTACACGGCCGAGTTCAGCATCAAGGGGCCGGCCAAGATCATCCAGCCGCTCCTGAAACCGCTGTTCATGCAGCTCCGCGACCCCGCATTGAAGGGCCTCCGGGACACGCTTAACTCACTGGCTGCTGCCTGACCCGGTTCCCGGTAAAAAACACCCGGATCCTGCGCCGTGGGTCCGCTTCCAGCCGGGTAGCGTCGTCGAGGATCATGGTGCAGCGCCCCTGCCCGTATTCGGGCCATGCCAGGCCGGGCTGGTCTGGGGCCCCGGTGCGGGCGAAGGCCGCCCAGGCTCCGCTTATGGTGTCACTGAGGGCCTGCGGAGCTTTGCCCCGGGTCAGGTAGGCGGCGTCCGGGGAATCCAGGCGCCGGAACACGAACGGAATTTCCAGCGCATGGCAGGATCCCAGCTTGCCGCCCATGGCCGGGCTGCGCCAGGTGAACAGGTAGGCGAACGTCCTGCCGTGAGCAGCGCTGCCTGCTGCCTGGAGCCTCGCGTCAAGCAGGTTGTTGCTGGGCTGGCGGTACACAACATCGGCAATGGCAGCCTCCAGTACTTCCTTCCCGCGGGGCTCGCGTGCCAGCACGGCCGCCAGAGCTTCCGCATATTCCGGCGCGCAGTCTCCAGGCAGGCCGCCGGCGGACAGGACCGCGGCGGCCCGGTCCGGGTAACCAGGGTCTTCCGGCCGGTCCGGGCGCATTTCGACGGCGAAGGACCCCTCGTTGAGGTTGGTGCCCACCAGCAGGTCCACGCCACTGTTGATTCCGCTGCGGACAGCGTCCAGTGGAGGTTCCGGCAGTGACGGGGTCCCCACTGTTGGCTGGAAGGGGAGCGGCACCGCGTAGCTGTCGGCGGCGATCCTCTCTTCGAGTTGCTGCTGGGCAGCCAGCAGCCGTTCCACCGGGAGGGTGCGCAGCTCACCTGCTGACGATTCGTCCAGGCCGCAAAGCCGCAGGAAGTCAGCAGTCACGCGCGCAGACGCCTCCGGGGTGCGGAAGCGCTCCGCTGTGCCGCTTTGCATGATGGCCCGCCTGAAGAGGCCTTCCGACGCCGGCATGCCCAGCAGGGTGCCGACGGCTGCCGCGCCCGCCGATTCCCCGAAAAGGGTCACATTGTGCGGGTCACCGCCGAACCCGGCGATGTTGTCACGCACCCAGCGCAGCGCCTCGAGCTGGTCGAGCAGGCCGAGGTTGGACGAATCCCCGAAATCATCGCCGAGCAGGTGCGCCAGGTGAAGGAAGCCGAGCGCACCCAGCCGGTAATTGATGGCGACCACCACCGTGCCCGCCGCTGCGGCGAGGCGGGCGCCGTCGTACATCCCGTCACTGTTGGAGCCCATCAGGTAGGCGCCGCCGTGGATCCAGACCATCACCGGCCGGGCCGTCCCGCCGGTGTCCGGCGTCCAGATGTTCAGGTTCAGGCAGCCGTCCTCGCTCCAGGCCAGCGGGGTTTCGTGTGGATCCCGGGCGTCCGGGTTCTGGGGGGCTGCGGGGCCGTACCCGGTGGCGTCCACCTCACCGGTCCATTGGGGGAGGGCCACCGGCGGGCGGAAGCGCAGTTCCCCCGACGGCGGCTGGGCGTAAGGGATGCCGAGAAACCGGTGCACGGGGGCGCCGTCTACTGCCAGGGTGGCTCCGCGGAAGGTTCCGTCGTTGCTGGAGGCGAGCTTCATGATTGACACCTTACGGGGTGTCCGCGGGTACGCTGAGGACTACCGTTCGGCAGTGGGCGGCCATGGTGTGCCATGGCTTATCAATTGTGTCCGGGAGGGAATGCTTGTGGTTGACACCGGGGTTTCGGGTGGCAAGGTTTTTGCCGATGTTGCAGCCCACGTGCAGGACCTTGTCCTGCAGAGTCCTGATCTGGTCCGGCTCCTGGACAGCCTTGCCCTCTACGCGGTAGCCCGGCTGGGCAACGTCGGCCGGGAGCTGTTCTGCAGCATCTCCGTCAGCCGCCCCAAGAAACCCACAGCAGCGGCCGCCAGCGACACCAAGGCAAGGCTGCTTGACCAGCTGGAACTCAAGTACGGCCAGGGGCCCGGAGATTCCGCTGTCAGCAGCGCAGCCACCATGCACGTCCAGGACCTGCGGGAGGAAACGCGGTGGCCGGACTATGCCGCCGCGGCCACGCACCAGGGCGCCCAGTCCGTGCTGGCCATGCCGCTGCAGCTCGAGGGTGAGGACCGCGGCGTGCTGGTCCTGTACAGCGGGCAGCCACAGGCTTTCAGCGCCGATGCCGTTGCCATGGCCGAGGCGTTCACGAAACAGGCGGCCAAGGGCCTGGCCCTGACGCTGCGGATGGCGAAGCTCCAGGACACCAAGGATGGAATGACCGCCGCCATGCAGACGCGGACGGTCATCGACCTGGCCACGGGTGCCATCATGGCGCAGAACCGCTGCAGCCAGGATGAGGCGTTCAAGGTGCTGCGCGAAGCCTCCAACAGCAGGAACATGAAGCTGCGGGACGTTGCCTCGCTGGTGGTGTCCTCGGTAGCCGGCGGCGCGAAGACGTTCACCTACTTCGACGAATAGGGATCCTTCGGCTCCACGGAAACCACTGTCAGCGGGGAGCTGCTGTACGGTGCCCGGACCACCAGGTCCGCCTCGGCACACCTTTCATTGACGGCCTGGGACAAAGCGTCGCGCTCCTTCTGCGGCAGCGCCCCGGATTCCAGGCTGTAATTGCGGATGTCCTCTTCTGAGGCGTCGCCGCCAAGGGCCACGTAATCGAGCCACAGGCCGCCGATATCCAGGTTGTGCAGCCTGATGACAGCCCCGGTCAGGGCCTGCTGGTCCGCCTCATCCATTGTCCCCTCCTAGCTTTGGGAGATGATCTCCACCGGGATTCGGAGCCGGGATGCCTGCGGATGGGTGCGGATGGGATTTTTTTCCTGTGAGAATGGGTCCGAGCGCAAATCCTGAAAGCGGGCCCCTGGGGACTGCGGGAGCGCGCCTGGGGCGGTTGGACCTCATCACCAACTGCCGCAACTTCCTCGATTCACCCCAGCGGTACCTTCGGCATAGCTGACGGCGGGAGGGCCTGGCGTCCGCTTCCCGGCGTGACAGCCACGGGTGAAGTCCTGCGCCGGCGGAGGGTGGGGATCCAGCAGGGTACGGCCTCGCGGTATGCCTCGAAGACGCTGCCGAAGCGGGCCTTAAGGTTCGCCTCCTCAAGCGGCCGCACGGCATAGTTCCAGACCAGCGAACCCAGGACCGCGTAGCCCACCACGAACCAGGAGTGCAGCATCAGGCCCACCGCCGCGCCCTGGACAACGCCGGCCACCGCCATCGGATTGCGTATCCAGCGGTACGGTCCGGCAACCACCAGCGTGGTGGCCATGGCTGCGGGCAACGGTGTCCCATTTCCCCTGGTGGACATCGAAACGGCAGACCAGATGCCCAGCGCGCTGGCCAGGATCAACACCACCAGGCCGGCCGGGCCGGCCGCTTGCGGAAAAGCAGCAGCCAGTCCCCAGCGCTGCTCAAGGAAGTCCAGCAACAGGGGAAGGACTCCCAGGAAGAAACCCCAGAACACAACGATCTGCCCAAAGGTGGCAGCCACATGGAACCGGGCGCGCCGCTGACGGGCGGGGCGGAACGCGAACGGGCCGCGGATAATCCACTCAACGGGAATCCGTCCCCAGCAGGCCAAACAGAGGGCCGCAATCGAGCCCGCCACCGCGGCCGTCATCAGGAGGGCTCCCGTGCCCGCCTGCGTTGTGGCCGTGGCGTAGGCGCCGAGTGCAATGGTGACCACGGCGGACCACGCGGAAACAATGGCGGCAGCGGCCCGGACACCTGCGGCGGCCGCGGCGGACCCCACCACGAAGAGGGGGATATCGAAAGCAGCAACAAGGGCGGGATCGAGGCTGCCGAGTGTGGCTGTCCGCACGGTGGGAGACACCGCAACGGCGGCCCACCATAGGGCTCCGGCCAACGCCTGCAGGGCAAAGTACAGTCTGCCCCACCAGATGAACCGCGGCACGGATTCCCCCGAATCTCTCCTGGCATCCCTTGCGAATGCCCTATGTTCCGCCCTGCCGGCCGCAGGCGGATTCCAGAGCTTTCCAGTGAATGAAAGCCATGGCCGTGAGGTGCGGTGCGGCGGCAAGACTTGTTCCTGAGACTACCCGTCGAGCCGGGGCCCTGGACGCCACTGGTGCGCACAAGCGCCCGGACATGCAGGTGCCCGGCCAAGCGAAAGGACCAGGATGGACATGATTCGGGTTGAACCCAAATGCAGGGTCATCATCGACAACGACTGGGCGGGTGATCCGGACGGGCTGGTGGGGCTGGCGCATCACGCGCTGTCCCCGGCCAACCGGATTATCGCCGTCACGGCATCGCTGACGAATCCCATGTTCGGGCCGCCGCAGGGCCGTGCCGGGGCCGGCGCGGCCTTGGCGGAGGACCTGCTGCGGGTCCTCAAGCTGCCGGACCCGTCCACCGTCCAGGCCGGACCCGACGCCCCCTTCACGGGACAGCCGCGGGAATCGGCAGCGGCCCGGGCCATCATCGCCGCCGCTGCCGAACCGGCCGGGGGAGACCTCCCGCTGGTCCTGGTCTGCGCAGGTCCCCTGACGAACGTGGCTGATGCACTCCTGGTGGAGCCTGCCATCGCGTCGGCGTTCACGCTTGCGTGGGTGGGCGGAGCAAAGGTCAATGACGACGAATACAACTACTTCACCGACCCCGCCGCTGCGGACTTCGTCCTGGGCAACAAGGACCTTGCAGTGTGGCAGTTCCCGGCCGAAGCGTACCGGCGGATTGTTGCCCCGGTGGCGGAGCTGGACCAGCTGTTCCGAACTGCCGGAACCGCCGGCGCCTGGCTGTGGGAGCTTTTCCACGGACTGGACGTGCCGGACTTCGTGAAGTTCGGGCCGCTGTGGTGCCTGGGGGACAGCGCACCCTTGGTGGTGACAGGGCTCGACGACGCCACCTCCGCCTTCACGGAAACAGGCACCCAGCCCGAGCGCCGCACCTACACCTCAGTGGATACCCGGCTTATCATGGCCGATTTCGCCGCCAAGCTGCGGCTGCAGGCGTAGCGGCACAAAAAAGAAATGGCCCGGATCCCCATGGGAAATCCGGGCCATTCGCCGTGATCAGGCGGGCAGGGCCACCTGGGATGCCTGCTTGCGGGCGAAGGTGCCCAGCCAGTGCGCGCTCTCCTTGGGAGTGCGCTCCTGGGTGGTGCGGTCCACGGCGATCAGCCCGAACTTGGGCCGGTAGCCGAAGATCCACTCGAAGTTGTCGAACGCGGTCCACGCGATGTACCCGCGCACGTCGATGCCGTCCGCCATGCAGGAGGCAACGCCGTCGACCGCTGCCTGCAGGTAGGCAACCCGCTGCGTGTCGTCCTCCGTAGCCAGGCCGTTCTCGGTGACCATCACCGGAACACCGGCCACGCGGGCGGCTTCACGGACGGTGGCTTCAATGGCCTGCGGGTAGATTTCCTCACCCATCTGGTTGGTTTCCACGCCGTCCGGCGCGGGTGCATGGCCGTCCGCGCCGTAAACCGTGCGGCCGTAAGTCTGGATGCCCACGAAGTCGTCGCTCCGGGAAGCTTCGAGGAAGCGCTCGTTGACGTCGCGGCGCACCTTGTCCGCAATCTCCTCGCCGCCGGGGATGGCCTGGATGTCGGAGTTGGCGAGCGTCCAGCCCACCTGGAGCTCCGGGCGGTGTGCCTTGATCGCGGCGGTGGCGGCCTGGTGCGCGGCCAGCTTCACGGCGAACCCGGCCTCAGTGGAGCAGAACTGGAACGGGGCAACGGTACTTGCGTCGACGCCCAGGCGCTGCGCCGCGGCAGCCCAGATGGGTACGGAGCCGCGGTTTGCCGGAGCTTCCCCGCCAATGCCAAAGGACTCCAGGAGCCAGGGCAGGTTGGGCTCGTTCAACGTGCACGCGACGCCGATGAGGTGGCCGAGGTGCGCCATGGCACGGTCGCAGTACCGCGCGAACAGCTCAGCTGTGCGGGCACCTTCCCAGCCGCCGGACTGCAACAGCCACAGCGGTGAGGTGAAGTGGTGGAACGTCACCACAGGGGTGAGGCCGTGCTCAACGCAGGCCTCCAGGACGCGCTTGTAGTGGTCCAGCGCGGCCACGGAGAACTGGCTTTCGGCCGGTTCGATCCGAGCCCACTCCAGGGAGAAGCGGTAGCTGGTGAAGCCCAGCCCGGCGATCAGGGCAATGTCCTCGCGGTAGCGGTGGTAGTGGTCCACGGCGTCCCCGGACGGCTCCGCGAAGATCGTTCCGGGCAGCTGCTCCAGGAACCAGGTATCGCTGTTGACGTTGTTGCCTTCCACCTGGTGGCCGGCGGTGGCCACGCCCCAAAGGAAGTCCTGCGGAAACGGGTTGGTCATGTGGTTCCTCTCGTGATGGGGCCGGCCAGGCGGCGCCCAGGCGTCTCTGCCTTCACCATCTTGTCCGGCCGCGTGACCCCCGCCACAATACTTTTTCAATCAATGACATTGTCATGTCTGGCCCTGACGGCCCCGGCTGATTCTTGAAAGGTGCCGGACACCACCGGCCCCACTGATTTCTTTCCGTTGCAGTCAGAGAAGAATGCGAAGGCGCACCACATGAAACTTCTGTCCACCACCGCACGCGGCAGTGCTGCCGTCCTGACCGGTGCCCTGCTGATCGGCTCCCTGGCCGCCTGCGGCGGCGGGTCCAGCCAGGCCTCCGCCAAGGCCGACACCAGCAGCCTCACGCTGGCCATCGACAGCGACTCGGGTTCCTTCGGCTATGACCCGCTGCGCGTCTCCGCAGCGCAGCGCCAGTTCTTCGAAGGCCTCTACGACAGCCTCATGACGCTGCAGCCGGATGGCTCCACGGGCCCCGGCCTGGCCAAGGAGTTCAGCTACAACGGGGACAACACAGTCCTGACGCTGACCCTCAAGGACGACGTCACGTTCACTGACGGATCCAAGCTCGACGCCGCACTGGTCAAGGCAAACCTGGACCGCCGCTCCGATCCCGCACTGAGCGCCTACTCCGCCGTAGCCAAGGGCGGCGCCCAGGAAATCACCTCCGTGGACGTGGTCAGCCCCACCCAGGTGGCGCTGACCTTCGCCAAGCCGCAGCCCGGATTCGAGAAGAACCTGGCCTCCAC
Organism: Pseudarthrobacter sp. 1G09; assembly: GCF_050038305.1. Taxonomy (NCBI): domain Bacteria; kingdom Bacillati; phylum Actinomycetota; class Actinomycetes; order Micrococcales; family Micrococcaceae; genus Pseudarthrobacter; species Pseudarthrobacter sp. 1G09. The sequence continues at coordinate 567,538 of NZ_CP188306.1, forward strand.
CACCGGCATGATCGTGGGCAAGAACGGCGTCACGGACACCGGCAGCCTCGCTGCTACCCCGGACGGTTCCGGGCCGTACACCCTTGACCCCTCCACCGTGAAGGGCAACAAGTACGTCCTGGTGAAGAACGACAAGAACGCGGACGCTGCCAAGTACGCCTTCAAGAAGGTGGTTTTCAGCGTTGTCCTGGACCCCCAGGCCCGCGCCAACGCCCTGGTCTCCGGGCAGGCGGACGTGGCCATGCTGACGTCGAACACCGTTGACTTCGCCAAGTCAAAGGGCGTCGGCGTTTCGCAGATCGGCGGCACCGTCAACACCATGATCTCCTTCGACAAGATCGGCAAGACCGCCCCGGCTTTCGCGCAGGAGAAGGTCCGCCAGGCCATCCAGTACGCCATCAACCGCCAGGCTTTGGTAGACGCACTGCACAAGGGTGACATCCCTGCCTGGAACGCCCTGCCCAAGGATTCAGCGGGATTCACCAAGGACCTCGAAACCAAGTTCGCGTACAACCCGGACAAGGCCAAGAGCCTGCTGGCCGAGGCCGGCTACGCGAACGGCTTCGAGTTCACCATCATCGCCGGCGCCCAGACCCAGACGGACCTGCAGGCCGTCCAGAAGGACCTGGCCGCCGTCGGCATCACCATGAACGTGAAGATGGCCGCCTCCACCGACGAAGCCTTCGCCGCCGTCGCTACCACGCCCCTGGGTTACGCGCCGCTGAACTGGGACAACCCGGTCGGCGTCATGTACGGCGCCATCCTCAACGGCTTCACCAACGTCCAGAAGGCCACCGATGACCAGCTCAGCGCCGCCACCGGCGAGCTGGCCGCAGCCAAGGACGACGCTGCCGTCAAGGCCGCCGCGACCAAGCTGAACACACGGTTGGTGGAGTCCGGCTGGATGATCCCGCTGTACGAGGCGCTGACCAACCAGGGCTACAACACTAAGAAGGTGGCCCAGGTGAAGTTCGCCGGCACCAACGCCTACCCGCTCCTCTCGTCCTACACCCCGGCCAGCTAATACCCGCACCTTCCCGCCGGGGCTCCTCATCAGACAGGAGGCCCGGCGGAAGGGCCTGACCGATGGAGGTCACCATGGCACTATTCATCACTAAGCGCCTGCTGATGGCGCTGGCCACCGTGCTGGTGGTTGCGCTGCTGGCATTCCTGCTGGTGCACGCGATGCCGGGCAGCCCGGGGGCCGTGTCCCTCGGCGCCGGCGCCTCCCAGGACGCCATCGACGAGGTCAACCAGCGGCTGGGCTGGAACGATCCACTGTTCACGCAGTTCTTCACCTGGCTCGGTTCCGCGGTCCAGGGAGACCTCGGGATCTCCCTGATCGACGGCCGCTCCATCAGCGCGGATCTTGCCAGCCGCCTCCCCGTCACAGCGTCCCTCGCCGCGGGGGCCACCGTCCTCAGCGCGGTCCTTGGCATCGGCCTGGGCGTCACTGCAGCTGTCCGCGGCGGCTTGCTGGACCAGGTCATCGGCGGCTTCGTCGGACTCCTCGTGGCGCTGCCGGCCTTTTGGGTGGGCGTCATTTTCGTGTACGTCTTCGCCGTCCAGTCCTCCGTCTTCCCCGCCACCGGCTATGTGCCGTTCGAGGTCTCGCCGCAGGACTGGGCCCTGTCCCTGGCCTTGCCGGTGATCACGCTGGCCGTGGGCGGTGGCGCATTCATTGCCCGTCAGACCAGGGCCTCCATGCTTGAAGCGTTGCAGCAGGAACATATCCGCACCCTGCGCGCCACGGCCACCCCCACCTGGAAGATCCTCTACGTCCACGCCCTGCGCTACGCCAGCCTGCCCATCGTTGCGGGTATCGCCCTGCAGTTCATCGGCCTGTTCGGCGGCTCCGTCATCGCGGAGCAGCTGTTCGCCATGCCCGGCCTGGGCCAGGCCGTCCAGACCTCCGTCAGCACCCATGACGCTCCCGCCGTCCAGGGCGTGGTGGTGATCGCCACCGTGGTGGTGGTTGCCGTCAACCTGCTGCTGGAGCTGGCCACCAAGTTCCTCGACCCGAAGTTGCGTGCCTCATGATCCCAACAGTTGCCCCGGCCCCCGCGGACGCGGACCAGGCAGGAAGTACGACGCCGGCAGCAGCGCCCGCGCGCAGCGCCGGCAAGGCGGGCCTCACCAAGTTTTCCCGGCACCGGCTGCTGACCTCGCCCGGTGCCGTGGCCGGGCTCGTTTGGCTCGCGGCCATTGTCACAGCATCTCTTACCGCGCCGCTGTGGCTGCCGTTCAAAACCGAGGACCAGGACTTCACCGCGGTCCTCTCCGGCCCCACCGCCGCCCACTGGCTGGGGACCGACGAACTGGGCCGGGACATCCTCAGCCGCATCTTCGCCGCCGCGGCCGGCACCCTGGGGACGTCGATGCTCACGGTGATTGTCGGCGTCGGGCTTGGCACCATCCTGGCCATGCTTGCCGCCGGTACCGGCGAACGCACTGAGGCCGTGATCAGCAGGGTCACTGAAATCATGATGTCCCTGCCGGGCACCGTGATCATCCTGGCCGTCATCGGCGCCGTCGGAACCAACATTCCGGTGGTCATGGCCATCCTGGGCATCCTGATGTCCGCCGGCATCTACCGGGTGATCCTGGGCCAGGCCAAGTCCCTGCAGTCCCAGCTTTACGTGGATGCGGCCAAGGTGGACGGCGTCAGCCCGCTGCGGATCAGCCTCCGCCACGTCCTGCCCGGGCTGGCCAATACCATCGTGGTGCAGGCCGCGCTGATCTTCGCCGTGGGCATGCTCATCCAGGCCGGGCTGGCGTTCATCGGGTTCGGGCCGCCCATCCCGCAGCCCAGCTGGGGCGGCATGATCCAGGGCGCCTCGCAGCACGTCTATGACGCCCCCTGGATGATGGTGCCCACCGGCGCCGTCCTGGCGCTGACAGTCCTGTCCGCCAACGCCATCGGCAACGCCCTGGGCAAGGCACCCAACGCCGCCGCACCGCACCTGCCCTCCGCCGCGGCCCGCCGGCAGCGCGCCAAAGCCGTCGCCGCGATTGCCGCCGCGCCGGTATCAGAGGCCCAGGCCGCAAGGAACGGCGCCTCTCACGATGCTGCGTCGGAAGGGACACTCAGCGTCCGCAGCCTCTCCGTCGGCGTCGACAACGGTGTCAGGCTGGTCACCGATGTCTCCTTCGACGTCGAGCAGGGCACAGTCCTTGGCCTGGTGGGGGAGTCCGGCTGCGGCAAGACCATGACCGCACTGTCCCTCCTGGGCCTGCTGCCCTCCGGTGTTTCCGTCAGTGGCGGGCAGATCCTCTGGAACGGCAGGAACCTCGCCGCCGCAACGGAGAAAGACATGGAAGGCATCCGCGGCCGCGACATCGCGCTGATCAGCCAGGAGCCCATGCGGGCACTGGATCCCATGTTCACCGTGGGGTACCAGCTCACGGCAGCCATCCGCCGGCTCCGCGGCATGGGCAAGTCTGAGGCGCGTACGGAGGCCCGGAACCTGCTGGAAAAGGTGGGCATCGTGGACGCCCAGCGCATCCTCAAGACCTATCCGCACCAGATCAGCGGCGGCATGGCCCAGCGCGTGGCCATCGCCCTTGCACTCTCCGGGCAGCCCCGGCTGCTGGTGGCGGACGAACCCACCACGGCCCTGGACGTCACGGTGCAGGCCGAAATCCTCTCCCTGCTCCGGGCCCTGGTGAAGGACACCGGGATGTCCGTGGTGATGGTGACCCATGACCTCGGCGTGGTGGCAGACATCTGCGACCAGGTAGCCGTGATGTACGCCGGGCAGGTGGTGGAGAACGGCAACACCGCCGCCATCCTGGACAACCCGCGCCATCCCTACACCCTGGCCCTCCTCGCCGCGGACCCGCACGCCAACGACGCGGACAACATGCCCGAACGCCTGGCCACGATTCAAGGCCAGGTACCCCAGCCCAAGGACTGGCCCACCGGCTGCCGCTTCGCCGCCAGGTGCCAGTTCGCCGGCTCCGCCTGCACGGACCCCGTTCCGCTCCTGGCCTCCGGCGCTGGCGAGGGCCTGGTGCGCTGCGTCAAGGCGGACCAGCTGGCGGTCGAGGGCATGGACTGGCTGGCCACCGACGTGCCCGCCGCCCGCCTCCTCCCGGTCAGCCCGGCCACCTCCCAGCACACCGCCGTCATCGAGAAGGACCTGGCATGAGCACCGCAGTCACGGAACGCACCGATTCCACCCTTCCCCACGACGGCACGCCCATGCTGGAGGTCAAGGACCTGGTGGTCCGCTACGGCCGGGGGCGCAAGGCAGCCGCCGCGCCGGCCGCCGTCGACCATGTCAGCTTCAGCATTGCCCCCGGCGAAACCGTGGGGCTGGTGGGGGAGTCCGGCTCCGGCAAGTCCACCATAGGCAAAGCCATCCTGGGCCTGCAGAAGGTTTCCGGCGGGTCCATCAGCTACCAGGGCAAGGACATCTCCTCGGCCGGCGCCGCCCAGCGCCGGGCCCTCGGAGGCGAACTCCGGGCCGTCTTCCAGGACCCCAACTCCTCCCTCAACCCGCGGAACACCGTGGGCACGTCCCTCGCGGAACCGCTGCGCCTCCGTGGCGTGCCGGCGGCAGAGGCCCGCGCCAAGGCGGAGGACATGCTGGAACGTGTCGGGCTGCCGCGCGAAGCCGTGGACCGGTACCCCAGCCAGTTCTCCGGCGGCCAGCGGCAGCGGATCTCCGTGGCCCGCGCCCTGATCTGCGACCCCCGGCTGGTGGTCTGCGACGAAGCCGTCAGCGCCCTTGACCTCTCCACCCAGGCACAGGTGCTCAACCTCCTGGCCGACCTCCGCGACGAACGCGGCCTGAGCTACCTGTTCATTGCCCACGACATCGCCGTGGTGCAGTTCCTGGCACAGCGGGTGGTGGTGCTGTACCGCGGCCAGGTCATGGAAAGCGGACCGGCGGCGGCCGTCACCGAGAACCCGCAGCACCCCTTCACCCAGGCCCTCGTGGCTGCTTCACCCGTACCCCGGCCCGCCGAGCAGGCTGCCCGGCGGGAAGCCCGCGAGTCCCTCGGGGTCCGCACCGGCGCCGCCGCAGTACCCGGTCCCGGCGGCTGCCCGTTCCGGCTCCGCTGCCCCCTCGCCACCGAACTGTGCGCCACCGAACGCCCGGCGCTGCGGCGCGTGGGTACGGCGGACGTCGCCTGCCACTACGCCTGAGCGGATCGCCGCCGGCATTTCCGGAGGTGCAGCTTCCTGTATCACCTCAAGACACCATTCAACCCAGAAGGGGAGCCCCGATGACAGAGCGGCACCAGCAGCCGGATAGAACAGGCGATCGGATTGTCATGCTGGGGGTCAACGGCGGCCCCGTCCTGGCCCCTGACGAAGCCAAACCTGCCTTGGCGCTGGTGGTCAACGACGCTGTGTACTTGGTTGACTGCGGGCTGGACACATCCCGCCAGCTGCTCAATGCGGGATTGGGATTTGCCGGGATCCGGGGCATTTTCATCACGCATCATCATCTTGACCACACCTCCGGGCTCCCCGGACTCCTTCTGCACGGCTGGACAGCGCGGCCGCCCCTGCCGCCCGTGGACATCTGGGGGCCGCCGGGGGCTAAGCAAAAGGCAACCAATCTCCTGGCCGGCTTTGAGGACGAGATCGCCCTCTTTCAAGCCGGCGGTGGCTTCGGAGATTTCACGGCACCAGCTGGGCATGACGTGGAGGTCCCCCTGGACGGCGGGATCGTACCTGTCATGGAAGACGACAATGTACGTGTTGACGCCACCCGGGTGTTCCATGGCCCGGAAGTGGCGGATGCCTATGCTTACCGGTTTTCGGTTAAGGGAACAGGCAGGGTGGTGGTCTTTTCGGGTGACACTGCCGCCCATGATGTCAATCTTGCCGCCATCTCCACGGGATGCGATGTGCTGGTCCACGAAACGCAGGACAACAGCGCCATCGAGCGCATTGCAGCCGGACTTCCCCACCCCCGTGGTGAGGAGCTGAAGAAGCATCTCTTCGAAGCACACTCCAGCGTCCTTGACCTCCCGGCTGTCGCGCATGCGGCACAGGCCAAGAAGCTGGTCTTCAGCCACTACACGCCTGTTGCACACCCGCCCGCTGTCTGGCTGGCGATGGCAACCCCCGCGGCGGAAGCCATCGGCTACGAGGGCGAGATCATCGCGCCGAAGGCGCTGGACGTCATACCGCTCTAGCAGGATGCTGTCTCTCCTGTCGCTGCCGCCTACCAAACCTCAGATATGACACCTAGAACGGATCACTTCCTCCATGACTTCAGCTTCCTGGCTCGCCGCCATGATCACGCCCGAGAACGACTTCGACGGCGCCCCGCTGCTCCGCAAGGAGTTCACCCTTGAGGATGGCCACGGCGCCGTGATGAAGGCGACGCTGCGGGCCACCGCCTTTGGCGTCTACGAGGCGTCCATCAACGGCGTCCCCGCGGGCCCGGATGTGCTTAGCCCGGGCTGGAGCTCCTACGAGTGGCGCCTCCGCCACCGCAGCTACGACGTCACCGCGCTCATCCGGCCCACCACCGTGATCGGGGTTGAGCTCGGCAACGGCTGGTACCGCGGCCGGCTTGCCTGGCACGGCATGTCCAACCTGTACGGCAGCGAGCTGGGTTTCTTCGGCCAGCTGGACATCGAGTTCGCCGACGGGCACGTCCAGTCCGTTGCTTCGGATGCGTCCTGGCAGGCCGGCCCGTCCGCCACCACCTTCAACGACCTTTACGACGGCCAAACCATCGACGCCCGCCGGCTCCAGCAGGGCTGGGCGGAGCCAGGCTTCGTGCCCGGCACCGGGTGGACCGGCGTGCGCGAAGTGGCGTTCGACACCGGGCGGCTGGTTGAGCCGGTGGGCCCGCCCGTGGTGCGTGCCGGCGCCGTCCGTCCCGTCCAGGTCTTCACCTCACCGACTGGCAAGACGCTGGTGGACTTCGGCCAGAACCTGGTGGGCTGGCTGCGGTTCACCGTGCAGGGCGAAGCGGGCCACGCCATCACCATCAGGCATGCCGAAGTGCTGGAGGACGGCGAACTGGGCGTCCGGCCGCTGCGCACAGCGAAGGCCGCGGACACGTTTGTCCTCTCCGGCGGCCCGGACTCCTTCGAGCCCACCAAGACCTTCCACGGCTTCCGCTACGCCGAGGTCACCGGCTGGCCCGGGGACCTGACGGTAGGCGACCTCGAAGCGGTGGTGGTCCACTCCGACCTGGAGCGCACCGGCACCTTTGAGTGCTCCAACGAACTCGTAAACCAGCTGCACCGCAACATCGTCTGGGGCCTGCGCGGCAACTTCCTTGACCTGCCCACGGACTGCCCGCAGCGCGACGAACGGCTCGGCTGGACCGGCGATATCGCCGTGTTCGCGCCCACCGCCGCCTACCTCTACGACGTCAAGGGCTTCCTGCAGGACTGGCTGCTGGACCTCGCAGCGGAGCAGAAGGCACAGGACGGTCTGGTCCCCATCACCGTGCCGGATGTCCTGAAGTACTGCCCGCAGCCGGCTGAATTCCCGGCCCCGGAATCCTCCGCGCTGTGGAGCGAGGCATCCGTCTGGGTGCCCTGGGCCCTGTGGGAGGCCTACGGTGACCTCAGCGTCCTCGAGAACCAGTACGAATCGATGGCTGCGCACACCCGCCGGGTGGAAGGCCTGCTCTCGCCCGCCGGGCTCTGGGACTCCGGCTTCCAGTTCGGTGACTGGCTCGATCCCGACGCCGCGCCGGACCAGCCGTGGGCAGCCAAGGCGGACACCGCCGTCGTGGCCACCGCCTGCATGTACCGGACCGCAATGCTCACAGCCCAGGCCGCAGGGCTGCTGGGGAAGCACGACGACGAGGCCTCCTTCGAGGCGCTCGCCGCCCGGGTGAGGAACGCCTTCGCCGGGCACTACGTAGCGGACGACGGCACCATCTCCAGCGACTGCACCACCGTCTACGCGCTGGCCATCGCCTTCGACGTCCTGCTGACCCCGGAGCTGCGGGAGTTCGCCGGCAACCGCCTGGCCGAACTGGTCCGGGACAACGGCTACCGGGTGTCCACCGGCTTCGCGGGAACCCCGTTCATCACCCACGCACTGACGGACACCGGGCACGTGGACGAGGCGTACCGGCTGCTGCTGGAGGAGGGCTGCCCGTCCTGGCTGTACCCGGTGACCATGGGCGCAACCACTGTCTGGGAACGCTGGGACTCCATGCTCCCGGACGGCACCATCAACCCCGGCGAAATGACCAGCTTCAACCACTACGCCCTGGGCGCCGTGGCGGACTGGATGCACAAGGCCATCGGCGGCATCCGCCCGCTGGAACCCGGCTACGCCCGCGTGCTCATCCAGCCGCAGCCGGGGGAGGGGATCAGCTGGGCCAAGACGTCCCTGAAGACTCCGCACGGCGAGGTCCGCGCAGCCTGGACGCTCGAGGGCGGCGAGTTCCGGCTTGAGGCGACCGTTCCCGACGGGGTGGCGGCCGACGTCGTCCTTCCGGATGGTGCGCGGCACGGCGTCACGGGCGGAACGCACCGCTTCGAAGCCCAGGTTGGCGTGCTGGTGAGGTAATTTCCGGCCGCGGGTACCGGAGGAGTGTTTTCCGGCACCTGCGGCTGTACAACGCTGTAGGCTGCCGGAATGAGCGACAGCCCGATCACGGTCGACTGGGAGACCGCACGCGCCACCAACCGGGACAACTGGGAAGACCGGGTGCCCCTGCACGAGGAAGCCTACGGACTCGGCGCGCTGGATGATCCCGGCTACCTGACCCCCATGGTGCGCACCGACCTGGAAGCGCTGGCGCCCTTCGTAGCGGAGGGGACTGTTGCCGGCCTGGACGTGTGCCACCTGCAGTGCCACATCGGGGCGGACACTGTGTCGCTGGCCCGTGCGGGTGCCCGGGTCACCGGCCTGGACTTCTCGCCGGCCGCCCTCGCCTCCGCTGCCGGCCTGGCGGAACGGCTGGGCCTGAACGTGGCGTGGGTGGAGGCGGATGTCCTGCAGGCGAGGTTGGCCGTTTCCGGCGACTTCGACGTCGTCTACACGAGCATCGGAACCATCACCTGGCTCCCGGACCTGGCGCAGTGGGCCTCCTAGGTGGCAGCGCTCCTCAAACCCGGCGGCACCTTCTACATCCGCGACGGCCATCCTGCCCTCTATGCCGTGGATGAGGACGCCAAGGGGCTGCAGCTCCGCTACCCGTACTTCAACCGCGGCGAAGCCCAGGTGTGGGACGAGGAGTCCACCTACGTGGGCGACGGAAAGGTGGCCCATTCCCGCACCTACCAGTGGGCGCATCCACTGTCCGACATCCTCAACTCCCTCATCGGCGCCGGGCTGCAGATCCTCCGCCTCGACGAAGGCACCACCCTGCCGTGGAAGTTCTCGCCCCGCATGGTGGACGTTCCGGACGGCTACGCGTGGCCGGACGCCGAACGGGACCTCGTCCCCTGCACCTACACCGTGGTTGCCCGCAAACCACAGGTGTGAATGCGCGGCAGCCGCTGATCTGCAACGATGTGCCACAGGACCAAAACCCAGGAGGACTCATGCCGTACACCGTGGATTTCAAGAACGTGTCCACCGTTGGCCTGGAATCATCGCCGGTAGTGGACGCCCTGGCCGGGCTGCGTGCCAACGAGGCACGCTATTACAAGAACAAGTACGACCACGACTTCACCGTCACCCCCGCCGAAGAGGATCCGGAGACGCTCGCGTACATCCACAACATCCTCGCCACTGAGCGGAACCTGGTGATTGCCTCAAAGCCGCTTGAAGTGTCTTCCTTCGAGGTGGACGGGCTGCGGATGGCGTACGTGTTCTACGAGTCCGGGCTGTCCATCAACGTGATGTATGGCATCGAGGAGGGCGGCAAGCGGGCGGTGGGATTCAAGCTGTCCGACGGCATGGAGGTGCCGGAGGAACTGGCGTCCAGCTTCAAGTTTGCGCGCCAGAAATCCAAGCTCGCGGGCACCATCCGCGGCTCCTACTTCGTGATCAAGGGACAGTACTGAGCCGGCAGGCCACCGCGGTGGATCCGTTGGCCATCGAATTGCCCTGCGCCGATCCCGGCCACGTCCTCTGGTACCGCGGGCCGGCGGAACAGTTCGTCGAGTCGCTGCCGGTGGGCAACGGACTCGCCGGTGCCACGCTGCGCGGCCTGGCCGGCGGCGAGCGCATCCAGCTCAACGAGGGCTCGGCCTGGTCCGGCCCCACGGACCGGTCCGCGCCGCTTTTGGACCCGGCCGAGGGGGCGGCAACGCTCCAGGCCGTCCGCGATGCCATCGACGCCGGTGACGTCCGGCGGGCGGAAGACCTGCTGATGGACTTCCAAAGCACTCATTCGCAGGCGTACCTTCCGTTCGCCGTACTGTCCGTCGAAGCTGCCGGCACCGTTGCCCCGGCAGAGGGCCCCACCCGGTGCCTCGATCTGCGAACCGGTGTCGCCGGGCACCGCTACCTCCTGGACGGTGCCGAGGCGCGCCACCGGACGTTCGCCTCCCACCCCGACGCCGTGATCGTGCACGACATCGCGTTCGGTGCGCCCGCCGACCTGCGGATCGGGATCTCGCCGGACAAAATCACCGCACGGGGCATGGACGCCGTCACACAGGACTGGGGAACGGAGCTCCGGCTGGGCGTGCTGCTTCCCGCTGACGTCGCGCCGTCCCATGAGCAGGCTGCCGAACCGGTCGTTTATGGTCCGGATTCCCGCGCCGGAGCGGTACACGCCGGCATTGTCACGGACGGCGACGCCGGCTTTGCGGACGGAGTCCTGGGCATCCGGGGCGCCACATTTGTCCGGATCGTTCTGGCGACGGGCACCGTGCTCAACCACCCTTCTGCCCGCCATGCCAACACCGCGGACGACGCCGATGCGCTGGCAAGGCTCCTCAGCGCACGGATCGCGGGGGTACTGAAGGAAGAAGCCTTTGAGCCGGCCATGGAGCGCCACCTCGCCGACCACGCCGGGCTCTACAGCCGCGTATCCCTGGAGCTCGGCGGCGGCTCGGCGGCCGCCGCAGGGAAGCCAACCGACGAGCGCATCCGCGCCTTTGAAACGGATAGGTCCGACTCTGCCCTGATGGCGCTGCTGTTCCACTACGGCCGGTACCTGCTGATCGCCTCCTCGCGGGAGGGCGGGTTCCCGGCCAACCTCCAGGGCATCTGGAACGAGCAGCTTCAGCCGCCCTGGAGCAGCAACTACACCATCAACATCAACACCCAGATGAACTACTGGCCCGCCCTCACAACCAACCTCGCGGAATGCCACGAACCGCTGCTCCGGCTGGTGGATACCCTCGCCCGCACCGGGACCGCGGCGGCAGGCCTGTACGGTGCCCGCGGCTGGGCGGCCCACCACAACACCGACCCCTGGGGCCACCCGTTCGCGGTGGGAGCCGGCAAGGGCAACGCGATGTGGGCCAGTTGGGCGATGGGCGGAACGTGGCTGGCAGACGCCGTGTGGCGGAACTACTCCTACACGGGGGACCTCGCGCGCCTCCAAGCGGCGTGGCCCGCTCTCGAAGGCGCGGCCCTCTTCGCACTGGACTGGATCATCGGCGAAGCTGACAGCGGAACTCACACGTCGCCGTCGACCTCTCCCGAAAACCGCTTTGTCGCGGACGACGGCGGCCCAGCGGCGGTGGGCAGGTCCGCCACCATGGACGTTTCCCTGCTCAGGGCGCTGTGCGCCTCGGTACGGCAGGCGGCGGCAGCGCTCGGTTCCCCGGTGCCGTGGCTCGATGACCTCGCCCGGAAGGTGGCGGCGCTTCCGCAACCCGCCATCGGCAGCCGCGGTGAAGTCCTCGAATGGTCCTTCCCAGCCACCGAACACGAGCCGGAACACCGCCACACCTCTCATTTGGCGGGGCTGTTCCCGCTGCAGGAATGGAGCCCGCAGGCCACTCCGGAACTGGCTGCCGCGGCAGCACGGACGCTGGAACTCCGTGGCCCGGAATCGACGGGCTGGGCCATGGCCTGGAGGCTCGGACTGTGGGCTCATCTGGGCGACGCCGGCAAAGCGGAGGAGAGCCTGCACCTCGCTTTGCGCGTGGCCGGGGACGGGCTGGCCGAACGCGGCGGGGTTTACCCCAACCTGTTCACCGCGCACCCGCCCTTCCAGATCGACGCCAACTTCGGAACGACGGCCGGCATCGCGGAGATGCTGGTGCAGTCGGACGCCGCCGCCATCCGGCTCCTCCCGGCACTGCCGGCCGCGTGGGGCGACGGATCGGTCAGGGGGCTGCGCGCCGTGGGCGGCATAGTCGTGGACCTTCGGTGGTCCGGCGGGGTCCTGGGGAGCGCCGTGCTCCGTTCGCCCGCGGACGTGGGGCGGGACATCGTGTGGGACGGGCGGCGCATCAGCGTTGAACTGGCCAGGGGAGAGGACCTCGAGCTCAGTGCTGGCAGCTTCGTGTAGCGGGCGGGCAGCTCGCCGGCCCGGACGTTCCGCCAGAATGCCTTCCAAAGGGTGAAACCGGCCCGGCCGTGACGTGGCTGCAGGCAGCAGGATGGCTGGATGCAGACCAACCCCATCCTGTCCGGATTTAACCCCGATCCCAGCATCGTCAGCACCCCGGACGGCTACTACCTGGCCACGTCCTCCTTTGAATACCTGCCGGGCCTGCCGATCTATCACAGCAAGGACCTTGGGGACTGGGAGCTGGTGGGGCACGTGGCCACCCGCGAGGAGCAGGTCCGGCTCGCCAACGTCCCCACACCCGGAGGCGTCTGGGCGCCCACCCTCCGCTACCGTGACGGCGTCTTCTACCTGATCGTGTCCGTCTTCCTCGGCGGCCGGGGCTGCGTGGTGTTCACGGCCACCGACCCCGCCGGTCCCTGGAGCGATGGCACCGCCATCGAGGCGGTGGACGGCATCGACCCGGACCTCGCGTGGGGTGCAGACGGCACCGCTTATGTCACCTTCGCCCGCCATCCCGACGCGATCCAGCAGGTGCGGGTGGATCTCGCAACCGGAGAAGCGCTTGAGCAGCCCCGCGCGCTATGGCCCGGCAGCGGCCTGTATTCGCCGGAAGGGCCGCACCTCTACCACCGCGGCGGCTGGTGGTACCTGATCGCTGCGGAGGGTGGGACGGACAGGGGCCACGCCGTCACCGTGGCACGGTCACGCCGCCCGGACGGGCCCTTCGAGTCAGCGCCGCACAACCCCGTCCTCACCGCGGCCGGCACTGGATCGCCAGTCCAGAACACCGGGCACGCGGACCTGGTGGAGCTGCCCGACGGCGGAACGGCCATGGTCCTGCTGGGCGTCCGTCCGGTAGGGCTCACCCAGGCATTTTCACCCTTGGGCCGGGAGGCCTTCCTCACCGGTGTGGAGTGGAAAGACGGGTGGCCTCACGCTCAGCTGCCCGTTGTGGGCGCGACGCGGCCGGAACAGGTGGAGTACGACTTCACCCACGGTGCAGGCCCGGACCACCCCGCCTGGATCGCGGTCCGCAGGATGCCCGCCGAATTCACGGCGCCGACGTCCAAGGGCCTCCTGATCGCCGGCGACGGGAGCACCATGGGTTCGCCCCGGCCCTGTTTCCTCGCCCAGCGCCAGCGCCACCTCGGCATGGAATTCCGGGCCGTGCTCAGCGTGGCCACGGGCAGCGGGGGCGTGGCCGTTCGGAACGCCGAGGACAACTGGTTCGGCATCGAAGCCTGCCAAGGGCAGGGCCAGGACTGCGACGGCGTCAGGATCACCGCGCGTGCCGTCGTCGCCGGCTTTGACCGGACGTGGGAGGCGACGGTCCCGTCCGGCGACGTGGAGCTGGCCATCGTGGCCAGCCCGCCGCCGTCGGACTTCAGCGCCGGTGCCGTGGGTGGCGACAGGATCCGCCTTACCGCCCGTTCCGCCCGGGCTGGCGGGAGCCCGGAGGAGGTGCTGCTGGCCGAGCTCGACGGGCGGCATTGGGCCTTCGAGACTGCCAAGGCCTTCACCGGGAGGGCGTTCGGCGTCTACGCCGCTGACGGTGAGGTCCTGGTCCGCCGGGTGTCCTACCGCGGCGAAGACTGACCGCTTCAGCACGGCGCCCGATGGCCACCGCTAGATGGCGACGGCACCCTGCCGTGCGGGTGCGACGGCGGATGCCGTGCATGCCGCGTAAGGCTCAGCAGTGTATGGCTCAACGATGTGGGGCTGAGCGGCATAGGACTCGGCCGCATAGGCTTCAACCCCTCGCGCCTCAACGGGGTGCGGTCCACTGATGCGCGGCTCGATGACGGCGAGCTGGCCGGTGGTGTCCGGGACGCCGGGCAGCTGCACCGCGGGAGCGTCACTGCCGGCAGAGCCGCCGGCGGCGCGCATGCGAAGAAGCGCCACGGCGGAAATGAGGCACCAGGCAACGTTCGTGGCCACGGAAGGCCACGCGCCGTGGAAGGCGCCGTTGATGATGAATGCGGACGCGCCCACGAGGTTCGCGGTCTGGAAAGCCTTGCCGGCCTTCAGCCACCCCATGGATACGCTCAGATATGCACTGAGGATGGCGACGGCGCCGGCCCAACCGGCAATTTCCCATAGCGGTTCCATGGTGTCCTTTCTGAAATCGTTACCTAACGGCAATTGTCGGGGCCGGAGGAGGTGTAGTTCAATTGCATTCTTCTGAAGACCAGGTTTAGAACGGCTTAACTTGAATCTCGACCCGCGCCGCTTGCTGGTGCTGCTGGCCGTTGCCCGGACGGGCGGTGTCCTCGCGGCGGCCGATGAGCTGAGGATCACGCCCTCTGCGGTGTCCCAGCAACTGAGCAAACTGGAGCACGAAACGGGGCAGGCGCTGCTGCTGCGGACGCCGAAGGGTTCGGTGCTGACACCCGCCGGCCTGGCGATGGCAGAGGCGGGCGAAGAGATCGAGCGCGCCCTCACCGTGGCGCGCGCACGGATGGAAAGCGGAGCCACCATCGAAGGGGTAGTGCGCATCGGCGGGTTCACCAGCTTCGTGCGGTCAGTGGTGATCCCGAGGCTCCCCGAATGGCGGAACCAGTTCCCCCAGCTGCAGATCCGGATCGTGGAGGACGACTATCCCGACCTGATGCGGCTGCTCCGCCAACGCCAGCTCGATGCCGTGGTGGTGGAGCTGGACTCGACCACGGCGGAGCAGCGCACACTCGCGGCCGGGATGATCGAGGAGCCGCTCCTGGACGAACCATGGAAACTGGTGGTCCCCACCGGGGCGCTGCTGACCACCGAAAACGTGGACCTTGGCCGGCTCCCGCTTCCGTGGCTGGGCGTCGAGCAATCAGCAGCCAACGCCGCCGTGATCGGACGGCTCCGCCACTCGACGGGCGCCCACATCGAAACGGTTCACCAGTACCAGGAAACCCTGACGGCGCTCGCGCTTGTCGCCGCGGGCGAAGGGGCGGCGATCGTCCCCACCCTGGCCCTGGCCGGGGTGGTCCAGGACGGCGTGGAAGTCCTGGACGTTCCCGGGCTGGGAACCCGGCGCATCGTCCTGCGGCGGTTCGCGGGGCGCCGGCCGGCCAGCACCCCGCTGGATACCGTTGCCCGGCTGCTGCGTGAATCAGCGGCCGCGTTCGATACCCGGTCTGCCTCCTGATCGGCCCACAGGACCCACGCCGTTGACCGCCTGAAGCGGCGTGGGTACTGTGAGCGCACCATCCGCGCCGCTGGCGAATCCCAAGGGCCCACTGGCGTAGCCGGTACCGGGAGCGGATGGGGGTCCGGGCGCGCCGGCGGAAGGAGGACCGTGTCGTTCTTCCAGCTTTCGCTGATCGCTGCCGTCGCACTCCTCGGACCACTGCTGGCATTCCCGCGGAAATGGCACCTGCCCATGGTGCTGGGGCAGCTGCTGGCCGGCATCGCCGTTGGGCGCACCGGCCTGGGCCTGGTGGATTCCTCCGACCCGACGTTCACGTTCGTGGCGGACGTGGGGTTCGCCCTCATCATGTTCGTGGCAGGCACGCACGTGCCGGTGCGGGACCGGGCCATCCGCCCTGCCCTGGCCGGCGGCGCGCTCCGGGCGGCCATCGCCGCAGCGCTCGCGGCCGGAGTCGGAACCGCCATTGCCTTCGTCTTCGGCACCGGCCACGCTCCGCTCTACATCGTCCTGCTCGCGTCGTCGTCGGCGGCCCTCGTCCTGCCGATCATTGATTCCCTGCGGCTGGCCGGTCCAAAGGTCCTCACCACCACGGCACAGGTCGCCGTGGCAGACATCGCCTGCATCGTGGCGCTGCCGCTCGCCGTGGACCCGCCCAACGCTGCGCGGGCGGCGGTGGGGGCGGCCGCCGTCGCGGCCTGTTCGGTGGCGTTGTTCTTCGTGCTCCGCTGGCTGGAGCTCAGCGGCACCCGCGGGCGGGTGCATGACGTGTCCGAGGACCGGAAGTTCGCCCTTGAACTCCGGATCCAGCTGGCCCTGCTCTTCGCCCTCTCAGGTTTGGCCGTAGCAGGTCATGTGTCCGTGATGCTGGCCGGATTCTCCTTTGGCCTGGTGGTGGCGGCCGTGGGTGAACCCCGGCGGCTGGCGCATCAGCTCTTCGCAGTGAGCGACGGCTTCCTCGGGCCCGTGTTCTTCGTCTGGCTGGGCGCATCGCTGGACCTGCGGGCCCTCGCCGGCACCCCCGGAATGGTCCTCCTCGGGCTCTGCCTCGGAGCAGGAACCCTGGTGGTCCACGGCAGCCTGCGCCTGCTCGGCCAGCCGCTGCCACTCGCGGTGCTCTCGGCATCCCAGCTGGGCGTGCCGGTTGCTGCCGCCGCCATCGGCACCCAGCTGAACCTGCTGGAGCCGGGCGAAGCCTCGGCGTTGATCCTGGGCGCCCTGATCACCATCGGGGCCAGCGCCGCCGCGGGTTCACGGGCGGCCCGCACGTTTGCCCGGAAGGCCCCGGCCACGGCGGGCTAGGCGGCTACCCCCGCGAGTGCGTCCGCACGTCCGCGCTGACCGTTGCCTGGTGCCCCAGGTTCCTGGACACGGCGCGGGCGGCGGCACGGACCGCCGGCGCCAACACGTTCGGTGGCGTGGAGCCGTCCGGAACCACGATGGACAGGGCAGCCACCACCGAACCCTGCGCATCGAAGACCGGCGACGCCACGGACACCGTCATGGACGGGTGGCTGCGCCGGATCATGGCGATTCCGGTGCGGCGCACGTCGGAGAGGGTCCGCCGCAGCTGCCCCTCGGGCATCTCCGCCACACCCGGTTCCTTCTCCGGCGGTTTGGCCATGATGGCCTCCTGGAACTGCTGGTCCGCGCCCGCCAGCAGCACCAGCCCCACGGCGGTGGACCGCAGCGGCGCCCGGCCGCCCACCCGGTACGCGACCTCGGTGGCGTCCTTGGACGAGAGCCGCTCGATCAGCACCGCCTGCTCGTTGTCCCGCACGGCCAGCAGGACGTGGTGGCGCGTGACCTCGAAAAGGTCCTCGAGGTACGGCAGCGCGATCTCGCGCACGCCGTGCCCGCGCGGTGACAGGGATGCCACCTCCCAGAGCCTGACCCCCACGACGTAGCGGCCGTCGTCGAGCCTCTCCAGGGCACCCCACGCCACCAGCCGGGAGATCAGGCGCAGCGCGGTGGGCGCGGGCATGTCCGCGTGGCGGGCGAGCTCCGAGAGGGTCAGCGCCCGGCGGCGGTCCGAAAAGACGGCCAGCAGGCTCAGCGCCCGGTCAATGACGGGTTCGCCCTGCTTGGGCCGTTTGCCGCGGGCAGGCGCGGCGTTGGGGGTATCCGTGTCCGGAGTGAGGGTCATGGCAGTGGTTCCTAGCGCCGTTGGCAGAGCTACGGCCCACAGCGGCACCGTGAGCTGAACCACAATACTATTCCAACCATTGAAAGCCGCCTATGAGGGCAAGGCACAGCCAACCAAGCTTGAATTCCCAGCACCACCACCTCCAGGAGTCCTGCCGCATGTCAGCCCCCACCCGGCTCCGGGCCGAACACCTGAGCGAAGCCATGGGCCTGGCCGTCCGGGAGCCCCGCCTCAGCTGGACGCCGCCCGCCGGAACCACGGGTCAGACCGCGTACCGGATCACAGCCTCGAACGGCTGGGACACCGGACGGATCGCGTCCGCGGAGTCCAGCGGCATCGCCTACAGCGGACCGGCCCTGGATTCCCGCAGCCGGTTCGAGTGGCGGGTGCGCACCTGGGACGTCACCGCCGGCGGCACGGAAACCGCCAGTGATTGGTCCCAACCCATGCCTGTGGAACTGGGCCTCCTGCACCCCTCGGACTGGACGGCGCAGTGGATCGGCCCCGGTGAGGAGGCGGTCAACGAACCAGGCGAGCGCCCGGGTTACGCACTCACCAGGACCTTCACGCTGCCGGCGGCCCCGGAGAGGGCCCGCACCTACGCCACCGCCCACGGCATCTACGAACTCTTCATCAACGGCCAACGCGTGGGCGACCAGCAGCTCACTCCCGGCTCCACCAGCTACAACACCACCCTCCAGGTCCAGGCCTACGACGTCACCGCCCTGCTCGCCGCGGGCCTCAACAGCCTCCGCGCCGTCCTCACCGACGGCTGGTACCGCGGTACCTTCGGGTACACGCGCGACGCCGACATGTACGGCACGCACACGGCATTCCTCGCCCAGCTTGAGCTTGAGCTGGAGTCCGGGGCGGGACGGCTGGTCATCGGCACCGACGCTTCGTGGCTGGCGTCCGCCACGGAAGTCACCAGCGCGGACCTCATGGCGGGGCAGCATGTTGATTTCCGGGCGGCCGACGGCGGCGAGTCACCCCGGGCAGGCGACCGTGGGAAAGGTGCGCGCGCACCAGGTCTTCTGCCAGCGCCGCCGCGGGCCGCCGTCGTGCGTTCCGGCAGCTTCGACGCACTCACCGGGCCCCTCGCCCCGCCCACGCGGGTGACGGCGGAGCTGGCGCCGGTGTCCATCACGCGGCTGCCCAGCGGACACCAGGTGGTGGACTTCGGCCAGAACATCCACGGCTGGATCCGCTTGGCTGCACTTGGCGCGCCGGGCGAAACCGTCACCCTCGAGTACGGCGAAGTACTCGGTCCGGATGGCGAGGTCACCCGGGACCACCTGCGCCCGCACGACTTCCGCGCGCCCGGGGCCTTCCGGGACGCCGGGCAGGTGGACACCGTGACCGCCTCCGGCGCCGCGGGCGAAGTCTTTGAGCCCCGGCACACCACGCACGGATTCCAGTTCGTCTCGGTCCAGGGCCTCACCGCGGACCTTCACCAGGGGGACATCACTGCCTGCCTGGTGCGGACCGACCTGGAGCGCATCGGCTCGTTCCACTGCAGCGACGGGCGGCTGAACAAGCTCCACGAAATTGTGGAGTGGAGCTTCCTGGGCAACTCCTGCGAGGTCCCCACCGACTGCCCGCAGCGCGAAAAGGCGGGCTGGACCGGGGACTGGCAGCTGTTCGTCCCCACCGCCGCGTACCTGTATGACGTCACCGGGTTCACCCGCAAATGGCTGCGGGACGTCCGCGCCGACCAGTGGGGCAACGGGGTCATCGCCAACATCTCGCCGTCGCCCGGCCCTGCCGTCACCTCGGCCGAATTCATGGGCTTCACCAACGGTTCCTCCGGCTGGGGCGACGCGATCGTCATGGTGCCCTGGGAAATCTACCTGGCCACCGGGGACGCCTCGATCCTCGCTGAAAACTGGGCGGCCATGAACCGGTGGCTGGGCTTCGTCCGGACCACCGCCGCAACGCAGCGGCACACCCGACGCTCGGCGCAGGCGCCTGTCCCTGCCGCCCACGAGAAGTTCCTGTGGGACACCGGCTTCCACTTCGGCGAATGGATGGAACCGGACGGGCCCGAGCCGGACCTGTTCGCCGCCCGCACCGCGGACAACGGCATCGTGGCTACCGCCTACTACCGGCACACCACGGACCTGATGGCCCGCATCGCCGGGGTGCTGGGGTTGGCGGAGGAAGCAGCCCACCTCGCCGAACTCTCGGACGACATCCGGGACGCCTGGGCAACGGAATACCTTGACGCGTCCGGCCGGGTCACCGTAGCCAGCCAGGCCAACTGCGTCCGGGCACTGGCGTTCGGCCTGGTTAGCCCGGAACACCGCCCCACCGTCACCGCACAGCTGGTGGAACTGATCCGCGAAGCCGGCACCCACCTGGGCACCGGCTTCCTGGCCACCCCGTACCTGCTCCCGGTCCTGGCCGGCAACGGCCACCTGGGCCTTGCCTATGAACTGCTGATGCAGGACTCGGAGCCGTCCTGGCTGGCCATGGTGGACCGCGGCGCCACCACGGTCTGGGAACTGTGGAACGGCATCGACGCCGCCGGCACGGCGCACCAGTCGCTGAACCACTACAGCAAGGGCGCCGTGGTCTCCTTCCTGCACCGCTACACCGCCGGGCTGCGGCAGGCCCCCGGCAGCGCCGGCTGGAACCGGGTCGTCATCGAACCGCGCCCCGGTGCCGGCATCACCTCCGCCGCCACCTCCCACCACGGGCCGCACGGCCAGATCACCGTGGCCTGGACCCTGTCGAAGAGTGCTTGGGCGCCGGGTGGAATGACGGACGACGGCGTGCTGACGCTCACCGCGGACATCCCCTCCGGCACCACCGCCGAGGTGCTGCTGCCCGGGGAGCCTGCCGCCGTCGTGGGGCCCGGACACCATACTTTCGCCGCCGCCACCGGCGGGGACACCGCACACCCCGAGCTGATGAGGAGCACACTATGACAGTGGACCGCGCTACCGACGTACTTGACCCTTCCCGCCCTGACGTTTCCCGGCCGGGAAACAGGGACGTCCCGCCGTTCCCCTTGTACGACGCACCCGGCACTCCGGAGGCCGTCTCGGACACGTCGTCCGTGCACCGCGAGGTCACCTATGCGCGCGCCATCGGCTTCCGCCCCCTCAAATTGGACATCTGGCTGCCACGCCAGGCATCCGGCCCGACGCCGCTGGTGCTGTGGGTGCACGGCGGCGCCTTCCAGCTGGGGGACCGGCGTGAACTGCCGCCCACCTTCGCGCCGGATTCGGTCTTCAGGCTCCTGAACGAGGCCGGCATCGCCTGCGCCACAGCGGACTACCGGCATTCGCTGGAGGCGCCGTTCCCGGCCCAGCTCCACGACCTGAAGGCCGCTTTGCGCTACCTCCGCGAGTTTTCCGCCCACCTGAATATCGATCCGGACAGGTTCGGCGCCTGGGGCGAGTCCGCCGGCGGGCACCTTGTTGCGCTGCTGGGGCTCACCGGCAACCGCCCCGAAATGAATGGCGGCCTCGGCGCGCAGGGGCACCCCACCGGCGTCAGCGCCGTCGTCGACTTCTACGGCGTGTCCTCCCTGGCGGACATCCCGCCCATGCAGGTCCCGGAGGGCCTGTTCCCGCCCGCGCTCACCGCGGCGGTTCCACCCGGCATGACGCTGCAGCCGGAATACATGCTGGTGGGCGGCTCGGACGCCCCGGACCTGCTGGCAGCGGCCAGCCCCGTCAGCTACGTGACGGCCGGCGCCGCGCCTTTCCTGCTGGTCCACGGCGACAGCGACGGATTGGTTCCGCATTCCCAGACTGACCTGCTGGCAGCCGCGCTCGCGGAGGCCGGCGTGGAACACGAGGTGGTCACCATCAAAGACGCCGACCACTGCTTTTTCGGCGCCGAGGACCAGATGGACGCCATCCTGGCCCTCGCCGTCGGCTACTTCTCCCGGAAGCTGGGAACACCATGACGCCCCGCGAAACAGCCCGGCAGGCAGCCCGGCAGCTGCCCGGAGCCCCGGCCGCCGGGTTTGCCGAATACCTTGCCTCGCCGGAAGGCCCCAGGTTCCTGAACGAGGACGCCGAGCGGTCGCCTGGCCCCGACGTTCCCATCCGCACGGTGACAGCCGACGGGCGGCACGGTCCCGTGGCCATCCGGATCTACGGCGAAGCCACCGGGACGGACACCCCGGCCCTGGTGTGGCTGCACGGCGGCGGCTTCGTCAGCGGCAGCGTGGACATCCCCGAATCGGACTACCTGGCCCGGGTGCTGGCGGATTTGGGGACACCGGTGCTGTCCGTGGATTACCGGCTGGCGCGCGACGGCGTGTCCTACCCCATCCCGCACGATGACGCCCTGGCCGGCTGGTTCTGGGCCCGCGAGAACGCCATCTCGCTGGGGCTGGACCCGGAGCTGCTGTGCCTGGGCGGCGCCGGCGCGGGCGGCAACCTGGCCGTGGGCGCCGCGCTCTACCTGATCGATGCCGGCAAGCCGCTGCCCGCCAAGCTCCTGCTGGCCTACCCCTTCCTGCACGCCGAACTCCCGCCGCCGGCCGCCGGCTTGGACGAGGAGGTCATGGCGGGCCTGCCCCGGCACCTGCGGTTCACCCTGGAGGACTGCATCCGGACGGCCGAGAACTACGTGGGCGGCCCGGTCAGCATGGCGCCGTCCTACGCGATGCCCGGGTACGCGGACCCTGCAGGACTCCCGCCAACGGCCCTTCTTGCCTGCGAGTACGACGACGCCCGAGGGTCCGCCGAGCTCTTCGCCGCCAGCCTGGAACAGGCCAAAGTCCCCGTGACCTACTTCCTCGCCGAGGGCGGAGTGCACGGGCACCTGAACCACACGGCCGGGCTGCCCGAAGGCAAGGCCGCGCTGGACTTCCTGGCGGGCGAACTCCGGTCCGCGGGGGAGCGGTAGCCAGCCCCTGCCTTACCAGCTGCTGACCTTAGGATGGAACAAAACCGCAGGCCAGCAGGGAGCCCCGCCATGTCCGACGATCCGTCCACCGAGCGGGAAAGCACCCGGAGCCGGAGGTTTTTCAGCCGCGCCAGGGACTGGGCGCTCCCCGTGGCGGTGGTGCTGGTCGCTGCAGGCATCGGCGCGGCCGGCATCTCCAGCGGGCTGGCCAACCGGGACCGCCCCGCCGGGGAAACGCCGGCAACCACTGCCGCCCCGGCAGACCTTTCCTCCTGCCCGGTGACGGACGGGAAAACCCTCGCGCCGGCGTCGGGCGTCCTTTTCGGCATCAACTCGGACCTGGACACCAAACCGCTGTCCACCTATGCAGCGGAACTTGGCCATAAACCGGCCGTGGCCGTGTCCTACCTCGACTTTCCCTACGGTGACCAGGACCGGGACCGGCTCAAGGACACCGCCGCGAAGGTCCGGGCGGACGGGCGCATCCTGTTGCTCACCCTCGAACCGAACCGGGACCTCGGATCCGTCACGCCGGAGGTTGCCGCCACGCTGGCACAGGACCTGTCCGGCATCAACGCCGGCGGCGTTCCCGCGATTGTCCGCTTCGGGCACGAGATGAACGGCTTCTGGTTCCCCTGGGCGCAGCAGCCGCTCGAATACAAGGCGGCCTTCACCCGGGTGGCGGACGCGGTCCACGCCGGTGCGCCGGGTTCAGCCATGATGTGGGCGCCGTCCTACGCCGGCGGGTACGCCTACCCGGGCCGGCAGTACGGCGTGGAGGCTGGCTCGGCGGACTTCGCCGCCCTGGACACGAACAGCGACGGCGCACTCAACACGGCGGACGACCCCTACGCCCCGTACTACCCGGGCGACGACGCGGTGGACTGGGTGGGCCTGTCCCTGTTCCACTGGGGATCCACCTACCCGTGGGGCGACAACGAGGTGCCCGAAGCGGGCAAGTTCGCCGAGCAGCTCACCGGGAACTACAACGGTGCCAACGGGGACGAGCGCTCCCTTCCGGACTTCTACGCTGAGTACGCCGTGAACCATAACAAGCCGCTGGCCATTCCGGGAACGGCCGCCCTCTACAACCCCGGTGCCGGCGGCGCCGCTGAGGCCGGAATCAAGCAGGCCTGGTGGCAGCAGGTCTTCAGCCCGAAAACCCGTGAGCAGTTCCCGCAGCTGAAAATGCTCAACTGGTTCGAATGGGACAAGGACGAGGCGGAGGTGGGCGGCCGGATCGACTGGACCGTCACCAGCACCCCGGCCATCCGTGACTCCTTCGCCGCCGCCCTGCCGGGCTGGCTGGAATACGGCGGCGGCACCGGCTGCGGCACCGGCGGGTCCTAGGAACCGCAGCCGCCCAAGGTGCGGCCCGCCGTCCGTCCGCCGGGCCGTTGCCCTGACGGCCGGACAGGCCTAGCATGTGCGCACAATCCACTGCGAAAGTGGACGGTCCACAGGGAAGGGGCGGGGCAAGCCATGGATGAGACGGGCAGCAACGAGCAGGTGGTGCAACGGCTGATCCAGTGCATCAACGACCGGCATATCGAGGTCATGGACGAACTGTTCCATGACGACGCGGTGATGCACTGGCCCCAGTCCGGCGAGTACGTCCGTGGCGCGGAGAACCGGCGGGGCATTTACAACGCCTTTCCGCAGCTGCCCACCATCACGCCGCGGCGGCTGACCAGCGGGGGCAACCTGGTGGTGGCCGAGGCGTCCCTGGACTATGGCGGCCCCGTCTACGAAACGGTGTTCATCTTCGAGTTCCGGGACGGCCGGATCGCGACGGAGACGGCTTACTGGAGCGAGGCGTTCCCGGCACCCGAATGGCGGTCACAGTGGGTGGAGATCGGCTAAGCCCGCATGGCACGCCCTGTGACCGGGTAACCCCGCGGTGGCCAACCACAGCCCTGCGCGGCAACCTGGGCGCAGGGCCTCATGGCCGAATACACCCAGGCCTATCCAAAGCCTCGAAGGTTGAGGGTGTTACTTAGGCGCTGCGGCCGCGGCGCAAGACCGCAAGCCGGGCCAGGTATTCGCTTTCATCAATTTCGCCGCGGGCAAAGCGTTCCGCGAGCAGATGCTCCGCCACGCTGTAGCTTCCTCCATCCCCGCCGTAGCCGCGGCGGCCTGCCATGGCCGACCGCGCGAACAAGACAATGGCGGCAATGACGGCACCCCAGAACAGGATGAAGCTGAGCCCGGAGAGGATGTATCCCCACGTCCCCATACTGCCGTCCCAATACATCATTGCAGCGTCCTTCCCTGGCCGGCGGGGCCGGTCAATGGCCCCAGCTGAATTGTCCCGAACCGGGCGCGCGCCGGGCAGAGTCTTAGGTCCCCGCGCCTGCCCCGCGGAACGCCGCGGTCAGGCCAGCATGGACTGCTGCCGTGACGGGCAGAGGTCATCAATTGGCGGAACCCTACCAGCCGGTGACACCATGATTGGATGCTTGAGGCAACCAAATCGCAGAAATCCCCTGAGGGAGAGCCCCCTAACCCGGCACTGGCAGCGGAAAGCAGGATTGCCCGCGTCGCCGTGACGGTCTTCCCGCTCCTCGTGGTGGCCGCAGGTATCGCAGGCTACCTGCTTCCCGGGACCTTCAAGCCCATGGGGCCTGCCGTGCCCTACCTGCTGGGCATCATCATGTTCTGCATGGGGCTTACCCTGACCCCGCCCGACTTCGCCGCTGTGGCAAAGCGGCCCTGGGCTGTGGCGCTCGGCATCGTGGCGCACTACGTGATCATGCCCGGTGCCGGCTGGCTCATCGCTCAGGCACTGAACCTCGAGCCGGAGCTCGCAGTGGGCCTGATCCTGGTGGGCTGTGCCCCGTCCGGCACCGCGTCCAATGTCATGGCCTTCCTCGCCAAGGGTGATGTTGCCCTCTCCGTGGCAGTGGCCTCAGTGTCCACCCTGATCGCGCCCATCGTCACACCGCTGCTCGTGCTGTTCCTGGCGGGCTCCTACCTGAACATCGATGCCGGTGGCATGGTTGTGGACATCCTCAACACGGTCCTCCTCCCGGTGGTCGCCGGGCTGCTGGCCCGGCTGTTCCTGAAGAAGCTCGTGGACAAGGTGCTGCCGGCACTGCCGTGGGCGTCCGCCGTCGTGATTTCCCTCATTGTGGCCATCGTGGTGGCCGGCAGCGCCAGCAAGATTGTGGCCGCCGGCGGCATCGTGTTCCTGGCCGTGGTCCTGCACAACGGATTCGGCCTGGGACTGGGCTACCTCGCCGGGAAACTGGGCCGGCTGGATGACAAGGCACGCCGCGCCCTGGCCTTCGAAGTCGGCATGCAGAACTCCGGGCTGGCCGCCACTTTGGCCACGGCACACTTCAGCCCGCTGGCCGCGCTGCCGTCCGCCGTTTTCTCGCTGTGGCACAATATCTCAGGCGCCATAGTGGCAGCTTGGCTGGCCCGCCGCCCCCTCCAGGACACCCCGGCACCGCAGTGAACCGGGAATAAATGTGCACGACGGGGCACTTGCCTGCATAGTTAAGCTCCTGCGCCGGTGGGTAATAGACACCGCAGGACAGAAACGAACAGGGGCTTGAATTGGTAGGTAATGCAACCTTCCGTCACACCAACACCGCGCTGCTCTCGGTGAGCAGCGTCGAAGCTCCAAGGATCGTGAGTTCCGTTGACTTCGACCGCCGGCTGGCGTCGACACTGCAGCGGCTGAAATTCCCGCCCCGGCTCCTGGAACGCGTCGCCGGGATCACGCACCGCCGCTGGTGGGCGGCCGGCACGTCGTTTGACGACGCCGCCATCGAGGCAGGAGCCAAGGCCCTTGCCGAAGCCGGCGTGGAAGCGTCCGAGGTTGGCCTGCTGATCAACACCTCGGTGACCCGGCGCAACTTGGAGCCCTCCGTTGCGGTGAAGATCCACCACGGACTGGGCCTGCCGTCGTCGGCCATGAACTTCGACCTCGCCAACGCGTGCCTCGGGTTCGTCAACGGCCTGACCCTCGCGGCCAACATGATCGACTCCGGCCAGATCAAATACGCCGTGATTGTCAACGCCGAGGACGCCGAAGCCACCCAGGAAGCGACGCTCGCCCGGCTGCAGCGGCCCGAAACCACCCGCGAGGACTTCAACCGCGAGTTCGCCACGCTCACCCTGGGCTCCGGCGCTGCCGCGGCCGTCCTGGGCCCGGCAGACGGACACCCCGGCGCGCACCGGCTGGTGGGCGGGGTGATGCGCGCCGGTACCGAACACCACGAACTGTGCGTGGGCGGCATCGACGGCATGAACACCGACACCAAAGGATTGCTCGACGGCGGCCTGCAGCTGGTGGTGGACGCCTGGCACGAGGCGCAGCCGGAGTGGGACTGGGCCACCATGGACCGGTACGTCACACACCAGGTGAGCAACGCCTACACCCAGGCCATCATCGATGCCATCGACCTGGACCCGGCCAAGGTGCCCATCACCTTCCCGCACTGGGGCAACGTGGGACCGGCTTCGCTGCCCATGACCCTTGCCGCCGAATCCCAGTCCCTCGAAGCCGGGGACCGCGTCCTCTGCATGGGAGTGGGCTCCGGCCTGAACACCGCAATGATTGAAATCGTTTGGTAGCCGCCGCCTGGCCCGGCGTGGATCCGCAGTGGTCCCGCGAACTTGCCGTGCCCTCCACCTCCGGGGCGGATGAGCCCGGAACAGTCCGCAACTGGCACATCCTGGACAACGGCGCCCAGCTCGAGGCCCGGGGACTGACACCCGCAGGCACCCTGCTGTGCGTGCACGGCAACCCCACCTGGTCCTATCTTTGGCGCACGCTGCTGGCCGCCGGGTCCGATCCCGCCCACCCGTGGCGCGTGGTGGCGGTGGACCAGCTGGACATGGGGTTTTCGGAACGCACCGGCACGTTCCGGCGCCTCGCCGACCGGATCAACGACCTGGGCGACCTCACCACGGCGCTGGGCCTGGACGGTCCCGTGGTCACCGTGGGACACGACTGGGGCGGGGTCATCAGCCTGGGCTGGGCACTGGCGCACCCGGACCAGCTCGCCGGGGTGGTCCTGACCAACACGGCAGTCCACCAGCCGTCCACCTCCAAAATTCCGCCGGCGCTCCGGCTGGCCCTGCACCCCGCCGTGCACCAGTGGGGAACGGTAACCTCTGATGCGTTCCTGCGGGTGACCCATTCACTGGCCCACCCGCCGCTGGCCGCCGACACCCACGCCGCCTACATGGCCCCCTACCGGGGCGCCGGCCGGCGGTCCGGTCTTGGCAACTTCGTGGCCGATATCCCGGTGGATGAATTCCATCCCAGCTTTGCGGCACTGGCCGGCGTGGCGGAAGGGCTGCGCGGGCTGACTGTCCCGGCCCTGATGCTGTGGGGCCCCCGCGATCCCATTTTTTCGGACCGCTACCTCAAGGACCTGATCGGCAGACTTCCGCATGCCAAGGTGCACCGCTTCGAAGGTGCCGGACACCTTGTGGCGGAAGACCGGGACATTGCCACACCGGTGTTTGAGTGGCTTGCCGCCCGGGAGGGCGCTGGTCCTGACAGCGCTTTGGGCGGTGACGGTACTGACGTCGCCGCTGACGTTGTGGGCGCAGTTAAACCGGCCGAACCGGAGACCGCTGAATTCCGGCCCCTCTGGACCCTGCTCGGCGAGCAGGCCGCAGGGCCCGCCGGCACCGGTTCCGCCGTCGTGGAGATGGGCCCGGACGGCACGGCAGCCCGGTCGCTCAGCTGGCAGCAGCTGGACCAGAAGATCCTGGATCTTTCTGCCGGGCTGGCGAAAGCCGGAGTGCAGCGCGGCAGAAGGGTCAGCCTCATGGTGCCGCCCGGGGTGGACCTCACGGTGGCCCTCTACGCCTGCCTGCGCCTTGGTGCCGTGGTGGTGGTGGCCGACGCCGGACTGGGAACCAAGGGCCTGAGCCGCGCCGTGAAAGGCGCCACCCCGGATTTCATCATCGGCATCGACAAAGCCCTGGCGGCGGCCGCCGCCCTTGGCTGGCCCGGCCGCCGGATCAGCGTGGGCACCCTCCCGGCCGCCCGCCGCCGTCTCCTCGGCGCCGAAACCTCCCTCGCAGAACTGACCCGGCCCGGCGCCGGACGCGCGGGCGCGCAGCACGCCGGTGCTGCCAGCCCCGACGCCCCCGCCGCAGTGCTGTTCACCTCGGGCTCCACCGGGCCGGCCAAGGGCGTGCTCTACACACACCGTCAGCTGGCGGCGATGCGTGACACCGTGGCCAGCACCTTCGGGGTCCGGGCAGGGTCCAACCTGGTGGCCGGTTTCGCTCCCTTCGCCCTCCTGGGCCCGGCACTGGGCGCTGTGTCCGTCACGCCGGCCATGGACGTCACGGCACCCCGAACACTGACAGCCCGCGCGCTGGCCGACGCTGCCAGAGCCATCGACGCCACCGTGGTGTTTGCCTCGCCGGCCGCGCTCCGGAACGTCGTTGCCACCCGGGAAGACCTCGATGAGGCGGGCCTGAAGGCGCTGGCACGCGTTGAGCTGCTGCTCTCCGCCGGAGCCCCCGTCCCCGAACCGCTCCTGGCAGAGGTCCAGCAACTGGTCCCCGCGGCCTCGCTGCACACCCCCTACGGGATGACCGAAGCCCTGCCGGTCACGGACATCAGCCTGGAACAGATCAGGGAAGCCGACGCCGAAACGGCGGCCGGAAACCTCCAGGGCGGCGGCAACGGCGTATGCGTGGGCAAACCCGTCCACGGAGCACGCCTGGCCATCATCCCGCTCGCGGCGGACGGTACCGCGTCCGGAACCAGGCCTGTGACGGACGCCGGCGTCACCGGTGAAATCCTGGTCAGCGCCCCGCACGTCAAAGACTCGTACGACAGGCTCTGGCTGACCCAGCGGGAAAGCGCCGGCCTGCCCGGCTGGCACCGCACCGGGGACGTGGGGCACTTCGACGCCGCCGGCCGGCTCTGGGTGGAAGGCCGGCTCGCCCACGTGGTGACGGCACCCGGCGCCGCGATAACCCCCGTGGGTGCCGAACAGGCCATCGAACTTCTGGACAGCGTCCGGCTGGCAGCCGTCACCGGCGTGGGCCCGGCCGGCACGCAGGCGGTGGTGGCCGTCGTCGAAACCGTGCCTCCAACGCGCACCGCGGGACCGGCCGAACCCGCACTCGCCGCAAGCGTCCGCGCAGCAGCCCGCACGGCCGGCGTCGAAATCTCCGCTGTGCTGGCCGTTCCCGCACAGCCCACCGACATCCGGCACAACGCCAAGATCGACAGGACACGCCTTTCGCGCTGGGCAACTCGCGTGCTGGCCGGCGGCCGGCCGGGGAAGCCATGAGGGTCCTGGTCACCGGCGCCAGCGGCATGCTCGGCGGCGCCGTTGCGCGGCTCCTGGTCCGCGAGGGCCACACCGTCACCACGCTGCAGCGGCGCCCGTCGGGGGTCGACGGCGCCACGGACCTCTGCGGTTCCATCACCGATGCCGGGGTGCTGAAGGATGCCGTCCGGGGCCAGGACGGCATCATCCACCTGGCCGCGAAGGTCTCCTTCACGGGACGCGCGGCCGAGTTCGACGAGGTGAACATCGAGGGCACCCGCCGGATCCTGGACGCCGCGCGGGCGGTGGGCGTTCCGGACTTCGTGTTCGTCTCGTCCCCGTCCGTGGCGAATTCCGGCGCCGCCATCGTGGGGCTGGGAGCAGGCCCGGCAGACCCGGAGCACGCCCACGGCGACTACGCCCGCACCAAGGGCGCCGCCGAACTGCTGGCCCTGGCCGCTGATTCCCCGGGCTTCCGGGTGGCCGCCGTGCGCCCGCACATCGTCTGGGGCCCGGGCGACACCCAACTGGTGGAGCGAGTCCTGGCGCGCGCCGCCGTCGGCCGCCTGCCCTTGCTGGACGCCGGAGCTGCCCTGATCGACACCACCTACGTGGACAACGCGGCGTCCGCCATGGTGGCCGCGCTGGAACGCATGGAGCACGTCCACGGCCAGGCGGTGGTGGTGAGCAACGGCGAGCCCCGCCCGGTGGGTGAACTGCTGGCCGGCATCTGCGCTGCCGGTGGCGTTGCGGCGCCGACGTGGGCCGTTCCCGGAGCCGTGGCCCGGGGTGTGGGGGCCGTGGTGGAAAGACTGTGGCTGTGGGCCGGACGCACCGAAGAGCCGCCCATGACCAGGTTCCTCGCCGAGCAGTTGTCCACCGCCCACTGGTTCGACCAGCGCCGCACCCGGGAGCTCCTGGACTGGACCCCTGCGGTGTCGCTGGATGACGGACTCGCGAAGCTGGCCGCCCACTACCAGCCCGGATCGGCAAGCCTTTTCATTCAGTGAAACCAGCCGCGCCGTGCGGCTTCCCGATACCCCACAGTTGATTCATGACGCAGCCCACACCGGGCTTGTCAGGCAGTCACCACAGGATCATCACGGGACAGAACGGCGCGGTACACATGGAGTCAACGACGACGGCGGGGCGGATCCTTCGGGGGATTGAGTTCGCCCGCCCCGGTGGCGGAGCGCCGCTGCTGCTGGACCTCTACCTCCCGGCGGCGGATCCCGCCCGGGGCACCGCGTCCGGTACCCCGCA
The DNA here is from genome assembly GCF_050038305.1 of Pseudarthrobacter sp. 1G09. Taxonomy (NCBI): domain Bacteria; kingdom Bacillati; phylum Actinomycetota; class Actinomycetes; order Micrococcales; family Micrococcaceae; genus Pseudarthrobacter; species Pseudarthrobacter sp. 1G09. Next base: position 598,573 of record NZ_CP188306.1, read on the forward strand.
CCCGGCGGTGGTCCACTTCCACGGGGGCGGCTGGCGGATGGGGGAGCGTTCCTCGCTGGGGCCCACCGTGGACGGCTTCGGGCTCAGCCCTATTGAACAGCTGGTGGACGCCGGTTTTGTTGTGGCTTCCGCCGACTATCGGCTCACGGACACCGCCATATTTCCCGCCCAGCTGCACGACGCCAAGGCTGCGGTCCGCTGGCTGCGGGCCCACGCCGCCCGCTACAACGTGGACCCCGGGCGCATCTACGCCTGGGGCGATTCCGCGGGCGGCCATCTCGCCAGCCTGGTTGGCCTGACCGCCGGGTCAGCCGCGTTTGCGGGCGACGGCGGCACGGGCGTGGGAGACAGCGTCGCCGCGGTGGTGGCCTGGTATCCACCAACGGACCTGGTGCGGATGGGAGCCCAGGCCCGGCCCGATGCCGTTGCCAGCGCCGACGATTCCGGTTCCCGGGAAGCCCTCCTCATCGGTGCCCAGCCCGCGGCCGCCCCGGACAGGGCCAGGGCCGCCAGCCCCCTCACCTACGTGCATGCGGGCGCCCCTCCCTTCCTCCTCATCCATGGCACGGCGGACCGGTTCGTCCCGGCGGCCCAGTCCACCGCACTTGCCGAAGCGCTGGAAGACGCGGGCGCCGCCGTCGAACTTCTCCTGCTGGACGGCGCGGACCATATGTGGGCCACCCCGGACGGCAGCAGCGGGGCCGCCGAAACGGCCACCGCAGCAACCCTCGATTTCCTCCGCCGCCAGTCGGAGCGCTGATTTTCCACACGCCCGGGCAGCCCTCCTGCCCGGCCGCCAGACCTGAAAGGCCATCTCATGCAATTCATCGGCATCAACCACAACGGCGAACCCTGGGCGGCAGCCCTCGCCGGATCGCACGTCCTCCCGCTGGCCACCGTCACCGACTTCTGGGCCGACCCCGAGGGCTGGCAGGACAAGGCAGCCACGCTGGTTGCCGGCGTTGCGTCCCATGCCGGCGCGGAGGGCAATGATGCGTCCGACGCCGGCGCCTGGCTGGAGCGGGGCAGCGTCACCGAGGTGCCCCTCGTCCCCGCTGCGGGCCGGGTAATCTGCGTGGGCCTGAACTACAAGGCGCACGTGGCCGAAGGAAGCTTCAAGGACCAGGAACTGCCCCCGTACCCCACCCTGTTCGCCCGCTGGACCGCGTCCCTGTCCGTGGACAACGTCCCGGTTCCCGTCCCCGCAGGTGAGGCCGGGCTGGACTGGGAAGGGGAAGTGGCCGCCTACATCGGCCGCCGGGTCGAATCAGTGGACGAGGCCGCTGCGGCAGACGCCGTCTTTGGCTACTCCACCTTCAATGACATCACCTCCCGCAAGGCCCAGAAGCTGACCTCACAGTGGACGCTGGGCAAGAACGGCGATTTCAGCGGGCCGCTGGGTCCGCTGGTCAGCCGTGACGAGGTGGGCGATCTCCGCGACGGGCTCCAGGTCCGGACCCTGGTGAACGGCATTGAAGCCCAGAACGGCAACACCCGGGACATGATCTTCTCCGTGCCGGCCATCATCTCGCTCATCAGCCAGACCTTCACGCTGCACCCGGGCGACGTCATCGCCACCGGCACCCCGGAAGGCGTGGGCTACGCCCGCACCCCGCAGTGGCTGCTGCAGCCCGGGGACACCGTGGTGGTGGAGATCGAGAAGCTGGGCAGCCTGACCACCCCCGTGGGCGACATTTCCCTGCGGAGCCGTGCCTGATGGACACCTCGCAGGGCACCTTCCCGCGCGTTTTCCCCGTGACGGATGCGGCGGACATCCCGGATGAGACCCAGGTCCTGATCGCCGGCGGCGGCCCCAGCGGGCTGTTCCTGGCGCTGGACCTCGCCTCCCGCGGCGTCGCCAGCACGGTGGTTGAACCCCGCACCGGCGTGGACCACACCAGGCCACGGGCCAAGACCACCAACGCCCGCACCATGACGCACCTGCGCCGGCTGGGGCTCGCCGAGGCCCTCCGGGACGCGTCGCCGCTGCCGGTGGATTACGCCCAGGACGTCATCTTCTGCACCGGCCTGACGGGCCCGGCCGCCCACGAGCTGCGGCGTTTTTCCAACGCCTTCCAGCTGGTCCCCGGCCGCTACGGCCCGCAGCCCGAAGGCGGGCAGCAGGTGCCGCAGCCGGTCCTCGAGGAAGTACTCCGGACCGCCGTCGGCAGCCATCCGCTGGTGACATTCGTGACCGGATGGTCCGTCAGCGAGGTCCAGGAGTCGGATGAATCTGCCCCGGCGACGCATACCGCCGTTGTTTCGAACGGAACGTCCGGTGCCGCCCGCACCATAGCGGCGGAATATGTGATCGGTGCCGATGGCGGGTCCTCCACAGTCCGCCGCAGCCTGGGGATCCGCTTGGAGGGCGGCTCCGCGGCGCTGTCCAACATCAGCATCCTGTTCCGCTCGGAGTCTCTGGCCCCGGCCATCGCACTGGACCCGGCCGTGCAGTACTGGGTGGTGGGCTCGGAAACGTCCGGCATGGTGGGGCCCATGGACCGGGCCGGCACCTGGTGGGCCATCGTGCAGGGTGTGGACCCGTCCGTCACCGTCAGCACGGAGGACGCCGGCGCCATGGTCCGCGCGCTGGTGGGCACCGAGGTGGACATCGAGGTGCTCGCCACCGATCCGTGGACCGCCCGCATGCTGCTCGCCCCCGAATACAGCCGCGGCACCATCTTCCTGGTGGGCGACGCCGCGCACCTCAACCCGCCGTGGGGCGGCCACGGCTTCAACACCTGCATCGGCGATGCCGCCAACCTGGCCTGGAAGCTGGCCGCAACCATCAACGGGTGGGGCGGACCTGCGCTGTTGGCCAGCTACGGCCAGGAGCGCCGGCCGGTGGCGGACCGCACCATCGGCGACGCCGCACGGAACGGCAAAGCGCTGGCGTACCACTTCGCGGATCCGGAACTGGCGGCATCCGGGCCTGCCGGTGACGCCGCGCGGCTCACCGCCCACGACGCGTTGGCCGTGAAGCAGAGCGAGTTCGATTCCCTGGGGCTGGTGCTGGGTTATGCCTACACCGGGTCGCCCCTGGTGGTGCCCGACGGACTGCCTGTACCGCCCGAGGACCCCATCCACTACGTCCCGTCCGCCAGCCCGGGCTCACTGCTGCCGCATGCCTGGCTGGCGGAGTCCTTCTCCCTGTACAACGCGCTCGGCCCCGGTTTCACGCTGCTGGCCGCCGCCGGCACGCTGGGCGGGGTGCCGGCGGATGAGGCTTTTGCGCCGGTAGTGGAGGCAGCGGCCCGGCAGGGCATTCCGGTGACCGTCGCCGCCGTCGGGCCTTCCGACGACGGCACCCGCCTTTCCCAACAGTGGGGCGCCGACGCCGTGCTGGTCCGGCCCGACCAGCACGTGGCGTGGCGGGGCACGTCAGCCGAAGCCGCCGCGGCCGCGCTGTCCGTCGCGGCGGGCCGGCTTCCCGGTTCGCCGCAAGAAGCCGCAGCCACCGGGCCGGTACACGAGCCGGTCACAGAAATCCCAGCAGCAGAATTTCCAGCAGCAGAATTTTCAGCGAGGAGCGCCCGTGTCGACGCCGTCATTCCGTGACTACCTGTTTGCCCCGGACCATCCGCGCGTTGCGGAGATCCGCGGCCTGAACGCCCGTGAGTATGCCGAGGCCGCGAAGACCGACTCCTTCGCGGGCCCCATGATCGAGGGCTGGCAGAAGCTGTACCCGCAGCCCTTTGCCGGCATCACCAGCGACGGCGTCCGCCGGGAAGGCCTGTTTCCGCTCGCTCCCGCCCGGCCCGGGGAGGAAGCGCCGACGGCGGACATGGTGGCCGCCGCGCGCAAGCTCCTGGGCACCATCACGCCGGAACAGGCGGGGAAGCTCGCCTACGCCGTGGACGCGCCGGAGTGGCAGAGCTGGGCCAACCCCGAGTTCATGCAGCACGATACCGGGCTGCGCCTGGACGAGCTGGACGGGCCGGTCCGGGACGCGATCCTTGGCACGGTGGAGGCGAGCCTGTCCGGGGAAGGGTTTGAGCTGGTCCGGAACCTGATGCGCATCAACGGTTTCCTGGGCGACCTGGTGGAACTGCCGCTGCTCATGAACGAGTTCAGCTACAACTTTGCGCTCTACGGGGAGCCGTCCGAAACGGAACCGTGGGGGTGGCAGCTTTTTGGCCACCACGCGGCGCTGAACTGCCTGGTGGCAGGCAGCCAGCTGGTGATCTCGCCGGTGTTCATGGGCGCCGAGCCGGACATGATCGACGCCGGCCCGCACCGGGGTGTGAAGGTGTTCAAGGAGCGCATCGCCCTGGCCCGGCAGCTGATGGCGGCACTTCCGGCGGACCTGCGTGTACGTTCAGTGTCCTACGGGTCCATGGTGGACCCTGCAATGCCTGAGGGCCGGATCCACCCGGGCGACGAGCGGCACCTGGGCGGCTGTTTCCAGGACAACCGGGTGATCCCGTACGAGGGCATCCTGGTGGCGGATATGCCGGCGGAAGCCCGCGAACTCCTGGACGCCGTGGTGGACGACTTCATCGGCTACCTTCCGGACGGACCCCGCGCCGCCCGCCGTCGGGAAATCCAGGAGCATTACGGCGAGACGTACTTCAGCTGGATCGGTGGCTGGGAGGGGAACGAGGCGTTCTACTTCCGCCTGCAGAGCCCGGTGGTGGTGCTGGAACTCGACCACCACACCGGCGTGTTCCTCAGCAACGATGAACCTGCCCCGTTCCACATGCACACCGTGGTCCGCACCCCCAACGGCAACGACTACGGCCGCGAACTGGTGAAACAAGCCACCGCCTGACCCATGTTCTCCACCACAGCAGAAGGCCCGGATTTCCTTTCGGAATTCCGGGCCTTCTGTTGTGGCGGGGGCGGCTGGCGCTAGGGGATGTCCAGGGCTGCGCGGCGCTGCGGCGGGGGTCCGACGACGGTCAGGTCCATCTCCGCCTGGGCCCGGCCGAAGCCTTCCATGTCCATGTAGGGCTGGCCACCCTCGGTGTACATGTAGTCCTCGGTGGGCTTGTTGAAGTACTCGAAGAACCCGTTGAACACCGAAGGCGTCAGGAAGCCCACCATCTGGGTGTTGTGCGCGTCCAGCGCGAACGAGTGGATGGTGCCGGCGGGGGCGTGCACGAAGTCGCCCTTCGTCAGAAGCATCTCGCGGCCGTTGGCGTAGAGCCACATCCGGCCCTCGGTGCAGAGGAAGTTCTCGGTGTGCTCGGAGTGGAAGTGCAGCGGGATGTAGGGCGACTTGGCGCCCTTGGTGTGCACGGCGAAGTAGTTGGACCCGGTGTTGGCCGGGCGGGACAGGTAGGTGAACATCGTCTGGTAGCTGGCCAACCGCTCACCCTCGCCGGCGCTGAGGAAGTAGGGGCTCTGCGTGGGCGGCAGCCCGGCGTCGTGCTTGAACGACGCCGGCACGCGCTCCACGTCCGGGAAGGTGATGCCGAACTCGGTGCCCACCTCGGCCTGCTCCTGCAGGCTCGCGGACCGGCCGGCGCGGACCGGCGGGACGTGCGAATCGATGGGCGTGCCCACCCGCTCGTAGTAGGCCTCGCCGCCGCCGGGGGTCATCCAGTTCAGGAACCGGGTGTAGTGGCTGGCCATGCGGTAGGCGTGCGGCGTGTTCGGCGGGATGACCACCGAATCCCCGGGAGTCAGGATGCGGCTCTCGCCGGGCAGCCAGACGTGCAGGATGCCGTCGAAAACGTAAAGGGTCTTGTGCTCGATGGTGTGGCTGACGAACGGGGATTCGGCGCCCATGCCGCCGGAAATGTAGGCGGCGCTGAAGATGCCGCCGGTGTCCGCGGCCCGGGCGATGACCGTGACCAGCTGCCCGTTGATCTCATACCGGGCGCCCTCGCCGGAGGCCATGTAATACGGGACGGCCTCGCCCGGCAGCGCATTGGCCACCGGCAGCTGCTTGTTCATTTCCTCCACGCTGAGGGACATCGGTTCCTTCTTTCGGGTCGCCCGGCACGGCCGGAGAGTGAGTCCCCACCAGCATGACGGACTGCCCGCCGTGCGTCAGGCCCGGTTTTCAATCAATGAACAGCCCGCTGCCGGCCCGTAGCTACAGTGTGGGCAGCAGGAAAGCCGACTCCGGCCGGTGCACGCCGCGGGGGCGGTAGCCCAGGGCCTCGGAATGTCCCAGCAGGTCCGCCAGGTACCAGATAATGCTGAGCCACATTTCGGTGCCCTGCATTCCGGGGAGGTTCTGCTGGCCGCTTTCGGGTGCCGCGCTGAAGGCCATGCCCTGCCCGGGGCGCCACTGGCCGAGGGCGTGGTCCAGCTGGGTTGCGGCCCAGGCCTTGATGTCCGCCTCCCGGTGCGTCACCTGTTTCCGTGCGAGCCAGAGCGGATGGACCACGTCGAGCACGTTGCAGGCGTTCTGCCGGCCGGCTGCGAAGTACCGGGGATCAGCGCCGTGCTCCAGGACGGTGTCGATGAGCTTGTCCGGGTGGGGGACCGGCAGGCCGAACTGGGCGAAGGTTCCGCGGGTGAGCCGGTAATAGCCGTTGACCACCTTGAGGCGGGTATCGGCGGAGGGGGTACCCCAGGTTCCCGCGGAGCTGTTGACTCTGGTCAGGAGCCAGCCGAACAGGGCCTCCAGGGTGCCGGTGCGTCCAGGGCCGGCGTCCGCAGTGCGGGCCAGGTTCCAGTACTCCGCAGTTCCCCAGGCATCCGCCCAGGCGCCGGATTCCCAGGCTTCCTTCCGCCACGGCAGCCCGTTCAGCCGTTCCGCCAGATCGGCTGGACCGGTTCCGGCCACGGCGTGGATGGGGTGCTTGAATCCGCTTCCCAGCAGGTCGAGGGCGTACCCCACGGAGAGCACGTGATACGTGGCCGCCCCGTGCCCGAAAGCCAGTTCTTCTCCGGCGTCCGGCAGCCCGTCCGGGCCGTACTCGGGCACCAGGCCCGTCCGTGGATCCTGCAGGGACCGGAGCCGGTCCGCGTGCGCGTCCCTGCTGAGCTGCGGGGGAGTGGTGCGGAGCAGGAGATCTGCGATTTCCACCGCGTCGCAGTGGGCCCGGACCGTTGCCGCCGCACCCGGAAAGTCCACGTAGCGGCCTTCGCCGAAGCCGCCGGTGCCTGACGCTTCCTGCTGCCACGAGCGGGCGATGATCTCCGGGGCGTCGGCGCGGGCCGTTGCGGCGAATGACGCAAGCCGTTCCCGCAGGATCCCATCGCCGCTGCCGGCAGGCTTGCGGGGAGTCCGCCTGTCGCGGATAAACCGTGCGGGATTGCCGCCCACCACCGCCCAGTCGGGCACGTCCTTGGTGACCACGGCACCTGCGGCGAGGACCGCGTGGGAACCCACCGTGACGCCGTCGAGCACCACCGCGTTGGAACCGATCCAGACGTCATCGCCGAAGACAATGCCCTTGCTGGTGAGCGGCTGCCGGAACACCGCTGCGGACGGCTCCATGGAGTGGTTGAACCCCAGGACGGAGGTGTGGGCGCCGATGCGGACGCCGTCGCCCATGCTGACGGTGCCGCGCACCGCGGTGAAGGCGTTGACCGTGCAGTTGCTGCCGATCCGAAGGTCCCCGGTGAGGTACGCGTGGGCGGCGATGAACGATTCGTCCCCCAGGGCCAGGCTGTCCGGGTCCACCATGGCCAGCGCGGAAACGAAGGCCCCTTCGCCGATGGTGATGCCGTCCTTGCCGGCCAGTGCCCGCTGCCGTTCCGCCTGCGCCTCACGTTGCGCGGTGGAGGCATGGTCCCGGAAGGTCCAGGGGGAGTAATCGAAATTGAGGTCTGGCTGGGCGTTCACGGTATCTCCACAACGGTGTCTTGGGCTGAAACGGGCGGGCCGCCGGGGCTCCCGGCCGGCAGGTCAGGCTGCGGCTCTTCAACCGCCGCTGGCCTGTCCGGCCAGTGGCGCAGGTACCAGGCCTTGGTGGACCCGATGGCGGCGTCCAGCCGGACCGCATCGGGGTGCCATGCCTTCTCCCATTCCAGGCACAGTAGCCCGGTGTAGCCGCGGTCCTTGAGGAGCTGCGCGAAACCGTCCACGGGGAGGGTCCCGTTCCCGATCGTCACCGGGGTCCGGCTCTTCGGCAGCCCGGCGTCCTTGACCTGGACACTGCCCAGGCCGTTGGTGAGCCAGGGCGCCAGGATGTTCCACGTATCTTCGAGGCTTTCGCCCACACGCCAGGGGTGCATCAGGTCCCACACCGCACCCACCCTTCCCTCCACCTGGGCCAGGATGGCGGCAATGTCTTCTCCGCGGGGGTGGGAGTCGTGGGTTTCCAGCGCCGGGAACACGTCCAGTTCTTCGGCAAGGCGGCCGACGGCGGTGAGCCGGCGGGCGGCGAGGGCGTTGACTTCGTGGCGGGCCGTCGTCGTCACGGGAACCTGCCGGTAGTCGGCGGGCTCCGTGGGGGCGCCGGGAAAGACCCGGACCGTGGGTGCTCCGAGGTCCGCGGCCAGGAACAGCGCGGCCTCCAGGGCGCCCACCACGAGTTCGTCCGGCGCCGGGTCCGCCATCCGGATGTAGCTGGCCAGCCCCGTGATGGCCACACCGGCGTCCGCCACCTCCGCGCGGAGGCGGGCACGGTCCTGCCGGGTCATCGCCGGCGCTGCGATCTGGCCCGGCGCAAGCCGCAGTTCAACGCCCGATACGCCGTTCGCGGCCAGCCAGCCCAGGACGGTGCCAAGCCCTTCGCCGGGGGCGCCCAGGGTGGAAACGGTCAGGACCGGGCGGCCCTCTGGAAGGTACTGCAAGGGTCTCCCCGGTGTGTGAGAAATATCGTTTCAACCATTCTTTGCGGGTGCCGTGGACGGGTCAACGTGTTGGGGCGGTTCGATCAGAATCGTTCAGCGGGACGGCTGTGGGTTCGTCCGTCAGGTCTCTTCCGGGCTGCTCACCTGTCCCACTACTTCGGCCCTGTACGCCTGCGACGAGCTCATGCTGCCGCGGAACCAGAGGACGGCGTGAACGGACGGATCTCCTGGAACCACCATGGGGCGGAGGTTATCCATGCCGGAGTTTTCCGTCACCACGTGCCAGCTCCAGCTGGCGCCGCCGTCGGCCGTCCGTCCCCGGTAGATCTCGTAGTGGCCCGTGGCTTCGCCGGTGCCGGGGTGGACCGGGGTGGAAATGTAGACCTGGTCCAGGTTGTTGGGATCCACGGCACCCAGTCCGGTGTAGTCCTGCTCGTGGGGGAGCAGGCCCGGACCGGCCACCGCCAGCGGGTGCAGGGCCCACTCGGTTCCGTCGAAGCGCGCGTACAGCAGCCGGTGGTCGTCGACGTCGAGCCGTTGCTCCCGCTGGAGCGGCCCGTTGACGTCGTTGGCCCGGCAGCTGATGATGGCCGCCAGCTGGTTGTCCCGGCCACGCAGGTCTGCCGTCCAGGCGTGGGTGAGGACGTCGCCGTCGATCTCGGTGCCGGCCCGGAAAACGGTGGTGAGGGTGTCCTGGTTGACGCCCGCGGACCCCAGGAGCGGCTTGCTCACCACCCGGCCTTCGGCGTCGTGCAGCGCATCGTCGCGGAGGAAGCCGTGGTAGATGCTGTTGTTGAAGTCGCGGGGGTGGTGGTCAGTGGTGATGAGGTCGATCCGGTCCACTCCGTTGCCCCAGTAGCGGGTGTAGCCGTTGACGTAGCCCACCTTGGGGCGGGTGAACAGCTTGCCGCCGTAGCGCCAGGTGCTGCCGTCGTCTTCGGACACCAGCATGGTGGGGTCGTCGTTGATGGCGCGGACAAAGTTGTAAACGCGGGACTCGGCGTCCAGGCGGTGCAGGTTGGAGTAGGTGGCGCCGCGGCCGCCGGCCAGTTCGGTCCAGTCGAATACCTGCTCGGGCTCCCATTCGGAGGCGTCATGCGGCCGGACGGATACGCGCCAGCGGGAGTAGTTGTCCGTCTTGTGCCGGGCGTACATGGCCACGTACCTGCCGTCTGGCCGGATCAGCAGCGCCGGGGCATTGTGGTCATCGGATTCCAGCCGTTCGTGCAGAACGTGGACCTGGCTGCGCCCAGTGACGGGGTCAAGCACTGCCACCTCGATGTTGCCGCCGCGCCCAGCACCGCCGGGGCCTTCCGGAGCGGCGACGGAACCCACCAGCAGGGTGTTGTTGGCCGGATCGATGAGGGCGCGCTCGTCCTGGAACCAGCACCATGCCCCGTTGTCATTGATGCGCACTGTGAAAGCCGTTCTGTGTGATTGAAGAAAGGGTGGCGTGCTTCATTCAATCAGGACCGGCGAGCCTTGGAAAGGGCTTTCCGTTATTGGCGGGCCAACCGGTCCGGGCGGAAGCGGCCGTCAGCCGCCTCCGCATGACCGCTCAGGACTCGCATTCCCTGCAGTACTTCTTTCCGTCCTTTTCCCGCGCCAGCTGGCTGCGGTGGTGGACCAGGAAGCAGGACATGCAGGTGAACTCATCCGCCTGGACCGGGACCACCTGGACCTGCAGTTCCTCGTGGGACAGATCGGCTCCGGGGAGCTCGAAGCTGTCCGCAAGGTCTGTCTCGTCCACATCGGGAGCAGCCTCACGGCGTCCCGGCTTGTCGGCCTTCAGCTCCTCGATGGCAACGTTCGGTTCGTCTTCCGGCGTCACCCGTGGAGCGTCGTAGTCAACTGCCATTAATGCGTTCTCCTCTCTGGCTGGTGAAATCCGGAATCGCCTGGACAGGTTCTTCCGACGGGATTGTTCCCGACTGATTCTTCTGGACAGATTCTTCCGAACAGGGCAACAACGCCGGGGCTGGGCCACAATATTCCCGGCCGGCCCGGGTTCCGGGCGCAGCCGGTCAGCCCTCCGGCCGGGTGTTCACGCCCCTGGTCATCTTGCGGATTTCGTCGTGCTTCAGGCCGCTCGCGGAGGCGAGCTGGTAATCGTCCAGCAGGCGCTGTTTCCTCGCGTCCGCCAGCACCTGGATGCGGTGGCGTTCGACGGCGGCACGCGCCGCTTCGACGGCGGACACCTCGTCCGCGATCCCGGCAATGGTGCGCAGCTGGTCCTCCGCAGGCAGGCCCGAGGGGTACAGCCCGTCCCGGCCCAGCCCGATGCCGCGGACCGCGGTGACCGGCACGCCCGCAGCCTGCGCGATGGTGGTGACCTTCACGCCGTCGCAGACGGCCTGTGCCACACGTTCGTTGAGCTCGGAGAACAGGGCCCGCAGCCGGCTGGACCGGAGGGAAATCATCCTCCGCTGCTCCTCCAGGAGGTCCCGGATCTCGCCAACCTTGGCGGCTGCAGGGTCCGGCTGTGGTGTTCCCCGGTACCGGTACGCACCACGCGGGGAGCCGCCGGAGTGCGTGGCCGCGGCCGCGGCAGCGGCCGTTGGACGGAAGGCATGATGGGCGGACACGGCCGGCTCCTTGCTGCCAAAAGGCTCCTGGGACGAAAGTGGCGGAGGACTCCCGGGCGGCAGCGGAAAAGCCGGCCACCGCCGTCGTGCGCCATGGCGCCGAGCGCGGGAAGGATGTCCAGCCTGCCACGCTACGCGGCCTCGCCGCCGGGCGGGGAATACCAATTTGGCGTGGTGTTATAGCGGATTCTTCTGGGTGCGGTGTCATAAGGGCCGCTTATCCGTCCACGCACTTTAGGTCTTATCCAAGCGGGACCTTCGTTCCCTACGCTCGAATGAATCACACTCCGTCCGCAGTGGAAGGCCCCGGAAGAGAACATGCCTGAATTCGTGCCAGCGTCACGCGTCACCCGAATCAAATCCTCACCCAGTGTGGCCGCAGCGGCCCGAGTCCGGGAACTCAAGGCCGAGGGCCGCCGGATCCTGGACCTGACGGTGGGTGAACCGGATTTCGATACCCCCCAGCACATCAAGGACGCCGCCATCGCCGCCATTGGCCGCGGCGAAACGAAGTACACCTCGGTCACCGGAACGCCGGAACTCCAGCAAGCCATCCTGCAGACGCTCGAGCGCAAGACCGGTCAGCAGTACACCGCCGGCGAGATCACCATCGGCGGCGGCGGCAAACAGGTCATCTTCACCGCCTTCATGGCCACCCTGGATGCGGGTGACGAGGTGGTCATTCCCGCCCCCTACTGGGTGTCCTACCCGGATATGGTGCTCGCCAATGAGGGCACCCCGGTGATCGTCCCCTGCTCCGAGGACACCGGCTTCAAGCTGACCCCGGAGGTGCTGGCGGCCGCCCTCACGGACCGCACCAAGTGGGTCATCCTCAACACGCCGTCCAACCCCACCGGGGCTGTCTACTCCCGTTCAGAACTTGCCGGCCTGGCCGCGGTCCTCAAGGCGTACCCCGCCGTCCACGTCCTCACCGACGAGATCTACGACGAAATCCACTTCGGTTCGGAACCGATCACCAGCCTCGTTGCCGTGGCGCCGGAACTCAAGGACCGCGTGCTGGTCACCAACGGTGTCTCCAAGGCCTACGCGATGACCGGCTGGCGGCTCGGCTACGCCGGTGGACCGGCGCCCCTGGTAGCGGCCATCAACAAGCTCCAGTCCCAGATGTCCTCCTGCCCGTCGTCCGTCAGCCAGGCGGCCGCCGCCGCGGCACTCACTGGCGACCAGTCCTTCGTCCGCGAAAGCGTGGCCGTGTACCGCGAACGCCGGGACGCGGCAGTTGCCGGGCTCAACGCTATCGAAGGCCTTAAATGCGCGACGCCGGAAGGCGCCTTCTACGCGTACGTCAACTGCGGCGGGGTCATCGGCAAAACCGCGCCGGACGGGAAACCGATCGCCAACGACGAGGACTTCACCCTCTACCTGCTGGACGCCGCCTCCGTAGCCGTCATCCAGGGCTCGGCCTACGGCGTGGGCCCCTACTTCCGGATCTCCTACGCCACGGGACTGCCCGTGATCGAGGAATCCATCGCTGCCATCGAAAAAGCGGTCCTGGCGCTCTTCTGAGCCCCATGACCTGCATCCGCCCTCTGAAACACCTCCCTTTCCAGCCCCTTTAGGAGCCATCCCGTGATCCACGTCAAGACCAAGTTCGACAAGCCGTCCGAGGACGCCATCGAACGCCTGTCCAAGTTCTCCTCCGCCACGGTCCACGAAGCCCAGGGGCGCAAGGGTGCGCTGAGCTCAAAGATTAAGCCGATCGACCGCAGCATGTCCTTCTGCGGCCCGGCCGTCACCGTGGTGTGTGCGCCGCGGGACAACCTCATGCTGCAGGTGGCCATTCACTACGCCCGGAAGGGCGACGTTGTGCTGGTGGCGGCCGGTGAATTCGAGGAAGCCGGAACCTTTGGCGACGTGCTGGGCAACGCCATGAAGGCCAAGGGCGTAGCCGCCATGGTCACCGATTCCGGCGTGCGCGACACCAAGGACCTGATCGAGCTCGGCCTGCCGGTGTTCTCCGGCAGCGTCTGCATCAAGGGCACCGTCAAGGAAACCATCGGCCCCATCAACCACCCGCTGGTCTTCGGCGACGAAATCGTCTACCCCGGCGACGTCCTGCTGGGTGACGCCGACGGAGTGGTGGTGGTCCGGAAGGACGAGATCGAGGAAGTCATCGCATTGTCCCAGGCGCGCGTTGACGCCGAGGACGAACTCATCCGCCTCTACAAGGAAGGCGGCACCACCATTGAGCTGTGCAAGCTCACGGACGTCCTCAAGGCCAAGGGCCTGCTGGTGGAGGACGCCGAACTCGAACCCGCACTGTAACCACAGCGGAAGGGCCCGGGGTTCCTTTCGGAACCCCGGGCCCTTTTGCTGTGGTGAAACTGTCAGTTCATGCCGGGGAGGAGGTGCGCCGGCGGGCCAACCTGGGTGTCATCCAGGTACCACATGGTGGAGCCGCGCTTGCCCGGCGGCATCATGCTTCCCTCAAAGACAAAAACGGGGTCCGACGCCGGCCCGTCCTCAGGCCGCCAGAAACCGTTGGTGGGGCAATGCGAGCCGGTGCCCGCCTTGAGCTGGATCCTTCGGTCCGAGGACTTCCGGTATTGCAGGCTGGTGATCTTTTTCATGGCTGGGCTCCAAGGAATCATTTGTGCCGGGTAAACGCCGTTGGCGAACCCTTATGGCATTTATCCTAGAACGCCCGCCATTCCATGGATAAGACTAATGGAGCGTGACCTGATAAGGCCGCCTTATGATGGCCTATTTCGAAGCGGCAGGCTTTTCGGCGGAAATTGGCGGGTATTTGCTGCGGAGCATTTCCTGCAGCATTTCCTTCAGGACCAGCAGCACGGCGGACCCTGCCTCGGACAGCGGCTCATGGTCCGGCGTGCACAGGGCGATCTTGCACTGCAGCGCCGGATCCACGATCCGCAGGACCCGGAAGTCCTCCTCATGGAACAGGGCGTCTGCCGCCGACTTCGGCAGGATGGTGGCCCCCAGGTCGCTGCGCAGCAGCCGGGTGAGGGAGGGGACGGATTCCACCTCGCCCACCAGCCGGAGCGTGAGCCCCTTGCCCTCGATGCCGGCCTGCACCACCTGGCGCAGGGTGTGGATCTGCTCGGGGAGGAAGAGCCCCAGCGTGGAGGCTTCTTCCAGGGTGATGGTGTCCGCGTCCGGCCCCACCGGGAGCTCGCGGCCGGCGTTGACGATCAGGTACAGGTCCTCAACGATCAGGGTGGTGAACTGCACCCCACGGATGGGCCCGGGCTCATAGATCAGGGCCATGTCCAGCCGGCCGTTCTTGATGGCTTCGCTCAGCACACCGCCATATATTTCGGTCAGGTGCAACACGATGTCCGGGTAGCGCCGGTTCACTTCGCTGATGATCCTCGGCGTCAGGCTCGACGCCATGCTGTAGGGGGCGATGGCAATGGAAACCCGGCCCGACGGCGCAGCACCGGACGCTGCCACATCCAGCCGCGCCTGCTCCACCAGCCTCAGGATGGTCTGCGAGTGTCGGTAGAGGGTGTGGCCCGCGGCGGTGGGCTCCACACCCTGCTTGCTCCGGATCAGGAGCCGCTGCTTCAATTCGGTTTCCAGGGAGGAGACCTGCTGGCTCAGGGCCGGCTGGGCGACGTGGAGGGCGGCGGCGGCCTTGGTGATGCTGCCGGAGTCGACAATCTTCACGAAGTACGCCAGCTTGCGGGTGTCCATAGCGTTCCTCTTTCCGGCGGGGACGGCACAGTGCTGCAGGGGGTCATACGTTGGCGCTATGGCGGGACAGGCATTACGTCTTTGTGTGATCCCGGCCTCAGGCATAGGTTAATTGCAGATGACTTCCCAATGACCAGAACATTCTATCCCCGCTCCGGTCATAGCGGCTTCCGATGACGGCATATGCGTTTTGCATAAACCGCAGAGGCATCATTTAGCCGCATTCTTTTTACATTTCCGAAACACGCCATAAGTACATTTCAACATGTCGGCCAAAACGCCGCAGGCGGGGTCATAACCGTCCCCTATCCCGTGACACCGATTACGTCTTTGTGTGAGTCAAGTCTCCGGTGCCACACTTTTTTACATCCCCAAACATGCAGCAGAGGAAGGCCCGCAATGCCCACAGTTGATCTCGTAGCGGATCTTGGTGAAGGTTTTGGTGCCTACTCGATCGGCGACGACAAGGCCCTCCTGGATATCGTTTCCAGCGCCAACATCGCCTGCGGATTCCACGCAGGCGATCCGGACATCATGAACGCCACCGTTGCCGAATGCGTCCGCAAGGAAGTGGGCATTGGCGCCCACCCGAGCTTCCCGGATCTCCGCGGCTTCGGCCGCCGGGCCATGGACCTCACCGCGGACGAGGTCCGCAACGACGTCGTGTACCAGCTCGGCGCCCTCACCGCTTTCGCCGCCTACCACGGCGGATCCGTCTCCCACCTTGCACCGCACGGACGCCTCGGCAACCTCGTAGCCACCCGCGCCGACTACGCAGAGGCTGTGGCCGACGCCGCAGCCCGTGTGGACCCCCGCCTGATCGTGCTGGCCCAGGACGGCGAACTGGCCACCGCCGCGGCTGACCGTGGCCTGCAGGTTGCCATCGTGGGCATCGCCGACCGCGCCTACCAGGAGGACGGCACCCTGGTTCCCCGCAGCCAGCCCGGCGCCGTCATCCACGACCCCGCAGTTATTGTCGAACGGACCGTCCGCATGGTCTGCGAAGGCCTGATCACCACGGCGTCCGGCAGGGACCTCGCCATCCAGGCAGACACCATCCTGCTGCACGGGGACAACCCCGGCGCCGTCGAACTGGCCCGCCTGATCCGCAGCGAACTGATCGCCGCGGGCGTCACCGTGGCCCCGCTGGCGCAGGTGCTCGCCGCGAAGCAGAAGGTTTCCTGACCATGCCGGCTCCAACCATCGCCGCCCCCGCGGCACTGGAAATCCACGAGTCGGGTGATGCCGCCCTCCGGGTGGTGGCAACCTCCGGCAACGCCGAAGCCGACTGGGCCACCGTCCACTCCCTGGCAGGGTGGCTGGCAACGGCCGGGGTCGACGGCGTCCACGGCGCCGTGCCCACTTACGACTCCGTACTGGTGGAATTCGATCCCTACCTCACCTCCGCGCGGCAGGTCCGGGCCTTCGTGCTCCTCGCCATGCGCCAGCTGGACTTCACCGGCGCCACCGTCCGCGAACCCCGCCGCTTCGAAGTGCCGGTGGTGTACGGCGGCAGCTACGGACCGGACCTGGACCGCGTGGCAGCGCAGCAGGGCCTGGGCGCCGCGGACGTCATCGCCCGGCATACCGAAAAGACCTACGTCATCCGCTGCCTCGGAGCGCCCGCCGGCTCTCCCATGATGGACGGACCGGACTTCCCGTTCCCCGTCCCGAGGCTCAAGGACCCGCGGCTCTCCGTCCCCGCAGGGGCAGTCTCCGTTGCCGGACGCCAGGCAGTGATCGCCCCGGCTGCGGCACCCGGCGGCTGGTGCGTCATCGGCCAGACGCCGCTGACAGTCCTCGACGCCACCCGGGAACCGCTGGTGCCCTACGTTCCGGGCGACGAGCTGCGCTTCTACGCCATTCCGGACGCGGACTTCGACAGCTTCGCCGGGCAGTTCCTGGAGGCGCGGCCATGACCGGATCCCTCGTCATCCTGCAGCCCGGACACTCCGTGGTCACCGACCTCGGCCGCACCAAGGGCCCAGGCTTTGGCCTCCCGGTCAACGGCGCCCTGGACCAATTCTCTGCCAAGGCCGCCAACATCCTGGCCGGCAACACGGACAACGAACCGCTGCTGGAACTCACCGCACTGGATTTCCGGATGCGCGCCACCACGGACCTGCTGATCGCCGTCACCGGCGCACCGCTGGACCTCACCGTGGGCGGCCGCGGCTGCCCGCAGTGGGAGCCGGTCTCGGTCCGGGCCGGCGAAACAGTGGCAGTGCGGGGAATCCGTACCGGGCTCCGGGCCTACATCGCCGTCCACGGATCGTTCACGGTGCCCACCCTGCTGGGCAGTTGCGCCCCGGACACTGTGGTGGGCTTTGGCCTCAAGCTCATTGAGGGAACCCAACTCGCCACGCAAAAGGCCACCGCCCCCATCACCCAACCGCATTACGGACTGCCCCTGTTCCGGCTGGGCCTGACCAAACCGGACTTCACCACCCACCCGGTCATCGACGTCACCGATGGTCCGGACGTGGCGGAATTCGGCAACACCGCAGACCTGCTTTTCACCTCGCAGTACACCGTCAGCCCCAGGAGCAACCACATCGGCCTCCGGCTCGGCGGCGCACTGCCCGAACGCCAGCTCACCACAGAAGTACTGTCCCGCGGCGTCCCGGTGGGGGCCATAGAGGTCCCGTCCCGGGAGGAACTGCTGGTCCTGCACCGGGGACGCGGCGTGACGGCAGGATATCCGGTCCTGGCAGTGGTCACGAGCCGCTCCCTGGACGCCCTGGCGCAGGCCAGGCCCGGACACACCATCACCTTTCGAAAGACAACCGTTGCTGATGCAACGGCCACCCACAGGGCAGCCTGCCTGGAACTGGACAGGCTGCGGAGCACCATCCAAACGGTCTTCGGACTCCTCGGCATCGGAGCCGGCGAGCGCTGGCACGAACTCAGCCCAGCGTCAGGAAGCTGAATCCCGTGAATGCTTTTCCCAAACCCACAAAGGAAAACAAGATGTCAACATCAACGAATGCGGTAGCACCGCAGAATGACCGTCTGACTGCGAAGCAGACACGCAAGGTTGTCACCGCCGGATGCGTGGGCATCTTCGTGGAGCTGTACGACAACGGCATTTTTGCCTTCATGGCCGGAACCCTGGCCCTGGTCTTCCTGGCCCCGGGCAACCCGGACAACGCCTTGCTGTTCGTCTTCGCGGGCTACGCGGTGTCCTTCTTCGTCCGGCCCCTCGGCGCCGTCGTCTGCGGCTACCTGGGTGACCGGATCGGCAGGCAGAAACTGCTGGTCTTCGTCATCATGCTGATCAGCATTGCCACCGCCGGCATCGGCCTGCTGCCGCCGTATGCGGCCATCGGAATTGCCGCGCCCATCCTGCTGGTCCTGCTCCGCCTGGTCCAGGGCTTCTCCGTGGGCGGCGAAGCTGCCGGCGCCATGACCTTCCTCGCCGAGCACGCCCCCGAAGGCAAGCGCGGCGTGATCACCTCCTACGCCCAGATCGCCTCCTTCGCAGCACTGCTGACCGGCACCCTGGTTGCCTTCTCCATGTCCCCGTGGCTCACCCAGGCAGCAATCGAAGGCGGCGGCTTCGGTTCCTTCGCATGGCGTATTCCGTTCCTGGTGGCCATCCCCATGGGTATCATCGGCTGGTACATCCGCAAGGCCATCAGCGACACCCCCAACTTCCAGAAGCTGAAGGAAGAAGGCGGCCTTTCCAAGAACCCGCTCAAGGAAGCCCTGGCCAGCCCGGTACACCGGCGCGCCATGCTCCTGGCGCTGTTCATTCCGCTGATGAACGGTTCCGGCTACTACGTCCTGTTCTCCTACATGCCCACGTTCCTCAAGGGCAAGCAGTTGAACTTCACCATCGGTGAGGCGCTGCTGGTCACCGCCTGCAGCCTGGTGGTCATCTGCATCGCCATCCCGTTCATGGGCGCCCTGTCCGACCGCCTGGGCCGCAAGAAGGTCATCGCCGGCTCGGCTATCGCCATGGCAGTCCTGGGCATCCCGTCCTACGCCCTGATCGCCACCGGCCAAATGGGCCTGGCCATCCTCGGCGCCTGCATCATGGCCGTCGTCTTCGCGGGCCACACGGCAGTCATCCACATCCTGCTCGTGGAACTGTTCCCCACCCGCGTCCGCTACTCCGCCTACGGCGTGGGCTACAACATCTCCTCGGCACTCTTCGGCGGAACCGCTCCGCTGCTGATGACCTGGCTGATTGCGGAAACCAACAACATCTACATGCCCGCCTTCTACGCCGTCATCACGGCACTCGGCACCCTCGCGGCGGTCAGCACCGTCAAGGACCGTGCCCACGAACCGCTGCGGGACGCGTAAGCACCCCTGACCCACAGGCTCCTGCGTCCGGCCCCGCTGCCGGGCGCAGGAGCACTCCCATTCCCCACACCTGGAGAACCACATGTCTTTTTCTGACTACACCACCGCCCTCGTCACCGGAGCCTCTACCGGCATGGGCGCCGCCATCACCGAACGCCTCACCAAGCGCGGACTCACCGTCCACGCCGTGGCCCGCAATGAAGAACGCCTCGCTGAACTGGCGGACCGGACGGGAGCAGTCCCGCACGTGGTGGACCTGACCGACACCGCCGCCCTGGCCGCCGTCGTCCGCGACCTGAACGTGGACGTCCTGGTCAACTGCGCCGGCGTCTCCCGCCCGGGCAACATCCTGGACTCCTCCGAAGAGGACATCGATGAACTGGTGGACGTCAACCTCCGCGGGCTGCTGCAGCTGACCCGCCTGGTCCTGCCGGGCATGGTGGAGCGCGACCTTGGCCACATCGTCAACATCAGCTCGATCGCCGGCACCTACAATTTCTACGGCCACACGGTCTACCACGCCACCAAGGCCGCCGTGCACCAGATTTCCCGCCAGCTCCGCAACGACACCGTAGGCAAGCGCATCCGGGTCACCGAAATCTGCCCCGGCCGGGTGGAAACCGAGATCTTCGGCCGGAACATGGGCGGCAGCCCCGAAGCCATGGAAGAAGCCTGGAAGACGTACTACGAGGGTTACGAGTCGCTGACCACGGACGACATTGTTAATGCGCTTGATTACGCCATCGAAACCCCGCGCCACGTGAATGTTGGCATGCTTGAACTCATGCCCACGTTCCAGGTTCCCGGCGGCCTCACCTTTGACCGCCGCGAGGACTGACGAAACAGCCACTCCGCACTGCCCGGGACCGGGCAGCCGAATATCCAGCCCGCCAACCCGATAGGCCGCACCGATGCAGTTGATACGTACCGTCAGTTTCCCCGAACCCCAGCTCCTGGCTGACCTTTCCCCGCTTCCCAAAGGACTCAGGGGCGTGGTGTGGGACATGCAGGGCGAACCCGACGCGGCCCACGGCAGCATTGACGGCGTCATCCTTCCCTACATCAATGCCGGGGCCGTCCTGGGGAACCTGGACAAGGTGCAGGACCTGAAGTTCGTGCAGAGCCAGTCCACCGGGTTCGACGGCGTCCGCGAGGCAGCCGGGCCGGGCGCCGCAGTGGCAAACGCCTCGGGCGTGCACGCCGCTGCCACAGCGGAACTGGCGGTAGGCCTCATCCTCGCCAAGCTGCGCGGCATCGACCAGGCCGTCCGCGACCAGCAGACCGAAAACTGGGCACCGCAGCGGCGCCAGTCCCTGGCGGACCGGCGCGTCCTGCTGCTCGGAATCGGCGGCATCGGCCAGGAACTGGCCCGCCGGCTCGAACCCTTCGAGGTCACCGTCACGCGCGTGGGCAGCACGGCCCGCACGGATGAGCACGGCCAGGTCCATTCCTCCACTGACCTGGAAACTCTCGCCCGGGACCACGACATTCTGGTGTCGGTCCTCCCGCTGAACGACCACACCCACCAACTGGTCAACGCACAGGTCCTCGCTGCCCTGCCCGACGGCGCCCTGGTGGTCAACGTGGGCCGCGGCCCCGTCATCGACACCGACGCGCTCACCGCCGAAGTTGTTTCCGGCCGGCTGCAGTGTGCACTGGACGTGGTGGACCCCGAGCCGCTGCCGAAGGGACACCCCCTGTGGTCCACCGACAATGCCCTCATCACCCCGCACGTGGGCGGCAACGCCTCCGCGTTCGAGCCCAGGATCCTCAAGCTCCTGAAGCGCCAGCTCGAAGCACTCGCCGCCGGAGATACCCCGGCAAACCTGGTGCAGCAGGGCCCCTTCCAGCAGGTCCCTTCCCAGCAGGGACAGCCCGCATGAGCGCACTGTTCGACCTGACCGGCCGCGTTGCCCTGGTCACCGGCTCCAGCCGGGGGATCGGCTCATCGCTGGCCCGCGCACTGGCCGACGCCGGCGCCACAGTGGTGCTCAACGGCGTCAACCCGGAGCGGCTCAAGGAAGCCGAAACTGCGCTCGCCGCCGGCTTCCCGCCCGGACGCATCACCAGCATCGCCTTCGACGTCACCGACGGCGACGCCGCCGCCCGCAGCATCGCCTGGATCGAGGAGAACGTCGGCCCGCTGGACATCCTGGTCAACAACGCCGGCATCCAGCACCGCGTCCCCATGCTGGACCTGGATGTGGCCGACTGGGAACGGGTGATCTCCACGGACCTCACCAGCGCCTTCCTGGTGGGCCGGGAAGCGGCGCGGCACATGATCCCGCGCGGCCGCGGCAAGATCGTCAACATCTGCTCGGTCCAGACAGACCTGGCCCGCCCCACCATCGCCCCGTACGTGGCGGCAAAGGGCGGCCTGCGGAACCTGACCCGCGCCATGACGGCTGAGTGGGCCGCCTCCGGACTGCAGATCAACGGCATCGCCCCCGGGTACATCCACACGGAAATGACGCAGAACCTGGTGGACGATGAGCAGTTCAACTCCTGGATCCTGGGCCGCACACCGGCCCACCGCTGGGGCACCCCGCAGGACCTCGCAGGACCGGTGGTCTGGCTTGCCTCCAGCGGATCCGACTTCGTGAATGGCCAAACAATCTTTATCGACGGTGGAATGACGGTGGTGGTCTGATGCCAGGGAACACTTTCCAGGACACTGCGACTGAAAAGCTGCCCGCCTCCGGCCCGGCCCTGGTGGCCCACGCCGCCGGGGACCTGCGCATCGATGACGTCCCGCTGGCCGATCCGGCCGAAGACCAGGCCGTGGTAGAGGTGCTGTACGGCGGCATCTGCGGCTCGGACCTGCACTACTGGCTGCACGGCGCCGCGGGGGAGTCCATCCTGAAGGACCCGCTGGTCCTGGGCCACGAGATCTCCGGCGTGGTGGTCCGCGCCGCGGCCAACGGTGAGGGACCGCAGGCGGGGACCGCCGTCGCCGTCCACCCCGCCACCCCCGGACCCGGCGCGGCGAAGTACCCGGCCGACCGGCCCAACCTCTCGCCCGGCTGCACCTACCTGGGCAGCGCGGCCCGCTACCCGCACACGGACGGCGCGTTCAGCCGCTACGTCAACCTTCCCGTGCGGATGCTGCGGCCCCTGCCAGAGGGTATCGACCTTCGCACGGCAGCCCTGATCGAACCCGCGTCCGTCGCCTGGCACGCCGTGTCCCGGGCCGGAGATGTCAGTGGCAAGACGGCCCTGGTGATCGGCTCCGGACCCATCGGCGCGCTGGCCGTCGCCGTGCTCAAGCGTGCCGGCGCCGCGCACATCACCGCGGTGGACCTGCACCCCAAGCCGCTGGAGATCGCCACCGCCGCCGGTGCCGACCAGGTCATCAACGCCGCGGACACGGCAGCCATTGAAGCTGTCGAAGCGGACGTGGTGATCGAGTCCTCCGGCAACCACCACGGCCTCGCCTCGGCCATCCGCGGCGCCGTCCGCGGCGGCACCGTGGTGATGGTGGGGCTGCTGCCCACCGGCATGCAGCCGTTGCCCATCTCGCTGGCCATCACCCGCGAACTGGATTTGAAGGGCTCGTTCCGCTTCAATGACGAGATCGATGAGGTCATCGCCGCGCTCGCCGACGGCAGCCTGCACATCGAACCCGTCATCACCCATGAGTTCCCGCTGTCCGATGCCCTGCACGCGTTCGAGGTTGCCAAGGACTCCACCAGTTCCGGGAAGGTCCTGCTGAGCTTCAACGGCGGCGGTTCCGCGCAGGCTGCAGGCGGGCAGTGACCACGCAGGGTCCGCCGCTGGTGGTGATGGGCGTGTCCGGGTGCGGCAAGTCGACCGTGGGCGCCCTGCTGGCCGGGCGCCTCGGCGTTCCCTTCCTGGACGGCGACGATTACCACCCCGCCGCCAACAAGGAGAAGATGGCCGCGGGCATCCCGCTCACCGACGCCGACAGGGAGCCCTGGCTCGCGCGCATTGGCCAGTTGCTGGCGGCGCAGGATCTGGCAGCGCGGGATGTTGCAGGGGATCCTGCAGAGACGGGACCCTCAGGCCGGGGAGCGGGGACCGCGGCAAACTACGACGGCGGCACGACGGTTGCGCCCATCGTCGCCTGTTCCGCGCTGAAGCGCAGTTACCGGGACCTTCTGCGGGCTGCAGCGCCGGGCGTCGTTTTCGTGCACCTCTCCGGCAGTGCGGCAACCATCGCCGCGCGGATGGACGCGCGGGCCCACGAGTTCATGCCCCGCACGCTGCTCGAGTCCCAGTTGGCCACCCTCCAAGCCTTGGAGCCCGATGAGGCGCAAATAATCGGCGATATCGCCCTGGACCCCGGCGCTCTCGTGGACGCCGTGGTGCTGGACCTGCGGTCACGGGCGGCCGCGGCCGCGGCATAGCTGATGGGGTCTGGTGCACGGTTCCTTGGGTAGGTAGACTGGTCTACCTACCCAAGGAGCAGCACCATGTCCGCCGACGCATCAGCCCCATCCGCCGCCGCACTGCCCACTGCTTCGTCCGCTGCACCGCTGCCCGCTGCTGCTTTTGCTTCCGCCGCAACCCTGCCCGCCCGTCGGCCGGCCCGGCAACTGCTGCTTGAAGCCGCCGCCCGGCTGTTCTATGCGCAGGGCGTGGGCGCCACGGGGATCGACACCATCACCACCGAGGCCGGCGTCGCGAAGAAAAGCCTCTACAACAACTTTGCGTCCAAGGCCGATCTGGTGGCCGCCTACCTCGAAGCCCGCCATGAGGAATGGCTGGACCTGTACCGCGCCCGGGTGGCAATCGCCGCCACCACCGCTGAACGGGTCCTCGCCGTGTTCGACGCCTACCTGGACCACGCCAACTTCGCCTACGAGCACGGCTTCCGCGGCTGCGGCCTGCTGAATGCGGCGGCCGAACTGCCCGTCGGCCATCCCGGGAGGCTGGCGGTGCGGCAGCATAAAGAAGAGGTGGAACACCTGCTGGCCACCCATCTGGCTGCCCATCTGGCCGGTCGTCCCGGGCCTGCGGCCTCACCGGACGCGTCCGAACGGTCCTCCGGGTTCGCGCAGCACCTCTCCTTCCTCCTTGAGGGGGCGATGGCGAGGGCCGGCCTCGAAGGCGACGACGCCAGCCTCCGGGACGCCAAACGCATTGCCCAGCAGATGCTGGCAGGACTGTGACGGAGAGCCACCGGCCAAACAACGGTGCCTTTGGATTCCCTGGGAATGACACCCCTGGAACCGAGGTCCACGGCACCGCGAGCCCCGCATCCGGAAGTACGGGGACAGATTCCCCAGGGACAGGCAGCCCCGCTTCAGGCGTCGCTGTGCATGCGGGGTACGGCAACGCGCCGCTCTGGGGTGCCCTGTTCGTCGTCGCGGCTTCTATCCTGTGGGGCACCACCGGGACAGCCGCCACGCTCGCACCCGGGGTGAGCCCGCTGGCCATCGGCGCCGTGGCGATGGGGGTGGGCGGCCTGCTCCAGGCGCTGTTCGCGGCCCGTGCCATCAGGCGGCAGCGGTCCGGCATCCTGCGGCGCTGGCGGCTCGTGGCAGTTGGAGCGGCCGCGGTGGCCGTATACCCGCTGGCGTTCTACAGTTCCATGCACCTGTCCGGAGTGGCCGTGGGAACTGTGGTTTCCATCGGATCGGCGCCCGTTGCTGCGGCCCTGATCGAACGGTTCACCGACCGGAAGCCGCTGACCCGTCGCTGGATCATTGGTGCGGTCCTTGGGGTGGGCGGAGCGGCGCTGCTCTCGTTCGCAAGCCACAGTCCTGCGACCGGCGCCGGTACAGCAGCCGGTACAGCAGCCGGTACGGACGCCGCCGGGGCCTGGGGTCCCACTGCTGGAATCTTCCTGGGGCTGCTGGCCGGCGGCACGTATGCCCTCTACTCGTGGGCGGCGCACCGGCTCATCGGCGGTGGCATCCCATCCCGGGCTGCGATGGGCAGCATCTTCGGGCTGGGCGGGCTGCTGCTGATGCCGGTCCTGGCCGTCACGGGTGCACCGCTGCTCGACTCCTGGACCAACTTCTCGGTGGGCGCCTACATGGCGTTGGTCCCGATGTTCGCCGGCTACATCCTGTTCGGCTGGGGCCTGGCGCGGGTCCGGGCCAGCACGGCCACCAGCATCTCGCTGCTGGAAACGGTAGTGGCAGCTGTCCTGGCCGTCCTGGTAGTGGGGGAGCGGCTCCCGGCACTTGGCTGGCTTGGCGCCGCCGTCGTCCTGGGCAGCCTGTTCATCCTGACGCCGCGGACCCAGCGCACCCCGCTGCCTGCCGCCACGGCGGAAACCATGCCGTCAGCGCCAGAGGCCGGAGGGACTCAGCCCGCACGCGTCGGCCACCAGGACATCAGCCGGTAACCCTGTAGCGAGAACGGCAGCCGTTTGCCCGTCACAACGACGTCAGCCGGTAGCCCGGCCCCGGGTGCGTCACCCGGCAGCCCTGCCACGCTGCGGACCGCGCGCGGTGGCGGGGCGGTTCAGCAGGAGGCAGCCACCCAGCACCAGCAGCATAGCGCCCACCACCACGGCGGCCAGCTCCTGGCTGCCAATGCCTGCGGCGATGATCGCAAACGCGAGCAAGCACACGAAGGAGCCAGGCAGGAGGCCCGGCGGAATACGGCGGGACGGGTAACCGGAGAGCAGCTCCATGGCCAGATGGGGATCGTCGGCGATCAGTCCGAGCTCCAGCTCCTTGAGCAGCCTCCGCTCCTCTTCAGACATTGGCATCGGATGCCCCTGGGTTCCATGAGACGCGGGTATCGCTTACGACGCTAAGAGCCTTCCACCATCGAGTCAAGGGTTCGCGATGCCCTCCACTACGATCCCGGGGTACTCCGTGCCGGAGACGTCGTAAACCAGCGACCCTGTACCGACCCGGACACCGCGGGTGGGCACGTGCGGCGTCAGCTTGGCGGGTGGCATCAGGTGTTCCACAGGCCGGCCGGCAAGCAGGAGGCAGTAATCGGCGATGAGGCGGCGGTGGCAGCGCCACCACACGGTTTCGCTGCACATGATCGCTGTCTGTTGGTCCTGCGCAGCGGCCAGCAGCTCGCCGACGGCGGCGCCAAAATCAGGCGACCGCATATAGGCGGCGTAGGCTCGGAAGGAGTCGTTGCGCAGGGCGGTGTCGGGGGAATCCGGGGGCAGCTTGCGGAATCCGCCCAGCCGCCGCTCCCAACGGTAGCTGATCCCCGCGTCGGGCAGCCACATGGACATCAGGTCCTTGCCGAACTGCGGGTGCTTGCGGCTGCCCGGGCCGATCCGCACGTCCACCAGGGAGGTCACGCCCGCCGATGCCAGCAGCGCGGTGAAGTCCTCCTGCGCGGCCGTCCCGTGCCCAACAGTGAAAAGCGCCTTCATCCAAGCCATGATAGGCAGGCCCGCGAAGCGGAGTTAGGGCACCTGTTTGGCTCACGGCTGAGGACGCGTTCCAGGCGCACGCCTCAGCACCGTTTTAAGGCAGCGCACGACGGCGGGACCGCGGCCTGCGTGGTCGGCGCACCTCAGGCTAAGTCGGGCGCTACACCGGAAAGCCGCCTACCGCCGGCGCAATTCCGCGAACTCAATGGACGGCACGATGGCTCCCGCGTCCCGCTCCACGAAGTTGGTGCCCGGCGGCACAAGGTCGTCGATGGCGTCCAGGACCGGCTCACTCAGCCGGACATCCGCCGCGCCGAGGTAGGCCTGGAGATGTTCCTCGTTGCGGGGCCCGATGATCACGCTGCTGATGGCCGGGTGGGTCAGGGCGAACCCGATGGACAGGTCCACCAGCGAAAGTTCCAGCTTGTCCGCCAGCCGGGCGAGCGCATCCGCGGCAAGGAGCTTGCGCTCGCTGGCGGGCCCTGAGATGTCGTACCGGCCCGGGAGGGAGTGCACCCGGGTGGGGGCCTTGCCTGCCTCGAAGGTGAAGCTTCCGGAGAGCCAACCGCCCGCCAGCGGACCGTAGGCCAGGACACCGAGGCCGTACTGCTGGGCGATGGGCAGCACATCGCGTTCATTCCCGCGGACCAGCATGGAATACGGCACCTGGTTGCCCAGCGGAGGGATGAGGTGATTGGTGTTGGCCAGCCACTGGGCCTCCACCAGTTGCGCCGGTGTGAAGACCGACGTGCCGTAATACAGGATCTTGCCCTGCCGGATCAGGTCGTTGAGGGTGGTGATGGTTTCCAGCACATCGGTGTTGTAGTCCGGCCGGTGCGCCTGGTAGAGGTCGATCCGGTCCGTCTGCAGCCTGCGGAGGCTGCCCTCCACGGCTTGGGTGATCCAGCGGCGGGAGTTCCCGGAATGGGCCGGGTTGGCGCTCATCTGGCCGTGGAACTTGGTGGCCAGGAAAACGTCGTCGCGCCGGCCGCGCAGGGCCCGCCCCACCACCTGCTCGGATTCGCCCTGGGAGTAGACGTCCGCCGTGTCGATGGCGGTGATGCCCGAGTCAAGGGCTGCGTGGATGATGCGGATGCTTTCGTCCGCGCCGGTGGGGGCCCCGTGCGGACCGCCGGCGCCTTCGCCGAAGTTCAGGGTGCCAAGGGTGAGTTGGCTGATTGGGGTGCCCGAACGTCCGAACACCCTCAGTTCGCTGAGGCTCATCCCCGGTTCCCTCCTGTTGGCTGTGTGCCAGTTGCGTATACGGCTGAATACCTGTTGCTGTCTGCCTGGTGCCGGCGCGTCGTCGAGTGATTGATGCGTGCCGCCGGTCGTCACGAGGCTACACAGATTCACTTCCACCCGGCGGAATCCCGCCTTGTTCCTTCTCTTTTCGACGCGGGAGGTAACGCAGGAAAGCGGGCGTGACGTTTTGTGGCGGGCAGGCCGGTTCCGGTCCGCAGTTTCGTCCCGCGGCAGCACTGCAATAATCTGAATCAACGGTTGTGCGCGGGGGTGCAAACGCCCGGTGCAACATGCAGCACGTAAGTTCAGGCCCATCACACCAGACGAGGCGGACACGCATGACGGCATCAGACCAGCAACACGTAATACGGCGGAACGCGCCCGCGGAACCACCGGCCGTGGATGCCCACCTGCTGCAGCAGCTCGCGGACGCCCATGGGGTGGGTACTTCCTTCCAGGGCTGGGACGGGTTGCCGCACGCAGTTTCTCCGGAGACTCTGACGAAGGTGCTGGGCGCTTTGGGCGTGCCGGCCCATACCGATGAGGAGATCCGGGCCGGGCTGGCCGAAGCGGAACTGGCGCCCTGGCGCAAGACGCTGCCTCCCGCCGTCGTCATCCAGCAGGGCGAGCCGGCCCAGGTACCGGTCCACATCCCCGACGGCGCCCCGGTGAGCCTCCGCATCAGCCTTGAAGGCGGTGCCGGGAGCGTGGACGCGGCCCAGCAGGACGTTTGGGTGCAGCCGCGGGACGTGGACGGCGTGGCAATGGGCCGGGCCACGTTCGCCCTGCCGCAGGACCTTCCGCTCGGCTGGCACACGCTGCACGCGGAGGCCGGGAGCGTCACCGCCACCGCCACCCTCGTGGTGACGCCGGCCCGGCTGGATACCGCCCGGGACCTTGAGGAACGGCGCGGCTGGGGGCTCGCCACCCAGCTGTACTCCGTGCGTTCGAAGCGTTCGTGGGGAATCGGGGATTTCTCCGACCTTGCCGACCTCGCCGCACTCAGTGGAGCCCGCGGCGCCGATTACGTGCTCGTCAACCCCCTGCACGCCGCAGAACCGGTTCCGCCTGTGCAGCCCTCACCGTATTCGCCGTCCACCCGGCGGTTCTTCAATCCGATCTATATCCGGATCGAGGCCATTCCGGAGCTTGCCTACCTGCGCCCCCGCAAGCGCGCCGCGCTGGAGAAGCTGCGCGAGGAAGTGGCAGAGCTCAACAAGGACGCCGAACGGCTGGACCGGGACGCGGTCTACGCAGCGAAACTGCAGGCCCTGGAACTGCTGTACCACACGCGTAGGTCACCGTCCCGGCAGGCGGCCTTCGATGAGTTCTGCCGCATTTCCGGCAGCGGCCTGGATGACTTTGCCCTCTGGTCAGCCATCCGCGAGGACGCTGCGCCGGACGACCCCATGTGGACCGACCCCGCGTTCTCGCTGGATTCGCAGGAGGCGCAGGCGCTGCGGGGGAGGCTCGAGGACCGGATTGGATTCCACCGGTGGCTGCAGTGGATTTGCGACGAGCAGCTGGAGAACGCGCAGCAGGCAGCGCTGCGTTCGGGGATGCGGCTGGGCGTGGTGCATGACCTCGCAGTCGGCGTGGACCACAGCAGCGCGGACGCCTGGACGCTGAAGGGCGTCCTCACCCCCGCCACCAGTGTTGGTGCGCCGCCGGACATGTACAACCAGCAGGGCCAGGACTGGGGCCAGCCGCCGTGGCATCCGGTCCGGCTGGCCGAAGCGGGCTACCAGCCGTTCCGGAACATGCTGGCCACCGTGCTTCGGCATGCCGGCGGAATCCGGGTGGACCACATCCTGGGACTGTTCCGGCTGTGGTGGATCCCCAGCGGCAACGCCCCCGGCGACGGCGCCTACGTGACGTACGACCATGAGGCACTGATCGGCATCCTGGCCCTGGAAGCGCACCGGGCAGGGGCCGTGGTGATCGGCGAGGACCTGGGCACCTTCGAACCGTGGGTGCGGGACTACCTTGCCGCGCGCGGCATCCTGGGCACGTCCATTCTTTGGTTTGAGTACGACGGCGATTCCCCCCTTGCGCCCGAAAGGTACCGTACGCAGGCGCTTTCCAGCGTCAACACGCACGATCTTCCACCCACCGCCGGGTACCTCGCCGGGGACCACGTGGCGTTGCGCAGCCACTTGGGTCTGCTGGAACGGTCCGAGGCCGAAGAGCGAGCCCAGCACAACGCGTCCTTGGAAAAGATGTTCGCGCTGCTCCGCGAACGCGGCTACCTGCCCGGAGCCGGCACCGGCGGTGACGCAGAGGAGCAGACCATCGAGGCCCTGCACCTGCTGCTCAGCCAGACGCCGTCCGTGCTGCTGGGCGTGGCGCTGGTGGATGCGGTGGGGGAGCGGCGGGTGCAGAACCAGCCAGGGACCACCGAGGAGCTCTACCCCAATTGGCAGGTGCCGCTGGCCGGCCCCGACGGAAAGCCGGTGTTTCTTGATGACCTCCCCGCCAACGCGCGGTTCAACTCGCTGCTCGCGGCGGTGGAGGAGGCCCTGCACGGCTAGTCAATGGTGAGGAGAACACGATGAACGGCGAACCAGTACTGGTGGTCGGCGGTACCGGCATGCTCGGCGGACAGGTGGTCACTGCGCTGCTGGACCGGGGCAAGGAAGTCCGCGCCCTGGTGCGGCCGGGGTCGGATGCATCGGGGCTGGAATCCCGGGGCGTGCAGATTGCCCGGGGCGACATGATGGACCCCCTGTCACTGGACCAGGCCATGGCCGGGGCGGACGCCGTGATCACCACAGCTGCGGGCTACACAAAGCACCGCCAGGGCGACAGCCCCGCAACCGACACCACGGGCAACGCCAACCTGGCCGAAGCGGCCGCCCGGGCAGGCGTCCGGCGCTTTGTTCTCACCAGCATCCTGACCTGCGACGAAACCCCGCAGGTGCCGCACTTCTGGCACAAGAAGCTCATGGAGGACAAGCTCGAGGGGCTCGGGGTACCGTTCGTAGCGCTGCGGCCGGGCGCCTTCCTGGACCAGGTCACGCGGTTCGGTGGTGACCCAGTGACCAAGCGCAAACTCATGTGGTTCGGTTCGCCCAACGTTCCGCTGACCTTTGTGCTCACCCCTGACCTTGCCGGTTACCTGGCAGATGCCGTAGATGCTCCGGGGGTCGACGGGGAACGGATCGACATCGGCTGGGACCGGCCGGTCCGCATGAAGGACGTGGCGGACATGATGGGCCGGCTCAGCGGATCGAAGATCGGGGTCCGCTCAGTGCCCTTGAGGGTGCTGAAGACGGCCGGAGTGGTGCTGGGACGGGTAAACCCGACGGTGCCGGACATGGCGTCCATGATGGGCTGGTTCCAGACCGGCCGCTACGTCGCCAACACCACCCGGCAGCGGGCCGTCTTCGGCCCGCCGCCCACGGCCGAGAATGCCATCCGGCGGCTGCTCGGCATCCTCGGCCATCCGGCCGACAGGTAAGGCAGCGCCGCTATCCGGCGGTGATCACGTGGGTGAAGTGGTCGTCGCGGAAAGGTGACCTGGCCGCCGTCGTGCCGCTTCGAGGCGGGAGCCATCCGCTACGGATGGTGACCGCTTCACGTTCCGCACCTGGATAACGCACGGCCGTGTCAGCCGTTTGGTACCAGGGCGGTAGGCGAAGGAGTTTCGACGTTATGGACCACCGGTCCGGGAAGGCCTGTCCCTGGGTCCAGGGCGAAGGTGGCCACATTATCGGAGCGCTCGTGGGCGACGTGGAGCCAGGGACCACGGACCAGGTGGTGCCGGGGCCAGTCTCCGCCGCTGTCCAGGTCGTGAACGGGCAGCAGTTCACTGCCAACGCTGCCCACCTCAAGCACGCTGATCCGGTTGGATCCGCGGACACCTGCGTAGGCAAAGGTGCCTTCGGGGCCGAGGCAGATTTCGGCGGCCGAGTCGCCGTCCTTGGCACCTCCCAGTGTTGCGGGACCGCGGAACACCAGCCTGAAGATGCCGGCGTCCGGCCGGACAACAAAGACCTCGATGGAGTATTCGGAAACGACGAACACGTTCCCGCCGGCGTGCTGTGCCAGATGCCGGGGGCCGCTGCCGAACGGCAGGACAACCTCATGGTCGGCCACCAGCCCGGTTCCGGTTTTGTAAGTCCAGATTCGGAGTGTGTCGTGGCCCAGGTCTGTGGTCATGACCCGCCCGTCGTGCAGCATCAGGCTGGTGTGCGCCCTGCTCTGCCGGCGTTCATCGGGCGAGTGGGCCGAATGCGGATCAACCGACGGCGAGGCTGGGAACCGATCCGTGATCCCGCCGTCGGCATCCAATTCATAAAGCAGGACTTGGCCGTCTCCCCAGCAGGTTGCGGTGACGAAGCGGCCCTGCGGGTCTACTGCAACGTGGCAGGTGGCCTCGCCTGCGGGCCAGGGTGTGCCGGTCGGTTCCAGCGTGTGGCCGCTGACGTGCCGGTAGGCCTGAATCATTTTGCGCTGCTCGGCCACCGCATACACCACGGGAAGGGTCGGATGGACGGCAACGAACGACGGCGACTGGGCCTCCACTGCCGTGCCGAGCCAGTCCAGGCTCCCGTCCCCGTTGGCCCGGAGGGCGCCGATGCCCTCCGCACGTCCGCCGCCGTCCGGGGTGTAGGCGCCTGTCCAGATGATGGCGGTGTGAGGAGCTTGGCCCTCTGTGGCAGGTGTCCCGGAGGCAGATGTCATGGCTCCATCCTGCCAATAAACACAGCCACTGCCGCAGCGGCGTGGCGTCAATTACGATGAAATTTCCAGCCAGGCAGATGGAGGGTGATCCGGTGGATGATCTCGTTGTCTCGGGTTTCACTCCCTCGCCGGCCGGTCTCCCAGCGCCGGGCAACCCCTAGTGCCCGCACTCATTCCGAAGGGGAGCACGTTGCATCCTGTCCCGTCCTCCGGAACTCCGAGACAGCTGGGTATGGGGGTCGTCGGAGTGGCCGACGCTCTGCGGGCCGCCGGCTGCGTGTTTGCCGAGGAGGAAGCCGTGCTTCTCCTCGAGCAGGCGCCCAACCCCGCCGAGCTAACAGACTGCGTGCGGCGCCGGGTGGCAGGTGTTCCGCTGGAGTACATCCTGGGCTGGGCAGAGTTCGATGGCCACCGCATGGCGGTCCGGCCCGGTGTTTTCGTTCCGCGGCGCCGGACCGAACTGTTGGTTCGGCTTGCCGCTGAGCTGATATCAGCAGAGGGCGGTATGTCACGCGGCGCCGTTTCAGGTGCTTCCCCGTCCGGAATCGCCACAGCGGTCCAAGGCCCACGGGGAAATGCTTTCTTCGATGGTGTGGTGGTGGACTTATGTTGCGGTTCCGGAGCCGTTGGTGCGGCCCTTGCGCGACGATTCCCACGAGCAGAACTGCACGCGGCGGATATTGATCCAGTGGCTGTGGAGTGTGCGCGGAGCAATCTCAAGGCCATGGGTGGCCAGGTCCACACCGGTGATCTGTTCGATGCGCTCCCGCACGGGCTTAGAGGCAGGGTCTGCATCCTAGCCGTCAACGCACCGTACGTTCCCACCGATGCCATCAAAACCATGCCGCCCGAGGCACGCGTTCACGAACCGCACATTTCCCTCGACGGCGGCGCTGACGGGCTCGACTTCCACCGCCGTGTGGCAGCAGGCGCCAAGGATTGGCTCGCGCCCCACGCCTGCGTGCTCATCGAAACCAGCGAGCAGCAAGCCGACGGCACAGCCGCGCTCGTGGCCGCCGAAGGGCTCGCTGTGACCACGGTTCATTCAGAGGAACTCGACGGAACGGTTGTGGTGGGGAGCGCCCATAACTAGGGGCGCCTCCGGCGGCGGCGGGGCCTCATGTCCTGGCGGCCGCCCGCCCAACTTTTCACATGGTGTGGCGTCCGAATCTGCGGGGGTTGCACGGGTTTTGGCCTGCACCCGCATCCCCACCTCACTTTTGCGCGCGCCGCCCGCGGCGTGCGTCAGTCGGGCGGCGGTAGTGCGGCCGCGGGCTCCTGATGTTTGGGCGTGAGCGTGCTGTCTTTGTTCGGATGGTGGGTCATGGCCGGGGGGGTGTTGGTTGCGGTGGGTTGTGGTGGCAGTGGTGGTGGTTTGAAGTAGTGGTTTTGTTGGGGTGTTTGGGTGGGGTCGATGTGGGGTGGGGGGATGAAGGTTGGGGTGCCGCCGGTGGTGGTGATGGTCCAGTTTTCTTTATGGATGAGGTGGTGGTGGTGGTTGCAGAGGAGTGTGCCGTTGGTGGTGTTGGTGTGGCCGCCGTGTGACCAGTAGGTGATGTGGTGGGCTTCGCACCAGGGGGCGGGGATGGTGCAGTTGGGGAAGGTGCAGCCTTGGTCGCGGGCGGTGAGGGCGAGGCGTTGGGTTGGGGTGAAGAGTCTGGTTTTGCGTCCGAGGTCGAGGATTTCGCTGGTGGTGCCCAGGAGTGCGGGGATGATGTCGGCGTCGCAGGCGATTTTGCGGAGGGTGGTGGCGGCGATGGGGCCGGCGAAGGCGAAGGTTCCCGCGGCCGGTGCGCGTGGTGCTGTGGGGGTGGGGAAGAGGTCGTGGTGGTTGATAGTGGCGATGATTTGGGGTCTGTTGCCGCCGGTGGTGGGGAGGTGGTTGGTGGTGAGGGCGGTTTTGACGGCGGTGATGATGCCGTCGAGTTGTTGTTGGGGGCGGGTGCGGCGTTCCAGGTCCGGGGCGGGGGATGCCTGATTGTCTTTGTGGGCGCTTTCTTCAGGCACGGTGCGGTCGCTACAGCCTGCGGCCGTGGTGCCGGTTACTGTGGCGGTGTTGTCGCCGGTTGTGGCTGCCGTGTTGGTGTTGGTGTTGGGGGTGGTGGTGCGGGGGTTGGTGGCGATGTTCATGGCGGTGAGGAGGTGTTCGTATTGGTCGGTGGTGGCGAAGATTTCCACGTGGTGGAGGCCGTGGCGGGGTTTGCGGATGAAGGCGCCTTGGGTGTGGCGGAGTGCTTCTTCGGTGGGTTCGGTGCCGTCGGCGTCGAGGGTTTCGGTGAGGCGTTGGGCCAGGCGGGTGAGGAAGTCGGGGTCCGCGGTGGTGGCGGCGTGGGTGAGGTGGTGTTCGATGCGGTGCAGGGTTTCGGGGGTGGTGTGGTGTTGTAGCCGGTCGAGGGTGGCGGTGATGATGGTGGCCGCGTGGGAGGACACTGCGGGTGCGGTGATGGTGTGGGGTGGTGTGGCCGTGGTGGCGGGCTGGCCGGTGCTGGCGTCGGCCGGTGCGAGGGTGGTGGCGAGGTGTTCGTGTGGTGGCGGTGTGGGTGTGCCGGTGAGGGTGGTGCCGGGCAGGGTTTGATGGGCGAGGGTGAGGCGGCGGCGGGCTTCGCGGATGGGGATGCGGAGCCTGAGCCGGAGGAACTCGGCGGTGTTCCGGCAGCCGTCATCGGCTGGGGACCTCACTGCAGTGGGTGTTCCGGCGGGTGTGGGCCAGTTGGCGTCGGTTTCGTTGGGGGTTTCGGTGCTGTTGGCGTCCCAGGGGCTGACCCCGGTGGTGGTGCGGCGTGCGGCCCGGTGGGTGGCGGCCCGGGTGGCGGCGTCGGTGATCGCGTGGGTGCGGGTGTGGTCCACGGCCCCGGCGGCGGTGAGTTGGAGATACTCCACGCAGCGGGAGAGCTCTTCGACGTCGGCGGCGAACGTGGCCGCCCTGGTGTAGTCGGCCGTGGGCAGGGCTTCGCGGGCTGTGACCGCCGCGGCGGCCACCCGTGCTGTCAGGACAGACAAATCCAAAGGCGGGTCCAATAGCTGGTCTGCTGCTGATTGGTCTGAGGCTTGGTCCGGTGCGGGGGAGCCGGGAACGGGCCAAAGGCGTGCTGTCGCGCGGACCTGTGGCCCGCCGTCGTGGCCTGTCGCGCGGACCTGGTGCCCGCCGTCGTGGCCTGCCGTGCTGACGTTCGGCCCGGCGTCCCGCCCGGCGGGGAGGTGACTGCCGGCGCGAAAGCCCAGCGGCGGCAAGCCCGAAGAGTCTTCGCTCTCCGTCAACTGCTCCCCAATGGCTTCCATGACCCCACTCTGCCAAAGGGCACTGACAATCAGGACCACCACAAACCCCTATGTGGACAACCTGGCCCGTATCTGCCCTTGACCCGGCCACGCGACCCGTTCACGTCAACCACAGTCGGAGCGGACGCGCAGCCGCGCCGAAAGATATTGTCATTTCTTGATGGGATCCAGCGGTTTCGGCGTTTCTCCGGGACTAGGGTTGCCTTAGTGGTTCATGCAGCTGGGCCTTCGTCAACAAGGGGCCGGGAGTGGCAAATGGCTGGCAGAGAACGGGGAAAGACGGTCCGGGAGGACTCGGAGGAGCCGGGTAAAGACGCCGCTGAGAATGCGGGTTCAGTTGCGCCTGAGCATGCAGAAGACGTGGATAGCCTCCAGCCGGCACGGCGTGTACCGGGGATCAACGGTTACGACCCCAACCAATGGCCTGACGCCAGGTCTTAGGTTTCGGCCGAGCACGGGTGTCCGGTTCATCCCCCGGCTGAGGTTGACGCGTGCCGGGCCCCGCTGAACGGGGCGCCTCGAAACGGCCTCGAACCGGCAGTGCACAGCGGATGGTGCTTTAAACACGCTGCCGGCCGGCGCATCCCCCAAGGATCGCGACGGCCGGCAAGGCGAATCAGTTGTAGCACACGGAAGGCAGGAGCCCCATGTCAATCGGGGGTTCACCCCGGGACGGCCGTCTCCGAGGAGCGGCTAGCTATTGGAGTTGCCCTCGCTGGTGGTGCCGAGGTTCGTGGTTTCGGGATGCGTGCTGTGCGCAGGGATGTGGTCTTCGCCTAGTCCGCCCGCCGAACCGACGGAGGGTGAAGTATCGGCGCTGGATGGCGTGGACTTCCCGGAGGAGTCATCGCGGTGCATCGCCGAGCCCAGCACAGTTCCAGCACGCCGGGCTGCTTCTGACAGCTGGTCGGCTACATCCGGGGCTTTCTCCTTGATGGCTTCGGTAGCAACTGCCACTTTGTCCTGAACGGGCTTGCTGTCCCAGACCCCGGCGGCGCGGGCCTTCAGCTTGTCGTATGCAGCGCGTCCGGACCTTGATCCAAGGACGTAACCGACGGCAACTCCAACACCCAAAAGAAGTTTGTTTTTCATGGTGAACTCCTGCTCCGAAAGAAGGTTTTCAGGTCCGGCCCGGCTGCAACGCCGTGGCCGGGAATGTGAAAACCGGCCCGGGGATGTACTCCCCAGGCCGGCTTCCTGGCTGTGGGCGCTGCGTTAGCGGCGCGCACCGCGCTTAGTGACCATGCCGTAGATCGCAAGGACGATCAGCGATCCGAGGATCGCCAGCAGCCAGGTCTGCAGCGAGAAGAACTCCTGCAGTCCGCCGCCGAACAGCGCGCCGCCGATCCATCCGCCAAGGAGGGCACCTACGACGCCCAGCACCAGGGTGATGATCCAGCCGCCGCCCTGGCGTCCCGGAAGGATCGCCTTTGCAATCGCACCGGCAATAAGTCCGAGAATCAGAAATGCAATGAAACCCATTTTTCGCTCCTCTTCCTAAGTAAGGACGCCCCCGGATCCCGGCGGCAATTCATCCTCTGCCCTAATAGTAATCATGCTTACTATCGATTTGCCAACCCCGGAGAGGAGGAAAGTGGCTGCTCAGGCCTGCCTCAGTGCCCGGTCACGTCGGAATCGGTTCCGGCGCCGGGGCCCTCGTCGAGGGTAGCCAATTCCGCGAGATCCTGCGGATCCAGGACGAAATCGAAGACATCCAGGTTCTCACGCATCCGGTCCGGATTGGCGGTCTTCGGAATCGTTACCAATCCGTTTTGAACGTGCCAGCGCAGCACCACCTGGCCCGGCGTCTTGCCGTGTTTTTCGGCCAACCGGCCCACCACCGGCGCGCCCAGGATCCCGGCCCCCGAGCCTCCCAAGGGGCTGTAGGACTCGGTGGCAATGCCATGTTTTGCATGGAATTCCCGTGCAGCCACCCGCGTCACAGCAGGGGTCAGTTGCACCTGGTTGACGGCGGGAACAACATCCGTTTCAGCCATCAACCGCTCCAGGTGCTCCGGCTTGAAGTTGGACACGCCGATGGAGCGCACCTTTCCCTCTGCCTGAAGGCGCTCGAACGTCTTCCACGTGGAGATGAACTGCTCCCGGCCGGGCAAGGGCCAGTGGATCAGCAGCAGGTCCACATAGTCGAGGCCAAGCCGCTGCAGCGAGCCCTCCAGGCCTTCCACAGCCCTGTCATTCCCTTGGAACTCGCCATCCAGTTTGGTGGTGATGAAGAGTTCGCCGCGATCAGCGCCGCTGGCCTTGATGCCATTGCCCACGCCGCGTTCGTTGCCGTACTTCACTGCCGTATCGATGTGCCGGTAGCCGGCCTCTACGGCATGGACGACGGCGTCCGCCGCCTGGTCGTCGTCAAGCGGCCACGTGCCAAGACCGATCTGGGGAATCGAGTATCCGTCGTTGAGCGCGATAACCGGTGCAAGTGTCATATCAACAGTCTGCCGTTAATCCGGCGGTCCTTTCCGTGAGGGTCATCAAGCGGCGAAACTCTATTCTTCGAAAGCGCGGAGGACGTTGCCTGCGTTATGGTTCAGCACCGCCCTGGCCGTGTCGGAGACCTTGTCCGGGTTCTTCTGCTGGGCCAGGAACTTCACGAATCGCTGGATGGCCTGCCCTGCCTTGGCGGCGTCCCTGTCCTCCACGGCCTTCTGTGCCTGCTGGGCGGCAGCGGTGAGCTGGCTGGCCACGGGGCCGGCGATCCCGCCCGATTCCACCAGGTCCTCCACCGCATTCTGCAGTGCCTTCACGCTGCCCGGAAGCCACGCGGCCCGCAGTGGGACGTTGCCGAACTTCATGTCCGATGCCAGGTAGAAGTCGGTGTAGGACGGCTGGTTGTATGTGGTGTTCTGGCGGGCCACCTCAGCGCGGTACTGGGGATCGTGCATCAGGGTGTAGAGCTTGTGGTCCGTCACCTCGGTGCTCAGGTAAATCCGCAATGCGGAGCTGTCGGCGGTGCGGACCACCAGTTCTTCACGCCAGTCGCCCAGGATGTCCGCCACCAGGCTGGGGGTGCCCTTGGTTCCGTTGTTGGTGCGTGTGCCGTCGGCGGCCAGCAGGCGGCCCCGCGTCCAGTCGTCGATAGTGGGGGTCTGGTCGCCGGAGCCGTTGACAATCTGGGTGGTCATGTCTGCGGACCACCTGATGCTCATGTTGGTGCCGGGGCTGGTGCTGGAAAGCTTGCGTCCGTCGGCGGACTGCATGCCGATCGCCCAGTTCTCCAGGCCCGGAACGGAAGGATCGACGTCGCCGATCATGCCGCGTCCCGTGTCCTTGCCCGAGTAGGCGCCAAACAGCACCTCACCCGTCGCAGCGTCGCGCATGGCGTAACCGTAAGGCGCGTAGGTAGCGCCCTCGTGGACGGTGAAGATCTCCTTGCCGGGGCGATCGGGGTCGATGTCCGCCACGTGCATGGCGTCGCCGTGGCCCAGGCGCGCCTCCTCACCCGGCGCGGCGCTGCCGGCCGGCAGGGTGTCGAACGAGCTGTACAGAAGCGAGCCGTCGTCGTCGAGCGTTGCCGAACCGTAGACGATCTCCTGCTTGCCGTCGCCGTCAACGTCGGCGGCGCTCAGGGAGTGGAAGCCCTGGGTGGTGAGCTTGCCGTAGGTGGGGTCCGTGCCGTCGCGGCCGTGCGGGGAGTCGTTGAACGGGTTGGTCATGGGAGTCCAGCCCGAGTCCACGTTCCACACGGGGGAGAGGTTGGCGCCGTCCCAGGTGTAGGTGGACAGGGTGGTGCGGGTGTAGTAGCCGCGGGCGAACACCGCAGCGGGCTTCTTGCCGTCCAGGTAGGCGACGCCGGCGAGGAACCTGTCCACGCGGTTGCCCGGTTCGATGCGGGCCATGGCGTAATCGCCCCACATCATGCCGTCGTCGGTCCGGCCCGGCTGGTAGGCGACGGTCTTCAGTTCCTTGCCCGTGGCGCCTTCGAAGACGGTCAGATATTCGGGGCCGGACACGATGAATCCCTCGAACGCGCGGAGGTTGTTCCGGGCGCTGCGGGAGGGGGCGTAGACGTCCATGAAGTAGTCGGTCAGCGCCTCGGCATCGGCCTGGGACAGCGGGTACTTGTACTTAGGCGCGATGCCGAAGGCTTCTTCGAGCGTGGCCGGCCAGTTCCCGGCCTTCACCTCGGGGTGCTCAGTCCAGCCCTGGAAGGTCTTCACCATGTGCTGGTAGTAGTCCGCCGCGCTCATCCGGTAGTCGTCGCTGTTCGAGTACCCGGCATTGATGTCGGCCCGAAGCATGGTGATGAACGATTCCGCGGCCACGGTGCCGTCCGCGTTGTAGTTGGTGGTTTTGGTGCCCGGGGCGGTCTTCATCATCAGCTCGGCCCGGCCGTCGCCGTCGAAATCGTTGACCAGCATCTGGGTGTAGTGGGCCCCGGAGCGGATGTTCACGCCCAGGTCGATCCGGTGGAGGAGCGTGCCGTCGGACTTGTAGGTGTCCACGTACGTATTGCCGGTGTAGCCCACCTGCGAGACGTCCTTGGAGTTGTTCGGGTCCCACTTGACGATGAACTCGTACTGGCCATCGCCGTCCACATCGCCCACTGAGGTGTCGTTGGCCGAGTAGGTGTAGGCCTGGCCGGCGGGCGTGGTGCCGTCGGCCGGCTTCTTCAGCGGGATGTCCTTGAAGTTGCCGCCCCACGCGGTGGCAGTGGCGCTTTCGTCCAGTTCGACGCCGCCGACGACGGCCCTCACCTGGTACTTCGACGCGGCGGTCCCGGCGGGGTCCTGGTAGTTGGTGCTGTCCGTAACTGTCGCCAGCTTTTGCCCGTCCCGGTACACGTTGAAGTCCGTGCCGGTAAGTCCGGTTGCGGAGGACCCGGTAGCCTCGTTGCCCAGCAGGCGCCAGCTGAGGAACACGCCTTCGGACGTCCCCGCGGCCACAAGGCCGCGGTCCAGGTAGTCGAGCTGGATTCCCGGATTGCCAGGTTTGGAGGAGGAAGGCCCGACGGCGGCAGCTGGGGCTGCGAGGCAGCCTGCGGTGAGTGCCAGGCCGAGGGTGGCGACCGACAGGAGGCGTGCGGGAGCCTTGGAGGGATTCATCAGTGAATCCTTTCAATTTGGAATTGGGAAAACGCTTCCCCAGCAATCTAGACGGCGGGGTGGGGCAAAACAAGCCTTGTCTTGTGAACCCGCCGTGAGGTATTTAGAACGTTGTAGAAATGCGGCCCCTCAGGCCGACTCCCGTACCACCAGTTCCGTGGGAATGGTAATGGCAGCATGGTTCTTCCCGGCGATGACGTCCAGCAGCAACCGCACCATTTCCTCGCTGATCCGGTCGAACGGCTGCCGCACCGTGGTCAGGGCCGGCGCCGCGGCGGAGGCGGCCGAAATGTCGTCGAACCCGGCTACTGCAACGTCCTCGGGAACCCGCCGCCCGGCGTCGTGCAATACCTCCAGCGCGCCGAGGGCCATGAGGTCGTTGGCGGCGAAGACAGCGTCGACGTCGGGGACCCGGGCGAGGAGCTCACGCATGGCCCTGGCACCGCTCTCGCGGCTGTAATCACCCGGCGCCACCAGCGCCTCATCGAAGGCCTCG
The DNA here is from genome assembly GCF_050038305.1 of Pseudarthrobacter sp. 1G09. Taxonomy (NCBI): domain Bacteria; kingdom Bacillati; phylum Actinomycetota; class Actinomycetes; order Micrococcales; family Micrococcaceae; genus Pseudarthrobacter; species Pseudarthrobacter sp. 1G09. Next base: position 639,934 of record NZ_CP188306.1, read on the forward strand.
CCCTGGTGTGCCCGGTAGGCTTCCAGCCGCCGGATGCCGCCGGAGGTGTCCTGCGGACCGGTGATGGTGGCGATCCGCTTCCGGCCGCCGTAGTCCAGGAACTCCAACAACTCCAGGGCGCCCTGGTAGTCGTCGGCTGCCACGTAGCCCATCTTCTTTTCGAAGCCGAGCGGAACGCCACAGGCGATGGCAGGCACGCCGGCGGCGATGATGTCGGCGATGACGCCCGTCCTGCTGCCATGCGAGGAGACCAGCAGGACTCCGTCCACATGGCCGGCGGTGAGGAAATCGGTGGCCCGGCGCTTCTCGTCGTCCGTGCCGGCCATGATCAGCACAAGGGGAATGTCGTGCTCGGCCAGGGCGTCGGCGGCGCCCCGCATCAGGACGGCGAAGTTGGGGTCGGCGAACAGGCGGTCGTGTGTTTCGGTGAGCAGGAAGGCCACCGAGTTGGCCTTGTTCGTAGCCAGGTTCCGGGCGTGGGGGTTGACGCGGTACCCGGTCTTTTTGATGGCGGCGTTGACGGCGGCCAAGGCGGGCGGGCTGACCCAGTGCCCGCCATTGAGCACCCGCGAAACTGTCCCTCGCGAGACGCCTGCCTCCCTGGCCACATCGTCAATCTTGGGCCGGGGCCGGCCTTGCGGTTGCATCATGATCCGAGCCTATCCAGCCCTAGGCCTTTACGGCGCCGGCGGCGAGGTCAACGCGCCAGTAACGCTGCAGGAACAGGAACATAATGACCAGCGGCACGATGGACAGCAGGGCTCCGGCCAGCACCAGCGTGTACAGCGCCGGAGCGGTGGCGCCCTGGTTGAGGAGTCCGTTCAGGCCCACCGTCAACGGGAACAGCGTGTCATCGCCCAGCATGATGTACGGCAGCATGAAGTTGTTCCAGATGGCCACGAACTGGAACAGGAAGATGGTCACCAGGCCGGGGAGCATCATGGGCAACGCGATGCGGTTGAAGATGTACATGTCCTTGGCGCCCTCCGTCCGGGCAGCCTCGATCACGTCCCCGGGAACCGACGCTGCGGCGTAGATGCGGGCCAGGTAGATCCCGTAGGGGCTGATGATCTGCGGCAGGAGAACGGACCAGTACGTGTTGGTCAGGCCCAGCTGGGCCAGCATCAGGTACTGCGGGATGGCCAGGATGACGCCTGGAACCAGCACGCCCATAAGGAGGACCTTGAACACGCCGTTCTTGCCGGGAAAGTCGTATTTGGCCAGGACGTAGCCGGAGAGGGCGGACACCCAGGTGGAGAGGAGGGCTCCCACGCCGGCGTAGAGGGCGGTGTTGAGCATCCATCGCCAGAACACGCCGTCCCGGTAGGCGGTCAGCTCCACGATGTTGTTCCACAAATGGACACTGGGCGCAAAAGTAAAGGTGGAGAAGAGCTCGTCGCTGCTTTTGCTGGCCGCGGCCACCACCCAGATGACCGGGAACAGGCAGTACAGCGCCCCGAGGATCAGGATGCCGGAGGAAAGGAAGCTCGGCTTCTCGCGGATCTCAGTGGGAGTGGACACGGTCAGTTCTCCTGTCCGAAGGCCCGCTTCTGCACAATGCGCAGGAAGAGGAAGGAAATGGCGAAGGTGGCGAGGGCGATGATGATGCTGGTTGCGGCCGCGGAGTAAATGTCATTTCGGGTGAAGGCGTCCCGGTAGACGAGCATCAGCGGGGACCAGCTCGTGGAGAGGCTGTTTGCCAGCGGGCGGAGCGTGGTGGGTTCGGCGAAGACCTGCAGGGTGGCGATCATGGAAAACAGGGCCGTCATGACCACGGAGGGGGCAATGATGGGGATCTTGATGCGGAGTGCGGTCTGGATCTCTGAGGCGCCATCCAGTTTGGCGGCCTCATAGATTTCCTGGGGCACGGCCTTGAGCGAGGTGTACATGACGATCATGTTGAAGCCCACGCCTCCCCACAGGGCGATGTTGGCGATGGCAAAGGTGATCAGGTCCGGGTTCAGCAGCGAAGGCAACGCGATTCCCAGCCTGTCCGCCACGAAGTGGAAGGGGCTGACGCCGGGCAGGTACAGGAAGCCCCAGAGGAGCGAGCTGATGACGGCCGGCACGGCATAGGGCAGGAAGATGGCGGTGCGTGAAAAGTTGCCGGCTTGGGTGCGCCGCGAGTCCAGGAGGAGTGCGAAAAGCAGGGCGAAGCCGAGCATCAGCGGAATCAGGATGGCGCCGTAGGTGAGGACACGGAGGACGCTGGCGGTGAACTCGGGGTCGGTCAGGGAGCGGATGTAGTTGTCGAACCCGGCAAACACTGTGCTTTGTGCGCCCTTGCCGAGCCCCAACCCGCTGACCTTCTTCTGTTGGAAGCTCAACACCAGGGTGTAGGCGATCGGTGCCGCCATGAACACCAGGAACAGGACAATGCCAGGCGCCAGCATGGCGTACGGGGTCAGGGCACGCTGCCTGAAGCTCCGGGCCTTCCGGGGAGTCCCGGAGCCGGCAGTTGCGGTCTTCTCCGCCGTGGTTGGCGCGGTCGCTGTCGCTGCCATGTTGCACTTCCTTGGGTGGGGTGGTGGGGACCGGCACCGGGAGGGCGCCGTGGCACCCTCCCGGCGGGCGGGACTACTTGACTGTGAAGCCGGTCTTCTTCAGGTCGTCAACGGTGACCTGCTGCATGCCGGCCACGGCGTCCAGGAACGCACTCTTGGTTTTGGCCTGGGCAGCTTTGGCGAACTGATCGTTGTAAGCGTTGTAGGCAACGTTGACGTTGGGACCGTAGCTGAACGATGTGACGGTCTGCGCAGCTTCGCCCACCACCTCGTAGAAGTCGGGCTGGTTGCTGAAGAACTCCGGCGCCTTGGTCAGCGCCGTCTTGGCACCTTCGGTGTCGGCCGGGTAGATGCCGGCCACGTCCACCAGTGCCTTGACGGCCTCGGGATCGGTATTCAGCCACGAAGCGAACTTGGAAGCCGCGGCGACGTTCCTGGACTGTGATGTCACTGCGGTGGAGGAGCCGCCCCAGTTGCCGGTGGCGGGCTTGGCGGAATCCCACTGCGGCATGGAGGCCACCTTCCACTTGCCGGCCGTTGCGCCGGCATTGCCGGAGAGCACGCCGGGGGCCCAGGCAGCGCTGAGCCAGCCCACCTGCTTGCCGTTATTCAGTGCGGCGTTCCACTCGGGGGTGTACATGGGTTTGTTGTCGATGATGCCCTGCTCCACCAGGCCTCCCCAGTAGCCGGCCACCTTTTCTGTGGGATCCTCGGCGATCTTGACGCTCCACGCGTCACCGTCGATGGCCCACCATGACGCGCCGGCCTGCTGGGCCATGCCCGTGAACCAGCCGGCGTCGTTGGAGGAGAAAGTGCCCAGGTAAGCCTCGGGGTCAGCGTCGTGAACGGTCTTGGCCGCTGCGGCGTATTCCTCCCAGGTGGTGGGGACGGCGAGGCCCAGGCGCTCGAAAATGTCCGCACGGTAGTAGAACGCCATGGGGCCGGTGTCCTGCGGAACGGCGTAGAGGGCGTCGCCACCAAGGGTGACGGAATTCCAGACGGCCTCAGGGAACGTGTCCTTGGTGTCCTTGGCTTCGGTTCCGGAGAGGTCTGCCAGCGCGTCCGCCGCAACCAGGGTGGGGATCTTCTGGTACTCCGCCTGGATCAGGTCCGGCGCGCCGGAACCGGCGTTGACGGCCGTCAGAAGTTTGGTGATGGCGGGATCGCCGCCGTCCTGCTTGTTGACCGTGACGTGGATGTTGGGGTTCTTCTCGTTCCAGATATCCACCACCTTGTCCAGGTTCGGAGCCCAGGCCCAGTAGGTCAGTTCCACCTTCTGGTTGGGATCGGTGTTCTGTTCCACGGCGTTGGTGCCCGAGCCTGTGGAACATCCTGCGGTAAGCAGGGCCGCTGCGGCCATCATTGCCGCTGCGCCTGCACGAAATGAGCTGCGCATTCCGTCCTCCTTGTCGAAAAAGCTGGCTGTGTAAGAGCTGGTGGGACCCCGGTGCGGGATCCGTTGTGCTGCGGCGGAGGCGGACACACTGCGTCAACCAAGTCCTGTGAGCGGTTCCAGTAATTCACACAGTTGTGATCTATGTCAACAGAATATTGCCTGTATCACTTCAACTAGGAGCTGTGATACTACTGGGAGCGCACACAGTTCTAAGGAGATCACCCGATGACAGACGTCCTGCAGGCCCCAGCACCCGGACTCGCGCCGGCGCCGTGGGTCCAGCGCCCGGCGGGCCTTTGCTACGGCGGGGACTACAACCCGGAGCAGTGGCCCCGCGAGGTGTGGGTGGAGGACATCGCCCTGATGCGCGAAGCCGGCATCAACCTGGTCAGCGTTGGAATCTTCTCCTGGGTCCTGCTGGAACCGCGGGAAGGGGAGTACGACTTCGAGTGGCTGGACCACCTTGTCGGCCTGCTCACCGATGCCGGCATCAGCATCGACCTGGGCACACCCACCGCCGCCCCGCCGGCCTGGTTCTGGAAGAAGTACCCCCAGGCCCATCCCGTGACGCGGGACGGACTCACCCTGGGCCACGGCTCCCGCGGAATGGCCGCGCCCAGCTCGCCGGACTACCGCCGGGCTGCGGTGAACATCACCGAACAGCTGGCGCGGCGCTATGGTTCCCACCCCGGCGTCGTCCTTTGGCATGTCCACAACGAGTACGGCGCCCCCGTCAGCGAATCCTACGACGACGCCTCCGTGGCGGCGTTCCGGACCTGGCTGCAGGCCCGCTACGGCGGCCTCGACGCCCTGAACGCGGCTTGGGGCACCCTCTTCTGGGGCCAGAAGTACAACGCCTGGGACGAGATAGACGCCCCGCGGATCTCCGCGAGCGTCAGCAACCAGGGCCAGCGGCTGGACTTCGCCCGGTTCACCTCCAACGCCATGCTGGAGTGCTTCATCGCAGAACGCGACGTCATCCGCCGCTACGCCCCCAACACCCCGGTGACCACCAACTTCATGGCCACCAACTGCCTGTCCCCGGACTATTGGGCCTGGAGCCGGGAGGTGGACATCGTGGCCAATGACCACTACCTCGTGGCGCAGCGGACGGACAACCACATCCTCCTGTCCATGGATGCAGACCTCACCCGTTCGCTGGCCGGGAACAAGCCGTGGATGCTCATGGAGCACTCCACCAGCGCCGTGAACTGGCAGGGCCGCAACATCGCCAAGCGTCCGGGGGAGCTGGCCCGCAACAGCCTGGCCCACGTGGCCCGCGGCGCCGATGCCGTGATGTTCTTCCAGTTCCGCGCCTCCCGCTTCGGGGCGGAAAAGTTCCACTCGGCCATGCTTCCGCACGCCGGAACGGGCACCCGGATCTGGCGGGAAGTCCTGGACCTGGGCGACGACCTGAAGAAGCTCACGGCCGTGAAGGGCTCCACCGTCAGCGCCAAGGTGGCCATCCTGTGGGACGTTGAATCCTTCTGGGCCCAGGACCTGGAGTGGCGGCCCAGCAACGGGCTGACCCACCGCGAGCGGATCGAGGCCTACTACTCGGTGCTGTGGAACCGCGGCGTCGCCGTGGACTTCGCCCACCCTGAGTCGGATCTTTCCGGCTACGACCTGGTGCTGGCCCCGGCCCTGTACCTCGTGGGTGAACCTGCGGCGGCCAACCTGCGCAACTATGTGCGGGGCGGCGGGCACCTGATGGTGTCCTACTTCTCGGGCATCGTGGACGCCACGGACACTGTTCCCCCTGGAGCTTCGCCCGGACCGCTGCGTGACCTGCTGGGGTTGGAAATCCACGAGTTCCTGCCCCTGCGTGAACACCAGGCAGTCCAGCTCAGCGCCGGGCGGGGGACCGGCACCATCTGGTCCGAGGAAATCCACCCCACCACGGCCGACGTCGTGGCCCGCTACCAGGACGGTCCGGCGGCGCCGGGACCGGCCATCACCCGCAATGCCTTCGGCAGCGGCACGGCCTGGTACGTCTCCACGGACCTGGACGACGGCGGCTTGGCCGCCATTCTGGCGGAGGCGCTGGCCCACGCCGGGCTGTCCGCGGGAGACGGGCACCCGCCGGGCCTGGAGGTGTCCGTGCGCAGCAACGGCGCAGACCGCTTCACGTTCCTGATCAACCACACCGAGGCTGACGCGTCATTCGCAGTCTCGGGACTGGACATGGTTTCCGGGGAGCGGGTGGACGGCGTTGCCGCCATTCCGGCCGGAACCGTGCGGGTCATCCGCAACCCTGAAGGATCCAGCTAGCCCCACAGACCGCCGGCCGGGGCCGCCCAGGCCCCGGCCGGTTTCCACGCCAAGGTTCCACACCAACGGCTGCCAAGGTTCAACGTCAAGGAGGACGCCCCAGTGATAATTCCCCGCACGACGCGCATTGCCCGCAAACGACAGTCTGGCCGCATACAACTTTCCGGCCGGGCGTTGCCCTCCGGCCAAACCTTGGCCGCCGTCACCGCGCTGGCCCTGGCAGGAACGTTGCTGGCTACAGGTCCTGCCGCTGCGGCCCCGGGCAAGCCCCCTGGCGTTGGACCGGAGTCCATAGCCAATCCGGGCTTCGAAGCGGGAACCGCGGGCTGGTCCGTTTTGGGCCCGGCCGGCGCGGCCACGGTGGAGCCCGGGGGAGCCGACTCGGCGCACCGGCTCACCCACTACCTGGCCTCGGACAACACGGTGACCACTTCGCAGACCGTCACGGGCCTGAAGAAGGGGTGGTGGACCTTCCGCGCCTCGATCAAGTCGGGCGGCCCGGTGGATTCCTCGCGCCTGGTCCTCTCCGGATGCGGCAGCGACGGTTCCACCGTCCTGCCCTCCACGGAAACCGATGACCAGTGGCTGACCCTCGCCGTCAGCGCCAATGTGGCGGGTAAATGCACCCTCTCCCTTACAACCACGGGCGCCGGGGCCTGGGCCAGCATGGACAACGTGACCTTCGCCGAGGGCCGGGTGGAGCGCACCTTCCGCGGCGCTGACCTCTCCGGCGTGCCCAAGAACGAGGACCACGGCGCCGTGTACGCCACGGCGGACGGAACCCGGGTGGACCCTGTGGAGGCTTTTGCCGATGCCGGCGCCAACCTGGTCCGCCTGAAGGTCTGGGTCAATCCGGCCGATGGCTACAACACCCGGCAGCAGGTGGTGGACATGGCCAAACGCGCCCAGGCCCAGGGGATGAAGGTGCTGGTGGACTTCCATTACTCCGACCGCTGGACCGATCCCGGGGCGCAGGGCGTTCCCGCGGCCTGGAAGGGCATGTCCGCGGCAGCCATGGCCGACGCCGTGTACGCACACACCAAGGACGTCATGGCTGCGCTGAAGGCCGCCGGCATCACGCCGTATGCCGCGCAGGTGGGCAACGAAATCAACCCCGGCATGCTCTGGCCGCTGGGCCAGACCTGGGACGTTGATCCTGCGGACGGTGTGGATGGGGCCCAGTGGGACAACCTCGCCATGTTCCTCAAAGCCGGCACCCGTGCCGTCAAGGACGTCAGCCCGGACACCAGGACGGTGCTCCACCTGACCAACATCAACAACGGCATCGGCGGGCTGACCTGGTGGTTCGATGAAGCCACCAAGCGCGGCGTGCCCATGGACATCATCGGCCTGTCCTACTACGGGTACTGGCACGGCACCCTGGCGGACCTGCAGAACGCCGTGACCACCCTGTCCCAGCGGTACGGCAAGGACGTGCTGGTGGTGGAGACCTCGTACCCGTTCACCCTCGAGGACAGCCCCAACGCCCCGTGGGAAAACGTGATCGCCAACGGGTCCCAGCTCGTCAAGGGCTACCCGGCAACACCGGCGGGCCAGGCCGCCAACTTCCGCGCGGTCCAGGACGTGGTGGCATCCGCTCCTGGCGGACGCGGCATCGGCGCCGTCTACTGGGAGCCCGCCTGGACGTCGGTTCCAGGCAACGGCTGGGATCCGGCCGACCCCGCGTCCGGCAATGCCTGGGAAAACCAGGCGGTCTTCGACTTTGCCGGCCGCGCGCTGCCGGCGCTGGAGGCGTTCGCCGCGGACGACGCCGGCACCTGGCGCCGGAAGTAGGCCTCCGCCCCATGGGGCGCAGCAGGAAAAAGACGCCGACGACGGGAGCCCACCTCCCGCCGTCGGCGTCCTTTTGGTTCCTGCTTTGTTCCTGTTGTCCCTGCTTGTTCTGGCGTGGCGCTAGTTCACGCCGCCCGCGGCCCATTTGGTGAGGGTGTCGCTGAGGTCCATGTAGGACTGGTCCACCTGCTGCAGCTGCGGGTTGGCGTCGTACCACTGAACGATTTCCCGGGCACCATCGGCGAACGGGATGGTGGCGGTGTACTCCGGCACCAGGGACTTGATCTTGGTGTTGTCGAACACCACCGAGTGCGACCTGTCGCCAAGCAGGTTGGGCCCGAGCTCCGGGCTGTGGGCCGCGATGGTTTCCGAGGCCACGTGCACCAGTTCCGGCTCGGCCACCCCTGCAGCCCGGGCGAACAGCCGGTAGATCTGGTTCCACGGCAGGTACTCGTCAGAGGTGATCGTGTAGCTTTCGCCCACCGCCTGCGGCCTGCCGAGCAGGCCCACGAAGGCCTTGGCAAAGTCCTTGCTGTGAGTCAGCGTCCACAGCGAGGTGCCGTCGCCGTGGACCATGACGGGGAGGCCGGCGCGCATCCGGTGGATGTCCGTCCAGCCGCCCACCATGGCGATCTTGGTCCGGTCATAGGTGTGGGAGGGCCGCACCACGGTGAGCGGGAAATCCTCGTCCCGGTAGGCGCGGAACAGCAGCTCCTCACAGGCGATCTTGTCCCTGGAGTACTGCCAGAACGGGTTCTTCAGCGGCGTGGATTCCAGGATGGGCAACCGGGTGGGTGGCTTCTGGTACGCCGACGCGGAACTGATGAACACGTACTGTCCGGTCCGGCCCCGGAACAACTCAAGCCCGGCCTGCGCCTGGTCCGCGGTGTACGAGATAAAGTCCGCGACGGCGTCGAACTCCCGCCCGCCCAGCACCTCCCTAACCGACGCCGGGTCCCGGACGTCCGCGTGCAGGACCTCCGCACCGTCTGGAACCGGGCGGGTGGACCGGCCCCGGATCAGGATGGTCAGCCGGTGGCCCAGCGCGACGGCGTGTTCAGCCGCCGCCGCGCTGATGACCCCGGTGCCGCCGATGAAGAGGATGCTCCTCGGCGCCACCGTCCCCGCGGCAGTCCCGGCAACTGGCGGCGGGGTTACCACGCGTAGTCTTCCGGAGCGGTCTTATGCCCCGGGAAGATGTGGTCCAGCCGCTTAAGCGCGTCCTCGTCGAGGGTGACGTCCAGCGCGCGGATGGCGGCGTCCAGTTGTTCCTGCGTCCTGGGCCCGACGATCGGTGCCGTAACGGCGGGCTGGTGCAACAGCCAGGCGAGTGCGACGTCCCCGGGTTCGTGCCCCAGGTCATCGGCGAGGTCCTCGTACTGGCGGATCTGGTCCTCGTGCTTCTTCAGGGTCTCAAGGGCCCGTCCCTCCGTGCGGCGGACGCCGTCGCGCTCCTTTTTCAGCACGCCGCCCAGGAGCCCGCCCTGCAGCGGCGACCACGGGATAAGCCCCAGGCCGTATTGCTGCGCCGCCGGGATGACTTCAAGCTCCAACTCGCGGCGGAACAGGTTGTAGATGGACTGCTCGCTGACCAGGCCCGTGTAGTTGCGCCGGTGCGCTGCCTCCTGGGCCTGCGCGATGTGCCAGCCCGCAAAGTTGCTGCTGCCCGAGTACAGGATCTTGCCCTGCTGGACCGCCACCTCGATGGCCTGCCAGATCTCGTCCCACGGGGTGTTCCTGTCGATGTGGTGGAACTGGTAGACGTCGATGTAGTCCGTCTGCAGCCGCTTGAGGCTGGCATCCAGTGCTCGGCGGATGTTCAGCGCGGAGAGCTTGGATTCGTTGGGCCGGTCCGTCATAGTGCCGTAGAGCTTGGTGGCCAGCACCGTGTGTTCGCGGCGCTCGCCGCCCTTGGCGAACCAGCGTCCGATGATCTCCTCGGTCCAGCCGCGGTGGCCCTCACCGCCATACACGTTGGCGGTGTCGAAGAAGTTGATGCCGTTCTCCCGCGCGGAGTCCATGATGCTGTGCGCGGCGGCTTCCTCGGTCTGCGGGCCGAAGTTCATGGTGCCAAGGCAAAGGCGGGAGACTTGCAGGCCTGAGCGGCCAAGATGGGTGTACTGCATTGGAGAGACCTTTCTACATCTGGGTAAAGGACGCGACGGCGGGATCGGAGCCGATGCGGGCACCGGACTCCAGAGCGGTGATGCTGGCCAGTTCGTCGTCGGAAAGCGTGAGGGAGGACGCGGCGAAGTTCTCGCGCATCCGGCCGGGGTCAACCGACTTGGGGATCACAATGTTTCCGGAGGCGAGGTGCCAGGCGAGCACCACCTGTGCCGTGGTGGCTCCGTGGGCGTCTGCGATGGCCGTGACGGCGTTGCCGTTCAGGTCGCCGCCCTGCCCGAGCGGGCTGTAGGCCTCCACTTCGATGCCGAGGCTCCGGCATTTGGCTGCGAGGTCCGCCTGCTGGTAGCTGGGGTGCAGTTCGATCTGGTTCACGGCGGGGACGATTTCGGACGATTCCAGCAGGGTGTCCAGGTGGTCGGAGAGGAAGTTGGAGACGCCGATGGCCCGGATCTGCTTGTTGTCGTAGAGCCGTTCCAGTTCCTTCCAGGCCTGGACGAACAGTCCCTGCGACGGGACGGGCCAGTGGATGAGGTAGAGGTCGACGAAGTCGAGTCCCAGCGCCTTGCGGCTGTTCTGGAACGCCTCCTGGGCTTTGCCCTGCTCGCCGTTCCGGAGCTTGGTGGTGACGAAAATGTCCTCGCGTGGGATGCCCGTCGCCGCGATGGCGGCGCCGACGCCGGCCTCGTTGCGATATCCGGCAGCGGTATCGATGTGCCGGTAACCCGCCTCGAATGCGTCCTCAACGATCCGCTGGGTGTCTTCCGGCGGAACCTGGAAAACGCCGAGGCCAAGCTGGGGGATGGTGACGCCGTTGTTCAGTGTCAGCTCTGACATGGTGCTCCTTGGATGATGCTGGTGCTGGGATCGGTGCCGTTGGCCCGACAAAGGAGAAAGCGGTTTCCGCCGGCTCAGTATCGAGCCTATGCACTTTTCCCCGCCACGTCAGCAGGTAACCGTGATCCTGTTTTTCCTAGGACTGGCAGTCCTACCTTCGGTGTAGGAGGAGTGCCGTACGGGCGGGCAGAATGGTCAGCATGGGTCAAAGTGCCGAGTTCGGAAAATTCCTCAAAGCCATGCGGTCGCGCCTGACACCCGAGGACGCCGGTGCCGGGCCCACCACGGGCGCCCGCCGCGTACCGGGGCTGCGGCGAGAGGAAGTGGCCCGCCTGGCCGGCGTCAGCACGGACTACTACGTCCGGCTCGAACAGGGCCGCAACATCCATCCTTCCCGGACGGTCCTGGACGCGGTTTCGCGGGCTTTGAGGCTGGACAGCAGCGAGCATGCGCACATGATGGACCTGCTCGAGAACTGCGCCGCCAACCCGCGGACCTCCGGCCCGGCAGCCCAGGGAGTGCGGCCGGGGCTGCGGCAGCTGCTCGAGGCCGTGGGCGATGTGCCTGCGCTGCTGCTGGGCCGCCGCAACGACGTCCTCGCCGGCAACAGGATGGCGTACCTGCTGTTCACCGATTTCCCCTCGCTGCCCGCGGCCGAGCGTAACCTCACCCGCTGGCTCATCCTCGATCCGGCGGCGAGGGAGCTGTTCCGCGACTGGAAGACGTTGGCGGCCGAGGCTGCCGGTGCCCTGCGGCTCGATGTGGGCCGCCACCCGAACGATCCCCAGGCCAACCAGCTGGTGGGGGAGCTGGCGGTAAACAGCGAACAGTTCCGGCAGTGGTGGGCCGGGCACCGGGTGGCCAGCCGGTCCGCCGGGATCGTGCGCCTGCACCACCCCACCGTGGGGGACCTCGAACTGAACTTTGAAAGCCTCGCCCTCCCCGACGACCCCGACCAGGTGCTGAGGGTGTATTCAGCGAAACCGGGCTCGCCGTCGTCGGACGCATTGGCCCTGCTGGGCAGCCTGGGCGCGGGCGAGGCGCCGTCCGAACGGGAGCGGGCAGCCGAGGCTCCGCCGACCGGCGTCGCAGAGCCCTAAAAGCCTTGTACGTTTGGCCAGTCAGGGATGCTTAGTTTGGCCAGATATCCATTTTGGCGGCCCTTGGGGTTTCGTAGGCTTGGGGAACACACTTCTTCCCAAGGATGGTCTCAACGATGAAACGCATCGCGCTGCTGAAAGAACGCCAGGCCGCTCCCGCCGGCACCGCCTCGACGTCCACCGGCTCGCACTGCCCGGTGTCAGGACTGTGGAGCCCGGACCACGATCCTCATACGGTGCTGTCCTTCTTCGAAGGCCACGTTTTTCCCGCGTTCGACGGCGTTCCCACGGTATGGCGGCGCCGGTCGCTGGGGCAGGCCTACTAAAGCGAAGCCCACACAGTGCCGGCACAAGGGATGTGCCGCATGAAGAAGGCCGTGACCCCCGGGGTCACGGCCTTCTTCATCCGTTTTAAGGACCCGTCCCACTATTCTTCGAGGCGGAACCCAATCTTGATGGTCACCTGCCAGTCCGCCACCTTGCCGTCTTCGAGGTGGCCCCGGACTTCCTTGACTTCGAACCAGTCAAGGTTGCGGAGGGTCTGGGAGGCCTTGGCGATCCCGTTCCGAACGGCGTCGTCTACGCCCTCAGTGGAGGTACCGACAATTTCAGAAATGCTGTACGTGTGATTGGACAACTTGGCTCCTCGTGATCATCGTTGCTCCCGGTTGCGGGCCGTTCCTGAAGACTAGTAGGACTTCAAGAGCCTTGGCCAGACCCTGCTTCACGCCCCACCCTTTCCCGGGCTGCCGGAGCCGGCTCGATTCGCAGGTGCGGCCCGGCGGTGCCGCTGACTGCGGGAACCAGCTCAGCACCCGGGTTGGCAGCGTTATAGGCGTCCAGGACGTTGACCTTTCGGCCGTTGACCCAGGTGCCTGCCTCGTCGATTCCCGTGCCGCCGAAATTCCGGATGATGTGTGCAGCCGGGATGCCTTCCGCGAGTTCAAACGTGTTGTTACGGGCGATGATGCTGGATTCCACGCCCGCACCCCATGAGTACTGGTACCGCCCTGGGTCCGTCACGCGGTACACATTGTTGTACACGTGTGCCTGCCCGAACCGGACCCGGGGCGCCCGTTGTTCCAGGTCCACCAACTCGTTGTGGTGGAGCGTGACCCGGAGCTTGCCCCGGTCTGCCGTGACTCCGTCCCCGTTCCCCCAGAGCAGCGACTTGTCGTGTCCCACCAGCCGGCTCCAGGAAATGGTGACCAGGTCTGACTGCCGGACCACGTCCAGGAGGCCGTCATGCCGCAGGAAAAGTTCACCGAAATAGCGTGGCTGCGCGGCGTCGGCTGTTTCGCCGTCATCCAGGGTCAGATGGTCAAGCCACACATGCGTGGAACCGGAGACCACCACGTTGTCCCATTCGGTTTTCCAGGTGTCCCCGTTCCATCCCGGGAAGCAGTCGTAGGCGTCGGAGATATGGAGGTTGCGGACGATGACGTTGTCCACATTGTCGATGTTCAACGTGAAGCCTGTGAGCTGGACATCGCCGATGCCCACGATGGTGGTGTTGGCGCCGACATTGATCCGGACGCGCTCGCGCTGCTTCGCACTTGAGGCCTTGCGGGCGTCTTCGAGGGGTCCAGCGGCCGGCCCGGTCCATTGAGCCGGGTCGAAAGCCGCGAGGTAGGCCTCAAGTGAGTAACCGCCGGTTGCATAATCCCCGCACGTGATGGCGGTGCCATCCGCGGCGGTGTTTGCGTTGAAGCCCTGCTTCACGTGCACGATCTTGGGCTCGTTTCCCGCCACCGCGGCGGCGAGTTCATCCCTCGTTGAAACTTCGTGGACGTTGGCGGGCACGGCATTGGAGCCGCCGGTGGTTCCGCCGTCAGCGGAGGCCCAGCCGTCGCCTGTTGCGAGGACTTGCCGCCCCAGGTCCGGGGTGCTTTGCGAACGCTCGGCGCCGAACGGTGCAGCTGACGGAAGTGGCCCGGCGAGGGCAACCGCGGTGGCCAGTACAACGGATCCAGCCATGGACATCATCGGGGGTTCTCCTCGAAATAATGGTTGCCGGTCATCTCAGCCGCGTCCTGCCGGGGTCCAGCCGCCGAGGAACGCGTCCACTGTGAACTTGGCGGCGTCATCGTCGGACAGTTGCGGGTGGAACTCGTTCACGTACGCTCCGGGGCCGGTGTTCCTGTACTCGGCGAACCGTCCCTCCGTCCATGAGTGGCCGCTCATGTCCGCCCAGCCCTGGACCGCGATGTGGCTGCCCAGGACGGAGTCGCGAACGACTGCCATGGGTAGCGCGTCAGGGTCGCTGCTGGCAAACCAAGGGCGGCCCAGGCTGACGGTGCCGGGAGCAGCATCGGAGGTGAGCGTGCTGTTGACGATCAGGAAGCCGTAGGGGTTGGAGTTCTTGGTGCTCGGGGCCACGATGTAACCGTTGTTCGTGTCGCTTCCCCGGTCCAGGGAATGGATGGTGCAGCCGTCAAAGACTGCGGTGCCGCGGCCGTAGAGGAAGTCCACGTCGCCTTCGATGTAGCAGTTCTTCAGGTATGTCCGGGCGGTGGCGTCCCGGCCTGACGTGTCGGCGAGGTAGGTGTCCTGGTTGCCCAGGAATCGGGTGCCGTCAAACACCACCTTGTCGGCGACGCTGCGGACGGCCAGCGCCTGGCTTGGCCCGTTGGAGGCCTCGTCGTAGTTGTTTTCGACAGTCAGGTTCCGGACGGTGGTGCCCGGGGCAGATACCGTCAGCGTGGCGCTGCCCACGGCTCCCCAGGTTCCGCCGAAGAACTTGGCGCCGTTCGCTGGCAGGTCGTAGGTGATGACGACGTCGGCCGGGTTGGCTGTCGCGCCCTGGATGGTGAGGTTGGGGCGGTCAGCCCAGACGTTCACCACTTCGCGGTAGGTGCCCGGCTTCACGGAAATGGTCCGCGGCTGGGTGCTGCCGGCCGGGATGGAGCCGATGGCCGCCTGCAGGCTGCCGAAGTCGCCCGTCCCGTCCAGCGCCACAGTGATGTTTGCGGCCTTGTTCGGTGCATTGTTTTCGCGGGGTCCCGCGCCGGCACTGACGATGCCAGGAACCGCCGCGGCATCGTCCTTGGTGTAGGAGTAGTTCGCCGCGGGGTCGAATGCGGCCCCTGCGTTGTCCTTGCGACCGCGGGTGGAGTCGAAGATGTTATCCCTGTTCACCACCTGGGTGGCGGGGTCCTTGGCGACAATCGGGTCCTGGACCGCGGTGAAGTAGTTTCCTTCCAGCACCACTTTGGCGTTGTTGCGGCCCATCATGCCGTACTGGCCCACGTCCTGGAGGTAGTTGTTGTAGACGTGCGCGGCGGCGGTGTTGTCCAGGCTGAAGTTCCGCTGGGTGGTGTTGCGGATCCAGTTGTGGTGAATGGTCATCTTCGTGACAGCGTTGGCGGTCCAGCCCACGCCCAGGGCCTTGTTGTTGTCCGCGAAGACGTTCCAGGAGTAAGTCAGGTAGTCCGAGTCCTTGCGGGTATCGATCAGGCCGTCGCCCATCCGCTCGAACTTCATGTGGTCCACCCAGACGTGGTGGCTGGTATCGAGCTGGATGCCGTCCCGGTCGTTGTCCGGCCGCTTGCCGTCCCAGTCACCCGGGATGTACGAATCCCGGACCGTGAAGTTCCTGAAAATCACGTTGGAGACGTTGATCAGCTTGAAACCGGCGTTGACCACCTCTGCCCCTGTGCCCATGCCGATAATGCTCTTGTTGGCAGCGACTGGCATCTTGACATACTGATCAGCCGTGAGGGAGCCGTTGATGAAGATGACCAGCGGCTCCGCAGCGGAGGCATACTCCTGGAGCTGGGCGATGGTGGAGGCCGTGACAATCCGCCCCGCCTGCCCGCCGGTGGTGCCCGCCAGTCCGTTCCCGGGCAGTGATGCGAAGCCGTCGGGCGTCTGCTTCCACAGCGGCCCATTCCCCTCGGACAGCGAAGAGGGGGCGAGGACGGCGGGTGCCAGGACTGATGGGGACTGGACTGAGGGTGCCCGGACCGGCGAGGCCGCGGCACCGGGCCCCTGCAACGGCGGTGCGGCCGTCGCCGGGGCGCTCGCCAGGCTGGACAGAAGGACGACGGCGGTTGCCGCACCTAAGAAGCGACGCAAACTCATGCAAACTCCTTTGTTCCGGCGCCCGGGCAGCCTCCAGCCCGGGCACCGTGCATTGTGTGTTGGTGAGTGGGTGATGCGTGGAGAGACGTGGGCTACTTCAGGCCTGTGGTGGCGATGCCGTTGATCAGGTACTTCTGGCCGGCAATGAAGAAGCCGATGATGGGTGCGATGGAAACCACAGACATGGCGAACATGGGTCCCCACATGCTTTGGCCCTCGGAGTCCATGAAGGCCCGGAGCGCCAGCGGGACGGTGTAGAGGTCCTGGTTCTGGATATAGAGCAGGGGGCCGAAGAACTCGTTCCACGTTGAAATGAACGTGAAGATGGCGGTGGTGGCCATGGCGGGAACGCAGAGCGGCAGGATGACCCGAAGGAACGTGCGGAACGGTCCGCAGCCATCGATCTGCGCGGCGTCGTCCAGTTCTTTGGGCAGCGCCTTCATGAACTGCACCATGAGGAAAATGAAGAACGCATTGGTGGCCATGAAGTTGGGCACGATCAGCGGCAGGTAGGTGTCCAGCCAGCCGAGCTGGGAGAAGATGATGTACTGCGGCACCAGGAGCACGTGCCCCGGGAGCATCAGCGTGCCCAGCATCAGGGCGAAGAACAGCTTGCGACCAGTGAACTCCATCCGGGCAAAGGCGTAAGCCGCCAGGGCACAGGAGAAGATGTTGCCGATGATGGAGAAGACCACCACGATCATCGAGTTGATCAGATAGACGTGGAAGGGCTGGTTGAGCGCGGTCCAGCCCTCGGCGTAGTTGCTAAAATCCCAATTCTCCGGCCAGAGCCCCAGCTGCCGGAAGATGTCGTTGCTGGGCTTGAAGGAGCTGGAGACCAGCCACAGCAACGGGTACAGCATGACAAGGCCCACCAGGCAGAGGATCAGGTGCCGGGAGAAGCGGGTCCCCGGCGTGCCGGTGAGGGCGTCTTCCGGATCCGCCTGCTTGCGTTGCTTGGCCGGCTTCCCGGGTTTGGTGGCTGTTGTGGGAGGAGATTCGAGGAGTGCCATGGGGGTTGCCTTAATTGTCGTAGAAGACCCAGAACTTGGATGCGATGAAGTTGATGGCAGTGAAGATCGCAATGATCATCAGCAGCAGCCAGGCCATCGCCGAGGCGTACCCCATCTCGAATTCGGTGAAGCCCTTTTGGTACAGGTAGAGGTTGTAGAACAGCGTCGAGTCAGCCGGGCCGCCGGTGCCGCCGCTCATGACGTAGCCCTGGGTGAAGGTCTGGAAGGACCCGATGAGCTGCATGATGAGGTTGAAGAAGATGATGGGGCTGATCAGCGGAATGGTGATGTTGCGGAACTGCCGCCACCGGGACGCGCCGTCAATGGAAGCGGCCTCGTAGTACATGGTGGGGACCTGCCGCAGCCCGGCCAGGAAGATCACCATGGGGGAGCCAAAGGTCCAGACGTTGAGGACAATGAGAGTGCTCAGGGAGAAGTTCGGGTCAGTGACCCACGCGGGGCCGGCGATGCCGAACACCCCCAGCAAGCCGTTGACGATCCCTTCGTTGCCGAAGATGTAGCGCCACAGCATGACGATGGCCACGCTGCCGCCCAGCAGGGACGGCAGGTAGTACACGGACCGGTAGATGGCCAGGCCGCGCAGCCCCCTGTTGAGCACCAGGGCGATCAGCAGCGCGACGGCCAGCGAAATGGGTACCGAAACGAACGTGTAGATAAAGGTGACCTTCAGCGACTGCCACAGCCGGGGGTCCTCGGTCATTGCCTGGAAGTTGGCCAGCCCCACGAAGTTGGGTTCGGTAAAGAGGTTGTAGTCCGTGAACGCCAGGTACAGCGAGGCGAAGAACGGGATGATGGTGAAAAGCATGCCCAGGAACCAGGGCAGCAGAAAGAGGTACCCGGACCGCTGGTTCCTGCGCCGCGGCGTGCCTTGCTTCCGGCGGCCCGGGGGCCCGGCCGCCAGCGATGCCGCCGCGCCGGGGGCCTGCTTGGTCAGTACTGACATGCGTCAGTTCCTCTCTGCACTCGAAAAGCCTTACTTGTTAATGGCTGCATTGCTCTTCTCCAGGAAGGTCTTGGCGGCGTCAGCGGGTGTCACGCGGCCGAATTCCACTTCGGTGGCAAGCTGCTTGAGGGTGTCCGCCACCACGCTGGCACCCTTGGGGTAGACATAGGCGGGCGGAAGGTCGTCCTTCTGCAGGTCGGCCACCAGCTGAACGAACTTGGTGTCGTCCGCCCCGAGCTTCGATTTGATGGCGTCGGCGACGTCGGGGTTGATCGGCACACCGCGCTGGGTGAGCGTCTCTGCGGCCCCGTCGGCGTCGTTGATCAGGAAGTCCACGAACTTTGCCGCTTCCTTGGGGTGCTTGGACTTGGCCGCGATGGACCAAAGCATGCTGGGGTCAGCGGAGTAACCGCGCCGCTTCTCCGTTGTCTCGCCCGGCATCCTCAGCAGGACAACGTTGCCCCCCGCGGCTTCGTTGTATGCCTTGTAGTTGTTGATGGGGATGATCTGCGAGGCCACGGTGCCCTTGGCCAGGTAGGACTGCGCGGCTGAACCGCCGATCTGCTCAAAGAAGCCGGCGGGCGGGTAACCGTTTGAGTTGCGCAGGTCCACGCTGTACTGGAACCACTCACGGATGGTGTCCTCACTGACGCCGAGCTTGTTGTCCTTGGTATAGAAGTCCTCGCCGCGCTGGCGGGCAAAGAGGATGGGGCCGGTCTCCGTGGACACGTCGTAGCCCGCGCCGTACACCTTTCCGCCGGTCTTTTGGGTCACCTCGGCGGCGAACTTCGCATAGTCCTCCCAGCTCCAGGTCTTGTCATCGGGAATGGTGACGCCGGCCTGGTCCGTGATGGCCTTGTTCACCACCATGCCGATGGTGGTTACGCCGGTGGCAAGCCCGTACAGCTTGCCGTCCACCTCGCCGCGGCTCAGGACTGTCTCAGGGATCTTGTCCAGGTTGAGCTCCGGAAGTTCCTTCAGGTCCGCCAGGGTGCCCCGCTGCGCGTATTCGAGGAGGCTGCGGTTGGCCATGTTCAGGACGTCGGGCGGGTTGCCACCGGCGAACCGGGTGGCCAGCTTGTCTGCGTAGGGTCCGCTGTCCTGGTACTCGCTCTTGATGGTGATGCCGGGGTTCTTCTCCTCGAAGATCTTGATGGCCGCATCCGTCATTTTTGCCCGGTTGGCATCTCCCCAGTAGACGAAGTTGAGTTCAACGTTGCCGCCTGCTGCCGGGGAACCACCCCCGGCGCAGCCGCTCAGTCCCAGGCCCGCAGCGGTGACTGCCGCTCCCAGGAAGAGCCTGCGGGAGAACCCGGTGGTTGCTGTCTTCTTCATTGAATGACGCCTCTCTGTGGCTGCCCCCGGTAGGAGCGTTAGCCTGCTGAATTTTTCAGAAACTTTCTGCTGCCTCTGCCAACGACCTTTGCTGCCAACGAGCTAATAGCAAGCCCGAGGCCAAGATGCGAAAGAAGTGAGTAAACGATTTCTAGCAAGTGGGAGTTGGGACTGTCAACACTTTTTCTAAAACCGATACAGATCCGAAAGCAGAAAGTTTCTGGAACTATTGCCGATTTCTTTCTGTATGCCTATGCTGTTCTCCATCGCCACGGATGCGATGCATTTCCCACCGCAAGGAGGCGCCGTTGCCCATCCCCGCCCTTGAGTCCGCCCGGCTCATGACCCTGGTTCCAGGCTCAGGCGTTGCGCCGGCCAGTGCACCGAGGCCGTACTTCCACCCGGTGCGCTCCCTGTCCGGAACCGTGCTGACGGACGCGGCGCCGGCTGACCACATCCACCACCTGGGATTGTCCGTAGCCTTTTCGGACCTGAACGGCACCAACTTCTGGGGCGGGTCCACCTATACGCAGGACCGCGGACCCGTAATCCTGCCCAACCACGGCAACCAGGCCTTGGACGGATGGACCGAAGAGGAAGGCCGTTCCATCGGCACCGTGCTGTGGACTTCCAGGCACGGAACCCTCCTTGCAACGGAACGCCGCTCGGTGGAGGTCTTCGCTCACCCCGCCCCCGGAACCTGGAGCCTGTCCCTGACATCGGTGATGGTTCCGGCCGGAGGCGTCCCCGCCCTGGAGGTGTCGTCGTCGGCCGTCAAAGGCCGCAGCGGCGCCGGATACGGCGGCATCTTCTGGCGCTTCCCCGCCGACTGCTCCGGAACCCGGGTCTTCTCCGCTGCCGGTGCGGGCGCGGATCCGGCGCACGGATCCCGCTCACCCTGGCTTGCCATCAGCACCGTCACCGGCGGCGCGGCCGTCACGGTGGTGCTTGCCCAGGACGCTCCCGCCCGCCCCTGGTTCATCCGCTCCGAGGGCTACCTGGGCGTGGGCCCGGCCGTGGCCTGGTCCGAAAAAGCTGTGGCCGTCGCCGCCCGCCCGCTGGTCCAGTCGCTGCACGCCGTCATCCACGACGGTGCCGTGGCATCACCGGACCAGATGCTCCACCTGCTTGAACACCATCCCGCCGTACGCACGCCCAGCCATCCCGACAGGACATCATGACTTCGCGCAACGCCGTCCCCGTGTACGCCAATCCCATCCTCAACGCCGACTGGCCGGACCCCGATGCCGTCCAGGTCCGCGGCACCTATTACATGGTTGCGTCCAGCTTCAACCGCGTTCCCGGGTTGCCCATCCTCAAGTCCCGGAACCTCGTGGACTGGGAGCATGCCGGCCACGCCCTGCTGCAGCTGCCGCAGGGCAGCCACTTCTCCCTGGTCCGCCACGGTGGCGGGGTCTGGGCGCCGGCGCTGCGGTACCACGACGGACGGTTCTGGATCTTCTACCCGGATCCGGACCACGGCATCTTCGTGCTGAGCGCCGAAAAGGCTGAAGGCCCCTGGACCGCGCCGCACCTCCTGTATGCAGGCCGCGGGCTCATCGATCCCTGCCCGCTGTGGGATGACGACGGCCAGGCGTACCTGGTGCATGGGTGGGCGAAAAGCCGGATCGGGATCAAGAACCGCCTCACGGTGCACCGCATGAGCCCCGACGCCGGAAAGTTGCTGGACCAAGGAACCACCGTCATCGACGGAGACGACCTGCCCGGCTACACCACGCTGGAGGGGCCCAAGTTCTACAAGCGGGATGGCTGGTACTGGATCTTCGCGCCTGCCGGCGGCGTTGCTACCGGCTGGCAGTCGGTCTTCCGTTCGAGGTCGCCGTTCGGTCCCTATGAGGAGCGCCGGGTCCTCGAGCAGGGGAACAGTCCGGTGAACGGGCCGCACCAGGGCGCCTGGGTGACATCCCCTCGGGGGGAGGACTGGTTCCTGCACTTCCAGGACCGCGGTCCCTACGGACGAGTGGTCCACCTCCAGCCCATGGGCTGGGATGAAGACGGCTGGCCCTGGATGGGGGAGAAGGCGTCCGACGGCGGCCCGGGAACCCCCGTGGCCAGCCACGCCTACCCACGGGGTACTTCGCCGCAGGATGTGGCGCCGCCGGCCAGCGACGACTTCGCCTCACCGTGGCTCGGCCCGCAGTGGCACTGGCAAGCCAACCCCCGGCACTCCTGGTCCTTCCAGCCCGGTGGCGGCCGACTCATCCTGCGGCCGCAGGCCAACGATCCCGTCAACCTCCGCGAGTTGCCCAATGTCCTGGCGCAGATCCTTCCCGGCACACCCTCCACCTTCACCACCTCGCTGGAACTGCAGGATGTCCCGGTGGGCACCCGGGCCGGCGTGGTGGTGCTGGGGCAGGAATACGCCTGGCTCGGCATCGTCCGGACCGCCAACGGATTCGTCCTGGGAAGCGGAACCGGGGGAGAGGGCCCGTCGGAGCAGGCGCCCAGCCGCAGCATTTCCCTTCCGGCTTCCCGGGTGGAGCTGCAGATCCGCACTGACGGGACGCCCCGGTCCACCTTTGCCTGGCGCCTTGGCCCCGGGGAGCCGTGGGAGGTCCAGGGCTGGAACTTCGGCATCGTGCAGGGGAAGTGGATCGGCGCGGAACTGGGGATTTTTGCCACGTCGCCGCTGGGATCGCAGGAAGGCGGCAGTGTTATCGTGGGACCCGTGCGCGTGGACACGGCGCCCGTTCGCCGGGCTACTGCCCCGCAGCTCGCCGCCGCAACCACATGACCCCAAGGACTGCCCCGTTGACCGCCACCCCGCGTCCCAAGATCGCAGACGTTGCGGCCGCCGCAGGGGTATCCGTACCCACCGTCTCGAAGGTCCTTAACGGCCGCACCCATGTTTCGGACGCCACCCGCGCCAAAGTACAGCAGGCCCTGGATGAGCTGGACTATTCCAAGCGGAACGCCCCCGCGGCCCAGCCCGGGATGCTGCAGCTGGTGGTCAACAACTTCGATTCGCCTTGGGTCCTTGCCACCATGGAAGGCGTGGAGGCCGCAGCGGACCGGCTGGGATATGCGGTGGCGTATGTCCGGGCCGAACATGTGAGTGCAGACCGCTGGCGGAAGCTGCGTGAACCCTCGGCGAACCGCCTGGACGGGGTCATGCTGCTGGCGCCGCGCAGCGGCTCACGCCTGGTCACCCTGGTGCGGTCGCTGAAGATCCCGGCCGTCGCCATCGACCCCGAGGGGACCGAAGGCCTGGATATCCCCAGCGTCAGCCCGGCGTCGTTCTCCGGGGCGCTCGCCGCCGTGGGGCATCTCCTGTCCCAGGGGCACCGCCGGATCGGAATCATTACCGGACGCAAGCACAGCCCCGGGCACGGCCGGGCGCGGTACGCGGCATACGCGGCCGCCCTGCACGAGGCGGGCCTGCCGGTCCTGCCGGAGCTTGTCCGGGACGGGGACTTCAGCATCGAGTCCGGCATGCGCCTCGGTGCCGACCTCCTGGACCTGCCCGAGCGGCCCACAGCCATCTTCACCGGCAGTGACCTGCAGGCCCTGGGTGTGATGAATGCGGCGGCACAGCGCTCGCTGCAGGTACCCGGGGACCTCAGCATTGTGGGGTTTGATGACATCGCCCAGGCCGCGCTGACTTCGCCGCCGCTCACCACCGTCCGGCAGCCGTTGGCCCAGCTGGCCACCATGGCCGTGGGCATGCTCATCGAGCAGCAGGAGGGCCAGGGCGCGGTGCCCGCAGCTTTGGAAGTGGCCACCGAACTGGTGGTCCGCGGAACTACGGCTCCGCTGGCAAGCTAGTTCCCGCCGCTACTTGGCGGGGAGCACCAGGTTCTTCAGGTCGTCCAGGGTCTGCTGCATGTGGGCATCCATGGCCAGCCGGGAGCGGGTGGCGTCCCCTGACTGCAGGGCCTCTGCGATGTTCTGGTGGTGGCCGATGGCGTGCTCCTGGATGGCGGGAACGGCAGATGTTTCGGCCCGGCGCTTTTCCAGGACACGGTGCAGCGGCTCAAAGAGCACCGAGACGAACACGTTGCCGGAAGCGCGCAGGATCACGTCGTGGAAGGCGAGGTCGGCTTCGACGAAGGACGTGACATCGTTGATGGCGTGGGCGGCTTTCATCGCCGCAATGTAGGCGAACAGGGATTCGGTATCCGCCTCGGAGATCCGGCCCGCAGCCAGCTCGCAGGCCCCGGTTTCCAGCATGCGGCGGAGTTCGATGAGCTGCACGGAAGTCTCGGCTTCGTTCTTGCCCTCCGACGCCGCGCGGAGCACGGCCTCAAGTGAGGTCCACCGGTTCAGCGGGTTCACGAAGGTGCCCCGGCCACGCTCAACGCTGAGGATCTGCTGCGCCTGTAGCGTCTTCATGGCTTCGCGGACGGTCATCCGGCTGACCTCATGCCGGGCGCTGAGTTCGTGCTCGCCGGGGACTGTTGATCCCGGCGGAAATTCGCCGTCGATGATGCGGTCCAGCAGTTCGTCGGCCACAACGCCAACCAACGACTTCCTTGCCATGGTTCCCCTGATTCCTGCCGTGGGCGTCTACCCGGCGGATAAGTCTGACAAGTCTACTTGCGCGTCTTTTATGTCGTGTGCCACACTAGCATTCAAATGCAAGATGTCAGACATCTTACAGATTCAATTACACCTTGATCCGGCCCCCGGATCGCAACACAACGGAGTGCACTGTGACGCTTGAAGCAGACGTCCTGGCCGCCTATCCCGCGGACTTTCCCATTCCCGCAGCTCTCGTGGCCAGCACCCTGGCCGCTTCCAACGCGGAGACTCCCCGCGTCCTGGTAGTGCTCGACGACGACCCCACCGGAACGCAGTCCGTGGCAGACCTGCCTGTGCTCACCCAGTGGGACGTTGAGGATTTCGCCTGGGCCTTCAGCCAGTCCAAGCCGGCGGTCTACGTTTTGACCAACACCCGCAGCCTGGACCCGGCCGAAGCCGCCGCCCGTAACGAGGAAGTGGTCCGCAACGCCCTCACCGCCGCCGGTTCCAGCACGGATTCAGGCCTGCGGCTCGCATTCGTCAGCCGCAGCGACTCCACCCTCCGCGGCCACTACCCGCTGGAGCCCGACGTCATCGCCGCCACGGTCAGCGAGGTAAGCGGTGAAGGCACCGACGGCGTCGTGCTGGTCCCCGCTTTCCCCGACGCCGGCCGCCTCACCATCGGCGGTGTCCACTACATGCGCGGCACGGGTGAAACCGCCGGCACCCTGGTCCCGGTCTCCGAGACCGAGTTCGCCAAGGATGCCAGCTTCGGCTTCAGCACGTCCGTCATGGCGGAATATGTGGAGGAAAAGTCCAAGGGCCGGTTCACCGCCGACTCCGTCATCGTCCTGGACCTGGACACCATCCGCGCCGGCTCCGCCGCCCAGGACCCCGCCATCTCCGCCAAAGCCATCGCCGACGCCATCGAGGGAGCCGCCAACTCCACCCCGATCGTGGCGGACATTGTTACCGAGAACGATTTCCGCGCACTGGCGCTCGGCCTCGAAGAAGCCGAGCGCCGCGGCAAGAAACTCCTCTACCGCGTCGGCCCGCCGTTCGTCCGCGGACGCATCGGCCAGGAAGTCCGCACGGCCCTGACTGCCGAGGAAGCCTACGAAGGCAACACGCCGTCCACCGCCGGCGGCCTGATCGTGGTGGGTTCGCACGTGGGCGTCACCACCCGCCAACTGAACGTCCTCACGGCCGAACACAGCTCCGCAAGCATCATCGAGATCGACGTCGAGAAGCTTCTCGCCGCCGAAGCAGTCGCAGCGGCCCACCTGGACCGGACCGTGGACGCCGTGGTCGAGGCCCTCCGCGGCGGCGACGTCATCGTGCACACCAGCCGGCTCCTGATCAAGACCGACGACCCCGCCGAAAGCCTGCGGATCGCAAGGACTGTGTCCGCCACCGTCGTGGCCGTGGTCAACCGCACCCTGAAGACCTTCCCGCCGCGGTTCGTCATCGCCAAGGGCGGCATCACGTCCTCGGACGTGGCGGCCCACGGGCTGGAAATCCGCCATGCCATTGTCCGCGGCCCCATGCTGCCGGGCATCGTCTCCCTCTGGGAACCGGTGGACGGTCCCGCCAAGGGCATCCCGTACATCGTTTTCGCCGGCAACGTGGGCGACGACGACTCCCTGGCCCAGGTCACCCGCAAGCTCAGCTACACATCCCCACTCGCCCCCTAACCTCGCAAGCTCGGCCAGGGAACCCGGCGAGCGTGGCCCCTATTCAATTCAACGGAGAACATCATGACCAGCAACTACACCGTCACTGTCCTGGGCCTTGGCGCCATGGGCCTGCCCATGGCCACCCGCCTCGCCTCGCAGCTGACCGTGCACGGCTTCGACATCGCCGAACCGCGCCTGAAGCTCGCTGAAGAAGCCGGCATCGCCACGTTCGGCACGGCCCGCGAGGCAGCCAAGGGCGCCGACGCGGTGCTCCTCGCCGTCCGCAACGGCGAACAGCTCAACGACGTCCTCTTCGGCGGGAACGGCGTGGCCTCCGTCCTGGAGCCCGGCGCCGTCGTCATCCTCGGCAGCACCGTTGGTACCGAAGCCATTCCGGCCACCGTCGAGAAGCTGGCTGCCTACGGCGTCGAGCTCGTTGACGCGCCGCTCTCCGGCGGACCCAAGCGCGCCGGGGAAGGCGACCTGCTGATCGTCGTCGGCGCTTCCGCCGAAGCCCGCCAAAAGGCGGCTCCCGCGCTGGAACTGCTGGCCTCCACCCTCACCGTGGTGGGCGACAAGCCCGGCGACGGCCAGGCGTTGAAGACCGTCAACCAGCTCCTCTGCGGCGTCCACATCGCGGCCGCCGCCGAGGCCCTGGCCCTGGCGGACGCGCTCGGCCTGGACCAGGCGAAGACCCTCGCCGCCCTCGAAGCCGGCGCGGCAGGTTCCTTCATGCTCTCCAACCGCGGCCCGCGCATCCTTGAGGCCTACAACGAGGAAGGCGCCGAGGTCCTCTCCCGCCTGGACATCTTCGTCAAGGACATGGGCATCGTGGGCAAGGCCACCCGCGCCGCCGGCCTGGCAGCCCCGGTTGCCGCCGCAGCGGAGCAGCTCTACCTGCTGGGCCAGGCCCAGGGCCTCGCCGCCGCCGATGACTCCGCAGTCATCAAGGTGGTAGCCCCCGCCAAGCGCACCAACTAAGTACCAACCCGCAGCACCCTCCCCGAAACGTACGGCGGCGGCGGTCCCCCCTCCGCCGCCGTCGTACCCCCGTGTAACACAGCATTTCCCCGAAGAAACCAGCTCGCTAGTCTTATCTGGCGATGTCAAAGGAGACACACGATGAGCGCACTAGCTCTCCTGGCCATAGCAGCGGCAGGCGTCGCCCTGCTGCTTGTGGCCGTCATCAAGTTTAAAATCCCCGCCTTCCTCGCCCTGCTCGTGGTCAGCGTCGGCGTTGCACTGGTGGCAGGCATCCCGCTGCCGGACGTCATCAAGACCGTGACGGAAGGAATGGGCGGGACGCTTGGTTCAGTGGCCATCCTCGTCGGCCTCGGCGCAATGCTGGGAAAGATGATCGAAATTTCCGGCGGCGCGCAGTCGCTGGCGGGCAAGTTCACCCAAATACTTGGCCCCCGCCGGGTGATTGCAGCCCTGACCGCTGCCGCATTCCTGCTGGCCATCCCCGTCTTCTTCGACGTCGGATTCATCATTCTGATCCCCATCATTTACGGCTTCGCCAAGGCCGCAGGCGTCAACCCGGTCAAGATCGGCCTGCCCGTGGGCGCCATCATGCTGGCCATCCACGTCGTTGTTCCGCCGCACCCTGGCGTGGTGGGCGGCGCCGGGATCCTCGGCGCCGACATCGGCTGGGCCACCATCCTTGGCCTGGTGCTGTGCATCCCGGTGGGTGTCCTCGGCTACTTCGTTGCCCGCAAGCTCAACCGCCGCGAGTTCTCCATGCTGCCGGCAACGGCCGAACAGTTCCGCCTCTTTGGCACCGGCAACTCGCAGGTGGAGCAGGAAGCTGCCCAGGGTACGTCCCAGGTTGCCGTCAAGAACCAAGTCAAGACCGCACCCAGTCCGGCCATGATCATCACGCTCATCGTCCTGCCCATCTTCATGATTATGGTGGGCACTGTGGGCGCTGTTGTCCTGCCCAAGGATTCCTTCCCCGCCCAGCTTGCCGCCTTCATCGGCGCACCGTTGATCGCCCTTCTGACCGCCCTCGGCCTTGCCTACTATTTCCTGGGCATCCGCCGCGGCTGGTCCTCGCAGCACACCGGTGAAGTCATGGACTCGGCACTTGCCCCCACGGCCATCGTCATCCTGGTAACCGGCGCCGGCGGTGTCTTCGGCAAGGTCCTCACCGTCTCCGGCATCGGCAAGGCACTCGCCGAGGGGCTGCAGACCGCAGGCCTGCCCGTCATCGTGATGGCCTTCATCCTCGCCGCCATCCTGCGCGCATCGCAGGGTTCCGCCACGGTGGCGATCATCACCACCGCAGGCCTGCTCGCCGCCTCGGTGGCTGACGGCGGCTTCTCGCCCATCCAGACGGCGCTGATTCTCGTCGCCATCGGCTTCGGTGCCTTCGGCTTGAGCCACGTCAACGACTCCGGATTCTGGATCGTGACCCGTTATCTGGGGCTCTCGGTGGCCGACGGCCTGCGCACTTGGACCGTGCTCACCACGGTCCTGGGCCTGGCCGGCTTCGCCCTGACCTTCGTGGTCTGGATCCTGGTGGGAGGCCTGGGCGTCTGATGCGCACCCGACTCGACCACCTGGTCACCTCCGCGCTGCAGCAGGGCTCCGCTGTTCCCGCCTTCACGTGCTACGACTTCACCACCGCAATGGCCGTGGTGGGCGCAGCCGAGGAATCCGGACGCGCCGTCATCCTGCTGGTGGCTCCCAAGACGGCCGCCACCCCCAACGGGCTCCGCCTGGTCACGGCCCTTCGGGGCCTGGCGGACGCGGCCACCGTCCCGGTCGCGGTGCAGCTCGACCACGCCACGGACCTCGCGGTAATGGCCGACGCCGTCGCGGCGGGGGCGGATTCGGTCCTCGCCGACGGTTCCTCCCTGCCTTATGAGGAAAACATCGCCCTGGTGGTGGCCGCCCGCGAACTGCTGGCAGCCAACGGGCACCCCGATGTGGTGCTGGAAGCCGAGCTCGGCGGCCTGGCCGGCGACGAGGACCGCGCGTTCTCGGCCGACGGGCCTGCAGACCAGTCCGGCGTTGCCGTGGCAGGGCTGACCGACTCCGCCCAAGTGGAGGACTTCGTGGCCCGTACCGGCGCCCAGCTCCTTGCCGTTGCCGTGGGCAACGTCCATGGCAAGTACAAGGGCGAGCCGCAGCTGCGCTGGGACGTGCTGCAGGACATCGCCGTGCGGACCCACCTTCCGCTGGTCCTGCACGGCGCGTCCGGTATTCCGGCCGAAGAGCTGGTGAAGGCCGCGGCCATGAACGTGGGCAAGGTCAACTTCAACACCGAGCTGCGCACCGGGGTGCTTGCAACCCTGCAGGAGCAGCTCCCCGTCCACCGCGCCGACGGTGAAAACCTGCAGGCGCTCCTGGGCCACTGGAACCGGTCCGCCGGAGAGTTTGCCGACGCCACGCTGGCCACGCTGACCCGATAAGTCCCGGGCGCGAAGAAACTCCGGGGAGGGAGGCTAGGATCGAGCCATGATCCTGGCCTCCCTCCTTTTCGCGTTCCTTGCTGCCGCCCTGCACGTCTTCATCTTCACGATGGAGTCCGTGACCTGGACCAAACCGGCAACGTGGAAGCGTTTCAGCATCGAGTCCCAGGAAAACGCGGAGATCACCAAGTCACTGGCGTACAACCAGGGCTTCTATAACCTGTTCCTGGCCGTTGGAGCCCTCATTGGCATAGGCCTGGTGGCTGTCGGCGCGGACGGCTCGGCGCAGGACGTGGCCGGCTGGACCCTCATCTTCGCCGGCTGCGGCTCCATGCTGCTGGCGGCGCTGGTCCTGGCCCTGTCCGGGCGCAAGTACCTCCGAGCGGCCGCAACCCAGGGCGCCACGCCGCTGCTCGCCGTCGTACTCGGCGTACTGGCTGTGGCTCTCTAGCTGCGCGGTCACTCCAACTGCGCGGCGCTTGACTCCTGCCGCGGGCGCTCAATCCTTCGCCACCCCGGACGGCAGGCGCACAATAGTGCTGTGAACAGGGCCGGGACGCTCCGGGGTGCACGGTGGGTACCGCCGGCGGCCTGAGCGGAAGCCTCCGGGCGGGGACGGCGCGCACGGCGGGCCGTGATCCGGTGATCGACCTTGTCCGGTTCGCCTGCCTGGCCCTGGTGGTGGTGGGCCATTGCATGATGGTCAGCCCCGTGCTGCACGCCGACGGGACGGTGACCACGCAGAACACCCTGGCTGAGCAGCGCTGGTTCGAACCTGTTATCTGGATCTTCATGGTCATGCCGCTGTTCTTCGTTACCGGCGGGATGACAGGCCTGGAGTCCTGGCGGCGGCTTTCGGCAAACGGCGGCACAGCTGCCCTGTTCATCCGGGCACGCCTGCTGCGGCTGGTCAGGCCCGCCACGGCCCTGCTGGCCACAATGTTCCTGGGGCTCGGCGCGGCGCAGTTGCTCGGGGTGCATCCCCAGGTTATCGAGCTGATGGCTGCCGGGGCAGGAATGCCCCTGTGGTTCCTGGCCGCCTACCTCGCCGCGCAGCTGAACATTCCCCTGCTTGCGGCATTCCACGCCCGTGCCCCCTGGCGGACCTTCCTCCTGCTCACTGCGCTGGTGGTGGCCGTCGATTGCCTCCGCGGCACCCTGCCACTCCTGGCCAACATCAACCTGCTGTTCCTGTGGTGCGCCGTCCAGCAGATGGGCTTCCTCATCGCCGACGGCAAACTGGCCGTGCTCTCACGCTCCGGACTGGCAGCGGTGGCCCTGGCAGCGAATGTCCTCCTGGGCGCTGTGACGGGCCTGGGGCTTTACACCGGGAACATGCTGGTGAACCTCAACCCACCCAACCTGGCCCTCCTGCTGCTGGGCGTGTCCCAGGCGGCCCTGATGGAGGCCGCGCGGCCGGTCCTGGCAGGGGTGGCGACGTGGCCGTGGCTCAGCCGGGTGCTGCAGATCGCGGGTGCCCGGTCCCTCACGGTGTACCTTTGGCACCTGCCCCTGCTGGCGGCCATGTCCGGCCTGCTGCTGCTTGCGCCTGTCCCGAAACCGGAGTCGGGAACGCCCGAATGGTGGTGGGCGCGCGCCGTGGTCCTGCCGGTACTGCTGCTCCTGCTGCTGCCCGTCATCGCCGCCTTCGGGCGCATCGAGGACGCCCCGACGGCGACTCCGGGCTCCGGCGCCAAGCCCGCCGCGGTGGGCGCCGCCGTCGTGGTGGTCTTCCTTCCGGTGGCGGACGCAGCGCTGGGTGGCCTCACCCTCGCCCTGCTGGGAACCGGGGCTGCCTTCTTTGCCCTCATCCAACTGATCCTCGGTGCGGTGCCCTGGCGGAGTCCTGTCCCTGGGCGAAAAACGGCCGCCGCTGGTACGCGCGGGCGTGCCTGGCGCAGGAGGGGGCGGAAGGGCATTGCCAGCGGAGTGAAGTAGTGCCAGTGTCGAACCATGACCGAGAACACGTTGTCCACCGAGGATAGGTTCGCCCCCGATGTCACGCTGCGGCGCAACGACGCGGAGCACCGGTATGAACTGCTGGTGGGCGGCAGGCTCGCCGTGCAGTCCTTCTTCCGGGACCTGCCGGGCCACATCGACTTCACCCACACCGAGACGGGCCAGGACTTCGAAGGCCGGGGCCTGGGCAAGGTGCTGGCGCATTTCGCCCTGGACGACGTTGTGGCTACCGGCAAGCGGGTCATCCCGCATTGCCCCTTCATCTCCAGCTACCTCCGCAAGCACGAAGGGTACGAGCAGTTCGTCGACTGGCCGGAGGGATAGCGCGGCAGTGCTTCAGCTGCCGCCACGGGCGCCCCGTCAGCGGGAGCGGCCCGGATTCGCCCTGGCGATTTAGCTGATGGGAGCCGGTCCCGCTACATGGCGGGACTGCGGTCATTCCTGCGTCAGCTGGCCAGGGCCTGGTCGCTGACTGTGGCGCTGAAGGCGGGATCGTCGAGGGTGAAGCCGCAGGCGCAGCGGTAGGTGACCACCGTTCCGGCCGCTGTGGCCGGCCCGGCGGGCAGCACACCGGTTCCATCGACGTAAACAGGCTGCCCGACGGGCAGGTCCTGCGGATCAATCCGCTGCATCGGCGTGCGGCAGTGCATGCGCGAATTGAGGGTGACCAGGAGCCCCAGGTCCAGGGGCTGGGTTGTGCGGCCCGCTGACTCTGTGCGTTCCCCGGACGCGGTAAGGCGGTGTTCCGTTGCGGTGGTCATGCGATGTTCATCCTTGGGCTTCTTCACGAGGCTGTTCGTCCAGCCCCGCCGCGAACTGCTTGCGGAGGTCATGTATCCCCACAAGCAAAGCATGCTTACTAACGGTGTGACAAGCCGGACATTCCCGCCCGCGCGCCATGGGTGGGGCGTGAATTGTGCACCACAGGCCCGCTTCGCGCCAGTCAATGACCTTCTGCACATCATATAAACCCCGCCATTCCGGGGCGAAAGAGAAATAGGGCACAAAAGTTTGATTAAAAGGGCATCCTAAGTAAGGCTTACCTACGCAACGCCTCCAAATTGCTGACCGAAGGAAGACCCGTGCCGCTGATGCCCCGACTCGATGAGACGCAAGTGGACCACTCCACGCGCCCCGACGTGACCCGCCAGGACCTGGACAACACAGTTCCGCAGGGGCAGGATTTCGGCTCGCGCGTGGAACTGGCCCTCGGGGCAACCAACCACCTATTCAATGCCCGGAACTCACCCCGGTACGTTGCGCAGGTGCTGCAGGGCGTCACCACCGTGGCAACCAAGCTGGAGCGGACCACCCGGCCGTTCACCGGCGTCGTGCCCGCCGAAATGCGGGACCGCGTCGGCGCCGTGGACCTGGACACCCCTCTGCCGGACACCGCCGCGGCCCTGCAGGAACTCGAGGACGTCTACCTGCGCGACGCCGTCTACTTCCACGACCCCAAGTACGCCGCCCACCTCAACTGCCCCGTGGTGATCCCGGCGCTGGTGGGTGAGGCCATCCTGTCCGCCGTGAACTCCTCGCTGGACACCTGGGACCAGAGCGCCGGCGCCACCATGATCGAACGGCGCCTCATCGACTGGGCCGCCGGACGGCTGCACCTGGGCGCCGCGGCTGACGGCATCTTCACGTCCGGCGGCAGCCAGTCCAACCTCCAGGCCCTGCTCATCGCACGGAACCACGCTGTGGCCGGCCTCCGCCAGGACCCTGCCCGGGCATCCCTCCGGCTCCCGGCACTGCTGGATACCCTGCGCATCTTCACCTCCGAGGACAGCCACTTCAGCGTCCAGAAGTCAGCGTCCATGCTGGGCCTCGGGTTTGATGCCGTCATCACCATCCCGTGCTCCGCGGACCACCGGATGGACCCGGCGGCACTTGCCTCGGCCATGGCGGAAGCGCACGACGCCGGCCTGACCGCCATGGCTGTAGTGGCCACCGCCGGGACAACGGACTTCGGCGCGGTGGACCCGCTCGCAGAGCTCGCCGCCCTGGCCCGTGCCTACGGTGCCTGGTTCCATATCGACGCCGCCTACGGCGGCGGCCTGATGGTCTCCGGCCGGTACCGGCACCTGCTGGACGGCACAGGACTCGCGGACTCAGTCACCGTCGACTTCCACAAGACCTTCTTCCAGCCTGTCAGCTCCAGCGCCCTGCTGGTCCGGGAAGCGGCGATGCTGCGCCACATCACGTACTACGCCGATTACCTGAACCCGGAGAGCGCAGCCCTGGCGGACATCCCCAACCAGGTGGACAAGAGCATCCAGACCACCCGCCGCTTCGACGCCCTGAAGCTCTGGCTCACCCTGCGCATCATGGGGGCGGACGCCATTGGCGCGCTCTTCGACGAGGCCATCGACCTCGCCGCCCGCGTGGGTTCGGCCCTCGAGGCCGACCACGATTTCGAGCTTGCCGCTGCACCGCAGCTGAGCACCCTCGTGTTCCGCTACCGCCCTGTGCTGGAATCCGGCGCACGCCTCTCCGATGAGGACGCCGATGCCCTCAACCCTGCCATCCGGGCGGCCGTCTTCGCTTCCGGCAAAGCCGTGGTGGCCGGCACCAAGGTGGGCGGACGCCACTACCTCAAGTTCACGCTCCTCAACGCCGAGGCCACCCTCGAAGACATCACGGAGATCATCACCCTCCTGCGCAGCACCGGCGCCGGACTCCTGCAGAAGGAAACCACCGCATGAGCACCTCCGCCAACGGCGCCATCTTCGACTTCGCTGCGATCGGCGTCGGGCCCTTCAACCTGGGCCTGGCCGCCCTCACAGAACCCGTGGAGGGCCTCAACGGCATCTTCCTCGAACAGCGCGATTCCTTCGACTGGCACCCCGGCATGATGCTGGAACCCGCGCACCTGCAGGTTCCCTTCATGGCTGACCTGGTGACCATGGCGGACCCCACTTCGCCCTACTCATTCCTGAACTTCCTGAAGCAGACAGGCCGGCTCTACCGCTTCTACATCCGGGAAAACTTTTACCCGCTGCGCGCCGAGTTCAACCAGTACTGCCAGTGGGTGGCCGGGCAGCTGCCTTCAGTGCGTTTCGGCACGGCCGTGCAGGAGGTGGCATACGACGACGGCGTGTACCGGCTCTCCGTGTCAGGTCCGGACGGGCCGGAGGTGCTTTACGCGCGGCGGCTGGTGCTGGGCACCGGCACCTCCGCGTACGTGCCGGCTGCGGCCGAGGGGATCCTTGCCGCCGCGGCTGCCGGAGGCGGGGGAGTGGCCTTCCACAACGCCGAGTACCTGGCCCGGAAAGCCGAACTGCAGCGGCAGCGCAGCATCACCATCCTGGGGAGCGGCCAAAGCGCGGCGGAGATCTATTACGAGCTGCTGCAGGAAGCGGACGCCTACGGATACCAGCTGAACTGGGTGACCCGCTCGGGCAGGTTCTTCCCGCTGGAGTACACCAAGCTGACCCTGGAGATGACCTCGCCGGAATACGTGGACTACTTCCATGGCCTCCCGCCGGAGCAGCGAGACCACCTTAACAAGACCCAGAAGAACCTCTACAAGGGCATCAACTCGGACCTGATCGATGCCATCTACGACCTCCTCTACACCAGGAGCCTGTCCGGCATGGTGGACACCCAGCTGCTCACCCACTCCACGCTGACAGCCGCCGAATGGGACGCGGCCGGTGTAACTCACCGGCTGCACCTGGAGCATGGCGAACAGGGCACCTCCTACACCCTGGACAGCGAGGCCGTGGTGCTGGCCACCGGGTACGGCTACCGTGAACCCGCGTTCCTCACCGGGGTACAGGACCGGATTGCCCGGGATGGTTCCGGCCGCTTCGCCGTGGACCGGAACTACAGCACCGGCGTTGAACCGGGCGAGATCTTCGTCCAGAACGCCGAACTGCACACCCACGGGTTCGTCACCCCGGACCTGGGCATGGGTGCCTACCGCAACTCCTGCATCCTCCGGGAAATGACCGGCCGCGAGATATACCCGGTGGAACGCAGCATCGCCTTCCAGCAGTTCGGGGCGCCTGCGCAGTCCGGAAAACATCCGGCACCCGCAGCGGGGAACGTGCCCGTGGAGGTGCCGGCATGAGGTTTACGTTCCGCTGCGTGGACCCCGTGGCGGACGCACCGCTCCTGCACAGCTGGGTAACCCAGCCGTACGCCTCGTTCTGGGGAATGCAGTCCGCCACCGAGGCCGATGTCGTTGACGAATACGCGAAGATCCAGGCCAGCGGCCACCACCACGCCCTCCTGGGGCTCGACGGCGGCGTCCCCGCCTTCCTGATGGAGGAGTACCTTCCGGCGTCCTCGCCGCTGGCCGCCGCCTACCCCGTCCTTCCCGGCGACGCGGGGATGCACCTGCTGGTGGCGCCGCCGTCGGGCGACCCGGAGCCGGGCTTCACCACCGCCGTCATGGACACCGTCCTGGCCCGGCTGTTCGGCAGGCCGGAGGTGGAGCGCATCGTGGTGGAACCCGACGCCCGCAACACCAAAATCCATGCCCTTAACGGACGGTTCGGGTTCCTGCCCGCGGGCGTGGTGGGGCTGCCGGACAAGGATGCGCTGCTCAGCTTCTGCACCCGGGCCGGCTACCTCGCTGCCCGTGAAAACCTACTCCAGCTGAAAACCACCGCCACCACCCAGACAGAAGACCTGCAGGGAGCCGCAGCACTATGACCGTCCAGCTTGATTCCACCGCCACCGCCGCAGCAGCAGCGCCACACCTCGAAGGTGGCCGGTGGGATGCCGCCAACCGGCACCTGCTCCGCAAGGCGATCGCCGAGTTCTCGCACGAACGGATCCTCACACCAGAGCCCGTGCCTGGCGCTCCGGAGGCCAACACCTACCGCCTGGCCAGTGCCGACGGCTCCCACGAGTACCGGTTCACCGCCAGGATCCTGGAGCTGGAGCACTGGTCCATCAGCGCGGACTCCATCCGGCACCTCCAGGACGGCACCGAAGCGCCGCTGGACGTGCTGGAGTTCATCACCGTGTTCCACAAGACCCTCGGCATCAACCTCCAGATGCTCCCGGTCTACCTGGAAGAGGTCAGCAGCACCCTGGCCAGCCATGCCTACAAGCAATGGGCCGGCCAGCCCTCCGCCGGGGAACTGGCCGCCGGGGTGACGGGCGGGCAGGACATCGCCGCCGACTTCCAGGCGATCGAGCGGAGCATGACCGAAGGACACCCGTGCTTCGTGGCCAACAACGGCCGGCTGGGGTTCGGCGTCAGCGATTACCTGGCCTTCGCGCCGGAAACCGGGGCGCCCGTGCTGCTGGAATGGATCGCCGTGCACCGCAGCCACGCAGTGGTCAGCACCAGCAGCGGGCTGGACTACGCGGCACACCTCGACGCCGAACTGGGCCCCCTGGCCGGCAGCTTCACCAGCGAACTGCTGCTGCAGGGCCTGGACCCGGACCAGTACTTCTTCATGCCGGTCCACCCCTGGCAATGGGAGAACAAGCTCACGGTCACCTTCGCGGCTGAAATCGCCCGGCAGCGCATCGTCTACCTGGGAACCGGAACCGATTCCTACCAGGCACAGCAGTCCATCAGGACGTTCTTCAACACCAGCCAGCCCTCGCGGAACTACGTGAAGACCGCCATGTCCGTGCTGAACATGGGGTTCATGCGCGGCCTCTCACCCCAGTACATGAAGGCCACGCCGGCCATCAACGACTGGCTGCGGAAGCTGATCACCGCCGACGCCGCACTGCAACAGCGCGGGTTCACCATGATCGGCGAAATCGCGGCCATCGGCTACCACAACAGGACCTACGAGGCCGCGTCAGCCAGCGGGTCGCCGTACCGGAAAATGCTGTCCGCACTGTGGCGGGAAAGTCCGCTGCCGCTCCTTGAGGACGGGCAGCAACTGACCACCATGGCCGCGCTGCTGCACGTGGATTCCGCCGGAAAGCCCATGGTTTCAGCCCTGATCGAGCGCTCCGGCCTGGCCCCGGAGGACTGGCTGCGCCGCTACTTCGAGGCGTACCTGGTGCCGTTGGTGCACTGCCTCTACAACTACGAGCTCGCCTTCATGCCCCACGGCGAAAACGTCATCCTGGTGCTCGAGGAGGGTGTTCCAGTGCGTGCCATCATGAAGGACATCGCCGAAGAGATCGTGGTGATGGGGGACCGGCTGGACCTCCCCGAGGAGGTTGCCCGGATCCGGGCGGACATCCCCGACGGCGAGAAAGTGCTGGCCATCTTCACCGACATTTTCGACTGCATCTTCCGCTTCCTCGCTGCACTGCTCGACGACGGGACGCTTCCGCAGGAAGCCTTCTGGCGTACCGCCGCCGCCGCCGTCCGGGACTACCAGGCACAGCACCCCGGGCTGGCCGGACAGTTCGCCCGGCACGATCTGTTCGCTGCGGACTTTGAGCTGTCCTGCCTGAACCGGCTGCAGCTGCGGAACAACCAGCAGATGCTGGACCTTACGGATCCGTCAGGAGGCCTGCAGATGGCCGGCCGCCTGGCCAATCCGCTGGCACGCTTCGCAGGTGAACCCACAGGCGAAGCCGGGGGAAAAACAGAGCCAAGCAGGGGCAGCGGTGGCTAGGCTGGCTGAATGACACAGACCCCTTCACGGACAACTGCCCTGGTGACCGGCGCCAGCGCAGGCCTGGGCGCCGAGTTTGCCCGCCAACTCGCCGCCGAGGGCTGCCACCTGGTGCTGGTGGCCCGCAACAGGAGCCGCCTCGAGGAGGCCGCCGCGGAGCTGGAACGGCGCTACGGAACCACCGCTGAGGTTCTCCCCGCCGACCTGACGGACGACGCCGACGTGGCCGCCGTCGTCGAACGCCTGTCCGATCCGGAGCGCCCCGTGGGCATCCTGGTCAACAACGCGGGCATCGGGCTGCTGCACAATTTCGAGGACAACCCCGTGGAGGAGGAGAAGAGGCACCTGAAGCTGCACGCTGAAACCGCCTTGGTTCTTTCGCACGCGGCGCTCAAGGGCATGCTGGACCGTGGCGAAGGCCGGATCATCAACGTGGCCAGCATCGCCGCCTTCCTCCCGCGCGGAACTTATTCGGCGGCCAAGGCATGGCTGCTGAGCTTTAGCCGCTGGGCGAACCTGGCCTACCGGACCCGCGGCATCAAAGTGACGGCGGTGTGCCCGGGCTTCACGCACACCGAGTTCCACGACCGGATGGGGATGGACAAGTCCGTGGCACCGAAGTGGACCTGGCTGGCGGCCGAGCGGGTGGTTCGGGAGGGGCTCGCGGACAACGCCAGGGGCAAAGCCGTCTCCATCCCGTCCAAGCGCTACAAGGTGGTGGCAGCCCTGGCCCGGATCGCTCCGCCCAGGCTAATGGCGGGGCCGCCGCGCAAGCCCCAGGAGGAGGGCGGGGGAGCGTGAACCCCGCCGGCGGACGGCCACCACAACGGCGATGCCCATCAGCGCGCCCACCAGGGTCTCGATGGCGCGCTCCAGGATCAGGACGCCGGGGTCCGCGGGTGCCGCGAGCTGGGTCATCAACAGGATGACCGGAGTGAAGGACACCATGGCCAGGCCGTAGTGCCGCGTCATGAACAGCTCGGTGGTGAACTGGAACAGGACCACCAGCAGCGCCAGAACCACTGCCTGCTGCCCGGGGAACAGTCCGGGCAGGGTCCAGGGGGCGGGGAGGATCACGACGGCGGTCACGGCCAGCCCCACGAACGTCCCCACGATGCGGTGGATACCGCGGCGGACGCTGCTGGGGAGGTCCGCGCCGGCCAGCGGAACAGCCGCGGCAGCCATGGCCCAGTGCGGGTGCCCGCTGCCGGTGAGGACGCCGATGGTTCCGGCGGCACCGACGGCCAGCACGTAGCGGGCGGCGTGGATCAGCATGGCGCGGTGGTCCAGCGGCTGCGACGCGGCGGGGATGCGGACGGCCCCCCGCTGCCACCGGCGCCGGCGGACCCACCCGGCGAAGCCAACCACGGCGGCGAACGCCGCTGAACCCGCCGCGATCAGCACTGCGGTGTACCAGGGGACAGCCATGGGCACCGACGCGCAGGCGCCCAGGGCCAGGATGCCGAAGAACGGGCCGTTGGGCTTGAGCCGCACGCGGTCGGAGTAGATCGAGCCCAGTCCCGCCAGCGCAGCCTCGATGGCCACCAGCGCCCACGAATGGATGTGGTTGACGGACAGGAACACGCCCACCGAGACGCCGCCCAGGAGCACCAGGGCTGCCTGGGACTGGTGGAGGATCCGCAGCTGGTGAGGTTCGGACCGGCCGTACATTCCGGTCAGGGCACCGAAGACGGCGTAGATAATGAGGTCCGCCCGGCCCGCGGCAAGCAGGAGCAGGGACGGGACGGCCACGCTGAGGGCAACCCGCAGCGCGGCGAGCTGGTCCGCGTTGGCGGGCTCCAGCCGGTGGAGGGCGCGCACGTGGTGCAGGACGCGTTCCATGCCGTGCCACCTCCTCCTTGCTTCCGGCCGCTTTGCGGACGACTCAACCTTAAACGCTCGGACCGCCGCACCCGGTATGGGTGCGGCGGTCCATGTAACGGAGCGGAACAGTTGGCCGGTTAGGCGTTGACCGGGGCCTTGCCGCCGTCCTGCGGATGAGTGTCGAACGGCAGCTCGTCAACGTTGATCAGCGGGTTCTCGTCCTGGGTCTTGACCAGCTCGCGGGCCTCCGCCTCCGTGTCCACGCTGGGCATGGATCCCGGAAGCGGACGGTTGGCCGATTCCTTCAGGAAGTAGATGGCCACGGCGCCCACCAGGGAGGTGGCCATCAGGTAGTAGGCGGGCATCATGTCGTTGCCGGTTGACTTGATCAGCAGTTCCACAATGAATGGGGTGGTGCCGCCGAAGATAGCCACGGCGAAGTTGTAGGCAATGCCCATGGCACCGTACCGGCTGGACGTGGGGAACTGGGCCGGCAGGGAGGACGCCAGGTTGGCCACGTAGAACGTGACGGGGAAGGCCACCAGGGCCAGCCCGGCAAGGGTGGACCACACTTCGCCAATGCCGATCAGCAGGAAGGCCGGGGTGGCCAGGACAATGGTGCTCACCGCGCCAACCCACAGCACGGGACGGCGGCCGATGCGGTCCGACAACTTACCGGTCAGCGGAATGCAGAGGCTCATGATTACCAGAACCGGGATGGTCAGCAGCGTGCCGTGTACTTCGTCGTAGCCCTTGGACGTGGTGAGGTATGTGGGCATGTAGGACGTCAGAGCGTAGCCGGCGGTGTTGGCTGCAGCCACCACCACCATGGCAACCACGATGGGCCGCCAGTAGGCCTTGACGATTCCCACCGGGCCCTTGGCGGCGGAGGTGTCGCCCTCGGTGGCGTTCTTGGCGTTCTCTTCCTGGGCGTCCAGGGTGGCCTGGAACTGCGGGGATTCCTCGATCTTGCTCCGGAAGTACACCGCGATGAGGCCCAGCGGACCTGCCAAGAGGAACGGGATGCGCCAGCCCCACTGCTCCATGGTGTCCTGGCCCAGGGTCAGCTGCAGGACCGAAACCAGGGCGGCGCCCATGGCAAAGCCCATGTAGCTGCCCAGATCAAGGAAGCTCGCGAAGAAGCCGCGGCGCTTGTCGGCGGCGTACTCGCTGACGAACGTGGTAGCACCGGCGTACTCGCCACCGGTGGAGAAGCCCTGGATCACCTTGAGCAGCACCAGCAGTGCGGCCGCCCACAATCCGATTTGCGCGTAGCCCGGCAACAGGCCGACAGCGAACGTGCTGGCGGCCATGATCATCAGCGTGGTGGCAAGGATCTTTTGCCGGCCAACCTTGTCGCCCAACCAGCCGAACACCACGCCGCCAAGCGGGCGGGCAATGAAGGTTGCAGCGAACGTGCCCAACAGGAACAGGTTGCGCGTAGTGGGATCGGATTCCGGCAGGAAGACCGGGCCCATGGTGGTGATGAGGTAGCCGAAGACACCTACGTCATACCATTCCATGGTGTTGCCGACGATGGTGCCGCCGAGGGCCTTCTTAAGCATCGGCTGGTCAACCACGTTGACGTCGGATTCCTTCAGCCGGCGCCGCGGAAGGAGCTTGGGCTTCTTGGCGGTTTTCATTGCTGCTGGGTCTGTTCCGCGGGCGTTCCTGGCGCCTGCTGAAGAGTCGGTGTTGCTTTGGTCTGTGGGCATTTGGTCAGCTCCTGTGGAGGTCATTTGCTTGCGACTACTTGCTGCCCCGCTCCGGGCAGGCCTTCAATTTTACGCCGATTTTGTAGCGTTCGCCCGTTTGATGCCGTACTGTCTACCCCTTTGGGTACGTTTCAGACCAACTTTTACGGGCTGATTTCCCTGGTTTTCCCTTATGAATACTGGGAAGCATGCTGATTGTGTCCACCGTCACTGAATCTTTTTCCGCAACCGTTCGTTGGAGCACCGTTTCGGCCGTAATCCGGCGCCGGATGTGAGGGCGGACACTGCTGCGGCGGAGGTTTCCGGTGGCGATTTTGCCGACCGCAGGCGGCGCCCGGGGGGTTCACAGGCGCCGGACCGGTGCCTATGGTTGATCAATGGACACACTGCTCTTCGAATAGGCGGACGCGTGCGGCCGGGAAGTCCCCGCTGCCCGACACCGAACCAGTCACGCCGGCGCTGCTGTGCCTCACAGCGCCGACCTCACGAATGTGCCGGCATTCCCGACTATCACGGAGGCCCAGGTGCCTCTTCACAGGACTTCATTTCACCGTGGAAAGGAAGAAAAATGGCTGACGAAAACCGCAAATCCCGTCTCAATCCGGAGATGGCGGACCATCTGGCGGCTGCAATGGACACTCCGGACATGCCCGCAGCGGCCACCACCGCTGCTGGCGCCATGCCGCAGCAAAACTCCTGGCCGGACGGCAACGGCAAGCGCCGCCACCCGAAGGACCGGGGATCCGGCCACGGGCGGATGGGCCACGAAGCCTCCGTGGCCGCTGTGCACCGGACCGGGAAGCCGCAGATGCCGCACTCGTCCTAGCTGCGAACCACGGGAGCTACCGCACCAGCTGGCAAAGGACCCGTCAGCCCTCCCGGACAACCTCTGACGGGTCCTTGTCCAGCCGCCATCCCCGCCACCGGGGATGCCGCAACCGTCCCGGGCCTGTCCACTCCCCGTAGGTCACCTCACCCACGAGTTGCGGCGTGACCCAGTGCGCGTCCGAGGAGTCAGGCCGGGGGACCTCGTGGAAAGGCGACGTTTTCCGTGCCAACTGCTCCACGGTCTGCCGCAGTTCGGCCAGTTCGCGGCCACTGAACCCACTGCCCACCCGGCCTACATACTGGAGTTTGTTGCCGTCGGGGATGCCCACCAGCAGCGATCCCACGGTTTCCTGGCGGCCGCCCTTGCCCGGGCGCCAGCCGCCCACCACCACTTCCTGGGTGCGCTCCGTCTTGAGCTTGATCCAGGTCCGGGTGCGCTGTCCGCTGACGTAACGGCTGTCCGTGCGCTTGGCCATCACGCCCTCGAGCCCCAGCTCCCGTGCGCTGTCCATGATGTGTTCCACGGGATCCTCCAGCACCATGGACAGTTCCACTGGGCAGTCCGAGGGCCGGAAGAACTCTTCAAGCCGTTCGCGCCGCTTGCTGAGCGGTAGCCGCCGGAGATCTGTGCCGCCGTTGTACAGGAGGTCGAAAAGCATCAGCCGGACGGGAATGGTTTCCTGCGCTTTGGCGACGTCGGCGGCCCGGGTGAGTTTCATCCTGCCCTGCAGCAGGCCGAAGTCCGGCCTGCCGGATGGCCCGACGGCGATGATCTCACCGTCGGCCACGAACGGCTGCTCCGGCCAGCACCGTCGGTCCGTTAGCTCGGGGTAAGTCTTGGTGACGTCGTTGCCGTTGCGGCTGAAGATCCGCACCGTGGCCTCATCTGCCACGAGGATGGCGCGTACCCCGTCCCATTTGAGTTCAACCTGCCAGTCGCTGCCCATGAGGTCTGCAGGCACCCCGGCGGTGGCCATCATGGGGCCGAATTCGTCGGGGGAAACATGCTCGGCACTGCCCACTTCTTCGGCACTGTCCGCAGGCTCCGCTGGCGAAGGCGCGTGCCGCCGTCGTGCGCCCTGGTCCTCCTTGTCCATCAGGTGGATCAGCCACTGCTTCTCGGCGTCGCTGCCCTGGCCGCGGCCGGTATGGATGAGGGCTACTTTCCTGGTGCCGCCCAGCCCGCCGTCCTCGGAGCCGGTGAGGGTAACGATCACCTCCTTACCGTTGATCCACTTGTGCAGCTCATAGGTGCCGGTGTCCCAGATGGTCATCTCGCCGGCACCGTACTCGCCCTTGGGAATGGTGCCGTGGAAGGTGAGGTAGTCCATTGGGTGGTCCTCGGTCTGGACGGCCAGGTGGTTCTTGCCGCCCGACTCCGGCACACCCTTGGGCAGCGCCCAGGATGCCAGGACACCCTCGTGCTCCAGCCTGAGGTCCCAGTGCAGGCGGCTGGCGTGGTGTTCCTGAATCACGAAGGCATCGCCGCCGCGCGGGGCGCCACTGAACGGCTCAGGCGTGGCTGCGGGGTCGCGCATCGCACGGTACTTCACCAGGCGGGGATTCCCGCCGTGGTGCGTGCGGTCCTGAGCTGTGCCTGCGCCGCGCTCGCTGTCGTCCAGCGTTCCGGCTGCGCGGACGACGGCGGCGAACGGGTCCTTGCCCTCCTGCACCCGACGCAGCACCTCGCGGTAGTCGAGGTGCTTGAGCCTGGGGGAGCTGATTTCCCGCCACGTCCGCGGCGCCGCAACCATGGGGGTGGGCCGGCCGCGCAGGGAGTAAGGCACGATGGTGGTTTTCGCGGCGTTATTCTGGCTCCAGTCCACCAGGACCTTGCCCTTGCGGAGGGTCTTCTTCATGTCGCTGACGGCGAGGTCCGGGTGGTCGGATTCCAGGGCGCGCGCCAGTTCCCGGGCGAACTCGGAGATCTGGTCCGAGGTCTGCGTGCCATCCAGGGGCGCGTATAAGTGGATGCCCTTGCTGCCGCTGGTGACGGGGACCGGGTCCAGGCCCACGTCCTGCAGGATGGCGCGGGCCAGCAACGCCACTTCACGGCATTCGGCGAGGCCGGCGCCATCGCCGGGGTCCAGGTCAAGGACCAGCCGGTCCGGGTTCAGCTGGTGGCCCTGCGCATCCACCCGCCACTGGGGCACGTGGATTTCGAGGGAG
Source organism: Pseudarthrobacter sp. 1G09 (assembly GCF_050038305.1). Taxonomy (NCBI): domain Bacteria; kingdom Bacillati; phylum Actinomycetota; class Actinomycetes; order Micrococcales; family Micrococcaceae; genus Pseudarthrobacter; species Pseudarthrobacter sp. 1G09. The sequence goes on from NZ_CP188306.1 coordinate 683,972, forward strand.
TTGATCTGCCCGAACCAGGTGAGGACGGCGGGGTCGTTGACCATCGGGTAGTGGATGGTCCGGTCCTTGTGGGTGATGGCAGCGCGGGGAAGCCATTCCGGGGCCGAGTCCTCCAGGTTCTTTTGGAAGAAGACTTCGCCGGGCTTCCCTGCGGTGCCGACGCCGTTGACCCACCGTTTCCGGGTGGCGGGCCGGTTGGCCGCGGCGGGGATGAGGACATGGGCCACCGCGGCGTAGTAGGCCAGCACATCTGCCTTGGTGGTTCCGGTTTCCGGGTAGATGATTTTGTCCAGGTTGGTCAGCGTCAGCTCCCGCCCGGCCACGCGGACACGTTCCTTAGAAGCCATGGGTCTTCACCTCCGGCCCGGTGTGCTGTTGACTGTAGTGATGAGAGCCATCTGGAAGGGTGCCATCGCATTTGGGCTGGTCAACGTGCCCGTCAAGGTCTACAGCGCCACAGAGGATCATGACATCAGTCTGCACCAGGTCCACAACGCCGACGGTGGAAGGATCCGCTACCAGCGCCGTTGCGAGGTCTGCGGGCAGGTGATCGACTACTCGGACATCGAGAAGGCCTTTGAGGAGGACGGCCGCACGGTGGTGCTGTCCAAGGATGAGCTCAAGGCCATCCCGGCGGAGAACAGCCACGAAATCGAAGTGGTGCAGTTCGTCCCCTCCGAGCAGCTCGAACCGATGATGTTCGAGAAGAGCTATTACCTGGAACCGGACTCCAAGTCGCCCAAAGCCTACGTGCTGCTGCGCAGGGCCCTCGAGGACACTGACAGGGTGGCCATCGTCCAGTACGCCCTGCGCGAGAAGACCCGCCTGGGGGCGCTGCGGATCAAGGATGACGTCCTGGTGCTGCAGTCCCTGCTATGGCCGGACGAGGTGCGTGAGGCGAACTTCCCCGCGCTGGATACCGCCATCAAAATCTCGGCCCAGGAACGCGACATGTCCGCAGCGCTGGTCGAATCGATGGCCGCGGACTTTGAACCGGAGTCCTTTACCGACGACTACCAGGTGCAGCTGCGGAAGCTGATCGACGCAAAGCTGGAGCAGGGCGAGTCCCTGGACACTGATGAAACGTTCGGCGTGGAAGCGGGCGACGGCGGCAAGGGCGAGGTCATCGACCTGATGGAGGCCCTGAAGCGCAGCCTCGACCGGAAACGCGGCGGGGCGGCAGCGGCCACGGGCGGAGCCGATTCCCAGGAGGAAGACTCCGACGACGGCGGGTCGGAGGATGGGGATAAGCCCGCCAGGCCCGCGCGGAGGTCCTCCGGCTCACGGTCGTCAGGAACGGAGACTGCCGCCGCTTCGAAGACATCAACGTCCAAGGCCACGGCGTCCAAGAGCACTGCAGCCAAGGGCACTTCAACCCGGAGCACCGCAGCGAAGTCCACGGGCACTGCTGCAAAGACAGCCGCCGCCAAATCCACCGGGAGCAAGGCGGCCGCGTCCAAGAGCACCGAAAAACCCGCCGCTAAGGCCACCACCAGGGCACGCAAGCCAGCGTAGGCAGGCGCGGGGCCGTAGCCGCCGCCCCTGCAAATAGCCGGACCACCTTTACAGCCGGTGCCCGCGCGGCCAGAATGAGTCGCATCGCAGCGCCCGCTGTGCCCGCAGCGCGCTGAACCCAACGGCTCGATGAGGAGCGCGGACCATGAATGACCAGACCGATGCGGCCGAGGCGGACCGGGCGCTTAAACAGAAGCACCGTGCCATGTGGGCGTCCGGCGACTACCCGGCGCTGGCGGATGAATTACTCCTGGAGTTGGGCGCCATCCTGGTGGAAGCATGCGGCGTCCGTTCCCGCCACCGGGTGCTGGACGTGGCCGCCGGGTCAGGGAACGCGGCTATCCCCGCGGCCATGATGGGTGCCAAGGTGGTGGCCTCGGACCTCACGCCGGAGCTCTTCGAAGCCGGACGGCGCGAAGCCGGCAACCGTGGCGTCAGCCTGGAATGGAAAGAAGCCGACGCCGAGGCGCTGCCGTTCGACGACGCCGCGTTCGACGTCGTAATGTCCTGCCTGGGTACCATGTTCGCGCCGCGGCACCAGGCGGCGGCGGATGAGATGCTCCGCGTCTGCAAACCCGGCGGGAATATCGGGCTGCTCAGCTGGACCCCGGAGGGTTTCGTGGGCCGGATGTTCGCCACCATGAAGCCCTTCGCCCCGCCGCCACCGCCAGGGGCCCAGCCGGCACCGCTCTGGGGGAACGAAGAGCACGTCCGCGAACTGCTGGGGGACAGGGTCACCGACGTGACAGTCCGCAAGCAGGCCCTGGCGGTGCGGAGTTTCCACCAGCCCGGCGACTTTGTCCGCTACTTCAAATCCCACTACGGCCCCACCATCGCCGTCTACAAGTACATCGGCGCCGACGCGGACAAAGTCAGGGAACTGGACCAGGCGCTGACTGACCTCGCCGACTCATTTGGCGACGCCCACGGCGACACCCCGTTCCAAATGGAGTGGGAATACCTGCTGTTCACCGCGAGGAAGGCCTGACATGCCAGGAGACTTCACGGCAACATCCAGCACCACCATAGACGCCCCGCCGGACCGCGTCTGGAACGTCATCACGGACCCGGCGGCGGCCAGGGAATTCATGCTCGGGGCAGTACTGGAAACAGACTGGGCAGAGGGAAGCCCCATCACCTGGAGCGGCGAATGGGAAGGCAAACCGTACCAGGACAAGGGCAAGGTGCTGGAGGCGGTTCCTGGCCGGAAACTGGTGCACACCCACTTCAGCGCCCTCAGCGGCGGGGAGGACGTCCCGGAGAACTACCACACACTGACCTGGACGCTGCAGGACCGCGACGGCGGGACCCACCTCACGCTTACCCAGGACAACAACCCGAGCGAAGAGGCGGCAAGCCACTCGAAGGGCATGTGGGACAAGCTCGTGGCCGACGTGAAATCCATCGCCGAACGGGGGTGACCCTGACGATTAAAGCCAGCGGCCGCCGTCGTGCCGTTCCCTCGAGGGGAAGGCGCGACGGCGGCCGCTTAGCTTAGTCCGGCTGCCGGGCAGCCTGCTTGCTACTCGGCGTCGTGGTCCGTTTCCAGGATCTGCACCAGGCGTTCCAGGGCGTCGTCGGCGCCTGCACCCTCGGCGCGGAGCACCACGACGTCGCCGTGTGAGGCGCCCAGGCTCATGAGGGACAGGATGCTGGCCGCATCCATGGCCTCGTCGGCGGGCTCGCCTTCACGGGCGATGGTGATGTCCAGGTCGAACTCGCCGGCTGCCTCGGCAAAGATGGCGGCGGGACGGGCGTGCAGGCCCACGCGGCTGGCGACGGTGGCGGTGCGTTCTGGCATTGTTGCTCCTTTGTCTTTCGGCGAGCTGACAGTTCAGCGCCGTGAGTTTGTGTCGGTGGGCCGGATCAGACGGTTACGGGAACCGGTTCAACCGTATCAACCGACTTCTTCACTGCCCAGCGCTTCAGCGCCACCACAGCCAGTGCACTGACCACCGTGCCGGCGATGATCGAAACGATGAACATCAGCACATTGCCGATGGCGAAGAACACGAAGATACCGCCGTGGGGTGCCTGCGACGTGACGTTGAAGGCCATGGTGAGGGCACCGGTGAGTGCACCGCCCAGCATGCTGGCGGGGATGACCCGCAGCGGGTCGGCAGCGGCGAACGGGATGGCGCCTTCGGAGATGAAGGAAGCGCCCAGCAGCCAGGCTGCCTTGCCGTTTTCGCGTTCAGCCAGGCTGAAGAGTTTCTTGTCCAGGACGGTGGCCAGGGCCATCGCCAGCGGCGGAACCATGCCCGCTGCCATGACGGTGGCCATGATCTGCCACGGTGCCTGGTTGGTGGCGCTGCCGGCGCTCAGGCCGGCAACGGCGAACGCGTAAGCCACCTTGTTGACCGGGCCGCCCAGGTCGAAGCACATCATGAGGCCCAGGATGATGCCCAGGACCACAGCGGAAGCACCGGTCATGCCGGACAGCCAGCTGTTGAGTGCGGTGGTGAGGCCCGCGATGGGTCCGCCGAGGACCAGGAACATGAGGCCCGAAGCCACGATGGAAGCCAGCAGCGGGATGATGACCACCGGCATGAGGCCACGCAGCCAGCGGGCCACCTGCCAGGTGCCGATCAGGTGCGCGATGTAGCCGGCCAGCAGGCCGCCCACGATGCCGCCGAGGAACCCGGCGCCCATGAATCCGGAAACTGCGCCAGCCACGAAACCGGGTGCGATGCCCGGGCGGTCAGCGATGGCGTAGGCGATGTAGCCGGCCAGCGCAGGGACCAGGAAGCCCATGGACAGGGCGCCGATCTTGAAGAATACAGCGCCCAGGTAAATGGCCAGGCCGCCTTCGGGGAGGTTGGCGAAGCTGTTTTCCAGCACCACCTTGTCCGCCACGCCGGTGATGTCGTAGCCGCCCAGCAGGAACCCGAGGGCGATCAGCAGGCCACCGCCGGCAACGAACGGGATCATGTAGCTGACGCCGGTGAGGAGTGCCCGCTTCAGCTTCTGGCCGATGTGCTCGCCTTTTTCGGCGGCCGCCTGCTCGGCCTGTTCCTCGGCACCGTAGTGCGGAACGCGGCGTGCGTGGGGATCGTCCGCGGCGGCCAGGGCTTCCTGGACCATCTTGGCGGGCTCGTCGATGCCGCGCTTGACGGGGGCGTTGATCACCGGCTTGCCGGCGAAGCGCTCCTTGCCGCGGACGTCCACGTCGACGGCGAAGATCACGGCGTCTGCTGCTGCGATGACGGCGGGGTCCAGCGGCTTGGCACCGGAAGAACCCTGGGTTTCCACCTGCAGGTCCACGCCGGCTTCCTGGGCGGCAGCCACGAGGGAATCGGCCGCCATGTAGGTGTGGGCGATGCCGGTGGGGCAGGCGGTGACGGCCACGATGCGGCGGGTGCGGGCGGTTGAGCCTGCGGAAGCGGTGGCTGAGCCGGCCGGAACCGAGCTTGCAGCAGCGCCCGCGGCGACCGTTTCAGCCGGTGCAGCAGCGTGTGCGGCCGGCTTGTCGGCGAGGGCGCCGTCCACCAGTTCCACGATCTCTGCCTCGGAGGAGGCGTTGCGGAGTGCAGCCGTGAAGTCCTTTTTAATGAGGGACCGGGCCAGCTTGGAGAGCAGCTTCAGGTGGGCCTGGTCGGCGCCGTCCGGAGCGGCGATGAAGAACACGAGGTCCGCGGGGCCGTCCTTGGCGCCGAAGTCCACCTTGGGAGACAGGCGGGCCATGGCCAGGGTGGGCTCGACCACCGCAGCGGAGCGGCAGTGCGGGATGGCGATGCCGCCGGGAATGCCGGTGGCGGTCTTCTGTTCGCGGGCGTAGGCGTCGGCAAAGAGGCCTTCAACCTCTGTTGCGCGTCCGGTGGCAGCAACCTTGCTTGCCAGGTGCCGGATCACCGCCTCGGGGTCGTTGCCCAGGTTCCGGTCGAGCTCGACCAGTTCCGTGGTGATGAGCTGAGTCACTGTCAATCCTTTCGAAGGGCCGTGATGGTTACGGCTTCCGGGGTGGTTTGGTGCACTGCCGGAACCGTTGAACCGGGCAGGGAGGCGGCGGCGGCTCCATGGGCCACCGCCTGACGCAGGCAGTCAGCCGGGGCGGCGCCCTGGCTGTGGGCGAGCAGGTAGCCGGCCAGTGCGGAATCTCCCGCACCCACCGTGCTCACTGCGGCGACCGGCGGATGCGTGGCCAGCCACGCGCCCTCGGCCGTTACGAGGACAGCTCCCTTGGAACCGAGAGTTGCCAGCACAGCACCCACACCGGAACGCACGACGGCGGACGCGGCCTCGGCGGCAGCCGCCGGGTCCGCTTCCAGTTCGTCAGCGGCGGCCGTGGCGAACCCGGCTGCAGCAGCCAGTTCCGCCAGTTCCTCGGCGTTGGGCTTCAAAAGATCCGGCATGCCCTCCGCGCCGCCGGTCAGGGCGGCGGCGAGTGGCTGGCCGGACGAGTCGACGGCGATCAGTGGCATGTGCCCTGAGGGCTCGCCGTCGGCAGCTGAACGCAGGCGGCGGGCCGCCGTCGCGTAAAAATCTGATGGGAAGCCCGGCGGCAGCGAACCTGCCAGGACCACCCAGCCGGCACCCCGGGAGCTTTCCAGCAGCAGCTTCAGCAGCGCCTCCTGCTGGTTGTCATCGAGGACGGGCCCGGGTTCGTTGATCTTGGTGGTGACCCCGCCGGGTTCGGTGAGGGCAACGTTGGTGCGCAGCGGTTCGTCAATGGGCAGCGACACGAAGGGCACGGCGCCGGCGCGCAGGCCGGCCAGTACGGGATCGCTGTCCGCGCCGGGCAGGACGGCCAGGGACTCGAGGCCGGAGGCCACCAGCGCCCGGGACACGTTGACGCCCTTGCCGCCCGATTCCTGGGTGACGGACACAGCGCGCTGCACTTCGCCGCGCTCCAGGGGTCCGGGCAGGGCGACGGTGCGGTCCAGGCTGGGGTTGGCCGTGAACGTGACGATCATGCGATCACCACGTCAACATCGGCCTCTTCCAAGGCTGCGGCGAGTTCGGGGCTGGGTTCGCTGTCTGTAATCAAGGTGTCCAGGTCTTTCAGGGAGGCGAACTGGACCAGCGTCTCCGCGTCCAGTTTGGAGGAATCGGCCAGCACCACGATGCGGCGTGCCGAGTGGACGAAGGCAGCCTTCACTGCGGCTTCTTCAGGATCGGGAGTGCTGAGTCCAAAGGTGGGGTGGATGCCGTTGGTCCCCACGAAGGCAATATCCGGGCGGATCCGAGCCGCTGCGTCCACCGTGGCCTGGCCGACGGCCACCTGGGTGATGCCGCGGACCCGGCCGCCCAGGATGTGCAGCGCGATGCCGGGGACGCTGGAGAGCTTGCCGGCAATGGGTACGGCGTGGGTGATGGCCACCAGTTCGGTGCCGGCGGCACCGGATTCGGAAAGTTCGGCGGCCGTGCGCCGGGCCAGCATGTCGGCCAGGACTTCGGTGGTGGTTCCGCCGTCGATCAGGACGCTGCCGGGGGAGTTGCGGGGGATGAGCGCGAGGGCGGCCTCGGCGATGCGGCTCTTCTGGTCCGGCTGGCGGATGGCACGTTCGGTGACGCTTTCCTCGGTGGTGCTGAAGCGGTCTGCCGCAACCGCCCCGCCGTGCACGCGGCGGACGGTGCCGGCGCTCTCGAGGGCGGCGAGGTCCCGGCGGACGGTTTCGGTGGTGATGCGGAAGCGCTCAGCCAGCAGGGTCACGCTGACCCGGCCGCTGCCGGCAACAAGCTCGGCAATCTTCTGCTGGCGTTCCTCGGCGAACACGTACCCTCCGTTGCGTAGCTTGCTGGTGCTGTGGTGTCCGGCGCCCTGTTCGGCGTGACTGGCATCACATGATGTTGAGTTACTTGACTTTATCTTTGATTATGTTGGTTTGTCAACGGAAACCAACACGAAACAATATGGGGTTTTCTTCGCCTGGAGAATGCCTCCGGGGATGCGAAAGCCGGGCCGGACGCTGTTGTCCGGCCCGGCTTCCCGGGTTCATGGTCTGCCGAGGTCCTGGCTGACCGCAGTCGGTTTGGCTAGATGGTTCCGTCGCGGCTTTCGTTCCGGGTGATCCGCTCACCCGTGTTCGGATCCACAACGGAACGGGTCTCGCTGACCCGCCGCGTACGGCCCGGGGAGGCCAGGACCAGGGAGGCGATCAGGCCGATGACGCCTACGGCCATCAGGATGTAGCCCACCAGGGCCTGGTCCACGAAGGGGATGAGTCCCGGGGCCACCGCCCAGGCGAGGATGGCGCCGAGGGCGATAAGGAAGATTGACGAGCCGATTCTCATGACTTGCTCCTTCTGCTGGCCGCGGGTTGCGGCTCCTGTGGGGCGGTGCGCGGTATTGCGGTTAGGTCACTGCGCTGCTTTGATGCTGCTCTGTCTTTCTAACTGCTTGTAAAGCCACTGGTCAGCATGCTGATAGTAGGCGTCACGCTACAGTGCACCCATAGCCGATTCAATGAATGATGCCGAGTCGTTGCCGGGAATTTCTGCGGTGCTGCTGTGATTGCCGGGGCGCATGGGTTCATCGCCGTCGTGGCGTGGGTGCCGCGTTGCCTCGCTAGTCTGGTCCGATGGAAACAGTTGTGTGGTCCAAGCCTGAGGACCAGCGCGCCGGGACGCCCCTGCTGGTGATGATGCACGGCTACGGCACGGATGAATCCCGCATGGTCCGGCTGTTCGAGTACCTGCCTCCGGAGTTCACCTTCGCGGCCCTCCGGGCGCCGATGCCCATCGGAGACCACTATGGCTGGTTCCTGCTGGACTATTTCCTTGCCAACGACTTTGCCGACGTCATCTCCGTCACCGGCACCGTGCATGGTTGGATCAACTCCGTCCGCGGCCAGCACACCAGCGTGAGCCTGATGGGCTACTCGCAGGGCATGGCCATGGCCAGCACCCTCCTGCGCCTCCACCCCCGCGACTACGCCGCCGTTGTGGGCCTTTCCGGCTTTGTGCTGGATAACGACCTCCTGGCACTCACTGATGAGTTTGAGGCCAGGCCGCCGTTCTTCTGGGGGCGCGACAAGGCGGACCTGGTGATCAACGAGGATGCCACCGCCTACACGGGTGAATGGCTTGAGGCGCACACGCTGCTGACCGCACGGACGTATCCCGGAATGGGGCATGCCATGTCGAAAGCCGAGATGGCGGATGTTGGTGCGTTCCTTCGGCATTACGTGTTGGCTTGACCTGCAGGCGGTTGCCGATCCGGCGAAAAAACATTTGCAAGTCAAATTTGCAAGCGCTTACACTCGTCTACGGCCATGATCGGTCCTGCAGTGGGCGGACAAGGGGGCGATGCTGTGTGCATGTTGCGCAGCAGCGCCGCCTTCAGGCTGTCCCGGCGGGGCCGGCAGTCCGTAAACCGAGAGGACACCGTACTGCCGATGACACAACAAACTGCAGCGGGTAACGCCGCCTGGACGGGCGCGTCCGCCATCCTGTTCGACCTGGACGGCGTGCTGACCCCCACGGCCACTGTGCATGAGCAGGCCTGGAAGGAACTCTTCGAAGGCTTCCTTGCCGGGCACCCCGAGGTCCAGGGCTACCGCGAAAGCGACTACTTCGACCACATCGACGGCAAGCCGCGCTTCGACGGTGTGCGGGACTTCCTCGCCTCACGCAGCATCGAGCTTCCCGAAGGGCCGCTGGACGACGATCCCGCGAACATCACGGTCCAGGGCCTGGGGAACCGCAAGAACCGGATCTTCAACGACATCGTCAGCACCGGCGTCGCGCCGTTCGAAGGCTCGGTGCGTTTCCTCGAAGCCGCGCTGGACCGCGGACTGAAGGTCGCCGTCGTCTCGTCTTCCCGCAACGCCCCCGCAGTACTGGCCGCCGCTGGCCTCAGCCACCACTTCCCCGTCGTGGTGGACGGTGTGGTGGCGGCCCGCGAAGGAATCCCCGGCAAGCCCAGCCCGGCGACGTATACCTATGCAGCCCGGCTGCTGGAACTGCCCACCGAGGAGTGCGTAGTGGTGGAGGATGCGGTCTCCGGCGTCCAGGCCGGCCAGGCAGGACAGTTCCATTCCGTCATCGGCGTGGACCGCGGTGCAGGACGCGAAACCCTCCTGGCTGCCGGGGCAACCCTGGTGGTCAACGACCTTGGAGAGCTCCTGCCCTGACGGGAGCCCCGTTCCACACCGGAGACACTGCCACCCCCGGGCAGCACACATCCGGGCAAGCTTTCACTTCGAATCCCCTGTGCCGGACTTGTGCCGGTGCACAGCATGCCTAAAAGGACCCAACACCATGGCTATCATCTCTGCGGACCGCGAAAGGTTCCCCAATACTCCCTGGCAACTGGTGGAGACCCGCCACGAACCGGGAAACGCAGGGACGCTTGAAACGCTCTTTTCCCTGGGTAACGGCCACCTGGGAATCCGCGGCGCCCACTGGGCAGCGGCGGATGCCGAACTTCCCGGCAGCTTCATCAACGGGCTGCATGAAATCTGGGACATCAAGCACGCCGAGAACGCCTTCGGATTCGCGCGGACCGGCCAGCGTATCCTCTACATCCCGGACGCCAACAACTTCACCGTCGTGGTGGACGGGGAGTCCCTGGGCCTTGCCGAATCGGAGGTGCTGGACTACCGGCGGAGCGTTGACTTCTCCACCGGCATCTACGAGTGCCGCATCACCTGGCAGTGCCGGTCCGGATCCGTGGTCACCACCACCGAACGGCGTGCGGTGGGGTACGAATCCCGGGGCAGCCTGGGCCTTTCCCTCGAGATTGCGGCGGACCGCGATATTTCGCTCGACGTCACGTCGTCCGTAATCAACCGGCAGGACCAGCCCGTAGAGGACCACTCCGCCCACGATCCCCGCCGCGCCGGCCGTCATGCCGGCCGGGTCCTGCTGCCGCTGCGGCTCGATGGCGGCGACGGATCACTGCGGCTCTCCTGGGAAGCCGCCGAATCCAAGCAGCGCGTGGGCCTGGCCGTGGACCACTGGACCTCTGCCGGGCACCAGCCTTTCGAAACCCTGGTGGACCAGGACGACAGCAGCGTCCGCTACGTGCTGGCCGTCAGCGCCGGCGAACCCTTCCGGCTCGAGAAAAGCGTCAGCTACGCCGCCGGCCGGACCGTGCAGGACGAGGGCGTCGATGCCGCAGCCCTGGCCGAAGCAGGCCTGCGCCCCGTCGGGGACATCTTCGCCGAAAGCGAGGCGCACTACCGCGGCTATTGGGCAACGTCCGACATCGTGGTGGACGGTGGCGAGCCGGAGCTGCAGCAGGCCATCCGCTGGAACCTGTTCCAGCTGGCCCAGGCCACGGCCCGTGCCAACGTGGCCGGCATCCCGGCCAAGGGCGTCACCGGATCCGGCTATGAGGGCCACTATTTCTGGGACCAGGAGGTGTACCTGCTGCCGTACCTGACGTACACCAACCCGGACGGCGCCCGGCAGGTCCTGGAGTTCCGCCACGCAATGCTGCCCGAAGCCAAGGTCCGGGCCAAGGAACTCAGCGTGGATGGCGCCCTGTTCCCGTGGCGGACCATCAACGGCCTTGAAGCCAGCGCCTACTACGCCGCCGGCACCGCGCAGTTCCACATCGCGGCAGCCATCGCGTTCGCCACCAACCGCTACCTGTGGGCCACCGGTGATTCCGCGTTCCGGGAGGGCATGGGGGCTGAGCTGCTGATGGAAACCGCGCGCATGTGGGTCTCGCTGGGCTTCTTCGGCAAGGATGGCCTGTTCCACATCCACGGTGTCACCGGCCCGGACGAGTACACCGCCGTGGTCAATGACAACCTCTACACCAACGTCATGGCCCGGTTTAACCTGCGGGCCGCCGCAGCGCTGGACCACCCGGGCGTTGCCCAGGAAGAGCGGCAGCTGTGGGCGGCGGCAGCCAACCTGATGCACCTGCCGTTCGACAGCCGCATGCAGGTCCACTCCCAGGACAACGACTTCATGACCTTGGAATCATGGGACTGGACCACGCCGCGGTCCAAGTACCCGCTCCTGCTGCATTTCCACCCGCTGGTGATTTACCGCCACCAGGTGCTCAAGCAGGCGGACACCGTCCTTGCCATGTTCCTGCAATGGCAGGACTTCACTGCGGGCGAGAAGCAGCGCGCCTTCGATTTCTACGATCCCATCACCACCGGCGACTCCACCCTGTCTGCATGCGTGCAGGGCATCATGGCTGCCGAGGTGGGGTACTCCGGGGAGGCCCTGAAGCACTTCACCAATGCGGTGTTCATCGACCTGGACGACACCCACGGCAACACCATTGACGGCGTGCACATTGCCTCCACCGGAGGGGTGTGGAGCTCCCTGGTGTGCGGTTTTGCGGGCCTGCGCGACCAGGGCCCGGTGCCGTACTTCGATCCGCGCCTGCCGGAGGAATGGGACGGACTGACCTTCCACCTCAGGATCAGCGGCCGGCTGCTGCTGGTCCGGCTCTCCTCCGGCGCCATCACGCTCTCCGTCCAGGAAGGGAACCCGCTCGACGTCAACGTGCGGGGCCAGGTGCTGGCCGTAGGCTCCGATCCCGTCAGGGTGGAGCTGGAGCCCATCGCGGAACCGGAACCCACTGTCTTCCCCAGCGGACTTCCGACGGCGAGCATTCCGGTGGTCCTCGCCAACGGCTGATGTGCCCCGAAGTCAGGACGCGGCGGCTTCGGGCGCCGCGTCCAGCGGGTGGGCCAGTTCGTCGCGGGGCATCCTAGCGGCGGCGGATGCGATGACGGCCATGACGGGGCAGACCACGCCCGCCACCATGAAAATCAGCCAGATGGGCAGCACCTCAGCCGTCGGTCCGGCCAGCGCCATGGACACCGGCATCAGCGCCAGGGACACGAAAAAGTCCAGGCTTGAGATGCGGCCCAGCAGGTGGGACGGGACGCGGCGCTGGAGCAGTGTGCCCCAGATGACCATGCCCACGCTCCCGGTGGCGCCCCAGATAAACAGAGCTGCGGCCATCAGCCAGAAGTTGTCCATGAGGCCGACGGCGGCGATCGGCAGGCTGCCCACGCCCCAGGACACCATCATTACCGTGAGGTAGCGGCGGGGCAGGCGGAGTGACGCCGTCACCAGGGAGCCCAGGGCTGCGCCCACCCCCATGACCGCCAGCAGGAAACCGAACATGCTCGAATCCCCGCCCAGCTGGTCCCGCACCAGGAATGGCAGCAGGACCTCGATGGGGCCGATCAGGAACAGCACCGAAATGCAGGCCCAGATCAGCGTCCAGAGCAGCCATGGGGTCCTGATGGTGTAGCTGACTCCTTCGCGCAGGTCCTGGACGAAGGACGATTTCCGGTGTGCGTCCTCGTGGCCGGCCTCTTTAGGGCGTGTGGCCAGGGCGTGCTGGCCCAGGAAGTTCAGGACAATGAAGGCCAGCAGGTGGCACGCAGCCACCCCGGTCACCGCATGCGACGGCGAGAGGGCTGCCACCAGGATGCCGGCCACCGCCGGTCCCGCCGCCTGCTGGAGGACGGGACGCATGGTCCCCTCCATGCCGTTGGCGGCCAGCAGGTCCTCAGCCGGAAGGATGCGCGGCAGGATGGCGGAGTAGGCAGGGAAGAAGAAGGCCGCGCCAACGCCCAGCACGAACGCACCCGCAGCCACATGCCACAGCTGCAGCCAGCCGGCCATCGCCAGGCCGCTGATCGCGGCGATGACTGCCAGGTTGGCGCCCTCGACGGCGATGATCAGGCGCCGCTGCGGGACCCTGTCGGCCGCGATCCCGCCGGCCAGGACAAAGGCCACCAGTCCCACGCTTCCGGCGGCGGCCACCAGCGAGAGCTCCAGCGGACCGCCGCCCAGGTGGATTACCTGGTAGACCATGGCTACGGCCCACATGCCGGAACCGAAGATCGAGATAGCCAGCGCTGCAATCAGGACCCGGTACTCGCGGTGGATGAACGGGCGCAAGGCTTTGGGGGCGGGCATAAGCCCCAGTTTAAGCCCGGACGGCGGCCGCCCTGCTGCCCCCCAACCAGCATCAGGCCGGCCGCCAATAGTGAATCCGTCCGGTATATGTCGACCCGGATGTTGCCCACGCGTTCCTGGCGGAATCTATCCGGCCAGGAGGGTGGCAGCTTCCTGGCGGGTGGTGCCGGAGTCCTGGATGCCGTCGGCGATGTGGGCGAGTTCGGCGGGGATGTCGCGGCCTTTTTTGCGCATGGCGGTGGCCCAGAGGCGGCCGGCGCGGTAGGAGGAGCGGACCAGGGGGCCGGACATGACGCCGAGGAAGCCGATTTCTTCGGCTTCGTTTTGGAGGTCGACGAATTCCTGGGGTTTGACCCAGCGGTCCACGGGGAGGTGGCGTTCGGAGGGGCGGAGGTATTGGGTGATGGTGATCAGGTCGCAGCCGGCGGTGTGGAGGTCGCGGAGTGCTTCGCTGATTTCTTCGCGGGTTTCGCCCATGCCGAGGATGAGGTTGGATTTGGTGACCATGCCCAGGTTCCGGCCTTGGGTGATGACGTCGAGGGAGCGTTCGTAGCGGAAGGCGGGGCGGATCCTTTTGAAGATCCGGGGGACGGTTTCGACGTTGTGGGCGAAGACTTCGGGGGCGGAGTCGCAGATCGCGGCGATGTGGTCGGGGTTGCCGGAGAAGTCGGGGATGAGGAGTTCGACGCCGGTGCCGGGGTTCAGTTCGTGGATTTTGCGGACGGTTTCGGCGTAGAGCCAGACGCCTTCGTCTTCGAGGTCGTCGCGGGCCACGCCGGTGACGGTGGCGTAGCGGAGCTGCATGGATTGGACGGAGCGGGCCACTTTGGTGGGTTCGAACCTGTCCACGGGGGAGGGTTTGCCGGTGTCGATCTGGCAGAAGTCGCAGCGGCGGGTGCATTCGGAGCCGCCGATCAGGAAGGTGGCTTCCTTGTCTTCCCAGCATTCGAAGATGTTGGGGCAACCGGCCTCTTCGCAGACGGTGTGCAGGCCTTCTTTTTTGACCAGGTTCTTGAGCTGGACGAACTCCGGGCCCATCTGGACTTTGGCCTTGATCCATTCCGGTTTGCGTTCCACCGGGGTGGCCGCGTTGCGCTGCTCGATCCGCAGCAACTTCCGGCCTTCGGGTGCCAATGTCATGATCGATTTCCTTTGTTTGTGGTGGGTGCCGGCGGGGCGGCGTTAGTTGAGCTCGTCGAAACCGTGGGTCAGCATTCGACGACGTTGACGGCGAGGCCGCCCATGGCGGTTTCCTTGTATTTGGAGGACATGTCCTTGCCGGTTTCGCGCATGGTGATGATGACTTCGTCGAGGGAGACCCGGTGGGTGCCGTCGCCCCAGAGCGCCATTTTCGCCGCGTTGATGGCCTTCGCCGCGGCGATCGCGTTCCGCTCGATACAGGGAACCTGCACCAGCCCGCCGATCGGATCACACGTCAGGCCCAGGTTGTGTTCCATCGCGATTTCCGCGGCGTTCTCCACCTGCGCCGGGGTGCCGCCCATCACCTCAGCAAGGCCCGCCGCCGCCATCGACGACGCCGACCCCACCTCGCCCTGGCAGCCCACCTCGGCACCGGAAATGGACGCCTGTTCCTTGTAGAGCACCCCCACGGCACCGGCGGCGAGCAGGAACCTGGCCACCACGCCGTCGCGGTCCTCCTGCGTTGCCTGGTCCATGCCCGGGGCGAAATGCAGCGCGTAGTACAGGACCGCGGGAATGATCCCGGCCGCCCCGTTCGTGGGGGCGGTGACCACCCTCCCGCCGGAGGCGTTCTCCTCGTTCACCGCCAGGGCCACCAGGTTCACCCACTCCTGCCAGTACCGGGGATCATGGAAATCCTGGTCCGTAAAGTCCAGGTCCTGGCTGTCCACGCCCGGGCGGGCGCATTCCTTCTTCAGCCGGTCGAACCAGTCCGGGGCGCGGCGGCGGACCTTCAACCCGCCCGGCAACACCCCGTCACGCTTGAGCGAGGTCGCCACGCACGCCTCCATCACGGACCAGATGTGCAGCAGCCCCGCCCGGATCTCCTCCTCGGTCCGGGAGGACTTCTCGTTGACCAGCATCACGTCGCTGATCCCCAACCCGGTATCCGCGCAATGGTTCAGGAGCTCCGCGGCGGTCCGGAACGGCAGCGGGAGCTCCTTCTTGGACTCATCGAGTTCCTGCTGCGCGGCGTCCTCCTCGCCCTCGCGGACAATGAACCCGCCGCCCACGGAGAAGAACGTGGCCCGGTGGAGCTCCTCACCGGTATCGTCCGAAACGGTGAACGTCATCCCGTTCGTGTGCCGCGGCAACACCGTCAACGGCCGCAACACCATGTCCTTCACCCCATACGGCAGCTTCACGCCACCCCCGCTCCCGGCCCCGGCCAGGTGCAGCGTCCCGGTCTCGGCGATCGCGGCCAACCGCTCCTCCACCTCAACCGGCAGGATCCTTTCGGGGTGGAACGCCTCCAAACCCAGAAGGACCGCCGTCATCGTCCCGTGCCCATGCCCCGTCGCAGCCAACGACCCATACAGATCCACCCGCAACGAAGCCACCCGGGACAACACCCCGGCACCCACCAACTCCTCCGCAAACACCGCAGCAGCCCGCATCGGCCCCACAGTATGAGAGCTCGACGGCCCAATACCGACAGAGAAAAGGTCGAAGACGCCAACGGCCACGGTGTGTTCCTAACTGGATATTTAATCGGTGGGCAGTGCGTCACAAAGGCGACGTGCGCACGAGGGGCCGGCGGAGCCGGACTTTTCGAAAGCGTGCTCCCCACCGTCTCCCTAGCCTCGCAAGCTCGGCCAGGGAACCCTGACGGCGTGGGCCCAGGGCACGCGTGAAAATGTCCGGTCCCGCCGGTCCCGAAGGGGACTACAGCCCCGGGTAGAGCGGGTGGGCTGCGGCGAGTGCTTCGACGCGGTGACGCAGGCCGGAAAGGTCTGCATCGGCGTCGGCCGTCAATGCTTCGGCGATGATGTCTGCAACTTCGCGGAAGGCGGCTTCGCCGAACCCGCGGGTCGCCAAAGCCGGGGTGCCGATGCGCAGGCCGGAGGTCACCATGGGCGGGCGCGGGTCGAAGGGCACGGCGTTGCGGTTGACGGTGATGTCAATCGCGGCCAGGCGGTCTTCGGCCTGCTGGCCGTTGAGTTCGCAGTTGCGGAGGTCAACCAAGACCAGGTGGACGTCCGTGCCGCCGGAGATGACGTTGATGCCCTTGGCGGTGACGTCCGGCTGGACCAGGCGTTCGGCCAGGATCCTGGAGCCGGCGAGGACGCGTTCCTGCCGTTCCTTGAACTCAGCCGAGGCGGCGATCTTGAAGGCCACAGCCTTGCCGGCGATGACGTGCTCCAGCGGCCCGCCCTGCTGGCCCGGGAACACAGCCGAGTTGATCTTCTTGGCGATATCGGCGTCGTTCGACAGAATGATGCCGCCGCGCGGACCGGCGAGGGTCTTGTGCGTGGTGGAGGTGGTGACGTGCGCGTGAGGGACCGGGCTGGGGTGCAGGCCCGCAGCGACGAGGCCGGCGAAGTGGGCCATGTCCACCATCAGGTAGGCGCCCACCAGGTCGGCGATCCGGCGGAACTCGGCGAAGTCCAGTTGGCGTGCGTACGCGGACCAGCCGGCAACGATCAGCTGCGGCTTCGTTTCCAGCGCCAGGCGCTCCACCTCTGCCATGTCGATGGTGTGGGTGTCTTCGCGGACCTGGTACGGCACCACGTTGTAGAGCTTGCCGGAGAAGTTGATCTTCATGCCGTGCGTCAGGTGTCCGCCGTGGGCGAGGTTCAGGCCCATGATGGTGTCGCCGGGCTTGATCAGCGCGTGCATCACCGAGGCGTTGGCCTGTGCGCCGGAGTGCGGCTGGACGTTGGCGAATTCGGCACCGAACAGGGCCTTGACCCGGTCGATAGCGAGCTGCTCGATGACGTCCACGTGTTCGCAGCCGCCGTAGTAGCGCTTGCCCGGGTAGCCTTCGGCGTACTTGTTGGTCAGCACCGAGCCCTGCGCCTGCATGACGGCGGCGGCGGTGTGGTTCTCGGAAGCGATCATTTCCAGGCCGTCGCGCTGGCGGCCCAGTTCGTCGTCGATCTTGGCCGCAATCTCCGGGTCCAGGACGGACAGGTCCGCGTTCAGGCTGGGGGATTCAACCTGGTGGAAGGCAACGGTTTCGTTGACGGCCGTGCCTGCTGCCGCGCTCACAGTTCGCCACCGTTCGCTGCGGCGTATTCCTCGGCGGACAGCAGCGGGCCTTCTTCCGTGACGGACACCTTGAACAGCCAGCCAGCCCCGTACGGGTCGCTGTTGATGAGGGCGGGGTCGGACACCACGCCGTCATTGATCTCGGTGACTTCGCCGGTGACGGGGGAGTAGAGGTCCGAAACGGACTTGGTGGACTCCACTTCGCCGCAGGTTTCGCCGGCGGTCACGATGGAGCCAACCTCGGGCAGGTCAACGTAGACGATGTCGCCCAGCGCATCGGCGGCAACGGCGGAGATACCGATCCCGGCAGGGCCGGACCCGTCAACAGCGATCCACTCATGCTCGGCGGAGTACTTCAGTTCAGCTGCAACTTTGCTCATTGTCTGTTTCCTTAGGTTTAGATGATGAAAGTGAGAGGGCGTCTGCGCCAAACCCACCAGAAGTGAGCGGGCGTCGGGCACATACCCGCCAAAAGTGAGCGGGCGTCAAGGGCCGGCGGGGCCGGACTTTTCGAAAGCGTGCGTCAAAGCGACGAAGGAGCAGCACGCGTGAAAATGTCCGGTCCGCCGGTCCCGAGGCTGACCACGCGGGCTTTAGCGGGTTCGCTTGTAGAACGGCAGTGCCACTACTTCGAAGCGTTCCGGCTTGCCGCGGAGGTCCACGTCGACGATGGTGCCGGCTTCGGCGAACTCAACGTCGACGTACGCAAGAGCCACCGGGTAACCGAGGGTGGGGGAGGGCTGGCCGGAGGTGACTTCGCCGATGAGTGAGCCGTCCTTGAGGACCGGGTAGTGGCCGCGGGCGGCGCGGCGCCCGGTGCCTTTGAGGCCCACGAGCTTCTGGCCCACGGTGGATCCGACGCCGGCGGCCTTGATGGCTGCCAGGGCCTCCTTGCCCACGAAGTCGCTTTCCTTGGACAGCGCGACGACGGGACCCAGCCCGGCGGCGTAGGCGTTGACGCGGCGGGAGAGTTCGTTGCCGTAGAGGGGCATGCCGGCTTCGAGGCGGAGCGAGTCGCGGGCGGCGAGGCCTGCGGGGATGAGGCCGGAACCTTCGCCGGCCGCGAGCAGGGCCTCCCACAGGGCGGCTGCCTCCAGGTTGCCGATGTAGATCTCGAAGCCGTCTTCGCCGGTGTAGCCGGTGCGGGCCACCAGCAGGTCCCGGACGGCGCCGTTGACCGCGATGCCCACCTCGACGGCGGCGTAGTACTTCAGCTCCGTGACCAGGGAGTGCTGGTCGGCCGGGACGAGCGCCAGCAGGATGGCCTCGGCGGCGGGGCCCTGGACAGCGATCAGGGAAGTCTCGGCGGAGGCGTCCTGCACGGTGACGTCGAAGCCGGCGGCGCGTTCCTGCAGGGCCTGGGCCACTACCTTGGCGTTGCCTGCGTTCGGCACTACCAGGTACTTGGCTGTTCCGTCCGCAGCCGCGGGGAGGCGGTAGGTGATGAGGTCGTCGATGATGCCGCCGTCGGTGTCACAGATCAGCGAGTACTTCGCCTTGCCCACCGCGATGGCTGACAGCTTGCCTGCCAGGGCGTAGTCCAGGAATGCTGCGGCGTCCGGGCCGGTGACCCAGACTTCGCCCATGTGGGAGAGGTCGAACAGGCCGGCGGCGTTGCGCACGGCGTGGTGCTCGGCGAGTTCGGAATCGTACTTGAGGGGCATCTGCCAACCACCGAAATCGGTGAAGGAGGCGCCGGCTTTCTTGTGCTGCTCGTA
Source organism: Pseudarthrobacter sp. 1G09 (assembly GCF_050038305.1). NCBI lineage: Bacteria > Bacillati > Actinomycetota > Actinomycetes > Micrococcales > Micrococcaceae > Pseudarthrobacter > Pseudarthrobacter sp. 1G09. The sequence continues at coordinate 703,243 of NZ_CP188306.1, forward strand.
GAGAGCGGTGTAGTTCTCAGTCATGGGAAGTCCTTAGTTCTCGAAGGCGGTGTTGTCCTCGAAGGCTTCGAGGGGCGGGCAGGAGCAGACCAGGTTGCGGTCGCCGGCCGCGCCGTCGATGCGTCCCACGGGCGGGAAGTACTTGTCCTGCTTGTGGTGTGCGGGGAACGCGGCCTGCTCGCGCGGGTAGGCGCGGTCCCAGTCGGAGCTGACCACGGCGGCAGCTGTGTGCGGTGCGTTGCGCACCGGCGATGCTTCCAGGGAGAAGTCGCCGGCTGCCACCTGCTCGATCTCGGCGTGGATGGTGATCATGGCGTCGATGAAGCGGTCGATCTCTGCCAGGTCCTCGGACTCGGTGGGCTCCACCATCAGGGTCCCGGCCACCGGGAAGGCCAGGGTGGGGGCGTGGAAGCCGAAGTCGATCAGGCGCTTGGCCACGTCCTCAGCGGTCACGCCGGTCCGTGCGGTCAGTTCGCGCAGGTCCAGGATGCACTCGTGCGCCACCAGCCCGCCCTCGCCGGTGTAGAGCACGGGGTAGAACTCGTTCAGCCGGGCAGCAACATAATTGGCGGCCAGCAGCGCGGACTTGGTGGCCTCGGTCAGGCCCGCACCGCCCATCAGCTTCACGTACGCCCAGGAGATCGGCAGCACCCCGGCGGACCCGAACCGGGAAGCCGAGATCGCGACCCCGTGGCCGGCCTCGTGCGCGGCCTTGTTGGCATCACCGGGCATGAATGGTGCCAGGTGCGCCTTGGCAGCGACCGGGCCGACGCCGGGTCCGCCGCCGCCGTGCGGGATGCAGAAGGTCTTGTGCAGGTTCAGGTGCGAGACGTCGCCGCCGAACTTGCCCGGCTGGGCCAGGCCCACCAGGGCGTTCAGGTTCGCGCCGTCCACGTACACCTGCCCGCCTGCGGCGTGGACCGCGTCACAGACTTCGGTCACGTCGCCGTCGTAGACGCCGTGGGTGGACGGGTAGGTGATCATGATGCAGGACAGGGCGTCCCGGTTCGCCTCGATCTTCGCGGAAAGGTCGGCATGGTCGATGGTGCCATCTGCTGCGGTGGCCACGACAACCACTTTCATGCCGGCCAGGACGGCGGAGGCGGCGTTGGTGCCGTGCGCCGATGCCGGGATCAGGCAGACGTTGCGCTGCTGATCGCCGCGGGAGTGGTGGTAGCCCCGGATCGCCAGCAGCCCGGCGAGCTCGCCCTGGGAGCCGGCGTTCGGCTGGATGGAAACCTGGTCATAGCCGGTGATCTCGGTCAGGTCAGCCTCCAGCCCGGTGATCAGCTCACGCCAGCCCTCGGTCTGGGAATCCGGGGCGAACGGGTGGATCGAGGCGAACTCCGGCCAGGAAATCGCTTCCATCTCGGCGGTGGCGTTCAGCTTCATAGTGCACGACCCCAACGGAATCATGGTCCGGTCCAGCGCCAGGTCACGATCGGACAGGCGACGGATGTAACGCAACAACTGGGTCTCTGACCGGTGCGTGTTGAACACCGGGTGCTCCAGGTAACCGGAGGTGCGCAGCACGGACTCGGGCAGCTCGAAACCCTGGGCGTCCCCTGCCGGGCCGGCGCCAAAGGCGACGGCCACCGCGGACAGCGTTGCCGCCGTCGTGGTCTCATCGATGGAGACGCCCACCGTGTCCGCGTCGACGAAGCGGAGGTTGATGCCGCGCGCTTCGGCGGCATTGATGACCTTGGCGGCCTTGCCCGGTACGCGCACGGTAAGGGTGTCGAAGAAGGAGTCGGTCACCAGTTCGCGGCCCATGGCGGTGAGGGCCGTGGCCAGGATCCGGGCGTTGTGGTGGGCGGTTTCTGCGATGGCCTTCAACCCGTCCGGGCCGTGGTAAACGGCGTAGAAGGAGGACACGATGGCCAGCAGCGCCTGCGCGGTACAGATGTTGGATGTGGCCTTCTCGCGCCGGATGTGCTGCTCGCGGGTCTGCAGGGCCAGGCGGTACGCCGGAGCGCCCGCGTTGTCCTTGGAGACACCCACGATCCTGCCGGGGAGGGTGCGTTCCATGCCCTTCTGTACGGCCATGTAGGCGGCGTGCGGGCCGCCGAAGAACAGCGGCACACCGAAACGCTGGGTGGAGCCGACGGCGATGTCCGCGCCCTGCTCGCCCGGAGGAGTGATCAGCGTCAGCGCCAGCAGGTCAGCGGCAACAGTGACCAGCGCACCGCGCTCCTTGGCCTCGGCGATAACGGCGCTCTGGTCCCACACCCGGCCGGACACGCCCGGCTGCTGGAGCACGATGCCGTTGATGGCACCCTCGGGCAGGCCTGCGGAGAGGTCAGCAACCTCCACCTCGAAGCCGAGCGCTTCGGCGCGGCCCAGCACGATGGCGATGGTCTGCGGGAGGCAGTCGGCATCCAGGACGGTTTTGCCGTCCTTGGCGTCCTTATTTTTGTTCGCGCGGCGCATCAGCAGTACAGCCTCGGCCACAGCGGTGGCTTCATCGAGGAGTGACGCGTTGGCCACGGGGAGGGCGGTGAGGTCCTGGACCATGGTCTGGAAGTTCAGCAGCGCCTCCAGCCTGCCCTGCGAGATCTCTGGCTGGTACGGCGTGTAGGCGGTGTACCAGGCCGGCGCCTCAAGGATGTTGCGCCGGATCACGGCGGGGGTGATGGTGTCGTAGTAGCCCTGGCCGATCATCTGCACCGCGGTTTTGTTCTTGCCCGCCAACCGGCGCAGCTCGGTGAGGACCTCAACCTCGCTGAGGGCGTCCTGCAGCTTCAGCGCCGTTTGCTGGCGGATCGACGCCGGAACAGCCACGTCCACCAGGCCATCAACGCTGTCGTAGCCCACAGCCTTGAGCATGGTGCCGACGTCGGCCTGCCGGCGCGCGCCGATATGGCGGTCAACGAACGTGGTTGGAAGGGATTGAATCGTCATGAGGAACTCCAGGTCTGGCCGGCCAGGGTGGCACGGCATGGGATGGGTTCCTCCCCGCTCTGTATTGGACCTGAGAGATTCCGCGGAACCCTGCGTGGCGGGTTCGCTTGCACCGTCGGTGAACCTGGCCGAAGCCGGGTTACTTTCCAGAGTTGCCTCGCCGTGACGGTACGGGGGCCTGAGAGATTCCTGGGGAGGATTTGCTCCTACGGCGCCTGCCCGGTGGTGCCGGGAGGACTCTCCCGTCACAGCTCGAAAGGCTATTCAACTGTGGGTGATTCGCCTCACACCGTACAGGTTGGTTGAAAGGAAAACAAATCTGATCGTCACACGGTGGGCGGCGGCTGCCTTGTTGCGGTGGCGGAAAAATGGGGTTTGACATTCGATCGTGACCCGCACCACACTGGGTCCGGTGATCAGCACCGTGTCCGGCTGGCTCAACTCATCGGAGCAGCCCGGGCCAACGTTGCCCCGGAAGGGTGCGGCCGCTGAGCATGCCTAACTGAACATGCCTTCGACCTGCGGCGGGAGAGTCCTGCCGGTACATTTAGCAGGCGCCGTAGGAGCAAACCCTCCCCAGGAAACTCTCAGGCCCATGTACCGCCGCGGACAGGCAACTCTGGAAAGCAGCCGGACCCGTTCCGGCTCACCGGCGGTGCAAGCGGCTTGGGCCGCGGAAACTCTCAGGTTCACTACAGAGCGGGGAGGAACCCAACTTCTGCGGCACCCAAAAATGCCGCTTTATCGATGGAGTTCCCATGGCGATTCATCCCCCCACGTCCAACGGCGAGCCGCCCCGCAGCAACCCTCCTGCGGGCAGCGCCGCCCGCAGCGAGCCTCCCCACCTGGAGCGGCAGCTCACCAACCGGCACATCCAGCTCATTGCCATTGGCGGTGCCATCGGCACCGGCCTCTTCATGGGCTCCGGCAAGACCATCTCCGCGGCCGGCCCGTCCGTGATCTTCGTGTACATGATCATCGGGTTCATGCTCTTCTTCGTCATGCGTGCCATGGGCGAACTGCTCCTGAGCAACCTGAACTACAAATCCTTCAGCGACTTCGCGGCCGACCTCCTGGGCCCGTGGGCGGGGTTCTTCACCGGCTGGACCTACTGGTTCTGCTGGGTGATCACCGGCATCGCAGACGTCATCGCCATTGCCGGCTACTCCAAGGAACTCTGGCCGGGACTGCCGCTCTGGATCCCAGGGCTTGCCACTGTGGCCATCCTGCTGCTGCTGAACCTCGCCACGGTCAAGGCCTTCGGCGAAACCGAGTTCTGGTTTGCCCTCATCAAGATCGTGGCCATCGCAGCGCTGATCATCGTGGGCCTCTTCATGATCTTCACCGGTTTCCAGAGCGACGCCGGAACCGCCAGCTTCACCAACCTCTGGAGCCACGGCGGCTTCTTCCCCAATGAGTTCATGGGCTTCGTGGCCGGCTTCCAGATCGCCGTTTTCGCCTTCGTCGGCATCGAACTGGTGGGAACCACAGCCGCCGAGGCCAAGAACCCGGAGCGGACGCTGCCCAAGGCCATCAACGCCATCCCCGTGCGCGTACTGCTCTTCTACGTGGGCGCCCTGATCATCCTCATGGCCGTCACCCCGTGGACCCAGTTCGCGGCCGGCCACAGCCCCTTCATCGGTATGTTCTCCCTCGCCGGGCTGGGCGCTGCAGCCACAGTGGTCAACCTGGTGGTCCTCACCTCGGCCATGTCCTCGGCCAACTCCGGCATCTACTCCACCTCGCGCATGGTGTTCGGCCTCGCACAGGAGGGCGACGCCCCGGGCATCTTCAGCCGCCTGTCCTCGAGGAAGGTGCCCAGCAACGCGCTGTTCCTTTCCTGCGTACTGCTGCTCTCCGGCGTCGTTCTCATGTACGCCGGCCAGGATGTTGGCAAGGCCTTCGAGATGGTGACCACCGTCTCCGCAGTGTGCTTCATCTTTGTCTGGTCGGTCATCCTGGCCAGCTACATCGCCTTCCGCAAGCGCCGCCCGCACCTGCACGAGGACTCGAAGTTCAAGATGCCCGGCGGCATCCCCGTTGTGTGGGTGGTCTACGCGTTCTTTGCGTTCGTCCTCTGGGCCCTGACCACCCAGCCGGACACCCTGGCAGCCCTGCTGGTGACCCCCATCTGGTTCCTCGTCCTTGGCGTGGCCTGGGCCATCCTCCGCCGCCGCCCCGCCCACCTTGCCCGCTTCGAGGTCTTCCGGGCCGAGCTGCGCGCCGATGAGCAGGCGGCGGCCGGCGCCGGGCAGGACCGCGAAAGGTCCGCACAGGAGGAGGCCGCCCGGGGCTCCCGCTCCTAGGCTTCTTCGCGGATCCGGGCCGTCAAGGTACGGGCCAGCGAATAAGCTCCTGACTGCAACGCTGCGGTGGGACCCACGCCGGGTCCCGCCGCAGTGCTGTCTGCGGCCGGAGGTGCAGGGGCGCCGGCGTCAAAGTTCAGCATGCTTAGTGTTTCTGCATCTAGGATGGAGAAGCACGGCAGCCACCCGCTGCAGCTCGACGTGAAACGAAGGTGACCATGGCTAAGCGCAGCAACCCAGCAGTACGGATCGCCCAGGAAACTGCCCACAACGCAGTCTTCGACAAGGACGGCAAGCCCAAGCCCGGCATCCACAACATGCTCCTCAAAGCCGTGGAGATCCAGCGGCCGCTGGTGCTGGCCTATATCCGCCGGCTGCAGAAGAAGCACCCCCAAGCCACGGCAGCCCAGTTGGCCGGCATCCTGGAGCGCGACTACCTCCGCGCCGTCACCGGCGGCGGCGCAATCGTGGGGGCCACCGCCGTCGTGCCCGGCGTGGGGACCGTCGCGTCGCTGGGACTCTCGGCAGCCGCCACGGTGGGCTTCCTCGAAGCAACTGCCCTGTACGCCACCTCCCTCGCAGAGCTCCACGGCATCCGCCTGACCAACCCGGAGAAGGCCAGCACCATGGTCATGGCCATCATGCTGGGCGAGGAAGGCACCGCCCTGCTGGGCACCCTCAGCGGACAAATGGCCGGCAACGGCGCTGGAGCCACCAAGCAGTGGGGCAGCGTGCTCTCCAAGTCGATGCCGATGCCGGGCTTCAGCACCATCCGCAACCGCATCCAGAAGGCCTTCCTCAGGAACCTCCTCAAACGCCAGGGAACTGCGCTCCTGGGCCGGGCCCTGCCGTTCGGGATCGGTGCCGTGGTGGGCGGAGCCGGTAACCTCGTGATGGGCCGTGCGGTGGTGGCCAACGCCAAGGAGGCGTTTGGACCCATGCCGGACAGCCTGCCCGGCGAGCTCACGGCAGCCGGGACCACGGACAACCAGCTGGAAGGCAACACTTTTGGATCTCAACGCTGACCTCGGCGAATCATTCGGCTCGTGGACCATGGGCGATGACGCCCGGATGTTCCAGCTGGTCACCAGCGCCAACGTGGCCTGCGGCTTCCACGCCGGAGATCCCGTCACCATGCTGGACAGCTGCCGTGCGGCCTACGAACTGGACGTGACCGTCGGTGCGCACGTGGGGTACCGGGACCTGGCGGGCTTCGGCCGGCGGTCCCTGGACACGAGTTTCGATGAGCTCTTCGGCGACGTGCTGTACCAGCTGGGCGCACTCGACGGCGTGGCCCATGCGGTGGGTGCGTCAGTGGACTACGTGAAGCCGCACGGGGCCCTCTACAACCGTTTGGTGCACGACGCCGAGCAGGCCTCCGCCGTGGTGGCGGCCGTCAACGCCTACGACCCCGGGCTGCCGATCCTGGGCCTCCCCGGTTCCGAGCTGCTCAAGCAGGCGCAGGAAGCCGGGCACCCGGTGTTCGTCGAAGCCTTCGTGGACCGCGCCTACCGGGCTGACGGGACGCTGGTGCCGCGGTCCGAGGAGGGTGCCGTGCTGCACGACGTCGACGCGATCGTTGAGCGGGCCGTCCGGCTGGCCACGAAGGGCGAAGTCGTGGCCACCGACGGCACAGTGGTCCAGGTCCGGCCCGATTCCCTGTGTATCCACGGAGACACCCCGGGGGCCGTGGAAATGGCCGCCGGTGTCCGGGCAGGCCTGGAAGCTGCAGGCGTCAGCCTCGAGTCCTTCGCCTGACCCGGGCCCGGGCGCGACCCGGCCGGTGTTCAGCCGAAGATCAGGTGCGCCACCGTGAAGATCAGCAGCCCGGCCAGCGATCCCACCACCGTGCCGTTGATCCGGATGAACTGCAGGTCCTTGCCCACCTGGAGTTCGATCTTCTGCGAGGTCTCTTCCGCATCCCAGCGCGCCACGGTATCCGTGATGACGCCGGCGATATCTGACCGGTACGTCTTCACCAGGTAGCCGGCGGCGTCGCCGATCCAGGTGTTGACCTTGCCGGCGAGTTCGGGATCGTTGACCAGCCGCGAACCGAAGTCGCGGACCGCCGCCTTGAACTTGACGGTCAGTTCGCTGTTCGGATCGTCCACGGCGCCGAGCAGGGCGTTCTTGACGGTGCCCCAGGTCCGCGAGGCCAGCTCCCGGACCTCGGGATCACCCAGGACCTGGGCCTTGACGTCCTCGGCGCGCGCAATCATTTTGGGGTCGTGCTGCAGGTCCTGCGCCAGGTCGTTGAGGTACTTGTCGATCTGTTGCCGCACCTGGTGGTTGGGGTCGGACTGCACGGCACGGGCGAACTTGAGGATCTCAACGTAAACCTTGTCGCCCACCAGGCCATCCACGAACTGGGGTACCCAGGTGGGGGAACGGTCGGACACCAGCCGCGAGACAGTCTCGTGGTTCTCGTCCACCCAGTCGGCGGCGCGGTCCACCAGCAGGTCCACCAGGGTGTGGTGGTGCCCGTCGTGGAAGATCCGCTCTGCGAGCCTGCCCACCGGCGGTCCCCACGGCGGCGTGAGCAGGTGTTTGCGGACCATGCCCTCAATGACAGCCTGGACATCGTCGTCGTTCAGGACCTTGAAGGCGCCCCGGATGACTGCCGCACCTTCCTTGGCCACCCGGTCCGCGCCGCCGGGCGCGGCGAGCCATTCGCCGGCACGGCGGGCAATATTCACGCTGGCCAGCTTGTCCTGGACCACCTGCTCGGAGAGGAAGTTGGTCTCCACGAACTCGCCCAGGGACGCGCCGATCTGGTCTTTCCGGCGCGGAATGATGGCGGTGTGCGGAATCTTGATGCCCATGGGGTACTTGAACAGTGCGGTGACGGCGAACCAGTCAGCCAGCGCACCCACCATGCCGCCTTCCGCGGCGGCGCGCACGTACTGCAGCCACGGATACTCCTCCTGCAGCGCAAAGGCGAAAACGAAGACCACGGCCATGGCGATGAGCAGGCTCAGGGCCAGCATCTTCATTTTCCGCAGCGCTGCCGCCTTTTCGGCGTCTCCCGCGCTGAGTTGATGACCGACGACGGCGGCCTGCGGTTTCGCGCCTTCGGGCACCGGAGCAGCGGTGCGGGGAGGGGATTCCCGGGCAGTTGGCTCAGAGTTCACCTGCATGTGCCAAGCCTAGCCCCGCTGACCGGACCGGGTCGGCTACCGTGTCCCCATGACACCTGACGAGCCGACACGCGGCAGGACCGCGGCTAATGGGACCGCAGCTGAGGGAACCACTCTGAACGGGGCCACTCCGGACGGGCCGGCGCAGCGGCCGCTGGTCTTTGCCCACCGCGGCTCGAGCGCCGCCTTCGCCGAGCACACCCGCGCCGCCTACCTGCAGGCACTGGCGGACGGAGCTGACGGTGTGGAATGCGACGTCCACCTCACCCGCGACCAGCATGTCGTCCTGCTGCATGATGCCAACCTGGACCGTACCTCCGACGGCACCGGCCCGGTGGCCGAGCGGACCCTCCGCGAACTGCGGCAGCTGGACTTCTCCTCCTGGAAGGGCGCCCGCATCCCGGAAACCTACGGAGCCCGGTCCGAGCAGTTCCTCACGCTCCCGGAACTCCTGGATGTCCTCCGCGGCGCTGGCCGGCCGGTGAAGCTGGCCATCGAGCTCAAACACCCCAGCCCCTACCAGCTCAAACTGGAGGACCGCGTGCTGGAGGTCCTGCGCGGCGAAGGCTGGGACCCGGGAAGCTCCACGGTGGACAACGTGGCGGTGACGTTCATGAGCTTCAGCCCGGATTCGGTCCGGCACCTGCTGCAGTCCGTACCGGCGCAGTACATCTGCCAGCTGGTCGACGACCTCACCGTCCATGAAATCCGCGGCGGCCTGGGCCTTGGCCTGATCACCGGCGGTGCCGTCGCCAACCTCATGAAGGCCACCCAGCTGGAAGGCGAACGGATCCTCGACGCCGGCTTGGTGGGGCTTGCCGGGCCGGGCATCGACTACGTCCGTGAACGCCCGGACACCATCCGGCGGTGGCTGGAGGCCGGGCGGCGCTTCCGGGTGTGGACCGTGGATTCGCCGGAAGACGTAGCGTTGTGCAGGAAGCTGGGGATCCATGAAGTCACCACAAACGTCCCGGCCCGGGTGCTTTCGCAGCTGCAGGTGGCCCCCTCGCAGGGACGGTAACTGTGGCGGGGGCGGATACTGCGGGTCTGCGCAACTGGTGGGGCGGGCCGCTGGATGTAGAAGGCCTCGCCCTGTCTGCGGTGGGTGCCGCAGCCGCCGCGTTGGACCGGTACACGGGAGCGGCCGGCAGGTACACCGCCGCCCCGGAACTGACCGCCGCCGCGTTCGACTCCTCGGGGCACCTGAGGATCGCCGGCCGCCCCTTGCAGGGATTTGCTCCGCTCTCGGGCTTCCGCCGCACCCGGGACGGCTGGATCCGGCTGCATGCCAACTACCCGCACCACCGGCAGCGCCTCCTGCAGGCCTTGGATGCCACGACGGCGGAGGAAGCCGAAGCTGCCCTGCGCGGCATGGATTCCCTCGAGGCCGAGTCCGCCATCCAAGCGCGGGGCGCAGTGGCGGCGGCCGTCCGGACCCGCGCTGAGTGGCAGGCCTCGGACATGGGCCGGGCAGCAGCTGCCGGACCGTGGATCGTCCTTGACCCGCAGGTTCCGGACGGCCAGGCTGCTGGCGCAGCCACGCAGGGCAACGGCCGCCGGGACATCCCGCAGCGGGGCGGCAATCCGCGCCGGCCGCTGGCGGGAGTGCGTGTCCTGGACCTCACCCGGGTCATCGCGGGCCCGGTGTCCACGCGGCTGCTGGCGGCGCTGGGAGCCGACGTACTCCGGATCGACCCGCCGGCGCTGCCCGAACTTTCCGACCAGTTCGTGGACACCGCCTTCGGCAAACGCAGCGCCGTGGCCGACCTCGCCCGGCCCGGCACCCGCGCCGCGCTGGAACGCCTGGTGGCCGGGGCCGACGTCGTGATCACCGGCTACCGCGGCGGCTCCCTGGACCGCTTCGGCCTTGACGCGGCGTCCCTGCTGTCCACCCGGCCGGACCTTGCGGTGGTCACACTGAACAGCTGGGGGACTGGCGGGCCATGGAGCAGGCTGCGCGGCTTCGACAGCATCGTCCAGGCCGCCAGTGGGATTGCCCACCTGTACGGAATGACGGACGACGCCGGTTGGCGGCCGGGTGCCCTGCCGGTCCAGGCCCTGGACCACGCCACAGGCTACGGGGCAGCGGCCGCGGCGGTAACCCTCCTCGCCCGGCAACGGGAAAGCGGCACCGGTGGATCGGCCCGACTGTCACTCGCCCGGACAGCGGAGGAACTCTTCGGGCTTCCGCCGAACCCGCACGGATTGCAGGCCCTGCCATCGCCGGAATCCCGCACCGTTGCCAGCTCCTACGGCGAGCTGCGGTACGTCCGGCCACCGCTGCTGGTGGAGGGGCAGCCGCTGGACTACCCCGGCCCGCCACCGCCCTACGGCAGCTCCGCCATGGAATGGGCGCCGGGCGGAGACTGAGCATCCGGCCGCCGCCCATTGACAGCATCCCCACAACAAGGGGGGGTGCGCGGTGGTTTCTGCCGCTGCCCGCGCTGTGATTGAGTGGAGCCATGCCTTTCCCCAGCTCCGGCCGGGCTGCACGAAACCTGTCCGCTGCTGCGATGAGCGCCCTGCTCCTGGCCAGCGCCGGCAAGCACTTCCGAAGCCCCGGCTTCTACCGCCAGGTGGTTCCCGACTACCTCTGCCGTGAAGACCCCGCCCCCGGCACCGTGCCCACCGGCGCCAGCGGACCCTTCGCCGTCCTCTCACGCGAGGAATGGATCGCCGCATCCGGCCTGATCGAGGCTGCGGCCGCCGTCGGGCTCCTCATCCCGGCCACCCGCAAGGTCACCGCCACTGCCGTGGCCGCGATGTTCACGGCGTTCCTCGCCGGCCACGTTGACGCGCTCCGGCGCGCCTACAGCCCGGAAGGGACACGGCTCCAGCGGCGCATCCACACGGTCCGACTGCCGCTGCAGGCACCCCTCATCGCCTGGGCCTGGAGCCTCCGCAACACTGGCCCGGACGGCCGGCGGTGAAGCTCATGGCGTCCCCCGCCGTGCGGGTGGGGATCTCCATCAGCATTGCCACTGGCCTTTACGGCGTGTCCTTCGGTGCCCTGTCCGTCACCTCCGGCCTGGATTTCTGGCAGACCATCGCCCTGAGCCTGCTGCTGTTCAGCGGCGGCTCCCAGTTCGCGTTCATCGGCGTGGTGGGCGGCGGCGGTTCCGGCATTGCCGCCATGAGTGCCGCCACCCTCCTGGGCATGCGCAACGGGATCTACGGCATGCAACTCAATGCCCTCTTGCGGCCGGAAGGATGGCGCAAATACGTCGGCGCCCAGCTGACCATCGACGAGTCCACGGCCACGAGCACCGGCCAGGCTGATCCTGCCGAGCAACGCCGTGGCTTCTGGGCGGCCGGCGTCGGTATCTATGTGCTCTGGAACCTCTTCACCGCAGCAGGTGCGTTGGCCGGCAGCGGACTCGGCGATCCCAAGCAGTGGGGGCTCGACGGTGCCGCGGTGGCCGCCTTCCTGGCGTTGCTCTGGCCGCGCCTGAAGGGCCGGGAACCGGTGGCCATCGCCGTCGTCTGCGCCGTGGCCACCGTGCTGGCCGTGCCGTTCGTTCCCGCGGGAGTGCCCATCCTGGTGGCCGCGCTGGTGGCTGCCCTGATCGGCTGGTTCAGCCACGGCCGCAGCGATGAGGGCCTCGAACCCGATGTGGAACCGTACGGCGGCCACCACCGGCACGGGCCCGGCGACGCTGCGGAGGCCGGCCGGTGAATCTCTGGTTCTGGATCCTCGTGTCCTGCGTGTTGGCCTACGCCTGGAAGCTGGTGGGCTACTTCGTGCCCGCCCGGTTCCTGGAAAACCCCCGGATGTCCAGGATCGCGGGCACCATGACCATCGGGCTGCTCGCCTCACTGACCGTGGTGAACGCCGCGGCCACCGGGCAGGCACTTGCGGCAGACGCCCGGCTGGGGGCGCTTGCCGCGGCAGCCATAGCTCTTGCACTGCGGGCGCCCTTCCTCCTGGTGGTCATTGTTGGCGCCGGCACCGCCGCCATGCTCAGGATGGCCGGCTGGAACTGATGTGATCTGGCTCACATGAAATGGGCGGGGCTGGCGGTATCATAATCTCGGCTATGCAGTTGGCCGTTGGATTACGTGTGAACGGCCACCATGGAAAATCAGCAGCACGCCGGCGAAAGAGCCGGCAGATCCCACCGCAAGAACCCCCGGCGCCGGGCCGGTCTCCCGGCCAAACACTTCATCACCCGCTTCGCCGGGCTCTCCGATGTCCCTGCCGCGGACTTGGAGTTACTGGCAGGCAGCCTAAGGAACGGACTGGATCTGCAGCCTGGCTCACCCGTCCCGGCGCTGCATGCCGCCGTCCACCGGGAAATCCGGCGCCGCGCGGATGCCGCAGCGGGATAGCTCCTCCCCGGCCGGCCGCTTAACGCCTGTGGTGAACTGTAAGCAGGCCGCCCGCCACACGGCGGCGGCGAAAACCTACGCCTGGCTCCGCCAGAAGGAGGACCCGCGATGAACGACAAGTCACCCCGCGGCTCGGAATCCACCAGGGAAATGCGGGACACTGCCCGCCGCCGCAGGGACTCCGAAGAGAAACTGCAGCAGCATCTCCTCGAAGCCAGGGATCACGTTCCCAACGAGTACAACGAACCTCCCGCCACCGATGCCGGGGAAGAGGGCACTGCCCCTTATGCCGGCGGGGCTGATGCAGGCACAGCAGATGCAGGGGATCCAGGTTCAGGTCAACGGGATACAGACGGGGCCTAGCGGCCGGGCGGACGGGGGCGGTTACGCCACGCCGTGCGCCACCCCGTCCGGCGACACCGAACGGCGGCAGCTTTCTTCGCATGCGAGGTCGTACCACGCATGCGCCCCGTATTCAGGGTCCTCGGTGTCCAGCTCCTGGAACAGGATGTCAAGCAAAGTAGCCAGTTCATCCGCTGGCAGTCCGGCCAGGACCTCATCCGGCTCGCGGGGGTCGTCCAAATACTGGATCAGCTGTGGATTCTTCATCGTGCTGCGGACTTTGTTCCCTGGATGGACAAGAACTGTGTCATGGATCGCTCCAGTACCGAAGGTCGTGGGCTGGCTGCGTAACCCTCTTGAATTCTAAAACAGGAGACAGAGCTGGACAACGGTACCTTTGGCGGCATACAGGCAGGGCGGGCCGGTCTTAGTTCCGACGGGGCGGGCGGCCTTCGGGGTGGTGGCGCCGGCTAAGGTGCCGCGGGTGCAGGCACCGGTACGTGCGCGGGAAGCGCACGTGCCGGACGTGTTGACCTGATGGCGTCCTCCATCAGGGCCAGTGGACGCCGCCAGGCGTCCGATCCGGGTTCCATGGTGTCCACCACGGAGATCAGCATGGCCAGGAGACGGAACATGTCCGTCATGGAAATGTCCTGCCGCAGGCTGCCTTGGCCTTGCCCGCGGACCAGCAGGATGCTGAGGGAATCCATGAGGGAACCTGTGATGCCGGTCAGGAGCCCGCGGCGCCCGGCCACGGCACCGAGCAGGTTGGCGTCGGCGCTGGCGGCGTCCATCAGGGACTCCAGCACCCGGAACAGCCCGTTGGCGGCATCAATGTCCGCCAGGGCGCCGTCAACCACGGGGTCAACCGAGATCCGAAGCTGCCGGTTCAGTGCGGCGAGGACCAGTTCTTCCTTGTCGGCAAAATTCCGGAAAAGGGTGGCCGGTCCAACGCCGGCGGTGGAAGCGATGGTCTGCAGCGGAACCTCGGGGCCGAACTCCCGGAAGCACTGCCGCGCCGCGGTGATGATCTTGTCCACATTCCGCGCGGCGTCGGCGCGGAGGGGCTTGCGGGCGACTGCGAGGCTCATGCCATGAGGTTAGCAATGGAGGGTCAGCCCATCACCGTTACTGAGGGGTAGGGGCTCATTGTGACGCCGGCCCTGTTCGGACGGATTTTGCCTGGTGGCGTGCAGTGGCAGACTTGCCCCATGCTCCTTGCCTTTTCAGTTGCCCCGTCAGGTACTCCAACCGAAGGTTCACGCCCCGGAGATGCCTCCGTGCATGACGCCGTTGCTGCCGCAGTAAAGATCGTCCGCGACTCTGGCCTGCCCAACACAACCGATTCGATGTTTACCACCATCGAAGGCGAATGGGATGAGGTGTTCGACGTCGTCAAACGGGCCACCGAGGCCGTAGGGCGCTACGGCAGCCGCGTTTCCCTGGTGATCAAGGCCGATATCCGGCCTGGCTACACGGGTGAACTGACGGCCAAGGTGGACCGGCTGGAAGAAGCGCTCGCGGAGGGCTCCTGAACCGCGCTTTGCCGTCACCCTCCGCTGTGGGGGCGGTCGATGTCCCGGCCGCCGGTAGCCTCTGGACCGGCTGATCGCCGCGTGCCAAACTGTGCCCATGTTCGAGCACAAGCCCCGGCCGGAATGGATCGCCACCGAAGAGTTCCTCTCGCGGGTGGTGGTCCACCCGGACCCCGCGCTGGAGCAGGCCATCCGGTCCGCGGCCGAAGCGGGCATGCCGGCCATTGAGGTGGCACCCAACGCCGGCAAGCTGCTGATGCTCCTGGTGCAGCTCTCCGGTGCCCGGCGGATCCTGGAAATTGGTACGCTTGCCGGCTTCAGCACCATCTGGTTGGGCCGCGGACTGCCCGCCAACGGCACGCTGGTTACCTGCGAGTTCCTCCCCAAGCACGCCGAAGTGGCGTGGGCCAACATCGACTTCGCCGGACTGGGCCAGAAGGTTGAAATCCGGCTGGGCCCGGCGCTTGAGACGCTGGCCGCGCTGGAGGAAGAGGGCCGCGAGCCGTTCGACTTCATCTTCATCGACGCGGACAAGGAGAACAACAGCCGCTACCTTGACTGGGCGGTCCGGCTGGGCAGGCGTGGCGCCACCGTGGTGCTGGACAACACCATCTGGGAAGGTGCCGTCCTGGATCCGGAGATGGATCCCGTGAACGCCCCCGGCATTATCGACGCACTCACCCTGCTGGGGGAGCATCCCCGCCTGGATGCCACCGTCATCCAGACCGTGGGCTCCAAGGGCTGGGATGGTTTCGCCCTGGCCCGCATCACCTGACAACGCCCGCCAGCGCCCGCCGCACCTCCATTGATAAGTATGCTTAGAATAAGCGTCCGGCTGGCGGGCAGCCGGACAGGCCGCAATGGAGGAAAACGATGAAGGCATCACCCACCCTTGCCAGCAACCTGCAGATGGTCCTCACGGACCTGATTGAGCTGCACCTGCAGGGAAAGCAGGCCCACTGGAACCTCGTGGGCACCAACTTCCGGGACCTGCATTTGCAACTGGATGAAATCGTCACGGCGGCACGGCTGTTCGCCGATGAGGTCGCCGAGCGCATGCGGGCCCTGCACGCCCTGCCGGACGGCCGCAGCAGCACGGTCACAGCGGACAACCGCCTGGCTGAATTCCCGGCGGGCCTGACGTCCACGAAGGACACCGTCAAGCTCATCACCGCCCGGCTGGAGCGGACCGTGAAGAGCATGCGTGATGTCCACGACGACGTGGACGATGAGGACCCCACCAGCGCAGACCTGCTGCACAAGATCATCGAACTGCTGGAGCAGCTGGCCTGGATGGTCAACGCCGAAACCATGGCGCCCACCGCCGCGGTGACCGAGCCGGCCAGCAAGTAGGTGGCAGCGGGGGACAGCCCGGACAGCGGTCGGGGCGGACTGCAAGTAAACCCGGAAACCGGCGGCAGCCCCGTCCGGCCCGTGCTTCTCAGTTCCACGGCGGAAGAGCTCGCGCGGCTTGCCCCCGGTCTTGCGGCTGTGGGCGGCGCAGCGGGGGATGTGCCGGCTCTGCTTCAGCTCGCCGTCGCGGCCGGACGCTCCTGGCCGTTGCCGGGCGAAGGCCGGACCGCACAGCTGTGGGAGCTCCTCGCTTCCGTGGCCGCCGTGGACGTCGCTGCCGCCCGGGTCTTCGAACCGCACCTCGACGCCGCGGCAATCCTGAAGCAGGCAGCGGCAGCGGCCGACGCGGGCGAAGGCTCCTGGGGTGTCTTCGCGGCCGAAGGCCCGGGGCTTCCACTCCAGGCCACGGCCAACGGCGGCGGGTACGTCCTGAACGGGTCAAAGCCCTGGTGCTCCCTGGCAGGCCAGCTGGACCATGCGGTCATCACCGCGCACACGGACGACGGCGGCCGGGCGGCGTTCGCCGTCGACCTCCACCACGCCGGGGTTAGGGCTGAGGAACCGGAATGGATTGCCCGGGGACTTCGCGAGATCCCCAGCGGTACGGTGACCTTCGAACACGTACCTGCTGCGGCTGTGGGCGGCAGCGGCTGGTACCACAGCCGTCCCGGCTTCGCGTGGGGCGGTATGGGGGTCGCCGCCTGCTGGCTCGGGGGAGCGGTGGGTGTTGCCCGCGACTTCCGGGACGGCCTGCGGAAAGGCGCCGAAACGGGCCGTGAGCCGGACCAGCTGGCGCTCGCTGCGCTGGGCGAAACGGACCGGGTCCTCGTTTCGGCACTGCAGTACCTGGCCAGAGCCGCCGAACGGGTGGACGCCGCTGGAACCGCGGCCGGGAGCAGCAGCGACTGGAGCGAGGCCCAGCGTGTCCGCGGAACTGTTGCCTCCGCCGTCGACCGCGTCCTCCAACTGGTGACGGCCAACCGCGGGCCCGGGCCACTGGCGTTCGACGCCGCGTATGCCAAGAGGGTGGCTGATCTGGCCCTCTATGTCAGGCAGCACCACGGGCACCGGGACGACGCCCAGTTGGGCGCGCTGACCCTCAAAGGAGACTGTCCATGGTGACCTTCTCCCACGCGGACCTGGGCACAGCCGAACACGTATGGATGGCAGCCGGATTGTCCGCCGCCCCTGAGCTGCCCCTGGACAGCGGCGAGTTGGCCGCCCGGGGCTTCGTGGTCCTCGCCGCCCACCCCGACGACGAAACCCTTGGCGCAGGAGGGCTGGCAGCAAGCCTGCGCGAGCTGGGGGCGGCCGTGGAAGTGCTGCTCTGCACGGCAGGCGAGGGCTCCCACCCGGAATCCGTAACGCACACGCCCGAACGGCTCGCCGCGGCACGGCTGGAGGAGTTCGCGGCAGCCCTAACGGCGCTGGGGCTGGAGGGCCGGTGGCATTTCCTTGGCATGCCGGACCGCGGACTGGGCCTGCACTCGGATGCCATCGCTGATGCGGTCCGGCACGCCGCGGCCAGGCTCGCCGGCGCCGATGGGAAACGCCGGGACGTGGTGGTCGTGGCGCCGTACCGGGCGGACGGCCACGCCGACCACGACGCCTTGGGTGCAGTGGCGGCGGACGTTGCGGCGGAGGGCGGCCACGGCCTCCTCGAATATCCCATCTGGTACTGGCACTGGGCCGGCCCGGACCATTCGGACTGGCGGGACTGGATGAGGTTCCACCTGGACCCGCCCGCCCGGCAAGCCAAGGACCGTGCAATGGCCGCGCATGCCACGCAGGTCCTGCCGCTGTCGCCTGGCCCCGGTGACGAAGCGCTGCTCAGCGAGGGCTTCCTGCGGCACTTCGCCAGGGGCTACGAGATGTTTGCCTGGACACCGCCGCGGAAACCGGCGGAACCATCGCATCGCAGCGGTGAGGCCACGGAGATTTTTGACCGCGTGCATCAGCGCACCGAGGACCCCTGGAATTACGGTTCCAGCTGGTACGAACAGCGCAAGCGTGCCCTGACGCTGGCAGCCTTGCCGGAGGCCTCCTACGGGGCAGGACTGGAAATCGGCTGCTCTATCGGCACCCTGACGGCGGACCTGGCTCCCCGGTGCCGGAGCCTGCTTGGGGTGGACGCGAGCGGGGTGGCCGTGGAACACGCGAGACAGCGGCTGGCAGGGGCGCACCACGTCACGGTGGAGCAGGCCGTGCTTCCGGCTGCCTGGCCGGAGGGCTCCTTCGACCTCATCGTGGTGTCCGAGGTGGGCTACTACCTGGCCCGCGATGAGCTTGCCGGCATGTGGGATCGGGTGGAGGCGGCCATGCAGCCCGGCGGGACGCTGGTGCTCTGCCATTGGAGGCACCCGGTGGCGGGCTGGGAGCTTGATGGCGAATCCGTCCACGCCCTCGCCAGGGAGCGGCTGAGCTGGCGGCAGGCAGGGATGTACCGCGAACGGGATTTCCTCCTGGAGGTCCTCGTGGCTCCCGTTCCGGCAAGGACGGCCCCGGAATGACAGCTCCAACCGGCCATCGTGTCAGCCATCTTGGCGTGGTGGTCCCCGCCCACAACGAAGAGCGGCACCTGGGCGCCGCACTTGAGGCTGTCCGCACCGCCGTCGGCGTCCTTCAGGTGCAGCGCCCCGGACTGTGCGTCCGCGTGCTGGTGGTCCTGGACGCCTGCACCGACCTGTCAGCGTCCGTGGCTGGTCGGTTTGCTGGGGCAGATCCCCAGTTCAACGTCCTGGCAGCTGATTTCCGCAGCGTTGGGCGGAGCAGGCGCGAAGGGAACCGGATGGTCCTGGCCGAAGCCGGCGCCTTGGGCGTTCCCGCAGGGGAAATCTGGATTGCCAACACCGATGCCGATTCCCGCGTTCCTGCGCACTGGCTCACCCGGCAACTGGAACTGGCTGATGCCGGCGCCGACGCTGTGCTGGGTTCCGTGGAACCGGACTCTGCCGGGATGGACACGGGGCTGCTGCAACGGTGGCATGCACGGCACCGTCTACAGGACAACCACCACCATGTCTACGGCGCCAACCTCGGTGTCCGCGCATCCGCCTACCTGGCAGCCGGAGGATTTCCCGCCGCAGAATCCGGGGAGGACAGGAGCCTTGTCAGGAAGCTCCGCAGCGGAGGCGCGGTGATCGCAGCTACCGACAGCAACCGCGTCATCACCTCCGGCAGGTTGGAGGCGCGTGCTCCCCGCGGGTTCGCCGGTTACCTCCTTGCCCTTGCCCTGGACCCGCGTGGCGCAGAGGGCTGAGCGGAGGAACTGGGGAGACACGAAAGGGCTGCCACGGAAAAAGCCGTGGCAGCCCTTTCAGATAGCGGTCAGACCAGGTCTGGTGCGCTGGCAATAATGTAGTCAGCTGCCGCGGGGCCGGTCATGGAGAGGTTGTTGCTGTCCGGATCGATACCCTTCAGCTTCAGGGCCTCCCACAGCTCTTCCGGCGGTTGGAGCTGGACCTTATGGATCAGGCACCAGCTGGTGTACAGCCCGTAGAGTTCGTCGCGGCCGAGGCCGAGACCGGGTTCCTTTGCCGGAACAACTGCGTCGGCAAGAAAATCTTCAAAATGGTTGGCAGGCATATCCGCTCACAAAGTTGGCCGTGATGTCCGCCGTGTCTGCTTCAGCGGCCCTGCCAGGTTAGGCCAGCAGGGTAAACATGAAGGTATTTCAGCGCGGGCATTTTGTCCAGTTATGCGAGGCTTGCCCGCTACGGCATATGGCCAGGTCACGTGGGAGATCCGCCCGGACGGAATCCGTCCAGGGGGCCGACGGCGACTGGGGGGACTGGCCTCGGTCTCAGAAGAGGCCATCTCACCGCCGGCCCCGCCTAACCCCGGGCTTCATGCACCCGGGAACTCTTCAGGACCTGATTAATCTTCTACCAATTTGGGGCCTCTGCCTAGTGCCTTTGATTTCCCCGGTCCCCTTCTTCCGGCGTGCCGTTCCCGGCCCGGTCGCGGACCTTGTCCCGGACCCGTTCCCGGTGCGGTTCAGAGGGAGCGTCCTCCCCGGCGCCGGTGGCTTCGGCGTCACCGCTGCCTCCGTTCTCCGCGGCATATTTCTCACGCAGTTCGCGGCCGTGCTTGATGTCTTCTTCCTCCTGGGCCTGCAGTTTTTCGCTCTTCTTGGTGTCGCGCGGCGGCAGCTGGATGGTTTCCTCTGCCTTGATGCCGGCCTGGAGCTGGCGGCCGCGTTCTGTCTCGGCGTCGAACTCGGCTCCGAAGAGCAGCGACATGTTCAGGATCCAGAGCCACAGCAGCATAACGATCACGCCGCCCAGGGCGCCATAGGTCTTGTTGTAATTGCCGAAGTTCCCCACGTAGAAGCCAAATCCCAGCGAGGCCAGCAGGAAAACGACCAAGGCGATGCCCGAGCCCATGCTCATCCACTTGAACTTTGGCTGCCTGACGTTGGGTGTGGCGTAGTAGAGGACGGCGATAATGACGATGATCAGCGCCACCATCACGGGCCACTTGGCAATGTTCCAGACAGCGAGGAAAACCCCGCTGAGCCCAATAAAGCCGCCGACCGCTTCCGCCACGGGGCCGCTCAGGACCAGCATGCCGGCGAGGATGGCGATGATGGCAATCGCGAGCACGGTCACGGCCAGCATGGTGCCGCGCAGCTTGACGAACGCGCGTCCCTCGTCCACTTCATACACGCGGTTCATGGCACGGCCGAAAGCACCCACGTACCCTGAAGCCGACCAGAGCGCGGTTGCCAGGCCGATGACCAGGGTGAATCCTGCCGCCGGGGCGTTGGCCAGGTCTTTCACCACCCCACCGATGGTGTCCACGGTCTCGCCCGGGACAAACCCGCTGACGATCTGCAGGAGCGCGTCCGTGGTCTTCTGCGGATCGCCGAACAGCCCGATCAGGGACACCAGGGCCAGGATGGCCGGGAACAAGGACAGGACCGCGTAGTAGGTCAGGGAAGCGGCGAGGTCGGGGCACTGGTCCTTGCTGAACTCGCGCAATGTCTTCCTGGCGATGTATTTCCAGTTCGGCTTGACCAGCTCTTTGGGGCTGTCAGGTTTCCTGGAGTCGTTTGGATCCGGTGCCGGCCCCGCTTTCGCGGTGCTGGTTTCGGATGCGTCGTGAGTTGCCATGGGGGTGTCCTCTCGGTCAGGCGGCCAACCAGACAGGCCGGCTCCGCGGGTGGGCGGGGCCGGCCTGTCGTGTAATGCAGTTGCCTACGGAATGACGTGCAGTTGCCGCTGCCTAGGTGTTTTGGATGGTGTCTTTGGCGGTGGTGGCGCGGTCTTTGACGTCGGTGGCGGCGTCTTGGCTGTCGGTTTTGACGTGGTCGATGCCGTCGGTGGCGGTAGTTTTGACGTTGTCCATGGCGTGTTGGGCTGGTTCTTTGAGGTCCTGGACCATGCCTTTGGCGGCGTCGGTGAGTTCGGTGGTGAGGGGTTCGGCGGCGGTTTTGAGCTGGTCTGCTGCCTGGCGTTCCTTGTCACTGGCGGGGATCAGGGAGGAGATCAGCATGCCTGCGCCGAAGGCGATGAGGCCGGCGGCGAGGGGGTTGCCCTGGGTTTTGGCTTTGACCCGGTCCGGTGCTGCGGCGACGGTGTGGCCGGCGTCGGAGAGGGTGGAGGCGACGTTGTCCTTGGCGTCGTGGAGGGTGTCGCCGGTGCTGTGCAGGGCGTTGGTGGTGTGCCCGGCCCCGGAGTGCGCGGTGTCGTGGACTCGGCTGGTGGTGTGGTCTGCTGCTCCCATGATTTTCTCCTTGACCCCTGATACCGCGTCTTTGACCTTGTCGGTTTGGCGGTGGACGATGTTGGACGGTGTGACCTTGTCCGCGACGGCGTCGACGTTGGTGCCGAGGCGTGCGCGGGTGGCTTCGATGTCTGCTCGGATTGCGTCGGGGTTCTCGCTCATCGGTTTACCTCACCTGGTTTGAGGGTCGGGGGGATTTCGGCGAGGGTTTCGCCGGTTTGGGGCAGGCCTTTGATTTCTTTGAGTTCTTTGCGGCCGATGCTTGCCAGGACCGCGGCTGCGATGGCCCAGATGGCGGCGACGATCACGGCGGCCCAGCCCAGGGGCATGAGGGCGCCGAGGCCGAACATCAGGGCCAGGGACAGGAAGAGCAGGACGAAATGGCCTGCGACGCCGGCGCCGGCGAGCATGCCGCCGCCTTTACCGGCCCGGGTGGCGGATTGTTTGAGTTCGGCTTTGGCGAGGTCGACTTCCTGGCGCATCAGGGTGGACAGGTCCCGGGTGACATCGCCGAGCAGGTCACCCAGCGACGTGGTCTCTGCTTTCTGGTGCGCCACGCCCGGCGACTCAGGAATCTGGCTACTCATCAGAACCTGCCGGACTCGCCGTCCGCGGACCGGTCGCGGGTGCGTGGATCGTTAGCCATGGGGTCATCCGCCAGCTCGCGGTCATAGACGGGGTCTTCGGCGATCTGGTTTCCGGACCAGGGCTCCTCCACCAACTGGGGGCTGTCCAGCCCACTGGCCGGCCGCGCAGGTTCCGGATACCCGCTGCCGGGAGCGCCGCCGTCGTACCCTGCCGTGGTGGTCGCCGGACCGGGCAGCTGCACCGGCGGAGGCGGGACAGTACCACCGGCTGGTGGGTAGGACTCGCTGTACTGATCGCCATATCCGGTTCCCGAGAACTGGACTCCCCCGGAGTGCCTGCCCGGGGTGCCGGACGTGCCGGTGCCGGAGGATGCCTCCGGGGCGCCTGCGGTGAGGCTTCGGGTCAGGCGACCCGCCAGCAGGCCAGCGCCGGCCGCGAGCAGCAGGAACGTCCCGGGCTTGTTGCGGGCGAACCGCTGCACGTCGCCGAGCAGGTCGCCCGGCTCGCGGTTCTCCAGCCAGGACGCAACGGAGTCTCCGCGTTCGGCTGCCTGCCGGATAAGGTCACTCGCCATACCCTGCTGCTCGGGCGCGGTGGCCATGCTGTGCAGCTGGTCAGAGATGTTGCGGATCCCCTGCGCGGCCTTCTGCTGTTGGGCGCCTGCCTCGCTGGTCAGGCCGGTCTTCGCCTGGTTCATCAGGTCTTTGGCGTTGGTCTTTGCCTCGGCTGCGACGTTGGAGGCTTCTTCCTTCGCCGTATGTGCCACATCCTTGGCCGCAGACGTTGCCTGCCCTGCCACGTCTGAGGCCTCTGCCTTTGCCGCGTCGGTTTTCGAACCGCCTGACGGCGCGCCCGCTTGGTAACCACCTGGCTGGTAGCCACCCGTCCCGGGTACAGACGTCTGTGGAGTCGTTGTGGCGGGGAAGGTGGTTGCAGCCCGCTCGCCGGGAATTCCTGTATTGGCCGTGGGAACCGCGTTGGGGTCCTCGGGCCATTGGTTCTCTGTCATCTTCCATCTCTCTTTCCAAGAAGGCCGGTTGTTGATCAAGAACCAGCAATACTGGCCGTAAAATGATAAGCATGATTACTAATGAAAGGTAAGTACCCTTCGTAAACGAGTTATAACCGAACCCGAAAAGTCAGCCGGACGGCGAGGGCCTGCCCGGTCGTAACTGAAGTGGAAAGTGGTGGGTAGCGTGGAAACAGCTCCATGGATTTGGATAATCATTGCCGTCGTTGTGGTGTTGCTGATTGTTGTCTTGCTGATGAGTGGGCGGCGCCGGAAGGCCGTGCAGCAAAAGCGCGAGCAGGAGCACCGCGAAAAAGCAGCAGAAATCCGCAGGGAGGCGGAAACCAAGGAAATCGATGCCCGCGAACGTGAGGCCAAGGCTGCCCGCGCACGCGCTGACGCCGAGCAGGCTCAGGTCAACGCCGCACGCCTTCGCCAGGAAGCCGACGAGAAAGCCCGCGAGGCAGGTTCGCTCCGCAGCGAGGTAGACGATCACACACGCAAGGCTGACGAAATCGATCCCGACGTCACGAACGACGCCGGCCGGCGGGCGCGCAGGGCCGATGACGGCGAGCAGCGCCCACGCCAGTCAGACGCGCCCGGCGGGCCTGGTGACCACACGCACGGCGACCCGGTGTACGGCGACCACGCGGGAAGCAGCCGCGAGGCTGACGATCGAGCGCCGGCGAGCGGGCAAGCCGATGCCGACGGCCGGACCCTTGGTGATGAGCGGCGCCCAGGCGAGCGGGATCCGCGCCTGGACGAACGGGACCGGCAGCCCGGCGACGCCGGCGTAGACGAAATCCGGCACGGGGAGCGTAATCCGCGCGACGGAATCTAGGCAGCGGGGGAACCGTCGCGGCTACGTGCCGCTTCGCGGTTTCAGAACGGGGGAGGGAGCTACTCCCTTCCCCGTACCCATGCCCTCCAGCACTTCCCGGACTGCGTCCACAGCCGAGGTCTTTGGCTCCCACCCCAAAATCCGCTGTGCCCGCCGGGTGTCCATGACGGGCGCTCCGGCGGCCATCTCCACCCACCCCGAATCGGTGGGTTGAAGCCGCAGCCGCCACGCCAGCCCGGCGGCCCGGTGAAGCAGCCACATGGGCACGGGGAGGATTCTCTTGGCGCCAAGGATCCGGCCCAGCTCCTGGGGATCCAGGACCGGTTCGGCAGCGATGTTGAAGGCTCCGCTGGCCCGCTGGTCCACCACGCGCCAGTAAGCCTCGGCCACGTCATCGGCATGGACCGCCTGGAACACCAGGTCGTCCGGTGCGGGCAGCAGCGGAATCCGCAGCTTGCCGGGCAGCAGCCGCGGAATCACCGGGCCAAGGAAGTACCGGCCGATTTCGCTGCCGGCGTCGCCCTGGAAGATCAGGCCCGGGCGGAGCCTGGCCACGGCAACGCCGGGCTCGGACTCGGCGAACCGGTCCAGCAGTGCTTCCTGTTCAGCCTTGTGCCGGCTGTAGTGGGAGCCCTGCATCCCTTGGGCGGGCCAGGATTCGTCCCTGCGCCCGTCCTTGGACGACTTGCTGTAAGCGCCCACCGAGGACGCGCAGACCACTTGCTTCACACCCGCGGCCCTGGCTGCGTCCAGCACGTGCCTGGTCCCGACGACGTTCGTCCGGTACAGCTGCTCCAGGTCCCGATTTGGCTGGATCTGCCAGGCCAGATGGACGACGGCGTCAGCTCCTTCCAGCGCTGCTTCCAGTTTTTGGCGGTCCTGCTCCAGCCCCACATCGAGGGTGTGCCAGTCCACCCCTGCGTAGGGAGCCTGGCTGGTATCCGGCGGGCGGCGGCTGATTCCGGCCAGCTGGAGGCTCCCCGGTTTCCTGGCGAGCCGGCCCTGGAGGTTCCGCAGGAGGGCCGTGCCGGCGTTTCCACTGGCTCCGGTGATGACGATCCGCATGAGGGTGCTCCTGACGCAAGGTGGACAGAACTGCGTACCAGACGAGCCTATCGCCGAGAAGGATTGTTTTATAAGCAAGCTTATGATTTGCTGCTTCTAAGTCTTGCCGCAGGCTTTCGGAACCATCCCCGAGGGAACCAACGTCAATGCCAGAATCTTTCTCTCCAGTTGCCATGGACGCTCCATTCGTCCACGCCCCCCAGTCCACGCCGACGCAAACACCCGCTTCGCGCCACGATCCGCCCGCCAGATCGGGGCAGTTGCGGGAAACGTTCGAAAACGACCTGGTCCTGGGCTACCTGGACCTCGCCGAAGCACTGGCTGCGCGCTTCGAAGCCCGCGGCCGCGAGCGGGCGGACCTGAACCAGGTGGCCTACCTGGGACTGGTCAAGGCCGCCCGTGGTTTCGACAGGTCCAAGGGCGAGAGCTTTCCCGCGTACGCCGCCCCCACCATCACCGGGGAGCTGAAGAGGTACCTGCGTGACCGGACCTGGGTGGTCCGGCCGCCGCGGAACATCCAGGACCTGCGCACCCGGATGTTCAGGGCCGAACCGGAACTGACCCAGGCGCTGGGCAGGACTCCCAGCGTGGAGGAGCTCGCCGGGGAACTGGAGACAGACCCCGCAGCGGTGCAGGAAGCCATGTCGGCGTCCAGCAGCATGCACCCGGACTCCCTGGATGCGGTCAATCCGAATTCGGACGCGCCGTCCATCGGTGAGATGCTCGCCTGCCCGGACACACCCTTCGAACGGCTGGAGGAATTGGCCTGCCTGCGCGATGCCATGCTTGACCTTGACCCGGCGGACAGGGAGCTCCTCTACCGCCGCTACTTCTGCGAGGAAACCCAGGTGCAACTGGGCAAGCGCCTGGGCATGTCGCAAATGCAGGTTTCACGCCGGCTGGCCCGGGTGCTGGTGGAACTCCAGCGCCGCCTCGAGAACAGCTCCCGGCTCGACCAGCCGTCCGGCGAATGCCCCGGCACTGCAACCTCCGGGCGGCGGGTGCAGACCCAACGAGCCGGACTCTCCCATCGGGAACCTGCCCGGCGCCGCGGATCTGGCCGGCCGCCGGCGCAGTGACTGGACCGCACTGACTTCGGGCCCTGCCACGGCCGGGGCGCGCCACGCCACAGATTTCCTATCTTGCCTGTTCAGCGGGCCGGACACATCGTTGTCCGGCGCCCGAAACAACGATGGCCTGTTTAGGAGCAGCAGCAGGAGGGAACAGGACTGACATGGGAAGCTCCGCAACTCACAAGATCCGCGCCGTCCTGTTCGACCGGGACGGAACCCTGGTGGTCGATGTCCCCTACAACGGGAACCCGGCCCTGGTACGGCCCATGCCCGGGGCGAGGGAAGTGCTGGATAGCCTGCGGGCGGACGGCATCGCCACGGGCGTGGTCAGCAACCAGTCCGGCATCGCCCGCGGACTCATCAGCGAGGACGACGTGGCCAGCGTCAACGCCAGGGTGGAGGAACTTCTGGGCCCTTTCGACGTGTGGGAAGTCTGCCCTCATTCGGAGCAGGACAGCTGTGCCTGCCGTAAACCCGCTCCGGGAATGGTTCACAGCGCCTGCAGGAAGCTGGGCATTGACGAATCCGAAGCTGCCCTGATCGGCGACATCGGCGCAGACGTCCTGGCCGCCGAGGCTGCGGGAGCCACCGGAGTCCTGGTACCCACCCCGGTGACCAGGGCAGAGGAAGTGGCTGCCGCCCGGCTGGTGGCACATGACCTGGCCGGCGCCGTCGTCCTGCTCCGGGAGGCACCGTAATGGGGCGGGTGCTGGTGGCGCGGCTGGACAGCATGGGAGATGTCCTCCTGGCCGGACCCGCTGTGCGGGCAGTCGCCAACGGCCGGATCCCGGACGGCAGCGGCGCGAACCATGTGGTGATGCTGTGCGGCCGGCAGGGTGAGGCTGCTGCGGGACTCCTGCCCGGCGCCGCCGAGGTCTACAGCTGGGACAGCCCGTGGATCATGAACCCGGCACCCAAAATGACGGGCCCCCACGCGGACCGCCTCATCGAGTATGTCCGCAACTCCAGGATTACCGAAGCCGTCATTCTCACGTCGTTCCACCAGTCCCCGCTGCCGCTGGCACTCCTGCTCCGGCTGGCCGGGGTCGAGCGGATCACGGGCGCCTCCACGGACTATGCCGGTTCCCTGCTCGATGTGCGGCTCAAACCCGGCGAGGATTTTCCCGAAGACCAGCCGGAAGCCGAACGTGCGCTGGGCATCGCCGAAGCCGCGGGATTCAGGCTTCCCCAAGGCGACGACGGCAAGCTCCACATCAATCCCGGCCCGGATGTCCATGACCTCGTAGGCGACGGGCCGTACGTGGTGGTCCACCCGGGCGCTGCCGTGCCGGCCAGGGCGTGGCCTCCGCTCCACCATGCCGCCGCCGTCGAACTCCTCGAGGGCGCCGGCCACCGCGTGGTGGTGACCGGCGGGCCCGGCGAAACCTCGTTGACGGCAACCGTGGCCGGTCCTTCCGCGCTGGACCTCGGCGGCCGGACCGATGTGCACACACTCGCGGGCGTCATGGCCGGCGCCGATGCTGTGGTCACCGGAAACACCGGCCCCGCCCACCTGGCAGCAGCGGTGGGCACGCCGGTGGCCTGCCTCTTTTCCCCCGTGGTCCCGGCCATCCGCTGGGCACCGTATGGGGTGCCGCTGGAGCTGCTGGGAGACCAGAACGCGGCTTGCCGGATGACCCGCGCCCGCATCTGTCCCGTCCCCGGCCACCCCTGCCTGGACGCCGTATCTCCCGAAGAAGTGGTGGCAGCCGTTGAACGCCTGATCGGGGGAGTGAGCTCCTTCAGCACCCACGTCAGTACCCGTAGAAAGGCCCGCAACAGATGAGAATCCTGCTCTGGCATGTCCACGGATCCTGGACGGACGCCTTCGTCCGCGGCAGGCACGAGTACCTGCTCCCCGTCCTGCCCGAAGGCGGGCCGTGGGGCCTGGGCCGCGCCGGCAGGGACTGGCCGGACTCAGTGCGGGAGGTGGACCTGGCGACGCTGGACGCAGGTTCCATTGACGCCGTCGTGCTTCAACGGCCGGAAGAAATCAGTGAAGTCTCCCGGGTCCTGGGCCGGACACCCGGGGTGGACCTGCCCGCGGTCTTCGTGGAGCACAACACGCCCAAGGGTGATTTCCCCTTCACCCGGCACCCGCTGGCGGACCAGAACACCATCCCCCTGGTGCACGTGACCCACTTCAACCGGCTCGCGTGGGACAACGGATCAGCACTGTCCAAAGTCATCGAACACGGCATCCCCGACCCCGGGCAGCTCTATACGGGGGAACTGCCGGACCTGGGCGTGGTGGTCAATGAACCCGTGCGCCGCGGCCGGGTGACGGGCACGGACCTGCTGCCCGCCTTCGCCGACGTGGCGCCCCTGCAGGTGTTCGGGATGAAGACCGAGGGCCTGGCAGCTGCCGCCGGCATCGGAACGGACCGGCTCACCCCGCGCGGCGACCTGAGAACGCAGGAACTCCACCGTGAGCTGGCACGCTGCCGCGTCTACCTGCACCCCATGCGCTGGACTTCCCTGGGCCTGTCCCTGCTGGAGGCCATGCACCTGGGCATGCCCGTGGTGGTCCTGGCCGCCACCGAAGCTCCCCGGGCAGTCCCGCCGGAGGCCGGAGCAGTGTCCGCGGACATCGACGAGCTGCTCCGGTGCGCCCGCAGGCTGGTCGCCAACCCGGATGAAGCACGACGGCGGGGCGTCGCCGCGCGCGAGGCCGCACTGGCCCGCTACGGCCTGGGCAAATTCCAGGACAGCTGGGACGGGCTCCTGGCGGATCTCGGGCGCAGCCCCTCTGCCCGCCATCGGCCGGACGGGCAGATCTTTGTTCCGGCGCAAGAAAGGAAGACCGCATGAAGATCGCGATGATTTCCGAACACGCCAGCCCGCTGGCAGCCCTGGGCGGGGTGGACGCCGGCGGGCAGAACGTCCACGTGGCCGCACTGTCCGAAGCGCTGGCAAGGCGCGGACACCAGGTCACCGTGTACACCCGCAGGGACGCGACGGAGCTTCCCGCCCGCGTAAAGGTAGGGCCCGATTTCGAAGTGGTCCATGTAGACGCCGGCCCTCCCCGGCACGTTCCCAAGGACGAGCTGCTGCCGTTCATGGGTGAACTGGCCGACGGCGTGGCCCGGGACTGGGACCAGCGGCCCCCGGATGTGGTCCATGGACACTTCTGGATGTCCGGCCTGGCCGCCCTGGACGCCGCCCGCCGGGCCGGCACTGGCTACCGGGTCCCCGTCATCCAGACCTTCCACGCACTGGGCACGGTCAAGCGCCGGCACCAGGGTGCCGAGGACACCAGCCCACACGAGCGCCGCTGGCTTGAACCCGGCGTCGGGCGGTCCGCGGACCGGATCATTGCCACCTGCTCGGACGAGGTGTTCGAACTCAAAGCCATGGGCATCGACACGGGAAAGATTTCCATCGCACCCTGCGGCGTGGACCTGGATGTCTTCGGGCCGGATGGTCCGGTGGACGCCAAGCCCCGGTCTCACCGCATCCTTTCCGTGGGCAGGCTGGTGCCGCGCAAGGGTGTGGACCTGGTGATCCGCGCCCTGCCGCACCTGCGCGCGGCGGGCTTTGCCGACGTCGAACTCCTCATCGTTGGCGGCGGCGGGGACTCGGGTGCCCTTCACTCAGACCCCGAGGTGCGCCGGCTGCTGGACCTCGCCGCAGAACTCGGCGTCCAGGATCAGGTGGTGTTGGAAGGCCAGGTGCCCCGCGGGGACATGCCCGGCATCTTCCGCAGTGCCGATGCCGTGGTCTGTGCCCCCTGGTACGAGCCGTTCGGCATCGTTCCGCTCGAAGCCATGGCGTGCGGCGTGCCGGTGGTGGCCGCGGCCGTGGGTGGGCTGCGGGACACCGTGGTGGACCATGCCACCGGCCTGCACGTCCCGCCCCGCGACCCGGAAGCCATCGCGTCGGCACTGGCCATGCTGTTGGGCAACCCCTCCCTGCGGACCGAACTCGGTCATGCCGGCCAGCGCCGCGCGCGTGTTCGCTATTCGTGGGACCGGGTGGCCGCGGAATCCGAAAAGGCCTACAAGCTGGCGGTGGCCGGTGCCGCCGCCCGCCCGGCAGCCATCCCCATGGAAGGAGCGGCACTGTGACTGCTGAATCGTCCCTCCGCGACATCGACCTGGCGCATCTGGCCATGGCACCGGCCCTTCCGGCGGTGCTGCCCGGCGCTGCGTACGTGGATTCCGCCAGCGCCGACGCCGTCAGGCTGCACCTGGACAACGTGGTTCCCGCCCTGGAATCCCTGCGCAGCCAGTGCGGCCGGCTCGCCGCCTGGGGTGTGGAACTGGCGCAGCGGATGCTCCGCGGGCAGCGGCTGCTGGCAGCCGGAAACGGCGGGTCCGCCGCCGAAGCCCAGCACCTCACCGCCGAACTGGTGGGACGGTTCGACGGCGAGCGGGTCCCGTTCTCCGCCATCTCCCTGCACGCGGAAACATCCGCCATGACGGCCATCGCCAACGACTACGGGTATGACGACGTCTTCGCCCGCCAGGTGCGGGCCCACGGCCGCTCCGGCGACGTGCTGGTCCTGCTGTCCACCAGCGGCAAAAGCCCCAACCTGCTGCGCGCCGCGGAGGCCGCGTCCCGCTTGAACATCACCACCTGGGCGCTGACAGGTGCAGGGCCAAACCCCCTGGCCACCGCCTGCGATGAAGCCGTGATGATCGATGCCCTCAACGCGAACGCCCAGGAGGGCCACCTGATCGCCCTGCACGCCGTCTGCCGGGCCTTTGACCTCGAGGTGGCCCGCCACAGCCCCGCCATCCTGCAGCAGGGAGGCCGGCCATGAGGATCGTGGTGGTGGGCGACGTGATGCTGGACGTGGATCTCTCCGGCGAGGCAACCCGGTTGAGCCCGGATGCACCCGTCCCGGTGGTGGACGTTTCCGGGATCCGCAGCCGCGCCGGCGGCGCCGGCCTGGTGGCGCGGATGCTGGCCGCGGAAGGCTGGCCCGTCACCCTTGTGGCGGTGTTCGGCGATGACGACGCCGGGCGGCAACTCCGCGGCCAGCTCGCCGGCGTGCGGCTGGTGTCCGGCCCCAGCGGCCACCCCACACCGGTAAAAACCCGGGTCCGGGCCGGCTCCCATGCGGTGGTCCGGTTCGACCAGGGATGCGGCAAGCCACCGGTACCGGAGATGTCGCCCGCCATGCTTTGCGCCGTGGAGGAAGCCGGTGCCATCATCGTGGCCGATTACGGCAGGGGAGTAGCGGCCAGCCCGGAGCTGCGCCGCCTGCTTGCCAGGCTCACGGCCGAGGTGCCCGTCATCTGGGACCCGCATCCGTCCGGGCCGGAACCGGTACCGGGAGTTGCCGTGGTAACGCCCAACCTGGCGGAGGCCACCAAAGCCGCCGCCGCTTACGCAAGCCCCGCTTCAGGTAACGGCGCGCCCGGCGACCCGGCCGCCGTCGTCGGACGCATCCTGGTTGAACGCTGGCAGAGCAACGCGGTCCTGGTGACCAAGGGCTCGGACGGGGCCGTGCTGGTCCTGCGGGACAGCGTGGCCCCACTGGATGTTCCGGCGCCGCGGGTGGAAGCCCGGGATCCCTGCGGGGCCGGCGACCGCCTGGTTGCAGGCCTGGCAGTCCACCTCCTGGCCGGCAGCGCCCTGCCCGAGGCGGCGGAGCTGGCAGTCAACGATGCCGCCGACTTCCTGGGCGCCGGTGGTGTCTCTGCCTTGCCGGACCTGAGCGCGGACCACGGCGGGACCCAGGACGACGGCGGGGACGCATCGGCACCAACCGGTGCGTCGGTGGAACGGCCGGCGGATGGACCCACACCGCTCCGGCGCGCCACCGAACCGCTGCTGCTGGCCCGCGGCGTCCGCAGCAACGGTGGAACGGTGGTGGCTACGGGCGGCTGCTTCGACCTGCTGCACGCCGGCCACGTGCGCTCGCTGGCCGCCGCCCGCGAACTCGGCGACTGCCTCATCGTCTGCCTGAATTCGGACAGCTCGGTCCGGCGGCTCAAAGGGGCGGAACGCCCCATCATCGGCCAGCAGGACCGGGCTGAACTCCTGCTGGCCATGGAGTGCGTGGACGCCGTGATGGTGTTCGACGAGGACACTCCGGAAGCTGCCCTGGACCGGCTGCGCCCTGACATTTGGGTCAAGGGCGGCGACTACAGAGGTTCCCGGCTGCCCGAAGCGGAGCTTGTGGAGAGCTGGGGCGGCCGGTGCGTGACTGTTCCCTACCACCCGGCACGGTCCACCACCGGCTTGGCCGATGCTCTCGCCAAGGTGGGCTGACTTCCTCTATCCACCCAATGCCGCACGAAACTGATCAACCGCACAACACCCGACGATTTGATTTTCCATTGAAAGGAACACCATGACTGCAGATGCCAACAACCCCGGGCGCGTACTGGTTACCGGAGGCGCTTCCGGACTGGGTGCCGCCGTCGTCGAAGCCGTCCTGAAGGCAGGCGGAACGCCCGTGGTGCTGGACCGCGATATCAGCAGCGTGTCCGGTGTGAAGGCGTTCGAAGTGGACGTGGCGGACCGGCTGGCCGTGGAAGCGGCGGTCCGTGAGGCGGCTGAAACGGTGGGCGGCCTGGATGGCGTGGTCACAGCGGCCGGCATCGACCGCTGCGGCAAGCTTGCCGACGTGGAGGCCACGGAATGGGAGAAGGTCATCGGGGTGAACCTGATGGGCACCGTCTCCGTGGTCCGCGCTGCGCTGCCCTACCTGAAGGCCAACCACGGCCGCGTCATCACTGTCGCCTCCACGCTGGGCAAACGCGCGGTGGCCGATGCCACCGCCTACTGCGCCTCAAAGTTCGGTGTGGTGGGCTTCAGCCACGCCCTCGCGGCGGAAACGGGGGGCGAGATCGGCGTAACCACCATCATCCCCGGCGGTATGAAGACCCGGTTCTTCGATGACCGCACCGAGCAGTACAAGCCGCAGGACGATTCACGCCTGAACGATCCCGCCAACACCGCCCAGGCCATCCTGTTCGCATTGAACCAGCCCCGGGGCTGCGAGGTCCGCGAAATGCTGATCTGCCATGAGGAAGAAGGGTCCTGGCCCTAAAGCCGGCCCTAAGCCCGGCCAGATACCACGTCCGCACACGACGGGAGGAACCCCCCATGCCCACCACAGCGATCCACACACCAGCAGGCCGGGACACGGCCGAATCCGGCGGCATCACCATCACGGACCCGCGCACCGGCGAGGTCCTTTGGACAGTCCCTGAGGCGGGGCCGGAAGCGGTGAACCGTGCCGTGGAGGTGGCCCGCAGGGCAGCACCGGAATGGGCTGCCACCGCTCCTGCGGACCGCGGGGCCGCCCTCAAGGCTGCGGCCCGTGCCCTGGATTCCGCCGCGCAGGAGCTGGCAGGGCTCAACGCCAGCGAAACCGGGCGGCCAGTGGGGGAAGCGCTGGCCGGCATCGCAGCGGCTGTTTCCACCCTTGAGCAGTACGCCGAACTGGCCCCGGTGCATCGGGGCCACAGCCTCCGGGGCAACCGGCTCGCCGCCGACTACACCGTGGCCGAGCCGCGCGGAGTCGCGGTCCTCCTGACTCCGTGGAACGACCCCGTGGCAGTGGCCTGCGGCCTGATCGGTGCCGCCCTGGCCACGGGCAACACCGTCATCCACAAGCCGAGCGAACGCTGCCCGCGGCTGGGCGAGGCGCTCGGCGAGGTCCTGGCGCCGGCCTTCCCGCCCGGAGTGTTCCTCACCGTTTCTGGCGGTGCCGGGGTTGGCGCCCTGCTGTCCCAGGCCGGGGTGGACGTACTGGCGCACGTGGGCTCGAGCGCATCAGGCGCCAGGATTGCCCGGGCGGGTGCCCTGACCGGCGCACACGTGCTTCGCGAGAACGGCGGCAACGATCCGCTCCTGGTGGACCGCGACGTGGACCCCGCCTGGGCGGCGGAGCAGGCCGCCATCGGCGCTTTCAGCAACAGCGGCCAGATCTGCACGGCAGTGGAACGGATCTACGTCCACCGGGACATCGCGGAACCATTCACCGCGGCGCTCCAGGCGGAGGCCGCGCGGCGCAACGGCAACGGATCCGTGGCCCCGCTGGTGGACGGGCGGATGCGCGACGAGGTCCACGCGCAGGTCACCGAAGCCCTCGGGGCCGGCGCCACTGCTGTGGAGGGCGGTGACCTGCCGGACGGGCCGGGATCCTTCTACCCGGCCACCGTGCTGGTTGGCTGCACCGCACAGATGCAGGTGATGACGGAGGAAACCTTCGGCCCGGTTGCCCCGGTGCAGGTGGTGGACTCGTTCGACGACGGCCTGCGGCTCGCGTGCAGCGGCAAGTACGGACTCGCGGCCACCGTCCTGAGCAGCAACATAGCCCACATCCAGCAGGCTGTGGCGGCGCTGCCGGTGGGCACGGTCAAGGTCAACGCGGTATTCGGCGGAGCCCCGGGCGGCGCAGCGCAGCCCCGCGGCGACAGCGGAGCCGGGTTCGGCTACGGGCCTGAACTGCTGGACGAATTCAGCCAGGTCAAGGTGGTCCACATCTCCGCACCACCGGCGCCCTCCGCCGAACAGGACCGGCCATGAACCTGGACCCGGAAACTGCCGACCTTTCCATCCAGCGGGCGCTCGCCGAATGGCTGCCCGGACGGTTGGCGGCAGAGCAGCCGAGCGTGCTGGTGATCGGTGACCTCATGCTGGACGGCTGGTGGAGCGGCACCATCGAGCGGCTCTGCAGGGAGGCTCCGGCGCCCGTGGTGGACATCGCTGTCCGGGACTCCTTTCCCGGCGGTGCGGCAAACACCGCCATGAACCTGGCTGCCCTGGGCGCCCGGGTCTCCGTTGCCGGCATCATCGGCACGGACGACGCCGGCGCGGACCTGCGCCGCCAGCTCGAAGCAGCGGGCATCGACGTCCGGCGCCTGCACTCCCACCCGGACATGGTGACCACCACCAAGATCCGGATCAGCAGCGGCGGCCAGGTGATGCTGCGCATCGACGACGCCGCCCGGACCGTGCCCCCGGAAGCGCTCGCCGAGCTGGCCTCCTCGGTGCGCGCCGCCGTCGAACGCCAGGATGCCGTGCTGGTGTGCGACTACGGCAACGGCGTGCTCGCGGATCCGGTGCAGGAAAGCCTGGTGGCAGCGCTGGCCGGTGCCGGGACTGCCGGGAAACGCCCGCTGGTGGTGGTCGATTCCCATGACCCTCGGCCCTGGGCACCGCTGCGGCCGGACCTGGTCACGCCCAATGCGCAGGAGGCCGCACGGCTCCTCGATGTCCGGCTCCCCGACGGGCCGGACCGGGCGGACACGGTCACCGGGCAGGCGCCGGCGCTGCTGGCAGCCACCGGCGCCGCGGCGGTGGTGGTCACCCTGGACCGGGACGGCACCGTGCTCATCAGGCCCGACGGCGCCACCCACCGCACCTGGGCACGCCCGGCTGCCGAGAAGCAGGCCTCCGGTGCGGGCGATACCTTCGTGGCGGCGCTGACACTGGCGCGCTCTGCCGGGCTGCCGCTGACGGCCAGCCTGGACCTCGCCCAGTCGGCCGCCGACGTCGTGGTGCACCAGCCCGGAACCTCGGTGTGCAGCACCAGCCAGCTCAGCCGGTACCTGGCAGCCTTCGCGGACACCGCACTGGGAGCTGACGAGCTGCAACAGCAACTGGACCTGCACCGGTCCGAGGGGCAGCGCATCGTGCTGACCAACGGCTGCTTCGACGTCCTGCACAGCGGCCACACCCGCTACCTGAACCAGGCCAAACAGCTGGGCGATGTCCTGGTGGTGGCGCTGAACAGCGACCACTCCGTCAGCCGCCTCAAGGGGCCGGGGCGGCCCATCAACGCCGTCGCGGACCGCGCGGCAGTGGTAGCGGCCCTGAGCTGCGTGGACTACGTGACCGTTTTCGACACCCCCACCGCCGAACCGCTGATCCGGCAGCTCCGCCCCGACGTCTACGCCAAGGGCGGTGACTACACGCCGGAAATGCTGGCGGAGACACCTGCAGTTGAGGAGTCGGGTGGCCGGGTGGCCATCCTGGACTACGTGGCCGAACGTTCCACCACCGCAGTGGTCAACCGCATCCGCGGCGGCCAGGGAGCTGCCACGGCGCTGCAGGGCTCGGGGGAGTAGCCCCGCCGCGGTTCCACTAGGGTTGGATCCATGACTGAGGCGGGGCACGGGTAATGGCGAAACGCGGAAAGTCGGGCGGCCGGGGACGGGCTGCGGCCGGCGTCGTGGAAAGCCCTGGTCCCGGGTCCAAAGGTCCGGTGGAAGGCGTCTACTACGTTGATACCGGTGACTGCGAGCTGATCGCGGACCAGGACAACTCCACCGGCTGGCTCCTGAAAATCAACGGGGTCATGAGCTCGCACATCGACCTCGCGGACCCGCTGTTCCTCGACTTCGAATACATGCGGTGGATCGCCGCGCTCATCGAATCCCGCTGGCCGCCATCGGACGCCTCGTCCACCCGGGGCGGGGCCGCCGATAACCCGGGGAAGTTGCGCGGCCTCCACCTCGGCGGCGGAGCCTGCTCCCTCGCACGGTACTTCGCCGCTGCCTACCCGGACGCGCGGCAGGTGGTGGTGGAGCTCGACGGCAAGCTCGCTGAGTACGTCCGCGGCTGGTTCGACCTGCCCAAGGCGCCGCTGCTCAGGATCCGGGTGGGGGAGGCCCGGGAGGTGACCGAAACCCTCACCGCGGACACCCGCGACTTCATCATCCGGGATGTCTTCGCCGGCGCTTTAACGCCGCGGCCGCTGACTACC
The DNA here is from genome assembly GCF_050038305.1 of Pseudarthrobacter sp. 1G09. NCBI lineage: Bacteria > Bacillati > Actinomycetota > Actinomycetes > Micrococcales > Micrococcaceae > Pseudarthrobacter > Pseudarthrobacter sp. 1G09. The sequence continues at coordinate 740,121 of NZ_CP188306.1, forward strand.
GCCGAGTTCAACCAGCATGTCCGCCGGGTCCTGGCCCCGGGCGGCGTGTACGTGGTGAATTCCGGGGACGCCCCGGACCTGAAGAGTGCCCGCGAGGACGCCGCCACGATCGCCGCTTCCTTCGAACACACCCTGATCATCGCCGATCCCGCCATGCTCAAGGGGCGGCGCTACGGGAACATGGTGATGGCCGGCAGCGACGTCCCCTTCGGTGACGATCCCAAACTGGCCCGCAGGCTGCTGGGCGGCGCAGTACCGGCGCACATCTGGGACGACGCCCAGGTCCGCGCCTTCGCTGCAGGCACCCCGGTGCGCCACGACCCCCCGGCACCGCCGGAGGATTAGCACCTTCCCAGGAGCTTCTCCCGGTGCATCGTCACCTGTTCGCGCAGGGCCTGGACCACGGCGGCAACGGCCGGGCGCCGCATCGAATCGGGCCGCAGGACCATCCAGTAGGGGAGCAGTTCGGCGATCTGGTCCGGGAGCAGCCGGACCAGATCATCGTGCAGATCGCCCATGAAGCAGGGAAGGAAGCCGATGCCCGCGCCGGCGCGGGTCGCTTCAACGTGGACGAAGACGTTGGTGGACGTGAGCCCGTCCCGCATGGCCGGAACCAGGCGCCGCGGGGCGTCCAGGAGGTCCACCTGCAGCATGGAATCCACGAAGTAGACCAGCGGATGCCCGTTGAGGTCAGCCACGGTGGCGGGTGTGCCGTGCTCCGCCAGGTACGCGCGCGAGGCATACATCCCCAGCATGTACTCGCCCAGCCGGACCGCCTCCGCGCGGTGCACCTGCGGCTCACCCACCACCACTTCGATGTCAAGGCCGGAGCGCTGCTGCAGCGCACGACGGGTCATGGTGACCACCTCCACGCTCAGCCCCGGGTGTGCGCGCCGGAGCCGGGCCACCGCGGGCGCGGCAATGTACGCGCTGAAACCGTCCGTCGCGGTCATGCGTACGACGCCGGTAATGGGGTCGGGTGCGCGGCCGCCGGGTCCCAGCGTGGCCAGGACCTCCTCCACCTGCTCGGCCACGCGCACCGCCCGCTCGCCCAGTTCGGTGAGCTCCCAGCCGCCCGCCGCCCGTGCCAGGACGCGCCCGCCGAGCGACTTCTCCAGCGCGGCGATCCTGCGTGAAACGGTGGTGTGGTTCAAGCCCAAGGCCTGCGCCGCCGTCGTGAATTTCGCCGAACGTGACACCTCAAGGAGGACCAAAAGATCATCGGGGTTGGCATTCATATCTGCAATTGTGCACACAGCGGGTGCCTCTTTGGTCATTGAAGGCGCAAGTTTGTGCAGCAATACTCAAGGTAGTCACTTGTGCTGGAGATCACAGCACGTGTCAACGTGGACACTAAAGGAGAAAACCAGTGAGCGTAGGAGAACGCCCGGCCAACCAGGGCGCCGGGACCCCCACAAAGGGTGGAGGACTAAAGAAGATCGTGGCCGCCTCCATGGTGGGCACCGTGGTGGAGTGGTATGAGTTTTTCCTCTATGCCACGGCCGCCACCCTGGTCTTTGGCAAGTACTTCTTCCCCTCCACCGGGAACGAGCTGGACGGCATCATCCAGGCCTTCATCACGTACGCGGTGGGGTTCGTGGCCCGTCCGCTGGGCGGCATTGTCTTTGGCCAGATCGGCGACCGGCTGGGCCGCAAGCCCACCCTGCAGCTGACCATCGTGATCATCGGCGTCTCGACGTTCCTGATGGGCTGCCTCCCCGGCTTTGCCGATATCGGGTACCTGGCTCCTGCCCTGCTGGTGTTCCTCCGCTTCATCCAGGGCTTTGCCCTCGGTGGTGAATGGGGCGGCGCCGTCCTGCTCGTGGCCGAACACAGCCCCAACAAGACCCGCGCCTTCTGGTCGAGCTGGCCGCAGGCCGCGGTGCCCGTGGGCAACCTGCTGGCCACGCTGGTCCTGTACATCATGTCCTCCACCCTCAGCAGCGAAGCCTTCCTCGGCTGGGGCTGGCGCGTGGCATTCTGGCTCTCCGCCGTGATCGTGTTCGTGGGCTACTACATCCGCCGGCACGTCTCCGAAGCCCCCATCTTCCTCGAAGCCAAGGAGCTCGTGGAGAAGGAACAGGCCGTCAGTTACGGCGTGGGCGAGGTCATCCGGAAGTACCCCAAGGGCATCCTGCAGGCCATGGGCCTCCGCTTCGCCGAGAACATCATGTACTACCTGGTGGTCAGCTTCGCCATCGTGTACCTGAAGAGCGTCCACAAGTACGACACCTCCTCCCTGCTCCTGGCGCTGTTGATCGCCCACGTCATCCACTTCCTGGTGATCCCGCAGGTGGGCCGCCTGGTGGACCGCTGGGGCCGCAAGCCCGTCTACCTGGTGGGTGCCATCACCGGCGCCACCTGGCCGTTCTTCGCCTTCCCGATGTTCGATACCCGCAACGCCGTGATCATCGTGCTCGCCGTGACCATCGGCCTGTGCCTGCACGCCTTCATGTACGCCGGCCAGCCGGCCATCATGGCCGAGCTGTTCCCCACCCGGATGCGGTACGCCGGCGTCTCTCTCGGATCCCAGGTGACGTCAATCTTCGCCGGTTCGCTGGCGCCGCTGCTGGCCACCCAGTGGCTCAAGGACACCGGTTCCTGGCTCCCCACGGCCATCTACCTGGTGGTTGCCTGCGCCATCACCGCGTTCGCCGTGCTGAGCCTGCGTGAAACGAAGGGGATTGCGCTGCAGGACGTGGACAAGGCCGACGTCGCCCGCGAGGGCCTGCTCAACGCCTCCGCGCGCTGAGCTGCCACGGCCCCACGACAGTTTGCGCGTACGAAGGGATTTTGAGATGGAACACGAACTGAATGGCCGGAAGGCCCTTGTCACCGGCGGTGCCGGCGGCATCGGCGCGGCCTGCGTCCGGGAACTGGCCGCCCGAGGGGCGAAAGTGGTGGTGGCCGACGTCGACGCGGCAGCGGCTGCCGCCCTCGCCGACGAAGTGGGCGGCACGTCCTGGGCTGTGGATCTGCTGGACGTGGACTCGCTCGCCACCCTGAGCCTGGACTGCGACATCCTGGTCAACAACGCCGGGATCCAGCGGATCAGCCCCATCGAGGAGTTCGATCCGGTGCAGTTCCGCCGGATCCTGGCCCTGATGCTGGAAGCGCCGTTCCTCCTGGTCCGCGCCGCCCTGCCGCACATGTACGCCAACAAGTTCGGCCGCATCATTAACCTGTCCTCGGTCCACGGGCTCCGCGCCTCCCCGTTCAAGAGCGCGTACGTGTCCGCCAAGCACGGCCTGGAGGGGCTGAGCAAGGTGACGGCGCTTGAGGGCGGGGTGCACGGTGTCACGTCCAACTGCGTCAACCCCGGCTATGTCCGGACGCCGCTGGTGGAAAAGCAGATCGCGGACCAGGCGGCCGTTCACGGCATCCCCGAATCCGAGGTCCTGGCCAAGGTGATGCTCACGGAGGCGGCCGTCAAACGGCTGGTAGAGCCGGAGGAAGTGGCGTCCCTGGTGGCATGGCTGGCCTCGGACCACGCCGGCATGGTGACCGGTGCCAGCTACACCATGGACGGCGGCTGGTCGGCCAAGTAGGGCATCCGTTGCCTGTGCACCGGTGCCCGAACCACTGCATGCCAGGCTGGGCTGGCCGCTCCGGCGGTCAGTCCAGCCTTCGCAGTTGCCGGTGGTCGTAGAAGAAGAGCCCGCGGACGGTTTTGACGCCAACGGTGGTTCCTTCCTGCGTCACCACTGTCCCTTCGTGCCTGCCGTTGAAGGGATCATCCCCCAGCACGGCATCCCCGATCCGGTAGGGGCTGCGGGGGCGCAGTGCCTCAACCGCCTTGCCCCATCCCAGCGCCACCGCCGAGCCAAGGCTGATGGGACGGCCCATGCCGGACAGGTCCTGGACATCACTCGTATCCATGCGTACCAACTCCCAGGCGGCAGCCTGCCGCTCAGTCGCGGTGCCTGCTGCCGGAACGCTCCCCAGCAGAGGATGGTCCTCGTAATCCCGGCATGCACCTTACTGCAAAGCTAGGCGCTAATCACACCAGTCACACCAGTAACAGGTACTCAGGTTTGAAAGCAGCACTACCCGGAGGAGGACACGGGAAGGTCACGGAACCTGGCGGCCTTTTGGAATCGGGCTGTAGGGGACGCAGGCCAACCCGCGGCGGTGCCGTATTTCATGCCCTGCCGTTGATGATCTCTTCGGCATTGTCGAAGGTCCACGCCACCAGGGGCACCAGCAATGCGCTGAGTTCATAGCCTTTTTCCGTCAGGCTGTAGTCCACCCGCGGCGGGATGACAGGCTGCGCGTCCCGGCTCACCAGCCCGTCCCGTTCCAGGGTTTTCAGGGTCTGGGCCAGCATTTTCTCACTGATGCCCTCTGCCCTTCGCCGCAGTTCGCTCCAGCGCTGCGACCCCTCGGACAGGGCAATGAGGATCAGGACCCCCCATTTACTGGTGACGTGGTCCAAAAGGGTCCGGCTGGGGCATCCGGCCGGGAACACGCCGTCGGAAAAACTGAGCGGAAGGGGAGCGGGCTGGAGGATTGCGTCCATGGCACCAGCTTACCGCCGGGTCAGTACCTTACGGCCGGGTGAGTACCTTACTTCAAAGTGCGTACTCTCTTTCGGGAAGCAATCTCATCGGGGCACCGTTGTGACCTTTGACAGAGCAAATATCCCGAAAGGATCCACCCATGAGCATCGTCGTTACCGGAGCCACCGGACACCTGGGCCGCCACGTCCTCGAAGCACTGCTGGAGCGCAACGTTCCCGCCGGTGACATCGTGGCCGCCGGACGTTCCGTGGACAAGCTGGCAGATTTCGCAGCCAAGGGCGTCCGCGTCGTGTCCGTTGATTACTCGGACGCCGCCTCCGTGGCAGCTGCCCTCAAGGGTGCCACCCGCGTCCTGCTGATCTCCGGCAGCGAAGTGGGTCAGCGGGTGGAGCAGCACCGCACCGTCATCGAGGCCGCCAAGGCCGAGGGCGGCGTGGAACTCCTCGCTTACACCAGCATCGCCAACGCGGACACCAGCGGCATGAAGCTGGCGGACGAGCACAAGGTAACGGAGGAACTCCTGCGTGAATCAGGCGTACCGTTCGCGCTGCTGCGCAACGGCTGGTACCTGGAGAACTACACGGAGCAGCTGCCCGGGACCCTTGCGCAGGGTGCCATTGCCGGCAGCGCGGGTGACGGCAAGGTCAGCGGTGCGTCGCGGCAGGATTACGCCCAGGCGGCCGCAGCAGTGCTGGTGGCCGACGGGCAGGCCGGCAAGGTGTACGAGCTTGGCGGCGACCACGCCTTCAGCATGGCCGACCTCGCCGCGGAAATCACCGCGGCCACGGGCACCGATATCAGCTACAACAACATGCCCAGCGGCGACTACGCAGGCCTCCTGGCCCAAGTGGGTGTTCCGCAGGCATTCGCGGAGATCCTGGCAGACTCGGACCTGGGCATCGCCCGGGGCGATCTCCTGGTCAGTACGGGTGATCTGCAGAAGCTGATCGGACGCCCGACGACGTCCCTCGCCGAGGCGGTCCGGTCCGCCGCGGCTTCGGCCTAGCAAACGCAAACGGTGCCCGGTCCCTGTCAAGGGGACGGGCACCGTTTCGTCTCAGGTCAGCTGCGCTGCTGTGTTTGCTGTGCTTCCCTGCGGGGCAGGCTGGCCGGACCGGCAGCCAGGCTTCCTGCCGGGGTGCGGGTGCTTCCTAGGATTTGCTGCCCGTCAGGGCCAGCGTCCCGCCGAGGCCGATCATCAGCGCGCCGCCGGTGGCCTTGACGCTGGAAACCCGGCGCGGCGACCTGGCGAACCATTCCCGGGCGGTTCCGGCCGCCACCGCCCACAGGCTGTCAGAAACCACTGCAATGACGAGGAACACCGCGCCGAGGATCCCCAGCTGCAGGGGAATCGATCCCGACGGATAGTCGACGAACTGCGGGAGTACCGCCACGAAGAACACCACGGACTTCGGATTGGTGGCACCTACCACCGCCCCTTCCGCCACCAGCCGCCGCGGGCGTGTGGCGGCTGCGCGGCCTTCGGAACCGGCGGGGACTTTCCGATGCCTGATGGCCTGGACGCCCAGGTAGACAAGGTAGGCAGCCCCGGCGAATTTCACTGCGCTGAAGAGCAGTACCGACTGAGCCACCAGCACCCCTACCCCCAGCGCCACTGCAGCCACCTGCAGCAGCTGGCCGCAGGCATTGCCCAGCACTGTAAGGACGCCGCCCCTCCAGCCCAGGGCCAGGGACCGGCCGATCACGAACAGGACGCTGGGGCCGGGGACGGCGATCAGCACCACCGAGGCCAGTGCAAACGCCAGGAGGCTGGAAGCAGGAACCATGCCTGATCTTAGCCCCGGAAGGAGCCCCTGGCGCTGCGTTGTCGCGCTCAGTCCGCCTGGGTGCGCCCGGCCGGCTCCACCACCGGCAGCGGCGACGTTTCGTCCTCAAGGTGGGCCCGCCGTCGTCCGTCACCCTTGACCCACAGGCGGTAGCCGAGGACCAGCAGTCCCAGCCAGGCTGCGCCGACGTAGAGGGCGATCCGGGTGTCCTCGAAGGCGCCGAGCACCACGATGACCAGTGCCATGAAGGCGATGGTCAGCACCGATGCCGCGGGCCACCACGGCGAGGGGAACTCCGACGCCGGGAGTCCGTTGTGCTTGATTTCCCGCTTCATGGCCACATGGGACGCGAGGATCATGACCCACACCCACACTGTGGCGAACGTGGCGATCGAGGCGATGACCAGGAAGACGTCCTCGGGGATGACGGCATTCAGGACCACACCCACCAGGAGGATCGCGGTCATCATGACCACCGTCATCCACGGAACTCCGTGCCGGGAGACCTTGCCGAAGGCGGCGGGGGCATGGCCCTGCTGCGAGAGTCCGAAGAGGATGCGTCCGGCACCGAAGATGTCGCTGTTGATGGCCGAAAGCGCTGCTGTGATGACCACGGCGTTCAGGATGTGCGGCGCGGCCGGTATGCCTAACCCGCTGAAGATCTGGACGAAGGGGCTGCCGTTGCTTCCCACCTCGTTCCAGGGGAAGAGGCTCATGAGCACGCCGAGGGTGAGGACATAGAACAGCAGCACGCGGACCGGAACGGTGTTAACGGCCTTGGGGATGACCTTCTTGGGCTCGGCCGCTTCGCCCGCGGTGATGCCGAGTGTTTCGATGCCGCCGAACGCGAACATCACCACGGCAAAGGATGCCAGGAGCCCGCCAAACCCGTTGGGGAACAGGCCGCCGTGCTCCACGAGGTTGCCCAGGCCCGGTGCCACGCTGGAGCCGCCGGCCTGGAAACCGAAGGCGATGATGGCGGCGCCGCCGGCGATCATCGCAACGATGGCTGCAACCTTGATCAGCGAGAACCAGAACTCGAGCTCGCCGAAGACCTTGACGCTGAGGAGGTTCAGGGCGGCCAGGAAGCAAATGATGGCCAGGATCCAGATCCAGCGGTCTACCTGCGGAAACCAGAAGCCCATGTAGATACTGAAAGCCGTGACGTCGGCGATGGCCACGATCGCCATCTCGAACACATACGTCCAGCCGGTCACGAAGCCGGCCAGGGGGCCGAGGTAGCGGCTGGCGTACTGGCCGAAGGAGCCGGATACCGGGTGCCGTACGGCCATCTCGCCCAGTGCCCGCATCACCATGAAGACCGCGGCGCCGCCGATGATGTAGGCCAGCAGGACGGCGGGGCCCGCCTTCTGGATGGCGGAAGCGGAGCCGTAGAACAGGCCGGTGCCGATGGCCGAGCCCAGGGCCATGAACCGGATATGGCGGACGTTCAGCCCGCGGTTCAGAACGCTTCCGACGGCGGCTGCCGGGGTCTGCTGTCCGGCGCGGCTTTCGTTCCGGGTTGGGGATGGTGCTTGTTGCATACACTTACCTTCTCGTCTTTGGGAGGGGAGCCGCTAACCAGCAGACCACTTCCGGGGACGCCGTGATGAGCCTCACGCAGGCTTGGTGTCTTTGATCTCAGACTGTCCGGGCGGCTCGGGTGGCGAGCCCGGCGCATGCGGTTTGTCGGCTACTCCCGCCCTTCAGCTGATGCTGCCCGCGCTGCGGTTTCGATGTCAGCGCGGTGTGTGTTCCACTCTTCCGGGGTCCGGGACGTCAGGTTGGGATCGCCGGTCCGCTGTCCGGCTGTTCCGTCGATCAGTTCGCGAAGGATGTCGGCGTGGCCCAGATGGTGCGCCCGCTCGGCCACCATGTGCACCAGGATCTGGTGCAGGGTGACCTGGCGACGTTCCTCGGGCCACCATGGCACCGACCCCACTGCATCCAGCGGCAGGGCCTCGATGGTGGCATCGCTGTGCTCGCCGGCGAACCGGTGCAGCTGGAGGATGTCCGCGAGCGACTCATCAGCGGATGCCCACATGTCCGCATCGGGGAGGGCATCGGCGTCCAGCCACGGCAGGTGCGGTCCTTGCCGGCAAACCGTCAACCCCATCACACGGCGCGGCAGACAAAAACAATGATGGGCGCGTCATCGGCATAGGGCGTACGGACCCAGTCGCCGTAGGTCGCCTCCACGGCAAAGCCCGCTTCGACGAGGTCATCGGCTATGGAGTTGCGGTCGCGGAATGCCAGCAGCTGCGTTTCGTGGACGCATTCACCGGTGGCGGTAAACGTGGTGGACGTCTGAAGCTCCACGACTCCCGGTGCCGGTGCGGAGACAATCCTCCGCTCGAGCAACGGCCCGTGCTGGCTGTCCCGCCGCTTGTCCTCAAATGCCCAGTTGTCCCAGGCGCGCGCCGCCGGATTCCGGCTTTCGAAGGCCAGCGTTCCGCCGTGTCCCATTGCCCGCCGGAGGTCCCGAAGAGTCCTGGGCCAGTCGGCGCCCGGAATGGCCTGGACAACATTTCCGGTCATGACGGCGAAGTCGTAGCCCGTCCCGGTGATGTTCCTGCTGTCGCCCACCACCCAGTCAACGCGTGCAGCGCCCAGCCTGTTGCGGGCGAAGCCGATCATCGATGCTGACGGGTCAACTCCCACTACCGTGCGTTCTGCGGAGGCAAGAGTGACAGTGAGGATGCCGGTGCCGCACCCCAAGTCCACCATGTTCCGGGCCCGCACTTCGCTGGCCAGGGTCCGGTAGAAATCATGGTCGGGCCCATCCGGATTGTCCCGGTCATACAAATCTACGAGGCGCGGGTCGTAGTCGGTCATGCTGGCCAGCCTAGGCCACGGAATGCCCTGTCTGGGATCCCGCTTATCCGGAATCCCAGACAGCTGGCTTCCTAACAGCCATTCTGCAGCCCCGCTGACGGTGCATGCTTGAGTATGGGATCCCGGACACGGCCGGGTCCCGGTGAAGGGAGTGCGGATGGTTGCCATGGAGGCGATGCCGAGGGCAGCGGAACAGCCGGCGCAGGATGCCAGGCCGGCGTCGAAGGTCCCGGCCGCCGAGAACACACTCCGGATCCTCAAGCTGCTGGCCTCCCGCCGCGGCCCGATGGCCGCCTCCCAGATCGCCTCGTCGCTGGGACTGCCGCGATCCAGTGTCTACCACCTGCTCGGGGTCATGGAGGCGAACGGATTTGTGCTGCACCTGCATGAGGAGCAGCGCTACGGCCTGGGGATCAGCGCCTTCGAGCTGAGCTCCGCGTACTCCAGGCAGGAGCCACTTTCCCGACTGGGCCGGCCCCTGCTGGCATCGCTGGTGGACGCGTTGGGGGAGAGTGCCCACCTCGCTGTCCTCCACGGCCGGGACGTGCTGTACATCGTGGAGGAGCGGGCCAAGAACCGCCCGTCGCTGGTGACCGACGTCGGCGTCCGGCTTCCCAGCCACCTCACCGCCAGTGGCCGGGCCATCCTCGCAGCCCTCCCGAAATCCCAGGTCCGCGCTCTGTACCCGAACGCCGCCGCGTTCACCGCGAGGCACGAAACTGAATCGCCCATCATGAAGTACTCGGCGCTTTCTTCGCACCTGGACCAGGTGCGGCAGCGCGGCTACGCCACGGAACACGGCGAGGTGACCCCCGGTTTCGGCTCCATCGCCGCAGCCGTGACCGACCACCTTGGCTGGCCCACCGCCGCCGTGGCTGTCACCTTCCTGGAGGAAAAGCTTGCCCCGGACTCCTGGCCAGTCCTGGCCGCCCGGGTGCAAAAAGTGGCCAACGAACTGTCCGTCCGCATCCACGGGCGGCCCGCCACATAGCACCACTTGCCCTATCACTTCGGGTCCCTAAAACCGTTTGTCAGGGACTCGAGGTGATAGGGCAACGCGGGCGGTTGGCATGTCTGGAATCCCGGACAGCACCGCCTTGAAACCCCTGTAAGGCCCGTTCCCAAAGGGCTTTAGTAGATACAGAAGAACTTTCCCATTCCGGACTTCCGCAGAACCAGACACACAATGAAAAGGAGCCACCATGGCACCCGCCGATTTCACCACCGGTGCCCGCCCGGTCAAAGCAGCCCGCGGCACTGAGCTCACCGCCAAGTCCTGGCAGACCGAAGCGCCGCTGCGCATGCTGATGAACAACCTGGACCCCGAGGTGGCAGAACGCCCGGACGATCTCGTGGTCTACGGCGGCACCGGCCGCGCCGCCCGGTCCTGGGCAGCCTTCGACGCCATTACCCGCACCCTGGAAACCATGGAAAAGGACGAGACCCTCCTGGTCCAGTCCGGCAAGCCGGTGGGAGTGTTCCGCACCCACGAATGGGCGCCGCGGGTGCTGCTGGCCAACTCCAACCTGGTGGGCGACTGGGCAACCTGGCCCGAGTTCCGCCGCCTCGAAGCCGAAGGCCTGCTGATGTACGGCCAGATGACGGCCGGCTCCTGGATCTACATCGGCACGCAGGGCATCCTGCAGGGCACCTACGAAACCTTCGCCGCCGTCGGACGCAAACTCGCCGACGCCCGGCAGGACGCCGCCGGCCGCCCCGCGCCAGCCGGCGAAGGGTCCACCGAAGGACCCCTCGCCGGAACCCTGACCCTGACCGGCGGCTGCGGCGGCATGGGCGGCGCCCAGCCGCTGGCCGTTACCCTCAACGACGGTGCCTGCCTGATCATCGACGTCGACGAATCGCGCCTGCGCCGCCGCGCCGGCAAGCGCTACCTGGACGAGGTTGAAACAGACCTCGACGCCGCCATCGCCAAGGTGCTCAAGGCCAAGGAAGAGCGCCGCGGCTGGTCGGTGGGCTACGTGGGCAACGCCGCCGAGGTGTTCCCGGAGCTGCTCCGCCGCCACCAGGCCGGCGAGCTGGCCATCGACGTCGTCACGGACCAGACCAGCGCCCACGATCCCCTGTCCTACCTTCCCGAAGGCATCACGGTGGAGGAATGGCACACCGAGGCGGAGGCCGATCCCGAAGGGTTCACCAAAAAGGCACAGGCCTCCATGGCCCGGCAGGTGCAGGCAATGGTGGAGTTCCAGGACGCCGGCGCCGAGGTGTTCGACTACGGAAACTCCATCCGCGATGAAGCGCGCAAGGGTGGCTATACCCGGGCGTTCGAATTCCCCGGCTTCGTCCCCGCCTACATACGCCCCCTGTTCTGCGAAGGCCTCGGCCCGTTCCGCTGGGTGGCACTGTCCGGCGAGCCGGAAGACATCCGCGTCACCGACGAAGCCATCAAGGAACTCTTCCCCGAGAACAAGCACCTCCACAAGTGGATCAATGCCGCCCAGGAGCGCGTCGAGTTCGAAGGCCTGCCCGCCCGCATCTGCTGGCTGGGATACGGCGAGCGCGCCAAGGCCGGGCTGCTCTTCAACCGCCTGGTCAAGGAAGGCAAGGTCAAGGCTCCCATCGTGATCGGCCGTGACCACCTGGACTCCGGCTCCGTCGCCTCCCCGTACCGGGAAACCGAAGCCATGGCCGACGGCTCGGACGCCATCGCCGACTGGCCGCTGCTGAACGCCCTGCTCAACACCTCCTCGGGTGCCACCTGGGTGTCGATCCACCACGGCGGCGGCGTCGGCATCGGCCGCTCCATCCACGCCGGCCAGGTCTCCGTGGCCGACGGCACCGACCTCGCCGCGGAAAAGCTCGAACGCCTCCTCACCAACGATCCCGGCATGGGCGTCATCCGCCACGTCGACGCCGGCTACGACCGTGCCGCCGAGGTCGCCAAGGACCGCGGCGTCCGCATCCCCATGTCCGAGACGCGCTAACCATCATCCCGCTGACCCAACTGAGTCGCAGTTGATGTCGTTTTGAAGGCTCATAACGACATCAACTGCTACCTAGTTGGGAGTAACCACCGAAGTAGGAAACCATGACCGCCATTACCCACGAACCGCTGACCGTCACCCTCGGATCCGCCGGTGTCACGCCTGAGGATGTGCTCGCCGTCGCGCGCCACAATGCCAAGGTGACCATCTCGCAGGACGCCCTGGACACCGTTGCCAAGGTCCGCGCCCACATTGACGGCCTCGCCGCCAGCGACATCCCGGCCTACGGCATCTCCACGGGCTTCGGGGCGCTGGCCAACCGGCACATCCCCAACGACCTCCGCACCCAGCTGCAGAAGTCGCTGATCCGCAGCCACGCCGCCGGCATGGGCCCGGCCGTTGAGCGGGAGGTGGTGCGCGGCATCATGTTCCTGCGCGCCAAGACCCTGGCATCCGGCCGTACGGGCGTCCGCCCGGTGGTCCTGCAGACCATGGTGGACGTCCTCAACGCCGGCATCACGCCGGTGGTCCGCGAGTTCGGCTCGCTCGGCTGCTCCGGCGACCTCGCGCCCCTCTCCCACTGCGCCCTGGTGCTGATGGGCGAAGGCGAGGCGGAAGGGCCCGACGGCGTCCGCTACGGCGGACGGGGTGAGGAACCTGTTGCTGGGCTGCTTGCAGAGCACGGCATCGAGCCCGTCATCCTCGCAGAGAAGGAAGGCCTGGCGCTGGTCAACGGCACCGAGGGCATGCTGGGCATGCTGCTGATGGCCATCGCGGACCTCCGCAAACTGCTGACGACGGCGGACATCACCGCCGCGCTCAGCGTCGAGGCGCTGCTGGGCACCGACCAGGTGTTCCTTCCCGAACTGCACGCAGCCCTGCGGCCGCACCCGGGCCAGGCCGCCAGCGCGGACAACATGCTGCGGGTCCTTTCCAACTCCCCGATCGTCGCATCCCACCGGGTGGGGGACACCAAAGTCCAGGACGCCTACTCGCTGCGCTGCGCACCCCAGGTGGCCGGGGCCGTCCGCGACACCGTGGACCACGCCGAGCTGGTGGCATCCCGCGAGCTCGCCGCGGCCATCGATAACCCCGTGGTCCTGCCGGACGGGCGTGTGAGCTCCAACGGCAACTTCCATGGCGCGCCGGTGGCCTACGTCCTGGACTACCTGGCCATCGCCGTGGCGGACCTCAGCTCCATCGCCGAACGCCGCACGGACCGGATGCTGGACCCGGCGCGTTCGCACGGTCTGCCCGCATTCCTCGCCGCGGACCCAGGCGTGGATTCCGGCCTGATGATCGCCCAGTACACCCAGGCCGGCCTGGTTTCGGACAACAAGCGGCTGGCAGTGCCTGCCTCCGTTGACTCCATCCCCAGCTCCGCCATGCAGGAGGACCACGTGTCCATGGGCTGGCACGCTGCCCGGAAGCTCCGCAAGGCTGTGGAGAACCTCCGCCGGGTCCTGGCCATCGAGCTGGTGACCTCGGCCCGGGCGTTGGATATGCGCACGCAGCTGTCCGGCGGCGCCCTCACGCCGGGACCGGCGGGCACCGCCGTCGTGGCCGCGTTGCGCACCGTGGTAGACGGTCCGGGGACGGACCGTTTCCTCTCGCCGGAACTCGAAGCGGCTGACCGCCTCGTTTCCTCCGGCGACGTGCTCAGGGCAGCCGAATCCGCAGTCGGATCGCTGACCTGATACCGAAGAATCTTCAGCGTCTGCGCACTCCGCGTCCATCAGTTGGAATTTTGGCCGACACAGCGGCCGGTGGCACGCGGAGTGTAGTAGAAATGAAGGTGTAGTGAAAGTCACATCGAAGACGCTGTGACGGCAGAACGCATACAAAGGGGTAGTAGTTCAAATGAAAGCACGTGGGGCAGTCCTGTCGAGGCGCCATGCCCATTCCGCCGCGGTATCCGACTGGAAATCACTCCAGGTTGGCGACCACGTCGAGATCATGAAGCATGCGCATGTGGTAGCCGCCGGTGAGGTGGAGGAAGTATCCCAGAGCGGAAACGTCCTCTGGCTTGTACCTGCCGGGCCGGCGGAGAAGCAGCTCTTCCTCAAGTCAGACGGCGTGCAGGTGCGCCGCAGCTAGCACTACGGCCCGCACCCTGGAACGGACCAAACGGAATCCCCGCCCACTGCCTTATGGCAGGGCGGGGATTTCGCGTTTTTAAGTTGTCTGCCCGCAGTGGCGGCCACGGCGGTGTCAGGCCGCGATGGCCTCGAACGTCTGGCCGAACGGCACCGACTCGTCCAGGGCAACCGTGTAGCGCCCGGGGTAGAGGCGGGTCACCAGGATGCCGCAGGAAGCATCCTGTGCCGCCACGCTGATCAGCTCGGCAACTGCGTGCTCCAGTCCGGCATGGACTTCGCTGGCACTGGAGAACTCCAAGTCGATGGACCGGTGCGCGGCCGCTTCGGCAAGGCCAAAAGCGGCGGGACGGCGTTCCAAGGTAGCTGTACTCATGTGCTGAACTTTCTGTGTTTTTGCGTGAAGCTACAACAGTTTACCGCCTGGCTGCCCAGATGTCAGATGTCTGTTTTCTAAACGCCGGTCACAAACCGCCGGTTCACGGTGCACGGCGGCAATCCGCGACGATGGAGAGGGGCACGGAGCACCCGGCCCGCAACCCGCCATCAAAGGAGATCCGCCATGAAAATCATGCGCCTGGGCAACGCCGGCGAGGAGCAGCCGGCAGCACTGGTTCCCGCAGCGGACGGCACGGACAGGTACTTCAGCCTGCTGCCGCTCACCTCGGATGTGGACGGCGGATTCCTTGCCGCCGGTGGCCTGGACCGGGTGCGGAAAGCCCTGGCGGCAGGGGAACTGCCACTTCTTGAGAATGCTGGGGACCTCCGTATTGGTGCTCCGCTGGCCCGCCCGGGCTCGGTGGTGGGCATCGGCATGAATTACGCCGCCCACGCGGCCGAATCCGGCTCCGCGCCCCCGGAAATCCCCGTGGTGTTCCTCAAGCCAGCCAACACTGTCACTGGACCCTGCGATCCTGCCCCCATTCCGCCGCACTCCCGGAAATACGACTGGGAAGTGGAACTCGGCATCGTGATCGGCAAGGAGGCCAGCTACCTCGCGTCCGAGGAGGAGGCCCGGGAGTGCATCGCCGGATACGTCACGGCCAACGACCTTTCTGAACGCGAATACCAGATCCCCGGAGCGGCGGGCCAGTGGACCAAAGGCAAGTCGCTGCCCGGGTCCACGCCGCTGGGGCCGTGGCTGGTTCCGGCAGGGGATGTTGACGCCGGAAACCTGGCCTTGGGCAGTTGGGTCAACGGGGACGTGCGCCAGGATTCGAACACGGGGGGACTGATCTTCAGCCCGGCCACGCTGGTCCACCACTGCAGCCAGTACATGCGGCTGGAGCCCGGTGATGTGATCATCACCGGGACTCCGGAGGGGGTGGCGCTGAGCGGCCGCTTCCCCTACCTCCAGCCGGGGGATGTGGTGGAGGTAGAGGTGGAAGGGCTGGGCCGCCAGCGCCAGGAGCTGTACCGCGCGGGTGCGTAGCCGCCCGCCCGGCTAACCCGCTTTGACGGCCAGGACGGGGCAGTCGGCTTCCAGCAGGATCCGCTGCGAGACGCTGCCCATGATCAGCTTGCCCACCGGGGTCCGGCGGCGCAGGCCGATCACGATCAGCTCGGCGTTGTGCTCCTCGGCCGCGTCGAGGACTTCCGCTGCGGCATCGTGGCCACGGACCGGCTGCTTGATCACGTGGTCGATGCCCTGGGTGGCAAGACGGTCCTCGATGCTTTGGATCTCCTGCTCCTGGGCGTAGCGGTTGTCCACCAGGGCGTCACCCTTGGAGGAGTTGATGACCAGCAGGGTGGTGCTGTTCCTGCGGGCCTCGGCGATCGCCTGGGTAAGGGCGGCTTCGCCTTCGGGTGTCGGGACGTATCCCACCACGATGGTCATGGTGTCTCCTTATGGTCGGGACTGAAGGCATTCAGGTTCGAGTGGACCTCATCGTCGGCCTCGGAAGCAAGGGTGGCAGACCCGCCGGCCGGAGCCGCAGGTGTTCCGGTGGCGGCAACCGGGCGGCTCCGTCGGATCAGTTTGAAGACCAGCGGCCACAGCAGGATGAGTCCGACGATGACGTATACAACGATCGCGATCGGCTCGTTGAACAGCCCCGCCGGGTCACCGCCGGAGAGTTTGAGGGTCTTGCGCAGTTGGTCTTCCAGCCGCGGGCCGAGGATCACGCCGAGGATCAGCGGCAGAACCGGAAGGCCGAAGCGCCGCATCATGAAGCCCAAGGCGCCGAAAACCAACAGCAGCACCAAGTCGAAAGCCTGCAGGTTTACCGAATAGGCGCCAAGCGTGGCGAAGAACAGAATGCCGGCATACAGGTAGGGACGGGGAATCTGCAGGAGCTTAGCCCACAGGGGAGCCAAGGGCAGGTTGATGAGCAGCAGGAGGAAGTTGCCAATGAAGAGGCTGGCGATCAACGCCCACACCAGGGGGCCCTGGCTGGCGAAGAGCTGGGGACCAGGCTGGATGCCGTATCCGGTGAACGCGGCCAGCATGACGGCGGCAGTGGCGTTGGTGGGCAGGCCCAGGGCCAGCATCGGTGTCAGCGTGCCGGCAGCGGATGCGTTGTTTGCGGCTTCCGGCCCGGCGACGCCTTCAATGGCGCCCTTGCCGAACTCTTCAGGGTGTTTGCTGAGCCGTTTCTCCGTTACGTAGGAGAGGAACGTGGGAATCTCTGCACCACCGGCCGGCAGCGCGCCGAAAGGGAATCCGAAGGCGGTTCCGCGGAGCCAGGGCTTCCAGGAACGCTTCCAGTCGGACTTGCCCATCCAGGGCTGGCCCACCGGAATGGCTTCCAGGGGAGTGCGGCGCAAATGCGCGGCCACCCAAAGGGCCTCACCAACGGCAAAAATCGCCACGGCAACCACCACAATGTCGATGCCGTCAGACAGCAGCGGAATACCGAACGTGAGGCGGGCCTGGCCGGAGCCCATGCCTACCAGGCCAATGGCCAGGCCAAGGCCCAGGGCAGCGAAGCCGCGCAGCCGGGAGGAGCCCAGCACGGCGGTGACCGCCAGCAGGGCCAGGACCATAATCGCGAAGTAGCTGGGGGAGCCGAGGCTGACGGCGAACTGCACCACGATCGGCGCGAACATTGCCAGCAGGGAGGTACCAATGGTGCCGGCCACGAAGGAGCCGATCGCTGCAGTCGCCAGGGCTTGGGCGGCCCTGCCGGCCTTGGCCATCTTGTTTCCTTCTATCGCGGTGATCACGGAGGAGGATTCGCCGGGAGTATTGAGGAGGATGGAAGTAGTGGACCCGCCGTACATGCCGCCGTAATAGATGCCGGCAAACATAATGAATGCGCTGGTGGGTTCCAGTACCTGGGTGACGGGCAGCAAGAGAGCCACTGTCATGGCCGGGCCCAGTCCCGGGAGGACGCCGACGGCGGTACCCAGGATGACGCCGATCATGGCGTAGAGGAGGTTCATGGGAGTCAGGGCGGTGGCGAAACCGTCCATCAGGGAGGACCAGACGTCCATTACAAGATCCCTTCCAGGAGGCCAGCGGGGAGGTGGATGCCCAGGCCGAGGTAAAAGCCGTAGAAGGTGAGGACGGACAGGCCAACGGCAATCAGGCCGTCGCGGACGTAGTGCCTGCTGCCCAAGGCCCAGGTGCAGCCCCAGAAGAGGACGGTTCCTGAGACGACCCAGCCTGCCCAGTCGATCAGCAGGATGTTCAGGATGAAGGCCCCAGCCAGCGGCAGCACGGTCTTCCAGTCGGCGGGATGGGTGAGGTCGACGTCTTCGCCGCCCTCCGCCTCGCCCTGGCCGCCGCGCAGGACGTTAATGGCCAGGAGGACCGCGCAGGTGACCAGCAGGCCAGACACCAGGTAGGGAAGAGTCTTTGGCCCTACCGGATCAGCTTGGGAATACGTGATGACCAGGCGGCTGGCGTCAAGGAAGACAATGACGCCGGCCGCGCCGAGCAGGAGGGCTACCCCCAGCTCGGCGCGGCCTTTATGGCCTGTTGTCAGGGAGCTCACGCCAACCCAAGCTTGGTGAGCACGTCTGCCACCCGCTTGTCCTGGTCGCCGAGGAAGGACTTGAATTCGTCACCGGTGATGAATGCGTCAGTCCAGCTGTGCGTCTTCAGCGCTTCCTTCCAGCCCTCGGTGCCGTGCATCTTCTCCAGTGCCGCGATCAGGGAGGACTTGTCCTCGTCGCTGATGCCCGGAGGGGCCACGATGCCGCGCCAGTTGGTGAAGACGAGGTCGATGTTGGATTCCTTCAGCGTTGGGGCGTCGACGCCGTCGAGCCGCTTTTCACCACTGGTGGCCAGGACGCGCACTTCGCCTGACTGGATCTGCTGCAGGTACTCGCCGGCGCCGGAAGCGGCGAAGCCGAGCTTGTTGCCGAGAATGGCAGGCAGGAGGTCGCCGCCGCCGTCGTAGGCAACGTAGTTGACCTTGGTGGCATCGATGCCCACGGCGCCGGCCAGCTGCATGGGCAGCAGGTGGTCGGGGCCGCCGGGGTTGGAGCCGCCGCCCACGGCGATGGAACCGGGATTGGCTTTCCACGCCGTCACCAGGTCATCGATGGTCTTGTATGGCGAATCCTTGCCCACCATGATGGCGCCGGGCTCTTCGATGAGCCGGGCCAACGGCGTGGTCTGGGTCAGCTTGGACTCGGACTTGTTGGTGTAGCTGGCGCCCACCACGCCCAGGCCCATGAGCATGGCCAGGTCGCCGTTGCCCTTTTCGTTCACAATCCGGGCCAGGCCCACTGTGCCGCCGGCGCCGGCCAGGTTGAAGACCTCGGTGTTGGTGGAGATCTTTGCGTCGTCCAGGACCTTGGCAGCGGCGCGGGCAGTGGTGTCGTAACCGCCGCCGGGGGTGTTGGGGACCATGATCTGCAGGCCGGTGATAGGTCCGGCGGCGCCGCCGGTGCTTTCCGTACCGGTGGAGCTCTTGCCGGTGGCACCGCAACCGGTGGCCATCAGGGCGATGCCGGCGGCGACGGCGGCAATTCGCAATGCGCGGATCTGGCGCATGTGTTCCTCTTCTCTCAAAACAAATCTGATCAGCAGCGGCTGACTTGTGCTTCCGATGCTAGGGGTGCCCGTGACCGGGATCACGCTTGTGTACGCAGAGAAAGTTAAGTACATTGCGTTCACGTTTCCGAAGTCCCACTCCGCATTCTTCCGCGCTCCGGTGGCGCGGCAGGTGGGATATAGTTCCCACGTATTGCGGCCGGAACGGTGGCCGCGTGAAGCCAAAAAAGGACCAACCACAGTGACTCGACGAAGAGGCATGTCCCTCGCGGGGCAGTACCTGGTGCTGCAGTTGCTGATCGTGTTGGCCGTGCTGGTGGCTGTAGTGGCCATCTCGCTGGCCCAGTCCGCCGCAGCTTTCGAACGCGTGGAGGGCCGCCGGGCATTGTCCGCGGCCGAAGCCCTCGGCGCCAACCCTGCCGTCCGTGAGCTGCTTCCGGCGGCCGAACCGCGGGGCGGTTCAGCCCTCCCGGCCGTGGCCGAGTCGGTGCGGATCGTCTCCGGCTCCTCGCAGGTGGCGCTGGCCCGGAAGGACCGCACCGTGGTGACCGCGTCGGATCCCAGCCTGCTGGGACAACAGCTGGCGCTCGGCGAAAGCCGGGTCATGGAGGGCAGGGCCTGGACCGGGGTGCTGACCACCAACGGAACGGCTGTGCTGTCCGCGCATGTTCCGGTATTGGACGATGACGGCAAGATGATCGGGATCGCCTCCATCAGCCGCAACTATCCCACCACGTTGGAGCGGCTGGGCGATGCCGTCCCCAACCTCCTCACCTACGTGGGGGTGGCCAGCGTCCTCGGTGTGGCAGGGTCCTTCCTGCTGTCCCGCAGGGTCAAACGGCAGACGCTGGGCATGGAACCGAGTGAGATCACCGGCCTGGTGGAGAACCGCGAGGCCATGCTGCATGGCTTGAAGGAAGGCGTGGTGGCGCTCGATCCGCACGAGCGGATCACCGTGGCCAATGACAGCGCCAGGGAATTGCTGGGCCTGCCCGCGGACTGCGTGGGCAGGAAATTGGCGTCACTCCCGGTGGACCCGGCACTGAAGATTGTGCTCACCCGCGACCAGCCGGACCCGGACCAGCTGGTGCTGGTAGGGGAGCGGCTGGTGGTCCTGAACCGGGTCCCCATCCAGTCGCGGGGCCGCGGGATCGGATCGGTCACCACCCTGCGAGACCGGACGGAGCTGTCCGCGCTCGAGCGGGAATTGGGCGCCACCCGGACCGCCACGGACACCCTCCGCGCGCAGGCGCACGAGTTCGCCAACCAGCTGCACGTCATCTCGGGGCTGATCCAGATTGGCGATTACGATTCCGTGGTCCAGTTCGTCAACGGGGCAACCGTGGAACGGACCCGGCTCAGCGACGAGGTGACGGGCAGGATCAAGGACCCGGCACTGGCCGCGCTGCTCATCGCCAAGTCCAGCCTCGCCACCGAGCGGGGCGTCGCCCTCCAGCTCGATCCGGCGTCGTCATTGCTGCCTGTGGACGAGGAACTGTCGCGGGACCTGGTGACAGTGGCGGGGAACCTGGTGGACAACGCGTTCGACGCCGTCTCCGGGCTCCCGCAGGCAGCCGTCCGGGTGCTGGTGGAAGACGCTGAGGGGCAGGTGGTGGTGACGGTCCGGGACAATGGCCACGGGGTTCCCGCCGACGCCGCGGACCACATCTTCCGGCAGGGCTTCACCACCAAGGATGCCCGGCGGGAGGGCGGCCGCGGCTTCGGGCTGGCCCTCTCCCGAGTGGTGTGCCGCAGGTCCGGCGGGGACCTCTCGGTAGCCAACGACAACGGGGCGGTCTTCACCGCCCGCTTCAACAAAGGTGCACACGCATGATCAAGGTCCTGATCATCGATGACGACTTCATGGTGGCCAAAGTCCACGCCGGCTTCATCCAACGCACCGCGGGCTTCACAGTGGTGGGCGCCGCGCACACCGGTGCCCAGGCCGTCGTCGAAACCCAGCGCCTCCAGCCGGACCTCGTGCTGCTGGACATCCACCTTCCGGACATCAACGGCCTGGACCTGATGCACCGGCTGCGGGAGGTGGCTCCGGAGCTTGACGTGCTGGTGATCAGCGCCGCCCGCGAGGTCGAAACGGTGCGCAAAGCGCTGCGCGGCGGGATCGTGCACTACCTCATCAAGCCCTTCTCCCAGGCTGACCTGCAGGAACGGCTGGACCACTACCGCAGCGCCTACCACGGCCTCGATTCGTCCAAGGATGTGGCCGAACAGTCGGACGTCAACAAGGTCTTCGGCCTGGACAGCGCTGCCGCCCAGCGGCCGCTGCCCAAGGGGTGCAGCGTGGAGACTTTGCAGTTGGTTGAAGGCGCCTTGAAAGGGGCCGACGGCGACCTGTCGGCTGCCGAGGTTGCCGAACAGTTGGGCACGTCAAGGGTCAGCGCGCGCCGCTACCTGGAGTACCTGCACGACGAAGGACTGCTGGAAGTGCGGCTGAAATACGGGGTGGGGCGGCCGGAACGCAGGTACCTGCCCAAGGCCTGATCCCGAACCCGGTCTTGGAACGCGGAGCTGTGGGACCGCTGGTCAGCGGAGCAGCGTGTCCACCAGCCGCGCCGCAACGCGGGCGGTGCGGTGGTCAAGGTCGAACTCCGGGTTCAGTTCCGCCACGTCGCAGTGCAGGAGCTTCCCGCTCCGGGCAACCTGCCGGCACACCGCGCTGATGACCGGCAGCGGAACGCCGTATGCTGCGGGCGCGCTGACGCCGGGTGCCACCGACGCCGGAAGCACGTCCAGGTCGATGGTCAGGTACAGGACATCGACGCCGTCGAGGAAGGACGCCACGAACGCCTCCACCCGGTCCGCTTCGCAGTCCTCGTCCAGCAGGTAGCGGACCCCCAGGCGGTCCGCGGTGTCGAACAGGGCCCGGGTGTTGTTCGCCTCGGAAATCCCCACCACGGCGTACCGGAAATCCCGGCCGGCACGGGCTTCCGCGCGGGCCATCTGGAGGAACGGGGTCCCGGAACTGGGAATGGGTTCGTCGCGCAGGTCGAAGTGGGCATCGAGGTTCAGGACGCCCAGCCGGCGGCCGTTCCGTACGGCACCGGACCCGCTGACGCCGAGGTAGCTGGCGTAGGCGGTCTCGTGGCCGCCGCCCAGCACCACCGTCAGGTGGCCGGCGTCGAGCAGGGCCGTCACAGCGCTGCCCAGCCGGGCCTGGCCGCCTTCCAGGTCAGGGCCCGGAACCGTGACGTCGCCGGCGTCCTGCACTGCCCGGGCCAGGTGGAAAGCCAGCGGGCCCAGCGCCTTGCGGATCGCGGCGGGCGCGGCGGCCGCACCCGGACGGCCCTTGTTTCGCCGGACTCCTTCGTCGCTGCAGAACCCCAGCAGGACCGCCGGCCGGCCGTCGGCCAGAACTCCGGCCTGGCCGTTGGTATCGCTGGCCGCCGCGTCCGCGCAGGGTTCCACCGCCTGCCACCAGCGCCGGTGCTGCGGCCCGTCGCCATCAAACCTGCCGGTCCAGGCGCTGGGTGGGGTATCGACGTCGGGGGTCAAGGAAGCCATGCTCCAAGCTCACCGCATGGCCGCCGCGAAAGCGAGCAGGACCGCCGTCGTCCTGTCTGGAATGCGAGAAGCCTGCCTGTGCAGGCAGGGGCAGAAAGTATGGTGCGTGGAAAACAGGGCGCTCCGGCAGCAGGGGCTAAAGTGGAGCATCCCCTTTCCGGGACGCACCACGTTGCCTGCGCCCGCCCGGCGCACGAACAGCCGGAGAACTGCACGTGTTTGAAGCCCCCGACATCCTTTTCGCGGCAGCCGGAGTGGCGGTATTCGTTGCCGCGGTGCTGCCCAAGCTGCTGCGAAACATGCCGTTTTCCATGCCGATGGTTTTCCTCGGTGCCGGGATGGCGGCGTTCGCCCTGATCCCCACCCTGCCCAGCCCGGATCCCGTAGCGCACGGCGAGTTTGTCCTGCACCTTTCGGAAATCTGCGTGATCGTTTCGCTGATGGGTGCCGGGCTCGCCCTGGACCGGCCCGTGGGACGCAGCGGATGGTCAACCACGTGGCGGCTCCTGGGCATTGCCATGCCACTGTGCATCGTGGCGCTCACGCTGCTGGGGCTGTGGTTCCTGGGGCTCGGCCTGGGAACTGCGCTGCTCGTGGCCGCTGGCCTGGCACCCACTGATCCGGTGCTGGCTTCGGAAGTGCAGGTGGGGGAGCCGGCTGACGACGAGGAGGGCACCGGAAAGGAGGACGAGGTGCGGTTCGGCCTGACCTCGGAGGCCGGGCTGAACGACGGCCTCGCCTTCCCTTTCGTCTATCTCGCCATCGCCATCAGCGTCGCCGGCGCGGACCCGGCGGCGTGGTTTCCCCAATGGTTCGGGCTGGACGTGCTGTGGAGGCTGGCCATCGGCCTGCTGGCGGGGTTCCTGACCGGAAAGCTGCTGGCCCGCCTCTTCTTTTCAGCCCGGAAGGAAAGCCTGCGGCTGTCCAACCACTCGGAGGGTTTCGTTGCCCTGGCCGCCACTTTGCTGGCGTACGGGCTGACCGAAATGGTGGAGGGCTACGGGTTCATCGCCGTCTTTGTTTGCGCAGTGACCATCAGGGCCGCCGAACGGACGCACGGCTACCACCGCGTCCTGCACTCATACGTGGAGCAGCTGGAGCGCCTCATGACGGTGGTCATCCTGGTCCTGCTGGGCGGGGCCATCGCCCGCGGACTCCTGTCCGGTATGGGCCTGGCCGAGGTGCTCGCGGCGTTGGCTTTCCTGCTGCTGGTCCGCCCGCTGGCGGGCTGGCTGAGCCTGCTGCGCGGGAAGACCGGCCCCCGGGAAAGGATTGCCCTGTCCTTCTTCGGCATCCGCGGAATCGGTTCGCTGTATTACCTGTCCTACGCGCTCGGGAAGGGCAGTTTCCCGGGGCAGGCGGAATGGCTGTGGGGCTTCATTGGGCTGGTGGTGGCCATGTCCATCGTGATCCATGGCGCCACCACTTCGCCCCTGATGAACCGGCTTGACCGGTTGCGGGAAAAGAAAGCCCGTGCGGTGTCCGGCGACGAAGGGCTGGCACCCAACACGCCGGTCTGAGGGCCGGTGGGCTAGTGCATGCCCAGGGCGGCCTCGATGGGACCGATGGCGAAGAACAGCAGGAACGCTGCGGCCACGGCCCACATCAGGGGATGGATTTCCTTGGCCTTGCCCTGCACGGTCCGGATCAGCACGAAGCTGATGAAGCCGGCACCCAGGCCGTTGGCGATCGAGTAGGTGAAGGGCATCAGGGTGAAGGTCAGGAACGCCGGGATGGCGATGCCCCAGTCCTGCCAGTCGATCTTGCCTACCTGCGAAACCATCATGAAGCCGACCACCACCAGGGCGGGGGCAACTGCCTCGAACGGAACAAGGTTGATCAGCGGCGTGAAGAATATGGCCACCAGGAACAGCAGGCCGGTGACGATCGAGGCAAAGCCCGTCCGGGCGCCTTCGCCGATGCCCGCGCCGGCTTCAACGTAGATCTGGTTGGAGGACACGGACGCGCCGCCACCAATGATGGCGCCGAGGGCATCCACCTGCAGGACGCGGTCGACGTCGGGAATGTTGCCGTGCTCGTCCACCGTGCCGGCCTCGTTCGCCAGGCCCACCATGGTGCCCATGGCGTCGAAGAAGATGCTGAGCAGGATGACGAAGGCCAGGAGCGTGGCGGCCACGAAGCCCAGGTGCTCGAAGGCGCCGAACGGGTTGGCCTTGCCGATCAGGGAAAGGTCCGGCGCGGCCCACTCGGAGAACGCGGGGGAAACCAGGGACCAGCCCTGCGGGTTGAACGGCTTGTCCGGCTGCACGCTGGGGCCGATGTGCAGGGTCATTTCCAGGATGACGGCCAGCACGGTGGAGGTAATGATGCCGATCAGGATGGCGCCCTTGACCTTGCGGACCACCAGGGCGATGGTGAGCACCAGGCCGAACACGAACACCGCGGTGGGCCAGCCAAGCAGCTTGCCGTCGAAGCCCAGGCCCACGGGGACGGTGGTGCCGGCAACGTCGGGGATACGGCGGACGAAGCCCGCGTTCACGAGGCCGATCAGGGCGATGAAGAGGCCGATGCCCACCACGATCGCCGTCTTGAGCCCGTCCGGAACGGCTTTGAAGACCGCGGTGCGGAAGCCCGTGAGGACCAGGATGAGCATGGTCACGCCGGACAGCACCACCAGGCCCATCATGTCCGGCCACGTCAGCCCAGGGTTGGTGGCGACGGTGACCGCCACGAATGCGTTGACGCCCAGGCCGGTGGCCAGCGCGAAGGGATGCCGTGCCCATGCCCCCATCAGGATGGTGAGGATGCCTGCCACCAGCGCGGTCACGGCAGCAACCGCGGTGAAGCCCAGCGTGGTGCCGCTGGAGTCCGGGCCGGACAGGATCAGGGGGTTCAGCACCACGATGTAGCTCATGGCGAAGAAGGTGGCGAACCCGCCGCGGATCTCGCGGGAGAGGTTGGAACCGCGTTCGGTGATCTTGAAATACCGGTCCAGGGCAGAGCCTTGCTTAAGCATTAGTCCTCCGGGGAATGATGTGGGGCTACCTGCATCCTATTGGGGAGGCGGCGGGACGGCCGCCAATTTCACCTAGTCTGTAAGGAAGCCAACACAAGGAGCAGTGCACCATGCGTCCCTTCCGCCATTTCCGCGCCCTTCTGCTGGGAGCCGCCGTCCTGGCCGCCTCGCTGGGCCTGGCTGGTCCGGCAGCCGCCCACGACGCCGCAGAATCCAGCAGCCCGGCCCAGGGCGCGTCAGTCCCGGTGCCGCCCGGGAAGGTTTCGGTGACCTTCAACAACAAGCCGCTGGGCATCGGGGCGTCAATCTCGGTCAAGGATGCCGCCGGCGCCGAATGGGCCGATGGTGCGGTGGAGATCGTGGACAACGTGGCGTCGCAGAAGCTGCGCCCGGGCGGCCCGGCCGGTGGGTACACGGTGGCCTGGCGTGTGGTGAGCTCCGATTCCCACCCCATCGAGGGGACGTTCACGTTCACGGCGGCCGCGGCGGCGGAAGGGGCCGGCGGAGCAGCCACAGGCGGTGCCAGTACGACGCCGGGCGGCGCCGTACCGGGGGCGGGCACCGCCCAGCCCGGGGCCACAGCGCCTGCCGAACCGGCAAGCTCGGGGCAGCCGTTCCAGTGGAGCATCGTCATCTTTGCCGTGGTGGCCGTAGGCCTGCTGGTTGCGTTGGCGGTCCTGGCCAGGCGCCGCCTTTCCGGCGGCGGCGATGAGGAACCGGACAGCGAGTAAGAACCCCGCTGCCGGGAGGTTGCTGCTTCCGGCGCGTTCTGCAGGCCGCTAGCAGGGCAGCACGGCCAGGCTTCCCGTCGCCGGGAAGGCCGGGCTGTCCGGCTTGACCTTGGCGGAGATGGCCTGTCCCACGGTCTTTGCCTGGCGCAGCACCTCCTTGGGTGACGGCGTGATCAGCTCTCCCACGCCCACCAGGTAGATGCCGATGGCACGCATGGCTGCCGCGAGGTTCCGGCCAACAGCGATGCCAAAGTCATTGATCATGCGCCGCAGTTGGCTCTGCGCGCAGCGGGTGAGGACAATATGGTCCGCCAACAGCACGCCGGTGGGGGTGTGCACTTCCCACTGCGGGCTTGCTGTGCTTTCCGGTCTGCCGTCCACCTGGGTCAGCTGCACGGCCCGGGTGCTGCGGATATCGACGTCGTGGCTGGCGGCGTAGTTGCGGAGGTGCCGCAGGATTTCGTTGCGCTCCTGGAGCGTCGCGGAATCCGCCGTGTCGATGCGCTGGAGCGAGGTGGTGACCGCTGGCGGCGTGGCCCCGAAGGTGTCCAGGCCGTCAACCACGATGGAGTCGATACCCCTGCGGCGCAGCTCGGCCGCCACAGCGAGTCCGGACAGCCCGGTGCCAATGATCACGGTGGTGGTCTGTTCGGTTCCGGCAATTCCAGGCACGTTTGACACTGCTGTTTCCCTCCTTCGACATTTCTGCAGGTGCTGGCGTCATCGCCGGCGGGCGCGGTCCCGTTGCCCCAAATGCAAGGCCGCACAGTGGTCCCGGGCAGCCGTCGAACGGAAGTTACTGTCGGCGTCCCGGACCAACAATGTCCAGAAGACTACAGAACAAATCCGGCCGTGGATAGCCCAAAACGTAAACATTCTTCAGCCGCAGAACACGCTTTCCCAAGGGGTGTGGAAAAACTGTGGATAACCTGTGGATCCCGCGCCTGAGCAGGCTTGCTATGGTCCTTCGGACGCGGAATAGTGAGAACTGGAAGCGGTGCTTGCCCGCACAGTTCCGGCAGCGGCCGGGGGTGCACGGGGAGGGTTCCACTTTCTGGCAGAATGGCCGGAACATCAGGCAGTAGCGCAAGGAGGCGGCCCCATGGGCGCACAAGAGTTGCATCCGGACCCGGCGCGGGATGGTGGCACGTCCGCCGCACCCGAAGGAATCGTCGTGGGCGTGGACGGCTCCGACCATGGCCAGTGCGCCCTCGTGTGGGCCGCGCGCGAGGCGCAGCGCCGCCGTCGTCCGCTGCACATCGTTACCGCGTACTCGGTGCCCATCTTTGCTGCCTCCGGTCTGGACGGCGGATACGCCACGGTGGACGATTCCGTCATCCGGGAGGGTGCGGAGGCCATCGTGAAGCAGGCCATGGAGAAGGTTGCGGGTTACGGCATCGATGTCAGCGCCTCAGTGGAGAACGGCGACGCCTCGGGCGTGCTGCTGGAAATGTCGGAAACCGCCGAACTCCTGGTCTTCGGGACCCGCGGCCGTGGCGGTTTTGTGGGACGGCTGCTGGGTTCCGTGAGCAGCGCCCTGCCCGCGCACGCGAAGTGCCCCACCGTCACCGTGCCCCTCATCTGTTCGGACCGGCTGGGTGAAACCACCGAGGACAGGCGCGTCCTGGCCGAGCAGGCCAAGTCCGGGCACCAGCTCGTGGAGAACGTGGTGGTGGTGGGCGTGGACGGTTCCGAGCAGGCCCGGGTTGCGGTCCTGGACGCCGCGGACCAGGCGGAACGCCTCGGCGCAAAGCTGCGGGTAGTGTGCGCCGTTCCCCAGTACAGCGGTTCGCTGGCCTGGGTGCCAGCGCCCATGGACCGTAAGGCGCTGTTTGCCGAAATCCAGGTCACGCTGGACGCGGGCATGGCCTGGCTGCGCAGCCACTATCCCGGCCTTGACGCGGAATCCGAGCTGAAGGACGGTTCGCCCGTGGACGTCCTGGTGGGGGAGAGCCGGCACGTCGAACTGGTGGTCCTCGGCACCCGTGGACGCGGCGGATTCACCGGCATGCTCCTGGGCTCCACATCGGACGGCGTGCTGCACCACGCCAAGGGGCCGGTCATGGTGGTCCCGGACCACGCGGATCCCCGCCTGGCCGACAGGCCCAGGTTCGGACCCATCCTGGGCGACGCCGACGCCGCCTGATCCCGCCGCGGCCGGGCCCGTCAGCTGCGGACACATGGAGGCGCGATCATGCAGCATCCGGAATCTTCCCAAGGCGGCGGGCCCGCTGCCGCGTCCGGCGCGGACCTGGTGGTGGACCTGCGCCGACTCAGCGCTGAAATGCTCGCGCAGGTGGGTGGCAAGGCCGCCAACCTGGGTGAACTGCTGTCCGCCGGGCTTCCTGTGCCGGAAGGCTTCTGCCTCACCACGGACGCTTACCGGCTGGTGACCGGGGGGCCGGACGCGGTAAATCCGGAGCTGGCAGCCGTCCATGCGGCCCTTCGGGCGGCCCAGGGTGGGCTCAGCCAACCGGACAGTGCAGCCCCGGAAACTCCCGCACTGGATATTCCCGCCTTGGCCGCGAAGGCCCGTGCCGCCGTCGTGTCCGCCCTGCTGCCGCCGGAGGTGAGCGCCGCCGTCGAACGCGCCTACGGGCAGATGGGGCCGGACGTGCCCGTGGCCGTCCGCTCGTCAGCCACCGCTGAAGACCTGCCCTTTGCCAGTTTCGCCGGGCAGCAGGACACCTACTTGAATGTCGTTGGGGCCGCGGCGGTACTGGAAGCCGTCCGGAACTGTTGGGCGTCGCTGTGGACCGACCGGGCAACCACCTATCGGGCAAGCCTGGGCATCGATCCTGCCGAGGTGGCCCTGGCGGTGGTGGTGCAGCGGATGGCGGACGTGGAGACGGCCGGGGTCCTTTTCACCGCCAACCCCATAACGGGCTGCCGGAACGAGGCCGTCATCGATGCCAGCCCGGGCTTGGGGGAAGCCGTGGTGTCAGGCGCAGTCAATCCGGACCACTTTGTGGTGGACCCGGCTGCCGGTCGCGTCCTGGAGCGGCGGCAAGGCGACAAGAAGATCGCCGTTCTCGCCGTACCGGGCGGCGGCACCCACACTGTGGACGCCACGGACCACACCGGCTTCTGCCTCACCGACCGGCAAGCCGTGGATCTGGCCCGGCTGGGCCTGAAAGCGGAGCAGCATTTCGGAACGCCGCAGGACCTCGAGTGGGCCATCAGCCGCGGCGGCGCGCTGTGGCTCACGCAGTCCCGGCCCATCACCACCCTGTACCCCGTCCCCCGCCGCCGGGACGGTGCCCCCGGGACCCGGGCGTACCTGTGCTTCAGCCTCGCCCAGGGCCTGACCCGGCCCATCACTCCGATGGGCCGGGCCGCCATCCGGCAGATCGCTTCGTCGGTGGCACGGACCGCGAAAATTCCCGTCACAGACCCCCGTGAGGGGCCGTCGGTGTACGCCGATGCCGGGCAGCGGATCTTCATCGACTTCACCACCCCCATCCGCAGCACCGCGGGCCGGGCAATCCTTCCCCGGGTGTTCGACGTCATGGAAGCCCGCTCCGCGACGGTGATGCGGCGGCTCTTCGACGACCCCTCGTTCGCTATCACACTGCGGACGCCCGTGCCGCTGCTGCGCCGCGTCCTGCCCGCCGCAGCCCGGGCCCGTGTGCCCGAAGGAGTCCTCCGCGGGATCTTCCGCCCGCAGGCCGCGCTCCGGCGCCTTGACCGGTTCACCCGGGACTTCGAAGCCGCCCTCGAACTCGACCTGGGGGCTACGGCGCAAGCAGGGGGCGGGCCCTCAGCCAGGGATCGGTTGGCGCATGCCGAGGGCCTCCTGCAGCGGCGGCTGTTCACCATCGTTCCCGCCATCCTGCCCCTCGCGGCCCTGGGGTTCGGCATGCTGGGAGTGGCGGGCAAGCTGCTCGGCGGAAACCGATGGGATGACCTCCAGGGCGTGCTCCGCGGGCTGCCCAACAACGTCACCACGGACATGGACCTGGAGCTCTGGCGGCTGGCTGCGGCCATCCGGGACGATCCTGGGTCACGTGCATTCCTGGCAGGGAAGGGCACGGCGGCGCTGGCAGCGGCCCACCGGGAAGGCGGCCTTCCGCCACGGCTGGAGGCCGGGCTCAGCCGGTTCCTCGACAGGTACGGGCACCGCGCCGTTGCCGAGATCGATGTCGGCATGCCCCGCTGGTCCGACGACCCCGCCCATATCCTGGGGGTCCTGGCGAACTACCTCCGGCTGGAGGACCCGGACCTCGCACCCGAGGTCCAGTTCAGCAACGCCGCCGAAGCCGCCGAGGCCCAGGTGGAACGGCTGGCTGCCGAAGCAGGCACCCGGGGGCGGATCCGGGAAGCCCTGGTCCGCGCCGCGCTGCGCAGGGCCCGGCTTTTCGCGGGACTCCGGGAACTGCCCAAATACCACCTGGTGCTGGGACTGGCAGAGGTACGCCGGCAGCTGCAGCATGTGGGGGCGGAACTCGAGGCGGCAGGCACCCTTGACCAGGCTGGGGACATCTTCTTCCTCGACTTCGCTGAGGTAAGCGAGGCCCTGGACATGGCCGCCGGAGGTGGTGCCGGAACCGGCCCTGGCCAGCCCAGGGAACGGTTGCGCGCACTGGTGGCGGAGCGCCGGGCTGACTATGACAGGGAGCTTGGGCGGCGGCACATTCCCCGGGTGCTGCTCTCTGACGGGACCGAGCCGGAGGCGGCACAAACGGCTGACGGCGGCATCGCCGAAGGTGCCCTGATGGGCAGCCCGGCCTCCGCCGGAACGGTCACGGGAGTTGCCAGGGTCATCCTGGACCCTGTGGGGGCGCACCTCGAACCGGGCGAGATCCTGGTGGCGCCGTCCACCGATCCCGGGTGGACCCCGCTGTTCCTCACCGCGGGCGGGCTGGTGATGGAGATGGGTGGCGCCAATTCGCACGGTGCCGTGGTGGCCCGCGAATACGGGATCCCGGCGGTAGTGGGGGTGCCGGACGCCACCGGCAGGATTTCGACCGGGCAGGAAATTACGGTGGACGGCGGCGCTGGAACCATCGTTCCCGCGTAGTTTTCCCGCCCGGTTCGGTCGCGGTACGGCGCCGGTGGCGTCCGTTCCCGGAGCAGGCCCGGATAGCCCGTGTGGCGGGACGCTGACAGGCGTAACCTTGAGCTATGGGCTCCGAGACCACGGGATCCGCCACGGGCACCGACTCAACGTTCCAACTGCGCGGCAACCGCCGCAGCGGCCGCAACTGGCCGCGATGGTTGCCTGCCCTTGCAGTGCCGGTGGTGATCGCCGCCGCCGCGCTCGCAGGGACCCTGCCCGCAAACGCCGGTGACCCGCTCCCGCAAAAGACGCCCGCAGAGGTGCTGGCCCTGGCGGCCACGCACCACACCCAGGCCTTCTCCGGAACCATTGAGCAGTCCTCGGACCTTGGGCTGCCCGCCCTGCCCTCCACAGGTGCTTCCTCCGACCCCGCGTCCGCAGGAGGCGCCGCGTCCGTGGTCGAATTCCTTTCCGGACAGCACACCGCCCGCGTCTACATGGACGGCACCGCCAAAGCCCGCATCCAGGTGGTGGACAGGCTTGCCGAACGCGATATCGTCCGCCGGGACAGCGACGTCTGGTTCTACTCCTCCAAGGACAACTCGGCCGCCCATCTGACCCTGCCGGCCCGCGCCGCCGATCTGCCGCTTGCCGCGCCACAGGCCCAGGGTGAAGATCCCGCTGCCCCTGCGCAGCCCGGTTCGCCGTCGGAATCCATGATGCCGACGCCGGAGGACCTCGCCCGGCAATTGCTGGAGAAAGTGGACCCCACCACCGCCGTGACAGTGGGAGCCGACGTGGAAGTAGCCGGGCGGGCGGCCTACAACCTGCTGCTTGAGCCCCGGTCCGAAGCCACCCTGGTGGGCCAGGTGGCCATCGCTGTGGACGGCGAAACCGGAATGCCGCTCGCTGTCCAGGTCACAGCGCGCGGTGCCGGAACGCCCGCCTTCCGCCTGGGATTCACCGCCCTGTCCCTGGGCACACCGGACGATTCCCTGTTCACGTTCTCCCCGCCCCCGGGGAGCACTGTGAAGGAACTGCAGGTGCCTGACCCCGGGCAGAAGACCTACGGCGGTCACAACTTTGGTGACCATGCCGGCGACGGCGTGGGCCCTGAGCATCCGGCCGTCACCGGGCAGGGCTGGGGAACCATCCTGCGGCTGCCTGCCGCGGCAGCGGGCGCACCGGCCGCCAATTCCTTCCTGGAGGATCCGTTGCTGGCCCAGGCCGCCGTCGTCGTTCCCGGCGGGCGGCTGGTGTCCACGGCGCTGCTCAACGTGCTCATCACCGATGACGGCCGCGTTTTCGCGGGTATGGTTCCGCCGGACAGGCTGCAGGCCGCTGCTTCGGCGGCCCCGTGACTCCGGGCCCTCCGGACCCGGAAAGAAGCTACGGGCTGACCATTGAGACCCATGGGCTGACCAAGAAGTTCGGCCACCAAGTGGCTGTGGACGGCGTGGACCTTGCAGTGCCGCCGGGCTCCGTGTTCGGCTTCCTGGGGCCCAACGGATCGGGGAAGACCACCACCATCCGCATGCTGCTGGGCCTGGCGTCGGCCTCAGCCGGGACGGTGAACCTGCTGGGGATGGAAATGCCGGGCCGGTTCCACGAGGTGCTGCCGCGCGTGGGGGCACTCGTGGAAGGGCCGGCGTTCTACCCTTTCCTGTCCGGGGCCGCGAACCTGCACCGGCTGGACGCTGCCACGCGACACACGGTGCCGGCAACGCGCCGGGCGAGGGTGGAGCGTGCGCTCGACCAGGTGGGCCTGGCCCATGCTGCCAGCAAACGGGTGCACGCCTATTCGCTGGGCATGAAGCAGCGCCTGGGAATTGCGAACGCACTGCTCTCGCACCGGGACCTGCTGGTGCTGGACGAGCCCACCAACGGGCTGGACCCGCAGGGCACCCGGGAAGTCCGGCACCTGGTCCGCTCCCTGGCGCATAACGGCACCACCGTCTTCGTCTCCAGCCACCTGCTGGCCGAAGTGGACCAGATGTGCACGCATGCCGCCGTCATGAGCTCCGGGAAGCTGGTGGCCCAGGGTTCCCTCGCCGACCTCCGCCGGACCGGCAGCGCCAGGGTCCGCCTCCTCACGCCGGACGGGGGACAGGCGCGGAACGTGCTGGCGGGCCTCGGGTTGGACTGCAAGGCCGGCGATGCCCAGCCTGGAGGGGAGAGCCTGCTGGCTGCCCTGGTGCCTGCCTCCGGTGCCTCCTCAGCACGGATTGACGGGTCCCCGCAGGCCCAGTCCGGGGAAATCCTTGCAGAGGACATCGTGGCGCAGCTGGTGGCGGCCGGGGTCCGGGTCCGGGGATTCGCCGTCGAACGCGAAAGCCTGGAAGACCGTTTTGTCGCACTGACAGGGGAGGGGTTCGACGTTGCCCAGTAGCATCCCGGCGGACATCCCCGGTTCGGCCCGAACACAGAAAGATGCCGTGCCGCGCTGGTCCGGGCTCTCATTGATGCAGTCCGAACTGAAGGTCCTGTTTGGCCGCCGGCGGACGTGGGCGCTCCTCCTGGCCCTGGCAGCAATTCCCATCCTGATCGCGGTGGCCGTACGGCTCTCCTCCGGAGTCCCTTCGGGCCGGGGCCCGGCATTCCTGGACCGCATCACGCAAAACGGGCTGTTTGTTGCCTTCACCGCCATGCTGGTCTCCGTGCCATTGTTCCTGCCGCTTACCGTTGGCGTCGTGGCGGGCGACACCATTGCCGGCGAAGCGAACATGGGCACGCTGCGGTACCTGCTGGTGGCTCCCGCCGGGCGCGTGCGGCTGCTGCTGGTCAAGTACGCGGCGGCACTCGCGTTCTGCATCGTGGCGCCCCTGACCGTGGCGCTGGCCGGTGCCGCGATCGGGGCCGCCCTGTTCCCGGTGGGGCCTGTCACCCTGCTGTCCGGTGATGTGATCCAGCCTCCGGAGGCCGCGGTGCGGATGCTGCTGATCGCGGCGTACATGGCGGTGTCCCTGGCCGGGTTGTCGGCCATCGGCCTGTTCCTGTCCACGCTGACGGTGGTTCCGGTAGGGGCCATGGCGGCCACGGTAGTGGTTTCCGTGGTGTCGCAGATAGCAGACCAGTTGCCGCAGCTGGAGTGGCTGCACCCGTGGCTGTTCAGCCACTACTGGCTGGGCTTTGGCGACATGCTCCGGCAGCCGGTCCTCTGGGATTCACTCGGCAGCAACGCGCTGCTGCAGGCCGGCTACATTGCCGTGTTCGGTGCGCTCGCTTACGCCCGGTTCACCACCAAGGACGTCCTCAGCTGACGCAGTGGTATCCCTTCGTGGGTGCTCAGTACCTCGCCGCGTAGGGGTGCAGCTGCATCCCGGCCATGGAACTGAGCTGGGTGACTCCGATTCCCTCCTGGGGGTTGAGCGCCTGCACCACCTGGCCGTTCCCCAGGTAGATGGCCACATGGTAGAAATCCGGTCCGGAGCCCCACACCAGGAGGTCGCCGCGGCGGGCCTGCGAGAGGGGCACATGGACGGGAGCGGCAGCGTACTGCTGGCCGGCGGTCCGCGGCAGGTACTTCCCGGCGGCAGCGAAGGCTGTCTGCACGAGCCCCGAGCAATCGAAGCCGGTGGGTCCCGTGCCGCCCCACTGGTAGAAGTACGGCGAACCCACCTTGCTGAGGGCCACAGAAATGGCTGTTTCGAGGGTGGCGCCGCCGGTAGTCGGGGGAGCTGGGGCGGGAGCAGGAGCAGGAGGGGCGGGCGCCGGGGCCGGAGCGGGTGCAGGTGCGGGCGCCGGGGCTGGGGCCGGAGCGGGAGCAGGAGCCGGAGCAGGAGCCGGAGCAGCGGGGGCGGGCGCCGGTGCCGCAGGAGCCGGCGCCGGGGCAGCTGGAGCCACGGCTGCGGGCGCGGCCGCTGATCCGCCCTGGTTTGCTAGGGTTTCACCAGCCCGGGCGTCACTGCCTTGGGAACTCGCGGTGGCCGCCGCTGCGTTGGCCGCGGCCGTCACGGCAGCCAGGCGCGCTTCCTCGCGCTGCCGTTCGAGCCCGTCCACCCGGGCGGATTCGAGCTCCACTGTCGTGTTGCGCAGCTGCGCGAGCTGGTCCACCAGGACGGTCCGCCGGGCACGGGCATCCGCCACGGCCGCGGCCTGGGCGGCGTTGGCCTGCTCGGCGCCGGTTTTCCGTGCTTCGGCGGTCCGGGCCGCTTCATCCGCTGCCTTCGTGGCGTCTCCTGCCGCAGCCGTCAGGGTTTGCGAGGCGGTGGCGGCAGCGTCGGCCGCCTCGAAGGCGCGGCTGCGGCCGGCGGACAGCGCCTGAAGCGTTGCAGCCTGCTGCAGGCTCTCGCCGGTGCCGCTGACAAGGGTCCCGAGCGTTGGGTTCAGGCCGCCGTTCCGGTAGAGGTCACCGGCCAGCTGTCCCACCTGCTTGCGGGTCTTGTCCTGTTCCTCCTGCGCGGCTGCTGCCCGGGCGGCGGCCACGGACGCGGCCTCCGACCGCTGCTGCAGCTCCACCAGGGCTTCGCTGTAGGAGTTGTTTGCCTGCATTGCCACAGCAAAAGCCGCCTGCTGGGCGTCCGAAGCGTCCCCAAGAATGCGTTCGATCGCGGCGACCTGGTCTGCTGTTGCCGCCTCGCTGGCCTTCGCCGCAGCAATGTCTTCAGGGGAGGGAAGGGCGGGCGCTGCCGGAACCGGCGCGGCGGGCAGGTGCGGGCCCGGGGCCGCTGCTGCTGGCAGTCCTGCGGATCCAAGAAGTACGACGGCGGCGCACAGCACTGCCGCTTTCCGGCAGGACGCGGCCCGAAGCCCGGGCAAAAGCGATGCAGGCAGAAACCTCGACATGGACTGGAACCTCGCAGCAGTTGGGGCTGGGAGTGAGGTCCTGATGGTGACACGGAGGTACGCCTCGGCTGCTCGCCAGCAGTCCGAGGCTACGTCACCCACTGCACAGAAGCAACAGCTGTCACATCAATAACAATAATCACAACAGTGTCATTACAGCCGCAGGTTGTGCGGCGTGTTGTCAGGCGTGCTGGCGTTCCTCGTGTTCGGAGTGGCTGGCCGGCTCAAGCTGGAAGGTGCAGTGGTCGGTGTCAAAGTGGGAACCCAGGCAGGTGACAAGCTTGTCCAGCAGCTGGTCGGCGCCTCGGGCATTGAGAACGCCGTCCTCCACCACCACATGGGCTGAAAAGACCGGCACTCCGGAGGTGATGGTCCAGATGTGGATGTCATGTACGTCAGTGACGCCGTCCACGGAAAGGATGTGTTCGCGGATCATCTGCACTTCCACACCCTTGGGGCTGGCCTCCAGCAGCACGTCCACCACGTCCCGCAGCAGGCTCCAGGCGCGCGGCAGGATCATCAGGGCGATGATGACCGAGGCGATCGTATCGGCCGCCTGGTAGCCGGTGAACATGATGACCACGGCCGCAATGATCACGGCGAAGGAGCCCAGCAGATCCCCCAGGACTTCCAGGTAGGCGCCGCGGACGTTAAGGCTTTCCTGATGGGCGCCGCGGAGGATCAGCAGCGAGACCAGGTTGGCCATGGCGCCGAGGATGGCGGCGAAGAGCATGATGTCGGTGTGGACTTCAGGCGCGGATCCGATCCTCCGGATGGCCTCGGTGAAGATCACCACAGAGATGACAATCAGGATCAGCGCGTTGGCCAGGGCGGCCAGGACTTCGGCGCGCTGGTACCCGTAGGTCCGTTGGTCGCTGGCGGGCCGGCCGGCTATCCAGGCGGCCAGGAGGGCGATCGTGACGCCCGCGGCATCGGACAGCATGTGGCCTGCGTCCGCCAGCAGGGCGAGTGATCCGGACAGGAAGGCGCCCGCCACCTGGATCAGTACCACGCTCAGCGTGATCGCCAGGACGCCCACCAGCCGTTTGCGGTGCCGCCCGGTGGCGGTGATTCCGTGCGTGTGGCTGTGGTCGTGTCCCATGCCTACAAGGCTAGCCCCAGCCGAGCTCGTGCAGCCGCTCGTCCGAAATGCCGAAATGGTGTGCGATCTCGTGGACCACCGTCACTGCCACCTCGTGGATGACATCCCCGCGCGAATCGCAGATATCGAGGATGGGTTCGCGGAATATCGTGATCCGGTCGGGCAGTGATCCGGCGTCCCACCAGGAATCCCGTTCGGTCAGGGGCACGCCCTCGTACAGGCCCAGCAGCACGGTGTCGGGGTCGTCTCCCGGGCGCGGTTCGTAGTCGTCCTCAATGAAGACGGCCACGTTGTCCATGGCCCGCGCCAGCTTCGTTGGGATGCTGTCCAGGGCGTCGGAGACGGCGGCCTCGAACTCGTCCGGGGACATGGTGAAACCCCGCGGTTCGTGCGGGCCCTCCGGGATGATGGGGAGACCGGGCGGAAGGCTTTCAGGCATACCTCGACTTTAGTCCCGATCGTCCCCCGGGACGGCCGGATTTTGCGATGAAACATCCCCGGCAGCCCCACCGGCAGCGCCGCGGCGGGTGCGGGTCCGGCGGCGCGTCAGGCTGACGCCCACCAGGCACACCAGCCCGCCCACCAGGCCCCAGGCCGTGGGGATCTCGCCCAGCAGGAGCCATGAAATCAGCACCGTAGTTCCGGGGACCAGGTAGGTGGTGGCCGCCAGCTTTCCTGCGTCCACCAGCGACAGCGCGTAGGCCCAGGTGGTGAAGGCAATGGCTGTGGGAAAGATCCCCAGGTATACCAGCCCCGCGGTTGCCGCAGGCGGTGCGGCCTGCACCTCGGACACCAGCTGCCCGGCGAAGGGGAGGCAGCATACCGCGCCCACCAGGATGCCGAACCACGTGGCCTGGGCAGCGGGAAACTTCCGCAGCACCGGCTTCTGGATGATGACGCTGACTGCGGCGAGCACCGCGGCAAGGAGGCAGAGCAGCACGCCGGCCATGTCCGCCGTCGCGCTTTCCCCTGGCCGGCCGGGTGCACCGGACCCCAGCGCGATAAGGGCGACGCCGGCGAAAGCGATGGTGCTGCCAATGAGCAACCAGCGCGGAAAGCCTTCCTTAAGGAAGATGCCGGCCATGATGGCCACCAGGATGGGATTGACGTTGATGAGCAAGGCGCTGGTACCTGCGTCGAGGACATGCTCGGCAGCGTTCAGCGCCACGTTGTAGCCTCCGAACCACATCACCCCGTACGCCAGGATGGGCCACCACTCGCGGCCCCGCGGCACGAGGCGGGTCTTCAGTATTTTCGGCAGCGCCACGGCGGCGAGTACGACGGCGGCAATCACCAGCCTGCCCAGCGTCAGGGAGCCGGGGGAGAAGTGCGGGCCGATGGCGCGGATACCCACGAACGCCGAAGCCCACAGGACCACGGTGACCGCCATGGCAGCGATGCCCAGGGCCTTGACCGGGGCGGCCGCCGATGACGCCGAAGCGGGACTGCTGACAGGGGTAGTGGAAGGCATGAGCCCAATCTAGTCGCGCAGGCCGGGCCCGGGCTGGCGGAAATCGGCCACGTCTGGCCAACTTCCTGCCAAAGTGGAGCTGGCCGAGGGGCGGGGCCACTCCCGGCCTCGGCTAGGATGCGAAACATGGTCTCAAGCCCTGCCCCACCCCGTGATGCCGCACGCCTCGTCAGGACAGTGATCTGGATTGTGCTGGCAGCCGCCGTCATCGGTGGAGTGGCCTGGTACGCCGTGTTCGCCGCGACCAAGGAGCAAGATGCGGCTCCGCCCGCGCCGGGATCGGGGTCCGAACAGCTCGTCCGGGAGAACAGCTACCGCCTCACCGCGCCGGCCGTGGAAAAGGCGCAGTTGGTGGAGTTCCTGGATTTCGAATGCCCAGCGTGCGGGTCCATCCATCCCGTGGTGGAAGAGCTCAAAGCCGAGTTTGGCGACAGGATTACCTTCGTGAACAGGCACTTCCCGCTGGCGGCCCACGCCAACTCCGGCCAGGCGGCGCTCGCTGCCGAGGCGGCAAGCCAGCAGGGCAAGTACCAGGAAATGGCCAACAGGTTGTTCGACACCCAGCCGCAGTGGGCCGGGCAGCAACAGTCACAGGCCCCCTTGTTCCGCACGTACGCGGAGGAACTCGGATTGGACCTGGCGCAGTTCGATGCAGCCGTGGCTGACCAGGAAACCGAAGAGCGCGTCCTGGCGGACATTGCCGACGGCGAGGCGGTGGGCGTCCATGGGACGCCCACCTTCTTCCTCAACGGCGAGAAACTGACGCTCACCACCAAAGCCGATTTCCGGCAGAAACTCGCCGACGCCGTCAAATAGACGCAGCACGTCAGCGCCGCCGACGTCAAGTTGACTGGGAGGGATCTACGTGGCCGCCCAGTCAAGGAGCTTGTCCACCGGCCAGGTGGTGATAATCCGCTCCAGTGGCACGTCATTGCGTTCGGCCCGCTCGGCCCCGTACTGGAGGAAATCCAGCTGCCCGGGCGCGTGCGCGTCGCTGTCGATGGAGAACAGGCAGCCTGCTTCCAGGGCCAGCTTGATCAGGTCATCCGGCGGGTCCTGCCGCTCCGGCCGGGAATTGATCTCGACGGCAACATTGTTCTCGGCGCAGGCGGCGAATATTTCCTTGGCATCGAAGTCGGACTGGGGGCGGGTGCCGCGCGAGCCTTCCACCAGCCGGCCCGTGCAGTGGCCCAGGACGTTGGTGTGCGGTGCCAGGATGCCGCCGAGCATCCGCGCGGTCATGGTTTTACGGTCTGCCCTAAGCTTCGAGTGGACGCTGGCCACTACGATGTCCAGCCGGTCCAGCAGCTCCGGGTCCTGGTCCAGCTCACCGGATTCCAGGATGTCCACTTCGATGCCCGCCAGCAGCCGGACCGTGCTCTCGTGCGGGCCGACGTCCTTGCTGCCGTTGTTGATGGCGGCGACTACGTCGAGCTGCTTCGCCAGGCGTTCGGCGGAAAGGCCGTTGGCAATGGTCAGGTTGGGGGAGTGGTCGGTCAGGGCCAGGTACTCCCGGCCCAGAACCTCCGCGGCGGCAACCATCACGTCGATGGGGGAGCCGCCGTCGGACCATTCGCTGTGGCTGT
Organism: Pseudarthrobacter sp. 1G09; assembly: GCF_050038305.1. NCBI lineage: Bacteria > Bacillati > Actinomycetota > Actinomycetes > Micrococcales > Micrococcaceae > Pseudarthrobacter > Pseudarthrobacter sp. 1G09. The sequence goes on from NZ_CP188306.1 coordinate 780,422, forward strand.
GCAGGTCGCCGCGCAAGGCTTTTCGGAGGGCGGCTCCGCCGGTGGCCAGCGGTTGTGCGCCTTTCTCGCGGAGGTCAGCGAGGTAGTCCGGGACGGCCCCGTCCACCGCCTGCTGGATCACCTGGAAAGTCCGGTCACCGATGCCTTTCATTGACTTCAGCCGGCCGTTCCGCGCCCGCGCAGCCACTTGATCCGGCGGCAGGGCGCTGATGGCCGCGGCGGCCTTGCGGAACGCCTGGACCTTGAAGGTGGCAGCGCGGCCGCGCTCCAGCCAGAAGGCGATCTCGTTGAGCGCTGCGACAGCATCCATCCGTCCATCTTCACCCGTTCTTCCTGTTCAGGCACGGGTTTTTGGCCGATTTTGGATAATCGCAGAGTAGGCCCTATAGTTGTTGAGTCCAGTTCGGAGAAACGCAAAGGACAAAGACGGAAAGCCTCGCTTTACGCCTTTTATTTTGTTCCGAACAGGTTCTGGCCCCCATCGTCTAGCGGCCTAGGACACCGCCCTTTCACGGCGGCGGCACGGGTTCGAATCCCGTTGGGGGTACGCAAGGAACTGGTCAAACAGACAAAAAATGTCTGGTAGGCTGGAAGCCTTGAAAAAAGCAGTAGAGATACTGTGAAGCAAGAAAAGCAAGGCCCTGTAGCGCAGTTGGTTAGCGCGCCGCCCTGTCACGGCGGAGGTCGCGGGTTCAAGTCCCGTCAGGGTCGCTCTGGTTGTCGGAAGAGATTTCGGCGGTCATGGTGACTTGTCACCAAGGCTCTGTAGCTCAGTTGGTAGAGCGTTCGACTGAAAATCGAAAGGTCACCGGATCGACGCCGGTCGGAGCCACCACTGGGAAGCATCAGTTCTTATGAACTGGTGCTTTTCTTCTTTAACCGCACCTTCAAACGCCGTTTCGCAACTGGACTTCCGGAGCTGCTGTGAAGTCAGTCCCGGCCTTGTCCGCGCATCAGAGCTTTCAACGGAAGGATTGGCGGACAAGCGCGTGACTTGTGGCCGCCGGAGCGGGCAGTGCACCTCAACATGACTGCTCCCCGGCAATTGAACCTGGATATCAGGTTCTGCCGAGGAGCAGTTCACATGCTCAGCGTGGCTGGCTTCCTGCGTCTGTCAGAGGAAATATCCCGAGACGTCTGCGATCAGATGCGTGGTGCCGGTTGAGCTGTTCGTGAGGTTGACCTTGCCATCCGCTCCGAGGGGAACAGTGACGCTGTTCGGGACAATCTGCCCGGCGGCGTAGTTCACGTTGGAGGCGTTCGGCAGGGACGCGCCGGACGGGTAGGCCGTGACGAAGCCGTTCCTGGTCGGATTGGCCACGGTCAGGTTGAAGATGGTCGCCGAGGCCGTTGCCGGAACCCCGCTGACCGTGCCGATCTGGACAGAGATGGTTCCGTTGGCAGCCACCGGGCCGCCGGACCTGGTGTCCAGGAAACGGGTGGGCGCTATCGGCTGGAACATGCCGGGAAGTGTAACCGGGCCTGACATGTAATAACCGGAAACGTCCGCAATCAGGTGCGCGGTACCGGTGGACTCGTTGTACAGCGACACCTTTCCGTCCGCTCCCACCGGAACCGTGACCCTGTTGGGCACAATCTGGCCCCTGTCATAGTTGAGGTTGGATGCCGTGGGAATGGACGTCCCGGAGGCATAAGCGGTGACAAATCCGTTAGAGGTGGAGTTGGCAACAGTGAGGTTGAAGGTCACTGCCGAAACGCCTGCCGGGATGCCGCTGTTGCCGCCCACCTGAAACGACACGCTGCCCTTCGGTGCCACGGGGGTGCCCGTGTTCCGGGTGTCCAGGAACCTCGCAGGGGCTACTGGGCGGAAGGCTCCACCTGCAACAGCTGTTCCTGCCGCGTAGTAGCCGGAAACGTCCGCAATCAGGTTGGCGGTGCCAGTCGACTCGCTGTAAAGCGTGACCTTGCCGTCGGCGCCGACCGGCACAGTGACACTGTTGGGAACGGTTTGCCCAGTGTCATAGTTCAGGTTGGACGCATTGGGCCGTGTGGTGCCCGACGCGAAGGCCGTGACGAAGCCGTTGGACGTTGGATTCGTAACGGTCAGGTTGAAGGTCACGGCTGCAACGTTCGCGGGGATGCCGCTGTTACCACCAACCTGGAAAGACACGGTTCCCTTCGGAGCAACGGGGCCGCCGCTGGACCGGGTGTCGAGCAGGCGCACCGGCGTCATGGACTGGAATGCCCCCGGTTCAGGCACATACTTGGTCAGGCTGTAGTCGTCTGTCACGAGTGTCCCGGCGCTGAACATCGTCAGCGACAGGGTCATGGCGGTGGCGCCTGCCGGGACCGGCGGCGAAGTCCACGTCGCTTGGGTAAACGTGGACGCCGGCCCGAAGTATGGGCTCGATGTCCAATAATGCCAGCTACCCGTGCCGGTCCTGTAGTAGATCTCGAACTGGGTGTTGGCCGTTGACGTGTACCAGGCGGACATTGAGTACCGCTGCCCCGGTGTCACGGTCGGGGTGCACTGACCCGTGTCCTGTGGGGGCAGTATCTTGGCATTCCCGCTCTGGTAGGAGGACACCACCACCTGCTGGGCGGCCGTGCCTGTGTGGGCTGCCGTCACCGTGCTGTAGGTGTAGGTGTTGGTTCCAAATCCACCAGGAACCCAGCAGTAGGGGGCGTCCCCCGCAATGGGGCCGGCTGTTTCGAAACCCGGGTTTCGAATGAGATTCCCTGATGTCAGGGGCGCCGGCGGCTGCGGCCCCGCGGTGTTGTTCTTGACAGCGCCGCCAATCACTTGGTCCACCGTCTTGACGATGACCCGCCCGGCGCTCTGCTCAGCCGCCAGGAAGTCGATCAATGCGTTGAAGTTCGCAGTGGTGACGTTGAGTGGCTCCTCAGGCTTATTGATGTGGTGGAACGTGTACTGGATCCAGCCGCCGCCCGGTTGGGCCTTGAGGGTCAGGTCTTCCATGTTCTGGAGGGTCCACGTGTTATCGATCTGGTCCGGCGCCTTCGTAAGGAACGGGTCTGCCGGAGGCATGGTCTCGGCCAGCGGGAACGTTTCGCTTCCCGCGATGTGGCTTGCGATGTCGCCCAGGCCCCGGGCGCTGTTGTAGCCGCATGTGTTGACGATGCCTTCGATGGCCGGGGTCGACGAGGCATACGGATAGGCGAAGCTGGTAATGCGGAAGCCCAGGTCCCTCAGGCTGATCCGGTCATTGCAGATCTGCCGGGTGACCTCAGCGGTGTCGGCGAACGCAAGGTCGGCATGGGTGACGCTGTGGCCACCGATCTCATTACCGGCCGATTGCAGGGCCAGGGCCTGGGCCGTTGACATGTAGGCGGCATCAGCATTGAGGAAGCCAGAGGGAACATAGAAAGTGCCCTTCAGGCCCTTGGCATTCATATACGCCGCGGCACCGAGCTGGTCCGCATGCGCGTCATCGAAGGTCAGGGTGACCACCACGGGATCGGCAGCGTGGGCGGCCGGGGCGAGGGCTACAGTGCTGACAAAAGTCGACAGGACCAGCAAAGCTGTTCCCGCCGCGGTGGCAGCGGTCCGGCCGGTTTTAAATGTGCCCCGGAGCCGGCGCCCGGAAAACGTGGGGATGCTCCAGCGGCCTTTGGCCGGTGGAGGGGCTTTTTGCAGGGGCTGGCCTTTCGGGGCGCGCTGCATTGATCGTTCCATGCGATTAACTCGATTCAGAACAGCGGCTTGCCGGCCCACCCCCTACCCGGAATGGCCCGATCGAAACCGGAACGGGCGTTTGCTGTCTGCCATCCCAGCCTCTGGCTGGCCGACTGCTCCCAAAATATATTTGTTGGGTTAATGCGGCATGAGTGCCCGCTACCTGTCTTTGCCGCCGAACCACTCTATTGACCCTCCTGCTGCCCCGGTCCGCCGGGGCAGCCGAGTCCCCTGTGACAGGGGAGCCGCAAAAGGATTTGTCAGACATCTGAAACATTTGACTGTGAAAAATCGTTGTGGCACGCGCGCGCCTTAGATTGCGTAAGCGCTTGCACATATGAGTCGAACTAGGTTTTCGAGCGCCGACACACGTTTTGAAATGTGCTCCCGGCGCTGCCTAGCGTGGACACCGGCCCGGACGTCGCCCCGATGTCGCCAGGGCCCGCTTCGGGACTCCACCCAAGTCCCGCCCCCCGTTACAAAGGCGTCCCCGACGACGCCTGCCGTGCCGCCGGGGGATCCGCCGGAGTGTGGGGAACCAGGGCATCCGCCCGCCTTCCACGAACAGTTTGAACTCCGCGAGAAGAGCAAAAATGCACAAGCACCCCCAACCACCCCGGAAGCTGCGGTGGCGGACCGCCGCCGCAGCCCTGGCGGCGTCCGTTGCGGCCTCGGCCTTCCTGGCCGTCCCCTCGGCGCAGGCCAACGAACCCGCTGACCCGCCGGCCGCCCAGCAGCTCCCGTCGCCTACGCCCGGCTTCCCCCTCCCCACCAAGCACACGCAGCAGGCTGTCGACCCGGCGTCGGACTTCACCTCGAAGTGGACCCGTGCGGACGCCAAGCAGATCATGGCGCAGAGCAACACTTCCGTTGCACCGGGCCAGAACTCCATGAGCCCCGACGTCACCATGCCGGAAATCCCTGAAGATTTCCCCGCCATGAACGACGACGTCTGGGTCTGGGACACCTGGTCCCTGACGGATGAGAACGCCAACCAGATCAGCTACAAGGGCTACGACGTCATCTTCTCCCTGGTGGCCGACCGCCACGCCGGCTACGGCTTCGACCAGCGCCACTGGAACGCCCGCATCGGATACTTCTTCCGCAAGACCAACGCCGATCCGGCCAAAGACAAGTGGAACTACGGCGGACACCTGTTCCTGGACAACACGTCCATCGGCAACACCGAATGGTCCGGCTCCACCCGCCTCATGCAGGGCAACCAGGTCAACGTCTTCTACACCGCCACCACGTTCCACGATGTGGCAGAGCGCAACGCCGGTGGTGGCGGAATCGCTCCCGACGCCGCAATCGCCAAGGCACTGGGCAAGATCCATGCCGATAAGAACGGCGTGACGTTCGACGGCTTCCAGCACACCAAGCTGCTGGAACCGGACGGCAAGCTGTACCAGAACAAAGCCCAGAACCCGGGCTTCGCCTTCCGCGACCCGTACACCTTCGCTGACCCGGCCCACCCGGGCAAGACCTACATGGTTTTTGAAGGCAACACCGCCGGAAACCGCGGCGACTACCAGTGCAAGGGCGAGGACCTGGGCTACCAGCCGGGCGATCCGCACGCTGAGAGCCTGACCGATGTCCAGAACACCGGGTCGCACTACCAGACCGCCAACGTGGGCCTGGCCGTGGCCGACAATAAGGACCTCACCAAGTGGTCCTTCCTGCCGCCGATCCTGTCCGCCAACTGCGTTAACGACCAGACTGAGCGCCCGCAGATCTTCATCCAGAACGAGAACGGCAAGAACAAGTACTACCTGTACACAATCAGCCACCAGTTCACGTACGCGGACGGCATGCGCGGTCCCGACGGCGTCTACGGCTTCGTGGGCGACGGAATCCGCTCCGACTACCAGCCGGTCAACAACAGCGGCCTGGCGCTCGGCTCACCCACCGACCTCAACCTTCCGGCCAATAACCCGAGTGGAAGTATCTCGGGCCAGCAGAATGGCCGGCAGTTCCAGGCATACTCGCACTACGTCCAGCCCAACGGCCTGGTGCAGTCGTTCATCGACAACGTCAACGGCGTCCGCGGCGGATCCCTGTCCCCGACCGTCAAGATCAACTTCAAGAACGGCGTGACCCAGGTGGACCGCAGCTTCGGCCAGAACGGCCTTGGCCCGTTCGGCTACCTGCCCACCAACAAGCGCATTGGCGGCGAAGGCCTCTACAAGTAACAAGACCGCGGCACCTGCCGCTTCCGCCGCCTGATCCAGGCGGCACCGCTCAGGCGGGGATGTCCTTGGGGGCCTCCCCGCCTGGGCCATTTAACTGTCCCGCTCAACTGTTGTCATGCCCCGCACCGACATCCCCGCGATTCCACTGCACCTGTCGCGGAGCGATTCCAGCACAGCACCGCAGGCTGGGGATAGGGTTGGAAACAAAAGAAGGGGGAGTGCCTGATGGAATACCAGAACCCACAACCCACACCGGGTGTCCACCGCGGGGCCGTGCCGGTTCCCGCTGCGGTGCCCGGGCCGGGCCGCACCGTCATTTCCGAAACCGCCGTGGCCAAGGTTGCCGGTATCGCCGCCAGGGCGGTCCCCGGTGTCTACTCCCTTGGTTCGGGCCCGTCCCGGGCGCTGGGTGCCATCCGGGACGCCGTGGGCAGCACCGACCATGCCACGGGAGTCCGGGCGGAAGTCGGCGAAACGCAGGTGGCTGTCGACATCAGCCTGGTTGCCAGTTATGGCACGCCCCTGCATTCGTTGGCCAACCAGGTCCGCGCCGCGGTCTACCGGGCCGTGGAGGAACTCGTAGGGCTTCAGGTCATTGAGGTGAACGTGGAGGTCACCGACGTCTACGTGCCGCCGCCCGTCAAACCGGCAGTCTCCGGCTCTCCGGAAAGGGAGGCATTGCTGTGAACCTCACCGTGGCAGGCATCGCGATGGGTGCCTTTGTTGCCTTCATGTCCCTGCAGTTCGGACTCTGGGGCTTCCTGGTCTCCTTGCTCTTCATGGCCATCGGAGCGCTCCTGGGCCGTGCCGCCGAAGGGAAGCTGGACCTGCGCGGCGTCCTTGACGCCATCACGGGCCGGCGTTCATCGTCATGAGCGCGCCGGCGCCGGCAGTGCCGGGGCAGGCGCTCAACGGCCATAACCGGATCAGCACGCAGGCGCTGACCAGCCTCGCCAAGGCCGCGGCGGCCCGCGAGTTCGGCGTTGAGGCCCAGGACGTCCGTGCCGACTGGGCGGACGACGACGGGCTGCTGGCTTTGTCCCTTGTCACGCCTATCAGGGTCCCCCCGCTGCAGGCGGCGATGGAGCCGGGGCGGATTGACTTGGTGGGAGGTTCCATCTGGCAGCGTACGGTGCAGGCCAAGGCCCGCATCCTGGCCACGGTGACCGAGCTCAGCGGAGCAAGCCTGAGCCGGGTGGACATCAGGATCAGCGGGGCAAGGATCAGCGAAGGAGGTCGGGTGCAGTGAGCGGCAGCGTGGAGACACGGGGCAGCGACGCCCGCGTCGGCAGGGGCGGACGCCACAATGGCCGGAGCCCGGACATGGCCCGGATCGTGCGCCGGGAAACACGTTCGACGCGTGCCGGCGTCGCCATCGTTGCCGCTGTGGTGGTCATGGCGCTGGCCGGGTACGGGCTGCTGGAGGCTGCGGTGCACGCCATTGGCCAGCCGCCCTGGCTGATCGAACCCCAGGTCGCCGCAGAGCGGCTGACGGCGCTTCCCGCCGGGATTTCACCCCTGCTGCTGGGTGCCATCGGCGCCGTCCTTGCCATGGTGGGGCTGGTCTTTTTCCTCAACGGCGTGGCTCCGGGACGCCGCGCCAGGCACACGCTCGCCGGCGGCTGGCTCGAATCCGGTCGTCCCGCCGTCGTCATTGACGACGAAGTGATCGCTTCGTCGCTGGCCCGCCGGGCACGGCTGGCCGCAAACGTTACGCCGGAGCAGGTCATGGTGGTGGTCTCGCAGCGCCAGGTCATAGTGAACGTCCGGCCAACGTCTGGGGTGCCCGTCGAGGGGGACGCGGTCCTGGCCGCCGTCCGGGAGGAAGTGGAGCAGATGGCGCTCGATCCAGCACCGGAAGTCCGTATTAACGTGGCACCGTCCGGGGTGGTGGGGGCATGAACAGCACACCAACCGCCCTGAACCGGATCCTCCTGACGCTGCTCGGCCTGAAACTGCTGGCGGTTGGCCTCCTGCTGGTCCTGCTGGCCACCGTTCCCGCCGTCGCAGTGTGGTGGCATTCCTGGTCCGCGGCAGCCTGGGGCACCGCCAACGATGCCTTCAACGCCACCCGGTTCCCCGGGCGGACGGAAAGCTGGCTGTGGATGGTGGTGGCATTGGTCCTGCTGGTCCTGATCGGACTGATGGTTGCCTGGGTGGCCCAGCAGGGTAAGGGCCGGTCGAACCTCCTGGCATCCGAATATGATCCCGGGGAAGTCCCGGGCGATGTCCGGATCGGCGCGGGAGTGGCCGAACAGGCGCTCAAGCAGGCGCTCGCCGGCCGCCCGGATCTCGCCTCGTCCAGCGTGACCACCTACGACGTCAAAGGCACCCCGACGCTGAGGATCCGGCTGCTGCCCCGCCTGGGGGTGGCGCCGCATCTTCTGGCCGCCGAAGTCTCCGGGCTGGTTGATGCCCTTGACGCGGTGGTGGGAAGGAAGACTCCCGTCCTCATCCATATCGGCGCCGGGGCACGGACCCGCTTCGGCAGGGCCGAGCGGGTCCGCTGACGCACTGTTCCTGGGTGGGCTTAGCCGGGCCTAGCCATGCTGCTGGCCCTGGGCCTTCCCCGGATGAAGTGTGGTTGTCTTCTGCAGGTACACGGTGCAGTCCACGGGAATCTCCTGCATGTCTGCCCACTCTGCCCGCGGCTCCGGCCCGCTGGACACCGCCACGGCGTAGCCGCCAGGCACCGGGGCGCTGGCGAATCCCATGTTCGCAACCACCAGCACGTCCCCGTTGGTGAAGGCCAGCAGGCCGCTCTCCGGTGAATGGGCTTCTGCCCATACGACGGGGCCAGCACCCAGTTTCTCCGCCGCCCGGAAAGCCAGGGCGGCGCGGTACAGCTCCAGCGTTGACCCTTCAACACCGTCCTGCACATCCGCTGCATGCGGACCGAAGCTGTCCGGCTGCGGCAACCAGGGTTCCGCGGCGTTCTCAGCAGGGTCCGAGAATCCGAAGCCCGGAGCCCCGGCGGTCCACGGCAACGGCACCCGGCAGCCGTCCCTGCCTGTTTCCGCGCCCCTTGTGCGAAAGAACGTGGGATCCTGCCGTGCCCCGGCGGGAAGCGTGGTGTGCTCCGGCAGGCCAAGTTCTTCGCCCTGGTACAGGTAGGCCGAGCCGGGAAGGGCCAGCGACACCAGCGTGGCGGCCCGGGCCCGCGCCAGTCCCAAGGATGCGTCCGGCTGTTCGTCGTCCGGGCCGATGCCTTTGGTAAACGATGTGGGATCGGGCAGGCCAAAGCGGGTGGTGTGCCGGACGGTGTCGTGGTTGCTGAGCACCCAGGTGCACGGTGCTCCTACGGTGGCCGCGGCCGCCAGGGAGGTATCGATGGCTGCCGCCATCCGCTCCGCGTCCCACCCGGCCAGCAGGAAGTCGAAGTTGAACGCCTGCTGCATCTCGTCCTTGCGGACGTAGCGGGCCAGCCGTTCCGCCGGTTCAACCCAGGCTTCGGCCACGAGCATGCGGTCGGGACCGTACCCGGACAGCACCTTGTGCCAGTCGCGGTAGATCGCGTGGACACCTTCCTGGTCGAAGAAGGGCGACGGCGGATACACCGGCGATACTGCACGGTGCGGTTCTTCGGCGTCGCTGTGGGCACCGGGGGCCTCGCCCGGTAGCAGGGGGTCCCGGTGTGGGGCAGTGCCCTCCACCATGGCAGCCACCCCGTCCCAGTCGGGCAAGCCGGCCTCCTTGACGAGTCCGTGGGCAACGTCCACCCGGAAGCCGTCCACACCCCGGTCCAGCCAGAACCGCAGGACGGACCGCATCTCTTCCTGGACCTCGGCGTTGTCCCAGTTCAGGTCCGGCTGCTTGGTGTCGAAAAGGTGGAGGTACCACTGGCCGTCCTGGCCGCCGGCGTCGGTGATTCGGGTCCAGGCCGGGCCGCCAAAGATCGACTTCCAGTTGTTGGGCGGCCTGTTGCCGTCCCCGGACCCCGGCTCGGAGTCCTTGCCCGGCCGGAAGATGTACCTGTCCCTCTGAGCGGACCCCGGCGGCGCCGCCAGCGCTTCCCGGAACCACAGGTGCTCATCCGAGGTGTGGTTCGGAACCAGGTCAACGATGACCTTCAGGCCCCGCCCGTGAGCATCCTGCAACATGCTGTCGAAGTCGGCCAGGGATCCGAACAGGGGGTCCACCTGGCGGTAGTCGGCCACGTCGTAGCCGCCGTCAGCCTGGGGTGACTTATAGAAAGGGGAGAGCCAGACAGCGTCCACTCCCAACCGCTCCAGGTACGGCAAGTGGGCGGTCACGCCGCGGAGATCACCCATTCCGTCGCCGTTAGCGTCCGCGAAGGAGCGGGGATATACCTGGTAAACCACAGCGTCGGCCCACCAGTCGCGGCTGCTGCTCCGGGGGCCTTGAACGGACGGGTTGGACATTTGGTTCCCCTTAGGTAACTTTTTGATGTAAACGCTTGCATCAACGGCAGCAACCTTACTAGTGTGACAGGCACCACATCAACCTCACCAACAACCGCACTGTCGACTTACTTGTCTCTCAGCGAGGAGCTTCAAGCCAATGAAAACCCCTAGATTCCTTCTGCCGGTTGCCGCGGCCGGCGTTCTGGCCCTTTCCCTGTCCGCCTGTGCCGGCGGAGGAGGTGGCGGAACTTCGGGCGGCGGCAGCGACGCTGAAGCCAACCTCGACAGCCGGGGCCCCATCACGTACGTGCAGGGCAAGGACAACAGCAACGTCGTCCGTCCGCTGATCGAAAAGTGGAATGCCGCGCACCCGGACGAAAAGGTCACCTTCAAGGAGCAGACCGACAACGCCGACCAGCAGCACGATGACCTGGTGCAGAACTTCCAGGCAAAGAACGCGGACTATGACGTAGCCAGCGTGGACGTCGTTTGGACGGCCGAGTTCGCCGCCAAGGGCTGGCTGCAGCCGCTCAAGGACAAGATGGCCATCGACACCAAGGGCATGCTGGAGCCCACCATCGAGGCAGGCTCCTACAAGGGCACCCTCTACGCAGCTCCGGTCTCCTCCGATGGCGGCATCCTCTACTACCGCAAGGATTTGGTCCCCACACCGCCCAAGACCTGGGACGAGATGATGGGCATGTGCTCCATCGCCAAGCAGAACAACATGGGCTGCTACGCCGGACAGTTCAAGCAGTATGAGGGCCTTACCGTCAACGCCTCGGAAGCCATCAACTCCGCCGGTGGATCCGTTCTCGACAAGGACGGCAAGCCGAACCTGAACACCCCCGAGGCCGAAGCGGGCCTGAACAATCTGGTGGAGGCTTTCAAGGACGGCAACATCCCGGCTGAAGCCATCACCTACCAGGAAGAGGAAAGCCGCCGCGCCTTCCAGGACGGAAAGCTCCTGTTCCTGCGCAACTGGCCGTACGTCTACAACCTCGCAACCACTGAAGGTTCCTCCAAGGTCAAGGACGTTCTGGGCATGGCAGCCCTCCCGGGCAAAGACGGCCCAGGCGCTTCCTCCCTCGGTGGCCACAGCGCAGCCGTCAGCGTCTACTCCGACCACAAGGCCACGTCCCTGGACTTCGTGAAGTTCCTGGTTGAAGAAGAGCAGCAGAAGTTCTTCGCAACCCAGGGTTCGCTGGCCCCGGTGCTCGGTGACCTGTACGAGGACCAGGAACTGGTTGCCAAGCTGCCGTACCTGCCGGTGCTCAAGACCTCCATCGAGAACGCTGTTCCCCGGCCGGTAACGCCCTTCTACCCTGCAGTCACCAAGGCCATCCAGGACAACGCCTACGCGGCGCTGAAGGGTGAAAAGCCCGCCAAGGATGCGCTCTCCGACATGCAGAAGTCCATCGAGACCGCCGGCGCAGGATCGTAAAAAGCCATGGCTACCGAATTGGGCCCGACGCCGGTTAAGCAACCGGCGTCGGGCGCCGCCCCGGCCCACCACGGGCCCAAAGGGGTAGGTGAAGACAACAGGATTGCCAGCCAGGGCAGGTGGGCCACCTGGCTGCTTGCTCCGACTGTCGTCGCGCTGGCCATCGTGATCGTGTACCCGATCATCAGCGCGATCGTGATGTCCTTCCAGAAGGACGCCGGGTTGGATCCCGTCACGGGTCTTTTCACGGACGGCGGCTCTGCCGGCATCCAGAACTACGTGAATTGGTTGGGGCAGCAGTGTGCCGCCCAGGGTGGCGGAACAGTTGCTTGCCCGCCGGGGACTCTCGGAGGCCAGTTCTGGTCCGCGACAGCCACCACCTTCTTCTTCACCGTGGTGACCGTCGCCTTGGAGACCGTTCTGGGCTTCTGGATGGCCATGATCATGGCACGGACCTTCAAGGGCCGCAGCCTGGTCCGCGCAGCCGTCCTGGTGCCCTGGGCCATTCCCACCGCCGTCACCGCGCAGCTGTGGCTGTTCATGTTCGACTTCAACGGCATTATCAACAAGCTGTTCAACGTCTCCATTCTGTGGACGGGCAGTGAGTGGCCCGCCAAGTGGGCAGTCATCATCGCCGATACCTGGAAAACCACGCCTTTCATGGCGCTGCTGATCCTGGCAGGCCTGCAGATGATTCCCGCCGAAGTCTACGAGGCATCAAAGGTGGACGGGGCCAGTGCCTGGCAGCGCTTCCGCCTGATTACGCTGCCACTGGTCAAGCCCGCGCTGATGGTCGCCATCCTGTTCCGTACCCTTGACGCGCTGAGGATGTTCGACCTGCCGTACATCCTCACGGGCGGTGCCAACAACACCACCACTCTGTCCATCCTGGTGATCAACCAGATCAGGCAAGGGTTCAACTCTGCGGCGGCGTTGTCCACCATTACGTTCATCATCATCTTCCTGGTGGCGTTCATTTTCGTCCGGTTCCTGGGCGCCAATGTGGTGGAACAAAGCGGCGCAACCGGTAAGGGGAAGAAATGACAACCGCAAGTGCTCCCGCCGGGGTGCGGCTGGACCAGAACGCCGCGCGCAAGACCGCCCAAACCCGGGAAAGGTGGGCGAGCGCCAGGACATACATCAGTGCCGCCGTCATCCTGATCTGGTGCCTGGCGCCCGCCTACTGGATGGTGGTGACGGCGTTCCGCGAAGTGGGTTTCACCTACGACACGACGCCGTGGCCAACCCACGTGACGCTGGATAACTTCCTCACCGCGTTCGACACCTCGTTTGGCAACAAGTTCGGCCAGGCGTTGCTGAACAGCATCATCATTGGCGTCACTGTCACGGTGGTGTCGCTCGTCATCGGCGTTTTTGCCGCGTACGCGCTGGCCCGGCTCAATTTCCGGTTCAAGTACCTGGTACTGGGCTTCATCCTGGGTGCTTCCATGTTCCCCGGTGTTGCCCTGATCACCCCGCTGTTCCAGCTCTTTACCAACATTGGCTGGATGGGTACCTACCAGGCGCTGATCATTCCGAACATCTCGTTCGTCCTGCCGCTGACCGTCTATACGCTGACGTCCTTCTTCCGTGAGATGCCCTGGGAGTTGGAGGAGTCTGCACGCGTGGATGGTTGCACGCAGGGACAGGCGTTCCGCAAGGTGATCATGCCGCTGGCGGCTCCGGCCATTTTCACGACGGCCATCCTGGCGTTCATCTCCTCCTGGAATGAATTCCTGATTGCCAGCCAGCTGTCGAACGAACGGACCCAGCCGGTTACCGTTGCCATCGCCAGCTTCGCAGGTGCGCAGCCGAACCAGATCCCCTACACGGCCATCATGGCCGCGGGCACCATCGTCACCATCCCGCTGGTGATCCTGGTGCTGGTCTTCCAGCGCAAGATTGTTGCCGGCCTGACGGCAGGTGCAGTCAAGTGATGGGCGACGCTTCCCGCTCCCGGGCTCCGGGAGCGGGAAGCACCCGCCGCCGCGTCCGTTCGGGCGAAGACTTCGACATCATCATCGGGTTCCTCGGCTTCTGGGCCCTGGTCCTGCTGGTGGTCACCGTCTGGATGGAAGTGACAGCGCAACCCGCCCTGGGCTGGGCCTTGGGCTTGCTGGCAACCCTCCTGGCGCTCTACGGCATGATCCGCCTCCGCAGGAAACTTCCGGGCCGCAGGTAGCCGGCCACAGAACGGCCTATGTCCTGCGCGGTTAACACCGCATCCACGCAGAATGCGAAAATACGAAGTCTTGGGGGTAACGCAGGGCGGACAGCCTTACGCTGCAAGGAGTTATTGAGGGGACACCGTGGCACGCACAACAGAGAGATCCCAGCGGGGCGGCCATAACGGTGTCAGTATCGAGGACGTTGCCGCCGCAGCCGGTGTATCAACTGCCACGGTGTCCCGGGCCGTACGGGGCCTTCCCAGGGTCTCGCCGGCCACCCGAGAGAAGATCCTGGAAGTCGCAGGAAACCTCGGTTACGTGGCGTCGTCCTCGGCCTCGGGGCTCGCCACAGGGAGGACCAAAACCATCGGTGTGCTGGCCCCGTTCGTGAGCCGATGGTTCTTTTCCAAGGCCATCGAGGGGGCCGACCGGGAACTCCATGCCCGGCAGTACAACCTCTCGCTGTTCAACCTGGGCGGCCACGGCAGCAACCGGGAACGGCTCTTCAGCAAGACCATGGTCTACAAGCAGATCGACGCCCTGCTGGTCCTTTGCATGGCGCTGACCCCGGAAGAGCTGGACCACCTGCAAAAAATCGACATCCCCCTGGTGGTGGTGGGTGGCCACGTCGAGGAGTGCGCCTACATCGGCATCGATGATTACGCGGCTGCGTCCACAGCTGTCCGGCATCTGATCGACCTCGGCCACCGGGACATCGCCCTCCTCCATGGGGACGACGAAACGGACTTGAATTTCGATGTTCCCCGGGTCCGCATCCTTGCCTTCAGGGACGTGATGACGGCCGCCGGCCTGAAGATCCGCCCGGAATGGGACCAATGGGGAGATTTCACGGTCCGCAGCGGGCAGGAAGCCTTCCGGCGGCTGTGGTCCGGGTCCGAGGCCAAACCCACTGCAATCTTCTGCGCTTCGGACGAGATGGCCATGGGCGTCATCTTTGAGGCCGCCCGCCTTGGCGTCAACGTACCGGCGGACCTGTCAGTAGTGGGCATCGACAACCACGACTTCGCCGAAGCCATGGGCCTGACCACCGTGGGGCAGCGGCCGGACGAGCAGGCGGAGCTGGCCACCAAGATGCTTCTCGATGAACTGGACGGGCAGGAAGGCGCGGTGCAGTCCGCCGTCGCGCCCCACGAACTGATGGTCCGAAGGACCACGGCGCCGCCCCTGCCTTGACCGGTCCCCGGCCGGAACGCCCGGACGGGTATGGGCGCAGGAACTCAGGAGGCGCGGGCCAACTGCCGGATGGGGATCCAGCGCGAGGCCAGGCGCCGGTAGGCCGCAGCCGCGCCGGTCATATCGCCCTCAGCAAGGCATTCGATGCCGAGCCTGATGTCCGTGGGGGAATCGTCCGGGTAGACCTTGTCCGCCACGGATCCGTAGTCCAGTTCAATCATCGATTCCACATGGAACTGCTCCAGCCATTCGGTCAGCTGCGCAAGGTCATCCAGCATGTCGAGGTCCGGGGCGGCCAGCGCAAGGTTGGCGACGGCGTAACGGGCGCGTTCCAGCGCATCGGTAATCGACGCCCACACCCGGACGGTGACGATCCGGCCGGCGGCCTCCACTACGTCCTTGTGGTCCGACTCCATGAACAGCGAAAACCAGCTGAAGGGGATGCCCCACGTGGACGCCCTGGTGTGGACCCGGGTGGAACCGTCCCGCGCCTTGACCAGGTCGATGCGTTCCTGGTGCCTGTCCCGCTGTTCTTCGGGGATCAGCAGTTCCGCGAGCGGGCCGTGGATCCCTTCCATCAGTGCATTCGCGGCCAGCCCGGCACGGAGCACCAGCTGGCTGGGGCAGTACAAAAGGTCAGGCTCGGACTCCGGGCCGCCGTCAGCGGTCCCCCCGGGCTGGGCGGCTGGGGCTGCGGTGACCCGCACCAGATCGGTGCGGCCGGTGGGAAACGGATCACCGCCGGGGCGGGTGATGCGTCCCAGCGAGGCGAGGAGTTCGGCGTTTTCGACGGCGGCACGTGAGGCAGTGCGCGCCCCGGCCGCCTGGATGGCTTTTCGCTGTTCCTGCGGGAAGGCGTCCAAGGGCTCGTAAACGCGGAGGGTGGAGGAAAACGGCAGGCCTGCCTGGCCCCGGTAGAGGTTGCCCGTCACTGCGGTCTCCTTGGCTGGGTCCAGGGCGTTGTCATCAGTCCGCCAGTTCCACCAGGACGGGGGCGTGGTCCGATGCGCCCTTGCCTTTGCGCTCTTCCCGGTCGATGGAGGCGCCGGTGACCCGGGCGGCCAAAGCCTTCGAGGCCAGGACGAAGTCGATCCGCATGCCTTCCTTCTTGGGGAAGCGCAGCTGGGTGTAGTCCCAGTAGGTGTAGACGCCGGGGCCGGGGGTGTACGGCCGGACGACGTCGGTGAAGCCGGCCGTCTCGAAGGCGTGGAAGGCGGCACGCTCGGGCGGGCTGACGTGGGTGTACCGATTGTTGACGAAGAGGTCGATGTCCCAGACGTCGTCGTCGAAGGGGGCGATGTTCCAGTCACCCATCAGTGCCACCTGGGCCTCGGGATTTTCCGTCACCAGGCCCTGGGCGTGGGTCTTCAGGCTCTCGAGCCACTTGAGCTTGTAGGGCATGTGTTCGTCATCCAGGGAGCGGCCGTTGGGGATGTAAAGGCTCCAGATCCGGACGCCGCCGCAGGTGGCGGCCATGGCGCGGGCTTCCTGCACGGGGTCCTTGCCCGCCTTACCGAAGGCCGGCTGGTCCAGGAACGTGCGCTCCACGTCCTCCAGCCCCACCCGGGAGGCGATGGCTACACCGTTCCACTGGTTCACGCCGAAGTGGGCCACCTCGTAGCCCATGCGTTCGAAGAGCTCCCAGGGAAAGTTGTCGTCCTTGCACTTCGTTTCCTGGATGGCCAGGACGTCGCAGTCGCTGCGCTGGAGCCAGGCTTCAACACGGTCGGCGCGGGCACGGAGCGAGTTCACATTCCAGGTAGCTATCTTCACGCCTCCTAACTTACCGTGGCTGCCGCACCGCAGGTAAAGCCGCCGGTAAAGCCTGCGCGGCGGTCAGCCCGGTACAGCGGAGCACAGCGAAGAGCCCCGGCAGGCGCGATGGAATTTAGTAGGAAGTCCGAGTATATTCGCAACCACAATGACCTGGGTCACTAACAGCCGGATCACATGCGAAGGGGCATCCAGCCATGGTGCGCGAGCTTACCCACTACATCGGCGGCCGCCACACCGGCGGAACCTCCGGACGGTTTGGTGACGTTTTTGACCCGTGCACCGGCGACGTGCAGGCACGCCTGCCGCTCGCGGACCGGGACGAAGTGCAGTCCGCGGTGGCTGCCGCCGCGGAGGCGCAGCCGGAATGGGCGGCACTGAACCCCCAGCGGCGGGGCCGGATCCTGCTGAAGTTCGTAGACCTGGTGAACCGGAACATGGACGAACTGGCCAGGCTGCTGTCGTCTGAACACGGCAAGACCCTGGCCGACTCCATCGGTGACGTCCAACGCGGCCTGGAGGTGGTGGAGTTTGCCGCCGGAGCGCCTCACCTGCTCAAAGGCGAGTTCTCCAGCGACGCCGGCCAGGGGATCGACATCCACTCGCTGCGGCAGCCGCTGGGCGTCGTCGCCGGGATCACCCCCTTCAACTTTCCTGCGATGATCCCGCTCTGGAAGTCCGGCCCTGCCCTCGCCGCCGGCAACGCCTTCGTGCTTAAACCCTCGGAACGGGACCCCTCGGTGCCGCTGCGGCTCGCGGAACTGTTCTCCGAAGCGGGTGTTCCTGATGGTGTCTTCAGCGTGGTGAACGGGGACAAGGAAGCCGTGGACGCCCTCCTTGAGGATCCCCGCGTGAAAGCAGTCGGTTTCGTGGGCTCCACACCCATCGCCCAGTACATCTACGCCACGGCGGCCGCCCATGGAAAGCGGGCCCAGTGCTTCGGCGGGGCCAAGAACCACATGGTGGTGATGCCGGATGCCGACATGGACCAGGCGGCGGATGCCCTCATCGGTTCAGGCTACGGCTCGGCAGGCGAGCGCTGCATGGCTATTTCCGTGGCCGTGCCGGTGGGGGAGGACACTGCCAACCGGCTGGTGGCCCGGCTGGACGAACGCGTCCGGAAGCTTACGGTAGGCCACAGCCTGGACCGAGACTCGGACTTCGGGCCAGTGGTGTCCGCAGCCGCGAAGGACCGCATCGAGGGGCTTGTCAGTTCCGGCGTGGAGGATGGCGCCACCCTCCTCGCCGACGGACGAGGCCTTACCGTCGACGGCTACCCCGGCGGCTTCTGGGTGGGCCCGACGCTCTTCGACCACGTCACCCCGGACATGGCCATCTACCGCAACGAAATCTTCGGCCCGGTACTCAGCGTTGTCCGCGCCGCCACCTACGACGACGCTCTCCGGCTCTGTACCGATAATCCGTTCGGCAACGGCGTGGCCATCTTCACGCGTGACGGCGACTCCGCCCGGGACTTCGCTACCAGGGTGGATGTGGGCATGGTGGGGGTCAATGTCCCCATTCCGGTGCCGTTGGCCTATTACACGTTCGGCGGCTGGAAGGCCTCCGGATTCGGGGACCTCAACCAGCACGGCGCGGACGCCTTCCGCTTCTACACCAAGACCAAAACGGTCACCACACGGTGGCCCTCGGGAATACGCCACGGAGCCAGCTTCGTGATGCCGGAAGGAAGCTGATGACGGAAACGGCCGCTCCTGCAGCGGAAGTGCTCTTCACCCGGCGCGGCCGGCTGGCGGTGGCAACGCTCAACCGGCCCAAGGCGGTCAACGCACTCACCGCCGGGATGGTGGAGGCACTGCTGCGGCAGCTCACCGAATGGGCGGAGGACGGCAGCGTCAGCACGGTCCTGGTGCAGGGCGCCGGCGGCCGGGGTTTGTGCGCCGGGGGAGATATCGTGGCGATCTACCGCGACATTCTCCGCGGCGGAGACGATACCGCGGACTTCTGGCAGGCCGAGTACCGGCTGAATTACCTGATCTCCCGGTACCCGAAGCCCTACGTCGCGCTGATGGACGGGCTGGTGTTGGGTGGCGGCGTGGGAATCTCGGCACACGGCTCGGTCCGCGTGGTCACCGAGCGGACCAGGACCGGCATGCCGGAGACAACCATTGGGTTTGCGCCCGACGTCGGCGGGACGCTTTTGCTGGCCGGCGCACCAGGGGAGGCGGGAACCCATGCAGCCCTCACCGGCGCCCACCTCGACGGTGCGGACGCACTGTTCCTTGGCCTGGCGGACCACTACGTTCCGTCCGTCAGGCTCGACGAACTCACGGCAGCGCTGGAAAACGAAACCCCGGAAGACGCCGTCGGACGCTTTGCCGTGGACCCGCCGCCGTCCGGACTTGCCGGGCAGCGGCAGTGGATCGACAGCTGCTACGACTCCGCAGACGCGGAGGCGATCGTGGGGCGGCTGCGGGCCTGGACCGGAGACGGCAGCGCCGATGCGTCACACGCCGCGGACACCATCGAGGCGAAGTCCCCCACCTCCGTCAAGGTCACCCTGGCGTCGCTGCGGCGCGTCGCGGGGATGCCGCTGGACCGGGCGCTGGAGCAGGAGTACCGGGTGGGCCTGCGGTTTCTGGCGGCACCCGATTTCCGCGAAGGCATCCGGGCGCAGGTGGTGGACAAGGACCGCACCCCGCACTGGAAGCCGCCCACCCTGGCGGAGGTATCGCCGGAGCAGGTTGAACGCTTTTTCAGGCCGCTCGGCAGCAGGGAACTGGACCTCGGAGCAGGTCCGGAGCATGGGCCGGAGGCGGCACAACAAGAGGAGGCGGACAATGCCTGACACCTACACCGTGGCGTTCCTGGGGCTCGGCCACATGGGCGGACCGATGGCGGTGAACCTGGTCAGGGCCGGGCACCGGGTGGCCGGGTACGACGTGGTGCCGGCGGCCCTGGACGCGGCCCGCTCCGCCGGCGTGCCGGTGGTCGGAAGTGTTGCCGAGGCCGTGCCGGACGCGGACGTGGTGCTCACTATGTTCCCCAGCGGCCGGCACGTCCTGGAGGCCTACCGCGGTACCGGTGGCCAGCCGGGCCTGCTGGCCCTGGCAGCACCCGGAACCATGTTCCTGGATTGCTCCACCATCAACGTCGACGAAGCCAGGGAGGCGGCGCAGCTGGCGCTCGACGCCGGGCACCGGTCCGTGGATGCTCCCGTGTCCGGCGGCGTGGTGGGCGCGGAGGCCGGAACGCTCACCTTCATGGTGGGCGGTGAAGAGGACGACTTCCACGCCGTCAGGCCGCTCCTCGACGTCATGGGCAAGCGCATCGTCCACTGCGGAGCCCACGGGGCCGGCCAGGCGGCGAAGGTTTGCAACAACCTGATCCTGGGCGTCTCAATGATCGCCGTCAGCGAGGCCTTTGTCCTCGGCGAGAAGCTGGGGCTGAGCCACCAGGCGCTGTTCGATGTCGCCTCCGCCGCGTCCGGGCAATGCTGGGCCCTGACCACCAACTGCCCGGTGCCCGGCCCGGTTCCCACCAGCCCGGCCAACCGCGATTACCAGCCGGGATTCGCCGGCGCGCTGATGGCCAAGGACCTCAACCTTGCCCTCAACGCCCTGCACAGCACCGGGGTGGCCGGCCGGATGGGCCCGCTTGCCGCAGAAATCTACGGTACGTTTGCCGCGGAAGGCGGCGCCGGCCAGGACTTTTCCGCGATCATCAACGACATCCGCGAAAAGTCCGGCACGGCGCCGCACAAGACCGCAACAGCGCACGACGACGGGAGTCCTGAATGACGGAGTACGCCAACATCCTGGTGGAACAGCGCGGCAGGGTGGGGCTGGTGACGCTTAACCGGCCCCAAGCGCTGAATGCACTGAATAAAGCCACCATGGAGGAACTGGTGGACGCCGTCAGCGCCATGGACGCCGACCCCGGAACCGGCGCCGTGGTGATCACCGGCTCCGGGAAGGCCTTCGCGGCCGGCGCGGACATCAAGGAGATGGCCGCCCAGGGCTACATGGACATGTACGCCGCGGACTGGTTCCGCGGCTGGGAGGACTTCACCCGGCTCCGTATCCCCACCATTGCTGCTGTATCCGGCTTTGCCCTGGGTGGCGGCTGCGAACTGGCCATGATGTGCGATCTCCTCATCGCCGGTGACAATGCCAAGTTCGGCCAACCCGAAATCAACCTCGGAGTCCTTCCCGGCATGGGCGGCTCGCAGCGGCTTACCCGCGCTGTGGGCAAGGCCAAGGCCATGGACCTGATCCTCACCGGGCGGTTCATTGGGGCCGAGGAGGCCGAGCGGTCCGGCCTGGTGTCCCGCGTGGTACCCGCCGAGGACGTGGTGGCCGAGGCCCTCAAAGCCGCCGAAGTTATTGCCGGCAAGTCAAAGCCGGTGGCGATGGCTGCCAAGGAGGCCGTGAACGCCGCCTTCGAAACCGGGCTGGCCCAGGGGGTCGTGTTCGAGCGCCGGCTCTTCCACTCCCTGTTCGCCACCGAGGACCAGAAGGAAGGCATGGCGGCGTTCACGGAAAAGCGCGAACCGGAGTTCAAGCACCGGTGACGGCCAGTGACTCCCGGTAGGCGGCGAGGTCGCGGTCCATCTCCTCGGCCATCAGGGAGTTGTTGATCATCACGGCGGTCCACGACGCTGCAGCGGCGGATGCCAGGACCTGTGCCCTCATGTCCGTGACGTTGCCGGCGGCCCAGACACCGGGCACCGTCGTTGCGCCTTCGGCATCGGTTTCCAGGTAGTCCCCGATGCCCATTGGATGCGGAACCGCCGCCAGGCCAAGGCCGCTGAACGCGTCAAGGCGGGCGTGCACCCGGGTACCCACCGCGACGGCGTCCACGGCCACCTCCGGGCCGCCCGCCAGCACCACGGCCTTGAGGGCATCGCCGTGGACCCGGACGGTCTCGACGGCGCCGGGAACCACCTTGACGCCGCGGGCCGCCAATTGCTCGAGTTCGTCTCCGGAGGGCTCCACCACGTCATTGAGGCACAGGGTGATGTTGCTGCTCCATTGCCGGAACAGCAGGGCCTGGTGCACAGACCACGGGCCGGTGCCCACTATGCCGATGGACTGGTCCCGGACTTCCCAGCCATGGCAGAACGGACAGTGCAGCACGTCCCGGCCCCAACGCTCGCGCAGGCCCGGGATTTCCGGCAGTTCGTCTACCAGGCCCGTGGTGATCAGGAGCCGTCGCCCGCGAAGCCGCCTGCCGTCGTCGAGCGTTGCCTCGAAGCCCTGCTCCACGCCGCCTCCCGCAGCCACCACCGTGCCGTTGATGATGTCCGCGCCATAGCGCCGCGCCTGGTCGCGGGCAGTGGCGAGGAGTTCTGCCGGGCTGATCCCGTCGCGTGACAGGAATCCGTGCACGCCGTGCGCCGGGGCATTGCGGGGCTCACCGCTGTCCACCACCGCCACCCGCCGCCGGGTCCGGCCCAGCATCAGCGCAGCGCTCAGGCCGGCGGCCCCGCCGCCAACCACCAGCACATCGTAAAAGGAGTTCTGTTCAGTCATGCATCCATCGTCTTTCCCGCTCCGAAGTTCTGGCAAAGTATTTTGCCGGTATGGCAAAATTTTCGGATGGATGAAAACCTCGACGACGTCCTCGCCGCCGTTGGCCCGCGGCTGAAGGCTTTACGCCTGCGCAGGGACGTCACGCTGACGGCGCTCGCAGCCGCCACCGGTATCTCCGTCAGCACGCTTTCCAGGCTCGAATCGGGCCAGCGGCGGCCCAACCTCGAACTCCTGCTTCCTCTCGCGCAGGCCTACCAGGTACCCCTCGACGAGTTGGTCGGCGCCCCGGCCACGGGTGACCCCCGCGTCCACCTGAGGCCCATCACTGCGTACGGCATGACCATCATTCCGCTCACCCGCAAGCCCGGCGGCATCCAGGCCTACAAGCACATCGTTCCCGCCGGGCCGGTGGAGGAACCCAACCCGCAGGTCCACGAGGGCTACGAATGGCTTTACGTGCTGAACGGCAAGCTGCGGATGGTCCTGGGCGCCCGGGACCTGGTCCTGGGGGCGGGCGAAGCAGTGGAGTTCGATACCCGGGTGCCGCACTGGTTCGGCCGGGCCGACGGCCAGGCCGTGGAGTTCCTGAGCCTGTTCGGCTCCCAGGGCGAGCGCATGCACATCCGGGCCCGCCCGGCGGCCGGAAAATCCCAGGGGACGTAGCGCCCGCCGCGCTGCCAGCGGGCGTTCAGGTCCGTACGGTAGACAGGACCAGCAGGGATACGTTCGCGGAACGCAGTGGAAATCGGGGGAGCAGCCTATGTGGGCAACAGCGGCAGATGGAACGGGTGCAGCGGAGGGCCTGGGCGGCCTGGTGGGTGCAGCGGCCCAGGTGATAGAAAACCTTGGTGAATGGGGCGTTGGCGCCTTCACCCTCGCCGAAACCGTAGTCCCGCCCATTCCCAGCGAAGTGATCCTTCCGCTGGCCGGATATCTGGCCAAGCAGGGCTCCTTGAACCTGGGGCTCATCCTCGTCACCAGTACGCTGGGTGCCTACCTCGGAGCGCTTCTCCTGTACTGGCTCGGCGCCAAGCTGGGGCTGGAACGGTCCATCCGCGGCCTGTCGAAGCTGCCACTGGTAGATCGTGAGGACTTCGAAAAGGCTGCAGGCTGGTTCACCCGGCACGGTAAGTCCTCGATCTTTTTTGGCAGGCTCCTGCCCGGCGTCCGCAGCCTGATCTCGCTTCCTGCCGGGGCCGCCGCGATGCCGCTCGTCACCTTTTCCGCCTTTACCCTGGCTGGCAGCGCACTGTGGAACGGAGCGCTGATTGGGTTTGGGTACCTGCTGGGAACGCAGTACCACCTGATTGAGGGCTACTCGAAGTACCTGAACTACGCCGTCTACGCCGCCCTCGCCATCACCCTGGCCTGGCTGGTGGTCCGCCGGATGAAGCGGGCCAAGGTAAGCCGCTGACAGCAGTCAGGGACTGTCCTCGAAGTCACCCGAGCCCCTGCGGAAGTCGCCCAGGATCCGGATCAGCTCGTCCACATCCTCTGGCGTAAATCCCGGCTTGTTGAAAACCTGGCTGTTGAGGGCCGCCGTCGAACGCTGAGCCACAGTAAGGCCTTCCGGGGTGAGCCCCACCAGGGTGGTGCGGCCGTCGGTGGGGTGCGGTGAGCGGGCCACCAGGCCCGCGCGCTCCAACCGGTCCACGGCATTGGTGACCGACGTCGGGTGGACCTGAAGCAGGGCGCTTGCCTTATTCATCGGCAGGGCACCCTTCCGGGCGAAACTCAAGAGGGCCAGCAGTTCGTAACGGGCAAACGTCAGGCCAAAGGGCTTGAGGGCGGATTCGATCCTGGCCAGGAGGATCTGCTGGGTCCGCATAATCGCCGTGATGGCGGCCATGGGTGCTGCGACATCGGACCAGCCGTGGTCCTCCCAGTTCCGCCGGGCCTCGGCGATCGGATCCCGGGATAACGGTGTGCCCATAGCCAGCCCCTTTCCGGAAATCCTGTGAATATACTAGGACATCCAACCGTTTGGAAGGGAGGCGTTATGCCCGGACACTCCCATGACGGCCCGGCGGAGATTCCCTATCCGGACGCGGACCTCCTGCACATTGTGCGGCTCCTTCCGCCCACGGAACAGGCCAGGTACGCGGACATCCGGAACTACCTGCAGACCACCGTCAGGCAGGCCTCCATCGGCTACTGGAACCGGGAAGAGTTCCCGCGCGATGTAGTGGCCGGGATGGGCGCCCGCGGGCTGGGGGAGTTGCAGCTGGACGGCAGCTCCGCCCTGTTCAAAGGCCTCATGTACGTGGAACTGGCCAGGGCCGACGTATCGCTCTCCGCACTGGCCGGAATCCATAACGAACTCATCGTTGGCACCATCCACCACTTGGGATCCGATGAACAGAAGCGGCGGTGGCTCCCCGGACTGAGGACCTTTGCGCAACTGGGAGCTTTCGCCCTCACGGAGCCCGGCCACGGCTCAGACATCTCCCGCGGGCTCGAAACAACCGCCCGGCGGGACGGCGGCGAGTGGGTCCTCAACGGCGCCAAACGCTGGATCGGCAGCGGGACCGTTGCCGACGTCGCCCTGGTCTGGGCCCGGGACACGGCAGACGGGCAGCTTAAATGCTTCCTCGTGGAGACGGACCGGCCCGGCTACTCCGCCATCAGGATTGAACACAAGATCGGCTTGCGGATCATGCAGAATGCCGATATCAAGCTCGAGGACGTGCGCCTGCCGGCGGCCAACCTCCTTCCCGGGGCATCAAGCTTCGCCTCGGCCAACGCGTTGCTCCGGGACTCCCGGGCCTGGGTGGGCTGGCAGGCCGCCGGTATCCAGTTCGCTGCCTTCGATGTGGCCCGCAGCTACACGCTGGACCGCCGCCAGTTCGGCAGGGAACTGGCGGGTTTCCAGCTGGTCCAGCAGCAGCTCGCGGACATCCTTGGGAACGCTGCCTCTTCATTGGCCCTGATGGTGCAGCTGGCCCGGCTCCAGGAAGACGGGCTGCTGGAGATGGCTCAGGCGGCCATGGCCAAGGCCACCACCACCAGGCTTGCCAGGGCCTCGGTGGCGATGGGTCGCTCGCTGCTGGGCGGCAACGGAATCACCACCGACCATGAGATGGCCAAACTTTTCGCTGACGCCGAGATCCTGTACACGTACGAGGGCACTTACGAGATCAACTCGTTGCTGGTTGGAAGGGCCGTTACGGGAATCCAGGCATTCACCTAGGCCGCCCGCGGAACTGCTACAGGTTCCGGTCCGCGTAGGTCCGCAGAGCGTCCCGAACAAAGGTGGCGCCGGCCCCGCCCCCGTAGTTGGCGGCGAACCGTGGATCTGCCACGTACATGTCCGCCAGGCCGGTGACGTAGCCTTTGATGTCCCCGCCGGCCTCGGCCGCTGGTGTTCCCGGGATGGAGCGGAGCCAGGCCACATGCCGGGCGGCCAAGTCCTGGGCTTCGTCGCCGTCTGGGGCCACCCCGGAGCCTGCTGCTGCCAGCCAATCCCGGCCCAGTCCTTCGGAGCGGGACTTCCACTCCCGCTTTTCGGCCTCGTCCATGCCCCGCCACCACGAGTCGCCCTTCGCGTAGGCGTCCTTTCCCCACCGCTCTTCAACTTCATCTTTGTATTGCGTATGGTCGAAGCCATCAAACATCTTCTCTGCCACGAGCTCTCCTCCTTGTTGCACTGTTTCGATGGTCTGGCGGACGGACCGGACTTGCCGGGCCAGGCGTTCCTGTTCCTGGCCCAGCCACTCAAGGTGCCGGGTCAGCGCCCGGACAGGTTCCGTCTGGTGCTGGAAGACGTCGGCGATGGCCGGCAGGCCCAGGCCCAGCTCCCGAAGGAGCAGGATCCGCTGCAGCTGCAGGAGGGCTCCGCCGTCGTAGTAGCGGTAGCCGTTGCTGCCCACACTGGTGGGCTTCAGCAGCCCAATGTCGTCGTAGTGGCGGAGGGTACGGCTGGTGGTTCCAGCCATTCTGGCCACGTCCTGGATGGGCCAGCCGCTGGCCCTGTCCTCCCCGGTTGCTTCCATGCTTTGAGCGTAGGGGTTGACGCAGCGTCAAGGTCAAGGGAAATCAAGAAAGGAAACCGCCAAGGGACTCACGGGCGGTCAGCGGGTGCGGCGGTGGCGCGCCTGGGCCATCAGCCGGGTAAACGAAAAGACGAAGACGGCCTCAATCAGGACCATGAGTCCTGCCAGCAGCCATTGCTGGCGGGCAACGAAGAACACGCAGCCGGTCAGGACCAGGATGGTGCCCAGGGCCAGGGCGTAGACAGCAAAGCCGACAGCGACGCGGGCGCTGCGCACGCCGGTGCGGAAACCGAAGCCGTGGGGCTCGCCACCGGGCTGGCCGGGGACACGGTCCGGCATTGCGGGACCGAGCCTGTCGAACTCTTCCCAGGGATCCCTGTCCTCTTCCTTGCCGGTCATGGGTCAATTATCCCCAAAGCACCGGACGTCGGGGGTGGGGCCGCCGGAAGGCACAACTAAAACAGCGGCCCCGCCAACACGAGGTTGGCGGGGCCGCTGCCGGGGCTGGCCCGGGAAACCGGGCCGGCCGTAAGACTTAGAGCGGGCGGATGTTCTCTGCCTGCGGACCCTTGGGGCCCTGGGTCACGTCGAATTCGACCTTCTGGTTCTCGTCCAGTGAGCGGTAACCGCTGCTGGCGATTGCCGAGTAGTGTGCGAAAACGTCAGCGGACCCGTCATCGGGGGCAATGAAGCCAAAACCCTTTTCGGCGTTGAACCATTTAACTGTGCCTGTTGCCATGGCTGCATTCCTTCATGTAACTCTGATTCTCTCCCCGGATTTCAGCCCGGGGTGTGCGAAGAACGTCCCCCGCAATCCCAACGTACGGGGCTAAACGCCCTGTTGGCAAGGGTAAACGCCACAAAACCCGCGTCAGCGCATGCCCTCACGGCGGATGGCGGTGGCAACAGCGGCGGCCCGGGTTTCCACTCCCAGCTTCGAATAGATGTGGGCCAGGTGGGTTTTGACGGTGGCTTCCGAGATGAAAAGGCGTTGGCCGAGTTCGCGGTTGCTGAGCCCCTGGGTGAGCAGGCTCAGCAGCTCCGCCTCGCGTGGAGTGAGGATCTCCTCCGGATTGCGGAGTTGCTGGAAGAGCCGCGAAGCCACCGGCGGGCTCATCACGCTCCTGCCCTGTACCGCCCCGCGGACAGCCGAGAAGATCTCCTCCGGCGCGGCGTCCTTCAGCAGGTAACCCATGGCGCCGGCGTCCACGGCACGCACAATGTCCGCGTCCGAATCGTAGGTAGTGAACACCAGGATGGCCTGCCTGCTGTTGATCCTGCGGATGCGCCGGATGGCTTCGATGCCGTCCATGCCGCCGCCCATGGCGAGGTCCATGACCACGACGCCGGGCGAGAGCTCCCGCACCAGCTCCAGGGCTTCCTCGCCGGACGCGGCGTCAGCCACCACGTCGATGTCCGGCTGGGTGCCCAGCAGGGCGCGCAGCCCGGTCCGGACCACCAGGTGGTCATCCACCAGGAGTACGGTAATGGCACTCATGCCTGGCTTCCTTCCGTTGAGGCATCTGACGGGCCAGCGGGGAGTTGCGCCGCCACGATGGTGCCCTCGCCCGGGGCGCTTTCCACCGAGAACGTCCCGCCAAGCTGTTCCACGCGCTGCCGCATGGCCCGCAGGCCGTAGCCTCCGGCGTCCGACGGCGGTGCTGCCGCCGCCGGATCAAAGCCGGCGCCGTCGTCGTACACGTCCAGGGTGACGGCGTCCGGCAGGAACCCGAGGGTCACGGTGGTTGTGGTTGCGGAGGCATGGAGCCGCACGTTGGACGCTGCACTTTGGACCACGCGCAGCAGGGTGTGCCGGATGTCTGCCGCCACCGGCCGGAGTTCGCCGGTGACGAGGAGCCGGGCGTCGGGAATGTAGCGGCGGGCGGCCGTCAGCAGGGCCTCCTGCAGGGGCGAGCCTTCGAGTCCGGGGGAGGCAAGGTCATGGACCAGGCTTCGGGTTTCGGCCAGGTTGTCCCGCAGCAGTGAAGTGGCCTGCCGCAGGTCCGCGTGGGCGGCAGGCGCGGGCCAGGTGCGCCCGGCGGCCTCAAGCAACAGCAGGCTGCTGGCCAGGCCCTGGGTTACGGTGTCGTGGATTTCGCGGGAAACCCGCTCCCGCTCGGCAATGGTGCCCGCCCGCCGTTCGCTCGCGGCCAGCTGCCCCTGCGCGGTGGACACCTCGGCGTGCAGCCGCCGCTGCTCCTCGGCGTCGTTGCGGATCCGGTCATGGATGAGGGTCAGCATCACCCCCACGGCCAGGGGGCCCAGCAGCATGGCCAGGTCCGTGCCCCCGCTGAGCCTGAAGAGCCCGGCCGCCGTGGCAACGGCAATGATGCCCGCGGCAACGTAGGCGGCAACACCGCTGATCGCGGCACGGCAGAGGAAGAACAGGGCGAAGGAGCACCAGGCAAAGCTGGGTGCTGCGATCACCAGCACCGCCCAGACGGCCACCAGGGCGGACATCCACGCCAGTCCAGGCAGCCCGCGCCGGGCAAGCACCGCAACGCCCGCGTAGAGCAGGGAAGCTGCCGCGGCGAGGCACAGGACCAGCACGTTGTCCGCGGGCGGGTGGCGCATGACGTACCGAACGGTCGACGCCACCAGGAGGACGGCGAATCCCGCATGGACCGCGGTGTCGATGCTGCCCAGCCGGGGCAGCCGGGCAGGACTCGCGGACTGGTCGGGGCCTGGGGCTGTCATGGAATTTCCGGTCTGGTGGGGGATCGCTGCCCTTCCATGCTATTGCCGGCGGGCAGGCCGGGTCTCTCATCCATTTGGCTGATGCGGCTGTCCTTTGGTCGCAGCAGGGACCATACAAGGGCCCGATGGCAGGCGGGGCGCTGGCCGGAAGGATTGACGTGTTCGCAGCGATCGCCTGCCTAACCCAAGGAGCCACCATGAAGAAGTCCCGCACAGCCCTTGCCGCCGCCGCAGCCGGTGCCCTGGTCCTCACCGCCGGAGTCACGGCCGCGGCCAACGCAGGAACAGTTCCTGCGCCGGCGGCCGTTCCGGCCGTGGACGTCCAGCCTGCGCCGGAAACTGTCGTCCAGCAGAACCGCATCTCCGTGGGGGCCTCCGCCGCTGCCGTGAACGCCGCCCTGGCCAAGTGCCAGGCGGACAAGCTCCCGTTCGTCACCGTTGCCGTGGTGGACCGGTTCGGCACAGTGCAGGCACTCCTCCGCGGAGACAATGCAGCGGAGCACACCATCGAAGCCGCCAAGCAGAAGGCCTACACCGCAGCCGCGTTTGGTACGCCCACCAGTGAGCTGGCCAAGCGGATCAACGGCAACGGTCCGTCCATTGCAGACCTCCCCGGCACCCTGTTCCTGGCCGGCGGCATCCCGCTCAAGGTCAATGGGGTTTCAGTGGCCGGCGTCGGGGTTGGCGGTGCATCGGACGGCGCCCTGGACGAGGCCTGCGCCACCGCCGGAGCTGCAGCCATCGCGGGCGCCCCCGCCGGAAAGTAGGCTGCCCGTATGAGGCGCACTGGCTTAGGTGCCCAGGGCTTGCTGGCCGTCGGTGCCCTGGCCCTCACCCTGACGGCGTGCCAAAGCCCTGCTCCGGCACCATCCGGCGGACCGGCGTCGGCCGCCCCTTCACCCAGCACTTCGGTCCCCAGCGGAACCGTCGACGCCGAAACCGACCCTCCTGCTTCAGGGCCGGCGGCCACCCCGGCAACACTCCCCGCCGAAGCCCAGGCGGCACTGGACCAGGAACTGATTGCTGCCGCCAAGGCCAACAACGTGGCGCTGGTCCGCGACCTGGTGGGCCGGGGCGGCAACGTCAATGCCAAGGACTCAATCCAGGACTCGGCCTTCCTCTATGCCGGCGCCGAAGGCTTCAACGAGGTACTGCAGCTGACCCTGGGGGCCGGCGCGGACGTTTCCAGCATCAACCGCTACGGCGGGACTGCCCTGATTCCGGCCAGCGAGCATGGGCATGTGGAGACGGTGAAGATCCTGGTTGCCGCCGGCGTACCCGTCAACCACGTGAACAACCTGGGCTGGACGGCCATGCAGGAAGCCATCCTCCTGAACAATGGCGGTCCCCGGCAGCAGGAAGTGGTGCGGTTGCTGCTGGAGGCCGGTGGGGACCCGGGTATCCGGGACCCGGAGGGCCGGACTGCGCTGCAGAACGCCGAACGGCTGGGCTTTGCGGAGATCGCCGCCCTGATCCGGAGCCGGGGCTAAGCTATCGGGTTGCCGAACCGCCGAGTTTGCCCATCTTTGCCGGATAACGACGACGGCGCGCCGCACTCTCGGTGCGACGCGCCGCCGTCGGGCTCGGAAGCCGGGGAGATTCAGCGGCCACTCAGCTCAGACGGCCTCGAGGATGCTGACGTAGTTGGCGATGCCCACGCCCCCCATGTTCTGGATCGCTGCCCGGCGCGGTGCCGCGAGCTGCATGTCGCCGGCGGTGCCGGTCAGCTGCATGGCCGCGAGCACGTGCTGCGAGACGCCGGTGGCACCCACGGGGTGTCCCTTGGACTTCAGGCCGCCGGAGACGTTGACCGGCAGCTTCCCGTCCTTGAACACCCACCCTTCCTCGAGCGCGCGGGCACCCTGGCCGGGTTCGGTCAGTCCCATGGCCTCGTACATGAGCAGTTCGGCGATGGTGAAGCAGTCGTGGACTTCGGCCAGGTCCAGGCTTTCGATCCCGACGCCGGCCATCGCCAGGGCGCGCTGCCACGAGACCCTGGTGGCTTCGAAGGCCGTGGGGTCGCGGCGCGCGGCCGGGAAGAAATCGTTGGCCTGGCCAAACCCGGCGAGCCGCACGGCAGGGTTGGCGCCTGCCGTGGGGGAGGTGGAGAGCACGACGGCGGCCGCTCCGTCCGAGACGGGGGAACAGTCCGTGCGGCGCAGCGGGTCCGCCACCATGGGGTTCTTGTCCGAGACGGTCTGGCAGAACTTTTCGCCGAGGTCCTTCCGGAGCTGGGCGTAGGGGTTGTCCACGCCGTTGCGGTGGTTCTTGGCGGCGATGCTGCCCAGCACATCCCCGAGGTTCCCGGCCGGGTCGTAGCGCTTGGCGTAGTGCTTCGCCACGTCGGCGAACAGCCCGGTGAAGCCGGTAGTCGAGGCCTTGCCTGCCATGTCGTAATCGGCGCCGAGCAGGCCCGCGCCCACCACGTCAGCCCCGGCGTGGGTCATCTTTTCGGCGCCGATCACCAGGACGGTTTTGGCGGTGCCCGCCAGCAGCGACTTAGTGCCCTGCTGGAACGCTGCCGAACCCGAGGCGCACGCGTTTTCCACGCGGGTGGACGGGACATTGGCCAGTTCCGGGGAAACCTGCAAAGCCAGCGACGACGGGAACGCCAGCGGCATCATGCCGGAGTTGAACTGGCCCACATAGATTTCATCGATCTGTCCGGGCTCAACACCCGCGCTGGCATCGGTGGCCACCTGCACGATCAGTGATTCCAGGGTGTCATCGGTGAGCTTTCCGAACCTGCTGTGGCCCCACCCGGTGATCAGGACATCTTTGCCAAACTGTTCCTTCAGGCTCATGCCGCCACTTCCTCGTTCTCAAGCCGGACTTCGAAATCCGCGTCCGTTTTCTCTCTGATGTCCTCCACGGTGACCCCCGGCGCCAGCCGGGTCAGCGTGAGCTGCCGCCCGCCGTCGCCCGTTCCTTCGCCGTCCTTCACCAGGTCGAAGACCGCAAGGTCGCTGATGATCCGGTCCACGCAGCTGAGGCCGGTCAGGGGGAGCGTGCATTCGCGGACGATCTTCGCCGTGCCGTCCTTGGCGTTGTGCTCAGTGAGGACCACAACCCGGGGCGTCCCGGCCACCAGGTCCATGGCCCCGCCCATGCCCTTGACCATCTTGCCCGGGATGGTCCAGTTGGCCAGGTCGCCGTTGCCGGAGACCTGCATGGCGCCGAGAATAGCCACCTTCACGTGGCCGCCGCGGATCATGCCAAACGACGTGGCGGAGTCGAAGATACTGCCGCCGGGAAGCACCGTGACGGTCTGCTTGCCGGCGTTGATGAGGTCCGCGTCCTCCTCGCCCTCATAGGGGAAGGGCCCCATGCCCAGGAGTCCGTTCTCGCTCTGCAGGACCACCCGCACGCCGTCGGGCAGGTTGTTGGCCACCAGCGTGGGGATGCCGATGCCCAGGTTGACGTAGTCGCCGTCGTTCAGTTCCTCTGCCGCGATCGCAGCCATTTCATCCCTGGTCCAGGCCATGGTTTTCTCGATTCTCAGTGTCTTGTCGGTTGTTTGGGGGTGCCGCCCGGGGACGGCTATTTGGGAATGACCGGCGGAACAAACTCGAAGGTCATTCCCAGCAGCCAGGCCAGCAGCAGGACCACCGGCAGGTGGAACAGGAACTGCTGGAAGGTGAAGCCCACCAGGTCCCGGGCGCGCAGCCCCAGCACGGCCAGCAGGGGCAGCATGAAGAAGGGGTTGATGAGGTTGGGCAGGGCCTCGGCCATGTTG
Organism: Pseudarthrobacter sp. 1G09; assembly: GCF_050038305.1. Classification (NCBI taxonomy): domain Bacteria; kingdom Bacillati; phylum Actinomycetota; class Actinomycetes; order Micrococcales; family Micrococcaceae; genus Pseudarthrobacter; species Pseudarthrobacter sp. 1G09. The sequence continues at coordinate 813,135 of NZ_CP188306.1, forward strand.
TAGATCTGCACCGTCCAGCCCAGGTTCATGTTGACGTCCGTGGCGGACTGCATCACGTACGGCGCCTCCACCAGCCACTTGCCACCGCCGGACGGAACGAACATGCCCAGGAAGGCCGTGTAGAGCGCGATGACCACCGCGAATGCGCCGTTGCTGCCGATGCTTGTGAAGAAGTGGGCCAGGTGCTCCGAGACGGTGAGCCCGTCAGCCCCGGCGGCCTTCGTGAGGATGGCGGCCATGGCTGCGTAGAGCGGGAACTGGACCAGGATGCCGGCGGTGGCGGGCACGGCCTTGGTGACCGCCTGCAGGAACTTCCGGGGAGTACCGTGCAGCACCAGGCCCAGCATCAGGAACACCAGCAGGTAGCCGTTCAGCGAGCTGACCACGGTGAGGATGGGCAGCGTGAGCAGTTGGGAGACCAGCCATCCCAGGGTCAGAACACCGGCGATGATGGGCAGGATCCGGCTGTACTCGAGCCATTCACCCGGTCGCGATTTTTCGGCGGGAGCCTCGGGTTCGTCGTCCAGGTCCACGCCCATATCCTCGGCCGTCCGGATGGCTTTTCCCGTGGGAGCCGAGAAGTGCGCGATCACGGTGGTGAGGAGCATGAGGATCACCAGCGTCAGCAGTGACTGCCACGTGAAGATGGTGGTGCCGAAGTCCAGGACCCCGGTGATCTGCAGCAGCGCCGGCGGAATCGACGCCTTTGTTGCCTGCAGTTGCGCGGCCGAGGAGGACAGCCCCAGAGCCCACACTGCACCCAGTCCCATGAAAGCGGCCGCACCGAGGGCGCGGTAGTCGACCGTGAGGTCCGAACGCCGGGCGATGGCCCGGGCCAGGAGGCCGCCGAAGATCAGGCTCAAGCCCCAGTTGATGAACGAGACGGACATGGACATGACGGCCACGAAGCTCACCGCCGCACGGGCGGATCCTGGAATGACGGCCAGGCGGTTGATCAGCCGGGCAACGGGCGGGGACGTGGCCACCACATAGCCGGTGAGCACCACCATGGCCATCTGCAGGGTGAAGGCGGTGAGGTCCCAGAACCCGTTGCCGAAGGAGTCCACCACGGCCTTGGGGGAAGCCCCGATGGCCAGGGCGGCAATGGCGACCAGGACGACGCCGGCGAGGGCAAAGATGTAGGCGTCCGGGAACCACTTCTGCGTCCATCCCGCGAGACTTTCCGCCATCCGGGCCAAGCCCTTCTGGCGGACATCCTCGTCTTGAATCTGCGCGGTGTTCATTGTTGTGTGCTCTCCATTGAGTTACGGGCCATTGAGTTGCGGGCGGTTGCTGCGGGTGCCGGCGCCGGTCAGGCGGACACAAGGCCGGTGCGCGGCCGCACCGTCCGCTGCTCGATGTCCTTCACGCGATTGGTTGCCTGCACCAGGCGCTGGACGAAGACACCCGGGGTGACCACATGGTTGGGATCCACTTCTCCGGGCTGCACGATCACTTCAGCTTCGGCGATGGTCAGCTTGCCGGCCGTAGCCACCACGGGATTGAAATTCCGGGCCGTGTAGCGGTAGACGAGGTTGCCGTCCGTGTCGGCGGTGTGGGCGTGGACAAGTGCCACATCGGCAACGATGGCGCGCTCGCGGACGTACGTTTCGCCGTCGAATACTTCCAGCGGCTTTCCTTCCGCTACCAACGTGCCCACACCGGTCTTCGTGTAGAACGCCGGGATGCCCGCTCCTCCGGCCCGGAGCCGCTCCGCCAGGGTGCCCTGGGGCGTGAATTCAACCTCCAGCTTTCCGGCAAGGTACTGCTCGGCGAAGAGCTTGTTTTCCCCCACGTAGGAGGCAATCACCTTGTGGACCTGCCCGGCTTCGATGAGGATGCCCAGGCCCTTGCCGTCCACGCCCATGTTGTTGGAGACCACGGTGAGGTTCTGCACGCCGGAGTCACGGACGGCTTCGATCAGGTCTGCCGGAATGCCGCTGAGCCCGAAGCCGCCAACGGCGAGGGTGATGCCGTCCTGCAGGGCGCCTTCCAGGGCGGCTGCCGCGGAGTCCTGGATTTTGCTCATGGGTGTGTCTCCTCATCGAGATGGTCAGTCCACTTTGTGGACTCAGCTTCTGGGTATGGAGACTACGGTCCTCGTCTCAGGCCCGTCAAGGCGGAAAATCACCGATTTCAGCCTGCGTTCTATACTGTGGACGAAGAATAAGAAAGTATCCACAATATGGACGAATGGGACATTAATGAGCAATTCTCCCGTGCAGGGCGCCCAGGTGGTCAGCCGCCTCGCAAGCCTGCTGCGGCTGGTTGGCCGCAGCACCGGGGGCATGCCGCTGGCCGGTATTGTCCGCGAATCGGGACTCACCCGGCCCACGGTGCACAGGCTCCTGTCATCCATGGCTGCCGAGGGCCTGCTGGACCATGATCCCGCTAACGGCAACTGGGTGCTGGGCCCAGAAATGCTGCTGCTGGGTTCAGTGGCCTCCGCCAGGTTCCCCATGGAGGACATCGCCCGGCCCAGCCTCCGGCGGTTGGCCGAAGCCACGGGTGAGAGCGCTTTCTTCTCCATCCGCCGCGGCATGGAAACGGTCTGCCTGTTGCGGGAGGAAGGCAGTTTCCCGGTCCGTTCCTTCGTGCTGCACGAGGGCGTGCGGTTTCCCTTGGGGGTGGCGTCCGCGGGAACAGCCATCATGGCTTTCCTTCCCGAGGGGGAACGGGAAGGGATCCTGACGGACTGGGGGGCCCACGCGGGAACCTTCGCGGCCGGGCACACCGCCGGCATCGTCCGGGAGAACCTTGAACGCACCAGGCTGACCGGCTACTCAGTGAACCCCGGTCTGGTCCTTGAAGGCAGCTGGGGGATGGGCGCAGCGGTGTTCGACAGGTCCGGCAAGCCTGCCTGGGCGCTGTCCCTGACAGGCATTGAGACGCGCTTCAAGCCCGAGCGGCAGGAAGAGCTGGGCGGCCTCCTTATGGCGGAGGCCCACCGGATCACCCAGCAGCTGGGCGGGGGAGAAGGTGCCGCGGCCCGCTGAGTCTCCCCGGCTTTGCCCACGTACGACGACGGCGCGCCGGCTTTGTGGGGAGGCGCGCCGTCGTGATCCCCGCAAGCAGGGGAAGATCAGCGGGGGCGCCGCTACAGTCCGGCGCGGGGCTCTACCGGGCCTTCGCCCTTCCACCACGTATCAAAGACGGTGACGGGGACTGTGCGCTTGTGGCGCGTGCGCAGGTACTTCTGCTCGATGGATTCGGCGACGGCGTCGGGAACCTCGCGGCCTTCGAGGTAGTCGTCAATCTGGTCGTAGCTGAGGCCCAGCTCGTCCTCATCCGTGCGGCCCGGCCGGTCGTCCAGCAGGTCGGCGGTGGGCACCTTTTCCCAGACGCGTGCCGGGGCGCCGAGCTCGGCCAGCAGGGCCCGGTTCTGCCGCTTGTTCAAACCGAACAGGGGCAGGATGTCCGCGCCGCCGTCGCCATACTTGGTGAAGAACCCGGTGACGGATTCCGCCCCGTGGTCCGTGCCGATCACCAGGTAATTGAATTCCCCGGCCAGCGCATACTGGGCGATCATCCGGGTGCGGGCCTTCGTGTTGCCCTTGTGGAAGTCGGAGATCTCAGAGCCGGCGGTCTTTTTGAACTCGTCCTCGAAGCCGTCCACGGCCGCGGAAATGTTGAAGGTCCACTCGGTCTTGGCCTTGATGAAGTCCAGGGCGGCCTGGGCATCTTCCTCATCGTGCTGCACGCCGTAGGGCAGGCGGACGGCCACGAAGTTGGCTTCGACGCCTTCCGCCTCGAGCTCTTCGACTGCCTGCTGTGCCAGCTTTCCGGCCAGCGAAGAATCGAGACCTCCTGAGATTCCCAGAACAAAGCCCTTGGTACCTGTGGCTTTGAGGTAATCCTTGAGGAATGTGACGCGTTTGCGCACCTCCCCTGCGGGGTCGATCCGGGGCTGCACGCCCATTTCTTCAATGATGGTGGCCTGGAGTTCGCGCATGTGGTCCACACTAGCCAGCGGCGGCAACCCTGCTCAAGCAACCGCACCGGCCTGGCCCCACTAAACTGGAACCCATGACTTCCCCCAGTGAGACTGCAGTGGACTCTGCAGCCGCCCGCGCCCGACTGCTCGAACTCATCAACGAACTTGCCGTGGTCCGCGGCAAGGTCATCCTCTCCAGCGGCGCGGAGGCGGACTACTACATCGACCTTCGCCGCATCACCCTGCACCACGAGGCGTCCAAGCTGGTGGGCCAGGTCATGCTGAAGATGGCGGACGACGCCGGCATCGGCTTTGAGTGCGCAGGTGGCCTGACCATGGGGGCCGACCCCGTGGGCACCGCCGTCATGCACGCTGCGGTGGACGCCGGCCGCACCGTGGACGCCTTTGTGGTCCGCAAGGCCCAGAAGTCCTACGGCATGGGACGCCAGGTGGAAGGCCCCTCGGTGGAGGGCCGGAACGTGCTGGTCCTCGAGGATACGTCCACCACCGGCGGATCCGCACTGACCGCCGTCGAGGGCGTCCGCAAAGCCGGCGGCAACGTTGTGGCCGTGGCAGTGATCGTGGACCGCGACACCGGCGCCAAGGAAAAGATCGAAGCCGAAACCGGAGTGCCTTACCTCTTCGCGTTCGGCAAGGACGAACTGGGCCTCGACTAGGTCCCAACCGCCGGCCCGGCCCGCAGCCCGGGCTGGCGCCGGCTGGCTGGCCGGGCGGGGATGGGGAGGGGTAGCGCCGAAGCGATCGGGCCAACTCACTTGGTCCGGACCGGCCGCTGACCTAATATTCTCCTAAGCCCCTTATGTACCCCTTGGAGACCTGCCCATGCCCACTTCGGACCAGCCTTTGAGCGTCACTGAGACTGTCCAGGACCTGATCCTGGACAGCTCGGATTTTGAAGAGTTCCTCAATGAGCTCGCGCGTTTCTCGGCGCACCAGGTAGCCGGGCTGGGCGATGATGCACTGTGCGGCATCACTCTGCTTCGTGACAGGAAGGCCGCCACGATCGGCTGGAGCAGCGACTCCGCCCGGGAAGTGGATGAAATCCAGTATTCGCTGTCCCAGGGTCCCTGCCTGACCGCGGCCCAGGAAGAACGGGAAATCCACGTCCCGGACCTGTTTGATGAAGACCGGTGGGGCCCGGAGTATGCCTCAGCTGTGGCTTCCTATGGGCTGCGTTCCGTGTTGTCGCTGCCCTTCAACCTGCAGGGCGACGCGAAGGCGGCACTCAACCTGTACTCGGATGTCCCGCACAAATTCGACGAGCGGGCCACCGCGAAGGCCCGCGGCTACACGAGGGAGATTTCCCAGGCCCTGCGGCTGGCCGTGCGCTTCTCCCTCCATACGGACAGCGCAGCGAACCTCCGGGCAACCCTGGAATCGCGCACCATCATCGATATCGCCATCGGAATCGTGATGGCGCAGAACCGGTGCAGCCAGGAAGCGGCCGTCAGGATCCTCACCGAGGCTTCCAGTAACAGCAATACAAAGTTGCGGGATATCGCTAAATCGCTGGTTGATTCCGTCGGCGGCACCGGCACGCGTACGTTCTACCAGGAACCCGGCAGCCGCAGGCCTGAACAGTCCGCCTAGGCAGGCCGCCCGGGCGGGCAGCCTGAGGAGGCGCTGAAGCGGGCCCTGGAACGCAGGTTGTGCCTGCACACCATCGGGGATACGCTGGCCGAGGTTGAGCCGTCGGCCATAGAACCTCTTTTGGAGTACCTATGGACCGCTCTCTTAATGCGCTCGTCAACCTCGACGTCCCCGCTGATATCGTCAGGATCGACGTCCGCGGAAGCCTCACCCACGATTCCCGGCCGGACCTTGTCCACATCATCCGGCGCGTCCGGCGCATGGGCATCCGTGCCCACATCCGCGTCGACCTTTCGCAGGCCGCACTGGTCGAATCCAGTGCGTTGGCCGGACTTCGCAGTGACCTGAACACGATGGACGCCAACACCCTGCCGGGCATCTACGGCTCGGGTGTTTCGCTTCACCTCACGGGTTCACACGACAGGCTGTCGGGCGCACGCCTGGCCGGTGCCGAGCCTGCCCAGCAGGTGCAGCCACTGCATATCGTCGACGACGACGCCAGCCACCCACACCATGGCAGGCCCTTCGGCGAGGGGCACCAGGTAGCGCCGGACGCCGCGCTTGAGGAGTTGTTCGGCCGGCAACTGATGGACTACTCAGAACAGGAACTCCTCGCCGCCAGCGATACCCTCTTTGCCCTGCTGGACCACCCCGGGGCCTTCCCCGGCTCGGACCTCCTGGGGCGCTACAAGGACATCGGACGCGAGCTCGGCCGCCGCCAACAGGATCCGGAGGCTCCCTTCCCGGCAGCGGAGGGCCAGGCCGCCAGCTGAGGGCCGGCCCGGCGCAGGGCAGTCACTGAATGGTTATGCAAGGCTTCTTGCGGCGGACTCTTCAGTTGTGCCTACGGTAGAGGCGTGCCGTATGAGGGGAAGGTTGATCCGCAGGGCCGGGGCGGGGCAACCGCAGCCCGGCTGCTGTCACAAGCCGCTGCCCTCAAACGTTTTTCCCGGCGCAGCTTCTTTACCGCGACGGGTGCTTCCGGGGTACTTGCCGCGGACATGCTGCTGACCAGGGAGGTGCAGTCGCAGCGCCGGACGGACAAGATCCTGCCCGTTCCGGACGACTTTGCCGACGCCTACTACCCGGACGCCAGTTGGTTCCTGTTCCCGGGATACAAGACCAGCTGGGAGGAGGCCCAGTGGATCCTGAACTCCCTCCGTGGTTCCTTGAACAAGCGGGCCCGGCTCGCCGCCGTCGGGTATTCCAACCAGGGCCTGGACATCGACGACATCGTGATCGCCGTCATCGAGTACGTCCGTGAGCAGAAGATCGGGAAGCTGTTCTTCTACGGGCACAGTTTCGGCGGCATGGTGGCCACGCAGGTGGCGGCCCGGCTCCTGGAGATCCACGGCGTGCAGGTCCAGTTCGTGGTGCTGGACTCCAGCCCGTACAGCAAGCACGACGTCCTGGACCAGAGCTGGTTCGACGGCGTGGTGTTCCTTTACGAGCGCGGCTTCCGGTTCCCGTCCACCCTCCGTGGCGGCTACGAGCTGGGCGAACGGGTCATCCACAAGGACGAGCGCAGCTGGCGCCAGATCCTCGACCAGACCCTGGAGCAGCTCTCGCCCATCGCACCGTCAAGCGTGCTGATCCAGACGGAATCCGCCTACATCTACCACTTCGACGGGACCCGCTTTGCAGGGAAGATCGGGACCGCGAAGATGGCCTACCTGGGCAACCCCAAAGACCGCACCGTGCGCTACGAATCAGCGGTGGAAGCGTGGGCGGTGGCGTTCAAGGACAACATGGTCTCCACCGGACTCCAGACCACCGGAGCCGCACCCGCGCACGCCAGCCCGCAGTGGAACCCGCACATCTACCGGCCGCTGCTGGACGGACTGCTGGACGAGCAATTCCCGCTGCCGGCCGGCGGCTCCCGGGTGACAGTGTTCTAGAGCTGGTTCTTCAGGTCCGCCACAGAGTTCAGGACCTGGTTGGGCCGGAAGGGGTAGGAAGCGATCTCGTCCCGCTGCGTGATGCCGGTCAGTACCAGGACGGTGTGCAGCCCGGCTTCCATACCGGCGATGATGTCCGTGTCCATCCGGTCGCCAATCATTGCCGTGGTTTCGGAATGGGCGTCGATCTGGTTCATGGCCGAGCGGAACATCATCGGGTTGGGCTTGCCCACAATGTAGGGTTCCCGTCCCGTGGCTTTGGTGATCAGCGCCGCGATGGCTCCCGTGGCCGGCATGGGACCGTCCTTGGACGGGCCCGTGGCGTCCGGGTTGGTGGCGATGAAGCGGGCACCGGCGAGGATGAGGCGGATGGCCATGGTGATCGCTTCGAAGGAATAGGTGCGCGTCTCGCCCAGCACAACGAAGTCCGGATCCTGGTCGGTGAGGATGAAGCCGGCCTCGTGCAGCGCCGTCGTCAGTCCTGCTTCGCCGATGGTGTACGCGCGGTTGCCGGACCCTGAGCCCTGCACCTGGTCCTTCAGGAACTGGGCCGTGGCCAGCGCCGACGTCCAGATGTTCTCTTCGGGGATCTCCAGGCCGGACGCACGCAGCCGGGCCGCAAGGTCGCGGGGCGTGAAGATCGAGTTGTTGGTCAGGACCAGGAAGCGCTTGGACGTGTCCACCCATCGCTGGATGAGCTCAGCGGCGCCCGGCACCGCCTGGTTTTCGTGGACCAGGACACCGTCCATGTCTGTCAGCCAGCACTCAATGTCCTGGCCGCTGCGGTACACCGCCGGTGCGTCCTTGACCTTGTCCGCTTCTGCCATGCCTGCCTCCGAGTGTCGACGCCTGTGATGAAGGGCCGTGATGATTGCCCAATGGTCCAGTCTAGTGTTGAGGGGTGAACCAAACGCCCGGGATGTCAGACGCGCCGCACCACTCGCCCGAAGAAGCCGACGCAACGGAAGCCGGGGCACCCAGGGCGGAGGTCGGCGTCGGGCCCTGGGAAGGCGAACTGCCCGAAGGTGACCACTGGGATCCTGACCTGCTGGCGGACGGCGACCGGCGCAACGTGCTGGACAAATACCGCTACTGGAAGCACGAGGCGATCGTGGCGGAACTGGATTCGCGGCGGCACAACTTCCATGTGGCCATCGAAAACTGGCAGCACGACCTCAACATCGGCACAGTGGTGCGCACCGCCAACGCGTTCCTCGCCAAAGAGGTGCACATCATCGGGCGACGGCGGTGGAACCGGCGCGGAGCCATGGTCACCGACCGCTACCAGCACGTCCGCCACCATCCCACGGTGGAGGATTTCGTCCAGTGGGCGCAAGGGGAGGGGCTGGCGATCATCGGCATCGACATCTTCCCGGACTCTGTGCCGCTGGAGACCTATGAGCTGCCCCGCGACTGCGTGCTGGTGTTCGGGCAGGAAGGCCCGGGCCTGACGCCGGAGGTCCATGAAGCTGCCGAAGCCACGCTGTCCATCGAACAGTTTGGTTCCACCCGTTCCATCAACGCCGCCTCCGCCGCAGCGATCGCCATGCACGCGTGGGTCCGCCGCCACGTCTTCAACCAGCACGTCCAGGGCTGACTGCGGCGACCCGTCAGCCAGTGTTACCGACTGCCGACCAGAAACTCGGCGGTGTGGCGGATATCGCTAGGATGGTGCCTAGCCGTAAGCGGTCTACTTGAGGGTCTTCCAACCCACAGACGAAACTCAGCAGAGGAGTCAGCATGCCCATTGCAACCCCAGAGATCTACTCCGAAATGATCGACCGTGCGAAGGCGGGCGGATTCGCTTTCCCGGCAGTGAACGTCACGTCCTCGCAGACGCTGAACGCGGCCCTGCGCGGCTTCGCCGAGGCTGAGTCCGACGGCATCGTCCAGGTCTCTACCGGCGGTGCCGCCTACTGGTCCGGCGCCTCCACCAAGGACATGGTGGCCGGTTCCCTGGGCTTCGCGGCCTTCGCCCGTGAAGTGGCCAAGAACTACGGCGTCAACATCGCCCTGCACACGGACCACTGCCCCAAGGACAAGCTGGATGGCTTCGTCCTGCCCCTGCTCGCAGCCTCCGAGGCCGAGGTCAAAGCCGGCCGCAACCCGATCTTCAACTCCCATATGTGGGACGGCTCCGCCGAAACCCTCCAGGACAACCTGCGCATCGCCCGCGAGCTGCTGGCCCGCACGGCGGCTGCCAAGATGATCCTCGAAGTTGAAATCGGCACCGTGGGTGGCGAGGAAGACGGCGTCGAGAACGAGATCAACGAGAAGCTGTACACCACCGTCGAGGACGCCCTGGCCACCATTGAAGCCCTGGGCTCCGGCGAGAACGGCCGCTACATCACGGCCCTGACCTTCGGCAACGTCCACGGTGTCTACAAGCCCGGTGGCGTTAAGCTCCGCCCGGAGATCCTCAAGGACATCCAGGCGCAGGTTGGCGCGAAGATCGGCAAGGACAGCCCGTTCGACCTCGTGTTCCACGGCGGCTCCGGCTCCTCGGACCAGGAGATCGCCGACGCCGTGTCCTACGGCACCATCAAGATGAACATCGACACGGATACCCAGTACGCCTACACCCGCCCGGTGGCGGACCACATGTTCCGCAACTACGACGGCGTCCTGAAGGTGGACGGCGAAGTGGGCAACAAGAAGACCTACGATCCCCGCGTCTGGGGCGCCTCCGCCGAAGCCGGCCTCGCTGCCCGCGTTGTGGAAGCCACCAAGCAGCTCGGTTCAGCCGGAAAGACTTTCTAAATGTCGGATGAGTTCCGCAGGAACCTGATGGGGCCGGAGCCAACGCTCCTGCCGGCAGAATCCGAGATCTACCAGCACCTGGCGCTCGGCCAGGAAGCCGTTGACCTCGTGGCGAAGAACCCCACGTCGTCACTGCTGTGGGCCATCCTTGCCGAGGAGGCCTGGGCGGAGGGACGCACCATAGATTCCTACGCCTACGCCCGCGTTGGCTACCATCGCGGGCTGGACTCGCTGCGCCGCAACGGCTGGCGCGGCGTGGGCCCCATTCCCTGGGAGCACGAGCCCAACCGCGGGTTCCTGCGGGCGCTCTACTCGCTGGGGCGGGCCTCTTCGGCCATCGGTGAAGCCGACGAACCGGAGCGGATCGAGAAGTTCCTCAACGATTCCGACCCCGCGGCCAAGGCGGCCATCGAGGGCAAATAGATCCCCACCGCCTCCCTAGCTTCGCTGCGCTCAGCCAGGGAACCCTCGGCGGCGGAGGCCCCTTCATATGGGCCCACGCGCGCAGGGTTCCCTGGCCGAGCTTGCGAGGTTAGGGAGCGGGTGGGGAACGACGGCGGGCGGTCACCTTTCTTTGGGAAAGGTGACCGCCCGCCGTCGTACTCCTTGGAGGATTAGACCGCTTTCTGCAGCCCTGTGCGGGCCATGGCATCTGCATAGGCCACGCGCATGTCCTGGAGGTACTCCTCCTGGCGCGCAGGGGAACCGGCGAAGGCGCGGCCGCTGAGGGAGCGCACTTTGTAGGTCTTCAGGCCGCGACGCCACAGCAGCGGCACCTCGGTCTTCAGGAGTGCGTTGGCCAGCCGGTTGGCTTCGGTGCCGTGCGCCACGATGACTGAAGCGCGCGGGACGAGGGCGAGGAACTTGAGCAGCGGCTTGAGGCCGGCCTGGATCTGGTCCGGGGTGAACTTGCCGTTCGGTTCGCCCGGGACGTGCCAGGGGTGGACGTTCCACGGCATGACGTACTCGGGCCGCAGCCCCAGCTTCCACTGGATACCGAGCATGCGGGTGGCAGCGTCCTGGTCGCCGGCGGTGATGAAGCCGGAGCCGTCCGCCTCACCGATGTTGGAGAACAGGCTGATGATGCGGCATTCATCAACGTCGTGCATGGGGTCGACGTAAGGCACCACCGTGCCCGGCTTGGTGTCCTGCAGGGAATCGCACAGCTCGTTGACGGCGGCGACGCTGGGCTCGTAGCGGCGGTTCAGGAGCTGTTCGTGAAGGGATTCTGGTGCAAGGGCGGTCATATGGTGCTGGGTCTCCTGCGGGGATTGGCGGTGCCTCCGCCTGCGGAGGAGGGCGCGTGAAGGCGCAACTCTACATCGGCGGTGTGTTTGGGGTGGGCCGGTCAACCCGGCCTTCCCCAGTTTAGCAAGCCTCGGGAAGCGAAACGCCGGTTGCGCGTATTCCGGTGACCGGATGCACACCCGGGGTTTCGTCCTTCCGGTGTTTCTGCGGCGGCGGGCTACCAGAGCCGCTTCGTGGCCCGGCGCGCACCTTCGCCCAGAGCTTCCAGTTTTGCGTAGGCGATCTGCGGGTGGACGCGCCCGCCCAGGCCGCAGTCGGTGGAGGCGATGACATTTTCCCGGCCGACTACATCAGCGAAACGCACAATCCTGTCCGCCACCAGGTCCGGGTGCTCCACCACGTTGGTGGCGTGGGAGACGACGCCCGGAATGATCACCTTGCCCTCGGGGAGTTTCGTGTCCTCCCAGACCCGCCACTCATGTTCGTGCCGGACGTTTGCTGCCTCGAAGGAGTATGCGCCGGCGTTGACCTGCAGGACGGAGCCGAGGATGTCTGCGAAGGGGATGTCCGTGGTGTGCGGGCCGTGCCAGGAGCCCCAGCACACGTGCAGCCGGATCTGCTCCTGAGGGAGGTCCCGCAGCGCCCAGTTGGTGGCCTCAACCCGCAGCTGGATGAACTTCAGGTAGTCCTCCAGCGCCGGTTCTGGATTGATCTGGTCCCAGCTTTCGGCAAGGGACGGGTCGTCGAGCTGGACGGTCAGGCCGGCGTCGATGATGGCCTTGTATTCCTCCCGCATGGCGTCGGCGCAGGCGTAGACGAGTTCCTCGTCGGACTTGTAATACCCGTTGGCCACCCGTGCGCATGAGCCGGGGGAGAGGGACGCTATGAAGCCCTCCGTCAGCCCTGCTTTGGCGAGTCCCGTCTTCAGGTTGGTGACGTCCGAGGCCACGAGGTCCTGGCCGGTGTAGGTCAAGGGGCCGGCAATCCTGGGCTGGGCGACGCTCTTCCGGTGGGCCAGGATTCCCGACGACGGGTCGTTGTAGGCGTCGTTGAACTGCTGGCGGTCCCGCCGGTCAGGGAAGGAGGTGAGGACGACGTTCCCGGGCGACGAACGCCGGACCTCGGAGTCTGCCCAGCGGTCCACATCGGTCGGCTCCAAACCGCCGAGCCGCGCGAAGGAGTAGTTCCACCACGCCCCGTAGTCAACAGAGCTGGCCATCGTGTGGCCGTACTCTCCGTCGTTGGGAATGTCGATGCCAAGGTCTTTTTGGCGCTGGACGACGTCAACCACGGAGGCTTCGAGGAGTTCCAGGAACTCCGGCGTGATCCCGTCAGCCTCCTTGGCGGCGTTCGCAGCGATGAGTTCCGGCGTCCGCGGCAATGAGCCTGCGTGGGTGGCGCGGATGTGGTCGGTGTTCTGGGGCACGGTGGAGTTCCTTTCCATCGGTCCTGGCAGTAGCACCTTCGGGGCAGGGAGACCTCCCTGCTGTACAGGTTGCTGCGGCGTCACTGAGCCAGGTCTCTCAGCCGCTCCGGATGGGTCACTTCCACTCAAGCCCACCCGCCAAAGGTGGGGCAAGTCGGTTTCACGATCTGACTTGCTTTGCGCTAAAGCAAGCAGTCATAGGTTTCCCAGGATTTGTCGATTCCATTGACAGGTTTCAATCAGCTTGATTGGCTGTTGTCACAGCGCGCAATGGGGGACATGGCCGCTGGACGCACTCAATGCACTCGAAAGAGGTAACGCACGTGAAGAAATCCCTGGCTACTTTTAGGACCCTTGCCGTTTCAGGGGCCCTTGCACTGGCGGTTGTCGCCGCTCCCGCTCCAGCCATCGCTGTGGGGGAGGGCCCCAACTACGGTGGCAACGGCCAGATCACCACCTCGAAGCTGGCCACCTATGACCAGATGGTGTCGTTCCTGAAGGACCAGGACGCCAAGCAGCCGGCCATGGAACTTGAGGTCATCGGCAAAACGGTCAAGGGCCGCGATATCCACCTGGTCAAGTACATCTCCGACCCGGCCAAGCCCACCATCCTCTACCTGACCCAGCAGCACGGCAATGAGCAGCTGACCACAGAGGGAGCACTGGAGTTCGTCAAGCACCTGGGCACCGGAAAATCGGCGGACATCCTCAAAGGCGTGAACATCCTGGTGGTTCCGATGCTCAACGCGGACGGCGCCATGGGTGACGTCGACTTCTCCCTGGAGGACTACATCGCCAAGGGTGACCGCAACATGACCCGCTTCAACGCCAAGGGCGTGGACCTGAACCGGGACCACATAGCCAAGATCCAGCCGGAAACCCAGGCCCTGCACAACAACGTGATGCGCAAATACCGGGTCGACTACATGATCGACCTGCACCACCAGGGCACCCGGGCAGAGCGCGACGGCAAACTCGTCTCCGGGTCCATCCTGTACCCCACCACCCCCAACGCCGATCCCGCCGTCGTCGAAAAGTCCAAGCAGCTTGGCGCCGTCGTCTTCGACAACGTCGACTCCACCGGCTGGGGCCACCTCGGCAAGTACCAGGGCGGCAGCGCCGAGACCATCAGCCGCAACGGCATCTCGGTGGAATACGGCATCGCCACCCTGCTCTTTGAGATGCGCGGCATGTCGGACCACTACCTCGACGGCTACGCGCTGGGGCAACGCAGCAACGGCTACCTGATCAAGCAGACCGTCACCACGCTGACGTCCACCGCCGCCGCCATCGCGGACGGTTCAATAGCCGACGCCGATACCTCCTTCTGGGACACCCTCGCCGAGCAGACCTCCCGCCCGGCGGGCGAGGCCGACGACGAGTAACCGCAGCAGGACGGGACGTCCCGGTTCTTTACCGCGCGTAAAGCACCGGGACGTCCCAGCGAGTGGTCAAAGTGCACTATCGGCTAAACTTGGGTGGTAAGGGCCCCGGGGCCAACGCGTTCGCCAATCCGCCTGCGGAACGGCGGGAGCCGGTCCACTCGGGGCATTCTCATGAACGGCGCTGAACCAGGACCGCCACGCTGTGGCGCCCGGCCGGCCCGAACGAATGGGGGAGGATCCCATGCCAGCAATTGTGATCGTAGGAGCCCAGTGGGGCGACGAAGGAAAAGGCAAGGCCACAGATCTTCTGGGCGGCCGTGTTGACTATGTCGTCAAACCCAACGGCGGCAACAACGCCGGGCACACCGTCGTCGTAGGCGGTGAAAAGTACGAACTCAAGCTGCTTCCGGCAGGCATTCTTAGCCCCAACGCAGTCCCTATCATTGGCAACGGCTGCGTGGTCAACCTTGAGGCCCTCTTCCAGGAAATCGAAGGCCTGCAGGCACGCGGCGCGGATACGTCCAAGCTTCGCGTCTCCGCAAACGCCCACCTCGTGGCCCCGTACCACCAGGTCCTGGACAAAGTCACCGAACGCTTCCTGGGCAAGCGCGCCATCGGCACCACCGGTCGTGGCATCGGCCCCGCCTACATGGACAAGGTGGCCCGCCTGGGCATCCGCGTCCAGGACGTCTTCGACGAGTCCATCCTTCGCCAGAAGGTGGAGGGCTCGCTGCACCAGAAGAACGAGGTCCTGGTCAAGATCTACAACCGCCGCAGCGTTGTGGTCGATGAGATCGTCGAATACTTCCTGTCCTTCGCCGAGCGGCTCCGCCCGCTGGTCATCGACAGCACCCTGGTGCTGAACACTGCCCTGGACGAGGGCAAGGTAGTGCTGATGGAAGGCGGACAGGCAACCTTCCTCGACGTCGACCACGGCACGTACCCGTTCGTCACCTCCTCGAACCCCACCGCGGGCGGCGCATCTGTGGGCTCGGGCATCGGCCCTACCCGCATTTCCCGCTCCATCGGCATCATCAAGGCCTACACCACCCGCGTGGGTGCAGGCCCGTTCCCCACCGAACTGTTTGATGAGATGGGCGTTTACCTGCAGAAGACCGGCGGCGAGTTCGGCGTCAACACGGGGCGCCCCCGCCGCTGCGGCTGGTACGACGCCGTCCTGGCCCGCCACGCGTCCCGCGTCAACGGCTTCACGGATTACTTCGTCACCAAGCTGGACGTCCTCACCGGCATCGAACAGATCCCGGTGTGCGTGGCCTACGACGTTGACGGCGTCCGGCACGACGAGATGCCGATGACGCAGACCGAGTTCCACCACGCCAAGCCCATCTTCGAGTACTTCGACGGCTGGACCGAGGACATCACGGCTGCCCGCACCCTGGCAGACCTGCCGGAGAACGCACGCAACTACGTCCTGGCGCTGGAGAAGCTGTCGGGAACGCGTTTCTCCGCCATTGGCGTGGGCCCGGACAGGGACCAGACCATCGTGGTGAACGACCTCATCAACGACTGACGGTTCGTAGGGAATTACGACGGCGGCGGGACACCTTTGCGGGTGGCCGCCGCTTGTTCGTTTCGGGCCTGGCGCGGGGCAGCTCAATTTACACAGGGTTTACCTTCAGTGCCTTGTGGGCGTACAGCCCGGACAGCCAGACTTTTGGGACAGCATTCGAGGACTGCCTGGCAAGCACGTCCACCTTTTGCGGGACAGGCGCGGCCACGCGCTGGCCGGACCATCGGCGGAGATGCCGTCCGGAAGACCGCTCACAACCGGAAGGAAGTGCGCCATGGCGGGCAAGTTCGAAGTTTTCCTTGATCCCCAGTCCAAGTTCAGGTTCAGGCTTCTGGGCGTGGACGGGGCGGTGATGGCGGTCTCGCAGGCCTTCAATGACAAAGCGGCCGTCGCTGCGGGGATCGCCGCGGTCCGGGAGTGCGCCGGGACCGGTTTGGTGACGGACCTGTGCCCTGCCGGAGCTCAACCGCCGGCCGTGACCGTTGCCGCAGCAGCTCCCGCCACCGAACCCATCCTCGATGAGCGGGCGGCGGCCAGGCTTCATGCTATTGCCACGGCCAAGAGCATGCGCCGCCATGCCGCCCCCGGACACTGGGACTTGCGCCGTAGCCGGGCGGAACTGGCCAACTGAGGTTGCTGACACTCCGTCCCGGACAGCAGCCCACGGCCAAAAACTTTCCTGAAAAAGGCGTAACCTTTCGTCGCCCGGGGACGATTACCTTTATGTAGCGCCGGCCTGGAACTTGTCCCCCATCACGTTCCAGGCCGGCTCTTTAACTCTCCGGCAGCACCGGACAGCTGCGCACGGCCGGAACCGGCAGTGCACGTGGCGGTCCGGTGCGCGGTGGTTACTGCGGGGTAAAGTAGGCGGGCAAAGGCATTCCGGCAACGGGCCTTTCCTGCCCTGCCATCCCCGCACCGACCAAAGGCACCACGTCCGTGACCGATGCACTGACAGACGAGTCCCTGCGACATCCAGATACTGGTTCTTCAGCCTTCGGCATCGTCTACCGGACGTATGCGTCGCAGGTATTGGGCTATTTCAAAGCCCGTGGAGCCGAGGATCCGGAGGCAGCAATGCAGGAGGTCTTCCTTTCTGTGCTGCCACGGCTGAACTCAGTGACCGGCGGCAGCGCAGGCCTGCGCACGTTCATCTTCTCGGTGGCGCACGCCCGCATGGTTGACGACCACCGGCGGCAGAGCCGCACCCCGGCCAAGCTTCCCTTCGAACCTGAACTGGACGGGCGGGAGAACCCGTCCGCTGAACAGGAAGCGCTGGAACGGATAGCCCCTGGAGAAATCGTGGGTTTGTTGGAATCACTTCACGAAGAACAGCGGGAAGTGTTGTCGCTGCGGCTGGTTGCCGGGCTCACCGTCGAACAAACCGCCGAAGCCATAGGGAAGAGCGCAGGAGCGGTGAAGCAGCTGCAACGGCGCGGCATCCTCAAACTGCGCGAAGTTGCGGCAGTGAAGGAGTACCTGCGGCCATGAGCACACCCGAAAGCAGGCTGCACGAACTGGTCGATGAAGTCCTCACGGACGCAGGCCACCCGGACGACGCCGCACTTCGAAGCGCACTCGAATCGATCGGCTCCCTCGCGTCGCTTCCCGTTCCCGAACCTTCCGGAGAACTTGCCCGGCTGCTGGCCGGCGGAGGGGACGAACTGGCCCGCCGCCGTCGCTCCAACCGTCACCGTCCCACTGTGGTGGGACTTGCAGTGCTTGCGGGAATGGGGCTGGGTATTGGCGGCGTAGCCGCAACGGCCGGCAGCGCACCGGGCAGCAGTGCAGCGTCCGTACAGCACTTGCTCGGGGACTGGTCGCCGGATTGGGCCATCACCCACGGCGCAACGGCAGCGCCGACTCCCCAATACCGTGGAGTGGCGGTCCCTGCAGACCAAACTCCGGAATCGCTTCCCGCAGCCATCTCCGCCTCTGATTCCGCCCGAACCCCGCAGGGCGCCGGCACTCCCCAGGGCAAAGAACTGCGGCCGGACGGCGAAGGTTTGGCTGGTTCTGCTGGAAGACCCGAATGTGGAAGCCCGAAGCAAACCGCGGCAACTCCTGTGGGCATCTGCCCGCCCGCAGCCAAACCATCAGGACAGCCGGACGGGCCGAGCAGCCACATCGGCGGGGGATCGACGCGGGACACGGCTGCGTCCGGGAACGCGGACAAGAAGCAGGCGCCGGACGAAGGCTCGCCCGGACGCGCCGTTCGCGGCCAGGACCAAAACGATCCCGGAGACCCGGGACGTGCATTGGAGAACAGTGCCGGGCGGGGGATGGCGGGATCAAAAGAAGCCGCTGACACCGGACCGGGAAGGGCCGCACCGGAAAAACCCGGCTGGGCAGGCTCCGGGCAAGGGGCAGGTTCAGGAAATGGCCGCGTAACCGCTCCCGGTGGCAAATAGCTGTCCATCGGCCCGGTAGTCAGTGGCCCGGGTTAGGCTGATGGCATGGGCCACACCAACGATCCTGCAGTTATTGAACGCCTTATGCGGACCAAAGGGCGATGGGCCATCGTCGGCCTGACCACCAACGAGTGGCGCTCCGCCTACGACGTATCCTTGTTCATCCGGGACCAGCTGGGCATGGACATCATCCCCGTCAACCTTGCCGGCGATACCGTGCACGGCGAACCGGGGTACCGCACCCTGGCGGAGATTCCGGCGGAAAAGCAGCCCATCGACGTCGTGGATTGCTTTGTGAACTCGGAGAGGGTGGGCAAGGTAGTGGACGAGGCGATCGCCGTCGGCGCCAAGGCTGTCTGGCTTCAGCTGGGCGTCATCGATGAAGCCGCCGCGGAACGCGCCAGGGCCGCCGGCCTGGACGTTGTGATGAACTCCTGCCCGGCCCAGCAGGCCTGGAAGTTCAAACTCTGAGCCTTGCGCGAGACTAGCCCCGCTTCAGGAGGTCCGGGTAGTGCCGCTCGGTGACGTCCGGGTGTGCCCGCATCCTGCCCTTGAGCATATTGAGTCCAAAGGACGCGAGCAGCGGGTTGCTGGGATCGTCAGTGATGCCGCGTGCGGCTGCCTTCAACTCCGGGGCCAGCGGAACGGGCTGGATAACCGAGTCCAGGCGGGGCGACCAGAAGAACGGCACCGAGTAGCGGTCCACGCCCGGGGGCGGTGCCTGCACGCGGTGGATCGTGGCCGCAAGGTACCCCTCGGTGGCTACTTCCAGCATTTCGCCGAGGTTCACCACCAATGCCCCGGGAAGGGGCTCCACCGGAAGCCATTCCGAGGTCCCCGGCGGTTTTACTTCCAGGCCTCCAACATCGTCCTGGAGCAGGAGCGTCACGAACCCGTAGTCCGCATGGGACCCTACGCCCTGGTCACCGGCCTCCTTGACGACGCCGCCAACATAATGGACCAGTTTTCCCATCCATGCCGGTGCTTCCCGGAAGGGTTCGTCGAAATAGTCCTCGGGCTGTTGCAGCGTCACGGCAATGGCGCGCAGCAGTTCCATCCCCACCCCGGACATCAGTTCCGCCCAGGCCATGGCTGCCGGCTTTAGTTCAGGGAACGCTTCGTCGGGCCACTGGTTGGGTCCCTGCAGAAGCCAGTACGGCTGGTCCGGCGGATAGCTGTCCACGGGCGGGCGCTCGGGGGAGTAGTCGATCTGCTCGCGCGCATCCGCCCGCCCCTGCGTCACTTCGGTTCCCATCCGGGTGTAGCCGCGGAAGTGCGGAGAAAGCCGGTTGTCCAGCTTCATCCGTTCTTCGAGGGGAAGGTTGAAGAACCGCCGGACGGCGTCAAGGAGCTGGTCCGCCTGCCCTGGCGAACCCCCGTAACCGGTGATTTGGAAGAAGCCCACGTCATGGGTGGCATGCCGCAGCTGCTCGATGAATTCCGGACTGAAGGTCCCGTAGGGCTGGCGTGCGGTACTCAAATCCAGAACAGGTATGGCTCCCTGGTCGTGTGACATCCTCGCAGACTAGCACCGTGGGGATGCGCTTTATAGGCTTCGTTCATGGACCCCGCCCTGCTGCGAAAAATCTGCCTCTCATTCCCCGGTGCCTTCGAGGACTACCCGTTCGGACCGGAGATTGCCGTCTTCAAGGTCCGTGCACACATAGCCGGTGGAACCCGGCATGAGGCGAAGCTGTTCGCACTGTCATCCATGGATCCCGGCGATTTCTACGTGAACCTCAAATGCGATCCGTCCCTGGCGGTTCAGCTGCGGGCCGCGCACGCCGCCATTGAGGGGGCCTGGCACATGAACAAGACGCACTGGAACGGTGTCCGTCTGGACGGGTCCCTGCCGGAGGACATGGTGCGGGACATGGTGGAGGACTCCTATGACCTGGTGGTTGCGGGCCTGAGCCGCAAGCAGCAGGAACAGCTTGGATGGGCACGCCTCGGACGTTCGGGTGAATGAGGCACGGGCGGCCCGCGGCTGCCTGAACTATCCGGGTGTTGGAAGTACAAGGCAGGGTACGACGCCGGCGGGGTACTCCAGCGTCGTGGAGGAGGTGCGCCTGGGATCGGGGCTGCCGCTGTTCCGTCGCATCGCGGATGGCATCCTTGGGTGGGAACTGCAGCGGCGCGCAGGCCTCCGTGTCCGGGCGGAGTCCCCACGGGCATGGCCGGGCGTACGGGTGGTCAGCGGGTTCGGCGTCGGCCCGGTCCGGCTGAACGCGCCGTGTGAGGTGGTCTGGGTCCAGGAGCCGTCCCCGGATAAGGTGCCGCAGTCGGCGGGGTTTGGCTACGGGACACTTCCGGGACATCCCGCCCGCGGTGAAGAATCCTTTGAAGCGGTCATCGACGCCTCGGGTGCGGTCTACCTCCGGATCCGTGCCTTCAGCAAGCCGGCTAACTGGTTCTACGCCACCGGCGGACTGGTGACCCGGGCAGCCCAGCGGTACGTTACTTCCCGGTACATTGAAGGGGCACGCACACTCGCCGCGGAAGGAACATCCCAGTGATCTTTATCGTCGTCAAATTCAAGGTCAAACCGGAATGGTCGGAGCGCTGGCCGGACCTGGTGGCGGACTTCACCACAGCGACCCGGCAGGAGCCGGGAAACCTCTGGTTCGACTGGTCCCGCAGCCTGGACGACCCCAACGAATACGTCCTTGTCGAGGCGTTCAAGGACGACGCCGCCGGGGACCACGTGAACAGCCCTCACTTCAGGAAGGCCATGGCGGACATGCCGCAGGCCCTCGCCGAAACTCCCCGCATCGTCAGCCGCCAGCTCGACGGCGACGGCTGGGACCGCATGGGCGAGCTCACCATCGGCTAGGGAAGGACCGCAGCCATGTGGGTCGGCTGGATTGAGTTCGACATCCTCCTGGGCGACGTCCAAAGCCTGAAGGAGAAACGGTCCGTTATCAGGCCGCTCCTTGCCGAACTAAAACGCCGGTTCGACGTCTCGGTGGCCGAGGTGGGGGACCACGACCAGTACCGCCGCACCAGGATGGGCGCCGGCCTGGTGGCAGCCGACCGCGCGCACCTCGTGGAGGTGCTTGACGCCGTCGAACGTTTCGTGGCGGGCCGCCCGGAAATCGAGCTGCTCAGCGCCCGCCGCCGGGACCTGCACAGCGAGGATTAAGCGGGTTGAGCCCGTCGAAACCTGCAAGGGTTTCGACGGGCTCAAACTGCTGGCTGGGCCCACGCCGCCAAGGTGCGCTGGCCGAGCTTGCGAGGCGAGGGTGGCGGTGGGGAGGATCAGCCGAAGTACTTCGGCAGCGTCCCCTCGTGGGCTTCGCGGAGGGCGTCGAGGGACAGGCTCTCCACGCCGTTGATTTCCAGGGCGCCGCTGGCAGCGTCCACCACGCCGATGCGGGTGTGCGCGAAGCCGCGGGCGGTGCACATGTCCGTGAAGCGCACTTCCTCCGAGCGGGGAACGCCCACGACGGCGCGTCCCTGGGATTCGGAGAACAGTGCCGTGAACAGGTCCACGCCATCGCGGTCCATGACATCCTGCAGCGCAATCCGCGCGCCGACGCCGTAGCGCAGCGAGGACTCCACCAGCACGGCAGCGAGGCCACCCTCGGAGAGGTCGTGTGCGGCGTCGATCATGCCGTCGCGGGAGGCGTTGATCAGGATCTCACCCAGTGCGCGCTCGGTCTCAAGGTCCACCTTCGGCGGCTGGCCGCCCAGGTGGCCGCGCATGTTGGCCCACTCAGAGCCGTCCAGCTCGGCAGCGGTGGTGCCCAGGAGGTAGATGGCCTGGCCATCCTCACGCCAGCCCGACGGCGTGCGGCGGGCAACGTCGTCGAGCTTGCCCAGGACCGCCACCACGGGGGAGGGGTGGATGGGGGTGGTACCCGTCTGGTTGTACAGCGAGACGTTGCCGCCGGTGACGGGGATGCCGAGCACCTGGCAGGCGTCGGACAGGCCGCGGATGGCTTCGGCCAGCTGCCACATGACATCGGGGTCCTCGGGGGAGCCGAAGTTCAGGCAGTCGCTGACGGCCATGGGGATGGCACCTGCGGTGGCAACGTTCCGGTACGCCTCGGCCAGGGCCAACTGTGCACCGTGGTAGGGATCGAGGTAGGTGTAGCGGCCGTTGGCGTCGGTGGCCAGGGCAACGCCCAGGCCGGTTTCCTCGTCAACGCGGACCACACCGGCGTCGTCCGGGAAGGCCATGGAGGTGTTGCCGCCCACGTACCGGTCGTACTGGTTGGTGATCCAGGACTTCGAGCACATGTTCGGCGATGCCACGAGTTCCGTCACAGCCTTGGCCAGCTCGGCGGGTGCGGCCGGGCGGCCGGCATCCTGCACGGAGCCCGTGAAGGTGTCTGCCTGCACGGAATCCTGCCACTCGGGGCGGGCAAACGGGCGGTCGTAGACCGGGCCGTCGTGCGCCACGGTGCGGGGATCGACGTCGACAATCACGTCGCCTTCCCAGGTGATGATCAGGCGGCCGGTGTCGGTGACCTCGCCCAGCCAGGAGTACTCCACGGCCCACTTGTCCATGACGGCCTCGAACGCTTCCACGTTCTCCGGCGTCACAACGGCCATCATGCGTTCCTGCGACTCGGACATCAGGATCTCGCCCGGGGTCAGCGTCGGGTCGCGCAGCAGGACGGAGGTCAGCTCAACCTGCATGCCGCCGTCGCCGTTGGAAGCGAGCTCGGACGTGGCGCAGGAGATACCTGCCGCGCCGAGGTCCTGGATGCCCTCCACCAGGGAGCCCTTGAACAGCTCAAGGCAGCACTCGATGAGCACCTTTTCGGCGAACGGGTCGCCCACCTGGACGGCGGGACGCTTGGACGGTTTGGTGTCATCAAAGGATTCGGAGGCCAGCACGGAAGCGCCGCCGATTCCGTCGCCGCCGGTGCGTGCACCGAACAGGACCACCTTGTTGCCCTTGCCGGAAGCGTTGGCGAGGCGGATGTCCTCGTGGCGCATGACGCCCACAGCAAGGGCGTTGACCAGCGGGTTGCCCTGGTAGACGGAGTCGAACACCATCTCGCCGCCGATGTTCGGCAGGCCCAGCGAGTTGCCGTAGCCGCCGATGCCCGCCACGGCGCCGTGCATGACGCGGGCGGTGTCCGGGTGGTCGATGGCGCCGAAGCGCAGCGGGTCCATGACGGCAACGGGGCGTGCACCCATGGAGATGATGTCGCGGACAATGCCGCCGATGCCGGTGGCCGCGCCCTGGTAGGGCTCAACGAACGACGGCGAGTTGTGCGATTCGATCTTGAAGGTCACGGCCCAGCCGTCCCCCAGGTTGGTGACGCCGGCGTTTTCGCCGATGCCTACCAGCATGTCCTTCTTCATTTCCTCGGTGACCTTTTCGCCAAACTGGCGCAGGTGGTTCTTGGAGGACTTGTAGGAGCAGTGCTCGCTCCACATGACGGAGTACATGGCCAGTTCGGCGCCGGTGGGGCGGCGGCCCAGGACCTTGACGATTTCGTCGAACTCGTTCTGCTTCAGGCCAAGCTCGACCCAGGGCAGCTCAGTGTCCGGAGTCTTGGCAGCGTTCTCGACGGTGTCGATGTTGAACTTCTTGGTGGTTTCGGTGGTCACTTGTCGCCTCCCACAATCTTGTTCAGTACGGAGGTGAAGAAGCCGAGTCCGTCTGTGTCGGACCCGCCGGCACCCGTCTCGCGGGAGAACGCAGCCTCGGGGCCGAAGCCCGGTTCCACGGCGTGCTCCGGGTGCGGCATGAGGCCCACCACGTTGCCGGCGGCATTGGAGATGCCGGCGATGTCCCGGCGGGAGCCGTTCGGGTTGAAGCCCACGTAACGGAAGACGACGCGGCCCTCGGCCTCCAGGGCGTCCAGGGTCCTGTCGTCCGCGATGTACTGGCCATCCTGGTTCTTCAGCGGGATGGTGATCTCCTGGCCCGCTTCGTAGTCCAGGGTCCAGGCAGTGTTGCTGTTCTCGACGCGCAGGATCTGGTCGCGGCAGAGGAACTTCAGGTGGTCATTCTTGATCATCGAGCCGGGCAGCAGGTGCGACTCAGTGAGGATCTGGAAGCCGTTGCAAATGCCCAGGACGGGCAGCTTGGCGTCACTGTTGGCGGCGTCGATGATCTTGGACATCAGTGGCGCGAACCTTGCGATGGCGCCGGCACGGAGGTAGTCGCCGTAGGAGAACCCTCCGGGAATCACGACGGCGTCCACGTCACCGAGTTCGGTGTCGCCGTGCCAGAGTTCGACGGCGGTGGCACCGGCCAGGCGCACGGCGCGGGCCGCGTCCCGGTCATCAAGGGTGCCGGGGAAGGTAACGACGCCGATCCGGGCGCCGGCGAGGCGCGGCTCCGCCGCGACGGCGATGGCCTCGCCGATCAGGGGAAGTTCAGTCATCTCAGGCCTCGACGACCTCGACGTTGACGACGTCCTCGATCACGGGGTTGGACAGGAGGGTTTCTGCGGCGTCGCGGGCCTGGGCCAGGATCTCCTCCGTCACCTCGCCGTCCACGGTCAGTTCGAAGCGCTTGCCCTGGCGGACAGAGCTGAAGCTGGTGAAGCCGAGGCGGGGAAGAGCGCCGACGATCGCCTTTCCCTGGGGGTCAAGAATCTCGGGCTTGGGCATGACGTCAACAACGATCCGGGGCATCCGGCAACTCCTGTGCGTGAGCTTGGGTAAGGGCGCAGCGGAGTGATGCCGTCTCACGCCGTACCGGTGTTGGGGGCACACTGTAGGGCAGTGTTCCAGACTTTGTGGACGGGCGCTCCGCGAGCTTGCCCTATCATTCTACCGGCCCGGCGGCCCCACCCTGTATTCGGTAGATCCACGTCACGGCGGGGCCCGCAAAAGGGGAATCCGGCGCTTCCAGCCATTCCCGCTATGGAGTTGAAACGGACCCTTCACTAGGATGACGGGATGGCAGAGAATTCGAAGTCCGTCCTTTTGCCAGTGATGGCCGTGGCCGTATTTGCCGGCCTGGGCCGGATGGTCTTCCAGAAGATCAAAGCCGACCGCCGCGCCCGGGAAACCCGCACGGCCGGACCGGTGGACGAGAAGACCCGGCAATGGATCAGCGACGTGGTCCGGACCCCCCGGCAGTAGCGTCCTGCCGCCGATTCCTGCGCCCTGCTCCTGACAGGCAGGGCTTACCGGGCTGTCCGTCCGGGCCCCCGCCAGCGCTGTATATGACTGGCGAAAATTCGCCGTATGTGCCCTATGTCATATTCGGCTATCAGTCTGTACTCTGTGAACCGGCTGGTCTTATCGAATTACAAAACCTGTAATTCCCTGTACCAAGCCGGTCATTTCCGGCCCTCTAATCCTGACAGGCCGGTTCATCGTGAAAGGGTGCACGTGAAATTAACAGGAAAGAGCCCTGCAGGGGGCGGCGGATTCCGGAGGGCTGCAGCGTTCTCCGTCGGGATTCCGCTGCTTCTTGGTTCAGTGGCAGCCGTGCCGGCCACGGCAGCCCCCGCCACGGGGCAGGTTCCGTCGGTCCAGCAGAAAAACCTTGATCCCAAGGACTACCAGGCCGGCAGGTACATCGTGGTGCTGGCGGAGAAGCCCGCAGCCACCTATGCAGGCGGCACCGGCGACCTGAGCGCTACGAAACCCCAGAGCGGAAAGAAGCTCGACGCCGGGCGGCCGGAGGTGCAGCGCTACCAGCAGCATCTCGAAACGCAGCAGCGCGAGATTGCCAAGGACGAAAGTGTCCAGATCAAACGCAACTTCACCGCCGCCATCAACGGCTTCGCCGCGGACCTCTCCGCAGACCAGGCGCTGAAGCTGGCCAAGGACCCGAAGGTCCTCATGGTGGCGCCGGACACCGAGAACGCACCGGACTACTCCACCACCGATTTCCTCCAGCTCTCCGGCCCGCAAGGCATCTGGAACACATCCTTCGGTGGCACGGAGAACGCCGGCAAGGGCGTTGTGGTGGGAGTCATCGACTCCGGCTACACCCCCTCCAGCCCCTTCTTCGCAGGAACCGACGTCAAGCCCCTGGCCGGAAACCCCGAGGTGGGCGTGCCCTACCGGACAGCAGACGGCAAGATCGCCATGTTGAAGTCAGACGGCGACACGTTCGTGGGCGAATGCCAAAAGGGCGAAGGCACCGGGGCAGCCTTTGACGGCAGCGCCTGCAACTCCAAGGTCCTCAGCGCCCGCTACTTCGCCGACGATTTCAAGAAGTACGTCCCGGAGGCCAATCGTGCCCCAGAGGAAGTGCTTTCTCCCGTTGACGTCGGAAGCCACGGCACCCACACCGCCAGTACCGCAGCCGGAAACGCAAACGTCCGGGCCAACCTGGGCGGCCGCGATATGGGCATCACCGGCGGGGTCGCTCCGGCCGCCAAGCTCTCCATCTACAAGGTCTGCTGGGACGACACCGACCCCAACACCGGTGGCTGCTACAGCTCCGCATCGGTGGCCGCCATCAACCAGGCGATCCTGGACGGCGTGGATGTCCTGAACTACTCCATTTCGGGCAGCACCTCCACCACCACGGACCCGGTTGCCCTGGCTTTCCTCTCCGCCGCTTCAGCCGGAGTCTTCGTTTCCGCATCCGCAGGCAACAGTGGCCCCACGGCCAGCACCGTCAACCACGGCGCACCCTGGCTCACCACTGTCGCTGCCTCGTCCTTCTCCACCGAGTTGCAGGGAACTGTTGAATTCGAGGACGGCAGCAAGTACCGCGGTGCCAGCCTGATGGCCAACAACGTCCCGGCCAGCCCCCTGGTCCTCGCAGCATCGGCTGCAGCAGCAGGAGCCGCAAGCCCCGAGCTCTGCGGACCGAACACACTGGACCCCGCCAAAGTGGCCGGCAAGATCGTTGTCTGTGACAGGGGCGTTGTTGACCGCGTGGCCAAGAGCGCCGAGGTCAAGCGCACCGGCGGCGTCGGCATGATCCTCGTCAACGTCACCCCGTCCTCCGAGGACGTGGACCAGCACGCCGTACCCACCGTCCACGTGAATCCGCCGGCAACGCAGCAGATCAAGGACAAGCTGGCGGCCAACCCCGCCATCAAAGCCGCGCTGGTGAACAAGGACACCACCGGCCTGCCGCAGGAGCCCCAGCCGCAGATCGCCGGGTTCTCCTCACGCGGCCCGCTGCTGGCCACCGACTCAGACCTGCTGAAGCCGGACGTCGCCGCTCCCGGCGTCGCCGTGCTGGCCGGCGTTTCACCCATCGGTGAAGCCGGCGCCCAGTTCGGCATGATGTCCGGCACATCGATGGCGGCTCCGCACGTGGCAGGCTTCGGAGCGCTGGTCCTGGGGAAGAACCCCACCTGGTCACCCGCCACGGTCAAGTCAGCCATGATGACCACCGCTACGGACGTCAAGAACGCGGACGGCAGCCGTAACACGGATGTCTTCGCAACCGGCGCCGGCCAGGTGTCAGTCGCCAAGGTCCTGGACCCGGGCCTGGTGTACGACGCCAATGAGACCGACTACTTGAAGTTCATCCAGGGAACCGGACTGGACCTTGGCATCCCGGATCTGGGGACCACGGCGCCGCGTGACATGAATGTGGCCTCGTTTGCACTCGGTTCGCTGACCGGCAGGACCGAGGTGACCCGCACGGTGACGGCGCTGACCCCCGGCCTGTACCGCGCCCAGGTGAATGTGCCGGGCGTCAAGGTCACGGTGACCCCCTCGATCCTGAACTTCAGCGCGGTGGGCGAAAAGCGGACGTTCAAGGTCAAGTTTGAAAACGCCTCCGCCCCCACGGGCCAGTTCGCCATGGGCAGCCTGGTCTGGCAGGGTGCCGGCAAGAACGTCGCTTCACCGGTAGCGGTCCGTCCGCAGTCCGTAGTGGCGCCGGCGAATGCCGCCTTCAGCTCAGCGGGCGGGACCGGCCAAGGGAAGATTCCCGTGGTGTCCGGCACCAATGCACCGGTCAGCATGACGGTGGACGGCCTGTCCAAGGCGGATTCAACTGCCGTGGAACTGGTCCCCGGGCCGCTGGCCCTGGCGAACAATACCTCCAACGCCATGAAGCAGGTGACGGTGGCCGCGGGTTCGCCGCTGGCCAAGTTCTCCGTCTTCTCCTCCGACGAGAACGCTGACTTCGATCTCCTGGTGGTCACCCCGGACGGCAAGCAGCTCGCCTCCCAGACGGTGTCCGCCAGCGAATCGGTGTCCGTCAGCAACCCCAAGGCCGGCGTGTACACAATGTTCGCCAACCTCTACGCCAGCCCTAACGGCCAGCCCACCAAGGCATCCTTGGATGCCGCGGTCCTGGGTGCCAACATGGGCAACGCCTCGGTCAGCCCCAACCCGCTTAGGCTGGCGAACGGCACTGCCGGTGACGTGACGTTGTCGTGGCAAAACCTTGAACCGGGCTCCTACATTGGCCGGGTCAATTACTCAGGCGGTGCCACCCCCACCTTTGTCTCGGTGGTGGTAACCCCGGGTGCCGGCGCTGTGGTCCCGGATGACGAGCAGACGGATCCCGGCAAGAAGGACAAGAAGGACAAAGTAAAGAAGGAAAAGAAGAAGAAGGAGTTCCAGGACGAATCGGGGAGCTCCAACCTGGGAATCTAGGCACCAGCCTCCCAAGAGGCCCGGAGCCTGAATAACCGGACAACCGATGGCCGGCGGATCGACTGCGATCCGCCGGCCATCCTTGTCTTGGGCCGGGTAACCGTCCGCCTACGTGCTGCCGGCCCCTCCGGCAGTTCCGCCCAGCAGTGGCGCAAGTGCCCGCCACCGGGAAATCTCGCAGCCATCGGTCAGGGACAGCGTGGTGTGAACGCGCCTGCCGCGGAACGTCCCCGTAACGACGGCCTGCTGGGGCCCGCCATACTGCTGGGTACACAGGCGCGGCGGCCCGGGTTCAGGGAAGAAGATCGCAGGTCCGTGTTTCAGGACGGCATCGAGGGCGGCCTGCGGGTCCGGTACGGTCGAGCCCGGGGACACCTTGCCGTGGCTGGCCTGCAGGGTGAATTTATGGTGCGGGCCGTCAGGCGTTTCGCTGAGGTTGATTACCAGGTGGACGGATCCGGGATCAGGCTGCGCCTTGTTCTCCATGGCTTTCTCCTTTCGCGGACCTGGTGGCCAGACCTGTGGCGTCCGCCAAAGACGCTGCCAGCCGGCCCCGAAGTGTTGCGGCTTCCTGGGCAAAGCCACGCTGCCGGGCAACGTAGTCGGCCTTTCCATCGGCGGTCTCGATCCGGATGGGCGGGTAGCCCCAGTCTGCGAGGTCGTAGGGGGAAGCCTGCATATCCATGGCGCGGATCCGCCACGACAGCTCGAAGCAGTCCATGACCAGCTCGCTCGGAAGTGCCGGAAGCAGCTTGTAGGCCCACTTGTAGAGGTCCATGTTGGCATGCAGGCAGCCGGGCTGCTCCATGTGCCGTTGGGAGTCCCGGGTAGGCAGGTGCTCATTGAGCGGCAACGCATCAGGAGTATAGAAGCGGAACGCATCAAAGTGCGTACAGCGGATGCGGTGATCCTCCACCACCTGGTCGGTTCCCTCCGAATCCAGGCGAAGTTTCAGGTATTCGTGGCGCAGGTTGAACTTGTCCTGGCGGTACACCATGGCCCATTCGTGCAGGCCAAAGCAGCCGAACTGGGCAGGCCTTGCCGCGGTTCCGCGCAGGATGATCTCAGCAAATGCCACCGCGTCCGCACGGTCGGCCAGGAAGGCGGCCCGGTCGAAGGTGACCGCCGTGCTGCCCGCGGGCAGGCCGAGCACAGCCAATTCGCCGTCGTCGAGCACCCGGTAGTGCTTCCAACCGCGCCGGGCCTCGCCCGCGCTGCCCGCCAGGACCGTTCCGGCGCCCGGGTGCCAGCGGCGAAGCTGACCCGGTTTTTGCGTGTAGTAGGTGAAGAGGAAGTCCTCCACCGGGTGTTTCCGTCCGGCGGACCTTCGCTCCAAATAGGGGTCGGCGTAGCCGCCGACGCGCAACTGGTGGGCCTCCTCCCTCGCCCGCCACTCGTTGGCCGCCAGGAGCTTAAGTTGCTCCACCGGCGCGTCCCAAAATGTCTTTCGCGGCGTCCCAGGCGCTGATCTCGCAACCGTCCGTGCGGGCGAAGGATGCTTCGACGGCGGTTCCGTCAACCACTCCGGTCACGGTCGCCTTTTCCGGTCCGCCATATTGCTGGGTGCAGGCCTGGGCCGTGCGGGGCCCCGGGTTCAGCAGGGCCGCATTCCGTTTGAGGGCGGCGCAGGCGGCGTCAGCCGTCGGGTGGCTGCTTTCGCCTGCCGGCACTCCGGCATCGCACACCAGCGTGTAATTGACCGCGGCTTGGCCTTCAGCCGGAATGACAGTGATGGCGAGCTCGGCATTGCCCTGGCCAGGCCCGGCAGGCAGCGCGGACGGGGAAGCGGGCGGCGGGGCCGGAACTGACGTTTCGGTATCCGGGGACGGAGTGGCTGTTGACGGAGGCGCGGTTGCCGAAGACGTGGCGGAGGAGGTTGGCGACTGAGCCGGGGACGTGGACGAGGGCGGCGGGTTGCCGCCGTCCGGGCCACCGGTGCAGGCGGAGAGCAGCCCCGCGGTGACGGCAAGGGCCGCTAGGTGAAGCCGCACGTTACGCATGGTCCGACGCCTCATTCATGCCTCGATTCTAACTTCCCCGGCTTGTCCCGCGGGCTGCGCTGGTCCAGGCCCGTGCACTGGAGGGGAGTGTGCTGCCCTGCCTATGACTCCGTGCTGCCGGATGTGGCGGCGATGAGCGCCATCATGCTGGCGTGCAGTTCGGTGACCTGCCCGCGGGTCAGTCCCAGCCGGTCCATCATGGTGCCGGGAACCTTAAGCGCCTCCTGCCGGAGGGTGGCGCCCTTCGGCGTGAGTTCCACCGACAGGGCACGTTCGTTCCCGTCGGCACGTTGCCGGGTGATGTATCCGGCCGCTTCAAGGCGGCGCAGCAGCGGTGAAATGGTGGCCGGTTCCTGGGCCAGGGCTTCGCTGATGTTCCTGACGGTGCGGGGACTGGTTTCCCAAAGTGCGAGCATGACGAGGTACTGCGGGTGCGTCAGGTTCAGTTTTTCGAGGACGGGTTTGTAGGCGCCTACGACGCTGCGGGAAGCCACGGTCAGGGCGAAGCACAACTGGTGCTCCAGGAGCAGGTCGTCTTCGCGGGCGTCCGGGGCGGCTGCGGTGGTCATTGGTCCTCCAACTGTTAGTGCACTAATAGTTAGCGTACACTTTTGGTAGGCAGGATGTCAGATGGAAGGAAAGTTCATGGCCAGGCGCAACACTGAAGACAGGGGCAACGCTTCCCAGCGGTTCATGCGGGCCACCGGCAAATTGCGGGCCGTCTTCGGGCCGGCCAACCGCTCCGCCCTCGGCCACGCCATGACAGAGGAAAACCGCCGGCTGCTCGCTCAGCGCGAGGCTGAAAGCCAGCAATGGGAAACCATCACCCGGCCGGACGGAAGCACCTACGTGGTGCCGAAGGACCCGGGCGACAAATCCCTGCGCTGACGGTCCTGCGGCCCCTCACTAGCTGATCGGCCGCCGCTCCCAGCCGCGAGGTGACGCCGGATAGTCCGGAGCTTTTTACCCCTTCCCGGCGTAAAATGAGGGGCACCGGCTCCGGGTGGAGCCAAGGGCTCATTTCCTCGCACCGGGGAAGGGGGTGGAAAACAGTGGCACACGTACTCAGCGGATTTATGAGCATGACGGACCGGCTCCGCTTCTTCTTCGGTCCAGCGACCCGGCTTGATGCCGATACTCCGGTGATCCACAGGCACGACGACTTCGAGCAGGCCTCGGAGGAGGACCTTTCGCACTTCGTGGTGGAAACCGACTCAACAGGCCACCACTACGCCGTCCGGCGGGAAGACCTGGAACGGGAAGGCTGAACCCTTCCGGCAGACAGGTCCCAGGCTGCACAGCATGAAAAAGCCGGGCCGTCTTCCATCGATCAATGGAAGGCGGCCCGGCTTTTGGTCTGCCTGCGGCGGTCAGCGGCCGGTGCCGCCATACACGGTGGCTTCGTTGTCACTGTCCAGCTCGAACGCATTGTGGATGACGCGCACGGCCTCATCCAGCAGGTCTGCATGGGTGACTACGGAAATCCTGATTTCCGAGGTGGAGATCATGTTGATGTTGATGCCGGCGTCGGACAATGCCTTGAAGAAGGTGGCCGAAACGCCCGGGTGGGACCGCATGCCGGCGCCGATCAGGGAAAGCTTGCCGATCTTCTCGTTGTACTCGATGGTTTCGAAGCCGATCAAGTCCTGCGCGGCGTGCAGGGCGGCAAGGGCATCGGCGCCCTCAATGATGGGCAGCGTGAACGAGATGTCTGTCTTGCCGGTTCCGTGGGTGGACACGTTCTGGACGATCATGTCGATGTTGGAATGGGCGTCGGCGATGACCTGGAAGATGGCCGCGGCCTTGCCCGGGATGTCCGGAACGCCCACAACGGTGACCTTGGCTTCCGAGCGGTCGTGCGCAACGCCGGAGATGATTGGCTGCTCCAAGGCAACTCCCTCTTGAGTGGTGATCTTGTCTTCGGCGCTGGGGATGACCCAGGTGCCTTCGTGCTGGCTGAATGAGGAACGGACGTGCAGGGGCACGCCGAAGCGGCGGGCATACTCGACGCACCGGAGGTGCAGGATCTTGGCACCGGACGCCGCGAGCTCCAGCATCTCCTCGCTGGAAATGGTGTCGATCTTCTGGGCTGACGGGACCACCCGGGGATCGGCCGTGTAGATGCCGTCCACATCCGTGTAGATCTCGCAGACGTCAGCTTCCAGTGCCGCAGCCAGGGCCACCGCTGTGGTGTCCGAGCCGCCGCGGCCCAGGGTGGTGATTTCGTTGGTGCTCCGGCTCATGCCCTGGAAACCGGCCACAATGGCGATATTTTCCTTGTCCAGGGCGGTGCGGATGCGGTGGGGGTCCACGTCGATGATGCGGGCCTTGCCGTGGATGCCATCGGTGATCATGCCGGCCTGCGACCCCGTAAAGGACTGCGCGGACGCGCCAAGCTTGTTGATGGCCATGGCCAGGAGGGCCATGGAGATACGTTCGCCAGCGGAGAGAAGCATGTCCATCTCGCGGGCAGGGGCGGAGTCGGTGACCTGGGCGGCGAGGTCCAGGAGTTCGTCGGTGGTGTCGCCCATGGCGGAGACCACCACAACAACCTCGTTGCCGGCCTGCTGGGCGTTTACTACCCTGGCGGCCACGCGCTTAATGCCGTCAGCGTCCGCAACGGAGGACCCGCCGAACTTCTGCACGATGAGTTGTTTGGTTACCGCACCGCCGGCCTGCAGGCCCTGCGGCTGCGTCGCGTTGTGCACTTCGGTAGTGGGCGTACTCATGGCGCATACCTTCATCGGATCAATGGGATTTTCGGAAGCCAGGCAGCGGGGCGGCCCGGCATCCTCCGACAGTTTATCGCCGCCCGTACCGCGCCGCTGAATTATGACCGAATCTCAGCCCGGAGGACGACAACCCGGCCATGGCCGCTGGCGTACGCTCGGAGGATCAGCATGCAGCAACACTGTGGGGGACAGGTGCGCACACTATGGCAATAATCTCGGAACGGCCTGGCGGGCAGCAGGTTCCCGACGACGGAATCACGGCCCGGGGGGTAAGCCGCAGCTTTGGCGCCGTCCGCGCGGTTGACCATATGGACTTCCACGCCCCGGCGGGCAGGGTCACGGCACTCATCGGCCCCAATGGTGCAGGAAAGACCACTCTGCTTCTCATGCTGGCCTCGCTGCTGGACCCGGACCAGGGCACCGTCACGGTTGGCGGCCTGGACCCTGTCCGGAACCGCGCGGAGGTCCGGAGCCGGCTGGGCTGGATGCCGGACACCCTCGGCGTGTGGGAATCGCTGACGGCCCGGGAGATCCTGACCCAGATGGCCAGGTTCTACCGGCTCCCCGCGTCCGGGACCGCCCCGCGGGTCACCGACATGCTGGAGCGTGTCCGGCTGGCAGACCTCGCCGACCAACCCGCCAGGGTCCTGTCCCGCGGGCAGCAGCAGCGGCTGAGCCTGGCGCGCGCACTCATCCACGATCCATCGGTGCTGCTCCTGGACGAGCCTGCTTCAGGCCTGGATCCCGGGTCCCGCGTTGAGCTGCGGACGACACTCCGGCAACTCGCCGCCGAAGGAAAAGCCGTTGTGGTGTCCTCGCACGTCCTCAGCGAACTGGATGAGATCGCGGACGGTGCGGTGTTCGTCAACAACGGACGCACGGTCCGGCAGCAAACCACTGAGGAGGCGGTCGCCGCTGGCCGCCGTTATGCGATCACGGCGGCCGACACAGCTGCGCTCGCCGCGGAACTGGAGCGGCTGGGACTCGAATTCCGCCGCGAGGGAGGCCGCCGGCCGGGCGTCAGCCTCGTTCTGCACAACGAGGTCGGGGCGGAGCGGCTCCTGCGGGACCTGGTGCTCGCCGGCGTCGGAATCCGTTCCTTTGCCCCGGCCGTCGGCGCGTTGGAGGAGACCTACATGAACCTCGAGGGGGAACGGCGATGAGCAGCATGACGGCAAACCGGGAAGGAGCCGCCCGCCGCGGAGCGCCCGGGCCCTACATGGCGGGGATCGGGCATGTGATGGCCCTGGAGCTGAAGCAGCGGCTCCGGTCCCGCGGCTGGTACATCATGCTGGCCATCTGGTTCGCACTGACCGGACTGGTGACGTGGCTGACCTGGGCAAGCTGGAGCGCCTCGAATGCCTTCCAGCGCGACTTCGGTGGCGTATCCGGAGCACGATTCACCGGCCCGGGTTCGCTGATCTTTGAAGTGGTGCTGGCGTTCGTCCTGCTGTTCGCGCTGCTGGTGGCACCGGCACTGTCTGCCAACGCCGTGAACGGTGACCGGGCGGGCGGCACCTTGGCCATCCTCCAGGTCACGCTGCTGGAACCGGGCCAGATCCTTTGGGGAAAGTTTTTCGCCGCATGGGCCGCGGCCCTGGCGTTCCTGGTGGCCAGTACGCCGTTCCTGGTAATTGGCGTGGCGCTGGGTGGCCTGACTCCCGCGTACATACTGGTATCGCTGGTGATGCTGGCCGTTGAGGTGGGCATTGTCTGCGCCATCGGCGTCGGGATTTCCGCGCTGGCCGGACGCCCCTTGTTTTCCATCGTGGTGACCTACCTGGCGGTGGCCGGCCTGGTGGTTGGCACCCTCATCTCCTTTGGGCTGGGCACCGGGCTGACCCAGGGCACCGTGATGGCCAACAATCAGCAGTACCGTGCCTACGCGCCGCTGCAGTCAGAGCCCATGGACGCCGGATACACCTGTTCCGGACCTCTTCGGGAACAGTCCGCCCTGCATACCGAGCGGGTGGCCTGGACGCTTGCCATGAACCCCTTCGTGGTGGTGGCGGACGCTATTCCGTACCCGGACAGGACGGAGCGGCAGAACTTCACGTCCATCGGCGCGATCGAAGGCATCAGCCAGGCAGCCCGCCAGGCCATGGCCGGGCCGGAGGGGATCATGCCGTGCGTCAACGGCAAGGTCCAGCCCACATACCTGGGGCAAAAGACCCCGCTGTGGCCTGCGGGCCTCGGCCTCCAGATCGTGCTGTCCGGGCTCCTGATGTGGCTCGGCTGGCGTTCGCTCCGGACACCCGCCCGCAAGCTCGCCCGCGGGACCCGCATCGCCTGAGCAGGCCGGCGGGCTGAACCCGAACCCGCCGGACGGGACCTTTCGAGGTTCGGCCCGTCGGGATCTGGACAGCCCGGCGCCTGTATCCCACGATTGAACCAGTTGTAACTTAGTTGGCCGGCAACCGCCGGACACTTCCGGGGCTGGGGCCTGTCCAGGGAAGGCGGACCCGGTATGCCCAATCAGCGGCAACCTTCCGAAAGTCCCGCGCCGGAGCCATTCTTTGAGCCCATCGGCCGGGACACTTCCCCTCCGGGCACGGAACCAGTCAGACCCAGGGGCGCTTGGGATGAAGCCGATGACGCCGACGACCACGGCGGGCGAACGGCCGGTCCAGCGTTCCGGGCGGCGGTGCTTTCGGCAGTCGTGGCCTGGCGGGGCAGTATTGCTTCGCTTCGCTTTTGGGCCATTGCCGTGGGCGCAGCGTGTGCGACGTGGGCCGTCGCCGCAGGCCTGGTGTGGGTGTCGGCCGCCGCGGAAGGCGATCAGTCCGGCTTGGTTCCCGCTGCGCTGCTGATCTACGTCCTTGCGTCCTCGCTGCTTCCGGCTGCGGCGGCCCTGGTGGGGATGCACTGGGGCATGGCTTGCCAGTTGCGGCGAGCCTCGACCGGAGAGCCTCATTCGGGTTATCTTGCCGCCGTCCTGGCCACTGCACTGCAGGGTCTGGTGTTCGTAGTGGTGGTGCTGGTCAGCCTTCTCATCCAGGCAGCGGCTTCTGGTGGCCCGGGATCCTTCGCTGTCACCTCGTCAGGACTGGCGGCGGTGGAAGGGACCCTGTTCGGTGCCATGGGTGTTGCTGTGGCCGCCCTGGTGGGTCGCCCTGTCCTGGCGAGGGTGGCGGGTTGGGTGCTCAGCCTGTTCCTCGTGGCGGGGACCCTGGTTGCCGGTGCACTGCTGGTGCCCGCTGTCCGCTCCGAAGAACCGCTTACTGTGGCCCTGAACGTGCACCGGGCCGCGGACGGTACCCCCGTTGCCTACGAGTGCTCGCAGATCCCGGCCGGAACCGTTGAGGTTTACCGGACGGAGCGGATCATGTGGCTGCCGGCTGTGAGCCCCATTGTGGTGTGGACGATGCTGGCCGGTGAACCGGGGCCGGGGCAGGAACTGCCCGGCTGGCTTTCTGCGGAACTGCAGGCCGCGGCCGACGGCCCCCGGGTTCCGTGCGTCAACGGGGAACCGAGGAGCATGGATTCGCCGCGGACGCCCCTCGCAGCGGCTGGCCTCCTGCTGCAGGCTGGTTTGACCGGCGCCCTGTTGGTTGGCGCGCACGTGGCGGCGTCCCGGCGTCGTCCGCCTGCCTGACAGATACTGGCGCACTGCACTTGCCGTTATGTCCTTGCCCCGCGCCCCGCGCCCCGAGCCCCGAAGCCCGCGGTCAGCTTAGGGCGTTCCGCCGGCCCTCGAACGCGCGGCCCAGCGTGACCTCATCCGCGTACTCCAGGTCGCCGCCCACGGGCAGCCCGGAGGCCAACCTGGTGACGGCAATCCCGATGGTCTTGAGCATCCTCGCCAGGTAGGTGGCTGTAGCCTCGCCCTCCAGGTTGGGGTCGGTGGCGATGATGACTTCCTGGATGGCGCCGTCGTTCAGCCGGGTGAGCAGCTCACGGATGCGCAGCTGTTCGGGGCCGACGCCGGCAATCGGATTGATGGCTCCGCCCAGCACGTGGTACCGCCCGCGGAACGAGCGCGTACGCTCCACCGCGAGGACATCCTTGGACTCCTCCACCACGCAGATGATGGCAGGATCGCGGCGCGGGTCCCGGCAGATGTTGCAGAGCTCCTGCTCCGTGACGTTGCCGCAGACCGTGCAGAACTTGACCCGGTCCTTGACCGTGGTGATGGCTTCCACCAGCCGCTTCATATCCTGTGGATCTGCTTCGAGGATGTGGAATGCCAGCCGCTGCGCCGACTTGGGACCGACTCCCGGAAGGCGTCCGAGCTCGTCGATAAGCTCCTGGACCGCACCTTCGTACACAATTCCCTCTTTAGCTTGGTTTGGTTGTTTTGCAGGTCATGGCAGGGCCGCCTTGTTGGGCGACTGGCCGCCGTCAGTAGCGCGGAGCCAGGGGGCTGCCGTCCGGCGAGCGTTCTTCGATCAGCTTTCCGCCCAGAATACGTTCCACGGCAGCGCGTCCGAAGACGCCGGACTCCTCGATGGTTT
This sequence comes from Pseudarthrobacter sp. 1G09, assembly GCF_050038305.1. Lineage (NCBI taxonomy): Bacteria > Bacillati > Actinomycetota > Actinomycetes > Micrococcales > Micrococcaceae > Pseudarthrobacter > Pseudarthrobacter sp. 1G09. Next base: position 851,025 of record NZ_CP188306.1, read on the forward strand.
CGTCGTCCGCGCTGGGAATGTCCTGCACATAGGTGGCCGCTGCGGCGGCCGCCCGTGCGGGGGCCTTGGCACGTCCGGCTTCGGCTTCCGGGCTGTTGGACAGCCTTTGGTAGAGGCTTTGTCGTGTTGCGGCGGCAACGGCAGACGCTGGGGCGGTAGCAAGTGCTGGCGAGGGTGCGGATGCCGGTGCGGAGGATGCCATGGCGTACTCGCGGGCCTGCTGTGGTTCCGGGCTGGCCGGCGCCGGCGGTGCTGCTGCCGGTGTTGTGGCCGCCACTGGTGCCGGCGGTGCTGCTGCCGGTGTTGTGGCCGCCACTGGTGCCGACGGTGCTTCCGCTGGAACGGTGCTGCGGGCCGGTCCGGCCGCCGGAGTAACGGGGATGGACGGCGGGACCTGGGCCGTGGCGGGCTCGTAGTGCGGGGTGCTGGTTACAGTCGTGACACCTGCTGGCCTGGACGGGTTGTCCAGATCCGCACTGGCCCCGCCTGCGACGGTAGGGGCTCCCACGTTGCTTTCCGTACCCACAACCCAGACGCCGGGGGCCTGTTCCACAGCCCGCGTCCATGGGTCGTGGACGCCGTCTGCTGGGCCCGAAGGCCGCTGCGGGGCTTCCACGACGCGGGATGCCGCAGGTGCCTGTGAAGACGCGGGCGCCGGTGCGGACCCCGGTGTTTGGCCCGGTGCTGGCGCCGGATTGCTTCCCTTTGCGGGCGAGGGTGCCCAGTCCATGGGAGGTTCTTCTTCCAGCGGGGGAGCGTCCTCGTCCCTCGGCGGTCCCCAGTCGTCGTCTGAGTAGGAGTAGTCGCCTGCAAGGGCCGCATTGGGGTCCAATCCGGCGGCAGCGCTGGTACCTGAAGGTGCGGCGGAGCCGGCGGGACTGTTGACGGCAGAACGCGCCGGGACGCTGCTGGGTGCGCCTGCGCCGGATGCGGGTCCGCTTGGGTTGCCGGCAGCGCCGGGGTTGCCAGGGGCGTGGCTGCCGGCTGCGTGGCTGCCCGGTGCCGGGACATCGGCCCGCGCACCCTGCGCCTGGTCCTGCGACGCCGGCGGCGTGGAGACTACTTCTGCGTGTTCGGCCGCCTGCGCTGCGCCGGTCCCCGCGGACACGGCGGAGGAACCGGTACGGGTTGGCTGCGAGGATGGCGCGTTGTCGACTGAACGTCGTCCGACATCGGCAGGTTCAGTCGCTGGTGTAGGTGCTGGTGCAGGTGTAGGCGCCGGGGCCAGGCCCCAGGCAACGTCGGCTGAGCTGGCCGGAGCTACCTGGTTGGCGGGAGCCACCTGGCTGGCCGTGGGCACCTCATTGGCCGTAGCTACCTGGCTGGCGGGTGCTTTTGGGTTTGGTTCAGCGCTCGCTTGGCCTGCGCCGGCCGCCACTGCATTGATCTGGCAGTCGATGCCCACCGTTTTGTGGATCGCCTGGCGGAGGTTGTCGGAGTGGTCCGCCCGCCCGAAGGCACCGGCTAGACCGGAGGTTGCGAAGGCGAGCGTGAGGACGCTGCCATCGAAGGCGCTGACCTGGGCGTTCGGTTCCACCAGCGCCCAGGTGCTGCGCTTGATTTTGGACAGGGTCTGCAGCACGTCTGGCCACGCACGGCGAAGGACTTCAACGTCGCCCATGCCTGCCGGGCCGCCAGGGGCCGCAGTAACGCGTGGCGCGTTCTGTCCGGCACTGCCAGTGCTGCCGGCGCCAGGGGCCGCAGTAACGCGTGGCGCGTTCTGTCCGGCACTGCCAGTGCTGCCGGCGCCGGCAATGGCGTCGCCGCGACCGTGCGACGTGTGTGCTGAACCGGCCGGGGCGGATGCGTCCTGCGTTGCGGAGGACGAAGCGGGCTGAGCCTGCTCCGGAGCGCCTTGTGGACCCTGCAGCGCAGCGGCAGGTCCTGACGCGGGCACCGGGCGGCCCGCAGCAGGCTGGACCGGAGAGGCGCTGCTGCCCGGGTGGCGTTCGTTGCCAGGCTGATCCACGGGCCAGTCGTTGGTGCTCACGCGCGGGGCAGTCAGCGGCGGGCGGCCGTCCACGGCCCCTGCGGTTCCTGGACCCGGAGCGCCTTGAGTTGTCCGGGGCGAAGATTCCCCTGTTGCACGGTGGGAAGGTGCATCTGGACCAGCCTGCGGCTGGACCGAGGTGATGGGAGCCGTGGGAGTTTGCTCCGGAGTTCCGGCCGCAGGGTCCTGCACTGAAGGGGCCTGCGTTGCCTGAGCCTGACCCGTATGAGCCTGCTCAGCGGGAGCCTGCTCAGCGGGGGACTGGGCAGCGGGGGACTGGGCTATGTGGGACTGGGCAGCGGTAGCGTGGGGCTCGGAAGCCTGGCCGCCGCCGGCAGCGCCACCCTGCGTTGCCGCCGGAATCGGTGTCGCTGCAGGGGCGTGTGGTGCCGATCCGGCACCCAGCGCGGCGCTGGCACCCTGGCCGGCGGCAGCACCGGCGTCGTTCCCGGAGTAGTTCAGCCGCCGCTCGACGCGGTCGATGCGCGCAGCAATGCCGCGTTCATTCTGTTCCGAACTTGGCAACAGGATCCGGGCGCAGAGCAGTTCCAGGTGCAGCCGCGGAGACGTGGCACCTGTCATCTCGGTCAGCGCCGTGTTGGTGACATCGGCAGCGCGGGACAACTCCGCGGCGCCGAGGTTGTGGGCCTGGTTCTGCAGCCGGGCGATCTGGTCCGCCGGCATGCCGCGCAGGATAACCTGGGCGCTCTCCGGCATGGCTTGGACGATGATCAGGTCGCGGAAACGCTCCAGAAGGTCCTCAACGAAGCGCCGCGGGTCATGCCCGGTTTGGATGACGCGGTCCACCGCGCGGAAAACGGTAGCTGCGTCCGAGGCGGCAACGGCCTCCACAACGTCGTCCAGGAGCGAGGCGTGCGTGTAGCCGAGCAGCGCAACCGCGAGCTCGTAGTCGAGCCCGTTCGGACCTGCGCCAGCCATGAGCTGGTCCAGGACGGAAAGGGAATCACGGACGGACCCGCCGCCGGCGCGGATGACCAGGGACAGGACGCCGGGGGCCACCGGGACGTTCTCCTGGTTGCACAGCAGCTCCAGGTAAGCCATCAGCGGCTCGGGCGGAACCAGGCGGAATGGGTAGTGGTGCGTGCGGGAGCGGATGGTACCAATGACCTTGTCCGGTTCCGTGGTGGCGAAGATGAACTTGATGTGTTCCGGCGGCTCTTCGACGATTTTCAGCAGGGCGTTGAAGCCGGCCGAGGTAACCATGTGCGCTTCGTCAATGATGAAGATCTTGTAGCGGTCGCGGACAGGGGCGTAGGTGGCGCGTTCACGGAGGTCGCGGGCATCATCCACACCGCCGTGGCTGGCTGCGTCAATCTCGATCACATCGAGGGAGCCGGAGCCGCCGCGGGCCAGTTCAACACAGCTGGGGCAGACGCCGCAGGGGGTATCGGTGGGGCCTTCGGCACAGTTCAGGCAGCGGGCCAGGATGCGGGCGGAGGTGGTTTTGCCGCAGCCCCTGGGGCCGGAAAACAGGTAGGCATGGTTGACGCGGTTCTTGCGCAAAGCCGTCATCAGTGGTCCGGTGACATGCTCCTGCCCGATAACGTCTGCGAACGAATCGGGACGGTATCTGCGGTAGAGAGCGGTAGTAACTGTCACAGGAAAAACCCTACCAATCCGGGCCGACATCCTGCCGCCCTGTGGGGGAATAGTAAAGACCCCCCATGCACCCGCCAGAGCCCGTCTACCCTTGCTACCTTCCGGTCCTGGGGGAGTTCAACAGGATGACGCCACATGAGGGGCCGTCAGACACTTTACCCGAACATCGGGCCCGACTCGAATCGGGAGCGGTCCCGCGCATCTTCCGCCCGCCACGCCTGCCCGGGATGGATTGGCGAGCATGGAGGGGCTATTTTCATTGCTTATCCCGTCGACAGCCGCGATCATAGGTATGTACACCGATTGGGGCAATCTCAAGGTTGTGAGCTGTGTGGCCTGGCTGAACGGGCCGGACCCGGCAGCTCAACGGTGTCCGATGGAATGGGCGCGTTGGGGGCGCCCATTTCTGGCGTATGGCCCGTTGTGGATGGCTGGCCAGCCGGGCCGGTGGGACGCGGAAAATGGCCCAATTGGGCGATGCGCGAATCTTCAGGTAATCTAGTATCTGCTTTTGATTCAAGAGCAGCTGGAGAATTCGCCTAGCGGCCTATGGCGCACGCCTGGAACGCGTGTTGGGTTAACGCCCTCGGGGGTTCAAATCCCCCATTCTCCGCCAGCCAGGAACCCGGTCCCACAGTGTGGGGCCGGGTTTTTGCATGTTCTGGCCGGATTGCGGGCATTCTGAAAGGCGCGGTGCTCAGGCGTCCGGTGCTGCCATTCCCAGCCGGAGCAGACGCGCCCGCGCTGCAATCTCGCTCGGTCCACGGGGACCAAGCGTGAGGCGTACGACGCCGAGGACGGCTTTGGTCGCCAGCCTCACCGGCAGCGGGAAGGGGCCCAGCCGCGGGACAGAGAGCCCTAGCATCTCGCGGTACCGGGGCTCGAGGCTGTACACGGCCCCGGCAAAGAGAACACGATAGCCGGGCCGCAGCAGCGGGTGCAATGGAGCCTTTCGGATGAACTCCACCGTCTCGGCGACCCGATGGTCCGCGCGCAGCTGGCCGCTTTCGTACCAGCGGTCCAGTTCGGCCCGCATCTCAGCCTCCGTCAGCGGTGGCCGGTCGACGCCCATCAGCCTGCCGGCCTGGGCCCACTCACGGACGTAGGCGTCGGGGCCTCCCGGAACAGGCCCACCCCAGATTTTGTGGGAGGCCAGGAACGCGTCCGTGAAGGCGATGTGAATCCAGCCGGCAAGGTGGGGATCGTTGGCGCTGTAGCTGTGGGCTTGGCCATCGTTGCCGTCATAGGTCCCGCGCACGGGTACATGCAGGCGGCGGACCCTGCCCGAGGCTTCTTCGGCGGCTTCCCGTGAACCGTATGTCACCGTGAAGATCCAGCGGATCGTGTGGGCAAGGCGGCCCAGCGGGTCCTCCCGGAAGTTCGAATGCTCGTGGACGCCCGCCAGCGCCCCCGGATGGAGCGCCTGCATCAGGAGCGTCCGGATTCCCGCCACGATAGGGGACATGGAGCCGTGGACTGCCCACACGGCGGAACCGGGGTGGTGGTATCCGGCGTCGTCCCCCTCCTCCAGCCGCACGGCCCAGTCCGGAGGGGCGTCCGACCTTCCAGTGAACGTCTTCCTGATTTCGCCTTGCCACTTCCGAAGAAAGCTCCGCATACCCCATTGTTGCCCGGTTCCGCCGGTCGATGGGAGGAAATTGCCCTGCACAGCCCGCCGGTGACCAGGGCTTGGGTGCCCCGCGTCAGTCCAGCCTGCGGTTTTCCACATAATCCCCGCAATGTGTTGTTAGGGGTTCACACTGGTCCGCCCGTATGGTCCCATGAGATGTACCGTCATGAAAGCGCGGATGGCTACCTTCTGGAGCCAGTCAATTGGGCAAGCATTGGGGAAACCGGTATGGGCGGAGATGCCCGGCGCTTCAGCCATCCGGCCGCGCGCGCGCTGGTTGCTACAGGTGCTTTGGCGGTGGCCTTCGGTGTGGTGAACCTCAGTGCTTCTTCCACCGGTCTGTGGCCGGGTTCAGCCGACACCGTCCGGACTGCGGCCACACCCGGGGCGAATGACCTGCTAACGGGTGCGGGGAACGGTTTCCAATTTCCCGGTGCACCTGCCCAGGACACCCAGGCGTCCGGCCGTGTTGGTCCCGGCCTGCTGTCTCCGGCAATCCTTACTGATCCCGGGGCTGCCGTCGCTTTTCCGCGCCCCCAGGTGGGCAGCTCGGGAGTTGGCTCACAATCCACGGTGTCAATGGAACTGTCGGGCATCGGCAGGCCGCCGGCCGGCTTCCTGATGGCACCGCTAGCCCTTTTGAATGCCAGCTCTCCCTTCGGGTTCCGCACCAGTCCGCTGACTGGGACGGCAGGGGATTTCCATCTTGGCCAGGACTACGCGGCTCCGTGTGGCACCACCGTCTACGCCGCCGATTCCGGCGTGGTGCGGGCTGCCGGCTGGCATCCTTGGGGCGGCGGCAACCGGGTGGAAATCGATCACGGTAACGGCCTCATCACCACCTACAACCACCTCGAGTCGATTGCCGTCCGCGCGGGAGACATGGTGCAGGTAGGCCAGGCCATCGCCAGGGTGGGCACCACAGGGTGGTCCACCGGTTGCCACCTGCACTTTGAAACGATCGTGGACGGCCGGTACGTCAGCCCCCGGGGCTGGAGCCTGATGACGCTCCGCGCACTGGGAGGACCTGCACCCGAGCCCTCGGTTTCCTATGCCCCTGGCGCCGGAGCTTCATCGGGAGCCACAGTGTGGACCATACCTTTGGGGGTGGGAGCGGATCCGTCGGCCGGCCAGGAGGAAACCGCGGCGACGACGACGCCCCCCGCCATGGCGTCTCCGTCTCCTTTCCCGTCGGTCACGACAGGACCCACAGGGACGGTCCTGCCGCCGCCGGGTGCTCCCCAGGTACCGTCGCCTACGCCTACGCCTACGCCTACGCCTACGCCCTCACCCAGTCCGACTCAAACGCCTACCCCGTCGGCGCCGGCCGCGACTCCCAGCCCGACTCCGACAACTTCGCCCAGGCCCACTCCGACACCAACGCCTACCCCGTCGGTAGCAGCACCAACACCTACGGCAACGCCCACGCCTTCACCCGCTCCGTCGCCGAGCCCGACGCCCACTTCCACGCCCGTGCCAACTCCGACGCCGGTCCCCACACAGGCGCCCACTCCTACGCCCACTCCGACGTCGCCTGCCATGACGCCGACTGCACCTCCGCCGTCGTCCGCGGTGCCCAGCCCGGGGCCGACCTCCACCGCCACCCTGACCCCCACCGTCGCGCCGACCCCAACGCCGCTGCCCTCCGCCACCTTGCCTGCAACGGACCCCTAGGCCGGGAGTTCCTCGGCCCCGGCCGGACCAAACCCCTCACACGTACAGGAAACACGCAGCCGCGACCAGTACCGTGGGGGGTTGGCAACGAAGCACCGGCATGGACAACTACCTGAGGACGCAACGCGTGGCACCCCTGTACCCAATCCACCTGACCCTGAATGATGGCACCACCACCGAGTTCGCCCGGTTCAAGGGGAACGTGGTTCTAGTAGTCAACGTTGCCTCGAACTGTGGTTTCACGCCGCAGTACGCGGGCCTGGAAGCCCTGTATGGCAAGTTCCGCGACAGGGGATTCGAGATCCTGGGTGTCCCCTGCAACCAGTTCGCGGGCCAGGAACCGGGCAGTGACAGCGAGATCGCAGAGTTCTGCGAGCGAAACTTCGGTGTCTCCTTCCCGTTGACCACCAAGGCCGATGTGCGCGGCAAAAACCAGCACCCGCTCTACGCCGAACTGACCAAGTTCAAGACAGGGATCCTTCCGGGACTGGTGAAGTGGAACTTCGAGAAGTTCCTGGTGAACCGCGAGGGCGACGTGGTGGCTCGTTTCGCACCCACCGTGGAGCCGGATTCAGCGGAGGTCATCGACGCGATTGAAAAAGCACTCGGCTGAAATGTAGGCTATGTCCCGAATTTGCCCTGCAGAAAGCGCAGTTCTTTTAGCTTTTTCCACATCAGCTCCGGCGATTTGCCCAAAGTTTGCCAAATGTCTGATTGGATAAATATTACTGAGGGGTACAAGGGAAGCGCCGTTTCCCACCGACCACAGAGGTAGCAATGGAGCACATCGAGGCCGAACATCCCCGGCCACGCCACTTCCTACTCCACCTGAGCGATTCCCATTTGTTGGGAGGGCCGGAGCCCCTGTACGGCGTCGTTGACAGCGAAGCCCGCCTGACGCAGCTCTTTGAAGAGGTCAAGGCGTCCGGGGCAAGGCCGGAGGCCGTCATCTTTACCGGCGATCTTGCCGACAAGGGCGAGCCAGGCGCCTATGCCAAGCTTCGCGCGATCCTCGACCCCGCCTGCGAGGAGCTCGGCGCCGAGGTCATCTGGGCCATGGGAAACCATGACAACCGTGCCAACTTCCGCGAGGGCCTGCTGGACCAGCCCGGCGATGACGCACCGGTGGACAACAGCTACTTCATTAACGGCCTGCGCGTGATCACCATGGACACCACCGTTCCGGGATACCACCACGGCGAGCTGAGCGGGTCCCAGCTGGAGTGGCTGTCCAGGGAACTTGAGACGCCTGCGCCGGACGGCACCATCCTTGCCCTGCACCATCCGCCCGTGCCCTCGGTGCTGGACCTGTCGGTGCTGGTGGAACTTCGTGACCAGGGGTCGCTGGCTGCGGTGGTCCGGAATTCAGATGTGCGGACCATCCTGGCCGGGCACCTGCACTATTCCACCACCGCCACCTTCGCCGGGATCCCGGTGTCGGTGGCCTCCGCAAGCTGCTACACCCAGGACCTCAACGTCCCCGTGGGCGGCACGCGGGGGCAGGACGGCGGCCAGGCATTCAACCTGGTCCACGTGTACGAGCACACGATTGTCCACTCGGTGGTCCCCATGGGAAGCGCGACGACGGTGGGCGAGCACGTGACAGCGGAAGAGACCGCGCGGCGCCTCGAGGCCGCCGGGGTCCGTATCCCCGAGACAGCGAAGCAGCGCACCACGCCAAAAACAAGCGCCACTACCGGGCGCTGACTTTGCGTTGACTTTGCTTTGACCTCCGGAGCGGCAGTGCCACAGCGAGGGCTGTGGCACTGCGGTGCTACTTCTCCCAGGGCGCCTTGATGGGGTAGTACTTCTCCAGGAAATCCGTGACCAGTTCGGCGCGTTCATCGGCGGCGACTTCCGGGAAACTGCCGTCGTTGAGGCAGAAGAAGTCCATGTTGCGCTTGGACAGCAGCTTGGGCAGGTAGTTCAACCCGGCCCGCATAGTGGTGTCCACGTAGCGCACCTTGGCTGCGGTCTGCGTAACGGCCCGCCCGGTCAGCAGCGCGTAGTAGTGGTAAAACGAGTTGGTCACAGAAATGTTGTCGGCTGCCCGGAACCTGCTGGCGGCGGTCTTCCGGAACTCCTCCGGAAACTCCTCCTCCATCTGCGTGATGAGACTCCGGCGCAGCGGCGCGGCAGTGTGTTCCAGGTGGCGGGTGGTGATCCGGCCGAACCTGTTCCACAGCAGCTTGCGGTTGACCCGCGCCGCATTCTCAAACCCGCTGCGTTCCGCGGCGTTGTCGCCCAGGCCGATCCTGGTTTCCGCCTCAATGAACTTCGTGATGCCGCCGGGGGTGAAGAACAGGTCCGGGCTGACCGGCCGGCCGAAGAACATGTCGTCGTTGGAGTACAGGAAGTGCTCCGAGAGCCCGTCGATGTGGTGCAACTGGCACTCGACGGCCTGGGAGTTGTGGGTAGGCAGCACCGAGGGATCGGAGAAGAACTCCTCGCTCCGCACGATGGTCACCGAGGGGTGCTCTGCGAGCCAGGCCGGCGCGGGGGAGTCTGTGGCGATGAAGATGCGGCGGATCCACGGCGCGAACATGTACACAGACCGCAGCGCGTACTTGAGCTCGTCGATCTGCCGGAACCGGGCCTCGTGGTCGTCGCCTTCGCCCAGGACGGCGTCCTTCTGCTGCGCACGCCGGGCGGCAATGTACTCGGGCGAGCTGCCGTCCACCCAGGAGAACACCAGGTCAACGTCGAAGCTGATGTCGCTGGCGTGGTCGGCGAACATGTTCTCGATGGTGGGCCAGGTGTGGCCATAGCGCTCCACCGTTCCGCGGACAGCGTCCTGGCGAAGGAGCGTACGGCGTGTCAGCGAGTTTTCGATGGGCAGGATGATCTGCTCGCCCTCGAAGGACCAAAGCTCGATCTGTACACCGGCCGAGGCTCCGAACTCGAATCCGCCCACCGGTTCCACGCGGGGCCGGTACAGGCGGAAGATGCGCGCCTGCCGGTTGGAGGAGAGCTCGCCGTCCGCAACCAGGACAGACGTCTTCTTCTTGGCATCAACGGTCATGGAGTAGAAAGGTTCGTCCCGGCAGGCCTCCACCAGGGCGGCCCGGAGCTTCTTCCGGTCCCGCCAGCCCAGCGCGATGACGGGCCGGTCGTTGTTGCCGCGCACCAGAAGGTAGGCCAGCCCCGCGTTGGCCAACACGTTGCGCAGGAACAGCAGGTCTTCCACCATGGCCTGGTAGGGCGTCCTGTTGTCGTTGACGACGGCGTAGCGGCCCTTGTGCCGGATCACGTCGGGGCGGAGCCTGAACCGCTGTTCAGCCTCCGCCGAGGTCACCTCGGAATGGAACTGTTCCTCGCTTGAGGGCTGTCCGGCGTAGTAAACCTCGTCCTGGACCGGTGCTTCTGTGATGGTTGTCTCCGTGCTGGTCAAAGTAAGCCTTTCTACCTGCATGATAGCTGGGCCGGGGACACAGCTTGTTTCGCGTGCTTCGGCTTGCCCGCGTCAAGCGGGATGTGGCGGGCCACCCGGGACCGGGTGCCGCGGGGAAGGAACCGGGGTCAGGCGCCCAGCGCCTCCCGCCAGCTGCGCAGGAAGGCGCCGCCGGCGTCGTCGTGGATGACCGAATCTGAAAGTCCCAGGTCCGAGGCCGTCAGGATATCGTACGGTTTCTCCGGGACGCCGTCAGCGGGACGGACGTCCACATGCTTGACCGGATGGTCGTTGTGGTGCAACCAGTCAGCCATGGCGTAATCGGTCCGGGAATCACCCACGGTCCGCCAGGCTTCAGGCGTGATCCCCTGGGCGGCCAGCAGTTCAACCGCCCGGCTCGCCCCAAGGTCCTTGCCCAGCCGCACCGACTCAATGTCGGTGGAGATGATGGTGGGGTCCACGCGGTAGTCCACGTCGTCGTCGGAATTCGGCGCGTGGTGGTCCAGGCGCACCACGCCCAGGCCATGGCGGGCCATCAGCTCCATTGCGTCGGCGTCAAAGAGTTTTTGTTCGGCAAGGTAGTCTGCGCTGGCCACCTCAATGTGCTGCTCCACGGACACCATGGCCCGCTTGGTTTCATCGAAGAACATGTGCGCGCTGTAGTCCTCCGCGACCAGGCGGCGGATATCGTCACCATACTCGGCAGGGACGGCCAGTTCGCGGTCAACGTGCACGGGGCCGGGTCCCGCAGCGGTGTAGCTGAACCACACCGCGCCCTTCTCGCAGACAGCATGGATGACGGTGCCGTCCGGGATGCCCGCAGCGAGCATCGGCTCCATGACCTGCTCGCGGATGAAGGCATCCGAGCGTCCGGTGTTGAAGATGACGGGGATGCCGGCTGCGGCAAGTGCCACAAGGTCTCCGATGATGTCCGGTTTGACGTCCCGCGTGACCGGACTGGCTATCGGCCCGTCCACATCGAGCAGGAGTGCCAGCGGCGGGGTTGACGGCAGGCGGGTTCCGGTCACGGACACGGCGGGGGCTTCGGATGCTGTCATGGAGCCATTGTCTCAGTTGGGTGGTCAACTCCCCGCTCCGGGTGCCTCAAGGTCACCGCGTGTGACATGGTCACCGTTTGGCTACAACCTTGGGGCGGCACGGCCGGGTACTTCCGCTGCCGTCGGCAGGGTGCCTAGGGTGGCATGGTGATATTCAAAGCTGTGGGCGAGGGCCGCCCTTACCCCGACCATGGTTACAGCACGCCCAAGGACTGGGCCTCACTGCCGCCGCGGCCGGTCCGGCTGGACGAACTGGTAACCACCAAGCGCACCCTGGACCTGGAGGCACTGCTGGCCGAGGACTCCACGTTCTTCGGCGACCTGTTCCCGCACGTGGTGCAGTACCAGGGCACCCTGTACCTGGAGGACGGGCTGCACCGCGCGGTCCGGACCGCCCTGCACCAGCGCACCGCCATTCACGCCCGGGTCCTGGTGATAGATGGCTAGGAAGAAGAAGCCGCAGGACGTCAGCGTCCTGCACGGACACCATGTGGTCAGCGGTCAGGAACTGCGTGCCACGTTTGACGCCGGCCAGAACGCCGACGACACTGCCCGTGTACGGCGCCGGGTGCTGCACGGCGTGGTCCTGGTGCTCCTGATCGGGCTGATCGCAGCGGGCATTATCACGGCCCTTGCCATCATCAACGGGAGATTCAGCATCCCCTCTTCGGAGCCCGCCGCGAAGACCGTCAGCGCCTGCCCGGCCGCAACGTTCGACTACAGGCCGAACGAACAGGTCAACCTCAACGTCTACAACTCCACCAGCAGGCCAGGGCTGGCGAAATCCGTGGCGGATGACTTCCTGGCACGCAAATTCGTGGTGGCGACGGTCGGCAACACGGAGCCGAGCTACCGCGGGGTTGCCGCCGTGATCTCCGGAGCTGCCGGGCAGTCCGCAGCCTTCAGTGTCCAGCGGAACCTGCCGGGATCGGACTATTTCCAGGACAGCCGGACGGACGGCACTGTGGACGTCATCCTGTCCCAGGATTACCGGGCTCTTGCGCCGGTGGAACTGGTGGACCAGACTCCCGGCACGCTGAGCTGCCCCAGGGAAAGCCGGCGGGTGGCGGACGATGACATGTGGCCCGTGATGCCCTCGGCAGCGCCCGCTTCCTGACGCCCGTTGCCCTATCAGATAGGGCTGTAAAACCAGCCTTTTGGGGACTCGAAGTGATGGGGGAACTCAGCCGGCCACGGCGCGAAGGGGAGCCAACCGCACGGGCCGGCCGCCGTCGTCGAACCTTGCGCCGGCGCCCAGCTGGATGAACCGCACTGTCCGCGCCACCCGTGCTTCCAGTTCCGCGGGCTCGTCGCTGCCCCTGGCCGCGCTCGAGGACAGGGTCCCCAGGATCAGCTGAGACTGCTGGCCCACATCCGCGGCAGGCAGGTAGCCCTGGTCCATGCCGTCACGGAGGATGCCCTGCAGGAGGATGCTCAGCTCACCGACATGGTCGGCGAGTTTGGCAAAGGACGACGGCGAGAGCACCGCGCCCATGGCGGGTCCGGGCGGCAGGTGGCGCCGGGTAAGGTCCTCCACCTGTGCGCGCACGTACAGGGCCAGCCGCTCCACCGGATTGTCCAGCCGGCTGAGCGCGTCCCGCAGCTCCGTGAGGAATTTTTCCGTCTCCTCCAGCGCGTAGGAGATCAGCAGCTCTTCGATGTCCGCGTAGTAGTTGTACACGGCGGTTCGCCCCACGCCGGCGTGCCGGGCAACGTCGGTCATGGTCAGCCCGGGCAGGCCGTGCGAGAAGAGCAGTTCGCCGAAGGCCGTCAGGATGCGGCGTTGGGTGTCGGCGCGTTGTGCTGCATTGGTGGCCGCTGAAATCCTGGGCATACAGACACTTTACCCCGATGTGTCACTAAACAGTGAGTGCCGCTCCTGCATCCGGGTCAGACGCTGCAGCCGTCCGGGCCGCAGGCTTCGCCGTCGCCGGAATTGACCAGCACCAGGGGGTTGGCGTCCTGCCATGCCTGGTTGAGGGCAGCGGTAAACGTTTCGGCGGGCTGCGCTCCTGAGAGGCCAAACTTCCGGTCGATGACAAAGAACGGCACCCCGCTGATGCCGAGGGCACGGCCTTCCTCGAAATCATTGCGGACGTCGTCGGCATACTTGTCGGTGGTGAAAAGCGCCTCCACGTCCGCGTCCGGAAGGCCCAGGTCGCCGCCGAGTGCGGTGAGGTACTCCCGGCTGCCGATGTCCCTGCCATGCTCGAAGTGGTCGCTGAGCAGTCGCTCCTTGGCCGCATCCTGCCTGCCGTGGGCCGCAGCCAGGTGGATCAGGCGGTGCGCGGTGAAGCTGTTGGCCACCACCACCTTGTCGAACCGATACTCCAGGCCTTCACCCTTGGCCTGCTCTGCAACGTGCTCGAACATCTGGGAGACCTGCTGCGGCGCCATGCCCTTGCGGGTGCTGAGGTATTCAAGTTCGGTGCCGTCGTAGTGCTCGGGGAGGCCGGGATCAAGCTGGTAGCTGCGCCACTGCACCTCAACCGCGGCTCGGTGCGGGAACTCGGCCAGGGCCGCCTCGAAGCGGCGCTTGCCGATGAAACACCACGGGCAGGCAACGTCGGACCAGATCTCGATCTTCATGAACTGCATAACCGGCGCGGTTCAGCCGCCATTCCGGACCCGGGTGTGAGATACCCCACGGTAGGCCTTGTGGGCCGCCGGATCCTGCGCAATAGTCTGATCAGGGGTCCAGCAGCGGGCACCGTAAAACCCATATCACTCCACCGCAGCAAAGTGCACGGCGGCAGGGTGGTGCCCGGCCCGCTGGGGAGCCTGGCCCGTCTCACCTGGGAGGTCAGGATGCGGATTGGCCTGGTTTCAGGACCATGGATTCCTGTTCCACCGGCAACGTACGGCGGGACGGAACGGGTGGTGGACACCCTTGCCCGGGGCTTCGCCGCACTCGGCCACGAGGTACTCCTGGCCGCACCCACTGAAAGTACCTGCCCGGTGCCACTTGTCCCCGGCATGCGCCCGGCGGACTACACGGGCATGGGCACCAGCCTGTCGGAGCTCAGCCACGTGGCCAGGGCCTATGAGGGGCTGGCGGACGTGGACATCATCCACGACCACACCCTTGCCGGACCGCTGTACCTGCACCGGCCCGAAGGGGTTCCGGTAGTGACCACCATCCACGGACCCCTGCATGCCCAGGCCGCCGACATTTACCGGGCCATTGCGCGGACCGCGTCCGTGGTCGCAATCTCCCGCGACCAGGCCTCGCACGCTCCCGAAGTCCCGGTCACGAGAGTGATACACCATGGCATGGACCTCGCGGCGGTTCCCGTGGGCACCGGGCGCGGCGGATATCTGTGCTTCGTGGGCCGGTCCTGCCCGGACAAGGGCCTGACGGAAGCCATCAGCATCGCCCGGAAGTCGGGGATGCACCTGAAGATCGCGGTGAAGATGCGGGAACCGGAAGAGGTGCGCTACTTCCGGGACGTGGTTGAACCCATGCTGGGCCCCAACGAGGACTTTGTGGGGGAGGTGGACGACGCCACCAAGTACCGCCTCATGGGGGAAGCCGTGGCATTCCTCAATCCCATCCAATGGTCCGAGCCGTTCGGCCTGGTCATGATCGAGGCCCTTGCCACCGGCACCCCGGTGGTCGGCACGCCCGTCGGAGCGGCCCCGGAAATCGTAGAACATGGCCGGACCGGATTCCTGGGTGGCGCGGGCCAGCTGGCCGGCTTCGTCCCGGCGGCGGCAAGGCTCGACCGGGGAGCCTGCCGCAGTGCGGTGCAGGCGCGTTTCAGCGCGGAGCGAATGGTGGCGGACCATCTGCGGCTCTACGCCGAACTGATTGGCGGGAGGCTTCAGGCAGGGGTTCCGCATGACGCCGCGGTGGACCAGAATCGATAGGGGCTGCCGGGACTGTCCGGGCAGCGCTTCGCCGCCTGAGAGGGGAATCCCTGATGACCGCCTGGAACGCCGACAACGAAGCCTCCGTGTCCGATTCCGGATCAGTCACCGTCCTGGAAGGCTCTTCCTTCTGCATCTCGTCCGGGAGCGGAGACATCCCGTCCGACGGCGGAACGAACGGTGCGTTCTTCCAGGACACCCGCATCATTTCGGGTTGGATGCTCCGCATCAACGGTGCGGTCCGCGAGCCCCTGACGGCACAGCGTCCGCAGCCCTTCAAGGCGACGTTTGTGGGCAGGGCGACGTGGCCCGGGGGCAGGTTCGACAGTCCGCTGGTGGTCCGGCACGTGCGTCATATCGGCCCGGGCATGCAGGACGACATCACCCTGGAAAACTACGCCGCCGAGCCCGTGGACTGCGACATTGAGCTGCTGGTGGAGGCGGACCAGGCAGACCTGTTCGACGTCAAGGGCAGCCGGGCCACCGGGGGCGACGACACCACGCGCACCGTAACCGACGGGAAACTTGTCATCGAGGCCGTGCGGCACGGCCAGCAGCGGGGAACCGCCATCGGGGCCCGGGGAGCCGAGGTCACCCTGGAGGGCCTGCGATTCCGCGTCACCGTCCCCGCAAGGGGAAAATGGGCCACCAGCATCATTGTTGTGCCGCTGGTCAACGGTGTGGCTCCCGAGCAGCCCTTCCGCGAAGGCCAGCTGCCGCACCACCGGGAAGGGGTGAGGCGGCACCTGGACTGGGAAGAAGGCGTCCCGCGGATCCACGTCGAGGACGCCCGGTTGCAGGACCTGCTCAACCGCAGCCAAAGCGACCTGGGTGCTCTGCGCATCTTCGACCCCCACCATCCGGACCGGGCGGCCGTTGCCGCCGGGGCGCCCTGGTTCATGGCACTGTTCGGCAGGGACTCGCTGCTGACCTCCTACATGAGCCTGATGGTCAACCCCAACCTCGCCTTGGGCACGCTGCAGACCCTGGCAGGCATCCAGGGAAAGAAGGTGGACAACGATTCCGAGGAGGAGCCCGGGCGCATCCCGCACGAGGTCCGGCTGGGGGTCACCGCCGGATTGTCCCTCGGCGGCACGGCCTACTACGGCACCGCCGACGCCACCCCTCTGTTCGTGGCCGTCCTCGGTGAACTGAGCCGCTGGGGGCTGTCCAAGGACGTGATTCAGCCGCTGCTCAGCCACGCGGACCGGGCCCTGGAATGGATAGAGAAATACGGGGACCGCGACGGCGACGGGTTCGTGGAGTACCTGCGCCCCAACGACCACGGGCTGGTCAACCAGGGCTGGAAGGACTCCTGGGACGGCATCAACTTCGCCGACGGGACCATCGCCGAACCACCCATCGCCCTCTGCGAAGTGCAGGCCTACGTCTACTCGGCCTACCTGGGCCGCTCGCTGCTGGCGCACTGGGGCGGGGACTCAGACCTGGAACACCACTGGGCTGCCAAGGCGGCGGCCTTCAAGGAGGAGTTCAACAAGAAATTCTGGCTGCCGGACAAAGGCTATTTCGCCGTCGCACTGGACAAGGACAAACGACCGGTGGACGCCCTGACCTCCAACATCGGGCACTGCCTCTTCTCCGGCATCGTGGACCGGGACAAGGCGCGGTCCGTGATGGAGCACCTGATGTCTCCCCAGATGTTCACGGGCTGGGGCATCCGCACGCTCGCCTCGGACATGGGCGCCTACAACCCCGTCAGCTACCACAACGGGTCCGTCTGGCCGCACGATACCGCCATGGTGGCCACCGGCCTGATGCGCTATGGGTTCGTGGACGAGGCAAGACGGGTGGCCCTGGGGGTCTTCGAGGCAGCCGAACACTTCGACAACCGGCTGCCCGAACTCTTCTGCGGCTTTGACCGCGGTGAGTTCCCCGGCCCCGTGCCATACCCCACCGCATGTTCGCCGCAGGCGTGGGCTGCCGCGGCACCCGTCCAGCTGGCGCGGATCCTCCTCCGTTTCGACCCCGTCTTTACCCGCGGGGTGGTGCACCTGGCACCGATCCTGCCGGACACCGTGGGCACGTTCAGGGCAGAAAACGTCCTGCTGGATTCTTCCAGGGTCACCATCACGGCAAACGGCACCAGCGGCAGCATCGACGGCCTGGCCCCGGGACTGAAGCTCCTGGCCCAGCCGCGCCCGCCACTGGCGTACCCGCCGGGAAGCCCGGAGGCCGCCTCGGACCATGCCGGCCTGAACCAGCCCGGCACGTAGGCAGCTACGCACGCAGGCCGTTACGGCAGGGCGCGTTCCAGCACGAAGTCGTGTTCCACGGTGCTGCCCAGCCGGAAGGACTTGGTGCCCACCTTCCGGAACCCGGACTTCCCGTAGAAGCGGATGGCGCGGGCATTCTGGCTGTTGACGCCCAGCCAGATCCCGGCCCGGCCAGCCTCGGCGGCAGCCTGCACGCTGGCATGCATCAGTTCGGCGGCGGCCCCCAGTCCGTGGTGTTCGGGATGGACATAGCACTTGCTGAGTTCAACCGACGGCGTGAGTGTCAGGGCAGACGCCACGTCCGGGTCCGACGCCGGCCGGTCCACCAGCAGGCTGTACCCGTTGAGCCGGTCGCCGCTGTCCAGTACCAGGATGGTGATGTCCGGATCAGCGAGGTAGCCCCGGAAGTGGTCCTCGCTGAGCGTGTTGGCCAGGTGCGCCGCGATGTCCTCCGGCGATGACGACGGCGGGCAGGCCAGCGGAAAGGTGACGGCCGCCAGCTCAGCCAGCGCGCCGGCGTCGTCCGTGGTGGCGCGGCGGATGGTGTGGCTCATTCGTATCCTCCGGGGTCAGGCGGTGATGGTGCGGATGGGGGAGCCCGCCAGCCAGGCGGTGACGTCCTCGAAGGCGCCGCCGTAGAACTGCCGGTAGCTTTCCTGCGTGACGTAGCCAAGGTGCGGTGACAGGACGGTGTTGGGGGCCGCCAGCAGCGGATGGCCGGCCTGCAGGGGTTCCTGGTCGAAAACGTCCAGGGCTGCGCCGCGGATCCAGCCTTCGTTCAGTGCGTGGACCAGCGCTTCCTGGTCCACGAGGGGGCCGCGGGCGGTGTTGACCAGGATGCCTTCGGGGCCCAGCAGCCGCAGCTCCCGCTCACCCACAGTGTTCTCCGATCGCGGGGAGAGCCGAAGGTGGAGGGTGGCGACGTCGGACACGCGGAACAGCTCCTCCTTCGATACCCGCCGCACCCCGGCGGCCGCCGCGGCTTCGGCTGTGAGGTTCTGGCTCCACGCCACCACATCCATGCCGAAGGCCTTGCCGTAGCCGGCAATACGGCGGCCGATCTTGCCCAGCCCCACCACGCCCAGGGTCTTGCCTGCCAGTTCCACCCCTACGGTCTTCTGCCAGGAGCCCGCCCGCAGCGAGGCTTCCTCGGCCGGAAGGTGCCGTGCAATGGCCAGCAGCAGCGCCCAGGTCAGCTCCGGGGCTGCCGCGGGCGAACCCGGTGTTCCGCAGACCGTGACGCCGTGGTCCGTAGCTGCGGCAACGTCGATGGAGGCGTTGGCCATCCCCGTGGTCACCAGCAGTTCGAGGGCAGGCAGTTTCTCGAACACCTCGCGCGGGAAGGCGGTCCGTTCCCGCATGGCGATCACGATGGTGGCGCCGGCGAGCGCCGAGACCAGCGCATCCTGCGAGGCGAAGGGTTCGCGGAACGTGGAAACTTTGACCCCTTCTGCTTCCAGGGCCGCCCAGTCGGCGTAGCCATGGGCCACATCCTGGTAGTCGTCGAGGATGGCAAGGCGGTGCGGCATGGCGGTGTCCTGTCCTTCGCGGTGTCCGGTGGGGGCAGGTTCATCCTAAACCTGGGGGTCACGCGGTGCCTTGCGGAACCTGCGCCCTGCGCGGCGTGATAGCAATGAAGGTGATGAGTGACTTCCTGTTCCCCTTTTCCGCCCGGTGAGCGGCCGGCTGCTTTCCCGAATTCCCGGCAGCTGGATCCTGCTCGCCTGCATTGGCCTGCTGGCCCTGAACCTGCGCGGGCCGTTCGTGGCCGTGGCGCCGTTGGTGGGTCCCATGCAGGCAGAACTGCATTTCTCCCCTGTGGTGCTGGGGCTGCTGACCAGCATTCCCGTGCTCTGCTTCTCGCTGGCTTCGCCGCTGGCGTCCCTGGCCGCGAGGAAGTTCGGCGCCGAGTTCGCAGTCAGCCTCACCATCCTGGGTGTCCTGGCGGGCGTGCTGGTGCGGTCCGCCGGGGGACCCGCCCTGGTGGTTGCCGGGACGGTGATCATTGGCCTGGCCATCACGGTGGGCAACATTGCCGTGCCGCTGATCATCCGCCGCGACTTCTCGCCCTGGCGGCAGGGGACCGCCATGGGCATCTATACCGCTGCCTTGAACATCGGCTCGTTCCTGACGTCTGTGGCCATGGCGCCGCTGGCTGAATGGACCGGCTGGCGTGCAGCCCTGGCATCGGTGGCCTTCCTGGCCGTGGCCGCCATCGTGGTGTGGACGCTGGCAGTGGGGCCGCGGACCGCGTTCATCGCCTCCGCTGCCGAGGACGCCGGCGAGGCCAAGCTCCCGCCGGTGGCCGGCACCGGCTGGATCACCTTCGGCCTGACGGCCGGGTTCGGCGGCCAGGCCTTCTCCTACTACGGGGTCACCGCCTGGCTGCCCAGCTACCTGCACGACGAGCTGGGCATGTCCGCCGCGGAAGCCGGTGCGGCGTCCTCCATCTTCCAGATCCTCGCCATCGTGGGCGGGCTCGGCGTGCCGTTCGCCGCAAAATACATGAGTACGACGGCGGTGGCGGTCACCTTGGGCGTGTTGTGGACGGCGGTCCCGGCCGGGCTGCTGCTGATGCCACAGCTGTGGTGGCTGTGGTCGACCTGCGGCGGGATTGCCCAGGGCGGCGGCATCACCATCATCTTCATCGCCATCATCCGGCTGGCCCGGAACCAGGCCATGGCCGGCAGGATGTCCGCCACCGTTCAGGGCCTGGGCTACTGCCTCGCCGCGCTTGCCCCGCCACTGGTGGGCTTTGTCCACGACGCCTCGGAATCGTGGACGCCGGCGCTGCTGGTCATCCTCGGCTCGGTGCTGACCTTCTTTGTCAGCACCACCCTCTCCGTCCGCAAGGTGCCGCGGGGCCGCTAAGGCGCGGGCCGCCGTCGGACGTCCCTTCAACACCCGGGCGTGTAAAGGGGTTCCGTTGCCGGGCCGGCGCCCCGGATTTCGGGGGGCCTGTTGCGAAGGGCGTGCCGGCCCGGCAGACGGAAGTCTGTGCAGCTGCGGGTCAGGCCGCTGCGAGCTCCTCCACGGTGGCCTTCTCACGGGCTTCGGTGAGGTAGCGGGCGTAGGCCGGGAGGGTGAGGAAGGACGGGAACTCCGTGGCGAGGGTGACTTCCTCGAAGATGTCCCGGGCGTCCTCGAAACGGTCGCCGTCGAAGCGTTCCAGCCGGGCGAATTCGCCGTCCAGCAGCTCCTCCACCCATTCGTGGGTGATGATCTCGCCGTGGTCGGTGATGGCCCGGGCGTAGATCCACTGCCAGAGCTGGGAGCGGGAGATCTCGGCGGTGGCGGCGTCCTCCATCAGGTTGTGGATGGCCACGGCACCGTTGCCGCGGAGCCAGGACTCGATGTAGCGGATGCCCACTTCGATGTTGTTGCGGATGCCCTGCTCCGTGATGGTGCCGTGCAGGGATGCGATATCGATGAGGGCGCGGTCGTCCGGGGTGACGTCCTCGCGGAGCTTGCCGAGCTGGTTGGAGCGCTCGCCGAGGACGGCGTCGAACACTTCACGGCAGATGGGCACCAGGTCGGGGTGGGCCACCCAGGAGCCGTCGAAGCCGTCGCCGGCCTCGCGGGTCTTGTCCGCCCGGACCTTCTCCAGGGCGTTGGCGTTGGCTTCGGGATCCTTGCGGTTGGGGACGGCCGCGGCCATGCCGCCGATGGCCATGGCGCCACGCTTATGGCAGGCCCGGACCAGTTGCTCGGTGTAGGAGCGCATGAACGGGGCGGTCATGGTCACCTGGCCGCGGTCCGGGAGGACGAAGCGGGGGCCGCGGGTGCGGAAGTTCTTGATGATGGAGAAGATGTAGTCCCAGCGGCCGGCGTTCAGGCCCGAGGCGTGGTCCCGCAGTTCGTAAAGGATCTCCTCCATTTCGAAGGCCGCGGTGATGGTCTCGATCAGCACCGTGGCGCGGATGGTGCCCTGCGGAATGCCGAGCAGGTCCTGGGCCAGGATGAAGATGTCGTTCCAAAGCCGGGCTTCGAGGTGGTTCTCGATCTTCGGCAGGTAGAAGTACGGGCCCTTGCCCTGGGCCAGGAGGCGGCGGGCGTTGTGGAAGAAGAACAGGCCGAAGTCCACGATGCCGCCGGCGATGGGTGTGCCGTCGATGAGCATGTGCTTTTCGGGCAGGTGCCAGCCGCGGGGGCGGACCACGATGGTGGGCAGGTCGCCGGCAGGCTTCAGCCTGTACTCCTTGCCCTCTTCGCTGGTGAAGTCGATCCGGCGTTCCAGGGCGTCGGTGAGGTTCAGCTGGCCCTTGATGACGTTCCGCCACGTGGGGGTGGAGGAGTCTTCCATGTCCGCCAGCCAGACCTTGGCACCGGAGTTCAGGGCGTTAATGGTCATCTTCTTGTCCACCGGGCCGGTGATTTCCACCCGGCGGTCCTCCAGGCCCGGGGCCGGGGGAGCCACCCGCCATGATGCGTCGTTGCGGATGTGCTCAGTCTCGCGGAGGAACCTCGGATCCTGTCCGGCGGCGATGTTGGCGCGGCGGGTCCTTCGTGCCTGCAGCAGTTCCTGCCGGCGTTCCGCGGTGGCGCGGTGCAGCTTGGCAATGAAGGCCAGTGCGTCCGGCGTGAGCACTTCATCCTGCCGGCAAATGGGCTGGGCAGTCATGGTGATGCCGTTGATCGTGAAGCTATCGGTGAAGCTGTTCATGGGAGTTCTCCTTGAAAGGTCCCAACTGGGTAGCAGTAAGTGTCGCTTTGAGCCTCCAAAACGACACCTACTGCTACTTACTTGGGGAGGTATGTACTAGTGGAACTGGCCCTCTTCGGTGGATCCCACCAGGGCCAGGGTGGACGCGTTCGGGTTGAGCGCGGTGGAGAGGGTGTCGAAGTAGCCGGTGCCGACTTCGCGCTGGTGCTTGGTTGCGGTGTAGCCGCGGGATTCGGAGGCGAATTCCTTCTCCTGGAGTTCGACGTAGGCGCTCATGCCTTCCCGGGCGTAGCCGTGGGCGA
The DNA here is from genome assembly GCF_050038305.1 of Pseudarthrobacter sp. 1G09. Taxonomy (NCBI): domain Bacteria; kingdom Bacillati; phylum Actinomycetota; class Actinomycetes; order Micrococcales; family Micrococcaceae; genus Pseudarthrobacter; species Pseudarthrobacter sp. 1G09. The sequence continues at coordinate 873,457 of NZ_CP188306.1, forward strand.
GATCGAACATCGAGTAGTTCAGGGCGTGGAATCCGGCCAGGGTGATGAACTGGAACGTGAAGCCCATGGCGCCGAGTTCGCGCTGGAACTTGGCGATGGTGGCGTCGTCCAGGTGCTTGCGCCAGTTGAACGAGGGCGAGCAGTTGTAGGAGAGCATCTGGTCCGGGAACTCCGCCTTGACGGACTCCGCGAACTTGCGGGCCAGTTCCAGGTCCGGGGTGCCCGTTTCCATCCAGATGAGGTCGGAGTACGGGGCGTAGGCCTTGGCGCGGGCAATGCAGGGTTCGATGCCGTTGCGGACCTTGTAGAAGCCTTCGGCGGTGCGCTCGCCGGTGATGAATTCCTGGTCCCGTTCGTCCACATCCGAGGTGATCAGGGTGGCCGCTTCGGCGTCGGTGCGGGCAATGACCACCGTGGGGGTTCCGGCGACGTCGGCTGCCAGGCGGGCGGCGTTCAGGGTGCGGACGTGCTGCTGGGTGGGGATGAGGACCTTGCCGCCGAGGTGGCCGCACTTCTTCTCGGAGGCGAGCTGGTCTTCCCAGTGCACGCCGGAGGCGCCGGCCTGGATCATGGATTTCATGAGCTCGTAGGCGTTCAGCGGGCCACCGAAGCCGGCTTCGGCGTCGGCAACAATCGGGACCAGCCAGTCCTCAACGGTCTGGATGCCTTCGGAGAATTCGATCTGGTCTGCGCGGAGAAGGGCGTTGTTGATGCGGCGGACCACGGTGGGGACGGAGTTTGCCGGGTAGAGGGACTGGTCCGGGTAGGTGTGGCCGGAGTTGTTGGCGTCGGCCGCCACCTGCCAGCCGGAGAGGTAAATGGCGCGGAGGCCGGCCTTGACCTGCTGCACTGCCTGGTTGCCGGTGAGGGCGCCCAATGCGTTGGTGTAGCCGCCGGTCTTGTGCTCTTCCGTGAGCTGCTTCCACAGCTTCTCCGCACCGCGGCGGGCCAGGGTCTGCTCTTCGGTGACGCGGCCGCGGAGGCGGACGACGTCGGAGGCTGAGTAGTCCCGGGTCACACCTTCCCAGCGGGGGTTGGCGGCCCACTCGAGCTCCAGGGCGGCGGCCTGCTCTTCGGGCGTCTGCGAGGTGGGCTCAAATGCTGCAGTCATCGTTGATCTCCTTGATTGAGCTCCGGAGCGGGTAGGTGGGAACCGCGTCATTGAGGTTCCCACCGGCTTTTCCGGTGCGGTGTTTCTTTCCGTGAGAACTACTTTTCAGCACTTTCAACCCCCTTTCTAGATGAAAACTATGGAAAGAAACGCACTTCTTCACGTATTCTTCAGAAATGTCGCCTTCAAGCTGGAACAGGGACGTTTCCCAGCCACCGTCCGCCGCCGCAGCGGAGCTGGACGTCATTGCGCTGGGCCGCCGCGTCCGCCATCTCCGCAAGCAAGCCAAGCTCACGCTCGATGACCTGAGTGCCGCCGTCGGCACCGCTCCGAGCCAGCTGAGCCTGATTGAAAACGGCAAGCGCGAGCCTAAACTGACCCTTCTGCAGCACCTGGCAGCGGCACTGAACGTCAGCATCGACCAGCTCCTGGGCGCCGAACCGCCCAGCCGGCGCGCAGCGCTGGAGATCGAGCTGGAGCGGTATCAGCGCGGACCGCTGTACGAGTCCCTCAACCTGCCGAAAATCCGCATCAGTTCGCGGCTTCCGCTGGATGTGCTGGAGGCCCAGATAGGCCTGCTGCACGAACTCGAACGGAAGATGAACGAGCAAGTGGCCACCCCCGAGGAGGCCCGCCGCGCCAACGGTGAACTGCGGGCCATGATGCGGGAACGTGGCAACTACTTCCCGGAGTACGAGGCCGAGGCGCAGAAGGTCCTCAGGGAGGTGGGCTACACCGCCGGTCCGCTGAGCCAGCACGTCATTGCGGACATTGCCGCCCACCTTGGATTTGCCCTGTACCACGTCAGCGATTTGCCGCATTCCACCCGGTCCGTGACCGATTTGAAGAACCGCAGAATTTACCTGACGCAGAGTCAGCGGCAGGACCACGATCCCCGGTCCGTGCTGCTCCAGGCCCTGGGACACTACGTCCTGGGCCACGAAACGCCCCGCAACTACGGAGACTTCCTGGCCCAGCGGGTGGCGACCAACTATTTCGCTGCGGCGCTGCTACTCCCGGAGCAGGCCACCGTGGAATTTTTGCAAAAAGCCAAAGCAGCCAAGGAAATCGCGGTGGAGGACATCCGGGATGCGTTCGCCGTTTCCTACGAGACCGCGGCGCACCGGTTCACCAACCTGGCCACCAAGCACCTGGGCATCACCACGCATTTCCAGAAGACGCACCAGAGCGGGATCATCTACAAGGCCTACGAGAACGATGGCGTGAACTTCCCCCAGGACCACACCGGTGCCATCGAGGGCCAGCCGTCGTGCAAGGCCTGGACCTCACGTGCGGTCTTCGATGTGCCGGACAAGTTCAGTGCCTACAGCCAGTACACCGATACGCCGTCGGGCACGTACTGGTGCACCGCCCGCACCGAACGGTCCGCCAGCGGCGAGTTTTCGCTCAGCATCGGGGTGCCCTACCAGCATGTGAAATGGTTCCGCGGGCGGGAGACTACCGCCCGGGCCACCTCCAACTGTCCCGACCCGAACTGCTGCAAGCGTCCGCCGGCCGCCCTGACTTCGGAGTGGGCCGGGAACGCCTGGCCCTCCGCGCGGGCCCACTCGCATCTGCTGGCGGCCATGCCGCCCGGCGCCTTCCCCGGCGTCGACGAAACCGAGGTGTACAGCTTCCTGCAGGCCCACTCGGGGAGCTGAGCTACACCCATTCGACGGTTCCGGTGGTGGCATGTTCCGGGATCTACCAGCAGCTGATCCTTACGCGCACCTTGGAGTTGGAGATGTCCTCCAGGACGGCGTGCACAACCAGGAACGATTCCTGGCTGCCGGACCAGCGGCCAGCATCATGGAGGAAGTCCAGGAACCGCATCAGGGAGTAGGAGGCCATGACGCCTTCGAAGAGGGTATGCGTGATGAGGGACGACAACCTTGCGCACACCTCCGCTGGATCCAGGGCAGTGATGGGCCGGTTGTCGCCAGTCTCAGGGTAGAAGCGGAAAAAGAGCTTTAGGCTCTCCAGCACCTCCTCGATGTCTGCACTGAATTGGCGCTGGGCATACCAGGAAATGAAGTCCGGAGTCAGGGCTTCCAACTCCCGGATGTTTCCGGGTGACGGGATAACCATCCTGGGAATGGCGGCTTTGAATGGGTCTCCAGGTTGGTTCCGCACCTTGTTCGTTCGCGCGGCCCGTCGGCGCTGATTCCTGTCCACATTGATCCTCGCTTCGCTTTTTGTCCGGGTATCCCAAACAGTAGGAAGGGCGCGGTACGGCTTGCTATCACCGGAAGCGCGTATGTGGATAAGGCACCGAAACCCTGATCCAGCACCCGCTCAGTTGTGGTGGGTTCCCCGCGACGCGCGCTCACTTTCCTGGGGACAGTGGGCGGGCGTTTGGGTGTGTGCCGCCACGAGTGAGCGCGCGCCGCTAGCCGTGGAGGGCTCTGTAGGCTGCAGCCGCGGCCGGGTGCAGCGGGATGCCGGCGGTGTTGATCAGCGTTTCCGGGCTGAGGAACTGCACACCCAGGCTGGACTGAGGAATCAGTTCTCCGGCGTGGTTCACCAGCAGCTGGACGGTCCGCTCGACGGTGCCGGCGTCCAGGTCGGCGCGGCACAGCAACAGGTTGGCTGCCCCCACGGTCCAGACGGCGGGTACGCCCGGGTAGCTTTCCGCGGGGATGAACACGCGGTCGTACTGGGCACCGTGCCGGGCGCGCAGCTCCGGCAACAGGGACGAGAGGTCCAGCAGCGCCAGCGGCACCTCCCTCTGTGCGGCGGAGATGGCTGCCGTGGGTACGCCGCCGGACCAGAACAAAGCGTCCACCGTACCGGCTTTCAGGGCTGCGAGGCCGTCGTTCAGGCCCAGGCTTACGACGGCGACGCTGCCTTGCGCCGCCGGCCCGGCCTCCGCCGAGGTGCCAAGGCCCGCTGCCGCGAGCAGCCGCGGTGTGGTGAGGGATGTCCCCGAACCCGGCTGGCCCACTGCCACGGTCCGCCCGGACAGCTGTGACAGGGCGGTGACGCCGCTGCCTTTCCGCACCACGCAATGGACGTAGTTTTCGTAGACCTTCCCCAACGCGGCCAGTGGCGCGGCGCCCTCGCCGGCCGTTGTGCCCGCATCGTTAGCAGGGTCGGCAACCGCATCGGCCAGGGACACAGCAAGCGTGGCCGTTCCATCCCGCAATTGCGCCAGGTTGTCCAAACTGCCGCCGGTGGCCACGGCTACAGCTTTTTGGGCCACACCGTGGCGTTCCAGGGAAGCGGCCAGCAGCGTGGAAAACTCAAGGTAAAAGCCGCCCGCCTCACCGCCCGCCACGGTCAGCAGCCCGGGCCGGTTCCCGCTGCAGGCGGACAGTACGGACGGGATGAGGGCCGCTGCCGCCAGGCCTGCGCCGGTTTTCAGGATGGACCGCCTGGGCAGGCCGGCACCGGTACGGCCGGACGCCCTGGCCTCAACCACGTCCATCCCCGCCTTCGGAGGGGCGCTGCAGGACCGGAACAGGAAATTCGAGCCGGGCTGACAGTCCATGCGGTGCGGCGGTGCCCAGGACCAGTCGGCCACCGTTGGCCGCCGCCAGTTCACCCACGATCGTCATGCCCAGGCCTGTACCCCGGACCGAGGCGTGCTGCGGCGCCCGCCAAAACCTTGTGGAGGCCTGGGCGAGGTGCTGTTCGGAAAGCCCCGGTCCGTCGTCGTAAATTTCCACCGTGACCGTGGAAAACTCCGCCCTGACGGAAGCAGTGACCGTGGCCCCGGGGGCGTACTTGACCGCGTTGCCCACGAGCTCGCCCACCATTTGGGCAAGCTCGGCCGGCTCGCACGCCACCAGGTCCGGGGACGGCGGCGGGGGAGCGAGAACCAGCCGCACACCGGCGCGGCCCGCAGCCGGGGCAGCCCGCTCCATTTCCTCCTGCAGGACGGGGTAGGGGTCGATCGGCGCAGCAACGGGCCTGGCCTCCGGGCTGTTGAAGGCCCTGACGGCGTCCTCACTGGCCCGGTGCTCGGCGGCGGCCAGCTTCAAGACGTCGTCCAGGATCTCCTCCACCCGCTCCAGCTCGGCCACGGCACTGGCGGCGGCGTCGTGTTCCCGTTCGGTCTTCAGTTCAAGCTGGAGGACGTCCAGCCGCAGCCGCAGAGCGCCGATGGGGTTCCGCAGCTGATGCGACGTGTCGGCGATCAGCTGGCGCTGCGACTCGATGCTGTCGCTGACCGTCCGCGCCATGGCCGTGAAGGACCTGCTCAGTTCGCGCAGCTCCGGCGGACCGTCCTCCGGCAGCCGCCCGGCCCGGCCCGTGCGGCCCAGCTCGGTCACGGCGGAATTCAGCCGCAGGACGGGCCGGAGCACCCAGCCGGTCACGCGTGCGGCGGCGAGCAGCAGGACCGCAGCGAGGGCGACGGCGGCGGCCCCCACCACAAGCCAGCGCTGCTGCAGCTTCGTCCTGGCGGCGTCGAGATTAACGTCCATGGCCACGCCGCCCAGCACCTGGTTGGCGCTGCCGAAGGGGCGGAAGATCACCTCGGAGCCGGAACGGAGCGGCTCCAACGGCGCCAGTGCGGTGCCGTTGACGTTCAGCCGGGCCAGGGACAGCGCGTCCTGCACGTCGGGACGCGATTCACTGAGCCCTCCCGAGCTGAGCGTCTCCTGTTGCAGCCGGACCACGATCCCCTCGGCATAGAGGGCCGAGTACGTGTCCATTTCCCGCTGCAGCCGCGCGGTATCGCCGTCACCGGCCGCATCGAAGGCCACCTGGGCCAGCCGGTTCAGGGACGCCACCCGGTTGATCTGGACCTCCTGCGTCAGCTCCCGCGCCGCCGAGGACAGGATGGTCCCGGACACCAGGAACACCACCGCCAGGCACAGCACGCTGAGGACGCCAAGGACCCGCAACCTCATGCCGGATCCGCCTCCACCCGGTAGCCCACGCCCCGGACGTTGATGATGAAACCGGGTTTCTGCAGTTTGGCCCGCAACCCGGTCAGGTGCACATCCAGGGACCTGGACGAGGCCAGGAACGCATCACCCCACAGGGCATCGAGGATCTGCTCCCGGGTCACCACCGAGCCGGCATGCCGGGCCAGAAGGGCCAGGAGTTCGAATTCCGTGGCCGTCAGCGGCAGGACAGTGCCGTCCCTGGATGCGATCCGGCGGCCCAGGTCAATGTCGAGGTCGCCCAGGACGATGGTGTCCGGAACGCTCCCGGTGCGGCGCCCGGCCCTGCGGGTGACGGCCTCGATCCGTGCCAGCAGTTCCACGAGTTTCACGGGTTTGACCAGATAATCGTCAGCGCCGGAGCGAAGTCCCAGCACCACGCTGCGTTCGTCGTCGCGGGCGGTGAGGATGAGGATGGGACAGTCGGTGATCTGGCGGAGCTTGCGGAGGACGTCCAGGCCGTCCATGTCCGGCAGCCCGAGGTCCAGGAGGATCACTTCGAAGTCCCGGTGGACCAGCAGGGCGTCAGCTCCGCGCGCCACCCTGGTGGTCTTGTGGCCCGCCGTCGCAACACCCGCCGCCAGCGCGCCTGCCATGGCGTCGTCGTCCTCGACGATGAGCACTTCCATGGCCATGTTCCTTCTCTTTGGGGGCGGGGCGTGGGGCAGGACAAGGGTAGGGTGCGGGACCAGCCCGCCTTTGGAGATTACCGCCTCACGGGGAACCGGCGCTTGGGAACGGGGAATTGCCCATTCCTAAGGAAGTGTTAGGAAACCCGCTTCCGCATTGGCTGTGCCGTGGATCACCCATAGTTTGGTGGAGGTCCTCCGCGCTTTCGGGAGACCGTCACACCAAGGAAGGTTCATGATGAGCACCGAACAAGCAGCGCCGCTGACGGGGGCAGCCCGGTCCGAGGCGGCACAGACCCGCCGGGCCGTGGGCAACATTCTCAAGGGCTCCGCCGGAAACCTGGTGGAATGGTACGACGTCTACATCTACACGGCGTTCCTGGCCTACTTCCAGCCGCACTTCTTCAATTCCAAGGACCCGCTGCAGGGGGCCCTCGAAGGCATGGCCGTCTTCGCCGTCACCTTCCTGATGCGGCCCATCGGCAGCTGGTTCTTCGGCCGGTTCGCCGACCGCCGGGGCCGGAAAGCCGCCCTGACGCTGAGCGTGACCATGATGTCCGCCGGTTCCTTCTTCATCGCCATCCTGCCCACCAAGGACGTCATCGGCGTCTGGGCCCTGGTCCTTCTGGTCCTGGCGCGCCTGGTGCAGGGCTTCTCCGTGGGCGGCGAGTACGGCACCAGTGCCACCTACATGTCCGAGGCCGCCACCGCCAAGCGCCGTGGCTTCTTCTCCAGCTTCCAGTACGTCACCCTGATCGGCGGCCAGATGCTGGCCCTGCTGGTCCTGGTGATCCTCCAGAGCGCCCTGGGCAAGGACGCACTGACCGAATGGGGCTGGCGCATTCCGTTCGCCATCGGCGGCGTGGCCGCCCTGGTGGTCCTCTGGCTTCGGCGTTCCATGGAGGAAACCGTCTCCGCCAGCCAGGTGGAAGCCGCCGCAAACGCCAAATCATCCGGCGAGGCACAGCCCGGCACGCTGAAGCTGCTCTTCACCAAGCACTGGAGGGCGCTGCTGATCTGCATCGGCGTCACCCTGGGCGGCACCGTGGCGTTCTACACGTACACCAACTTCATCCTCAGCTTCATGAACAACACCAGCGGCATCCCCAAGGAAACAACCTCGGTCATCAACTTCTGGGCCCTGTTCATCTTCATGCTGCTGCAGCCCGTCTACGGCATCATCTCGGACAAGATCGGCCGCAAGCCGCTGCTGCTCTGGTTCGGCATCACAGGCGTGCTGTTCACCTGGCCGCTGATGTCCGCCCTCGCCGGCACCAAGGACCCGATGGTCGCGTTCCTGCTGATGATGGGCGGCCTGCTGATCGTGGGGGGCTACACCTCCATCAACGCCCTGGTGAAGGCCGAGCTCTTCCCCGCCTCGATCCGAGCGCTCGGCGTGGGACTGGGCTACGCGCTCGCCAACTCGATGTTCGGCGGCACCGTCCCGCTGATCGGCGCAGCCCTGCAGAAGACCGGCCAGGTGGAACTGCTCTTCACCTACGTCACGGTGGCCATCGGGGTATCGCTGCTGGTTTACATCTTCGCGCTCAAGAACAAGAAGTCGACGCACCTGGACCAGGAACAGGGCCACGCCTGGGACGCAGGCGCGGCTTCCGGCACGGACGACGACGATCGCCTGGCTGCCGCCAAGCGCTGAGCTTCCGCAGCACGCACCGGCGCCCGTTCCCTGCTCAGGGGGACGGGCGCCGCCGTCGTTAAGCGTCGCGGCGGCCGTGCCCCGGTGCCGGCAGGCTCAGGTGCCGTGAGCGGCCCGGGGTGGGGACCGCCGTCGTGCGCTGTCCGGTGCTGCCGGTGCGCCTAGCTGCGCCCGCCGCGGCGCCCGGCCAAGGATGCGTGCGCCCGCATCATGCGGGGAACCACCAGATAGACGGCCGTGGGAACCACCACCAGCGTGAGCGTCAGGGCCTTGAATACCGGGTGCCACCCCTCGGTCAGCGGAGCGGAGGCCATCATGCCCAGGGCCACCAGCGGAAAGATTGCCAGCCAGGTGATGATGGCCCGGACGTGGACGGACGGTACGGCCGGCGGCGCGGCCGGTGCCGGCGCTGCGGGGGTCAGGACGGCGGTGCCGGGAACGGTCTCCATGAAAATCTCCAACTAGTTAGTTGCTTTTGCTGTGAACCGAGAATATGCGCGCCGGACAGCAATTGCAACTACCTGGTTGGAATTGCGTAGAATGGGGTCATGGCCTGGAACACTGACCGCACCAAGGAGCTGCTGCTGGCGGCCGCCACCGGGGAATTCAGCGCGAACGGACTGGCTGGTGCACGGGTGGACCGCATTGCCGCCACAGCCGGCGTCAACAAGGAGCGCATCTACCAGTACTTCGGCAAGAAGGATGAGCTGTTCGACGCCGTCCTCGCCGCCGAAATGATCCGCGTCATGACAGAGGTCCCCATCCAGGGCCACGGTCCTGAGGCCTTTGGCGACTATGCCGGCAGGCTCTTCGACCGGCACACCACCGACGGCGTGCTGCCGCGGCTGGTGTTCTGGGAAGGCCTGGAGCGGGGCAGGGAAACCGTCAGCAGGGCCACCCGCACGGACCACTGCGCCATCAAGGTGGGGCAGGTGATGGAGGTGCTCCCCGGTGTGGGCCGCGAAGACGCAGCAGACCTGCTGATCACCGTGGTCACCCTCTGCGACGGGTGGCCGGTCCTGCCCCAGATCGACGCGCTCCTGGCGGGCAGCGGCCCGGACCGGGCCGCCCGCCGTCGGTCGTTCATCGTGCGGACCGCAACGCTGATGGCCGGCGCCCTGCTGGAGGACGCCGCAGGAGGCCGCTCCGCTGTGCCGGCGGTGGCGGCAGCCGCGGACTGAAGCGGGCAGAACTCCCCATGGCCCCGGCCTGAAGGCCGGGTAAAGTCTGCTGAAGCGGAATCCGGCCGTCACCGCGCAGGTGGGCGGCGCCACTTAACAGGGGCCGGTGAGCCGCGCGGACTATATTGGGGCGTGTCAGCACACCACCACCACCGCGGGAGTCTGCACCCATGGCCAAGGAACTTGCCACCCAACTCATCGAACAACTCCAGGCTGCCGGCGTGCAGCGGATCTATGGGATCGTGGGGGACAGCCTCAACCCCCTTGTGGACGCCGTCCGGCAAACCGGCGGTTCGGCCAAGGGCGGCATCGACTGGGTCCACGTCCGGCACGAGGAGGCCGCCGCCTTTGCAGCCGCCGCGGAGGCACAGCTCACGGGCCGCCTCGCCGTGTGCGCCGGTTCCTGTGGCCCCGGCAACCTGCACCTGATCAACGGGCTGTACGACGCCAACCGCAGCGGCGCCCCGGTGCTGGCCATCGCTTCCCACATCCCCAGCAAGCAGATTGGCAGCAGCTTCTTCCAGGAAACCCACCCGGACCGGCTCTTCAACGAATGCTCGGTCTACTCGGAACTGGTCAGCACCGCCGAGCAGGCACCGCGCGTCATGCACAGTGCCATCCAGCACGCGCTGGGACTGGGCGGAGTCGCCGTCGTGACCCTTCCCGGCGACATTGCCGGGCTCGAAGCCAGCGCGCCGACGCCGCTGCCTGCCACCTTCCGTCCCGCCAGCCTCGTCCCGGACCCGGCCAGCATCCAGGCCCTGGCGGACGCCATCAACGACGCCGGCAAGGTCGCCATTTTCGCGGGCGCCGGCGTCGAAGGTGCCCACAGTGAACTGATGGCACTCGCGGAACTCGCGAAGGCGCCCATCGGCCATTCCCTGCGCGGCAAGGACTTTGTCCAATATGACAATCCGTTCGATATCGGCATGACCGGGCTGCTGGGCTACGGCGCCGCCGCCGAGGGCATCGAGGACGCCGATCTCCTGGTCCTCCTGGGCACCGATTTTCCGTACGACCAGTTCCTGCCGGACACCCGGACTGCGCAGGTGGACCGGGTGGCGCACCGGCTGGGCCGGCGGACCGACGTCGACATTGCCGTGCACGGCGACGTGCTGCCAACCCTGCGCGCCCTGCTGCCCCTGGTGAAGGCAAAAAGGAGCCGCCGGTTCCTGGACCAGATGCTCAAGAAGCACGACCGGCTGATGAACAAGGCCGTGGGCGCCTACACCCGCAAGGTGGAGAAGAAGCAGCCCATCCACCCGGAATACGCGGCCTCCCTGCTGGACCAGATAGCCGCAGAGGACGCCATCTTCACCGCGGATACGGGCATGTGCAACGTCTGGACGGCACGGTACATCAACCCGCTGGGCACGCGGCGGCTGATCGGGTCCTTCCTGCACGGCTCCATGGCCAACGCCCTGCCGCATGCCATCGGCGCGCAGCTGGCGTACCCCGGGCGGCAGGTCATCTCTGTGTCCGGTGACGGCGGGCTGTCCATGCTGCTCGGTGAGCTCATCACCGCCGCCGCCTACAAGCTGCCTGTCAACGTGGTGGTGTTCAACAACTCCACCCTGGGCATGGTCAAGCTCGAGATGCTGGTGGACGGACTCCCCGATTTCGGGGTGGACGTGCCGGACGCCAACTACGCCGCCGTGGCCCAGGCGCTGGGCTTCCATGCTGTCCGCGTTACGGATCCCGCGCAGATCGAGGCGGCCTACCGGGAAGCGTTCGCGCACCCGGGCCCGTCGCTGGTGGAACTCATCACCGATCCCAAGGCGCTGTCCATTCCGCCCAAGATCTCAGGCTCGCAGGTCATCGGGTTTGCCACGGCCATGTCCAAGGTGGTCCTGAACAGGGGAGCGGGCGAGGCCGTCAGCATGGCCCGCAGCAACCTGCGGAACATCCCCCGGCGCTGACCCCTCCCGGACGCGCCATCAGATACCGCCTCTAGACCCGGAACGCGTCTGCATGGAGTGCAGACGCGTTCCGGATTTTCGTGCGAAAAGTGGTGGGGCGTTTTGGGGCTCTCTAGCGGGCGCCGCCCTGCCACAGGGCATCGAACGGTGCACCGGAGGCCACGCGGTTGCGGATGCCCTCGGTCACGAACGCCTTGGCTGTGCGCGCCGCCTCCAGCGGGGTGGCGCCCTTGGCGAGTTCGGCGGTCACGGCCGCCGCCAGCGAGCAGCCGGCGCCGGAGACGGCCACCTCGCCCACCTTCGGGGCGCTGAGGACTTCGAGGGTTTCGCCGTCAAAGAAGACGTCGACGGCGTCCGGGCCTTCCAGCCGCACCCCGCCCTTGGCCAGGACTGCTGCGCCGCTCAGTTCGTGGATGCGGACAGCGGCGGCCTTGAGGGACTCGACGTCGGTGATCTCCAAGCCACTGAGGGATTCTGCCTCAAAGTGGTTGGGGGTCACGAAGGTGGCCAGCGGCAGAATCTCGGCCTTCAGTGCCTGGTCCGTATCGAGGGCATGGCCGGGCTCCTGGCCCTTGCAGATCAGCACCGGGTCCAGCACCACGTTGCCGAAGTCGTTGGCCTTCAGGGAGCCGGCCACGGTGCTGATGGTGGCCGGGCTGCCCAGCATGCCGATCTTCACGGTGTCCAGCACTGAGGGAGCGCCCGACGCCGGTCCGTACGCCGCCGCCGTCGCCTCCAGTTGGTCGGCGATCACCTGCTGGTCCACCGGGACGAAGCGGTGGTTCCAGTTGTCCTTCGGGTCGAAGGACACGATGCAGGTCAGGTTGGCGATGCCGAAGACGCCCAGTTCCTGGAAGGTCTTCAGGTCGGCCTGGGCGCCGGCACCGCCCGTAGCTTCGGACCCTGCAATGGTGAGGACGACGGCCGGAGTGGCGGCGGAGGGCGATGCGCCCGTGGAAACGGAAGTCATCCCACCATCCTGCCATCCGGCGTCGTGCGTTGCCTTGTGTTGCTGAACAGGGGACGCGGCGCTTCCGTGTTCAGGCCGACAAGGGGTCCTGATGCCCTTCGGGATCCACACTGACCAGCCGCCAAACAGCCAGGCGGCCGATAGCCAGGGCGCCGCCCATCATGAGTGCCGCGGACAACATGAAGCCGGCGCTGGAACCGGACCAGGGCCTCAAGGCGGCGAGACCCGTGCCGATGAGTGCGCCCAGGCCGGCGAACGCGGCAACGTGCAGCCACTGGTTCCGTACGGGCTGGAGCAGGATTCCCAGCGGCGCCCCGGCGCAGAAGGCGAGGACCGTCGCCGGGATGGCTCCCCAGATAAGGGTTGCCAGGAACGTGGGCAGGAACCAGTTGCCGCCGTTCGTGACAGCTAATGCGATGGCCAGGCACAACAGGCTGGCCAGCGCGCCTGCAGCCAGGGCTGATGTACCCAGGACCACGCGGCGCGGCCTGGTCACACCCGTCCCTTGGCAACCTGCTGGAGCGCCCCGCCCAGTTCCGGCTGGCGGTAGATGAACCCGGCTGACAGGAGTTTTTGCGGCAGGACCCAGCGGCTCTTGAGCACGAGTTCCGTTTCGGTGCGGATCAACACGGCGCCCGCATGCAGGAGCCACGCGGGGGTGGGCAGGCCAAAGCGCTTCCCGTAGGCACGGCGGACCAGTCGCATCAGCTCGTGGTTGCTCACCACGTCCGGCGAAGCCACGTTGACTGGTCCGGTGATGTCCGTCCGGGCATGCAGGAAGCGCATGCACCGGTACAGGTCCTCCACGTGGATCCAGCTGAACTTCTGGTTGCCGTCGCCCATGTGTCCGCCCAGGCCCAGCCGTGCGAGGTTGGCGAGCGGCCGCAGCGCCCCGCCGCCGGGGCCGAGAACAATAGAGATCCGCAGCGGGATTTTCCGGGTTTTCGGCGTGGCTGCAGCATCCAGTGCGGTCTCCCAGGCGCGGGCCACGTCCACGGAAAATCCGGTGCCCGGCTCGCCGTCGTTCTCGGCTTGCGGCCGGTCCCGGGCGTCCCGGTAGATGGTCCCCGTACTGGCGTTCAGCCACGTCGACGGCGGTTCCTGGCACCGGGCGATGGCGCGGCCCAGTGCCTCGGTGGTCCGGACCCGTGACTCAAGAATCGAGGTCCGGTTCCGGGCGCTGTACCGGCAGGACACCGAGCGTCCGGCGAGGTTGACCACGAGGTCGGCGCCGTTGAGCACCCTGGTGAGGGCGTCGTCGTCGTTCCAGCTTGCCGAGGAACCCCCCGCTCCCTTGCGCCCGATGGTCCGTACGTCCCAGCCGTCCTGCTCGAAACGCGACCGAACGTATCTGCCGATGAAGCCCGAAGCGCCGGCGAGTACCACCGTCTTGGTTCTGCGCATTGTTCCCCCTTGTTGGTTTTCCACGATGTGTTGCCGCCTGCCTAACTGCGGACGCTGCGGCTGAGGTTGAGGACTTCATCCAGGACCCTGCCTACGCCTGGAACGCGGGCCAGCCCCAGTCCGCGGGCGATCAGCTGCGCTGCCCCATCCACCAGCCGCCTGGTGCGTTGCTGTCCGTCCGAAGTGTCGTAGACCCAAAACAGGGTGACGCCCATGTAGCAGAGCCACAGCAGCTCGGGCAGGTCGCCGCGCAGCTTCTTGGGAACAGCCGGCCGGGCGCCGTCCACGGCCTGCCGGAAAATCTCCAATGAGGCCTCCCGGGCGGGGGTGGAGGCTGTGGAGAACGGGTTGACGGGGGAGGTGGGGCGGATGGCCGTGGCCACAAAGTCGGCGCCGAACCGGTGGTAGGGAGCCATGACGTCCAGGCCTGCGTGGAGGACGGCCTTGAGCCGCTCTGCCAGCCCGCCCGTGGTGTCCAGCGCTCCGGCCGCGCGCTCGGCGTGCTCCATCTGGACCTGGACGTAGAGCTCGTGGACCAAGTCGTCCTTGGACTCGAAGTAGTAGTACGCATTGCCGGCAGAGACGCCTGCCTCGGCCGCGATGGCCCGCATGGTGGTCTTCTCGAAGCCGATTTCGCGGAACATCCGCAGGGCAACTTCTGCCAGTTTCTGCCGGGTCTGCTCACTCTTCGCAGCCAATTGTTCCCCCCAAATTTGAACGTGTTCAAGAATAAGTATCGCACATCTTTTGAACGTGTTCAGTTTCTGCTGTGCCCCCTCGCGCGTCCGTGGACGGTGGCGATGGGAGAATGGACTGACCCCAGTGCTAATACAGCCGGCGGCCCGGTTCCGCGGCCGCCGAGCGAACCACTCCGAACGGATCTCCTCCATGCCTGCTGCCCCAGGACACAACGCCGCGCCCCAAACCATCTCGCCGGGATCCCCTGCGAGATTCGCCTCGATAGGATCGCCGTATTTCGGCATCATGCTGGCCTTCATGTCGGTGGTGCTCATCCTGTCCAACATCGGTGCATCCAAGGGTGTGGCGATCGGTCCCATCGTGACGGACGGCGGCTTCTTCCTGTTCCCGCTCGCCTACATCCTGGGTGACGTCATCAGCGAGGTGTATGGCTTCAAGGTGGCCCGCAAGGCCATCCTCACCACGTTCGCACTGTCCGTCTTCGCGTCCCTCTGCTACTGGGTGATCATCGCCCTGCCCGGGTTCGACGACGAGTACGGCATCGCCAAACAGTCCGCGCTGGAGGGGGCACTCGGCCCCGTGCCGCAGATCGTGCTGGCCTCGCTCCTGGCGTTCCTCGCCGGCCAGACCATCAACTCGTGGATCCTGGTGAAGATGAAAGCGCGCACGGGCGAGAAGTCGCTGTGGGCCCGGCTGATGGGGTCCTCCGGGGCCGGTGAATTCGTGGACACCCTGATTTTCTGCAGTATCGCCGCGTCCGTCATCGGCATCACCGATGCCGGCATGTTCCTCAACTACGTGTTGGTGGGGTTCCTCTACAAGACGCTGGTGGAGTTCCTCTTCGTCCCCGTCACCGCCCTCGTTATCGGGTGGGTCAAGAAGCGCGAACCGAGCTACGGGGTTGCTGCCTCCTAGAGGCAGCTTGATTCTGCGGCCGCCTGGCCCGCCGATTCGACGGTTCCCTGCATGCTCGATGTTCCGAAGCCACGCGTAGGCAGGGAACCGTCGAAACGGGCGTAGAGGTCAGGGTTCGCAGTTTCTGGCGAACGCGCGCAGTACGCGATACTTGAACTCCGCCTCGCTGAAGAGATGTTTCCACTCGATCCGCAGTACGATCCAGCCGTCCTCGGTGAGTGCCTTTTCCCGCTGCCTTTCGTTGTAGATCACCTCGTCAGTTGGATGGAAGTCGAAGTACTTGGACTTGCCGTCGAATTCGAGTGCCACCTTGCGGGCAGGCCATGCGAAGTCCAAGCGATAGGTTCCGCTGGCCGTGTACACCGGAAACTGAAGGTCCGGCGTGGGAAGTTTCAGCCTGTGGATGAGTTCGCGGGTGAGGCTTTCGCCGGCTGACTCGGAGCGCGGATCCACCAGGTCAAGAGCCGTTCTGAGTGCCACTACTCCGTTGCGGCCTGCCAGTGCCGCGCATCTTTCCCGAAGGAGCGGGACGTCTGCGCCGAGCCTGGCGGCGTGATCCACCAGAATTACCGCCTGCCTGACGTTGAACATCATGCAGCAGTCCACCACTGTCCGTTCCAGCGAGCTGCACGGCAGGCCGTCAACGAGGGAAAGTTCACGTCGGTTAATTGTCCCCGTGTGGGCGGCAACGCCATATCCGTGGGAAATTCCGGAAGGGCGGCCCGGTTGCGTCAGGTGAACTGTGTCATCGACGTTCCAGAGATGGAGCCGGCGTAGGGCAGCGGCCGAGGTGTGGCTATAGACAAAACTTCCTGCCGACGTCGTCAGCGTTCCGTGTGCGTGGCCGTAATCGCGTTGACGACGGCGATCCGGCTCCGTCAAACCGTTCCACCAGTCACCGCGGGCGTAGCAGCCGCGGCGAATCCTGACCAACTGCCCGCTGCGCAACAGCGTGGAGATGGCCCGGGCGTTCAAACCCTGTTCCAGCAATTCGGCGGTCCGCCAGAAATTTGCCTGGCCAAAAGCAGGGATCCCAGTCATGGTTCAAGCGTTGCCGGAATGCCTCCCGCCGCCCAGCGCTGGATGCGGCTGTGTGGACAACGCCGTTTCGACGATTGGCTGCGCGCCCGATGTTGACACACGTCGAGTGAGCAGGGAACCGTCGAAACGGGTAGACACTGGCACGAGACGGCGGGAGGCCGCGACACTGCCCTTAGGAGTAGTAGTTGGCCAGGGTTTCGGCCTTGAAGTCGAAGAAGGTGCCGGACTCGATGGCCAGGCGGGCGTCGTCCACCATCTTCACGACGAACCGCTCGTTGTGGATGGAGATCAGCGTGGCCGACACCATTTCCTTGGCCTTGAACAGGTGGTGGATGTACGCCCGCGAGTAGTTCTGGCAGGTGTAGCAGTCACAGCCGTCCTGCAGAGGGCCGAAATCGCGCTTGTACTTGGCGCCGGACAGGTTGTAACGGCCGGTGGGGTGGTAGAACGCTGAGTTGCGGGCGACGCGGGTGGGGGAGACGCAGTCGAAGGTGTCGGCGCCGTTCTCGATGGCCGTGAAGATGTCATCCGGCTCCGAGATGCCCAGCAGGTGGCGTGGCTTGTCCTCGGGAAGTTCCTCGTTGCACCAGCGGACGATGGTGCCCAGGTTTTCCTTCTCCAGTGCCCCGCCGATCCCGAATCCGTCGAACGGCATGGCCCCCAGGTCGCGGCAGGCCTTCCGGCGCAGGTCCTCGTACTGGGCGCCCTGGATCACGCCGAACAGCGCCTGGTACGGCTTGCCCACCCGCTCGCCGGTCAGCCGGAAGTGCTCGGCGATGCACCTCTCGGCCCACAGCCGGGTGCGCTCCAGCGACTCCTCCTGGTAGCCGCGGGAGTTCTGCAGCGTGGTCAGCTCATCGAAGGCGAACATGATGTCCGCGCCGATCTGGTGCTGGACCTGCATGGAAATCTCGGGGGAGAAGCGGTGCCGGTCCCCGTTGAGGTGGGATTTGAACCAGACGCCGTCATCGTCGATGTGCGCCAGGCGTTCCTTGCCGGGCGCCACGGCATCGTCAGGTCCGGAGGCATCAACGGATTTCATGTCGATGACCTTCTTGAACCCCGAGCCCAGGCTCATCACCTGGAACCCGCCGGAATCGGTGAAGGTGGGGCCGGCCCAGTTCATGAAGGCGCCCAGGCCGCCGGCCTCGTCAAGGATGTCCGCGCCCGGCTGCAGGTAGAGGTGGTAGGCGTTGGCCAAAAGGGCCTGCGCGCCGAGGTCCGCCATGGACTCCGGCAGGACGGCCTTGACGGTGGCCTTGGTCCCGACGGCGATGAACGCCGGAGTGCGGATCTCGCCGTGCGGGGTGGTGATGGTGCCGGTGCGGCCCAGGAATTCGCCGACGTTCTCCGAGACCTGGGCGGCCGACGGCGGGCAGGATTCACTTAGCCGGGTCCCCACCGTGAACGAGAATGCGGACTGCTCCGCGGGAAGCGCAGGATCAGACGTGGTTGCGGGGGCGGGGTTGGCTGGCACCGTACCAGTGTGCCAGCAAACCGGCCGACACCAACAAAGCGGGCCCGCAGGTAAGCGCCCGGTCAGCCGAACGCCTCAGCCGGGCTCGCATTTCCGGCAACCAGCCCGTCAGCTGACCGGCTCCGATTCGGGGTACTGGGCCTGCCGCCACGAATCCCAGGAGGACCGGATGGCGTCCACCTTCGCGGCGCCCAGGCCGTACGTGGAGGCAATCACCATGGACCCGCCATCGGGCCGCAGGTCCTCGATGACCGGCTGGTCCGTCACCACCAGGAGCCCCTCGCCGTGCGCGGCGTAGTGGTGGACGGTGAGCCCCACCTGGTGGTTGCTGCGGTACCAGACCTTTCCGAAGATCTCCTCTCCGGTGGCCAGGGTGAGGCGGTAGTCCTCGCCCGGAGCCGGGACGTCGGTGAGGCCGAGCTTCTCAATCGCGGAGCCGGGGCCGCCCGGAAGCTGCAGGAACAGTGTGTGCCGCGTGCCATTGGGGTGGCGCTCCAGGGCGAAGCGGAGCTGCTGGAGGAACGTGAGCCACCCCTGGGTGATGTCCTCGTCCCAGGCAGCCCATTCGGAGTTGTGGTCCAGCGCCGCGCGGGTGACGTTGACCCGTGTCCCGCCGGCCACGGGATGCAGCTCGAACATGTCGCCGCCGTGCACGGTCAGGCTGGTGTGGTCCGGTGCTTCCTGCACATTGTCGGCGAAGTAGATTTCCTTGATTTCGGCGTCAAGGTCTTCGGCCTGCCAGCCATGCCACTGGGCCACCCGGGACGGTTCACGCAGCATGTTCCAGACCTGCGGTGCATCGGCGTTGATCACTACGCTGAGATTGTTCGTCATAGCCCCGAATCTACAACTCAGTCCGGGGCCCGGGTAGGGCTAATTTATTCAGGCGCGGACGGCCTCAAGTTCGTTGCCGATCCGGCGCTCCAGCTCGGACATGCCGATGGTTTCGGACCCGCCGTGCGCCCGCAGGAACAGCAGCGACTCCAGCCGCAGCAGCCGCCATTCACGCTCGGCGTCGTGGTTGGAGTTGTCGATGGAACGGAAGATTTCCTTGTCGTACAGGTTGGGCTCGTTGAGCGAGCGCTGCCGTACCTTGGCTGCCATCCGGGCCTTGAACGGATCCGTTTCCTGGCTTTCCGGGGTGCGGATGAGTTTCTCGTACACCGCCGCGCGTTCGTCCTGGCCGCCCTGCCGGCAGATGTAGCTGGCCAGCGCCAGGGATGCCTCCACGGATGCCCAGCGCCCGGGGTTTCCGTCGTAGGGCAGGACCGTGAGGAGGTCAGCGATGGACAGCGCTGCCTCCGCGTCCTTCAGCGCGACGAACAGTTCGTGCGCGAGGTCGGTGAGGTCCTTCAGGCAGCTGCCCGACTTGAAGTTCACGCCCTTGGACAGGCGGTCCGTCAGCAGCAGGACGCCCACGGCATCCGGGTGCGCTTCAGCAGCGGCTTCCACCACGGACTCCGGGGTGCCGTCCGGGGTGGGGATCAGCGCCAGTTCCTCTTCGCTGGGCCCGTTGGCAGCCGGCGGAGCCGCCGGAAGGGGAGGTACGACGACGGCGGGCACCGGGGCGTTGGTGGCCGGCTCACCGCCGGGCTGCTCCTGCCCGGGTTCCGTGCCAGCCGCGGCACTGGCCGGGTGCGTGGCCTCCGGCACCGGGGTGTCCGCCGCCGTGGCAGCCGGAACGCCGGCAACGGCCCGCGGAAGGTGCGTGACGGCGTCGTGCGCTGAGTCAACGAGGGTGACTGTGCTGCCGGCGGCGATGCGGAGGGTTCCCCCTCCGGTCAGGCTGGCGAGGACCAGGGCAGGCACGCCAAAGTCATCCCGCTGCAGCTCCAGCTGGTGGATTTCCGCTGTCCGTTCACCGCCGGGCAGGAGGATGTGGCTGCCGGTGGTCAGTGATCCAGCCTGCTGCTCGCGATATTGCCGGGCCGGTGTTTCGGTCATGGGAGTCCTTAAGTTCTCTTGCGGTCCGCCCTACAGTCTACAAAGGCGGGTGCCTGAAACCGGGGACCCCCACGTCCCGGCGGGATGTCAGAAGCCGACGCCCGCGAAAGCCAGTGCCTGGCGGATGAGGCCGCCGCGGCCGCCGCTGAACTCCAGCTGGACACCCGGGCTGAGGACTTCGTCAGGGGTCATCCATGTCAGTTCCAGGGCGTCCTGGCGCGGTTCGCATTCGCCGGTGACCGGGATGACGTAGGCCAGGGACACGGCGTGTTGCCGCTCATCGGTAAAACCGGTCTGGGACGGTGCCGGGAAGTATTCGGCCACGGTGAACGGCACCGGGCTGATGGGCAGCTGCGGGAACGCGAGGGGGCCCAGGTCCTTTTCCATGTGCCGCAGCAGTGCGGCGCGGATGGTTTCCCGGTAGATCACCCGGCCGGACACCAGGGACCGGACCATGGTGCCGTCGTCGTCGGCCTGCAGCAGCGTGCCCACTTCGTTGACGTAACCCAGCGGGTCCAGCCTGACCGGGACCGCTTCCACATAAACCATGGGCAGCCGGCCCCGCGCCTCAAAGAGGTCTTCTTCGGAGAGCCAGCCGGGATTCGGGTCAGGGGTGCGCACGTTCATGGTTAAGTTCTACCCCATGGGGCGGCGCTCGGAGATCCACACCGTGGCGGGCACGCTGGCGGCGAACACGGTGGCGTCCGGGTTGGCCACGTGCAGGGTGCTGCCAAACGCTTCCTCCGTCACGCTCACCTGGAACCCCGCGGAGGCGAGCCGTTCCCGCACCGGTTCCAGGCCGCCGTGGTACTCGAAGCCCAGCCCTGAACGGGACGGCCCGGTGGCCGGGCGGACCATCAGGACTCCACCGTTCTTGGCGGTGAAGTCGGCGGTTTCGTCGTCGTCCGGCACGGGCCGCGGGCGGGCGCCGACGTGGCGCAGCGTCCGGACGGCGCCGTCGGCGTCCTGGGTGAACCAGACCGCGACGACGGCCAGCGCCTGATCGGCGTCGACTCCCTGGGTGCCGTGCCCGGCAGGGTCCGCGAGGAAGCTGAAACCGTCCGGCCCGGTAATCCGGCAAGCGTCACCGTGGTCCGCGGTGACCCGTTCTGCGGGGGTGCTGCCGTCCTCTGCCGCGGACTCATTGGTGCGCCGGGCGAATTCCGCAAGGTCGCCCACCTCCACCCCAAGGGTGGTGGTGCCGTCCAGCGGATCTCCCTCGGGGACGCTGTGCAGGGCCAGCCGCCCGGCCGCGGAGTCGAACACGCGGAAGCCGCCGTCCCCTTCGGTCAGGACCAGCCCCAACGCCGTGAGGAACCGTTCCCAGTGGTCGATGCGTGAGGTGAAATGCAGGGGGCGGACGCGGAGCATTTGGGGGTCCTTAAGCTCGGAATCGGGGGTATACGCCCATGATGGCACAGGGCCCGCCGGCGCCGCGCCGGCGGACGTGACTGTTGGGCTGGTGCATTCGCGGGCGGTGGTGCCGGCCCTGTGATGTCGGAGGGCGGGAGCACAATAGGGCCATGGCTGTTGAACTCGACGAACTGCTGGTGCCTGATGCCGCTGCCTGGCGCGCCTGGCTTGAGGAGAACCATCGGAGCAGCCCGGGGGTGTGGCTGGTGCTGAATAAGAAGGGCGGCACGGTGACGGAACTCGACTATGCCGCGGCGCTGGACGAGGCCCTGTGCTTTGGCTGGATCGACGGGCAGGGCAGGAGGCGCGACGACGAAACTTCCTTCCAGCGCATGACCCACCGGGGTCCACGGAGCCCTTGGTCCGCCCGGAATGTGGGCCACATTGCCCGGCTGGAGGAGGCGGGCAGGATGACCGAGGCCGGCAGGCAGGCCGTGGAGTCTGCGAAAGCGGATGGCCGCTGGGACAACGCCTACGGCGGGCAGGCCACGGCCGAAGTTCCCGAGGACCTGGCCGCCGCTATTGCCGCGGTTCCGGCAGCGCAGGCGATGTTCGATGTCCTGACCAGGACCAACCGTTTTGCCTTGATCTACCGGACCAACTCGGTGAAGCAGGCGGCCACGCGGGAGCGGAAGATCGCGGGATTCGTTGAGATGCTGGCCCGCGGCGAGGCACCGTACCCGCAGAAGAAGCGTCCCGGGGACGCTCCGCAGCCCTAAGCGGGCCATAGACCCATGTCCCTGTAGCAGGTGGTGCCAAACCGTTACGCCACTGACGTGCGGCGATGCCTGCGCAGTTGGGTTCCGGGCAGCGGACCGGTAAATTTGATGGCTTACTTGCGCTGGTGCCGTTCCCCTGCCCGGGGGACGGCACTTGCGCGTTCAGCGACGGATTGAAACCATGCCCCCAGAATCACCCCGTACTGTCCTCCCTGCGCTGGCCACGGCTGTGAAGCGCCGCCCCGTCCTGTGGGCCGCGGTGGCTGTGGCGGCCGTCGTCGTGCTGGTCCTCTCCCTGGTCCTGGCCGGGCAGGCGCGCACCGGCCCGGAAGCCACGGCCGGGCGGGTGCTGGACGGGGTGGCGGCCGCCCAGGAGGCGTCGAAGGACCGGTCCGGCGGTTACGCCACGCTGTGGCTCAAGGGCAATGACCGAACGCTGTTCGAGCGCGGGGAAGAAGTCCCGGCGGACGGCGCAGAGGATGTCCGGAGCATCGAGTGCGGCGCAGGCTGGCTAGCCGGGGCGCGGGTGGAAGGCAAGGTCTACCTGCGGAGCAGCGCATCGGACACGGTGTCCGCGGACGCCGGCAGTCTCCGGTTGCCGGACTGCATCAGCGCGGAGGCCCGCGACGCCCTCCTTACGGATTTGGGCAACAGCAGGACTTTCCCGGCGCCCGACGCCGCCGCGCTCGCGGCCCCGGCGAAGGATCCCGGCTACCGGCCCGCCTACCACCTCGCCCCGGACCAGCGCTGGATGAACGACCCGCAGCGGCCGTTCCTCAAGGACGGGCTCTGGCACTACTACTACCTCTACAACGCCGACTACCCGGAAGGGAACGGCACCGAGTGGTTCCACGCCACCAGCACCGACCTGGTGCACTGGAAGAACGAGGGCGTTGCCATCGGGAAGTTCCGCAACGGACTGGGCGACATTGAGACGGGCTCAGCGGTGGTGGACGCCGAGGGCACCGCAGGCTTCGGCAAGGGCGCCGTGATCGCCGTCCTCACGCAGCAGGATGCCGGCGTGCAGCGCCAGTCGCTGTTCTACTCCACGGACAACGGCTACAGCTTCACGAGCTACGACGGCAATCCCGTCATGGACAACCCCGGGGCCGAGCACTGGCGAGACCCGCGGATCGTGTGGGACGACGCGAACAAGCGGTGGCTCATGCTGCTCGCCGAAGGCCACAAGATCGGCTTCTATACCTCGCCGGACCTGAAGAAGTGGACGTACGTTTCCGCGTTCGAGCAGGACGGTATGGGCATTCTGGAATGCCCGGACTTCTTCCAGATGGACGTGGACGGGGACCCCGCCAAGCGCACCTGGGTCCTCGCCGCCGGCGCCAACGGGGCGGGGGAAGGCCGCACCACCGGCCTGGCGTACTGGACCGGAAGATTTGACGGGGAGGCCTTCACGCCGGAGGGCGGCCACCAGTGGCTCGACGACGGCGCGGACTTCTACGCCGCCGTCACCTGGGACGATCCCCGCCTGACGGACGCCCAGCGCAAGGCCTCCCGGCATGCCATCGGCTGGATGAACAACTGGGCCTACGCCCGGGACCTGCCCACGGAAGGCTGGTTCGGTGCGGCGTCCGTGGTGCGGGACATCCGTTTGGAGTCCGACGGCGGCCGCCCGGCTTTGGTCTCGGCACCCACCCCGGCGCTGCAGTCGCTGGAGGGGGAGGCCGGCGAGGTGCCGGCAGGGAGCCTGGGCGCCGGGAAGGCACTGCCGGTTCCGGAGAGCGACGCGTTCAAGGTGGACGTTGAGCTGGAAAAGCCCGCCAACGGAGCGGGGGAAGCCCGGGTCCTCCTGCAAAGTGCCGGGAAGACTTACGCCACCGTGGGCTACGACTTCAGGGCAGGCAGGGCGTTCGTGGCCCGCGACGGGGATGCTGTCGCCACCGCCGAGTCCAAGGTGGACGCGGCCTACAGCCAGGTCCGGACCGGAGCCGGCGGTTCATCCGGGCCTGCAAGGGCAGCGGGTTCCGGCAGTGACACGGTGCACTTGACCGTGTACGTGGACCGGTCCTCGGTAGAGGTTTTCGCGGACGGGGGCCGGCAGACGCTGACGTCCCTGGTGTTCCCGCCGGCCGGTGCCAAGGAGGTCCGGCTGGCAGCGGACGGCGGCGACGTGACCGTGCGGAAGGGCACCGTCACGCCGCTGGCCTCGATCCGCTAGGACTTTACGGGGACAGCGCCGCCTGCTGCCGGGCCCTGCGGCTCGGCGGGAAACGCCACGCCTTCGCCCACGACGCGGAGGCAAAGTTCCATGCCCGGCCGGGCGATGGAGGCGTTCCAGTGGCGGATGGTGATGATTTCCCCGCCGCCGGGATAGCGGTGGTCGGAGCGCCCGGCCAGTTCGGGCGGGACGGCCAGCTTCAGCCGGACGGTGGTTTCCGGGCCGAAGTAGTCAGTGTCCACCACCACGCCGCGGATGTCGCCGTCCTCGGCGATCCGGATCTGCTCCGGCCGGAGCATGAGCTGCACCGGGCCCTGGGCCGGCGGCCGGCGGACGGGGATGCCGCCCAGCGAGCAGGTGGCCAGCGAACCTTCCATCCAGGCGTCCAGGATGACGGCGTCCCCCAGGAACTCCGCCGTGGCCCGGTCCGCGGGGCGGGTGTACACCACGAACGGGTTGCCGATCTGGGCCAGCTTTCCGCCGCGCATGACGGCCACCTGGTCCGCGAAGGACAGTGCTTCGGCCTGGTCGTGCGTGACCAGGATGGTGGTGACCCCGGCCTCGGCGAGGACCTTTGCCACGGCCCGGCGGGTGGCGACGCGCAGCCCGGCGTCGAGCGCGGAGAACGGTTCGTCGAGGAGCATGAGTTCCGGTTCGCGGGCCAGCGCCCGGGCCAGTGCGACGCGCTGCTGCTGGCCGCCGGAGAGCTGGTGGGGCCGGCGCTTGGCCATGGCCGGGTCCAGCGACACCATTTCCAGGAGGTCGCTGACGCGGCCCGCCACGGCGCGGCGGCCGCCGGACAGTTTGGCGGTGTCCAGTCCAAAAGCGATGTTCTGCCCCACCGTAAGGTGCGGGAAGAGCGCGCCGTCCTGCGCCACGTAGCCGATGTGGCGCTTGTGGGCGGGGACCCAGACGCCGTCGCCGGCCACGGTGTCGCCGTTCAGGGCGATGCTGCCGGCCAGCGGGTGTTCGAACCCGGCAATGAGCCGCAGCAGCGTGGTCTTTCCTGAACCGGAGGGGCCCACAATGGCCGTGGTGCCGCCCTTGGACACGGCCAGGTTGACGCCCTTCAGAACCTCCTGCGGGCCGAAGTTCTTGGTGACATCGGTGATCTGCAGGTGCGGGTTGGTACTGGCCGCCACCGACGGGGAGACCCGGGGCTCCGGCAACCTCGATGTGGATGGTGCTGTCACTGTCCGGCTACTTTCTTGGACTGTTGGAAGAGGAGGTAGGTCATCGGTGCGGAGAGCAGGATCATCAGCAGCGCATAGGGGGCGGCGCCGGCGTAGTCGATCTCGCTGCTCTTGCTCCAGAACTCGGTGGCGAGGGTGCGGGTG
Source organism: Pseudarthrobacter sp. 1G09 (assembly GCF_050038305.1). Classification (NCBI taxonomy): domain Bacteria; kingdom Bacillati; phylum Actinomycetota; class Actinomycetes; order Micrococcales; family Micrococcaceae; genus Pseudarthrobacter; species Pseudarthrobacter sp. 1G09. Next base: position 898,941 of record NZ_CP188306.1, read on the forward strand.
CCGTTGGGGGACAGCAGCAGCGTGGCCGTCAGCTCATTGGCGATGGCCAGGAACACCAGGGCTGCGCCGCCGGCGGCCGCTGGCGCGGTGAGCCGGAGGGTTACCCGGATGAACGATGCGAGCGGCGGCTTGCCCAGAGACTGCGCGGCCTCGTCCAGTTCCTTGGGCGCCTGGGCCAGGCCGGCGCGGAGGCTGACCAGGGCACGCGGCAGGAACAGCAGCACGTAGGCTGCCACGAGCACGCCGGCGGTCTGGTACACGCCCGGAACCAGCCGGATGCTGACCGTGACGAAGGCCAGGCCCACCACAATGCCCGGCAACGAGCTGGTGATGTAGTTGGACAGCTCGAGGGACTTGCTGAACCAGCCGGGATGCCGGACTGCCAGGTAAGCCATGGGGAAGGCCACCACGATGGTGGCCGCCGCGCCGGCAAGGCCGTAGCCCAGGGTGGCCAGAAGGGCGGGGAGGAACTCGTCGGCAGCCCAGGCCGGGGCCCCGCCGAGAGCGGTCCAGCGCAGGACGAAGAACAGCGGAAGTCCCAAAGCCAGTGCCGTCAGTGCCAGGAGGAACAGCTGGGACGGCAGCTGGTACACGCACAAGGGCAGCCGCAGCGCCCGGCCCTGGGCGCCCGGCCCGATCCGGGCGTACCGGGCGGTGCCGCGGCTCCGGACTTCGGCCACCAACAGGAGCAGGCAGAAGAACACCAGGACGCTGGCCAGCATGTTCCCTGCGGCGCCGTTGAAGGTGGATTGGTACTGCACCATGATCGCGGTGGTGAACGTGTCGAACCGGATCATCGCGAAGGCGCCGTATTCGGCCAGCAAGTGCAGCGAAACCAGCAGCGCGCCGCCGGTCATCGCGATGCGGAGCTGGGGGAGCACGACGCGGAAGAATGTGGCCCAGTTGCCCAGGCCCAGGGCGGCGGCGGACTGTTCGATGGCCGGGTCCAGCCGGCTCAGGGACGCCGCTGCCGGAATGTAGACCAGGGGGAAATACGAGAGCGTGGCGATCAGGACGCCGGACCACAGCCCGCCCATCGAGGGCACCGCCGAGACCCAGGCGTAGCTGTTGACGAACGCCGGGATGGCCAGCGGGGCGGCCAGGAGGACCGCCCAGATCCGGTGGCCGCGGAGGCTGGTGCGCTCCACCAGCCAGGCGCCCGCCACGCCCAGCAGCAGGCAAAGGGGCACCGTGATGATGGTCAGCAGCAGCGTGTTCAGCAGCAGCTCCAACACGCGCGGCCGGAAGATCAGCGCGACGGCGGTGTCCCAGCCGGTTGCCACCGTCATGTAGGCCACATACCCCAGGGGAACGAGGGAGAACAAGGCGATCAGCACCGCCACGATGGACACTGCGGAAACGCCGAAAGGCGGGCGGGGGCGCTTGCCCCGGCCCGCCGTCGTCGTGCTCCCGCCCGAAGGGGGAGCCGATAGATCGGTGGTCACGGAATTAGAGGAGTCCTGCCTTGGTCATCAGGTCGGTGACCTTCTCGGAGTTGAGCTTCGCGGCGTCCACCGTGGGGGCCTGCAGGTCCTTGATAGGGACCAGCTTGTCGTTGGCGGGAACGTCGGAGGCGATGGCGTACTCGAAGGACGTGCCGGTCTTCAGGACCTCCTGGCCCTTCTTTCCGGTGACGAACTTCAGGAATTCCTGCGCGGCCGCAGCGTTCTTGGAGGACTTCAGCACGCCGCCGCCGGAGACGGACAGGAACGCGCCCGGGTCCTGGTTCTTGAAGTAGTACGGCGTGACGTTCTTGGAGTTCTCGCCGGTCTTCGCCTGGTCGCCGTAGTAGTAGTAGTGGTAGATCAGGGCGGCATCCACTTCACCGGCGTTGACGGCCTTCATGGCGGTGCTGTTGCCCTTGTAGGCCTTGAAGTTCTCTTTCATGCCCTGCAGCCATTCCTCGGTGGCGTCTTCGCCCTTGAGTTCCAGCAGTGCAGAGACGATGGCCTGGAAGTCCGCGCCGGTGGGCGAGGCGGCCCACTTGCCCTTCCATTCCGGCTTGGCCAGGTCAAGCATCGACTTGGGGAGCTGGTCCTCGGAGATCTTGGTCTTGTCGTAGACCAGGACGGTGGAGCGTGCGGCGATGCCGGTCCACTTGCCGGTGGAGGGCTGGAATTCCGTGGGGACCTGCTCCAGGGTGGCCTTGTCCACATCGGCGAACAGGTCGGCGTTTTCCACCTGCGTCATGGCGGGGGAGTTTTCCGTGAGGAAGACATCGGCGGGGGAGGCCTGTCCTTCCTGGATGATCTGGTTGGACAGCTCGGTGTCCGACCCCTGGCGCATGGTCACCTTGATGCCGGTCTCCGCCGTGAAGGCGTCAACCCATTCCTTGGTGAGGCTTTCGTGCTGGGCGTTGTACACGGTGATTTCGCCGGATGCCCCGGCGGCGCTGCCGGATGCGGAGGACGTAGCTGCGGGCGTGGTGCTGCCGCCACAGGCAGTCAGGCCGAGGACAGCGGACGCGGCAAGGGAGATGCCGGCCAGGGCGCGGTTGCGGATCTTCATTGAGGAGCTGCTTTCTGGGAAATGTCAGGGGGACCGGTGGTGCCGGTCCATGTGGGCCGTGGGGAAGGGCCCTCGCAAAACTGTAGGGTAGGCAATCCTAAGCAGCCACAGGGAAAGCGCTTAAGGTGACCAGCATCACAATAATTACGGAAGTGTGGCATGACTTAATTCTAGGGCGCAGTGAGCAGCGCGGCGGCTTCGATCGTCATCCAGGCCTGCAGCTGGGTGGAAAGTTCGACGGCGGCGCCCGCCGGGTAGGTGCGCGCGGCGGGTGTGTTGGCGTGCGGGGAAAAGACGCTGGCGTCCGGCATCGCCCGGGCTGATTCGCCGGGCTCCACGGTGCGGCGGCCGTCCCAGAACGCCTCTGCCGTGTCGGTGACCAGGCGGGCGGCGGTGCGGCGTGTCCCTTCGGGGAGCCGGGCGTCCCTCGCGGCCAGCGCCAGGTACCGGCACAGGATGCCGGTGAAGAGGCCGCCGTCGCCCGTTCCTTCGCAGCGGAGCACGCTGCCGTGTCCCGGTGTGGATGCGGCGACGGTCAGCAGTCGCTCCACCCCGTCCACCACCGAGGCCGCCCTGGCCAGGTTGGCGCCTCCGCCCAGTTCGAGCAGCGCGCCCAGCGCCGGCCCCTGGTTGTAGGTGTAAACGGTGCGCTCCACCAACACCTCCCCTGCCGTGCCGGCGCGCGCCCCATCGAGGTACAGGTGCTGATCCGCGTCGAACAGCGTGGCGTCCAGCCAGTCGATCAGCGCCTGGGCCTTGGCCGTCTCGCCGGTGCGGGCGTAGTACAGCGCCACGGGGCCGTTGGCCGGGGTGTTCTTGAAGTCCCGCTTCTTGCTCCAGAACACGCCGCCGCCCAGGTCGTCGGTTCCGGCGGCATCGAACTGCAGGGTCAGGGAACGGCGGACCCGCGCGTTGCGGCCTCGTCCCGGCCTCCGGGTTTCCTCGGCGAGCCTGTCGAGGCGGTGGGTGGCAAGGGCCAGCCACGCCATATCGTCGTAGTAGTTGTTGACCACTGTGAAGGCGTTGCGCAGCCGGATGCCCGTCACCAGGCGGGACGCCAGGCGGCCGGCGCTGGGATTGGCGGCCCCGTTGAACCGCACCGCCGGTGTGGCGCCGCTTCCCAGCTCCCGCCGGCCGGTGTCCACCAGGCAGTCGACATAGTGTGCCTGCCACCAGTAGTGCCAGGGGTTGAGCAGCGCCGTGCCTTCGGCGAGGGTGCGCAGCTTCCCGCGCCAGCCGTGCGCCTGCCGGCCGCCCTGCCAGGTCACCGCCGCCAGGTGCGTATTCGGCAGGAACAGCAGCCTGCGGCCGAACAGCGCGGTGACGGACTGTGCTGCATGGTTGGCACGCTGCTGCCAGTCGGGAGTGGAGGCATCACTGGACGTCATGGGCCCAGCCTAGCCATGCTTCCGGTCCCGAAACTGCTTGTCCGGACCCGGGGCGTCCGGAGCGTGCAGTGCGGCGGCATTTCAGTTAACATTGACTAACTGATACGTCGCGGTCCGCCTGCGCTTTCGGGGGCCACATCAAGGAGGATGCATGGATGTCAGAGGCAGTGCAGCACTGATCACCGGGGGTGCATCGGGCCTGGGGGCTGCCACGGCCCGGGCGCTGTTCCAGGCCGGAGCGTCGGTGGTGCTGGTGGACCTCCCGTCCTCGGCCGGCGCGGAGCTGGCACAGGAACTGAACGCATCGGTGGAAACGCACGCCTCCGGCCAGTCCGCAGTCTTCGCCCCCGCTGACGTGACCAGCGAGGTTGAGGTGCGCGCCGCCGTCGCCACCGCCTCCGGGCTGGGGCCGCTGCGGATCGTGGTGAACTGCGCGGGCATCGCCACCCCCGGCAAGGTTTTGGGCCGCGACGGAGTGCTGCCGCTCGAAGCGTTCAGCCGGGTGGTCCAGGTGAACCTCATCGGGACGTTCAATGTGCTGCGCCTGGCCGCCGAGGCGATGGTGGCCACGGAGCCGGCCAGCACCGAGCTGGGTGGTCCCGAGCGGGGCGTCATCATCAACACCGCCTCGGTGGCCGCCTTCGAAGGGCAGATCGGGCAACCCGCCTATGCCGCCTCCAAGGGTGCGGTAGCGGCCATGACGCTGCCCATCGCCCGCGAACTGGCGCGCTCGCTGGTCCGGGTGGTCACCATCGCGCCCGGCATCTTCGAAACGCCCATGATGGCAGGCCTGCCGCAGGAAGCCCAGGACTCCCTCGGAGCGCAGGTACCGCACCCGTCCAGGCTGGGCAGGCCCGGCGAGTACGCCAACCTGGTGCTGCACATCGTGGACAACGCCATGCTGAACGGCGAGACCATCCGCCTTGACGGCGCCATCCGGATGGGGCCCAAATGAGCGCCGCCGGGCGTGCGGCGGCTGCAGGACTGCCGGATGCAGACTTCTTCGCCGTCGAATCCCTGCTCAGCCAGGCGGAACGGAACAAGCTCGCCGAGCTCCGGGACTTCCTCGCCGCCGAGATTGCCCCGTACGCCGGGGACTGGTGGAACAATGCCGAGTTCCCCGCGCACATCCTGCCCAAGCTCGCCGCCCTGGAGCTGAGCACCCCCTCCCAGCGCGGCTACAGCCACCTGTTCGCCGGGCTGGTCATCGCCGAAATGACCCGGGTGGACACCTCGATCGCCACGTTCTTCCTGGTCCACCATGACCTGTTCGTCCAGTCCCTGCACGCCTTCGGATCCACAGGCCAGAAGGAACGGCTCCTCGCCGACGCCTCGGACCTCCGCATCACCGGAGCATTCGCGCTCACTGAGCCCCTGCACGGCTCCGACGTTGCCGGCGGCATGGAAACCACGGCACGGCGGATCTCCTCCACCACAGGGGAGGACGACGACGGCGGCGACGCCTGGGTGCTCAACGGCGCCAAGCGGTGGATCGGCAACGGAACGTTCTGCGACTACATGCTCGTGTGGGCTCGCGACGAAACGGCCGGGCCGGACAGCACGTCCGGGCCGGTGCGGGGGTTCATCGTGGACGCCACCCTGCCGGGCATCACCCGCAGCCGGATCGAGAACAAGATCGCGCTGCGCACGGTGCAGAACGCGGACATCGTCTTCAATGACGTCAAGGTGGCCGAGGCCGACCGGTTCACGCCGGTCAGCAGCTTTGACGACACCAAGGAGCTCCTGCGCAGTTCACGGATCATGGTGGCCTGGCAGGCCGTGGGGCAGCAGCTGGCGGCCTTCGACGTTGCCCGGCAGTACGCCGTGGAGCGCCGGCAGTTCGGCCGGCCGCTGGCCCACTTCCAGCTGATCCAGCAGCAGCTGGTGACCATGCTGGGCAACGCCGTGGCCAGCATGGGGATGCTGGTCCAGCTGGCCAGGCTGCAGGAGGAAGGCTCGGCGGACATGGCCCAGGTAGCGCTGGCCAAGTCCTACGCCAGCGCCAGGATGCGCGAAACCGTGGCGCTGGGCCGCTCCATCCTGGGCGGAAACGGCATCGTCACCGATTACCGGATGGCCAAGATCTTCGCCGACGCCGAGGCCATCTACACCTATGAAGGGTCCTACGAGATCAATACCCTCATTGTGGGGCGGGCCATTACCGGGATCTCGGCGATAGCCTGAACCCGGCCCCGGGCGGGTGCCGAGGCCGGGTTCAGGTGGTTGAGCCTGGCGGAACGCTACGCCGGGTAAGGCGCCTTCTCGCCCGCCTCCACCCGGACGTCCAGGCTGTTGTTCCGGACCGGCATGGGGCAGGTGCCGTAGGGCGTGAAGGCGCTGGGGTAGTTGATGGCCCGGTTGAAGTCGAGGACCACGGAGCCGTCCGGGCGGGGACGCGGAAGCGAGACTTTCCGCCAGTCATCTGTCGTGTCGCCGTTCGTCTCGTCATGGAACGTGACCGTCAATGCCCCGAGCTTCTCTTCCTCGGCCTGCAGCCGGAACTCGTGGGGACTGCCGGGAAGCCGGAACACCACCTCGCCTGCGGTCCGGTGGACACCGTCCACCAAAGGGTTGGCGGTGCTGATCGGGACATCAACCGGTGCTGGGTACGGCTCAAAGCGGGCCGTCACTTCCCACTCCGGGGTGTAGGGATAGGTGGGCACGCCGTCGAATTCGGTGAACACCGGCGACTCAGCGTCCCGGGTGCGGATCGCATACCGCCCTCCGCGCATGGCCAGTTCCACCACCGTCCGGTCGCCCGCGGGGCCGCCGAACTGCACCCACATCAGCGATTCCTCATCAGCGAGGACCGCTGTGATGGTGCCGCCCACCGTTTCGCCCGTCTCCACGAGCGTGAGCCCGTCCGACGGCACCGCGGTGAGTACCGCCGTCGTGCGTTCCCGTGTGCCCGTGCCTTCCGCGGACCCGTTAACCTGCGTGGACCACAAACCGGGAACGAGCTCGACGGCGGCAGGGGAGTCCTCCAGCCACTGGAAGGAGGTGAGCGTGAGCCAGCCGTGCCCGGCGGCAAGCGCGTTGTCCCGGTTGGCGCGGAAACGCTGCCAGCGCTCGAGTTTGGCGGCTGGCGCGGTTGTCCCTGCGGGTGTGGTGGTGGTCATGATTCCTTCCAATCTCGTCTGCCCGCTACAACCGGCACCTGCCCCGGTTCATTCCGGGGCGTCCGCGGCGGATCCCGCCCCTTGCGGCGCCGGCCAGCGAAGGTACGCTCGTGACGCAAGAGGCAAAATTCGGCGAGCAGGAGAAATCATGAAGATCGCAGTCTTTGGAACCGGTACCGTGGGCCGGACGCTGGCCGCGGCGTTCAGCTCCCTGGGGCATGAAGTGGTGATGGGAACCAGGGATCCTGCGGAGACAGCCCGCCGCACGGAGCCTGGACCCATGGGCGGGCAGCCATTCAACGAGTGGCACGCGGCGCACCAACGCATCCGGCTGGAGACGTTCGCGGCAGCCGCGGAAGAAGGCGACATGGTGGTCAATGCCACCAACGGTGCCGCATCGCTTGCGGCCCTTGCTGCCGCCGGGGGCGCCAATCTGGCCGGGAAGGTCCTGCTGGACGTGTCCAACCCGCTCGACTTCTCGCAGGGAATGCCGCCCGTCCTGAACCCCGTCAACACCGAAAGCCTGGGGGAGCGGATCCAGCGGTCCTTCCCTGACGCGAGGGTGGTCAAGACCCTCAACACCATGAACGCAGGACTGATGGTTGACCCGGGACGGTTGGCGGACGGTGACCATTCCGTGTTCGTCTCAGGCGACGACAGCCAGGCAAAGGCCCACGTCACAGGGCTGCTGCAGGCGCTGGGCCACCGGGACGTCATCGACCTTGGCGATATCACGTCCGCCCGCGGGGCGGAGATGGTGCTTCCCCTGTGGCTGCGCCTCTTCGGGGTCCTGGGCACCCCGGATTTCAACTTCAAGGTGGTGCGGGGCGGGTGACACAGTCTGAGACACATTCTGCCTTCGCCGTGCCAAAGGGGTAGCATCTTCTGCTAGTAACGTGGCTCACAGTATCCAGCGCAGTGTACGAGCCAAGTCCGAAACCCTCGAAAGATTGCTTCCATGGCTCACACTGCAGCACACCCCGAATCCGATCTTGCCTCCGAACTCAGGGCGGACGTCCGCCGGGTCTCCACCCTGCTGGGCGAATCCCTGGTCCGCCAGCACGGGCCCGAGCTCCTTGACCTCGTAGAGCAGGTCCGCCTCCTCACCAAGGAATCCAAGGAGGCTGCCCGCGGCGGTGCCGACGCCACCGGCCCGTGGAGCGCGCACGACGTCGTCGCCCAGGTCCGCGAACTCCTGGGCTCCCTGCCGATTGAGCAGGCAACAGACCTGGTGCGGGCCTTCGCGTTCTATTTCCACCTGGCCAACGCCGCCGAACAGGTTCACCGCGTCCGTGGCCTGCGCACCCGGGCCGAGAAGGATGGCTGGCTGGCCAAGACGGTAGCCGAGATCGCCGGCCAGGCCGGACCCGAGGTGCTGCAGGAAGTGGTCAACGGACTGGACGTCCGCCCCATCTTCACGGCCCACCCCACCGAGGCCTCCCGCCGCTCGGTGCTGGACAAGATCCGCAAGCTTTCCGACGTCCTGGCCCAGCCCACCATCGAGGGCACCACCGCGCGGCGCCGCCAGGACCGGCAGCTGGCCGAAATCATCGACCAGATGTGGCAGACCGACGAACTCCGCCAGGTCCGGCCCACGCCGGTGGACGAGGCCCGGAACGCCATCTACTACCTGGGCGGCATCCTCACCGACGCCATGCCGGCCATGCTGTCCGAGCTGTCCGAACTCCTCGGCGAACACGGCGTCACCCTGGCCGCGCAGGACGCACCGGTGAAGTTCGGCTCCTGGATCGGCGGTGACCGCGACGGCAATCCCAACGTGACGGCAGCGGTCACCCGCGAGATCCTCCAGATCCAGAACCAGAACGCCATCCGCATCAGCATCGGCATGATCGACGAACTGATCTCCATCCTCTCCAACTCCACGGCGCTCGCCGGCGCGGACCAGGTGCTGCTGGACTCCATCGACGCCGACCTGAAGAAGCTCCCCGGCCTGGACAAGCGCGTCCTGGAACTGAACGCCCAGGAGCCCTACAGGCTGAAGCTGACCTGCATCAAGGCCAAGCTGATCAACACCGGCAAGCGCGTCGCAGCGAACTCGAACCACGAGCACGGCCGCGATTACAGCAGCACGGACGAACTCCTGGCGGACCTCGACCTGCTGGAGCTGTCGCTCCGCAACCACTCGGCGTCGCTGGCTGCCGACGGTGCCCTCGCCAGGGTCCGCCGCGCCATCGCGTCCTTCGGCCTGCACCTGGCCACCCTCGACATCCGCGAGCATGCTGACCACCACCACGACGCCGTCGGGCAGCTCATGGACCGCATCGGCGGCCCCGGGCTGCACTACGCCGAACTGAGCCGCAAGGAACGCTTCGAGGTACTGGGTTCCGAGCTCGCCTCCCGCCGCCCGCTGTCCGGCCACCCGATCAAGCTCGACGGCGCCGCTGATGGCACGTACGACGTCTTCCGCGAGATCCGCCGGGCCCTGCGCATGTACGGCCCGGACGTGATCGAGACCTACATCATCTCCATGACCCGCGGCGCGGACGACGTCCTGGCCGCCGCCGTGATCGCCCGTGAGGCCGGCCTGGTCAACCTCTTCGGCGAGAAGCCCTACGCCAAGCTGGGGTTCGCGCCGCTGCTGGAAACCGTGGAGGAACTCCGCGCGTCCGCCGAAATCATCGACCAGCTCCTCTCCGACCCCTCCTACCGCGAACTGGTGCGGCTGCGCGGGGACGTCCAGGAAGTCATGCTGGGCTACTCGGACTCCAACAAGGAGTCCGGTGTGATGACCAGCCAGTGGGAAATCCACAAGACCCAGCGCAAGCTGCGTGACATCGCCGCGAAGCACGGCGTCCGCGTGCGCCTGTTCCACGGCCGCGGTGGATCCGTGGGCCGCGGAGGCGGACCCACCTACGATGCCATCCTCGCCCAGCCCAACGGCGTCCTGGAAGGCGAAATCAAGTTCACCGAGCAGGGTGAGGTTATCTCTGACAAGTACTCGCTGCCTGAGCTTGCCCGTGAAAACCTGGAGCTCTCGCTGGCCGCCGTGCTCCAAGGCTCGGCCCTGCACCGCGACCCCCGGACCTCCGACGACCAGCGCGAACGCTACGCGCACGTCATGGAAACCATCTCCGACGCCGCCTTCGAGCGGTACCGCAGCCTGATCGACCATCCGGACCTGCCGGCGTACTTCATGGCCTCCACCCCGGTGGAGCAGCTCGGGTCGCTGAATATCGGCTCCCGCCCGTCCAAACGCCCGGACTCGGGTGCGGGCCTTGGCGGGTTGCGCGCCATCCCGTGGGTGTTCGGCTGGACCCAGTCCCGGCAGATCGTCCCCGGCTGGTTCGGCGTCGGGTCAGGTCTCAAGGCCGCCCGCGAAGCCGGCAACTCGGAGCAGCTGGTGGAGATGATCGGGCACTGGCACTTCTTCCGATCCGTGATCTCCAACGTGGAGATGACGCTCGCCAAGACTGACCTGGATATCGCCGGCTACTACGTGGACACCCTGGTCCCCAAGGAGCTGCACCACATCTTCCGTGCCATCCGTGAAGAATACGAACTCACGGTGGCAGAGGTGCAGAACCTCACCGGCGAGCACGTGCTCCTGGACGCCCAGCCCACGCTCAAGCGCTCCCTCGAGGTCCGCGACCAGTACCTGGACCCCATCAGCTACCTCCAGGTGGAACTGCTCCGCCGTGTCCGCGCGGAAGCCGGCGAGGGCATGAGCAACGGCGAGATCGACGAACGCCTCCAGCGGGCCATGCTCATCACGGTCAACGGTGTGGCAGCCGGCCTCCGCAACACCGGCTAACCCCCCCAGTTGCGCTGTCACTTAGGGTCAAAACCACTTCTTGGGGACCCTAAGTGACAGCGCATCGGGTTTGGATAAGGTTGAAGGCATGCCTTCGTTCCAGACCCGCCTGAAGATCACCGGGCTCCGGCCGGGCAACGCCCCCGAATCCGTGATGGACGCCGCCGTCGAGGCACTGGGAACCCGCCACCACGTCGAGTCGCACCAGCTTCAGATCGCCGGCGGGGTGCCGCTGCTCAACCTGCGCTTCCTGGTGGAGGCCACCGAATACACCGGCGAGAACCGGCAGGCGGTGGAGTCGGCAGCCATGATGCGCGACGCCGTCGAACGCGTTGCGCTGACAGGTTCCCTGAGCGTGCTGCGGCGCAGCCGGGGCAAGTGGCTGCCCGTCTGAACCAGCCGGGGTAGGTCTCGGCCGGGGTCCAGTACAGCCCCGGTTCAGCCCAGCGGGCCGGGCTCATCCACGGGGGAGCGGTTGCCGCGGCGGCGGGTCACGACGATTCCGACGACGGCGCCCACTACCAGGCCGAGCGCCACGCCGATGAGGGAACTCGCCCAGAATGGCAGCTTCGTTGCCGAGCCCGTGAAGTAGCCGAGCCCCACCAGCCAGCAGGCCCACAGCACCGCCCCGAGGCCCGCGCACAGGCTGAAGCCCCGGACCGAAACATTGGCAATGCCGGCGGCGGCGGAGGTGGCAAGCCGGCCGCCCGGAATGAACCTGGCACCGATGATGGCCCCGTAGGTGGAGGATCGGCCGGCCTTCGCGAGGGCGACGTGGATGCCCTGATGCACCCGACGGCCCCATTTCCAGCGGTCCAGCACATGGCTCAGGCGGCGGCGGAACAACTGGAACACCACGATGTCGCCTGTCCACGATGCAATCGCGGCGAGGGCAAGCACCAGGAAGATGTTCGCCCTGCCGTCAGCGGACAGCGCACCACCGGTGATGACCACCATTTCGGACGGGATGGGCGGAAAGATGGCGTCGCCAAGGACCACGGGGATGATCCAGAAATAGATCGCCTCCCCCCAGCTGTCAGAGCTGCCGAAGTCCATTGCCACAAGGTACCTCACTTTTGCGGCCGGGCTGCCGGGGTCAGGCCGCAGGATTCCCGAAGTTTTCCGGCACCGTCCGCGAGCGGAGGCGGACCGTTTCGCTGAGCTCGAGGCTGCTGCGGTATTCCACCGGGCTGCCCGAGATCGGATCGACGAACCGGACGCCGCGGGCCAGCAGCTGCAGGGGTTTGGCGTAGTCGTCGGGGGCCTTGTCCAGCAACTCGGGGTAGAAGGCGTCGTTGACGATCCCGAGTCCCAGTGAGGCCATGTGGACGCGCAATTGGTGGGTCTTGCCCGTGTGCGGCTCCAGGCGGTACCGGGCGAGGCGGGCGGGACTGGCAGGCGCCGCGGCCCTGCTGCCGCCGGCATCCGGGGAGGCGCCGCCGTCGAGCATTTCCAGCTGCTCAATCCGCGTCTCCGCGTTCGGCTCGCCCTCCACCACCTCGGCCAGCAGGTAGCTGCGGGACTTGGTCATCCGGTTGCGGACCACCACGGGGAAGTCGACGGCGGGATGTCCCGGCGCGGGGTCAGCGGCCGAAACGCACTCGTACTCCTTCTGCACCTGGCGCTTTTCGAACAGCACCTGGTACTTGCCGCGCGTCTGCGGGTTGGTGGAGAACAGCAGGACGCCGGCGGTCATGCGGTCCAGCCGGTGCATGGGGATGAGGTCCGGCAGGTCCAGCTGGTTCCGCAGCCGTACCAGGGCCGATTCCTGGATGTAGGTGCCGCCGGGGGTGGTGGGGAGGAAGTGTGGCTTGTCGACCACCAGCAGGTGTTCGTCCTGGTGCAGGATGCTGAGGTCCACGGGGATCCGGGTTTCCGGGGGAAGCGTGCGGTAGTACCAGATGAAGGTGTGGTCTTCGAGCCTGGTGTTCCGGCTCAGGGGCACACCGCCCTCGCCCACGATCTCGCCGGCGTCGAACCTGTCCTCGATGCCCTGCGGATCGATGTGGCCCCAGCGGTGCATCATGTAGTCCATGGCGGTACCCCACGGGCCCTCTTCAGGGAGGCGAAGGCGGGTGGCGTTCACGCCGTCGCGTACGGGAAGGGGGGATTGCATCACCGGTCCATTCTACCGGCGTGCCTTGCGCGTGCCGCGTGTGCTGCCGACAATAAAAAAGTTCTTGACAGGAAAAGTTGTCGGTTGGCACACTTAACCCATGTTGGACATTGCAGTGATCGAGGACCCCGCGGCAGCCGAAGCCTCTCTGGACCCCATCCGCTCCACCATCCTCCGCGAGTTGGCGGAGCCCGCCTCCGCCACGCAGCTGGCGGTACGGGTGGGCCTGCCGCGGCAGAAGGTGAACTACCATCTCAAATCGCTGGAGCGGCACGGCCTGGTGGAACTGGTGGAGGAGCGGCGCAAGGGCAACGTCACCGAGCGCGTCCTCCAGGCCACGGCGGCTTCCTACCTGATCTCACCCACGGCCCTGGCTTCCGTGTCGCCTGATCCGCAGCGCTTTGCCGACAGGTTCTCGGCGTTCTGGCTTCTGGCGCTCGCGGGCCGGATGGTCCAGGAGGTGGGGAAGCTGATCGCGGGAGCTGCTACGGCCCGGCAAAAGCTCGCAACCTTCGCCATCGACGGCGAGATCACCTTCCGCACAGCCGCGGAGCGTGCCGCCTTCGCTGAAGAGCTGGGCGTCGCCGTCACACAGCTGGTGGATCAGTACCACGACGCCGGTGCCTCCTCCCGCGGGCGGCGGCACCGACTGGTGGTGGCTCTGCATCCCGTTCTCAAACTATCCCCCGAAACCTCGCACGAGCCCGCAACCAAGGAGCAAGGCCATGACTGACAACCGCAACTTCGAAATCGTCTACGACACTGAACTTCCAGGTACGCCGGAGCGGGTCTGGGAGGCTGTCACCGCAGGGACTCCCGGATGGATGTTCCCCACGGACCAGTGGCCCGCCGTGAAAACCGTGGAGGATTACCCCGCCCACCTCGTTTCCCGGATGGACGGTCCGGACGGCTGGTTCAACCAGCTGGAGCACGTCCTGGAGCCGCTGGACGGCGGCCGGGCGCGCCTGCACTACGTCCACAGCGGGATCTTCGCGGACAACTGGGATGAGCAGTACGACGGCGCCAGCCGCCACACCGAGTTCTACCTGCACACCCTGGGCCAGTACCTCCAGCACTTCGACGGCAAACCCGTGGTGTTCACGGACATCCAAGGGCCCGCCGGCTCCCAGGTGCCGGACGGCTTTGCACGGCTCCGCCGGGCGCTGGGCGTTGAGTCGGCCGTGCAGGGCAGCCCGGTGGAGGTAGAGCTCGACGGCGTGGGCCGGCTTGCGGGCGAGGTGGACTTCTCCAACGGGCACTTCCTCGGCCTGCGCACGGAGAACGCCCTCTACCGGTTCTTCGGCCGCAACGCGTGGGGCGCCCCCGTGGGCATGACCGTGCATGATTTCAGCGGTGCCGGCGATTCGGAAACCACTGCCAAGGCCTGGAGCGGATTCCTGGAGCGGGTCTACGCCTAGCCTGGCTGGGCCGTTGTTCCGCCGCTACGGCGATTCGGCACCATTCCCGCGATGTCGGCGGGCTTCAGGCGATGGCGACGGCGGGGGCCTGGGTCAGCGAGCGCCGCAGCTGGGGTGCGGCGTCGAGCCTGTCCTGGGCGGCCCGCAGGGCCAGCACGGCGGCTTCGAGTTTGTTGGGCGGGAGAGTGAAGGGGAGCCGAAGGTACCGCTCAAAGGCACCGCCGATCCCAAACCGCGGCCCGGCGGCCAGCCTGATCCCGTGGTCCGGGGCGATCACGGTCAGGGCCGTACTGACGGGGGCGGGCAGCCTGCACCATACTGACAGGCCGCCGGAAGGGGACGCTGTTTGCCAGGCCGGCAGATGCTCCCGCAGTAGTTCCAGCAGCGCAGCGCGGTTGCCACGGAGGGTGTCCAGCAGGGCCGGCAGCGGCTCGTCCAGGGCCCGCACCAGGTGGGCGGCGGCCAGCTGTTCCATGACCGGCCCGCCCAGGTCCAGGACGCTCCGGGCGGCAGTAAACCGCTGGATCATCGGCTCGGAGGCGCGGATCCAGCCCGTACGCAGGCCGCCCCAGTGGGACTTGCTGAGCGACCCCACGGAAACCACCGCACTGCTGAAGCCGGCCAGGGGAGTGGACTGGACGCCGTCGAGGTTCAACTCCCGCAGTGTCTCGTCGGCGATCAGTATGGTTCCCGCTGCGGCAGCAGCCGCTACCAGCCGGCGGCGCTGCGCATCGGGCATCATCATGCCCGTCGGGTTGTGGAAGTCGGGAACGAGGTAGGCGATCTTGGGACGCTGCTGCGCCAGCGCTGTTTCCAGCGCCGGCAGGTCCCATCCGGACTCCGCGAAACCGACCGGCACGGGGCGGCAGCGGGCGGCACGGATGGCGTCCAGCGCGTTGGGGTAGCTGGGGTGTTCCACCAGGACCTTGTCCTGGCGGTCTGCCAGCGTGCGGATAATGATGGTCAGCGCGTGCTGCGCCCCGGATGTGACCATGATCTGCCCGGTGCCGGTGGGAACGCCGGCCGCCGCATACCTGTCGGCAATGGCCTGGCGAAGCGGGAGGAGCCCCACGGCGTCGTACCCGAATCCCGGCAGCAGCGCCGGCAGTTCCGTCATCGCTGCCGCGAAGGCCCGGTGCACCACCTCGCCGCTGGCCGGCAGCGCTGAATAGGCCAGGTCGATCAGCCCTTCGGGCGCGGCCAGGCCGGGCGCCGTCAGAGCGGGAGTGGCCGAAGTTTGTGGGCTGTAGAGCGCCGGGCCGAAGGCCGTCCGCTCCGGGATGCGCGTCCTGCCACGGCTACCCTGTCCGCTGCTGAGGAACCCCTGCTCACGCAGCGTCGAGTAGGCCGCGGTAACAGTGGTGCGGCTGACGCCCAGCGCGGTGCACAGGGCGCGCTCGCTGGGGAGCGCTGTGTCGAGCGGTACGCGGCCGTCCAGGATCAGGAGCAGGAGTACGTCGGCCAATTCCCTGTAGGCGGGGGCGCCGCCGTGGTGCCAGGTGCCGAGCATGCGGCCGAGTGCTGCTGCGCCAATGGAGGGAGCCATGTAGCCAGTATCTCAAACTGGCTATGTAAATCAATGCCAGTTCGATGGGAGGGTTGACCAATGATGTTCCGCAGACTCGTTCAGCTTTTCACCGGCCTTGCCATGTACGGCATTTCGCTGGCCCTCTTCATCCGCGCCGGGCTGGGCCTGGACCCCTGGGACGTGTTCCACCAGGGCGTGGCCAACCGGACCGGGTTGAGCATCGGTGTCGTGGTCATCATCGTCAGTTTCCTGGTGCTACTGCTGTGGATTCCGCTGCGCCAGCGGCCCGGCTTCGGCACCCTCTGCAACGCCATTCTGGTAGGGGTCTTCGCCGACGTCGGACTGGCGCTGATTCCCTCCCTGTCCAACATTGCCGGACAGCTGGGCATGCTGGCGGGCGCCGTTCTCCTGAACGGCATCGCCTCGGCGTGCTACATCGGTGCCAGGTTCGGACCGGGGGCCCGTGACGGCCTGATGACCGGACTCGCGCGCCGCACAGGGTGGTCCGTCCGGTTGTCCCGCACCCTTATCGAGGTGGTAGTCCTCGCGGCAGGCTGGCTGCTGGGCGGGTCCGTTGGCGTGGGAACCGTGCTCTATGCGCTGGCGATCGGGCCGCTGGTACAGCTGCTGCTGCCCTGGTTCATGGTTCCGGCCGGCACTCCGAAAGTGGCCCGGGTGGCGCGTTCGGACGGGAAGCCGGATGGCGGCCCGGAAGCCGCCGGTGAAACCAGCTATTCCGGGACGGGCTGGCACTTTGGGCAAAAGTAGATGTCGCGTTCCTCTTCACCGTTCAGTTTCCCCAGCAGTCCGCGCCGCACCGGCGTACCGCACTTGAGGCACGGGTGCTGGTCCCGGCGGTACACCCAGTAGCCGGGCCTCCCGGCCATCCTGCCCACCGGCATGCCGCGGGCGTTGAGGATGGTGACGCGGCGGCCCGGGCCCAGGTTTGCTTCCAGGAGCTGCTTGGCGTCCGTCATCAGGGTGCGCAGGTCCGCCACCCCGGATACGGGTGTGGCCGGATGTACGCCGGAGAGGAAACAGGCCTCGCAGCGGTAGATGTTCCCGATGCCGGCAAGGTTGCTCTGGTCGAGGATGGCCACTCCGATGGGAACCTCCGGCCGTGCCAGGAGCCGGCGTTCGGCCTCGTCCGGGTCCCAGTCCGGGCCCAGGAGGTCCGGACCGAGGAACCCGACGATGGAGTCCTCGTTCGCAGTCGCCACCACTTCCAAGATGCCCAGGGAGAAGCCGACGGCGTCCGCGGCCGCAGTGCGCAGCACGCACCGCGCGGTGAAGCCGGGTTTCCGCCACCTGCCACCGGGCGGGTAGACCTGCCACGTTCCTTCCATCTTTAAGTGGGAGTGAATGGTAAGGGCCTTGTCCCCTGGCCCCTTCACCCTCATGAGCAGGTGCTTGCCCCGCGGGACAACCTCGGCCACAGTCCAGCCGGTGAGGTTCAGCGTGGCGAAGCGCGGTACCCGGAAGTCCGAGGCGGTCAGTGTCTGTCCGGCCAGCGCCTCGTGCAGTTGCCGGGCGGCCCGCCAGACCGAATCCCCCTCAGGCACGGATCCTCAGGCCTTTCGGGGTGGAGTAGGCGCCGGCAGCGCTGAGGGCAGCGGCAATGGGGGTGTCCAGGATCCCCTGGCCGTTCACTTTTTCCATGATCAGTTTGTCCACGGCTCCGCGGGTGACCACTCCCACCAGTGCTGCGCCGGCAGCGCCAAGGACGGCGGGGTCGTCGGAGAACGCCAGCAGTGTCTTGCCACCCCGCTCCACGTAAAGAACCAGGGCGCCGTCCACCAGCACCACCAGGGCTCCGGCTTTGCGGCCCGGCCGGTGTCCGGTGCCGGCATCGTCCCGCAGGGCCGGCCACGGGAGGGCAGCGCCGTAGGGATTCGCGGGATCCGTGGCGGCCAGGGCAAGGGCCACGGGTTCAGGTTTGGCGATCTGGCTATCCTCCGCGTACGAGCGCAGCCGGTCCACCGTGGCGGGGACTGCGAACTGCGCTGCGCCGAGGTGTTCGATGAAGTACCCGCGGCGGCACCGGCCGGCTTCCTCGAGCCTGGCCAGGACCTTGTACATCAGGCCGAAGCCGCCCAGGATCTGCTCCGCCATGACCGAACCGCGGGTCACCACCCCATACCTGTCCAGCAGGAGTTCTGCCGTAGCCCGGGCATGGATGGTGGCGTCCAGTTCCGGTTGCGGAAGGGCGGACCAGCGCCCGGCAGCCATTGGGGGAGTGGCGGCTGCACCCTGGGAACCGTACCGCCCGCCGGCCAGGCCCGCCGAGCCCATCAGCCCGGTGCCGTGGGAGCGGCCCAACCTGTTCAGCCGTGGTGCCCTGGACCGGGGAGCCTTCGCCACCTGCCGATGTGCCGTATGGCCGCCCGCGATCAGCGACCGGACGGGTGCGAAGGTGTCACCGGTGATCCGGCCCGCCCAGGCGAGATCCCAGAGGGCGGACACCACTTCCTGGTCGCTGAGCACCGAGTCCATGCCCCCTGCCACCTCCGTGAGCTGGCGGAAGAAGTACCCGCCGCCGTTGTTCCGGAGATGGTCGAGGAGCCGGAGGCCGGCATCGCCCGGTTCGTAGTCCGGTGCAGGGTTCAACGTCAGTTCCGCTGAGTCGGCCAGGTGCAGGCTGATCCAGCCGTCATTTCCGGGCAGGGCACCGGCTCCGGACCAGAGGACTTCGCCGGCTGCCATGAGCTCGTCCAGCATGGCGGGCTGGTAGTTGGAAACCCTGCCGGCCAGGATCAGGGGTTCCCAGGCCGATGCCGGGATGGGGACGCCGGACAGCTGGTCGATTGCGGTGACGATGCCGTCCAGTCCCCGCAGGGCCGGTTGCCCCCGCCCGCCGCCCGGGATCCGGACGTTTTGCCAGGCAGGAAGGAAACGGCCGTAAGCGGCGGCGTCCACGGGTTCCACTTCGGCGCGCAGTGCGGCCAGGGACCGCCGCCGGAGCTTCCGCAGCACCTCGGCGTCACACCATTCGCTGACGGCCGCGTGCACGGTTTCGCGCAGGATCTCTCTTTGCCGTCCGTCCCCGTCCGGCAGCCCGTCGTCCTCCCCGTCGGTTGGCGCGGACTCCGGCCCGGCTGCGGCGGGTGTTGCGTGCGGCCTGAATTCGCCTTCCACCACGCGGCCGTCGTCGGCAAGGCGTTTAAGGGCGGTGACCACCACGGCGACGCCCAGTCCCAGCCGGGCGGCGGCTTCAGCAGCGGTGAAGGGCCCGTGCGTGCGGGCGTAGCGGGATACGAGGTCGCCCAGCGGGTCCGCCACAGGCTCGATGAACGCCAACGGCACGCCCATGGGCAACGGAACACCGATGGCATCACGAAGGCGGGCCGCGTCCTCCACGGCAGCGAACCGTTCGGCGCCGCCGATGTTTACCTTGATGGCGCGGTTGGCCCGTTGCAGCGCCACGAGGTGGGCGGTGGCTTCCTCAACAGTGGCTGAGGCGGTATGGACCGGCGCGGGTTCGGAAGGCTCAGGCACCGGGTCGTCAGCAAAGTCGGCGTCGGCCTGGGCTGCAGGGGTCCCGGCGGGCTCTCCGGCCGTTGCAGGCTCAACCCCTGCTGCCGGCTCCAGCCGGGCGGCGGCCTCGTCCGGGTCCAGCGGGCCAAGGAGCCGCAGGAGGTCAGCCACCCCCTCAAGTCCCCGCACCCGGCGGTCCGGCACCAGCCGCTGCAGTTCGAGTTCGGTGGCGTCGATGACCTTGGCATCCAGGAGTTCGCGCAGCTCCACCCGGCCCAAAAGCTCATTCAGGAGGGTGGAGTCCAAGGCAAGCGCAGCGGCGCGCCGCTCCGCCAGCGGGGAATCGCCCTCATACAGGAACTGGGCAACGTAACCGAAGAGCAGGGACTTGGCGAACGGCGACGGCTGCTGCGTGGTGGTCTGCACCACCCGCAGTTCGCGGCGTTCAACGGCGGCCGCAATGTCCTTCAGCGCCGGCAGGTCGTAGACGTCCTGGAGGCATTCCCGGACGGTCTCCAGGACGATGGGGAACGTGGGGTATTTCCGTGCCACATCCAGCAGCTGGGCGGACCGCTGCCGCTGCTGCCACAGGGGCTGCCGCTTGCCGGGGGTCTGCCGCGGCAGCAAGAGGGCACGGGCCGCACACTCGCGGAACCGTGAAGCAAACAGGGCACTGCCACCCACCTCGGCAGTGACGATCTGCTCCAGTTCCTCGGGGTCGAAGAGGAACAGCTCGGCGCCCGGGGGCTCATCCTCCATCATCGGCACCCGCAGCACAATGCCGTCGTCGGCAGCCATGGCAGAGCCGTCCAGGCCGTACCGCTGGTGGAGCCGCTGACCCACGGCCAGGGCCCACGGTGCATGGACCGGCATGCCGAAGGGGCTGTGCAGGATCACGCGCCAGTCGCCGAGTTCGTCGTGGAACCGTTCCACCAAGAGGGTGGTGTCACTGGGGACCACCTCCGTGGCCTGCTTCTGTTCGGAGAGGTACTGGATGAGGTTGTTGGCGGCGAAGGCGTCCAGCCCGCTGGCCTGGCAGCGTTCGGCGGCCGGTCCGGCGTCGGAGGCTGACAGCTCGCGCACGAAGGCGCCGAGGGCGCGGCCCAGGTCCACCGGCCGGCCCAATGAATCACCCTTCCAGAAGGGAAGCTTGCCGGGCTGGCCAAAGGCCGGGGAGACCAGCACTCGGTCGTGCGTGATGTCCTCGATCTTCCAGCTGGTGGCACCGAGCGCGAAGACGTCACCCACGCGGGATTCGTACACCATCTCCTCGTCCAGCTCGCCCACACGCCGGCCACCCTTGGGGGCCGGAGCCGGCTTGCCGTCCTCAGACGGGGAAGCCGAGCCTTCCATCTCCGTGCCGATGATGTAGACGCCGAACAGGCCGCGGTCCGGGATGGTTCCGCCGGAGGTCACGGCGAGCCGCTGGGCGCCGGGCCTGCCTTCGATGGTCCCTTCATTGCGGTCCCAGATGATCCGTGGCCGCAGTTCGGCAAATTCATCGGACGGATACCGGCCGGCCAGCAGGTCCAGGGTGGCCTCGAACGCGGAGCGGGGGAGCGAAGCGAACGGGGCCGAGCGGCGGACCGTGGCGAACCATTCCTCGACGTCGATGCTGCCCAGGGCAGTGGCGGCCACCGTCTGCTGCGCCAGGATGTCCAGGGGGTTGGCCGGGATGCTGAGGCGTTCGATTTTGCCGTCCAGCATGCGTTCCACGGTGATGGCCGTGTGCACCAGATCCGCCCGGTGCTTGGGGAACAGGACGCCCTGCGAAATTTCGCCCACCTGGTGCCCGGCACGCCCCACACGCTGCAGGCCGCTGGCCACCGAGGGCGGCGACTCCACCTGCACCACCAGGTCAACCGCGCCCATGTCGATGCCAAGTTCCAGTGAGGACGTGGCCACCACACACCGCAGCCGCCCGGATTTGAGGTCGTCCTCAATGAGCGCGCGCTGGTCCTTGGACACCGAGCCGTGGTGCGCGCGGGCCAGTACCGGATCGGCCCCTGCCGAGCTTCCGGCCTGCGCCATCATGTGGGCGGGAGTGGCAGTAGAGGCAGGAACACCCGACGCCGGCGCGGAGCCACCGCCCGGTGCAGCGAACACTTCCGCGCCTTCCTCCAGGGGTCCGTCCCAGCCGCCGCCGGCGGCCATGAGCTGGCGTTCGGCATAGATTTCGTTGAGGCGAGCCGTCAGCCGTTCCGACAGCCGGCGGGAGTTGGCGAAGACGATGGTGGACTGGTTGGCCAGCACCAGGTCAACGATCTTTTCCTCCACATGCGGCCAGATGGACGCCTGCGGCTGCAGCCCGGAGGCCGGGCCAGAGTCGAACGCGCCCGCTGCACCCTGGAGATCGGACATGTCCTCCACCGGTACCGACACCGTAAGGTCCCAGTTCTTCTTCGAGGGCGGGGCCACGATTTCGACGGGAGCGGTCCCGGCAAGGAACTGAGCCACCAGTTCCTTTGGCTCCACAGTGGCGGAAAGTCCGATCCGCTGTGCGGGTTTGGGCAGCAGCGCGTCCAGGCGTTCCAGTGAAACAGCCAGGTGGGCTCCGCGCTTGGTACCGGCAACGGCGTGGACTTCATCGATGATGATGGTGTCCACCTCGCTGAGAGTCTCCCTGGCCCGGGACGTGAGCATGAGGAACAGGGACTCGGGCGTGGTGATGAGGATGTCCGGCGGGTTGTTCAGCAGCGCCCGCCGGTCCGCCGTGGTGGTGTCCCCGGACCGGACGCCCACGGTGATCAGCGGGGCGGGCAGTCCCAGCCGCTTGGCCGTCTGCGTGATGCCGATCAGCGGGGAACGCAAGTTCCGTTCCACGTCCACGCCGAGGGCCTTCAGCGGCGAAATGTACAGCACCTTGGTTTTGCGCTTGGGCGCACGGGGCCGGCGGGCTTTCGCCGGGGCCTTGGTTCCTTTGGCGCCGGCCACGGTGGCGGGTACGGCAGCTTGCGCGGGGGCTTCGGTGTCTGCGGCGGGCGCCGCGGAGAGGAGCCGGTCCAGTGCCCACAGGAATGCGGCGAGCGTTTTGCCGGATCCGGTGGGTGCCACCACCAGGGCGTGCGAGCCCGACGAAATGGCGTTCCAGGCGCCGTCCTGTGCAGGGGTGGGTTCGGTGAAAGCGCCCATGAACCAGTCCCGGGTGGGCCGGGTGAACTGGCCCATTGGCGCTGTGGCCACGGCGCCCCGGCCGTCCGTGGAGGACTCTTCCTGGTTCATGCCTCCATCATGCCCCACCCCACCGACAGAGCGGCCGGAGCCCCGGGGACGGCCCCACTGCCGCCTGCCGGAACGGGAACCGACGGCGGGGGTGCTGCAGAGCGTTGCTTGTCCCGCTTCAGTACTTTCCCGCCCTCGGTTGCCGGCCCTTCGGCAGCCGGACGGCTTCCCTCCGGTCCAGCCGGATCGATGCCATGCCAGTTCACCCTGCCTCACCCAGCGGCCCGTCAGGCCAATCTGTGACACGTCCGTTATGGGCCGCTGCCTGTCCACAGCTAATTTGATAAGTATACTTAGCTTGTCGGGGGTTGAGTCTGGCGTTCACGAACATCCCGGCGATGACGTGCACTAATACGACTGAAAGCAGGACACATCATGACCAGCATGAGTTCCACCGGTCGCACCGCAGGCCGGACCAATATCCAAAAAGCAACCTTGGCTGTTGGCGCCGTCTTCCTCCTGGTGGGGGTTCTGGGCTTCGTCCCGGGCATCACGTCCAACTATGAAAGCCTCGGCTTCGCCGGGCACGGTTCCGAGGCATTGCTCCTGGGCATTTTCCAGGTCTCCATCCTGCACAACATCGTGCACCTGCTCTTCGGTATCGCGGGCATTGCGATGGCGGGCAGCGCCGCGCAGTCCAGGAATTACCTGATCGGCGGCGGTGCCATTTACCTGGTGCTGTGGCTGTACGGTCTCCTGATCGGCCAGGATTCGGCTGCCAACTTTGTTCCGGTCAATACCGCTGACAACTGGCTGCACTTCGTCCTCGGAGTTGCCATGATCGGCCTGGGCGTCGCCCTTTCACGCGGCACGGCCCGGACCGGGCACACCACCGCGTAGGCGCCACCAGGAACAAAACAGGCGGTCCGGCATCTGCCGGACCGCCTGCTTTTTGGTGTCCTGGAGGCCCGGCGTCAGGCGGGCTGGAAAGCGCCGATGGTCAGCAGTTTGATGTCTGCGTTGCTGCAGGCGGTGGTGGGCTGGGCCAGGAAAAGGGACTCTGTGTCTTCCGGTGGGTAGATCCGGTAGCCGGCCGCGTCAACAGGTGAGCAGTCAGTGTAATTGCCCGCTTGCGTGTACCGCAGCTGGGCCCAGCCCGTTTGGCCGGGCGCCAGCAGGACGTCCGTAACAGGCACGGATTCGTCCCGGGTGGCCGCCGCGCCAATGGGGCCGCCTGCCGCGTCAGCCGCGAGGGACACTCCGGGGAAGCCCTTGAGGATGCAGGGCTCGTTGCCGGTGTTGGTGAGGTTGAGCTTCATGTAGACGCTCCCCGCGGCGCCGCCGCCGGACGCGTCGGTCGCGGCGGACAGCCCTGCCGCCTTGCACAGTCCGGGCCCTGCCGGTGTGGTGGTGGCAGGGGCGGCTGACGACGGCGGCGCGGCCGTTGTAGCCGGGGGTGCGGACTGCGAGGGGCTGGCGGAGCCCGTCCCCGGCCCGGCCGGGGTGGTGGTCGTTTGGCCCTGCGGCTGGCCGAGACCGCACGATGCAAGCAGTAGGGCGGCCGCCACGCCGGCCGTCGACAAGGCTATCCCCTGGAGTGTTTTCTGAGACCTCATGCCACCACCTTCGCGGCAGTCCGGGGCGGCGTCAACGATGCCACGTGGTTCCACGGCAATTTGATGCCCGGATCGTGATGATCCGGGCATCAAGCCAGGACTACTTGGGGCTGTCGGCTGCCTTCCGGCGTGCGCCGCTCCGGAGCAGTGCGAGGCCGCCGAGAACCAGTCCGGCCACGCCGGCCCCGAGGCCGGCCCAGCTACGGGCATCGGCGCCGCTGTCCGTCACGGACGCTGCCTGTTCCGTGTGGGTTGCCGCGGCTGCGGTGGTGCCGTGCCCGTCCGACGAAGCGGCCTCGGTGATGGTGATGGACGGGGCCGGCGCCTTCAGTGAGTGCGGGTCCTGGCCATCCTTCGCGATTTCCGACCAGTCAGTCTGGCCGGCCTCGCACGTCTGCATCGTGGGGAAGTTCAGCGTGGTGCCGGCGGCGTCGGGAAGCTTGACGGACAGGACCAGCGTGTCACGGAGTTCGTGCGCCAGGGGCGTTTTGGCTGTGTAGACGATCTGGCTGGTCCGCTTGGTGATGGAGCTGCCGTCGGCGAGCTTCTTCGGCTCGGCGAGCTGTTCGGTCACTTTTTCCGCGGTCCAGTTGGGGTTCACGGTGGGCTGGGCGTCGTTGAGCTCTGCCGGCAGCGTGATGGCCACCTTGGTGGTGGCGGATTCCTCGCAGCCGTGGGGGATGGCGAACGTCAGCAGCGCGTAGGAGTTGGCTGAGGTCTTGTCCGGCGTCACGCCCACATGGGCGGACGCGGCTCCGGCGCCTGCCAGGATCAGCGCGGCGGTGCCGCCTGCGGCTGCGGCTGCGGTCAGGGTACGGCGAAGTGCAGAGGAGTTCATGGGTTGCCTTTCTGGTGCACACCATCAGTGGCGTGCAATGTTTTTGGGAAGGCCCGGGCCGGCGTGCAGTGGCGGCGCGGGTCAGTAGGAAAGCACGACGGCGGAAGGCGGGCCGCGTCGGCTGTCCTGCCGCAGGTTCCGCCAGGGGCGGAGGGGAGCGGCGGCGGGGGGAAGTGCTGCGGGAACGGGCCCGGCGTCGTTGAAAGCCAAGGGTGCGGGAAGGCCGGCGAGGGGCCGCAGCCAGCCGGCCAGGGCCCAGAGCGCTGCTTCTCCCTTGGAAAGCAGCAGGGCACATCCAAGGGTTGCCAGCGCGTGCGCGGCCAGCATAAGGAAACCTGACGAAGGGTCCGTTGGGCCCACGTGCCCGGCCAGGGCCAGCAGTTCCGGCGGGAGCGGCGGCACACCGTGCTGGTGGCCCGCATAGGCTGCCAAGGTACCTGACGGCTGTGAGGGCACACTGAACGTGGCGAACAGTTGGTGCAGCGCCAGTTGTCCGCCGCCCATCAGCCCGGCCATGGCTGGGAAGGAGAGCTTGAGCCTGGTGGCAGCGGTGCTGGCGAGACCCGTGAGCGCCAGGATGGCCAGGAGGATGCCCGGAGCGGGCAGCTGCCCGCCGCCGGCCACGTGGGCGCCTGCCGCAAGGGTCAGGATGCCAGTTGCAAGTGCTGAGGCGCGGACGAGGTGGAACGGTGTGCGGTGTGCCGGCACTGCCTCTCCCCTCCCGGTGCGGTGGCGCGTACAACGGCAGGAAACAGCGGCTGTTCCTGCCCGACCGATTCTACCGGGGAACCAGGGACGTTACGGTGCCGGCCTGACGGTCTGTGGAAACCCGTCGCGGACAGCCGTGAGGGGGATGCTTGTCAGGCCCCGGCCAGCAGCTCAGCCAGGACATCCGCAGCGCTCTGGTGCAGGATGAGCCGAGCAGACTGCCCCGCCCACAGTGACATGAGATCCGTGTTTCCGGCAGCGGCGGCCGTCGGTCGGAACCGTCCGGTCAGCCAGTTCTGGACGGGGAATGGAGCAATGGCCGGCGGCGCCAGTTCGGAGGTAACCCGGTTGGGGATTCCGCGTGCCAGCCGGCCGCTCAGCGCGCGGGTCAGGACCGTATTCCCTGCGGCCGGGCTGTGCAGCAGCTCCCGGTAGGCCGGCGCGGCGGCCGATTCACTGGTGGCCAGGAAGGCCGTGCCAACCTGGACACCGTCGGCACCGAGCGCCAGGGCGGCGGCAAACCCGCGGCGGTCAGCGATGCCGCCCGCCGCGATGACGGGGATGCTGACGGCATCGGCCACCTGGGGGACCAGGGAGAACGTGCCCACCAGGGATTCCTCGGCGGGGCGCAGGAAGGACACACGGTGGCCGCCGGACTCCATGCCACTGGCCACCACGGCATCCACGCCACCCGCCTCAAGGGCCAGGGCCTCCTCCACGGTGGTGGCGGTGCCGGCCACTTTGATGCCGCGCCGGTGCGCTTCTTCCACTATTTCCGGCGCGGGGACGCCAAAGACGAAACTGACGACGGCGGGGGCAGCCTCCAGGGTTGCCTCCACCTGCTCGGCGTAATCGGCCATGAAGCGCGCCGGCATGTCCGGCAGTTCGAGGCCAAGCTCCTCGAAGTAGGGCTGGAGGGCGCGGACATAGCTGTCGAACTCGGTCCGGGGCAGCTCCGTCGTTTCGGTTCCGGTGGGCACCCACAGATTAAGGGCGAATGGCTTGGCCGTGGCGGCACGAAGTTCCGCCGCCGTCTGAAGGATCGCGGCGCCGTCGTACCCGTACAAGCCGTACGAACCCAGCCCGCCGCCGTCGGACACCGCCGCGGTGAGCGCCACGGAAGACACGCCGCCGAAGGGGCCAAGCACCACCGGCACGTCAATGCCGAGTACGTCCGTGAGCCTGTTGCGGCGCGAAGCGGCGTGGTTCTGCTGGGGCATGGCATTCTCCTGACGGATCCGGTGGTTTGCTGCTGTTGCGACCAGTCTTGCAGGGCCGGGCTGCGCTCCCAAGTCCCGGCCCGCTCCAGCTGCGTTCGCGTGCAGGGAAGGGCCGGTCACGTCCGCGCTGCCCGGCGATAGACTGCATTTCATCAGTGCAGGCGATCTAAGGAGAAGTTCATGGACTACACCGGAAGCCAGTCAGAAAAGGTTGTTCCGGCTGGTGAACTTGGCCGCAGCCACATCGGCCAGACCATCACCTTCCAGCCCAACGAGTTCACCGTGGTGTTTGGAAAGCTGGCCGGGATCGCGCGGACGGAAGCCATGGTTTACCTGTCACTGCAGGGCGTCGGAAACGGCACGCACCTGAAGGACGAGTACGACCTCCCGGCCACGCATGACGTGTATGTGCCGGTGGATGTCATCAGCAACGCGGAATCCACCATCAAGGACCTCTTCGGCAAAGTCCAGGAGAACCTCCGCGGCGGCGGCCACAGGGGCGGCGAGGACCGCACCGACAAGCTGTAGCCGTACTTACGGACGGTGGCTCTATCCAGCTGGAGCCACCGTCCGGCCACAGTTCAACAGCGGGCGATTGGAGCGGGCCATGCCCCTTTATCTCTCAAAATTCAGTTACACCCCGGAGACGTGGTCACGGCTGACGCGGAATCCGGAAGACCGGCGGAAAGCCGCCCAGGCCTATATCGAATCCGTGGGCGGCAAGCTCCATGGTTTTTGGTACGGATTCGGCGCCCATGACGGCTACAACCTGTGGGAAGCCCCGGACAACGTTTCCATGGCCGCGGTGGCACTGGCCATCAGCGGAGGAGGTGCGCTGAGCTCCTTCGAAACCACAGTGCTGCTCACGGTCGAGGAAACCCTGGAAGCCCTCAAAGTGGCCGCGGAGATTTCCTACCGGCCGCCTGGCAACCCGACCTGACGCCACCGTGGTTCCGCGGTCCCGGAGCGCGGGCGCCGGCTGTGGTGGAATGTGGTTATTGACTCCGTGCCGGCGGGGACAGCAATGGCATCATTGTTTCGCCGTTCACGGCCTTACGCCTGCGGAAGAAGGACCACTCCTGTGGCGGCCTGAAGGTACGGGGCCGGATCGGGGTCGTCACCGGCGGCCCACTC
The DNA here is from genome assembly GCF_050038305.1 of Pseudarthrobacter sp. 1G09. Lineage (NCBI taxonomy): Bacteria > Bacillati > Actinomycetota > Actinomycetes > Micrococcales > Micrococcaceae > Pseudarthrobacter > Pseudarthrobacter sp. 1G09. The sequence continues at coordinate 926,942 of NZ_CP188306.1, forward strand.
GAGCCATGCCTGGAACGTGGCACCGATAAAGGCCGCGCACGCATACCGTGCCGTAGCGGCAGGAACCCCGGCCGCCTCGAGGTGCGCGAGGGTGCGCCCGCGCTGGGAGCCGAGGGCTTCGTAGCTTCGGTTGAGCAGTTCCCGGTGCTCACCGATCAGGCGGAGGCGCGCCCGGGTGACCGCCAGGTCGGGCAGGGCGGCGGCGCCGGCAATCACCGCCCGGCGCAGTCCGTCCAACGGATCGTCACCTGCCGACGGCAAGGGGCCAGCTTCCAGCGCCAGCATTGATGCTTCGATGGCGGGTTCGGTGCCGCCCCACACCAGGTCCGCTTTGGTGGCGAAGTAGCGGTACAGGCTCTTCCGGCCTATGCCGGCAGCCCGGGCAATGTCCTCCATGGAGGTTTCCTCGTACCCGTTCCGGGCGAAGAGTTCCATGGCCACCCGTGCCACGGCCTCGGGATCGATGGTGGCAGGGCGTCCCGTGGACTTGGTTGCTGGCTCTCCCGTCGGCATGCCAACAGTATTCACCCTGGACACCCTTCCATAATGACACTCTGTGTCATAAGCTGACGGCATCAGCCTGCGCAATCGAAAGGAACACCATGGGCAACGACGCCGCATGGCAGGAAAATGCCACTCCCGGCCGCTTCTCCGGCAGGACCGTGATCGTCACCGGGGCCGGTTCGGGCATCGGCCGGGCCACCGCACTGCGGATTGCCAGGGAAGGCGGACGGGTCATTGCCGCAGACATCAGCAAGCAGCGGCTGGACGACCTTGTGGCAGAGAACGCCGGCCTGGACCTGGTCCCGGTTGCCGGGGACATTTCCACTGAAGAGACCGTGGCCGCCGTCATTGCCGCTGCCGGCGGGCGGGTGGACGCACTGGCTAACATCGCGGGGATCATGGACAACTTCGCCCCCATCCACGAGGTGGACGACGAACTCTGGGACCGGGTGTTCCGCATTAACGTCACCGCGCTGATGCGCCTCACCCGGGCAGTGGTTCCGCTGATGCTGGAGTCAGGCGCGGGATCGGTGGTCAACGTCGCCTCCGAGGCGGGTCTGCGCGGATCCGCCGCCGGCGCCGCCTACACAGCCTCCAAGCACGCAGTGGTGGGCCTGACCAAGAACTCCGCCGTCATGTACGGCCCCCGCGGGCTTCGCTTCAACGCGGTTGCACCGGGCGCCACCATCACCAATATCGAAGCCAACTGGGGCTCGGAACTGGCAGCAGGCCGGCTGGGCCCGCTGATGCAGGCCAACATCCCCGCGCCCGCCACCGCTGCACAGCTGGCCGCATCCATCACGTTCCTGCTCAGCGAGGACGGCACCAACGTCAACGGCGCCATCCTCGCCTCCGACGGCGGCTGGTCGGCGTTGTAAGGCGGCGCGGACCCTGGTTCCCGGGCACCAAAGAGAAAGCGTACGACGGCGGGGAGGCCCGCCGTCGTACGCTTGCCCTTTTCTTCGGGTACTTTCCGGGAAGGGCTCAGGTGCAGGCCTGGACCGCGGGCACCGGCCTCCCGCGCGGTGACGCCGGTGGCGCCGCGGCCGGTGGCCGGTGGCCCACTGTTGTAGCCCACGTGGGCCACATCATGCCGGCATCAGGCTTCCTTGACCACGCGGTTCGTCAGGTAGCCCTGGCCCTCCGCGGAGGGTGGCTGCCGCCGTCGCACGCCCGCGACTACGACGCGCTCTTCGATGAGAAGCCGCGGATGCTGCTCGAACTGCCCTGGTCACCAGCCGCTACATGGCACAGATCGGGCTCGGCGGACTGCCCTTCGCCGAGTTGGCCCGGCCCATCGAGCTCCTTGCAACCGAAATCATGCCCGTGGTCAACCGGGAGCCCGTGCCCTCGGCGGCTGCTTAACGCCAAGGATTGCTAGGCTCCCCGGATGGGGCAAAGGCTGCGGACAGGGCAAGTTGACGGTCGCTGGGACGGCGGGCTGCTGCGCGCCGAACAGTCCGCCCTCGTCGCATCGTGGCTGCGTTCCCCGGAGCTCCTTGCCGATCTGTCCTGGGCGCTCGCGGACACGAAGGTCCTCCGCGTTCAGGGACCCGATGGGCAGTCCATCATCAAGGCCGGGGGACCGGATAACCACCACCTGGGCCGCGAACTGGCGGCCCATCGGGCCTATACCCGCCCGCTGGTGGAGTGCGGGCGGGCGGGCCGCCTGCTCCACGCGGATTCCGGCGCCAACGTTCTGGTCATGGAGTACCTGGAAGGCCACCTGGTTGAGGGCACGTCCGCGGAGCAGGAACCAGGCACCTACGCCCAGGCCGGTGAGCTGCTGAGGCTGTTCCATAACCAGGAGCGCCGCATCGATGGCCGCTATGAACTCCAGGCCACAGCGAAGTCACTGGCGTGGCTTGACCGTGCGCACCGGATTGATCCCGCCGTCGAGCGGGAAGCCCGGGGGCGCCTGGCGGAATACCGGCCGGAACCCGTCACGGTGGTTCCCACCCACGGGGACTGGCAGCCGAGGAACTGGCTCATCCACTCCGGCGAAGTCCGGGTCATCGACTTCGGCCGTTTTGATTTCCGCCCGGCCGCCACTGACCTGTGCAGGCTGGCAGTGCAGCAATGGCGGCAACAGCCTGCCCTGGAACAAGCCTTCCTGGACGGCTACGGTACGGATCCCCGATACCATGTCGTGTGGCGTATCGACCTGCTGCGGGAGGCAATCGGCACTGCCGTGTGGGCACATATCGTGGGCGACGACGCTTTCGAACACCAGGGCCACCGCATGCTCCGGGAGGCGCTGGAACACTGGTGAGCGGCAGCATCATCCCGCTCCAATTCCGGCGCGCTCTTCTGATTCCGACTCGCACGTTCGATTCCGCGCCGAATATACAGGGTGCGCCATCGAACATCCGCGGCGACAACGGAAATGCGCAGCGAAACAGGGCCGCCGTTGTCAGTTTGCGGGCGCCGAAGCGGTGGAGGCGCGCACCGTCAGGTGTGTGGGCATCACCGAGCGGGTGCGCGTGCCGCCGCCGCGGAGGGGATCCAGCTGTGCCAGCAGCATGGTCACCGCCACCCGGCCGGCCTGCTCAATGGGGGAGGACATGGTGGTCAGGGGCGGGTTGCAGAAATCGGCGCCGAAGATGTCATCGCAGCCCACGATGCTCATGTCCTCAGGTACCCGGACGCCCCGTTCGCGCAGCCGCTGCAGCATGCCGATGGCGATCAGGTCGTTGAACACGATGCAGGCCGTCGCGCCGCTGTGGACTGCCGTGTCCGCTGCCGCGGCGCCGGACTGGGTCTTCGGGGCGAACGGGCCCAGCCTGACCACGTCGATGCCGCGCTCCTTGCCCGCTTCGGACAGGGCATTCCACCGGCGGGCGTTCGACTGGGACGAGACGGGGCCGGAGATGTATGCCACCCGGGTGTGGCCCAGTGAGATCAGGTGGTCCAGGGCCTGGCCGGTGGCTGCGGGGGTGTCGATGATGACCGCGGGAACGCCGGGCACATCCCGGTTGATGGCCACCAGCGGCATGGCTGCGGAGGCTGCCAGCAGGGCCTCGTCCGTCAAGCGGGAAGCACCCACAATCAGGCCGTCGGCACTCTTGCGGAGCTGCTGGATGGCGCTGGCCTCCACCTCGTCCGATTCTTCGGTGTCTACCAGGAGCTGCGTGTACCCGGCGGCTTTGAGCTGGAGCTGCGTTCCGCGGATGAGGTCGAAGTAGAAGGGGTTGGTGATGTCCGGGACCAGGACGCCTACGGCGCCTGTCTTTCCCGAGCTCAGGGCCTTGGCCTGCGAGTTCGGTGTGTAGTTGAGCTCGACGGCGGCGGCCTGGATTCGCTCGCGGGTCCGGATATTGACCCGCTCCGGCGTGGACAGTGCCCGCGATACCGTGGACGGTGCTACGCCGCACACGGCAGCGATGTCGTGGATGGTTGCGGGGCGGCCCACGGAAACTGGCGGCAGTGCCATGGCGTTCCTCTCTGAACGGACTGGCGTGAGCGCGGTTGTGACCGGAGACACTGCGCTGAAAGCCCTAGGATGTCACGGATAACACATTGTGGCAACCGGTTGTCAGTGGATTGCAACGCGGCTAAGGTTGCAGGGGAGATGTGATACCCACCACGGCATGCCCAGGCCAAAGACGCGCCCCGCATGCCAGCATCAAGGAGAAACCGTGAGCGAAACTGCAACCTGGCCCCTGTCCGGATTCGGCGACGAAATCGACCCCGATCCCCACGTGCAGGCCGCCGTGCTGCTGGCCTTGGGCGCCAGCCACATCGAGGTCCGGAGCGCATGGGGGACTAACGTCTCCGAACTCACCGCCGAGCAGGTGCGGGAACTGAAGGGCATTTTGGACGAGCGGGGACTGAAGGTTTCGGCCGTCGCCAGCCCCATCGGCAAGGTGGATGTCAGCCTGCCTGTGGAGCACGAGGTGGAGCGCCTGCGCCAGATCATTTCCGTTGCCAAGGGCCTGGACACCCGCTACGTCCGGATTTTCTCCTTCTACCGCGCTGAGGCCCAACGCGCCGAGGACATCCGCGACGACGTCCTGGTCCGCATGGCCGCGCTGGCCGCGGAAGCCGAGGCGGCCGGCGTCGTGCTCCTGCACGAAAACGAAAAGGACATTTACGGCGACACCCCCGAGCGCGTCCTGGACATCATGGAAACCATTGCCTCCCCGGCGCTCCGCGTCGCGTGGGACAACGCCAACTTCGTGCAGGTGGGCGTCAAGCCGTACACCGCGGGCTACGCCATGCTCCGGCCCTACCTTGAATACTTCCAGGTCAAGGACGCGCTGTTCAGCACCGGCGAGGTGGTCCCCTCCGGCGACGGCGACGGCGAACTGGACGCAACGGTAGCCGCCCTCAAGGCGGACGGTTTCAGCGGTTTCGCCTCCCTTGAGCCGCACCTCGCCAGTGCCCACGAACTTGGCGGCTTCTCCGGTCCGGTGGCGTTCGGCATCGCTGCCCGCGCCTTCGCCGCGCTTGCCGATAAGCACGGGGTTTCGTTCTCGTGACGGCCAAGGCGGCCGTCATCGGGTGCGGCGACGTTTCCTCCGTCCACTTCGAGGCCATTGCCAAGCTCGACGACGCCGTGCTGGCCGGGGTATGCGACCCCGACCCCCAGCGGCTCGCCGCAGCCGTGGAGACTTTCGGCGTCCCGGGCTTCAGTGACCACCTCAGCCTGATCGACCAGATCCGGCCTGATGTGGTGCACATCTGCACGCCGCACAATGAGCATGCCTCCATTGCGGCGGACTGCCTGGAAAGAGGCGTGAACGTCATCGTGGAGAAGCCGCTGGCCCACACGCTGGCAGAGGGCCGGCGACTGGTGGCAGCAGCCGAAGCGAACCACGCAAAAATCGCTGTCTGCTTCCAGAACCGGTACAACGCCACGTCCCAGGCAATGCACCAGCTCCTGGCAACCGGTGACCTTGGGGCTGTGGTAGGTGCCTCCGCCACAGTCATGTGGCAGCGCACGGCGGACTACTACCGCAACCGGCCTTGGCGCGGAACCTGGGAAGGCGGCGGCGGTGGCCTCCTCATGAACCAGGCCATCCACACCCTGGACCTGCTGCAATGGCTGGCGGGGGACATCACGGCCGTCAGCGGCAACGCATCCACCCGCTTCCTGGGCGGCGACATCGAGGTGGAAGACACTGCGGAATTCGTGGCGGAGCATTCCAACGGTGCCCGCAGCGCCTTCTACGCCACCCTGGCGAACCCCTACAACGCCCCGGTGACCCTGGACGTCATTACCGAAAAGGCTGTCCTGAACCTGCGGGGCGACCTGACGGTGACGTATGCCGATGGTCGCGTGGACGTGGTGCCCGAACGCAGGAGCGCCTCCGGCGGGCGTGACTACTGGGGTGTGTCCCACGAGCTGCTGATTGCCGATTTCTACGACCGCCTCGGTGATGCAGAACCGTTCTGGATCAGCCCCGCCGAAGCCGAAAAATCGCTGCGCATCATTAAGGACGTCTACCGCCAGAGCTACCCGGAGAGGGCTGAAACCGTTTCCTGACGAACGGCCGAAAACAAAAGTGCAACTTTTCTGACAACCGGTTGCCAATGATGGCAACGATGCGTACTGTGGGTTTCACAAGCGGTGTGGCGCACGCCACATACTTTCACCAAGAGCATTACTCCATTCATCCAAGGAGCCAACAATGAAGTTAGGTCCCAAGGCGGCAGGCGCCGCTATTTTCCTCAGCGCAGCACTCGCGCTGACCGGTTGCGGTGGCGGCGGTTCCGCCACCGGCTCCGGGAACGGTGGCGCGGCCACTACGTCGCTGACCATCGCCGAACTCGGAGACCTGCCGTCATTCGACCCGGTAGACGCGCACATCGGCCACACCATGCCGTACTACCAGGCCGTATACGACACACTGCTGGTCCGTGAAGCGGACGGCACCATCAGCCCCATGCTGGCCGCGGAGAAGTCCTGGAACGCGGACAACACCGTCCTGACGCTGAAGCTTCGCACCGACGCCAAGTTCACGGACGGAACGCCTGTGGACGCCGCCGCAGTCAAGGCCAACCTGGACCACTTCCAGCAGGCCAAGGGCCGCGACGTCTACCAGGTGGCCTCCATGGCATCGGTTGCCGTGGTTGACCCCAGCACGGTTGCCATCACGCTCAGCACTCCGGACCCGGCCTTCGAGTACTACCTCACCCAGGCCGCCGGCTTTGTCGCCAGCCCCAAGGCCATCGGCACGCCTGGCATCAAGACCGATCCCGTGGGCAGCGGCCCCTACAAGCTGGACACGGCCAGCAGCGTCAAGGGCTCGCAGTACGTTTACACCAAGAACCCGGACTACTGGAACAAGGACCTGCAGAAGTTCGAAAAGGTCACCATCAAGTCCCTCCCGGACATCACCGCCCGCACCAACGCCTTGGTCTCCGGCCAGATCGATGCCGCACTGCTGGACCCGAAGACGGGCAAACAGGCCGAGGGTGCAGGCCTGGTGCTCACCAAGAGTGAAGTGGACTGGCACGGCATCCTGCTTTACGACCGTGACGGCAAGATCAACCCGGAAATGGCCAACGTGAAGGTCCGCCAGGCCATCAACTACGCGTTCGACAAGAAGACCATCCTGGACCAGCAGTTCCTGGGCCAGGGCACCCCCACCAGCCAGGTCTTCGGCCCGGACAGCGGTGCGTTCGTGGCGGACCTGGACAACAGGTACTCCTACGATCCTGCCAAGGCCAAGCAGCTCCTGGCGGAAGCAGGCTACCCCGATGGCTTCACCCTGAAGATCCCCACCATGGCAGGCTTTGAGGCACTGAACGCCGTGTACTCCCAGCAGCTGTCCGATATCGGCATCAAGGTGCAGCTCGAGTCGGTCCCGCAGGCCAACTACGTGGGCGACATGGCTGCCGGCAAGTTCGCCGCCGCCACCTTCCAGCTCTACCAGGGCGAGCCGTGGGTGGCCATCAACCAGATGATCTCCACCTCGGCCCTGTACAACCCGTTCAAGTCCACCAACCCGGAGATCGCCGCTTTGGTGGAAGAGGTCCACGTGGGCGGTGAAAACAGCTCCGAACTGGCCAAGAAGGTGAACACCTACGTCACCGAGAACGCCTGGTTCGCGCCGCTGTTCCGGCTGAACCAGATGTACTACACCAGCAAGAAGATCACCGTGGAACCGCAGCTGCAGCAGGCTGTCCCGTCCATCTACAACTACGCTCCGGCGAAGTAGCAAACCCGGTGTGGGGCCGGTCCGCCGGCCCCACACCGCCCAAAGACTTATTCACCACAACGGCCAACGCCCAACGGAGCGCATTATGGTTCAGTTCATCATCCGGAAGATTGCTGCGGGACTTGTCGTCCTGTGTGCGATTTCCTTCCTGACCTACTTCCTGCTGTATTTCTCCAGCAGCAACATTGCCCGCAACATCCTGGGGGAGTACGCAAGCCAGGAGCAGGTGGCTCAGAAGGAAACAGAACTGGGCCTGGACCAGCCGCTGCCCGTACGGTTCCTGGACTGGGCCGGACACTCCATCACGGGCGACTTCGGCCGCTCATGGTTCACCGGCGAACCCGTGGCCACCGCCATCGCCACCCGGCTACCGATCACCCTTACGCTGGTGATCGCCGCCATCCTGCTCATCGCAGTCCTCGCCACAGTGCTGGGCATGGCCGCAGCCGTCAAGCGCGGGTGGATCGACAGGGTGGTCCAGACTGGTGCCATCGTCGGCGACGCCATTCCCGGGTTCGTCCTGGCCATCATCCTGGTCACGCTGTTCGCCATCCAGCTCAAGCTCTTTCCGGCCACGTCCAGCATCGCCCCGGACGCCGGAGCTTCAGCATGGGCCGCTTCCCTGACGCTTCCCGCCATCGCGCTGGTCATCAACGGCGTCACCGGCGGCGCCCAGCAGGTCCGCAGCGCCGTCATCAAGCAGCTCGAGCGGGACTACGTCCGCACGTTGCGCAGCCGGGGCATCCCGGAACGCGAAATCCTGTTCAAGCACGTCCTCCGCAGCGCCGCGCCCACCGGGCTCACAGTCCTCAGCCTGCAGTTCATCGGCATGCTGGGCGGCGTGGTGATCATCGAGCAGATCTTCGCCCTTCCCGGCATTGGCAACCTCGCCGTCCTGTCCACCACCATGGGCGACATCCCCCTGGTCATGGGCGTCGTCCTCTATACCGTCGTCATCGTCATCATCGTCAATCTGCTGGTGGACCTCATCAACGGCTGGCTGAACCCCAAGGTGCGTGTCTCATGAGCCAGCCCGTCGAGCTCACCGGCCAGACCGGCGTCGTTGTCCGGTCCCACGTCATCCACAAAGTCCTCCGCAACCCCATGGGCCTGATCGCCCTGGCCATCCTTGCGGTCCTCGTCACCATGGCTGTCCTCGCGGATATCCTGGCGCCGTTCGACGAAAACTTCGCCGATATCGCCTCCACCCTTGCCGCCCCGGACGGCAACCACCTGCTGGGCACTGACAGCGTCGGCCGCGACGTCTGGAGCCGCCTCGTCTTCGGTGCCCGCACTACGCTGCTCTCGGCGCTGCTCTGCGCCGCGGTCGCCATCGGCATCGGCTTGCCCGCCGGCCTGGTGGCCGGCTACTACGGCGGTAAATTCGACGGCATCGCCGGCTGGTTCGTCAACATCCTCATGAGCCTGCCCGGCATCATCGTCCTGCTGACCGTGCGGGCGGCATTCGGTCCCTCCGTCTGGATCTCGATGATCGCCTTCGGCATCCTCCTCAGCCCCGGCTATTTCCGGCTCACCCGGACCTCCGTCCAGTCGGTGCGCAACGAGCTGTACGTCGACGCCGCCCGTGTTGCCGGCCTCAGCGACCGCAGCATCATCAGCCGCCACATCTTCTCCGTGGTCCGCGCCCCCATCATCATCCAGACCGCCATGGTCTGCGGCGTGGCCATCAGCGTCCAGTCCGGCCTCGAATTCCTGGGTCTCGGCGACCCCACCGTTGCAACCTGGGGCGTCATGCTCAGCGAGGGTTTCAAGAACGTCTACCTGACCCCCACGCTCCTGCTCTGGCCGGCCCTTGCCATCGGCCTCGCCGTCGGCGCCCTGGTCCTCCTGGGCAACGCAGTCCGCGACGCACTGGAGGACGGCGAGAAAATCAAGCAGCGGAAGCGCAAGGCCGCCGCTTCGGTTCCTGCCGCAGAACGCACGACGCCGGCACCCGCCAAGGTGCGCCAGGCACGCAGCGCCGTGGCCGCCGTCGAAAGCGGCACCGAACACCACCTGGTCAAGGTCACCAACCTCGGTGTGGGCTACCCGCAGGCGGACGGTTCCATCAAGAAGGTGGTGGATGACGTCTCCTTCCACGTGGACCGCGGCGAAATCCTCGGCATCGTAGGCGAATCCGGCTCCGGCAAGTCCCAGACCGCCTTTTCCATCCTGGGGCTTCTCCCGGGCACCGCCCGGATCGTGGCCGGCTCCATCCAGTTCGACGGCAACTACACTGTCGCCCCGGGCGAGGAGAAGGTCAGCCAGGAGCGGCTCACCAAACTGCGCGGCAAACGGATTTCCTACATTCCCCAGGAACCCATGTCCAACCTGGATCCCGCTTTCACCATCGGCTACCAGCTGGTGACGCCCATGGTGCGCGTGCTCGGCATTTCCAAGGCCGAGGCCACCAAACGCGCCATGAAGCTGCTCTCCGATGTCGGCATCGCCAACCCGGACCGGACCTTCCAGGCCTACCCGCACGAAGTCTCCGGCGGCATGGCCCAGCGCGTGCTGATCGCCGGGGCCATCAGCTGCGAACCGGACCTGATCATCGCCGACGAACCCACCACCGCCCTCGACGTCACCGTCCAGGCGGACGTCCTGGACCTCATCCGTGACCTGCAGCGCCGCCTCAACGTGGGCGTCATCCTGGTGACGCACAACTTCGGCGTCGTCTCGGACCTCTGCGACCGCGTGGTGGTCATGCAAAACGGCCGCCTCGTGGAGGAAGGTCCCGTCCGGACCATCCTGCGCGAACCGAAGGACCCGTACACGCAGATGCTGCTGTCCTCCATGCTCGAAGGCAAGGAACCCATGACCATGCTCGTCTCCGCGTCCGCCAAGGAGGCCGTCAAATGACCAGCACCGATGCCGCGTTCAAGGATTTGCTGCGGGTGGAAGACCTCGCTGTGGAGTATCCCGGGAAAGGATTCCGCGCCAAGTCGTTCCGTGCCTTGTCAGACATCAACATCAGCATCGGCCAGGGTGAAACCCTTGGCCTGGTGGGGGAGTCCGGCTCGGGCAAGACCACGCTGGGCCGCGCGGTCCTTGGCCTGGCGCCCGTCACCGGCGGGAAGGTCATCTTCGAGGGCGACGACATCAGCCAGGCCACCCGCAAGGAGCGTCGGAAGCTCAGCCGGGACCTTCAGGTGGTATTCCAGGACCCCTACACGTCCCTGAACCCTGCCCTGGAGATCGGCGACATCCTGGCCGAACCGCTCAGCGTGCAGGGCAAGTCACCGGCGGAGGCCAAGAAGCGGGTCCGCGAACTCCTGGACCAGGTGGGGCTCCCCGCCGACGCCATCAGCCGCCTTCCCCGCGAGTTCAGCGGCGGCCAGCGCCAGCGCGTGGCCATCGCCCGCGCACTCGCCCTCTCACCCAAGCTGATCGTCTGTGACGAACCGGTCAGTGCCCTGGACCTGTCCACCCAGGCGGTGGTGCTGGACCTGTTCCTGCAGATCCAGCGTGATACCGGCGTCTCCTACCTTTTCGTCTCGCATGACCTGGACGTGGTCCGGCACATCAGCCACCGCGTAGCCGTGATGTACCGTGGCGGGATCGTGGAGCAGGGCCCCGCCGACGTCGTCACCCGGACCCCAGAGCACCCCTACACCCAGCGGCTGCTGCTCGCGTCCCCGGTCCCGGACCCGGACCGCCAGGAACAGCGCCGCGCTGACAGGCACCGCCTGCTCGAACAGCAGCGGCAGCAGAACGAACAGGCGGCCGTCCTCGCCTGAGCGGGGATTCGGTTGCAGGCTTACCCAGAAGAACAACGGAGGAATGACGTGGCCAAAATAGGCGTACAAGCCATGATGCTCAAGGACAGCTTCGCGGACATCGGAGCGTTCGAGACGCTGCGCAAGGTCAGCGCAATCGGCTACAACGCGGTGGAGATCTCCCAGATCCCCATGACGCCGGAGAACGTGGCCGAACTGGACCGGTCCCGCAGCGAACTCGGCATGGACATCGCGGCGTTGTCCGTCAATGTCGAGGGCCGGAAGGGCGTGCCGGTGGAGTCGCTGGCGGAGAATTTCGACAAGATTGTGGACGACGCCAAGCGCCTGGATACGTCGCTGCTGCGGATCGGCATGCTGCCCTTTCCTGCCATGAAATCGCTCGATGCCGTGGTCGACTTTGCCAAGCAAGCCAATGGGTATGCGGAACGGCTTCAGGAACACGGCATCAGCCTGTACTACCACAACCACCACGTCGAGTTCGCGAAGTTTGACGGCAAGTACATGCTGGACATCATCGCGGACAACTCCCCGGCCATGGGCATGGAAATCGACGTCCACTGGGTGCAGCGCGGCGGCCTTGACCCGGTCCGCACGCTGGAAAAGTACGCCGGACGCACGGCCATGGTGCACCTGAAGGACTACCGGATCGGACAGATGCCGGAATCATCGTTCGGGCTGCTGGAGAAGGGTGATTTCCCCGGCTTCATGGCCGAATTCAGGAACGTGGTCCAGTTCGCCGAGGTGGGCGAGGGCAACCTGGACTTCCCCTCCATCGTTCCCGCCGCCGTCGAAGCCGGTGCCCAGTACCTGCTGGTCGAACAGGACGAGCTGTATGGCCGCACCGTATGGGACGCCCTCCAGACCTCCTACGACAACCTGGCCGCCATGGGCCACGCGGACCTCTTCTAATTTTTTCGAACGAACAAACGGAGTACAACCACATGAGCAAGAAAGTACGCCTCGGCATCATCGGCCTGGGCCAGCAGGGCGGCGCCTACGCCAAGTTCATCGCGGACGGCCTGGTCCCCAACATTGAAATCGGCGCGATCTGCGACACTGATCCAGCCAAGAAGGAACTCGCCGCGTCAACCTACCCGGACGTCCCCTTCCACGACGACTACATCGCCATGCTCGACAGCGGCGACGTGGACGCCGTCGTCACCTGCGTCCCGCACTACCTCCACCCGGAAATGGGCATCGCGGCACTGCAGCGCAACATCCACGCCCTGGTGGAAAAGCCCGCCGGCGTCTACACGAAGCAGGTCAAGGAACTGAACGAGTTCGCGGCGTCCAAGCCGGAACTCTCCTTCGCCATCATGTTCAACCAGCGCAACAACCCGCTGTACCGCAAGATCAAGGAAATTGTGGACAACGGCGAGATCGGCGCCATCCGCCGTACCAACTGGATCATCACCACCTGGTGGCGTCCGCAGGGCTATTACAACTCCAGCGCCTGGCGCGCCACCTGGGGCGGCGAAGGCGGCGGCGTCCTGGTCAACCAGGCCCCGCACCAGCTGGACCTGTGGCAGTGGATCTGCGGCGTGCCCAAGTCCGTCTACGCCAAGGTGGCCTACGGCTTCCGCCGGGACATCGCCGTCGAGGACGAGGTCACCGCGGTGGTGGACTACGGCGACGGCGCCACCGGCGTGTTCGTCACCGCCACGCACGACCTCACCGGCACCGACCGCTTCGAGATCCTGGGCGACCAGGGCAAGATCGTGGTCGAAGGCTCCAAGACCGCCACCGTCACGCGCCTGAACAAGCCCGAGCGGGAACTCAGCGACGGCATGGGCATGGAAGATGTCCGCAAGCTCTTCATGGGCCAGCTGAAGCCCGAGGAGTATTACACCACCGAGGTCATCGAGTTCGAATCCGTCTGGGGCGGCCAGCACGCCGGCGTCCTGGAAAACTTCGCCGCCAACATCCTGGACGGCACGCCGCTGCTGGCCCCGGGCTCCGACGGCATCAACGGCGTCCGGCTGGCCAACGCCATCCACCTCTCCAGCTGGACCGGTACCGAAGTGGGGTTGGACTTCGACGAGGACGTGTTCCTGGCCGAGCTGAACAAGCGAATCGCCGCCGAAGGCCAGTTCCCCGAGCGGAGCTGACCTGCCTTGATGGCCAGTGGTTACCCTGCAACAACAGGGCAACCGCTGGCCATTTCCGGTCCTTCCCTCGTTAGGATGGGGCAGTGAGCGAATCCAGGACGCAGGACCTTTCCGATTCATCCGCCGAAGTCCGGAAACCGGCCCGCAGCGGCAAATCGAGCGCCACCATCTACGACATTGCCAAGCTGGCCGGCGTGAACCCCTCCACGGTTTCCCGTGCGCTCAGCAAACCTGGCCGCGTCAGCGCCAAGACCCAAAAGCTGATCGAGGACGCCGCCACCCAGCTCGAGTACCGGGTCAACCCCTTCGCCCGCGCCCTGCCAACCGGCCGCACCAATACCCTGGCCCTGATCGTCGCTGACATCACCAACCCCACGTTCTTCGGCATCATCCGCGGTGCCGAGTCCACAGCCACAGCCCGCGACTACACCCTGATGCTCGCCGAGTCCGCCGAATCCGCGGACACTGAACTGACGGCCGCGCGCCGCATGTTGACCACGGTGGACGGACTCATCCTGGCCAGCCCCCGTATGGACGATGCCCGCATCCGCGAACTCGCCCAGGAGAAGCCCGTGGTGGTCATCAACCGCCAGGTGGACGGTGTCCCTTCGGTGGTGCCGGATGTGAACAAGGGCATTGGCGAGGCTGTGCGGAACCTCGCCGCCAACGGCCACCGGAAGGTCGCTTACGTTGCCGGGCCGCCGCAGTCCTGGATGACCACCCGCCGCTGGGAAGGCGTCAAGGCTGCCTGCGAGTGGTCCCACCTGGAGTGCGTCCAGCTCCCGTCGCACAAGCCAACGGTCGACGGCGGCAGGCAGGTTGCGCGCGATGTCGTCGCCAGCGGTGCCACGGCAGTGATGACGTACAACGATCTCCTCGCCATCGGCCTGATGCAGGAGCTGCAGGCCGCGGGCGTGCAGGTTCCGGACCGGATCAGCATTGTGGGCTTCGACGACATTTTCGGCGCCGACTTTACCACCCCGGCACTGACCACCATCAGGTCGCCGATGACGGCCTGCGGCACCGAGGCGGCAACCCTGCTGCTGGAGGTGTTGCACGGTGCAGAGGAAGTGTCCCCGGCCCTGCAGGTGGAAACCGAGCTGGTGCTGCGCGGTTCCAGCGGCCGGCTCCTGGCGGCGGACCACCCCGCCTGACACCCTCCACCATTGAATGGCAATTTTTGGCAACCGGTTGACAGAAGCCTGTTGCCAAAACGATCATTGATCTATGTCACAGTCCATTGCTTCCCACCCCGACCGGCTCCTGCCCGCTGACCCCGGAACGCGGAGCATTGCCCGCGGCCTGCTGGAACGCGTCCAGGACCTGCCCATCATTTCCCCCCACGGCCACGTTGACGCCGCTGTCATCGAGCACAACACCGCCTTCCCTGACCCGGCAGCGCTGCTGGTCAGCCCGGACCACTACGTCACGCGCCTGATCCACGCCAGCGGTGTTGACCAGGACCTGTTGCGGCCCCAGACGGGCGCCCACGGCGACCCCAACGCGGTGCCGGATGCCCGCACTGTATGGCGCGAGTTCTGCAAGGCCTGGCCGCTCTTCGAGGGCACTGCCTCCGGCTACTGGCTGCGTACCCAGTTCCAGAGCGTGTTCGGACTCCGGGAAGAGCCGGACGCCGGGGACCCCGATTCCAGCTACGACGCCATCTCCGCCCGCCTCCAGGAGCCGGGCTTCCGGCCCCGCGAGCTCTTCAAGGACTTCAACATCGAGGTGCTCGCCACCACCGATGACCCGCTGGATACCCTGTCCAGCCATCAGGCCATCGCCGCGGATCCGTCCTTCCACGGCCGTGTCCTGCCCACGTTCCGGCCGGACCAGTACCTGAACATCGCGCACCCGCAGTGGCAGGATAATGTGGAACGCCTCATCGCGGCAGCGGGCGACGGCGGCACGGGCTACGGCGCCTACATCACCGCCCTCGAGAACCGCCGCCGCTACTTCGTGGACAACGGCGCCGTCTCCGCGGACCACGGCGTCCGCACGCCGCGAACCCTCAAACTCAGCGATTCCGAAGCGTCCCGCCTGTTCGACGTTGCCCGCTCCGGCAAGGCCACGGCGCAGGACCGCGAGGACTTTGAAGCGCACATGATGTACCAGATGGCCCGTATGTCCGTTGAGGACGGGTTGGTGATGACCATCCACCCTGGCTCGTACCGCAACCACCACGAACCCACGTTCAATGCTTACGGCGCGGACAGCGGCCACGACATCCCCTTCGCCATCGACTACACCGAGGCGGTCCGGCCGCTGCTGCAGGATTTCGGCACCGCCAAGGACTTCCACCTGGTGCTGTTCACCATGGACGAGACGGTGTTCTCCCGGGAACTGGCGCCCTTGGCCGGGTTCTATCCGTCGGTGTTCCTCGGCGCGCCGTGGTGGTTCCTCGATGCCCCGGACGCCATGCTCCGCTTCCGCTCTGCTGTCACCGAGACGGCCGGGTTCTCCCGCTCGTCCGGATTCATCGATGACACGCGCGCCTTCTGCTCCATTCCCGCCCGGCATGACGCCTCGCGCCGGATCGAGGCTTCCTTCCTGGCCCGCCTGGTGGCCGAGCACCGCGTCACGGAAGAGCGCGCCCACGAGCTCATAGTCGACATCGTTGACGGCTCCCCGCGAAGGGTCTTCAAGCTGTGACCATCGCAAATACCGCCGACGCCGGAGCTTCAGTTGTCCAGGACGCGGCACCCGCCGTCCCTCAGCTCAGCCGGATCCTGCGGCCCGTGCCCAAGGCACCTGTCCGGATTGTCCATCTGGGGCTTGGCGCCTTCCACCGCTCGCACCAGGCCTGGTACACGCAGCACGCCGGGGACGCTGCCGAGTGGGGGATTGCAGCGTTCACCGGACGCCGCCCGGCCGCGGCCGAGGCGCTGTCAGGGCAGGATGGCCTGTACACGGTAGTTGAGCGCGGGGATGCCGGCGACACCTTCGAAGTTGTTGGCAGCATCGTCGAAGCGGTGGACGGAGCCGACGCCGGCCGACTCACCGCGCTGATCGCCGCCGCCGGCACCGCCGTGGTCACGCTGACCATCACCGAGGCCGCTTACGGGCTCGGGGCCGACGGCCAGCTCGACCGGAACGCCCCGGGCGTCGCCGCGGACCTCCAGGAACTCGCGGCAGGCCCGGACGGCAGGCCGGCCACCCCGGTGGGCCGACTGGTCCAGGCCCTCGCCGCCCGCAAGGCTGCCGGCGCCGGGCCGCTCGCCGTCGTCTGCTGCGACAACCTCTCCAGCAACGGCACCGTGGCGAGGACTGCGGTGGTGGGCATGGCGGAGGCATGGGATCCGGTACTCGCTGCCTGGATAGCGGAGAACATCAGCTTCGTCAGCACCTCCGTAGACCGCATCACGCCGCGGACCACGGATGCCGACGTTGAGTCCGTCAAGGCAGCGTGCGGCTACTGCGATAACTCGCCTGTGGTGGCCGAGCCGTTCCGCAACTGGGTGCTCAGCGGTGACTTTCCGGCCGGACGCCCGCGCTGGGAGGACGCCGGGGCTGTCTTCGTGGAGGAGATTGAGCCATACGAGAACCGCAAGCTCTGGCTGCTCAATGGCGCCCATTCGCTCCTGGCCTACGCCGGCCAGCTCCGCGGGCACGCAACGGTTGCCGAAGCCCTGGCAGACCCGGTGTGCCTGGCCGCCGTCGAACGTTTCTGGAACGAAGCGGAGGCCAACCTCACAGGCGAGGCAGCCCACGGTGCGGACCTCCAAATTCCGGCCTACCGGGAGCAGCTCCTCGCGCGGTTCCGCAATGCGCGGATTGCGCACCACCTCACCCAGATCGCCATGGACGGCAGCACCAAGCTGCGGATGCGTGCCGTTCCCGTCCTGACGGCAGAGCGCGACGGCGGGAGGTCCGGTGCGGGCGCGGCCGCCATGATCGCGGCGTGGGTTGCTTTCTGCATCGACGCAACAGAGGGCGGCAGGACTGTCCAGGACCCGCTGTCCGATGACATTGCGGCCGCCTGCGCGCTGGCCGGAGCAGACCGGGTGCGTGCCCTGCTGGCCCTGCTGAGCGTCCCGCTCTCACAGGATGGCGCCGTAGTGGAACTCGTGGCCGGACTCACAGGAAGCTTCGCCCGCCAAGGGGCATAGGTCTCCCTCGGCCTGCCCGTCGGTCCGACGGCCGCGCCCAACTGCCTTAGGGAACTGCCCGGCCGCACGCGCGTCCGGGCAGTTTTGCGTGCGCTGGCCCGCATCATTTCCGTCATGCGAAGTGGATCAGGAAACCCGCCGCGCGCAGCAAAATTCTGAAGGCAAAAACCGAATGGCAACCGCTTGCCATTTGCTTGCCAAGTGACTAGGCTTACAACCAGACTTATTCAATGTGCTGCCTCGCGGCAGTGGGTAAAGGAGCCCCTCGTGAAGAAGCTGAACCGGCTCAGCATCGTCGGCTATGGCGCCGGCGACGCCGCCAACAACCTGGCATTCACCACTGCCACCATGTTCCTGCTGGTCTACTACACGGATGTTGCCGGCATTTCGGCCGCAGCCGCAGGAACGCTGCTGCTGGCCGTCAGGATCTTCGATGCCTTCGCGGACGTCTTCGCCGGACGGATCGTGGACAGGACCTTCAGCAAGCGGTTCGGCAAGTTCCGTCCGTTCATCATGTTCGGTTCCATCCCGCTGCTCCTGCTCAGCGTTGCCACGTTCTCCGTGCCGCAGATCGGTGAAACCGGCACCCTCCTCTACGCCTACGTCACCTACGCCGCCCTGGGCCTGGCCTACAGCCTGGTGAACATCCCGTACGGCTCGTTGGCCGGTGCCATGACGCAGGATCCGGGGGAGCGGGCCAAGCTCGGTTCCGCCCGCATGATCGGCGCGGCGCTGGTGGGCTCGTCCCTGGGCATTTTCGTAGCCCCGCTGATCAAGCCCGGCGCCAACCTGCAGGCAACTTTCACCGGTATCACCCTCGCCTTCGTGGTGATAGGTGCCGCGCTGTACTTCTTCACCGTCTTCACGGCCAAGGAGCGGGTCCACCGTTCGGTGCCCAACGTTTCCCTCAAGCAGAGCGTGGACACCCTCAAAAGCAACAAACCGCTGCTGATGCTGTGCCTGAGCTCCTTCCTGTTCCTCACCGGCTACCTGGCCCTCACCTCGGTCCAGCTGTACTACCTGCGCGACGTGCTGGGCCGGCTGGACCTGTACCCGGTCCTCTCCATCGTGCAGCTGGTCCTCACCTTCGTTCTGGCGGCCATCATGCCGCGGCTGGTCCGCAGCATCGGCAAGAAGAATGTCTACATCTACGCCTCGGTTGTCACCATCATTGGCGGCACCATCATCTTCCTTGCCCCGGCCAGCCAGACCTGGATCGGCTTCGGCGGCCTCGTTGTCAGCCTGGTGGGCGTCATGGCCGTCAACATCGTGGTGTGGGCCCTTGAAGCGGACACCGTGGAGTACGGCGAATGGAAGACCGGTGTCCGCACCGAGGGCATCACCTACGCGCTGTTCTCCTTCACCCGCAAGACCGGGCAGGCGGTGGGCGGCGCCCTCGCGGCCTACGCCCTGGCCTTGGGCGGCTACAAATCCGGCGCGGCCCAGACCGCCGAGGCCGCGTTCGGAATCCAAGTTGCCGCGGGCGCAATCCCTGCCGTCCTCACCCTCCTGGCCGTGCTGGTGATGTCCCGCTACAAGCTCACCGACGACATGCATGCAGGCATCCTTCGGGACATCAAGGCCCGCCGCACGGAGCCTGAAGGCACACCGGAAGCCGGCTCCGTCCAGCAGGCTGCAGCCGCCGCCGCCGCGGCGCCCGCAGCGCACAACAGCTAGCCCCGCCTCACCGCCACCGGTACCAGTTCGCCACACCCGGCCCAACCAGACCCCGGGCCCACCAGACCCAGCCCGCAGACCAGCCCAGCCCCGCTCGAAAGGACCAGCTGTGAAAATCATTGCCGCCGAAGTGTTCGTCACCAGCCCGTCGCGTAACTTCGTGACCCTCCGCATCACCACCGAGGACGGTGTGACCGGCATTGGAGACGCCACCCTGAACGGCCGTGAACTCGCCGTCGCCGCTTACCTGAAGGAGCACGTCGCCCAGCTGCTGATCGGCAAGGACCCGCACCGGATCGAGGACACCTGGCAGTTCCTGTACCGGTCCTCCTACTGGCGCCGGGGCCCCGTGACCATGGCGGCCATCGCCGCCGTCGACATGGCGCTGTGGGACATCAAGGGCAAGGTGGCCGGCATGCCGGTCTACCAGCTCCTGGGTGGTGCGTCCAGGAACGGCCTGCGTGCCTACGGCCACGCCTCGGGCGCGGACATCCCGTCGCTGTTCGATTCCGTTCGGGAGCACCTGGAGCTGGGTTACAAGTCCATCCGGATCCAGACCGCCGTCCCCGGCATCAAAGCCGTGTACGGCGTGGCTGCCCAGGCGCAGGCCTCCGGCGAACGCTACGACTACGAGCCCGCCGGCCGCGGCGCGTTCCCCGTGGAGGAGGACTGGGACACCCGCGCGTACCTGCGTCACCTGCCCAGCGTGTTCGAGGCCGTGCGGAACGAGTTCGGCCCGGAAATCCCGCTGCTGCACGACGGCCACCACAGGATGACGCCCATCCAGGCAGCGAAGCTCGGTAAGGCCCTGGAACCGTACGATCTGTTCTGGCTCGAGGACTGCACACCGGCCGAGAACCAGGAGGCCCTGCGACTGGTCCGCCAGCACACCACCACGCCGCTGGCCATCGGCGAAATCTTCAACACCGTGTACGACTACCAGACCATCATCAAGGAACAGCTGATCGACTACGTCCGGGCGGCCTCCACCCACTTCGGCGGTATCTCTCCGCTGAAGAAGGTCATGGACTTCGCCGCCCAGTACCAGATCAAGTCCGGCTTCCACGGCCCCACCGATATTTCCCCGGTGGGCTTCGCCGCCCAGCTGCACGTGGGCCTGGCCATCCACAACTACGGCATCCAGGAGTACATGCAGCACTCGGACAAGACCAACGAGGTCTTCCACCAGTCCATGACCTTCAAGGACGGCTACCTGCACCCGGGCGACGAGCCGGGCATCGGCGTCGAGTTCAACGAGGAAGCCGCCGCGGCGTTCCCCTACCAGCAGGCCTACCTGCCGTACAACCGCCTGGTTGACGGCACCGTGCATGACTGGTGAGGCAGCAGCTATGACTAAGCACCGCATCATTGTCATGGGTGTTTCCGGTTGCGGAAAGACCACCATCGGCGACCTCGTGGCCCGTGAGCTGGGCGTCCCGTTCCTCGATGGCGACTCGCTGCACCCTGTGGAGAACGTTGCCAAGATGGCCGCGGGAACCCCGCTCACCGACGACGACCGCTGGCCCTGGCTGGCCACGGTTGGTTCGGAGCTGGCCAAGGCCGGCGACGGGGGCCTGGTCCTGGCCTGCTCCGCACTGCGCCGCAGCTACCGCGACGCCATCCGCGAGCAGGCGCCGGACACGGTGTTCCTGCACCTGCACGGCAGCAAGGATGTCCTCGCCCGCCGGCTCGAAGGCCGTTCCGGGCATTTCATGCCCACTACGTTGCTGGACTCCCAGCTCGCCACGCTGGAACCGCTCGAAGCGGACGAAGCGGGCTTCGTCGTCGACATCTCCGCGCCAGTGGACGAAGTGGTGGCGTCGGCACTCGCCAACATTGCCGCCGTCGTACGTCCTGCCTCCGGTGCTTCAGGCACCCGGCCGCGGCAGTTCGACGTCGACCTGGCGGCCGCGCCGTTCAATCTCGACGGCGACGCGGTGGCTTGGGTGGAAGAAACCATCAGCTCGATGACGCTCGAGGAAAAGATCGGGCAGCTGTTCATCAACCACAACAACGGATACGCGCCCGAGTACCTCGACGGCGTGCTGGAGAACTACCACGTGGGCGGCATGCGGTACCGTCCGGGGCCGTCCGCCGCGGTGCAGGAGCACATCCGGTACGCGCAGTCGAAGTCCCGCGTGCCGCTGCTGGTCGCCTCCAACCCGGAAATGGGTGGGGCAGGAAGTTGCGACGACGGCACGTTTGTTTCCACGCACCTGCAGGCCGGCTCCCACCCGGACAGGAACATCGCGCGGCAGATGGGCCAGGTGGCCGGCGTCGAAACTGCCGCCCTGGGCTGCAACTGGGCGTTCGCGCCGATCGTGGACATCCACTACAACTGGCGGAACACGGTAATCTCCACGCGCTCGTTCGGCAACACCCCGGAGATCGTGGTGGAGCGGGCGAAGGAGTACTTCGACGGGATCAGCGAATCTCCCACAGTCTGCGCCATGAAGCACTTCCCGGGCGACGGCGTGGACGAGCGCGACCAGCACGTGGTCACGTCCTACAACACGTTCTCCTACGAGGAATGGGACCGGACATACGGGCACGTGTACCGCGAGATGATCGGGCACGGTGTGCAGTCCATCATGGTGGGCCACATTGGAGCGCCGGAGGTGTCGCGGCACTTCCGTCCGGGGCTGTCCGACGCCGACATCCTGCCGGCCACGCTGGCGCCGGAACTGCTGCAGGACCTGTTGCGCGGCGAACTCGGCTTCAACGGGCTTGTCCTCACCGATGCCTCGCTGATGGTGGGCCTCACCCAGGCGCAGAAGCGCAAGGACCTGGTGCCGGCAACCATCGCGGCCGGCTGCGACATGTTCCTGTTCTTCCGGAACCCGGCGGAGGACTTCCAGTTCATGCTGGACGGCTACAAGTCCGGTGTGATCACGGAGCAGCGGCTGCAGGACGCGCTGCGGCGGATCCTTGGGCTGAAGGCCTCGCTGGGGCTGCACCGCAAGTCCTTGGAGGAGCTGGTCCCGCCGGCCTCGGCACTGTCGGTCATAGGTTCTGATGCGCACCGTGCTATCGCGGCCGAGGTAGCCGACAAGACCGTCACGCTGGTCAAGGACACCGCCGGGAACCTGCCCATCACGCCCGAAACGCATCCGCGGATCCGGCTCTACGGCATCTCCGGCGGGGCGGACTTCACGCGTGCCGATCCGCTGGCGTACCTGGAAACGGTGAAGGAAGAGCTTGTTGCGGCGGGCTTCGAGGTGGACCTGTTCCGGACCGCCGAGCAGCGCGAGGCCGCGGGGGAGGCCGGTGTGAACTTCATGTCCGTCCTGGCTGAAGAGGCCACCGCCGATTACGCGGACCGGTACGACGCCGCATTTGTGTTCGCCAACGTCAAGGGCTTCGCGCAGGAAGCGGCCATCCGGATCAAGTGGTCATCCCCGATGGCCGCAGAAATACCGTGGTACGCCACGGAGGTCCCCACTGTGTTTGTCTCGCTGAACCAGCCGAACCACCTGATTGACGTGCCGATGGTGAAGACCGCCATCCACGCGCACGCCGGCTCGCGTGAGGCCATCAGGGCTGCCGTGGCGAAGATTCAGGGCAAATCCGAATTCCAAGGCACGTTTAACGGGAACGTGTTCTGCGATTCCTTCGACACCCGGCTGTAACAGCCGCCGGGCTCAGGGCGCCGGGCGCGGGGAGATCCCCTGCGTCCGGCGCTTTTGTGCGTAGGGCAGCCTAGGTAGATGCCGGCAATAGCTGTGTAAAACTTGTGCGGGAAGATCCTTTTTATCGAGGGACTGGGGGAGTCGGTGGGGGGAGCGACAGTTATGGGACCTGACGATGGCTTTGACGGGAAGGGCTTCAGCGCGGAGCAGCTTCGCTACAGTTGGAAAGACGCCAGAATTTTGAGTTTCATTTTTGCGGGTGCATGTTTGGCGTGTGTTGGAATGGCATTTTATGTCTTCGCGAATGTTCCCTGGGATACTCGGATGCCGTACGACGGTAGGTATAACCGGGCTGGTACCGGTATTCCCATGCAAATTGCCATGCTGCCGGTCCTTGTGCCGATTCTTGGTTTCTGGAGGGCCGTGAGGCGTCCCGAGAAAGAGCCCAGGACCAAGGCCGGACGCGTCCGGGTCTATGTCATCGCTGTATTCGCTGCCGGTGTCTGCATCCTCGCTCAGTGGACCATGGCAGAAGCGATCCTCGTTGCCGGTGGTGCCGTCAGCTAGCTGGCTCACCGATGGTTAAGACAAACGCCCGATTTTCTTTCTTGCCGCGCAACAGAGGGTTGCCCTGGACGAGGCGCGGGGACGCCAGCCCGGAACCAGCGGCCCTGTTTGTGGCGGGCGTCAAAGCACCTCGATGTGGGACTGATTCTTCGAAATATGCACCACAATGGACCCTGAAATGTCTAGGAATGCAGAAAACCCCCGGTTTCCCGGGGGTTTTCGTTGGCGGGGGTATTACGAATCCTCCACATCCCGCACGGCACAAGGAAACTTACCTTATCGTCTGGCCAATCGGCACAGGCTAACTGCAAGAATTGGCACACCGTGGTGGGAAGGCCTGATGCGTCTGAAGGGACCACGCGCTTAAACCTGGCGGCTTTTCACACTGCCGTTATCGTCTGCGCGTCCGGTAGCCCCCAAACTTCTGCTGAGTCATACCAGTGGTCTTGTCCAATCATTCTGATCTGATGTTCCGTGAACTTGAGCGGCACCAGCCGTTCCAGTGCGACATCCAGGCTCACGCTGCGTTCTGTCTGCAGCGGGTGTCCGGCGGCACGTACCAGTTGAAGTAGCTCGTTCAGGGTGATTGGTTTTGGAGCTGATGCATGAAATGCCCCCTGTGGGGGGTCGGACGAAACGAGTGCCGCGACAAGGCGTCCTAATTGTGAGGCGTCAATGGCTGACAGCAGCGCACCGCCTTCGTCGATGTTTGCACCCAGAGCAGTGAACATCCGGGCCAAGCCGGGAACGACCCACCTGTCTCCGACGCCGTATACCAAGCTTGGTCGGAGCACCGTGCCGCCGGCCGCTAGAACAGAAGCGTCTCCGACGGCGCGTGTACCACTGGCGAAGGACTCGGGCGCATAGCTGAGGTCGGCGGGGGATGCTCCCCGATGGGGACCGGATCCATAGACTGCGGTGGTACTGACATGGATCAGGTGACTAGCCTTGGCTGAGCTCCAAACGTTGACAAGGTTCTGCACGCCAGTGGCGTTCGTCATTCGTGCCCTGGCCCGGTCAGAACCGACATACGATGCGGCGTTAATGACGATGTCTACTCCGTCGAGGGCCCTATGAATCGATTCTGTGTCGCCCAGATCTCCTATGGACTGCCGCTCAGCTGGCAAATCGGAGATCTGATTGCGAACCATGGTCCTCACGAGCAGTCCTGTGTGTTCTTGGAGAGCTTGCAGGACATGGTTTCCGATGAAACCGTTCGTGCCTATCAGTAGAACAACTTTATGTGCAGTTGTGAGAGGGGATACTTGATGTGGGGTGGGCACGTATGCCTCCTCAATTGGAAGGTGGATAAGGATTGGCGTTACAGGACAGAGCGAAGGCGACCCGCGGCGCGATCATCGAAGGTGCAGCATCCATCTTCGAGACCCAGGGGTACGCAAGCGCTTCTTTAGCCGATGTTGCTGAACGTGCGGGGGTTACTAAGGGATCCCTGTACTTCCACTTCAAATCGAAGGAAGAGCTTGCTAAGGCTGTCATTCAGGCGCAGCATGACATGTCCCTGAATCGTAGCGTTACGATCCTTGAGGCGCAGCACCCTGCGTTGACGTCGATGAAGCTCCTATGTCGAAGCTTCGGTGAGCAACTCCAGGGCGAACCCATCATTCGAGCCGGGATAAGACTGACCTTCGAGGCGTCCTCCTTCGGCTACGCCGTGAAGGAGCCCTATGTCGACTGGCTCACAACGATGGAGTCGCTTGTTCGCGCAGCACAAACTGAGGGAAGTATCCGGGAATCCATTGATGCGGCTGCCCTTGCCCGGCATATCGTCGCTTCCTTTACAGGTGTCCAGTTGGTGTCCGAAGTTCTCTCCGGGCGCAAAACGCTTTTGGATGAGATCGACATCATGTGGGAGTTCCTCGAAGAGGGCATCCGACGATGAACGAGGAAGGCCATATCGCGCCAAGAACCTCACCGGCGGCGTGGACCTGGGGCCATTGCGAGTTCGAATTCTGCTTTGCGATCTCCAGCGGCCTCGATCGATAGTAAAGCGGTGACGATGGCACCGGCACCTCGGGTAAGTAGGCGCACCTGCACGTGAGGATCGTCGCCGAACTCAACGATCTTGTCGAATCGGCCGGAGAAGCTCGTGATATCAGAGTCCGCCGATCCTGACGCTATGCGAGTAGCCTGGCGGGCAGCTTCAATGAGAAGAACCCCCGGGACATGATCCAGGGGGTGATCAAACAGGATCGGATGAGTCTGGTCAATGAGGATGGGCCAAGAACCGGGCGAACGGGATTCCCCGAGCACCACGTTCCGGTTGTTTACGACTCCAACAGCAGAACCGCTGACTGCTGCACGTGGTCTCGGCATAGCCTGACTGACAGGTCCCCGAACCCGTCCATAAGTCGCCGGATCAAGTGTGCGCGCGCCCGCCGTCGCCTTAGCCAGAGTTTGACCGGACAAGACTAAGTCGCCCCGCGCTTCGAACGCATTCGCGCGACTCCCGGAAGGGCTGATCCTGTTCACACCGAGTTGGAGTATAAGCTCCGGGCAAACCGATAAGTCGTGGTGCTGCTGGCCGACGGGCACATCGAAGGACAGGGTTGGCATCAAGAACCGATGTTCGAGAGGAACGCCATATCCTGCGTGAGCCGCCAGTATCGTCGCCTGGCGCATCGTCTCCACGAGCAGCGCCGAGTCTACGGTCCCATCAGCCACGCGATAGAACACATGCCACCGCGGCCATTGGACGCTGACCTGAAAAGCATCCGGCCCAACACTTTCGAATCCCGTGAGAAACACCTCGCTCACTGAACGACGATGAACAAGTTCCCGCGGAACCGTCGCACTGAACCCCGATAACTGACTACTCCACATCTGGATCTCCCCGTGTCCTGACAAGCGGAGTCGAGCCTACTAGAACCCACTTCTAATCGACAGAAAATAAAACCGGTCATCCAGCTTGTTTTGCTGAGGCTTACCGACGTAACCTCGAAGAGCCGAGCAGCAGGGTATCCGAGCCCTTGCGACCCGGCAGCGCCTGTTCCTTCGCGATGAACTTGCGCGCAATGAGGGGAATTACCTGAGCTCTGTGCGTTCCCGAACGAGATTGGGGTCGATGCGCACAGGCGAGCGACTGGTACTGACAAGAGGCAATCGGATAGGCCCCGAGTGCAGTATCTGGCCCGGTCGGGTGAGTAATTCATCGAAGTGATCGCCGGATCAGGGCGACCATGTCTGGCGCGGAACAGGCATAGCAGCTCTGGCACTTCGAATCCTGCAGCTACGTAACTCAGAAACAAGAAAATTGGGGGATCAACATGAACATGGTTACGAAAGTGCGGAAGGGTGCCGCGGCAATTGCGCTGACGTCATTGCTGGCGCTCGGAGCAGCTTCAGGGGCGCAGGCCACGAGCGGCTCCGGAACGGCGTATTTCGACAACGGGCAGCCAATCACGGCGAACATGTGGATCCAATCGGTGGCAGAAGGAGGCTGTGGAAGCTTTTCCTCTTCAGCCGTCATGAATGTGTCGCCGAACTGGATCAGGAACACCACTTCGTTCTACCAGTACGGAGTCGGGTCCATCAGCATCAAGGGAGTTAATATCTCGCAGTCGGGAACCAGCAACCCGAACACTCTGCAGTGGACAAACAGCAACGGAGCTACCGGCTCCTACCTCAGTGGAACTGTTTGCATGGGATGGGGATCCTTCTACCTGGGTGCTGACGTTTCAGCCACCGGGTACTACTACGGCAACCTCCGCACCGCTTCCGCCCGCGTTTAGCACTAGAGATCGGCACTGCAGCAGTGAAAAACAGTATGGGTGGAAGTCAACGGCCCCATCACCGCACACGAATCGTTGGACGCCTGTCATTGCTGACTGCGGCCCTGCTTGCTTTCGCTGGCTGCAGTGCCGGTCAAAACCAGCCCAACAACGAGATCTCCACTATCAAAGAAGACGTAGAGAAACTCCGCGGGGCCAACGGCTTGTTCCGCATGCCGGAAGGAGGAGACCAAGAACGGGGCGACCTCTACACGACTGCCCTGTTCTCGGAAAACCTTGGGTCATATCTTCCATCGTCACAAGTAGCCGTCACAGCCGTCGGCACGACAGTTATGGAGCAGGACACAACCGATCTGCTGACACTGTGGTCAGCTCTTAAACTGCTCACAGCATCCGGCGGAGACATGGCACCGGAGATTGAGGCGAAGCTGGCGCGGGTCGCCGTACCGCCAAAGCAGACAGAGGTTGGAGCGGAAATATCCGCGCTCTGGTTCTGGATTGACGTCAGTAGGATGCACGATTGGTCCAGGACGGATCGCAACGCAGCAGCCGGCGCGGTCGGGACCCGGCTCGATGACATCAGTGTTACAAGCATTTCAGACAAACCGTACCTCCTATGGCGCCTTTACGACTCCTACTCGGCTCTGCAACGGGCAAAACCGGCAGATTTGGAACGCGCCCTCCGGCAGGTTGACATCAAAAGCCTGCCCCACGACTACGAATCCACGTTGGACTTCCAGGCAGCCCTCGAAACGAAGTCCACGCTGAAAAAGGACCTCGTCGTTCCGAACGACGCGAAAGCACACATTGTGCAACTCATAGATCAGGGCTTGGTCAACGACGACGCTCTGATCGACTCGATGCTGCGGTCTCTGCAACTCCTCGGAGCTCAGGAAGACGCGCATGAACTGGTTCGAAACCGCGTGGCTGTGAGAATCGACAAGGAGAACGGTCTCGTACGCGCAGCCGCTCTGGAAAACGGCTCGGTGCATGCAACCTACCTCGCTTCACGCCTCCTCGACACGAGTTTCCCGGACATCGCTAATGACCGGACGAAGCAGGAGTTGGAACGCGTCCTTCGAACAGCCGAGACTGACACCCTGACCCGGCTGAAGGCCCTCGTGGCACTCAAACGGTCTGGCTCAGAAGCCTGGCATGACTACGCTGCCGTCGTTGGCCAAGCGCAAGCCAATATTCCCGCCACCGTGACTGCCGACAACCTTAACCAGTACGTCGAACTCATCGACGTACTGGTTCAAGCCGATCCAAGTACGCCGCTTAGCAGCCTCAAATCGTTCGACGCCCAGGCCGACAACGAATCCTCACTTTCCAAGGCTCTGATCGCGCTTTCGAATTCGATGTACTTCAAAAACAGCGCTGAAATACGTTCTATGTTTCCCGCTGTCCAGTCCAAACTCCCAGAGCTCATAGCCAACAGGGGAACCGGACTGAACTACTTTAGAGCCCTGACAGCGATGACCAGCGCCAGCCTTTCAGGGCTGGACTCAAACGACTTTGACAGCGCAACACAAAAGCTTCAGGCGCTGAAAGGCTGCAAAGAGTTCTCGTCGCTCTACCGGCTTCAAACGGACGAAGCCACGCAGTGCAGCCTGTCCCTTTCAGCGGCCCTGATTGCCGTGCCGGGCGCCTACGACCTAGGAGCAACGAAGTGAGCACCGTTCTCAAGCTGGAAAACGTCAGCAAGTCTTTCAGAGACGACCACCGTGGCCGCCACACTGTGCTCTCCGGAGTCAGCCTGCGGGTTGACGCTGGAGAGATCGTTTGGCTCCGCGGCGACTCAGGCTCAGGAAAGTCAACAGTCCTAAACATTGCCGGGCTTCTGTCCACCCCAGATGCAGGGAGTGTCTGGGTTGACGGGCGTGATTTTTCCCGTGCAGCTCCGAAAGTCGCCGCTCGGACAAGGGCCAGCCGGATTGGAATGGTCTTTCAAAGCAGCAACCTGCTGCCCGAGCTCACAGCGCTGGAAAATGTTCTTTTGGCGTCCCGCGGGCGACCTTCGAGGGACCAGCTCCTGCAGGAATTGGACCGGTTCGGACTTACGGCAGTGGCTGATAGAAAGGCGAAGAAGCTGTCCGGCGGCCAGCAACAACGCGTTGCATTCTGCCGTGCTGTTTTCAACAGGCCTTCCGTGCTCCTCGCGGATGAACCGACTTCAGGGCTTGATCCAACGAACACCGAACTCGTCCTCAAAGCTTTGCGAACTAGTGCTGCAAACGGCTGCGGTGTTTTGGTCGCGTCGCATGACCAGATTTTTGAGCAAGTCGCTCATCGTGAACTCCCAATGAGCGAGGTGCTAATTGAACAAGCATGAAGTTTTTATCAAAAAGTCCGTACGGCTGACCCTATCCAAACTGCGTCCGCTCGCTGTTTTGATGGTCCTCGGCATAGCCACCTTCGTCTTTGCGGACAGCGTGGTAGGGGCAGGAATATCCTCATACTCGAACAACATCACTACCAACTCTGCTCTCAACTATGTCGAAGTGAGCTCTGTTGGTCCCGGCAGTGCGAAGGACATCACAGATGAGTCACTGAGTCAGTTCGAGGAGATCCCGCATGTCGCAGGATCTTCAGGGTGGGCCCAGTTCGACCTGGCACTCCAAGATCCGGCCACCTGGCCGACCAGCAATAACCCGGGAGCATTTACCGCAACACCTTTCATTAGCGGCGTAACGCCAAAAGTACTTGAAGGCGAAGTCCCCGAGACCGGTCCAAAGGACGGCGAAGTGTTGCTCCCGGACACCGGGCAGGGACAAAAATTCGCCCAACTGCTCGGCAAGGAAATCAACTTCGTCTACACGAAAGTTATCGGCCCCGGGAACGGGGAGCCGGCCGCAATCGCACTGCGGGTAGTTGGCATCTACGACAACTCATCGCCGGGAACCGACGGGACGCAGGCCGCCTATGTCTCCGATAGCGTTCTTAAGTCCACGCTCTCAGCTTCCCGGATGGCTGGGGAAGAACTCACTTATCCGCGGGCATTTGTTCGCGTTGATACAGCTGAAGAAGTTGTCAGCGTGCAAAACGCGGTCCGCGAATTGGGCTACTCAGTCAACAGTGTGGCAGGGCAAATCAGGTCACTTACCGGGCTCTTCGCACTTCTTGCCCTTGCCAGTTGGGTCATCGGAGGCGTCCTTGTCATATTCTGCCTGGGCGTTGGGATCTCAGTGGGTGGAAGCTGGATCAAGCAACGAGCCCGGGAGGTGGGTCTACTGAAAGCTGTCGGGTGGTCTGGGAAGACTATCGGCGGGGCCTACATAACTGAACTGGGTCTAGTGGGACTTGCGATTGGGGCTGGCGGAGCGCTATTGGGTTCGCTTTTGTCGATTTTCGGGACGACCGTATTCAGTAGCCTCCAACTCGAACTCTTGCCGGTGACCCCTTGGGCAGCGCCGAATTGGCTTCTTGTCGTGGGTGCACTTGTATGCGTGCCAGCATTTCTATGCTTGGGCGCAATGGGTCATATCGCTCGGCTCGCCCGACTGGACGCTGATTCCTCCCTTAGAGACCTCTGAGAGCAGACTGCTGGAGACATGCCGCAGTCTCCGTGCTGCTGACTGAGGCCGTGAAAGTTGCGGACAAAATTGGGTTTTCGGTGGCCGATCTTACGAATGAGCTCAGGTGGGCTCCTGAAGGGGTTCGCCAAGTGCTGGGGCTCATGGACGAACGGCCCAAGCTGACACTGGTTCGCTGACCTTAGAGCACTGCCCACTGTTCAGTGTATGGACGCAGCAGTTTGTGCCTAACAGGCACACAGCAGAACCGCCCGTCACGCACGCGAGTCCCAGTGGCCTCTGTACGGAATTGCCCCGGTGGGGGAGCCTCGTCGATGACGCCCGGCTCGGGTAATCCAGAAGATGAGCCTGGGATGCGCGGATCCAACCGCCACGGGATGCCGGCCAGGGTCAGGTCGATCAGTTTCTCCCCGTCCATCATCACGCGGTGGCTGCGAGGCGCTTGTCGGGGCGCATCAGGACGGCGAAATGCGCGTAGGGCAGCAGGACTGTCTTCACACCGTGCAGCGCGGAAACAACCACATCAGGTCCCACAAAACCTCGATCACATCCAGTGCGGCGACGAGGTCGTCACCGCCGGCGGGGGCTGGCTCTGTTGTGAGTTCATCCATGACGGGAACTCAGCAGCGGGAGATGAAAGTGAAATGAATACTCCGAGTCAAGAACCGACAGTAGCGTCTGGCAGCAGCAGCCACTTCGTGGCCTCATCAGCAGAGTTGAAGAAGCGTTTCGGGCATGGCTGTTCTTGCGCGCTGAGTACCCAGTTGGCGAGGATACGGTCGACCGGGCTGGTGCCAAGCAGTGCAATGCGCGTGGCACAGCGCTGATTAAACACTGACTGGGCCTCACGGCTCAGTGACGCTGTCAGGGTCATATCGACCAGCAAGGGGTATTCGTTGCCGACTGCGAGATCAAGTACGGCGGCCATGGCCGCTCGGGCGTCAGTGGTCTCAATGCGGACGTGCGGACTCCAGATCAGGTGAACGACGCCGTCCTCGCGCAGGACCACGGTGTGCTTGTCGCACTCGACTTTGGTGCTCTCCATACAGTCCCCCAACTGGGCTTCGCGGTTCCAGATCGCGTACCGACATGAGCATATTACTGGATGCTCTTACACAGTTTCGTGGTGTTTGCGCTGGTCAAGGGAATTTTGCTCATTCAGCTGTTGGCGCCCGCCGCTGCCTGCCGTGCCGCCACCCGGGGATGACTTTGTTGAGCTGTTTCTCTTTGATTGTGATATTCCCTGCCCCCGGCCCCTCCGCGAACTCATCGGTCAATGCAACCTGGCAAAAGGGAAGAAGCGAGAGACAACTCCAAGGCACAGTTCGCCAAGCGGAGGTAGGACAACGTCGAGCACGTTTCCAGCTCCTTCAGAGTCCCTAGGCGCGGCAGATAGCAGGTGGATGGTGCACGCTCCCAATCGCACTAGGTCAGCTGGTGACTCATGGAGGTGTCCGAGCAGCTTAAACGGATCTTTGGCGGCGGAATCTCGATTAGATCGACGGTCCCATCATTGGCGAGCACGGCCCAAGTCTCGAAAATGGAGGATTGGGACTGCATCCCAGGCGAACCCTGCGGATGCGCAGGTACCGTAACGCTCACGCCGGACGAGTATGCACGCGAATCCCAGTGGCCCCTGTTCGGAACCACGGCCTGGTGCAAGCTATATGCGTCCCGAAACGCCGTCGAGTCATACAATGCAGACGTTCGGACGAACAAACTCAGCTGGCGCCGCGGCTACACCAAAGTCTTTTCCCGCGCACGCACTGCTTTGCTGCTCGCGGTGACGCTTTCCTCCCTCAACTTCCGGATCGTTCGAGACTGGAGTTTCAGGCGTCGCACCCAGAACCTCTGGGGTGGGGAAGCATGGGACTTCGGTCCAGAGCCGAAACAAACACGGCAACGCCGGACCCGGACTATCGACGACCGGGAAGCCAGCTAACAACACCGCCCACATGACCTCGGCGTCCGAAGACGTCGAGGTCATAAGCGTGCAAAGAAACGGTTGCTGCGCGCCGCACCCGCACCCAGGCGGGTAGTGCTACACGCGTCAAACGAAGACCAAAACCTAAAACGGTCCTGCCGGCGTGCTCCTCAAAGACAAATTCCCCCGGAGCTGACGCTCCGAGGGAATTCGTAATCACTGGCTTGGAGGATTCGTAAAACCTCCTTGGCGGTGACGGTGGGATTTGAACCCACGTTGGCTTTTACACCAAACAACATTTCGAGTGTTGCACCTTCGGCCGCTCGGACACGTCACCAACCTCAATAGGGTACCGGAGCGAGAGGCACATCCCCAAAACGACGCCTTCGGCACGCGTTTGGAGGAGGGACGTACTCGATGGTCCAACGGGTTCACTGTGAATGTCAGACCCTCGCGCGATGATGTGCATATGGCAGATACGGCGGTTGAGGCAGAAGTGATGGAGAGTCTTCGGGCCTCCGTCGCCAGCCTTGACGCGCTGTTCCTGAAAGACGCGGACCTGGACCGGGCTGACCCTGACGGCGTGGCCTGTGAAGCGGTTGATGTGTTGGAGCGGAAGTCTGAGCTTCGGCTGCAGCGGCTAACGTTCTGGAAGCAGTTGGCAGCCCAAGTCGCTGCGGGTAAAGCCCGCGACGCCGCGGAGTTCGCCGAGTTCCAGGAGGCGATGACACCGCCGGACGCCACAGACTCGGAGCGGGCGTTCGTGGAGATGTCCACGACGGCGGAGATCACCGGAGTCCTGACGCTCAGCCCGGGCGCCGCGGCAGCATTCATCAGCCAGTCCCGAAAAGTCTGCGCGATGCCACCGGTCGCGGCCGCGCTGGCGGCGGGCTCGGTGTCGTGGCGGCACGCGGTGATCGTGGCCGACGAAACCGGCTGCCTCGCCCCCGAGGGTGCTGAGGCGTTGGTGGCGCATTTCTTCGACCCGGACGCCCCCAACCCGGCCCGGGGGTCCGCGCCCGGTGACCTCGTGGCGCACCTGTTCCGCAGGAAGGTCAGGACCTGGCGCGAACGCACCTACCCCGTTTCAGTTCAGGAACGGCACGTCAGGTGTGTGGCGGAGCGGCGGATGGAGTACCGCCCCGCCGCCGACGGGATGGCTTCGATTACCCTGGTCCTGCCCGGGGACACCGCCTGTGCCATCTGGAACAAGACCACAGCGACCGCCCGCGGCCTCCAAGGGCCGGGAGAGACCCGCACCCTCACCCAGCTGCGGCCGGACGTCGCGGCCGCGCTCCTGCTCGGCGCCCACACCGGAACCGCTGCCACAGGCCGATCCGTCGATGGCCAAGAACCCGGCGACGTAACCGGTACCCACGGGGTTACCTGGGCCGGTGAGGCCGGCACCAGCACTGGCACCAGGACTGGCACCGGCCCCTACGCCGTTGACCTCAGCACAATCCCCGCCCCGAAAGCCATCGTCCTGGTCACCGTCCCACTGTTCACCCTGCTGGGACGCACCGACGAACCAGCAGACCTGGACGGGTACGGCCCCATCCCGGCAGCGATGGCCCGCAAACTCGTCGCTGACGGGGCCACCTCGTTTTACCGGGTCCTCGTCGATCCGCGAGACGGTGCACCGTTGGAGATTGGCCGGACCAGTTACCGGTTGTCGGAGGCGATGAAACGCTGGATCAGGATGCGCGACGGACACTGCACCTTCCCCGGCTGCACCAACCCCAGCATGGACAACGACACCGACCACCTCACCGCCTGGCAACAGCACGGCACTACGGGAGTCAGTAACCTGGCTCAGCTCTGCCCGAAACATCACCGCCTCAAACACCACAGCGGCTGGACCCCCACTGTGGCTACCGAAACCGAACCACCCGGCTGGACCTCACCCACAGGCCGCCACTACCCAGCCCAACACCCCGACCCCCAACCACCACACTGGCCACCCGGACTGTCTGAAGTGCAGCAGGTGATTGGCTCCCTGGAACAACGGATCCTTGCCGGCATTGCGGTCTGCCCCGACTACCTCCTGGCCGACCCACCTGATGACGAATTACTGGACGCCGAATTCGCTTGCGAGGACCGTGTCGTCCCCGACGATCTTTCTCCGGATGATCCGCTCTGGGAGGCCTTCTACGCGGCACCCCTCGAGCTGCCCGCTGATCCGCAACAGGAACACTGGCTACACGAGCTCTCCCTCACCTGACCGGCAGGGCTGAAGGTGCGAGGAAACTACTGCTGCTCACGCTCCCGTGCCTACGAGGAACCCAGCCAATGAAACTAGCCACGTCGCATTCACCAGGTTGCTTCCACCCCGCTGACGTGGACTTGCTGAAATGGCGACACCCGCCGTCGGACCTTCCTCCCGAACGCCCGTCCCGATAGATTCGACAGCAAGATGACTAATTCAGAATCGCCGCAGCGTGCCACCGCCTACTGGACCACAGCCAAAGAACAGGGCGAACTCCGGTCCGAGGACTTGCCGGCTCCAAAACCGGGGGAGGCCGTGGTCCGCGCACTGTACTCCGGTATCAGCAGGGGCACCGAGATGGTGGTCCACCGCGGCGCGGTGCCACCCAGGGTTGCTGATGGGATGCGCGCCCCGCACCAGGAAGGCGACTTTCCCGGGCCGGTGAAGTTCGGCTACCTGTCGGTCGGCGTCGTGGAGGAAGGCCCGGACGAGTGGAAGGGACAGCGCGTTTTCTGCCTCAGCCCGCACCAGGACCGGTACGTCGTCCCGGTGCCCGCCCTCACAAGAATCCCGGACGGCGTTCCGTCACAGCGTGCCGTGCTCACAGGAACGGTGGAAACGGCCATCAATGCCCTGTGGGAGGCCGAACCGAAGCTGGGGGACCGCGTCGCCGTCGTCGGGGCCGGCCTGGTGGGCGGGATGGTGGCCACGCTGCTGCGCACCTTCCCTCTTCAGCGTCTTCAACTCGTTGACGTGGATCCGGGACGGAAGAAGCTGGCAGACACCATCGGCGTCGAGTTCACGAGCCCCGAGGACGCCCTGGACGACTGCGACATCGTGATCCACTGCTCCGCCTCCCAGGAAGGCCTCGAACGCAGCCTGCAGCTTGTGGGCGACGACGGTGACGTCATCGAGATGTCCTGGTACGCGGACCGCAAGGTGACCGTGCCCCTGGGGGAGGACTTCCACGCCCGGAGGCTTTCCATCAGGGCAAGCCAAGTGGGCATGGTGGCCCGCTCCCGCCGGCACCGCCGGACCAACGCTGACCGCCTTGACCTGGCCGTCTCACTGCTCACCGACCCCGTCTTCGACGCCTTCCTCACCGGACAGTCAGCCTTCGAGGACCTCCCCGAGGTGGTCCAGGGCCTATCCGATGGAAGTCTCCAAGCCCTCTGCCACGTCATCGAGTACCCGCAGGACGCCGCCCGCCAGGCTGAGGACCCGGCCTGAAAAGCCGACGCGTGGCTACACAACACCGGCCCACCGATTCACCACACCAGACCGAGCCACTAATTAGAGCCAGAGGTAATCCATGTTCAGCCTGACCGTCCGCCGCCACTTCATGATCGCCCACAGCCTGCCGCGTGAGGCGTTCGGACCTGCCCAGGGCCTGCACGGCGCAACGTTCGTCGCGGAGGTGGCGTTCCGCCGTCGTGCCCTGAATGACAACGCGATCGTCCTTGATATCGGCGCCGCCGGAACCGTCATCGAGGAAGTTCTCGACGGGTTGAATTACAGGAACCTGGACGAACACCCCGACTTCGAGGGCAAGCTCAGCACCACCGAGGCCCTCGCCCAGTACATTGCCCAGGCTGTGGCGGCGAAGATCAGCGATGACGACGACGGCCGCCACCTTGACGGGATCGACGTCACTCTTCGCGAGAATCCGGACGCCTGGGCAACGTTCTCGCTGGACCTCAAAGCCTGACCCATGCGCGTTGTGCGGCTGCTGGTCCCCGCCAACATTCGCCACAGCTCCGGCGGCAACGTTTACAACGCCCGCCTGGCAGAGGGAATGACGAGCCTGGGCTGGGAGGTGCGGGTACTCCCGGTCGAAGGGAACTGGCCACACGCTTCTGCCAAGGAACGACGCCAGCTGGGCAGCACCCTCGGTGCGTGGGAACCGCAGCCGGAACAGCAGCCAGCCTTGGTGCTGGTGGACGGGCTAGTCGCAGTGGGCGCCCCGGACGCGCTCGAATCCGCGGCCAAGGCGGGCCGGCAAACCTTCGTCCTGGTGCATATGCCCGTCCCGGAAACTTCCGGCCCGGAAGCGTTGCTGAAGGAAGCAAGGGCACTTCGTGCGGCGTCGGGTGTTATCTGCACCAGCAGTAGCGCAGCCGGAATCCTCAAGGCGCGCGGCCTTCCCAACGCCCGGGTCGCCCTTCCGGGAGCCGATCCGGCTCCGCCCGCCACAGGCTCGCGCCCTCCGCACCTCCTCGCCGTGGCGGCACTGCTGCCCAACAAGGACCAACTCCTCACCGTGGCAGCCCTCGCCGGGATCCAGAATTTGGAGTGGACGGTGTCGCTGGTCGGATCGGAGCAAGCAGACCCGGCCTACGCCCGGCAGGTGGAGGAAGCCATCGCCCGCTGCGGCCTGGCAGGAAGGGTGCAGCTAACGGGGGAGTTGGCGGGGGATGCGCTTGAGGCGGAATGGAACCGCGCAGACCTGAGCCTTCTTGTCTCGCGCGAAGAAGCCTTTGGCATGGTGGTCACCGAGTCGCTCGCCCGCGGTGTTCCTGTAGTGGTCCGGCAGGGGACCGGTGCGGTCGAAGCGCTGGACCTTGCCTCACTGAAGGATGCCGACGGCGGCACGCGCCTTCCGGGGGCGGCGCTTGCGCTGCCACGCGGGGGCGAAGCCGACGCAGCCGATCTCGGCTGGACCCTTCGGCAGTGGCTTGAGAACCGCGCATTGCAGCAGGACTGGCGCAGCCGGGCCCTGGAAGCGCGCGGCCTCCTGCCCGGCTGGGAGAAGACGGCCGGGAACGTCGTGCGTGCGCTGACCGGCGCCGGGTAGAGAACGAACAGGTTTCAAGGCCAAAGAAGGCTCCAGTCACCAGCCGAAGTGGTGGCGGCTACAACCGTGTCCGGTGATCCGCAAAGAAGTCCCGCAGCAGCACGGAGCTCTCGTCTTCCCGGATGCCGGGGTAGACCTCCACCCAGTGGTTGAGCCGCCGCTCGCGGAGGATGTCGAACACTGACCCAGCAGCGCCAGCCTTCTCGTCCCAGGCGCCGAAAACCACCCGGGGGATCCGGGCAAGGACAATGGCCCCGGCGCACATGGCGCAGGGTTCCAATGTGACCACCAGCGTGCAGTCGGACAGCCGCCACCCGTCGTCCGGGCCGCCGCCGAGCCGTGCCAGTTCCCGCAGCCGCTCAGCAGCCGTACGGATGGCCACTACCTCGGCATGGGCGGTGGGGTCCCCGAGCTCCTCCCGCTGGTTCCGCCCCGAACCCAGCACCTCGCCGTCGGGCCCCAGCACCACGGCGCCAATGGGAACATCGCCGGTAGCGAGCGCCGCGCGGGCCTCCGCCAGGGCGAGACCCATCCACTCGTCGTAACTGTTCGATGCGGAGACCATGGCTCAATGATAGTTTCGGGGGATAGTAAGCCTGCGTACTGAATGCCGGGGAGGCGCCGTGAGTACCGTTCGGGACCGCGTGGACCGTTGGATCAAACCGTATGCCGCCTTGTGGCTGACCATGGCCGTGGGCGGAACCCTGATCGTCGCCATGGCGCTCTTGGGCGCCGAAGTGTATTCGGACGTGGTGGATGACGAAGGCCTGGCGAGCCTTGATATCCCCGCCCTGGACTACGCCCAGTCACTGCGGAATCCCGGACTTGATGCCTTCGTCACGGGATTCACCAACATTGGCGGCGGCATCGGCATGCCCATCCTCGCCACGCTCCTCACCGCGTGGCTGACCTTCCTCAGCAGGTCGTGGCGCCCGCTCCTCCTGGTGGGCGGTGCAGCTGCGGTTTCCACCGCGGCCACCACCTTTGGTAAGCGGCTGGTGGGCCGGACCCGGCCGGACCACTCCGAAGCTGTTCCGCCATACGAAGACTCGCCGTCGTTTCCCAGTGGGCACACCCTCAACACCACAGTGGTGATCGGCGTGCTGGTGTACATCATTTGCCTGCAGTTCCAGGTCCTCAGCGTCCGCATCACAGCCATCACCGCGGGTACTGTCTTCATTATTTCCATGGGCCTGAGCAGGGTTTTCCTGGGCCACCACTGGTTGACAGATGTCATCGCCGGCTGGACGCTGGGCCTGGCCTGGGTCGGGTTCGTCATCCTGGCCCACCGGATGTTCCACCTGATCCGACGGAAGCAACATGCCGGGCCGGCGCCCACGTTTGAGCGTCCTGTGGTGCGCGATGTCGTAGCGGACGCCATGCACCACGACGGCGGCACGCACGGCCGCGGAACGGACCACGACGGCGGGACGCACCTCCGAGGGTAGGTTCACCGACGGCGGGACGCACCCGGGCGTGCGGGTCAGGCACCAGTAGCCCGGAACCAGGGACTCCGGCAGGGACAGCGCCGGATGATAGTTTTGAGCAATGCGCACTCTCGTTGTGGACCACCCGCTGGTCGCCCATAAGCTCACTGTTCTCCGGGATAAGAACACCCCTTCGCCCGTGTTCCGGCAGCTGACCGAAGAGCTGGTGACCCTGCTGGCGTACGAGGCCACGCGCGAGGTCCGCACCGAACCCGTCACTATCGAGACGCCGGTCAGCACCACTGTGGGCACGGCCTTCACCAAGCCCACGCCGTTGGTGGTCCCCATCCTGCGCGCCGGCCTCGGCATGCTGGAGGGTATGACCAAGCTGGTCCCTACTGCAGAAGTGGGTTTCCTGGGCATGGCCCGCGACGAGGAAACCCTGGACATCATCACCTACGCAGAGCGGCTGCCCGAGGACCTTACCGGCCGGCAGGTCTTCGTCCTGGACCCCATGCTTGCCACGGGCGGAACCCTGCGCGAGGCCATCAAGTTCCTGTTCAAGCGCGGGGCATCGGATGTCACGTGCATCTGCCTGCTGGCGGCTCCGGAGGGCCTGGCCAAGCTGGAGGAGGAACTGGGCGAAGCAAACGTGCACATCGTCCTTGCATCGATTGACGAGAAGCTGAACGAAAAGTCCTACATCGTTCCGGGCCTTGGGGACGCGGGTGATCGCCTGTACGGCATCGCCGGCTAACCGCATTGACCGGGCGGAAAGCCTTCCGCAATATGGGGTCCGGCCGTAGCCTGTGGCAATGGACTGGAAACTTGAACTCGTGTTTGTCCCCGTGTCCGATGTGGACCGCGCCAAGGATTTCTACGTTAACAAGGTTGGTTTCAACGCCGACTTCGACGAACGCCCATCGGAGTCCATCCGCTTCGTTCAGCTGACCCCGCCCGGTTCAGCATGTTCCATCTGTATCGGTGAAGGCCTCACGGACGCTCCTCCGGGTACAGGCTCCAACCTCCAGCTGGTGGTCAGCGACATCCAGGCCGCCCACGACCACCTGAAGAACAACGGCGTGGATGTCAGCGATGTGGACGTCCAGGACTGGGGTCATTTCGTGTACTTCGCAGACCCCGACGGCAACCGCTGGGCCGTCCAGTACATCCCGGGACGGTAACGGCACGTCCCGGCCCAATCCGCTCGATGGCCGGAAGCCATCCCAAAGCCTGCTGCCTAACGCACGGAAGAACTGCTGCCTCGCACGCATGGCTGTGGAGACGACGACGGCCGCCGCTGAACCGGGAAGGTTCGGCGGCGGCCGGTCGGAAGGGCCTCAGCCAGTGAGGGCTTTTAGTACCAGTTGTTGCCCAAGTGGAAGTTCAGGGCGCCACACGGCGACTGGTAACGCTCCTTGATGTAGTTCAGGCCCCAGTTGATCTGGGTGCGGTAGTTGGTCAGGTAGTCGGGGCCGGCGCTCGCCATCTTCTCGGCGGGCAGGGACTGGACGATGCCGTAGGCGCCGCTGCTGGCGTTGGTGGCGGTGGTGGTCCAGTCGGATTCCTTGGTCCACAGGGTGACCAGGCACTGCATCTGGTCCTGTGCCCACCCGTAGCTGGCCAGCTGGCCGGACGCGTATGCCTGTGCGCCCGCAGGATCGTTGACGGCAACGACGGGAGCAGGCTCGGGAGCGGGAGCAGGCTCCGGTGCGGGAGCAGGTGCCGGTTCCGGTGCGGGCGCTGCGGCCGGGGCAGGTTCTGCCGCGGGTGCGGGCGCCGGTGCCGCCTCCTGAGGCTGCACCTTGAGCTCGGCGGGCGCCGACGCAGCCGGGTTCGAGCGGATTTCACTCTTCTCGATGCTCATCTGGGAATCGGCGGCCGCGGGGGACTCGGAGCCGGCGGCAGCCACACGGGACATGGCGTCGGTGGCCTGGCCTGCGGCGCCCACGCCCACCAGCATCGCTGCGGACACTGCGAGGACCGCGGCGCGCTTGCCGAAGGAAGACTTCTTGCGGGTTTCAGGCTGCGCGCTGTGGCTCGGAGCCGATTTTGGGCGCGGTTTTACCGTGAATTTAGACATATTTGATTCGCCTCTCACACCTGCGGAGTTAGCTGTCGGGTTCGGATGAGGGCATCCGGCCGCACGGCAAATACACGTGCTGGCTTAACCCCAAGGGCAGTACTGCGTTGCCCGGGACGTGGGTCCCCCGCCTCTGCCTTAGTTCAAGCGAAATCCGGGAAGTGGCAGAGCTTGGCGTCATCCGGATATGCGGCCCGAACGGGAACCGCACCATATCGACGGTACAGGAGAGCGGCGCTTAAGTCACATTTAGGTAACAGACGTCACGACGACGGCGCGTCGCCTTGGCAAATTCAGGCTACGGTCGGCAGGCGCAGCGCGAACTCCGTCATCCCGGGCCGTGATGTGACCGTTACCCGGCCGCCGTGGGCTTCCACGATGGACTGGACGATGGACAGGCCCAGCCCGCTGGTGCCCTCGGCAACGGCCGCGCCGGCCTGGTCGCCGCTGCCCTTGCGGGCCGCGTCTGCGCGGGCGAAGCGTGAAAAGACCTGGTCCACGAAGTCCGCCGGGATGCCTCCGCCGTCGTCCGTGACCGTCACGATGGCCGCGCCATCCGGAGCCGTGCCGACGCCGGCCACCACGGTGGTTCCGGCAGGGGTGTGTTTCCGGGCGTTGGACAGCAGGTTCATCAGTACCTGCCGCAGCTGCGCGCCGTCCCCGTTGACCAGCACCGGCTCCGCGGGAAGATCGAGCCGCCAGGTGTGGCTGGGGGCCATGACCTTTTCGTCGCTGACGCTTTCCACCACCAGCTGCGTCAGGTCCACCTCGGCCAGCTTGAGCGGCTGGCCCTCATCCAGCCGCGCCAGGAGCAGCAGGTCCTCCACCAGTGCCGTCATCCGCTCGGACTGGCTCTGGACCCGGGCCAGCGATTTCTGGCCGTCGGGAGTGAAGTCCTCCGTCATCCGCATCAGCTCGGTGTAGCCGCGGATGGCGGTCAGTGGGGTACGGAGCTCATGCGAGGCGTCAGCCACGAACTGGCGCACCTTCGTTTCGCTCTTCTGCCGGGCTTCCAAGGCGCTGGCCACGTTGTCCAGCATGAGGTTCAATGCATGCCCCACACTTCCCACTTCGGTGCCCGGGTTGGAGTTCGACGGCGGCACGCGGACGGCGAGCGCCACCTCGCCGGCGTCCAGGGGCAGTTCAGACACCCGGGTGGCAACCTCCGAGAGCTGTTCCAGGGGTTTCATGGTGCGGCGGATCAGCACCGTTCCCACCAGTCCGACCAGCAGCAGTCCGCCCAGCGAGACGAACACGAAGGTCCACAC
Organism: Pseudarthrobacter sp. 1G09; assembly: GCF_050038305.1. Lineage (NCBI taxonomy): Bacteria > Bacillati > Actinomycetota > Actinomycetes > Micrococcales > Micrococcaceae > Pseudarthrobacter > Pseudarthrobacter sp. 1G09. The sequence continues at coordinate 969,426 of NZ_CP188306.1, forward strand.
GAAGGACCTGAGGGTACTTTCCTTGGCGGCCAGGGGGAGCCCCGTGACCAGGGTGTCACCGGAGCTTGTCTGGACCGCGATCAGCCGATAATCACCGCTGGACATGGAACGGTCCACGGGCCGGGAGTTGGCATCGAGCGCAAGGAGCGTTTCCTTGTCCTCCGTGGACAGGGGCTGGCGGGTGGTGTCCGAGGCGAGGAAGCCGCCTGAACTCACCTGGCCGCTGCGGATGCTCGCGTTGACGGTGCCGATTCTTTGGCCCCGGGCGTCCAGGGGGTCCCGTCCGTTGAAGCCGCCAAAGGGCGGGCGGCCAGGGTTGTCGGCAAGGTTGGCGGCCTGGCTGAGCTGGTCGTCAAGCTGCCGGGTCAGGAAGGCGTCCATCGATGCGTAGCTCACGATGCCAACGGCACCGCAGATGGCGATGAGCAGGGCCATGGCCAGGGCGATCAGGCGGGTACGCAGGTGCCAGGTTGCCGGCCTGAGCCAACTCCGGGTGTAGGGAGCTTCTGTAGAGGCCATGGCGAGCTACTCCGCCGGCTTGATGACGTAACCGGCCCCGCGGACGGTGTGGATCATGGGCGGATGGACGGCGTCGATCTTCTTACGCAGGTAAGAGATATAAAGCTCGACGATATTGGCCTGGCCGCCGAAGTCGTAGTCCCACACCCGGTCAAGGATCTGCGCCTTGCTGATGACCCGCTTGGGGTTTTCCATGAGGTAGCGGAGCAGCTCAAACTGGGTGGCCGTCAGCTGCACGTCATCCCCGGCGCGGGTGACTTCCCGGGTGTCGACGTTGAGCACCAGGTCGCCAACCACCAGTTCGGCAGTGTCCATGGCTGCGACGCCTGAGCGCTGGACCAGCCGGTGCAGGCGGAGGATGACTTCCTCCATGCTGAACGGTTTGGTGACATAGTCGTCACCGCCGGCGGCCAGGCCGACGATGCGGTCCTGGACTGCGTCTTTAGCGGTCAGGAAGAGTGCTGGCACCTCCGGCGCGAAGGCGCGGATCCTGCCCAGCAGCTCTACACCGTCGAACCCTGGAAGCATCACGTCCAGCACCAGTACGTCGGGGCGGAAGTCCTTGGCCAGCTTCACTGCCTCGGGCCCGTCCGCTGCCACTGCCACGGACCACCCCGCCATCCGCAGGCCCATGCTCATCAGTTCGGAAAGGCTGGGTTCGTCGTCCACCACCAGGGCGCGGATGGGGGAGCCGTCCGGGTGGGAGAGCTTGGGGAGGTTGTTGGTCATGGAGTGCGAGGTGGCCATGGGACAACTCTCCGATCCTTCGATATAGGCGGGCTTTGGGCTTCCTGTGCCCCAGCTGTGAATCCCAGCCTAGCCAGCTGGGCGTTGCAGCGGGTATGGCAGGGTCGGCGCCATAGTCCGAATGTCACAGTCAGCACTGCCCGCCGCGCAGCCCGGGCCCAGGAAGGCGGCTGACGCTGATGGAACAGCAGCAGCGGCGACCGCCAGGTTCCGTTCCCGAGGAGCAATCAATGGACCAGCAGAACAGCCGTGCCGTCCCGGACGAACCGGCCCAGGGCTGACAGCCGCATCAGGCCGGCGCCGCTGCCGAGGGACAGGGGCGCCCGCAAAGCCAGTGGGAAGTCTTTGCCGGCAATCCCGACAGCCCGCAGGCACCTTCCGGTTGGGAACCTCCCCGCATCACGGAGAGCCAACCGTCCCGGGATTGGGCCGTTCCCTGGAGCGGCCAGCCCGCTGGATGGGGGGAGTACGACGGCTACCAAGGATGGTGGCGGTGCGGGCGGGACCATCGGGCAGGCGGGCCCGGCGGGCGGTTCGCACCCGGTGGCCAGTCCGGAATGACTGCCCCGGACGGCACTGGCGGCATGAACGGCGGAGCGTCCGCGTTACCGCGCTCATGTCCTCGGACAGCTACACGGCCCAGACCATACTGCTTGCGACGGCGTCCGGTACGGCAGCAGCTCCGGGTGCGGGGACAACCATCACCTGACCGGCCGGCGCCATTTGAGACGCCGCGGTGGTGGCTTCGTTCAGGTAGTCCGGACCTGAAAAGAGCGCTAGCAGCCAGCAAGGAATTGGACAGTGAGGACCCTCCGGTGGGTGGATTCTATGTCAAGCGATTGAAATTCAGACTGATTCGATAAATTGCGCATCCATCGAAGTTAGTTCGGGGAAAGGGTGATTCGGAGGATCATTTTCGGATAACGAACGTTATTATTTGACCTTCCCAGAATCGTGATCTGTCGCACATTTCGCCGATTCGTCTCACGATGCGGACGATTCTGCCCATTGTTACTTGCAAGTTGCCATTGTTACGCTGCACACTTCCAATGTGAACAAGAACTCAACAGCACCTGCAGCCGCAGAATATTGGCCCAGCACATCAGCTGCTGCCGACATGCGCTGTTGTCGAATGCACGCCTGACCTTCTACACCCTTCGAAGTTCTTAGGCATTCGCCCCCAGCCCAGCGTCGGGCGCCCCTCCCCATTCGCAGTGCGGGAAACCCAGCATTCGAGTGCCGCTATGGCGGCCATTCACATTGAGGTAAGCATTCCATGTCAGTTGCATCCGGATACGTCCACATCTCCGTCCGTAACGCCGCCAAGGCAGGCCAGCCGTCGGGCCTCCGCCCCGGTTTCGGCCCCCGCCCCTCGCTTGCTCCGACGCCCGGAAACAGCTTCCCGGCTCAGGGCTACGCACCGCAGGGCTACAACCCCAACTCCTACGGCCAGCTCCGCGCTGTGCAGCCCACGGAGACCGCGGCCCCCATCACCGCCCCCACCCCTGTGGTGGCCGGGTCCAACGCCGTCCGGCCGGTTCCGAATGAGAACGTGGCCCGCGGGTTTGTTCTCTACATGGGTATTGATGAGGAAACCGCTGCAGCTGCCGGCACCTCCATTGCCAAGCTTGCCCAGGAAATCCGCGCCTACGCCCAGTCCCTGGTGACCGGCGCCGAAAGCTACGCCGCCGTGGCCGTTGCCCCCGCCGGCACCCCCGGTTCCGCGCTCGACGTCGTCCGTTCCACCTTCGGCGACCCCACCGTCAACGCCCGGCAGCGCACCGAGGCACCCCGGCCCCAGCAGCCGCAGGAGCCCCGCCCCTCCGGCGTCCTGATCGACCTCGCCCGCCGCGAAGTCCACCTCGACGGGGAATCCCTCAACCTGACCTTCAAGGAGTTCGAACTCCTGAACTACCTGGTGGAAAACGGCACCCGCACCGTCGGCCGCGACGAACTGCTCGAGGGCCTGTGGCGCAATGCCGAAGAGGTCCCCAACGAGCGCACCATCGACGTCCACATCCGCCGCCTGCGCTCCAAGCTCGGCCGCCTGGCCAACACCGTCCGCACGGTCCGCGGACAGGGCTACCGTTTCTACGAGCACCCCGAGGTCGTCGTCTGGGCCGCTCCGGAATACTCGATCTAGGCTCAGCCTCCGCCCTAAGGCGGCACTACGCAGAAAGCCGTTTGGCGCGTCCTGAGTCCCCAATCATTGGCCTCCGCGGCTGGTGGGACTCGCATCACGGGGGCACGTTTTCGCCGCTCTTTGTTCTGCTGGCTCCCGGTATTCCGCTGATTCCCTTCTTGCCTGCCCCTTAAAGCGTGCTTGGCGTGACGCTTCTTCGGCTGCCCCTCCTGCCTTTGCTTGCAGTTGCTGGCGATAGGCTTGGCCCATGAGTGAGCACCATCTTCGCCGGCTTGTGATCATGCGGCACTCCAAGGCCGACTGGCCCGGCGGGGTTGCCGACCAGGAGCGGCCCCTCGAGGAGCGCGGCCACCGGGAGGCGCCGCTGGCTGGGAAGTGGCTGCTCAAGCACAACATCGTCCCTGACTTCATCCTGTGCTCGAGTGCCCTGCGTACCCGCCAGACCTGCACCTGGGTGTGCTCGGAGCTGGGGGACAAAGCCCCTACGCCCAAGCTCGAGGACGGGCTGTATGCCGCCTCGGCCCTGCGCATGCTTGCCGTGGTCAACCACGTTCCGGACACCGTGACCACGCTGATGCTGATCTCGCACCTGCCGGGCGTCCAGGATTTGGCGATGCACCTGGCTTCCCGGGACTCCGACCACGACGCCTATATGGACGCCGCCACCCGGTATCCCACCAGCGCCCTGACGGTCCTGGAAACCGAAAAGTCGTGGGCCGAGCTGGACGGGCAGGACGCCCGCATCACCAGGTTCAAGGTTCCCCGGGCCCATTAGCAGCGATCTCGCGCAGCAGTTCTGACACGTAGCGGATGCCGGGGCTGGCCGTCATGGTCCTTCGGTGGACAATGCCCACCTGCCGCGCCTGGACGGGGTCCGTGACGGGCACGGCAATTACGTCTTCTGGCAACGCGGGACGGCCCAGCCGCGGAACCAGGGCCACCACCGCGGCCTGCTCCACGAGGGCGATGTGGGTGGCGAAATCGGGGTCGTAAACCTTGATGTCGGGAACCCGCCCAAGATCGGCGAAGATCCTCAGCAGGGCTTCGTTGCAGATGGCCCCATGCGGGGTGCTGATCCACTGCTCGTCCACCAGGTCCGCCGGTGTGACGCCGGAGTGCCCTGCCAGCGGATGGCTGCTGTGCACCAGGACGTCGGCGATGTCCTCGCACAGCCACTCCAGAGACAGATGCTCGGGAATCACCAGAGGCACAGAATTCCAGTTGTGCACCAGGCCCAGGTCCGCCTCGCCGTTAGCCACGCGGGCCACTGCCTCGCGGGGGTCCTCGGCCAGGACGCTGACGTCCAGGTCGCTTTCGGCCTTGGCCAGCCTGCCCAGCAGCGGACCTGCCAGCCCGCGGCATGCCGTGGAAAATGCCACCACCCGCAGCTGCCCGCTGGGTTTGGCCGGATCGGTCAGCAGGGTCGACTGGAGTTCTTCGAGTTCGGCCAGGATGCGTCGCCCATAGGCCGCCAGCGCTACGCCACGTTCAGTGAGCAGCACGCCCCGTCCCCGGCGTTCCAGCACGGCGAAGCCTGCTTCCTTCTCCAGCTTCTTGACCTGCTGGGAGACGGCCGAGGGGCTGAACCCCATGGCTTCGGAGGCGGCAATGACGGACCGGTACTGTTCAATCGCGGCCAAGGCCCGGAGCGACCCGATATCAATCATGAAGCAAAAGTACACGATCACCCGCGCAAATAAACGCTGGTGCTTCATTGGCTGTTCTGCCACTCTGAGGGGGTGAACCTCCGCAACTCCCTCCTCGCCGTCCTGGTAGCCATTCTGTGGGGCCTGAATTTCGTGGCCATCGACATCGGGCTGCACCCCGGGGGAGGGGACGTCCCGCCGCTCCTGTTCGTGGCGATGCGCTTCGTCCTGGTGGTGGTCCCGTGGATCTTCTTCGTCCGCAAACCGGATGTCAGCTGGAAGGCGATCATCGGCGTCGGCCTCTTCATGAGTGCCGGGCAGTTTGGGCTCCTGTACCTGGCCATGGCGCTGGGAATGCCGGCAGGGCTCGCTTCTTTGGTCCTGCAGGCGCAGGTGCTCCTGACGGTCCTGCTGGCCGCCGTCCTCCTCGGTGAACGGCCCGGACCCCGCCAGCTTGCCGGGGTGGTGCTCGGCGTGGCGGGGCTGGCCGTCGTCGCCGTGGGCCGCAGTGCCGTGGCACCCCTGCTGCCCTTCCTCATCGTCCTCGCAGCCGCACTGTCCTGGGCCGCCGGGAACGTCATTGCCCGGAAGGCGCGGGCGGCCTCGGGGCTGGGCCTGGTGGTGTGGTCCGGCGCTGTAGTGCCGCTGCCCCTGTTCGCCTTGTCGCTGGTGGTGGACGGCCCCGGCGCGGTGCTGGGGACGCTAGCGCACCTGCAGGCGCCCACAATGCTGAGCGCGCTGTACACTGCCGTGTTCGCCTCCCTGGTGGGCTACGGAATCTGGAACCGGCTGCTGGCCAGCCACCCGTCGTCGGCCGTTGTTCCCTTCACCCTGCTGGTCCCGGTGGTGGGCATGGGCACGGCCTGGCTGGTCCTCGCAGAAATTCCCACGCCAACGGAAATTGCGGGCGGCCTGCTGCTCCTTGCGGGCGTGGCGACGGCGGTGGTGACGTTCAGAAGCGGGCCGCCTCAGCGGCCAGTGATTGAGCCGTTGCCGGATTTCGGCGACGGGCGGCGGGCGGGCGTGGACGGCAACCTGGCCGGCGGCCGGGTCCCCGGGGCGCGCTGAGCCGCCGAGCGCTGCGGTCCTGACCTCTGCACGCCCGAACCCTGCGCGCCGGGCCTCTGCACGCCCGGACGCTGCACGGGGTTCGGTGCAGATCCCCGGCCGGTGGGCCGTCCGGCAGCCACCGGCCTGCGTCGCGCCGTCGCAGGCTTGCGCCCTGTGCCAGCACGACGGCGGGACGGCCACGCGGCGCCCAGGAAGAGGACCGCGAGGGTCCCCGCAGCGGCGGCAGCGGCCACCATGAAGTAGTTGTCCGGATCGTTCGTGGGCAGCGGGGTGCCGATGAAGGATGACTCGCCGTCGAACGCCAGCTCCCAGGTGCTCAGGAATGCGAGCGAGCACGCGATGGTGATGCTGGTACCCGCACCCGTTGCCAGGAGGGCCAGGTGCCGCCGCCGGACCAGCAGCTCCGCGACGGCGGCCACATAGGCCAGCGCCAGGACGCCGAGGAACGCCAGGAACACCGGCTCAGCGAGCGTCATTCCGGTCAGGACCAGCAGCCCGGCCGCGACGATGCCGCAAATGACCGCAAACTTTCCACTGTTGCCCATGTGACGCATGTGCTCCATCATCCCCGAGGGTGCGCATCCTTCAGGACGTAGCCGCGCATGATGGCCATGATTGCTGCAACGCTTTGGTCACGGGTGCGTTCGGGGTTGTAGGTCTGCCGGTCCAGGCCCACCACGAAGCAGGCGCCGAAGATGGCCGTTTCAAGGCTCCCGCGGGGTACGGACTCGTCCACCGGGTAGGCCTTCGCCACGTTGTCCACGGCCTGCCCCACCACCTCCAGCAGCTCTCCGCGAAGCACCGCGAAGGTGCCCTGCCACTCGCTGGGGATGCGCCAGTTCTCGCTCACCCACAACCGGGCGAAGGACGGGTACTCGGCCATGAAATCCATGGCCTGCCCGATCATCGCCTCCATGGCCACCAGGGGATCCCCGGCCCAAACGGAGGGATCCCCGTCCGAACCAGTGGAACTCCCGGCTTCGGCACCGCCGGCCTTATTGGCCTTGCGCGGGCGTCCGGAACGTGGGTTCCCGGCGTCGGCGGCTCCCAGCAGCCTGGCCTTCAGGATGTCCACACCATGCCTCAGCAGCTGGGCGATCAGTTCAGACTTGCTGCCGAAGTTGTAGTAGACGGTACCTTTCGAAACCCCTGCGGCCGCGGCGATTTCGTCCACCGTCACGTTTGCGGCCCCGCGCTCGCCGATCAGTGCCATGGAGGCGTCGAACAGCTTCTGCCGGGTGGCCGTGGTCCTGGCCGGCCGCCGTGCCTTCGCAACGTCCAAGGGGTGGGTGCCCATTTCCGCCGTTTCCAGGACGGCAGCTGCTGCTGCCCCGTCTGTCGCTGCCCCGGCTGCCGAGGCAGCGACCGTATCCTCCGGGTCCTTGCTCATACGGCAATCTCCGGCTTGAGCGTCTTCAGGGTCCAGTACTTGTTCTTGCGCACTGCCAGCGTGGACATCACGGTACCCAGCAGGGTGTAGCCCAGCAGCCCGGCCACGGTGGGCAGGATCATGGACAGGTCCGCCCCGTAGATCAGGTGCCTCATTCCGGTCACCACGTATCCCATGGGAAGGATCTCGTGCACCACATGCAGGGGCTGTGGCGTGGTTTGCCAGGGGAAGGTGCCTCCCGAGGACACGAGCTGGAGCACCAGCAGGATGAGCACCACCAGCTTGCCGGGGGAGCCCAGCAGCGCAACGATCCCCTGGATCAGGGCGCTGAACGCCATGGCCGCGGCCAGCATGAACAGCCACATCATCACCGGATGAGCGGGGTTCAGGCCCAGGGCGACGTTCACCACCAGGGTCAGCAGGGACGCCTGCACAACGGATACAGCCAGGAAGGGGAGCCAGCCGCCCAGGGCGATCTTCCAGGACGGGGCGTTGGAGGCCAGCGCCCGCTGGGTGATGGGGCGCATCGCCTGCACCAGCATGAAAATGCCGATCCACAGGGCCAGCGTGAGGAAGAACGGTGCCAGCCCGGCGCCGTAGGAGTTGGCCTTGGCCTGCGAAACGTTGCTGACCGCAACCGGATCCGCCATGACCCTGGACAGGTTGTCCTTCTGGGCGTCGTCGGGGTTGGGAACCTGCCCCGCACCCTTGCCGATCTCGTCGGCCAGCGTGCGTGAACCGTCCGCTGCCGTGCCGGCACCGTCGGCCAGCTGGGCAGCGCCGGAATCGAGCTTCTGGGCCCCCGCGGCCAGGCTGGAGGTACCGTCCAGCGCTGCCTGCTCGCCCGTGGCCAGCGTGGCGGCACCGGTATGGAGCTGATCGGCGCCGCTGGAGGCCTGCCGGATGGCATCCTTCAGGGCGGGCGTCGCGGCGGCCAGCTGCGCGGCGCCCACACTCACGGCCTCAGAGCCGTCGGCGAGCTGCTGGATCTGGGCCGCGTCCGACTGCAGCTTCGCCTTGGCGGCGGCCACCGGGCTGGACGTCGCCGCGGCATCGAAGTCTGCAAGGATGGCGTTGGCCTGCTCCTGCGTCAGGGTGCCCGAGGCCACCAGCCTGCTGTTCGACTCCACTACCCGTGCCCGCAGCCCCCGGTCCGCCGCCTCCAGCTGCGTTGCCACGTCCTGGACCTTGGTGTTGAGCTGGGCATTCCCGGCGGCCACCTGCGCCGCGCCGGACGCAAGCGTCTGCGAGTCGGTGGGGAGCGACCCGGTCTTATCCTTCAACACCGACAGCCCGCTGCTCAGCTGGCCGGCGCCGTCGGTGAGCTGGTTGGCCCCGTCCCGGAGCTTCAGCTGCCCCGCCTGGAGCTGGGAGGCTCCGTTGCTCAGATCCGTGGTTCCCTGATGCAGCGTCACGGTGCCGTCGCGGAGGGAGGCGACGCCGTCCGCCAGCTGCCCCGCGCCGTCGGCCGCTTTCACCATTTGCGTGTGGATGGTTCCAAAGCCGGTGAGCAGCTGGTTCGCGGTTTCCTCACCCACCACGGTGGCCACCGTGGTGTGAACCGCAGTGGTCAGCTTGTCCACGATGGTGCTGAGGAGGTAGTTGTTCGCATCGTTGGTGGTGACGTTGAGCATCGCTTGGCTCGCGGAATCGAAGCTGCCAGGGGACGCCAGGTTGGCGGAGAAGTCCTTGGGGATCTTCAGGGCAAAGGCATACTGGCCGCTGCTGACGCCCTCATCCGCTGCCGCGGAGCTCTCCACCGGGATCCAGTGGAAGACATTGCCCTCCACCAGGCTGTCCGCCACCTTCGACCCGGCCTCCAGGCGGGTACCGTCGCTGCTGCCGGCCCCCGTATCCTCCACCACCAGGGCGGCATCGAGGTTGTTCAGGTGGCCGTAGGGGTTCCAGTTGGCGTACAGGTAGACGGCCCCGTACAGGAGGGGGACCATGGTCAGCGCCAGGATGGTCAGCTTGGGCAACAGCCCGCCGGTCATGCGCTTGAGTTCGGAGCGGGCCAGCCGGATGACTGTCACTTGGCAACCTCGGTTTCGAGTTCATCGGTCCGGACATGCTGCCCGGTGTGTGCAGGGGTGGCCCGGCTTTCATGGCCGTGGGTACCCACGTTGAGGGCTTCGTCTTCGTCCGGATGCTTCGGCATCGCGTCGTCACGGGACGCAGCTTCGTGCCGGGCGGTCTGCCCGCCATCGATCGGCTCGCCAGTTTCCGTCACGGGCACGTTTGCCACGGCATCGTTGCCCACGACGGCGGACGGGCCGTCCCACGACGGCGGGAGGGCGCGCACGGTGGCGATGACCGCGAGCGGCCTTCCGGCGTCGGACGCCAATGCCTGCAGGCGGGGCAGCCAGGCGGCGTTGTCCGCGCTGTGCCTGTCCGGAGAGTCCACCACGAGCAGGTCGGTGTGCGGGTTGGCCAGCGCCAGGGCGGTCAGAAGCTCCAGCCGCCGGGCGGGGTCCAGCTGTTCGGTCCAGAGGCCCGCGATGTCCTCGAAGCGGTTCACTTTGAGCCACGGGCCGCTGAGCAGCGCACCGCGGTAGCGGCGCGGCACCAGGGCAAGGTCCTCCGTCACGAGGTCGCGCACGCTCAGGTGTTCCTCCGGCTCGTTCACGCCGGGGGAGTCCACCAGGGCACTGGCCAGCCGCAGCTGCCGGGTGCGCTGCTGCCCGTCCCAGGCGACAGAGCCGCCCGTGGATTTCATCCGCCCGCTAAGGGCAAGGGCAAGGGCCGTGCGCTGGTCCTGGCGGTCACCGGCCACCAGCAGGAGCTGTCCCCGCTCCACGGCAACCGTGGTGGGAGGGAGCAGGGGATCGCGGCGGCCTTTGACGGAAAGCTGGCGTGCTGAGAGCAAGAGGGGCCTTTCACAGAAAGTGTCTGCTCCAAGACTAACCAAACTGACCGGTCAGTTCAAATAATGGGCCCTACAGCCCATACTTCTCCAGCAGGCGCAGCCACACCTCGCTGATGGTGGGGTAGGCGGGGACCGCATGCCACAGCCGGTGGAGCGGAACTTCACCCACGACGGCGATGGTCGCCGCATGCAGGAGCTCGGCCACGTCCGGCCCGGCGAAAGTGGCGCCCAAGAGAACTTTCCGGTCCTCGTCGATGACCAGCTGCGCCCAGCCCCCGTAGTTCTCGGAGTGCAGGGAGGACCCCGCAACCTGGATGGGGAGCTCCACTGATGAGACGTTGTAGCCGTCTTTGCGGGCCCGCTGGAGACTGCGGCCCACCGTTGCGAGTTCCGGATCGGTGAAGACCACCCCGGGTACGGCGTGATCGTTGGCGGTCTGGGCGAAGCGGCTCCAGTCGGCCGGACGTCCGTCCAGTTCTCCCCTGGCGCGGGCTGCAATGGCGTCCCCGGTGGCGCGGGCCTCGTATTTGCCCTGGTGCGTATAGAGGTTCTTGCCCGCGGCGTCGCCCACCGCATACAGCCAGCCCCCGTCACCCTGCGCGGCCTGGACCAGCCCGGTGTTGTCCGTTTCAAGGAGCAGCCGCCCGTCCGCGTCCGCGCCGAAACCGACGCTTTCCAGGCCAAGTCCCTCAAGGGCTGGGTGCCGGCCCGTGGAGACCAGGACCTTATCCGCCGTGATGCTGGAACCGTCGCCGAGCTCGATTCTGAACGCCCCGTCGTCGTCCGTTCCGATCCGCTGCGTGGCCGTGTGGAGGCGAAGGTCCACGCCGTCAGCCCGCAGGCCGGCGGCAACAAGCCCGGCGGCTTCTTCCGGGAAGCTTCCCAACAGGCCGCTGCGCGCAATGAGCGTTACCGCCGAGCCCAACCGGGCAAAGGCTTGGGCCAGTTCAGTTCCTGCCACGCCGCCGCCCAGCACCGCCAGCCGGGCCGGCACCTCGCTGGCCGAGGTGGCTTCCCGATTACTCCAGACCTGAACGTCCGCCAGTCCGTCAATGGGCGGTTGGGTGGGCACCGATCCGGTGGCCAGGACCACGGCGTGCCTGGCCTTGAGCCGGTGGTCTGTTCCGTCCAGCCCTGCCACCTCAACAGTCCTGGGCCCGGTGAGGAAGGCGTGGCCGCGGATCAGCTCGATGCCGGAGTCCTTGACCCATTCCACTTGTCCGTCATCCTGCCAGTTGGACGTGAAGTAGTTCCTGCGGGACAGGACGGCTTTGGCATCCAGGGTCCGGGTGACGGCCTCCTTGGCGCCGGGCGTCGTCTGCGCCCCGTGCAGTGCGGTGCCCGGCCGGAGCAGGGCCTTGGATGGCATGCAGGCCCAGTACGAGCATTCGCCGCCCACCAGTTCGGCCTCAACGAGTACGGCGGTGAGCCCGCCCTTGACCACGCGGTCCGCCACGTTTTCGCCGGCAGCTCCGGCACCGATTATTACTACGTCATACTCGCGCCCAGCAGGCTCAGGAATCATGGGGACAGCCTACGCCGGGCGGCCGGACAGGGCTTGCAGGTTGGCTGGTGGCTGCACAGCGGAATGGTGTGGCGAAAGTTGCTGGTCTGCAAGGTCGCGGCCAGCCCCCGAGCAGTCTTCGTGGATCCTGGCCTTCTTCGCATATCTGGGCTTTGAAGGTTCTGACTCGCGAATAAGGCCGGGATTGGCGGCGTCGTCGCGGGCGTGGGTAGTCCATAAATCCGGGACTTAAAGCAAGAGGTCCGCACCGGCGAACCGGTGCGGACCTCATCTGTGCGCCCAAAGGGATTCGAACCCCTGACCTTCTGTTCCGTAGACAGACGCTCTATCCAGCTGAGCTATGGGCGCATCTCGTGTTCCCGGAGAAGAACCGCTCTCCTTGGAACTCGAATTACTTTACGCGAGTCTCGACGGAGTGCCAAATCGAGAGCCCTGTTATCTGCACTACTAGACCGGTCTAGGTGACCTTCCTCACTTAATCGTAGACTTTTCCACAAATATTCCTTGAAATCCCGCGGAATCCGCCTTTTGAGCAAAGTTGTAGCAAGCAAACTGCCGAAAACCGGCACTGGTCCGGACCATAGCATTTAGGACACACCGATGAACCCGAGGAAGGGAACCGCAATGGGCGATCTGGCACAGAAGCCGCTGCTTGACGAAGCACCCACCACACATGCCGGACTGCTGGCATGGGTCGAAGAAGTTGCTGAGCTGACGCAGCCGGACCGCATCTACTGGGTTGACGGGTCCGAAGAGGAGAACACGCGCCTCACCGATGAACTCGTTGCCGCCGGCACGCTAACCAGGCTCAACCAGGACCTGTTCCCCAACTCCTTCGCAGCCTTCTCCGATCCGGCCGACGTCGCCCGGGTCGAGGAGCAGACCTTCATCTGCTCCGAGAACAAGCGCGACGCCGGCTTCACCAACAACTGGATGGCTCCGACGGAGATGAAGGAGAAGCTGCGCGGCCTGTTCGCCGGCTCCATGCGCGGCCGCACCATGTACGTCATCCCCTTCGTCATGGGCCATCTTGACGCGGAGGACCCCAAGTTCGGCGTCGAAATCACGGACAGCGCCTACGTTGTGGCCTCGATGCGCATCATGGCCAATATCGGTACCGCCGTTCTGGACAAGATCACCGAGACCAACGCGTTCTTCGTTCCGGCCCTGCACTCCCTGGGCGCACCCCTCGAGCGCGGGCAGGACGATGTGGCATGGCCGTGCAACCCGGACAAGTGGATCGTCCACTTCCCCGAAGAGCGCTCCATCTGGTCCTTTGGCTCCGGCTACGGCGGCAACGCGCTGCTCGGCAAGAAGTGCTACGCCCTGCGCATCGCCTCGGTCATGGCCCGCGACGAAGGCTGGCTGGCCGAGCACATGCTCATCCTCAAGCTGACCTCGCCGGAAAAGAAGAACTACTACGTTTCCGCCGCCTTCCCCTCCGCCTGCGGCAAGACCAACCTCGCACTGCTCGATCCCACCATCGAAGGGTGGGAAGTGGAGACGCTCGGCGACGACATCACCTGGATGCGGATCGGCAAGGAAGGCGAACTCCGCGCCACCAACCCTGAGGCCGGCCTCTTCGGCGTCGCGCCCGGCACCGGCTGGGGCACCAACCCCAACGCCATGCGCGCCATCGCCAAGGGCAACAGCATCTTCACCAACGTCGCCCTGACCGACGACGGCGGCGTCTGGTGGGAGGGAATGACGGACGAGGTTCCGGCCCACCTGACCGACTGGCAGGGCAACTCCTGGACTCCGGACTCGGACAAGCCCGCCGCGCACCCGAACTCCCGTTTCTGCACACCGATCGCTCAGATCGACATGCTGGCCGAGGAGTACTACAGCCCGGAGGGTGTGGAACTTTCGGCCATCCTGTTCGGCGGCCGCCGCAAGACCACCATCCCCCTGGTGACCGAGGCCCGCAGCTGGTCCAACGGCATCTTCATGGGTTCAACCCTGTCCTCCGAGACCACCGCCGCGGCCGCCGGACAGGTTGGCGTGCTCCGCCGCGATCCCATGGCCATGCTGCCGTTCATCGGTTACGACGCCGGCGACTACCTGAAGCACTGGATCAGCGTCTCCGGCAAGGCCAACCCGGAACGGCTGCCGCACATTTTCCTGGTGAACTGGTTCCGCCGCACAGCTGACGGTGGCTTCGCCTGGCCCGGCTTCGGCGACAACGCCCGCGTCCTCAAATGGGCCATCGAGCGGATCGAGGGCAAGGCGGACGCCGTCGAGACCCCCATCGGATACGTCCCCGCCGGGCACGCACTGGACGTCACCGGCCTGGACCTGACCCACGCCCACGTTGAAGACGCCGTCCGCGTCGACCGCAAAGAGTGGGACGTCGAGCTCGCCTCCATCGAGGAGTGGTACGCCAAGTTCGGCGACTCGCTGCCGGATGCCCTGCGCTCCGAGCTCGATTCCCTGAAGGACCGGATGGCGGACCACAGCTAGCCGGTTGGGTTCAACCAGACGTAACGACGGCGGCCCCGCACCTTTTCGGAAAAGGTGCGGGGCCGCCGTCGTAATAACAGGGCTTGGCGTCGGCCACTCAGCGCGTCAGCTGGCCTGCCAGATGTCCGGGCCGAAGACCTCGTAGTGGATCCGGGTTGCCGGGATGCCGGCGTTGATGGCCTCGCTGCGGATGTTCTTCATGAACGGCAGCGGACCGCACAGGTACAGGGACGCATCGGCGGGAAGATCCACCTCGCGGAGGGACATGAATCCTTCCTTCGCGCCATCCACCGGCTGCTCCAGCCACAGCTGCAGCTCGGCACCGTCCAGGCGCTCGACGTCGTCCGTCATCTGGCTGCGGAGGGCCCAGCTGTCCAGTGTGCTTTCTGCGTGCAGCACCAGGACCTGCCGGTCGGAGCCGGTTTCGGCGAGCGAGCGCAGGATGGAGGCCGTGGGAGTGCAGCCGATGCCGGCGGAGGCCAGTACCACCGGGCCGTCGCCTTCCTTGAGCGTGATTTCGCCGTACGGGTTCGAAATTTCGAGGATGTCGCCCACCTGGACATTGTTGTGCAGGACGGGGGAAACCTCACCGCCGTCGTCCTTTTTGGTGGTGAAGCTGCGGCTGGTGCCAGCTTCGCCTGACAGGGAGTACTGGCGCACCTGGCGCAGGCCGTCCGGAAGCTGGACCTTGACGCTGACGTACTGGCCGGGAAGTGCTTCGGTGACGGGGGTGTCGTCGGCGGGTTGCAGGGTGAACGTCATGGAACCTGCGCCGGCCGGCGTCTTGGCGGCCACGCGCCACGGTGACCACATTTTACCGTTGGCCTGGGCCGCGTACAGGCCTTTTTCCAGTTTGATGAGCGCGTCTGCCATGAGCCAGTAAACCTCGGTCCAGGCCTCGGCGATCGCCGGGGTGATCACCTCGGCAAGGTCCTCCGCGATGGCGGCGAACAGGTGCTCGTAGACCACCTTGTACTGCGGTTCGGTGATGCCGAGGGAGGCGTGGCGGTGGGCGATGCGGGAGAGAACTGTTTCCGGCAGGGTGCCCGGGTTGTTGACCAGGTGGGTGGCGAAAGCGGCGATGCTTCCGGCCAGGGCCTGCTGCTGGCTGCCGTTGCGCTGGTTGGAGCGGCTGAAGAGGCCGTCGAGGAGTTCCGGGTGGGCGGCGAACAGGCGGGCATAGAACTTGGGCGTAATGTCGCCGATCCGTGACCCCACCAGCGGAAGTGTGGCTTCGATGACGGGGCGGGATTTATCCGAGAGCATTGCGGACTCCTGTGTTTGTGACCGGGGCCTTCGTCCGGCCTTAGCAAAATGCTTGCATTTGAAATGCAAGTATTTATGCCTCAGTTCTACACCTCGTAGAAGTTGGAAATCAAACCTGGAGGACGCTCCCGGTTATGGAGGTGCCCGGCTACTGTCCCGGCTGCACGCCCGGACGGAGGGGCTCCGGGAGCCCGGGGCGGAGGCCGATCATCTCGAACACGGGAGCCATTTGGCGGGACCCCGGAAGATCGGCAATAACTACCGGGTCAAGCTCGCGGTAGAACGCCTCGCGGGCACGGGCCAGGGCTGCGCGCAGCTTGCACTCATTGATCAGCGGGCAATTGCCCGTGGCGGACATGCAGTCGGCCGGATCCGTGCGGGTATCGAGTTCGCGCAGGATCTGGCCCACGGTGGCCGTCCTGCCGGCGTTGCTCAGCCGGGAACCGCCGGTGCGTCCCCGCTCCACGTCGATCAGCCCCATGGTGCGGAGCCTGGCCATCGCCTTGCTGACGTGGTTGTAGGGCGTCCCCACGGAGTCGGCAATGTTCTGCGTGGTCAAAAGCTGGTTCCCGGGGGCAGCCGCCAGGACCATCAGTGCCCGCAGGCTGACGTCGGCGAATGCGTTGATCTTCATGGCCCGGCGCCTGGTCTAGTCCACCCAGATTGTGGGTTCATTGGTGTCGGCTTCCAGTTCGCCGAACTCCCAGCTTTGGGTTTCGGCATTGGCTGCGTAGGGAAGCACAGCGGCGAAAACTGAGCCGTCCCGGTGCTCTGCGGCAACATGGATGGCGTCGGAGTCTTCCTCCACCAAAAGGATGTCGCACACCAGTGCGGCGGCGCGGTAATCATCCCGGTTCTGCCGCAACAGCGCGTTCAGGTCGCCGATCATGGCATCAGCATCGAACTCCGCGCCGCTGCCTTCCCCGGCGTCTGCCGGGGAGACGGCCACCAGCCGCACCTCGCCGTCGTTCTGCACCGTGAGGGCGAACGGGAGGAAGCCGCCGGCGCGCTGAAGCTGCTCCTGGGCAGCGCTGACGCCGGTTCCTAGGAGATTTTCAAGGTCCGCCGCCGTGGCTTCGGGAACAGAGTCGCGCCAGCTTTCCTGTCCCGCCGCTGCGGGCCCAGTATGGTCAGCCATGGCCTAGGCCCGCACGAGTGCCAGGACCCGGTCCCGGACCCGTTCCATTGTTGCCTGGTCGGTTGCTTCGGCGTTGAGCCGCAGGAAAGGTTCGGTGTTGGACGGGCGCAGGTTGAACCAGTAGCTGCCGTCGTTGGCCGTGAACGTGCTGCCGTCCAGGGTGTCGATAGTGATGTCCTCGCCGGCGAAGTCTGCACGCACGCGCTCCACCGCAGCCGGCTTGTCGTCCACCTCGGAGTTGATCTCCCCGGAGCTGACGTAGGGCTCGTACTCGCGGCCCAGCTCGGAGAGCGGGCCGTCCTGCTCACCCAGTGCGGCCAGAACGTGCATTGCAGCCAGCATGCCGGTGTCGGCGTTCCAGAAGTCGCGGAAGTAGAAGTGTGCCGAGTGCTCGCCGCCGAACACCGCGCCTTCCTCGGCCATGACCGCCTTGATGAAGGAGTGGCCCACCCGCGTACGGACGGCCCGGCCGCCGTCGTGCTCCACCAACTCGGCCACGGCGCGGGAGGTGAGGAGATTGTGGATGATCGTGGGGGTGGCTTCGCCCTGGGCCTTCGCGCGGGCAATTTCGCGCCGGGCCACCATGCCGGTAACGGCCGACGGCGAAACGGGCTCGCCTTTTTCGTCCACCACGAAGCAGCGGTCGGCGTCGCCGTCGAAGGCCAGCCCGATGTCCGCGCCGTGCTCGATGACGGCGGCCTGCAGGTCCCGGAGGTTTTCCGGCTCCAGCGGGTTGGCGGGGTGGTTCGGGAAGGAACCGTCCAGTTCGAAGTACAGCGGAATGATGTCGAACGGAAGCTTGGGCAGCAGGGCGTCACCCAGGACGGCGGGCGTCGTTAGCCCGGCCATGCCGTTTCCGGCATCCACGACCACCTTCAGGCGGCGGGATCCCGAGAGGTCCACCAGCTTGCGCAGGTACTCGGAGTACTCCTTCAGGACGTCACGCACACCAATCTGGCCGCGCTGGCCGGCAGCCGGGATGGTCCCCGTGCTGAGGTAGTGCTCGGCCAGGGACTGGATGTCCTTCAGTCCGGTTTCGGAGGAGATGGGGACAGCGCCGGCCTTGGACATCTTGATGCCGTTGTAGCCGGCGGGGTTGTGGCTGGCGGTGAACGTAGCCCCGGCCCGGTTGAGGAGTCCGCAGGCAAAATAGAGCTCGTCGGTTGAGATCAGGTCCAGCAGCTCCACGTTGGCGCCGCGGGTGGCAGCACCGTCGGCGAAGGCTTTGCTGAACTCGGGGGAAGAGGGGCGCATGTCGCCGCCCACCAGGATGGTCTGGCCTTCGAGCTTCAGGACGTCCACGAACGCGGCCCCCACGGCTTCGACGATTTCGGCGGTGATCGATTCGCCCACAATGCCGCGGACGTCGTAGGCCTTGAAGGATGCCGAAAGGTCAAAAGTCGTTGTCTGTTCGCTAGTCACGGGCTTTATCTTACGTGGACCCGTGCGGTGCCTGTGGAGGGTGGGACGGGGCTGGCGATTGTGACGGAAAGGATCTGTGGGCCTTTCCACATAACCGTTGGGCGGAAGCCGGTTGTCAGGGGCGGCTGGGATACTGAATCAATGGTCGATAACCGGAACGCCACCCTTTCCCAAACCGATACTGATTCTGACGCTGATTTTGGGGCTGCCGCTTCCTTTGCGCAGCCGTCCCCTCCGGGCGGTTCCGGTACCGGCACCCACAGCCAGGCGCTGGCGGTGCTGCGTGAGCTGGTGGGAAACCCCGGGGCAGATTTCCACGACGGCCAGTACGAGGCCATTGAGGCACTGGTCGACGGCGGCCGGCGGACTTTGGTGGTCCAGCGCACCGGGTGGGGCAAATCGGCTGTCTACTTCGTGGCGTCGCTCCTGCTGCGCCGCCGCGGGGCGGGGCCCACCCTGATCGTGTCGCCGTTGCTGGCCCTGATGCGTGACCAGGTGGCGGCTGCCGCCAGGGCGGGTGTCCGGGCCGTGGCCATTAACTCGGCGAACCAGCTGGAGTGGGACACCGTCCGTGAACAGCTTGCGGCGGACCAGGTGGACGTTCTCCTGGTCTCGCCGGAACGTTTGACCAACCCCTCCTTCCGGGAAAACCAGCTGCCGGAACTGATCAGGCGCACCGGACTGCTGGTCATCGATGAAGCCCATTGCATCTCGGACTGGGGCCACGACTTCCGTCCCGATTACCGCCGAATCGCGGACCTCATCGAGCAGTTACCGGATTCGGTGCCGGTGCTGGCCACCACGGCCACCGCCAACTCCCGCGTGGTCCACGACATCGAAGAGCAACTCGGCGCCGGCGTCCTGACCATCCGCGGCGCCCTCGGCCGCGATTCGCTGCGGCTCGGCGTCCTGACGCTCCCCGACGCCCGCCAGCGCCTCGGGTGGCTGCTGACCCATCTGGCGGACCTGCCCGGCAGCGGCATCATCTACACCCTGACCGTTTCCGCCGCCGAGGACACCGCCCGGCTGCTGGCGGAGGCGGGCCACGAAGTGCTGTCCTACACCGGCCGCACCGACCCCGCAGACAGGGAACGCGCCGAGCAGCTGCTCAAGGACAACCAGGTCAAGGCCCTGGTGGCCACGTCCGCACTGGGCATGGGCTTCGACAAACCGGACCTCGGGTTCGTGGTCCACCTCGGGGCGCCGTCGTCGCCGGTTGCCTACTACCAGCAAGTGGGCCGTGCAGGCCGTGGAGCCGCCAACGCCGACGTCCTGCTGTTGCCGGGCTCCGAGGACCGCGACATCTGGCAGTACTTCGCCACCGCATCCATGCCGTCGGAAGAGAAAGCTGCCGCTGTCCTGACTGCGCTCGCCGAGGCGGGGAGTGCTGTGTCCACGGTGGCGCTGGAAGCACGGGTGGACCTGCGCCGAACCCCGTTGGAGTTGCTGCTCAAGGTCCTCTCGGTGGATGGAGCCGTGGAACGCGTAGGCGGCGGCTGGCGGTCCACGGGGCGGCCGTGGGTCTACGACGCGGAGCGGTACCAGCGAATTGCCGAGGCCCGCGTGGATGAACAGGACTCCATGATCATCTACCAGGACACTGCCGGGTGCCGGATGGAATACATCACGTCAGTCCTTGATGATGAGACCGCCCATGCCTGCGGCCGGTGCGACAACTGTGCCGGGCAGTGGTTCCCAGCGGACGTCGCAGCTGATGCCACGAACGCGGCCGGGCAGACGCTCAGCAGGGCAGGCGGTGTCCTTGAGCCGCGGCTGCAGTGGCCCAGCGGGATGGACCGGCTGGGCGTTCCGGTCAAGGGAAAGATCAAACCGCCGGAGGCGCTGTCAGAGGGCCGCGTCCTGGCCAGGCTGACCGACCTTGGCTGGGGCGGTGCCCTGCGGACGATCTTCGCCGCCGGCGCGGAAGACCGTCCGGTGGACCCTGCCATGCTGCAGGCCTGCGTTCAGGTCCTGCGGGAGTGGGGAACAAGTGACTCCCGGACGGCGGGCTGGAGCGGTGGTGGCCGGCCGGCCGCGATCGTGAGCATCCCGTCGCGCAGCAAACCGCAGCTGGTGGAATCCCTCGCCCGTGGGATTTCGGACATTGGCCGCATCCCCTACCTCGGTGCCCTGCAGTTGGCCCACGGCGGCCCCACAGGAAGCCGCGGCGGCAACAGCGCGTACCGGCTGGCGGGGGTCTGGGACCGGGTGGTGGTTGGCCCCGAGCTCGAAGCTGCGTTGGGTTCCATCCAGGGACAGAGCGTGATGCTGATCGATGACCTGGCGGACAGCCGGTGGACCCTTACTGTCGCGGGGCGTGCCCTTCGGCAGGCCGGGGCCGGTGCTGTGCTTCCGCTGGTTCTGGCGCAGGCCGGCTGACCGCTGCTCCCGCATGCCGTGGGAGCAGGACACTGTCCACGGTGCTGGCCAGCATCAGGACTGCCATGGCCAGGAAGGCTCCGCGGTAGGGGCCGGCATCGTCCTGGGGAAACGGGCCAAGTCCGTCGAAGATGCGGATCAGCAAGGCAGCCACTGCGATCCCGGCACCCGTGGCGAGCTGGACCAGCGTTGCCGAAACGGTGTTGGCCGACGTCAACTGCGCGGGGACGATATCGGCGTATTGCACCGACGCGTAGGACGAGAACCCGATGGAGCGGAACGCCCCGCTGCAGACCAGCAGGGCAAACGTCAGAACCTGCGGAGTCTCCGGGGTCAGCAGTGCGCACACTGCAAAAGTGGCTGCTGACGCGAGGGATGCGAACACCAGCATGGCCTTGAACCCGAAGCGGCGGATCAGGGGAGTGGTGGCCGGTTTGATACCGATGTTGCCGATGAAGACGGCGGCCACCATGATGCCCGCGTGGATGGGGGTCCAGCCGAAACCGGCCTGGAACATCAGGGGCAGCAGGAAGGGAACCGAGCTGATGGTCAGCCGGTAAACGAATCCGCCGGTGGCCATCGCGCGGAAGGTACGGGTCCGGAACACATCCAGGTTGAACAGGGGGTTGCTGGCCCGGCGCATCCAGAACACGGCCGCGAGCAGGGAGGCTGCACCTGCCGCCGCACTGATACCCGCCCAGGGGCCGTCAGGGTGTGAGCTGGCCAGCTCAAGGCCAACCACCAGGGCACCGACGCCCAGTGTGGTGAGGAACAGCCCGGGCCAGTCCAGCCGCCGCCCTTTGTCTCCAGCAGACGATGGGACCAGGCGCAGGGCCGCAAGGAAGGCAGCCAGACCCAGCGGGAGGTTGATCAGGAAGATCCAGTGCCAGGACAGGTACGTGGTGAGTACACCGCCCGCCAGGGGTGCGAGGACCGGCGCCAGCAGGCCGGGCCAGACGAGGAACGCCGTGGCCCGCAAAAGCTCCGATTTAGGCGTGCCGCGCAGCACCACCAGCGTTCCCACCGGAACCATCATCGCGCCCCCGGCCCCCTGGGCGATGCGGCTCAGCGTCAGTGAGGTGAGGTCCTGGCTAAGGGCACAGGCCAGTGAAGCAACGGTGAAGATGGCAACGGCCAGGCAGAAGATCCTTCGCGCCCCAAAGCGTTCGGCCAGCCAGCCGCTGATGGGAATGCCGACGGCGACGGTGAGCAGGTAGGCCGTCATGGTGATGTTGACGTCTGCCGCGGGAACACTGAAATCGGCTGAGATATTGGGTATGGCAGTGGTGAGGATGGTTCCGTCGAGGAACTCCATGAAGAAGGTTGCTGCCACCAGGAGGGCCAGCCGCGGGCTCCATACCTGCGCGGCGTCCCCCTGCGCGTGGGCCCGATCTCTTACTGCCATCCGCTTATCCTGCCATCAGGCAGCCTGCGCCAGCAGAGTGCGTCCGATCCCCGGACTGCCTCAGGAAACAATCTCCGGGTACGCAAAAGGCCCCGGTCCAGGGACCGGGGCCGAACGCGGAGACGGGGGGATTTGAACCCCCGGTGGAGTTGTGCCCCACACTTCATTAGCAGTGAAGCCCATTCGGCCGCTCTGGCACGTCTCCAATTGCTATTCCTAGCCCACCAAGGATACGCAGATCCGGCCATGCAGTGCAAAACGGCTGCGGCCCCGCGACGGCGGAAGGCTGGCCGGGGCCGGTCAGCCTAGGCAGCGGGCTGGACCGGGCGCACCATCCTGATCTCGGGCAGGTCCTCCCAGTCCGACAAAGTGTCCTCCACGCCGTCCGGTTCGAAGCCGAACCGCCGGTAGAAGCCGATGGCCCGGCTGTTGCCAGCGGCCACCCAAAGGCTCGCAGCCTGGGTGCCCAGGGCGGCGCCGAGCAGCTGCCCGCCAAGGCCAAGCCCTTGGTGGGATGCCAACAGGTACAGCCCCCACAGTTCCAAGGGACCGGACCCCGGCGGCGGGTGTCCTTCCGGGGACTCCGGTGGGGGAACTGAACGGATACCGGCGAAGCCCACTACCGTGTCGCCGTCGCACGCAACCCACGCTTCGGCCGGGTCCGGTCGGTCCAGCAGGTGCCGCCACAGCGCCAGCCGGCCCTCCCGGTCGGCCGCCGCCAGGAACGCGTCGGACAGCATCCCGCGGTAGGTTTCCTGCCAGCAACGGATGTGCACGTCCGCCAGCCGCTCCACATCCGGGGCAACAGCCCTGCGGACCGAGGCCGCAGGCCGAGGCACCGCAGGCCCAGGCACTCCTGGCCCAGACGCGCCAGGCCCAGACGCACCAGACCCAGACACATCCGGCGCGGGTACCGCTGTCACGACGTTCCGCCCGCCAGCGCCTTCCACAGGAAGTGCTGGCTGCGGGCCTGCAAAGCTGCCGCCTGCCGGTTGTCCGACGCTCCCGCGTGGCCGCCCTCCAGTGCTTCGTGGAACCAGACGTTGGGTATGCCCATGGCGAGCATGCGGGCAGCCATCTTCCGTGCTTGCACCGGGCCCACGCGGTCGTCCGAGGTGGCCGTCCAGATGAACGTTTCCGGGTATTCGACGCCGTCCTTGAGCAGGTGATACGGGGAGAAGGTCCGGATGTACTCCCACTGCTCCGCCACGTCCGGGTCCCCGTATTCGGCGATCCAGGAGTGCCCGGCGGACAGTTTGGTGTACCGGCGCATGTCCAGCAGCGGCACGCCACAGGAGACGGCCCGGAACAGGTGGGGGTAGCGGGTCAGCATGTTGCCCACCAGCAGCCCGCCGTTCGAGCCGCCCACGCAGCCCAGGCGCTCGCGGGAAGTGACGCCGCGGGAGATCAGGTCCCGTGCCACCGCGGCGAAGTCCTCGTAGGCTTTGTGCCGGTTTTCCTGCAGGGCGGCGCGGTGCCATGCAGGCCCGTATTCGCCTCCGCCGCGGATGTTCGCCACCACATAGACGCCGCCGCGCGAGTGCGGCGCCTCCCCGCCGTCGACCGGCAGCCCGGTGGTCCGCCGCTCCAGCCAGGCCCGCCCCACCGTTCCGCTGTAGGCGGGCGTCCGGGAGACCTCGAAGCCGCCGTAGCCGGAGAGCTGGGTGGGGTTCTGGCCGTCGAGGGGCAGGTTGTGGGAGGAGACCTGGAAGTACGGGACCCGGGTGCCGTCGTCGGAGACCGCGAAGTGCTGCTGGACCTCGTACTCGGCGTCGGAGAAGAACGACGGCGAGGACTTCACCTCCGTGTGTCGGCTCACCACGCCCGGCGTCCCGGCATCGTCGCGGCCGCGTTCCAGCGTGCCGCGCATCAGAGTGCTGGGCGTGGTGAATCCGGTGGCGATCAGCCAGAAGTCGTCGCCCGCACCGCCGTCGGCCGCTGCTTCATCCTCATCGTCCACGGCATAGGCGTTGACGTCATGCAGCGGCGGGCAGGCATCCAGGAGCGTGGAGGCCCAGGCGGACCCGTCCCCGAAGGAACCGTCTGCGGCGTCCGCCGGGCGGGACGGGTCCAGCACCCGGATTTCCGAGGACACGTCCCTCAGCAGGTTGAGGAGCAGGAAGTTCCGCGTCCAGCTCCACGACTGCAGGGATGTGTGGGCGTCCGGCGTGAACAGCACCACGAGGTCGCGTGCTCCGGCCAGGTAGTCCTCGAAATTGGCGGCGAGCAAAGAGCCGGCCGGATAGGTGGTGCCATCCAGCGCCCAGTCCCGCTGCGGGCGGAACAGCAGCCATTCGCGGTGTGCGCTGACGTTGACGTCGGTGGGAACGTCGATGGCCACCCATGAACCGTCGCGCAGCACCAGGTTGGTCCGGTTGAAGAAGTCGATGTAGTCCACGGCGAAGGTGCGCTCGAAACCGGGGGTGGAGTCGTGCGCCACCACGGCCATCATGTGCTGTTCGGGAACCTCGAACAGCCGGGGTGCGCCGGCCAGGGTTTCACCGCGTTTCAGGGTGACGCCGGTCCGGGCGTAGGAGGACGCCGTCCTCGGCAGCCCGTCAGCCGTGGAGGAGACCAGGAGGGTGTCCGCGTCCAGCCAGGACACGTTGCCCTTCGCCGTCGGCAGGTCAAAACCGCCCGCCGCCGGGTCAATAAACGTGCGGGATTCGACGTCGAACTCCCGGTACCGGTTCGCGTCGCCGCCGTCGGGGGAGAGCGCCAGCAGAGCGTGCCGGTAAGGCTCACCCGCGGCGGGCCGGAGGAACGTGGCGCCGTGGAACACCCACTCCTCGCCCTCGGCGGCGGCCAGGGCGTCCACGTCCAGCAGGACGTCCCACTCGGGGGAATCCGTGCAGTAGCTTTCCCAAGTGGTGCGGCGCCACAGGCCCTTGGGGTTGTCCCGGTCCTTCCAGAAGTTGTAGTACCAGTCGCCGCGCTTGCCTACCATGGCGATCCGGTCGGTGGAGTCCAGCACCTCCAGGATGCTGCCCTCGAGCCCGGCGTAGTCGGCGTCCTCCAGGAGGTCCTCCGTGCGTGAGTTCTGCTCCTTGACCCAGGCGAGCTGCTCTTCGCCGTAGATCTCCTCGAGCCACACATTTTCGTCGGTTGGCTCCGGCGCGAGGCCGCCAGGGCCGCCCAGGCCGCCGTGCCCGTTGGGGCCGGTGCCCGCAGGCCTGCCGTCCGTGGGGGTGTTGCCGTGGCCGGACGCTGAATCAGCTGCAGTGGTGGTCATGCGCCCCATCCAAACAACATCCGCTCGGGGGTGGCAAGTCAAGCGGCCAGCCCTCCCTCTTCAACGCAAGCCCGTACTCTGGAAGGCGTGGAAAATACGCAGAGCACCCGGACCGCCATCATCGGTGCCGGCCCCAGGGGCACCAGCGTCCTGGAGCGCCTGCTCGCCCACGCCAGCCACCGGGCCGAACACCGGGGAGGCGGCTCCGCCGTCCGGCTCCACATCGACGTCATCGACCCCTACCCCGCGGGGCCGGGGCACGTCTGGCAGCCGGGGCAGTCACGGCTGTTCCTGATGAACACCCAGTCCTTCTACCCCACACTGATTCCCGAGGATCCCGACTTGCCTGCCGCCGTCGCCGGGACCACCTTCGACCGCTGGCGCGAACGGCAACAGCAGGATCCGCTCCCGTCCCTCACCGCGGATGAACGCGCCGAACTCGCAGTGCTCGGGTCCAATGACTTCCCCAGCCGTGCGATCTACGGCCGGTACCTGCGCTCCACGCTGGCGGACCTGCTCGCCGGGGCGCCCGACGGCGTCACCATCGAATTCCACGAGACGTCCGCCCTGTCGGTGCACCCGGTGGGAGACGGAACGTTCGACGTCGGCCTGGCCACCGGGGCGGCGATCCGCGCGGATTCTGTGGTGCTGGCCCTCGGGCACATCCCGTCCAGGCTCAACCCCGAACAGCGCGAGCTGCTGGCCTCCGCGGGGCAGCTGGGCCTGAGGTACCTGCCGCCGGCCGTTCCGGCGGACGTGGACTGGGCAGTAATTCCGGCCGGCGAACCGGTCCTGGTACGCGGCATGGGGTTGAACTTCTTCGACACGATGGTCCAACTGACCGAGGGCCGCGGCGGCAAATTCACTGCCGGCGGGCCGGCCGGGCGGCTGGAGTATGAGCCCTCCGGCCAGGAACCGTTCATCATCGCCGCCTCCCGGCGGGGGGCCCCCTACCGGGCCAAAGCGGCGCTGGAAGGCTATTACGCTTCCTCGGTCACCCTCCGCTACCTCACGGAAGCGGCGCTGGACCGGTTCGAGGCTGCCGGTATCCGTCCGGGGTTCGACCACGACCTCTGGCCCCTCTTGCACCGCGACACCCTTTGGGCCTACTACTCAACGCTGGTGCGCGCGCAGCCCGGCGCCGTCCCGGACAGTGCAGCGTTCCTGGCCGCCCTTGAGGAAGCCCTGCACCCGCACGCGCACAGCGCCGCCAACTGGGAGGACGCCGTGGACAGTGTGCTGGCCATTCACGTGGGACCGCGGCACCGGCTGGACCTTCCGGGGCTCGCCGCGCCTTTGGCGGGACGTACTTTCGCGTCGCGCGCCGAGCAGGACGCCGCCGTCGTCGAGTTCCTCCTCGACGACGCCCGCCGCTCCGCGCTCGGCGAGGATGACCCCGTGAAGATGGCCATCGGTGCCCTGCACCACGGCCGCGCCGTCCTCAAAACGGCAGTGGCCGACGGCGGTATCACCGACGAATCCTGGGTCGCCGGCCTGCGTGGCTGGTTCGAGTCGTTCGTGGAAGGGCTGGCCAGCGGGCCGCCTGCGCTGCGCTCGGAGCAGCTGGCAGCGCTGGCGAGGGCCGGCGTCGTCAGCTTTGTGGGTCCGGATCCGAAATTCGGCGTTGACCGCAAGGCCGGAACCTTCACCGCAGCCTCACCCTGGGTTGAGGGCCCGCCCGCCGCCGCCCGGACCATGGTGGAGGCCCTCGCGCCCGGCAACCGGGTCTCGGCCAACGACTCCCCGCTCCTGCAGCAGCTGCTCAAGGACGGGCTGGTCCGGTCCAGGCACATGATGACCGCCGAGGGGGCTCCGGTGCAGTCCACCGGCCTGGACGTCGAACCGCACCCGTACCGGCCCCTCGCCGCCAACGGGTCGGTCACCGAGGGGATGTACGTGCTGGGCCTGCAGCTTTCGTCCGCCCAGTGGGGAACCGCCATCGCCGCCGAGGCGCACCAGCCGGGCACCCCGGCCTACCGCAGTGGCCAGCGCACCCTCCGGGACGCCGACGAAATCGCGCAGGCCATTCTGGGCAACGCGTAACAGCGCGACTTCCGTCCGGGAAATATTCGGCCCGGATTCCACGTACTCGGAAACCGTCGTGCCCTGGGGTCCTGGGCACGGACCGCGGGCTGACCGGCGCGAAAGTCACCGTTATCTGTCCAGGATTTCCGCGCAATGAAAAAGGGTGTCCCTCCCGGCCACGTGGCCGGGAGGGACACCCTTTTTGCGTTCTATGACTTACCGGCGCAGCATCAGCCGCGCAGGCACTGCTGGTACTGGAGCCAGGCAATGCCGTAGCGGATCCAGCCCAGGACGTCGTACCACTTGGCCGGCTTGGTGGGTGCCGTGCACGCGGGCGGCAGCGGCGTGGTGGCTGCCACCTGAACCGCTACCGTCACCTTCGTTCCGGACTCCGCCGCGGTGAGCACCAGCGTTGCCGTGCCGGCGGCAGCACCTGCCGGAACCGAAAGGCTGACGGTGGCAGACCCTGCCGATACCGGCACGGTTCCCACCTGGGTGGCCTTGCCGGCCGAATCGGTGAAAACGGCGGCCAGTGCGGTGTTCACCGGGCTGCCCAGCGAGGTCAGGTCCAGCTTGGAGAGCCCCAGGTTGACCGTTTCGCCGGGCTTGACCGTGGCCGCGGTGGTGTTGGTGACTGCCACGGAACGCCGGGCAAAGTCCGGGGACACCGGGCTGCTCTTCTGCAGGTAGCCGATCCACGCGTCCCGGTCCACGAGTCCGGAGTCCCGTGTATTGGCTCCCTGGGTGAAGACCCGGAAGTTGTCTCCGCCGGTTGCCAGGAAGCTGAACGTGCCCACCCGGTAGGACTTGGCAGGATCCAGCACTTCACCGTTGACCCGGACTGACGTGATCCTGTCACCGGCGGCGCGGTCGGCGTCGTAGGTGTAGTTCACGTTCTTGGACAGGCCCAGCTGCAGGTAGGCGCGGCTGGGGACCGTGCCGTCCGCGTTGGTCTGCCATTGCTGCTCCAGCAGGGTCTTGAACTGCGCTCCGGTCAGGGAGGTGGTCCAGAGGTTGTTCACGAACGGCAGCACGGCGTTCGCTTCGGCGTAGGTGATGGTTCCGTCCGGAGCGTAGTACAGCTCGTTGCGGAGGCCGCCGGGGTTCACGACGCCGATCTCGGCCCCGCCCAGTTCGGCCGGCTTCAGCGAATCGAGCAGCGAGTCGGCCACCAGGTTGCCCAGGGTGGACTCGCTGCCGCGGTCGTCGCGCTTCGCGGTGCCGGTGGCGTCGGTGCTGAAGGCGGTGGTGATGTCCTTCGTGACCGAGCCGACGGGCTGGTTGCCCACCTCGGCTGCGGCTGCCAGGGCCTTCTGCACGATGCCGTC
This sequence comes from Pseudarthrobacter sp. 1G09, assembly GCF_050038305.1. NCBI lineage: Bacteria > Bacillati > Actinomycetota > Actinomycetes > Micrococcales > Micrococcaceae > Pseudarthrobacter > Pseudarthrobacter sp. 1G09. Next base: position 997,988 of record NZ_CP188306.1, read on the forward strand.
CACCGCTGCAACGCGCGGGTAGGCCGCGATCAGGTCCGCCGCGGGGTCAGTGGTGCGTTTGACGTTACCGGCCTTGTACCCGGTGACATCCTTGGTGGCGGTATCCACCGTCAGCTGGATCTGGCCCACGTTCTCGCCGTAGTTGCCGGTCTGCACGATGGGGCGGGTCTTGCCCTGCACGCCGGGGACGGGGGCGTCCCAGGCATATTCCTTGTGCGTGTGGCCGGTGAAGATGGCGTCAACGTCCGCGGAGGTTTCGGTGACCAGCTTGGCGAACGGGCCGCCGGCTGCCACTTCCTGCTCCAGCGTGGACCCTTCCACCACACCGGACCCGGCGCCGTCGTGGTTTTCCACGATGATGACGTCGGCGAGGTTGCCTGCCTTGATCTTCGCCGCGGCCCGGTTGATGGCCTCCACCGGGTCACCGAACTCGAGGTCGGCGATACCTGCGGGTGTCACCAGGGAGGGGACCTCCTGGGTGACGGTGCCGATGACGGCCACCTTGATGCCATTCATGTCCAGCACCGTGTACTCCGGCAGGACGGGCTCCGTGGTGCCCTTCCGGTACACGTTCGCTCCGAGGTACGGGAACTTGGCGTTGCTGCCGTCCGCGATAACGCGGTCGCGCAGGTCCGGCCAGCCGCCGTCGAACTCGTGGTTGCCCACTGCCGAGGCCTTCAGGTCAAGGGCGTTAAGCACATCGATGGTGGGCTGGTCCTTGGCCACGGCGGAGGCAAACAGGGACGCGCCGATGTTGTCGCCGGCGGAGAGGAACGCTGTTGCCCCGGGGGCGGCAGCTGCACGCAGCTTCTCGATGGTTCCGGCGAACTGCACGGTGTTGGTGTCGATCCGGCCGTGGAAATCGTTGATGCCCAGGAAGTTCAGGTCAACGCTGGCGGGTGCGGACTTCAGGTCCAGGCCGACCACGACGGGGTCGTGGTCGCTGGCGCGGAACTGGTCCGGTGCGTAGTAGTTGGTGACGTTGTTGTTGTAGCGGCTGTATTCCAGGGCCACTGATTCAACTGAGTTGATGTTCCAGATGTCCGCACCGGTCACCACGCCGTTGGCCGCAGGGGAGGCCAGGATGTGGTCCAGGGACCCCACCAGGCCGCCGAAGAGGTACGAGTGCTTGGCGGAACCGTCGGCGTTCTTTGCCTTGTCGTCCTGGTTGACGTAGCCGGCGGCCGTCAGGACGTTGATGGGGTCTTCCTTGCCGTAGGAGTTGAAGTCACCGATCAGGAAGACCTTGTCGGTGCCCTTCGACTGCTGCAGCGAGGTGGCGAAGTCCAGCAGGGACTTGGCCTGGGCGGTACGGGCGAGGTTGGAGTTGCCCTGGCCCTTGTCCGTGTCGTCCGGTGTTGCGGCGGAACCCTTGGACTTGAAGTGGTTGGCGATAGCGATGAATTCGGTGCCTGCGCCGCCGCCCACGGGCTTGAACACCTGGGCCAGCGGCTTGCGGGCGCTGGCGAAGGCGGTGGTGTCGTTGTGGATGACGGACTCACCCACCGGTTCTGCAACGGCCTTCTTGTAGATGAATGCGGTGCGGATCATGTCCTCGTCGGCCAGCGGGGGTGCGTTCGCGGGTGAGCGGACGTAGTCCCAGATGCCGGGCGTGGGGATGTTCAGCGACTCCACCAGCTTGGCGAGGGCGTCATCCCGGTCCTTGCCGAACTGCGCCGAGTTTTCGATCTCCATGAGCGTGACCACATCGGCGCCGGTCTTCGTGATGGCGGCGACGATCTTGTCCTGTTGCCGCTGGAAGTTCTCGGCGTTGGCGGCACCGCGCGCGTCGCAGCCGCCGCGGACGGTGATCGGGTTGCCGGCGCGGTCCCCGTAATAGGTGCAACCGGAGAGGGTGTCCCCGGTGGTGGGGAAGTAGTTCAGCACGTTGAACGAGGCGATCTTGACGTTGCCGCCCACGGCTGCGGGTGCTTCGGTGCGGGTGGCTCCGAAGCTGGCCGGCTGGACCGTTGCCTTGTTGGCTTCGGTCAGGTGGGTCAGCGGCTGCAGCTTCCAGGAATCGTTGGCATACCCGAGTACCACGTTGGTGGTGAACGTGGCGGGGGAGCCGACGCGGACCGGGTCCGTGGTGGTGAGGTACGGCAGTACCTCGGCCTTCGTGGCGGCGTCCTTGAGGAAGTTGGTGCTGGCGCCGTCGTCGAGCTTGATGCCGCGGGCGGCGTTGTCAGCAACAGCGGCGCTGTATCCGGCCGAGCCGTACGGCGCGACGGCGGTGGGCTGCACCAGCGGAGTGGTACCCCCGGCCAGCCCGATCTCGCCGTATTGGTTCAGGCTGTAATTGTCCGTCACCGTCAGGGGCCCTTCGGGCGCCAGGAGCATGCCTTCGAGCGACTCGCGGAAGGCCTCCGTGGCGGGCAGGGTGAAGATGGTGGGCTTGACCTCGGGCGCCGCCTCCGTGAGCTGGGTGAGCCCGGCTGCCGCGGTGACGTTGACCTGGGTCATTCCGTAGTACTCGGCCACGGTACCGGTCACCTGGACATAGTCTCCGGCCTTGACCGATCCAACGGTGGCGGGCGAGTAGACGAAGATGCCGTCGGAGGCCGCGTGGTTGGTGCCCGCGAGGTCGCCGCCGGTGCCGGGGGTCTGGATGTAGTAGCCGTTGAGGCCGCCGGTGGGGAATGCTGCGGTGACCTTGCCCCGGGTGGTCACGGCGGTGCCGGCCAGCGGGCTGGCGGTGCCGGTGCCCTGGATCTCGGCGATGGTCTTCGCCACAGGATCAGGCGAGGGGGTGGGCGTCGGATCAGGGTCCGGCGCGGTTCCGCCGGAGGATACCGGGGTGATGGTCGCGCTCAGGCTGAAATCGGCTGCGTTGTTGTTGCTGTCCGTCCCGCCGGTGCGGTTGAGGCTCTTCACATCGGTGTTTCCGGCAGGTGCCGCAGCAGCCTGGGTCTCAAAGGTGTTGGAGGTGCCGTAGCCCAGGAGGTCGGCCACGCCGGCGGATTCCACCGCGGAGCCGGTGGGAAGTACGACGGCGGAGGGCTGCTTGGCGAGCACGATGGTCCCCGAAGAGCCGCTCGGGTTCAGTCCCCCGGCTACCAGGTCGGGCTTGGGGAGGTCCGCGCCGTTGGCACCGTTACTCCCGCCCTGGACCAGGTAATACCCCTTGGCCGGAATGGAACCGGACAGTGCCGAAACTCCGGTAGGCGCGCCCGTCCCGCCGGCGGCGCGGTACTGGACCGACCAGCCGTCCAGTGACACCGGGGCATCCGAGGTGTTGTAAAGCTCCACGAACTTGTTCTTATAGGCGGCGCCGCTGCTGCCGCCGCTCAGGTAGGCCTCGTTGATGACAACGGGCGATGTGCCTGCCGCGGCTGAGACCTCCGCGGCCGTGCTGTCCGCTACCGCAGGCAGGGCCGTCAACGGGGCTGCGATGAGCCCCGCCGACAACGCTGTGCCCAGCGCTAATTTCCAAGGTGTTTGATGCATCCGCTCTTACTTTCATGAGATTGTCCCCGGTGGGGGACCCATTGGAGTATGTCCGGGTTGTACCGATCGGACTGGGGCCGGACCCTGCTCCTGGTCAATGGTTGTCCGGCATATCCCAACAGCACTGAATGAACGCAAAGTGGCCAGTGCGTGCATTCGGCGGATCGTTCCCCAGCGGAGCGGCCCGTCCACCCTTCCGGAGCGACCGTGGCCCCGTGCGGGTGATGCCATTGCGGTGGCCGGTACCTGATACCTGGATGTGCCGGCCATCACAAACAATACCGGCCGGTAGCAAGAAGCCCCGGCCGGTATCAGTCTGGTGTTATGGGTGTTGTTCCCGTCCGGCGCCGCCGGAACCGGTGCCTAGCCGCCCTGCGGTGCCTGGCTGGCGATGATTTTGAAGGTGGCGCCGGTGGGGTCGGCGAGCCGGGCTACCCGGCCGAAGTCGCTGTCCTCCGGGCCGTCCAGGACGGTGGCGCCCATGGCGGTGGCCTGGGCGATGCTGGCGTCCGTGTCCGCCACGGCGAAGTAGACCTGCCAGTGCGAGGGCACCTCGGCCGGGAGGTATCCGGAAGCGTCCAGGATCCCGGCCTGGGCGGACATGCCCGATCCCAGGGTGGTGTAGCGGAATTCCGGCGAGTCACTCATGACTTCGGTGTCCCAGCCGAAGACCTCCTGGTAGAACCGCACGGCGGCGTCGTAGTCCTTGGCGTGCAATTCATGCCAGGCGGCGGAACCGGGCTCGGCCACCACCTCGTAGCCCTTCATCTCCCGGGGCTGCCAGACGCCGATGGAGGCGCCGGACGCATCCCCGAAGATTGCCATGAAGCCCTGCTCCGGAACATCCATGGGAGGCATGTAGACCTGGCCGCCGTGGCTGCCGACGGCTTCGGCGGTGGCCGCGGCGTCCTCGGTCCGCAGGTAGGTGGACCAGATGTCGGGCATGGCCGCCATGCTTGCATCCTTCTGCATGATCCCGGCAACTGTCTTACCGTTCTTCCTGGCGGTGGTATAGCCGCCGTACTTCTCCTGGTCGCCCGTTTCGAATTCCCATCCGAAGAGCTCTCCATAGAACGAGCGGGCGGCGGCAACATCGGAGGTCACGAGGTCAATCCAGCAAGGGGCGCCGGGGGTGGATATGGGGCTTGGCATAACGGTCTCCAGTCGCAGTGTGCGGAAAGGTGTGTGGAAGTGGGGGAAGCCGGTCACCCTGACCCTATGTGCATGCACTGACAGCGTTCAAGAGGCCTGCGCGCAGGAGGCCGCCAACGCACCCCGGTCCGGTCAACGGAACGAAGTCCGGACTTAAACGAAGGACCCCCGCCTGCCGGTTTTGCCGGCGGGCGGGGGTCCTGATCGCGGAAGGTAAGAGATTCGAACTCTTGGTACGGGGTTACCGCACACTGGTTTTCAAGACCAGCTCCTTCGGCCGCTCGGACAACCTTCCTCAACGAGTAGTGTTTCATAGGCACTTGCCTGCAACAAAACAGGCCCGCAGTGCATACCCGGTGCACACTGGTTGGACCGGTATTGAGTCAGGAACAGGGAGTGGTCCATGAAAGCCGTCTACATTTCGGAACCGGGAGGACCGGAAGTACTCGAGGTACGCGAGGTCGAGGCCCCGGTGCCCGGTCCCGGCGAGGTGCTGATCGACGTCGTGGCCGCCGGCCTGAACCGTGCTGACGTGCAGCAGCGCCGCGGGTTCTACCCGCCGCCGCCCGGCGCATCGGAGATCCCCGGGTTGGAAGTTTCCGGCCGCATCGCAGGGTTTGGTACGGGTGTGAGGAAGCCGTTCTCCCTGGGCGACAAAGTGGTGGCGCTGCTCGCCGGCGGCGGCTACGCGCAGCAGGTTGCCGTCCCCGCGGAGCAGGTCCTGCGGCTGCCCGACGGCGTTGACCTGGTCACGGCGGCATCTCTTCCGGAGGTGGCTGCCACGGTCTACTCGAACCTGGTCATGACGGCCCAGCTGCAGGCCGGGGAAACCGTCCTCATCCATGGCGCCACCGGCGGGATCGGCACCATGGCCATTCAGCTGGCCAAAGCCTACGGCGCGAAGGTGGCCACCACGGCCGGCACCGATGAGAAGGTCAGCACAGCCAAGGCCTTCCTGGGTGCGGACATCGCCATCAACTACGCGGAGGAGGACTTCCCGGAAAGCCTCCGCCGGCAGAACGGCGGCAAGGGTGCCGACGTGATCCTCGATGTGGTGGGCGCCAAGTACCTGAAGCAAAACGTCGAGGCGCTCGCCGAATACGGGCGCCTGGTGGTCATTGGCCTGCAGGGCGGCACCAAGGGTGAACTGGACCTTGGCGAACTGCTTAGGAAGCGGGCCGCGGTGGTGGCCACCGCTCTTCGCCCCAGGCCGGTAGCCGAAAAAGGCGCCATCCTGAACGAGGTCAGGGACCACGTCTGGCCGATGGTGGCGGACGGCAGGATCCAGCCCCTGGTCGCCAAGACGTTCCCGCTTGACCAGGTCAGCGCAGCGCACGAATACTTCGACAGCGGCGACCATGTAGGCAAGGTCCTGCTGGTGATGTGACCGCCGGATAGATACTGAGTATTGCTTGATCGGCATCCACGGGCTAGGCTCAGCTATACGCGGTATGCACAGGTCTTGGGGGCCTGTGCATACCGGTTAGTGACTAAGCCCGGGGGAGCACCATGTCCATACGCCACAGCCTCCTCGCCCTGCTGCAGGACCAGCCGCGCTACGGCTACCAGCTGCGGGTCGAGTTCGAAAACCGCACGGGAGCCACCTGGCCCCTGAACATCGGGCAGGTCTACACCACCCTGGACCGGCTGGAGCGCGACGGCCTGGTGGCCAGGGAAGGCGACGACGGCGGCGGCCACGTGGTCTACAGCATCACCGCCGAGGGCGCCGCGGAAGTACAGGGCTGGTTCGCCGCCCCCGTGGAGCGGAACAACCCGCCCAGGAATGAACTCGCCATCAAGCTGGCGCTCGCCGTCACCCTTCCCGGCGTGGATGTCCAGGCCATCATCCAGGCCCAGCGGGTGGCATCCATCCGGGCACTGCAGGACTACACCAAGGCCCGCCGGGACACCGCCGCCAACCAGCGCACCGCAGACACCGCCTGGCTGCTGGTGCTCGATTCCCTGATCTTCCAGACCGAGGCCGAGGTCCGCTGGCTGGATCTCTGCGAAGCCAGGATGGTCCAGCAGGCACAATCGGCCGGCCAGGGTTCCGCGCGCAAAACGTCCAACGGGGTCACGGAAGACGCCGCCCCGCTCAACGCGGACAACCGGCGGTGAGCGTCCGCGGGCCGCAGCAGGTCCTTGAACTGGCCAGGGTGAGCAGGACGTTCGGGGAAGGCGCGACGGCGGTCGCCGCGTTGAGGGACGTGGACCTCACCATCGCAGCGGGCGAGTTCGTCGCCGTCATGGGCCCCTCCGGCTCGGGAAAATCCTCCCTGCTGGCGCTGGCCGGCGGACTGGACCGGCCGACGTCGGGCGGTGTCTTCGTGGAGTCGACGCCGCTTGCCGGACTCGGCCTCAACGACCTTGCCAGGCTGCGCCGGCGTGCGGTGGGCTACGTGTTCCAGGACTTCAACCTGGTTCCCACACTGACCGCGGCCGAGAACGTGGCGCTTCCGCTGGAACTGGACGGGACAGCAGCCAGGAAAGCGGGCCGGCAGGCACTGGACGCCCTCCGCCAGGTGGGCATCCCGGAACTCGCGGACCGCTTCATGGACCAGATGTCCGGCGGCCAGCAGCAGCGCGTCGCCATTGCGCGGGCCATCGTGGGCCAGCGGCGGCTGATCCTGGCGGACGAACCCACCGGTGCGCTGGACTCCACCACCGGCCATGGCGTCATGGAGGTCCTCCGCTCCCGCGCGGACGCCGGTTCCGCCGTCATGCTGGTCACTCATGAAGCGCGGCACGCAGCCTGGGCGGACCGGGTGGTGTTCCTGCGCGACGGCCGGATTGTGGACCAGGCGGCGGCCATGCACGATCCCACGTTCCTCCTGACCCAGGCCGGCCTCTGATGCCCCACCGGCACCGGCCGCTGGAGCTGGCAGCGGCGCCTGGAGCTGGCCGCAGCAGCTTCCGCATCGCGGTCCGGATGGCCCGGCGGGATATTGCCCGGCACCGGGGCCGGTCCTTCCTGATCGTCCTGCTGATCATGCTGCCGGTGGCCGGGATGACTGCGGCAGGCACCCTGTACCAGAGTTCGCAGCGGACACCGCAGGAAATTGTGCGGTACGAACTGGGCAACACCCAGGCACGCTTCGTCGCTTTGCCGACGCCCAATGGGGACTCCATCCAGGATCCGATGAATGACGCCTACGTGCGCTCCAGCACCGGAGAGCTGGACCCTGGGTTCGTTCCCACAGACCCGAAAAAGCTGCTCCCGTCCGGCTACGCGGTGCTGCCGCTGCGGCAACTGCAGCTGACCACTTCCGTGGGGGAGGCGATGGTCACGCTGAACGGCGTGCAGGTGGACGCGCTCCACGAGGCTTTCGAGGGAAAATTCACCCTCCTGGACGGCCGGGCACCGGCAAACGGTGCAGAGGTTCTTGCCTCACGCGGGCTGCTCGAGCGGTTCAACGTGGAACTTGGCGAGGAATTTAGGACGTCGGCGGGGACCTTCGTCCCCGTGGGCACCATCCGCGACGCGGACGCCTCGGATAACAACAGCACGCTGTACCTGCAGTCCGGGCAGTTGCCCGCAGGATTTGTCCCGGGGCCCGCTGCCGCGCAGGCTGTCTCCTACTATGTGACAGGCCCGGAACCGGTGACCTGGCAGCAGGTCAGGGAGGCCAACAGCAAGGGCGTGGGTGTGCTGTCCCGCAGCGTGGTGCTGGATCCGCCGCCGCCGGGCGAAGTGACAGTGCCGGGGGCCAAGGCGGCCGGAGTCCCCTCGGAAACCGTAGCCACGTACGCCACCTTCGCTGTGGTGGGTGCCCTTGCCCTGCTGGAAGTCGGGCTCTTGGCCGGGGCAGCGTTCGCCGTCGGGGCCAAGCACCAGGTGCGTGAACTCGCCCTTCTTGCGGCGTCCGGAGCCGAAGCACCCACCATCCGTGCAGTGGTCACCGCGAGCGGCCTCTGGCTCGGGACCCTGGCCGTCACGGCCGGCGCCGCTGCCGGCGTGGCAGCTGCGGCCGGGGTGGTCTGGTGGGTCCGTTCCACCGGTTCCGCCCGCCTGGCGGGAGTCCACCCGGACCCGCTGCTGACCTCCCTCGCCATGCTGATGGGCTTGGCAGCCTGCATCCTTGCCGCCCTGGCGCCAGCCAACCTCGTTGCCCGGCAGGCACTCCTGGGTGCGCTCAAATCCGGACGGGCACCGGCAGCAAGCGGACGGCGGAGCACGATCGCCGGGGCGGCTGTGCTGCTGGCGGCCGCCGGGCTGCTTGCCGCAGGCTGGGCCCTGGGCAGCTCGGCCAAGGATCCCGACCAGCGGGCACAACAGGCCGCCGCAGTTTCCGCGATGCTGGCCGGGGGAGCGGTCCTGGCGGTGGTGGCCCTGGTGCTCCTGACCGGATGGCTGACCGCAGCCCTGACATCCCGCACCCGGGCCATGCCCCTGCCCCTGCGGATGGCGGCGCGGGACTCCGCCAGGAACCGGAGCCGGACCGTCCCTGCGGTGGCGGCAGTTCTTGCCGCCGCCACCCTGGCAAGTGCGGCTCTGGTGCTGTCATCCAGCCAGCTGGCAGGGCAGCGCCTGTCGCATTCCTGGAGCGCACTGGAGAACCAGGCGTACTTGCCGCTCAGCCTCGCGCAGCCACCGCTGGCGGACGGCACTGCCGCGCCAGCTGTGACCGTCGACCCGCAGCGGCTCTCGGCAGCCGTCTCAGGCGCCCTGGACAGCGTCTCCTGGACCAGGACAGTCACTACCCCAGCGCCGGTGGAAAACTGTGGCTTTGGGGACGGCGCGGATCCCGGCGCGCCCGTGGCGACTGAAACGTCCAACTGTCTCCTCTACGCCCTGGCCCGGCCACGAGGCCAGGAATGTCCGGTCACGCCCCAACGGCGCGTCGTGGACCCGGACGACTGGCGGTGCCGCGGCTCCATGGCCTCGGACCAGGGATCGGACCGGTCCATCCTGGTGGGCGGCGCCGACGATATCCGTGCCATGTTCGGGCGCGACGCCGGGGCGGTCATCATCGCCGCGCTGGACGCCGGGGCCATGGTGGTAACCAACCCCGCCTTTGTCCGCGACGGAAAAGCCGAGCTGCAGGGCCTGGACGTGCGCACCCAGCGCGGGTCGCCGGACGGGTCCATCGTCCACGAAGCTGTCACCAGCACCGTCCTGGATGCCGTCATCCTGGAACCTGCGGTGGCCGTGCCGTACTACGGCATTGTCTCGCCGGCCACGGCCGGGCGCCTGGGCCTTGCGCCGAAAACTGCCGGGTTGGCCATCCAGCTCAGCCGGTCCCCTTCGGCGGCCGAGGTGGACGCGGTGACCGGTGCGGTGGCGGGTGCTGTTGGCCAGTCCGGCCTGGGATTCTGGGTGGAACCGGGGATCCCCAAAGACCAGGCATGGATGGGCTGGCTGATCGTGGCCATCAGCGCCCTGATCACGTTCAGCGCAGCCGGGATCACCACCGGGCTTGCCCTTGCCGATGCCCGGACGGACCATGCCACGCTGGCAGGTGTGGGGGCGGCGCCGCGGCTGAGGAAGGCCCTGGCGGCGTCCCAGGCGCTCTTTACCTCAGGCCTTGGCGCTGTGCTCGGGGCCGTGGCCGGGACGGTTCCCGCGGTGCTTATCGTCGCTTCCACGGAGATGCGTTCATCGCTGGAGGTACCCTGGCTTCCCCTCGCGGCCATGGTGGTGGCCATCCCGCTGACCGGATCAGCCCTGGCCTGGGCCTTCACCAGGTCTGCGCTGCCGATGACCCGAAGGGCGCACGGCAGCTGATCCTGTTCCCCGGAGAGTGTGCTGCGCGGGGCGTGGCCGCAAGCGATTCCCGCGGCGCGCCTCTTTTAGCCGGGGCCAAGGAAGCCTAACGTGGAATTCACAGGCCGCCCGTCCGCCGTCGTTCGTCGCCGATTGCCTGCCGCCTGCCGCATAACCCCGGGCACCCGGCAGAACCGTCGCCGCCCGCACCCCCGGGTTCGGTAGGGTGCCTCAGAGCAGATCCGCACGAATCTCGAGGAGGAGACATGGCCACAGCGCCAGAGAACAGGTCCGGTTCATCGGGGCGGGAGGGCGCGGTGGCTACCGACCCGGCGCTCCCACCCACGGCGGTGGACGAGGCCGTCCGCGAATCCGAAGACAGCAAATGGACCCCGGGAAAGATCGCGCTCTGGGCGGCGATCTCCCTGCTGGGCGGCGTGGCATGGTTCATGCTCGCCATCGTCCGGGGCGAAACCGTCAATGCCATCTGGTTCGTCTTCGCCTCGGTGTGCACCTACCTGATCGGGTACCGGTTCTACTCCAAGGTCATCGAACGCTTCATCACCAAGCCCGATGACCGGCGGGCAACCCCCGCCGAGTACAAGGCCGACGGCAAGGACTACGTCCGGACGGACCGGAACGTCCTGTTCGGCCACCATTTCGCAGCCATCGCTGGTGCGGGCCCCCTCGTGGGCCCGGTCATCGCGGCGCAGATGGGCTACCTGCCCGGCACCATCTGGATCATCGTCGGCGTGGTCCTGGCCGGGGCCGTGCAGGACTACCTGGTGATGTTCTTCTCCATGCGCCGCGGCGGGCGTTCGCTGGGTCAGATGGCCCGCGAGGAACTTGGCGTCATCGGCGGTACCGCCGCCCTGGTTGCCACCCTGCTGATCATGGTGATCATTGTCGCGATCCTGGCGCTCGTCGTCGTCAATGCCCTGGGCGAAAGCCCTTGGGGCGTCTTCTCCGTCGGCATGACCATCCCCATCGCGCTCTTCATGGGCGTCTACCTGCGCTACCTTCGGCCGGGCAAGGTCATGGAAGTTTCCATCATCGGGTTCGTCCTGCTCATGGCCGCCATCATCGGCGGCGGAATGGTTGCCGGAACCGCCTGGGGCGTGGACGTCTTCACCCTGGACAAGGTGACCATCGCGTGGGGCCTCATCGTCTACGGCTTCATCGCCGCCATCCTTCCCGTGTGGCTGCTGCTGGCACCCCGTGACTACCTGTCCACGTTCATGAAGATCGGCGTGATCGTCATGCTCGCGCTGGCCATTGTCGTGGTCCGGCCGGAGATCAACGTCCCGGCCTTCAGCGAATTCGCCAGCCGGGAGAACGGCCCCGTGTTCCCGGGCGCGCTGTTCCCGTTCCTGTTCGTCACCATCGCCTGCGGTGCGTTGTCCGGATTCCATGCCCTGATTTCCTCCGGTACCACTCCCAAGCTGATTGAGAAGGAGCGGCAGACCCGGTTCATCGGTTACGGCGGCATGCTCATGGAGTCCTTCGTCGCCATCATGGCGCTGGTGGCTGCCATCTCGATCGACCGCGGCCTCTACTTTGCCATGAACGCTCCGGCCGCACTGACCGGCGGAAGCGTGGAAACGGCCGCCACCTGGGTCAACAGTTTGGGCCTGGCCGGCGTCAACATCACCCCCGAGCTGCTCGCTGAGACAGCGCGGAACGTGGGCGAGCACAGCATCGTCTCCCGCACCGGCGGTGCCCCCACCCTGGCCGTCGGCCTGGCCCACATCATGCAGCAGTTCATCGGCGGTACGGCCATGATGTCTTTCTGGTACCACTTCGCCATCATGTTCGAAGCCCTGTTCATCCTTACCGCTGTGGACGCCGGCACCCGCGTGGCCCGGTTCATGCTGCAGGACTCGATCGGCAACTTCGTCCCCAAGTTCAAGGAAGCCTCCTGGCGTCCGGGTGCCTGGCTTTGCACGGCCATCATGGTGGGTGCATGGGGTGCGGTCCTGCTGATGGGCGTCACCGATCCGCTGGGCGGCATCAACACCCTGTTCCCGCTGTTCGGCATCGCCAACCAGCTGCTGGCCGCTATTGCACTCTCCGTCTGCCTGGCCATCGTGGCCAAGCGCGGCACCTTCAAGTACCTGTGGATCGTCGCACTGCCGCTGGCTTTCGCGGCGGTGGTCACCATCACGGCCAGCTACCAGAAGATCTTCTCGCCCACACCCGCTGTGGGGTACTTCGCCAACAACGCCGCATTCAGCAAGGCCCTGGCGGACGGCAAGACGGAATTCGGCACCGCCAAGACCGTTGCCGCCATGGAAGCCGTGGTCCGCAACACCGCCATCCAGGGCTGGCTGTCCGTGATCTTCGTGGTGCTGAGCATCATTGTGATCGCGACGGCGGTGCTCGCCACCGTGAAGGCCTTCCGGAACCGGGGTACTGGCACGGAGCGGGACAACGAGGACCCGGCCTTGCCGTCCCGCGTCTTCGCACCTGCCGGTCTCATCCCCACGGCTGCCGAGCGCGAATTGCTGGCTGAGTGGGAGAAGGTCCCGGCCAACCTGCGGTTCGAACGGGCAGGCCACCACTGATGAGCGCCCCACTGGCAGTTCTGTCCACCGGGTTCCGTGGTTTCGCACGGTACCTCAGCGGGGTGCTCGGCGCGGATGCGTACGCCAAGTACCTGGAACACCACCGGGCTTCGGGGCACAGCGGACCGCCGCTGACGGAGCGGGAGTTCTGGCGCGACAGGACCGACCGGCAGGACGCCAACCCGCAGGGCCGCTGCTGCTGATTTAGCCCTTAGCGGACGCCGCGTCGGGCGGGTTCATGGGGTGAAGTTCCAACGGAACCGCTCATGAGAGTATGAACGCATGAGCGATCCGAAAGACACCCCGTCAGCTGAGGACCTCCCCGTCGAAGGAACCACCCTTGACGACAACGAACCCGCAGTGCCGGCGGAAGCCGGAGCGCCGGCCGGTTCGCGGGATGGCCGCAAGCCCAAGGGCAGCAACCTGCAGGACCTGGTGGACGAGCCGGCCAAGGTGATGCGGATCGGCACCATGATCCGCCAGCTCCTGGAAGAAGTGAAGTCCGCCCCGCTGGACGACGCCGCCCGGGAACGGCTGGCCGAGATCCACGCGCGGTCCATCAAAGAGCTCGAGGACGGCCTGGCGCCCGAGCTCGTGGAGGAACTGGACCGCATCAGCCTCCCCTTCTCCGATGAAAACACCCCTTCTGACGCCGAGCTCCGGATTGCCCAGGCACAGCTGGTGGGCTGGCTTGAAGGGCTGTTCCATGGAATCCAGACAGCCATCGCGGCCCAGCACGCTGCCCGGGAGCACGCCGCGGCACAGATGCAGCTGCGCCAGCTGCCCCCCGGAACCGTGATTGCCCCGGGTGTGGTGATTGGGGAAAACGGTGAACCGGAGCGGGCTCCCGCGGGTGCGGCCCGGCCGGGTGCGCCGGCCAACACAGGCAAGCGCGATGATCCGGACCACGGTCCCGGACAGTACCTGTAGGTTCCGGTTGGGTTTTTTCAGCGCCGCCAGGCAGGGGCGCAAGGACGACGCGGAGCTGGGCAAGGGGTTGTGGCGCCGCGCGCACGACCGCTTCCACCGGGGACTGGACCGCTTCCACCAGGTGCTCGAGGGCGTGGAGGACGACCAGCTGTACGGCGAGCTGGTGGAGATCGCCAACGAACTCGCTGCCCTGCTTGACCGTGTCCGGGCCGTCTGCGTTGAAGCCCAGCGCCGCTGGCCCAGTGACGGCCTGGACATTCCCGTCGCACTGTCCGGCGTGCACCGCGCCCTGTCCAAAGCCGGCAACTCGCTGGCCACCACAGCCGAGGCTGCCGCCATGCTGCGGCTCGCGGTCGGGCCAGTCCCGGTGGGCGCCGCATCCGTGCGCCGGCGCGCGGAAGCCGTCTTTGAACAGGTTGCCGACGCCGAGCGGCACCTTGCCGGGGAAACCTCCTAGCCGCAATTTATTCCCGCTGCCGGGGGTGACTTTCCGCGTTAAGCGCCTGGCTGACAGAGCGGGAATCACGTCATTTCGAGGCCCGCCGTTTGGCAGGATGAAGTCATGACTCTTTCACCTACACTCACTTTCAACGACGGAAACACGATCCCCCAGCTCGGCTACGGCGTGTGGCAGGTCGAAGACGGCGTGGCTGAGAAGGTGGTTCGGCAGGCATTCGAAGCTGGCTTCCGCCACATCGACACCGCTAAGATCTACGGCAACGAAGCAGGCGTGGGGCGCGCGATCGCCAGCTCCGGCCTGACCCCCGAGCAGATCTTCATCACCACCAAGCTGTGGAATGCCGATCAGGGCTATGAGTCCACGCTGGCTGCCTTCGAGGAGTCCATGGACCGCCTCGGCCTGGAAACCCTCGACCTGTACCTGATCCACTGGATGCAGCCCAAGCAGGACAAGTACGTCGACACCTGGAAGGCGCTGATCGAGCTTCAGAAGCGCGGCCGGGTCAAGTCCATCGGCGTCTCCAACTTCACCGTTGACGGGCTGCAGCGGCTCATCGACGAAACCGGTGTGGTCCCGGCCATCCACCAGATCGAGCTCCACCCGTACTTCAGCCAGCGTGAGCTGCGCGAATTTGGTGCTTCCAAGGGCATCCTGACCCAGGCCTGGTCACCTCTGGGCCAGGGCGGCGAGCTCCTGGAAGACGCAGCCGTTGCCGCCATCGCCGCCAAGCACCAGGCCACGCCGGCACAGGTTGTCATCGCCTGGCACCTCGCCATTGGCAACGTGGTGATCCCGAAGTCGGTCACCGAATCCCGGATCCGGGAGAACTTTGCGGCACTCGACGTCACGCTGGACGTCGAGGACGTGGAGGCCATCAACGCCCTCGACCGGACCGCCAGCGGCGAAGGCAGGATCGGCCCCGACCCGGCAGTCTCCGACTTCGCGTAAGCCAACCTGTCCGGAGTGAGCCCCCCGCCTTAGCTGGCGGTCCTGCTCAACAGGGATGTCGAACCCGCACCACCTGGCCAGCCCAGGCGGTGCGGGTTCTTCTGTTGCACGGGCCTACTCGTGGCGAATAGCCGGCCCGGCCTAAACCTGTGGGGTCAGGCGGCAACGCGGACAGGCTCGACGCTGGCAGCATCGATCACTGCCCAGCCGTCCTCACTGGAGCACTGCCGGTCGGCGAAACGCTGCGCCTCCACCATGGTGTCGAAGGACTCAGAGCGTGCACGGCCGCAGTCGGCGTCGAAGTACGTGACGTGAAATTCCTGAACGGTGTTTTCCATAAATCCAGTGTGCAACCGGGGTCTGACATTCCACGGAATCAGCCCCGCGTGTTGCCCTGTGACAGTGGTCCCGGCGCACATCACGGGCGTTGTGGCGGCGCCGCCCGGCCCCGCAACTCCGGCTAGGCTTTCACCATGGAGGTTAGCGATTCCCCGGACCGGGACAACGCCACCAGGCACATTAATCGTGAACTGGCACGGCGGCGCGGCTGGATGTTGACGGTGGCGGTGGGGTTCGCCCTGCAGATTCTCAGTGTGGTGCTGGGACTGAAGTCCGTGGCGCCGTTGTGCGGCAGCCCGATGATCCCGCACAGCGGGGCAGCCGAACTGTCGGATGCCCAATTGCACACCACGGGCCTGGCGGCCGAGTGCTACCGGAGCATCGACGCCGCTGCCATGCCCATTTGGATGCTGATGGGCTTCGGCATCGGCCTGGTCCTGGTGGGCGTGGCCATCAGGATCGTCGGTATCCGGCGGTCCCTCGCCGCTGTAGCCGCGTGAGGGGACAGTCCCCACGGGACTGCTGCTCATAGGGACTGCTGCTCATAGGGACATATTGAGCCGGCTGGCTGCCCAGCGGGTTGGGGCCTTTCGGAGTCAGGTTCCGGCCTCGCGGCGATCCAACCGCAGGACCCGTTCCTGGGCCAGTACGGCTGCCCTGGCTGCCTTATCCGCCGCCCGCGCTGCCTGTTTGGCCTCCGCGGAGATGGCAGCAAGGCGCTTCTTCGACTGGTCCAGCTCGGCCTCGGCCGTTTTCAGGCGGGAACGCAAGTCCGCCGTTTCCTCCTGCAGCCCGGCAATCTGCCCGGCCGTCTGCTCCGCCTCCGCCTGAAGGTCCACGGCATGGCCGGCAGCTTCGGACGCTTCTTCTTCGGCCGCCTCCAGCGCCGCCCTGGCCCGTTCCAACAGCGGCGGTGACGCCTGCCGCGGCGTTTGACGGACTGCCTCAAGGCGCGGTTTGGTGGGCCGGGGCGGGGACCCGGCCTCCGGCGTCGTTCGCTGCTTCTTCCCTGGCCGTGACTTGTCGGCATCCGTCTTCCCTGACGTGGGCACCGATGCAAGGACCGGGGGAGTGGCAGCCGGTGTTATGGGGAGGGCGCCGGGTACGGCCACCGTCCCGTCCAGGTCTGCGGCGCTGACCCCGTCAGCGGACAGGGTCTTCACGAGCCTGCCGCTGCGGACGGCGGCTGCGGCTCCTTCATCGCCGGTCAGGGCACGCAGGGTTTCCTCGACATCTCCGGCAATCGTGTCGCTGAGTTGCCGCCCTTGATCGCGGACAACAGCGCGGGCGGCGTCGACGGCGGAGGCCAGCAGGGTGCGCCGCTCACGCCCCAGGTCGCGAAGGGCGGGGGCATCAAGGGATGCCTGCGCTGCCCGCATGCGCGAGCCGAGGTCTGTGAGTTCGTCGAGGACATCCGGCCGGTGCAGGACGAGCATGTTCACAGCCCAGGCGCCCACAGACGGTTTGGCCAGTCCACGGACGGCCGCGCCCAAGCCCTTATCCTGGCCGGCGGCTTCCTTGGCCGCTGCCGTCCGGGCCGCTACGAAGTCGTCCAGGGGACAGGCGTACAGCCCGTTCGCGATCCCGGCCAGGGCCTCTTCATCCATGTCCGCCATCATAGGCGGGCGGGCTCGGACAGGTATGGAGTGCCGGGCGGGTGGCTGCCGCGGACCGGACTGCCGGCGGGGCCGGTGAGCCCTGTTGCTCCGGCGCCGTGCACGGTATGTTGCTCGAATGGACGATACATATCAGGTCATCGTGGTTGGCGGCGGTTTCGCCGGGAAGGCCGCAGCCCAGGAACTCGGCCGCAAGGGCATCCGGGTGCTGCTGATTGATGCAAACAATTACCACCAGTTCCAGCCCCTGCTGTACCAGGTGGCATCATCGCAAATCGGTGTCTCCGCAGTGGCCCGCCCACTCCGTGCGGTTTTCCGCAACATCAAGGGCGTTCGGGTCCTCACGGCAGAAGTCACCTCGGTGGACGCTGCCGCCCGCACCGTCACCACTGCCGACGGCACGCAGTTCCAGGCACAGATCCTCGTCCTCGCCACGGGCGCTGTCCCGAACTTCTTCAACACCCCGGGCGCCGACAAGCACGCCTACCCGCTCTACTCCGTGGCCGACGCCACGCGGCTCAGCGCGGCCCTGACGGAAGTCCTCGACGAGGCGGACCGGGGAGCCGGCGGGGGTGCCGACGTCGTGGTGGTGGGCGGCGGCCCTACAGGGGTGGAGACGGCCGGCGCCCTCGCCGAAAACGTCAAATACATCGTGCCGAAGTACTTCTCCTCCGAGCTTGCCGCCCGCTGCCATGTCCACCTAGTGGACATGGTGCCCAACGTACTGATGGCGTTCTCGAAGAAATCGCAGGCCTACACAAGGGACAGGCTGGTGAAGCTGGGCGTCCAGCTGCACATGGGCCAGAGCGTTACCGAGGTCCGCCCCGACGGCGTGACGCTGGCGGACGGTACTGTGCTGCCGGCGCCCATCGTTGTCTGGGCCGGCGGCCTCCAGACAGGCAAGATCATCGCCGAATCAGGGCTCACGCAGGGGAAGGGCGGGCGTATCGACGTCCGTCCGGACCTGACCGCTCCGGGAGTGGAGGGCGTCTATGTCCTGGGAGACTCTGCCAACATCACCGACGCCGCGGGGGCCCGGCTCCCGCAATTGGGGTCCGTGGCACAGCAGTCAGGAAAATGGGCCGCAAAAAACATCCAGGCTGACCTGACCGGAGGTACGCGGCAGCCCTTCCGTTACCTAGACAAGGGGTACATGGCCATGGTGGGCCGGGGCGCCGCGGTGGCAGAGTTGGGCCCCCAGCGCATCCAGCTGCAGGGGCCGCTGGCGTTCCTGTCCTGGCTGGGCGTCCACCTTGCGTTGCTGCCCGGCGTCCAACAGAAAGTCCGTGCCCTCTTCTCCTGGGCAGTGGGTTACGTGACGCACAGTCCTTCCCAGGTTGTGGTGGGGCGGCCGGACTAGGTGCGCAGAGCCGTCCTCTGCAAGGCCCTTCAGCCCCTCCACCGGCGCATTGGCCAGTTCGTCGATGCCCTTGTCGATGTATTCCTTATCGAACTTCGATTAATTTCCGCAAAGCTGCCGGGCATCTTCGATGCGGACGGCTTCGAAAGATGGTGCGGGCCGGCGACGGCTGGGGGAGGTGCTGGTCTCCATCAAGCACCATCGCCGCCGGCTCCGCTCACCACGCTATGGCCTCAGCAGCCGCGGCGCCTGAGTAACCGGTACGTGTTTTCGCGAACCCCGCTACGTGTCCTGCCCCCGGGCGCCGGCCCGGCCGGAGGATAGGCTGGGCCGCATGATGTTGGGGGACTCACGGAAGCAGGTCGCGGTGCTGCGGATATCGACTCAGCACGCAGTCCGGTCCAGGCCTGAATTGCGGTGCGTCCAGGCTGCCCCGGGTGGCCGCGTGACGGCGCAATGAAGAACTGGGTTCGGCAGCATCCGTATTTGGCTCTTGCGGCCGGCTACGTCGTCTTCTTCTTTATCGTCGGTGCCATGTGGCTGGTTGTTAAACCGGGGGATTTGGCCGATGCCGCCGTCCGTGCCTTCATGAACACACTGGTCTACTGGCTTCTGGCGCTGTTCCAAATACGCAACCTGCGGAAAACCAACGCACGCCTCAAAGAACATGGCCAGCTCAGGGCCTATATCCGCTATCCGGAGTCCCGCCCCGGTTCCCTCAGTGGTATTTGGAACCAGGGCATTGTGACGCCCGCTGCCGGATCGCTTCAGTTTCAGCCAGCGGTCTATGACAGCCTCGAAGCGTCAGGGCGCGCCATCACACTCACTGTGGAAACAGTGCTTCCGCAGCGGTGGAAGGTCCGCGGAAAGGACCGTAAATACATTGGATCCTTTGGGGTGTACGCAATGACCGTCCTGACAGGTCACGGCAAAGTGGAGATAGCGGCGGTCCCTGAGTCCCTGGACCGGCTCGCCGAGGCCCTTGAGGGCTGAAGGGCGTCGGAGCATCAACCGGGTCGGGGCAGCTGACTTTGCGGGGAAGAAAGCCATCGTCAGCGTTCCGAAGATGGGCTTAACCAGCGAAAAACCCCCCAAAGCCCTCCAACGAGGGGCAATAGGGGGTTTATCCCGAGCTTCCTATCAGAATCGAACTGATGACCTTTTCATTACGAGTGAAACGCTCTACCGACTGAGCTAAGGAAGCACCGCACGAAATCCCCGGAAGAATCCGGGCGCTTCATGCAAGAGTCAACTGTAATGGAGTCTCCGCGCCCGGGTCAAAATGGCGGGCGCTGCCGCGGGTGAGGCCTTCAGCACACCGTGTTGTCGGCCGGAACCTGTCCACTGACCAGGTAGCTGTCCACCTTGTCCTCGAGGCAGCTGTTGGCCCGGCCGTAGGCCGTGTGGCCCTCGCCTTTCCACGTCAGCAGCGAGGAGTTGCCAAGCTGTTTCCGCAGCGACGACGCCCATTCCACAGGGGTGGCGGGATCACCGGTGGTGCCGATGACCACGATCGGCGACTCACCCGTGTACTGGACGGGTTCAGGCGTGCGCACGTTCTTGTACGGCCAGTCGGCGCAGTTGATGCCGCCGTAGGCGAAGAAGTAACCCAGGGTGGGGGACTGCTGCATCAGCCGCTGCTGCTCTGCCCGCATGGACGCAGGATCGGAGTCCATGGGGTAGTCCAGGCAGTTGATGGCGTTGAAGGCGAACGTCGAATTCGAGGTGTAGCTTCCGTTGGTGGAACGGTCTGCACCGAGGTCGGACAGCCGAAGCATCAGGCTCACGTCTCCGGTCATCGCCGCGTCCAGGGCCTGGGTCAGGGCGGGCCAGCTCTGATCGTTGTACAGCGGCGTGATGAGGCCGCTGACGAACATGTTGGCGTTGACCACCCGGCCGTCCTTGGCGGTGCGGGGCTGCTGCTCCACGGCGTTGATCAGGTCGCGGATCTGCTGGACGCCGCCGTCAACTCCGCCGGTGAGGGGGCACTCCTTCTGCTGCTGGCAGCTGGCCACGTAGGTACGGACCGCCTTTTCGAAGGCAACGGCCTGGCCGCTGGTCAGTTCCTCATTGCTGATGGAGGGATCCAGCGCACCATCGAGCACCATGCGGCCCACGTTCTTCGGGAACAGCTGCGCATAGGTCGAACCGAGGAACGTCCCGTAGGAGTAGCCCAGGTAGTTCAGCTTCGTGTCGTTGACCACGGCCCTGAGGACGTCCAGGTCCCTGGCTGCGCTCTGGGTATCGATGTGGGCCATTGACGGGCCGGTCTGCTGAGCGCACTGTTCGGCGATGGCCTTGTTGTCGGCCCGGGCCGCCGCGAGGCCGGCGTCGGTCTCAAGGTCGTAGATCTTGGCCCTTGCCGCATCACGTTCCGCGTCCGTCATGCAGGTCACCGGAGCGGACCGCTTAACGCCGCGGGGGTCGAAGCCGACGAGGTCGTAGGCGTCACGGACGGGCTGGGAAAAGTGGGTGGCTGCCGCGTCCTTCACGAAGTCATACCCGGATGCGCCGGGCCCGCCCGGGTTGACCAGCAGGCTTCCGGTCTTCTTGCCAGTGCTTGAAGCCCGCAGCGCGGCAAGCTGGATGGTTTGGCCGTCGGGAGCCGCATAGTCCATGGGCACTGTGACCTTGGCGCACTGGAACTGGCCCTCGCATGGCTCCCACACGATTTCCTGCGAGTAGAACTTCTCGAGCCCCGCGGGCGCGGACGCCACGATGGAGGGATCTGCCTTGGCGGTGGCGGTTTCCTGCTGGCGGTCGCCCCCGTTGATGAGGCTGCAGGACGCCAGCACCAGGGCAAGGACCATGGCCCCGGCGGCACGGGCCGCCAACACCAGGGGTTGTCGGCGTACGGGCAGGGGGCGGGCAGTCATCGGGTCTCCTTGGAAGGCTGGATCAGGCTGGCTGCCATGGACTCAATGGCCAACAGCGGGGCAACGTTCGTGGTGGTGATGCGTTCGCGGGCTTTGTTGATGGCGTCCATCCGGGCGAGCGTGACTTCCGGAGTGGAACGGGAGGCGAATTCCTCCAGTTCACCCCTGAGCTCAACGTTTACCAGCTCAACAGCATTCCCCATCTGGATGATCAGGACGTCCCTGTAGAAGGACATCAGGTCAGTGAGGGTGCGGTCCAGGGAATCGGTAATGGAACGCTTGGCCCGCCGCTTCTGGTCGTCCTCCAGCTGCTTGACCTGCGCCCGCATGGCAGGCGGAAGGGTGCCGGATTCAGGTGCGCCGAGGGTGGCGAGCAAGGCCGCTTTCTCGGCGGCGTCGCGTTCTTCGTTGGAACTGTTTGCCTCGGCGGTGGCAATCTTTACGAGCTTGTCCGCCATCATGACCGCCGCGGTGACACCCCGCAGGCCCAGCGGAAACCTGACAGTTTCGAGCCGGCGTTCGCGCGCAGCAGGGTCCCGCGCCAGCCGGCGGGCGATCCCCACATGGCTTTGGGCTGCCCGGGCCGCCCGCTCGGCCACCGCAGGATCGACGCCGTCGCGCTTCACCAGGAGTTCTGCGACGTCGGCCGCGGGCGGCAGTCGCAGCGCCACGCTGCGGCAGCGGGACCGGATGGTGACCAGGACGTCGGCCGGCGAGGGGGCGCACAGCATCCAGACCGTCCGCGGCGTCGGTTCCTCGATGGCCTTGAGCAGGACGTTGGTGGTTCGCTCGGCCATCCGGTCTGCATCCTCAACCACGATGATGCGCCAGCGTCCGGCGGATGGCCTGTTGCCGGCGGTGGCCACCAGGTCGCGGGCCTCGTCGATGGTGATGGTGACCTTTTCCGTCCGGACAAACGTCACGTCCGAATGCGTTTCGCCCAGGATGGTCAGGCAGGCGTGGCACCGCCCGCAGCCGCGCAGGTTCACGTCTTCCTGGTCGCAGTTCAGGGCGGCCGCGAAGGCTTTGGCGGCGTTGGAGCGCCCCGATCCCGGCGGGCCAGTGAACAGCCACGCGTGCGTCAGGCCGTCGCCGCTGGAAGCCTGGCGCAATTGGTCGACGACGGCGGGCTGGCCCTGGAGGTCATCCCAGACGGTCATGGGGTGCCGTCGCCGCGCGCGCCGGCAGCGGATGCGGCACCTGCTGGTTCGTGGCCTGGTGCTTCCAGCAGGCCGACCACGCGATTGAGGATCGTAGCGGCAATGTCGTTGACGGGAAGCCGGGCAGGCAGCACCAGGTAGGACGCCGGCCGGGCCGCAGCCAGGTCAAGGAAGGCGTCCCGGATACGGGCATGGAACTCGTCAGCTTCGGATTCCATGCGGTCTTCCGTTGCGTCCCCCGCTGTGCGCCGGGTCCTGCCGACTTCCGGTTCCACATCGAGCAGGATGGTGAGGTGGGGCTGAAGGCCGGAAGTGGCCCATTCGTTCAGGGAGCGGACTGCGTCCACGCCGAGGTCCCTGCCGGCTCCCTGGTACGCGACGGAGGAGTCGATATACCGGTCGGTCAGCACAACGTCGCCGCGCTCCAGCGCCGGGCGGATCACCTGAGCGGCGTGGGCGGCCCTTGATGCCGCGAAGATCAGTGCTTCCGTGTGGGCGTCGATGTGGCCATGGCCGTGGTCCAGGACCAGGGACCGGAGCTTTTCGCCGATGGGAGTGCCGCCGGGTTCACGGGTCCGGAGGACTGTAAGGCCGCGGCTTTCGAGTGCTTCGGCGAGCCTTGCAGCCTGGGTGGACTTGCCGGCGCCGTCGCCGCCTTCGAACGCGATGAAAAGTCCGGCACTCTGTTTGTTCACTGTTCAAGCCTACCGATCGGCTGGGACAATCAGTGTCCCGGCCATGGGCTTTGTGGACAGTTTCACGCCGTCTCACGCTTCGCGCGGGCTTTCCGGCGGTCCGCGGACGAACAGTACGCTGTCCCCATGAGTCTTTCCGAACAGCAGGCCGCCGGCCTGTCCGCCGAAACCGTAGTGGTGGCCGCGGGCCGCCCGCCGCGGGAACGGGACCAGCCGGTGAACCCGCCCCTGGTCCTGTCCTCCACGTACTACGGCACAGGTCCGCTCGGCCCAGGAGACCGTGGTTACGGCAGATATTCCAACCCCACCTGGGACCCGTTCGAGGAGGCCCTCGGCCAGCTTGAGGGAGCTGAACTGCCCGGGCTGCTCTACGCGTCCGGGCTTGCTGCCGTCAGCTCCGCGTTGTCGCTGATCCCCTCCGGCGGAGTGTTGGTGATGCCCAACCACAGCTACTCCGGAACCCTTGTCATGGCCGCGGAACTGGCCCAGAAGGGGTTCATCGAGCTGCGGACCGTGGACATCGCCGATACCGGAGCCGTCGAAGCGGCCCTCGCCCCGGGCGGTCCGGACGCCAGGGCCGCCGCCATGCTGTGGCTGGAAAGCCCCACCAACCCCATGCTGGGAATTGCCGACATTCCTGCGCTGACAGAAGCCGCGCACGCGTCGGGCGCCATCGTGGTCGCGGACAATACCTTCTCGACGCCGCTGGTGCAGCAGCCGCTCGCCCTGGGCTCCGACGTCGTACTCCACTCGGTGACCAAGTACCTGGCAGGCCACTCGGACGTGGTCCTGGGCGCCCTGGTGACCTCCAACGCGGACATCCGCTCCGCCCTCCTGCACCACCGGACCATCCACGGAGCGATCGCCGGGCCCTTCGAGGCCTGGCTTGCGCTGCGCGGCCTGCGCACGCTGGCGCTGCGCATAGAAAAGTCCCAGGAGTCCGCCAGGGTCCTCGCTGAACGGCTGAGCGCCCACCCCAGGGTCGAATCGATCCGCTTCCCGGGCCTCCCGGACGATCCCGGGCACGAACGGGCCACGGCACAGATGAAGGGCTTTGGCTCCATCATCTGCATCCAGGTGGCGCCCGCCGGCGGACTGGACGGCGCAGCGGCGGCCGACAAGGCCGTTGAGGCAGTCAACCTGTGGCTGCCGGCCACATCGCTGGGCGGCGTGGAATCCCTGATCGAACGCAGGCGGCGGCACACCGCGGAGCCGGCCAGCGTGCCTGAAAACCTGGTCCGCCTCAGCATCGGCATTGAGAACGTGGAAGACCTCTGGACCGACCTGGAGCAGGCGTTGGACACGTTGGGCGGCTAGGCTGGGCTTGTGGACGGTGAACTGATTATTCGGCCTGTGGAACAGGCAGTGTTCTTTATCCTTGCCCTCGTTGCCCTGGGGCTGGAGTTGTGGGCCTTGGCAGACTGCGCGCGCCACAAAGCCAACGCCTTTGAGGCGACCGGCAAGCGGACCAAGGGCTTTTGGCTCGCCCTGACCGGCGGCGCCGCGCTGGTGGGTGTCATCTCGCTCTTCGCAAGCGGCGGCATCTTCGGCACCCTCGGACTGTTCGGCCTCGCCGCCGTGGTTGCCGCATCGGTCTATCTGGCCGACGTCCGCCCTGCAGTCAAGGACGCAGGCCGGGGCGGCAGCCGCAACATGGGGCCCTACGGCCCTTGGTAACCCCGGCCCACCCGGGCTGTTAGGCAGGGAACCCTGGTGCGGCCCGAGGGAACCCGCCGTCCGCCGCCTCGCAAATGAGGCTTACGGCAGCGGTGCCACTGCTTCCCAGTCCACCGTCAGTTCGCCCAGCCGCCACCGGCCCGGCCCGTCCTGGACCGGCCAGCCGGTGTCGCGTAACGACCTGCACATACCCTGCCAGCGCTGCCGGTTACCAAAGGACGCCAGCGGGGCGCACTCCAGCCACGCCTTGTCCATCGCCTGCATCAGCGCATGGATCGGTTCGCCGGGAACATTCCGGTGGATCAGGGCTTTGGGGAGGCGTTCGGCAACGTCGGAGGGCAGGTCAAAACTGCCGAACCGGACCGACATGCTCAGCGACAGCGGGCGCTCCGCGTCCAGGGCCACCCACGTCACCCGGCGTCCGATCTCGTCGCAGGTGCCGTCAATGAAGAGCCCGCCGGGGGCCAGCCTGCCCTGAACCAGGCGCCAGATTCCTGCAACATCGGTCTCCTCATACTGCCGCAGCACATTGAAGGCCCGGACCAGGACGGGGCGTCCGGGGACGGGAAGCTCAAAACCGCCCACATGGAAGCTCAGGCCGGGCCGCTGCAGGGGGAGGGCGGCGCGCACCCGTTCCGGTTCGATTTCGATCCCGCAGACCCGGACGTCCGGACGGACCGCGGCGAGCCGCTCAAAAAGTTCGACGGCGGTGGCCGGCGTCGCGCCATAGCCCAGGTCCACCACCAAGGGGTCAGTGGCCCGGCGGAGCCGCCAGGCCTGGGGACCGGCCAGCCAGCGGTCAACCCGCCGCATCCGGTTGGGGTTGGTGGTACCGCGGGTGACGTTCCCTACCGGCCGGCCCTGCCGGCCGGACAACTTCCCGCCGGTGATCCCGGGGCCACTCACCCGTTCAGCCTTTTGCACCACCGCCCCACTGTATCGCCGCCGCCGAGGCTTAGGTGCAAGCTGGAGTACGGGCTGCCTTGTGACGATCTCCATCCCCGGCCCCTGTAACGCTGGGCGGGCGGCAACACGGCTCGGCTAGGATGAAAATCATGACTTACAAGCTGATTCTGCTGCGCCACGGCCACAGCGAATGGAACGCCAAGAACCTGTTCACCGGCTGGGTGGACGTTGACCTGAACGACCAGGGCCGCGGGGAAGCAGCACGCGGCGGCGAGCTGCTCGTGGAGAACAACATCCTCCCCGACGTTCTGTACACGTCCCTGCTGAAGCGGGCCATCAACACCGCCAACATCGCCCTGGACAAGGCCGACCGCGGCTGGATCCCGGTCAAGCGCGACTGGCGACTGAACGAACGCCACTACGGTGCGCTGCAGGGCAAGGACAAGGCCCAGACGCTGGCCGAATACGGTGAAGAGCAGTTCATGGAATGGCGCCGCTCCTACGACACCCCGCCGCCGCCCCTGGATGACAACAGCGAATTCAGCCAGGCACACGATCCGCGCTATGCGGACCTTGGCGACGCCCTGCCGCGCACCGAGTGCCTGAAGGACGTCCTGGTCCGGATCCTGCCGTACTGGGAATCCGACATCAAGGCTGACCTGAAGGCGGGCAAGACCGTCCTGGTCACGGCCCACGGCAACTCCCTGCGCGCGCTGGTCAAGCATCTTGACGGCATCAGCGACGAAGCCATCGCCGGCCTCAACATCCCCACCGGCATCCCGCTGGTCTACGAGCTGGATGACGACTTCCAGCCGGTCAAGCCGGGCGGCACCTACCTCGACCCCGAGGCCGCCGAGCAGGCCATCCTGGCCGTAGCCAACCAGGGCAAGAAATAAGACTTCGCGGTTCTTCGCCGCGTGCTCGGTCGTTCGCCCCAACGTCTCCCTGACGAAGTGGGCCCACCCTTAGACGCACTCCGGCCGAAGAACGCGCTGCGTCAAAGGTGAAACGACGACGGCGGGCTGGTCACCTTAGGTGACCAGCCCGCCGTCGTATGTACGTGGGGGAGCCGGGGCTCAGATGTGTTCGGTGGCGTTCGGCTGCCAGGCGCCGGTCACCAGGTAGCTGACCTTCTGGGCAACGGAAACACCGTGGTCGGCGAAACGCTCGAAGTAGCGGCTGGCCAGTGCCACGTCCACCGTGGTGGCCGGCGACTCGGCCCACTCAGGTGCGGCGATGGCCTTGAACACGCTGAGGTGCAGGTCGTTGATGGCGGTGTTGGCCTTCATGATGTCCCGGGCCACCTCCAGGTCACGGGTCTCCAGGAGGACGGCCAGCTTGTCTGCGATGACCTGGTCCAGCTCCGCCATCTGCTTGAACGTTCCGGTCATCGAAGCCGGGATCACGGTGGAGGGGAAACGGAGGCGCGCCAACTGCGCGATGTGCCGGGCGAGGTCACCCATCCGCTCGAGGGAGGCGCTCATCCGCAGTGATCCCACGATCATGCGCAGGTCGCTGGCCACCGGGCCCTGGAGGGCGAGGATGTCGATGGCCCGCTCGTCGAGGCTGTTCTGCAGGAAGTCGATCCGCGCATCGGCGGCAATGACGTCCTGGGCGAGGTCGACGTCCGCCACCTCGAATGATGTGGTGGCCTTGTCTATCGCTTCGCTGACCAGCCGGGAGATCTCCACCAGCTGGTCACCGACCTGGGTGAGTTCTTCCTGAAAAACCTTACGCACGTCGGCGTCCTTTCCTTGGAACTCCCGCACGCCCGCACGAGGGCAGCAGGAATCGTGTCGCCATTCGGCAGTCCAACTGGATACTCTGCCAGCATCCGGTGAACGGTTGATCCCTTGCAGGTGAACGTTAGTTGAACCGTGGGCGCAGGGGGCCCGGACGCGCCGTCAGGCCATCGGCAAGAGCATAAGGTGGACCTGTGGATCCAATGTTCATCGGCCTGATCGCGGGCCTCGTCGGCCTGGCGCTGGGCACGTTCGGTGTGCTCGCGTACCGGGTCAGCGAAAAGCAGCGTCAGCTGCTGGACATGGACGGGGACGAGCCGGGACTGCCGGACGGTGCCGCCGAGGTGCTGGCCGTCGTCGGACGCGCTTTTGTGGTGGTGGACGCCGTGGACGGTGTGGTCCGGGCAAGTCCAGCCGCCTACGCCTACGGCCTGGTCCGCGGCCACACGGTGGTCCACAGGGAACTGCTGGACATGACGGCGGGGGTCCGGCGCGACGGCGTGATCCTCGAAAAGAAGCTTGAGCTGCCCCGCGGCCCGCTGGGGCAGGGAACCATCATCGTCCAGGTCCGGGCAGCCATGCTGGGTGAGGAATATATCCTTCTCCTGGCCGATGACCGCACGGAGATCACCAGGACTGAGGAAATCCGCAACGACTTCGTGGCCAACGTTTCCCATGAACTGAAGACGCCCGTGGGCGCCATCTCCCTGCTCGCCGAAGCGCTGGAATCCTCGGCCGATGACGAACTGGCAGTCCGCCGCTTCGCCAAACGCATGCATAAGGAGTCCGGCCGCCTGGCCGCGCTGGTGCAGGACATCATCGAACTCTCCCGCCTGCAGGGCGCCAGCGTGGTCCAGCAGGGCGGTCCTGTTGACGTCAACGCCGTGATCGCCGAGGCTGTGGACCGGTCCCAGTTGCCGGCCGAAAGCAAGAACATCACCATCGTGGTGGGTGGCCGCACCGAGGAGAAGGTCTTCGGTGACCAGGACCTCCTGGTCACCGCCCTGCGCAACCTCATCGATAACGCCATCCGGTACTCACCGCCAAATACCCGCGTGGGCATCGGCGTCCGTTCCAAGGAAGGCCTGGTTTCCATTTCGGTGACGGACCAGGGCGAGGGCCTCAGCGCCGAGGACCAGGAACGGGTCTTTGAACGGTTCTACCGCGTGGATGCCGCCCGGTCCCGCCATACCGGCGGCACGGGCCTCGGCCTGAGCATCGTCAAGCACGTCGCCTCCAACCACGGCGGCGAGGTGACGCTGTGGTCCCAGCCGGGCCAGGGTTCCACCTTCACGCTCCGGCTTCCTGAGATGGAAGGGCCTGAGGCAGGCCCCGACGGCGACACCGACCTTCCGTCCGCAGCTGTCCCGGCAACGGGGCCGGCAGGACAGGCGGCCGAACAGCCCGCCGTCACCCCACTACCCCGCGCCGCCGGCGCTAAAGAACGAGGAGCTAGCGCTTGAGCAGGATTCTGATTGTGGAGGACGAGGAGTCGTTCAGCGATCCTTTGTCCTATTTGCTGGGCAAGGAAGGGTTTGAGGTGGAGGTCGTGGACAACGGCCTCGATGCCATCACCGAGTTTGACCGCAACGGCGCAGACCTGGTGCTGCTGGACCTCCAGCTTCCCGGCCTGTCCGGCACCGAGGTCTGCAGGCAGCTCCGGCAGCGGTCAACCGTCCCGGTGATCATGCTGACCGCCAAGGACTCCGAGATCGACAAGGTGGTGGGCCTGGAGCTCGGCGCGGATGATTACGTGACCAAGCCGTATTCCTCACGCGAACTGGTTGCCCGCGTCCGCGCGGTGCTGCGTCGCCAGGGTGAGCCCGAGGAACTGATTTCCTCCACCGTCCAGGCCGGACCGGTCCGGATGGACATTGAACGCCATGTGGTGAGCGTGGACGGCGAGCAGGTGCTGCTTCCGCTGAAGGAGTTCGAGCTCCTGGAGATGCTGCTGCGCAACTCCGGCCGGGTGCTGACCCGTGGCCAGCTGATCGACCGGGTCTGGGGTTCCGACTACGTGGGGGACACCAAGACCCTGGACGTCCACGTCAAGCGGCTGCGCGGGAAGATCGAACCCGACCCCTCTGCGCCCCGGTTCCTGGTGACCGTACGCGGCCTGGGCTACAAGTTCGAGCCGTAAGTCCTGGCCGCATTTCGATGCGCATCGCTGGTAGTCCTGGACAAGGGTGGGCAGCAAAAAGGGAGGGACCGGACGGTCCCTCCCTTTTTGCTGTTCTGCTGCAGTGCTCCAGCCGCGTGCTAGTGGCTTGCGGCGCCCTCCGAAGCGGAGGGAGAAGGCGTGGCCGAGGTGCTCGGCGACGGCGTGCTGCCAGACGGCAGGTATTCCTTGTACTCGGGCAGGGTGGTGTCCAGGACGGGCACGCGCACGGTGCTCTTCACGTTGGTGCCGTCTTCGCTGACCTGGACATCAACCAGCGAACCGGCCTTGCCGCCGGTGGTGCTGAGGATGGCTTCGTCAGTGGTGTCGTTGAGCAGCGTGGACGAGTTCGCCTTTACGGCAACTTCGGTCTGCGATCCCTCGGCGCCCTTCATGGTCAGCTTCACGTCCTTGGACGAGGAGTTGTACACAGCGCCGATGACGCGGCCCGGCTGGTCCTCACCCGCGGAGACGATGAGGATGTTCCGGAGCTTCAGCGGGCCAAGGTCGGCACGGATGCCGTCCGAAGCGGAGTACTGATGGTTTGTCTGCTGGGGCGTGATGTAGCCGCAGCCCGTGGTCAGCAGGCCCATGCCTACAACGGCGGCCGTCAGTGCCAGCTTGCCCCGCCGGGCCCGGTTCATCGCAGTGAAACGCACGTCACGCACTCCTTGAGAGTCTTGAAACATTATTCAGCCCACAGCCTATCCGCAAAGGGCCTCAAACGCGGATTCGAGAGCGTCACATCATCCTTGGCAGCGCCTGCGCGATGCACTATTATCTGCGTTCGTCAAGGGGGTGGAGGGGGTCGATTGGGCCGATTTTCCGCGTATTTCTGCGGTTGGGGGCTCTTTCCGCGGCCGGTCATATGCCTGAATCGTGATAAACTTGTCTCCGGGAAAGGGGAAATGTCCACATGGTATTTGAGGTCGGCGAGACAGTAGTTTACCCTCACCACGGTGCTGCGAAGATTGAAGAAATCAAGATGCGCACCATCAAGGGCGAAGAGAAAATGTATCTCAAGCTCAAGGTGGCTCAGGGTGATCTGACCATTGAAGTTCCAGCAGAAAACGTTGACCTTGTTGGGGTCCGGGACGTAGTGGGCAAGGAAGGCCTGGAGCACGTGTTCGATGTGCTCCGTGCCGAGTTCACCGAAGAGCCCACCAACTGGTCGCGCAGGTACAAGGCAAATCTGGAGAAGCTTGCTTCCGGTGACGTCATCAAGGTGGCAGAGGTCGTCCGCGATCTTTGGCGCCGGGATCACGACCGGGGCCTTTCCGCAGGCGAAAAGCGAATGCTGGCCAAGGCACGGCAGATTCTGATCTCAGAACTGGCGCTGGCCGAAAAGACCGACGAGGAGAAGGCAGCAAGCGTTCTCGACGAGGTCCTGGCTTCCTAAGAATTGAGCCCCGGCAGCACGGAAGTGCGGCCGGGGTTTCTTTTTGCCCAAAAACACCCCCGGGAGTCCCCGGTGACTGCGTCAGGACGCATCAGGCACGCGGGACGTAGGCTAGTCCGCATGAGCGAAACACCAACCCGCCCGGTCACCGCGGTGATCCTGGTGGCTGCAGGTTCGGGCCAGCGGCTCGGCTACGGCATGCCCAAAGCAGCCGTGCCCCTGGGCGGCGAAACCATCCTGATGCATGCCCTTCGGGGCATCGTCGCATCCGGCGTGTCCACCCAGGTCTGCGTGGTCCTGCCGGAAGGCGACGACGGACTGCGCGCCCTCTGCGACGCCTTCCGGGAAGAACTGGCCGACGGCGGGCCGCTCCTGACCGTCGTCGACGGCGGCCCCACCCGCGCGGACTCGGTCCGGCAGGGCATCGGTGCCCTGATGGACGGAATCGACGCTGTCCTGGTGCACGATGCCGCCAGGGCGCTCACCCCGGAAGGGGTCTTCCACCGCGTCGTCGACGCACTCGCGGCCGGGGCCGAGGCTGTCATCCCTGCCGTACCCGTGGTGGACACCGTCAAGACCGTGACGCCCACGCCCGCCGGGGACCACGCCGTCGCGCCCGAAATGGTGGCCGGGACCGCGGCACGCGAAAACCTCCGCGCCGTACAAACGCCGCAGGGCTTCCGCGCGGAAACCCTGCGCCGCGCCCACCAAGGAGCGCAGGCGCTGGAACCGGCGGAAGCCGCCGCAGTCACTGATGATGCGATGCTCGTCGAGATGGCCGGTACCGACGTCTACGTGGTGCGTGGTTCCACCCAGTCACTGAAGATCACCACGCCCTTGGACCTCATCTTCGCCGAAGGGCTCCTGGAAGGTCCCCTCGGAGCCCGGTGGGTGGAGGGATGAGCGGGGAGGGCATGATCATTCCCCGCACGGGCATTGGGCTGGACGTCCACGCTTTCGCCGCGGAGGGGGAAGCGCGCCAACTCTGGGTGGGCGGCCTCCTCTGGCCGGGCGAGCGCGGCCTTGCCGGACACTCGGACGGCGACCCGGTAGCCCACGCCGCCGCCGATGCGCTGTTCTCAGCCGCCGGCGTCGGTGACCTCGGAACCCATTTCGGCACCGACCGGCCTGAGTTCGCTGGCGCATCGGGGGTAACCCTGCTCGCTGAGGCTGCGCGGATCGTCCGGGCGGCAGGCTTTGAGATCGGCAACATCGCGGTCCAGTTCGTGGCGAACCGTCCCAAGTTCGGTCCCCGCCGCGAGGAATCGCAGCAGGTCCTCTCTGACGCTGCCGGCGCCCCGGTCAGCGTCACTGCCACCACCAGCGACGGCCTCGGATTCACGGGCCGCGGCGAAGGGATCTCCGCTGTGGCCACCGCCTTGGTGTACCCGCGCAGTTCCGGATCAACCGGATAATCTGCATCGGCTAATCTGGAGCGGTGACCCTGCGCTTCTATGACACTGCCTCCGCCGAAGTCCGGAACTTCGTCCCCCTCGTAGCCGGAAGGGCCAGCCTCTACTACTGCGGGGCCACCGTGCAGGGGATGCCCCACGTGGGCCACATCCGTTCCGCCATCGCGTTCGACCAGTTGACCCGCTGGCTGACCCATCGCGGGCTGCGGGTCACGGTGGTCCGCAACGTCACGGACATCGACGACAAAATCCTCGCCAAGTCAGAGGCATCCTTCGCCTCCGGTTTCCAGCCCGAACCGGGCGAGGTTCCGGGCGAGGAATGGTGGGCGCTGGCCTACCGCTACGAGCAGGAATTCCTCAAGGCCTACGACGCCCTGGGGGTCTCCCGCCCCACCTATGAACCCAGGGCCACTGGCCACATCCCGGAAATGCACGCCCTGATCCAGCAATTGATCGACCGCGGCCACGCCTACCCGGCGCTCGATGATTCCGGCGATGTGTACTTCGACGTGCGTTCCTGGAGCAAATACGGTGCCCTGACGCGGCAGAACATTGATGACATGCAGGCGGCAGCCGACGCCGACCCCCGGGGTAAGCGGGACCCCCGCGACTTCGCGCTGTGGAAGGGTTCCAAGGAGGGCGAACCTGCCACCGCCAGCTGGGCGTCGCCCTGGGGTGCCGGCCGCCCCGGCTGGCACCTGGAATGCTCGGCGATGGTGACCAAGTACCTTGGCACCGAATTCGACATCCACGGCGGCGGCCTGGACCTGCGGTTCCCGCACCACGAAAACGAGATGGCGCAGTCGCAGGCCGCCGGCCACGGGTTCGCCAACTTCTGGATGCACAACGGCATGGTCACCTACGAGGGTGAAAAAATGTCCAAGTCCATAGGAAACACCATCAGCCCCGGCGAAATGCTGAAACTCGCCTCGCCCCGCGTGGTGCGGTACTACCTCGGCCAGGCCCACTACCGGTCGATCCTGGACTACCGCCCCACATCCCTGCAGGAGGCCGCCGCCGCCGTCGAACGCATCGATGGGTTCCTGGCGAAGGCCGTGGCGCGCTTCGGCAGCGATTTCGGCTTCGTGGCAGGGGAGTACGGCCCCTCAACGGGCAGCGTTGAGGCCTTTTGCGCCGCGATGGACGACGACCTGAACGTCCCCCGCGCCCTGGCGGCACTGCATGAGACGGTGCGGGCAGGAAACACTGCCCTCGCCGACAGCGACGACGACTCCGCCCGGAAGGCGATGTACGCCGTCGTCATCATGACCGACGTGCTGGGGCTCAATGCCGTCGCCGGCTCGGAAAAGGCCAACACCCGCGAAGCCGAAGCACTGGCTGTCCTGGTGGAGGCGCAGCTTGCTGCCCGTGCCACAGCCCGCGCGGGGAAGGACTGGGCAGCGTCCGATGCCATCCGAGACGCGCTCAATGAGGCCGGCGTGGTGGTGGAGGACGGTCCGGACGGTGCCACGTGGAGCCTGAAACGGGATTGAGCGCCGGGACCTAAAAGCCCGGGAACCCGATTTTTCTTCGGTCAGTAGACTGGTAGCCGGACTCAGTCAACACAATCAAGGGTGGAACATCATGGCCAACAATGGTCGCCGATCGGTTAAAGCGAAGAAGGGCCCAACCATCGGGACCGGTGGCCATGGCCGCAAGGCCCTGGAAGGCAAGGGCCCCACGCCCAAGGCGGAGGACCGTCCCTACCACAAGGCACATAAGTCCAAGCAGCTCGCTGAGCGCTCGGCCGCCAAGCGCAACCCGGGTGCCCGCAGCGCCGGCGCCGGGAAGTCCGGCCCCAAGGGCCGCGCCACCGAGGAAGTCGTTACCGGGCGCAACTCGGTGGTGGAAGCCCTCCGCGCCGGCATTCCTGCGAAGGCGCTGCACGTCGCCATCCGGATCGAAATGGATGACCGCGTCAAGGAGTCCCTCAAGCTGGCGGCCGAACGCGGCATTCCGCTGCTGGAAACCGGCAAGCCTGAACTGGACCGGATGACCGACGACGCCGTCCACCAGGGCCTCGTCCTGCAGATCCCGCCCTACGATTACGCCGACGCCTATGAGCTCGCCGAGGAAACCGTGGAGAAGTGGAAGAAGGGGCATGTCAGCAACGCGCCCCTGTTCGTGGCACTGGACGGCATTACCGATCCCCGCAACCTCGGCGCCATCATCCGCTCCGTCTCTGCTTTCAGCGGCCACGGCGTGATTGTTCCGGAGCGCCGCTCAGTTGGCGTCACCGCCTCGGCGTGGAAGACGAGCGCCGGCGCCGCGGTCCGCGTGCCGGTGGCCCGGGCGTCAAACCTCAACAGCGCCCTCAAGCAGTTCAAGAACATGGGCATCTTTGTCCTGGGCCTGGACGGCGACGGAGACGTGTCGCTGCCGGACCTGAGCCTTGCCACCGAACCGGTGTGCATCGTGGTGGGTTCCGAAGGCAAGGGCCTAAGCCGGCTGGTCCGCGAAAACTGCGACCAGATCGTCTCCATCCCCATCGACTCGGCCATGGAATCGCTCAACGCGTCCATGGCGGTGGGCATCACGCTGTACGAGGTCTCCCGCCAGCGCGCAACCAAATAGTCAGTCCGGGGTCCTGCCGGACGGGGTCCTTCCGGCGGGGTCCTTCCGTCCCGGGGCCGGCCCGGGGACCCCGGCCCCGGGCGTCATGTGACGGTGGCGCAGGCCAGTGGCCACCGGCGGCTACTATTTAGCTAATGGTCATGCCGCTCTTCGACACAGCCTCCACCATGGACGCCTCCACGGCGGTTCCCCTCGGTGTCAGCGTCCCGCGCGCCGATTCAGACGGCTCGGGCCCGGGGGACACGGGCCGGGCGAACGTTGCCTGCTATGCCCCCGGTGTGCCCAGCCTGGAAATCGTGTACCAGCCCCCGGGCGGTGAATGGCGCGTCCAGCCGCTGCCGAACGTTACCCACGGCGTCCACCACGGCATCGTCGAGGACCTGCCTCCGGGTTCCCGCTATGGCTTCCGCCCTGCCTCCGGCGAGCAGTCGCTGCCTGTGGCGGTACCGGCCGACGGGCTGGACGAGGACGGCAGCCGCCCGCTGCTCGATCCGTATGGCCGGGCCGTGGATCTGCGCGACGGCCTCCTCACCAGCGCACGCACGGCCGGCGACTTTGACTGGGGACAGGACAGCCGGCTGCGGCTGCCGTGGCGGAACACCATCATCTACGAGGCACATGTCCGCGGACAGACCATGCTCCACCCCGATGTCCCCGAAGAACTCCGCGGGACCTACGCGGGGATGGCGCACCCGGCAGTCCTTGAGCACCTCAAAGGACTTGGCGTCACGTCTGTGCAGCTACTGCCGGTCCATTTCCACCTGGACGAACCGCACCTGCAGGATCTGGGCCTGACGAATTACTGGGGCTACAACACTGCGGCCTTCTTCGCCCTGCACCCCGGCTATGCTACGGGCGCGGCCCAGGATGCCGGTCCGCAGGCAGTCCAGAACGAGTTCAAGGCCATGGTCAAGGCCTTCCATGAGGCAGGACTGGAAGTCATCCTGGATGTTGTCTACAACCACACCGCGGAGGGCGGCGCGGACGGGCAGACCATCAGCTTCCGCGGGCTGGGGGAGGACCGCTACTACCGAACGGACGGCCACGGGAAGTACCTGGACACCACCGGGTGCGGAAACAGCCTCAACTTTGCCGAGCCCCGGGTTATCCAGCTGGTCCTCGACTCGCTGCGGTACTGGGTGGACGAATTCCACATTGATGGGTTCCGCTTCGACCTGGCCGTGACCCTGTGCCGGAACGGCGACAACGAATTCGATCCCCGGCACCCCTTCCTGGTGGCCGTCGCCGCTGACCCTGTCCTGTCCGACACCAAGCTCATCGCCGAACCGTGGGACGTTGGCTATGGCGGGTGGCAGACGGGCCGCTTCCCCATGGGCTGGGTTGACTGGAACGACCACTTCCGGGATTCCGTCCGGTCCTTCTGGCTCGCCGACCGGGCAGCACTGGAGTCCGGTGGACAGGGCGGCTCGGTGGCAAAACTGGCCGACGCGCTGTCGGGTTCCGCTGCCCTGTTCGAAGGCTCGGGCCGGTCCCGCCTCGCGTCAGTGAACTACGTGACCGCCCACGACGGCTTCACTCTGAACGACCTTGTGTCCTACGACAGGAAACACAACGAGGCCAACGGCGAACAGAACCGCGACGGGCACGGCGACAACCGAAGCTATAACCACGGTGTGGAGGGGCCCACCGAGGACGGCGAGATCCTTGCCAGGCGCGCCCAGTCCCGCCGGAACATGATGGCGTCGCTGATGATCTCCCTCGGCATTCCCATGATTACCGCCGGCGACGAACTGGCACGCACCCAGCAAGGGAACAACAACGCCTACTGCCAGGACAACGCACTGACCTGGGTGGACTGGACGCGTACCCCGGAATCGCATGAGATGCTCCGCAGCACCAAGCGGTACATCCGGCTCCGCAAGGAGTTCCTGGCGGCGCAGCCGCACCACTTCCCGGTCCGGGACGAGCAGTCCTACCTGTACTGGTACGACCACAACGGCCAACCGATGTCCATGGAACGCTGGAACGATCCGCAGCACCGAGTGATGCAGTTGCTCCTGGGGTCCGACGACGGTGAGCTGGCTGGCCTGGTAGTGGTGAACGGAACCGGCTCGGACGTCACCATCACCCTTCCTCCGCTGGCTGCGGAAGGCACGGGCCCCCGCATGTTCGAACTGCGGCTCACCACCTCCCCGCTGCACGAACTGCGGCAGGGGGGCCTGGTGGCTTCGGGTGAAAAGGACCTGGTGGAGGCCAACTCCATCAGCATTTACCGCAACGCCTAGCCCGGGATATCCGACCATGCGCAACCGCAAGATCCTGCCTCTGCTGCTTGCCGCCCTCGTGGTGGTGGCAGTGCTTGTCTTCGGCGGCCAGGGCGTCCTGGGCCAGTTGACGGAGGGCACGACGACGGCGCCCACCACCGGCGCGGCGGCGGCATCAGCGTCCGCGTCCCCGGCACAGTCCCGGCCGGCGCCGGCGCCTGCCCGAAAGAACCCCTCCGCCCTGCCGGCCATCAGGGAATCCCAGCTTCCGGCCGAAGGGCGCCGGGTCCTGGCACTGATCCGAGCAGGCGGCCCTTACCGCTACAGCCAGGATGACCAGGCCTTCGGCAACTTCGAAGGGATCCTGCCCCGCCGGGACCGCGGTTACTACCGCGAGTACACGGTGCCCACGCCAGGCGAGTCAGACCGCGGCGCCCGCAGGATCGTTGCCGGTGCGGACGGCGAAAAGTACTACACCGGCGACCACTACGAATCGTTCTCGTTCATTACGGAAGGCAGTTAGCAGCACCATGAAGATCTACTCCGGCGACACCTGGACTCTCGAGGAACTGCAGGAACAGGTGGCGGACGCCGGCCGCCGCAGCCTGGTCATCCCTCCGGCGGACAGCAAACGCGCGGTCCTGGAAACTTTTGGCGAGGTCCTGAGCTTCCCCGAGCACTACGGGCTTAACCTCGACGCGCTGAACGATTCGCTGCATGACTTCGCGGACAGCATTGCGGGCAACGGCAACCCGCCCGTCACTGTCCTCTGGCAGGTGGCGGCACCG
The DNA here is from genome assembly GCF_050038305.1 of Pseudarthrobacter sp. 1G09. NCBI lineage: Bacteria > Bacillati > Actinomycetota > Actinomycetes > Micrococcales > Micrococcaceae > Pseudarthrobacter > Pseudarthrobacter sp. 1G09. The sequence goes on from NZ_CP188306.1 coordinate 1,036,120, forward strand.
TTCCGCTCTGACAGGTCGTTCGGCATCCTCTGCGAAATCCTGCAGGACGCCGAGCGGTACGCCGGAAAGGACCTGGCGGTCACCGCCGTTCTCCTCTGAGCATCAAAACAGGAGGGAAAGCCCATGGGCTTCCCCTCCTGTTTGATTCTCGGCCGGCCTGGATGGCCTGAATACTAGGCGTTCACGATCAGCCCCAGTTCGGCCTTCGAGGCGAGTCCTTCATGCCGGGGCAGGACGCGGACGGTGTAGCCGAACGGCCCTGACCTGTCGATCACCAGGGATCCGCTGAAGAGGTGGCGGCCATTGCCCAGGTCCTCCTTCACCTGCAGTTCCATGATGGTGATGTCCGTCAGGGTGTCGCTTTCCTCGGCCCTGCCGTAAGCCACCTCCACGCAGACGTCCTCGGGGGTCAGGCCGCTGAGGGCCACGTACGCGTTGACCTGGAGGGTATCGCCGATCTGCGGATCCTCGGAGACGCCCACCGAGTCCACATGCTCCACATGCACCTGCGGCCAGGCCGAGCGCACCTTCGCGGTCCACGATGCCAGCGACCGGGCCTGGGAGTAGCCCGTGGCACTGGCGCTGCGGCCTGCCTCGGCCGCGGGGCGGTAGAGGATGTTGACGTAGTCGCGGAGCATGCGCTCAGCCGAAACCGCCGGGCCCAGGTGGGACAGGGTGTGCTTGATCATGGACACCCAGTGCGTAGGCACCCGCTCGGCCGCCGACGTCGACGGTCCCGCAGCCCCGGCGGCCGCCGACACCGTGCTGCCGTAGAACCTCGGCGCCACCTGGCTTTCGAGCAGCTCGTACAGGGCTGCTGCCTCGATGTCGTCGCGCTCTTCGGGGGATGCGCCGTTGTTGGCAGTCGGAATGGCCCAGCCGTTCTCGCCGTCGTACATCTCGTCCCACCAGCCGTCCAGGACGGACAGGTTCAGCGAGCCGTTCAGGGCGGCCTTCATGCCTGACGTGCCGCAGGCCTCCAGGGGCCGGAGCGGGTTGTTCAGCCAGACGTCGCAGCCGGGGAACAGGGTCCGCGCCATGGCGATGTCGTAGTTCGGCAGGAATGCGATCCTGTGGCGGACCTCGGGATCGTCGGTGAACCGGACCAGGTCCTGAATCATCTTCTTGCCGGCGTCATCGGCCGGGTGGGACTTGCCGGCAATGACCAGCTGGATGGGGTGGTCCTTGTGCAGCAGCAGCGCCTTCAGCCGCTCCGGTTCGCGCAGCATCAGCGTCAGGCGCTTGTACGTGGGAACGCGGCGGGCAAAGCCGATGGTGAGTACGTCCGGGTCCAGGACGTGTTCGGTCCAGCCCAGTTCGGCATCGGCGGCGCCACGCTTCTTCCATGCGGCACGCAGGCGACGGCGGACGTCGTCCACCAGGGCCGAACGCAGCTCACGCCGGAGCGCCCAGACGTCGGCGTCGCTGACGTTGTAGGCCAGGTCCCAGCGGCCGTTGGCCTCCGCTTCGCTGCCGAACTGGTCCCGGGCCAGCTGGGAGATCCGGCTGTCCACCCAGGTGGGCACGTGCACGCCGTTGGTTACCGAGGTGATGGGCACCTCGGAGTGGTCGAAGCCGGGCCACAGTGCCGAGAACATTCCGCGGGACACCTCGCCGTGGAGCTTGGCCACACCGTTGGCCCGCTGTGCCAGGCGCAGGCCCATCACAGCCATGTTGAAGACGGACGGGTTGCCGTCCGCGTAGTTCTCGCGGCCCAACTCGAGGATCCGGTCCACCGGCACGTCGGGCGCCAGTCCGGCCTGGAAGAAGTGGCTGATCTGGGCAATCTCGAACCTGTCGATGCCCGCGGGCACCGGGGTGTGGGTGGTAAAGACGGTGGAAGCACGCCCCGCCGTGAGGGCTTCATCGAACGTCAGTGCCTGCTCACCGGACATGAGCTCCTGGATACGTTCGATGCCCAGGAAGCCCGCGTGGCCTTCGTTGGTGTGGAACACTTCCGGAGCCGCCGTGCCGGTCAGCTTCTGGAACGCCCGCAGCGCCTTCACGCCGCCCATGCCCAGCAGCAGTTCCTGCTGGAGCCGGTGGTCACCACCGCCGCCGTAGAGCCGGTCGGTGACGCTGCGGGCGGCGTCGTCGTTGCCCGGGACGTTGGAGTCGAGGAGCAGGAGGGGGACGCGTCCGACGTCGGCGCGCCAGATGTGTGCCAGCAGGCGCCGGCCGTTGGGGAGCGGCAGGGAGACCTGGACGGGCTTGCCGTTGCCGTCCGGGGAGGGCTCGCGGAGCAGTGTGAGGGGCAGACCGTCAGGATCCAGCACGGGGTAGGTTTCCTGCTGCCACGCATCCCGGGAGAGGGACTGCTTGAAGTAGCCTGCCTGGTACAGCAGGCCCACGCCGATCAGCGGAACTCCAAGGTCTGAGGCCGCCTTCAGGTGGTCGCCGGCCAGGATGCCGAGGCCGCCGGAGTACTGCGGGAGGACTTCGGTGATGCCGAATTCAGGCGAAAAATAGGCGATGGAGGCAGGAGCGTCCGGTCCGAGTCCCTGGTACCACCGGGGCTCTTCAAGATAGCGGATAAGGTCCGCCTCGGCCGCCCGCACCTTCTCCACCACTGCCTGGTTGGCAGCCAGCTGCTGGAACTCCTCGCGGCTGACCATGCCCAGGAAGCCCACCGGGTCCTGTCCACTTTCCTGCCACAGCGCGGGGTTAAGGCCCGCGAAAAGTTCGCGGGTGGGGCGGTGCCAGGACCAGCGCAAATTGCTGGCCAGCCGGGCCAGGGGCCGGATGGGTTCTGGGAGGACTGTACGGACCGTAAACCTGCGGATTGCCTTCACCTGCGTCACACTAACGGACAACCCCCGCGGCTGTAACCAGCTTTAGGTTTCTTTTGCGTAAATGACAGGGGACGCGAAGCACATGAAGCGCGGCGCAACAAAATACAGTGCGCAGGCTTAGCAATCTTCGCCATTTCTCGCTAACGTCGAGCCTGTGACGACTAACTCAGTAACCAGTGCCGCATCAAAGAAAATGCCCAAGGGCCAGATCACCGACGGACTCCGGTTCGGACGTTTTCCGATCACTGCCGTTCAGCCAGTCGTCGAAGGCGGGAAGTTTCCCGCCAAGGCGCTGCCCGGCGAAGGAATCGTCGTGGGTGCCACCTCGTTCCGTGAAGGCCATGACCAGCTTGGCGTCAGCGCCGTGCTGCTGGATCCGTCCGGTGCCGAGCGCCAGCGCGTTCGGCTGGCGGCCCCACGCGGGGAACGGGGCATGGGAACCGACCGCTGGGAAGGCATCCTCACGCCGTCGGAACCGGGCAACTGGTCATTCGTCATTGAGGCGTGGCATGACCGCTACGGCACGTGGCACCACAACGCTGAGGTGAAGATTGCCGCGGGCATCGACGTCGAGCTCATGCTCGCCGAAGGTGCCGCACTGCTGCGGGAAGCGTCCGCAGAGGACTTCCGGAGCGAATGGGACAGGGGCGTCCTGCGCGACGCCGCCAACAAACTGGCTGATCAGTCCCTCAGCACCGAGGAACGCCTCGGCGCCGGGTTCGGCCACGATGTTGCCGGGGTTGTGGCGCACCAGCCCATCCGGGAACTGGTCACCGTTTCCGAAAAGCACCCCCTCCTGGTGGAGCGCGACCGCGCCGGCCGCGGCTCCTGGTACGAGTTCTTCCCGCGGTCCGAGGGCGCCGTCAAGGACCACAACACCGGCGCCTGGACGTCCGGCAACTTCCGCACCGCCGCCCGCCGGCTCGACGCCGTAGCCGGCATGGGCTTCGACGTCATCTACATGCCGCCCATCCACCCGATCGGCGTGCAGCACCGGAAGGGCCCCAACAACACCCTTGTGGCCGGCCCGCACGATCCCGGCTCCCCGTGGGCCATCGGCGCCGCCGAGGGCGGACACGACGCCATCCATCCGGACCTCGGCTCCTTCGAGGACTTTGACGCCTTCGTGGCCCGGGCCAATGAGCTGGGCCTGGAAGTGGCGCTGGACCTGGCGCTGCAGGCGGCGCCGGACCACCCCTGGGTGGCAGCGCACCCCGAATGGTTCACCACCCGTGTTGACGGCAGCATTGCCTACGCCGAAAATCCGCCCAAGAAGTACCAGGACATTTACCCGCTCAATTTCGATAATGACCCCGAGGGGCTTTCCAACGAAATTCTGCGGATTGTGTTGTTGTGGGTCAGTCACGGGGTAAAGATTTTCCGCGTCGATAACCCACACACCAAACCCGTGTGGTTCTGGGAATGGCTCATTGCCGAAGTTAACAAAACGGTTCCCGGCGTGGTGTTCCTGGCTGAAGCCTTCACCCGCCCCGCGATGATGCACGCACTGGGCAGGGCCGGCTTCCAACAGTCCTACACGTACTTCACGTGGCGAAACACCAAGAAGGAAATCGAGGAGTACTTCCACGAGGTCAGCCACGAGTCCCCGGCGTACTTCCGGCCCAATTTCTTCGTCAACACCCCGGACATCCTCACCGAGTACCTCCAGTACGGCGGCCCGGCGGCCTTCAAAATCAAGGCTGTCCTCGCGTCGACGGCCAGCCCGTTGTGGGGCGTGTACGCCGGCTACGAACTGTACGAACATGTGGCCCGTCCCGGGGCGGAGGAGTACATCGATAACGAGAAGTTCGAATACAAGGCCCGCGACTGGGACGCTGCCGCCGAGTCCGGCAGGACCCTGGCACCGTTCATCACGCGGCTGAACCACCTTCGCCGTGACCATCCGGCGCTCCAGGACCTGCAGAACCTCACGGTCCACCAGAGCACCGACGACTCCACAGTGGTCTACTCCAAGCACAAGACGCTGGCGGACGGTTCCAAGGACACGCTCATTGTGGTGGTCAACGTGGACCCGCACGTCACCAAGGAATGCAGTGTAGCCCTGGACCTGGCGGCCCTGGAACTGGACCCGCAGGACATCACCCCGGGCGGCGGCTTCTTCGTTGACGACCTCATCTCCGGCGAAAGCTGGGAGTGGGGCGAGTTCAACTACGTCCGCCTTGACCCGCACGTGGAGCCGGCACACATCCTGAGCGTCAGGAGAATGCCTCGGTGAGTTTCAATCCGCAAAGTTCCGGCCAGCACTTCACGCCCAAAAGCACGTTTGAGCTGAATGCTCCGGGCCTCCAGCATGATCCGCTGTGGTACCGGAAAGCCGTTTTCTATGAGGTGCTGGTACGGGCCTTTGCGGATGCCAACGGTGACGGTTCCGGGGATTTCTCCGGCCTCATTGACAGGCTCGACTATCTTCAATGGCTGGGTGTGGATTGCCTGTGGCTGCCGCCGTTCTTCCAATCACCCCTGCGGGACGGCGGCTACGACATTTCGGACTACAACTCCGTCCTGGACGAGTTCGGCACCATCAGCGACTTCAAGCGGCTGGTGGCAGAGGCGCATGCCAGGGGAGTGCGGGTGATCATCGACCTGCCGCTGAACCACACCTCGGACCAGCACCCGTGGTTCCAGGAATCCCGCAAGGACCCCGACGGCCCGTACGGCGATTTCTACGTGTGGAGCGACACCGACGAAAAGTACCAGGACGCCCGCATCATCTTCGTCGACACCGAGGAATCGAACTGGACGTTCGATCCCATCCGCCGGCAGTTCTTTTGGCACCGGTTCTTCAGCCATCAGCCTGACCTGAACTTCGAAAATCCCAAGGTCATTGAAGCGCTCTTTGACGTAGTGCGGTTCTGGTTGGACCAGGGCATTGACGGGTTCCGCGCGGACGCCATCCCTTACCTGTTCGAAGAGGAAGGGACCAACTGCGAGAACCTTCCGGCTACCCATGATTTCCTGCGCAAGCTGCGCGCCATGGTGGACGAAAGCTACCCCGGCCGCGTCATCATCGCCGAGGCCAACCAGCCGCCTAACGAGGTAGTGGAGTATTTCGGGACGGAGGAGGAGCCGGAGTGCCACATGGCGTTCCACTTCCCCATCATGCCGCGGCTCTACTATGCGCTCCGGGACCAGAAGGCCGCGCCCATCATTGAGACCATGCGCGACACTCCGGACATCCCGGAAGGAGCCCAGTGGGGCACCTTCCTGCGCAACCATGATGAACTGACGCTCGAAATGGTCACAGCTGACGAACGCGCTGCGATGCTCGGCTGGTACGCGCCGGACCCGCGCATGCGCGCCAACATCGGTATCCGCCGCCGGCTGGCCCCCTTGCTGGACAACTCGCGGGCTGAGATTGAGCTGATAAACGCCCTGCTGCTGTCCCTGCCGGGCAGCCCGTTCCTGTACTACGGGGACGAGATCGGCATGGGCGACAACATCTGGCTCGAGGACCGTGACGCCGTCCGCACACCGATGCAGTGGAACCCCGACCGCAACGCGGGCTTCTCGCACGCGGACCCGGGAAAGCTCTACCTGCCGCCCATCCAGTCGCTGGTCTACAACTACAGCATGGCCAACGTGGAGGCCGAGTCCGCACACTCCGGATCGCTGCTTCGCTGGACCCGCCAGATCCTCAGCGTCCGCCGGAACCACCCGGCTTTTGGCCTCGGCGCCTTCAAACACGTCGTAGCCGATCACGACGCCGTCCTGGCCTACCTCCGGGAACTGCCGGAGGGTAATTCTGCAGGAGTGAACGGCGAAACGGTCCTCTGCGCCTTCAACCTCTCGCAGCATCCCGTTGCCGCCACGCTGCGGGTGCCCGAGTACGCCGGCCGGGGACTGCGTGATGTCTTCGGCGGCCAGGTCTTCCCGGGGATCAACGACGACGGGACACTGACGCTGACCCTCGGCAGCCACGATTTCTTCTGGCTCCGGCTGCGGTCCGCGACGTCCAATCCGTCGTCGCCCTATACACAGGCACTGCCCATCCTGTCGATAGAGAATTGATATGAACCAGCCAACACTTACTCCCGCCCTGGCCACGCTCCTCAAGGAATGGCTTCCGAAGCAGCGATGGTTCCCCGTCAACAGCCCCGACTTCGAGATGTCGCAGGCAGGCAGCCTGGGAATCGAGGACCCTTCGGGGCATGCGGGGCTCGCGGTGTTCCTGCTGAAGATCACCACCGGCCCGTCCGACGGCGGCGGCCGCACCTTGGTGGTGCAGGTTCCGTTGAGCTTCCGGTCGGCACCTGCGGCCGGCATGGAACGTGCGCTGGTGGGACAGGCCGCCGGAACAGACCCGTCGAGGACCTGGGTTTACGACGCCCTCCACGACCCCGACTTCATCGGCGGCTGGCTTGACCTCATCCGGCACGAAGCCACGGCACGCACCGGGGTGGCCACGGGCTTCAGAGGATCCGGAAATTACCGGCTGCCCACCGCCCACGGAGTGGTCAAGGTGCTCTCGGGCGAGCAGTCCAACACCTCGGTGATTGTTGACGACGGCGAGTCCGCGGCCATCGTGAAGTTCTTCCGGACACTGTCCGCCGGAACCAACCCCGAAGTTGAAGTGGGCGCGGCCCTCACCGCCGCCGGCACCTCGGAGGTCCCCGCCACACTGGGCTGGGTCCGGGGAGAATGGCTGGAGAACAACGCCAAGGCAGGCGGGACCGCGACGGGCGCCCGCCCGGTGCAGGGCGAGCTTGCTGTGGCGCACGAATTCCTTGCCGGCGGACTCGACGCCTGGCGGCTCGCCGTGGATGCAGCACGGGCTGGCAGGGACTTCACCGCCGAGGCACGCGCACTCGGCGCCGCCACCGCCACCGTCCACCGCCGGCTCGCCGAAACGCTCGGCCACTCAGAAGCTGCCGGGTCCGGCCAGGACATCGCGGCAGGAGTAGCCCGGCGTATCCGCACGGCCTGGGCCGAGGCCGGTCCCGCCGTCGGCCCTTATGACGAAGCGCTGGGTGCCCTTCTTGACGGGCTCGACGGCGCCAGCGCGGGTCCGCTGCAGCGGATCCACGGTGACCTGCACCTGGGCCAGATCCTGCAGGTGCCCGCGGCAGGCAGAACGGACGCGCTCACTGCCACTGAAGCGGAGCCCCGCTGGGCCATCCTCGATTTCGAGGGTGAACCACTGCGACCCATCGACGAGCGGAACGGCCCCGATGTGCCCTTGCGGGACGTCGCCGGCATGCTGCGCTCCTTCGACTACGCGGCCGGAGCCGCCCAGCGCGAGCAGGAAGGCGCCCACGTACCAGCGTCCTGGGTTGACGACTGCGCCGACGCGTTCCTCGGAGGCTACGCGAGTGTCACCCCCGGCACCGTGGACCGGACCTCACCGCTGTTTGTGGCATTGTGGCTGGACAAGGCGCTGTACGAAGTTGTTTATGAAATGCGTAACAGGCCCGATTGGCTGGCGATTCCATTAAGCGCCTCCAGACGGCTCCTGGGCGGTAACGGCGCCGGCGACACCGCCGGCGCAGCATCGGAAGGTAACGAAATGACAGGCACAGCACGAACAGGACGGCCGGGGGCTCCGCTCCCGGTGGACGACGGCACCCTGGGCAAGATTGCCAACGGTGAACACCACGCGCCGCACTCCGTACTGGGGGCGCACCTGGATGACTACGGTCACGTCACCGTCCGCACGGTCAAGCACCTGGCGGAAGCCGTCAGCGTCATCACCGCTGCAGGGGAAGTGCCGATGCAGCACGAGGCCCATGGGGCCTGGGTGGCTGTACTTGAACCGAGCGAGCACGGGCACGTGCCGGACTACCGCCTGTCCGTCACGTACCCCGGGGCCGACCCCGTCACCGTGGACGAGCCCTACCGGTACCTGCCCACAGTGGGGGAGGTGGACCTCCACCTCATCGGGGAAGGCCGCCACGAAAAGCTCTGGCAGGTCCTGGGCGCACACGTCCAGCATTACAAGTCCTCGCTGGGGGATGTAGACGGTGTTTCCTTCGCCGTGTGGGCCCCCAATGCCCAGGCCGTCCGCGTAAAGGGCGACTTCAACGGCTGGGACGGACGCGAACATTCGCTCCGCTCACTGGGCTCTTCCGGCGTGTGGGAACTCTTCATCCCCGGGGTTGTAGCAGGGGCGTGCTACAAGTTCGAGATCCGCACCAAGGCTGGCTACTGGGTGGAAAAAGCGGACCCGATGGCTTTCGGAACCGAGGTCCCGCCGCTCACGGCCTCCCGCGTGGTGGAACCGTCCTACGCCTTCAAGGACGACGAATGGATGCAGGCCCGCGCCGAGCGCGACCCGCACAACTCGGCCATGAGCGTCTACGAGGTCCACCTCGGCTCCTGGCGCCTGGGGCTTGGATACCGCGAACTGGCCAAAGAACTCGTGGACTACGTCAAGTGGCTGGGCTTCACGCACGTGGAATTCATGCCGGTTGCCGAGCACCCCTTCGGCGGTTCCTGGGGCTACCAGGTCACCTCCTACTTTGCCCCGACATCCCGCTTCGGCCACCCCGACGAGTTCCGCTACCTGGTGGACACCCTGCACCAAGCCGGCATCGGTGTCCTGCTGGACTGGGTCCCTGCCCACTTCCCCAAGGATTCATGGGCGCTGGCGCAGTTCGACGGCCAGCCCCTGTACGAGCACGCCGACCCAACCTTGGGCGAACACCCCGACTGGGGAACGCTGATCTTCGACTTCGGCCGGACCGAGGTGCGCAACTTCCTGGTGGCGAACGCACTGTACTGGCTGGACGAGTTCCACATCGACGGCCTGCGGGTGGATGCCGTGGCATCCATGCTGTACCTGGACTACTCCCGTGAGGAGGGGCAGTGGCGGCCCAACCGGTTCGGCGGCCGGGAAAACCTCGAAGCGATCTCCTTCCTCCAGGAAGTTAATGCCACGGTCTACAAGACCCACCCCGGTGCTGTCATGATCGCCGAGGAGTCCACGGCGTTCCCCGGCGTGACCGCACCCACCAGCCACGGCGGGCTGGGATTCGGCCTGAAATGGAACATGGGCTGGATGCACGACTCCCTGAAGTACGCCTCCGAGGACCCGGTCAACCGCAAATGGCACCACGGCGGCCTGACGTTCTCGCTGGTTTACGCCTTCACGGAAAACTTCCTGCTGCCCATCAGCCACGATGAAGTTGTGCACGGCAAAGGATCGATGCTTCGCAAGATGCCGGGGGACCGTTGGCAGCAGCTGGCGAACCTCCGCGCTTTCCTCGCCTACCAGTGGGCACACCCCGGTAAGCAGCTCATCTTTATGGGCACCGAGTTTGGCCAGGAAGCTGAGTGGTCGGAGCAGCACGGGCTGGACTGGTGGCTCGCCGAGATCCCCGCCCACAAGGGGATCCAATTGCTGACCAAGGACCTGAACGAGCTCTACACGTCCACCCCATCCCTGTATGCCCGCGACAACGAACCGGCCGGGTTCCAGTGGATCAACGGTGGGGACGCTGACAGGAACGTTCTCTCTTTCATCCGCCGTGATGCGGACGGCAACCCGGTGGTTTGCGCCATCAACTTCTCCGGAGCGCCGCACGCCGGCTACACCTTGGGTGTTCCCCAAGCAGGTGCCTGGAGCGAAGTGCTCAACACGGACCACACCACATACGGAGGCTCCGGTGTCCTGAATACCGGAGAACTGAAGGCCACGGATGAAGGACAGGACGGGCAGCCGGCAACGCTGACCGTCACCCTTCCTCCGCTGGGGGCATCCTTCTTTACTCCGGGAGCGCCGGCCGCTCCGTAGGAGTTTCCGCCGAGCAGCCCGCTGCTCTTTAGGCAGAGGACAGAGGCCCGGAATCCCCGAGATTCCGGGCCTCTTGTCGTATGCAGGCTGCGTGAAGGGAGACCGACTGAGGCCGGGTTGGCCTTCCCGGCAAAGGGGTGGTAGAGTTTATTTCCGCGCTGCTCCACGGAGTCAGACGGAAAACCGACCACCAAGCCTCACGGCGATGAAGGTCGGGAATCGCCGGTTTGACAAGTAAGAAGCAGCCGGGTAAGTTTGGAAAGTTGCTCCGGAGCGATCTTGGACCTTTGTGGGTTTGGGTGGTGCCGGGTGTGTCTGTTGTTTGAGAACTCAATAGTGTGCCAAGTTTGTTGATACCAATTGTTTTATTGATTGGTTGTTTTGGCTGTGTTGTCCACCCCGTGGATGGCATGGTTTTTGCAGCTGGTTTCAAATTTTGTGCAGCCTGGTTCCGCGTTATTTCCGTGGTTCTTGGTTGTGTCTGTTTGTTTTCAACGGAGAGTTTGATCCTGGCTCAGGATGAACGCTGGCGGCGTGCTTAACACATGCAAGTCGAACGATGATGCCAGCTTGCTGGTGGATTAGTGGCGAACGGGTGAGTAACACGTGAGTAACCTGCCCTTGACTCTGGGATAAGCCTGGGAAACTGGGTCTAATACCGGATATGACTGATCATCGCATGGTGGTTGGTGGAAAGCTTTTGCGGTTTTGGATGGACTCGCGGCCTATCAGCTTGTTGGTGGGGTAATGGCCTACCAAGGCGACGACGGGTAGCCGGCCTGAGAGGGTGACCGGCCACACTGGGACTGAGACACGGCCCAGACTCCTACGGGAGGCAGCAGTGGGGAATATTGCACAATGGGCGAAAGCCTGATGCAGCGACGCCGCGTGAGGGATGACGGCCTTCGGGTTGTAAACCTCTTTCAGTAGGGAAGAAGCGTAAGTGACGGTACCTGCAGAAGAAGCGCCGGCTAACTACGTGCCAGCAGCCGCGGTAATACGTAGGGCGCAAGCGTTATCCGGAATTATTGGGCGTAAAGAGCTCGTAGGCGGTTTGTCGCGTCTGCCGTGAAAGTCCGGGGCTCAACTCCGGATCTGCGGTGGGTACGGGCAGACTAGAGTGATGTAGGGGAGACTGGAATTCCTGGTGTAGCGGTGAAATGCGCAGATATCAGGAGGAACACCGATGGCGAAGGCAGGTCTCTGGGCATTAACTGACGCTGAGGAGCGAAAGCATGGGGAGCGAACAGGATTAGATACCCTGGTAGTCCATGCCGTAAACGTTGGGCACTAGGTGTGGGGGACATTCCACGTTTTCCGCGCCGTAGCTAACGCATTAAGTGCCCCGCCTGGGGAGTACGGCCGCAAGGCTAAAACTCAAAGGAATTGACGGGGGCCCGCACAAGCGGCGGAGCATGCGGATTAATTCGATGCAACGCGAAGAACCTTACCAAGGCTTGACATGAACCGGAAACGCCTGGAAACAGGTGCCCCACTTGTGGTCGGTTTACAGGTGGTGCATGGTTGTCGTCAGCTCGTGTCGTGAGATGTTGGGTTAAGTCCCGCAACGAGCGCAACCCTCGTTCTATGTTGCCAGCACGTGATGGTGGGGACTCATAGGAGACTGCCGGGGTCAACTCGGAGGAAGGTGGGGACGACGTCAAATCATCATGCCCCTTATGTCTTGGGCTTCACGCATGCTACAATGGCCGGTACAAAGGGTTGCGATACTGTGAGGTGGAGCTAATCCCAAAAAGCCGGTCTCAGTTCGGATTGGGGTCTGCAACTCGACCCCATGAAGTCGGAGTCGCTAGTAATCGCAGATCAGCAACGCTGCGGTGAATACGTTCCCGGGCCTTGTACACACCGCCCGTCAAGTCACGAAAGTTGGTAACACCCGAAGCCGGTGGCCTAACCCTTTTGGGGGGGAGCCGTCGAAGGTGGGACTGGCGATTGGGACTAAGTCGTAACAAGGTAGCCGTACCGGAAGGTGCGGCTGGATCACCTCCTTTCTAAGGAGCACCTACGGTTGCTGTCCTGGATGTATGTCCGGTGGTGGTGGTTGTCAGGAGTAATGCCCGTTGCACGGACGAATGTTTCGTGGCGGGTGCTCAAGGGTGGAATATCAACAAATAGCGGCCGCGTGTTTCTTTGTCCTGTTCAGTACGGATCTGCCTTTGGGTGGTCTTGGAACGGTGGGGCGGGGGAGTGGGTGGTTTAGTGTTTGGCACACTGTTGGGTCCTGAGGCAACAGGACCGGGGAGGGCCCTTGTGGGGTTCTTGTCGGTACTTTGTTTCTGGTTTCCCTGCTGCATCGATCATGCATGGTGATCCCTTTGGGGGTTGTGTGTGGGGTGTGTGGTGTGGGGTTGTTGTTTGAGAACTACATAGTGGACGCGAGCATCTTGTATAAGAAGCAATTTCCAAGAATATGAACCTGGATCTGGTTCGTGCGCCTTTGGGTGTGCGGGACGGTTTCTGTGGTTCTCTCGTGAAGTAGTTTTTGATCTTTGTGGTCAAGTTTTTAAGAGCACACGGTGGATGCCTTGGCATTAGGAGCCGAAGAAGGACGTAGGAATCTGCGATAAGCCTGGGGGAGTCGATAACCGGACTGTGATCCCAGGGTGTCCGAATGGGGAAACCCCGCTGAGCGCGCGAGTGACTCGGTGACCCGCATCTGAACACATAGGGTGCGTGGAGGGAACGCGGGGAAGTGAAACATCTCAGTACCCGCAGGAAGAGAAAACAATAGTGATTCCGTTAGTAGTGGCGAGCGAACGCGGATCAGGCTAAACCGTTCCATGTGTGATAGCCGGCGGGCGTTGCATGGTCGGGGTTGTGGGACATTACGTGTCAGTTCTGCCGGGCTGACGGGGTGTGGGTGTGCGTATAGGTGAACGGTCTTGAAAGGCCGGCCAGAGAGGGTGTTAGTCCCGTAACTGTAATGCGTTGCACCGCCTTGTTGATGTATCCCAAGTAGTACGGGGCCCGAGAAATCCCGTGCGAATCTGTCAGGACCACCTGATAAGCCTAAATACTCCCTAATGACCGATAGCGGACCAGTACCGTGAGGGAAAGGTGAAAAGTACCCCGGGAGGGGAGTGAAACAGTACCTGAAACCGTGTGCTTACAATCCGTCGGAGCAGCCTTGTAGTTGTGACGGCGTGCCTTTTGAAGAATGAGCCTGCGAGTTAGTGTTACGTCGCGAGGTTAACCCGTGTGGGGCAGCCGTAGCGAAAGCGAGTCTGAATAGGGCGTTTGAGTGGCGTGATCTAGACCCGAAGCGAAGTGATCTACCCATGGCCAGGTTGAAGCGACGGTAAGACGTCGTGGAGGACCGAACCCACTTCAGTTGAAAATGGAGGGGATGAGCTGTGGGTAGGGGTGAAAGGCCAATCAAACTTCGTGATAGCTGGTTCTCCCCGAAATGCATTTAGGTGCAGCGTTGCGTGTTTCTTACCGGAGGTAGAGCTACTGGATGGCTAATGGGCCCTACAAGGTTACTGACGTCAGCCAAACTCCGAATGCCGGTAAGTGAGAGCGTAGCAGTGAGACTGTGGGGGATAAGCTTCATAGTCGAGAGGGAAACAGCCCAGACCACCAACTAAGGCCCCTAAGCGTGTGCTAAGTGGGAAAGGATGTGGAGTTGCGAAGACAACCAGGAGGTTGGCTTAGAAGCAGCCATCCTTAAAAGAGTGCGTAATAGCTCACTGGTCAAGTGATTCCGCGCCGACAATGTAGCGGGGCTCAAGTACACCGCCGAAGTTGTGGCATTCAAATATTAGCTAAGCCCTTGTGGTTCAGGCGTTTGGATGGGTAGGGGAGCGTCGTGTGGGCAGTGAAGTCGCGGTGGAAACCAGCGGTGGAGCCTACACGAGTGAGAATGCAGGCATGAGTAGCGAAAGACGGGTGAGAAACCCGTCCGCCGAATGATCAAGGGTTCCAGGGTCAAGCTAATCTGCCCTGGGTAAGTCGGGACCTAAGGCGAGGCCGACAGGCGTAGTCGATGGACAACGGGTTGATATTCCCGTACCGGCGAAAAACCGCCCATGTTGAACAGGGGATACTAACTGCCCGAGACCTGCCCGACCGTCCTTTGGACGGAAGGGTTTTGGTGGAGCGCAGGACCTGATCCTGGGAGGCAAGCGTATTAACAGGTGTGACGCAGGAAGGTAGCCGAGCCGGGCGATGGTTGTCCCGGTCTAAGGATGTAGGGCGAGTGGTAGGCAAATCCGCCACTCATGATGCCTGAGATCTGATGGGACCCCCGTTTGGGGGGATTTGGTGATCCTATGCTGCCGAGAAAAGCATCGACGCGAGGTTTTAGCCGCCCGTACCCCAAACCGACACAGGTGATCAGGTAGAGAATACTAAGGCGATCGAGAGAATTATGGTTAAGGAACTCGGCAAAATGCCCCCGTAACTTCGGGAGAAGGGGGGCCCCAACCTTGATGGACACTTGCTGTCCGGAGGGGATCGGGGCCGCAGAGACCAGGGGGAAGCGACTGTTTACTAAAAACACAGGTCCGTGCGAAGTCGCAAGACGATGTATACGGACTGACTCCTGCCCGGTGCTGGAAGGTTAAGAGGACCGGTTAGCCTCACGGCGAAGCTGAGAATTTAAGCCCCAGTAAACGGCGGTGGTAACTATAACCATCCTAAGGTAGCGAAATTCCTTGTCGGGTAAGTTCCGACCTGCACGAATGGAGTAACGACTTCCCCGCTGTCTCAACCATAAACTCGGCGAAATTGCAGTACGAGTAAAGATGCTCGTTACGCGCAGCAGGACGGAAAGACCCCGAGACCTTTACTATAGTTTGGTATTGGTGTTCGGAGTGGCTTGTGTAGGATAGGTGGGAGACGTTGAAGCCCGGACGCCAGTTCGGGTGGAGTCATCGTTGAAATACCACTCTGGTCACTTTGGACATCTAACTTCGGCCCGTAATCCGGGTCAGGGACAGTGCCTGATGGGTAGTTTAACTGGGGCGGTTGCCTCCTAAAAAGTAACGGAGGCGCCCAAAGGTTCCCTCAGCCTGGTTGGCAATCAGGTGTCGAGTGTAAGTGCACAAGGGAGCTTGACTGTGAGAGAGACATCTCGAGCAGGGACGAAAGTCGGGACTAGTGATCCGGCGGTACATTGTGGAATGGCCGTCGCTCAACGGATAAAAGGTACCTCGGGGATAACAGGCTGATCTTGCCCAAGAGTCCATATCGACGGCATGGTTTGGCACCTCGATGTCGGCTCGTCGCATCCTGGGGCTGGAGTAGGTCCCAAGGGTTGGGCTGTTCGCCCATTAAAGCGGTACGCGAGCTGGGTTTAGAACGTCGTGAGACAGTTCGGTCCCTATCCGCTGCGCGCGCAGGAAATTTGAGAAGGGCTGTCCTTAGTACGAGAGGACCGGGACGGACGAACCTCTGGTGTGTCAGTTGTACTGCCAAGTGCACCGCTGATTAGCTACGTTCGGATGGGATAACCGCTGAAAGCATCTAAGCGGGAAGCTCGCTTCGAGATGAGATTTCCATACACTTTATGTGTGAGAGGCCCCCAGCCAGACCACTGGGTTGATAGGCCGGATGTGGAAGCGAGGACTAACGACTCGTGAAGCTGACCGGTACTAATAGGCCAACAACTTACACCACACAGATACATACAAAACTCTGCTTGCGTCCACTATGTGGTTCCCAACCAACAACCCCGTTGGCCGGAACCCACAACTAAATAACAACACCACAATGTTGTAACCACACCAGACTTCCCACACCACCCCCACACAGGGTTGGTGACGGGTCAAAGGGTTACGGCGGTCATAGCGTGGGGGAAACGCCCGGTCCCATTCCGAACCCGGAAGCTAAGACCCACAGCGCCGATGGTACTGCACCCGGGAGGGTGTGGGAGAGTAGGACACCGCCGGACATAACATTGGTCGAGGCCCCAACCAGCAACGGTTGGGGCCTCCCACATTTAACACCCACCCACCCACCACCTCCACCTGCCGGCACCCACCCGGACCCGTGCCCACCCCTGCCGGCTCAGAACCAGACACCCACCACCCGCTGTCAGAAACCCACCTGACAACGCAACAAGGACCCGGGCAACCGCCACAAGTGAGCGCGCGTCACGTGGGGGAGGGATAGAACAGGGGAACGACCGGGACAACAGGGCGGTGGGGAGCGGGCTGCTGTTCAGCGTAAAGTTGATCAGCATGAGCAGCCTCTTCAGCCACAGCCAGGAACCGTCCGGGATCAGCGGGGAAACCGCTTCTGAGGCACTGGATGCAGTGGTCAGTTCCGTTGTGGTTCCTGGTGGGGTGGCCCATACGTTCGCCGGCTTTACCGACCACACCCACCTGTGGTGGCCGCTTGAGGAGCACGGTATCTATGGGGCCGGCTCCTATGTGGAGTTCGAAGAGAACCTGATCCTTGAAACGGCAGATGACGGCCGGACGAGCATCTGGGGGACCCTGGACGACTGGCAGCCCCCGTTCTCCTTCCACGCCACATGGCACCCTGGTACAACGGCCCTCTGGTCCACGGAACTTCGCGTGGTGTTCCAGCCGGTAGATGCGGGCACCGAGGTGCGCGTTCTCCACGAGGGGTGGGAGGGCTCCGAGGATCCTGCCGCCACCCGTGCGCAGTACGCCGCCGACTGGCCCGGCATCCTCGCGCGCTTTGCCCGGTTCATGGGAGCCCGGTAACCGGAGTTCTGCAGCGCCCCTAGACTGGAGAAAACATGGGGGCGACAGCGGCTGGAGGCTTGATGGTGAACGTACTGGATGCATTGACGGAGAGCGTCAAAGCCGGGCAGGTTGTCACGGCGGACGCGGATCTCCACCGGTACGCAGTGGACCAGGCACCGGTTACAGACTTCCAACTGCCGCTGGCCGTGGTGTTCCCCGAGTCTGTGGCCGACGTGCGGTCCGTGATACGAGCCTGCGCGGCTGCCGGGATTACCGTGGTGCCTCGTGGTGCGGGGACCGGAGTCTCCGGTGGCGCCCATGCCACGCGGAACAGCGTTGTCCTCTCCCTGGAACGCATGAACCGCATCCTGTCCATCAATCCCGACGATGAGACGGCAACCGTGGAACCCGGGGTGGTGAACGCAGACCTGAATGACGCCGTCGCCCCGCACGGACTGATGTACGCCCCGGACCCGGCCAGCTTCCGCAGCTCAACCATAGGCGGCAACGTCGCCACCAACGCGGGTGGCCTGCGCTGCGCCAAGTACGGTGTCACCAGGGACTCGGTCCTCGCCCTGGACGTGGTGCTCGCTGACGGGTCCCTGATCCACACGGGCCATCAGACCTTCAAGGGAGTGGCCGGCTACGACCTCACCGGGCTGTTCGTCGGTTCCGAAGGCACCCTGGGCGTCGTTGTAGGCATCACCGTAAGGTTGAAATACCTTCCCCGCGACGTTCACACCATCGCTGCCTTCTACTCCGGCTTCCACGCAGCCGCTGCGGGCGTCCTGGCGGTGGGCAGGGCCCGGGTCCAGCCGGCCATCATGGAACTGCTCGATGGCGGGACGCTGGCGCAGCTGGACGAGCTGCACGGCTCAGACCTTACTGCCAGGGGACGCTCGCTCCTCCTGGTGCAGACCGACGGCTTCGGTGCCGCCGCGGAAGCGGAGGTGGTGCGCGGGGTGCTCCGTGCAGGCGGAGCCACCGTCACCACGGAAGCCAGCGCCGAAGCGGAGCGGCTGGTAGAGCTGCGCCGGCACAGTCGGGGCGCCGAAGTTGATGATGAGTACCGGGTGGGCGAGGACGTGGCCGTCCCCCGCTCGCGCTTGGTCGATTACGTCGCTGCGCTGGAATCCATGGCAGCGGAACACCAGGTCAAGCTGAAAGTGGTGGCCCACGCCGGGGACGGCAACCTCCACCCCACCTTTTGGATCGATCGACAGGGTGCGGGCGTTGACCCTGCCGCCATGGAGCGGCTCCAGCGCGCCTTGGATGACTCCATCACCGCGGCACTGTCCATGGGCGGGACCATCACTGGCGAGCACGGGGTGGGCCAGTACAAGCTGCGGTGGCTCGGCCAGGAACAGCCGGAACCTGTCCGGGAGATTCAGCGGCGGATCAAGGACCTGTTCGACCCGGCCGGGATCCTGAACCCCGGGAAGGCGATCTAGGGGCTAGTCGTCCGAATCCGGGTACTCGTCAGCGGACTCGTCGCTGCCGTAACGGGATTCTTCGGTTTCCACCTCAAGGATCTTCAGGAGCTCGGTGTCCGGGTTCAGCATGATGGCTGCCTCGTCACGGCGGTGCCGGAGGATCGAGTCGATGTACGACTGGACGGCTTCGGCCAGGGGGATGTGGCGTTCCTGCTTCTCTGACATGTACCAGCGGTGCTCCAGTACTTCATGCACCGCCTCTGCCGGCTCCAGCTTTCCGGACAGGTCGCGGGGGATGGACCGGACGATCGGTTCGAAGATCTGGCTCACCCAAAGGTGTGCGCTGTACTCCTCATCCATCTCCGGGTTGTTGTCCGCCCGGAACGAATCCATGTCGTTCAGGAGGCGGCGGGCCTGGTTCTCCTGGGCGTCCAGGCCGGTCAGCCGCAGGAGCCTGCGCTGATGGTGCCCCGCGTCCACCACCTTGGGCTGCAGCTGGATGGTGGAACCGTTCTGCGTAGTTTTGATGGCATACTCTTCGACGTCGAAGCCGAGTTCGTTGAGCCTGCGGATGCGCGCGCCAACCCGCCAGCGTTCGCCGAGTTCGAAGGATTCCTTTTCGGTCAGCTCCGCCCACAGCCGCCGGTAGCTGTCCATGATCAGTTCGCTGGTGGCTACGGGGTCCACCTTTTCCTCGATCAGGCCGCCGTCCAGCAGGTCCATCAGTTCGCCGGCGATATTGACCCGGGCAATTTCGAGATCGTATTCCCGCTGGCCGAGGGACAGGTCCGGGTACAGCTCGCCCGTCTCCGCGTCGACCAAGTACGCGGCAAAGGCTCCCGCGTCGCGCCGGAACAGAGTATTGGAGAGCGAAACGTCACCCCAGTAGAAGCCAATGAGGTGCAGTCTGACCAGCAGCAGGGCCTGGGCATCAATGAGGCGCGTCAGCGTGTCCTTACGCAGCATCTGCGAGAACAGTGCGCGGTACGGCATCGAAAACTTCAGGTGCCGGGTAACCAGCACAGGGTTGAGCGGACGGCCGTCCAGGGTGGTCCGGCCGGTGATGACCGCAACGGGCTCAACGCAGGGCACATCCAGCCGGGCCAGCTTCCGCAGCATGTGGTACTCGTGGCGTGCAACATGCTCGGAGGTTTCCTTGATGGCAATCACCGATCCACCCAGGTGCGCAAAGCGCACAATGTGGCGGGAAATGCCCCGGGGGAGGGCGGCGAGGTTCTCTGCCGGCCAGTCCTCCAGTGCGATGTGCCATGGCAGGTCCAGCAGCTCGGGATCGGCGGCCGCCGCGGTAATGTTCAGCGAGCTTGCGACCGAGGCGGTCTTGTTGTCGTCGGCGCTGGCGGCGGTGAACCGCGGCAGTTTTCCGATCTGCCCGTAGTCGGTGGGTTCGTCGTGCCACTGCGCGCTGTGTTCCTCGGTCATGGACTCAATTCTTCCGTACATGGGCGTACCCGGCTAATTCTTCGCGGGACGGTTAACGGCCGACGGCGGCCCGCACCATTGCGAATGGGTGCGGGCCGCCGTCGTTATTGCGGTTAGGGCGCCGGTGGATGGGCCCACGCAGGTTAGGGGGCCAGTGGGGACTAGTCGCCCAGGCGCAGGCCGGTCTTGGTGTCGAACAGGTGCACGTGGCCCGACTGCGGGCGGACGTAGATGGACTCGCCCTTCATCGGGGGACGGCGACCGTCGACGCGTGCCACGATGTCGTGGTCCTTGCCGTCGAGGGTGGTGTGGCCGTAGACGTAGGCGTCGGCGCCGAGCTCTTCGACGACATCAACCTCGACCTTAAGGCCCTCACCGTGGGGAGCGTTCTCCAGGTCCTCGGGGCGGCTTCCGACGGTGACCGTGGAGCCGTGTGCTTCTTCGAGGACGTCGCGCGGCACGGGGTAGACGGTGCCACCGAACTGCACACCGCCGTCGACCACGGGAAGTTCCAGCAGGTTCATGGCGGGGGAGCCGATGAAGCCGGCAACGAAGACGTTCTTCGGGCGGTCGTACAGGTTGCGCGGGGTGTCCACCTGCTGCAGCAGGCCGTCCTTGAGGACTGCAACGCGGTCACCCATGGTCATGGCCTCGACCTGGTCGTGGGTCACGTAAACCGTGGTGACGCCCAGGCGGCGGGTCAGGGAGGCGATCTGCGTGCGGGTCTGGACACGGAGCTTGGCGTCAAGGTTGGACAGGGGCTCATCCATGAGGAAGACCTGCGGGTTACGCACGATGGCGCGGCCCATTGCAACACGCTGGCGCTGGCCGCCGGAGAGTGCCTTCGGCTTGCGGTCCAGGTACTGCTCGAGGTCAAGGAGCTTGGCGGCTTCGCGGACACGCTCTGCACGCTCTTCCTTGGAGATGCCGGCGATCTTCAGTGCGAAGCCCATGTTGTCCGCCACAGTCATGTGCGGGTACAGGGCGTAGTTCTGGAAGACCATTGCGATGTCGCGGTCCTTCGGGGGGACATCGGTGACGTCGCGGTCACCGATCAGGATGCGGCCTGCATTGACGTCCTCGAGGCCTGCGAGCATGCGCAGGGAGGTGGACTTGCCGCAACCGGAGGGTCCAACGAGGACCAGGAATTCGCCATCGGCGATGTCGATGTTGAGCTTATCGACGGCGGGCTTATCTGTGCCCGGGTACAGACGCGTAGCGTTATCAAAAGTAACTGTAGCCACAGTTATCAATCCCTTCACCGGCAGGTACGTGCCGGACGATCCGTTGTGAATGGTTCATGTTTGTTCAGTTTTGTGTTGCATGATGCCTCCCGGCAGTGCCGGAGTGCATCGAGTGACGCCGCACGGTTCTTGTGCGCCACATCACAGAAAGAGTATGGCAGAACCTTCGCTTTTTATCGCAAATGTTACGAACGTCACACGGACGGTATTGCCAGCCAATTAACTGGCAGGCGTTCCTTTCCCTTCGCCCACGGCCGAGCTCCGCGCCGCAAGCAGCGCCTCAAGCAGCTCCGCCACGTGGGTCGGAGCCTCCACCCGGTACTGCGCCTGGGTGAAGTCCAGGCCCACCTTGACCCCCACATCCCCCGGCCCAAGCCGGGCGAAGGCGTCTTCGTCCGTGGTGTCGTCCCCCGCGAACAGTATGGCGGTAGCTCCTGCGGCCTGGCGAAGGAACGCGACTGCTTCGCCCTTGGAGGCGTGCACCACGGAAGTTTCCAGAACCCGCTTGCCGTTCTTCAGGAACACGCCCTTGCGGTCCTCCAGCAGTGAGCGCGCGGCAGCGACGGCGTCCTCGGCGACGTCGTCCGCAGCCTGCCGCGTGTGCAGCACCACGCCTGCCGGCTTGTCCTCGAGCATTGTTCCGGGGGCTTCCCCGGCGATACCGGCGAGGATGCCCCGGACCTCGGCCAGCAGCGTCCGCTGGTCCTCGTCCAGTTCGAGTCCTGCGGACTCCGGGCCCAGCCAGGCTTCCGCGCCGTGGCTGCCGATGAGCAGCGACTCGGCCGGCGGCGAGGCCACGCCGCGCAGCGAGGCGAGGGCGCGCCCCGAGATGAGTGCCGTCGTCGTACGCGGAAGCGCCGCCAGCCCGGCAAAGGCTGCGGCCGCGCGCGGGAGCGGCCGTGCATCGTCCGCGTGTGGCACGATCGGTGCCATGGTGCCGTCGAAGTCCATGGCCACCAGCAGCTGGTCAGTTGCGGCGATGCTCCGGACGGCTTCCCGCAGTTCGGGTGTCAGGGCGAGCGGCGCAGCAGTACCTGGTTCAGGAGTCATCGCGGACCACCTTTTCGTTCAGGGCCCGCAGGAAGTCGGCCGACCATAGGTCCACATCGTGTTCCAGGATCTGTTTGCGCATGGCCCGCATGCGGCGCCCGGCTTCGCGCGGAGTCATCTCGACGGCGTTCATGATGATGTTTTTCAGGCCGGCGATGTCGTGCGGGTTGATCAGCAGGGCCTGCTTGAGCTGGTCCGCCGCGCCGGCGAATTCGCTGAGGACCAGGGCGCCGTCGTTGTTGTTGCGGGCGGTGACGTATTCCTTGGCCACCAGGTTCATGCCGTCCCTGAGGGCGGTGACCAGCATGACGTCGGCCGCAAGGTACAGGGCCACCATTTCCTCCACCGGGTAGCTGTGGTGCAGGTAGCGGACGGCGGTGTTCTGGATGGTGTCGTAGGTGCCGTTGATGTGGCCCACGGTGCCTTCCACTTCCTCGCGGAGCAGGCGGTACTGCTCAACCCGTTCCCGGCTGGGGGAGGCCACCTGGATCAGGGTCGCGTCTCCCACGGACAGCCGGCCGTCCGCCAGGAGTTCCTCGAAGGCCTTCAGCCGGTGCCGGATGCCCTTGGTGTAGTCCAGCCGGTCCACGCCCAGGAGGATGGTTTTCGGGTTGCCCAGGTCCTGGCGGATCTGCCGTGCCCGCTCGATGATGTCCGGCCTGGCGGCAAGTTCACTGATCTGCTTGACGTCGATGGAGATGGGAAACGCCTGTGCACGGGCGATATGGGTGATCTGGCCGTCGTGGCCCTTGACGTGCACCTGCTGCTGCTTGACGCTGGCGCCAAGGAAGCGCCGGGCCGAGCGCATGAAGTTGCCGGCGTCGCTGACGCGCTGGAAGCCCACCAGGTCCGCACCGAGCAGTCCGTCGATGATGGCGTGCCGCCACGGCAGCTGGGCGAAGATCTCCGGCGGAGGAAACGGGATGTGGTTGAAGAACCCGATGCGGAGGTCCGGCCGTGCCTGGCGGAGCATGCGCGGGACAAGCTGCAGCTGGTAGTCCTGGACCCAGACGGTGGCGCCCTGGTCCGCATGGTGGACGACGGCGTCCGCGAACCTTTGATTGACCTTGCGGTAGGAATCCCACCAGGTGCGGTGGAACTCGGGCGGCGCGATGACGTCGTGGTACAGCGGCCACAGCGTCGCGTTCGAGAAGCCCTCGTAGTACAGCTCGACGTCGTCGGTGCTGAGCTGGACCGGAACCAGGTCCATGCCGCCGTGGCTGAACGGCTTCACCGTCTCGTCGGGAGCGCCGTGCCAGCCCACCCAGGCGCCGTCAGTCTTGGTCATCATCGGCGCCAGCGCGGTCACCAGGCCGCCCGGGGAGCGGCGCCAGCCGGACCCGTCGTCACCGCTGTCGCCGGGGGCGACGCGGTCGACGGGCAGCCTGTTGGAGACCACCATGAAGTCGTACTTCGTGGCCTGGCCGTGGCCGGATGCGGCCTTTCCTGACGGCTCTGCTGTGGCAGGTTTTTCCTGGACGGGTGTTTGCATTGCGGCCCCCTGGGGTTTGCTTGTGCCTCTAAGCCACCCTAGCCGTGCGGAATCATCCGTGCTATTCGTCCGTTGGTCAACCCGGGCGGATAGTTGAAGAGGCAAGCTCTCAGGTTTCTCCCCTAAAATGGTGGAAGTGCCACGAAGTGGTCCCTCCACGTCGACCGACCCAAGGAACACATGAGCCCCGGAAACGAAGTACGTAAGTCGAAAGCTGAGCGAACCGCGGAGGCGCGGGAAAAAGCGCGCCAGATCCGTGAGGCCCAGCTGAAGAAGGACAAGCGCAACAAGCTTCTGATCGGCTGGGGCATTGTGGCGGCTGTGGTCGCCATCCTGGTGGTCGTGGGACTGGTGGTCACCACCAGCATCAAGCAGAACACTCCCATTGCGGACCAGGGGCCTGTCCCCGCGAACGGCAACGCCAACGGCGGCGTAACGCTGGTTGCCAACACCGGCGTGAAATCAACGGACTCCGCAACGGTGGACATGGCCAAGGTGCCGGCCAAGCCGGACACACAGCCGAACCCCGTCGTTGCCCCGGGCGCCGAAGCCGAGGCCGGCCAGCCCGTGAAGGTTGTGGCGTACATCGACTTCATCTGCCCGGTCTGCAAGCGGTTCGAGAGCACCTACAACGAGGCCCTGACCGGCCTGCGCAACGAAGGAAAGATCAGCCTGGAATACCGGCCGCTGGGCTTCCTTGACCGCCAGTCCAGCACCAACTATTCATCCCGCGCTGCCAACGCCGCAGCGTGTGTAGCAGACAAGGCGCCGGAGAAGTACGCCGAGTATGTCGACACCCTCTTCGCCAACCAGCCTGCTGAAGGCAGCGCCGGCCTCTCCGATGACAAGCTCAAATCATTGGCCAGCGACGTCGGTGCAGACATCAACAGCTGCGTTGATGACAAAACGTTCCGCCCATACGTCAAGTACTCGACACAGCTCGCATCCAACATCGGTATCACCGGTACGCCCACCATCTTCGTGGACGGCAAGCAGTGGGACGGCAGCTCCGACCTCAACGCCGAGATCCAGACGGCCATTGCAGCGAAGGGCTAAGACTCCTTAGCGTCCCGTCGGCCCGCTTCCGGAGTTCCCGGGAGCGGGCCGACTGCATTAAGGGCCGGCGGTTGGCTTCGTCTCCGGCCGCGTGCCAAGGGTCCTAACCTGCGAGGCTGCCGTTTTTACCACCGGCAGCACTTGGGCTACGCTTATCTGGCGCCGTCAGGCGCCGCCCGCAAGGGCACGCCTCCTTAGCTCAGTTGGCCAGAGCACCGCTCTTGTAAAGCGGGGGTCGTCGGTTCGAATCCGACAGGGGGCTCCACTCATGCCCGGGACGTCGGTTCCCCGGCTTTTCGTCTTGCCCCGCCCCGCCATTCCAGGGTTAAGCTGGAGTCATCCGAATGATCAGCCTGCTGATGAATGGAGGATGGCTGCCATGCCCAAGACCGGCAAGAACCACCATGCCCGCAAGGACGAACTTCCCTCGACCCTGCAGCGTTCCGACCAAAAGGCCCAGGATACTTTCGCCAAGACGTATGACTCCGCCATCGAGTCCTATGACGACGAACGCCGGGCAGCGCGGACGGCCTACTCTTCCCTGAAGCACAGCTACGAGAAGGTGGGCGACCACTGGGAAGCCAAGGACAAGAAGGGGCCGTCGGACAAACGGGCGGAAGAGAAGGGCACCGGATCCTCCACGCCCACGGCGGGAGGCGTGGATGCCAACGCCTCGAAGGAACATCTCTACGAACTGGCCCGGAAATTGGACGTCAAGGGCCGATCCAGGATGGACAAGAAGCAGCTTGTCCAGGCAGTGCAGAAAGCCAGCGAGGCCGCCACGCGAAAGGCCAGGTCCTAGTCCCTCCGGCAGGGGAGGGAAGGCGGATGGAGCCCCTGGCGGCAGCGCCGTCCCGGCTCTTGCCCTAATGCTTTCCAGGGTGTCGAATTTGAGGACACGCTAGGACGGGTTGCACGGCAAAGATGCCAGGAGGTTCCCATGTCGGTGAAGAGTGCCAAGGACACGGCCAGGGCTGCAGGTGGCCGGAATGGGACCGAACCACGCCGAACCGATTCTGCCGCGCGGATTGCGGCGCTGGAACCGGCCAGCATCCGGAACATCGCGCTGATCGGGCACTCCGGGGCCGGCAAGACCCTGCTGATTGAAGCACTTCTTGCTGCCAACGGCATGATCACCCGCAAAGGCTCCATAGCCGAGGGGACCACTGTTGGCGACTCCGATCCCGCTGCGGTCCATCAGCAACGGTCCGTCACCCTCTCCCTGGTGCCCCTCCTGCTGGACGAAACCAAGGTCAACCTGCTGGACACACCCGGCTACCCCGACTTCATCGGGGAAATGCGGGCAGGCCTCCGCGCAGCGGACGCCGCCCTTTTTGTTGTTTCAGCCGTCGACGGAATAGATGCCACCACCACCGCACTGTGGGCGGAGTGCGCGCACCGGAGGCTCCCGCGCGCAGTGGTGATCACCCGGCTGGACCACCCGAGGGCGGATTACGATGGCGTCCTCGCGGAGTGCCGGAAGGCGTTCGGCGACGGCGTCCTCCCGCTCTACGTCCCGGTCGGTTCCGGCGGCGAACGCACCCGCCTGCTGGGACTGCTGTCCGGGACGGTCACTGACTACACCCAAGGGGAAAGCCCTTCCACCCGGGACGCACCGGCCGACGACACGGCGGCTGCGGCCGAGGCCCACGGAGAGCTCATCGAGGGCATCATTGCCGAAAGCGAAGACGAAACCCTGATGGAGCGCTACCTGTCGGGCGAGGACATCGATACCGGAGTGCTGGTCGAAGACCTGGAGACCGCCGTCGCCCGCGGTTCGTTCCATCCGGTCATCCCCACCTCCGCAGTCACCGGCCTGGGAACGTTGGAACTGCTGGACATGCTGGTGCGTGCGTTTCCACCGCCCAGTGAGGCGGGCGTTCCGGAGGCGACAGACCTGGAGGGCCGCCACGGCAGGTCCCTGGGCTGCGACCCGTCGGGGCCGTTGGCCGCCGAAGTGGTGCGAACCTCCAACGATCCCTTCCTGGGCCGGATCTGCCTGGTCCGCGTGTTCTCCGGAACGCTGCGCGAGGACTCGCCGGTGCACGTTGGCGGTCACGGCCTGGCGGACCGGGGGCACCAGGACCACGACACCGACGAACGCGTTACCCACCTGTACTCGCCACTGGGAGCCACCCTGCGGCCCGTGCCCTATTGCGTGGCGGGGGACCTGTGCGCCCTGGCCAAGTTGGGGAGCGCTGAAACCGGTGACACTATTTCATCCCGGGACGATCCACTCATGCTCGCCACCTGGGAGATGCCCGAACCGCTCCTTCCCGTGGCCGTGGAAGCTGATTCCCGCAGCGACGAGGATGCCCTGGCCCGGAGCCTGGGGAAAATCGCCGCCGGTGACCCCACCATGCGGGTGGAACGCAACGCTGAAACGCACCAGCTGGTCCTGTGGTGCATGGGGGAGGCGCATGCCGAGGTCGTGATGGACAGGCTCCGTGAACAGGGCGTGAAGCTGCATGCCGTGGACGTGGTGACACCGCTGCGGGAAACTTTCGCGGGTCCGGCCACCGGGCACGGACGCCACGTCAAACAATCCGGGGGGCACGGGCAGTACGCCGTGTGCGACATCGAAGTGGAGCCGCTTGACCGGGGCGCCGGCTTCGAATTCGTGGACAAGACGGTGGGCGGGGTCATCCCGGGGACGTTCATCCCTTCCGTTGAGAAGGGGATCCGGACGCAGATGGAGAAAGGTGTATCAGCCGGGTTCCCCGTGGTGGACGTACGCGTGCGGCTGGTGGGCGGCAAGGCCCACAGCGTCGATTCGTCCGACGCCGCCTTCCAGGCTGCCGGCGCCCTGGCCCTGCGGGAGGCTGCCGCGGCAGGCCGGATCCAGCTCCTTGAACCGGTCTCAGCCGTCAGCATCACCGTGGCGGACGAGCACGTGGGACCCGTCATGAGCGATCTCTCCGGCCGCCGGGGCCGGCTGACCGGCACCACGTCGTCGGGCGGGGGACTCACTGACATCAGCGCCGAGGTGCCGGACCAGGAACTGCTGCGCTACGCCGTCGAACTCCGCGCCCTTACGGCCGGCACGGGCCGTTTCAGCCGCAGCTACCTGCGCCACGACCCCGTGCCGCCCGGCTTCAGCCCCACCTGAACCGGGCCCTGATGAATCCGGCCGCCCGCAAGATCCAGAACGTCTACCTGGTGCTGACGCTCGGGAACACCCTTGCGGCGTCCTTCATCTGGGGGATCAACACGCTGTTCCTGCTCGACGCCGGCCTGAGCAACCTGGAAGCCTTCGCCGCCAACGCTTTCTTCACCGCAGGCATGGTGCTGTTCGAGGTCCCCACCGGGGTGGTGGCGGACAGCTGGGGCCGCCGCGCTTCGTTCCTCCTGGGAACCGTGACCCTCGCCGGCTCCACGTTCCTCTACTACCTGCTGTGGCAGTACTCCGCGCCGTTCTGGTGGTGGGCCGCAGTCTCTGTGCTGCTCGGCCTGGGATTCACCTTCTTCTCCGGCGCAGTGGAAGCCTGGCTGGTGGATGCCCTGCAGTACTCCGGCTACGACGGCACCCTCGAGACCGTGCTGGGCCGGGGCCAGATGGTGTCCGGGATCGCGATGCTGGCGGGTTCCGTTGCCGGCGGCGTCATCGCGCAGGCCACCAACCTGGGCGTTCCCTTCCTGCTGCGGGTAGCAGTGCTGCTGGCCATGTTCGCTGTGGCCTTCCTGCTCATGCACGACGTCGGATTCACCCCTGAGCGGTCGGCCCACCCGCTCGCCGCCACCCGCGCCGTCCTCAAGGCCTCCGTGGACGGCGGGCTTCGCCACCCGCCCGTCCGGTACATCATGCTGGCCGCCCCGTTCACGCAGGGAGTGGGCATCTACGTGTTCTACGCCCTGCAGCCCTACCTCCTGCAGCTCTTCGGGGATCCCCGCGCCTACGCCGTGGCTGGGCTTGCCGCCGCCATTGTGGCCGGGGCCGACGTGGTGGGCGGATGGATGGCGCCGCGGGTCAGGAAACTGGTCCACCGGCGCACCACGGTGCTGATCGTCAGCAACGTGGCCAGCGCACTGATCCTCGTAGCGCTCCTGTTCACTACCACGTTCTGGCTGGCCCTGGTGCTGCTCATGCTGTGGGGGATGGTGGGTTCGGCTGGTATCCCGGTCCGCCAGGCGTACCTGAATGACATGATCCCCTCCAAGCAGCGGGCAACGGTGCTCAGCTTCGACTCCCTCATGGGTTCCAGCGGTGGAGTGGTGGTACAGCCCTTGCTGGGACGGGCCGCGGACCTTTACGGCTACCCGGCCTCCCTCGCCGTGAGCGGGGCCGTGCAGCTGCTGGCCGCACCCTTCATCCTGATGAGCCGGCGCCAGCGCTCGCCGGCGGACACTGCAACGGACCTGGCCGCCCCTGAGGAATTGACGGGGTGAGCCGGTGCCGCACGGCAAGGCCCCCGTTGCCTGGACATGGTCCAGATCAACGGGGGCCTTCGTTTCGTACAGGTTGCAGCGAGTGCTATTGGAGGCCTGCCTTCACGGTTTCATTTGAAACCGGCGCCGGCTTTCCCTCTGTGGGCGGCGGACTGGTCTTCAGTTTGAAGCGCTTTCCAATGCCGCCGCCGCCACCGCTGCGGTTCTTGTTGAAGATGTCGAACCCGACAGCGACAAGGAGCACCAGGCCCTTGATGAGCTGCTGGTAGTCGGTGCCAAGGCCCAGAATGGACATGCCGTTGTTCAGGACGCCCATGATCAGGCCACCGATCATTGCCCCGGCCACGGTTCCGATACCGCCGGTGACAGCCGCGCCGCCAATGAATGCCGCGGCGATGGAGTCGAGTTCGAAGCCTGTTCCGCCGGCCGGCTGTGCCGAGTTGAGGCGGGCAGTGAAGACGAGGCCGGCCAGTGCGGCAAGAACACCCATGTTCACGAAGAGGCGGAACGTGACGGCCTTGGTCTTGATGCCGGAGAGCTCAGCCGCGTGGAGGTTCCCGCCGATGGCGTAGGTGTGCCGCCCGAAGACGCTGTTGTTCATGAGGGCGGTGTAGGCGATCACCAGTGCGGCCAGGACCACCAGGACGATCGGCGTGCCCCGGTAGGACGCCAGCAGGAAGGTGATGATGAGCATGAGCACCGCAGTAAACGCGGTCTTGATGATGAACCAGACCAGGGGTTCGCTCTCGAGATCGAACTTCCGGCGGATCCTGCGCTCTTTGAAAGCCTGGATCAGCAGGGCAACAGTGGCACCGACACCCAGGATGACCGTGAGCCATTCGAGCACGGAGGTACCTCCGGAGATGTCCGGAAGGAAGCCTCCGCCGAGGGCCCGCAGCTCCGCGGGGAAGGGGGTGATCTGCTGGTTCCTCAGGGTGATGAGGGTCAGCCCCCGGAAGATCAGCATGCCCGCCAGCGTGACGATGAAGGCCGGAATCCCCACGTAGGCGATCCAGTAGCCCTGCCAGGCGCCCACCAGGGCGCCAACCAGGAGGCAGGCGGGGATGGCGGCCCACCATGGCCAGCCCCAGTGCACGATCATGACGCCTGCGACGGCACCGATGAACCCGGCCACCGAGCCGACGGAAAGGTCGATGTGTCCGGCGATGATCACCATCACCATGCCGATGGCAAGGATGAGGATGTAGCTGTTCTGGACCACCAGGTTGGTGACGTTCTGGGGTTGCAGAAGGATCCCGCCGGTGAGCCCCTGGAAGAGCAGGACGATCAGGATCAGGGCAACGAAAATGCCAACCTGGCGGAGGCGGCTTGTGAGGAATCCGAGCGATTCTCGTAGGGCGGACATTTCGCTATTCCTTCTCTTTGGTCATGTAGTGCATCAGGGTTTCCTGGGTCGCTTCTGCAATGGCAACTTCGCCGGTGATATGGCCGGCTGCGAGGGTATAGATGCGGTCGCAGATGCCCAGCAGTTCGGGAAGTTCTGAGGAAATCACAATGACTGCTTTTCCTTCGGCCGCGAGTTTGGCAATGATCGTGTAGATCTCGTACTTGGCGCCGACGTCGATCCCGCGGGTAGGTTCATCGAGGATGAGCACATCGGGGTCGGAGAACATCCATTTGCTCAGCACTACTTTCTGCTGGTTTCCACCGGACAGCTTGCCGGTGATGGCGGCCACGGAGGGAGCCTTGATGTTCATGCTCTTGCGGTAGCCGTTGGCCACCACGGTCTCCTGGTTCTTGTCCACGAAGCCGCGCTTGGCGAGCTTGCGCAGTGCAGCCAGGGAGATGTTCCGCTTGATGTCCTCGATGAGGTTCAGTCCGTAGTGCTTCCGGTCCTCGGTGGCGTACGCGATGCCGTGCCGGATGGCGTCAGACACCGTGGAGGTGTTGATTTCCTCGCCGTATTTGTAGACCTTGCCGGAGACGGTGGTTCCATAGGTCCGGCCGAAGACGCTCATGGCAAGTTCGGTGCGGCCGGCGCCCATGAGGCCCGCCAGCCCTACTACTTCACCCTTCCTGACGTGCAGGTTTGCGTTGCGGACCACCATGCGGCTGTGATCCTGCGGGTGGCGAACGGACCAGTCCTCGATCCTCAGGACCTCGTCGCCGATGTTGGGCTCGCGTTCCGGGTACAGGCTCTCCAGGTCACGGCCCACCATGCCGCGGATAATCCGCTCCTGGGTGATCTGGCCTTCATCAAGCCGCAGGGTTTCGATGGTCTTACCGTCCCGGATGATGGTGACGGCGTCAGCCACTTTCCGGATCTCGTTGAGTTTGTGGCTGATGATGATGCTGGTGACGCCTTGGCCCTTCAGGTGGAGGATCAAGTCCAGCAGATGGCCGGAGTCCTCGTCGTTAAGAGCGGCGGTGGGCTCGTCAAGGATCAGCAGCTTCACTTCCTTGGAAAGGGCCTTGGCGATTTCAACCAGTTGCTGCTTGCCAACGCTGATGTGCTGCACGGGGGTGACGGGATTTTCGTCCAGGCCCACACGGGCCAGCAGCCTTGCTGCCTCGAGGTTGGTCTTGCGCCAATCCACCCAGCCGTTGGTGGCCTGCTCGTTGCCCAGGTAGATGTTCTCGGCTATGGACAAAAACGGGCTCAAGGCCAGTTCCTGGTGGATGATGACAATTCCGCGCTTCTCGCTGTCCGAGATGCTGGAGAAGTTGCAGGGTTCGTTTTCGAAGAGGATCTCCCCGTCGAATGTGTTGTGAGGATAGACGCCGGACAACACTTTCATGAGCGTTGACTTCCCGGCTCCGTTTTCACCGCAGATGGCGTGGACCTCGCCACGGTTCACGTCCAGGGTGACGTCCTGCAGCGCTTTCACGCCCGGGAACGTCTTGGTGATTCCTCGCATTTGAAGAATGGGTGTGTTCATCGTCAATTCCCACTGACTGGTCGAAATGTTGGCCGTCCTGCTGCTGCAGAAGGCTGCGGGAGGAAGCTGTGGCCGGACCCCGGGTCCGGCCACAGCCTCCGGACGCTGACTACTTGACGTCGGAGTCCTTGTAGTAACCCGAGTCGATCAGTTCTTTCTTGTAGTTGTCCTTGGTGATGATGACGGACTTCAGCAGGAATGCAGGGACCACCTTGACCTTGTTGTCGTAGGTCTTGGTGTCGTTGGTTTCCGGCTCCTGGCCCTTCAGGACGGCGTCAACCATCTTGACGGCCTGGGCGCCGAGCTGCCGCGTGTCCTTGAAGATCGTGGAGTACTGCTCGCCGGCAACGATGGACTTAACGGAACCCTTTTCGGCGTCCTGGCCGGTGACTACGGGCAGGCTTCCCTTGGCGTAACCGCCGGTGCTGGTAAGGGCCGAGATGATGCCGATGGACAGGCCGTCATACGGGGACAAAACGCCGTTCAGCTTGGTACCGGAGCTGTACGCGGAGGTGATGATGTCCTCCATGCGCTTCTGGGCCACGGGTGCCTGCCAGCGGAGGATCGCTGCCTGCTCAAACTTGGTCTGTCCGCTGGGGACCTTCAGGGTGCCGGCATCCAGGTACGGCTTGAGGGTGTCCATGGCGCCGGTCCAGAAGAAGTTGGCGTTGTTGTCGTCGGGGCTGCCCGCGAAAAGCTCGATGTTGAAGGGGCCCTTGCCGTCCACCTTCTTGCCGCTGGCGTCGACAAGGCCCAGGCCGGTCAGCAGCGAGGTGGCCTGCTGGACACCGACGGTGTAGTTGTCGAACGTGGTGTAGTAGTCCACGTTGGGCGTGCCGTTGATAAGGCGGTCGTACGCGATGACCTTAACGTTCTGCTCCTTGGCCTTAGCCAGGACGTCGGTCAGGGTAGTGCCGTCAATGGCGGCAACGATCAGGGCCTTGGCGCCCTTGGTCAGCATGTTTTCGATCTGCGACACCTGGGTGGGGATGTCGTCATTGGCAAACTGGAGGTCCGTCTTGTAGCCGAGGTCCTTCAGGGACTTTTCGACGTTGGCGCCATCTGCAATCCAGCGTTCGGAGGTCTGCGTAGGCATCGAGATGCCGACCAGTGAATCACTGGGGTTGGCGGCAGCACCGCTGGATTCGCTGGTTCCGCCGCGGGAGCCGCAACCGGTGGCACCCACCGTCAGGGCGAGGACAAGGGCCACCGCGCCCATCAGTTTTTTGATTCTCACCATTATCTCCTTCCGCGGCAGCACTGCCACGAAGTGTTGTTGGATCAGGCAGCACCCGTGCTGCCGGTCCTGGCCACATTGTTGATGTGTCGGTTCAATATAAACCCATTTGTGAACGCTAACAAGACATCAATGAGGGAATTTCGAAAACCTTTCGGCTTCGTTGACTTCTCTCTTGTTAGCGTTCACACTTGCTGCAACACTTAGCACTACCCGACCCCCTACAGACCCCGGTAATGAGGCCCTGCCTCCCGGACGGAGGCACCACATGCCAGATTCGTTGTTCCCTTCCAGCTCCGGGCCCGGGCCCGGCCACCGTGATGACGGGACGCTCACCGGCATCCGGCGCACAACCCCGGGTACCACGCCGTCGGCCGCTGTGTCCGAGGCTCCCATGGAGGTGCCCGCGTGAGCGCCGCAGCAGAAATCCTGGAGACCATTGCCCGGGTCCGGCAGGAAGTGTGCGCGCTCCATGCCGAACTGACACGTTATGAACTGGTGGTGTGGACCGCCGGCAACGTCTCGGCCCGCGTGCCCGGAACGGACCTTATGGTCATCAAACCCTCCGGCGTCGCCTACCAGGACCTGACCCCGGAGCAGATGATCGTCACCGACCTGCATGGCACTCCCGTGCGGGGCACCAATGTCGGCGCCGGAGGCACCGTCGATTGGGGCAATCCGCCGTTGTCGCCCTCGTCGGACACGGCAGCGCACGCCTACGTATACCGGCACATGCCTGAAGTGGGCGGCGTGGTGCACACGCACTCCACTTACGCCACCGCCTGGGCTGCGCGGGGTGAGGCCATTCCCTGCGTGTTGACCATGATGGGTGACGAATTCGGCGGATCCATCCCGGTGGGACCTTTCGCCCTGATCGGTGACGACTCGATCGGCCACGGCATCGTGGAGACGCTGAAGAACTCCCATTCCCCGGCAGTCCTCATGCAGAACCACGGCCCGTTCACTATCGGCAAGGACGCCAAGTCCGCGGTGAAGGCTGCTGTGATGTGCGAGGAAGTGGCCCGCACGGTGCACATCGCCCGGCAGCTCGGTGACCCCCTGCCCATCGACCAGGGCCACATCGACTCCCTTTACGCCCGCTACCAGAACGTCTACGGCCAGTAACGCCTGTGGCCACCAAGAACTTCCAGGAGAACCCATGAGTACCGCAGCAAACACTTCCCTTGACGGCTACGAGGTCTGGTTCCTCACCGGCAGCCAGCACCTGTACGGGGAGGAAGTCCTCAAGCAGGTTGCCGCCCAGTCGCAGGAGATCGCCAACCAGCTCAACGCCAGTTCCACCGTCCCGGTAAAGATCGTCTGGAAGCCGGTCCTGACCGACTCGGACGCCATCCGCCGCACCGCCCTTGAAGCCAACTCGGATGATTCCGTCATCGGCGTCACCGCCTGGATGCACACGTTCAGCCCGGCCAAGATGTGGATCCAGGGCCTGGACCTGCTGCGCAAACCCCTGTTGCACCTGCACACGCAGGCCAACCGCGACCTGCCGTGGGCGGATATCGACTTTGATTTCATGAACCTGAACCAGGCCGCACACGGCGACCGCGAATTCGGCTACATCCAGTCCCGGCTGGGCATCGCCCGGAAGACCGTCGTGGGGCACGTCTCCAACCCCGAGGTGGCGCGGCAGGTGGGTTCGTGGCAGCGCGCCGCCGCGGGCTGGGCCGCCGTCCGGACCCTGAAGCTGACCCGCTTCGGCGACAACATGCGCAACGTTGCCGTCACCGAAGGCGACAAGACGGAAGCGGAGCTGCGTTTCGGCGTCGCGGTCAACACCTGGTCCGTCAACGAACTCGCGGACGCCGTGCACGGCGCTCCGGAGTCCGACGTCGACGCCCTGGTGGCCGAGTATGAGGACCTTTACGACGTGGTGCCGGAGCTCCGCGCGGGCGCGGCCCGGCACGACTCGCTGCGGTACGGCGCCCGGATCGAACTGGGCCTGCACAGCTTCCTCGAAGCCAACGGGTCGGCCGCGTTCACCACCTCCTTCGAGGACCTTGGCGCGCTGCGCCAGCTCCCGGGCCTGGCCGTGCAGCGGCTGATGGCTGCCGGCTATGGCTTCGGCGCCGAAGGCGACTGGAAAACCGCCATCCTGGTCCGCGCCGCGAAGGTGATGGGCGCGGGCCTGCCCGGTGGCGCGTCCCTGATGGAGGACTACACCTACCACCTGGAACGCGGCTCCGAGAAAATCCTGGGCGCCCACATGCTCGAGGTCTGCCCCTCGCTCACGGCGACCAAGCCGCGGCTGGAAGTCCACCCGCTGGGCATCGGCGGCAAGGAAGACCCCGTACGGCTGGTCTTCGACGCCGACGCCTCCCCGGGTGTCGTCGTCGCCCTGTCCGATATGCGGGACCGCTTCCGCCTGGTGGCCAACGCCGTTGACGTCGTCCCGCTCGACCAGCCACTGCCCAACCTCCCCGTGGCCCGCGCACTGTGGCAACCCAAGCCCGACTTTGCCACCTCCGCCGCCGCCTGGCTCACCGCCGGCGCCGCACACCACACGGTCCTGTCCACGCAGGTGGGCATGGACGTGTTCGAGGACTTCGCCGAGATCGCCAAGACCGAACTGCTCACCATCGACGAAAACACCACCATCCGCCAGTTCAAGAAGGACCTGAACTGGAACGCCGCTTACTACAAACTGGCCGGCGGGATCTGATCCGGTGGCACGGCTCAGGTGCCGGCCCCGCTGGCTGCCATGGACACGTACCCAGTGACGGACAGCAGGCCACGCCGGTTGCCCAGGCTCGAGGACGTGGCGGAACTGGCCGGGGTCTCGCACCAGACCGTGTCACGGGTGGTCAACAACCATCCGAGCGTCAGCCCGCGGACCCGGGGAAGGGTGGAAGCCGCGATTGCGACACTCGGCTACCGCCGCAACACCGCCGCCCGGAGCCTGGTCACCCGTCGTTCACAAACCATCGGTGTGCTGGGCAGTGAACTCTCGCAGTACGGCCCCGCCAACACCATGTTGGGGGTGGAGCGCGCTGCACGGGACGCAGGATATTTCGTCAGTGTGGCTGCCCTGCGGGAGGTCAGCCGGGACGCTATCCTGGACGCCGTCCGGCACTTCCTGGACCAGTCCGTTGAGGGAATCGTGGTGATTGTTCCGCACCTGGAGACGCTGGCCGCACTGGCAGAACTGCCCATCGGAGTGCCGGTGGTGGCCGTTGGGTCCAACGGAAATGACACCGTGGGCGGGGTCAAGGTGGACCAGCGCCGCGGGGCGGAACTGGCGGTGGAACACCTCATCCGGCAGGGGCACACCCGGATCGGACACATCGCGGGGCCGCAGGACTGGATTGACGCCGTGGCCCGCGCCGACGGCTGGCGGGCCGCCCTGGAAGCCGCGGGACTCGCCGTGGACCTGATTGTGGAGGGCGACTGGAGCGCGGGCAGCGGCTACGGAATTGGCCGGCAACTGGCGGCCAACCCCCGTGCCACGGCCCTCTTTGTGGGCAATGACCAGATGGCCCTCGGGGTCCTGCGGGCGCTGAACGAAGCAGGCATCAGGGTACCGCAGGACGTATCCGTGGTGGGCTTCGACGACCAGCCTGAGGCCGGCTACTTTTGTCCGCCCCTGACGGTAATCCGGCAAGACTTTGAAGAACTTGGCCGCCGGTGCATGGACATGATGCTCGCGGAGCTCGGCGGTACGCCGGGTCCCCGGACGCTGGTGGTGGAACCGGAACTTGTCCTGCGCAGCAGTACGGCGCCGCCCGGCTGAGGCAAGCCCCAGGCCCAGGGCAGTTCCGGATTTAACCAGGCAGAGACGCCGGGGAAACGCGCCCACAACATCCGACACCTATGTTTCAGGAATGACAGAGAGCATTCCCGGCAGGTTCCGCCAATGGGTTACCGCCGTCTTCGCCTTCACCTCCCCGGAACAGGCCGCTGACGCCATCTCCGAGGCATCCCGCTGGGGCTGGCTTCCTGCCCTGAGCGGTGTGGCAGTGGGCGCCGACCACGCCCGCGCACGGCACGATGAATCAGCTGCCGGCGCCGGCTCACCGGCCGGTTGAACACACTATTGCGCCTGTGACGGGGTCATGCCCTAAACTGCTGCACTGAGGTGCCTGAAATGGCGCTGTGCAGCAACGAAAGTGAACACGCTATGGCTACCGATTACGATGCTCCGCGCAAGCAGGAAGAAGAGTCTCCTGCCGACTCGCTTGAGGCCCTCCAGGCGTCCCGCGGCGGCAACGCGCAGACCGCCGTCATCGATCTCGAAGAGAACGACACCGCTGAAGGCATCGACCTGCCCGGCGCCGACCTTTCCAACGAGGAACTGACAGTTGTTGTGGTCCCGGAGCAGTCCGACGAATTCACGTGCTCCTCGTGCTTCCTGGTCCGCCACCGGTCCCAGGTGGCCCTCGAAAAGAACGGCCTCAAGTACTGCCGCGACTGCGAAGGCTGATCTTCCACCAGGTTTCAGCGCCGGCTGCCCCACGGGGGTGACCGGCGCTTTTTTGTACCCCGCGGGCAACCGTTATAGGCGGTAACGCGCAGGTGCAGGAATGGTGCCGAACGGGTTAAGGGGGCCGCCGAAACGGCCCCTGTTTTATGCGGCCTTAATGCGGCGGGCGGCAGGTTAACGGTTCCGCCCCGAAGCGGCCACAGGCCTCGTTTCATCGTTGCTGCAGTCCTAATCTGGAGCTATCCAATCGCTCCTTCCTTGGGTGGCACCACAATGAAAAAACTCTCCATCTGGTTCACGGCCATCCTTGTGGCCGTTGGACTGGGATTGCTGGTTCCGGGGCCCGCCTCGGCAACCTCCTCGTATTGCGGGCTCACCTGGGGCTCGCTGATGAAGGCGGACGGCTCCATGAGCGGCGCGCCCGTCACCAATGTCCGCACCGGACAGCACTATTGCTTCGACCGGCTGGTGGTTGACCTGGGCAGCGGCCCGGCTCCCGGCTACTCCGTCCGCTACGTTGGGCAAATCACACAGGACGGTTCCGGCAAACCGGTCGACGTCCGGGGCGGCGCCCGCCTGCAGGTGGTTGTCCGGGCACCGGCCTATGACGGGAACGGCGAAGCTACGTACAAGCCCGCCAACCAGCTAGAGCTCGCCAACGTCTCCGGTTACCAGACCTTCCGCCAGGTGGTCTGGGCAGGAAGCTTTGAGGGCCAGAGCACGCTCGGATTGGGCGTCCGCGCCCGTCTTCCGTTCCGTGTCTTCACGCTGGACGGGCCGGGCTCAGGCTCCCGGCTGGTGGTGGATGTGGCGCACTTCTGGTGACAGCCGCCGTCGTCAAAAAATAGAAAAGGTGCTGTCCCCGCGTTGGCGGGAACGGCACCTTTTCTGTTCTGTGCAGGAGCCCTTACTCCGGGACCACCAGGGCCGGGGTGTCTTTCCGCAGCGTTTCGCCACGGAAGAAACCTGGGCGTACCCGGGCCATGATCAGCATGAACACCGCGCCGAGCGCCAGGATGCCGACGCCGAGGATGAACACCAGTCCCACACCGAAGATTTCGGAGCCGCTGCCGAACTCGGGGGCCAGGCTGTCCACGGCGGTCTGGAAAAACACGACGAACAGGCCCACGCCGCCCAGCACCGGGCAGAGCAGCCGCAACACGAAATGGCGGACGCTGGTGAAGACGCTGTGCCGGAAGTACCAGGCGCAAGCGAGGGCCGTCAGGCCGTAGTAGAAGCAGATCATCAGGCCCAGGGCCAGGATGGTGTCATTGAGGACGTTCTCGCTGACCACATGCATCACGGCGTAGAACCCCGCGGACATGACGCCGGCAGCGATGGTGGCGAAGCCCGGCGTCGCGAACTTCCGGCTGACCCGGCTGAAGGGTTCAGGCAGGGCCCCGTAGTGGGCCATCGCCAGGAGGCTGCGGGACGGGGACATGAAGGTGGACTGCAGGGACGCGGCCGAGCTGGAAAGCACTGCCAGGGACATCAGGATGGCGAACGGGCCCATGATGGGGGAGGCCAGCGCGGTGAAGATGTTCTCGTGGTTCTCTGCGTTGTTCAGCCCGTTGCCGGTATCGCCGACGCCGGCGAACATCATGGTGGCGATGCTCACCAGCAGGTAGATGGCGAGGACAATGACGGCGGTCAGGGTGCCGGCCACGCCAGCCGTCTTCTTGCCGTTGGCGGTTTCCTCGTTCACCGTGAGGCAGACGTCCCAGCCCCAGTACACGAAGATGGACAGTGAAATTCCAGCGGCCACCTGGCCGAAGGTCTCAATCCTGGTGACGTCGAACCATTCCCAGCTGAAGGGGATGGCGGTTTCCGAGGTGGACCAGTTGGCGAAGGCCATGGCGACGAACAGGCCGAGCACCAGCAGCTGGAATCCCACCAGGCCGTACTGCACCACCTTGGTGGTGTGCAGGCCGCGGTAGCTGACCCAGACAGCGAGGGCGACGAACACCAGGCAGGTCAGGACGTTCAGGGCCTTGTTGTCCGCCAGGTCCGCGAGTTCCGGTGAGCCGGTGAGCTGGGACAGGAAGAGGTAGAAGAAGTCGACGGCCACGCCGGCGAGGTTGGACAGCACGATGATGTTGGCTGCCAGGAGCCCCCATCCGCCCATCCAGCCGACCCAGGGGCCGAACGCTTTGCTGACCCAGGTGAAAGTGGTGCCGCTGTCCGGTGAATCGGCATTGAGTTCCCGGTAGGCCAGCGAGACCAGGATCATGGGGATGAAACCGATCAGGAAAATCACGGGCAGCTGGAGTCCGGCTTCATTGACGGTGGGTCCCAGTGCGCTGGTCAGGGTGTAGGCGGGGGCGATCGTGGAAATTCCCAGGACGACGACGGCGAGGAGCCCCAGCTGCCCGCCCTTCAGTCCTTTGGCGGTAATGTCGCCGCTGCCGGGCAATTGCTGGCCCCGCGCGGTGGTGGGGCTGGTGCGGAGTGCTTCTGTCATGGCACCGCTTTCTGGAAGCTTATGACCGGGGTCACTATATGAATGGCGTTCATTTAGTATGGAGGTGTGACCGCCGTCGCGCAAGAGGAAATATGAATTACGTTCGTTTATGACTGTGCGGCAGGCTTAGTAAGCTCACTGAGAAATATCCGCCCTGGCCCATGCCGGGTGGCCCGGGCGCTGATAGTTTCGAAGTTACTGGACCAATCGAGGAGGACTCCCATGAAAGCTTCACCGACCCTGACCAACAACCTGCAGGCCGTACTCGCCGACCTGATCGAGCTGCATATCCAGGGCAAGCAGGCGCACTGGAACATTGTGGGAACCAACTTCCGGGACCTCCACCTGCAGCTGGATGAGATCGTTGACGCCGCCCGCCAGTTCGCCGATGACACCGCCGAACGCATGCGTGCCCTCCACGCGCTGCCTGATGGCCGCAGCTCCACCGTGTCCAAATCAACTGCCCTGGCGGAGTTTCCTGAGGGCCTGATCAGCACCAAGGACGCCATCGAGCGGATCGTTGCCGCCATGGAGGCTGCAGTGGGCACCATGCGCAAGGTCCATGACGAGGTGGATGAGGAAGATCCCACCAGCGCAGACCTGCTGCACGAATTCATTGCCAAGCTGGAGCAGTTCGCCTGGATGGTGAACGCCGAGACGCTCAAGCCGACCGCCAGCGTCACCGCCCCTGACGAAAAGTAGGAGTGGGCTGCCACCGCAGCACGGAAGAGGCGCCCGGTGCCGGAGGTTGAACTCCGGCGCCGGGCGCCTTTGCCATTAAGGCCCATGCGGTGCCGCGTGGGCCGGGTGCTGCTATGCGGCCTTGGGCACCTTGCGAAGTACGACGGCGGCGGAGACCGCCGCGGTTGCCATCAGGACGAGGCCAATCGCCGCCGTCACATGCACGCCGGAATCGAAGGCGGCAGCCGCGGACTGGCGGACGGCATCGGCCAGCGGGGCCGGAAGCGCGGCCGCGAGGTCCATGGCGCCTGCCAGTGTTTCGCCGGCGCTGTGGCGGGCCGCTTCCGTGGCGGTGCTGTCCACAGCTGCCGGGAGGTGCAGGTTGTGCTGGTAGGAGGCCGTGAGGATGGAGCCCAGTACGGCCGTCCCCAGCAGCGCACCCACCTCGTACCCGGTCTCCGAGATAGCGGCCGCGGCACCTGACTTGTGCGCCGGCGCCGCACCGAGGATGAGGTCGTTGGAGATGGTCTCAGCCGTCCCCACGCCCAGCGCCAGGATCAGCAACGCTGCGAGCAGCAGTGTGGGCCCGCCGTCGTGGTTCCCGAATGTCACCAAGCTGTATCCCGCGGCGCTGAACGCCAGGCCCGCGCCCACCACGAAGCCGGGGCGCACCTTCCGGACCAGGGGCACCACCACCAGTCCTGCCGCCACCGTGGCAATGAGGGCCGGGATCATGGCGACGCCCGCGGCAGACGGCGTCATTCCTTCAAGCAGCTGCAGGTGCTGGGCCAGGAAGAGGATGAAGCCGTTGAAGGAGAACAGGGCCAGGACGTTGGCGGTGATGGCCATACTGAACACCCGGTTGCGGAAGAGCGACATGTCCAGCAGGGGGTGCGGCAGCCGGAGCTGCCGCCGGACAAATACCACTGCCATGGCCAGGCCGAAGGCCATGGCGCCAAGGCCGGTGCCGGACAATCCTTCCGTGGCAACTTCCTTGATGCCGTATACCAGCGGCACCATCACCAGCAGGGACAGCGCGATGCTGGGAATATCCACCTTCCCCGGTTCCGGATTCTTCGATTCCGGAATCAGCACCGGACCCAGGGCGATCAGCGGCACCATGAGCGGGACGGCGACCAGGAAGACTGCGCCCCACCAGTAGTGCTCCACCAGCCAGCCGCCGAAGATCGGACCCAGGGCGGCCCCGCCTGAGAACCCGGCGGCCCAGATGGCCACCGCCAGCCGGCGACGGTTGGGCTCCGCAAAGATGTTGCGGATGAGAGAGAGGGTTGAGGGCATCAGCATGGCGCCGAAGAAGCCCAGGGCGGCGCGTCCCGCGATCAGCCATTCCGCCGTTGGCGCGAACGCAGTGGCGGCCGAGAGCGCCGCAAAGCCCAGGCTGCCCGTGATGAGCAGCCGCCGCCGGCCGATCCTGTCGCCAAGGCTGCCCATGCACACCAGCAGCCCCGCCAGGACCAGGGGGTAGGCGTCCACGATCCAGAGCAGCTGTACCCCGGAAGGGTTCAGGGACTGGGCGATCGCGGGCAGGGCGAAGGTCAGTGCCGTGTTGTCCACGGCCACCAGCAGTACGGGGAACATCAGCAGCGCAAGGGCCAGCCAGTCGCGCCACGGTGCCCGTGGGGCAGCAGGTCCCTGGAGCTGGGGTACAGCGCGGTGCGTCGAGGTGGTCATGGATTAACTATACCGTCCAGACGGTACAGTTTGGAAACGGGGTTGAGTTGAGCCTCCGGCACCCCGGAAGGGCATGATGGATGGCATGCCCCGAAAGCCAGTCGCCCGCGAAGCTGTCCTTGACGCCTTTGCCACCCTGTTGATTGAGGTGGGGGAGCGCGCCGCCACCCTGGACGCCGTAGCCCGGAAGGCCGGCGTCTCCAAGGGTGGGCTCCTCTACCACTTTCCAAACAAGGAAGCCCTGATCCAGGCGCTCCTGGACCAGCTGGACGCGCTCGCCGGAGAAGATGCCGATGCCATGGCCGCCGCACCGGAAGGCGCGGCAGCCTACTTCATCCGGTCCTCGGTGTGGGGAG
The DNA here is from genome assembly GCF_050038305.1 of Pseudarthrobacter sp. 1G09. Classification (NCBI taxonomy): domain Bacteria; kingdom Bacillati; phylum Actinomycetota; class Actinomycetes; order Micrococcales; family Micrococcaceae; genus Pseudarthrobacter; species Pseudarthrobacter sp. 1G09. The sequence continues at coordinate 1,079,205 of NZ_CP188306.1, forward strand.
ACACTCCCTTGGACCGGGCCATCGTCGCCGCCACCAGGCTGGCGGAGGTGGCGCATGAAGAGACCCGCCGCCGTTTCGCTGCGATCCAGCGGCGGTGGCTCGACGAAATCGCCGCCGATGTAGGGCCGGCCCTGGCCAAGGCCGTGCTGTACATGGGGGACGGCCTTTACTTCAACGCCATGCTCTCGGTCGGCCCGGTTCCCGAAGGCGGCGCAGCCGCGGACGTTGACGAATTGCTGGCAGCACTGGAGCGGCTCCGGCGGTAGCAGGACATTTGCCCCGGGGGCCGTGGCGTAGGAGAATTAAGCGTCGTGGGAGTTGTCACCGGACGGCCCCGCGTACACATCCAACTGAATAGCCTTTGATCTGCGGCGGGAGAGTCCTGCCACAACGTCGGCAGGCGCCGTAGGAGCAAATCCTCCCCAGGAATCTCGCAGGCACCTGTACCGCCGCGGCGAGGCACCTCTGGAAAGCAGCAGGCCGTCCAGGCACCCCGTGATCGGGTGCCGGACCGTTGTGCTCACCGACGGTGCAAGCGGGTCCTGTCCATGCAGGGGCCGCGGAAACTCTCAGGTCCAATACAGAGCGGGGAGGGACCCGAATCGCTGTGGCGTACCCTGCGCCGCCTGAGTATCTGGAGTTCCCCCGTGACGGTTAGTTCAGCCTCCACCACTTTCGTCGACCGCCATATCGGCGCCCGGCGCCAGGACCACGTCGACACCATGCTCAAGGCTGTGGGCTACGACAGCGTTGACTCCCTGGTCGATACCGCCGTTCCCCAGGTCATCCGCCAGGAAACGGAATTGAAGCTGCAGGACGCCCTCAGCGAGGTTGAGGTCCTGACCGAGCTGCGCCGGTTGGCGGGAAAGAATAAAACCGCGGTGCAGCTGATCGGCCAGGGGTACTACGACACCATCACCCCCGCCGTGATCCGGCGCAACATCCTTGAGGCGCCGGCCTGGTACACCGCCTACACGCCGTACCAGCCAGAGATCTCGCAGGGCCGGCTGGAGGCGCTGCTGAACTTCCAGACCATGGTCCAGGACCTGGTGGGCCTGCCAATTGCCAACGCGTCCCTGCTGGACGAAGCGACGGCCGTGGCCGAGGCAGTCCTGCTGATGCGCCGCGCCAACAAGGCCAAGCCTGCCGCAGACGGCAAGACGGTGCTGGACATCGACGTGCTGCCGCAGACCATCGCCATCGTCAAGGGCCGTGCCGAAGCGCTCGGCTTCGAGGTGGAGGTTGCCGACCTCTCCAAGGGCCTGCCTGACGGTGACATCAACGGCATCGTGCTCCAGCAGCCCGGCGCCTCGGGCCGCGTCTTCAACCAGGCAGGTGCCATCGCCGAGGCCAAGGAGCGCGGTGCGCTGGTCACTGTTGCCGCTGACCTGCTGGCGCTGACGCTGATCACTCCTCCGGGGGAGCAGGGCGCGGACATCGCCGTCGGCTCCACCCAGCGTTTCGGTGTGCCGCTGTTCTTCGGCGGCCCGCACGCGGCCTACATGGCCGTCCGCAAAGGCCTGGAACGTTCACTGCCAGGGCGCTTGGTGGGTGTGTCCAAGGACGACGCCGGTGTTCCCGCCTACCGCCTGGCGCTGCAGACCCGCGAGCAGCACATCCGGCGCGAGAAGGCCACGTCCAACATCTGCACGGCGCAGGCCCTGCTGGCCATCGTCTCCTCCATGTACGCCGTCTACCACGGTCCCGACGGGCTGAAGGCGATCGCGGAAACAACCCACGGCCACGCCCGCACCCTGGCCGCCTCGCTGGCCGCTGCCGGCGTCGAGGTGCTGCACAAGAGCTTCTTCGACACCATCACCGTCCGCGTCCCGGGCCGCGCCGCGCCGATTGTTGCCGACGCGGAGGAGCGCGGGATCAACCTGCGCAGCGTTGACGCTGACACCGTGGGCATCTCCTTGGATGAAACCACGACGGCGGCCATCGTCGCCGAGGTTGCCGGCATCTTTGGCGCCACAGCAGATAAGGGTGAAGGCTTTGCGCTGGAGGCCGCCGTCGAGCGTTCTTCTGACTACCTGCAGCACCCGGTGTTCAATACGCACCGGTCCGAGACCCAGCTGCTGCGCTACATCCGGAAGCTGTCCGACCGGGACCTGGCGCTGGACCGCACCATGATCCCGCTGGGCTCGTGCACCATGAAGCTGAACGCCACCGCCGAGATGGAAGCCATCTCCTGGCCCGAGTTCGCCTCCATCCACCCCTTCGCCCCGGATTCCCAGACCGAAGGCTGGCGTGAACTGATCAGCGGCCTGGAAGCCGACCTGGCGGAAATCACCGGCTACGACCAGGTGTCCATCCAGCCCAACGCCGGCTCCCAGGGCGAACTCGCCGGGCTGCTGGCGATCCGGGGCTACCACCACTCCCGCGGCGACCAGCAGCGCAACGTCTGCCTGATCCCCGCTTCCGCGCACGGCACCAACGCCGCCTCCGCCGTCCTGGCCGGCATGAAGGTGGTCGTCGTGGCCACCGCGCCGGACGGCACCATCGACCACGCCGACCTGACAGCGAAGATCGAAACGCACAAAGACGTCCTGTCCTGCATCATGATCACCTACCCGTCCACCCACGGCGTCTACGACGGCGACGTCCGCGAAGTGTGCGACGCCATCCACGCCGCGGGCGGCCAGGTCTACATCGACGGAGCGAACCTCAACGCCCTGGTGGGCCTGGCGCAGCCGGGCAAGTTCGGCGGCGACGTCTCCCACCTGAACCTGCACAAGACCTTCTGCATCCCGCACGGCGGCGGCGGTCCCGGCGTCGGACCCGTGGCAGCCAAGGCCCACCTGGCACCGTTCATGCCCGGTGATGCCAACAAGGCCGCGCACGAGGCCGGACACGGAGTCGCGATCTCGGCCTCCCGTTTCGGTTCCGCCGGCGTGCTGCCGATCTCCTGGGCGTACGTGAAGCTCATGGGCGGTGCGGGCCTGACCGAGGCCACCAAGTCCGCGCTGCTGGCCGCCAATTATGTCGCTTCCCGGCTGAACGAGTTCTACCCGGTCCTCTACACCGGGGAAGGCGGCCTGGTGGCGCACGAATGCATCCTGGACCTGCGCGACCTGACCGCCAAGACCGGCGTGACCGCGGAGGACGTGGCCAAGCGCCTCATCGACTTCGGCTTCCACGCCCCTACCTTGTCCTTCCCGGTGGCGGGAACCTTGATGGTGGAGCCCACCGAGTCCGAGGACCTGGCCGAGATCGACCGGTTCATCGAGGCAATGATCGCTATCCGCAAGGAAATCGACCAGGTGGCCAACGGAGACTTTGCCGTTGCCGACTCACCGCTGCGCCACGCACCCCACACCGCGGCCGCCGTCGTGTCCTCCGACTGGGACCGCGCCTACCCGCGGGAGCAGGCCGCGTTCCCTACCCACCTCAAGCAGGACAAGTACTTCCCGCCGGTGGGCCGGATCGACGGCGCAGCCGGTGACCGGAACCTCATCTGCTCCTGCCCGCCGCTGTCCGAGTTCGAGAACTAAGGACCAGCACCGTGACCGAGAAATACACCGCGCTGTACGAAGAGCACAAGAAGCTCGGCGCCTCCTTCACCGACTTCGGTGGCTGGCAGATGCCGCTCAAGTACAGCTCCGAACTTGCCGAGCACCACGCTGTCCGCAAGGCCGCGGGCCTCTTCGACCTCTCCCACATGGGCGAAATCTGGGTCACCGGTCCGCAGGCCGGCGCCTTCCTGGACTACGCTCTGGTGGGCAAGATCTCCGCCATGGCCGTGGGCAAGGCCAAGTACTCGCTGATCTGCAATGAAGACGGCGGCATCATCGACGACCTCATTACGTACCGCCGTCCGTCCGTAGAAGGTTCGGCGCAAGGCGAGATGGACGTTTTCCTGGTGGTGCCGAACGCGGGCAACGCCGCAGTGGTGGCGGCAGCCCTGCAGGAACGGGCCGCCGGGTTCGACGTGCTGGTGGAGGACGCCTCGGCCTGGACATCGCTGATCGCAGTGCAGGGCCCCAAAACCCAGGACCTCTTGCTTCGCCTGGTCCCGGCCGCACAGCACTCCCTGGTGACGGAGCTGAAGTACTACGCCGCCGTGGAGGTTCCGTTCCTGGTGGGCGGGACCGGCAAGGAACTCCTGCTCGCGCGCACCGGGTATACCGGTGAGGACGGGTTCGAGATCTTCGTGGCCAACGATGACGCCCCGGCTCTGTGGCAGACGTTGATCGCTATTGCCGACGACGGGGAACTCATCCCCGCCGGCCTCGCCTCCCGCGACTCCCTCCGCCTCGAAGCGGGAATGCCGCTGTACGGCAACGAACTGTCGCTGCAGGGTGACCCGTTCGCGGCCGGCCTGGGCGCCGTCGTCGCGCTCTCCAAGGAAGGCGACTTCGTTGGCAAGGCCGCGCTGGCCTCCCTGAAGGACGCCGGCGCCGGCAGCACCTCCGGCCGCCGCCTCGTGGGACTCAAAGGCCGCGGCCGCCGCGCCGGCCGCGCGCACTACCCCGTCCTTAAGGACGGCGCCGCCGTTGGCGAAGTCACCTCCGGCCAGCCCTCACCCACCCTCGGCTATCCCATCGCGATGGCCTACGTCGACGTCGAACACGCCGCCCCCGGAACAGCCCTCGACGTCGACCTGCGCGGCAAGGCCGAACCGTTCGAAGTGGTCGAGCTGCCGTTCTACAAGCGCACCAAGTAGGACGTCATGGCTGTTGGTGTTTTTGATCTGTTTTCGATCGGTATTGGGCCGTCGAGCTCTCATACTGTGGGGCCGATGCGGGCTGCTGCGGTGTTTGCGGAGGAGTTGCTGGGTGCCGGGGTGTTGTCCCGGGTGGCTTCGTTGCGGGTGGATCTGTATGGGTCGTTGGCTGCGACGGGGCATGGGCACGGGACGATGACGGCGGTCCTGCTGGGTTTGGAGGGGTTCCACCCCGAAAGGATCCTGCCGGTTGAGGTGGAGGAGCGGTTGGCCGCGATCGCCGAGACCGGGACGCTGCACCTGGCCGGGGCCGGCGGCGGGGATGGCGTGAAGCTGCCGTATGGGGTGCAGGACATGGTGTTGCGGCCGTTGACGGTGTTGCCGCGGCACACGAACGGGATGACGTTCACCGTTTCGGACGATACCGGTGAGGAGCTCCACCGGGCCACGTTCTTCTCCGTGGGCGGCGGGTTCATTGTCCGTGAGGGTGAGGAGGACGCCGCGCAGCAGGAACTCGATGAGTCCAAGAAGGAGCTGCCGCTGCCGTTCCGGACCGCCGCGGAGCTCCTGAACCATTGCGCGGATACCGGGTTGGGGATCAGCGACGTGATGCTGGTCAACGAGAAGTCCTCCCGGACCGAGGAGGAGATCCGGGCGGGGCTGCTGCATATCTGGTCTGTGATGGAGGCGTGCGTGGCGACCTCGCTCAAGCGTGACGGGGTGTTGCCGGGCGGGTTGAAGGTCCGCCGCCGCGCCCCGGACTGGTTCGACCGGCTGAAGAAGGAATGCGCCCGCCCGGGCGTGGACAGCCAGGATCTGGACTTTACGGACCAGGATTTCCATGATCCCCGGTACTGGCAGGAGTGGGTGAACCTGGTGGCCCTGGCGGTGAACGAGGAGAACGCTTCCGGCGGGAGGGTGGTCACCGCCCCCACGAACGGGGCGGCCGGGATCATTCCCGCGGTCCTGTACTACGCGCTGCATTTCGCCCCGGGCATGGACCAGGCAACGCAGGAGGACCGCGACGGCGTGGTGGCCAGGTTCCTGCTCGCCGCCGGTGCCGTGGGGGTGCTCTACAAGGAACAGGCGTCCATTTCCGGTGCCGAGGTGGGCTGCCAGGGCGAGGTGGGGTCGGCGTCGTCGATGGCGGCGGCGGGCCTTGCTGAGGTGATGGGCGGCACCCCGGCGCAGGTGGAGAACGCCGCGGAAATCGCGATGGAACACAACCTGGGCCTGACGTGTGATCCGATCGGCGGGCTGGTGCAGGTTCCCTGTATCGAGCGGAACGCGATCGCCGCGGCGAAGGCCATCAACGCGGCGAAAATGGCGCTCTGGGGCGACGGCACCCACCGGGTCTCCCTCGACGAAGTCATCATCACCATGCGCGAAACCGGCAAGGACATGTCCTCCAAATACAAGGAAACCGCCATGGGCGGCCTCGCCGTCAACGTCGTCGAATGCTGACAACCAGCACCCGGTCCGTCATGGCCCGGGCCCGCTGCGGTTCGGCGGACGCTAATTGTTGATGGCCGCCCACACGTTCAGCGTTGAGGCGTACACCAGCCACGCCACGTAGGGCAGCAGCAGCAACCCCGCTGTGCGGCTGATGGGGCCGAAGTACAGGATGGTGACGACGACGGCGACGATCAGCGCCAGGATGATCACCAGGGCCAGCCACAGCGCCGGCGTTCCCAGCGTGGGGTAGAGCCCGAAAAACATCGGGGTCCAGGCGAGGTTCAGGACCAGTTGGACGGCGTAGGCAATCATGGCCGGACGCGTGCGCCCGGTGCGTTTGCGCCACACCAGCCACGCGGCCACGGCCATGGCCGTGTACAACAGGGTCCACACGGGGCCGAAGACAAAGTTCGGCGGCGTCCAGGGCGCCTTCTCGGCCGTGGCGTACCAGCCGTCGACGTTGCTGGTGGAAGCGAGTCCGCCAAGGCCCGCCACCAGGAATGACGCCACCAGGAAACCCGCCAGTGCGGCCACCTGGACCGCCGGCCGGTACGGACGGGACTTTCGCTCCGGCGGCAAGGTGGACTGTCCCGTGTCTGGCTCCATCCCACCACCCTTGCGAATGGCGGTGCGCGAGTCAAGGCAGGCTCGCGGAGGCGTCCCGGGCCTGCCGGACGGCCGTCTTCCAAAGCCCCGGGCCGGTCCCCGGGGCACGGCCCGTGCCGCCACAGGCTTTAGACTTGAGGCTGCATGTCCGCGCAGGAACGGCAACAGCAGCACCGAGAACAGCACCGAGCATCAACCCCGATTGGACACGGCCCCCTTGCCAGAATTCACCGCACGTTTTGCAACAGCCGAGGAAATTGAAAACTGGGACAAGCACGTCACGGCCAACCCCAACGGCGGCAACATGCTGCAGTCGGCGGCCTACGCGTCCGTGAAGAACGGCAGCGGCTGGAAGGTCCGCTTCCTGGTGCTGGATGGCGGCAGGACCGCCAGCTACAACCTGGTCCTCGAGAAGGCCGTCCCGCTGCTGGGACGGCTCTGGTACCTCATCAAGGGCCCGGACCTCGCCGACGCCGGCCACCTCAAAGCGGCGCTGGAGTCCTGCGCCGCCCTGGTGCGGGAGCGGAAGCTCAACGTGTTTACCATCAAGATCGAGCCGGACATCGTGGATTCCGATGCCGCCCGCGCCACACTGGCTGCGGCCGGCCTGGCCAAGGCCCCCAACATCCAGTCCAACGACTCCACGGCGCTGCTGGACATCTCGGGCACTGACGAGGAAGTCCTCAAGGCCATCTCCTCCCGCGCCCGCAACGCCGTCCGGCGTGCCGAACGGGAAGGCTGCGAGGTAGTGCGCCGGGAACCAGGGCCGGAAACCTACCGTGCCCTCTACGACCTCATGGCCGACACCGTAAAGGCCAAGGGATCCATGCCCTTGCGCAGTTACGGGTACTACGCGCAGTTCTGGGACGAATTCTGCAACCGTGGCCAGGGCAACTTCTTCTTCACCTACGAAGACGGAAAGCCCAGCGTCGGCGCGTTCGTTATCAACTACGGCGCCAAGGCAACGTACAAGGACGGCGGCTCCACCCAAAACCGCAAACAGTACGGCGACTCCCACCTGGTCCAGTGGTCCGCCATCCGGAGGATGCAGGAACTGGGCTGCACCGAATACGACTTCTGCGGCACGCCACCCGCATCCCGGATCAAGGACAAGAGCCATAACCTGTACGGCATGGGGATGTTCAAGACCAGCTTCACCAAGACCGTCACGGACTTTGTGGGGTGCCACGATTACGTTCTTTCACCCCTTCGGCACCGGTTGTGGGTCAAGGGCGGTGAGCGGGTGTTCCGCCGCATTGAAACGGCGCGCACCGGCCAGCAGTTCTACTGACCACGCCCCGCCGGTCCGCTGCCCGGTAACCCCACGGCACGGAAGACGACGCTCCCGCCCCAGCACCTGCCAGGCAGGCCCGCGACAAGTTCCAGAGAAGGTAATCCCTTGAACCAGGTTTCCACCACCACCGCCCACGAATACACGGTCCTCAGCGACGACGAGTTTGAGGCCTTCGCCGTCAAGCATCCGCAAAACAGCTTCCTGCAGTCGGCCGATTTCAGCCGCTTCCAGCGCGCCCGCGGACAGCAGGTGGAACTGTTCGGTATCCGCCGCAACGGAGAAATGGTGGCCGCGGGGAAACTGAACTTCACCACCACCCGGCTCGGGTACACCGTGTGCGAATGCGCCAAGGGACCCCTGATGGACTACACGGACCCTGCCTTGGTGCGTGACGTCGTCGTACTTCTCCGCAAGCGCGCGGCCGAGCGCAAGGCTGCCGAACTGCGGATCTCACCGAACCTGAAGTACATTGCCCGCGACGAGGACGGGGCCGAGCACCCGGAAACCACCGACAACCGGCCGCTGGTGGCGCGGCTCGGCGGCCTGGGATTCCGGCACCAAGGCCTGGAGATGAACTTCGTGAACGTCAACTGGATGTTCGTCAAGAACCTCCAGGGCATCGCGGACCCGGAAGAGCTGATCATGGGCACCAGCTACCGCACCCGAAAAGCAATCCGCAAGGCCGAAAAGAACGGTGTGTTCCTGGAGCAGGCCACGCTGGAAACCCTGGACGACTTTTACGGCGCGCTGAGCCGGGCCGGGGACGAGAAGGGCTTCGTCTACCGGGAACGGGAGTACTACGAGAACCTGCTCCGCACCACCTCGCCGGAGTTCACCAAGCTCATGATGGCCAAGATCGACATCCCGGCCTACCGCAAGTCCATCACCGAGCGGCTCGACGCCGAATCGGCCACGGCCGCCGAACTTCGGCGCGAGGTCGAGGAGACGGGCAGCAAGAAGAAGGCAAACCGGCTCAAAGTGGTCCAGGATTTGGTGGACAGCTACGAGCGCAGCCTCAAGGACATCGAACGCTTCCCGGACTCGGTGGGTGTGGCCACCGTGGCCGCCATCCACTTCGTCTGCTACGGCGACGAAGTGGTGTGCGTCATCGGCGGCACCGTGCAGGACTACATCTACTTCAACGGCGCCACCTCGCTGTACTGGGGCATGATGCTGCACGCCCTTGAGAAGGGCTACCCGAGGTACAACTTCTACGGAACCTTCGGCATCTCCGGACAGGACCAAGAAGGCCACGGCGGCTACGAATTCAAGAAGGGCTTCGGCGGTGAAGTGGTCCAACTTGTGGGCGACTTTGTGATGCCCGTCCGTCCCGCCGCCTTCCACGCCAACAGGCTGGCCAGGTCCGCCGCAGGCGCTGCCCGCACCCTGCTGGGCAGGCTTCCGATTAAGCGCGCCTGACCCACCTATCCGCACCAGCGCACCACACCAGCGCACCAGGGAGGAGGAGATCATGGCCGACCGGCGCGATCATCCCAAAGCTCAACCAACCGGCGCCAAGGACCGCCCGCCCACGGGGCCGGCCCGGGCGCTGCCCCGCACCGAAGCCCTGCCCAAAACCGAACCGCTGACGGCCGCCCAGGTCCGCCAGAACGCTGCGGCGAAGAAGATGCTGCGCCGCCTCGTCCAGGGCGAGAACCCTCCCACCGCGCCGATGAGCATCGTAGACAGGCTGACCGGCAGCCCGTACGCCAATCCCACCATCCAGGTCAGCGGCGTGGATGCGTCCGCCCGCAAGACCCTGGACTTTGTCCTCCACCTCGCTGAAACCATGTTCCGCTACGGCGCCGGCGCCCTCGAAGTGGAGACCAGCATTATCGCCGTCACGGCCGCGCTGGGTCTGAAGTACGTCGAGGTGGACATCACCAACCAGTCCGTCGGCATCAACTACGCCCCCAAGGACCAGCCGCCCATCGCACTGCTGCGCGTGGTCCGGTCCTGGACCAACAACTACGCCGGCCTGGCCAGGGTGCACCAGCTGGTCACAGACATCGTGGCCGGGGGAGTGGGCCGCGACGAGGCCATCAGGCGGCTCAACGAAATCATCACCAGCCCCAAGCCGTTTCCGCGCTGGATGGTTACCTCGGCCTTCGGTGTCTTCGCGGCCGTGTTCGTCGGCGTGCTTGGCGGCGGCCCGGTATCGTCCGCCATCGCCTTCGCAGCCAACATCGGCATCAGCCTCCTGGCTCGCCAGCTGGGACGCTGGCGCGTCCCTGACTTCTTCATCACGGCGAGCTGTTCCTTCGTGGTCACCCAGCTGGCGCTGCTGCTCTGGCAGTTCGGCCTCACCACCTCACCGGCCATCGTGGTGGTGGGCGGCATCCTCCTGCTGCTGCCCACGGGCCGCCTGGTGTCCTCGGTGCAGGATGCCATTAACGGCTTCCCCGTCACGGCGGCCGGCAGGTTCCTTTCAACGCTCCTGACGTTCGGCGCCATCGTGGCGGGCATCGCCGTCGCCTTCGTAGTGGGTGAGCTGACCGGGGCGCAGCGGATCGACGTCACCGAAACGTTCCCGCCCGCCTACGACCTGTGGGTACTCATCATCTTCGTGGCGGTGGCCGTCATGGCCATCGGCATTACCGAGCAGACCAGCTGGCAGCTGCTGCTGCCCACCGCGGCCGTGGGAGTCATCGGCTACCTGGTGCTGCTGGGCGGCGGCCTGCTGGGCATCGGTGACCGGTTCGCACCCGCCCTGGCGGCCGTGGTGATCGGCCTGCTGGCCCGGGTGCTGGCTCTGCGCATGGGAGCCCCGCAGCTGGTGGTGGCAGTTCCCGCAGCGCTGATCCTGCTGCCGGGCCTGACGATCTTCCGGTCAATGTACGTGCTCACCATCGAGGAGTCGGAAATCCTGCTCGGTGCCGGCGGGATGCTCAGCGCCGGGGCCATCGTCCTGGGCACTGCGGGCGGCATCGTCCTGGGCGACACCCTGGCCCGCCCGTTCACCCGCAGCCTGGCCAGCAACGAACGCCGGCGCGCCCGGCGCCGTTAGGCTCCGGACAGACCAGAAAGCGCGCCACGGGCTCCTGCCCGGGGCGCGCTTTTGTATTTCGGTTCGCTCCTGGATGTGCCGCTAAATCTTTCCCACGGGGAGCTTCTTTTCCGCCTGGAAGACATCCTCGACCCGGCCCTGGGCCCAGTAGCCGGACAGCGATACCTGGCTGCGCTCAAGTCCACGCTGGGCGAAGAAGACATCCCGCAGCGCCTTCATGTAGCCGCGCTCTCCATGGGCAAAGACGTCCACCGTCCCGGCAGGCCATTCCGCGCCGGCCACGGCGTCCACGAGCAAACGGCTGGCACCGGCCGGTTCCCCGTTGCGGGCCAGCCACTGGACCCGTACTCCGGCCGGGGCGGAAAGGGGCTGGATGTCGGCTTCGGTATCCACTTCAAGAAACGCCAGCCCCGTGGCGTCCTCAGGCAGGGCTTCCAGGCTCGCTGCGATGGCCGGCAATGCGGCCTCATCACCGGCGAACAGGTACCAGTCGGCGTCCGGGTTGGGGTTGTACGCGCCCCCGGGGCCGGTGAACGTCAGGGTGTCGCCGGGTTCCGCAGCAGCCGCCCACGGCCCGGCCAGCCCCTCATCCCCGTGGACCACGAAGTCGATGGAAAGCTCGCGCGCCCCAGGATCGACCCGGCGGATGGTGTAGGTGCGGGTGGTGGGCCACTGCTCGCGCGGCATGGTCTCGCGGATGGTGGCCAGGTCAAAGGAGGCGGGGTACTCCACTCCGGGCTGCGGAAAGATGATCTTGATGTACCGGTCAGCAAAGCCGTTGTTCACGAAATCCGCGAAGCCGTCACCACCGGCCACAATCCGCACCATATGGGGGGACAGCGACTCCCTCCTGAGCACCGAGAGGGTGACCTGGGGGCGGCTCTTTTTCGGGGCGCCGGCAGCGGCGGGAACAGTGCTCATAAGGCAAGCCTAAGCTAGGGCAAAGGCGGGAGTTCCCAGGTTACGGCCTCGGCCCCCTGCTCCTGCAGCAGCCGGTTCACCCGGCTGAAGGGCCGGGAACCGAAGAAACCCCTCGATGCCGACAGCGGGCTGGGATGCGCGCTGGACACGGCCGGCCGGCCTCCCAGCAGCGGGCGCACAGATTCGGCGTCCTTGCCCCACAGCACCGCAACCAGCGGCAGGGGTGACCCGTCTGCGGACGTACGGGCAGCGAGGGCCTTGACGGCCGCCGTCGTAATCTTCTCCCAGCCCTTGCCCCGGTGCGATCCGGCCGCCCCGGCGCGGACACTCATAACCCGGTTCAGGAGCAGCACGCCCTGGCCCGCCCAGGCGGAGAGGTCTCCATGGATCCGCGGCGGCAGGCCAAGATCGAACTCCAGTTCCCGGTAGATGTTGGCAAGGCTGCGGGGGACGGGCCGCACCTGCCCGTCCACGGCGAAGGAGAGGCCGACGGCGTGTCCCGGCGTGGGGTAGGGGTCCTGCCCGACGATCAGTACTTTGACGTCCGCCAAGGGTTGGCGGAAGGCGCGCAGGACGTTCGACGGCGCCGGGAGGACGTGGTGCCCGGCGGCTTCCTCCGTGCCCAGGAACGCGAGCACCTGCCGGAGTTCGGCTTCCACGCCGGCAAGGGCGGCCGCCCAGTCCGGGGCAACAAGCTGCTCCAGTGGCTGCCGCGCAAGGTCAGCGAAGCCGCCTCCGGGAAGGGGCTCAGGTTCCAGTTCGAACAACGCATCTGATTCAGCCACCGTCCCATTCTTGCAGGGCGCCGGAAGTGCGGAACGGGGCCGGTGGCCGGAGCGGGATGCCAAATGACAAGGCTGTTATTCGTCCGTAGCATGGGGGTGAGACATTTTCCGTAACCAGTGAAGGAGTGCGCCGTGGCTGAACCGGCCCGGGAACATCTGACCGGTTACCTGCCGGAGGGCGGCGGGGGAGACGGCGAGGCCAACTCACTGTTGGCGGACTTCACCCTCAAGGATTCTCCGCTGACCGAGCGGGAACAGCAGATCCTTGCCCTGGAGCGGCAGTGGTGGAAGTACGCCGGGGCCAAGGAACAGGCCGTCAGGGAACTCTTCGACCTCTCCGCAACGCACTACTACCAGGTGTTGAATGCCCTGATCGACAGGGAAGATGCGCTGGCCCACGATCCCATGCTGGTTAAGCGATTGCGTAGACTACGTACGTCGCGCCACCGTGCACGCACCGCGCGGCGCCTGGGATCCGACGCCTAGGACGCCCCGCCTTTTCAGCAGCCACCAGCAAGGATCCATCCCACCATGACCAAATACGCCCGCGATGAATTCGACAAGGTCCCGGAGACGGCGTCGCGACAAGGTGTCCACCGGACGGCCACCGCACCGTCCCGCGTGCGGCTGTGGCCCATCCTTGCCGTTGGCATTGCTGCCTTGGCCATCGGCCTGGTGTCCTTCCTGATCCTTCCCAAGATGGGCCTTGGCGGTACCGAAAGCCAGGCCTCGGCTGTCGTGTCCGAGGCGCCGCTGGCTGACTCAGGCGCCACGCCTTCCGCTGCTGCGGACAAGGCGTCCGAACCGTCGGCAACGGCCCAGCCCTCCACGGATCCCAGCGCCGAAAGCACCACTGAGCCGGAACCCGGGCCCAGCGCCACAGAGTCTGCCGGGCCGGAACTGGACAAGACCCAGCCGGTAGCCGTTTACAACGCCGCCGGAACATCCGGACTCGCCAGCCGGGTGGGCGGAACGGTGAAAGCGGCAGGCTGGACGCTGGGTCAGGTGGGCAACTGGGCCGGCGCCCCGCAGCAGGGCTCCACGGTGTACTACTCCGGAGCGGACCAGGCAGCCAATGCGCGCGAGCTGGCCAACCTGCTGGGCGTGCCCACCGTAGTGGCAAGCACCGAGTTCCAGGTGCCGTTGGTGGTCGTCCTGGGTCCGGGCTACCGCTAATCCCGGACAAAGTGCCGGCGGTCACGCCTGAATAACGTTTACCGCCGCCGCTGCCGGCCCGCCTGCAGGACAGGGCAGCCTGTGGCTAGAGTGAAATCCAGGCCTCTGCCCGGTCCCTGCAACGCACGTCAACGCCGCGGCATCGCAGCAGGGGTCCTCCGGTCTCAACGGAAAGAGTGGGTCATCATGGCACTGGGAACCGTCAAATGGTTCAACGCCGAAAAGGGCTACGGCTTCATCACCGTGGACGGCTCCGGGGACGATATCTTCGTGCACTGGTCGGCCATCCAGGGTGAAGGCTACCGCGCGCTTGATGAGGGCCAGCGGGTGGAACTTGAAGTCGGGGAGGGCGAAAAAGGCCCGCAAGCCGAAAGCGTCCGGCCCGCCGAATGATGCAGCCTTCCCTCCCAGCGGCCCGCCGTCGACCGGTGTTTGGCGCATCACTTGCTGCCGTCCTGGCCCTCAGCGCCTGCTCCGGAGTCACCGGCAATGCCCGCGTGGACACCGTTGAAGCATCCGGTGACGGTGTCCTCCGTGTGGGGCTGATCCTGGACAACGCCGGGGACAGCAGCTTCCTCAATACCTCCCAGCTCGCTGCGGCCCAGCTCGCCGTCCGGGAAATCAATGCCGCCGGTGGCCACAAGGGCAGGCCCGTGGAGCTCCTTCCCGTCCAGGCCGGCGGGGACACCGCCGCGCAGGCGCACGCGCTGGTCTCCGACAAGGCGGACGTGGTGATCGGTCCCACCGATTCAAGCCACGCCACCGAGGCCATCGATGTCCTGTCCCGGGCGCGGACCCCACTGATATCGCCCGCCAACACCGCCGCAGGCCTTAGCAGCGCCGAGTCGGGCGGCTACTACTTCCGGACCACGGCGGCGGACGTTGCGCAGGGACCCGTCCTGGCCAAGCTCGCCAAAGACGGGGGCGCCAAGACCATCGCCATCCTCCACCAGGAGGGTGCCTACGGCAAGGAAGTTGCTGCCGCAGTCGCCGACGCCGCCGCAGGGGCCGGGCTGCAGGTCCTGGACAACGCCGGGTTCGCCGGCGGCGAGGCCGGGGATGCCGCCCGGAAAGCCGGGGCCGCGAAGCCGGATGCCGTCGTCGTGGTTGCCCGCGAAGGGTCGCAGGGTGCACTGGCTGAGCTCAACAACGCGGGGGTCTCCGGGGCCAGCCTGCTGCTGAGCGATGGAGCATTCGCGCGCTACGGATCGAAGCTTGGTACCAAGGCGCTGGACGGCGCCAGGGCCGTTGTGTCCGGTCAGCTTCCCAGCGCCGCCTTCCAGGCCCGCCTGTTGGGTGTGGACGAGGGACTGAAGGATGTCTCGTATGCCGCGGAAACGTTCGATGCGGTGACTCTTGCCGCCCTGGCGGCGGCGCGTGCACAGGATGACGCCGGCCCCTCCATTGCTGCCAACCTTCTGGCCGTCTCCGGCGGGACCGCCACGGAATCCCAAGCCACGGCAGCGGCGGCCTGCACCACCTACAAGGACTGCCTGCCCGGCCTCGCCTCAGGGGGCGGCATCAATTACGACGGCGAGTCAGGTCCCATCGCGTTCGACACCAACGGGGACATCACCTCCGCCACCTTCACGGTGTTCACCTATGGCAGCGACAACATTCCGACGGCCACCGGACACGAAACCGCCGGCCGCAGGGGCAGCTGATCGCCCTCGGCGAATACGGGCCCTAAACGCGTACCCGGGGGTCTCTCTCGCTTGCACTCTCACCGGGGGAGTGCTAATTATTGAGTTAGCACTCTGACGTACCGACTGCTAAAGGCAACGCCCGGTTCAGCCGGCGGCGCCCGGCAGCGGCCGAGGAGCGAAGAAACACCTTACTGGAGTGAGGTTCCCACGCGGAGGCATACAGAGGCCGCCGTTCAGGAACCGTCCGTCGCGGGCACTGCAGCTGAGGTTCATTCTTAACGACTGTCCCGAAAGGACTATTGCCGTTATGGCCAAGATCATTGCATTTGATGAAGAGGCACGCCGCGGCCTTGAGCGGGGTCTGAACATCCTCGCCGACGCCGTTAAGGTCACCCTCGGCCCGCGTGGACGCAACGTCGTCCTCGAAAAGAAGTGGGGCGCCCCCACGATCACCAACGATGGTGTTTCCATCGCCAAGGAGATCGAGCTGGACGATCCCTACGAGAAGATCGGCGCCGAGCTGGTCAAGGAAGTTGCCAAGAAGACTGACGACGTCGCAGGCGACGGCACCACCACGGCTACCGTGCTGGCCCAGGCCCTCGTCAAGGAAGGCCTGCGCAACGTTGCAGCCGGCGCCGACCCGCTGTCACTCAAGCGCGGCATCGAAAAGGCCGTTGACGCCGTCACCGCCGAACTGCTGAACTCCGCCAAGGAAATCGAAACCAAGGAAGAGATCGCCGCCACGGCCTCCATCTCTGCCGGTGACGATGAAATTGGTGCCCTCATTGCCGAAGCCCTGGACAAGGTCGGCAAGGAAGGCGTCATCACCGTCGAGGAATCCAACACCTTCGGCCTGGAGCTGGAACTCACCGAAGGCATGCGCTTCGACAAGGGTTACATCTCCGCCTACTTCGTCACCGACGCAGAGCGCCAGGAAACGGTCCTCGAGGATCCGTACATCCTGATCGTCAACTCCAAGATCTCCAACGTCAAGGAACTGGTTGCTGTCCTGGAAAAGGTCATGCAGTCCAACAAGCCGCTGCTGATCATCGCTGAGGACATCGAGGGCGAGGCCCTGGCCACGCTGATCGTCAACAAGATCCGCGGGACCTTCAAGTCCGTTGCCGTCAAGGCTCCCGGCTTCGGTGACCGCCGCAAGGCCCAGCTCGCCGACATCGCTGTCCTCACCGGCGGCCAGGTCATCTCCGAGGAAGTCGGCCTGAAGCTGGAGACTGCCGGCCTGGAACTCCTGGGCCAGGCACGCAAGGTTGTCGTCACCAAGGACGAGACCACCATCGTCGAGGGTGCCGGCGACGCCGACCAGATCGCCGGCCGCGTTTCCCAGATCCGCGCCGAGATCGAGAACTCCGACTCCGACTACGACCGCGAGAAGCTGCAGGAGCGCCTGGCCAAGCTGGCCGGCGGCGTTGCAGTCATCAAGGCCGGTGCCGCCACGGAGGTTGAGCTCAAGGAGCGCAAGCACCGCATCGAAGACGCTGTGCGCAACGCCAAGGCTGCCGTTGAAGAGGGTATCGTCGCCGGTGGCGGCGTGGCCCTCATCCAGGCCGGTGCCAAGGCTTTCGCCAACCTGCAGCTCTCCGGCGACGAAGCAACCGGCGCCAACATCGTCCGCGTTGCCATCGACGCCCCGCTGAAGCAGATCGCCTTCAACGCCGGCCTCGAGCCCGGCGTTGTGGTTGACAAGGTCCGCGGCCTGCCCGCCGGCCACGGCTTGAACGCAGCAACCGGCGAGTACGTCGACCTGCTGGCAGCCGGCGTCAATGACCCGGTCAAGGTAACCCGCTCTGCTCTGCAGAACGCGGCTTCCATTGCCGGCCTGTTCCTCACCACCGAGGCAGTTGTTGCCGACAAGCCGGAGAAGAATGCTGCTCCGGCCGGCGGCGACGACATGGGTGGCATGGGCGGAATGGGCGGCTTCTAAGCCCTTCCGGCCGGGACCTGTCCCGCTGAACGCCAAATGCGGCCCCCTCTTCGGAGGGGGCCGCATTTGGCGTTTCCTGTGCTGCCGGAACTACTTCTTCGCGCTGGTGAGCATCCCTTCGACTTCCTTCTTGAAGGCGTCGGCGGCTGCCTGCGGAGTCAGCCGGTCGTACAGCACTTCGTCGGTGTAGCGCTTGATCACGTTCTGCACGCTGCCCGCACCCACCGGGGGAACAGGGGGTGCGTCCTTGATGTCCGGCGCAATGTCTTTGAGGAAGGACACCACGGTGGTGTCTGCCGGCTTCAGGCTGGGCGTGATGCTTTCCACGATGTCAGCGTTGGTGGGGACGCCGCGGTCCGTCATCAGGATGGCACCCGCTTCAGGGCTGTTGGTGAGGTAGTCGATGAAGACGGCCGCTTCCTTGGGATGCTTGGAGCGGGACGACGCGGACCAGAACATGGTGGGCTTGTAGTACATGCCGTTCTTGGCTGAAGCGCCGTCCTGGCTGGGTGCACGCAGCATCTTGATGGGGCTTCCCGTGGTGGACTCAAGGGAGCCGAGCTGGTTGGTCCACCACCAGGCCATGCCCACACGGTTGGTGCCGAAGAGGCTTTCTTCAAGGCCAGCGCCGGAGTCTTCAGTGGCGACCGTGGCCGGCGGGCTCGCCTTTGAGTCCCGCTGCTCTTTCAGCCGCTCCCAGAACGAAGCTGCGGTAGCGGCGTCGAAGTCCAGTTTTCCGTCCTGCGAGTAGAGGTTCTGGCCGTGCTGGCGCAGCCAGATGATGAGGTCCGCCTCATTGCTGCCATAGGCGGCGCCGTACGTCTTCCCGTCGCCGGAGGAGCTGATCTTGGCTGCAATGTCCAGGAAGTCGTCCCAGGTCCACTTCGTATCATCCGGGACCGGGATATTGGCAGCCTCGAAGACCTTGGTGTTCGCCATGATGACGTAGGCGTTCTGTCCGGTGCTCAGGCCATACTGGGCGCCGTCATACTGTCCGGAGGCAAGGGCCTCCTTGTCCAGCTTCGAGGTATCGACTCCCTCCTGCTTCGACAGGTCAAGGAGCGCGCCCCGCCCGCCGTACTCCGCGATGTACTTCTGGTCCATCTGGATAACGTCCGGGGCATCATTGGCAGCGGTCTTGGTGGCCAGCTTGTCCCAATAGCCGCCCCATTCGCCGGGCTCGGACTCGATCTTGATGTTGGGGTGGCTGGCTTCGAAGGCGTCAATGACCTTCTCCGTCTGGGCGTTGAGGTACTCGTTGCCCCACCAGGCAAACCGCAATGTGACCGGGTCGCCGCTGCCTGAACTGCCCGAGGCGCCGCAGCCTGTTGCCAGCAATGTCATTGCCAAAGCTGCAGCTCCCAGCTGGAACCTCCGGCGGCTTAGGGTTGGAATCGTCATCGATCTGCCTTCCTGAAATCTTTGCGCGCTTTCCCCGGGCGTTGCGCCGGCATCCGTGCCGTTCCGCCCGAATGAGAAAGCGTTTTCTCATTCGATACAGTGATTGTGTCCTCGTTGGTTACGGGCAGTCAATAGTTTTGGGTAAACGTTTTCCCGAATTTGTTTTTCATCTTCTTGGGCTTTCCGCTTCCACACGGTCCCGCCTGTTCCTGGCCGCGTTCAGGCATTGTCGGGCCGGTCTGGCAGGATGGACCGGTGACGATTACTGCAGCGGCTGACGGTTCGGCCTTGGGAAATCCCGGCCCTGCCGGATGGGCCTGGTACGTGAATGATGAGTGCTGGCGGGCGGGCGGGTGGCCCCACGGAACCAACAACCAGGGCGAACTGATGGCAGTGCTGGACCTGCTGCGCGCAACCGCGCACGTCCGGCAGGAGGACCTCCACATCCTGTGCGACAGTCAGTACGTCATCAATTCGATCACCAAGTGGATGCCCGGCTGGAAACGGAAGGGCTGGCGCAAGGCAGACGGCAAGCCGGTCCTCAACGTTGAACTCCTCAAGGAACTCGACCGTGAGCTTGCGGGGCGCAAATACACCTTCGAGTGGGTGAAAGGCCATGCCGGCCATGACCTCAACGAGGCAGCCGACGAGCGGGCCAGGGCGGCAGCCACGGCTTACCAGCAAGGGGTTGCTGCCCGGTCCGGACCGGGATTCCCGGGCCACCAGCACGACGCCGGAGGCAGCGCAACAGCGCAGGCCGGCGCGCAGACTGCCGCCGCACGGGTTGCCGCAGAGCAGGCGTCCGATCAGCGTGCAGCATCGCAGCATTCAGCATCGCAGGTTTCGGCGGCGTCCCCAGCTGCCGCCCGGCCTGCCGCGAAGGCCGAGCCGGACCTGTTCACTGACCCGGGACTGTTCGGCGACCCGAAGCTTTTCAGCGAACCGGACCTTTTCAGTGAGCTGGGCGGCGAAGCCTTCGACACAGAACCAGCCGCGGCAGAGCCATCGGCTGAGGCGCAGGTGGAGGAACTCGAGCGTGAGCTCCTGGGCCCCCTTGTCCGCGGCGACATGGGCCGCACGGCCGTGCTGCTGCACCCCGACTTCATGGAGATCGGCAGCTCGGGCCGGGTCTGGACCCGGGATGCCATGATGATGGCCCTTGAGGAGGACCCGGGGGAGCGGACCGACATCGAGATCCTCGGGACCGACCGCATCGGCACCAGCGCTGTCCTGCTGACCTACCGAAGCTTCGCCCGCTCCGGCACCACCCTGAGAAGCTCACTGTGGGTCCTCGACGGCGGCCGCTGGCGGCTGCGGTTCCACCAGGGCACGCCGGAGGCATAAAGGGCTTAGCTGAAGCGCTGCGTGTTTCCCTGCTCCGCCTGGGCGTAGGTGGCCGCCGCGGAGGCCAGCGCTGCATTGATGGAGGCCAGCGAGGCCTCCACCCTGCCCTGCGTGATGGTCCACTCGGTGATCAAGGCCTGGAAGTTTGAGGCCGCGGAGCCCCGCCAGGACCCCTGGAGCTCATCGAGGCCGCGCTTCATGGACTGGACGTCGGTGCTGATCCTGTCCACGGTGGCCTGGACGCTGGCCGACTTCAGTTGCAGCAGTTCGGTATCGACGGAGATGATGCTCATGGCTGTGCCTTTCGCTCGCGGCGGGGCAACGCAGGTTGCCCTGGCCCGGCTGGTCCGGGCCGCTGAAACGAGCCTAGGGACGGCCAGTGGGGTGGGCCACGGCCACAGAGCTATATGTGGATAACCTTGCCATCGCTGACCTCGGCCTCGCTGTCCGCCGCGGCCTCGTCCCGGTACGGCAGGCTGACCACCATGGTGGCGCCCCCGCCCTCAGTCTCCTGCACGCGGACCGAACCGCCATGTGAACCAACAATCGCGGCAACGATGGCCAGGCCCAGGCCGCTGCCGCCCGTGTCCCGTGTCCGCGAGGTGTCCGCGCGGTAGAAACGCTCAAAGACCTTTGACGCGTCTTCCTCGGAGATGCCCGGGCCGTGGTCCCGTACCTCCACCACGGAGCGCAGCTGCCCGTCCACCGTCCGCACGCCGACAGCCAGCTCAATGGGGCTGCCGTCGGGGGTGTAGCGCAGGGCGTTGCCCACAAGGTTTCCCAGCACCTGCCGGATTTTGGCCTCATCGCCGAGTGCCGGTGCAGGCTTGGCCGGTCCGTCGTCGAGCCCGGCCAGCGTGATCACCCGGGAGCGGCCGCTGGCCTGGGTGTCCACTACGGCATCATGTGCCAGGAGCTGGAGATCCACGGGTTTTTGCTGCAACGGCCGCTGCTCGTCCAGGCGGGCCAGGAGGAGGAGGTCCTCCACCATGGACCCCATGCGCTTGGCTTCGCTTTCGATCCGACCCATGGCGGTGGCAACGTCCTCGTCCGTGGTCAGGGCTCCGTGGCGGTACAGCTCGGAGAAGCCGCGGATGGTCACCAGCGGGGTCCTCAGTTCGTGCGACGCATCCGCGGCGAAGCGCCTCATCCGTGCCTCGGACGCAGTGCGGGCCGCGAAAGCCGTCTCGATATGCGCCAGCATCGCGTTCAGTGAGCTGCTGAGCCGGCCCAGCTCGGTGGCAGGGTTTTCGACGTCCACGCGGCGGGACAAGTCTCCGGCAGCGATCGCGGCGGCGGTCTTTTCCACCCTTGCCAGTGGCCGGAAGGAACGCGAAACAGTCCAGCTCGCAATCAGTGAGGCGAGCAGGAGCGTCAGCAGGCCGACGCCGGTGACCACCAGGGTTGCGTGCTTGAGGACGTCATCCACGCCCTCAAGGGGAAGGCCGATGAGCACTACCGCCGGCTGGTTGTTGGACAGGACGGGCACGGCCACAACCCGCCAGTTTTCGCCGTCCGTGCCGCCAACCTGGAAGGGCACTCGGTCGCGGGCCTGTGCTTGCTCCGGGCTGATGAAACTGACGGCAGGATGGTTGTCCGGGTCGCCGCCGAGCCTGAGGGACTCCTGGCCCGGCCTGAAGAGAATCAGGGAGTAATCGGTGGGGACCTCGGGGCTGGTGGCCTGAAGCTGCGAGAATGACTGCTGCTTGACTGCAAGCCCCACGGCGGCGTTGAGCTTGTCATCCACCTGGCCCTGGAGGTAGCTGTGCAGCAGCGCCAGCGTCCCGGCCCCGGTCACCGTCAGGGCGACAATGAGCAGAGCCATGATCATGGCCACCAGCTGTGTCCTCAGGGATGAGGACTTCCACCGTTTCAGCAAGGTCAGCGCTTTTCGGCCGTCCGGAGCACGTAGCCCACGCCGCGTTTGGTCTGGATCAGGGCAGGGGCCTCGGGATCGATGTCCACCTTGCGGCGCAGGTAGGAAATGTAGGACTCCACGATGGAGGCGTCGCCGTTGAAGTCGTACTCCCAGACGTGATCCAGGATCTGCGACTTGGACAGCACACGGTTGGGGTTCAGCAGCAGGTAGCGGAGCAGCTTGAACTCGGTGGGGGAGAGTTCAATGACGGTGCCGCCGCGGCGCACTTCGTGGGCGTCGTCGTCGAGTTCCAGGTCGCCCACCCGGATGACGGCGTCGTCGTCGAGGAGCGGCTGCGTGCGGCGGAGCACGGCGCGGATGCGCGCCACCACCTCGTCGAGGCTGAACGGCTTGGTGACGTAGTCATCCCCGCCCACGGTGAGCCCGGTGACTTTGTCTTCGGTGTCGTCCTTGGCGGTGAGGAACAAGACCGGGAAGTGCTTGCCCGAGGCACGCAGCCGCCGGGTGACTGTGAAGCCGTCCATGTCCGGAAGCATGACGTCGAGGACAGCCAGGTCCGGCGCGTGGGCGTCGGCGGCTGCCAGGGCGTCGCGGCCGTTGGCCGCGGACACCACTTCGAAGCCGGCGAACCGCAGTGATGTGGACAGCAGCTCACGGATGTTGGGTTCATCGTCAACAACGAGGAGCTTCGCTTCGGGGCCGTTCTTGTTCATGTTCCCATCATGCTCCCAGTCTCTGGGAGTTGTCTGGATGTTCCATGGAAGAACGTTGCGTATCTTCGGCACGGCCCCAGGCGGAATCCTCCCGTGCCCGAAAGTGGCAGGAATGCTCCCACCTGCCGCACGTGCCCACAAGGGTGGAGTGCCCCCTCCCAGCCGTCGGCTTCCCCCTCTTTTGCGGCCCGTCCCCGCTGCATCCTACCCGTCCGCGCGGGCGTTCCCCACGTGTCGCCGGGGGCTGTTTACAGTGCCTTAAACGCCGCCGTATGGTGCTCATCCAGGAAGGTTGCGGGCAGCCTTGGGCAAGGGAGGATCAGCACGATGAAGAGTAGATTTGCCACCATGGCCCTGGGCGCAGGAGCCCTTGTCATCGCCCTGCTGGCGGGCGGCCCCACGCAGGCCGCGCAAGCAGCCGACGAACCCTTGGTTGGACTGACGTTCGACGACGGGCCGTCGCCACAGCGCACGGCTTACGTCCTGGACGTCCTGAAGGCGAAGAACGTGAAGGCAACGTTCTTCCTGCAGGGGGCCAACGCACAGCTGTACCCTGACCTCGTTCGCCGGATCAAGGCCGAGGGGCACGTCATCGGCAACCACTCGTGGAACCACGCCAATTTCCTCGAAATCAGCCAGGCAGACCAAAAGCAGCAGATAGACAGCACTAATGCGGCCATCCGGGCCGTCACAGGTGAGACCCCCCGCCTCATGCGGTTCCCATTCGGCAACAGCACCCCGTACGCAGCGAATTACCTGCGGACCATCGGCATGAGCGGCGGGATCCTCTGGCGTTGGCACATCGGCCAGCCCGGTGACTTTGAGTGCCCGGGGGCTGCCGGAGTCCAGAAGTTCGTCATGGATGAGGCGGCGCCCGGGGCGATCATTCTGCTCCATGATGCCGAAGACGTCCTGGCGTGCCCGGCTTCACAATGGACATACCTCGCAACCACCATCGACGCGCTGCGTGCCCAGGGCTACGAATTCGGGGTAGTGGCTGCCTCCGCCACCGCCAACCCGCTCAACGAGGGCTCACCCGCCGTCGTGGTTCCCCCGGCCGGCTCCTAGCCGGTGGTTGACGCGCCGGAGCTGCCCGTCCCCAGCCTGCTGCGCCAGGACCTGCCGGCAGTGGTGGACGCTGCCCTGGGCCGGCGCGGCATGGTGGTCACCCGGGCCCAGGCACAGAGCATCATCCCGCCCGGGGCCAACATGACCACGGGCGGGCTCTGGCGGATCCAGGGAACGGCACAGCAGGCCGGACCAGGCAACGCAGCGGAAGCTGTACCCTTCAGCGTCATTGCCAAGCTCACCCAGTCGCCACTTTTGTGGCCCGGCATCCAGGTTGTGCCCCCGGAGTTCCGCGGGCAGTTGGCGGAGCGCTACCCGTGGCGCACTGAAGCGCAGGCGTACGCCGCCGGGGTCAGCACAGCATTGCCCTTCAACGCCCGGATGCCCGAGGCATTCCGGATCACCGGGCTGGATGCGCAGCGGATCCTCATCTGGATGGAGGACGTGGACGACGACGGTGCCCAGGGGTGGAGCGATGAGCAGTTTGCGGAGGCGGCCTTTGTCCTTGGCGGCCTCGCGGGCAGCCCGGACGTGGATGCGTGCGTCACGGCAGTGCCGGACGCCACGACATCGCGGCGCCTGGAGTTCTTCCTCGAAGGCGTCGGAACACAGCTGCTGATCCCGGCGATCATGGACGACGATGTGTGGCGGCACCCGGTGGTGGCCGGCGCTGCGGACCCTGCGGTCATCAGCGGGCTGCGTAGCCTGGCAGGGAGGGCCCGAAACCTGGTGAACGTGCTCGTGGCCCTGCCCCAGTTCCCCATGCACGGCGACGCCAGCCCACAGAACCTGCTGGCCGGCGCATCCAACGGTGGGGACGAAGCGTTCATCCTCATCGACTGGGGAAACTTCGGCAGGGGCCCGACCGGTTTCGACCTGGCGCAGCTCCTGGCCGGACGGGTCAACGACGGCGACATGCCGGGCAGCGACCTTGTCCGGTTGGCGCCGCTGTGCGTGGACGCCTACTGCAATGGGATGGCTGAGGCCGGAACCGAACCCGATGCCTCATCCGTTGCCCGCGGCCACGCCGCCGCCATGGCCGTGTTCACCGGACTGTCCGCACTGCCGTTGGACCAGCTGGCGGCGCCACGCCCCGGGCTGGAGGACGTGGTGGCCGGGCGGCTGGACATGGTCCGCTTCATCCTGGGACGGCTGGACGCGCTGGGCATGTAGGCGTGTGCCAGGACAGCCGGACTCACCATCCCAGCGTGCCGGGCTCGCCCTTGAACGGCCCCACCACGTTGTCGGTGACCCAGCCGCCGTAAAAGCCCCCGGCCTGGGGGCGGGCAACTTCGCCGTTCACCTCGCAGCGGTCCATCGGCCCCGCATAGACAGCCACCCGGCCTGCCAGCTCCGCGTAGCCGGGGAGGGGCTGAGGGTAGGACCAGGCGGCCCGCTCTGCGGACCGGCCGCCGCCGCGAACGGTGAAGTACTCGGCCTGGCCCTTGAACTCGCACCAGCTGGTTCCCGGGGCGGGCTCCAATGCTCCAGGGAGGAAGGCGGCGTGGGGTAGGTAGTAGACCGGCGGATGGCTGGTTTCAAGGACTCTCAGCGATGCCGTGGTCTCGGCAATCAGTTCCCCGCCAAAGTAAATCCGGATCTGTTCTGAGCTTGGTTCTACCCTTGGCGGGCGCGGATAGTCCCACACGGACTCCTGCCCGGGGCCGGGTACGGCCGGCACGATGCGTTGACTCATGTGTCCAGTGTGCGTCGGGAAGCCCGGATACGCACCCGGGAACCCAAAACGCGGATGGAACGTTCGGCTTCACGCGTCTTCCCCCGGCCACCGAAGCGGGAATACAGTGATGCTTGCCGGGCATCATGCCGGCACCAACTGTTCAACGGACCACCGCGTGCTGCTTCCCGTGCTGCCGGTGGCCCCTTCCACCGGTAGTACCCATTAGTTCCTGGCCATCGAAGGGGATAGATCAACATGACCGACCTGAGCGCCACCGAAAACACAACTGCAGGCGAACGCACTATCAGGGATTGGGCCGATCTCGCCGAGGAGATGTGGTCTTATCTCACCGGCAAGGGCGCCGCGATCAACTACCAGTTCATCGATATGACCGTGGAAGTTCCGCGTGACATCGGTCCCGACGCGCCACGCGCCACCTGGAAGCTCAATGGCTCCCTGCGGGTGACCACCAGCGACCGGGACACATCCGGGTCGGACGCGAACCGCGGCTGACGTCATGCCGGAGAACCGTCTGGACATCGATCTGGACTTTACCTTCACCGACGAGGCCGGAGCGGTCACCACGGGACGGGCCCAGGCCGCCGGGTCAGAGGTCACAGTGTCGCTGGCTGGACTGGAACCGTTGGGGGGCGGCGGACTGCCTTCGGTGGAGGCGATCAAGCCGCTGGCCGAATTCCTTGCCCGTAAGGGGTTGAGTGTCACCGTGGCCGGACCGGATGGACCTGTCGTCAGCCTGGGCAAGGTGGACAGTCCCGCCTCGCAGCGGCTGGTCACCCGTTCGCCCCACATCAAGCTGGGCAAACTGGGGTCCCTGCTGCCGATGATCCGGCAAGGCAGGCGGCGCCCCAAGGGAAGCGTGGCATTGCTTCCGCCCGTCACCCCCATGCCCCTTTTCCCCACCGTGCAGCGGAAAGTGGTGCGGCGCATCACCACCACCCACTACGCACGGGGCGGGGGCCGCCCGCGGCTGATATTCGTCCAGGACGCAGACAGCTGGACCGGCCAGATTCCGCGGGAAATGGACCTGACGGACGATGTTACGACCATTGGCAGCAGCCCGGGATCCAGCCTCTTGTTGGATGGCCTTGAGGCTCTGCACGCTGAGATCATGCACGACGACCAGGACGAGTACATCCTGGTGCCGCGCGGGCCCGTCAGCGGCAGTGTGGCCCGGTCCGGACCGTCTGTACTCCGGACTGGAGCGCGGATCCAGATGGGGCAGTGGTGCCTGGCGTTTTTCCGGGAAGAGTTCGCTGACCACGGCCGCCCCTACGGGGGCCGCAGCGGCGGCGAATTTGCCTATGAACGCCCGCAATTGGACCCTCGGACCGGAACCATGGAGCGGGACAGCAACGAAGGGGTCACGTAGCGGAGTGCACGCTACTGGCTACTCCCCGGCGACGACGTCCTTGGCGTCCATGATCCGGTAGGCATACCCCTGCTCGGCCAGGAACCGCTGCCGCTTGGCGGCGAACTCCTGGTCCAGCGTGTCGCGGGCCACCAGAGAATAGAAGCGGGCCGCCCGCCCGTCCTTCTTTGGCCGCAGCAGCCTGCCGAGCCGCTGTGCCTCCTCCTGGCGGGACCCGAACGAACCGGACACCTGGATGGCCACCGATGCCTCCGGCAGGTCGATGGAAAAGTTGGCCACCTTGGATACCACGAGCGCCTGGATCTCCCCGGCACGGAAAGCATCAAAGAGCCGCTGCCGCACCTTGACCGAAGTGTCCCCCTTGATGACGGGTGCCTGCAGGCGCTCGCCGAGGTCGTCGAGCTGGTCGATGTACTGGCCAATCACCAGCAGCTGCTCGCCGGCGTGCCGTGCCACCAGCTGTTCCACCACCAGGGACTTGGACTCGGAGGTCGAACACAGCCGGTATTTGTCCGCGTCGTCGGCCATGGCGTAGGCAACCCGTTCGTCCTTCGGCAGGTCCACCCGCACCTCAACACAGTCCGCCGGGGCGATGTAGCCCTGGGACTCGATGTCCTTCCAGGGTGCGTCGTACCGTTTCGGCCCGATCAGGCTGAAGACCTCGCCCTCACGCCCGTCCTCACGGACCAGGGTGGCCGTCAGGCCCAGGCGGCGGCGCGCCTGAAGGTCCGCGGTCATCCGGAAGATCGGAGCCGGCAAAAGGTGCACCTCGTCATAGATGATCAGGCCCCAGTCGTGGCCATCCACCAGTTCCAGGTGGGGGTACAGGCCACCGCGTTTGGTGGTCAGGACCTGGTAGGTGGCAATGGTCACGGGGCGCACTTCCTTCAGCGCGCCGGAGTATTCGCCGATTTCATCCTCAGTCAGGGACGTGCGCTTCAGCAGTTCGTCCTTCCACTGCCGCGCGGCCACCGTGTTGGTCACCAGGATCAGCGTGGTGGTGGATCCGGTGGCCATGGCCGCGGCGCCCACCAGCGTCTTACCGGCACCGCAGGGGAGCACCACCACGCCGCTGCCGCCGGACCAGAAGTTTTCGCTGGCCAGCCGCTGGTAGGGGCGCAGCTGCCAGCCATCCTCGTTCAGTGCGATGAGGTGTGGGGTGCCGTCCACGTACCCGGCAAGGTCCTCAGCCGGCCAGCCAATCTTCAGCAGGAGCTGCTTCAGTTGGCCCCGCTGAGATGCGTGGACCACCACTGTCTCGCCGTCGATCCGCGGCCCAAGGAGCGGCTGGATCTTTTTGGCCCGGATGACTTCCTCCAGCACCGGGTAGTCGTCGGTGCGCATCACCAGCCCGTGCTGGGGATCCTTCTCCAGGCGCAGCCGCCCGTACCTCGACATCGTCTCCTCGATATCGATCAGGAGCGAATGCGGTACGGGAAAGCGTGAATACTTCAGCAGCGTGTCCAGGACCCTTTCGGCGTCCAGCCCGGCCGCACGGGCATTCCACAGCCCCAGCGGCGTGAGCCGGTAGCTGTGCATGTGCTCGGGTGCCCGCTCCAGCTCCGCGAACGGCGCGATGGCATGCCGGGCCTCGGTGGCGAGCTCGTGGTCCACTTCGAGCAGGATGGTTTTGTCACTCTGGACAATCAGGGGTCCGTCGTTCACGCAGGACAGTCCTTTACTGGTGCAGTTCCTCTGCAGCCTCGATATCGATGATCCGGTGGATGGACAGGACCCGCTCCGTGTCCTTGGCGGGGTCGAAGACACGGACGCGTCCGCCGCTTACTGAAAGCGGAACAACGGTTTCCAGGGTGGCATTCCCCAGGCTGTCCACCACGTTCATGCTGATCCGTTGCTTGAGCCGGATGGCGCGCTGCAGCGCCTCCAGCCCCAGCTGGGTTGCCGCTTCCGCCTCATGGCCGGCCGCACCGTGGCGGCCAGGAGAGCCGTCCTCCTGGCGCAGCACCGCAAGCTGGGCGTCCACATCGTCGGCGGAGGGTGCAAGGCGGGGCGCTGTGTACACAGGCCGCGGGCTTTCCTGCGCGACAGGTCCGCGCCGGAGCCGGACTGCGGAGTCCTCCACGCCATCCACCGACGGCGAGAGGCCGAGGCCGCGCAGGATCTGCACTGTTTCGCGCGGCGACAGGGAGGACGCCAGGACGGTGGGAGCGAGCCGGACCAGGCCGAGCGCTGCTGCCCGTGGCCCGGAGAGGAGTTCCTGCAGCGCGTCCTCGTCATCGCTCTGGATGAAACTGGCGGAGGTCCCCACCCGAAGCTGCCCGTGGCGGGTGGCGGTGTCCTGGATGAGGTATTCCAGCGGCTGCGGCAGCGCGGTGGCAGAGTGGTCGCGCAGGAACTCCAGCAACCGGCCGGCGTCATACCCGGTGTCCAGTGCGCGCCGGACGGAGGCCTCGGAGAATCGGTAGATCGTGGCTGGTCCCTGGCCTTCGGCGTCGGCCATGGCCAGGAGCTTTTCAGCCAGGTCGGGTGCCAGGTAACCAGGTGCCACTGCCGTCAGGTCGGCCTGCAGCAGCACATGGTTCAGGGCGGCCGGCAGGTGCTGGCCCAGTAGTGTCATCGCCTCGTCCGGGTTGTCACCGGCGAAGGCGGCTCCCAGCTGGGTCAGGGCCCCGGAGCCCACCAGGCCGAGCAGCTCGGCCTCGGCGAGGACGCCGCGGATCAGGGAGCTGAAACGCCGCGCCATCCGGGGCTGCGCCCACTCGGCGCGCTGGAGGACCGCCGCCGCGTCCAGTACCGGCGCCTCGCCGTCACCGGACGCCGCCTCGGTGGTCAGCTCGAGCAGTATCTCCAGGATGCGTTTGCGGATGACGGGGGCGTCGGGCCGCTGCGCTTCCGCAGATAACGGGACGATGGCCCCGCCGGCAGCCGACCGGTGCGCGGCCGGAACCCCGGAGGTTCCGTTGACCGGCTGGCCCACCAGCGACGGTACGCGTTCGCTGGACAGCCAGGCATTGACCAGCCACTGCCATTGCTCCTGCCGGGGCAGCGTCAGCCACTCAAGCTGCGGTGGCAGCACCCAGGACGACGAATCGACGTCCAGGCGGATCAGTCCGGCAAGGCCGCAGAGCTCCAGCAGCAGTCCCACCTGCGGCTGGCTGATACGCAGCAGCTCACCGAGCCGCCGCGTCTCACGGACCCCGACGCCACCGCTGCGCAGCGTGGCCAAAGGCTGGCGCTGGACGGCGTGCAGCAGCTCGCCCACCAGCCGCAGGGTGTCCGAAATGGCACTCAGGGCAGCATTCCGCCGGAGGGCCGCGGTGGTGGTGCCGAGCTCCGGCACCGGCGGCGTCAGGGTGAAGTCGTTGATGATGGCGCCGCCCCGCAGGGACAGCCCTACGCTGTGGGGCAGTTCCACGTGGGCAGCGTCCAGCGGAACCAGCAGCCCCCGGGCCAGCAGCCAGTCGATGGGCCCGACGTCGGCGCCCTCGGTGGTGACGGACGCCTTGCGTTGCGCCTGGGGGACGGCACCCATGGCCCAGTTCCGGAACCTGGCGAGCAGCGCCGTCGTCCGCTCCGGGGCGTGGGCAAGGATATCCTGCACGGCTTCCGGCGAGGACGTCCAGTGCTGCAGGGCCAGCGCCGCCTCCATAGGGGTGGTGGCATCCTGGATTTCGACGCCGCTCCGGTGCAGCTCGGACACAAGCTGAACCGCCCGTTGGGCGAACGCCGGCTGGAGCCGGACAAGTTCCGTGTAGCTGCGGCCCAGCCCCGCGGGATAGATGCCCACTACGTCCTTGAGGCAGCCCACGGGGAGGTAGAAGCGCTGGCGGTTGCCGGCAGGGGTTCCGTGTGGTGGATCGGCCCGGTGCACCAGGGCAAGTTCCTGCAGGCGGTCCAGGATCCGTTCCAGGACGGGCACCGAGGAGCCTGCAATCATCTTGTGCAGCGCGGGTGCGCTGGCGCTGTGCCCGGTATCGGTGTTGGTGCACAGATGGAGGGTTTCAAGGACCTGCATCTGTGGCCTGTTGAGCCGCTCCAGGGCACGCTGGACGCTGACTCGCGAGCTGGCCCGCGCCGCCAGTGCAGGGAAGTCCGGCACGGTGGGGGAGAGCAGGTCCGGCCGCGCGTCGAACAGCTCCCGCAGCGAGTCGTCGCTGCGGGCCGCCAGGTCCTTGCTGAGCGCGCGAATGAGGGACATCAGTCCAACGTTACCGCTGGTCAGGTTTTCCTGCCCGGCGCCGCCCTGCAACGCCGTCGAGCACCAGGAAAAGCATCAGGACGAATGCCGCGGGCAAGCCGTACAGCGCCGTGTAGGTAATCCACGCGGGAGCCACTGACCCGGCAAAGGCAAGGGCCATGACCGCCGCCACGGCGGCCAGCGAGAGCACGGCAATGACGGCGGCGGCAATCATGATGGGCCGCCGGTAGCGCGAGGGTGTCATGGACGTAACGCTACCGCCCCTCCGGCAGCGCGCGTGAACCCCGGCGTCCAGGGCGGCATGAAGCGCGATTCGGGCGCGGGGCAGGATAACCTTGAAGGATAAAGACCAACACGGTACGCAGCTGCCATACCTTAAACCCGCACAACCGGTGCGGATGCGGTGGCGGCCGGCCGTGTCTCACAACAGCAGAACGAAGAAGGTTGATTCAATGCCTACCGGCAAGGTCAAGTGGTATGACAAGGACAAAGGCTTCGGGTTCCTCGCGGGCGAGGACGGCCAGGAGGTCTTCCTGCCCAAATCGTCGCTGCCCGAGGGCGTAACGGAACTCAAGGCCGGCACCCGCGTGGAGTTCGGCGTGGCCGACGGCCGCAAGGGTGCCCAGGCCCTGGGCCTGCGCGTCCTCGACAAGACTCCCTCCATCGCCAAAGCCAAGCGGCCCAGCGCCCGCGACCTTGCGCCCCTGGTCCAGGATCTGGTGAGTGTCCTCGACAATCTCTCGGGCACCCTGTCCAACGGCAAGTACCCGGACGGTAACAAGGGCAAGACCATTGCCGCCGCCCTGCGTAAGGTTGCCGACGAGCTGGACGTTTAGGCAGCAATGAATCCGGAAGCTGAACAGCCCGACGCAGGAATGCAGGCCTTGGAACAGGAGGCAGCAGTTGTGCCCCAGGCAGCTGCCTCGGAGCGCACCGCCGTCTCCCGCGCTGCCGCGGCCGTGAAGGCGGCTCCCCAACGCAAGGCCGGCGTGCCGGTATGGCGGACAGGGAAGCCGGACGCATTCCTGGCCGCTGCCGTCGACGTTGCCAGGACTGCCCTTGAGGGAATCACCTCGGCGTCGGACATCGGTCAACACCTGGCCGCCAAAAGCGAAGGCGACCGCCTGGTGACGCACCTGTTCGAATCCAGGCTGCCTGGCTACTCGGGCTGGCAGTGGTACGCAGTCATCACCCGCAACTCCCGCTCCAAGCTGGTGACGGTCAACGAACTGGGCCTGTTGCCCTCCGAGGATTCGATCCTGGCCCCGGAATGGGTGCCGTGGGCTGAGCGGGTGCGGCCGGAGGACGCCCGGGAAGAGGATCACGAGCGGGAGCGCGCGGTTCCCGACGCCCAGGCTGCCGGGGAACCCGCCGCTGCTGCTGCCGGAGGACCGGAAGCCGAACCGGAGACTGAAATGGCAGAGCCTGCCCAGCAGGCCGGGTCTTCGGACGCTGGCCAGCCAGTCGAAGGGGAGGGCTAGCCAGCCCCCTTTCAGTGGTCGTGTTGACCCAACCAACAGCAAACGGCGCCGTCCGGGGTAAACCCGGGCGGCGCCGTCGCATGTTCTGTCGCCGGGGCCTTGCCGACGGTGGGAGCTACTTGCGCAGCTCGCCCACCACAAAGTCGATGCTGGCCAGCAGGGCCGAAACGTCCTCGGGGTCGATGGCGACGAAGGTGGCGATACGGAGCTGGTTGCGGCCCAGCTTGCGGTAAGGCTCCGTGTCCACGATGCCGTTGGCGCGCAGGACCTTGGCTACCGCGGCGGCATCAACAGAGTCGTCGAAGTCGATGGTGGCAATGACGTTCGAGCGTTCGTCCGGGTTGGTGACGAACGGAGTCGCGTAGTCAGATGCCTCGGCCCAGGTGTAGATGCGGCCGGCGGAGTCGGCGGTGCGTCCAGCTGCGAAGTCCAGGCCGCCGTTGGAGTTCAGCCACTGCACCTGCGCGTCCAGCGTTACCAGCGTGGACAGCGACGGGGTGTTGTAGGTCTGGTTCAGCTTCGAGTTGTCGATGGCGGTCTGGAGGTCCAGGAAATCCGGGATCCAGCGGTCGCTGGCTTTGATCCGAGCTGCGCGTTCGAGGGCGGCGGGGGAGAACAGGCCAAGCCACAGGCCGCCGTCGGAGGCGAAGTTCTTCTGCGGGGCGAAGTAGTAGACGTCGCTCTCGGCCACATCGACGTCCAGGCCGCCGGCGGCGGAGGTCGCATCTACCAGGACCAGTGCGCCCTCATCGGCATCCGCTACGCGCTTTACCGGAGCGGCGACGCCGGTGGAGGTTTCGTTCTGCGGCCAGGCGTACGCGTCGACGCCGGCCTCGGCCAAGGCTGCCGGGCGGGTGCCCGGGTCCGACGTGATGATGGAGGACGCATCCAGGAAGGGTGCCTTGTTGGTGGCGGCGGCGAACTTCGACCCGAACTCACCAAAGGACAGGTGCTGGGCCTTCTTCTCCACGAGGCCGAAGGATGCAATATCCCAGAACGCGGTGGAACCGCCGACGCCGAGGACAACCTCGTAGCCCTCGGGCGCGCGGAAGAACTGGCTGAGGCCCTCGCGGACCGAGCCCACGAGGTTCTTGACGGGGGCCTGCCGGTGGGACGTGCCCAGAATGGTTTTCGACGCCGCAGAGAGCGCATCGATCTGTTCCTGCCTGACCTTGGATGGCCCGGCTCCGAACCGTCCGTCCCGGGGCAGGAGGTCGGCGGGAATAGTGATGCTGGTTTCGCTCACGGGTGCTCCAATGTCGGCGGGGAGGTGGCTTTGGCCGGTCGGGCGGATAACGCCGCCCGACAGTCGGCAGTGACTGCAATACAGGCCTTTCCCATTCTGCCTGAACAGGCGTAGGCGCGGGAGCCGGAGCCGCCAAAGTCCAAACATTGAGACACGGGAACCTGGAGCCTGCAACTATTAGGACAAAGTCAAAATAGGCTAAGCTTGCCTCCGGACTATGTCGCGCCGCATGGCGGCGGATTGTGCTGGACAACGCGGGACAACGCGGAACAACGCAGGGTATTGCGCTCGAGGAGCTGAGCTGGATGACGGATCTGATCGACACTACGGAGATGTACCTTCGGACCATCCTGGAGCTGGAGGAAGAGAACATCGTTGCCCTGAGGGCCCGTATTGCCGAGCGGTTGCGCCACTCTGGCCCCACCGTGTCCCAGACCATCGGCCGGATGGAGCGTGACGGCCTGGTGGTGGTGTCCGGCGACCGCCACCTGGAGCTCACCGAGGTGGGCCGCAAACGTGCCACGGAGGTCATGCGCAAGCACCGCCTTGCGGAACGGCTCCTGGCTGACGTCATCGGCCTGGACTGGGCCTACGTCCACGACGAAGCGTGCCGCTGGGAGCATGTGATGAGTGAGCGCGTTGAGCGCCGGATCTACGAACTGCTCAACCACCCCACCGAATCGCCCTACGGAAACCCGATTCCCGGACTGGCCGCACTGGGTGGCAACCCGGAGCTGTCCTTGGCCGACGGCGCGATCAGCCTTCTTGAGGCCATGAAGACGTACGGCCCCGCCTCTGCCGTGACCATCAGCCGGTTGGCCGAACCCATCCAGGTGGAGCCCGAGCTCCTGTCCCAGCTCGACGAAGGCGGCATCCGCCCCGGAGCGGCGGTATCGCTGGAGCGTGTGGGGGACTACATTTCGGTCCGTGTTCCGGGCATTGAAGGCGCTCTGGAACTGCCTCCCGAAGTGGCTGCCCACGTATTCGTAGCCGTCAACTGACACCGTAAAAGCCCTGCTTTTACCCCGTGGGAGCTGGATCACGCAAAAATAACGGAATTGTTACTAAGGGACTTAAGCCCCTATAGTTGAACGAAAGCGTTGATACTTAAGCGTTACCTGATCTGGAGCCGAGCTCTGCCAGCGGATCAGGAGCACCAAGTCATAACTGGCAGAGGCGGGGGAACCACAACTGGCAGCGGGGGACTGCCTTGGGGTGAAGTCCGTCAGCAGCAAGCCTCTTCCAGTGAAGGAACCTTCCGGGGATTTCTCTGTGCCGCAGCTTGCTTACGGCGGACCGGGTCTGTGAACTCTCTGACCCGAATCCGACAGCTAACTTCGCAGGCTATCCAGAGAGGAAACCTTCTTGACCATGCAGACCCCCCGGGGCCGCCGCCGCGCGGCGGGCCCCGCTGCTACGCCGCGTGCTGTCGGGGCCGTCCAAGCTGCCGAGACCCCGCGCCCCCGCGATCTCCACCGTGACGCGCGCCGCCGTCGGGGTCCATTCCGCCAGATAACGGAATTCGCCTCGGCCAGCGGCATCGGCCAGAAGGCCGGCATCGCGCTTGCCGCCACCGGCCTGGTGCTTACCGTTACCGTCCCTGTCACCAGTCCCGTCATGGCAACTGACGCCAGCGGAACCGGTGCCGTTGCCGCCTCATCGGTGACGCCGCAGCCCGCAATTTCCGCGGAAGCAGGCGCCCAGATCGACTTCAGCCGCTCCGCCGTCGTCACCCAGGCGGACCCTGACGGCAAGCTCAAGCAGCTGCTCAGCGCCCAGTCCGCAGGATCGGTCTCCCGGGCTGCATCCGCCGGTACCCTGGGGGCCCCGCTGGCCACCATGACCACGGCATCGCCGTTCGGCTACCGCGTCAGCCCCATCACCGGCGGCACCGGCGACTTCCACCGCGGGCAGGACTATGTTGCCCAGTGCGGTACCTCCGTGATGGCTGCCGCCACCGGAACCGTGACCTTTGTGGGCTGGCACCAGTACGGCGGCGGCAACAGGGTGGTGGTGGACCACGGCAACGGCCTGGAGACCACCTACAACCACCTGTCGTCGTTCAACGTGAAGGAGGGCCAAACCGTCTCCCGGGGCGACGTCATAGCCCTTAGCGGGACCACCGGCGCCTCCACGGGCTGCCACCTCCACTTTGAAGTCCAGGTCAACGGCGAGGTTGTCGACCCCACCGGTTGGCTCTAGCCAAATGATGGTGGACTCTCGAATGGCCGTGACCCGCCGTGACCTGAATGTGACATTCAATCAAAACTGCTGTACCGTCTAACTCGCGTCAACTTTTCCGAAGTTGACGCTCTTGAGTGGATTGCCTAACTCTGCCACCGCTCAAGGTCCGTTCGCATTTCATCGTCTGGCAGGGGCGGGGGAACCAATTTTGGCCTTCTTGTTTCGAAGGCCTTGGGGTTAAGTCACGAAAGCTTCCTTGGAAGCCGTGTGGCCGGGTGACTCCCATCCGAATCCGACAGCTCACCTCGCAGGCATTGGGAGAGGCTACCTTCGTGTCTTCACGCCATAATGCTGCGCGCCACCGTGCGCAAACGGTTCGTACCAACCCTTTGGGCGCCGTGTCCAAGGCTGTTAGTGCCAATGCCGGGACGGTGGGTCGCCAGGCTGCAGTAGTTGCAGCCGCTTCCGGCCTCGTTCTGGGTATGGGCCTGCCGGCCGTCGCGGACACCACCGCGGGCGTCTCGGCATCCACCGAGTCGGGTTCGGCCCAGACTGCCCTCGCCGTCACCGCGGCACCTACCGCCACTGTTTCCTTCGAGCGCCCGGTCATCAAGACCACCGCCGCTCCGAAGCCGGAGCCGGTACGCACCCAGTCCACTGCTTCAGCAGCACGGGATGCCGGCAACGCCGTCACCGCAGCCGCTGGCTCAACCGAAGCTGCCTCCGAGAAGCTCGCGGAGACTGTTTCCTCCGCTGCCACCTCGGGCATCGCGGCTATCGCGTACACCGGCATTGGGCACCCGTACGTGTGGGGCGGCACCAGCCCCAACGGCTGGGACTGCTCCGGATTCACCCAGTGGGTCTACGCCCAGGCCGGCATCAGCATCCCTCGCGTCAATGCCTGGAACGCCATGAAGCCCACCTCCACCCCCCAGCCTGGCGACCTCGTCATGCAGAACGGCGGCGCACACGTTGGCATCTACGTCGGCAACGGCATGATGATCAGCGCGCTCAACCCGTCCCAGGGCACCCTTCTTCACGCGGTTGCCGCCACCGGAACCTCCTCGTTTTACACCATGAACTAGTTTCTGGGGCCCCAGGCCCCAGAAACTTTTTCTTTGCCCCCGTTTTCGCTAAATCACACATCCCCGTTCGGGACGCGCCGACGTACCCCCAAGATGCCGGCGCGTCCAAAACCCCCGTGTTGCCTACAGGCCCGGGGACAACGAAAGAGAGAACTGATGACGACTCGTGCTACCGCACGGCATCGCGCCGAAGTCACCAAGACCAACTCAATCGCCATTATCGCCAAGGCTGTTGGCGGCAACGCCGGCGGCGTTGGGCGCCAGGCAGCGGTTATCGCCGCAGCCTCGGGCCTGGTCCTGACCAGCGGCATCGCCGCAAACGCAGCTGACACCAACGTCCAGCGCGACTCCGCTCCTGCATCCGCTTTTGAAGTTGGAACAGCTGTGGAAGCTCCGATTTCTGCGGCTTCCACCATCAACATCTCCTTCGAGAAGCCGGCCGTCAGCACCAGCCCGGCTCCGGTGGTTGAAGCAGAGCCCGAGGTTGAGGTCCAGGAAGCCGCTCCGGCTCCGGCCGCCCAGACGGCCGCAACCCAGACCGCTGCAGCGCCGAAGGTCACCGCTACCGTCACGGCGCAGCCCGCATCTGCTCCCCAGGCATCTGCCAGCGGCAAGGGCGCAGCAATCCTGTCCGCAGCGTACGCCCAGCTCGGCGTCAACCAGGACTGCACGATGCTCGTCACCAACTCGCTGGCTGCCGTGGGCATCAACTTCCACGACTGGCCCGCCGGCTACCTCTCCCTGGGCCGCACCGTGAGCGCTGCCGAGGCCCAGCCCGGCGACCTGATCTACTACGCCGACGGCGGCGCCGGCATGGCCCACATCGCTGTTTACGCCGGCAATGGCCAGGCAGTGCACGGCGGCTACAACGGCAACCAGACCGTGGTGTTCAGCGCCAACGTCGGTTCCGGACCGGTTTTCATCCGCGTCAACTGATCCTCCCGACAGGGCCGGCCTGTACGGCCGCCCGTCGGAATGAAGGACCCCTGCCCACCGGCAGGGGTCCTTTGCCGTTCACAGGCGGTACGCTCCGGACGCCCTTCCCTGACGATGCTGCGTGCCGTGATTAGCTGATCCTGCATTTCTTTGTTTACTCTTGTGGTGTCGATCCATAGCCCGGACATGCCGAGGGCAGCCGGCCCTCGTGCCCCTGACGGGTGCGGCCGTGAAGAGGTACGT
The DNA here is from genome assembly GCF_050038305.1 of Pseudarthrobacter sp. 1G09. NCBI lineage: Bacteria > Bacillati > Actinomycetota > Actinomycetes > Micrococcales > Micrococcaceae > Pseudarthrobacter > Pseudarthrobacter sp. 1G09. The sequence continues at coordinate 1,117,510 of NZ_CP188306.1, forward strand.
GCATGCGCACTCTCGTTCTGAATGCTGGATATGAACCGCTGGCGGTCATTACTTTCCGCCGGGCGCTGGTGCTTGTGCTCACGGGCAAAGCAAGCGTGGTAGCCGAGGGCGATGATCCCGTGGTGGGTCCGCAGGAAATCCTGGGCCGCCCTTCCGTGATTCTCCTCAACCGCTACATCCGCCCCAGATACAACCATGCCACTGCCGTCAGCCGCCGCGGCGTCCTGAGACGGGATGGGCATAAGTGTGCATACTGCGGAAAAGCAGCGCACACGATCGACCATGTTCACCCCAAGTCACGCGGAGGGGCGGACTCCTGGGAGAACCTGGTGGCTGCCTGCCTGCGCTGCAACAACGTCAAAGGCGATCACACGCCCGCTGAAATGGGCTGGAAGCTGCGGTTCGAGCCGGCGCCGCCGCATGGCACCATCTGGCAGATTAGGGAATTGGAAAAGCCCACGCCGGCGTGGGATCCGTTCCTCCTGCCGGAGCGGGCCGCCTGATATGCGCTGACTGTCAGACGTGCGCCGGCACTGGCTACGCTTGAACCATGCAAAACGACGTGCCGGCCTTTGATGCCATCATTTTGGCGGGAGGCCGATCCTCACGGCTGGGAGGAGTCCCGAAACAGGGACTGCTGTTTCGCGGAACCACGCTCCTGAACCGGTCCATTGCAGCCGTTGAAGGAGCCCGGGCCACCGTGATTGTCGGCCCGGATCCCGGTCCGTTGCCCCCCGGAGTGCTCACGTGCCGTGAAGAGCCGGAGTTCGCCGGGCCCGCAGCGGCTATTGCCACCGGCCTGGACGTCCTGGGCCGGGCCGGGGCCGGCGCTCCGCACACCCTCGTCCTGGCCTGTGACATGCCATTGGTCTCCGGGGCTGTGCGTGCCCTTCTGGATGAGTTGTCCACTGGGAAGAGATCGGGGTCTTATATGGCCTGTACTGAGGATGAACACGGCGCCGGGAGGATGCAGCCGCTGGCCGGACTTTATAGCACAGGGATGCTAAAAAAGTCCGCCCTGGAAATGGCCACGAACGGCCGGTTGGTCAACGGATCAGTCCGCTCACTCCTTGCTAGTCTGGACGTGCAGCTTGTCGCCGTTCCGGCCGCTTACACGGCAGATGTGGACACGTGGGACGATGCCGCCGCACTGGGGATTGCCGCCGGCAGCCCGGACGTGGAGGACGGGGCCGGGCGCGGCCGCAGCTAACTTTGGAGGCACGTGGTGAAGAGCCAGGACGAAACACTGGAGGAATGGTGCAGGTCGCTGCTCCAGGCCTACGAGCTTGAGGAAGTTCAGGTGGACATCGATGCCATCCTTTCCCTTGCCGGCGTGGCGGCGCATTCCGTGGTCCGTCCCGCCGCCCCGCTGACCACCTTCATCGCCGGATTCGCCGCGGGCCTGGCCTCGAACTCCGGCAGTTCGACGGATGCCGTGGCCATGGAAAAGGCCCTCGCCGTCGCCCGCACACTGGCGGCCGACTATGACACTGAAGCCGCCGGGGCCCCCGGCGAATGACAGAATCACCCGGGCAGGACGCAGCATCGCCCGCAGGGCATGAACACAGCCACGACCACGGCAACGGACACCCGCAAGGACAACTGCAGGAACAACCGCAGGGACAGAACGACGAAGGTCAGGCCGGAACCGGCCAGGAACAGGAAGAGGGCCAGAGCCAGGGCCACCATCACCTGGCCCACACCTGGGCGGAAGCACGCCAGGCCGCCTTTGACGCCGCAACGCCCATCCCGCCTGGACCGGTGCCGCTGGACCAAGCCCAGGCCCGCAGGTTGGAGCAGGACATCATTGCGCTTCAGGACATGCCGCACTATGCTTCCTCGGCCATGGACGGCTGGGCAGTCAACGGGTCCGGGCCGTGGATCCCTGTGGAACCCGGAGCCCGGCTGGCGCCGCACCAGGCGAGCCCCATTGTTACCGGCGGACTCATCCCGCCCGGCGGCAAGGGGATCCTGCGCAGCGAAAGTGCCGTCCTCGCCGAGGACGAGGACGGGCTCCCCGTCCTCGCCACGGGTGGAACCGCCCGCCCCGGCGAACCGCGCAACGGCCAGCACGTGCGCAAAGCAGGCGAGGAAGCACAGGAAGGGGACATCCTTGTTCCGGCGGGGGCGACCCTGAATCCGGCGCACCTGGCGCTTGCTGCACTGGCCGGATATGACGAGCTGGAGGTACAGGGCAAACCCCTCGTGCGCCTGCTGCTGACAGGGTCCGAGGTGGTGGTGCACGGCCTGCCTGCCCCGGGGAAGGTCCGGGACACGTTTGGTCATCAGCTGCCGGCCGTCGTTGGCATGCTCGGTGGCATCCCGGGCGGCCAGCAGCGCATCGGCGACTCCTATGGGGAGTGGCTCGCGGCCCTGGAGGACGTGGTGCCGGAGGGTCCCGGCGCACCCGGGCTCCCGGCCGACGTCGTCATCACTACCGGGGGGACGGGCCGTTCCGGCACGGATCATCTCCGCCGCGCCGTTGCCGAACTGGGCGGCCGGCTGGTGGTTGATGGCGTGGCCATGCGGCCCGGGCACCCGGTGGTGCTGGCCGAACTCCCCGACGGCCGGTTCGTCCTGGGCCTGCCCGGCAATCCGCTCGCCGCCATGATGGCGCTCTTTACAGTGGGCGCGCCCCTGTTGGCTGCCCTGGGTCACGGAACGCTGCCGGAGGTGCAGGAAGTGGCCTCCGGAACGCTCATAGACCCGGATCCGGGCCGCACGCGCCTCATGCCGTTCCGGCTGTTGTACGGGATGGCGTCGCCGGCTCAGCACACCGGCCCGGGCATGATGCGCGGGCTTGCGACGGCCGACGGCGTCATGGTGGTTCCGCCGCACGGCGTGCAGCTGGGGGAGCAGGTGCCGGCTTTCGCGCTGCCGTGGGGCCCGCCCATTCCAGCGCCTGCGGATCCCGCCAAGGCCAAACCGCGGAGCAGCAGGACGTCCCGGACGGCGGCGAAGTCCGGCCCTGCGGGGCCAGTGGACTGGAGCGCCCTTCTCGGCTGAGCCGGAGCTTGGCCGGGCAGGCGCCCTGCAGTGCGATGATGGAGACATGAACAGGCAGGACGGTCCATGGGACGCGTGACGCAGCGCCGCAAGGTGCATAAGTATGTCCTGGACGGCTCGCCGAAGGCGCTGGAGTTTCCCGTCCGCTACCGCGAGGATGTCCTGGCAGTGGAGGAACCGCTGGAAATCCGGCTGGGCAGCCTCTCCTATTCGGTCACCATGCGGACCCCGGGCGACGACTTCGACCTGGTAGCCGGCTTCCTGGTATCCGAGGGCGTGATCTGGACCCCGGACCAGTTGGTATCCCTGCGCTTCTGCGCCGGCGAGGACGAGAACGGTGTCCATACGTTCAACGTGGTGGAGGCCCAGCTGCGTCCTGATGTCCCACTGCCGGAAACGGGACGGAACGTTTATACGTCCAGCTCCTGCGGCATCTGCGGGACGGACTCCATTGAAGCCGTGCGGAAGTCGTCGCACCACAGCCCCGCGGCGGACCCCCTCACGCTCGACGCGCACGTACTGGCATCTCTGCCCGCACTGCTCCGGAAATCGCAGCGACTCTTCGACGATACCGGCGGGGTGCACGCTGCAGGGCTTTTCCGGATTGAGGACGACGGCGGTGTGCAGCTGCTGTGCCTCCGCGAGGACGTGGGACGGCACAACGCGGTGGACAAGGTGGTGGGCTGGGCCCTGCGCGAAGGGCTCCTGCCACTGCGCGGCACCGTCCTCCAGGTGTCCGGCCGGGCATCATTCGAGCTGGTCCAGAAGGCGGCCCAGGCGGGTATCCCCGTGTTGGCTGCCGTCAGCGCGCCGTCCAGCCTGGCCGTGGAACTCGCCGAGGCCAGCGGCCTGACGCTTGCCGGTTTCAGCCGGGGAACCAGCCTTAATGTTTACGCGGGGGCAGCCAGGATCAGCAGCCCGGCAATTGCCTCCGCGCCCGCCTGACGCTCCACCACCCCCCCTCGGATGCTCCCGCAAGGGGGTTGGTTTGCTGGCTACCAGCGGGTAGATTTGTCCATCGAATGGACACGATGATCCAATTTTTTCAAGCGCTAAAGAGGGCCCACATTGCATGACGACCGCCGGATCACGGAAGTCCGTCTCACCAGGTTTGTACGTGAGCGCATCGACCCTGCTGTCTACAGCCGGACCGTGCCCCTGACCCTGAGCAGCTGGGACGTACCGGATGAGCCGGTACCCGCCCTCGAAGCGATGCGGCAGCAGTTCCAGCCCCTCGAGCATGGCACGGCATGGGGCAAACCGTGGAGCACCAGGTGGCTCCGGCTGCAGGGCGACGTACCCGAGTCGTGGGGCACCGGCCCGGACACCACGGTCGAAGTGGTGGTGGACCTCGGATTCACCGTCCAGACCCCCGGCTTCCAGTGCGAGGGAATTGCCTGGCGGCCGGACGGCACCATCATCAAGGCCGTCTCTCCCCGTAACCGGTACATCCCGCTGAAGCTCCTGGGCACCGGCATGGCGGTGGACTTCTACGTGGAGGCAGCGGCCAACCCGGACCTCGCACAGGACTGGACCTTCGCGGCAACTCCCTACGGTGACAAATCCACAGCCGGATCAGCCCCGCACTACCGGCTGGGAACCATCGCCATCGCCGAGCTCAACCAGACCGTCTGGGAACTGCAGCAGGACGTCTGGACGCTGTCGGGGCTGATGGAACAGCTGCCCCTGGAACTCCCGCGGCGGCACGAAATCCTCCGGGCCCTGGAACGGATGATGGACGTCATGGACCCGGACGATGTTGCCGGGACTGCGGCGGCCGGCCGGGAGGCGCTGGCCGGGGTGCTGGCACAGCCCGCCTACGCTTCTGCGCACCAGCTGGTGGCCACCGGCCACGCGCACATCGACTCGGCCTGGCTGTGGCCGGTACGCGAAACCGTCCGGAAGTGCGCCAGGACCTTCTCCAACGTGGTGGCCCTGATGGACGAGAACCCGGACTTCGTCTTTTCGTGTTCCTCCGCCCAGCAGCTCTCCTGGATCAAGGAGTCCTATCCGGAACTGTTCAGCAGGATCCGGGAGAAGGTCCGCGCCGGGCAGTTCGTTCCGGTGGGCGGCATGTGGGTGGAGTCTGACACCAACATGCCCGGCGGCGAAGCGATGGCGCGGCAGTTCATTGAGGGAAAATCCTTCTTCCTGTCCGAATTTGGCGTTGACTGCAGGGAGGCCTGGCTGCCGGACTCATTCGGCTATTCCGCCGCACTGCCGCAGATCGTGAAGTCCGCGGGAAGCCGCTGGTTCCTGACGCAGAAGATCTCCTGGAACCAGACCAACCGGATGCCGCACCACACCTTCAACTGGGAAGGCATCGACGGTACCCGGCTGTTTACGCACTTCCCGCCGGTGGACACCTACAACGCCGAGCTCAGCGGCCGCGAGCTCGCGCACGCGGAACGCAACTACAGGGATCACGGCCGGGGCACCGTGTCCCTGGTGCCGTTCGGCTATGGCGACGGCGGCGGCGGACCTACCCGGGAAATGCTCAGTGCCGCGGCCCGCACCGCAGACCTGGAAGGCTCACCCAAGGTTCGGATCGGATCCGCTGAGAGTTTCTTCCGGCAGGCGGAAGAGGAATATGCGGCCTTGCCCGTGTGGGTGGGGGAGATGTACCTCGAGCTGCACCGCGGCACCTACACCAGCCAGGCGCGTACAAAGAAGGGCAACCGGCGCAGCGAACACCTGCTCCGGGAAGCCGAGCTGTGGTGTGCCACTGCCGCCGTCCGCACCGACGCCGCCTTCGAGTACCCGGCAGCTGAGTTGAAGCGGCTGTGGCAGCTGGTCCTGCTGCAGCAGTTCCATGACATCCTTCCGGGCAGCTCCATTGCCTGGGTACACCAGGATGCCGAGCGCAACTACCAGGCCATCAAGGCTGCCCTGGAAGCCATCATCAGCCAGGCCGCCGCGGCAGCGCTGGGGGCAGGGGAACGGACATTCCTGCTCAACGCCGCCCCGCATGCCCGGAACGGAGTTCCGGCGCTGGCCGCCGCTGAACCGGCGACCCAGGGTGGACCGGTCCGGACCAGCGGCCAGGATGGCGGATACGTCCTGGACAACGGCGTCATCCGGGCGGTCCTGGACGCGGACGGCCTGCTGTCATCCCTGCAGGACTACGCCTCCGGCCGCGAAGCCATAGCGCCGGGACAGCGCGGCAACCTGCTGGAACTCCACCGGGACACCCCCAACGAGTGGGACGCCTGGGACATTGATGAGTTCTACCGGCGCAACGTCACTGCCCTGACCGGCGCGGAATCGGTCCGGCTGGAGGAGGGCCCCGATGGCGCCACTGTTGTGGTGGAACGCCTGGCCGGAACCTCGCCTGTCACCCAGCGCATCACCCTCGCTCCTGGCAGCCCGTCCCTGGCCATCACCACATCTGTGGACTGGCAGGAACAGGAAAAACTGCTCAAACTCGGGTTTGCCCTTGATGTGCGCGCCGACCGGTCGGCGTCGGAAACCCAGTTTGGGCATGTCTTCCGGCCTACCCACACGAACACGTCCTGGGAAGCTGCGAAGTTTGAGATCTGCGCGCACCGCTGGATCCACGTGGGGGAGCCGGGCTACGGTGTCGCAGTTTCCAACTCGTCCACCTACGGCCACGACGTCGCCAGGAACATCAGGGAGGCCGACGGCGGCACCACCACCACGGTGCGCCTCTCGCTGTTGCGGGCGCCGAAGTTCCCGGACCCTACGGCCGACCGCGGCCGGCACGAGCTGACCGTTACCGTCCGGCCCGGTGCAGATATTGGCGCCGCGGTGGAGGAGGGGTACAGGACCAACCTTGCGCCCCGGTTGGTCAAGGGGGCCGCGCCGGTTGAGCCACTGGTCTCGGTGGGCACACCGGGACTGGTTGTTGAAGCGGTCAAGCTTGCCGAAGACGGCTCGGGCGACGTCGTGGTCCGCCTGTATGAATCGCTGGGGCAGCGCACCGCTGGGCGCATTAAGGCGAATTTCCCCGTGCGTGACGTTGTGGTGACCGACCTGTTGGAGCGGCCCACCGAGGCTCCCGGGGTGTCCGCGGGTGCGGGTGGCGTGGAACTGAAGCTTCGTCCGTTCCAGCTGGTGACCCTGCGCTTCGTGCGGTAGTGCGGCGCTCATCGTTCAGGGTCTGGGGGCCGCCCGGCCCCCAGACCCTGAACGGAAAACCGTGACGGAGACGCGCCCGCACTGCTAAGAAGCGTTAAATAGGCTGAGTGGGGGCGGTCCCCAACGGCCGCCACCACTCATCCCCCCAATGCGTGTGAAGGCCCCCGAAGCAGGGCGTCTTCCAAGAATTTATCCCCGTTCAAAAACGCACCGTGCCTCACCTTCACACATTCATGATTGTTTCACATTCTAATGATTATGTGAAAGGCGGTTTGATTACTTTTCGGTAAATGACGTTCCGCTGCCGGCCCGCTTGTCCTGCCGTATCCGTGCGGCCCAGATCAGTGCCAGGCCAATAACGAAGCACAGTACGGCCGTGTAGTTGACGATGAACCGCAGCGACCCCAGCTCCGGGGGCACCACCGGGAAGAACAGTGTCAACGCGATGGACAGGCCACCCACCGCCAGGAGTCCGGCGGCAACGCGGACCAGCAGGGGCAGGCGGCTCCGCGCAGCGCGGACCATCGCCGGAAACAGGACCAGTGAAACGAAGGCGGGGTAGGCCCGTCCGGCGGCCCCGTAGTACTCCACCAACACGCCGTTGCGGGGGTCCTTGCCGGAAACTGTCACCAGCCCCGCCGAGGATCCGGCCGTGTCCATCAGGAGGAACACCACCACCACCAGTGCCGAGAGGGCAGCCAGCGCCAGCATGCCTGTCCGGCCCGTGATCAGCCGGTATGCATTCGTGGCCCCGAAGCCCTTGGTGATGCGGACCCCCACGAAGTAGATGGCGCCGAAGATGACGAACCGCAGCAACAGGTTGGTCAGGTTGATGCCACCCAGCGCCTGGTCGATGGCAACGTAGGGAGCCTCGATGCTGAGCAGGATGGCGAGTGTCATCAGGGCGAAAATATAGAACAGTGACCTGTTCCTGCCGCGCAGGGCGCTGGGGATGCGGGCGATGGCAATCATCGAGCAGATCGCCAAAGTGGTCCATTGAAGGATCGTGATCATCCCAGGTTCTCCCATATTTTTTCCGTCTGTGCCTGGTCCTGCTCCTGGCGGCGCAAAACCTTGCCCAATGCCTGCATCCTGTCGCCCACCAGGGCGGTGAGGTCGCCGTCGGACATGCTGTCCAGCGCCTCCTGGCGCGCTCCTGGCGCCCACCCGGCTTCCTCTTCAGTGATCAGGCCGGTGGCTACCAGCCCGTTTGCCGGGCCCACCCCGGCCGCCATCGAGGTGGCCACCGCCAGTTCCGGCGACAGCCTGTTGGCCGTTAGCTGGGCGGAGTAATTCTGCGGTGCGATCCCGGTGGCGGCTGACACCCGGTGCCGGACCTCGCCGTCGTCGATCGCATCCACCCAGTTCTTCACCGAGGAAGCATGCGGGACCGGGCTCAGGGCAGCCGGCGCAGCGCCCTGGCGGCCCAAAGGGTCCATGGCCGGACGTGCCAGCGCCGCGCGCAGCAGGTCCGCCGTCGAAATCTGGCTGACCAGCTCACACCGGGTGGGCGGCTGCGGCGGCCCCGCAAGGACGCGATAGCTGTCAAACCCCGCAAGGGCGGCCACGGGGTTCACGTTGTACGCACGGCTGATGCTCACCACCGTGGAGACGGAAACCTTGCCGCGCACCAGTTGCTGGGCGAGCGTGGTCCGCTTGATCCCGGAGACCCGGCAGACGTCTGCCGTGCTGGCATCAGGGGCGATGCCTTGCAGCCAGCGCTGGAACGCCTTGGCGGGAAGGGTCATGAAGTGCTCTCTGCAGGACGGATGGTGAGTCGATTTTACCGTGCCGCGGGACCGCCGATTTTACCCCGGGAGGTGTTTCGACTATGCTTGATGGTCGAGCCCGTTGGTCCGTACACCCCCCAAGTCCGGACCAGCGGGTTCTTTCATGCCCGCGGCCCGGAGCGCCTTTCCCGCGACTGTCCGTACGGCATCGCCGGGCCCGTTCCGGTATGGGACCGGCTGCGCATGCACCCGGGCGAAAGGACGCACCAATGACTGCAACCCTTGTTGCCAAAGACCTCTCCGGCGGCCATGGCCACCGCACGCTTTTCGAAAATCTTTCCTTCACGGTGGCCCCGGGAGACGTGGTGGGCGTAGTCGGCGCCAACGGTGCGGGGAAATCCACGCTGCTGCGCCTCCTCGCCGGCGTCGACCAGCCCCAGGGCGGTTCCGTCAGCCTGGCCCCAGCCGATGCCTTTGTGGGGTGGTTGCCGCAGGAACACGAGCGCGTGTCCGGCGAAACCGTGGCGGCTTACATCGGCCGCCGCACCGGCTGCACACAGGCCACCGCCGAAATGGAATCCGCCGCAGAAGCCCTGGGCGTCGGAGCTCCCGGCGCGGACGACGCCTACGCCCGCGCCTTCGACCGGTGGATGGCATCGGGCGCCGCCGACCTGGACGAACGCATCCCGCCTGTCCTCTCCGACCTTGGCCTGGCAACGGGCGCCGATGCCCTGATGACCGGGCTGTCCGGAGGCCAGGCCGCCAGGGTTGCCCTGGCCGCGCTGCTGCTGAGCCGGTTCGACGTTGTGCTGCTGGACGAGCCCACCAATGACCTCGACCTTGCCGGGCTGGCCAAACTGGAAGACTTCGTCACCAGCCTGCGCGGCGGCGTGGTGCTGGTCAGCCATGACCGCGAGTTCCTGGCCCGCTGCGTCACCACCATTGTGGAATTGGACCTGGCCCAGAACGCCGTAGCCGTCTACGACGGCGGGTACGACGCTTTCCTCGAAGAGCGCGCGGTGGCACGCCGGCACGCCCGCGAGAAATACGACGAATTCGCCGCTACGAAGGCGGACCTGGTGTCCCGTGCCCGGACCCAGCGTGAGTGGAGCTCCCAGGGCGTGCGGAACGCCATGAAGAAGAGCCCGGACAACGACAAGATCCGGCGCGCGGCCAGCACTGAGTCCTCCGAAAAGCAAGCCCAGAAGGTCCGCCAGATGGAGTCCCGCATCGCCAGGCTGGACGTGGTGGAGGAGCCCCGGAAGGAGTGGCAGCTCCAGTTCAGCATTGGCCAGGCTCCCCGCTCCAGCGCCGTCGTGGCCACCCTGCGCAACGCCGTGGCACGCCAGGGCAGCTTCACGCTGGGACCGGTCAGCCTCCAGCTCAACGGCGGCGAGCGAATCGGGATCACCGGGCCCAACGGCGCCGGGAAGTCCACCCTCCTGCGCCTCCTGCTGGGAACGCAGGCACCTGACGACGGCGACGCCTCCATGGGTGCCACGGTGGCCATCGGTGAGATTGACCAGGCCCGCGGGCTGCTGGACGGCGGCTCGCCGCTGGGCGACGCGGTCGAAGCGGTCCTGGCGGACTGGAACAGCGCAGACGTCCGGACGCTCCTGGCAAAGTTCGGCCTGAAGGCGGACCACACCTCGCGGACCGTGGATTCCCTGTCCCCGGGGGAGCGGACCCGGGCTTCCCTGGCACTGCTCCAGGCGCGCGGCGTGAACCTGCTGGTGTTGGACGAACCGACCAATCACCTCGACCTGCCGGCCATTGAGCAGCTGGAAGAGGCCCTTGATAGTTACGACGGAGCCCTGCTGCTGGTCACCCACGACCGGCGGCTGCTGGAAAACGTCCGGCTCGACTACCGGTGGCACCTCGAAGACGGCACGGTCCGGCAACTCCACCACACTGCAAGCCAGGAGAAATAACCATGAGCATGGACCGCGTGGCCTGGAGCTCGCTGTACAACATCAGCACCGCAAAGAGCGGCTCCAAGCCGTTCTCCAAGGAGACCCTGAAGCGGGTGCTGGCCTTCGCCGCCCCGCACAAGGGCAAGCTCATCGCCTTCGTGCTCTCTTCCATTGCGGCGGCCTTCCTGGCCGTGGCCACCCCGGTGCTCGCCGGCCAGGTGGTTGACGCCATCATTGCCAAGGCAGCCACCGAAACCGTGATCTGGCTTGCCATGCTGATCGCCATCGTGGCTGTGGGGGAGGCTGGCGTGGGGCTGCTGACCCGCTGGTTGTCGTCGATCATCGGCGAAGGCGTCATCGTGGACCTGCGCACCCGGGTGTTCGACCACGTGCAGCGCATGCCCATCGCCTTCTTCACGCGTACCCGGACGGGAGCGCTGGTCAGCCGGCTCAACAATGACGTCATCGGGGCGCAGTCCGCCTTCGCCGGCACCCTCTCCGGCGTGGTGAGCAACTCCGTTGCCCTGGTCCTGACGCTGGCCGTCATGCTCAATACGTCGTGGCTGGTGACCGTGCTCGCCATGGTGCTGCTGCCGATCTTCCTTATCCCGGCCCGGCGCATGGGCTCCAAGCTGGCAGACCTGCGCCGCGAAGCCGCTGCACACAACGCCGCCATGGGCACCCAGATGACGGAGCGGTTCTCCGCGCCGGGTGCCACCCTGGTCAAGCTGTTCGGCCGCCCGGACGAGGAATCCCGCGAGTTCGCTGCCCGCGCAGGCAGGGTCCGTGACATCGGCGTCCGCATGGCGATGCTGCAGTTCACCTTCGTCACGGCCCTGACGCTGGTCTCAGCGCTCGCCTTGGCGCTGGTCTACGGCTTGGGCGGCTGGCTCGCACTGGGCGGCCAGTTGGCCCCCGGTGACGTGGTGGTCCTGGCGCTGCTCCTGACCCGGCTTTACGCCCCGCTCACGGCGCTGTCCAACGCCCGGGTGGAAGTCATGAGCGCACTGGTCAGCTTTGAACGGGTGTTCGAAATCCTGGACCTGAAGCCGCTTATCCAGCAGAAGCCGGACGCCCGCCCGATTCCGGCCGGGCCGGTGTCCGTTGAGTTCGACGACGTCCGGTTCGCCTACCCGTCGGCGGACAAAGTCTCCCTGGCCTCGCTCGAAGAAGTCTCCACCCTGGACACCCGCGGCGGCGAGGAAGTGCTGCACGGTGTCAGCTTCCGGGTGGAGCCGGGCCAGACGGTGGCGCTGGTGGGTTCTTCCGGCGCCGGCAAGTCCACCATCGCACAGCTGCTGTCGCGGCTGTACGACGTCGACTCGGGCGTGGTGCGGCTGGGTGGCAACACGCCGGGGACCGGGATGGACATCCGGGACGCCACGTTCGATTCCCTCCGCGACACGCTGGGAATGGTCACCCAGGACGGCCACCTGTTCCACGAAACCATCGCCTCCAACCTTCGGCTTGCGCGCCCGGACGCCACGGATGATGACATGTGGGACGTCCTTCGGCAGGCACGCCTGGAGACGATGATCAGGTCGCTGCCGGACGGACTCGAAACCGTGGTGGGGGAGCGCGGCTACAGGCTTTCCGGTGGTGAACGCCAGCGGCTGACCATCGCCCGGCTCCTGATCGCCCAGCCCCGGGTGGTCATCCTGGACGAGGCGACGGCGGCCCTGGACTCCACGAACGAAGCCGCGGTGCAGGCGGCCCTTGGCGCCGCCCTTGAGGGGCGTACCGCCGTCGTCATTGCGCACCGGCTGTCCACCGTCCGCGCGGCCGACGCCATCCTGGTGGTGGAGGGCGGCCACATCGTGGAACGCGGGACGCATACCGAGCTCCTGGCCGCCGAAGGCCGCTATGCGGAGCTCTACCGGACACAGTTCGCCGAGGCCACCGCCGTCGCCGCAGAAGCCGTCCCCGAGGCCTAGCAGCCCATCCCGGGCCCGTGGGGCGTCAGGGGCCCGGCCGGTTGGCGTCGGGCGCGGCCAGCGCGGGCAGGATGTGGTCCGTCAGCAGCGGTGCGAGGTCGCCGGGAAGCGGAGCGCCGGCACCGGGACCGGAAGCTTCCGAACCAGCGGCTTCCGAAACGGCTCCGTCCCGGCCAGCAAGGTCCAGCCAGCGGATCTCCGCGATCTCGGCCGAAGGATGGGCCTGCCACGTCCCGTGCGCCATGAACACCGTGGCCTCGATATCCGTGTCGGGTTCGTTGGCGGCATCGGCAATCCATACCCCCATCAGCCGGAGCTGGCGTGGCTCGATGACGATGCCCACTTCCTCCTCCAGTTCGCGGGCCGCCGCCTGCACGGCCGTTTCGCCGGGCTCGGGTTTGCCGCCAGGGTGCATGAACATGGTGGTGCCGCGTTTGCGGACGGTGAGGAGGCGGCCGGCATCGTCAAAAACGCAGACGGCGGACACCACGATCCGGTGCTTCATGAGTCCCCATTCCGGGTCAGGTGCGAGGTCAGGAGCAGGTCCTTGTGCGGCCCGGCCACGTCCCAGCTGTAGCTGAACCGGTGCGGGCCCTCGAACGTGTAAGCCACGCGGTAGGTATCGGGATCGCACCAGTGGTTGTCCAGGTTGGCCTCCGGGGCGAAGCTCATTCGGTGGAATGGCCGCCCGTCCGGGAAGAAGACGTCCAGGGCGTCCGGCCGGCCGCTGGGCCTGAGCAGGTAGTCGCGGGTGGCGGGGCCGGTGAAGGTAGGCCAGTGCATGGTGCCTTCCTCGCGAAGGTGCAGGCCGGCGTCGGGCGCTGGCGTGAAGATTACGACGCCGGAAAAGGTTCCGCGGGTGCCGGCCAACCGGTCCAGCAGAACCCGTTCGACATTCCAGCGGCCGGGGCGTCCAGGATCCGCTGTCCCGTCCGGTGCACCGGCGGGGCCGAGCAGGTAGGCGCGAAGGTCAAACGCCGGGGACTCGAAATTCAAGTGCCCTCGATTGGAATCGAACCAACGACACCGGCTTTAGGAGAGCCGTGCTCTATCCACTGAGCTACGAGGGCAGGCATCCTGGGGATCGGCGGCGCCGGTCCGGACGGACACGCATACCAGCATACAAGGTACGGAGCCGTACTACGCTCAAGGCATGAGTCCTGCCCCGTCGGCCGCTCCCGCTGCCACCTTCATACCGGACACAGCGTCCACCCGGCAGTACATCGGCGCGTGGTCCGTCCTGAGCGTTCTCCAGTACTTTGCGGCGGAGGCCGCCGTGGTCATGGCTTGGGCCGGTCCGCGCCCCTATGACCTGCGCACCGGCTACATCAGCGACCTTGGCGCGCTGAACTGCGGTATCTATGACGGCCGCCAGGTGTGTTCGCCGCTGAACTGGCTGATGAACGCCTCGTTCGTGGTGCAGGGGCTGGGCATGCTGCTGGGCGCGGTGCTGCTGACGTCCGGGCTTCTGTGCGTCGCCGCACGTCCCGGTGCCCGGGTTGAACCGGGCCGGCGCCGGCCATGGTTCGCGGCCGCCGCGGTGCGGGTGCTGACGGGAGCGGCAGGGGTGGGAACCGTGGTGGTGGGGCTCGTCCCTGAGGACGCCGGCTCCGGCTGGCACTTCGTCGGTGCCGTTACCTACTTCCTCACCGGCGCCGCGGCGCTGCTGGTGCTGGGCTTCCTCTGGCTGCGGCAGGCCCGCACGGCCTGGTTCCTCCTGGCCTGCGGGGCCGTCTCGCTGGCAGCGCTGGCAACCGGCGGCCTGACCGGCATGGACGTTCCGGAGCCCGGGACGCTGGAACGGCTCATGGGCTATCCGGTCACGGTGGGCATGGCAACGGCGGGCATCGTCATTGCACGGCGGGTGCACAGGCACCGGAAAAACGTGCGGGCCTCATCGGTTGCTCCGTAACGGATGGGCTCAGGCGGACGTCGCGCCCTTCCGCTTCCGCGTCCCGATAACGACTGCGGCCGCGCCCGCCAAAAGGCTGAGGACCAGCAGGACCCAGCCGGCCACCGTGAGGCCGGACGCGAGGGCCACCTGGCCGGCGTCGGGAGCATCCGGTCCCATCAGCGCGTCAATCGCGACGTTGGCCCAAAGCCGTACCACGACGAACAGCATCGGCAGGGCCCACAGCACCCAGCGCAGGGACTTCTTTGCCACGTTGGTGCCGATGAGCAGCAGCCACGTAAACCCGAAGATCAGCGGAAACAGGATGCCCGCGGTCTTGTGGACGTAGTTGAGCTGGCCGCGCGCGTCATCATTCATGGCGCCGCGCAGATCCTCGATGTAGGCAGGATCGAAGCCGCCCACCAGGGAGTCCGGCATGGGTTTGCCGACAGAGAGCTGGGTGAGCTGGTCCATGGTCAGCAGGTGCAGGTACCAGAACAGGAACAGGCTGGCCACCACGCCCGCTATCAGGATGAGGTTGCTGTTGTTCTGGGCTTTCTCTGGAGTGCGCGCGGTAGTGGGGTTCACCACCGGCGGAAGATGGTGCTGCGGCACGGCAGCCTTTGCACCGTGCTTCTTGATCCGCTGGGCAGGGGTTTTGGCCATGGCTCCATTATTCCGCCCCATAGACTGAAGCCATGACCATTGGCCGACACAGCGCAGCTGTACTTGACCCTGCACTGGACGACTACCAACTGGCGGCGGCACTGGTCCGCGAAGCCGGGCAACTGGCGCTCCTCATGCGGATGGCAGGACTGGAGTCCCAGCAGAAGACTTCCGTTTCCGACGTCGTGACGGCCGCGGACCACGCCGCCGAGGCCTACGTGCTGGAGCAGCTGCAGCGGTGCCGGCCCCGGGACGGAATCCTGGGCGAAGAAGGCGCCTCCGTGCAGGGGACCAGCGGCCGCACCTGGGTCATCGACCCCGTGGACGGCACCTACAACTTCCTGCACGGCTCCACATACTGGTGCTCGGCCATTGCGCTCAAGGATGAGCATGACGTCCAGCTGGGGGCCATTTTCCAGCCTGAGGAGGACAAGTTGTGGCTGGGCGGCACCAGCCGGCAGGCCACGCTGAACGGCGACACCATCACCGTCTACAGCGACAACCACGGGGAACGCAACGCCACCCCGGCCGCCCAACTGGGCGCCGCCACCTACATCCACCCCACCTGGCTCATGGACCCGCTCTGCGCCATGCCCTGGCACGCAGCGGCGACCTCCGCCGCGGCGCTGCGCATGCTCGGATCAGGCTCCTGCGACCTGGGCAGGGTGGCCGACGGGCAGCTCGGCTGCTGGTTCCAGCACAGCTGCCCCGAATGGGACTGGCTGCCCGGCAAGGCGATTGTCCGCGCCGCCGGCGGCGCCGTGGACACCGTGCAGGTCAACGGACTGGAGTGGTTCATGGCCGGAGGCACGACGGCGGTGCGCGAGTTGCGTGCCGCGCTCGAATCAGGCTCGGTGGCCTAAGCCGTTCCCGGCTCTCCGGGGCACGTCATCCACAGGCCGGGATTGGGTGTCGGTCCCACCGCCTAGACTTGTAGGCACCATGGATATGTTGTTTGACCCGTACTCTGACGGACCGTTCAAGGCCGCCCCCGCATCTGCCACCCTTGCCAGGACCCGTTCTGACGGCGTGGCCACTGCGGCCGGGCCGGGAGGTTCGGCGTCCGGCGGCCATGCCGCAGGGGAGCACGCGGAGCAGCACCAGTCCGGGCAGCACCACGGCAGGCGCCTGGATCCCGCCAAGCTGACGGAGGGCCTGAACCCCCAGCAGGAGGAAGCGGTCAAGCACGCCGGAACGGCACTGCTGATCGTTGCCGGCGCGGGTTCGGGCAAGACCCGTGTGCTCAGTAACCGGATCGCCTACCTCATCGCCACCGGGCGCGCCCACCACGGCGAAATCCTGGCGATCACCTTCACAAACAAGGCCGCCGCGGAAATGCGGGAACGCATCGAAGCGCTGGTGGGCGGCCGCGCCAAGATTATGTGGATCTCCACGTTCCACTCCTCCTGCGTCCGCATCCTCCGCCAGGAGGCCGCCAACGTGGGCCTGAAATCCAACTTCTCCATCTACGATGCTGCGGACTCGCTGCGCCTGGTCACCCAGGTGTCCAAAGCCCTGGACCTGGACCCCAAGAAGTTTGCGCCCAAAGCCATCCAGCACAAGATCTCCGCGCTGAAGAACGAGCTCATCGACGCCGATTCCTACGCCTCGGACGCCAACTACAACGATCCGTTCGAACAGGCCGTCGCCGAGGTTTACAAGGGGTACACCCAGCGGCTGCGCCAGGCCAACGCCATGGACTTTGACGACCTTATCGCTGAGACCGTTTACATGTTCCGGGCCTTCCCGGCGCTCGCAGAGTCCTACCGGCGGCGGTTCCGCCACGTCCTGGTGGACGAATACCAGGACACCAACCACGCCCAGTACGCACTGGTCCGCGAAATCGTGGGGGAGGGCCCCGGTGCATCGGAACTGACAGTAGTCGGCGACTCGGACCAGTCCATTTATGCCTTCCGCGGGGCGGACATCCGCAACATCGTGGAGTTCGAGAAGGACTACCCCGAGGCGCGCACCATCAAGCTTGAGCAGAACTACCGCTCCACGCAAAACATCCTCAGCGCCGCCAACTCGGTGATCTCCCGCAACCCCAACCGCCCCGAAAAGCGGCTGTGGACGGCCGAGGGCGAAGGCCATAAGATCATCGGCTACGTGGGCGAAAACGAACACGACGAAGCCCAGTTCATCGCCAAGGAAATCGACCGGCTCCAGGACGAGGACAACCTCCGCCCCGGTGACGTTGCCATTTTCTACCGCACCAATGCCCAGTCCCGCTCCATTGAGGATGTCCTGGTGCGCGTCGGGTTGCCGTACAAGGTGGTGGGCGGCACCCGCTTCTACGAGCGCAAGGAAATCAAGGACGCCCTCGCCTACCTGCGCGTCCTGGTCAACCCGGACGACGACGTCAACCTCCGGCGGGTGCTCAACGAACCAAAGCGCGGCATCGGCGACCGCGCCGAAGGGGCAGTCGCCGCGCTCGCCAGCCGTGAGCGGATTTCCTTCATGGCCGCTGCCCGCCGCGCCGAGCAGGCGCCCGCCATGGCCACCCGCTCCGTCAACGCCGTCCTCGGCTTCGTGAAGCTCCTGGACGATCTCGCCGAGGTAGCGGCCGGCTCCGGTGCTGCCGCTGCCCTCGAAGCAGTCCTGGAACAGACCGGCTACCTCGCCGGCCTGCGTTCCAGCACCGACCCCCAGGACGAGTCCAGGGTGGAAAACCTCGCCGAACTCGTGGCCGTGGTCCGCGAGTACGAACAGGAGAACCCTGAAGGATCGTTGGGAGCCTTCCTGGAGCAGGTGTCGCTGGTGGCTGATGCCGACCAGATCCCCGATGCCCCCGGCGCCGACATCGACGCCGCCGTCGCGGAAGCCAAGCGGCTGGGCGTGGTGACCCTCATGACCCTGCACACCGCCAAGGGCCTTGAATTCCCCGTGGTGTTCTTGACTGGCATGGAGCACGGCCTGTTCCCGCACCAGCGGTCCGCCACGGATCCGAAGGAACTGGCCGAAGAACGCCGGCTGGCCTATGTGGGACTGACCCGGGCCCGGAAACGCCTCTATGTCACGCGCTCCGAAGTCCGCAACATGTGGGGCCAGAGCCAGTACAACCCGGCCAGCCAGTTCCTCGAGGAAATCCCTGCGGAACTGCTGGAGTGGAAGCGCGAGGGAACCAGCCGGCAGGCTGCCTGGGGCGGGGGATCGATCAGTTCCGGCCGGTACAGCGGCTCGTTCTGGGGTGCGGGCACTTCCCGCGGCGCCGCCGCCGATCCTTCGGCAGGATTCAACGCCGACGTTCCCGCGGCCATCGCCCGGAACAGGGTCCAGCCGCAGAAGGAAATCATTGCCGTCAACGTGGGAGACAAAGTGAACCACACGAGCTTCGGCAATGGAACCGTCCTGGCGCTTGAGGGCGCCGGTGACAAGACCGTGGCGAAGGTGAAGTTCGACGTCGGCGAGAAACGCCTGCTGCTGCGCTACGCCCCGCTGACCAAGGTCGAGGTCCAGTAGCCCGGACCGTGTCCGCCGCCGGCGCAGGCGGCCGGATTAGCAGCCCGGCCGCCGCCGATGTCGTGGAAGGTGTGCTCCCGCCGTCGTCCGCCTGATTCCGCCATGGAGCATAATGGAGCCCATGCGACGGACTGCTTTGGGGATGCTCGCCGCCCTGCCTCTTGTGACCCTCCTGTTCACCGTTAGTGCGTGCAGCGTCACCACTGAGGACCCCGACTACGTCCCGCCGGCGCCGCTGGCACCCATGGCACAGCTCGAACAGGCCCCGCTGGCCAACCCCGAGGACTTTTCCGGTGGCGGGGAGGACGTCCTGTCCTTTGCCACTGAAGACCGGAACATCGTCTGCTCGCTCACCTCGGCGCGGGGGGAACACGTCAACCTTCCCTACGAAGAGAACAGCTTCAGCGACACCGCCAACAACAAACTCGCAACCGTCCCCGTGGCCCACTGCGAGCTCGCTACCTACGCCGAGCCGGCCCGCGAAGACGTCAAGGACGACTGCGCGGGAACCAACCTCGGCTACCTGGGCGGCGTGGCACTGCTGACGCCGGACGCTGCCCGCTACGGGGAATGCCGTTCCGGCGTCACACAGACGGAAGCCACTTACGGGCCGGGCGGCAGCAAGGCCGGGCCACTGCTCCAGATACGCGCCTTGGCGAACGGGCAGAACCTGGAACGCAATGGCCTTCGCTGCTCGGCCTACAACGGTGGCGTGGCATGCGGAAACGTATCGGCCGGGGTGGGTTTCTTTGTCTCCCCGCAGAAGTATGAACTGATTTCCGCCCCCGCGCCCGGCACAGCCACGGCGCCCGCAGATGCCCCAAAAACCCCGTAATTCCGCGGTTTTTCTACGCTCCATAGAATAGTGTCGTTACTCACATAAGCGGTACTCTGGGACGGCTCCGTCCTTCCAAAGGACTAGAGTTCCCCATGGAGCAACAACGCCGCGTGGCTCGTTTCCAACAGGCCGCCCGTGCGTGCATTCCGCAGCCCGGTCATCGTCTTTCGATGGTGTCCGGCTGTATAGAAACTACTTCGACGTAGAAGGACACTAAACCGTGGACCTGTTTGAATACCAGGCGCGCGATATGTTCGAGGCGCACGGTGTACCCGTGCTGGCCGGCATCGTGGCGTACACCCCTGAAGAAGCAAAAGCAGCTGCCGAAAAGATTGGCGGCGTTACCGTCGTCAAGGCACAGGTCAAAGTTGGCGGCCGAGGCAAGGCCGGCGGCGTCAAGGTTGCAAAGTCCGCAGACGAAGCACTTGAGCACTCCACCAACATCCTGGGCATGGACATCAAGGGCCACACCGTCAACAAGGTGATGATCGCCCAGGGTGCGGACATTGCCGAGGAATACTACTTCTCCGTCCTGCTGGACCGGGCCAACCGCAACTACCTGGCCATGTGCTCGGTTGAAGGCGGCATGGAAATCGAACAGCTCGCCGTCGAACGTCCCGAGGCCCTGGCGAAGATCGCCATCGACCCCGCTGTCGGCATCGACCAGGCCAAGGCTGACGAAATCGTCGCAGCCGCAGGCTTCGCTGAGGAACTGCGCGGCAAGGTCGCCGACGTCATCCTCAAGCTCTGGGACGTCTTCAAGAAGGAAGACGCCACCCTGGTGGAGGTCAACCCGCTGGTCAAGACCGGCGCCGGTGACATCGTCGCCCTGGACGGCAAGGTCTCCCTGGACGAGAACGCCGAGTTCCGCCACGCCAAGCACGCGCAGCTGGAGGACAAGGACGCCGCTGATCCCCTCGAGGCCAAGGCAAAGGCGCAGGACCTCAACTACGTCAAGCTCGACGGCGAAGTGGGCATCATCGGTAACGGTGCAGGCCTGGTCATGTCCACCTTGGACGTCGTTGCCTACGCCGGTGAAAACCACGGCAACGTCAAGCCTGCCAACTTCCTGGACATCGGCGGCGGAGCCTCGGCCGAGGTCATGGCCGCAGGCCTGGACGTCATCCTGGGCGACGAGCAGGTCAAGTCCGTGTTCGTCAACGTCTTCGGCGGCATCACCGCCTGCGACGCCGTCGCCAAGGGCATCGTGGGTGCGCTGGCCGAACTGGGCCACACTGCCAACAAGCCGCTGGTAGTCCGCCTCGACGGCAACAACGTCGAGGAAGGCCGCCGCATCCTCAACGAGGCCAACCACCCGCTGGTTACCCTGGCCGCCACCATGGACGAGGGCGCCGACAAGGCCGCCGAGCTCGCCAACGCAGCTAAGTAAAGGGACGCACCATGTCTATCTACCTCAACAAGGACTCCAAGGTCATCGTCCAGGGCATCACCGGCGGCGAAGGCACCAAGCACACCGCCCTGATGCTCAAGGCCGGCACCAACATCGTCGGTGGCGTCAACGCCCGCAAGGCCGGCACCACGGTGCTGCACGGCGAGAAGGAAATCACCGTCTTCGGCACCGTCAAGGAAGCCATTGCGGAGACCGGCGCTGACGTCTCGATCGTCTTCGTGCCGCCGGCATTCACCAAGGCTGCCGTCGTTGAAGCCATCGAAGCGGGCATCGGCCTGGTCGTCGTCATCACCGAAGGCGTGCCGGTCCAGGACTCCGCCGAATTCTGGGCCCTGGCCCAGGCCACGGTTGACGCGGACGGCAACCAGGTTACCCGCATCATCGGACCGAACTGCCCCGGCATCATCACCCCCGGCGAAGCACTGGTGGGCATCACCCCCGCCAACATCACCGGTAAGGGCCCCATCGGCCTCGTCTCCAAGTCAGGCACCCTGACCTACCAGATGATGTACGAACTGCGTGACCTTGGCTTCTCCACCGCCATCGGCATCGGCGGCGACCCCGTCATCGGCACCACCCACATCGACGCCCTGGCCGCGTTCGAAGCCGACCCCGAGACCAAGGCCATCGTGATGATTGGCGAAATCGGCGGTGACGCCGAAGAGCGCGCAGCCGACTTCATCAAGGCCAACGTCACCAAGCCGGTTGTCGGCTATGTTGCAGGCTTTACCGCCCCCGAAGGCAAGACCATGGGCCACGCAGGCGCCATCGTCTCCGGCTCCGCGGGCACCGCACAGGCCAAGAAGGAAGCCCTCGAAGCTGCAGGCGTGAAGGTCGGCAAGACGCCGTCCGAGACCGCCAAGCTGCTGCGCGAGGTCTTCGCAACCCTCTAGGCTGCACCAACACGCAAGAGCGGCGCCGCCTGCTGTCCTCCGGGACGGCAGGCGGCGCCGCTTTTTGTTTAAGTACGACGACGGGTGGCAACGTTGGCGGCCCAAAGGTGCGGGCCCGCCGTCGCGCCCGTTTGTCGGTGCCCGTCAGACCTTGGCGCCGCTCAGCAGCTCGTCCAGCCGCTCATAGCCTTCGGTCATGCCGCCTTCCATGCCGGACTGCGCCATGCCGTCCCGTGCTTCCAGGCTGGGGTAGACGGAGTGGCCGCGTAGCCTGCACCGGCCGCCGCCGAGGTCCTCGAAGGTCATGAACTCCAGGCTGACCACGTCCGGGTAGCCGCCGAACTCGAAGGTCTGCAGCGCGAACTCATTTTCGCGGACCGTGTGGAAGATCCCGCGGAACTCGTAGGGGACCCCCTCCGGCCCGGTATGGATGTAACGGTAGGTGCCGCCGCTGCGGAAATCGTAGTGGTCCATTTCCATCTTCATGCCGCGCGGGCCCAGCCATTGGATGATCAGGTCCGGTTCCTTGTGGGCGCGGAAGACATCCGCTACGGGAAAGTCGAACTCGCGCTCGTAGTCGATGAAGGGCAGGCCTTCGGGGACGGAAAGCTTCAGGGAGTTGCTCATCATTGTTCCTTTGCCTTGGCGCCGCGTTGCCCGGCGCTGGATTGAAGTACGGCATCGAGGCTGCGGAACTGCCCTTCGCGGACGAGCCGGTACTGGTCGATCCAGGCCGTGAGCGCCTCAAGCCGTGCAGGGTTCAGGTGGACTGGCCTGCGCTGGGCGTCCCGTGTACGGGTGACCAATTGCGCCTGCTCGAGTACCTGGATGTGCTTTGAGACCGCCTGCTTGGAGATCTCGAATGGTTCCGCCAGTTCGTTCACCGTGGCCGGGCCGCGGCTCAGCCGGGCGATGATGCTCCGCCGCACGGGGTCGGCCAGGGCCAGGAAGGCCGAGTCCAGGGCCGTGCTGTCGGAAATCATCGGGAGTCCTTGCTCAACTGGGTGGATGGGTATTCAACCTTCTTGTTGATCAACCTCTTGGTTGTTTAAAGATAGGCCTGCGAATCGCCGGATGCAAGGGGTGGGGTCTTGTTTTCGAATTCCGGAGTTTGTTAGTATGTCAGTACAAACTTTTTGAAGGAGAACTCGAATGCCATTGGTTCGCATTGATGTCAATGAAGGCCGCACCCCGGATGAGCTGCAGCGCCTGAGCCGCGGAATCCACGACGCCATTCTCGCCGAGTATGGCATCCCGGAGCGCGACTACTTCCACATCCTCACCGAGCACTCCAAGGGCCAGCTTGTGGCCCAGGACGCCGGGCTTGGGTTCGAGCGTACGGGTGGAGTGGTCATGATCCAGATCTTCACCCAGGCCGGCCGCTCCCAGGAAGCCAAGCAGCAGCTGTTTGCTGCCGTTGCAGGGAAGCTCTCTGAAGTGGGCGTTGCCGGCGAGGATGTCTTCATCGGATACGTGGAAAATACGGCCGGCGACTGGTCCTTCGGCTACGGCCGTGCCCAGTATGTCACCGGCGAACTGGCCGTCCCCAAAAAGTAGCCCGCCGGCCCCCCGCGTTGAAGGCGGGGACACGGATAAATGCACGTTGTAAGTATGTCAGTACAAACCTTTGACAGGACATTCGATCTAGGGCAAAGTAGTGCCTGTGGCCCACACCACGGCCTTTACGGCCCGGACCACCAGCCTTCCGAAGGTGCCACGTTCCACACCAGAAAGGTCCACGATCACCGTGACCCATGAGCTTCTTACGATCGGGCGCATCAGCGTTGATATTTACCCGAACGACATCGGGGTTGGCCTGGAGGACGTTAACTCCTTCGGCAAGTACCTGGGCGGTTCGCCCTCGAACGTTGCCGTTGCCGCCGCCCGGCACGGCCGCCGGGCCGGCGTCATCACCCGCACCGGGGATGACGCGTTCGGCACCTACCTGCACCGCGAGCTGCACAAGTTCAACGTCGATGACACCTTCGTGACGCCGGTTCGGGAGTGGCCCACCGCTGTCACCTTCTGCGCCATCAAGCCCGCCACGGACGAGTTCCCGCTCTACTTCTACGGGCGCTTCCCCACGGCGCCGGACCTGCAGATCAAAGCCGAAGAGCTGGACCTGGACGCGATCCGCGAGGCAGGGATCTTTTGGTCCACTGTCACGGGCCTCTGCCAGGAGCCCAGCCGCAGTGCCCACATCGCCGCACACGAGGCCCGCCCGCGTACCGGGCTCGCTGAGGGCCAGTTCACCATCCTGGACCTGGATTACCGGCCGATGTTCTGGGCCTCCGAGGAGGAAGCCCGGGCCGAGGTCGCCAAGATTCTGCCGCACGTTACCGTCGCCATCGGCAACGACAAGGAATGCGCCGTCGCAGTGGGGGAGGGAACCCCCGACGAGCAGGCGGACCGCCTGCTCGCCGCCGGCGTGGAGATCGCCGTCGTCAAGCTGGGCGCCGAGGGCGTCATGGCCAAGACCCGCACCGAGCGCGTCGTCTCCGCACCAGTCCCGGTGGAAACCCTGAATGGACTCGGCGCCGGGGATTCGTTCGGCGGTGCCTTCTGCCACGGCCTGCTCTCGGGCTGGCCGCTCGAACAGGTGCTGGACTACGCCAACGCCGCCGGCGCCATTGTCGCATCCCGCCTCTCCTGCGCTGATGCCATGCCGACGCCGGAGGAAGTCACCTCCCTGCTGGCCGAACGCGGCCGCACCGTGCCGGGTGCCGTTTCCGACGCCTCCATTCCCGAAGGAGCAGCACTGTGACCCTCACCCCCGTTAGCACTGGCCGGGCCGTGGACGATGATCCCCGCCGGTACGAGCACCTGAGCACCATCCGGCTGGAAGACCCTGAAGCCGTGGCCCGTGCGGCCAAGTCACGCCGCCGCCACCCGGGCCTGAAGGCCGGCCGGCAGAACTTCATCGTCGCCGCAGACCACCCCGCCCGGGGTGCACTGGCCGTCGGATCGGATCCTGTGGCCATGGCAGACCGCCGCCAGCTGCTGGACCGCCTGCAGATCGCCCTGGCCAACCCGGCCGTGGACGGAATCCTGGCCTCCCCGGACATCATGGATGACTTGCTCCTGCTGGGCGCCCTCGACGGCAAGCTGGTCTTCGGGTCGATGAACCGCGGCGGCCTGGCCGGTCTGGTCAATGAGTTCGATGACCGGTTCACCGGCCACACCGCGGCCGCCCTTGAAGCGCTCGGTGCCGACGGCGGCAAGATGCTGACCCGCATCTGCTTGGGCGACCCGGATACCGTCGCCACCCTCGAGGCCACCGCCAAAGCCATCGATTCACTGGCGGAGCGGAAGCTGATCGCCATGGTGGAGCCTTTCCTGTCCGTCCGTGAAAACGGCAGGGTACGCAATGACCTGTCCACCAACGCGGTGATCAAGTCCATCGGCATCGCAGAAGGCCTCGGTTCCACCAGCGCCTACACGTGGATGAAACTCCCGGTCGTAGCGGAAATGGAACGCGTCATGGCTGCCACAACCATGCCCACCGTCCTCTTGGGCGGGGATCCGGAAGGGTCCCAGGACGAAGTCTTCGCCACCTGGGGAGCTGCCCTGTCCCTGCCCGGCGTCCAGGGCCTCACCGTAGGCCGGACGCTGCTCTACCCCGAGGACGGGGACGTTGCCGGCGCCGTCGCCAGCGCAGCCTCGCTCCTGCACCACACCTCAGAAATTCCGGAGTAAACCGCCATGGGCACAACTACGCGCAGGATGACGGTGGCCCAGGCCGTCGTCGAATACCTTTCCAAGCAGTACACCGTCGACTCCATCAACGGGGTGGACTACCGCGAGCGGCTCATCCCCGGGACCTTCGGGATCTTCGGGCACGGCAACGTGGCCGGTGTAGGCCAGGCGCTGAAGCAGTACCAGCAGCTGGACCCCGCCATCATGCCGTATTACCAGGGCCGCAACGAACAGGCCCAGGTCCACCAGGCCGTCGGCTACGCCCGGCACACCCGCCGCCGCCAGACCTACGCGGTCAGCACCTCCATCGGCCCCGGTTCCTCGAACCTGCTGACCGGTGCCGCGTTGGCCACCACCAACCGCCTGCCCGTGCTGCTGCTGCCCAGTGACACGTTTGCCACCCGGGCCGCGGACCCCGTACTGCAGCAGCTGGAGCAGCCCTACGCCTACGACATCACGGTTAATGATGCGTTCCGGCCGCTGTCCAAGTTCTTCGACCGCGTGAACCGGCCGGAGCAGCTGTTCTCCGCCTTCCACCACGGCCTGCGCGTCCTCACCGACCCGGCCGAGACCGGTGCTGTGACTATTTCGCTGCCGCAGGATGTCCAGGCCGAGGCCTTCGACGTCCCCGAGGAGTTCCTGGCTGAGCGCGAGTGGCGGATCCGCCGCCCCGATGCCGACGATGACGACATCGCCCGCGCCGTCGCAGCGATCCGCTCCGCGAAGCGTCCGCTGATCATTGCCGGCGGCGGTGTCCTGTACGCCTACGCCAACGACGAACTGGCGAAGTTCGCCGAACTGACCGGCATTCCGGTGGGCAACACGCAGGCCGGCGTCGGCGTCCTGCCCTGGGACCACCAGCAGTCCCTCGGCGCGATCGGTTCCACCGGCACCACGGCGGCGAACGCCATTGCTGCCGAGGCGGACCTGATCATCGGCATCGGCACCCGCTACGAGGACTTCACCACCGCTTCCCGGACCGCTTTCCAAAACCCGGACGTGCGCTTCGTGAACATCAACGTTGCCCCGATCGACGCGTACAAGCACGGCACTACGCTGCCGATCGTCGCCGATGCCCGCAAGGCACTGGTCAAGCTCAACGCTGCCCTGGGCGGCTACCGGATCGGCGCCGACCTCGAACAGCAGATTGCCTCCGAGAAGAAGCGCTGGGATGCCACGGTGGACGAGGCATTCGACACCCGCTACACCCCGCTGCCGGCCCAGAACGAGATTATCGGGGCCACCTCGCGGGCCATGGACGCCCGGGACGTCGTGATTTGCGCCGCCGGGTCCCTGCCCGGTGACCTGCACAAGATGTGGCGCGTCCGCGACCCGTTCGGCTACCACGTCGAATACGCCTACTCCTGCATGGGCTACGAGATCCCCGGCGGCCTCGGCGTCAAGCGAGCAGCCCTCGCCGAAGCGAAAAGTACGACGGCGGCAGGCGAGCCAGGCGCGGAGGTGCGGGACGTCGTCGTGATGGTGGGCGACGGTTCCTACCTGATGATGCACACCGAGCTGGTCACCGCCGTCGCGGAGCGCATCAAACTGATCGTGGTGCTGATCCAGAACCACGGCTATGCGTCCATCGGCTCGCTCTCCGAGATGCTGGGCTCGCAGCGCTTCGGCACCCAGTACCGGGCACTGAACGAAGAGCAGCACAGCTTCGACGCGGGGGAGACCCTGCCCGTGGACCTGGCCCTCAATGCGGAGTCCCTTGGTGTGAAGGTCATCCGGATCGAACCGGGCGAGAAGGTCATCGCCGAACTCGAACAGGCTGTGCGCGACGCGAAGGCTGCCCCGGAAGGAACCGGGCCCATCCTGATCCACGTTGAATCCGACCCCCTGCTGGACGCGCCGTCGTCGGAATCCTGGTGGGATGTCCCCGTCTCCCAGGTGTCCGAACTGGATTCCACCAAGCAGGCCTTCCAGACCTACGCCGACCACAAGTCCCGCCAGCGCAAACTACTCGGCTGACCCTGTACCTCCATCCCCTTCGAACCACTCAAGGAAGAGTCCCATGACTGCCACAACCACCGAAACCACCGTCATCAACCACTTCATCAACGGCGCCGAAACCGCAGGTGTTGGTGACCGCACCACCCCGGTTTACAACCCGGCCACCGGCCAGGTCTCTGCCGAGCTGCGCCTGGCCAACCGCGCCGACCTGGACGCCACCGTCGCGGCCGCCCGCGCCGCTGCCGATACCTGGGGCGACATTTCCCTGGCCAAGCGCACCGCTGTTCTGTTCAAGTTCCGTGAACTCGTCGCCGCCCACGTGGACGAACTCGCCCAACTGGTCACCGCCGAGCACGGCAAGGTCCTCTCCGACGCCAAGGGCGAAATCGGCCGCGGCCTCGAAGTCATCGAATACGCCTGCGGCGTCCCCACCCTCCTCAAGGGCGACTACTCCGACCAGGTCTCCACCGGGATCGACGTCTTCTCCTTCCGCGAACCCCTCGGCGTGGTCGCCGGCATCACGCCGTTCAACTTCCCTGTCATGGTGCCGCTCTGGATGGCGCCGATGGCCATCGCCACCGGCAACGCGTTCATCCTCAAGCCCTCCGAACGCGATCCCTCCGCCTCCCTGCTGCTCGCCAAGCTCTGGAAGCAGGCCGGCCTGCCTGACGGCGTGTTCCAGGTCCTGCATGGTGACAAGGAAACCGTGGACGGGCTCCTGACCCACCCGGACGTGGACGGCATCAGCTTTGTTGGTTCGACCCCGATCGCACAGTATGTCCACGAGACCGCCACCAAGCACGGCAAGCGCGTCCAGGCCCTGGGCGGGGCGAAGAACCACGCCATCATCCTTCCCGACGCCGACCTCGACAACGCCGCCGACCACCTGGCCGCAGCAGCGTTCGGCTCCGCCGGCGAACGCTGCATGGCCATCTCCGTCGCCGTTGCCGTCGGGGAGGCCGCCGACGCCCTCGTCGCCAAGGTCCAGGAACGCGCCGAAGCCGTCAAGGTCAACAACGGCACCGAACCCGACGCCGAAATGGGCCCGGTCATCACCCCCGTCTCCAAGGAACGCATCCTTCGGATCGTCACCGAAGCCGAGAATGCCGGCGCCGCAATGGTGGTTGACGGCCGCGACCTCGTGGTCCCCGGTCACGAAGACGGCTTCTGGGTGGGCCCCACCGTCCTTGACCACGTCAAGACCGAAATGACCGCCTACCAGGAGGAAATCTTCGGACCCGTCCTCGTCGTGGTCCGCGTCGACACCCTCGAAGACGGAATCGCCCTCATCAACGCCAACCCCTACGGCAACGGCACCGCCATCTTCACCTCCTCCGGCGCCGCCGCCCGCAAGTTCCAGCGTTCCGTCACGGTCGGCATGATCGGCATCAACGTGCCCCTGCCCGTCCCGGTGGCCTACCACTCCTTCGGCGGCTGGAAGGCTTCCCTCTTCGGCGACAAGCACATCTACGGCCCCGAAGGCGTATCGTTCTACACCCGCGGCAAGGTCATCACCTCCCGCTGGCCCGAAACCCACCACGCCTCCGGCGCCTCCTACAACTTCCCCTCCA
Source organism: Pseudarthrobacter sp. 1G09 (assembly GCF_050038305.1). Lineage (NCBI taxonomy): Bacteria > Bacillati > Actinomycetota > Actinomycetes > Micrococcales > Micrococcaceae > Pseudarthrobacter > Pseudarthrobacter sp. 1G09. Next base: position 1,146,578 of record NZ_CP188306.1, read on the forward strand.
ACTGACACCAGAGAGAGACAACGCTGTCATGACTGAGAACAAGCTGATCATCGGCACGGCACCGGACTCCTGGGGAGTCTGGTTCCCGGACGACCCCAAGCAGACCCCGTGGGAACGCTTCCTGGACGAAGTGGTGGAGTCCGGCTACAAGTGGATCGAACTGGGCCCGTATGGCTACCTTCCCGCGGATCCGACCCGTCTGGCGGAAGAGCTCAAGGCCCGTGACCTCAAGATCTCCGCCGGCACCGTGTTCACCGCCTTCCATCGCGGCCTGGACCAATGGGAAACCGCCTGGGAGCCGGCACGCAAGGTCGCCGAACTCACCGCGGCAATGGGCGGTGAGCACATCGTGGTCATCCCGGCCATGTGGCGGGACGACGTCACCGGTGAAGCGGTGGAAAGCGGCACCCTGAGCGAGAAGGCCTGGAGCGACCTGTTTACCGGACACAACCGCCTGGGCAAGACCCTGCTCGAGGACTTTGGCCTGCAGCAGCAGTTCCACTCCCACGCTGACTCCCACGTGGGTGCCCAGCAAGACATCGAAACACTGCTCGGCGCCACTGACCCGCAGTACCTGAACCTCTGCCTGGACACCGGGCACGCCGAATACTGTGGTGCCTCCAGCCTGGACCTGATCAAGAACTACCCGGACCGGATCGGCTACCTGCACCTGAAGCAGATCAACCCGGACATCCTCAAGAAGGTCAACGAGGAAAACATGACGTGGGCAGCTGCTAACCTGGCCGGCGTCATGACCGAACCGCCCAACGGCCTGCCGGACCTCCGTGCGGTCATCGAAGCCGTGGAAGCGCTGGACCGGCCCATCTTCGGCATTGTGGAGCAGGACATGTACCCGGTGGCCTTCGACGTGCCTATGCCGATCGCCAAGCGCACCCGCAACTACCTGCTGTCCTGCGGTTCCCGCACCGCCGTCAACTGACGGACCAGCACAGCCCACTCCCTCCAGATCCCAAAGGACAGAACAATGACTGAAATCCTTCGCGTCGCCGTCATCGGCGCAGGCCGCATGGGCGCCGACCACATCCAGCGCCTCAACAAGCGTATTCACGGAGCTGAAGTTGCCGCCGTCGTCGACGTCGACCTCGCACGTGCCCAGGCCGCCATCGAAGGCATCCCGGGCGCTGTAGCCCTCGCCGACGCCGAGGAAGCCCTGAACAACGGCGACGTCAACGCCGTCCTGATCGCCACCCCCGGCTTCCTCCACGAGGACATCCTGCTCAAGGCGATTGCCAAGGACATCCCGATCCTTTGCGAAAAGCCGCTCACGCCCGACGCCGAATCCTCCTGGAAGATCGTCGAGGCCGAGGTGGCACTGGGCCACAAGCGGATCCAGGTAGGTTTCATGCGCCGCTTTGACGCCGAGTACGCTTCGCTGGGCAAGATCATCCGCGACCACGAACTGGGCGAACTGCTGATGCTGCACCACCAGCACCGCAACCCCACCACCCCGGCGGGGTTCACCAACGAGATGCTGATCAACGACTCCGTGGTCCACGAGTTCGACGCCATCCGATACTTCACCGGCGAGGAAATCACCAGCATCCAGGTCCGTTTGGGCAAGGCCACCAAGAACGCTCCGGCCGGCCAGCACGACCCGCAGCACGTCCTGCTGGAGACCGAGTCCGGTGTCCTGGCCGACGTCGAGATCTACGTCAACGCCAAGTTCGGCTACGAGGTTGCCACGCAGGCCGCTTTCGAAGACGGCATCGTCAGCATCGGCGGCGACAAGGGGCCCTACACCCGCAGCGCCGGCCGCTGGGGCGGCAACGTCACGCCCGGCTTCGAAGAGCGCTTTGGCGCGGCGTACGACGTCGAAATCCAGTCGTGGGTTGACGCTGCACTCAAGGGCGAAATCGGCGGTCCGACCGCCTGGGACGGGTACGCCACCGCAGCCTGCTGCGAAGCCGGCGTCGAAGCACAGAAGAACGGCGAAAAGGTCGCCGTCAAACTGGCTGCCAAGCCCGACCTCTACAACTAGGACAGGAGAAGGGGACGGAAGCATTCCGTCCCTTTTCCGTTCCCCTGACTGATCCACAATGGAGTGTTTTTCGTGAAAATCGCACTTGACCCCACCCCGTTCCACCACTCGCACAGCCTGCTGGAGTTTCCCAAGGTGGTGGCGGACCTTGGCTACAAGTACATGCAGATGACCCCGCACGCGGACTTCATCCCGTTTTTCAACCACCCGAAGGCCGACGACGACCTGGTTGGCCAGCTGAAGAAGGCCTGCCGCGACGCCGGAATTGAGATCGCATCGGTTCTGCCGGTGCTTCGGTGGTCCGGTCCGGACGAGGATGCCCGCGAGGCAGCCGTCCGCTATTGGAAGCGTGCCATCCAAATCACCGTGGACCTGGGCGTCAGCACTATGAACACCGAGTTCAGCGGCCGCCCCGAAAAGGCCGAGGAATCCGAGCGTGCGTTCTACCGTTCAATGGAGGAACTGCTGCCCATCATCGAGCGTGAGGGCATCGACCTGTTGATCGACCCCCACCCCGACGACTTCGTGGAAGAGGGCCTGGCGGCCATCCGCGTGATCCGGGGCGTGAACTCGAAGAACGTGGGCATGGTCTACGTGGCCTCGCACAGCTTCCACATGAAGAACCAGCCGCTGGAGATCATGCGCGCGGCGGGGGACAAGCTGCGGCTGGTCCACGTGGCCGATACCATGGACCACCATGCCTCGCACGGCCTGCGCTACATCACCAACCCTCCGGGCAACCCGGTCCGCGTCCACCAGCACCTGAAGGTCGGCGACGGAGACGTGAACTGGGACGAGTTCTTCGGGGGGCTGAAGGAAATCGGCTTCCTCGACCGCGAGGATACCGTGATGGTCTCGAGCGTCTTCGCCGAGGACGACAACGCTGACGAGGTGTCCCGGTACCAGCTGGACACCATCCAGCAGTACGTCCAGAAGGTCAGCGTATGAGTGTGCCTGCGCATACGGAAACCAAGCCCGGGAACCACAAGAAGGCGCTCCGGACAGTCACCATCATCTCTACGTTCGGCGGCCTGCTGTTCGGTTATGACACGGGCGTGATCAACGGCGCGCTGCCGTACATGCAGGAGGACCTCGGCCTGACGCCGCTCACCGAGGGCCTGGTGACATCCTCGCTGCTGTTCGGTGCGGCCTTTGGTGCACTGTTCGGCGGCCGGCTGGCCGACCGCAACGGCCGCCGCAAGATGATCATGGTCCTGGCCGTCATCTTCCTGGCCGGCACGCTCGCCTGCACGTTCTCCCCGACCACCGAAGTGATGATCGCCGCGAGGTTCATCCTGGGCCTGGCCGTGGGCGGCGCCTCGGTGACCGTCCCGGTTTACCTTGCGGAAGTGTCACCGAGCGACCGGCGCGGGCGGATCGTGACGCAGAACGAGCTGATGATCGTCACCGGCCAGCTACTGGCCTTTATCTTCAACGCCTACCTCGGCAACACCTTCGGCGAGGCCGGCGGCATCTGGCGCTGGATGCTGGTGATCGCCACCCTTCCTGCCATCGCGCTGTGGATCGGGATGAACTTCATGCCCGAGAGCCCCCGCTGGCTCGCTTCCATGGGCAGCTTCGGCGAAACGCTCAGCGTGCTGCAGCGGATCCGGTCCCAGGAGGAGGCCAGAAAGGAGTTCGAGGAAGTCAAGGCCATGGCCGTGGAGGACTACAAGTCCAAGATGGGCACTTGGAAGGACCTGGGCATCCCGTGGCTCCGCCGGATCTTCTTTGTGGGCCTCGGGTTGGCAGTGATCCAGCAGATCACCGGCGTGAACTCCATCATGTACTACGGCACCCAGATTCTGTCGGAATCCGGCTTCGGCCGCGAAGCGGCCCTGACCGCCAACATCGCCAACGGCGTCATCTCGGTGCTGGCCACGTTTGTCGGCATTTGGTTACTAGGCAAAGTGGGGCGCCGCAGGATGCTCATCACCGGACAGGTCGGTACGACGACGGCGCTGCTGCTGATCGGGCTCTTCTCACTGATCCTGCCGGAAGGCTCCGTGCGGGGTTTCGCTATCCTTGCGCTCACCGTGACGTTCCTGGCCTTCCAGCAGGGCGCCATTTCACCGGTCACCTGGCTGATGCTGTCCGAGATCTTCCCGTTGAAGATCCGGGGCCTGGGCATGGGGGCGTCCGCTTTCGTGCTCTGGATCATCAACTTCCTGGTGGGCTTTGGGTTCCCCCAGCTCATGGCGGCCATCGGGCTGTCCAACACGTTCTTTGTTTTCGCCGTGCTGGGTGTGGGCGCCATCGCGTTCGCCGCGAAGTACGTTCCGGAGACCAAGGACAAGAGCCTCGAGGACCTGGAGCATTACTTCAAGAACGTTGCCGGGCAGAAGCCCGGGGCCGCCGCCGGCAAACCGAACTAGCCCGGCCGCTTATCGTTGCGCCACAACAGGTGATGCCCCTCCGGTGATTCCCGGAGGGGCATCTTCTGTTGGTGCTGGAACGTTGGGCCGTGACTACGCCGGAACGTGAAGCGTGGGAAGCGCACCCACCAGGGGTGCAAGTTCCGGCAGCGCCTGCGCATGTTCAAGGGCACGTTCCAGGGTGGCGTCGTGGACCGGGCGGGCTTCGGCCAGCAGCGTGCTGCCGATGGGGGTGAGCTCGGTGTAGATGCCCCTCCGGTCGTCGTCGCAGAGGATCCTGGTCAGCAGGCCCCGGTCCTCGAGCCGGCTCACCAAACGGGTGGTGGCACTGGGGCTAAGGGCCGTGGCCCGGGCCAGCTGCTGCATGCGCATATGCCAGCCGTCCTGCCGGTTCAATGCGTCCAGGACGGTGTACTCCACCACGGACAGTTGGGACTCCGCTTGAAGGGACCGTTCCAGCTCGCCCTCGATCAGGCCGTGCAGGGCCGCCAGGGTGCGCCAGCCCTGCGCACGGACCTCGACGGCGTCGTCCTTGATGCCCATGGATACTCCTTCCGGTGCGCGGCTGCGGAGGACCGCTGCCGGCAACACCTAAATAGTTGCTTGCGCGGTATATTTGCATGTGCAACAATAAATACCGCGCCTGCAATTATTTTAGGCGCCATTCCCCCTCAGAACAACCAGAACAGCTCAAAGGAGCATCACCATGCCTGTTGGCCTGATTGCCCTCGCCCTTGGAGGGTTTGGCATTGGACTCACCGAATTCGTTATCGCGGGGCTCCTGCCTGACGTTGCCGCCGACTTCGGGGTGAGCGAGGCGTCCGCGGGATGGTTTATCTCGGGTTACGCGCTCGCCGTAGTGGTGGGCGCCCTGGGGTTGACGGCGGCCGTGACCAAACTGGAGCGCAAGCCGGTCCTGGCCGGCCTGCTGGTCCTGTTCATCGCCGGGAACCTGCTGTCCGCAACGGCTGCTGACTACTGGCCCATGATGCTGGGCCGGGTCATCGCCGCGCTCTCGCACGGCGCCTTCTTCGGCATCGGGGCAGTGGTGGCTGCCGGCATGGTTCCGCCGAGCAGGAAGGCCGGTGCCATCGCCCTGATGTTCACCGGGCTTACTGCCGCCAATGTGCTGGGAGTCCCCTTTGGCACCCTGCTGGGCCAGGCCGCCGGATGGCGGGCCACCTTCTGGGCCATCACCGTGATCGGTATGGCGGCGCTCGCCGGCATCCTGGCGCTGGTGCCCCGGCAGGCCGCCGCAGCAGAATCCGGGGGAAGCCTGCGTTCAGAGCTTGGCGCGTTCCGCTCCGGCCAGGTGTGGCTGTCCATCGTGGTCACTGTCTTGGGGTTCGGCGGCATGTTCGGCGCGTTCACCTACATCGCCTACACCCTCACAGAAGTGTCGGGATTCGCTGCCTCAACCGTCCCTTGGCTCCTGATTGTGTTCGGCGTCGGGCTGTTCGCCGGCAACACCCTTGGTGGCAAGGCTGCCGACCGGAACGTGGACCGCACCCTGCTGGTGGTGCTCGCCTTCCTGGCTGTGGTCCTGGTGGCGTTCGCCCTGGTGGCAGCCAACCCCGTGCTGACCGTGGTCTCCCTGGTGCTGATGGGAGGTTTCGGCTTCGCCACCGTGCCGGGGCTGCAGATGCGGGTCATGAAGTACGCCCCGGGTGCGCCTACCCTGGCCTCGGGCGCCAACATCGGCGCCTTCAATGTGGGGAACGCCCTGGGCGCCTGGCTTGGCGGCGTCACCATCACGGCCGGCTTCGGCTACACGTCCCCCATTTGGGCCGGGGCTGTCATCACCCTGGCGGGCGTGGCCGTCATGGCCTTTGCTGCGGCGGCTGCCAAGCGGAGCAAAACCCGCATCGATGCGCCGGCCGAAGCCCCGGGCGGGGCGTCGGCGGAGGCTGCAGGCGCGGTCCGCGTCTAAAACCGTTGTCCAGGTACGCAGGACTGGCGTCCGGAAGCCTGCCCAACTGGATAAAACCACGTGGACAAAAACGTCTGTGAGTCTTGACGTGGCTGGTCTGGGACTAGCGGGCAGTGTTGCGCCGGTCATGATGCGACCAGTCATGCCCATTCGAAAGGAAGGAGGGTGGCACCCACACCTGCGCCATCATCGAGGCCAGCACCAAGCGACAGGTCGCGTGCGAGCAGTTCCCGACCACCTCGACCGGGATTTCTCGCGCGCTTGCCTGGGTAGGCCGACGGACAGGCGGGGATACGGCCAGCCTTTGGGCCGTTGAGGGTATCGGTTCTTATGGTGCACGTCTGGCCAGGGCAGTAGGCGACGCCGGTTATGACGTGGCCGAAGCTCCACGAATGAACGCCCGAGGCCGCCGGGCAATCGGTAAATCAGATCCGATGGACGCCGCCGCCACGGGAGCAGCTGTCCTGAGCTTAGCGACCAGCCACGCCGCAAAGAACACGGGCAGGTTCGGCGCCAGCCCCACCATGGCCAGGGCCAGCGGTCCGACGAGGGATCCGCCGATCATCAGCGGGCGGGCATGGCCTAGTTCCCGGTGAGCTCCGCGTAAAGCTTCCGGACCCGGGTCTTGATGTCGTCCCGGACAAGGCGCATGCGCTCCATGCCTTCGATGCCGCGCTCGGAGGGCTCGTCCGTATCCCAGACCTCGAGCCGGGTGCCCGCGGGGACATCGACTTTTGCCTCGTTGCCCAGGACGATGACGATGTCGACCGCGTCCAGTACCTCAGTGGTCACGGGCTTGGGGTGTTCGCCGGTGATGTCGATGCCGAGTTCGGCCAGGGACTCCACGGCCTGGGGGTTCAGCGATGTACCGGGTTTGGTCCCGGCGGAGTAGACGGTGACGGTCCCGTTCGCGTGCTGGTTCATCAGTCCGGCGGCCAGCTGGGACTTTCCACCGTTCTTGCTGCAGACGAACAGGACGCCGGGCGTTTTCGTGGTCTCGGTCATGGGTTTGATTCTTCCTTGTCTGCGTGGGGCGTGGTGAGCAGCGATGCGGCCAGTGCCTTGACCCGGTCGTGGATCTCGTCGCGGATGATCCGCACGGCCGCAACGGGCAGCCCCGCCGGGTCTGCCAGGTCCCAGTCCTCATAGCGTTTGCCCGGGTAGATCGGACAGGAGTCACCGCAGCCCATCGTGATCACCACATCGGAGGCACGAACGACGTCATCGGTGAGGGGCTTGGGGTAGTCCCGGGTCAGGTCCAGCCCCATTTCGGACATCGCCGCGACGACGGCTGGGTCCAGTTCGGCCGCGGGCTGGGAGCCGGCGGACCGGACCCGGATCCGGCCCTTGGCCTCGACATTCAGCAGTGCTGCGGCGATCTGGGACCGGCCAGCGTTCTGCACGCAGACGAACAGGACTTCGGGGACCTCGGAGGTGACGGCGCCCTTGGATCTGGCCAGGGCATTGAGCCGGTCACTGGCGAAGTGCTCCGTGGTGGACGGCAGGTAGGCGGTAATCTTCGCGGTCCGGGCCAGGGCCGTGTAGGACTCGAAGACGTAGCGTTCGACTGTCTCCGCGGCGAACACACCGGCAAACCGGTCTGCCAGCCGCGCTGTGATCCGGTGCAGGACCTCGGTGTTGTCCTGCAGGCCCAGGCCATGGTCAGGGGGGTCAGTCATGTCAGCACTCCAGTGTGGTTTGGTGACGAAAGGGCGCGGCCTGCTCAGTTTTCGCCGGAGCGGCCGTGGGCCAGTCCGGTGGGGAATCCGACAAGGACGGGTTCTTGCGTTCCGCAGCAGCCGCCGGAGGTTTCGGCAACGAAGCCTGCAGGTACGGCGGCGGGGACGTCGCAGCTGGTGCCGATGTCGGAGGAGCAGACGCCGGTTTCGGGGAGTTCGAGCTGGACGGTGTCGGCTGCTTCGCGGTCTCCGGCGAGGGCTGCGGCGACGGAGCGGACCTGTTCGTAGCCGGTGGCCAGCAGGAAGGTGGGGGCCCGGCCGTAGGACTTCATTCCGACGATGTAGAAGTCCTGCTCCGGGTGGGCCAGCATCTTCGCGCCGTGCGGTTCGACGGTGCCGCAGGAGTGGAACTCGGGGTCGATCAGCGGGCCGAGCTCGCGGGGTGCTTCCACGCCGGGGTCGAGTTCCAGCCGGAGTTCCCGGAGCATGTCCAGGTTCGGGCGGAACCCGGTGGCCGGGACCACGACGTCGGCGCCGAGGGTGCGGCCGTCGGTGGAGGTCAGCGTGACGGCGCCGTCGGCGGCGGCGAGTCCGGCGATGCCGAAGCCGGTGTGCAGTTCTACGGCGCCGCTCTCGACCAGGGCGCGGAGCCTGCTGCCGAGCTGGCCGCGCGCGGCGAGGCCGTCGGCGTCGCCGCCGCCGTAGACCTTGGCCGCGGAGGCGCCGCGGATTGCCCAGACGATTCTGGTTCCGGGGACCCGGGCGGCGAGTTCGGAGAGGTTGATCAGGGTGTTGGCTGCGGAATGGCCGGCGCCGATGACGACGGCGGTGCGGCCGGCGAAGGCTGCCCGGTCGCGTCCCAGGACGTCCGGTAGGGGCGAGGAGATGTGTGCAGCCGCGGCGGCTTCGCCAACCGCGGGCAGGCCGGAGGTGCCGAGCGGGTTGCGGGTGGACCAGGTCCCGGAGGCGTCGATGACGGCGGCGGCCTGGTAGTCGCGGGTTACGCCGTCGGCGTGTTCGACCCGGACCACGAACGGGGTGGCGTCGCGGTTCCGGCTGTGGGTCTTGTCCATCCCGAGGCGGGTTACGGCGATGACGCGGGCACCGGTGTGCAGGCGGGACGCGATCTCGGGAAGCGATGCGAGCGGGGTGAGGTACCGGTCGATCAGGTCGCCGCCGGTGGGCAGCGCGGACGGCTCAGGCGCTTCCCAGCCGGTCGCGGCGAGCAGGCGTGCCGCGGCGGCGTCGGTGTTGTACTGCCACGGGGAGAACAGCCGGATATGGCGCCACTGCTCGATGGCGGCGCCCGCCGTCGGGCCGGCCTCGAGGATCAGCGGCTCCAGGCCGCGCTCGAGCAGGTGGGCTGCCGCGGCGAGGCCGACTGGGCCGGCTCCGATGACAGCTACGGGAAGGTTGGTGGTTACAGCCATGGTTTCCTCTGTTTCATCCGGTGGGGTGGTCGGTTTTTCTGGGGGCCCGCCGGTCCTCGTGGGACCGGCAGGCGGTGGAGCCCTGTTTCATCTGTGGGGGTCAGGCGTGGGTGGGTTCCTCGACCAGGGCGGTGGCGATGCTGTCCGCGTCGTCCAACGCCGCGAGGTAGCGTTCGGCATCGAGGGCGGCGGAGCAGCCGGTACCGGCGGCGGTGATGGCCTGGCGGTAGCGGTGGTCCACGGCGTCACCGCAGGCGAAGACGCCCGAGAGGTTGGTGACGGTGGTGGGGGAGTCCACCTTGATGTAGCCCTCGGCGTCGAGGTCCACCTGGCCGTGCAGCAGTTCGGTCCGCGGGACATGTCCGATCGCTACGAAGATGCCGGAGGCGGCCTGTTCGCGGGTTTCACCGGTGATGGTGTCGGTCAGGGTGACGCCGGTGACCTTGGACTCGCCGTGGATCTTGGTGATGGCGGAGTTCCAGGCGAAGCGGATCTTGGGGTTGTCCTTGGCTCGCTGGGCCATGATCCGGGACGCACGCAGCTCGTTCTTGCGCACGACGACGGTCACGGTCTTGCCGAAGCGGGTGAGGAACGTCGCCTCCTCCATGGCCGAGTCGCCGCCGCCGACGACGATGATGTCCTGGTCGCGGAAGAAGAACCCGTCGCAGGTGGCGCACCATGAAAGCCCGTGACCGCTGAACTTGTTCTCCTCGGCCAGTCCGAGCTCCTTGTACGCGGAGCCGGTGGCGAGGATGACGGCGGGCGCCTCGTGCGTCTCGCCGGCGCCGGTGACCACACGTTTGAGGTGGCCGGTGAGCGTGACTTCGGTGACGTCGTCGAACACCACCTGCGCGCCGAATTTCTCGGCCTGCTGCTGGAGCCCGTCCATCAGTTCCGGGCCCTGGATGCCGCCGGGGAAGCCGGGGAAGTTCTCCACCTCGGTGGTGTTCATCAGCGCACCTCCCGCGGTGACCGCGCCGGCGATGACGAGCGGTGCCAAGCCGGCGCGGGCGGCGTAGATCGCGGCGGTGTAGCCGGCGGGGCCGGAGCCGATGATGATCAGCTGTTGGGTGCTCACGAGAGGCTCCTGGTTCTGGTTACTTGGCGGCGGGGGTGAGGGAGGCGATGAGGCCCTCGATGCGGGTCTTGATATCGTCGCGGATCGGGCGGACGGCGTCGACGCCCTGGCCGGCTGGGTCTTCGAGTTCCCAGTCCTCGTAGCGCTTGCCGGGGAAGATGGGGCAGGTATCGCCGCAGCCCATGGTGATGACGACGTCGGATTCCTTGACGGCTTCGGTGGTGAGGACCTTGGGGATCTCGGCGGACATGTCGATGCCGAGTTCGGCCATGGCCTCGACGGCTGCCGGGTTGACCTTGTCCGCGGGGGCGGACCCGGCGGAGCGGACCTCGATGGCGCCGTTGGAGAGGGTAGTGAGGAAGGCGGCGGCCATCTGGGAGCGGCCGGCGTTGTGGACGCAGACGAACAGGACGGAGGGCTTCTTGGTGGTTTCGGTGCTCATGGGTTTCTCCTGAAGTTTCTTGGGGGTTAGGCGGAATGCGGGGTCGGGGTGAAGTAGCGTTTGCGGGCCCAGAGGGCCACGTACACCAGTGCAACAAGGACGGGAACTTCGATCAAGGGTCCGACGACGCCGGCGAGGGCCTGCCCCGAGGTGACGCCGAAGGTGCCGATCGCCACGGCGATGGCGAGCTCGAAGTTGTTTCCCGCGGCTGTGAAAGCGAGCGTGGTGGTCTTGGCGTAGCCGAGGCCGAGCCACTTGCCGATGGCCATGCCGGCGCCGAAGACCACGAGGAAGTAGACCAGCAGCGGCAGGGCGATCCGGACCACGTCCAGCGGGCGGGATGTGATGGTGCCGCCCTGCAGGGCGAAGAGCAGGGTGATGGTGAAAAGCAGACCGTACAGCGCCCACGGGCCCAGCTTCGGCAGGAACGTTCCTTCGTACCAGTCGCGGCCCTTGGCTTTTTCACCGATGGTCCGGGTGAGGAAGCCGGCCAGCAGCGGGATACCCAGGAACACCAGCACGGATGCGGTGATGGCCCAGAAGGAGAAGTCCGCGCTGGTAGTGGGCAGGCCCAGCCAGGACGGCAGCAGCTGCAGGTAGAACCAGCCTAGGGCTCCAAACGCGATGACCTGGAAGACGGAGTTGATGGCCACCAGCACGGCGGCGGCTTCCCGGTCGCCGCAGGCGAGGTCGTTCCAGATCATCACCATGGCGATGCACCGGGCCAGGCCCACAATGATCAGTCCCGTGCGGTACTCCGGGAGATCCGGCATGAAGATCCAGGCCAGGGCGAACATGAACGCCGGGGCCAGCACCCAGTTGAGGACCAGCGAGGTGATCATGAGTTTGCGGTCGCCGATGACGCGGTGCGCCTGGTCGTAGCGGACCTTTGCCAGGACCGGGTACATCATCACCAGCAGGCCCACGGCGATAGGCAGCGACACTTCACCGATCTTGACGGCCTCGAGCGCGGTGTTCAGCCCTGGGATAAAGCTGCCCAGCAGCAGGCCCAAGGCCATGGCGGCGATGATCCATACCGGCAGGAACCTGTCCAGGGTGGAAAGCCTGCCGACGACGGCGGCCTCCCCTTCACGAGTGGGCGACGGGTCAGTCTGGGTGTTCACGGGACTCCTGTGCGGTGCTGCGCTAAATTGATGGCTATCGATATAGAGTATTCACAACAATATCGATGAATGTCAATCTGTGTGCATAATAGACACATGAATTCTCTGCAAACTATTGAGCCGGGCCTCGACGAGGCCTGCTGTGCACCGTCGGACACGTCTGGTCTGAGTGCAGAGGAAGCCCAGCAGAAGGCCCTGATATTCAAGGCCCTGTCCGATCCCAACCGACTGCGCCTGCTCTCGATTGTCAAAGGCGCCGGGGCCGGGGAGGCCTGCGTCTGTGACCTCACCGAGCCGCTGGACCTGAGTCAGCCGACCGTGTCGCACCACCTGAAAATCCTGGTGGATGCCGGGCTGCTGCACCGTGAGAAGCGCGGCACTTGGGCGTATTACTCCCTGGTGCCCGGGGCCATGGAGCGGACGGCCGGCCTCCTGGCGTCCCTGTGATCTCCGAGCCGGCGCCTGGGGTCACTGTGCGGGCGATGCGGGCATCGGATTGGCCGGAGGTCCGCAGGATCTACAGCGAGGGAATCGCGACCGGACACGCAACCTTCGAGGTCGAGGCGCCGGACTGGCGCCGATTCGACGCGTCGCGGCTCGCAGCCCACCGCCTGGTGGCGCAGGCGCCGTCCCGAGGGATTCTCGGCTGGGCGGCCGTTTCGGCCGTTTCCGCCCGACCGGTGTACTCGGGCGTGGTGGAACACTCCATCTACATTTCCGATGCGGCCCGCGGCCGTGGAATAGGCGCACTCCTTCTTCGGTCCTTGATTGCATCGACGGAGATCGACGGCATTTGGACCCTCCAGGCGAGCATCTTCCCCGAAAACGAGGCAAGCATGACGCTGCACCTCGCCCACGGCTTCAGGGCGGTAGGGCGACGGGAAAAAATTGCCCTGATGTCTCACGGCCCTGCCGCGGGCCAATGGCGGGATACGGTTCTGATCGAACGGCGCACACAGTTCCCCTAGTTCTTCGCGCGGGTGCCCACCGGCGCAGGACCCCAACCAGTAAGAACACGATGGACACCGAGGCTCCCACCACCGAGGACCGGCTACGGGCGGCACTGGAAAACATCAGGACGGCAATCGCCAACACCCGCCAAACCATGGATTCACCCGGCGACGACGACTGGGTTCAGGACGGTGAGTCGGATGCTGAGTACCTGCGGGCGATCCAGCGCGACACGATTGCCAGGCTGGAAGCCGCTGTCCGCGACGTCGAAGTGCTGCTGGCCCGGGACCCGGGCCGCTAGCAGGACGGGCTCCAGCCCCCGCCTCACGCGGGGCGGGGCGGGATTCCGGTCAGGCGGGATGGGAGCTGAGGGCTGTCAGTGCCGACAACTTCTCTTCGCCGACGGGTTCTTCGGCCAGCATGGGAATGAGACCGACCCGGTCCGTCAGGGTGTGGACCTTCGTGATCTGTTCAGTTTCGCTCGCGGCGCGGGCCCGCAGGAACGACGTCTGTGGGTGTGCGGCGGCGATCGAGTTGTTAATCACCCACGCCCACGGGTGGATTCCGGCCCGCTCCAGGTCATCCTGCAGCTCCTGGGCTTCCAGCAGGGGCGTGGTTTCGGCCAGGGTGACGAGAACGACCTTCGTCTGGGCCGGGTCCTGGAGCCGCATGAGCGGCGTCACGAACCCCATGGTGGCGCCGACCTGGCGTGCGATCTCGCGGTGGTAGGAACCCGTGGCGTCCAGCAGCAGCAGGGTGTGGCCCGTCGGTGCGGTGTCAATCACCACGAAATGCCGGCGGGATTCCTGAACGACCTTGGAGAATTGCCGGAACACCGCGACCTCATCGGTGCACGGGGATAACAGGTCCTCGGCGAGGGCCGCGCGCCCGTCGTCGTCCAGGTTCCTGCCCTTGGTCTCCATCACATGGCTTCGATATTCCTCGATGGCCGCCTCCGGATCGATGCGTGAGACCGTCAGGCCCGGGATGGAACCATGGAGGGTTTCGGTCAGGTGCGCTGCCGGGTCGGTTGTGGTGAGGTGGACGGCATGACCCCGTTTTGCCAGGGCGACCGCGATGGCGGCAGCGACGGTGGTTTTTCCCACGCCGCCCTTGCCCATGCACATCACGAGGCCGTGGCCGTCGAGTTCGATTTCGTCCACGAGTGCAGCCAGCGGGGCATCTTCAACTCCGGGGACCAGAGCTGCGTCATCGGTGAAACCGGCACCGGAGCTGGTCGCGAACAAGGACTCAAGTGCCCGAACGCCGACCATGTTGCCTTGCTTCAGATCCAGCACATCGCGGGGAAGGCCGGCGACCGCCTCGGGAATGGCGGCGATGACCGAGGCCTCACGGGCGCGCAGGGCCTGCGCGAGCTCCTCCTCCCCGGCGGCCGGCGGCAGGACGCCGTTGATAACCACGTAGCCGCCGCTGATTCCGATCTGGTTGAGCTCGAGGTACGTCCGCTCGATCTCGCTCAGGGAGGAGGTCTGGGCCCGGCTGACCAGCACGAGGCGGGTCCGGGCCGGGTCCGTAAGTGCCTGGACTGCCTTGGCATACACCTGTTTATGCTTCTCGAGCCCTGAGAGGGGGCCCAGGCAGGACGGATTCCCCTTGCCCGTTTCCAGAAAGTCGGTCCAGGAACCGGGGAGCTGCAGGAGTCGGATCGTGTGGCCTGTCGGGGCGGTATCGAAGATGATGTGCTCATACTCCCCGTAGGAGCTGTCATCGGCGAGCAGGTTGGTGAACTCGTCGAACGAGGCAATCTCCGTAGTGCAGGAACCCGACAGGCTCTCGGCGATCCCGGCCAGCTCCGTCTCGGGAAGGAGTCCGCGGACGGGGGAAATGATCCGCTCACGGTAGGCCTCGGCTGCTTGCTCCGGGTCAATTTCCAGTGCAGAGAGCCCCGGCACCTCCGGGATGGGAGTCACGGTGTTGCCGATGGTGATACCGAAGACCTGCCCCACGTTGGAGGCGGGATCGGTGCTGACCAGCAGCACTTTCTTGCCGGCTCTGGCAAGGGTGAGCGCTGTCGCGCACGCCACCGACGTCTTGCCCACGCCGCCCTTGCCGGTGAAAAACAGGAACCGGGGCGTGTTCTCAAGAAACTTCACGCCGGGACCTGGCAGCACCCCGTCGAGCCGCCGCAGCAGCCGCCGGACTTCTTCTCGGTGAGGCCCAGCTCCGGGCGCGGCTGCTGCTCCTCTGCAGGTTCGCCGAGCCCGGCGAAAGTCAGCAACTGGCCCCTGCTCGGGTAGGTGCCGGTGGCGACCGTAACGCCGTCGACGATAGTGAGCGGCAGCCCCTTGGAAACGACCAGGTGCATGAACCCGCGGACCGTCTCATCCTCCGCGAAGGCGGTCGGTTCGCTGGCGAGGTTGTGGCGCGCAATATCGGCGCCGAGGCCCTGGAGATGACGCACGTTGGCGGTCACGTCCACCAGGGACTGGTCCACGTCGGGGCCGCACACGCCGGTGTCGCAGCAGAGAGCGGATTCGTAAATTCGGATAGCAGGCATGCGGTTCTCCTTGGCTTTCATGGTGATTCGACTCGACACCGAAGCACAGGGCCTCACCCATCCAGTCCGCCCTTCCGGGAACGCGACCAGCATGACTGCGACCTCTCTAAGCATATCGATAGTCGTCGATGTATGGAAGGGTAAAGAGGTGGCATGGCCAACGACGCCGATGGCAAGCACGCAGAGGGGCGCGCCCTCAGTGCATAGCGTGTGACGGTCGGCGAGTGCAGGTGACTTCTGACATCCGTGCAGACGGGTTCTGAACTGACGCCAGGTCTACTGCACGGACCTCGCTTCGCTGATCTCCTCCTGCAACCCATCCTCTGCTTGCCCTTCGGGTTGCCCCGGTTCCGTCGGGCACAGCTACGCGCTGCTTCGCCAGCAGGCAAAAACAACCGGGGGAGCCAGGGGATCAGGCTGCGGGGTCGGAGGAGCGGCGGACCATCAGGGCCGGTTCCAGCTTGCGGGTTGCCGCCGGCCGGCCGGTCCCGGCGATACGGTCCAGCATGGCCTGCGCCGCCACCTTGCCCAGCTCCCTGGCGTGCTGGTCGATGGACGTCAGGCCAATCAGCGGTGAGGCGGCAAACTCAATGTTGTCGCAACCAACGATCGCCACGTCGCCCGGGACGGACAGTCCCCGGGAGGCCAGGGCTTCCATGATGCCAATGGCGGTGAGGTCGTTGTGCGCAAAGACTGCCGTGGGCGGCTCAGCCCCGGAGTCCAGGAACTGTTCCATCACGGCCCGCCCGCCCCGTTCGGTCATGTCGCTGTGCACCAGCTGGGGTTTGAGGCCGTGCTCCTCCATGGCGTGCAGGTAACCCTCGCGGCGGGCGGTATAGGGGAGCCAGTCGGAGATGTCCACATGCGCAATCCGCCGGTGCCCGAGTCCGTAGAGGTGCTCCACGGCGAGTACGCCGGAACGGAAGTCGTCCGTCAAAACGGAATCGACGCCGTCCACCTCCATCTCCCGGGTGATGACCACGCCGGGAGTCCCGCGCAGGGCGGCCGCAAGGTCCCCGGAGGTGCCGGTGTAGCCAGCCAGGATCACCCCGTCCACGCGCAAGTCCACGAAGTTGCGCACCGCTTCGATCTCGGCGCCCGGGTCAGCGGAGCCGACGGCGACCATCACCTGGTTGCCGCTTCCCGCCAGCCCTGCGCTGAGGCCGTCATAGATGTCGGCGAAGACGGAGTTGTGCAGGTCGAGGAAGAGGACTCCGACGGCGTTGGTCCGGTGGCTCGCCAGCCGGCTGGCCAGCCGGTTGGGGGAGTAGCCCAGGGCGGCGGCGCTTTCCAGCACCGCCGTCCGCTTAGCGGGAGAGACCTTGGGAGAATCGCGCATCACCAGGGACACCAGCGCCCGGCTGACTCCGGCCTCGCGCGCCACATCCTCCATGGTTACGGACCGCGGCGAAGGGGAAGTCTGTTTCACAAGACTCCACTATGCCAGCAGGCGGCCCGGCCCGGCCTTAGGCTCCGAAGGGCAGCCGCGGGTCGATGTTTTGAGTGTCCCAGGTCTGGCGTATCCAGCCGTGGTGCGGGTCGTCGCTGATCAGCCATTCCCGGACGGGCCCGGGGCCCGCCATAACGTTGAGGTAATACAGGTCATAACCGGGGGCTGCCATGGCCGGGCCGTGCCAGCCGTAAGGGACCAGGACGACGTCGCCGGTGCGGACCTCGGCGGAGACGTCGATGGGCCGCTCATCCGAGGCGTAGACGCGCTGGTAGCCGATGGCATCGGCGTCGGACGGCGCTCCGGATCCGTCGGCCACCTGCGTTTCGAAGTAGTAGATCTCCTCGAGATGGGTTTCGCCGTCCTTTTCCTCGTCGTGCTTGTGGGGCGGGTAGGAGGACCAGTTTCCGGCGGGGGTAAGGACTTCGCAGACGATGAACCGGTCCGCTTCGAGCGCGGCCGGTGTGCCGAAGTTGTGGACCTGACGGGAGCAGTTGCCCGCCCCGCGCAGTTCCACCGGCGTCTCCGCGGCCGGGACGAGCCGGGTGGGGTACGAGGCCTTGGCGGGTGCCGTCGCGACGGCGACCCGGCCGCCGTCGGCCGAGCTGATGGTGACGGCGCGCCCGGTGCCGGTATAGAGCACGTCGCTGGGGCCAGCGAACACGGACGCGCGGCCTGCCAGCGGATAGGCCGTCCCCTCAACGGTCACGGTGAAGGACCCGTTGAGGGGTACCACGATGCGTTCTTCGTCCGCGGCGGGAAGTTCGACGGCGGCGCCCGCGGCCAGGGTGGCCACCTTCAGGCCGGTGTGGGCCCATCCGTCCACGGAGAGGGTTGAATCGGACGTTCCGATCGAAACGTCCCAGGAGCCGTCGGCGGCGGTGCCCAGGGGGTAGACCCAGTTGGTCATGGTGTGTGTTCCTTGCGGTTTAGCGTTGTACGAGAGTCATTTCGAAGCTGTAGGAATCGGCGCGGTAGACGTGGTGCCCGGTCTCGATGTGACGGCCGGTGTCGTCTACCGCGGTGCGCTCCATGGTGACCAGCGCCGAACCTTCGGCTGCATCCAGCATGGAAGCCTGGTACTCGTTGGCCGTCACGGCCCCGATCCGCTGGGTGGCCAGCCGGAAGTTGACGCCGCCGCGGCGGAGGATCGAGTAGAGGCCTTCGGCTGACAGCATCGCTTCGTCCATGGAAGCGATGTCGTCGCGCACCCAGTTCTCCATCAGGGCCAGCGGCTTCCCGCCCACTTTCCGCAACCGGGTGAAGTGGTACACCTTGGATCCGGCCGGCAGTTGGAGGATGGCCAGGGTGGCGTCGTCGGCCTCAATGTGGGAGAAGCTGAGCACCTCGGTGGTGGGCTTCTTGCCGTTGTTGGTGAGGTCGTCATAGAGGCTGGAGAGTTCCAGGGGGCGGCGGACCTGGCTGGAAACCACCTGGGTTCCGACGCCGCGCTTGCGCACCAGCAACCCGGAGCGCACCAGCTCGTCCATGGCCTTGCGCATGGTGGGCCGCGAGAGGTTCAGCTGCGCCGCGAGGTCGATCTCGTTATCCAGCCGGCTGCCCGGTTCCAGCACGCCGCTGTGGATGGCTGCCTCGATGCCCTGGACCACTTGGTGGTAGAGCGGCACGGGGGAGGAGCGGTCGATGCTGAGGCCCAGGTTGTTCGCCACGGTGTATTCCTGTTCTCGGTCGCAGCGTCCGGTTCCGCCCGGATGGGGCGCAGCCGCCTTGCCGCCATATGTTCTCTTGATAGGACATACTTTCTGGTTCGATCGTAGCAGGCGGGGTTGTTGGGTCAAGGCTGGATGCGCGCCAGTTGCCCCACGCCCTCGCAATTAAATTGTTCTGACATTAAGACTTTCTCTTGACCCCGGCTATTAGAGCGCTCTAATCTAGTGGCACGCATCACATTCCAGACCGTCCGGTCCTTAGAGAATCTGAGAGGCAACAATGCTGTTGCAGAAACCTTCACCCAATGCCGCCGGGTCCACCCGCCGGGGCTATCTGGCCCGCCTGACCGTCATCTCCACCCTCGGCGGACTGCTGTTCGGCTACGACACCGGCGTGATTTCCGGCGCCCTGCTGTACATGAACGACTCCCTGAACATGACCGCCGTCGAAGAAGCCACAGTTGTCAGCGCCCTGCTCTTCCCCGGTGCCGCCGTTGGAGCCCTGGCCGGTGGCCGGATGGCGGACAAACTGGGCCGCCGCGGCTCGCTGCTGGTCTGCGCGCTGTTGTTCCTGGTTGGCGCTATCGGCTGTGCCATCGCACCCAACGTCACGTTCATGGTCGGTGCCCGCATCGTCCTTGGCCTGGGCGTTGGTGCAGCTGCCGTCACCTGTCCGCTGTACCTCGCCGAAATGGCGCCTGCCCACCTTCGCGGGCGGATGGTCACCATCAATGAACTCATGATCGTGACCGGCCAGATGCTGGCCTTCGCCATCAACGCCCTGCTGGACGCCCTGATCCACGACACCGAAGTGTGGCGCACCATGCTGGGCATCGCCTCGCTCCCCGCCTTGGCGCTCCTTGCCGGAATGCTCATGCTCCCCGAATCGCCGCGCTGGTACGCCATCCGCGGACGGCTCGAAGACAGCCGCCGCGTCCTGGCCATGAGCCGCACCCCGGAACAGGCCGCTGCCGAATTCGAGGAAATCGCCCGGACCGCCCGCACCGCCAAGGAAGAACGTGGCCACGCCTGGCGCGACCTGAAGAACAACCCCTGGATGCGCCGGCTGCTGTGGATCGGCATCGGCCTGGCCACCGTCCAACAGGCAACGGGCATCAACACCGTCAACTACTACGCACCCACCATCCTCGAAAAGAGCGGGCTTGGCGTCAGTGCCTCGCTTGTGGCCACCATCGGCGTCGGCGTCACTTCGGTACTGATGACCATCCTGGGCATCTGGCTGCTGGGCTTCGTGGGCCGCCGCAAAATGCTGGTCATCGGCTTCTCCGGCGTGGTGGGTTCGCAGGCGTTGCTGGCCATCGTCTTCCTCCTGCCGCAGTCCGACCTTGCCAGCTACACCATCCTGGCCGCCATGATGCTGTTCGTGGCTTTCGTCCAGTGCTTCATCGGTACCTGCGTCTGGCTCCTGCTCTCGGAGATGTTCCCGCTGGCCATCCGCGGCTTTGCGATGGGAATCGCGGTCTTCGCCCTGTGGACCGTCAACGCCGCCATCTCCTTCCTGTTCCCCATCGTGGTCAATGCCCTCGGCTCCACCGGAACCTTCGGACTGTTCGTCCTGGTCAACGTCGCGTCGCTGGCCTTCGTGGCGAAGTTCGTCCCGGAAACGAAGGGCCACTCGCTTGAGGACCTTGAGGCACACTTCCGTGACGGGGCCGTGCCGGCGAAGGTTTCCGCCTAGCACTCCGGCGAAGACAGCTGCATCCTGCTATCCGCCTGCCAAACATCGCGGGGTCGGCCCCAGCCCTTCCGGTACCAGCCGGGCGGGCGGGGTCCGGCCCCGCCTTCGCGTCCGCTGGCCTAGGCTGAACCCATGACCAGCGGCGGACGACGACGGCAGCCATGAGCCATTCCGGAAAGCTGGGGCCAACGCCCCGCAGCCTCGAAGTCGAGGACCTGGAGAGTTTCGACCGGCTGGTCGCCGCGGGGGCGGTCCGTGCCCACGGATGGCATGCGCAGTCCCTGGACCTGCGCGGCAGGTCGGCGGCGCTCAACGGCCTGGACGTGGAAGGCGCCCTGTTCCTGGGCTGCACGTTTGACGACGGGATGGAAAGCAGGCTGCGCGGCCGGGGAGCCCTGATCTTTCCGCGGCTGCAGGGGGTCCCCTTCGATCCGTACCGCTCAGCCCTGTACTCGCCCGCCGAACTGTACAAAGGGCTGGCCGGCGCTCCCTACGAGGAACTGCCGGATGCGCGGATCTACCACTGGAGCATCCAGCCGGGCCGGGAACACCGAGTGGAAGCCACCTTGGCATCTTCCCTGCACGACCATGCCATCGGCGATGCGCTGGACGAGGTGCTCCGGGCCGGCCCCTGGTCCGGGAAACGCATGGTGGGCGTCATGGGAGGGCACGCGGCGAAACGGGGGAGTGAGGACTACGCGGAGGCCGCGCGGCTGGGACGGCTCCTGGTCAGCGGCGGACATGCAGTCGCCACCGGTGGCGGGCCGGGCGCCATGGAAGCGGCCAACCTGGGCGCCTACCTTGGCGGGTACGACGACGGCGGGCTGCAGGCAGCGCTCGACCTCCTGGCTGCCGTCCCCGGCTTCCGCCCTTCCGTGTCTGCGTGGGCACGCGCCGCGGCAGCCGTCGTCGAACGCTACCCCGGCGGGACACCCTCGCTGGGCATTCCCACCTGGTTCTACGGGCACGAGCCGCCCAACTACTTCGCCACCCACATCGCCAAGTACTTCGCCAACTCCATCCGCGAGGCCGTGCTGCTGGACGTCTGCCGGGGCGGCATCATCTTCCTCCCGGGCGCCGCGGGGACCGTCCAGGAAATCTTCCAGGACGCCTGCGAGAACTACTACGGCGCACGGGAAAAGGTGACGCCCATGGTCCTGGTGGGCAAGCAGTACTGGACCCGCGACTACCCCGCCTGGCCGCTACTCCGGCAGCTCGCCGCGGGCCGCGCCATGGAGGACCGGATCTTCCTGGTGGACACCGTGGACCAGGCCGTGGCGGTGTTGCAGGGCTGACGGGCACTGTGAAGCCCCGGGCGGGTCACGGCACGTGCAGGCCTAAAGGTCTTTCCGGCACTGCGCCTTGCTCAGCTCATACAGGCCGTTGCGGTCCCCGTCTGCGAGGCTCCCGGAGGCGCCAACCGAACCGCCGATTTCCGGATACATCAGCTGGGCGGGGTCCGCCACATGGTCCAATCCCATCACGTGCCCGAGCTCGTGCAGGATGACCGCCGCGGCGTACTGCCTTCCGTCCGGCTGGCGCAGCTCATCGGTGATCTGCGGGGCATCCAGGTCCAGGCTGCCGGTGACAAACGTCTTGGGACCGCCGTCGAAACTGAAGTGCGTGCTTCCGCCCGTGCCGATTACCTTGCCCGCAAGTTCAGGAGAGGCCTCCGGCGTGGTCCAGGCGATCAGCAGCGGCGCCCAGCGCTCGCCATAGGCTGCCGGCTGGTACGCGGCGCGCTGCGGCGAGGGCTGTTCGCCGGTGGTGCCGTCATAGACGAAGGTGATGCCGGTGGCGGCCGAAATGGTGCTGATGGCATCCGGGACGAGCCGTTCCGAACCGGCAGGAGCCAGCTGGTCATTCACCACGTAGTGGAGGGGGCGGCACGGCGAGTAGCCCACCGGGGTGCCGTCACCGTTGACCGCCAGGAAGCGATAGGAGTCGCTGCCCGCTGCCGGAACCTCCGGTTCGGCAAGCGGAGCGGATTCCTCCTCGAACCCCGGAGGGGGCGCGTCGGTGCTGGTGGCGGACGGTTCGCCGGCGAGCCCGGGGAGGGGGTCCCCGCGGCCTGCGTCGGGTTGTTCCTGTGAGTGCCCGGGGACCTGGCCGGGTCCCTGACCTTGGGACAACAGCTGGCTGATCCGCGGATCGCCCAGGGCCAGTGCACCGCCCAGCACGGCAGCGGTGCCGAGGGCGACGACAAGCACGGCCCGGTAACCCGGACCGTGCTTGCGTTGGGGGCGGCTCCCGGCATGCCGGGGTGGGAATTCCTCCACTAAAGGGCTTTCACGGCAGGGGCCGCTGCTAGCCGACAACGGTGCCGAAGACGAGCCCCAGCAGGTAGGTGACGGCGGCAGCGCCAAGGCCGATGCCCAGCTGGCGCAGGCCCCGGGTCAGGGGCGACGTTCCGGACAGCAGGCCGACGATGCCGCCGGTTGCCAGCAGCGCCACGCCTACCAGGGCGCCGGCCACCACCAGGGCGGAGACCCCGGTCAGGCCGAACAGGAACGGCAGGATGGGGATGATGGCGCCGGACGCGAAGAAGCAGAAGCTGGACAACGCGGCTCCCCAGGCGGTGCCCACAGCCTCGTGCTGGTCCTCCTCCTCCGGCAGCTCGGGCTGGAGGGACAGACTGGGATCGCAGTCGCAGGAGAGCAGGCCCATTCGTTCGGCCACCCGGTGTTCAGCTGCTTCGTGGGACATGCCCCGGGCCAGATACACCAGCAGGAGCTCGTTGTGTTCCAGATCCAGCTTGGGGGCCGCGGCCAGCGTTACCTGCGTGGGGCGGGTGGCAGCCAGAAGTTCCCGCTGGGACCTGACGGAGATGAACTCACCGGCGCCCATGGACATGGCACCGGCCAGGAGGCCCGCGATGCCGCTGAGCAGCACCACGCTGCTGGCGACGCCGGACGCCGCCATGCCCATCACGAGCGACAGGTTGCTGACCAAACCGTCGTTGGCGCCGAAGACCGCGGCTCGGAAGGTGCCGGCCAGGCGGTTGCGGCCCCGGGTGGCCAGCCCGCGGACCACTTCCTCATGGATTTGTTCGTCCGCGGCCATGGCTTCGGTGGCGTTGGGGTCCTTGGCGTAAGGCGAGCGCCCTTCGGCCCGCTGCGCCAGCGCGAGCACGAAAACCGAGCCGAAGTGGCGGGCCAGGAATCCGAGCATCCGGCTGCGGGCCGAGGCGGGGCGCGGTTTCCCGGCCTGGTCGCCGAGCAGTCCCAGCCAGTGGGCTTCGTGGCGGCCCTCGGCTTCAGCGAGGGCAAGGAGGATCTCGCGTTCCTCGCCCTCACGGTTCTGGGCCAGGTCCCGGTAGACGGCGGCCTCGGCCCGTTCGTCGGCAAGGTACTGGCGCCACCGCTTGAGGTCCGCGGACGACGGTGTGGGATGGTGTCCCGCTGCGCCGGTACGCGGAGCGGACTCCGGGCTGGAATGGTGCGGGGTGGAATGGTTTGGCGTGGACTGGGCGTGCTGCGACACGAAGACTCCTGGGCTGGTGGGGCATGATATTCGGCCCCGTTGCAGAGCCAGCCTACTGCGAATTTCCGCGGTTTTTCGGCTGGCATTCCTCGCTTCCGGGTTTCGGTATGCCTTAATCCAGCGACCCTCCCGGCGTTGCCCGTGAGGCTCTCCGCGCGCTGTCCACAGCCCGCCGTTGGACTCTTGACCCTGCGCGGCCGCGGTGTTGAGATGAAAGTGCGGCGCGGCCAGGCCGCCACTCACAAGAGCACGTCAGGCGAACACACGGAGGTTGAATCATGGGCACCACCGGACAGCACCCGGACATGCCGCACCTGGACGCCGTGGAGGCGGACCCCGCGTATGACTACGCCGAAGACACACCGGTCGCCGGCGAAGATTGGGACACCGAGGACGAGTTCCTGGACCAGGAGGAGCCGGTGGTCCATGCAGCCCCGGTGGTGGTCGACGCCGAGGACCGTGTGGTCCCGCTCGATCCGGACGAGGTCCGTGAAGAGGGATAAGCCGCGCCAAGGGGCGTAAGACGGACGACGGCGGCGCCTCCTCCCGCTGTCCGCGAAAGGAGGCGCCGCCGTTGTGCGTTGCCTGGACCTACTGTGTGCAGGAAACCCTCCGGTTTCTGCGGGGCTGGTCAGTTGGCGGCAATCCGCTCTGCGGATTCTTCCTGCGAGTCCTGGCCTGCCACACGCCGCTGCCAGTTGCGCATGACGTGCGGCTCGGTGGGACGGGTGAGCAGGGAGGCAGCGATGTACACCACCGCGGAGCTGATCAGGCCGTAGTAGATCGGTTCGTTGGCGAAGACGCCTGCCAGCGGCTCGTCGGCGTTGACCTCCAGGATGATCATGGTGCCAAGCGTCACCACGGAACCCACGGCCATGGAGGCTGCCGCGGCAATGCCGGTGCCGCGCTTCCAGACGAGCCCGCCCAGGATGGCCACGAGGAGGCCACCCACCAGGATGTCGTAGGCGATGGTGAGCGCAGCCACCACGTCCTTGGTGACGATGGCGATCAGGATGGCCACGATGCCCAGCCCCAGGACCCACAGGCGGTTGGCCTTAACGTCGTGCTCGGGGTTGTCCGAATCCTCCGTATTGACGGTCTTGCCGAACCAGCCGGCAACGAATGGCAGCACATCGGCACGGGCCACGGTGGCGGCAGCAATGAGGGCGCCGGACGCGGTGGACATCATGGCCGCTACGGCTGCGGCGAGGACCAGGCCGCCGATGCCGATGGGCAGCAGGTTCTGGGCCACCTCGGCGTAGACAACGTCCTTGCCTTCGGTGGCGACGTCGATGCTGGGCAGGGCCACGCGTGCACCGAGGCCGATAAGGGCGCCGGCAGCGCCGTAAAGGATGCAGTAGATGCCGGCGGTGGCGCCGCCCCAGCGGGCTACCTTCGGCGTCTTGGCGGTGAACACGCGCTGCCAGATGTCCTGGCCGATCAGCAGGCCCAGGGTGTAGACAACGAAGTAGGTGATGATGGTTTCGACACCGATGCCGTCGATCTGGAAGAAGCTGGCTTCCACGCGGCTGCGGATGCCGTCCAGGCCGCCCGCGGCGTTGAGCGTGAAGGGCAGCATGAGGAAGAAGATGCCCACCGTCTTGATCACGAACTGGACCTGGTCGGCCAGGGTGATGGACCACATGCCGCCGATGGTGGAGTACACCAGCACGATGGCGCCGCCGACAGCGATGGCCAGGGCCCGGTCCCAACCGAACAGCACCACGAAGATGGTGGCGTAAGCACCGGTGGATGTGGCGCACAGCATCAGCGTGTAAGCGAGCATGATGATGCCGGAGGTGCGGGTGGCCTGGCTGCCATAGCGCAGTGACAGCATCTGGGAGACGGTGTAGATCTTCAGCTTCTGGATGGTCCCGGCGAAGGCGAGGCTGAGGAGCAGGACGCCGGCGCCGATGGCGACCACCAGCCACATGCCGGAGATGCCGAACTTGTAGCCCAGGCCGACGCCGCCCACGGTGGAGGCGCCACCGAGGACGACGGCGGCCATAGTGCCCGTGTAGAGGAAGGGTCCCAGGCGGCGGCCGGCCACCAGGAAGTCGCTGTTGTTGCGGGTGCGGGACTTGCCCCACCAGCCGAACGCCAGCATTGCTAGGAGGTACACCACCACGATGGCGATGTTGATGACACTTGCATCCATGTTGGGTTCCTTGGAGCTGATTGGCAGCTGATGTGCCCGGCGGGGATCCGGACTGAACTGCGGAAGATGGAAAAGGGGAGGAAGCTCCCGATAATTGCCTCATAGGCAACAGGTGTTTCCAAAGATTAGGCTGTGACCGCAGTAACAGTCAAGGGGAAGTTAATGGATTGGGCCCGCGCGCCATGGAGGCGTCACACATGGTGGTGGCCATTAGTATTGCTGCAGAGCGGGGCCGGACTGCCGGCTATGAAAGGTTCGTGAATGAAGGCACTGCCAATTGAGCCCAGCAATGTTCCGGTTGCCATCGGCTCCCGGATTCGCGCGGCGCGGCAGTCCCAACGGCTCACCATCGAGCAGGTAGCGGACGCCACCGGGCTGACCAAGGGCTTCCTCAGCAGGGTGGAGCGTGACCTCACCTCGCCGTCCGTCGCTTCGCTGGTGACGCTTTGCCAGGTCCTTTCCATTTCCATCGGCGACCTTTTCGTGGCACCGGAAACCCATCTGACCAAGCGCAATGAAGGCCCGCGGATCTCCCTGGGCGGCCAGGGGATTGTGGAACGCCTGCTGACGGCCCGCTCGGAGCGGCGCATCCAGATCATCCAGGCCGTCATCGAGCCGCACGGCCGTGGCGAGTCCGAACTCTACGCCGTGGACTGCGACGTCGACGTCCTGCACGTCACCAAGGGCAGCATCCGGCTAATCCTTACCAATGAGGAATACGACCTCAGTGCGGGGGATACCGTCACCTTCCCCGGCCGTGAACCACACACCTGGATCAACCCCACCGACAAGCCGGTGGAAGTGCTCTGGGTGCTGGTGCCCGCCGCCAGCCGCTAAAACCCGCCACCCGTACGCGGGCCTTCCTGCCCGGTTACTTCTGCTCGTCCCTGTCACGGGCCCGCCTGTTTCCCCTGATTCCGCAGGCTGCAGCGCATCCGCGTCGGAGTAACGGGGGTGGAGTGCACGATCACCAGCCCGGTTGGCGCGGCCCTGCCGCCAGGACTGTGGTGATTTCCGAGATCACCCTGCCCGGGTCGAACCATATATGCTCCGGCATGTAGCGGAGGACGGTATACCCGCGGACGGCGGACAGGTTGTTGCGGGTCCTGTCTCGGAGCATGTCCTCCCGTTTCGAGTGGAAGGCGAAGCCGTCAATCTCCACGATCAGGAATCGGCCCAGCAGGAAATCCACGCGGCCTATCCCCGGCAGGAAGACCTGTGCATCGTAGGCGATTCCGTGTGTCCGGAGCAGGTGCTGGGCATCGACTTCCACGATGGATTCTGCGCGGAGGTCGAGTTGGCTGAGGATTCTGCGAGCGCGGCCGGAGCGGTCGGCCCGCAGCCGGGATGCCAGCAGTTCGCGCGGGACGCCATGGAGCCTGATCGCCGAGGTGGCCATGGCGGTGGATGCCGGTGGCGGCAGGCAGCCCAACGCGTGAAGCGCCACATCTTCCACGGCGGCCACCGGCAGCGACGGATGTCCCGGAAACCTTACTGTGCGGTGCCGGATGAAACCGTTGCCGTGACCGTGGTTGCAGGCCAGGTGGGGCTGCTCGGGAGGTGAACGGAGCCAGAGTCCGTAGTGGCCAGCCGCGCTGGCGCAGCTCAGCCAGCCGTTATTCAGGACTGCGGCGAGGAGTCCTTTGTCGCATTCCGGCAGGACAAAAATCCCGCGCCGGGGTTGGTTGGCGCCCAGTTCCGTTAGCCGGTGGAGGTCCCGGCGCGGGAACCCCGCGTCCCGGAGTTGGCCGGAACGGGCCAAGCCGCCCCACTGTCGAAGGTATTCGAGGATGTCCATGTGGCCATTGGAAGGTGTGGCGAGAGTGCGCGGAACCTGGTTGCTGGCGTATGTGGGCAACTGGGGCTCGGGTGCCTGTGCATTCCGTCCCGGTTTCCTGAGGTCCGCTGGCCGTCCGGTGCCGGACTGGCGCGGATCTCCGTCATCGATGCGTAGAGACAGCCGCGGTAAGTGGGCAGGAGTGCACAGAGCTGCCCGCGCTGAAGGTAAACACTTGATGCGCATTGGAAAACCGAGGTGTATGATGGCAGTCACATCAGCCCCTCACTCTTCAAAGGAGAAACCCGCATGGAAGAGCTGCGCATCGAAGCCAACGGCAACCTTGGACCCATCGACTCGTCCCGGATTCCGCGTTACGCCGGAGCGGCCACGTTCGCGCGCCTTCCGCGGCTGGACCAGGTGGCCAAGGCTGACGTCACGCTGGTGGGCGTGCCCTTCGACTCAGGAGTCTCCTACCGGCCGGGTGCCAGGTTCGGGGCCAACCACGTCCGCGAGGCCAGCCGGCTGCTGCGCCCGTACAACCCGGCCTGGGACGTCAGCCCCTTCGAGAACGTCCAGGTGGCCGACGCGGGCGACATGGCCGTGAACCCGTTCAACATCAACGAGGCCATCGAAACCATCCAGCAGAACGCCCTGGACCTCACCGCCGGAGGCAGCAGGCTGGTGACGCTCGGCGGCGACCACACCATCGCGCTGCCCCTGCTTCGCGCCGCTGCCGAACGCGCCGGCGGTCCGATCGCCATGCTGCACTTCGACGCACACCTGGACACCTGGGACACCTACTTTGGCGCGGAGTACACCCACGGCACCCCGTTCCGCCGCGCTGTCGAAGAAGGCATCCTCGACACCGAGGCCATCAGCCACATCGGTACCCGCGGCCCGCTCTACGGGAAAAAGGACCTCGACGACGACCACCGCTTCGGGTTCGGCATTGTCACCTCTGCGGATGTCTACTACCAGGGCGTCCTGGAAACCGTGGCCAAGGTCCGCGACCGGATCGGCAACCGCCCCCTCTACATATCGGTGGACATCGACGTCCTCGACCCGGCGCACGCACCCGGCACGGGAACCCCCGAAGCGGGCGGCATCACCAGCCGCGAACTCCTCGAGATCATCAGGGGCTTCCGCGGCATGAACCTGGTGGGCGCCGACGTCGTGGAAGTGGCCCCGGCCTACGACCATGCGGAAATCACCGGCGTCGCCGGAAGCCACGTGGCCTACGAACTGGTGACGCTGATGGCGGACAACGCCGTGCCCGGCGACCGCTTCGGCGCAGCCACCGGTTACGCAGGCCAGGCCCTCGGGCAGGAAGTCCGCCGGCCGGCAGGGTTCGCTGCGGCGGGCAAGGAGTAGGCGGTCATGATTGATTTCGATCCGGGCGCGGCGGCACCTACTGCAGGCACGGGCGCCCGCAATGGCGGGGACCTCGTCGTCGAGACCCTTGAGGCCCTTGGCGCCAGGACCGTCTTCGGCATTCCCGGCCAGCACGCTCTGGGCCTCTTTGACGCGATGGGCCGCGGAAACCTGCAGTTTGTCTCCTCCCGGGTGGAGAACAACTCCGCCTTCGCCGCCGACGGGTACTCCCGTGCCACCGGTGAAGTGGGCGTCCTTTTCCTGTCCACCGGCCCCGGAGCTCTGACCTCACTGGCCGGGCTGCAGGAGGCTTACGCCACCGGCGTGCCCATGGTGGTGGTGGCCAGCCAGATCCCGCTGGAGGGGCTGGGTGCCCGCCGCAAGGGCATGCTCCACCAGCTCGATGACCAGAAGGCCTCGGCCGCGAACGTCACCAAGAGCCAGCGGCTGATCCAGCACGCCTCGGGCATCCCGTCCGCCATCCAGGACGCCTGGACGGAGGCGATTTCCTCGCCCCAGGGCCCCGTGTGGATCGAGATCCCGCAGAACGTCCTGCTGGATCCCATCATGGTCCCGCCGGTGGAAGACGCACTGGCCGAGGCTGCGGATAACCCGCCGCGCGTCGAATTGGTCCGCGAAGCCGTGAAATGGCTGCAGCAGGCCAGGCGTCCGGCGATCATCGCCGGCGGCGGCACCCGCCGCGGGAAGGCGGAGAAGTCTCTGCTGTCCATTGCGGAGAAACTCCGTGCGCCCGTCATCTGCACCCCCGGCGGCAATGGCGCGTTCCCCTGGACCCACGAACTGTCGCTGCAGTCATGGATCGAAGACCGGTACATGACCGACGTCCTTGAGGACGCGGATGTCCTGGTGGTCATCGGCTCGTCCCTGGGGGAAGTCACTTCGAACTACTTCACGTTCGAACCCCGCGGACGGATTATCCAGATCGACGCCGAACCCCGCGTCCTGGAATCGAACCGGCCTGGCCTGGGCATCCGGGCCGACGCCGGGCAGGCGCTCGCAGCCCTGGACGAAGCACTGGCACCTGCCGAAGTTGCGGCTGACTGGCACGGCTCCACACCAGAAGAGCTGGTGAAGGCAGCGCTGGCCAAGGTGAGGGCCAGACTGGAGTCCCAGGACCTCGCCAAGGAACTGGCGTTCATGGCCGACATCCGCGAGGCCGTCCCCGCGGACATGCAGACCTTTTGGGACATGACCATCGCCTCCTACTGGGGCTGGTCCTGCTGGGACTCCCGCGAGGGGCAGTTCCACTCGGCCCAGGGCGCCGGCGGCCTGGGCTTCGGCTTCCCGGCTGCCATCGGAGCTGCCGTCGGACTGGAAACGGTGGGGAAGACCGCTGGTTCTGCCAGGGTGCTGGCCGTTTCCGGTGACGGTTCGTCCATGTACTCCATTTCGGAGCTGGCCACGGCCAAGCAGCACAACGTCCCGGTCACCTGGCTGATCGTGGACGACGGCGGCTACGGCATCCTGCGCGAATACATGGTGGGCGCCTTCGGCAAAGCCACCGCCACCGAGCTGGCACGCCCGGACTTCGTCAAGCTCGCTGAAGCGTTCGGCGTGCCCGCCGTCAAGGTAGCCCCGGAGAATGTGGGGGACGCGCTTAAGGCAAGTTTCGCTGCCGACGGCCCCAACGTCGTCGTGGTTGAAACGCTCCTGAAAATGTTCGGACCCACGCACCTGGGCGACTAGCAGCGCATCGTCGCAGCGACGCTCCCGCACAACTGCCTTGGCAGCGGTGCGGGGGCGTTTGCCGTTTAAGGACGGCAGCCGACGGCGGCGGGACAATTCGTTTCCCTAAGCAACCTTTTCCTGATACAGTTGCTTGCAGCAACTAATTCTTTAGGGAGGGTCATGTCTGTCGCACCGGCCACCGCCGCCGATCTCGTCGGCCATATCTTTGACCTCCAGCGCGCACTGCGCTGCGTCACCATGATCAACGTCAAAGGCCAGGACACCGGCATAGCCCTCCAGGGCGTGCTCAAGTTCATCGGCGAAGGGGAAACCCGCGCGGCGCACCTGGCAGAACGCCTCGGCGTCAGCCCCCCGGTGCTCAGCCGGCATATCGCAGAGCTTGCCGACGCGGGCCTGGTGGTCAGGACTCCGGATCCGGACGATGGCAGGGCCCAGCTGCTGGCCCTCTCACCGCGGGGCAAGGAAAAACTCGCAGAGCTCATCCGGCACCGGGCCGAGACCCTGCAGGGCTACCTCTCCGACTGGAACGAAGAAGATGCCATCGCAACAGCCGCGATGCTCAACAAACTGACAGCCTCACTGAAGAATTCCATCCGGGCAAGGGCGGCCGGAACCACCACCGAACACCAGACCATGCAGGAGTCCCTCAATGGCTAACGTCACCGCCGCCGCGGACCTGGAGGAGCGCCACCGCGAACGCTCTGCCAAACAGGAATCACGGCAGTCCAAGCGCCACGAACCCGGCGCACCCATGAACCACCGGCAGATCATGGAGGCCCTCACCGGCCTCCTCGCTGCCTTCTTCACCGCCATCCTCAGCAGCACCATTGTGGCCAACGCGCTGCCCACCATCATGTCCGAGCTCAAGGGCACCCAGACGGACTTCGCCTGGGTCATCACGGCGGCACTGCTGGCCAACGCGGCCACCACTCCCATCTGGGGCAAGCTCGCAGACCTCTTCGACAAGAAGGTCCTGGTCCAGCTGAGCATCGTGATCTTCGTGGCAGGTTCGGTCATGGCAGGGTTCTCGGAAAACATCCCGTTCCTACTCACCGCCCGCGTGATCCAGGGCATCGCTATGGGTGGCCTCACCGCACTGGCCCAGGCGATCATCGGCTCCATCATCCCGCCCCGCGAACGCGGCAAGTACTCCGGCTACATGGGCGCCGTCATGGCCGTCGGTACCGCCGGCGGCCCGCTGCTGGGCGGCTTCATCGTGGACAGCTCGCTGGGCTGGCGCTGGACCTTCTTCGTCTGCGTGCCGCTGGCCGTGGTTGCACTGATCCTGCTCCAAATCACGCTGAAGATCCCGCACGTCAAGCGGCCCGCCAAGATCGACTGGCTTGGTGCCATCCTGCTGACCTCCGGCGTCAGCCTGCTCCTCATCTGGGTGTCCTTCGCCGGCAAGGCCGACTACTACGACTGGTGGTCCTGGCAGTCGGCACTGATGGTGGGCGGCGGCGTCCTGCTGCTGGCACTGCTGGTGCTGGTGGAGTCCAAGGTGTCCGCACCGATCATCCCGCTCAAGATCATCTCCGACCGCACCACCGCTTTGGCCATCGTGGCCTCCGTTGCTGTTGGCGTGGCCATGTTCGGTTCTTCAACCTTCCTCGGCCAGTACTACCAGGTGGCCCGCGGCGCCACCCCCACCGAGGCTGGCCTCTTGACCCTCCCCATGATCGCCGGCAACCTCGTCGGTTCGGTTGTTTCGGGCCAGCTGATCAGCCGCTACGGCAAGTGGAAGGGCTTCCTGGTCGGCGGTACCGTCCTGCTGATCGGCGGCCTGGCGATGGCCGGAACCATGGACCACACCACCGAACTCTGGCTGACCGGCATCTATACGGGCATCTTCGGCATCGGCCTTGGCATGCTCATGCAGAACCTGGTCCTCGCCGTCCAGAACACCGTCCGCGCCCAGGACATCGGCTCCGCCAGTGCTTCCGTTGCCTTCTTCCGCTCCGTCGGCGGCGCCATCGGCGTCTCCGTGCTGGGGGCCGTCATGGCCAACCACGTCAAGGACCTGGCCACTGACGGCCTGGCGAAGCTCGGCATCGAGTCCACCGGCAACAGCGGCGCCACGCTGGACCTCAAAGACCTGCCCGCGCCGATCGCCGAGGTTATGCGTGCCGCTTACGGTGACGCCACTGCCGGGATCTTCATGATCTCCGCCGTCGTTGCCGTGGTTGCACTGATCGCCGTCATTTTCATCAAGGAGGTGCCGCTGCGCAAGACCGTGGACATCAGCCCTGAAGCCTCGCTCCAGGCCAACGCCGCCGGCGAGGCGGGGATGACCGCCATGACCGGGCAGCTGCCCATTGTTTCCTCCGATGCTCCCCGTGACGCGGACGGCGGACACAGCACCGCTTCCGCTGCCCGGCCCGTGGGAATCCACGCAGGTCCGGGGGCAGGCGCCGCGCCGGCAAAGACGTACGACGGCGGCAGGGCCGCGGCCGCAGCCGCGTCCCGGTCCGTAGCTACGGAGGACTTCGAGGAGGCTTTTGCCCGGACGTTCGGCGGCGAAGGGTTGGACCTCCGGTCCGCCGGATCTGTCGAAAAGGCGGCGGACGCCGTCGCCAGTGCCGCCGACACCCTCCGGAAGCTGCAGGACACCCAGCACCTGCTGGCCCGGCAGCAGGCCGAACTGGGCGGACTGGTACTGGACATCCAGGAGCAGCTGCGGTCCCAGCGGGACCTCGCCGCCCAGCAGGAAGCGACGGCCGCTGAACTCCGCAGGGTGCAGCGCAAGCTGCTCAAGGAACGCAAGCTGCAGGCAGCTGCCGCCCTGTACCTGGCCGGACGCGGCAAGCACAGCGCCGCCAACCCGTCGTCCGCAGCACCTGCCGGGACCCCTCGGGACCAGTAAGGCGCTGCGCGTGGTCAGCCGCGCGTGAACAAAAGGGCCGCCGCCCGCATCCGGACCGCAATCCGGGCACGGGCGGCGGCCCTTTTTCGCAGGGGACCGCCGCTGGTGCCGGCAGCCTTAAGCGGATCGAAAAGGTGGATTAGTTGGGACTCCAATGTCAGTGGGCAACACTAGAGTTGAAACCATGCTCCTTACGCTCATACGGCGCTATTCCAAACCGTATTTTCCCTACATCGCCGCCGTCATCATCTTCCAGCTCGCATCCACCATTGCGGCCCTTTACCTGCCCAGCCTGAACGCCCGGATCATCGATGAAGGCGTCACCAGGGGAGACACCGACTTCATCTGGCGCACCGGTGCCGTGATGCTGCTGGTGGCCTTTGCCCAGGTGGCTGCCGCCATCGCCGGCGTCTACTTCGGTTCAAAGACGGCCATGGCCCTGGGCCGCGACCTGCGCCGGGCCGTGTTCCGGAAGGTCACCAGCTTCTCCGCCAAGGACGTCAACGCTTTCGGCGCCCCCACGCTGATCACGCGCGGCACCAACGATGTGCAGCAGGTGCAGATGCTGGTGCTGATGGGCCTGAACTTCATGGTGGCTACGCCCATCATGTGCATCGGCGGCATCATCATGGCGCTGCGTGAGGACATCAACCTGTCCTGGCTGGTCTGGGTTTCCGTGCCGCTGCTGACCGTAGTGGTGGGGTACCTGGTGGTCCGGCTCATGCCGCTGTTCAGGTCGATGCAGAAGAAGATCGACCGCATCAACGCGGTGCTCCGCGAACAGATCATCGGCATCCGGGTGGTCCGGGCTTTCGTCCGGGAACCGTATGAGACCGGCCGTTTCGGCGAAGCCAACAAGGAGCTCACCGATGTTTCGCTGAAGATCGGTGCCCTGTTCGTCCTCATGTTCCCCGCCATCAGCATGATCCTGCACCTGTCCACGGCCGCGGTGCTGTGGTTCGGCGGCCAGCGGGTCGACTCGGGCGACATGCAGGTGGGCGCCCTGACAGCGTTCCTCCAGTACCTGCTCCAGATCCTGGTGGCCGTCATGATGGGCACGTTCATGGCCATGATGATCCCGCGCGCCTCTGTCTGTGCGGACCGCATCGGCGAGGTACTCGACGTCGAACCCTCCATCCACGATCCCGAACGCCCGGTAGCCCCCTCGGAGCTCAGCGGCGTAGTGGAATACCGCAACGTCACCTTCGCCTACCCGGGCGCCGAGTCCCCGGTGTTGAGCAACATCAGCTTCACCGCCCGGCCTGGCCAGACCATCGCCATCATCGGTTCCACCGGTGCGGGCAAGACCAGCCTGCTCTCGCTGCTGCCGCGGCTCTACGACGCCGCGGAAGGCGAAGTCCTCCTGGACGGTGTTCCCGTTACCAGCCTTGACCACGCCGAGATCACCAACCGCGTGGCCCTGGTGCCCCAGCGGCCCTACCTTTTCTCCGGCACCATCGAGCACAACCTGCGCTTCGGCAAGACCGATGCCACGGACCAGGAACTCTGGGAAGCGCTGCGGGTGGCGCAGGGAGAATCGTTCGTGCGGGAAAAGTCCAAAGCGCTCGAATCCCGGATCTCCCAGGGCGGCACGAACGTTTCCGGCGGGCAGCGCCAGCGGCTCTGCATCGCCAGGGCCCTGGTGACCAAACCCCGGGTCTACCTGTTCGACGACTCGTTCTCGGCGCTGGACGTTGCCACCGATGCCCGCCTCCGTGCGGCGCTCAAGGACACAACTGCCGACGCGACGGTCATCATCGTGGCCCAGCGCGTTTCCACCATCACTGAGGCGGACCAGATCCTGGTGCTGGACAACGGCCGGATCGTGGACCGCGGAACGCACGAGGAACTCCTGGAAACCTCGCCCACGTACCAGGAAATTGTTGAATCGCAGCTGAGCGTGGAGGAAATGGCATGAGCCCCCGCAAGAAAGACCCCGCGAAGACGGAGCAAGACGCCGGGGCACCCGTACAGGGCACCGGCAGCTCCGCCGAAACCGCAGTGGTGGAGGACGACGACTTCTACGAGGAGGAGTTCACGCCCTCCGAAGCCGATGGCGACATGTTCGGCGGCATGCCCGCCAAGAAGGCCCAGCACTTCTGGCCGTCGGCCAAGCGGCTGATGGGCCTGCTGAAGCCCGAAACCCTGGGCATCTGCGTGGTGGTGGCCATGGTGGTGGTGGCCGTGGTGCTGAACGTCATCGCGCCCAAGATCCTCGGCCAGGCCATGGACGTTATTTTCGGCGGGGTGGTGGGCAAGCAACTGCCGGCCGGCGTGAGTAAGGACCAGTTCGTGGAGGGCCTGCGCCAACAGGGCCAGGACAACTTCGCGGACATGGTCTCCCGGATGGAACTGGTGCCCGGCGCCGGCATCGACTTCAACAAGCTGACCATGCTCATCGCCGTGGTCCTGCTGATGTACTTTGTGTCCAACATCTTCCTGTGGCTGCAGGGCTACGTCCTGAACCGCATCGTCATGAAGGTGATCCGCAAGCTCCGGGACGATACCGAAAAGAAGCTCAACCGCCTCCCACTGAACTATTTCGACACCCGCCAGCGCGGTGACGTGCTGTCCAGGGTGACCAACGACGTCGACAACATCCAGCAGGCGCTCCAGCAGGCCTTCGCGCAGCTGATCAACTCGCTGCTGACAGTGGTGGGCATCGTGATCATGATGTTCATCGTCTCCTGGCAGCTGGCCCTCATCGCGCTGGTGGCCCTGCCGCTCTCGGGCGTCGCAGCGGGCCTCATCGGCGTGCGGAGCCAGAAGCTCTTCGCGGCGCAGTGGAAGAACACCGGCACGCTGAACGGGCAGATCGAGGAATCCTTCTCGGGCCACGACCTCGTCCGGGTCTTCGGCCGTGAGGCGGACATGCTCGAGCGGTTCGACGAACGCAACGAAGCCCTGTACAAGGCCAGCTTCGGCGCACAGTTCGTCTCCGGCATTATCTTCCCGGTGATGCAGTTTGTGTCATACCTCAGCTACGTGGGCATCGCCGTGGTGGGCGGCCTGCGCGTCGCCTCCGGCTCCATGTCGCTCGGTGACGCCACTGCCTTCATCCAGTACTCCCGCGAATTCACCCAGCCGCTGGGCCAGATGGCGGGCATGGCCAACATGCTCCAGTCAGGTGTTGCCTCAGCGGAGCGGGTGTTCGAGTTCCTCGATGCCGATGAGCAGAACCCGGAGACCGCTACGGAGCACCTGCCGGCCAGGACCGACGGCCACGTGGAATTCCGGGACGTCACCTTCAGCTACACCGAGGACCGGCAGCTCATCGAGAACTTGTCCTTCACAGCGGAGCCGGGGAACACCGTGGCCATCGTGGGGCCCACCGGCGCCGGAAAGACCACCCTGGTGAACCTGGTAATGCGCTTCTACGAGCTCAACTCCGGTTCCATCACCCTGGACGGCGTGGACGTGACGCACCTCAGCCGGTCCGAACTCCGCTCCAAGGTTGGCATGGTGCTGCAGGACGCGTGGCTGTTCGGCGGGTCCATTTACGACAACATCCGTTACGGCAACCTCGACGCCACCGAAGAGCAGGTCATGGCAGCCGCCAAGGCCACCTTCGTGGACCGCTTCGTCCGCGCCCTGCCCGAGGGCTACAACACGGTGATCGACGAGGAAGGCAACAACGTCAGTGCCGGTGAAAAGCAACTGATCACCATTGCCCGGGCATTCGTAGCCAACCCGTCACTGCTGATCCTCGACGAAGCAACCAGCTCGGTGGATACCCGCACTGAGCTACTGGTGCAGAAGGCCATGGCCGCGCTCCGGTCGGACCGCACCAGCTTCGTGATTGCGCACCGGCTCTCCACCATCCGCGACGCCGACACCATCCTGGTCATGGAGAACGGCAAGATCGTGGAGCAGGGCAACCACAAGGTCCTGCTGGCGGCCGAAGGCGCCTACCACCGCCTGTACATGTCCCAGTTCGCCGGGGCCGACGCCGGTGACGTGCCGGTGGATGATTCGACGGCGGTGCACAGCTGAGCGCGCACGACGGGAACGGCGGGCAGCGGATCGAGGTCCCCGTTCCCATGCGCTGGGGCGACATGGACGCTTACGGACACATCAACAACGTGCAGATCGTCCGCATGCTCGAGGAAGCCAGGATCGGTGCCTTCGGTCCGCCCCGGGGAGCGGGCCTGCCCGGTGTTGAGCCACAGGTTTCGCTGTTCAACGATGTCCCGGACGGCATCATGGCGCTGGTGGTGGACCACAAGATCCGCTACGTCAGGACCCTCGAATACCGCAACGTCCCGGCCATGGTGCAGGTGTGGATCGGTGCCGTGAAGGGCGCCAGCTTCGACATCCATTACCTGGTCCAGGATCCCGTCACAGGGGAGGACTGCGTCCGGGCGAGCAGCCACCTTGCTTTCGTGGACGAGGCCACTGGCAGGGTGCAGCGGCTCACGCCGGAACAGAAGGAACGCCTGGCGCCGTACAGGCACTAAGCCCCTGGACAGGACACCACAGGGCACACTGGACTGGAACCACACCACAGCGAAAGGAAACCAGATGGGCAAGAACAAGACCCGCGTCGCCAGGAAGAAGAAGACCTGGAAGGAGATGTCGCCGACCTCCAAGGCCGGCACCATCATCGTGGCCATCGTCCAGCTCTCGCTGCTGGTTGCGGCGCAGCGGGACATCTCGAAGCGGCCGGCGGCACTGATCAATGGACCTAAGGGCGCCTGGCGTGCGGCATCCTTCATCAACTTCGTCGGACCCATGGGGTACTTCATCTTCGGGCGGAAGCGGTCCGCTCCGCGCACGTAGGTTTCCGGGCTAACGGCCAGGAGCCGTCCGGCGGAAACCGGACGGCTCCCCACCCGGCGGCCAAGCGGCTTTGAGCAGGCGTCCAGTTAGACCCTGTAAATTTGAATCCATGACCCCCGCCACCATTGCTGCCATGACCCGCGCCCTCGGCATCTCCAAGGAGATCGAGGACGCAGCATGGTTTGTCCTGGGCCCGGGGCTGCAGGGCAAACCATCGGCCCTGGACGGGCGGACCCTGACCTGGACCTCCGAGGCCGCCGCGGAACTGCTGGACCGCCTGGAACGGGGCACGCCGGATCCCAAAGCGCCCATGATGACCAACCTCCGGCAGAACCTCGACGGCGCCTCCCGCGAAGCCAAGCAGCTGGCTGCGGAGCTCTTGTTCCTGCAGTCCCTGCCGCTGGCGCATGAAGTGAAGTCGCTCAAGGTCAAGCGGGCCCGCGTGGCTGAGGCCGCCTCCTGGCTCGAGCCGCCTCTGGAACTGCCTGAAGAGCTCTACCGGGGCATGACGGACCACGGTGTGATCCGGGACCGCACGGCCGAGTTCAACTGGACCATCTGGGACCACCTCCGGTGGCTGTGCCGGTTCGTGCAGCATGTGGACCAGCAACCGCCCACCACCATCACCGCCGCGCTGCTGGACCCGCTGAAGTTCCACGCCCTGGCAGCCGGCACCCCGGGGGACCAGCCTGCCATCCGCCGCAGCATCGAGTTCCTGGCGTGGCCCAGCTACTTCGAACCCGTGGTGGCGGACGTGGAGCGGCAGGAAATCCGGGACGCCTTCGCCTCACTGGTGGGTGGCGCCAAAGGGGATTCCGAAGACGACATCACCGCGGACATCCACCGCATCCGCCTGCACCTCGATGAGCAGGCCGGCCAGCGCATCGACTGGTACGCCCGCCAGCTGGTGAGCCAGTGGCGCAAGGTGGGCGACCCCGGCCGCCGCGCATGGCTGCTCCGGACCCACCACGACAACGCCGAGCTGCTCACCGCCTGGCAGGGCGAGGAAAAGGTGACTCTCGACGTCGAACACCTCCGCCTGCTTGAGCCCGGCGTCACCGCCGGGCTGGTCCAGCACGCCGTGGACGAAGACTACAAGCACCTTGGCTACGTGGAGCGCGAGGACACCAAGACCGCCGTCTTCGCCTTCCTCACGGTCATGAAGCCCGGCGACCTGGTCCTGTACCAGCACGCCGGCACGGTCCGGCTGGGCGGCGTGCTGGGCGAACCCGAGTACAACGATGACAACCGGCGGCTGCGGCGGAAGGTGCGCTGGTTCGACGAAGGCCACGCCACCACCAGCCTGCCCCGCCACGTCCAGCGGCAGCTGGCAACCCCCGGCATCGTGGTGGACGCAACCCGCGTGGTGCAGGCGCTCCAGGCTCTCCTGCCGGCCGAAGCCGAGACCGAGCCCGACGGCGAAACGGAAGCCGCCGCCGTCGTGGAACCTGTCCAGGAGGGCTTCCGGCCGCTGACGCCGGAGTTTGCGGAGTCCCTGCACATGGACCTCGAGCCCCTGCAGGAAATCGCGGACCTGCTGGAGGAGAACCGCCAGCTGGTCCTGTACGGCCCGCCCGGCACCGGCAAGACCTACCTGGCCAAGCACCTGGCAGCGGAGTTGGCGGACGACACCACTGACGAACGCGTCAAGCTGGTCCAGTTCCACCCCTCCTACGCCTACGAGGACTTCTTCGAGGGGTACCGGCCGGACAAGACGGACGAAGGCCAGGTCTCCTTCAAGCTTGTTGCCGGCCCGTTGCGCCGCCTCGCCGAGGAAGCCGCCAAGCCCGGCAACGAGAAGAAGCCGTACTTTCTGATCATCGATGAAATGAACCGCGCCAACCTGGCCAAGGTGTTCGGCGAGCTGTACTTCCTGCTCGAATACCGCGACGACCGGATCTACCTGCAGTACAGCCCCAACGAGCCGTTCACGCTGCCGGACAACCTGTACATCATCGGCACCATGAACACCGCGGACCGGTCCATCGCCATGATGGATGCCGCTATCCGCCGGCGCTTCTCGTTCATCGAGCTGCATCCGCAAACCGAGCCGGTCAAGGGCTCGCTGCTCCGTTTCCTGGAGGCCCGCGGTCTGGATACTTCGCCGGCGCTGCTGTTGGACGCCCTCAACGGTGCCATCGACGAATGGGACCGGGACCTGATGATCGGCCCGTCCTACTTCATGAAGCCCGCGGCGCAGACACCGGCCGGGCTGCGGCGGATCTGGAAGTACGAACTCATGCCGCTGCTGGAGGAGCACTACCACGGCCAGCTGACCCGCGCGCAGCTGGAAGAACGGTTCGGGCTGGAGCAACTGTTGGGACGCCTTGCGCTCCGC
The DNA here is from genome assembly GCF_050038305.1 of Pseudarthrobacter sp. 1G09. Classification (NCBI taxonomy): domain Bacteria; kingdom Bacillati; phylum Actinomycetota; class Actinomycetes; order Micrococcales; family Micrococcaceae; genus Pseudarthrobacter; species Pseudarthrobacter sp. 1G09. Next base: position 1,187,405 of record NZ_CP188306.1, read on the forward strand.
TGACCCCGCCAGGGCCTTCACCCCGGAGAGGAACGCGAACGCGCGCGGTCCCGGAGGCGCCGCGCGGCACCTGGTGCTGGACGAGCTGTCCCGCGGGATCGTGGAGCGGCTGGATCCTGCCAGCGCTTCGTTCCTGAATTCGAGCGGATTGGCCAAGGCCTCGCCCATGGGGATGGGGCTGTACCGGATCGAACCGGTGGGCAAGGTGGGTTCGGTGCGCACTCCCTCAGTCCAGCTGGACGTCAGGCCCAAGGACCGGCTGGGCCTTGGCCGGTTGCTTTTCCTCCTGAGCTACGCGGGGGAGCAGGGCTTCCGGTCGGACTCGGTGGCTGCCTTCGAGGAGCGGGAGCTGTGGAGTGCGCTGGCTGAGTCCCTGGCGCAGCTGGCCGAACGGGCGCTGGGACGCGGCGTCCTGCAGGGCTACCTCACCGTGGACGAATCCCTCCGCACGGTCAAGGGACGGATCCGCATCTCGGACCAGATTTCCCGCCGGCCGGGCATGTTGGTCCCGCTTGAGGTCTCCTACGACGAATTCACCGAGGACATTGCCGAGAACCGGATCCTGCGGGCAGCTTTGGAACGCATGGGACAGGTGCCGCGGGTCCGGCCCGAGGTGCTCAGCCGGCTGCGGCTGCTCAAGGGAAAGCTCGACGGCGTCACCCGGCTCCCGTCGGGCGCGCCGCTGCCGCCGTGGAAGCCCAGCAGGATGAACCTCCGGTACCACCCGGTGCTGCGGCTGGCCGAGCTCATCCTCCGCAACGCGTCAGCAGAGGCGGGGCCGGGACGGGAGCAGACGGCCGCGTTCGTGGTGGACATGGCCAGGGTCTTCGAGGACTTCGTGGGCACCGCCCTGCGGGAGGCGATGGCCGCGTACCCCGGGGAACTGCGGCTCCGGTACAACGCGCTCCTGAGCGAAGCCGTACGGGACTCCGACCGCCTCACCGTGCAGCCGGACGCCGTGCACATGCTCGGTGGCCGTCCCGTGGTGGCCTACAACGCCAAGTACAAGGCCGCCACAGACTCCGGTGCTTCCCTCACCGCCGACCACTTCCAGATGCTGGCCCACTGCACAGCGTTGGCGGTGCCAACAGCGTGGCTGGTTTACGCCGGTTCCGGTGACATCAAGCTTCGCCGGATCCTGAACACGGACATCGACATTGTGGAGTTCCCGTTGGACCTCTCCCTCCCGCCCGCGGAGATCCTGGCCGCCGTGCAGGACCTGGCCCGGCAGTCGTGGGGCGAAGTGGTCCGGCAGGCGCGTGCCGGCGAGCCTTAGACCGGCACCCGGAACATGAAGGTGGTGCCCTCGCCCAGGGTGCTGTCCACGCTGATGGTCCCGCCGTGGGCTTCGACGATGGCCTTGCTGATGGGCAGCCCCAGCCCCACGCCCGGGATGGCTGTCCGGCGGACGTTGCTGGTGCGGAAGAACTTGGCGAAAACCTCGGAGGCGTCCTCGGGGGTCATCCCCATGCCGGTGTCCGTGACGCGGCATTCGAGGTGCCCGTCTTCCCTGGCCAGGCTGACCAGGACGTGGCCGCCGTCCGGGGAGTATTTGATGGCGTTGGACACCAGGTTGTCCAGGACCTGGGAAATCCTGGCACCGTCCACGTGGGCCTCAAGCTGATCCGGGGTCTCGGCCGCCAGCTCAACGCCCGATGCCGTAGCCCTCGGCATTGCGGAGGACACGCTGGTCCGCACCAGCTCTGCCACGTCCACGGTATGCGGGGTGACGATGAGCTGCCCGTTGCGGCTGGAGAGCAGGTCCGACACCAGGGTCAAAAGCCGCTCGGAGTTCCGGCGGATGATTTCGAGCATCTCCTGCTGTGATTCCTCCGGTTCGTCAGCCAGCAGGATTTCCACGTACCCGAGGATGGACGTCAGCGGTGTGCGGAACTCATGGGAGACGCTGGAGACGAAGTCGTCCTTCGCAGCCAGCGCGTTCACCAGGTCCGTGACGTCACTGAACGCAATGACCGAGCCGGTGAACTTCCCGTCGCCGTCCTTCATGGCCCGGGCGGTGGTAACGAACGCGCGCTGGTCCCTGCCGTCGCCCAGCCAGACGAGGTAGTCAGTGAAAGTTTCGCCCAGCACGGCGCGGCGGACGGGGCGGTCCTGGACCGGGATGAGGGTCTTCCTGTCCGGACCGAACACCAGCAACTGGGACTCGTTGGGGTCCGGGTTGTCCTTGGGGCTGGCCAGCAGGTGGTTGGCCCTCTGCTTCCTGTTCATCAGGACATCGTGACCGTCCGCGTCGACTGCCAGAACACCAAGGTGCACGGTATCCAGGACGGTGTTCAGCAGGGACTCCTGCCGCTGGCTGGTGCGGAGGTTGGCCTGGAGCTGGGCATCCTTCTCCTCCAGCTCGCGTTGCTGGCGCATCATGCTGAGCGTGAGGACGCTGACCGAAATCCCGATGCCGAGCATCATGACCGGCAGCAGCAGGGACCGGGTGAGGTCCTGGGCCGTGACGCTCCCTTTCAGGAGCAGCGGAACCCAGATGATGGCCAGCGGTGCCAGGAACGACAGCCACAGGGCAGCCTTGGGATAGTACCCGGAGGCGCACAGCCAGATCACCGGGAAGACAGCCAGCAGGCTGATGCCGGTGAGGCTGTCCTGCCCGCCCTCCCGGCCCACCGCGATGGAGACAAAATCCAGCAAGGGAATGATCAGGAAACTCGTGAAGGGAAGACGCTCCCACGGGATGACGTAGCAGAGACCCATCAGCACGAGCTGCGAGATGACGAACGCAGCGAAGAGCGGATTGCCCATTGTTCCGGGGAAGAAGGCCCACACCAGGAACATGGTCAGCAGCGTGGTGATGAACAGCGGCATCTGGCTCATGGCCACGCGGTCCCGCAGGCTGTACTCGTGGAACTGGCGCCGGAAAAAGCGCAACCCTCCCGACGACCATGCCACCGGGTTAGCCATTGACCTGGGACATTCGGGCGGGCGCGTGCGAGACCATACCAGCAGGATATCCGCAGCCAGCTATACTTCTGACGTTGGCTGCTGAGGGGGCGCTATGAGTGATGCACGTGTGGGACTTGTCATCGAGGATGACCACGACATCCGGGAACTGGTTCGCACGGTGCTGACCCAAGCCGGATTTGATGTAACAGTAGCCAGCAGTGGCGCAGAAGGTGTCCTGGTGGCCAAAACCATCAGCCCTGATGTCATCACCCTGGATTTGGGCTTGCCGGACATCGACGGATTCGAGGTTTCCCGGCAGATCCGCGAATTTTCCGATGCCTATATCGTGATGCTCACGGCCCGCACGGAGGAGCTGGACACCCTTATAGGGCTTGAGTCCGGCGCCGACGACTACCTCACCAAGCCTTTCCGGCCGCGCGAACTCCGTGCCCGGGTGGCGGCCATGATGCGGCGCCCGCGTTCCGCCTCCGAACCCGCGGACGCCCCCGCCGAGATCCCGGCAGAGTCCGGTAGCCACCCGGAACGGGGCAACTACAGCCACAACGGGCTCGAGCTCAGCTACGCCTCCCGGACCGTGCTGGTGGACGGCACGGAAATGAACCTGACCCGCACGGAATTCGAACTCCTGCACGCGCTGCTGGAAGCCGGGCGGACTGTCCGGACCAAGTCGGACCTGGTGCGCCGGCTGCGGGACGAAGACTACGACGTCGGGAGCTACATCAGCGAGGCGGACGAACGGTCCGTGGAGGTCCACATGGGCAACCTGCGGAAGAAGCTGGGCGACTCGCCGCAGCAGCCGCGCTGGCTGCAGACCGTCCGCGGCGTAGGTTACAGGCTGGCGCCCATCGCGCACTGAGCCTGCAGGCGGTGCGTGGTCTGGCGGCTGCATTGGGTGATGTTCCGCAGGAAAGCGGCGGCCAGGTGGGGAAGTACGACGGCGGCGTCCGCCGCGCGTGCCCCGGTGCGGATTTCGCTTTCCAGATTCGTTGCCAGTCCCGCCAGCCGTTCCGCACCCACCATCTGGCTGGAGGTCTTCAGGCTCAGGACAGCGTCCACGGAGCCCTCCAGGTCTCCGGTGGTCAGGGCCAGCCGCAGCTTGCTGAGCCGCTGGGGCAGGCACTCGATGAAGTTCCCCACGAACACCTTGCTGTAGCCCCCGTCTTCTTCGAGTTCGTCCCGGAGACGGTCCAGCACTGACTGGTCCACCAGCGGCAGGGGGGCGTCATCCGAGGGGCTCACGGAGTTCCTTTCAGCCGACGTTTTTCAGTCCGGCAGCGCATCATCGGAGTGGGGCGGGCGTGCAGTTTCAGGTTAGGACCGGCGCCCGGGGGCGGCACCCTTTCGAGGAAGAATTGTGGGTTTCTTGATGACACTGCGGCTTCCGCACCCAATACTTGAGCCAGTGCTTTCCGCACTGAAACCTTGCGGCCGTGGCCGCCCGTCAGCTGGGGATGGGTTGTGTTGGCAAAATCGTTGAAGAGGTTAGTCATTGCTGCGTTCGTGGGAGCCGGCCTGGTTCTTGCGGCTGTTCAACCGGCCGCGGCAGCCGCCGCTCCGGCAGCACAAATTGCGTTGAGTCCGGCGTCCGGGCCGGCGGGGTCCGCCGTGACGGTGGCCGGGACCGGGTTTAAGGCCGCCACCACCGGAACGGTGATCATCGGGTCGGCCACGTTCGCTTTCAAGACCAGTTCCACTGGCGCCTTCAGTACGGGGGTGACCATTCCGTCCGGGTCCACCGGCAACGTCACCGTGACTGCCAAGACCTCGTCCGTGAAGGCGTCCGCCCTCTTCGCCGTTCAGGCTGCCGCCCCGCAGCCACCACCGGCCAGCAACGCACTCCTCCGGTTCGGCGCTGCCACCGCAGGGGGACCCCTCGCTACGGCGGAACTCGATGACGTGGCAACCCTCGCGGGGGAGAACCCCACCATGGTGCTTTCCTACAAGGACTTCCTCCAGGCGCCGCCGCTGGCCGAGCTGGACGCCGTCCAGGCACGGGGCGCCACGCCATTGGTCACGTGGGAGCCGTGGGCCTGGGGCGGCGGAGTGGATCAGCCGGCCTATGCCTTGGACCGGATAGCTGCTGGCGACTTCGACGCCAGGATCCTTGAGTGGGGCAAGGCGTTCACGTCCTGGGGCAAACCCGTGATGCTGCGCTTCGCCCATGAAATGAACGGCAACTGGTACCCGTGGGCGGAGGGCGTGAACGGGAACCAGGCCGGGGACTATGTTGCGGCCTGGCGCCACGTCCATGACGTCGTGGCGTCCACCGGTGCAGGCAACGTCCAGTGGGTATGGTCTCCAAACGTTCCCTATTGGGGTTCCACTGACCTTGCCGGGCTCTATCCTGGTGCGGGCTACGTGGACATTGTTGCCCTGGACGGCTACAACTGGGGCACCTCCCAGTCGTGGAGCAGCTGGGTGGCGCCGCAGGACCTTTTTGGCCCAGGCATTGCCCAGTTGCGCGGGCTCGCGGCGGGCAAACCCATCCTGATTGCCGAGGTGGCGTCCAGCGAGCTGGGCGGTTCCAAGGCCTCCTGGAATACGGCGCTGGTGTCCTACCTTTCCGCGCAACCGGACGTGATGGGCTTCGTCTGGTTCCACCTCCAGAAGGAAACCGACTGGCGCATCAACAGCAGCGATGCCTCTGCGGCCGCTTTCAAGTCCGCCCTGGCGGCCCGGAGGACTTAGCGGGAAAGTGGGGATGAGGCAGCTCCGGCATGTGGCGGGGATGTGCTCCCGGCCGGGGCACTTTCCCATCCTCCCGGGCAGGTCTCAAGAAGGCCGCGCCCAAAGCATAAAGATTAACTCAAGTCCGCTGCTGGGTTTCAAGGAACCGCACCAGCTGTGATTCGAGCGCGGCGCTGTCTTTGAGTTCGCATTCCCAGAGCGTGAGGACCTCCCAGCCGGCGTCCTCGAGTTTGCGGCGCTGCGCGGCGTCGCGTTCCCTGGTGCGGGTGCGCTTATCGGCCCAGAAGCCCGCGTTGGCTTTGGGAGCGTGCTGGCCGACGCGGCAGTCGTGGAAGTGCCAGAAGCAGCCGTTGACGAAGATGACTTTGTGGCGGCCGGCAAACACGAGGTCCGGGTTGCCTGGCAGCTTGCCCCCGCCTGCGGCGCCATGGAGCCGGTAACGGTAGCCTTTGGCGTGTAGGAGCCGGCGCACCAGGAGCTCGGGCTTGGTGTTCTTGCCCCGGATGCGGGACATGTTCCAGCTGCGTTGCTCGGGAGTGAGTCTGTCCGCCATGCTTCCAGCCTAGGAGCGCCTAGATTTCCCGTTCGGGCTGCTCTCCGAAGTTGAAGTGCCGCCCGCTGACGGAGCTGGGCTCGATCTCCACGTAGAAGTCCTTGAGCGTGGGAACCCAGGTCTTCAGCCCCAGAGCCTCCACGGTTTCCAGCTCCGCCGAGTTGCTCAGCACGCGCGCACTGCCGCGGAGGACCACGGACCACGCCTGGTCCGAGAGGATGCCGTCTGTTTCGAAGAGCACCTTGGAGTTGATGGTCAGCTGTGCCAGCTTGTTGCCCGGGGCGGTCCTCAGGTAGATCTTTCGGTCCGCCGTGACGTAGTTGACCGGGAAAATGTCCGGTTCGCCCGCAACGGAAACCACCAGCCTGCCGTGCTTGGTTCCCTCCAGGAGTTCCCAGGATTGCTCGTCGGTGAGTTCGAGAATGGGTTGCCCATCTGCGTGTTCAAACATCATGCAGCCATTCTTCTACTGGTTGTAGAAAAGCGCTAGGGGGTGGTGGCCGCTTTTTCACGGTGTGGTGTCAGGACAGGTAATGACGCCATGCCGTGAGCAGGCGGCCCACCAGCCCAGCGGTGTGACCTGGACCTTCAGGCGGCGCGCGCACTGGCCGCAGAACCGCGGCGGTTCCAGGTGCAGCCTCGACGCGCAACGCAGGTGGGCGGACGACGCCGGCGCGGTCCCGCCGTCGTCCATGTCCTTTCTACGGTGGTCACCGTCGCCGCGGCGAGCGTAGCGGACGTTCTCTTCGCGGGGCTCGCCGCAGTGACCGCAGTACAGGGCGGCAGCATCGGGGGAGGCACCGGCCGGGATCGGGCTCACAGGGTCTTCTGCAGTTCCCTGATGGGCATGTTGAGGTCCACCAGGAGGTTGAGGTCGGCGGTGGCGGGGCGGCCCAGGGTGGTGAGGTAGTTGCCCACGATGACGGCGTTGATACCGCCAAGGAGCCCTTCGCGGGTGCCCAGATCGCCAAGCGTGAGCTCGCGTCCGCCGGCGTAGCGCAGGACCGTTCGGGGCATGGCGAGGCGGAAGGCGGCGATGGCCCGTAGCGCATCCTTGCCGTCCATGATGTCTTGGTTTTCGAGCGGCGTGCCGGGCCGGGGGTTGAGGAAGTTCAGCGGCACCTCGTGCGGGTCCAGTGCAGCAAGCTGGGCGGCGAGTTCCGCCCGCTGGTGCAGTGACTCGCCCATTCCCAGGAGCGCGCCGCAGCACAGTTCCATGCCTGCGGCCTTCACCATGGTGCAGGTCTCAAGCCGTTCCTCATACGTGTGCGTGGTGACCACCTGCGGAAAGAAGCTGCGGGCGGTTTCGAGGTTGTGGTTGTAGCGGTGGACGCCCCAGCCGGCGAGCTGGTCCACCTGCCGTTTGGTGAGCATGCCCAAGGAACACGCAATGTTGATGTCCACTTCCCCGTTGATCCGGTCGATGGCGAACTTCACCTGGTTCATGAGCTTGATGTCCGGGCCGCGCACGGCGGCCACAATGCAAAACTCCGTAGCACCGGTGGCCGCAGTTTCCTTGGCGGCCTTGACCAGCTCCGGGATGTCCAGCCAGACGCCGCGGACGGGGCTGTCAAAGAGCCCGGACTGGCTGCAGAAGTGGCAGTCTTCCGGGCAGCCGCCGGTCTTGATGGAGACGATGCCTTCAACCTCCACGTCCTCGCCGCAATGCCGAAGCCGGACCTGGTGCGCCAGCTCCAAAGCTTGGGGCAGTGCTTCGTCCGGGAGGGTGAGGACCTCCACCAGCTGGTCTTCGGTGAGGCCGGTGCCCCGCTCCAGGACCTGGGCGCGGGCTGTCTCGAGAATGGGCCAGTTGTGGACGGTGGCAGTCATAGGTTGTCCTTTGTCTCGCGGAACGTACCCTTCCGACGCTAGTTCCAGGGGTGCCGGCCGTTTTTGTGGGGTGGCAACAAGTAGCCTGCCCGTCCATTGTTGACTGGAGCAGTCAAGGCTTTACACCCCGGAAACAGGAACGTGATGGGACTGTCTTTTCGGCTGGATAGCGTCTCTCGCAGACCTCGAACTCCGAACGAAAGCGACGCACGCCCATGAGCCACGACTCAGAATCCACGCAACTGCTGGAGCCTGCCGCACCGCCCGGCACCGCCGTCGTCGGCGGATCCACGGCGACTCCGACCGCGGGAAACGCTGCAGCGCTGAACGCCACCAAGGAGAGCCTGGAGGACTATACGCTTCGGTTCGCCCCGCGCTCGTACCGCAAATGGAGCGCAGGCGTGGTGGCCACCAGCGCGTTGGGCGGCATCGCCTACCTGGCGGACTTCTCGATCGGCGCGAACATCGGGATTTCCTATGGCACGGTGAATGCGATCTTCGGCATCCTGGTGGCCGCGGTGATCATCTTCGCCACCGGCTTCCCGCTGGCCTACTACGCGGCCCGCTACAACATCGACCTGGACCTGATCACCCGCGGCTCCGGCTTCGGTTACTACGGATCCGTGGTCACCAACGTCATCTTTGCCACGTTCACGTTCATCTTCTTCGCGCTGGAGGGCTCCATCATGGCCCAGGGGCTGGAGCTGGGCCTGGGGATTCCGCAGTGGCTGGGGTACGCGGCGTCCACCGTGATCATCATCCCGCTGGTCATTTACGGGATGAACACCCTGGCCAAGCTGCAGGTGTGGACCACCCCGCTGTGGCTGCTCCTGATGGTTGTTCCCGTGGGGTACCTGCTCATTTCGCATCCGGAGAGCATCGACAGCTTCTTTGCGTATACCGGTGAATCCGGCGACGGCGGCCCGAACCTGGCCTCCGTGATGCTCGCGGCCGGCGTGTGCCTGTCCCTGATGGCGCAGATCGCCGAGCAGATCGACTACCTCCGGTTCATGCCGCCGCGCACTGACGCCAACCGCGCGGCCTGGTGGCGGGCCGTCATCCTGGCCGGGCCGGGATGGGTGATCTTCGGCGCCATCAAGCAGATCGTGGGCCTCTTCATCGCCATCTACCTCATCGCCACGCTCGACCCCGCCGCCTCGGCCACCGCCAACGAGCCTGTGCACCAGTTCCTGGGCGTGTACCAGGAGATGATGCCGGCATGGCTGGCGATGACCCTGGCCGTGGTGCTGGTGGTGATTTCGCAGATCAAAATCAACGTCACCAACGCGTACTCCGGATCGCTGGCGTGGACCAACAGCTTTACCCGCATCACCAAGACCTACCCGGGCCGGATGGTGTTCGTGGTGGTCAACCTGCTGATCGCCCTGGTCCTGATGGAAGCCAACATGTTCGACTTCCTCAACACCATCCTCGGCTTCTACGCCAACTGCGCCATGGCCTGGGTGGTCACGGTTGCCTCCGATATCGCCATCAACAAGTACCTGCTCAAGATCTCCCCGAAGGTGCCCGAGTTCCGCCGGGGCATGCTGTACGCCGTGAACCCGGTGGGGTTTGTGTCGATGCTGGTGTCCGCGGGCGTTTCCATCGCTGTGTTCTTCGGTGCTTTTGGGTCCGGCATCCAGCCGTACTCGCCGATCTTCGCTGTCGGCCTGGCGCTGGTGTTGCCGCCTGCGCTCGCGGTCCTGACCCGCGGCCGGTACTACCTCCGCCGGACCGACGACGGCATTGACCTGCCCATGTTCGACGCCGACGGCAACCCCAGCGACGCGAAACTCACCTGCCACGTGACCGGTCTGGAGTTCGAGCGCCCGGACATGGTGCGCTCGGCACAGGACGCGCCCGACGGCGGCCCGCAGTACGTTTCCTCGCTCGCCTTGTCCACGGACAAGACAGGGGAGTTGGTGCTTCCGGCGCAGAAGTAGCCGTCCTGGAGCCCAGTGGTTTGGGGCTGTCAGCAGTTGGGGGAAGCCGGTGCCTGGGGGCACCGGCTTTTCCGTGCGCCTTCCGCGCGGCCTGGCGGGGTGGTAGAACCGGAGGCGGATGCCTGTGGATAACTCTTATCGCCGAGATGTGACCTGGGCTACCCTTGAATCACTGTCCGGAGCAAGCCGTCTTGAAACTACTGGGGGAATAGCGGCCCATGACCTCGCGCAACGTTCGTACGTCCTTTGGCCCTCGGTCCGGTGCGGCTGTTCTTGTGGTTGCCGGAGCGCTTCTGATGGCTGGCTGCTCCGGCGGAGCGCCGGCGGATCCGGGAACAGGCTCGCCCACGGCTTCCCAGTCGGCGTCTCCCAGCGTTACGCCTACGCCGACTCCCACTCACAGCGCCGTGTACAAGCCCGCCGATGCGTCGGGCCCCGCCCAAAACGTCCCCGTCCCAGTGCTGCCGGAGGTGGCGAAGACGGAGACGAAGGAGGGCGCAGAGGCTTTTACCCAGTACTGGTTTCAGCACCTCAATTTCGCGTATCAGACCGGAGATGTCTCAACAGTGCAAGCGATGACATCGCCAGATTGCCAGTACTGCAACAACATCATCAAATCCTTGACAACCAACTACCAGGACGGACGTTGGCTTGCCGGAGGGAAGCTCGCCGTACCTGCAGCAAGCACAACTTTCGAAAAGGCGTCGGACGGGAACTACCAAGTAGTTATTCAAGTTCTGCAGGACACCATCACCTACTACCAACCTGGCGGTGCTGAATTCCGTGAAGCCACCAAGCCGTCGAATACAGGCAATGTACTGTTGGTGGACTTTGTGGACTCAGGTTGGCGTGTTAACGGACTGCACCCACTTCGCTAATGTTCACGGGACTTCGGGCGAGGGTCGCAACTATTGCTCTGCTGGTACTAGCTTTGGCATTCAACTCGAATTCCCCAGCCATCGCGGAAACAGGCGTTGACTCAGGCTTCGGTAATGCGGGTGTCGACGTGGGTGCGTGGGAGAAAGACCCGGTTTCTGGAGACATAGGCGCCGCTAATCCAGGGACTGTCATTTCGGACCCCTACGAATACAAATACGAGCTCCAATGCCACCTCGGTGGGGGAGACTTCGACACCCCGTGCCTGGCCCGCCAGCTGGAATGCAAGAACGGCCCTGACGGTGAAGAAGGGATTCCTGTCATGTGGCTCTCCCGTCCCCGCGGCGTTCCCGGTGCTGTGTGGGCGTCGCACTCCGGCCCCACCTGCCTTTACGACGCCAGGCCTGAGGACCTGCTGCCCCGCATCGCGGCGGACATCCAGCGGGAGTTCCAAAACCTGCCAGTGAGCGCTGGATCTGTCACAGCACAGCCGAGTCCCCACACACTTCGCGGAGCTGAAACCAACTTCTATGCGGAGTCCGTGGAGCAGCAGTTCGACATCACGATGTTCGGCCAGCAAGTCCATGTGGTCGCCACCCCGGTGCAATACACGTGGAACTACGGCGACGGCACTGTTTTCGGACCGCAATCCTCGATGGGCGGCCCGCTGCCGCAGGACCGGTGGGGTGAAAAGACCCGGACCAGCCACGCGTACGGCGCTACCGGTGATTTCCAGGTAGTGCTGACCACGTCGTTCCAGGGAACGTACTCCGTCAATAACGGCCCCGCCCTGCCGATTCCCGGCCAAGGGCAGTTCAGCGCCCCACCACAGACCATCAGCGTCTGGCGGTCCCTCACCCGGAACTACGCAGACGACTGCAACACCAACCCACAAGGCCAAGGCTGCCCCGGTTCGGCCCGCTGACAGCACAGTCCAAGCGCTGCCGAATTTGTCCCATTCCGCAGCGGCAGGGCAGCAGTTCTGTGATTCGCCTCGCATCCGGAATAGTTGCATGCGCTTCGTAGTTGGCAGAAAGAGTAAGCCTTCAGCCCCCGAAAGGAACGCGCATGCTGTTTTCCCCCCTCACCCTCGGCGAACTTGAGCTCCCCAACCGTCTGGTCATGGCGCCGCTGACGCGCGTCCGCTCCGGCGAGGCAGGCGTCCCGGGGCCGCTCGTCGTCGAGCATTACCGCCAGCGCGCCTCGCTCGGCCTGATCGTCAGCGAAGGAACCCACCCGAGTGCTGGTGCACGCTCGTACGCCGGTCAGCCCGGAATCTTCACCCCGGAGCAGGTTGCAGGCTGGAAGAAGGTCACGGACGCCGTTCACGCAGAGGGCGGCCGCATGTTCGCCCAGATCATGCACGGCGGACGCGTTTCGCACCAGGACATCACGGGCGGGGCGGAAATCGTAGCGCCCAGCGCCGTTGCCGTGGAAGGAACTGTCCACACGCCGGCCGGCAAGCAGCCGTACCCGGTGCCGCGTGCCCTGGACACTGACGAACTTCCCATGGTCATCCAGGAATTCGTCAACGCCTCCCTCAACGCCATTGAGGCCGGATTCGACGGCGTCGAGCTGCACTCCGCCAACGGCTACCTCCTGCACGAGTTCCTGGCCCCGAACTCCAACATCCGGACTGACAGCTACGGCGGTTCACCCGAAAACCGTGCCCGCTTCGTCATCGAAACAGTAAACGCCGTTGTGGCAGCAGTCGGTGCCAACCGTGTGGGCATCCGCATCTCGCCCGAGCACAACGTCCAGGGCATCGCCGAGACGGACGCGGCAGACGTCCGCGCCACCTATGAAGTGCTCGTGGACAGCATCGCCCCGCTCAACCTCGCCTACCTCAGCGTCCTCCACCACGAGCCCACCGGCCAGCTGGTGCAGGACCTCCGCACCCGCTTCGGCGGACCCTTCCTGGTGAACACCGGCTTCGGCGTGGTGACCACTAGGGAAGAGGCAGTGAGCCTCGTGGCTGACGGCCATGCAGACGCAGTGGTGGTGGGCCGGCCCGCCATCGCCAACCCGGACCTCGCCCGGCGCTGGAAGGAAAGCCTGCCGCTCAACGAACCGGACGCCAGCACGTTCTACAGCACAGGCGCAGAGGGCTACACGGACTACCCCGTTTACCAGGACAGCAACTCGTAGCAGCCATACGACAACATGCGATGAGGGCGGCACCCATGATTGGGTGCCGCCCTCATCTGCTGCTGCACGGTGTGCTGTCCCGGCCGCGAAAAACCGGAAGCCATCCGACGACCCCCCGGCCTACACGGATTTTTGGCCCGCCGGACCCCGTTGGAAGCCGGCGGTGATCAGATGCTACTCCAACGATTTGATTTTTACCAGGCCTCCTTCGGCAGCGAAACAAGGGCAGGTTCCGGGGCTACAGGAAGGCCTCGCGGCCCGTTCCTTCCTTCATTACGAGCCTGTCTTCCTGGATGGAGACAAGCACGCTCTTAGGCTTTCCGCTCACCTTTGTAATCGCCTTCAGTCCGCGGTTGGTCACCTCGACGCCCACCTGGGAACCCTTCGCCGGCAGCTCCACCGAGACCTCAGAGGCGATCCCGAGGATGGGATTGGTGGATACATCCACGTCACGCCACACCTGCTTGCCGTTGACCGTCAGGGTGATGTTGGCCTCCTCGAACCCTTCCTGAAACACAATCAGCAGTTCTTTCATGGCGGCCTCTTCCTCGAGCATTAATGGCCTAAGACGGCATATCAACTACAGCACTTCGCGGACGGGAGCGGAATACCCTTACCCGCTGCGCGTCCCGGCGAACGCCCCCTCCAACGCGCCATCTGAGGAAGCGCGCCGGCTTCTGCCGCCGGTGGAGCGCACCTGGCGGGTAAGGCAAGATGTTCTGGTGACCCAACAGCCGCAAGCCCCTTCCAAGCCCGCAGCACAGCAGCCGGACGACGCCATCTACGCACAGATTGCCGAGGAGCTTGGCGTCAAACCCTGGCAGGTGAAAGCTGCCGTCGACTTGCTTGACGGCGGGTCAACGGTCCCGTTTATCGCGCGGTACCGCAAGGAAGCCACCGGAACGCTGGATGACGGCCAGCTTCGCGACCTGGAAGAGCGGCTGCGCTACCTCCGGGAACTTGCCGACCGCCGTCGCGCGGTCCTGGAAGCCATCGAGGCCCAGGGCCAGCTGACACCGGAACTGAAGAAGGCCATCCTGGCAGCGGACACCAAGTCCAGGCTGGAGGATATTTACCTGCCCTTCAAGTCCAAGCGCCGCACGAAGGCACAGATAGCGCGCGAAGCAGGGCTCGAGCCGCTCGCCGACGCGCTCGTGAAGCGGCACGAGCTCGATCCGGAGCGCGAGGCCGTCAAGTACCTCAACCCCGAACACGCCATCGGCGACGCCGCCGGCGCCCTCGCCGGCGCCCGCGCCATCCTCGTGGAACGCGTCGCCCAGGACCCCGATCTCGCGGCCACGCTCCGCGAGCGGCTCTGGACGCAGGGCCGAATGGTGTCACGCGTGAAAAAGGGCAAGGAGGCGGACGGCCAGAACTTCGCGGACTACTTCGACTTCACCCAGGCGCCCGCAGGAATGCCGTCCCATCGTGTGCTCGCCCTGCTGCGGGGGGAGAAAGACGGCGTCCTTGAACTCGACCTCGCCGAGGCGGATCCCGCGGACGACGACGCCCTGGCCGCCTCGCGGGCACGCTACGAGTCCGCAGTGGCAAGGTATCTCGGGGTCGCCCACCGCGGCCGGCCTGCCGATGCGTGGCTGATGCAGACCGCCCAGGTCGCATGGAAATCCCGGGTGCTGGCCAGGCTCACCGCAGACCTGCGGGGCAGGATGTTCGCGGCGGCCGAGGACGAAGCAGTGCGGGTGTTCGCCGCGAACCTCCGGGATGTCCTCCTGGCTGCGCCTGCGGGCAACCGCCCCACACTCGGCCTGGACCCGGGGCTGCGCACCGGCGTGAAGGTGGCGGTGGTGGACGGTACCGGCAAGGTCGTCGCCACGGACACCGTGTATCCCCATGCCCCGGCTCGGAAATGGGATGAAGCGTTGGCGTCGCTGGTAAAGCTGGCGCGGCAGCACGCCGTCGAACTCGTAGCCATCGGTAACGGAACCGCGTCCAGGGAGACGGACAAGCTCGCCGCCGAGCTGATCAAGCTCCTTCCGGACGTGGATCGGAAGCCGCAGAAGTTGGTGGTTTCCGAAGCTGGAGCGTCCGTCTACTCGGCTTCGGCACTCGCCGCCGCCGAGCTTCCCGGCATGGATGTTTCGCTGCGTGGCGCCGTGTCTATTGCCCGGCGTTTGCAGGACCCCCTCGCGGAACTCGTGAAGATCGATCCCAAGTCCATCGGCGTGGGCCAGTACCAGCACGACGTCACGGCATCAAAGCTGGACCGGAGCCTGGACGCGGTGGTGGAGGACTGCGTGAACGCCGTCGGCGTGGACGTCAACACCGCTTCGCCTGCGCTCCTGAGCCGTGTGGCCGGCGTCGGGCCCCTGCTCAGTGAAAACATCGTGGCCTACAGAAACGACAACGGCCCATTCGGCAAGCGTTCGGACCTCAAGAAAGTGCCGCGGTTGGGTGCCAAGGCCTTTGAGCAGTGCGCCGGGTTCCTCCGGATCACCGGGGGAGAGGAACCGCTGGACGCCTCGAGCGTGCACCCGGAGTCCTACGCGGTGGCCCGGAAGATCCTGGTGGCGGCAGGCACGGCGCCGGCGTCGTCGCTGGATCCGCGCGAGTTTGTGGACGACACCTTCGGCCTGCCCACCGTGACGGACATCCTTGCCGAACTCGACAAGCCGGGCCGTGACCCGCGCCCGGCGTTCACCACTGCCGCGTTCTCCGAAGGCATTGAAAAGATTTCCGACCTGAAACCCGGCATGGTCCTCGAGGGTACGGTCACCAACGTGGCAGCTTTTGGGGCGTTTGTGGATGTGGGCGTGCACCAGGACGGCCTGGTCCATGTATCTGCCCTGTCCAACCGCTTCGTGTCCGATCCCCGCGAAGTGGTGAAGTCCGGCCAGGTGGTGCGCGTCAAGGTGCTGGAAGCGGATCCTGACCGCAAGAGAATTTCCCTGACGCTAAGGCTCGACGACGAACCTGGCCCGCGCGGACAGGCTCCCCGCGGTACGGGCGCCGGTGGGCAGCGCCTCACGGGTTCGCCTGCAGGAGGCGCCAAGGCATCGGATTCCCGCAGGGGCGGTCCCGGTGCCGCGAAGCAAGGCGAACGGAATGCCGGCGGAGGCCAGGGTGGCAAGAACGGGGGAGGTCGAAACCCGAATGCGGCCGGCGGCTCCGGCGGCCGTGGTTCTGCTCCGCAGGCTGCACCCGTAAACACTGCAATGGCCGAGGCGCTGCGCCGGGCCGGGCTCGGGAAATAGGGTGCGCCCCTCCGGTGACCCGGGGTTGCCCTGGCACTGGCCGGTGGAGCGGTGGAGCGGTGGGCTTTCGGGCGGGGCAGCTTTCTGCAAGGGTGGGTCCATGACCTATTTCCTGGAGTACACGATCCCTGCCGCATCCAGCGACGCCGAGTTTGAGTTTCCCCATGATGAGATCAATCCCGGCACCACCATTCCGCTGGCCCAGACCGGCGCCGAGGTGGTCCACTCCTCGGAACTGCCAGCCCGCACCAGCATCGTGGGCGCCACGGTCCCCGAAGCGAAACTCGAGGCTGAACAACTGATCTCGCACAGTCGCGCCTCCGAGGCAGCCCTGTACTTTGATCCCTCGCAGTCGCTGGGGACTGGCGTTGGCACGCTCGTTGCCACCTTCACGGACGGCCGGGGCTGGCAGGACACCCCCGGGGAGGATCCGCAGGGGAGTACGCTCTAGCGGTCTACCCCGGACGCTGGCTTCCCAGCAGGCGCGGCTTGCCGAACCTCGTCTGTACACCCGGTGAGTAGAGAATGGACTCGGGCGGTCCTTCCACCCGGATCCCCGCAGACTCAACCAGCCCGTCCGACAGCGTATGGACAGCGGCGTCAAAGAGGGGCCAGGGGCTGTGCGTATTGGGGATGAAGGCGGTCCGGCCGAAGAAGCGGCCGTGCATGCCGAACCGTGCCGTCAGGAAGACAGACAACGGGTCTGCCGCCGCCGCGCCAAGGCTGGGAACAACAGCGAAATCGCTGCCGACCCGTGCACCGCCGAAGCGGCGTACCGAGTAACCCACCGGGAAGGTCCCGCCGTCCGAAACCGTGGTTCCGGCCCCTGGCGGGCTCAGTTGCAGCCCACCGGCACCCACAGGAAAAGCTGGCCAGCGCCGGATCCTTGACCAGACGTAAGGGATCCCCACTGCCCGGGTGGCCATCACCACTGGCAGCCTGTTGGCGTCCAGGCTCAGGAACACCACGCCGCGCGTCCCGTCCGGTTCACGTGAATAGAGCCGAACGTTGACCTCGTTGAAGCTCCCCAGATAGGGGATGCCGGGCCCGCGCCCCACCCCGGCTTGTTCCATCCGGAACCCAATCAGGCCCATCCAGGAACTGCCGTCAAAGACGTCCGGCCGGACTCCCGCCGGCATGAACCGCGCCGCCAATGACACGTCGATGCGCCAGTGCAGGAAGACGGCGTCCAGCCAGCGCTGGTCGGAGAGCACGGGAGCGGGCAGCCCTGGCGGGTGGGGCCACTGGCAGTCCGCGGGCCGCGCCGCATGCGGACCACCGCCGGGAGGTGGAACAGTCATGGCTGAAGCCTAAACGGGGCGAAGCAGTAGGGGACACCGCCGGCCCGAACTCCTGGCCCCGTCTCCACCCCGGGCGGCTTAGGGGTGCCGTACCCCGTTCCCGGCCAGGACTTCCCTGTACCCTTCCCGGAAGCTGGGAAACGCGAAGGTGAAGCCGGTCCCGCGAAGAAGTTTGTTGGAGCAGCGCTTGTTGCCGGCGCGCGCGGGGCCTGCGTCACCCACTTCGGGTTCGGGCAGGCCCAGTTCTGCGGCCAGGAAGCGGAGGATGGAGCCCATATCGGCAGGGTCGTCGTCCACTCCCACGTAGACCGGCGCCGGTTCGTCCGCCATGGTGGCGAGATGCACCAAGGCGGCCGCGGCGTCGTCGCGGTGGATGCGGTTCGTGTACCGGATATCCTGCGATATCACCGCTGAGCCGCTCCGCACTTGGTCGATCAGCCTCGTCCGGCCGGGACCGTAGATACCGCCGAGGCGCAGGGACACGGCAGCGGTACCGGAACCCGCAAGCCTGGAACGCAGCAGGTCCTCAGCCTCCACCAAAACCCGGCCGGAGAAACCGCCCGGTTCCGGCGGCGTCCCTTCGTCCACCCAGCCGCCGCCGGCGTCGCCGTACACAGCGGTGGACGAGACAAAAAGCACCCGGCGGGGGATCACGCCGTCGCGCTCCAAAGCATCCAGCACGTGGGCCACGCCGTCCACATAGGCGGCGCGGTACGCGTCTTCCCTGGGAGCGTCGGCGGCCACTGCAATGACGACGACGGACGTGTCCGCCGGGACCGCAGGCAGTTGGGCGGAGCTCAGGTCAGCCGCCACGCCGTCGATGGCTGCCGGAAGTTTGGAGGGGGAGCGGCGCCAGCCGACCACGCGGTGGCCCAGGCCGGCGAACCGAAGCCCGGCCTCCGTGCCCAGATCGCCGCAGCCGGCCAAAAGGATCGTCATGGGTTACGGTGCCTCCACCGGGAAGAAGACGCGCGGGTCCTGCAGGAGCGCCGGGTAGGCGAACGCGGAGCGGTCGATGATCTCGGTGACCGTGAAATGCCTGCCGAACCGGCCGTCGTCCAAGGTGATGGGCCGGCCCGTCACCTGGCCCACGGCGAACTTGGCGCCCTTCTCGAACGGAACGGCAACCGGCGTCTTTCCCGGCAGGGTGGAAAAGGCCTCTTCCTGCGCGAGCCTCTTGCGGGTGGGCTTCTTGGCCTGCGGCTTGGGTGCGGCCTTCCGCGACTGCTTGGAGGGCCGCCGGGACTTCTCCTCGAGGTACACGGGGCTGTAGTCGTCGTCCGAGCCCGGTGCGCCCGCCGCGGCAGCGTTGCCCCGGCCCACGGGCGGCAGCGCAACGGTGTCCAGCGTCTGGGGATCGACCTCGGCGTGCGGGTCCCGGAGGATCCACAGGATCTCGCCCTCAGGCTCCTGCGGCAGGAACTCATGCCGGGGTTCGGGCCAGATGTAGTCCATCTCCGGAATCGCGTCGGAGAAGAGGGGGCTGTAGAACTTGGAATCCTTGTGGACCAGCTTGGACCGGTGGCTGAGGTGGAAATCCGGATCGCCAAGCCACGGCGGCAGCAGGATCTTCGACGCGTAATCCGGGTGGGCGGCCTGCGGGGCGAACTCGGCGATGTTGGCGCGCGTGTTGTCCGGGTGGCCGCGTTCCATCCACTCGTCCACCATGGCCAGGCCGTACATGGTGAGGGCCGGGACGTAGCCCATCCACATCCGGATCGCGGGGTGGGTCTGCCATCCGTATCCGGGAAGGACCAGCGCACGGAGTGTCTGGAGGGCCTCCACCCGCTGCTTGCCCAGCCGGGCGGTGTCCAGTGCAGCGGCGCTCTGCCGGAAATCAGGGTACGGGAGGAAGGTTTGCATCCATTCAGTCTGACGGCACCTTGCTGATGTGCCAATTGCAGTGCCGGACGCCACAGGAAGGCAGGCCGGATGTCCAAATAGTGGACGCTTACATACTGGCGGTAGGTCGACCCACTAGGATCACCCCCAACCCATCCCGCATTTTGGAAGCTACCTCATGACATTTTCAGCTGAAAACCCCGCCTCCCGCCCCGTGCAGCCCCGCTACGGACTGATGCTCGGTCCCGAAGCCAATGGCATCCTGGTCCTCGATGAGTTCACCATCGACCCCGCCGCTGCCCGTCACGAACAGCACGGTTTCCGCGCCGGCATGGCTACCGTCGCCAGGACCATGCGCCGCATCGCGGCCCTTCGTGTGGTGATCGCCCTTGTGGCCATCGGCAACCTCCCGCTGTTCCTGCTCTCCAGCGGATGGTGGATCTACGCCGTCTCACTGGCCCTCGTCCTCGCGGTGCACACGGCAGTGACGCTGTTGAACCGCCACGAGCCGCGCCTGAAGCAGCGCTCCGCACTGGAACTCCACCTGCACCGGGAACGCAGCGCCAACTACCGCAAGGTGCGCGACGCCGTGAAGTACATGATCGATACTCCGGCACGCATGAACGAACACCTCTACCTGGAGCTGCTCGCCGTCAAGCGGGTGGCACTGAACCTGGCCCACGGCACCGTGGCCCTGCTGGACACCTCTGACGACTCGGCCTGGAAGGTGCGCATCGTCCGGGAGATTCCCGCCAGCTAAAGCTGCAGCACCTGGACTTGGCATCCAAGGCACAAGATAAAAGAGAACGACGCCGGCACATCCCTTGTGGGGCGTGCCGGCGTCGTTCTATGGTCAACGGAATTTGTCTATCGCCGACCGGTTTTGGGGCCCGCTATGCGGGGAGCTGGAGCACCTGTCCTTCGAACACCAGGTTGGGGTCCGAGATGGTGTCCAGGTTGGCGTCGGCAAGGTGCTGCCAACCGCCTGCAATGCCAAGCTTATCGGCGACGATGCTCAAGGTGTCGCCGGCTTCGAGGGTGTAGGTCTCGCCGCTGAGGGCTACGGAGGTAGCGTGCCGGGCTGGTGCCTGCGCGGCAGGCGCAGCTTCCACGGGTGCGGCTTCGACGGCAGCGGCCTGGACGGGGGCCGCCTGGACCGGAGCCTGCTGCACGGGTGCCGGGGCGCCCCCGCCGCCGTTCAGGCCGAGCTGGGACGAGCATGACGGCCATGCGCCCCAGCCCTGGGAGGCCTGGACGCGCTCGGCCACGGCGATCTGCTGTTCGCGGCTGGCGTCTGCCGGAGAACCGGAGCCGCCGTAGGCCTGCCAGGTGCTGGATGTGAACTGGAGGCCGCCGGAGAAGCCGTTGCCCGTGTTGGTGGACCAGTTGCCGCCGCTCTCACACTGCGCCAGCGAGTCCCACGTTGACGTGGGGGCGGCCGCGTTGGCAGCGCCGGTGGACAGGGCGATGCCCGCTACGGAAATAGCCGCCACTGTGGCTCCACGGCGCGCGACAGTACGGAAAGAGGATTTATTCATGGTGGTGATGCTCCTGAAGGCCACCAGCGCTGGCTCCGTCCCCGAAGATCGTCGCGCTACTGCCCGCCCCTGACAAATAGAGGTCAACGTCGGTGGCTGCCGCTGGGCAGTTCTGGTGAAGGCAGCACCTGGCATTCATGCGCCCGCCGGACGGGCATGCATTTCACGCTAAAACATAGCCTTGGCGTTATCAAATCGAGATAGGTGCCGAGCTTCGCAGCCCAGACAAGGACAGTTGCAAGGGCGACCGACGGCTGCGGCGCCCTCCACCCGGGTGCACGGCTCCGGGGCCCGGGCAGGCGGGAATCCTCATGGGGGATTATCCTGACCGGATGGAAAACTTTGAGGGTGAGCCCGTTGCGCCCGAAACCGAAGTGTCAGAATCCAATGCTGCTGTCCCGGCCCGGCTCCTGCCGGTAGCTGAACTGCACCTGCACATCGAAGGCACCCTGCAGCCTGAACTGATCTTTGCCCTCGCGGAACGCAACGGCATCACCCTCCCGTACGCAGATCTTGACGAGCTGCGCCAGCGGTACGAATTCACCGACCTCCAGTCATTCCTGGACCTGTACTACGCCAACATGGCCGTGCTGCAGACCGAAGAGGACTTCGCGGCCATGACCCACGCCTACCTTGAACGTGCGGCGGCCGCCGGTGTCCGGCATGCCGAGATCATGCTGGACCCGCAGGCCCACCTGTCCCGCGGCATCTCACTGGAAACCTGCGTCAACGGCGTAGCATCCGTGCTGGCCACCTCGATGGAGGACTTTGGGATGTCCACCATCCTGATCGTCGCCTTCCTGCGCGACCTCCCCGAAGAGTCGGCCCTCGAAGTCCTGGACGCCCTGCTTGCCATGGACGCACCGATCGGTGCCATCGGCCTGGATTCTGCGGAGGTGGGCAACCCTCCCGCCAAATTTGAGCGCCTCTACGCCAAAGCCCGCGAAGCAGGCCTGCGGCTGACGGCCCACGCAGGCGAAGAGGGACCGGCGTCGTACGTTGTGGAAGCCCTGGACGTCCTGGGTGTGGAACGCATAGACCACGGCATCCGCTGCATGGACGATACCGACCTGGTGGAGCGCCTGGTGGACGAGCGGATCCCGCTCACAGTCTGCCCCCTGTCCAACGTCCGGCTCCGCACCGTGGATACCTTGGCCGACCACCCGCTGCCGGCCATGCTGGCCGCCGGACTTAACGTGTCCGTGAACTCTGATGACCCCGCCTATTTCGGCGGCTACGTGGACGACAACTTTGCCCAGCTGGAGGTCGTGTTCGAGCTCTCTGAATTCGACAAAGCCAGGCTGGCGGCCAACTCCATCCACTCGTCGTTTGCGTCCGAAGAACGCAAGGCCGAGCTGCTGGAGGAACTGAACAGCGGGGAACTGGCGCACTGACCCGGGCCTTGCGCGTCCCGGCCGCCCAATCTCCGGCTAAACTTGGTCCCGCAGGCGGGTCAGGGACGTGCGGGAGGAATCCCGCGCCGACGCAGGAAATGGTCGAGCAGCCGGCCTTACCCGAGACCGTCGCCTCAGTTGTTGTGACTTGCGCTTCATAGTCGGTCACGACACGCAGAGTTAACCAATTTAAGTCGCGCGATTTAACGGGCACTTGGCAAGATGCTCTCATCGGATCGCTCACACACTAGGGGAATCATGGCCAAGTCCACCGCAGAAAACACCTTCCTTCGACTCAAGACCGTTCTGGATGTCCTGACCGAAGGCGTGTGGTCCGGTGATGCGCTGAATGCTGGCCAGGTCCTGGCGGAGTCCACGGCACGAGTGCCGTTCAACGAGCACGAAGCCGAGTTGCTCAGCGGCGGGATCCCCCGCGGACACAAGACCCTCACCTCGGCCACCGCCAAGCTGGTCAAGGCCGGCTGGCTGGTCAAGGGCCGCTCGGGCTGGACCATCACCGAAGACGGCATGCGTGCCACTGTCGCCTACCCGGATGCTGTCTCCTTCGCTTCCGCGCTCGACGCCGGCACTCCCGTTCCGGCCGACACCCCGGTTCCGGCAGCACCCGCCGGGTTCGTCCGTCCGGTGTCCGCCGCTGCCGCCACCCTTGAGGTGCCGGCAAAGGATGACGCCAAAACGGCAAAGAAGGCTCCCGCGAAGAAGGCGCCGGCCAAGAAGGCTGCCTCCGTTGTGGGCAAGGCAGCCAAGGCGATCGAAGACGCCGTCGAGCCCGTGGTGAAGGCCGTGCGCAAGAAGGCTCCGGCGAAGGCCGAAGCCGCAGCACCTGCCGCGGCCGAGCCGTTCGAGGGTCCGGACGAGGAGACGCACCCGCAGCCCGAGGCCGTGGCTGTCGCCGGCGACTTCAACACCATCCTGGGTGCCCCCGAAAACTGGGCGCCGCAGTACGACGAAGCCCAGATGGAGTTCGACTTCCTGGACCAGCTGTGGAAGAAGAGCGCCGAACTGCCGGCCGGCCACTACACCTTCAAGATCGCGCTCAACCGCTCGTGGACCGAGAACTACGGCGCATTCGGGACGTTCGATGGCCCCAACCACGAACTGCACCACCCCGGCGGCACCGTGACCATCCGTTACAACCACTCCACGCGCGACATCACCATCAACTAAGCGGCATTGCCCCCAACTGGGTAGCAGCAGATGTCGTTTTGAGCCCATATGACGACATCAACTGCTACCCAGGTGGGAGGGCGGCTGCCGGGGAGGCCTACCTATGGCACGCCACGCAGAACCAACCGCCGACGGGCCGCCGGCTCACCAGGTTCGCTTGAGCGCCCGTGTGTTCGGCGTGGTGCAGGGTGTCGGCTTCCGGTACCGGACCATGGGCGCCGCCGAGGATCTGGGCCTGACCGGAGAGGTGAAGAACCTCGACGACGGTTCGGTAGCCCTGGTTGCCGAAGGCACCGGGGACCAGGTGGGGAAGCTCCTGGACTGGCTGAACTCGGACCGCGCTCCCGGCCGGGTGGAACGGGTGGACCACTCCATGTCCGACGCCCAGGGATCCTTCAGGGACTTCCGGGCACGCTGAGCCCGATGAAGGCGCCCAGTTCCTCCAAGGCAGCCGGCTTGTGCGGCATGTAGTTCGTGAGCTCGGGGGCGCGGATGATGACCGCCCGCCACTGTCCACGTGACACGGCCACGTTGATCCGGTTCCGGTTCAGGAGGAATTCGGCACCCCGCGGAGCCTCCGCCACCGCAGAGCAGGCCATCGATACCAGCACCACCGGTGCCTCCTGGCCCTGAAACTTATCCACCGTTCCCACGCGGACGTCCGGCAGGCCGGCGCCGGCCAGTTCCTTGCGGATCAGGTGGACCTGGGCGTTGTATGCGGCCACCACCAGCAGGTCCTGCTGCTCCAGCGGCCGGGCCGCGGTTTCCGGCCCCGGCGTCCATTTCAGGCCCAGGTGGCGGTGTGCCTGCTGTACCACCTCCGCCGCTTCCTCTGCCGAGCTCGTCGAATTTCCGGTGTGCTGCACGAATACGGTCTCCACGCCGGGCGGCACGGTTTCCAGCTCACGCAGGGACGCGGCCGGCGCGGACTGGAGCTTACTTTCGTAACTGAGCCTTGACACCGCAGCACACAGGGCCGGATGCATCCGCCAGCTGTCAGCCAGGAAATATCCCAACCGTGCAGGCAGGGTGGCGTGGCCGGCGGCCAGCCAGCCGAGGGCGGATTCATCCACCGGCTCCGGATGGGCACCCTGCGTCACCTGGGGGAGCTGCTGGGGATCCCCCAGGAGGAGGAGCCGCTTCGCTGCCCGGGAAACGGCCAGCGTGTTGGCCAGGGAGAACTGTCCGGCCTCATCGATCACCAGCAGGTCCAGGGAACCGGTCGGGACTTCCTTGCCGGTCATGGTCCATGCCGTTCCTCCCACCAGGCAGCCGCCGGCAGACTCCAGCAGCCGTGCCACATCGCCGTCGGCCGTAGCTTTCCATGGAACCTCGTGGGGCGCAGAGAGTTTCTTCGCCACCAGCGAGGGGTCCACTCCGCCCTTTTCGATGGCCCGGCACAGCAGGTTCTCCACCACGTTGTGCGATTGGGCCACCACGCCCACCTTCCAGCCTTCGCCGACGAGTTGGCCGATCACGTGCGCGCCAACGACGGTCTTGCCCGTGCCGGGCGGCCCCTGGACTGCCAGGTAGGAACGGTCCAGGTCCCGGAGCGACACTGCGATGGCGCCTGCATAATCGGCAGCGCCATCGGCCCCGTGGTGAACCTCAACCGGGCCGGGCAGCGTGCGGAACCGCGGCGGCAGTTTGCGAAGGATGTCCAGGCCCGGCTGCGCGGGAAGTGAGGGAGCCGCGGACCCCACGGCCCGGGCAAGCTCCGCAAGCGCGGCCTCGATACTCACCGTCGCCAGCGGTTGGTCCTCGGTCAGGGCTACCGGGAGATGCGGGTACGCCTGCACCTTGCCGGACTCGCGTTCGGCGATGGTGATGAGGGTGTACGCCGGGTTATCCGGCGCAGGCTGCAGGTCGCTGATACGCGTCCCAAAGCTGAACGCCCGGGCTCCCGGCGCCGCATCCGGGGCCGCCATGCCCTCCGGCGGCGGGGAATCGTAGAGCCGGCACCAGGTGGAATCCGCGCGGAAGTCGGAACCTTCGGTCATGATGCCGCGTAGTTTCAACACCCGGGTACGCATCCGCTCCCGCGGCTTCGCCAGTGCCCAATCGGAGGACACCTCGGCAGACTCCACCACGAACACATTGCGCTGATCGGACCAGCTCTCCAAGGGAGCCTCCATCCGGTCAAAGTGCTGCCACCAGAACTGTTTGCGTTCACGGCGGTGGTAGCCGGTGGCCGCCGCCACCATCGCAATGGCCCGTTCATCGTCCGTCCAGGGGCGGTTGTCCGGCAGGCCGGCAAGGTACTCGTGAAGCCGGTCCTCCTCCGGGGATTCGTCCTGTGCGTCCCCCCGTCCCGTGGTGGCAGCGCCAATCTCACCGGCTCCGGACCCCGTTTCCTCCCGCGCTTCCACCGGAAGTCCGGAATCAGCCGGTGGCTGGATGTCCAGCAGCCAGTCACGCAGGCGCAGCGTGGACAGGCAGTCGTACTGGTTGTAGTCGGAAATGGAGGCAAGGACGGCGTCCGCCTCGGACTGGTGCCCGGCATCGCGGGCGGCGCAGTAGGCCGCGTAGGCCACCACGGACGCCCCGGCATCCTTGACGTCCCCAGACCGCAGGTTGTCGCCCATGTACAGCGGCTCGAGCTTCTTGATGGAGTAGGACGCCTCGGAGATGCGCAGCGAATGCTTCACCGTGGCGTAGAGGTCCACCAGGAGGCCTTGCCGCAACCAATCGTCCACGGTGTCTTCGCCCGCCTGGTGCGCCAGGGACAGGTTCCGCAGCGCCGTCTTCTCGTAGGCGGCGTAGTGATAGACGTGCATGTCCGGATACTTCCTGCGGCGGTTCTCCACGTACTCAAGGAAATCCAGGAAGGCTTTCCGTTCCCCGGACCGGGAATGGGCCCAGAAGGGCCGGAACACCGGATCGCCCCCAGCGCCGGCGACGGGCGCCTCGATCACACCGAACAGGTACTCGATGCCCCAGATTCCTGTTGCCGGGTCCTGCCAGAGCGGATCGCCCTCAAAGTCGAAGAAGATGTCCCCGGCACTCGGGGCCGGCAACGTGCCGATGGTGTGCTCGGGCAGGACGCTGTAGGAGACAGTGTGTGGCTCGCCGTCCTTGGTGAACGTCCGGGACCCGGCGGCAGCATCGAGCCCCAGCTGCATCCTGGCCTGGGCGCGGAGCCGGGCCACTGAGTTCTTCGCCGCAGCAGCGGGCATGGCGGCGAGTTCGTCGATGCTGGTGATGCCGGCCGCGTAGAGTTTCCTGCGCTGGACCACCGACATTCCGGCGACCATGAGGAGGTCGCGGTGCAGGCGGACCTGTTCTGCGCAGTAGTCGCAACGGCCGCAGTGGACGATGCCGGGCTGCTGCCACTGGACGGCCCGGCCGCCCTCCCGGTGTTCGGCGGTGAGCTGGCGGAAGCGCCGGCGCCGTTCGCGGAAAACGGGGAGCAGGTCCGGCAGTGAATGGCTGCTGCGCAACCAGCCATCACCCACGCGGGTACCCAGCACGAGGGTGACGACGGGCGACGGCTCCAGCCCCATCCCGAGGAGCTGGTCACCGTAGGCCGCCAGCTGCAGCAGGGCGCCCACTTTAGCGTGCCGGGCCAGCTTGGTATCCCAGACCTCGTACCGGCCCGGCAGCCCGGTTCCGGCGGCCTCGTTGACCAGGAAGTCCGCATATCCGAGGAACTCGCTATCGAAGAAGGTGGCTTGGAAGACGACGTCGGCCCCGGAGCGCAGCGCGAGCTCGGTTTCGGCGTGCTTTGCCTGAAGTTCCCCGCGGAGGGTGTTGCCGCGTTCCAGCGAGTAGACGCCCGCCCCGCGGCTGGCATCCCAGATTCCGTATTTGGCCACCAGGCTGTCCAGGACGGTCTGCTCGTGCCGGTCGCCCAGCTCGCCGGCGCGGACCCGCATCTCGTCCGGAGGGAATGCGGCCTTGGCGGCCCGGCCGAGTTTCTCGTCCAGGACGCGGAGCGTGCGGTATTCACATTCGCTGGCCGCCACGAGGTCGCTCGCGGAGAACACCAGGTCCGGCGCAGCACCAGGACCGGCACTGGCATCGGCTTCGAGCAGAAACACGGGGCCTCCCCATTTGGACAGCCGGGCCTGAGGACGGTTCCCCAGGACCTGGTTTGCAGCTGCTTCAAACCTAGCAAGAGGGGCCGACAATCAGCGCTCAGGCGAGGCGGGCAACGCTCCGGCGGGTGGGGCGGCGGGCCGAGCCGTCGGAAAAGAGTTCAGGTGTGGCCTCCTGGATCCGCTGCACGTCCTCGAAGACTCCGCGCAGGTGCAGGCGGAGGCAGCTGTCGGCGTCGGGAACGTCATTGGCTTCGAGGGCATCCACCACAGCCGTGTGCTGCTCAATCAGCGTGGCTACCGGCCGCGTCTCCAGCAGGCTCATCCGGCGCGCCCGGTCAAGGTGCGCTTTGGCGGAGTTGACCGCGGTCCAGGCGGATTCATGCCCCGCGAGGCGCAGGAGTTCCCGGTGGAAGT
Organism: Pseudarthrobacter sp. 1G09; assembly: GCF_050038305.1. Taxonomy (NCBI): domain Bacteria; kingdom Bacillati; phylum Actinomycetota; class Actinomycetes; order Micrococcales; family Micrococcaceae; genus Pseudarthrobacter; species Pseudarthrobacter sp. 1G09. The sequence goes on from NZ_CP188306.1 coordinate 1,215,303, forward strand.
CCTCGTCCAGCCGGAAGAATTCCTCGATGTCGTCGCCGGCATCAGCGGCGGACTGGGCTGCAAGGATCTCACGCAGGCCGGCGATCCCGGGCCCGTCCACGATCAGGTCGCGCAGGGACGCGCATTCGATGGCTTCGCGGACAAACTGGGCTTCGGATACCCGGGCGAGGTCCACCAGCGAGACGAAGGAGCCGATCTGCGGGAAAACCTGCACCAGGCCTTCCTCGCGGAGCAGGATCAGGCTCTCGCGGACGGGGGTGCGGCTGACGCCGAGCTCCTGCGCCAGTTCGTTCTCGGACAGGGCCTCGCCAGGGGGCAGCTGCAGCGAGATGATCCGGCGGCGCAGCGTTTCCAGCGTCTGGTCCCTGACCGAAAGCCGGGGCGCTGAGCTTCTCTTGTCCGTTGCCATGACCCAAGTTTAGCCTGTTGACACACTAGAATGGTAGTGCTTGTATGGTAGTAGAAATCGTGCCGGAGACCAGCCCGCATGTCTTGGTTTCCGGCGGTTCCGTTCCCGGCCCGGCAGCCGTTAGCTGCCACATCCCCAACTGCTTGACCCCCTTCGAACGCATCGCCTGCAAAGGAGCAACAGATGACCGAGAGCATTGCGCCCCCCAACACCAAGAAAGAGGCCCGCTCCACCCGGGACCTGGCCAAGGTAGCCGTGTCCGGGTGGCTGGGAACCGCCATGGAGTTCATGGATTTCCAGCTGTACTCCCTGGCCGCGGCCATTGTCTTCAACAAGATCTTCTTCCCGGACGTCAGCCCGGTCATCGGGCTTATCGCCGCCATGGCAACATATGGCGTGGGGTACGTGGCCCGCCTGGTGGGCGCCGTCTACTTCGGCCGCATGGGCGACAGGATCGGCCGCAAGAAGGTCCTGTTCATCACCATCGCCCTGATGGGCGCCTCCACCACGCTGATCGGCGTGCTGCCCACCTACGCCATGATCGGGATCTGGGCACCCATCCTGCTGGTGGCACTGCGCCTCATCCAGGGCTTCGGGGCCGGCGCCGAAATCGCCGGCGCCACCGTAATGCTGGCCGAATACGCCCCCGCCCGCCGTCGTGGCCTGATCTCTTCGCTGGTGAGCCTGGGCACCAACTCGGGAACGCTCGCGGCCTCTGCCCTTTGGGCCATCCTGGTGGCCGTCCTGTCCGAGGAGCAGCTGCTGAGCTGGGGCTGGCGGCTTCCGTTCCTGGCCAGCTTCCTGCTGATGATCTTCGCAGTGTGGATCCGGCGCTCCCTCAAGGAAAGCCCGGTCTTCGAACAGCGCGCCGACGTGGTGGACGGCGTCGCCCTCTCCAAGGACGAAATTGCCGGACAGGACGCCAAGCGCGAGGCGGCAGCTGCCGCAGCAACCGGCACCAGCACCATCGAAGCCGCCCTGCACCAGAAGAAGGGCAAGGCCTTCCTGATCGCCCTCGGCCTGCGCTTCGGCCAGGCAGGCAACTCAGGGCTCATCCAGACGTTCCTCATCGGCTACCTGGCCACGGTGCTGCTCATGGACAAGACCATTGGAACCACGGCCATCATGTACGGCTCCATCCTCGGCTTCGTCACCATCCCGGTGATCGGCATCCTCGGTGACCGGTTCGGACGCCGCCCCCTGTACCTGGTCCTCAGCTCCCTCACGGCCCTGTTCGCCATCCCCATGATGATGATGGTCACCAGCGGCAACCCCACGCTGGTCATGGTTGCCGTCATCGCCGGCCTGAACCTCGGCGTCCTGAGCCTCTTCTCGATGGAGAGCGTCACCATGGCCGAGTTCTTCGGTGCCCGCACCCGCTTCACCCAGCTGGCCCTGGCGAAGGAAATCGGCGGCATCCTCGCCACCGCCATCGGCCCCATCCTCGCCGCCACGCTCACCGCCGTCACTGGCCACTGGTGGCCGCTCGCCGCGATGCTCATCGGCTACTCGCTGATCACGCTCGTTTCCGCAGCAGTCGGCCCTGAGGTCCGCGGCCGTGACATGGTCCGGCTGGAGGACGCCGTATGAAAGCAGTGGTGGTCCACGGTGCCAACGACCTCCGCATCGACGAACGTCCCGAGCCGGTGGCCGGTCTCGGCGAAGTAGTGCTCGACGTCGAATGGGGCGGGATCTGCGGATCCGACCTTTCGTACTGGCGCCACGGAGCCTCCGGGACGGCGGCGCTGAAGTCACCGCTGGTCCTGGGCCACGAGGTGGCGGGACGGATCGCCCAGCTTGGCGCCGGCGTCGAGAACCTGGAAATCGGCCAGCCGGTCACGGTCCACCCGGCCGAACTGGTGGGCGACGGCGTCATGCCCGGCCGCCTCAGCGGACGGACCAACCTTTACCCGCAGATCCGCTACTTCGGCTCAGCGGCGTTCGATCCGCACACGGACGGCGGCTTCAGCGAGCGGAAGGTTGCCAAGGCATTCCAGGTCCGCCCGCTTCCCGACGGCGTGGACACCCTCCGCGGGGCGCTGGCCGAACCGCTGGCGGTTGCCATGCACGCGGTCAGCCGCGCAGGAAACCTCGAAGGCCGGGACATCCTGGTCAACGGCGCCGGGCCGATCGGGTCGCTCGTGATCGCGGCGGCCAAGTATGCCGGGGCCAGGCACATCATCGCCACGGACATCAACGACGCTTCGCTGCGGATCGCCAAGGCGATGGGGGCCGACGACGTCCTGAACGTCTCCGGCAACGCCCTTCCGGCCGATGTGGAGCTCGTGTTCGAGGCCACCGGAATCCCGGCGGTGCTGGGCGGCGTCCTCCGCGCCACCGCCCGCGGCGGCACCATCGTGCAGGTGGGCAACCTGCCCGGAACGGCCGCCGCCGCTGCCCTGGGGGACTTGGTCACCCGGGAAATCACGTGGATCGGCTCCTACCGGTTCGTTGACGAGATCACGGACGCCCTGCACGCGATGGCGAACGGCCTGGACGTCTCCCCGGTCATCACGCACAAGTTCGGCATTGATGACGCAGCCGAAGCCATGCGGACCGCCGTGGATCCTGCCGCGGACAGCAGCAAGGTCATGCTCCGCCTCAGCGGATCCTGACCCCTGGCCCAACTGAGTAGCAGTAGATGTCGTTATGAGCCTTCAAAGCGGCATCTACTGCGACCTACAATGACCAACCACCCTGAATTGAAGGACCCCCAGTGAAGATCACCGACGCACGGGTTGTGGTTTCGTCGCCCGGACGGAACTACGTGACGCTCGTTATTGAAACCGAGGACGGCATCACCGGCATCGGCGATGCGACCCTCAACGGCCGCGAACTGGCGGTCGCCTCCTACCTCAGCGAGCACCTCTGCCCGCTGCTGATTGGCCGCGACGCCCGCCGCATCGAGGACGCCTGGCAGTACTTCTACAAAGGGGCTTACTGGCGCCGCGGCCCGGTGACCATGACGGCCATCGCGGCGATCGACGTCGCGCTCTGGGACATCAAGGGCAAGGCCGCCGGGATGCCGGTGTACGAGCTGCTGGGCGGTGCCGCCCGTGAGGGCGTGATGGTTTACGGCCACGCCAGCGGGTCAACGCTGGAGGACCTCAGCAAGGACTTCCAGCACCACCTGGACCTCGGCTACAAGGCCATCCGCGCCCAGGCCGCCGTGCCGGGGCTGGACAAGACCTACGGCATCGCCCCGGTGGACGGAAAGCTGTACGAACCCGCCAGCGGCAACGTCCCGCAGGAAGACACCTGGGAAACCACGTCCTACCTGGACTTCGCACCCAAGATGATGGCCCACGTCCGCGAACAGTTCGGCTACGGCGTCCACGTCCTGCACGACGTCCACCACCGCCTGACCCCCATCGAAGCGGGCAGGCTGGGCGCCTCGCTGGAGGAGTACCGGCCGTTCTGGATCGAGGACCCGACGCCGGCCGAGGACCAGTCCGCGTTCCGCCTGATCCGCCAGCACACCACCACGCCCATCGCAGTGGGGGAGGTGTTCAACTCAATCTGGGACTGCCAGCAACTGATCACCGAGCGCCTGATCGACTACATCCGCACCTCCGTTTCGCATGCCGGCGGCATCACGCACCTGCGCCGCATCTTCTCCCTTGCGGACCTCTACGGCGTCCGCTCGGGCTCCCACGGCGCCGGCGACCTCTCGCCGGTGTCCTTCGCCGCAGCCCTGCACGTGGACATTTCCATCCCCAACTTCGGCGTCCAGGAATACATGGGCCACCGCGACCCCGCCAACGAGGTCTTCAGCACCTCTTACACCTTCGCGGACGGCTACATGCACCCCGGGGACGCCCCCGGCCTCGGCGTAGAGTTCAACGAGGAAGCCGCCGCACGCTTCCCCTTCGACCCCAAATACCTGCCGGTGAACCGGCGCCTCGACGGATCGGTGCATGACTGGTGAACGGCATTTCCAACGCTTTCGATGTGGTGGTGATGGGGGAGATCCTCGTTGAGGTCGCCACCGACCAGCCGTTCGGCCACGGCGTTCCGGCGCAGCTGGGGATCTCCGGCGACGCCCTCAACGTCGCCGCCGCGGCAGCCTCGGCCGGTGCCACGGTGGGCCTGCTGGCAGTCCTCACCGATGACGACCTGGGCCAGGCCATCGCCGCCAGGATCGCCGAACTGGGCATCTCCACAGACCTCCTGACGTTCCGCAGGGGCCAGCAGGGCGTTTACCTGGTGCACAGCGACCCCGACGGCGAACGCGAGTTCTCCTACGCCCGCACCGGCAGCGTCGGGTCCACACTGGGCCCGGACGATGTCGACCCCGCAGTCTTCGCAGCGGCAGGGGCCGTGGTGGCGGGCGGCATCGCCTGCGCCATTTCCGCGACGTCCCGCGCCGCCGTCGTGAAAGCCGCCTCGCTCGCGACGCGCTTCGTCTACGATCCCAACTACCGGCCCCGCCTCACCTCCGTGGAAGACGCGACGGCGGCACTCACCGAACTGGCGCCGCAGGCCTTCCTGGTCACGCCGTCCTACCCCGGCGAAACGGGTGCGCTGCTGGGGGTTTCCTCGGCGGAACACGCCGCCGCAAGGCTCCGGTCCCTCGGCACCGGCAACGTGGCCGTCACCTGCGGGGCGAAGGGCGTCCAGCTCGAATCCGACGCCGTCTCGGCATGGGTTCCGGCCATTCCCGCGCCCGCAGTGGTGGACCAGACCGGCGCCGGCGACGCGTTCGTGGGCACCCTGACCGCCCGCCTTGTTTTGGGCGATGACTTCCCGACGGCGGCGCGTTACGGCGCTGCCGCATCCTCCCTCGTGGTGGGCGGCAAGGGCGGCACGGGACTCATTCCCACGTTCGAGCAGACCCGTGCGCATGCCGCCGGCAGCCTGGAAGGAACAGCACCATCGAACGCCTGAGCCTCACCGCCCTGGCAAGCACGGGCCACAAAGTTGCCCTGCATCGGGACCAGTTGCAGCCAGGAATCGTCCACCTGGGGCTCGGTGCCTTCGCCCGTGCCCACACCGCCGTCTTCACCGAGGACGCCATGCTCGCCGCCACCGATCCGCAGTGGGGGATCGTGGGGGTCACCCAGCGTTCGGACACCGTGGCACGGCAGCTCGCACCCCAGGATGGCCTCTTCACGGTGGCCGAACGCGGCGAGGGCGCCGCGCCGGCACGGATCGTCTCCAGCATTGTTGAAGCCATCTCCGGACGGGACAACCCGGAACTGGTGGTGGACCGGATCGGCGCTGCGGCCACGAAAATCGTGACCCTCACCATCACCGAAAAGGGCTATCGGTTCGACGCCCGGACCCGCACCCTGGACCTGGACGACCCCGAAATCCAGGCCGACCTCGCCGGAAGGCCGCCGCGCACCGCCGTCGGCCAAATCACGCGGGGGCTGCAGCGGCGGGCCCGCACCGGCGCCGGACCCATCACCGTGGTGTCCTGCGACAACCTGCCCGGGAACGGCGAACTGACCGGCACCCTGGTCCGGAACTTCGCCGAAGCCCTCCCCGCCGCGGAAAGCGGACCGCTGTTGGCCTGGATCGACGCCAACACCGCCTTCCCCTCCACCATGGTGGACCGCATGGTGCCGGCCACCACTGACGGTGACCTCGCCGCCGTCGGACACGAACTGGGACTGCGCGACGACGCCGCCGTGGTGGCCGAGCCGTTCAAGCAGTGGGTCATCGAGGACACCTTCGCCGCCGGCCGGCCCCGCTGGGAGGACGCCGGGGCCCTCTTCAGCACCGACGTCGCCGCGTGGGAATCCGCCAAGCTGCGGCTGCTGAACGCCAGCCACTCGATGCTGGCCTACCTCGGCCTGGCCGCGGGCAAGGAAACCATCGCCGACGCCGTGGGCGTGGACGCGTTCCGCACCGCCGTCCGGCGCATGATGCTGGAGGAAGCCCTGCCGAGCATCACCCTGCCCCACGGGCTGGACGGCGGACAGTACTGCGACGAGGTGCTCCGCCGGTTCGCCAACCCCGCCCTCGGCCACACCACCGCGAAGGTGGGCAGCGACGGATCGCAGAAGGTGGGGCTCCGGCTGCTGACCACCGTCCGGCGAACGCTCGACGCCGGCCGCGAACCGAAGTGGGCCGCGCTCGCCGTCGCCGCGTGGATGCACCACGTGGCCGCCACTCCGGAAACGGACCTGAACGATCCGCTGGCGAAGGAACTGCACGCGGCCCTGCCCGCCATCGAATCCCGCACGGCGGACACCGTGGTGCCGGCCCTGCTCGGGTTCCGGCCCGTCGTCGGGCCCGCACTGGCCGGGCACGGAGAATTCCGGGACCTGCTCCTGCACTGGTACCGCATCATCGACAACAACAAGTCTTCCAACAACGGGCTGGAAGGCCTGGGAAATGAGATCAACCATGGCTGACGCATCCGGCGTCCTCGGCGTTTCACCGGTCATCCCGGTGGTCACCATCGACGATCCCCAGGACGCCGTGCCCCTGGCCCGCGCGCTGGTGGACGGCGGCGTGAAGATCATCGAGCTCACCCTGCGGACCGCGTCGGCGCTGACCTCGCTGAAGCTGATTGCCGGGGAAGTGCCGGAGATCCTGGTGGGTGCCGGCACCATCCTCACCCCGCAGCAGGCCGACGACGCCGTGGCCGCAGGCGCCCGGTTCCTGGTCAGCCCCGGGGTCACCCCCGGCCTGCTCACCTCGATGCTAAGGATGGACGTCCCGGTGCTGCCCGGGGTTGCAACAGTGGGTGAGGTCCTGGCCGTCCTGGAACAGGGCCTGGACACCATGAAATTCTTCCCCGCCGGCCCGGCAGGCGGCCCGTCCTACCTTTCGGCCATCGGCGCGCCCGTGCCACACGTGCAGTTCTGCCCCACCGGCGGCATCAGCCTGGCCACCGCACCGGACTACCTGAAGCTGCCCAATGTGGCCTGCGTGGGCGGCAGCTGGCTGACCCCGGCAGACGCCGTCGCGGCCAAGGACTGGGCCCGCATCACCACCCTGGCAAGCGGAGCAGCAGCCCTCGCCCGCTAACCCTAAATGTAGGTAGCAGTTGATGCCGTTCTGAGCCCTCAAAACGACATCAACTGCTACCTGGTTGGGGGTAGGGGGTCAGCCGTTGGCGTCCGCCCGCACCTGGGCTTTGTCATGCTCGTCGTGGGCCTTGCGGATCAGGGCCAGGAACTCGGTTTCGTTCCGGACCAGGCGCTTGTACTTCTCCGGGAGCTTGCGGATCTGGTCCTCCTCGCGGACCATCTTGGCGAAGATCTTGTCCCGCTCAGCCATGTCCGTTTCGTAGTTCAGGTCCACGTACTCGGTTGCATGCCGCCGCGCTCCGGAAACAGCGTTCTTGGCCTTGCCCTTGGGGCTGAAGATGGACGCCAGGATGGTGAGCACCAGCACGCCGAGGATCACGCTGAGCGACAACCCGGTGCTGACCTCCACCACGTTGACGTGCTCGCCGTCGTTGATGAATGGCAGCGTGTTTTCGTGCAGGGCATGCAGGATGAGCTTGACGCCGATGAAGCCAAGGATCACGGCCAGGCCATAGGAGAGGAAGATCAGGCGGTCCAGCAGCCCGTCGATCAGGAAGAACAGCTGCCGCAGGCCCATCAGCGAGAACGCGGTGGCGGTGAAGACGATGAACACGTTCTGGGTCAGGCCGAAGATGGCCGGGATGGAGTCCAGGGCGAACAGGACGTCGGTGCCGCCGATCGCCACCATCACCAGCAGCATGGGCGTCAGTACCTTCTTGCCGTTCTCCATGGTGAAGAGCTTGTCGCCGTCGTAATGCTCGGACGCCGGCAGGAACTTCTTCGCCAGCCGGACCACGAAACTTTCAGAGTCGTCGTCGTGGTTGTCGGGCTTGAGCAGGTTACCTGCCGTGATCAGCAGGATCAGCCCGAAGATGTAGAAAACCCACGCGAAGCTGTTGATCAGTGCTGCGCCCAGGAAAATGAAGGCCGTGCGGGCAATCAGGGAGAACACGATGCCGAACAGCAGCACCTTCTGCTGGTCCGCGCGGGGCACCTTGAAGCTGGCCATGATGATCAGGAACACGAACAGGTTGTCCACGGACAGGGCCTTCTCCGTGACGTAGCCTGCGAAGTACTCGGTACCCATGGTGGGTCCGCCGAAGAGCAGCACCCCCAGTCCGAACAGCAGTGCAATGCCCACGTAAATCGCCGACCAGATGGACGATTCCTTCAGCGTGGGGGTGTGCGCTTTGCGGACGTGGAAGAAGAAGTCGAAGGCCAGCAGCCCCACGATTCCCGCGATGGTCAGGGTCCAGACATAAAAAGGAACTTCCACGCGGCGGCCTTTCGTTGGAACGTGTCCCTGAAGCTTACTAAGCAGGCTTCAGGAGTTTATGCTCCAGCACGGCCGAACGCGACAGGGTTTTGTAGCCCTCGTGCTCGAACAGCACGGTGATTACGTCGTCCTCGTGCCGCATCACCAGGCCCTGGCCCCACTCTTTGTGGACCACCGCGGACTGGAGCGGGAACGGATCGTCGGCCGCCGCGGGACCCGGCCCGCCGCCGTCGTACTTCTTCTTTCCCTTCCTGCCGCCCTGGTTCCCGGAGCCGGGCCCATCGGATTCGTCCGGACGGCGTGCGGCCTCGGCGCAGGCGTCGCAGTTGTTGCACGGCGCCGGCAGGTCCTCGCCGAAGTAGTTCAGCAGGAACTGTCGCCGGCATCCGTCCGTTTCGGCGTAGGACCGCATCATGGTCAGCCTGGACTGCTCCACGCGCTGCCTGGCCTCGGCACGTTCGACGGCGGCCGCAGCCAATGCGGGCAACTTGGCTTTGGCGGCGAGGCGTATCCCGCGCTTGCCTGTGGTGACCGAGCCCACCTCCTCGAGCTGGTTCACCAACGCCGTGACCCGCCGGGCCGGGAACCCGGTCAGCTCCGCCAGGGACGACCTGGGCACGGGCGCGCCGGCATCCTTGAGGACCTTGAGCACCTTGAGCAGCTTCTCCGGATCGGGGGTGCTGGTGCTGAAGAACTTCCGCAGGCCCAGGTCCTCGGAACGGTAGTGCAGCACCGCGGTGGCAGGTTTGCCGTCCCGGCCGCCGCGTCCGATCTCCTGGTAGTACGCGTCCAGGGACTCCGGGATATCGGCATGCACCACGAAACGGACGGTGGGTTTGTCGATGCCCATGCCGAAAGCGGTGGTGGCCACTACCACGTCCAGCCCGTCCGCCAGGAAAAGTTCGTGGATGCGTTCCCGTTCCGCGGCGGCCAAACCGGCGTGATAGGCCTCTGCCCGAAGGCCCTCCGCGGCGAGCTTGGCGGCATACTTTTCGGTGTCCTTGCGCGTTGCGGCGTACACCAGGCCCTGCCCGTCGCGGGCCAGCGCAGCCACCTGGTAGAGGACGGCGCTGCGCTTCTCCTTGTCCTCATGGTGGCGGACCACGTCCAGGCTGATGTTGGGGCGGTCAAAGCCGTGGACCAGCACCAGCGGGTCCTTCATGCCCAGCCGCTCCACGATTTCGTCCCGCACCGGGGGAGAAGCGGTGGCAGTCAGGGCCGCCGCTGGCGGGTTGCCCAGCCGTTCCCGGACGGCGCCCAGGCCCAGGTAGTCGGGCCGGAAGTCGTGTCCCCAGGAGGAGACGCAGTGGGCCTCGTCCACCACGAACAGCGAGACCCCCATGCGGGCCAGGCGCTCCACCGTGGCGTCCTTGGCGAGCTGCTCCGGCGCCAGGTAAAGGAATGCTGCCGTCCCGGACTCGGCGGAATGCCAAGCGGCTTCCACCTCGGCGTCGCTGTGGGATGAGTTGATGGCGACGGCGGCGTCCCCGCCGAGGTCCGCGGCCAGGCCGTCCAGCTGGTCCTCCTGCAGGGCGATCAGCGGTGATACAACGACGGCGGGACGTCCCGTTGCGCTGTGCAGGTACTGGGCCGCCACCTGGTAGATGGCGGATTTGCCGTAGCCGGTGGGCATGACGGCCAGGACATCGCGGCCGTCAACCAGCGCGGACATTCCGGCAAGCTGGCCGTCCCGAAGGTCCAGGAGGGAAAAGGTGGATGCCGCGAGGGCGGCGAGGGCGTGGTGCTCTGGCATGGTACGTCTCCGCATTGAGGTGCCAGGCCGCTTGCTTCAGCCGTACAACCCACCCTAACGCCGGCCCGGTGCTCCCGCAGGCCGTGCCCTTGACTTCCGCGGATGGCTGAACAACTGTGGAAAGAGCGGAAACCGCCGAAGCAGCCGGTGGTTTCCCGGACCCGGCGAGGACGCAAGGAGAACGCATCGTGGTGCGCGAGAACCCCAAGGTTGAAGAGCCCGACGAATCCCAGCTCGAGGTCACCGGGCATCCCAAGGCCTGGGCTGCCGGTGTTCCGGGTGTTTACCACTCGATGAAGCCGGCGCTGGAGCACATGGGCGTGGACCGGTCCCGGAAGACGCTGCTGGCGCTGAACCAGAAGGACGGGTTCGACTGCATGAGCTGCGCCTGGCCGGACCCTGGCCACCGCAAGATGTTCGAGTTCTGCGAGAACGGGGCCAAGGCCGTCACCTGGGAAGCAACCCCGGTGGTGGTCGCCAGCGATTTCTGGGCCAAACACCCCGTGAGCGAGCTGCGGAAGCGGTCCGAGTACTGGCTGGGAATGCAGGGCCGCCTGACCGAGCCGGTGTACAAGCCCGCGGGGGAGGACCACTACCGCCCGGTCAGCTGGGAGCAGGCGTTCGGCATCCTGGCGGACAAGCTGAAGTCGCTGCCCGATCCCAACCAGGCGACCTTCTACACCAGCGGCCGCACCTCCAACGAAGCCGCGTTCCTGTACCAGCTCTTCATCAGGGCTTACGGCACCAACAACCTTCCCGACTGTTCCAACATGTGCCATGAGTCCTCGGGCTGGGGCATGGGCCAAACCATCGGCGTGGGCAAGGCAACGGTCTCCTACAACGACTTCGAAAAAGCCGACCTGATCATCATCATGGGCCAGAACCCCGGCACCAACCATCCGCGCATGCTCACCGCGCTGGAGGAGGCCAAGGAGGCCGGCTGCAAGATTGTGGCCGTCAATCCGCTGCCCGAAGCGGGGCTGATGCGCTACAAGAACCCGCAAAAGGTGAAGGGCATCATCGGCCGCGGCACGGACTTGGCGGACCAGTTCCTGCAGGTGCGGATCGGCGGGGACATGGCGCTGCTGCAGGCAGTCTCCAAACGCGTGCTCGACGCCGAGGCCGCCACCCCGGGCAAGGTCCTGGACCATGCCTTCCTCGAGGAGCACTGCGAAGGGCTCGAGGAGCTTCGGGCGCACCTGGCGCAGCTCGACGACGGTGCCGTCCTTGCGGCCACCGGCCTGCGCACCGAGGAGATCGACGAACTTGCGGCCCGCTACCTCGCGGCGGACCGCGTGATCATCACCTGGGCCATGGGCATCACGCAGCAGAAAAAGGGCGTGGCCACCATCAAGGAGATCATCAACCTGCTCCTGCTGCGCGGCAACATCGGCAAGCCGGGCGCCGGAGCGTCCCCCATCCGCGGCCACAGCAACGTCCAGGGCGACCGCACCATGGGCATCTGGGAGCAGATGCCGCCCGCGTTCCTTGACGCGCTGGGCCAGGAGTTCGCGTTCGAGCCGCCGCGGGAGCACGGCCTGGACGCCGTCCAGACCGTCCGCGGAATGCGCGACGGCGGAATTAAAGTTTTCGTGGGCCTCGGCGGCAACTTCGTGGGAGCCATTTCGGACACCGCGGTGGCCGAGGAAGCCATGGAAAACACCGAGCTTTCGGTCCAGATCTCCACCAAGCTCAACCACTCGCACGCGGTCACCGGTACCGAGGCGCTGATCCTGCCCACGATGGGCCGGACGGAGATCGACCGGCAGGAAACCGGCCCGCAGTTCGTCTCGGTGGAGGATACAGTCTGCGCGGTGCACGCCTCCCACGGCACGGTGGAACCGGTGGCCCCGGGGCTGCTGTCCGAAGTGGCGATCATCTGCCGCCTGGCCGCCGCCGTGGTGCAGGACCGGAGCTCCGCCGACTGGGCAGGGTTCGAGAAAAACTACGACCTCATCCGCGACCACATCTCCCGTGTGGTCAACGGCTGCGAGGATTACAACCGCAAGATCCGGCAGGACGGCGGCTTCATCCTGCCCAACGGCCCGCGCGATTCCAGGACCTTCCACACTCCCACCGGCAAGGCCATGCTCACGGTCAACGAACTCGAACATGTGGACCGGCCCGAGGGCACGCTGATCCTGCAGAGCATGCGCTCGCACGACCAGTTCAACACCACCATCTACGGCAACAACGACCGCTACCGGGGGATCAGGAAGGGCCGCGAGGTGGTGTTCGTGAACCCGGTGGACCTTGCCGAGCTGGGTTTCGAGGACGGCCAGCGCGTGGACATCCACGGCGTGTACACGGACAACGTGGAGCGGGTGCTCCGGAACTACCGGATTGTCTCCTACCCGTCCGCCAGGGGCTGCGCAGCCGCCTACTACCCCGAGGCGAACGTCCTGGTGCCGCTGGACAGCGTGGCAGAGGGCAGCCAGACGCCGGCATCAAAGGCCGTCATCGTGCGCCTTGAGCCGGCGGCCGTGCTGGAAGAGGAACCCACAGCCGGGGGCTAGCGTGCCGTCCGGTGCGTGACCGGCCCCGGGCTGCACGGACGGCCCCGGGCTGCACGGACGGCCCTGGCCGCACGAACTATGCGGGCCAGGGCCGGTTCTGCGGCTACTGGGCTGTGTCGGCCCAGCCTTTGCTGGCCGGGCCGCCGTCGTGCCCGTCCTCGCACAGCTGGAATGCCACCCTTGCAGCCTTCTCAACGGCGGCTGCCGCGGCGTCCTTGTTGCCCGCGCTGCCGGTTCCGGCGCGCAGCCCGGCGGCGTAGCCCACCATGAATGTGGTGACCGGCGCGGCGGCGTGGATCACCGAATCCGCGGATTTCCGGGCCAGGTCCAGGAGGAGCTCCTGGTCTACCTTGAGGTCCAGGATCTGCAGTGCCTGTGCCAGCCGGTGGCTCCACTGGTCCAGGACCTGAGCCTCGTCGTCGTTGACTGCCATGGTTCTCCTTGCGTCAGTTATCGATGGTGGACATGTTGGGGTAACGGGCGCCCGCCGTGGATCCTGCCGGTGCCAGCCGGTCCAGCAGGTCGAGGTCCTCCCGGCTGAGCTCGACGTCCACAGCGCCCAGGTTCTCGCGAAGCCGCTCGCGTTTCTTCGTTCCGGGAATCGGTACGATGTGCTCACCCTGCGCCAGCAGCCAGGCGAGAGCCAGCTGCCCGGGCGTGCACTGCTTGCCTTCGGCGAGTTCCCGGACGCGGTCCACCAGTTCAAGGTTCTTGGTGAAGTTTTCGCCCTGGAACCGCGGGGAGTGCCTGCGGAAATCGTCCGCTGAGAAATCCTCTTCGCTGCGGATCTGTCCCGTCAGGAAGCCGCGGCCCAGCGGGCTGTAGGGAACGAAGCCAATTCCCAGCTCCTCAAGGACGGGGAACACCTTGGTTTCCGGCTCGCGTTCCCACAGGGAGTACTCGGTCTGCAGGGCCGTGATCGGGTGCACGGCGTGGGCCTTGCGGATGGTGTCCGCGGAGGCTTCGGACAGGCCCAGGTGGCGTACCTTGCCGGCCTGCACCAGCTCCGCCATGGCACCCACGGTCTCTTCGATGGGGACTGTCTTGTCCACCCGGTGCTGGTAGTAGAGGTCGATGTGGTCCACGCCCAGCCGCTCCAGGCTGGCATCGCAGGCACGCCGCACGTAGTCCGGGTGGCCGTTGATGCCAACCCAGGAACCGTCCTCGCGGCGTTCGTTGCCGAACTTGGTGGCGATCACCACGGCATCGCGCCGTCCGGCGATGGCCCGGCCCACCAGGCGTTCGTTGGTGAAGGGACCATACATGTCCGCGGTGTCCAACAGGGTGCCGCCGGCGTCCAGGAATTCGTGGATGGTGGCGACGGACTCCTGCTCGTCGCCCTCGCCGTAAAACTCGCTCATGCCCATGCAGCCAAGGCCCAGGGCAGAGACGCTTAATGATCCGATGGTACGGGTCTTCATTCGGTTCTCCTCAGCGGTAGAACGTGCTCCGCACCCACCATGGCGGCGGTGCAAAAGCCCTTGGGTGCAGCGTACGCCCCACTGGCAAGTCCCCAGAAGTGTGCCGTCCCAAACATAGTGGCCCTACCCCTAGACCAGTCGAGCGGGCCTGCCTAGACTGGGCGGACCCCACCCAGGAACCCGCAGCGACTGGCGCTTCCAGCAAGAAAGGAATGTCCCGGCACGAACGTTCCGGAGACGGACCACACGCCGGGGAGCGCACGATTTCGGTCGGGCCGGGTCCCCGTCTGCGGGGTGCATCACCTATCCAACCATCACGGCCGCCGTACCCGGCAGGCCTGACAACAGGAGAACAGATGACAGGGAACAAAGCCGTTGCCTACAAGGAACCGGGCAAGGTTGAGGTAATCGATATCGACTATCCCACCTTCGAACTCAAGGACGGACCGGGCGTCAACCCGGCGAACGTGGGCCGCCCGGTCAACCACGGAGTAATCCTGAAGACCGTGGCCACCAATATTTGCGGCTCGGACCAGCACATGGTGCGAGGACGCACCACAGCACCGCCGGACCTGGTGCTGGGCCACGAAATCACCGGTGAAGTGGTGGAGGTGGGCCGCGACGTCGAGTTCATCAAGGTGGGTGATATCTGCTCGGTGCCGTTCAACATCGCCTGCGGACGGTGCCGGAACTGCAAGGAGCGGAAAACCGGCATTTGCCTGAATGTGAACCCGGACCGTCCCGGCAGTGCCTACGGCTACGTGGACATGGGCGGCTGGGTGGGCGGCCAGGCCAACTACGTCCTGGTGCCCTACGCGGACTGGAACCTGCTCAAGTTCCCGGACCGGGACCAGGCCTTGGAGAAGATGCTGGACCTGACCATGCTTTCGGACATCTTCCCCACGGGATTCCACGGTGCCGTGACCGCCGGGGTGGGTGTCGGCTCAACGGTGTACGTGGCGGGCGCCGGGCCTGTTGGCCTCGCAGCGGCAACCAGCGCGCACCTGCTGGGCGCCGCCGTCGTGATTGTGGGCGACATGAACGCTGACCGCCTGGCCCAGGCCAAGAGCTTCGGCTGCGAGACGGTGGACCTGAGCAAGGGCGGCCCGGCTGAGCAGATCGAACAGATCCTGGGTGTCCCGGAGGTGGACTGCGGCGTGGATGCCGTGGGCTTCGAGGCGCGCGGGCACGGCAATAACGCCTCGGAAGCGCCGGCCACTGTGCTGAACTCGCTGATGGAGATCACCGCTGCCGGCGGTGCCCTGGGCATCCCGGGGCTCTACGTCACCGGTGACCCGGGCGGCATCGACGAGGCCGCCAAGAAGGGCGCACTGAGCCTGAGCCTTGGTACCGGCTGGGCCAAATCGCTGAGCTTCACCACCGGGCAGTGTCCGGTCATGAAGTACAACCGGCAGCTGATGATGGCCATCCTGCACGACAGGGTGAGCATCGCCAAGAACGTCAACGCCAAGGCCATCCCGCTGGAAGAGGCACCCAAGGGCTATGCCGAGTTCGACGCCGGCGCCGCCACCAAGTACGTCCTCAACCCGAACGGCTACCTCAGCTAGGAAGGAGTTTCCCGAACGGCGGGAGGCCGGCTTACGGGCCGGCCTCCCGCCGCGTGCGGAAATAAGGCCTGGCTTTTGCGGGTTACGCTTCACAGGTCTTGAACTGCAATGAAGGAGATTTCCCTTGAGCGACATCACCGTCCGCCACAACCCCGAGCGCGAACGCTTCGAAATCCTCGTGGCCGGCCACGTCATCGGCAAGGCCGTGTACAAGGAGTACGACGGCGGGGCCTCGCCGCAGCGGATTTTCTACCACACGGTGATCAACGAGGAATACGGTGGCCAGGGCCTTGCCGGCAGGCTCGCCACGGTGGCGCTGGATGAGACAGCCGAATCCGGGATCGGGATCGTTCCGGTGTGCCCGTTCGTCAAGAAGTTCCTCGGCAAGCACCCGGAGTATGCCGCCAGTGCCGTTGCCGTAGCTCCGGCCCACCTGGAATTCCTGGATAACGCCCTGTCCGCCCGGACCCGGGGCTGACGGTCCTCGCACCGGTTTTCGACGCAGGCCGCCGTCCTCGACGCGCCGATTCGTTGACGCACCCTGTATCTCCGGTGCGCCGGCGAACGTGCGCCTCGGGGACGGTTTTGCGTGTCCGGAGTGCTGCGAATCGCGCGGGCGCCTCCCGGTGCAGCAGACTGTTACCGTGAGCAACAACCCCCGGACTGCCCTGGCCGTGGCAGGCCTCAGCCTGGGCACGGCATTGAACCCGCTGAACTCCTCGATGATCGCTGTAGCACTGGTGGTGCTGCGGGCCGACTTCGGACTGGACGTCGCCGCCGTCACCTGGGTGGTCACATCCTTCTACCTCGCCTCCGCCGCGGGGCAGCCGGTCATGGGCAGGCTGGCCGACCGGTTCGGCCCGCGCCGGATGTTCATGCTGGGCATGGCACTGGTAGCCGTCACCTGCGCGGTGGCGCCGCTGGCACCCAACTTCGCGCTGCTGTGCGTGGCCCGGGCCGTGATGGCGCTGGGTACGGCCACCGCCTATCCCAGCGCCGTGGTGATGGTGGGGGCCATCGCACACCGGGCAAAAGTCGAGTCTGCCCGGCCGCTGGGCCGGTTGCAGATGGCGAACACGTCCGCGGCGGCCGTGGGTCCCGTCATCGGCGGACTGCTGGTGAGCCTGGTGGGCTGGGAGGCGCTGTTCCTGATCAACGTGCCCCTTGCCCTGGCGGCATTGCTGATCGTGAAACAGGCGGCCCCGCGGGACGAGGCCCGGGAACGCGGCAGCCTCGCCGAACTGCTCCGCGACTCGGACATCCCCGGTATCCTGGCGTTCGTCGGTGCGCTGCTGCTGGTGATGATGGCTGCGCTGAATGTGGCGCCCGGCTACCGCTGGTGGATGCTGGCGGCCGGAACCGGCATTGCTGCTCTGTTCGCGTGGCGGGAACTGCGGTTTGCCCGTCCCTTCCTTGACCTGCGGCTCCTGGGCCGCAACAGGCCGCTGCTGCTGGTCTACCTGGCCTTCGCCGTGTTCAGCAGCGTCTACTACTTCGTCTTCTTTGGCCTGCCCCAGCTGCTCCAGGAATCCGGCGGGTACGATCCCGGCGTGGTGGGCCTGCTGATGCTGCCGCTCGCGGCTATGTCAGTGGTGGCCACTCCGTGGGCCGTGAAAGCCATGGGACGGTTCGGTGTCCGGCGGGTGCTGCTGGCAGGCGTCCTGCTCCTGACCGTGGCGGCTGCCCTGATGTGGCTGCTCACCGGAACCCTGGCCATACCGCTGGTGGTGGTGATGACAGCGCTGATGGGCGTCCCCTACGGCACCGTGAGCATCGCCACCAACCAGGGCATGTTCGTTTCCACCCGGCCGCAGGACCGTGGTGTGGCCGCCGGTATCTACCAGACCTGCAGGTACGTGGGCGCGATTACCGCCACGGTGATGATCGGCGTCTTCGCCTCAGGAGGGGTGCACCAGGAGAGCTGGGCCCGGATGGTGGTGGCCATGCTGGTGCTGTGCGCCGCCACCTTCGGCGTGAGCCTGTTCTGGCGGCAGCGGAGCGCATAGCCTGTCCTGATGGGACACATGATGACCATCGGGAACGCCGAAACCTCCGTCCAGGCCTACGTCAGCGAACCGGCCGCCACCCCGAAAGGCGGGCTGCTGCTGATCTCCGAAATCTGGGGCATGGTGGACCACATCAAGGACGTGGCGGACAGGTTCGCCGCGGAAGGCTACCTGGTGCTGGCTCCTGACCTGCTGACGGACATCGGGATGACGCCGGACGTGGCAGCGGAAGTCCTCCGCGGCCTCGCCGATCCGGATCCGGAGCAGCGCAGCAAGGTCCAGCCGAGGCTCCGCGAGATCACCTCCCCGCTGAACTCGCCCGAGTTCGCGGACAAGGCCGTGGCCGCCCTCCGGGCCTGCTTCGACCACCTCGAGGGCGTGCCCGCACTGGCCGGACGGGTGGCGGTGGCAGGCTTCTGCTTCGGCGGAACCTACAGCTTCACCCTCGCCACCAAGGAGCCGCGCCTGCGTGCCGCCGTGCCGTTCTACGGCACGTGCGACTTCAGCGAGGAGGAACTCAGCCGGATCAATTGCCCCGTCCTGGCCTTCTACGGCGAAGAAGACAAAGCCTTGGTGGACAAGCTGCCGCTGGTGAAGGCCAGGATGTTCGGGGCCGGGGTGGACTTCGATGCGGTGGTGTACCCGGGGACGGGCCATGCTTTCTTCAACGACAGCACCCCCATCCGGTACGACGCCGATGCCGCCACCGACTCCTGGAAACGCACCCTGGCCTTCCTGGAGCAGAGCCTTAATCAGTAGGGGTTCGCCGCGGTTTGAGCTGTGCCGTTTGAGCTGCCCCCTTCAGTTGCGCTGCCCTCAGCTGCGGCGGAGCCACACCGCGTTGTCCGGCTGCAGCCAGCCGGCCTCCGCCTGCGGGAAGGCGCTGAAGACTACGACGCCGGCGGGCAGCTTCACCGGGCCGCTCCCCATGGTGACGGCCACAAGGAAGCCGGAGCTGCGTTCGCAGAGCAGGAGGTTCCCGTCCTGCACGTGCCAGGTGCCGCCGTCGTCCGCTGTGAAGGTGCCGTCCTCCCATAACTGGCGGCGCACGGCGATCGCCCGGGTGGCCAGCGCGAGCATGGAGTCCGGGTCCTGCTGCTGCAGCTCGATGGCGTGGCGTCCCCAGTCCTCGGGAACGGGAAGCCAGGGGTCGGCGGGAGGTCCGGAAAGCCGGGAGGGCAGCGAGAAGCCGTGGGCACGTGCCGGCTCCGCGGTCCACGGGAGCGGTACCCGGGTGCCGTCGCGGGTGATCCCGCCGCGCGCCCACATCGGGTCCACCCGGGCTTCAACGGGGACGTCCACCTCGGGGAGCCCCAGTTCCTGGCCCTGGTACAGGTAGGCCGAACCAGGCAGGCCGAGCAGCGCCACCAGCGCGGCGCGGGACCGGCGTCCGCCTACCTCACCGCCGCCGAAGCGGGTGGCGGAACGGACGATGTCGTGGTTTTCAATGGCCCAGGTGGGGGCCGCACCGTGCAGCTTACGGGCTTCCTCCAGTTCGTTGCCCGCGGCCGCCCACGCCGCCGGGTCCCAGCCCAGCTTCACGAACGCGAAGGCGAACGCCTGGTGCATCTCGTCGCTGCGTGTGTACCGGGCTGCGCGGGCAGGCTCGAGGTTCACCTCGCCCACCAGCAGGCGGTGCGGCTGGTATTTCTCAGCCAGCCGCCGCCAGCGCCGGTACACCTCGTGCACATCCTCCTGGTCCGAGACCAGCGGGTTGGCGCGCAGCCCGTCCACCACAGCATGCGCGGACGGGGAGTCCGGCAAGCCATCGGCTTTGAAGAGTCCGTGCGCTACGTCGATCCGGAGGCCGTCCACGCCCTTGTCGAACCAGAAGCGCAGGACACTTTCGAAGTAGTCGCCCACCGCTGGGTTCCGCCAGTTCCAGTCCGGCTGGCCGGCCGAGAACAGGTGCAGGTACCACTCGGTGTCTGTTTCGGAGCCCGGGTTGGCCCGGGACCAGGCCCGGCCGCCAAAGACGCTCTGCCAGTTGTTGGGCGGCAGGTCGCTGGGCGAATCCGGGGACGAGCTGCGGCCCTCGACGAAGTGGAACATTTCCCGCTCCGGGCTTCCCGGCCCGGCGGCGAGGGCCTGCTGGAAGAGGGGGTGCTCGGAGGAGCAGTGGTTGGGGACCACGTCGAGCAGCACCCGCAGGCCGAGGGCGTGGGCCTGTTCCAGCAGTGCATCGAAGTCCGCCATGGTGCCGAACAGCTGGTCCACGCCGCAGTAGTCACTGACGTCGTACCCTTGGTCTACCTGCGGAGACGGCTGGAACGGGGTCAGCCAGATCCCGTCCACGCCCAGCGCGGCGATGTAGGGCAGCCGGTGGAGCAGGCCGGGGAGGTCACCCACGCCGTCGCCGTTCCCGTCAGCGAAGGACCGCGGGTACACCTGGTAGATGACGGCGGACTGCCACCACTGCACTGACGGGCTTTCGGGGTGGGCAAGGCTCAAAGCCGGGCCGCCTTCCGTGGTCGGAATGTTGGGGGACAAGGGGAGGTGCCGCTACAGCCAGGCGGTGACGAACCCGCCGCGTGACTGGTCGCCGGGCTGGACGGACGACGGCGGCTCAGCACCGGCGTCGGGCGCGTTGCCTGACCTGGGCGGGGCCGGGGCGTCGGCCAGCGAGATGACCCGGCCGTACGCCGTGCACAGGTCCTGCACCGAGTGCTGTGCGCAGCGCCAGCCGGCGGCTTCCAGGACGGACACCGGGTCCGGGGGATCCGCGCGGGCCAGCAGCTCGCTCATGGGCAGCCCTGTCTTGAGGCTGAACTCCTGCAGCTGGGCATCGAGGTCGTCGGTCTTCGGCAGCGGCACGGCGCGCTCGATGACGGCGCGCGAACCCTGGGCCGAAAGTGCTCCAACCTCGTCCAGCACGGCTTGTTGCCCCGCGGCGTCGAGGTACGGCAGGAGGCCTTCCATGATCCAGGTGGTGGACCGTCCGGGGTCGAATCCGGCGGACACGAGCCGCTGGCGCCATGGCTGCGAGAGATCGGCGTCGAGGATGGTGCGGTCCGCGCCCGGTGTGGCGGCGAGCCCGGCCAGGACGCTGTCCTTGAAGTCCAGGACGTTGGCGCTGTCGATCTCGAAGATCCTTGATCCGGCCGGCCACTCCAGGCGGAATGCCCTGGTGTCGAGTCCGGCTCCCAGAATCACTGTCTGCGCCGTGGCGCCGTCCCGGAGGAAGTCGTCGATGAACCGGGTGCGCACGCCGATGTAGATGGATGCCAGCAGCAGCGGCTGCTGGAGGGGAGGGGCATCGGCGGGGCTGTCGGGCCACTGTGTTGGCACGTCCACGTGGGACCTGGCCGCCAGCACCAGGTCCGCCGCAAAGGGATCCCGCGCCAGCGGGTCAGGCCGGGACGACTCAACTGCCCTGCCTGCAGCTACGGCGAGGGCCGTCAGCGGGAGCCCGCGGTCCTGGAAGTCCGTGCCCTCAGTGTCCGCCACGGTGCGCCCTTTCATCGGTGGTGGCACCATCGTTGCACGCAGGCACCGCAGCGGATGCGCAGGGGCGCGCCTGTCATCTCACAGCGGAAAAGCCGCCCCGGACGGGCCGCCGAACGGGCACCCACGCCGCGCGCCGCCGTCGTGCGTCAGGCGGTTGCTCAGGTGTACATCAGTGAGCCGGGCGTGGTGAGCTTCTCGCCGGTTTCCAGCCAGGTCTTCAGGCCGGAGAGGATCATCGGCCAGCCGCCGTAGAGTTGCTCGTTTGCGCCTTCGCGGAGGCCGCTGTGCGTGACGGTGAGGTGGCATGAATCGCCAACGGCCTCGATCTCCCAGGTGACCTTGGAGGTTCCCTCGGCCTTGACGTCGTCGCCCCACAGTGCGCGCATGGTCTGCACCAGCCGGCGCGGCGGATCCACTTCCAGGTTTTCGCCTTCGCCCAGGATCTGGCCGGCCTTGGGGTTGCCCATTTCGAAGCGGCTGCCCGGCGTCCAGTCGGACTTCAGGGTGTTGCCGAACTGGTATTTGCTGCGGATGTCGCTGTCGGTAATGGCTTCCCAGAGCTTCTCCGGGGTGGTTTTGATGTAGATCTCGAAGATTTTTTCCATGGGACTTTCCAATCTGGATTTGAGGTCGCTGAGGGCAGCGGCCCATGGTTCTGCGTATTTGCTGACCCAGCGGTCGTGGACCAGGCGGATGGGAACGGGGTTCAGGAAGTGCAGCTTTTCCCGCCCACGACGACGGGTGGCCACCAGGCCTGCGTCCTCAAGGATGCGGAGGTGCTTGGCAATCCCGAACCGGGTCATGCTGAACCTCGCCTCAAGCGCACTGAGGCTCTGGCCGTCCTCGCGGAACAGCTCATCGAGCAGGTCCCTGCGGGTGGGGTCGGAGAGTGCTTTGAACACGTCGTCCATACAACCGATGATAGGTGACCATATAGTCACCTATCAAGGGTTTGGCCATTTTCGATTCCGGACCCCGGTGCATTCCCGCCCAGTTACCTGCCCGCCCACGCCGGCCCGGGCGGGCCGATCCGCGCAATAGCTGCGGCTGCTGCGTGCCGGGGCCGGGTCAGGAGGTAGTAACTGGGCAGGAACGCACGGCCGCGGCTGGAAATCACAGCCCCAGCGCCAGGAACACCAGGGCCAGGAGGGCCGGGACCGTGGCGGCGAGGGTGCCCGGGACGCTTTCCCAGCGCTTGGGGTAGTGGCCCTGCAGGTCGGCCAATAGCATCGTGGGCGCCGTCAGCACCATATTCAGGCAGCAATAGACCACCAACGTGTAGCCCACCACGGGTTCGCCGATGTTCACAGCCACCAGCCCGGCCACCACACCCAGGGCAATCACCAGGTTCTTGTAGCCGGTGGGGATGGCCCACATCATCACGGCCGGTACGTTCTCCGGCGGGGTGCTGAGGAACTTCTGCGCCCAACTGCTTCGCCGGAGCAGGAAGCTCTCCACCGGAAAGACGCCCACGTAGATGACCACCGCCAGCACCGCGAAAACCTGGGACATGATGTTCATGCCGGAAGGGTAAAGCCGCCGGAACCAGGCAGGCCATCCCCGGATTGGGGGATTCCGTGCTGCACCGGCGGGCCTGATACTGGACGTATGTGGGAGGAGCGCGCTGAGCGTACCCGGCGTGACATTGCCGCGTTGGCCACTGACGGGCTGGACCTGGCCGCCCTCTACGCAGCTGCCCTGGTGCTGGTGCGCAAGGCGGTGCCGTTCGATCAGGCCTGCTGGGCCGGCGTCGACCCCGAAACGATGGTGATGAACGCCGTCACCAACTGGCGGCCGTGGCCCGTCACCGACGAGTTTGCGGCCAGGTTCGCCCAGTCCGAATACCAGGGGACCGAACCGAACACGTTTGCGCAGCTCATGCTCCGGCCGCACCCGGTGGCGCGGATCTCGGACGCACCCAGCAGCGAGGTGGCAGGCAGTATCCGGATCAATGAGCTGCTCCGTCCGCTGGGCCTGGTCCAAGAACTGCGGGGGGCGTTCCGCGTGGACCAGTCATGCTGGGGCGTCGGCAGCCTGTTTCGGGAGGGGACTGCGGATTTCAGCGACCGGGAGGTCGAATTCCTTGCGGCAGTCACGGCGGCGCTCGCAGCCGCCACCCGCATTGCTGCCCGCTCGCAGCACAGGCTTTGGCACCAGCCTGACGGGCCGGTGATCGTCCTTGCCGGCGAGCGCGGCGAGCTGCGCGCCGCCACTCCCGCAGCGACCACCTGGCTGCACGCGCTGGAGGAGGCGGCGCCGGGCCAGTTCAGCATGGTGCTCTACGCGGTGGTGGCCCAGGCGAAGGCTTCGCCTACGGGGACGGCGAGGACCAGGATGCGCGACCTCGACTCTGGCTGGGTGATCCTGCAGGCGAGCCGCCTCATCACGGGCGATGACCCCGAACAAATGGTGGTGACCGTGGAACCTGCCACCACCCGCGAGCTGCTGGCGCTGTTCCTGTCCGCTTACGGGCTCACGCCGCGGGAGCAGGAAGTGTGCCTGGAGTTGCTGGGCGGCAGTGCAGGCGCGGACATTGCACGGCACCTGTTTATCTCACCCCACACGGTCCACGATCACCTGAAGTCCATCTTCGACAAAGTGGGTGTGAACAGCCGCGGGGAACTGGTCGCCAGGTTGACGGCCACTGGGTAGCCTTGGCGCATGCAGAAGATTTCGGTGGAAGCCCTGGCCCGCCAGCAGCTCGAAGCGGCACTCGCATCTCCCAACGGCCGCGCCGCGGACACCGTCTACGGCGGCCACGAAAAGATCCTTCGCCAGTCGGTAATGGCGTTGAAAGCCGGGACACGGCTCAGCGAACACCAGAACCCCGGCGACGCCACGGTGTTTGTGATCCGCGGCTGCGTCCGGCTGGTGGCCGGTGCGGATTCCTGGCAGGGCAAGGCGGGCGACCTGCTGATCGTCCCGCCGGGCCTGCACAGCCTGGAGGCGGAGGAGGACTCGGCGTTCCTGTTCACGGTGGCTAAGTACCGCGATTGACCCGCCCATCCACTGCGATGGGGGTCAGGCGGGATCCTCGACTTTGCCGGCCGCTGACGGGTGGACCGGGCGAATCGGGCGCGGCTCCAACCAGGTCCGTTCCCGGGGTCCCGGCGGATAGGCATGCTTCTTGCCCGCAATCGTGATCACCAGGGCGGCCAGCACCGGCAGCGCGGCTGCCACGGGGACCAGCATGGGACCTCCCGCCACCAGCGCGCCGGAACCGTACAGGGCGCCAACGGTGATGCCCAGCTGGATGGTCAGCACCGTGAGGCCGTTGGCCGCCTCACTGTACTCGCCGCCGGCCCGGAGGATGGCGGACTGGTTGTAGATGCCGATGGCTCCCAGGCCGGCTCCCCAGATGGTCATCAGGACCAGGGCCAGCGGAAGGTTGCCCACCGCCAGGGGCAGCAGTGCCATCGAGACGGCGATCGCCGCCGTCGTGATCATCAGCGAACGCCGCGGACGCGAATCCACGGTGAGTCCCGCGATCCAAATACCCAGCAGGCCTGAGGCGCCGAGCACGGTGAGCGCCAGGCTGGTGGCGTACTCCGGCAGCGCGGCTTCACGGATAAACGGGGCGATGTAGGTGAACAGGGCGAAGTGGGCCAGGACCAGCAGCGGCCAGGCAGTGGCCACCGCCTTGACGCCGGGTTCGGCGATGGCGCGCCGGATGGATGGCCGGGCGGTATCCGAAATCCGCTGCACCCGAGGCAGCATGAAAAACGCCAGGACGGTCAGCAGCAGGCCGAATCCTGCAAGGACCAGGAATGCCGCCCGCCAGCCGAGCAGCCCGCCCAGGGCCGTGCCCACCGGCGCGCCGATGGCCAGGCCCAGGCTGTTGCCGCTGAAGACGATGGCCAACGCCTTGCCCACCTGGTTCGCCGGAACCACCCGGGTCACGAACGGCGCCATGGTGGTCCACAGCAGGCCGTGCGCCAGTCCGCCCACCATCCGGGCGATCATCGCGGTGGTGAAATCCGGGGAGAGCCCCACCCAGGCGTTGCTGGCCGCGAACGTCAGGACCAGCCCCACCAGCAGGGTGTGCCGGGGGATCCGTGCCAGCAGCCGGGCGACCGGCACCACTGTGACCACGATGACGGCGGCATAGGCTGCGGCGAGGTACCCGGCGACGGGTTCGGTGATGTTCAGGCCGGCGCTGATTTGCGGCAGCAGGCCCGAGGGGAGGAGTTCTGTGGTGATGGCGGTGAAGGCAATGGTCGCCAGGACCAGGAGGGCGGCGTAGGGAAATCGGGCAGGGCTGGGCACGGAAGTCGCGGAGGACATGGGGGAGCGGATCCATTCAAGGGGGTGGGGTTGGAAAGCGGCTCGCTGGCCGGACAATTCCTCCCTTAAATTTACAGGATCCGGGGTCCCGAAATCGACATGACGACGCCTGAGGCGGGGCGTCCGAAGGGTGGTCACCCCAGCCCATCGCGGGCGGCCAGACAGTACGTTTGATAGCAGTGCAGACAGAGGCCGCACGTGGGCCGCGGACCGTGATCAAAGGAGCAAAATGAGCAGTTGTGGAACGGAACGCCGGGCTGCGCGCGCAGAGCTGGTGGGCGCCGTATGAGCGCCCGGTTGCGGGTGAGCCTGCCCAGCCGGGAACTGTTGGAGGCGCTCGAACCGGCCGACGGCGTCGAGTTTGTCCTCTGGGACCTCACAGGCGACGCACCGGACGGCCGGCTGGACCTGCTGGTGCCGCCCTACATGGGCAGCACCGGTGCGCTGGCCGCGCTGGAGGGCGCGGACGTGGGCCTGGTGCAGAGCCAGTCCATCGGGTACGACGGCGTCGCGGACGTGCTGCCCGCCGGCGTCGCCTTCGCCAACGCAGCAGGAGTCCACGAGACCTCGACGGCGGAGCTTGCCCTGGGCATGATGATCGCCGCTCAGCGAGGGATCCCGGAGTTCGCCCGCCACCAGGCCACTGGCTACTGGGACCGGGGCCAACGTCCCAGCCTGGCCGACCGGCGGGTACTGCTGGTGGGCTACGGCGGTGTGGGCAAAGCCATCGAAGCACGGCTGCTGCCGTTCGAAACCGAGGTGACACGCTTGGCCAGCCGTGCCCGCCAGGATGCCGCAGGAACCATCCACGGCATCGATGCCCTCTATGACCAGCTGCCGCTCCACGAGATCGTGGTGGTGAGCGTCCCGCTGAGTGAGGACACCCGCCAGCTGGTGGACGCGAAGTTCCTGGCCGCGATGCAGGATGGTGCCCTGCTGGTGAACGTGGCCCGCGGACAGGTGGCGGACACCGAGGCACTCCTGGCCGAGACCGCGTCAAGCAGGCTCCGTGCCGCGCTGGATGTCACGGACCCGGAACCGCTGCCGGCAGACCATCCGCTGTGGACCACCCCCGGCGTGCTCATCACCCCGCACGTGGGCGGTGCAAGCTCGGCGATGTTCCCCCGAATGGTCAAGCTGGTGCGCAAGCAGATCGGCCTTCTCCTCGAGTGCAAGGACCCGGTGAACGTGGTGCTGGGCGGTCCGTCCGGGGGTTAAGCGGCGGTGACGCCACTGCGGCTATCCGCAGTGGCGTCGTGGCGGCCTGTTCAGGGCTGCTTCCGGACTCCTATGCTGGGCCCATGTCTACCTATGAGGTCCGCCGCAGCGCGGTCATCCCTGCCGCCCCGGAAGATATCTTTCCCCTGGTCAACAGCTTCCGCGAGTGGGGCGCGTGGTCCCCGTGGGAAAAGGTGGACCCCGGCATGAGCCGCCGCTACTACGGCCCCGCGTCGGGTCCCGGAGCGGGGTATGAATGGAGCGGCAACCGGAAGGCCGGCAGCGGCACCATGGAGATCGTCGAGTCGGCGCCGTCCAGCACCATTGGCATCCGCCTCCAGTTCACCAAGCCGTTCAAGGCCCTGAACCCCACCACCTTCACGTTCGCTCCCGTCCCCGGCGGCACCGAGGTCACGTGGAAGATGACCGGCGAAAACAAGGGCGCCGCGAAAATCTTCGCGCTGTTCATGAATATGGACAAGATGGTGGGCTCGGACTTTGAACGCGGCCTCACCTCGCTGGCGTCTGCCGTGGCGGCAAAGAAGAAAAGCTGAGGCCAGCCTCGTGGGCACCATTGACGACGCGCTGGCGGAGCTGCCCGAGCCCAGCCGGAGCTGCCTTCGGCACATCGTGGCTGTGGCCCGCTCCGTGGCGCCGGAGGCCACCGAAGGCGTGAGCTACGGCATGCCCGCGCTCAAGCTCGACGGCAAGCCGCTGATGGGGGTGGTGGCCGCCGCCAGGCATCTGTCCATCTTCCCGTTCTCGCCGGCGGTGGTGGAGGCTGTGGCCGGCAGCCTGGACGGTTACTCGTTGTCCAAGGGCACCATCCGCTTCACCGCGGAGCGGCCCCTGCCGGACGCTGTGGTGGAAGAGGTCGTCCGACGCCGGATGGCTGAGATCCGCAACTAGGCTGACGAGGCGGCCCTGGCCCGCCTAAGTGGTCCTGCCACCGCTGCCTTGCTGAAGGTCTTACCGCCGGGCTGCCCGGGCGTTTACGCTGGCCCCATGGCTGATACTTTTGCGTCCCTCGTGGACACGTTCAAGAATGTGGGAGTCACCAAGGCTTACGGCACGCCCTTGAACGTGGGAGGCCAGGAGATCGTGCCGGTGGCGCTGGTTTCCTTCGGTTTCGGCGGCGGCAGCGAGCCCGGCGACGGCGCATCCGGAGGTGGCGGCGGGGGCATGGTGATGCCCGTGGGCGTCTACACCACCGTCAACGGCCGGATGGTCTTCCGGCCCAACACCCTGGCCCTGCTCGCCTGCCTGGTGCCGCTGGTCGCCGTGGCCGGGACCGCGGTGCGACGCTCCATTGCCGCGGCCCGGAAGTAACGCGGACGCCCGCCGTCGTTCCCTTCCAAGGCCCGCCTGGCCGCGTCCCGCCGTCGCGCGTTCCGTGGCACCCGCCGCACCGAATATTTCCCTATATCGCTCCGGCCAAAGCAGTTCCATAATGGCCTCATAGGCTTCGGGGACCCTCTCCGCCAATGCGACCTGTGATGGCCGGGCGCAGGAGAGTCCCAGGTGGCAGCCCCGGTGTCGGCGCAGCGGGCGGTCACGCGGCCCGCCAGATCTCCGGCAGGGACCTCTCGGACCGTTACAGGGGGAGAGCACCGCCATCGCAAGATTGCACCAAGGAGATTTGTCATGCTCAAGGATTCGCAGGTCATGGCAGTACTGCCCGCCAAGGACATCGACCGGGCACGGGAGTTCTACCGCGACAAGCTGGGACTCGAGCCCAGCCAGACCATCGAAGGGGATAACCTCATTTACCAGTGCGGCAACGGCACCGGATTCCTGCTCTACCAGACGGACAACGCCGGCACGGCGAAGAACACCCAGATGGGCTGGGGAGTGGCGGACGTAGAGAAGGAAGTGGAGGAACTGCGCGGCCGCGGCGTGGTCTTCGAGGACTACGACATGCCCGGGCTCAAGACCGAGAACGGCATCGCCACCATGGAAGGCATGGGCCAGGGGGCCTGGTTCCTCGACAGCGAGGGCAACATCCTCAACATCTCGTCGATGCCGATGTAGCCACCGGTTCACCACACAGCAACGGACGACGCCGGCCGGCGCCTCCCACGGCACCCCCACCCGGGTGCCGTGCAGGCGGAAGGCCGGCGCCGCCGTCGTGCGCGCTCTTCGGCCAGCCTTCTCCGTGCGGGTCAGCCGTTGAGGATCTGTTCCCGCAGGATGTCCGCGTGGCCGCAGTGCTGCGCGATCTCCCGGATCATGTGCAGGTACACCCAGCGCAGCGGCAACGGACCGCGGCGGTTGCCCCGGACCACGTCGTCAAGGTCCATCCCGGATGCCGCCTGCCGGGATGCCTCGCACGCCTGGCGGTAGGCATTCCGGATACTGGCAATGCTGTCTTCCCCGCCGAGGATGAAGGATTCGTCCGGGGTGGCGGGAATGCCGATCTCGGCGCGGGACCGCCCCGTGACGGCTTCGTCGAACCAGACCTTCTCGACGAATGCCGCGTGCTTGACCAGCCCCAGCAGCGTGGTCCTGGACGGCACCAGGGACCGGCGGGCCTGCTCCTCCGTGAGGCCATCCAGGCACGCTTCCAACATGGCGCGGTGCTGGTCCAGGAACGCCTCGAACTGGGCACGGGCGGGCTGGTTGATGACGTCGTCGGGCGTCAGGGAGGAGACTGCAGGCATGGCTGCAGTATGCCACGCCCCGGCCCCGTGGACCCGGTGGTTAGACTGCGGCTTCGCGCTTGCCGCTGAACGCAATGCGGACAGCCCGGCGAAGGCTGAGCTTGCTCCGTCGGCTGACCACAATCACGGCGGCCAGCCCGGTCAGCAGGACCACCAGGCCACCCACCGCCACGGACCAGCGGGCACCGAATTCGCTGCCCACCCACCCGATCAGCGGCGAGCCCACGGCCGTTCCGCCCTGCAGGATCGCCAGGTAGAGGGCCAGCACCCGGCCGCGGAACTGCGGTTCCACGGAGAGCTGGATGCTGGTGTTGCAGCTGTTCAGGAACGTGATGGACGCCAGGCCCACTGGTATCAGCACGGCGGTGTAGAGCCAGAACGACGGCGCCACGCTGGCTACCAGCGTGAAGATCCCCAGGCCCAGGGCGCCGCCCAGCAGGAACCTTAGCCGGGGCCGCGCGCGCCGGGCGGCCAGCAGTGCGCCGGCCAGGGTGCCGACGGCCATGATGGAGCCCAGCAGGCCAAACTCGCCCGGCCCGGCGTGGAATTCGGTGGTGGCCATCAGGGCGTTCGTGACGGGGAAATTCATGCCGAAGGCGCCAAGGATCCCCACCAGGACCATGATCAGGACGAGGTCCGGCCGGCGCTTCACGTACCGCATGCCCTCGGTCACCTGGTGTTTGCTGCGCTCTGCCCGCAGGGTAGGCACAAGCTCGGAGGTACGGATGAAGAACAGGGACCAGATCACTGCCGCGTAGCTGGCGGCGTTGAGCAGGAACACCGGCCCGGTGCCTACCCAGGCGATCAGGACGCCGGCGACCGCCGGGCCCGTGAGCCGGGCGGTGTTGAAGGACGCCGAGTTCAGGGCCACGGCATTGGAGATGTTGTCCTGGCCCACCAGTTCCGAGACAAAGGACTGCCGCGCGGGGGCGTCGATGGCGCTGGCAATGCCCAGGCACAACGCGGCGAGGTAGGCATGCCAGAGCTGGGCTGTGCCCGTGACCACCAGCAGGCCGATGGCCAGACCGGTGATTCCCATGGCCAGTTGGGTCCACAGCAGGATGACGCGTTTGCGGTAGCGGTCCGCCAGGACTCCGCCGTAGGGTCCGAGCAGCAGCATTGGAAGGAACTGCAGGCCGGTGGTGATGCCGACGGCAGCGCCGTCGTGGTTGGTCAGGACGGTGAGCACCAGCCAGTCCTGGGCGATGCGCTGCATCCAGGTGCCCACGTTGGAGACCAGGGCCCCTGCGGCCCAGATGCGGTAGTTGCGGTTTTCGAGGGCGCGGAACATCTGGCTCATTTGCCGCTCATTTCCTGCATGATGCGTGCGGCGCGGCTGAGGATGTCACGGTCTTCCGCGCTCAGGCCCGCCACCCGCTGTGCCAGCCAGGCGGTGCGCTGTTCCCTTGCCTCCGCGAGGACGACCCTGCCGGCGTCGGTGATGTCGACCCGGACCTGCCGGCCGTCGTCGGGATGCTGGGTCCTGGTGACGAAGCCCTGGTCGGTGAGGGCGTTGACTATGCGGGTCATGGACGGTGCCTGTACATGCTCGCGGTCGGCGAGTTCGCGGAGGGTCCGGGCGCCGTCACCGTGCAGGACGGCGAGGACGGTGTACTGGCCGGGGGTGATGACTTCACCGGTTGCCTCGACGCGGAGCCGGCGCGAAGTGCGCATCACGGCGGTGCGGAGGTCGATGGCGAGGGTGTCCGGGGTGATCTGCGGGGTTTCTTTGGTCTTGGTTTCGGTGGGGGCCATATGGGCGGGTGCGCCTCCTGGAGTGGTCGGCTTATCATTTGCTTAGCACTGCTAATTAGTTCTGCTAACTATCATCCTCCTTCTTGTTGCTGGCGGCAACCTTTTTTGGTGTGGTTCCGCTAACGTCCGGCCCGCGGCGTGAACCTTGGCACAATGGAGCGCGTGACTGGGCGCAGAACTGAAACGAACCGCAAATCCGGGCTGACCTGGAAGGGGAAGCTGAACCTGGCGGTGACTGTGCTGGTTCTCCTGCTGGGACCCGTCATGATGGGCCTGGGCAGCTTCATGATCGGAGCCGACGAGGACCTGGCGCGAAGCGGCGTCCAGGCAGCAGGCACCATTGTGCATTTCGACGACGTCGCCGAGGCCTCGGAGCGCAGGATGAAAGTGCAGTTCACCTCCGGCGACGGTGCCAGCCATGCGACGTGGGCCACCGTGGACCACGACCAGTACCCCGTAGTGGGTGAGGCCACCACCGTCATCTACGCGGAGCACGATCCCGGCAGGGCCATCGTTCCGGGCTACGAGAGCGACGGCGTCTGGGTGCGTGGCGTGGGCACCGTCCTGACGTGCATCTTCGCGGGCCTGGGTGTCATTTTTGTCCTGCTGATGGTGGGCGCCTACCTCAAGGGGCGCTCGCAGAGGGGCAAGGATGCCCCGTCGCCTGAGTAGATGTGATTGGCCCGGTCCAAGGGCGGCTCTGGCAGGAGCTGCCGGACCGGCATAGGCTCTGCTCCACCATGACCGAGCAGCAGCCTTATGAATCAGTCCGCCGCTATCCGCACTTCGAGCTGCGCCGCTACCCGGACTACGTCGTCGCTGAGGTGGCGGTGTCCGCGGAATTTCACCGTGCAGGGAACGTGGCCTTCCGCCGCCTCTTCAACTACATCAGCGGGAACAACACAGGCGGTGCCAAGCTGGCCATGACGGCGCCCGTTGTCCAGGAAGCCGGGCAGTCCCAAAAGCTCGCGATGACCGCACCGGTCATCCAGGCCGGCCCGCTCTCCGGGGGCGGCGGATCCGCGGAGTTCGTGGTGGCTTTCGTCCTGCCGGCCGGGCTGACGGCTGAAACGGCTCCGGTCCCCACCGATCCCACCGTAAAGATACGTGCGGTGCCCGGCTCCCTGGCCGCGGTACTGCGATTCTCCGGCAGCGGCTCCGAGGCAAACTTCGTGCGCCGCAACAACGGACTTCAGGCCGCGCTCAGCCTTGCCGGGCTCACGCCCCTGGGGGCGCCCCGCTTCGCCCGCTTTGATCCGCCTTTTGAGCCGTGGTTCCTGCGGCGTAACGAAGTGGTGCAGGACGTGCGCGAGGCGTAGCTGGGTACAGCCTGCTGGCCCGCCAGCAACGGCCTCGGCTCGTCGCCGCCGCGTGGGATGAGGGGCAGGCTCGGAGGCCCCGTTGCGTCCCACCTTGTTGGGCAGAAGACTCCGATAGTTTCCTGAAGAATGAGGAAGCCCGGCAGAAGCTCCCTTGGCAGTTCCCGAAGGCCCCGTAAGAAACAAGTACTCGCCTGCGCGTTGTTAGCGTGCACATTGCCCAGCCTGCCCATCCTCAGGGTCTGCGGTCTTATCAGCAAAACGGTTGTTATTGCTGAAACTTTACGATAGTTTCTTCGTGTGATGCAGGTCGCACTGCTGGGGAGCCCGCGGCCACGATGCCAAACCGAAGGACAACGATGACCCGCGAGGACAGCACCACCACATCCGAAGAACGCCTGAGGCGGCTGCGCGAGCGGCTTGGCGGCATCGCCTACGGCGGGGACTACAACCCCGAACAGTGGCCCCGGGAGGTGTGGGACGAGGATGTGCGCCTGATGAAAGACGCCGGAGTCAACCTGGTCACGCTCGCCGTGTTCTCTTGGGGCAGGCTCGAAACGGCAGACGGCGAATACAACTTCGGCTGGCTCGACGACATTATGGACCTGTTGCATGCCAATGGGATTGGCGTGGACCTGGCCACCCCGGACGCGGTTCCGCCGGCCTGGCTTATCGCGCAATACCCGGACATCCTGCCGGTGCTGGCCGATGGCAGCACCTTTGGATTCGGATCGCGCCAGCACTTCGACGTCTCGCACCCCGTCTATCAGGCCAAGTCCAGGGCCATTGCGGAAAAGATGGGCGAACGCTACGCCGGACACCCGGCCCTGTGCATGTGGCACATCAATAACGAATACGGTCCAGTGTCCTACGGACCCCATGCCGACCTGGCCTTCCGGGAATGGCTCCAGGCCAAGTACAGCAGCCTGGAAGCCCTCAACAGTGCGTGGAGCACAGACGTTTGGGGCCAGGTCTACTCCGCCTGGGCACAGGTCAACGCACCCGCCCAACCGCGTACCTGGTCCAACCCGTCACGCCGGCTGGACTACCACCGGTTCACATCGGACAGCATGCTTGCGCACTACAGGACCCAGCGCGACATCCTGCGCCGCTTCACGCCTGGCCTGCCCATCGTCACTAACTTCATGCGGTTCTACAAGAACAATGACTACTGGGCCTGGGCTGCTGAGGAAGACGCGGCGGCCCTGGACATTTACCCGGACCCCAGGGAGCAGGACGCCCACGTCGCCGCAGCCCTCAACTTCGACCTGATGCGCTCCCTGCGGAAAGGCCAGCCATGGCTGGTGATGGAGCAGGCCACGGCAGCAGTCAGTCAATGGTCTGTCAACGTCTCCAAGCTGCCGGGCAAGATGCGTCTGGGCTCGTATCAGGCGATTGCCCAGGGTGCCGACTCCATCCTGTTCTTCCAATGGCGCCAGGCCAGCGGCGGCACCGAGCGCTTCCACTCCGGCATGGTCAACCACGCGGGACCTAACACCCGCGTCTTCCGCGAAGTCTGCGAACTGGGCCGTGAGTTGAAGGGCCTGTCAGGTGTCGCAGGCACCCGTTCAGCCGCCAAGGTGGCCATCGTCTTCGACTGGGACTGCTGGTGGGCGCTGGAACTGGGCAACTCTCCGCGCTCGGACCTGAGCTACCCGCAGGAAGTCCTCCGCCTGTACCGCCCGTTCTTTGATGCCAACATCCCGGTGGACTTCGTGCACGCCGGGAGCGACCTCAGCGGCTACAGCCTGGTGGTCCTTCCCGCCAGCTACCTGCTGACGGACCAGGCCGCGCAGCGTATCGAGGATTTTGTGTCCGGCGGCGGACGCCTTGTGGCCAGCTACCTCTCCGGAATTGTCGACCAGGACAACACCATCAGGCTCGGCGGCTACCCCGGAGCTCTCCGCAACGTTCTGGGCGCCTGGAGCGAGGAACTACATCCGCTCGCCGGGGACGGCGAAGAGGTCAAACTTTCCACGGCCGACGGCGGCACAGCCTCTGCGGATTACTGGACAGAGCATCTGCACACCACGGGCGCGGACGTCCTGGCCACCTACGCGTCCGGACGGCTTGCAGGAGCACCCGCCGTCACCCGCAACACTTTCGGTGCGGGCACTGCCGTCTACCTCTCATCGCGCGTGGATGGCACCTTCCTGGAGCAGTTGCTCGCAACTGAACGCGATGCTGCGGGGATACGGCCCGAACTCAACGCACCTCGCGGAGTGCAGGTCCGCCGTCGGACGGGCAACGGCAGCAGCTTCCTGCTGGTCCTCAACCACAACGACGCACCTTCGGGAGTAGATGTTGGAGCCGGCGGCACCGACCTGCTGACCGGGACTGACGTCACCGGAACCGTGGAGCTCGCCGCCAACGGCGTCCTGGTCATTGAAGAAGCGACCTCGGCAGCGACAGCCGCCGGAACCGGCAGGTAGGAGGCAGCCATGGCCATGCGATTGGAAGTACCGCCCGAGGCGGTCACCTCAGACGGTCCGGAGCGGACCGGAAAACCTCGAAAGAAGCCCGGCGGCTGGAAACTTGCCATCAAACGGGACTGGCGGCTGTACACGCTGGTGCTGCTGCCGCTGGCCTACTTTGCTGTGTTCCGCTACCTGCCAATGGCCGGCAACGTGATTGCCTTCCGGCAGTTTCAACCTGGCGGAAGCATCTTTGGCGAGAAGTGGGTCGGCCTGAAGTACGTCACCCTTTTCATCAACGATCCCAGCTTCTGGCAGGCTTTCCAGAACACCATCATCCTGGGAGTGCTGACCCTCCTGTTCTGCTTCCCAATGCCCATCATCTTCGCTCTGATGCTCAATGAGCTGCGTTCCCAGAAGTTCAAGAAGTTCGTCCAGACTGTGGCCTACCTGCCGCACTTCATGTCTGTGGTGATCATCGCCGGCATGATCCTGCAGAACTTCTCGATGACCGGCACAGTGAACCAGATCGCCAACACGGTGTTCGGCACCACGGTCAACTTCACCCAGGACGCCGGGTGGTTCCGGCCGATGTACATCAGCTCCGAGGTGTGGCAGACCATGGGGTGGGGCGCCATCCTTTACCTGGCCGCGCTGACCCGGGTGGACGAGACACTGTATGAGGCCGCGCGGATCGACGGCGCCAACCGCTGGCAGCAGACCTGGCACATCACGCTGCCGGCCATCCGGCCCACCATCATCACGCTGCTGATCCTGAATATCGGCACGTTCATGGCCGTGGGGTTCGAAAAGATCCTGCTGATATACAACCCGTTGAACTATGAAACCTCGGACGTGATCTCTACGTACCTGTACCGGGTTGGCCTGGAGTCGTCCAACTTCAGCTACGCCGCCGCCATCGGCATGTTCGAATCCGTCATCGGCCTCACGCTGATCCTCTCCGCGAACGCCCTCTCCAAACGGCTCGCAGGAACGAGCCTGTGGTGACCGGGGCAAGGACGAAAGGGACTGTGATGCAGAAAGCCGCTACGAAGGCCCGGCCCGCCAAAGAATCCGGGGTCCTGGTCAAAGACATGAGGATCTCATCGGCCATGCGCGTGTTCCGGGCCGCCAACCTGGTGTTCCTGTTGTTGGTGGTGTTCTTCACCCTCTACCCGTTCCTGAACATCATCGCCCAAAGCTTCTCCAGCGAAGGGTTCATTAACGCCGGCCAAGTCAACCTCGTACCCCGGGGATTCAACACCGAGACCTACAAACTGATCCTTGCGGACTCGACGTTCTGGCGGAACTACGGCAACACCGTCCTCTACACCGTTGTCGCCACCGCCATCTCCATGGTGCTCACCACCAGCTTCGCCTACGCCATCGCCAAAAAAGACCTGAAAGGACGCGGCCTGTTCATCGGCATCGCGGTGTTCACCATGTTCTTCAACGGCGGGCTGATCCCGAACTACGTGCTCATCACATCGCTGGGCATGCGGGACACCCTGTGGGCTGTAGTGCTACCCAACGCGATCAGCGTCTTCAACCTGCTCATCATGAAGTCGTTCTTCGAAAACATGCCGCGGGAACTGGAGGAAGCAGCCGCCATCGATGGCCTCACCCAATACGGCGTCCTGTTCAAAGTAGTCCTGCCCCTCAGCAAGGCCATCGTGGCCACCATGGTGTTGTTCTACGCGGTGGCCAACTGGAACTCGTGGTTCCAGGCCTTCCTCTACCTGGACAACCCGGACCTCTTCCCGGTGACCATCTACCTCCGGAACATGATCGCCGGCGTCACCACGGCAAGCTCCGCCGGCGGCACCGCCGAAAACGTGGGCCAGATCGCCGCGAACATCCAGTCGGTCACCATCGTCCTCACCGTCATACCCATCCTTTGTGTCTACCCGTTCGTCCAGAAGTACTTCTTCACGGGCGTCATGCTCGGCTCCGTCAAGGAATAAACCGTTATGAAAGGAAAGCCCATGATCCGCAGACGAGACTTCCTCGGCCTCTCCGCGCTCGCAGCCTTCGGCCTGATGGTGGCCGGATGCGACGCCGAATCGGAGAGCAAGGTAGACACTACGAAGGCCCTCAACGGTGCGATGGACAGCTTCGGGGTGGGGGATACGTTCAAGGCGACGGCGCCGCTGACCTTCACCTTCCTCTTCAGCGACCAGCCCACATACCCCTACAAAAAGGACTGGCTGCTGTTCACCAAGATGGCCAGCGACAACAACGTCACGCTCCAACCCACCATCGTGCCCAGCAGCGACTACGAACAAAAGCGAAGCCTGCTCATCAGTTCCGGAAGTGCCCCGGAAATCATCGCCAAGACCTATCCCGGGCAGGAGAGCGCCTACGTCTCGTCCGGGGCCGTCCTGCCTGTCAGCGACTATGTGGACCTCATGCCCCACTACCAGGACAAGGTGAAGAAGTGGAAGCTCGAGGCCGAAATTGAGGGCCTGACCCAGCAAGACGGCAAGTACTACGTGCTGCCGGGCCTCCACGAAGAGCTGTGGCCCGACTACACACTGGCGTTCCGCACGGACGTGCTGGAAAAGGAAGGCATTGCCGAGCCCAAGACCTGGGATGAATTCCGCGAAGTACTGCGCAAACTCAAAAAGTCCCACCCCGACATCGTGCCCTTCTCTGACCGGTTCAACGGCAACAGTGTGCTGAACATCGCCGGCAACGCCTTCAACACGGTGGCAGGCTGGGGACTCGTGGACGGCCTGAATTTCGACGAGGACAAGAAGGAGTTCACCTTCGGCGCCGCCACCAGCCAGTTCAAGGACCTGGTGACGTACTTCAACTCCCTGGTGTCCGAGGGGCTGATGGACCCCGAGAGCTTCACCCAGACCGACGACTCGGCGATCCAGAAGTTCACCTCGGGCAAGTCATTCGTAATCAGCGCCAATTCCCAGAACATCATCACCTACCGAACGTCCATGGAGCAGTCCCTGGGCAAGGGAAACTTCACCGTCCGGAAAATCACTGTTCCCGGCGGTCCGGCAGGCGACGTCATCGGCGGGTCCCGGCTGGAGAACGGCATCATGCTGAACTCGTCGGTCAAGGACAAAGACAGTTTCGTGGCCCTGATGCAGTACATCGACTGGCTGTTCTACAGCGATGCCGGCCAGGAGTTTTCCAAGTGGGGCGTGCAGGGAACCACCTACACCAAGGAAGGAAGCAAGCGCGTCCTGGCCAAGGACATCAACTTCCAGGGACTGAACCCTTCCGGCTCCAAGGACCTGCGGGTGGACTACGGGTTCTCCGGGGGCAATTTCGCCTACGGCGGCACCACGGACCTCCTGCAGTCCACCTTCAACGACGAGGAACTGGCCTTCCAGGAGGCCATGAAGAGCAAGAAGGCCAAGGCTGTCTCGCCGCCCGTCCCCTTCAGTGACACCGACCGGGAGCAGGCCACTCTGGTGCTCACCCCGTTGAAGGACCATGTCAAGCAGAACACGCTGAAGTTCATCACCGGGCAGCGGAGCCTTGCCGAGTTCGACGCCTACGTCAAGGAACTGGACGCCAAGGGAATGGGCAAATACGTAGAGTTGGCCAACAAGGCTTACAAGGCCTACGCGGAGAAAAAATAACGCGTACGACGGCGGCGGCAGGCCTTCTGCGGTGACCGAAAGGCAGTAAGTGGTTCAGAAGAAGACGGAGTACGGTGCCGGCCCGCTGTTCAGGGTGGCCGGCACCGTTGCCGGTGTGATGATGGGCTCTGGCCTGCTGGTCCTGGCCAATGCTTTTTTGCTGCCGGCACTGGCGGCCCAGCCTGTGGCCGGTGCCGCAGGAGGTTGGCTGGTCCTCGCAGCACTGGTTCCTTGGGGGCCGGCGCTGGTGGCGTGCGCCTATGCATTCAACCGGTTGCTGGCCGGACATGGGCACGGCGTCTTCCGGGACTTCCAGCAGAGCTACCGGCTGAACTTTGTGCAGGCCATCAAGGTATGGCTGCCCTATCTGCTCGCCCTGGCAGTGATCACCACCAACCTGGCGGGAGTGCCTGCCGGGCTGGGGACTGACAATCCTGCAGGACCCGCATTCCGGTTGGCGCTGCTGGTGATGGCGCTCCTGGTGGCCACGGCATCAACGAATGCGCTGCTGCTTCAGGCCCGGTTCTCCTTCCGCACGCAGGACCTGTACCGGCTGTCCCTGTACAGCTTTGGGGCCCAGAAGCGCGTGGTCCTGGGCAACGCGGGCATCCTGTTCGTTTCCGCCACCCTGCTGCTGATGACCACCGCGCTGCTGCTGCCGGTCATGGCCGGAACCGCGCTGTTCCTGGTTTGCCTGAACTCCCGCCCGTTGCTGCGCCTGGTGGAGGAGAAGTTCACTGCTGCGCCCCCGGAAGAGCCCGGTACGCCGTAACTGTTCAAAGCAGTCCTTCCCCAGGACACCGGGAGCCGGGTGCGGCACCCCCTACTGCGGCGTGACCGTGACGGGTGTCAGCATTTCCCGGGCAAAGCCTGCCCCGCGGCGCTCGCCGTGCAGTATTACTTCGTGTGTGTGGACATCGTGCGTGCTGGAGGTAGCCACGTGCAGCTTTACCAGACCGGGTGTGACTACGCGCTGCAGGTCCATGCCTGTGAATGACGTCCGGTCGGCGTGCACAGTGAATTCCACCCGGGCGGAGGCACCGGCCGCGAGTTCCACCCGCGCGTAGCCGATCAGTTCCCGGACCGGACGGACCACCTCACCCACAGGGTCTTCCAGGTACAGCTGCACCACCTCGGCGCCGTCCACGTCCCCGTTGTTGGTCACGAGGCAGCCGATGCTGACTTCACCCGTGGTCGGCATCGTGGGAGTGCCGGCGGCATGGTCCGAGAAGCCGAACGACGTATAGGACAGGCCGTGGCCAAACCCGAACAGCGGCGAGGGGTCCAGCGCACTGACGCCGGAGGGGCCGGCAAGCCGGCTGCGCAGGTAGGTTCCCGGTTGGCCTCCGGAGGTGGCCGGTACGGATACCGGCAGCTTGCCCGACGGGTTCACCGAACCAGCCAAAACGTCCCAAAGTGCTTCTGCACCCTCCTCGCCCGGGAAGAAGCCTTGGACGATGGCTCCGGCGCGGTCCGCGAAGTCGCCCAGTGCGTACGGCCGGCCGCTGAGGACCACGACGACGGCACGCGTCCCGGCGGCCCTTGCAGCCGTGAGTACCCGGTCCAACATGCGGTGCTGGTCGCCTGGGAGCTGAAGGTCTGCGGCATCATTGCCTTCTCCGGAGGTGCCGCGTCCAAAGAGGCCAGCGTTGTCGCCCACAGCAATGACGCAGGTATCCACCGAAGCGGCAATGCGGCAGGCTTCGGCAATCTGGTCTTCAGTGATGGCCTCGCAGGTCCCGGTGGCAGCGGAAAGGACATCACCGAAGCGCTCGCTGGCGGCTCCGGCCACAGTGGGTACCCGGATACCCATGGGCACCTCAGGATGGGATGCGCCCACGTGGGCGTCAAATGAGTAGCAGCCCAGCATCGCGAACGGGTCTTCCGCCAGCGGACCCACCACACCGAGGGATGCCAAGGCAGCGGCCGGCAGTGGCAGGCAAGGGCTGTTGCCGTGTGTCTTGTTCGCGAGCAGCACCAGCGACTGTGCCGCGATCTCACGGGCCAGCGCCCGGTTACCTGCCGGGTCCAGATCGATGGATCCGGCTTCAAGTGCCGGGGGAGCAGGGCGGAAGCCTTTCGCGAGGAGCCCGGCCTCCTGCTTCTGCAGCAGGACCCTGCGGAGGGCGGTGTCCACCAACGATTCGGGAACCTCGCCGGAGCGGACACGTTCGAGCAGGGGCCTGCCGTAGCAGTTCACCGTGGGCAGTTCCACGTCCACTCCGGCAGCCAGGGCCAGCGCGGCTGCCTCGCCGGAATCGGCGGCGATACCGTGAGTGGCGTGGAGGAATGCGATCCCGAAATAGTCCGCTACCACCGTTCCGTTGAATCCCCATTCGCCGCGAAGCAGCGCGGTGAGGAGTGCGTGGTTGGCGGCGGCGGGAACGCCGTCGGTATCGGTATACGCGTGCATCACAGAGCGGGCTTGGCCGTGCTTAATGGCCATCTCGAACGGTGGCAGCATGACGTCCGCCAGCTCACGCGGACCCATGGAAACCGGTGCGTGGTTCCGTCCGGCCCGGGAAGCGGAGTAGCCCACGAAGTGTTTGAGCGTAGCCACGATTCCGGTGCCTTCCAGGCCTGAAACATAGGCGCTGGCCACAGTGCCCACGAGGTACGGGTCCTCGCCGATGGTCTCTTCCACCCGGCCCCACCGAAGGTCGCGCACCACGTCGAGCACCGGCGCCAGGCCCTGGTGAATTCCCAGTTCGCGCATCTGCGCACCGATCAGGCCGGCCATGCGGTGGACCAGTGGGGGATTGAAGGTGGCTCCCCAGGCCAGCGGCACGGGAAATGCCGTGGCCTTCCATGCGGCGAGCCCGGCCAGGCACTCCTCGTGTACCTGCGCAGGGATGCCGAACCGGGAGGCGGCCATGATCTGTTCCTGGGCCGCGGCCAGCCGGCGCGCGCCCTCGAGCGGTTCCAGCGGGACTGTGCCGTACATACGGGTGATCTGTCCCAACCCGGAGGAAATGACGTCCTCCCAAGTCCTCGCGTCGCCAGCCATCTGGTTCTGCAGCGGCGCCACGGAGTCACCGTCCGTGGAGGCATTCACCCACACGCCCACCAGCTGGGCCAGCTTCTCCTCAAGCGTCATGTCGCGGACCAATTCCTCGATGGAGAAGTCTTCGCCGGGGTCACGCGGCTCAATGCCGGAGGTGCTGTTGGGAGTGGCTTGCTTCTCGGCGGCACCGCTGGTCACGGGCTTCTCCTAGGATCGTGAACTGGTCACTTAGAAAGTATCAGGAATTTCCTGTTAGTTTCTAGAGCAAAGGCCTTGACTGTTTAAAGGAAATATTCCTACGGTTGAAGCGTTGACCCGGAAAG
Source organism: Pseudarthrobacter sp. 1G09 (assembly GCF_050038305.1). Classification (NCBI taxonomy): domain Bacteria; kingdom Bacillati; phylum Actinomycetota; class Actinomycetes; order Micrococcales; family Micrococcaceae; genus Pseudarthrobacter; species Pseudarthrobacter sp. 1G09. The sequence goes on from NZ_CP188306.1 coordinate 1,257,264, forward strand.
TTGCTGCGATCTGCCGCTGGAAACTTCCGTATGGACAGCGAAAGTTTCCAGCCGAGGTTGGCTTGCCCATCAGGGACTGGCACGGGTCGACAACCCAGGACACCAGGCACCACGCGGACCCTGCAACGACGGAGAGAATATGCGGACATACAGAGTGGCCATCGTGGGGACCGGCGGAATTGCTGCGGTGCACGCGGACAATCTGGCCAGAACCGGAGGGCGGGCTGAACTTGTGGCGGCCTGTGACGTGGACCAGGACCGCCTCAGCGCCTTTGCGCAGCAATACGGCATTCCCGGCGCCTACCTCACGCTCGCCGAGTTGCTGGCGGACGCCAAACCGGACATCGTCCATCTCTGTACCCCGCCCGTGTTCCATATACGGCAGGCGCTTGAATGCCTGCAGGCGGGCGTCCACGTTCTGTCCGAGAAGCCCCCGGCCCTCAGTTTGGCTGACTTCGACCGGCTGGAAACGGCACAGGCGAACGGCGGTGCTGAGTTCTCCTGCGTCTTCCAGCACCGCTTCGGTGATGCCGCGGCCGCTGCCCGCCAACTGGTTGGGGGTAACGAGTTCGGCCGTCCGCTCGTGGCCCGGTGCGACACCCTCTGGTACCGTCCGGACAGCTACTGGGACCTTCCCTGGCGCGGAACGTGGGACGCTGAAGGCGGCGGGCCCACCATGGGCCACGGAATCCACCAGTTCGATCTCCTCCTGCACCTGCTCGGCGAATGGGAAGAAGTCACCGCCATTGCCGGCCGCCAGGCCCGGGCGACGTCCACGGAGGACGTTTCCGCGGCGCTGGTCCGCTTCCGGAACGGCGCTGTGGCCACCATCGTCAACTCGCTTCTCTCGCCCCGGGAAACCTCTGACATCAGGATCGACTGCGAGTTTGCCACCGTGGAACTCAGCCACCTCTACGGCTACAGCACGGACAACTGGACCATTACCGGGGCCCCCGGGCATGAAGACCGGGTGGCCTCCGCCTGGCGCAGCCAGTTTCTGGAGCGCGGCAGCGGACACTCAGCTCAGTTCCTGGCCATGTATGACGCGCTCGACGACGGGCGGCTGCTCCCAGCCGGGGCCGGCTCGGCGCGGCGAACGCTGGAGCTCGCTGCCGCGATCTACGCCTCGGCATTCACCGGCGGGGCAGTCCGTCGCGGCCAGATTGTTGAGGGGCACCCGTTTTACGGCGGCATGGACGGAGAAGGGCTAGGCACCAGCGTCCTCGGAGCCCTGGCACTCAACACGTCCGCCGCGGGCAGCATCCGCACCTGACATTCACCCCCATCCAAGGAGCCACCAGCATGACCATTCCCGCAACCACTTCCGTCGGCCAGTTGGAGTACCAGGACAACGGAGCCGCCCTCACCTTCACCGTGGATGGCCGGGCCATTGCCACCTACACGTACCGGCCCACCGACGACCAGTACGAAAGTCCGCGTCCCTTCTTTCATCCGCTCATCACCCTGGGCGGCGACGAGGTGACCATTGCCAGGCCGTGGGATCACGTCTGGCATAAAGGACTCTCGTGGGCGCTGCCCAACGTAGGCCCGCACAACTTCTGGGGCGGCGCCACTTACACACGCGCCACGGAGTACGCCAACCTTGAAAACAACGGCGCCATGACGCACCAGGCGTTCACTGCCATCAGTGACACCAGAGAGGGGATCAGTGCATCTGAAGCCCTCACCTGGACGTCCCAGGCGGGACAGCCGGTTATCGAGGAGTACCGCCGCTTCAGCATCCAGCTGCTGGCCGGCCCCGTCCGGACCGTCGCGGACCTGGAGGGCGCGTATGCCATCCTTTTCGAAACAACGATGGGCAACATCTCAGGCGAAGAGATCCTGATCGGCAGCCCCACCACGGAGGGCCGCCACAACGCCGGCTACGGCGGCCTGTTCTGGCGGGGGCCCCGCTCGTTCACCGGTGGCGAGTTCCGCAGCCCGGAGGGCACGGGCACCGACGAATTCATGGGCACCCGTTCGCCATGGATCGCTTTCACGGGCAAGCACGATGTCAGCTGCCGTTCCTCCACCATCATGTTTGTGGAGGGCACAGGAAATCCCGGCGCCCCCGGCAAGTGGTTTGCCCGATCCTCCATGTTCGCGTGTTTGGGGTCCGCACCCTTCTTCAGCGAAGAAGTGCCGCTGGGGGAGGGTGCGCAGCTGACGTACCGCTACGCCGTCGTGATCGCCGACGGCGGTGTGGACCAGGCCCGCGCCGAGGCTCTGGGCGATGCCGCCCAGGCAGCGCTCACCAGCTGGGTGTAAGGGTGGGCTCCAGCTTTCCCGGGGCCACCGGACTGTCCGAGATCAGCATCTACGACTGGCCCGGTGCGGACGGCGCCGCCGGGGGCTCACCGCACCTCCACACGGCCTCCACCGAGGCCTACGTGGTGCAGGAGGGCGCCGGCCGGCTTGAGACGCTGGATTCGAACGGCTTCACATCGACCCCGCTGGTTCCCGGCACGGTGCTGTGGTTTACACCCGGCACAGTTCACCGGGCCATCAACGATTCGGGCGACCTCAAGGTCCTGGTGGTGATGCAGAATGCCGGCCTTCCGGAGCGCGGCGACGCCGTCATGACCTTCCCGCCGGAGCATCTGGTGGACGCCGCGGTGTACCGCCGGGCGGCCGTTCTGGACCATGGCGATGCGGACGCCGGACTCGCCGCAGCGGAGAACGCTGCGCGCCGCCGTCGTGATCTCGCGTTGGAAGGATACCTTGAGCTCAAGGAGGCCGTCCTGAGAAGCGGACCACGTGCCTTGGGGGATTTCCATGCCGCGGCCGCCCGGCTGGCCGGGTCAATGAACGGGACGTGGGGGCGGGTGCTGGCCGGCGGAGCGGTTCAGCAGGCCGAAACCACCCGTCAGCAACTACGATCTCTGGATACGGCCGAAAGTTTCTATCTGAGCAAAGCCCGCACTACCATGGGAAAACGGGAAAACCACAGGATCTTTGGCATGTGCGGCCGGATCCAGGCGTGGGAACTTTCCGATAACTGACACCGGCCTAATCCCCGGGTGAAAGGTTGGCTTCTGTGGTGAGCAAGCAGGACACCGGGCGTGCAACAATCAGCGAAATTGCCCGGGAGGCCGGGGTCTCCGTTCCCACCGTGTCCAAGGTGCTGAACGGGCACGCCCACGTGGCTGCCGAGACCCGCGCCCGGGTGGAAGAGATCATCGCCCGGCGTGACTACGCCCGCCGGCCTGCCAAACGCCGCCAGAAGGCCGGGCTGGTGGACCTGGTCTTCCCCGGCCTGGGGTCCGAATGGGCGCTGGAAATCATCGAAGGCGTGGAGCGGGTGGCACAGGACGCCGGGTACGGCACTGTGGTGAGCAGCCTCAGCATGGACGGTTCCCGCATACGGCCGTGGCTGGCAAACCTGGCGGAGCGGAAATCCGACGGGCTGCTGATGGCCGTGTACCAACTGGATGCCAAGCAGATCCAACGCATCAAGTCCCTGGGAATTCCGGTGGTGCTGATCGATCCCGTCGGCCAGCCGGGCCCGGACCTGATGACCGTGGGTGCGGCGAACTGGGACGGCGCATTTTCGGCGACTGACCACCTGCTGAAACTCGGGCACCGGAGGATCGCCATGATTGGCGGACGCGAGGACCTGCAATGCAGCAGCGCTCGCGAGGATGGCTACATTTCCGCGTTGCGCCGCGGGGGCATAGCAGTGAATCCTGCGCTGATGGTCCCGGGGGACTTCTCCATCGAGTCCGGCGAGGCGGCCACCCGCAAACTCCTGGAACTGCCGGACAGGCCGACTGCGATATTCACCGGAAATGACGACCAGGCCATGGGCGCCTACAGGGCTGCGCGTGCCGCCGGGCTGCGGATCCCGGAGGACCTGTCCATCATCGGGTTCGACGACATTCCGGCGGCCGAGTGGATTGAGCCGGGCCTGACCACAGTCCGCCAACCGGTGGTGCAGATGGCCGAGACCGCCATGCGGGCTTTGCTGCGGCACCTGGACGGCGACGAGGAGCTGCCCCAACGCATCGAGCTGGGTACGGAGCTGGTGGTCCGCGGGTCAACGGCGGCGCCCGCGAAGCGCTGACCCCGGCTCCGGCAGTGGCTAGGCTGGGGCCATGGACTATGTGCTTCGCCAGGCCACCCCGGATGACGCCGAGAATGTCGTGCTGATGCATACGGCCGCGCACGAGGAAAGCTACGGGCACCTGCTGTCGCCCGGTTTCTTCGCGGAACGGCGACGGTCCGTGCCGGAACGCGTGGCCCGCCGTCGGCCGTATCTTGACGTTCCGCACCCACGGATCGTTGCCGAGGATGCCAACGGTGAGATTGTCGGCCTGGCCGATGCCGGGCCCTCGCGCCACGAGCACGCGCCGTTTCCCCTGGAGCTCTACTCCATATTCGTCCTGGCCAAGGCACAGGGGACAGGGTTGGGAACAGCGTTGCTGGCTGCCGCCCTCGGTGACGCTCCGGCATACCTGTGGGTGCTTGAGGACAACACGAAGGCGCAGGCTTTCTACCGCCACCAGGGTTTCACGTTCGACGGCGGACGCGGCCACCTTCCGCCCGAGTGGGAGGGCGTGCCGGAGCTGCGGATGGTCCGGGACCGGCGAGTGGATTCCTAGCCGGCAGGCTCTGTCACCAGCAGGTCTCCCACGCCGCAGTCCAGCGCGGTGCAGACTGCGGCGAGGGTGGAAAACCTGATGGCCTTGGCGCGGTCATTCTTCAGGACCGAGAGGTTCACCAGGCTGACGCCCACCCGTTTGCTGAGCTCGGTCAGCGTCATGCCGCGCTGCTCCAGCAATTCATCGAGCCTGCAGTGGATGCCGGTGGTTTCCTCCGCGGGCATCAGACCAGGCCCTCGGTGTCTTTCTGGAGCCGGCCGCCGAACTGGAAGACGCCGGCGATGAGGATCAGCGCGATTCCGGCCACGACAGGCAGCAGGCTGATGGTGCCTTCGAAGATGACGCTGCCGGGGGCGCTGTCTGCATTCAGCCCGATGGCATCGGCCAGCCGTGTCCGGGCCAGTTGGTCCAGCACCTGGCCTGCCGTGCCGGCCAGTGCCAGGGCCGCTCCGCAGGCGCCAATGATCCACACCGAGCCCCTGGTGAACAGCGTATCGCCCCGCAACCGGAACGCCAGCAGGAACAGCAGGGTCAGTACGGCAAGGACGCCAACCTGGGTCAGTGCGGCTGCCCACGCCAGCTGCCGGGCCTCGGCGCCGGGGAGGGCCGGGATGGTGGCGTCGACGGCGGAAAAGCGGGCCTCGGCGCCGAGCTCCAGGCCAGCCACTTTCTGGGTTGGATCAACGGGCAGCGTCAGCGTGACGGGTCCGGAAAAGATGTCCGCGATGCCGACGACGGACATGACGCTTGAGCCGGCGGCGATCACGGCCGAGCCGACCATCAGCACCAGGGCATCCGTCCTGGACACCACCTCGCGCTTCCTGTTCTCCGACGGACGTCCGGTGCGCTTGGCCAGCTTCATGTTTCCCCCATAAGTTATCGAATATCGTTATTAACGATATTCGATAACTTAGCGGCTCGGCCAGCCTTCGGTCAAGCTTCCGCGGCCGTTAGTGCCTACGCTGTGTGCGCGTCCCTGACGGCGGGCGGAGTCGCCCCCTGGAGGACCCAGCGGTTGCCGTCCGGATCGGCGAAGTGGGCAAACAGCACGCCGCCCATGTCCTGGACCTCGCTGATGTCCGCGCCGCGGTCCACCAGCTCGGCGCGAAGGGCGGGGAGGTCCGGCGCGACCAGTTGCAGTCCTTCCAGGCTGCCCGGCGCCATCGCGGTCATTCCTGTGCCGATGACTACTGACGTGGGCGAGCCCGGGGGAGTCAGCTGCACCACCCGCATCCCCGGGATGTGCTCCACATCGTGGTCCAGCACAAAGCCCAGCTTTTCGGTGTAGAACTCTTTAGCCCGGTCGACGTCGGACACGGGCACCTGGACAACTTCAAGGCGCATTTCCATGCGCGCCACTCTACCTTTGTGGCAGTGCCTTCCTGCGGGAATTTCCGGATGGCGAGGCCCGGTAATTTGCAAATGTTAAGGCTGCCCATTCGAGTGCGACGGACTTTCCTCAAGATCGAATCAAGGCTGGCGCAATGTTGCCCGAGCATTGGCTGGAAGTCTGAATATCGTTCCGCCCTGGGAATAGGCTCAGCGACGATGAGTTTGTCGGGCTTAGCAGGAGGCCCGGCAAGTGCGGGGCCGCAATTTATTTGGGCCCTCACAAATGGGGGAAAATGTCCGAGTATCCGACCCTTCTGGGGTCATTTCCGTCTGCGCCGGCACCGAAGCCGCCGCAGAAACCGCGCGCATCAACATTCATCGTTGGCGCTATTACCGCATTGTTTATGCTGCTTGGCGCTTTAAGCGGCGGCGTGGGCGGTGCGCTGATCTTCCTGGCCATTTCTGTGGCACTGACAGGCCTTTACGTCCTGGTCACCGGCCGGCGCTCCTGGGCGTGGCTGCCTGCACGACGCAAGGCCGGTGCCGTCGCGCTGGGCACGGCATTCGCCCTCCTGGTGGCCGGCGGTATTGCCTTGCCGCGTTCCACCTCCGCAGACCTTGAGGCGGCCGCCGCGGCGGGAACGGCGAAAGAAGCTCCCTCGACGGCTCCCGCCGCACCGTCGGCGGCAGTGTCGCCGTCGTCCGTCCCCACTCCGTCGGCTACGGCGCAGGCCAGCGGCGAACCCCTCGACCCGGACACGGCTTACGCCCTGGCCTCCGGGGTTACGGCCGCGGCGCCGAACGCCCAGCCGGCCTACGCCACCAAAGCATTGGACCTGCTGGCCACGCTGCCCATCAAGGGCCGGGCGCCGAAAACCGGATACGACCGCGCACTGTTCGGACAGGCTTGGGCGGATGTGGACCGCAACGGCTGCGATACCCGGAACGACATCCTCAAGCGGGACCTGACCGGCGTCCTCTACGTCAACAGCGTCCCGTGCAAGGTGAAGTCCGGGACGCTGGCCGATCCTTACACGGGCTCGAACATCAACTTTGTCCGCGGCTCAGCCACCAGCACTGCCGTGCAGATCGACCACGTGGTGGCGCTCAGCGATGCCTGGCAGAAAGGCGCCCAGCAGCTGAGCACCGAACAGCGCACGGCGTTCGCCAACGATCCACTGAACCTGCAGGCGACGGACGGTCCCACGAATATCAGGAAGGGCGACGGGGACGCCGCCACCTGGCTCCCGCCGAACAAGGGTTTCCGGTGCGAATACGTTGCCCGGCAGATTTCCGTGAAGGCTACCTACTCGCTGTGGGTGACCCAGGCAGAGCATGACGCGATGGCCCGGATCCTGGCGGACTGCACCGGGCAGCTGGCACCGACCGACCAGGTGGCACCTGTTGTGGCTGAACCTGCGCCGGCCGCGCCAGCACCTGCTGCCGTGCAGCCTGCTCCCGTTGCACCCGCTCCTGCTGCGCCGGCTCCCGCACCCGTCCCGGCCCCGGTGGCTCCTGCTCCTGCAGCACCCGCGCCCGTTGCACCCGCCCCGGCTGCTGCCTACTACCCGAACTGTGCTGCCGCACGGGCTGCCGGAGCTGCACCGCTGTATGCCGGGCAGGCCGGATACCGCTCAGCTTTGGACCGCGACTCTGATGGCATCGCCTGCGAATAGTCGCTCTTCGTTTCCCGGCTTCTGACTTCATCCGCATCACCAACACATCGCATTCCTAGGGGGAATCATGAACAATCTGTACTCTGCTGCCCGCCCAAACGCGGGACAGCTGAAGAAATCGCTGGCCATGGCCGTGCTGGCAGGGCTCTTGCTCACAGGCTGCGGCGGCAAGCAGGCGGCAGTGGAGCCGGCCTCTGCTGCCACTCCTGCCGCGAGCGCAACGGCCGAAGCCGCCGTCGCCGTTCCCGGCGTGGTGGGTATGACTCTGGACAAGGCCAAGAAGCAGCTGGAGGACCTCGGGTTCAAGGTCGAGGCCGTGGACGGCGTCGACGGCAAGAAGATTTTGGTGGAGAAGAACTGGCAGGTGCTGACCCAGGACCCGGCCAGCGGCGCCAAAGCGGCAAAGGGATCCACGGTCCGTCTCGGGGTGAAGTCCCTCGAGAAGATCGCGGAGGAAAAGGCTGCTACGGAGAAGGCAGCCGCAGATAAGGCTGCTGCCGAAGCTGCCGCGGCCGCGAAGGCTGCTGCTGACAAAGCCGCCGCCGATCAGGCAGCTGCTGCGCAGGCCGCGGCTGATCAGGCTGCGCGTGACAAGGCTGCTGCAGACCAGGCAGCCCGGGATGCGGCAGCCCAGCAGGCGCAGCAAGTACCAGCGCCTGTTGCACCAGCGCCGGTTGCGCCCGCACCGGCCGCCGCCTACTACGCCAACTGTGCTGCTGCCAAAGCCGCCGGTGCCGCGCCCGTCCGCGCGGGGTCGCCGGGCTACGGACGCCACCTTGACCGCGACGGAGACGGTATCGGCTGCGAAAAGTAGCCCTACGTAGCCGCCGTTGCTGGTTGCATTGCCCACACGCGGGCGGTGCAACCGGCAACGTGCGGAGATTCGCTTTGCCCAGTCACATTCGGTTCCGTGCTGCGAACCGGTGCCGCACGCAGCCCGGCGCGCTAGTCTGGCTTCACCACGCGGCATCGCGTGACCTGGGAGCAGCGGGCAGGGTTGTAATGAGCTGACCGACCCGCCCGCGAGCCGAGGAAGCTGATGCACCAGGACCAGGACACCGCCCGCCCCGAAGCGCTGCGATGGTAGCGCCGGCGGCTCCGCCGCAGCCGCGGCGGAAGAAAGTTCGACACCCCCGACTTTCAGTAGGGGAGCGGGTCCACTTTGCCGAAGGGACCACCACCGGCACGGGCACCGTGGACGCCGTCACCTCCGACTACGCGATCGTCTGGGTCTGGACGGACGAGGGGCAGGGGCGCCGGATGTTCCTGCAGGGCTACGGCAGCATCGTTTCCCCCGAGCCGAAAGACACGGACGCGTACGACGACGGCGCCTGAGCAGGTGCCACGTCGCACCGGCGCCTCAGCGCTCCGGTGTGTCCTCCTCCGGAAAGAAGTGCTGGACTCCGGCGGCCGCATCCCGTAACGCCCCGCCGTCGAGCATCACGGATGTTTCGGCCAGATCGAACTGGGTCCACTGCGCCACCAGCCGGAGGTCGCCAGCCGGAGGCAGCGGCCACAGCCACAGCGTGCCTGAACCGGAGAGTTCGTCGTCACCACCGCTGCCGCCTCCGCCGCGGAGGGCGAGGACAGGAGGCTCCGGTTCCACAGCGGGTTCCATGAATCCCGGAATGGGCTGGTGCGCGGTACTCGCCCTCGAGCCGTCCGGGAATTCCACTCCGAACATGAGGTTGTTGTTTTGGGTGCTGGCGTGGCGGTGGCCCATCCCGGGCTGGAAGAAGGCGTGGTGCAGGTCGGACCAGGCGTCCTCGTCCTGCTCGCCGCGGCGGAAGAGCCAGCCAACGTTGAACAGGCACCCTGTGGAATAGACGTCGGCGCTTTTGAGCGTCAGCGCCACAGTTGGCTTCAAGTGCAGGAACCGGCCCAGGTTCACGGCCACCGGCAGCTCGTGGGCGGGTGCGCCAGCCCACGGCGGCGGAATGTAGCGCGTTGCCCTCGGCTGGGCCGGCCGGGGAGGAACGGGAAAGTCCTGAAAGAAAGTCACTGTGCTCCTTGGGAATCCACTGGCTGCGACTGACCAGCGGAACAGCGGCACGCCACTGTGGATCCCCCAATCCGTCCTGATCCGGCCAGTCTAGCTCCGCGGACCGGCCTTGATGTGCGGTGCGTCACACGGAATGATGGCGCGCATGGCTACCTTCACCGGATCCGATGACCTCCGCGGGCCGGCGCCGGGAGACGAGCACCGGGCCTTTGGCGTGGTGGAGGATGGCATGCGCGGCGGAACCGATGCTGCCCTTAATCACCCCATGCCCTTTGGTCCCGACGACGGTCAGGCGGGCTCCCTCGGCAGCGTGCAGGACGGCGCGGGGTACCGAAGGGTCGGTAAGGAGTTGCTTTTCGACGGTGAGTCCCGGAGCAAGTCCCCGGGCCTTTGCCACAGCGGCATCCAGGAGAGCCTCCGCTGCGGCGCCGGGGTCCACGGGGTCGCGGACCAGTCGGTAGCCGGCAGGCACTGTCCGGACGTGGGTGACGATGAGCCGGGTTCCCGCAGCAGTGGCTGCGGTGCAGGCATCCTCGAGTGCGGCCGGCGAACCCGAGTCATCAACGGCCACCAGCACGGGGCCGTCAGGGTCGCCGCCTTCCCGGATCACGGCAACGGGACACGATGCCGTAGCTGCCAGCTCCAGGCTCACGGAACCGACCAGCAGTCCCATGAACCCTCCGAGCCCGCGGCTTCCCACCACCAGCAGTTCCTGGTCCGCCGCGATTTTGGGAAGATGCACGGCAGGGCTGCCGGAGACCAGGCTGGTACGGACGTCGACGCCGGGGGAGGCCTGCTTTGCGTGCCCAACGCCTTCTTCGAGCGTGATTTCCGCCGCCCGCTGCAAACCGCTGTCCGCAATGCCGGGGACCGGGCCAAGGTTCTTCGTCAGCAGGGGCCAGAGCGTGCAGTGCACCAGGTGTAGCTGGACGTTGCGCAGTGACGCCTGTTTTGCTGCCCACCGCACCGCCCGTGCGGCCGGTTCCGATCCGTCATAGCCCACCACGATGGCTTTGGATTCCACAATGCCCCCATTTCCAGGTACCGGCCGCCACGTCGTCGTGGAGTGCCGGGGTCGTTTGCCTTATGCCGATCCTAGGGCAGGGCGCGCTTGGGCACAGTGCCAATGTCCCCTGGAGCGCCACAGCAACTGCGGAGACAGAATCTATAGCGACCGGGCCAGCGAGCGTCCTACAGTCAGGCCGGTGAAGAGGCAGCCGCCCAGGAAGGTCCCCTCCAAGGCGTTGTAGCCGTGGGCGCCGCCGCCGCCGAACCCGGCCGCTTCCCCTGCGGCGTAGAGGCCCGGAACGGGGGAGCCGTCCTGCCCGAGGGCCTGGCCGGCAAGGTTGGTCTGGATCCCGCCGAGGCTCTTACGGGTGACCACGTGCAGGCGCACCGCGATGAGCGGCCCTGCGGCAGGATCGAGGATCCGGTGCGGCTTGACGGTGCGGAAGAGCCGGTCGCCCAGGAAGCGGCGGCTGTTGCGGATGCCCGCCACCTGCGAGTCCTTGGAGTAGTGATTGCGTACTTCGGCGTCGCGTTCTTCGATCTGCCGCCGAAGGTGCTCGCGGTCCAGCAAGGCCTCGGCAGTGAGCCCGTTCATGCCGCGGACCAGGTCCGCCAGGTTGTCCGCGACGACGAAGTCGGCGCCGTGTTGCTTGAAGGCCTCGATGGGACCCGGCGCACCCTTTCCCAGGCGGCTGCGGAGCAGGAGCTTGACGTCGCGGCCTGTGATGTCGGGGTTCTGTTCGGATCCCGAGAGGGCGAACTCCTTCTCGATGATCCGCTGGTTGAGGATGAACCAGGAATGGCTGTGCTGCTGGATGTCCGGGGTGGTCCGCAACAAACGAAGGGTGCCAAGCGTGTCGTAGCCGGGCAGCCCGGGTGCGGGCAGTCGGCGCCCTAACGCATCGAACCAGAGCGACGACGGCCCGGGCAGGATCCGGATGGCATGGTCCGGCCAGATGGGGTTCCAGTTCTGAATGCCCTCGGTGTAGTGCCACATGCGGTCGCGGTTCACCAGCCGCACCCCGGTTCCCTCGGCGATGTCCAGCATCCGCCCGTCGACGTGTTCCGGCACACCGGTCACCATCTTTTCCGGCGGCGTCCCCAGCCGTTCCGGCCACCAGCGCCGCACCAGGCTGTGGTTGCCGCCAATGCCGCCGCTCGCGATCACCACCGCCTGGGCCCGCAGTTCGAATTCGCCCACGACGTCCCGGTTGGAGGAAACGCCCCGCGGCGAAGAATCAGGTGCCAGGACCGAGCCACGCACCCCGGTGACCGCGCCGCCGTCGTACGTTAAACCGTCCACCCGGTGCCGGAAATGGAACCGGACGCTCCCTGCAAACGCAGCCGCCCGTGCCTTGTCCGCGAAAGGTTCTGAGACGCCGGTACCGGTGCCCCATGGGACATGGAAGCGCGGCACCGAGTTGCCGTGCCCGCCCGCCTGTCCGTCGCCGCGCTCGGCCCAGCCCACCAGCGGCGTGAAGCGGATGCCCTGCCGGTGCAGCCAGGAACGCTTCTCGCCCGCGGCGAACTCCACGTAGGTGCGGCCCCACTGCTGCGCCCACTCGTCCTCAGCGAGCGGTCCCGCCAGCCGGTCCCACTGCGCCGAGCCCTGCCAGTCCTGCCAGGCCAGGTCGAAGGAGTCCCGGACGCCCAGGCGGCGCTGCATGGGGGTGTCCACCAGGGACAGGCCGCCGAGTGACCAGAACGCCTGGCCGCCCAGGTTCGCCGCGTTCTCCTGGTCCACGATCGCCACCCGCTTGCCGGCCCGCACCAGTTCGTTGGCCGCCACCAGCCCTGCCAGCCCGCTGCCGATGATGATGACGTCAGCGTCCATCCGAATATCCGCCCTGGTTGAGAGGTAAGTGAGAGTCCAGCATCAACCTACAGCAGCGGCGGGATAGGGTCATGGACATGTTTGAACTGGTAGCCCCCGATGTTTCCTTCTACCGCTCCTTCCTGGAGACGCACCGCGAATGGGCCGGAACCCATCAGGACGGTGCCGGGCTGTTCGCGGGCGATGACGTCAGCAGCCTGGCGGGTTTCGAGGCCTGGGTGCACAAGCTGGCGAACGCCGAACAGGCGGACGGGACGGGCGGCATTGTTCCGTGCACCTACTGGTGGATCACCAAGGGTTCCCGGTATGTGGGGTCCATCGCTTTCCGCCACTACCTCACGCCGGCGCTGCTGAACTCGGGTGGGCACATTGGTTACGGCGTCCGGCCGGCGGACCGCGGCCAGGGTGTTGCCACTTGGGCACTGCGCCAGGTCTGCGCCCGCTTGGCTGATCGGGGTGAACCGGACCGCGTCCTCCTGACCTGCGACGACGGCAACGCCGCCTCGGCCCGGACCATCGAACGGTGCGGGGGCCTTTTGGAGGACGTCCGGCCGGATAACGACGGCGGGCACTTCCGGCGGTACTGGATCGATCTGGCCCGCCGCGCCTGGGAAGACGCACCCTCGGCGCCTGCTGCTGCCAGGCCAGGGGAGCGCCGCTCACCGTGAATCTCCCACCACTCACCGCAGGAATCCTACGTTTACTGATCATTTGGCGCAGGATGGCCGGAGGCGTGTTGAGGTGCCCAAAGGTCCGAGGGTAGGGCCATGAGCCTCTGGACTGCCGGACACTGACGTCTATCGAGCAGGGGAATCAGCCATGGGCTTCCTGGACCGTGAAAGAACCATCGCGCCGGCGGGTTTCAACCGCTGGCTGGTACCGCCGGCGGCGCTCGCCGTCCACCTCTGCATCGGCCAGGCGTACGCCACCAGCGTGTACAAGACGGCGCTTGTCAAGCATTTCGGCGCCAGCCTCACCGAGATCGGCCTGATCTTCTCCATCGCCATCGTGATGCTGGGACTGTCCGCCGCGATCATGGGCACCTGGGTGGACCGGAACGGCCCGCGGAAGGCGATGTTCACCTCGTCCATGTTCTGGGTGGGCGGGTTCCTGATCGGCTCGCTGGGCATCTTCACGCATCAGCTGTGGCTCGTCTACCTGGGCTACGGCGTGGTGGGCGGCATCGGGCTGGGCATCGGCTACATCTCGCCGGTGTCCACGCTGATCAAGTGGTTCCCGGACCGGCCCGGTCTGGCCACCGGCATGGCCATCATGGGCTTCGGCGGCGGGGCCCTCATCGCCAGCCCGGTGTCCACGGCATTGCTCAGGGCGTACGATCCCAACTCCGGCGCGCAGGGCTGGGTGGCCAGCGGCGATGCCGTGGGCAAGCTCTTCCTGACCCTCGCCGTCGTCTATCTCGTGTACATGCTGTTCGGCGCCTTCACCATCAAAGTCCCCGCCGACGGCTGGCGGCCCGCCGGGTTCGACCCCGCCAAGGTCAAGGCCGCCAAACTGGTGACCACCGAGAACGTCTCCGCCAAGAACGCCGTGAAGACCCCGCAGTTCTGGCTCGTGTGGGTGGCCCTGTTCTGCAACGTCACCGCGGGCATCGGCATCCTGGAGCAGGCGGCACCCATGATCCAGGACTTCTTCAGGACGTCCGACGGCGCCTCCGCGGTGAGTGCCGCCGTCGCCGCCGGGTTCGTGGGGCTGCTGTCCATCGGCAACATGACGGGCCGGTTCGCCTGGAGTGCCACCTCGGATGTCACCGGCCGCAAGCGCATCTACATGCTGTACCTGGGCGTCGGGGCCGTGCTGTACACGGTGCTGGCGCTGGCCGGATCCAGCACCACCATCCTGTACGTGGCGCTGGCGTTCCTCATCATCTCGTTCTACGGCGGCGGTTTCGCCACCGTCCCCGCCTACCTGCGCGACCTCTTCGGCACCTTCCAGGTGGGCGCCATCCACGGCCGGCTGCTGACCGCCTGGTCCGCCGCCGGCGTCGCAGGCCCGCTGATCGTCAACGCCTTCCTGGACGCCCAGGGCAAGCCCGGCCAGCTGACCGCGGCGTCCTACCAGCCTGCGCTGCTCACCATGGTGGGGCTGCTGGTGGTCGGATTTGTGGCGAACCTGCTGGTCAAGCCCGTCAGCGCACGATTCCACGAACCCCGCCCGGACCTGGACCGCCCGCACGTACCCGCCATGGAGGCCTGAGATGAGCAACGTCCCCAACAACAATCCCTCGACGCCGGACACTACCGCGGCAGTCAACACCGCCACCGGGAAGCTCGCTTTGGGCTGGGCCCTGGTGGGGGTGCCGTTGGCTTACGGCGTCTACGAAACCCTTACGCGGGTTGCGGCCCTGTTCAGCTGAGCCTTCCGCGTCCGACGGCGGCCCGCGCCTTTGTCACGCAGCGGACGCGTGCTCAACCGCTGACGACGCCGGCCCCCGGGTCCGGTGCCGACGCTGCGGCATTCCGGCGGGTCAGGGAGGACCGGCCCACCAGCGCCACGAACAGCGTGAGCAGCGCGGTCATCAGCACGCCGAAGCCCATGTGAATCTGCAGGAGCCCGGTGCCCAATGCCGCGCCGGCCATGATGAGGCCCACCGCGGCGAGCCGCCGGCCCCAGAACGGATGCGTGCCGGCGCCCAGCCGTGAATCGGCGGCCAGTCCGGTGATGGTGGAGGTGACCACCACTGTGGACACGTCCTTGACGTTGAGGTGACGTGCGGTGGCGGCCTGTACCCCCATCGCCACCGCCAGGACGCCGGTGATCGCGACCGTCAGAGGCTCGTTGTTCCGCGGGGTCACACCGCTGAGCAGGGCCACGGCCACGGCGGCCATCACGGTTCCCACGCCCACCAGCAGTGCGCTGGTGCGGTGCGACCAGCCGGATTTGGTGAGGCGCAGGGTACGGCCGGAAATCAACGCACCCCCCATGAAGCCGGCCAGCGCCACCACCGGTCCCAGTACGGGCAGGTTGTCGCCGCCCATCAGCGCCATGCCCAGGATCACCACGTTGCCGGTCATATTGGCAGTGAAGACGCGGTCCAGGCCCAGATAGCCCACCGCATCAATCACCCCCGTGGAAAACGTCAGCATCAGCATGAGCACCAGGTGCAGCCGGGACGGCTCGGCGGGGAAGAAGCGTGCGGGCATGCGGTCGCCTTTCGCTGGTCCGGAAACGGGGGAGGTTTCCAGTATGCGCCGGTGACGGACGACGGCGTCGCGCGCCCCGCGAAGGTGCGCGGAAGCGAAGGCGGGGTCAGGCAGCCCGCTCCGCCAGCCGTCGTCGTAATGTCACCGAGGTGAGCCAGGTGACGAGGCTGCAGGCCGCGGCACCCCAGAGGATGTCCGTCACGGCCACCAGTGCCGTGAAGTCCTTGAGGACGGCGAGCCCGGTGAGGGCCCAGGTGGCGTAGGTGAAAAACCCGAAAAGCGCGGCACCGGTGACCCGCTCCCGGACGGTTGCGTCAGGGCTGTTGGGCCGGACCCCATAGTGGACCATCCCGGCCACGAAGATGACATAGAACAGCACCGCGCCCGGCAGGTTGGCCTTGGGCGCCAGGATGTCGCCGATCTGGCTCTGGTACAGCGGATTGGCCACCAGCAGGATCCACGCCACGTCCAGCACGGCGAAAATCAGGGCGCTGACGACGTAGGCGGTCAGCCAGTTCTTGGTGCGGTGGCTCATGCTTGGCTCCTTGCGTCGGTGTACAGGTGTTCCACGAAGTGGCGGGCGCGTTCGGTGAAGACGGTTCGTTTGAGTTTCATGGTGGGGGTGACCATGCCGTGGGATTCGTTCAGGTCCGCGAGCAGCAGCACGAACTTCCGCACCTGTTCTGACCGGGCTAGGCGGGAGTTCGCAGCGCTGACAACCTTTCCCACCACGCTGAGCAGTCGGGCGTCCTCAATCTGGACGGCGCCGCCGTCGTCGGGGATTTGAAGCCCGGCGAGGTCCGCGATGCCTTCGCGCTCTGCCCAGGCCGCCAAGGACTCAGGGTCCAGGAGCACCAGTCCGCCCAGGTACGGCTTGCCTTCGCCGACCATGACCGCGTGGGCCACCAGGGGATCGCCTTCCACGTACCCTTCCCAGATGGACGGGGTCACGGTCTTGCCGCCGGCGGTGACAATCACATCTTTGATCCTGCCATTGAGTGTGAGGCGGCCCTGGCTGTCCAGCTCGCCCAGGTCGCCGGTCCGGAAGAATCCGTCCACGAACGCCCCTTCGTTGTCCGCCTCGCTGCGGTACCCGGCGAAGACCCCGACGCCGCGGGCCAGCACTTCACCCTCGCCGGAGATGCGCAGCGTGGTGCCGGGCATCGGCACACCCACGGACCCGGAGCGGATTGCGCCGGGCAGGTTGCCGGTGAGCGGGGCTGTGGTCTCGGTCAGGCCGTAGCCTTCGATCACGGGCAGGCCCAGGCCGCGGAAGAACAGGGACAGCTCGGCATCCAGTGCGCCGGCGCCGGAAAGCAGGCAGTCCAGCCGGCCACCCACCAGCGCCCGGAGCCGGGCGTAGAAGAGCCGGTCGAACACAGCCCGCCGCGCCCGCAGGCCCAGCGGGGCGCGGACGGCGGCATCGGCGTCGTGCGCTTCCGCGAACCTGCCCCACTGCACGGCGGTGCGCTGTGCCATGGCCCACACCCTGCCGAGGTGCTTCTGCGCCGCGGCGGCCGCGGCGGAGGCCTGGATCTTCTGCAGGACGCGAGGGACCACCACCAGGAAAGTGGGCCTGAGTGCGCCGAGGGCAGGCACCACGTCGCGGGGGTCGGCCAGGTGCGCGATGCGCATTCCGTTGGCCAGGCAGATCAGCTGCAGGCCGCGGGCCAGGACGTGCGCCATGGGAAGGAAGATGATGGTGTTGCCGCCCTCGCGGACCACGCTGGTGTAGGCGGCACCGACGTTGAGGATCTGTCCCACGAAGTTGCGGTGCGTGATCAGGGCGCCTTTGGGGGCCGCGGTGGTGCCGGAGGTGTAGACGATGGTGGCCACCGAGTCCAGGTCCGGCAGCAGGCGGCGCTGTTCCACGTCGCTGTCCGGGACATCGGTGCCGAGCCGGACCAGGGCTGCCAGATCGGCGTCAGGACTGGCGTCCATGGTCCAAACGCCCAAGTGTGCCGAGCCGCTTTCGGCGAAGCCGTGGTCCAGCAGGGCGGCGTGTGCGGCGGTGCCGGCGATGGCCAGACGGACGGCGGCGTCCTCCAAGACGGCGGTCACTTGAGGCTGGGCGGAGGTTTCGTAGATGGGGACCACGACGGCGGCGGCGAACCAGGCTGCCATGTCCGCCACCGCCCACTCGTAGCGGGTGGGGGACATGATGGCCATCGAGTCGCCGGGCCGCAGTCCGGCGGCGATCAGCCCCTTGGCCAGCGCCCGGACTTCCTTGACGAACTGCCCGGTGGTCACCTGCTGCCAGGAGTCGCTTACAGGAGC
This sequence comes from Pseudarthrobacter sp. 1G09, assembly GCF_050038305.1. Classification (NCBI taxonomy): domain Bacteria; kingdom Bacillati; phylum Actinomycetota; class Actinomycetes; order Micrococcales; family Micrococcaceae; genus Pseudarthrobacter; species Pseudarthrobacter sp. 1G09. The sequence goes on from NZ_CP188306.1 coordinate 1,275,155, forward strand.
GCCGCTGGCGCGGACCTCGAAGGCGACGTGGTCCGGGGAGGTACGGAAGCGGTGCATCAGCAGGTCAGTGGCGTTCCGATGTTCGGACAGGTCGGCCAGCGGCGGCGAGGTGGACTCTTTCATGGGGTTTCTTTCTCGGAAAGGGAGTGCAGATGGTCCTGCATGAGGTGCATCGCGACACTGAGGAAGTCGCTGACGGCGTCCTGTCGGATACGGGGCAGGGCCTCAATGTGCTGGTTGGTGGACGCCATCAGAGGCCGCATGAGGTCCATGACGTCCTTGGTGGCGGTGGGGGTGGCGCTGACATGCACGTGGCGACGGTCCTCGTCCGACCGGAGCCGTTCGGCGTAGCCGTGCGCTTCCAGCCGGCTGACGATGGCCGTGGTGGTGGCAGCCGTGGCCCCCAGGGTTTCGGCAAGCTTGCCCACGGTGACCGGCCCGGAATGGCTGAGCGCTGAGAGGGCGCGGTAATCGGTGAGGTTCAGTTCCAGCCGGCGGGCCACCTCCCGCTCGGTCTGGGTAGCGAGGTCGAACAGCGCCTGGAGGGCCAAGGCCGCAGGGTGATACGGCGGTGGTTTCACGACTCCTCCTCTGCGTGCGCTTATAGTATTTATTGCTGCCTAGTGATCAAATTTATTTGAATACAAGAGAGACTAGCAGGAGTGTTGGGGACCGGCCGTGCAGCAGCGCGCGGCGGACCAAGGGAAAGGAATCCGTCCGTGAACCAAAAGAGCCGCAAGGCCCTCATCAGCACAATCATTGCCGTGGTGGTAGCGGTGCTCATCGCCCTTGCCGGCAGCCAGGGCGGGTCGAGGATTGGCGGGTTTCCGGTGTTCGCGCTGGGCGTCGCCGCTGCTTTCGTGATCCAGTGGGTGGTGTTCATCCCGTCCTACAAGGCCCAAACAGAAAAGTTCTACGACCTCACCGGCGCACTGACCTACATCTCCATCACGGTGTTCCTGGTGCTGGCTTCCCCCGGCGTTGATGCCCGCGGCATGCTGCTGGCAGCCATGGTGGTGCTGTGGGCCGCACGGCTTGGCAGCTTCCTCTTCCTGCGGATCAGCAAGCACGGCAAGGACGACCGCTTCGACGAGCTCAAGCCCGACTTCTTCCGCTTCCTGAACACCTGGACCATCCAGGGCTTGTGGGTGGTGCTTACCGCGGCGCTCGCGTGGGTGGCCATCACGTCTGACAAAAAGGTAGGCCTGGACTGGTTCTTCTGGGTGGGCCTCCTGGTGTGGCTCGCGGGTATATCCATCGAGACCGCCGCAGACGTCCAAAAGAACCGGTTCAAGGACGATCCCGCCAACAAGGGACGTTTCATCAGCACGGGGCTGTGGTCCAAGTCCCGCCACCCCAACTACTTCGGCGAGATCACACTCTGGGTGGGCGTCGCCATTATCGCCCTGCCCGTGCTCCAGGGTTGGCAGTGGGCAGCTCTTGTCTCGCCGGTGTTCGTCACCCTGCTGCTCACCAAGGGCAGCGGCGTGCCGCCCCTGGAGCAGAAAGCGGACAAAAAGTGGGGCGGCCAGGCTGACTACGAGGAATACAAGAAGAGCACCCCGGTGCTGGTGCCCAAACTGAAGTAGGACGTTCTTTTCCCTCCATTGCCGGCGACGGCGGCACTCAGGACGGGTGCCGCCGCCGCCCTTGATGGGTTACCATTTAACCCATCAAGGGGAGTACTCCCGTCTGTGATAGGCCCGTCAATACGGATGCAGCGAAGCATTCCGGGCCATCGGCTCCGGTTCAACCGGGCGGAGGAGACCTTGGCGTATCTGTCAGCGCCAACCCCCTTGGAGTACCCAAATGCAAGTAACACCGCTCATCTGGATCATCACCCTTGCCGTGACAATCCTGTTCTTCGTTTACGAATTCTTCGCGCATGTGCGCAAACCCCACGAACCGTCCATCGGTGAATCGGCGCGCTGGTCCGCTTTCTACATCGGACTGGCCCTGCTGTTCGGCGTCGGGATCGGCATGGTCTCCGGCTGGAACTTCGGCGGGGAGTACTTCGCCGGCTACCTCACCGAGAAGGCCCTCTCGATCGACAACCTGTTCGTGTTCCTCATAGTGATGAGCGGGTTCGCGGTCCCGAAGAAGTACCAGCAGAAGGTGCTGATGATCGGCATCGTCATCGCGCTGATCCTTCGAGGCGGCTTCATCGCCATCGGCGCGGGCCTGATTGAGAACTTCTCCTGGATCTTCTACATCTTCGGCGCGCTGCTGCTGTTCCTGGCGTACAAGCAGGCGTTCGGCAGCCACGAGTCCAACCCTGCCGACGGCAAGTTCATGCAACTGGTCCGCCGCGTCCTGCCCGTCACCGACGAATACCACGGTGACAAGCTCACCGTGAAGAAAGACGGCAGCCGCTTCTTCACCCCCATGATGCTGACCATCATCGCCATCGGATTCGTGGACCTGATCTTCGCTGTTGACTCCATCCCCGCCATCTACGGGCTGACCAACGAGGCGTACATCGTCTTCACCGCCAACGCATTCGCCCTGATGGGCCTCCGCCAGCTGTTCTTCCTGATCGGCGGACTGCTGGAACGCCTGGTGTACCTGGCGCAGGGCCTGGCGGTCATCCTCGCCTTCATCGGCGTGAAGCTGGTCTTCCACGCACTGCACGTCAACGAGTTGTCCTTCATCAACGGCGGCCAGCCGCTCCTGTGGGTCCCCGAGATTCCCATCTGGTTCTCGCTGCTGTTCATCGGCGCCACCATTGCGGTAGCCACGGTAGCCAGCCTGATGAAGACCCGGGGCGACGGCGACAAGAACGACCGCCACACGGTGGAAGGCGGCACGGTTGCCGCTGCTTCCGGGGACGGCCGGGAGACCGGTTCTTCTTCCGACGACGACATGAGCCCGACTGCCCGCGCGCAGAAGTAACCGCTGTGACTCACTGCATACCAGGCAGTTCCAGCCGTTAGAGCGGTCGGGGAGTGCCGATGGCCCTCAGGATCCCCGTGGTTGCGGGGGTTTTGGGGGTCATTGGCCGTCTTGGGGGTGTGATTTGCGGTGGGGTTGGTGGGCGTGTATTGTTTTCTGAGTCGCCGCCGCTGATGCGGAAAGAAAGCGACCGACCCCCTTCTGAACGGCCTGAAAAATGGTTCGCACTTTGGTGTGTTCCTGGCGGGTGGGGCTGATCATTGTGCGCTTCGTTTCGCTGGTAAGCGGATTTGCGGAGTGGAGAGTGATCGGGTAAGTTTGGAAAGTTGCTCCGGAGCGATCTTGGACCTTTGTGGTTTGGGTGGTGCCGGGTGTGTCTGTTGTTTGAGAACTCAATAGTGTGCCAAGTTTGTTGATACCAATTGTTTTATTGATTGGTTGTTTTGGCTGTGTTGTCCACCCCGTGGATGGCATGGTTTTTACAGCTGGTTTCAAATTTTGTGCAGCCTGGTTCCGCGTTATTTCCGTGGTTCTTGGTTGTGTCTGTTTGTTTTCAACGGAGAGTTTGATCCTGGCTCAGGATGAACGCTGGCGGCGTGCTTAACACATGCAAGTCGAACGATGATGCCAGCTTGCTGGTGGATTAGTGGCGAACGGGTGAGTAACACGTGAGTAACCTGCCCTTGACTCTGGGATAAGCCTGGGAAACTGGGTCTAATACCGGATATGACTGATCATCGCATGGTGGTTGGTGGAAAGCTTTTGCGGTTTTGGATGGACTCGCGGCCTATCAGCTTGTTGGTGGGGTAATGGCCTACCAAGGCGACGACGGGTAGCCGGCCTGAGAGGGTGACCGGCCACACTGGGACTGAGACACGGCCCAGACTCCTACGGGAGGCAGCAGTGGGGAATATTGCACAATGGGCGAAAGCCTGATGCAGCGACGCCGCGTGAGGGATGACGGCCTTCGGGTTGTAAACCTCTTTCAGTAGGGAAGAAGCGTAAGTGACGGTACCTGCAGAAGAAGCGCCGGCTAACTACGTGCCAGCAGCCGCGGTAATACGTAGGGCGCAAGCGTTATCCGGAATTATTGGGCGTAAAGAGCTCGTAGGCGGTTTGTCGCGTCTGCCGTGAAAGTCCGGGGCTCAACTCCGGATCTGCGGTGGGTACGGGCAGACTAGAGTGATGTAGGGGAGACTGGAATTCCTGGTGTAGCGGTGAAATGCGCAGATATCAGGAGGAACACCGATGGCGAAGGCAGGTCTCTGGGCATTAACTGACGCTGAGGAGCGAAAGCATGGGGAGCGAACAGGATTAGATACCCTGGTAGTCCATGCCGTAAACGTTGGGCACTAGGTGTGGGGGACATTCCACGTTTTCCGCGCCGTAGCTAACGCATTAAGTGCCCCGCCTGGGGAGTACGGCCGCAAGGCTAAAACTCAAAGGAATTGACGGGGGCCCGCACAAGCGGCGGAGCATGCGGATTAATTCGATGCAACGCGAAGAACCTTACCAAGGCTTGACATGAACCGGAAACGCCTGGAAACAGGTGCCCCACTTGTGGTCGGTTTACAGGTGGTGCATGGTTGTCGTCAGCTCGTGTCGTGAGATGTTGGGTTAAGTCCCGCAACGAGCGCAACCCTCGTTCTATGTTGCCAGCACGTGATGGTGGGGACTCATAGGAGACTGCCGGGGTCAACTCGGAGGAAGGTGGGGACGACGTCAAATCATCATGCCCCTTATGTCTTGGGCTTCACGCATGCTACAATGGCCGGTACAAAGGGTTGCGATACTGTGAGGTGGAGCTAATCCCAAAAAGCCGGTCTCAGTTCGGATTGGGGTCTGCAACTCGACCCCATGAAGTCGGAGTCGCTAGTAATCGCAGATCAGCAACGCTGCGGTGAATACGTTCCCGGGCCTTGTACACACCGCCCGTCAAGTCACGAAAGTTGGTAACACCCGAAGCCGGTGGCCTAACCCTTTTGGGGGGGAGCCGTCGAAGGTGGGACTGGCGATTGGGACTAAGTCGTAACAAGGTAGCCGTACCGGAAGGTGCGGCTGGATCACCTCCTTTCTAAGGAGCACCTACAGTTGCTGTCCTGGATGTATGTCCGGTGGTGGTGGTTGTCAGGAGTAATGCCCGTTGCACGGACGAATGTTTCGTGGCGGGTGCTCAAGGGTGGAATATCAACAAATAGCGGCCGCGTGTTTCTTTGTCCTGTTCAGTACGGATCTGCCTTTGGGTGGTCTTGGAACGGTGGGGCGGGGGAGTGGGTGGTTTAGTGTTTGGCACACTGTTGGGTCCTGAGGCAACAGGACCGGGGAGGGCCCTTGTGGGGTTCTTGTCGGTGCTTTGTTTCTGGTTTCCCTGCTGCACCGAGCATGCACTGTTGTGTGTGGGGTGTGTGGTGTGGGGTTGTTGTTTGAGAACTACATAGTGGACGCGAGCATCTTGTATAAGAAGCAATTTCCAAGAATATGAACCTGGATCTGGTTCGTGCGCCTTTGGGTGTGCGGGACGGTTTCTGTGGTTCTCTCGTGAAGTAGTTTTTGATCTTTGTGGTCAAGTTTTTAAGAGCACACGGTGGATGCCTTGGCATTAGGAGCCGAAGAAGGACGTAGGAATCTGCGATAAGCCTGGGGGAGTCGATAACCGGACTGTGATCCCAGGGTGTCCGAATGGGGAAACCCCGCTGAGCGCGCGAGTGACTCGGTGACCCGCATCTGAACACATAGGGTGCGTGGAGGGAACGCGGGGAAGTGAAACATCTCAGTACCCGCAGGAAGAGAAAACAATAGTGATTCCGTTAGTAGTGGCGAGCGAACGCGGATCAGGCTAAACCGTTCCATGTGTGATAGCCGGCGGGCGTTGCATGGTCGGGGTTGTGGGACATTACGTGTCAGTTCTGCCGGGCTGACGGGGTGTGGGTGTGCGTATAGGTGAACGGTCTTGAAAGGCCGGCCAGAGAGGGTGTTAGTCCCGTAACTGTAATGCGTTGCACCGCCTTGTTGATGTATCCCAAGTAGTACGGGGCCCGAGAAATCCCGTGCGAATCTGTCAGGACCACCTGATAAGCCTAAATACTCCCTAATGACCGATAGCGGACCAGTACCGTGAGGGAAAGGTGAAAAGTACCCCGGGAGGGGAGTGAAACAGTACCTGAAACCGTGTGCTTACAATCCGTCGGAGCAGCCTTGTAGTTGTGACGGCGTGCCTTTTGAAGAATGAGCCTGCGAGTTAGTGTTACGTCGCGAGGTTAACCCGTGTGGGGCAGCCGTAGCGAAAGCGAGTCTGAATAGGGCGTTTGAGTGGCGTGATCTAGACCCGAAGCGAAGTGATCTACCCATGGCCAGGTTGAAGCGACGGTAAGACGTCGTGGAGGACCGAACCCACTTCAGTTGAAAATGGAGGGGATGAGCTGTGGGTAGGGGTGAAAGGCCAATCAAACTTCGTGATAGCTGGTTCTCCCCGAAATGCATTTAGGTGCAGCGTTGCGTGTTTCTTACCGGAGGTAGAGCTACTGGATGGCTAATGGGCCCTACAAGGTTACTGACGTCAGCCAAACTCCGAATGCCGGTAAGTGAGAGCGTAGCAGTGAGACTGTGGGGGATAAGCTTCATAGTCGAGAGGGAAACAGCCCAGACCACCAACTAAGGCCCCTAAGCGTGTGCTAAGTGGGAAAGGATGTGGAGTTGCGAAGACAACCAGGAGGTTGGCTTAGAAGCAGCCATCCTTAAAAGAGTGCGTAATAGCTCACTGGTCAAGTGATTCCGCGCCGACAATGTAGCGGGGCTCAAGTACACCGCCGAAGTTGTGGCATTCAAATATTAGCTAAGCCCTTGTGGTTCAGGCGTTTGGATGGGTAGGGGAGCGTCGTGTGGGCAGTGAAGTCGCGGTGGAAACCAGCGGTGGAGCCTACACGAGTGAGAATGCAGGCATGAGTAGCGAAAGACGGGTGAGAAACCCGTCCGCCGAATGATCAAGGGTTCCAGGGTCAAGCTAATCTGCCCTGGGTAAGTCGGGACCTAAGGCGAGGCCGACAGGCGTAGTCGATGGACAACGGGTTGATATTCCCGTACCGGCGAAAAACCGCCCATGTTGAACAGGGGATACTAACTGCCCGAGACCTGCCCGACCGTCCTTTGGACGGAAGGGTTTTGGTGGAGCGCAGGACCTGATCCTGGGAGGCAAGCGTATTAACAGGTGTGACGCAGGAAGGTAGCCGAGCCGGGCGATGGTTGTCCCGGTCTAAGGATGTAGGGCGAGTGGTAGGCAAATCCGCCACTCATGATGCCTGAGATCTGATGGGACCCCCGTTTGGGGGGATTTGGTGATCCTATGCTGCCGAGAAAAGCATCGACGCGAGGTTTTAGCCGCCCGTACCCCAAACCGACACAGGTGATCAGGTAGAGAATACTAAGGCGATCGAGAGAATTATGGTTAAGGAACTCGGCAAAATGCCCCCGTAACTTCGGGAGAAGGGGGGCCCCAACCTTGATGGACACTTGCTGTCCGGAGGGGATCGGGGCCGCAGAGACCAGGGGGAAGCGACTGTTTACTAAAAACACAGGTCCGTGCGAAGTCGCAAGACGATGTATACGGACTGACTCCTGCCCGGTGCTGGAAGGTTAAGAGGACCGGTTAGCCTCACGGCGAAGCTGAGAATTTAAGCCCCAGTAAACGGCGGTGGTAACTATAACCATCCTAAGGTAGCGAAATTCCTTGTCGGGTAAGTTCCGACCTGCACGAATGGAGTAACGACTTCCCCGCTGTCTCAACCATAAACTCGGCGAAATTGCAGTACGAGTAAAGATGCTCGTTACGCGCAGCAGGACGGAAAGACCCCGAGACCTTTACTATAGTTTGGTATTGGTGTTCGGAGTGGCTTGTGTAGGATAGGTGGGAGACGTTGAAGCCCGGACGCCAGTTCGGGTGGAGTCATCGTTGAAATACCACTCTGGTCACTTTGGACATCTAACTTCGGCCCGTAATCCGGGTCAGGGACAGTGCCTGATGGGTAGTTTAACTGGGGCGGTTGCCTCCTAAAAAGTAACGGAGGCGCCCAAAGGTTCCCTCAGCCTGGTTGGCAATCAGGTGTCGAGTGTAAGTGCACAAGGGAGCTTGACTGTGAGAGAGACATCTCGAGCAGGGACGAAAGTCGGGACTAGTGATCCGGCGGTACATTGTGGAATGGCCGTCGCTCAACGGATAAAAGGTACCTCGGGGATAACAGGCTGATCTTGCCCAAGAGTCCATATCGACGGCATGGTTTGGCACCTCGATGTCGGCTCGTCGCATCCTGGGGCTGGAGTAGGTCCCAAGGGTTGGGCTGTTCGCCCATTAAAGCGGTACGCGAGCTGGGTTTAGAACGTCGTGAGACAGTTCGGTCCCTATCCGCTGCGCGCGCAGGAAATTTGAGAAGGGCTGTCCTTAGTACGAGAGGACCGGGACGGACGAACCTCTGGTGTGTCAGTTGTACTGCCAAGTGCACCGCTGATTAGCTACGTTCGGATGGGATAACCGCTGAAAGCATCTAAGCGGGAAGCTCGCTTCGAGATGAGATTTCCATACACCCTCGGGTGTGAGAGGCCCCCAGCCAGACCACTGGGTTGATAGGCCGGATGTGGAAGCGAGGACTAACGACTCGTGAAGCTGACCGGTACTAATAGGCCAACAACTTACACCACACAGATACATACAAAACTCTGCTTGCGTCCACTATGTGGTTCCCAACCAACAACCCCTGTTGGCCGGAACCCACAACTAAATAACAACACCACAATGTTGTAACCACACTGGATTTCCCACACCACCCCCCACACCGGGGGTTGGTGACGGGTCAAAGGGTTACGGCGGTCATAGCGTGGGGGAAACGCCCGGTCCCATTCCGAACCCGGAAGCTAAGACCCACAGCGCCGATGGTACTGCACCCGGGAGGGTGTGGGAGAGTAGGACACCGCCGGACATAACATTGGTCGAGGCCCCAACCAGCAACGGTTGGGGCCTCCCACATTTAACACCCACCCACCACCTGCCGGCACCCACCCACCCCTGCCGGCAACCGCCAAAAGTGAGCGCGCGTCACGTGGGGGGGGAGGGTCACGACTCAGGGGGTCGCGCCTGGTTACGGGGAACCGCTGGTGAAGCGGAGCCCGCGCTCAGCAAGGGCAGCATCGAGCAGGCGAATGGCTTTGGGGCCCACGCCGTGCATGGCCAGCAGGTCCTTGGAAGATTGCTCAGCGACTTGGGCCAGCGTCGTGATGCCGGCCTGCAGCAGTGCGCTGTTCGCTGGCCGGCCCAAGGGTGGCAGGTCGCCGATCTGCGCCGGTGTGTCTAGGGTGTTCATGCCGCCCAGCGTACCGTCACGTCCGGTGCGGTCGGGCGTACTTTGCCTTGTGGTGCGTCAGACTGGAGGCTGTTCGCACAACGAAAGAAGTTCCCTTGATTACTCTCCAGCAGGACGCAGAAGGCTTCGTCCGGATGAACCGCCACTACCCTGCCAGTGTCCGGATCGCCATCGCCTTCAACGACGGCACCTCAGGCATATATTCCGGCAAGGCCCTCAACGCAGCATACGATGCCGCGGTGGCCGAGTTCCGCGCCAAGAACGGCCTCGACGCGCGCGGTTTCGACAGGAAGCCGGCGGCTCGGACGAACTCCGGAAACAGAGTCGACTTCGTCCGGGTGCATCCCGGGATGGGGGAGTAGCCCCTCCTGTCCGCAGCCCCGGGCAAACCACCGGGGTCCGGGGACTTCCTCGAAGACCTGCGATGTCCGGGTGCTGCTGGACACGGGTAGACCTCCGCAGGAAGCGTACATCGGCGGCACCCGGCCTGGGTGCCGCCGTTCGCGTTGGCGGAGGGCCTAGACTCGGACCATGTCAGCTTCTGGGGGGATGCCGGCCCGGCGCACCGGGTTACTGTTTCTAGCAGCCATTGGGGCGGTGGTACTGGCCGGCTGCGAATACACGGGACCGGAGGAGCCTGCCGCTGCTGCGTCCCCGCCTGCCTCCAACCAGCCCGAGACCCCACCACCGGCATCCTTCGAACAGAACGTGGAAGAAGTCGGCAGGAAGCTCAAGGCTGCCCCCACTGACGCCGGGATGCCATCGGACGCGGAGCCCGCCGGGAAGCTGGTCCTTGCCCTGGCGCCCGGGGACTACACCATCACCGGCGCCTGCGCCGGCGTCTATGGGTCGAAGCTCACCGTCACCCGCGAGGACGGCGTGCCGGAAGGGGCGTACTTCGAGTGCAAAGACACCCTGGACAGATTCTTCAGGCACGATGGCGGACCCCTCACCATCACCGCGGTGCCACCGGAGGGCAAGCCCGCGGCGACGGGCGTCACTGTCCAGCGCAACCAGGATCCGAGGGCGTCGGAACTCGAGGACTTTTCTGAGTGGTCGGGGGAGCAGTTGCAGCCTCGGCTGCCCGGGGAGCTGCGCGGAGCCAGCAAGGGAAACACGCGCACCGGCATGACATTGATGGCGGACCCGGGCCAGTACCACCTGGACTTCCTCTGCGCCGGACCGAACTTTGCCGAGCTGTCCGTTTCCACAGCGGCAGGGGCGGAACTAATCGCACCGGTCCGTGTCCCCTGCGACGGTCAGGCCGTCAGGATGCCCCTGCTGCTGCCCAGTCAGGGAGCGGACCTCAGCATGAGCCCGCTTGAGGGCATAGACGGCAGGTACGCCTACCGCTTGGTGCCCGCCGGGCAGCCTTAGACCAGCTGTAGCCCGTCCGCCACCACCCCGCCGCGGTGGATCACCGTACGGCCGGGAAGCTTATCCATCACGGCCGCCGCCACGCTGTCGCCTTCCACCAGGACAAGCTCGGCGGGGTCGCCCACCGCCAGCCCGGGCCGGTCCGCCACCGACGAAAGCCGCGGCGCCCCAGGATCGATCACGCTGGCGCCGCCCATGGTCGCCACGGCCACGCAGTGCTCGATCAGCTGGTCCGCCCGGAACCTGTTGGTGAACGCCAGCTGCCAGGTGCGGTCCAGCATGTCCGCGTTGCCGTAGGGGGACCAGTAGTCCCGCTGGCCGTCCTCGCCCAGGCCCACCCGAATGCCGGCGGCGGTGAGCTTTTCCAGTGGCAGCGGCGTGGCCGGCGCCACGGTGGCCACGGAAACATCCAGCTCACCCATTTCGGCGAGCAGCGCGTCAAGCTGGCCGTCGGGCAGATCCGAGAGGGCAAACGCATGCGAGATGGTCACCAGCCCCTGCATGCCCAGCGCCCGCGTGCGTTCCAGGATCAGTTCCATGCTGAACAGCCCCAGCTGGCCGGGCTCGTGCAGGTGGATGTCCACCGGCTTGCGGTATTTATCCGCGAGGCCGAACACGATGTCCAGGTGCTTCACCGGGTCACGGTCCAGGGCGCAGGGGTCGATTCCGCCCACCACGTCGGCTCCGAGCTTCAGCGCTTCTTCGAGCACCTCGGCGCTGCCCGCTTCCCGCAGCAGCCCCGCCTGCGGAAACGCGATCACCGCAACGTCCGCCCGGCTCCGGTGCGTTTCACGCGCGGCGAGGACGGCTTCGAAACGCTCCAGGCCGGCGTCGGCGTCCACCTGGGCGTAACTGCGCACCCGTGTGGTGCCGCGTTCGATCATCGCGCCGAGCGTGTGCGTGGCCCGCACGGTGATGGAGGCCTCCGCATCCCGCCAGTTGTTCCGGTCGTTGAGCATCATGTTCCAGACGCCGGGCGAGCCGGTGTGCGGGCGGAACGGCAGCCCCAGCCTGGTGGAATCGAGGTGGACGTGCACGTCGGAGAAGGACGGCAGCAGGATCCGGCCGCGCCCGTCCACGGCGCCGGCGCCCGGGGCAGTGCCCCCATCCACCGAAGCAGCCCCGTCCTGGGCAGCGGGTACGACGGCGGTGATCGCCCCGCCGTCGAGCGTCACGTCGGAGGCGGTTCCGCCCCAGGGGCGGACGTTGCGGAGGACGAGGGTCATGGGTGCGGTCCTGTCATTGGCGGTTTGGGGCTTTGGGTAATCTATCGAACAGTAGGCCAGGGCACGATGCGGTATGTCCTGCCGGTGTGCACTTGATCCTCTGGAGGACTGGAACATGAGAATACTGATCGTCGGAGCCGGAGCCACGGGCGGCGCGTTCGGCGCCCGGCTCATCGAAGCGGGCCGGGACGTGACGTTTCTGGTCCGTGCCGGGCGTGCGAGGCAGTTGGAGGCGTCCGGACTGGTGTTCCACGCGCCGGACGGTGCAAGAACCTACCGGTTGCGGGCCGTGACGGCGCTGGAGCCGGGGGAGCCATACGATCTGGTCATCGTGGCGCTGAAGGCCCCGGCGCTGCCCGGCGCACTCGCCACGATGGCGCCCGCCATCGGCCCGGGAACCGCCATCCTTCCCCTGCTCAACGGCATGGACCACATTGATGAGCTCGAGCGCGCCTACCCGGGACACGTCGTCGGCGGCCTGGTGAAGATCGTCGCCACGGTGGGCCCGGACGGAGCCGTGTACCAGATGACGCCGCTGTGCACCATGACCATTGGCGCGCTCGACGGCGGGCGGCTGGATCCGGCGGTGGTGGACGCCCTTACCGTGGACGGAGTCACGCTGTCCGTGGACCCGGACATCCGCACCCGGCTGTGGGAGAAGTGGGTGTTCATCGCGGCGGCCGGAATCATCACCTGCCTCTTCCGCGGAAACATCGGGGACATCCTTGCCGCCGGAGGCGAAGGCCACATCCTCCAGGCCATCGCCGAAACCGAAGACGTGGCCAGCAGGGCAGGACATCCCGTGGGCGAGGCCAGCCACGCCCAATCGCTGGAACTGCTCACTGCTCCGGGCTCTGAGTTCACGTCGTCCCTGTACCGGGACCTCCAGCACGGTGAACCGGCTGAGGCCGAACACATCCTCGGCGGCCTGGCCGCACGGGCAAGGATCCTCGGCGTGCCCACCCCTCTGCTGGACGCCACGCTGCTTCAGCTGCGCACCCACCGGCAGGCCAGCGCACGGGCTACAGCGGGGGCTTCGCCGGCGCAACCATAGCGGCGCCGGACAGTTCCCGCGGGGATAGCACCGGATCCCCATTGCACAGGCAGGGGGCGGGGTCCACTATTAAGGCGCGGGAAGGCTGGGGCCTCACGAAAGTGCCCACCTGAGGATCAAGGATTCGTCATGACCAGTGGTTCCGTTTTCCCCACCCGCCGCACGCTGCTGAAGACCGCCGGGATTGGCGCGGCCGGTGTGCCGTTCCTGACCGCTGGCAGCGCAACTCCGCCGCAGCGTCCCGCGTCGGTTCCCGCGGGTCTGCTCCCCGCCCCGCCCGGGCAGGTTCCGCCGCTGCTGGACCGTGCCAAGGTGGACCGGGCCGTGGCGCGGCTGGACGGGTTCGTTGAGGGCGCTATGGCACAGACGGGCCTGCCGGGGATGGCCGTTGCCGTGGTGTACCGGGATGAGGTGCTGTACGCCAAGGGCTTCGGCGTGAAGGAGGTGGGCACGCCGGGAAAGGTCACTCCGGACACTGTGTTCCAGGTGGCGTCCGTGTCCAAGCCGCTGGCGTCCACCGTGATCGCTGGCGCGGTGGGCCAGCGGGCGTTCGCCTGGACGGACCCAGTGATCAAGTACAATGAGGACTTCGCCCTCAACGACGGTTACGTCACCCGGAACGCCACCTTCGCCGACCTGCTGTCACACCGCAGCGGGCTCCAAACCGGCGCGGGTGACCTGCTGGAGGACCTCGGCTTCGACCGGGAGTACATCCTGTCCCACCTCCACCAGGAGCCCCTGGACGCGTTCCGGTCCAGCTACCACTACAGCAATTTCGGCTTCACCGAGGCCGGGCAGGCGGCGGCCGACGCCATGGGCACCGCGTGGGAGGAGCTGGCGGACAGGATCCTGTTCAGCAGGCTGCGCATGTCCTCGTCCAGCTACCGCCTCGCCGATTACGAGAAGGCCTCCGACCGGGCGGTGCTGCATGTGCCGGTGGGGGACAGGCAGTGGGCGGCGAAGTACCGCCGCGATACCGACGCCGAAGCCCCGGCCGGTGGCGCCAGCTCGACAGTGCGGGACCTGGCCCAGTGGCTCCGGCTGCAGCTGGGCAACGGCACCTACGGCGGCGCCCCAGTGATTGACGCGGCCGCGCTGCAGACCACCCACGTGCCGCACTCCGTCTCCGGGCCGGCGTCGGCACCTGCGGCCAGGTCGCGCTTCTACGGCCTGGGCTGGAACGTGTCCTACGACGATGAGGGCCGGGTCCAGCTGGGGCACTCCGGGGCCTTCAACCTCGGTGCCGGAACCGCGGTGTCCATGCTGCCCGGTGAGCAGCTGGCGATTGTGGCCCTGACCAACGGCCGCCCGCAGGGGATCCCGGAGGCGGTCAATGCGGACTTCATGGACACGGCCCAGAACGGGGCGCCCACCGTGGACTGGCTGACGTTTATCGCCGGCATTTTCAAACAGCAGGACGAGGCGGACAAGCCCGACGTCGATTACACGAAGGTCCCGCCCAACCCGGCTCAGGCCGGGCCGAACCGCCGGTACACGGGCACGTATGGCAATTCCTACTATGGCCCGATGGTGGTCTTCGAGGCGGACGGAGGGCTCGCCATGCGGATGGGGCCGGAGAACCGGCAGACCACGTTCGCCCTCACCCACTTCGACGGCGACACTTTCAGCTTCGAGAGCATCGGCGAGAACGGCAACGGCTTGGCCGGTGCGATCTTCGCAGGACCGGGCCGCGGCCCGGCGCAACAGGTCACGCTGGACTTCTACAACAGGACCGGGCTGGGGACCTTCACCCGGCGCGGGCGGTAATTCACGACGGCGGCCTGCCGGCTTCCGCAGCCATCCGCCCCGCGGTGCCCGGTGGGCGCGGGCGCCGGACCGGCAGCGGGCATTGGCCGGGCGGCCACCGACAGGGGCAGATCCTATGGCAGGGACGGGGAGCCGAAAAGCGGACGCTGGCCGGACCGGTACGCAGAGTCGATCACGGGCTCCATTTCCTCATACACGGTGTTGTTTCCGGGAAGGACCACATGGGCCAGGAACTCCGATTCGAGGGTGGCGATGCCCGCCGCCGCTGCTCCGAGTTTGGCGTCGATCGCCGAAGCAAGGGCCTGCCAGGATTTGCGGTTGGTCTGTTCCAGGACCTTGGCCTTCGCGTCACGGAGCTGGCCGTCCGCGATGTCACTCCGGACCGCGAACGCGCCTTCAGACAGCAGTAAGTGCATGACGATCCGGTATTGCCGGCCGTCACCCTTGAACGCAACGGCCCCCAGGCTTCCCCGCTGGCCGAAAACGATGTCCGTTGCACCGTAGTGCTCGAGCGCGCGCCTGATCTGTTTCCGGGAAGCCTCGCTGCTGTAGGAGTCACCTCGGGTATATGGACCTGTCATCCTCTAACTATGCGCCTTTTAGCGGCGGCATGAGTGCCTGAGCAGCCATAGGCTGCGCTCGACGGTGGATGAAGTACTCCGCCACTGCCAGGCTGAGGACCCACGACGCGCCGATGAGGAGGGCACGCGACAGTTCGGTCACCGGCCCTACCAGGGCGATCCAGGGGATGGTGACAACCACGATGGTTCCCTGGGCGATGCCGACGGCGTATGCACGGGACATCCATTCCGAGTGGCGGACGTAGTTCCTGCGGCGCACGGCGATGAACCCCAGGACGATGAACGCCACCATGGCGGAGCCGAAGACCAGCCGGAGGACCAGCAACAGGGGCCCGTCCAGCGGCGGCAGGTCGTAGAACACGGCCATCCACAACCCGGACAGGGCAGCCAGCAGCCCGGTGGGGACCAGGATACGTCCGGCGATCTTGTGCCAGCTCGCCCTGCCGGCCTTGCCCCGGCGAAGCGGCGGAACGAACTGGAACGCGCCCAGCACCAGGTACACGGTGACGGTGGGGATATGGATCAGGACAGGGACCGGAGAATCGAAGAACCGGGCGTTGTCCGCCGTGATGTGGCCGCCCGTCAGTTCGGTCAGCCGGAGGGACCCGGCGATGATGGGCACCATGCTGAGGAGAATGAGCGCGGCGGGGACAAGCCACCGGGTCTGGGGGCGATGCCGGGTGCGGGAAATGGATGCGAGGTTCATGGGGCGGCTTCCCTGGCGTGGCTGGGCTGTGCCTGTGGCGTTCACCGGGTTGGCGGCGGGCTGCAAGGCGTCGGACACCGGAACAGAGTGGCCCAGCTGCGCGTGTTCGCACGGTGTATGCCCAAGGTACTGCACAGGCTGCCGATCCGCGATAGGGGACGCCGTTTCCGGTGCAGCCACCACGACGCCATCCTGCCGCGCACCAGGTCAGCTGGCGGCTGACGCACCCGGGCCGGTGCGGCGCCGTCGTCCGTGAACGACGGCGCCGCCTGCCTTTGCGTCTTGCGGCACCACCGCTGCGGCGGGATGATCGGAAGAGTTGGGCCGCTGGGGGACAGGTGAGCCGGACGAACGCCCGGCGCGTGCCCAGCTGACGAGCGATGCGGCGGTGAGCGGGCGATGACAGAGCACAACGTGCAGCGGCGGTTGAAGATCAGCGACGTCAACGTGGTCAACCGGCACACGCTCAGGAAAGCGCTGGGCGGCACCATTGTGGGCAACACCATGGAATGGTATGACGTCGGCGTGTTCGGCTACCTGATCACCACCATGGGCCCGGTGTTCCTGCCCGAGGCGGACAAGGCGGTGCAGAACCTGTTCCTGCTCGGCACGTTCGCGGCCACGTTCATCGCCCGGCCCCTGGGCGGCATCTTCTTCGGCTGGCTGGGGGACAAGATTGGCCGGCAGAAGGTCCTGGCCATGACGCTGATGATCATGGCAGCCGCCACGTTCGCCGTCGGCCTGCTGCCCGGGTACTCGGTGCTGGGCATCTGGGCGGCGGTGCTGCTGGTGGTCACCAAGCTGGTGCAGGGTTTCTCCACCGGCGGCGAGTACTCGGGCGCCACCACGTTCGTGTGCGAGCACGCGCCGGACCGGCGCCGCGGCTTCTATGTCAGCTTCCTGGACATGGGCAGCTACCTGGGCTTCGCCGTGGGCGGGCTGGTGGTGTCCATGCTGCAGTTGGTGCTGGGGCAGGAGCAGATGGAGGCGTGGGGCTGGCGGCTGCCGTTCCTGGTGGCCGGTCCGCTGGGCGTTGTGGCCGTGTACTTCCGGATGAAGATCGAGGAGTCGGCCGCGTTCAAAGCCACCTTGGAAGCCGAAGCGGTAGCGGCCACGCATCCGGAAACGGGGGAGGACCTGCGTCCCGTTGGCCCGCTGGGGATCCTGAAGGCGCACTGGCGGCCCATCCTGCTGGCCATGATCCTGGCGGCGGCCGCCAACACGGTGGCCTACGCGCTCACCTCGTACATGCCAACCTACCTGACCAGCAACAAGGGCTACAGCGAGGTGGACGGCACGCTGCTGACCATCCCGGTGCTGGTGGCCATGGCGCTGTGCATCCCCTTCACGGGGAAGCTCTCGGACCGGATCGGCCGCCGCAAGGTCCTGTGGATCGGAGCGCTCAGTACGGTGGTGTTCGCGATTCCCGCATTCGTGGCCATCGCGGCGGGCAGTGTTCCCATGACGTTCCTGGGCCTGGCACTGATCGCGTTCCCGGTGGCGTTCTCGGTGCCGAACCTCGCCTCCGCGCTGCCGGCGCTGTTCCCCACCGAGCACCGCTACTCCGCCATGGGCATCGCGTACAACTTCGCCGTGGCCATTTTCGGCGGGACGGCTCCGTTCATCATCGCGGCCCTGATCGAACTGACCGGCAACGACATGACCATCGCCTACTACCTCATGGGAGTGGCCCTTATCGCCGCGGTGGCCATCTACTTCCTGCCCGAGTCCGCCGGCCGGCATCTGCCCGGATCCATGCCGAGCGTGGACTCGCAGGAAGCCGCCCGCGAGCTGGTGGAGACGCAGGACGACAACCCGCTCCTGGACCTGGAATCGCTGCCGTTCGAGGAGAGCTTCGTGGCCGCCCGGGCGTCGCACAACCGGCCGGACAAGCCGACGGTGATGTAAGGAAGGGACGTACGACGGCGGCACCTGGGTTGGGTGCCCGGCTACGCCTGGCGCTTCTCCCGCTGGTAAGCCCGCACGGCCTCGCTCGTTGTGGGATAGAAGTGCGCGGGGGAGAAGCGGGCGCCCACCCCGTAACGCAGCAGCCTGTCCTTGACCGGGCCCTTCATTTCCGCGAACACCAGGTCCACGCCGTGCCGTTCCAGCCATTCGTCGAGTTCCACCAGCTCGTCAAGGGCAGTGGTGTCGATGCCGGTCACGGGCTCGGCCGCCAGCACTACGCGTTCGGTGCCGGGCGGGGCGTCGTCCAGTTCGTCGCGCACGAAGGATCCCAGCAGCGCTCCGTTGCCGAAAAAGAGCGGGGCGTCGAAGCGCAGGATCAGCAGGCCGGGGATGCGCTCACCCTCGGGGTGGCGGGTGACGTCGTGGTAGCCGGGCACGCCGGGGACATCCACCAGTTCGGCACGGTAGGGGTCCCACGCCCGTCGCAGGAAGTCCAGGATAGCCAGCCCGACGGCCACCACGATGCCTGGCAGCACGCCCAGGATGGTGACGCCGAGGAAGGCCGCGAGCATCACCAGCGATTCGCTGCGGCTCATGCTGACCAGCCGGCGCACCCCGGCGGGGTCGGCGATTCCGGCGGCCGCGGCGATGACAATGGCGGCCAGCGTGGCGGCAGGCAGGAACTCGGTGACGCCGGGCGCGGCGAGCATGAAGGCCAGGACCAGGAGGGCGCCCACCACACCTGTCAGCTGGGATTTCGATCCGGAATCCACCGCCACCGGGGTGCGGGAGGTGCTGGCGGAGATGGGGAAGCCGCCGAAGAGGCCGCTGGCTGCGTTGGCCGCGCCGAGTGCCGCCATCTCGTGGTTGCCGGAGACCTTGCCGTTCCGGGCCGCAGCCAAAGATTGGGACAGGGTTCCGGTGTCCACGAAGACGATCAGGGCGATGCCGGCGGCGGCGGGAAGCAGTGCCAGGACGTCGGCCCAGCCGATGCCCCCAAGGGCAGGGGCCGGGAGTCCCTGCGGCAGGGCGCCGGTGACCTTGACAGTGTCGCGGAGTCCCAGCAGGCCCACGGCAAGGCAGGATACGACGACGGCGATCAGCACGCCGGGGACCTTCCATTTCAGCCACCGCGGCACCAGGATAAGTGCCAGCGAGGCGAGCCCCAGCAGCAGCGCCGTGATGTTGGTTTCGCTATCGAGCACCTTCGGGACCGCGGCCAGGAGCTTGTCCCAGGGGGTGTCGCCGTCCACGGGGATGCCCAGGAGGATGGGCAGCTGGGAGGCGACCACCAGCAGGGCAATGCCGTTGAGGTAGCCCAGCCGGATGGGCTTGGACAGCAGCCCCGTGACGATGCCCAGCCGCAAAGCCGACCCGATGAGCATGATGGCGCCGATCAGCACGGCAAGGAGGCCCGCGAGGGCGACGGACCGCTGTTCGTCCGCCGCGGCCAGGGGAATCAGGGCGGCGACGATCATCGGGGCGAGCGCCGAGTCCGGGCCCAGCACCAGCACCCGGGAGGGTCCCACGATCGCGTAGGCGATCAGGGGCACCACCGTGGCGTGAAGTCCGGTCACGGGCGGGAGCCCGGCGGCCTGCGCGTAGGCCATGCCGGCAGGGACCAGCACCGCGAAGAGCGCGGCCCCTGCCACCACATCGTGCCGCAGCCACCCGGGTTTATAGCCGCGCAGGGCCGGCGGGATCCACCAGGACTGGGGTTCTCCGGAGCGGCTCATGCTCCGATCATGGCCCATCCGGGCGGTGCTTGCCATCCGTCCGCGGGCGAAGCGATTCCCTGCTTAGGACTCCTGGTCCACCGCAACGACAATCTTGCCGCGGGTGTGGCCCCCCATGTTGGAGCGGAAGGCATCGGCGGCCTTCTCCAGCGGGAAGACCTCGGCCACCTCCACCCGGAACTTCCGGCTGTCCACCAGGTCGGCGAGTTTCTGCAGGTCAGCACCCACCGGATTGACCCACATCCAGTCCCCGCCGTGCTGTTCCACTTCACTGTCAGCGATGGAGGCGTGCCGGCCTCCGTCGGCCAGGACGGCCAGGGTGGACTCGAGGTTTCCGCCCACGAAGTCGGCTACGACGTCCACACCGTCAGGGCGCAGCGCGCGGACGCGGTCCGCGAGCCCATCTCCATAGACAACGGGTTCGGCGCCCAACGAGCGGAGGAAGTCGTGGTTCTTCTCAGAGGCGGTGGCAATGATGTTGGCGCCCAGCGCCACGGCGATCTGGATGCCCAGCGACCCGACACCCCCGGAGCCGCCGTGGATCAGGACGGTTTCGCCGTTCTTCAGGCCCAGCCGGTTGAGGACCTGGTAGGCGGTGAGGCCGGCCAGCGGCAGGCCCGCGGACTCGTTCCAGCCCAGGGTGGCGGGTTTGCGGGCCAGGAGCCGTTCCGGCAGGGCGATGTATTCGGCGAAGCTGCCGCCGTGGACGTAGTCCTTGCGGCCGTAGGCGATGACTTCGTCGCCGGGCTGGAACTGCCGGGCATCGATGCCCACCGATTCCACCACGCCGGCGACGTCCCAGCCGGGGATCGCAGGGAACTGCAGGTCCATGACGGCGTCCAGGCCGCCGGACATGATCTTCCAGTCCACCGGGTTCACCGCTGCTGCCTTGACCTTGACCAGGACCATGCCCGGCCCCACCTTCGGCATCGGCTGGTCGCCGTATTCGAGGACGTCCGGGTTTCCGTATGAGCTGTAAGTGATTGCCTTCATGCTTGGGGCAACCGCGCGGCCGTGCATTGGTATTCCTGACTCGGGCGAAAAGTGGCCCGGACGGTCGGTCCGATGCGGGCCAGATACATCCGAATGCCTTGTATTTGCACTCCTGCGTAATTAGGCTAGGGCGCAAATGGACCACCTGAGTGCGATTTTCCTTGCGCTGGCGGATCCCACCCGCCGTGCACTGTTGGCGCAACTGCAGCAGGGTGAGGCGACGGTGACGGAACTGGCTGCTCCGCACGCCATCAGTGTGCCCTCCGTGTCACGCCACCTGAAAGTGCTCGAGCAGGCAGGGCTGATCACCAAGTACCGGTCGGCGCAATGGAGGAACTGCAGGCTTGAAACTGCTCCGCTGCAGCAGGTGGAGGAGTGGATGCGCCCCTACCGCGATTTTCTGGGCCCACGGCTGGACCGCCTTGAGGCTCAGCTCGCCATGGATCCCGCTCGGCCCAATAAGCTCACTGAACTGGAGGACAGATGATGCCCCACTCCCCAACAGATCGAAGCTTCACCCTGACCCGGATTCTGGCTGCATCGCGGCAGGCGGTGTTCACCGCCTGGACCGACCCCCAGCACCTTGGATGGTTCCATAACCCTGACATGCCCACACCGGCCGAGCCCATCGAAGTGGATCTCCGGGTTGGCGGAACGTGGAAGCAGCAGATGGTCGTCAACGAGGAACTGAGCTACCCCACCGGGGGAATCTACCTGGAGATCGTTCCGGACGAACGGCTCGTCTTCCGCTGGGGAGCAGTGGGAGGATGGCCCGAACTCGGCGGCGGGAACGAACTGACTGCCCCTGTCGTCACGGTGCAGCTGAACGACCTGGGCAAGGATACGGAACTCGTGCTCACCGTCCGGTTCTCTGAGGATCTGGACTTCGAAGAGGTACAAAAGCTCATGCTGGGCGGTGCCCGGGAGGGCTGGGCTGCCACCATCGACCGGGTCAAAGACAGCACCGCCCTGTGATGCGCTCGCTGCTGGGAACCGCCGAACCGGCGGTCCTCCATGAATGGTTCGACAGACTTTCCATTGACGGGTCGGTGATTGATCCACTTTCGCCAAAGCCGTGGGCCGGGTCCGATGGCCAAGTGGTTGACCGCCATGGGCTCCATTGGCTTATCGGATATGAGCACGCGGCATGAGCGACGCCCCATTGCTTGCCCAGCTGGGAAGTGAGCGCAGGCATGTCCTCCGTACAGTCGACGGCCTCGAGGACCACCAGATGCGCCGGGCTATAGCCCCGTCCGGCTGGACGATGACGCAACTGCTCAACCACCTGGCCTTCGACGACGAGATGTTCTGGATATCGGCCGTTCTCGGCGGTGATGACCGAGCCATTGCAGAACTGCACGACGGGTGGGCGTCCGAACCGATGACCGGTGCCGAGGCCGTCGCCATCTACCAGCGCGAAATCGCTCGAAGTGACGAGGTCCTTGCGGCGGTCGATCTTGATGCCCCGCCCCGATGGTGGCCCCCAGCCAGCGTGTTCGACGCACCACAGATGTCCACTGGGCGTGAGGTCCTGTTCCGCGTGCTCGCTGAGACGTCCGTCCACGCCGGCCACCTGGACATCGTCCGGGAGCTCATCGATGGGCATCAGAATCTTGTCGTGAGTTAGCAGCCGCCCTCAGCGCCAATGTAACCCGGTCCGGGGGCCAGCAGAGGGTAGACGTACGACGGCGGAGCCTGGCAACGTGCCCGGCTCAGCCGAGGGTGCGTAGGAAGGCGGTGATGTCCTCCGCGACGTGGTCCGGACATTCCCACAGCACCAGGTGCGCTGCGTCGGAGTAGATCCTGAGCACCGCGCCCGGGATCCTGGCGGCCAACGTCTCCTGGTCCTTGCGTGGCAACAGGTTGTCCTGCCCGCCCCAGAGGATGAGCGTGGGCGCGTGGATGGTCCCGGATTCGGTGGGCGGGGTGGCTTCGCAGAGTGCGTTGAAAATGGTTTTCCAAGCGTGCGCGGGCATGCTGAGGCCGTCGCGGACGCGGTCCTCGATGTACCAGGCCGGGACGTCGTGGACCAGGGGAAACCAGGTGAGCGAGTCCCGCACCCACGCCTCGTCGAGAGGGTCCGTCAGGGCGTCAATGTCGTTGGCAACGGCAGGCCGTCCCTGCAGGGTCAGGGGTGACCCCACCAGCACCAGGGCGGCTACCTTTTCGGGGTTGTTGACGGCAAGCTGTTGGGCCACGTACCCGCCGCTGGAGGAGCCGACGACGGCGGCGCGGGGCATGCCGAGTGCGTCCAGTATGGCGGCGGCGTCCTCGGCCTGCTCCGCCAGGGAGTAGCCGCTCAGCGGCTTGTCTGCGTCGCCCTGGCCGCGGAGGTCCGGCGCGACGATCCGGCGGGCGGCCAGAAGCGGGATCAGGCGGTCGAAGCTCCGGCGGGATTCGCCCCAGGCATGGAGCAGCAGCAGGGGAGCGGCGCCGTCGTCGTCCTTGCCGTGGTCCTGGACGAGGCACGGCACGGTGATGCCGGTGCGGAGCCGGAGGTGCCGGGTGTCGGCGTCCATGGGTTCAGGCTACGCCTCAGTTCGGGCCCACGGGACGGGCAACTCAGGGTTGTTTGGCCAGCACCGGGGTCACCCGCGGACCCCAGTGCTGGCTGGATTTTGGGGCGTCTGCCAGGAGCGAGGACTAGCTATTGACCTCCACGAAGATGGGGTTGGTGTAGAACCACAGGTCTTCCCACGGATCGGCATTTCCGATCTCATCCATGGCCGGCCCCGCGGGGTCGATGTCTGCGCCGAGGAAGCCGGGTTGGGACTTCTTTCCGTCCGTTCCGCGGAGGCGGACGTAGAAGTTGTCGAAGGGGGTTTCGAGTTCCTGTGTCCAGGTGTAGGCGCCGTTCCGGAGCGTCAGGTCCTTGATGGGCATTTGGGTGATGACGCGCGTGTCAGGTGCGGTCGTGGTGTCAGCGTCGGTGACGGGACCTGTCACCTTGCCAAGGATGACATCCACCCGGGCCAGCTCAGGAACGAACCCTGCGAAGTTCGGCATGGACGCCGGGGTGACAGACACCGTAAGCGTGATCTTCCGGCCGCGTTTCGTTGCCAGCTTCCCACCCAGGGTGACCGACTTGGCCTGGTCCGCAACACTCACATCGATCGCGTCGATCAGGCATCCGTGGTCCACCCACACGCGCCCTTCACGCAGTCCCTGCATGATGGAGGCGTGGCTGACCTTTTCCGCTCCCACGTGGGTGCGGCTGTAGTAGCCGGGCCAGAAGTCGTTCTCCGTGAGGTCCACGGTTCCGCTGTAAACAGGGTCCTCGGTGCGGCCCTTGGCGTCGAAGTCGCTGCCCGGGCCGCGGGTGGTGGTGTCCAGGTACACGTTGTGGCTGTCCGAGGTGGCGGTGACGGAGAACAGCCTTCCTTCGGCGAGCAGGCTATCCCACACGCCGCCGACGGTGGCCGTCATCCAGTCGAAGCCACCCCACGTGCGGTAGGACTCCGTGGGGTACCCCTTGAAGGAGAAGGTGCCCGGGCCGCCGTCGTAAAGTCCCCGTGCGCGGCTGCCGACGTGCGGCGCCGGCAGTCCGCCGGCCTGGTGCCCGGGCGCGCCCTCCATGCCGATCACCACATCGGGTGCTGCCTGGATCCAGGCCCGGATTTCGTGCGGTGAGTCGATGCCCTGCCGTGATGGGTGGTTGGGAATCATGAGGATGTCCTCAACCCGCTTCTTGGCGCGCGCCTCACCCATGAAGCGGATCCCGTCCAGGGCAAGGGCCTCGTTGGCGGCAGTTCCGTCGCGGGTGCCCTTCACCCGGGCGTCCCAACGCGCTTCGACTTCCTTGAGGACCGCGACGTCGTCTCGGCCCGGGGCCACGAAGACCGTGGCATGCTCCGCCCCGGGGATGTTCCACTCCAGTCCGTGGTAGATCAGGATCGAATCGCCGAACTCTTGGCGGACCTCGTCGATGAGGGGCACGATCTGCTCGGTGCTGAGCTGGGAGTGGGACACGTTGCCGTGGTCGGTGAGGACAAGCCAGTCCACGCCGTAGCGGATGGCCTGCCGGACGTGATCCTGGACGCGGTATTTCCCGTCGTTGCTGAAGAGGGTGTGGACGTGGTGGTCCCCGTTCAGCCAGAAGTACTGTCCCTTCTTGGTCCGCTGGGAAGTCTGGGCAAGGGCCTGGGCGGGAGTGACCGCCGCAACCGAAGCGCCGAGTCCTAGGACCGAACCGGTCTTCAAAATTCCGCGGCGGGACATACCGTTTGTCATGAGAGCCTTACTGCTTTGTTTGGTGGAGAAGAGAGCGGGTCGTCGCCCTGGAGACGCGGAAACCGCTTCCCTCGGACGGTCTTCCTCAGTCGATACAGGGGACATGAACTTCTGGGTGTTGTCACCTGTCCGGGCGGTGAACGGGCCGTTGCGTCCGGTCGGCCATACAGCCACGGCAGTGTCCGACAGCGGCACCCAGGCTCCATGCGCCGCTTGCCCTGCGCGCGTGTCCTGCGTGATGGACCGGCCCCGTGGCCGTTACCGTCGACTGCATGGGCAGCAAACGGAACGGCGAACTGGAAGGGCAGAGCTCCATCAATGAGCTGCTCGACCAGCCGATCGGCGACAACCCCATCCAGCTGCCGCTGCCGTTCCATCTGCAGGTCCGGCCGGGGGAGTTCCGCCGGGCATCCTGATGCGCTCGCAGCGGACAACGACGACGGCACAGCCTCCTCATGGTGTCGATGACGGTGCTGCCTCCTGCGCATGGATAAACAAAAGAACGCCAAGGCAATTCGCCCCGGCGTCCTTTTGTCGTATCCGTTACTACTTTGAGCTGGAGCTTCCCGAGCACGAGGCCATGGCAGCCGTCCCGGAGCCACTATTCTTGGAAACACTTGCACCGTCGACAAGGATTTCGCAGGTCACGGAAGTGCTGGCGCTGAAGTCACCGGTCACGCTCAGGGTGCTGAAGCTGAGCCCCTTCGCCGTCACCTCCTTTTTCCAGTCGGCGGCGATGTCCTCGTTGGAAGATCCGTCACCATTCCAGTAAGTGACTTTGGCCGGACCTGAAGTTGTGACGACGTACTCGATCTTGTGCTCCTTGTTCAGCGCTTGGTCGACGCTGTTGGCGGCAGCCGCAACCATAGCCGTAACAACAATTGCGACGATGATCGACACTACGCCCAGGATCAGACCCGTGATAGAGGTCCCCTTCTTAGTGAATTTTCGTGTCATCCCGATAACGCCGAAGATCAGCGCAAGGGGCCCGAGAATGAATGCTACGAAGCCCACAATGGGAATAATCGCGAAGACAACAGCCACGATGCCGAGAACCAACGCTGTGGTTCCAAATCCGTTACTTTTCAGTGGCTGCGTCCCCGGCTCCGCGGGTGCCTGGGGGAGGGGAGGGGAATACGGTTCACTCATGACTGTCCTTTTTTATGCGGTGCCCAATAGTGCCGTTGGCAACCAAGAAAGGCGGAGTGACAAGTCAGGCTCGTTTCCCCCAAGCAACGGCGATCTCAGTGTAGGAAAGTTTTAGGCGCTTGTCTGCTCCCTTTGTGAATTTTGCTCATTTGTGACTTCTTAGCCAAACGCTGTAGCTGAAACTGTACAAAATTGATCTAATCCTGATTAAAAACCGCGCTGAATCCCTCATCTTAGAACCCTCAGCGGGATAGAATCCCGACGTGCAGCGGGACGAAGCCCGTTGCTGGCTCGAACCGGGGGAGAAGTGAAAGTCTATAATTCGCCAAGAAATTGGCCGCGGCCGCCAGCCGGATGGCAACCACCCAACGGTTGGCACCCAGACCCCGCATGGGGTCCCGCTCCTCGAGAGCACCAATTCTGGATCGACGTTCCTGATTCCCTGCCGAGATCTCCCGCTACGACACTAACCACTACCGCCTTGGTCCTAGCATCGATCGCGGTCGTGACGTGTTGGGTTCCCATTCTGAACGTGCTTAGTCTCCTTCTAGGAATCAGCGCTGTTGTCCTGGCGGTAATCGACCTTTTAGCCGCACGAAGGGCAGCAGCCCAAACACAAGGTACGACCGTCGCGGCCATTGTCATCGGGACGGTCGCTGTACTTGGGAGCATTTTGTTCTTAACTGCTTACTCATCCCAGCCGAAGGCAAATTCGAGTGCTAATGTGCCGGCTGCAACTGCCGAATCTGCGCCTCCATCCGTGTCGCCAGTCCCCACTCCAGTTCACAGCCAAGAGCCGCCTGCGGCACTCGATGGATCGGCGGAAAAGCCACTGCCCCTTGGGGGCGCGGCGGTAGTCGGGACGGAGTACCAAGTCCAGGTGGTGGCGGTGAATCTAGACGCAACCAATGAAGTCGTGGCGAATAACATGTTCAACGATGTTCCAGCCGGCCGATATGTACTGGTTGACCTTGCGGTGACTTATGGAGGTGCCGATGAAGGAACTCCTTGGGTGGATCTTTCCCCGACCTTCGTTGGAACGGATGCCAGGCAATACGACGCGAGTTCATGCGGGGCTTCGCTCGATAACGGAGCCATGAAGGTACCGACACTTGAAAAAGGCGGACAGGCGACATATCAGGTCTGCATGGACGTGCCTGTTGGCGCAATTGAGGGCGGAAAAATCTTCGTTCAAAAGAGTTTTTCGATGAACAGCAAGGCCAGGGTGTACTGGGCTGTGAAGTAGTTCCAAAGTAGTCGCCGCGCGTCGACCGTCGCAGTGACATCAACTAGCGGAGCCTTTCTCCGTTAGAGACTTATCAGGGATTTTCGAGGTCCCCAAGGAGATTTAATTGGCAGAGCCATCCACGGCCACCTCTTCCATCGTGGGGAAGCTTCTGGAAGAAAATTCGTGGGAGAAGGCCAAGTATTACCGTAACGGTGGGCAGGGGCGCGAGAACGTCCTGACCGCAGAAGTTCTTGTAGGTCTCGATTTTCTGCCACGTAATCATTTTCTCGGGGCCGTGATCAGGGCAGCTCACGGCGCCGATGCGGCCAGGCAGCGACTCGCTAACGAAGTAGAGGACCTGCAGATGCAATTTCTTCCCGGTGATTTCATCATCGGTTCTGACAATCGCAAAACGCGGCTGGTAGTCCAGCCCGACGCAGTTTTGAGACGCCGAGCACGTACACGTTGATTGAAGCCAAGCGCATCCGGTATGGAAGCTTTCAGCCTGAACAACTGGCGCGCGAGTACATCACACTGATGTCCATGACTGGTCCGGCAATTCCGTTGCTCCTGCTCTTGGGCGTCGCGCCCCCTGTCCGGGTAAAGGGGAACGGGCTGCTCGACATCCCCGAGGCCGTGGGCCGGTTCTTGGCCCCGGTCCTGGACCGAGTGAGCAATGAGAAACTGCCTTCCGCGTCCTTGCTTATGGCCCGGCTACCGGACGTCGTCTGTTGGATATCGTGGCCGGAACTCGACGATGTTATCCGCGAATCCACCGCAACGTTCTATTCAGGACATCCTTCCGGGGATGCTTCCATCCAGCGCCTGGCCGCATTTGTAAGAAACGCTGTTGCTTGGCACGCCTGACACGAAAGAAGCCCTGACACCTGTGGAACCCAAGAGTGAGCCCAACGGGTCTTCAGGGCAGGCAGCCAAAATCTCGGAGAACTAACGCTTTCTGGGGACGTTAGCGCGCACGTCGTCAGCCTGGCTCTCGTCGAGCACCCAGCGTTCATATTTCCTATGATCCGGGTACTTTTGGCGGAGGTAATCACGCACCACCTTTCCTGGCCGTTGTTCGTCCGTGTAGCCAAGTTCTCGGGCTAGCTCGGCGGGTTCGTAAGTAGTCATGGCTCTGACTGTAAACCGGGGAGCGGAAAATCTGCGCTTGATCTAACCCGTCAGCGCCGCCTTCGCGGCCTGGGATGCGTTCATCCATTCGGTCAACCATGGCGCCCGGACGCTGGACGTAATCCGGCAGTCCGCGACGAAGGTTCCCTGGGCGCCTGCGTCGATCCAATCTTGCAGCGCGGACAGGTCATCCAGCGATCGGATAACAGCTGACTCGGCACCTAGCGCCCGCGCCACACCGCTGAAGTCCACCTCGGGGATCAGCATGGGCTTCTCTGTCAGGCCCTGCGAGCCGTACTGGTGGATCTCGGCACCGTAGGCGGCGTCGTTGTAGATCACCACAATGGCACTGCGGGCGGCGCCGATGAGCGATTCGAGGTCGGACAGGCCCATCAGGAAACCGCCGTCGCCGGAGGCCAGCACCAGCGTTCGACCGTCCTCCACGGCTCGGGCCGCCCCCACGGCACTGGCCAGGCCCAGCCCGATCGACTGGAACGCCGTCCCCACCATCACCAGGTCCTGCGGCCGCGGAATGCTCCAGTACATGGGCGCCCACCCAATGAAGTGACCACCGTCCTGGACTACCGTTCGCCGCTCAGGCAGCACGGCGTCCAGCGCGGAGGCGAGGGCGCGCGGGTCCAGCCGGCCGTCGATGGTTTCCTCGGATCCGGCGTCATGCCCTGGCCCCGCAACCAGGCGCATGGAAGCTTCCTCGCGCCAAGCAACAGCCGCAGCCCTTCCTGCAACCAAAAACAGCAGGTCCGAAGCAGCAACCTTCACATCCGCCTGAACGAACACATCAACCCGCGGATTCGTCGGCTCCACCGCGGTGTCGATCTGGATAACCGTGGCATCCGGGCCGAGCAGGTGCCCGAACCGCATGGTGAACGGGCTCAGGCTCGCCCCGGCCACGAGGACCACGTCTGCCTCGCCCATGAGCCCGGCCGCGGTGTCGGTGCCGAAACCGCCGGCCACGCCCAGGTACCCCTCGCCGTTGAGGAGGTTGAGCGCCAGTGCGGTTCCGGCGGTCAGTGCGCCGAGCCGGTCGGCAAGTTCGCGGAGTTCCGGGCCTGCGCCGGCGAGGCACCCCGGCCGGCTAGGATCAGAGGCCGCCGCGCCCCGGCCAAAAGGCGGGCCACCTGCCCAAGGTCCGTGCCGCCGTCGTCCGTCACCTCCAAAGCCAAGGGCTCCGGAAGGTCCTCGTCCTCCGCCTCAAGTGCGGCGAGGTCGTAGGGGATGGCCAGCACGACGGCGGTGCGTCGAGTGAGTGCGTACTCCACCGCCTGCCGGGTGACGGCGCCCGGGGCATCGCGGGTGATGGTGAAGGTGGCCGCGCCGAGGCCGCCGGCGATTGCCGCCTGGTCCACGTCCCAGGGGCGGGCGCCGCTGGTGGGCGCGTCCCCGGTGACCAGTACGACGGGGATCTGCGCCTGGACCGCCTCGGCCAGGGCGGTGAGCGCGTTGGTGTAGCCGGGGCCGTAGGTGGTGGTGCCGGCGGCGAGCCGTCCCGAGGTGCGGTAGTAGGCGTCGGCCGCGGCGATGGCGGCGCCCTCGTGCCGTACAGGCGTGAAGCGCAGGCCCTGCTGCTCCGCGGCATCCAGGAAGTAGACGTTGCCGTTGCCCATGACGCCGAAGACGTCGCTGACATAGCTGCTGAGAACCTGTGCCACACGGCCGGAGACGGTAAGTGAAGTCATGCAGAAATCCTGCGCGCCACTATAGAGATCGGCAACACACTGAAGCGCAGCTGGGACTTTTGGCAGCGGGGGAGGAGAAGAACTGCCAAAACGCCCACATGTGGCGCGCATCACCCCGAGCTAGCTGGAAGCGGCGGACTCCTCCTTCGACAGCCGGCTGATGAGCCCGTCGTACCGGGGCGGCATGAGTTCCAGGATGGAGATGGCCGTGCTGGTCCGCTCGATCCCGTCGATCTCCAGGATCTCGCTGGTGATGCGGTACAGGTCGGCAGTGCCGCGGGCCACCACTTTGGCCATAAGGTCCGCGTCGCCGGTGGTGGCGTGCACCTCGATGACCTCCGGGATCGCGGCGAGCCCGTCCTCCACCGATCCAGTCCGGGTCTGGCTGATGGACAGCGAGAGGAAGGCCATCAGCTCATAGCCGAGCGCGGCCGGGTCCAGCCTGCGGCTGAAGGAGCGGAGCGCGCCGCTGCGCTCCAGCCGCGCCAGCCGGGCGTGGACGGTGTTGCGGGCGACGCCGAGTGTCCGGGAGAGTGCCAGGGCGCTGGCTTCGGGGTCCTTGTCCAGGGCAAGGATGATCCTGCCGTCGAGCGAATCAAGGGTGCGGGAGGTTGCGATGGTCATATTTTCACCAGGAGTGCTAGAAGTTGAGCAGAAGTCCCAAGCACAAAAGAGTATCTTGCATTGTGGTCCGGGTCACTTCCATGATCGGTCTCCATGAGCTCTGAACAACTCCTGGCCCCACCAGCGCCGCCCGCCCTGCGCGCCGCGGTGACCGGCCTTCCGGCCTACGTCCCCGGCCGGCGCAGCCTCGGCGCGGACATCGCCGCCCTCGCCAGCAACGAAAGCCACTACGAGCCCCTGCCCGCAGCCACCGCCGCGGTGGCCGAAGCGGCCCGCAGGATGAACCGCTACCCGGACATGGCCGCCGTCGAACTCCGCGAACGGATCGCCGGGCACCTGGGCGTCACAGTGGAGGAGGTGGCGGTGGGGCCCGGCAGCGTGGGCGTCCTGCAGCAGATCATCACCGGACTGTGCGACGCCGGGGATGAAGTGGTGTTCGCGTGGCGCTCCTTCGAGGCGTACCCCATCCTGGTGGAGCTCGCCGGCGCCCGGCCGGTCCGCATCCCGCTGGACGACGCCGAAGGCCACGACCTCGACGCCATGGCCGCCGCCGTCACCGATCGCACCAAAGTGATCCTGCTCTGCACCCCCAACAACCCCACCGGCGTGCCCATCAGCCACGACCGCCTCGAGGCCTTCCTGCAGTCCGTCCGCCCCGACATCCTGGTGGTGATCGACGAGGCCTACGTGGAATACGCCGACGCCGGCAGCGGCCCCGACTCCCTGGCGCTCTACCGCCGGTACCCGAACGTCTGCGTCCTGCGCACCTTCTCCAAGGCCTACGGGCTCGCCGGCCTGCGCGTCGGGTACGCCATTACGACGGCGGCAATCGCCAAAGGCTTGCGGCGCACCGCCCTGCCGTTCGCCGTGAGCGCGCTGGCGCAGAAGGCGGCCATTGCGTCGCTGGACGCGGGGGAGGAGATGGCAGCGCGGGTTTCCCTGGTGAAGCAGGAGCGTGCCCGGATGGCCGCGGAGCTCGAGGCCCAGGGCTGGAGGCTACAGCCAAGTCAGGGGAACTTCCTGTGGATCCGCGCCGACGCCCCGCTTCTGGCCTTGCTCGTGGATGCGTTCGACGCCGGCGGCATCATGGTCCGCGCGTACCAGGGCAACGGCGTGCGGATCACCGTGGCGGACCCCGTGTCCAACGACCGTGTGCTCCGGCTCCTCGCAGCCCACGCGGCCTTGGCAATTTCCTGATCCTTTTCTCCTTCCGTTCCACCTAGCAAGTAAGAGGAATCCTTTATGGAACACCAGACAACGACGTCTGCCCGTGCCCTCGGCACGGCCCTTAAACCGCGGCAGCTGACCATGATGGGCCTGGGCAGCGCGATCGGCGCGGGCCTGTTCATCGGCTCCGGCGCCGGCATCCAGGCCGCCGGCCCGGCGGTGCTGATCTCCTACCTCGTGGCCGGCACGCTCATCATCCTGGTGATGTGGGCGCTC
The DNA here is from genome assembly GCF_050038305.1 of Pseudarthrobacter sp. 1G09. Lineage (NCBI taxonomy): Bacteria > Bacillati > Actinomycetota > Actinomycetes > Micrococcales > Micrococcaceae > Pseudarthrobacter > Pseudarthrobacter sp. 1G09. The sequence goes on from NZ_CP188306.1 coordinate 1,307,244, forward strand.
GGCGAGATGGCCGCCGCCAACCCGGACAGCGGTGCCTTCTCCGTCTACACCGCCAAGGCCTACGGTCCCGTGGCCGGCGCCACCGTGGGCTGGCTCTGGTGGATCCAGCTGGTGGTGGTCATCGCGGCTGAGGCACTTGGTGCAGCAGGCCTGCTGGCCACCATCTTCCCGGCACTGCCGGTGTGGCTGATGGCTTTCGTGTTCATCGTGGTGCTCACCGCCGTGAACCTCACCAGCGTGAAGAACTTCGGCGAGTTCGAATTCTGGTTCGCCCTGCTCAAGGTGGCCGCGATCGTCGGGTTCCTGGTGGTGGGCTTTGCGCTGCTCTTCGGATTGGTGCCGGGTGTGCAGTCGCCGGGCCTGGCCAACTTCACCGGTGCCGGTTTTGCACCGAGCGGCTTCGCCGGCATTGCGACGGCGCTGTTTGTGGTGGCGTTCGCATTCGGCGGCACCGAGATCGTATCCGTGGCGGCGGCCGAAACGGCAGAGCCGGCCCGCAGCGTGAAGAAGGCCGTCCGGACGGTTTTGTGGCGCATCCTTGTGTTCTACATCGGTGCCATCTTCGTGATCGCGGCCGTGATTCCGGTGGGTTCGGCCGGGCTGAAAAGCCCGTTCGCTGCGGTGCTGGACGCTGCCGGCATGCCGGGCGCAGCCACTGCCATCACCCTGGTGGCCGTCGCGGCGCTGCTGTCGGCGCTCAACGCCAACCTTTACGGTGCATCCCGGATGGCGTTCTCCCTTGCGGAGCGCCGTGAGGCGCCGCGGTGGCTCGCTTGCGTGTCCAAGGCCCGGGTTCCGGTGGTCGCCGTCCTGGCCAGTGTTGCCTTCGGCGTGGTCACGGTGGTGCTGGAGCTGGCCTTCCCCGAGAAGGTGCTCCCCGTCCTGCTCAACATCGTGGGCTCGACGTGCCTGCTGGTGTGGACGTCCGCGCTCCTGGCCCAGCTCGCGCTGCGCCTCCGCGCCGACCGCGAGGGAACGGAGCTTCCGCTGCGGATGCCCGGGTTCCCGTGGCTGACTTCGCTCGGTCTGGTGATCCTCGCGGCGATCTTCACGGTGGGCTTCATCGGCGAGGATTCCCGCCCGCAGCTCCTGAGCACCTTCGGGCTCGTGGCGCTGCTGACAGTGGGTTGCTGGCTGAACCAGCGGAACCGGAAGGTTGCGCCAGTTGAGGAATCCTCGGAACGCGCCAAGGAGCCGGTGCTGATCGACTAAGTCACGTGCTGCGGACCCGCATGGCGGGTTCGGTGAAACGCCCTTCCGCAATACTTTGCCGACACCGCCAGCTTCACCATCATTTCGCCGGCGGGACAACGTCGCATACTTGTTCTTAAGGTTGGACGCGTCACCAACCTCGTCGAGGAGACCTTGAAATCATGTAGTACTGTGCCCCGCACCATCGTGCTCCCACACGGATGGTGCCCGAGCTGTGATTATTTTTCGAGCACGAAGGACCCGGAAGGCGTGGCCCGGATGGGTCTGCCGGCTATGTAATATCGGATTACTTACTAGACCGTCGTGGGGCGGCTTGAGAATTCCAAGGGGGATGGCCGAGATGGTGGCTGCCACAAATGTTGGAGCTCTAGATGGAGAGCTGAACGAGCACCAAATAGCCGTGCGGGAAGTGGCAGACCATTTGGAAGGATTGGTCCGAGGCGGCAAGAGCATAGCAGCGGCCGTCCTAGCCCTCTCCAATGGCTTCTTTAAAGTCGAGGATTCGTTGTTGAATGCAGGCCGGGCGGAATACGAACGACGACGCAAAATCATCCAAGAATGGGATGACGTAGATGGCACCGACGTCCTGCACAGCGGGGGTGAGGGCGGATGGTACGGGGGACCGAAGGAGGGTGACTTCTTTTGGCCACCACTTCGTAATCGATTGAAGTCTGAGCTGCCAGAGGCTTTCGATGACGTGGACAGGTCTTCATCCCGCGTAATCGACCTAGGGGACCGGCCGGGTGAGGAGACCATCGATACGCGTGGTCTCGTGCTGGGATATGTGCAAAGTGGTAAGACGACCAACTTCATGTCCGTCATCGCTAAGGCCGCTGACGTGGGTTACCGACTGATCATTGTTCTATCCGGAATCACAGACAACCTCCGGCAACAGACGCAAGAACGGCTGTACGACTATCTCGTTGACCCGTGCCAGACAAGAGTGCACCTTCTGACTACTCAGGAGCAAGATTTCTCCGAAATTACGCCGTCCGAGGCGCTGTTCAGCCAAGACGATCTGAGACTTCTCGCCATCGTCAAGAAAAATCCGGCCAGGCTGCGGCGGCTAAACGCTTGGATCAAAAAGGCATCCGCAACGACCCTGGCCAACTGCCCGATTCTTATCATCGATGATGAAGCAGATCAGGCCTCAATCGACGTCGGGGGCAGTCGCCAATCGACAATTAATAAGCTCATTCAGGAGCTGCTGTCCCACCCAAAATCCGCCTACATCGCCTACACCGCTACCCCGTTTGCCAACCTGTTGATTGATCCAGTCGACGAATCGGGTCTCTACCCCCGAAATTTCGTAGTCACGTTGCCGCGGTCCGATGCCTACTTTGGTCCTGAGCGAATCTTCGGGACGCTGGAAGCCGAAGAAGGAGTAGACCCGGATGATGGTCTCGACGTAGTTCGTGAAGTCCCTATAGAAGATGCCGCCATCGTCAAACCGCCGACGAACAAGGACAAACTTGAACAATGGACTGCGTCGGTACCACCCTCTCTCCGGCGGGCAGTCCTCTGGTTTGCCCTCGCCACTGCGGCGCGCAGGCTCCGTTCGAATGAGATTCGTCACTCCTCGATGCTTGTGCACACCTCAATGCGGGCTGTCGCCCACCAAGCCACGAAGACCGCTGTCGAGGCGGAGCTGTTAGCCTTGCGTAAGAGCGTTGCCTCGCAGGACCCCGCGGTCCTAAGGGAGCTGGCGGAAATGTGGGTTTCGGAGACGCAGCGTATAGGCGCCAACGCATTTAATAACGCGCCGGTTTCCGTAGCTGAGGTCATGGCTGAACTCCCCAAGACACTCGATTCCACACGGGTGCTCATGGACAATTACTTGTCTGGCGAGCGATTGAAATACACCAAAGACCAGGCTGAGACTGTAATTGTGGTGGGGGGTAATACGCTCTCGCGGGGTCTGACTCTCGAAGGGTTGATTTCCAGCTACTTTGTTCGAGCCGCATCCGCTTATGACACTTTGCTCCAGATGGGCCGATGGTTCGGTTACCGAAAGGGCTATGAGGACCTGGTTCGCGTCTGGATGACAACCGAGCTTCGCGAATGGTTCGTCGCGCTCGCAACGGTCGAGGCCGAGATTCGAGAAGAAATTGATACTTACGCCAAAGAAGGAATGAAGCCATCTCAGCTGCCTGTGCGGATTAGGTCCCATCCGCAAATGACGATTACCGCAGCGGCAAAGATGCGCAGTGCGATCAAAGTTAACGTGAGCTACTCGGGCACGAAGGTCCAGACCATCCTCTTCAACGATGAAGACAAGCAGTGGCTCGATACCAACATAGAGGCTACCGCCGCGCTCGTTGCAGCAGCCCGTGCCTCAGGGCACACAGAAGATGAGTTGCCGAGTAAGAGTATGCGCGGGTTTTCTGGCATATCGAATGACCTGATTCTCGACTTCTTGACCGATTACAAGGTTCACGAAGATGCGCGGACTATTCAGACCGATACAGTCCGCGAATATATTCGCACCCAAGCGGATAAGGGAGCCTTGGACTCTTGGAATGTTGTATTCGTTGAGCGCCAGAATGCGCCTGTATCCGACCTTAGTCTGGGCCTTGATGAGCCGTTGAAGCTTTTGCAGCGCCGCAAAATGGTCGCCAGCAGTAAGAGTGGCGTGGCGAATCTCAAAGCCATCTCGTCACGTTGGGATCGATTCGCTGATCTTGAATACACCAAAAAATCCATCGTCGACTCCCACGGACTGTCAAGTGAAGCTCAAGTCCGTGACTCCCATTTGCGAGACCTCAGGAGGAAGCGGGGACTGGACAAGGTCGGCCTCTTGGCTATCTATGCCATAAACAAAGACTCGGACATCACCGAAGAGACCCGCTCGGAGGTGATAAGTGTCGCGAACCATAGCGATCCCACGAAACCGAAGTCCGAACGTGTCCCGCTGAAAGCGGCGAATCACTTGATTGGCATATCACTGATGTTCCCCGAAGCGCGTGACCTGTCCGACACTGTCGATTACTACAGTGCGCGGGTAGACCCTGACGAAGTTGAAGATGTGGAGGCTGAACTCGCTGCGGCTGACGACCTCGACGAAAAGCACGCGATACAAGAAGAGGCTGCCGCAAAATGATGGACGCTAAGGAATCCTCCAATTCCATTTTTTCATTCCTTCAGGGTCAAATGCCTGCTCCGCACAAGCTGACCGTCAGGAACACGGACGTTCTGACAGAACATGGGCCGGTCGTTCATGCCATTGATGGCAGCGGACATCCGACCCTGCTTGTCCCCGTTGCCTCCCAACCGGAAAACAGCATCGACTGGCAAAACAAACTCGTCACTTTCGGGTACCGGACCATCACTGTCGCAGGCAAGCAGCAAGCCTTCTTGGCACTGCAGTGCCTTGCGGAACGGGTTCGATCACAGTTCAGCCTGCTGGCCGACGACATTATGGACGCAGTGGCGGCGGACCCCGGCAAGGCGGATCTGCTCACGAGGCAAACGGTCGACCGTTGGAAGGAGCTGCTACGGGATGACAAGCCGCGCCTTCTAGGTCAATCGCAACTTTCCGGGCTATATGGAGAGCTGCTTTTCTTGGAACAGCTTGCATTTCATCATGGTTCTTGGGCGCTGCGATCGTGGACTGGCCCCCAGGGAAACAGGCACGACTTTGAGTTCGAAAACGCTTCCTTCGAGGTGAAGACCACCATGAGCAACAACAACATGATTGTTGGCTTCCACGGGGCACGCCAACTCGAGGCCACGGACGGTCAGCCGCTATACGTTGCCGCCTATCAGATCGAGCGCACGCCTCAAGGCGATTCCATCTCAACTATTCTTGAACGCCTATACGATTCCGGTATAGATCGCTTAGACATGCTGAGGCTGCTGGAGAAAGTCGGCTATTTCGAAGCGGATTCCGGTCACTACGCTGCGCATCGTTTCCTAGCCCTTTCCAGCAAAACCTTGGCTGTAGGCAGCGATTTTCCTCGCATAACGCGCGAAACCATGCCCATGCCCGGAATGCTCGATGGGATCGCCGCGCTCCAGTACTCCGTCGATCTGGGTCCGTTAGCTGCTGTCGACATTCCACTGGAAGAACTGAAGGAGGCTATGTCTCTGTGAACGGGACGTTCCGACTGTTCCGACACCCGTGGGAGCCAACGGGTAGCGGAGATGCCAAGTCCATTCAGAAGGCCATGGGCAAGACAAGCCTGGACCTTTGGAGCGTGCTGCTGAGGGAATCACTGCAGAACAGCTGGGATGCACGGCAAAGCAGCCACATCGAGTTTCACGTCGCAGACACCCTGCTCTCTGAAGAGCAGACCGGGGTTCTTATTCACGACTTGTTCTGCGAGCTTCCGCCCCACGGCGCCTCTCGGCAAATCCCTCAGAAGGCGAGCAGCGGACGTCTGCGCGTACTAACAATCTCCGACTACGGAACGACGGGCCTGGGAGGCCCCGTCCGCGCCAACATCGAACCGGCGGAGGGCGAACGCGCGGATTTCGCCGATTTTGTTCGCAACTTCGGTCGCGATGATGGCAAAGGTCTTAGAGGCGGCACCTACGGCTATGGCAAAGGTGTGCTGTATCAGGCCAGCAGCGTGGGCGTATGCCTGGTCTACTCGCAGGCGGTCGTTGGGCAAACTATCGAGAACCGCTTGATTGGCGTCTCCGGTGGCGATGGGGGCTACGTCCATGAGGGTTTCAAGTTCACAGGTCGAAATTGGTGGGGAGCGATTTCTTCTGACGGAATTGTAGATCCCGTGACGGGGGATACGGCTCGGTTGATAGCCCAATCGGTAGGCATGCCGGTGCCCAACAGCGATCAGACCGGCACAAGCATCATGGTGCTGGCCCCACAGCATTTCCAAGGCGAAGGAGGAGACGTCCTTTTGTCGGATCGAATTTTGGCCATCCGAGCGGCTGCCGTTAAATGGGCTTGGCCACATGCCGTGGACACTGGCGACGGGCCGAACGTTCGTTTTGTCTTCGGCTTGGACGGCGTGGAGTTGCCGAACATCGACCCCCTGAAGGAACCGCTCGTTAGGCACTTTGCACAGGCCTACGTGGACAGCGAGCGATTCGCGGCGACGCAGAAGACCCCTATCACTTCTCAGACAAAACTCGAAACAATAATGTCTCAGAGGCCCATTCGTCGTCTCGGAATCTTGGCAATGCGACAGGCGATCAACCACTTTTCCGACGATCGAAGCTTGGAGAACTCTGTGGCTCTCATGCGGGCCCCCAGGATAATCGTCAAGTACATGGATGTCACTGCTCCGGCCGACGACTACTCCGTCTACTCGGTCTTTTTGGCCGACGAGGGCGTTGATGAGGACTTCGCGTCTTCCGAGCCTGTTACGCACGACGACTGGATCGTTAAAGATGCGATAACTCGTGGGAGCTTTAATTTCGTTCGCATCGCGCTGAGCAGGATCGAAGGAACCTTCAAGCGGATGCACGGTTCGTCAGGTCCCGCTACGGTAGCTCAGCAAGCGGCTGGCGCGACACGGATCGCCACGGCGCTGGGAGGCCTGATCGGCGGCATTAGTGGGCATGGGGCGAACTCGCAACCTGAAAAGGTGCCGGGTGGAGGTGGACCGGCTAAGGCAGGAGGGCGCCGTGCGTCTGCGAAGCTGGCGGCGCCACCCCGCCTCATGATCATGGATGGATCGCCCCATGTTGGATTCCCTTACGCCGTTACTGGCGGGAAGGTGGGCGAGTCCTTTGAGCTCAGCGTTCGCGGCCACGTGGTGACACTAACTGGTGCCATCGAAGTGGACGCTCCTCTCGGAGAAGATGGACCCCAATTCGTTGGATGGCAGGTGGACGATGAGATCGTGCGCACGCAGTCGATCAAGGTCAATGTTCCGTCCGAACACGATTACCTGGCCATATTCGCCCAGCCGAAAAATACGGCCGTGTCCTCGACTGTGGCCTTGGAATTGGTTAAGGAATGAGAAGGATCAGTCTAGGCCATCTCGTCGTTGAGGAAGGGGCCATCGAACCGCCGGAATGGAAGTATTCGGTCAACGGACAGATTGCCAACCTGACGGGAGGCATCCTCCCGGACTGGAACTACTTTTCTGATCTTGATGTCTCCTGCAACATGACGTTGAATCTCGCGGAGCTGCGGCAAGCATTGCAGGTTCCGGACGACCTTGTGCTCGCGTGGGTCCTAATCGCTCGCTCGACTTCGTCCCCCGTAATCACGACCAGCGTTCCCCTCCCGGTCACGAGCGGGGCCCAAGAGGTCGCCATAACCGTACCTGCTTCTACTCTGAGTGGTGCTCTCACACTCGAACTCGAAATGGGTGTCCTCTCGCCATCGAAAAACCCGCCCAGCGACTTCGCTCCATCCCAGGTCGGTCACACCGTTTACCGCGCGACCTCCAAGATTGTCCTTGAGGGCGACGGCGGCCAGTTGCCCATCCTTCCTGTCTCCTTCACAGATCACGGCATCACGAACCCGAAATCCTCGCTCTGGTGGCTACGAGTGTTGTCTCAGGACCTTCATGATCCGGCAGGAGCCTCGCTGTGGATGTGGCTCAACACCGATAACCCTCAGCTACAGCCGCTTATCGATCACGTCGACTCTGAGGCGGGAGACTTGTGGATGCAGGTCTTGAAAATGGACTTTATTCGCCAACTACTGCGTGAGGCCCTAAGTCACGCGGACTTGGACGAGTCGCGCGATTATCCTGAAGGGTCGCTCGGAGCATTGCTGCTGGGTGTCGTAAAACTGGTGGGATCGTCCCTGAAGGAAGTTCGAAGCAAGTACAGCGACGATCCCGGCAGAGTTGAAGCTGATCTTCAGGGCGTCGTAAACGGGAGTGGAAGTTGAACGCAACGCCAGTATGCTTTCCGAGGCTCCCGGTGGCTCAGGCAGCTGCCATGTGGAACGATCTGCGGGTCCAATCCTTTGAGGAAATTGGTCACCTGACATCCTCAATTACCACTGCGGGGGCCGAGTTCTATCCTGTAGCTACAGCACGATGCACTGACCGGGATCTAGCGGAACTGCGCGCCGCGGTAATTGCAGAAGCACGGCTACACGGTTTCCCATACATGGATCAGGCCAGGCAGAAAACTGAATTCGACCAGGCCGTCTCTAGGATCCTTTACGAGCGGATGAACATTTTACCGGCTGATGCCGCGAGTGTGGATGTGTGGAACTTCATCAACATCCGGCTTTTGCCGGACGTTGCCATTTGGCGATACGGTCACCGGTCTGGCGATGGCGCTCGTTGGGAAGTTACGGAAGCCAGGCTCTTTGCCATGACGCGCACAATTTTTGGGCGACTTTGGTGGAGAGCGTTTCTACTCGGCCCCGACATTGCGGTGCGTCTTAAGGAAGATGAATCGGTTCAGCTAACAGAACGTCCTCTCATCTGTGGATATGCGCCATTGGCGCGGGCCATAGCGAACAGACATCTTTCAACATTTTCGACTGGTAGGCGAATGATGCTCCTGCGCGACGCCATGAAGCGGTTCACGCGTCGACTTGTAGTCGTCAGCGCCTTTCTCATGACGGAAGAGCAGATAGCTGATCTGGTCGAGGACGTCTTCCTTGAAAGTGAACAAGCTATGAAGGCTGCGGAGACTAAAATATAGCCGCTATTCGCTGCCCAATTTGGCTGGCCAAGAGCGGTGGGACCGCATTACCCACTTGTGTGAACTGCTGCGTCCGGTTTCCTAAGAAAATGTAGTCGTCTGGAAAAGTCTGCAAGCGCGCGGCTTCCCGGACGGTGAGACTGCGCATTTGTGCGGCGTCGGGATGGATGAAGTAGTGCCCATCCTTTGCGATGTGGGAGACCACCGTGGATGACGGCGAACCGGCCACCTGCACCCGGAACCTATCTTCAAAAGGGACGATGTCAGCTTCGATGTTCGCATGAAGTGGCCAAAGACTGCGAGGAAGTTCTCGCACTTTCGGGCTGTTCAAGCGCTGTTTGGCCAGAGCGCTGAGGGCTCCATAACGGAGGAGATCCGGGATCATGTGGCCCCTGGCTTCGTGGTTCCACGTGGGGAGGCCGGCGGACGCTTCGGATCGGATGAATTCGTGATAGCGCCGAGCACTTTCGGTCATCAGACCATCGAGAGTCTTCGGCCGGTCCCTCGAAGCGTAGGGCAGTGAATTCATGCCACGGCCATCAATCTGTGCGCTTGGAACGTACTTCTTGACGGTACGACGAACGTCATACCAAGCTTCAGTGTCGTCAGCTTTGAAGCGTGAAATTCTAGAGCGCAGTGCCGGGAGGTTGCCAATAGCATTTGCCACCGTAACTAAGCCAGATGGTTTGAGGACTAAGGGTCGCTCGAGCCCACTGTCCCTACTCACGCCCACGATTATCAGGCGGTGGCGCTTCTGAGGCACGCCGTAGTCTTCAGACCGTATGAGGAAATCACCAGCGTCAAGAGCGTCACCCTCATGGTCCACAACCATGGAGAACAAATCGTATTGAACTCCGTCGGAGGGCTGCTGCAGATCTGTCCGTATCAAATCGAACATGTTTTGGCCTCTATTGACCGAAGACAGCAGCCCCTTGACGTTTTCCATCACGAAGACCGTGGGCCGGTGCGTTCTGATGATGTGGAGGTATTCGCGGTATAAGAAGTGCTTGTGGTCGTCCTGAAATGACGAGTCGTTTGTCCGTCTTGACCGGCCGGCCAACGAGTAGGCTTGGCAAGGCGGTCCGCCGATGAGGACCCACCTATCCGCGTCGGCGCCCAGTGCCTTTCGAATGATGGCGTCAGACTCAGCCCTGCTCTCTTCCGACAGGACGAACTCGTGTACTTCTTCCACGGCTTCTTTGTACGCCACCTGAAAGTCTGAATCGGCATGCAGAGATTCAACCGAAAGGTCACCAGCGAGAAAATCCCGCAGAGCATCGTTGGATGCAGCCCCACCGCGGCGCAATGCCCGCACGGCGCTTCTGAATCTAAGCGTCTGGACGGCTGACTTTTCCATCTCGATGGACGCCACCGTTCGAAAGACTGCACGGCCCTCACTATCGAGTACAGAGGAGAAACCCTCGTTCAGGCCGCCTGGTCCGGCAAATACATCGACTACGGGTATCAAGTGCGTCTCCTCTGGTGCTGCTGACTCTCAAAGTTACCAGGTCGTCGGCATCCATCGCGACCGCGGGTAGAGCCGGTGAGAGTTCTAACGGCACGACATGATGCGTAGAAATAACCTACTTCCGCGGACTGACATTCTACGTGACTCACGTGGAGGGAAGCCGCGCAGTCACGCTGTAGCAGTTGCACGTTTGCATGGTGCTCGCGCGAGCCACGTAGATCAAACGTGCACGCCGAGCCGCATCGGAATTCGACCACTAGTTTGGCGAGCATCCGCGGCTCGTAGCCGCCTCGCAAACTCGATGCGGGGAATGAGGCGTGGTAGAGCAACCCCCTTCTCGGGAGGTGGTCGTAATTCGAGAGACCACCACCACCGGCACTAGTGTCATGCGCCACCAAGGGACTGGGCTGGACGAAGTGAATCATGAGTCGTCTCCGCCAATGCTGCTGCAGAGAATGGTGCTGCAGAGAATGTATGGTCGTCTAAGGTGCGAATGTGGCCTTCCATACCCCCACTCATCAAGTGTCACCGAAAGATAAAAGCCAAGCTAAGGATTGCCGAATGGTCGAAGAGATTGTGCCACCTGTGGGCGAACCGTTCCGTCCGCGAGCACGGCTGCTTCAACTCCTTGGCGACCAGCTCATCGGTAGCCCGCGTCTAGCGCTCTTCGAACTAGTAAAGAACGCATATGATGCCGACGCTGCTGTTGTGACCGTCTCTATGCAGAATGTGGACGACGCTATGAGGGCTGAGATCTGCGTTCAGGACGACGGAACGGGAATGTCTTTGGCGACCCTTAAAGACATTTGGCTTGTTCCGGGCCACGATCACAAGGCGTCAATGCGGGAGCATAGTAAACGAACGACAAAGGGGCGGCTCCCTCTGGGCGAAAAAGGCGTAGGACGATTTGCGGTCCATAAGCTTGGCAATAGGGTGGAGCTAATTACGCGTGAAGAAGGCGCACCCGAATATGTCATGGATATCGATTGGGCCGAGGTTGCCAATGCTGAGTTTCTCGATGAGGTCAGGATTCAGATCGACACCAGGTCTCCCGAAGTTTTCATCGGTGAAAGACACGGGACAAGGGTAACTGTGTCTGATTTACGAGGCCCAGTATGGACGCGCGGTGAGGTGCGTCGACTTGCTAGACAGATCACATCGATTTCCTCGCCATTCGAGGATAAGACCGCCGACTTTTCTGCTGAGATAGAAATACCTGATCACAACGAATGGCTTGATGACCTTCCGGACACGCAAGCCTTAGTTTCTAATGCCCCTTGGAAATTCGAATTTAGCATCGTTAACAATGTATTTAGTTGGAAGTATCACTTTAGGGGAGTTCCTGGTATAAAGCTAGAGCCCCGCATTGCAGGTGATTCGATGGTCGGCCTTCTCCTTAATCCCGATGATTTAGCTGAGCAAGACAAGTTAGAGCGTATAGATGGCAAGCCCAAGCCAAAGGCGCTTAGAAGTACGATATCTCTAAGCGACGGCATTGGCGATATCCGAGGAGAGCTTTACGTATTTGACCGCGATCGAGATGTTCTTTCAAAGGTGGGATATAGTCAGTCTTTGCAGGCATTTCTTGATGAAAGTGGTGGAATTCGCGTTTATCGTGACGATATTCGAGTGTATAACTATGGTGAACAAGGAGATGATTGGTTAGGCTTGGATTTGCGTCGAGTCAACTCTCCAACAAAGCGAATTAGCAACAACATAGTTGTTGGATCGATTAATCTGGATTTGGAGACCAGCACCGGTCTGAAAGAGAAGACCAATCGTGAAGGGTTCGTGGAAAATGTAACCCTCACCCGCTTCAAGGCACTCATTTTGGGTGCGCTGGCACACTTCGAAGCTGAGCGGAATATCGATAAGCGAGAACTCCGCAAACTGTTGTCGAAGGATCGATCCTCCTTAGGAGCCGGCATAACTAGGCCCCTCAAGCAGATAAGCGCCCTCGCTCGAAAAAACGGCCTCAGTGATGAGATGGACCCGCTGGTTCAAAAGGCCCAGCGTGCATACGACGAGATGCGCGAAATCATGCTCAGAGCTGGTGTCTCCGGCATGTCCCTGGTCATCGTGCACCATGAGATTGACCATGGTGTCAGGCTCCTCGAGAAGATGGTAGCCAAAGGCGACAATTCTGACCGAGTCGTTCACCATGCCCGTGAGCTTGTAGGCGTTCTCGATAGCTTTGGCGATCTCATTAGAAAAGGGGCCACCTCCAAGCACGACATACGTGCAGTCGCAAGACGAGCTCTTGATCTCAACAGCGTCCGGCTTTCTAACCACGATGTTGAGATCAAGCTCGAAAGCCCGGAAGGCGCTTCATCTTCGTTTCTGACGGAGCTGCCGCTAGGGCTTATTCTTGGGGCTGTGACAAATATCATTGATAATAGCATCTACTGGCTATCGTCTAGGTGGTCTGATTCAGACGGGATTGCGCAAAAGCGAATTTTTATGCGCGTTGATGCAAACGCATTCCCGGAGGGGCCATCTTTAATTATTGCTGACAATGGCCCCGGATTTTCTGATGAGCTTTCTGATGCCATTGAACCTTTCTTTACGCGACGCCCCGATGGCATAGGTGTTGGTTTGTATTATGCGAATTTGATTATGCAAACCCTCGGAGGGAATCTGCGACTCCTTTCAGATGAAGATGGATTAATACCCGCCGAATATGATGGCGCCGCATTGGCTCTTACTTTTAGGAATGTTTAGGTGTTTACTCCTGCGAGATTTGTCGTTATTGATGACAATGCTCTGCATGCTCATGCAATTGCGGCTTGCGTTCAAGAGCTTGGATCGTCATGCGCGGTAGTAGTTTGGTCTGTAGAAGCAGACGTCCCGGCACACGTTTTTTTGGGTGCTCGGGTGATTTTCATGGATCTTCAACTCCAAGACCGCACAGTGGGCGACTTTCGAAGGCACTTTGCCGAGATACAGAGAATACTTGGGCAGGTAATAAATCCTCAGGGCGGGCCCTACATGCTCGTGCTCTGGACAGACGCGCCTGAACGTGCTGAGGAACTGGAGGCCTATCTTGAAACCAACCTTTTCGGAAAGTCGCCGCACACCCGGCCGATCAGGCTGCTCCCCCTGTCGAAGAGCGACTTCATAGATTCCTCCACCGGTACTCCTTTGAACTCAACGGATTTAGGTAGCAAGATCCGGGCTGACATCAGTTCCGTTCCTTCTATGGCGGCGTTGCTACAGTGGGAGTCTGATGTATTGGCGGCAACTAACGGCGTTCTGCAGAACGTAGTATCGGCAGCCATTGACGGTAATGGAAAGTTGGTCGATTTGCCGTCCGTCTTGAAGCGAATAGCTATCGATGTGGCCGGGCAGGCTCACGCCGAAGCCGATCCGGAAGCTGCCATACACATGGCGTTGCTTCCCCTACTTCAAGATCAGATCCAGTTCTCCGCTTCGGCGGAAGGTCCTCCGACCGTATGGCCCCGAGCATTCGAAAATGCGCCCGAAAAGTTGCCGAATTTGTCGCGCGAAAGAGCTGCACGACTCAACTCGAGTTTGCATCTGAGGTTTTCTTCGAATGGTGTCATGTCGCCAACTTCTTGGGGTGCTATCTGCACTTTAGAAGAGAAGTTTCCTTGGTGCGACTTCGGAATGACCGACGCACAGGACTATGTGGATTCCGTTGTAATACTTGGTGTGGATACTAAGTGGGCCGACAACAGTACGGATATGCCGGCGGAGGTGGCGGCTGTGCACCCGGCGCGGGAGGCGGACGCTGAACCCCCAGCGGAGAAAGTCGTAGAATCGCCAAGCGAGGAGGTCGGCGACCTACTCGTCGAGTCGGACGGGTCGGAGCAGCGCCGGGTCCACCTGTGCCAGATCCGAACTGGAGCTGCATGCGATTTTGCGCAAAAAGCGGATGGACCGATTCCCTACGTTCTGGCCGCGTTCATCCCTGTCCGCAAAGACAATCCCAAGAAGCGACCCGAGCTCAAACCTCGGTCCACGGCCTGGATGTCTCCCCTACTAGATATTGGAGATTGGGGACGAGGATACCTCTTCGTGGAGCCGCGTTTCTCAAGAACCAGGGGAGCAGATCAGACGACTTCGTTCAGTGTCATTGCGAGCATTCGTGAGCAGCTCCTGATGGAGCTTATATCCGCGATGTCTCATCACGCTTCCCGTCCAGGAATCACGCAGTTTCTAGGCGAGGACTAACTCCTTCAGAACGGAAGCTGAGCTTTGGAGTACTCCGTTGTAGCTTCCGAATAGATCCCCCAAAAAGGGACAAGTCCTTGGCGGTAGGACTTCACCGCGTTCTGGCTCATCGAGAAGCGCGGCCGCCATGGGCTCATCGCCGTGCGCCACCTGCGCTCCCGCCAGGTGTGGCCGGTCATCGTCACCACAGTCCTCACCCTCGCTGGCATCTTCGCGATCATCAACTTCACCGTGGTGCTGCTCAGCCAGGATCACGACGGCGGCTTCGGCCTTAGTGCCTCCCTTTCGGCTCTGCTGTTCCTCACCCCGGCCGCGCTCATTGGCGTGTTCGCCGCACCTTTGGCGGGGTGGTTGGCCGACCGGCGCGGCTGGGTCCGGATCCTGCGGTTTGGGACCGGAATGAGCCTGGTGTGCGCCGTGATTGCTGCCCTGTTCTCCACTTCGCCTGTGGCGGTGTTGATTGCTGTTGCTTGCTTGGGCGTCTTCTACAACGGCCTGTTCCTCACCGCCATCAACGGGCTCTCGGTTCTGCTTTCACCCAAGGAGGCCCCGGCCGCGCTGCCCGGCATCAACGGTGCGTCCTTCGGTATCGGGGCGAGCCTCGGCGTCGTCCTCGTGGCGCCCTTCGCCGCCCAGGCCACGGCCGCCGGCTACGCCACCGCCCTCTGGATCTCGGTGGGCATCACCGCCGCCGCGTTTCTCGTCAGCCTCTTCGTCGCCGCCCCAAAGGGCGAGACCCTCTAACCCCTCATCCCCTGCAAGGAGACACCATGACCACCTGCCACCCGATCTACCTGGACTGCGACACCGGGATCGACGACGCCCTCGCCCTGGCCTACCTGCTCGCCTCGCCCCTTGCCTCCGTGGTCGGGATCGGGACCGTCAGCGGGAACGTCAGTGCCGCCGTCGGTGCCCGCAACACCCTGGACCTGCTGGACCTTGCCGGCGCCGCCGATGTTCCGGTGGCGCTGGGCGCGCACGATCCCCTTGCCGGGTCGTTTCACGGCGGGGCGCCCTGGGTGCACGGGTCCAACGGTGTGGGCGAGGTTGAGCTGCCTGCTTCCGGAGCTTCGCTGGCCGCCGAGTCCGCGGCGGAGATGCTGGTGCGGCTGGCGCGTCTGTACCCGGGGGAGCTGCGGGTGGCGGCGATCGGGCCGCTGACCAACCTGGCCCAGGCGTTGCGGCTGGAGCCGTTGTTGCCGTCGCTGGTGGAGTCCGTGACCGTGATGGGCGGGGCCGCGCTGGCGCCGGGGAACATCACCCCCGTGGCCGCGGCTAACATCTGGCACGATCCCGAGGCCGCCGCCCTGGTGCTGGCCGCCGACTGGGACGTGACCCTGGTGCCGCTGGACGTGACCATGGCGTCGGTGCTGGAGGAAACCCACCGGCAGTCATTGTTGGCCTCGTCTGCGCCGGTGCCGCGGGCGCTGGGGGAGACCCTGGGCTACTACTTCCGGTTTTACGAGGGCATCTATGGCCGGCCTTGCTCCACGATGCACGATCCGCTGGCCGCCGCGCTCGCCGTAGGGGCAGTGAAGACTGCCCTGGCACCCGTGGTGCGTGCCGCCGTCGACACCTCCGACGGACCCGGCCGCGGGCAGACGGCGTGTGACATGCGCGGGCTGTACGCGGGCTACCCGCCGGTGGGAGGCGCGCGGTGCCGCGTGGTGCGCTCACTCGAGGACGACTTCGCCCCGCATCTGATGGAGACGCTGCTGTCGCCAGTGGTTGAGCCTGCAGAGTTCGAGCCAGCGTGGGTCCGCTGAGCCCGGTGGTTGTCGGCGGGAAGCCGTCAGGCAGACCCGCTGTTACGGTTGCTCTAGCGCGCCTTATGGTAATTATTAAATTGCCTTAGCGCTTTCAGCGTCAAAGGCAATACGCAGGAACGGGCGGAGATGCGGGTCAGCAAACCGGTAGACGTAGCGCCTGGCCGTCCCTGTACGCTCCAAAATTCCGCCGTACTCCGACTTCACTAAGTTGGACAGTGCCACATTCAAGAAGGTGTGGGCTTTACCGTTGTCACCGTATTCTTTCTTCCATAGGGCCTCCACGTCCGGATAATGCCATTCGCGCGAACTTGAGCGGGACAATATGTTCAGCAGTCGCCGCCGAGGCTGAACTTTGCCCCCGACCTCACAAGCGTCGCTCATCCTGGACGTATATGACGCGCTGACAGAATTGGCGCATAACTTCAAAGCAGGCTGGACCATGGAGGCATCGATGAATAAATTTTCTTGTTCCCGAGCAGCTTGCGCTATTTCCAAACCAAGCATGTGAGCAAAGTAGGGGAAGCCATCGCTGTAGAAAACTAAGTTTTCCAGGGATTCCTCAGTGATTTGAAGACCAAGTAGCCGGAAACCACCTATCAAAATTTTTCTTATTTCATTATCAGGCATTCGCGGTACGCCAATCTCTGCTGTCCGCCGGCCAAACGACACCGAGGGAACGAGGAGCGTCTTGGCATCCTTAGCTATGCCGATTGCCACAATTTTGATGTCTTGTCCTGAGTTGGCTGCTCGTGCCTTGTCAGATAACGCTTCCATCGCCTGAGCGAGCTTGGGGCGGGCTGCCTCAGGGACGTTTTGAAAGTTGTCCAACACCAGAACTGTGTAACCGGCCCCTTCCATAGCTTCCAGCAGGACTTCTAACGGGGGCAACTGAACGACTTCGAACTCGCGTTCGCCCCCGCCCTCCAATTTGATGCCGCCCTTAAGGCTCGTAAGATACGGTACAGATGCTTCGACTTCCCCGTTCACTTCAGCCTTAGCCTCAAAAGTGCGGCTTAATTCTCGGACTTTGACAATTTTACGGAGAGCATAGTCCAAGATTGCCTCGTAATCCATGCTGTCGTTACACTCTACGACCACGACACGCCGGCCAACGCTTTCGGCTGCATAAGTAAGGAGAGAACTTTTGCCAACGCCGGTGTCGCCATAGATCAGAACTTGGCACCCTTTTTCCTTAAGGGCGAGTTCGGTCTGTTTTTGAACAGGACGAAGGCCCCTCAGGTCTAGTTCTACCCGCGCTTCGAACATCTCTTTGGAGACGATTGTGCGGGGCGTAAATACGTCACCTGGCTCTCGAAGTTCCGTCATGAACAAGACTCTATATCTGGCGGTATGTGAACGACCAATTGCTGCGCCAACGGTGGGTCTACTCGAATATTTATACCAAGTTGCCAGGTGAACGTACTGCTCGAAAGTACAGCCACCTCACGGCCTTTCCGCATCCCGGAACTCCTGCACCTCCCGGGGATCCACGCCGTCATCCGTTACCAAGGTCCTGGGAAGTGCCAGCTGCCCGCACGCTTCGAACGGCCGCAGCCCGAGCTTTTATAAATCTGCCTGGCCGGGGAGTCCCCGCCCGTGCCACGCCATGAGCTCCTTGAGCAGGGCTTGGGCCCGTCCGATCGGTGCCTAGCGGTGGGCGACCGATACCCGAATGATCCGGGCGTGACCGGAGAGTTCAATGCTGCACGCGCTTCCACCCAAAGGCGGCACAATTGTGCCGGCATATTGCAGCCGACCGTAATGCCAGTAGTTATGCATGTCTGCCAGGTGGCCGCCGAGGGCTTCACCTTCGTCAATGTGGCGCCACACCTTGTGCACTTGGAGATCGCTCCGGGAGGTTACCCTCAAATACCTGCGGAGACTAACACGCGAACCGGGCCTCTTGCGGCGCGCTACCTGACGAACCGCGCCCAGGAAACAAGGAGGAGCAGGGCAATCCCCCTCGGTCTTTCCGGCGACGGCCCCCACATCCTCAGGACTGGAACTGCTGCATCACCGAGAGGTGGCCTAGACGGGCGGCGATGAGGCACTTGGCCAGGTAGAAGGGCCGGTTGCCGTGCCGGACGTATTGGGTGAGCACGAGGACCGGGTCCGTCGGACGCAGGGACAGCAGCTTCGCGCGGCTGGGGCCCACCTGGCTGAGGCTGATCTGGCACTCACCCGGGCCGGCCAACCGGCCCAGCTGGTTGTTGAGCACGGCAAGCAAGGTGCTGCCGCCGTCGTCCTTTATCTCCAGGGGCGCGGCGGCACCCCTGCCGAAGCTGACCGGCTGGGCGGTGACGTTTTCCTGCAGGTGGGCGATGGCCTCGCCGCCCCGGATGAGGACGGATTCCCAGAGCCAGCATTCGCTTCCGGGGTCGACGCCGATGCCGGGGGCGACGAACTCCGAGGCGGCCTGGCGGAGCGCCTGGGTTCGCTTCACCTCGAGCGTCTGGCCGGGGCCGGCGAGGACCTCTTCGAACGGGCGGATGCGTTCCATGCCGACGCGGGGGAGCGTGTCCGAGACGAAGCGTCCGACGCCGCGCCGCGCCCTGATCAGCCCGTCCTCCTCCAGGAGCATGAGGGGCTTCGCGGACCACGGTGCGGCTGACTTTCATGTCGGCGCCGAGTTCGGTTTCGGTGTGGACCATGGAGCCGGGCGTGAGGAGGCCGTTGCGGATGGCCTCGGCGATGCGCGAGTACACGGCCACGCGCAGCGGCGAGCCGGGCTGGGCGGCCACCGGCTGGGACAGCAACCGGGCGGCGTCCTGGTGCACGTTTTGCCTCGCTCTTTTGGTGGATTGGTTCGGGGATTCCAGCTTAAAACAACACGTTGCACCAGTTTGTCGGACAAGTGTGGTGGGGACTGGCGCGACCCTTCCAACGCGCCGGAGCGCCGTTGTAGTGTCATGGCGTGATCGTGCCCGATATCTCGCAGGACGCCGTGGCGGTGGCGGACCACTATGACGACCTCGACCCCATCTATCGCAGTGTGTGGGGAGACCATGTCCACCACGGGCTGTGGACCACGGGTCGGGAGACTCCCAGCGAAGCGGTCGAGGCGCTGGTCGACACCGTCGGCGACCGGCTGGGTCTCATGCCCGGCCAGGAGTGCGTGGACATAGGCTGCGGCTACGGCTCCACCGCACGGCGGCTCGCGGTGAAACGCGGGGTCCGCGTCACGGGCTTCACCCTTTCCGCCGAGCAGGCCCACTACGCCGCCGCGCACTCCTTACCGGACGTGGACATCCAGGTCCGCGACTGGCTCACCAACGGCCTGCCAGGTGCCTCGGCCGAGGCTGCGTGGGCGATTGAGTCGAGCGAACACATGGTCGACAAGCCCAAATTCTTCGCCGAAGCGCACCGGGTGCTGGTGCCCGGCGGCGGCTTCGTTATTTGTGCGTGGCTTGCCGAGACCGATGCCAGCCGCTGGAAGGTCCGCTACCTGCTCGAACCGATCTGTCGCGAAGGCCGACTGCCCTCCATGGGTACCCGCGAGGAGTACGAGGAGATGGCGACGGCGGCCGGCTTCACGGTCACCGGCTATGAGGATGTCAGCACGCGCGTTGCCCGGACGTGGATGATCTGCGCTGGCCGGCTGCTGAAGGCCCTGCTCGTTGATCCCGGGACACGGCGCCTTGCCCTTGGCACACGCAATCGCGGCGCCATTCTCAGCATTCCCCGCCTGATCCTGGCTTACCGCACCGACGCCATGCGCTACGGCATCTTCACGCTCTCGAAGACTGGGGAATAACGGTCCGGCCGAGGCACGGGCGACGTCTCGCCTGGCGTTCCTCAAACTGAAGGAGGGCGACGGCGGCAGGTCGTGACGCCGTCGTCGTTCCTCCGGGCGCTGATCCTTCGCCGGGGGTGCGGGCGCCACCTGCCGCCGTCCCGTCGAATAGACGTACGTCATGACCGGGTGCAAGGGTTGTCGGATGGATGCCGACATCAACTTCTACTTTGACCCCGTCTGCCCCTTCGCCTGGATGACGAGCAAATGGGTGCGGCAGGTGCAGGCGCAGCGCGACTACACGGTGGACTGGCGGTTCATCTCATTGCGTCTGATCAACTCGAACGTGGACTACGACGCACAATTCCCGCCGGAGTACGAGGCTGGGCACACGGCCGGTCTCCGGCTTCTGCGGGTGGCGGCCCGGGCCCGTGCGGAGCACGGCCGCGAGTCGATGGCCCGGCTGTATGAGGCCTTCGGCTCCCACATCTTCGACACCGCCCCGGACCCGGCCGAACAGCGCACCGAGGGCGAAATCCGTGAGCGGCGCGGAACACGTGAGTTCGTGGAGCCAATCCTCGCAGAGGCAGGCTTGCCCCTGGCCCTGGCGGACGCTCTGGACGACGAGTCCTGGGACCGCGGGATCCGCCAGGAGACGGATGAGGCGCTGGCCTTGACGGGGAAGGACGTGGGCACGCCCATTATCCACTTCGAGCCACCGGCCGGGGTGGCCTTCTTCGGTCCGGTGATCAGCCGCCTGCCGGACGACGACTCGGCCGCCGAGCTGTGGGATCACGTGGTGGGTCTCGCACGCTTCCCCGGTTTTGCCGAACTCAAGCGGAGCCTGCGCGAGCAGCCGCAGCTTGCTGCCTTCGGCGTCGATGCCGATACGGTGGGTCAGCAGGAAGACTGGCACGGCGGCAGCCGGCGGCAGAAGAAATGACGTCAATAGAGGATGGATCGATGAAGACAAACACCCGCCAACACCAGGAATCCGTCACGGTCCAGGTCTCAGCCGAGACGCTCTACGACCTGGTCTCCGACGTCACCCGCACCGGCGAATGGAGCCCGGTCTGTACGTCGTGCTGGTGGGACGACGAGGCCAGCGCGGGTCAGGCCGGCGCCTGGTTCACCGGCCGCAACGAGATCCCGGGGCGGACGTGGGAGACCCGGTCGCAGGTGGTGGCTGCCGAGCGCGGCCGCGAGTTCGCCTGGGTGGTGGGCGGCAAATACGTCCGCTGGGGCTTCACCCTGACGCCGGTAGACAGCGGGACGACGACGCTGACGGAGACCTGGGAATTCCTGCCCGAGGGTATCGCCATGTTCGGGGAAAAATACGGCGATGAGGCCGACGCCCAGATCGCCGAACGCACCCAGCAGGCCCTCGACGGTATCCCGAAAACGCTCGCAGCGATCAAGCGGATCGCCGAGTCCGCAGACTGGAACGGGGACGTGCGCGCCTAAACGGGGGACCCGCCGTCGTCCGTCCTTCCCCGGGTGGTGCGGATCCCCGTAGTAGGCGGCCCAGTCCATGCAAGAATGACGCCATGACTCACGAGCAGGCACATTCCCTTGCGCCGGAACTGGACAGCGCCGACCTTGCCGCCTTCGAAGCCGCATTAGAAGCTGCCCAAAAAAGCCTGGCCGAAGGCGGTATCCCCATCGGGGCTTCGATCGCCCGCGACGGAGTGGTCTTCGCCCGCGGACACAACGAACGGGTTCAGAATTCGGACCCGATCGCGCACGGGGAGATGTCCGCGCTCCGCGCCGCGGGCCGGCAGAAGAGCTACCGGGACACCACGCTGTTTACCACCCTGGCGCCGTGTGCCATGTGTACCGGGACCATCATCCAGTTCAAGATCCCCCGCGTGGTGGTGGGGGAGGCCCGGACGTTCGACGGCGAACTGGACCTCCTGCGGTCACGCGGAGTTGAGTTGGTGGTGCTGGATGACCAGCGCTGCGTGGACATGATGGCCGCGTTCCAGGCGGACAAGCCTGAGCTGTGGGCCGAGGACATCGCCGAGTAGTCCGGAGCATCGGTAACCACGATTAAACGAGAAACGCCCCCTGCAAGTGTTCGCTTTGCGTCGGGGGCGTTACTCAAGAGTCCCTAATCAGGTCAGCGGATCGCAGATGTTCACAGCATTTACGTCATTGAGGCGGTCTATGGAGGGCACAAAGGGCCTGACTTCGGTCTGTTTATCGGGCGCCGCGAGAGTTACGGCGTAGTTCACGTTGCCGCGGACGAAGAAAAGGCCTCCAAGTTTCTCGGAAAAGAGGAGGTTCTGCCCGGTGGATACCACCTCGAAGTACTTGATGCCCTTGTCATCGGTGGCGACGGTGTAACGCGAACTGCCCGTCGCCGTGTACTTCACCGTCTTGCCAGAGTCGAGGTTTGTGGTTGTCACCTTGAAACCGGGTGAGGTGGTTATATGGTCCGCGAGCAAGTCGCCGATGACCTTCGTCTTGCCCGTGATGTCGATTCTCACCGGGAAAGCGCATAGCTGACCCGCCCCGAATTGAAGGGTCTGATCCGCTGACGTGGGCGGATTTGGTGCGGCCACTGCGGGAGCGGCCAAGCCAGCGAAAGTAGCCGCGACCGTGATGGGCATAGCGATGCGAGTGAGCCAATTCTTCATTGAAGTACTCCGTTGTAGCTCTTGAATAAATTCCCCAAAAACGGGACAAGTCCCTGACTGCAGGAATTGGAGTTTATGCAAGTGTTCTCGATGCCTTCACGAGTAATTGATACGCACCTTTAGAAATTGGGGGCTACGCGGGTACACATCCCGAATGGTAGTTCGCTCTCCGAAAGTCGAGCGATCTAAATCTCTGGCGGTGCCTACGGCCGCACGGGCGTGGCCGCGTCGTGTCCCACCACCGTGGTCCACGGGCGGGCGGTCCAGGACGTCACCACGCCGCCGGCAACATACGGATCTGCGGTGGCAAAGGCTCTGGCGGCCTCCAGCGCGTTCTCACCCGTGAAGATCAGCAGCCCGGTGAATGGGAGGCGTCCAATTCGCTAGGGGGTTCGATCGTGTGGAAACAGCCTACCCACCTGCACCTAACCGGAAACCGCGGCCACCTCAACCTGTACCCCCGCGTCCCGGAACTTCTGCACCTGCCCAGGGTCGGCGCCGTCGTCCGTCACCAAAGTCCAAGGCAAAGCCAGCCGTGCCCACGCGTGAAACGGCCGCAGCCCCAGCTTGGACGAGTCCGCCAAAACATAAACAGCGCGCCCCCGCCGGGCCATGAGCTCCTTGAGCCGGGTCTGGGCATGGTCGGCCTCGCAGATGCCGTCCTCGGCGGTGACGGCGTCCGCGCCGAGGAACACCCGGTCAAAGCTCATCCGCTCCAGCGCGGCCTCGGCCAGCGGCCCCACGAAACTCTGCGAGACTCCCCGGAGCCGGCCGCCCAGGCAGTCCACCGCGATGCCCTCGGATTCGGCCAGCTCCTGCAGCGTGTTGATGCCCGGCGTGGTCACGGACAACGGACCAAACCCGCGCAGCTCGTGCGCCAGGGCACCCGCTGTGGACCCGGCGTCGAGCAGGATGTTCTCACCTGGTTGGATCACGGCCGCCGCCCACCGTGCGATCGCGTGCTTCTGCTCGAACGCCTCGCCCGTGCGCTGCCGCAGCGACGCCTCCGGGTGCGCGCCCAGCGCCATCGCCCCGCCGTAGGTGCGGGCAAGCTTCCCCTGCGAATTCAGCAAAGCCAGGTCCCGGCGGATGGTGGACGCCGTCACCTCGAACCGGGCGGAGAGTTCCTCCACGGAGGCCAGGCCGGTGGTCACGGCAAGGTGGTAGATCTCCTCGCGCCGCGCGTTTGCGCTGAGCATTCCCGGTCTCCTTCCCGTGGGCATGGCGGTGGCAGTGCTTCCCATGCTAGTTCCGGCCCCCCAACAAACCGGGAAGCTACACGGCCACGGACGGCCGGGTGGCCATCTCCGCCGCCTGGTGCAGCGCCTCCACCATGGACCGGGAATCGGCAATCGCCTTGCCGGCAATGTCGAACGCGGTGCCGTGGTCCACGGACGTGCGGATCACCGGCAGGCCCACCGTGATGTTCACGCCAGCCTCGATGCCCAGCACCTTCACCGGCCCGTGCCCCTGGTCGTGGTACATGGCCACCACCAGGTCGTAATCGCCCCGTCCGGCCAGGAAGAACAGCGTGTCCGCCGGCAGCGGGCCCACCGCGTTGATGCCTGCTGCCTGCGCCGCCTTCACGCCCGGCTCGATCTTCTCCGCTTCCTCACCCTGGCCGAACAGGCCGTTCTCGCCTGCGTGCGGGTTGATGGCGCACACACCGATCTTCGGGTTGGGGATGCCCGCCCGCACCAGCGCCTCATAGCCGCGGCGGATGGTGCGCTCCACCAGGTCCGGGTTGATCTTGCGGACGGCATCCATCAGCCCGATGTGCGTGGTCACGTGGATCACCCGGATCTTGGGCGTGGAGAGCATCATGGACACTTCCTCCGTGCCCGTTAGGTGCGCCAGCAGCTCGGTGTGCCCGGGGAAGATGTGCCCGGCGGCGTGCAGCGCCTCCTTGTTCAGCGGCGCGGTGCAGATGGCCTGCACCTTCCCGGCCATCGCCAGCTCGCTGGCCACCCGGATGTACTCGTACGCGGCGTGCCCGGCCACGGGGGAGAGCTGGCCCCAGGCCAGATCCTCCGGCAGCAGGTTCAGGTCGATCACGTTCACCCGGCCCGGCGTGAACACGGCGTCCTCCACGTCCGTGATCACCTGGATGTCCGCCTCGATGCCCAGCACCTCCGCGGCCTGGCGCAGCCGCAGCGCGTCACCAATGATGACGGGACGGCATTCGGCGTTGCTCTGCGGATCCAGTGCGGCGGCCACCACCACCTCGGGGCCCACGCCGGCGCCGTCGCCCATGGTCACTGCCACGTAGGGAAGCTGGTTCTTGGTTGCTGAGTCAGTCATTGTTGCTCCAGATTCTTCGGAAGTCTTGCGGGGAAGGGTATTGGCGGGAGTCCCGGCGCTGTGGTCGCGGCGCTCCCGGATTTCGTCATACAGCTGCAGGAGGGCCAGGTCATCGCCGAAGCTGCCGGGCTTGGTGCCCACCAGCGTCCCGTCATCGGCGCGGCTCAGCACGGCCCCGTGCTGCACCGCCGCGAGCGGCACCAGGCTGGAGCGGCCGAGGGCGTCCAGGACTTCCCGGGCCGTCTCACCGCCGGTAAGGATCAGGTCCGCCGGGGTCGCCTTCGCCGCCTGGGCCGCGAACGCGGACAGGGCCTGCACGATGCGGGCAGAGCCAGACGGGTCCACTTTTGCGGCGGCCAGTGTGATGGCTACGCGGTGGCCTGCCCTCAAATCTGCTGAAACCTGGGCCAGTTGGGGAGCGTAGGCGTCTTTGGCACCTGCATACAGCGGGTGCAGCCGGACCACCCGGAAGCCTTCGGCTTCGAGCTGGGCCAGCTGGTCCTGCGCCGTGTTGGAGGCGGAGCCGACGACGGCGAGCACCGGCCGGTCAGCGTCCTGCGGGATCGCGGTGGTTGCGTCCGCCGCTTCCACGCATTGCGCATTCCGCGCAGTTTGGGTGGCCAGCCGTTGTGCGAGGACATCGGCTGCTCCGCCGGTTCCCACCAGCACGATGCGGCGCCCGCCGGACTGGAAGCCCAGCTCCAGCAGGGCATCCACCACATGCTCCAGGTCCTGCACGGTCTCTCCGTCAGCCACCACCAGCGCGGGCCGGCCGTCCAGCAGCCCGGCCAGGCGGGACGGCACGCTGCTTGACCGCACCGCTTCAAGGTCCAGGGACTGCACCGATGCCGGTTCTTCCGGGCGGAGCAGCGACGGAATGTCCACCGGCGGGGCCGAAACCTCCGCCTGCCACAGGTCCGTCTCCGCCAGGGGAGAACCGGCAGCCACGGGGCGGCCGGCGCGCACTGTGCGCTGCAGCTGGGGGAGTGCCCCCGCAACCACAACGTGATAGCCGAGGCCTGCCAATGCGGCGGTCTCGGCGCTGATGTTGCCGCGCCACAAGGAGTCCATCTTCTTGAACATCACCTGCGCACCGGATGCGGCGGGTGCGGAGAAGGCGTCCTTCACCAGTGCTGCCGCGTCGGTGGCGGACATGGCGCGGGAGTGCGTGTCGATGACCACAACGTCGGTGACCGGCGCACCTGCGGAAGCGCCGCCGTCGGGTGTTCCGGAAGTGGTGCCCGTGCCCAGGGAAACCTGCGCGGACAGGCCTTGCTCCACAAAGCAGTAGCCAACCTCGGCGGCTCCGGAGAAGTCGTCAGCCTGCACAAATACGGAAGCCACGGTGCTCCTCTCGAATCGGTAGTGGGCTGCACCCCTGACAAGTGGTGCAAGCTCCATTCATCATGACACGGTTGCGCGAATCACGCTAGACGGGTTGCGCAAACCGCGCAGGAGTGGCAAAGTGATGGACACAACATTCGGCGCCGCCACCCCGGTGCCCGCCGAGCCCCCAACCTACCGAGAGGTCAACGATGACCGTTCTTCCTCAAGGAAGTGAGATTTCCCGCCGCCGCCTGCTGCAGTTCGGCGCGGCCGCAGGGTTTCTGCTGGGTACTGGCAGCCTGGCCGGCTGCGCAGGCCCCACCGGCCTCCCGGGGCCCAGCACCCTGACCCTGGCCCTCAACCGGTCCCTGGTCAGCCTGGACAACAAGCTCAACCAGTTCGATGCCGCCGTCACCGTGCAGCGCTCGGTCCGCCAAGGCCTCACCGCCATCGGCCCCGAAACCAAGCCCGTGCTGGTCCTGGCCGAACGCTTCGAAATGACTGGCCCCACCGAATGGACCGTCACCCTCCGCGAAGGCATCCGCTACTCGGACGGCAGCCCCGTGCAGATCGAGGACGTGGCAACCGCCCTGAAGATGTACAAGCAGGTTCAGGGATCCTTCGTGGCAGGCTTCTTCCCCGAATTCCCCGAAGTGGTCCCCGTGGATGACCGCACCTTCAAGATGGTGTCCAAGAACCCGGTCCCCATCCTGGACTCGCTCATGAGCATGATCCTGATTACCCCGGCCGCGCAGAACAAGCCGGAGGAACTGCAGGAAGGCGTGGGCACCGGCCCTTACAAGGTCACCAAGTTCAACCGCGGCGCCGGTACCTACAGCCTGGAACGCAACGAAAACTACTGGGGCCCGGCGCCGGAGATCGAGAACGTGGAAGTCCGGTTCCTCCCCGAGGAATCCAGCCGCGTCATCGCCCTGCGCAGCGGTGAGGTGGACATCATCGATTCCATCACCCCGGACTCCCGCGAACAACTGGCCGGCCTCCCCGGCGTGCAGCTCGCCGAAGCGTCCAGCCTCCGCCTGAACCAGATCTTCTACAACTTCCGCAAGCCCGCCGGCCACCCCCTGGCCGACGTCCGCGTCCGCGAAGCCCTCAGCTGGGCCATCGACGGCGAATCCCTGGTCAAGGACGTGCTGGTGGACTCCGTCAGCGCCGCCGAGGGCGTCACCCCCGCCAGCCTCACCGGCTACCACAAGACCGGCACCTACACCTACGATCCGGAGAAGGCCAAGGCCCGTCTCGCCGAGCTCGGCGTCAAGGACCTCACCCTCAAGATCATCTGGGAAACCGGCGAGTTCGCCTCGGACACCTCCGTGATGGAGGCCCTGGTGGAAATGTTCGGCAACATCGGCGTGAAGACCGAACTCCAGCAGTTCGAACCCGGCGGCAACATCCTGGCCTGGCGCCAGGGCAAGCAGGGCGACTGGGACCTGCTGGGCAACGGCTTCTCCAGCCCCACCGGCCTGGCCATCACCATGATGCAGGGCATGTACGCCGGCACCCCCGAAAAGGAAAAGACCCGCGACACCTACCAGGGTTACGTGATCCCCGAGGTCCAGGCCAAGATCCAGGCAGCCTCCTCCGAGGTGGACGCCACCCGCCGGCAGGAACTGCTGGCCGACGCGCAGCAGGCCATCTGGGACACCTGGCCCTGCGCCTGGGCGTTCGTGCCCAAGTCCGTCCTGGCCCACCGGGACCGGGTGTCCGGCATCAACCTGGCACCCACCAACTCCTACCCGCTCGTCGACGCACGGCTGGAGGCCTAAGCCATGACGAACTACATCCTCAAACGCCTGGGACAGGGCCTGCTGACCGTGTTCCTCACGGTGTCCACCGTGTTCATCCTGATCCGCATGGCCCCGGGTGATCCCGCCGTCTCCTACGCCGGACCGCTGGCCACCACCGAACAGCTGGACGCCGTCCGTGAACAGTTCGGTTTGAACAAGCCGCTGCTGGAGCAGTACTGGATCTTCATCCAGCAGCTCATCACCGGCAACCTGGGCCAGTCCTACTCGTTCCAGGCGCCCGCCATGCAGGTGGTCTTCGAACGCATGCCGTACACCCTGACCCTGGCCACCGCGGCAATCCTGCTGACCGCCGTCGTGGCCATCCCGCTGGGCGTGTGGATGTCCCGCCGCCCGGACACCGGACGCGAGTTCGGCGTCAACGTGCTCACCATCGCCGGGCAGTCCATGCCGGACTTCTGGACCGGCATCATGCTCCTCACCGGCTTCGCCGTGCTGGTCCCCATCTTCCCGGCCTCCGGCTTCGCCACCTGGGGCGGGCTGGTGCTGCCCACCGTCACCATCGCCATCCTGCAGATCGCGCTGATCTCCCGCATGGTCCGCCGCGAGATGACCGCCAACTTCGCCGCCCCGTACCTCACGGTGGCCCGGTCCCGCGGCGTCCGCAGCTCCCTGCTCACCTGGCGCTACGCCATGGGCAACTCCGCCATCCCCGTCTTCACCGCACTGGGCACCCGGTTCGCCGCGATGCTCAACGGCGTGGTGGTCGTCGAGGTCGTGTTCGCCTGGCCCGGCGTGGGCTCCCTGATTGTCCGGGCCCTCGAAACCCGCGACTACCCCCTCATCCAGGCCACGGTCCTCATCACCGCGCTCCTGGCGGTGGGCGTCCAGCTGCTTATCGACCTCGCCTACCCGCTCCTTGATCCCCGCGTTCGTCTTGGAAAGGCGGCCACAGCATGAGCATCGATACGGCAACTCCCGCCGGAGGTTCGTCGCAGCCCTCCGGTTCCGCTTCGCCGCAAGCCAAGCAGCCCAGCCCCAGCGCCGTCACCAAGGCGGACATCGCCAAGGCAGGCGCCACCCGCCGTCGTAAATCCGCCCAGTGGAAACTGGTGGTGGGCACCATCTGCACCCTGCTGGTGATCATCCCCATCATCCTGGCCAACGTGCTCCCGCTGCCGGACGCCAACTTCCAGGACCTCGCCGCCCGGCGCCTGCCGCCGCTGACGGACGGGCACCTGTTCGGCACCGACCAGCTGGGCCGCGATCTGCTCTCCCGCGTCCTGCACGGCGGCCAGGTCTCGCTGACCATCGGCGTGCTGGCGGTTCTGGTCTCCGGCGCCATCGGCGTGATCCTCGGCTCCGCCGCCGGCTACTTCGGCGGCTGGGTGGACACCATCATTTCGCGCATCCTCGAAGCCCAGATGTCCCTGCCGCTGCTCATGATGCTGCTCCTGGTGGTGGCCCTCTTCGGCCCGTCCATCCCCGTGATCACGTTCGTGATCGCCATCGCCCAATGGCCCGAAGTTGCCCGCCTCACCCGCTCCATGGTGCTGGTGGAACGCGAAAAGCCGTACGTCTCCGCCGCAAGGATCCTGGGCCTGCACCGCATCCAGATCCTCATCCAGCACATCATCCCCAACGTCATCAAGCAGGCAACCCTGGTGGTGCTGCTCCTGCTGGCCCAGGCCGTGCTGCTCGAATCCGCGCTGTCCTTCCTGGGCGCCGGCCCGCAGCGGCCCTTCGCCACCTGGGGCCGCATCATTTCCGACGGCCAGGACTACATCACCACCTCCTGGTGGATGGTCACCCTGCCCGGCTTGGTGATCGTGCTCATGGTGGTGGGCGTCAACCTGCTGGGTGACGGCCTCCGCGACCGTCCCCGCCGCAAGAAGAAGGGTGCCTGACATGACCGCCTCATCCGAGACCCCGGCCGTGAAGGCCCCGGCCGCCGAGCAGCCGGAGTTCACAGAACAGCCCCTGCTTGAAGTCCGCGACTTCCAGGTGGAACTGATCACGGACACCGCCATCATCCGCGCCGTGGACTCCGTCAGCTTCAGCATCCACCGCGGCGAAACGGTCACCATCATCGGCGAGTCCGGCTCCGGCAAGTCCACGACGGCGATGGGCATCCTCCGCCTGCTGCCCGAGGACCTGGCGGTTCTGTCCGGCACCGTGCTGATTGACGGCGTCGACATCTCCGCAGACCCCAAGGCCATCAACAAGGTGCGCGGCAAGACCCTGGCGCTCATCCCGCAGGACCCCATGACGGCGCTCAGCCCGGTCCACTCGATCGGCAGCCAGCTGTTCGAAGCCATCAGCATCGCCGGCGCCGCGTCCGCCAAGGACAAGGCCGCCCTCCGGGCGCGCGCGGTCCGGCTGCTGGAACAGGTGCACATCCCCACCCCGGAAAAGCAGCTCAAGAAGTACCCGCACCAGCTCTCCGGCGGCATGCTGCAGCGCGTGCTCATCGCCATCGCGCTGGCCTCCGAGCCGCAGCTGCTGGTGGCGGACGAGCCCACCTCGGCCCTGGACGTCACCGTGCAGGCCGGCATCCTGGACCTGCTGCTGGAACTGCAGGAACAGCGCGGCATCGGCATCCTGATGATCACGCACGACCTCGGCGTGGCCCGGCTGATCTCGGACCGCATCCACGTGATGAAGGACGGCTCGTTCGTCGAATCCGGCGAGGTCCAGCAGATCGTGGACCACCCCGCCACCGAATACACGCAGACCCTGCTGGCCGCCGTTCCCGTGCTGGGGGAGTGGGACGAAACGCCCGCCGCCACCGGCCGCCGTGCCGCCACCAACGACCCCGCCCTCACCCAGACCGGAGCACGCAATGACTAAGCCGTTCCTCGCCGTCGACAACCTGGTGGTGGACTACCACGTCCCCGGCGGCACGTTCCGGGCCGTGGACAACGTCTCGTTCTCCGTGGACAAAGGCAAGACGATCGCCGTAGTGGGTGAATCCGGCTGCGGCAAGTCCACCATCGCCAAGGCACTCATGCGGCTGGTGACCCCCACCAGCGGCAGCATCAACCTGGACGGCACGGACATCGCAGCCATGAGCGAAGCGAAGCTGCGGCCCATGCGCTCCAAGTTCCAGATGGTGTTCCAGGACCCGTACGGCTCGCTGGACCCGCACATGACCGCCCAGGAAATCGTGGCCGAGCCGCTGAAGCTGCAGGGCATCCGCTCCAAGGCCGAACGGCACAAGGCCGCCGCCAAGCTGATCGACCAGGTGGGCCTGCCCGTCCGGTCCCTGGACAAACACCCCGGCGAGTTCTCCGGCGGCCAGCGCCAGCGCATCGGCATCGCCCGGGCGCTCGCGTCCAAGCCCGAACTGCTGGTGTGCGACGAAGCCACCAGCGCCCTGGACGTCTCCGTGCAGGCGCAGGTGCTGCGGCTGCTCAAATCCATCCAGGACGAAACCGGCATCACCTACGTGTTCATCTCGCACAACCTTGGCGTGGTGCAGGAGATCAGCGATAGCGTCATGGTCATGCAGCGCGGCAAGCTCGTGGAACACGGCAGCACCGCGTCCGTCCTGACCGCCCCCAAGGAGGACTACACCCGCAAGCTCCGCCGCGCGGCCCTGGACCCCTCCACCATGACGGGCCTGAAGCCCAGGCACATTGTCCGCTCCCTGGCCCTGTCCAACCAGTAACTCTCCTAACTCTTCCCGCATCCGCAACCACGAGGAATCAACGCATGAGCACGCAGCCCGAAGGCGCCCAGGTGGACGGCCTGAAACTACCCATCTCCCGGCTGGTCCTGGGAACCATGACGTTCGGCGACACCGTTGACGAAGCCACCGCCGGCCGCATGGTGTCCGAGGCGCTCGACGCCGGCATCACCACCATCGACACCGCCAACGCCTACGTCGGCGGAGTCACCGAGGAGATGCTCGCGCGCCTCCTGAAGGGAAAGCGCGACGGCGTCATCCTGGCTTCCAAGGCGGGCATGCCGCACGCGGACCACGGCTCCCATTCGCCGCTTTCACCGGAAGGGCTCCGCGCCAGCGTGGAAGGCAGCCTGCGCCGCCTGAACGTGGACAGCATCGACCTGTTCTACCTGCACCAGCCGGACCGGGCCACGCCGCTGGCCTCGACGCTTTCGACCGTTGCCGAGCTGGTGTCCGAGGGAAAGATCGGCGCGCTGGGTGTGTCCAACTTCGCCGCCTGGCAGATCGCCGACGTAATCCACACGGCGCGTGAAGCAGGGGCACCGCAGCCCGTCGTCGCGCAGCAGCTCTACAACCTTGTGGCCCGCCGGCTGGAGGAGGAATACCTCGAGTTCGCGTCCACCCACAACGTGCACACCATGGTCTACAACCCGCTGGGCGGCGGCCTGCTCACCGGCAAACACAGCTTCGAGGCCAAGCCCACCGAAGGCCGCTACGGCGATTCCAAGCTCGCCGCCATGTACACGCAGCGGTACTGGGACAAGCAGCTGTTCGACGCGATCGGCGAGCTGTCCCGCATCGCTGCCGACGCTGACGTGACCCTGGCGGAACTCTCGCTGCGCTGGCTGGCCTACCGTGACGGCGTCGGGTCCCTGCTGCTGGGCGGATCCAAGGTGGAGCAGCTGCGCGCCAACATCGCAGCCGTGGGCAACGGACCGCTGCCGGCCGACGTGGTGGAAGCCTGCGACGCCGTGGGAACCTCGCTGCGCGGCCCGATGCCGGCCTACAACCGCTGATCCTTTCTTCCCGAACCGAACCTTTGCTGAACCGAACTGACTGAAGGACTCTGATGACCTCCGAACTGGCCCTCGAATTCGCCCGCAAGATCCGTGCCCGTGAGCAGGCGGTGGGCTACTGGGCGGTGCTGGACGCACCCGTGGCCACTGAACGCATCGGCCGCCTGGGCTACGACTACGTTGCCCTGGACGCGCAGCACGGCCTGCTGGGCTACTCCGGCGTACTCAACGGGCTGATGGCCATCGACGCCGGGCATACCGCCGCTGGGATGGTCCGCGTGGAGGCCAACGACTTCACCGCCATCGGCAAGGCACTGGACGCCGGCGCCGTAGGGGTCATCGTTCCGCTCATCAACAACGCCGGGGACGCCGCCGCGGCCGTGGCGTCCGCGAAGTACCCGCCCATGGGGGGCCGCTCCTACGGCCCCATGCGCTCAGCGCTGCGGGTTGGCCCCGTCCCGGCCGAGGCCAACGCCACCACCCTGGTCTTCGCCATGATCGAAACCCCCGAGGGCCTGGCCAACGTCAAGGAAATCTGCGCCACCCCAGGCTTGGACGGCATCTACGTGGGCCCCTCCGACCTGGCGATCGCCGTGGGCGGGGCGTTCCCCGGGGATCCCGCCGTCGAGACCGAATTCAACGCCGCCCTGGAGACCATCGCCGAGGCCGCCGCCTCCGCAGGCATCGCCGCCGGCATCCACACGCCCGCAGGCACCGTAGCTGCGCGGCGCCTGGCCCAGGGCTACACCTTCACCACCATCGCCTCGGACCTGACGCACCTGGAACAGATCGCCAAGTCCCACCTCGACGCCGCTCTTTCGAAGGACTGATCCCATGACGAACACCACTACCGACGGGTACAGCACCATCACCCCGGACGGCGTTGTAAAAACGGCCGACGGCGCCGACTTCGCCTACCTGCCCGCTCCCACCGTGCAGAGCCACGCGGCCAACCTGCTCACCCTCCCGGACGGCCGGCTGGGCTGCGTCTGGTTCGGCGGCACCCAGGAAGGCGTCCCGGACATTTCCATCTGGTTCTCCGCCCTGGAACCGGGCAGCAGCCAGTGGTCCACGCCCGAGCAGCTCTCCGACGATTCGGCGCGCTCGGAGCAGAACCCCATCCTGTTCACCAACACCGACGGTGCCCTCTGGCTGCTGTACACCGCGCAGAAGGCGGGCAACCAGGACACCGCCGAGGTCCGGCGCCGTATTTCCCTGGACAGCGGCCGCACCTGGGGCCACGTGGAGACGTTGTTTGCAGCTAACGAAACAGGCGGCGTGTTCGTCCGCCAACTGCCCGTGGTGCTCCCGTCCGGCCGCCTGATCATCCCGATCTTCCGCTGCATCACCACGCCGGGCGAAAAGTGGGTGGGCAACAGCGACGACAGCGCCGTGATGATCTCCGACGACGCCGGCGCCACCTGGACCGAAACCGTCCTCCCCGGCAGCCTGGGCTGCGTCCACATGAACATCCAGCCCGTGGCCGACGGCTCCCTGCTGGCCCTGTTCCGCAGCCGCTGGGCCGACTCGATCTACGAATCCCGCTCCACCGACGACGGCTCCACATGGAGCGAACCGGTCCCCACCGAGCTGCCCAACAACAACTCGTCCATCCAGTTTGTCGCTTTGACGGACGGCCGGCTGGCCCTAGTCTACAACCACGCACGGTCCGGGGAGGGCACCGAGCGGCGCCTGTCCCTCTACGACGAAATCGACGACGACGGCCTGGCAGAGGAACAGGGGCAGGTGGCCGAGCCGGACGCCTCCGCATTTTCCGAGGACGACGGCGTGAAGCGCGCCTTCTGGGGCACACCGCGCTCGCCGATGACCCTGGCCATCTCCGAGGACTCCGGCCGCTCCTGGCCCATCCGCCGGAACCTGGACGTGGGGGACGGGTACTGCCTGTCCAACAACTCCCGCGACGGGCTCAACCGCGAATACTCCTACCCGTCCATCCACCAGGGCCCGGACGGCGCACTGAACATTGCGTACACGTATTTCCGGCAGGCCATCAAGTTCGTCCGGGTTGACCCGCAGTGGGCCTACGAAGGAAACACCACGCCGGGCGGGGACGAATGACCGCCGCCAAGCATGCAGTGGTCACCGGCACCAGCTCGGGCATCGGGCAGGCCATCACCAGGCGGCTGCTGGCAGACGGGTGGAAGGTCACCGGGCTGAGCCGCACCGAGACGTCCCTGGACGGGAAGTTTGAATGGCTGCAGGCGGACCTTGCGCAACCGGAGTCTCTGGCTGCGCTGGTCTCTTCGCTGGAACCGGCCGATGCCCTGGTGCACGCCGCAGGGTTCCAGCGGACCGCCCACATGGGCTCCCTTGACCCGGCAGCGTTGGCGGGGATGTTCACCGTCCACGTGGCGGCGGCGTCGGTGCTGGCCAACGCGCTGGTGCCGTCCATGCCCGACGGCGGCCGGATCGTCCTGCTGGGCAGCCGCACCTCAACGGGGATGCCGGGCAAGAGCCACTACGCCGCCACCAAAGCTGCCCTGATGGGGCTGGGCCGGACGTGGGCGCAGGAGCTGGCGCCGCGGGGCATCACGGTGAACGTGCTGTCCCCGGGACCCACCGACACCCCGATGCTGAACGACCCCGGCCGCGCCGCCACACCGGTGAAGCTGCCCGCGCTCGGCGCCCTGGTGGACCCGGACGACGTCGCCGCCCTGGCCGCGTTCCTCCTGGGCCCGCACGGCAAGTCCATCACCGGCCAGAACTACGTGATCTGCGGCGGCGCCTCCCTCTAAGGCCCGCTCACTCGACTGCAGCGTCCGGTCCCCGGGGGTGGGGTGGCTGCACGTTTGTGCAGAGCCTTTGAGCGGGCGTCCACGCATCGGTGGCACGGAAAGTAACTACTCACCAGTAACAACGTCCTGTGTGGTCCGCCACCAGCCGATCCTGGCGGACCGCGGCCGAATCCCGTTCGGGCCGCACGTTCGTGCAGTTCCGGTGCGACGAGGCGGCGCCGCTGCCAGCATGGAAACCGACCCGGCGCCTGATGACCCCCAACACCAGGCGCCGGGCTACCCGAAGACAGACGAACAAAGAGGTTTCCATGTCCTTCCTATCCCGGGCCCTGTCCGTTGCGGCCACCGCCCTCCTTGCCACGTCCCTGATGACGGTCCCCGCCCAGGCCGTCGATGTTTCTCCGCCAGGTGCCAATGACTGGTCCTGCAAACCGTCCGCGGAGCACCCCTACCCGGTCATCCTGGTGCCGGGAACGTTCGAAAGCATGGCGAAGAACTGGTCCACCATGTCGCCGTACCTCAAGAGCCAGGGGTACTGCGTGTTCGCCCTCAACTACGGCGCCACCAATGGCGTGTACGCCACCGCCCCCGTGGCAGAGTCTGCCAAGCAGCTTGCCCCGTTTGTGGATTCCGTCCGGGCCGCCACCGGCGCCAAAAAGGTGGACCTGGTGGGCCACAGCCAGGGCGGCATGATGCCCCGCTACTACATTGGCTTCCTGGGCGGCGCCAAGTACGTCCACCACCTGGTGGGCATCGCCCCGTCAAACCACGGCACCAAGGGCCTGATCATCCCTCCGCCGGACATGGTGCCCACGCCTGACTACACCCTTGCCGGGTGTGCCGCCTGCGCGGACCAGCAGACCGGGTCCGCGTTCATGCAGCAGCTCAACTCCATCGGCGACACCGTGGCCGGACCGTCCTACACCGTGATCTCCACGAAGTACGACGAGGTGGTCATCCCCTACAACAGCCAGTACCTGAACGGCAGCCCCGGCCAGGTCACCAACCTCACCATCCAGGACAAGTGCCCGGCCGACGTCTTCGAGCACGACCAGACGCCCAATGATCCCGTGGTGCATCAGTGGGTGGGCAACGCCCTGGGCCGCGCCTCGGGTCCCGCGGACCCCGCCTTCCAGCCGGTCTGCCTCTAGCAGGAGCCGCAGGCCGGAACGGACGACGGCGGGTGGCCGGCTGTGTGCCGGACACCCGCCGTCGTTCTCCCGCACCATTTAGGGAGGCGGACAGTGCGGTGGCTGCGGTTCTCAGGAAGCCCGGGACGGCACGGCCTCGTGATGCCCCGCAGGACGCCCCTCCGCCAAGGCCCAGTGCCGGTGCAGGGACTCCGCCAGCCGCTCCGGCTCGATCCGGTGCGGCGGGTCGAAGTGATGGCGCCGGGGAAACACCTCCAAGTGGAAGTCGGGGAAGAAGACCCTGGCCAGCCGGGCAGCAACATCGCCCTGGTCATCGGGATGGCTCAGGCCGCCCACGGCGTAGTACACGGGTTTGCTGAACGCGGCGAGCCGGGAGCGGTCCAGGTCATAGTCCCTGAAGGTGCGCAGGAAAGCACGGATCCCGGCGGGCCGCTTGGCCATCCACGGCGGCGGGGGACCGGCCTCCTTAGGCGGCAGGACGACGTCGTCCCTCACCTCGAGCCGCATGAATCCGGCCATGAACGCGTCCTGCGGAAGCGCCTCGAGTTCGTCGTACCGGCGGCGGTGTTCCGTGTAGGCGTGGCTCCAGTCCCAGCTTCCCGCCCACGCGGGCTCCAGCACGGCAAGGCTCTGCAGCCGCTCCGGATGCTGAGCGGCGAACGCCAGGGCCACCGCACCGCCACCCGAATAGCCCACCAGGTGGAACGCCTGCCAGCCCCGGGCATCCGCCTCACGCAGGACACCGTCCACCTCCGTGTCCAAGGTCCATCCGGCCGGTGGCTGATTTTCCCGGTACAGCTCAAGTTCCTTGGCGACGGCACTCACGTCCGGCCCCAGCGCTTCGATCAGGCGGGCATAGGCCAGGCCCGCGGGGAGCACTGCGCCGGGCAACAGGATGACCCGAATCGGTTCCATGCAAGAACTGTACGCCCGCACCGGACCCGCGCAATGGGGCTATCCAGCCGGAACGTCAACCCCTGCGGCCCCGCGCCGGTCCATCTGGGCGCCTACAGTGTCTCCGGAACGGGCCGCCCCGGGAACAGCGTGGCGTACTGCTTCCGGTACATCCGGCGGCCCACCAGCTTGTACGCCAGCCGGACCGGCGCCGGGATCTCCTTGAACAGCTCAACCCGGTCCGCCGGAGGGTTCGTGGCCAGCACCATGCCGAGGTAGGAGACCATGAATTTCTTATCGAACCTGTCGATCCCGTGCTGCCCCACCGCCGCGGCTTCCTTCTGGCTCATCACCCGGTCCACCACCGGCATGACCTCCGTGACTTCGCGGCGCAGGTGCACATCCAGCACGGCCTTCAGGTCCTCGTACAGCGCGGCGAGTTCTGACGCGTCTGAAACGTCCGCCGTCCCCATCCAGCGCAGCCGCACCGGCCCAATCCGTTCCAGCCGCTGCGTCACCTGCCGGTGGTGCTCCAGCATCTGCGCGACATGCAGGACACAGCCGGGGGCGCGCTCCTCCAGCGGCGGGTACATCAGCAGGTCCTCGCCCTCGTGGTGCACGTGGAGGACCATGTCGAAGTTCCCCAGCACCTCCCCGACGTACGCGGCCCGCCCGGTATCGCCCGCCGTCACGGAGCGGACCAGGCCGGGCGCCTCGCCGTATGCCCAGAGGAAGAATCGGTGGATGCGCCGCATGGCAGCGGTCCCGGTACACAGGACGGGCCCGGGCGGCAGGGGAGCGGCGGTCTCCCCGGGCTGCATGGTGAAGAAGTCGGTCACGGGATGGCCCCTTACTCGTCGCGAGACCAGGCCTCTCCCCGCGAGCATCGTATCCCCGCACCACACTCCGCACAATGCTCCCGCTGCCGCCGGCCGTCCGGGGCGGCACCAAGGCGACGCGTACGACGGCGGGAGGCGCCGCCGTCGTACGCGTTGCCTAAGTGAGGGGCTGCTTCCCCTACCCAGCCCGCCTGCGCGGGCGCAAGATAGCCCCTAAAGAGAAACCGACATGACGGAGGCGTTCAGCATGGCTCGTTACGGGATGAAGGTGACAGGCGTCTTCCTGGCCCTATTGGGGCTGTTTGCCACGGGAACGGCGGCGGTGGCGGCACCTCCGCCAGCAGGAAGTACTGACCCGGTGGGCAATGATGTGTCCTGGCCGCAATGCGGCAAAACCCTTCCGGCTGCCCCGGCCTTCGCGATCGTGGGCGTGACCGGAGGGCTGGCCAACAACATCAATCCTTGCCTCGCTGACCAACTCGACTGGGCGGGCAAAGCAACCGGGGGAACTCCCCAGCCCAAGGTCGCTTTGTACGTCAACACCGCCAACCCGGGGCACGAGGGCTCCTGGTGGCCAGCTTCCAATACTTACGCAAACATCAGTGTCAGCAACCCCTACGGAACGTGCGATGCCAAGGACCAGGCAGAAGGTCCGGTGGACCTGCCCTGCTCCTATATGTACGGCTACGCCAAGGCCTATGACGACGCCACGATCCGGGGCATCACGAACCCGGGCAACTACTTCTGGTGGCTGGACGTGGAGACCGGCAACAGCTGGCAAACCGGCACCTCAAACGCCACGGCCCTGAACCGCGCCACCCTTGAAGGGATGGCCACCTACTTTAAAGGCATCACCGCCGGCAGAACGGATTCCGCAGGCAAGGCCGCCGGAGTGGGGATCTACTCCACCGGCAGCCAGTGGGGAACCATCGCCGGAACGGTGCCGGCCGCCAGCCCCCTGGCCGGACTGCCCAGCTGGCTGGCAGGTGCAAAGACCCTGCGGGGAGCGAAATCGAACTGCTCGCTGCCCGGCCTGACCTCAGGAAGTTCCGTCACCGTGACCCAATACGTGTCGGGCGGCCTCGACTACGACTACTCCTGCAGGTAGGCGCACCCCGCGGCCCGGCAACGCCGGGAGCGCAGGGGTACGGGGCCGGACGGTAATCTGTGCTGGCACCATCTCGGGTTGTCAGAAACCGGCGGCCCGGGCGATTTCGATCGAACCAGCCAGCAGCCCTACCCGCCGGGCCACTGACGAACCCTGCGGCGCGGACACCTTCAGCCCGCGGTAAACCTCACTCTTCGGGCCGCCGGGCGCGGGCTCCAGCGCGGCGCTCACCGATCGGATCGCCGCAGGAGTCAACAACGACGCCGGCTCCACGGGTGCAGGCGGCAGGTGGCAGTCATCCCATGCCTCGCCGAAGCGGGTGGACACCGGGGCGCATCCGGACAGGACAACCCCGGCCAGCAGCTCCGAGTCCAGGCACGCCCGGATGTGGCGGCCGGCGGTACGTCCGTCGCGGCCTTCAATGGCTGAGCGGCCCCAGTTGACCGCCAATCCCGTTCCGGTTCCTGAGGTGTTGACCGCCTCCATGTCCTCTTCCAGGTTCAGGAAGCCCTTAACCGGAGTCTGGCCAGGTTTTGCCGCGTCACAATGCTCCAGCACGGTCCGTGCACCGTCCCAGCCGAACGTCGCGAGCTGCTCCAGCGAGGCGGCCAGCGGGCCCGTGCCCGCGCCGCCGGCAGGCACACCGTGGGGAACAGTGCGCGGTGCGCTGAACAGGTGCACCGCAACGACCGCCCGGCGGCCCAGTACGGCGTTGAGCGAACGCACGGCCCCTGCGGCCGCGGCGCCCCGCGCCACGGCGGCCTGCCTCCCGGCCGCGGTCGGGGACGCCAGCCCGAAATCGGATGAGCCGTCCAGCCGGGACATCGTGTCCGGAATGGTGGTCACCACAAATGTCAGGTGGTCGGGAAGGTGCCGTACCTGCTCAAGGAACCAGTCGCCGTCGTACTTATGCAACCGGCCCGTCGGGTAGAACGGAATCTCAAGCCCGGAAACGCCGGGCAGCCTGGCTGCCGCGTGCAGGAATGCCGCCTCAGCCTCCGGGTTCCATCCGTCCAGGGCGGGCGCCGCCGCGTAGCTGCTCAGGATCAGGCCCGGACTGCCGCTCACACCAGGGCCGCCGCTGCGGACACCACGGGGTTCGACAGTGTTCCCACGCCCACAATTTCCACCGAGACGGTGTCACCCGGGCTGAGCTCCAGGACGGACTCGTCGGCCGCCCACGGGGTGCCGGTAAGGATCACATCGCCGGGGTAAAGGGTCATGAAGCGCGAACAGAACATGAGGAGTTCCGCCACGCTGAAGACCATGCTTGCCGTGGACGAGTCCTGGACCGGTTCTCCGTTCACCGTGGTCCTGATGCGGAGTGACTGCAGGTCCGGAATCTCGTCCAGCGTCACCAGGTCAGGGCCGAGGGGGCAGAACGTGTCCAGGCTTTTCCCCCGCGTGGACTGGACATCCGCGGCCTGGAGGTCCCGGGCCGACACGTCATTGGCTACCGTCACACCCGCCACCGCCCGCAGTGCCTCCCCGGCGCTTCCCGCGTCCTTGAGAAGGCTGCCGATGACGACGGCGAGCTCGCCTTCGCAGACCACTTGCCCGGCCAGTGCCGGGTCGAGGATGATCGGGGCACCGTCCGCGGCCAAGCTGCCCGCGAACTTGCCGAAGACCAGGGGGATGCGTCCCGGTGCCCGCCGGTCCGGGGCTGTGCCTCCGGCGGGCCCGGGGGAGGAGGGGACTTCCGGACCAGGCGCTGGCCAGTAATTTTCGCCAATGCCGATCAGCTGCCCGGGTATCCGGACACCCGGCAACAGGGCACAGGCCAGGGACGGACGCAGGTCCGGACCCGGCTCGGCCCGGACCATGGGGTGCCGGGCCATTCAGTGGCTCAGGTGTGAGGCGTACACGCGCAGGCGGGGGTGCTGGAACACTTCGTCGGGCGGCCCTTCCGCCACAATGCCTCCGTGCTCCATGAAGATCACGCGGTCGGCGACCTCGCGGGCGAACTTCATCTCATGCGTGACGATCACCATGGTCATGCCGGTCCTGGCCAGTTTCGCCATAATGTCCAGCACCTCATTCACCAGCTCCGGGTCCAGGGCGGATGTGGGCTCATCGAACAGGATGGCCTTGGGGTCCATCATCAGCGCCCGGCAGATGGCAACCCGCTGCTGCTGCCCGCCGGACAGGTCCGCCGGATAGGCGTCCGCCTTGTCCTCCAGGCCCACGGACCGCAGTTTCTCCATGGCCCGCGGAACGGCGTCGGCCCGTTTCTGCCCTTTGGCGATCACCGGGCCCTCCAGCAGGTTGTCCAGGACGGTGCGGTGCGGCCAGAGGTTGAACTGCTGGAACACCATGGCGATCTCCCGCCGGAGCCAGGTCAGCCGGAACTGGTCCAGCACGCCCAGCTTGCCCCGCCCGTTGGGTGTATAGAACACCTGGCGGCCGTCCACGTGGATCCGGCCGGCGTCAGGAACCTCCAGCATGTTGATGCACCGCAGCAGGGTGCTTTTCCCTGCTCCGCTGGGGCCGATGATGGCCACCACCTCGCCGGGCAGGATCCGCAGGTCCACGTCTTTCAGGACCTGGCGCGAGTTGTAGCTCTTGGTCAATCCGGTGATGCCGATCATGCCATGCTCCCTACAGCCTCACGGAGTTGCTTGGTGGTGCCCATCTTGCGGCCCATTTTCTTTTCGATGACGAGTTGCAGGACCATCAGCAGGCTGGTCATGACCAGGTACATGGCCGCCACGACGCCCAGGGTTTCCATGACGTTGTAGGTGGAGTTGTATGCTTTCTGGCCCTGCAGCATCAGGTCCGGCACGGTGATCACGGAGATCTGTGCCGACTCCTTCAGCATGATGATGCAGTTGTTGATGTAGGGCGGCGTCATGAGCCGGATGCCTTCCGGCGCCGTGACCCGGACGAATTTCTGCAGCGGGTTCATGCCCACGGAGTCGGCCGCCTCCAGGTGGCCCGCGTTCACCGATTTGAGCCCGGCCCTGATGATCTCGGAAAAGAACGACGCCGAGTTGAGGCTCATGGCGATCAGTCCCGCCGTGAAGGCGTCCATGGTCAGCCCGAACGGCTTCGTGTAGTAGAAGAAGAACAGGGAGAGCATGAGCGGCAGGCCGCGGAAGAACCATACGTAGGCGGCTGCAAAGATCCGCAGGGCGCGGATCCGGGAGAGCCTCAGGGTGGCGATGACGTAGCCAAGGACGGTGGCGCAGACGATCGCTGCGGCAACGATTCCCAGCGTGGTCAACGCCCCGGCCAGGAAGATCGGGAAGTATTCGGCTGCTACAGAGCCGGGCTCATAGGTGTTCATGTTGGATCAGGCGGAGGGGATCTCGACCGTGAATCCGAACCATTTCTGGTTCAGTTTTTCGAGGGTGCCGTCGGCCTTGAGCTCCTCGATGATCTTGTCCACCTTGGGTTTCATTTCGGTGTCGTCCTTCGGGAGTCCGACGCCGGCGGGCTTGGTGCCGTAGACGTCGCCCACAATTTTCAGTTCCGATGCCAGCGGGGAGTTTTTCATGAAGTTCTCTGCGGCGATCCTGCCGGTTGCGAAGACTTCGATCCTGCCGGCGGCTACGTCTGCGAAACCTTCGGGGGCGCCGGGGTAGGCCTTCAGCTCGGTGAACCCACCGATGCCCTTGACGTCCGTTTCCGTTCCGGAACCGCCGATGGCTCCCACCACCAGGCCGTCCAGCTTACTGAGCTGTTCCACCTTCGTGTTGTCCTTCTTCACCACCGCCACGGCGCCGTCCGCCAGGTAAGGCGTGGAGAAAGTGATGGACTGCTTTCGCGCATCCGTCATGGTCAAGCCGGACATGACGGCGTCGAACTTGCCGCTGTTCAGGCCCGGGAGCAGCCCGGTCAGCTGGCCTTCCACAAATTCCGGTTCCATGCCGAGCTTCTCCGCAATCAGGGTGCCCACTTCAATGTCGAAGCCGGTGAGCTTGCCGGCTTCGGAGAAGGTGATGGGCCGGAAGGTGCCGCTCGTGGCGATGGTGAACTTTTCCTTTGGCGCGGACTCAGCGGATGCGTTGCTGGTTGCTGCGCAGCCACTGGCAGCGAGGGTTAGCGCTGCCAGGGCGGCTACTACGGCGGCTTTGCTGGTGCGTGAAAACATGCGGGCTTCCCACTTTCGGTGATCCATTCGTCAGTGATGTGCTGACACGGATGA
Source organism: Pseudarthrobacter sp. 1G09 (assembly GCF_050038305.1). Lineage (NCBI taxonomy): Bacteria > Bacillati > Actinomycetota > Actinomycetes > Micrococcales > Micrococcaceae > Pseudarthrobacter > Pseudarthrobacter sp. 1G09. The sequence goes on from NZ_CP188306.1 coordinate 1,350,832, forward strand.
CGCTATGGGTTCCGTGTGTCCGGGAACCGCCTGCTTCGTTTCCGGAACGTTAATTATGAATTCTGTAGACAGTTTGACGAAGCGGGCCCTCGGGGCGGGCCCTTGCGGCATCGGTTTCAGCCGGGGTCTGCCGCCAATTGCTCCAGGAGCTCGGCAAACGCGAGGGCAGCCAGTTCCCCGCCCGGAGGGGCCACCACCTGCACCGACAAGGGAAGGCCCTCGGCGGAAAGCCCCACTGGAAGCGACACCACTGGGCAACCCGTGAGCGTCACCGCCCGGCATGGGCCCATGATTTCCCATCCCTGCAGCTGCTCGCCGTCGACATCCAGCGTGCCGTCCACCCGGGCGGCGGGGCCGCCGGCGACGGGAAGCAAGGCGATGTCAACGGACTCGAGCTGCCTGATGGCGCCGGCGCGGGCCGCGTCCGCAGCCAGGCGTGCCCGGGCGGTCTCCCCGGGCGGCGCTGCCAGCGAATTTCTGATGGTCTGCAGGTTGGCACCGGTAATGGCATCCTCCCTGCCGGCAACCGCGGCGGCGTGGTCCACCATGGGGTCCAGTTCGCGCAGCCGGTTGTAGGTGGGCAGGCAGTCGGCAAAAAGATCCGGCTGCTCCGTGGCCAGATGGCCCGCCGCGGAGACGGCTGCGGCCAGCCGCGCCATGACCTCGGAGACCTCAGCGCGGACCGGGCCGAACACCCGGCCATCGCTCCACGCAACCCGGATGGGCTCCCGCGGCGTCGGCAGTGGCTCCGTGGGCGCACCGGCCATCACGGCGTACGCCGCCCGGAGGTCGCGGACGGAACGGGCCAGCGGGCCCACCGTCTGGAAGGATCCCTGCATGCCGGGGCTCACGGCCGGGAGCACGCCGTCGTCCCCGAAGTTGCCGTCAAGTCCCGGTACCTGCCCCTCGCCGGGGAGTGCGCCGATTCCGGGCCGGAGGGCGGCGATGCCCACGCACTGCGCGGGCCACCTCAGTGACCCGCCGAAGTCTGTTCCTACACCCAGGGCGGAGATGCCTGCCGCGACCGAGGCGGCCTCCCCGCCGCTGGATCCGCCGGGGGTGGCGTCCGGATAGCGCGGATTGCCCGTCCTGCCCAGCAGCGGGCTCTCGCAGGTCATGCCGAAGGCGAATTCGGGGCAGTTGGTCTTGCCCACCAGGATGGCGTCGGCGTCCAGGAGCCGCTGCACCGCGGGGGCGGTGGTGTTTGCCTTGGTGGTGGCAAATGCTTTGCTGGCGGCCGTGACGGGAAGCCCTGCCACCGCAATCACGTCCTTGACGCTGAACGGGATCCCGGCAAGCGCGCCCAGCGTCCCGCCCGCGGCCCGGCGGGCATCAAGGGCTGCAGCGGCCCGTTCGGCATGGTCCCAGTCCTCGCTGATGAAGGCGTTGAGCTCCTTGCCCTGCCCGGAGCCCGCACGGGCACGGGCTTCGGCAAGGACGGCGGCGGCGGATGTCCTGCCGGTGCGGACGGCCTCGGCGATGGCCGTCGCGTCCGGGAATCCGGAGTTCAGTTGCGCAAGCAGTGAGCCGCTCATTCCCCTGCCGCCTTCTTGGCCGCCGAGCCCTGCCGGGCGAGGTAGTCGCGCTCGCCGTGCTCCTCGAATTCGCGCCGGATCCGGTCTGCGTCCCCCGAGCGGAGGCACTCCAGCAGCTCGGCGTGCCTGTCGCACCCCTTGGTCAGGTCGCCCTTGGACCGTTCCTCGTTCAGCACATTGGCCGCCATGGAAACCTGCATCTGCACCATGAGGGAGCGGTAGGTGTCGCTGAGCCTGCGGTGGCCTGCGGCATCAACCAGTGCGGTATGGAAGTCGATGTTGGCCTGGACCACCGCGGGCCTGTCCCCGCGCCTTGCTGCAGCCCGCATGGCCTTCATGATCGGGTCGAGCGAAGAGTATGCGGCAGGGTCCTTCCGGGCCAGCAGGCGGTCCAGGGCGAACATCTCCAGTGCGCGCCGAAGCGAGTAGATCTCGTCAATGTCGGTGTCCGTCATTGACACCACGCGGTAACCGCGCCTCGGGGACTGCTCTAAAAGGCCCTCGCTCTCAAGGGTCCGCAAGGCTTCACGCAGCGGAGGGCGGGAGATGCCCAGCTTTTCTGCGAGGGGAGGCTCGTTCAGCTTGTCGCCGGGCACCAGTTCGCCACTGACAATCAGCTTTCGGATCTCCCTGGCGGCCAGTGCAACGAGGCTTTCTTGCTGGATCATGCTTCAAGACTACTGTCTACATTTTTCCGCCTGGCCGTCCCGGGCTGAGTTTACCCAGGGTTTACACAGGGGGTCATTTCGTCAAACTGTCTACAGTATTCTTATCCTTGCTGCCGACGTAAGGATGACTGTTCGATGGGAAAAATACGGGCACGTTCCGGTTCGGTGCGCCGACGGTTCGGATGGGTTGATCACTTCGTGCTGCTGCTTCTGGCCACCCTTGCAGCAGCCGCGCTGTGGCCGCCCCGCGGCTGGGTGGGCCCGGTGCTCTCCACCGCTGCGGGAATCGCCGTGGGGCTGCAGTTCTTCATCAGCGGGTTGAGGCTACCGCCGTCGGCTGCGCTCCAGGGAGCGAAGGCCTGGCGGCCGCACCTCGTCATTGTCGCGTTTTCCTTTGCCGCCTTCCCGCTGCTTGGACTCGGCGTGGCGGCCGGGTCCTCATGGTTTCTTTCGCGCGAACTCGTTGCAGGGCTGCTGTTTCTGACTATGCTGCCCACAGCGGTGCAGACCGCCACCACCTTCACCGGGATCGCCGGGGGAAATACTGCGTTGGCCGTGTGCGCGGCCTCAATCTCCAACCTCCTGGGGGTGGTGGCCACACCCCTTCTGGCTGCCTTGGTTTTGGGTTCCTTCGGCGGACTGCATGCGGACGCGGTGTTCAAGATAGCGCTGCAGATCATTGCGCCGTTCGTGGCGGGGCAGCTGCTTCATAAACCGTTGGCGCGGTGGACCGTCCGCAGGGCGAAAACGCTGAAGGTGGTAGACCGCAGCGCCATCCTCCTGGTGGTGTATGGAGCCTTCGGGGCGGCGGTGGCCGGCGGTCTGTGGCAGCAGATTCCGCCTGCCCAGCTGGCTGTGACGGCGGGGATCTGTGCAGCGCTGTTGGCACTGGTGCTCTCCGCGACATCCTTGACGGCACGCAGGCTGGGCTTCGAACGTGCTGATGCCACCGCAGTCCTCTTCTGCGGTTCGCAGAAGAGCCTTGCCAGTGGGCTGCCGCTCTCGGCCATCCTGTTCCAGGGGCCACTTGCCGGTGTGGTGATCCTGCCGGTCATCATGTACCACGCCATGCAGTTGATCGTGTGCGCGGCCATCGCCCGCCGGTTGGACAGACGGGCCAAACAGGCCCTTGCCAAGGCCCCGCTCGGAGCGTTTGCGTAACCAACGGTGAGCGCCGGCACCCCCACAAAATCGGGGGTAGCGGCCGCCGGGAGGCTCACCTGCCACGCAAACGCGCCGCACGGAAGGTCAGCCGCGCGCCTGAAGCCCCGGGACACCGTCGCGGATCTCGAAGGAGGCCTTCGTCGAAACCGGTGCGCCCGGCGTCGTGACGTGGTCCAGGACCCGGAAGTCCGCGGTCATCGAGTCCTTGGTGATGCGGGTGTTCACGTAGCCGCGGTTGTCGTTGTAGAACTTCAGGTGCGGGTTCCAGGCCATGACGGGATCGGTGGTGGAGCCGGTACCGTCGCCGGTGGAGGTGATGGACGTGCACACCAGCTCCGAGCCGACCACGGGGGAGGCAGGGTCCTTGTAGTCCACCTTGACGTCGTTGGCCCAGTTGCGGTGCACATCGCCGGTGAGGACGACGGCGTTGCGGACCTTCGCGTCCACCCAGCCCTTGGTGATGCGGCGCCGGGATGAAACATAGCCGTCCCAGCCGTCCATCGAGACATCGTCCACGTCCAGGGCCTGGGCGCGGTCCCGCTCGGCGAAGAAGACCTGCTGGCCCAGGACGTCCCAGCGCTGGGTGGAGTTCCGGAACCCGTCCAGCAGCCACTTCTCCTGCTCCGCGCCGGTAATGGTCCGGTCCTCCGCGAGCCGCTCGGCCACGTTCTTTTTCCAGCCGTCCCCGGCCAGCTGGTCGTCACGGTACTGCCGCGTGTCCATCATGTGGAAGTTGGCCAGCTGGCCCCACTGGATCCGCCGGTAGATCTTCATGTCCGGCCCGGCAGGCAGCGACGACGGGCGCAGCGGCATGTTCTCGTAGTACGCCTGGAACGCGGCCGCCCGGCGCTGGCGGAAGTGCTCGGTGGTGTCGTTGAGCTGGCCGGCGTCGCTGTTCTCCGGGACGTCGTCCGCCCAGTTGTTGTCCACTTCGTGGTCATCCCAGACCACCGCCCACGGTGCGATGGCGTGCGCGGCCTGCAGGTCGGCGTCGGCCTTGTACTGCGCGTGGCGCTGCCGGTACGTTTCCAGCGCGACCGTCTCCGGACCTTCATGGTCGCGCGGGTTGCCGCCGCCGATCACGTAGCTGCCTTTTTTGTACTCGTAGAGGTAGTCGCCCAGGTGCAGCACCAGGTCCGGGTGGTCCTCGGCGAGCCGCCGGTAGGCAGTGAAGTAGCCGTGCTCGTACTGCGCGCAGCTGGCGAACGCCATGGCCAGCGCGGCGGGCGTCTCGTGCAGGGAGGGGCTGGTGAGCGTGCGGCCCACCGGGCTCAGGTGCCGGCCGGTACGGAACCGGTAGAAGTATTCGCGGCCCGCTTTGAGTCCGCGCAACTCCACGTGCACCGAGTGCGCGGTTTCGATCCGGGCGTGCTCGACGCCGCGGGCTACTACCCGGCGCATGCCTTCGTCCTCTGCCACTTCCCACTGCACCGCAACGTTTCGGGCGGGCATGCCGCCCAGACCGTCCTCGGCTACGGGGTTCAGCGCCAGGCGGGTCCAGAGCACGAAGCCGTCCGGCCACGGCTCACCCGACGCGATGCCGAGCAGGAAGGGGTTGGTGCGGAGGCCGGCGTCGTCAGCGGTGGAAACCGCGACGGCGGCACCCGGGAGGGCGGCGACGATGCCTGCACCCAGGCCGGCGGAGATCAGGGTTCTGCGGGATATGTTGTCCATGCCTTCGAACCTAGGGAGGCCGGTTGGACAGCTTCCGTGGGGGATGTGAATGGCGGGTTAACTGCGTGACAAGATCAGTCGATTGCCGTGCCGGGCCGGAAGTGCGGCGCAGGGTCCTTGGACTCTGGCCCGGCCGCGGGCAGCCGGGAAGAGTGGGTGCCAACCCCATCAGGCCTGCCTAAGGAAGTTGCCATGTCCCGCACCTCCGTCATCACCGGCGCCGCATCCGGCATCGGCAAGGCCACGAAGGAACTGCTCGAGGACCGCGGCGAGCGCGTCATCGGCGTTGACCTCCATGACGCCGAGGTGGTGGCGGACCTGTCCACGGCAGACGGCCGTTCCGCAATGGTGGACGCGGTGCGGGACGCCAGCGGCGGCACCATCGACGCCGTCTACGCCGTGGCCGGGCTCGCATTGCCGGCACCCGCCACCGTGGCCGTAAACTTCTTCGGCACCCTGGCAACACTGGACGGACTCCGGCCGCTGCTGGCTGGCTCGGACGCGCCACGCGCCCTCCTGGTCTCCTCGATGGCTGCCCTCATGGCCAGCGACGACGAGCTCGTGGCGCTGCTGGCCGCAGGCGACGAACCGGCAGCCCTGGCCCGCGCCGAGGTCCTGGCCAAGGAACCGGCCGCCACTGGCGGGCTCATCTACGCGTCCACCAAACTGGCGCTCTCCCGCTGGGTCCGCCGGCACGCTGCCACGGATGCCTGGGCCGGTGCCGGCATCCCGCTGAACGCCGTCTCGCCTGGCATCATTGCCACGCCCATGACGGCGGACCTGATTGACACGGAAGAGGAGCGGGAGTCGCTGCTCAAGTTGGTCCCCATGCCGCTGAACGGCATCGCCGAACCGATCGTCGTGGCCCGCCTGCTGGCCTGGCTCAACAGTCCTGAAAACACCCACCTCTGCGGGCAGGTTATCTACGTGGACGGCGGCAGTGACGTGGTGCTGCGCGGCGATTCGGTGTGGTGACCGGCAGGGGTTTTGGTGCGCCGGCCCGTAGTGTGTGCCGCCGGACTTTAGTCCCTGTTGTGGAGTAACCCTCCGGCGTAGCTTGAATGTGGGTCCCGCACCCCGCGGGCCCACATTCAAGGGGGCATCATGACCAGGCCCAGGCATCCGGTTCTTGGCATTCTGGGGCTCAGTGGCCTGATGGTGCTCACAGGCTGCTTCGGCCCTCCCGCCCCGACACCCACGGGCAGTTCCGCCGCGCCCGCCCCCACGGCGGGCGCTTCCGGCACCGCGGGTCCAAGCACGACGGCGACCCCCACCACCGCGCCCACCGCGACGACGCCGGCCAGCACCTCAGCCGCGCCCACCACCAGCGCCGCCGCGCCGCCGTCGTCCGCCCCTGCCAGCCCTCCTGCGACGGAGGAACCGCAACCCACCGGGCTGCCGGAACAAACGGGACCGCTGACCGTGTACTACGTGGCCGTCGGCGACAACGGGATGTCCGGGCCCCTCATCGGCTGCGGCGACAGCCTGGTGGCCACCACTACCGGACCGGTAACCTTCACGGACCAAGTGAGGCCCAGCGTCGAAGCGTTGCTCGCCAACAGGAGCCGCGACGTCGGCCTGTCCGGACTGGTCAACGCGCTCTACCAGTCGAACCTGACGTACGTGGCCGGTGAACTGACCGGCAACACCATCACCATCTGGCTGACCGGGCAGTTCATGCTGGGCGGCGTGTGCGACACTCCACGGGTGACGTCCCAGCTCGAATACACGGCCATGGCAGCCTCCGGGGCCACCAGCGCGCAGGTGTTCGTTAACGGCCGCCCCATCGACGAGGTGCTGAGCCTGAAGTAGGCAGCCCGGATTCACGCACGTACCGCCGGTGCGGTGCGGGGCTTTATGCCCTACCTGCTGCTCCCGGCCGGAGCCTAGCCTGAAGGCAGCAGCGGCACCCTGCCGCCTGCAGGATCCGGGAGGCATACGGTGAAATCGGCCAACGCGAGCATCACCGCCGGCATCGTCCTGATGATGCTGGGTGTCCTGCTGATGCTGGACCGGGTGGGCGTCCTCGACAGCGGAGCGATCGTTGCGCCGCTGGTGTTCGCCGCCGCCGGTGTCCTGTTCCTGTCCGTCTTCATCCGACGCCGGGAGCACTGGTGGGCGGCTATCCCCGGTTCCGTCTTCCTGGGCCTCGCCGCGGTGGTCACCTCCGCCGGGCTGACGGGCAGCGGCGCGTCCGCGGGCTTCCTGTTCCTCTTCATGGGCGCCGGTTTCGCTGCCGTCTACGCCCGCGTCCCGGACAACTGGTGGGCCATCATCCCGGCCGGCGTGATGCTGACACTGGCCGTGATTGTGGCCCTGCCGCCGGCGTTTCAGGGCACGCCAATTGCGGCTGTGCTGTTCCTGGGCCTCGCGGCCACCTTCGGGGTGCTGACCCTGCTTCCGGTCCGCCCCTCCGACGGCACCAGCACCGGCCATCTCAAGTGGCCGCTGATCCCGGCCGGGGTCCTCGCGGTACTTGGCGTGATCATGGCCCTCCAGGTGTCGGCGCTCCTGATCCCTCTGGACTTCGCTGTTCCTGCCGTGATGATCGCGGCCGGGATTGCGCTGGTGGTGTACGCGTTCCTCGCCCGGACCGGCAAGCACCGCAAGGTCCACGGCCCCGGCTAAGCGGAACGCGACGCCAGGTGTTCCGCCACGTATTCGGCGTCCGGGCCCACGCCAGGCAGCGTCGCCGAGATGTGCCTGGTCAGCCAGGGAAGCCCGACGGCGTACAGGCCCGGGTGCTCCGTCACGCCGCGCAGGTGGCGGGGGTAATTCCACTCGTCCAGGAGGGCAATGGATGGGTCCAGCATGCTGAAGTCCAGTCCGTAGCCGGTGCACCAGATCACGGACGTGATGCCCTCCGCCGCAAGGTCCAGCCGGGCGCCGGATTCTGGCGGCAGCCAGCTGTCCGGCCCGGGGACGTCGGCTGGCGGGGCATCGAGGCCGGCAGCTTTGATGTAGGCGTCGGACAGGCGCCCCAGCCGCTGGCCGAACCCGGCCTCCACCAGCGTGAGGCGCTCGGCGAGGTCGTCCGTGAAGACGGGATCGCCGTCGTGCATTCCCTCGAAGCGGCCATGCAGCCGGACGCCCCTGCGGCCCAACCCGCGCAGGCGGATGCTGCGGCCGCCGCCGTTGCCGGACAACAGCGGGTTGCACATGAACCGGCCCGCGGGGGACGGGAGCTGGTCCACCTGCAGGGCGTTGATGCCGTACTCCGGCCCGTGCACGTTCACCTGCACGATCCAGTGGAAAACGTCCTTGCCGCGGTACCGCCGGGGCGCCTCCGGGCAGGACGAGACGGACAGGTGCACCGTGCGGCCGGCGTCCAGCAGGTCCTCGGTAATCTGCCCGCCCGACTGCCCGGTGCCCACCACCAGCACCGCGCCGTCCGGCAGCTGGGCGGGGTTGCGGTAATCGTGGCTGTGCAGCTGCAGCACGTCCGGGGAGATCCCGACGGCGGCCGGCGGGATCCGCGGCCGCTGGAACGCGCCGCTGGCCAGGACGACGTTGCGGGCAGCCCATGCGCCACGGTCCGTTTCCACCGTTAACCCGCCGTCCGCGGGGGTAATCCGGGTGACAGTGGTATCCAGCTCCACCGGCGCCGCGATGTCCTCCGCGTAGTCCCGGAACCAGCCGATGGTAGCGTCCCGCGGCTGGAATCCGTCCGGCTCGGACCCGGTGCAGGCCTTGCCGGGCAGGTCCAGGGAGAAGTTGGGGGTGTTCAGGTAGAAGGAATCCCAACGGTCCTGCCATGCCCCGCCCAGCGCCGGGCGCCGTTCCAGCAGCCGGTGCTCCACCCCGTGCTCGCTGAGCCAGTAACTGGTGGCCAGCCCGGCCTGCCCGGCACCCACTATCACTGTGTTGGTTTCCTGCCGGGAGGCTGCGGGGGAGGACATGGCTACTTCGCGGCTGCCCGCGGGGTGCCGGACCGTGGCATCCGGGCTTTCGGTTCCTTGGGCTGCTTGGGCGGCAGCGTGGCGATGTAGCCCAGCGCTTTTTCGGCCCAGGCCCTGGCGCGGGTGTCGTCGCCGTCGCCCTCTTCGTTCCAGACCTCCGGCAGCCCGGTGTACCCGCCCATCGGCCGTTCCGCGGGGCCGAACGGTACGGTCCGCTCGGAGGATTCGAGGATGCCCCGGTCCTCGTCAGAGAGTTTCACGCCGATGGTGGATCCGAACAGGCCCGCGAACATGTTGCCGTTGATGAACGCCCCCAGGTTGCCGAACATCGGCTTCACCACCACGTCGGGATGGTCCGGCACCACCCGCCGGAACCGTTCTTTGTCCTGCTCCGAAGCTTTGGGCATCTCCATGGGTGTCATCTCCCGGCGAAGTGGACTGGATCTGGATGCAGGATATGCCTATTCGCTGGTGCGGTCGAGGTCCGCCGGTGATGGCCGGGCGTGACCGCGGCCTGGTATTCAGGTGTGCCCACATCCGCAGAAAATACGCCCCTGAGCAGATCAAATATCCAGCGGCGGTGCTATACCTAACCTAGGGCAACTAATTTTGATGCGGTCCGGGGGAGCTGCGGGAACCCGGGATGTGCCGGGGTTGGGAGGCGAGGATGCCGGATACGCCAGCCACCGCCCCGCGCCGGGTCCTGATCCTTGGCCTCGCCGCTCTGGCCATCGTCCTTGCGGGCTGCAGCAGTGGCGTCGGTGAAACTGTTTCCACCGCCGCGAAGGACAGCTCGTCCGCCGTGGCCACCGCCCGCCTGGCCCTCAAGCAGGACATGGACGGCAAACTGACCCGTGCCGCCACCGCCACCGCGCTGGATGACGCCCTCAAAGAAGTCGAAACCAGTCGCAGCACCGTGCAGAAACTCTCGCCTGCCAGCCAGGCGGACCGCGAGACCCAGCGGCAGGCACTCGACATCCTGGACCAGTGCGCCGCCGGCTTCTTCACGGCACGCGCCGCCGTATCCGCGGACGACGGCGGGGCCGCGCCTTCCACGGCAGACGGTGAGCGGGCGCTCGCCGCCGCACAGGACGCGCTCGAGCAGCTCAGCCAAAAGGTGGGGTCCCGGTGAAGCGGCTACTCGGCGTCGCGCTCGGCGTCCTCACCGCCATCGGCGGGTTCGTGGACATTGGGGACCTGGTGACCAACGCCGTGGTGGGCTCGCGCTTTGGACTGTCCCTGGTGTGGGTGGTGGCCGTGGGGGTGCTGGGGATCTGCCTGTTCGCCAACATGTCCGGGCGTGTGGCTGCGGCATCCGGCCGGGCCACGTTCGAGGTGATCCGTGAACGGCTGGGGCCGCGGGCCGGGCTTGCCAACCTGTCGGCGTCGTTCCTGATCAACCTCATGACCGTCACGGCCGAGATCGGCGGCGTGGCCCTGGCGCTCCAGCTGGCAAGCAGCGTGCACTACCTGCTGTGGATCCCGGTGGCGGCGGTGGCCGTATGGCTGGTGATCTGGCGGGTGAAGTTCTCCATCATGGAAAACGTCACCGGCCTGCTGGGGCTGACTCTGATCGGGTTCGCGGTGGCGCTGTTCCTGCTCAAGCCGGACTGGGGTGTCCTCGCCGGCCAGGCCCTGGCTCCGGCCGTGCCTGCGGAAGAAACCGCACCCACGTACTGGTACTTCGCCATCGCCCTCTTCGGCGCGGCCATGACCCCCTACGAGGTGTTCTTCTTTTCCTCCGGTGCTGTGGAGGAAGGCTGGACGGTGAAGGACCTGGCCCAGTCCCGCATCAATGTCCTGGTTGGCTTCCCGCTCGGCGGGCTGCTGTCCGTGGCCATCGCCGGGTGCGCCGCCGTCGTCCTTCTTCCCGCAGGCATCTCCGTCACCTCGCTGTCCCAGGTGATCCTGCCCGTGGCCGAAGGCGCTGGAAAGCTCGGCCTGGCCTTCGTCCTGGTGGGCGTGGTGGCGGCCACGTTCGGCGCCGCACTGGAAACCACGCTCTCCAGCGGCTACACCCTGGCTCAGTTCTTCGGCTGGTCCTGGGGCAAGTTCCGCCGCCCCGTGCAGGCTGCCCGGTTCCACCTGGCCATGATCGTCTGCATGCTGGTAGGCATTGGAGTGCTGGCCACCGGGGTGGATCCGGTGCTGGTGACCGAATATTCCGTGGTGTTTTCCGCCATTGCCCTGCCGCTGACCTACCTGCCCATCCTCATCGTCTCCAACGATCCGCAGTACATGGGCCGGCACGTCAACGGACGGGCCGTGAATGTTCTCGCCATGGTCTACCTGGTGATCATCCTGGTGGCCTCCGTGGCCGCCATACCCCTGATGATCGTGACGGGAGCAGGAGCATGACATCCCCGGACCTCGTCCCGCTGCCGCCCATGCCGGGGCGGATCCTGGACGCGCAGTTGCACCTGCTGGACCGGCAGGTGCTGGACCACGACGGCGTCCCGGTCACCACCGTGGACGACCTCGAGCTGAGCGGGCCGGACATCGGTGCAGAGATTCCGGAGGGCACCCCGGCGCCGGTGCTCGACGCCCTGTTGACCGGGCCGGTGCTGGGCACCCGCATCTTCGGCGGCAGGCCGCCGCAGTCCCGGCTGATCCGGATCCCGTGGAAGGACGTGGCGGACGTCGGCGTGGTGGTGCGGCTCGGCGTCGACGGCGAGGGGCTGGACGCCAGTTGGGTGGAGCGCTGGGTGCGGGACAAGATCATCGCGCGCATCCCGGGAGGCCGCCATGATCCTCGGTGACGTGCTGGGCCTTCCGGTCCTGGACTCCGACGGCGGCCGGCTGGGTAAGGCAGCCGATGTCCGCTTCGTGCTGGACGGCGCCCCACACCAGCTGATCTCCGAGGCCCGGATGCTGGGGATCGTAGTGAGCCCGCACAGCGCGGCCTCGTTCCTGGGCTACGAGCGGACCAACCTCACGCAGCCCTGGCCGCTGGCGCACCTGCTGCGGTGGCGGCACCGGGGTTCCTTCCTGGTGCTGTGGGAAGACATCGCGCTGATAGGGAAGGACTCGGTCCGGCTCCGGCCCGGCTTCACCCGTTACAGTCCTGCGCTGGAGGAACGTGACCAGGGGTAACGCGGGGTTGAACAGGCACGGAATTAGGCTTGGGCGCAAACTCCTGTAGGGTAGTACCTGTTGTTGTGTTTATGCAGTTGGTAGTTCAGGCAGTACGCGCGGTCGAAAGTCCGCGTTCTTCTGAAGTAGCGGTTTTTGAACACCCCACGCAGGAGGGCCCGAAAGTCGGGACTTTCCCTCCACCTTCACGAAGGACAAAAATAATGGCTACTGGTACCGTCAAATGGTTTAACGCTGAAAAGGGCTTCGGCTTCATTTCCCCCGATGACTCCTCACAGGATGTCTTCGCACACTACTCCGCAATCAACTCCAACGGCTTCCGCTCCCTCGAAGAGAACCAGAAGGTTTCCTTCGACACCGAGCAGGGCCCCAAGGGTCCCCAGGCCACCAACATCCAGGCTCTCTAATTTCCTGGAGTTCCGGGACCGTTAGGTTTCACAAAGCAGGGCTTGCCTTCGGGCAGGCCCTGCTTTTGCTTAACCCGGGTGTGCCACGTCAGCTTCCGGCGTCCAGCGTAGGGATTCCCAGCTGGGAACAGACGCTGTGCGGTCCCGGGATGATGGCCACGGCATTGTCCACCACGCAGGCTGTCAGTTCCGGCACGTAGTGGCCCGGGCCGAAGTTATTGGGCATGGCCGGGGCAGGGTTCCCCTGCGCATCAGTTGCCTTGCCGTCCAGGTCCTGAGGGGGACGGGCCGCGGGGCCTTCGAAGTCCGGCGGAATCAGGTCATCCGTGGCGCCGCCCGGGTTCATCAGACCCTGGTCCCAATTGAACGCACAGAGCGCCACAGGGTCCTCGATCTGTTTTTTCCCGGCCTGGGGATCCGGGCCGGGATTCGACGAGTCAAAGCCCTCGTCCATGGCTCCGGACAGCAGGTACGGCCCCAGAGTGCTGCCAAAACCATTGCCGGACGGATACTCGCGGGTGAGATCGGCGCGATAGTAACAACGGATATCCCGTTTGTCCTCCACCGGCGCGAAAGCAACGTAGGCCATGGCCGCCGTCGAGCCCGCCAAGGCGATCCCTGCGAAGGTCAGGGCTGCGGGGCGGCGCCACCAGGGCGCACGACGGCGGTTTGCGGCTTCGCGGACCAGCGCCGCGCGGACCGCAGGGCGGGTGTCCCCGGGAAACTCGATGTTCGAAAGGTTCATGACTGCCTCGACTCTTCATGGTTCTCCAGCGACTGACGCCCCAGCGCGGTGGGGGCTGCGGCCTGGAGCTTGCTCTTTGCGCGGTTGACCCGCGACTTGATGGTGCCGACACGGACCTTGAGGGCTTCTGCCGCCTCCTGGTATGAGCAGCCGTGGACGGCGCACAGCCAGAGCGCGTCCCGCTCTCCGTCGGTCAGGCTGGTGGCCGCCGCCAGCAGCTCCCGGACCTGCTGTTCGGCATCGAGCCGCTCCGCCGTCGCCGTCGAATGGTCCGGTTCGACAGGGGAGTGGGGCAGTTTTGCCAGGAACTGGTCGTATCGCCGGCGGGACCGGGACCGGTTGCGCATCGTATTGGTAGCGACGCCCAGCAACCAGGGAAGCAGGGAATCCCGCTCCAGCACCAAGTTCCTGCGTTTCCCCCAAGCCTCCAGGAAAGTCACCGAGACCAGATCCTCCGCGTCCTGCCAAGAGCCGGTGCGGCTCAAACAGTAGCGGAAGACGGCATCGGCATACCTGTCGAATAATTGCCCCAACGCCTCCGGATCGTCACCCGCACACCGGCTCCACAGCACCTCATCTGGTTCCCCCAACCGTCCCATACCTCATAGTGTCCGCGGGCCCGAGGAAAGTTCCCGGCAGGAACGAACCACTGCGGGAGGATTGTGCAGCAATGGTTATCTGGCCTCCACTCGGGGGAGCCGGGCAGCATCACCCCTGGCTTCCTTACCCCGGGTGACGCTCCGCCAGGAACGCCGTCAGCGCAGGGTTGTCGATTTCCCTGGCCAGCCAGGGGACGGCCTCGGCAGCGGCTGCGTCTCCGAGCAGGGCACGGTGGGACTGGCCCCGGACCACGAACTCCCGCATCCCGCTGCGGCTTGCCAGCTCGCCCAACCGCTCCACGAAACCGGCGGCACGGGGTGACCGGATGGCAATGGCAACTTCCGCGGCCGTATCCAGCAGCCTGGCCGAGTACCAGAGGTACCAGGGCTTCGGCTCAAGGCCGCGGTCGATCCAGTGCTCCGCAGCTGCGAGGTCGCCGTGCCGGGAGAACATGCGTGCTTCGGCCCCGGCCGCCAGGGCCATGTAGCAGTGGTCGCCCGCCAGTTCCGCCATCACCCAGGCCCGGTCGATAAATGCGGCCGCTTCCTCCATCTGCCCGGCCGCCAGGTAGGTTTCGCCACGCACCCCCGCAACGAACGGCTCAAACGCCGTCCAGTGTTCCTCGGCGATCCAGGCGAGCGACTGGTCCAAGACGATCCCGGCGGGGTCCAGCTCGCCGCGCAGGAGGTGTACCCGTCCCAGCAGGGCCGCGCTGAACGCCTGTTGCCGGCGGTTCCCGATGCCGGAAGCCAGTTGCCCGGACTCGGTCAGCGCAGCGATGGCCGTGTCGTAGCGGGCCGTGTCCGAGGCAAGCATGCCCTGGATGGCCAGGATCCGCGCCCGTTCATCGGTAAAACCGTCCGCCGCCTGCATCGCCTTGTCCAACCATCCTGCGGCCCGGTCCGGCACACCCCGCTGCACGGACAAGTAACCCAACTCGCGGTACGCCGCAGCGGCAGTCCGGGAGGCGCCGTCGGGCCCCTCCGCCTGGAGCGCCCGGTGCAGGAGGTCAGCCACCTCGGCGCCGCGGCCGCCGGCCTGGTGGATCAGCGCGCCTGACAGTGTCACCAGCGACTCGGCCACCAAATGGCTGTTCCCCGTGTGCTGCGCCAGGCTGACTGCAAGCCGCAGTTGCTCCAGCCCCCGGTCCACGGACCCGGCCCACAGCGATGCCCCGCCCGCATCCAGGTAGGACCGCACGGTTGCCGCAGTGGCCGGGGTGCCGGGATCGGGCTCGGGATCTGCGTCGAACAATGCACGGCGGACCTCCGCCGGCAACGGCAGTCCGAGTTCCTGCCGGTAGAGGTTGCCGCAGTGGACGGCGTGCGCGCGGGCCTTGCGGTACTCGCCCGCGGCAATGAGCGCTTTCACCAGGACGGCGTTGCAGTCTGCATGGAAGGGATCCCGCTCCAGGGCCAGGGTTGCCAGCTCGGCAGCCTCGCCCGCGGCATCCGATGCCAGCGCCGCGAGGGCAGCCTCGTAGAGCAGCGCCTGGACCACGTTGTCCAGGCGGTAGCGCTGGTCCGCCAGCCAGGAATCGAACACGGGGGAGTCCGTGAAGGCCAGCCCCTCCAGCAACTGTCCGGTGAAGCGGCGCGGGTCGGTGCCCGGACCGGTGGCCGGGTCCATCGCGTCCAGCGCATCGCAGCGCCATGGCGGCAGCAGGTCCAGCCGCAGGGGATCGCCCGCTACGGTGACGCCGTCAAGAGCCCGCCGGAGCTCCGACAGGTTCCAGCGCAATGCCCCCAGCGGGTCCGCGGCATCCGGAAACAGCAGGGCAGCAGTGCGGGACCGGCCGGTGCCATCGGCCTGCAGCGCAAGGAATGCCAGCAACGCCCAGGCCTTGCGGCCCCGGGGTTGCGGGGGAGTGGTGCCGGGGGACTCGATCGCGGGCGGACCGAGGAGCCGAATCCAGTTCTCGGCCATAGGGCTCATGGTACGCCGCGGGATTGGCGGCGTCAGCGGCCGTCACACGGTTGCTCACACGCCCGCCGAACACACTGAAATCGCCCCATCCGCATACTCACCAGAAAGCACCAACCATGGAACTGCTCGGCCTCCTGCTTTTCGTTCTTTGGGTTCTCATCGCAACCATCTGCACCATCCTGGCTGACGGCCGTGGACACACCCCGGACATCCGCTCAGGAGCTCCATGGTCGGCAGGGAACCTGCCCAGCGAGCCCTACGCATCTTTCCGGATGTAGGGCACAGGAACAGGACGTACGACGGCGGGGCCCGGCTTTGTTGCCGGGCCCCGCCGCCATGCCCCGGCCACACGCCGGTCATGCGGATTGGCGGGGGAAGGGTGCCCTGCCGGTGCACGGTAAGGTCAGGGCACTCGCAACTCGATGGGCGGGGTGCTCATGGGGCCGCCGCACTGCTCCGAACCGCCCACCCGTTTCCACGCAAGGTCGAACTTCTGCTCTGCAAGAACCGTTCCGTCCGCCGCGAGGACGCTGATGGTGGCCTTCGGGGGAGCGTTCATCCCCATCATGAAATTCCAGGTGTCACCCTCCCTGGTGACAGTGAACAGGGGATAGGACTCAGACTCCGGCGCGGGCTGGGGTGTGGCAGTGGACGGATCGAAGGTGGGAGCCACGCTCCGCAGGGGAAGGGGATCCTCCGGGGTCGGAGCAGGCCGGGAACACCGGTCCTTTTCGTCGCACAGCCGAACCTCGCTGACGGCGGCCGGGTTCCCCTCGGCAGTCACGGTCAACGAATTGGTCCATCCGATGGCCGTGCAGGCGTAGGTCATGCATCCGGTCACCGGGAGTACCCCCACCGCGGCCGCGGCGAGTGTTCCCAGGATCCCCCAACCCGTCTTCATGGCTTTAGCGTAGCCCCATGGCCTCGCGGACCTCATCGAGGATGTGGTGCATGGCGCGCTCCGCGGTAGCGGTATCGCCGCCCGCCACGGCAGCTGCCACATCCTCATGCGCCTGCAATGCTTCATTGCGGGGCTTGAACGGCATGAGCCCCTGCTGGGTGCGGCTGGTCAGGACCTCCGCCACCATGCCTTCGAGGGCCCGGAACATTTCGTTGCCGCAGCTGCGCAGCAGGAGCTGGTGGAATTCGATGTCCGCCGCCAGGAAGTTCTGCAGGTCCCCGGCTTCACCCAGCCTCCGCAGGTCGCGGGCCAGGGCCAGGAGTTGGGCGCGTTCGTCGGCACTGGCCCGCCGTGCTGCCCCGGCAGCGGCTATGGGCTCGACGGCGATGCGCAACTCGGTCAGGCTGCTGTATTGGATCTCGCGGCGGTCCGAGGCGAGGCGCCACCGGACCAGTTTGGGATCGAAAACGTTCCAGTGCTCGCGTTCCTGCACCACGATTCCCACCCGGCGCCGCGAATACACCAGGTTCATGGACTCCAGGACCTTCATGGTGTCCCGGGCAACGGTCCGGGAAATTTTGTACTCCTGCTGCAGCCCTTCGAGCGTGAGCCGGCTGCCCGGCGGAAGCTGGCCGGAGGCCACGGCTACGCCAACCGCCTCTAAAACGCGTTCATGCATCGCGCCGGACGGGCCGGCGTCGTGCGCGTCATCCGTCTCTTCAACTGTCGCCATTGACATACTGTCCGCCTCTCTCTGCGCCGCAGCGCACTTCCAGAATACCGGCGTTAACCCCAAAGGTATGACTTGTGACACTGAAAGATAGTATTTATGGCTCCAAAAGGTGATACCTTATGGCGTAGCCCACGCGAATCGGGCACAGCAGGGAGCTTCTTCGAAAGCCAACGACGTCTTCTCCGGAGGTACAGATATGCAGTATCCACCCACACACCTGGTGGTGATGGGCGTTGCCGGGTCCGGCAAGTCCACCCTCGCCGCCGCCCTGTCCCACACGCTGGGGTGGGCCTGCGCCGAGGCGGACGAGTTCCACCCGGCGGCCAACATCGCCAAGATGAGCCAGGGTATTCCCCTCCAGGACGACGACCGCTGGCCCTGGCTCGGCGAGATCCGGGACTGGATGACCGGCAAGTCCCGGGACGGCCTGAGTACCGTCCTCACCTGCTCCGCCCTGAAGCAGAGCTACCGCCGCCTCCTGTCCGAAGCCGGCGGACGCGTGATCTTCCTGCACCTCGACGGCGGAGCGGAACTGATCGGCCAGCGCATGCAGGGCCGCGAAGGCCACTTCATGCCGCCCACGCTGCTGCCCAGCCAACTGGCCACGCTGGAACCCCTGAGCAAGGAAGAGCTCGACGCCGGCAGCCTCCGCCTCGACATCTCGCGCTCACCGGAAGAACTGGTCGCCGCCGTCGTTCAAGCCCTTGGCCTTGACGCGGACCAGGCGCCCCGCGCTTCCTAAGCATCCCCCGAATCCCCATCAGAAATACTGTTTCAAAGGAGAACCATGACCATCGAAGGATGGACCCAGACGCTGGGAGCAGGCCCCCTGCTGCTCATCGCCGCAGCCGCAATCCTCGTGCTGCTGTTCCTGATCATCAAGCTGCGCGTTCACGCCCTGATCGCCCTGATCCTCGTCAGCCTGGCCACGGCGTTCGCCACCGGCATCCCCGCCAACCAGGTGGTTCCCGTCCTGATTAACGGGTTCGGCACCACGCTGGGAACAGTAGCGCTTCTGGTGGGCCTCGGCGCCATGCTGGGACGCATTGTCGAAACCAGCGGCGGCGCCAAGGTTTTGGCCGACTACCTGATCGGCATCTTTGGCGAAAAGCGCGCCCCATTCGCGCTGGGCCTCGCCTCGCTGATCTTCGGCTTCCCGATCTTCTTCGATGCCGGCCTCGTGGTCATGCTGCCTGTCGTGTTCGCTGTGGCGCACCGCCTGGGCGGTGGCGTACTTCGCTACGGCCTGCCTGCAGCGGGCGCATTCTCCGTCATGCACATCTTCCTGCCGCCGCACCCGGGCCCCGTATCCGCCGCCGCGTTCTTTGACGCCAACATCGGCCTGGTGACCATCGCCGGACTCCTCGTTGCCATCCCCACCTGGTACGTCACCGCCTACCTCTACGGCCTGTACACGGGTAAGAAGCTGGTCCTTCCCGTACCGGAAATCCTCGGCCACGCCTCCGCCGAAGCTGAGGCCAACCCGCCCCGCTTCCGCACCATCATCAGCCTGCTGCTCCTGCCCCTGGTCCTGATCTTCCTCAACACCGGCCTGAACACCCTCGCCTCCTCCGGCGTTCTGGCCGAGGGCACCAAGGACCAGCAGTGGTTCCAGGTCCTGCGCACTCTCGGCGAAACCCCGGTGGCGCTGCTGATCGCCGTGCTCGTAGCCCTGTTCGTCCTGGGCGCGCGCCGCGGCAAGGACGCCGGCGCGCTGGAGAAGCTGCTGGAGTCC
The DNA here is from genome assembly GCF_050038305.1 of Pseudarthrobacter sp. 1G09. Lineage (NCBI taxonomy): Bacteria > Bacillati > Actinomycetota > Actinomycetes > Micrococcales > Micrococcaceae > Pseudarthrobacter > Pseudarthrobacter sp. 1G09. Next base: position 1,369,912 of record NZ_CP188306.1, read on the forward strand.
TCGCTCGGGCCCGTCTGCTCCGTCATCCTGATTACCGGAGCCGGCGGCATGTTCGGCGGCGTGCTCCGCACCTCCGGCATCGGCAAGGCCCTCGCCGACGTCCTGGGCGGCATCGGTATTCCGCTGATACTGGCAGGCTTCCTGATCTCCGCCATCCTCCGTATCGCCCAGGGCTCCGCCACCGTTGCCCTCACCACCACGGCCGGCTTGATCGCTCCGGCCGTGGCCGCAGGCGGGCTGAACGGCATGCAGGTGGCCGCCATGGTCATCGCCGTGGCCGCCGGTTCAGTGGTGGTCTCGCACGTGAACGACTCCGGCTTCTGGCTGGTGGGCCGCTTCTTCGGCATGGACGTCAAGACCACGCTGAAGACCTGGACCGTGATGGAAACCCTGATCGGTGTCATGGGCTTCGCCATCGCCGCGGTCATCTTCCTGGTGGCCGGGCTGGCGGGTTAACGTCCCAGCCAAGTAGCGGCGGGGCGGCTGGTGGGAACACCGGCCGCCCCGCCGTCGTTGTTCCCCCTATGTGCGCCCGTTCGATTCACCAAGGACAGGGCGCAGCCGCTCCGAGCAAAGGACACCCCTTGACCCAACGCACCATCGTGATCACCGGCGCCAGCGACGGCATCGGCGCAGCAGCCGCCCGGACCCTGGCGAAGGGAGGCGACCGGGTGGTGGTCGTGGGGCGTTCCGCCGAGAAGACCCGTGCGCTGGCCAAGGAGATCGACGCCGACTACTTCGTCACCGACTTCGCAGACCTCGCACAGGTCCGCACCCTCGCGGCGCAGCTGAAGTCCGACTACCCCCGCATCGACGTCCTGGCCAACAACGCCGGCGGCATCATGGGCAAGCGCACCCTGACCGTGGACGGCAACGAAGCCACGTTCCAGGTCAACCACCTGGCGCCCTTCCTGCTTACCACCCTGCTGATGGACACCCTGGCGGCCAGCGACGCCAAGGTCATCAACACCTCCAGCGCCGCCAACGGCTTCGGCAAGCTGGACCTCTTCGACCTCGCCGCCGAGCACAGCTACTCCGTAAACCGCGCCTACGGCACCGGCAAGCTCGCCAACATCCTCTTCACGTCCGAGCTGCACCGCCGCTTCCACGAGCGCGGAATTACGACGGCGGCCTTCCACCCCGGCGTGGTCCGCACCAACTTCGCGGCGGATTCGGCAAGTCCATGGCGGCACGCGTACAAAACCATCCTGAACCGCTTCATGCTCACCCCGGACCAGGGCGCCGACACCATGCTGTGGCTCATCAACGGCACCGCCGGCACCGACTGGATCTCCGGCGCCTACTACGCCAAGCGTGCCCTGGCCAAGGCCAACAAGCAGGCCTACGACGCCGTCCTGGCCCGCGAACTCTGGGACAGGAGCGAAGAGCTGGTCAAACCCGCCTAAACCTTGTTTCGGCGGTGCTCAGTGTTGCCGGGCCAGTGCCTCGCCGATCACCTTTGCGCCCTGCGGATACGCGGCCGGGTTCGGGCCGGAGTAGTTGAGCCGCACGAACGGGCCGGCAGGTTCCGCCGGGAACCAGTCCGTTCCGGCGGCAATGATCACCCCGTTGTCCTCGCAGTCGCGCGTGAGCCGGGGCAGGTCCGTGCCGTCGGGCATCCGAAGCCAGAGGTTCAGCCCGCCCTTGGGCAGCAGCTCAATATGGGCGTCCGGCACGTGCTCCCGGATGCTGGTGACCAGCAGGTCCCGGCGGGACTGCAGCTGCTGGCGCAGGCTGCGCAGGTGGGTCTGCCAGCCCGGCTGCGTCACCACGTCCAACGCCGCGGCCTGCAGCAGCCCGCTGACGTACATCGACTCCGCCGCCCGGTGCGCCAGGATCCGTTCCCGGGCCGGTCCCCGCGCAACAACAGCGGCGATCCGGACCGACGTGGACACGCTCTTGGTCAGCGACCGGATGTAGATGACATGGCCGGAATCGTCCTGTGTCGCCAGCGGCACCGGGGTTGAGGTGATGCCGAAGTCATGGGCCCAGTCGTCCTCGATGACGAACGCCCCATGAGTGCGCACCACATCCAGGACCTCGCCGCCGCGGCCCGGTGCCCACTGTGCGCCGCTGGGGTTGGCGTAGTTGGGCTGGGCGTAAAACGCTCGCGCCCCGGTTTCCACGAACGCCCTGGCCAGTTCCACCGGGTCCGGCCCGTCCGGCCCGCTGGGTACCGGCACCACCCGCACGCCTGTCTGGGCAGCAGCCAGGATGGCACCCCAGTACGTGGGCGACTCCATCAGCAGCGGCTGTCCGGCCCCCACCAGCGCCCGGAAGATCGAGCTCAGCCCGCTCTGGCTTCCCGGCAGCACGATCACATCGCTCGGCGTGGGGGGAGTGATGCCCACCGGCGTCGCCGCCCCGAGCTCCTGGGCGAACCACTGCTGCAGCTCCGGCATTCCGGCGGCCGGTGGGCGGGAGAGTGCGGCGTCACCACGTGCTGCCCTGGCCAGCGCGGCACGCACCAGCCGTTCGGGCAGCAGTTCACGGTCCGGGTAGCCAGAGTGGAACCAGATGGCGTCGTTGGGCGCCGTGCGCATGGTGGACGACGACGGCAGTGCGGCCGATGGCGACCCCAGCGCCGCGGTCTGCCAGCCGTAGTCCGCGGGGCGCGCCGTGCGAACCGCCCGCACGAAGGTTCCCACGCCGGGCCGGCTTTCGATCAGTCCCTGTGCCGTCAACGCCTGCAACGCCTTTTGCACCGTCACCGGGCTGGCCTGATGTTCGGCCACCAGCGAGCGCGTGGACGGCAGTTTCGCCCCGGGCGCTGCGGCGGTGATCCACGTTCTGAGTGCCAGGACGATCTGCGAACTGCTATCGTTGTTCATGAGTCAACATAGTAGCGCTACTGTCCTGCCGGAGCCAGTGATACTGCCAGCCCGGCACAGCGGAACCGCCCCGAACAGGACGTCCACCGGCCTCTGGTGGGGTCTCCTTGGCGTAGCTGCCTTCTCCTTCACGGTCCCGTTGACCCGGATGGCCGTGGCAGGCCTGTCCCCGCTGTTCATCGGGTCCGGCCGTGCCGTCGTCGCCGGAGTCCTCGCAGCCGCAGCCCTGGCACTCACGCGGCAGCGGCTTCCGCAACCGCGCACCTGGCCGAGGCTGGCGCTGGTGGCCGGGGGCGTCGTCGTCGGCTTCCCATTGCTGACGTCCTACGCGCTCACCGCCGTTCCGGCCGGGCACGGTGCCGTGGTGATCGCCCTCCTTCCCGCCGCCACAGCTACGGCCGCCATCCTGCGGACCCGGGAGCGTCCCCGTCCGGCCTTCTGGGCAGTCATGGCGCTCGGCACGCTGGCCGCCCTCGCCTTCGCATTCCTGCAATCGGGCGGGATCGGCCACCTGCACTGGGCGGACCTCCTGCTGCTCGGCGCCGTGGTGTGCGCCGCCGTGGGGTACGCCGAGGGCGGCCTGCTGGCCCGCGAACTGGGCTCCTGGCAGACCATTGCCTGGGCGCTGGTCCTCGCGTTCCCGCCCATGCTGGCACTGGCCGTGTTCGACCTCGCCAGCCAGCCGCCGTCGGCCACGCCCGTCCAATGGGCAGCCTTCGCCTACCTTGCCGTGGTCAGCATGTTCCTCGGCTTCTTCGCCTGGTACCGCGGCCTGGCCATCGGGCCGATGGCGCAGGTCAGCCAGATCCAGCTCCTGCAGCCCGTGCTGAGCATCTGCTGGGCGGCGCTCCTGCTGGGCGAAGCCGTCACCCGGACCACCGTGATTGGCGGCCTGGCCGTTATCCTCTGCGCCGGCGCCGCCGTCCGCGTCCGGCTCAAACCAACCGCCTGACCCGCCTCCCACCAACCGAAAGGACATCCCCATGTACATTCCCGCCCACTTCGCCGCCGGCCCCGACGCCGTCCGGCACCTGCTCGCCACCCCCGGCGCTGCCAACCTCATCACCATGACCGACGGCGGCCTGCTGGCCACGCTGCTGCCCTTTGTCTACGAGCCGGACGTGGGGGAGCACGGTGCCCTGCACGCGCACGTCGCCCGGAACAACCCGCAGGCCTCCGCGGCTGTTGCCGGTGAGGCGCTGGCGATCATCCAGGGCCCCGACGCCTACATTTCGCCGTCCTGGTACGCGTCCAAAGCCGAGCACGGCCGCGTGGTGCCCACCTGGAACTACAGCACCGCGCACGTGTACGGCCAGCTGGTTGTCCATGACGACGCCGGCTGGCTGGCGCGGCACGTCCGCCGCCTGACGGACCGGCATGAGGGGGAACGTGAGCATCCGTGGAGCGTCGGGGACGCTCCCGAAAAGTTCATTGCCGGGCAGCTGCGCGCCATCGTGGGCATCGAGCTGCTGATCACCCGGATCGAGGCGAAGGAGAAGCTGAGCCAGAACCGGTCCGCCGCCGACGCCGCGGGCGTGGTGGCAGGACTGCGGTCCGGCGGCCAGGAAGCCAGCGCGGCCGCCGTCGAACGCGTCCTCGCCCAGCGGACGCCGGAAAACTAGCGGGCACGCTCCAGCAGGACCATTACTTCGTAGTGGGTGGTCTGCGGGAACATGTCCAGGACCCGTGCCCGCCGTGCCGTGAAGGAGGGGAGGGCGGCCAGATCGCGGGCCAGGGACTGGGCATTGCAGCTGGAGTACACCACGTGCCGGACATCGGAGGATTCCAGCCAGCCGCACAGCTCCTTGCCGATGCCCCGGCGCGGCGGGTTCACGATCACCAGCTCCGGTGCCTGCCGTGCCGCCAGGGCGAACGCGGTGGCGTCCCCGGCCTCGAATTCCATGCCCTGCAGCCCTGCTTCGTCGCTGCTGAGCCGGGCCGAGACGATGGCCTCGCTGCTGGTTTCGATGCCGGTCACCGTGCGGGACGGATCGGCCACGTGCAGGGCGAACCCGCCCACGCCGCAGTACAGGTCCCACACTGACGCCGGCGCCAGTTCGCTGACCCATTCGCGCCCCTGCCGGTACAGCGCCGCGGCCATCCCGCTGTTGGTCTGGAAGAAGCTCTGGGGGCGGAGGTGCAGGTTGATGTTGTTGACCCGCATGTTCAGCGTGGACTGCTCCGTCAGCAGGATCTCCCGGTCGCCCTCCAGCACCGCCTTGTGCTCGGGATGCAGGTTGATGGACACCACCTTCACCTGGGGCAGGGCCGCCAGCAGGTCCGGGAGGTGCTTCCGGATGCGCGGCACCAGCTGCTCCGAACGGAGCACCAGGCGCAGCATGATCTCGCCGTCCGGGGACTCGGTGACGATCAGGTGCTTGAGTTCGCCGCTCCGGTTGGGCACGTCGTAGGGCGTCAGGCGGTGGGTGCGGATGAAGCTGGCCACCACAGGGAACACGGCGCGGAGGCCGGGGGAGCAGACGCCGCATTTGCGCAGGTCGATGCCGTGGCCGTCGGCGTCAAGGATGCCGATGGTGGGGTTCTGGGCCGTCCCGCTGACCACCATTTTGGCCTTGTTGCGAAACGCTGATTCCTGGCTGGCCGCGGGCTCCAGCCACTCCAGCGACGTGTGGCCGGAGAGGAGAGCCTGGCAGTGGGCCTGCTTGCCGGCCAACTGTTCCGCGTAGGGCGTGCCTATCAGGGTGCAGGAGCGGCAGCGGGAGGCATCAAAGTAGGAACAGCGCATGGCCCTCCAATTTTACCTGCTGCCGTTGGGGACGCCCGACGCCGGCACCTGGGGGAGTGCCGCCGTCGCCCGTTTCCTGGGGCTGCGGCGGCGCCCGTCCCGGGGCGCAGTGGGGTCGCTTCCGGGCCAGAGTCGGGTGTGTAACAGCGTGCAATATAAGCAAGCCGTCATGCCTTTAATGATCGTAAATTCGGCAACCGTGCTACTTTCGGCTCTGTCGGCGTTCACTTCTTCGACCCCACCGGGTCCCTGTGAAGCGCATCTGCGAAGCACGCCAGCCCGCGGAGCACCCACCACCGCCGCCACCACCTGCACCGATCACCCGCACTGGAGAAACCCGTGGAACCCTCATTGCCTACGCTCGACACCAGGCCGGACCCGGCGCAGCCGGTCACCTCCGGACTCCGCCGCTCCATGGGGCCGCGGCACCTGGTGATGATCGCCATGGGCGGCGTCATCGGCTCGGGCCTGTTCCTCAGCTCCGGCTACACCATTTCCCAGGCAGGCCCGCTGGGTGCGGTGATCGCGTACCTCGTGGGGGCGTTCGTGGTGTACCTGGTGATGGCCTGCCTGGGCGAACTGGCCATCGCCTACCCTGTGTCCGGGGCGTTCCATATCTACGCCGCCCGCTCCATCGGACCCGCCACCGGCTTTGCCACCGCCTGGCTCTACTGGCTCTGCTGGGCCGTAGCCATCGGCTCCGAGTTCACGGCGTCCGGCCTGCTCATGCAGCGGTGGTTTCCGGACGTGGAGGTGTGGGTCTGGTGCCTGGTGTTCGCTGCCATCCTCTTCGGGTTCAACGCGGTGTCCGCCCGGTTCTTTGGGGAGTCCGAGTTCTGGTTCGCCATCATCAAGGTGGCCGCCATCATCGGACTCATCGTCCTGGGCGGCGCGGCCCTGTTCGGCTTCCGTCCGCTGGGCGGCGGCGGTGACGGGCACCCGTTCCTGTTCGAAAACTTCGCCACCGAGTCCGGCCTGTTCCCCAACGGCTTCACCGGCGTCCTCGTCACCGTGCTTGCCGTCTTCTACGCCTTCTCCGGCTCCGAACTGATCGGCGTTGCCGCCGGCGAAACCAAGGACCCGGCCACGGCCATCCCCAAGGCCATGCGCACCACCGTCATCCGCCTGCTCATCTTCTTCGTCGGCGCCATCGCCGTCATCGCCGCCACCATCCCGTACACCGAAGTGGGTCTGGACGAGAGCCCCTTCGTCACCGTCTTCTCCGCCATCGGCATCCCGTTCGCGGCCGACATCATGAACTTCGTCATCATCACCGCGCTCCTGTCCGCCGGCAACAGCGGCCTGTTCTCCTGCGCCCGCATGCTCTACTCGCTCGCGGACGAAGGCCATGCACCGCGCGCCCTCAAGCAACTGACCCGCCGCGGCATCCCCCTGGCCGCACTCTCCCTGAGCATGGTGGGCGGCCTGGCGTCCCTGATCAGCAGCGTGGTGGCACCCGAGACCGTTTACCTCGTCCTGGTGTCCGTGGCCGGCTTCGCGGTGGTGGGCGTCTGGATGTCCATCACGGCCTCGCACTTCTTCCACCGCCGCGCCTTCATCCGGGGCGGCGGCGATATCTCCACCCTCGCCTACAAGGCACCGCTGTTCCCGCTGGTCCCCATCCTGGCGTTCACCCTGTGCGTCGTTTCGCTGGTCGGCATCGCCCTGGATCCTGCCCAGGCACCGGCCCTGTACTTCGGTGTTCCGTTCGTGGCCGCCTGCTACCTCTACTTCCACCTTCGGCACGGCCGCAAGCCGGTTCAGGCGCGGCGCTAAGCCGGGCACGGACAACGCCGGTTGTGCGGCGGGTGCGGCGGGCACCTTCGCCGGCGGGCGCCGTCGTCGTCCACGGCCTGGGTGCCGTAGACGCCTGCGGTGACCGTGGGGTGGCTATGCCGGGCGTCGCGCCGCAAGGCCGTGGAAGAATGGGGCGCGTGACTGGCGGGAGGGGCAGGGAAAGCGTGGATTCATCCGCTGAGGCGTCGTCCATGGCGCAGGGGCTCCGGATTGTCCGGCTGGTGGTGGACCGGGAAAAGTCCGGGCGGCCACTCCTGGGTGTATCCCAGCTCGCCGCTGCGTTGTCGATGGACCAGAGCAGGGTTTCGCGGCTGGCGCAGGAACTCTGCGACCTTGGACTGCTTGAGCGCCCGGAGCGTGGACCGTTCCGGGCCGGGCCGGAATACTTCAGCCTGGCCGCGGCACTCAATACCGGCTGGGTGCTGGCCGCCAGGACCGAACTCGAATCCCTGGTCTCCGTGCCGGGCCTGCGTGCCAGGCTCTCTGTCCGCGAAGGCTACCGGGCCATCCTGCTCCGGAACTCCAGCAACGACTCCATACCCGGCAGCTTCGTCCAACCAGGCATGGTCAGCCCGGTGTGGTGCACGGGCGCCGGCCGGGCCCTGCTGTGGGATCTGGACCGGCTGGCCCTGGAGGGGCTGCTGCAGGACGTGAACTTCATTGGCATCGGCGGGCCCGGCGCGGCGCACACCATCGACGGTGTCTGGCGGCTCATGGTCCGGGACCGCCAGGCCGGGGTGGTTGCCGCCGTCGAGGAATTCGAGCACGACGTTGTTGAGCTGGCTGTGCCCGTGCGGGACGGGTCAGGAGAAGTGCGGGCCTCGCTGAGCGTGCTCGGCGGTCCCGGTCTGGCGGAGCGGCATGACGCGGTGGCCGCCCTGGCCGCCGCCGCGGAAAGGCTTGGCGCTGCGGCTGTGTCCCGTTAGTCCCGCGGCCGGTGCCCCAATCCCGCTTCGAGCCACCGCCCCTGCCGGAGCAGCGCTGCGGCGCAGGCCTCCTGGCGGGGTTCCAGCCGGTCCCTGATCCCCACGATCTGCAGGGCTGCCACCACCTCGCCCTTGAAATCGCGGACCGGGACGGCCAGGGAGTAGAGCCCCGGTTCCGCTTCCTGGTCCACCACCGAGTAGCCCCGGCGGCGCGCAGCCTCCAGCCTGGCCAGGAAGTCTTCCACGCTGTCCGGAGTGTTGGGCCCGTGCCGGACAAAGTCCACGCCCGCGAAGACGGTGCGGACCTCCTCGTCGGAGGCCTCCCAGAGCACCGCCTGCCCGGCGTCACTGCAGTACGCGGGGTAGGGCCGGCCCAGCCACGAGCCCACCAGGTTGCTGCTGGCCGGAACACTTTCGCCGATGGTCACGGTACTGTTCCCGTGCAGGATGCCAAGGAAGCAGGCTTCATCAGTTTCGCCGGCCAGGGTGTCCAGGGCCACGGCGCCGTCAGATTCCAGCCGGCGGGCCGTCAGCTGCTGGGCGTCGGTGAAGACCTCCAGGTCCAGCGCATACGTGCGATGGACGGTGCGGGCCAGGAAGCCCTCCTGCTCCGCGCTGCGCAAGTACCGTGAGACCTGGCTGCGGTCCTTGCCCAGGCCGGTGGCGATCTCGGCCACGGTCCCGCCCGGATGTTCAGATGCGTGGCGGGATCCCACAGCCAGCAGGGCCATGATTCCGCGGCCCATGCTGGAGGATTTCGACATGGCTCCGAGTGTAGTTGTGGTGCGGTTCCGGCGGGTTCACGCGGGCGTAATACCCGGCATGGGCATATTTGGATGCGTATAGTGACCAACATGCCTGCCATCCCCACGCTGTCCGCCCTGCTCGACGCCGGGGAATCCCTGACCTCCGACGGTGCACTGGCCACGGAACTTGAGGTGCGCGGCTGCAACCTGGACGATCCACTGTGGTCGGCCAAGGTCCTGCTGGAACAGCCGGGCCTGATCCGGGACGTGCACCGGGACTACTTCGCGGCGGGTGCCAGGATCGCCACCACCGCGAGCTACCAGGCAACACCGCAGGGATTCGCGGGCCGTGGAATGACGGAGCAGGAGGCGCTGGAGCTCGTGGCCCAGTCCGTGCGGCTGGCCGACGAAGCGCGGCGTGACCACCTGGCCCACAACCCGGAGGCCGGGCCCCTGTTCATCGCGGGATCCGTGGGGCCCTACGGCGCCTACCTCGCCGACGGCTCGGAGTATCGCGGCGACTACGCCCTGACACCCGCGGAATTCAAGACCTTCCACCGTCCCCGCCTCGAAGCCCTGGCCGCGGCCGGTGCGGACGTCCTGGCCTGCGAAACCCTGCCCTCCTTTGCTGAAGCCCAGGCCCTGGCGGAACTGACCCGGGACCTCGGCGTCGAATCCTGGTTCTCCTTCTCCCTCCGCGACGCCGGGCACATCAGCGACGGCACGCCCCTGGCCGCCGTCGCCGAACTGCTGGACGCGGAGTCCCACGTGGCCGCCGTCGGGGTTAACTGCGTACCGCTGGCGCTGGTGGCCCCCGCGCTCACGGCCCTCCGCGGCGGCACCAACAAACCGCTGGCGGCCTACCCGAATTCCGGGGAGACCTACGACGCGGGCACCAAAACCTGGGACGCAGCACCCGCAGCCGCCACGGCCCCGGCAGCGCTTGCCGACGGCGTCCCCGCCTGGCAGGCCCTCGGGGCCCGGATCATCGGCGGCTGCTGCAGGACCACGCCGGCCGACATCTCCGCCGTCGCGGGGCACATCCACCGCTAAAGCAGGGGGCCAGAGCGCCATGGCGCGGCGTGTCCGTGTCAATGTGCCCCCGGGCGGCGGCCTCCCTTGGGGTCAGGAGGCCCGGAGCCCAAGAGCGCGGCGAGCCTAGTCACCCCGGAGCCCGTAGGTGCTGAGCACGTTGCCCTTGCTGGTGCGCTTTTCATCCAGCAGGACCAGCCGGGTGAGGGGATCGTCGTCTTCGAACAGCCGCCTGCCGCTGCCGGCAATCACGGGGTGGGTCATGAGCTGCAGCGAATCCAGCAGACCCGCAAACAGCAGCTGCCGGGTCACGGAGATGCTGCCGCACACGGCAATCTCACCGCCGTCACTCTCCTTGAGCTTCGCCACGAACTCCTGCAGCGGTGCGTCCATCAGCCGGGAGTTCTGCCACTCCAGCGGCTCGCTCAGCGTCCTGGACGCCACAAACTTCTCCACCGGGTTGATGAACGCGGCGAAGTCCTGGTCCGCGGACGCGTTGGGCCAGTAGGACGCCCACTCCTCGTAGCTCTTCCGGCCCAGCACCACCGTGTCCACGGTGTTCATCATGGTGGTGAGCCCCTCGCCGAGCTCAGCGTCGAAGCTGTCGAACTGGAACTTAAACGGATCCGAAACCACTCCGTCAATGGAGTGGAACAGTCCGGCCGTAACTTTGCGCATGCGGGTCCTCCCGGGGTGATTGGGTCAAGGATCAACCTATGCGCCGGGCGGTTCCGGCGGAAGACCAACAGCGCCAAGGCACGTCGGATTGCCGCCAAAAACGGGGACGACGGCGACACTCCAGTTACGTTCATCACTCGCCGTGGCGTCTTGCCGTGATTCGGCGGAAACGGGCCCCATACTTAGGGTGATGCGGCCACTTTCCGCAGCCCCGGCCAGGCAAGGAGGAAGTGCATTGGAAACCCTGAAGAAGATTGTGCGGAACCAGTACTTTCCCGCCGGAGCAGTCCTCGCGGCGGTCATCCTCTTCTGGCTCGTGGCGATCCTTGGCGGGCTGTCCCTCCTGCACAACAACCAGCCGCCGCTGACCACCCTCACCTGGTTGCTCTTCGTGTACACCGCTGCGGTGCTCACTCCGCTGGCGGGCCTGCTGGCCGCCGTGGACCTCATCCGCCGCTGGCGCCGCAACCGCGCCGCCATGGCAAACCCCGCTGATGCGTTCGTCCCGGCTGAAAACGCCGTGAATGCAGATGGCGTCATCGAGTACGCCGTCGACGAGGAAACCCTTGACGAGGAATCAGCCGGACAGGCCAACGTTGCCCCGGCCGCCCAGGCAGCTGCCAGGGAATCCGGTGCCTCGGAACCGGCTGCGGGGTCATCCGCCCATGACCCTGCACCGTATGATCACGCCCAGTCCACCGCACCCGAAGCGCGTGAGCAGCAGGGCCGGCCGTCCACTCCGCCGCGCCCGTCGGGCCAGCCCCTCGGCTCGGGAAAGAAGCCCAAGCAGCCCGGCGGCAGGCAGGCCGCCTAGCAGCCGGAAGGCCCGGCGTCGTACCTGTTCCGCAGCTGCCAGCTAGCGTTGGTGCAGCGCGCCCAGCACTTCTTCGGCCCGGCGCAGCGCGTGCCCCAAGCGCGAGGCGGGCTCGGGCAGCGAGAACAGGTAGCCCTGCAGCGAATCGCAGTCGAGTGCCGTGAGGTAGTCCGCCTGTGAGGCGGTCTCGATTCCCTCCGCGGTGACGGTCAGGCCCAGGCTGTGCGCCATGTTGATCATGGAGCTCAGGATGGGCAGGCGTTCGCTGCCGGTCCGCACCATGGACACAAAGGTCTTGTCGATCTTCACGGAGTCCACCGGCAGGTCCTGCAACCGCCCCAGCGAGGAATAGCCCGTGCCGAAGTCGTCCAGGGCAACCCGGGCGCCCGCATCCCGCAGCGTGCTGAGCTGCCTGATCAGGTCGCAATCGGCGTCGAAGAACACGCTTTCGGTGACTTCCAGCACCAGCTGGCGGGCGGCCACGCCGTTGGTCTCCGCCAGGCCCAGAACCTTTGCGGCGAAGTCGTGTTCCTGCAACTGCACGCCGGACACGTTCACCGCCAGCGACCGTACCGGGTCCTCACCCAGCCAGTCCGCCAGCTGCGCCATGGCCTGTGCCATCACCTCCAGGCCGATGTCCCGGATCAGTCCGGTGCGTTCGGCCAGTGGGATGAAGTCCGACGGCGGCACCCGCCCGGCGCCGCGGTCCCACCGTGCGAGGGCCTCGAACTGGACCACCTGCCCGCTGCGGTGCGACACGATCGGCTGGAAATCCACTGAGATTTCCCCGCCCTGCAGGGCGAACTGCAGGCCGTTTTCCAGGTCCGTCCGTTGCACCAGGGCAGCCATCATGTCCGGATGGAACCGCAGGAAACGGTTCTTCCCGGCGGCCTTCGCCGCATACATGGCGATGTCCGCCCGGCGCAGCAGCTCCGACGGGCCCACCTCGTCCCGCCCCCGCGATGCCACTCCCAGGCTCAGGCTGGGGCGGAGCGCGCGGCCGCTGATGGTGACGGGGACGTGCAGGCAGCGGACAATGCACGCTGCGATATCGTCCACGTTGGGGCAGGCGGTCAGGAGCACCACGAACTCGTCGCCGCCCAGCCGTGCCACCACATCCGCGGTAGGGACGCAGCCGCGGAGCCTGCGGGCCACTTCGATCAGCATGTCGTCCCCGGCCTGGTGGCCCAGGAGATCATTGACCTCCTTGAAATCGTCCAGGTCCAGGAGCAGCACATCAACGGACTTGAGCCGGGGCTCCTGCAGCGACCCGGCCAGGGCGTCATTGAACACGGCCCGGTTGGCCAGGCCGGTCAGCGGGTCCTGGAAAGCCATGACGCGCAGCTTTTCCGCCTGCTCCGCCAGGTCCAGCATCGCCTGGTGCGCTTGTTCCTGGGCCCTGCGGCGGGGAGTGACATCCCGGAAGCTCCACACCCGCCCCACCACGTCCTCGCCCACCTTGTGGGGACGCGAATACCGTTCGAAGGTGCGGCCATCCTTGAAGTCCACAACATCGTGGCTCTCGGCGGTGGCGTTGCCCTGGACTTCCAGGAGCCTGGCCAGGAACGCGCCTGGGTTCGTGAGCTGGCTGTTGATGCGCTCCATCACCGGGTCCGCGCTTTCGCCTTCCATGAGTTTGCGGGGAATGCCCCACATAGTGAGGAACTGATCGTTGTATCCCGCCACGGTGCCGTTGGAGCCCATCACCACGATGCCGTCCGCGGTGGACTCCAGAGTGGACGTCAGCAGGGACATCGCCTGGCGAAGGTCCGCATTCGTGGCCTGCCGGTGCGAAGTACCCCGGACCGAGAGGAGGACCTGTGCCCTGGCCGGGGCGCCGTCGTCGGGCGCGGTGTCCGTGGCATCGCCGGCACCGGCCGATGCTTTCCCGGGCAGCTGCCCTGGCCCGGCGGGGAAGAGGGACCCGGCCACTTCGGCTGAGAAGCTGCTGCCGTCGGCGTGGACCCAGGCCACTTCCCGCGGGTGCACGGCGGAGCGGGCCAGGATCTGGCGGAAGAGCCTGTCCACCTCGGAGTGGGAGCGGTCCGCCAGGAGTGTCCGGTAATCCAGGCCCGTGAGGAACCTGCGGTCCAGCCCGAAGAGCCTGGTTGCTGCCTCATTGGCCAGGGTGATGGTGCCATCCGCCGCGAGGGCCAGGAAGGCATCCGGGCTGGCGTCAAGCATCGCCTCGAACGTCCGGACTGCCATTGTGCTTTCGTGGCTGGATTCAGCCATACCACCACCCCCTCGCACATCATAAGGTGCGAACTGCCGGGAATGGGGGCCAGCTTCACTACGGATTGGGCACGAATACCGGTTCCGGGTCGGAACGCAGAAACGCCGCCCCGCTGCCGGGACGGCGTTTCTGCGCTAATGGATAGAGAGGCTGCTAGGCCCGGTGTCCGCTGCGGTTCATGACTGCGCCGTAGATCAGCAGGACCACAATGGATCCGAGGATGGCCAGCAGCCAGGTGCGGATATCGAAGAACTCGGCCAAGCCGCCACCGAAGATCAGGGACCCGATCCAGCCGCCAAGGATAGCGCCGACTACGCCGAGGACCATGGTCACCACCCAGCCGCCGCCCTGACGGCCTGGCAGGATGGCCTTTGCAATGGCGCCCGCAATCAGGCCCAAGATGAGAAATCCGAGAATGCCCATGCTGTCACTCCTTATTAGTAAGTTGTGCCGTGCCCCCATCTCCGGTTCCCTAATTCAATCAGCGTGCTTACTTCTCTGCAAGGCTTTCAATATCACAGGATGACTATCAGTTTTCCCGGTAAACACCTGCCTGAGCAGCCCCCTTGGCTCGGCGGGGCGCGGTATTCCATGCCTTCGATAGGATGGATTGTCCCGCTCAGCACATCCTTAGGAGCCCGGCATGTCCAGCCAGCAAACAGACCGCCCGCGCGCCATTTTCCTCGACATTGACGGGACATACGCGGACCACGGCCTGGCCCCGGCAGCCCATGTGGAAGCCGTGCAGGAAGTGCGGCGCCGCGGCCACCTGGTGTTCGTCTGCACCGGGCGTCCGCTGTCCATGGTGCCGGCCCACATCCTGGGGGCAGGGTTCGACGGCGTGATCACCGGCGCGGGTGCCCGGGTGGAAATGAACGGGGAAGTGCTCAAGGACACCCGGTTCGAACCCGACGTGGCCGCCCTCATCGTGGACACCCTGGACGCCCACGACGTCGCCTACATCCTGGAGGCTCCCGAAGCCTTGCTCGGCCGCACCGGAGTAGGCGAACGGCTCCGGCGGGTCCTGACCCCCGTCTTTGCCGGCCGTTCCCGGCACGACGGCGTCCTCAGCACCGACGTGGATCCCGTGGAGGACATCCTGGGGCCGGTCCAGTACAGCGACGACCTTCGCGGCGCGTCCTTCGCCAAGATTTCCTGCTTTGATTCCCCGGTACCGCTGACCCGCCTCATGGCTGGCCTCGGCCCGCAGGTGGGGCTCATCCCCAGTTCGCTGTCCGCCCTCGGCGATTCCGCCGGCGAGATCTTCATGGCCGGCACCCACAAGGCGGTGGGCATCCGGGTGGTGGAGGAACGCCTGGGCCTGCACCGGGAGGACATTGTGGCCATCGGCGACAGCGCCAACGACATCGAAATGCTTGAGTACGCCGGGGTGGGCATCGCGGTGGAGGACGGCCATCCCGGCGTGCTCGCCGTCGCCGACCGGCTCACACCCGGCCCGGCCGGCAATGGCGTGGCGCTCGCCTTCGCCGGCCTGGGCCTCCTGGACTGATACGTCCACTGGCCGGACCCCGGGCTACGCCGACGCCGGGACAGTGGCGTCGGTAGGACAAAAGGCGCCGCTGTCCGCGGACGTGCCAAGGCCGCGCACCACCCAGCCCTCAGCCTGCCAGGCCCCGGCGTCCAGTGCGTTGCGCGCATCCAGCAGCACCCGCCGTCGTACCAGGCTGCCTGCGACGGCCGGGGACAGCCGGCGGTACTCATCCCACTCGGTGAGGAGCAGTACCAGTTCTGCCCTTTCCAGGGCCAGCGTTACCTTGGCCTCGAACCGCAGCCGGGGGTAGCGCCGCCACGCGTTGTTCACGGCCTTGGGGTCGGTGACGGTCACGTGTGCTCCGGCCGCGGCGAGACGGTCTGCCACATCCAGGGCGGGGGAGTCGCGGATATCGTCCGTGTCCGGTTTGAAGGAGGCGCCCAGCACGGTGATGGTCCGGCCGGCCACGGTACCGCCGCAGAGCTCCGCCGCCAGGTCCACCGTCCGCTGCCGCTGGCCAAGGTTGACCGAGTCCACCAGCTGCATCCAGTCCGCCACGGCATCTACGCCGTGACCTGTGGCCTGCGCCCGGAAACTGCGGATGTCCTTGGGCAGGCAGCCGCCGCCGAAGCCCAGCCCGGCATGCAGGTACCGGTTGCCGATCCTCGGATCCAGTCCCATGGCCTCGCTGAGTTCCGCCACGTCCGCGCCGGACGCATCGCACAGCTCCGACACCGCGTTGATGAAGCTGATCTTGGTGGCCAGGTACGCGTTGGCCGCGGACTTGATGAGTTCCGCCGTGGCGCAGCTGCAGACCTGCCGTGGAATGCCCGCGCGCAGCAGCGGCTCGTAGACCGCATCCAGGGCTGCCGTCACCCCTGCCGGAGCGCCCGTGGACCGGTTGAACGCAGCGGCCTTGCCGCCGTCCACGCCGTACACCAGGCGGTCCGGCACCAGCGAGTCCTTGACTGCCGTGCCCTGGCGGAGGAACTCCGGGTTCCAGCCCAGCAGGACGTCGGGACGCCGGCCCAGCACCCCGCGCAGCATGTCCACAGTGCCCACCGGCACCGTGGATTTACCCACGACGACGGCGCCCGCGGCCAGGTGCGGCAGCAGGGCCCGGGTGGCGGAGACGAGGTAGGACAGGTCGGCGGCGTCGGAGGCCTTGTCCTGCGGGGTGCCCACGCACAGGAAGTGCACTTGGGCGCCGGCGGCATCCGCGATGTCGGTGGAGAACCGGAGCCGTCCGGTGGCGCTGCCGTCCTGCAGCAGCTCGTCCAGGCCCGGTTCGTGGAAGGGGGCTGCACCGCGGGCCAGCTGTTCCACTTTCGCGTGGTCCACGTCGATGCCCACTACTGTGTGGCCCATCGAAGCCAGCGTGGCCGCATGCACGGCGCCCAGATAGCCGCAGCCGATCACCGAAATTTTCATAGAGCAGCTCCTTTGGCTTTGTACGAACCGGACAGGACCGGCTGTTCGGCAATGACATCGGTGTAGTGGCTGATCAGTTCGGAGCACAGGGCCGGCCACGTGCGGGCCTGTACCGAGGCGTGCGCCGCGGCGGCGAACGCACGGCGCTTGGCGTCGTCGCCGATCAGGTCCAGGACGTGGCCGCGCATGGCCGGCAGGTCACCGGGCTCATAGAGCCAGCCGGTCCGGGAGTTCTCCACCAGGTCCAGCGGTCCTCCGCGTCCCGTGGCCACTACCGGCACCCCCGATGCCATGGCTTCCTGGATGGTCTGGCAGAAGGTTTCGAACTCGCCCGGATGGACGAAGAGGTCGAACGACGCCACCGCGCGGGCCAGGTCATCGCCGCCCAGGAACCCGGTAAAGACGGCTCCCGGGAGGGCTTCCTGCAGGGCCGCGCGCTGCGGTCCGTCACCCACCACCACCAGGGTGGTGCCCGGCATTCCAGCCAGGGCGGCGAGGTCCTCCACCTGTTTTTCCACGGCCAGCCTGCCCACGTAGCCGATGATCCGGTGGCCCGCCGGTGCCACCGAGGCCCGCCACCTGTCGTCGCGCTTGTCCGGCGAAAACCTGGCCGTGTCCACCCCGCGGCGCCACATCCGCACCCGGGGAATGCCGCGTCCGCGCAACTGGTTCAGTGCGAACGTGGAGGGCACCAGGGTCCGGGAGGCGAGCAGGTGGATGTTCTCCACTCGGTTCCAGGCCCAGTTCTCCAGGAAGGGGACGCCGTAGCGGGCCGCGTAGCCGGGAACCTCCGTCTGGTAGACCGCAACGGTGGGGATGCCAAGCTGGGCCGCCGCCTGGGCTGCCCGCCAGCCGAGGACGAACGGCGAGGCCAGGTGTACGACGTCCGGTGCGTAGTCGGCAAGGATTCGCTTGACCCGGTACACACCGCCCATCGCCACCCGGACGTTCGCGTATCCCGCAAGCGGGACTGCCGGAAGCCGGTGGATCTCCGCGCCCTTGACGTGGTTCTCCGCACCGCCGTCGTGCGTTGACGGCGCAATGACCAGGACCTCGTCGCCCCGCTCCTGCAGATGGTCCAGCACCCGCAGGATGGAGTGCGTTACCCCGTTCATCAGTGGCAGGAATGATTCAGCAACAATTGCGATCCTCACCCCTCCACGGTGGGTGCCGGCCCTGACGCGGCGGGGATGAAGGCATGGCCCGGAGGGAAAGGTTCGGTGAACAGCCGGGAGTGCGGCATCACGGGTCTTTTGCAAAAATTAATAAGCAGACTTCCCATTTGATGCTAAGCATGCTTACTGTAGTGGAGCAGTCAGCGCAGTGCCTCAAGCAACGGGGCGGGAGCCGAAGGCCCGGGGGAATCCCGTGCCGGAAAATCCGCAGCTGGCGCATGCCTAGTGCAACGATCATCCAAGGAGAAGTCATGCTCAACCGGGAGAACATTGAGACCCTGCTCCACAAGGGCGGCAACGTCATCGGAGCCGACGGCGACAAGATCGGTTCGATTGGCCAGCTCTACGCAGACGACGACACGGGTGAGCCCACCTGGGTCACAGTCAAGACGGGCCTCTTCGGTACGTCCCAGTCCTTCATCCCTGTCGAGGGCGCGCGCAGCCAGGACGACGACCTGGTGGTCCCGTACACCAAGGACCATGTGAAGGACGCCCCGCGCGTCGACGTCGACGGCCACCTCACCCCCGAGGAAGAGGACCGGCTGTACACGCACTACGACCGTGGGGCCACCACGTACTCAGAGTCGCAGGACAATACGCGCAACGACGTAGACCTGCAGGGCGACGCCGACCTGAACGCCGGCACGCCCACCGCCGGTGTCACGGGCGGAGGTGACGCCAGCCGTGAACGGGACTACGACGCCGGCCGGGGCCGGCTGCGGAAGTACGCCACCACCGTCCCCGGGCACCGCGAGGAAGTCCGCACGGAGCACATCGACGCGGACGGCCTGGACGGCGACCGACGCCTTGGGGACGACAACCGCCTCTGACATAACCTGCGCCACCGGAGCCACGTAGCAGCGTCGAACGCCTCGTTGCCGGACGGCTCCGGGAGTGGGTGTGCGGAGCCTGCGAATGCCGGGAGTCCCTGCGGGGGCTCCCGGCATTTGTGTGCCCGCACTTCGGGGGCCTGTCGCTGGCGGGCAGTGCAGGCCCGGCGTGACACCATGGATCACGATGAAACTGCGCGCTGACCAGACCGGAGACCGTGGCCTTCCCATGCCCTTGTGGCTGCAGGGAGCTATTGAAACAGCGCAGGCGGCGATCATCTCGGCGCTGGCCGTGCTGGTTCCCATCATTGCCGTGTGGGCAACGGCGGGCTTCCAGGACGACGGGTTTGAGACACTGGCCCGGCTCGCCGGCCAGTCCTGGCTCCTGGTGCACGGGGTCCCGCTGGAACTGGCAGCGGCCGGATCCACCGCCGCGTCCCACACCGGTTCAGGCCTTCTGACGCTGGTGCCCCTCGGCCTGACCCTTATTCCGTTCCTGCTCGCCTGGCGGGCCGGGCGACGCCTGGCCCGGGCCTCCTACACGGACCAGCTGTGGCAGGCGCTGCTGGGGTCATGGGTGGTCTACTCGGCGTTCGGCGTGGCCACCGGTTTCGTCTGCCGCACTCCGGACGTCGGCATCAACCTCGGTTACGCCATGGTGGTTCCCCTGATTCCCTTCGCCCTGGGCATGGTCATCGGCGCCCGCCGCGAAGCCGGATCGTGGAGCCGCCTGATCGGTGTGGACGCCGTCGACTGGATCTCGCGGACCAGCCAGCATTCACGGTGGGCAGGGTCCTACCTCGCCTCGGTGGTGAAGGCCGGGTTCGTGGCGGTTGCCGCTGCCCTGGCACTGGCCGCGGTGCTGCTGGCCGTGGACCTGTTCGTCCACTGGAACCTGGTGCTGGCCGTCTATGAAGCGCTCGACGCCGGTGCCGCCGGCGGTGCGGCCCTCACCGTCGCGCAGCTCGGCTACCTTCCCAACCTGGTGGTCTTCGCCCTCGCCTGGACCTCGGGCTCCGGCTTCGCCATGGGCGTCGGTTCCCAGGTGGGCCCGCTGGGTACCGCCGTCGGGCCCCTGCCGTCCATCCCGGTACTGTCCGCCATTCCCGCCGGAGCACTGGACTACGCCTTCGTGTCCCTTATGGTGCCGGTCATCGCCGGCGTGCTGGCCGGCTGGTGGTTCCTCCGGGAAGGCGAGAACCATTTCGACGAATGGCTCTCCATCAAGGTCCACGCCCGCTGGTTCACAGCCACGGTGTCCACCCTGGTCCTGGGAGTCTTGGCAGGGGTGGCTGCGGGACTGCTGGCCATGGGGCTGGCTTGGCTGGCCCGCGGCTCGGCCGGCATCGGGCGGCTGACAGAGATCGGTCCGGACCCGTTGTGGACGGGAGTCTGGCTGGCCGCGGAGGTGGGTGCCGGCGTCGTGATCGGTTACGCTGCCGGGCCATGGCTGGAACGCGAGCGGGCCGTGTCGGAAGACGACGCTGAGCTGGTCCACTAGCTTCGAGGCCGGCGCTCCTCAGGCCAATGGCCTGTCAGCAAAGGCGCTGCTACGGCGCCTGGCGGGGGAGTGAACCCTCCAGCTGCACCTGGCAGCTCCGCTGCGCCTGATCTGTGAGCGCCCGGTTCACGCACGCCTGGTACTCCGCGGCCTGGTTGAAGAACAGGGCCGAGGCCAGCGTCAGCAGCACCATGCCGGCGGTCACCATCAGCCCGCAGATGGTGGCGATCAGGACCAGTCGGGACTCCTTCGAACGGAACCACCTGATCAACAGGACGATGCCGAGGGCCAGTGCGGCAATCGTCAGGATTCCCGTTAGCCAGAGATAACGGACGTCCAGCTGGTAGACGAAGAACGACCCCAACACGGACACGATGAACATCCGGAACAGTGTGAGGGTCTTGGCCCTGGAGGCTTTTGCAGCCTCGCTGAGAGGCGGTTTTGTCCGCTGGGGCCCGGCCGGTTCCGGTGTGGAGTTCATGTTTTCCAGCCTACGCGAGCCTGCCCATAAGCTAGACGCATGCGCATCGTAGTCCTCGTTTCCGGTACCGGCTCCAACCTCCAGGCTGTCATTGACGCAGTCAAGGCGGGGGAACTGGACGTGGACATCGCAGCCGTCGGAGCGGACCGGCCCGGCACCTACGGCGTGGAGCGCTCCGCCGCAGCCGGGATTCCCACCTTTGTGGTGGACTTTAAGGAGTACCCGGACCGGGCCCAGTGGAACGCCGCACTGACCAGGGAGGTGGCCGCGTTCCAGCCGGACGTGGTGGTGTCCTCCGGGTTCATGCGGATCGTCAGCCCGGAATTCATCGACGCTTTCGGCGGCAAGTACCTCAACACCCATCCGGCCCTGCTTCCGGCGTTCCCCGGTGCCCACGGCATCCGTGACGCGATGGCCTACGGGGTCAAAGTCACCGGCTGCACGGTGCACTGGGCCGATGCCGGTGTGGACACCGGACCCATCATCGCCCAGGAAGCAGTGGCCGTCGAGGACGCCGACACGGAAGAGACCCTGCACGAGCGCATCAAGGTGGTGGAACGCCGGCTGCTGGTGTCCACCCTGGCCAGCCTCGCCGCTGCCTCCTGACCCCTTTCCAACGACACCCCCAGCTCTCCCTCCCCACCCAACTAGGTAGCGCTAAGTGCCGTTTTCAGGCCTCATAAGGGCACTTGGCGCTACCTAGTTGGACGTGGTGTGCGGGCCTGTGGATAACTTCCACGGCGTCCTGCTGCGCATGCCACGATGGCCCGATGAAGGTGCCAACCCCATTGCCGGGTGTGCTAGCGTCCCTGCCTTTCACGCTGCAGGAAGCGGCCGACGCCGGAGTCAGCCGGAAGCGCCTGCGTCACCGCGGCTTGAGTCAGCCAAGCCGTGGCGTCCGGGTGCCTGATCCCACCGCCGCTTTATTGCTTGCGCCCCGTATCCGGCCGTTCACCCTTGTTACGGAGTTCGCCGCAGCATCCCACGCTTCGGCATTTCTCCTCTGGGAGTTTCCGGGTTTCCTCCCCGGCAGTGACGAGCCGATACTGCACATCTCGCGTCCGGACACCTCAGCCATCATGCGCCGACCGGGCGTGAAGGGGCACCGGGGGCAGTTTTTTGCTGATGAAATTGTCAACCACGCCGGACTGCTGGTCACGTCACGGCCAAGGACCTGGCTGGACTGCGCCCGCAGGATGAGCATCGAAGAGCTGACAGTGGTTGCCGATCATCTACTTCGTGTGCCGCGGCCCCGGTTTGAGGGGAGGGCCGAGCCGCACGCGACCAAGGACGATCTCGCCGACATGCTGGACCGGCACAAAGGAACTCCCGGAATCAGAAAGGCCCGGGTGGCACTTGATCGGGCACGGGTGGGGTCTGACTCCGCACCCGAAACTAGGCTTCGCCTGGCCCTGGAGGACGCAGGCCTGCCCGACCCCGTGGTGAACATGCCCCTGGAACTGCATTCCGGCGTCGTCCGCCAGCCCGACCTGGGCTATCCGGAACGGAAGGTGGCGGTCGAGTACGACGGCGAGCCCCACTCCGTTGCGGGCCAGATTGTCCGGGACATTGCCCGTGAAGAGGACTTCGTCAGCGCGGGTTGGCTGCTTGTCCGTATCTCCAGGCTGCACATGGAGCGGGATGCTCGGCCAGCGGTGGCGAAGGTCCGCGCAGCGCTCACAGCACGCGGCTGGCACCCCGGCGAGGACAACCAGGTAGCGCGAAGTGCCGTTATGGGGCGCCAAAAGGGCACTTAGCGCGACTCAGTTGGGACAGCAAGGGAGCTAGTCGAGGCGGCGCTGGCGGGTTTCGGGGGAGAAGAAGGCCATCCACAGCACTGCCAGCAGCACCAGGCCGCCGGCCAAGGCGAAGGACGTTGCCAGGCCCAGCTCAGGCCAGAAGTAGTTGGCGAAAATCAGCGGACCGAAACCCGCGCCCAGCCGCGAGAACGTGGATGCCCAGCCGAAGCCGGTACCGCGCAGCTCCGTGGGGTAGAGCTCCGACACATAGGCGTACAGCACCGGGATGGCCACCTGAACCACGAACCCGAACACCAGCAGCCAGAACACCGCCGCAGACGGGATGTCCACCACGAACGCCACGATCACCAGCGTCAGCGCGGACAGCGGGCCGGTGATCGCCAGGATCCATTTGCGGCCCACGCGCTCCACCAGGAGGGCGGCAACGATGACGCCCAGAAGCCCGACGGCGGCCATCGACGCAGTGGTGACGAATGCTTTGTATTCGGCGAACCCGGCGCCAATGAGGATCCGCGGCATCCACGTCAGGGACAGGTAGTAGACCAGGAGGATGCTGAAGAACAGGGCCCACGCGGCGGTGGTGATCTTCCAGTTGAACTGCCACACCGACCGCAGCTGGATCCAGGCGCTGCCGGCGGAGAGCCGGGGTACGTCCTTCGCATCCGGCAGGCTGTAAGCCCGGGCTTCGGCGCCCGTGGCAGCCACCAGCCCATCAATGACCATCGCAGCCTCGTCCCGCCTGCCTTTGCGGATCAGGAACAGCGGCGACTCCGGCACGCTTCGCCGGACCCAGAACACCAGCAGCGCAGGCAGGACCATGACCAGCATGGTCAGCCGCCAGTCACCGTAGAGGGCCACCAGGCCGGCGGAAACGAATCCGGCCAGGGCGGCGCCTACCGGCCACCAGCCATCCATGGCGGTGAGCACTTTGCCGCGTTGCTTGCGGGGTGTGAACTCACCCACCAGTGCATAGTCCACCGGAATGCAGCCGCCCAGGCCGAAGCCGGCCAGGAACCTGAACACACAAAACCAGATGAAGTCCGGGGCAAAGGCGCCGGCCACGGTGAAGACGGCGAACAGCAGCAGCGTGGCGGTGAACGCCTTCTTGCGGCCGATGGTGTCCGCAATGGTGCCCCAGATGAAGGCCCCCAGGGCCATGCCAATCAGGTTTGACGTGCCCACCCACGCCACCTCGCCGGGAGCCAGCGCCCAATGCTTCGACAGCAGGGGAATCAGGATGCCGTTGAGCGTCACATCCCACGCGTCAAACATGAATCCGAGGCCGCCGATCAGGAAGATCCGCCCCTGGACTTTCCATCGCCAGGGCAGTTCCTGGACCACCTGTTCGCCGCTGGGCACAGTGGTG
Organism: Pseudarthrobacter sp. 1G09; assembly: GCF_050038305.1. Taxonomy (NCBI): domain Bacteria; kingdom Bacillati; phylum Actinomycetota; class Actinomycetes; order Micrococcales; family Micrococcaceae; genus Pseudarthrobacter; species Pseudarthrobacter sp. 1G09. Next base: position 1,393,754 of record NZ_CP188306.1, read on the forward strand.
TAAGTGTTCATTGCCGCCTCCTCCTGAAACTTTAGCCCCGCCCACCGGAGGTCACACTCCGGCGGACACTCGGGGCAACGTGCGCTACGCGATAAACTGGCCCTATCCCCACCAACCGCGGCACTGAACCGCGAGATAAGACGGAGACATTTGTGAGCTTCACGCAGCATGAGCGCGTATCCATTGACCGTGTACCCATCCGCCGGGCCCTGATCTCGGTTTACGACAAGACCGGCCTGGAGGAGCTCGCCACAGGTCTGCACGCAGCGGGTGTGAAGCTGGTCTCCACCGGTTCCACCGCGAAGAAGATCGCTGCCGCGGGCATCCCCGTGCAGGAGGTTGAGGAAGTCACCGGTTCCCCGGAAATGCTGGACGGCCGCGTCAAGACGCTGCACCCCCGCGTCCACGGCGGCATCCTGGCAGACCGCCGCGTCCCCGCCCACATGGAGACGCTCGAAAGCATGGACATCGAAGCCTTCGACCTGGTGGTGGTCAACCTCTACCCGTTCGTGGAGACCGTCAAGTCCGGTGCCGCGCAGGACGACGTCGTGGAGCAGATCGACATCGGGGGCCCCGCCATGGTGCGCTCGGCCGCGAAGAACCACGCCGCCGTCGCCATCGTGGTGGACCCGTCCTTCTACGGCCAGGTGGTGGCTGCTGCCGCCGCCGGCGGTTTCGACCTGAAGACCCGCCGCCGCCTCGCCGCCAAGGCGTTTGCGCACACCGCGTCCTACGACAATGCCGTGGCCACCTGGACCGCCAGCCAGTTCCTCGACGAAGACGGCGACGGCATCATCGACTGGCCTGCCTACGCCGGCATGTCCTTGGAACGTTCCGAGGTGCTGCGCTACGGCGAGAACCCGCACCAGCAGGCTGCCCTTTACGTGGACAAGGCCGCCCCGGTGGGCATCGCCCAGGCAGACCAGCTGCACGGCAAGGCCATGAGCTACAACAACTTCGTTGACGCCGACGCCGCCCTCCGCGCTGCCTTCGATTTCAGCGAGCCGGCCGTGGCCATCATCAAGCACGCCAACCCGTGCGGCGTTGCCGTCGGTTCGGCAGGCGCCGCGGATCCCATCGCGGACGCCCACGCCAAGGCCCACGCCTGCGATCCCGTGTCTGCGTTCGGCGGCGTCATCGCAGCCAACCGTCCGGTCACGGCGGCCATGGCCAACACCGTCAAGGACATCTTCACCGAGGTAGTCATCGCGCCCGGGTTCGAGCCCGAGGCCGTGGAGATCCTCTCCAAGAAGAAGAACATCCGGCTGCTTGCCCTGCCCGAGGGCTACGGCCGCTACCCCACCGAGTTCCGCCAGGTTTCCGGCGGCATGCTGGTCCAGGTCAGCGACAAGGTGGACGCCGACGGCGACAACCCCGCCAACTGGACGCTGGCTGCGGGCGACGCCGCCGATGAGAAGACCCTCGCGGACCTCGCCTTCGCCTGGACCGCCTGCCGTGCAGCCAAGTCCAACGCCATCCTCCTCGCGGACAACGGCGCAGCAGTCGGCATCGGCATGGGCCAGGTCAACCGCCTCGATTCCTGCAAGCTGGCCGTGGAACGCGCCAACACGCTGGGCCTCCAGGTGGAGTCCGACGTCGATGGCGCCGGCGGTGCCACGAACGCCACCGGTGCCGGCGCCCCCCGGCGTGCCCAGGGCGCCGTGGCAGCTTCGGACGCGTTCTTCCCGTTCGCTGACGGCCTGCAGATCCTGATCGACGCCGGCGTCCGCGCCGTCGTCCAGCCCGGCGGATCCGTCCGCGACGAGGAAGTCATCGCTGCGGCAAACGCCGCCGGCATCTCCATGTACTTCACCGGAGCGCGCCACTTCTTCCACTAAGCGGCTGCTTTAACGAACGACGGCGCCTGTCCCCTTCGCAGGGGGCAGGCGCCGTTTTTCATGTGCGGTTTAGTCCTCGCCGGCCGGGTGCTGCTCTTCAGGTTCTGGCCGCAACACCAGCTCCCGGGGCTTGGCCTCCGCCATCCGTTCATCGGTCCAGTACTCGAGGATTTCCTCGTGCGTCTGGGTTACCTCGATGTGGGCGACGCCGGCATCGGGCTCTTCGCTAGGATCGTGACGCAACACGGTAGGTCTTTTCAATCGAGTCACCCCAGTACGGGCCGTACATGACCTTGGATCCGCTGTAGCCGTAGCTGTTGATCGAGTTCTGCAGTCCATCCGGGCCGGAGCCGATGAACCACGGGCCGCCGGAGGAACCGCTGGTCATGTCGCATGGGATGCCCTGGGTGGTGAAAGCAGGGTTGACGGTGTCGTTTGTGGCAGGGCCCGCGCAGCTCTTCAGGGCCTCGCCGTTGTACTGCTTGTCTGCAGGGTAGCCGTAAGACGTGTAGGACAGTCCGCGGTCCTCGTTGAACGCCACTCCGGAGCCGCCCACCACGTCGGTCAGCAGGTTGCCGTCGAGGCGGTTCATCACGGCGAAGGCCGTGTCGTAGGAGATGTCCCCGGAGGCGGTCCATTCGCTGGTGGTGTAGAGGTCGCTGGCGGTCCACTTTCCATAGGGCGCCTGGCCGTTCTCGTAGGCGGGCACGAAGACGAAGTTCGTGGCCTCCTGGCCCGGGCCGCCAAAGACGCAGTGGCCGGCTGTAGAGACGGTGCTCTTGTTCCTGGACGTCACGGCGTTGCCGGAGCAGACGTAGTTGGCGCCGCCCATGGTGAAGAAAACCTTGCCAATGTGGGTCACTGAACCGGTTGTTGCTGCCTTGGCCTTGCTGGCGCCAACTTTGGTGTTCTTTCCTTTGGCCACTGTTGCGGGATTGGAACGGGGGCTCGTTGCCAGGGCTTTCCCGGCTAGGACATCACCGGGGCGGGCACCCTCCATCCGGTCCGCGGTCCAGTAGTCCGCTGCACCAGTGCTGTTAACGGCAAGGCGGGCGACGGAGGGGAGCAGGGCGTCTTCGGAGGGCGATGGGGAGGCCGGCGCGGCGGAGGCGCCGCCGGCGGTGGTCAGAGCCAGAACGGCTGCGGCGGAGAAGCTCAGGATGCCGGAAGCCAGGGACCGGGTGCGTGTCATTGTTGTCCTGTCTGAACGGAAAATGCCCCGGGGGAGAGGGCGCGGATCGACTTCAAGAATTTATCGCGTGCGTCACATATAAGTAAACAGGAGTGACTTACCCTGCAATGGAAAGGGGGCTGTGGAGACGCAGGTCAGGAGCCCGACGCGGGGCGGGGTGGGGCACCCGGGCGGACGCCGCCGTCGTACGCTTCTCCATCGCTGTAATCCTGCTCACGGCGGGGTCATCCAGCGTTCCCGGTAGGGTTCAAACCGGTGTCCTCGGGTAAGTTGTACTTGGTGAAATAGACAAAGGTTTCACAACCAAGCCGACCTTCAGGGAGACGCCCGCGCATGTCCAAGATTATCTACACCCACACCGACGAAGCGCCGATGCTGGCTACCTATTCGTTCCTGCCGATCATCGAGGCGTTCGCTTCGACTGCAGGTGTGGAGGTGGAGACCCGCGACATCTCGCTCGCCGGCCGCATCATCGCTGTGTTCGGCGATTACCTCACGCCTGAGCAGCAGACCGGTGACGCCCTTGCTGAACTGGGTGAACTGGCGAAGACGCCGGAAGCCAACATCATCAAGCTGCCTAACATCAGCGCTTCGATCCCGCAGCTGAAGGCCGCCATTGCAGAGCTGCAGGGCCAGGGCTACGCACTGCCGGACTACCCGGACAACCCCACCTCGGACGAAGAGACTGCCGTCCGCTCGCGCTACGACAAGATCAAGGGCTCGGCCGTAAACCCGGTCCTGCGCGAAGGCAACTCGGACCGCCGCGCACCGCTGTCCGTCAAGAACTACGCCCGCCAGAACCCGCACTCCATGGGTGCTTGGACCGCTGATTCCAAGACCAACGTGGCCACCATGGGCCAGGACGACTTCCGCTCCAACGAGAAGTCCGTTGTCATTGAATCGGAAGGCACCATCGCCATCCAGCTGGTCCGTGAAGACGGCTCGGTGAAGGTCCTCAAGAAGGCGTTCCCGGTCCTGGCCGGCGAGGTCATCGACGGAACCGTCATGCGCGCCGCAGCCCTGGACGAGTTCCTGAAGGCCCAGGTTGCCCGCGCCAAGGAAGAGGGCGTGCTGTTCTCCGCACACCTGAAGGCCACCATGATGAAGGTTTCGGACCCCATCATCTTCGGCCACGTGGTCAAGGCTTACTTCTCCGAACTGTTTGAAACCTACGGCAAGCAGCTCGCAGCCGCCGGCATCAGCCCCAACAACGGGCTGGCCGCCATCCTGAGCAGCCTGGAGGACCTGCCCTCGGATGTTCGCGACGGCGTCCAGAACCTCATCAAGAAGGGCCTCGAAGACGGCCCGGCACTGGCCATGGTGGACTCGGACAAGGGCATCACCACCCTGAACGTCCCCTCCGACGTCATCGTGGACGCGTCCATGCCTGCCATGATCCGCAGCTCCGGCCACATGTGGGGCCCGGACGGCAAGGAAGCCGACACCCTGGCAGTCCTGCCGGACAGCTCCTACGCCGGCATCTACCAGGTGGTCCTTGACGACTGCCGCGCCAACGGCGCCTACGACCCCACCACCATGGGCACCGTCCCCAACGTGGGCCTCATGGCACAGGCAGCCGAGGAATATGGCAGCCACGACAAGACTTTTGAGATCCAGGAAGCCGGCACCGTCCAGGTTGTGGATGGATCAGGCAAGGTCCTGCTCGAACACGAAGTTTCCGTCGGCGACATCTGGCGCGCCTGCCAGACCAAGGACGCCCCCATCCGTGACTGGGTCAAGCTTGCCGTCACCCGTGCCCGCGCCTCCCAGACGCCTGCCGTGTTCTGGCTGGACGAGGAGCGCGCCCACGATGCCAACCTCATCGCCAAGGTCAACGAGTACCTGAAGGACCACGACACCGAGGGCCTGGACCTCCAGATCCTGTCCCCGGTCAAGGCCACGGCGTTCACCCTGGACCGGATCCGCAAGGGCGAAGACACCATCTCCGTCACCGGCAACGTCCTCCGCGACTACCTCACGGACCTCTTCCCCATCCTGGAACTGGGCACCAGCGCCAAGATGCTTTCCGTGGTGCCGCTGATGAACGGCGGCGGACTCTTCGAGACCGGCGCCGGCGGCTCCGCGCCGAAGCACGTCCAGCAGCTGCTGAAGGAAAACCACCTCCGCTGGGACAGCCTGGGCGAATTCCTGGCCCTGGCTGTCAGCTTCGAGCACCTGGCCACCACCACCGGCAACGCCCGCGCCCAGGTCCTCGCCGACACGCTGGACCGCGCCACGGGCACGTTCCTGCTGGAGAACAAGTCCCCGAGCCGCCGTGCCGGCGAACTGGACAACCGCGGCAGCCACTACTTCCTTGCCCGCTACTGGGCCGAGGAACTGGCCAAGCAGACGGACGACGCCGACCTGGCCGCCGCTTTCAGCGCCGTCGCCAAGGAACTCTCCTCCCAGGAGGAAGCCATCGTTGGTGAGTTGGCTGCGGTCCAGGGCTCGCCCGTGGACGTCGGAGGCTACTACCACCCCGAGGACGCCAAGGCCTCTGCGGTCATGCGGCCGTCCGCGACCCTGAACAAGGTCATCGACAGTCTGAGCTAGCGGCAGGCTGCTGCGGCAGTTTCACGAGAGAGGCGGTGCCCCGGATCTGTTCCGGGGCACCGCCTCTTTCTTGTGCCGTTGGCTAAGTGGAGATCAGCGCCAAACGTCCCTTCCGGCGTCGAACGCTGCATCGGCGGGCCGCTATCCGCTGCCTTTACCCTTGCCCGCGTTGTCCTTCTTGCCCTTGTCCTCACCGGAGGGCTGCACCGTGGACGGCGCGGGGGCTTCCTGGGCCGGCGGGGTTTGCTGGGCCGCTTGTTCGGCCGCCTGGCGGGCTTCCTCTTCGGCCCGGGCTTTGGCCTGTTCGGTCTTGGCGATCGCGTCGGTCAGGTCGGCCCGGACTGCGGCGGCAACGGTGGTGATGCTGCGGCGGCGTTCGTCCGAGATGCCGCCCTTCGAGTGCGCGTTTTCGAGTTCGGTTTCGAGGCCCTCAAGCGCCCTGAGGGCGGTAGCGGGATCGTTCTGCGACGACGCCTGCGCTACCTCAAGCACCCGTGCCTGCAACTGCTTGGCGGCATCGCGCTGGAACCCCGTTTCGCCGGTCCCGCAGCCGGCGAGCAATCCGGCGGCCAGCATCGCCGCGGACCAGCGGACGGTCAGCGCCCCATGCTTTCCAGGGATCACGGTTCGACGCTCTTCTGCAATTCCTTCAGGTGATCGCCGAGTTCCCCGGTGACCGTGGGATACGGCACGACGTCGGCGGGAGATTGTGTGGACAGGGTCAGGATCACCGCGGCAACAGCGGCCGCCACCACTATGAGCGTAAGGACCACGCCGATCCAGAAGCGCTTGGTGCGGGCCCGCGGATGGAGGTTTCTGGCCTCAGGTTCCCGGGCTTCGGGGGAAGCTGCCGCTTCCCGCAGTTCGTCCACTGACTCTTCCGCGGTGATCGACGGCGGGTGGAACGGCATGGCCGGCAGCACCCGGGTGCTTTCGAGGGCGAGTTCGCCGGGTGTGGAAGCGGGTGAGACGAGGGCTTGGCGCAGGGCGGTCTCGATGTCCGCGGCGGACGGGCGCTCCAGGGGTTCGACGGCAGTCATCGAGCGGAGGAGCTGCGCCCACTCTGCGGGGAGGTCGTCCGGGATCTCGGGTGCCCGGTGCAGCCGGGCCACCGCGGACTCCACGGCGCCGCCGGGGTACTCGACGGTGCCCTTGATGCATTCAATCAGCACGAGGCCGAACGAATAGATGTCCGTGGCGGCGGAGAGCGGTTGGCCCAGCGCCTGTTCCGGACTGAGGTACGCGGCAGTGCCCACCATGGTTCCAGTGGTGGTCAGACGGGTGGAGTCCGCGATCCGCGCAATGCCGAAGTCGGTGAGCTTGGGGCGCAGGGGTTCGCCAGGGCGGATCTGGACCAGCAGGATGTTGGCGGGTTTGATGTCGCGGTGGATCACGCCCAGCCCATGGACGTAGGCCAGGGCGTCTGCGATTCCGGCGCCGATGACTGCCAGTTCTTCCAGCGGGACACGGCTGTGGCGGATACGGCCGCGGAGGTCCTGGCCCTCCACGAGTTCCATGGTGAGGAACGGCCGTGGCTCGTCCGGGATCCGGGTATCGATGCCGGCGTCGAAAAGCGTGACGAGTCCGGGATGGTTCAAAGTGGCCAGCAGCTGGATTTCCGCTTCCTGGCGTTTCAGTTCCTCGGTGTCCGGGGCCTGCGGGGCGAAGAGCTTAAGGGCCACGTCACGGCCAAGGTTTTCGTCCCGGGCGCTGTAGACCGAAGACATTCCCCCGCGGCCAATGACCTCATTCAACCGGTAGCGACCGCCGAGAACCTCGTTCGTGGTGGAGCTGGGCGATTCCGCCACCATGTCCCGTCCCTCCCGGTGCGATGCGGCACTGTCGTATTCAAATCATACCGGCGGAGGGGCGGCCCGGCGATTGACCTTGAGTTTCGCGGCGCACACGCCGAGGGTCCGGCGGCGGAACTCCAACATCCGCCGCCGGACCATCGGCCACAAGGACATGTGTGCTGATGACATGTTTTGCGTGCTTTTCTGTCTTCTGTGTTGTAGTCCTCCTTTCCTGCAGCCCGTGGAGTGCTGCCGCTTCAGGCGCGATTCACGGACGCTTTCCCACTTTGTTCAGGGGGAATGCAACGCAGGAACGTGTGTCAGGAAATCCTGCGCTTGCGGAGCACCAGGATCCCGGCGGCCAGGAGCAGCAGGGCCAGCGGGACGAGGGAGCCGTCCAGGCCGGTGTTGGCCAGTGCGGCCGCACCACCCTGGGCAGGAGCGCTTCGGGGTGTAATGTCGGCGGCGATGACGCCACTGACTGCTGTTGAACCGGCGGGGGCTACCGAGATGCTATTGGTTCCGGTCGTTCCTGCGCCCGCGGTGCCGGTGCCGTTGTCAGTACCGTTGCCCGTCCCTGTGCCGTTGCCATTGCCGGTGCCATTGCCGGGGTTTTCGGTACCCGGGGTTTCGGCGCCCGGGGTGCCTGTTCCGGGATCCACGGTGCCAACACCGCCAGTGTCGCCGTCGCCCGGGGTCTCCGTGCCGGGTGTACCGGTACCGGGGTTTTCAGTACCCGGGGTCTCCGTGCCGATGCCGCCGATGCCAAGGTCTACGCCCAGGTCAATCCCGAGGTCGATGCCGGCATCCACTCCGCCGGTGTTTCCCGTGTTGCCGAGGCCGAGGTCAATGACTGCGTCGATGGCAGAATCGAGTCCGCCGTTGCTGGTGGTGCCGTCCGTGGTTCCGGTGTTTCCGAGGCCGAGGTTCACGTCTGCGTCGACGACGGCAGTGAGGCCGTCGTTGGTGCCGTTGGTGCCGTTGGTTCCGGTGGCGCCGCCGAGGTCCACAACCGCATCTGCGGCGACCGCTGCATCGGTGGTGGTGCCGTCCGTGGTTCCGGTGTTGCCGAGGCCGAGGTTCACGTCTGCGTCGACGACGGCGGTGAGGCCGTCGTTGGTGCCGTTGGTTCCGGTGGCGCCGCCGAGGTCCACAACCGCATCTGCGGCGACCGCTGCATCGGTGGTGGTGCCGTCCGTGGTTCCGGTGTTGCCGAGGCCGAGGTTCACGTCTGCGTCAACGACGGCAGTGAGGCCGTCGTTGGTGCCGTTGGTTCCGGTGACGCCGCCGAGGTTCACAACCGCATCCGCGGCGACCGCTACATTGGCCTCCGGGGCCGCCGGGTCCGGTTCCGCCATGACTGAACCGGTACCCAGGCCGACGTTCACATCAGCCTGGACTGCAACGTCGGCCGCCGTTGCCTCGGGAGCAGTGCTGCTGCCCCCGAGGCCCAAGCCGACTACGGCGGCCGCAGCAAGCCCGCTGCCGGCTCCGGCGGTGTTGTCTCCGGCGTTCAGTGCGACGTCCACTACGGCGGCGACGCCCGTTGAGTCGGACGGCGTTGGGTCACCCAGCAGGCCCAACGACGTCGTATCAGCGGACGCCGCCGCCGAGATCAGGGCGGATGCGGAAAGATCCGATCCGGTGGTGTTGGTGGTGTCAGCCGCGTTCGCTGCTGTGCAGCCGAATGCCAGCAGTCCACCGGCAAAGAGGGTGCCAAGCAGCCCCCTGCGAAGGTTGGAACTCATGATGATTTCTCCTGAAGAAGTTGAAGAAGGGCGCTGATGCAGCTGCCCATATGGCCGCGCGCTGCCGCAAAGGGGCAGCCGAGACTCAACTAGTCAGGCGAAGAACCGGGGTCGAAGGACACCGGTGCGGGGGCATGTTCACCGTCTTCCCGGGCCAGGACGGCGCGGCAGAGGAAATGATCAAAGTCGTAGGCGCTCAGCCACGCGGCGGAACCGAAGGCGACGGAAGCAGGCCCACCGCTGCCAGTGCCGGTGCCCGGAACAGCAGGGGACTGCGCGGGATCGTCCGTGACCGGCTGGCCGGCGTCGCCGCCACCCGAGGGGTGCACAGCAGGCTGGATGCCCGCGGTTTCAGCAAGGAACGCCGCGCCGAAGCCCGGGAAAACGGTCAGGGACGGCGCCGCAGCGTTCACGTCGGCTGCCCGGGCCGGTTCGGCTGCGCCAAACGACCCAGCCCGCACCGCAACGGCGGCATCCTGCACGGGCTCAACGAAATTTGTCCTGGCCGCGGCGACCGGTCCGGAGGCCGGCAGTTCTTCCAGTGGCAGGGTTCCGGAGAGATCGGGAAGCGGAAGAGGGTCGGATCCGGTCACGAGGTCGGACACCGGGACCAACACCGGTTCAAGCACGGGGATGGCCTCGGCAAGCGGCGGAACTACAGCTTCAACGAGGGCCGCAGAGGTCCCGTCAGCAACCTCAACGATGGGCGTTGCAACGGCAGAAACTGTACCCGTTGGAACCACTCGGTTCACCACGGGCACGGCGGAGATCAGGTTGTCCGCCACAGCCGAAACCTGGCTGGCTACCGGCTGCAGCAGTCCCGCCGGCTGGGCGGGTGCGGACGCGGGGGCCGGCGTCGGAGCAGTAGTCGAAGGCTGCGAATCCGTTGGAACGGTTCCGGCAACCTTGCCTGTCACCGAGGAAACGGACGACGTTATGGAGCTGGTGACACCGCCCAGGAGGGACGAAGCCTCAGAAAGGGTATCGGCCGATGCCGCGGTGGAAGACATCGTCAACCAGCCAATGGCCGCGGCCCCGGCAAGCAACACGGGGCGCATGGCACGCCACGGCAAATGTGCATGAGCCACGAGTACCACCCCCAGTACCGTTGGAAAACGACGATGGCAGAATCCTAAGACTGCTTATCGTTGAAAGTCTAGGGGTCAATAAAAAGAATGTGACAGGAAATGATGCCGCCCGCTAATAAGCCCGTAAGTTTACGGCCGAAATTGTCACGTCATTGACGCCCTGATGTGGCGAAGCGCCGCGGCTTCAGCGATGTCCGTCATTCGGGTAGCTGACGCCCAGCTGGGCCCGTACGCCGTCAAAGAGGCGCATGGTATTCAGCGAGTCTTCCAGCGGCATTACCGGACTTTCCGCAATGCCCTGCTGGATGCAGCGGGTCACTTCCCGGAGCTCGTAGGTGTAGCCCTTGCCCACGACGTCGAACATTTCGGTCCGCCGCCCGTCCCACCCCGTGGCCACGGTCAGTTCGCGGGGGTTGTTGATCGACCCGGCGCTTTGCAGGAAGCCGCGGCTGCCGGCGACGGTCGCCGTGCGCGGTCCGTGTGCCAAAAGCGATGAGGTCAGTTGGACCTGGGCGCCGTGATGGTAGCCGAGCGTGAGGGCATTCTGGGCGTCCACGCCGTCGTCGTTCACATGCCCCGTGGCGCTCACGGTTTGGGGAAACCCGAGCGTTCCCAGCGCCCAAAGCAGGGGGTAGACGGTGAGGTCGAGCAGCGCCCCGCCGCCATCCTGCCGTGCCCACAGGCGGGCGGTGGGGGAGTAGGGCGCGGGGAAACCCAGATCGGCAGTGACCCAGTGGATGTCGCCCAGTTCGCCGGACGCAGCAATTTCGAAGGCACGCTGCATTCCGGGCAGGAAGCGGCTCCAGACGGCCTCCATCATGAAGAGGTTGCGGCTGCGGGCAGTGTCGATCAGTTCGGCGGCTTCCCGGGCGTTGATGGTGAAGGCCTTTTCGCACAGGACGTGCTTGCCTGCCTGAAGTGCGGCCAGGACGATCTGGTGGTGCTGCGCATGCGGGGTGGCAACGTAGACGACGTCCACCGCGTCATCGGCGAGCAGCCGCTGGTAGCCGTGCACGCCGTCGTGGTCCCCGTACGCTTTGCCAACCCCATAGGCGGCGGCGAACGCGTCCGCCGTCGCCTGCCTCCGGGAGCTGACGGCGTACAGTTCGGCATCTGCCAGCAGGGCGAGGTCCTGCGCCACGGATTTGGCGATGCCACCGGTGGCGATGATTCCCCAACGGAGGGGCGCTCCGGTTGCTGAACGGGGGTCCGTATCGGCCTGGCTGGACAACCATGGTGTGGCGATGGGGGCGGTCATTCAGTCATCCTGCCACAGGACTGAAGCAGCGTTGGAGATTGGTCCCCGTGGGTGCCGGGAGGCTGATGGGGAAGGGCGCGACGACGGCCCTCCCCATCGCTGCTAGGCCGTCACCGGGAGCGGGGCCCGGTGGTGCGCCGGTTCCTCGGTCAGCTTTCCCTGCTGCAGACGGAACCGGCGGTCGGTCTTGTTGGCCAGGGCACGGTCGTGGGTCACCACCAGGATGGTGGTGTTGTGGTCGCGGCTGAGGGCGCTGAGGAGCGAGATGATGTGGTCCCCGGTCTGCTCGTCCAGGTTGCCGGTGGGTTCATCGGCCAGGATCAGCTTCGGCTCGTTGGCCAGGGCACGGGCGATGGCGACACGCTGTTGCTCGCCGCCGGAGAGCCGGTTGGTGCGCCTGTCGTGCTTGTCCTGGACCAGCTGAACCTGCTCCAACAGATCCTTGGCACGCTGCTGACGCGCCGCCTTGCGCATTCCCGCGAACTCCATGGGCAGCATGACGTTGTCAACGGCGGAAAGGTTGGGGATCAGGTTGAACTGCTGAAACACGAAGCCGATGTCCCGCCGGCGGTATTCAGTCAGTTTGGCATCGGGCATCCCCGCCAGGCTCACGCCGTTGACCACGACGTCTCCGCTGGTGGGCTTGTCCAGCGCACCAAGAAGGGAGAGCAGGGTGCTCTTCCCGCTTCCGCTTTTTCCGACGATCGAGGCCAGGGTGCCCTGTCCGAGGACGAAGCTGACATCGTTGACCGGCTTGATGGTGCGGTCACCGGAGTTGAACGTGCGGACCAGGTGTTTGACTTCAATCATGGCTATTCTCCTCGCAGGACTTCGATGGGACGGATGCGTGCCGTGAGCAGCGCCGGGACGAGCGCGCCGATGATGGCGACGCCGAACACAGCGGCGATGCCGGCTGCGATGACTTCGGGGGAGGCGCTGGCTGTGACGGAAGTGAGCAGCTGGGAGGCGCCGCCGAACGGATTCCCGCCCTGGCCGCCGCCCGGAAAGCCTGCTCCGCCGCCGGGCATGCCGCCGGGCATGCCGCGCCCGGCGGTGGTGGCCGTCGTCGTGCCCGTGCTGTTGGTGGTGATCAGCGCGGAAGCGATGCCGCTGCTGGCAAAGGCGGCGATAACTGCGCCCGCCGCGCTGCCCAACGCCGCGAGGACGAGGGCTTCGAGGACGAACTGGAGGCCGATGGTCCGGTTGGGAGCGCCGATGGCCTTCAGGACGCCGATCTCCCGCCGGCGCTCCCGGACCAGCATGACCATGATGAGCAGGATGATCAGCCCGGCGGTGCCGAGTGCGGCGACGAAGGCGATGAAGGAGATGTTCTTGACGCTGCCGAGGGAGCTGACGGCGGTCTCCAGGTTCTGTCCCTGGGTGACGTCCGCCTTGTCCGTGCCGAGGGCTTCCTGCAGGGCGGTCTTAGTGGACTCGACGTTCTCCAGGGAATTCACCGTGACGATCATGCTGGACAGTTCATCCGGCAATCCGGCCAGGGTCTGGGCCGTGGGGAGCGAGACGTAGACGGCGTTGTTGGCGAAGGTGGTGCCGGCGTCGAACAGGCCGGCCACGGTGTAGGCCTGATCGTTGATGGTGAACGAGGAGCCGACGGTGAGGTTGTTCTTTTCTGCCAGGGTGGTGCCCAGGAGGGCGTTCGCGGACTCGGCGGTGTAGTCGCCCAACCCTGTGCCGTCGGTGATGGTGAGCGCCTTGCCTGTGGTGTCAACCTCGGCGCCAATGCCGGTGGCAGTGATGGGCAGCGACCGCATGGGCTGCGTGGTTGACCCCGTGGATCCCGTGGTTCCATTTGACTGCTGGTTGCGGTTCCCAAGTGTTCCCGCGTCCACTGCCGCAGTGAGGCTTGTGGTCAGCGTTGCCGCAGCCTGCCCGCCAGGTCCGCCCTGGCCACCCTGTCCGGCGGGGCCGCCCTGGCCGGTTTGTCCCGCTGTGGCCTGGGCGGCGGCTTCCGTGGCGTTCCGCAGACGGAGGGAGGAGGTCCCGACGACGGCGCTCACGTTGGGAACGGCGGCTGCAGCGGTTGCCTGCGCGCTGGTGAGGGGCTCGCCTCCGCCTTCGAAGCCTTGTCCGCCAGCGGGGTTGACGGTCAGGACTGTGCCCACCGAGGCGTTAAGCTCCTGGACTTTCGCTCCGACGGCCTGGTGGGCCACCAGCATGGCCAAGGCCAGTCCGATGGCGACAGCCAGGACGGCAACGACGGCTGCGGTCCTGACTTTGTTTCTGAAGGCGTTGCCTACACTCCGGGCAAGGACGCTCACTGTACTCCTAGAATTTCGGGGCAGGCCTGCAGGCCCGCTGTCAGGATCAACAATCAGCGGAATCCCTGTGCGGACAGCTGGCCGAACCTGTGTTTGCCCTGTGAAGACCCCTTGACAGTCTTGTCATGACGCGCGTAAGAATTAAGCAGTTGCTCGGAAACCGCTTTCTCAGCAACGGCTTCCCACCTTTTCATCCGCACCCCTCAAGGCATGTGGTCTCTGTGGCATGCCGGAAATTAGGCCAATGACGTCCCCTAAACGCGATAACGCACGCACTTCCACGTCCCGAAACCTTCGGCGTCCCGCCGGAATCGCAGCATCGGCCGCCGCCGTGGCACTGGCTGCGGGCCTTGCGGTGACCGCACCCGCAACCGCCGGCCCAGCACCCACCGGCGGAGGAGTGATCAAAGCCGACGATGCGGCACCTACTGGTTGGGCCGCCGTCGGACGCGGCACGAATGGAGGCGCCGGCGCGACTGCTGAAAGCCGCTACGAAGTCAGTACCCTCACGGAATTGAAGGCGGCGCTGGCAAACAACGGGCAGCCCACTGCGCCGAAGATCGTCTACGTCAAGGGGATCATCGACGGCAACCAAACGCCGGACGGACGAATCCTCGGGGAGCAGGACTATGCTCCGGGCTACGACATCAATCAATACATTTCCTGCTTTGGCCCCGGAGGCAAAGTCTGGAGCGACCAGTCGTTCGATTACTGCAAGAAGCAGCGCCAGCTGCGCCAGACCGGCAGCAACAATATGAAACGGCAGATCGAAGTGAGTCTCCCCAGCAACACCACTCTGGTTGGCCTGGGTGACGGCTCAGGATTCATTGGCGCCAACATCGTGATGCTGAGCGCCACGAACGTGGTGATGCGGAACCTCAGCGTGGAAGCGCCGGTGGACTTCTTCAGCACCTGGTCGCCGGATGACGGCAACGGCGCCTGGAACGCGCGCTTTGACGCCGTATCCTCGGTGACCTCGGACCACCTGTGGATTGACCATGTCAGCCTCTCGGATGGTCGGTTCCCGGACAGCGAAGCTCCGAAGGGCCCCAACGGCAAACCGGCCAACCGGCACGACGGCCTGCTCGACCTGAAGGACGGCACAGACTTCGTGACCATTTCCAACAGCAGGCTCTCCAACCACGACAAGACCATGCTCCTGGGTTCCGGCGACGAGCACGTTGACAAGGACGGCGGCAAGCTGCGCGTCAGCTACATCGGCAATTACTTCGAGAACCTCCAGCAGCGCGCACCCCGCGTCCGGTTTGGCCAGGTCCACGTGGTCAACAATTACTTCTCCGGCAGCACCGACGATCCGCGCTACCCGTTGGTGAGCGAGGCCCAGGGCGGCAGCAGCTACTTCCTCGGCGCCGGCTACGAGTCGCGGATCTTCTCCGAACACAATGCCTTCGAGTTCACGGGTCCCGGCGCTGACCCGTCGATCATGGTCAGCAGCTACAACGGCCACCGTTTCAGCGACACCGGGTCCTGGTACAACGGGCAGTCCACGGACCTGAACGCCATCGCAAAGGTTTCGTTTGAGCAGAACCGCGCGGAGGCACTGGCCGAGGCAGAAGCCGGCGGAGTCCCGGCTCCGGACTGGACGGACTGGGACTTCACCACGGATGTGGGCTGGGACCCCGCCGATGTCTACGGTTACAAAGCATTCAGCGCCCCGCAGGCAGTGAAGAACCATGCGCTGAAGTTCACTGGGCCCGGGGTGCTCAAGGTTAAGCAGTAGGGCAGCCGCCCGCAGCGGCAGGCGGGAACGGAAACAGCCCGGCCCCCACACGGGAGCCGGGCTGTTCCGGAAGGAAGTGCTACTTGGTGATCGGGCCGAGTACCGGATCGTCGGAGTAAGCGGTCTTCACATTGGCGGCGGTGACGATGACCGGCTCCAGCAGATAGGCCGGAACCGTTTTGACGCCATTGTTGTAGGAGTCCTTGTCGTTGATTTCCAGGTCCTTGCCGGCCTGGAGGTCCTTCACCATGGTGATGGCGTGCTCAACGAGCTTGCGGGTGTCCTTGTTGATGGTGGAGTACTGCTCGCCCGCCATGATGGACTTGACCGACTCAACCTCGGAGTCCTGGCCGGTCACCACGGGGAGCGGCTTGCCGGCTGCCTTGACGGAGGTCAGGACTGCGCGGGCCAGGGTGTCGTTGGGGGAGAGGACGCCGTCCAGGGAAGCGCTGGTGTAGCTGCCGGTCAGCAGTGTGTCAGCGCGGCGCTGGGCGTTCTCGGCCTTCCAGCCCTGGGTGACAGCCTGTTCGAAGTTCGTCTGGCCGGACAGCACCTTCAGCGTGCCGTCGTCGATCTTCGGCTTCAGGACGCTCATGGCGCCGTCGAAGAAGACCTTGGCGTTGGCATCATCAGGGGAACCGGCGAACAGCTCGACGTTGTACGGGCCATTGGGCTTCTTGGCCTTCAGTCCGTCCAGCAGGGCCTGGCCCTGCAGTTCGCCGACCTTGAAGTTGTCGTAGGCCACGTAGTAGTCCACGTTCTCGGTGTTCAGCAGCAGCCGGTCATAGGCAATGATCGTTGCGCCGGCGTCCTTGGCCTGCTTGAGCTGGGTGCCCAGCTGGGAGCCGTCGATGGCGCCCACGATGATGACCTTGGCACCCTTGGTGACCATGGCACTGATCTGGTTCTGCTGCTCGGATACGCCGCCGTTGGCGAACTGGACGTCAGCCTTGAAGCCCGCGCCGTTGAGGCCGTCATTGAACAGCTTCTCAGCGAGGACCCAGTTTTCGCTGGTCTTCTGCGGAAGTGCGACGCCGATGGAGGAGTTCTGTTCGAATCCTCCGGCGCCGCCGCTCGCTCCGCCCGAGGGGGTTTCCGAGCGGCCGCAGCCCGTCAGCGCCAGTGCTGCGATGGCAGCTACCGCTGCGGCCTTTCCTGCTTTACCAAACATTCGCATAGTTGGTTTTCTCTCTCTTTGTGATGGATTACCGCTATTCGGTTGCAAAGCTCAGGCTTCCCTGGCAATCGCTTCCTTGGTGGAGGTGGTTTCGTCGGGCTGGGTGGGGCTGCTGGGGCCGCCGCCGGACCGGCCCATGTTCCTGGTCAGCAGGCCGATGATGGACTTCTTGCCCTGGCTCTTGTTGTAGACGTCGAAGGCGACGGCGATCAGCAGCACCAGGCCCTTGATGATCTGGGTAAGGTCGGCGCCGACGCCGAGCAGCTGGAGGCCGTTGTTCAGTACAGCCATGACCAGGCCACCGATGATGGACCCCACCACGGTGCCCACGCCGCCGGTCACCGCGGCGCCGCCGATGAAGACTGCGGCGATGGCGTCCAGTTCCCAGCCCACGCCGTCGAACGGGCCCGATGCCGTGGACCGTCCCACGAAAATCATGCCGGCCAGACCGGCCAGGATGGACATGTTCATCATCACCAGGAAGTTGACCTTCTTGGATTGCACGCCGGACAGCTCGGCGGCATGGCGGTTGCCACCCACGGCGTAAACGTGCCGGCCCAGAACGGTGCGGGAGGAAATGAAGCCGTAGAGCAGCACCAGGACAGCCAGGATGAGGCCGGGGATGGGGAACGAGGTTCCGGGCCGGCCGGTGGCGAACAGGTATGTGGCGTACAGGATGGCGCCGCAGACCAGGACCAGCTTGAGGGCCGTGACCCACATTTCCGGGACCTCGGCGCCCAGGGCCTTGGCACGGGACCTGGAGCGCAGTTCTCCCCAGACCACGAACGCCGCCGCGGCGATGCCGAGGAGCAGGGTGAGGTTGTTGAACCCGGTGTTGGGCCCGACTTCCGGCAGGTAGCCGGAACCGAGGTACTGGAAGTCGCTGGGGACCGGGATGGTGTTGGACTTGCCGACGAACTGGTTGAAGCCGCGGAACAGGAGCATGCCGGCCAGTGTGACGATGAAGGCAGGGATCCCCACATAGGCGGTCCACCATCCTTGCCAGGCACCGATGGCGGCGCCTAGTACGAGGCCGAGCAGCACGCCCGCCCACCAGGGGATGCCCCAGTCGCGGATGGCCAGGGCAACGGTGACACCCACGAACGCCGCAACCGAACCGACGGAAAGGTCGATGTGGCCGGCGATGATCACCAGCACCATGCCGATGGCGAGGATCAGGATGTAGGAGTTGCCGTTGAAGAGGTTGATGACGTTACCGGGCGTCAGGGTCCGGCCTTCGGTGAAGATCTGGAAGAAGACGATCAAGGCCACCAGGGCAAAGATCATGCCGAATTGGCGGGTGTTGCCGCCAAACAGCTTTTTGAGGGCGTTCATGGTCAGTCCTTGGGTCCGGAAGTTTCTGGGATGATCCAGGGGATCAGGCGGCTTTGCGGTTGGGGTTCGAGGTCATCAGTTTCATCAGGTTTTCCTGGCTGGCCTCGTCTTTGTCCAGGACACCGGTGACGGTGCCTTCGAAGATGGTGTAGATGCGGTCGGACAGGCCCAGGAGTTCGGGGAGCTCGGAGGAAATGACAATCACTCCCTTGCCCTGGTTCGCCAGTTGCTGGATGATGCCGTAGATCTCGTACTTGGCCCCGACGTCGATCCCGCGGGTGGGTTCATCCAGGATCAGCAGGTCGGGGTCCGTGAACATCCATTTGGCCAGGACCACCTTCTGCTGGTTGCCGCCGGAGAGCTTGGCCACGCCTTCTTCCACCGACGGGGTCTTGGTGCGGAGGGACTTGCGGTACTGCTCAGCGACGGTGAACTCCTGGTTCGCGTCCACCACGGAATGGCGGCTGATTTTGCGAAGGTTGGCGGCCACCGTTGTGGTCTTGATGTCATCCAGCAGGTTCAGGCCCAGGGATTTGCGGTCCTCCGTCACGTAGCCCAGCCCGGCATCAATGGCCTGGCGCACGGACTTGAGCGTGACTTCCTTGCCGTCCTTATATACGTGCCCGTCGATGAACCGCCCGTAGGACCGGCCGAAGACTGACCTGGCCAGTTCGGTCCGTCCCGCGCCCATCAGCCCGGCGAACCCGACGATCTCGCCCCGTCGGACGAAGAAACTGGAGTTCTTGCACACCAGCCTGTCCTGCACGTTGGGGTGGCCCACCGTCCAGTTCTTCACCTCGAAGAAGACCTCGCCGATCTTGGGTGTGTGGTCCGGGAACCTGGACTCCAGGGTGCGGCCCACCATGCCCTTGATGATCCGGTCCTCGTCCACGCCGTCCGCTTTCACGTTCAGCGTCTCGATGGACTTGCCGTCGCGGATGATGGTGATCGAATCGGCGATCTGCTCAATCTCGTTGAGCTTGTGGGAAATGATGATGGAGGTGATGCCTTTGGCCTTCAGGCCCTTCATCAGGTCCAGCAGGTGCTGGGAATCGGACTCGTTCAGGGCCGCCGTGGGTTCGTCCAGGATGAGGATCTTCACGGACTTGTTCAGCGCCTTGGCGATTTCGACGAGCTGCTGCTTGCCGACCCCGATCTCCTTGATGGGCGTGTCCGGATCCTCGCGCAGGCCTACGCGGGCCAGCAGATCCAGGGACCGGAGCCGGGCTTCGGCCCAGTTGATAACTCCGCGCTTGGTGGGTTCGTTGCCCAGGAAGATGTTTTCCATGATGGACAGCTCGGGAATCAGCGCCAGTTCCTGGTGGATGATCACGATGCCGGCATGCTCGCTGGCACGGATGTCCTTGAACTGCTGGACCTGCCCCTGGTAGACGATGTCGCCGTCGTAGCTGCCGTAGGGGTAGACGCCCGAGAGGACTTTCATCAGGGTGGATTTGCCGGCCCCGTTTTCGCCGCAGATGGCGTGGATTTCCCCTGCCTTTACCCGCAGGTTCACGTTGGCCAAGGCTTTAACGCCGGGGAATTCTTTGGTAATGGACCGCATCTCAAGGATGATCGGCTCCGCTTGTGTGGTCTGGGACGTCATCTGCCCTAACCCTCCAATGCAATGACTTCTTTGTCCGGCCGGCAAAGCGCAGGGCCGTCTGATCCAAAAGTAAACTGGATCACAGCTATTGTCGTCAAGTCTTGAACGCAATTGCCGGATAACGAAACGGTCTACATTTTGCGGATGCCCGCATGTTGGAAGACCAGGGCCGCCGCGCCGAGGGCCTCCGCACGGTCGCCAAGGGACGACATGGTGAGGGTGGTGGTTTCGCCAATGACGGGCACGGCGTGCCGCACGAGGCCCCGCCTGATGGGGTCCAACAGCAGGTCTCCCAAGCCCGCCAGGGGCCCGCCCACCACAATGACTTCAGGGTTGATCAGGTTGGCCACGTTGCCCAGGGCGCGGCCCACGGAAAGGCCGGCGTCATCAACCACGCGAAGGGTGGCGGGGTCTCGGTTGAGCGCCTTCCGGACGATGTCCGCCGGGTTCAGCGGGCGGTCCTCGCCCCGGCTCAGGAGTTCGATCATGGTGGTGGTGGACGCTATGGTTTCCAGGCAACCCCGGTTGCCGCAGCGGCACACCAGGCCTTGTTCGTGGATGGTGGCGTGGCCAATTTCCCCGGTGATGCCGACGTTCCCGTAGTAGGGCGCGCCGTTGAGGATGAGGCCTGCGCCGATGCCGGATCCGATCTTCAGGAACATGAGGTTGCTGACGCCGGTGTGCTGGCCCCAGGTGACCTCGGACCATGCCCCAAGGTTGGCATCGTTATCAATGAAGACGGGGATTTTGAGCGTGTCTTCCAGGTGCTGGAGGATATTGATTCCCACCCATTCCGGCAGGATGGCGCCCTGCGCCACGGTGCCGGTGCGGCGGTCGATGGGGCCGGGGATCCCGACGCCGGCGCCCACCACCGAGGAGCGTTCCGTTCCGCTTTCCTCGAGAAGTTTGGCGAGCAGGGCAACCGCCGCCCGGATGCCTTCCTCGGCCTGGTGGCCCAGCGGCAGCATGACCGATTCTTCGGCGATAACGTGGTAGCTCAGGGAGGCCAGCACCACCCGCAGGTGCCGCCGGCCGAAGTCGATGCCGACGGCCACCGCACCGTTGCTGTTGAGCCGGACATTCAGGGCCCGGCGGCCGGAGCTGGTAATGGGCTCGGTGGACGCCAGTCCCGAATCCAGCATGATTTTGACGATGTTCGAGACCGTGGCAGTGGAGAGCCCGGTCTGCCTGGCGAGTTCGGCCTGGGTGGACGGACCGCCCATGAGGCTTTCGATGATCCGCTGCTGGTTAAGTTGGCGCAACGCGGATTGCGAGCCGGGGTTCTTGGGCTTGCTCTTCGTTGAGCGCGGGGTGGCGGACATGCTAAGAACATTGCCCTATCTGCACTCTTGTAGTCAAGAAGTTAACGCATGGGTCATCTTGTGTCTGGGCTGGAGCCGGTAGGTCAATTGGCCCGTCACGCTTTGGCGACGGTGCAGATGGTCCCGCGGGATGGTTCGCGGCGGTGGCTACGCTGGGACAAAGGTTTCCAGTTGGGGCCTGTCCGGAGTAGGGAAGGTGGAAACAGTGCTGCTGGCACTCCTGCAGGCAAATGCCGATGTTCTTGATATTGACGTGAACTGCGCAGTGATTGACAGTGCGGCGCGGGACGCGGCGGCCGCGGGCGCGGCAGTGCTGGTGACCCCTGAGCTCTTTCCGGTGGGCTACGCCCCCCGCCGGGTCCGGGCAGCCTTGGATCCCGCCGAACTGCCTGGCCTCCACCGCCGGCTCGCCGACATCGCCCGCAACCACGGCATCGGGCTTGTCTACAGCTTGCCGCGGATCACGCCGCAGGGGGAGTGGCAGATCAGTGCTACCCTGCTGGACACGGACGGCAGCACGCTGCTTGGCTACGGCAAGGTCCACCTCTTCGGCCCTGACGAACGTGCCGCGTTTACTCCTGCCGCGGAACAGCCCGCCGTCGTAAATTTCCAGGGAATCCCCACCTCCATGGTGATCTGCTACGACGTGGAGTTCCCTGAGGCCGTGCGCGCGGCCGCCGCGGGTGGCGCCGAACTCCTCCTGGTGCCGACCGCCCTGGCGCACGGGTTCGACGACGTTCCGCAGATCCTGGTCAGGGCCCGTGCGCTGGAAAGCCAGCTGGCCATCGCCTACGCAAACCATTCCGGAGTGGAAGACGGCTGCCGTTTCCTCGGCGGAAGCGTCATCGCCGGCCCGGACGGAAAACTGCTGGCCGCAGCAGGGGAGACGCCGGTACTGCTGTACGCCGAACTGGACCCGGACGCGCCCCGCCGTGAGCGGGCCGGCGTGCCCTACCTGGCGGAGCGCCGCCCCGACCTGTACCGCAGCTGGGCCACCTGACCGGTCGGCGGCGCCCTTGAGTTCTTAGGTGCCAGACGGGCTGACGGAGTCCACGAACTGGAGCGCGATCCACAGCTCGGCCCGGACGGAGGCCTGGCTGAAATCCGTGTCCAGCAGTGCGGCCAGTGCATTGACCTGGCGCCGGACACTGTTGCGGTGCAGGCCCAGGTCCTTCGCGGTTGCGTCCCAGTTACCGTTCGCTCCCAACCAGGAGCGCAGCAGCCCCAGCTGGCTGTCCCTGCGTTCCGGATCCAATGCCATGACCGGTGCCAGCAGCCGGCTGGCAAGCATGCTGCCGGCTCCGCCGCCGAGCAGTCCGGCAACAGTCCACGCCTGCTCCTCTTCCCGCACCGTCCGGCCGGTGGCGATGACGCGGGGGCGCAGGGCACTTGCGTTACGGTACGCGGACGGGAGGCCGGGGAGCTCGGCTGTTCCGCCAACCACCAGGCCCCAGCCCAGCCGCTCCACCTCGGCCACCAGTTGGTCATCCACCTTCAGCCGGGTGATGGCAGCGAAGCCATAGTCGGTAAGTTCCACCAGCTTCGTGTCGAAAAGCCTCCGCCACTGGAGCAGCTCCCGGACCGGCCCGTCCGCCACCGCGCCCTCCAGCCGGACGCCCTGGACCACCCTGAGGGGGCCGGTCCGGGTACCCGAGACGCTTTGGGCCAGCAGGTCCCGGACACTGTTCAGCTGCCGGGTGCTGCCGCCGGCGAGGCTCTCGGGGTGCAGCAACACCGCCGTAGCCAGCTGGCTGGGCGCCAGTGAACCGCTGGTCCGCTGCCGGACAAGAAGCTCCAACAGTCCCACCACGGAGGAAACCACGCTGTTTTGCGCAGGCGTAAGCGCTTTGGCGGTGCCCAGGACCAGCCCGCCGAGGGTAGCGTCCTTGCTGCTGCGCAGCGGGTGGCCCACAGCCAGCACCTGGCCATGC
This sequence comes from Pseudarthrobacter sp. 1G09, assembly GCF_050038305.1. Classification (NCBI taxonomy): domain Bacteria; kingdom Bacillati; phylum Actinomycetota; class Actinomycetes; order Micrococcales; family Micrococcaceae; genus Pseudarthrobacter; species Pseudarthrobacter sp. 1G09. The sequence continues at coordinate 1,416,615 of NZ_CP188306.1, forward strand.
CCGGGCAGCGCCTCGGTTTCAACGCGGGGTCCACTGCCGGCGAGCAGCTTTTTGACCAAGGGCTGCATGGTGGAAAGTTCGACGACGGCTCCTGCCTTGGCGCGGACCTTTCCGTCCGGCCCGAACAGGGCTGCCCATACGGGGACCTTTTGCGCCAGGGCCGCCAGCAGTTCGTGCTCCGGGCGCGCCGAGAGGACGGCCCGCATGAGGTGGCGGTTCGTTTCGGCCAACTGGCGGAACGCCTGGGCGCTGCCCGATTCCAGGAGCTTGGAGAACTCCAGTCCAAGCGCAGCAAAGGGGATGCTGGCCGGGACTTCCACCAGCGTCAGGCCGCGGCGCCGGCACGCGGCGGCTACCTCGTCGGGTACGGCATCGTAGTACGGCTCCAGCCCGAATCCGAGGGCAGCCACACCCGCAGCCACCAACCGGGCAACGTACTCATCAGCCAGCGCCGGATCCACCGTTCCCGGCACCGGTGGGCGGGAGGAGTCCCCGCGCTCCTGGCCGCCGTGCCCGCTGCCCGTCCCCGCCTGCAGGAAAGGCAGCCCCGCTGTGAGGACGAACTCGCCGTCCAGGAGGTACGGGGTGGGATCCCCGAGCTCACTGGGCTCCACCCAGCGGAGGGGTGCACCGCCGTTGCCGGCATCGTGGAGCACCGTGACACCGGCGGGCAGTTTTCCGAGGAACCGGCCCAGGGTTACCGCGTCCTGCTCTGGAGCGGAGTGGGACGTCTCACTGGAAATTGGTGCAATATGTCTCATGGGCTTTCACTATAGGTCACTTTGCACCCCATTGAGATGCCGCTCACACCCCTACGCTGGGGTGGGGAATCCAACCATCCACCGACCCATGAACGGACGTCAACGATGACTGTGCCCACACTTCCAGGCCAGGTGACCGACCGCGCGGCCGCCCGCCCCTCGCTCGGCACGCAGCTGCTCCGCCGCAAGCCCCTCGCACTGATGGCGGCTGAAGCGGACGCCGGCACCGGCGGACCCCGGCTGGTGCGGAGCTTCGGCGTGCTGCAACTGACCATGATCTCCGTGGGCGCCACCCTGGGTACCGGCATCCTGGTGATCCTGGGCGAGTCCGTTCCCCTGGCCGGTCCGGCAATCTGGATCTCGTTTGCGATTGCGGGCCTCGCCGCCCTGCTGTCCGCCGTCTCCTACGCGGAAATGGCCGGGCTGGTGCCGGTTGCGGGCTCCAGCTACTCGTACACCTACGCCACCATGGGCGAAGGCATGGCGTGGATCTGCGGCTGGTGCCTGGTCCTCGAATATGCGGTCTCCGTGGCCGCCGTCGCTGTGGGCGCCGGACAGTACGTCAACGAGGCGCTGGCTGTCTTCGGGGCAGTCCTTCCGGACGCCCTCTCGCAGCCCCCGGGCGACGGCGGCATGGTCAACGTTCCGGCCGTGGTGATCGTCCTCCTCGCCACGGTCCTGCTGGTCCGCGGCGCAAAGGAAAGTGCCTGGATCAACACCGCCATCGTGGCGGTCAAGGTTGGCATCCTGCTCTTCTTCTGTGCGGTGGCCTTCACCGCCTTCAACGCCGGCAACTTCGATCCCCTCCTGCCCATGGGTGCTGCAGGCGTCTCCGCGGCAGCTTCCCGGGTGTTCTTCTCCTACATAGGCTTTGACGCCGCTTCCACTGCCGGTGAGGAAGCACGCAATCCCAAGCGGGACCTGCCCCGGGCCATCATGCTCTCCATGCTCATCGTCACCTCCATCTACGTCCTGGTTGCCGTGGCAGCCATCGGCGCCCGGCCGTGGGGATGGTTCGACGGCACGGAGGCGGCCCTGGTGAAGATCCTCGAAGAAACCACCGGGCAACCCTGGATCGCCCTGGTCTTCGCCGTCGGAGCCGTGCTTGCCATCGCCAGCATCGTCCTGACGGTCCTCTACGGCCAGACCCGGATCCTGCTCTCGATGTCACGCGACGGCCTGGTGCCACAGGTCTTCAGCCGCGTCTCCCGCCGGACCGGGACCCCCGCTGCCGGGACCCTGATCATCGGCACCGCCGTCGCGCTCACCGCCGGCCTGGTGCCCCTCGGCGCCCTGGCCGACGCCACCAGCATCGGCACCCTGTTCGCCTTCGCCCTGGTAAACGTGGCGGTCATCTACCTCCGCCGTGCCCGTCCCGAGCTTGAACGTACTTTCCGGGTGCCGTTCTTCCCCGTGACCCCGATCCTCGGTGCCATCATGTGCATCTACCTGATGGCCAACCTTGGCGCCGACACGTGGATCACCTTTGGGGTCTGGATGCTCGTGGGGGTGGCTGCCTACTTCGGCTATGGCCGCCGGAACTCCAAAGTGGCGGCCCTCGGCGGCAGTGAACACCTGGACGTGCCAGCCGTGAACCACCAGTCCTGAACCACTCCTCCCGGCGAGAACCCGGACACATTCCAACCAGCACGCAGCAACCCCGAAGGCAGATATCCAATGACCACCGCTACCGAGCTTCCCGCCTCCGATCCGTCCAGCACCTCAACGCTGGCGGAAGACGCTCCCCGGCATCCGGAGGAGCAGGCGGCGCCCGTCACCATGCTCAACCCGGACTTCCCGTTCAGCTATGACCACTACCTGGCCCACCCCGGCGGCCTGGGCTCGGTTCCGGATGAACTGCTGGGCACCGAAGTCGCCGTCATCGGGGCCGGGCTTTCCGGCCTGGTCACCGCCTACGAGCTGATGAAGCTGGGGCTGCGGCCGGTGGTTTACGAAGCGGACCAGATCGGCGGCAGGCTGCGCACCGCGGCCTTCCCGGCGGCGCCGGGCGTCGTGGCGGATTTGGGTGGCATGCGCTTCCCCGTCTCCGGCAAGGCTTTCTACCACTACGTGGACCTGCTCGGGCTGGAAACCCAGGACTTCCCCAACCCGCTGGCCGACGCAACATCCAGCACGGTGATCGAACTCGCCGGCAAGAAGCACTACGCGGAAAAGCCGGGCGACCTGCCGCCGTTCTTCCGCGAAGTGGCAGACGCCTGGAAGGCAGCCGTCAACGACGGTGCGAAGTTCGGTGAGATGCAGGATGCCATCCGCCGGCGTGACACCGCCCGGATCAAGGAACTCTGGAACGAACTGCTCCCGCTGATGGACGAACAGACGTTCTACGGCTTCATCGCCGCCAGCGACTCGTTTAAGGCGGCAGGTTTCGCGCACCGTGAGGCTTTCGGCCAGGTGGGCTTCGGCACCGGCGGCTGGGACACCGACTTTCCCAACTCCATCCTGGAAATCCTGCGCGTGGTCTACACGGACGCGGACGACCAGCACCGCTTCATCCGCGGAGGAGCGCAACGGCTGCCCGAGGCACTCTGGCAGCACGCGCCGTCGGACCTGGTGCACTGGCCTGCCGGCACGTCCCTGGCGTCACTGCACTCAGGGTCGCCCCGCGGCGCCGTGGGAAAGATCAGCCGGGACCCGGACGGCAACCTTCGGGTCCGCGAGAGGTGGGGCCGGGAGGCCAGCTACCCGGCCGTGGTGACCACGTGCCAGTCGTGGCTGCTGTCCACCCGGATCCATACCGAGGAGGCGCTGTTCCCGGCGGAACTGTGGACTGCCATCGAACGCTCCCATTACATGCAGTCCTCCAAGACCTTCGTCATGGTGGACCGGCCATTCTGGAAGGACATCGACCCGGAAACGGGGAACGAGGTCCTCTCCATGACGCTGACGGACCGGCTGAACCGGGCCACGTACCTGCTGGACAACGGCCCGGACCAGCCCGCCGTCATCCTGCTCTCGTACACCTGGAACGACGACGCGCTGAAGTGGCTTGCCCTCGACGCGGATGAGCGGGTGGAGCTGATGCTGCACTCCCTGGAGCAGATCTACCCGGGCGTGGACATCGCGGGCCACATCGTGGGCCAGCCCATCACCGTCTCCTGGGAGGCCGACCCCAACTTCATGGGCGCCTTCAAGGCGAACCTCCCGGGCCAGTACCGGTACCAGCAGCGGCTGTTTACGCACTTCAAGCAGGACACGCTGCCCGAATCACAGCGCGGCATCTTCCTGGCCGGCGACGACGTCTCCTTCACCGCGGGCTGGGCCGAGGGCGCCGTCACCACCGGCCTGAACGCGGTGTGGGGTGTCATCAACCACCTGGGCGGGTCGTCGGCCCTGGGCAATCCCGGTCCGGGAGACCTGCTGGATGAACTGGGTCCGATCAGCCTCGACTAGTGGTGGAGCTCGCGGTGTTTCGCCGCGAGCTCCACGTACCGCGACGCGTTGGCGCGGACGCCGTCGAACTCTACTTCGGTCAGTTCCCGGCGCACCTTGGCGGGAACCCCGGCCACGAGCGAGCGGGGCGGAACCACTGTTCCTTCCAGCACCACCGCGCCGGCCGCCACCAGCGAACCGGTGCCGATCACCGCGCCGTTCAGGACGGTGGCGCCCATCCCGATGAGGCAGTCGTCCTCCACGGTGCAGCCATGCACGACGGCGGCGTGCCCCACGCTGACCCGTTCCCCCACCGTGCAGGGGAAGCCTGGGTCGGCGTGCAGCACTACGTTGTCCTGCAGGTTGCTGCCGGCACCCACCGTAATGGCGGCGGTATCCGCGCGGACCGAGACGCCGTAGAACGCGCTGGAGTCCTTGGCGAGGGTGGCGTTGCCGATGATGGACGCCGACGGGGCAATGAACGCTGATTCGTGAACGGCGGGGGAGTGACCGCCGAAAGGGTATAGGGGAGCCATGGCTTCACCCTAAGCCACCCCTCCACCCAACTGAGTAGCAATAGATGCCGTTTTGGGGCCTCAAAACGGCATCTGCTGCTACTTAGTTGAAGACCACGGTCCGGTTGCCGTCCAGCAGGACCCGGTGCTCCGCGTGCCACTGCACGGCCTGGACCAGGGTGCGGCCCTCGACGTCGCGGCCCATCTGCACAAACTGCTCGGGAGTCCGGGCGTGGTCCACCCGGATGACTTCCTGCTCGATGATGGGGCCCTCATCCAGGGCAGCGGTGACGTAATGGGCTGTGGCGCCGATAAGTTTCACGCCGCGGGCGTGGGCCTGGTGGTAGGGCTTGGCACCCTTGAAGGACGGCAGGAAAGAGTGGTGGATGTTGATGGCCTTGCCGGTGAGATCGGTGCAGAGCTCATCAGAAAGGATCTGCATGTAGCGGGCCAGGACGGTCAGCTCAATATCGTGCTCGGCAATCAGGGCGCGCAGCTTGTCCTCGGCCTGCTCCTTCGTGTCCTTCGTCACCGGGATGTAGTGGAACGGGACGCCGTAGAACTCGGCCAGCCCGGCCAGGTCCCGGTGGTTGGAAACAATGGCGGGAATCTCGATGGGCAGCGTGCCGGAGCGCTGCTGGAACAGCAAGTCGTTGAGGCAGTGGGCTGAGGTGCTGGCCATGATCAGTGTTCGGACCTTGTCGCCCACGGTATTGAGGCTCCACTGCATGGAGAAGGCCGCTGCCACCGGTTCCAGGGCTGCCCGCAGTTCGGACGCAGGAGCCGCGGTGGTGACCTCCACCCGCATGAAGAAGTTGCCAGTGGCCGGGCTGCCGTACTGCTGCGAATCCATGATGTTGCTTCCCGCGACCAGCAGTGCGCCGGCCACTGCGTGGACGATTCCTGGGCGGTCCGGGCAGGACAGGGTCAGTACATAGGCTTGGTTCAGCTGGTCTTCATTCACGCGTAATAGCCTACCCGCGCGGCGGGTACCGGTTTTGGTAGGCTGGGAGCGTCGCAACTGGCGTTGGGTGGCTAACCACCAGGGAGCGGCAATCACGAAGACCACGGATCGTACGCCTGGGCCGAGGGTCATGTTTTGCCGGATTTGGGCTGCTGCGCCAGCGCAGCAGCACCTTGCCGGGCGCTTTCACGCCCTGTCATCAAGGCGGTGCGGGAGTGCGCCAGCCGGTAGCCTGACCTTAGCAGTGCCCGTTTCCCTAGCCAGGAGTTTTTCGTGACTACTACAGCCACCTCAACCACAGCAGTGAGCAACCAGCCGCTGGCCGAGCTCGACCCCGAGATCGCGGCAGTCCTGGACCAGGAGCTTGGCCGCCAGCGCGGCACCCTGGAAATGATTGCCTCCGAGAACTTTGCCCCCCGCGCCGTCATGGAGGCCCAAGGCTCCGTCCTGACCAACAAGTACGCCGAGGGCTACCCGGGCCGGCGCTACTACGGCGGCTGCGAATACGTCGACGTCGCAGAGCAGCTGGCCATCGACCGGGTCAAGGCCCTGTTCGGCGCCGAGTACGCCAACGTCCAGCCCCACTCCGGTGCGCAGGCCAACGCCGCCGCGCTGTCCGCCATGATCACTCCGGGTGACAAGATCCTGGGCCTGTCCCTGGCCCACGGCGGCCACCTCACTCACGGCATGAAGCTGAACTTCTCCGGCAAGCTCTACAACGTGGCTGCCTACCAGGTGGAGGAAGACAACTTCCGCATTGATATGGACAAGCTCCGCGAGCAGGCCATCGCCGAGAAGCCGCAGGTCATCATCGCCGGCTGGTCCGCCTACCCGCGCCACCTCGACTTCGCAGCGTTCCGCTCCATCGCCGATGAAGTGGGCGCGCTCCTCTGGACGGATATGGCACACTTTGCCGGCCTGGTGGCAGCAGGCCTGCACCCCAGCCCGGTGCCGCACTCCGACGTCGTCACCTCCACCGTGCACAAGACCCTCGCCGGTCCCCGCTCGGGTGTGATCCTGGCCAAGGAACAGTGGGCCAAGAAGCTGAACTCCAACGTCTTCCCGGGCCAGCAGGGCGGCCCGCTCATGCACGTCATCGCAGCGAAGGCCGTGGCCTTCAAGATTGCCGGTACCCAGGAATTCAAGGAGCGCCAGGAGCGCGTCCTTGAAGGCGCCAAGATCATCGCCGACCGCCTGAACCAGTCGGACGTCGCCGAAGCCGGCGTCTCCGTCCTCACCGGCGGCACCGATGTGCACCTGGTCCTCGTTGACCTGCGCAACTCCCAGCTGGACGGCCAGCAGGCCGAGGACCTCCTGCATTCCGTGGGCATCACCGTCAACCGCAACGCGGTACCGTTCGATCCCCGCCCGCCGATGGTCACCTCCGGCCTCCGCATCGGTACGCCTGCACTGGCTACCCGCGGCTTCGGTGCCGCCGAGTTCACCGAGGTCGCCGAGATCATCGCCACCGCCCTCAAGGCAGGCACCGGCGCCGACGTCGAAGCCCTCCAGTCCCGTGTGGACAAGCTGGCCGCCGACTTCCCGCTCTACCCCCAGCACGAGCAGTGGTAACCAATGACTGAAACCACCACCGCACAGATCCTGGACGGCAAGGCCACCGCCGCTGCCATCAAGGCCGAGCTGACCGAACGCGTGGCCGCACTCAAGGCCAAGGGCGTCACCCCCGGCATCGCCACTGTGCTTGTAGGCGCCGACCCCGCCTCGCAGCTGTACGTCTCCATGAAGCACAAGCAGTCCGTGCAGATCGGGATGAACTCGATCCAGCGCGAGCTGCCGGCTGACGCCACCCAGGCCGACGTCGAGGCCCTCATTGATGAACTCAATGCGGACCCTGACTGCCACGGGTACATCGTGCAGTTGCCGTTGCCCAAGCACCTGGACACCGACGCCATCCTGGAGCGGATCGACCCCGCGAAGGACGCCGACGGGCTCCACCCGACCAACCTCGGCCGCCTGGTGCTCAACGTCAACGGGGAGATCACCACTCCGCTGCCGTGCACGCCCCGCGGCGTCATCGAGCTGCTGGAACGCAACGGTTACAGCCTTTCCGGAAAGCACGTGGTGGTGGTTGGCCGCGGCGTCACGATCGGCCGGTCCATCGGACTGCTGCTCACCAGGCGGGCTGTCAACGCCACGGTGACGCTGACGCACACCGGCACCAAGAACCTGTCGGAGCTGCTCAAGCAGGCGGACGTCATTGTGGGCGCCGCCGGCGTCAAGCACATCGTCAAGGCCGCGGACGTTAAGCCGGGCGCTGCCCTGCTGGACGTCGGCGTTACCCGGGAAACCGATCCGGAGACCGGCAAGCGCCGCGTCCACGGCGACATCGAACCCGCCGCCGCAGAGGTGGCCGGCTGGATCTCGCCGAACCCTGGCGGCGTGGGTCCCATGACGGTGGCCCTGCTGATGACCAACGTGGTCGAAGCCGCGGAACGCTCGGTCGAATCGGCCGGCTAGCCACCGGGAACGAGCGCACGACGGCGGCGCGGAACTTTTCAAGCGAAAGGTTCCGCGCCGCCGTTGCCCGTTAACCCCAAACTGCAAGTGCCCTTCCACATCCCCGGTACCTCAACTAATGTGCGGAGGGTGCACAACGATGCTTTCCTGCTGTCCGGCACCCGGTCCGGCAGCCCGCCGTCGCGCCCCATCGTCATCGCAGCCGACAACCTGACCAAGAAGTACGGCGACCTCGCGGCCGTCAACGGTATTTCCTTCTCCGTGCCCGCGGGGGAGTCCTTCGGGCTCCTCGGCCCCAACGGCGCCGGAAAATCGACCGCAATGAAGATGATCGGCGGGGTCACCCGGCGCACCTCGGGCACCCTGGACATCATGGGCCTGGACCCGGACACGCACGGCCCGGAGGTGCGCGCGCACCTGGGCGTGGTCCCGCAGCAGGACAACCTGGACGAGGAACTGAGGGTCCGGGACAACCTCCTGGTCTATGGCCGCTACTTCGGCCTGCCCATGAGCTACCTGAAACCCAAGGCAGACGAGCTGCTGGAGTTCGCCCAGCTGACGGACAAGGCAAAATCCAAGGTGGATGCCCTCTCCGGCGGCATGAAGCGCCGGCTCACCATCGCCCGGTCCCTGATTAACGAACCGCGGATCCTGCTGCTGGACGAACCCACCACCGGACTGGACCCGCAGGCCCGGCACATCCTCTGGGACCGCCTGTTCCGGCTCAAGGAACAGGGCGTCACCCTGATCCTCACCACCCACTACATGGACGAGGCCGAGCAGCTGTGCGACAGGCTGATCGTGGTGGACAAGGGGCGGATCATGGCTGAAGGGTCGCCGGCTCGGCTGATCCGCGAGCATTCCACACGGGAGGTAGTGGAGCTGCGCTTCGGCTCCGAACGGAACACCACCATCGCGGCGGAGCTGGACGGCATCGGCGAACGCCTCGAGGTGCTGCCGGACCGGGTACTGATTTACGCGGACGACGGCGAATCAGCCCTTGAGCAGGTTGCTTACCGCGGCCTGCGGCCGCTGACCTCGCTGGTCCGGCGGTCCTCGCTGGAGGACGTTTTCCTCCGGCTCACCGGACGGAGCCTCGTTGACTGACGCACGCGGTGTGCGACCGCATGCCCTGCAGGCCCACGCCCCCGAAGTCGCCGCCGCGAGGGCGCGGCGCTGGGGAGCCTTCTACTACGCGGAGCAGGTGCTGCGCGTGATGAAGGGCTACAGCTGGTCCATCGTGATGTACAGCGTAGGCCAGCCCGTGGCCTACCTGTTCGCCATGGGGGTGGGACTGGCCACGCTGGTGGACGGGCAGGGCGGCGCAGCCTTCGGCGGCGTCAGCTACCTTGCGTTCATCGCCCCGGCACTCCTGGTGTCCGCCGGCGTGATGACCGCAGCCAACGAATTCACCTTCCCGGTGATGGACGGCTTTAAGTGGCGCCGCACCTACTACGGCCCGCACGCTTCGCCACTGACCCCCGGACAGATTGCGGCCGGCCACATCATGGCCGTCACGCTGCGCCTGCTGCTGCAGTCCGCCATCTACTTCCTTGCCGTGGCACTGTTCGGCGCCTCGCCGTCGGGCTGGGGCTGGGCCGGGATCCTTGTGGCCACCCTGACAGGGCTTTCATTCGGACTGCCGCTGATGGCTTACTCCGCCTCCATCACCGAGGACAAGGGCCAGTTCGCCCTGGTGATGCGGTTCATCGTGATGCCGCTGTTCCTGTTCTCGGGAACCTTCTTTCCCCTGGACACCCTTCCGCTGGCCGTGCGCTGGATTGGCTGGATATCGCCCATCTGGCACGGCACCGAACTGGGACGGGTCCTCAGCTACGGCTACCAGGAGCCGCCGCTGCTGACGCTCCTGCACCTCGCCGTCCTCCTTGGCCTGGCGGCGCTGGGCTGGACACTGACCCGCCGCCGCTTCGCCCTGAGGATGGGCCAGTGAGCACCCGCATGGACCATGGAAGCCCGGCGGGCGCAGCGGCTGCGGCAGCCCGGGACCGGACCTTCGGCCCGCTGTACTCCCGCAACGCCAGGGCCGTCATTGCCCGCGGGCTGATGGCCACCAGGAGCACCAACTGGCTGGTGATGCTGTCCGGGTTCTTCGAACCGGTGCTCTTCCTGGTCTCCATGGGGGTGGGGCTCGGCGCCATCGTCGGCGCCGTTGAAGGTCCCGATGGCACCATCATCAGCTACGCGGCCTACATCGCCCCGGCGCTGCTGGCAGTCTCGGCAATGAACGGGGCGGTGTACGACTCCACATGGAACGTGTTCTTCAAGATGAACTTCGCCAAGCTGTACCAGGGCATGCTGTACACATCGCTGGGGCCGCTGGACGTTGCCCTCGGCGAGATCTTCCTGGCCCTCCTGCGTGGCATGCTCTACGCCACCGGCTTCACGGCCGTGATGGGGGTGATGGGGCTGATCACCTCGCCCTGGGCCCTGCTGATGATCCCGGCCTCGGTGCTCATTGCGTTTGGCTTCGCGAGCCTGGGCATGGGAATCACCAGCTTCCTCAAGACCTTCCAGCAGATGGACTGGATCAACTTCATCCTGCTGCCGATGTTCCTGTTCAGCGCCACGTTCTACCCGCTGAGCGTCTACCCGGAACCCATCCAGTGGTTCATCCAGGCCATGCCGCTGTGGCACGGCGTGGAGCTGCTGCGCCAGATCAGCGTCGGCGTCTTCACGGCGGCCACTGCGGTGCACATCGGCTACTTCCTGGTGATGACCGCCGCGGGGATGCTCCTGACCACCCTCCGCCTGCGGGCCCTGTTCCTGAAATAGCCCCCTCCCAACCAAGTAGCAGCAGATGTCGTTTAGGGCGGTCTAAACGACACCTGCTGCTACTTACATGGGTCTGTTCGCCGGGGGTGGAAGGCGGCCGGAGCATGCCGGGCCATTTGAGAGAATAGGTGCATGCAATCTCTGGGCAACCCCAATTCAGCTCCCCACGCCGCCAAGGGCGGTTTCTCGATGTTCCGCATCAGCGGACCCGGACTGATGGTCCTGGTGACCGCGTTCATCGTTGCCGTGATCTTCGCGGCAAACCAGAACGACGTCGTGGGCTGGGTTGTCGCCGTCATCGCCTTCTTCTGGCTGGCCCTCGCCTGCTTCGTGGTCTTCAGCATCCAGAAGGCGGCCAAGAAAGCCGGGGCGAAGCTCAGCGAGGCCCAGAATGCCTTCACCACCGCAGCCGGCCGGGGTCCCACACAGTCAGCGGCCGACCATGGCGGAACCACCGTGGTGTCCGAGCGCAGCCAGGCCGATGAGGTCCGCGACCTGAAGCTGGACCACTCCTTCAAGATCGTCCAGGTGCAGATCCGCGTTGTGGAGGAGGAGCGCGCCAAGGGTGCAGCCGCCAACCAGGACACCATCCACCGGGCCCTTGAAACGATTGAAATCACGGCAACCAACGCGCGGGACATGATCAGGTCCTCCGGCAACGGCGAGCCCGTGGCCGGAACCATCATCGACTAGAGTGGAGCGGGTGAGCTCGGCATTGAAGAAGGACCACCTCCGCATCGCATCCGTCAACGTGAACGGTTTGCGGGCTGCCTACAAGAACGGCATGGCCGCCTGGCTGGAGCCGCGCGGCGTGGACATCCTCTGCCTCCAGGAAGTCCGTGCGCCCGATGCCATTGTCCGGCAGCTGCTGGGCGAAGGCTGGCACATCCTGCACGCCGAAGCCGAGGCCAAGGGCCGCGCCGGCGTTGCCATTGCCTCCCGCGAAGAGCCCATTGCCACCCGCAACGGGATCGGCGACGACTACTTTGCCACCGCCGGCCGGTGGGTTGAAGCCGACTTCCGCGTGACCGATGCCTCGGGGGAGCGCGTGCAGCTCACCGTCGCCAGTGCCTACGTGCACTCCGGTGAGGTGGACACCCCCAAGCAGGACGACAAGTACCGTTTCCTGGACGCCATGAGCACCAGGCTTCCGGAGCTGTCCAAGCACAGCGACCATGCCCTGGTGGTGGGTGACCTCAACGTGGCCCACACGCCCCTGGACATCCGGAACTGGAAGGGCAACCTCAAGAAGGCCGGATTCCTGCCGGAAGAGCGGGCCTACTTTGACCGGTTCCTGGGCGAGGAGATCGGCTGGCACGACGTTCACCGGACCATGTCCGGCGAGATGGACGGGCCCTACACCTGGTGGTCCTGGCGGGGCAAAGCCTTCGACAACGACGCCGGCTGGCGCATCGACTACCATCTGGCGACGCCGGCGCTGGCAGCCTCGGCAACCTCCGCCGTCGTGGACCGCGCGGCCACGTACGACACCCGCTTCTCCGACCATGCCCCGCTGGTAGTGGACTACCAGCTCTAAGCCCCGAAAGTTTCACGCATGACACTCCAGCCCACCCCGGCCGCCAAGAAGCGCATCCTTTCCGGTGCCAAGCCCACCGCTGATTCCCTGCACCTGGGCAACTACATCGGAGCCGTCCGCAACTGGGTGGATATGCAGGCCGAATACGACGCCGTGTTCTTCATCCCAGACCTGCATGCAATCACCGTGGACTTCGACCCCTCGGAGCTTGCCAAGCGCACGCGCATCGTGGCCGCCCAGTACATCGCGGCCGGGATCGACCCGGACAAGAGCATCTTCTTCGTCCAGTCCCACGTGCCAGAGCACGCCCAGCTGGCCTGGGCGCTGAACTGCATCACCGGTTTCGGCGAGGCCTCCCGGATGACCCAGTTCAAGGACAAGACCCAGAAGTCCGGCGCAGACACCGCTACCCTGGGGCTGTTCGCCTACCCCACGCTGATGGCGGCGGACATCCTGCTGTACCAGACGGACCTGGTACCCGTCGGTGAAGACCAGCGGCAGCACCTTGAGCTCACCCGCAACCTCGCGCAGCGGTTCAACACGAGATTCGGCGACACCTTCACCGTCCCTGAGGCCACCATCCTCAAGGAAAGCGCGAAGATCTACGATCTCCAGAACCCCAGCGCCAAGATGTCCAAGACCGGAGAGTCCCCCAACGGGGCCATACAGCTGCTGGAGGACCCGAAGATTGCCGCCAAGCGCATCAAGTCCGCCGTGACCGATGCCGGCACGGAGATCAGGTTCGACCCCGAGGAGAAGCCCGGCGTTTCCAACCTGCTCACCATCTACTCATCCCTGACCGGCAAGCCGGTGGCGGATCTTGAGGCCGAGTACGAGGGCAAGATGTACGGCCACCTCAAGGTAGACCTCGCTGAAGTGGTGGTGGACTTTGTCACCCCGCTGCGTAACCGGACCAACGAGCTGATGGCCGATCCTGCCGAGCTGGACCGGTTGCTGGCCCTTGGCGCGGAACGGGCGCGCGAGATTGCCTCCGTAACGATGGCCAAGGTATACGAGCGCATGGGCTTCCTGCCGTCCCACAGCCTCGCAGGAGTCCGCTAGCACCATGTCTTCCAGCGTCGGCGTCATCCTCGGGTTCCCGCCTGACATCGCAGCAGAGCTCCAGCAATGGCGTGCGTCCTTCGGCGATCCGCTGGCCGGTGTGGTGCCTGCGCACATCACGCTGGTGACCACCACCCCCACCCATGATTGGGAGGCCACCCTGGCCCACGTCCGGGATGTGGCCCGCCGGCAAAGCCCCTTCATGGTCACCATCGCCGGGACAGGATCCTTCCGCCCCATTTCACCGGTGGTGTTCATCAAGGTCCAGGAGGGTTTCGGCGAGTGCGTCGAGCTGCACGAAAAGCTCCAGCAGGGACCGCTGCAGCGTGACCTGCCCTTCGCTTTCCACCCGCACGTCACGATCGCCCACGATGTCAGCCCGGAAAGCCTCGATGAGGCGGAAACGGTGTTGAAAAGCTACAAGGCCACCTTCCCCGTGGTTAGCATGGGACTCTACGAGCATGATGCAGACGGCATCTGGCAGCTACGGGAAGAGCTGGACTTTGGGACCGAAACTGACAACGACGCCGGCACCCGATTCGCGGACGGTGCTGCGGAAGCGGCATCCCGAGCCGGCGGGGCAGCCTCTTCCCACTGAGCGGGCCAAGCTTCAGCTGGCCGTCAGCCAAAAGCGGATGGACTGGAGCAAGGCGCGGCGGTCCGGCGGCGGGGGGATCAAGTCCCTCCTGGCCATGGTCCAATGGCTGCTTGCCCGGCTGAACGCCTTCCGTCCCATGCGCGCCTTCAGGCATTACAGCCTCCAGCACGGTCCGCTGATGAGCGCCGGCATCGGCTTCAACATGTTCTTCTCCATCACCGGCCTGCTGGCCACCGGGTTCTCCGTTGCGGGGCTTGTCCTGCGCGGACAGCCTGCACTGCTGGACAGCATCGTCAGCAGCGTGGCCTCAAGTGCCCCGGGCCTGTTGAAAGTGGACGGCGGAACGGGGCTGGTGGACCCCCAGGACCTCCTCAACCCGCAGGGCCTGGGACTCACCGCCATCATCGCCGCCATCGTCACCATCATCACCTCCCTGGGCTGGATCAACGGGCTCAGGGACGGGCTGCGCGGCGTCATGGAACTGCCGCCCCTGGTGGTCAACCCGGTGGTCCTCAAGCTGCGCGACGCGGGCACCCTGCTCCTCCTCGGGGTAGCCCTCGTCATCAGCGCGGGTGCGTCGCTGATTTTCGGGACGGCAGCAGGCTGGGTATCTGAGGTCCTGCACCTGGACGATGCTGTGGCCGGCCCGCTGACGACGCTCATCAAAATCGCCGTTCCGCTGGTCCTGAGCTGGGTGACAGCCCTCATCATGTTCCGGCTGGCGGGCGGCCTCAAGCTCTCCCGCCGCGCCCTGCTGGAAGGCACCATCCTGGCCGCCATCGGCACCACGGTGCTGCAGATCTTCAGCACCGAGTTGCTGGGCGGTGCCGGCCGCAATCCCATCCTGGCGCCGTTTGCCATCATCATCGGCCTGCTCATCTGGTTCAACTTCGTCAGCCAGGTGTACCTCGTCTCGGCCGGCTGGTCGGCCGTCCGCGAAGCCGACCTGGCCTCGGGGGACAAGCCGCGCAAATCCATCCTTGGCGCCCGCCACACCATTCCCCAAACCTGAACAGCCCGCGTCCGGCGTCCCCGGAAGCGGCAGGGCCTGTTGGCGGACAACCCCTTTATGATACGTTTCACGAAACCGTTTTCTGACGAGGGAAGAAGCTGGCCCAATGACGCGTCTCAGTACCCACCGCCTTCGCAAATCCATTGCAATGCTCAGCGCTGCATGCCTGCTTGGACTGACAGCGGCGTGCTCCGCACCGTCGGGCGGAGCCAACGACGGCCCGGTGGAAATCCGGTTCGCCTGGTGGGGAAATGCGGGGCGTGCAGAGCTCACCAACAAAGCCATCGCAGAATTCGAAGC
The DNA here is from genome assembly GCF_050038305.1 of Pseudarthrobacter sp. 1G09. Classification (NCBI taxonomy): domain Bacteria; kingdom Bacillati; phylum Actinomycetota; class Actinomycetes; order Micrococcales; family Micrococcaceae; genus Pseudarthrobacter; species Pseudarthrobacter sp. 1G09. The sequence continues at coordinate 1,432,025 of NZ_CP188306.1, forward strand.
CGCAAACCCGGACATCAAGGTGAAGCCCGAGTTCGGGGACATCGGCGGCTATTTCGACAAACTCGCCACCCAGGTGGCCGCTAACGATGCGCCGGACGTCATCACCATGGGCGGCGCCTACCCGGCCGAATACGCCAACCGTGGAGCGCTGCTGGATCTCTCCAAGGTGTCAGGTCAGCTCGACCTCGCCAAGCTGGACCAGGGGGCGCTGGACAACGGCCAGGTCCAGGGCAAGCAGTACGGCATCTCCACCGGTGCCAACGCCCTGGCCATCGTGGTGAATCCGGCAGTCTTTGCGGCGGCCGGCGTTCCGCTCCCGGACGACACCACCTGGAGCTGGGAAGACTTCGCCGGGACCGCGGCAAGCGTGACGGCGAAGAGCCCCAAGGGCACCTACGGGACGGCAACGGTCCTCACCCACGACTCCCTGGACGCCTTCGCCCGGCAGCGGGGAGAGTCCCTTTACACCCAGGACGGCCAGCTTGGCCTCACCAAGGAGACAGTCCAGGACTACTTCGACTTCTCCCTCAAACTCAGCGAGTCCGGCGCCGCGCCCAACGCCTCAGAAACAGTGGAAAAGCTCAGTGTCAGCACCGAACAAACGCTCATGGGCATGGGCCAGGCCGGCATGATGCTCACGTGGAGCAACTCCCTGACAGCGCTCAGCAAGGCTTCCGGCGCCGAACTCAAACTCCTCAAGCTCCCCGGCGAAAAGCCCACACCGGGCATCTGGCTCCAGTCGTCGCAGTTCTACACCATTTCGGCCCGAAGCAAGCACACCGAAGCCGCCGCCAAACTGGTGAACTTCCTGGTCAACAACCAGGCCGCCGCCAAGATCATCCAAAGCGACCGCGGCGTCCCGAGCAACCCCGAAATGCGCACGGCCATCCAGGACCTCCTGACCCCGCAGGGCAAAGTGGAGGCCGCCTACATCGGCGAGATCGGCAAAATGGACTTCGCGCCCACCTACATCGGACCCACGGGTTCGACGGCGGTCTCCGAGATTACGGCGCGGATCAACACCGACGTGCTGTTCAAGCGCCTGACGCCGGAGAAGGCCGCCGAGCAGTGGATCAGCGAGAGCAAGGCCGCCATCGGCAAGTAGTCAGCGTCCGGCCGGCCAGCCCTAGCAGCTTGGGGCCGGTCAGGGCGCGGCGTCGAGGTACTGGTCGGCCCAGGCCGCTATGATCCTGGCTGCCCGCGCAGCCTGCCCCTTGCCGGTCAGGAGGTGGTCGCTGCCTTCCAGGGAGACGAAGTTCCGGGGGTGCCGGGCGGTCTGGAAGATCGTGCTGGCGTTCTCGATCCCCACGGTGTTGTCAGTGGGGGAGTGGAGCACCATCAGCGGCTTGTGCAGCTGCCGGATGCAGTCCGTGAGGTCGGCGTTTTCCAGGTCCTCCACGAAGTGCCTGCGGATCTCCACGCGCTTGCCGCCCAGGTCCACCTCCGCGCTGCCTTCGCTCAGGATCCGGTCCAGGGCGGCGTCGAAGACGTGGGCCACGTGCTTGGGCGAGAAGGGGGCACCTACTGTTGCGACGGCGTCGAGCTCCGGAATCTCCCGGGCCGCGGCCAGTACTGCCGCACCGCCGAAGGAGTGGCCCACCAGCAGTGAAATTTCCTTGCCCTCGCTGCGCATGAACTCTGCAGCCTTGACCGTGTCGGCAACCTTGTGGCTGAAGGAGCCGGCAGACCACTCGCCTGCCGAACCGCCAAGGCCCAGGTTGTCGAACCGCAGCATGCCCACGCCGCTGTCCGCAAGGGCCTTGCACATCCGGGACGCGGAGGGGCTGTCCTTGCCCAGGGTGAATCCGTGCGAGAACACACCCCAGCCCTTGACGGGGCCCTCCGGAATATCGATGATCCCGGACAGCATCTCTCCGGTGGAGCCGGCGAATGTGACCTTCTCTGTGCGGGACACGGTGTCCCCTTCCTGTCGAACGGGCTTGCCCCATCACTGCGGGCTCCCAAACCGGGGAATGGGAACCCTAAGTGATAGGGCAACGGGGGTTTAACGTTCGACGGCGCCACTCACCACGTGGGGTGAGCGACGCCGTCGTCCGCTGGTGATCCTTAGATCTTGCGGGAGAGAATCGCCTGCTTGACCTCGGCGATCGCCTGCGTCACCTGGATGCCGCGGGGGCATGCTTCGGAGCAGTTGAAGGTGGTGCGGCAGCGCCACACGCCTTCCTTGTCGTTGAGGATCTCGAGGCGCATGTCGCCGGCGTCATCACGGGAATCGAAGATGAAGCGGTGTGCGTTTACGATGGCCGCCGGGCCGAAGTACTGGCCGTCGGTCCAGAAGACCGGGCAGGAGGACGTGCACGCAGCGCAAAGGATGCACTTGGTGGTGTCGTCGAAGCGCTCACGGTCCTCAGCGGACTGGAGGCGTTCCTTGGTGGGCTCGTGGCCCTTGTTGATCAGGAACGGCATAACCTCGCGGTAGGACTGGAAGAACGGCTCCATGTCCACGATCAGGTCCTTCTCCACCGGCAGGCCCTTGATGGGTTCCACCGTGATGGGCTTGGACGTGTCCAGGTCCTTCAGGAGGGTCTTGCAGGCGAGGCGGTTGCGGCCGTTGATGCGCATGGCATCGGAACCGCACACGCCGTGGGCGCACGAGCGGCGGAACGACAGGCTGCCATCCATCTCCCACTTGACCTTGTGCAGGGCGTCCAGGACGCGGTCCGTGCCGTACATGGTGAGGTGGTAGTCATCCCAAGTGGCCTCTTCCGAGACCTCCGGGTTGTACCGACGGACGCGCATGTGGACATCGAACGTGGGGATTTCGCCGCCCCCGCCGACGCCGGCAGGCAGTTCAATCTTTGAGGCTGGCTCAGCGATTTCAGCGGTCATCTTAGTACTTCCTCACCATCGGCTCGTAGCGGGTAAAGACGACCGGTTTGGTGGCCAGCCGGATCCCGGCGATTGCTTCCGCCGATCCGTCAGCCGGCGCGTGGTCATCCTTGTACGCCATGGAGTGCTTCATGAATTTCTCGTCGTCACGGTCCGGGAAGTCCTCGCGGAAGTGTCCGCCGCGGGATTCCTCACGGTGCAGGGCAGCAACAGTCATGACCTTGGCCAGTTCCAGCAGGAAGCCCAGTTCCACGGCCTCGAGGAGGTCAAGGTTGAAGCGCTTGCCCTTGTCCTGCACGTTGATGTGCTTGTAGCGCTCCTCGAAGGAGGCGATGTCGCGCAGGACCTGGTTCAGGGTGTCCGCGGTGCGGAACACCTGCATGTTGGCGTCCATGGTGTCCTGCAGTTCCTTGCGGATCTGCGCCACCTTTTCGTCGCCGGTGCCGTTGCGGGCGATGTCCAGCAGTTCCGTTGTGTAGTCCAGCGGGTTCTCCGGCAGCTCTACGAACTGGGCCGTCTTGGCGTATTCCGCTGCGGAGATGCCGGCACGCTTGCCGAACACGTTGATGTCCAGCAGCGAGTTGGTGCCCAGGCGGTTGGAGCCGTGGACGGACACGCAGGCCACCTCACCCGCAGCGTACAGGCCGGGGATCACGGTGTCGTTGTCCTGGAGGACTTCGGTTTCGATGTTCGTGGGGATGCCACCCATGGCGTAGTGCGCGGTGGGGAACACCGGCACCGGCTCCGTGTAGGGCTCCACGCCAAGGTAGGTGCGGGCGAACTCGGTGATGTCCGGGAGCTTGGCGTCGATGTGCGCCGGTTCCAGGTGGGTCAGGTCCAGGAGGACGTAGTCCTTGTTCGGGCCGCAGCCGCGGCCCTCGCGGACTTCGTTGGCCATGGAACGGGCCACGATGTCGCGGGGTGCGAGGTCCTTGATGGTGGGGGCGTACCGCTCCATGAAGCGTTCACCCTCCGAGTTGCGCAAGATGGCGCCCTCACCGCGGGCGGCCTCGGACAGAAGGATGCCCAGGCCCGCAAGGCCTGTCGGGTGGAACTGGAAGAACTCCATGTCCTCCAGGGGGATGCCGCGGCGGAACGCGATGCCCATGCCGTCACCGGTCAGGGTGTGGGCGTTGGAGGTGGTCTTGAAGACCTTGCCGGCGCCGCCGGAAGCGAACACCACGGACTTGGCCTGGAATACGTGCAGTTCGCCGGTGGCGAGGTCGTAGGAGACCACACCGGCAACACGCTTCTGCTTGTAGGGGGTGCCGTCTTCGCGGACTGCGTCCTCTTCGACCGTCAGCAGGTCAAGGACGTAGTACTCGTTGTAGAACTCAACGTTGTGCTTGACGCAGTTTTGGTACAGGGTCTGCAGGATCATGTGGCCGGTACGGTCCGCTGCGTAGCACGCACGGCGCACGGGTGCCTTGCCGTGGTCGCGGGTGTGGCCACCGAAGCGGCGCTGGTCGATCCGGCCCTCGGGCGTGCGGTTGAACGGCAGGCCCATCTTTTCCAGGTCGAGCACGGCGTCGATGGCTTCCTTGGCCATGACCTCGGCGGCGTCCTGGTCCACCAGGTAGTCACCGCCCTTGACGGTGTCGAACGTGTGCCACTCCCAGTTGTCTTCCTCGACATTGGCAAGGGCTGCACACATGCCACCCTGCGCCGCACCGGTGTGCGAGCGGGTGGGGTAGAGCTTGGTCAGTACTGCTGTGCGCGCGCGCTGACCGGATTCGATCGCGGCGCGCATGCCAGCGCCACCGGCACCGACGATGACGACGTCGTACTTATGGACCTGCATACCAGACGCTCTTTCTCTCAAAATTCGCAATAAAACAAACGGGGCGTGTTGCTGTCCCCGCACAACAGGGCCCGCGGTTTATGCCCGCGGGCCCGGGATCATGCTGGTGCTAGGCAGGGCAGAAACCGCCAGGCAGCGGAACGCCGTCCACCACAGGGCACGGATCGAAGGTGAAGATCACCAGGGTGCCCAGGACGATGATGACCACGGTGGCCGAGTAGAGGACCGTCTTCAACCAGCGGCGGGTTGAGTCCTTCTCGGCGTAGTCGTTGATGATGGTGCGCACGCCGTTGGTGCCATGGAGCATGGCCAGCCACAGCATGGCAAGGTCCCAGAACTGCCAGAACGGATCTGCCCACTTGCCGGCCACGAAGCCGAAGTCGATGGCGTGGATGCCCTCGCCCACCATGAGGTTCACGAAGAGGTGCCCGAAGATGAGGACCACCAGCACCACGCCGGAGAGGCGCATGAACAGCCAGGCGATCATCTCGAAGTTGCCACGGCTTCCGCCGTTGCGGCGGTACTGGGGTGCGATCCGCCCGCTGCGGGGGCTCTCGATGGTTGCAGTCATGGCTTAGTGACCTCCGAGGGCGAGGGACAGGTGGCGGATGGAGAAGGCGACCATGGTGACAACCCAGAGGCCCAGGACTGCCCAGAGCATCTGGCGCTGGTACTTGGCGCCCTTCTTCCAGAAGTCCACCGCGATGATGCGCAGGCCGTTGAAGGCGTGGAACACGATTGCAGCGACAAGACCGGTCTCACCCAGCGCCATCAGCGGATTCTTGTAGGCGCCAATGACGGCGGTGTACGCCTCCGGAGACACGCGCACCAGGCTTGTGTCCAGGACGTGGACCAACAAGAAGAAAAAGATCACTACACCGGTAATACGGTGTCCTACCCAAGACCACATGCCTTCACGGCCGCGGTACAAGGTGCCAGCTGGTTTTGTCGGCACTGATAAACCTCCCTGCAACACAGCGGCGCTGGCATGAGATCCACGCGGGGGGAACGCCTGCTGCGAGAGCACTCGTAGCTCAGGCCTAAATCTAGGCTTCGCTCACAGCTTATTCAATTTAGGAGCATCTTGCTGCCCAGCAGTGGCGCGGTTTTTCTGAATTTATGAGACAAACGCCACAAAGCCTTGCTCTGAATGCGGCTGTCCTGCTCCCGGGCGGGGTCCCTGGCGCGGGTCCGTCTACGCGGGCAACCGCACCCGTTCGGCTAAAGTAGGCCTTGATGAGTACAGACAAAGTGACAAGCCCGGTATCACCTCTTGACCGCTTCTACGCGGTGATTCCGGCTGGCGGTGTGGGGACCCGCCTCTGGCCCCTGTCACGAGCCGCAGCTCCCAAGTTCCTTCACGATCTCACCGGTTCGGGCAGCACCTTGCTGCGCGCCACCTATGACCGGCTCCAACCGCTTGCGGGGGACCGGATGCTGGTGGTCACCGGAAAGGCGCACCGCGATGCAGTGTGCAGGCAGCTTCCGGAGGTACAGGACGCGGACCTGGTGCTTGAATCCGAGCCCAAGGATTCCGGTGCCGCGATCGGACTCGCTGCCGCCATCCTGCACGAACGGGATCCGGACACCATCATGGGATCCTTCGCCGCGGACCAGGTGATCAGCCCGGACCAGCTCTTCCAGGAAGCAGTCCGGGAGGCGATCTACACCGCAGCCGCCGGGAAGATCGTCACCATCGGCATCAAGCCCACGCACCCTTCCACGGGCTTCGGGTACATCCGCTCAGGCCAGGTGCTCCGCGTTGAAGGCGCGCCCAGCGCCCAGGACGTGGTGGAGTTCGTGGAAAAGCCGGACGAGACGGTGGCCCAGCAATACGTCGACAGCGGCAACTACGTCTGGAATGCCGGTATGTTCGTCGCTCCCGTGGCGCTGCTCCTCAAGCACCTGGAAGCCAACCAGCCCGAACTGTTCCGGGGGCTGCAGGAGATCGCCCGCGCCTGGGACACCCCGCAGCGGGATGAGGTCACGGCGCGGGTATGGCCCACGCTGCCGAAGATCGCCATCGACTACGCCGTGGCCGAACCCGCCGCGGAAGCCGGGGACGTCGCCGTCGTGCCCGGAACTTTCCGGTGGGACGACGTCGGAGACTTTGCTTCCGTGGGCCGGCTCAACTCCGCCAAGGAAGTGGATGACGTCACGGTGCTGGGCGAGGGGGCCCGCGTCTTCACGGAGAACTCCAGCGGCGTGGTGGTCACGGACACCAAGCGGGTCATTGCCCTGATCGGCATTGAAGACGTGGTGATCGTGGATACGCCCGATGCCCTCCTGGTCACCACCATGGCCAACTCGCAGCGGGTCAAGGCCGCCGTGGACGCCCTCAAGGCCAGCGGCGATACCGACGTCCTCTAGGACGCCGCGGCCCACATCCCGGGCACCAGCGGTGCCCGGGATGTAACGCGGCGACTGTGATGGACGCTATTGCGGCCACGATCGCTAGAGTGAAGCAGTGCGCAATTACACTACTGAAGCCGAACCCACCGCTTTGGTGGCTCCGTGGCTGGAGCCGCTCCTGCCGGAACTGATCGAATTCCGCCGGGACCTGCACGCGCATCCGGAACTTTCGTTCAAGGAGTACCGCACCACTGACAAGCTGGCCGAGCGGCTGGAAGCTGCAGGCCTGGCGCCGCGCCGGCTCGAGGGGACCGGGCTCACCGTGGACGTCGGTGAGGGCCCCATCGCCACGGCCCTTCGGGGGGACATCGACGCCCTGCCCATCATCGAGGAAACCGGCCTGCCGTTCGCGTCCAGGAACCACGGTGTAACGCACGCCTGCGGCCACGACGTCCACACCACCACCATGCTGGGGATCGCCCTGGTCCTGCACCGCATGCATCAGGAGTCGCCCCTTGGCGGCACCATCCGCATCATCTTCCAGCCGGCCGAGGAAACGATGCCCGGCGGCGCCCATGCTTGCATCGAGCAGGGGGTGCTGGACGGTGTGCCCCGGATCCTGGCCCTGCACTGCGACCCCCGCATCGAGGTGGGCAAGATCGGAACCCGCATCGGGGCCATTACGTCGGCCTCGGACACCATCCGGATCGAGCTGTCCGGCCGCGGCGGCCACACCTCCCGTCCGCACCTCACCGAAGACCTCGTCTTTGCGCTGGCCCAGATCGCCGTGAATGTACCCGCCGTGCTGTCCCGCCGGGTTGATGTCCGCAGCGGCGTCTCCGTGGTCTGGGGCCAGATCTCCGCCGGTTCCGCCCCCAACGCCATCCCCGGGGTGGGCTACATGGCCGGCACCATGCGCTGCCTGGACCGTGAGGCCTGGCACGCGGCCGGTGAACTGCTCGATGAGGTGGTCCACCAGGTGGCGGCGCCGTACGGCGTGGACGTCCGGCTTGAGCACACCAGGGGAGTGCCGCCGGTGGTGAACTCTGAGCATGAGACCGCCCTCATCGAAGCATCCGCCCGCGCCGAAATCGGCGAGAGCGCTGTGGTGCTCACCCCGCAGTCCATGGGCGGGGAAGACTTCGCCTGGTTCCTGGCCGAACTGCCGGGCGCCATGATGCGGCTGGGCACCAAGACGCCGGGCGGCGAGGAATACGACCTGCACCGCGGGGACTACATCCTGGACGAACGTGCGCTGGGTCTCGGGATCCAGGTGCTGACGGGCGCGGCCCTGCGCACCATTCGCGACCTGTAGGCCGCGTTCCCGGCTGGGCGGCAGGGGGAAATCCTGGCCGCACCGTTTGGCCCACGCAGACATGATGAAGGCGCGACGCCGGCACTTACCAAAGTGCCGGCGTCGCGCTTTTTTGCGCGTCCGGGGGAGCGGCAAGCGAAAGTAAGTTGTGCACAATTGAATTGTGGACTAGCATTGTGGTTGTGACTGATGCTCCCCGCCTCGACCGGCAAGTGTGTTTCGCCCTCTACTCGGCATCCCGCGCCGCCACGGCCGTATACCGCCCCGTGCTGGAGGAACTGGGACTGACCTACCCCCAGTACCTCGTCATGCTGGTGCTGTGGGAAAACGAGCCGCGGGGGGTTAAGGACCTGGGCCACGAACTCGGCCTCGACTCCGGAACGCTGTCCCCGCTGCTGAAGCGGCTCGAAGCCCTGGGCCTGGTGGAACGCCGCCGCTCCGGAGCTGACGAGCGCCGCGTGGCCGTCCATCTGACGCCCGCCGGGAAGGACCTGAGCAGCAAGGCCGGAGCCATTCCCCAGCGACTGGCTGACGCCGCAGGACTAACGGCCGGAGAGCTTGAGCAGTTGCGCGGAACCCTTAGCAAGCTCACCGCGGCCCTCCACGACGCGGTCTGAAACCTTCACAGCCACAACGCTCCCGCGAGCCCAAAAATTTACCCAGACACCAACCATGAAAGGGCGGTCATCCACGTGAAGACCCTTTACACAGCAGAAGCGCTTGCGTCCGGCGAGGGCCGGGACGGCAGCGCCCGGTCCAGCGACGGCAAGCTCGAAGTGGGCCTCGCCAGCCCGGTGGAACTCGGTGGAAGCGGCCAGGGAACCAACCCTGAGCAGCTCTTCGCTGCCGGCTACGCAGCCTGTTTCCATTCGGCACTCCGCCTGGTGGGCCGCAAGGAGCGCGCCGACCTGACCGACTCCGCCGTCGCCGCCAAGGTTCACCTGGGCCAGCTGGACGATGGGGCAGGATTCGGCCTTGCCGCCGAACTGGAAATCGCCCTTCCCGCACTCGACCTTGCAACGGCCGAGGCCCTGGTGGCCAAAGCCCACCAGGTCTGCCCTTACTCGAACGCCACCCGCGGCAACATCACCGTCGAACTCAAAGTTTTGGAGTACGCAGCATGAGCACCACCACCATTCCCGCAGCAACCCGTGAAATCCAGCTCGCTTCCCGCCCCGTCGGCCGGCCTGTCCCGGAGAACTTCCGCCTGGCCGAATCGCCGCTTCCGGAGCTGGCTGAAGGCCAGATCCTGGTCCGGAACCTGTTCATCTCCGTTGATCCCTACATGCGCGGACGCATGAACGACGTCAAGTCCTACTCCGCGCCCTTCGCGCTGGACAAAGCGCTCGACGGCGGCGCCGTCGGTGAGGTCATCGCGTCCCGTTCCGACGCACACAAGGAAGGCGACGTCGTCGTGCATTCCCTTGGCTGGCGTGAATACGCCGTGGTTGACGGCAGCACAGCCTCCCCGGCCCGGACCGACCTGGCTCCCGCCTCGGCGTTCCTGGGTGCCCTGGGCATGACCGGACTCACCGCTTACGCAGGCCTGCTCAAAGTGGCCGAGTTCAAGGAAGGGGACGCCGTCTTCGTTTCCGGCGCCGCCGGTGCCGTCGGTTCGCTCGTGGGCCAGATTGCCAAGGCCATGGGCGCCTCACGCGTTATCGGCTCCGCAGGCTCACCTGCCAAAGTGGCCAGGCTCCTCGAACTCGGTTTCGATGCTGCCTTCGACTACCACGACGGCCCCGTGCGCGAGCAGCTCGAAAAGGCCGCCGGCGACCAGGGCATCGACGTCTACTTCGACAACGTGGGCGGCGAACACCTCGAAGCCGCATTGTCGGTCCTGAACGTTGGCGGCCGGGTGGCCATGTGCGGAGCCATCGCCCAGTACAACTCCACCGAGCCCACCCCCGCACCGCATAACCTCATGCAGGCCATCGGCAAGCAGCTCACACTGCGCGGCTTCCTGGTGGGCGGCCAGCGGCAGCACGCTGCAGAGTTCGCCGAGAAGATGTCAGGCTGGCTCAATGATGGAACGGTCCGCTACGACGAGACAGTGGTGGACGGGCTGGAAAACGCACCGCAGGCCTTCATGGACCTGTTGGACGGAGCCAACACGGGCAAGATGCTGGTCCGCTTGTAGGGCCGAAGCCCCAACCTCACCAAGCACCAGGGGTGTCGCGGATCCGCGGCACCCCTACTGCTTGGTAACAACTTGTAAACAATCTCCGGGAAGTGGCGCCAGCGTGCTAGGGGCACGTGGCGCAGGCCACTAAAGTGATGGCATCAGTGCGCTCCGGCGCATGCTGCGGGCATCAGTGACAACAGAATTTCAGTGCAGAAACGGACACTCATTGAATTCGTGCCGTAGCGCCACTCTCGCATCCTGGAGGAATCTTGATGACATCACTGCGTGCACGCATGAAGCGCGGTTCAATGGCTGGCCTGGCTACCGTCAGCGCCTCGGCCCTTCTTTTGACAGCTTGCGGCGCGGCCCCCGAACCGGGAAGTACCTCGTCCGCCGGTGCCAGTGACTACACCGGCTGTATCGTCTCCGACTCCGGCGGGTTCGATGACCAGTCCTTCAACCAGTCCTCCTATGAGGGCCTGAAGAAGACGGAGAAGGACCTGGGCATCAAGGTCAACCAGGTCGAATCCAAGACCAACAACGACTTCGAGCCCAACCTCCGTGCCATGGTGACCGCCGGCTGCGACCTCACCGTGACCGTAGGCTTCCTGCTGGGCGATGCCACCAAGGCGCAGGCCACGGCCAACCCGGACAGCCACTTCGCCATCATCGACTTCGGCTACGAGACGCCCATCAGCAACGTCAAGCCGATCATCTACGACACCGCGCAGGCGGCGTTCATGGCCGGTTACCTCGCCGCAGGCACCACCAAGACGGGGACCGTGGCCACCTTCGGCGGCATCAAGATCCCCACCGTCACCATCTTCATGGACGGCTACGCGGACGGCGTGAAGTACTACAACGAAAAGAAGGGCAAGGACGTCAAGCTCCTTGGCTGGAACAAGGACGCCCAGGACGGCAGCTTCACCGGCGACTTCGAAAAGCAGGACGTCGGAAAGCAGCTCACCCGGAACTTCCTGGACCAGGGCGCTGACATCGTTATGCCGGTGGCGGGGCCCGTGGGCAAGGGTGCAGGTGCCGCCCTGCAGGAAGCCAAGAACGCCGGCAAGGACGTCAAGCTGATCTGGGTTGACTCCGACGGCTTCCTCACCGCCCCGGACTACAAGGAGATCATGCTCTCCTCGGTCATGAAGCAGATGGGCGAGGCCGTGGAAACCGTGGTGAAGGAAGACAAGGACGGCAAGTTCAGCAACACCCCGTACGTTGGCACCCTCGCCAACGACGGTGTGCAGCTGGCCCCGTTCCACGACTTCGATTCCCAGGTTCCCGCGGACCTGAAGTCTGAACTGGACCAGATCAAGAAGGACATCGTGGACGGCAAGCTGAAGGTCGAATCCGCCGCGAGCCCGAAGGCCTGACCCCGCACTTGGCGCCACTGCCGGCCCGTCCCTGACTGGCCGGCAGTGGCGCTTTTTGCTGGCATCCCTTTTTCGGGCCACCGCCCGGTTCTCCGACGGCTGCACCCACTAGGCTGGAGCTGCAGCCACATATCCCGTCCGGTCGATCACCGGACGCTTCGAGATTGGTCAGAGTTTTGAAACTTGAACTCAGAGGCATCACCAAACGCTTTGGGACCCTGCTCGCCAACGACCACATCGACGTGGTGGTTGAGTCCGGCCAGATCCACTGCCTGCTGGGCGAAAACGGGGCCGGTAAGTCCACCCTGATGAACGTGCTCTACGGACTGTACGAGCCGTCCGACGGCGAAATCCTCATCGACGGCAAACCTGTCTCCTTCCGTGGCCCGGGTGACGCCATGGCGGCCGGCATCGGCATGGTGCACCAGCACTTCATGCTTGTCCCGGTATTCACTGTCGCCGAAAACGTCGCCCTGGGTGCCGAGCCCACCAAGGCGGCGGGCTTCCTCAACCTCGACGAAACCAGGCGCCGGATCCGGGAAATCTCGGACCAGTACGGGTTCGACGTCGACCCCGATGCCCTGGTGGAAGACCTCCCCGTTGGCGTCCAGCAGCGGGTTGAGATCATCAAGGCGCTGGTTCGCAACGCCAAGGTCCTCATCCTCGACGAACCCACCGCCGTCCTCACCCCGCAGGAAACCGACGAACTCCTGGACATCATGCGGCAGCTCAAGGCCGGCGGCACCTCCATCGTCTTCATTTCCCACAAGCTGCGTGAGGTCAAGGAAGTCTCGGACACCATCACCGTTATCCGGCGCGGCAAGGTGGTCGGCTCGGCAGAACCCTCGGCCTCCACCACGGACCTTGCCTCGATGATGGTGGGCCGTGCCGTGAGCCTCACCCTCGAAAAGGCCCCAGCGAAGCCGCAGGAGAAGACCTTTGAGGTCCGGGACCTGACTGTCATCGCCCACAACGGCCAGCACGTGGTGGACGGACTCAGCTTCGACATCGCCCGGGGTGAAATCCTGGCCGTCGCCGGCGTCCAGGGCAACGGCCAGACCGAGCTCACCGAGGCCATCCTGGGACTCCAGGAGCGGGTGTCCGGGTCCATCACCCTCGACGGCAAGGAACTCCTGGGCCGCTCGGTCAAGGAGGTCCTCAAGGCCGGCGTCGGATTCGTCCCCGAAGACCGCAAAGTGGACGGCCTGGTGGGAACCTTCTCCGTCGCCGAAAACCTGGTCCTGGACCTTTACGACAAACCTCCCTACGCCAAGGGCATCAGCATGAGCCCGGCCAGGATCCTCGAAAACGCCAAAGCCCGCATCGAGGAATTCGATGTCCGCACGCCCTCCGCAGCTGCGGCCGCCGGGACACTGTCCGGCGGCAACCAGCAAAAGGTGGTGATGGCCCGGGAGCTCTCCCGCCCCCTGCGCCTGTTCATCGCTTCCCAGCCCACCCGCGGCGTGGACGTCGGCTCCATCGAATTCCTGCACCGGCGCATCGTCGCCGAACGCGACCAGGGCACCCCGGTGATGATCATCAGCACCGAACTCGATGAGGTCATGGAACTCGCTGACCGCATCGCCGTGCTGTACAAGGGCAAGCTGGTGGGCATCGTTCCCGCCGGCACCGGCCGCGACGTCCTTGGCCTGATGATGGCCGGAATCCACCCCGATGAACAGGCCCAACCCCAGCCGGCCGCCAGCCGCCCGGCCCCCACCTCCAACGCCGAGGGAGGCGACCATGTCTGAGCAGCATCCCCCCAAACGAACTGGCGGCGAAGAGCAGGGTGTCACCCAGCCAACCAAGCCCCACCAAGCCAACCTTGCCGCCGAGGAAACCGCCGCCGTCGTCTCCGTGGACACGGCCGGCGGCGCCATGGGCCCCTCGGCCGTCCCTGCCAGCGCCCAAAGCGGCCAGCTGCCCGGAGGCCCTGACACGCTGCTCCGCAAGATCTTCACCGGCAGCGGCATGGTGTCAGTCCTGGCAGTGTTCCTGGCCCTCGTCATCGGCGGCCTGCTCATTGCCAGCACCGACACGCGGGTGGCCTCCACAGCCAGCTACTTCTTCGCCCGCCCCGCCGACTTCCTGACCGCGGTCTGGAACGCCGCCACCCGCTCCTACATCGCTTTGTTCCAAGGGGCCGTGTTCAACCCCCGCGGCAACAGTGTGGCAGCCCAGTTTGCTCCGTTCATGGAGACCCTCACCATCGCCACGCCGCTGATCACCGCCGGCCTCGGAGTGGCGCTTGCCTTCCGGGCAGGGCTCTTCAACATTGGCGCCCAGGGCCAGATCATCGTGGCAGGCATCCTTGCCGCCTGGGTTGGTTTCGCACTGCACCTCCCGCTGGGCCTGCACCTGCTGCTGGTCCTGGTGGCGGGCATCATCGGCGGCGCGCTCTGGGGCGGCCTCGTCGGCGTGCTGAAGGCCCGCACGGGAGCCCATGAGGTCATCCTCACCATCATGTTCAACTACATCGCCCTGTACTTCCTGCGGTACCTGCTGAACACCCCGGCCTTCCAACGCCCGGGGGAGTCGAACCCCATCTCACCCATCCTGGATCCGTCCGCCGTGTACCCCCAGATTTTCGGCAGCCAGTACCGGCTCCACCTGGGCTTCGTTCTCGCCATCGGCGCCACTTTCCTGGTCTGGTGGCTCCTGAACCGGTCCACGGTCGGCTTCGAATTCCGCGCCGTGGGTGCCAACCCCAAAGCTGCCCAGACCGCCGGCATCAACGTGTCCCGCTCCACCATCCTGGTGATGGCCATCGCCGGCGGGTTGGCCGGCATGTCCGGCGTGGCCCAGGTGGCCGGCACCGAAAAAGTCCTGACGGACGGCGTGGCAGCCACCTACGGCTTCGACGCCATCACCGTCGCCCTGCTGGGGCGTTCGACGCCGTGGGGCACTTTCGCAGCCGGGCTGCTGTTCGGCGCCTTCCGCGCCGGAGCCGTCCAGATGCAGATCCAGACCGGCACGCCCATCGACATTGTCCTGGTGGTCCAGTCGCTGATCGTCCTCTTCATTGCTGCGCCGCCGCTGGTGCGCGCCGTCTTCGGGCTCAACCCGCGGCGGAAGAAGCCCGCCCGCGCCGCGAAGTCCACGAAGGCAGCCACTACCGGAGGTGCAGCATGAGCACAACAGTTTCATCCCGGCCGGGCAACCCGCAGCCGGACAATGCCGCGGCGGATACCGGCGCAGCAGCCACCTCCGCCAAACCGGTGAGCTGGAAGACGCCCGTCCTGCTGGCTGCGTTCGGGCTGATTGCCCTCGTGTTCTTCGGACTCCTCGGCCCCAACAAGACGGCCAGCTTCGGCGTCTCCACGGGAAGCGACTTCTTCCAGTTGCCCGCCCTGGAGGTCAACGCCTTTGGCGGCGGCATCGTGCTGTCGGTGCTGCTCCTGGCCCTCGCCGCTTACACCGTCTACCTCAAGACCAAGGGGCGCCCTGCCCCCGGCTGGCTGACTGTTACGTTCATTGTCCTGTTCGTGGCCGCGTTCCTGATCTGGGTGGTGGGCGGCGCCCGCACCCCCAGTATCTCGCTGGCGGGCCTCATCGCCGGCTCGGTCACCCTGGCCGTGCCGCTGGTGTTCGGTTCGCTCTCCGGTGTCCTGTGCGAACGCGTCGGCGTGGTCAACATCGCCATCGAAGGCCAGCTGCTCGGTGGCGCCTTCACCGCGGCCATTGTTGCCACCATGACTCAGAACCCCTTCATCGGCCTGGCTGCCGCGGCCGTTGCAGGTGCCGTGGTGTCCATGGTGCTGGCCTTGTTCAGCATCAAGTACCTGGTCAACCAGATCATCGTTGGCGTGGTCCTGAACGTCCTCGTCTCCGGCGTCACCGGCTTCCTCTTCAGCACCGTGATGCAGGAAGACAAAGCCCGGTTCAACTCCCCGCCGGGGCTGGACATCATCGAGATCCCCATCCTGTCCGAGGTTCCCATCATCGGACCCATCCTGTTCCGCCAGTCGTTGGTGGGGTACCTGATGTACGTCGCAGTGCTGGTGGTCTGGGTGGGCCTGTTCAAGACGCGGTGGGGGCTGCGGGTCCGCGCCGTGGGCGAGCACCCCCAGGCCGCCGACACCCTCGGCATCAACGTCAACGCCACCCGGTTCTGGAACGTCACCCTGGGCGGTGCGGTGGCCGGAATCGGCGGATCGTTCTTCACCCTGGTGGCCATCGACAGCTTCACCAAGGAGATCTCCGGCGGCCGCGGGTTCATCGCGCTGGCAGCACTCATCTTCGGCAGGTGGAACCCCATCGGAGCTTTCTTCGCAGCCCTGCTGTTCGGCTTCGCCGACAACCTGCAGAGCATCGTCACCATTATTGGCACCCCGGTTCCCAGCCAGTTCATGGCCATGCTCCCGTACCTGGTGACCGTCCTGGCCGTTGCCGGCCTGGTGGGCAGGTCCCGGGGGCCGGCGGCCAGCGGCATACCGTACGTCAAGGGTTGACCGGCGTGGGGAAGACTGTCGACTGGTCCGCGCTGGAGGCGGCCGCCGTCGACGCCATGCGCAAGGCCTACGCGCCGTACTCCAAGTTCCCGGTGGGGGCTGCGGCCCTTACCGGGGACGGCCGGATCGTCAGTGGCTGCAACGTGGAGAACGCCAGCTACGGCCTGACTCTTTGCGCCGAGTGCGCCCTGGTGGGCAACCTCCAGATGACCGGGGGCGGCAGCCTCCGTGCCTTCTACTGCGTGGACGGCACCGGCAACGTGCTGATGCCGTGCGGCCGTTGCCGGCAGTTGCTGTACGAATTCCGTGCTCCGGACATGGAGCTCATGACCACCCAAGGAATCAAGACCATGGACCAGGTCCTTCCTGATGCCTTCGGTCCCGAACACCTGGAGGAAACCCGATGACAGAGACCCGCGCAACGGACACCATTGCCGAAGCATTCGACGCCGTCGACATCATCCGCGTCAAGCGGGACAGGGGCACGCTGAGCCCGGAGCAGATCGACTGGACCATTGATGCCTACACCCGCGGCGTCATCGCGGATGAGCAGATGGCTGCGCTGAATATGGCCATCCTCCTCAACGGCATGGACCGCACCGAGATTGCGCGCTGGACGGCCGCGATGATCGCATCCGGCGAACGGATGGACTTCTCCAGCCTTCGCCGCCCCGACGGCGGCCTGAAATACACGTCGGACAAGCACTCCACCGGCGGCGTGGGAGACAAGATCACCCTGCCGCTGGCCCCGCTGGTTGCGGTGTTCGGCGTCGCCGTCCCGCAGCTGTCCGGCCGCGGCCTGGGCCACACCGGCGGCACCCTGGACAAGCTGGAATCGATCCCCGGCTGGCGGGCGTCCCTGAGTAACGACGAAATACTTGCCCAGCTCCAGGATGTTGGTGCGGTCATCTGCGCCGCCGGGGCAGGGCTGGCCCCGGCAGACAAGAAGCTGTATGCGCTGCGCGACGTGACCGGCACGGTGGAAGCCATCCCGCTGATTGCCTCGTCCATCATGAGCAAGAAGATCGCCGAAGGCACCGGCTCGCTTGTCCTCGACGTCAAGGTGGGCAGCGGCGCCTTCATGAAGGACGAGGCCAAGGCACGCGAGCTGGCAGAAACCATGGTGGCCCTGGGCCAGGACGCCGGCGTGAACACCGTGGCACTGCTGACCAACATGGGCACCCCGCTCGGCCTGACCGCCGGGAACGCGATTGAAGTTGAGGAATCGGTGGAGGTGCTGGCGGGTGGCGGCCCGGCCGACGTCGTCGAACTGACCGTCAGGCTCGCCGAGGAAATGCTCGCCTGCGCAGGAGTGCGCGACGCCGATCCGGCCGCGGCGCTCAAGGACGGGCGCGCCATGGACGTCTGGAACAGGATGATCCGGGCCCAGGGCGGCGACCCCGCCGCGAAGCTGCCGGTGGCCCGGGAGTCGGAGGTGATATACGCTCCGGCCGACGGCGTCGTGGTGGAACTGGATGCCCTCTCCGTGGGCGTGGCCGCCTGGCGCCTGGGCGCCGGACGTGCCCGCAAGGAGGATGCCGTGCAGGCCGGCGCAGGCGTGCGCATGCACGCCAAACCGGGTGCAGTGGTCCGGGCAGGCGAACCGCTGATGACCCTGCTCACGGACACCCCCGAGCGTTTCGACCGGGCAAAGGAAGCGCTCGAGCATGCAGTGGTGATTGCACCGGAGGGTTCGCGGCCCGCACAGCAGTTGATCATCGACCGAATAGCATAGAAAGCTATGCAGGCCATCAATGACTTCATCCTCGCCGCAGCCGGACAACCCTGGGTACTCTTCCTCGTCCTGGCCTGCTGCGTCATTGACGGCTTCTTCCCTCCCATCCCCAGCGAATCAGTGGTGGTGGGCCTCGCGGCCGTGGCCGCCACGGCGGACGTACCCAACCCCTACGTCCTGATGGCCGTTGCTGCGCTGGGCGCGTTCGCCGGGGACAACATCGCCTACCTGATTGGCCGGAAAGTCGGCACCACCCGTTGGGCCTGGATGCGCGGCCAGCGCATGCAGGGAGCATTCCGGTGGGCCGGCGCGGAACTGCGCAAGCGGCCGGCCTCGCTGATCCTCGTGGCGCGGTTTGTCCCCATCGGCCGCGTTGCCGTCAACCTGACGGCCGGCGTGACCCACTACCACCACCTGCGTTTCGTCGGCCTGACCTGCCTGTCCGCAGCCCTGTGGGCGGCCTACTCGGTGGGTATCGGTCTGTTCTTCGGGCAGTGGTTTGAGGAGAACCACCTCCTGGGCGCCGCCATTGCCATCGTCTGCGCCGTGGCGCTGGGCATCATCGTGGACCTGGTGATCAACAAGCTCAGGGGCAAGCCCAACGTCGTGGACCGGATTCGCGAACCCGAAGCCTGAATCCGTCCCGCGGCATCGGCTTCCGCGGCACCCCGTCTCCACCCGGGGGAGGAGGCCCGGACGGCGCCAAGATCAGCCGCTGGGACGACGCCGGCGCACGCGCTGCCGGGATAGCGTTGCAGTGGTGTTCCCGGGGCGGGGGCGTAGCGAACGACGCCTCCGCCGTGGGACACTTAGGAACGATTTCCGCTTTGGCTGCGTCGCTATGGCAGCGGCATTTTTGTCTAGGAGCAAGACTGCGTGGAGTTTATTAATGAGGCCGTGCTCCATGCAGCGGGCCAGTGGTGGATCTACCCGGTCCTCTTGGTGTTCTTTTTCGTGGACGGCTTCGCGATGGTGGTCCCCAGTGAGACCCTCATCGTCGCCTTGGCGGCCTTCTCCCGGCACAGTGGCGAACCCAACATGTGGATCCTTGGTGCCACCGCGCTGATCGGCGCCATGGCCGGCGACAACATGGCTTTCATGCTCGGCCGCAAAATCGGCCTGGACCGGTGGAAGTGGATGCGCAGGCCCAGGGTCCGGAAGGTCTTCAGCTGGGCACGCTATGAACTGGATAAGCGCGGCGCGGTACTGATCTTCACCGCACGCTACATTCCCTGGGGCCGGGTGGCAGTCAACTACGTGGCGGGCAGCACCGGCTTTGGCCACCGCCGCTTCTTCGTCCTTGACGCCTTCGCCTGCCTCACCTGGGTGGGCTACTCCATCGGCATCGGCCTGCTGGCCAGTTCGTTCCCCTGGCTGCACCACAACCCGCTGCTCAGCGCCGGCATCGCCGTGGTGTTCGCCATCGTCCTGGGTGTCCTCCTGGACCACATGCTGCGCTGGTGGCACAAGCACCTGGCCCGCAAGGACGCCACGGAAGTGGACGAGTGGCTGGACGGCGGGCCCTCCGGCGCCCGGGACAGCTCAACCGGCGGTCCGGCATTGCTCGCACCGGCAGCCAAGGACGGCGGACCCACTGCCGCCTAGCGGCTGGCATTGAACCGGCACCCACCCTAAGGTGGGAACGTGACTGAGCCTATTGTTGACGAAGCCCCTGCCATCGATTTCGACCTGAAGAGCCTGCCGAAGGTGTCGCTGCACGACCATCTGGACGGCGGACTCCGTCCGGCCACCATCATCGAACTGGCGGAGGCCGTGGGCCACCAGCTCCCGTCCACCGATCCCGTGGCCCTGGGCGAATGGTTCCGCGAGTCCGCGGACTCCGGTTCCCTGGTCCGCTACCTCGAAACCTTCGACCACACGGTGGCCGTGATGCAGACGCACGAAGGCCTGGTCCGGGTAGCGAAGGAGTTCGTCGAGGATTTGGCGGACGACGGCGTGGTGTACGGCGAGGTGCGCTGGGCGCCTGAGCAGCACCTCCAGAAGGGGCTCACCCTCGACGAGGCAGTCGAAGCGGTCCAGGAGGGCCTCGAAGCCGGTGTCGAGGCAGTCAGCGACAGCGGCCGCGAAATCCAGGTGGGGCAGCTCATCACCGCGATGCGCCATGCTGACCGCGGCCAGGAGATCGCCGAGCTGGCCGTCCGCCACCGCAACAAGGGCGCGGTCGGTTTCGACATCGCCGGGGCCGAGGACGGCTTCCTGCCGTCCCGCTTCCGTGACGCCTTCACCTACCTGGCACAGCAAAATTTCCCCGCCACCGTCCACGCCGGCGAAGCGGCCGGCCTGGACAGCATCCAGTCCGCCCTCGTGGACGGCCGCGCGCTGCGCCTGGGCCATGGCGTCCGGATCGCCGAGGACGTCACGGTGGAATTTGACGAAGACTCCGAATCCGAAGACACGGTGGGCCTGGTCACGCTGGGCGATCTGTCGAGCTGGATCCGGGACCGCGGCATCGCGCTGGAAATCTGCCCGTCGTCCAACCTCCAGACCGGAGCAATCGCCGCTTTCGGCGAGGGCATCGAAAGCCACCCCCTGGACATGCTGTACCAGCTGGGCTTCAACGTCACCATCAACACCGACAACCGCCTCATGAGCGGCGTCACCCTGACGGATGAGTTCGAGCTGCTCGTGGAGACGTTCGACTACGATCTCGATGACCTGCTGGAGCTCACCCTGAACGCGGCCGAAGCCGCCTTCCTGCCGCTCGAGGAAAAGGAAGCGCTGGTGGAGTACATCAACGACGCCTACGCCAACCTTGGCTGAAACCCCGGTAAACCGGCTTGTCACTGGGCCCACGGCAGCAGGGGTCTCCGGGCGGGCTTCCGAGGTGGGGGAGCTGCTGGGGATCATCGCGCAGCTGCGGGAGCACTGCCCGTGGATGGGAGCCCTGACCCACGCATCGCTCGTGGAGTACCTCCTCGAGGAGGCCTACGAGGTGGCCGAGACCATCGAGGAAGGGCACCCGGACAGTGAGCTGCTTGGCGAGCTGGGCGACGTCCTGCTCCAGGTGGTCCTCCACGCCCGGCTGGCGGAGGAGCGCGGCGCGTTCACGTTCGACGACGTCGCGCGCGGCCTGGGTGCCAAGATGATCCGCCGCAATCCGCACGTCTTCCGCCCGGACGGCACCCTGCAGGACAGCTTTCCCGCCACCGTGGAACAGATCGTGCAGAAGTGGGACGCGGTTAAGCGGGCCGAAAAGCCGGAGCGGAAGGACCCGTTCGAGGGCATTCCGCAGGCGCTGCCGGCCCTCGCCAGGGCACAGAAATCGCTCGACCGCGCTGCGAGGGCCGGCGTAGCCGCGCCAGCAGCAATTGACGCCGGGCCCGCCGCGATCGAAGCCGGCCCCTTCGCATCGGAGGAGGAGCTCGGAAACCTGCTTCTCGCCGTCGTCCGTTCCGCCCACGCCGGCGGGTTCGATGCCGAACGCGCCCTTCGCGGGGCCGTGCGGCACTACCAGCAGCAGGCCAGCCGGAACCCGGAAGGGCCGGACCCTGCACCATCATGACGTCCGCCGGTGGTGAGGTTTCCGTAACCTCCACCACTCTCGACTACGCTGTTTCCTGACGAGGACGTCGAGTTTTTCTGCCACATCCCCCCGTTAATCGCCCATAAGGAGCAAATTCATGGCGCTTATCGATGCCATCCACGCCCGCGAGATCCTCGATTCCCGCGGCAACCCGACCGTTGAAGTTGAGGTCCTGCTTTCTGACGGCCAGATCGGCCGCGCAGCGGTTCCGTCCGGCGCATCCACCGGCGAGCACGAGGCAGTCGAACTCCGCGACGGCGACAAGGGCCGCTACCTCGGCAAGGGCGTCCAGAAGGCCGTTGACGCCGTGATCGACCAGATCGCTCCCGCCCTCACCGGTTTCGACGCAACCGACCAGCGCAGCATCGACCAGGCCATGCTGGACCTGGACGGCACCCCGAACAAGGGCAAGCTGGGCGCCAACGCCATCCTGGGTGTTTCCCTGGCCGTTGCCAACGCTGCCGCAGCTTCCGCTGACCTCCCGCTGTACAAGTACCTGGGCGGCCCCAACGCCCACGTGCTGCCCGTGCCGCTGATGAACATCCTCAACGGTGGCTCGCACGCTGACTCCGACGTCGACATCCAGGAATTCATGGTTGTCCCGCTGGGTGCTGAGACCTTCTCCGAGGGCCTCCGCTGGGGCGTTGAGGTTTACCACGCGCTCAAGGCTGTCCTGCAGGAAAAGGGCCTCTCCACCGGCCTCGGCGACGAAGGCGGCTTCGCGCCCAACCTGCCGTCCAACCGCGCAGCGCTGGACCTGATCCAGGAAGCCATCAAGAACGCCGGCTACACCCCGGGCAAGGACATCGCCCTGGCCCTGGACGTCGCCTCTTCCGAGTTCTTCAAGGACGGCGCCTACCAGTTCGAAGGCAAGGCACTGTCCGCCAGCGAAATGAGCGCCTACTACGCAGAACTCGTTGCGGACTACCCGCTGGTTTCCATCGAGGACCCGCTGGACGAGAACGACTGGGAAGGCTGGAAGACCCTCACCGACGCCATCGGCGACAAGGTCCAGCTGGTGGGTGACGACCTCTTCGTCACCAACCCGTCCATCCTGCAGCGCGGCATCGACACCCGGACCGCGAACTCCCTGCTGGTCAAGGTGAACCAGATCGGCTCCCTGACCGAGACCCTGGACGCCGTCAGCCTCGCCCAGCGCGCCGGCTACACCACCATCACCTCGCACCGCTCCGGCGAAACCGAGGACACCACCATCGCCGACATCTCGGTGGCCACCAACGCCGGCCAGATCAAGACCGGCGCCCCGGCCCGCTCCGAGCGCGTCGCCAAGTACAACCAGCTGCTGCGCATCGAAGAGGAACTCGATGACGCCGCACGCTACGCCGGCCGCAGCGCGTTCCCGCGTTTCAAGGGCTAGTACCCGCGTAATCCAACGGGCGGTGGCTATGGTTGAAAGACCATAGCCACCGCTGCTGTTTCTGCAGCAGCCCGTCCGCCCGGTTGTTGCCCGGCGCATGTTGTTGATCAACCGCGCTGTGGCAACAAAGGATCATCACAGACAGTGGCGGCCGCAGGCAGGCCGCGATTCAGGAGTGTCATGGCCACCCGCCGTCCCAAAGTTCCCAAGGTCGCCCCCAACCGCCCAGCCAAGGACACGTCCGACGCCGGGCACGCGCAGGGTGCCGACGTCATCAGGGCGCACTTCGGTTCCGGCAAGGACGGCGCCGGTCACGCTCCGGGCGGCGCGGCGGGCTCATCAGCGGCAGGCAGGAACTCGGGCAGCCCGGCTGGAACCCGCAGCGGAGCCGGAAGCGGCCCGGCGCAGGCCAAGACCGCCGCGGCGGGCACCGCACGGAGCGGCGCAGCTGCCGGGAAGGCCGGTCCGAAGGGCGGTACCCCATCCCCGGAAGAGGACCAGCAGCCCGTCCCGGCCAAGGCGTTTTCCGGACGGATGCTGGCCCTGGCCGTGGTCATGATTGCCATCACCACCTTGCTGGCGCCCACGGTTAAGGTCTTCTTCGACAAAAAAGCCGAAATCGACGCCCTCAACGCGGACATCGCCGCACGCCAGGCCGCCGGGGACGCCCTCCGCCAGCAGGTCTCGCGGTGGCAGGACCCCAACTACGTGAAGCAGCAGGCCCGCGACCGCATTAACATGGTTATGCCGGGCGAAACCGGCTACTGGGTATTCGGCAGCGATCTGCCCGCCGACGAAACCGGCGGACAGCCCGGTGCCGCAGCCGCCCAAGACCCCGCAGATCTGCCGTGGGTGGATTCCCTGTGGGAATCCATCACGCGCGCGGCGACTGAATAAACGCAACAGGAAGGACGGCCCGCGACAGTGGAAAACAACACGGCAGCCGCCCGGGAGAACTCCCGCCAACCATCCGCACATGACCTGGACGTATTGAGCAGGCAGCTGGGACGACCCGTCCGCGATGTGGTGGAAATTCCTGCCCGCTGCGTCTGCGGCAACCCCCTCGTGGCGGCCACCGCCCCGCGGCTGGGCAACGGCACCCCGTTCCCCACCACGTTCTACCTGACGCACCCCGTCATTACGTCCGCCGTCTCACGGCTTGAGGCAGCCGGCGTCATGAACGAGATGAACGGCGAACTCGCCGCCGACGACCAGCTTGCCGCGGGCTACCGCGCCGCCCATGAGGCCTACCTTGCCGCCCGCGATGCCATCGGGGAGCGGTCCGGGATCGGCGCCGTCCCCGAAATCGCCGGCGTCTCCGCCGGCGGCATGCCCACCCGCGTCAAGTGCCTCCACGTCCTGGTGGGCCACTCCCTGGCCGCCGGACCCGGCGTCAACCCCCTGGGGGACGAGGCACTGGGCCGCATCCAGGACTGGTGGACCGCGGACCGCTGCTACTGCGACGGCGCCTGGGACTCCACGGGAGAGGCACCGTCGAAGGACCTCAGCCGGCACGGACCCCAGGGCCTGCCCGGCATCGTGGGCCGGCCGGCACCGGTGCGGAAGTCCGCCACAGCCACGGAGGCTCCGGAATGACCCGTGTGGCCGCCATCGACTGCGGCACCAACTCCATCCGCCTGCTCATTGCCGACATCGACCGGAGCACCGGCACCCCCCGCCTCACGGACGTCGTCCGGGAAATGCGCGTGGTGCGGCTCGGGGAAGGCGTGGACGCGACGGGGGAGTTCACCCAGGGAGCACTGGACCGCACCTTCGCGGCCACCGCTGACTATGCGGAGCTCATCCACCGGCACGGCGCTGAAAAGATCCGGTTCGTGGCGACATCCGCCAGCCGGGACGCCCGGAACCGGGACGTCTTCGTGGATGGCATCCGCGACCTGCTGGGCGTGGCCCCCGAGGTCATCTCCGGAAACGAAGAGGCCGCGCTGTCCTTCGCCGGGGCCAGCAGCGTCCTGCCCATCCTGGACGGCCACGAGGTGCTGGTGGTTGACCTCGGCGGCGGAAGCACCGAGTTCGTGCTGGGTACCGGAGCCGGCGTCACCGCGGCCCGGTCCGTTGACATCGGCTGCGTCCGCCTGACCGAGCGGCACCTGCGAAATGATCCGCCAACCCCCGAACAGATCGCCGCCGCGGAAGCCGACGTAGACGAAGCCATTGCCCTCGCCGGCCGTGAGGTCCAGCTGGAACGCGCCACCGCCGTCGTCGGCGTTGCAGGCTCCATCACCACCATCACGGCGCACGCCCTCGGACTGACCGAGTACTCGCCGGACGCCATCCATGGCGCCGAACTGCCCATCGACACGGTGCGGGACGCGTCGTCGGACCTCCTGGGCATGGTCCGCGCCGACCGTGCGGCGCTGCCGTACATGCACCCAGGGCGGGTGGACGTCATCGGCGCCGGGGGACTGGTGTGGCGCCGCATCCTGGAGCAGGTGAACCGGCTTTCAGACGGCCGGGTCACCACCGCAATGGCGAGTGAACACGACATCCTTGACGGCATTGCCCTGAGCATCGGCTGATTCCATGGTTTCCTCACCTGCATCCGTTCTCCGGAGGTCGGGGTCGGCGGTGCTGGCCCTTGTCCTGGTGGCCTGCTGCCTCTGCGCCGGCCTCGTGACCGCGCCGGCCGCCCACGCCGACGACTGGCGCGACAAGCAATACTGGCTCGCCGAGTCCGGCATCACCAAGGCCTGGGAGGTGTCCAAGGGTGCCGGCGTCAAGGTCGCCGTCATCGACAGCGGCGTGGACGCCCAGCACCCGGACCTCAAAGGCGCCGTGGTGGGAGGCTTCGACGCCTCCGGCGCCGGCCAGCCTGACGGGCAGAAGAGCGTCGGCTCCAAGCCGGAACACGGCACCCTCGTAGCCACCATGCTCGCCGGCCGCGGCCACCAGCCTGCCACCGCCAGCCCCAAGCCCTCGCCCGGTGCTGCCACCCAGGGGCCGGACGGGATCGTGGGTGTGGCCCCGGAGGCAGAGATCCTCTCCGTCTCCACCTGGCTGGGGTCCACCAACCCCTCGGGCAAGAGCGACCAGGACCAGATTCCGGAGGCTGTCCGCTGGGCCGTGGACAACGGCGCCAAGGTCATCAACATTTCCCTCGGCAGCACCACCCCGCAGTGGCCGCAGAGCTGGGACGCCGCCTTCCTCTACGCCGAACAAAAGGACGTTGTCATCGTGGCGGCCGCCGGCAACCGCGTGGGTGGCAACATCCAGGTGGGCGCGCCCGCCACCATCCCCGGTGTCCTGACGGTTGCCGGACTGGACCGCAAGAACACGGCCAGCGTGGACGCGTCGTCCCAGGGCATCAGCATCGGCGTCGCGGCCCCGGCCGAGGATCTGTTGGGCGGGCTTCCGGGCGGCGGCTACGCGGAATGGGCGGGAACGTCCGGTTCCACGCCCATTGTCTCGGGGGTTGCAGCGCTGATCCGGTCCAAATGGCCGTCCATGAGCGCCGAGCAGGTCATCAACCGCATTGTCACCACCGCCAAGGATGCCGGCGTTCCGGGGAAGGACCCGCTGTACGGCTACGGGATCCTCAACGCCGAGGCCGCGCTCAAGGATGACGTGCCCGAGACTTCCAGCAACCCGCTGGGCTCGGTGGCCGAATGGATCCGGGTCCACCGCCGCGGCAACCTGGCCACCCCTGCGCCGCTGCCCACCGCGGACGTCCCCAGCGCGGTGCCCACGCTTCCCGAAGCGACTGTGCCCGCGGCCGAGGCTCCCTCGCAGCGGGACAGCGCGATCAGCGCCGCCGTCGTCATTGGATTCGCGCTCCTGTTCCTCGCGATCATCGCCGCGGCCGCCGTCCAGTTAACCAGGGCGGCCAGGAACCCCGCATTGGCACGTGACGATACCGAAACGGGGGTCCTGGACAAGGTGGATTCCGAGCGGAAGCCGTAGCGTTACGGGCACCTGACGCAGTTAGTGAAGATTTTCACAAACTGGGCTATCCTTGAAAGCATGGCAACCACCCCACAGCTCCAGGACCGTCCCAGGGTACTCGTCGTCGGCGGCGGGTACGTCGGCCTGTACGTAGCACTCAAACTGCAGAAGAAGATCGCGAATGCAGGTGGCATCGTCACCGTCGTTGATCCGCTGCCCTACATGACTTACCAGCCGTTCCTTCCCGAGGTGGCAGGCGGCAACATCGAGGCCCGCCATGCCGTGGTGTCCCACCGCAAGCACCTCAAGCAGTCCGAACTGATCCAGGGCCGCGTCACCGCGATCGACCACGCCAACCGCACCGCGGTTGTGGCTCCGTCCGACGGTGGGGAGACCTTCGAGGTTCCCTACTTCGACGTCGTCCTGGCTGCCGGCGCCATCACCCGCACGTTCCCCATCAAGGGCCTCGCGGACAAGGGCATCGGCCTGAAGACCATCGAGGAAGCCGTTGCGCTGCGCAACAAAGTCCTCGAGCGCATTGAGCTCGGCTCCACCATGACCGATCCTGCGGCCCGGGCCAAGGCCCTCACCTTCGTCGTTGTCGGCGGCGGTTTCGCAGGCATCGAATGCATCACCGAGATGGAGGACATGGCCCGCGCCGCTGTCCGCAACAACCCCCGGGTCAAGCAGGAGGAAGTCCGCTTCGTCCTGGTTGAAGCCATGGGCCGCATCATGCCCGAGGTCACGGCCCCGCAGGCCGAGTGGGTTGTGGAGCACCTCCGCAGCCGCGGCATCGAGGTCCTGCTCAACACCTCGCTGGACAGCGCTGAAGGCGCACTGAAGCTCATCAACCTCCCGGACAAGAGCCCGGCGCAGGAATTCGAAGCCGACACCCTCGTCTGGACCGCCGGCGTACAGGCCAACCCCATGGTCCGCTCCACCGACTTCCCGCTGGAACCCCGCGGGCGCGTCCGCGTCCTCCCGGACCTGCGCATCGGCGGCGACGAAGGCATCGTCGAGAACGCCTGGGCTGCTGGCGACATCTCGGCCGTTCCGGACCTCACTGGCAAGGGCCTGCCTGACGGCACCTGCGTCCCCAACGCCCAGCATGCTCTCCGCCAGGCAAAGCGCCTCGCGAAGAACCTGTGGGCCTCCCGTTGGGACAAGCCGCTGAAGGACTACAAGCACAAGAACCTTGGTGCTGTGGCCGGCTTCGGCGAGTGGAAGGGCGTTGCCAACATCAACCTGCTGGGCCGCATCGGACTGAAGGGCCCGCTGGCCTGGCTGGCACACCGCGGTTACCACGGCATGGCCATGCCCACGTTCGAGCGCAAGTTCCGTGTGGTCCTGAACTGGATCATTGCCTTCTTCGCCGGCCGCGACACCACGCAGCTGCTGGACCTGGACAACCCGCGCGGCGCCTTCGTTGCTGCCGCCACCCCGGCACCCAAGCCCGCTGCGGCCCCTGCGCCCGCGGCCCCGGCCGCCGGCGCCTCCGTGGTGGAGCCGAAGGAACCGGTCTCGGCCCAGGCCAAGTAACCGGCTTCCCGCCCCAAGCACGACGGCGGCTGTCCCCGAAAGGGGGCAGCCGCCGTTTGCGTTGTGTGGCCCCGCCGGACCCGCCTCCTAGACTGGCCTCATGACCGCCGAAAAGAACCTCCAGTCCCTGTTGGCGGGGATGCACCCCGTCCAGCGCGACGGCGAGTACGTCTATGTCCTCTGGCCCCACGGCAGGACCCTGGAGGGCCATCTTGAGGCGGCTGTCCGCGAGGCTGAAGGGCTGACTGTCGTCCTGCCCCGTGCGGAGGCCGACCGGCTGGGCCTTCCCTACGACTTCGTGGCTGCCTGGATCACGCTGGAGATCCACTCGGCGCTGGAAGCCGTGGGCCTCACCGCCGCCGTGGCGAGTGCCCTGACGGACGCCGGCGTCAGCTGCAATGTCCTGGCCGGGTTCCACCACGACCACCTCCTGGTCCCAGCAGCGGACGCGCAGCGGGCCCTGCAGGTATTGGCCGATCTTTCCGCCGAAAGCCGGGATGCGCCGCGTCCCGGCCTGCAGCTGCGCACCGAAACCCCCGCGGACCGGGACGCCATCCTGGCAGTGACCGCTGAGGCGTTTGCCGTTTCCCCGGCAACCGGACTTCCTGCAGAAGGGGAGGCCGTCGAAGTGAAGATCCTGCGGGCCCTGTTCGACGCCGATGAATACCTTCCTGAACTCAGCGTGGTGGCTGTGCTGGGCGGCGAAGTGGTGGGCCACGTCATCAGCACCCGGGGCTGGGTAGGCAACCATGAGCTGCTCGGACTGGGACCGATCAGCGTGACGCCCAGGCTCCAGCGCCAGGGCATCGGATCAGCCTTGATGACGGAGACCATCGCCAGGGCCAACGCCGCGGGGGAGAGCGGCATCGCGCTCCTCGGCAGCACCGAGTACTACCCCAGGTTCGGATTCGTTCCGGCGGCGTCCTTCGGCGTGCTGCCGCCTGATGAGGCGTGGGGCGGGCACTTCCAGCTCCTGCCGCTGGCGCTGTGGCCGGGCGGGGTGCACGGGACGTTCCGGTACGCAGAACCGTTCGAACGCTTCTGACGGGATACCATTGACCCGGCGCCCCAGTAGCCCAATTGGCAGAGGCATCGGACTTAAAATCCGCGTGTTGTGGGTTCGAGTCCCACCTGGGGTACGGAGCAGAGGATGCCCGCCAAACGGCACCGAACCGGAGGAAGCCGCCCGCCTTGTGGGCGGCTTCCGTCGTTTAATTTCGCATATGCAACGACTGTTATAAGGATGTGACCTCAGTCACTTATCTTCGCCTGGGATTTGCATTAGCTTGAAGCTAAATCAGGAACACCTGATTTTTCGCGTCAAAGGCCGTTCGCACCTTTAGATCGAGGAGCTCGTAAATGACTTTATTCCCCCAGGCGGGAACCCGCGCTGCCAAGCTGACAGCGCTTGGCATCGGCGTCGCCTTCATGGTGACAGCGTGCGGCGGTTCGTCCACACCCACGACGTCCGAGTCCGCTTCCTCCGCATCAGCCGGAGGCATCGCGTGCCCCGCACCGGAAACAGGAGGGGGCGCCGCAGCCACGCAGAGCGCGGCGCCGGCAGCTGTTCCGCCGTCCACCGGCAGCACTGAGACTCCGCTCAAGATCGGCTCGCTGTTGCCCACCACCGGATCCCTGGCCTTCCTCGGCCCGCCCGAAATCGCCGGTGTGAACCTCGGCATCAAGGAAGTCAACGACGCCGGCGGCGTGCTGGGTAAGCCAGTGGAAGTGATCCACCGCGACTCCGGTGACACCAAGACGGACATCGCCACCCAGTCCACCTCCGCCTTGCTCGGCCAGGGTGTCAGCGCCATCATCGGCGCCGCGTCGTCGGGCGTGTCCAAGACGGTCATCAACCAGATCACCGGTGCAGGCGTTATCCAGTTCTCGCCAGCCAACACGTCTCCGGACTTCACCACCTGGGATGACAAGGGCCTGTACTGGCGCACCGCACCGTCCGATGTCCTCCAGGGCAAGGTCCTGGGCAACTACATGGCAACGTGTGGCGCCCAGACCGTCGGCATGGTGGTTCTGAACGATGCCTACGGCACCGGCCTGGCCAAGAACATCAAGGAATCCTTTGAGGCGGCAGGCGGCCAGGTTGTGGCCGAGGAACTCTTCAACGAAGGCGACAGCCAGTTCAGCAGCCAGGTGGACAAGGTGCTTGCGGCCAAGCCGGACGCCATCGCCCTGATCACCTTCGACCAGGCCAAGAGCATCGTTCCGCTGATGACGGGCAAGGGAGTCAAGCCCACCCAGATGTTCCTGGTGGACGGCAACACCTCCGATTACAGCAAGGACTTCCAGGCAGGCACCCTGAAGGGCGCCCGGGGCACCATTCCCGGTACGTTCGCTCAGGACGCCTTCAAGAAGAAGCTCCTCGCCATTGACCCGGCACTGAAGGACTACAGCTACGCCGGTGAGTCCTACGACGCCGTCAACCTGATCTCCCTGGCCGCGGAAGCTGCCAAGAGCACCAAGGGGACGGACATCGCCGCAAAGCTGAAGGAAGTTTCGGAGGGCGGCGAGAAGTGCACGTCCTACGCCGCCTGCGTCACCCTGCTCCGCGAAGGCAAGGACATCGACTACGACGGCCAGTCCGGTCCGGTGACCTTCTCCGACGCCGGTGACCCCACCGAGGCGTACATCGGTATCTACGAGTACCAGGACGACAACAAGTACACCGCAGTCAAGGAAGAGTTCGGCAAGCTCTAACCCTTCCCAGGCACAAGAAGCCCCCGTCCATTCCGGACGGGGGCTTCTTGGTGTTTGGTTTCCGGCCTACTCGACGGTGTCCGCCAGGGTGCCCAGGTACAGCTGGATCACCTTGGGGTCCTTCATCAGCTCCCGGCCGGTACCTGTGTACGCGTCCCGGCCCTGGTCCAGCACATAACCGCGGTCGCAGATCTGCAGGCAGCGGCGGGCGTTCTGTTCCACCATGATCACCGAGACGCCGGCACGGTTGATTTCATGGACGCGGAGGAAGGTCTCATCCTGCTTGACGGGGGAGAGCCCGGCTGAGGGCTCGTCCAGCAGCAGGACTGCGGGATCCATCATCAGCGCGCGGCCCATGGCCACCATCTGGCGCTCGCCGCCGGACAGGGAACCGGCCCGCTGGGCGCGGCGCTTCCCGAGTTCCGGAAAGAGCCCTGTGACAAAGTCGAACCGCTGGGCAAAGTCCTTGGGCCGCTGGAACATGCCCATCTGGAGGTTTTCTTCGATAGTGAGGGCTGCAAACACGTTGTTGGTCTGCGGGACGAAACCGACGCCGCGGGTCACCAGCTTGTTGGCCTTCAGCCCGGTAATGTCCTGGCCGCGGACCACCACGGTGCCGGAGTGGACCTTCACCAGGCCAAACATGGCCTTGAGGAGGGTCGACTTGCCGGCGCCGTTGGGGCCGATTATGCCGATCAGCTCGCCCTTCCGGGCTTCAATGCTGCAGCCGTTCAGGATGTTGACGCCCGGAATGTATCCGGCCACGAGGTCGGTGACTTTGACGACTGCTTCGCCGTCGTCCACGGGCTGGGCGGCCGGTGCCGCGCTGGTGCTGCTCATTGGCTGTCCCTATCTGTCCGGCCGTTCCCATCGGTTTCGGCGTCCCTGTGCGCGCGCCTGCCGCGTTGCCCGTCGCTTGGCGACGGTTCCTCCGGACTGCCCGTCCCGGCCTCGTCCCCGACGACGTCCAGGGAGATGATTCCGGCGTTATCGGTGCCGACGATGGATTCGTCGTCCGCCACGAGTTCGGCAGCGAGCTCCTTGATGCCCTCTGCGTCACCCAGGTCGACGTCGTGGTGGGCGCCGAGGTAGGCGTCGATGACGGCGGGGTTTTTCATGACCTCCCCGGGCGGGCCTTCGGCGACAACCTTGCCCTCCGCCATGACCACCACCCAGTCCGCGATGTGCCGGACCATGTGCATGTCGTGTTCAACGAACAGGACGGTCATGCCGTCGGCCTTCAGGTTCTTGATGTGGTCCAGCAGGGACTGAGTCAGTGCCGGGTTGACGCCGGCCATTGGTTCGTCGAGCATCACCAGCTTGGGCCGCACCATGAGGGAGCGTGCCATCTCCAGGAGCTTGCGCTGTCCGCCGGAAAGCGACGCGGCGTAGTCATCCTTCTTGGCGTCAAGTTTGAACTTCTCCAGCAGGACATCGGCCTGGGCTGTGATCTCCTTTTCCCGGCCGCCCCAGATGCCCTTGAACAGGGCCTTGGCGAGGCTTTCGCCGGGCTGGTTGGACGCTCCCAGCCTCATGTTTTCCATGACTGTCAGCTTGCCCATCACCTTGGTGAGCTGGAACGTGCGGACCATGCCCATGCGGGCCACCTTGTAGGGCGATACCCCCGCGAGGCTGTGGCCCTCAAACTGCCACTTCCCGGTGTTGGGGGTATCGAAACCGGTCAACAGGTTGAAGAGGGTGGTCTTGCCGGCCCCGTTGGGGCCGATCAGTGCGGTGATCTTGTGCCGCGGGATCTCCAGGTAGTCCACATCCACGGCGTTGATGCCGCCGAAGCTGCGGGTGACGTTCTCCGCCACCACGATCGGGTCCCGCTTCTTGCAGCCCGGCCCGGTTTCACCCGCTGCGATGGGGCGGCTGTCGGTCATGTAATCCGGGGCGGCGGCACCGGAGGTTTCAGGGTTTTCATTGTGGATGCTCACGCGAACGCCAACTCCTTCTTGTTTCCGAAGACGCCCTGCGGCCTGAAGATCATCAAGAGCATCAGGGCCACGCCCACCAGGATGTAGCGCAGCTGACCGGCCTGGACGGTGTTCAGCCACGTAACGGCACCGGACTCAATGAGGCCGTAGAGGATGCCCTGTGTCAGGGAGAGGACCACCCAGAAGATCATTGCCCCGATGACCGGGCCAAGGACCGTGCCCAGGCCACCCAGCAGGAGGCACGTGTAGAGGAAGAACGTCAGTTCGGTGCCGTAGTTGGCAGGCTGCACGGCACCGCGGGGCAGCGTGAAGATCATGCCCGCCAGGGCGCCGAGGATGCCGCCAATAACGAGCGCCTGCATCTTGTAGGCGTAGACGTTTTTGCCCAGGGACCGGACGGCGTTCTCGTCCTCGCGGATGCCCTTCAGCACCCGGCCCCACGGGCTGCGCATCAGCAGCCACACAAGGGTGCAGCAGATTGCCACCAGGGCCCAGCCCACCACGCGGATGAAGAAGTCGCGGTTGTTCATGCCGAAGTATGAGCCCTCAGGGAACGGGTTCATGGCGTAGAAACTGCCTTCAAACGCCGCGAGGCCGTTGGCGGAACCGGTGACCGCAGTGAGCTGGTTGGTTGTGACGATGTAGCGCACGATTTCCGCGGCGGCGATGGTTACGATGGCCAGGTAGTCCGCCCGGAGCCGGAGGGTGGGGATGCCGAGCAGCAGTGCAAAGACTGCGGAGGCCGCAATGGCGATGAGCAGGCCCACGAAGAACGGGACGCCGAAGGTCAGGGTGGAGATCGCGAACCCGTACGCGCCCACGGCCATGAAGCCGGCCTGGCCGAAGTTCAGCAGGCCCGAA
This sequence comes from Pseudarthrobacter sp. 1G09, assembly GCF_050038305.1. Taxonomy (NCBI): domain Bacteria; kingdom Bacillati; phylum Actinomycetota; class Actinomycetes; order Micrococcales; family Micrococcaceae; genus Pseudarthrobacter; species Pseudarthrobacter sp. 1G09. The sequence goes on from NZ_CP188306.1 coordinate 1,465,913, forward strand.
TAGCCGAAGTGGACGGCGAGCCCAAGGGCAGCCATGGCGTAGGCGGCCGTGGTGGGGCTGAAGATTTCGCCGGCGGCGCTGGAAAGAATGAAGCCAAAATCCATGTCTGTTTCCTAACCCACGCGCTCGCGGCGGCCCAGGATGCCCTGCGGCCGGAACAAGAGGACAACGATCATGATGAACAAAGCTCCCACGTACTTGAGGTCGGCAGCGAGGCCGAACACGGTGGTCAGCTCCACGAAGATGCCGACGATGATGGAACCGATCAGGGCGCCGAAGACGGTTCCCAGGCCGCCGAGGGTCACACCGGCGAAGATGAGCAGCAGGATGGCCGAGCCCATGTCGAAGGTGACGCCCGGGCGGTAGTAGGCCCAGAGGATGCCGCCAAGGGAAGCGAGCATGCCGCCGGTGATCCACACCAGCCGGATGACGGCGTCCACGTCGATGCCGGACGCGGCAGCCAGCGCGGGGTTGTCCGCCACTGCGCGGGTGGCCTTGCCAAGCCTTGTTTTCAGCAGCACGATGCCGATCAGGGCGATGACCACCGCGCTGATGCCCAGGGACCACAGGTTGTTCGGCGAGATGGAAACCGGGCCAATCTGGACCTCGGGGCTTTGGGCGTAAGGCAGCTGCTGGGTGGCGCCGCCGAAGTAGAACTGGATCACGTAGCGGACCGCGAGGGCCAGTCCGATGCTGACGATCATCATGGGCACCAGGCCCGTTCCGCGGCGGCGCAGTGGCCGCCAGAGCCCGCGGTCCTGGGCATAACCGAACAGGCCACCGCCCGCCAGTGACAGGATCAGGGACAGCCAGAAGGGAAGCCCAATGGCGTTGAAGCCGAAGACGAGGACCGCGCCAAGGGTCACCATCTCGCCGTGGGCGAAGTTGGTGAGGCCGGTGGTGCCGAAGATCAGGGACAGGCCAACCGATGCCAGGGCGAGTAGCAGGCCGAAGCTCAGTCCCGCCACCAGCCTGTTGAGCAGGTTCTGGCCGAAGTCCTGCTGCTGCACCACGATACCTTTGCCGAACGCGAAGATCACCGAGAGGTTGGAGGTCTGGCTGAACGTTACGTCGCGGGGATTGTCCTGGCCGTCGGCCAGCTTGATGCCCTCGGGAAGCGTGGATTCATCCAGTTCCACCGTGTAGGTGCCTTGCTCCGGCACGCCGATGTTCCAGGCGCCGTTGGCTGATGACTTGGCAGTGCCGGTGAAATCGCCCTTCTTCGCCGTGATGGTCACGTCCGCCAGGGGTGCGCGGGTGTCATCGCGGAGGAACCCGCTGATGTTGTTCTGGAAGGTCTGATTCGACGGGGATGGTGTCGGTGACGGGGAAGCGGCCTGGCTCGCCGGTCCGGCCACCAGGAGGATTGCGAAGATGGAAGCGCCGATGGCTCCCATCAGTCTCAGCAAACCGAGGCGCCTTCCGGCCCGCTGGCCTTGGGGTGTACTTCTCAAATTGATAACCTCCACTTGGGGGCGGTCTAGGCCGCGCCATTGCAGCCGCTGCGAACGGTCGCAGGGTGGGGAAAAATGCCATGACGCCCGACACCCACAAGTGTGAGTTCCGTCACCCTGCTTGGCTTATGCTACAGCGCATCAGAACCGGTGAATGCCGTGGTTCAGGCCATATTGGTAGCGATCGGATAACAACTGCGGGGCCTGCGGCTGCGATATGGCGCGGATCGTGGGAAACAACCTTTGTTGAGTGGGGGTGTCTCCAGGGACGCGGCCTCTCCACCGGCAGGTCACGGTTGTATTGCAAGGAAGGGCGGCGGGAACTTTAGGGGAGCCGGCTACGTGGGAATTGGTAGCGTAAACCTTAAGATCCATCACCCACCCAGCATGGAGGAATCCCGCAATGGCACTTGGCGGAAACCCGATCTTCAACGGAAAGAGCTTCCGTGGAGCCACCCAGGCACCGCCTGCCCCGCAGGCCTACGGCGGCGCCCCCTACGGCCAGCAGGCTTACGGCCAGCAGCCGAACGCCCAGGCACCCTACGGCCAGCAGACCTGGAACGCCCAGCCGCAGGGCATGACGGACAACCAGCTCCAGGACATGTACAACCAGCCGTCGGCGGGCCCGGCGGATACCGGCCGGATGACCTTCGATGACGTGATCGTCAAAACGGCGGCCTGCCTCGGCGTTCTCATCCTCGGCGCGGCAGTCACCCTGACCGTCGGCCTGGGGCTCGCGTCGATGCTCATGATCGTCGGCGCCCTCGGCGGCTTCGTCCTGGCACTCGTCAACACGTTCAAGAAGCAGCCTTCTCCTGCGCTGATCCTGGCCTACGCCGGCCTTGAGGGACTTTTCCTTGGCGGCCTGACCCGCATCCTCGATACCCAGTACCCGGGCGTCGGCCTGCAGGCAGTGGTGGGCACGCTCTCCGTGTTTGCCGTCACCCTGCTGCTGTTCAAGAGCGGCAAGGTCCGCGCCACCCCCAAAGCGATGCGCTTCTTCATGATCGCCCTTGGCGGTTACGCCCTGTTCTCAGTGGTTAACCTGGTCATGATGCTGACCGGCGTGACTCAGGAGCCCTTCGGCCTGCGCAGCGGCGTGATTGGCGTTGTTATCGGCCTGCTCGCCATCGGCCTCGCCGCTTTCTCGCTGATCATGGACTTCACCAGCATTGAAGCCGGCGTCCGCAGCGGCGCCCCGCAGCGCTTCTCCTGGACCGCGGCCTTCGGCCTCACGGTCACCCTGGTCTGGCTCTACGTGGAGATCATCCGCCTGCTGGCCATCCTCCGCGGCGACGACTAGCACCGACGGCGGCGGCCGCCGTCGTCCGAGTCCTTAAACGTTACAGGCCCACCTTCCGGTGGGCCTGTAACGTTTAACGACTTCCCCTTGACCGGCTGGCCGCGCAGGTTGCTAGGCAACCCGCATTGCGCCAGCCGCGGGGGAGACAGTGAAGATGTCAGGTGCGGCATAGCCAGCCTCGGCGAAAGCGCGGACGACGGCGGCACGCACCTTCTCTTCGGAAGCAACGGGGGTCAGCGCGATCGCCGCGCCCCCGAAACCGCCCCCGGTCATCCGCGCCCCGATGGCCCCGCTGGCGCGCGAGGCATCCACGGCCAGGTCAAGCTCCGGACAGGAGATTTCAAAGTCGTCCCGCATGGATGCGTGGCTGGCATCCAGCAGGCTGCCGATCGCGGCGGGCCCCTCGGCGGCCAGGCGTTCGACCGTCTGGAGCACGCGGTCGTTCTCCGTGACGACGTGGCGCACGCGGCGGAACGTCACTTCGTCCAGCAGCCCGCTGGCTTCCTCAAGGTCAGCCACCTGGACGTCGCGCAGCGCCTTGACGCCCATGACCTCGGCGCCGAGTTCGCAGGATGCGCGGCGCGAGGCGTACCCGCCGTCGGCGTGCGAGTGCGAGACCTTGGTGTCGATGACCAGCAGGATCAGCCCCGCGGGTTCCGTTTCGAACGGCACCAGGGTGGCGTTCTGGTCACGGCAATCCAGGAAGACCGCGTGGCCCTTGGCGCCGCGAAGGGAGGCGGACTGGTCCATGATGCCGGTGGGAGCCCCCACGAAGTCGTTTTCGGCGCGCTGCGTGGCCAGGACCATGTCCTCCGCTGCCAGGCCTGCGCCGGTGAGCTCGTTGAGGGCGGTGACCACCGCGCACTCGATCGCGTGCGACGAGGACAAGCCTGCGCCGAGCGGAACGTCCGAGTCCAGCAGCAGGTCGATTCCGGGAACGTCAATGCCGCGCCCGCGGAGGGCCCACATCACGCCGAGGGGATACTTGGTCCAGCCCTTCGCGGAGCCCGGCTCCAGGGCGTCGAGCGTGGTGGAAACCATGCCCTGGTCGCCGTACGTTGACAGCAGCCTCACGGTGGAATCCTGGCGGATGCCCACCGCTACCCGGGCAGTCCGGTCGATGGCGAACGGCAGCACGAAGCCCTCGTTGTAGTCAGTGTGTTCACCGATCAGGTTGACCCTGCCCGGTGCCCGCCAGACGCCTGCCGGGGCGGCGCCGAACTCCCGGGTGAAGCGGGCAGCCAGGTCCTGTGTGCCCGGGGTGGCTGAATCGGCGGTGGGGTGGGGTGCGGCGCTCAAGCGGGAACTCCTTGGGACGGAGCGGCCTCGGCGGCCGCAGTGGCAGGTGCCGGAACCGTTGCGCGCAGCCGCCCGGCCACGCTTTCCGGTGTGGTGTCGTTGATGAAGGCACCCATGGCTGCCTCGGATCCGGCAAGGTATTTCAGCTTATCCGCAGCGCGCCGGGGTGAGGTCAGCTGAAGGTGGAGGTAGCCGGAGGCGCGGAGTTCGGGCTCCAGCGGAGCCTGATGCCAGGCGGAGATGTACGGGGTGGGAGTGGGGTACAGGGCATCCAGGCGCTTCAGCAGGTCCAGGTAGACGTGCGCAAGCTCGTCCTTCTCCTCCCCGCTCAAGGCCGCCAGGTCCGGAACGTGGCGGTGGGGGACCAGGTGGATTTCAAGCGGCCAGCGGGCGGCGAAGGGGACGTAGGCGCTGAAGTTCTCGCCTTCCATAACCATCCGGCTGCCGTCCTGCCGTTCCGCCTTGAGGAGGGAGCCGGTCAGGGTTTCGCGGCCATCGTGCTTTTCGTAGTAGCGCAGGGCAGCCGAACCCAGCACGCCCGCCCGGGGAGTGACGTAGGGGTAGGCGTAGATCTGGCCGTGCGGGTGGTGGAGGGTGACGCCTATATCTGCGCCGCGGTTCTCGAAGGGAAACACCTGCTTGATGCCCGCCAGTGAGCTGAGCGCTTCCGTGCGCTGGGCCCAGGCCTCAATCACCGTCCGGGAGCGGGTTTCGCTGAGGGTGCTGAAGGAGCCCGTGTGCTCGGGCGTGAAGGACACCACCTCGCAGCGGCCGTAGGCCGGGCCCTTGGTTCCCCATGCAGCGTCTTCCGGGACCGGACCAAGGGCCGGGCCGAGGGACGGGAAACGGTTTTCGAAGACCACCACGTCATAGTCGGCGGCGGGAATCTCGGACGGGTTGTTAGGCGTTGTGGGGCAGATGGGGCACTGGTCCGCAGGCGGAAGGTGGGTGCGGGCCTGCCGGTGCGCCGCCACTGCAACCCATTCATCCGTGAGGGCATCGAAACGGACCTCTCCGGGCTCGCCCCGGGGCGGCAGGCCCCGCTGGTCGGCGGGCCCCGTTGCCCGCGCCGCATTGGTGCCCGGGTCATCGAAATAGATCAGCTCCCGGCCGTCGGAGAGTCTGGTGCTGGTGATCGCTGTCATGGAGATATTTTTGCATGTTCAACCAAAAAAGAATAGTTAAGAACAAAAAACAACATTTGCTGTTCTGTGCGACTGCTGGCGCCGCGGTACGTTAAAGCGCATGACCCAGTCTTCGTCCCAGGACGCATCCACCAGTCCGCACCTGCGCGCCTTTGCCTCAGGTCGCCAATACGAACTTCGCCGCGGCGACGCCGTGGCCGTCATTACCGAGCTCGCCGCCGGACTCCGCTCCTACAGCCGGGGCGGCGTGCTCCTGACCGAGACCTACGGCGACGATGTCATCCCGCCCGGCGGCGCAGGGATCACCCTGGCGCCCTGGGCCAACAGGGTGGAGGACGGCGCCTGGGTCCTTGACGGCAAAAAGCAGCAGTTGGACATCACCGAGGTATCCCGGAACAACGCCAGCCACGGCCTGCTCAGGAATGTGGGTTACACCCTGGTGGACGAATCGCCCTACTCCGTGTCCCTGGAAGCCACGGTCTTTCCGCAGCACGGGTACTCGTTCCTGGTGCGGCACCGCGTACGGTACGAGCTGACCGCAGACCTGGGCCTCGCGGTCCGCCAGAGCCTGACCAACCATTCCGCCGCAGCAGCACCGTTTGTCCTCGGCGCGCATCCCTACCTGCGGCTGGGAGATACACCGGCCGAGGAGCTGGTACTGACTGTCCAGGCCGACACCCAGCTCATCGCCGATGAACGGCTGATACCCCGCAGTTCCGCGCCCGTCGACGGCGACACCGACTTCCGCACCGGCCGCACCATCGGCGGCCTCAGCGTCGACGTCGCACTCACCGGCCTCGGGTATGAGGATGGAAGGGCCCGCCACGTGCTGGCGGGTCCGGACGGCCGCAGCGTCAGCCTCTGGCAGGACGAATCCTGCCAGTACGTCCACGTCTTCGTCAGCACGGTCTACCCCGGCCGGAGCCGTGCGCTCGCCGTAGAGCCGATGACCGGTCCGGCCAACGCCTTTAACTCCGGTGACGGCCTGCGCTGGCTCGAGCCGGGGGAGTCGTTCGCCATGGAGTGGGGAATCGACTACCACGCCGCCACGGGCGGTTAGAGTTTCCTTATGACGCCCAACGCGGACGACGCTACCCAGTCCAGGCCAGCTCCAGCCCCCGCCACGGCGGCTCCCCTCCGGGTCCTGACGGACCGTGAGCTGGACCGGGACATCCCGTACGGTGTGCGGATTGCCGCATCCTGGTCCTGGCGCCTGGGCCTCATCCTCCTGATGGCCGGCACGCTGATCTGGCTCCTGAGCCACATCACCTTCCTCATCATCCCGGTCATGGTGGCGGCGCTCCTCGCGGGGCTGCTGAGCCCGGTCACGGCTTGGTTGAAGCGGCGCGGGCTGCCCGCCGGCCTTGCGGTGGCCGCCACTGTCCTTGGCTTTATCGCAGTGATCTCCGGTGCGCTTGCCCTGGTCGGCCGGCAGTTGGTGATCGGCTTCGGCGAATTGTGGCAGCAGGCGCTCGAAGGAGTGCGCCAGGTCCAGACGTGGCTCTCCGACGGGCCGCTGCACCTGACGGCGGCCCAGATCGACCAGTACGTCAAGGAAGCCAGCGACGCACTGCAGAACAACAGCAGCAGCATCCTCAGCGGCGCCCTCTCGTTTGGCAGTACCGCCGGACACTTCGCCGCCGGATTGCTCCTCGCCCTGTTCATCCTCATTTTCTTCCTGCTGGAGGGAGACCGGATCTGGGCGTTCCTGGTTCGGCTGCTTCCGCGGCGGGCGCGGGCCGCCGCCTTCGGCGCCGGACGCAAGGGCTGGGCCTCCATGGTCAGCTACGCGCGCATCCAGATGTTCGTTGCCGCTGTGGATGCGATCGGCATCGGCGTGGGCGCCGCCATCATCGGTGTCCCGCTGGCTCTTCCCCTGGGCGTGCTGGTGTTCCTGGGTTCATTCATCCCGGTGGTGGGTGCCCTGGTGACCGGCGTGATTGCCGTCCTGCTCGCACTGGTTGCCAACGGCCCCGTGAATGCGCTGATCATGCTCGCCATCGTGCTTGCTGTCCAGCAGCTCGAAGGCCACATCCTGCAGCCGCTGGTCATGGGCAAGGCCGTTTCGCTCCACCCGGTAGCCGTCATCCTCAGCGTTGCCGCCGGTTCCTACCTTGCCGGCATCCCGGGTGCACTGTTTTCGGTACCCATCCTGGCCGTAGCAAACTCGGCCATTCGCTACATCGCGGCCAGAACATGGGAACATGAACAGGTGCCGGTGATTGCCGGGAGGCCCCTGACAGCTCCGGCCGGCGGGGACAACACCATTGAAGGCGTTGAACCGCCCAAGGACTTCGGCGGCGAACGGGACACGTCTGACGGCACCACAGCTGAACACCGCGGTGCCCACTCCGCATCCCCGCGGGGCGCCGGGAACGAACCAAGAGGAGAGTAGTACGTGAACATCCTGCAAACCCTTCCCGTCACGCTGGACGATGTCCTTGAGGCGCAGAAGCTGCTTGACGGGATTATTGCGCGCACTCCGGTGGAATCGTCCCGTGCGCTGGGCGCGCAGGTGGGCGGCGAGGTCTACTTCAAATGCGAGAACCTCCAGCGCGCAGGATCCTTCAAGGTCCGCGGCGCCTATGTCCGCATGGCCCGCCTGTCACCCGAAGAAAAGAAGCGCGGCGTCGTGGCAGCGTCCGCAGGCAACCACGCACAGGGCGTTGCCGTGGCAGCGAAAAGCCTGGGAATCAAGGCCCGCATCTACATGCCCCTCGGTGTTGCGCTGCCGAAGCTCGCAGCCACCCGCAGCCACGGTGCCGAAGTGATCCTGCACGGCCACAACGTGGACGAGGCATTGGCCGAAGCCCAGCGGTACAGCAACGAAACGGGGACGGTCTTCGTCCACCCCTTCGACAACGTTGATGTGGTGGCAGGCCAGGGCACTGTTGGCCTGGAGATCCTCGAGCAGATCCCCACGGTGGACACCGTCCTGATGGGCGTTGGCGGTGGCGGTCTCCTGGCCGGCGTCGCCGTCGCCATCAAAGCCCGGGCCAAGGAACTCGGCCGGGAAATCCGCATCATCGGGGTGCAGGCGGAAAACGCCGCGGCCTACCCTCCCTCCCTGGCCGCCGACGCCCTGGTGCCGCTGAAGAAGGTGTCCACCATGGCTGACGGCATCGCCGTGGGCCGGCCAGGGCAGCTGCCGTTCAGCATCATCCGCGAACTCGTGGACGATGTTGTGACGGTCAGCGAGGATTCGCTGGCCCGTGCGCTGATCTTCCTGCTGGAACGCGCCAAAATGGTGGTGGAGCCCGCCGGTGCCGTCGGCGTAGCAGCCCTCATGGACGGCAAGATCGAAAACCCGGGGACCACCGCCGTCGTACTGTCCGGCGGCAATATCGACCCCATGCTGATGCTTAAGGTCATCCAGCGTGGCCTGTCCGCAGCCGGACGTTACATGACGGTCCGCATGATGCTGGATGACCGTCCCGGCTCGCTGGCAACCATCGCCAGGATCATCGCCGAAAACGATGCCAACGTCACCGGCCTGGACCACACCCGAGTGGGTGGCTCCATCAGCATGGGCGACGTCTCCATCACCGTAAACCTGGAGACCAAGGGCCACCAGCACGGCGAGCAGGTCCTCAGCGCGCTGCGTGCCGAAGGATTCCAGCCCATCGTGGTGCACTAGGAGTACGCGTGGCTGGCCTCATGCGGAACGGGGACTTCCGGGAGCGGCAGACGACGGCGGCGCGCGCCAAGGGCGGGCTGCTCGTCCTGGGCGGGTTTGTGGCACTGCTCTTCGTCATTGAGCTGTTCAACACGCTGACGCTGGGGTCGCTGACGCGCACGTTCGGACTGCGGCCCCGGAGCGCTGATGGGCTCCTGGACATCTTCACGTTTCCGCTGCTGCATGCCAACCTGAACCACCTGCTCTCCAACAGCCTGCCGCTGATCATCTTTGGCTTCCTGGTGTTTCTCTCCGGGCTCCGGGTTTTCCTGACTGCCCTCGGGCTCAGCTGGCTGGGATCGGGAATCACCGTCTGGCTGATCGGCGACGGCGGGATCACCGTAGGCTCCTCAGGCCTCGTCTTCGGACTCTTTGCCTTCCTCCTGGTCCGCGGCTTCTTCAACCGCAGCTGGAAACAGATCCTCCTGGCCGTGGTCCTGTTCATGGGCTACGGCAGCATCCTGTTCGGCATGCTGCCCATCGTGTCCGGCTTCGTTTCCTGGCAGGCCCACCTGGGCGGAGCCGCCGGGGGAGTGGTGGCCGCACTGATCCTCCGCCCGCGTTCCGGCGCCGACCGGCAACGGGACCGCGCAATTCCCCTGTAGCTGCCGCCCAACAAGCTGAAACAACACAGCGCCTGCCGCCCTTGGGGCGGCAGGCGCTGTGGCAGCTAAGGAAACTAGGCTGCGTAAGGCTTCGCGGACAGGATTTCCACCGTGATGTCCTTGCCGTTGGGCGCAACGTAGCTCAGCGTCTCGCCTTCCTTGTGGCCCAGGATGGCAGAGCCCAGGGGGGACTTCTCGCTGAAGACGTCCAAGTCAGAGTCGCCGGCAATTTCACGGGATCCAAGCAGGAAGGTCTCTTCGTCCCCGGCAATCCGGGCCACTACGATCATGCCGGGCTCCACAATGCCGTCATCGGCGGGAGATTCACCCACGTGGGCGTCCCGAAGCAACACGGTCAGCTGGCGGATGCGGGCCTCGATCTTGCCCTGCTCTTCCTTGGCAGCGTGGTATCCGCCGTTCTCCTTGAGGTCGCCCTCCTGCCGGGCAGCTTCGATCTTCTGGACGATATCCGCCCGGCCGGGGCCGGAAAGGTGGTCCAGCTCTGCCTTCAGGCGGTCAAAAGCTTCCTGGGTAAGCCAGGCTGCAGCTGCGCTGTTGGTGGTAGACACGGACTTCTCCTCTAAATGGTCCTACATGCAAAAGACCCCGCCACGGTGGCCACTTGTGGAACAGCAACCAGCTCAGCGGGGTGAAGGTATTGATCCATTGTAGTCAAACCCCTGGATTTATCCCAACGAGCAAGCGGTCCACATCACACCTTCTGGCCGGATCCGTCCGTGGCCCAGCAGCTGTCCACAACGGCGGACACGGACAGCGACTCCGTGCGGACCATGACCCGCTGGGAAACCGTCCTGCCGCCGTCGGCCGTTCCCTCTGACCCCTCAGGGGCATCGGCAGGAATGTCCACCACCTTCCAGCCAACCACCGCATACTTGGAATCGAGGGCCTTCACGGCGCACTTGACGGGAGTGCCGGGCTCGCGGGTCACTTGGAAGTCCACCTCGGCCACAGTGGCATCCGGTGTGCTGTAACCCACGTCCTTGAAGGTCACCGAGGACAACGAGTTAGACGTTGAGACCCATGCCAGGAAACCGATACCGACGGCGAGGGCCCCGCCCGCGATGGCGCGCTTGACGGCGGGCGTCAGGCTGCGCTTTTGGCCACCATATCGATTGGCTAGGCTAGTGTCTGCGGGCGCGGATGGGGCCGACTGGTCCGGGGAAGTCACCAGACCAGTTTAGTGCCCATCCCGTGGTGGCCAATTGCACCGTCCATGGCGGTGTTTTCCGTCCGCCCGCATACCGCCACAACCCCGCACCGCCACAAACCAAGAAGAATCAGGAGCCGTCCTTCCATGACAGCGTCCAGCACCTCCCCGGCACCGCTTCGGCTGCTCGCAGTGCATGCCCACCCGGATGACGAATCCAGCAAGGGTGCTGCCACGATGGCCATGTACGCTGCCGCCGGCGTAGAGGTCATGGTGGCCACCTGCACCGACGGATCCCGCGGCGACATCCAGAACCCCGCCGTGGAAGGCGAACCGCATCCCAAGCGGGACATGGCAGGCGCCCGGCGCCTGGAGATGGACAGGGCAGCAAAGATCCTTGGCATCCGGCAGCGCTGGCTCGGTTTCGTGGACTCGGGGCTGCCCGAAGGTGACCCCCTTCCGCCGCTTCCGGCTGGTTCCTTCGCCACGCTGCCGCTGCACCATGCCGCGGCGCCCCTGGTGCGGCTGGTCCGGTCCTTTAAACCGCACGTCATCCTCTCCTATGACGAGAACGGTGGCTACCCCCACCCGGACCACATCATGGCGCACAAAGTGGCAGTGGAAGCGTTCGATGCCGCAGGGGACGCCAATAAGTACCCTGAAGCGGGGGAGCCATGGGAACCCGGCAAGCTGTACTATGACCGTGCCTTCAGCCCGGAACGCTTCCGCGCACTGCATTTCGCGCTCGAGGAAGCCGGGTTGCAGTCGCCGTATGCGGAACGCCTCGCAGCGTGGCTGGAGTCCGACGCCGAGGGGCATACTCCGCCGCCCGCAACACATGCCACCACCACCCAGGTGGATTGTGGAGACTTTTTCGAGGTGCGCGACGACGCCCTTCGGGCCCACCGTACGCAGGTGGATCCCCTGGGCTTCTTCTTCGCCGTATCAGCGGACATGCAGCGGCGGGCCTGGCCATGGGAGGACTATTCCCTGATCAAGTCCCGGGTCTCCTCCGAACTGCCCGAGACGGACCTGTTTGCCGGGCTAAGATAGAAGCGGCAGCGATTTCTATGCCGCGTAGAAGTTAGCCTCCGGCGCTTCGGGCACGACATATGTCCGGCTGCAACCCGATCCCTTGAAGGTATTACACGTGCAAAACTTGCTCCTCAGCCTGGCCACCACCCCCACGCCGATGCCCACTCCAACCCTGCGCGACGGGATCACGGAGGACCAGGTAACGCCCGGCCTGCTGGGCTTTATCATGACCGCCTTTTTTGTCGTGGCCACGGCGCTGCTCATCGTGGACATGGTCCGCCGGATCCGGCGCGTCCGGTACCGGGCACAGGTCGAGGAGGAGCGCATCGCAGCTGCTGCCGAAGCGGACATTGTGGCGGAGGAAGCCCGCGAGGATGCCACGGCTCCGCAGGAAGCCCGGGACACCAAGGGAAACGGCTACAGCCAGGGCAGCTCGCTGCCGCGGGAGTAGGCCCTTCCCCCCACGGACCCTTGCGGGGGTTGCGGTCAGCCCAGGACGGCTATGGCGATGGCCGTGAAATGGGCGGCGAACGCAAAGACCGTGAAGGCGTGGAAGAGCTCGTGGAAGCCGAAGTGGTTGTAGCTGAAGTTCGGCTTCTTCAGCGCGTAGAACACGGCTCCGGCGATGTAGAGCGCGCCGCCCACGCAGATGAGGACGGCTGCTGGAAGGCTCGCCTGGAAAAACTGCGGCAAGTAGAACAGTGCGCCGCATCCCAGCGCAATGTAGATGGGCACGTACAGCCAGCGCGGCGCATCAGTCCACAGGAGCCGGAACAACACCCCCAGGATGGCGCCGGACCAGATGATCCAGAGCAGGAGGACGGCCTGCTGCCGTTCCAGCAGGGTCCAGGCCAGTGGCGTGTAGCTGCCGGCGATGACCAGCATGATGTTGGTGTGGTCGAGTCGCTTCAAAACCCGCTTCACCAGCGGTGACCAGTTGCCGCGGTGGTACACGGCGCTGACGCCAAACAGCAGCACACCGGTGGCGGCGTAGATGGCCGAGGTGATTTTGCGGTCGGCGGTGGGCGCCAGGACCACCAGGACGATACCCGCGGCCAAGGCAAACGGGGCCGCCACGGTGTGGATCCAGCCGCGCCACTTGGGCTTGATCATCAGCAGCTCAGCCAGCCTGATGGCGGCATCGTCAACCGGAGAGTTTCCTGGCGGAGTGGGCTTTTCATCCTCCGGTTGCGGCGTGCGCGGAGCCTCGGAAGAGTCGCTGTTCATAAGTCCAGAATAACCTACGTTCCGGTAAGTTACTCATCGGTAACTGGGTGTTTGCGACCCCGCGCCGGGGCCCCTTCGACCGGCATGCGCCGCCCGGGCGGTAGCCTAGGATGTGCAAGTACGAACAGCGAGGAAGTCAGGTGAGTGGACGCGTGGAGTTGCCCGGGTTCCTCTACGGCTATTACGAGCGGCGGCTGCTCAAGGACCTCTCCCGGGACCGCATCCCACGGCACATCGGTGTAATGGTGGACGGGAACCGCCGCTGGGCCAAGCAGTTCAATGCACCGACAAGCCAGGGCCACCAAGCGGGCGCGGATAAGATTCATGAGTTCCTGGGCTGGTGCCAGGAGCTCGGCGTCAAAGTGGTAACGCTGTACATGTTGTCCACGGACAACATGAACAGGTCCAGTGAGGAACTGGACCTCCTCATGGGCATCATTGCCAACACCCTGGACCGGCTGGACGAGGACGAGAACATTTCCGTCCATGCCATGGGGGCGCCGGAACTGCTTCCCGGCTACCTTGCCGAGCGCCTGAACAAACTGACGGCACGGACGCCTGTCCACGAAAAGATCCATGTCAACGTGGCTGTGGGATACGGCGGTCGCCGCGAGATCGTGGATGCAGTCCGTGAGCTTCTGCACGACGCCGTGGCCAAGGGTGCCGACATCAACCAGCTTGCCGATGAACTCAGCGTGGATGACATCTCGCGGTACCTTTACACCCGCGGCCAGCCCGACCCGGACCTGGTCATCCGTACCTCCGGCGAGCAGCGGCTCTCCGGCTTCCTCATGTGGCAGAGCGCCTACAGCGAGTTCTATTTCTGCGAGGCACTCTGGCCGGCGTTCCGCAAGGTCGACTTCCTGCGGGCACTGCGTGACTACGCGGGCCGGCAACGGCGCTACGGCGCCTGACACTCCCGGTTCACCCGGAGTTCACAACACCGCAACAGGAATCGCCGCGTAATGGTTGCGGAAATGCCGGGGGGTGGATTTACGTTATATCCATCAGCAGGCAAACCGCCGGCTGATCGGGGAGGCCAGTACATGGAGCGAAACATCGCACCAGTTGTATGGGAGGCCGGACCCGGCCTCCTGGCCGAGCCGCCTCACCAATAACAAGGCCGGGCTGGGGCCCGGGGCTGGAGTCGATGTGGCTACTTCTGAAAAACTGCATGAGGTCCTTTCAGACCAGGCAGGAACAGCTACCTCTCGCACTGTGCGAGCCACTGAAAAAACCGGCGCGGCAACTGATGCTGCGGCCGGTTTTGCCGTCTCCGGAAGGGATTCCCTGATCCACACCTTCGTGATCGACACCTCCGTCCTCCTCTCGGACCCCCGGGCGCTGCTGCGGTTCGCAGAACACGAAGTCATCGTCCCCATCGTGGTGATCACCGAGCTGGAAGCAAAGCGCCACGACCCCGAACTTGGCTACTTTGCCCGCACGGCGCTGCGGCTCCTCGACGACCTGAGGGTCAAGCACGGCGGCTTGAACCAGCCGATCCCCATCGGGGACGACGGCGGCACCCTCACGGTGGAGCTCAACCACATCTCCGCCGAGGTGCTTCCGCTCGGGTTCCGCAGCGGTGACAACGACAGCCGCATCCTCGCCGTCGCGAAGAACCTCGCCAACGAAGGCAAGGACGTCACCGTCGTGTCCAAGGACCTGCCGATGCGCGTCAAAGCCTCGGCCATGGGGCTGACGGCGGACGAGTACCGCAACGAGCTGGTCAAGGACTCCGGCTGGACCGGGGTGGCCGAGGTCGAAGCCAATGAGGAGGAGATCTCCACCCTCTACGGCCACGAACCGGTGTTCATCCCCGCGGCCGCGGAACTGCCGGTCAACACCGGGCTGGTCCTGCTGTCCAACCGGGGTTCCGCCTTGGGCAGGGTGGGCGCGGACAAGCAGGTGCGCCTGGTCAAGGGCGACCGGGACGTGTTCGGGCTCCATGGCAGGTCCGCCGAGCAGCGGCTGGCCATCGACATGCTGATGGACCCTTCGGTCGGCATCGTCTCCATCGGCGGGCGGGCCGGCACCGGCAAGTCGGCCCTGGCCCTGTGTGCGGGCCTCGAAGCGGTCCTGGAACGCCGGGAGCACCGCAAGGTCATCGTGTTCCGCCCTCTCTACGCCGTGGGCGGCCAGGAACTCGGCTACCTGCCCGGCTCCGAGTCCGAGAAGATGAACCCGTGGGCCCAGGCCGTCTTCGACACGCTGGGCGCGCTGGTCAGCCAGGAAGTGGTGGAGGAAGTCATGGACCGCGGAATGCTTGAGGTCATGCCCCTCACCCACATCCGCGGCCGTTCCCTGCACGACGCATTCGTCATCGTGGACGAGGCCCAGTCCCTCGAAAAGAACGTCCTGCTGACAGTCATGAGCCGCATCGGCCAGAACTCGAAGATCGTGCTCACCCACGACGTCGCCCAGCGCGACAACCTCCGCGTCGGCCGCCACGACGGGGTCGCCGCCGTCGTCGAAACCCTGAAAGGACACCCGCTCTTCGGCCACATCACCCTGACCCGCTCGGAAAGGTCCCCAATCGCCGCCCTGGTGACGGAACTCCTGGAAGGCTAAGGCGGGTGCGTGGGGCACCCTTCCTCTGCGTGCTGGCTCGTTCCTCGCCTTTGACGCACGCTGCCGGAAGGCTGCCCCACGCACAAGCGGGGTTACGGGCCTTCTCGTAGGAGCGCATCGCCGTAAGCGTCGTTCCGAGGGCCCCGAGGCGAGCTTGCGAGCCTTGGGAAGGAACCTACGCGCTAAGCGACTGAGAAGGACCGTGGCCCGGAGTACCCAGCCAAGGACAGGCACTCATCGCACGTCGAGGAACTTCGCTACAGCCTCGTGGCCTTCTACCTGCAGGGTCCAGTCGGGGCGCTTGAATGTTTCCGGGGTGAGGCGGACTTTTTGGACCGTCTCAATTTGAGTGCCCCACGCCTTGCGGGTGGTTCCGTTGGGTTCGTAGCCGAGGGTGCGGGAGACGCCGAGGGAGGCTGCGTTCCAGTCCGCGGCCTCGGATTCGGCTAAGTCTGCGCCCAGCCAGTCGAAGGCCCAGAGCACGACGGCGGCACGCATCTCTGCGCCCAGCCCCCGGCCCTGGGCGGACTGCTTGAGCCACGATCCGGTGGAGACGGTTTTCAACAGTGCGAAGTCCTTCGCGCCCACGTCCTGGCAGCCGATGAACTGCTCCTCGTGCCAGATGCCCAGGAGCAGTGTCCAGGACTCCGGGGTGCATTCGGCGCGGAGGCGCCACTGCCACTGGGCCATCCGCGGCCCCATTTCAGCCAGGGGAGCCTCTGCCCAGGCCGTGCTGAACGGGTTCCGGCCGGGTTCGTGGATGCCGCTGCGGGCTGCCTCGACGGCTGCCGGGATGTCCTGTTCGGTGACGGGCCGGAGCTCCAGCCGGGGAGTGGACAGTTTCAGGTCGTACAGCGGCCAGATGGAGCTCATGCTAATCATCCGCGAAGCCTAGCCGATGACGTGCACCTCTGCCTGTCGCGTCAGGCGGGCACGTCCCAGCTGATGTGGCGGCGGACGTCGGTGAGGTTCATCGACTCGGCGAGGAAGAGGTCGTCCAGCATGTATTCGTCGACGCCGAGGATCCGCAGCCAGTGTCCGTAGCTTTCGGTGTCGTGCTCCAGCGAACGGCTGGCCACGCAGACGCCCGTTCCAAGGTCCACCCGCACCAGGGAGCGGCCGGCAAGGCACAGGGGAGCCGCCGGATCCCAGGGCTGGTAGGCGGGAGTGGGCGCCACCACGGCCTCCAGGGCAGGCCTGCCCTCGTGGTCCACGGTGCGCACGTCCTCCACCTGTACCGGGTTGCTGCCCGGAAACTCCAGCGGCGCAGGGGAATTGCCGGCAAGCTCCACCGGGTCCAGTGCAGCGGAGAACCTTCCGTTGCCGAACCCGGGCTCACCGTAGGCCGCCTCCGGACGCCGTTTCACCAGTCCGGCCGCGCCGTACACAGGGGAGACCAGGTGGGGCGGGAGGAGCCAGGACTTGCGGGTGGAACTGACGTAGAGGCCATCCCGGGAATCGTTGATTCCCGTGGTGCTGTGGAGGACCAGTCCTTCGGGGCTCTCCAGCCGGAGCGCACCGGGCCGGCGCAGCCATGCCCGGACCAGGGAAGCTCCCGGAGCCGGTGCCGCGTCGAACGGCTCATCCCAGTACTCAAAGCGAAGCGACTGCCACTTCCACGGCGAAGACCGGCACAGGCTGCGGAACATGGCAGGGGGATCTGAGGGGGATGCGCCGCTGGCGGGGTCCGGGCGCCGCCGGGAATCCCAGGCTGACATATCCACAGTTTACGCGGACACGGTGGGGCGGGCAGGGGAATTCCAGTAGCATCCGAGGGGTGATCGGACGACTCGGCGACCTGTGGCTGGACACCCCCCTCGCCTTCTGGCTGGTGCTGGCGGCATGCCTCTACTTCGCGGTGATGGCAGTCCGCCTCACGGTGATCGATGTCCGCCACCACCTGCTGCCCAACCGGATCGTTTTCCCCTCCTATGGGGTGGCCGGGGTGCTCTTGCTCGCTGCGGTGGCTACGGTCCTGGTGGCAGGGGCGGACGCTGCGGCTGTGCCCGACGGCGGTGCCAGGCTTTTCGGCCTGCCCGGCGGCCGTGTCCTCGCCGGGGGAGCGGTGCTGTGGCTGTTCTACTTCGTCCTCCGCCTGGTGTATCCGCCCGGCATGGGATTTGGTGACGTGAAGCTCGCCGGTGTGCTGGGCATGTACCTGGGTTACCTCGGCTGGGGGCACGTGTTCGCCGGAACATTCGCGGCTTTCCTCCTGGGCGGCTTGTGGAGCCTCGGACTGCTCGCCACCCGCCGCGGCAGCCTCAAATCCGCCATTCCCTTCGGCCCGTTCATGCTGGCCGGCACCGCCGCCGTGATGCTGCTGCTGCCTGCCGCCTGACGCCACCGAAGGGTCTGGCCTCGCCCTGCGGCAGCTAGGCTGAAGCCATGGCAGCGCCTGAATTCATCCTCAAACTCCGTGAAAAAATCGGCCACGATCCCCTGTGGATTCCTGCAGTACGGGGTGTGGTGGTCAATGACGACGGGCATATCCTGCTGGGGCAGCGATCGGATAACGGCCGGTGGGCCCTGATTTCTGGTCTGTTGGATCCGGGGGAGCACCCGGGCCCCGGCCTGGTGCGGGAGATCTTCGAGGAGACCGCGGTGGTGGCAGAGACCGAGCGCATGGTTTCCGTCGGCGTCTCCGGTCCCGTCACCTTCCCCAACGGGGATGTGTGCGACTTCCTGGACATCGTGTTCCGGTGCCGCCACGTGTCCGGTGAGCCCCGGGTCAACGATGACGAATCCCTTGCCGTGGGCTGGTTCCCCCTCGACGGCCTGCCGGACATCCGGCCGCGGGACAGGGAGAGCATCGAACGGGCGCTGGCGCCCCATGACGCAGTCCATTACGAGCCCTGAAATTCGCGCCTCAACCCCGGCAGCCCGCTGACACGAACAGGGACGCCGCAACCCCCAAAGATTGCGGCGTCCCTGTTAGCCGATCCGCTGCACCGCACCGGGTGCGGCGGCGTGCGTACGACGGCGGTCAGCGGCCCTGCGAGACCAGCTCGCCGTCGTCGTCCTTTGCCATGGCCGCGTCGCTGGCGTCTACGGCTTCCCCGGCGGGAGCATGCTGCCCTGCGGAAACGCCGGGCAGGCCGGCGGCCAGCCGCTCAGCTTCCTCGCCGCCGACGGCTTCGCCGCGGGCCACCATGCCGGCCGTATCGGACAGCGGTATCTGCTTGAGGGTGATGGCCAACAGCAGGGCAATGGCGATGAACGGCACCAGGTACCAGAACACCGGGGCCAACGAGTCCGCGTAGGCGTTGACGATGGCGTCCCGCAGCTGTTCCGGAAGCTGGTTCATTGCCTGCGGGTCCAGGGTGCTGGTGGACTGCGATGCCTGCTCGGCAGATGCGCCCGCACCTGTGAAGGCGCTGGTCAGCGACTCGGACAGGCGGGTGGTGAACAGGGATCCGAAAATCGCCACGCCCATGGCGGCGCCCACCTCGCGGAAGTAGTTGTTGGTGCTGGTGGCGGTGCCGATCTGCTCCGCCGGCACGGAGTTCTGGACCACCAGGACCACTACCTGCATGATCAGGCCCAGCCCGGCGCCGAACACGAACAACTGCACGCAGATCACCCAGATGGGTGTGCTCGCGGCCAGGGTGGTCATCCAGAGCATGGCGGCCATCGTGAGCGCAGCGCCCAGGATGGGGAACATCTTGTACTTGCCCGTCTTGGAAATCCGGATGCCCGAGTAAATGGATGTACCCATCAGGCCGGCCATCATGGGAAGCATGAGCAGCCCGGACTCGGCGGCGGAGGTGCCGGAGGACATCTGCAGGAACGTGGGAACGAACGCGATGGCCGAGAACATGCCCAGGCCCAGGGTGAAGCCGATGGCGGTGGCGTTGATGAAGATGCGGTTGCGGAACAGGCTCAGCGGGATGATGGGGTCTTCCGCACGGCGCTCCACGAAGACGAACGCGGCGGCGGACACCAGCAGGCCGGTGCCGAAGGCCCAGGTAAGGGGTGAATCCCAGCCCTCGTCCTTCTTGCCACCGAAGTCGGTGAAGAAGATCAGGCAGGTGGTGGCGACGGAGAGCAGGACGACGCCCAGGACATCGATCCGCTTCTCAGCCTTCTTGTTCGGCAGCGTCAGGGCGAACCAGGCGATGGCGAACGCGGCCAGGCCAACGGGGATGTTGATGTAGAAGGCCCATTCCCAGGTGAGGTGGTCCACGAAGAAGCCGCCCAGAAGAGGACCGGCCACGGCGGACAGGCCGAAGATGGCGCCCAGCGGGCCCATGTACTTGCCGCGGTCCTTGGCCGGAACGATGTCGGCGATGATGGCCTGGGAAAGGATCATGAGTCCGCCACCGCCCAGACCCTGGATGGCGCGGAAGATGACGAAGCCCCAGAAGTCCGTGGCCAGGGCGCAGCCCAGCGAGGCGAGGGTGAACAGGGCGATGGCCACCAGGAACAGGTTGCGCCGCCCCAGGATGTCACCGAATTTCCCGTAGATGGGCATCACGATGGTGGTGGCCAGCAGGTAGGCCGTGGTAATCCAGGCCTGGTGCTCCACGCCGCCGAGCTTGCCCACGATGGTGGGCATTGCGGTGGAGACGATGGTCTGGTCGAGGCTGGACAGCAGCATTCCGGCGATCAGGGCCGAGAAGATGATCCAGATGCGTTTTTGGGTCAGCAGCAGGGGCCCTGCCGGCGGTGTGGCGGTTGCGGTACTCATGCGTTTCCTTCTGCTGCGGCGGTGGCCGTGCTGTCGAATGGTTGGGAGAAGAGGAGGCTTGCTGCCGAGATGTTTTCCAGCAGCAGCTCCGGGTAGCTGCGGGTGTTGCCGTCGGAGAAGTAGGCCATGCTGCTTTTGCGGGCGATGGTGCTGAGCAGCACCACGGCCATCTGCACCACGGGATGGTCCGGCGCCACCCCTTCACGCCGTGCAACGTCGCGGGCGAATTGCGCCTCGCGCTGTTCTGTCACCCCGATGATCCGCAGGATGAGTTGGGGCTCCTTCTTGACCACGGCGATCAGTTGACGGGTTTCCTCTTCGGAGGCCGACATGCCTTCGGCCAGCCGCAGGGAGAGTTTCACCAGGTCCTGGAACAGCGTGGGGGAGATGTCACCTGCGGCGGAGCCCGCGCCGCCGGCGACGAATTCTTCGATGACGTCCGCCGGAACGTCGTCCTCGGCGTGGCCAATGATGGCGTCTTCCTTGGTGGGGAAGTAGTTGAAGAAGGTCCGGCGTGAGATGCCGGCCGCTTCGCAGACTTCCTCCACGGTGTAGCCATTAAGGCCCCGCGCCGAGGTCAGGGCCCTGGCGGCGGCGGTGATGGCGGTCCGGGTGGCGGCCCGTTTGCGTTCCCGCAGGCCAGGATCGGAATTTGCACTATCAGTCACAGAGTAAAGTTTTGCACTAAGTCATCAATGGTGCAACTTTTATCTGAGGTCGCGCGGGAGGGGCTTAAAGAACGACGGCGGCCGCCCGCCTTCGCTGGGAAGGTGGGCGGCCGCCGTCGGGCGCTAAGTGCTTTAGGCCTTGTGGGCCGGGGCCGTCATGGTGGTGACGTCCAGTGCCTTGTCGAGGTCGGCCTCGGAGACCTTGCCTTCGCCTTCGCCGACGAAGCCGAGCTTCTCGGTGGCCTGGCGGATGGTCAGTCCCTCCTTGACGGCGGTCTTGGCGATCTTGGCTGCGTTCTCGTAGCCGATGTACTTGTTCAGCGGCGTGACGATCGAGGGGGAGGCCTCGGCCAGGAAGCGGGCGCGCTCCACGTTGGCCGTGATGCCGTCGATCATCTTGTCCGCCATGACCCGGCTGGTGTTGGCCAGCAGGCGGATGGACTCGAGCAGGTTCGCGGCCATCACCGGAATGCCGACGTTGAGCTCGAAAGCGCCGTTGGTGCCGGACCAGGCGATGGCGGTGTCGTTGCCGATGACCTGGGCGGCCACCATGATGGATGCCTCACAGATGACCGGGTTGACCTTGCCCGGCATGATGGAGGAGCCGGGCTGAAGGTCAGGGATGGCGATTTCGCCCAGGCCGGTGTTGGGACCGGAACCCATCCAGCGGAGGTCGTTGTTGATCTTCATGAACGAGATGGCGATGTTGCGCAGCTGGCTGGACGCCTCGATCAGGCCGTCGCGGTTGGCCTGCGCCTCGAAGTGGTCGCGGGCCTCGGTCAGCGGCAGGCCGGTGTCCGTGGCGAGCAGTTCGATGACCCGCTCCGGGAACCCGGCGGGGGTGTTGATGCCGGTGCCCACGGCGGTGCCGCCCAGCGGAACCTCGGCCACGCGGGGGAGCGCGGCGTTGATGCGTTCGATGCCGTAGCGGACCTGAGCGGCGTAGCCGCCGAACTCCTGGCCCAGGGTCACCGGAGTGGCGTCCATCAGGTGCGTGCGGCCGGACTTGACGACGTCCTTGAACTCAACGGCTTTGCGCTCCAGCGACTCCGCCAGGTAGCCAAGGGCGGGGATCAGGTCGTTGATCAGCGCAGACGTGGCGGCCACGTGCACGGACGTGGGGAACACGTCGTTGGAGGACTGCGAAGCGTTGACGTGGTCGTTGGGGTGGACCACCTTGTCGCTGCCGGCGGCCTTCAGTGCACGCGTGGCCAGCTCAGCCAGGACCTCGTTGGTGTTCATGTTCGAGGAGGTACCGGAACCGGTCTGGAAAACGTCGATGGGGAAGTCGCCGTCGTACTTGCCGGCTGCCACCTCATCGGCAGCGTCGGCAATCGCCTTGGCCAGCTCGCCGTCGAGCACGCCCAGTTCTGCGTTGGCCTGGGCAGCTGCCTTCTTGACCTGTGCCAGCGCCTCGATGTGGGTGCGCTCCAGGGTCTTGCCGGAGATGGGGAAATTCTCTACTGCCCGCTGCGTCTGCGCGCGGTACAGTGCGTTCACGGGGACGCGGACTTCGCCCATCGTGTCATGTTCAATGCGGAACTCTTCAGTGGAAGTCATGGGGCTAGCTTATGGCTCCCGGCCGCCCCATCGAAAACCGTGAAGCGGGCCCCGGAGCGGCCCGTCCGGCCGTCCCGGGACCCGCTCCCTGGGTCCGTCAATGGTTGCTAGAGCTCGCCGATTCCGGAAACAAGGTCGGCGCGGCCCTCGGCCAGCCGGTACGAAAGCCCGATGACCGCAGTGCGGCCTTCCTCGATTGCGTCGGAAATCACACGCGAACTGTCCACAAGGCGCTGGGACGTCTGCCTGACGTGCTCCACCACCATGTCGTTGACCTCCGGCTGGCCGTTGCGCAGCGAGGTCAGGACAGACGGCGTGATGCGCTCCACGAGGTCGCGGATGAAGCCGGTGGGCATCTCGCCGGTCTCGACAGCCGACTTGGTAGCTGTGACGGCTCCGCAGCTGTCGTGGCCAAGGATCACGATCAGCGGCACCCCGAGCACACCGACGCTGTACTCGAGCGAGCCCAGGACGGCGTCGTCGATGACCTGGCCGGCGGTGCGGACCACGAAAACGTCGCCGAGGCCCACGTCGAAGATGATTTCCGCGGCGAGCCGTGAGTCGGAGCAGCCGAAGATCACCGCGAACGGATGCTGGGTATCCACCAGGGACGACCGGTGGTCGGCGTTTTGGTTCGGATGGGAGGACTCGCCATTGACGAATCGTTCGTTGCCTTCGCGCAGGCGGCGCCAGGCCAGTGCAGGAGTCAGATTAGTAGCCACGCTTACTACATTAAGGTGCGGCGGGTGCCGACGGTGAAACTGTGACGGCCGGGTTGCTGTCCATGGATTTCACGACGGCGTCGGCCAAGGAGCCGAATTCGTCCAGCTGCGCCGCGCCGGAGAGGACCACGGTAGTGCCGCGGTAATCCAGCACCATCGACTTCTCGCCCTTGCCGGTGTCCCGGAGCTCCCATTCCTGGCCGCCCGCGCTGCGGGTGCCGGTCACCGGGGCGTTCTTGGTCTGCTGCAGGAGCCAGGTGGGGTTGGCCTTGCTGGTCTGCACCAGGGCGATGAAGGACTCCTTGGGGGTCAGGAAGCCCACCTCCCATGTGGGGACGCCGTTGCCAGTCCCCGCTTCCCACCGCGCATAGTTGGCACGGAACGCGGTCCCGGTATCAGGCGCCGCGGGTGTGAATCCCGCCACATCCGCAGCCCGCTGGGAGATGCCCGCGACGTCGATGTCCGGGCGGTATCCGTCGCTCTTGGGCAGCGGGTTCATGAGAATGACGGGAAGGAACGCGGCGATGCTTACCGCCAGGGCGATGACCATGCCGATGACCGAAGCGTTCGCCCGCTTGGCCGCTGCTGCCGGAATGACAGGCTTTACGGGGGCGCCTGCGTCCCCGGTGCCGGCTCCGCCGCTGCCTCCGGTTCCTGCCGGGTCAGGGGTGGGGCTGGTCTTCTCCTGCATCTCATTCACCCCTCCATAGTCGCCCATGCCGGCATGGGACTTCCATTCGGCGGCTCCCGGCGGGAGTCCCGCACACCGCGTGCACATTGCGGGTGTGCGTCATCCGCCGTCCGGCACCGCGTCCCGCGACTATGATCGGAAGCAGAGGAATCACCGTCCAGCTGCTCCGGCGGGACGGGTTCAATGATCGCCACTCGAAGAAGAGGTTAACGTGTCACCAGCGTCCATGACCCAGAAGTACTCCACGATCTCCCCGTCCCTTGCTGTGGGCAACGATGAGCCGGACCGCAACCTTGCCCTCGAGCTCGTCCGCGTCACCGAGGCAGCAGCCATCGCCGGTGGACACTGGGTGGGCTTCGGCGACAAGAACACCGCCGACGGTGCAGCCGTCGACGCCATGCGCTCCTTCCTGCAGACCGTCCACTTCAATGGCGTTGTGGTCATCGGCGAAGGCGAAAAAGACGAAGCCCCCATGCTGTTCAACGGTGAACGCGTCGGCGACGGTACCGGCCCCGAATGCGACGTTGCCGTTGACCCGATCGACGGGACCCGGCTGACCGCCCTGGGCATCAACAACGCCCTGGCCGTCCTCGCCGTGGCGGAACGCGGCTCTATGTTCGACCCCTCCGCCGTCTTCTACATGGAAAAGCTCGTCACCGGGCCGGAAGCTGCTGACATGGTGGACCTGCGCCTGCCCGTCAAGCAGAACCTGCACCTGATCGCCAAGGCCAAGGGCGTGAAGGTCAACCAGCTCAACGTGATGATCCTGGACCGCGACCGCCACCGCCCGCTGGTCGAGGAGATCCGCGAAGCCGGCGCCCGCACCAAGTTCATCATGGACGGCGACGTCGCCGGCGCCATCGCTGCAGCCCGTTCCGGCACCGGTGTTGACGCCCTGATGGGCATCGGCGGCACCCCTGAAGGCATCGTGGCTGCCTGCGCCATCAAGTCCCTCGGCGGCGTCATCCAGGGCCGCCTGTGGCCCACCAGCGACGAAGAGAAGCAGAAGGCGATCGACGCCGGCCACGACCTTGAGCGGGTCCTCTCCACTAATGACCTCGTCTCCAGCGACAACTGCTACTTCGCAGCAACCGGCATCACCGACGGCGACCTGCTGCGCGGCGTGCGCTACTCCAAGGACAAGGTCCTCACCCAGTCCATCGTGATGCGGTCCAAGTCCGGCACCATCCGCTTCGTGGACGGCGAGCACCAGGCCAGCAAGTGGGAAGGCTACGCCCGCAAGAGCTGAGCACAGTTCCCCGGAAGCCCCGGAGCGCCCAACGGTGCTCCGGGGCTTCGGCGTTAAAGGCTGGTATAGGGTTTAAGCCATGATTCCTGCTGTTGTGCCCTGTACTGACCGCGCCCTCTGGGATGAATCCGTCGACACGTTCAACGGGCATCCGCAGCAGCTCTGGGGCTGGGGAGAGACCAAGGCCATGCACGGCTGGTCGGTGGACCGGGTGCTGCTGAAGGACGGGGAGGCCACCGTCGGAGCCGCTCAGCTGCTGGTCCGCCCGCTGCCGCTGCCTTTCCGGGCACTGGTCTACATCCCCAGGGGCCCGATGTGCTCGGTGGAGGACACCCAGGCCATCCTCAACAGCCTCGCTGACCATGCCGCCATCCGGCACCGCGGCGTGGCCCTGAGCATCGAACCCGACTGGGACAAGGACTCGGCCTACGCCGGGGCCGTGGCCGGGGCGGGCTTCCGGGAGACCACCAACACGGTCCTCATTCCCCGGACCCTGATCCTGGACCTGACCCGGACCGATGATGAGCTCATGGCCGAAATGTCGAAGTCGACCCGGGCCAACATCCGGAAGGCGATGCGCAGCGAGGTCGAATTCCGTAAGGTCAAGAACGAGTCCGAGCTCGAACAGGTCCTGGCCATCTACCACGAGACAGCCGAGCGTGCCGGGTTTGGCATCCACGAGGACCAGTACTACCGCGACATCTTCCGGAACCTTGGTGACGGCTCGCCCATCATTGGAGCGTTTGACGGCGAGCAGCTGCTGGCGTTCGTCTGGCTCGCCCGCAGCGGCGCCACGGCGTTTGAACTCTACGGCGGCGTCTCGGCTGAAGGGCAGAAACAGCGCGTGAACTACGGCGTCAAGTGGG
This sequence comes from Pseudarthrobacter sp. 1G09, assembly GCF_050038305.1. Classification (NCBI taxonomy): domain Bacteria; kingdom Bacillati; phylum Actinomycetota; class Actinomycetes; order Micrococcales; family Micrococcaceae; genus Pseudarthrobacter; species Pseudarthrobacter sp. 1G09. The sequence continues at coordinate 1,491,839 of NZ_CP188306.1, forward strand.
CTGCCCTGCAGGCCATGCGGGAGGACGGATGCTCCCGGTACGACTTCAACGGCCTGCTCAACGACGGTATCTCCGATTTCAAGAAGCAGTTCGCGAAGCACGAAAACATGCTGCTGGGAACGTGGGAAAAGCCGCTCTCACCGTTCTACCCGGCCTACTCGAAAGCGATGCCGTTGGCCCGCCGGGGGCTCCAGACCGCCCGGCGGGTGGCCAAAGCCGCCGCCGGACGGGCACGGACGCTGCTGCGCCGGGGCTAAAGGCCGGTCGTAACAGCGAACGCCAGTGCCGCCTCGGCGCTGTCCGAGGCCAGGTGCACGTTCACCGGAGCCTCGGCGGCGGCAAGGAAGGCACTGGCGCCGCGCTCCAGGCGCAGGTCGCCCTTGGGTGAGTCCAGGTAGATTCCGCCGGCCACCACGATCACCACTGCTGCGCCGGACTGTGCCAGCGGCACCGGGCCGTCGCCGGGCGAGAGCTCAATCCGCTGGAGCTGGAACTCAGCGAAGGGCGGCCGGAAAAGTTCCTGGCCCAGCTCCGACCGTTCGGCATCCAGCATGGGGACAGCCACCGGGCTGAAGTCGATGGTGCGCAGCAGTTCCGGAACATCAACGTACTTCGGCGTGAGGCCACCGCGCAGCACGTTGTCCGAGGACGCCATCACCTCCACCCCCAGGCCGTGCAGATAGGCATGCACGTTGCCCGCGGGGAGGTATACGGCCTCGCCCGGCTGCAGCGACAGGCGGTTCAGCAGCAGGGAGATCAGCACCCCGGGGTCGCCCGGGTACTTCTCGTTCAGGCTGATAACGGTGCTGAGCTCGGCCTCATAAGGCGCCAGGCTGCCACCGATCAGTGCGGCAACCACCTGGGACGTGGCTGTGGCGACGTCCCCGCCACCGCTGATGAGCCGTTCAAAGGCCCTGCGCAGGCCGGCGCCTTCATCACCGCCGGTGGCTCCGCCGTCGAGGTCCGAAAGCAGGGCCGCCACCAGGGCAGCCCCCTCACGCCCGGAATCTCCGGGGCTTCCACCTTCACGGCTGACGGCGTCCGCAACATGCTGCAGGATCCCTCGGGTGGCTGCTACGGACCGGAAGCCGCAGAGGGCCTCGAACGGCGTCAGCGCCAGGATCATTTCCGGTTTGTGGTTGTCGTCCCGGTAATTGCGGTGCGGGGCGTCCGGGGCCAAGCCCTCAGCGTTTTCACGGGCGAACCCGGCCTGCGCCTGCTGCAGGCTCGGGTGGACCTGGAGGGACAGCGGCTGGGCAGCGGCAAGGATCTTCGCCAGGAACGGCAGGCGCGGGCCGAAACGTGCCACGGACTCCGCCCCCAGGAAATGCTCCGGGTCAGAGGTGATCAGCGCGTCCAGCGGAGCGGTGCTCCGGTCCTCCGGGACATGGGCGGTGGACGGCGAGTCAGGGTGGGCGCCGATCCAGAGTTCAGCTTCAGGGGAGCCGGACTCGGGCCGGCCCAGGAGGGCAGCGATGGCTGTGGTGGATCCCCACGCGTAGTCCCGGAGGACGTTGTCAATCTCGTACAAAACCGTTCCATTTCTTGGTTAGGACTGTCAGGGCGGTTCCGCCATGCGCGCTAGAGCGGCGCGCACTGGCCGTTCGTTGCCACGAGCTCCCGGATGGCTTCCTCGTTGCCTTCGCTCTTGAGCTGGTTCAGCATCTCCGCAGTGATCGGTTCGCCGTCGGGCGTGGTGGTCACCGGGGTGAAGTCCGACGGCGCCGGGGTGGCCTGCTGCGCAGTGCTCCCGCCGGCCTGCAGCACGTCGGGGGAGCGGCTGCCGGATGCCTGCACGTGCCCGCCGCCCGCGGCTGGTACTGCCATGACGTCGTCGGCCGTTCCTGCCGACTGGGCGCCGGATGCGGAGGCCAGCAACTGGTCCACCCGCTCGTGGATCTGGTCAAAGTCCGGCACCGTGGAGAACGATGCATCGAAGTCCGGCGGGCCGAGGGTGAGGCGCTTGGCCTCCTTGCCCTTGGCCTTCATGGCCAGGTCCACAAAGCTGCCCAGCTGCGACGAGGAGATGTTGGAGTCCACCACCTTGGTTCCGGCCTTGGCAATGTCCTCGAACTTGGCGAGGAGGGTGGCCGGATCGAGCTGCTTGAGCATGGCCTGCTGCACGCACTGCTGGCGCTGGATCCGGGCGTAGTCGTCCACGTATTCGCGGGACCGTCCGTACCACAACGCCTGGTCGCCGTTCAGGGTCTGCTCGCCGGCCGGGATCCAGCCGAGCGGCATGCCGTGCGTCTTGGTGGCTTCGTCGAAGTACCCGCTCATGGGAACCCAGCCTCCGGCCTTGATCCTGATCCCGCCCATGGCGTCTATGAGCGTGGAGAACCCTTCCATGTCCACCAGCACGTAGGCCTGGATGGGCATCCCCAGAGTTCCGGACACCGCTTCCATGGTGGCCTGGGCGCCGGGGTCGGCAACGCCCGGGTAAAGGTCCGCGTACTGGTTGGTGACTTCGGTGTTGATGGCGTTGATCAGGCATTCGTCGCCGCAGTTGTAGCCGTCCGGGTAGACCGAACGCATGGGCGAGCCCTCACTGAACCGGGCGTTCTGGAAGTTACGGGGAATGGAGATGATGGCCGTCTGCCCGGTCTTGGCATCCACGCTGAGCACCGACAGGCTGTCCGGCCGGCGGCCGGTGCGGTCATCACCGGCGTCGCCGCCCATCATGAGGAAGTTGTAGCGTCCGTCCACGGGATCAATGGCCGGACCGGAGGAGAAGATGCTGCCAATGGCGTTGCGCCCCACGTTGAGCAGGTAGGCCGAGTAGCCCAGGGATCCGCTGCTGATGACCAGCGCCAGGACCAGGGCGATGCCGACGCCCGGCCGCGCGCCGGGAACCAGCAGCACAGGCCGGATGAGCCGCAGGGTATTGATGAACAGGACAGCCCAGCCGATGGCGAGGGCCACCAGGACGAGGATGATCACCAGCGAGGCGAACTGGTTGGTGATGACGTTGATGAGCAGTGGCCGGTTGAAGAGCAGCAGCAGGAGTGCAAGGACGATGGCCGCCCAGGCGCAGAGCGTGACGCGCAGCGCCGTCCGCCCCAGTTTGCGGTCGCCCGCCACGAGCTGTGCGCTGCCCGGAACGAACAGCGTCAGCAGGATCAGGACGAACGCCCGCTTGGTCCGCACCGGCGGCGAAGCGCTCACTGGGTAGCGGACGGGGTCTGTCAGGGACGTGTCAGACCCGGACTGGGGGACCTTGCTGCTGGACATTCCGGCGGTCCTAACGGTTGCCCCGCAGTGTTCCGCTGCCCTCGGCGAAGACCTCGCTGACCTTCTGCCGGAGGTTGGCACCCTTGCGGGACGCCACGGCGTTGAGGTCCGCGGCGAACTCGAGCAGGTCCGCGCGAAGAGACGCGGCGAGTTCGTCGGTCCCGGAAGCCAGCATGCGCACGGCCAGCAGGCCTGCGTTGCGGGCTCCGGCGATGGACACCGTGGCTACGGGCACGCCGGCGGGCATCTGGACGATGGACAACAGGGAGTCCATGCCGTCCAGCGTCTTCAGCGGAACAGGCACCCCGATGACCGGCAGGGGAGTGACGCTGGCCAGCATGCCGGGCAGGTGTGCCGCGCCGCCGGCACCGGCGATGATCACGCGAAGCCCGCGCTCATGGGCGCTCTGGCCGTACCGGATCATCTCCGTGGGCATCCGGTGCGCCGACACCACATCGGCCTCGAACGGGATGCCGAACTCTGCCAGCGCTTCCGCCGCCGCTTCCATGACGGGCCAATCCGAATCGGAGCCCATGACCAGCCCTACCAGGGGGCTTGCCGCGGATCCGTTGGCCGGGGTGGTGGGGGCGCTCATGCGTTCTCCTCGAATGTCATGGGCGGCTCTTCTGCAGGTGCCCGCCCGTCACGGATGATGCCGGCCACAATCCCGGCCCGGCGCCGCACTGACTCTACTTCCGTGGTGGAGGCGCCCACCAGATTGACGTGGCCGATCTTGCGGCCGGGCCGCACTGACTTGCCGTAGCAGTGCACCTTGGCCGCCGGTTCGCTGGCCAGGGCCTGCGGGAATGCCGCATACAGGTCCTGGTTGTCGCCGCCCAGGAAGTTCTTCATGACTGTTACCGGAGCCAGCGCATCGGTAGCACCCAGTGGAAGGTTCAGGACTGCACGCAGGTGCTGCTCAAACTGGCTGGTCACTGCCCCGTCCTGGGTCCAGTGCCCGGTGTTGTGCGGACGCATCGCCAACTCATTGATCAGGAAGCCCGCCCCGGTCCCCGGAGTCTCAAACAGTTCCACCGCCAGCACGCCGGTCACACCAAGTTCTGCGGCAATCCGCAGCGCGGCGTCCTCGGCCGCTGCCGCAACCTCCACGGGGATGTCCTGGGCGGGGGCGATGACTTCGTCGCACACGCCGTCCACCTGGATGGTGTGTACAACAGGCCAGGCGCGGGCCTCGCCGTCGGGGGTCCGTGCCACCAGCGCTGAAAGCTCCCGGGTGAACTCCACCTTGGCCTCCGCCAGGAGCGGGCTCATTGCAGCGAACCAGTCCGCTGTTTCGGCCGCCTCGTCCGCCGACCCGACGATCCTGACGCCCTTGCCGTCGTAGCCCCCGCGCGGAGTCTTAAGGACCACAGGCCAGCCGGTGTCATCGCCGAAGCGCACCAGGGCAGCAACGTCGTCCACTGAGGCCCACACCGGGTTGGGCAGTTCCAGCCGGTCAATGGCTGCCCGCATCACCAGTTTGTCCTGGGCGTGGATGAGGGCGTCGGGGCCGGGCTGGATGTTGACGCCGGCCTCCTGCAGTGCCCGGAGGTGGGCAGCCGGGACGTGCTCATGGTCGAAAGTCATGACGTCGAGGTCCTTGGCAAAGTCCAGGAGCGTCTGCAGGTCCTTGTAGTCTCCCACCGGGGAAGTGGACACCGCGGAGACGGCAGAGACGTCCTCACCTTCCGCCAGGACTCGAAGTTCGAAGCCGAGGGCAGTCGCGGCTGGGGCCATCATTCGGGCAAGCTGGCCGCCGCCAACAACACCTATTACTGGAAAAGTCACATCTGCCAGCCTACCGAAAACCGCCGGAGAACCCGGCTTCCGGCCGTGGCGGAAAGCGAGATTCGAGGTAACGCGGCCCCTCAAACGAGGTTTATTGGGAGGCTCCTCCAAGGTTCGAGGCGCTAAAATGGATCTCTGGCCAAAAGGCCCACACGTTATACGGCCTTGGAGGGTCATGATTTCCGCACTTGCAGACCGCATCCGGGGCCTGGCGTCGCTGTTTTGGCGCGAGGTTGCCAAATTTGGGGCGGTGGGCGGTGTGGCCTTCGTCATTGACAACGGCCTGACGTATTACCTCATGCACGGTCCGATGACGGACAGCGAAGCGAAGGCGCGGTTCGTTGGCGCCACGGTGGCTACAGTCTTCTCGTGGATCGCCAACCGTTTCTGGACCTTCCGCCACCGCCGCCAGGACAATGTCCTGCGCGAGTTCATCATGTTCGTCCTCATCAACGGCATTGGCATCGGCATCTCCACCGGGTTCACGGCCCTGGCCAAGTACGGGCTCGGCGTCACCGACAAGAACCTGCTGTTCCTGGCCGGTGTGGTGGGCATCCTGGTGGCCACCGTGGTGCGCTTCTTCGCCTACCGCTTCCTCGTGTTCAACAAGGAACTGGACGAAGAGCCGGAGTTCTCGCATGACCACGAGCTCATCGAAATGCACCACCACGGTGCGCCGCTGGCCGCAGACAACGAGCGCCAGCCGTCCGCGGACGGTCCGGCCAAGTCCTAGCTGGACATTGCCGGCCCCTGGCCGGTGTCAGTTGCCGTGGATGCGTTCGGCGGCGATCAGCTTGTCGGTCAGCTGGACGTCCGGGTGGGTGATCACCACGGATCCGTCCTGCTTCCACGCCCCGAGGGCATTGGCCAGCGCCGCCTCCAGGCCATCCGCGGCCGGAATGTGCAGCCGAACGCCGCCGTCATGGCTGGCGGCGAATCCCTCCAGCAGGTCCTGCTGAAGGTGCTCACGGCCGTCCGATCCTGAGATGGCCCGCGCCCGGGGATCGGGATCGGCATGCGCCAGGAAAACATCTCCATGCAGGCGTACTTCGGCTGCGTAGTCGAGGCAGCCGCCGGCGAGCTCACCCGGCCACCGCATGGCCAGGGCGGGAAGCGCGACGGCGATCACGGCGTCGTAAGTCCCTTCTGCCGGTTCCTGCCCCGCCGCCTTTCCGTTCAGCCGATCGGGGTCGGCAGTGACGAGGAAGTCCGCGCCCTCACCCTCCAGGACGGTTTCGAGGCCCAGCTGCCAAGCGGCAAGGGCCCACACCATCGTTTTCCAATGCGCGGGCAGGGCCAGCCTGATCTTCATGCCGGGCTCGGCATCGAGCTCATCCTGCAGCAGGTTGCTGGTCTTCGCTACCCAGTTGTCCAGGACCCGGCCGGAAAGTTCCACGCGCTCCCCCTCCGGTCCGTACCACGTCAGCCGCGGTGCGGTGGAGTTGCCGGAGCGGAGGTTGTTCAACAGCTGGATCGCCGGAGTAGTCATGCCTCCATCCTGCCACTGGCGACCGTGCCGGTCATCCGGCCCGGTAGTGCCGAATCTGGGGGCCGGTGCCACGTGAGATCTTTATCACACAAAGTAGTAAGCGGGCTTGCTAATTTCTTCGATGGGCGTTATTTTCGCGCGGCCACAGCGATTCCAGCCCGTTTTCCGTCTTTTTGGCGGGTGGGAGTAGGGGAAGCGGCGCCAGGGGGTAAAAATTCCCGGGCGTGGCGTGCACGTGGTTCGCCGAGGTCACTGATTATTATCCCGGCTGCGGCTTGACTCGCCTTAGTTACACACGTGTAATTAGATATCTAAAGGCAACTGCGTAAATACCGGCACACAACCGAGTGTCCACGTATCCAGGCAGTGGCTGCAACATCAGGAGGGTCGCCGTGGGGCAAGCAGAGCGTATCCAGGAAGATGCCGTAGTGGCCGGACAGGCCACGGCAAGGTACCGTGCACGGGGAGTGCCCAGTGATTGGTACGTGGATCCCGCCGATCCTGCCGCCGCGGAGCGCTACAACAGCAACACCGGCACTGCACTTGAAGACCAGGCCACCGCATTCCTGGCAGCCCACGAAGCCCTTCTCGATGTCGGCGCGGAACCGGAAGACGAACTCGATCCGCCCATGGAACTGGCTGCTCCGGGAACGGTGCAGCCAGTGTGGATCGGCCTGCCGTTCCAGCAGGACTTCGACGACGAAGGGGAGTTGGGCTGGCAGACAGATGCACTGTGCGCCCAAACCGATCCAGAAGCTTTCTTTCCGGAAAAGGGGGGCTCCACCCGTGACGCCAAGAAGGTCTGCGGTGCGTGCAACGTTCGCTCCCAGTGCCTGGAGTACGCGTTGGCCAATGACGAACGGTTCGGCATCTGGGGAGGCCTTTCCGAGCGTGAGCGCCGACGACTGAGGAAGCGAGCGGTCTGATTCACCAGGATGTCCATGTCACTGCCGTTGTGGTTGCCCACAACGGCAGTGCCTATCTCCCCAGAACGCTTGCAGGTCTAGCGGACCAGACCCGTCCGGTCGACTATGCAATAGGCGTCGATACAGGGTCCGGTGACGACTCCCGGACCCTTCTCGAAAACACCTTGGGCCGAGCCCATGTCGTCTCCCATGATCACGGGAAGGGCGGCATGGGCGCCGCCGTGTCCGCAGCCCTTGCGGAGCTTGCCCCGGGCGGGGCCGGCAGGGCCGACCGCAAATTGGAGTGGATCTGGCTGCTCCACGACGACGCCGCCCCCGCCCCGGAGGCCCTGGCCGAACTGCTTGGTGCCGTGGAACGTGCGCCGTCGGTGACCGTTGCCGGCTGCAAACAACTGGACTGGCACGAGGAACGGAAGCTCATCGACGTTGGTCTGTCCACCAGCAGGTGGGCGGAACGGCTGACGCTCATCGACGCCGACGAGCTTGACCAGGGCCAGTACGACGGCCGCAGCGACACTTTCGCCGTCAATTCGGCGGGAATGCTCGTGCGGCGGGACGTGTGGGAGCAGCTGGGCGGGTTCGACCCCGGGCTCCCGGGCACCGGGGACGACGTCGATTTTTGCTGGCGCAACCGCCTGGCAGGGCACCGGGTTGTAGTGGTACCGGCAGCTCGAATGTTCCACGTGGCGCACAGGCCGCACGCCCTGGGTAACCCGGCAGCAGCCAGGAAGGCCCAGGTACACCTGCGGCTGAAGCACGCGCCTTTGTGGATGGTCCCGGTGCATGCCGTGGGAGCCCTGCTCGGAAGCCTCTTCAGGCTGGTCCTGAGCATCGTGGTGAAAGACCCGGCCCACGGAATCACGCAAATTGCTGCCACCTTCGCCGCCTTGGTGCGGCCACGAACCATTGCCCGGGCAAGGAAGTCGGCGCGGCAGACCCGGCGCATCCGCCGGTCCGTGATCCGCAAGCTCCAGACGCCGCGACGGGAAGTCTGGAGCCACCGGCGTTCCCTGATGGAAGCCATTGGGGCGGACGACAACCCCGCAGATGAACTTGAACAGGACCCCCTGGCACACCAGCCCACGGGTGACTCCGCAGACGATTTCGCCGCACTGGCAACCCGGAAGCGCGGCTGGGTGGGCAACGGTGCCCTGGCCGCCTTCATCATCGCTTCCCTTGCCTCGCTGTTGGGCCTGGCAGGCCTTCTCCGTGCTGAGGCTGTGGCCGGCGGTGGCCTCATCCCCATCTCCACTGGCCTGGGGGACATTTGGCAGAACGCCTCCGGCTGGTGGATCAACCTTGGTGCGGGACTTCCCGGCCACGGAGACCCCTTCGACTACGTGCTGTGGATTATGGGGGTACTGGGCGGCGGCAACGCGAACGCCGCCATGGCGTGGCTTATCATCCTCGGCACGCCATTGTCCGGACTGACGGCGTGGTTCGCCGCAGGCGGGCTGACCACCCGGCGGCGACTTCGCCTGGTTGCCGCGCTGTTCTGGTCGGCTGCGCCGGCCCTGCAGGTTGCCCTGAACCAGGGGCGGGCCGGAGCCCTCGTGGCGCACCTGATGGTTCCCCTGGTTGTCCTGGCCCTGCTGCGGGCCACGGGTTCCGCCGTGGGCCACGGCCGCCATGCAGCACCGCAACCAGGCCTGCGTGCAGCTGACAAACCGGCCGTCCGGCCGGGAATCAACGGAACACCTTCCTGGACTGCCGCGGCCGCGGCGGGTCTTGCCCTCGCCGTCACGGTTGCTTCCGCACCTTCCCTCCTGGTCCCGGCAGCCCTGGTCATCATTATCTGTGGGCTTCGGATGGGCCGCCGCGGCCGCACCGTGTGGTGGGCCCTCCTGCCCAGCGCTGCTTTGTTCATCCCGTTTGGCATTTCGGTTCTCGACAGGCCGCGTGCCCTGCTGGCCGACCCCGGCATGCCCCTGCCCTTCGCGGCTGCCCCGCTCTGGCAGCAGCTCCTGGGCCAGCCGCTGGCGTTCGACCCCGCCAAGGGGCTGGTGGGGTTGCCGCTCTTTGCGGACGGCGCGCTGCCGTGGGCCCTGGCATTGACGGTCCTCCTGGCAGCACCGGTACTCATCCTTGCAGTCGTGGCCCTTTTCGCCACGGGACGCGGGTCCGGGACGGTGCGGACGCTGTGGGCAGCGGCCACCATAGCGCTGGCCTGCGGATGGCTGGCCACCCAGGTGGCCACTGGTGCCACCGCTGACAGCCTCGTTAGCCCATTCACCGGACCTGCCGTGTCCGCCGCGGCGTTTGCCCTCCTGGGTGCGGGCCTGCTCGGAGCGGAACGGCTCCTGAACGCAGCCGGCCGGACCGCCGCCACGAAACCGCGCCGTGCCACGGCAGCCAATGCGGCCGTTGCAGTGGGCATGGCCGTCCTTCTTGTGGGGCCGGTCGTCAGCATGGCCGCATGGTCCGCCCAAAACCTGCTCCGGACCGGCGCAGCGACTGCGGCGCCAGCCGTTCCCGAAGAATCCGAAGCACCCGGGCTCGGTACCGCCAGGCTCGTAGAGGCTGCCGGTATCCGCACCCTTCCAGCCACCGCAATCGACCGCGGAACCGGTGCTGAGCAGACACGGACACTGCTGATCGGTACCCGCGAGGACGGTACCTACGACGCTTCCCTGATGCGTGGTGCGGGAACCACGCTGGACAGCCTGTCCGCTATCGCCTCTGCCCGGGGCATCACGGGTGCTGCGGGAGCCGAAACGGTGCGCGGCGACGACGACGTTACAGCGTCCGTGCGGAGGGTAGTGGCCACGCTGGTTGCCGGGCAGGGCGTTGACCCGCGCGAAGACCTTGAGAAGCTCGGCGCCGGATTCGTGGTCCTGCGTTCCGCCGATACCGCGGCTCAACTGACCGCAAGCCGGATGGACGCCGTCCCGGGGCTGGTGGCTGTGGGACAGACCGACGTGGGCTGGCTCTGGCGAATCACGTCGCGGAACCAGTCCGCCACGCAGGCGGCGGAAGTTGCCCACCGTGTCCGGATTACAGACAGCAACGGCGCCACGCTGGCCATGGTGCCATCGGGGGTAGACGACGTCGACACCTCCGTTTCCGGTGGCCCGGAAGGCCGCCTGGTTGTCCTGGCCGAACGCGCCGATGCCGGCTGGACCGCCTGGCTCGATGGCCGGAAGCTCACATCCACCACATCAGGATGGGCGCAGGCGTTCACGCTGCCGGCTTCGGGCGGACAGCTGACAGTCCGCTACGAAAACCCCTGGTCCTGGTGGGTAGGAGCAGCCCAGATCACCGTCATCGGCCTGACGGTCATGCTTGCCATTCCCATGCCGGTCAACAGGCCCAGGACCGGGCTGTCACGCGACGAAGGCGCCCTGCGTAAGGAAAAGCAGAATGCATGAGCACCCCACCCGTCCCGCCGTAGCCGATACCGGAGCCGGGCAGGACCGGAACGGCCTGCAAGGCCAGAAGGACTCCGGCGCGGCAGATGTCCCCGCCGGCGGGAAGCGGCGGAAGGCAGCCCTTGCCGGGGCTGCCACAGCCGTCCTTGTCCTCGCCTGCGCCGGCGGCGTCGTTGCCGCAGGTTCGCTGCTGCCCACGGCCGCTTCCAGCCGAAGCGTCCAGCCTGCTGCTGCAGCTGTTCCCGCCGGAACCAGCGTGGGCGTGTGCCCGGGCCCGGCCCGCCTCCTGGAAGGCACCGAAGCAGGGACTGATCCGCAGTTCAGCCCCGAGTCGGACACCGCCGCCACCAGCGTGACCGGAGCGGTACTGGGGACTGCGGGAGTGGTACCCGGAAGCCGGCTGTCGCGGCTGGACGGGGCCACCGCCGTCGAAATCGCCAAGGCTCCGGGCGCACCGGCATCCGAAGGCCCGCGGCAGGAACTGCTGGCCGGTACGGTGTCGGGCCGTGGCGTGGATTCGGTCACTGTCCTCAGCGCCGACGCCGTGGCCAACCAGAAAGCGTCCGCGGCGGGGGCCATGATCTTCAGGGCAACGGACGGTGACCTGCAGGGTTCGGCTGCGGCCAACTGCCTGCAGCCCTCCAACGACCAATGGCTTGCCGGAGCCAGTACCACCGTGGGCCGGACATCGGTGCTGGTCCTGAGCAATGCATCCAGCAGCCCGGCCACCGTCAGCCTCGAGCTGTTCGGCGCTAAGGGGCAGATCCAGGCGCCGGGAAGCCGCGGCCTGCTGGTGGCGCCGGGAACCACGCGTTCAGTGGTGCTGGCCGGGCTGGCGCCCGGCGAGGAACAGCTGAGTGTCCGTGTCCGCAGCACTGGCGGTCCCATTGCGGCGGCCATCCAGCAGAGTGTCCTGCGCGGCCTGACGCCCGGGGGAGTGGACTTCATTACGCCGGGCACCGCGCCCGCCGTCCGCCAGGTGATGACCGGCGTTGACATCCAGGACGCCGCCGGCATCGCCGCGCTGACCGGCAAGCCCGGGTATGCAGACGCCGCCCCCGCGCTGGAGATCACCGTGCCGGGGCCGTCCGACGCCGTGGTCGAGGTCAAGCTCTACGGCCGGGACGGCCAAAAGGCACTCCCGTCCGGCGGCGTGATCACAGCCAAAGCCAATTCCATTACCGAAGTATCCCTGGCCGGGGTGCCGGCCGGGAACTACACGGTAGCGGCGTCGTCCGACGTTTCGTTTGTGGCGGCAACACGCATCACCCGAGGGCTGCAGGCGAACCAGCCCTCGGACCTCGCCTGGGCGGCATCCGGAATCCGGCTGGGCAGCCAGCATGTGGTCGCCGTACCCAAGGGCGGCGCCCGCCAGCTGGTATTTGGCGCCCTCGATGCCAGGGCCACCATCACGTACGCCGCGATCACCGCCGACGGCAAGGTAAGGGCACCGGCCACCGCCGACATCGCCGGCGGAACGACAGCCTCCATCGCCGTTCCCAATGAGGCAGACGGTGCCGAGGTTGTGGGCTACGTGGTGTCAGCATCCGGCGACGCCGCGTACGGTGCCGTCCTGGTGGGACAGGATGGCCGCAGCGACGTCTCATCGCTGCCTTTCCAGGCTGCAGCCGCCGGACAGGAAACGGTCCCGGTAGCCCTGGGCTACTGACCCGCCTGCGCGTTCAGTAGCGACGCCGGTACACCGGGTCCAAGGTTTCGGGCGCCACGCCCAGCATCTCGGCAGTGTGCTCGACGACGACGTCGTGAACCATGTCCTGGAGTTCCTCCACGCCCGGGCAGGCCTGTTCCACCACGCGCCGGTAGACGGTGATCAGCGGCCCGTCATCCCCGGCTGCCGGCGTGTAAGCGCCCATGGGTGCGGGTGCGCCGGTGGCGGCCAGGAGTTCCAGCTCCGGTGGAATATCATCAACGCCGAACCTGACGCCGTCCAGGGTCTTGCCCCAGATATCATGCAGCCGCTGGGCCGAGTCCAGCACCATGTCATCGAAGCGGTCGCCGCGCGTCCGGTAGCCCGGGTGGGTGGGAAGCATGACTTCCCCGCGCAGGCCACGGCCGTGACGGTTCCGCCGGCGCCGCATGAAGCTCCGGCCGGCTGCGGACGCCCCGGTGGTGGAATCGGCACCCGGGTCAGCCAACCGGACCGTCAGGCCTGAATTCTGGTTCGATGACTGCATACATTGACTTTAAACCCGGACCGGGGATTCCGCGACAGATTCGCCCCGCAGCGAAGGCGCGTCCGGGCATGGGCCCCAATGCGGCGTTTTGGCTTGGGCGCAGAGTAGTCTGGGATGTCGTGGGAGCTATCCGTCAGTGTTCAAGATCTGCCTGCCGCCAGTCGGCGGTGGCCACCCTGACGTATGTGTACGCGGACTCCACCGCTGTGCTGGGTCCGCTTGCCACATACGCAGAACCGCATTGCTACGACCTCTGCGAGCAACACGCCGACTCGCTGACCGTTCCCCGCGGCTGGGAGGTCCTGCGGCTGGCCATGCCCTCGACTCCGCAGCAGCCCGGCCCGGACGATCTCCTCGCCTTGGCCAACGCGGTGCGGGAGGCGGCAGCGGTACCCGCCCAGGCGCCGCAGCAACCCGCGCAGCGCAGCCAGCATTCCGCCTTGGAGGCGCCGGCCGGGGCCGAAGGGATCCGAAGGGGACACCTGCGCATCCTGCGCGAGCCGTCCTGATCCCTTTCTGGCGGTAGGCTGGAACCTGCACACCATGTCCGCTACCGGCGCGAGCGCGCCCGCCAGGGAGCCTGAACCTATGCCAAAAATCAGTTCCGAACTGTTGTCTGTCCTGCGTTGCCCCGTCACGGGCTCGCCCCTGGTGCAGGAAGGCGAGGAACTGGTGGCCACGGCCGCGGGGGCTGACGGAGTGAAGCCCCGCTACGCCATCGAGGACGGCATTCCCCTCCTCCTGCCCCCGGAACTGCTGGCTGCCGCGACGGCCGCCGGGTCCGACCAGCATGACTCCGACCCCGCCGAAGACGCCGTCCGCTAAGCCCGCCGGCCCCGGTGAATCACTCCCGGAGCCCCGCCCCCGGCGGAACACGAAACAACTGCCATTTCCAGGCCCTCCGGAAACGCTGATGCGGCCTGTTCATGATTTTCCCGGACACAGCAAAGGACCATCCATGACCTTCGATTACAAAGTTGCCGATATCTCCCTGGCCGAGGCCGGAAGGCACCAGATCCGCCTGGCCGAGCACGAGATGCCCGGCCTGATGTCCCTCCGCGAGGAATTCGGCGCCAGCCAGCCGCTGAAGGGCGCCCGGATCGCGGGCTCCCTGCACATGACGGTACAGACCGCCGTGCTGATCGAGACCCTCACCGCGCTCGGTGCCGAGGTCCGGTGGGCGTCCTGCAACATCTTCTCCACCCAGGACGAGGCCGCCGCAGCCGTCGTTGTGGGCAAGGGAACGGTGGAGGACCCCCAGGGTGTCCCCGTTTTCGCCTGGAAGGGCGAAACGCTTGAGGAATACTGGTGGACCGCAGAACAGATCCTCACCTGGCCGGGTGCCGAGACCAACCCGGAGCTTGGCCCCAACATGATCCTCGACGACGGCGGCGACGCCACCATGCTGGTGCACAAGGGCGTGGAGTTCGAAGCAATCGGCAACGTTCCGTCAGCAGATCCTACCGACTCCGAGGAATATGGCATCTTCCTCGACGTCCTGCGCCGGTCGCTGGCAGCCGATCCGCACAAGTGGACCCGGACTGCCGCCACCATCAAGGGCGTAAGCGAGGAAACCACCACCGGCGTTCACCGCCTGTACCAGCTCGCCGAGCAGGGAAAGCTGCTCTTCCCGGCCATCAACGTCAACGACTCCGTCACCAAGAGCAAGTTCGACAACAAGTACGGCATCCGCCACTCGCTTCCCGACGGCATCAACCGGGCAACGGACGTCCTCATGGGCGGCAAGGTCGCCGTCGTCTGCGGCTACGGCGACGTCGGCAAGGGCGCGGCGGAAGCCCTCCGCGGCCAGGGCTCGCGCGTGATCGTCACCGAGATCGACCCCATCTGCGCTCTCCAGGCGGCCATGGACGGCTACCAGGTGGCCAAGCTTGAATCCGTGCTCGCCCTGGGTGACATCTTCATCACCACCACGGGCAACAAGGACGTCATCATGGCTGAGCACATGGTGGGCATGAAGAACAAGGCGATCGTGGGCAACATCGGCCACTTCGACAACGAGATCGACATCGCCGGACTGGCCAAGGTCCCCGGCGTCAGCAAGGTGGAGATCAAGCCGCAGGTGCACGAATGGGTCTTTGACCAGGGCACCGGCTCCGAACGTTCCATCATTGTCCTGTCCGAGGGGCGCCTGCTGAACCTGGGCAATGCCACCGGCCACCCCTCCTTCGTGATGAGCAACTCCTTTGCGAACCAGACCATCGCCCAGATCGAGCTGTGGACCAAGAAGGACCAGCCCGCTGACGAGCGCGAGTACGAGAATCAGGTCTACGTCCTGCCCAAGGTCCTGGACGAGAAGGTGGCCCGCCTGCACCTCGACGCCCTGGGTGTGGAACTGACCGAGCTGACCAAGGACCAGGCTGAGTACCTGGACATTGACGCCGCCGGCCCGTACAAGCCCGAGCACTACCGGTACTAGAAGCCGCCGCCAACAAGCCGTTACCAAGAAGTAAGGTGCCCGGGCGCCCTCCGCGCCCGGGCTGTTACTTCCAGCGCCTAGGATCTGATCATGGAGCCTGAAGTCCAGCCCCGCCGCCGCCGGTCCCTCAAGAAGATGCTCATCATCGCCGTGGTGTGCATCCTCGCGGCTGCCGGCGGTGTGTTCGCCGCCGTCGCGCCCGGCCTCGCAGGCGGGGACCTGGAATCCGAAGCCGGGTCCGCTACCCGGACCTCTCCCGGCATCGCCTCACCGGTGGTGGCTGCGGTGAAGTCCGAGGCTTCCCCGGTCAACGGTGCCAAGCAGGTCAACCCCGCGGCCCCCGTGTCGTTGAAGATCAGCAACGGCACCATCGAGCGCGTGACGCTGACCAGCACTGCCGGCGAAAAGGTGGATGGCAGCATCGACCCTGCCGGCACCGGATGGACCGCAACCGCGCCGCTGAAGTTCAACACCGACTACAGCTACACGTTCGTGGTGAAGGACGGCGCGGGACGCGAAACGAGCACCACCCAGCAGTTCAGCACCGTCTCCAGTTCGCACGAGGCGGACGCCGCCGTGTATCCGCTGGACGGAATGAAGGTGGGCGTGGGCCAGCCGCTGCAGATCATCTTCAGCGAACCCGTACTCAACCGGGACGCCGTGGAGAAGGCCATCAAGATCACCAGCAGCGCCGGGCAGGTGGGCGCCTTCCATTGGTACAACGACAAGATGGTGCGGTACCGGGCGGAAAACTTCTGGGCCGCGAATTCCACCGTCACCATGGACATGCAGATGTTCGGCGTGGACCTGGGCAACGGCCAGATCGCCAACTTCGACAAAAAAGTGAAGGTCAACATCGGGGATAAGAAGGTGGCCGTGGCGGATGCCACTGCACACACCTTCACCCTCAGCGTGAACGACCAGCCGGTGAAGACCTTGCCCGTCAGTATGGGCGACAAGCGGTTCCCGTCAGCCCGTGGCTACGGCGTCCTCATGGAGAAGAACCGGTTCGACCACTTCCGCGCCTCCAGCATCGGGCTGAAACCCGGCGACCCGGCCTACTACGGTGACGTGGATGTGGAGTACACCATCAGGCTGACGCTCAGCGGGGCCTACATCCACCAGGCGCTTGAATCCGCCTTCCCCTACATCGGTAATACGAACGTCTCGCACGGCTGCATCGGGTTCGCCCCCGACGGCGCCGCCTGGGTCTTCGAGAACATGGGCACCGGCGACGTGGTGAACATCATTAACACCGAGGGGGACTACGCCGCCCACGATGACGGGTACGGCGACTGGAACATCCCCTGGACTGAGTACGACAACTGACGTCAGCTGCCGAAAGGCAGCCGCTGCAGCCGCTCGCCGACCTCCGTGTTGCGTTGGCGCTGCCGGGCGAGTTTGGTGAGTTCCCGGTTCCGCCGCTCGGCCACGACGGCGGCTAGGTAGTCGTCCGGGCCGGTGCCCGGCGGCGGCCCGGGGGCCACATGGGCGGCGAGTTCGGTGGCGATTGACGCGGCCATACCTGCCCGGGAGAGCGGCGCCATCCTGGCGGCCTGGCGGATGAACTGGGATGCCCGGCGTGCGGTGGCATCCGGGATGCGGCCGATGTCCGCCGTCCGGGCCCAGGCGCGCAGGCCTGGCGGGATGGCGACCGGAACCGGCCGCTCGGCAGCGACCCGGGTGCGGATTGCGTAGGTTCCCGCCATCAGGTCGCCCAGCCGCCGTGACTTGTCGTTGAAGAGTGCCACGGCAAGGGCCAAGCCGCCGAACGTCAGGTAGACCTCGAGGAAGCCGGTCAGTCCACGGATCAGGGCGTGCCGGAAGCGGATGGCCCCGCCGTCGTCCCGCACCACCCGGAGGCCTGCGGCAAGCTTGCCCAGGGACAGGCCCCGGCTCAGTGTTTCCAGCCCGACCGGGACAACCACCAGGCAGAAGACCACGCTGCACAGGACCAGCGCACGCATGGCGGCCTCGTCCAGGTCTTCGCCGGCGGTGGCGAGGCCGATCAGGATGACCACCAGCAGGACCACGTTGAAGAGGACGTCGAGGAACAGTCCCAGGGCGCGCGCTGCAAAGGAGGCGGGGCGCAGTTCCAGGACCACGGCCTCACCGGTGATGATCGATCCCACGTGCGTATCCGTTTCCTCGCGGCTATGGTGCAGTCGGTCAAAGTCTAGTGCGGTGCCGCTAGGCTGGTGCCGTGGATATGGACGCCTTCTCCGCCGTCAACGCGGACAAGTGGACGCGGCTGCACGAGCTTGCCCACAAGGGCAAGCTCAGCGGGCCGGAGGCCGATGAGTTGCTTGCCCTGTACCAGGCCACGTCCGCCCACCTGTCACTCATCCGCTCGGTTGCCCCGGAAAGCGGCCTGTCAGCATCCCTGTCAGCCACCCTGGCGCAGGCACGGACACGGTTCACCGGTGCGCGGTCCAACCCCATGGCAGACCTGGAGCGGTTCTTCGTCCTCGCGCTCCCGGCAGCGTTCTACCGCCTGGCGTGGCTGACGCTTGCCTGTGGGGCCGCCTTCCTCATCATTGGCGCCGCCTACGCGATCTGGATCGGATCGTCGCCCGAGGCCTTGCGCGCGGTGGCCTCGGAGGCTGCGGCCAAGCAGTACGTCGAAGAGGACTTCATTGACTACTACTCGGAGAACCCTGCAGCTTCCTTCGCAGGCGCTGTGTGGACCAACAACGCCTGGATCAGCGCCCAGGCTGTTGCCCTGGGCATCACCGGTGTGTGGGTGCCCATCATTCTCTTCACCAATGCCCAAGGCGTCGGTGTGGCGGCAGGAATTTTTGCCGCTGCCGGCAAGTCAGACGTCTTTTTCAGCTACATCCTTCCGCACGGCCTCATGGAACTCACCGCCGTCTTCATTGCCTGTGCCGCTGGCCTGCGGATCTTCTGGGCCATGGTGTCGCCGGGGCCACGAACCAGGCTGCGGGCTGTGGCTGAGGAAGGCCGTTCATTGGTCACCGTGGCGCTGGGCCTGGTCCTGGTGCTCTTCGTGTCCGGCCTCGTGGAAGGGTTCGTCACGCCCAGCCCGCTTCCAGTCTGGGCGAAGATTGCCATCGGCGCCGCCGTGCTTGCCTGCTACTGGACGTACGCCCTGGTATGGGGCCGCCGCGCCTACCTGGCGGGGGAGCGGGGCGACCTTCGCCGCGAGGATGCAGGCTACACGGAAATCGCTGCCTGAATCGTTGTAATTGCTCCGGGGTGGTTCCTCGCCCGTGTCCAGGAGCGGGCGGTAGGCTCGACAACAGATGAAGCGCGCCAGCCTATCCCAGCCCGGCGCGGACACCCCAACGGAAGTGACGCTGTTGTGAAAGACGAGACCCCGGCCCGCGCCACAAGCGCCAAGCCGCAGCCCGAACCTTTCCTGGATACGTCAGGGGACTCGGACGAGCCCGCCTTCTCCTGGATGGCGGCCGACGCGCCGGACAACGGCGGCACTGGCAAGGACACCACAACGCGTGACCGGCCCGTCAATGACGGCGCCGGAAAGGAATCCCCGGCACCGGCGCGCACCGGGGATGGGACCGTGACGGAAGGCACGGCCACGCCCGTGGACCAGCAGCCGGACAGCAGGTCCGGCCGCCGCGCCGCGGAAGCCGCCGACGAATCCGCCACCCAAAAATCTGCAGCCGTGCAGTCCTCTGCCGCCGGGACTTCCGCCGCAGGATCCTCCGCTGCAGCACAGTCCACCGGCAGGACTGCCGGCAAGGGCGATGGCGGGTCGTTCCGCGAGCCACTTCCCACGTCCGCGCTTTCTGTCCGCCCACCCGAAGAGGAAGTGGCGCGGCGCAACGCCGAGCGTGAGAGCGCGGCCAACGCCAAGCCGGTGGCACCGCGGGTCATGCAGGTCCTCCTTGCCATCTTCTTCCCGGTTGTCCTCCTGGTGCTCGCCGTCCGCGCAGTCACCAGCCCGCTGTTCCTGTGGATCGAATACAACCGCCCAGGGTTTCCCGGCGACGGCTACGGGTTCAGCACGGACGACAGGATGACCTACGGCTCCTACGCCGTCGACTACCTGAGCAACTGGGCCGGTCCGCGCTACCTCGGCGACCTGGTGCACCGCAGCGGCGACAAACTGTTCAAGGACGGCGAAGTCAGCCACATGGCCGACGTCAAGACCGTGATCCTTTCCACCTTCGGAGCCGGCACCCTGCTCCTGATCCTGGGCGTCATTGCCGTCCTGTATCTGCGCAAGCGCAGCACCGGGGGAGTCCGGCGGGGCCTCTTCGCCGGTTCCATTGTCACGCTGGTACTCATCCTGGGACTCGGCACGCTGGCGTTCCTGGGCTGGCAGCAGTTCTTCACCGAGTTCCACCGGATCTTCTTCGCGGACGGATCCTGGACCTTCAGCCTGGATGACACCCTGATCCGGCTGTTCCCCGGCCAGTTCTGGATGGACGCAGGCATTGTGATCGGGGGCCTGGTGCTCCTCGTGTCGCTGGTGACCCTGATCCTCACCTGGCCCACGCGCCGCCGTCGCGGCGTGACCCGGGCAGCGGAGGAGACCACGGAGCCCGCTCAGGCGTAAAGCTTCGCTATCTCGGCGTCGAAATCCCTGACGACGGCGGACCGCTTCAGTTTCAGCGACGGCGTCAGGTGGCCGGATTCCACCGTGAACTCCGTGTCCAGGAGCGTGAACCGGCGGATGGATTCGGCCTTTGAGACCGAAAGGTTTGCGTGGTCCACCGCGGCCTGGACGGCCGCGAGGACCTCGGCGTCAGTGACGGCGGCCTGGCGCTCCAGCGGCTGCATCCCGCGCTCCGACCTCCAGTCGGCCAGTCCGTCCGGGTCCAGCGTGATCAGCGCCGACACGAACTTTTGGCCGTCACCCACCACCACGGCGTGACCCACCAGCTGGTGCGCCCTGATGACGTCTTCGAGGGGCCCAGGGGCAACGTTTTTTCCGCCGGCCGTGACCAGGATGTCCTTCTTCCGGCCCGTGACCGTCAGGAACCCGTCCGGGTCCAGCACCCCGAGGTCACCGGTGCGGAAGAAGCCATCCACGAACGCCTCGGCATTGGCCTGTGGGTTGTTGTGGTAACCCTTGAACACGCCAATGCCTTTGACCAGGATCTCGCCGTCCTGGGCCACCCTGATAGTGGTGCCTGGAATCGGAATTCCCACGGACCCGACGCGCGTCCGGCTGGGTGTGTTGGCCGTGCACGGCGCGGTGGTTTCGGTCAGGCCGTACCCTTCCAGCACCGGGATGCCTGCACCGCGGAAGAAGTGTGCGTCCTCCAGGGAAAGGTGGCTGGCCCCGGACACGGTGTAACCCACCTGGCCGCCCAGTGCCTGGCGCAGCCGGGGATAGAGCAGCCGGTCGAAGAGGCCGTGCCGGACCCGCAGGAGGAACCCGGGCCCGGACCCCTCGCCGCGGCTTTGCCGGTCCTGTTCGGTGGAGTAGGAGATCGCCGCAGCCGCGGCCGCCTGAAAGAGCCGGCCCTTCCCGGCCAGTGCTGCCTTATGTGCTGCGGTGGCCCGGACCTTTTCGAAGATCCTGGGCACCACCAGCAGGAAGGTGGGCTTGAACGTGCCCAGGTCCTCCAGCAGCTGCGCGGCGCCCGGGGTGTGTCCCAGGGTGGCACCGGCGGAGAGGCAGACCACCTGCACCGCCCGGGCAAGGACGTGGGCGAGGGGCAGGAACATCAGGGTCCGGGACTGGTCCTGGACCAGGAGCTCCGGCAGGAATGCCACGATGTTCCGGGCCACCAGCGCGAAGTTGCCGTGGGTGATCTCGCATCCTTTGGGGCCGCCGGTGGTGCCGGACGTGTAAACCAGGGACGCGACGTCGTCGAGGCCCGCCGTGCTCCGCTGCCGTTCGAGCTCGGCGTCGCTGACCCCCGCACCCGCAGCCGAAACGCTGGCGAGGTGCGGTGCTTCGCCGTCGTAATCCATGCGTATGACGTTGACCAAACGGTCCCGGAGCGTCGCCGAGCCGGCCACCACGCCGCTGACAAGTTCCGCCGTGGCATGGTCCTGGACAAAGACGCGGCGCGCTCCGGCATCGCGGAGGATCCAGTCCACCTGGCTGGCTGACGATGTTTCGTAGATGGGTACGGTCACGCCGCCGGCGAACCAGATGGCAAAGTCCACCAGGGTCCACTCGTAGGAGGTGGCAGACATGACGGCGACAGTGTCGCCCGGTTCGAGCCCGCCGGCGATCAGCCCCTTGGCGAGTGCGCTGACGTCCTGCAGGAATTTCCCGGCCGGTACATCCACCCACCCGTTGGGCCCTTTGCGCCGGTATAAAGCATGGGCGGGGTTGGCGGCGTGCCGTTCCAGCAACAGGTCGGTCACGTTGCTGGCGGCGTCCAGCCCGACCAGCAGTTCAGTGCTTGCTTCTCTCACAACAGGTCTCCGTTCCGCAGCCAGGCCGCGGCAGCGGCGTCCATTCGGGGTCTGATGCCATCCTGCCCTAGATCCATGACGGCATCCACATGCGGACCTTCCAGGCGTCGTAGGGGATGACTTCCGCTGCCCATACGGGGTAGAAGAAGGCGGACAGCATGATCGCTGCCGCCACGAACAGGACCACCAGATACAGCCCCGAGCGGCGACGCCACGGAGGATCGGACGCCCTGCCGAGGACAAGGCCCAGGCAGTAGGCAAGAGCCAGCACCAGGAAGGGCTCGAAAGACACCGCGTAGAAATAGAACATGGTCCGGTCCGGGTACATGAACCACGGCAGGTATCCTGCGGCAACGCCGGCCAGTATGGCGCCGGCGCGCCAGTCGCGCCGGCCCGCCCACCAGAACAGCAGGACAACCAGGGAGATGGCCGCAGCCCACCAGATCAGGGGGTTGCCCACGGACAGGATGGCCGAAGTGCACTTGGCGACGTCGCAGCCGGGGGTGCCCTGCTGCGGGGATTCATAGAAGAACGACGTCGGCCGGCCCAGTACCAGCCAGCTCCAGGCGCTGGCCTCGTAGGGGTGCTCGGAACTCAGGCCCTGGTGGAAGGTGTAGGCCTCCTGGTGGTAGTGGGCGAGTGACCGCACAGCGTCCGGCAACCAGCCCCACGTTGCGGAGGGGTTGTTTTCCGCCCAGTGGCGGAAGTAGCCGTTGTCGGACCGGAACCAGCCGATCCACGTCAGCGAATAAACGACGGCGGCCACCGGAACCGTACTGAAGAACGCGGGAAGGCCGTCCTTGATGATTCCGCCGCTGACCCAGCCCCGGATGCCCGCCACGCGCCGCGCATTCAAGTCCCAGAAGACGGTGAGCAGCCCGAACCCGGCCAGGAAGAACAGGCCGGACCACTTGGTGCCGACGGCCAGGCCAAGGCAGACTCCGGCCGTGATGCGCCACCAGCGGACGCCAAGCCAGGGGCCGGACAGCAGTTCTGCCACCGGCGGACGTCCGCCGTTGAGTGCAGCGGCAGCGGCCAGCCGGGCAGCGAGCTTCCGCCGGCCATCGTCCCGGTCCATCAGGAGCGCCCCGAATGCGGCCAGGATCCAGAACATCAGGAAGATGTCCAGCAGCGAGGTGCGCGACATCACCAGGTGGTGTCCGTCCACCGCCAGCAGCAGGCCGGCGGCTCCGGCCAGAGGGAGCGACCTGAAGAGCTTGAGGGCGATGAGGGAGACCAGCAGGACCGAGAGGGTACCGGTGAGGGCCGCCGCGAAGCGCCAGCCGAAGGGATTGTCCGGGCCGAAAAGCGCCATTCCCGCGGCGATCATCCACTTGCCTACCGGCGGATGGACAACGTATTCGGGGGAGTTCAACAGGACATCCGGGTTGCCCGCGTTAAAGGAGTCGTTCGCCTTGTCCGGCCAGCTGCGCTCGTAGCCGCTGATGAGGTAGGAGTAGGCGTCCTTGACGTAGTACGTCTCGTCGAAGACCAGCTTGTGCGGGGCGTCCAGGCGGAAGAAGCGGAGGATTCCTGCCACCACCGCCGTGAAGACGGGCACCAGGACGAACCAGATCCGCAGCGAGGGTGGGTACTCCCGCCATGACCGGACATTGCCCAGCAGCCGCGCCCGGAGTCCCTCGGTGCTGAAGGCCTCCGCCGGACGGACCACCCATGGCCGGGACCTGCCGCGGCCGGACCGGAGCGGACCTTGTTCACCAACCCCTGAAAGGATGCCTGCAGACGCCACGGGAGCGGGTTGTCCGGCTCCGGATTCTCCGGCTCCCGGCCGCCGCGTCGAGGTCTGCGTCACGAGCCCCATGCTACCTTTTGCGGCTGGCAGTCCTTCCCAGCAGTAGGCTGGTGGCGTGGATTCTTCCCCCAACACCTCACCAGCCGCCAGCCCTCCTGCCCCCGGGCGCATCGTCCTTGCCGCCACGCCCATCGGAAATGTCGGTGACGCCTCCGCGCGCCTGGTTGAGCTCCTGGGGACAGCGGACATTGTTGCCGCGGAGGACACCCGCCGCCTGCACCGCCTGGTCCAGAGCCTCGGCGTCACCGTTGCCGGAAGGATCATCAGCTACCACGAGCACAACGAAGCGACCCGGACCGCGGAACTCCTTGACCAGGTCCGGACGGGCAGCACCCTGGTGATGGTGACCGACGCAGGGATGCCGTCGGTCTCCGATCCTGGTTTCCGGCTGGTGGAAGGTGCGGTTGCCGCCGGACTGACGGTCACCGCCGTCCCCGGCCCGTCCGCCGTCCTTACTGCCCTGGCGCTGTCCGGCCTGCCGACTGACCGGTTCTGCTTTGAGGGGTTCCTCCCGCGGAAAGCCGGTGAACGCGCCGGACGGCTGGCAGACCTCACCGGTGAGCGCCGGACCATGGTGTTCTTCGAGGCGCCGCACCGGCTTGAGGTTATGCTTCGTGCGCTGCGCGAGCGTTTCGGGCCGGACCGGCCGGTCGCGGTCTGCCGGGAGCTGACCAAGACTTACGAGGAAGTCATCCGGGGCTCCCTCGATGAGCTGCTGCACTGGGCCGAAAACAATGAGGTCCGCGGCGAGATTGCTGTGGTCCTGGGTGGCGCGCCGGAGCAGGCCGCCGGCACGCCGGAGGACCACGTGGCGGCAGTGAATGAACTGGTGGCCCAGGGCATCAGGCTCAAGGAAGCAGTGGCCGCCGTCGCAGAGGACGTCAGGGTCAGCAAACGTGAGCTGTATTCGGCCGTCCTTGCCGCCCGCTGAGGCCACCTCGAACCCGTACCGCGCGTGGTGGGCAAGTGCTGTGCAGCTGCACAGTAAACCCATAAGTGGGCAGTGCGGCGGAGCGTAGACCCCTTCTCCATGCCGGCAGTAGTGTGACAGTTAATCGGCCTCCGACGCTCCGCCGCTACGGCAGGACACCACGGCCGCCACAACCCTACTGACGAGGGAGTCATCGTGACTGTTACTGCACAGGCCGCTGTTACCGCCGACCGTGAAGCCGCCCTTTTGGCCTCCGTTCCCACCGGTTTGCTGATCAACGGCGAGTGGCGTGATGCCGTTTCCGGCAAGACGTTCGACGTCGAGGATCCTGCTACCGGGAAGGTGCTGCTGAGCATTGCCGACGCGGGCGCCGAAGATGGTGCCGCGGCCCTGGACGCGGCGGTGGCTGCGCAGGAGTCCTGGGCAAAGGTTCCGCCGCGTGAGCGTGGGGAGATCCTGCGCCGGGCATTCGAGCTTGTGACCGAGCGCGCTGAGGACTTCGCGCTGCTGATGACCATGGAGATGGGCAAACCCCTGGCCGAGGCCCGTGGCGAGGTCACCTACGGCGCAGAGTTCCTGCGCTGGTTCTCCGAGGAAGCGGTCCGCGCGTTCGGCCGCTACTCCGTTGCCCCGGACGGCAAGTCCCGCCTGCTGGTGACCAAGAAGCCTGTTGGCCCGTGCCTGCTGATCACGCCGTGGAACTTCCCGCTGGCCATGGCCACCCGCAAAATCGCACCGGCCGTCGCCGCCGGCTGCACGATGGTCCTGAAATCGGCCAACCTGACGCCGCTGACGTCGCAGCTGTTCGCCGCCGTGATGCAGGAAGCCGGGTTGCCGGCCGGTGTCCTGAACGTTATTCCGACCTCCACCGCCGGCGCCACCACCGGTCCGCTGATTAAGGATGCCCGGTTGCGGAAGCTGTCCTTCACGGGGTCCACCGAGGTGGGCCGCCGTTTGCTTGCCGATGCGTCTGAAACCGTGCTCCGGACCTCGATGGAACTCGGCGGCAATGCCCCGTTCGTTGTCTTCGAGGATGCTGACCTGGATGCGGCTGTCGCCGGTGCAATGCTGGCCAAGCTGCGCAACATGGGTGAGGCCTGCACCGCTGCCAACCGGTTCATCGTGCACGAATCCGTGGCCACCGAATTCGCGGAGAAGTTCGCCGCGAAGATGAAGGAGATGACCACCGCCCGCGGCACCGAGCCCGAGTCCAAGGTGGGTCCGCTGATCGATGCCAAGAGCCGGGACAAGGTCCACGAACTGGTTTCCGACGCCGTTGCCTCCGGCGCGAAGGCTGTCCTGGGCGGCGCACCGGTGGATGGCCCGGGCTACTTCTACCAGCCCACCATCCTCTCGGGAGTCAGCGAAGGCACCCGGATCCTTTCGGAGGAGATCTTCGGCCCGGTGGCACCCATCATCACGTTCTCCAGCGAGGACGACGCCGTACGCCTGGCCAACAACACCGAGTATGGCCTGGTGGCGTACGTCTTCACCAAGGACCTCAACAGGGGCATCCGGATGGGTGAACGCCTCGAAACCGGCATGCTCGGCCTGAACGCCGGGGTGATTTCCAACGCCGCGGCACCGTTCGGTGGCGTCAAGCAGTCCGGCCTTGGCCGTGAAGGCGGGCTCGAAGGCATCGAGGAGTACCTCTACACCCAGTACATCGGCATCGCCGACCCCTACGCGGGCTAGTCTCCTCCGCCGGCAGGAGGCCCGGCGAACGTGGCCGGATCGCCGCAGTCAGTTGCCTTCCTGCTCGTGGAAGCCGCCGTGCGCAGTCCGCCCTGGTCCGGCCGGGCGGGCGCGCACGGGGGCTTCTGCGCTCGCCTCCGCGCGCCGCGTCCACGCGCGGCCCGCGAGCCTGACCGGAGCGGTGGCGAGCCTCCCCAGCCGGCCCATGACGGAGGGCGGCAGCCACTTGGCCCGCCACCGCTGCAGCAGTGTTGCGTTGGTCCGCAGCGAATCCTCGAGCGGCCCCAGCGGTGCGGGCGCTTCGGCACCGTATGAACCCGCAGCGCTGCCGGGGCCGGACGACCCGGCGTCGGTTTCCGGGGGACCGTCAGCCTGCTCCGGCGGCCGGCCGTACCTGCGCCGTTCGAAGGCCGCCGT
Organism: Pseudarthrobacter sp. 1G09; assembly: GCF_050038305.1. NCBI lineage: Bacteria > Bacillati > Actinomycetota > Actinomycetes > Micrococcales > Micrococcaceae > Pseudarthrobacter > Pseudarthrobacter sp. 1G09. The sequence continues at coordinate 1,518,492 of NZ_CP188306.1, forward strand.
GACGGCGGCAACGGCGCGGTGCGCGGCCTCATCCATGCCGTCCGGCTCGCCCAGCAGTGAACTGCGGAGGCGCGACGCGTAGGCGCGCGGTGATTCACTGGTGCCGGCCGGGAGACCGTAGTCCCGGCCAAGGTCCAGCATCTCGCTCCATGCCAGCGGAACGGCATCAGCGGCGTTCCGTGGCCGGAGGCGCCGCGCACGGATTCCGGTGCGCACCAGGCGCGGCGACGCCGCAAGCAGGAGCACGCCCAGCACGCCGCCCGTTCCCAGCAGCCACGGCAGCACCTGCGCGCCGGCGTCGGTGCTTCCGCCGCCGACGCCCGGGGCCGGAACCGGGGTGGCGCTGGGGGCCGGTGTCGGAACCGGGGCGGGGTCGGGGACGAGGTCATCATTGTTTTCAACGGAGCCCGGTGCTGCAGGGGACGAGGTTTCGCTGGCGTAGTCCGGGACCACACCACGGGACGGCGTGGGCTCGAACGGCACCCAGCCCAGCCCCTGGAAGTACAGTTCCGGCCAGGCGTGCGCATCCCGCGCGTCCACCTCGTACTCCGACAGCTCGCCTTGGCCGGCCACCGTTACAGTGGCACCGGTCAGCCTGCCCGGCGCATAGCCTACCGCGATCCGGCTGGGGATCCCCTCCAACCGTGCCATCACCGCCATTGCCGAGGCGTAGTGGATGCAGTATCCGCTCTTCTGCTCCAAAAAGTCGGACAGGACGGACAGGCCGTTGCCGTCATAGCCGCCCTGCACGGGCGACTGCAGGGAATACGTGAACTCCGACGAGCGCAGGTAGCGCTGGATGGCCATGGCCTTCTCATATGGCGTGGCGCCCGCACCGGCCACGCGCCCGGCAGTGGTCCGGACGATCTCCGGCACGTTCCCGGGGATCCGCGTGAAGTCGTCCGGAACGTCCCGCGCTGGAGCCGAAGACTGCTCCAGTAACGCAGCAGTCAGGTTGGGCACCGACGATGTCACCACGTACTCCTGGCGCCGCGAGGCTGTGGCGTCGGAGCCCTTGATGCTCAGTGTGGCGGGGTCCCAGGTCCACCGGCCGTTGAGGCCGCGGACGGTTTCCGGAGCATAGGGGGCCGGGAGGTATGGGCTGCTGAACGTTCCGGTGTCAATGGCGGTGACCTGCTGCTGTTCGTCGGCGAGGATCGCATAGCCTGGATCGATCTGTCCGCCCAGTGGCAGCCGTGATGAGGTGCGGTCGTCCGGGCCCCAGGATTCGCCGTCGAAGTGGTCCACGGTGACGGACCTCAGATACAGGGGAGCGGTGGCACTGGTGGCGTAGGTGATACGGCCGCTGCCGTCCGGTGTCCGCAGGCTGTTCCCCAGCGTGATCATGGGATTCAGGCCGGTTCCGGTTCCCCACGGGTTGAGCCGCGAGCCCTGCGGGAAGGTGCCCTGGTCGAAGCCGGGGACAGCCAGCGGCACCACCAGGGTGGCGGCCAGCGCCACGGCTCCGGTGAGGGCGGCCCGGCGAAGCTGCCCCGGGTTCCGCGCCGTTCCGCCCTGGCTGCGGAAGTCGGGGGCAAACCACTGGCTGCAGGCCAGGATCATCAGGTAACCGGCCACCGTTGCAATGAATCCCCAGAAACCGACGCTTTGCGGCTTGATCATTGCCGGTACCACCAAGATGGCCAGCAGCCCCATGCCGGTGGCCGCCGGCATGCCGAGCGGGACGGCCAGGGCATCCACCAGGATCACCGCAAGTCCCAGGACGGCGCAAATCACCATGACGATGCCCACGTTGGGTGCAACGGGGGCCGTCTCCGACAGGACGGTTTCGCTGGCGCGGCGGATCAGCTGGTTGACGTCGGATAACGTCGCGGCGGTGGGAATCACCCCCAGGATGCTTGACCCGCGGAAGAACGTCAGCGTGAGGATGGCCCCCAGTGAGAGGAAGCCTCCTGCGGTGACCAGCAGGGGCGCTGCGCGCAGTGCCCGAAGCCCGGCGAGGGTAAAGCCAACAGCGCCAACGGTGGTGGCCACCGGCCAATACCAGGCCCAGCCGCGCAGGACTCCGTTCAGGGACAAGGCTGCCCCGCATACTGCCAGCACGATGGCTGCGGCCATGGCCCAGGGGTAGGCGCCCACGCGGGCGGGCCTTGAACCCTCTGTCGGTGTGGACTGCGTCCCCGTTCCCGGAGTCCGGGCCGGCGCCATGGTCATCGGACCACCCCCGCGCCGCGGCTGGCGTCGCCGGACGGAGCGGGCAACGGCACGTCCTGGTCGAACGATCCCCAGGCGGCAGCGGGGCCCACTGAGGCCGGCACCGCCACGGCGCGCCATCCGCCCTGTCGCAGGGTCTCCAGCACGGGGGAGAAGTCATCAGGTTTCTCAGCCACGATCACGGCGAAGGCGTTGGTCCCGTAACTGGCTGCGGGCGCCAGGGCGATTGCCTCTTCAGGCGAGATGCGGCCCAGGACCGCGATCAGTGGCCCGCGCATGCGGTGCGCGGACAGCTTGTCCATGAGCCTGTCGTCGAAGGCGGCGGGTCCCGCATCCTGGCCATTGCGGCTGCGGGGGCGCAGCAGTGCCGGAGCCGAACCCGGGCCGGCGGACGGACGGAACCTGCCATTGGTCCGGACGTGGTGCGGCCCAGTGAGCTGGATGGCAGCGAGGCTCTCTGCGATGGACTGCAGCCCTGACGCGCCGCCGTATTCTTCTGACTCCGGTTCGGGCGCCGAGGGCGAATGCAGGAAGGCGGGCTCGCCGCGGACGTCCAGGATGCGCAGGCCGTAGTTCCGCTCTGCGAGGTGTGCGCTGATGGACATGGCCGCCACCACCGACCATTCAAACGTCCGGCTGGTCAGCATGGAATGCCCGTCCTGGCTGGCTTGGCCGGCCTGGCCGCCCAGACCGCCGGCCGTGGTGGAACCGCTGGAGAATGCCCCGAACCGGTGGTCCAGGATAATGGTGGCCTCCGGTGTGGTGACGGATTCTTCCTGCCGGACCATCAGTGAGCCATGGCGGGCGGTGGCCGCCCAGTGGACCCGTCGCATGGGGTCGCCGTGACGGTATTCGCGCGTCATGACGTCGTCGTCGCTGGGGTTGGCGCGGGTCCTGGTTGCCGTCACACCATCGTTTCCGCGCGCGCCGGCCAGACCGGTAGCGGGGAGCACGACGGCGGCCGGCGTCACGGTGAGCGTGTCGCCGTCGTCGATGGACTGGCGGTGCAGTGACAACCCGAAGGGGTCCGTGAACTCAGCGGTGACCGGCCCAATGCGGAATTGGCCGCGCTGCTCCGAACGCAGGTGATATTCATAGCGGCTGGTACCCCCGGAGGCCGTACGGGAGGGAAACCTGAATGAGGGCGAAGAACCGAACCGGGCCGGCAGGCGTTCCTCCATGCTGGCCCGGCCACTGCCTGCGCCGGTCCGCGCCACGGCAAGGCGCACGGTGGTTGGGGACGATGTTTCCACCGGCGAAGGATGGAATTCCCGGTACACCCGGAAACGGGGCTTCACCAACCGGATACCGGCCAGCGAAACCAAGGGGAGGACCAGCAGCAGGATGCTGAGGGTCAGAAGGTCCCTGCGTCCCATGATCTGGGCGGCGGCAAGGGTGAAGCCCCCGGCAGCAAGCATGCCCCACCCCCGTGCGGTGAAAAGGTGCTGGGGCAGTCTGTCGAGGAGGGCCATGGCTTACCGCTTAGCGGTTCCTGCCCGAACCTGCCACGGACGCCGCGTTCCGGGCGGCCTGGTTCCGCGTTCCGGCGGCAGTGCCTGCACCAGCCGCGTTGCCGGCGCCTGCGGGTGCCTGCGGAACCGGGAGCCGCGACAGGATGCCCTGCAGCACAGTGTGCGCTGTTTCGCCGGCGCCGGCAGCTTTGCGGTCCAGGATGATCCGGTGGGCCAGGACAGCCTCGGCCACCTGGATGACGTCGTCGGGGAGGACGAAGTCGCGGGCGTCCAGGGCCGCGGTCGCCTTCGCCGCGCGAAGCAACTGCAGCATGGATCGCGGACTGGCCCCCAACCGCAGCAGCGGGCTTTCCCTCGTGGCCCTGCCGACGGACACGGTGTATTCCTTCACGGCCTGCGAGACGTAGACCTGCTGGACGGTGGTGATCATGGCTGCTACCTCCGCAGCTGTGACCACGGCTGAGACCTTTGCCAGCGGGGACGCCGCCTGATGGGTTTCGAGCATCTCGATTTCGGCGTCCTTGTCCGGGTAGCCCATGGAGATCCTGGCCATGAACCTGTCACGCTGGGCCTCGGGCAGCGGGTAGGTGCCTTCCATCTCGATGGGGTTCTGGGTGGCAACCACCATGAACGGTTCGTCGAGCCGGTAGGAAGTGCCGTCCACCGTCACCTGGTGCTCCTCCATGCATTCGAGGAGGGCGGACTGGGTTTTCGCTGACGCCCGGTTGATCTCGTCGCCGATGACGATGTTGGCAAAAACTGCGCCCGGACGGAACTCGAAGAGCCTGGATGACTGGTTGTAGATGGACACTCCGGTCACGTCGGAGGGGAGCAGGTCCGGCGTGAACTGGATGCGGCTGACGGTGCAGTCAATGGTTTTGGCAAGGGTTTTGGCCAGCAGGGTCTTGCCGACGCCTGGAACGTCTTCCAGCAGCAGGTGGCCCTGGGCGAGGAGGACTGTCAACGCAAGCTCCGCGGCGTCGGATTTCCCGTCGATCACCGTGTTGACAGTGCTGAGGATCCGCTGGCTGGCGTCGTGGAACGAGTCAGCGTCCATGGCGGCGGCACGGTGGCCGTTCAGGTGGCTGACGGGATCGGAAACGCCCGCCAGATTGCGGTTCGCAGCGCTCACATCGTTGGCAGTGCGTCGGTAAGATTCCATCGGCAACCTTTCAGCCAGGGTTTCACCTGGACGGGACAGCAAGCCTGCCTTCGCCCGTCGGTGGGCGTTCTCATGTGCTCCCACCAGACTACTAACACAACTGCCTGGCCTGGCATAGAGTTCCGGCGAAATCGTGGTGCCGTCCACCGTTAGGCTGGAATGATGTGCAGTCCGCAGACCCCCGATGCCTACCGCGAACCCACAACCGGAGGCTCCCAGAGTGGCGCAGCGACCCCGAAACGCGAATATCCGCCCGCGCCCGAACCGCTGCCGGTACCGGTAATGGATAATCACACGCACCTGGATTTTCCAGACGGAAAAGGGCCGGTAGGAATAACCGAGGCTATGGACGCTGCTGCCGCTGTGGGTGTCCAGGGGGCAATCCAGGTGGGCTGCGACCTGGAATCGTCGCGATTCACCGTTCAGGCGGTGCAGCAGGATGACAGGTTGCTGGGCGCTGTGGCGCTGCACCCCAATGATGCTCCCGGCTATGCCGCCCGCGGCGAACTCGAAGACGCTCTCGCCGAGATCGAAGAGCTGGCAGCCCACCCGCGGATCCGTGCCATCGGCGAGACAGGCCTCGACTTCTTCCGCACGGCAGGCGAGGGGCTTGCCCATCAGCGGTACTCATTCCGGCGGCACATCGACATCGCCAAACGGCTGGACCTCACCCTCCAGATCCACGACCGGGACGCACACGCCGACGTGGTGCAGGTCCTGGAGGAAGAGGGTGCACCGGACCGGGTGGTATTCCATTGCTTCTCCGGCGATGAGGAGCTTGCCGCCATCTGCAACCGCGAGGGCTGGTACATGTCGTTCGCCGGAACACTGACCTTCCGGAACGCGGCCAACCTGCGGTCCGCGCTCGCGGTCGCAGACCCGGAACTGGTCCTGGTGGAAACCGACGCCCCGTTCCTGACCCCGCATCCGCACCGGGGCCGGCCCAACGCCAGCTACATGGTGCCGTACACCGTCCGGGCCATGGCTGAATTGACAGGCACGGACCTCTCGGAGCTGTGCACCCGGATCAGCTCAAATACGTTGCGGGCATACGGATCCTGGAGCTGAGAAGTGTCACATTGAGTGACCTTGGAGGCATACGTGGTATGCAAATTTGTTGGCCCGTTTATAACGCTACGGTTACAGTGGAAAACTATTAGCCGGGGTCGGGGAAGGCCAACGGGTAATTTCGCTTCCTTTTCAGCATCACAAGCCGGGATCATGTCCCGTCCTGGCTGCTGGCGGGAAGCAGGCGGCGCAAAGGTGCCCGGACTGCTGTTCAAAGGCGGTGCCGGGCATTTTACTGCGCAAATCCCCGTGCCCGGATGGACCTAAAGTTACGGGCAATCGTGGTCAAGTTCTTCACATCGGATGGCAAGATCAGCTTTTTCAAGGTTGGAGCCCAGCTGCTGGTGCTTTGCACCCTGGTAGCGGGGCTCGTAGCCTTCGTCGGCAATAACAAAACCATCACGCTCAACGTCGATGGCAAGGTCTCTTCCGTCCAGACCTTCGGCGGCACCGTCGGCCAGGTGGTCAAGAGTGCCAACGTCGAACTGAAGCCCGCAGACAGGGTTTCCCCGGCAATCGACGCCTCGGTCCACAACGGAACCGTGATCAACGTCAACCAGGCCAAGGAAGTTAAGGTCAGCCTCGACGGAGCAGAGAAAACGGTTAGCACCACCGCGCAGGACGTCGCGGGCCTGGTCACCGAACTCGGCGTGGCCAGCACCTCATCCCTCTCAGTCCCCAAGGATGCGCAGCTCGCACTCGCCGGTTCCTTCGTGTCCATCTCCACCCCCAAGTCCGTCAGCGTCGTCGCCGACGGCAAGGTGAACACCACCACCACCACCGCCGCCACCGTAGGCGACGTGCTCGAAAGCGCCGGGCTGACCATCGGCGCCAACGACCGGACCTCCCAGCCTGCCAACGCGCACGTGGTCAACAACATGGTGATCAAGGTGTCCCGGGTTGATAACGGCCAGACCGCGAAAACCACCGAGGACGTCCCCTTCGAGACGGTGACCACCGAAAACGCCGAGATGCTCAAGGGTGAGAAGGAAGTTACCCAGGCAGGCGCCGCGGGCAAGCTGGAGAAGACCTTCAAGCTGGTCCTCGTGGATGGCCGTGAAGCCTCCCGTACCCTCGTCTCTGAAGCCGTAGCCGTCCAGCCCGTCGCTGAGAAGGTCACGGTGGGCACCAAGGCAAAGCCTGTCGCCCAGGCCGCTGCGGCCCCGGCCGCCGGCAACAACACCGGCGCTGCTGCTCCGGCCATGATGAACGAAGCCATGTGGGACAAGATCGCCCAGTGCGAGTCCACCGGTAACTGGAGCATCAACAGCGGCAACGGCTACTACGGCGGTCTGCAGTTCGACATCCGGACGTGGATCGGCGCCGGCGGCGGTGCCTACGCACCCAACGCCAGCCTGGCCACCAAGGCCCAGCAGATCGACATCGCCAACCGCGTGTACGCGCAGCGCGGCCTGCAGCCGTGGGGCTGCGGCTGGGCAGCCAGCAGCTAGCTGATCCGCTGCCAGCCCGTACTGGCATGGTCCACGCATCGAAGCCGGGCCCGGGATTCTTCCGGGCCCGGCTTCGCCGTTAACACGGCCGGCCCGGCGGAAACGGCCCGGCCACGCGGGATAGGATACCTAGGTGACTGAACCCAACCCCGCCGCGCCCGCACCGCTTTTCGGTGCTTCCGACATTCGCCGGCTGGCAGGGGAGATCGGTGTCAGGCCCACCAAGACCCTGGGCCAGAACTTCGTCATCGACGGCAACACCATCCGCAGGATCGTGGCAGCAGCAGGAGTCGGGGCCGATGAGACGGTCCTGGAAGTCGGCCCGGGCCTCGGCTCACTGACACTGGGCCTGCTGGACGCCGCAGCGGCCGTGGTGGCTGTGGAGATCGATCCCGTCCTCGCCGCCAAGCTTCCGGCAACGGTGGCTGAATGGCGGCCGGCCGCCGTCGGAAACTTCCACCTCGTCGAGGCTGACGCCATGAAGGTCACGGAACTTCCCGTGGAACCTACGGCGCTGGTAGCCAACCTGCCCTACAACGTTGCGGTACCCGTGGTCCTGCACCTCCTGGAGCATTTCCCCAGCCTGCAGCACGGCCTGGTCATGGTCCAGGACGAGGTAGCCGACCGCCTGGCTGCCGGCCCGGGCTCGAAGACCTATGGCGTTCCGTCAGTCAAGGCAGCCTGGTACAGCCAGATGCGCAAAGCCGGCGTGATCGGCATGAACGTGTTCTGGCCCGCGCCCAAGATTCACAGCGGACTGGTCGCCTTCACCCGCCGCGAGCCGCCTGCCACCAGCGCAACCCGCAAGCAGGTCTTTGCCGTGATTGATGCAGCCTTCGCCCAGCGTCGCAAGACCCTGCGCGCTGCGCTCAGCGGCTGGGCCGGGGGAGGATCGGAAGCCGAACGCTGCCTGGTGGCGGCCGGCGTCGACCCCACGGCACGCGGTGAGGTTATCGACATCGCCGCGTTCGCCCGAATCGCCGAAGCCAAGGAAGCGGGCGCGTGAACACGCCCGCTGTCCGGTTCGCGGCGCGGACGGTCCGGGTCAAGGCTCCTGGAAAGATCAACGTCTCGCTGGACGTCGGCCCGCTCCGGCCCGATGGCTATCATTCCGTAGCCAGCGTCTACCTGGCTGTCTCCCTCTATGAAGAAGTGGCCGCCACCAGCACGGAAACGCCGGGCATCACGGTGAGCCTGAGCCCGGGCAGCACCCTTGACCTTGACGCCGTCGACATCCCCCTCGACGCCAGCAACCTGGCGTACAGGGCCGCCGCCATCATGGCTGACGTTTCCGAGCACGCCACCGGGGTCCACCTGGAAATCACCAAGAGGGTGCCCGTGGCCGGCGGAATGGGCGGGGGATCGGCCGACGCCGCCGCTACGCTGCTGGCCTGTGATGCCCTGTGGAACAGCGGCCTGTCCAGGGAGGAACTCGCGCACCTTGCTGCCGAACTCGGAGCCGACGTTCCGTTCTCCCTGCTCGGCGGTACGGCGGTAGGGCTCGGGGTTGGTGACCAGTTGTCGCCGGCACTCGCCAAGGCAAAGACCCACTGGGTCCTGGTTACCGCCGATTTCGGCCTGCCCACCCCGGAAGTCTTCCGGACCCTGGACAGGCTGCGTGAAGCCGAGGGCGTGGACGCGGACGAGCCCACCGGCGTCGACCCCCACATCCTCGCCGCGCTGCGCGGTGGCGACGCAGACGCCCTCAGCCGCATCCTGGTCAACGACCTCCAGCGGGCCTCCATTGAACTGGCGCCCTCACTGCGCGATACGCTGGGCATCGGCGAATCGCATGGCGCCATCGCCGGCATCGTGTCCGGCTCCGGGCCCACCGTGGCCCTTCTCGCGGATGACTCCGTGGCAGCGGATGCACTGGCGGAAGACCTGCAGCACCAAGGCCTTTCCGCCCTCGCCGTCCACGGTCCCGTCCCCGGTGCCCGCATCATCTCCGACACCCTTCTCTAGCAGCGCAACGCCCATCCGGGCAGCAGAAAGCAGTTCTTTTTGGCACACCTTCTTGGCGGCGAAAACCTCACGGTCTCCTTCGCGACCCGCACAGTCCTGGACGGCGTCACGCTCGGACTCGAGGAGGGCGACCGCATCGGCATGGTGGGCCGAAACGGCGACGGCAAGTCCACCCTGATGCGGCTGCTCGCCCTGCGCTCCACACCGGATTCAGGCCGCGTTACCAAACGCGGGGACGTCAACGTCGGCTACCTGGACCAGAGCGACGTGCTCGACGGCGACCTCACAGTGGGCGTGGCGATCGTCGGAGACCAGGCCGACTATGAGTGGGCGCGCAACCCGCAAATCCGTGAAGTCATGGGCGGCCTGGTGTCCGACGTCGACTGGCATGCCAACGTCCACGCGCTGTCCGGCGGCCAGAAGCGGCGGGTGGCCCTGGCCAAGCTGCTGATCGAGGACCACGACGTCATCATGCTCGACGAGCCCACCAACCACCTTGACGTCGAAGGTGTTGCCTGGTTGGCCCGCCACCTGAAATCGCGCTGGCGCGCCAACCAGGGCGCCTTCCTGGTGGTCACCCACGACCGCTGGTTCCTCGACGAAATCTGCACCAAGACGTGGGAGGTGCACGACGGGATCGTGGACCCCTTTGAGGGCGGCTACGCTGCATACGTCCTTGCCCGGGCCGAGCGGGACCGGATGGCCTCCGTGGTGGAAGGCAAGCGCCAGCAACTGGTCAAGAAGGAGCTCGCCTGGCTGCGCCGCGGAGCCCCTGCCCGTACCGCCAAGCCGAAGTTCCGGATCGAGGCGGCCAACGCGCTCATCGCCGACGTTCCCGCGCCGCGTGATTCCATGGCATTGAGCAAAATGGCCACCGCGCGCCAGGGCAAGGACGTCCTGGACCTGGAACACGTTTCGCTGAACTTCCAGGGCGACGACGACGGGAAGAAGCTTTTCGACAACATCACCCTGCGCCTGGCTCCGGGTGAGCGGCTGGGCCTGGTGGGCGTCAACGGCGCCGGCAAGACCACACTCCTGAAGCTCCTGAACGGCGAGATTGCCCCCGACGCCGGGAAGCTGAAGCGCGGCAAGACGGTGGTCACCGCGGTCCTCACCCAGGAAGTCAAGGAGCTCGACGACGTCGCTGACCTGCGCGTCATCGAGGTCATTGAGCGCGAAAAGCGTTCCTTTAACGTCGGTGGCAAGGAATTCACCGCCGGCCAGCTGGTGGAGCAGCTCGGATTCACCAACCAGAAGCAGTGGACACCGGTCCGTGACCTCTCCGGTGGTGAGCGGCGCCGCCTGCAGCTGCTGCGGCTGCTGGTGGGCGAACCCAACGTGCTGATGCTCGACGAGCCCACCAACGACCTCGACACCGACACCCTCGCCGCCGTCGAGGACGTCCTGGACGGCTGGCCCGGAACCCTGGTGGTGGTCAGCCACGACCGCTACCTGCTGGAACGCGTCACCGACCACCAGATGGCGCTCCTTGGCGACGGCAAGCTCCGTGGCCTGCCCGGCGGCGTGGACCAGTACCTTGAACTCCGCGAGGCCGCCCTTGCCGGGTCCACCGTGACCGGCGGCGGAAACCCCGTCACCAGCGCCGGCGCCGCATCTGCGGCCACCGGGACCGGACCGTCCGAAGCCGAAAAGCGCGAGGCCCGCAAAGCCCTCAACCGGATCGAGCGGCAGATCAAGAAGCTCGACCAGCAGGAAAAGAAACTGCACGACGATATGGTCAAGAGCACCGAGAAGTCAGACTTCGACGCCCTCGCCAAACAGAACAGCGAACTGAAGAACCTGGCCGACGAAAAGGACACCCTGGAACTGGAGTGGCTCGAAGCCTCTGAACTCCTGGGCGACTGACCTAGGCAACGCAGGCATCGGGCAACTCACACCTCTGACTGCAGCTCCGGGTCCTTCTTGAGGCCGGTGAGGCCGTTCCAGGCGAGGTTGACCAGGTGCGCTGCGACCGTGTTCTTATCGGGTTGGCGGCTGTCCTGCCACCACTGGCCGGTCATGGCCACCATGCCCACCAGCATCTGGGCGTACATGGCGCCGTCCTGGCCGCTGAAGCCGCGCCGGGAGAACTCGTCGGACAGGATGTGCTCCACCCTCGCCGTGACGTGGGACAGCAGGGTTGAGAAGGCGCCTTCGGGCTGGGACGGGGGAGCGTCGCGCATGAGGATCCGGAAGCCCTCAGTGCGGTCCTCGATGTACGTGAGCAGGGCGAGGGCGGCGCGTTCAACCAGGACGCGCGGCTTGGCTTCGGCGCCCAGTGCGGTGTTGATGGCGTCCAGGAGGATGTGGAACTCGAAGTCCACCACCTGGGTGTAGAGGCCTTCCTTGGAGCCGAAGTGCTCGTAGATTACCGGTTTCGAGACGCCCGCGCAGGCGGCGATTTCTTCAATGGTGGTGCCATCCAGTCCGCGGACTGCGAACAGGCCACGCCCCACGTCGATCAGCTGGTTCCGCCGCTGAAGGCCAGTCATCCGTGTCCGCGGAGGGTTGTTGCTCACATTTCCATCATGCCCTACCCCGGCGGGCCCGTTTTCCCGGTTTCCGGGGCGCCCGGTTCCCGGTCAACTGGGGCTGTGTCGCGCGCTGCCCCGAAGCCGTGGCAAAATAGGGACTTGTGCCCGGGCCTTGTGCCGGAGGCATGGTCCGCCCTGGTGTAACGGCAGCACCCCGGCCTTTGGAGCCGTGGAGTATAGGTTCGAATCCTATGGGCGGAACTGCTGTGCGGGGAGTTCAGCAGGTAACTCCCGGTGCCGGGCCGGCGGAGGTTGGCCGGACACCATGAAGCGCCAGCGCAAAAAAGCGAGGAGAATCCGTACGTGATCCCTGAAAACACCGGTCCGGCCGCAGTCATCGTATTGGCAGCAGGTGCCGGTACCCGGATGAAGTCACGTACCCCCAAGATCCTCCACGAAATCGGTGGACGTTCGATGGTGGGCCACGCGCTCCTCGCCGCCCGCAGCATTGAACCCCGCCAGCTCGCCATCGTGGTCCGCCACGAACGCGACGTTGTGGCCGGGCACGTGGCAGAACTCGACCCGTCTGCGGCCATCGTGGACCAGGACGAGGTGCCCGGCACCGGCCGTGCCGTGGAGGTGGCACTGCAGGCGCTGGACGCCAAGGAAGAGCTCACCGGCACCGTGGTGGTTACCTACGGCGACGTCCCGCTGCTCTCCGGCGGGCTGTTGGCCGAACTCGTCGCCACCCACGAACGGGACGCCAACGCGGCCACCGTGCTCACCGCAGTCCTGGACGACGCCACAGGCTACGGCCGGATCCTCCGCGGAGAAGACGGCACCGTGACCGGCATCCGCGAACACAAGGACTCCACCGACGCCGAGCGCCTGATCCGCGAGGTCAACTCCGGGATCTACGCCTTCGACGCCGCCGTGCTGCGCGATGCACTGGGCAAGGTCACCACCGACAACGCCCAGGGCGAGAAGTACCTCACCGACGTGCTGGGGCTGGCGCGCGAGGCAGGCGGCCGCGTTGCCGCTGTCGTCACCGCTGACCGCTGGCAGGTGGAGGGCGCCAACGACCGCGTCCAGCTCGCCGCCCTCGGTGCCGAACTGAACCGGCGCACCGTGGAGGCATGGATGCGCGCCGGCGTGACAGTGGTGGATCCTTCCACCACTTGGATCGACTCCTCCGTCACACTGGACGAGGACGTCCGCCTGCTGCCCAATACGCAACTGCACGGCTCCACCTCGGTGGCGCGGGATGCCGTCGTCGGACCCGACACCACCCTCACCGACGTTGAGGTGGGAGAGGGCGCTACGGTGATCCGCACCCACGGCTCCGGGTCGACGATCGGCCCGCGCGCCGCCGTCGGACCCTTCACCTACCTGCGCCCGGGCACCGTCCTTGGCGAAAAGGGCAAGATCGGCGCCTTCTACGAAACGAAGAACGTCACCATCGGACGCGGTTCCAAGCTGTCCCACCTTGGCTACGCCGGCGATGCTGAAATCGGCGAAGACACCAACATCGGCTGCGGCAACATCACGGCCAATTACGACGGCGAGAAGAAGCACCGCACCGTCATCGGCTCAGGCGTCAGGACAGGTTCGAATACGGTCTTCGTTGCACCGGTCACCGTGGGGGACGGCGCCTACAGCGGCGCCGGCGCGGTGATCCGCAAGGACGTCCCGGCAGGCGCGCTCGCGCTGAGCATCGCCGCCCAGCGCAACACCGAAGGGTGGGTCCCGGCCAACCGTCCCGGCAGCCGGTCCGCCGAACTGGCACAGGCGGCCATCAACAACTCCTCAAGTACCCCGGCATCTACAGAAGAGGGCAAGTAACAATGAGCGAAATTACGGCGCATGGCGAGAAGAAGCTGGTGCTCGCCACCGGGCGGGCACATCCGGAGCTGGCCCGGGAAATCGCCAAGGAGCTCGGCACCGACCTCCTCCCGGTGGACGCCTACGACTTCGCCAACGGCGAGATCTACGTCCGCGCCGGTGAAAGCGTCCGCGGCACTGACGCCTTCGTGATCCAGGCCCACCCAGCCCCGCTGAACAACCACCTCATGGAACAGCTGATCATGATTGATTCGCTGAAGCGTGCCTCCGCCAAGCGGATCACCGTGGTGTCGCCGTTCTACCCGTACGCCCGGCAGGACAAGAAAGGCCGCGGCCGCGAACCCATCTCCGCCCGCCTGGTGGCCGATCTCTACAAGACCGCCGGTGCGGACCGCATCATGAGCGTGGACCTGCACACCTCCCAGATCCAGGGCTTCTTCGACGGCCCCGTCGACCACCTGATGGCCATCCCGCTGCTGGCTGATTACATCCGCACCCGCGTTGACGCCGAAAACATCACCGTGGTTTCCCCGGACACCGGCCGGGTCCGCGTCGCCGAACAGTGGGCCGAGCGCCTGGGCGGCGCGCCCCTCGCTTTCGTTCACAAGAGCCGCGACCTGACCGTCCCCAACCAGGCCGTGTCCAAGACCGTTGTGGGCCAGATCGAGGGACGCACCTGCGTCCTGATCGACGACATGATCGATACCGGCGGAACCATCTCCGGCGCTGTCCAGGTGCTGAAGAACGCCGGCGCCAAGGATGTCATCATCGCCGCCACGCACGCCGTCTTCTCCGAGCCGGCGGCACAGCGCCTGTCAGAGTCCGGCGCGCGTGAAGTGGTGGTCACCAACACCCTGCCGCTGAACCCGTCGCAGCGCTTCCCGCAGCTGACGGTGCTGTCCATCGCGCCGCTGATTGCCCGCGCCGTCCGTGAAGTGTTCGACGACGGATCGGTCACCAGCCTGTTCGACGGCAACGCCTAGCACCAGCCTGTCCCTGCCGCTGCCGGCACCGTTTTCAGTAAACGGTGCCGGCACTGGTAGGGTTTACCCCGAAACCTTGGCGAGGGAGAGCGGCCGCTTCGACGGCTCGCAGATCTCCGTGATCGACTGGGTCTGACCTGTCCTTCAGATGAAGAACAGCCTTCTTGGATTGGGCCGCCCCGGCCGCCCGGCGTTGAAGGTCATCCCAGACCTCCGCCCTCGCTGAACACCGTTTAGCCTTCAAGGAGATTCCATGTCTGAGCAGAAGCTCGCAGCAGAACTGCGCACCGAATTCGGCAAGGGCTACGCCCGCCGTGCACGGATGGCCAACCTGATCCCCGCCGTCATCTACGGCCACGGCGCAGAGCCCATCCACATCACCCTCCCCGCAAAGGCCACCACCCTGGCCGTCCGCACCGCCAACGCCCTGCTGTCCCTTGACATCAACGGCGAAGGCCACCTGGCCCTGGTCAAGGACATCCAGCGCGACCCGATCAAGCAGATCATCGAGCACATCGACCTCCTGACCGTCCGCCAGGGCGAGAAGGTCACGGTTGATGTTGCCGTTCACGTTGAAGGCGAGTCCGCTCCCGGCACCGTCCACAACCTCGAGCTGACCACCGTCTCCCTCGAAGCTGAGGCCACCCACCTGCCCACCGCCGTCGAGGTCAGCATCGAAGGCCGCGCCGCCGGCGAGCACATCCACGCATCCGACCTCGTGCTGCCCAAGGGCACTGTCCTGCTGACCGACGCCGAGGCGCTGGTTGTGAACATCTCCGAGGAAGTTGAAATCGCCGAGGAAGAGGGCGAGCAGGCCGAGGCTCCCGCCGGCGAAGCTGCAGCCACCGAAGAAGCTGCTGCCGAGTAGCCTTCCGCCACATGTGCCGATGGCCGGATCCCGCAGGGGTCCGGCCATTGCCATGCCTGAGCCCAAGCCGCGAGACCACCCACCTTAGGATTGATCCATGACTGATACCTGGCTGATTGTTGGCCTCGGCAACCCCGGCGCCCAGTACCAAGGGAACAGGCACAACGTCGGCCAGATGGTCCTCGACGAACTTGCGGGCCGGGTAGGCGCCGGGTTCAAGAGCCATAAAGCACGCGCCCAGGTAGTCGAAGGGCGCCTGGGCATCGGAGGTCCCCGGGTGGTGCTCGCAAAGCCCATGACCTACATGAACGTCTCCGGCGGACCGGTGTCCGCTCTGGCCAATTTCTACGGCATTTCACCCGACCACGTGGTGGCGGTCCACGACGAAATCGACATCCCCTTTAATACGGTGAAACTCAAGATCGGCGGCGGCGAAGGCGGCCACAACGGCCTGCGGGATATCTCCAAGGCACTGGCCACCAAGGAGTACCTCCGGGTCAGGGTCGGCGTGGGCCGCCCGCCCGGCCGCATGGACACGGCCGATTACGTGCTGCGCGATTTCGGAACCGCAGAGCTCAAGGAGCTCCCGTTCCTGCTGGACGAGGCGGCCGACGCCGTCGAATTGCTCCTGAAGGAGGGCCTCACCGCCGCGCAACAGAAGTTCCACCCGGCCAAGACAGCCGGTTAAGAGGTACGGGCGGCGCCACAATAAAACTTAAAGTGGCTTTGACCTGTCTCGTTGTCCGCCGGGCAAGGTACTCTTCTTGCTATGCGGGGGAGCAAAGGGGCTACATCCCGCTATAGCTGGATGTAGGGGAACGTTCATGTCAATCGAGCCACTCAGCTGGGGGCGCGGGCCAGCACCCCTGGACGTCGGGTTGCGTACTCCGGCCCAGGGCAGTCCGGGGCCGCAATGGTCCGTGCCCGCCCGCAGCGCCAACCTTGAAACCGTCCGCACTGCACTGACCGCAGAGAACTCGCTGGGCGTCGTCATCACCGGCGGCCGGGGCGTCGGAAAATCATCCCTCGCACGTGCCGCCGTCACGGACCTTGGCCCGGACGTGTGGTCGCTGCAGCTCCGCAGCGGACCCGCCGGCTCCACCACACCCTACGGATGCCTGTCCTTTCTCCTGGCCCGCCTTCCGCAGGCCTATATGGGCTCGCCCACGGCCATCCTCCGCGGCATCACGTCCCTGATCCGCAGTGACGCCGCCGGCAGGCCCTGCGTAATCACGCTGGACACCTCCGGCACCATCGACGATCTCAGCGCCGGCGTGCTCCTCAACGTGCTCCTGACCGGGACCGCCAAGATCATTGCCGTGGCACCCAAGATCAGTGACCTCCCCGCGGACTTCCATTGGCTCCTCACGGACCGGAGGCTTACCGAGGTCCGGCTCAGCAACCTTAATGAGCTCCAGACACGGCAGGTCCTCCTTTCACTGCTGGGCCACCGCGTGTCCGCCTCCCTGGTCACCACGTACCACCAGATGGTGGGAGGGAATCCGCTGCTGCTCAAAGCCCTGGTCACCGAGCAGCAGCTGTCCGGCAACCTGGTGCTGTCCGACTCCGTGTGGACCCTGCGGGACAAAGTAGTCCTCGACGGCGCAGCAAGCCTCGACGACATCGTCCGCTCCCGGTGGTCGCGGGAAACCGTGGAGACCCGCGAAGTCATAGAAATGCTGTCCTGCGCCCGGAGAGTGGAGCTGTCCCGGCTGACCTCGATCTACGGCGCCGACGTCGTGGCGGACATGGAAGACGGCGGACTCCTCGAAATCGACAATTCAGACCACCGCTGGGTCTCATTGCGGGAGAAATACATCGGGGACGTCGTGCGGACCTGGCTGAGCATCGCCCGGCGCCGCGAACTGCGTGCCGTGCTTCTTGGCGGTGTGGAGCCGGACCCTGCGGGCATGACTGTTGAAGAGCTGATGGCCTTTGCCGCCTGGACCCATGAGTGCGAGGCGGAACTGAGCCCCGCGCTGGCCCTTTCGGCAGCCGAGGCCGCCGTCCAGCTGTTCGACCCGCGGTTCGCGCTCACCTACGGGGAACTGCTTCGCCGCGGAGACCGGGAATGGGTTCCTGCCCAGCGGCAGCGCGCGGCTGCCTACCTTCAGCTGGACATGCCGGACCAGGCACTGGCCGCCCTCGAGGACATTTCGCAGCCGGAGCTGGACGCCCTCGACCTCGAGGAGTATGCACAGGTGGCCGCGGCCAGGGCCAAGGTGATGATGGGCCTTCCCGAGCACGCGGACAAAGTGCCGTCACTGCTCGGTGAAGCCCGGGACCGCCTGCTTGCCGGCACGGGTGCCGAGCGGCCCTCCTGGCCCGAACCGGCAGCCGTCGCAGCAAACCGCGTGGCCCTGAGCGCGTTCGAGTACCGGGCGTTCAAGGGCGACTACGCGGAACTGATTCCCGAACTTGAAGCCGCCGCCGATCCCGAACTGAACCCGGACACCGGCTACCGCATGCACGCCGCGATTCTGCTGATGACCGCGCTGGTGCTCACCGGCCGCGAGATGGACGCGCTGGGCCTGATGCGCCAACTCGGCGGCCAGATCAGCGACGCCTCCCACGTGGTGGGGCTGCGGGAGCAGTACACCAAAGAGTCCTACATGGTGCTGCTGCTGGCGGGGCAGTGGCGGCGGTGCCTGGACTTCCTGGGCCCCCAGAGCACGGACGAACCGTACCGGCTGCCCTACGGGACTGCTTCCAGCGAGCTGGGGGCCGGGATAGCCTACGTCTTCGCAGGCCGTGGCGCCGCAGCCCTGGACCTCCTGCTCTCCGCCGGCGCGCAGCTGGAACTCCAGCCCGTCCAGACCGCCCTCCGGTACACCTACGCAGCCACCGCCCTGGCTTACGCGCAGACAGGAAACGCTCCCCAGGCCCGCAAATACCTGGGCAAGCTGCAACGGATCCCTGCAGCCGCCGGCTTCGCTGACGAGAGCATCATCCGTTTCTGTGCACTGACGGCCGGCCGCTGGCTGAACGACGCCGACTCCGTGGCGCGGCTCAAGGAATCTGCCCGGCGGAACCTCGCCGCGGGCCTCCACACTCTTTCAGGCGTCGAACTGCTGGCCGCCACGGTCAACGGCAGCGATGCAGACTTCCGGTTGCTCGAAGACATTGCCGGCCGCCGCCAGGGTCCGCTTGCCGAGGTCTCCCGGCTCATCGCCCTGGGCAGCCGCACCAAGGATGCCAAGACCCTCCTGGCCGGCGGAGAGCTTGCCGCCACCCTGGAGCTGGACGCCGTCGAGGCCCGGTGCATGGCCCTCGCGGTGGACTTCGCACGCCAGGATGGCGACTCGATTTCGGCCCGCACGGCCCAGGCCCGCCTGGACATCCTGGCCACCACGGTTGCGAACCTCCCCATTGTGCCCAGCAGCGGCAGCCCCTTGCTGACCAGCCGGGAACGGCAAATAGCGCGGCTTGCGGGCCGGGGTGCATCCAACCGCGACATTGCCCTGGAAATGGGCGTGTCAGTCCGGACTGTTGAGGGCCATCTGTACCAGGTCTTCACCAAGCTCGGCGTAACCTCCAGGGGTGATCTGACTGGACTCGTCTAACGGCCACAAAGCAGCAGCAAGCAGGGTCCTCACCGGACGCCGCGAACCGCTGGACAGGATCTGCAACATCGTCCGGAACCGCACCAGCCAGGCGGTGTTTGTCATGGCTGGCCCCGGCATTGGAAAGTCGTCTCTGGCCGAAGCCATTTCGGAACGCCTCGCCGGCGAGCTGAACATCCTGCGAATCCATGGCAGCTCCGCCCTTGCGGCGGTTCCGTTCGGTGTCCTGACGCCCTACACCGGTGAGCTGACGGCCGACGAATCCGTCTCCCCTGTGGCGGTGCTGCGGTCCATGTGGAGCTACTTCGAAAAGCTGCGGGCCGGGAACAGCGCGCCCGTGCTGATGGTGCTGGACGACGCCCATTACCTTGACGATGCCTCCGCCGGCGTGGTGGCCGACCTCATTTCGGCCGGCTGGGCCACCGTCGTGGCGGCGGCAAGGCCGCGTCCGGGCTTGCCCCAGCCACTGGACCAGCTCTGGTATGACGGGCTCGCCGAACGCGTGGACCTGCGCCCGCTGAACAGGGAACAGATCGAAGAAGTCCTGGCCCACCTGCTGGACGGAACTGTTCCCGCGGCCACAATCGAGGCTGTCTGGGCAGCGTCCGGCGGGAACCCCCGCCTCCTCGATGCGCTGCTGCACGATGCCGCCGAAGCGGGAATCCTCTCGAAGCGCAACGGTATCTGGATCCTGCTGGGTGCCCTGCCCGCCGACGGACCGCGGCTGACAGCCGTGGTGGCCAAGGACCACCTGCGGCGCAACGCCGAGGAACAGGAAGCACTCAAGCTCATCGCACTGGCGGGCCCGGTGGGCCGCAAGGTCATCGAAGAAATCTGCGGGGCGCCGGTGGTCCGCTCATTGCTGGACCAGCAGATGGCCGTCGAAACGTCAGGCGTGCCTGCCGAGCTGTCCCTCTGGAACGGCCTCTTCTCCGACGCGATCAGGAACACCATCTCGGTCTCCCGCAGCCTCCAATTGCAGGAGAAGATCCAGTCCCGGCAGGACGGCACGGTCCTTCGCGGTGAGGGGCGGCTGCGGTCCGTGGAGTGGGCCATTGAAGTCGGAGTCAAAGTGTCCGAGGAGGACATGCTGGAGTCCGCCCGCGAAGCACTCCTGCTTTTCCGGAATGACAGCGCCCGGTCCATCGCGGCCCGGATCCAGGAGCCGGGCTCACTGCCAATAGCCCAGGCCATCCAGGCCCGGGCGCTCTACAACGAAGGCGCCTATGCTGACGCCGCAGCCCTCCTCGATGAGTGCTGGGCCCCGCTTGCCGATGATCCGCAGGGGCCGGCCGTCCTCCTGCTGCGGGTATCGGCGCACCAGGCAGCCGGGCAGTCCCGGGCAGCCGTGGCCGAGGACGTGCTCAGCCAGGTTTCCCAGGCCGGGGAAGCGGGTCCCGCCTGGCCGGTGCAGCTCCTGCGCCTGCTCCAGTCGGGGGCCGAAGCGGACTGTCAGGCACTGGCGGACGAGGTGGAGGGCATCAGGGTCCAGGGCCTCTCCGAGACCAAGGCGGAACCGATGGCCGCGCTGGGGGAAGCGTTGCTGGCGCACGCACTCACGGCGGCGGGCCGCCCCGGCGACGGCCTTGACGCCGCACTCCGGGCCGCGTCCGAGCTGTCACCGCTCGAGGACAGCCTGTACTTCTTTCCGGAAGTGGTCCTCGGCAGGCTCGTGAGCTGCTACCTGGCCATGGGCGAATGGGAGTCCGCGGAGCGGGAGCTCAACAGCTACGCCGCCGCCCATGCTGCAGGAGTGGCCACGTTCAACGGCAGCCTGCAGGTGCTGCGCGGGTACTCACTGCTGCGCCAGGGCCGGATGGAACGGGCCTACCAGGTGCTGCTCCCGGCCGTGGAGGCGCTGCGCCTTAACGACCCCCTGCAGCTGTTCGGCTTTGGGTCCGCTCTGGGATACTACGTTGCTGCACGGCTGGGGGACGCAGCGCAGGCCAAGCGCCTGGAACAGGACTATGCAGACGCCATGGCCGGTGGTCCCGCTGACCTCCTGGCCCGCGGCTATGCGATGGCCGCGGGAGAGTACCTTGCACACGACGGCAAGGGCCTGGCGTCGCTGCACACGCTCATGACCACTACCGAAGCTTCCGGCCGGGCCGGGCAGCTGCTCGAACTCCTCGCCATATGCTGGGACCTGGGGGATCCCTCCGTCATTCCCATGGTGCAGGAAGCAGCGGGCGGCCTGCAGGGGCGTTGGGCAGAAGCGATGCTGACCCTTGCCGCCGGGTGGGAAGCCGCCGACGGCGACGCCCTGATGGTGACAGCCGCTTCGCTGGAGGAATCCGGCTTCGTCAACCTTGCCCGTGAGGCCTACGCCCGTGCCAGTGCCGTTCTTGAGCAGGCGGGGGAGCGCCGCCGGTCCCGGCAGGCCGTGGCTCAGCGTGAAAAGTGCGACCACGAGCTGGGGGAGCGGTTCCGCGAGGGCCGTTTCATCGCGGCGGCTCCCACCGTGCACCTCACACGACGGGAGCAGGACATCGTGGAACTCGCCGTCCAGGGCCTCACGGACCGCGAGATAGCCCAGCGCCTCATGGTCTCCGTCCGCACGGTGGAAGGCCACCTGTACCGCACCTACGTCAAGCTGGGCGTCCGGAGCCGCGACGAACTGGAAACCGCCCTTCCCCGGTAGCTGCCGCCGTCGCTCTGTTCGTCCTCCCTGTGGGCCCTGCACCCTGTCCTTCACCGGGGTGCGGGGTAACTCTGCGTGCCCTCCTGCTGACTCCGCAGCCACCCGTGGCCTGCGTTAAAGCCGTGCATCGCAGGGCATCGGCGGCCCTGCGGGTATCGACACTCAGTGTCCCCGTAGTGGCACCCGCCGGAATTCGAGTACACCCTACTCGTGTGCGCGCCGGCCCCGGGGGATTTACTTAAGGAGGCAAAGCACACGGCAGCAAAGAGCCGCACGGATTGCCGAAACACATCAAGGCCTCATTGAACTTCCGGCCCATGCGGCCGGACCGAGACGGGGCCGGCGACGTCAGAGTCTTCTGAGACCGAGACTCTCCCCCCAGCCGTCGCCGGCCCTCCGCTCCGCGGGCTGAAGCCCGGAGCGACTGTGGCGGCTGACCCCTCCGGGCGGCCGCCACAGCCGTGCTGTGGGACAATTGAGTGTCAACCGCTGGCATCTCAAGGAGCACGTCTTGGCCGTAGTATCAACGCCCGCCACCCTGGAGCGGTCCGTTCCGGTCATGGATAACGCCGAGGTCCTCCGCATCCGCAACGACTTCCCGGTCCTCAACCAGATGGTCAACGGCAAGCCCCTGGTCTATCTCGATTCCGGTGCGACATCCCAGAACCCGCTCAGCGTGATCGAAGCCGAGCAGGAGTTCTACGAGCAGCGCAACGCGGCAGTGCACCGGGGCGCCCACCATCTTGCGGTCGAAGCCACCGAGGCCTTTGAAGACGCGCGCCAGACCGTGGCGGACCTCGTCGGCGCAGACTATTCCGAAACTGTCTGGACCTCCAACGCCACAGAGGGCCTCAACCTCATTTCCTACGCGTTGTCCAACGCCGCGCTCTGGGCTGCCCAGGGCCGGGGGGACTCGGCACTGAAGGGCCTTGCCCTGAAACCGGGTGACGAAATAGTGGTCACCGAAATGGAACACCACGCCAATCTCATCCCGTGGCAGGAACTGGCGTTCCGCACCGGGGCGACACTCCGCTACCTGCCCATCGACGATGCCGGCCGGCTCAGCCTGGAGCAGGCTGCAGGAATCATCGGGAGCCGTACCAGGCTGCTGGCCTTCACGCACGCCTCAAACGTCCTTGGAACCATCAATCCGGTCCGTGAACTGGTGGCCCTGGCCCGTGCTTCGAATGCCCTGGTAGTCCTGGATGCCTGCCAGTCCGCGCCCCACATGCCCCTGGACGTCAAAGAGCTGGACGTGGACTTCGCCGTTTTCTCCGGCCACAAGATGCTGGCACCCACAGGAATCGGCGTGCTGTACGGCAGGCAGGAACTCCTGGATATCCTTCCACCGTTCCTCACCGGCGGTTCCATGATCACAACGGTCACCATGGAACGGGCCGAATACCTCCCGGCTCCGCAGCGCTTCGAGGCAGGAACGCAGCGCATTTCGCAGGCGGTCGCCCTGGCCGCCGCCGCCAACTACCTCACGGAGACCGGCCTGGACCGGATCCACCGGTGGGAAATGGACCTTGGCCAGCGCATGGTGGCCGGCCTTGAGGCGCTTCCCGGGATCCGGGTACTGGGTCCGGCAGCCGGCGAGGAACGCATTGGGCTGGCCGCGTTCGACGTCGAAGGCGTCCACGCCCACGACGTCGGACAGTTCCTGGACTCGACGGGCATCGCCGTCCGGGTAGGCCACCACTGCGCCCAGCCGCTGCACCGCCGGCTGGGGCTGACCGCCACCACCCGCGCCAGCGCCTACCTGTACAACACCACCGACGACGTAGACCAGTTCCTGGACGCCGTGGCCGGCGTGCGGGCCTACTTCCGCGCTTAGCCGCCAGAACCGAAGGTATGCAATGAGCCTTGACCAGTTGTACCAGCAGATTATCCTTGACCACTCAAAGGCCCGGCACGGCAGCGGCCTGGCCAAAACCCCAGCGCCAAGCGGTGCTTCCACCGGGCAGTCCCACCAGCTGAACCCGGTCTGCGGCGACGAGGTGACCCTGCGGCTCGCCGTGGCCGACGGGAAAGTGGCGCAGGTTTCCTGGGACGGCGCCGGCTGCTCCATCTCCATGGCCTCGGCCTCGGTCTTCAGCGACCTCGCCGAAGGCATGACCGTGGCGGAGGTGCACGACGTGATCGACAGTTTCCGCGAGGTACTCAGGTCGCGGGGCAAGATCCCGGCCGATCCTGAACTGCTGGGGGATGCCGCCGCCTTCGAGGGCGTCGCGCGATACGCGGCCCGAGTGAAATGCGCCATGATTTCCTGGGTGGCCGCGGAGGATGCCCTGAACCAGGCGTCCTGACCGGGCCGCCCGCAACGCGTACTGCAGCCTGCAGACACGCACTGCCCGCAAACGCCAAGAGGTCCGCTTCCCCATGGGAAGTGGACCTCTTGGGTTAAAACGGGAGCGGGTTATTTACCCAGCAGCCCCAGAACACCGATGACGGCAGTCGCCGCTCCCAGCACCATCGAGATGCTGACCAGCACCACGTGCACCGTCAGGAACTTGGTTGGTTTTCCGGCGGCATCGCGTGCGCGCGGGTCCTTCATGACCCGGCGCAGGAACTGCGGCCAGACGGCCAGCGACCAAAC
This sequence comes from Pseudarthrobacter sp. 1G09, assembly GCF_050038305.1. Taxonomy (NCBI): domain Bacteria; kingdom Bacillati; phylum Actinomycetota; class Actinomycetes; order Micrococcales; family Micrococcaceae; genus Pseudarthrobacter; species Pseudarthrobacter sp. 1G09. The sequence goes on from NZ_CP188306.1 coordinate 1,542,755, forward strand.
ACCGGCGATGATCAGGACCAGCGCGGCGAAGACAGGGAGCTGCATGAACTAGTGGCTTTCGAGCCAGGCCTGCGCCTGGGTGGCCTGCAGGTTCAGTGCTTTTGCCACCATGGGCTCGGCGGCGTCGGCGATCTTGCCGCCCAGGAACGGCACTGAGGACTTGACCTCGCCTTCCAGCTCCACCCGCGTTCCGCTGGCTTCGGCCACCAGGCGCTGGACAGCGGTCACGTCAACGGGGGCACCGGCAACCTTGAGGGAGATGTTGCTCTTGCGGGAGCCATCGGCGGCCGGGGCATCCCAGGTCTCCACCTGGGTCACCTTCAGGTGCTCGCCGACGAACTTCCGGGCGATCTCGGGAAGGCGTGTGGTGGGCAGCGTCCGCACCAGCGTGGCGCTAAAGGCGCCGGCAATGTCACCGTCAACGGTGAACGATTCCAGGTTTCCGCCTACCAGCTGGCTGACGTGGCGCTGGAAATCCTCGTTCACCAGGACAGCGGCAACGCTGTCAACGGGGTGCGGAACGGTGGTGGTGGCGCTCAGGGCCATGGGTCCTCCTGGGACGTCGCGATCGGATGAGGCTCCAAACATCCTACGGGGTTGCGGCGGGCCGTTCCGCATTGGCCAGCTGCTGGGCAGCGGCCGTAATGTTCCGTGCCATCGCCGGGAAGATGAAGCTGTGGAAGGGGAGCACGGCCAACCAGTACAGCCTGCCGCTGAGGCCTTTCGGGAAGAAAATGGCCCGCTGACGGTAACGGCTGCCGTCACCATCGGGTTCCACGGCGAGCTCCAGCCAGGCCCGTCCCGGCGCCCGCATCTCGGCACGCAGGCGCAGCAGCTTGCCCCTGTCGATGCTTTCCACCCGCCACCAGTCCACTACCTCGCCCGCGTGCAGGGTGTGCGGGTGGCGGCGGCCGCGCAGCAGCCCGGCTCCGCCCGTCAGCTTGTCCAGCCAGCCCCGAACCTGCCAGGCCAGCGGCAGTGAGTACCACCCGTTCCGGCCGCCGATGCCCTCGATGACCGTCCAGACGTGGGCAGGGTCCACGTCACCGTGGAAGGTCCGCTCGTCGATGTAAACCTTGTGCCCCGCCCATTCCGGATCGCTGGGCAGGGGATCGGAATCCGCGCCGGCATTCGCCCACGTGGTCTCCACCTGTCCATCCCGCTCCTTGCCCAGGGCCAGGGCCACCGCAGTGCGGTAGGGGGTGAGGCCGCCGTCGGGCTGCGGAATGTACCCGTCGACGTCGTGCTCGTTGGACACCGCGTCATGCTGGAGCGACTGGACCAGCGGGACCGCCATGGACCACGGGATGGGCGTGGTGAGCGCCACCCACATGCCTGCCAGCTTGGGCGCGGGAATGGGCAGCGCCAACACCACCCGGTAGGGCAGCCCGGCCTCCGAGGCGTATTCCTGCATCATCCTGGCGTAGGTCAGCACCTGCCGGCAGCCGATATCGAAAGTCCGGTTGATGGTGCCCTCCAGGGACGCGGCAGCAACCAGGTAGTACAGGACGTCGCGTACGGCTATGGCTTCGATCCTGTTCCGGACCCAGCTGGGCGCGGGCATGAGCGGAAGGGTTTCGGAGAGGTGCCGGATCATTTCGAAGGAGGCAGAGCCGGAACCGATCACGACGCCGGCCTGGAATACGATGGCGTCCACCGCGCTGTCCAGGAATACCTGGCCCACAGCTTCCCGGGACCGCATGTGGGTGGAGAGTTCCACGCCCTTCGGGTGCAGCCCGCCCAGGTAGACAATCCTGCTTACTCCGGCGGCCACTGCGGCCTCGGCGGCGGTCCGGGCCATGGCCTGTTCCTTGGACTCAAAGCCCGCCCCGGCCGCCATCGAATGGATCAGGTAATAGAGGACGTCGACGCCGGCAAGCGCCTGGCGCAGGGCGTCGCCGTCGTCGAGGCTGCTTTGCACTACCTCCACCTGGTTCCGCCAGGGCACGCCCGCGATCTTGTCCGGGGAGCGCACCAGCACCTTGACGGTGTGGCCTGCCTCGAGGAGCTTGGGCACCAGGCGGCCCCCGATGTAGCCTGTGGCCCCGGTGACCAGGACCGTCCGGGGCAAAGCTGGGGCCCCGTGCGCCGGTACGGGCGAATCTGTGGTGCTGTCTCCGGTCATGCTGGCTCCTGTTCGTCCTCAGCGGTGTTCCGCTTTAGCAGTTCGGAGCCGCCGCCGTTCTGGACGGCCGCTCCCTAAAAAGGTCCGGTCCTGCCAGCGTAGCCCCGCCGGACTCGGGGCGCCTGCGTCAGCGAGGGTCCCGGAGTATCCGTCCAAACCGGAATGTCACTGGTGCGCGGTAGGCTGGGGTTACCCGGGATTCGCAGCGAATTTCGGGTTTTCGCGTTGCCTGCGATCTTCCGTGAATACCCCAGGAGCAGCTGTCATGAGCCTTCCCGTTACCGCCACGCACGGCCCCACGCTCGATGGGCTGCGCCGTGCATTGGCCCCGGACCAGTCATTCGCCCGTGTCCGGGCTGAGGCCGGACGCGGGTTCGCCGTCAGGGGACAGGATTACCAAATCAGCGCGCCCGCGGGTTTGCGGCCCGTGCTGCTCGCGGAGATGGCGGATGGCCTGGCTGCCGCCGCGGCAGGGCAGGAAGGCGCGGCCGATCCCGGCGTGGTGCTCGCGGTGACCGCCACCGGCCGTGAGGCGGAGGACCTGGCGGCGGCGTTGCGCGCCTACCTCCCCGCGGACTCCGTGGCCGAGTTCCCCAGCTGGGAGACCCTCCCTCATGAGCGACTCTCGCCCCGATCGGACACGGTGGGGCGCCGGCTCTCGGTCCTGCGCCGGCTGGCGCATCCGGAAAGTTCGACGGCGGAGCGGCTGCGCGTGGTGGTGGCTCCCGTCCGCGCCGTGGTCCAGCCCGTGGTGGCCGGGCTGGGAGACCTGGTCCCGGTCACGCTGAAGGTGGGCCAGGATGTTCCCTTCACCGACGTGGTGCGAAGCCTTGCCGACGCCGCGTACGCCCGCGTGGACATGGTGACCCACCGCGGTGAATTCGCGGTCCGCGGCGGCATCATCGACGTCTTTCCGCCCACTGAGGACCACCCCATCCGTGTGGAGTTCTTCGGTGACGAGGTGGACCAGATGCGTTGGTTTGCCGTGGCGGACCAGCGCTCGCTGTCCGCCCCCGGCATCCACCACCCCACGGAACTGCATGCCCCGCCCTGCAGGGAAATCCTCATCACCGCGTCCGTCATGTCACGGGCCGCAAAGCTGAAGGCGGAGCTGCCCGCCGCCGCGGACATGCTGGAAAAGATCGCCGGCGGCATCGCCGTTGAAGGCATGGAATCCCTGGCGCCGGTGCTGGTTGACGCCATGGTGCCCTTCGTGGACCAGCTGCCGGCGGAGTCCATCGCCGTCGTCATCGAACCCGAGAAGGTGCGCACCCGCGCCCACGACCTTTCGGCCACCAACGAGGAATTCCTTGAGGCAGCGTGGTCCACGGCGTCCGACGGCGGTGCCGCACCTTTGGACCTCAGCTCGCAGGCATCGGCAGCGCTGCATACGGCGAGCTTCCGTTCGCTCGCGGAGACCCGCGGTTCAGCGCTGGGGCACGGCGTTTCCTGGTGGTCCATCACGTCACTGGCGCAGGATGCGGAACTCCTTCCCGAGATCGACGTCCTGAACCTGCACGCGCGCGAACCGCGGGGCTACCAGGGCGACGTGGCGGAAATGATGGCCTTCATCGGCTCGCACGTCCGCGACCAGTGGCGGATCGTGGTGGCCACCGAAGGCCCCGGCCCGGCCCAGCGCCTGGCGGAACTCTTCCACGAAAACGACATCCCCTGCGCCCGCGTGGACAGCCTTGACCACGAGCCCCAGGCGGGCATCATCGAGGTGACCACTGCCGCCGTCGGCCGCGGCTTCGTCCTGGACGGGCTGAAACTGGGCCTGCTCACCGAAGCCGACCTGCTGGGTCGGACCTCCGCAGGGTCCACCAAGGACATGCGGCGCATGCCCTCCAAGCGGCGCAACGCCGTCGACCCCCTGCAGCTCGTGGCGGGGGACCATGTGGTCCACGAACAGCACGGCATCGGCCGGTTCGTGGAACTGCTGCAACGCAAGGTGGCCGGCGGCAGCGACGGCGTCCGGGAGTACCTGGTCCTGGAGTATGCGCCGTCCAAGCGCGGGGCCCCCGGCGACCGGCTGTTCGTCCCCACGGACCAGCTGGACCAGGTGACCCGGTACGTGGGCGGGGACACCCCAGTGCTGAGCAAGATGGGCGGCGCGGACTGGGCCAGCACCAAGTCCAAGGCACGCAAGGCCGTCAAGGAGATCGCCGGTGAGCTGATCCGGCTGTACTCGGCCCGGATGGCCTCACGCGGCCACGCCTTCGGCCCTGACACCCCCTGGCAGCGCGAGCTTGAGGAAGCTTTCCCGTACGTGGAGACGCCGGACCAGCTGACCACCATCAACGAGGTCAAGGCGGACATGGAGCGGGAAATCCCCATGGATCGCCTGGTGTCCGGCGACGTTGGCTACGGCAAGACCGAGATCGCCGTCCGTGCTGCGTTCAAGGCGGTGCAGGACGGCAAGCAGGTGGCCGTCCTGGTGCCCACCACGCTGCTGGCCCAGCAGCACTACGAGACGTTCACCGAGCGCTTCTCCGGGTTCCCCCTGCGGGTCAAGCCACTGTCCCGCTTCCAGTCCGCCAAGGAGTCCAAGGAGACCGCCGAGGGCGTGAAGAGCGGCGCGGTGGACGTGGTGATCGGCACGCACCGGCTGCTGTCCAAGGACTTCGAATTCAAGGACCTTGGACTGGTGATCGTGGATGAGGAACAGCGGTTCGGCGTGGAGCACAAGGAAGCGCTGAAGAAGATGCGCACCAACGTGGACGTCCTGGCCATGAGTGCAACCCCGATTCCCCGGACCCTGGAGATGTCCCTGACCGGTATCCGGGAGACATCCACCCTGGCCACCCCGCCGGAGGAGCGGCACCCTGTGCTGACTTACGTTGGCCCGTACACGGACAAGCAGACCTCGGCCGCCATCCGCCGCGAGCTGATGCGCGAAGGCCAGGTGTTCCTGGTCCACAACCGGGTGTCCACCATTGAACGGACCGCGGCCAAGATCCGTGAACTGGTGCCCGAGGCCCGGGTGGAGGTGGCGCACGGCAAGATGTCCGAGAGCCGCCTGGAACAGATCATCGTGGACTTCTGGGAACGCCGGTTCGACGTCCTGGTGTGCACCACCATCATCGAAACGGGCCTGGACATCTCGAATGCCAACACCCTGATCGTGGACGGCGCGGACAAGTACGGGCTGTCCCAGCTGCACCAGCTCCGCGGCCGTGTGGGCCGTGGCCGTGAACGCGCCTACGCGTACTTCCTGTACCCGTCGGAGAAGCCGCTGGGCGAGGTGGCTTTGGAACGGCTCAAGGCCGTGGCAGCGCACAACGAATTGGGCGCCGGCATGCAGCTGGCGATGAAGGACCTGGAAATCCGCGGCGCAGGAAACCTGTTGGGCGGTGAGCAGTCGGGCCACATCCAGGGCGTGGGCTTCGACCTGTACATCCGGCTGGTGGGCGAGGCCGTGGCGGACTTCCGCGGTGAAGCCGAGGAAAAGGCCGCCGAGATGAAGATCGAACTGCCGGTCAACGCGCACCTGCCGCACGACTACGTGCCCGGTGAGCGGCTCCGGCTGGAGGCCTACCGCAAGCTGGCCGCAGCCCTCACCAACGAGGCCATCGACGAGGTCAAGGCCGAGCTGGTGGACCGCTACGGCGAACTGCCGCTGCCCGCGCAGAACCTGGTGGAGGTGGCGCGCTTCCGGGTGGGTGCCCGGGAAGCAGGACTGTCCGACGTCGCGCTGCAGGGCAACTTCATCAAGTTCGCGCCGGCATCGCTTCCCGAGTCCAAGGTGATGCGGCTGACCCGGATGTACCCGGGGTCCCAGTCCAAGCCCGCGCTGGACGCCATCCTCATCCCCAAGCCCAAGACGGCCCGGATCGGTGGACGGGACCTCCAGGACGCTGAAATCCTGGAGTGGGCCAACGGAGTCATCCGCAACATCTTCTCTGACGCCCCGCTGGCGGTGAGTTAGCACTTGATGGGAGGTCACCACGCCGCATCGGGAGCCGCGGCGTGGGTAGCTGTTGCGTCCACCGGCCCGTACACGCTGGGCTGGTACCCGCTGGACCCCACGGGCATCCTCATCGGCGGCATGGCCACGGCCGGCACCGCGCTGGTCTGCGACTGGGACCACCGGTCCAGCACCGTGGCCCATTCGCTGCCACCGTTGTCCAACGCCATAGCAAGGGGCATCGAAACCGCCAGCGGCGGCCACCGCCAGGGCACCCACTCGGTCCTGGGCGCCGCCGGGTTCGTGCTCCTCGCCGGTGTGGCCGCGCAAGTGCAGATGGAAACCCCGTGGGGGCTGCTGTCCGTGGGCGCAGGGCTGCTGTGCATGTTCCTGATCAACATCGCTGCCAAGGCCCTGAAGCTGTTTCCGAAGAGCGGGTTCATCTCCAACTGGATCTTCGCCCTGGTGATGGCCGGGCTGGTCACGGTGTACGCGCCGCACCAGTGGACCTGGCTGCCCATGTCGATGCTCATCGGTGTGGTGGTCCATATCGTGGGAGACCTCATCACCACCGGGGGAGTGCCGCTGCTGTGGCCCCTGGTGATCCGGCCGCCGAAACTCTTGCGGAAGGTGCCGCTGCTGCGGAACGTCTGGCGGCCCAACGGGGCGCTGTCACTGCCCCTGCTGGGCCGGGCGGGGTCCAAGCGCGAATGGCTGGTGCTGATCCCCGTCAGCGCCTACGCCATGGTGGGGCTGACGGTGGCGGGCTGGGCCATTGCCCGGAACCAGTGGCCGCGGGTGGTGGCAGCTGCCACCGCCTGGATTGCCCCCTGGTTCGCCTGAGGGCAGGCGCACGGGCCTGGAACAGCAAAAGACCCCCGGACGGCGTCCGGGGGTCTTTGTGCGTGTGCAGGCTTAGTGTTCGCCGGCGGAATCCGAGCGGCCGAGGATGGTCTGCGGAATCCAGAAGGCCAGGGCGAACAGGCCCAGGCAAACGGCCATCGGCCACGGGTTGCCAAGCGTCAGGAAGGACAGCGAGTAGACGGCGCCGAGGAAGAGGGCCATCATGATCACGAACACGACGATGGTGCCGGCGAGCTTGTTTTCATTCTGGGGAGTGCGGACAGTGCCCGTGTTCGCTGTGCCCTCGTTGGACGCGTTGATCTTGCTGGACATTCGTTCCTCCTCGGCCCCGCGGGGCTTGATTGTGGCGCGTCCGGCGGCCGTCAGTACGCGGACGAACCCTGTTCGCCCTTGACGATGGCAATTCCGGAGCTGGCGCCAATACGTGTTGCACCTGCAGCAATCATAGCCTGAGCGTCTGCCAGCGACCGCACGCCGCCCGAGGCCTTGACGCCCAGTTCGGGCCCCACGGTCCTGCGCATGAGTGCCACGTCTTCGGCCGTGGCGCCCCCTCCGTTGAAACCGGTGGAGGTCTTGACGAAATCGGCTCCGGCCGCCACAGCTGCCTCGCAGGCGAGGACTTTCTGGTTGTCGGACAGGAGGGAGGTCTCGATGATCACCTTCAGGATGGCGCCGCTGGCGTGCACTGCCTCCGCTACCGAGGCGATATCCTCGGTCAGGGCGCCCTTGTCCTCTGCGCGGGCGGCCGCGATGTTGATCACCATATCCACTTCGTCGGCCCCGTCCAGCACCGCGCCGCGGGCTTCGAAGGTCTTCACATCGGTGGGGGTTGCCCCCAGCGGAAAGCCCACCACGGAGCAGGTCAGGACGCCGGAGCCCTTTAGCGCCTTCTTGACGGTCTTGACCCAGACCGGGTTGACGCAGACGGACTTGAAACCGTATTCGGCGGCTTCGGCGCAGACCTTGAGGACGTCAGCCTCTGAGGCTTCGGGCTTCAGCAGCGTGTGGTCGATGTAGGAAGCAATATTCCCGGCCGCAGCGGCAGCGGGTTGAACGGAAGGGGTGGCTTCGTTGCTCATGATGGTCCTCTCGGGGCCTCGCCCGGGCGTCGTGGGCCCGGCGCGTCCTTGACTCGCGTTTCGGGAACCATCTTGTCACAGGTGCCCACACTGCAACCCGCGCTGCGCCAGGCGTCAGGCGGCTGCCTGGAGGGACCGTGCCGGCGACGGCACCGCAGCTGCTGCTTCCCTTGATGCCTCGGGCAGGTGCGCGGCTGCCGAAGCCGCCGTGAGCAGCTGCGTGGCGCAGGCCCCCGCAGCGGAAGCCGCCGCCACCAGCAAACCCAGCCGTACGCCGTCGAACGCTGCCGCGTCCCCGATGGCCCAGATACCGGGAACCGAAGTCCGGAAGTCCTGGCTGATGACGATGCCTCCGGTGGCGGCCGTCCGCAGACCCGCGCTGGCGGCAAGGCCGTCGCAGGACACGCGGTCCTCGGCAAGGACCACCAGGTCCCCGGACATGCTGCTGCCGTCCTCGAAAACCACGGCCGAGGCGGCCAGGCCAAAGGTTGAGGTTCCGGGCACGACGGCGGCCGGCCGGGCGGTGGTGCGGACCGGACGGACGCCCTTGGCGCGCAGCACGGCCTCAGCCTGGCCTGCGGCCGCCCCGGTGCCCACCAGGATCCCGAGCGGACGGCGCCCCAGTTCCCGGGTGACTTCCTGCACCCGGTCCGCAATGCGGGCGGCGTCGTCGATGGTGGAGTAGCTCAGGCACTGTGCGGCGCCCTCGACGGGCGCGGCCACGGGGGCCGAACCGGTGGCGATGACCAGTTGGTCGTAGGCGAACTCCATGCCGTCAGCCGTGGCCACGGTGCGGTTATCGGCATCGATGTGGCTGGCTGGCTGGCCGAAGCGGACTGACACCTGCGGCAGCAGGGCAAGTTCCAGCAGGTCCTCGGGGGCGTCGTCGCGGTTGCTCAGGACGGTGATGCTGCCAGCGAAGCGGCCCTGGTCCAGCTGCCGGACCAGGGCGCGGGCAGCTGGCCCTGCTCCGGCGATGACGATGCGGGTGGCGGCGGAGGTGGACGTGGTGGGTGCCGGAGCGGACATGTGCTGGCCCTTTCGCTGGCGGCCGGGAAACGGCCGGAAGTTCATGATGGAACCCAGCGTAGGCGTGCGGCTTTTCCGGCGTGTTTCCCGCCAGTTGCCGTTCAGCACCCCGGTGTTCGCCAGTATTTACCGGCCGGTAACAGAACCGGTGACCTGCATCTCATTGCGCCCGACTTGGACACATTCGGCCGGCCCGCGCCGTTACCCGCCGCCATCGCCTGGAGGCCCTCGCCGCCGGCCGTAACGGCTAGACCCGGATCCGGTAGCCCCGCTTGACCACGGTTTCGATGAGCTTGCCGTCGGGCAGCGAGGACCGGAGCCGGCTGACGGTCATGTCCAGTGCGTGCACCGAACCGCGCAGTTCCAGCAGGTCGGACAACGCCTCGCGGGAGAGGACCGCCCCGCCGGCGCCGAGCAGGGCGCGGAGCAGCAGCAGGGGAGCGGGAGCGAGCTCCACCGCCTGGCCGTCGATGCGGAGGCTGCGGCCGCGGAGCTCTATGTTCCCGGACCGGGTGTCCAGCCGACGCACATGGTTCAACGCCAGGTGCTCGACGACAAGCCGGATCAGCGCGCCCATCCGGAATCGCTCCGGGATCAGCGGCTTAACCCCGGCGTCCAGCAGCGGCTGGGCGGTGACAGGGCCCACCACGGCGGTGGTCACGTTGGTCTTCAGGCTTTCGATCAGCTGCTTGTAGACGCCCATTTCGTGGGCGGTGCTCCACATGGCGTCGACGGCGGGTGCACTGGTGAAGGTGAGGACGTCGAGGTTTCCGCTGCAGGCGGCCTCGATCAGGCGGGGGAGCCGGTCAGCACCGTCCGGCTTGACCCAGCGGTACGGGGTGACGGTCAGGACGGTGGCACCGGACATGCGCAGCCGTTCCAGCTGGCGGACGTCCGTGTAGCCGTGCAGCTGGACCGCGACGGTCTTGCCGCGCACTCCCTCCGCCAGCAGCATGTCCACCAGCGTTGCGGTGGTTTCGTCGCTGCTGATTCCGACGTCGGCGAGGCCGGCCGCGCGGACCGCGCCACGGGCCTTGGGGCCGCGGACGAACATCCGGCAGGCGCCCAGGGTTTCGAGCAGCTGGTCGCCGATGCCGAACGTGTCCGCCGCTTCGCACCAGCGGCGCATGCCGTAGGCGGTGGTGGCGATGCACAGGTCCGGTTTGGCCGCGATGATGGTGCGGGTGTCCTCGATGAGGCGGAGGTCCTCCTGGACCGGAGCGATCTTGAGGGCCGGGGCATGGATCACCTCGGCGCCGCGGCGCTCAAGGGCGTCGATCAGGTCCTGGGAGCGCCGGTGCGAGGTCACACCGATGCGGAAGCCCTCCAGCGGTGATTCGGCCGCCTGGGCCTCCGCGGCGGCGGCCGCCCCGGTGGCGTCTGCCGTTTCGGCCGGTGCAAGTGCATTCATGGGGGTCAATCCTTTCACGAACCGAGCAGCGAGGCCGCCAGCCGGTCCAGGTCGGCTGCGGCTTCAGCGTGCCCACGGTTGGCTTCCGCCACCCGCACCACCTCGCCGATCACCAGGACGGCGGGGTTGCTGCAGCCTGCAGCAGCCGAGGCGATGGTGCCGAGGTCTGCGATGGTGGTGCGCTGGCCGGGACGGTAACCCCGTTCCACCACTGCCATGGGCATATCGGCCCGCATGCCTGCCCGGCGGAGTCCTGCAGCCAGGTGGTGCAGCGTTCCGATGCCCATCAGCACCACGATGGTGCCGCCCAGGCCGGCAAGGTGATGATGCTCCTTTTCGGTGAGCGGAGCGTGCCCGGACACCACCGTGAACATGTGGCTCACGTTGCGGTGCGTGACGGGTATCCCCGCCGCGGCAGGCACGGAGATGGCGCTGGTGACACCGGACACCACCTGGACCTTAACCCCGGCAGCCACGCAGGCGGCCACTTCCTCGCCGCCGCGGCCGAACACGTAGGGATCTCCACCCTTGAGGCGGACCACGTTATTGCCGGCCAGGGCGCTGTCCACCATGAGCTTTTCGATATCGGACTGGCCTACCTTGTGGTGCCCGGGCTTCTTTCCCACATCCACCAGCTCGGCGCTGGTCAGGGCAGGCAGGTCCTGGCAGGGTGCCAGCCGGTCGTAGAACACCACGTCCGCGTCGCGCAGCGCCTTGACGGCGGCAACGGTCAGGAGCTCGGTGGTGCCGGGTCCGCCGCCCACCAGGGTCACATGCCCGGCGGCGCCTGCTGCAGGTTCCGTGGCGACCGGGACGCCGGCAGCCCGGTATTGCTGGAGCAGCGGCTCCCAGCCCGGCTGCCCGTCGTCGACCGCGGCCACCATGAACGGCTTCTCCGGGAGCGCGGCGGTGCGTTGCGGGCCGGCGAGGCGGCGGACGACGGCGCCCGCGGCTTCGTAGCGCCGTACGGCCTGCCGCGCGGCGGTGTCTGTTCCGGTCACCAGGACCTCGCGGCCCGTGAGGTCGATGCTGAGCTGCATGGTTATGCCTCGTTTCCAACGGGTGCGGGCGTGCCGGGACGGACCGCGATGGAGGCTCCGAGGAGGACGGGCTGCTGGGCAGCGGCTGCCTTCTCTTCGGCCGTTGCGGGGCGCATCTGGCCACGCTCATCCGGGACGAAGGCAATGGAGTCGTCCTTCTGGTCCGGTGCGTTGACGAAGGAGCGGAACCGGCGCAGGCGCTCCGGGTCCTTCAGGGTGTCGGCCCACTCGTCGATGTAGGTGTCGACGTGCTTGGCCATCGCCGCTTCAAGGTCCTCGGCGATGCCCAGGGTGTCCTTGACCACCACGTCCTCGACGTGCTTGATGCCGCCGTCGAGTTCCTCCTGCCAGCGCGCGGTGCGCTGCAGGCGGTCGGCGGTGCGGATGTAGTACATGAAGTAGCGGTCGATGTACTTGACCAGGGTTTCGTCGTCGAGGTCCTTGGCCAGCAGCTGGGCGTGCGCCGGGGTGGCACCGCCGTTGCCGCCGACGTAGAGGTTCCAGCCGTCCGCCGTCGCGATGACGCCCACGTCCTTGCCGCGGGCCTCGGCGCATTCGCGGGCGCAGCCGGAGACGCCCATCTTGAGCTTGTGCGGGCTGCGGAGGCCGCGGTACCGCAGCTCCAGCTGGATGGCCATGGCCACGGAGTCCTGGACGCCGAAGCGGCACCAGGTGGAACCGACGCAGGACTTCACCGTGCGAAGGCTCTTGCCGTACGCCTGACCGGATTCGAAGCCGGCGTCCACCAGTTCCTTCCAGATTTCCGGCAGCTCCTCCAGCCGGGCACCGAACATGTCGATCCGCTGGCCGCCGGTGATCTTGGTGTACAGGTTGTACTTTTCCGCCACGGCGGCGATCACGCCAAGCTTCTTGGGGGTGATTTCACCGCCGGCGATGCGGGGTACCACCGAGTAGGTGCCGTCCTTCTGCATGTTGGCCAGGGCGCGGTCGTTGGTGTCCTGCAGGGTGCCGCGGCCGGCGTCGAGGACGTAGGCGCTGTTCTGGCTGGCGAGGATGTTGGCGATGGTGGGCTTGCAGATGTCGCAGCCGTCGCCGGTGCCGTACTTGGCCATGATCTCTTCGAAGGAGGTCAGTTCCAGGACACGGATGGTCTCGAAGAGTTCCTGGCGGGACAGTTCGATGTGCTCGCAGAGGGCCTTGGAGACCTCGACGCCGGACTTGGTCAGCTCGGTTTCCAGCAGCTTCTTCAGCATCGGGACGCAGGAACCACATTGGGTGCCGGCCCGGGTGCAGCCCTTGAGCTCGCCGAGTTCCTGGACGGGTGCGTTGCCCTCGCAGGCGCCGCAGCCGTTGATGGTGTCCCGGATGGTCCCGGCCGTGACGTTGTTGCAGGAGCACAGGGTGGCGTCGTCCGGAAGTTCGGTTTCCGGGGCATCACCGCCGCCGGCTGCGCTGAGGAACGCGCCCGGCTCGGCGGGGAGTTCGCGGCCCAGGAGGGGGCGCAGGCTCATGTACGGTGAGGCGTCGCCGACGAAGATGCCGCCCAGCAGGGTCTTGGCGTCATCGGTGGTGACGATCTTCTGGTAGACGCCGCGGGCGGGGTCGGCGTAGACGATTTCCAGGGCGTGCTCGGTCTTCGCGAAGGCGTCGCCGAAGCTGGCCACATCAACCCCGGAGAGCTTGAGCTTGGTGGCGGTGTCGAAACCGGGGAAGGTGGCGTCGCCGCCGTGCAGCCTGTCCGCCACGATCTCGGCCATCGTGTTGGCCGGGGCCACCAGGCCCAGGCACATGCCCCCGTAGTTGGCTACTTCGCCGATGGCCCAGATGCCCGGGATTTCGGTAGCGCAGTAGTCGTTGATGACCACGCCCCCGCGGGGGCCCAGGCTAAAGACCTGTTCTTCTCCCTCGGCGGCGCGGAAGAGTTCGTCCCGGGGACGGACGCCGACGGCGACAATCACCAGGTCTGCCGGGATGATCCGGTCGTCCGCCATGAGCACCCCGGTGACCTGGCCGTCGTCGTCGGCCAGGATTTGGGAAGGGAACACGCCACCATGGACTTCGAAGCCCTTCGCTTCGATGAGGCGGCCCAGGGCCTGGCCTGCGCCCTCGTCCAGCTGGGTGTTCATCAGCCAGGGAGCGCCGTTGATGACGACCGGGGTGGCGCCAAGCTGCTCGGTGCCCGCCGCCGATTCAAGGCCCAGGAGGCCGCCGCCGATGGTGACGGCGTTGACCTTCCGGCCCAGCCTGGCGGTGAGTTCGGCGAGGGCCTGGTTAATGGCCCACACGTCCTCAAGGGTGCGGTACACGTGGGCGTGTTCGGCACCGGGAATGGGCAGGCGCACGGCGTCCGAACCCGTTGCCACCACCAGCTCGTCATATTCGTAGGCGTTCCCGGCCGCAGTCTGCACAGTTTTTGCGCCTGCTTCGATTTTCACCACGCGCTCGCCGGTCCTCAGGTCCAGGGAACCGTGGTCCCACATCGACGCGGCACCCAGCGTCAGGTCGACCCCGCCGTCGGTGAGGGCCTTGGACAGTGCCACCCGGTCGTAGGGGAGGTGGGCTTCCTCGGTGAGGACAGTGACATGCCAGCCGTCGAGGCCGCGGGCATGCATGGCGTCCGCAAAACGGTGGGCCGCGGGGCCGCCGCCGGCGACGACGATGCGGCGCGGAGTCTCGGTGCTAGGAGTCTGTTCGGTCACTGTGGGCCTTTCGCATGGGCCGCAGACGGTGCTCTGCGGCTTTCTCTGTCGAGCAGTCCACCCAGACTAGGGAGGGGCAGTTTCGCTTCAGTTTCCCAATTGTTTCGTCAACTTAACTTCTGCATCACGAGGGCATTTCCGCCCGGGTTAGGTCTCTTTTACGCCCCGGACATATTTGGCGCATGCCGCGGAAACACCCGGCGCCTAGCGTGGAACACGGCCGCTCAGGCTGCCAACAAGAGACATCAGGACAAGCAGCGCAGGGAGAGGAGCCGGACATGACGGCAACACTGGAACTCGGGACACTCGACGCCGAAGCAGCGGAAACCGCGGCAGGTTGGCACCGTGTCTGCCGCCTGGAGGACCTCGAACCCGCATGGGGAGAGGCAGCCCTGGTGGGCGGCCGGCAGGTGGCGCTTTTCCGCACGCTTGCTGGCGGCGTTTTTGCCGTGGCCCAGCAGGACCCGGCAACCGGCTCGTACGTGATGGCCCGCGGCATCCTCGGTTCCAAGGGCTCCCGCCCCACCATCGCTTCGCCGCTGCACAAAGAGGTCTACGACCTCGAAACGGGCGAATGCTTCAGTGCTCCGGGCCTGCGGATCGAAGCCTTCGGCACCCGCGTCAGCGACGGCTTCGTCGAAGTGGAGCTGTGACCCGGCCGGACACATATAACAACCACAAGGGGCGCCCCGGGGCGCCCCTTCAGTGCGTTAAAGCCCCAGGGCCTCGCTGATGTCGCGGAGGACCTCGTCAAGCGCCGCCCGTGCTGCCTGCCGGGCGTCGGGCAGTTCCGCGGCGGATCCCACCTGGTGGATCACCTCGAGGTAGCACTTGAGCTTGGGCTCCGTGCCGCTGGGCCTGATGATGACGCGGGTGAGGTTGCGTGTCACGTACAGCAGGCCGTCGGTGGGCGGCAGCTGGTCGGAACCGACTGAGAGGTCGGTGGAGACCTCGACTGCCGATGAGCCAAAGGATTCCGGCGGGGA
Organism: Pseudarthrobacter sp. 1G09; assembly: GCF_050038305.1. Lineage (NCBI taxonomy): Bacteria > Bacillati > Actinomycetota > Actinomycetes > Micrococcales > Micrococcaceae > Pseudarthrobacter > Pseudarthrobacter sp. 1G09. The sequence goes on from NZ_CP188306.1 coordinate 1,557,856, forward strand.
AACCCGGAGCCGGTTCATCATGGCATCCAGCAGGCCAAGGTCCGCCACCCTGATGCTCAGCTGGTCACTGGCGTGCAGGCCGTGCTGCAGGTAGAGCTCATCGAGGGTGTCGAAGATGGTCTTGCCGTCGGCCTTGGCGGTGGCGGCCAGTTCGGCGATGAGGACGGCTGCGGAAATGCCGTCCTTGTCCTTGACCAGGTCCGGCGCCACGCAATAGCCCAGCGCCTCCTCGTACCCGTAGACCAGGCCGGGTACGCGGGAAATCCATTTGAAGCCCGTCAGGGTTTCCTCGTGGGCGAATCCTGCCGCCGCGGCGATGCGGGAGAGCAGCCGCGAGGACACAATCGAGTTGGCGAACACCCCCGGGCTTTCCCCCTCAGGGGTTTCCACGCCCGCGGCAGCATGCCGTGCGGCGACGTGCGCGCCCAGGAGGGCGCCCACCTCATCGCCGCGGAGCATCCGCCAGGCGCCGGTGTCCGGGTCCTTGGCGGCCACCGCGGCACGGTCGGCATCCGGGTCGTTGGCCAGGACGATGTCCGCGTCGAGGCGGTCTGCCGTTTCCAGGGCCAGGTCCAGCGCGCCGGGTTCCTCCGGGTTGGGGAAACTCACGGTGGGGAAGTCCGGGTCCGGTTCGGCCTGCTCCTTGACCAGGGTGACATCCCCGAAACCTGCGGCGTTCAGCACCGCGAGTGCAGTCTCCCCGCCGACGCCGTGCATGGGAGTCAGCACGATCCGCAGGTCCCGGGCCGGGAAAAGGTCCGGGAGGGCGAGTCCCGCCGTGTCGGACTGGTACCCGGCCGCGAGCGATCCATCCAGCACTGTCCAGCCGTCCGCGGCCAGCTTGATGGTGTCCAGAGCGCCCACCGCGCTGATGCGGGCAGCGATTTCGGCGTCGTACGGGGCCACGATCTGGGCACCGTTGCCGTTTTCGGCCACGGCGTGGCGTCCCAGGTACACCTTGTAGCCGTTGTCCTGGGGTGGGTTGTGGCTTGCCGTGACCATCACGCCGCCGTCGCATGCCAGGGCGCGGACGGCATAGGCGAGCAGGGGAGTAGGCAGCGCCGCCGGCATCAGGAAGGTTTCGATTCCTGCCGCGGTAAAGATAGCCGCAGTTTCCGCTGCGAACACATCCGAGTTATGGCGGGCGTCATAGCCGACGACGGCGCGTGGCCGGGTTCCCGGGGATGCCGTCGCCACGGCGTCGGCAAGGAAGTCCGCGAGGCCGGCGGCCGCACGGCGCACCACCACGCGGTTCATCCGGTTGGGCCCGGGACCGAGGGCGGCACGGAGCCCGGCGGTGCCGAACTGCAGGGTGCCGCGGAAGCTGTCCTGGAGTTCCTGCCGGGCCGCGGGGTCTCCGTCTGCCGATGCCCGGATGAGTTCCAGGAGCTCGGCCGACGTTGCCGGATCCGGGTCTTGGGCTGCCCACTCGCGGGCATCGTTGAGCAGGCGAACATCGGCATCGGAGGACGTCATGGGCATAACGCTATCGTCATTGGCGCTGCCCGTGCGGCACCGAAGCCTCAGTGCCGCGCCCCACGGATCAGAGTTTGGCGATGATTCCGGCAAGCAGGGCCGAAATCCTCGGACCCGCTGCCTGGCCGGATTCCAGCACCTCCTGGTGGCTGAGCGGCTGGGGGCTGATCCCTGCTGCCAGGTTGGTGACGAGCGAAATGCCGAACACTTCCATGCCGGCGTGCCGCCCGGCGATGGCCTCCAGCGCGGTGGACATGCCGATCAGGTCGGCGCCGATGCGCTTGGCGTACTGGACTTCTGCCGGAGTCTCGTAGTGCGGGCCGGGGAACTGTGCGTAGACGCCTTCGTCGAGGCTGGAATCCACCTCGCGGGCCAGCCCGCGGATCCGTGCGGAGTAAAGATCTGTCAGGTCTACGAACGTGGCGCCTTCCAGCGGCGAAGCGGCGGTGAGGTTGATGTGATCCTTGATGAGTACGGGGGTGCCCGGCGCCCAGTCCTCGTTGAGGCCGCCGCAGCCGTTGGTGAGGACCAGGGTGCTGCAGCCGGCGGCGGCCGCGGTGCGGATTCCGTGGACTACGGCGCGGACGCCCTTGCCTTCGTAGTAGTGGGTCCGGGCACCGAGGACCAGTGCACGCTTGCCTTCGGTGGTCAGGATCGACCGGATGGTTCCCACGTGCCCTTCGACGGCGGGTGCATGGAAACCGGGCACCTCTTCGGCTGACAGGGTGGCAGTGGTTTCGCCAATCAGGTCAGCGGCCCCGCCCCAGCCGGAGCCAAGCACCAGGGCGACGTCGTGGGTGTCCACCCCGGTTTCCTCGGCAATGTAGTCGGCAGCAGCGCGGGCGGCGGCGAAGGGGTCAGTGTTCAGGAAGTCAGTTGTACTCACTGGTACAAGGTATCCTGCCGGTTCCGCTCCGCCCACCCCTTGGCCCGCACCCTTGAGAGACCGGTTTCTTTGGTGGTCAGGCGAGGATGCGGGAGAATAATCGTTTGTGACTACGCACCCAGATTTCAGTTCACCCCGGATCGCGATCCTGGGAGGTGGTCCAGGCGGATACGAAGCCGCGATGGTGGCCGCCTCGCTGGGGGCGCAGGTCACCATTATCGAGCGCGCAGGCCTGGGCGGATCCGCGGTCCTCACCGACGTCGTCCCCTCCAAGACCCTCATCGCCACGGCGGACCTGATGACCCGCGTTGCCGAAGCCGGCGAGCTGGGCGTTAAGTTCGACGTCGACGGCGGCGACTTCGTCCCCGTGATGCGGGCCGACCTCAAGCACATCAATGACCGCCTGCTCAACCTGGCCCGCAGCCAGTCCAAGGACATCCACGATGCCCTGGCCAGCCAGAACGTCCGGATTCTCGCCGGCTCCGGCCGGCTCCTGGACAACCACACCATCGAGGTCCTGACCGCGGAGGGCACCGAAACCATCGAGGCGGACACCATCCTGTTGGCCGTCGGCGCCCACCCGCGCGAACTGGCCACCGCCCGTCCCGACGGCGAACGCATCCTCAACTGGACACAGCTGTACAACCTCGATGAACTGCCCGAGGAACTGATCGTGGTGGGCTCCGGCGTCACCGGCGCCGAGTTCGCCTCCGCCTACAACGGCCTGGGCTCCAAGGTGACGCTGGTATCCAGCCGTGACAGGGTGCTCCCGGGCTCGGACGTTGACGCCGCCGTGGTCCTGGAGGAAGTGTTCGAACGCCGCGGTGTCCGCGTGCTGTCCCGCTCACGCGCCGAATCGGTGGAGCGGACCGACGACGGCGTGGTGGTCACGCTCAGCGACGGCACCAAGGTCACCGGCAGCCACTGCCTCCTGTGCCTGGGGTCCATCCCCAACACCGACGGCATCGGACTCGAGGAAGCCGGCGTAGCCGTCAGCGAAAGCGGCCACATCAAGGTGGACGGCGTTTCACGCACCAGCGCCCCGAACGTCTACGCCGCCGGTGACTGCACCGGCGTCCTGCCGCTTGCCTCCGTGGCCGCCATGCAGGGCCGGATCGCCGTGGCCCACTTCATGGGCGACGGCGTGACTCCGCTGAAGCTGCACCAGGTGGCCTCCAACATCTTCACCTCACCGGAAATCGCCAACGTGGGTGTCTCGGAAGCCGACATCGACTCCGGAAAGTACCAGGGCGACGTCGTGAAGCTCTCAATGCGCAGCAACGCCCGCGCCAAGATGCGCAGCGCCCGTGACGGCTTCGTGAAGATTTTTGCCCGGAAGGGATCCGGGACTGTGATTGGCGGCGTGGTGGTTGGTCCGAACGCGTCGGAGCTGATCTTCCCCATCGCCATCGCCGTGAAGCAGAAGCTCCACGTTGACGACGTCGCCAGCACCTTCACGGTGTACCCGTCGCTGACCGGCTCCATTTCCGAAGCCGCCCGGCGCCTGCACGTCCACATGTAGGGCACCCGCCCATGTAAGGGCCGAAGGGCCCGCATTCCACGGGCAACCCGTTGTTACACTCTGCTCATGATCGGGCTTCCCTTCGCGGGAAACGGGCTGGTACATGCCGGCTTCGTCGGGCTGGGAATCCTCGCAGCCCTGCTGTTCTACGCGTACGAGAAGCGTCGCCGCGGGCTCAGCGATCCCCGGTTGTGGCCTGTTGCAGGTTTTGCCGTTGCGTTCGGAGCCATCGGTTCCAGGGTGCTCACTTGGGACATCTCGCGCCAAGTTTCACTGGCTGACTGGTGGGGCAATGGCGACCGCAGCATCCTGGCCGGCCTGGTAGGAGCCTGGTTCGGCGTCCTCCTGGCCAAACGATTGACCGGTTACCGGCAGCCGACGGGTGACCTGCTGGCCCCGGCAGTAGCCCTGGCGCTCATCCTTGGGCGTACCGGCTGCCTTCTAACAGAGCTCCCCGGAACGCCGACCGGGGGAGCCTGGGGAGTCATCCTCACTCCTGCGCAGGCCGCGCTGACCGGCGCTCAGGTCGGGGTGGGACTTCATCCCTCGTTCGCCTACGAGATTGTCTTCCACGTTGCGGCCTTTGCCCTTATGTGGCGCTACCGGGACCGCCTGCCCCATCCCGGCGATCTCTTTATCTGCTTCGTCAGCGCCTATGCCCTCTTCAGGTTCCTCGTCGAATTCGTCCGGGGCAACGAGGTGCTCTGGCTGGGGATGAGCAGGCCCCAATGGTTCCTGTTGGCAGTGTTGCCCCTCCTGGTGTTGCGGGTCCGGCGTGTCTTCGGCCCACTCCTCCGCCGCGAGATGGAAGGAACCGCAGCATGAGTGACAACACGTCCGACGCCCCGCCGCCACCGCCGAACCAGGACGACCCGGCGCCGCAAGCCCCGAAATCCGGATCAATGAGTTTGGGGGCTTTTTTCGGTGCCCTGGCCCTGTACGCCGTTTACGTCCTGGGAACAATGGCACAGGGGCCTTATGCCTGGTCGGCCACCTTCCTCTCCATCCCGGCCCCGTTCATCCCCATCGCCCTGTACCTGGCGGTGGCGATCGTGCTGGCAGTGCGTCGCCGGACGTCGCGCTTGGGGACAGGGCTGCTGATCGGCCTGGGTGCCTTCCTGTTGCTGGGTGGCGGACTCTGCGTTACGTTCCTTGCCCAGGTCCGGGCCTGACATGAACGACGACCAGCCGGTTCCGCCGCCAAGGGAGCAAGGGCGTGGTCAGAAGCGGGAAAACCGGGGTGGTCATCTGGGGTCCGGAACGTTGTTCGGCGCTCTGGCCCTGTACATCCTCTACCTTTGGGCAACAATCGGCATCGGAGCGCCGAACACCGGACCACCGAATGCATGGGCAAACAGCATCTTCGCCGGCTCGGCCGCCTTCGTACCGATCGCCGTCTATCTGGGGCTGGCCATGGTTCTTGCCGTTAATCCCCGCACTTCACGCACCGGAGCGGGCTTACTGATTGGGCTCGGCATTTTCACGTTGCTCGGCGGGGGACTTTGCGTGGGTGCCCTTACACAGGTCGAAATTTGAAGAAGGGTGCCGAATCATGAGGACTCAACAGTTGCCAGGGCCAGGCCAGCCGCTGCGCGGTGACAGGATCCACCGTTATGTGACCGCTTTCTGCCCCCAATGCCACGGAACCGACGCGCCACTCAGCGAGGTCCGGCGGCTGTCCGGGGCGTTGCTTGTCCGTGAAGGTCGTGTGTGGCTCGAACGCGGCTGCCCGGACCATGGCCTGGTCCGCACCCTGTACGACGAGTCGGCGGAAATCCTGCGCTACCTGGAGAAGTGGCAGGCGCCCACGAAGCAGCACATCCCTGACCAGACCGACAATTTCCGCGCTGTCCCTGAGGCCTATGCCTTCGGGCTTCCGGCCATGCAGACTCAGCACACCTGTATCCTCCTGCAGGACATCATCGAGCACTGCAACCTGCGCTGTCCCACCTGTTTTACGGCGTCGGGCCCGCAACTGCAGGGAGTCGCGCCGCTTCAGGAGGTGCTCGACAGTGTGGACACCCGCTTGGCCCGGGAGAACAACCGGCTGGATGTGCTGATGCTCTCCGGCGGTGAACCTACGCTGTACCCCTATCTGGCCGAACTGCTGGACGAACTCGTTTCCCGGCCGATCGTCCGGATCATGGTGAACAGCAACGGCATGCTGATTGCCGCCGATGACGACCTCCTCGGCCTGCTGGCAGGGCACCGGGACAGGGTGGAGGTGTACCTCCAGTACGACGGTCCGTCCAGGGAATCGTCGATTTACCACCGCGGCGGGGATCTGACCCGCTACAAGGACGCGGCAATCTCCCGCTTGTCGGAAGCGGGCATCTTTACCACGCTGACCATGACGGCATCCCTTGGGGTCAACGATGGTGAAGTGGGTGCCGTAGTGACGCGTGCCCTGGAGACTCCCTTTATTGGCGGGGTGGCGCTGCAGCCCGTCTTCGGTTCAGGACGCGGACACGGCATCGATCCCTTGGACCGGCTCACCCACACAGGCGTCCTGGAGAGGTTGGCTGAGCAGACCAACGGCGTAGTGTCCTGGCACGACCTCACGGCACTGCCCTGCTCCCACCCGCACTGCGCCTCGGTGGGCTACATGCTGAAGGACGACGCGGGAGTCTGGAGGTCCCTGACATCATTGATCGGGCACGATCAGCTGTTGACGTGGCTGGAGCTCAACCCGGACAGCCTTGCGAACCGGATCGCTGACAGCTCCATCCCGCTGGAGCTGCGGAACCTGATGAAAACCTCGCTGCTGGACCTGCTGAGCGAGCAGGCGTCGCTGTCCCACCCACGCACCATGGACCTCTGGAAGAACATCTGCTCCCAGTGCGATTTGGGCATCGGCACGCTGACCACCCTGGCGGCAGGCAAGCTCCCTGGCCAGCAACAACGCCTGCGCAGGCTCCTCGCGGAACGGGTCACCCGGATCATGGTCAAGCCTTTCATGGACATCTCCACGATGATCGAGGAGCGGCTGACCCAATGCTGCGTCCACGTGGGAACCAAGAGCGACGCCGGCGCCCACCAGTGTGCTCCGTTCTGCGCAGTGCAGGCATGGCCTTCGCTGGCGAGGCAGCGCATGAGTACCGCCACCGGTGTCCGGCTGCTCCCGATGCGTCAGGTTTAGGGAGGAATGATGGACCCAGCGTCGCATGCCAGGCGGATCGCCGCCGGGCCGCTGCCCTCACAGCTGCTGGGCGGGAGGCACGGCACCACTCCTGAAGCACCCTCGGCCCCACCGGGTTCCGGCCCTGGCAGCACCGAAGAAGCGCCTTTTGACCCCTTGCGCCTGTGCATCTTCGCCACAATTGCCCTGCTGGGGTGGCTCGCGGGTCCCCTGGCGCTGTCCGTCTTTGCAGCCATAGGACTCATTGGATACTGGAAAGCGCGTCGACGCGGCCTCAAGAAGTCCAAGTGCTACCTGCGCGATACGCGGCTGGTGCTGGCTTATCTGGCTGTCCTCCTGGCTTCCGCCTTCTACGGAATCTACCTGCTGGCGGGACGTATGTTCGGGGTGTGAAGAGGCGCCCTGCGGCCGGGCGTCCTGAAGGCTGGACCGCCGCGCGGGCAGCTGCATAAACTGAAGGACCAGTTCGTGGACTTCCAGCCGGGTCCGGACCTGACGGAGTATGCCGAGGCCGTGGACAACGGGGAGCTTGACCAGGCAGGTACGTCCTGGAAAAGCGGCTGCCGGCCCTGCCGATCCTGTGCAGGCCCCGGTCAGGCTGCCGGTACCGCCTGGAAGTGCCGTTCGATGAGGCCCCTGATGGCCTCGTGGCAGCCGCCGCAGCCGGTCCCGGCGCGGGTTGCCTTGGACACCTCGGCCACCGTGGCGCAGCCTTCCTCCACGGCGCCCTGGATCACCGCTCCGCTGACCCCGGCGCAGCGGCACACGGTTCCGGCAGGATCCGCTGAGCCGCTGACCGGCAGCTGGTCCGGACCGTCCAGCCGCAGCAGCAGCGACCGGTCGGCCGGCAGTTCCGCGTTCCGTTCGAAGAGCCCCACGAGCTCTGCCGCGGTGCGGGGCATGCCCACCGCGACGAGTCCCTCCAGCACGCCGCCGCGCGTGGTCATCTTGACGTAGCGGCCGTGCTCGGGATCCGCCCACTGGGCGATCTGCAGGCGGGGCCGGCCGTTGACGGCACCGGCGGTGAGCGCTTCCTCGTCCCAGGGGTCGGCGCCGTTGTCCCCGGCGACGGCCATGTTCAGGCCGCGCGCCTTAAGGACGATGATGCCCGGCTGTTCGGCCGGCAGTTCCGGCAGGAGTTCGGCGTCCTCGATCAGGCCCGCTGCCAGGAGCGTCAGGTATTCGGCCAGCCACTCGGCCTGGCGCCAGCCCGGGCCCACCAGCCCTGACGGACCAGAAGCGGTGCGGCATGCGGCGCAGCCGGGGTCCGGGCAGCGCACCTCGGCGCAGTCGCCGATCGCGAAGACGTGCGGTTCGTGGTGGGCCCGCAACCGGTGGTCCACCAGGATGCCCGCGGCCGTGGAGAGGCCGCATCCCTCTGCCAGCTCGGTGCGGGGACGCACGCCGCACGAGATGACCAGGAGGTCGCCGTCGATCGCGGAACCGTCATCAAGCAGCAAAGCCGAAAAACCGCCGTCGGGAGCGTTGTGTTCCACACCGGTGGAGCGCGCGTTGCCGGCCATCCGCACGCCGCATCGCCGCAGGCCCGCCGCCAGGACAGCGCCGCCGCCCTGGTCGATGGTGCGGCCCAGCGGGTGCGGTCCGTTGTGCACCACGGTCACGGTGGCGCCTTCCTCAGCCGCTGCGAGCGCCGTTTCCAGGCCAAGGACGCCGCCTCCGAGGACTACAACGCGCTTGCCGCCGTCCACGGCCTGCCGCAGGACGCCGGCGTCCCGGAGGTCCCGGAGCGCGGTGACGCCGGCTGGCAGGACCGGTGAGGCGGGGTCCGGGTTGATTCCGGTGAGGTTGGGGATCACGGGCCGGGAACCGGTGGCGAACACCAGCCGGTCGTAGTGGACGGGGGTGCCGTCCGAGAGCAGGACCTGCTGTCGGGCGCGGTCCACCCGCCGGACGCGGGTGCCCAGCCGGACCTCCACACCGTCCGCAGCGAGGGCGCCGGCGTCCGAGAGGGCCAGGGCCTCGGCGGTGGTGCGGCCAACCCCGAGGTCGGCCACCAGGACGCGGTTGTAGGCAGCTTCGGTCTCTTCGCCCACCACTGTCAGTGCTACCTGGCCTGCGCGTACGGCGGGCAGCAGCTCATCAACCAGCCGGGCGGCCACCGGCCCGAATCCCACAATGACTATCTGTTCGCTCATGAGGCCTCCATCGTCTGAAGCACTTTGCTCGCTACGGGTGCGGCCACCGGCCGGACCCACACCTTGTTGAATTTGAATTCGGGCATCCCGGAGATGGGGTCGGTGGCCGCCTCGGTGAGGCGGTTGGCACTTTCCAGTTCGGGGAAATGGAACGGCAGGAAGACCGTCTCGCTGCGGATGGCGGTGCTGAGTTCGGCCCGGCACACCACCTCGCCGCGTTCATTGGCCACTGACACGAATGATCCTTCGGTGACGCCCATCGCGGCTGCCGCGGCCGGGTGGATTTGCATTCTGGCCTCAGGCTGGGCGGCAAGGAGCGCGGCGACCCGCCGCGTCTGGGCGCCGGACTGGTAGTGCTCCAGGAGGCGGCCGGTGATGAGGGTGAAGGGCTTGGTATCGGCCGCGTCTTCACTTTCTGCCAAGGGGTTTTCGGCAGGCGCACGACGGCGGCGCGGCAGCACCGGGGTCATCACGGCTTTGCCGTCGGCGTGGGCGAAGCTCTTTTGGAAGAGCTTGGGGGTTCCGGTGCTGCCGGCGGGGTAGGGCCAGTAGGCGGCTTCCCCGCGGTCCAGCATGGCGTAGTCAATGCCGGAGTAGTCGGCCAGCCCGCCGGCGGATGCCAGGCGCAGTTCCTCGAAGACGGTTTCGGGGTCCTCGCTGTAAGTGGACGGTGCTTCGAGCCGTTCGGCGAGCCGGGCCATGATCCACAGCTCGCTGCGGGCCCCGGCAGGCGGTGTGAGGGCCCGGCGGCGGCGGAGGACGCGGCCTTCGAGGTTGGTCAGGGTGCCTTCCTCTTCCGCCCACTGAAGGACAGGGAGAACCAGGTCTGCCATGGCTGCCGTCTCGGACATGAAGAAGTCGCAGACCATCAGGAAGTCCAGGCTGCGGAGTCCCTCGATGACGGCGTTGGCGTCCGGCGAGGCGACCGCAATGTTGGAGGCGTGGACGAAAAGGCAACGGACGCCGTCGTTCTTTCCCAGCGACTTCAGCAGCTGGACTGCCGGAAGGCCCGGACCGGGGATGAGCTCCTCGGGAACGCCCCAGACGCCGGCCACGTGGGCGCGGGCGGCGGGGTCGGTGATCTTGCGGTAGCCGGGCAGCTGGTCGGCTTTCTGCCCGTGCTCCCGGCCGCCCTGGCCGTTGCCCTGGCCGGTCAGGGTGCCGTAGCCGCTGCGGGCCGAACCCGGCAGGCCGAGCAGGAGGCTGAGGTTGATGGCGGCGGTGGCGGTGTCGGTTCCGTCCACGTGCTGCTCCACGCCGCGGCCGGTGAGGATGTAGCTGCCGCCCTTGCTGGCCCCGGCGGCAAGCCTGCGGGCTGTTTCCCGGATGAGGTCGGCCGGCACGCCGGTGAGGGACTGGACCCGTTCTGGCCAGAAGGACGCGACGCTGCGGGCTACGGCGCTGTAGCCCGAGGTGCGCTCACTGACATAGGCGGTGTCCGCCAGGTTTTCGTGGATGACCACGTGGGAGAGGCCCAGCAGCAGGGTGAGGTCCGTGCCCGGAAGGGGCTGGAGGTGGAGGCCGCCGCCGTCGGCCGTGAAATCTGCTGTGGCGGAACGGCGCGGATCCACCACGATCAGGCCGCCGGCGTCGCGGGCGCCCTTGAGGTGCTGGACGAAGGGCGGCATGGTTTCGGCCACGTTGGAGCCCAGCATCAGGATGGTGCTGGCCGTGTCCAGCGCTTCGAGCGGGAAGGGCAGGCCGCGGTCCACGCCGAAGGCGTGCATCCCTGCCGCAGCCGCGGAGGACATGCAGAAGCGGCCGTTGTAGTCGATCCGCGAGGTGCCCAGGGCCAGCCTGGCGAACTTACCCAGCTGGTACGCCTTCTCGTTGGTGAGGCCGCCGCCGCCAAAGACGCCGACGGCGTCTGCACCGTAGCGGGCGCGGGCGTCCTTCACCGCTGCTGCGGCGAGGTCCAGGGCCTGGTCCCAGGAGATGGGCCGGTGCACGCCGTCCGTTCCCTTGAGCAGGGGCTCGGTGATGCGTCCGGGGTGGTTGAGGAGATTGGCGGAGGTCCAGCCCTTGCGGCACAGGCCGCCACGGTTGGTGGGGAAGTGGCGCCCCTGGACCTCGAGCGGTGCAGCGGGTGCCGTGGTGAGGGCCACGGGGACCGGCCCCGGCTGTGCAGCCGGGGCCGGTCCTGTGGGGGACGTGAGCGTCATGGCGCACTGCAGGGCGCAGTAGGGGCAGTGCGTGTCGGCGCTTGTGGTCATGGTTAGACGTGTCCCATCGCGTTTCGGTTGGCGTTGCGGATGTAGCAGGCCCAGCAGACCACCAGCATCAGGGCGTAGGCCCCCACGAAGCCGTAGAAGGCCGGGGTGTAGGAGCCGCTGGCAGTGTTGGATGCGTTCAGTACCTGCGGGATGAGGAACCCGCCGTAGGCGCCGATCGCGGAGATCAGGCCGAGGGCCGAGGAAGCCAGCCGCTGGGTGGCCACGGAGCTGGCTCCGCTGCGCGCTGCCCGGCTGTTGGTGGCGAAGATGACCGGGATCATCCGGTAGGTTGCGCCGTTGCCGAAGCCGCTGGCGGTGAAGAGCATGAGGAACAGGACCAGGAAGAGCCAGAAGTTCTTCAGCGGCAGCGTCCAGATCATGGTCAGGGTGATCACGGCCATGGAGGCGAAAGCTGAAACGGTCATCCGGGCGCCGCCCATGCGGTCCGCCATGCGCCCGCCGTAAGGCCGGGCGAGCGAGCCCACCAGCGGGCCCAGGAAGGCGAGCGAGAGGGCCACGGTTCCCACGCCGATGGTGGAGAACTCGGGGAAGTAGTCCTTGATCAGCTTGGGGAACACGCCGGCGAAGCCGATGAACGAGCCAAAGGTTCCGATGTAAAGGAACGCCATGACCCACAGGTGCGGTTCCTTCAGTGCGGCCACGGATCCGGCCACGTCGCCCTTGGCGCTGGTGAGGTTGTTCATGTACTTGTAGGCGCCGAAGGCGGCCAGCAGGATGAACGGGACCCACATCAGGCCGGCCATGGGCAGGTTGACGGTGCCGGCGGCCAGGAGGGTGATCACGATGGGGACGGCGAGCTGCGCGACGGCGGCACCGAGGTTTCCGCCTGCGGCGTTCAGGCCCAGGGCCCAGCCCTTCTCACGTGCCGGGTAGAAGAAGGTGATGTTGGCCATGGAGCTGGCGAAGTTGCCGCCGCCGAAGCCGGCCAGGGCTGCCACCAGGAGCATCACGCCGAACGGTGTCTCCGGGTTTGAGACGCACATCGCGAGCCCGATCGAGGGGATCAGGAGCAGCAGGGCCGAGACGATGGTCCAGTTCCGGCCGCCGAAGCGGGGAACCATGAAGGTGTAGGGAATGCGAAGGGTTGCGCCCACCAGGCTGGGCATCGAGATCAGCCAGAAAATCTCGGATGTGGTGAAGGTGAAGCCTGCTGCCGGGAGCTGGACCACCACGATGGACCACAGCTGCCAGACGACGAAGCCGAGGAACTCGGCGAAGATGGACCAGTTCAGGTTGCGGCGGGCGATGGAGCGGCCGGCGGTTTCCCACTGTTCCTTGTTCTCGGCGTCCCAGTTGGCGATCCAACGGCCGGGGCGGAATTCGAGGGCGGGAGCGGTTGCGGTGCGGGTAGTGCCGGGCTGTGCGCTGGCGGATGCTGCGGCTGATTCCGGGGACGGGGCGTCGTCCAGATCAACGGAATTGCCGGTGCCGGCATCTGCGGTGCGGTCAACAGTCACGGGTTACCTCCTTTGGGGGGATGTTGTTCCTCCAAGGTAGGGACGGCGCGTTTCACGGACCGACGCCGGATGTTAACGGGCTGTGACATTTGCCTATCTGTGCCCGCCGGACGCCGTTAGGATGCGAGGGTGCCCAAAAAGTGAGACGCACAGCACAGGTCCAAATACTGGACCTTTCGTCCATTGACTGGACCAGCGGAACTAATATTGAACTCTAACTATTTCGCGCCGGGGCAGCCCGCTGTATCCGGCCGGTTTCTCACGAAAGCGTTTACACATGTCTTCCACCGACACCTCCACGGTGCCCGGTTCACCCCAGCCGGTGAACTCCCGCGGCCGTGTGATCGTCGCCAGCCTGATCGGCACCACGGTCGAGTTCTATGATTTCTATGTCTACGCAACTGCGGCGGTCCTCGTCTTCCCGCAGCTGTTCTTCCCTGGCCAGAACGAGACAACCCAGCTCCTGAGCTCCTTCGCGGTTTTCGGTGTGGCCTTCGTCGCCCGCCCCCTGGGGTCCATCGTCTTCGGGCACTTCGGCGACAAGTTCGGCCGCAAGGGCACCCTGGTGGCCTCGCTGCTCACCATGGGCATCGCCACCTTCCTCATCGGCTGCCTGCCCACTGCGCTGGTACCGGGCTGGCAATTCTGGGCACCGGCACTGCTGGTAGTCATGCGCTTCGCCCAGGGCCTGGCCCTTGGCGGCGAATGGAGCGGGGCGGCCCTGCTGGCCACCGAGAACGCACCGGCCAACAAGCGCGCCATCTACGGCACGTTCCCGCAGCTTGGCGCTCCCATCGGCTTCATCATCGCCAACGTCATCTTCCTGGTAGCCAGCTACACGCTCTCACCCGCCGCCTTCCAGGCCTGGGGTTGGCGTGTTCCGTTCCTGCTCAGCGCAGTCATGGTGATCATCGGCCTCTACGTGCGGCTGAAGCTGATCGAAACCCCGGCGTTCACCAAGGTGATCGAGTCCAACGAGGTCGCCAAGCTGCCCCTGGGCCGCGTCTTCAAGACCAGCTGGCGCCAGCTGATCCTGGGTACCTTCATCATGCTCGCCACCTACGTGCTCTTCTACCTGATGACCACGTTCACCCTGACCTACGGCACCCGGGCCTCCAGCCTCGATGCGGCCAAGGCGGCCGCCGAGAAGGCCGGCAAACCGATGACCGAGGCCGCCGCAGCGGCGTTCGTTCCGGGCCTGGGCTACACCCGCAATGATTTCCTCTGGATGCTGATTGCCGGCGTCGTGTTCTTCGGCATCTTCACCCTGGTCTCCGGTCCTCTTGCTGAGAAGTACGGCCGCCGGAAGATGCTGATCGGCGTTACCGCGGGAATCTTCGCCTTCGGCCTGCTCTTCGTTCCGCTGTTTAGCGGCGGCTTTGTGGGCACCATGGCCCTGCTGATCCTGGGCTTCTCGCTCATGGGACTGACCTTCGGGCCGATGGGCGCGCTCCTGCCGGAGCTGTTCCCCACGAACGTCCGCTACACGGGATCGGCCATCAGCTACAACTTCTCCAGCATCCTGGGTGCGGCAGTTGCGCCGTTCATCGCCGTGGCGCTGTGGGAGCTGGCCGACGGCAGCCCGGTACTCGTGGGTGTCTACCTGACGTCCATGGCCGTGCTGACCCTCATCGCACTGTTCGTCAGCAAGGAAACCAGGGACCTCGACTACGAGAACAACGTAGCCTGACCCGTCAGCCTTGCAGGAATGCCCGGACAGCCCCTGGACTGTCCGGGCATTCTCTTTTGAATAGGGCATTTTCCATTGACGTATCGCCGCTCCTAGGTTGCTTTGCCTTTGGACGTGGACTGGGACTTGGAACGTTCGACGGCGGCGCCACGGTTGGTGGCGCCGTTTGCTGTTCGTTTGGGGTGCAGTCAGCAGTCCACCGGGGGAGTCCCATCCATGCTTCCGGGGTTTTCCACATAGGGCTTTGGGGGCGTGGGGAATGTCAGTGGGTGCTGGAAGACTTTGGTGATGGAGACGGTTGGGGTGGCGGCAGTGGAGGCGGGGCATGCAGCTGCCGTGCCACCTGCTGTCAAGGACACCTCCGCGCCCGGCTCTGTTGCCCTTATTCCGGCTGCTGCTGACGCACATCCGGCCGCCCCGGTTGCCCGAGTTGCTTCGCCCGCCGACGCCGCGCGGGCCACCGCACTCGGCTCGGCTGCTCACATTCCTTCTCCGGCCTCAGCTGGATCTGCCGTTCTCCAACGCGCTGCCGCCGGGCCGGCCATCATGCAGGCTTCGGCCGCTCCTGTTGCCTCGCACGCCGGCCCCAGCCCGGCCTCAGGCTATTCCGCGGGTGTTGGTGCCCCGGGCGTGGTTGAGGCGTTGAAGATCCTGGCGGTGGTGCCGGTTGCTGGTGATGGTGCGGGGATGATCGATCAGCTCCGGCAGCTTGAGGATTTGAAGGCTGTGGCGGCGGCGAGGCAGGCCGAGATCACTGTGGCTTTTGACCTGGCCCAGCGGCGGGAACAGGCTGCTGCCGGTGTCCCGGCCGACGAACAGGGTGCCGGGGTCGGGGCGCAGGTGGCGCTGGCGCGCCGGGAGTCCCCGTCCCGGGGTGGGCGGCTGCTGGGACTGGCGAAGACCCTGACCGGGATGCCCCGCACTTTCGCGGCGTTCCGGTCCGGGCGGTTGAGTGAGTGGCGCACCACCTTGGTCGTGAAGGAAACCATCTGCCTCTCACCCGAGGACCGGGCCGGGGTGGATGAGGAACTCGCCGCCGATACCGGCTCCTTTGATGGTGCCGGGGACCGGACCATCGTCTCCGCGGTCAGGGCCGCCGCGTACCGGCGGGATCCTGCGTCGGTGGCCAGGCGGGCCGCCAACGCGGTGGGTGGACGGACGGTCAGCCTGCGCCCGGCCCCGGACACGATGGCCCGCCTGACCGCGCTGCTTCCGGTCGCCCAGGGTGTAGCGGTCTACGCGGCCCTTACCAGGGAAGCCGGCACCCTCCGTTCCGCCGGGGACGGCCGGTCCACGGGCCAGGCCATGGCCGACACCCTCGTCGAACGGATCACCGGGGCCCCGGGCGGGATCAGCGGGGTCCAGGTCCAGCTCGTCATGACCGACCGGACCCTCCTCCAAGCCGACTCCGAACCCGCCCGGCTCACCGGTTACGGCATTGTCCCCGCCGCCTGGGCCCGCGAACTGGTCACCGGAGACCAGCCCAAGCCGGGGATGGCGGTCTGGGTGAGGCGGCTTTACACCGCCCCCGGCACCGGTGACCTTATCGGTTTGGACTCCAAAGCCCGGCTCTTCCCGGCAGGACTCAAACGCTTCCTCCAAACCCGCGACGATACCTGCCGCACCCCATACTGCGACGCACCCATCCGCCACCACGACCACATCATCCCCTGGCACCACGGCAGCAACACCACAACTGCCAACGGCCAAGGACTCTGCGAAGCCTGCAACCACACCAAAGAAAGCCCAGGCTGGTCAGCTGGAACAGCATCCAATCCCGGAGCACGCCACACCGTGAAGCTCCGAACCCCCACCGGACACACCTACCACTCCACCGCACCACCACTCCCCGGGACAGCCATCAGCCACACCAGCAGCCCGGGCAAACATGCGGGCACAGCCCGAGCCCCGGCGCGGGCACCCGGCAACCAACCGCCCCCACGACCATCCGTCCAACTCCTGGGCCGCGTCATCAAGCCGGCGTTCCCTGAGCCTTGGCGCGCTGATCCTCCAGGGCGCGAACAGGATGTCGCCAGAAGGGCCAGGTGGCAGCGGGAGGCTTGAACGAAGCGCATGATGGGGATGCGCTTGCCGGTGATCCGTCACTGCCCCTATGGTCGCTCTCGGAAGCTCGGAAGCTCGGAAGCTCGGAAGCTCGGAAGCTCGGAAGCTCAGGCCGCGTAACGCTCCACGAAGTTCCGCAGGATCTTCATCGGCTCGGTCACGGTGAACTTCCGGGCGTCGGCCATCAGGTCTTCGGCGGACTCCGGAGGAAAGTAGCCGGCGTTGCGGTAAATGTCGATGCGTGTCACCAGGCCCTCTGCGTCGAGTTCGGGGTGGAACTGGGTGGCGTAGAGGTTCGACCGGACCCGGAACATCTGTACGGGGCAGGCTGCGGATCCGGCCAGGCGTACCGCATGGGCGGGCAGCGAACTGCAGGCTTCCTTGTGGCCGGCAAAAGCGGTGAACGCCTGTGGCATGCCCTGCAGCAGCGGGTCCTGCAGGCCGGCGTCGGTGAGGCCGATCTCCACGGCGGCGAGGGGCTCGCCGTACGTCCGGTCGATCACGGCGCCTTGGTGCCTGCCCAGTGTC
Organism: Pseudarthrobacter sp. 1G09; assembly: GCF_050038305.1. Taxonomy (NCBI): domain Bacteria; kingdom Bacillati; phylum Actinomycetota; class Actinomycetes; order Micrococcales; family Micrococcaceae; genus Pseudarthrobacter; species Pseudarthrobacter sp. 1G09. The sequence continues at coordinate 1,575,008 of NZ_CP188306.1, forward strand.
CCGACCCCGTAACACGCACCCAGGAACGGGAAATCGCGGTTCACCAGCTGGTCCAGCAGGCCTGACAGTTCCTGTTCCACCCTGTGCTGGACAGGGCTCTTGTCCTCGGGCGGATCGCTGGACGTGAACGGACTGCCGCCCACGATCACGCCGGAGTACGCGGAGAGGTCCAGCTCGGGCAGGGGAGCCGCTTCAAGCCGAATTCGTCGCAGCTCCCCCTCCTCCAGGCCGCCGTACCTCAGGTACGCGGCGTACTCGTCATCGGCGGCGGCGTCTTCGGCCCGGGAGGCCAGGAGCAGGAATGGCAACACCTGCTAAGTGTGCCTGCAATTGCCCGCCATACGCCAGCAGCCCGGAGCGGACGGCTCCGGGCTGCTGGGTGGTGTGGAACGGCTGAACCCGTAGTCATTCCGGTCGGGTAGGACTCTGAGCCAGCGGACAGCGGGCTACAGGCTGGTTCAGCCGGCCACGGCCTGGGCCAGCGACCTACGGGACTGAGGCCGCGCAGCCGGATCGGCATGGCGGTGCACCAGCTTCCAATAGCCTTCCTCGCGGCGGAAGATGCTGGTTACCCTGAGAGCGAACTCCTCGGTAGCCGCAGCACCGTCCAGCCGGGCACGGAAGTGCTCGGTTTCCACCAGGTAGGCGGTGTCGCGCGCCGTGTACGACGTGATGGTGTCGAAGCCGAGCATCTCGCCGTCCTGGAACTGCCGGGCGGCCTGGTCCAGCCGGGCTTCAACCTGCGCCCAACCTTTAGCGATGCCGCCGAAAGGGTTGGCCAGAGTTACGTCCTCAAGCCGGGAGTAAAGATCCTTGATGGGACCTGTGTTGCCCCGGGTGATCTCCGGAACCGCCTCGTGATAGCGGGCCACTTCTTCCTGGAAACTGGGTGCCAGCATGGGTGCCTCCGGCCCGTCAGTCTTCGATGGTGGCGATCACGGCGCCCGCGGACACCGTCTCACCTGCAACAGCTTTGAGGCCCGTGATGGTTCCGGAACGGTGCGCCGTGAGGGGCTGCTCCATCTTCATGGCCTCCAGGACCACTACCAGGTCACCCTCGGCTACAACGTCGCCCTCAGCCACAGCCACCTTCACGATGGTTCCCTGCATGGGGGAAGTGAGCGCGTTGCCGGTTGCGGCAGCGGGGCCGCCGGACCGTGCGCGCTTCTTGGACTTACCGGACTTCGCCGCCGGAGCTGCGCCGGCGCCCAGGGAACCCAGGGAGGCCGGGAGCACTACTTCGAGGCGCTTGCCGCCTACCTCGACCACCACGCGCTGGCGTTCTTCGGCGTCGTCGCTTTCGGAGGCGCCGCGGGGATTCCAGGCCGGCAGGTCGTTGGTGAACTCTGTTTCGATCCAACGCGTGTGGACCTTGAAGGGTCCCTCCACCGGAGCGAAATCGGGATGGCTGACCACGGCAAGGTCGAACGGGATGACGGTGGGAATGCCTTCCACCACCATCTCCTCCAGGGCGCGGCGTGAGCGCTGCAGGGCCTGGGTACGGGTAGCCCCGGTGACCACCAGCTTGGACAGCATGGAGTCGAAGTTGCCGCTGATGACGTCACCTTGCTCCACGCCGGAGTCAATCCGGATGCCGGGGCCGGTCGGGTTCTTCAGCGTAGCAATGGTCCCCGGAGCGGGCATAAAGTTCCGGCCCGGATCTTCACCCGTAATGCGGAACTCGATGGAGTGGCCGCGGACCTCGGGGTCGCCGTAGCCCAGCTCCTCGCCGCGGGCCAGGCGGAACTGTTCGCGGACCAGGTCGATGCCGGTGACTTCCTCGGACACGCAGTGCTCTACCTGCAGGCGGGTGTTGACCTCCAGGAAGGAAATGGTGCCGTCCTGGCCCACCAGGAATTCGCAGGTACCGGCACCGAGGTAGCCGGCTTCCTTCAGAATGGCTTTGGAGGATTCGTACAGTCGCTGGTTCTGCTCCGGGGTGAGGAACGGCGCCGGTGCTTCTTCGACCAGCTTCTGGTTGCGGCGCTGCAGCGAGCAGTCGCGGGTGGAGACCACTACAACGTTGCCGTGGGCGTCAGCGAGGCACTGGGTTTCAACGTGCCGGGGAGCGTCCAGGAAGCGCTCGATGAAGCACTCCCCGCGTCCGAATGCAGCGGTGGCCTCACGGACTGCGGACTCGAACAGTTCGGGGATCTCTTCGCGGGTGCGGGCCACCTTGATGCCGCGTCCTCCGCCGCCGAAAGCAGCCTTGATGGCCACGGGCAGCCCGAACTTGTCCACAAACTCGAGGATTTCCTCGGCAGACTGCACAGGATCGGCGGTGCCGGGAACCTGGGGTGCACCCACCTTTTCAGCAATGTGGCGGGCCTGGACTTTGTCGCCCAGGGCGGAAATCGCTTCGGGGGACGGGCCGATCCAGGTGATGCCAGCCTCGATCACACGGGCCGCGAACTCGGCGTTTTCGGCCAGGAAGCCGTAGCCGGGGTGGATGGCATCCGCACCGGACTGCAGGGCGGCGTCGATGATCTTGTCCATCACCAGGTACGACTCGGCGGCGGTGTTGCCGCCCAGGGCATAGGCTTCGTCAGCAAGGCGGACGTGCAGGGCGTCGCGGTCCGGTTCGGCGTAGATCGCCACGGAGGCGATGCCCTCGTCGCGGGCGGCGCGGATGATGCGCACCGCGATTTCACCGCGGTTGGCGATCAGCACCTTGGTGAGGCTCTGCTGCGTGGTACCGGCGGACTGCTCCATATTTGCTGACAAGGCGTCTCCTTCTTTCCTTCAGGGAGCCTAGCGCGGTTTTGGAGGTTCCGCCGATATTACTTGCGGAATCCGCGTGTAAACCGGCAATGCTTTGTAGGGAAGCTACAAGTCCGGTGTAATTGGCCGCCTTTCAGCGCGGTGGCCAGAGATCGGTGATGCGCACGTTTGCGGCGGCCAGCAGCCCGCGGAGGGTGGAAACGGACAGGCCGACGACGGCATGCGGGTCGCCGTCGACCTTCCGGATGAAGGCCCCGCCCAGGCCGTCAATGGTGAAAGACCCGGCGCAGTGCAGCGGCTCGCCGGTGGCGATGTACGCGTCGATTTCCTCCGCGTCCATGTCCAGGAAGGCGACCTCGGCTGAGGCAACCGCGCCGAGGGTGGCGCCGGACCCTGCACCGTCACCGCCGTCGTCGTCCGTGTCCGCATCCCGGCAGTCCACCAGCCAGTGTCCTGTATGCAGCACCCCGGAGCTGCCGCTCATCCGGAGCATCCGCTCCCGCGCGACGTCGGCCGTGTAGGGCTTGCCGTGCGCCTCGCCGTCGAACTCGAATACCGAGTCGCAGCCAAGAACCAGTGCACCCTCGGAGTCCGGGAGCGCCGCCACGGCCTCGGCCTTGGCCCGGGCCAGCAGGAGCGCGGTGTCGTGCGGATCAGTCACGCCGTAGCGCGCCTGCACGGCGTCCTCATCCACGTCGGAGACCAGCACAGTGTGCCGGATGCCGGCTTCGGCTAGGAGTTTGGTGCGGGCGGGGGACTGGGAGGCAAGTATCAGGCGGACCACGGAATCAGCCTAGTGGACCAGCTCTGCAGACGCCTTCGCGTTCTCCGGGCGGCTGAGCTTGGCGCCCTCCACGTCCACGTCCGGCAGGATGCGGTCCAGCCAGCGCGGCAGCCACCAGGACTTTTCGCCGAGGAGGTACATGACGGCGGGGACAATGGTCATCCGGACCACGAACGCATCCAGCAGCACACCGAACGCCATCGCGAAGCCGAGCGGCCGGACCATGGTGAGGTGGCTGAAGATGAAGCCCGCGAACACGCTGACCATGATGATGGCGGCGGCGGTCACCACGGCGGCGGCGTGCCGGAAGCCGACCCGCACGGCCTCCTTTGCTGTGGATCCGTGCATGTACGCCTCGCGCATGCCGGAAGCGATGAACACCTGGTAGTCCATGGCCAGGCCGAACAGCACGCCGATCAGGATGATCGGCAGGAAGCTCAGGACCGCACCGGGGTTGGCGACATCGAACACGGTGCCCAGCCAGCCCCACTGGTAGACGGCCACCACCGCGCCGAACGCGGCAGCCAGCGAAAGCAGGAAGCCGCCCGTGGCCAGGAGCGGCACCACGATGGAGCGGAACACCAGCAGCAGCAGGATCAGGGACAGCCCGACGACGATGGCCAGGTAGGGCGGCAGCGCGTCACCGAGCTTGGTGGAGACGTCGATGTTGCCGGCGGTCTGCCCGGTGAGGCCCATGGCAACGTCGTAATCGGCCTTGATTTCGGCGTTCAGGCCGCGGAGTTCCGAGACAACCTTGACCGTGCTGGCGCTGGCCGGGCCTTCCTCCGGGATGACCTGGAAGACGGCGGTGCGGCGGTCTTCGCTGATGGCCACCGGAACGGCTGCCACCACGTTGTCCACTGACCGGAGCTTGTCCGCAATGTTGTACTGCAGGGTGGTGGCTGCGGCCTCGTCCAGCCCGGCAGGGAACTCGCCCACGGCAACGATGGGGCCGGTGACGCCTTCGCCGAAGCTCCGGGCGGTGACGTCGTAAGCCTGGTAGGCCTCGGAATCCACCGGTTCGGAGCCGCCGTCCGGCAGGGCGAGCTGCAGCTGTGTGGCGGGGAGGGCCAGCGTGCCCAGCAGGATCACGCCGGCCACCATGGCGAGCACGGGGTGGCGGGTCACCAGGCCGCCCCAGCCGTGGGTGCTGCGTTCACGGTCCTTGGCGTCGTCTGCCGCTTCGTGGCCGGGCTCTGCGTTGTGGGCGTTGGCCTTGGCCCAGGCCCGCTTGGAGATGATGCGGCGGCCGATGAGAGACAGCATGGCCGGGGTGAGGGTGATGGCGACCAGGACCGCCACGGCCACCGTGCCCGCGGCTGCCAGGCCCATGACGGCCAGGAACGGCAGGCCGGGGACCACCAGGGCGGCGAGGGCGATGATGACAGTCAGGCCGGCGAACACCACGGCGTTGCCGGACGTCCCCGTGGCGCGGGCCACGGATTCCTCGGGATCCATGCCGGCCAGGAGCTGGGTGCGGTGCCGGTTGACGATGAACAGTGAGTAGTCGATGCCGACGGCGAGGCCCAGCATGAGCGCCAGCATGGGGGAGATGGAGCTCATGTCGAAGAGGCCGGACAGTGCGAAGGTGATGCCGACGCCCACGCCGACGCCCATGACAGCCATCAGGAGCGGGAGGCCGGCCGCCACGAGGGTACCGAGCATGATGATCAGCACCAGGGCTGCGACGGCGATGCCGATGATTTCCGCGATGCCGAACAGCTCGGAGATGTCCTCGGTGATTTCCTTGCTGGCGAGGGCTGTGACGCCGGCGGCGGAGGTCGCGTGCGCGATGTCCTGCACCTGTTGCCGGACCTCGGGGCTCAGCCCGTTGATGGAGCCGTTGAACTGCACCTGGGCTACGGCAGCCTTGCCATCTTCGGAGACGAAGCGGATGGCGGAGGATGCTTCGGCCTGCCGTTTGCCCAACTCCAGCTTGGCCTTGCTGGCCTCAAGTTCCCTCGCCCCGGCGTCGTATTTTGCCTGGCCTTCGGCCGCTGCGGCCTTCTGCTGGCCCAGTTGAGCCTCGATGGCTGCTGCCGGAGCGCCGGCGGCCACCATCTGCTGCTCTGCCGCCTCCAGCTGTGCCTTCCCGGCATCCAGCTGCGCCTTGGAGGCGTCCAGCCTGGCCTGCCCGGCGGCCAGCTGCTGCTCACCGTCGGTGATGGTTTGCCCTGCCTGGTCCACCTGGGCCTGGGTGGCGAACGGGTCCACGGTGCCGCGGACGTCCGGCAGCGTTTCGAGCTTCTTCAGGGCGTCACTGACCGCCACCCGGCTGGCGTCGGTGAAGCCGTTGTCGGGTGCTTCGAAAACGATCGTGGCGGTGCCGCCGGACGCTGACGGAAGGTCTTCCTTCAGCTTGTCCGCGATCCGCTGCGTTTCCGTTCCGGGGATCTGGAAATTGTTGGACAGGGTGCCGTGGAAAGCCGCGGCGGAGCCGCCGACGGCAACCAGCGCCACGAGCCATAGCGAAAGGACCAGCCAGCGCCGGCGGTAGGAGAACTTGCCAAGGCGGTAGAGCAGCAGTGCCATGAGGGAAACCGATCTGGTCAGGAGGAGTGGGCGGCTGAAGGGGCTGACGTGCGGGCCGGGGTGGCCGGGGAGGTGGACGTGCCGGCGCCGGCAGGCGGGGTGAAGCCTGAGCCCAGGAGGGCCATGGCATCGATAAGGAGTTGCCGGAGTTCGGCCAGGGAGGCGGGCGACAGGTCGGGTCCCCGGCGGCTGAACCAGACCTCCATGGCGGCCTTGCCGCAGGAGATGACGGAGCCGGCCAGGGCATGGACGTACAGCTCGTCCGAACCGTCCGGGGCCGCCGCCACCCGGTCCCTTGCCACGGTGAAGACCTGGGCCCGGCAGTGGTCCCAGGCCTCGAGTTCGGTGTGGGCCATCAGCTGGCTGTGCTGCGTCAGGGCGAACAGCTCGGCCAGCGGCTCCACCGTCCTGGGGTCCGCCAGGGCCATGAGGGCAGCCTGTGCCGCCTCCAGCAGCGGTTCCTCCGCGGGGCGCAGCTGCAACTGCCGGATGACAATATCCAGGAAACCGTGGGTGACCGAAGCAAGCGCGGCGTCAGTGCTGTTGAAATAGTTGAAGAAGGTGCGCCGGGAGATACCGGCAGACTCGGCGATGTCTTCGGCCGTAAAACCGCCGGGACCTTTGGACCGGAGCAGCGCCAGCGCAGCGTCCGTGATGGCCTGCCGGGTCGCGGCCTTGTTCAGTTCGCGGCGCGAGGGAGCCGCGGGCGCGTCAGGCAAGGACGATGATGACTTCACGCTCTTACACTACGTGCAAGTTTGCACGGTGGGCAAGTTAAATTCACAGGAGAATGAAAGGCTCCCAACAGCCTCTACCGAACCTTCGCACGGATGCTTTGGTAAGGCCCGGAAAGGGTTCAGCCACAGCAGCCGTCTGGCGACGGCGGAGCAGGAGAAGAGAATGTCACGCAGGAAGAAGATGGCGCTCGGCCTGTCGGCCGCGGCGCTTGCCGTGGGTGCCGGCATTGGAGTGGCGGGAGTAGCCTCGGCCACGACGACGCCAACCCCCTCACCGAGCGCCAGTTCGAGTTCCTCTGCCGATGCCGGCACAGGCGCGGGCGCGGGCCATGACGGCATGGGCCGCCACGGCGGACGCGGAGGTGAACGCGGTGGAGTCCAGGCGTCAGAGCTGGCCCAGAAGCTTGGCGTGGACGAAGCAAAAGTCGCTGACGCGTTGAAGGCTTTCCGGGAGGCCAACAAGCCCAGCGGACCGCCGGCAGAAGGCGAGAAGCCTGACATGGCCACCCGCGAAGCTGCGCTTGCCAAGTCCCTCGCAGCATCGCTCGGAATTGACGAGGCCAAGGTAACGGCGGCGCTCGACGAGCTCCGTACCGCGGCACAGGCAGACCGGGCGGCAGCGTTCAAGACCCGCCTGGACCAGGCCGTCACCGATGGAAAGCTGACCCAGGCCGAGGCGGACGCCGTGACCAAGGCGGTCCAGAACGGGGTGATCGGCGGCGGCGGTCACTGACCGCGCGCCTCACTGCCTAACCGCCCCTGCAGGCGTCCCAGGGTGACAGCCCGGGACAACAGGAAGTCCCCGGGAGAATTCCCGGGGACTTCCTGTGTTAGCACATACGAGGCGCCTTGCGGCACCGGCGTTTGTTATGCCTTGGCGTCCTGCAGCTCGCGGGGCGCGGTGTCGGCAGCAGTACCGTCCGTAGCGGCACCGTTGTTGGCGGCGGCGTCATCGTCAACGAAGGGGGTGCCGTTGCGGGGCGCGTTGTACAGCGCTTCGTCCAGGATGCCCTGGCGCTTGGCCACGATGGTGGGGACCAGGGCCTGGCCTGCCACGTTGACGGCGGTACGGCCCATGTCCAGGATCGGGTCGATGGCAAGGAGCAGCCCGACGCCGGCCAGCGGCAGTCCCAGCGTGGAGAGCGTCAGCGTCAGCATCACCACGGCGCCGGTGGTGCCGGCCGTCGCAGCGGATCCCAGGACGGAGACCAGGGCGATCAGCAGGTACTGGCTGAAGTCGAGCTGGATGCCGAAGAACTGGGCCACGAAGATGGCGGAGATGGCCGGGTAGATGGCGGCGCAGCCGTCCATCTTGGTGGTGGCGCCCAGCGGGACGGCGAAGGAGGCGTAGCCGCGGGGGACGCCCAGGCTGCGCTCGGTGACGCGCTGGGTGAGCGGCAGGGTTCCCACGGACGAGCGGGAAACGAAGGCCAGCTGGACAGCAGGCCAGACACCGGAGAAGTACTGCTTGACGGACAGGCCGTGGGTGCGGACCAGGATGGGGTACACAACGAACAGCACCAGCGCCAGTCCGGCGTAGATGGCAACCGTGAACTTTCCCAGGGAGCCGATGGTGTCCCAACCGTAGACGGCGACGGCGTTACCGATCAGGCCGACGGTGCCCAGCGGCGCGATGCGGATGATCCACCAAAGGACCTTCTGGATCACGGCGAGGGCCGAGGCATTCAGGTTCAGGAAGGGCTCGGCTGCCTTGCCCACCTTGAGGGCGGCAACGCCGACGGCGATGGCGATCACCAGGATCTGCAGCACGTTGAAGCTGACGGAGGTGGTCACGGCGCCGGATTCGGCGACCGTGGAGCTCGCGCCGAGGCCGAGGAAGTTCTTCGGGAAGAGGCCGATCAGGAAGGACCACCAGTCGCCGGACTTGCCGGCGTACTTGGCTTCTTCAGTGATTCCGGTGTTGGCGCCGGGCTGCAGCAGGACGCCCAGGCCGATGCCGATCAGCACCGCGATCAGGGACGTGATGGCGAACCACAGCAGGGTGTTCCAGGCCAGCCGGGCGGCGTTGGAAACCTGGCGAAGGTTGGAGATGGAGCTCACCACGGCCGTGAAAATCAGGGGCACGACGGCGGTCTGCAGCAGCGACACGTAGCTGGAACCGATGGTCTGCAGTGTTGCGCCGAGGCCGTTGGGGTTGGTCTTGGTGCTGCCGGTGTACTTGGCCAGCAGGCCGAGGGCAAGGCCCACGATGAGTGCGGCGATGATTTGGAAGCCGAACGATCCAGCCCACTTGGGAAGCTGGAAGCCCGTCTTCCCTGCGGGGGAGGGGGTGCTTGTCTGAGTGCTCACCCGAACACGCTAGGTCCGAAGCCATTATCACGTCGAAACAATATTGAGAAATATTACGCACCCCCAGTTGCTGGAAGAAACAGAAAAACACGAAAATCCAAGGCGGACAGCGGGTTTTGTTACTTATTCCCAGCGGCGGTGTGCTTAACATCTCGTCCACCCCGGAGGTTAAAGCAGCGCCCGCCGAAGCGTATCGAGTCCAACGGAGCCGATGTTCAGGGCCTTGGTGTGGAACTCCTTGAGGTCGAACCCTGGCCGTGACTCAAGTTCGGCGCGGATCTGTTCCCAGAGGCGCTGGCCTACTTTGTAGGAGGGCGCCTGGCCGGGCCAGCCCAGGTAGCGGTTGAACTCGAAGTTGAGTTGCCCTTCGCTGATTGGCAGGTTGGCTTTGAGGAACTCGTATCCCTTGTCCGGGGTCCACGTACCGGTGCCCCAGCGTGCGGGCATCTCCAGTTCCAGGTGGACGCCGATGTCGAACACCACCCGGGCTGCGCGCATCCTTTGCATGTCCAGCATGCCCATGTGGTCGCCCGCGTCGTCGAGGTATCCGAGTTCCTGCATGAGCTTTTCCGCGTAGAGGGCCCAGCCTTCGCCGTGTCCGGAGGTCCAGCAGATGTTGCGCCGCCACTTGTTGAGCAGTTCGCGCCGGTAGGTGGCGGTGGCCACCTGGAGGTGGTGGCCGGGGACGCCTTCGTGGTAAACGGTAGTGGTTTCGGCCCAGGTGGTGAAGGTGTCCTCGCCCGCGGGCACGGACCACCACATGCGTCCGGGGCGGGTGAAGTCGTCGGAGGGGCCGGTGTAGTAGATGCCGCCTTCATCGGTAGGGGCGATGAGGCATTCCAGTTTCTTCATGACGTCCGGGATGTCGAAATGGACCCCGGCCAGCTCCGCCACGGCTTTGTCGGAGAGTTCCTGCATCCAGGCCTTGAGGGCGTCGGTGCCTTTGATCTGCCGGGCCGGACCGTTGTTCAGGATCTCCTTGGCTTCGGCGATGGAGGCGCCTGCCTTGATGGTGCCGGCCACCACCTCCTGTTCGGCGATCAGGCGGTCGAGCTCCTGCACGCCCCAGGCGTAGGTTTCCTCAAGATCCACGGAGGCGCCGAGGAAGGACCGTGATGCGAGCGCATAGCGGGCTTTACCCACCGCGTCCTTTTCCGGGGCTGCGGGCAGCAGGTCGGTACGGAGGAAGTCGGCAAGCCCGGTGTAGGCGCGGCGGGCGGCGGCAGCACCGGCGTCGAGCTTCTCCTGCAGGGCGGTGCCCAGCGGACCGGTTTCGGTGGCGGCACCGGCTGCGAGCTTGGCGAAGAATCCGTCCGCGGCGGCGTACTTCGTGGCCTGTTCGATGACGATGTTCACCTGGCGGGCCGCGGCCACCCGGCCGGCGTCGCGCGCAAGGCGCAGGGACTCAATGTAGCCCTCGACGGCCGCGGGTACGTTCTGCGCGCGGCCGGCGATGTGCTCCCAGTCCTGCTCCGTGGCGGTGGGCATAAGGTCGAAGATCGCACGGATGTCCTGTGCGGGCGAGGCAATGTTGTTCAGGTCCGCGTACTCCCACCCGGAGGCGTGGATCAGCAGCTGCAGGCCAAGCCGCTCGCGCATGGCGTCCAGCGTGACGGCGTCCACGTCGTCCTCAGGCTCCAGGCCCTCAAGGTCTGTAAGGGCTTTGCGGGCCACCTCGGCGAACTCGGCGATGCCGGCGGGGGAGAAATCCTGGTATTCGGTTTCGCGGCCCGGCAGTCCCAGGGTGGTGGCCAGCGACGGATTCAGGCGGACGAGGGTATCGGTATAGGCGTCCGCGACGGCGTCGATGCGGGTGTGCGGGCGTGCGGCGGGCGAAGTGTCGGTAGTCACCATCCGAGACTAGCCCGGCCGCGCGCACCCGGCGAGGAACGCGCCGGTGGCTAGCCCTTGCTGCGCTTCCAGGCGCCCGGACCGGGCGTTGGTGCAAGGCCCAGCCGCTGCCGGCGCGCCCAGTGCCGTGCGGTTGGTGCGGCAGGCTTGGCCGCTTCCTGGCCGCCGAGGGAAAGTACGACGGCGGTGAGCGCGGCTAGTTCCTCGGCGTTCGGCTGCCCCTTGACAACAGAGAGCAGGGGAGCCGCGGCGGTTTCTGCCTGGTCCGGCATTCCGGTGGCGCTCACAGCGGGATGTTCCCGTGCTTCTTGGCCGGGAGGCTGGCTCGCTTGTCGCGGAGTGCGCGCAGTCCACGGACAATTTGCAGCCGGGTGTCGGACGGTGCGATGACGGCGTCAACGTAGCCGAGTTCGGCTGCCTGGTAGGGGTTCAGGAGTTCTTCCTCGTATTGCCGGATGACCTCGGCGCGGCGGGCTTCGACGTCGCCGCCGTCTTCGGCTACGGCCGCGAGGTCCCGGCGGTAAAGGATGTTCACGGCGCCCTGGGCCCCCATCACACCGATCTGCGCGGTGGGCCATGCCAGGTTGAGGTCCGCCCCGAGCTTCTTGGAACCCATGACGATGTAGGCGCCGCCGTAGGCCTTGCGGGTGATGACGGTCAGCTTGGGCACCGTGGCTTCGGCATACGCGTACAGCAGCTTTGCGCCGCGGCGGATGATGCCCTGGAACTCCTGGTCCTTGCCCGGCAGGAATCCCGGCACATCCACCAGCGTGATGATGGGGATGTTGAAGGCATCGCAGTTCCGGACGAAGCGGGCCGCTTTTTCGGAGGCGGCAATGTCCAGGGTTCCCGCGAACTGCAGCGGCTGGTTGGCCACGATTCCCACGGTGTGGCCTTCCACCCGGCCGTAGCCGATCATGACGTTCGGTGCGTAAAGGGCCTGCATCTCCAGGAAGTGCCCGTCGTCGACGATCTGCTCGACGACTGCGCGCATGTCGTAGGGCTGGTTGGCTGAATCGGGGATCAGCGTGTCAAGGGCGAGGTCGTCGTCGTTGACCGCGTTTTCCTGGGCGTGCTCCAGGACCGGGGCCTCGGACAGGTTGTTGGAGGGCAGGAAGTCCAGGAGTTCGCGGACGAACTCGATAGCGTCCCCTTCATCCGAGGCGAGGTACGTGGACGTGCCCGTGGTGGCGTTGTGCTGGCGCGCTCCGCCGAGGGTTTCCATGTCCACATCCTCGCCCGTGACGGTTTTGATGACGTCGGGGCCGGTGATGAACATGTGGGACGTCTTGTCCACCATCACCACATAGTCGGTGAGGGCGGGGGAGTAGGCGGCGCCGCCGGCGGAGGGGCCCATGATGAGGGAGATCTGGGGAACAACGCCGGAAGCGTGCACGTTGTTGCGGAAGATATCGGCGAACATGGCCAGCGAGGCGACGCCTTCCTGGATGCGGGCGCCGCCGCCGTCGAGGATGCCAACCACCGGGCAGCCGTTGCGCAGGGCGAATTCCTGCACCTTGACGATTTTCTCGCCGTTGACCTGGCTCAGTGAACCGCCGTACACGCTGAAGTCCTGGCTGTAAACCGCCACGGGACGGCCGTCCACGGTGCCGTAGCCGGACACCAGGCCGTCGCCAAGGGGCTTCTTCTTTTCCATGCCGAAGGCCGTGGAGCGGTGCACTGCGAGGGCGTCGAACTCGACGAATGAGTCCTCATCCAGCAGCAGGGCGATGCGCTCGCGTGCGGTGTTCTTGCCGCGCGCATGCTGCTTTTCGACGGCCTCGGGGCCGGAGGGCTGTTCGGCACGTGCCTGGCGGTCGCGGAAATCGGCAATCTTTCCCGCTGTCGTTGTCAGATCGTGGCTCATCAAGTATCTCCGGCTCTGTTGCAGATTGGTTCAGTGTCGCTGAGTCTGTTGACGGGCTGTGCTCTGGAGGCGCTTAAGTAGCTTCCACACAAAAAACGAACCCTGCTGGCAAGTCTAATGACGGTTTGAGTGCCCGCGGCTGTAGGGAACCTACAATTTTCTGCCGTGCCCTCACCCGGACCACTATGTTACTCGTCGGTAACTTATCTGGGTTACAGTGTTTCCATGACTTCGAGCAACGACGCTTTGACCGCTGCCGCCACCCCCTACAGGGCCTCCGGCTCGCTTCGCGGAATGACCATCCTGATGTCCGGGGGCAGCCGCGGCATCGGCCTCGCCATCGCGCGCCGGGCGGCGGCGGACGGAGCCAACATCGTCCTGATGGCCAAAACCGGCGAACCCCACCCCAAACTCGCCGGCACGGTGTTCACCGCCGCGCAGGAACTGACCGAGGCCGGCGGCGGTGCACTGCCCCTCGTGGGGGACGTCCGCAACGATCAGGACGTGGCCCGCGCCGTGGCCGAGGCCGTGGACCGCTTCGGTGGCATCGACGTCGTAGTGAACAACGCCTCCGCCATTGACCTCTCCACCACCGATGCCGTGGATATGAAAAAGTACGACCTCATGCAGGACATCAACGTCCGCGGGACCTTCCTGCTTTCCAAGCTCGCGCTGCCGGCGCTGCGCGCGTCCGGCAATGCGCATATCCTCACGCTGTCGCCACCCCTGAACCTGGATCCACACTGGGCCGGCCGGCACCTGGCATACACCATGGCCAAATACGGGATGAGCCTGACCACCCTGGGCCTCGCCGAGGAACTGAAGGACCACCGGATCAGCGTCAATTCGCTGTGGCCCTGCACGCTGATCGACACCGCGGCGATCAGGAACATGCCGCAGGGCGAGGCCATCGTCCAGGCCGCACGCGGACCACAGATCATGGCCGACGCCGCCCACGCCATCCTGACCGGCGGAAACCTGCCCGCAGGCGGGCGGGCCACGGGCAATTTCTACACTGACGAACAGGTGTTGGCGGCAGCAGGTGTTTCCGATTTCCGCCCCTACAGCCTGGGCGCCCCGGAGGACCGGCTGGTTCCGGATATTTTCCTGTAGCAGCAAAGGGCAGGCCGCCGGTGCGGCAGCATTCCCCGGCTCGGTAGGATTTAGCTATGGCTGAAGCGCATATCCCCGGTATCCCGTTGGACAGGTCGGAGCTGGGCGATCAGCGCTTCCTGTCCGCTGCCGGCATTTCCCGGCTCGACGTGGTGGACTCCACCGGCTCCACCAACGCCGACCTGCTCCGTGCAGTGACCGTGGAGCCCGCGTCCTGGCCGGATCTTTCCGTACTCACGGCCGAATACCAGACCGCTGCCCGGGGACGCCTGGAAAGGCACTGGGAAGCGCCGCCCCTGAGTTCGGTCTCCGTTTCCGTTGTGCTGCGGCCCGTGAATGCCGAGGGCCGGCCGCTGCCCACGCAGAGCTACTCCTGGCTCTCGCTCATTGCCGCCCTGGCGCTCCGCGAAACCCTGCTGGAAACGGCCGGCATCCCGGCCGAACTCAAGTGGCCCAACGACGTCCTGGTCCGCGGCCGGAAGATTGCCGGCATCCTGGCCCAGATGGGCCCCATGGCGGATGGCACCGTCCCGCCGGTGGTGCTGGGCACCGGCCTGAACGTCACCCTCCACGAGGACGAGCTGCCTGTCCCCACCGCCACGTCAGTGTTCCTCGAGGGGGCGCAAACCACCGACCGGACCCAGCTGCTGAAGAGCTACCTGTCCCACTTTGCCGTGCTCTACCGGAGTTTCTGCAACGCCGACGGTGACCCCACGGCAGGCATGGCCGGCGGCCCGTCCCTGCATAAGCGCGTCGAGGCCGTCATGGTGACGCTGGGCCGGCAGGTACGGGCGCAGCTGCCGGGCGACCACGAGATCATTGGCCATGCATCCCGCCTGGACGAATACGGCTCACTGCTGGTGGTGGATAAGGATTCACGCGAGCATGTGGTCACCGCGGGGGACGTGGTGCACCTGCGGCCCTGGACTGCACCGGAAGACGCCGGCCAAGGCGGTTATGCGTAAGGACCTCGTTCCCGGCGAACAGGTCATCGTCACCACCCGACCCCAACCCAGGAAACTGGCCGGCCCCGCCGCCGCTTTCATCATTGCTCCCGCGGTGGCGGCATTCGCATCCGCCTGGATCGTGCGCGGGGAAGCCCGGCGCCTGGTTCCGGCGCTGGAGGCACGCTGGACCCCGTGGCTGGTGACGGCCTGCGCGCTGGCTGCGGCGTGGGTGTGGCTGGGCTACTGCCTGCCGCGGCTGATGCGCTGGCACGCGACACGCTATACCCTCACGAGCCGGCGGATGGTGGCCAGGTCCGGCATCTTCAGGCGGCGCGAAGTGCAGGTCAATCTCCTCTCCGTCCGCAACCTCACAGTCCACGAGGGCGTGCTTCAACGCCTCCTGCGCTCCGGGAATATATCCTTGGAAACCGGGTATGAGGGCGTGACGACATTCCGGGACGTGCCGGAGGCCGCCAGGTTCCGGGATTTTATCCTTGACGCCATCGGGGAACTTCCCGAGGAGCGCCTCCCGCCCGGAGATGCAGGGGATTACCCTTCCGGGGCAGTGCCGACGGAAATGAGAGAAGGTGGACGGAATGAACGATGAGGACCAGCAGGAGCTCGTGGATCCCGTCACGCCGTCCCCTGCCACTGACCCGCAGCCTCCCACCGGAGCGATGTCCGCAGAGCGCCTGGCCATGAAAGCCCTTGAAGCGCGGCTGCTCGGCGGCGAACGCAAGCTCCGCCGTCGCGAGGTGGCAGCGGGGGCTGGCCTGTCCCTGCTGTCCGCGCGCAAACTCTGGCGGGCGCTGGGGTTTCCGAACTTCGGAGACGAGGACGTCGCCTTCACCGAACGCGACCAGGCAGCACTGTCAATCATGGTGGACCTCGTCCGCGCCGGAAAGCTGACCGAGGAAGCAGCCATTTCCGTCACCCGCGCCATCGGCCAGATGACGGACCGCATGGTGGTATGGCAGATCGAAGCCCTGGTGGAGGACCTCGTCCACGAACAGGGCGTCACCGACGCGGTCGCCCGCAAGCGGCTGGTCAACGAGCTCCCGGCCCTGGTGGATGCCCTTGAAGAAGTGCTGGTCTATTCGTGGCGGCGCCAGCTCAATGCCGGCATCCAACGGCTGGCCGTCCGGGCCGAAGCCGGATTGCAGGCCAGCGAGGAAGGCCGCGAAGGCGATGAGGACGATGCGCCGTTGCCGCTTGCGCGGGCGGTGGGCTTCGCCGACCTGGTGTCCTACACCAGCCTTTCGCGCCGGATGAACGAGAAGACCCTGGCCCGCCTGGTGCAGCGGTTCGAGAACAAATGCGCCGAGATCATTTCCGTTGGTGGCGGCCGCCTGGTCAAGACCGTGGGCGACGAAGTCCTCTACATCGCTGAGACCCCTGCGGCAGGCGCCGAGATCTCCCTCGCCTTGGCCCAGGCTTTCACGGAGGACGAGATCCTGCCGGAGGCCCGGGTGGCCATGGTCTGGGGCAGGATACTGTCTCGCCTCGGCGACATCTACGGCCCCACCGTCAACCTCGCCGCGCGGCTTACCACCCTGGCTGATCCCGGAACGGTGCTGGTGGACTCCATGACCGCGTCAGCACTCGAACATGACGAACGGTTCGTGTTGGTGCCCCAACCGCCGGAAAACGTCCGTGGTTTCGGCGAAATCAACCCAGTCCGCCTGACCCGGGGCCTGGGCAAGGGCCTGATCGTCGACTGATCCCTCTTCACCTGCCCGCACAAGCGGGCAGGGGGTTTGTCCATTTGATAGCTAGACAGGCTATATTTGTTGTGCCCGGCTGCCGCATGCCGGTCATCGGCCGTCGCCGGATTCAACGGGGGGAACCGTTCCATGAAACTTCGCGGACGAGCGCGCGCAAAAGCTGCTGCTGCGCCCCGGCGCCGGCCCTTTCTCCAGTCCCCCCTTTTCAGCACCTCCGCCATGGGCCTCGCCCTCGCCGCCCTCGTTGTTGGTGCCGTCGTCTATCCGGGGTTTAAGACCACTGAGGTGGAGTTGAATGACGGTGGTGTGTGGGTGGTGTCGAAGTCTAAGAATGCGGTGGGGCGGTTGAATTATCCGTCGCGTGTTTTGGATGGGGCGGTGACTCCTGCGTCGTCGACGTTTGATATTTTGCAGGATGCCGGTGAGGTGTTTGTTGATGATGAGTCTGGTTCGACGTTGAATCAGGTGTCGCCGGCGAATATGCGTTTGGGTGGGGATAAGCAGTTGCCGGGGGCTGCTGATGTGAGTTTTGGGTCGTCGGTGTTGTCGGTGACGGATGCGGCGTCGGGCAAGGTGTGGGCGGTGTCGCCGTCGACGGTGAATGGTTTTGATGAGGAAGCGTCGGAGCCGGTGTTGGTGGGGTCTGAGGGTACGGTGTCGGCGGTGGGTGCTGATGATCGTATTTATTCGGTGGATCCGAAGGCTGGGACGGTGACGGTGACCGGTGTTGATGCCAATGGTGTGGTGGTGTCTTCGGAGTCTGAGTCGTGGTCTGAGTTGAAGGGTGCGGGGGATCTGCAGATCACGGTGGTGGGGGACCGGCCGGTGGTGTTGGATGTTGCGGCGGGGAATTTGTTTTTGCCTGGTGGTAAGCGGTTGCAGTTGGCTGATGCGCGGGATGCGAAGTTGCAGCAGGGTGGTCCGGGCAGTGATTTTGTGGCGATTGCGACGCAGAAGGTGTTGTTGAAGCAGCCGTTGGATGGTGGGACGGCGAAGACGGTGTCGTTTGGTGGTGAGGGTGTTCCTGCGGCTCCGGTGCAGTTGGGTGGGTGTGTGCATGCTGCGTGGTCGGGGGCGAATAAGTATGTCCGTGATTGTGTGAATGATGCTGATGATAAGAACGTGGATGTGCCGAAGGCGAGTGCGTCGCCGTCGTATGTGTTTCGGGTGAACCGGGACCTGGTGGTTCTCAATGATGTGAATTCCGGGAATGTGTGGCTGGTGAACCAGAACATGCAGCTCGTCAACAACTGGGACGACGTCATTCCGCCCAAGGAAACCTCGGACGACGCCGACAAGGACTCCGCCGACGAAGTCCAGCAGACTGTCCTCCCGGACCGCACCAAACCCAACAGCCCGCCGCTCGCCCAGCCGGACAGCTACGGCGTCCGCGCCGGCAAAACCACCATCCTCCCGGTCCTGGACAATGACACGGACCCCGACGGCGACATCCTTACAGTGCGCCAGCCCGACAACATCCGCCTGGGCGCGTTGTCGACGATCTACGGCAGCACGGGCTTCCAGGTCGCCGTTCCCGCCGACAAGACCGGCAGCGAAACCTTCAAATACACGGTGGACGACGGCCGCGGGCTTTCCGCCACTGCCGAAGTTTCGCTGCGCGTTGTCCCGATGACGGAAAACACGGCACCGGCGCAGAAGCCAAACCGTGACACCACCATGGTGGTCCAGCAGGGCAAATCCGTCACCCGGAACATCCTTTCTGACTGGATCGACCCCGACGGCGACGACCTCTACGCCACGTCGGTCTCCAGCCCGGACC
Organism: Pseudarthrobacter sp. 1G09; assembly: GCF_050038305.1. Taxonomy (NCBI): domain Bacteria; kingdom Bacillati; phylum Actinomycetota; class Actinomycetes; order Micrococcales; family Micrococcaceae; genus Pseudarthrobacter; species Pseudarthrobacter sp. 1G09. The sequence goes on from NZ_CP188306.1 coordinate 1,593,374, forward strand.
CCCTTGACCAGGTCCGCATCCGCCCCGACGGGCAGCTCTCCTTTCAGGACAGCGGCACCTCGCCAGGCCGCAAGGTCCTCACGGTGGGCATCTCCGATGGCCAGGCCACCACTGAAGGCCGGATCACCCTCGACGTCCGTCCCGCCGGTGCCCTCCCGCCCATCGCCAACGCTGACCACGTGGTGGCAGTGGCCGGGGCGCCGACGGTGATCGCACCACTCAAGAACGACATCGACCCCCAAGGCGGTGCGCTCCGCCTCGCCCAGGTGACCGCGGACGAGCAGTCCCGGGCGGTCATCGGCGCCGACCAGCAGACCTTCAGCTTCACGTCCGACGTGCCGGGACCGCACTACGTTGAGTACCTGGTAACCAATGGGCCGGCCAGCGCAGTGCAACTGGTCCGCGTCGACGTCGTGGCCGGCAACGACGCCGGAGCCCCGGTCGCCGTCCGCGACATTGCCCTGCTGCCCACAGGCGGCAGCGTCCTTGTAGATGTGCTCGGCAACGACTCCGACCCCTCCGGCGGCGTCCTGGTGGTCCAGTCGGTGACCGCCGACGGTTCCCTTCCTGTCAGTGTGTCCGTCCTGGACCACTCGGTGGTCCGGATCACGGACCTTCGTGCCGAAGGCCAGCTGACCCTGAAGTACACCATCTCCAACGGCCGGTCCTCCGCGACCGGCGAGATCGCCGTCGTAGTAGTCCCGGCACCTACAAAACTGCAGGCACCCCAGGCCAAGCCCGACGAAGCCACCGTCCGGGCCGGTGACGTCGTCTCCATCCCGGTGCTCGATAACGACACCGACCCCAACGGCGGGAAGCTGACCCTCGTGCCCGAGCTCGCCCAGGTTCCGGACGAAGCTGACGGACGGACCTTCGTGGCCGGGGACCAGCTTCGGTTCATCGCCGGGCCCGAGGCCAAAACTGTCTACGCCATCTATAAAGTCCGCAATGAGTCCGGCCAGGTGGACTCCCAACAGGTGACCATCCGTATCCTGGCGCGCGATGACGAACGGAACAGCCGCCCCGAACCGCGCAACCTCACCGGCCGCGTCGTCGCGGGCATGACCGTCAAGATCCCCGTGCCCCTGGACGGCATCGACGCCGACGGCGACTCGGTGCAGCTGATGGGAATCGACAAGGCAGCGGCCATGGGTACGGCGATCGTCCGCGACGGCTACCTCGAATACACCGCCGCAGGCGACGCCGCCGGGACAGACACCTTCAGCTACCGGGTCCGTGACCGGATTGGCGCCGAGAACACCGGCACCGTGATTGTGGGCGTTGCACCGGCGGAAGCCATCAACCAGAACCCGATTGCCGTGGACGACGCCGTGGATGTCAGGCCGGGCAGGAACGTCGCCGTTGACGCACTGGTCAATGATTCGGACCCCGACGGCGATCCCATTTCCCTGCTGACGGACGGCTTCGAAGCGCGGCCCGAGCTGAACGTCGAAGTGGCTGACGGTGCCAAGGTTCTTTTCACCGCCCCGGCAATGGAAGGCAATGAGAGCATCCGGTACCGCATCCAGGACGACAAGAAGGCGCAAGCCAGCGCCGTCATCCGGGTCCGGGTCAGTGCGGACGCGGAACTGAAGCGTCCCATTGCCAAGGACGACAGGGTCACGCTTGCCGAAACCCTGGGTAAGACGGCCATCGACGTACCCGTCCTTAAAAACGACTCCGACCCCGACGGCGTGGCGTCCGAGCTGCAGATCAGCCTTCCGGACGGCAACCCCAATGCCCGCGCGGGCGGCTCAGGGAACGTGGTGGTCAACCTCACGCCCGAAGACCAGCTCATCCCGTATACGGTGACCGACCCCGACGGGCTCACCGCAACGGCCGTCATTTGGGTGCCGGGCCAGGGAGCGCAGTACCCCACGCTGGCCAACACCGAAACGGTGGAAGTCATGGCGGGCAAGGAAGTCACCCTGGACCTGGACGACTACGTCAGGGTGCGGGACGGCCACCGGCCCAAGATCAGCGTTGCTGACTCCGTCAAGGTCCTGGGCGCCTCTCCGGACAACGTGATCGTGGGAGAGGGCGAAGGCCTCCGCTACGCGGCGCGTCCCGGTTACGCAGGGCCGGGCTCCATCACCTTCGAAGTCACCGACGGCTCCGGCCCCGACGATCCCGAGGGGCTGAAGTCGACCCTGGTCATCATGACCAATGTGATCCCGGACCCGGACGAAGCCAACACCCCGCCCACGTTCCGCGGCGCATCCCTGGACATTCCCAAGACGGAAACCGCCACCTTGGACCTTGGCCCCCTCGCGGCCGACGTCGACGAACGGGACCAGGGTAACCTCACGTTCTCCCTCGAAGGGTCACCGCCCCCCGGCTTTAGCGCGAAGCTCGACGGCACGGTACTCAGCGTCAGCGCAGCGAACTCCGTAGGGGTCGGCGTGACGGGCAATATCCAGGCCACCGTGACCGACGGACGATCGCCCGCGGTGACAGCCACCATCCAGGTGCGGCACGTGGCATCCAACCGGCCCATGCCGGTAGCCAATGATGACGTGGTTGAGAAAGCAAACGCGGGCCGCGCCGAGACGGTCAACGTCCTGGCCAACGACGTCAACCCCTTCAGTGATACGCCGCTGAAGATCGTTGGCACCAGCGTTGAAACCGGTTCGGCCCAGGGCCAGCCCACCATCAACGGCGACTCCATCACCATCACACCGGCAGACGGGTTCAAGGGCGTGATGGTGGTCCGCTACACCATCGCCGACAAGACTGGCGACCTTTCCCGCCAGGTGGACGGCCGCGTCCGCCTCACGGTGCGCAGTGAACCCGATGCGCCGTCCGCCCCCTCGGCCACCGACGTCCGCAGCCGCACCGCCGTGCTCAAGTGGGCGCCGCCGTCGGACAATGGAGCGCCCATTACCGAGTACACGGTGGTATCCAACAACGGATTCCAGCAGAAGTGCCCCACCACCACCTGTACCCTCTCCGGCCTGACCAACAACGTGAAGTACGTCTTCACGGTCAAGGCAACCAACGAGGTGGGGGAGTCGCAGCCGTCACCGCAGTCGAACGAGATCCGGCCCGACGAAAAGCCCTCCCCGCCGGAAGCGCCCAGCGTCAAAGCCGGTGACAAGAACATGGTCATCAACTGGCCAGCTGCCCGGACGGAAGGCTCGCCGGTCAAGCACTACAACCTGGAGATCTCGCCTCCGCCCGCCAACGGTGTTGCCGTCAAGAACGAGGTCGCAGGCCTCAACTACACCTGGACCGGGCTGACCAATGGCGTGAAGTACAAGGTGCGCGCCCAGGCTGTCAACGAACTCGGCCCCTCCGACTGGGGTACCTATTCCGCCGAGGACAATCCGGCCGGTGTTCCGGCGGCCCCTGCCGCACCCACCTCCTCCGTGGCATCGTCAGTGGGAACCCAGAACCAGCTCCGGGTGAACTGGGCTGAACCCAACACCAACGGTGACGCCATCAGCACCTATTACGTCACGATGTCCGGCGGCGGCAGGGCCGACCAGACGCAGACCATTCCAGGCACTGTCCGCACCGCCAACTTCACGGCGGACAACTCCGAAGCCGCGTACACGTTCACCGTGCAGGCCGAGAACAAAGCGGGCAAGGGTGCGGTCAGCCCGCCGTCGGCTCCCCGCCGTGCCACCGGAAAGCTTGGCCAGGTTTCGGGCGTCAACGCCACTCCGGCCAACACCGGCGGTGCCGGCCGGTCGGTCACCGTCGACTTCAGGCGCCTGACGGCTGCTGAACGGAACGGCTCAGCCGAGAACGAGGTCAGTTACAGCTACAACGCCAGCAATGGTGCCAGCGGCCCTGTCAGCCCGGGCCAGACCATCGGCGGCTTCGCCAACGGCGCCCAGGTGAGCATCACTGTCATTGCCAATTCCTCCGTGGCCCCGAGCTCCAACGCCAGCGCCCCGGCGTCGGCAACGCCGTACGGATCCCCGGGCACGCCGTCCGCATCGGGACAGGACGGCGGCGTCAACGACCAGTCCGTCACGCTTCGCTGGTCCTCGCCATCCACGGCAACGAACGACGTCGCGAGCACCAGGATCAGGATCAACGGCGGAGGCTGGGAGAACGTGGCAGCTTCAGGCAGCCGGACCATCAATACCGGCGGCTGGCAGCAGAGCCGCACCATCGAGGTCCAGACCCTGAACTCCGTGGGGACCGGAAGCGGCATTGCCAGTGCCAGTGCAACGTCCGGCAAGCAGGGACTGTGGGAAACCCGGATCAAGACCTCGGATCCCGACTTCGAGCGCTCCTGCACCTACACCCGGGGCGGCTCGAATTACCGGCCCACCCCGTACTTCACCTGCGATGGCGTCAGCGGCAACAATCCGCCCTGGTTCTACAAGTCCAGCCAGGACCGCATCATGGTGGCCTGCTACATCGACCAGGACGACAACTGGTCCGGTAACGGCATCGTCCGCTGGTGGCGGGTTGAGTCCGGCTCGGCACGCAACGTGGGCCGCTATGTGATCGCCGGACACACCACTCTTCCGGACCCCGCAGGGCTTGGAGCACCCCCATGTTGACCCACCAAAATCATGAAGCCGCAGGTCAGGCACGGGGGCACCTCTACCCATCGCGGACCTTTGACCCGTTGGGTAGGCTAGCGCGGGGAACAGAGAGCCCGTTACCGGGTAATTGGGGATTGCGGCCGGGGGGCCGCCACACAACTGAGGGAAGCAAATGGCTGTGACAAGTCTGCTGGGGAAACTTGGGCTCAAACGGCGCCACAAGAAGATCGTCACCGGTACAGCCTTCGCCGCTGCCGTGGCCGTCGTGGCGACCGGTGCCGTGCTCTATCCGGGGTTTAAGACCACTGAGGTGGAGTTGAATGACGGTGGTGTGTGGGTGGTGTCGAAGTCTAAGAATGCGGTGGGGCGGTTGAATTATCCGTCGCGTGTTTTGGATGGGGCGGTGACTCCTGCGTCGTCGACGTTTGATATTTTGCAGGATGCCGGTGAGGTGTTTGTTGATGATGAGTCTGGTTCGACGTTGAATCAGGTGTCGCCGGCGAATATGCGTTTGGGTGGGGATAAGCAGTTGCCGGGGGCTGCTGATGTGAGTTTTGGGTCGTCGGTGTTGTCGGTGACGGATGCGGCGTCGGGCAAGGTGTGGGCGGTGTCGCCGTCGACGGTGAATGGTTTTGATGAGGAAGCGTCGGAGCCGGTGTTGGTGGGGTCTGAGGGTACGGTGTCGGCGGTGGGTGCTGATGATCGTATTTATTCGGTGGATCCGAAGGCTGGGACGGTGACGGTGACCGGTGTTGATGCCAATGGTGTGGTGGTGTCTTCGGAGTCTGAGTCGTGGTCTGAGTTGAAGGGTGCGGGGGATCTGCAGATCACGGTGGTGGGGGACCGGCCGGTGGTGTTGGATGTTGCGGCGGGGAATTTGTTTTTGCCTGGTGGTAAGCGGTTGCAGTTGGCTGATGCGCGGGATGCGAAGTTGCAGCAGGGTGGTCCGGGCAGTGATTTTGTGGCGATTGCGACGCAGAAGGTGTTGTTGAAGCAGCCGTTGGATGGTGGGACGGCGAAGACGGTGTCGTTTGGTGGTGAGGGTGTTCCTGCGGCTCCGGTGCAGTTGGGTGGGTGTGTGCATGCTGCGTGGTCGGGGGCGAATAAGTATGTCCGTGATTGTGTGAATGATGCTGATGATAAGAACGTGGATGTGCCGAAGGCGAGTGCGTCGCCGTCGTATGTGTTTCGGGTGAACCGGGACCTGGTGGTTCTCAATGATGTGAATTCCGGGAATGTGTGGCTGGTGAACCAGAACATGCAGCTGGTCAACAACTGGGACGACGTTGTTCCCCCCAAGAACGAATCCGACGAGCAGGACCAGGAATCCGCGGACATCAACACCATCAACGTGTTGCCGGACCGCACCAAGCCGAACCGTCCGCCGGAAACCAAGCCCGACGTCGTCGGCGTCCGTCCGGGCCGCACCACCATCCTGAGCGTCCTGGACAACGATTCAGATCCCGACGGCGACGTCCTCACCGCCGGGCTCCAGGGCAACCCGCCGAGGGCAGGGACGCTGGAGAACATCTACGGCGGCACCGCCTTCCAGATCTCCGTGCCGGCCGACGCCAGGCCCGGCGCGGAAACGTTCAGCTACTCGGCGTCCGATGGGCGTGGCCTCTCCGCCGCCGGGCAGGTCACCCTCAACGTGGTGGGTCCGGACGATAACAAGCCGCCGCAGTTCAAACGCGGGGAGTCCACCACCATGCTGGTGGAACAGGGCAAGACCGTGAGCCAGAACATCCTTACGGACTGGCTGGACCCCGACGGCGACGACCTGGTGCTCCTTGACGCCAAAGCCGATAACGACCAGGACCAGGTGAAGGTCCGCCGCGACGGCCTGCTCACTTTCCAGGACTCCGGCGCCACGGCCGGGAAGAAGAACGTTGAGGTGACCATCTGGGACGGCCGCGACACCGTCACCGGCAAGGTGGTCATTAACGTCCAGCCACCCGGCGCCCTCGCGCCCGTGGTCAACGCTGACCATGTCACAGCCGTGGTGGGCCAGGACCTGGTGATTTCGCCTTTGAAGAATGACGTGGACCCCAACGGCGGCGCGCTCCGCCTGGCCCAGGTGGAAGCCAACGGCCCCGCGGATCTCGGCCCCGTGACCGACGGCGGAACCTTCACGTTCCGCAGTACCACCCCGGGCCCCGTCTATCTCACGTACATCGCCAGCAACGGACCGCAGAGCAGCCAGGGCCTGATCCGAGTGGACGTCGAATCCGGTGACGACCCCGGCGACCCCGTCGCCGTCCACGACGTCGCCCTGATGCCCACCGGCGGCAGCGTCCTGCTGGACCCGCTGGCCAACGACTCCGACCCCTCCGGCGGCGTCCTGGTGCTGCAATCCGTGAAGCTTCCGGAAAACGCGACCATCTCGGTGAGCGTGATCAACCACAGCGTCCTGCGCATCACGGACATCCTCGGAACCAAGGACCCGATCCTCTTCGAATACACCATGTCCAACGGCAAGAAGTCGGCCACCGGTTCCGTATCGGTGGTGCCCGTCCCGGCACCGGCCGTGGTGGAAGCACCCCAGCCCAAGCCGGACGAGGTGAACGTCCGCGTCAACGACGTCGTCACCATTCCCGTCCTGGACAACGACACGCACCCGCAGGGCCAGGAGCTGACCGTTGACCCGGTCCTGCCCCAGGGCGTGGACCCGGTTGACGGCAAAAGCTTCGTCTCGGAAAACACCGTCCGGTTCATCGCCGGCAGCCAGCCCAAGACGGTCCGTGCTATCTACAACGCGGTGGACCCGCAGGGGCAGAAGAGCGCCGCCGCGGTCACCATCCACATCCTCCCGCTGGAAGGCGCGGAGAATTCCCGGCCCCAGCCGCGCAACCTCACGGCCCGCGTGGTGGCGGCTGGCACCGTCCGCATTCCGGTTCCGCTTGACGGAATTGATCCCGACGGCGACTCGGTCCAGCTCACCGGCATCGACAGCACTCCTGCCATGGGTACGGCGACGGTAGGCAGCAACTTCATTGACTTCACGGCCGCCGGTGACGGCGCCGGGACCGATACCTTCCGCTACAAGGTGGTGGACCGGCAGGGTGCCGTCAACACCGGCACCGTAACCGTGGGCATCGCACCGCGCGGTGAAATCAACCAGAATCCCACTCCCGTCGACGACGAGGTGCGGGTCCGCCCCGGCCGCCAGATCGCCGTCGACGCCACCGGCAACGACACCGATCCCGACGGCGACCAGATCCGCATCCTCACCGACGGCATCGAGGCTGATCCTGCCCTCCAGGCCACCGTCAGCAAGACCAGCGGACGGGTCATCCTGACCGCTCCCAACGAGGCCGGGACGGTCAACGTCCGGTACACCGTGGCCGATGACCGGGATGCCCGGGCGCAGGCCACCATCCGCGTGGTGGTGGACCCGGAAGTTCCGCTCAAGGCACCCATAGCCCGCGACGACCGGGTCACGTCCGCCCAGACCATGGGAAAGACCGCCGTGGACGTTCCCGTCCTGAAAAACGACGAAGACCCCGACGGCGTGGGCGAGAACCTCAAGATCAGCACCGAGGCAACCACCGCCCGGCCCGGCACCGACGGCAACATGATTGTTGACCTCACCGAGCAGCCGCAGCTCATCCCGTACACCGTGGAGGACGTGGACGGGCAGAAGTCCACCGCCATCATCTGGGTGCCCGGCCTCGGCCAGCAGGTTCCCACGCTGGCCAAGGACGAGGTCCTGGAAGTGGTGGCCGGCCAGTCCGTCAACGTTGCCCTGGATGAATGGGTCAAGGTCCGGGAAGGCCGCTCACCGCGCCTGACACAGGCGGACCGGATCAAGCTCATCGGAGCCGACGGCAGCGACCCCGTCACCGGTGACGGCACGGGGCTGAAGTACACCGCGGGCACCGACTATGTGGGTCCGGGTTCGCTGACCTTCGAAGTCACGGACGGAACCGGACCGGACGATCCCGCCGGCCTGAAGTCAACGCTCAGCATCCGCACCAAGGTCCTCCCGGACCCCAACAAGAACAACGCGCCCGAGCTCCTGGGCGCGAACGTCGAAGTGCCCATGGGCGACTCGGCGAGCATCGACCTGGGGAGGCTGACCTCGGACCCCGACGGGGACGACGTGGACAACATGAAGTACGAACTCCTGGACGGCGCGCCGGCCGGATTCACCGTGAGCGTGGACGGCAGGAACCTCAAAGTCTCCGCAGCGGACTCCAGCCGGGCCGGCACCGCCGGTGCCGTGCAGGTCAAGGCCAGGGACCCGCGCGGCCTGGAAGCCACTGCCACGTTCCAGCTGTCCGTGACGGCGTCCAACCGGCCCAAACCGGTAGCGAATGACGACGTTGAACCCAACGCCGCCGCCGGCAAGCCGGTCACCATCAATGTCCTGGCCAACGACGCCAACCCGTTCCCCGAGACGGCGCTGAAGATCATCGCCGCCGCCACCGAGACCGGCAGCGGCAACGTGGAGGTCAGCGGTGATTCCGTGACGGTGACACCCGCCCCCGGCTTCACCGGCACGATGGTGGTCACCTACACGGTGGAGGATAAGACCCAGGACGCGTCGCGGCATGCCACGGCGCGGGTCCGGCTCACCGTTAAGGACGAACCTGCGGCCCCCACCACGCCGCAGGCGCAGAGCGTGGGGGACCGGACGGCACTGCTGAACTGGACCGCTCCCGCGGACCGCGGTTCACCCATCACCAAGTACACCGTGTACGGCGAGGGCGGGTTCCAGCAGGACTGCCCCGCCAATACCTGCACGCTGAACGGGCTGACCAACAACACGAAGTACCACTTCCAGGTAACCGCCACCAACGAGTTCGGCGACTCCGACAAGTCGCCGCCCTCGGCCGAGGTCCGGCCGGACGTCAAGCCGGACACCCCGCTGGCGCCGTCGCTGAAGTTTGGCGACAAGGAACTGTCCATCAACTGGACTGCTCCTGCCAGCAAGGGTTCGCCGGTGAAGTCCTACGACCTGGAGATCTCGCCGCCGCCCGCGGGGCAGAACGCCCAGATCCAGAACCTGACCGCTGTCAGCTATGTCTGGAAGGGCCTGCAGAACGGCGTGTCCTACAAGGTGCGGGTCCTGGCCCGGAACGACGCCAAGGAACCGTCCGAGTGGAGCCCGTACTCCGCGGCTGAAGTACCGGCCGGCGTGCCGGCCACCCCGGCCGCACCCACCGCTGCCCAGGCAGCATCGCTGGGTTCGCAGAGCCAGCTGAGGGTCAGCTGGGCCGCGCCGAACAACAACGGTGACGCCGTCTCGGCCTACACCCTTACCACCCTCCGGGGCGGAGCGGCGGTGGCCACCCAGCAGGTGGCCGGCACCTCGCAAAACGTGACAGTGGACAATTCCGAGGCCAATTACACCTTCACGGTTTCAGCCACCAACAAGGCGGGAACCAGCGCCACCAGTGGACAGTCGGCGGCGATCCGGGCGGTAGGCAAGCCCGGCATCGTGAGCACTCCGACGGCGACGCTGGTGGACACCGGTGGAGCAGGCGGGAAGATCGACATCCGGTTCACACCCTTGTCTGATGCCCAGCGCAACGGCTCCACGGCGCAGGAGATCACGTACAAGTACTCGCTGACCTCTGGCGGGGGCAGCGGCAACATCGCTGCCGGCGGCGGAACCGTCGCCGCCGCCAATGGCACGCCTACCTCGGTGGTGGTCTGGGCAGTTTCCTCGCGCAGCTCCACCGCCGGTGACGCGAGCGCTCCGTCCAACCAGGTCAATCCGTACGGCCTGGCCTTTGCTCCGAATGTGAACGGCAGCAAGAGCAGCGGAGTGGGCGACAAGACGGTGTCCTGGACGTGGAACCAGCCGGACGGCAACGGCCGTGCTGTCACGGGCTACCAGTACAGCCTGGATAACGGGGCTTGGCAGGACACCAACCAGCGCTCGTTCTCCAAGACGGTCGGCTTCAGCGAAACCCACACCCTTCGCGTGCGGGCCATCAGTGGCGGCCAGCCGGGCCGGATCGGCAGCGACACGTCCCGCAGCGGCGCCGAGCCGCCGCCCCCTGTGCCCACCTCGTGGGGCATCACGGCCAGCCCCGTCCGCAGCTGCACCGAACCCCGCAAGGGAACGGACAGCTTCCGTGCCGGCAATCCGTCGTCGTGCGTGGGTGAAGGCAAATGGCTGGACGCAAACGTCGGATCCCAGTCGGACCGGTACCAGGTCTGGTACAAGACCTCGAACAACCCGAGCGGCATCTGGTACCACCTGACGTCCGGCCCGGCGGCCGGCAACTGGCTCCGTTGCGACACCTCCAATATCGGCTGCAACCCGCCCAACGGGATGCCAAACCGCTAGCGCAGCAGCAAAACCCATCAAGAGGGACCCGGGCCATCCGGGTCCCGCTACGGACTGAACCCACCTTTGGAACCAAGAAGAAGGAAGAACCACCCCATGACGATGACCAGCGAGCAGGCCGCGTGGTTTGCCGATACGTTCGAAAAGCTCGTTGCCAATGTGGGGCAGGCGGTGCTGGGTAAGGAACACGTCATCCGGCTGACCTTTACCGCGATGTTGGCCGAGGGCCACGTCCTGTTCGAGGACGCCCCGGGAACGGGTAAGACCTCCCTGGCCCGTGCGCTGGCTGCCACCGTGCAGGGCTCCAACAACCGCATCCAGTTCACCCCTGACCTCCTGCCCTCGGACGTCACCGGCGTGACCATCTACGACCAGAAGACGCAGAAGTTCGAGTTCCACAAGGGGCCGATCTTCAACAACATCGTCCTCGCTGACGAAATCAACCGCGCGTCGCCGAAGACCCAGTCCGCGCTCCTTGAGGTCATGGAAGAATCCAGGGTCACCGTGGACGGCGTCACCTACTCGGCGGGCCGCCCGTTCATGGTGATGGCCACCCAGAACCCGATCGAACAGGCCGGCACCTACCGCCTTCCGGAAGCCCAGCTGGACCGCTTCCTGATCAAGACGTCCATTGGTTACCCGGACCACGCTTCCACGGTCCGGCTGCTGGGCGGCTCCAACCTCAAGGACCGTTCCCAGGATCTTTCCGCCGTCATCACCACCCAGGCCGTGGCCGACATGGCTGACCTTGCCGCCACCGGACACGTGGACACCGCTGTGCTCGAGTACATTTCCCGGCTGTGTGAGGAAACCCGCAGCGCCCCGGAAACCCGGCTGGGCGTCTCGGTCCGCGGCGCCCTCGCCATGGTCCGCGCCGCGAAGGTCTGGGCGGCCTCGCAGGGCCGCAACTTCGTCCTGCCGGACGACATCAAGGAACTCGCCCCGGTGGTGTGGACCCACCGCTTCGTGATGGACCCTGAAGCCGAGTTCTCCGGCGCGACGCCCGAGGCGGTGCTGGCCCGGATCCTCGCCGACGTGGCCGCCCCGCAGCAGCGCACCAACGCCTGACCCGCAGGCCCGGCACGCCCTCCACTTCCAGCAACAACGAAGGCACACATATGTCCACCGGCACCCCGCTGACCCGGCTCACGGAGCGTCTCAAGCAACCCTTCCACCGGGACGGCAGGCCCACCCGCCTGCACCCGTCGGCGGTCTGGGCCGAGGCGAGCTCCGCAGTGGGCCTCGCCCTGGCACCGGCCTGGCGCACAGTCCGGAAGGCGTGGCTCACCTACGCCTGGCCGGTACTCTCCGTGGTCAGCGTGCTGGGATGGTCGGTCCTCGCCGCCACCATCCTGCTCTGGTGGGCGGGATCGGCCTACGGCTGGCAGGAAGCGAAGGCCGCCGCCGTGGCGGCCTTCGTTATGTTCCTCATCGCCGTTGGCTTCATCCTGGGCCGCTCCACTTACGGAGTTGTCCTGGACCTGGCCCGGACCCGTGTAGCGGTGGGGGACAGCGCGGTGGGAAGCATCGCCGTCACCAACACGTCCAACCGGCCGCTGCTGCCCGCATCGGTCGAACTGCCCGTTGGCGGAGTCACCGCAGTCTTCCACCTGCCCCGCATGAAGCCCCAGCAGGTCCACGAAGACCTCTTCACCATTCCCACCGCCCGCCGCGCCGTCATCGTGGTGGGTCCTGTACGTTCCGTCCGGGCCGACCCGCTGCACCTGCTGCGCCGCCAGGTCCTGTGGACCGAGCCGGAGGACCTCTTCGTCCACCCGCGCACGGTGCCCCTGGCAGGCTCCGCCGCCGGGTTCATTCGCGACCTCGAGGGCATGCCCACCACCGAACTGTCCAGCGCCGACGTCTCCTTCCACGCCCTCCGCGACTACGTCCCCGGAGATGACCGGCGGCACATCCACTGGAAGACCACGGCACGGACCAACAAGCTGATGGTCCGCCAGTTCGAGGAAACCCGCCGGGCGCACCTCGCCATCGCGCTGTCCATCAACACGGAGGAATACGCCTCCGAGGACGAATTCGAGATGGCCATCTCGGCGGCCGCATCGATCGGCCGCCAGGCGATCCGCGAGCAGCGCGAGCTGGACGTCCTGACGCAAAAGGGGCCGCTGCGCTGTGAAACCGGCCGCAACATGCTCGATGACATGACCCGGATCGTCGGCACCCCGATGCGGCGTACCGCCGTCGACCTCGCCCGCACCCTGGCAGACACCGTCCCCAACGCCTCCGTGGTGTTCTTCGTGGTGGGCAGCAACGTTACGGCCACCCAGCTGCGTTCCTCCGCAGCGTCGGTTCCCCCGGGCGTCCGCAGCCTCGCCGTCAGGGTCGAGGCCGGGGCCGCGTCCAGCAGGGCCAACATCGCAGACCTCACCGTGCTGACCGTCGGCGACCTCGCCGATCTCGGCATCGTCCTCCGAAAGGCGGCAGCATGACCTCCGCACCTGGCCTCCGTCCCAGAAGCGGATCCGCCCGGAAACCGTTCAGCAGCCAGGCCGGACCGTTCAGCAACGGGCAGCCGGCCTGGCACTTCGCCCTCGACGCCGGTGCCCTTACCGTCCTCCTGGGGCTGGGACTGCTCGGTTTCGGGCTGAGTTTCGGCGGCGACCCCTACTACTTGCTGTCCGGCTTTGGCGGCATCATCCTGGGCCTGGCCATCGGTGTGCTCAACGCGCACCTGCGCCTCGGACTGCTCGTCACCACGGCGATTGCCTTGGGCGCCTACCTCGTGTTCGGCACCCTGCTGGCAGTTCCGGACGCTGCCATCGCCGGGTTCGTGCCCACGTTGGATTCGCTTCGCACGCTCCTGCTGGGTGTGGTGTTCGCCTGGAAGGACATGCTCACCGTGGGCGTCCCGGTAGGGTCCGCCAACGGCGTGCTGATTGTCCCGTTCCTGAGCTCGATGATCATGGCGCTCGTGGCAGCCGTGCTGACCTGGCGCGTGCGCAGCCCCTACCTCCCTCTGATCCCGGTGCTGCTCCTCTTCGTCACGGGCATCGCGTTCAGCACCAACGCCGCCTTCCTCACGGTTGAACGTGGCATCGGCCTGACAGTGCTGGGCATCGCCTGGGCAACCTTCCGCCGCGACGCCCTCCGCAGGTCCTCCACCCGGCGGGTCTCCGTCAACAATCCGCAGGCGGATACCGCCACGGCCCGGAAAGCGTCGCTGCGCCGCCTGGGCATGGCCGCCGGCGTGATTGCCGTCAGCGTGGGCGTCACCGCCCTGTCCGCGCCGCTGGTGACTGCCGGAAACGAACGCAAGGTCCTCCGCAACGTGGTGGTTCCGCCGTTCGATCCCAAGGACTACGTCACCCCCCTGGCCAGCTTCCGCACCTACGTCAAGGACAAGAAGGACGACACCCTGTTCGTCGTCAAGGGCCTGCCCCGCGACGGCAGGGTTCGGCTGGGGGCCCTGGACGCCTTCAACGGGACCAACTACAACATGGACCCCAACGGCTCGGGCAACTTCAGCAAAGTGGGCGACGCCGAGTCCATCAACACGCTGGCGGACACCTCGAGCGTGGTACCCACGAACGATTACTCCATCGACATCAGCATCGAGGACTACCAGGGATACTTCGTCCCCGGCGGCCGGAAGACCACCGGCATCAGCTTCGACCAGGGCGGCTCCCAGGCGGCGTCCGGCCTGTACTTCAATTCCGGTACGGACACCGCCGTCACCACCAACGGACTGAACCGGGGCGACTCGTACAGCGTGCAGGTGTCAGACCCCGTGAAGCTGGAGCACGGCCAGCTGACGCAGTACGACTTTGCGCAGCTTTCGCTTCCGGACCCGCTGGAAGTTCCGCCGGTGGTGGGTTCGCAGGCCAACGACCTGTCCGCCGACGCTCCGACCGCCATCGACCGGGTCCGCCAGATCGAGGCCCACTTCCAGAAGACCGGCGCCTTCAGCAACGGCCTGGTCAGCGAAGGGCAGCTCCCCAGCGTCTCCGGCCACGGCTCCGCACGCATCCGCAACCTGCTGACGGCCAAGCAGATGCTGGGCGACGACGAACAGTACGCCGTGGCGATGTCCCTGATGCTGCGCCACCTGGGCATCCCGTCCCGGGTGGTCATGGGCTTCTACCCGGACCCCACAAGTCCCGAGAACGGTGCCGGCGAGGTCAAGATCACCGGCAAGAACGTCCACGCCTGGGTGGAAGTCGCGTTCGAACGCGTTGGCTGGGTCAGTTTTGATCCCACCCCGCCCAAGGACAACGTTCCCATCCCGCCGGACCCGGAGAACAAGTCCAAGCCCAAGCCGCAGGTGCTGCAGCCGCCGCCCCCGCCGCAGGAACCGGCCGACCTTCCGCCGGACTCTTCGCCGGATGCGCTGGACGCGGACCAGAAGAAAAACAACCCCTGGCTCTTCTGGGGTGCGCTGCTCAGTGCCCTGGGTGTGGCACTCATCCCGCTGGCCATCCTCGCGTTGCCGCTGCTGCTGGTCGCGTTGTTGAAATCACGACGCCGGAAGTCGCGTTTCAGCGCCGGTGACCCCGCCCAGCGTGTGGGCGGGGGATGGAGTGAAGTGGTCAGCCTGGCGACCGACATGGGTGCCGCAGTTGACACCCGGGCCACGCGCCGGGAGAGCGCCGCGGTCCTGGCCGAGGCGTTCCCGGGCAGTCAGTCCGCCACCACCACGCTGGCGCGGCGGGCGGACGCCTCGATCTTCGGCGCCGGGCAGCCCAGCGAGGACGAGGTGCGTGAGTACTGGACCATCGTGGACGGGTCGCTGAAGGAAATGACTGCCACGGTGGGCTTCTGGCGCCGCCAGCAAGCACGGTTCTCACCGCGGTCGCTCCTTTCCGACGCTCGCACCGCCCTGAACACGAAGGACGGCGCCGGCAACGGCGGACGCCGGTTCAAACTTCCGGCACTGCCGTTCGGGAAAGCCGTGGGCCGCCGTCGTCCGCCTGCCGGGCCCCCCGCGGACAGTCCCGGCGCGCCACCGGCCGGCACCGGCGCACCCTCCCCTGAAGAACCTCCAACGCAAGGACCCAAACCAGAGTGACCCCCAATGCCGAGCGCTGCCCGCGCTGCCAGCAAAACATCCGCACGGGCGCCGCTTTCTGCACCTCATGCGGGGCGCCGCTGCCCAACCGGTCGGCACGGAGCCTCCGCAACCAGGAGCAGGCTACCGGGCCCGGTGCCGCCCCCAACCCCGGCTCCCAGCCCGGCGCCCAGCCCGGCGCCGGCACCGCGCCGTACCCGGGGACGGACGTCCGGGCGGCGCCAGTTGCCGCGCACCGGCCGCCGATTCCCGGTACTATCCCGGTAGTACAAATGCCCCAGGCAACTTCTGCCGCGGGCATCGCGAACGCGGCAGCGGTGCAGGGGAGCACCGCAGGTCCGGCAGGGGCGTCCGCGCCAGGGGGAGGAACAGGAATGGCAGGAAACCTTCAGCTTGTCCCGGCAACAGCGGGCAAGCGGCTCGGGGCTGCCGTCGTTGACTGGCTGTTCCCGCTGGCGGTCCTGGTAGTGACCTTCGCCATTGGCTTTGCAGGGATCACCCGCACCCGCAGCGGGGGCTTCATCATTTACGACACCGCCTCCCTGGTGCTGTTCGGCGGCATTGGCCTGGGCATCACCCTGGTTTACGCAGCCGTGCTGACGGGGCTGGAAGCCCGGACGGGCAAAACGCCCGGCAACCTCCTGATGGGGATCCGCAGCACCGACAATGACGGTTATGCGCCCGGCGCCGGTGGGGTGTTCGTGCGGGGCCTGCTGACCGGTGCCGGCATCCTGCTGACACTCATTGGAGCCGTCCTCGTGGTGGTCTTCAAGTGGTTCGACGCCGCTTTCTTCATCCTGGGGCCGCTGCTCCTGGTGGCGGCCGTTTGGGCCGTGCTGGTAGTGGTCTCCAACAACTGGGACAAGGACGGGCGCCTGCGCGGCTGGCACGACAATGCCGCCAAGACGCTCGTTTTCGACGTCAAGGCCGGCCGAGATCCGATCACCACGGGCGGCATCCAGGGCCCGTACAGCTTCGCGCCGCTGGACCTGCCGCCCGTCCAGCAGGTGCTCTCGCCCGTCGCGGGGGCCCGCGCGCCCCAGGTCATCGCCCCCCAGGCGCCGGCCGGAGCAGCACAGCAGGCACAGGTGCCGCAGGCTCAAGGTCAGCAGCAGGCCTATCAGGTGCCCGCGGCGCCCGCTGCAGCGCCGGTCCAGACCCACCCGGCTCCGGCCATCCAGCCTGAGGGCCGGACCACCCCCGCGCAGACTGTGTCCTACACGTCGCCCGCATCCTTTGCGCCGCCGGGTACTCCGGCGCCGCCCGCGTGGCAGTCCGGGCAGCAGTCCGCCGCGCCAGCGGGCACGGGACAGCAGTTTGCCGGGCAGCAGTTGCCTGGGCAGCCGCACGCGGACGACGACGTCGAACGCACCCAGGTGCGCCCCGGCACCGCCGGCCCGGCGCCTGTCGCCGTGCTGCGGATCAGGCTCGACGACGGCCGCGACTTCCAGCTCGACCGCAGCGTCCTGGTGGGCCGCAACCCCGTGGGCTCCGCGGGCGAACAGCATGCCCAGCTCCTCGCCGTCGACGACCCCGGACGGTCCATCTCCAAGACCCACCTGCACGTTCTTACTGACGGTGCGGGCATCTGGGTGACCGACCGGAACTCCACCAACGGCAGTGCCGTGACCACGCCCGACGGACTCCGCACGCCCCTTGCGGCAGGTGTCCCGACGTTCGTTTCCCCCGGTTCCAGCGTCCACTTTGGCGACCGGACCTTTTACCTAGGACAGGCATGAACCAACAGCCCGCCAGTGTTCCCTCCACCACGCAGCCGGGCCCGGGCCTGAGCCTCAACTGCGGCTACGGGACGGACCGGGGACTCCGCCGCGAGCTGAATGAGGATTCCTTCATCGCGTCGGATCCGGTCTTCGCCGTTGCCGACGGCATGGGCGGCCACGAGGCCGGCGAAATTGCCAGCGGCATGTGCGTCAGGACCCTGGCAGCGATTCCGCAGCTGTCCACCGGGGACCGGAGCGTCACGGCCGCGGTCCTGCAGCAGTACCTGCTGCGCGCGGACAACTCCATCAGGGAAGCCACGGGTGCCCGGGCGGGAACCACGCTGACCGGTGCCGTGGTGGTGGAACAGATGGGCATGCCCTACTGGCTGGTCATGAACATCGGCGACTCACGTACCTACCGCCTCAGCCAGGGCCGGTTCGAACAGATCAGCGTGGACCACTCCGAAGTCCAGGAACTCGTGGACGCCGGCGAAATCACGCCCCAGCAGGCCACGGTGCATCCCCGCCGCCATGTTGTCACCAGGGCGCTGGGCACCGGGGACGAAACCGAGGCGGACTACTGGCTCCTTCCGGTGGAGGAAGGGGACCGGGTGATGGTCTGTTCCGACGGCCTCACCTCCGAACTGACCGACGAGCACATCCACCGCATCCTCAGCACTGCCGGCCATCCCCAGGACGCCGTCGACGCCCTGATCCAGGCCGCGCTGCGCAGCGGCGGCCGGGACAACATCACCGTGATCGTGGTGGATGCCCGCAACGTCCTGAACGACGCCGGCGCAGCCACCACCGCTCCTCGGCGGGACCCGTCGGCTGAAGACGAGGTAACGCTGCCCCGCGGACAAGCCGTGCAGGCCACAACCCAGCCTCTTCCCCAACAGGAGGACAACGCAGGGCAGGAAAAGCCTGCAGCGCGGGAAGACTCTGCAGCGCAGGAAGGCGTGGCCGGGCGTGAACAGGCCGCAGGCCAGAATCCCGACGACGGCACGGAGGTCCCGCGATGACCGGCACCAGCTACGTCCCCGGCACCTGGCTGGGCATCGTCCGTTCCCACACGGCGGTCATCCTCGGACCAGATACGCCGCCTGCCCTCGCCGATTCCGTGTGGAACCTCATCGCCGGGAAGACCGAAGTCTACGAAGTCCTGCAGGCCATCACCGGCAGCGCCGGCGGCAACCTGTCCCGCATTCCGCCGTTCGCCATCCTCGACTTCACAGGGCCGCTGCGGGTGTTCCTTCGGGGCGGCCTTGAACTCTCTGTCGAAACACCGGCGGGACCTGCGGAGCTTAACGGCCGTGACGTCACCACCTGGAGCGAACGCAGTTTTGCCGTTCCCGGTGCCTGCACCCTGATGATCCCGGGCGCAGGCGACACCGGACAGCCCGAGCTGCGGCTGGGGGAGGGCATGGTGCTGCTGCAGGCGATCCGCCTCGGCGCTGATGCCGGGCAGGGCGCGCTGGAAGCTCCTGATGCTGCCCGTGCGGCAACGGTCCTGGCGCCTGAGGCCGCCGAGGAATCTGCGCCCGAGACCGCCGCTGACACTGCGGCCGAGTCTGCCGCGGACATCGCGGTGGCGGCTGTTGCCGTCGATTCGACCGGTACCGCTGAAGTCGTCCCGGAGGCCGCCAGCGCCAGCGATTCTGTTGCCGGCCAGGCCGCTGATCCCGGTGCCCCGGACGCCGGAGATGTGGCTTTGCCGGAAAGGGCCATCGCGCCGGGCCAGGCAGAGGTTTCCGTCGAGACCGTGTACGCCGTCCTGGACGAGGACGGCGAATATGCCGATCACGGCGGCGCGCAACAGGCCGGTACAGGCGAAGCCGGCTCCGTCGACAATGATCCTGCTGCAAATGGTTCCGTCGAAGACGGCGCAGCGGACAAAGCCTCTGGTGAAACAGGCAGCCCTGATGCGGAAGCCACCGGACTGGACATGGACGGCGACGCTGACCGTGATGCCGAATCGGCAGTTCCCGGGGCAGCTGACCTGCCTGCAGCCATCGACCTGACCAGTTCCTATGACCACCTGTGGGAGCGGACGGTCATGCGGAACATCGAGGATGCTGCGGTCCGCGAGGAACCGGCCGAAGATGACCACGAGTCCGCACCCGCCATCGAGGCCGCGGCCCCGCAGGCTGCCATCGAAGCCGACGCGGACGCTGCTGAACAGCAGGTACCGGAGCATCCGTTGCCGCACGACGAAGCGGACGGTGCAGGTCTTCCTCCTGTTGCAGCACCCAAGCCGGCCGCCGGACTGCTCATTGAGTCAGTGCCCTGGCGGACCGGTGGAGCGGGGAACGTGCAAGCACCTGCCCCGGAGCCGTTCACCCCGGCACCGGCTTCGACTGGGGCCCCGCCTGCAGCACCGCCGGCTTTCGGAGCGCCTAAGCCGGAATCGCAGCCGGGAACCGCCCAGCCGGCCAGTTACCCTGCTGCACCGGGGGCAGGGCCATCCGCCACCGGCTTTGACGATGACCATGACGGCCAGACGGTCATGAAAAGCAGCGTCTCCACCGCCCAGCAGGCACCCGCCACTTCGGGCGTGCCGGGTACGGACGGCTCAGCTCCGGCCAGCGGTCCGCTGGTGTTGGCCCGGGTGTGCCCGCAGGGTCATGCCAACCCGCCCATCCGCTCGGCCTGCACCGAGTGCGGGGCGTCCCTGCCCCAGGACGCCGTGCAGGTGGGCCGCCCACGCCTGGGCCGGATGCGCCTGTCCACAGGGGAACTGCTGGACCTTGACCAGTCCCTGGTGATCGGCCGGCAGCCATCAGTCTCCCGCGTCCAGGGCGGTGGCATGCCGCGCCTGGTCCAGGTACCCAGCCCCGGCGGCGACATCTCAAGGTCCCATGTGGAGGTCCGGCTGGAAGGCTGGCACGTCATGCTGTGCGACGTTAAGGCAACCAACGGCACAGTCCTGGTGCGGCAGGGGCAGCCCCCGCGGCGCCTGGCCCAGAACGAGATGGCCATCCTGCTGGACGGTGACATCGCCGAGCTGGGCGACAACATCTCGCTGCGTTTTGAGGAGATTCCTTGAGTTCCAAACGGCCTGTGGCGCCGCCGCCCCGCATCCCGGGGTTCACTTACATCAGCCTGCTCGGTTCCGGCGGGTTCTCCGACGTCTACCTTTATGAGCAGGACAGGCCGCGCCGCAAGGTGGCCGTGAAGGTACTGCTCTCGGACCTGAAGACCGAGGGCGCCCGCCGCCGCTTCGAGTCCGAGGCCAACCTGATGGCCCAGCTGTCCTCCCACCCCTACATCGTCACCATCTTCGAAGCGGAAGTGACGGATGACGGGCACTCGTACCTGGCCATGGAGTACTGCTCCCGGCCCAGCCTGGACGTGCGCTACCGCCGCCAGCGGTTCAGCGTGGATGAGGTTCTGGCCGTCGGCATCCAGGTGGCCTCCGCCGTCGAAACGGCCCACCGGGCGGGCATTGCCCACCGCGACATCAAGCCAGCCAACATCCTGGTGACGGACTACAACCGCCCTGCGCTGACCGACTTCGGCATTTCCGGCACCCTTGCCGGTGACAGCGACGACGACTCCGGCATGTCCATTCCCTGGTCCCCGCCCGAACAGTTCCGTGGCGGCAGTGTTGACGGAATCATGGTGGACGTGTGGGCCCTCGGCGCCACGCTCTACACACTCCTGGCGGGCCGCTCGCCGTTTGTGATGCCCGGCGCGGACAACTCCCAGCGCGAACTGATCAACCGCATCAGCAACACCGCGCTTCCGCGCCTGGGCCGCGCGGACGTGCCCGAATCCCTGGAGCTTGCCCTGGCCACCGCCATGGCCAAGTCGCCCCAGTCGCGGTATTCCTCCGCGCACGCGTTCGCCCTTGCCCTGCAGCGCATCCAGGCGGAGCTGAACCTCTCCGTCACCCCCTTCGAGGTCCTCGAAGAACCTCAGCAGGAGGAGAACCACCCGGACGAGGGCACCGAGGAGACCCGGGTCCGGAGCATCGCGTCGATCGACCCGGAGCGGACCGGCAGCGCCCCCACCTTCCCGGCGCGCACGTGGCCGCAGGCTCCCGGCTCCGGGGCAGGAGGCCCCGGCACCGGAAACACCACGGCGGGCCCGGACAGCCAAACCGGCGCGCCGCCGTCGCGCTTCACCGCCCCCGCCGGCGGAACCTGGCCGCCCGCTACGGCGGAAGGACGCAACGCGGCAACGCAGGCCCGTGTCCCCGGGAGCATCTTCGGCAAGGAGGCAACGGACGACGACGGCCCGCACGAATGGTCCCAGTCCACCGTCCTGCGCGGCAGCGGCGGCACCCAGCCCAACTATGGGGCGCCGGGCCACGGCGCCGAAGACGCACACACCAGCTCCGCCGACGCCACCGTCCACCGGCCCGCGGCAAGTGACCGGCAGGCCGAAGGGCCAGGGGAAGCGCCGGAGCAGGACCACGGCAAGCGGAACCTGTGGCTCGCCATAGCCGGCGGCACCATCCTGGCCCTTGCTGCGGTGGTAGGCATCGTGGCGGCCAACTCCGGCGGCGGGACGCCCAAGGTGGTGGAGACCCAGCAGGTATCCAAGCCGCCCGCGGACGCCCTGGATAACGGAACCGTCCCCGACGTCGAAGGGCTGGCAGGGGCCGCGGGCAGCGACGGCAACGTGGCGTTCACCTGGAAGAACCCGCAGCCCAAGGACGGCGACAGCTACAAATGGCGTGTCTACACCATCGGCGGTGGCGGCGAGTTCCAGTCAGTGGCGCAGCCGCCGGTCCAGGTCAAGGCAAACCCCTCCGGGCAGACCTGCGTCCAGGTGATGATCGTCCGCACCGACGGCGCGTTCTCCCCGCTGGAACAGGGTTCCATCGCCTGCACCGGCTCATGACGGCCGGCACGCCGCCGGCCAGTCCGTTGTGCCGGCAAGCATGCCGGCCGCATTGATACTTTCGCTCTTGAGGAGGCACAGAATATGGGGGATCTAGCAATAGATTTCTGTGGTGAATGGTACGAGCCCTCGGATGAGGACGTCTTCAACATCGGCCGCGAGGGCGATCTTGAGGTGGACGACAATCCGTACCTGCACCGGCAGTTCCTGCAGGTTGCACGCTACGACGGCATCTGGTGGCTCAGCAACGTGGGCGGCATGCTGTCCGCCACGGTGGCTGACGCGTCCGGCGGGATGCAGGCCTGGCTGGCTCCGGGCGCCCGGATCCCGCTGGTCTTCAGCCACACCAACATCATCTTTACGGCCGGACCCACCACCTACGAGTTTGCCGTCCACCTGAAGACCCCGTCCTTCCGGCAGGAAGCCAGGGACGGTGACAGCAGCGGCGATACCACCATCGGCCCGGTGGTGTTCACCGATTCCCAGAAGGCACTGATCGTGGCTCTGGCGGAGCCCATGCTGCGGCGCGAGGGGACCGGCTTCAGTGCCATCCCGTCGTCCGCTGCCGCCGCGAAGACCCTTGGCTGGGCGCTGACCCGGTTCAACCGCAAACTCGATAACGTCTGCGACAAACTAGACCGCGTGGGCGTGGTGGGCCTGCGCGGCGGCGGCGGCAAGCTTGCCACCAACCGGCGTGCCCGCCTGGTGGAGCACGCCGTCACCTCCCACCTGGTGACCCCCGATGACCTGTACCTGCTGGAAAAGATGAGGGGCGTGGACGAAGGATGAGGATCCGGCTGACACTCCGCCGGGACCCGGCGGAAACCAAGGACCTGGCTGTCACCGTGGACGGCCTGGCCACGGTGGCGGACATTGCCACCGTCCTTTGGGCTGCGGACCCGGACCGAAAGGGACGCCCCGCACCGGAGAACCTGTCCCTGCGCATCGAGGAAGCGTTCGTTGGCGGCGGCATCAGCGGCAACGTCCTGGCCAGGGAGGACAACCTCCTGGAGTCCGGCCTGCGGCCTGGCTCGGTGGTTTCGCTGGCCCAGGTCAGCGACCAGTTCCATGAGGCCGGCGCCGGACGCGGTCCTGCCGCGGCCACCTTGCGCGTGCTGTCCGGGCCCGACGTCGGCAAGGAATTTTCGCTGCCCACCGGCACCAGCTACATCGGCCGGGACCGGGACGTGGACATCAGACTCACCGACCCCCTGACCTCCAAGCGGCATGCCCGCATCACGGTGGCCGAGGGCGTCGAAATCGTTGACACCAACTCCGCCAACGGCCTGCTCATGGATGGCCTGCCGGTGACCCGGGCACGGCTCAATTCGTCCGACACCGTCACCCTGGGCGACACCACCGTCACGGTGGTGCCGCTGGGCCACAACCGGGCGGCAGCACCGACGTCGCCCCTGGTGGACTTCAACCGTTCGCCCCGGGTGGTTCCGCGGTTCGAGGAACCCAAGCGCGTGGTCCCGTCCGGGCCCAAACGGCCGGAGGACCACCCCTTCCCTTACATCATGCTGATTGCGCCGCTGATGATGGGCGGAGTCATCTTCGCGGTCACCCGCAACCCGCTTTCCGTGATCTTCATGATGATGATGCCGCTGTTCATCATTGGCCACTACGTGGACCAGAAGATGCGCAACAGGAAGCAGCAGAAGGAAGGCCACAAGCACTTCCGCGCATCGATGGCCGCCTTCCGGGAGGACATCACCGAGCTGCAGAAGGTGGAGCGTGCCGTCCGGCTGCAGGAAGCGCCGTCCGTCAACGACACCGTGGACGCGATCTACAAGCTCGGCCCCCTGCTGTGGACGCACCGCCCCGAACACAAAACCTTCCTGGGGCTGCGGTTCGGGCTGGGCACCGCACCCTCCCGGGTCCGCCTCGAAGAACCGTCCAACAACGACACTGAGGTGCAGTACGCCCGGGAGATCCAGGACTGCCTGAAACAGTTCCGGGAGATTGAAGGCGTCCCCATCGTCTCGCAGCTGCGCACCTCCGGGTCCCTGGGCATTGCCGGCGCCCGTGGCCTGGTGGATGACGTGGCCCGCGGAATCGTCCTGCAGCTGGTGGGCCTCCACTCGCCCGCGGAAGTGGTCCTCACGGCCATCACCTCGGCGCAGTCCCGGGAGCGCTGGGACTGGCTGCAGTGGCTGCCGCACGTCGGCTCGGGCCACAGCCCACTTTCCGGAGACCACCTGGCCGCCGGGTCCGCCGGCGGCTCATCACTGCTGGCCCGGCTTGAAGACCTGCTTGACGCGCGGGAGGCGGCGGTGAAGCGGCAGGCACCTGAGCTGCGCCAGGAGATGGACCCCGCCAAGCACGAGCTCGAAGCACCCGTGCTGCCCACAGTGCTGCTGATCGTGGAGGACGACGCGCCGGTGGACCGCGGGCGCCTCACCCGGCTCGCTGAGCGGGGACCGGACTCAGGCGTGCACGTCATGTGGGTGGCCACCGACATCCAGGCCCTTCCGGCTGCCTGCCGGGACTTCATGGTGGTGGACGGCGACCACGGCACCACCACCGGCCAGGTCCGCCTGGGCCGGCACACCTACCCGGTGAGCTGCGAAAGCGTCGACGCCGGGCTGGCCGGCCAGCTGGCCCGCATGCTCGCGCCGGTGGTCGACGTGGGCAAGCCCGTCAACGATGACTCCGACCTGCCCCGCGCTGTCTCCTACGCCACCCTGATCGGCAAAGACTTCCTGGACAACCCGCAGGCCGTGGCCGAGCGCTGGTCGGAAAACAACTCCGTGCACTCCTCCGCCGTGGCCAACCGCAAGGACAACGGCACGCTCCGCGCCCTGGTGGGATCCAAGGGCATTGAACCGCTGTACCTGGACCTCAAGAACGAAGGGCCGCACGCCCTGGTGGGCGGTACCACCGGTGCCGGCAAGTCAGAGTTCCTGCAGTCCTGGGTGATGGGCATGGCATCCGCCTACAGCCCGGACCGGGTCAGCTTCCTGTTCGTGGACTATAAGGGCGGTGCTGCGTTCGCCGACTGCATCAACCTGCCGCATACCGTGGGCCTGGTCACCGACCTGTCCCCGCACCTGGTACGGCGGGCACTGACATCGCTGCGCGCGGAGCTCCACTACCGCGAGCAGCTGCTGAACCGGAAAAAGGCGAAGGACCTGCTGGCCCTGCAGCGCGAAGCCGATCCGGACGCGCCGCCGTACCTCATCATCATCGTGGACGAATTCGCGGCGCTCGCCAACGAAGTTCCCGAGTTCGTGGACGGCGTAGTGGATGTGGCCGCCCGCGGACGGTCGCTGGGCCTGCACCTCATCCTTGCCACCCAGCGCCCGGCCGGTGTTATCAAGGACAGCCTGCGCGCCAACACCAACCTGCGCGTGGCGCTGCGCATGGCAGACGAGGATGACGCCACGGACATCCTGGGAGTCCCGGATGCGGCGTATTTCGATCCGGGTATTCCGGGCCGCGGAGCCGCGAAGACCGGCCCGGGCAGGATCCAGGGTTTCCAGACCGGCTACGCCGGCGGCTGGACCACCGAGAAACCGCAGCGGCCGCAGATCGACATTGTGGAGATGGCCTTCGGCTCGGGCTCAAGCTGGGAGGCGCCGGCGCCGGAAAAGCCTGCCGCGGCCGAACCCGCAGGGCCCAACGACATTGCCCGGATGACTGCCAACATCGTGCGGGCGGCGGACGTCCTTGCCATCGCCCCGCCCCGCAAGCCGTGGCTGGACGAGCTTGCCAAGACTTACGATTTCTCCAAGCTGCCCAACCCCCGTACGGACGAGCAGCTGCTCCTTGGCGTGGCCGATGACCCGGTCCGTCAGGACCAGCCCACCGTGTTCTACGAACCGGACCGGGACGGCAACATGGCCATCTATGGCACGGGCGGCTCGGGCAAGTCCGCCGCGCTGCGCGGCATTGCCATCGCTGCGGCGGTGACGCCCCGCGGCGGCCCCGTGCACGTGTACGGCATCGACTGCGGCTCGTCAGGCCTGCGGATGCTCGAAGAACTGCCGCACGTGGGCGAGGTCATCAATGGCGACGACGTCGAACGCGTGGGGAGGCTCTTGCGCCTGCTGCGGGACATCGCCGAACAGCGTTCCGCCCGTTTCGCCGAGGTCCGGGCGTCCACCATCGTCGAGTACCGCAGGCTGGCCAACCGGCCGGACGAAAAGCGGATCTTCGTGCTGGTGGACGGCATGTCCGCGTTCCGCGAAGCCTACGAACACAGCCGCCTGTCCGGGCTGTGGGACATCTTCCTCCAGCTGGCCACCGACGGCCGCACCCTCGGAATCCACCTGGTGGTCTCCGGAGACCGTCCCAACGCCGTCCCGGCATCGCTGCTCGCCTCCATCCAGCGGCGCCTGGTGCTGCGCATGTCCTCCGAGGACGATTACATTTCGATGGACGTTCCCCGGGATGTCCTCGGCGCCACGTCTCCGCCGGGGCGCGGTCTGCTGGACGGGCTGGAGGTCCAGCTTGCCGTGCTGGGCGGGAACTCCAACCTGGCGCTCCAGGCGCGCGAAGTCCACAAGCTCAGTGAAGCGATGCTCCGCCAGGGGCTGGACACCGCCCCCGGCATCGAGCGGCTCCCGGACCAGGTGGACCTGGACGTCCTTCCCGCCGGCAGTCCGGAACTGCCGGTCATCGGCGTCGACGACGAAACACTCCAGCCCGCCGAGATCATGGCCCGCGGACCTCTGCTGGTGGGCGGCCCTCCGGGCGCCGGCCGGACCGTGGCATTGGTCACCCTCGCCTATGCCCTCCGCCGCTCCAACCCGGAGGTGGAACTGATCTACATCGGTGCCCGCCGTTCCGCAGTGGCCTCACTGCCGCTGTGGAACCGCTCAGTGGTGGGTCCGGACGACCTCGCCGACGTGGTGGAGGACCTGGTGGAGCACTCCTCCGGCAACCCGGGACGGCTGGCCATCTTCATCGAGGGCTTGACGGAGTTCACCGACACTATGGCCGAATCCGGCATGGCCCAGCTGGTCACGGCCTCCATCAAGGCTGATCAGTGGGTGGTTGGCGAGTCCGAGTCGTCCACCTGGTCCTCGGCCTGGCAGCTTGCCCAGCCGTTCAAGTCCGGCCGCCGGGGCCTGCTGCTCAACCCCGGTGACATCGAGGGCGACAGCCTGCTGAACACGTCGCTGGGACGGGTCAGCCCCGAATTCATCCCCGGCCGCGGGTACATTGTGGGCCGCGGAAAGGCCCGGAAAATCCAGGTGGCGCTGCCGCCGGAAAACCGGGACTGAAGCGCATATCACGGGAGGGCCGCACAATCGATGGATTTGCGGCCCTTCGGCGCGTTGTAGAAGACTGGAAAGGAACCAGATAGCCGCAGCGGGGGGGACTGCGGGCCCTGAAAGGTAACAATGCCCCCCTCTTCTCCGGCGCTTCGCGCGGTCCTGGCCACAGCGTCCGCAGCCGTCCTGGCCGCTTCGATAACACTCCCCGCCGGAGGCGCCGCGCTGGCTGATTCACCTGAACCCACAGGATCGCCGACCGCCACCACCGCGCCCGGCTGCGAGGACGACTGCAGCCAGGAACCCACCAGCCCGGCCACCGAGCCCGTCCGGCCCACCAGGACGAAGCCGTCCGACCGGCCCGGCTCACCGACACCGACCACTCCTGCGCCCCAGCCGGTCCTGCCGACGTCGGCTGCCCCTGCATCCACGGGTCCCGCGGCGCCGCCGCCGACCAACGGCCCCACCGTGACAGGTGGCCCGGGCACCGACGGCACGAACCCCGAAACGTTGCCGGTCCCGTCCGTTCCAGGCACCAGCCCGGGCGGCGCCGCCCCCACGGCCGCGGCGCCCTCGTCGGACTCCGGCTGGGATACTCCGGTGACCACATCCGCCAAGGCAACCCAGGCCGCAGCCGTGTCCCGCGCGGAAATGTCCGGCCGCGGCGGCCTCGACCTTCCCGTGGTGGCCGCGGGCGTCCTGCTGGTGGGCGCCGGCGGAGGTGCGTTCACCTGGTGGATCAGGAACCGCCCGCGCACGCACTGACACGGCTGGCTGTCGCACCGGTAGGGCAAGATAGGTCTGTGAGCACAGGAGAAGGCACCGCACAACAGACCGCCACCGGGACCGCCGCGCAGAACGGACGTGAAAGCATCCCGTCCGATGCCATCCGGGAGGAATACGAGAACCTGTCGGACCTCATCAGGAAGTACA
The DNA here is from genome assembly GCF_050038305.1 of Pseudarthrobacter sp. 1G09. NCBI lineage: Bacteria > Bacillati > Actinomycetota > Actinomycetes > Micrococcales > Micrococcaceae > Pseudarthrobacter > Pseudarthrobacter sp. 1G09. The sequence goes on from NZ_CP188306.1 coordinate 1,621,930, forward strand.
GGTTCGCGTACTACCAGGACGACGCACCCTTGGTGTCCGATGCTGAGTTCGACACCCTGTTCCGCCGCCTGGAAGAAATCGAGGCGCTGCATCCGGAACTTGTGGCCAATGATTCGCCCACCCAGGAAGTGGGCGGGGAAGCCTCGGCAGCCTTTGCGGCCGTCGAACACCTGCAGCGGATGTACAGCCTCGAGGACGTCTTCTCGATCGAGGAGCTTGAAGCCTGGCTCAACCGGGCCGAAGCCAGCATCGCCAAACTGGGGGATGGCACCGCCAAGGCCGCCTGGCTGACCGAACTTAAGATCGACGGGCTCGCCGTCAACCTGCTTTACCGCGACGGGAAACTGGTCCGCGCTGCCACCCGCGGCGACGGCACCACGGGTGAGGACATCACCCACAACGTCCTCACCATCAAGGAAATCCCGCAGCAGTTGCGCGGGGAAGGCTACCCGGCGGAAGTGGAAGTCCGCGGTGAAGTGTTCATCCCCTCCAAGGCGTTTGCCGAATTCAACGAGGCACTGATCGAAGCGGGCAAGGCCCCGCTGGCCAACCCCCGGAACGCCGCGGCAGGCTCGCTCCGGCAGAAGGACCCGGCAGAAACCGCCAAGCGGCCGCTGAAGATGTTCGTCCACGGCATCGGTGCCCGGGAAGGCCTCGACGCCCGCAGCCAGTCCGAAACCTACGCCCTGCTCAAGGAATGGGGCCTGCCCGTCAGCCCCTACTTCGAGGTGCTGGAGGCCCGCGCCGACGTTCTGGGGTTTATCAGCAAGTACGGCGAGCAGCGCCACAAACTCCTTCACGAAATCGACGGCATCGTCATCAAGGTGGACCACTTCGCCACCCAGCGGGCCCTCGGCTACACCACCCGCGTGCCGCGCTGGGCGGTGGCCTACAAATACCCGCCGGAGGAAGTGCACACGAAGCTGCTCGACATCCAGGTCAACGTGGGCCGCACCGGCAGGGTGACCCCCTTCGGCATGATGGAACCGGTCAAGGTGGCCGGCTCCACGGTGGAGATGGCCACCCTGCACAACCAGGACGTGGTCAAGGCCAAGGGCGTGAAAATCGGCGACATCGTGGTCCTCCGCAAGGCAGGCGACGTCATCCCCGAAATCGTGGGGCCCGTCCTGGCCCTGCGCGACCAGCAGGATCCGCCCGTCCGCGATTTCGTGATGCCTACCGTATGCCCGGCCTGTGGCACCCCGCTGGCACCGGCCAAGGAAAGGGACGTGGACATCCGCTGCCCCAACGGGAAGTCCTGCCCGTCCCAGCTCCGCGAGCGGGTCTTCCACCTCGCCGGACGGGGCGGGTTCGACATCGAGGCGCTGGGCTGGGAAGCCGCGATCGCGCTGACGCAGCCCACCGAGCCGGACGTGCCGCCGCTGACATCGGAGGCCGCACTGTTCGACCTCACCCGGGAAGACCTCGCCGACGTGAAGATCCGGCGCGAGAAGCGGTCCAAGGGGGTTGCCACCGGCGAGTACGAGCTGGTGCCCTACTTCTACAGCAAGGGCACGGCCAAATCCCCGTCAAAGCCCACTGCCAGCACGGAGAAGCTGTTCAAGGAACTGGACAAGGCCAAGAGCCAGCCGCTGTGGCGCGTTTTGGTGGCGCTGTCCATCCGGCACGTGGGCCCCCGCGCTTCGCGCGCCCTCGCCCAGGCCTTCGGCACCATGGACGGGATCCGGGCTGCCTCCGAGGAAGAACTGGCCCACGTCGACGGGGTGGGACCCACCATCGCTGCCGCGCTGAAGGAATGGTTCGCCGAGGACTGGCACCGCGAAATTGTGGACCGCTGGGCCGCCGCCGGCGTCCGGATGGAGGATGAGCGGGACGAGTCCACGCCGCGCACCCTGGAAGGGCTCACCGTGGTGGTGACCGGCTCGCTGCCCAACTTCAGCCGGGACGAAGCCAAGGAAGCCATCCTGGTCCGCGGCGGCAAGGCCTCCGGGTCCGTCTCGAAGAACACCAGTTATGTGGTGGCCGGTGAAAGCGCCGGCACCAAGCTGGACAAAGCGGAACAGCTGGGGATCCGCGTGCTGGACGAAGACGGGTTCCGGCTGCTGCTCGACGGCGGCCCCGCTGCGGTGGGGGACACCGCGGAAGCCGACGGCGACGACGCCTCGGAGGAGAGCGCCGCGTTGGAAGAAGGGAACGCAGCAGCAGTGGAGGAGAAGGCATGACCGGGCCGGAGGAATTCCTGGACGTCGCGAAGGAGGCGGCCCGGGCCGGAGCCCGGGTCCTGTCCGGACGGAACGGCGAAACACTGGGCGTCAGCAACAAGGGGGCGGCCGGCGACTGGGTCACCGCCTTCGACCTGGCGGCGGAAAACGCCGTGCGGGAGGTCATCACGGCCGCCCGCCCGGGAGACAGCATCACCGGGGAAGAACACGGGACCACCCGGCCCGCGAACCCCACCGGCTACCGCTGGTCCATCGACCCGCTGGACGGCACCACCAACTTCATCCGGAACATCGTCTACTACGCCACCTCCGTGGCAGTGGCCGATGCCGACGGCGCCTGGCTGGCCGGCGTCGTCAACGCCCCCGCCCTGGGCCGCGTCTACTACGCTGCCCGCGGCACCGGCGCCTGGCTGGAGGAAGGCGGCCGGACCACCCGGCTGGACGGCCCGGTGCCGGGCCGGACTGGCCAGATCCTGGCCACAGGCTTCAGTTACGACCCCACGGTCCGGTCCCAGCAGGCTGCCCAGTTCGCCGAACTGGCCGACGGCTTCGCCGACGTCCGCCGGCTCGGCTCGGCGGCGCTGGACCTCTGCATGGTGGCCGACGGGACGCACGACGCCTACGGGGAACGGGGCCTGAACGAGCACGACTTCTCGGCCGGTGCCCTCATCGCCGAGGAAGCCGGGTGCTGGGTGCGGCGTCCGCGGCTCACCAGCCCCCTGGACGGCGGCCCTTCAGACCAGGAACGGCTGGACGCCTGGACCTGTGCTGCCGGCCTGGAGCTTTCTGGCAGGTTCCCGCTCTGACCCAACACCCGGCTCCGGCGGTAGCCGCAGAGTGATAGTTCAATCACGGAAAAGGCTGTTTCCGTCCGCCGGGACGCCCGGCAGCACTACCATTGACGGGTGCATCCGCAGATAACCATCCGCAGCGCCGTCGAATCGGATTACGACGCCGTTGCCCGCATCACCCGCGACTCCTACCTGGCCGCCGGCTACTTCGAGGACGCCGCGCACCCCTACATGGTCAAGGTCCAGGACGTGGCGGACCGCGCCGGCCAGGCGACGATCTGGGTCGCCGAACGCGGGGGAGCGGTGGTGGGATCGGTAACCCTGGCGCTGGCGGGCGAGCCGTACGCGGACATCGCCCTGCGGGATGAGCTCGAATTCCGGATGCTGGTGGTGGATCCCGCCGTGCAGCGCAGCGGCGCCGGCCGGGCCATGGTGGAGGCCATCATCGAGCACGCCCGGTCACTTCCCGGCATCAACGCCGTAGCCCTCACCACGGGCCAGGCCTGGGAAAGCGCCCACGGCCTCTACCGCACCACGGGCTTCCGCCGGGTCCCCGAACGCGACTGGCTTGTGCCCGGAACCGACATAAAGCTGCTGGTTTACCGGCTGGACCTGTAGCCGCCCTACAGTGGTGCCGACCCGCATTCCATTGTTGAAAGGCCCCGCTATGCGCAAAACCTACGGCACCGGTTCCGTCTGGGAACAGTCCCTCGGCTACTCCCGCGCCGTCCAGGTGGACAACACCCTGTACATCTCGGCCACCGCGGCAAGCGGCGAAAACGGGATCGTGGGCGAAGACTTCTACACCCAGACGCAGTTCATCCTGCAGAAACTGGGCGATGTCCTCGCCGATGCCGGGTTCGGCTACGGGGACGTAGTCCAGTCCAAGCTGTACCTGACGGACATCAGCCAGTGGGAAGACGCCGGCCGTGCCCATGGCGAGGTCTTCGGCGAGGTCCGTCCCACCCTGTCCCTGGTGCACGTCCTGCCGTTCCTCGACCCGAAAATGCTGGTCGAAATCGAACTGGTGGCCCAGAAAAGCGCCTGAGCCGCCCTGGCTGCCGGACCGGCGTCAGGCCACCGGCAGGCCATAGCGGTGCTCCGGCCTGCCGGTGGTCCCGTACCGGAGCTGGATGTCGACGGCGCCATCGTCCGCCAGCGATGACAGGTACCGTTGCGCCGTGGCCCGCGAAACGCCCACCCGCGCCGCGACCTCCGCGGCGGAGTACTGCTGGCCCGGTTCCAGCGAATCCAGCACGGCGGCCTCGGTGGCGGAGCGCGGTTTGGCCGACGGCGTGACGTCGCCCGGGATGAGCGACCTCTTGGCCCGTTCCAGGGACTCCTGGTCCAGGGCCCCCGGCTGGGCCAGCAGCCGCCGGTACCTGGCGTAGGACCGGAGCTGCTGTGACAACGCATCTGCCGTGAACGGCTTCAGCAGGTAACCCAGGGCGCCGCGGCGGAAGGCCACCCGGACGGATGCGGTGTCCGACGCTGCGCTGAGCATCACGGTGTCCACGTCCAGCTGCTGCAGCAGGTCCAGCCCCGAGGCGTCCGGCAGGTAGACATCCAGCAGCACCAGGTCCGGCCGGAGGCTGTGGATGGCCTGCAATGCCAGTGACGCCGTTCCCACAGGGGCCAGCGCCAGGAACCCGGCCACCGAGTCCACGTAGGCGGCGTGCAGTTTGGCGACGTGGAAGTCGTCGTCCACGATCAGCACCCGGAAGTCGTCAGCCATTCTGGTCCTTTCCTTCATCGGAAGTCTGTGCGGCAGCGCCCGCGGTGGTGTGCGGCAGGGTGGCCATGAACACCGCGCCCGGCCCGCCGCTGCTGCCGCGGTCCAGTACCGTGACGTCCCCGCCCCGGCGGCGCGCCAGTTGCCGGGCGAGGGCCAGCCCGAAGCCCTGCCCGCCGCCGTTGCGGTTGTTTCTGTTCAGCGCGCCCGTGGCGGTGGTGAACCCTTCGGCGAACACCGCTTCCGTGTCCGTTCCCTCGGCCAGCCCGTCACCCGAGTCCGCGACCACGACGTGCAGCGTCCCGCCGTCGTCGCCCGGCTCGTCCAGTACCTCAAGCTCAACCCATTTCTCGGCTGCGGCACCGGCCACGGCCGCGTTCACCGCGTTGTCGATCAGGTTGCCCAGCACGGTGGTGACGTCCTGCGCCTCGGTCACCTGGCCCCGGACCAGGGTCTCGGGACCGATCCGCAGGGACACGCCCCGTTCATCGGCCTCCACGCCCTTGGCGCCCACGAAGGCCTGCAGGTAGGGGTCCTGGAGCAGCTCGGCCTGCTCCACGGGGAATTTCAGCGGCCCGGTGGCGGCCAGGGTGGCGAGGTAGTCGCGTGCCTGCCGGTGCTGCCCGATGCTCATGAAACCCGCCAGCGTGTGGAGCTGGTTGGCGAATTCGTGGCGCTGGGCGCGGAGAGCGGTGGACATGGTGCCCACGGCGTCCAGCTGCCGGGTGAGTTCCTGCAGTTCGGTGCGGTCCCTGAGCATCACCACCCAGCCCAGGTCCTCGCGCCCGTGCAGGGCCTTGCGGGCATTGGCCACCAGCACCCGCCCGCCGGCCACCAGCTCTACGGCATCGGCGGCCGGCCGGTCCGGGCTGGTCAGGGAGGTCAGCTGGTCCGGCACCGGGGCGTCCTCCCAGCGTGTGCCGGCCAGGTCCGGCAGCCCGAGCATGCGCTGCGCCGCGGCGTTGAAGACGCTCACCCGGCCGTCGGCGGAGACACCAATGACGCCGTCGTCCACGCCCTGGAGCACGGCCACCTGGTCGTGGACCAGCGTGCTGATCTCCTCCGGTTCCAGCCCCAGGGTGAGCCGCTGCAGCCGGCGGCGCAGCAGGAACGAGCCCAGGATGCCTGCCAGCAGGGCGCCGGCGGCGGTCAGCGCCACGGGGCCGATGTCCCGGGCCACGCTCTGGCCCACCGTTTCCATCGAGTAGCCGACGCTGACCTCGCCCACCACAGTGGAGTTGTCGGCGGCATAGACGGGGACCTTCGCTCCCGCCGATGCCCCCAGCGTTCCAGTGTTCCGGGTGGTGACTTCCTGTCCCGACAGCGCCTCGGACGGATCGGTACTGACCTTTTCGCCGAGCCGCTGGGGGTCCGGGTGGGCCAGGCGGATGCCCTCTTCGTCGGTGATCACCACGAACAGTGCTCCGGTTCGGGTGCGCGCCGCTTCCGCGGAAACCTGCAGGGGACCGGACGCCAGCTCAGACGCCGGGGGAGTCCCTTCTTCACCGCTGATGGCCAGCACATCGGCGCGCACCTCGGGGTCCGAAGCCACCGTGCGTGCCAGCGTAAGGGCCTGGTTTTCCGCTTCGCTGCCCACTCGGTCATAGGTGAGCCAGGTATGGACCGCGGCGCTGAGCAGAACCACCAAAAGCACTACGCCCAGCTGCAACAGGAGGGTCTGGGTGGAGAACCGCAGCGGTGGGCGCGGCACGGAGCGCTGCATGATCCTCCTTGACTGGCACGGGCCGGACGGCCTCCTGGTACGGCGTCCTCTGCGCGGCATCGTCAGGGCGGATACCGCGTGAGCACAATGAGCAAAATGCTCCCAATAAGCAGTATGCCAATCAATTGAGCCAAAGGCACGGCCGTGACGCCCGCCACCCTAAAGTCTGTAGCACGCATCACAACGCTGTGGTGCCGTTCACAAGAAGGAGCCGGCTGTGCTGGTAATACTTGGATTCGCCATGATCGCGGTGTTCATGGTGCTGATCATGACGAAGAAGTTGACGCCAGTGCTGGCGCTGATCATCGTCCCCACCGTTTTTGGCCTTTTCGCAGGTGCCGGCCTCGGCATCGGGGACATGGTCCTGGACTCGATGAAGTCCATGACGTCCACCGCAGCCCTGCTGATGTTCGCCATCATCTACTTCGGCCTGATGATCGACGTCGGGCTGTTCGACCCGCTGGTGAAGTTCATCCTCCGCAAGCTGGGCAACGACCCCGCCAAGGTGGTCCTGGGCACCGCCCTGCTGGCCGCCGCAGTCTCCCTGGACGGTGACGGCTCCACCACCTTCATCCTCACCACCGCGGCCATGCTGCCGATCTACCTGCGCCTGAAGATGAGCCCCGTGGTCCTCACCTGCGTCGCCGGCCTCGCCAACGGCACCATGAACATCGTCCCCTGGGGTGGTCCCACGGCCCGCGCCGCCACCGCCCTGAAGATCGACGTCAACGATGTCTTCGTGCCCATGATTCCGTCGCTGATCGGCGGCATCGTTGTGGTCCTCGTCTTCGCCTGGATCCTCGGCCTGCAGGAACGCAACCGCCTCCGCAGCACCCAGCCTGAAATCTGGGGCGTACCCGATACCGCAGCAGAGTTCGACGGCGGCGCTCCCGCCGGGTCGGCCGCCGGTTCCGGCGCAGGCCGTGGACACAAGGGCAACACCCCCGGCGGGGCAGCCCCCGCAGGCGGTTCCGTGGCAGTGCTCGAACGCACCGAGACCCTCGTAGACGACCACGACGCCGCCATGGCAGACACCGCACTGGATCCCAACCGCAGCACGCTGCGCCCCAAGCTGTTCTGGTTCAACCTGGGCCTGACCGTGGCCGTCATGGCCATGCTCATCGCCGACCTCGTGCCGCTGCCCTACGTCTTCATGGTGGGCTCCGCCATTGCCCTGCTGGTCAACTTCCCCAAGGTCAAGGACCAGGGCGCCCAGCTCGTGGCACACTCCTCCTCGATCGTGGCCGTGGTCAGCATGGTCATGGCAGCGTCCGTCCTCACCGGAGTGCTCACCGGCACCGGCATGGTGGAAGCCATGTCCGCCTGGCTGGTGCAGATCATCCCGTCCAGCATGGGCCCGCTCATGGCAGTCATCACCGGCCTGCTCAGCATCCCGATGACGTTCTTCATGAGCAACGACGCCTTCTACTTCGGCGTCCTGCCGGTCCTGAGCGAGACCGCCGCGCACTACGGCATAGGCGCCGCCGAAATGGCACGGGCCTCCATCACCGGCCAGCCGTTCCACATGCAGAGCCCCCTGGTGCCGGCCATCCTGCTGCTGGTGTCCCTCGCCAAGGTGGACCTCGGCGACCACCACAAGAAGGTCCTGTGGCGCGCCGCCGTGGTGTCCCTGGTCATGCTGGGAATCGGCATGCTGACCGGAGCCATCGGGATCGGTTAGTCTGTTGCTGCCTGCGGCTGGCCCTCCGGGGCCGGCCAACGGCAGCGAAAGGTGCCCGTCTGACGCCCGCTGGGGGCCGTCAGACGGGCATCTGCGTTTCCCCACTAGAATGGATCGGAAACCAATCCGAACTTTGCAGGGGAGATCCATGGCTGCGATCAACCGTGACGATGTTGCGCACCTCGCGCGGCTCGCTCACATCGAGATGAGTGCCCAAGAGCTGGACAGGATGGCCGGAGAACTCGCCGTCATCGTTGATTCGGTCAAGTCCGTCAGTGAAGCCGCCGGAGACGACGTCCCGGCCACCTCGCACCCCATTCCGCTGACGAACGTCTTCCGCGAGGACGTCGTGGGGCACACGTTCAGCGCCGAGCAGGCGCTCTCCGGAGCCCCGGACTCGGACGACAACCGTTTCAAGGTCCCGGCAATCCTGGATGAGGCATAAAGACCATGACTGAACAGAACACCACCGCCGAGGGCCTGATCCGCCTGTCCGCAGCCGATCTTGCCGAGAAGCTCCGCGCCGGTGAGGTCACCGCCGTCGAAGCCACCCAGGCGTACCTGGACCGGATCGCCGCAGTGGACGGCGGGGAACGCGGCGTCAACGCCTTCCTGCACGTCAACGCGGAGGAAGCGCTCGCCGTCGCCGCAGAGGTTGACGCCATCCGCGCCGCCGGCGGCGCTGAAGCTGAGGCCCTGCACTACCTGGCCGGCGTCCCCATCGCCGTCAAGGACCTGATCGTCACGGTCGGCCAGCCCACCACGGCCGGCTCGAAGATCCTCGAGGGCTGGCACAGCCCCTACGACGCCACCGTCGTGGAGCGGCTGCGGGCCGCGAAGATGCCCATCCTGGGCAAGACCAACCTGGACGAGTTCGCCATGGGGTCCTCCACGGAGCACTCCGCGTACGGACCCACCCGCAACCCCTGGGATCTGGACCGGATCCCCGGCGGCTCCGGCGGCGGTTCCGCTGCCGCCGTCGCCGCTTTCGAAGCCCCGCTGGCCCTGGGCACCGACACCGGCGGGTCCATCCGCCAGCCCGGCGCCGTGACCGGCACCGTGGGCGTGAAGCCCACCTACGGCAGCGTCTCCCGCTACGGCGCCATCGCCATGGCCTCCTCGCTGGACCAGATCGGGCCGGTCACACGGACCGTCCTGGACTCCGCACTCCTGCACCAGGTCATCGGCGGCCACGATCCCCGCGACTCCACCTCGCTGCCCGAGCCGCTGGCCGACCTCGTCGCCGCCGCAAAGACCGGCAACGTCGAAGGCCTGCGGATCGGCATCATCAAGGAGCTGCACGGCGAGGGCTACCAGGCCGGCGTCGAAAGCCGCTTCAACGAATCCCTGGAGCTGCTCAAGGAGGCCGGCGCGGAAATCGTCGAGGTCTCCTGCCCCAACTTCCAGTACGCGCTCGGTGCCTACTACCTGATCATGCCCTCCGAGGCCTCCTCCAACCTGGCCAAGTTCGACGGCGTCCGGTTCGGTTTGCGGGTCCTGCCCGCCGATCCGCCGCTCACCATTGAACGGGTGATGGCCGCTACCCGCGCCGCAGGCTTCGGCGATGAGGTCAAACGCCGCATCATCCTGGGCACCTATGCCCTGAGTGCCGGCTACTACGACGCCTACTACGGCTCGGCGCAGAAGGTCCGCACGCTGGTTCAGCGCGACTTCGACGCCGCGTTTGAGCAGGCGGATGTCCTGATTTCCCCCACGGCGCCCACCACGGCGTTCAAGCTCGGCGAAAAGCTGGACGATCCGCTGGCCATGTACCTCAACGACGTCGCCACCATCCCCGCCAACCTGGCCGGTGTCCCCGGACTGTCCCTCCCGGGCGGCCTCGCGGACGAGGACGGGCTTCCCGTCGGTATCCAGCTGCTGGCCCCCGCCCGCGAGGACGCAAGGCTCTACCGCGTAGGTGCCGTGCTGGAATCACTGCTGGAAGCCAAGTGGGGCGGACCGCTGCTCGCGCAGGCCCCCGAACTCGCCACGTCCGGCACCCTCGAAACCCAGGAGGCTAAATAATGAGCACCGACACCATCCTGAGCTTCGAAGAAGCCATGGAGAAGTACGATCCCGTCCTGGGGTTTGAGGTCCACGTGGAACTCAACACCAAAACCAAAATGTTCTCCTCTGCGCCCAATGTGTTCGGCGACGAGCCGAACACCAATGTCAACGAGGTGGACCTCGGTCTTCCGGGCGTACTGCCGGTGGTCAACCGGACGGCCATCGAGTCCTCCATCAAGATCGGCCTGGCGCTGAACTGCAAGATCGCCGAGTCCTGCACGTTTGCCCGGAAGCAGTACTTCTACCCGGACACCCCCAAGAACTTCCAAACGTCCCAGTACGAGGACCCCATTGCGTACGACGGCTACCTGGACATCGAACTGGCCGACGGCACTGTATTCCGTGTGGAGATCGAGCGCGCCCACATGGAAGAGGACGCCGGAAAGCTGACCCACATGGGCGGCGCCGCCGGCCGGATCCAGGGCGCCGACTTCTCCCTGGTGGACTACAACCGCTCCGGCGTGCCGTTGGTGGAAATCGTCACCAAGCCCATCGAAGGGGCCGGGGCCCGCGCACCGGAACTGGCCAAGGCCTACGTGGCAGCGGTCCGCGAGATCGTCAAGAACCTCGGTGTCTCCGATGCCCGGATGGAACGCGGCAACGTCCGCTGCGACGCCAACGTCTCGCTCCGCCCGCACGGCCGCGAACGGTTCGGCATCCGGTCCGAGACTAAAAACGTGAACTCGCTGCGCGCCGTCGAACACGCTGTCCGCTACGAGATCCAGCGCCACGCCGCCGTCCTGGACGCCGGCAACCCGGTGGTCCAGGAGACCCGGCACTGGCACGAAGACACCCGCACCACCACGTCAGGCCGGCCCAAGTCAGACGCCGACGACTACCGCTACTTCCCGGAACCGGACCTGGTCCCAGTGGTGGCGTCCCGTGAATGGGTGGAAGAGCTTCGTGCCACCCTCCCCGAGCCGCCGGCCGAGCGCCGCAAGCGCCTGCAGGCCGACTGGGGCTACTCTGACCTTGAATTCCGTGACGTGGTGAACGCCGGGGTCCTGGACGAGATCGAGGAAACCATCGCCGCCGGTGCCAGCGCCTCTGTGGCCCGGAAGTGGTGGATGGGCGAGATCGTGGGCCGCGCCAAGGCAGCCGACGTTGACCCCGGCCAGCTGGGCGTCCAGCCCGCCACCATCGTGGAACTCGCACAGATGGTGGAAGCCGGCAAGATCAACAACAAGATGGCAGCCCAGGTGCTGGACGGCGTCCTCGCCGGGGAAGGCACCCCGGCGCAGATCGTGGAGAAGCGCGGCCTCGCCGTCGTGTCCGACGACGGACCCCTGCTGGAAGCCATCGACGCAGCCCTCGCCGCGCAGCCCGACGTCGCGGACAAGATCCGCGGCGGCAAGGTGCAGGCCATCGGCGCGATCGTTGGCGGCGTCATGAAGGCCACCCGTGGCCAGGCCGACGCGGGCCGCGTCCGGGAGCTCATCCTGGAGAAACTGGGCGTCACCGCGTAGTAGGTTCACACCCCAACTGGGTCGCAGTTAATGTCGTTTTGAGCCCTCAAAACGACATCTACTGCGACCCAGTTGGGCTTTAAGAACCCACTCGGGGGCCGCTGGAAAATACCCGTACCCACTGTCGCCGCACGGTCCTACACTGGAGCCGTCGGAGCCTGCCGGGCGGCAGGCCGGGTGAAGGAAGTGGCAGATATGGGACCGAAGACCTTGAGGACACGGAAAGCACTCCTGGCGGGTGCCGTGGCGGTGGCGCTGACCGGCGCCGGCGCAGCGCTCGCGTGGTCAGCGGATTCACCCTCGCCCGCGCCCACCCGGTCCGCGGCGCCTTCCATGCCCGCTTCTCCTTCCGCGCCCGGTGACGACGGCAAACAGGCAGGGCCCGACAAAGCGGGGCGATCACAGTTCCAGCACGGCGAGAGCGTCGTGAAGAAAGCGGACGGAACCTTCCAGACCGTCGTTGAGCAGCGCGGAACGGTGGGGGCCGTCAGCAGCACGTCGATCACCGTTAAGAGTGAGGACGGCTTCACCCAGGCCTACACGGTCACCGCGGACACGAAGGTCGCCAGGAACGGCACCATTGCGGACATCGTCACCGGTGACGTGGTCCGGGTTGCGGGCGTCAGGGACGGCGACACCGCAACCGCACAGCGGATCGCCGAGGGCGGCGGAGACCGCCCGGGCCTGGGCCGCGGCCATGGACACGGCGGGAACGGACACGGCAAGGGTCCGGGCCGCGGCCAGGGAAACCCATCGGGCTCCGGCGCCTGATCCGCGCCCCTGACCTGTCAGCCCTGCTTTACCAGCCCGGCCATGATGTCCTGCAGCGCCTCGCAGACCGTCATCACCGATCGCCGCTTCAGGTTTTCCGGGCGCGCCAGCAGATCGATCCGCCGCCGGGTGCTGATTCCCTTCAGCGGCCGCAGCACGATGTCCGGGTGCAGGACCGGGCCGGCGGTGTACCGGGGGAGCAGCCCGATCACGCCGCCGGCGGCCACAAGTGCGGCGACGGTGGAGTAGTCGTTGATGCGGTGCACGATGGTCGGTTCCCGGCTGGACACGGCCGCGACGGCGGAAAGGACATCGGCGGGGGAGTACCCGGCGTGGCTGGTCACCCAGGCCTCGCCTCCGACATCATCCGCTGTGACCGCCGCCTTGTCAGCGAGCGGATGCGCCGCGGGCAGGGCCACGTCCAGGGGTTCGTGCAGCAGCGGCACCACCGTCACCCGTTCCGTGGGCCAGCCCGGGCTGTGGTCCATCCGGTGGGCCAGCACCAGGTCATACCGGGCGGTCAGCGCGGGAAAGTCCTGCTGCGCAACGTCCTCGTCGGACAGTTCGAGCTGGGGCTGCCCCGGGCCCTCCAGGGTCCGGGCCAGGGTGGCGAACACGGCCTGGCCGGCGCTGTGGAAGCCGCTGACGGTGACACGTCCGCCGCTCGAGCCGTGGTAGCTGCCGATCGCTGCCCGGGCGTCCGCCATGGCACTGACGACGGCGGCCCCGGCGTCCGCGAGCACCTGGCCCGCGTCCGTCAGCACGAGGTTCCGCCCCTCCTTGTGCGTGAGCGGAACCTCCACGGAACGCTGCAGGAGTGCCAATTGCTGGGAGACAGCGGACGGGGTGACCATGAGGGTGTCGGCCACCGCCTTGACGCTGCCGAGGGCTCCGAGTTCGCGCAGGATTTCAAGCTGGTGGATCTCCATCAGATCAGTCTACGCATTAGTAATTGCTACATCGTCGATTGAGAAGATTCCCATTGTGCTAAAGCGTTGCCGCGGCTGTAATGGGGAAAGGCAGGTTCCTGCCGAGCACGTGACGAAGAAGCGAGGAAGCCGATGAAGGCTCTGTACAAGGCGGGTCCGCAGGCCGGCTTCGAACTGGTTGACCGCCCGGAACCCGAAGCCGGGCCGGCCGATGTGAAGATCCGGGTGATGACCACAGGGATCTGCGGGACCGATCTCCACATCCAGTCCTGGGACGCCTGGGCGCAGGGCATGATCGAAGCCCCGCTCATCGCCGGGCACGAGTTCTACGGTGAAGTGGTGGAGGTGGGCGCCGACGTCCGCGACGTCAGGGTGGGGGACAGGGTCTCCGGGGAGGGGCACATCGTCTGCGGCATTTGCCGGAACTGCCGGGCCGGCCGGCGCCAGATGTGCATCCACACGGTGAGCGTCGGCGTGCAGCGGGACGGTGCGTTCGCTGAGTACGTCGTCATTCCCGAGACCAACGTCTGGGTCCACCACGATCCTTCGGTCACCCCCGGGCTTGGCGCCATCTTCGACCCCTTCGGCAACGCCGTGCACACCGCACTCAGCTTCCCGCTGGTGGGCGAAGATGTCCTCATCACCGGGGCCGGGCCCATCGGACTGATGGCCATCGCCGTCGCCCGCCACGCCGGAGCCCGCAAGATTGCCATCACCGACGTCTCCAGGCCCCGCCTGGAACTGGCCGCCAAGCTGGGCGCGGACCTCACCATCGACGTTTCCGCCACCCGCGTCCGGGATGCCCAGCGCGAACTGGGAATGCGCGAGGGATTCGACATCGGCATGGAAATGTCCGGCCATCCCTCGGCCCTGCCCGAAATGATCGACAACATGAACCACGGCGGCCGGATCGCCATGCTGGGCCTGCCCAGCCAGGACATCACCATCGACTGGGGCAAGGTGGTCACCCACATGCTCACGCTCAAGGGCATTTACGGCCGCGAGATGTACGAAACCTGGTACGCCATGAGCGCCATGCTGTCCTCCAACCCCGCCCTGCACGCCGGCATCTCCGCCGTGGTCACGGACACCCTGCCTGCCACAGACTGGGAGAAGGGCTTCGAGATCGCCCGCAGCGGCAGCGGCGGCAAAGTTGTCCTCGACTGGACCCGACTCTAAGGAACCCCATGTACACCTCCATCAAGGACCAGCTCCGCGACGAACTGGAAGACATCCGCACGGCAGGGCTCTTCAAGAACGAGCGCAGCATCAGCTCGCCCCAGTCCAGCCACATCACCGCAGGCAGGATCGGCGCGCCCGGTGCGGACGTCCTGAACTTCTGCGCCAACAACTACCTCGGCCTGGCGGACCACCCGGACATCATCATCGCAGCCAAGAACGCCATGGATGAACGCGGCTTCGGCATGGCCAGCGTGCGCTTCATCTGCGGCACCCAGGACCTGCACCTGGAGCTCGAATCCCGCGTCTCGCGGTTCCTGGGCACCGAGGACACCATCCTGTTCTCCAGCTGCTTCGATGCCAACGGCGGGGTGTTTGAATCACTCTTCGGCCCCGAGGACGCCATCATCTCCGACGCCCTGAACCACGCGTCCATCATCGACGGCATCAGGCTCTGCAAGGCCCGCCGCTACCGGTACGCCAACCAGGACATGGCCGAACTCGAGGCGCGGCTGCAGGAGGCCGCCGACGCCCGCCGCCGCATCATCGTCACCGACGGCGTGTTCTCCATGGACGGCTTCCTCGCCCCGCTGGAAGCCATCTGCGACCTCGCCGAAAAGTACGGCGCGCTGGTGATGGTGGACGATTCCCACGCCGTCGGTTTCATGGGCGGCACCGGCGCCGGAACCCCTGAGCACGCAGGCGTCTCCCACCGGGTGGACATCTACACCGGTACGTTCGGAAAGGCGCTGGGCGGCGCATCCGGCGGCTACGTGTCCGGCCGTTCCGAAATCGTGGCCATGCTCCGGCAGAAGGCCCGCCCCTACCTGTTCTCCAACTCCCTTGCACCGGCCATCGTCGCCGCCACCATCAAGGCACTGGACCTTGTGGAGAACTCGGCGGACCTCCGGAGCAGGCTCTTCGAGAACGCAGCGCTCTTCCGCCGCCGGATGACCGAGGAAGGCTTCGACCTCCTGCCGGGCGAGCACGCCATTGTCCCGGTCATGTTCGGCGACGCCGTCCTGGCCGCCAAGGTGGCCGACCGGATGCTGCAGCACGGCGTCTTCGTCACCGCCTTCAGCTTCCCGGTGGTGCCGCGCGGCGCCGCGCGGATCAGGGTCCAGCTCTCGGCCGCACACTCAGCGGACGACGTCGAAGCGTGCGTCGGTGCGTTCGTCGCCAGCCGCGCGGAAACGGCCGCCTAAGGGCCTCTGAATCTTCCGGGTACCGGACGGCGATATCTCTGCAAGGATGATGGCATGGCAGCTCATTACGATGTCCTGATCGTCGGCGGCGGCATTGCGGGTCTGTCCCTCGCTTCGGCGCTGGCCGGAAACTGTACCGTGGCCCTGGTGGAGGCCGAGCAGGAACTGGCGTACCACACGTCCTCCCGCTCAGCCCGCCAGCTCATCCCCAGCTACGGCCCGCCGGTGGTGCAGGAGCTGACTGCCCGGACCCTGGAGCTGATGGCCGCCCGCGATGCCGATCTCCCCGAGCCCGTCCTGACCCCGCGCAGCTTCATGCTCATCGGCACTGAGGAAGAGGTGAACGCGGAGGCCAGCGGCTCCATGCGGCTCATCACCCACTCCGAAGCGCTGCAGCTGTGCCCGGCGCTGGTCCCCGAATCCTTTGCCGCGGCCGGGCTGGATAACGGGTCCTTTGGCAGCAACGCACCCCTGTTGCTGGAGGACCACCGCCGGCGGGCCGCAGGGGCCGGCGCGGACATCATCACCGGAGCCAGGGTGCATTCCGCCCAGCACCTCGGCTCGGGCTGGCAGGTGGGTGCCGGTGCCGAGGGGTTCGAAGCAGGGGTGCTGGTGAACGCGGCGGGAGCCTGGGCCGACGAACTCGCCGTTATCAGCGGCGTGGAGAAGCTCGGCCTCCAGCCGTACCGGCGCACGGCGGCGATTGCCGCCGTCGAACGCCCCCTCCCGGAAGGCAGCCCCATGGTGGCGGCAGCGGACAATTCCTTCTACTTCCGGCGCGAAGGCGACGGCGTGCTCATCTCCCCGTCGGAACACGTGCCCAGCGGGCCTGAGGACGCCCGGCCCCGGCCAGGGGACGTGGAACGGCTCGTGGACCGGCTGAACGCGGTGACCACCCTGGGTATCACCGGCATCCGCAAGGCCTGGACAGGGCTGCGTACCGAGGCGGCCGACGGTGTTCCCGTAGCAGGATTCGACGCCGAGGCGCCCGGCTTCTACTGGCTGGCGGGGCAAGGCGGTTACGGCTTCCAGACGTCGGCCGCCATTGCCGAACTGGCTGCTGGCCAGATCCTGGGCAGCACGCCGGGCAACCCGGCAGGCCCGAGTCCGGAATCCCGGACAGCGCAGGCGCTCGCAGCCACACGCTGGTCCATCCGGCGCTGAAGAATAAAGGCATGAGCATCCTGATCACCAACATCGCCGAGCTGATGACCCAGGACCTGGAGCACCGGGTCCTGAAGGATGCCGCGGTGGTGATCGAGGGCGAACGCATCTCCTGGATCGGGCCGGCGGCCAGTGCACCCGCTGCTGACGACGCCGTGGACGCGGGGCGGCGCGCGCTGCTGCCCGGCTGGGTGGACTCCCACACGCACCTGTTGTTCGCGGGGGACCGGACGGCGGAGTTCGAGGCACGGATGGCCGGGGAATCGTATTCGGCCGGCGGGATCGCGGTGACAGTGGACGCCACCCGGGCCACCTCCGATTTCGATCTCACGCGGCTGGCCCTTGGCAGGGTGGCCGAGGCCGTCTCGCAGGGCACTACCTACCTGGAGACCAAGACCGGCTACGGCCTTGACGTGGAGCAGGAGGCGCGCAGCGCCCGGATTGCCTCCACCGCCGCAGACCAGGCCACGTACCTTGGTGCCCACCTGGTTCCCGCCGGCCAGGATGCTGATGCGTATACAGACCTGGTGTGTGGGCCGATGCTCGCGGCGGTCCGGCCGTATGTGCAGTGGGCGGACGTCTTCTGCGAGAAAGGCGCCTTCACCGAGGAGCAGTCCCGCCGCGTCCTGCAGGCCTGCAGGGATGCCGGGCTGGGGCTGCGGGTGCACGGCAACCAGCTGGGGGAGGGTCCGGGCGTTCGGCTGGCAGTGGACATGGGTGCGGCCAGCGTGGACCACGTCAACTACCTCGCGAACGCCGACATCTACGCCCTGGCCGGAACCTGGTCCGGCTGGGACCCGGCCACCGGATCGGGGGTGCCCGGTACTGTGGCCACCTGCCTGCCGGCCTGCGACCTGTCCACCCGCCAGCCGCTGGCACCGGCCCGCGCCCTCGTGGATGCGGGCATCCAGGTGGCCCTGGCCTCCAACTGCAACCCGGGCACTTCCTACACCAGTTCCATGGCCTACTGCGTAGCCACGGCCGTGCTGCAGATGCGGCTCAGCGTGCACGAGGCAGTCCGTGCGGCCACCTATGGCGGCGCGCTGGCGCTGCACAAGGATCGCGGCACAGATGCCGACGGCCAACGCGCCGTAGGTTCCATCGCCGTCGGACACCGGGCCGACCTGCACCTGCTGAACGCCCCGTCCGCTACCCATCTCGCTTACCGCCCGGGCATGCCGTTGACGTACGCTGTGTGGCGGGCCGGTGTCCGGGAACGGTAAACAGCGGACGTGCCCTCCGCAATTTGACGTTAGATGATCGTTTCGGGTCTGTTATGATCATGAAACGTCATCCGGAGCGGTGGCTGTTGTACCGAGAGGCCCCGCATGACCCGCACTGACCGCCTGACCGCCATCCTCGACTTGCTTGCCAGGACCGGCCAGGTGGAAGTGGACGAGATTGTCAACACCCTCGGGGTTTCGCCCGCCACCGCCCGCCGCGACCTGGACAGCCTTGCCAAGCGGCGGCTGCTGACCCGCACCCGCGGCGGCGCCACCACCGGCGCCCTCGCCTACGACCTGCCCGGCCGCTACAACCGGGACGACCATGCCGAGGCGAAGGAGCAGATCGCCCGGGCGGCGTCCGCCCTGATCCGGCCCGGTGCCGTCATCGGCCTGTGCGGTGGCACCACCAGCACGGCGCTGGCCCAGATCCTGGCCACCCGCGAAGACCTGAATGCCCCGTCCAACCAGTCAACGCTGACCGTTGTCACCAACGCCATCAACATCGCCGGGCAGCTGGCGGTACGGCCCAATATCAAGGTGATGGTGACCGGCGGCATCCTCAACCCGCGGTCCTATGAACTGGTGGGCCCGTACACGGACATCATCATGCAGAAGGTGGTCCTGGACATCGCCTTCATCGGCGTGAACGGCATCGACCCCGAGGTGGGCCCCACCAACACGGGGGAGGGCGAGGCCTCGGTCAATGCACTCCTGGCCAGCCGGGCACGGGTGTCCTATGTCATTGCCGATTCCTCCAAGGTGGGGGTGCGCGCTTTCGCCACCATGGACGGCTATGACTTCACGCGGCTGATCACGGACGCCGGCATCTCGCCGCGGGACAAGGCCGCCTTCGAGGCCAAGGGCACCGAGGTCATCGTCGCCCCCGTGCCCTGACACGGCGGGGCCATCAGCCCCGGCCCAGGAACTGCAGGCAAGATGGGTACATGCTGGTTCCCTCCCGCCGCCGCCTGGCGTTCGAAGTCTGGATAGTCCTGGGCCTGTCCCTGGGGCAGTCCGCCGTGTACTCGGTAGTGCAGCTCCTGGATAAGATGACCCGGGCGCCGCTGGCCGAGGGAACCTCGACGCTAAACCGCTCCCAAAGCACCCGCGAATACTTCGACCTGACCTATCAGCTCCTGGACATCATCTTCGCCCTCGTCCCCGTCCTGCTGGTGCTCTACTTCCTGTCGGGCTCCCGGCAGGCGGCCTCCGGGGACCTTGGAGCGGGGTCCGGATCAGCCTTCACGAAACTGGGCTTCACCTTCGCCCGTCCGGGTAAGGACCTGCTGCAGGGGGTGGGCCTGGCCGCCCTCATCGGTATCCCGTCGCTGGGCCTCTACGCTGCCGGCCGTGCCCTGGGGATCACTACCGCCATAATCCCCAGCGCCCTGGATGCCTACTGGTGGACCGTGCCAGTGCTGATCCTCTCCGCCATCCGTCACGGCATCGTGGAGGAAGTGATTGTGGTGGGCTACCTGATGGACCGCTTCGGCAAGTTCGGGTGGAGCGTGCCGCTGTCGATTGCCGTCAGTTCGGTGCTGCGCGGCAGCTACCACCTGTACCAGGGCTTCGGGCCCTTCATCGGCAACGTGGTGATGGGCATTGTCTTCGCCTGGATCTACACCCGGACCAAACGCGTCATGCCGCTGGTCATCGCGCACGCGCTGCTGGACATCGTGGCGTTCGTCGGCTTCAGCCTGTTCGGCAAGGCCGTCGGCCTGGGGTAGGCAGGGTTTGCCTGGAAATGGATTCGGCCGCCATGGGGTGGTGACGCCGTTGTCACCACCCCATGGCGGCCGAAGCTGTTGCGGACAGGCGTCCGCGTCTGTGGTCCGGTGTGCAACCGGACCACAGATGGAGGGTCAGAGGGTGACGGCTCCATTGGCGGTTTCGAACGTGACGGACAGGATGCCGGGGGTGCCGTGCGGGGCCACCCATTCGACAGCCACGTCCTCCAGCGGCTTCTCCACCGGCTCGCCCAGCCATTCGGTGACCCGCGAAGCGGAGCCGGCGATGGTAAGGCAGCTCATCTTGAGGCTGCTGTCATAGGCGTTGGACGGGTGCAGCGACGGGTCGCCTTCCCACTTGAGCATGTACGGGACCTGGGGGTCGGCGATGAGTCCCAGGATGCCGATCTGCTTCCACACCAGTTCCCGGCCGTCCGGGAACTTGCGGTTGCCGTTGACGGCCGAGCGCCCGAGGCGCTCTTCGAACGGGGCGAGGTCGTCCACTTCGACGCACCAGCCCATCCAGCCGCCGCC
Organism: Pseudarthrobacter sp. 1G09; assembly: GCF_050038305.1. Taxonomy (NCBI): domain Bacteria; kingdom Bacillati; phylum Actinomycetota; class Actinomycetes; order Micrococcales; family Micrococcaceae; genus Pseudarthrobacter; species Pseudarthrobacter sp. 1G09. Next base: position 1,642,308 of record NZ_CP188306.1, read on the forward strand.
CGCCGCGGAACGGGCCCGTACGGCCTGTCCAAAGGGAGCCTTGTCCGAGGCGGGGTGGTCCAGGACCTCCACCACTTCGAGGTACTTGTGGCCCGCGAGCGGGATGATCATATTCCGGGTTCCGAACCGGGGATGCACCCCGCCTTTCACTGCCTCAACGCCGAGGGCAGATGCAATTCGTTCGGTAGTGGCCGCGAGGCCATCGTGTTCACAGGCGTAAGAGACGTGATCCATGCGCATGCCAACATCTTGGCACTTTGTGATCGGGCTCTCAGCTTAGGCTTGCCTTACTCGAAATTTCCGTTTTCCTGGGGATCAGTTTTCCGCCCTGCCGGCAGCCGCGGAGACCATGTTCGTCACAATCCTGTCCGCCGCCGCCAAGGTGTTCCTACACTGGGCGCAGGTCATGAGTGCCAGCGCCAAGCCCCGGCTCGCTGGCCGGCAACCCTCCATCCGCGGTGGGGTGCCCCGGGTGAGGACCTGGTTGTCCGGCAACGGCCGGGCGGCAAGCGCGGCCCGTACTGCTCTCAGCATGCCGGGCCCATGTCAAAGGAGCCTTGAATGTCCAACGGTTGGTCCTTCGAAACCCGCCAGATCCACGCCGGCCAGGAGCCCGACGGCGCCACCGGCGCCCGGGCCCTGCCCATCTACCAGACCACCTCGTTTGTGTTCCCCAGCGCCGAAAGCGCGGCCAACCGGTTCGCCCTGGCGGAACTGGCCCCCATCTACACCCGCATCGGCAACCCCACCCAGGAGGCCGTGGAGCAGCGCATCGCCAGTCTCGAAGGAGGACTCGGCGCCCTGCTGCTCAGCTCCGGCCAGGCCGCGGAGACCTTCGCCATCCTCAACATCGCAGAGGCGGGCGACCACATCGTGGCCAGCCCCAGCCTGTACGGCGGAACCTACAACCTGTTCGCCCACACGCTGAAGAAGTTCGGCATCACCGTGACGTTCGTGGCGGACCCGGACAATCTGGACCAGTGGCGGGACGCCGTGCAGCCCAATACCAAGCTGTTCTTCGGCGAGGTGGTCTCGAACCCGCGTCAGGACGTCCTGGACATCGAAGGCATCTCCGGGGTGGCGCACCAGGCCGGCGTGCCCCTCATCGTGGACAACACCCTCTCTACGCCGTACCTGATCCGTCCCCTGGAATGGGGCGCCGACATCGTGGTCCACTCGGCCACAAAGTACCTTGGCGGGCACGGCGCGGCGATCGCCGGCGTCATCGTCGACTCGGGCAAGTTCGATTTCAGCAAGGACCCGGAACGGTTCCCGGGCTTCAACACCCCGGACCCCACCTACAACGGCCTGGTCTACGGCAGGGACCTCGGGGAAAACGGGCTCCTCGGCGCAAACCTGTCCTACATCCTCAAGGCGCGCGTCCAGCTCCTGCGGGACCTCGGCTCGGCCGTCTCGCCGTTCAACGCCTTCCTGATCGCCCAGGGCCTGGAAACGCTGAGTCTGCGGGTGGAACGCCACGTGGCCAACGCCACCGAGGTAGCCCGCTGGCTGGAAGGCCGGGACGACGTCGAATCCGTCGCCTACGCAGGCCTGCCGTCCAGCCCCTGGTACGAGCGCGGCCGCAAGTACGGGCCCAAGGGGACGGGTGCCGTCGTCGCCTTCAACCTTGCCGGGGGAGCCGAAGCGGGGCAGCGGTTCGTCGACGCCCTGGAACTGCACTCCCACGTCGCCAACATCGGCGACGTCCGGTCCCTGGTGATCCACCCTGCCTCCACCACCCACAGCCAGCTGACGCCGGAACAGCAGGCGGTAGCTGGGGTGACGCCCGGCCTGGTGCGGTTGTCCGTAGGCATCGAGCACATCGATGACATCCTGGCAGACCTTGAAGCGGGCTTCCGGGCCGCCAAGGGCGCGGCCGGCTAAGCCGAAGACGTACGACGGCGGGAGGCCGGCCAGGCGGCCGGCCTCCCTTTCCGCCGGGCTGCCGTCAGGGAAAAGCAGCGCGGACCGGCAAGTCACAACCAGTCACATGCTTGGCCATCAGCGGGGGGTGTTTCGTACACTCGAACCAGGTCATGAGTGCCAGTGACAGCCCCGGCTTGCTGGCCGGCAACCCTCCTTCCGCGGCGGGGTGCCCCGGGTGAAGACCTGGCCTGCCGGTAAACGACGGCGGGCAAGCGCGTAGAAGAGGTCTTGCCATGACGGTTACCGTCGCCCGTACAACCGCACCCGAACACGGAATTGTCCGCTTTGCCTCCATCGGCGGCCTGCAGCTCGAGGGCGGCGGATTCCTGCCGGACGTCACCCTGGCGTACGAAACGTGGGGGACGCTGAACGCCGATGCCAGCAACGCCATCCTGGTGGAGCACGCCCTGACCGGCAGTACGCACGTGACCCGCGGGGACACCGACGAGGAAGGCTGGTGGGAGCACCTGGCCGGGCCGGGCGCCCCCGTGGATACGGACCGCTTCTTTGTGGTCTCCATCAACATTGTGGGCGGCTGTTACGGCTCCACGGGGCCGTCCTCGCCCGGCCCCGACGGCAAGCCCTGGGGCTCAAGGTTCCCCCTGGTGACGCTCCGGGACAGCACGGAAGCTGAAGCCCGCCTGGCGGACCAGCTGGGCATCAGCAGCTGGTACGCGGTGCTGGGCGGCTCCATGGGCGGCGCCCGGGCCCTCGAATGGGCCGTCACCTTCCCCGAACGGGTGCAGCGCTGCGCCGTCATCTCGGTGGGAGCCGCCAGCACGGCCGAACAGATCGCGTTCGCCCAGGCGCAGACCCTGGCCATCCGGCAGGACCCGAACTTCAACCACGGCGACTACTACGGCGGTCCCTGCCCCGAGGACGGCCTGGCGCTCGCCCGCCGCATTGCCCACATCACCTACCGGTCGGCCGCCGAGCTGGAGCACCGCTTCGGCCGTGAAGCCCAGGCTTCGGAGTCGCCGCTGCAGGGCGGGGTCCTTGCCGGCAGGGGCCGGTACCAGGTGGAGAGCTACCTGGACCACCAGGGGAGCAAGCTCGTCCGGCGCTTCGACGCGAACAGCTACATCGTCCTCACGGAGGCGCTCATGAGCCACGACGTCTGCCGCGGCCGGGGAAGCCTGGCCGATACCCTCGCCCGGACCAGTGCCCGGTTCTTCGTGGCGGCCGTGGAATCGGACCGGCTCTACTTCCCGTCCCAGTCACATGAGCTGGCCCAGGCCCTGCCCGGCGACGTTGAGGTCCACCTCATCCAGGCGCCCATCGGCCACGACGGCTTCCTTACCGAGATCGGCCAGCTGGGAACCCAGCTCCGGTCGGAGTTCCTGGCCTAGCAGCGCGGCCCGCACATGAAACAGAGGCTTGTCCGCGGATCCGAACCCTTAAGAGCCGGGCTGAGCGAACAAGCCTCAGATTGATGATGCCAGGGACGTGATGACGCCCTGAGGCCCTTAAACGGTTTCTGCGGCCCAGGCTAGCCGTTCATGATTTCGCTGCGGCGGGCCATGTAGTCCTCCATGGACATTTCGCCGTTGCTGTACTTCTGGTCCAGTTCCGCGAGTTTCCGCGCCCGGAATCCCTGCGGGGCCGACGGCGGCGGGGGAGTGGCGGGTGCTGCCGGCTGTTCCGGTGCGGGGTACCCGGGCTGCTGCTGGCCGGGCTGGGTCTGGTTGTAGGGCTGCTGCTCCCCGTACGGCGGCTGTCCGAAGGGCTGCCCGCCCTGGCCGGGCACCGGCGGCTGGCCGTACTGGTAGGGCCCGGACTGCGGAACGTTCGGTGCCTGCTGCCCGATCTGCCGGAACCCGCCCGAATAGTAGTCCTGCTGGGTGTAGCCGTCACGAGGCTGCCTGCTCTGCGGCCCGGCCGACCCGGGGAACTGGCTGCCGGGGTCCTGGCTGCCGGGATATTGGCCGGCGCCGGGGAACTGTTCGGGGTACCGGCCGGGAAAGCTCTGGTCGTGGTTCCGCTTTGCCACCGATTTCCGGTACATGCGCATGGCCATCGGGATCACGAACGACAGGATGATGATCCAGAAAAACAGGTTACTCACGGTGCTGCGCCTCTCGAGTGGGTCTTTCCAGCTTAACGGTCACGGACCGCATGCCGTTCCGGCGGTCACCGGCAAGCTGCCCAGGGTTGCCCAGGGCTGCCCAGGGCAGGCCAGGGCAGGGCAGAGCGGAGCAGGGCAGCTCAGCGCCGCACTGCGTCGGCCGTCCCCAGCGGACCTTCCCCCGAACCCAGGGGAACGCCCGGTCCAAAGGCGGGGCCCGGCGTCGGACGCTTGGCCGTGATGCCGTCGCCCGAGGACTGGTGGCGCAGGCGCCGCAGCACCCACGGCACAAAGTATTCGCGGGCCCAGACGAGGTCGCCCGTGCGGGCCTCCCGCCAGGTGCTCGGCGGCAGCGGCTTGGGGTGGCGGGGTTCGAGCGTGTGCTTCACGTTCAGGGACTCGAGCACCATGGCTGCGATGGTGTGGTGGCCCAGCGGAGAGAAGTGCAGGCGGTCCTGGTCCCACATTTGGGGGTCGCTGAGCTGCCGCAGGGACCACATGTCCGCAATCACGGCGTCGTGCCGCGCTGCCACGGTCCGCAGGTTCTCGTTGTAGATGGCCACCTTGCTGCGGATCCTTCCCAGCACCGAAGAGCCGGTGTCGGGACCATTGAACAGCACCACGGTGGCTCCGCCCATGGACAGGATCTGCACCACGGAATCCAGCTTTTCGGCCAGGGCGTCGGGGTCTCCGCCGGGGCGGATCAGGTCGTTGCCGCCCGCGGAGAGCGTCACCAGGTCGGGCTTGAGCTCCAGTGCCGGAGCGAGCTGCTGGTCGACGATCTGCTGGAGCAACCGGCCGCGGACGGCCAGGTTAGCGTAGGCGAAGTCGGGCAGCGTCCGGCCCAGTTCTTCGGCCACGCGGTCGGCCCAGCCACGGTAACCGCCGGGGCTTGAGGGTTCGGGGTCGCCGATGCCCTCGGTAAAGGAGTCGCCCATGGCCACATACCGGGTCCAGGGGTGGGATCCGGTGTCCGTGATGGGGTTTTGGAGGGGGCTTGCGTCAGTCACGGGTCCTATCCTGCCTTCCGCCTCGCTGCCTACGCGAACGTAGGTTGTTACTTTCGGGTAACTGTAAGAATGGAAACCATGACTGAAGCCGAAGTATTTCCTGCCCCCGTCGCCCTGTGGTCGCACCCTGAAGGCGAGCGGGACGGTAAACCCCTGCTGGTGCTCCTGCACGGATACGGCGCCAACGAGCAGGACCTGCTGAGCCTCGCGGACCTGTTGCCCGGCGGGTTCGCGGTGGCCTCCGTCCGTGCCCCGATCGCCACGGGCCCGGGCTTCACCTGGTTCCCGTTGACGGCCTCGATCGATTATTCGCTGGAACGGGTCAAGAAGGCTTCGGCTTACGTCCTGGACTGGATCGACAGCATCAAGGAGGGGCACCCCTCGGTGTCCCTGCTCGGTTTCTCCATGGGCATGGCCATGGCCACCACCCTCCTGCGGCAACGTCCAGCGGACTTTGCAGCCGTCGTCGGACTTTCAGGGTTCGTTGTGGACGCCGGTGACGACCCCACGTTCAAGGATGCCGAGCTGGACGGCACCGTGCCCATGTTCTGGGGCCGGGACCAGCAGGACCCGGTGATCACGGAGGACAAGATCGACTACACCATGGGCTGGGTGCGCAAGCACGTCAAGCTCACCAAGGTGCTCTACACAGGGATGTGGCACGGCATCAACCAGCAGGAAATTGGCCACGTGGGCGAATTCCTCACCCACGAGGTCCTGAAGAAATAGGGCGGACGACGACGGCGCGGCAGCCGCGCAGCTAGTCCGCCGTGGGTGCCACCACCCGCACGGTATGGCCGTTCACGGTGACGGTGTCGCCGTTGTGCAGCTGGCGGCCCCTGCGGTCGTCGATCTCGCCGTTGACCTTTACCAGCCCGTTCTTGATCAGCTCAGCCGCTTCCACGCCATCCTCCACGAGGTTGGCAAGCTTCAGCAGCTGACCCAGCCGGATCATGGTGTCGCGGATGGGGACGTCGTCAACGGGGATGCTCATAGAGCAATAATGCCTGACGTAAGGTGGATCCAATGACCTCCACCTCCCGCCTGCCCGTACTCGCAGGCCTGCCGCTGGCGGTGGGCGCGGGCCTTGCCATTCCCGTCCAGGGCCGGATCAACGGCGCCCTGGGTGCCCGGCTCGACGACGGCATCAGCGCCGCGGTGGTGAGCTTCAGCACAGGGCTGCTGGTCATGATCCTCATCTCGCTGCTGCTGCCGCGTGGCCGGGCCGGCCTTGCCCGGATCATTCCCGCGGTCCGCAGCCGGGCTTTCCCGCCCGCCTACGTCCTGGCCGGCGGCATCGGCGCGCTGTTCGTGTTTGCCCAGACCTTCACTGTTGGCATCCTGGGCGTGGCGCTCTTTACGGTGGCCACCGTCACAGGCCAGACGGTCAGCGGCCTGCTGGTGGACCAGCTGGGCCTGGGCCCCGCCGGCAAGAAATCCGTCACCGGTATCCGCGTTGTCGGCTGCATCCTCACCATCGCCGCTGTCGCCTGGGCCGTGTCCCCGCGCTTCGCCGCATCCGGTTCCGGCGCGGAGTCCGGCGGAGGGGCTGCCGCGCTGCTGCTGCCCCTCCTGCTGCCCGTGGCGGCGGGCTTCCTGATGAGTTTCCAGCAGGCGATGAACGGCACCGCAACCGTGCACTACGGCACCCCGATTGCCGCCACGCTGGTCAACTTCATCGCCGGCTGCCTGGTCCTGTGGACGGTACTGGCCATCAAGTTGGTGGTGGCAGGCCCCGGCAACCCGCTGCCGGCGGAGTGGTGGTACTACCTGGGCGGCCCTATGGGATGTGTGTTCATCGGCCTGGGCGCCCTCCTGGTCCGGACCCTCGGCGTCCTCGTCACCGGCCTGGGCATGATCGCCGGGCAGCTGATGGGTTCGCTGGCCCTGGACGTCTTCGTGCCGGCCCCGGGCAGCGTGGTGGCCCTTCCCACCGTCCTGGGCACCATCCTGACTCTTGCGGCCATCATCCTGGCAACACTGCCGTGGCCACGGGGCGCGCTCCGTGGACGGCGGCCGGTAGGCTAGGAAACGCAGCTTTCACGCATCCCTTCATCCGCCCGCCAGGGCACCGGACGTGCCCCACATCCGGTGCCGTGCGTGGCCTGAAAACCGCGGACCGCACCCAGCGGCCCTGTAGAAATTGGAGTTACCCCCATGGCAGCAAAATCCGTCCTCGACCAGGTCATTTCCCTCTCCAAGCGGAGGGGCTTCGTGTTCCAGGCCGGTGAGATCTACGGAGGTTCGCGTTCAGCCTGGGACTACGGGCCCCTCGGCGCCGAACTGAAGGAAAACATCAAGCGCCAGTGGTGGCAGTCCATGGTCCGCGGCCGCGAAGACGTGGTGGGCCTGGACTCCTCGGTCATCCTTCCCAAGCAGGTTTGGGAAGCTTCCGGCCACGTTGATGTCTTCTCCGACCCCCTGGTGGAGTGCCTGTCCTGCCACAAGCGGTACCGCGCAGACCACCTCGAAGAAGAGTACGAGGAAAAGAAGGGCCGCCCCGCGGAAAACGGCCTGAAGGACATCGCCTGCGCCAACTGCGGCACCCGCGGCGAATGGACCGAACCGCAGGAATTCTCCGGCCTGCTCAAGACCTACCTGGGCCCGGTGGCCAGCGAGGAAGGGCTGCACTACCTCCGTCCGGAAACCGCGCAGGGCATCTTCGTGAACTTCAACAACGTCCTCACCACCTCGCGGAAGAAGCCGCCGTTCGGCATCGGCCAGATTGGCAAGTCCTTCCGCAACGAGATCACGCCGGGAAACTTCATCTTCCGCACCCGCGAGTTCGAACAGATGGAAATGGAGTTCTTCGTCGAGCCCGGAACTGACGAAGAGTGGCACCAGTACTGGATGAAGGAGCGCATGGCCTGGTACACCGGCCTGGGCATCCGTGAGGAAAACCTGCGGTTCTTCGAGCACCCGCTGGAAAAGCTCAGCCACTACTCCAAGGGCACCACGGACATCGAATACCGCTTCGGATTCCAGGGCTCGGAGTGGGGCGAGCTGGAAGGCGTGGCCAACCGCACGGACTTCGACCTCTCCACCCACGCCAAGGCCTCCGGCACGGACCTGAGCTACTTCAACCAGGCCACCAACGAGCGCTACACCCCGTACGTCATCGAACCCGCCGCCGGCCTGACCCGCTCCTTCATGGCGTTCCTGATCGACGCGTACACCGAGGACGAGGCACCCAACGCCAAGGGCGGCGTCGACGTCCGCACGGTGCTCAAGCTGGACCCGCGCCTGGCCCCGGTCAAGGCTGCCGTGCTGCCGCTGAGCCGCAACGAGGCCCTGTCCCCGAAGGCCAAGGACCTCGGCGCCCAGCTCCGCAAGAACTGGAACATCGACTTCGACGACGCCGGTGCCATCGGCCGCCGTTACCGCCGCCAGGATGAGATCGGCACCCCGTTCTGCATCACCGTGGACTTCGATACCCTCGAGGACCAGGCCGTGACCATTCGCGAACGCGACACCATGAGCCAGGAACGGGTCTCCCTGGACAAGGTGGAGGGCTACCTGGCCGCACGCCTGATCGGCGCCTAGCCATGGCCATCGAATACCGCGAATGGCGCGACGGTGACGACCTCGCCCTTCTGGAGATCTGGGGCGGCCCGGAAACCGCGCAGGCCCGGCAGTTCCGCAGCGCCCTGGCGCCGTCCTCCAACGGAACCGGCGGCGCGCCGTGGCGGCGCTGCATCGTTGCCGAAGACGTGATCGACGGCGTCGGCATCCCCGTGGCCGCCGGCGTCGTCTATGAAGCGGCGCTGCACCCGGAACGCCTGTGGAGCTACATCGAGGTGTCCCGGGACCACCGGCGCACCGGTATCGGTGCCACGCTCCTGGCCATGCTGCGCCGCGAAGCAGAGAACGCGCCGTCGGGCGTGGCTAAGCTGCGTGCCAAGGTGGAGCCCGGCACCCCGGGCGACGCCTTTGCCGGGGCCGCCGGCCTCGCTCCCATCCAGCGTTCACGCCTGGTGGTTGTGCAGCCGGGCGCGCTGAAGCTGCCGGTCTTCCCGGACACGGACCATGGCGGCCGGCCGGTCAGCGGCGAGAACGCGGGCGCCGACGTGGTGATGGACCTGGCCACCGGATCGGTTGAACTGACCGACGTGGTGGGCCGGTACTACACCGCCATCCATGACTGGGATTCGCCCGGAGTGCTGTCCGTTGGCCAGGTGCAGAAACTCTTCCTGGACGAACTCACCGGAGCTCACGGCGCTATTGTCCTCCGGGCGCAGCCCGAATCGGCGTTCGGCCAGGGCGTGGCCCCGAGCAAGAAGGGCCGCATCCGGGCATTCGCCGTCAGCTACGCCGCCCCGGCAACCCCGGACGCGGCGGACGCCGGTGAGGGCCCCGGGGGCCGGGATGCTGCCGCTCCGGGAGCACCCACTGACGTGTTCGTGGGCCATGACCCTGCCCTGGCGGCCGACGATGCCGCCGAGGCCGTCCGGGACATGCTGGCCCTGATTGCGTACCAGCACCCGGTTATGCTGGAACTCGATGATTCGATGGCTGCCCTGCGCGCCGCCGTCGAACCCCTGCTGGAAAGCGGGAAGGCCCGGCTGGCCGCGGCGGAGACCCTGGTCGTCTCCGACTAGGCAAGCCCGGCCCGCAGCCCGAAGCAGCTAGCGCCAGCTTCCGTTTTGATCCGTCAGAACGGCAGCTGGCGCTACGTGCTTAAGGGAGTGCAGGAAGGCCCGGGTGGCTATTTCCTGCGGGGACCACGACGGCGGCCGCGGGCTTCGTCGTCGCTGTCCAGGATTTTCCGTTCGGCGTCGGTAGGGGCGCCCCCGCCCAGGTGCGCAGGCATCCACCATGCCCGGGGTTCCGGCTGCAGCGGAAAGTCGCTGATGCACCGGTCGATCCCGTCCTGGAGTATGTCACGCAGGGAGGCCGTTGCCGCCTCGGCATCAACGTCCGGCGCGTAGGTCAAGGCACTGCCAACATGCATTCGTACCGGTGCGCGCCAAGCCCGGCGCAGGGAGAACCCGTGGCCGCGGGTCAACAGGCGGTGCGCGCCCCAGACGGACACGGGAATCACCGGCACTCCGGCTTCGGCCGCCATGCGTACCGCACCGGTCCTGCAGCCGCGCACCGTGAAACTGCGGCTCACGCCCGCTTCCGGAAAAACGGCCAGGTACTCGCCGGCACGCAGTTTCGCGACGGCCTCGTCGTAGGCGCCGGCCCTGTCGGTGTAGCCCACCACCACATGGCCGCTGGCGCTGACCGCCGGGCCCGCGAACCAGTGGTCGGCCGCACCCTGGTGGATCAGGAACCGCAGCTGCGCCCGTGCCTGCTTCCAGAGCAGCAGTTCGGCTACGGCGAAGTCCAGGTATCCGAAGTGCGTCACGGCAAAGACCGCTCCGGTGCCGGGAACCACCGCACGGGAAACCCCGCTGCGCGGCACCGCTGGAGGCAGGCGCCCGGTTCCGGTACTGATGACCCTGATCCGGAAAGCCCACCGGAGGAACAGCCCGGTTCGGACGATCAGCCGGTAGAAGCGGTCATTGGGCGCCGGTCGCCAGGGCATGGCTGCCTCCTTCCGAGGGGAGGGGAATGATGGCAGGGGAGGCCCACCCTCCGGTCCCGTTGACGTCGCTGCGGCTCACAGGGTTACGTGCACGGACCCTTCGGGCAGCAGCTGGCCGAAGGCTCGGGCCGGGCGCACAGCGGCGCCGGTGCTTTCGGCAAAGGCCTGGATGACGAATCCGGTGGCCAGGATGTGCCAGATCCTGACCTTGCGAAGCATGAAGTGGCCAACGCCCTTGAGCGAGACGTACTGCATGCTGGCCGCCTCCGCGGAGGCGCGGCGCGCAAACGCCAACGACTGCCGGGGGCTGGTCATGTGGTCAGTGGTCCCGTGCACGATCAGGACCTTGCGGCCGGCAACCCGCCCGGCCGGCGTTTCCGGGCTCAGCCAGGGGGCCAGCGCCACTACTGCCTGCACCTGCGGGTGGTCTGCGGCGCAGACGGCGGTCAGGCCGCCCATGGAGTGACCCACCAGGAAGACCGGAACCCCGGGGTGGCTTTCCTCGATCTGCTGCAGCGCCCACTTCGCATCCTGCAGCGGCGACATGTCGTTGCCGTTCCACCCGCGGACGCTGTTGCGGAGGGACCAGACAGCCAGCCCGTGCTTGCGGCCCGCGCGGTGCAGGTGCCGGGCGAAGGGAACCATCCTGGCGGGACTCAGGTGGCGCGCCTCCACGGGTTCCCTGCTGCGGGCCTTGCCGCCATGCAGTACCAAAGCCACCGCCCTCGTTGGTCCGGACGCCTCCAGGACGCTGAGTGCAGGCCGGTGCAGGGGAACCACGGGCCGCTGCCCGGTCTGCACCCCGCCGTTATCCTTCATGTCACGGTTGCCCACGCCGGTACCTCCAAGTCCGAATGGTCCATTTATAAACCCTACGGTGCCCCAAGTAGAGTTCAACATATGAGGTTCAACTGCTGATGGGCGCAGGACACTCCCACGCTTCCACAGATCATTCGGAGCCGACGGTCCAGGCGATGGCTGCCCGCAGGAAGGCCAACCGCATCCTCGCCGCCATCCTGATCCCCATCACACTGCTCACCCTCGCCGGGATGGCCATGCTGTGGCCGTCCGGAAGCAAGGACGGCATCTCACTGGCCAACCCCTACTCGACGGCGCCCGGAGTGACCTTCGATACCGGGACCATCAAGGACGTGGCAACGGAAAACTGCATGCAGGGCGTGGCCACCCAGGAGCAGGGGCAGGGCGGCCGGCCGCAGCAGGGCTCGGGCCAGCAGCCCCAGGGGTCCAACTGCACGTTCGCGTTCACCGAACCGGACAAGGGCGGCAGCCCCGTCAAGGTGGTCATCAACCCGGACGTTGCCACGTCGCACGGCGTCAAGGCCGGCGACCGGATCCGCTACCTCAACCTTTCCAATGCCCAGGGCGCGGCTTCCACGCAGGGCTCACCGGCCTACATCTTCGTGGACTTCGTCCGGACCCTGCCCATTGTCCTGCTGGCTATCCTGTATGCCTTCGTGGTCATCGCCGTGGCCCGCTGGCGGGGCCTCCGCGCCCTCATTGGCCTGGTGGGCGCCTACTTCGTGCTGGCCAGCTTCATGCTGCCCGGGCTGGTGGAGGGCAAGCCGCCGCTGCTGCTGGCCCTGGTGGGATCCACGGTGATCATGATCGGGGTGCTGTACTTCGCCCACGGTTTCTCCGCCCGGACATCCACCGCCCTGCTCGGGACGATGTTCGGGCTGGCGATCACCGCGCTCCTGGCCTGGTGGGCCACCAGCGCCGCCAACCTCGCCGGGGTGGGCAACCATGACGCCACCACCCTGATCAACACGTCAGCGAACATCTCCATTTCGGGGGTGATCCTGTGCGGGCTGATCATCTCCGGGCTTGGCGTCCTCAACGATGTGACTATCACCCAGTCCTCTGCCGTCTGGGAACTCTACGAACTGGCGCCCAACAGCAGCGCACGCAAACTGTTTACGTCGGCCATGCGGATCGGCCGTGACCACATCGCCTCCACCGTCTACACCATCGCGTTTGCCTACGCCGGAGCGGCCCTGCCCATCCTCATCATCGTCATGCTGTACGACCGGCCGCTGGCGGAAACCCTCACCAGCGCCGAACTCTCCGAGGAGGTCATCCGTACCCTCGTCGGATCCATCGGCCTGGTGCTGGCCATCCCGGTGACCACGCTCATCGCCGTGCTGGTGGTCAAGGCCACCGGCATCCGGCAGGAAGCTCCCGCCGTCGTGACCCCTGCGGGCGTCAACGCCGCGACGGGCACGCCGCGGACTGCGCCGTCCGGATTCCGCCAGCGCGCAGCGAAGGAGTGGACGGACGACGGCGGGGGGTTGCCTTCAAAAGGCGTCGAGGACACGGGAGCGCTCGCCGCAGCGGCTCTCGAAGCACGGTCCCGCAGGGCTGCGGAACGCCCGGAGGGCGCCACCGTACCCGGCGTCGACGCGGACGCGTCCCGCGGCGCCGACGATGGCCCCCTTCCCACCCGCCGGAGCCGCAGGGCCGGCCGCGGCTGACCGCCGGGACTGGTGCGGGGGTGGTGCCGGCGCTCGCCAGCACCACGTCGCCGAATGGGGCAGGCAGGGGCGCCTTATCGCCCGCATTGGCGTGATCGTCCAGGAGGGGGACATCTCCCCGGCTGGTCCGGCACCCGATTTGGCCGGATTTGCAACAATGGAACAGTGACTGTTGCAGCAACCCCACCCGCCGCCCGGCTGGAACTCCCGCCCCTGAAGCTGGGTCCCCTCACTGTGGACACGCCGGTAATCCTGGCCCCCATGGCAGGGATCACCAATTCCGCTTTCCGCCGTTTGTGCCGTGAATACGGCGGCGGCATGTATGTGGCCGAAATGGTCACGTCCCGCGCGCTGGTGGAGCGGACCCCCGAGTCCCTCCGGATCATTTCGCACGACGACGACGAGAAGGTCCGGTCCGTCCAGCTCTACGGGGTGGACCCTGGCACAGTGGGCGCGGCCGTCCGGATGCTGGTGGAAGAAGACCGCGCAGACCACATCGACCTGAACTTCGGCTGCCCCGTCCCGAAGGTCACCCGCCGCGGAGGCGGTTCCGCCCTGCCGTGGAAGATCGACCTCTTCACCGCCATCGTCCAGACCGCCGTGCGGGAAGCGTCCAAGGGCAACGTCCCGCTGACCATCAAGATGCGCAAGGGCATCGACGATGACCACCTCACGTACCTCGACGCCGGCCGGATCGCCCGCGATTCCGGTGTTGCCGCCGTCGCGCTCCACGGCCGCACCGCGGCGCAGTTCTACTCCGGCCAGGCGGACTGGTCAGCCATCGCCCGCCTCCGCGAGGCCCTGCCGGACATCCCGGTGCTGGGGAACGGCGACATCTGGTCCGCCGAAGACGCCGTGCGCATGGTCCGCGAAACCGGCGTGGACGGCGTGGTGGTGGGCCGCGGCTGCCAGGGCAGGCCGTGGCTCTTCGGCGACCTTCAGGCAGCGTTCGAAGGCAGTGACATCCGCCACCGCCCCAACCTGCGCCAGGTGGCCGAGGGCGTCTACCGGCACGCCGAACTGATGGTGGAAACCTTCGGTGACGAGGGCAAGGCGCTGCGCGAGATCCGCAAGCACATCGCCTGGTACTTCAAGGGCTACGTGGTGGGCGGCGAACTCCGCACCCGGCTGGCGCTGGTGACCAGCCTCGAAATTCTCCGCGACACCCTTGCCGAGCTGGACCTGGACTCGCCCTACCCCGGCGGCGACGCAGAAGGCCCGCGCGGACGGGCCGGGTCACCCAAGCGGCCCGCCCTGCCCAAGGACTGGCTGGACTCCCGGGCGCTGAACGATGCACAGTCGCAGGAGATCGCCGCGGCCGAACTGGACGTTTCCGGTGGCTGAGGTTCCCGTAGCTGAAACTCCCGCCGGCCCCGCCCTGGCCGGAGCGTTCTCCGGCTATGGCTCCCGGGACTCCGCCCGCTGGGTGGAGGAGCCGCCCAAGAGCACCTACCGCTCGGACTTCGAACGCGACCGGGCCCGCGTGCTGCACTCATCGGCCCTGCGCCGGCTGGGGGCGAAGACCCAAGTGGTGGCGCCGGATACGGACGACTTCGTCCGGACCCGCCTCACCCACAGCCTCGAGGTGGCCCAGGTGGGCCGCGAACTGGGCCGCGCGCTGGGCTGCGACCCGGACGTGGTGGACACCGCGTGCCTGAGCCACGACCTCGGGCACCCGCCGTTCGGCCACAACGGGGAGTCCGCCCTGAACGAGGTGGCGCACGCCATTGGCGGGTTCGAAGGCAACGCCCAGACCCTCCGGCTCCTTACCCGGCTCGAACCCAAGGTGCTCACCGCCGGCGGCCATCCCGCCGGGCTGAACCTTACCCGCGCGAGCCTGGACGCGGCGTCGAAATACCCCTGGTCCGCGCTCGATGCGCCGGTGATCCATGGCCGGCGCACCAGCAAGTTCGGTGCCTACGAGGATGACCTTCCCATCTTCAACTGGATCCGGGAGGGTGCGCCCGAGCGGCGTTCCTGCCTGGAGGCCCAGGTGATGGACCTGGCCGACGACATTTCCTACTCCGTGCACGACGTGGAGGACGCCATTGTTGCCGGGCACTTCCAGCTGCGGTGGATGGACAACCCGGACCACCGCGCCCGCGTGGTGGGCTACGCCAAGCAGTGGTACCTGCCGCACAACGACCCCGCCGCCATCGACGCCGCACTGGCCCGGCTTGAGGCCACCGACGTCTGGGTGCGGGAAGCGGACGGCAGCCGCAAGTCCATGGCCGCCCTGAAGAACATGACCAGCCAGCTCATTGGCCGGTTCTGCCAGAGCGCCCTCGAAACGACGCGCTCGGTCTACGGGCCTGGCCGGCTCACCCGCTACAGCGCCGAGCTCATGGTCCCGGACGAGACGGTCATGGAGATCGCCGTCATGAAGGGCATGGCCACCACGTTCGTCATGACCACCGAGCACCGGCAACCCATCTATGAACGCCAGCGCGAGGTCCTGCACGCCCTGGTCACGGCCCTGAGCGCCACCGGCGACCGGCACCTGGAGCCGATGTTCGCCGCAGACTGGCGCGATGCCCGGGACGACGGTGCCCGGCTGCGTGTGGTGATCGACCAGGTGGCGTCGCTGACCGACGGCTCCGCCCTGGCCATGTACGAGCGCCTGGTGGGGAGCCTGCCCTCGCTGTGGTGAGCGGAATTACAGGAGGGGCCGGGCTGCCAGTCCACGGGACTAGGATTACTCTGTGGCTGGCCTGATCAAACGTGAAGATATCGACGAAGTACGCCAGCGCACGGACATCAAGGAAGTGGTGGACGGCTACGTCACCCTCAAGGGTGCCGGGCTGGGGACGTGGAAAGGCCTGTGCCCTTTCCACGACGAGCGCTCGCCGTCGTTCACGGTCCGGCCGCAGGTGGGCAGGTACCACTGCTTCGGCTGCGGCGAGGACGGCGACGTCATCGCCTTCGTGCAGAAGCAGGACCACAGTTCCTTCCACGAGGCAGTGGAAAAACTTGCCGCCCGCATCGGCTACGAGCTGCGCTATGAGGACGGCGGCACCGGGCCCAACCGCGAGGAAGTGGGGCGGCGCCAGCGGCTGCTGGACGCGCACAAGATTGCCGATGAATTCTTCCGGGCCCAGCTGCTGACCCCCGGCGCCGCCGAGGCACGG
Organism: Pseudarthrobacter sp. 1G09; assembly: GCF_050038305.1. NCBI lineage: Bacteria > Bacillati > Actinomycetota > Actinomycetes > Micrococcales > Micrococcaceae > Pseudarthrobacter > Pseudarthrobacter sp. 1G09. Next base: position 1,658,459 of record NZ_CP188306.1, read on the forward strand.
AACTTCCTCTTCGGCCGCGGGTTCGACCGCGCTGCCGCCGAGCACTTTGGCTGCGGTTACGCCCCGCAGGGCTGGGACGCGCTGCTCAAGCACCTGCGCGGCCGCGGTTTCACCGATGCCGAGCTCAAGCTCACGGGGATGTTCTCGGAAGGCAACCGGGGCATTTACGACCGCTTCCGGGGACGCCTCATCTGGCCCATCAAGGACATCGCGGGCGACACCATCGGCTTCGGCGCGCGCAAGCTCTACGAGGACGACCAAGGGCCCAAGTACCTCAACACCCCCGAAACCACGCTGTACAAGAAGTCCCAGGTCCTTTACGGCATCGACCTCGCCAAGAAAAGCATCGCCAAGGAGCGCCAGCTTGTGGTGGTGGAGGGCTACACCGACGTGATGGCCTGCCACCTTGCAGGAATTACGACGGCGGTGGCCACCTGCGGCACGGCGTTCGGCACCGAGCACATCAAGATCGCCCGGCGCCTGCTCTCCGACGACGGCACCGGGGGAGAGGTGGTCTTCTGCTTCGACGGCGACGCCGCCGGCCAAAAGGCGGCCCTGCGTGCCTTCGAGGAGGACCAGCGGTTCACTGCGCAGACCTACGTGGCCGTGGAACCCACCGGCGCCGATCCGTGCGACCTTCGCCAGGCCCGTGGGGACGCAGCCGTCCAGGCCCTCATCAGCAGCCGCCGGCCGCTCTTCGAATTCGCCATCCGGGCGTCGCTGAAGCGCCACAACCTGGACACCGTTGAAGGCCGCGTCGCAGCGCTGCGGGAAGCCGCTCCGGTGGTGGGGCAGATCCGCGACGCCGGCATCAGGCCCGCCTACGCCCGCGAACTGGCAGGATGGCTCGGCATGTCCGTCGAAGAGGCCAACAGGGCCGTCGCTGCAGCCATGAAACGCGGGTCTGCAGGCCCGCAGGGGGGTGCAGGGGCCGCCTCGGCACAACAGGGCGCCCACGCTGCCGGAAGGCCCGCAGAAGCCGGCGGGCCCGGCGTTGCCGCCGGACCGGCGTCGGGCGCCGTCCCGTCCTATCACCGCCCCGACCCGCGGGACCCTGTGGCCTCCATGGAACGCCAGGCGCTGGAGGTGGCGCTGCAAGAGCCGGCGCTGCTCTCCGGGGCCGTCTGGGACCGTTTCGCCGCCGCCAGGTTTGCCACCCCGGCCTTCCAGGCCGTCCATGACGCCATGCGCGCCACCGGGCCCGGCATGGTGGCCGAACCTGCGCGCTGGGTTGAGCACGTGATGCACGAGGTCCCGGAGCCGCTGCGGCCGCTGGTGTCCGAGCTGGCAGTGGTGCCTCTGCCGGCGAGCACGGAGGAAGGCGTGCAGAAGTACTGCCGGGACATCCTGTCCCGCCTGTTCGAGCTGCAGATCACCCGGGTCAAGGCGGACAAGATGGGCCAGCTCCAGCGGCTCGATCCCGCTGCAGACCCTGAGGCGTTCCAACGGCTCAACCGCGAGCTGATGATGCTCGAGATGGAACGCAGGTCCCTGCGCTCCGATGCCTGACCTGATGGCCTGGCGCGATGCCTGTCCTGATGCCGGTGCAATGCGCCGATTTCGCTTCCAGCCAGGGTGTTTGCTAGGCTAATACCCGCTTCATTCCTCCTTAGCTCAATTGGCAGAGCATTCGACTGTTAATCGAAGGGTTGCTGGTTCAAGTCCAGCAGGAGGAGCTGCCAATCCCCGTTCCGGTCTTCCGGAACGGGGATTTTTTGGCTCTTTTCCCCTCCCGGAACACGCCGGAGGGCACGGGATTCCGCCGATTTCACTTTTGCCGGAATCCTTTGCTAAGGTCATACCTGCTTCATTCCTCCTTAGCTCAATTGGCAGAGCATTCGACTGTTAATCGAAGGGTTGCTGGTTCAAGTCCAGCAGGAGGAGCTTGCACGGAAAAGCCCCCGTCCTCCAGTGGAGGGCGGGGGCTTTTTGCCCCCTCAAACAAAGTCCATTTCAACCTGCAGGAACCTCTCCGCCTCCGCTATCGCGGCCAGGAACGCTTCCTGCTCGGTGGGGGACTTGCGGGGCTGCCGGGGGCTCCATTCATGCGGGGCAGAGTGGATCCGCACGAAGCCTGCATCCGGCGGTGCATAGAAGATGCCGAACCGCTGCACGGGCCACTCCGGAGAGGTTTCGGGCGCCACCAGCAGCGCGGCTTTGAACGCGGGGTTGAACCATTGGGCGATCGGCCGGCGGCGGTCCTCGGTGAAGAGCCCGGCCGCGTACAGGGCGGCCGACTGTTCACCCATCTGCACGCACGCCCGGTCCCACCACAGGGGCAGGATCCGGGCATCGCACCGTTGCCATGTGGCCGGTAGCTGGGGTCGATCCTGCCAACTGGGCACGGACACATTTTATCGCGCAGCCAATTGGCCCGGTACAGCCACGCGGCCGCTGCCTCCGGCAATTGCTGCAGAAGCCGTCCAAACCCGGAGTCAGCGCCGGTTCCGTCTGCCCGGGTTGACCCGGTAGAGCAGCGCCGCGCCGGCCAGTGAACCGAGAATGATTCCCATCGCCGGGTTGCCGGCGGCGCGGCCCGCGAAGTAACCCGCCACGGCGCCCAGCACCGCCCCGAGGAAGAGTCCCCGTCCGTTCCGGTGCGGCCGGTGTTTCATGCCCTCATCATGTCAGCTGATGGCCGGGACCGTACGGGGACGGACCACCAGCCACAGGGCTGACATGGCCAGCAGGATGCAGACGGCCTGGACCGCTCCCATGCTGGTGCTGGTGATGCCCAGCCACCCCACCACGGGGGAGATGAGCCCGGCCATCATGAAGGTAGCGGCGCCCAGCAGGGAAGCGGCGGTGCCGGCCTGGGAGGCGTGGTTTGCCAACGCCAGGACCTGCACGCACGGGAACATGAAACCGGTCCCCAGGATGTAGAACCACAGCGGCACCATCACGCCCCACAGGCCGAAGCCCAGGAGGTCGAACACCACGATCAGGAGGGCCATCAGGAACATCCAGGCCGTCGCTGCGGCGAGGATCCACTGCGGCGGCACCCGCCTGATCAGCCGTGAACTGGTCTGTACCCCCGCCACGATGCCCAGCGAGTTGATGCCGAAGAGCAGCCCGTACTCCTGGGCTGAGAAGCCGAACACGCCCTGGAACAGGAACGGCGAGGCCGAGAGGTAAGTAAACAGTCCGCCGAAGTTCAGGCCCGCCACCATCAGCAGGCCCACAAAGATCCGGTCACTGAACAGGACCCGGTAGCGCTGCCGGGCCGTCATGCCGCTTTGCCCCCTCTTTTCCGGCGGCAGCGTTTCACGGACCAGGACCAGCGCTGCCACGATCACCAGGGTGCCGTAGGAGGCAAGGAACACGAAGATTCCGGGCCAGGGCATCACCAGCAGCAGTTGCGATCCGATCACCGGCGCCAGGATGGGCGCCAGGCCGTTGACCAAAGCCATCCTGGAAAACATCTTCACCATGGCGTAGCCGGAGAACAGGTCGCGGACCATGGCCATCGCCACCACGCCGCCGCCCGCAGCGCCCACGCCCATCAGCACTCGGAAGATCCCGAGGGTGGTGATGTCAGTGGACAGCGCCGCACCGATCGACGCTGCGATGTGCAGCGCCGTGGCCATGATCAGGGGGTTCCGGCGGCCAAACTTGTCACTGAACGGACCCACCACCAGCTGGCCGAACGCAAAGCCCAGTGTGGTCCCTGCCAGGGTGAGCTGCACCTGCGCCTCGGTCACCCCAAGGCTGGCCTCCAGGGCGGGGAAGGCCGGCAGGTACAGGTCGATCGTGAAAGGCCCCAGGGCGGTCAGGGCGCCGAGGAGGAAGATGTACAAAAGTCTGCGGCGGCGGCTGAGCAGGTCGCCCGGATTGGAAGCAGTGGTCACGGATGTCCATCCTAGGCCCGGTACCCCATCATTTGCAGCGTTGTAATCAGTGCCGCCCGGCAAGCCCCGAAGTTCCCCCTGAACCTGAATGGTAGTTTTGTGGCGGGAACTGTGCCTGTGCACATTCCCGGGACAAACGATGCCGGATCGAGCACACAAACCAGTTAGGCGGAACCGATGAGCGGACGTCACAGCGGGCAGACCAGACCCGGATTGCGCATCACAGCGCTGCCCGGAACGGTCAAGCTCCTTGCCAGGTTGGCGCCCCGCCAGATCAACGACGAGATCGCGTTCGCCAAGATGGAACTCAAGCGCAAAGGCGTGCAGGTCGGCGTCGCCGCCGCCTTCTTCGCCGTTGCCCTGGTCTTCCTGGCCCTCCTGGTGGTCGGACTGATCGTCGCAGCCATCATGGGCCTGGCCACCATCATGCCCGCTTGGCTGGCGGCCCTGCTGGTCTCCGCCGCGTTCCTGCTGATCGCCCTGGTAGGCGGCCTCATCGGCCTCGCCAGGTTCAAGAAGGCCATGCCCCTGCTGCCGGAAGAAACCATCCGCGGCATCAAGCACGATATCGGCGTGGCCAAGGAAGGCTCGTCCTTCAACCCCGCCGTGCTGGACCCGGCAAGCCCCGAGGCCAAGGCCGCGAAGGCTGCCAAGGATGAGGCCGCGGCCAAGGCCAAGGCTGAGAAAGCTGCCAAGGCCGCCGAGCACGACAAGGAATTCCCGCACGCGTCCGAGCCGGAACTGTCACGGCGCCTGAGCCAGCGCCGCCAGCACCTCACCGAGGTACGCGACAACCTGGGAACGGAACTGGACGTCAAGACCCAGGGCAGGTACCTGCTCGCGGTTGCCCAGGACAAGGCCCGGCAGGGCCAGGCATTGGCCGGGCGCGGCAAGGACGCAGCAGCCCACAAGCTCGCTGGCCTGTCCGAATCCTCCGGCGGGCTGCAGGACCGGTGGAAGCCGCTGGCCGCACTGGCCGCCGCGGGAACTGTGCTGGTGGTCCTGCTGAGGAAGCTGATCCGCACCTACTAGGACCAACCCGCCGGGCAGGAGCGCCCGGGCAAGCAGCTCCATCAACATTCCGGGCCACAAGGTGGCAGGCGGCACAGCAACCGCCGGCAGGCCACTGCCCGGCAGGGACCACGCCGCAGGGCGGCAACAGGAAGGGGGACAGGTGAAGTTCATTGGCGCCGGTTCCCGTCCGGACCGCCCCCAGGTTGACCACGACATCGTGTTCACCATCCCCAACCTGCTCACCGTGGTGCGGTTCATGGGGGTTCCGCTCTTCATCTGGCTTGTGCTGGCGCAAGAGGAATACGGCGCCGGAGTGGTGGTCCTGGCGGTCATGGCATGCACCGACTGGGTGGACGGCTACGTTGCCCGCCGGTTCGACCAGGCATCCCGGCTCGGCCGGGTTCTCGACCCCATCGCGGACCGGCTGGCGCTCCTGGCGGTAGCCGTCACCCTGGTGATTGCCAGCGTCGTGCATTGGCTCTACCTGGCGGCGCTGGTCATTCCGGACGCCGTGCTGCTGGCGCTGACGCTCTCACTCTTCCGCGGCCACCCTGACCTCCCCGTCAGCGCGGTGGGCAAGGTGCGCACCGGGCTGCTGCTCCTCGGCACCCCCATGCTGGTGCTTTCCAGGCTGGACACCGGCTTCTCCCACGCACTCTTCATCGCGGCGTGGATCGTGCTGGGCCTGGGCCTGGTGGGGCACTGGATCGCCGCCTACAACTATGTCTGGGCCATGTTGCGCAAGGGCAGGGCCCGGACAACGCCCGACGGCGGGACCTCCTGATGATATGGATGGCCGTCCTCCTCGCCGTGCTGGGAGCGTTCTGCCTCGCCCTGGGAGCCCAGCGCCAGGGCAGTGCCGTGAAGGCCGATACCGGGGGACTCGCCCTGAGTTCGAACGGATTCCTGCGCCTGCTGCGGAATCCCCGCTGGGTGTTCGGCCTGCTGCTCCTGTGCGCCGGGATGGCCATGAACGCGGTGGCGCTCGTGTCGGCGCCGCTCACCGTGATCCAGCCGATCGGCGCCATCGCCTTGGTGATCACCACCATCGTGAATGCGCGGGACCAGGACCTCACCATCAACCGCGCCACGGTGGTGGCCATTACTGCCTGCGTAACGGGGTCCGCACTCTTCGTCCTCCTTGCGGTCAACGTCACCCAGGAGAACCACCACGTCAGCCCCGAGGACGAGCTGACCATCGTGCTGCTTCTCGCCCTTGCGGTTGGCCTCTTCGGGACCCTGGCAGTGATGTTCCGGCACCGGATGAACGCCTTCATCTACATTCTTGGCGCAGGTGTCCTGTTCGGCTTCGTTGCGGTCCTGACCCGGATCATCGGCAAGCACCTGCTGGACCCCAACGGACTGTTCCTGCTGAACGTGCAGTGGTACTCAGTGGTGGCGATCATCGCCGCGGGCGGCCTGGGGTCCTGGTTCGTTCAGAGCGCGTACTCCTCGGGTCCTCCGGACCTGGTGATCGCCGGCCTGACGGTCATTGATCCCATGGTGGGAATCGCCATCGGTATCATCATCCTGGGTGAACTGCGCCCCGACGTCCACGCCGTTATGGCCATTGCCATGGGAACCGCCGCGCTCCTTGCTATCGTTGGTGTTATCGCCCTTTCGCGGCACCACCCCGAGGTCACCAAGCGCAAGAAGGACGCACGGAAGTCCACGGGCAGGCCGTCCCACTAGCCCCATCCGCCCACCAGTCATCCAGCCCATGAGGCCCAGCCGCGCCGACGCCGGCGGCCAACCGTGCAGCCAGTCAACACTGTCCGCACCGTGACCATCAGGAGCCCTCCACGTGACCACGCCAGCCGACCAGCCACTGACCATCCTGATCGCCGCGGACACCTACCCGCCCCACGTGAATGGCGCCGCCCAGTTCGGCTACCGCCTCGCCAAGGGCATGACCGGCAGGGGCCACAACGTCCATGTCCTGGCGTGCCGCGACGGCAAGGGGAAGAGCTACTCCGAGTTCCGGGATGAAGCGACCGTTCACCGGCTCCGCTCGCACAGCGTGCCCACGCACCAGACGTTCCGCATCTGCCTCCCCTGGGAGATCAAGAAGGAAATCAGCCTGCTGTTCGACCGGGTCAAGCCTGATGTGGTGCACATCCAAAGCCATTACATGATTGGCGAGCACGTCCTCTACGAGGCCGTGAAGCGCGGCATCCGGATCGTCGCCACCAACCACTTCATGCCGGAAAACCTCAACCCCTTCCTCCCGTTCCCGGAGTGGTTCAAGGACATCGTGGGACGGATCTCCTGGAAGGACATGGGCAAGGTCATGGGCCAGGCGGACGTGGTCACCACGCCCACTCCGCTGGCAGCCAAGGCAATGCATGAGCACGCTTTCCTTCGCAAGGTGCTCCCGCTCTCCAACGGCATTGACTCCGCCGCCTACGAGCTGCAGCCCGGGGAAACCATTGAACCGCACGCCCACCCCACGGTGCTGTTCGCGGGCCGCCTGGCTGAGGAGAAGCACGTGGACGTGCTGATCAAGGCCATCGGCAAGACCCCTCCGGAACTGAACGTGCACCTGGAAATCGTCGGCGGCGGCGAGGTGCGGCCGGCGCTTGAAGAACTGGTGCAACGCCTCGGCCTGGGTGGCCGTGTGAAGTTCCTGGGCCTCGCCAGCGACGAGGACCTGCGGAAGGCCTACATCCAGGCAGACCTCTTCTGCATGCCGGGAACGGCCGAGCTGCAGTCGCTGGTGACGCTCGAGGCCATGTCAGCATCCACCCCGGTGGTCCTGGCAGACGCCATGGCACTGCCGCACCTGGTCCGGGACGGGCAGAACGGCTACCTGTTCACCCCCAACGACAGCGACGACCTCGCCAAAAAGATCACCCAGATCCTGGAGCTTCCCAAGAACCAGCAGGCCGCCATGGGCCAGGCCAGCCGCCAGATGGTGGAACCGCACAGCATCCAGGGCACCCTGCAGACCTTCGAGGACCTCTACCGCGGCGCGCGGTACGAGGACATGGTGGTCTGACAGCACTCCGGCATTTGCTAGAGTGTTCCTGCCCTGCCGCCGCGCCCCGCGCGGAAGGCCTGGGGCATTTCGGGGCTATAGCTCAGCTGGTTAGAGCGCGGGACTCATAATCCTAAGGTCCTCGGTTCAAGTCCGAGTAGCCCTACTGCGCCGCGTATAGCGGTGGGCAGAACTGCGCAACCGCGGCCGACGATCAACGTCCGGCCGCGGTTTTTTGCGTTAACCCGGATACGTGTGCCGGCCGCCACGTGGGTGCCCGCACTGCTTTCGTCCCCATGGACCCTGCTTCCTTTCCTAACCGCCGGATCTGCGGTATGTTACTGACCAGTAACTTACAGTGCCCCTTCATTGGGCGAAGCACGCTGATCCCCGGAAGGCAACCATGTCCACTCCTGCTGCAGACCCCCGTAACCTTCCCTACGCGGACGGCGACTTCTACGCTTTCGAACAGCTCCTCTCCGCCAAGGAGCGGGACCGTCTCGCCGAGGTCCGCGACTTCCTGGCCCGCGAAGTCCGCCCCATCGCCACCGACTGCTGGAACAGGGGGGAGTTCCCCATGGACCTCATCCCCAAGCTGGCCGAACTGGACCTCGTCAGCCCTGTCCGGCGCCAGGGCCACTCCAACCTCTTCGCCGGGCTGGTCCATGCCGAACTGACCCGCGCCGACGCCTCCATCGCCACCTTCCTGGGGGTCCACGACGGGCTTTTCACGGGGTCCATCGAAGCGCTGGCATCCCGGGAACAGCAGGAGGAGTGGCTGCCGGACATCTACGCGCTGAAGAAGATCGGTGCGTTCGGACTCACCGAACCCCTCGGGGGCAGCGATGTGGCAGGCGGCACCCGCACCACCGCCCGCCGGGACGGCGATACCTGGATCCTCAACGGCGCCAAGCGCTGGATCGGCAACGCCACCTTCTCCGACTGGGTGGTCATCTACGCCCGCGACGTCGCTGACAACCAGGTCAAGGGCTTCCTCGTGGACACCACCCTGCCGGGTTTCAGTGCCACTAAGATCGAGAACAAAATCTCCCTCCGTACGGTGCAGAACGCCGACATTGTCCTCGAGAACGTCGTGGTGCCGGACTTCTTCAAACTCGCCAACGCGAACAGCTTCCGGGACGTGAACAAGGTCCTGAAGGTAACGCGGCTGGCAGTTGCGTGGCAGGCTGTGGGCCAGCAGCTGGCGGCCTTCGACGTTGCCAGGAGCTACGCCGTGGAGCGCCAGCAGTTCGGCCGTCCGCTGGCATCCTTCCAGCTCATCCAGAACCAGCTGGTGCAGATCCTGGGCAACGCCGTCAGCTCCATGGGGATGATGGTGCGGCTCGCCCAGCTCGAAGATGAGGGACTGGCCAAGGATGAGCAGTCTGCCCTGGCCAAGGCCTTCACCACGGAACGGATGCGCGAGAGCGTGGCACTGGGGCGCAGCATCCTCGGCGGCAACGGCATCGTCACTGACTATGGCATGGCGAAGATCTTCGCCGACGCGGAGGCGATCTACTCCTATGAAGGCACTGCCGAGATCAACACCCTGGTCACCGGGCGCGCCATTACCGGCATCTCCGCCATCGTCTAGGACGTTCCGTGCAGCGGCAGTAGGACTGAAGGCCTCAGGTCCAGGACGAACTGCAGGGGATTGACGTAATCCTCGCCTTGCCGGACGCCCCAGTGGATACAACCGGCGGCGGGGCAGTGGCCGGGGAGGGCGGTGCCGATGATCTGCCCCTGCGTCACCGCGCTGCCAACCGCCAGGGGGCTGTCCACGGGCTCGAAGCTGCTCCGCAGGCCGGCGCCGTGATCGATGGTGAGCACCGGCCGGTCCACCACCACGCCCACGAAGCTGACAGTTCCGTCCGCCGGCGACACCACTGCCGCCGCCGGAGCTGCCGTCTCCAGGTCCACTCCGCGGTGGCCGCTGAGCCACGGTTTGGGCGGCGGGTCAAAGCTGCGCAGCACCGGCGGGCGGGGCGCCAGCGGCCAGGTCCACGACGGGCGGGCGTCGGAGGAACCCGCGTCTTCCGCCGCCGTCGGAAGCTCCTGGAGCGTTGCCGGCGCGGTGCCCGGCACCCGCGGACTGAGGGACAGCGGCTGCGGAATGGATGCGACGGACGCAGGAAGCAGCAGCAGTGCGGCAAGCAGGACCGGTGGTTTCATGTGCCCAGCATGCGCCCGTCAAAACTGCGCGGTCACGGGCCTCCCGTGCCTATGTGGAAAAGCCCCGAAGGCACCCGCCGCGCGTCCCGTGGGCGGTGGTCCCTGTAGTACTATTGATGGAGCAGTTTGCTGCGCCCTCAACGCGTCCCGCCCCGGCAGTCCACCTTTTCGGTGATGCTGCCTGTCCAGGTTGCGTCGGCACAACTCATTCAGGAGTGTGGGGGAGCAGCCGGCTGACTACGCGCATCCAGCCCTCCAACGGCACGGCCCCGGCCGCACCGATGGAGGATCGCGCCTCCTGCGGTCCGTCCAACACTACGGATGGGAAGCGCGGTGGATGCCAGGAGCACGGCCCAACCCGGGCCACGCTAATCAACCGTCAACTATTGGCAGGGTAAGAAGCCTCGCGGCTATCTCATGAATGACCTGCCGGAAGGAGCGTCGGCATGCCCGTCGTAACTATGCGCCAGCTGCTTGACAGCGGCGTCCACTTTGGACACCAGACCCGCCGTTGGAACCCGAAGATGAAGCGCTTCATCTTCACCGAGCGCAACGGCATCTACATCATTGACCTTCAGCAGTCGCTGTCCTACATCGACCGCGCCTACGAGTTCGTGAAGGCCACCGTTGCCCACGGCGGCACCGTACTCTTCGTCGGCACCAAGAAGCAGGCTCAGGAAGCAATCGCCGAGCAGGCCACCCGCGTGGGCCAGCCCTACGTGAACCAGCGCTGGCTCGGCGGCATGCTGACCAACTTCCAGACGGTCGCCAAGCGTATCCAGCGTATGAAGGAACTCGAAGAGATCGACTTCGACGACGTTGCCGGTTCCGCTTACACCAAGAAGGAACTGCTGCTCCTCAAGCGCGAGCTCACCAAGCTCGAGTCCAACCTGGGCGGTATCCGCAACCTGACCAAGGCACCTTCCGTGCTCTGGATCGTGGACACCAAGAAGGAACACCTCGCCGTTGACGAGGCCAAGAAGCTGAACATCCCGGTTGTGGCCATCCTGGACACCAACTGCGATCCCGACGAAGTCGATTTCCCGATCCCGGGCAACGACGACGCCATCCGCTCCGTGAACCTCCTGACCCGTGTTGTTGCCGACGCCGTCGCCGAGGGCCTGATCGCACGCAACAACCGCGGCTCGGGCACCACCGAAGCTCCCGAAGAGCCGCTGGCTGAGTGGGAGCGCGAGCTCCTCGAAGGCAGCAAGGCCGAGGAAGCTGCTGCGGCTGCTCCGGCAGAAAACGCTGAAGCCCCGGCTGCTGAAGCTTCCGCCGAAGCCCCGGCTGCTGCCGAGGCGCCCGCCGAAGACGCCAAGTAACACAGCTAAATCCGGATTCTCCGTGCTGTCCGCAGCCGGAGCTGCTGACAGGATGGCCGCCCGCACCGCGGGCAGCCATCCTGTCAGTCCGTACACCACAACAAATTTCTAGACAGAGGGGTTCACATGGCGAACTACACTGCCGCTGACATCAAGGCCCTGCGCGAGCGCACCGGCGCCGGCATGATGGACGTCAAGAAGGCTCTTGACGAAGCCAACGGTGACGCCGAAAAGGCCATCGAAATCATCCGCATCAAGGGCCTCAAGGGCGCCACCAAGCGCGAAGGCCGCTCCACCGCCGAAGGCCTCGTTGCCGCCAAGGTCAGCAACGGCGTCGGCGTCATGATCGAGGTCAACTGCGAGACCGACTTCGTTGCCAAGGCTGACAAGTTCATCCAGCTGGCCGACAAGGTCCTGGCCGTCGCCGTCGAGTCCGGCGCTGCCGATCTCGAAACCCTCCTCGCCACCGATGTCGACGGCAAGCAGCTGTCCGAGGTCGTCATCGAAGAAGGCGCTGTCCTGGGCGAAAAGGTCGTCGTCCGCCGCATTTCCCGCATCGAGGGTGCAACGGTTGACGCCTACCTGCACAAGACCTCGAAGGACCTCCCGGCCCAGGTCGGCGTCCTGTTCGCTGTCGACGGTGAAAGCGAAGCCGCTGCCACCGCCGCGCACGACGTCGCCGTCCACATCGCCGCCATGGCCCCGAACTACCTGACCCGCGAGGACGTTCCGTCCGACCTGGTCGAGTCCGAGCGCCGCATCGCCGAAGAGACCGCAAAGGCCGAGGGCAAGCCCGAAGCCGCCCTCACCAAGATCGTGGAAGGCCGCGTTACGGGCTTCTACAAGGGTGAGGTGCTGGTTGACCAGGCCTTCGCCAAGGACGCCAAGAAGTCCGTGGCACAGATCCTCGAAGAGGCCGGTGTCAAGGGAACCGCGTTCGCGCGTTTCCGCGTCGGCGCCTAGTCGAACACGTAAGGGGGTGGCCACTTCGGTGGCCGCCCCTTTTGCATGCGCACGGTTTGTGCCCTGAGTTGTGCGCCGGGCGCCGGGCACCGGGCATCACCGGTTCCGGCCACCGGTTCCGGCAGGATAACCTTTTTTCGAACGTCACCAACGGGAAGGCACCATGGAAGCCGTCAATACTGTAATCCAGCAAGAGAAGAGCCGACGGCGGGTCCTCCTGAAGCTCTCCGGCGAGGTCTTCGGCGGCGGGAAGCTCGGTGTCGATCCCGAGACCGTGCGTAACGTCGCCAAGCAGATTGCCGCAGCCGTCCCGGACGTTGAAGTGGCCATCGTGGTAGGCGGCGGGAATTTCTTCCGCGGCGCCGAACTGTCCCAGAGCGGCATGGACCGCTCGCGGGCAGACTACATGGGCATGCTCGGCACCGTCATGAACTGCCTCGCCCTGCAGGATTTCCTGGAGCAGGCGGGCGTGGAGACGCGCGTGCAGAGCGCCATCACCATGGGACAGGTTGCTGAGGCGTACATCCCGCGCCGCGCCATCCGCCACATGGAAAAGGGCCGCGTCGTCATCTTCGGCGCCGGTGCCGGCCTGCCGTACTTCTCCACGGACACCGTGGCCGCCCAGCGTGCCCTTGAAGTCCACGCGGATGTTGTCCTGATGGCCAAGAGCGGCGTCGACGCCGTGTACACCGCGGACCCCAAGAAGGATCCCACGGCCGAACGGCTGGAGACCCTGAGCTACGACGACGCCCTGCGGCGCGACATCCGTGTCATGGACCAGACCGCCATGACCATGTGCAAGGACAACGACCTGTCAATGGTGGTGTTCGGCATGGAAGGTGAAGGCAACGTCACCCGCGCCATCCGTGGAGAGAAGCTGGGCACCCTGGTCTCCGCCTAGCTCCGGCTAGGATGTTTTCAGGACAGTTCCGCTGCCGGCCCCCGGGCGGTGGCGGAAGCAGCGACAGAGAACCACGCGTGCATGGAGCCGGCGCCCCGGACCGCACCAGAACCCCAGGAGAGACCGTGATCGAAGAAACCTTGCTCGAAGCCGAAGAGAAGATGGACAAGGCCGTAGAGGTTGCCAAGGAAGACTTCGCTTCCATCCGCACCGGCCGTGCCAACCCCGGCCTGTACAACAGGGTCCTGGTGGACTACTACGGCTCGCCCACACCCCTGCAGCAGCTCGCCTCGTTCGCCATCCCTGACGCCCGCACCATCCTGATCACCCCGTTCGACAAGACCGCACTGCGGGACATCGAACGCGCCCTGAGCGATTCCGAGGTAGGCGCCAACCCGTCCAACGACGGCAACGTCATCCGGATCACCATCCCGGAACTGACCAAGGAACGCCGCAAGGAATACGTCAAGATCGTCAAGACCAAGGGCGAGGACGCCAAGGTGTCCATCCGCAATATCCGCCGCAAGGCCAAGGAAGCCCTGGACCGCCTGGTCAAGGACGGCGAGGCCGGCGAAGACGAGGGCACCCGGGCCGAAAAGGAGCTGGACGGCCTGACCAAGGCCCACGTGGATGGCATCGATGAGCTGCTCAAGCGCAAGGAAGCAGAGCTGCTCGAAGTCTGATGGGCCAGGCAGATCAGGCCCCCGCACCACGGGCGCGCATACGGGGGAAGCAGCCCAGGAGCAACCCAACGCCCAAGGCCGGCCGGAACCTTCCGGCGGCCGTTGGGGTGGGCCTGGCCATGCTGCTCGCCGTGCTGGGCGGGCTGCTGTTCCTTCCGCTGGGTTTCGTGGCGGTCACCACCACGTTCGGAATCTTCGGTGTCTGGGAAATTTACCGTGCCCTGGAGGCCAACGGCACCAGGATGCCGATCGTTCCGGTAATGACCGGCACGGTGGCCATGCCGTTCGTGGCGTACTTTGGGGGCGTCGAAAGCCTGCTCTTCGCCATGCTCCTGAGCTCGGTGGCGGTGCTGCTCTGGAGATCCATCGACACCGCCGCAGGCTCGGTCAACAGCATTTTTGCCGGGGTCTTTACCCTCGGCTGGGTGCCGTTCTTCATCAGCTTCGCCGCGCTGCCGCTGCACGCCTCGGGGGGTGCGACCCCGCTGGGACTCTGGCCGGGCGGTGCCGTTCCGGAAGGCGCCTGGCAAATCGCCGTCATGCTGCTGCTGGTGGTCTCCAATGACACGTTCGGGTACCTGGTGGGAGCATCGCTGGGCAAGCATCCCATGGCGCCCAAGATCAGCCCGAAGAAGTCCTGGGAAGGCTTTGCCGGATCAGTGGCCGGCGCCGTCCTGATCGGCGTCCTCGCCTGCCTCTTCATCCTGGACAAGCCCTGGTGGGTGGGCGTGGTCCTGGCCGTCGGCACCGTGGCCGCCTCCACAGCCGGCGACCTTGCCGAGTCCATGGTGAAACGCGAACTTGGCGTCAAGGACATGAGCAGCATCCTGCCCGGGCACGGCGGGGTCATGGACCGGCTGGACTCTATCGTGTTTGCGTCCCCGCTGGTCTACGTCCTCTACGGGTTCGTCACCGGAAGCTGGTAAACCCCCAGATTGCGGGGAAGCCCCCGATTGCAGGGAAAGGACGCCCTCACAGGGCAGCATTATCCCGGCACCAATAGACTGGTGCCACAGCGCTACGGCTGAAGAGCATTGAAGGAACCAACAGTGGCATTGGATATTCATCGGCAGATCCCTGCGTCATTTGAGCGTGTGCAGCGCAGCGAATACGGGTACAACGCCAAGCAGGTGGACCAGTTCCTCCAGCGGGCACGGGTGTCGCTGGAGTCACCCCATGACGCCGCGCAGCCCATCAACAGCTCAGACGTGCGGGCTGTGTCCTTCGATCCGGTCAAGGGCGGCTACTCCGCAGCCGTGGTGGATGCGGCCCTGGACCGGCTGGAAGATGCCTTCGCCCGCAGGGAGCGCGATGAACTGATTGCAGCCAGCGGCGAGGAAGCCTGGCTGCGCGAAATCGGCAAGCTTTCAGGAATCCTCCGCGGACGCCTCCACCGCCCGGACGGGGAACGTTTCCGCCGGCCTTCCAAGAACAAGGCCCGCAGCTACAACACCGCCGATGTGGACCGGCTCTGCCACGAACTTGTGGCCTACCTGGAACACGACAAGCCACTCAGCGTGGACAGCGTCCGCCGCGCCGTGTTCCGCCCGGAAACCGGACGCGACGGCTATGAAGAAGCCCAGGTGGACGCCTTCCTGGACCGCGTCATTGAACTGATGGCCGCCATCGATTAAGGCCGTGCCTGGGATGTTTCCTTAGCTGCCTGCAGTCAATCCGCCTGGACCTATTCCGCCTGGACCTATTCCGCCTGTACCTATTCCGCCTGCGGCGGGGTAGGGGAGAGCGGCGTGAACCGGCTCCAGATGTTCCGGTAGCTCCGGTAGCCGTTCACTGCCGAGACGCCCAGGAACGACAGCCCGCACGCACCGCCCATCAGCAGTGCCGCAACCGTTCCGGCCCCCAGGAGGGTCAGCAGCAGCCCAGCCAGGATGGCAATCAGGGCCCCGTTCGCCATCGACATGAAAATCATGCTGCTGCCGGCCACGTGGCGGAAATTGCCGCGGTTGCCGAAGAAGTAGTAAGTCTGGACGGAACCGGCCTCGTCATCGTGATGGGCAGCCATCAGATACGGCGCCACGCCCGGATCCAGCTCGACGTAAGCTGCCCTGAGCCGGTTCATGGCGGTGACGTACATCAGGTCCTCATGGGCAACGTTCATGACCCGCAGCTGGGTCAGCAGCCCCATGGCCACGTCAATGAACAGCACCACCACCGCCAGCAGGACAAACGAATCCGAGAATCCGGTGGCCTGCCCCACCAGCGCGACGCTCACCAGGCCCGCCGAGGTGAAGGTCAGGAACATGCTGATCCTCGTCAGCACCTCACCCTGGGCCGTGCTTCGGGAAGCCAGCAGGCCCCAGTGCTCCGTGGCGAGCAGCTGCGCCCGCACGGACGGCGGAACCGGCTCCGCAGCCGGGGGTTCGTCCCGGGTGGACATGGCGTAATTGTCCACCCAATCAGCGTCCGGTTGCCAGCGGCCTTTCCGGGGTGTGCAGCCGGGTCATGACCCGGACCAGCGTCTTCGGCACCCGGCCTGCCGTGGCCCGGGACACCAGCACCATGACGGCGAAAGCCGTGGGAACGGACCAGGCCGCGGGCTGCGCAAGCCAGGCCGGTGTGCTCGCAGCCCCCGCCAGCGCGCCCGCGATCATGGCGCCGCCGCACAGCACCCCGCCGGTCACCATGCCCGCGATGGCTCCGGCATCGGTAAGTCCCCGCCACCAGATGCCCAGCAGGAGCACGGGGCAGACGGTTGACGCCGTGAAGGCGAACACCAGCCCCACACTGCCGGCCAGCGCCAGGGAGCCTGTCATCAGGGCGAAGCCAAGCGGCACGACGGCGGACACCACCGCTGCGAGGCGGAAGCCCCCCACGCCGGCGCCCAGGACGTCCTGGCTGATGACGCCGGCCAGGGACACCACCAGCCCGGACGTGGTGGACAGGAACGCTGCGAACGCGCCGGCCACCACCAGCGCCGAGAGCAGGTCTCCGGCGGGACCGCCGATGAGTTCACGGGGCAGCAGCAGGACCATGGCGTCAGGCTGGCCCGAGCGCGCAAGGTCCGGCGCGAACACGCGGCCCACCAGGCCGTAGGCGGTGGGGAACAGGTAGAACACGGACAGCAGCCCCAGCACGATCAGGGTGGTGCGCCGCGCGGACTGCCCGTCCGGGTTGGTGTAGAACCTGACCAGGACGTGCGGCAGGCCCAGGGTCCCGAACAGCAGTGCAACGAGCAGCGAAACGTTGTTGTACCAGCCCGCGGGGGCAAGTCCGGTGGGGTTTTCTGATGGCGTGGCCAGGGGCGGTGTTCCGGTGCCGGCAAGTATGAAGACGATGAAGAGGATGGGTACCGCCAGTGCGGTCAGCTTCAGCCAGTACTGGAACGCCTGGACGAATGTGATGGACCGCATTCCGCCCGCCACCACGGTCAGGCAGACCACCACCACCACCGCCACCGACCCCACCCATGACGGCAGCCCGGTGGTGATCCGGATGGTCAGGGCTGCCCCGTGCAGCTGCGGAACGATGTACAGCCAGCCCACCAGCACCACCACCAGGCTGGTGACTTTGCGGACCGCCCGGGAGTCCAGCCTGGCCTCGGTGAAGTCCGGAATGGTGTACGCCCCTGAACGCCGGAGGGGTGCAGCGACGAAGAGCAGCAGCATCAGATACCCGGCCGTATAACCCACGGGAAACCACAGGGCGTCCGTCCCGGAGAGCAGCAACAGGCCGGCGACGCCCAGGAAGCTGGCGGCCGACAGGTACTCGCCGCCGATCGCGGACGCATTCCACCACGGCCGAACGGTCCGGGACGCCACAAAGAAATCGCCGGTGGTCCGAGAGATACGCAGGCCATAGAACCCGATGACCGCGGTGGCCACGGACACCACGGCGACGGCCGCGGCGGCAACCCCGGGATTCACGCCAGGCTCCGCTTCACCGCGTACCCGCGGGGATCACGGGTCACCGGCCAAGTCCCGGTAGCGGGCCTCGTTGCGGGCAGCCGTCCTGGTGTACAGCCAGGCGCTGAGGCCGATGACCGGGTAAATGCCCACGCCCAGCAGGATCCAGTCGAACGGGATGCCGGCAATCGTCGTGTCGGCCAGGCCGGGGACCACGGCCAGCAGGAGGGGAAAAGCGCCGAGGATTACCAGGAACCCGCCGGCCACCACCAGGGCCAGGCGCAGCTGCGACCGGATGAGGGACCGCACGAACACCTGGCCCACATCGGACTCCTGCGCCGCTTCGCGGGATTCCGTGACGGGGCGCGCGGCCGTGGCAGGGGCCGTTACCCGTACCCTGGTCATGCGTTCGGCCTGATCCGGTTTGCCTGCAGCCGCTCCCGCACGGTGGGCAGGTGCCGGCGGCTGATGGGCAGCCCGGCGCCTGCCACGGTGACCCGGGGGCCGTCTGCCGCAAGCTTCATGGAGGAGATGTGCTTCAGGGCCACCAGGTATGAGCGGTGCGTCCGGATGAATCCGGCATCGGCCCACTGCTGTTCCAGGTCCGCCAGCGGAACCCTGATCAGGTAGCTGGCGTCGGCGGTGTGAAGCCGCGCGTAGTCTCCCTGCGCCTGGACGTACGTGACGTCGTCGCGCCTGATCATCCTGGTGGTGCCGCCCTGGTCCACGGTGATCATCTCCGGTGCGCCGCCGCCGTCGCGCAGTTCGCTGATCCGGCCCACGGAGCGTGCCAGCCGCTCGGCCCTGATGGGTTTGAGGAGGTAGTCGACGGCGGCCAGTTCAAAGGCGGCCAGGGCATGGTCCTCGTCAGCGGTCACGAAGACTACCGCAGGCGGATGGCTGCCGGCGGCAATGGCGCGGGCGATCTCCAGCCCCGAGACGGCAGGCATATGGATGTCCAGGAAGACCGCGTCCACCTGCGCGGACGCCAGGGCGCGGAGGGCTTCGCTGCCGGAGGTTGCCCGCAGGACCTTGCCGATCCGCTCGTCCCGGCCCAGCAGGAAGGCGAGTTCCTCCACGGCCGGCAGCTCATCATCAACGACGAGGACGTTAATCATGCTCCAAGGGTAGCTTTCCGCGGGCGCGCAGCAGGCCAGCACCGGGAATCAGGCATCGTGGCCGGGCTGCGACTTGGGCACCTTCATGGTGATGAGGGTCCCTTCGCCCGGGCCGGTTTCGATGACCAACCCGTGGGCGTCGCCGTACACCTGGCGGAGGCGGGCATCAACGTTCCGGAGGCCCACGTGCTCGCCGTCTATATGTCCCGCGAGCATCGACTGCAGCTGCTCCGGGTCCATCCCCACGCCGTCGTCCTCGATGGTCACCTGCGCGTAGGCGCCGGCGTCGTCGGCCCTGATGGTGATGTGCCCCGGCCCCTCCTTCGCTTCGAGGCCGTGCCGGACGGCGTTCTCCACCAGCGGCTGCAGGCTGAGGAACGGGATGACGGTACTCAGGACCTCCGGCGCCACCCGGAGGCTGACCTGCACGCGCTCGCCGAAGCGGGCCCGCTCCAGCAGCAGGTACCGGTCGATGCAGCGCAGTTCCTCGGCCAGAGTGGTGAAATCGCCGTGCCGGCGGAAGGAATAGCGGGTGAAATCGGCGAACTCCACCACCAGTTCGCGTGCCCGGGCAGGATCGGTGTTGATGAAGGACGCGATGGCGTTGAGCGAGTTGTAAATGAAATGCGGGCTGATCTGGGCGCGCAGTGCCCGCACCTCGGCCTCCATCAGCTGGGTCCGCGAGGCATCCAGCTCGGCCAGCTCCACCTGCACGGCCACCCAGTCCGCCACCTCGCCGGCGGCCCGCACCAGGCCGGACCCTGCCGAGGAAGCGAAGGCGGCGACGGCGCCCACCACGCGTGAGCCCGCCCGCACCGGTGCTATGACAGCCGCCAGGGGGCCGCCGGTCCCGTCCGGTCCCGGCGACAGTACGGCCGTCCGCCCGCTGGCCAGGACCTCAGCGGCCAGTTCCATCAGCCGCGGCCTCAGGTCCTCCGCCGCCCCGTCCCAGGCGAGCACACCCGAGGTATCCGTAATGGCCAGCGCGTCACAGCCAAGCAGCGTCCGCAGGTGGCGGCTTGCCTTCGAAGCGCCGGCAGGATTGAGGCCGCGGCGCAGGTGCTGGCCTGCCTGCGAGGCCGCGTGCAGGGTGTGGTAGGTGGCGCGCTCGGCGTCCGTGCCCAGGTCGCGGAAGGAGCGGAGCACCTTCAGTCCCACGCCGACGACGACGGCGATGGCCATGGCAATCACGGCCACGGCCGCGGCGGTCAGGAGGGGGGAGTCCGGCATGGGCCCAGCGTATCCGCGGGTGCCGCTTGTCGCAGCATCCCGACCGTTGAGCGACCACAGCGCCGGAAGGGCTGGAAGTGGCTGCCGTGACGCAGCAGAGTGATTGCTGTCACACCAGCGGCGTTTCCTCATCCGGGCCTGCCGTCCAGTGTGCACCGGCATGTCTCAATGAGGAGGAACCATGGGTAACGATGCCCAAAGTCCGGACGCTGCGGCGTCCGTCGACTTTGAACAGGTCCAGTCGACCGAGCAGTTCCAGGAACTGCGCAAGCGCCACCGCAGCTTTGTTTTCCCCATGGCAGTGGCCTTCCTGCTGTGGTACTTCGCCTACGTCCTGCTCGCGGACTACGCGGTGGGGTTCATGTCCACCAAAGTCTGGGGAAACATCAACATCGGCCTGATCCTGGGCCTGCTCCAGTTCGTCTCCACCTTCGCGATCACCGGATGGTACGTCAGCTACTCCAACAGGAAGCTGGACCCCATCGCCTCTGAGATCCGGAACGAGATCGAGGGCCACGAATTCGACAAGCACGGCAACCGGGTGGGTGGAGCCAACAAATGATTACTATCGCAACCGCAGTGGACGTGGCCGCGCTTAAGGACACCACCCTGCTGAACATGGGCATCTTCGGCCTGTTCGTGGCCGTCACCATGGTGATCGTGTTCCGTGCCAGCCGGAACAACAAGACCGCCGCCGACTACTACGCAGCCGGACGCTCCTTCACGGGATCGCAGAACGGCACCGCCATCGCCGGTGACTACCTTTCCGCAGCCTCGTTCCTGGGCATCACCGGCGCCATCGCCATCAACGGGTATGACGGCTTCATGTACTCCATCGGGTTCCTGGTGGCCTGGCTGGTGGCGCTGCTCCTGGTGGCTGAACTGCTCCGCAACACCGGCAAGTTCACCATGGCCGACGTGCTGTCCTTCCGGCTCAAGCAGCGGCCCGTCCGCATCGCAGCAGCAATCTCCACCCTGGCGGTGTGCTTCTTCTACCTCCTGGCCCAGATGGCCGGTGCCGGCAGCCTGATCTCACTGCTGCTGGGCATCAGCGACTGGGGCGGACAGGCCCTGGTGATCATCGTCGTCGGCGCCCTCATGATCATGTACGTCCTGATTGGCGGCATGAAGGGGACCACGTGGGTCCAGATCATCAAAGCCATCCTGCTGATCGCCGGTGCCGCCGTCATGACCATGTGGGTCCTTGCCATCTACGGGTTCAACCTTTCGGCCCTGCTGGGCGGTGCCGTGGAAACGGCCAACAACCCCGCGGTCCTCAACCCGGGCCTGCAGTACGGCAAGAGCGAAACCTCCAAGCTGGACTTCATGTCACTCGGCCTCGCCCTGGTACTGGGCACTGCCGCCCTGCCGCACGTCCTGATGCGCTTCTACACGGTGCCTACCGCCAAGGAAGCCCGCAAGTCGGTGGTCTGGTCCATTTGGCTGATCGGCCTTTTCTACCTGTTCACCCTGGTCCTCGGCTACGGTGCTGCCGCGCTGGTGGGTGCCGACACCATCAAGTCCGCTCCCGGCGGCGTGAACGCTGCGGCTCCGCTGCTGGCGTTCTACCTCGGCGGCCCGCTGCTGCTGGGTTTCATCTCCGCCGTGGCGTTTGCCACCATCCTGGCAGTGGTGGCCGGGCTGACCATCACCGCCGCCGCCTCGTTCGCCCATGACATCTACGCCAACGTGATCGCCAAGGGCAAGGCGGACGCCGCAACGGAGGTCCGGGTGGCCCGCCGCACGGTGGTGGTGATCGGCGTCCTGGCCATCCTCGGCGGCATCCTGGCCAACGGCCAGAACGTGGCGTTCCTCGTGGCGCTGGCCTTCGCCGTGGCTGCCTCGGCCAACCTGCCCACCATCATCTACTCTCTGTTCTGGCGCAGGTTCACCACCCAGGGCGCCGTGTGGAGCATGTACGGCGGACTCGGTGCAGCCATCGTCCTGATCATCTTCTCGCCGGTGGTGTCCGGCGGGGCCACCTCGATGATCAAGGACGCGCACTTCGCCATCTTCCCGCTCAGCAACCCCGGCATTGTGTCCATCCCGCTGGCGTTCTTCCTGGGCTGGCTCGGTACGGTGCTCGACAAGAAGCGCGAAGACCCAGCCAAGCAGGCAGAAATGGAGGTCCGGTCCCTCACCGGTGTTGGAGCCGAGAAGGCAGTGGACCACTAACGCCGCACCCGGCAATGGGCACTCAAAAGGCCCCCGTCCACGTGGACTGTCCACGTGGACGGGGGCCTTTGGGTTTGTGTTGCTAAGCGGCGGGGCGCAGCTTGATGTTCGTCATCTTCAGCTCGTCCGTGCCCTCGAACCGGTAGGCCAGGTCAACCTTCTTGCCCTCGCAGGTGATGACTCCTCCCACGTCCGCCGACTTGACGCCGTTCTCGGTGGCGACGTTCATGCTGTTGTAGGCGGGCGTGCAGGTACCGTCCATTTTCAGGCTCTCGACGCCGGAGATGAAGGTCTCCTTGGACAGCTGCTCCTGCAGTGCCGGGTCCAGGTAGTCGTCGTACGCTTTGGAGCTGTCGCCGGCAATGACGAGCTTGGTGAAACCGTCAGCCAGGTCTTTGGCGTGGTTGGTGGCGCTGCCGGCAACGTTGACCAAAATGACGATTCCCAGCACTACGAGCAGCAGCACGCCGCCGATGGCCGTCAGGATGATCCACAGCCGGGGCCGCTTCCTTGCCGGCGGCTCTCCGCCCGGGAGGCCGAACGGACCTGCGCCCCGGTACTGCCCCGGTTGCTGCTGGCCGTGCGGATTGTTCGGGTTCCCGGGGTCTTGGGTACCTGGATACGGGTTGCCCTGTTGCGGCTGGCCGTAAGGGGGATTCGGGGTGGGGCCGGGGTATCCGGCGGGGGGCTGCTGCGGCGGCTGTGGCAGCTGCCCGGAGCCGGGGTGTCCGGGCTGGTACGGTTCCTGGGGATTGCTCAAAGTGGAGCCTTTCCGGATGTGGTGCCTGGCACCGCCTGGTGCGGGCCTGTTCAGGCGCCGCACGGATAACTGCCACAAGCCTATAACCCGTGCCGCCGCCTCCGGCCGCTCCGGCCATAAAGCTCCGGCGGCTCCGGCCACATAACGGGTCAGCTTCCCTGCGGACCCCGCTCGAGCAGCGGCTGCACGCGGAAGGGGATGAGTTCGCCCATGGCCAGCGCCGTGTCCGCCCGTTCCACGCCGTCGCACGCGAGGATCTTGCCGTTGATGCGGAAAAGGTCCTCGGCATCCTGGGCCACCACGCGCAGCAGCAGGTCTGCGGATCCGGTCAGGCCGTAGCCCTCCAGGATCTCCGGGATGGCCGCCAAATCCTGTGCCAGCCGGGTGAGCTTCTGCTGCTGGACGTGCACGGAAATGAAGGCCATCAGCGGGTAGCCCAGGGCGGCAGGGTTGATCCTGCGTTCGAAGGACAGGAAGACGTGCTTTTTCTCGAGCTGGGCCATCCGCGCCTGGACCGTGTTCCTGGACAGCCCCAGTTTCTGGGCGAGGGCCACCACAGTCCTCCTGGGGTCCTGGGCCAGTGCCGAAAGCAGGCGGGTGTCAGTGCCATCCAGAGCTTGCATAATGCGCAACGGTAGCACGGTGCAGATGACGGCCACAGTGCATTCTGCTCAACAAATACCCCGGTGGTTGTACCCCCTGAGCATTGTGAGTAGGGTCACAGTATCCGGGCGAAGGGGCCCGGAAGGCCGCGGTTTGCAGGACCACAAGTCCCAGCTCCGCAGGTCACCGACGACAGAAGTTGCGGGGCTATCGTGTCTACAGACGAAACGGGCCAGGGCGGCGCACAAGCCCATGAGGGCGCCGGGGAATTCCAAAAACCGGAGTCATCAGGCTTACCGGTACAAAAGCTGGTCCAGCTGATCACACCGTCGGGCGATCGGGTGAGCCACCCGGAGTTCGATCTCTGGGTGCAGGACATCACGGACGAGCACCTTTGCGCGCTGTTCGAGGACATGACCGTCATCCGGCGCATCGACGTCGAGGCAACGGCCCTCCAGCGCCAGGGCGAACTTGCCCTGTGGCCCCCGCTGCTGGGGCAGGAAGCGGCACAAATAGGCTCCGGCAGGTCCCTGCGCAGCGATGACTTCGTCTTCTCCAGCTACCGCGAAAACGGTGTGGCGTACTGCCGCGGCGTGGACCTCACGGACCTCCTGCGGGTGTGGCGCGGCAACGCGTCCGGCGGCTGGGATCCGTACGCCATCAACATGGCAACGCCCCAGATCATCATCGGCGCCCAGACCCTGCACGCCACCGGCTACGCCATGGGCATCCAGAATGACGGCGCAGATTCCGTGGCCGTGACGTACTTCGGCGACGGCGCAACGAGCGAGGGCGACGTGAATGAAGCCATGGTCTTCGCAGCCAGCTTCCAGGCTCCGGTGGTGTTCTTCTGCACTAACAACCACTGGGCCATCTCGGAGCCGGTCCGGCTCCAGTCGCACATCCAGCTCGCGGACCGCGCTGCCGGCTTCGGGATTCCCAGCCTGCGGGTAGACGGCAACGACGTCCTGGCCGTCATGGCGGCCACCCGCGTTGCCCTCGACCGGGCACGGCGCGGCGGCGGCCCCACCTTCATCGAGGCCGTCACCTACCGGATGGGGCCGCACACCACCGCCGATGACCCCACCCGCTACCGTGACGCCAACGAACTTGAGGACTGGGCCGCGAAGGACCCCATCAGCCGGGTAGCGGCGCTGCTGGAACGCAAGGGGCTACTGACCGACGAACTGCAGGAGCACGTCAGGAACAGTGCCGACACTGTGGCCCGCGAGATGCGGAAAGGCTGCACCACCATGCCGGACCCGCAGCCCATGGACGTCTTCAAACACGTTTACAGCGCACCGAACTCGTGGCTGGACCGCCAACAGGACCACTACGCCCGTTACCTGGCTTCCTTCGGGGAACCCGCAGGTGCCGTTTCAGGAGAAGGTGCACGCTGATGACTTCCATGACCTTTGCCCGCGCCATCAATGCGGGGCTGCGCAAATCGCTCGACCATGACCCGAAGGTGGTCCTCCTCGGTGAGGACATCGGCGCCCTCGGCGGCGTGTTCCGCGTGACCGACGGGCTGCAGAAAGACTTCGGCAAACACCGCGTGGTGGACACGCCGCTGGCCGAATCCGCCATCGTGGGTGCCGCCGTCGGCCTTGCCTACCGCGGCTACCGCCCCGTGGTGGAAATCCAGTTCGACGGCTTCATCTACCCCGCGTTCGACCAGATCGTCAGCCAGGTGGCCAAGCTGCATTACCGCACCGGCGGCGCAGTGAAAATGCCCATCACCATCCGGGTGCCGTTCGGCGGCGGCATCGGCTCGCCGGAGCACCACTCCGAGTCGCCGGAAGCCTACTTCACGCACACCTCCGGCCTCCGGGTGGTCACCGTGTCGAACCCCCAGGATGCCTACACGGTGATCCAGCAGGCTATCGTCAGCGACGACCCCGTCCTCTACTTTGAGCCGAAGCGGCGGTATCACGACAAGGGTGAAGTGGATGAGGCTGCCGGGCTGGACGCCGCAGATCCCATGGGGCAGGCCAGGGTCCTGACCGACGGTACCGACGTCACCCTGGTGGCCTATGGCCCGTTGGTGAAGACCGCCCTGGACGCCGCCTCGGCCGCCGCCGACGAAGGCATTTCCATCCAGGTCATCGACCTGCGCTCGCTGGCACCGGTGGACTACGACACCGTAGTGGCCTCGGTCCGGAAGACCGGCCGCCTGGTCATCACGCACGAGGCCGGGCAGTCCGGCGGGCTGGGCGCCGAGGTGGCCGCCAGCATCACCGAGAGGTGCTTCTACCACCTGGAAGCCGCTCCCGTCAGGGTTACCGGGTTCGACATCCCCTACCCCTATTCGAAACTCGAGATGCACCACCTGCCGGGGCTGGACCGGATCCTCGATGGCGTGGACCGTGCCCTGGGGCGGCCGAATTCACTGAGCGGGCTGGAAGGATGACCGTCACCATGATCAAGGAATTCCGGCTTCCCGACCTCGGGGAAGGGCTCACCGAGTCAGAGATCCTCAGCTGGAAAGTGGCCGTGGGGGACACCGTCAGCCTGAACCAGGTCATTGCCGAGGTGGAGACGGCCAAGGCGGTGGTGGAGTTGCCGTCCCCTTTCGCCGGCGTCATCAGGGAACTGCATGAGCAGCCCGGCACCGTTGTTGAGGTGGGCAAGCCCATCGTCTCGTTCGAGGTAGCGGACGACGCCGGGCCGGCGCCGGCGGGGCACGCCGCACCTTCGCGTGGCACTACGCCAGCCGGGCAAACGGCGGTGGGGGCGGAACCGGCGGCGCCGAAACGGGAACCCAACCTCGTGGGGTACGGCGCCGTCGTCGAAAGCTCCGGCCGCCCCGCGCGCCGGCCTCGGAACCTCCCGCCGCTGGCGGTGAGTGCACATGCGGCGCCTGTCCGGATCGAGGCGACCGAAACCGTCCCTGCTGAATCCAAGCCGCCGGTGGTTGAGCCTGCGGACACCGGAGTCATCGAAGCCAGGGCCGGCGTACCTTCAGGTGACCGGCCCCGCTCCACGCCTCCGGTGCGCAAGCTGGCCAGGGACCATGGTGTTGACCTGGCGCTGGTTACCGGCACCGGCCCGGCAGGCCTGATCACCCGGGATGACGTGCAGGAGTTCCTGCGGCAGGGCAGTGCCGGCCAGGCTGCCGCACCAGCCGGCCAGGTACGTGCCGTGGG
Source organism: Pseudarthrobacter sp. 1G09 (assembly GCF_050038305.1). Lineage (NCBI taxonomy): Bacteria > Bacillati > Actinomycetota > Actinomycetes > Micrococcales > Micrococcaceae > Pseudarthrobacter > Pseudarthrobacter sp. 1G09. The sequence continues at coordinate 1,685,237 of NZ_CP188306.1, forward strand.
CGAGGGGGAGCGGGAAACCCGGACGCCCATCAAGGGCGTCCGCAAGCACACGGCGGCCGCGATGGTCTCCAGTGCCTTCACCGCTCCACACGTCACCGAGTTCCTCACCGTGGACGTCACCCCCACCATGGAGCTGCTGGCGAAATTGCGGGGCACCAGGGCGTTCTCCGGCCTCAAGCTGACGCCGCTGACGCTCGCAGCCAAGGCCGTGCTGATCGCCCTGCGCCGCCATCCGTCGCTGAACTCCCGCTGGGACGAGGCGAACCAGGAGATCGTCACCTTCAACTATGTGAACCTGGGCATCGCCGCAGCCACTCCGCGGGGGCTGACGGTGCCGAACATTAAGGATGCACACTCGCTTACCCTGGAGCAGCTGGCGGAGGCGCTGGCGTTGCTGGCGGACACCGCGCGGTCCGGGAAATCGGCGCCGGCCGACCTGTCCGGCGGGACCATGTCCATCACCAACATCGGCGTTTTCGGCATCGACGCCGGTACTCCCATCCTCAACCCAGGCGAAGCCGCCATCCTGGCGTTGGGAGCCGTACGGTCCATGCCCTGGGAGTACCGCGGTGAGGTGGCCCTGCGCCAGGTGATGACCCTGAGCCTGTCCTTCGACCACCGCCTGGTGGACGGTGAGCAGGGCTCCCGGTTCCTGGCCGACGTCGGAGCAATCCTGGCTGAACCCGGAATGGTCCTGACGATGGTCTGACCCTCGGAAACCCGGACGTCAGCGCGCTTGCGGGCTGTCCACCGTCAGGGCGGCGAGCGCCATCTCCTCGAGCAGCGGCCGGGCCGCGGCTGCCATCCGGCGGCCGTGGCTCCGGACTGAGTGCGGGGTGGAGTTGATCAGCCCGAAGGTGGCGTGCGCCCGGGTCCGGAGCTCGGCGGCGTCCGTGCCGGGGTGGAGCCTGGACAGGACATCCACCCACACCTCCACGTAGCTCCGCTGCAGCGCCCGCACGGCTGACTGGTCCTGTTCGGAGAGGTTGCTGAGGTCGCGGTCCTGCACGCGGATCACCTCGGGTTTGCCGAGGGCGAAGTCCACCTGGAACTCCACGAGCCGGCGCAGTGCCAAGCGGGGATCGGAGTTCTCTGCCACTACCTTCCGCCCGCCGTCCAGCAGCTCCCGGCTGACGGTGGCCAGCAGGTCCGCCAGGACGGCCTGCTTGCCCGGGAAGTGCCGGTAGACGGCCGGTCCGCTGACTCCCGCCGCGGCACCGAGGTCTTCGAGGGAAACACTCTTGAACCCGTTGACGGCGAACAGGGAAGCGGCCGCGGCGAGCAGTGCCTGGCGGCGGTCTTCCTTGGCTTTGCTGCGCTGGGTTGCCCCGGCGGGCCGGGCGGCGGGGGCATCCGCCCCGGCGCTGTTGCCTTCATCGATTGTGGGCACATTTCCTCCTCAAACCCGCAGAGTCTAACAAGGCAACGGCCTGTGTTGGACATCACAGTTAATAGAGACTAACCTGAATTTCAGTTACTGGGCACTAACCGAGTCTATTGTTTAGCGGCCATGCAAACCGCATTTTGCTACCGGATCCGGGTACAGGACCCGCCGAGAGAAGAGGAAGCGTCGATGGAGACCCTTGCCAGCAGGCTGGACCCCGCCAGCGGAGCTTTCGCCGCCAACAGGGACGCGCAGCTGCAACTGGTGGAGGACCTCCGGAAGCGGATGGCGGACGCCGCCCTGGGCGGCCCCCGGAAGTCCCGTGAGCGCCACGTGGCCAGGGGCAAGCTCCTGCCGCGGGAGCGCATCGACCAGCTGCTGGATGACGGCAGCCCGTTCCTTGAGATAGCCCCCCTGGCCGCCAACGGGATGTACAACGATGAAGCGCCCGGTGCTGGAGTGATTGCCGGCATCGGATTGGTGCACGGCCGCCAGGTGCTGGTGATCTCCAACGACGCCACCGTCAAGGGCGGCACCTACTATCCCATGACGGTCAAAAAGCACCTGCGCGCCCAGGAAATCGCCCTGGAAAACCACCTGCCGTGCATCTACCTGGTGGACTCGGGCGGAGCGTTCCTGCCCAAGCAGGACGAGGTCTTTCCGGACAAGGACCACTTCGGGCGGATCTTCTACAACCAGGCACGCCTGTCCGCGGCAAAGATCCCGCAGCTCGCCGCCGTAATGGGCTCCTGCACCGCCGGCGGTGCCTACGTCCCGGCCATGAGCGACGAAACCGTGATTGTCCGGAACCAGGGCACCATCTTCCTGGGCGGGCCGCCCCTGGTGAAGGCCGCGATCGGAGAGATCGTCACCGCCGAGGACCTGGGCGGCGGTGACGTGCACTCCAGGATCTCCGGTGTGACCGACCACCTGGCCGACAATGACGAACACGCGTTGCAGATCCTGCGCGACATCGTGGCCACCCTGCCGCCCGCCGGGGCGCCCGCCTGGCAGGTGGAACCCGCCGTCGAACCCGTTGTCGATGCCGGTGAGCTCTACGGTGCCGTCCCCGTGGACGTCAACGCCCCGTACGACGTCCGTGAGGTGATTGCCCGCCTGGTGGACGCCAGCAGGTTCCATGAATTCAAGAAGGACTACGGCACCACCCTGGTCACCGGCTTCGCCAGGATCCACGGGCACCCGGTGGGGATCGTGGCCAACAACGGCGTTCTCTTCAGCGAGTCCTCACTCAAGGGCGCACACTTCATCGAGCTGTGCGACCAGCGGGGGCTTCCACTCCTCTTCCTGCAGAACATTTCCGGCTTCATGGTGGGCCGGGACGCCGAGCAGGGCGGCATCGCCAAGAACGGCGCCAAGATGGTCACGGCGGTGGCCACCGCCCGCGTACCCAAGCTGACGGTGGTGATCGGCGGATCGTTCGGCGCAGGTAACTACTCCATGTGCGGCCGCGCCTATTCCCCGCGGTTCCTCTGGATGTGGCCCGCGGCAAGGATTTCGGTGATGGGCGGGAACCAGGCCGCCAGCGTGCTGGCCACGGTCAAACGCGACCAGTACGAGGCCGCGGGGGAAGACTGGCCGGCGCAGGACGAGGAAGAGTTCAAAGCCCCCATCCGCCGGCAGTACGAGGACCAGGGGAGCCCCTACTACTCCACTGCCCGCCTCTGGGATGACGCAGTCATTGATCCCGCCGACACCCGGACCGTCCTGGGCCTTGCCCTGGACGTCGTCTCCCGCACGCCCCTGCCGGAAACCTCCTTCGGCCTTTTCAGGATGTGAGCCGGAACATGACCACGCCTTCATTGACCTCCAAAGCCACCGCGTCCACCCCAGGTAACCCCGAGTCCGGCTGGCCGCTCTTCGGCACCGTCCTGGTGGCGAACCGTGGAGAGATTGCCTGCCGGGTGATCCGAACCCTGCGTGCACTGGGAATCCGCTCCGTGGCCGTCTACAGCGATGCCGACGCCGGCGCCCGGCATGTGCGCGAGGCTGACACGGCCGTGCGGATCGGCCCCGCCGCCGCCACCGAAAGCTACCTCAACATCGGCAACATCGTTGCCGCTTGCCGGGAGTCCGGCGCCGAAGCCGTGCACCCGGGCTACGGGTTCCTCAGTGAAAATGCCGACTTCGCCCGTGCCCTTGACGCTGCGGGGATCGCTTTCATGGGCCCCGGGGTGGAAGCGCTCAACATCATGGGTGATAAGATCCGCTCGAAGAACCACGTGGCCGGCTACGGCGTCCCGGTGGTACCCGGCGTTGCCAGGCCCGGCATGACGGATGCGGAACTGATCGAAGCAGCCCCCGCCGTCGGCTTCCCCCTGCTGATCAAGCCGTCCGCCGGAGGTGGCGGCAAGGGCATGCACGTGGTGGAGAAACCCGAAGACCTTCCGGCCGTCCTTGCCACCGCCCGGCGCGTGGCCGCCAGCGCATTCGGCGACGACACTCTGTTCCTGGAACGCCTGGTCACCACCCCGCGCCACATCGAAGTGCAGGTGCTGGCGGACAACCGCGGCAACGTCATCCACCTGGGCGAACGCGAATGCTCCCTGCAGCGCAGGCACCAGAAAGTGATCGAGGAGGCACCGTCGCCGCTGCTCGAGGGCCTGCCCCACGGGGCCGACGTCCGGGCACGCATCGGCGAAGCAGCCTGCAACGCCGCGCGCAGCGTCAACTACACCGGCGCGGGCACCGTGGAATTCCTGGTCTCCGATGACGCGCCGGATGAGTTCTTCTTCATGGAAATGAATACCCGGCTCCAGGTGGAGCACCCCGTCACCGAAATGGTCACCGGAACGGACCTCGTGGAATGGCAGGTGCGCATCGCCGCCGGCGCGGAACTCACCGTCCGGCAGGCCGACGTCGAACTTTCCGGCCACGCCGTGGAGGCGCGCGTCTACGCCGAGGTGCCGGAGAAGAACTTCCTGCCGTCCACGGGAACCGTGTACCTGCTCGACGAGATGCCAGGGGACACCGGCGGCCGTATCCGGGTGGACTCGTCCCTGGTGGAAGGGCTCCAGCTCTCCTCCAGCTACGATCCCATGCTGTCCAAGGTCATCGCCTGGGGTGCGGACCGGGCCGCCGCCCTCGACACGCTGGACCAGGCGCTCGCTGGATACACAGCCCTGGGTGTTGAAACCAACGTCGAATACCTGCGCCTCCTGATCAACGATCCCGAGGTCCGGGCCGGCCGGCTCGACACAGGGCTGATCGCCCGCAAGCTGCCGGACCTTGCGTTCCGCCGTGTGGGGGAGGCCGAGCTCGTGGCCGCGGCGCTCTCCTCCGTGGCAGTCACTGCAGCGTCCGCCACCCGGGACGGCAATTCCAACGGAGGCCCGTGGCAGGCACGCAGCGGCTGGCGGCTGGGGGCACCGGCACCGCGCCGGGTGAGCCTGGGAACGCCCGACGGCGGAGTGGCCACCATAGGTGTCTACGGGGACCCCGCGTCCGGCCCGGTAGGGGTAACGGTCGACGGCGGCACGCGCCACACAGCCGGGCTGCGCTTTTCCGGGCCGGGCCGCGCGGAGCTGACACTCGACGACGCGGTGCACGAATACTCCGTGGCGCCGGTCCACTTCGCGCCGGAAGCCCCGGCGCACATCTACCTCGGCAGCGGGGGCTGGTCCTGCCGGCTGGAGGTCCTGACCCGGGAGGCACGGCTGGAACGGGTCCGGGCAGCCATCCAGCGGGACGAAGGCGACGCCGATCCCGCCGTGCGCTCGCCGATGCCGGGCACGGTGGTGTCCGTCCCGGTCAAGGACGGCGACGCCGTCGAGGCGGGCCAGGTCCTTGCGTCCGTCGAAGCCATGAAGATGGAGCACCAGCTGGTGGCGCCGCTGGCCGGGACCGTGCACCTGGCCGCCAAACCCGGAGACCTGGTCAAGGCGGACCAGGTCCTCGCCACCATCCATCCCGCACAGCAGCCACAGGACAACAGCACGAACGGTGAGACCACCAACGGCGAAGGAGCCCAGTAACATGTCCGGTTTTGAACTCAGCGAGGAATATCAGGACCTCAGCGACACCGTCCGGGATTTCGCAGACAATGTGGTGGCCCCGGTGTCGGCCAAGCACGACGAGGAACACAGCTTCCCCTACGAAGTGGTCAAGCAGATGGCGGACATGGGCCTCTTCGGCCTGCCCTTCCCGGAAGAGTACGGCGGAATGGGCGGAGACTACTTCGCCCTAGCCCTGGCCCTGGAACAGCTGGGCCGGGTGGACCAGTCCGTCGCCATCACCCTGGAAGCAGGCGTTTCCCTCGGCGCCATGCCGGTCTACCGGTTCGGAACCGAAGAACAGAAGCTGCAATGGCTGCCCCAGCTGGCCTCGGGACAGGCGCTCGCCGGCTTCGGCCTGACCGAACCCGAAGCAGGTTCGGACGCCGGCGGCACCAAGACGCACGCGCACCGGGAGACCGTCGGGGACAGGACCGAGTGGGTGATCAACGGCAACAAGGAGTTCATCACCAACTCCGGGACGGACATCACCAGGCTGGTCACCGTCACCGCGGTCACCGGGCAGCATGAGCGCGGGGACGGCACTGTCCGGAAGGAGATCTCCACCCTCCTGGTGCCCACCGACACACCCGGCTTCAAGGCTGAAAAGGCGTACAACAAGGTGGGTTGGAACGCATCGGACACCCACCCTCTGACGCTGAAGGACGTGCGGGTCCCGGAAGCGAACCTGCTGGGCGAGGAAGGCCGGGGCTACGCCAACTTCCTGTCTATCCTGGATGAGGGCCGCATCGCCATCGCCGCCCTCGCCACCGGAGCTGCCCAGGGCTGCGTTGACCTGTCGGTCCGGTACGCCAGGGAACGCAAGGCGTTCGGCCACGAAATCGGCAAGTACCAGGCAATCTCGTTCAAGATCGCCCGCATGGAGGCGAGGGCCCACACGGCACGCCTCGCCTACTACGACGCGGCCGCCAGGATGCTCGCCGGCAAGCCGTTCAAGACCCAGGCGGCCATCGCTAAGATGGTCGCAGGCGAGGCGGCCATGGACAACGCGCGGGATGCCACCCAGGTATTCGGCGGCTATGGCTTCATCAACGAGTTCACCGTGGCACGCCACTACCGCGACTCCAAGATCCTTGAAGTGGGGGAGGGCACCACGGAGGTCCAGCTGATGCTGATCGCCCGCGAACTGGGCCTGTAGCGCCCGGTTCGCCGCACCCGGGACTGTAGCCGGCCTGAAAGGATCGATGATGATTGACAAGGTTGTTGCAAGCGCCGACGAGGCTGTGGCGGACATTCCGGACGGCTCCTCGCTGGCCGTAGGCGGGTTCGGCCTCTGCGGCATACCTGTCACCCTCATTGATGCCCTGCATCGGGCCGGCACGTCCGGGCTGGAAACCGTCAGCAACAACTGCGGGGTGGACGACTGGGGGCTGGGTATCCTGCTCCGCGACGGCAGGATCCGGCGCACCATCAGCTCCTACGTGGGCGAGAACAAGGAGTTCGCCCGGCAGTACCTTGCCGGTGAACTGGAAGTGGTGCTGACCCCTCAGGGCACCCTGGCCGAGAAGCTCCGTGCCGGCGGCGCGGGCATCCCCGCCTTCTACACCAAGGCGGGGGTCGGCACCCAGGTGTCCGACGGCGGCCTGCCGCAGAAATACGATGCCGACGGCGGCATAGCGGTCGCCTCAGCCGCCAAGGAGGTCCGCCCGTTCGGCGGCGTGGACTACGTCCTGGAGGAAGCCCTCACCCCCGATTTCGGCCTCGTCCACGCCTGGAAAGGCGACCGGCACGGCAACCTGGTATTCCACGCCACGGCCATGAACTTCAACCCGCTCTGCGCCATGGCCGGAAGGATCACCATCGCCGAAGTGGAGGAACTCGTGGAGCCCGGTGAACTGGACCCCGAACACATCCACACCCCCGGAATCTTCGTGCAGCGGGTCGTACTGGCCCCTGACGCCGAAAAACGCATCGAAAAGCGGACTGTTGCCATCAGCCGGGAGGCAGGAGCGTGACCATGGAGAGCACCGGCACGGACCCGAACAGCCCCGACGCGCCGCGGCCCGAAGCCGTCCGCCACGAGTACCGCCGCTCGGCTTCCCAGCCGCACGCGGGAGCCGCCGGTTCCACGGCGCCGGCGGACAGCAAGGGATGGACGCGCAATGAGCTGGCGGCCCGGGTGGCCAAGGAGCTCCATAACGGTCAATACGTGAACCTCGGGATCGGCATGCCCACGCTGATTCCCAACTACATTCCGGACGGCGTGGAAGTGGTGCTCCACTCGGAAAACGGCATCCTGGGCGTCGGACCCTACCCGGCAGAAGACGCCATCGATCCGGACCTGATCAACGCCGGCAAGGAGACCGTCACGGTCAACAAGGGGGCTGCGTTCTTCGATTCGGCGGCGTCCTTCGGCATGATCCGGGGCGGCCATGTGGATGTTGCCGTCCTGGGTGCCATGGAGGTTGCGGCCAACGGGGACCTCGCCAACTGGATGATCCCGGGCAAGATGGTCAAGGGCATGGGCGGTGCCATGGACCTGGTGTTCGGGGCCAAACGGGTGATCGTGATGATGGAACACGTGGACCGGAACGGCAAACCCAAGATCGTCCAGCAGTGTTCGCTGCCGCTGACCGGAAAGGGCTGCGTGGACCGGATCATCACCGACCTGGCCGTCATCGACGTGGTCCGCGACAACTCCGGCTCCCGGCTGGTCCTGCAGGAGCTGGCGCCGAACGTTTCCGTGGAGGATGTCATCGCCGCCACTGGCGCGGAACTTTTCGAAGAAGACCGGGAACTGACGGTATGACGGCGGAGGATCCCCGGGTTATTGAACAGCGCGGGCTGTACTACGACGAACTTGAAGAGGGAGTGGTCTACGCCCACCGGCCCGGCCGGACCGTGACCGAAGCGGACAACGTCCTGTTCACCACCCTCACCATGAACACCCAGGCCCTCCACCTCGACGCCGCCTGGAGTGCCACCCAACCGTTCGGCCAGCGACTGGTCAACTCGATGTTCACGCTGGCCACCCTGGTGGGCCAGTCCGTCACCCAGCTGACCCAGGGGACCATCATCGCGCAGCTGGGCCTGACCGATGTGTCCTTCCCGCACCCGCTGTACCACGGGGACACGCTTTATACGGAGACGGTCATCAGCGGCAAACGGCCCTCGGGCTCCCGGCCGGGGCAGGGAATCGTCACAATGGAACATACCGGCCGGAACCAGGACGGCACCGTGGTGGCACTGGCCACCCGCAGTTGCCTGATGTGGACCCGCGCCGCGCACGCTGAAACGCAGCACGGAAAATAAGCCCCGCACGAAAAATCATCGGAGAATGGCTGTATGACCTTTGCGATGGGCCCTGCCCTCCTCTTCTGCCCCGCCGACCGGCCAGAGCGGTACCGGAAAGCCGCCGCCCGCGCTGACGCCGTCATCCTTGACCTCGAGGACGCGGTGGCGCCGGGGGACAAACAACGCGCCCGCGGCGCCATCCTTGCCCAGGTGGGTTCCGCCGGCGAGGAACCCGAGCTTGATCCCAGCCGCACCATTGTCAGGATCAACCCCGCGGGCACCGAAGAGTTTGAAAAAGACCTGCACTGCCTGGCGCACACGCCCTACAGGACGGTGATGCTGGCCAAAGCCGAAAGCGCGGACCAGCTCAGAGCCCTGGCGGGCTACCAGGTGGTGGCCCTGTGCGAAACGGCGCTGGGCGTCCTGAACGCTCCGGCGATTGCCGCTGCCCCCAACGTCGTGGCGCTGATGTGGGGTGCCGAGGACCTGCTTGCCACCCTGGGCGGCACCTCCAGCAGGACGGACGACGGCGGCTACCGGGCTGTCGCCCTCCACGCGCGGTCAACGGTCCTGGTAGCTGCCCGGGCGTTCGGGAAGCAGGCGGTTGACGCGGTGTACGTCAACATCCCGGACACTGACGGCCTGGCCGCCGAAGCTGCCGACGCCGTCGCGTCCGGATTCAGCTCCAAGGCGTGTATCCACCCCACGCAGGCCGCCGTGGTGCGGGAAGCCTACGCGCCGTCCGACGCCGATGTCGCCGCTGCCGCAGAGCTGCTGGACGCTGCTGCGGAGGCCGGCTCGGGCGTTTTCCGGCATCACGGAAAAATGATCGACGGGCCCATCCTCAAGCACGCCGAATCCATCCTTCGGCGGGCCGGCCAAAAAACCTGAGCGTCCTGCGTCCTGCGAACTTGCGGGCCGGTTGTACTGCTAGCCCTGCCGCCCCTGCGAGCGCCGCAGTGACAGTGGCGGGATCGGCTCGGAGAGGAACGTTCGCATCCAACGGTTCCCGGACGCCCGGAACTCCGCCCGGGTGGCGAACCGGTAGTGGTACCGGCGGACGCGCACCCAGCGCGGCGCCCCGCCGTCGAACGGGTCATGCCGGAGCAGCCGCAGGGTGGTCCGGTCCGCTTCCAGCAGCTTGCCGAGGAAGGCATAGAACCATTCCTCGTGCACGGTCCGCAGCGGCAGGAACCACATCAGCCAGTCCAGCCGCAGGTGGTACGGCGCCCACTGGCGGGGTATCCGGCGAAGGTCGCCGGGCTTGCCCTTGAACCCGTATTCACGCCAGTCGGAGGAGCCGTCAGGCGCATCGTCGAGGGTTCCTGCCACCACGATCTCAATGCGTTCCCGGGTCACAGTTCCGAAGGCACCGTAGGCGTTGACCAGCTGCCAGCGGTTGAAACTCGCGTTCATCAACTGCCGTCGCGAGAACAGGTTGCGCAGCGGCTGGTAGCTCAGGGCCAGCAGCAGGGCCGTAGCCGCCAGCGTGACAGCCAGCCACCACAGCGGCGTTTCACGGCCGGCCTCCCCGTGCCAGTCCAGCGGGATCACCGGCAGGACCGCGTGCGCCACGGGGTCACTGACGGCGGCGAACGCCAGCACAATGGCGATCCAGTTCAGCCAGGCGAAGTTCCCGGACGCCACCAGCCAGAGCTGGGTGGCAATGATGATGGCCGCTGCCGCGCTGGCGACGGGCTGTGGCGCGAACAGGAGGAACGGCACCACCAGCTGGGCGAAGTGGTTGCCCACCACTTCCATCCGGTGGAGCGGCTTGGGCAGCAGGTGCGCCTGCCGGCTGAGCGGCCCCGGCATGGGCTGGGTTTCGTGGTGGTAGTAGAGGGCAGTGAGGTCCCGCCACTCGCGGCCGCCGCGGATTTTGATCATCCCTGCACCGAACTCGAGCCGGAACACCAGCCACGCCACCAGGATCAGGATGGTGCGCGGCGGATCGGTCTGGTCCGAACCCAGGAAGGCCACGGTGAAGCCCGCCTCCAGCAGCAGCATCTCCCAGCCGAAGCCGTAAAACGTCTGTCCCACGTTCACGATCGACATGTACAGCAGCCACAGTGCCAGGAAGGCGATCAGCGGCACCCATTGCGGTCCCAGCTGCGGAATTCCTGCTACCAGGAGGGCCGAAACCACCAGCCCGATTACGCAGACGCCCCGCAGGAGGCCATCCGAATAGCGCCAACGGAACAGCGTGGGCCGGCGCAGCCGGCTGAAGCCGGACAGGTAGGCGGGCACCGGAAGCAGCCCGCGCTCACCCAGCAGCGCCGGGAACTGGTTGAGCGAGGACAGGAACGCCACGAAGAACAGCGCGGCCACTCCCCGCTGCAGCACCTGCCGGGCGAACTCGTAGTCCGCCGCATCGAACCAGGAAAGCCAGTCCACGAAATCCACGTTACGCCCGGCCGCGGCGGGGTCAAGTCGTGCACGCCGCGGCGCACCGGACCGCATTGGTGCGGGATACTTGAACCATGCAGCCACGCAGAATCGCCATCCTCGGATCCACCGGTTCCATCGGCACCCAGGCGATTGACGTCGTCGACGGCGCCCCGCATCTTTTCGAGGTCGTGGCACTGAGCGCCGGGGGCGGCAACCTCGCCCTCCTGGCCCGGCAGGCCGTCCACACGGGTGCGGCGGCCATCGGTATCGCCGCCGGGAACGCCCGCGAGCTTGCCGTGCTGATCGACGAAGCAGCCGCCGCAGCGGGCCGGGGCGCCTACCGCCCGGAGATCATCGCCGGACCGGATGCCTCCACGCGCATCGCAGAGCTTGAAGCCGATGTGGTGCTCAACGGCATCACCGGGTCCATCGGCCTTGCACCCACCCTTGCCGCGCTGAAGTCCGGCGCCACGCTGGCGCTGGCAAACAAGGAATCGCTGATCGTCGGCGGCTCGCTGGTCAAGGCAGCTGCGCGCGACGGGCAGATCGTTCCCGTGGACTCCGAACACTCCGCCATCGCCCAATGCCTGCGCTCGGGCAGCGCAGCGGAAGTGGACAAGCTGGTCCTCACCGCCTCCGGCGGGCCCTTCCGCGGCCGGAGCCGGGAAGAACTGCACGGGGTCACCCCACAGGAAGCCCTCGCCCACCCCACCTGGGACATGGGGCTGATGGTTACCACCAACTCCGCCACCCTGGTCAACAAGGGGCTCGAAGTCATCGAAGCACACCTGCTGTTCGACATTCCGCTGGACCGGATCGACGTGGTGGTCCATCCCCAGTCCGTAGTGCACTCCATGGTGCAGTTCGTGGACGGCTCCACCATTGCGCAGGCCTCCCCGCCGGACATGCGGCTGCCCATCGCGCTGGGGATGGGGTGGCCGGACCGGGTGCCCAACGCGGCCGCGCCGTGCGACTGGACCAAGGCCGCCACCTGGACCTTTGAGCCGCTTGACGCAGCAGCCTTTCCCGCCGTGGACCTTGCCAAGGACGCGGCGAAGCAGGGGAGCACCTTCCCCGCAGTCTTCAACGCCGCCAACGAGGAAGCCGTCACGGCCTTCCACGCCGGGCGGATCCGCTTCACGGACATCGTGGACACCGTGGATGCGGTCCTCAGCGAACACTCAGGTTCCTCACGGCTGACGGTGGAATCCGTGCTGGATGCTGAGAGCTGGGCACGGGCCCGCGCCCACGAACGTTTAGCAGTCAGCAGTCTCTAGGGAAGCAGCAGCACCTCCATGACCCCCGTTCTTCTTTTCATCCTCGGCGTCGTCTTCGTAGCCATCGGCATCGCCGCGTCCATCGCGCTGCACGAAGTAGGTCACCTGGTACCCGCCAAGCTCTTCAAGGTGCGCGTCACCAAGTACATGATCGGTTTCGGTCCCACCCTGTGGTCCAGGCGGAAGGGAGAAACCGAATACGGTGTGAAGGCCATCCCGCTGGGCGGCTACGTGTCCATGATCGGCATGTACCCGCCCAACAAGGAGGACGGCTCCGTCCGGCCCTCCAGCACCGGGATGTTCCAGACGCTGGCCACCGAGGCCAGGTCCATGGCGCATGAGGAAGTGGGACCCGGCGACGAAAAACGCGTGTTCTACCGCCTTCCGGTATGGAAGAAAGTCATCGTCATGCTGGGCGGGCCCGCCATGAACATGATCCTCGGCGTCCTCCTCATGGCCATCCTCCTCATGGGTTTCGGCACGGCCACGGCAACCACCACCATCTCGGATGTCTCAAAATGCCAGGTTGCCGCCGGCGAAACCGTGGACCCGGATTCTGCCGACTGCCAGCTGACCCCGGCGGCCGCGGCCGGGCTCCAGCCCAATGACACCGTCACGTCCTTCGACGGAAAAGAAGTCACCAGCTGGGACCAGCTGACCGAATGGATCCGGACCTCAGCAGGCCGGGAAGTGGCCATCACGGTTGAGCGCGGCGGGTCTTCGGTGTCCACCACTGTCACCCCCGTCCTCTCCGCCCGGCCCATCATCGGCGTCGACGGCCGGCAGGAAACCGACGCGTCGGGCACCCTGCGCTACCAGGACGTGGGCTTCCTCGGCATCGGTTCGCAGACCGAACTGGTGCCGCAGCCGGCGTCGTCCGTCCTGCCCATGGCGGGGGAGAACATCCGGCAGGTGGCAGGAGTGATCTTTAACCTCCCGGCCCGCGTGGTGGGCGTGGCGAAGGCCGCCTTCAGCGAGGAACCGCGCGATCCCAACGGACCCATCAGCGTGGTGGGCGTGGGGCGGGTAGCCGGCGAGGTAGCCGCCATGGAGGAGATTCCGCTGCAGTCCCGCGTGGCCACCCTGGTGGGGCTGCTCGCCGGACTGAACTTCGCCCTGGCCGTCTTCAACCTGGTCCCGCTGCTGCCGCTCGACGGCGGCCATGTGGCCGGCGCGCTGTACGAGGGCGCACGGCGCCAGGTAGCGAAGCTCTTCGGGAAGCCGGACCCCGGCGCCTTCGACATCGCCAAGCTGCTCCCGGTGACGTACGTGGTGGCCGCCCTGCTGATGGGCATGAGTGCGCTGCTGATCTACGCCGACATCGTCAAACCCGTGAACCTCTTCGGCTGACGGGCACCCCGCGGAGAGAGTTTGCAGCTTCCAGCGGCTTACTTCGGATAATCAGCTAAATATAGCTGATACTAGATAATCAGCTGTTTATGATTGATTATCGGGTATCACCCGATTACGGTTGAGGCATGTACGTACTCACCATCGACCAGCGGGGCAGCACCTCCGACGTTGACCGCGTGCCCCACCTGATCGCGGAACTCCACAGCCTCACCGGTGCGCACTTCGAACGCTCCGTCGGCGACGAACTCCAGGGCACCGTGGGCGACGCCCGGGACGTGGTGGACATTGCACTGCACGCCTTGCGGAGCGGGCACTGGTACGTCGGTATTGGCATCGGCGACGTCCGCCTCGGGCCTGGCCGGAGCCCGCGTGAAGGGACCGGAAGCGGCTTCGTGGCGGCCCGCGCCGCAGTGGAAATCGCCAAGGGTGCGGCCGGCCACGTTCCGTTGTCAGTGGTGGCGGGCACCATGGACAGTGTCAAAGGCCCGCCCAGGAATTCCCGGGAAGAGCCCGTCGGGACAAACAACGGAGCCATTGCTGGAACGAACGCCGAACCGAATGCCACAACCGATGCAGCGAGTGCTGCCATAAGTGCCGCAGCGAATGCCCAGGCCGTCCTGCGCCTCATAGGACGCCTGGTCCAACAACGGACGGAGGCGCAGTGGCGGGTGGTTGATCGGCTGCGGGCAGCGGGCGGAGGGGGCAGGCATGGCAGCCAGAAACCCGTGGCCCGGGAACTGGGAATTACGGAGCAGTCGGTGAGCCGCGCCGTCCTTCGTTCCGGTTGGCAGGAAGAATGGGCCGCCAGGCCGGCAGCAGCAATGCTCCTGGATTACGCCCTTGCCCATACCAAAGGAGACCGGTGACCGCATTGTGGATTGCTTCTGCACTGCTGGCGGCAGGTTTTGGTGGCTGGCCCGTCACCGCCCTCGTCTTCCGGCTGGCCCGGACGATCGACGACAAGGCGGACGCAGCAACCAAGGCTCGTGACACTGCAGAGGATCCCTCGGCCGACGTCACGGTGGACGTCCCGGCCCCGGACAACGCCGGCCAGGCTGTCAACGGTGAGCTGACGGCGCAGACTGGCCAGCCGGCGTCGGACGTTCCCGCCGCACCCGTCCAGCGGATCCTCCGCGGCGGTGCCATCATCGGGGTCCTGGAGCGCCTCGGCGTCTGCCTGGCCATCCTGGCGGGCCAGCCCGTTGCCATCGCGTACATCGTCGCCATCAAGGGGCTCGGCCGGTTCGCCGAACTCAGGGAAACCCCCGTGGCCGCCGAGCGGTTCATCATCGGCACCCTGGCGTCCATGCTGTGGGCCGCAGGGATAGCGGCCGCCGTGAAGGTGATTTTCCTGGCCTAGGCCGGCGGAGCGATAGGGTAGCGCTATGACAGTTTTTGCCGTTGAGTATGTTTACGCCGCCGATTCCACCGAAGCCCGCAATGAGGCACGGCCCGCCCACCGCGAATGGACCGGCGGCCTGGCCGAGGACGGCGTGATCCTTGCCAGCGGACCCTATGGAGACGGCGCCGGCGCGCTGCTGATCTTCAAAGCGGACAACGAAGCATCCCTGAACTCGGTCCTCAAGCAGGATCCTTTCGCCGCTGCCGGAGTTATTGCCGGCATCCGCGTCACCGAATGGTCACCCGTGACCGGCATGCTCGCCGGCCTCGCAGCCTAAGCCGTTTCCCCTTCACCTCTAGGAGTCCACGTGACCTCGGTCAGCCTGGGAATGCCCGCAGCACCGCCGCCCGTCCTTGCCCCGCGCCGCAAGACGCGCCAGATCAAAGTCGGTTCGGTGGGAGTCGGCTCGGATTCCCCCATCAGCGTGCAGTCGATGACCACCACGCCCACCACCGACATCAACGCCACACTGCAGCAGATCGCGGAACTGACCGCCTCAGGCTGCGACATCGTGCGCGTTGCATGCCCGTCGGCCGATGACGCCGAAGCATTGCCCATCATTGCCCGCAAGTCCCAGATTCCGGTCATCGCGGACATCCACTTCCAGCCCAAGTACGTCTTCGCTGCCATCGAAGCCGGCTGCGCGGCCGTCCGGGTCAACCCCGGCAACATCCGCAAATTCGATGACCAGGTCAAGGAAATTGCCGCGGCCGCCCGGGACCACGGAACCTCCATCCGCATCGGCGTCAACGCCGGCTCGCTGGAACCGGGAATCCTCAAGAAGTACGGCAAGGCCACCCCCGAGGCCCTGGTTGAATCAGCCGTCTGGGAAGCCTCCCTGTTCGAAGAGCACGGCTTCCACGACTTCAAGATCTCGGTCAAGCACAACGACCCCGTGATCATGGTGGCCGCCTACGAGATGCTCGCCGAAAAGGGCGACTGGCCCCTCCACCTTGGCGTGACCGAGGCCGGTCCGGCGTTCCAGGGAACCATCAAGTCCGCCACGGCCTTCGGCGCACTGCTCTCCCGTGGCATCGGCGACACCATCCGCGTCTCACTCTCGGCCCCGCCCGTTGAGGAAATCAAGGTGGGCAACCAGATCCTGCAGTCGCTGAACCTGCGGCCCCGCAAGCTCGAAATCGTGTCCTGCCCGTCCTGCGGACGCGCGCAGGTGGACGTTTACACACTCGCGGAGCAGGTTACAGCCGGCCTGGAAGGCATGGAGATCCCGCTGCGCGTCGCCGTCATGGGCTGCGTGGTCAACGGGCCGGGCGAAGCACGCGAAGCCGACCTCGGCGTGGCTTCCGGCAACGGCAAGGGACAGATCTTTGTGAAGGGTGAAGTCATCAAGACTGTGCCGGAGAGCCAGATTGTTGAGACACTGATCGAAGAGGCCATGCGTATCGCGGAAGAGATGGGGGAGGCCGATGGCGAAGATGCTGTCAAAGGTGGCCCCGTGGTTAGCGTCTCGTAAGGACGAGCCGGACCCGCCGGGGATATCCGTCCGCACCCTGGACGGCGGCGACACCGCCGCGCTCAGGCACCTGGCTGAGCAGGACCGTGTGGCCAACGTGTTCATCCTCGCGCATTTACGCACTGCCGGCACTGCCGCTCCCACCAGCGGCGGTGCCGGCATCGTCGGAGTTTTCGACGACGGCGCCCTGGCAGGTGCCTGCTGGGCGGGCGCCAACCTGGTCCCCATCCAGCTTGACCCGGCCTTCGCGCCGCTCGTGGCCGAAGCCGCCAACCGCTCCGGCCGGCGCTACGCGTCGGCTTTCGGGCCCGCAGATGCGGTGCTGGCCCTTCACGGGGAACTCGCTGAACTGGGCCACCGCGCCCACGAAATCCGCCCGGACCAGCCCCTGATGGTGATCGACGGGCCGGCCGACGTTCCGCCCAACCCGGGCTTGGGGCTGGGCGACCTGGCAGACTTCGAGCGCATCCTGCCCGCCTGCGCCGCGATGTTCGAAGAAGAAGTGGGCTACTCGCCGTTCCTGGGCGGCCGGGAGTTCTACAGCCGCCGGGTGGAAGGCCTGATCCGGCAGGGCTATTCGCTGGTCCACCTCAACGAAGCCAAGGAAGTCGTCTTCAAAGCCGAACTCGGCGCCGTCACCTCCGAGGTCACCCAGGTCCAGGGGGTCTGGATGAATCCGCTGTACCGCGGGAAGGGGCTGAGCTCCGGCTACATGTCCGCCGTCGTGGAGCAGGCGCAGAAGATCGCGCCGCTGACCAGCCTTTACGTCAACGGCTTCAACGTCAGGGCCAGATCCACCTATGAACGTGTCGGCTTCCGCCAGGTGGGCACGTTCGCTACAGTTCTCTTCTAGCGGCCCGACGCAGGGCAGCATTTGGACTTGGGGGAAAATTGAAGACTTCTGTGCTGGGTACGTTCGCGGTTTCTGCGGTTCTCGTTATCGGTGTTTCAGCCTGCGGGGGCACCTCAGCGCCCGGGGGAGACGCTGCGTCGGCGGGGAGCTCCGCGTCAGCCGGAACATCGCCGGAAACCGCCACTCCCTCGCCCACCCCTACGCCGGACAAGGTGTACACCAGCGAGGAGCTGGCCGGAGTTGTCCGCGAGGTGCGGGACTCGGCAGACCGCCGGCTGACACCGGTCCCCGGTGACCAGCTGGCCACCACGTTGCAGCAGTCAAAGGACATGATGTCCTCCATAGAGGTTGAACCGGCGGCATGCAAGGAACTTGCGGCCTCCAGCACGGTACCGTCGCTGGACGGAGCGGCAATTGCCATGGGCCTCAGCACGGACGCCTCCTCCGGTATGGTCACCGCCCTTTCCCTGATGTCGGGACTGGACCAGGCCGTGCTGGCGAAGGTTTCCGACCCCTCGGAGCAGCTGGAGAAGTGCTCGAACATGGTCATGACGGTGGCGGACGTCAAGGTGGCGGTTGCCATCACACGCATCGACGGCGTCAGCGGGGTTAAGGAAACTACCGCGTTCCGCACCGAAACGACGCTGCCCAACGGCCAGGTCCAGTCGGTTACCACCGCCCAGGCTGTCCACCACGGCGTGGTGCTGACCGCCGTCGCATCCGGCGCAACAGACGGTGCGGATGCCCAGGAGCAGGCAGGTTCGCTGCTGGATTCTGCGGCAGCCCTCATCAAGTAGGCCGCCCGCATCACGCAGGCACCCCGGTCAGGACAGCGTCCCGGTCAGGTACTGCTGCACATTCGGGGCGACTGACCGGACCACATCTTCGGGGGCAGCGGAGGCCAGCGGCTCCAGGCGGACCACGTACCTCACCATCATCAGCCCAACCATCTGCGTAGCCACCAGGCTCCCGCGGAGGGCAACTTCATCGGCTGTCCCAGGGATGCCGGCCATCGCCCTGCTGATGATGGTGCGTGCCACCACGTCACGCAGCATTGCCGTCTTTGCCTTTGACCCCAGAGTTCCCCGCAGGAAGGCCAGCAGGCCGGGCTGGGCCGGGCCCTCCCAGAGGCGGAGCACCGCGCGGACCAGCAACTCTCCGCGTTGCCGCGGATCGGTGTCCGCGACGCCGGCAAGCACCTGCCCGGGGTCCGCGGGGAGTTCCACGCAGAGGGCAAAGAGTTCGTCCTTGCCCCTGAAGAAGTGGTGCACCATGGCGGGGTCCACGCCCGAGGCCCGTGCAACCTGGCGGAGGCTCGTTCCCTCGAAGCCGTGCTCGGCGAACATCCGGCGTGCCGTTTCCAGGATGTGCTCCCGGGATGCAGTGCTGCCGCCACGGCGTCCCCGCCGCAGGGGGGCCATGGAGTTCCCTGCCGGTGGAGGTTCCACCCGCTCGTGCGGAGCCACGCCGTGCTCCGGCGGCGTCCTGTCATGTCCTGACGCCGGCTTCATGCCCTGAAGCGGCGGGTCAATAGGCCTCCACGGAAGAAAATACTTGTCAACGTGCCCACCATCACATAGGTTCGATCTAGCTGCGCTGAGTGGAGTGGGCGGTCTCACCAGTCCTCACCTGTAATAAGGCGATAACGGCGTTGAGCCACGCCCGGATGCAATGACCAGCCCTATTGGGGGGCCAGGGGCTTTGCAATCGGGCGTGGCTCTACTGTTTCCGGGCGAGTGGTGCTGTGCCGGTAGATTAGTATGCAGACGAATTTGTCCGGCCCTGCTGATCCAGCACTTTTCCAGAAACGGATACCACCCGTGGTCCTTAGAATGTCCCAGCTTTTCCTGCGCACCCTGCGTGAAGATCCCGTCGATGCAGAGGTGGCCAGCCACAAACTGCTGGTCCGCGCCGGCTACATCCGCCGCGCGGCTCCCGGGATCTACACCTGGCTGCCGCTGGGACTGAGCGTACTCCGCAAGGTGGAGCAGGTCATCCGTGAGGAAATGACCGCCATCGGTGCCCAGGAAGTCCACTTCCCGGCCCTGCTGCCGCGTGAACCCTACGAGGCGACCAACCGCTGGACCGAATACGGCGAGGGGCTGTTCCGGCTGCAGGACCGCAAGGGCGCCGACTACCTCCTGGCCCCCACGCACGAGGAGATGTTCACCCTCCTCGTGAAGGACCTGTATTCCTCCTACAAGGACCTGCCCCTCAGCCTGTACCAGATCCAGAACAAGTACCGCGACGAGGCACGTCCCCGGGCAGGCCTCCTCCGCGGCCGCGAGTTCATTATGAAGGATTCCTACTCTTTCGACGTGGACGACGCCGGCCTGGACGCCAGCTACGCGGCCCACCGGTCCGCCTACCTCAAGATCTTCGCGCGGCTCGGCCTCGAGGTTGTCCCCGTGGCAGCCACCGCCGGCGCCATGGGCGGCTCCCGGAGCGAGGAGTTCCTGTTCCCCACGGAAATCGGCGAAGACACCTTCGTCCGGTCTGCCGCAGGCTACGCAGCCAACGTCGAAGCCGTCACCACCGTGGTGCCCGCGGACATCGACTTCACGGATGCGCCTGCCGCGCGGGTCCTGGACACACCGGACACACCCACCATTGAGACCCTGGTCAACGCGTCCAACCAGATCGCGCCCCGGGCAGAGGCCGACGGCGGCGCCTGGACTGCCGCTGACACGCTGAAGAACGTTGTCCTCGCCGTCACGCTGCCCACCGGTGAACGCCAGCTGGTGGTCATCGGCCTTCCCGGCGACCGCGGCGTGGACCTGAAGCGCGTTGAGGCCAACATCGGCGCGTTCCTGCCGATGGCCGGCGAGATCGGACTCGAGCAGGCCGGCGAAGAGGACCTCAAGAAGCAGCCCCTGATCGTCAAGGGCTACCTGGGCCCCGGCCTGTCGCTGGACGCACCGCTCCTGGGCTCCGAAGGAACCACCAAGCTGCTGTACCTGGTGGATCCGCGGGTTGTCAGCGGCACCAGCTGGATCACCGGCGCCAACGAGTCCGGCAAGCACGTCTTCGGCCTCGTTGCCGGCCGCGACTTCACCTGGGACGGCGTCATCGAGTGCACCGAGGTCCGCGCCGGCGACCCCGCACCGGACGGTTCCGGCCCCCTGGAAACGGCACGGGGCATCGAAATGGGCCACATCTTCCAGCTCGGCCGCAAGTATGCCGCAGCCCTGGACCTCAAGGTGCTGGACCAGAACGGCAAGCAGGTCACGGTCACCATG
Source organism: Pseudarthrobacter sp. 1G09 (assembly GCF_050038305.1). Taxonomy (NCBI): domain Bacteria; kingdom Bacillati; phylum Actinomycetota; class Actinomycetes; order Micrococcales; family Micrococcaceae; genus Pseudarthrobacter; species Pseudarthrobacter sp. 1G09. The sequence continues at coordinate 1,705,872 of NZ_CP188306.1, forward strand.
GGTTCCTACGGCGTCGGCGTCACCCGTGCGGTGGCTGCCCTGGCCGAGGCCAACCACGATGCCAAGGGCCTCACCTGGCCCCGCGCCGTGGCACCTGCCGACGTCCACGTGGTCGCGGTGGGCAAGGGCGAGGACATTTTCGCCGCCGCTGAGCAGCTGTCCGAGGGCCTCGAAGCCGCCGGGCTCGACGTCATTTACGACGACCGCTTCAAGGTGTCCCCGGGCGTGAAGTTCGGTGACGCCGAACTGTTGGGCGTGCCCACCATACTGGCCGTGGGCCGCGGGCTGGTGGACGGCGTCGTGGAGATTAAGGACCGCCGCACTGGAGAGGCCGAGAACGTCGCGGTGGACAAGGCCGTTGACTACGTGGTCAACGCCGTCCGCAACAGCTGATCCCGGGCGTGGACTTTGGTCTTGAGCACCTCCAGCTGACCACCCTCATCCTCATCGTCCTGGCCGGCTTCGGTGCCGGCTGGGTCGATGCGGTGGTGGGCGGGGGAGGGCTGATCCAGTTGCCCGCGCTGCTGCTGGTCCCGGGCATCACCCCGGTGCAGGCGCTGGCAACCAACAAACTGGGTTCTATCTTCGGGACAACCACCAGCGCGGTCACCTACTACCGCAGGGTGGGGCCGGACCTGAAGACGGCGCTGCCCATGGCGGTGATTGCCCTCGCGGGAAGCTTCGGCGGCGCGATCCTGGCGGCCAACCTGCCCGCCAGCGTCTTCAAGCCGATCATCGTCGCAGCCCTGATTGCCGTCGCGCTTTTCACGGCCCTCAAGCCCAACGTCGGGGACATCACGGCGCTGCGGCACGACGGCCACAAGCACTACGTCGTGGCTTGCCTGATCGGTGCGGTCATCGGTTTCTATGATGGCCTGATCGGTCCGGGCACCGGGTCATTCCTGGTCATCGCGCTGGTATCGGCCATGGGCTACGCGTTCCTGGAGGCCAGTGCCAAAGCCAAGATTGTGAATATGGCAACCAATGCCGGGGCCCTGATGTTCTTCCTGCCGCACGGCTCGATCCTGTGGGGCCTCGGGCTGTTGCTGGGCGTCGCCAACATGGCCGGCGGCTACCTTGGCGCACGGACCGCGGTCAAGCAGGGAAGCCGGTTCGTCAGGGTGGTTTTCCTGGTGGTGGTGGCCGCCCTGATCGTCAAACTCGGGTTTGACGTGTGGCAGGAAAACTTCGCCTGACCGGCCCTGTCCCCGCATGGTCCGGGTGGACTTCCTGGCGCGGGCTGCCGAACCCGGTCTCATGGCGATGCCGTCCGGCCGATTCTCTGGCTGGGTCATCGCTGGGATTGCCGGCGGCCTCCTTCGTCGGGTTCGCCACCGGCGCCACGATGGCAAACTTCACCGGCATGGCCACCGGCCGGTGGCGGCTCCTTGCCGACGCCGGCTGGGACCTGGGCAGGGACGGCGTTGCCGCGCAGGTCAACGGGCTGGCCAGTGCAGCCGCACGGATCGCTGCCGGCCCGCGCGGCATCGATGGGGTGGAAGTACTCAACGATGTGCAGTACACCCAGGTCAGCCTGGCTTTCGGCGACAACGACACCACCCGGGCCGTGACCGCCCGCATCATCGCGGACGGGAGGGTGTGGATGGCCGGCTCCCGGTGGCGGGACCGGGACATCCTTCGCGTCTCCGTCAGTAACTGGCGGACCGGCGCCGGCGACGTTGACACTGCGGTGGACGCTGTCAGGTCCGCCCTGGGGGCCGTGCGGGCGCACTAGCGGCTGGCCTGTAACCCGGTGAGGGAACCGGCCGCTCAGCGGAGCGTTCCGGACCCACTGTCCTGCCCCGGTTCAGGCAGCGAACGGGCCGGCGGCAGCCCGGGAAGCGTCCGTCCCGCCAGCGTACTGGCCACCCAGAGCGACCGGGCAAGATCGCCCTCGTGGTGCGGTTCGGCCGCGTACCAGAGGGCATTCGCCACCTCCCGGGCGACCGCCCATTGCCGGGCTATCTCCGGGTCCACTCCTGCAGCGGTACTGAAGTCCGTACAACGGCGCCGCAGCGCCGCCTCCGGATCTTCCTCCGGCAGGTCGTACAGCCGGTTCCACAGCAGCGGAGCCACGGCGAACTCGGCCTCGCCGATCATCGGCTGTGGATCGATCGCAACGTACCGTCCGGAGGGCTGTGTGTTCCCGGGCCGCCCGGTGTCAGGACGGGCCAGGATGTTCAGGAAGTGCAGGTCCGCATGGACCAGGACATCAGGGGCGGAGCGGCGGCCCACGGCACCGCGGGTCTGGCAGACCTCGAGGGCAGCCTCGAGCAGCCAGCGCGGAAAGGGCCGGCCCAGCTGGTCCCAGTCCGCGGGAAACTCATCGCTCCACTGCTCGGCGCGGGCCGCGATGTGTCCGAAGACGTTCCACTCCGGCCGGGCGTCGGGCACCAGGCTGAGCTGCCGGACCAGCCCGCCCCACACTGCTGCCGCCTCGTCCAGCGGCACGTCGTTGAGGGAGGCGCCCGCCTCCAGCCGTTCCAGGAGCATGGAGCATGTTTGACCATCCCGCTCCAGCAGGCCCACGGCGCCGCGACCGGCCCACAGTGCCAGTGCGTGGGGCTCGCCGAGGGCTTCGTCATGGGGGTAGGCGACCTTGAGGGCGGCCGGCATGCCGTCCTCCCTCAGCACGGGCACCACCACAGCGCCATGGCCACTCCAAGGCAGGGCGCCCGGAAGGAGGCCGGACGCCAGGTTCCACTGTTCCATCCGGCCGGCAATCAGGCCCGGCAGCGAGGCAAGCCACGCCCGGCCGGAACTGCTGCGCCGGTACCTGGCGTCGAGTTCAGACGGGATGGGCACGCTTGTTGCTGGAGTCATCGGCATCAGCCTAGTGTCTGCAGGGCGGGCTAACCGCCGGCCGGCAGGGCGGGCAACATGGCGGTATCCAGGACGATGCCCGGCACCGCACCCGGGTCGGCGCCCCAACGGGCGGTCCGGGCAACAGCGGATTCAAGCAGCGAGAGGGCCCATATCCGGTCCGGGCCCTCGGTCAAGGCAACCAGGTCGCCGTAAACGGGCAAAGCAGCTGCCTCGAGCGTGCCCAGCCCGGCGGCCGGCGCGCTGAGGAAATCTGCATCCAGGGCGTATCCCGCCGGTTGCGGCCGGGCCGCCTGGCACGCCAGCCGGAGGCGGTATTCAGTTTCCTCCGCGGCAGCCCGGTGCTGCTGGAGGAATTCCGACGCCGGCCCGGCATCTTCCGCGGCGAGGCGCGGCATGGCTGCCTGGTAGCCGTAGGCCGCCTTCTGCTGAGCCTGCAGGACGGCCGCGAGCGCGGCCCCGGCGGTTCCCGCCCCGGGAGTTTTTCCGGCTGCACTCTCTACGGATAGGCTGCCGCCTGCGGGCGAGCCTCCCCCCGGTGTGGAGCCCAGGGGCGCAGTGGTGGTGTCGGGCGCCGGGAACGGGCAATCCGCCGGCGATGCAGTGGGGGCGGAGCCAACCAGTGGGCTGGAACCTGCGGTCGCGTCCGCCTGGTCCGCGGCAGCTCCCGTGACTGCGCCGGGCTCGCCGGCGGCTGCGGCCAATTGCCGGGCGGCCAGCAGCTGTGCGGTCCCTGCGCCCGCGAGCAGGCGCGCCATCCCGCCGTCGGCCTGCTGGGCATCCTTGAGCCGGCGGGAACCGCTGGCGGCCATGGCCTTGGCCAGCTCCACTTCACTGGGAGCAGCGGCAGGCGCTGGGGACGCTGACGCCGTCGGGTCGGATGTCGCGGCCGGGCCGGGCGGCGTGGACGGGCTGGCCGGCGGTGAGGCCGGCGAACCCGCAGGCAGGAAGGCGCGGGCCTGGAGAGTCAGCAACGTCACAACCGCCTGCGTGGGATGTCCAGCACCGCTGTTACCTGCCGCCGTGGCGGCAAGGTCCAGCCCTGCGGCCCGCAGTGCGAGGGTGTCTTCCAGGGCGGCGGCACGGGCCTGATCGGTGAACGTCGGGGGGGCCGGAGCGGGCTCCTCGCCCGGAATGACGGCAAATCCGAGGCTGAGGATAAGCAGGGCTGCCAGCGAAATGACGGCGTACCGGGCATAGCGCATCCGCGGTTTTTTATCCTGGCTGTCGTGTTCCACAACAGACCATGGTGTCACGGCGGAGGGGGATCCCGGTGCACCACTGGACCGGTAAAATGGCTACGCTAGTACACACCACATCATCTATAAGGGAGGCGGCCGGCATCGTGAGCAATGCAGAAGCCCAGGCTTCATCAGACCACACCGCACCGGGGAAGGCTGATTCCGCGCCGGCCCACAACCCGGAAGCCGACCGGCTCCGGGCCCTCCTTGAACCGTCCGTCCAGGCCAACCGGCTGTACCTCGAGGACGTCGCCATCAACGTTGCCGGCTCCCACCGGGTGCTCCACGTTGTGGTGGACCTGCCGCAGGAAGAAACCGGCGGCGTCAGCCTCGATGTCATCGCTGACATCTCGAAGGTGCTCTCGGATGTGCTGGATAACGATCCAAGCGCCGACACCCGCCCGTACGACCTCGAAGTCTCTTCGCCCGGCGTCGGACGTCCCCTGACGGAACCGCGCCACTGGCACCGCGCCAAGGGCCGGATTGCCAGCGTCAAGGTCATCCAGGGTGAGAACATCACCGGACGCATCCAGTCCGTGGATGACGGAGGCGTCACCCTGGTGCCCGAAATCGCCGTCAAGAAGGGCATGAAGCCCAAGCAGGGCGATCCCGTAAAACTTCCTTTCGACAGGATCCGTAACGGAAAAGTCGAGATCGAATTCAGCCACCTTTCGGAAGATGGCCTGGAACCAGAACACAATGGACCTTCCGAGGAGGCCTGATGGATATTGACATGAGCGCACTGAGACTTTTGGAGCGTGAGCGTGAAATTCCGCTGGACCTCCTCATTCCCACCATCGAGCAGGCGCTGCTGGTGGCCTATCACAAGTCGCCCGGCGCCTTCGAGAAAGCCCGTGCTGAGCTTGACCGCAAGAGCGGGCACGTCACCATCTGGGCTGTTGAAATTGACGATGACGGTGCCCCGATCGGCGAGTTCGAAGACACCCCCGCGGGCTTCGGCCGCATCGCTGCCAGCACCGCCCGCCAGATCATCCTGCAGCGCCTGCGCGACGTTGAGGATGACAACGTGCTGGGCGAGTTCAAGGGCCGCGAAGGCGAGTTGGTGTCCGGCACCATCCAGCAGGGCAACAACCCGCACATGATCCAGGTGAACCTCGGTTCGCTGGAAGCGCTGCTGCCGCCGCCCGAGCAGGTGCCGGGGGAGAAGTACGTCCACGGCAACAGGCTCCGTGCCCTCGTCATCGACGTCCACCGTGGCACCAAGGGTCCGTCCGTCACGCTGTCCCGTTCCCACCCGGGCCTCGTCCGCAAGCTGTTTGAACTGGAGGTCCCGGAAATCGCGGACCACTCAGTAGAGATCGTGGCGCTGGCCCGCGAAGCAGGGCACCGGACCAAGATCGCCGTGAAGGCCAACGCATCCGGCATCAACGCCAAGGGCGCCTGCATTGGTGAGATGGGTTCCCGCGTCCGCGCCGTCATGACGGAGCTCAACGACGAAAAGATCGACATCGTGGACTTCAGCGAGAACCCGGCGACGTTCATCGCCAGCGCCCTCTCGCCGTCGCGCGTGAATTCCGTCACCATCACGGACGAAGCAACCCGCTCCGCGCGGGTGGTGGTTCCCGACTACCAGCTGTCCCTGGCGATCGGCAAGGAAGGCCAGAACGCCCGCCTCGCCGCAAAGCTGACCGGTTGGCGCATCGACATCGTTTCCGACGCCGCCACGCCGAAGGAAAACTGAAGCACTTTCTGCGCCCCGTCCCAGGTGGCCTGCCACACCGTGGCAGGCCACGCGTTCGGGCAGAACGGCCCGAAGGGGCTAGAATAGATAGGTCCGCGCCCAACGGCCGGCAGTAGTGCGCCTTCGCGTGCCCGTTCCGCAGCAGCGGCACAGGACCTGCGGGGGCCGGCAGATATGAACGTCAGGACGATCACCGTGGCAGCAACACCTACCAGCGGAAATCGGCCGGAACGTACCTGCATCGGCTGCCGGAAGAAAGGTCCGCAGACTGAGTTACTCCGGCTCGTCGCCGGGGACAGCGGTTCATCCGCTGTCCTGGTGGATGAACGACGCCGGATGGCTGGCCGGGGTGCATGGCTGCATCCCAGCGAATCGTGCCTTGCCCTGGCGCTCAAACGGCGGGCATTCGGGCGGGCCCTGCGGGGCGCAACCGAAACCGCCGACGTCGAACGCCGGATCAAGCCAGGCCCGACCGCCGCAGGCGCCCCGGTGGCTGCAGCACCAACCGTCCAACCTGAAAGCGGGTCAGAAGTCTGATGGAAACCCGATGAGTTCCCAGCGATGAGTGCGTAACGATGACAACTTTGTTGCGCTCTGCAATGGGCCCTTCCGCACCAACCGCGGCCAGGGCCCGCAGTAAGAAGTAGACGGTTCGTACCTGGCTCGGTGCGGACCGAGACAGGAGAAATGTGGCCAAGGTCCGCGTACATGAGCTCGCCAAAGAGCTCGGCATCACTTCCAAAGATGCAGTAACAAAACTGCAGGAACTGGGCGAATTCGTTCGCTCCGCCTCTTCCACCATTGAGGCCCCCGTCGTGCGGAAGCTGCGTAACGCCTTCCCCGACGCCGCCAACAAGGCTGCGGCACCTGCCGCCCCCAAGGCACCCGCCCCCGCGGCAGAATCACGCCCGGCAGCTCCGGCTCCCGGCCCCGCCGCGCCCAAGGCTCCGGCCCCCAAGGTCGAGGCACCAGCCCCCGCTGCTCAGGCAGCTCCGGCAGCTTCCGCTCCGGCGGCACCCCAGGCGTCCTCTGCGGCACCCGCGGCTCCGTCCACGGGCGCCAAGCCCGGTGCCCGTCCCGGCCCCAAGGCTGAGACTCCCGCACCCGCACCCCGCCAGGGCGGCTCCTCACAGGGTTCCTCGGCACCCCGTCCCGGCGGCCCCCGTCCGGGCAACAACCCGTTCGCCACCTCGCAGGGCATGCCCCGCGGCCGTGGCGGCGACGGCGACCGTGCACCCCGCCCGGGCAACAACCCCTTCGCGACTTCCCAGGGCATGCCCCGTCCCGGCCGCAGCGACGGAGAACGCCCCGGCGGTCCCCGTCCCGCTGCAGGCGCCGGTGGCCCCCGTCCCGGTGGTCCGCGTCCCGCTCCCGGTGCAGGTGGGCCCCGCCCCGCAGCAGGTGCCGGTGGCCCCCGTCCCGGCGCACCGCGTCCCGGTGGTCCCCGTCCCACTCCGGGCATGATGCCCAACCGCACTGAGCGTCCCGCACCTGCCGGTGCAGGACGCCCGGGCGCCGGCGGACGCGGTCCGGGACGCCCCGGCGCGCCCGGCACCGGTGGTCCCGGCGGCGGCGGCGGTGCTCCCGCCGGCGGTGGCTTCGGTAAGGGCGGCCGCGGTCGCGGCGGTACCCAGGGTGCCTTCGGTAAGGGCGGCGCAGGCCGCGGCAAGCAGCGCAAGTCGAAGCGCGCAAAGCGCCAGGAACTTGAGCAGATGAGCGCACCGTCGCTGGGTGGCGTGAGCGTACCCCGCGGCGATGGCAACACTGTGATCCGCCTGCGCCGTGGCTCGTCCATCACGGACTTCGCCGACAAGATCGAGGCGAACCCCGCCGCACTGGTGACCGTGCTGTTCCACCTCGGTGAAATGGCCACTGCCACCCAGTCGCTGGACGAAGACACCTTCGCGCTGCTCGGCGAAGAACTGGGCTACAAGCTCCAGGTCGTTTCCCCCGAGGACGAAGAGCGCGAACTGCTCTCCACGTTCGATATCGACGTCGAGGCCGAGCTTGAGGCCGAAGGCGACGAAGAACTCGAACCGCGTGCTCCCGTGGTTACCGTCATGGGCCACGTTGACCACGGTAAGACCCGGCTCCTGGACGCCATCCGCAACTCGGATGTCGTGGCCGGCGAACACGGTGGCATCACCCAGCACATCGGTGCCTACCAGATCAGCCACGAACACGAAGGCGTCGAACGCGACATCACCTTCATCGACACCCCGGGCCACGAGGCGTTCACCGCCATGCGTGCCCGTGGTGCGAAGGTCACCGACATCGCCATCCTCGTGGTGGCAGCCGATGACGGTGTCATGCCGCAGACCGTTGAAGCACTCAACCACGCCCAGGCAGCCAACGTGCCGATCGTCGTGGCAGTGAACAAGATCGACAAGGAAGGCGCCAACCCTGACAAGGTCAAGGGCCAGCTGACCGAGTACGGCCTGGTTCCCGAAGAATACGGTGGCGACACCATGTTCGTTGAGGTCTCTGCCCGACAGAACCTCAACATCAACGAACTGATCGACGCTGTGCTGCTGACCGCAGACGCCGCACTGGACCTCCGGGCCAACCCGGACAAGGCCGCCCGCGGTATTGCGATCGAAGCCAACCTGGACAAGGGCCGCGGTGCGGTTGCCACCGTCCTGGTGCAGTCCGGAACGCTCGCAGTCGGCGACACGATCGTGGCAGGCACGGCCCACGGCCGCGTCCGCGCCATGTTCGACGAAGACGGCGAAGCACTCGACGTGGCACTGCCGTCCCGCCCCGTCCAGGTTCTCGGCCTGTCCAACGTGCCGCGCGCCGGTGACACCTTCCTGGTGACCTCCGACGAGCGGACCGCCCGCCAGATCGCCGAAAAGCGTGAAGCAGCTGACCGCAACGCCCAGCTCGCCAAGCGCCGCAAGCGCATCAGCCTCGAAGACTTCGACCAGGCAGTGGCCGACGGCAAGATCGACACCCTCAACCTCATCCTCAAGGGTGACGTGTCCGGTGCCGTGGAAGCCCTCGAAGACGCCCTGCTCAAGATCGACGTCGGCGAAGGCGTGCAGCTGCGCGTCATCCACCGCGGTGTGGGTGCCATCACGCAGAACGACGTCAACCTGGCAACAGTGGACAGCGCCGTCATCATCGGCTTCAACGTCAAGCCCGCCGAGCGGGTTGCCGACCTGGCAGACCGCGAAGGCGTCGACATGCGCTTCTACTCCGTCATCTACGCAGCAATCGATGACATCGAAGCAGCGCTCAAGGGCATGCTCAAGCCGGAATACGAAGAATTCCAGCTTGGCACCGCCGAGGTCCGCGAAGTGTTCCGCTCCTCCAAGTTCGGAAACATTGCCGGCTCGATCGTCCGCTCCGGCATTATCCGCCGCAACACCAAGGCACGGATCAGCCGCGACGGCAAGATCATTGGCGACAACCTCACCATCGAGACGCTCAAGCGCTTCAAGGACGACGCCACCGAGGTCCGCACGGACTTCGAATGTGGTATCGGTCTTGGCTCGTACAACGACATCACCGAAGGTGACATCATCGAGACCTTCGAGATGCGCGAAAAGCCGCGCGTCTAAGTTGTCTTAGCGTTACAGGTGCGGGGCCGTTGGGTTTTTCCCGGCGGCCCCGCCCCTTCGCCGGACGGTTTTCGATCTTCGATCGCAAACCGTCCGGCTCCGATAGGCCCGATGCCACTCCCAGGCCGCCGGAAAAAACCCAACGGGAGTCGGTCGTAGACTCGCCTTTAGTGCGTGGTAAATGAATCCAAGTTGAGTGCGACAGTCGCCCACGTGCCGCCGTCGTACGTCCCTAATTTTTCTTCCTATAGGAGTTGTTCATGGCTGATCCGGCACGTGCTGCCAAGTTGGCGCAGCGGATTAAGGTTGTTGTTGCTGAGGCTCTTGGCCGCAAGGTCAAGGATCCGCGGCTTGAGGGCGTCACCGTGACCGATGCCCGCGTGACGAACGACCTGCAGCACGCCACGGTGTACTACACGGTTTTCGGTGACGAGACCGCCCAGGCCGACGCTGCCAAGGGGCTGGAGAAGGCCAAGGGCGTTCTGCGCCAGGAAGTAGGCCGCAACATCACCGTTCGGCTGACGCCGACCCTGGAGTTTGTCGCCGACCAGATCCCCGTGGTGGCTTCAAACCTGGAGGAACTGCTGCGGGAGGCCAAGAAGCGCGACGCCGAGGTGGCCGCCCTGGCTGCCACCGCCAAGCACGCAGGCGAAGCTGATCCCTACAAAAGCGATGCTCCCGAGGACGTTGACATCGACGAAGACGACTTCGACGAGGAGGACATTGACCTCGCCGGCGACGACGACATCGATGAAGATGCCAACAAGGACGCGGACAGCACCAAGTAAGGCGTGACCGCAGCAGCAGGCCCGGACCGGTTGGTCCGGGCCTGCTGCTTTCTCAGCAAACCCTGATGGCTGCTAGCGGATACTGGCCTTGATGAGCTTGCCGGTCGCCGGCGGTGGACCGGCAGGAGGTTCAGGTCCCAGCATTGCCGGCAGCACGTCCGTGGTGGCGTACAGGCTCCGCCCCTGGATCTCAACATCGGCCGGCTGGTTGACCGCGAGGAACTCCGAACGCTCGCCCTTCCAGCCGCTGAACTTCAGGATCTTCCCGCCGAACAGCGAAGCCACATAGATGTCACCGTTGTTCGCAATGGCCAAACCAGTGGGGCTGAGGATTTCGTCCGCCCACACCTTCGTCCTGCCGTTCCACGGGTTGATCCGGAAAATCGCACCGCGGTCGCCAAGGGCCGGGCTTTCCGGACCGCCGGGCAGCGACGTCACGTACAGCCAGCCATCCTGGCCAATCTCCACATCCGTGGGAACCGGCTCGAAGGCGTACTCGTGTCCCGCGACGCAGGCCGGCACGCCGAGGCCGCCCTCCGCCTCCGGACGGGCAGCAGTTTCAGGAATGACCGCCGGCCGCGGCGGCAGGACGGCCAGGGTGGAAATCTCGCCGGACCGCAGGTTGACGGTGAGGATGGCGTTCATCCCGGCGTCAGCCACGTAGGCGGTATTGCCCTGGACAGCCAGCGCGTAGGGATGCGAATCGACCGTACCCGTATAGCGGGCAGGAGCCGGGGACTCCTTGGGCCACTGCTGCAGGCACGCTTCACTGACATCGTCACCGAAGCCGTACTCCTGGCCGCCGTCGGGGTTGTTCTCACGCTCGTAGTCGGCGAAGTTGGCGATGGTCCTGACATCCCCGTTCGGGCTGATGGCCTTCAGGTAGCCCTCAAGGCTCTCCGGCTTGCCCAGCCCGGCACCTGTGCTTTCCAGGAAGAACGTTGTGGCCCCGCGGGTGTCCACCCCTGCCACGTCCCACCCGGGCTTGGGACTGGTGTAGACATCTTCGACGGTGCCGTCCCGGTTGACGCGGCTCAGCTTGCCGGCAAAGTCCTGGCTCACGTAGACGGACTTCGCTGTCCCGAGGGCCAGGTGCAAGGGCGTGGCAAGGCCGGTGGCAACTTCTTCCGGCTCGGCGCCGTCACCGCCCTTATCCGACGCTGTCGACGGGCTGGCTGGGGCAAAAGCCACCACAGCCGCCACCAATCCAATAATGGTGATCTTTTTCTTCATTGTGGGTACTCCGGGTGCGTGCCCTTAGCGGGCCGGATAGGAAGCCTCCCAAGAGGCAAAAAATGCGGACCCCCGCGGGCAACGATATGCCTGCAGCGCCAGGATGTCATCGGTACTTTCCCCCTAAAACCGACCCCATTTGCATCGCCCAACGGCCGGCCACATGGCTAGGATCTAGCTATGACCACGGTGCCTGAGCAGAACAGCCCTTCCCGCTACCTTCAGCAGGCCGTGGGCCTGGCAACGGACAACGTGGACCGCGGCGGCGGCCCCTTCGGCGCAGTGGTGGTGACGGCGGACGGGCGGGTCTTCGAAGGCGTCAACCGGGTCACCCGCGACAACGACCCCACCGCCCACGCCGAAGTAGTGGCAATCCGTGCCGCAGCTGCCGGAACGGCGAACTTCAACCTGCAGGGCGCGGTCCTCTACGCGAGCTGCGAGCCTTGCCCGCTGTGCCTCGCGTCCGCCCTCTGGGCCCGGATCGACCGCGTCTACTTCGCAGCAGACCGCCACGGCGCGGCCGCGGCCGGCTTCGACGACGCCCTGTTCTACGAGTATTTCGACGGGTCCCGCACGGACCTCATGCCTGTCACCCGTGGTGACCTCCCGGCGTCGGACGCCCCCTTCAAGGCGTGGGGCGCGAACAAGGAACGGGCGGAGTACTGACGTGGAAACCAGGCTCATGGCCTGTCCCGCATGCGGCAGGACCAACCGGATTCCGGCGCAGGCTGCCGGCAGGCCCCGCTGCGGCAACTGCAAGGCCGGGCTGCCGTGGATCGTGGACGCGGGAGACGCCGATTTTGCCAGTGTCGCCGAGGCCTCCCCGGTGCCCGTACTCGTGGACTTCTGGGCCGAATGGTGCGGCCCGTGCCGCATGGTCAGCCCCGTCCTGGACAAGCTCGCACGGGAGCGGCCAGGCGCCATCAAGCTCGTAAAGGTGGACGTGGACAAGTCGCCGGCGCTGTCCCGCAGGTTCGACGTGCAGGCCATTCCCACGCTGATGGTCCTGGTGGACGGCAAGGTGGCCGCGCGCCAGGCCGGGGCCGCTCCCGCCGATGCGCTGCGGTCCTGGCTGGACAAGGCCCTTTCCGGAGCGGGCCGCTAGCCGGCCGTCGTGTGGTCAGCCGCACGCGCCGGGAGCCTGGACAGACCTTCCAGTAAATCCTGCTGCCTGCCGCAGAGCGCTATCCGGACCCAGCCTTCGCCGATGGAACCGAACGCCGTGCCGGGCGCCAGCGCAACACCGGAATCGGCCAGGAACCGGCGGACCCACTGCCGGACGTCCCCGCCGCTGACGTGGGACATGTCCGCCCACAGGTAGAACGCACCCTGCGCCCGCAGGTACGGGATGTTCCTGCCGTCGAGGACTGCGGAGGCGGCGTCCCTGTTGTTCCGGTAGTGCCGGTGGGCGCGCTGAACGTAGTCCTGCGGCCCGGTCAGCGACGCCAGCGCCGCGTACTGGGAGGGCGCGGCGACGCAGGACACGATCGATTCCATGACGTTGTCCATCTGCTGCTGCAGCCCGGGCGGGCAGACCAGGGCGCCAATCCGAAGGCCCGTCAGGCCATACGTCTTGGACAATGTCAGGGAGGTGAAGACACGCGCCTCACCCTGCGTGCCGGCGTCGTACCGTGCCGGACTGACGTGCTCCACATCGTAGGTGAACGCCTCGTAGCATTCGTCCGAAATGACCCACAGGTCGTGGCGGCGGGCGAGATCCATCAGTTCCCGGACCGAGTCCTTACTGAGGACGGCACCGAGGGGGTTGGAGGGGGAGTTCAGGACCAGCACCTTGGTCCTGGCCGTGATGAGGGCCTCGATGTCCGCCGTGCGGGGCTGGAAGCCGTGGTCCGGGTACAGCGGATAGCCCACCGGAACAGCTCTCAGGAGCTGGCTGGTCATCGCAAAGGTGGGGTAGCCGGGATTGGGTATCAGGATCTCATCGCCGGGGGACAGCAGCAGGCTCATGGCAAAGTGCAGGCCCTGCTGGGCCCCCGAGACCACATAGACCCTGTCGGCGCCGACGTCGACGCCCTGCTCTTCGCGGAACCTCGCCGCGAACGCCTCCCTGAGGGCGGGAAGCCCGGCGTTGGGCGTGTAGTTCGTCTCGTCCCGGTCCAGGCAGGCCATCCCGGCGTCCAGGACATGGCGGGGGAGCGCGAACCCGGGCTCGCCGATGCTGAGCACCAGCGCGCCGGGGGTGCGCCACGCGGCCTCGGTGATTTCCCGGATCTGGTTGACGGGCACGTCGCGGACATGGGCGGCAAGCTCAGGCATGCCAGCCATCCTAGCGCTGCAACCGGGCCGGGCAGGGCGTGCGCTGTGCCCCCAACCAGCGCCGATATACTGGTAGGCGTGCTTTCTGGACTGGTGATAGTGGACAAGCCGCAGGGATGGACCAGCCATGATGTGGTTGGCCGGATGCGGCGCATCGCGGGGACCCGGAAAGTGGGCCACGCCGGCACGCTTGATCCCATGGCCACGGGCGTGCTGGTGGTAGGCATCAACAAGGCCACCCGCCTGCTCACCTACATCGTGGGAACGTCCAAGACTTACACGGCCACCATCCGCCTGGGCCAGTCCACAGTGACGGACGACGCCGAAGGGGACGTGGTTGCCTCGGCCGGCACGTCCGCGGTGGAGGAGCAAGCCATCCACGACGGCGTCGCAGCGCTCACCGGCGGCATCCAGCAGGTACCCAGCAGCGTCAGCGCCATCAAGGTCAACGGCGAACGCGCCTACGCCCGGGTGCGCTCCGGTGAGGACGTCAAGCTCGCCGCCCGGCCCGTCACCATCCACAGGTTCGAAGTCCACGGGATCCGGCGGGACACCGGGGCCGACGTCATCGACATCGATGTCACCGTCGAGTGCTCCTCGGGAACCTACATCCGCGCCCTCGCCCGGGACCTGGGCAACGGGCTGGGGGTGGGGGGACACCTCACGGCCCTCCGCCGGACCCACGTTGGCCCGTACTCCCTGGACCAGGCCCGCACGCTGGAACAGCTGGCCGACGAGCTGGACGTGCTGGAAATGTCGCAGGCCGCCCGCGCACTCATGCCCAACCGCGAGCTGAGCGCCGAGGAAACCACGGAAATTTCCTACGGCCGCCGGATTGCCGCCGGCGCGGCCGCGGGAAGCCCTGGCGCCGCGACCGCCGACCACCCGGCAGCAGCCTTCGCTCCTGACGGGAGCCTGGTGGCCCTGCTGGCGGACAGCGGCAACTACGCCAAGCCGGTCCTGGTGTTCGCACCAGGCAACGGCAACTCCGCCGCGGCCGGAGGGGAGGCCTGAGTGGACGCGTATTTCTACATCATCCTGGCCGTAGGGCTCCTCTCCACCGTCATCTGCCTGGCCGCGGGCATCATGAAGAAGGCACCCAACGACGCCACCATCCTGTCCGTGGCGGCAGTGGAGGTGGCCCTGGTGGTCTACCTGGTGGGGTCCATCATCAGGGTCATCGCCGGCGAAACCATTACCGGCGAGGCCTGGGAGTTCTGGGGCTACTTGGTGACTGCCATGCTGCTGCCCCCGGCCGCCGTCTACTGGTCCATCCTGGAACGGACCCGGTGGAGCAACTTCGTCCTTGCCGCCGTCGGCGTGACCGCCCTGGTGATGGCCGCCCGAATGAACCAGATCTGGTACTGAAGTGGAAGAAGCACGCAACGTGAATGACCAGCACCCCCAGTCCGCCGACGCAACGGCGGGAGACCACGGCAGCACGAACACGGCGCGCGCCGGCGCCGGCGGCAACACCCGCAATACCGGCCCGGGCCGGCTGCTGATTGCCGTGTACGCCGTCTTTGCCATCTCGGCCACAGCCCGCGCCGGGTACCAGATCCTCACCAAGTTTTCCGACGCCCCCGTGGCGTACCTGCTGTCCGCCTTCGCAGCCCTGGTGTACGCCGTGGCCACGGTGTCGCTGGCCAAGGCGGGGAGCACCTGGTTCAAGGTCTCCGTGGCGGCAGTCCTGGTCGAGCTGGTTGGCGTTGTGGTGGTGGGCTCCCTCAGCATCTTCGATTCCGTGGCGTTCCCGCACGAAACCGTCTGGTCCCTGTTTGGCCGCGGCTACGGGTTCATCCCGCTGATACTCCCCGTCCTCGGCCTGGTATGGCTGTACAGGCGGCGGCCTTCGCTGGGAAAAGCAGGCCGCTGAATGCGGGTAACCTTGAAGAATTCCGCGGCCGGATGGCCGCGGATCATTGATGCTGCAGGCAGTTTAAGGCGAGGGTGATGGTCTACATCTGGAACGATCCGTCCGAGGTCCCGGCGGACTTTGGCCCATCCGTTGTCACCTTTGGCAACTTTGACGGCGTTCACCGCGGGCACCAACAGGTCCTGTCCCAACTGATCCGCTCCGCCAGGCTGACGCACTCCAAGGCCGTCGCCGTCACGTTCGATCCGCACCCGGCCGTCATCCACCGCCCGGAGAGCGCCCCCCGCCTGATCATGGGCCTGGAGGATAAGCTCGAGGCCCTCGGCGAGCTGGGCCTGGACGCCATCCTGGTGGTGAAGTATTCACTCGACCTCGCCAGCCTCACGGCGGAGGAATTCGTGGAGCAGTACCTGGTGGACTGCCTGCACGCCAGCCACGTGGTCATCGGCCACGATGCCCGGTTCGGCCGCGGCAACTCCGGAGACCTGGAAACCATGAAAGCCCTGGGCGGGAAGTTCGGCTTTGAAGTGCAGGTCATCAGCGAGTTCGGCTCCGAGGGGTACCCGCTGCATCACGACGAGGGCACGGACCGCCGCTGCTCGTCCACCTGGGTGCGCGAAGCACTGCAGGAAGGCGACGTTGCCACGGCGGCGGAGGTGCTCGGCAGGCCGCACCGGATGCGCGGCGAGGTTGTCCACGGCGCAGCCCGCGGCCGAGCCCTCGGTTTCCCCACAGCGAACCTCGCCAGTAACTCCACCGGCCTGATTCCGGCAGACGGCATCTACGCCGGCTGGCTGGTGGACGAGGCCGGCAAACGCTGGCCGGCAGCCATTTCCGTGGGCTCGAACCCCACGTTCGACGGCGTCAGCCGGCAGGTGGAGGCCCACGTCATCGACCGGCCCCGGGAAGCCGTAGAGGACTTCGATCTGTACGGCCAGACAGTGATCGTGGAATTCCTGGCGCGGCTGCGCGGCATGGTGGCCTACCGTGGTCCCGAAGCCCTGGTGGACCAGATGAAACTGGACGTGGTGCAGGCACACCAGTTGCTGGCACGGAACTAGGGACCACCCAGGAAGTACGCGAAAGGCTGTACGTGTCCGTCGAGAAGAACACCCGCAAGCTGGACAAGGGAATTGTCCGCGACTTCAGCTCCCGGATGAGTTATGGCTCGTACCTGCAGCTGCCCACCCTGCTGAGTGCCCAACAGCCGGTCAGCGAGCCCGAACACCACGATGAGCTGCTGTTCATCATCCAGCACCAGACCACGGAGCTGTGGCTGAAGCTGGTGCTGCATGAGCTGCGCAGCGCCGCGGCGTGGCTGCGGGCCGATGATCTTGGCTCAGCGCTGAAGGGAATAGCCCGCGTCAAGCACATCCAGAAGACCCTCACCGAGCAGTGGTCCGTCCTGGCCACTCTCACGCCTACCGAGTATTCCCAGTTCCGTGGGTTCCTGGGGAACTCTTCGGGGTTCCAGTCGGCCCAGTACCGTGCGGTGGAGTTCGTGCTCGGCAACAAGAACCGCAAGATGCTCCCCGTCTTCGAGTCCGATCCCGAAGCGCACGCCATGCTGGAGGAACTGCTCGCGGCTCCCAGCATCTACGACGAATTCCTGGCCTACCTCTCGCGCCAGGGCTTCGAGGTGCCTGGTTCCGTCCTCACCCGGGACGTCACCCGCGCCCACGAGTTCACCCCCGAACTTGTTCCGCTGTTCAAGTACATCTACGAGCACGCGGCGGAGAACTGGGGCGCCTACGAGGCATGCGAGGAACTCGTGGACCTCGAAGACAACTTCCAGCTTTGGCGCTTCCGCCACCTCCGCACGGTGCAGCGCACCATCGGAATGAAGACGGGCACTGGAGGCTCCAGCGGGGTGACGTTTTTGCAGAAGGCCCTGGAGCTGACATTCTTCCCGGAACTATTCGCCGTCAGGACGGAGATCGGACGATGAGCATCCACCAGCAAGGCGCCGGGCACACTGCGGTCCCGGCGGACGAAGTACTCCGGCAGCGCGCCGCCGAACTAGACCGGGAAGACCCGCTGGCGCATTACCGGGAACTGTTCATCGGAACGGACATGCCTCTGTCCTACCTGGACGGCAATTCCCTGGGAAGGCCGCTGAAGCGCACTGCCGGGGACATCGCGGCCTTCATCAGCGATGAATGGGGCGGCCGCCTCATCCGCGGCTGGGACGAGACGTGGCTGGCCCTGCCGCAGGCCATTGGCGACCAGTTGGGCCGTGCCGTCCTCGGAGCGGCACCGGGCCAGACCATCATTGCCGACTCCACCACCGTGGTCCTCTACAAGCTGATCCGGGCCGCCCTTGCAGCGGTTGACGACCCGGACCGGAATGAGCTCGTCCTCGACACCGGAAACTTCCCCACGGACCGGTACCTTGTCGAGGGCATCGCCCTGGAAGAGGGCCTCACCCTGCGCTGGATCGAAACGGACCCCGCGGCGGGGGCGACCGTTGACCAGGTGCGCCAGGCCACCGGGCCGCGCACCGCCGTCGTACTCCTCAGCCAGATCGCCTACCGCTCGGGGCACCTCGCAGACCTCCCGGCGATCACCCAAGCGGTGCACGACGCCGGGGCGCTGGTGGTGTGGGATCTTTGCCATTCCGCGGGCTCGGTGGAGATCGGCCTGGACAGTGCCGGCGTGGACTTCGCCGCCGGCTGCACGTACAAATACCTCAACGGCGGTCCGGGATCGCCGGCTTTCGCCTACGTCAACGAGCGCCACCTGCCATCACTCAACCAGCCCATTTGGGGGTGGATGGGCCGCAAGGACGCCTTCGAGATGGCTGCCGGGTATGAACCTGCGCCGGGCATCCGAGGCTTCCTGAGCGGAACGCCGGCTGTCTTCGGCATGCTGGCCATGCGGGGCACCCTCGACCTCATTGAGGAAGCATCGATGGCAGCCATCCGGGCCAAGTCGGAAAAACTTACGGCGT
The DNA here is from genome assembly GCF_050038305.1 of Pseudarthrobacter sp. 1G09. Taxonomy (NCBI): domain Bacteria; kingdom Bacillati; phylum Actinomycetota; class Actinomycetes; order Micrococcales; family Micrococcaceae; genus Pseudarthrobacter; species Pseudarthrobacter sp. 1G09. The sequence goes on from NZ_CP188306.1 coordinate 1,724,325, forward strand.
TCGCCGTCGAAATCTTCGAGGCCCTGCTGGCGCCGCTTGGTGCCGAGCTGGCGTCACCACGTGATCCGGCGGAGCGCGGCAGCCACATCACCGTGGACCACGCTGACTTCACCAAGGCCACGGTCGAGGCCCTGTGGGACGGGGACGTGGTCCCGGACTTCCGGGCGCCCCGCGGGCTCCGGGTGGGGCTGTCCCCACTCAGCACCAGTTTCGCGGAAGTCCTGCACGGCATGGCTGCCATCAGGGACAGGCTCGCGGCCTGACGCATTTCCGGCGCTGACCGGGCGCCGGGCCGCCGCCGGCCCTGTTTCGACAACATTGGGCCGCGGCCGGTAAACTGGGCGATGGATCCGGCTGCAGTCCGTGGCGGCTGGTTCCTGCTGTGTGCGGTCGCCCCCAGTTTGACCGGTGGCCGCAGCGGCAGACCCGGCAGTGAATTACTGATCCGGGCCCTCACGGCACATTTCCAAGGAGTTATTGTGGCACTTGACGCCGCTGTAAAGCAGTCCATCATCAAGGAATACGCAACCGGCGAAGGCGACACCGGTTCGCCCGAGGTCCAGGTTGCAGTCCTGACCCAGCGGATCAAGGATCTGACTGAGCACATGAAGGAGCACAAGCACGATTACCACACCCAGCGCGGTCTGCTGGGCATGGTCGGTCGTCGCAAGCGCATGCTTGGCTACCTGAAGAAGACTGACATCAACCGCTACCGTGCGCTCATCGAGCGCCTTGGCCTGCGCCGCTAGTCGGACTTTCGGGCGGCCCTGTCCCATTCGGGATCGGGCCGCCCCGCTCCACCTAAAAAACTAAACAGGAGGATCAACCGCATCACGCATTCGCGGTCCTCGGTAGTGATCCCCGGGAACGGCAGCATCGAATGGCTGCCCCGGCCCGTGGGTCTCGATCGACGACCGGGTGCAGGGCCAGTCGACATATGCTGGCCTGGGTTGATGTGGCTGGACTTCCGTAAAACAGAAACGGAGGTGACTCTCTATGGAGGGTCCCGAAATCCAGTTCTCAGAAGCCGTCATTGACAATGGCCGCTTCGGCAAGCGTGTAATCCGCTTCGAAACCGGCCGCCTCGCCAAGCAGGCAGCCGGCGCAGCCATGGTGTACATCGACGAAGACACCGCGCTGCTTTCCGCCACCACCGCAGGCAAGCACCCGCGCGAAGGCTTCGACTTCTTCCCCCTTACGGTTGACGTCGAAGAGCGCATGTACGCTGCCGGCCGCATCCCGGGCTCGTTCTTCCGCCGCGAAGGCCGCCCCTCCACCGAAGCCATCCTGGCCTGCCGCCTCATGGACCGTCCGTTGCGGCCCGCCTTCATCAAGGGCCTGCGCAACGAAGTCCAGATCGTGGTGACCGTCCTGGCCATCAACCCTGACGAGCTCTACGACGTGGTGGCCATCAACGCCTCCTCCATGTCCACGCAGCTTTCGGGCCTGCCGTTCTCCGGCCCCATCGGCGGCGTCCGCGTAGCCCTGGTCGCCGACGAGCACGGTTCACAGTGGGTTGCTTTCCCCAAGCACTCCCAGCTGGAAAACTCCGTCTTCAACATGGTCGTAGCCGGCCGCATCGCCGGTGACGACGTCGCCATCATGATGGTGGAAGCCGAAGCAACCGACAACTCCTGGAACCTCATCAAGGAACAGGGCGCCACCGCCCCCACCGAAGAGGTTGTCTCCGAGGGCCTTGAGGCTGCCAAGCCGTTCATCAAGGCACTCTGCGACGCGCAGGCCGACCTCGCCGGCCGCGCAGCGAAGCCCACGGTTGAGTTCCCGGTCTTCCTGGACTACCAGGACGACGTGTACTCCGCTGTTGAAGCAGCTGCTGCCGACAAGCTGGCTGCTGTCTTCCAGATCGCCGACAAGCAGGAGCGCGACGTTGCTTCTGACGCCTTGAAGGACGAGACCGTTGCCTCCTTGGCCGGCCAGTTCGAAGGCCGCGAGAAGGAACTGTCCGCAGCGTTCCGCTCGGTCACCAAGCAGGTTGTGCGCCAGCGCATCCTGAAGGACCAGATCCGCATCGACGGCCGCGGCCTGACGGACATCCGCCAGCTCACCGCCGAGGTTGAGGTCCTGCCCCGCGTGCACGGTTCGGCCATCTTCGAACGCGGCGAAACCCAGATCATGGGTGTCACCACGCTGAACATGCTCAAGATGGAACAGCAGATCGACTCGCTGTCGCCCGTAACGCGCAAGCGCTACATGCACAACTACAACTTCCCGCCGTACTCCACCGGTGAAACCGGCCGCGTGGGTTCGCCCAAGCGCCGCGAAATCGGCCACGGTGCCCTTGCAGAACGCGCCCTGGTGCCCGTACTGCCGTCCCGCGAGGAATTCCCCTACGCCATCCGCCAGGTGTCTGAAGCCCTCAGCTCCAACGGTTCGACGTCGATGGGTTCCGTCTGCGCCTCCACCCTGTCCATGCTGAACGCCGGTGTGCCCCTGAAGGCAGCCGTCGCCGGTATCGCCATGGGCCTGGTGTCCGACCAGGTTGACGGCCAGACGCGCTACGCCGCGCTGACCGACATCCTCGGCGCCGAAGACGCCTTCGGCGACATGGACTTCAAGGTTGCAGGTACCTCCGAGTTCGTCACGGCCATCCAGCTGGACACCAAGCTCGACGGCATCCCCGCCTCCGTCCTGGCAGCAGCACTGAAGCAGGCCCGCGAAGCCCGCCTACACATCCTCGAGGTCATCAACTCGGCCATCGACACCCCGGACGAGCTCTCCGAGTTCGCGCCGCGCGTCATCGCCGTGAAGATCCCCGTGGACAAGATCGGCGAGGTCATTGGCCCCAAGGGCAAGATGATCAACCAGATCCAGGAAGACACCGGCGCCGACATCTCCATCGAGGACGACGGCACCGTCTACATTGGCGCCACCAACGGTCCGTCTGCTGACGCAGCACGCTCCGCCATCAACGCCATCGCGAACCCGCAGGTTCCGGAAATCGGCGAGCGTTACCTGGGTACGGTCGTCAAGACCACCACCTTCGGTGCCTTCGTATCGCTGACCCCGGGCAAGGACGGCCTCCTGCACATCTCCGAGCTCCGCAAGCTGGCCAACGGCAAGCGCGTGGACAACGTTGATGACGTCGTTTCCGTGGGCCAGAAGGTCCAGGTGGAAATCACCAAGATCGACGACCGTGGAAAGCTTTCGCTCTCCCCGGTTGTGGCCGAGGAAGAAGGCGCGGAAAGCACCGAACGCGCCCACGCCACGGAGCCTGCTGAAGGCGTCGAGATCTAACCGTTCCCTGACAGGAACACCAGTATGAAACGGCGGGGCCGGTGGGATGATCCACCGGCCCCGCCGCTGTTACGATGACAGCCAGATCCGGCTGCACCACCTGAAAGGCCTCAATGACTGTTGTACCCCTGCCCCTTGAGCAGAACCACCTCGGCGACTCCCTGGTCCACGGCTCCGACGGCGGCTCCGAAGTCCGCCGTTCAGTGCTGCCCGGCGGCGTGCGGGTTCTGACCGAAGCGATGCCCGGCCAAAGGTCGGCCACTATCGGTTTCTGGGTAGGCGTGGGGTCCCGCGACGAGGCCCACGGACAGCACGGCTCCACCCACTTTCTGGAGCACCTGCTCTTCAAGGGCACCAAACGGCGCACCGCGCTGGAGATCGCCTCGGCCTTTGACGAGGTGGGCGGCGAATCGAACGCGGCGACGGCGAAGGAAAGCACCTGCTACTTCGCCCGCGTCCTGGACACGGACCTGCCCATGGCCATCGATGTCATTGCCGACATGATCACCGGCGCGGTCCTCGACCCGGACGAGATGGAGCAGGAACGGGACGTCATCCTTGAGGAAATCGCCATGGACAGCGACGATCCCACGGATGTTGCCCACGAGCACTTCGTTGCTTCGGTTCTGGGCAGCCACCCCCTGGGCCGCCCCATCGGCGGAACCCCGGACGCCATCCGCGCCGTTGCCCGCGATTCCGTCTGGGAGCACTACCAGCGCTACTACCGTCCCGATGAACTGGTCATCACAGCTGCCGGCGGCCTTGAGCACGACGTCGTCTGTGGCCTGGTGGTGGATGCCCTTGAGGCGGCAGGCTGGTCGCTTGCGACGGATGCGTCGCCGGTTGATCGCAGGCCCACCGAGCGGGCCCTGATCACGGGAACCGCCGGGCTCCAGGTGGTGAAACGTGCCGTTGAGCAGGCCAACATCATCATGGGCTGCCCCACGATTGTTGCCACGGACGGGCGCCGCTATGTCATGAGTGTCCTCAACGCTGTCCTCGGCGGAGGCATGTCTTCGCGGCTGTTCCAGGAAATCCGGGAAAAGCGTGGCCTGGTGTACTCGACCTACTCTTTTGCGTCGTCCTACGCAGACGCCGGCTACTTTGGCATGTATGCAGGCTGTACGCCCTCCAAGGTGCGGCAAGTCCTTGAACTGCTGGGCATCGAGCTGGACAAACTCGCCGAGCACGGCATCTCCGAAGACGAACTGCGCAAGGCAGTGGGGCAGCTGTGCGGCGGGATTGTGCTGGCCCTGGAGGACACCGGCTCCCGGATGTCACGCCTGGGCCGGGCGGAACTGGTGTCCGGCGAATACCAGGACATCGACGAGACCCTGCGGCTGATCAAGTCCGTCACCGCCGAACAGGTGCAGGAACTGGCCGCCGAACTGGCCGCCGCGCCCCGCACCGTCACAGTGGTGGGCCCGTTCGACGAAACCGAGACCTTCGGACTCTGAGCAGCGGGCAACCGCAACGCGGGTTCTGAAGGGCGGGTCCTGACTTCTGGCCATAACGGCCCGCGGTGAGCGTGCGGACCCCTCGCGGGGCGCAGGCTGCAGGACTACGATGAGGCCATCCGACGTCGCCGTGCTGGGGAGGAGTGGAAGGCGTGAACGTACTCCGGCTGGGCCATGACGGCGCCGCGGATGCGCCGCGACAGGGTGTTCCTGCCGGTATTCATCCGGCCCTGGCGGGCCTCCTGGGCGCCTGGCGGGGGAGTACCGAGCTGGCTGCCGGGCCCTGGGGGCCGCAGCGCACGGTGGATGCCGAGGTGGCATACCGCCGCGCAGCCGGGGGATTTGCTGTGGTTCAGAGCTACCGGCACGTGGAGGCCGACGGTTCGCACTTTGAGGGCCACGGAGTCTTCACCCTGGATCCTGACCACCATGATGTGTTCTGGTACTACGTCGACAGCACCGGCGGGCCTCCCGGCAGTCCCTCCCGCTGCACGTGGCATGACGGCGTTCTCCGTGTGGAGCGGCGCGCAGGCACAGGCTGGACAAGGCACAGCATTATCCTCACTGGCCCCACAGAATCAGTGCCGGGGAGCGCGGTGCTCGTGCACATTACCGAGCTGCGGACCGGCCTGGAACCACACGTGGTGGACGAAACGAACGCGCGTGCAAACGGCAAACGCCCCGCTTTCACGCCGTTTATGACCTCCACCTTCCGGCGGGCCTGAGGCTTCACAGGCCGGGCGGCGGAAGGACGGGGGCTACCCTCCGGCGAACGGTGGCAGGACGTCCACGACGTCATCGGCGTCCACTACAGTGGTGCGGTCGCGTACCGCCACCTCGTTCAACAGGAAGCTGCTGCGCGAAAGGATGCGGGCCAGCGGAGGCGTCCCGGCCGGGGGCTCCTCCCGTGGCACGGCGAGGACGGCGTCCAGCAGGTCCGCCACGGTTGCCCCGGCAGGGAGGTCGAACTTCTCTTCCTCGAACCCGGCAGCGGCGCGTGCGGCAGCGAAGTAACGTACATGCATTCCGGTCAGCCCCCGATGGCGCTCATGCTGCGGTCCGGCTGGACAAAGTCCGGAGCGTCGAGTCCCACGTGGTCCATGCCGTGGGCTTTTGGCTTAATCCACATTGCGTCCTGCCACCGGCGCGCCAGGGCGTCGTCGTCAGCGCCGGAGCGCAGCAGGCCCAAGAGGTCGTACTCTTCACGCGAGAAGAGGCAGCTCATGATCTTGCCTTCGGCCGTGATCCTCGTCCGGCGGCAATCCGAGCAGAACGGCTCGGTGACTGAGGCAATGATTCCCACCGTTCCCAGGACGGGCCCGTGCGCGGAAGGGTTGCCGGCGGCATCCAACCCGGCCACCCGGCGTCGTACTTCGAACCTCTCGGCGGGCGCCCCGTCGCGTTCGCGCGGATCGGCGCTCAGGACGTACTCGGCTGACAGGATGTCGCGGATCTCGGCGGCGGTGATCATGTTCCGGCGCGTCCAGCCGTGGTCGGCGTCCAGTGGCATCTGTTCGATGAAGCGCAGCTCATAGCCCCGGTCCAAAGCCCAACCCAGCAGGGCCGGGGACTCGGCGTCGTTGATCCCGCGCATCAGGACGGCGTTCAGCTTGACCGGACCGAGTCCGGCCGCCCATGCGGCGTCCACGCCCGCCAGCACCTGGTCGAGGAAGGGGCGGCGGGTGAGCTTGGTAAACGTCTCTTCGTGCAGGGAATCGAGCGAGACATTGATCCGTGTCAGGCCCGCGGCCTTGAGCGGGGCGGCCTTCTTCGCCAGCCCCACGGCGTTGGTGGTCATCGAGATGGGCAGGTCCGGATGGTTGCTGCGCAGCGCGGAAATGATGTCCACCAGGTCATGACGCACCAGGGGTTCTCCGCCGGTGAGCCGGAGCTCGCGGACGCCGAGCTGCTCCACCCCGATCCGGACAATCCGGACGATCTCCTCGGCCGTCATGACGGCCTGCTTTGCCAGCCATTCCAGGCCTTCGGCGGGCATGCAGTAGGTGCAGCGGAGGTTGCATTTATCGGTCAGGGACAGCCTCATGTCGCTGGCCCGGCGCCCGTACCTGTCCGCCAGGCCTGCAGGCGCGTCAGCCGGACGCGGAGCCGGGACGGACGGCAGCGCCGGGTCCGCTTCTTCGCGGGGCTGGGGCATGCCTAGCTGGACACTCATGAATTCAGGCTACGCCACGATGGGCTCCACATCACACCCGTGACGGACGCTGCCGGGGAGCGGCATGAATCCGCGCCGGTCAACCGCCGGAAAGGGTGCGCCAACCTATGCTGGAAGGGTGAACAGCGCCCGGCAGCAGGCCATGCACGACGACGGTACCCGCCACGGCGGTTCGCCCGAACCCAGCGAGCGGGAACAGCGGGAACGGCGCCGCCTGGGCGGGCACGCTGCGGCCGCCGGCGTGGTGTCCGTGGCCGGCGGGGTGGTCCTCGGAGAGTTGCTGGCCGGCGTGTGGAGCCCGTCGGTGTCGCCTCTGACCGCGGTGGGCGGAGCAGTCATTGATGCCGTTCCACCGGCAGTAAAGGACTGGGCGGTCTCGCTCTTCGGCACGGCGGACAAGGTGGCCCTCCTGGTCGGCATGGCCTTGGTCATTGTGGTCCTCGCGGCCCTCGCCGGAGTAGTGGAACGGCGGCGGCGTTTTGCGGGGCTGGCCGTGATTGCCGTGTTTGGACTCGCGGGGGTGGCCGCCGTTGCGGGCCGGGCCCAGGCGACGCCGGTGGCCCTGGCTCTTCCCGTGGCTGCGGCGGCCGCCGCTGCCCTGATCCTCCGGCTGTTGATGGCCAAGCTGAAGGCCTGGGAAGCGGCCCGTGCCGGCGGGCGGGCCACGGCCCGCCGCGCGTTCCTCCGGAGCCTCGCCGCAGGTGCCGTCCTCACGGCCGTTGGCGGAGTCCTGGCGGGAGCCTGGCGCGGGACCGTGCTGAAGGTCAACGATGCCAGGGCCCGGGTGGCGATACCCCGGGCAGCGGTACCGGCACCGCCCATCCCTGCGGGAGCGGAGGCAGGCGTGGAGGGCATGCACCCGCTGATTACTCCCGTCAACGACTTTTACCGGATCGACACGGCCCTGGTGGTGCCCGCCGTCGACCCTGATACCTGGGTCCTCAAGGTCACGGGCATGGTGCAGCGCGAGGTGGAACTGACCCTTGCCGAACTCCTTGCCAAGCCGCTGACCGAACGCCACATCACCATTGCCTGCGTGTCCAACCCGGTAGGCGGGGACCTCATTGGCAACGCGCGGTGGCTCGGCTGGCCGGTCCGCGAACTCCTGGCGTTGGCCGGGCCGGCCAAGGGTGCGGACATGGTGCTGTCCCGGAGTGCTGACGGGTGGACTGCCGGCACCCCGCTGGAAGTGCTCACGGACAGCCGGGACGCCCTCCTGGCCGTGGGAATGAATGGCGGCCCGCTGCCGCTCGAACACGGATTCCCCGTCCGGATGGTGGTGCCGGGCCTGTACGGCTACGTTTCCGCCACCAAATGGGTTACGGAGCTGAAAGTCACCACCTACGCGGCGGACACCGCCTACTGGACCACGAGGGGCTGGTCCGACCACGGTCCCGTCAAGCTGTCCTCCCGCATTGACGTCCCCCGCAGCGGCAGGCCCGTCAACGCCGGAACGGTCACCTTTGGCGGCATTGCCTGGGCCCAGCACACCGGCATCAGCGCCGTTGAACTCAGGGTCAACCGCGGTTCCTGGCAGCCTGCAGAGCTGTCATCCGGGATCTCCACGGACACCTGGTACCAGTGGAAGCTCAGCATGGACCTCACACCCGGGCAGTACGAGGTCCAGGTGCGGGCCACGGACCTCGCGGGCACCGTCCAGGACGAGGCGTCCCGGCCCGTGGTCCCGGACGGCGCCACCGGATTCCACACGGTTAGAGTGGACGTGAAATCCTGACGGCCCACATTGAAGGCGCATCCATGACCAGCCCGCACCGCCACGCCCCCGCGGGCACCCCCCACCAGGCCCGCTCCGTTGCCGACCACGTCGCCGCTGTTGCCCACCTGCTGGCCCCTTTGCGGTCAGAATCCCGCACCGAAACCGTTCCGCTGTCGCGGGCTCTCGGCAGGGCACTGGTGCACGGATTCCTGGCACCCGTCAGCCTGCCTCCCTTCGCCAACTCCCAGATGGATGGGTACGCCGTCAATTCCGCGGACACGTACGACGACGGCACGGAGTTCGCGGTCGCGGCACCGGTCCCGGCGGGGACGCGGCCGTCCGCGTTGGCCCGCGGGACCGCGGCGCCCATCATGACGGGTGCCATGCTCCCGGATGGTGCTGACGCCGTCGTACCCATTGAACGTGCGGTGCCGGACAGCTTTCCAGCTCCCGGCACGGACGCACGGGTCACGCTGCCGGCAACGGCGGCGGGGACCTACGTCCGCCGGGTGGGCAGCGACGTTGCCGCCGGTGAGCGGGCCCTGGCCGGCGGAACCTGCCTTGGTCCCGCCCAGCTGGGGCTGCTTGCCGCGCTGGGCATCCCGGATGTGGAGGTCTACCGCGCCGTCCGGGTCCTGCTCGTCACCACCGGCGACGAAGTGGTGGAACCGGGGCAGGACCTGCCCGCCGGCAAGATTTACGACGCGAACGGCACCCTCCTCGAAGCCGCCATGGCGCAGGCAGGCCTGGATGTGCGGCGGGCCGGTATCTCCACCGACGATCCCGCGGAACTGCAGAAGCTGCTCCGGAGCCAGGGCGCGGACGCCGATGTCATTGTCACCACCGGCGGCGTCAGCAAAGGCGCGTACGAAGTGGTCCGGCAGGCCATGGAAGGCCAGCCGGTGGAATTCCTGCATGTGGCAATGCAGCCAGGCGGGCCGCAGGGAATCGGAATGTTCGACGGCGTCCCCTTCCTGGGATTCCCCGGGAACCCCGTCAGCTGCCTGGTGTCCTTCGAAATGTTCCTGCGGCCGGCCCTCGCAGCAGTGCTCGGGGCTCCGGCCCTCCGCCTGCCTGTGCGCGCCAGGCTCAGTCACCCGCTGACGTCCCCGCAGCACAAACACCAGGTCCGGCGCGGCAACCTGCAGCCCGACGGCACCGTACGGCTGGAGGGCGGCGAGAGCTCCCACCTGGTCCGTGCGCTGGCCGGTTCCAACGCCCTGGTTCACGTCCCTGCCGGTGTAACGGAACTCGCGGCCGGGGACGAGGTGGAAGTATGGATGCTGTGAATGCAGAACAGACCCCCGCTGCCCTGACGCACCTGCGCAGGGACGGCAGCGCACAGATGGTGGACGTTTCCGCCAAGGCCGAAACCACCCGCGAGGCCACAGCAACAGCCACGGTCCGCACCACGGCGGAGGTGATGGGCCTGCTCGGTTCCGGTGGCCTTCCCAAGGGGGACGCTCTGGCAGTCGCCCGGGTGGCGGGCATCATGGCCGCCAAGAAAACGCCCGAACTGATTCCACTGTGCCACCCCCTGCCGCTGTCCAGGGTCACTGTCGACTTCGGGCTCGAAGCGGAGTCCGTGGAGGTGGTGGCTACGGTTAAGACCCGCGGCGTGACCGGCGTGGAAATGGAAGCCCTGACGGCGGCGTCCGTGGCCGCGCTGAGCGTTTACGACATGATCAAGGCAGTGGACAAGCACGCCGTCCTGACAGATATCAAGGTGCTGGCCAAGAGCGGCGGCAAGAGCGGGGACTGGACCCTATGACCCACGATGACAGCTTCGGCGGATCCGGCGCAGCACCGTCCCACGCCGCTGAGCCGCACCGGCACGGCGACGTCCAGGGCCGGAAGGCCGGCGTGGTGATCGCCTCCACGCGGGCAGCGGCAGGTATTTACGACGACGAGACCGGCCCGGTGATCACGGACTGGCTCACCGAACACGGCTTCGAGGTCTTCCCGGCAATGGTGGTCCCCGACGGCGAGCCGGTGGGCGCCGCGATCAGGGCCCTCCTGACCCAGCGTCCCGCCGTCGTGATCACCAGCGGCGGCACCGGGCTGAACCCGGACGACCGGACCCCCGACGTCACCCGGCCCCTGCTGGACCGCGAAATCCCCGGCATCATGGAGGCAATCAGGCGTGCCGGCGCCGCCAAAACGCCGTTGGCGGCGCTCAGCCGCGGCTACGCGGGCGCGGCCGGGAAGTCCTTCATTGTTAATCTGCCCGGCTCACCGAAAGGCGTCATGGACGGACTCAGCGTCCTGGACCCGCTGATCGGGCATCTCTGCGACCAGTTGGAAGGCAACCATGGGCACTGAAGCATTCGAAGTGGTATCCGCGGTCCTCAGCGCGGAGCCAATCTCCGTAGACCAGGCCATCGCGGCCGTGGAAGGGGATACCGCAGGGGCGGTGGTCAGCTTCAGCGGCGTGGTGCGCAACCACGACGGCGGCAAGGCAGTTGACCGCCTCAGCTACAGCGCGCACCCCACGGCGCACCAGGTGATGGCCGACGTCGTCGCCCAACTGGTTGCCGAACAAAACGCCGGCGGGGGTGCGGGGGAGGACGGAGGAAAGCCGGTCCGCATCTGGGCGGCCCACCGGATCGGCACGCTGCAGATCGGCGACCCCGCACTGGTCTGCGCCGTGTCCGCAGCACACCGGGGGCAGGCCTTCGCCGTGTGCTCCGAACTGGTGGACCGGATCAAGGAGCAGGTGCCCATCTGGAAGGAACAGTTCTTCTCCGACGGCACTGTTGAATGGGTGGGCGCCGGCGGCTGACCGCCGGCTTTTTCCAGCGGTTTTGAGTGGTGCCGCGGCGTCCTGCGAGGTAACGCACACCGTCCGGTTCCGGGGCGCCCCGGGGCCGACGGTAGGGTTAACGGCATGACCGAACAACACTCCGAAGCCAAGCGCGTCGCCATCCTGGGCGCCAACGGACGCATGGGCGTCGAAGCCGTCAAAGCCGTTGAAGCCGCACCCGACATGGAACTCGTCGCAGCGCTGGGACGGAACGACTCCCTGGACCAGGTCACCGCCGCCGGAGCGCAGTACCTTGTGGACCTGACAGTTCCCGAAAGCACCGAAGCGAACGTCCGCTTCGCCGTCGAAAACAACATCCACGCCGTTGTGGGGACCACCGGCTGGGATGCCGGCCGCCTTTCCGCGCTCGAAGACCTGCTGTCAGCGCATCCGGAAACCGGTGTGCTGATCGCCCCCAACTTTGCCGTGGGATCGGTCCTTGCTTCAGCCTTCGCTGCCAAGGCTTCCAAGTACTTCGAGTCAGTGGAGATCATTGAGCTGCACCACCCGGACAAGGTGGACGCCCCTTCCGGAACCGCTGTCCGCACCGCCCAGCTCATCGCCGCGGAACGCGAGGCCGCCCAGGTGCCGGCGAGCCCGGACGCCACCACCAGTGAACTGGCCGGCGCCCGCGGCTGCGACGTTGACGGCGTTCGCGTCCACAGCGTCAGGCTCCGCGGGCTGGTGGCCCACCAGGAAGTCCTCCTCGGCAGCGCCGGTGAGCAGCTGACGCTGCGCCACGACTCGTTTGACCGCGCGTCCTTCATGCCCGGCGTCCTGCTCGGCGTCCGCAACGTGGCCGCACACCCCGGGCTCACCGTGGGGCTGGACGGCTACCTGGACCTGGGTTTCTAGGCGATGGACGGTCTCCTGGCAGGCTTCCGCAAGAACCGCACCAAGATCTGGGTGGGGCTTGTCACGCTGCTCCTGGTGTTCTACCTGGTGGTGTCCCTCCAGCGCTCCATCCTGCTCCTGACGGACGGCAACCTCACGGCGCAGGCCATCGGAGCCGCCTACCTGGTCCTGCCGATCGTGGGCGCATGGGCGCTGATCCGTGAGTTGATGTTCGGTGCCCGGACGGAGCAGATGGCCAAGGTCCTCGAAGCCGAGGGCGGCCTCCCCGTGGATGAACTGCCCCGGACACCTGCCGGGCGGATCATCCGGGAAGCGGCCGACGCCGAGTTCGAAAAGTACAAGGCTGAAGCGGAAGCCGCACCCGACGACTGGCGGTCCTGGTTCCGGCTCAGCTGCGCCTACGATGCCGCCGGCGACAGGAAGCGGGCCCGCGCGTCCATGCGCGACGCCGGCAGGCTCTTCCGCGGCAAGGTTTCTGCCTAGCTCCTGCCGCGGAGTTTGAGCTGCCCGCGGCCCAGCTGGCTGGCCGCATGGCCCACCCACTCCAGGGGACCCCGCCACTTCAGCAGTACAAAGGCCATGCCCACCACCACAGCCGTGGCTGCCTGGGCGAAGTACATGCCGTCCTCGGTCCAGCCGGCGGGCAGCGGCTTGAGATAGAAGCCTGACACCACCCACACATGGACCGTGTACAGGGTGAGTGTCATGGCGCCGGCACCGCGCAGCGGAAGCAGCAGGTCCAGGTCCACCCACTCCGCCAGCCGGCCCAGGAGCAGGCAGGCTCCGATGACTGCCGCTGCCACTCCGGAAGTGTGCAGCAGGTCCAGGGTTGTGCCGGAATGCGGGGCGGCGGACGCCAGCCACCACCATGACCCCTCCTGCCTGATACCGGTCAGGTTTACCTGCAGGACGCTGTCCAGCGGATACCCCGGCGCATTGAGGACCTTCTCCAGTGCGGCACGCCCGCCCCAGTCCTCCATTGCCGTCACGCCCAGAACCTTCGCGGCGATCGCAACAACTGTCCCGCCGGCCAGCAGCGCCACCGGGACCAGGGCTTTGCTGAGCACCAGCCGGCCGATTGCGAGCCCCACGAGTAGGTATGACATCCACTGGAACACCGGGTAGTAGCCGGTGAGGAACACGTCGGCGACCAGCCGGGCGGGTGTTGCCAGGTCCTCCCAGCCGGGATTATGGCCAAGCTGCAGGGGCGGCTCCGCGGTGAGCAGCCAGGGGCGCAGGAGGTACGCCAGGACGGGGGAACCGAAGATCCATCCGGCTGCCCAGCCGCAGAGCTGCTTCAGGCCCATGCCCAGGAATGGCAGGATGCACAGGAACAGGACTGCGTAGTGGACCAGAATGACGGCCAGGTTGACGGTGAGGCCGCCCAGGCTGAGTCCGACGGCGGCGATCACCAGGGCCCGGAGCGCCACTCCGCGGCGTGCGGCCGAGAGTTCACCAGCCGCGAGCGGCCTGTTCTTACCGGTTGACAGGGCCAGCCCGACGCCGGCCAGCACGGCGAACAGGGCAGCCGCCCGCCCCGAGAAGGCCAGTCCGATCCATGTGGGGGTAAGGCTGGCGTTCGATTCAAAGGTGGGGAGCAGGTGCGTGGCCATCATGCCCAGCAGGGCAATCCCGCGCGCAGCATCGATGCCGTAAAGCCGTCCCGGTGCCTGGCCGGCTGCCGTTTTCCGGGGTGCCCTGGCCGGGTTGCGGGAAGTCATGAACCGAATCGTCTCACACGGGCGGCGCGGCCTGCTGTCACGCCGGGGAGTCCTCCCTGGCAGCCGCGCGGACGGAGCGGCAACCCTTGTATTCGAATATATGTTCGAATACAATAGTTGGCATGCAGACGCCAACACCGGAGATTCCCGCCTACGGACCGGGCCGCCACGAGTCCACTGGCCGTACCACCGGACACGGGCCGGCGAGCCCCGAGCCGGGAACGGGCCTCCTGAAGGCCATGAGCCCCGGGGTAGTCGACTTCCTCTTCCGCCAACTCGTGGCCGGAAAGCCTGCGGAGGATGTCCAGTGGGAGCGGGAGGGCGTCAGCCTCGCCGCACAGCCCGAAGGTGCAGAGCTTGCCCGCCGCCTGGCCGAATCGGACCTGGACGCCCTGACGCCGCTGGAATTGTTCCACTATGTCCGGGCGGCCCAGCGTCTTTCGGACTGGGCCGAGGAACTCCGCCGGGCAGCCGTCGGCCGGTACTGCGGCATCCCATGACCCCGGAAACCCCCAATTTGACGTTCATCACGCCCGCGGCATTGTCCTAACCAGCGGGGGACAGGGTAACGTTTTTCCCATGGCTGACTCTTCCGCGCACATCCCTGCCCTCGGTACGCTCCTGACCGCTATGGTCACGCCGTTCACCAAGGACGGCGCCGTGGATTACGACCAGGCAGCGGCCCTGGCCAGCAAGCTCGTGGACGACGGCTGCGACGGCCTGGTAGTCACCGGCACCACCGGCGAGACGTCCACCCTGACGGACGAAGAGAACCTCGGCATGTTCCGGGCGGTCAAGGACGCCGTGGGCGGCCGCGCCGCCATCATCGCCGGCACCGGAACCAACGACACCGCGCACTCGGTCCACCTTTCCCAGCAGGCTGCAGCCCTCGGCGTCGACGGCCTCCTGCTGGTGACGCCCTACTACAACAAGCCCAGCCAGGCAGGCGTCCAGGCCCACTTCGAAACCGTCGCCTCGGCAGTGGACGTCCCCGTCATGCTCTACGACATTCCCGGCCGGTCCTCCATCGCCATTGAACCCGACACCATGATCCGGCTGGCGCAGCACCCCAACATCGTTGCCGTCAAGGACGCCAAGGCGGACATGGTGGCCGCCGCCCGCGTCATGGCCGAGACGGACCTCCAGTTCTACTCCGGCGACGACGGACTGACCCTGCCCTGGATGGCACTGGGTGCCGTAGGCCTCGTGGGCGTCACCACCCATGTGGCCACCCGCCGGTTCCGTGAGCTCATTGACGCCGTCAACGCCAACGACCTCGGCACCGCCCGGAAGATCAACTTCGAACTCCTGCCCGTGGTGCGCGCCACCATGAGCAGGGTCCAGGGCGCCGTGGCCGCCAAGCAGATTCTTAAATGGCAGGGAGTCCTGCCCAACTCGATCGTCCGTTTGCCCCTCGTGGAGCCGGACGAAGCCGAGATCGAAACCATCCGCGGGGATTTGGCGGAAGCGGGGCTGGTCTACTCCTGAGGACGACGACCGGCACCCTTCCGCCTGGAAAGTAGTGCAATATGACCCAAACCGCCCTTACCGGCCTTGTCACACCTCCGCGCCTGCCGCAGGACACGCTCCGCATCGTCCCGCTCGGCGGGCTGGGGGAGATCGGCCGGAACATGACCGTGTTCGAAATCGGCGGCAAGCTGCTGATTGTCGACTGCGGCGTCCTCTTCCCGGAGGAAACACAGCCCGGCGTTGACCTGATCCTGCCTGATTTCTCGTACATCGAGGACCGGATGGCAGACATCGTGGCCGTTGTCCTGACGCACGGCCACGAGGACCACATCGGCGCTGTCCCGTACCTGCTGCGGCTCCGCAACGACATTCCCCTGGTGGGCTCACAGCTGACCCTCGCGCTAATCGAAGCAAAGCTGCAGGAACACCGCATCCGGCCCTACACGCTGACGGTCGAAGAGGGCCAGGTGGAGAAGTTCGGCCCGTTCGAATGCGAATTCGTAGCCGTGAACCACTCCATCCCGGATGCCCTGGCCGTGTTCCTGCGCACCGCCGGCGGAACCGTGCTGCACACGGGCGACTTCAAGATGGACCAGTTGCCCCTGGACGGACGCATCACGGACCTGCGGCACTTCGCCAAGCTCGGCGAAGAGGGCGTGGACCTGTTCATGTCCGACTCCACCAACGCTGACGTCCCCGGCTTCACCACCGCCGAAAAGGAGATCGGCCCCACGCTGGAACGCCTGTTCGGCCAGGCCACCAAGCGCATCATCGTGGCCTCCTTCTCCTCCCACGTCCACCGCGTGCAGCAGGTCCTGGACGCCGCAGCCAAGCACAACCGCAAGGTGGCGTTCGTTGGCCGCTCCATGGTCCGCAACATGGCCATCGCCGAAAAGCTGGGCTACCTCGACGTGCCGGCCGGGCTCATCGTAGACATCAAGAACATCGACAACCTTCCGGATAACCGCGTGGTCCTGATGTCCACCGGTTCCCAGGGTGAACCCATGGCAGCGCTCTCGCGCATGGCCAACGGCGACCACCGCGTGGTGGTGGGTGACGGCGATACCGTCATCCTGGCCTCAAGCCTTATCCCCGGCAACGAGAACGCCGTGTTCCGGATCATCAACGGCCTGCTCAAGCTGGGCGCCGACGTAATCCACAAGGGCAACGCCAAGGTCCACGTCTCCGGCCACGCCGCCGCCGGTGAACTGCTGTACTGCTACAACATCCTCGAGCCGCTCAACGCCATGCCCGTGCACGGCGAGACCCGCCACCTGCTGGCCAACGGCAAGATCGCCATCGAGTCCGGCGTCCCGGAGGCAAGCGTGATCCTCTCGGACAACGGAACCGTCATTGACCTGCACGATCACCGCGCGGACGTGGTGGGCCAAGTGGAAGTTGGCTTCGTCTACGTGGACGGCTCCAGCGTTGGCGAGATCACCGACGCCGACCTCAAGGACCGGCGCATCCTGGGTGACGAAGGCTTCATCTCGATCATCACCGTCATCCACCGCGCCACCGGCAAGGTGGTATCCGGACCTGAGATCCACGCCCGCGGCGTAGCCGAAGACGATTCCGTCTTCGACGACATCATCCCCAAGATCAACGCTGCGCTGGAGGAAGCGGTCCTGAACAACAAGGACCACACCAGCCACCAGCTCCAGCAGGTGGTCCGCCGGGTAGTGGGCACCTGGGTCAACCGCAAGCTGCGCCGCAAGCCCATGATCATCCCCGTGGTGCTCGAGGCCTGACCGCCGCAGCAGTTCCAACCCGCTAGCGTGGGGGCAAAGGGCCCGGTTCCACTGGAACCGGGCCCTTTGCCCATCTGGTGTCCAGCTAGATTGCGGGGGCCGGGCGGCCCGATATCCCCGGATTCAGGGCTTGGTTCCGGTAGCGTGAACAGCATGGCCACACGTACTACTTCCGCGCCCAAAGGTACCGGCAGGGGCGGTTCCGGCAGCAAAGCCGGCAGCTCCACAGGCCGCGGAACCGGCTCATCAGCAGGCAAGACCCCACGCGGCGGCTCGTCCAGCACCGCACGCACCCGCCAGCTCCCCGCCGTCGAACACCACCAGCCCTGGTTGGCGAGGGTGGTAGGCAACGCCTGGCTGGGGCTGGGGCACATGGTGGGCGGCGGAGTCCGGCGCATCGGCCATGACGTCAGCGACATCCCCGCCGAGGAACGCCGCGACGGCGCCGCACTGTTCAACCTCGCCCTGGGCGTCTTCATCGCCACGTTTGCCTGGTGGGGCCTGACCGGGTGGTTCCCGGACGCCGTCTACGCGGTAGTGAACGGCACCTTCGGCTGGATCTCCCTGCTGCTGCCCCTCATGCTCTTTGTGTGTGCCTTCCGGCTTTTCCGGGTGCCATCGGACGGCCGCGGCAACAACCGGGTAGGCATCGGGTTCCTGGTGATGACGTTCGCCGGCTCCGGCGTGGCGCATATCCTGGGCGGCCAGCCGACTGTCGCCGACGGCTTCGACGGCCTCCGCCAGGCAGGCGGCATGCTGGGCTTCCTCGTCGCAACCCCGCTGGCAGCCATCCACCCCGCCGTGCCGGCGGTCCTCTACGGAGTCCTCGCGTTCATCTCCCTGCTCATCATCACCGCCACGCCGTTCACGGCCATCCCGCGCCGCCTGCGCGGAGCCTACGAACACCTCATGGGCATCGACCTGATGGAACAGGAACAGGCCGGGGACGTCCACGACCGCAGCTACCTGGACCGGCCTGAGCCGGCCGCGCCCAAGAAGAAGAAGCGGCGCCTCTTCGGAAAGGACGAAGCACCCGACGCCGGCCTTGAGGGCTACGTGGGCGATGAAGCCTTTGAGCACGCGGTCATCGACGACGACGAGCCGCAGCCGCCGCGGCCTGCTCCCGGCGTCCGGCGGCCCACCCAGGCGGAGATCGCCGTCGAGAAGATCAAGGCGGCCCAGGGCCTGGGCGCCGGTTCGCAGGCGGCCCCGCCGGAGAACGCCACCGAGGCCATTCCGCTGGTCATACCCGGCGCCGCCGCTCCCGGGAAACCGGCCGCCGCGCCCACGGTGCCCGCCAACCCGGTGGCGCCAGCACCGCCGCCCGTGCCCATCCCGCAGCGGACTGAGCAGCTCTCCCTCGCCGGGGACGTGACCTACACGCTCCCTGCCTCGGACTTCCTCACCCCGGGCTCCATCCCGAAGGAGCGCACTGAGGCCAACGACGCCGTCGTTGCCGCCCTGACCGACACCCTGACGCAGTTCAACGTCGATGCCACCGTGACGGGCTTCAGCCGCGGCCCCACTGTGACGCGGTACGAGATTGAACTCTCGCCGGGCACGAAGGTGGAACGCGTTACGGCGCTGTCCAAGAACATCTCCTACGCCGTGGCCTCCAGCGACGTCCGCATCCTCAGTCCCATCCCGGGCAAATCGGCCATCGGCATCGAGATCCCCAACACTGACCGTGAAACCGTCTCCCTGGGTGACGTGCTGCGCAGCCAGAACGCCCGCAGGACGGACCACCCCATGGTCATGGGCGTGGGCAAGGACGTCGAGGGCGGCTACGTGGTGGCCAACCTCGCCAAGATGCCCCACCTCCTGGTGGCCGGTGCCACCGGCGCCGGTAAGTCGTCGTTCGTGAACTCGATGATCACCTCAATCCTGATGCGCTCCACCCCTGACGAGGTGCGCATGGTGATGGTTGACCCCAAGCGCGTGGAACTGACCGCCTACGAAGGAGTTCCGCACCTCATCACGCCCATCATCACCAACCCGAAGAAGGCCGCCGAGGCCCTGCAGTGGGTGGTCCGCGAGATGGACGCCCGCTACGACGACCTCGCCAACTACGGCTTCAAGCACATCGACGACTTCAACAAGGCCGTCCGTGCCGGCAAGGTCCAGCCGCCGCCCGACTCCAAACGGGTGATCCGTCCCTATCCGTACCTGCTGGTCATTGTGGACGAACTCGCCGACCTCATGATGGTGGCCCCGCGTGACGTCGAAGACTCGATCGTCCGCATCACCCAGCTGGCCCGTGCAGCCGGCATCCACCTGGTACTGGCCACCCAGCGGCCCTCCGTGGATGTGGTCACCGGCCTGATCAAAGCCAATGTGCCCTCGCGCATGGCCTTTGCCACGTCCTCCGTCACGGACTCCCGCGTTGTCCTGGACCAGCCCGGCGCCGAGAAGCTGATCGGCCAGGGCGACGCGCTCTTCCTGCCCATGGGCGCCTCGAAAGCCATGCGCGTCCAGGGCGCCTGGGTCACCGAATCCGAAATCCACAAGGTGGTGGAACACGTCAAGGGACAGCTGCAGGCCGTTTACCGCGATGACGTCGCCCCCGAAGCGGAAAAGAAGCAGATCGACGACGACATCGGGGACGACCTCGAGGTGCTGCTGCAGGCCACCGAGCTGGTGGTCACCACCCAGTTCGGCTCCACGTCCATGCTGCAGCGCAAGTTGCGGGTGGGCTTCGCCAAGGCCGGCCGCCTGATGGACCTCCTCGAGTCCAGGGGCGTGGTGGGACCGTCCGAGGGCTCAAAGGCCCGTGACGTCCTGGTCAAGCCGGACGACCTCGCGCCCGTCCTGGCAGCCATGAAGGGCCAGCAATCACCCGCGGCCCCGGATGCGCAGACTGCTGCCTTGAGCGATAACGCCAACGCCAACATCGCCCAGGGAGGATACGCCGAGGACCTGGTGGCGGCCGACCTGGACCAGCGGAAGCAAAACGTCGAATATTACGACGGCTCCGATTCCGCGCCAGGCGGCTACGGGGACGACGACGAGGGGTCCGAGGACGCCTGGTCACTGACCGGTCGATAGCCCGGGGACTGTAGCCTAGAAACGTGACTAGCACTGATGCAACCGCCGCCGGCAAGGGCCGTGCCGGGGTCTGGAACCTACCCAACGTCCTGACCATGATCCGCATCGCGCTGGTGCCTTTCTTCGTCTGGTTCCTGATCGCCGACGCCCCCGGGCTGCACAGCGAATCGGGGATCTGGCGCTGGGCCGCCGTGGTGGCCTTCGCCGTCGCGATCTACACGGATAAGCTCGACGGCGACATCGCCAGGAGCCGGAACCTCGTCACGGACTTCGGCAAGATCGCCGATCCCATTGCCGACAAGCTGCTCATCGGCTCCGCCCTGGTGATGCTGTCCGTGCTGGGCGAACTGCCCTGGTGGATGACGCTGGTGATCCTGGTCCGTGAATGGGGAATCACCGGTCTGCGGTTCTTCGTCATCCGCTACGGCGTGATCCCGGCCTCCCGGGGCGGCAAGCTCAAGACCGTGGTCCAGACCGCCGCGATTTTCCTCTATCTCCTGCCGCTGGGGGCAGTGGCGCCCTGGCTCACGTGGGTGGCGTTCGCGGTGATGCTCGCCGCGGTGCTGATCACGGTCTGGACCGGCGTCGAGTACGTCGTCGAGGCTCTGCGGCTCCGGGCCAAGGGTAAGCTGCAGGCACGCGCCAACCAGGGCCAGGAACAGCCATGACCAACCTCCACCATTTGGCCGGCGAGGCAGTCCGGCAGGCGCTGGAGGCCGGGCGGACGGTGGCCACTGCAGAGTCGCTGACCGCGGGGATGGTTTCAGCCGTCCTGGCCGATACCCCGGGAGCGTCTGGCATGCTTCAGGGCGGGGTGGTGGCCTACCGGAATTCGGTCAAGGAAGCCGTGTTGAAGGTCGCCGGCGATCTCCTGGCCAAGGTGGGATCCGTGGACGGCGGTGTGGCCAGTGCCATGGCCGCCGGTGCCAGGGCTGCCCTGGGCGCCGACATCGGCGTCAGCACCACCGGCGTGGCCGGCCCCGAGCCGCATGATGGCAAACCCGTTGGCACTGTCTATGTCGGCATTGCCACAGCCGGGGGAGCGGCAGCCTATGAGTACCACTTCGAGGGGACCCGTCCCGAAATCCGGGGACAGGCCTGCGGAGCTGCCCTGGAACGGCTCCTCGAGGCTCTTTCGCCTGATCAGGCCCGGCAAGAGCCGAGCCAGCGGCGCCCCTTGTTACCGGGAGTAAAGTTGCCGGGAACAAAAGCCGGTACCGATTAGTTATTACATTGTGTCGCTTCCGAAGAGCGGAGGCGCCTAGGATGAAATGACCACGACGGTTCGCTTGACGGCGGACCTGACTTATGAGGGAGCAAGGCGATACAGATGGTAAAGCAGCCCGTATCCGTAAACGGCGTTGTCCGCTGGAAGGATGTGGGCCTCGCCGATCAGGCTAAGAGCGAACAGAAGGAGCGCAAGATGGTTGTACTTCGTCACGAAATTGGTGATGTCCTGCGCGATGTCCGCCAGCGTCAGGGGCGCACGCTCCGTGAAGTCTCGCACAGCGCCCGGGTCTCCCTTGGTTACCTCAGCGAAGTTGAGCGCGGACAGAAGGAAGCATCGTCCGAGCTGCTGTCTTCGATTTGCTCGGCCCTGGACGTTCCGTTGTCCAGCATGCTCCGCGAGGTCAGCGACCGGGTGGCAGTCGCAGAAGGCGTTGCCGTACCGGACACCGTTCCGCAGGAATTCTCCCAGCGCTACGGCCGCGACCTGAATACCGAACTCAACGACGAACTGTCTACCGGCCTCCTCTCCGGCGCCCGCTAAGGGTTGCCCGCCCGGTAACGGGTTCTGGAGCACACGAAACCCCCGGCCGCCGGCCGGGGGTTTCGTCGTTTCGGTCCTGAACCGGTTCCTTAGGCACGAGAGTCTTCGGACTCGCTGTCCTGGAGAAAACCGTCGCGTTCATAGGTGGCATTGAGCTTCGCCATATAGCGCGCCAGTTCCTGGAGGTCGCCAAGCGGCCATTCGCCGAGCCGTTCCCGGAATACCTGCCGGCGGGCGTCCTGAACTTCGTGCATCTTCTCCTCGCCCTTCGGCGTCAGCCTGATGGACTGCGCCCGGCCGTCCAGGGGATCTGCTTCCTTCGACACCAGGCCTAGGCCTTCCAGGAAGGCGACCTGGCGGCTGACCGAAGGCTTGCCCACGCCGATGTTGATGGCCAGATCCGTGAGCCGGATGGTGCCCTCTTTCCGGATGACAGAAAGCAGCCCGTAGGCGGCCGGTTCCATATCCGGGTGGACCTCACGGGACAACTGGTTGGAGATTGCCCGGGCCCGCCGCCAGAACAGGCTGATCTGGTGTTCCACGTTCTGCAGCGCGGAGTCCACGGTGTCCTCGGTCGGAGTGCTGCCCGGCAGGGCGTCGGGGGAGTTGCTCATGGCAACAATTCTAGGTCCGGTGCGTGAGAGAATCTTCCGATGCGATTGAGCGATTACTGGCGGCTGATGGATGACGAGTTCGGTGCGGGCTATTCCCGCGTCCTGAGCAGCACGCTGGTCCTGTCCGGCGTTGGCGGCAGGACCGCAGACCAGGCCCTGGCCGCCGGCGTGGAGCCCCGCAGGGTGTGGCTCGCCCTGTGCGACGTCCAGGATGTGCCTGCGGAGCGGCGGCTCGGCAGGGACGTCAAACCGCGCCGCGACTAGCAGGCATGCCCGGTTTTTCGGCTGACACGCCGGGAAGCTGTTCGAATACCTGTTCGGATATGACTATGATTTTTACAGCGGGTTATCCACATAGCCGTTGTCATCCGGCCGGAATGTCAGTGGGTCCCCTTAGCGTCAGAGATGACCAATAAACGGCCGCGAAGGCCACCATCGAGAAAGCATTAGAGGTGTCAACCATGGCGGCAGCCCCGGATCGTGCAAAAGCGCTGGAAGCAGCACTGGCCCAGATTGACAAGCAGTTCGGCAAGGGCTCTGTCATGCGCCTGGGCGACGAAGTCCGTGCCCCTATCGAAGTCATTCCCACCGGCTCCATCGCCCTGGACGTCGCCCTGGGAATTGGCGGCCTTCCCCGCGGCCGTGTCATCGAAATCTACGGTCCGGAATCGTCCGGTAAGACCACCGTCGCCCTGCACGCCGTGGCCAGCGCCCAGCGTGCCGGCGGCATCGCTGCCTTCATCGACGCTGAGCACGCCCTGGACCCGGACTACGCAGCCAAGCTGGGCGTGGACACGGACGCCCTCCTCGTATCGCAGCCGGACACCGGCGAGCAGGCGTTGGAGATCATGGACATGCTGGTCGGCTCAGGCTCACTGGATATCGTGGTCATCGACTCCGTGGCAGCCCTGGTGCCCCGCGCCGAAATCGAAGGCGACATGGGTGACAGCCACGTCGGCCTGCAGGCCCGCCTGATGAGCCAGGCGCTGCGTAAGATCACCGGCCGTCTGAGCCAGACCAAAACCACCGCCATCTTCATTAACCAGCTGCGCGAAAAGATCGGTGTCTTCTTCGGTTCTCCCGAAACCACCACCGGTGGTAAGGCCTTGAAGTTCTACGCGTCGGTCCGCATCGACGTCCGCCGGATCCAGACCCTCAAAGAGGGTGCCGATTCCGTGGGCAACCGGACCAAGGCAAAGATCGTCAAGAACAAGATGGCTCCGCCCTTCAAGATTGCCGAGTTCGACATCATCTACGGCCAGGGCATCTCCCGCGAAGGAGGAATCATCGACATGGGCGTGGAGCACGGCATCATCAAGAAGTCCGGCTCCTGGTTCACCTATGACGGTGACCAGCTGGGCCAGGGCATGGAAAACTCCCGCCGGTTCCTGCGCGATAACCCCGAACTTGCGGCCGAACTGGAACGGCTGATCAAGGAAAAGCTGGGCGTCGGAGTCAAGCCCGCTGACGCGGAATCCAAAGAGGATTCCCCGAAGCTAAAGGCCGTCGACGGGTTCTAGCAGTTGACTGGCTTTGAAAAACGCCGGGGCGGGTCCGCAGGGGCCCGCCGCCGGCGAACCGGCGCCTTTTCGGCCGGCCCGCAGGAAACGGAACGCTCTGCCGATCCCGGGTCACCGGGATTCGGCGACCGCGAGCCTGACCCGGTTACCGTGGCGCAGACCATCGTCTACCGGCAGCTCACAGTGTCGGCCAAAAGCCGGCTCCAGCTGGCCAAAAAGCTCGCCGAACGGAATATCCCGGAGGACGTTGCCGAATCGGTTCTGGACAAATTCGAAGATGCCCGGCTGATCGATGACGCCGAGTTCGCCAACATGTGGGTCCGCAGCCGCTCGCAATCACGCAAGCTGGCGAAGGGTGCACTGCGACGGGAACTGGCAGAGAAGGGCATCGACGAGGAATCCGCGGCTGCGGCACTGGAACAGCTCTCTGACCAGGATGAGGAGGAAGCCGCCCGGGCCCTCGTCGAACGCAAGCTTCGCCCCGGCACGGACCTGGAAGACCGTGCAGAGCGGGACAAGACCACACGGCGGCTGGCGTCGATGCTGGCCCGCAAGGGCTACCAGCCGTCCCAGGCTTTCCGCATCGTGGGTGAGGTCCTTGACTCCCGGTCCGGCCAGCCCGGCGAAGACTGACGGGCAGCACCACAAACCAACTACTCAGGCCCGGATACCGGGCCCCCGGATGGCCCGGGACTCCTGGAGCCAGCCCCCACCTTGCACAGCCGGTACCCTTAACAGGTGAGTTTGACCATTCCTTCCCCCTTTTCCGGCGCCCCCACCGAAGAACCGGTGCCAGGCCTGCCACGCGAAGCCACGCCACGTACCTACCAAGTGCGGACCTTCGGCTGCCAGATGAACGTCCACGACTCTGAGCGGATGGCCGGGATGCTTGAGGACGCCGGTTATGTCCCCGCGGACGGTGACCGGGCCGACGTCGTTGTGTTCAACACGTGCGCCGTGCGTGAAAATGCGGACAACAAACTCTACGGAAACCTTGGAATCCTGGCGCCCGTCAAGGCCGCGAACCCGGGGATGCAGATCGCAGTGGGCGGCTGCCTGGCGCAGAAGGACCGCGAAACCATCCTGAAGAAGGCCCCGTGGGTGGATGCCGTATTTGGTACCCACAACGTCGGTGCACTCCCTGCGCTGCTGGAACGGGCCCGGCACAACAACGAAGCCCAGCTGGAAATCCTGGAATCCCTGGATGTGTTCCCCTCCACACTCCCCACCAAGCGTGACTCCGTCTACGCCGGCTGGGTCTCCATCTCCGTCGGCTGCAACAACACCTGCACGTTCTGCATCGTGCCGGCGTTGCGTGGCAAGGAAAAGGACCGCAGGCCCGGGGACATCCTCGCTGAAATCCAAGCACTCGTGGACGGCGGCGCCATTGAAGTTACCCTCCTGGGCCAGAACGTGAACTCGTACGGCGTGGAATTCGGGGACCGCCAGGCGTTCTCCAAGCTCTTGAGGGCCTGTGGCGACATCGAGGGCCTGGAGCGTGTCCGCTTCACCAGCCCGCATCCCGCAGCCTTCACGGACGACGTCATCGACGCCATGGCGGAAACTCCCAACGTCATGCCGCAGCTGCACATGCCGCTGCAGTCCGGATCCGACAGCATCCTGAAAGCCATGAAGCGGTCCTACCGGTCCACGAAGTTCCTGGGCATCCTGGACAAGGTCAGGGAAAAGATCCCGCACGCAGCCATCTCCACCGACATCATCGTCGGGTTCCCCGGCGAAACCGAAGAGGACTTCCAGGCCACGCTGGACGTCGTGGAAAAGTCCCGTTTCGCCACCGCCTTCACCTTCCAGTACTCCAAGCGTCCCGGCACCCCGGCCGCGGACCTGCCGGACCAGCTGCCCAAGGCAGTGGTCCAGG
Source organism: Pseudarthrobacter sp. 1G09 (assembly GCF_050038305.1). Lineage (NCBI taxonomy): Bacteria > Bacillati > Actinomycetota > Actinomycetes > Micrococcales > Micrococcaceae > Pseudarthrobacter > Pseudarthrobacter sp. 1G09. The sequence goes on from NZ_CP188306.1 coordinate 1,750,356, forward strand.
AACGCTTCGAGCGTCTGACGGCCCTGCAGGACAGGGTCGCCGCGGAAGAGAACACAAAGCAGCTGGGGCGCCGCGTGGAGGTCATGGTCACCGCGCAGTCCGGGCGGAAGGCAGAAGAAACCCACCGCCTGTCCGGACGTTCACGGGACCAGCGGCTGGTTCATTTCTCGGTCCCTGAGGGGGCGCCCGCCCCAAGGCCCGGCGATCTTGTCACCGTCACCATTACGGAGGCCGGCGCCTTCCACCTCATTGCGGATCCCGCGCCGGGGGAGTACAGCCTTCGCCGTTCCCGCGCGGGTGACGCCTGGGACAGGTCCCAGGCTGATTCCTGCGGTGTCCCCGCACCGGGCACCGGCGACGGGCGCAAGGGCGTTTCGCTCGGTATGCCCTCGCTGCCCGTGCGCACTTCCTGATCCGTGGGCATCCCGCCCGTCATCGCCGTCGTCGGTCCCACCGGGTCCGGAAAATCGAATCTTGCCGTCAACCTGGCACTTGAGCTGGACGGTGAGGTCATTAATGCCGATGCCATGCAGTTCTACCGCGGCATGGACATCGGAACCGCCAAGATCACCCCGGCCGAGCGCCGTGGCATACCGCACCATCTCCTGGACATCCTCGATGTCACGCAGGAGGCCAGCGTCTCGGACTTCCAGCAGCGGGCACGGCAGCTGATCGGGGACATCCAGGCCCGCGGGAAACGGGCCATTCTGGTGGGCGGCTCAGGCCTTTACGTCCGCGCCGCCCTCGACGTCCTCGAATTTCCGGGGACCGACCCGGAGCTGCGCCGTACCCTGGAAGCAGACCTGGCCGCGCACGGCACGGCAGCCCTGCGGGCCCGCCTCCAGGACGTGGACCCGGCCTCGGCCGAACGTTTGAACGATGACCGGCGCATCGTCCGCGCACTGGAAGTCCATCAGCTCACCGGCCGGCCCTTCAGTTCCTTCATGCCCCGGCGGGAGTACTTCCAGCCTGCCGTCCAGATCGGTTTATCCGTTGACCGCGCGGCATTGCATGAACGGCTGGCCGCCCGGGTGCATGCCATGGTGGACACCGGGTTGCTGGCTGAAGTCAGCCGGCTTGATGGACTGGGACTTCGCACGGGGAAGACCGCATGCCGTGCCTTGGGCTACTCGCAGTTCCTGCAGGTCCTCGACGGCTCCGCCACGGTGGCCGAGGCTGTTGAAAGCACCATCGTCGCCACCCGGCAGTTCGCCCGCCGCCAGCTGACCTGGTTCCGAGCCGACCCCCGGATCACGTGGATCGACTGGCAGGACCCGGATTTACTGGCTCAGGCCGCAGGCCTTTGCGGCCGGTAGCCTGACCCCTGCCGGTAGCCTGACCCCAACCGGTAGCCCGGACGCGCCCGGTTTCCGGGGCCGTTGGGCCTGCCGGTAGGCTTGACGGCATGGATGCAACCCTGACAGAGACCACCGGAACCGCCTTTCAAACGCTGGCAGGGCTGCGCTTCTCCAAGGGGCACGGAACCGGTAACGACTTCGTCCTGGTGTCCGATCCGGAGGGTGCACACACCATCGACGCCAGCCACGTGGCCGCCCTGTGCAACCGGCACCTTGGCATCGGCGGGGATGGCCTGATCCGGGCCGTGCCGTCACGCTTCCTTCCCGAGGGCCGCGAGATCCTCGCCGCCAACCCCGACGCCGAGTGGTTCATGGACTACCGGAACGGCGACGGCTCGCTGTCCGAAATGTGCGGCAACGGCGTCCGGGTCTTTGTCCACTTCCTCCGTGCTGAAGGGCTGATCGATCTCCCGGTGGGGGGCGCCCTTGCCATTGGCACCCGCGGCGGCCTGAAGACAGTGGTGCGCACCGCCGACGGCTATGCAGTGGACATGGGCCCGTGGGAGTTCATTTTCCCCGGTGAGGCCACGGCCAAAGCCATGGACTCGCTGGTGACCGCCGAAGGCCTGGAGGTCCCGCGCCCGGCCCTCTCGGTCAGCATGGGCAACCCGCATACCGTGGTTGCCCTCGCCGAACTGGCCGAGCTTGAATCAACCCGCCTCTACACCGCCCCTGCCGTGGAACCGGTCCCGGCCAACGGAACCAACGTGGAATTCGTGGTGCCGTCCGAGCCGCTGGTCCTCGATGGCATCGGCTCCGTCACCATGCGGGTCCACGAACGCGGGGTGGGGGAGACGCAGTCCTGCGGCACGGGAGCCTGCGCCGCCGCCGTCGCAATCCGCCACTGGGCCGGGGCCGGAGCCCCGGACGCCTGGCGCGTGAACGTTCCGGGCGGAGTGGTGGGCGTTAAGTTCTTCGCAGGCCCCGGCGGCCACGAGCATGTGGAGCTCAGCGGCCCGGCCGTTATTGTGGCGTCTGGGACGCTTTCCTGACTTTCAGTACGCGGAACGATTTCGACGTTGACTCCCGCGTCACCGTGAAGGATGCGTCGAGTTCTGCCGCCAGCCAGCGCTGCAGCGAATCCGAACCCAGGTTCTTCTGGACCACCAGGTAGGCAGTCCCTCCCGGAGCCAGCCGCGGCAGCCACAGTTTCAGCAGGGAGTGCAGCTCATCCTTGCCGATCCGGATGGGCGGGTTCGACCAGATGGTGTCGAACCGCACCCCGGGATCCACGGCCTCCGGCGTGCTCGCTGCAACATTGGACAGGCCCAGCGCCGCGGCGTTCCCGTTGGTCAGGGCAATGCAGCGTTCGTTCACATCCACGGCGTAGACCTGCGCATGGGGTGCCTTCAGGGCCATCGTCAGGGCGATGGGACCCCAGCCGCAGCCGATATCCAGGAGGTTGCCGGTAGCAGCAGGTGCGGGAACCTCCGCCAGCAGCACGGCGGTTCCCTTATCGATTCCGTCCGGGCTGAAGATGCCGTTCGAGGTCTGCAGCGTCCGCGTTTCTCCGGCGAGTTCCACCGTCAGCGGTTTCCGGGTGAAGGGGCCGGCGGGCGATGCGCTGAAATAGTGTGCGGACTCCATAACTGGCCAGAGTAGTTCCCCCCGCAGCGTAATGGGAAACCGCGCCATGGCGCCTCTGCTACTCTTGACAGCATGTTCTTGATCTTCGAGTAGCCGGCATGGGCACTTGCCCGTCCCGCTACCTTGTCCGCGGTGTCCACTCCCGCCAGCGAATCTGCCCACAGCGACGCAGGCTTTCCGCCTCCGCTTGTGCACCGGACCAAACTCCACCGTTTGCTCCGGACGCCGGACAACACTCGAAGCTTGATCCGCTCTTTGCTTCCTGCCGTGATGCCGGTCCCAAACCGTTCCGCCGCTTTTCCCTCGCGGCGCCCACGCTGCCGTGGCATTGTTGCCCGGCTGCCAGTACAGGAGACTCTGCATGACCGCAGCCCCTCAGCCCAGCGCGAATACTTCACCAGATTCCACCGAACGGCACTATTCTGGAAATGCCGAAACTTCAAAGGAGACCATGACCAGCCAGCCCAACACCGGATCCGATCCAGCGTCCCAGGATATGAGTCCTGCGGAGATCCAAGCTGTTATCGACAGGATCCTCGCCAAGGACGTACCGGCCAGCTCCAGGACGTCCGGCGGTGCCGGCGACGCGAAGGCGGTCCTCGGCAAGGCCCAGGCCATCTCCCACCTGGACGACGAGCACTCTGAATACGACGGCGACCAGCAGGACCTCGAAGAGCGGCGCGCCCTGCGCCGCACGGCGGGCCTTTCCACCGAGCTCGAAGACGTTACCGAGGTCGAATACCGCCAGCTGCGGCTGGAGCGCGTGGTCCTTGCCGGACTGTGGTCCGAAGGCACCCTGGCCGACGCCGAGAACTCCCTGCGGGAACTCGCAGCCCTGGCAGAGACCGCCGGCTCGGAAGTGCTGGACGGCCTCGTGCAGCGCCGTGCCAAGCCGGACCCCGGCACGTTCCTGGGCTCGGGCAAGGCGCAGGAGCTCAAGGACATTGTCATGTCCACGGGAGCCGACACGGTGGTGGTCGATGCCGAGCTGGCACCGTCCCAGCGGCGTGGGCTGGAAGACATCGTCAAGGTCAAGGTAATCGACCGCACCGGGCTCATCCTGGACATTTTCGCGCAGCATGCCAAGAGCCGTGAAGGCAAGGCCCAGGTTGAGCTGGCGCAGCTCGAGTACCTGCTTCCGCGCCTGCGCGGCTGGGGCGACTCGATGTCCCGCCAGGCAGGTGGCCAGGTGGGCGGTGCCGCCGCCGGCATGGGCTCGCGCGGTCCCGGTGAGACGAAGATCGAACTGGACCGCCGCCGGATCCGTACGCGGATGGCCAAGTTGCGGCGCGAAATCGCTGCGATGAAGCCTGCCCGGGAAACCAAGCGCGCCAACCGTCGTCGTAATGAAGTGCCGTCCGTAGCAATTGCGGGCTACACGAACGCTGGAAAGTCGTCCCTGCTCAACAGGTTGACCGATGCCGGGGTGCTGGTGGAGAACGCCCTGTTCGCCACGCTGGACCCCACCATCCGGAAAGCCGAGACATCTGACGGCCTGGGTTACACGCTGGCCGACACCGTGGGCTTCGTCCGGTCCCTCCCCACCCAGCTGGTGGAGGCCTTCCGATCCACGTTGGAGGAAGTGGCCGATTCCGACCTCATCCTGCATGTGGTGGATGCGTCCCACCCGGATCCTGAAGGCCAGATCGCCGCTGTGCGGAAGGTCTTCGGCGAGGTTGACGCCCGCAAGATCCCGGAGATCATCGTCCTGAACAAGGCCGACGCCGCCGATCCCTTCGTGGTGGAACGGCTAAAGCAGCGTGAACCGCGCCATGTGGTGGTTTCGGCGCGCACGGGCGAGGGAATCGCAGAACTGCTAAAGACCATCAGCGATTCGATTCCGCGTCCCGGGGTCCAACTGGAGCTCCTTATCCCGTACAACCGGGGCGACCTGATCAGCAAGCTGCACGACTCCGACGCGGAGATCATCAGCATGGACCATGTCGAGGCCGGAACCCGGGCGGTGGTGAAGGTCCGCGAGGGCCTGGCCGCCGAACTGGAATCCTTTGCCGTTAATGCCTGAGGCTGTGGCAACTGAATCCAAGGAAACGGCCGGCGGGCAGCTCGTCATCGAGCTGCTCGACCGGGCCGTTTCCGCCATGGGCGGCCAAAGCCGCTCCGGGCAGCATGAGATGGCGCGGCAGGTGGCACAGGCCATCGAAACCGGAAACCACCTGCTGGTGCAGGCCGGGACCGGTACCGGAAAGTCGCTGGCATACCTGATCCCGCTGATCGCCCATGCTCTTGAAAGCAACAAGCCGGCGCTGGTGTCCACGGCCACCCTTGCCCTGCAGACGCAGATTGTGGGCAGGGACCTGCCACGGCTCCTCAAAGCCATCACCCCGGCCCTCGACCGGCCCGTCAAGGTGGCGCTGGTCAAGGGCCGGTCCAATTACGTGTGCCGGCACAAGCTGGAAGGCGGGTTTCCCTCAGAGGAACCCTCCGAGGGGCAGCTCTTCTCCCTCGGAGAGGACACCAGCGTGCCGCACTTCGCCGCAGCTGCCGGCGGGCCGCAGTCCCAGCTCGGAAAGGAAGTGGTCCGGCTCCGGGAATGGGCGGAAAAGACTTCCACAGGAGACCGGGATGAACTCCTGCCCGGCGTGACAGACCGCGCCTGGAAGCAGGTTTCGGTGACGTCCATGGAGTGCCTGGGCTCCCAGAAATGCCCCCTGGCCGAGGAATGCTTCAGCGAGCTGGCCCGCCAGGACGCTGCCGAGGCCGACGTCGTGGTGACCAACCATGCCATGCTCGCAGTCAGCGCGTTCGAGGGACTCGCGGTGCTGCCGGAGTACGACGTTGTGGTGGTGGATGAGGCCCACGAGCTGCAGGACCGGGTTACCGGTGCAGTGTCCGGCCAGCTCTCCGTCGCCATGGTCCACGCCGCTGCCTCAGGCGCCCGCAAACACACGGCGATCACCGTGGACGCGCTCAACGCCGCCGCGGCGAACCTGGAGCTGGCCCTTGCCGGCGTCCCAAGCGGGCTGCTCCCCAACGGACTGAACGACGAACAGCTCGACTGCGTGGACCAGCTGCGCGAGGCCTGCAGGGCGGCGCTGTCCGACTCCAAAGGAGACAGCAGCAACACGGCCGACGGCGGCAGACAACTTGCGCGTTCACGCCTGATGCTCATCCTCGAACTGTCCGAACGGCTTTTGGCGGCAAAGGAGAACCGCGAGGTCGTGTGGATCTCGCGCGCCGGAACCTTCGACCCCGGCCAGGGCTATACCCAACCTGACGACAGTGCTCCTGCGCTGGTCAATATCGCGCCGTTGTCCGTGGCCGGGAGGCTCCGTGAAGGGCTCTTCGCCGGGCATACAGTGGTCCTGACGTCCGCAACCCTGGCCATCGGTTCTGCCTTCGAGCCCGCCGCCGGGGGATTGGGCCTGGTGGGCGAAGGGGCGCCCGCCTGGACCGGGATCGACGTCGGCTCGCCGTTCGACTATCCCAAGCAGGGAATCCTGTACGTGGCCGGGCACCTGCCCAAGCCGGGCCGTGGTGCGTCACCCGAATCGCTTGCAGAGCTGGAGGCACTCATCCGCGCCTCGAACGGCGGGGCGCTGTGCCTGTTCTCCTCACGGAGGGCAGCCGAAGAGGCGGCCGAAGCCCTCCGGCCCAAGCTGGGCATGACGGTCCTGTGCCAGGGCGACTCCACCATGACGGCCCTCGTCAAGCAGTTCGCCGACGAACCGGATACGTGCCTGTTCGGCACCATGTCGCTCTGGCAGGGCGTTGACGTCCCAGGAATTTCCTGCCGCCTGGTGGTCATCGACCGGATCCCCTTCCCGCGCCCGGACGACCCCCTCATGACCGCCCGCTCCCGGGCCGTGGCACAGGCAGGCGGCAACGGCTTCATGTCCGTCTCGGCCACGCATGCCGCCATCCGGCTGGCCCAGGGCGCCGGCAGGCTGATCCGCTCCACCGGCGACAAAGGTGTGGTGGCGGTCCTCGATTCCCGCCTGGCCACGGAACGCTACGCAGGGTTCCTGCGCGGAGCCCTGCCGCCCTTCTGGGCCACGACGGACCGCACGACGGCGATCGCGGCCTTGGAGAGGCTGGCCGGGGAAACGCCGTAGGCACCACCCGACAATGCCAACAAGGAAGGCGCCGTTCCCCGGAACGGCGCCTTCCTTAGTGGCTGGACTGCTGTGGCCCGTTGTTGACATGTGGCCCCGCTACAGCGAGCGGAGGACCGAAACCACCTTGCCCATGATGGTGGCATGGTCGCCAAGGATCGGTTCGTACTGCGTGTTCTGGGGCAGCAGCCACGTGTGGCCGTCCCGCTGGCGGAATGTCTTGACCGTGGCTTCGTCGTCCAGGAGCGCTGCGACAATGTCGCCGTTCGCGGCATCGGCCTGGCGCCGGACCACCACCCAGTCGCCGTCGCAGATGGCGGCGTCCACCATGGAATCACCGGCCACCTTCAGCATGAACAGTTCGCCCTGGCCCACCAGCTGGCGGGGGAGCGGCATAACGTCTTCCACCACCTGGTCCGCGAGGATGGGGCCGCCGGCGGCAATGCGGCCGACGAGGGGCACCATGGCCGTGTCCAGCGCGGTGGGCAACTCCGTGACCGACGCCGTGATGCCCGTGGAGGCCGCAGCCGAGGGTTCCGCTGCCTGCCTGGCCACCTTGCCGGCGGTCCCGCCGTCGAGGGTCAGCGGCATCAGGACTTCCATGGCCCGCGGCCGCTTCGGATCACGCCGCAGGTAGCCCAGCTTTTCCAGCTGCGAGAGCTGGTGGGTGACGCTCGAGAGGCTGGCCAGCCCAACGGTGTCCCCAATCTCGCGCATGGACGGCGGGTAGCCGTTGACATTGACCGAACGCTGGATGGTCTCGAGGATTTTCTTCTGCCGCGGCGTCAAGCCCTTGGCTGTCCTTTTCGGCTGCGAGGTCGACCTGCCCCCGGTGGCTGCTGCTGCCATGTTCGCCGTTGCCTTTCGGTTGCCACCGGGCTTTCAACTGCACCGGACTAAGTGTTCCCGCCGTCAATGTCAGACCCTGCTGATCAACTTCAGGAGTGGATGTTCCTGCCTCCAAACGTAGGTCAGCCACATGGCTTTTTCAAACATTTGTTCTAGCGAGTCTCGACATTGTTCGTCCATAGGTGCTAAAACTGAATCAAGCAGTATTCGAATATGTGTTCTAACAGGCGGGTAGCCGTTCGAACACGGAGCCGGTCAGGCAGCACCATGGGGCGGCACCAGCAGGCAACACCAACAGACGCAGTACGGTCCAGGAGGGCTAAGGTCATGTCAGCTACATCCGCTTTCAGGTCACACGGTTTCGACGTTCACGGCAACGGTGCCCGGTCTCAGCAGGCGGCGCGGGAAGGCCAGGTGCCGGTCCAGCGGAATTCTGCCCGTGGACACCGCGGCCAGGTGCCGCTGCCACCACTGCGCCTCACGCGGCGGGGCAAGGTTGTCCTGATCGGGATTCCCCTGGTGCTGCTGGCAGCGCTCCTGCTGTCACTCGCCGGCTTCTTCAATTCCCCGGCCAAGGCCTCCGACTCCGCAGCGGACCTCACGGTGACCCCCACCGTCACGGTCACCGTGCAGCCGGGTGAATCGCTGTGGGGGATCGCCTCCGACCTTGCGCCGGAGCGGGACGCCAGGGACGTCGTGGCAGATATCGTGCAGCTCAACAACCTGTCCGCCGGGAAGATTCTCCCGGGACAGCAGCTGTACATCCCCACGCGCTAGGAATGGTTCGCGGCACGTCTCGCCGGCTGAATCGAAGTCCCGGAATAGCGGGTTGCCGCCCAGAGCGGACCTTGCATGGGCAGGCGTGGACCGTCACATTTTCGGGCGACCGCACCTCCCACTAAACTGTTCAGGTGAATGACCAGCTTGAACGCCTGAACCGGCTTCCCCTCCGCAGCAACCTCCGGGGCATCACGCCCTACGGTGCCCCGCAGCTGGATGTCCCCATCCTCCTTAACGTCAACGAGAACACCCATGGTGTCCCGGCTGACGTCACAGCCGCCATCACGGCGGCGGTCGCCGAGGCTGCCACCGGCCTGAACCGCTACCCGGACCGGGAGTTCACCGAGCTCCGCAAGGCCCTTGCCGAGTATCTTGGCCACGGCCTCGACGAGGCTAACGTATGGGCAGCAAACGGCTCCAACGAAGTGCTCCAGCAGATCCTCCAGGCATTCGGCGGTCCGGGCCGCACGGCGCTGGGCTTCCCGCCCACGTACTCCATGTACCCCCTGCTTGCCAGCGGCACGGACACCGGCTACATCAAGGGCGAGCGTGAGGACGGGTACGGCCTCAGCGCCGACTCGGCCGCCCGCCAGGTCCGGGAACTGAAGCCCAACATCGTTTTCCTGTGCTCACCGAACAACCCCACCGGCACCGGCCTCGGGCTGGACGTGGTGGAAGCGGTCTACGAAGCCGGCGCCGGGAGCCAGGCCATCGTGATTGTGGATGAGGCCTACCACGAGTTTGCCCACGACGGCACACCCAGCGCCCTGACGCTGCTGCCCGGGCGGGAGCGGCTGATCGTTTCCCGCACCATGAGCAAGGCATTCGCGCTGGCCGGCGCCCGGCTCGGATACATGGCAGCCGCCCCGGAAGTAACCGACGCGCTGCGACTGGTCCGGCTGCCGTACCACCTGTCGGCCATCACCCAGGCAACCGCCCTGGCGGCCCTGCAGCACCGCGAAGCCCTCATGGCTGACGTCGAGGACATCAAGAAGCAGCGCGACCGCATCGTGTCGGAGCTGACCCGCATGGGCCTCAAGCCGGCGGCGTCAGACTCCAACTACGTCTTCTTCGGCGGACTGGAGAATCCGCACCAGGTCTGGCAGGAACTGCTGGACGCCGGTGTGCTGATCCGCGACGTCGGTATCCCGGGGCACCTGCGGGTCACTGCCGGCACTGAGACGGAAACCACAGCCTTCCTCACCTCCCTGGAAAGCATCCTTGCCAGCCAGCCGGCCCTTCCCGCCTAGACTTGAAGAACCGGCGCTGGACGCCCTGACCACCCCTTCCTGCCACAAAGGACACCTGACCATGACTTCCACCGGACCGAACGCGGCCGCAGCCCGGACCGCACGCATGGAGCGTGCCACCAGCGAGTCGTCCGTGCTCGTGGAAATCAACCTGGACGGTACCGGCGTCTCGGATATCGACACTTCCGTGCCGTTCTACGACCACATGCTCACGGCACTGTGCAAGCACTCGCTGATCGACATGACGGTCAAAGCCACGGGGGACACCCACATCGACGTCCACCACACGGTGGAGGACGTTGCCATCACCTTCGGCGAGGTGCTTCGGACCGCCCTGGGCAACAAGGCCGGCATCCGCCGGTTTGGCGAAGCCACCGTGCCGCTGGACGAGGCCCTGGCCAACGCCGTGGTGGACGTCTCCGGACGCCCCTACCTGGTGCACGGCGGCGAGCCCGCCGGCCAGGAATACCACCTGATCGGCGGCCACTTCACTGGCTCCCTCACCCGCCACGTCTTTGAGGCCATCACCCTGCACGCCGGCATCTGCCTGCACATGAACGTCATCGCCGGACGGGACCCCCACCACATTGTGGAAGCCCAGTTCAAGGCGTTCGCCCGTGCCCTGCGTGCAGCCGTGGAACCCGATCCCCGGGTTGAGGGCATTCCGTCCACCAAGGGTGCCCTGTGAGCGGCCAGATCCTGAAGGACGGCGCCATCATCAACCCGTCCGCATCAGTCAAGCCCGCCTCCCCGGAGGGCAAGCCCACCGTCACGGTGCTGGACTACGGTTCAGGCAACGTCCGGTCCGCCGTGCGCGCCCTCGAGCGGGCCGGCGCAGAGGTCATCCTCAGCGCCAAGCCCGAGGATGTCCTGAACGCGGACGGCCTGGTGGTTCCGGGCGTCGGCGCCTTCGAGACGGTCATGCGCGAGCTCAAAGCCGTGGATGGCATCAGGCTCATCGGCCGCCGGGTGGCCGGCGGACGCCCCGTCCTGGGGATCTGCGTGGGCCTCCAGGTACTTTTCGAGGCCGGCGTCGAGCATGGCACCGAGGCTGAGGGCATCGGCGAATGGCCAGGAAAAGTCGAGCTGCTGCCGGCCGACGTCGTTCCGCACATGGGCTGGAACACCGTCAAGGTGCCGGAGGGCTCAAAGCTCTTCGCCGGAGTGGAAGGCGAGCGGTTCTACTTCGTCCATTCCTACGGCGTGCAGGAATGGAACTTCGACGTCATCCAGCCGCTGATGGCCCCTCCGCTGGTGACGTGGTCCGAACACGGCGCACCCTTTATCGCCGCCGTCGAAAACGGGCCGCTGTGCGCCACGCAGTTCCACCCTGAGAAGTCAGGCGATGCCGGCGCACGGCTGCTGCGCAACTGGGTGGACGCGCTGCGCCGGCCCACGGAAACCGGCAGCGGCGACGCTGCCGGCGGCGCCTGAATGTGGTCCATCGTCCTGATGGGACTGGCCGGCCTGCTGGTGGGCGGTGCCCTGTCCTTCCGGCAGCAGCACAAGCCCCTGTGGACCCAGGTTTCGTTCTATGTCCTGGCAGCCATGTCCCTGCTCGCCGCCTACCTGCTGACCCTCCCGGCCGGTTGACCGGCGGCCTGGCCAAAGAGTCCGGCCACTGACGCGCGCCGGCACTGTGCCGGCGGCCCGACACCCCCCACAACACCAAGGATGAAGATGACCACCGCAAACGATCTGCCGGTACTTGAACTGCTGCCCGCCGTCGACGTCGTCAACGGCCAGGCCGTGCGGCTGGTCCAGGGCGAGGCCGGCAGTGAAACCAGCTACGGAACCCCGCTGGAGGCCGCGCTGAACTGGCAGCAGCAGGGCGCCGAATGGGTGCACCTCGTGGACCTGGACGCCGCCTTCGGCCGCGGCTCCAACGCCGAACTCCTCCGCGAGGTGGTGGGGCAGCTGGACATCAAGGTGGAGCTCTCCGGCGGACTCCGGGACGACGAAACCCTTGAGGCCGCCCTTGGCCTCGGCGTCGCACGGGTTAACCTCGGCACCGCCGCGCTGGAGAACCCGGAGTGGACGCGCCGGGCCATCGAGCGCTTCGGTGACAAGATCGCCGTCGGACTCGACGTCCGCGGAACCACCCTGGCCGGCCGGGGCTGGACCAAGGAAGGCGGGGACCTCTGGGACGTCCTGGCCCGCCTCGAGGATGCAGGCTGCTCGCGCTACGTGGTCACGGACGTGACCAAGGACGGCACCCTGCAGGGGCCCAACGTTGAACTGCTGCGCCAGATGGTGGAAAAGACCGGCAAGCCCGTCATCGCCTCCGGCGGCATCTCCAGCCTTGATGACCTCAAGGTGCTGCGGTCCCTGGTCCCGCTGGGCGTTGAAGGTGCCATCGTGGGCAAGGCCCTTTATGCGGGCGCCTTCACCCTGCCCGAAGCCCTCGACGTGGCCGGCCGCCGCTAGGCTGCCGGAAGCCGACGCGATGGCCAGCAACGACTCAGGCACTCCCGCACCCCGCCACCTTCCCGGCCACATCGCCGCGGCGCTGGCAGGGGCCGGCGGCGCCACCGACTCCGCAGGCCAGCCCTGGGCGGGCCGCAGCCTCGCCGGCGACGACGCGAAGATCCACAACTTCGAGGACGACGACGGTACGGTCAATGCGGGCTACCGCGCCGCCATCGAGGGGTTGCGCGGGGGAACCGGAGATGAAGCTGCAGTCGTGGCTTCCCTGGCCACGGCACGGGTGTTCATCCCCATCGTGGCCCAACTGGCGGAAGAGACGGAGACTGACCACGGCCTGCATGCCGACAAACAGGCAGACATGGCTCTGGTGACGCTCAAAGCCGCCGACGGCAGGACCGCGCTGCCGGCCTTTACATCAACGGAGGCCCTGAGTGCCTGGCATCCTGATGCCCGCCCGGTGGCTGTCTATGCCGCACGGGCTGCGCTGTCCGCCGTCGCGGAGGGTGCCGAACTCATGGTCCTGGACCCGGGCGCAGATGTCACTTACGTGGTTCGCCGGCCGGCCGTGTGGGCACTGGCCCAGCAGAAACCCTGGCTGCCCTCCTACGCCGACGAAGAACTGGCGGCCGAGATGGGTGCCGCCGCTGCTTCGTTCCCCGCTGTCCGCCGGATCGAGCTCCTGCCCGGCAGGGGAGTGGCAGTCCGCGCAGCCGACGGGACCGTACTGCCGGGCGGCGGCGCCGGACCCGAACTGCAAGTGGTGCTCTACCTCGAGGACGGGCTGGACGCAGGAGGCGTGCAGCACCTGGTGGCTGCGCTGCAGGCCGAGTGGTCCCGGAATGTATTGTTTGGGGAGCGGGTCGATTCGCTCGAGGTCAAGCTGCGGCGCGCCACAGGCTAGTTGTCAGGAGCGGGGCTGTCCCGGGTTCCTGGGGCATACGTAAGGAACCTTTTTCGTGAACTTCGCGCTGTACCGGGAGTTGCTGGCCGTCCGGCCCATCCGGAGGCTTTTGCTGGTGGGCATGGTTGCCCGCATTCCACATTCTGCGGCGGGCGTGCTGCTGACCCTGCACATCGTCCTCACCCTGGGGCAGGGATACGCCGCTGCCGGTGCTGCTGCCGCCGTGATGACGATCGGTATTGCTGTTGGTGCACCCTGGCGCGGGCGCCGGGTGGACACCGTCGGCCTCCGCCGTGCACTGGTCCCGTCCGTAATCTCCGAAGCGGTCATCTGGTCCATCGTTCCGCACGTGTCCTACCAGTGGCTCCTGCCGCTGGTATTCGTCGGCGGCCTGCTGACCCTGCCCATCTTCAGCGTGGTGCGCCAGTCCCTGGGTGTCCTGGCCGACGGCAAGCAGAGACGCACCGCTTTCGCCCTGGATGCCATCAGCACCGAGATGGTCTTCATGATCGGGCCCGCGGCCGGCGCCGTGGTGGCAACGAGCGGGCATACGACGGCGGGTCTCACCGTGGTGGGCCTGTCCACTTCACTGGCCGGGCTGTTCCTGATCTGGTTCAACCCGCCCACCCGCAGCCCGGACCAAACCGAGGAATGCATCGAGGATGAGCAGCACGCGGCCGAAGTCGCCGTGGTCTCGGCTGCGCCCGCCCACCTGCAGGAAGCCGCGGCGGACCTGCTGCCTGCCGCGGCGGACCGTGCCCCGGGTGTCAGGGGCAGGGTGGCGCACAGCTTCGCCTGGTTTACACCTACGGTGGGTGCGGTCTTCGCCGTTGCTGCGGGTGCCGGCATGGTTCTGAGCGGCAGTGACGTTGGCATCGTGGCGGCCCTGGAGATCGGCGGGCACCAAGGCGAGATCGGGATTGTCTTCCTCTTCTGGTGCGCGGCATCCGTGGTGGGCGGACTGGTCTACGGCGCCATGCACCGGCCTGTGCCGCCCATCCTGCTGCTGCTGGGAATGGCCGCCTTCACCATTCCCATGGGTTTCGCATCCGGAACGTGGACGCTCGCCCTGCTGTCCATCCTGCCCGGGCTCCTGTGCGCACCGGTGCTGTCCGCTGCCTCGGAGAAGGTGGCCGACCTTGTGTCCGAAGAGCGCCGCGGCGAAGCGATGGGTTGGTACGGTTCTGCGCTGACCGCAGGGGTGGCCCTGGGTTCACCCTTGGCGGGCGTCTTTATTGACAGCACGGGCCCCTCCGGCGGCTTCGTGTCCGTAGGGGTGGCCGGTGTCATCCTGTGCCTCGCGGGAATGCTCCTGCAGCAGCGCCGGCGCCGCCAGACCGGGACCTGAGCGGACAAACCGGCTGCAGCTTTGCGGCCGGCAGGCCCGGCGCCACTCGAAGGCCGCCCGCCTGTCCAACGTCCTGCGGCGCAGGTTCTTAAAGCGCGACGGCGGGGCGACCCCGTAAAGGTCGCCCCGCCGTCGCGCGCTGTGTGGGGGAGTTCTGGGCTAGTTAACTGCGCCCGTGAACTTTTCGCCCGGACCCTTGCCCGGAGCATCCGGGATCAGTGACTCTTCACGGAACGCCAGCTGCAGGGAACGGAGGCCGTCGCGCAAGGGACCTGCGTGCTGCGATCCGATTTCCGGGGCGGCGGCCGTCACCAGCCCGGCGAGGGCGGTGATGAGTTTGCGGGCCTCGTCCAGGTCCTTCAGCTCGGCGGCGTTCTCTTCTGCGGCCAGGCCGAGCTTGACGGCGGCGGCGGACATCAGGTGGACGGCAGCGGTGGTGATGACCTCGATAGCCGGAACTTCGGAGATGTCCCGGACCTGCTGGGAGACGTCGGCGGAGTTGCCGGCGCTGTCCTGGGCAGGCTCGAAAACGTATGAATTACTGTCTGGGGTGCTCATACTGGTAAGCTTGACACAGACCGACTGGATGTCGTTATTTCAGAGATTGCCCTCACAGGCCAGGTTCCCAGCAGTGCTGTTCGGCGCTGACGGGAATTTTCTCTGTAGAATGGCATGCAGTTTGCAAGCGGAGTTCTCTCCCACCCGCGTCAGCCGTTGTTTCCGAGGTTCCGCCAGGATCCTGTGAAACGCAAGGTTGCCGGGTATACGGTTGGGCATTGGTCCGGCAGTTCGCCGAATCAATGCATGCAGGCCCGTCCCGGGCCCGGCAGCACCAACCTGACATGAGGCCTTCGATTGCTCCGGCAATTGGGGGCCTTCTCTATTTGCCGGGATACAACGACAAAAACAGGAGCTTTAACATTAGCGAGCCAAGAATCAATGAGCGTATCCGCGTCCCCGAGGTGCGGCTGGTCGGCCCTGCAGGTGAACAGGTAGGAATCGTCCGTATTGAGGATGCCCTCCGTCTGGCTGCCGAGTCCGACCTTGATCTCGTTGAAGTTGCACCTCAGGCGAAGCCTCCGGTGTGCAAGCTGATGGACTTCGGCAAGTACAAGTACGAAGCCGCGGTCAAGGCACGTGAAGCACGGAAGAACCAGACGAACACTGTTCTGAAGGAAATCCGCTTCCGCCTGAAGATCGACACCCACGACTACGAGACCAAGCGCGGGCACGCACTGCGCTTCCTCGGCGCCGGGGACAAGGTCAAGGCCATGATCCAGTTCCGCGGCCGCGAGCAGCAGCGTCCGGAGATGGGCATCCGCCTGCTCCAGCGCTTCGCCGATGACGTCGCTGAAGTCGGCGTGGTTGAGTCCAGCCCCCGCATCGACGGCCGCAACATGGTCATGGTGGTTGGTCCGCTGAAGAACAAGGCAGAAGCCAAGGCGGAGGCCCGCCGTGCCACCCAGCGCGCTGAAGCCAAGGCCGAGAATGAAGCCAAGGCTGCGGGCCGGGTGGACACGTCCGGCAAGGACGATGCTCCCATGACCCAGTCGCTGGCGGATCTGCTGCCCGAGGGCTTCACTCTTTCCACCGAGGCGGAAGCACCGGCCGAGGCTGAGCAGGTAACTGCGGAAGCACCCGAAGAGGCCGTTGCCGAGGCTCCTGCCGAAGAAGCTCCGAAGCAGGAGGCTCCGAAGCAGGAGGCTCCGAAGCGGGAAGCCCCCAAGCAGGAAGCCCCCAAGGCTGCGGCCCCGGCGCCGAAGCAGGAAGCCCCCAAAGCTGCGGCCCCGGCGCCCAAGCAGGAAGCCCCCAAGGCAGCGGCCCCGGCGCCCAAGCCGGTGGCGGCTCCGAAGCCTGCGGCTGTCCCGGCTCCGCCGAAGCCGGTGGCCAGACCTGCTGCACCGAAGCCGGCCGCGCGTCCTGCCCCGAAGGCAGCACCTAAGCCATCGGGTAAGAAGACCACTTAGTCCACAGCTGCCGACGGCTCCGGCCATCGGCAGACAGCAACCAGCAGGCCGCCCCCGGGCGGCTGCGCGATAGAGCTGCAGGCATAGCCTGCGGATACGTAAGGAGATCGGTTCCCATGCCGAAGATGAAGACCCACAGCGGTGCTAAGAAGCGCTTCAAGCTGACCGGCAGTGGCAAGCTGCGCCGCCAGCAGGCCAACCGCCGCCACTACCTCGAGCACAAGTCCTCCAGGCTGACCCGTCGCCTCGCCGGCGACAAGATCGTCTTCAAGGGCGACGCCAAGGTCATCCGGAAGATGCTCGGCATCTAATTTCCAAGTTTCCTGGCTGACTGCCGTCCGGTAGTCGGTCAATTGCCAAAAAGCCTTCTCAGGCCACCGGAACATCCGGTGACAGATGCTTGGGATCAGATTTTCGAAGGAGTACGCACGTGGCACGTGTGAAGAGGGCGGTCAACGCCCACAAGAAGCGCCGGGTTATCCTTGAACGCGCAAAGGGCTACCGTGGACAGCGTTCACGCCTGTACCGCAAGGCCAAAGAGCAGCTGCTGCACTCGTTTGTGTACAGCTACGGCGACCGCAAGAAGAAGAAGGGCGACTTCCGCCGCCTGTGGATCCAGCGCATCAACGCGGCTTCCCGCGCCAACGGCCTGACCTACAACCGCCTGATCCAGGGCCTGAAGGCCGCCGAGGTCGAGGTTGACCGCCGCATGCTGGCTGAACTGGCCGTCTCCGACGCCAACGCCTTCGCTGCGCTGGTCAAGGTTGCCAAGGACTCCCTGCCTGCTGACACCTCCGCTCCCGCTGTCCAGGCTGCTGCCGCCCCCAAGGCTGCGAAGAAGCCGGCCACGCGCAAGAAGGCTGTCGCCGCCGAGGCTGCTGCCGAGTAAGCAGCCGCTGCCCCCAGGGGCGGTTCAGGAGCCGGTGGCACCAGCCACTAGAGTTCTTGTATGAACAAAACCGGGCGCCCGCAAGATTCCCCACTGTCCAATCCCCGAGCCGATCGGGTGCGTGACGTGGCGAAACTTGCAGGGCGCCCGGCCCGTTTAAAGCGCGGCCACTTCCTGGCCGAAGGCCCGCAGTCGGTCCGCGAGGCCCTGAGGCTCCACCAGGAGCGGCTTGCAGCGGGTTCCCCGGGCGTTGTCACCGATGTGTATGCCAGCGAGGCGTGCCTGGACCGCTTTCCGGAGTTCGAGGAACTGGCTGACGGGACAAACGCCTGGCTGGCCACGGATGAGGTCCTGGCAGCCATGGCAGACACTGTCAATCCGCAGGGCATCATCGCCGTCTGCAGGTTCGTTGATGTGTCGCTGGAGTCCGTGCTCGACGCCGGTCCCCGCCTGATTGCCGTTCTGTGCCAGGTGCGTGACCCCGGAAACGCCGGGACGGTGCTCCGCGCCGCCGATTCCGCCGGTGCTGACGCAGTGGTGCTGACCGGGTCCAGCGTTGACATCTACAATCCCAAGGCGGTCCGCTCCACAGCAGGTTCACTGTTCCATTTGCCCGTTGTCCTGGGCGCTGAAGTTGCTGACCTCGCGGAGGCGTGCAAGGCGCGCGGGATAGGCATCCTCGCTGCTGACGGGTACGGGTCTTTGAACCTGGATGCCCTCCAGGACGAAAGCGCCAGGCGCCGGCTGACGGGCTCCGGCCCCGACTCGGCGTACGACCTCGGCGGGCCTACTGCCTGGCTGTTCGGCAACGAGGCGCAGGGGCTCTCCGCGGCAGAGCTTGAACTGGCTGACCACCGGGTGGCCGTGCCCGTCTACGGAGGGGCCGAAAGCCTGAACCTGGGAACGGCTGCCACTGTCTGCCTGTATGCGAGTGCCAGGTCCCAGCGCAACTGACGCCTGTTGCTTCTGAACAAGGTCATGGTGCCTCCGGACAAAAGTAAAGGCCCCGGAAGATCCGGGGCCCTGGATAGCGGCAGATTCCGCTAACGGTGCCTTCTAGGGCGCGCGGGTTGCCTTGCCGCGGCCAGTGATTGCTCCGTAGATGCCGGCGACCACAAGGCCGCCAACAATAGCGAGAATCCAGGTTCCGAGGTCAAAGAAGCCAAGATCGCCCCGGTTGAACAGGAGGCTGCCAATCCAGCCGCCTACGATGGCGCCCACCACACCCAGAACCAGGCTGGTGACCCAACCGCCGCCGACCGTGCCGGGCATGACGGCTTTAACAATGGCCCCAACGATCAGGCCGAGAATAATCCAAGCAAGAAAACCCATGTTTCCTCCTCATATATTCACGGGAACGTGATGGTCCCGATGACGCTCAAGCTAACATAACGGGCCTGCAAAGTCAGCAGGCGGCGGGCCTTGTGCCTGCTGCATGCGGGGACGCACCGTGGGTAGGGTATGCATGGCCGGAAAACGAAGCCGGACCGGTGATGCGACTATCCCGAACCTTGGAGGGGGCCACCGTGGCAGCACATGGCGGAAACAAAGCGATCATTGCGGCGCTGGCCGCCAACCTGTCCATCGCGGCATTGAAGTTCGTTGCATTCTTCCTGACCAGGTCATCGTCGATGCTCGCCGAAGCGATCCACTCCGTCGCCGATTCCGGAAACCAGCTCCTGCTGCTGGTGGGCGGCAAGAAGTCGCAGCGGGCCGCCAGTCCCCAGCACCCCTTCGGGTACGGACGTGAGCGGTACATCTACGCGTTTATCGTCTCCATCGTGCTGTTCAGCGTCGGTGGCCTTTTCGCGCTGTTCGAAGCCTGGGAGAAGTTCCTCGATCCGCACGCGATCGAAGGCGATTTCTGGTGGGTTCCGCTGGCCGTCCTGGTGGGTGCCATCCTGGCTGAGGGCTTCTCCTTGCGGACGGCGATCCGCGAATCGAACCGCTCCCGCGGCTCGCAATCCTGGGTGAAGTTCGTCCGCAGCGCCAAGCAGCCGGAGCTGCCGGTGATCCTGCTCGAGGATTTCGGCGCCCTGCTGGGCCTGGCATTTGCCCTGATCGGCGTAGGGATGACTCTCCTGACCGGCAACGGGCTGTGGGATGCCGCGGGAACCGCCATGATCGGCCTGCTGCTGGTCGCCATCGCGGCTGTGCTGGCGCTGGAAACAAAGTCGCTGCTTGTGGGGGAGTCCGCCACGCGGCAGGACGTCGAAAAGATCACGGCCGCCATCGAGTCCGACGGCGGCCGGCTGATCCACCTCAAGACGCTCCATCTGGGGCCGGAAGAACTCCTGGTGGCGGCCAAGATAGCCGTCAGCAGGTCCTCCACAGGAGAACAGATCGCCACGGAGATCGACGCCACGGAGGCAAGGATCCGCACCGCTGTCCCCATAGCGCGTGTGATTTACCTGGAGCCTGACCTGCAGCGGACGTCCGCGCTGGAAGACCGGTAGGACAGCGAACCCCACCGGCTGCCGCGCACGCCGGGAATTCAGGCCGTCAGCGGCTTCCGGCGTTCCAGCACGCCACTGAGGACGGCGACGCCGAAGCCCAGGACCGCAAGGACGGCACCTACCAAAGCGGGAGCCACATATCCCCACCCGAGGGCGATGACGAGGCCGCCGAGGAAAGCGCCCAGGGCATTGGCGACATTCAGCGCCGCGTGGTTCAGCGAGGATGCCAGCGACGGGGCATCGGGGGAGGCGTCCAGCAGCCGGGTCTGCAGTGCCGGGATCAGCATGGACCCGGCGGCGCCCACCACGAACACCATGATCAGTGCCGACCACGGCCAGTGCACCGCGACGGCATAGACCACCAGGGCAACTGCGATGGCGGGCAGAACCTTGTACAGGGTTCCCATGACCGACTTGTCGGCAAGCCTTCCGCCCACGATGTTGCCTGCCACCATGCCGAGGCCGTACAGGGCCACCACCAGGGGAATCAGCGACGATGGGATCCCGGCCACCGTGGTCATGGTGTGTGCGATGTAGGTGTAAGTGGCAAAGAAGCCGCCAAAACCCACCACGCCGATGAGGATGGCCAGCCACACCTGCAGCCGCTTCAAAGCGCCGAGCTCACGCCTGATGCTCGCATCGGGGTGGGCAGCCTGAAAGGGTACAAAGCGCCAGACCATCGCAAGGGTCAGCAGCCCGATAAAACCGACCAGGACGAACAGCAGCCGCCAGCCGTACGTCTGCCCGAGCCAGGTGGCGAACGGCACGCCCACCACGTTGGAGATGCTCAATCCGGCCATTACCATGGAAATCGCCCAGCCGCGGCGGGTGGGCGGAACGAGGGACGCGGCGATGACCGCCGCAACACCGAAGAACGCACCGTGCGGAAGGCCGGCAGCGAAGCGCGACACCAGCATGGTGCCGTAGTCGGGAGCCACGAACGACGTCAGGTTTGCCACCGTGAAGAACAGCAGCAGGCCCAGGGCGAGCTGTTTGCGCGGCAGCCGCGCACCAACAGCAGCCAGCAGCGGCGCGCCCACCACCACGCCCAGGGCGTAGGCGGAAATCAGGTGGCCGGCCTCCGGCGTGCTGATGTCCAGCCCCTGTTCCACCTCTTTCAGCAGGCCCATCATGGTGAACTCGGTAACACCGATGCCCACACCGCCCATGGCCAGCGAAAGAATCGCCAGCGCCAGGTTGCGGGAGGTCAGGGGGCCTGCCGTGGACGTTTGGGTGGCGCTGCTCATAAGCCTGCTTTCCGAAGTGGATTGCCGATGGAAGAAACACATGCCACGACGGTGGGGCTGCACGGGCCGGATGACCACGGGCCCGGATTTGGTCAACTGCCTCCGGGGGACGGATATTCCCCGGGAAGCCCGGCCGGTGATCCCATTGTCCCCCATAGACTGGAGCGGTGACTGAACTGATACAGGTGGTGGGCGGTGCGGTGGTGGACCGGCTGGACCAGCCATCCATGCTGCTGGTGGCGCGGCGCAATGCCCCGGAAAAGTTGGCGGGCCTGTGGGAGTTCCCCGGTGGCAAGGTGGAGCCCGGCGAGGAACCCGAGGCCGCCCTCCGGCGGGAGTTGCTGGAGGAACTCGGCGTCGTTGTCCGCCTCGGGGCGGAGCTTCCTGCTGACGGACCCGGCGGCTGGCCGCTGAACGACCGTGCAGCCATGCGCGTCTGGTCGGCAGAGATTACCTCCGGGGAGCCACGACCGCTGGAGGACCATGACCAGTTGAGCTGGCTGCCCCTGGACGTCCCGGATGCCGTCCTGGCGTTGCCATGGATACCGGCGGATTTCCCGATTGTCCGCGCGTTGCTCGCATCCCTGGCCGTTCCGGCCGAAGGGCGCTGAACTAGAAGAGGGCCTGCTGAGTCCCCGCAGCACCACCATGCGGGGCGGAATTGCCTGCACCGTGCCCCTGCCGTGCTTCAGGGATGATGCCTGCGGGGTACTCGGCCTCCTCATCGCGGGGATCAAGGTCCCGGTGGCTGAACCCGGACGAGAAGGCAAAGCCGTGCCGTGCCTTGAAGTAGCGCACTTTACCCGCCAGCCAGGTTCTGTACTCCTTGGACGCGTAGGAGCCTGACCCGTAGAGGCGGCGGTAGCGGCCGGCCAGCCCGGGATGGTTTGCGGCGATCCACTTCATGAACCATTCCCGGGTGCCGGGTTTGAGGTACAGGGCGCCCGCGCTGACTCCGGTGGCGCCTGCTGCGGCCAGCGAAGCGAAAAGTGCGTCCAGGGCTTCGTCGCTGTCCGAGAGCCACGGCAGGATAGGCATCGCCATGACGCCGCACGGAAGGCCCGCCTCACGGAGCCTGGACACGAGCCTGAGCCGCGCCCGCGGACCCGGCGTGCCCGGTTCTATGGCCTCGGAAAGGGCCTCGTCCGTCATGGCCAGTGAAATGCCCAGGCCCACAGGGACCTGTGCTGCCGCACTCTTCAGCAACGGAATATCGCGCGCCAGCAGCGTTCCCTTGGTCAGGATGGACAAGGGAGTGCCGGAGTCAGCCAGCGCCGTAATGATGCCGGGCATCAGCCGGTACCTGCCTTCCGCACGCTGGTAGGGATCGGTGTTGGTTCCCAGCGCCACCTGCGGCCGCGTCCAGGAGGGCTTGGCCAACTCCTTGCGCAGGACTTCCGCCGCGTTGACCTTGACCACCACCTGGCTGTCGAAGTCCAGGCCGGCGTCAAAATCGAGGTAGGTGTGGCTCTTGCGGGCAAAGCAGTAAACGCAGGCATGGCTGCAGCCGCGGTAGGGATTCACGGTCCACTCAAACGGCATCTTTGAACCGGCCGGGACCCTGTTCAGCACGGACTTTGCGGTGACCTCGTGGAAAGTGATGCCCGCGAACTCCGGTGTAGTGACGGAACGGACCAAGCCGGCAAGCGGTAGTAGTGCGGGGGAGGCGGCGGAGCCATCCCCGGGTGCCTGCAGCAGCGCCTGCGCGTCCCATCTCATACATTCATTCGAAAACATGTTCGAATGAATGTCAAGGCGGCCCGGCCGTTACTGCCCGGCTATGAGCTCCCAGACCACAGTGACTGCTGCGTCCACCCGGCTTTCCCCCGGCTCCACGGAGACGCTTTCCGCCGCGGCCATGCGCTGGATCCCCGCCACGGGAACGGGGTCGTGCCCCGCGGGGAGCTCGGACACGGACAGGACACTGCCCAGCGCGGCGGAGGCAAGGGCGGCGTACTGTACGGCAGCGGCCCTTGCATCCTCCCAGGCAGCTGCCCGGGCACGCTCTTTGACCGCAGACGGATCCGAAATTGAGAAGGTCAGGCCGTTGAGCCGGACATCATTGCCACCGGCTGCAGCGGCATCGGAAATAATGCGCGAAGCCGCCGCAACATCCCGCAGCTGCACAGCAAGGGTGCTGGCAGCGACATGCCCTGCGACCCGCTGGCCTTCGCCCTCCCGCCACACAAGGTCTGCCCTGACGTTCAGCCCGGCCGTCCTTAGGTCCGCAGCGGCAACGCCATGCCCACGGAAAGCTGCTGTGACGGCCGCCAGGGCGCTCCCCGCCGCAGAGTAGGCAGTCTCAACGGAATCGCGGCGGCATTCCACGCCGATCGAAACAAGCGCCACATCCGGAGCGGCCTCGGCCCAGCCAGACCCGGTGACGGTCACGCTGCCATCATGCAGGGGTGAGGGGGTGTCTGGCGGCGTCATGACCAGCTCCGCTTTCCGTGTACCGGATAGCCGCCCGCCAGCAGGCCCGCCCGCCGCTCAAAGACGTTGCCCGTCCCCGGATTACCTGTCCGCAGCATCGACCACCCCGCGGCCAGCAGATATAAGGGGATGAAGGGAAGGCCCAGGCACCAGGCGTATTGGGAGCAGTGCTTCTCCTCGTGCCCCAGCAGCTCCGGCCGGTCCAGCAAGGCCTCCGTGGAACAGCGGCACAGCACCACGTTGCCCAGGGTGAATGCTCCGGCAACCGGCAACGGCCACCCATACCCGGCGGCCAGGACCAGGCCGCGCGGACCGCGCTGCAGGCGGGTACGGGCAGCGCCGGCCACAGCCAGGCCCAGCAGCGTGCTGCCGTTGGCCAGGTTGGCTGCCTGCCTGGCCCGCTGGCCGGCTGTCAGGGAGTGCCGGCGCAGGTGGTGGGCGCGCAGGAGCCGACGCCGTAGGTGTTGCAGGCGCAGGTGCTGCAGGCGTCCGGGGCGCTGCCGCAATGTCATGAGGCCATGGTAGCCGGAGCGTTCTACTAGACTGGAGGGCAGTGGCTGCCGGTTTTCCGGCTGGCCCTGCCCTGGTCATTGAATGCGCTGGATTACTGAACGGAATCCACGGGCATTCATCCATGACCTGCCAGTGACGGACGCGCCGCCGGGAAACCGTGCAGGCTGCCCTGTTCGCCGGCAGCCAACGAACTCGTAGCTAAGAACAGTAGATGACTGAAACTTTGCCGGGCGATGCCATCCCGAACCCCACGGATGAAGCCGCCATCAACGCCGCTGTAGACCAGGCCGTCACCGCCATCGCCGGTGCCGCCACCCTTGACGAGCTGAAGGCGGTGAGGCTTGCGCATACGGGGGAGAAGTCCCCGCTCAGCCTGGCCAACCGTGAAATCGGCAGGCTCCCCAAGGACCAGAAGGCGCTCGCCGGGAAGCTGATGGGCGCGTCCCGCGGTCGGGTTAACAAGGCGCTCGCCGACCGTACCGCGGTGCTGGAAGCCGAGAACGACGCACGGATACTCCTCGAAGAGACTGTGGACGTCACCGCCGCGCCCCGCCGTCGTCGTGCCGGTGCCCGGCACCCGCTGTCCACCCTGCAGGACCGCGTTTCTGACATTTTCGTGGGCATGGGCTGGGAAATCGCCGAAGGCCCGGAGGTGGAATCGGAATGGTTCAACTTTGACGCCCTGAACTTCAAGCCGGACCACCCGGCACGGGAAATGCAGGACACGTTCTTCGTGGAGCCGCCCGAGGCGCACCTCCTCATGCGCACGCACACGTCCCCCGTCCAGGTCCGTTCCATGCTGGAACGCGATCTGCCCATCTATGTCCTGTGCCCGGGCAAAGTGTTCCGCACCGATGAACTCGACGCCACGCACACCCCGGTGTTCCACCAGTTCGAGGGCCTGGCCATCGACAAGGGACTGTCCATGGCAGACCTGCTCGGCACCCTGGAGCACTTCACCCGGCAGATGTTCGGCGACGAAGCGAAGGTCAGGCTGCGGCCCAACTACTTCCCGTTCACCGAGCCGTCTGCGGAACTGGACATCTTCCACCCGGGCGCCAAGGGCGGTCCGCGCTGGATCGAGTGGGGCGGCTGCGGCATGGTCAACCCCAACGTCCTCCGCGCTGCCGGCATCGACCCCGATGTTTATTCAGGTTTCGCCTTCGGCATGGGCATCGAGCGTGCCCTCATGTTCCGCAATGAGGTCAGCGACATGCGCGACATGATCGAAGGCGATGTACGTTTCAGCGAGCACTTCGGGATGGAGATCTAACAGTGCGTATCCCACTTTCCTGGCTGCGTGAATTCGCAGAGGTACCGGCCGGCGCCACGGCCGAAGACGTCATGGAAGAACTGGTCAAGGTCGGCTTCGAGGAAGAGGACGTCCACCGTCCCACCGATACCCTGCAGGGGCCAATTGTGGTGGGCCAGGTCCTGAGCCTGGTCAAGGAACCGCAGACCAACGGCAAGACCATCAACTGGTGCCAGGTCCGCGTGGTTCCCGAAGGCGCGGAGCAGACCCTGACCGGAGAGGGCATCGACCCTTCCGGAGTCCAAGGCATCATCTGTGGCGCCCACAACTTCGTGGAAGGCGACAAGGTAGTGGTCACGCTCCCGGGCGCCGTCCTGCCGGGTGACTTCCGCATCTCTGCCCGCAAGACGTACGGCCACCTCTCCGCCGGCATGATCGCCTCGGTCCGTGAGCTGGGCATCGGCGAGGACCACGACGGCATCCTGGTCCTCTCCCGCATCGGCCTTGATCCGGAAATCGGCACGGACGCGATGGAACTGCTGGGCCTCTATGACCAGGCAGCCGAAATCAACGTCACCCCGGACCGGGGCTACGCCTTCTCCATCCGCGGCGTGGCGCGCGAGTACGCGCACGCCACGGGAACCACCTTCACGGACCCCGCCAGCAAGGTGCAGGCTCCTGGCGTGCTGTCCTGCGGCTACGGCGTCAAGCTCAACGATGACGCCCCCATCTACGGCAAGCCCGGCTGCGACCGCTTCGTGGCGCGCACCGTCCGCGGCCTGGACCCCAGCCGGCCCACCCCGCCATGGATGGCGTCCCGCCTGCGCCTCGCCGGAATCCGCTCCATCTCGCTGCCGGTGGATATCTCCAACTACGTCATGCTCGAACTGGGCCAGCCCACGCACTGCTACGACCTGGACAAGCTGTCCGGGGACATCGTGGTGCGCCGCGCAACCGCGGGCGAGAAGATCACCACTCTCGATGACAAGGAACGCACCCTCGATCCCGAGGACCTGCTGATCACCGACGACTCCGGCCCCATCGGCATCGCCGGCGTGATGGGCGGCGCGGCAACAGAGGTGGGCGATACGACGTCGAACATCCTGGTTGAGGCAGCCCACTTCGATGAAGTGTCCATCAGCCGTTCCCGCCGCCGGCACAAGCTGCCGTCCGAAGCGTCCAAGCGCTTCGAGCGCGGCGTGGACTGGCACGTGGCCGGCATTGCTGCCCAGCGCGTCGTGGACCTCCTGGTGGAGCTGGCCGGAGGCACTGCCGACGAAGCCGGAACGGACGTCGGAACCGCACCGGAAACGGTCACCATCGAGCTGCCCGCAGGGTTCGCGGCCGCCCGGATCGGTATCGACTTCCCGGAAGAGCAGATCGTCACCGCCCTGGAGGACCTCGGCGCCGCGGTGGAAAAGAACGACGGAGGCTGGACGGTCACAGCGCCGAGCTGGCGGCACGACCTCGAGACCAAGGAAGACCTGTCCGAGGAAATCGCCCGGCTGGTGGGCTACGACAAGATTCCCGCCACGCTGCCGGTGGCTCCTCCGGGGCGTGGCCTGACGCGCCTGCAGCAGCAGCGCCGGCGGCTCATCCAGGCGCTGGCGGACGCCGGGCTCACCGAGGTCCTGTCCTACCCGTTCGTCTCCAAGGCCGCCAACGACACGTTCGGCGTTGCGGAACAGGGAGCCGGCCGGCCCGCGCTTAAGCTGGCCAACCCCATCAGCGAAGAGCAGGGCTTCCTGCGCACCTCCGTCCTGCCGGGCCTGATCGAGGTGGCCAAGCGGAACCACTCCCGTGGCTTCCGCGACCTCGCCATCTTCGAGTCCGGGCTTGTCTTCCTGCCCGGCAGCACCATGGGCACCGCCTCCATTCCGCCGCTCGGAGCAAAGCCGGCCGACGAGGTGCTGGATGCGCTGTACGACGGCGTCCCGGACCAGCCGTTCCACGTCGCCGCTGTTCTGACCGGGCATGATTCCCCGGCCGCCGCAGGGCACGAACCCCGGTTGTGGGACTGGGCGGACGCCCTGGACATCGCCCGCCTCGCCGGGGACGTCCTTGGGGTGGACCTCGTCGCCAGCCAGGGCAGCCACCAGGCATTCCACCCGGGCCGCGCCGCACGCTTGTCGCTGCGGACGGGCGAGACAGTGGGTTACGCCGGTGAGCTGCATCCCAAGCTGCTGGCAGCCTCTGACATGCCTGCCCGCTCGGTGGCGCTGGAGATCAACGCCGACGCCCTGTTCGACGCGGCCCCGGACGTAATCGTGGCCCGCCATATTTCCACGTTCCCGCTGGCCACCCAGGACGTGGCCCTGGTGGTCCCCGCCGATGTGCCCGCGGACGACGTCCTCGACGTACTCCGGGAAGGCGCCGGCGAACTGCTGGAGGACGTCGCCCTGTTCGACGTGTACTCCGGCAAGGGCATCGAAGACGGCAAGAAGTCACTGGCGTTCGGCCTGCGGTTCCGCGCCGCGGACCGCACCTTGACGGCTGACGAGGCGTCCGCCGCCCGCGAGGGCGCCGTGGCACTGGCCGCCGTGCGCTTCGGGGCAGTCCAGCGCTAGTCGCTGGTCCGGCTGGCGATACAAAGGGCGGGACGGCATGACTCCACAGCTTGTGGTTCACGCCGACCCGCCCTTTTCGCTTGCCGGTGATGCCGCCGGGCTGATGCAGGACTCGGAACGGCTCCTGGACGGCACCGAGCTTCACCGCGCCCGCGCCATGGAGCCGACGGCCGGCCACCGGTTCCTGGCCTCCCGCCTGGCCCAGCGCCGGTTCGCCGCTGACCTGCTGGGCCTCGCCGAAACCAGCCTGGTTGCCTGCTACTGCTGCCCGCAATGCGGCTCAGGCGCGGACCTCAGCCACGGCAGGCCCGGCTACTCCTACCGGAGCACCCGGCTGCCGCTGGCACTGAGCCTCTCCCGGGCCGCCGGCTGGACTTTGCTGGCCGCCGTCCCGGACGCAGGGCCGGACGTGCGCCTCGGCGTGGACATTGAGGATCCGGCCCATACCGGCTTCAGTGGATTTGCCGAGCTGGCGTTGACCGCCGCCGAACACCGGGACGTCCGGAGCGTGCCGCCGGAAGGGCGGCTGGCCGCCCAGGCGAAACTGTGGGCCCGGAAGGAAGCGTGGCTGAAGATGACCGGCGAGGGGCTCCGTACAGCGCCCTCGTCCCTGGACGTGCGCGGACTGCCGGGCCTGAGGGACCTTGCCTCCGCGGAAACCGGGCTGCCCGCGCAGCTGGCGGCCGCCGTCGCGCTTTCCGTTACGCCCGGGCGCCCTTAGGCAGCACCGGAACGGGGCATCAGCCTGCCGGCAGCGGCGGCAGTAGTTCCTCATACAGCCACGGGTGCAGCAACGCTTCGGTGTCGATGGCGGTGGCGCGGTCCACGGCCATGATGAAGTCATGCGTGCTGACCGAGCCGTGCCGGTGGGTGGCGGTCCACTCCTGCAGCAGCGCAAAGAACGCCAGGTCACCCACTGCCATGCGGACGGCGTGCACCGCCAGGGCGCCCCGCTTGTAAACCCGGTCATCGAACATGTGCTGCGGCCCCGGATCGCCCACCAAAAGGTCCTGCGCATCGGCCTTCAGCCCCCGCCACGCGGCACCTGCCCGGGCAGCGACAGACATCACGCCGGCCTCCTCGGACCAGATCCACTCGGCATAGCAGGCGAAGCCCTCGTGGAGCCAGATGTCCTGCCAGCTGGCGGCGGTCAGGGAGTTACCGAACCACTGGTGCGAGAGCTCGTGGGCGATCAGCCGCTGCGACTCCCAGTCCGCGGTCAGGTGGTTGGGGCCCAGGATGGAGAGCCCCTGGGCTTCAAGCGGTATCTCGAGCTCATCCTCGGTGACCACCACCGTGTGGCCGGCGAACGGATATGGCCCAAAGCAGCTGCTGAACGTCCGCATCATGGCCGGCTGCAGCGCCAGCCCGGCGCGTGCCTGGTCGGCGAGAGCGGGGGAGACGGCCACGGACTGCGGCACCTGCGGCGCTGAACGCCCGGCATCGAGTTCCAGCAGTCCGTACCGGCCGATCTGCACGGTGGCAAGGTACGCGGGCATCGGCTCAGCCTGCTCGTACACCCAGGTTTCCCGGCTGGACCGGGTGGTGCGGGCCTGCAGCACCCCGTTGCAGACGGCGCGGTAGTTCGCGTCGGTGGTTACCGTGAACCTGTAGCTGGCCTTGTCGCGGGGATGGTCGTTGCACGGAAACCAGGATGGTGCGCCGTTGGGCTGCCCGGCCACCAGCACGCCGTCGGTCAGTTCTTCCCAGCCCACTTCGCCCCACAGGCCGCGCCGGGGCGAGGGGCTGCCCCCGTACCGGACTTCGAGGGTGAAGGGCTCGTCCGCTTGGAGGGGAGCCGGGGTTGAGACCACCAGCTGCTCGGCGCGCTGGTTGAACCGCACTGCCCTGCCATTGAGCTGGACCTTGGTGGCGCGGAGCCCCACCAGGTCAAGGACAATGGCCGACGTCGGCACGCAGGCGACGCCGTGCAGCACCGCCTTGCCGCTCAGTCGGTTGCTGGCCACGCGGTAGTCCAAGTCCAGTTCGTAGCGTTCCACCCGGTAGGCGTTGGTGCCGGCGCCGGGCATGTAGGGATCGGGGGCAGCACCGCTGGACGCGGCCACGCTGCCGCGGGCGGCTGATGCTGGAGAACTCATGGCGACCTTCGGTTGCTAGGCAGACGGTGTGGCAGGGCCGTTCCACGGACTGACAGGGTTGCCCATCCAATACGTGGCCGCAGGGACGGACTCGCCGCGCATTACCAGGGACGCGGGACCCACCGTTCCGCCGGCACCCACGCTGGCCTGGGGCAGGATGACCCCGTGCGGGCCCATGGTGGACCCGTCTTCGAGGGTAACAGCGTCAATGCTCATCACCCTGTCGTGGAACAGGTGCGTCTGCACCACGCAGCCCCGGTTGACGGTGGCGTTCCGGCCGAGGATCACCAGGTCCGCCTCGGGCAGCCAGTAGCTTTCACACCAGGTGCCCGTCCCGATCTTCGCCCCGAGGGCCCGCAGCCACCAGACCAGCGCCGGGGTGCCGGACGCGGCCCGGGCGAACCACGGTGCACTGACCAGCTCGATGAAGCTGTCCACCACTTCGTTGCGCCAGATGAACGAGCTCCAGAGGGGGTGCTCGCCGGCCCGGATCCGTCCCACCAGGATCCACTTGGCGGCGACGGCGGAGATCGCCGCCACGAAACCGGCCAGCAGCATGACCACGCCGCTGAGCAGGGCTGCCACTCCGTAGTTGAAGGTGGCGGCCAACCAGTCGAAGACCAGCATGGCACCGCCGGCAATAGCCACCGTGAGCATGACGGGCAGGAACCTGCAGAGCTCCCACAGCGTCCTGGCAATCTTCAGCTTCAGTGGGGGCTGGAAGGTGCGGGTGTCGTCGGAGGCGATGGCTGTGCGGCGGAGGCGGACTGGCGGACTGCCCAGCCAGGACGTGCCGGACTTGGCCTTGGCCGGCGTCGCGGAGAGGACAGCGACCAGCGAGTTCTTGGGAACGTTCCGGCCCGCTGCGGTCATCCCGGAGTTGCCAAGGAAGGACCGCTTGCCGATCTTGGCCGGGGCCACGCGCAGCCACCCGCCGTCCAGCTCATAGGAGGCCACCATGGTGTCGTCCGCCAGGAAGGCACCTTCCCCCACGGTGGTCATCTTGGGGATCAGCAGCACCGTGGAGGCCTCCACGTTCTTGCCGATTTTTGCTCCCAGCAGGCGCAGCCACACCGGCGTGAAGAGGCTGGCGTAGATGGGGAACAGCAGGTCCCGGGCAAGGTCGAGAACACGTTCGGTGGCCCAGATTTGCCAGCCCACCCGGCTGCGTACCCGGTGGTAGCCCTCGGTGATGCCAACGCTGAGGAGCCGGGTTGCGCCCAGGATGAGGAGGGCGTTGGTGGCGAACCAGGTGAGCGCAGCGGGCGCGAGAGCGGGCAGGAGACGGGGCAGTGCGCCGCTGAGGGAGGTGCCACCCTGGATGAACAGGTAGGCCACCCAAGCGGCCGCTGCTGCGGACACGAAGGGGATCAGGGACAGTACTGCCGAGGCCAGCGCGAATCCGCCAAACCAGGCTTTGGCAGCCACGGGGCCCAGGACGGGTGCTTCAGGAGCGGAACGCCTGGCTTTGCCCTGCCGGCGGGCAGGTGACCCGGCCACCAGCTGCCCGGCCTTGACCTTCCCGGAGACCGCCGAGCCCGCGTCAACCTGCGCTCCTGCGCCGATGGACGTTCCGGGCATCAGCGTGCTGCGGGCGCCCACCGAGGCGCCGGCGCCGATGCGGACGGCGCCGATGTGGACGTGGTCGCCGTCGATCCACCACCCGGACAAATCCACCTCCGGCTCCACGTTGGCGCCACGGCCCAGCGTCAGCAGCCCGGTCACCGGCGGCAGCGAGTGCAGCTGGACGTCCCGGCCAATCTTCGCGCCGAGGGCCCGGGCGTAATAGGGCACCCACGGTGCGCTGGCGAGGCTGATGGCGCCGGCCAGGTCCTGGATCTGCTCTGCCAGCCAGAGCCGGAGGTGCACCCGCCCGGAGCGCGGATATGTGCCGGGCCGCACGCCGCGCAGCAGGATCCGTGCGGCGGCCACCGCCAGCAGCATCCGGCCTGCCGGGCTGACGAACACCAGCCACGAAGCTGCCACCCACCACCAAGAAACGGTGGGAGCTGCGGCGAACCCGGCAGCGCCCGCCAACAGGTTGTTGGCTGCCATCAGGTAGGTCAGCCAGCGCATGCCCACCAGGATGTGCAGGGGAACGCCCATCAGCGTCTGGAACACCTGGGATTTGAGGGTGGTGGGCTGCACGGTGCGGTTCCGTACCGGTCCGAAGGACCCAT
Organism: Pseudarthrobacter sp. 1G09; assembly: GCF_050038305.1. Classification (NCBI taxonomy): domain Bacteria; kingdom Bacillati; phylum Actinomycetota; class Actinomycetes; order Micrococcales; family Micrococcaceae; genus Pseudarthrobacter; species Pseudarthrobacter sp. 1G09. Next base: position 1,782,532 of record NZ_CP188306.1, read on the forward strand.
CGGGCTGTGATTGCCGTGCCAGCTCCACCAGCGCTCCCACCCGGGGCGTGGCGTAGATTTCGGCGACGGTGATGGTGGGGTAGCGGGCCCGGAGGGCGGACACCAGTTGCGCCGCGGACAGGGATCCGCCGCCGTACGCGAAGAAGTCCGCGTCCAGCGATGTCACCGGACTGCCCAGGATGCTGCTCCATTGCTCCACGATCCAGGTGGCGTCCTCGGGGAGGTTCAGGGGAGCAGCGTCCGCCTCCGCAGCACCGGCACCGGCGAGCGGCCAGGGCAGTGCGTGCCTGTCCACCTTGCCGCTGGTCTTGGTGGGCAGCGAATCCACCACCGTCAGGAGGGGCACCAGCGCGGCCGGCAGGTTTCCTGCCAGGTGCCTGCGTGCCTCAGCCAGGTCCAGGTCTTCGCCGGCAACAGGCGCCAGGTAGCCCACCAGGATCTGGTTGCCCGCCGCGGTCGTCTGCACCGCGGCGGCTGCGCCGGCAACACCGGGCAGCGCTTGCATGGCGGAGTCTATTTCGCCCAGTTCGATCCGGCGGCCGCCCAGTTTGACCTGCTCGTCGGCGCGGCCCTGGAATATGAGGCCTGCCTGCTCGAAGCGGACAAGGTCGCCGGAGCGGTAGGCGCGGTCCCAGCCCAGGCTGGCCATGGGAGCGTACTTTTCGGCGTCCTTGGCTGGGTCAAGGTACCGGGCCAGGCCGACGCCGCCGATGATCAGCTCACCTGTCCGGCCTTCGGCCACCGGAATGCCGTGGGCGTCGACGACGGCGAGGTCCCAGCCATCCAGGGGCAGGCCAATCCGTACGGGGCCGGAGCCGGTGAGGGGGGCCGCGCAGGCCACCACTGTCGCTTCGGTGGGACCATAGGTATTCCAGACCTCGCGGCCTTCCACGGCAAGGCGCTCCGCCAGTTCGGGAGGGCAGGCCTCACCGCCGAAGATGAGCAGGCGGACGTTTTCCAGGGACTCGGCCGGCCAGAGTGCCGCGAGGGTGGGCACGGTGGACACGGCGGTGATGCCGTGGTTGATCAGCCAGGGGCCAAGGTCCATGCCCGTACGGACCAAGGCACGTGGTGCGGGGACCAGGCACGAACCGTGCCGCCAGGCCAGCCACATTTCCTCGCACGAAGCGTCGAAGGCCACGGAGAGCCCGGCCAACACCCGGTCCTGGGGTCCCAGGGGGTCGACCTGCAGGAAAATCCTCGCCTCCGCGTCCACGAACGCTGCGGCCGAGCGGTGCTGGACCGCCACGCCCTTGGGTGTCCCTGTGGAGCCGGACGTGAAGATGATCCAGGCATCGTCATCCGGCACAGGTGGGCGGGCGCCCGCAAAGGGCCCTGTGCGGCGGCCTCCCGCGGTGCCGGGCCTGATCACCCGCCCGCCTTCCAGGACGGCGGCGACCTCGGCCTCGTCAAAAACCAGCCGGGCCCGTTCGTCGGGATCGTCCGCGTCAACGGGGACGTACGCCGCGCCCACCAACAAAACGGCCAGGATCGACACATACAACTCGTTGGTGCCCGAAGGAATCCGCACGCCGATCCGGTCGCCCGCACCGAGGCCAGCCTGGTGGAGGCGGAGGCCGGCAGACCGTACTTCGTCCATGAGCTGGGCGTAACTGAGGGACACAAGGCCGTCGTCGAGCGCCGAGGCGTCGGGGAAACGGGCGGCGGAGTCCTGGAGGATATCGATCAGCGTCCGGACGGGCGGGGCGGCCGGAGACCCAGGGAACTGCGGTGCGTGCGCGCCCTCAGGTTGCGCCGAACCCGGAGTTGAAGCCCCTTCAGGCAGCGGTCCGGGGGAGCCGTCGGCCTGCGAACCGCCGGATGCATGGGGAGCGGCCGGCGTGGCGCCGGAATGGATATCCCCAAGAGGGACCTGCTGCTGAGTCACCCGGGCATTTTGCCTCGGCAAGGTGAACAACAGGTGTCCGGCGCGCCGGGTTCCGCCGCTCCGGGGGGACCGGCAGTTCACCGCATGTTCAGCCGGGGTGGCCCGGCCTCAGGGAACCAGTACTACCTTGCCAGTGGTGCGGCGGCCTTCGAGGTCCCGGTGCGCCTGCTCTGCCTGGGACAGCGGGTAGCGCCCGCCGACGCGGACCTTGAGGGTGCCATCAGCCGCGGCTGCGAAAATTTCGCCCGAGCGCCACCGCCGCTCGGCGGCATCCTGGAGGTAGTGCCCCATGGTGGGCCGGGTCACGAACAGCGAGCCGCCGGCATTGAGGCGCTGCGGATCCACCGGCGGGACAGGGCCGGACGCGGCGCCGAAGAGCACCAGGGTTCCCCGGATCCGAAGTGCCTCCAGTGAGCCGTCGAACGTGTCCTTGCCAACGCCGTCGTACACCACGTCCGCGCCGGTGCCGCCGGTAATCTCCCGGACCCGCGCCGCAAAGCCTTCGTACCGCAGCACGTGGTCAGCTCCGGCCTTACGGGCCAGCTGTTCCTTTTCGTCGGTGGACACGGTGGTGATGACCTGGGCGCCGCGGGCCTTCAGCAGCTGGATGAGGAGCAGCCCCACACCGCCGGCCCCGGCATGCAGCAGGACGGTGTGGCCGGGTTCCACCTTGAAGGTGGAGTTCATCAGGTAATGCGCCGTCATGCCCTGCAGGGGGAGGGCTGCTGCGGTGAAGTCATCCAGCCCGGCCGGGACCGGAAGCGCGGCGTCCTCATCCACCAGCGCATACTCCGCGTAACACTTAATGCCCTCCGCCGTGGCCACGCGGTCGCCGGCGGTGAACGCGGTCACCCCGTCACCCACCGCCTCCACTGTGCCGGCGGCTTCGGAGCCGGGGATGAAGGGGTACTGGACCTTGTAGACACCGCCGCGCTTGTAGGTATCAATGAAGTTGATCCCGGCCGCTCCGACCTTGACCAGCAACTGTCCGGGGCCGGGGACCGGCCGATCAACCTCCGTGTACTCCAGTACTTCCGGTCCGCCTGCCTGGCGTGCGACGATTGCGTGCGTCATTGCTTCCCCTTCCCGGGCCGGCGTCTCCGGCCTCCGGCTGCTCCAACCATCCTAGGGATTCCCTTTGTTCCCAGGCCTTTCGAATACTCCCTGCCTGTCGCATGCATAAGTATCGGCGTCTATGCATAATTATTGCTGTATAGTCGGATCATGACTATTTCTGTTGCAGTGTCGGGCGCCAGCGGCTATGCGGGCGGGGAAGTGCTCCGCATCCTTGCCGGACACCCGGACGTCACGATCGGTGCCATCACCGCCCACAGCAACGCCGGGTCGCGGCTCGGCGAGCTGCAGCCGCACCTGCACGGGCTGGCCAGCCGCATCCTCGAGGACACCACGGTGGAGAATCTCTCCGGCCACGACGTCGTCTTCCTTGCCCTGCCGCACGGCGCATCCGCCGAGATCGCCGCGCAGCTGCCGGAGGGCACCGTGGTGATCGACGCCGGCGCAGACCACCGCCTCGAAGACCCCGCAGCCTGGGAGAAGTTCTACGGCTCGGCCCATGCCGGCACCTGGCCCTACGGCCTTCCCGAACTTCCCGGCCAGCGCGAGGCCCTCAAAGGCGCCACCCGCATCGCCGTGCCGGGCTGCTACCCCACGTCCGCGCTGCTCGCCCTGACCCCTGGGTTCGCCGCAAACCTCCTGGAGCCCGACGACGTCGTCATCGTTTCCGCCTCCGGCACCTCCGGCGCGGGCAAGGCCGCCAAGGTTAACCTGATCGGCGCCGAAGTCATGGGCTCCATGAGCCCCTACGGCGTGGGCGGCGCCCACCGGCACACGCCGGAGATCGAGCAGGGCCTGTCCAGCGCAGCAGGGGAGCAGGTCACCGTTTCCTTCACGCCCACCCTGGCCCCGATGAGCCGCGGCATCCTCACCACCGCCACCGCGAAGGTAAAGCCGGAAGCATTGGGCAGCACCACTGCTGCCCAGCTGCGGCAGGCCTGGGCTGACGCCTACGACGACGAACCGTTCGTCCACCTGCTGCCCGAAGGCCAGTGGCCCGGCACGAAGTCCGTCCAGGGCTCCAACCACGCGGCCATGCAGCTGGCCTTCGATCCCCACACCGGCCGGGTCATCGTCACCTGCGTGATCGACAACCTCACCAAGGGCACTGCCGGCGGCGCCGTGCAGTCCATGAACATCGCACTCGGCCTGCCGGAAACCGCCGGCCTCAACCTGCAGGGAGTAGCCCCGTGACCATTACCGCACCCCAGGGATTCCGGGCCGCCGGCGTCACCGCCGGGCTGAAGGCCTCCGGAAACCCGGACCTCGCCCTGGTGGTCAACGACGGACCGTCCAAGGCCGCAGCCGCAGTCTTCACCAGCAACCGCGTGGCAGCGGCCCCGGTGCACTGGTCCCGCCAGGTCGTATCCGACGGCCGCGTGGACGCCGTCATCCTCAACTCCGGCGGTGCCAACGCCTGCACCGGCCCCACGGGTTTCCAGAACACCCACAGCACCGCCGAGAAAGTGGCCGATGTGCTGGGCATCTCGGCCACTGACGTCTTCGTCTGCTCCACCGGCCTGATCGGCGAACAGCTCCCCATGGACAAGATCCTTCCCGGTGTCGAGGCCGCTGCCGCTGCCCTCAGCGCCGACGGCGGCCCGGACGCCGGCACCGCCATCATGACCACGGACAGCGTCCCCAAGTCCGCGCTGTTCATCGGAACCGATGCGGACGGCCAGGAATTCACCATCGGCGGGATCGCCAAGGGCGCCGGCATGCTGGCCCCAGGGCTGGCCACCATGCTGGTGGTCCTCACCACGGATGCCGCCGTCGAGCCCGAAATGCTCGACGTCGTCCTTCGCGACGCCACCCGCGTCACCTTTGACCGCGCCGACTCCGACGGCTGCATGTCCACGAACGACACCGTGGTCCTGCTCGCTTCCGGGGCCTCCGGTGCGGTGCCGGCAGCGGAAGCGTTTGGTGCCGGCCTGACCCAGGTCTGCGCCGAGCTCGCCCGGAAGCTGATCGGCGACGCCGAAGGCGCCAGCCACGACATCGCGATCCGGACGTTCAACGCCGCCAGCGAAGCGGACGCCGAAACCGTCAGCCGGTCTGTAGCCCGGTCCAACCTGTTCAAGGCTGCCATTTTCGGCAAGGACCCCAACTGGGGCCGCGTGCTGTCCGCCGTGGGCACCACCGACGCCGTCTTCGAAGCAGACAAGCTCAACGTGGCCATGAACGGCATCCAGATCTGCCGCAACGGCAGCATCGGTGACGACCGGGCCCTGGTGGACCTGGAACCGCGCGAAGTCCTGGTGGAAATCGACCTGCAGGCCGGCGACGCCGAGGCAACCATCTGGACCAACGACCTCACCCACGACTACGTGCACGAAAACAGCGCCTACTCGAGCTAGGCCCTGCACGTTGCCAGCACGTATGCCTACTTTTGCGGAAGAGACAGCATGAACACCCAGACGCGCGAGACCACCAGCATGTCCGACGCCCAGGACAAGGCTGCAACCCTCATCGAGGCCCTGCCCTGGATCCAGCGGTTCGCCGGAACCACCATGGTGATCAAGTACGGCGGCAACGCCATGGTCAACGATGAACTCCGCCGGGCCTTCGCCGAGGACATCGTGTTCCTGCACCATGTCGGCATCCACCCCGTGGTGGTCCATGGCGGCGGCCCGCAGATCAACGCCATGCTGGGCCGGTTGGGCATCGAATCCGAATTCAAGGGCGGCCTCCGCGTCACCACCCCGGAAGCCATGGACGTGGTCCGCATGGTCCTCACCGGCCAGGTGGGCAGGGAACTTGTGGGCCTCATCAACTCCCACGGCCCCTACGCGGTGGGCATGTCCGGCGAAGACGGCGGCCTGCTGCGCGCCGTCCGCACCGGGACCGTGGTGGACGGCGAGGACGTGGACCTCGGGCTGGTAGGCGAGGTGGTCGGCGTCGACCCCGCAGGCATCGTGGACATCCTCGACGCCGGGCGCATCCCGGTCATCTCCACCGTTGCCCCGGAAATCGTCGACGGCGGTGACGGCGTTCCCGGCGCCGCGCGCTTCCAGCCCACCGGCCAGGTCCTGAACGTCAACGCGGACACCGCGGCCGCAGCCGTGGCGTCCGCCCTGGGCGCCTCGAAGCTGGTAATCCTGACCGACGTCGAAGGCCTCTACGCCAACTGGCCGGACAAGTCCTCACTGATCTCCTCGCTCACTGCGACCGAACTGCGGGACATGCTGCCGCGCCTCGAATCGGGCATGATTCCCAAGATGGCCGCCTGCCTCAAGGCCATCGATGAGGGCGTGGAGCGGGCACACATCGTGGATGGCCGGCTGCCCCACTCAATGCTTCTGGAAACTTTCACCACCGCGGGCATCGGCACCCAGGTAGTCCCGGACGAGGAGACAAACGCATGAACACCGTCGAGAAGCCCTCAGTAACTGAGCTGGTCGAAACGCAGGGCCACGCCGGCTCGGAATGGCTGTCCCGCTACTCCACGTCGCTGATGGGCGTGTTCGGCGCCCCGCAACGCGTCCTGGTCCGTGGTTCCGGCTGCCTCGTATGGGACGCCGACGGCAAGGAATACCTGGACCTGCTCGGCGGTATCGCAGTCAACGCCCTCGGCCACGCCCACCCGTTCGTCACCTCCGTGATCTCCAGCCAGCTGGCCACCCTGGGCCACGTGTCCAACTTCTTCACCAGCCCCACCCAGGTCGCGCTGGCCGAAAAGCTGCTGGAACTTGCCGCAGCACCGGCCGGGTCCAAGGTATTCTTCAGCAACTCCGGCACCGAAGCCAACGAGGCAGCCTTCAAGCTGGCCCGCCGCAACACCGGCAGCGGTGACACCAAGCGCACCAGGATCATCGCCCTCGAAGGGGCTTTCCACGGCCGGACCATGGGCGCCCTCGCCCTCACGGCAAAGGAGGCCTACCGGGCGCCTTTCGAGCCGCTGCCCGGCGGCGTGGTGCATATCCCCTTCGGGGACATCGCCGCCCTCGAAGCCGCCGTGGACGGGACCGTCGCCGCCGTGTTCCTGGAACCCATCCAGGGTGAGGCCGGCGTGCGGCCACTGCCGCCCGGCTACCTGAAGGCCGCGCGTGAAGCCACCACCAAGGCAGGGGCGCTGCTGATCCTCGACGAGGTCCAGACCGGCATCGGCCGCACGGGCAAGTGGTTCGCCAGCTCGGACGCCGGCATCGTCCCCGATGCCATCACCCTGGCCAAGGGACTGGGCGGTGGATTCCCCATCGGCGCCCTGCTCACGTTCGGTGAGCAGACGTCGTCGCTGTTGTCCGCCGGCCAGCACGGCACCACCTTCGGCGGAAATCCCGTGGCGACCGCGGCGGCCCTGGCCACCCTCCACGCCCTGGAAAGCCAGAACGTGCTGGCCAACGCGGCGGCGGTGGGGGAGCACCTGCGCTCCGCGCTGGCCGCCATCCCCGGCGTCACCGAAGTCCGCGGCGAAGGACTGCTGATCGGCTTCGACCTGGACGCCGACGTCGCGCCGGCAGTGGTGCAGGCAGCCCTCGACGCCGGCTTCATCGTCAACAGCCCGGGTCCGCGCACCATCCGCCTGGCGCCGCCGCTGATCCTCACCACGGCCCAGGCCGACACCTTCCTCGCCGCCTTCCCGGCAATCCTCCAAGCAGCTAAGGACGCCCAGTGACCGTTGCAACCACCCGGCACTTCCTCAAGGACACCGACCTCAGCCCCGCCGAACAGGCGGAAGTGCTGGACCTCGCTGTCCGCATGAAGGCCGCGCCGTACAGTGTCCAGCCGTTCGCCGCCGAGGGAAGCGGACGCAAGACCGTTGCTGTCATCTTCGACAAAACCTCCACCCGCACCCGGGTTTCCTTCGCCACCGGCATCGCCGACATGGGCGGCAACGCCCTGATCATCAACCCGGGCGAGGCGCAGATCGGCCACAAGGAATCTGTGGAGGACACCGCCAAGGTCCTCGAACGCATGGTCTCCACCATCGTCTGGCGGACCGGGGCCCACTCCGGCCTGGTGGCGATGGCCGAAAACTCCAAGGTTCCGGTCATCAACGCCCTGTGCGACGACTACCACCCCTGCCAGCTCTTGGCAGACCTGCTGGCCGTCAAGGAACACAAGGGCGACCTGAAGGGGCTCACCATGAGCTACCTCGGTGACTCCGCAAACAACATGGCCAACTCCTACCTGCTGGCCGGTGTCACCGCGGGCATGCACGTCCGGATCGCCGGCCCCGAGGGGTACCTGCCGGCCGCGGAGATCGTGGCCGCTGCGGAAGAACGCGCGGCCGAAACGGGAGGCTCGGTGCTCATCACCACCGACGCAAAGGAAGCACTGCAGGGAGCCGACGTCGTGGCCACCGACACCTGGGTCTCGATGGGCCAGGAAGCCGAAAAGGAAGCCAGGCTCCAGCTGTTCCGTGACTACTCCGTGGACGGGGACGCCATGGCACTCGCCGCGGAAGACGCCGTCGTACTCCACTGCCTGCCCGCCTACCGCGGATACGAAATTTCCGCCGATGTCATTGACGGCCCGCAGTCGATCGTCTGGGACGAGGCCGAGAACCGGCTCCACGCCCAGAAAGCCCTCATGGCATGGCTGATGCACCGGTCCGGCCTGGCCTTCGTGGACGGACTGGCTCCCGTTGAAGGTACCGGGGAGAGCACGTTCTAGTGTCCACCAACCCGTCGGCACCGGGCTCCAGCCCGGCCACCAAGACTGCCCGGCTGGCGCGCATCACTGCCATCCTCACGGGCCAGTCGGTGCGGTCACAGGCCGAGCTTGCGGCCCTGCTGGCGGACGACGGCGTGCAGGTCACCCAGGCAACCCTGTCCCGGGACCTCGTGGAACTCGGCGCCGTCCGCGTCCGCGGCAAGGAAGGCGCCCTGGTCTACGCGGTCCCGGCCGAGGGCGGGGAACGGTCGGCGCGCAGCGGCGTGAGCCAGGAGATCCTGGACGCCAGGCTCGCCCGGCTGTGCAGTGAACTGCTGGTCACGGCCGAAGCGTCCGCCAACCTGGTGGTCCTGCGGACCCCGCCCGGGGCCGCGAACTTCCTGGCCCTGGCGATTGACCACTCGGTGATGCCGTCCATCCTGGGCACCATCGCCGGTGACGATACCGTCCTGCTGGTCTCCCGCGACCCGCTGGGCGGCCCGGACCTCGCAGCCCGCTTCCTGCAGCTGGCCGAGGACGCCGGGCAATAAGCTTGAAGACAATCAACCAACCAAACCCCAACAAGGAGCATCTGAAGTGACTGAACGCATTGTGCTTGCCTACTCCGGCGGCCTGGACACGTCCGTAGCCATCGGCTGGATCGGTGAAGCCACCGGTGCAGAGGTCATCGCCGTGGCCGTCGACGTTGGACAGGGCGGCGAGTCCCTCGAGACCATCCGCCAGCGTGCCCTCGGCTGCGGCGCCGTGGAAGCCTACGTCGCCGACGCCCGTGACGAATTCGCCAACGAATACGCCATGCCCACGCTGAAGGCCAACGCCCTCTACCAGGGCCACTACCCGCTGGTCTCCGCCATCTCCCGCCCGGTCATCGTCAAGCACCTGGTTAAGGCTGCCCGCGAATTCGGCGCCACCACCGTGGCCCACGGCTGCACCGGCAAGGGCAACGACCAGGTCCGCTTCGAAGTGGGCATCCAGACCCTCGGACCGGACCTGAAGTGCATCGCCCCCGTCCGCGACCTCGCACTGACCCGCGACAAGGCTATTGCCTTCGCCGAGGAAAAGGGCCTGCCGATCGAGACCACCAAGAAGAACCCGTACTCGATCGACCAGAACGTCTGGGGACGCGCCGTCGAAACCGGCTACCTCGAAGACATCTGGAACGCCCCCACCAAGGACATCTACGACTACACGGCCACCCCGGAATTCCCGCCGGCACCGGACGAGGTCACCATCTCGTTCCAGGCCGGTGTCCCGGTAGCGATCGACGGCGTCAAGGTCACCCCGCTGCAGGCCATCCAGGAACTGAACCGCCGTGCAGGCGCCCAGGGCGTTGGCCGGATCGACGTCGTGGAAGACCGCCTCGTCGGCATCAAGTCCCGTGAAATCTACGAGGCCCCCGGTGCCATGGCCCTGATCACCGCCCACAAGCACCTCGAAGACATCACCGTTGAGCGCGAGCAGGCCCGCTTCAAGGCAACTGTTGGCCAGCGCTGGGCCGAGCTGGTGTACGACGGACAGTGGTTCTCCCCGCTCAAGCGCTCCCTCGACGCGTTCATCGAAGACACCCAGAAGTACGTCTCCGGTGACATCCGTATGGTGCTTCACGGCGGCCAGGCCATCGTCAACGGCCGCCGCTCCGACACCTCGCTCTACGACTTCGACCTCGCCACCTACGACACCGGCGACACCTTCGACCAGTCCATGGCGCGCGGCTTCATCGAACTGTTCGGCATGTCCTCCAAGGTCGCCTCGGGCCGCGACCTGCGGGTCGCAGGCGAGTAGCTTCCATGGCTGAGCCAAAAGCAGAAGCAACGAACACCGGTGCACTGTGGGGCGGCCGGTTCGCCGGCGGCCCCGCGGATGCCCTGGCCGCGTTGAGCAAGTCCACGCACTTTGACTGGCGGCTGGCCCGCTACGACATTGCCGGATCCAAGGCGCACGCCCGCGTGCTGCACAAGGCCGGGCTGCTGGACGCTGCCGAGCTCGAAGGCATGCTCGCAGCCCTCACGCAGCTGGACGAGGACGTGGCCTCGGGCGCGTACCTGCCCGCGGAATCCGACGAGGATGTCCACGGCTCGCTGGAACGCGGACTGATCGAACGCGCCGGCGCCCAGCTGGGCGGAAAGCTCCGCGCCGGCCGGTCACGCAACGACCAGGTGGCAACCCTGGGCCGGATGTTCCTGCGCGACCACGCACGCATCATTGCCCGGGGCGTCCTGGCCACCATTGACGCGTTGGTGGAGCAGGCGAAGGCCCACCAGGGCGTGGCGATGCCCGGCCGCACCCACCTGCAGCACGCCCAGCCGGTCCTGCTCAGCCACCACCTGCTGGCCCATGCCTGGCCGCTGCTGCGCGATGTCCAGCGGCTCCAGGACTGGGACAAGCGTGCCGGCGTCTCGCCGTACGGTTCCGGCGCACTGGCCGGGTCTTCGCTCGGGCTGGATCCGGAGGCCGTGGCAGCTGACCTCGGCTTCTTCTCGGCTGCGCACAACTCGATTGACGGCACCGCCGCCCGCGATGTCTTCGCCGAGTTTGCCTGGGTCTGCTCCATGATCGGCGTGGACCTGTCCCGGATCTCCGAGGAAGTCATCTTCTGGGCCACCAAGGAGTTCTCCTTCGTCACGCTGCATGACTCCTACTCCACGGGGTCCTCGATCATGCCGCAGAAGAAGAACCCGGACGTGGCCGAGCTGGCCCGCGGTAAGGCAGGGCGCCTGATCGGCAACCTGACCGGCCTGCTGGCAACGCTTAAGGGCCTGCCGCTCGCGTACAACCGCGACCTGCAGGAAGACAAGGAGCCGGTGTTCGACGCCGCGGACACCCTGGAGCTGCTGCTCCCGGCAGTGTCAGGCATGATCGCCACCCTCACGTTCAACCGTGAGCGGATGGAGTCGCTGGCCCCGCAGGGGTTCGCGCTGGCCACGGACATTGCCGAATGGCTGGTCCGCCAGGGCGTGCCGTTCCGCGAGGCGCACGAGCTGTCCGGTGCAGCCGTCAAGCAGGCCGAGTCCCGCGGCGTTGAGCTGTGGGACCTGACCGACGAAGAGTACGCTGCCATCTCGGCGCACCTCACCCCTGAGGTCCGCACCGTCCTGTCCACCGAGGGGTCGCTCAACAGCCGCAACTCCCAAGGTGGAACGGCCCCGGCCGCCGTCGAACGCCAGCTGGCCGCCCTCGAAAGCGAGCTTGCCGGCGTGCGCGGGTACGCCGGATAGGGCTTCAACGCCCGCTCACTTCTGGCGGCTCCCACGCCAACGCCCGCTCACTTTCTTCGCGAAAGTGAGCGGGCGTTGCCGTTTAAAGGGCCAACAAGTGAGCGGGCGTTGGCCCCTTCAGCGGGACCGCCCCGCTAGCATGGCGCCATGAGCGAAACCTTCCGCACTTTCCTCCGCGCCCTCCCGGACTTCCCGGCCAGCCTTCCGGGGTTCGACCCCGCCACAGCGCCTCAGGACCCCGCCGAACTCTTCAAACAATGGCTGGACGAGGCCCTGGCAGCGGGCGAACCGCAGCCACACGCCTTCAGCCTCGCGACGGTCGGGGACGATTCCGGCGGCAGGCCGCAGCCGTCGTCGCGCATGCTGATCCTGAAGAACATCGACGACGCCGGCTGGCACTTCGCCACATCCCGCACCTCCCGCAAAGGCAAGGAATTAGCCGCTGCGCCGCAGGCGGCGATGAACTTCTACTGGCCGTCCCAGGGCCGGCAGGTCCGGGTAGCCGGTCCGGTGGCCGAACTGTCGGCTGAGGCGTCCGCCCTTGACTGGGCGGACCGCCCCAGCAGCGACGGCAGCAGCAACCCGGGCTGGCAGTTGTACGCCGTCCAGCCAACGGAGTACGAGTTCTGGCAGGCCAGCAACGACCGCCAGCACGTGCGGCACAGGTTGGGCCGGAACGGCACACGCGCGGACTAGGATGAGCCCCATGACAGCTCCCGCACCGGATATCCTGCTTCCCGCGCTCCACAAGGCCGCCGGCGACGTCACCACCGACGCCGCCAAACTCACGGACGCGGACGTGAAGGCGCCATCCGCGCTCCCAGGGTGGACCCGTGGCCACGTCCTGGCGCACCTCACCGGAATCTCCAACGCGATGGCCCGGCAGTTGGAGTACGCGGCCCGCGGAGAGACGGTGGAGCTGTACGACGGCGGCATGGACGGACGGAACCGGGCCATCGAGATGGCTGCCGGCCACGACGCCGCCACCCACCAGGCTGACCTGTCCACCGCCATTGACCGGGCGCTGCGGGCATTTGATGCCCTCCCGGGGGTCAAGGATTCGTCCGCCAACCGCACCGGATGGTGGGCTCCCATCGCCTACCGCGGGGGAGTAGTGCTCGACGGCGGGCTGGCCCTGTGGCGTGAACTCACCATCCACAACGCGGACCTGCTCACCGGCAGGGGACCCGAAACCTGGGGCAGGGACTTCTGCGGCCACCTCTTCGAATTCCTCGAACCGAGGGTGCAGCCCGGAGACAAACTCCTCCTGCAACCCCTCGGTTTGCCGCCGGTTTCCCTGGGCAGCGGCAACCGGTCCACCGTGGTCAACGGCATGCTCACCGACCTCGCCGCCTGGCTGGCCGGCCGGGAACCCACCCTCGGCAGCCTCCGTGCATCGGCCAACGCCGACGGCACGGACCTTCCGGAGCTGCTGCCCTGGCCCGCAGCCACCCAGGCCGCCAAGTAGAACTCCTCGTTGCCCCATCACTTGGGGTCCCTAAAACCCGGGTTTAAGGACTCCAGATGATAGGGCAACCCCGGGCATTAGGGGCGCCGGCCACCGGGATCAGGCAGCTTCGCGCGCCAGCAGGCTTTCCTTGACCTGCAGGCCCCAGCGGAACCCGCCCAGGCTGCCGTCGGTGCGGATCACCCGGTGGCACGGAACGAACAGGGCCGCCGCGTTAAAGGCACAGGCACTAGCCGCCGCCCTAACGGCTTTCGGGTTGCCCGCCAGCGCCGCGTACTCGGTGTACGTCACCGGGAAGCCGGGTTTGACCTCGCGCAGGACATCCCACGCATGGGAGCGGAAAGGCCCGGAACGCTGCAGGACCGGTACGGCCATGGCCGGTGCGGGGTCGCCGCTGTAGAAGGCGTCGACGGCTGCCGAAATCCCATCGAGGGCGGTCACCTCTTCGATCGATGCAGGGAGCAGGGCGGGGTGCATCTGCCCGGTCAGGCCGGCGGGTCCGGCCGTCCAGCCGGATGCCAGCACCACGCCGTCGCTGGCGATGATGGTGAACGGGCCGTCCGGGGTGGACATTTCCAGCAGTTGGGCTTTCATGGCATCACTTTCACGGGTGCGGGGGTTTCGCGTTTATCGATGGGCTGTTGGGATTTGGCCGCGGCGCGCCACAGGTGCATGGTCGCGTAGGAGCGCCATGGGCTGACCTCACGGAAGTCCGGGGCGGCGGCACCTCCACCGGTATTTCCGCCCCGGTCGAGGGCCCGTATTCCGTTGCGGACAGCTGCGTCGTTGGCCAGGAAGATGTCGGGAGCGCCCAGGACGCGCATGGCCACGTAGCCTACAGTCCAGGGCCCGACGCCGGGCAGCGGCAGCAGTGCCGCGCTGAGGCTTGCGAGGTCGTCGCCGTAGCCGAACTGGAGCCGCCCGTCAGCCATGGCTGATGCAGCGTTCAAGAGGGACTCGATCCGCCGGCGGGGCCCTCGCAGCAGGTGCCCCGCTGCGGCGGTTTCCGCGGGCGAGGGAAACAGCCGGTCCAGTCCCTCTGCGGGAGAACTGCTGGGACTTCCTGCGGCGGACAACTGGGTCAGCGCCGTGCGGGCCGCGGCCACCGTGATTTGCTGGCCCACCATCGCGCGGACCAGCAGTTCCTGCGGATCGAGGGCGCCGGGCATTCGGATTCCCGGCGTTTCCGCTACCGCCGCCGAGAGCCTCCGGTCCACGCCGAGGGTGCCGTCGATTGCCTCCGGGTCGGCGTCCAGGTCGAACAGCCGCCGGACACGGCTGAGCAGTGCGGGGAGGTCGCGCAGGTCCACCGCGCCGACGGTGAGTGTCAGCAGCCGCCCCCGGGCGTCGCCGTCGTACGCCACCGTAAACCGGGCGTCGCCGTGGGGGAGGCGCAGCGTACGGGCGTAGGAGGTGGGCGTTCCCACCTCGATGCCGGGAATGGCGCGCACGGCCAGGAAGGAGAAGATGCCCGGATCAAAGGGCCGGCGGTACGGAAGGCTGAGGCTCAGGGCCGTGGTTCCGCCGGCAGCGGTGCCTGGTCGTGCCGTGGCCCGGAGGGCGGAGGGCGTCATGGCGAAGACCTCCGCCACCGTTTCGTTGAACTGCCGCACGCTGCTGAAACCCGCGGCAAACGCTATGTCGGCCAGCTTCATGCCCGTCGAAACCAGAAGCGTCCGGGCGGTTTGTGCGCGTCCCGCCCGGGCCAGGGACAGGGGACCGGCGCCCAGTTCCTGGGTCAGGATCCTGTTCAGCTGCCGTGAGGAGTACCCCAACCGGGTGGCGAGGCCCTCCACTCCGTCCCGGTTGATCACGCCGTCGTTGATCAGGCGCATGGCCCGGCCGGCGACGTCCTGGCGGATATTCCACGCAGGCGTGCCGGGCACAGCCTCCGGGAGGCAGCGTTTGCAGGCCCGGTAGCCGGCGTCGTGCGCCGCAGCGGACGTTTCGTAGAACGTCACGTTCGAGGCTTTGGGCGTCCGCGCCGGGCAGGACGGGCGGCAGTAGATGCCGGTGGACCGGACAGCGGTGAAGAACTGCCCGTCGAAGCGGGTGTCCCGCGCATCGATGGCACGGTAGCGCTGCCAAAAGTCCATTCCTCCATCCTGCCAGCCGCAGGCGGCCTTCACTAGCGGAAATCGGACACCTCCGTTCTGCCCGGCCCGCCGCGGTGTTCCGGTAAGTTTCGCGGGATATGGGTAGGGTCTGCCCATGAATGAATATCCGTCGACGGCTGGGCGGCCGCTGCGGGAAATCCTCACCGGAGACGCGCGGGAGCTGGCCCCGCTCCTGCTGGGGGCCGTGCTCACCCACGAATCCCGCGAGGGGCCGGTATCCGTCCGGCTCACCGAGGTGGAGGCCTACCTGGGGCCAGAGGATTCGCTGCACCCGGATCCGGGATCGCACACCTTCCGCGGCCAAACGCCCCGGAACGCCCCCATGTTCGGGCCGGCCGGGCACCTGTACGTTTACTTCACCTACGGCATGCACCACTGCACCAACATCGTCTGCGGGCCCGAGGGCGTTGCCTCCGCCCTGTTGCTGCGGGCCGGCGAAATCGTGGAGGGCGTGGGCCTTGCACAGCTCAGGCGGCCCACGTCGAAGACGCCCGCGGACCTTGCCAGGGGACCGGCCCGGCTCGCCAAGGCGCTGGGACTGACGACGGCGGACAGCGGCCGGGATGTCCTGGCAGTGCCGTTCCGGTTGGTGCTTCCGTCCGGGCCGGCAGCGGACATCAGTTCGGGTCCCCGGGTGGGCGTATCCGGCGCTGGCGGTTCCGACGAGTACGCCTGGCGCTTTTGGCTCACCGGCGACCCCACGGTCTCCGCATATAAGGCGGCCCAGCCGCGGTCCAGGGCGCGAAAGCCTCCCGTGTCCGGGAGCGCCGGGTTTCACAAGCGTTAACGGAAATGGTTGTAGAATGGACGGTCTGTCTTGCGCGATAGGGGAACGTTAAATGCTCGACGCCGATTTGGCCCACGAACGTGGGTATGTAGCCGGCCTGTATGCCCGGCTGGAGGAGCTCCGCGAGGAGAAGCGCCGGCAGCTGGCACAGGTGCGCCGGTCCGGTGCCGTGGGCACCATGCAGAACGTCTCCGAGCGCGACGCGTTTGCAGCACTGTACGAAGACCGCCTGGCCCAGCTGGACGCCGTCGACGACCGCCTGGTCTTCGGCCGCCTGGACCTGGACTCCGGCGAAGAGCAGTACATCGGCCGGATCGGCCTCACCACCGAGGACCTGCAGCGGCTCATGGTGGACTGGCGTGCCCCGGAGGCCGGGCATTTTTACCAGGCCACCGCCTTCGACCGGCAGGGCGTCCGCCGGCGCCGCCACCTGATCCTGCAGGGCCGCGAAGTCAAAGCCATTGAAGACGATGTGCTGGATGCCTCGATGCTCTCAGACGACGAATCCCTCCAGGGCGAGGGTGCCCTGCTGGCTGCGCTGAACTCCAAGCGGACCGGCCGGATGTCGGACATCGTGAGCACCATCCAGTCCGAGCAGGACCGGATCATTCGTTCCTCCATTTCGGGCGCCCTGGTGGTGCAGGGTGGCCCCGGTACGGGGAAGACCGCCGTGGCGCTGCACCGTGCCGCGTACCTGCTGTACACCCACCGGGACCGGCTCAAGAGTGCAGGCGTGCTGCTGGTGGGCCCGTCGTCGTCGTTCATGAAATACATCGAACGCGTGCTTCCCTCGCTGGGCGAGACCGGCGTCGTGATGGCCAGCGTGGGCCGCCTGATGCCCGGAATCCAGGCGGTCCCCGAAGCCGACCCGGACGTCGCAGCCATCAAGGGCCGCCTGGACATGGCGAAGATCGTGGCCAACGCCGTCTCCAACCGCCAGCGGACTCCCGCAGCCAACCGCATCCTTGAAGTCGACGGCCGCAAACTGACCCTGACGCCGCGGCAGGTCCGCCGCGCACGCGAGCGGGCGCGTTCCACCGGGAAGCCGCACAACGAGGCCCGCGTGACGTTCGTGAAGATCCTGCTGCGCGAACTCACGGAACAGCTCACCGACATGATCGAAGCGGACAACATCGGCAACAACGCCGACCGCTCGTACCTGGCCGAAGACGTCCGTACCGCCCGGGACGTGCGCATCGCCCTGAACCTGTGCTGGATGCCCATGACGCCGGAAAAGCTGATCTCCGAGCTGTTCAGCAAGCCCGCCATCCTGGAGTTCTGCACCCCGCTCCTCACTCCGGCGGAGCGGGAACTGCTGCGGCGGCCGGCGGACGCACCGTGGACCGAAGCGGACGTGCCGCTGCTGGACGAGGCAGCCGAACTGCTCGGCGAGCTCGACCCCGCCGCCGGGCGCGGCCTTGCCCAGCAGGAACACGACCGTGCCCGGGACCTCGCCAACGCCAAGCAGACCCTCGAAAACATGCAATTGGCGGGCGTGGACCCGCTGATGTCGGCGGAGGAACTGGCCGAGCAGAACCGTGAACAGGAAACCCGGCAGACGGCCGCGGAGCGTGCCACCAGCGACCGCACCTGGGCGTTTGGACACATCGTGGTGGACGAAGCGCAGGAACTGTCGCCCATGCAGTGGCGGCTCCTCGTCCGGCGCTGCCCGCTGAAGTCCTTCACCATCGTGGGGGACATTGCCCAGACCAGTTCCGTGGCCGGGGCCAACTCCTGGCAGGGCGCCCTGGCCCCGATGTTCGGTGAACGCTGGCAGCTCGAGGAGCTGACCGTGAACTATCGCACACCGTCCCAGATCGCCGAGGCCGCGGTCCGGATGGCTAACGCCGCCGGCCTGGTGGTGTCCGCCCCCAAGGCCGTCCGTGAGGGCCGCTGGTCACCCATCGTTGACGAAGTGGAAGCGGGCGCCGTGGTCAGCCGCCTCGTCGAGGTCCTTCCGGAGGAACTTGAAGCGCTCGACGGCGGCCTGCTCGCCGTGATTGCCGACGGTGAGTTGCTGCCTGCCGCCACGTCCGCGTTGCGTTCGGCGTACGGGCGCCGCGTCGGTACCGGTGCCGGCAGCTACGAGCAGGACATTGTGGTCATCAGCCCCCGCGAAGCGAAGGGCCTGGAGTTCGACGGCGTGGTGGTCCTGGAGCCCTCCACCATGCTGAACCACGCGCACGGCAAGGTGGGCGACCTGTACGTGGCCATGACCCGCGCCACGCAGCGCCTGCGGCTGATCGCGGCGCAGCCCGTCCCGGCAGGCATCGTCCGCTGATCCGGGCACTGCGATACTGCTAACTTAGAAGGCGTGCCAGACATCAACAGCCTCGAAACGCAACAGAACGACCCCACCTTCGCCAACGTTTGGCAGGAGCTGAAGTGGCGTGGACTCGTCCACGTCTCCACCGACGAAGCCGAGCTTGAGAAGCTCCTCGCCGGCGGACCGGTCACGTACTATTGCGGCTTCGACCCCACCGCCCCCAGCCTGCACCTTGGCAACCTGGTCCAGCTGTTGGTCATGCGGCGGCTGCAGCTCGCCGGGCACAAGCCCTTGGGCCTCGTGGGAGGCTCCACGGGTATGATCGGCGATCCCCGTCCGACGGCGGAGCGGACGCTGAACACCAAGGACACCGTGGCGGAATGGGTCGGGTACCTCCAGGCCCAGATCCGGCGTTTCCTCAGCTTCGAGGGGGACAACGCCGCCCGGATGGTGAACAATCTGGACTGGACTGCGCCGCTGAGCGCCATCGACTTCCTGCGCGAAGTGGGCAAGCACTTCCGCGTAGGCACCATGCTGCGCAAGGACGCCGTTGCGTCCCGCCTCAGCTCGGACGAGGGAATCAGCTACACGGAGTTCAGCTACCAGATCCTCCAGGGCATGGACTACCTGCAGCTCTACCGTGATTACGCCTGCATGCTGCAGACCGGTGGTTCGGACCAGTGGGGCAACCTGACCAGCGGCACCGAGCTCATCCGCAAGGTGGAGGGCAAGAGCGTCCACGCCCTGGGAACGCCGCTGATCACCAACTCCGACGGAACCAAATTCGGCAAGAGCGAAGGGAACGCCATCTGGCTCGATGCCGGCATGTGCAGCCCCTACGCCTTTTACCAGTTCTGGCTCAACACGGCAGATGCTGACGTCGTGGACCGGCTCAAGGTATTCACCTTTCTCACCCGTGCGGAAATCGAGGACATTGCCACGTCCGTTGCCGAGCGCCCCTTCGCGCGTGAGGGTCAGCGGAAGCTCGCCTTCGAAGTGACCTCGCTGGTGCACGGGGTTGAGGCCACCGAGAAGGTCATTGCCGCATCCGCCGCCCTTTTCGGCAACGGTGACCTTGCCGCTCTCGACAAGCAGACCCTGCAGGCGGCCACCTCCGAGCTCCCCACCGCCACGGTGCAGGTGGACGCGCTGGGAATTGTGGACCTGCTGGTGGCGTCCGGCCTGTCGGAAAGCAAGTCGGCAGCCCGTCGCACCGTTGGTGAGGGCGGTGCCTACGTCAACAACGAAAAGGTACTGGACCCGGAAACGGTCATTGCTGAATCAGAACTCCTTCACGGGCAGTACCTGCTGCTCCGCCGGGGCAAGAAGAACCTGGCAACGGTGGAAGTGCTGGTCCCGTAAGCGGGGGAGCCAAACCTACCACCTGCACGCCTCTCTGTGGCCGATTTGCGCGGCCACGGAGGGGCGTGTATTGTTTTCTGAGTCGCCGCCGCTGAGTGGTGACAAACCCCCAACTGATATTGAGAAGCGATTCTTGGCCATGCGGTGCATGGAATGAAGAAATGCTTCGTTTTTCGCTGGGCGGATTCGGTTCTGCTGAGTGAATTCCGGGAAAACAACCGGATTTGCAAAAGTGAAACTGAATGAAATAAGATTGAAACATCGCAGCGAAGAAATACGGAATAAATATTCATTGCTAAATGAATTGTTTCGGAAGTATTCGAATGTGTCTGTTGTTTGAGAACTCAATAGTGTGCCAAGTTTGTTGATACCAATTGTTTTATTGATTGGTTGTTTTGGCTGTGTTGTCCACCCCGTGGATGGCATGGTTTTTACAGCTGGTTTCAAATTTTGTGCAGCCTGGTTCCGCGTTATTTCCGTGGTTTTTGGTTGTGTCTGTTTGTTTTCAACGGAGAGTTTGATCCTGGCTCAGGATGAACGCTGGCGGCGTGCTTAACACATGCAAGTCGAACGATGATGCCAGCTTGCTGGTGGATTAGTGGCGAACGGGTGAGTAACACGTGAGTAACCTGCCCTTGACTCTGGGATAAGCCTGGGAAACTGGGTCTAATACCGGATATGACTGATCATCGCATGGTGGTTGGTGGAAAGCTTTTGCGGTTTTGGATGGACTCGCGGCCTATCAGCTTGTTGGTGGGGTAATGGCCTACCAAGGCGACGACGGGTAGCCGGCCTGAGAGGGTGACCGGCCACACTGGGACTGAGACACGGCCCAGACTCCTACGGGAGGCAGCAGTGGGGAATATTGCACAATGGGCGAAAGCCTGATGCAGCGACGCCGCGTGAGGGATGACGGCCTTCGGGTTGTAAACCTCTTTCAGTAGGGAAGAAGCGTAAGTGACGGTACCTGCAGAAGAAGCGCCGGCTAACTACGTGCCAGCAGCCGCGGTAATACGTAGGGCGCAAGCGTTATCCGGAATTATTGGGCGTAAAGAGCTCGTAGGCGGTTTGTCGCGTCTGCCGTGAAAGTCCGGGGCTCAACTCCGGATCTGCGGTGGGTACGGGCAGACTAGAGTGATGTAGGGGAGACTGGAATTCCTGGTGTAGCGGTGAAATGCGCAGATATCAGGAGGAACACCGATGGCGAAGGCAGGTCTCTGGGCATTAACTGACGCTGAGGAGCGAAAGCATGGGGAGCGAACAGGATTAGATACCCTGGTAGTCCATGCCGTAAACGTTGGGCACTAGGTGTGGGGGACATTCCACGTTTTCCGCGCCGTAGCTAACGCATTAAGTGCCCCGCCTGGGGAGTACGGCCGCAAGGCTAAAACTCAAAGGAATTGACGGGGGCCCGCACAAGCGGCGGAGCATGCGGATTAATTCGATGCAACGCGAAGAACCTTACCAAGGCTTGACATGAACCGGAAACGCCTGGAAACAGGTGCCCCACTTGTGGTCGGTTTACAGGTGGTGCATGGTTGTCGTCAGCTCGTGTCGTGAGATGTTGGGTTAAGTCCCGCAACGAGCGCAACCCTCGTTCTATGTTGCCAGCACGTGATGGTGGGGACTCATAGGAGACTGCCGGGGTCAACTCGGAGGAAGGTGGGGACGACGTCAAATCATCATGCCCCTTATGTCTTGGGCTTCACGCATGCTACAATGGCCGGTACAAAGGGTTGCGATACTGTGAGGTGGAGCTAATCCCAAAAAGCCGGTCTCAGTTCGGATTGGGGTCTGCAACTCGACCCCATGAAGTCGGAGTCGCTAGTAATCGCAGATCAGCAACGCTGCGGTGAATACGTTCCCGGGCCTTGTACACACCGCCCGTCAAGTCACGAAAGTTGGTAACACCCGAAGCCGGTGGCCTAACCCTTTTGGGGGGGAGCCGTCGAAGGTGGGACTGGCGATTGGGACTAAGTCGTAACAAGGTAGCCGTACCGGAAGGTGCGGCTGGATCACCTCCTTTCTAAGGA
This sequence comes from Pseudarthrobacter sp. 1G09, assembly GCF_050038305.1. Lineage (NCBI taxonomy): Bacteria > Bacillati > Actinomycetota > Actinomycetes > Micrococcales > Micrococcaceae > Pseudarthrobacter > Pseudarthrobacter sp. 1G09. Next base: position 1,804,358 of record NZ_CP188306.1, read on the forward strand.
GCACCTACAGTTGCTGTCCTGGATGTATGTCCGGTGGTGGTGGTTGTCAGGAGTAATGCCCGTTGCACGGACGAATGTTTCGTGGCGGGTGCTCAAGGGTGGAATATCAACAAATAGCGGCCGCGTGTTTCTTTGTCCTGTTCAGTACGGATCTGCCTTTGGGTGGTCTTGGAACGGTGGGGCGGGGGAGTGGGTGGTTTAGTGTTTGGCACACTGTTGGGTCCTGAGGCAACAGGACCGGGGAGGGCCCTTGTGGGGTTCTTGTCGGTGCTTTGTTTCTGGTTTCCCTGCTGCACCGAGCATGCACTGTTGTGTGTGGGGTGTGTGGTGTGGGGTTGTTGTTTGAGAACTACATAGTGGACGCGAGCATCTTGTATAAGAAGCAATTTCCAAGAATATGAACCTGGATCTGGTTCGTGCGCCTTTGGGTGTGCGGGACGGTTTCTGTGGTTCTCTCGTGAAGTAGTTTTTGATCTTTGTGGTCAAGTTTTTAAGAGCACACGGTGGATGCCTTGGCATTAGGAGCCGAAGAAGGACGTAGGAATCTGCGATAAGCCTGGGGGAGTCGATAACCGGACTGTGATCCCAGGGTGTCCGAATGGGGAAACCCCGCTGAGCGCGCGAGTGACTCGGTGACCCGCATCTGAACACATAGGGTGCGTGGAGGGAACGCGGGGAAGTGAAACATCTCAGTACCCGCAGGAAGAGAAAACAATAGTGATTCCGTTAGTAGTGGCGAGCGAACGCGGATCAGGCTAAACCGTTCCATGTGTGATAGCCGGCGGGCGTTGCATGGTCGGGGTTGTGGGACATTACGTGTCAGTTCTGCCGGGCTGACGGGGTGTGGGTGTGCGTATAGGTGAACGGTCTTGAAAGGCCGGCCAGAGAGGGTGTTAGTCCCGTAACTGTAATGCCTTGCACCGCCTTGTTGATGTATCCCAAGTAGTACGGGGCCCGAGAAATCCCGTGCGAATCTGTCAGGACCACCTGATAAGCCTAAATACTCCCTAATGACCGATAGCGGACCAGTACCGTGAGGGAAAGGTGAAAAGTACCCCGGGAGGGGAGTGAAACAGTACCTGAAACCGTGTGCTTACAATCCGTCGGAGCAGCCTTGTAGTTGTGACGGCGTGCCTTTTGAAGAATGAGCCTGCGAGTTAGTGTTACGTCGCGAGGTTAACCCGTGTGGGGCAGCCGTAGCGAAAGCGAGTCTGAATAGGGCGTTTGAGTGGCGTGATCTAGACCCGAAGCGAAGTGATCTACCCATGGCCAGGTTGAAGCGACGGTAAGACGTCGTGGAGGACCGAACCCACTTCAGTTGAAAATGGAGGGGATGAGCTGTGGGTAGGGGTGAAAGGCCAATCAAACTTCGTGATAGCTGGTTCTCCCCGAAATGCATTTAGGTGCAGCGTTGCGTGTTTCTTACCGGAGGTAGAGCTACTGGATGGCTAATGGGCCCTACAAGGTTACTGACGTCAGCCAAACTCCGAATGCCGGTAAGTGAGAGCGTAGCAGTGAGACTGTGGGGGATAAGCTTCATAGTCGAGAGGGAAACAGCCCAGACCACCAACTAAGGCCCCTAAGCGTGTGCTAAGTGGGAAAGGATGTGGAGTTGCGAAGACAACCAGGAGGTTGGCTTAGAAGCAGCCATCCTTAAAAGAGTGCGTAATAGCTCACTGGTCAAGTGATTCCGCGCCGACAATGTAGCGGGGCTCAAGTACACCGCCGAAGTTGTGGCATTCAAATATTAGCTAAGCCCTTGTGGTTCAGGCGTTTGGATGGGTAGGGGAGCGTCGTGTGGGCAGTGAAGTCGCGGTGGAAACCAGCGGTGGAGCCTACACGAGTGAGAATGCAGGCATGAGTAGCGAAAGACGGGTGAGAAACCCGTCCGCCGAATGATCAAGGGTTCCAGGGTCAAGCTAATCTGCCCTGGGTAAGTCGGGACCTAAGGCGAGGCCGACAGGCGTAGTCGATGGACAACGGGTTGATATTCCCGTACCGGCGAAAAACCGCCCATGTTGAACAGGGGATACTAACTGCCCGAGACCTGCCCGACCGTCCTTTGGACGGAAGGGTTTTGGTGGAGCGCAGGACCTGATCCTGGGAGGCAAGCGTATTAACAGGTGTGACGCAGGAAGGTAGCCGAGCCGGGCGATGGTTGTCCCGGTCTAAGGATGTAGGGCGAGTGGTAGGCAAATCCGCCACTCATGATGCCTGAGATCTGATGGGACCCCCGTTTGGGGGGATTTGGTGATCCTATGCTGCCGAGAAAAGCATCGACGCGAGGTTTTAGCCGCCCGTACCCCAAACCGACACAGGTGATCAGGTAGAGAATACTAAGGCGATCGAGAGAATTATGGTTAAGGAACTCGGCAAAATGCCCCCGTAACTTCGGGAGAAGGGGGGCCCCAACCTTGATGGACACTTGCTGTCCGGAGGGGATCGGGGCCGCAGAGACCAGGGGGAAGCGACTGTTTACTAAAAACACAGGTCCGTGCGAAGTCGCAAGACGATGTATACGGACTGACTCCTGCCCGGTGCTGGAAGGTTAAGAGGACCGGTTAGCCTCACGGCGAAGCTGAGAATTTAAGCCCCAGTAAACGGCGGTGGTAACTATAACCATCCTAAGGTAGCGAAATTCCTTGTCGGGTAAGTTCCGACCTGCACGAATGGAGTAACGACTTCCCCGCTGTCTCAACCATAAACTCGGCGAAATTGCAGTACGAGTAAAGATGCTCGTTACGCGCAGCAGGACGGAAAGACCCCGAGACCTTTACTATAGTTTGGTATTGGTGTTCGGAGTGGCTTGTGTAGGATAGGTGGGAGACGTTGAAGCCCGGACGCCAGTTCGGGTGGAGTCATCGTTGAAATACCACTCTGGTCACTTTGGACATCTAACTTCGGCCCGTAATCCGGGTCAGGGACAGTGCCTGATGGGTAGTTTAACTGGGGCGGTTGCCTCCTAAAAAGTAACGGAGGCGCCCAAAGGTTCCCTCAGCCTGGTTGGCAATCAGGTGTCGAGTGTAAGTGCACAAGGGAGCTTGACTGTGAGAGAGACATCTCGAGCAGGGACGAAAGTCGGGACTAGTGATCCGGCGGTACATTGTGGAATGGCCGTCGCTCAACGGATAAAAGGTACCTCGGGGATAACAGGCTGATCTTGCCCAAGAGTCCATATCGACGGCATGGTTTGGCACCTCGATGTCGGCTCGTCGCATCCTGGGGCTGGAGTAGGTCCCAAGGGTTGGGCTGTTCGCCCATTAAAGCGGTACGCGAGCTGGGTTTAGAACGTCGTGAGACAGTTCGGTCCCTATCCGCTGCGCGCGCAGGAAATTTGAGAAGGGCTGTCCTTAGTACGAGAGGACCGGGACGGACGAACCTCTGGTGTGTCAGTTGTACTGCCAAGTGCACCGCTGATTAGCTACGTTCGGATGGGATAACCGCTGAAAGCATCTAAGCGGGAAGCTCGCTTCGAGATGAGATTTCCATACACCCTCGGGTGTGAGAGGCCCCCAGCCAGACCACTGGGTTGATAGGCCGGATGTGGAAGCGAGGACTAACGACTCGTGAAGCTGACCGGTACTAATAGGCCAACAACTTACACCACACAGATACATACAAAACTCTGCTTGCGTCCACTATGTGGTTCCCAACCAACAACCCCGTTGGCCGGAACCCACAACTGAATAACAACACCACAATGTTGTAACCACACCAGATTTCCCACACCACCCCCAAACAGGGTTGGTGACGGGTCAAAGGGTTACGGCGGTCATAGCGTGGGGGAAACGCCCGGTCCCATTCCGAACCCGGAAGCTAAGACCCACAGCGCCGATGGTACTGCACCCGGGAGGGTGTGGGAGAGTAGGACACCGCCGGACATAACATTGGTCGAGGCCCCAACCAGCAACGGTTGGGGCCTCCCACATTTAACACCCACCCACCCCTGCCAGCACCCACCCAAACCCGGTGCCCACCCCTGCCGGCTCAGAACCAGACACCGCCACAACCGAGCGCGCGTCACAGGGGACGGGAAGGGGTAGTGCGGAGCGGTCCTGCCGGTGAAAGTGCCGCTACGGGTGTGCAGCGGTGTGAAGATTCACACGATGCAGCCGCCAGCGCCAACGCTGGACCGCCGATTATGCGGGCTCCCCTAGAATTGATGGAGATGTACGGACCTGGAAGCGCTTGGTTTCGGGTTGCGTAAGTAATAAGCACGTATACGAGCGGCTGCAATTGCGCCAGTGGTCGGCTCACAACAGGAGGAATCCATCATGGCCGAACACGGCGGAGGAAACCGCGGAAACGACCGCGGAGCGTTCCGGGGAAACAACAACTCGGGCGGTGACCCGCGTGGGTTCCGGGGTCGCGGCAACCGCGACAGCAACGAACGCTCCGCTGGTAACGGTGAGCGGAAGCCTTATGGTGACCGTGAGAACCGGCCTTATGGTGATCGTGATCGTAAGCCGTTTGGTGACCGTCCGCGCCGTGAGGGCGATCAGGACCGCCGTGGTTTCAGCGGTGGCGGTGAGCGGAAGCCTTATGGTGACCGTGAGAACCGTCCCTATGGTGATCGTGATCGTAAGCCGTTTGGTGATCGTCCCCGCCGTGAGGGTGATCAGGACCGCCGTGGTTTCAGCGGTGGCGGTGAGCGGAAGCCTTATGGTGACCGTGAGAACCGTCCCTATGGTGATCGTGATCGTAAGCCGTTTGGTGATCGTCCCCGTCGCGAGGGTGATCAGGACCGCCGTGGTTTCAGCGGTGGCGGTGAGCGGAAGCCTTATGGTGACCGTGAGAACCGTCCCTATGGTGATCGTGATCGTAAGCCGTTTGGTGATCGTCCCCGCCGTGAGGGTGATCAGGACCGCCGTGGTTTCAGCGGTGGCGGTGAGCGGAAGCCCTTCGGTGAGCGTGAGAACCGTCCCTATGGTGATCGTGATCGTAAGCCGTTTGGTGACCGTCCGCGCCGTGACGGTGATCAGGACCGCCGCAGCTTTGGCGGCGGCGAGAACCGCAAGCCCTTCGGCGACCGGCAGGACAGGGACTCCCGCAGCTTTGACCGTGGTTCTGACCGTGGCACCGCCCGCGGCGGAGCCGATCGTGGAGCAGGCCGTGGCGACTCGTTCCGTGGCGACTCCGGCCGCGGCTTCGGCAGGGACCGCCAGGAAGAGCGCCCCGCCCGCATACACAACGCTGCCGATATCCGCAGCTCCAACAGGCCCGACCGTGAACGTTCGCCCGAGATCGATGAGGACGTCACGGGCAAGGAGCTGGACCGCGCTACTCAGCACCAGATCAAAACCCTTGAGCCCAAGAGCGCCGAATGGGTTGCCCGCCACCTGGTGATGGCCGGCCGCCTGATTGACGACGAGCCGGAACTGGCCTTCCAGCACGCCCTCGCGGCCAGTCGCCGTGGCGGCCGCCTCGGTGCCGTCCGCGAAGCCGTCGGCCTGACTGCCTACGCCGCGGGCCACTACGGCGAAGCCCTGCGCGAGTTCCGCACGTATCGGCGGATCAGCGGCTCCAACGTCCACCTGCCCGTCATGGCTGACTGCGAGCGTGGCCTGGGCCGCCCGGACCGGGCACTGGATGTTGCCCGTTCCGAGGAAGCGCAGGACCTGGACGCTCCGGGCAAGGTGGAACTGGCCATCGTGGCCGCTGGCGCGAGGACTGACCTGGACCAGCTCGATGCCGCCGTCGCTGAGCTCGAAATTCCGCAGCTGGACATCAACCGTGCCTTTTCCTATAGCCCCCGGCTGTTCCGCGCCTACGCCGGTGCGCTCTCCGCCGTGGGACGCAACGACGAGGCAGAAAAGTGGAACAAGCAGGCCGTCGTCGCAGAGAACGCGCTGGGACAGGGCGTTGACGAAGAGCCTGACATCATCGACCTCGGCTGGGATGAAGAGGAAGAGGCCCGCGAAGAGGCCGAGCGCCGGCGCCTCCGCGAACACGCCGTGAAAGCCTCCGAAACAGCTTCGGCAGCTGCCGGCAGCCGGGAAGGCTCCGCGTCCGACGTCGACACTGCAGAAGGTGCCGACGCACAGAACGCCGTGGACCACAACGTGGACGACCAGGATGCGGATTACTTCGCCTCTGACGACGCAGAGTCGGACGAGGATTCGGTGGAGCAGGACGAACTGGACAGCATCGAAGACAGCAGCAACGGAAAAGCCGGCAGTGAAGAGCCCGGCGACGACGCTGCAGCCAACCAGGACCGCCGGGAAGACTGAACCGAATGACTGCAGTTTCCCTGATTTCCCGCTTTGACGCCCTCCTGTCCGACCTGGATGGGGTGGTGTACGCCGGCCCGCATGCTATTCCGGGCGCCGTGGAGTCGCTGCAGCAGCTGGCCGGCGTGGGCGTGGGTCTTGGTTACGTCACGAACAACGCCTCGCGTTCGCCGGCCGACGTGGCAGCCCACCTGAGGGAACTGGGGGCGCCGGCTGAGGATGAGAAGGTAGTCAGTTCCTCACAGGCGGCCGCGGACCTGCTCGCTTCGCGCCTGGCGCCGGGCTCGAAGGTCCTCATCACCGGAAGTCCGGCGCTGGCCCACGAAATCGAGCTTGTGGGCCTCACCCCTGTCTTTGGGCAGGACGAGGAACCCGTGGCCGTCGTCCAGGGCTTCAACCCCGGCATCGGCTGGAAGGACCTGGCCGAAGCTGCCTATGTGGTGTCCGCCGGGGCCCTGTGGGTGGCGACGAACACCGATATGTCCATTCCGCAGGCGCGTGGGATCGCGCCCGGGAACGGAACACTGGTGGCGGCGGTGACTGCTGCCACCGGCCGGACGCCGCTCGTGGCCGGCAAGCCGGAAGCGCCGCTGTTCCATTCCGCCGCCAAGCGGCTCGGCGCCGAACGCCCGCTGGTAGTGGGCGACCGGCTGGACACGGACATCCTCGGCGGCAACAACGCCGGGTTTGCCACCGTTGCCGTGCTGACCGGCGTCGACACCCTGGAAACGATCCTGGCCGCCCGCTCCGCCGAGCGTCCGGATTACATCATCAGCGTCCTGTCCGACCTGTACCGCCCCTACCCCGAGGTGACGCACGACGACGGCACGTACGCCTGCGGCAACGCCACCGCGCGCGTCGCCAACGGCGCAGTGGGCGTCATTGGCAGCAAGGACGACCTTGACGCCTGGCGGGCCGCCTGCGCGGCGTGGTGGGCCGCGACGCCGGACGCACCAACGGCGCAGGCGCCCAAACTGGCCTGGCTCGGTCACTAGACTGAACGGATGACTGAGCTGACCGGACCTGAAGAATCATCAGCCCAGCCGTCGCGGGACTGGCCCGGGCTGGACGCCGCTGCGATCCCTGACGCCCTGGTGGCCCAAGCCCTTACAGTGTTGGAAACGCTGCCCACCACCCCCGTTGAAGAGCATGAAGAGGCGTACGCCAGGCTTCACGATGAGTTGCTGGATGCCCTCAACGCCAAGCCCCAGGACGCCAAACCCCAGGACGGCCCCCGCGAAACCGGTGCAACGAACGGCGCAGCCTGATGGCGGTACGCCTCGACCAGGCCCTGGTGGCCCGGGGCCTCGCCAGGTCCCGGACGCACGCCGCAACCCTCATCGCCGAAGGCAAGGTCAGCTCCGACGGCAAGGTCCTCGCCAAAGCGTCACTGCAGGTTGACGAAGACAGGGATCTCGCCGTCGAACATGACGACCAGGACACGTACGCCAGCCGCGCCGGCCATAAACTGGCCGGCGCCCTCGACGCCTTCCCGGGCATTACGGCCCAGGGAAAGCGGTGCCTGGACGCCGGTGCCTCCACCGGCGGCTTCACCGACGTCCTGCTCCGGCGCGGCGCGGCACACGTGGTGGCTGTCGACGTCGGGCACGGCCAACTGGTGCCCCACCTCCGCAGCGATCCACGCGTCGCCGTCCACGAAGGCATGAACGTCAGGTACATGGCTCCGGAGGACATCGGCGGCCCGGCCGCCCTGACCGTCGCGGACCTCTCCTTCATCTCCCTCACCCTGGTGGTGCAGGCCCTGGCCGGTTGCACGGAACCGGGCGGGGACCTGGTGCTTATGGTCAAACCCCAGTTCGAAATCGGCAAGGACCGTTTGGGCCGCACCGGCGTGGTCACCTCGGAACGGGAACGGCGGCTCGCGGTGCACAAGGTGGCCATGGCAGCGCTCGACGCCGGGCTGGACCTGCACGGGCTGGCGGTGAGTCCGCTGCCGGGCCAGGACGGAAACGTCGAATACTTCCTGTGGATAAGACGCAGGATCACCCAAGACTTGCCTAAGATCGAAGAGCAGGAGGCGGCAGCAGCTGCCTTGCTCGGACAAATCTGGCCGAAACACTAGAGAGCGGAACCTGATGAGCAGGCGTGTACTGGTCCTTGCCCATACCGGCCGCGAGGAATCGCTGAAGGCCGCCTGGGAGGCCTGTGCGCTCCTGCATGCCTCGGGCATTGTGCCCGTCATGCAGGAGTCCGAACTGGACGACATGGAGCGGTTCTTCGGGCACCTTGCCCAGCCCGTCGAAGTCCTCCACGACCATGTGAGCCTGCCGGAAGTGGAACTGGTGATGGTCCTCGGCGGCGACGGCACCATCCTGCGCGCAGCCGAGCTGGTCCGCGAAGTGGACGTCCCCTTGCTCGGGGTCAACCTCGGCCATGTGGGCTTCCTGGCCGAGAGTGAGCGTGCAGACCTGGCCCAGACTGTCGAATGGATCGCAAGCCGCGACTACACCGTGGAAGAGCGGATGACCATCGATGTCCAGGTATGGGTCCGGGGCCAGAAAATCTGGCACACCTGGGCGCTGAACGAGGCCGCCATCGAGAAAGCCAACCGGGAACGGATGCTGGAGGTGGTCACGGAAGTGGACGAACGCCCGCTGACCTCGTTCGGCTCGGACGGTATCGTGATGGCCACCCCCACGGGGTCCACCGCTTATGCGTTCTCTGCCGGCGGCCCGGTGGTCTGGCCGGAGGTGGAGGCACTCGTCATCGTCCCCATCAGCGCCCACGCCCTGTTCGCCAAACCCCTGGTGGTTTCGCCCCGGTCAAAGCTTGCGGTCGAGGTCCTGGGCCGCACGGAAGCCCAGGGCGTCCTGTGGTGTGACGGCCGCCGGTCCGTGGACCTTCCGCCGGGCGCCCGGGTGGAAGTGACCAAATCCGCGACCCCCGTTCGGCTGGCCCGTACGCACCAGACACCCTTCTCCGCCCGGCTGGTCCGCAAGTTCGAGCTGCCCATCCACGGCTGGCGGGGACCTGTGCCCAAGGCCAGCGCGGTCCATACGGGGCCCATCCCCGTTGTCCGCACGCCCCGGCCCATGCAGCCGCTGCAGGTTCCGCAGGCGGACCGGCCGGACACCGAACCTGATCCGTCGACTGCGGAGTGAATGCATGCTTGAAGAACTGAGAATCCGCGATCTTGGCGTCATTACCGACGCAACCCTGCCGCTGGGGCCCGGCCTCAGCGTGGTGACTGGTGAAACCGGTGCCGGCAAGACGATGGTGGTCACCGCCGTCGGCCTGCTGCTCGGGGCACGCTCGGACGCGGGCGCCGTCCGCAGCGGCGCAAAGAGCGCCACCGCTGAGGCGGTCCTGAAGCTCGACGCCGGCCACCCCGCCGTGGTGCGCGCGCTTGAGGCGGGCGCCGAAGCTGAAGAGTTCGACGGCGGCGCGGAACTGATCCTGGCACGCCGCCTCGGCGCTGATGGACGCAGCCGCGCTTTCCTGGGCGGCCGGGCGGCCCCCGTCGGTGTCCTGGCAGAGATCGGCGAAACCCTGGTGGTGGTCCACGGGCAGACCGACCAGATCCGCCTTAAGGGCGCTGCAGCCCAACGTGGTGCGCTGGACAAGTTTGCCGGCGAATCGCTGGCCGGGCCACTCAGCGCCTACCAGGAGCTTTACAGCCACTGGAAAGCCAGCCAGGCAGAGCTGGACAGCCTGCGCAGCGCCGCGCGGGACAGGCTTCGGGAAGCCGAGTCCCTCCAGACCGCCCTGGCGGAGATCGACGAGGTGGATCCGCAGCCGGGGGAGGACGGGCAGCTGAAGGCGGAGGCAGTAAAGCTGGCTAACGTCGAAGAGCTGCGGATCGCTGCCAGCACCGCGCACCAGGCCCTGATCGCGGAGGACTTCGGCGAAGCCGGCGATGCCACCACCCTGGTGGACGCGGCCAAGCGCACCCTCGAACAGGTGGCGGAGCACGACGCCGAGCTCGGATCGGCCGCGGCCCGTCTGGCCGAAGTGGGGTTCCTGCTCAACGACATCGCCACGGACCTGGCCAGCTACCAGGCGGGCCTCGACACGGAAGGCCCTGAGCGGCTTGCCGAGATCGAGGACCGGCGCGGCGCCCTGGCCAAGCTGGTGCGCAAGTACGCACCTACCATCGACGAAGTGCTGGAATGGGCGGAGAAGGCCCGAGCCCGCCACGACGAACTGCAGGACGACTCCTCGCGGATTGAGTCCCTGGACGCCGAGGTGGCACGTGCGGAGGCGGACCTGACCAAGCAGGCGGCCGCCATCAGCAAGATCCGTGCCAAGGCCGCCAAGGACCTGTCAGCGCGGGTCAGTGCCGAGCTTAAGGCACTGGCCATGGCGGATGCCACGCTGGTGATCAACCATGAGCAGACGGGGCACCTGGGGCCCCACGGTGCCGACGACATCGCGTTTCTGTTGCAGCCGCATTCCGGTGCCCCCGCCCGGCCGCTGGGCAGGGGCGCATCGGGAGGTGAGCTCTCGCGCGTCATGCTGGCCATCGAGGTGGTGCTCGCCGCCGTGGACCCCGTTCCTACGTTCGTCTTCGACGAGGTGGACGCCGGAGTGGGCGGCCGCGCCGCCGTCGAGATCGGCCGCCGACTCGCCATGCTCGCCCGCCACGTCCAGGTGCTGGTGGTGACGCACCTGCCGCAGGTGGCAGCCTTCGCGGATCAGCACATCACCGTGACCAAGACCTCAGTCCGGGGGGCCGACGGCGGCACCGCCACCGGGTTCACGTCCAGTGATGTGCGCCTCCTCGACGGGACGGAACGGGTCCGGGAACTGGCCCGGATGCTGGCCGGCCAGGAGGACTCCGAATCGGCCCGGGCGCACGCCCAGGAGCTGCTTGACGACGCCAAACTCCTGCCCCAGCGCGGCTGACAGGGCCTCAACGCCGGCGCCTTCTCCGGCCCGTTGTGGTCCTTGGGCCCTTGCCCGCAAGGTGCGCGGGACTGCACACTGGAGCATTTGGGGAACAGTCCGGACGATCCGTGGAAGGCTCAATTGATGATAGGCTCGAATTCCGTGGTGCAGCGATCAAATTCCCGTGTAAATTCCCGGTTCCCGGGCTCATCCAAGACGACCAAGCACATCTTCGTGACCGGTGGTGTGGCGTCCTCGCTGGGTAAGGGGCTGACGGCTTCGAGCCTCGGCCACCTGCTGCGGGCGCGCGGCCTGTCTGTGACAATGCAGAAGCTCGATCCCTACCTGAACGTGGATCCGGGCACGATGAACCCCTTCCAGCACGGCGAGGTCTTCGTCACCGACGACGGCGCCGAGACGGACCTGGACATCGGGCACTACGAGCGGTTCCTCGACGAGAACCTCGAGGGCTCGGCGAACGTCACCACCGGACAGGTGTACTCCACGGTTATCGCCAAGGAGCGCCGCGGCGAGTACCTCGGCGACACCGTCCAGGTCATCCCGCACATCACTGACGAAATCAAGCGCCGGATGCGCCTGCCTGCCGAGGGCAAGAACGCTCCGGACGTCATCATCACCGAAATCGGCGGCACCGTTGGCGATATCGAATCCCAGCCGTTCCTCGAGTCTGCCCGCCAGGTCCGCCAGGACGTGGGACGCGGCAACGTCTTCTTCGTCCACGTGTCCCTGGTCCCGTACATCGGACCGTCCCAGGAACTGAAGACCAAGCCGACGCAGCACTCCGTGGCCGCCCTGCGGTCCATCGGCATCCAGCCCGAAGCCATCGTGATCCGGTCGGACCGCGAAATTCCCGAAGCCATGCGCGCCAAGATCGGCCGGATGTGCGACGTTGACCTCGAAGCAGTCATTGGCTGCCCGGACGCCCCCAGCATCTACGACATCCCCAAGACCCTGCACACCCAGGGCCTGGACTCCTACATCGTCCGTGCCCTGGACCTGCCGTTCAAGGACGTTGACTGGACCAGCTGGGACCGCCTGCTGGAAGCCGTGCACAACCCGCGGCACCACGTCGAGATCGCCCTCGTGGGTAAGTACATCGACCTGCCGGACGCCTACCTGTCCGTCACCGAAGCCCTGCGAGCCGGCGGCTTTGCCAACGAAACCAAGGTCAAGATCCGTTGGGTCCCCTCGGACGAATGCGAAACCCGTGAGGGCGCGGTCAAGGCGCTCGACGGGGTTGACGCCATCTGCGTCCCGGGCGGCTTCGGCATCCGCGGCCTCGAAGGAAAGCTGGGCGCCCTGAAGTTCGCCCGCGAAACCAAGCTCCCGGTGCTCGGCCTGTGCCTCGGCCTGCAGTGCATGGTCATCGAGTACGCCCGCAACGTGGTCGGCCTGGAAGGTGCTTCCTCCAGCGAGTTTGATCCGGACTCCAAGTACCCGGTCATCGCCACCATGGAAGAGCAGTTGGAGTTCGTCGAGGGCGGCGGTGACCTGGGCGGCACCATGCGCCTGGGCCTGTATGAGGCCAAGCTTGACGAGGGCTCGGTCATCGCCGGAACCTACGGCAAGACCACCGTCAGCGAACGCCACCGCCACCGCTACGAGGTCAACAACAAATACCGCGACCAGATCGCCGCCGAGGGGCTCGTCTTCTCCGGTACCTCCCCGGACGGCAAGCTCGTGGAGTTCGTTGAACTTCCGGCCGAGGTCCACCCGTACTACGTGGCAACCCAGGCGCACCCGGAACTGAGTTCGCGCCCCACCCGTCCGCACCCGCTGTTCGCCGGCCTGATCAAGGCGGCCCTGGACCACCAGGGCGGCAATGCCGACACGGCCGCAGCCGTGACCGCCGGTGCCCCGGAGTCCGGTACGGTAGCGGCTAAGTAGAGCCAACAGAACAAAGGACGGCGTGATGCCCGGTACACCTGAAACCACCCCTGCAGGCAGGCAGGTTTCGGATGCACCGAGCCCACGCCGTCTTTTGTCGTCTGAAAAGGTTTACGAGGGCCGGATCTGGGACGTCGTCAGCGACACCTTCCAGCTCCAGGACAGCGGTGACGCCCTCACCCGCGACTACATCGACCACCCCGGTGCCGTCGCTGTCCTGCCCATGAACGGGCAGGGCGAAATCCTGCTGCTCAAGCAATACCGGCACCCCGTGGGAATGGACCTGTGGGAAGTCCCGGCGGGCCTGCTGGACGTTGAAGGCGAAGACTTTGTGGTGGGCGCCGCCCGCGAGCTCGCCGAGGAAGCGGACCTTGCCGCAGCTACCTGGAACGTCCTGGCAGACGTATTCAACTCGCCCGGATCTTCCAGCGAGGCCATCCGCATCTACCTGGCCCGGGACCTCACCGAGGTGCCGCATGCCGATCGGCACGAGCGGACGGACGAGGAAGCCGAGATCGAATTCCACTGGATCAGCCTGGACGAGGCCGTCGCGTCCGTCCTGGCCGGCCGGCTGCACAACCCGTCTGCCGTCGTCGGGATCCTTGCAGCAGCGGCCGCCCGGGCCGACGGGTATGCCGGGCTGCGCCCAGCCGACGCACCCTGGCCCGCCCACCCCAGCCAGCGCTGATGGTTCCGGGTCCGTCCGCCGGGATGGCACCGCCGGCGGAAACCACGCTGACCGCAACACCGAAGTCCGAACCAGCGCCGGCTGTCGAAGCGGCTCCTGCAGCGGAACCCGGGAAAGCTGCCGCCGCACCCACGAGGATTGACCGCGGGGTTACGGACTACCTGCAGCACATGGGCGTTGAACGCGGCCTGGCAGCCAACACCCTGGCCGCCTACCGCAGGGACCTTGCCCGCTACTCCCGCTACCTGGCCGGCGCCGGCTGCCAGCAGCCTGGAGACATCACCCGGCACCACGTGACGGGTTTCGTGCGCGCCCTCTCGGACGGGTCCGATGGCGGTTCTGCCCTCGGAGTGCGGTCCGCCGCCAGGACCGTTGTGGCCGTCCGGGGCCTGCATAAGTTCTGGGCCCTGGAAGGGCATACGGCGTCGGACCCGGCCAGCGAGGTCCATCCGCCCATGGCCGGCAAGCGGCTGCCCAAGGCCATCACCGTGGACGAGGTCACCAGGATCCTGGAGGCAGCAGGAACCGACACGGCCACGGGCCTGCGGGACCGGGCACTGCTGGAATTCCTCTACTCCACGGGGGCCAGGATCAGCGAAGCCGTGGGGCTGGACGTTGACGATATTTCGCTGGCGGGCGATGACAAGGAACAGGGACCGGCCATCGTCCGGCTTTTCGGAAAGGGCTCCAAGGAGCGGCTGGTGCCTCTGGGATCGTACGGTGCCAGGGCCCTGGAAGCGTACCTCGTGCGCGGCCGGCCGCTGCTGGCCGCCAAGGGCAAGGGGACGCCGGCGCTGTTCCTCAACGCCCGCGGTGGCAGGATCAGCCGCCAGAGCGCCTGGACCATCCTGAAGGTGGCCGCCGAAAAGGCCAACATCACCCGCGACGTGTCCCCGCATACGCTGAGGCACTCCTTCGCCACCCACCTCCTCGAAGGCGGCGCGGACGTGCGCGTGGTCCAGGAGCTCCTGGGCCACGCCTCGGTGACCACCACCCAGGTGTACACGCTGGTGACGGCTGATACCCTCCGCGAGGTTTACGCAGCCGCACACCCCAGGGCCCTGGGCTGATGCACCTGCCGCGCTGACTGACCGGTGCGGAATGGGGGCCATGGCCCGGCTGGAACGGTCCCGCGCGAACCGGTTCATTCCATCACGTTGAGCGTGAGTTCCACGGCGCCGAGGAACAGGGCCAGGATGGAGGTCCCCAGCCCGGCCACCAGGAGCAGGCCCGGGTGGGCGAGGCCCACCACCACCCGCCGGGCACGGGGCGACCCCCTCAAGAACTTTTTGGGAAGGCGCGTGCCTTCGGGCGCCTGGCGCCAGCCACGGAGGCGGCGAAGGAACCAGGCACACCGGATGATCAGGGCCATCCACAGGATGCTGACCACCAGCGGGACAGCAGCTACCAGGAGGTTGAGGCCCAAGGACGTGACGGCACGCTCCGAGTCCCCGGCCAGCGCCTGCACGGTGGTGGAAATCGATGCGCTGGCCACTACCGAGACGCCCCACACCAGGAACGCGGCGGTCAGTGCCAGGAACCGGACAAAGAAGTGCGAGAGCACGGACTCCTTAGCCGGACGGAGGTAGCGGCGCGGGGTGGCGTTCAGTACCGCCACCGTGCAGCCCAGGGTGGGCAGGGCCGCCATCCCCACGAAGACGTACCAGGTCCAGCCCGCGAGGTCCACGAGTTCGTCGGCAACGATCAGCAGTGCCCACGAACCGGTCCACAGCCAGCCGGCATGCAGCGGATTCCGGACCAGCCAGTCAGGTAACCGGACACCGCTGCTGTGCAGGGTGCGGGCCTTGCGGGCGGGGGCGGGATGTTCCTCTCCGGCCATGCTCATGGCCTCACTGTAGCAACGCGTTAGCCGCCAGGGGGCAGTCCACGTGCCGCGGGCTGCCCTCCGCGGAAGGCCCCGCTAGGCTGGGGAAATGACCGCAGCCGCCGATGTGACCCTCTGCTTCCTGCTCCGCGACGGTGCCGACGGCCCGCAAGTGCTCCTGGGCCTGAAGCAGACCGGTTTCGGCAGGGGCAAGATCGTGGGCATCGGCGGGCACGTCGAGGCGGGGGAGACCAGCGTGCAGGCCGTGATCCGGGAAGTCCAGGAGGAAACCGGCGTGGTGCTGCAGCAGGGGGACCTCACGGATGCGGGAGCGGTGCACTTTGTATTTCCGGCCAGGCCGGAGTGGGACATGAAGACCACCCTTTTCACGGCCCGCACCTGGACGGGTGACCCGCAGCCCAGCGACGAGATCCTGCCCGAATGGTTCCGGGTGGATGCTCTGCCTGTGGACCGGATGTGGCAGGACGCTGACCACTGGCTGCCCGTGGTGCTCGAAGGCGGCACAGTCAACGTCGTGGTCACCATGGACGCCGACAACGAATCCGTGGCGTCCTCCCGCAGTGTCCTTCCCTAGGCTGCAGGCCTTCCCATACCTTCCAGGCCGTTAACGCCCGACGGCGGTGCGGCACCCGGGTGCCGCACCGCCGTCGTACGTCCAGCCGAAAGGCTAGGGCACGTGCCGTTCCTCGGCGCCGTTGTACTCGCTCAGCGGGCGGATCAGCGAGTTGGAATCAAACTGCTCCATGATGTGTGCTGTCCAGCCGGTGATGCGGCTGGCCACGAACAAGGGTGTGAACGTCGGCGTATCGAAGCCCATCAGGTGGTAGGTGGGCCCGGCCGGGTAGTCGAGGTTCGGCTTGATGGCCTTGGCCTCATCCATCGCCGTTTCCAGTCCGTTGTACAGCCCCAGCAGTTCGGGCCGGCCGTAGTGGGCAATCATCTTGTCCAGGGCGGCCTTCATGGTGGGCACCCTGGAGTCGCCGTGCTTGTAGACGCGGTGGCCGAAGCCCATGACTTTCTTCTTGTTCGCCAGGGCATCCTCCATCCAGGCCTTCGCCCGGGCTGCCGCCTCGTCGAGGGATTCCTCCTGCCGGATGCCGATCTCGTCGAAGGTGTGCATCACGGCTTCGTTCGCCCCGCCGTGCAGCGGACCTTTCAGGGCCCCGATGGCTCCTGTGACGGCGGAGTGCAGGTCGGACAGGGTAGAGGTGATGACGCGTGCAGTGAAGGTGGAGGCGTTGAAGGAGTGCTCGGCGTAGAGAATCATCGAGACGTTGAAGGCCTCCACAACCTCGGGCACCTGTTCCTCGCCGAAGGTCATCCACAGGAAATTCGCCGAATACCCCAGGTCCTCACGCGGTTCCACGAGGTCCTGGCCGTGGCGGCGGCGCTGGTCGTAGGCCACTACAGCCGGCATGGCGGCGAACAGGTCCACGGCCTTGGCCATGTTGGCCTCGCGTGACGAGTCCTCGGCCAGCGGGTGGCGGGCCCCCATCACGGAGGCCGCTGTCCTGCAGACATCCATCGGGTGGGACGTGGCCGGCAACGCGTCGATGACCTGCTTGACCACCGGGTCGAGCGCCCGCCCGGCACGCTCCCGTGCCGTGAACTCCGCCAGCTGCCCTTCGTCAGGCAGTTCACCGTTCCACAGCAGGTAGGCCACTTCCTCGAAGCTGCACCTGGCGGCCAGCTCCTGGACGGGGTAGCCGCGGTACAGCAGGGAGTTCGTGTCCGGGTTGACCTTGGAGACCGCGGTGTAGTCCACCACGACGCCGGCCAGGCCCTTTTTGATATCAACAGCTGCCATATTGAACTCCTTCGTTCTTGCGGGGATCCAGGGTCCTACCGGACGCCGGGAATCTGGAAGTTGAAAACGCCGGTATCGAAGCGGTTATACGCCTCGTAGTCCACGAGGTCATAGAGGCGCGCACGGGTGAGCATGTTTTCCACCTGTGCTTCCTGTGATCCTGTTGCCTTGATCGTTTCCAGCGTACGCTCTGCAGCTCCCATGGCAATGCGCAGCAGGGTGACCGGGTAGATCACCATGTTTACGCCCACCGACTGCAGCTGCTCCACCGTAAACAGGTCGCTCTTTCCGAACTCGGTCATGTTGGCGAGGATCGGCACATCCACGGCGTCCCGGATGGCCTGGAACTCGGACAGGTCCTTCATGGCCTCCGGGAAGATGGCGTCGGCACCGGCCTCCACCAGTGCCCGGGCACGGTCCTGGGCGGCTTCGAGCCCTTCCACCGCACGGATATCGGTGCGGGCCATGATGAGGAAGTTGGGGTCGCGCCGGGCATCGGCGGCGGCCCGGATGCGCTTGGCGGCGGTGTCCAGGTCCACCACGTTCTTGCCGTCCAGGTGGCCGCACCTTTTGGGATTGAACTGGTCTTCGATGTGGCACCCCGCCAGGCCGGCGTTTTCGAGTTCCTGGATGCTGCGCGCAACGTTCATGGGTTCGCCGAAGCCGGTGTCGGCGTCCACGATGGCGGGCAGGTCGGTCATGCGGGCGATCTGCCCCGCACGGGTTGCCACTTCGGTGAGGGTGGTCAGCCCGATGTCCGGCAGGCCAAGGTCGTTGGCGAGGACGGCTCCGGAGATGTAGACGCCCGCGAAGCCCTTTTCCTCAATCAGCCGTGCCGACAGTGGGTTGAACGCTCCCGGGAACTGCTGGATGGTGCCGGAGGCGAGCATCCCACGCAGGGCGGCCCGCTTCTGTTCCGGGGTGGTCTTCGAATACAGCATCAGAACAGTCCCTTCGGTGCCGCGCCCAGGTCGATGACGCCGGGGGCTGCGGTGATGTTCAGCTGGTCCAGCTCGCCGGCGGCGAGTTCCGGGAGGCGTTCGACGGCGGCGAGGAACCTTTCGATCTCGGCCTGCTCCACGAGCCCGGCCGCAAGGGTGCGGAACTTGTTGACGTACTGCTCGCGGGCGAACGGCCGTGCACCCAGCGGGTGGGCGTCCGCGACGGCAATCTGGTCAGTGATGACGGTGCCGTCGGTGAGGGTGATCTCCACGGACCCGCCGAAGGCTTTCTCGCTGATGTCCAGGGAGTGGTAGCGGCGGGTCCACTCCGGGTCTTCCTCAGTGGTGACCTTGTGCCAGAGGTCCACGGTGTCCGGCCTGGCCGCACGTTCGGGGGCGTAAGAGTCCACGTGGTGCCAGGAGCCGTCCTGGAGTGCCACGGTGAAGATGTAGGGAATGGAGTGGTCCAGGGTTTCCCGGCTGGCGGTGGGGCTGTACTTCTGGGGGTCGTTGGCGCCGGAGCCGATGACGTAGTGCGTGTGGTGGCTGGTCCTGATCAGGACCGACGCCACGTGGGCGGGATCGGTCACCTCAGGATGTTCGCGGTGCAGCTTGCGGGCAAGGTCGATCCAGGCCTGTGCCTGGTACTCAGCCGAGTGCTCCTTGGTGTACGTGTCCAGGATGGCGCGCTTGGCCTCACCCGGAGTGGGGAGGGGAACTTCGTAGGAGGCATCCGGACCGTCCAGCATCCACGCGATTACGCCGTCTTCGCCTTCGTAGATCGGCACTGGGGAGGTCTGTCCGCGCATGGCACGGTCTGCCGCCTCGACTGCCATCTTCCCGGCGAATGCGGGTGCATGGGCTTTCCACGTGGAGATCTCGCCCTTGCGGGATTGGCGGGTGGCGGTGGTGGTGTGCAGCGCCTGGCCTACGGACTGGAAGATGGTTTCGACGTCGAGGCCCAGAAGGGTGCCGATGCCGGCCGCTGCCGAGGGCCCGAGGTGGGCCACATGGTCGATCTTGTGCTTGTGCAGGCAGATTGCCTTCACCAGGTTCACCTGGATCTCGTAGCCGGTGGCGATGCCGCGGATCAAGTCGGCGCCGCTGGAACCCGTATGCTGCGCGACGGCCAGGATGGGCGGGATGTTGTCACCGGGATGGGAGTAGTCCGCGGCCAGGAACGTGTCGTGGTAATCGAGTTCGCGGACGGCCACGCCGTTGGCCCACGCGGCCCACTCGGGGGAGACGCGCTCGCCGATGCCAAACACCTTGGCACCCTTGCCGCCGGTACTTGGTGCATGGGTGAGGGCCTGCGCGCGGGCGGCGACGATCGGCGCCCGGTTCAGCGACGCGATGGCCACGGACGCGTTATCGATGATGCGGTTGATGACCATTTCGGTCACCTCCGGCACCACCTCCACGGGGTCGGCGGCCACGGCGGCGATCTTGTGGGCCAGTTGCTCTTCCCGGGCCAGGTTCTCTTCGCTCTTGTAGACCCGGACGTGGTGTTGCTTAACCATGGTTCTCCCTGTGATGAGGTGTGTGCGTATTTTTGACGTGCGTCAGGCTGCGGTGGAGATGGAGGGTGGTGGCTGCTTCAGCCAGGCGGGGGTTGCGGGAAGCAATGGCTTCCGCGATGGCAGCATGTTCAGCCGCCGCGGCGGTGAGCCGCTCCGCGTCGTCGGCAGCGAGCCTGCGGACCCGGACCAGGTGCACCCTAAGGGCCCGCATGGCCTGGATGAGGTAGGCATTGGCCACCGCATCATCGATGGCGGCGTCCAGGCGCCCGGCCAGGCCGTAATACTCGTGCCGTCCCGGGTCGCTGCCGTCAATGAGCGCCGGCGCCTCAAGGAGTTCCTTCTGCAGCTGGAGGAAGACGGCGGCATCTCCGCGTTCTGCCGCCAACGCGGCAGCTTTGCATTCCAGCGTTTCGCGGAGTTCGAACAGTTCGTCGATGTCGTCGAGCGAAACGTCGGTGACGACGACGCCGCGGCCGCCTGCCGTCGTCGTCAGCCCTTCCGCGGTAAGGCGGCCCAGCGCCTCCCGTAGAGGCGTGCGCGAGACGCCGAGGCGTTCGGACTGTTCCACTTCACCCAGGATCGTGCCGGGAAGCAGCCGCCATTCCGTGATGTCGTCCCGGAGGGCGGCGTAGGCCCTGTCGCTGGCGCGCATCGGTAACTCCTTCGGTAACTGAACTCCTTCAGTGTATACAGCGCTGCCTGAAAATCCACCCCAATCTCAGATTGGGTGCCGAAAAGAGCAAGCTCTGTATACATAACCCTTGTTTGAAGACTGCCCCTTGGCTAGCATTGCCGCAACACAACGTCGTGGACGGGATGCACTTTCATGCTTGACAGCTATCGGGAAACATACGAAAAGAGCCTTGCTGATCCAGCCGCTTTTTGGCTTGGCGCCGCGGCAAGGGTGGGCTGGGCCACGCCGCCCCGGCAGGCACTGGACGCAAGCCGGGCACCGCTGTACGGCTGGTTCCCGGACGGCATCCTGAACACCTCGTACAACGCGCTGGACCGCCACGTGGAGGCCGGCCGGGGAAGCCAGGACGCCCTGATCTACGATTCGGCAATGCTCGGCACCCAACGCCGCTTCACCTATGCGGAGCTGACCGGGCTCGTGGCGGACTTCGCCGGCGTCCTGCGGGACCGGGGTGTCGGTAAGGGCGACCGCGTGGTGATCTACATGCCGATGATTCCGGAGGCCGTCATCGCCATGCTTGCCTCCGCCCGCCTCGGCGCCGTCCACTCTGTGGTCTTTGGCGGATTCGCGCCCAAGGAACTCGCGGCCCGGATCCGTGACGCGCAGCCGGTGCTGGTGCTAACGGCGTCCGGCGGACTGGAGCCGGCGCGCAGGATCGAGTACCTGCCCGCCGTGGCGGAGGCGCTCGCCCTGGCAGGCGTGCCCGGTCTTCCCGTTATCACCAAAACCAGGGAGGGCTTCGCCGCGTCAGCCGCCGACTATGGCTGGCTGGACTGGGATGCCGAGGTAGCCGGTGCCACGCCTGCTGCGCCCGTTGACGTGGCGGCCACCGACCCCCTCTACATCCTGTACACCTCAGGCACTACCGGGACGCCCAAGGGCGTGGTGCGCGATAACGGCGGGCACGCCGTCGCGCTGGACTGGACGCTCAGGAACATCTACGGCGCCGGCCCGGGCGACGTCATGTGGACCGCCTCGGACGTTGGCTGGGTGGTGGGGCACTCCTACATCGTGTACGGACCGCTGCTGGCAGGGGCCACCAGCGTGCTGTACGAGGGTAAGCCGGTGGGAACCCCTGATGCCGGAGCCTTCTGGCGGGTGGTCCGGGACCATCAGGTCAACGTCCTGTTCACCGCCCCTACTGCGTTGCGCGCCATCAGGAAGGCAGACCCCGGGGCAGCGCTGCTGCGGGACTACGACATTTCCAGCCTGCGCACCCTGTTCACGGCGGGGGAGCGGCTGGATACGGACACCTTCCATTGGGCTTCCCGGTCCCTCGGGGTCCCGGTGGTGGACCACTGGTGGCAAACGGAAACAGGATGGGCCATCTGCGCCAATCCCCGCGGGCTCGAGGAACTGCCCATCAAGGCAGGTTCTCCCAGCGTCCCGATGCCCGGCTTCCGGCTGGCCATCGTTGATGGACTGGGAGAGGAAGTGGAGCCGGACGTTGAAGGGAACATCGTGCTGGGGCTGCCGCTGCCGCCAGGGACGCTGACCACCCTTTGGCGAAACGACGAACGCTTCGTCTCGTCCTACCTGCGGGCCTTTGAGGGCTGTTACGCCACCGGAGACTCCGGCTTCCGGGACGGTGACGGGTACGTCTTCGTCATGGGGCGGACGGATGACATCATCAACGTTGCGGGCCACCGCCTCTCCACCGGAGCGATGGAGCAGGTGATCGGCCAGCACCCCGCCGTGGCTGAATGCGCCGTCATCGGCCTTGCTGATCCGCTCAAGGGCCAGCGCCCCAGCGGGTATGTGGTCCTCAAATCCGGCGTCGACGTTCGGGACGACGTGTTGGCCGCCGAACTGGTGGCCATGGTCCGGCGCGACATCGGGGCTGTCGCGGATTTTAAGCACGTCACGGTGGTTGATGCGCTGCCCAAGACGCGGTCAGGGAAGATCCTCCGCAAGACGATGCGGCAGATTGCCGACGGCGTGCAATACACCGTGCCGTCCACCATCGAGGACGCTGCGGTCATCGAGCAGCTCATCGGAACACTGCGGCCGGAAACCCCGGGACCAGGACCACTGCAGTCCTGACCTGGACCTTCTCAGCGTCCGCTCCAGCGGTACTCGTTCTCCGGGCGCCCCGGGGTTCCGTACCTGGCCGTCCGCTGTACCGTTCCGGCGTCGGCCAGGTACTCAAGGTAGCGGCGCGCCGTGACGCGGGACATCCCCAGCGCATCCATGACCTCGGTGGCGGAGACGGCATTCTGCTGTGCCTTGAGGAAGTCCTTGACGGAGTCCAGTGTGGAGGTGGACAGTCCCTTCGGCAGCGGAAGCTCGGAAGGTGCCCGCAGGCTCGCGAACGCCTGGTCCACTTCACTCTGGGAGGCTCCGGCCTTTCCTGCCGCGCCCACGCCGTCCGCCAGCTGCTGCCGGAACTGGCGGTAACTTTCAAGCTTGTCCGAGAACGTGGCGAAGGTGAACGGCTTGATGAGGTACTGCACCACGCCGATGGCCACGGCGCTGCGCACGACGGCGAGCTCCCGGACGGCGGTGATGGCGATGATGTCCGCGAGCAGGCCGGCCGCCCGCATGCGGCGGGCAATGTCCAGCCCGTGCAGGTCCGGGAGGTTCATATCCAGCAGGACGAGTTCCACGGGACTGCCGGATGCCGCGAAATCGCCCAGCAGCCGCAGCGCCGATTGCCCGTCGGGCGCCGTGCCCGCCAGTTCAAAGCCCGGCAGCCGTCCAACGTAGGCCGCGTGGGCGGCCGAGGCGATGGCTTCGTCCTCAACGACGAGGACGCGAATATTGCTCACGCTTTATGCTCCCTTTCCGGCAGCGTCTGACCCGGCAGCAGTTCCGGTATCCCTGTTCCGCGCACCGGGTGAATTTTCCGGCACGGCCGCCTCCGGTGCCACCGCCGCCACCGCTGCCGGCAGGAACACCTCGAATTTGGCACCCCGGCGCCCGTTGATGACCAGCGAGCCGCCGAGGCGCTGCACAGCCTGGCGAACCAAAGCCAGGCCTATGCCGCGCGCGCCGGGGCCGGCGGGTTTGGTGCTGAAACCATGCCGGAACATGTTCTCTGCAGACGCCGGATCGATGCCGGCTCCTGAGTCGTGGACGGCGATATCCAGCCCCTCAACGTCCGACTCTACCGTCAGCTCCACCCGGCGCGGCGGGGGAGCGTCGGCCGCGGCGTCGATGGCGTTGTCCAGCAGGTTGCCGAGGACCGTGACCAGGTCCTGCACAGCAATTCCTGCCGACGTGCCCGAACCGAGGGCGGTGACTTCCAGGTGCACCCCGCGTTCGTGCGCTTCAGCCGCCTTGCCCATCACCAAGGCGCCAAGGACCGGTTCGTCCACCGAGCTGACCATGTCATCGGTCAGTTGCTGGCTCAACTCCAGGTCCTTCGTGGCGAAATCCAGTGCTTCTTGGGTCCGTCCCAATTCCAGCAGAGACACCATGGTGTGCAGCCTGTTGGCATGCTCATGGGTTTGTGCCCGCAGGGCATCGGAAAGGGTGCGCATGGTTTCCAGCTCATTGCCCAGCGCCTCGATCTCCGTCCGGTCGCGGAGGGTGGCCACCGTACCGTACACGGGTGTCCTGCCCCGGGGTCCGAAGGGCTCCGGCCCCTTGGCCGGGCCCTGGTTCACTACCAGGACCCGTGAACCGGTAAGGACAATCTCGTCACTGGCCGGGCGCCCGGACTCGAAAAGGTTGCGGAGTCCCTCGTCGAGTGGAAGATCTGACAGCGACGGGGGCCGGGTGGGGTCGCTGCTGCCGGTCTGGGCAAGGCCGAGCAGCTCTGCAGCCTGGTCGTTGTACATCACCACCCGTCCCCGGGTGTCGATCAGGATCAGTCCCTCGCGGACAGAGTGCAGTACGGATTCGTAGTAGGCGAACAGCTGGGAGAGCTGCTCGGGCCCCCAGCCGCGGGTGACGCGCCGGAGGTACCTGCCCAGGAGCCACGAGGCCAGCGAGCCACCCACCAGCAATGCGAGGCCGATGGCGGCCAGGGCCGGAAGGCGCGCCGCGAAGGCGACGTCGACGGTGCCCACCGTCACCCCGGCGGCCACGAGGGCGCGGACCGTGCCGGCGTCGTCCTTCACCGGAACTATGGTGCGCACGGAGGGGCCCAGGGTGCCGGAGGTGACCTCGGTGAACGTCTCGCCCCGCAGCGCCGCATCGACGGACCCGATGTACGGCTTGCCCAGCTCCTCGTTCCTCGGGTGGGTCCAGCGGGTCCGGTCCGGGGCCATGATGGTGATGAAATCGACGTGGGCTTCCTCCATGACGTCGAGGGCATAGGGCTGCAGGATCGACGACGGGTCCCGGGTCCCGGCGGCCTGCAGCACCAGCGGGTTGGACGCGATCGAAGTGGCGATGCCGGTCATCCGCAGGCCCGCTTCGCTGTACGTCCGGTCCCGGGCGTCCACGTAGGCCGCAGTTCCCACCACGGCGATGAAGGACACCACAATCAACAGGTTCGCCACAAAGAGCCGGCGGGCGATACTCCAGCGGTGGATCATCAGTACCTTTCCCTCCGTCTCCGGGCGCCTGGCTGGGTCACCCAGCACCTGCGCCGCGACCAATATGAACGCAACGGTGAGCTGGATCACGGTGTGGCCAATGATGGATATCACACCGCAGGACGTGTGAGCCCAGTGACTGTGCCGCAGCGTCTATCAGATTATCCAAAGGAGACACATCATGGCTTCTCAACGGGGAGAGTCCCTGGACACCGCGGCGCCGCGGCGCAAAGGCCTCGACAAGTCGCATTACCTCTACATCGCCGTTATTGCCGCCGTTATCCTGGGCGCCCTGGTGGGCCTGCTGTTCCCGGAAGTTGGCAAATCCCTCAAGCCGCTCGGTGACGGGTTCATCAAGCTGATCAAGATGATGATCGCCCCGGTGATCTTCTGCACCATCGTCCTGGGCATCGGCTCCATTGCCAAAGCCGCAACGGTGGGCAAGGTCGGCGGCCTGGCGCTGGGCTACTTCATAGTCATGTCCACCTTCGCCCTGGCCATCGGCCTCGTGGTGGGCAACCTGATCCACCCCGGCGAGGGACTCAAGCTCACGCCGTACGATCCCAACAAGAAGGCCGCCACTGACAGCACCGTGGACTTCCTGCTCGGCATCATTCCGAGCGACATCCCCGTGCTGCCCACGCTGCTCGCAGCCATCCTGGTCGGCTTCGCACTGCAGAAGATGGGCCCCTCGGGAGCCCCCATCCTCAAGGCCATCGGGCACGGACAGGCTCTCGTCTTCCGGATCCTGATCATGATCATGTGGCTGGCTCCGGTCGGCGCCTTTGGTGCCATCGCAGCAGTGGTCGGCGCCACCGGCTTCCAGGCCATCGTCAGCATGTTCACGCTGATGATCGCGTTCTACATCACCTGCGCACTGTTCATCGTCGTCATCCTCGGCGGCATCCTCCAGGTTGTCTCCGGCGTCAACATCTTCAAGCTGATGAAGTACCTTGGCCGCGAATACCTGCTGATCTTCTCCACGTCGTCGTCCGAAGCAGCGCTTCCCCGCCTGATTGCCAAGATGGAGCACCTCGGTGTGTCCAAGCCGGTTGTCGGCGTCACCGTACCCACCGGCTACTCCTTCAACCTCGACGGCACGGCCATCTACCTGACCATGGCCTCCCTGTTCGTGGCCAACGCCATGGGAACCCCGCTGGACCTGGGCGCCCAGATCTCCCTGCTGATCTTCATGATCATCGCGTCCAAGGGTGCAGCCGGCGTCACCGGCGCCGGCCTGGCAACGCTTGCAGCAGGCCTGCAGGCCCACAAGCCCGAACTCCTGGGCGGCGTGGGCATGATCGTCGGCATCGACCGCTTCATGTCCGAAGCCCGCGCCCTGACCAACTTCACCGGCAACGCTGTTGCCACGGTCCTGATTGGTACCTGGGTCAAGGAAATCGACGGCGGACAGGTTACCCGGGTCCTCTCCGGCGAGCTGCCCTTCGACGAGCAGACCATGATCGCCGGGCACGGCGAGCTTGCGCCGAAGGAAGAAGGCGCGAAGGCTGCCGCCAGCGCCTAAACCCCGCCTTGCACTCAAACGGCCCCCGGAGCACGCTCCGGGGGCCGTTTTGGGTATCAGAAGCCTCAACCTTCGACCTCAACTAGAGGGTCAAGGCTCAACATTCGAAGAAAGTCAAGTTACCCGGAATGCCGTGTCGGCGGCTGTAGCCTTGAAAGGAAGGAACGGCGCTGGGGATCCAGCGGCAAGCAAGTCACCGTCATCGAAAGTGTGGACAGATACGTGAGCAGCGAACAGGGTGCGGCAACTCTGGAAGGCACGGAATTCGACCTCGACAACGCGGTGATGGGCCCTACGGGTCGCCCATTGCGTGAGTTCCCCGAACCCGCGCCGCTGCCCTCCCATGGGCCCGCGCGCGTCATCGCCATGGTCAACCAAAAAGGCGGCGTCGGGAAGACCACGTCCACGATCAACCTCGCGGCAGCCCTCGCCGAATATGGGCGGCGCGTCCTGCTGGTGGACTTCGATCCCCAGGGTGCGCTGTCGGCCGGCCTGGGCGTCAATCCCCACGAGCTGGACCTCACGGTCTACAACGTCCTGATGGACCGCAAGGTGGACATCCGCGAAGCCATCCACCATACCGGCGTGGAGAACGTCGACCTGCTGCCTGCCAACATCGACCTTTCCGCTGCCGAAGTGCAGCTGGTCAACGAGGTAGCCCGCGAGCAGGTCCTGGACCGTGCGCTGAAGAAGGTCGAAGACGATTACGACGTTGTCCTCATCGACTGCCAGCCGTCCCTCGGCCTGCTGACCGTCAACGCCCTCACCGCCGCCCACGGCGTCATCATCCCGCTGATCTGCGAATTCTTCGCCCTGCGCGCGGTAGCACTGCTGGTCGAAACCATCGACAAGGTCCAGGACCGGCTCAACCCGCGCCTTCAGGTTGATGGCGTGTTGGCCACCATGTATGACGCCCGCACCCTGCACAGCCGGGAAGTCATTACCCGCCTGGTGGAAGCTTTCGGGGACAAGGTTTTCGAAACGGTCATCAAGCGCTCCATCAAGTTCGCGGACGCCACGGTGGCCGCAGAGCCCATCACCAGCTACGCCGGCACCCACGTGGGAGCGGACGCCTACCGCCGCCTCGCCAAGGAGCTCATTTCGCGCGGCGGCGCACCCTAGCCACGCCGTGGCCGAATCCAAGCCCGGCTTTGAGGTGCGGCTGGCCAACTTCACCGGCCCGTTCGACCTCCTTCTCGGACTCATCGCCAAGCACCAGCTCGACATCACCGAAGTTGCCATTGCGACAGTCACCGATGAGTTCATCAAGTACATCCGCAAGCTGCGGGAACTTGGCGAGGACTGGGCGCTGGACGAGGCCAGTGAGTTCCTGGTCATCGCAGCCACACTGCTGGACCTGAAGGCGGCCCGGCTGCTGCCCGCCGGCGAGGTGGAGAGCGACGAGGATATCGCCCTCCTGGAGGCCAGGGACCTCCTGTTTGCCCGCCTGCTGCAGTACAAAGCCTTCAAGCAGGTGGCAGGGCTCCTGAGCGGTACCCTCCACGAGGAAGGCCGGAGGTTTCCCCGCCAGGTGGCTCTCGAGGAGCATTTCGCAGCGATGCTTCCCGAGCTTGTGTGGAAGCACACCCCGGAGCAGTTCGCCGCCCTCGCCGCCGCCGCCCTTCGGCCCAAGGCGCCGAAGCCAACCGAGGTCGGCTTGGGGCACCTGCATGGCGGCACTGTCAGCGTCAAAGAACAGGCGGGGATCCTGGGTATCCGCCTGCAGCAGGAATCACCCCTGACCTTCAGGGCGCTGACCGCAGACGCCGACTCGACCCTGGTGGTGGTGGCACGGTTCCTGGCCCTCCTGGAGCTGTACCGGGACAGGGCCGTGGCCTTCGACCAGCTGTCACCGCTCGCGGACCTGGCCATCCACTGGACGGCAGGGGAGCGCGACTGGTCAGCGGAAAACCTGAGCGAAGAATATGAGGAACAACCGTGAACACCGCTGACAGCGCCGAGGGCCATGACGATGCCCGATCCAGCCTCCGCGACCTGCCCGGTGGCGCCAAGGCCGCGCTTGAAGCCGTGCTCATGGTGGTTGACCAGCCGGCCACCGAAGATGAACTGGCGGCCGGACTGGAACTGACGCTGGGGGAGGTCCGGGAGTTGCTGGCGGATCTTCAGGCTGATTACAACGGGTATACTGTTAACGCCCCGGATGAGGAACAGGCCAGTTCAACTGGCTTTGGCTCCAGCCCCCGGGGTTTTGAATTGCGGAACATCGCCGGTGGCTGGCGGATCTACTCCCGCCCGGACTTTGCCGACATCGTCGGGAAGTATGTGCTCGAGGGGCAGACTGCCAGGCTCACGCAGGCGGCATTGGAAACGCTGGCGGTCATCGCTTACCGGCAGCCCGTTTCCCGGGCTCGAGTGTCTGCAATTCGCGGGGTCAATGTTGACTCTGTCGTACGGACACTTGCCCAACGCGGGCTGATCGAGGACGCGGGAACGGATCCCGAGTCCGGGGCCATCCTTTACCGGACCACCTCCTCCTTCCTTGAACGGATGGGAATCAGCTCTGTGGCCGGGCTTCCGCAGCTTTCCCCCCACCTCCCGGGGCTGGAAAGCATCGCGGAGTTCTACGACGCCGACAGAATGTAGGTCCGGAAGATCCGGCCTGCAGATGAATATCCACCAGGGCAGATAATTTCTGCCCGGCTGGCTAGGGTTGTCCGTGGACAGCTTTGCCGGCGAAAACAGCAGAGGACGGGTCATGACACAGGCGGGACGCCAGGGTTCACCACGTAACAGCTCCGGACGCGGCGGCGCGGACCGGAACAAGCCGCAAGGCAACACCCCCCGCAGGGGGACAGCCGGCGGAGGATTCAGCGGAGGTTCCGCCGGCGGCGGCCAGCGCGGCCAGGGTTTCGGCAGCGACCGGCCGCACCGCGCCCCCAAGCCGCGCGAAGAACGGTTCATCGACCCGGATTTGGCCGGTTCCCAGCAAGATGGTGCGCCGGAGAGGTCCAGCAAGCCTTCTTCCCGGAAGCCTGCTGCCCGCAAGCCGGGCGCAAAGAAAGCTCCGGGAACCCCGGGTGCCCTGAAGCCCAAGCCCCGCACGGGTGCTCCCGGCGCAGCGGCCTCCCGCGCCTTCGGCAGCGAGCGCTTCGGGCAGAACCTCGGGCCGGTCCGGAAGCCGGGCCGCAAGAAGCGCCCCCGCACCGACGTTCCCCAGTCTGAGCTGCACGACGCCGACGGCGTACGCCTGCAAAAAGTCATGGCCTCCGCTGGAGTCGCGTCCCGGCGCGTCTGCGAAGAGATGATTGCTGAAGGCCGGGTGGAGGTGGACGGCCAGGTAGTGACCGAGCTTGGGGTCCGCATCGATCCCACAACGGCGGTCATCCACGTGGACGGACTCCGCATCCAGCTGGACGAAAACCTCGTCTACATGGTGTTCAACAAGCCCAAGGGCGTTGTGTCCACCATGGAGGATCCCGATGGCCGGCCGTGCATCAGCGACTTCCTCAAGAACAACAAGAACACCGGCGAGCGGTTGTTCCATGTAGGCCGCCTCGACGTCGCCACCGAGGGGCTGCTGCTCCTGACGAACGACGGCGAACTGGCCAACCGCCTCACCCACCCTTCCTACGAAGTGCCCAAGACCTACCTGGTCCAGGTGCGCGGCCCGTTCCCGCAGGGAATCGGCGCGCAGCTGAAGGCCGGTGTGGAACTCGAAGACGGGCCGGCAGCCGTGGACTCGTTCCGCCTGGTGGACTCCACTCCCGGGCACGTGCTGATCGAAGTGGTACTGCACTCGGGCAAGAACCGCATCGTCCGCCGCATGTTCGATGCCGTTGGTTTCCCCGTGCAGCGGTTGGTCCGCGTCAAGGTGGGACCCATCGGTTTGGGCGACCAGCGCCAGGGCAGCATCCGCAACCTCGGCAAGCAGGAAGTCGGCCACCTGCTGGCGTCCGTAGGACTCTGAGGCATGTCCGCGTTCAAGAGCCACGGCCGCGGGCACCTGGACGGGCCCGTCGTCGTGCTCGGCACAGGACTGCTGGGGACGAGCATAGGCCTGGGCTTGAGGGGCCGCGGCGTCCCCGTCTTCCTGTCCGACCCTTCGCCCACCAACCAGGCGGTGGCTGTTGACATCGGAGCTGGCCGGCCCCTCGTGGAGCTGGCCGGTGCAGCACCGCAGTTGGTAGTGGTGGCGGCGCCGCCGGACGTCACGGCCGAGGTAATCACCACCGCGCTGTCCGATTACCCGGACGCCGTGGTGGTGGACATCGCCAGCGTCAAGGCAGGCATCCTGTCGAGCCTTCGGAGCAGCGGCACGGACCTGGCACGCTATGTGGGAACGCACCCCATGGCCGGACGCGAAAAGTCCGGACCGGTTGCGGCCCGCGGTGAGCTGTTCACGTCCATGCCGTGGGTGGTGTGCCCCTCGGAGGAGACCTCCGCAGCAGCCCTTCAGATTGCGCGTTCGCTCGCAACGGACCTGGGCGCCGTCGTTTCTCAGTTCACCCCGGACGAGCACGACGAAGCGGTAGCGCTCGTTTCGCACCTGCCCCAGGTGATGTCCTCCTTGCTGGCCAGCCGGCTGCAGGGGACACCGCTGCCTGCGTTGTCCCTGGCAGGGAACGGGCTGCGGGATGTCACCAGGATTGCCGCCAGCGATCCCACCCTGTGGGTGCAGATTCTGGGCGGTAACGCCGGCAAGGTAGTGGACATCCTCTACGGCGTCCGGGAAGACCTGAACCGCCTGATCGGAACGCTGGAAAACCCCACCGCGCCGGGGGCGAGGCTGGATCTCGCCCAGCTGATGAGCGAGGGCAATGCCGGCCAGGCCCGGATCCCCGGCAAGCATGGCGGCCCGCCGCAGGCGTATTCCTGGCTTACCGTGCTGGTGGACGACCGGCCCGGCCAGATTGCGCAGCTGCTCACCGAGATCGGTGAAATCGGCGTGAACCTGGAAGACCTGAGGCTTGACCACTCCTCCGGACAGAACGTCGGTATGGTGGAAATATCCGTGCTGCCCAATAAGCATGACCACCTGATCGAAGCCCTCAACGACCGCGGATGGCGGGTACTTCAGTAATGACACAAGAACTCCTCGAATCCGTGCGCGCCCTGCGCATCGGCCGGCCGCTCGTTGTTGCCATTGACGGCCCCTCCGGTTCCGGCAAATCCAGCGTCAGCAAGGAAGTGGCCCGGAGGCTGCGGATTGCCTACCTGGATACCGGGGCGATGTACCGGGCCCTCACCTGGCACTGCGTCACCACCGGCATAGACCTCGAGGACGCCGCAGCCGTGGAACAGGCCTCGCGGGACCTGGTGCTGGAAGTCAGCACCAGCCCCAACGAGGAATACGTCAGGGTGGACGGCGTGGACGTCACGGACGCCATCCGCGAGCCCGCCATTTCCTCCGCCGTCAGCGCGGTGGCCACCACCTTGGGTGCACGGACCGAACTGATCCGGCGCCAGCGCGATTTGATCGAAAAGCACCACCGACGCATGGTGGTGGAAGGCCGGGACATCACCACCGTCGTCGCCCCCGGTGCTGAGGTGCGCATGCTCCTGACTGCCAGCGAGGAAGCCCGGCTGCGCCGGCGCGGCCTCCAGCTCGGCGGGACGCAGAACGCCGAAGAACTCGCAGCCCAGGTCACACACCGCGACGCCAAGGACTCAGCGGTGGTGAACTTCACCCAGGCTGCTTCCGGCGTGGTGACGCTGGACTCCTCGGACCTGGACTTTGAGCAGACCGTGGATGCCGCACTGGTGATTGTCACCAAGGTCCTCAACCGTGACTGAGGGCACCACCGGGGCGCCCGCGGGCTGGACCATGGCCTGGAGCAGGCCTGTCGGCTGGATCCTTGACCACCTCGTCTACCGCACCACCGTGACCGGCCGGGACAACGTCCCCACCGGCGGCCCGGTAATCTTTGCCGGCAACCACATCAGCTACCTGGACGGACCGGTCATGTTCGGGGCCGCGCCGCGGCCCATGCACATCCTGGTCAAGCAGGAGATGTTCAAGGGATTCCTTGGCCGCGTACTGAACGCCTCCGGGCAGTTGCCGGTGGACCGGCGCGGCGACCGTGCCGCGCTGCAACGGTGCAAGGACGTGCTCGACGCCGGGCGTTGCGTCGGGATCCTGCCCGAAGGTACGCGGGGGAGCGGGGACGCCGCGGGGATCAGCGGCGGCGTTGCCTGGCTTGCCCTCAATTCCGGCGCACCCGTGGTGCCGGTGGCCATCCTGGGCACGCGTGTTGGCGGGGAACACCTCGACTCCGTACCCCGGCCGGGCCGCCGGTTCCATGTGGCCTTCGGCCCCGCCCTGACCCTGACCCGCAGGGCAGGGGAAACAGGCCGTGCTTCAATGGACAGGGCGGCGCAGGAAATCCGCGCAGCGCTGGCCGGGCACGTCCGCGACGCCATTCAGCTCAGTGGGCAGCCGTTGCCGTTCGCTGAGGCTCCCCAAGACTTAACAGCAGTAGCCGGGACGCCGGCAGATGACCACTAAGGACAGTGCAATGAGCGACACCACGCAGACATCCGGGCATTCCGGCTCCGCCGAGTACGAGTACACGCCCTCCGGCACCGACCAGGTGGCCGAGCGGCTTGCGGCGATCGGCGACGACGAAGCCGAACTCCGTGCTGCCTCCCTCCGGGCAGGCCTGGAGGATTACGAGCTGGATGAGGAAGACGCCGCCCTTCTAAGCGGCGAATACGGCGACGATGACCTGGACGGTCCCGCCAAGCTGGATCCTGTCCTGGCCATCATCGGCCGGCCCAATGTGGGCAAGTCCACGCTGGTGAACCGCATCCTCGGCCGCCGCGAAGCAGTGGTGGAGGATACCCCCGGTGTCACCCGCGACCGCGTCATGTACTCGGCAAGCTGGAACGGCCGCAACTTCACCCTGGTTGACACCGGCGGGTGGGAACACGACGCCCGTGGCATCCACGCCCGGGTTGCCGAGCAGGCCGAGATGGCTGTGGAACTCGCCGACGCCGTCCTCTTCGTGGTCGACTCCGCCGTCGGCGCCACCGCCACGGATGAAGGCGTCATGAAGATGCTCCGCCGCAGCAAGAAGCCGGTCATCATGGTGGCCAACAAAGTGGACGACTTCGCCCAGGAAGCCGACAGCGCCGCATTGTGGGGCCTTGGTTTCGGCGAGCCGTACCCGGTTTCCGCCCTGCACGGCCGCGGCGTGGCTGACCTCCTTGACCACGTCATGGATGTCCTGCCGGAGTTTTCCACCGTTGAAGGCGTGGAGCGTTCCGGCGGCCCCCGCCGCATCGCGCTGATTGGCCGCCCCAACGTGGGCAAGTCCTCGCTGTTGAACAAGCTTGCGGGAACCGAACGCGTGGTGGTGGACAACACCGCCGGCACTACCAGGGATCCCGTGGACGAGTTCATTGAACTTGGCGACCGCACCTGGCGCTTCGTGGACACTGCAGGTATCCGCCGCCGCCAGCACATGGCCCAGGGCGCTGACTACTACGCCTCGCTGCGGACGCAGGCCGCCCTTGAGAAGGCGGAGGTCGCCGTCGTGCTCCTCGCCGTGGACGAGGTCCTCAGCGAACAGGACGTCCGTATCCTTCAGCTGGCCATCGAGTCGGGCCGCGCCCTGGTGCTGGCTTTCAACAAGTGGGACCTGCTCGACGACGAACGCCGCACTTACCTGGAACGTGAAATTGAACAGGACCTGGCCCACGTGGCCTGGGCGCCGCGCGTGAACATCTCGGCCCTGACCGGCTGGCACAAGGACCGCCTGGTCCCTGCCCTGGACCTCGCCCTGGAGAACTGGGACAGGCGCATCCCCACCGGCAGGCTCAATGCCTTCCTGGGCGAGCTGGTAGCGGCGCACCCGCACCCAGTCCGCGGTGGAAAGCAGCCGCGTATCCTCTTCGGCACCCAGGCTTCAAGCCGGCCGCCCAAGTTCGTGCTCTTCACCACCGGTTTCCTGGACCCGGGCTACCGCCGGTTCATCACGCGCAGGCTCCGCGAAACTTTCGGTTTCGAGGGCACGCCCATTGAGGTCAACATGCGCGTGCGCGAAAAGCGCGGCAAGAAGCGCTAGAACGGGTGTTGACTCCGACACGTCCGGGCCCGATTCCCGGAAAGTGTCATCCGCACCCCTTTCGATCGTGTAAGCTCTTCTAGGTGGTTCGGCCGGACTGCTGATGGAAATCTTCGGAGGAATCCGGGATAACCTGCAGCGGAGAACGGCGGAACCAGCGGGCTGTAGCGCAGCTTGGTAGCGCACTTGACTGGGGGTCAAGGGGTCGCAGGTTCAAATCCTGTCAGCCCGACCACGAAGGGCCGCTTTCCGGAATGACTCCGGAAAGCGGCCCTTTTGCGTTAACGCCCGCAAGCGTTAAGTGATGCACCGGCAGATCAGTACCGCACGCGGATCACGTAGCAATTCCTCCTGTTGTCGTACCTGTCGCCCCACTCAAACCAGTGGTTGCCGCGGCGGTCGAAACAGATGAAGAGGTACCGGTGGTCGCGGTCACGGTCGCTGCGGTCGTGCCGGTCTTTGTCGTACGTCCTGGAATAGGACGAGTTGTGGTCGCTGACCTTGTCGTTGCTGTTGGCGAAAGCGGCAGTTGCCGAGCCGCCGAGCGTGAGTCCTGCCACCAGGACAGTCGAACTCAAAAAACGTGCTGTTCTCTTCATGACATTTTCCTCAGGTGATCGAATTGATCGATACCCCGCAGGAGCAGGCAGAATAGGCGGGTACGGGCCGTCACATAGTGGCCGTCCACGTCGTTGTCGACTCGCCTGTTTGCGGTCGTCACTCAAGTCCGGCGGGTGCAAGAGTAGTAGGCGCCGAGCTTGAGGGTGCTGGCGGCTACCAAGGAAGTGGACCTTTGGTTCCCCCGGGTCCACGGGTGGCAGGCGCGCCAGTGATGACTGAATACTTGAAATTGGCCCAGATAGGCACTTTGTTGGGGAAAGTGAGCGCCCGGGTCTGGACCCTCATGTAGCCATCTTCCGTCCGCGTGCTGTGTGCACTGTGACGGACGTAACGTCAACGATACTAAGGTGTTTTGCGCGTGGGAAGAGCGCCGCTTCCCTTACCTGGAATTCCCTGCAAATAGGGGGCAGTGGGGCATTTGGGGCGCCACCCCTCTAACCGGTGCGGCCGCTCAAGATAACCGCAGCCAGAAAACCACTGCCCGTCACGGGTGGCCCCGGATGGTATGCGGTCCCGCCGTCGGTTGGACGGAACGTCCCTGCTTCCGTTTTTGGGCCAGCTATTTCAGGAACTTGGATGTGCGGCGGTCAGCAAGGATCTTGCCCTTGGTCTGGCAGGTGGGGCAGTACTGGAGCGCTGTGTCGGCAAAGGACACCTCCCGCACGGTGTCCCCGCAGACCGGGCACGGCAACCCCGTGCGCGCGTGGACGCGCATATGGCTGCGCTTGACGTCCTTCAAATCCTTCGGGGGCTTGCCTTGGGCTTCGGCCAGTGCTTCGCCCAGAATGCCGTGGATGGCCTCGTACAGCACCTGGACTGTTTCCCGGTCCAGGGATTTGGCGGTGGCAAACGGGGAAATGCGGGCCGCATGCAGGATTTCGTCGCTGTAGGCGTTCCCAATGCCGGCGATGACGCTCTGGCTGCGCAGGAGGCCCTTGATCTGCTGGGAACTGGCCCCGAGGATCTCGGCCAGCATGCCGGCGTCGAACGCTTCCGTGAACGGATCCGGACCCAGCGCGGCGATGCCGGGCACGTCCTGCGGATCCCGCACGACGTACACTGCGAGGCTCTTTTTGGTGCCGGCCTCCGTGAGGTCGAATCCGCGCGGGCCGTCCGGTCCGGAGAAAGCACAGCGGACGGCAATCAGCCCTTTGCCCATTTTCAACTGGCTGTCTGCGGGGGAGTCCGTGAAGCGGAGCCAGCCGGCGCGGGCCAGGTGGAACACCAGGGATATGCCGTCGGTGTCGATGCTGATGAACTTCCCAAAGCGGCGGACTCCGGCCACGGTGCGGCCCTCAATCGCGTTGAAGGGAGGATCCGCCGTCTTGAGCACCGCGAAGGAAACGACCTGCAGTTTGGTCAGGACGGCGCCACGCAGCTGTTCATCCAGGAAGGTGGCCAGGCCGGCCACCTCGGGAAGCTCCGGCATGGTTACCCGCCCTCTCCGCACAGTCCGGCACAACGATGCGCAATCATGCGTCCCATCTTCGCAGACACCCCCGTGACGCCCCGGCAGATATGCCTATACTTTCAGCGGCGGCTCGTTTCCGCGCCTCCTGACCTTGGTGTCCAGCCCTACGAAAGGCCCCCAATGAGCAACATTCCCGAAGACCTGTCCTACACCGCCGAGCACGAGTGGGTCACTGCCCCCAACGCTGACGGCGTGGTCCGCGTGGGCATCACCGACTTTGCCCAGGACGCCCTTGGGGATGTTGTGTACGCGCAGATGCCTGAAGTGGGTACAAAGGTTACGGCCAACGAAGTGGTGGGCGAAGTCGAATCCACCAAGAGCGTCAGCGACATCTACGCGCCGGTTTCGGGCGAAATTGTGGCCCGCAACGAGTCACTGGACTCCGATTCCGCACTCATCAACACTGATCCGTACGGTGACGGCTGGCTGATCGAGGTCAAACTCGCCGAAGCAGACGCTGTTGACTCGTTGCTCAGTGCATCCGAGTACGAACAGCAGGTAGGCTAAAGCTAACCGGTAAATCCGGTCCGGCCCGCC
This sequence comes from Pseudarthrobacter sp. 1G09, assembly GCF_050038305.1. Classification (NCBI taxonomy): domain Bacteria; kingdom Bacillati; phylum Actinomycetota; class Actinomycetes; order Micrococcales; family Micrococcaceae; genus Pseudarthrobacter; species Pseudarthrobacter sp. 1G09. Next base: position 1,841,505 of record NZ_CP188306.1, read on the forward strand.
TCGCAGGCACGAACGTCTTCGCACGTCAACGGCCGGATGCGGAGCCGGGACCGGGCCTGCCGGGAAGGTCCGGCGGGCAAACGTTGGCTGCAGCCCTGACGGGCGGCAGCGGGAAGAGGAGGAATCCATGGCTGGCCACACACAGAACCCTGCCGATGGGGAATACGGCACGGGTGCGGCTAAGGCGTCGGAGACCACCTCGATCCATCTCACCCCCATTCGGGATGAGCCCACCATCGCACCCAAGCTCTCCCTCGAGGAGCGCAACTCCGTCGAGGCCCTGCCTGCGGGTTCGGCGCTGCTGGTAGCCCACAGCGGACCGAACGCCGGAGCGCGCTTCCTCCTCGACTCTGACGTTACGACGGCGGGCCGCCACCCTGACGCTGACATCTTCCTCGATGACGTCACAGTTTCCCGCCGCCACGTCGAATTCCGGCGCACGGCACGCAGCTTTGAAGTGGTGGACCGGAACAGCCTGAACGGCACGTACGTCAACCACGACCGCGTGGACGCAGTGGAGCTCAAATCGGGCAGCGAAGTCCAGATTGGCAAGTTCCGCCTTACCTTCTACCTGAGCCCTGCCACAGCTGCAGGCCGCGGCTGATCCGGGGACCGCTGCCTGTGGCAATGGCACAACCCGAACGCCGGGGACCCCAGGTCCTGAACATTGGCGAGGTACTCGCCCAGCTCAGTGCCGACTTCCCGGGCATGACAGCATCGAAGATCCGGTTCCTTGAGGAAAAGGGCCTTATCAACCCCCGACGCACTCCGGCCGGTTACCGGCAGTACTCTGACGGCGACGTCGAACGCCTTCGGTTCGTCCTTGCGTTGCAGCGGGACCAGTACCTCCCCCTGAAGGTCATCAAGGACTACCTCGATGCCATCGACAGGGGAGAGCGTCCGGAAAACCTGCCGCCCGGCGTCGTGGTTTCACCGCGGATCGTGTCCGACGAACTCGCTGCCGAACTCCAGAACCATGGCCGCAAGCTCACCGAAGAGCAGCTGCGGACGGAATCCGGCGCCAGCGTCCCGCTCCTGAAGTCCCTCCTGGACTTCGGCCTCATCAGTCACACCAATGGCCGGTTCGACGAACATGCCCTCCAGGTTGCGCGCGCCTGCGTTCAACTCGAGGGCCATGGACTTGAGCCACGCCACCTCCGTCCCTTCCAGGCGGCCGCAGAACGGGAGTTCGGCCTCGTGGAACGCGCGGTGGCGCCCCTGGCGTCCCGCAAGGACTCCGCATCCCAGGCGCGTGCAGCTGAGGCAGCCCGCGAAATCAGCGACCTCTGCCTCACCCTGCACCGTGCTTTGGTGCAGGACCACATCTCACGCATGGACATCTGATGATTGAAGTCGAGATTGTTGGCGTTCGGATCGAACTGCCGTCCAACCAGCCACTGGTGCTGCTCCGGGAGATGCATGGGGAGCGCCACGTCCCTATCTGGATCGGAACGCCCGAGGCCAGCGCCATCGCCCTAGCCCAGCAGGGCGTGGTTCCGCCCCGGCCCATGACGCACGACCTCCTGGTTGACGTCGTGGAATCGCTGGGCCACTCGGTGGTCAGCGTGAACATTGTTGCCGTGGAGGACAACATTTTCTACGGGCAGCTGCAGTTCGAGAACGGCACCACTGTCAGTTCGCGGGCCTCTGACGCCCTCGCTATCGCCCTGAGGGCGAAGTGCCGCATCTGGTGCGCAGACTCGGTGATGGACGAAGCCGGAGTCCGCATCACCGAGCACGACGAAGGCGAGGACACGGAGCCGAACCCCACGGTGGACGAGGAGCGCGAGTTGCGCAGGTTCCGTGAATTCCTCGATGACGTGGAGCCGGAAGACTTCGACGGCTAGGTCACGTTAAGGTTAAAGTTGAGGCTGAAAGTTTCGACACGCCCCTTCAAAGCCCCAACATCTTTGACCTTGCGACCCTCCGGGCCTAACGTCGAAGTATCAAGTTCCCATTGCTTACGGCAGCCGCGCAAGTCACACTGGAAAGTGCGCCCCGCGAGAATTACATGCATGGTCTTCATGCCCACGCTGCTGCAGTTGTTCCCGGGAGCGTACGACAAGGAGGATCCAGGTGAGTCCTAAAGGTGAAGCAGGCGGGCTGAAGCAGCCCACGGCCGGTGCCACCGTGCCCGTAAGCGGTGCCCAGGGCCTCCTCTTTACCGAAGACCTCCCTGTCCTGGACGAGGACGCCGGCTACCGCGGTCCCACCGCGTGCAAGGCGGCCGGGATCACTTACAGGCAGCTCGATTACTGGGCCAGGACCGGACTGGTGGAGCCCGCCGTACGCGGCGCGGCCGGGTCCGGCTCGCAGCGCCTCTACGGATTCCGCGACATCCTGGTCCTCAAGGTGGTCAAACGGCTCCTTGATACCGGGGTCTCCCTCCAGCAGATCCGCACCGCCGTGGAGCACCTGCGTGAACGCGGCGTGGAAGACCTTGCCCAGATCACCCTGATGAGTGACGGCGCCAGTGTTTACGAATGTACCTCCGCCGATGAGGTTATTGATCTCGTCCAGGGCGGCCAGGGTGTCTTCGGTATCGCAGTGGGCCGCGTATGGCGCGAGGTGGAGGGCAGCCTGGCATCACTGCCCAGCGAGCACGCCGCCGAGCAGACGTTCCCTGACGATGAGCTCAGCAAACGGCGGGCGGCTCGCAAGATCAGCTGACCTGCAGACCAACAAACAGGGGCCGCACTCCTCCCGGAGGGGTGCGGCCCCTGTTCGTTTAAGGTTTGTCCCTAGCGCGCGCGGCTTCGGAGGCCGCTGCCCGCAGCCATCAGGTTGGCCAGCAGCTCATCGAACAGGGCGGCGGCGGATTTGGCGGAGTCGCCCGGCCAGTGGTGCACCGGATGCGCTGCGCCCTGGATCTGCTGCCAGTTGGCCTGCTCCGGGATCCGCGGGCTCAGCAGCAGCTCGCCAAACATCGACTCCATCTCGGCCAGCCGGTAGGTGTGCTCGGAGGAGCCGGTCCGCACCCGGTTGGCGACGATGCCGGCCGGTGAAAGGTTGGGGGCGAACTCCTGCTTGAAGAGCTGGATGGCGCGCATGGTCCGCTCCGTGCCCGCCACCGAGAAGAGCCCGGGTTCGGCCACAAGTGCCACCTTGTCGCTGGCGGACCACGCCATCCGGGTAAGGCCGTTGAGCGACGGCGGGCAGTCGATCAGCACCAGCTGATAGTTGCCTGCACCGGCCAGGACCGCGGTGAGCCGGCGAAGGTCGCGGCGGCCAAGGTCCGGACGGTCGTAGATCCCCGTATAGGCGGAGCCGACGGCGACGTCCAGGACAGCGGGGCCGGAACCGTTTGAGTGGGCGCGGGCGCTCCAGTTACTCCGCACTACGTTCTCGGCGAGTTTGGCACGGCGGGGGCTCTTGAGCATCCGTCCGATATCAAGCTGCTCGCCGGGCTGCACGCCCAGGGCCGTGGTTGCGTCCGCGTGGGGATCGAGGTCCACCACGAGGGTCCTGATTCCCGCGGCCAGCGCCGCAGACGCCAATCCTGTGGTGACGGAAGTCTTGCCGACTCCACCCTTAAGGCTGCTGATGCTGACTACTTGCACTTGAGAGACCAAAACCTAACGCCGGATGCCGTGTTGGGGGTAATGTTTGCTCCGGCGGAACCGAAGCCGGACGGTCCTGCCGCCCTACTCATCATATGTGGATGCCGCGGTGAATCCTGCTTTATGGGCGCCCGGCATGGCACTGGCGGTGCAGGCGGGTCTGATCAGGACGGCCCGGCACAAACCGATCAGGACATGACGGGGAAATCTGTGATGGCTGACACAAAGATTTGTGTTTGTCCTTGTGGGTCCTAGACACTGTGACCACTCACCGATCCACCCGCGATGATGCAGGAGAAGTATGTTTTCCAAAGTTCTGGTGGCCAACCGCGGCGAAATCGCGATCAGGGCCTTCCGCGCCGGCTACGAGCTGGGCGCAAAGACCGTTGCCGTCTTTCCCCATGAGGACCGAAACTCGATCCACCGGCAGAAAGCGGACGAGGCGTACCTGATTGGCGAGGAAGGGCATCCCGTCCGGGCATACCTGGACGTCGCCGAGGTGGTGCGCGTGGCCAAGGAGGCCGGCGCTGACGCCATCTACCCCGGGTATGGCTTCCTCTCGGAAAACCCGGACCTGGCCCGCGCAGCCAAGGAAGCCGGCATCACGTTCGTGGGTCCGCCGGCGGAAGTCCTGGAACTTGCCGGAAACAAGGTGGCGGCACTGAAGGCGGCCCGCGCGGCCGGCGTGCCGGTACTGAAGTCCAGTGAGCCGTCCAAGGACCTGGACGAACTGCTTGCCGCCGCCGATGAGATCGGCTTCCCCATCTTTGCAAAGGCAGTGGCTGGCGGTGGCGGCCGTGGCATGCGGCGGGTGGACACCCGCGAAGCACTTCCCGAGGCCCTCAAATCGGCCATGCGCGAGGCGGACGCCGCCTTCGGCGACCCCACTATGTTCCTGGAGCAGGCCGTCCTGCGCCCGCGCCACATCGAGGTGCAGATCCTCGCTGACGCTGAGGGCAACGTCATGCACCTCTTCGAGCGGGACTGTTCCATCCAGCGGCGTCACCAGAAGGTCATCGAGATCGCCCCTGCGCCGAACCTGGACGAAAACATCCGCCAGGCACTGTACCACGACGCGGTCAAGTTCGCCCAGGCGCTGAACTACGTCAACGCCGGCACTGTCGAGTTCCTGGTGGACACCGAAGGCGAGCGGGCCGGCCAGCACGTCTTCATTGAAATGAACCCGCGCATCCAGGTGGAGCACACGGTCACCGAGGAAGTCACGGACGTGGACCTGGTCCAGGCCCAGATGCGCATCGCCTCCGGCGAAACCCTGGCCGACCTGGGACTCTCCCAGGAGACCGTCCACCTCAAGGGCGCTGCCCTGCAGAGCCGCATCACCACCGAGGACCCGTCCAACGGCTTCCGGCCCGACGTCGGAAAGATCACCGGCTACCGCTCCGCAGGCGGTGCCGGCGTACGGCTCGATGGCGGAACCGTGTACTCCGGGGCTGAGATCAGCCCGCACTTCGACTCCATGCTGGTCAAACTCACCTGCCGCGGCCGGGACTACCCCGCCGCAGTGGCCCGCGCCCGCCGGTCCCTTGCCGAATTCCGCATCCGCGGCGTTTCCACCAACATCCCCTTCCTTCAGGCCGTGCTGGACGACCCCGATTTCATTGCCGGCGACGTCGCCACCAACTTCATCGACCAGCGCCCCCAGCTGCTCAAGGCACGGGTGTCCGCTGACCGCGGCACCAAGCTGCTGACCTGGCTGGCCGACGTCACGGTCAACAAGCCCAACGGCGAACTGACCGTCCACTCGGACCCCGCGGCGAAGCTCCCGCCGGTGAAGGGCCAGCAGGCGGCCCCGGGTTCCCGCCAGAAACTGCGTGAGCTCGGGCCGGAAGGCTTCGCCAAGGCGCTGCGCGAGCAAACCGCTGTTGCCGTCACGGACACCACCTTCCGCGATGCCCACCAGTCGCTGCTCGCCACCCGGGTCCGCACCCGCGACCTCGTGGCTGCCGGACCGGCAGTCAGCGCCCTGATGCCCGAACTGCTGTCCGTTGAAGCCTGGGGCGGCGCAACCTATGACGTAGCCCTCCGCTTCCTCGGCGAAGATCCGTGGGACCGCCTTGCAGCGCTTCGCGAGGCCCTGCCGAATGTCTGCATCCAGATGCTCCTCCGCGGCCGCAACACCGTCGGTTACACCCCGTACCCCGAGGAAGTGACCGAAGCCTTCGTCAACGAGGCAGCGGCCACCGGCATCGACATCTTCCGGATTTTCGACGCCCTGAACGATGTCAACCAGATGGCCCCCGCCATCCGGGCAGTCCGCGCCACCGGCACAGCCGTCGCCGAAGTGGCCCTGTGCTACACGGGCGACCTGCTGGACCCGGCGGAGAAGCTCTACACCTTGGACTACTACCTGGGGCTGGCGCAGAAGATTGTCGACGCCGGCGCCCACATCCTGGCGATCAAGGACATGGCCGGTCTGCTGCGGCCCGCTGCGGCCGCCAAGCTGGTGGCCACCCTCCGCGAACGCTTCGACCTGCCCGTCCACCTGCACACCCACGACACCGCGGGCGGCCAGCTGGCAACCCTGCTCGCTGCCGTGGACGCCGGTGTGGACGCCGTGGACGTGGCATCGGCCTCCCTGGCCGGCACCACCAGCCAGGTGTCGGCCTCGGCCCTGGTGGCGGCGCTGGCCCACACGCCGCGAGACACCGGCCTCAGCCTGGACGCCGTCAGCTCCCTGGAACCGTACTGGGAAGCCGTCCGCCGGGTGTACGCACCCTTCGAATCGGGCCTGCCCGGTCCTACCGGCCGGGTCTACAAGCACGAGATCCCCGGCGGCCAGCTCTCCAACCTCCGCCAGCAGGCCATGGCACTGGGCCTGGGAGAGCGGTTCGAAGCCATCGAGGACATGTACACGGCCGCTGACCGGATCCTCGGCCACCTGGTCAAGGTCACTCCGTCTTCCAAGGTGGTGGGCGATCTCGCCCTGCACCTGGTGGGCCTCAACGCCGATCCCGCGGACTTCAACGAGAACCCGCAGAACTACGACATCCCCGACTCCGTCATCGGATTCCTTTCCGGCGAACTCGGTGACCCTCCCGGAGGGTGGCCGGAGCCCTTCCGCACCAAGGCCCTCCAGGGACGCAGCATCAAGGTCCGCGACGTCGAGCTCAGCGCCGAGGACAGTGCCGCGCTCAAGTCCGACTCCAAGACCCGCCAGCACACCCTGAACCGGCTGCTGTTCGCCGGCCCCACCAAGGACTACCTGAAGAGTGTCGAGACCTACGGCAACATCTCTGTCCTGGACACCCGCGACTACCTGTACGGGCTGCAGCAGGGAACCGAGCACGAGATCACGCTGGAACGCGGCGTCCGGCTCATCGCTTCACTCGAAGCCGTCTCCGAACCCGACGAAAAGGGCATGCGCACTGTCATGTGCACGCTGAACGGCCAGTCCCGGCCGGTGGTGGTGCGGGACCGTTCGGTGGTCAGCAACGTCAAGGCTGCCGAGAAGGCAGATCCGGCGCAGCCGGGCCACGTCGCCGCGCCGTTCGCCGGAGCCGTCACTGTCACCGTGAAAGCCGGTGACACCGTGAACCCCGGCGATACCGTTGCCACCATCGAGGCGATGAAGATGGAAGCATCCATTACGACGCCGGTGGGCGGCAAGGTGGGCAGGCTCGCCATCTCCGCGGTGGAGCAGGTGCAGGGCGGGGACCTGCTCCTGGTTGTGGAGCAGTAGCCCGGTCCAGCAGTTAAGGCAATGAAAAGGTCCTCCCGGCAGCAGCCGGGAGGACCTTTTCGTCTTGAGTGCAGCAGTGCTTGGGTCAGGAGCGGGGTGCCGAGTACATCTCCTCAATGATGGTCTCGAAGTCCTTCATCACCTGTGCCCGCTTTACCTTCATGGACGGCGTGAGGTGTCCGGACGCCTCGGTGAAGTCGGCCGGAACGATCCTGAACGACTTGATGGCCTCGGCCTGGGACACAGAACCGTTGGCGGCGGTGATCAGGTCCTGCACCGCTGCCTTGACCACAGGGTTGTCCGCTGCTTCCTCCAGGGAGGTGCCGGCCGGAAGTCCGTGCCGCTGGAGCCAGCCCGGCAAAGCCTCCTGGTCAAGGGTGACCAGGGCCCCGATGAACGGGCGGTTGTCGCCCACAACCAGGACCTGCGAGACCAGGGCGTCGGCCCGGATCTGGTCCTCCAGCAGGGCAGGGATGACGTTCTTGCCGCCGGCCGTCACGATGATCTCCTTCTTACGGCCGGTGATCCAGACAAAGCCGTCCCCGTCGAGCCGGCCGATGTCTCCGGTACGGAACCAGCCGTCGTCGAACGTGTCCGCGGTGAGGTCGTCGCGCTTGTAGTAGCCGCGCATCACGCAGACGCCCTGGGTGAGGATTTCGCCGTCCTCGGCGATCTTTACGGCGTTGCCGGGCAGCGGCTTGCCTACGGACCCGATCTTGATCCGGGACGGGGTGTTGACCGAGATGGGGGCAGTGGTTTCGGTCAGGCCGTACCCCTCGAGGACCTGCATGCCGATGCCCTGGAAGAAATGGCCCAGGCGTTCGCCGAGCGGGCCGCCGCCGGACACGGCGTGGGCCACGTGGCCGCCCATCGCAGCGCGCAGCTTGCCGTACACCAGCTTGTCGAACAGCGCATGGCGGAGCTTGAGGCCCAGTCCGATGCGGCCTTCCTGGCGTGCTTTGGAGTACGCGATGGCGGTATCGGCGGCCCGGTGGAAGATGGCGCCCTTTCCGCCGTCCTCTGCCTTGGTCATGGCCGAGTTGTAGACCTTCTCGAAAACGCGTGGCACGGCCAGGATGAACGTGGGCTCGTAGCTCTGCAGGTCCGCAAGCAGGTTCTTGATGTCCGGCGTGTGCGCCACCGTGGTCCCGGCAGCCATGGCCAGGACGGAAATGAACCGCGCGAAGACGTGTGCCAGCGGAAGGAACATGATGGTCTTGGCGTCTTCGTGCACGATTTCGCCGATGATGGCCAGGGCGTTGTCCGAGAGCTCCACGAAGTTCCCGTGCGTCAGTTCGCAACCCTTGGGCCGCCCGGTGGTGCCGGACGTGTAGATGATGGTGGCGGTGTCAGCGAGGCCGGCAGTGCTCCGCCGCGACTCGAGTTCGTTGTCGCTGACGCCGCGCCCGGCTTCGCGGAGGGCATCCAGGCCGTTGCCTTCCAGCTGCCAGACGTGCTGCAAGTCGGTGAGGCCTTCGGCGTTAGCGGCCTGCAGGATGATGTTTTCGTGGTGGGCGGATTCGCCGAATGCGGCAACAGCCCCGGAATCGCCGAGGTTCCAGGCCACCTGGGACGGGGACGAGGTTTCATAGATCGGAACCGAGATGGCGCCCGCAAACCAAATGGCGAAGTCCACCAGGGACCATTCGTAGCGGGTCCGGGACATGATTCCCACCCGGTCGCCGGCACCCACGCCACTGGCCATGAGGCCCTTCGCCAGGGCATTGACGTCAGCCAGGAAGTCGGTGGCGGACACGTTCTGCCAGGAGCCGGATGCATCAAGGCGGGAAAACAGTGCCGGGTTGCTGGCCTTCTTGGCCTGCCGCAGCAGCAGGTCGGTGATGTTGGTCTCCGGTGGAACAACAACAAGGGGCGGAACACTGAATTGGCGCACTATAGCTCCTTTGATATCCGTCGTCCCGCAGGGGGCATGCCACAAGCCTAGTATGCCGCCGCAGGACAGTGCTGCATCTAAAGTTACTGGCCAGTAACTTGGCCGTCAATGTGTGAGGGGCGGTTCCTGAGCCAGCGCGCCCCGGCTTCGGAGGCGCGGCCGCAAGCCTAGAATTGGGGACTATGTACGCACCGCCCTCCGGCGACCAGGCCGGCCACCTCCGTCGATCCGCGCCGTGGAAGCGGCGGTCCGCCCCGTACCGCGCCACTTCAGGGCAGGGAAAAGGTTCCCGGGGGCGGGCGCGCCTGGGCCGCCGGGGACTGGCGATCGGCATCGACATCGGCGGCACCAAGGTGGCTGCAGGTGTGGTGGATGAGGAAGGGCGGATCCTCAGCGAAGCCCGCCGCAGCACGCCCGGGACTGACCCCAGGGCCGTGGAACGGGTCATTGTGGAACTGGTCGAAGAGCTCGGCAGCGGGCGGCGGATCCGGTCCGTGGGCATCGGGGCCGCCGGCTGGATGGACCTCGACGGCGGCACAGTCCTTTTCAGCCCCCATCTCGCCTGGCGGAACGAGCCCCTGCGCGCCAATCTCCAGCAGCTCCTGCGGCGTCCGGTGCTGCTGGCCAACGACGCCGACGCCGCCGCGTGGGCCGAGTGGCGGTTCGGCGCCGGGCAAGGTGAAAGCCGCTTGGTATGCATCACCCTCGGCACCGGGATCGGCGGGGCCATGGTGATGGACGGCCGGGTGGAACGGGGCCGCTTTGGCGTGGCCGGCGAGTTCGGCCACCAGGTCATCATGCCCGGAGGCCACCGCTGCGAATGCGGCAACCGCGGATGCTGGGAACAGTATGCCTCCGGCAACGCCCTGGGCCGCGAAGCAAGGATCCTCGCCCGCAGCAACTCGCCCATGGCACAGGACCTTCTGGCTGCCGTCGGTGGCCGCGCGGAGACCATCACCGGTGCCATCGTCACCGACCTCGCCCTCGCCGGAGATACGGCATCCCGCGAACTGATCGAAGAGGTGGGGGAGTGGCTCGGCCTGGGGCTCGCCAACCTCGCGGCGGCCCTCGACCCGGGACTGTTCGTCATCGGCGGAGGACTGTGTTCAGCAGGCGATCTCCTGGTGGAGCCCGCGAGGAAGGCATTTGCCAGGAACCTGACCGGCCGTGGCTTTCGGCCCGCCGCCGGTATCCAGTTGGCCCACCTTGGACCCAACGCGGGCCTCATCGGTGCCGCCGACCTCTCCCGCGTCAGCAGCAGGGTCCGCAGCTGACGGCTCAGACCCGGGCGCCGTCGTCGTCCTCGTCCTTCTCCTGCGGGAGCTTCATGATGAGGTACACCGTGCCGGCAACAAATGCAGCAACGATGCCCCATATGGCCAACACGGGCGCGGACCGCCAGAACATTGCTGAAAGCAGCAGCCCAATGGGCCCGCCCACTGCGGCAAGCCAGGCCAGCATGGTAAGGGGGTCTGTCCCGGAAAGGCTGGGGGGCTCTTCAGGCACGAAATCGCCTCCCTCATCCTGAACGCCGTAGTCGCGTGAGCCGGCCGGAGGCGCCTCCGGCGCTTCGTCATCGCCGGACCCTCCGCGTTGGCTGTCACGGCGCTCGGCAGCCGACCGTTCCACGGGTGCGGCACCGGACAGATTGAGCGGATCAAAGTCGCGGAAGGACGCCGGCCCGGCCGGCTTGGCAACAGAATCCGGCAGGTTGCGCTCCGGCGGGGGAGTGTCAGCTTCCAGCCGTGCCACCAGGTCGAGCCAGACGGCGTCATCCTGGTTGGCGCCCTGGTCCGCCGATCCGGAATCAGGCCTGTTCATTTCCGGCCTCCCCGGACCCCGGTACGGGAGCCGCCACGCCGGGCGCCAACGCAGCAAGCGTTGCCCGGATGAAGTCCACCGAACCCTGGAATATCTGTTCGGCGTCGTTGTCCATGGTGGCCACGTGGTAGCTGTTCTCCAGGCGGACCAGCTCCAGGGGAGCATGGGTCAGGCCGCGGCGCAGTACGGAAATACTGCTGTCCGACACCACATGGTCCACGGCGGACCGGTAGACCTGGACCGGCGCCGTGATGCGGGGGAGCAGCCGGGCGGTGTCCTTGAACATCTTGTTCAGTTCGTGTGCAGCGGCGACTGGAGTGCGCGGATAGGCACCTTCATCGATGCCCGCCTTCAGGATGTCGTTGGCGATGGCAGGGGTGCTCTTCATGACCAGCTTCAGGATCCCTGCCAACGGAGCGCGCGGGTCATCAATCACCAGTCCGGGGTTCACCAGGACCACGCCGGCCAAAGGCCGCGTGGCAGCGACCCGCAACGCAAGGGCGCCGCCCATGCTCAGCCCGGCAGCGAAAACGTGCTCGCACTCCGCATCGAGTTCCAGGAACGCATCATCCAGGGCGCCGTGCCACTGTTGCCACCGCGTGCGCGACAGGTCCTGCCAGCTGGTGCCATGGCCCGGCAGGAGCGGCATCCGCACCGCGAAGCCGGCCCCGGCAAGCGCCTGTGCCCAGCTGCGCAGGCTGTGCGGGCTGCCCGTGAACCCATGGGACAGCACGACTCCGGCGCGTGGCCCAGTGCCGCTGGTGGCACTGCTGAAGGGACTGTGGTCCGGGCCGGCAATCATGGGGTCTCCGAAGGGCTGGATTGGCGGGCGTGGTCACGGAAGAACTCGCTGGACCGGGCGAAGATTTCCGGCGCGTCAACGTCCAGCGTAGCCACGTGGCCGCTGCCCGCAAGTTCAACCACCTCCGTCACCCTCTCGCGCAGCCGTGCCCTCAGCAGTTCCAGGGACGTGGGCGGTACCACCTCATCGGTCACGGATTTGAAGACCTGTACCGGTGCCGCGACCGCAGGCAGTTCCCGGAGTGTTGCGTTGAACAGCTTCTTGAGCTCGTGCACTGCCGCCAGGGGCGTCCGCGAGTAGTCGCCGTCTTCGGTGGCGGGCGCCGTGGAACGTTCTTCCGGGATGGGAATGGTGGTGCGCTGGAAGAACTTCAGCAGCCCGATCACCCGGACGCGCCGGTCATAGAAACTCAGGCCGGGGTTGACGATGCTCACGCCGGCTGCCTTATGCCGGGCGGCGGTCAGCAGGGCCACTGCACCGCCCATGGACAGGCCTGCTACGAAGCAGGTGGATGTCCTGGCGGAAAGGTCGAGGTAGGCGGCCTCGAAACTGCCAAACCAATCGCGCCACCCCGTCCGGGCGAGTTGCCGCCAGTCCGTTCCGTGGCCGGGCAGCAGGGGGACGGTCACCGCATAGCCCTGCGCGGCGAGATGCTCCGCCCATGGCAGGACGCTGAGCGGGCTGCCCGTGAAGCCGTGGCAAATGGCGATGCCGATGTCCGCATTGGGGCCATGGCCGGGATAACTGAACGCGACGGGGCGGGGCGGTGTGCTGCTTTCAGTCATGCCTACATCGTGTCACTGTTCCGGATAAATCTCACTAGAGTAGGGTTGCATCTGAACTGCTGAAACAGGCCCGGAGCGGAGCCTGGGGCCGACCTTCCGAGAGGTTCACCGCGTGTTTTATTGGGTCATGAAGAGGATTTTCCTCGGTCCTGTTCTGAAGCTTCTTTTCCGCCCCTGGGTCAAAGGCCTGGACAACATTCCGGCCGAGGGCGCCGCGATTATCGCCTCGAACCACCTGTCTTTTTCCGACTCGATCTTCATGCCACTGATGGTCCGCCGCCCGGTGGTCTTCCTGGCCAAGTCTGAATACTTCACCGGCACCGGAATCAAGGGCCGCCTGACAGCTCTCTTCTTCCGGCTCACCAACCAGTTGCCCATGGACCGGTCCGGCGGCGCAGCCTCTGCTGCCTCCCTTAGCGCCGGTATGGACGTACTGACCCACGGCGGGCTGCTGGGGATCTACCCGGAAGGAACCAGGAGCCCCGATTCCAAGCTGTACCGGGGCAAGGTGGGTGTCGCCAGGCTGGCCCTCCAGGCGGGGGTTCCCGTCATCCCCGTGGCGATGATTGGCACGGACAAGGTGCAACCCATCGGAAAACGGCTCCCCAACATCCGGCGGATCGGAATGATCTTCGGTGAACCGCTCGACTTCAGCAGCTACCAGGATCAGGCCGAGGACCGTGGCACCCAGCGGACGGTGGCGGACCGCATCATGCTGGAACTGCAGCGGCTGTCCGGGCAGGAATACGTGGACGAATACGCTGCCGTGGTGAAGCTGCGCCTGGCCGGCAAGCCCGGCGAGGCGGCCGCCGCAGCGGAGCCGCTGGCGTCGCCGCCGGCTGGCGGTGACGACTCAGGCGGGGAGCCGGCGGCACACTGACCGGGTGCCCGGCGGATGGGTGTCCCGGCGCCGTCCATCCGTTGTGACGCAAGGGCCGGGAACCGTGACGGCACGGTGTCCAGCCATCCTGCGCGGACGCTAGTCTTAGATGGTGACTCAGCTATCTGCAAACCCAGCCTTTCCCCTGTCCGGCAACTCCCAAAGCGGCGCCGCCACCTATCCCGGACTCGACGACTGGCGCGAGCTGCCCATCTCGCAGCAGCCCAGCTGGCAGGACACGGAGGTGTTCAATGCCTCCGTGAAGGAGCTTTCGGTGCTTCCGCCGCTGGTCTTCGCCGGCGAAGTGGATGTCCTCCGGGAGCGCCTGGCCGCAGCAGCGCAAGGCAAGGCATTCCTCCTGCAGGGCGGCGACTGCGCGGAAACCTTCGAGGCAGCAACGGCAGACAAGATCAGCGCCCGCGTCAAGACCATCCTCCAGATGGCGGTGGTGCTGACCTACGGCGCGGCCATGCCCGTGATCAAGATGGGACGGATGGCAGGACAGTTCGCCAAGCCCCGTTCCTCCAACGACGAAACCCGGGACGGCGTGACCCTTCCGGCCTACCGGGGCGACATCGTCAACGGATACGAATTCACCCCTGAATCCCGCGGACACGACGCGTCCCGGATGCTGCGGGCCTACCACACCTCTGCGTCCACCCTGAACCTCATCCGGGCCTTCACGCAGGGCGGTTTCGCCGACCTCCGGTCCGTCCACCAGTGGAACAAGGGCTTCACCGAGAACCCGGCGCACGCCCGCTACGAGTCCCTGGCGCGCGACATTGACCGCGCCATCAAGTTCATGGACTCCTGCGGCGCGGACTTCGAGGCCCTCAAGCGCGTGGAGTTCTTCGCCAGCCACGAAGCGCTGCTGCTCGATTACGAACGCGCACTGACCAGGATCGACTCGCGGACCGGCTTCCCCTACGACACGTCGGCCCACTTCCTGTGGATCGGGGAGCGGACCCGCGAACTCGACCACGCCCACGTCGACTTCCTGTCGCGGGTGCGCAACCCCATCGGCGTGAAACTAGGCCCGTCCACCACCGGCGACGACGCCCTGCGGCTCATCGACAAGCTGGACCCGGAGCGCGAACCGGGCCGCCTCACCTTCATCACCCGCATGGGAGCCGGCAACATCCGTGAAAAGCTGCCTGCCGTCGTCGAAAAGGTCACGGCGTCCGGCGCCCAGGTCCTGTGGGTCACCGATCCCATGCACGGCAACACGGTCACTTCACCGAACGGGTACAAGACCCGAAACTTCGACGACGTCATCGACGAAGTGCGCGGCTTTTTCGAGGTGCACCACGCCCTGGGCACGGTACCTGGCGGCCTGCACGCCGAGATGACCGGCGACGATGTTGCGGAGTGCCTGGGCGGCGCGGACCCGATCGACCAGGACGCGTTCCTGGACCGCTACGAGTCTGTCTGCGATCCCCGCCTAAACCACATGCAGTCACTCGAAATGGCCTTCCTGGTGGCCGGGGCACTCGCCAAGAACTGACCGGAACCGCCGCCGCAGCGCGTTCTTCGCGCTGCGGCGGCGGTGTGGGCAGGGGCGCCGCGAGGCGCTCCGCCTGCGCTACCCGCCCTACACCACTGTCAGGGTGATGACGGACCCTTCCGGAACTTCGGTGTCCACCGGATCCTGGTCCCTGACGGTGCCGAAGAATCCGCCCAGGACCTTGTTGAGCCGGACCTCAAATCCAAGCTTCCGCAATGCTTGTTCGGCTTCCCCGGCCTGCTTGCCGATAAAGCTTGGGACCTCCACCATCCGGGGACCCTTCGAAATGGTCAAGGTGACCGTTCCGCCGCGGGTCAGCGTCCCGTTGGCAGGACTCTGGCTGACCACAGCGCCCTCCGGGACCTTCCTGTCGAAGACCTCGTCCTTGGCCACCTCCGCCTTCAGGCCTGCTGCCTCGATGGCGTCGACGGCCTGGTTTTCCGCCTTCCCCACCACAGAGGGAACGGCAATGGGCTCGGGGCCCTTGGAGACCACCATTGCCACCGCGGTGCCCCGCCGGGCAGGAGTACCGGCTGCAGGATCCTGGGCGAGCACAGTCCCCGCCGATGCCCCTTCGTCAAACTGTTCGGTGACTTTGCCCAGCGCCATGCCAGCGGCATTGAGGGCGTTCTTGGCCTGGTCGAGGGTGCCGGCCGTCAGTTGCGGCAGGGGGAAAAGCTGGGGGCCCTTCGAGACGAGCAGTGACACCGGCTGGAACTTGCGGATCTCCGCTCCGGCCTGCGGGTCGCTGCCTACCACACGGCCGCTGGGAACGGCATCGTCGAAGACGTCGCTGGTGGTCGAACGGAATCCTGCATCGCTGAGCAGTTGCTGGGCCTCCGCGACGGTCCTGTTGGCCACCGCCGGTATCGCTGCCGCCGCACCCGGACCCATCCCGAAGAACCAGCCCGCGCCGGTGGCAAGCAGCGCAGCAATAACCAGGACCATGATCCACAGAATGCCCCTCCGCCGTGGGTTGCCTTCGCGCAGGCTTCGGGCCGGTGTTGCAGCAGCCCGTGCGCGGGCCTTCTCATCGTCCTTTTCCGCCTTGCGCTGGGCCCGCTTGCTCAGTGCCGGGGGAGCCGGGGCCCAGGCCGGACTCTCGTCCTCGCCGGGCGGGGTGAGGGCGTGGCCGGTGCGGGGTGCCGGCGTCGGGTTGCGGGCGGCCGTGGCATGGCCTGCCGGCTGGTAGGGCGGAGGCACCGGCCGGCCGGCGGGCATGACGGACGTCTGATTGCTGATGTGCGGGATGAACTCGGTATGGCTGGGCCCGGCGGAGGGATCCGCTGCGCCCGGCAGTCCCGTGGTCCCGGGAATTCCGTGAAGGGTAGCTCCCAGCGCTGCCGGTGGCTGCAGGTCGAGTTCGGAATCGGTCAGGTTGGTGCGGATGTGGCGGAGTTCCTGCAGCAGTGCGCTTCCATCAACCGGGCGGTTCTCGGGATCGTTCTCAGTGCACCACTGCACGAGTTCATCCACTTCAGCTGCGAGGCCCGGAACGAGCACGGACGGCGGACCCACCGTGCTGTTGACGTGCTGGTAAGCCACCTGGATGGGAACGTCGCCGCCGAAGGGCTGCTTGCCGGTCAGCATTTCATAAAGCATGATGCCGACGGAGTAAACGTCACTGCGGGCATCGGCAGGCCGGCCCAAGACCAGCTCAGGGGAGAGGTAGGCAACCGTTCCGATCAGCGCGCCGCTGCTCGTGGACGTTGTCACGGCCCGGGCAAGGCCGAAGTCACCCACCTTGATGCGGCCGTCGTCGGCGATGAGGACATTCTCAGGTTTGACGTCCCGGTGAATGAAGCCGGCGGCGTGCGCTGCCGCAAGGCCTTCCACCACCGGATCGATCAGGGCCAAGGCCAACCGAGGCGGCAGGGCGCCTTTGTCAGTGATGACGTCCCGCAGGGTGTGTCCCTTGATGTACTCCATCACCAGGTACGTCGTGTGGCCGTCATTGCCCTGGTCCAGGACCCCCACCACATGGGGATGGGACAGCTTCGCGGCGGCCTTGGCTTCACGGCCCAGCCTGCCCAGGAAACTTTCGTCCGCGGAGAAGTGCGGATGCAGCACTTTCAGGGCCACGTCGCGTTCCAGCCGCTGGTCCTCGGCAAGGTACACAGTGGACATGCCGCCCCGCGCCAGCTTGGACCTGATGGCGTAGCGGTTATCCACCAGCGTTCCTACAAGGGGGTCAGACACGTTTTCCTGCACCCTCCGATCCTAGTTGCAATGCAACGGGTCCGGGCCTTTAACCGGCCCGAACCCGTTCCACCAGCGGCTGCCGGCCCCATTGACCGGGCCGGCCAAGACTTCAGCCGAAGTTTTTCTGGTGTGCCTTGATGGCCGCCACATAGGTTTTGGTGTCGTCGTACATCCCATACTTGCTTACCGAATACTGGCCCTGGTAGTAGCCTGCGATGGCCGTGTCCCGGTCCTTGCTGGTAGCAAGCAGCTGGCGGATGATGGCAACTCCTGCCGTGGCGTTGTCATAAGGATCGAGCAGGTTCAGTTTGCGGCCCACCAGGTCCGAAGCCCACTGGCCGGAGCTGGGAATGACCTGCATGGTCCCGATGGCGTTGGCGGGGGAGACTGCGCGCTGGTTGAAGCCGGACTCCTGGTAGGCGAATGCCAGGGCCAGTGACGGCTCGACACCCATACGGCGGGCGGTGTCTGCCACGATACTCTGCATCTCTGCCCGGGACGGGACCGGGGAAGCATTCAGCAGTGCCTTGTTCTCATTGGCGGAGTTCACCACCGCCGGCGGGTAGGTGAACCCAAGGAAGGAACTGGGTACCAGCGGGGCGGCGGGCGCTGCCGGCTGGGCAGCAGCAGGCTGCGAGCCTGAGCCGGGGACATTCAGTTTGTTGCCCGGGTAAATGATGGAGCCGAGGTTCAGCCCATTGGCCGAAAGGAGCTCGGGCAGCTTCACCCCATGGCGAGACGCGATGGCGGACAGGGTGTCGCCCGCCTTGACGGTGTAGGAGCCGGCCGCCGGAGCCTGCGGGGCTGACGTGTTGGCTAGTGGGGCCGCCGGTGCCGCTGCGGCCGCGGGGGCAGCAGGTGCCTGCGAACCGGCGCCAACCTTGATCTTCTGGCCGGGATAGATGATGG
Organism: Pseudarthrobacter sp. 1G09; assembly: GCF_050038305.1. NCBI lineage: Bacteria > Bacillati > Actinomycetota > Actinomycetes > Micrococcales > Micrococcaceae > Pseudarthrobacter > Pseudarthrobacter sp. 1G09. The sequence goes on from NZ_CP188306.1 coordinate 1,859,562, forward strand.
ACCTCATGTTGAGGTTGTTCCAGCTGAAGACATCCCCGAGGCTGACGTTGTGCCGGGCGGCGATGGCGCCCAACGTGTCACCGGACTTGACGGTGTAGGTGGCGCCAGCGGCCGAAGCGGGCGCGGCAGCCGGCGCGGCGGGGGCCGGGGCTGCTGCGGCAGGACTGCCGGACAGCTTAATCTTTTGCCCCGGGTAAATGATGGTGTTCGCCTGCAGATTGTTCAGCCTGAGCACTTCCCCGGTGTTCAGGTTGAATTTTCCGGCGATGGCACTGATGGTGTCTCCGCGGGCGACAGTATATTCGGCAGGCGCAGAATTCTGTGCGGGTTTAAAGGCCACCGGAATCATGGTGGAAACGGATGAGGCCGGAATGACCGTTGCCGTGGCCTTGGCTGCTGCTTGCGCGTTCATCGCCGCGGTCAGGGTCGCGGGGAGCGGTTTGGCCGGCTGCTGGGCAGTGGCCGGCTGTGCGAGGGCCAGGGACGACAGGACAACCGCCGGCAGTGCCGCCGTCGTCGCAGCAATCATCGGCAAGCTCGGCCTGGGGGGGTGCTTCGGCGAGCGGGACATCGTCATGTAAGGGATCCTCTTCTCAACTGCGGGTGCGGACGGGGGTGCCGCATTAGTGCTTGATACTACTGTTACTCAAGTGATGTTTGTTACGAGTGTGAACAGTGAGAATCTCTCATGAATTCGCAGTTAGCACAAGAATTCGCGCTTTTGCCGTAAGGAAGAATTTCGGAGTGTCCGCAGGCCAGGAGTATTGGGCCGATGAAGCGACTAGGCGTCGGGCCGCGCACCGTGGCAACCTTGATCCGTGAGTAACGTAGAAAACCTCGTGGGCGAATGGTTGCCCCTCCCCGATGTCGCCCAATTGCTGAATGTTTCCATTACCAGGGTCCATGGCCTGATTGATGAGCGCGCCCTCGTGGCTGCGCGTGTGGGCGAACGGAAGATCCGCTCGGTACCTGCAGAATTCCTCCAGGACGGCCAGGTGGTGGACAGCCTTAAAGGCACCATTGTTGTCCTGGCCGACGCCGGCTATTCCGACGAAGACCTGATCATATGGCTGTTCACTCCGGACGAGTCGCTTCGCGGCCGCCCCATTGACGCCCTGCGTGAGGGACGAAAGACCGAGATCCGGCGCAGGGCGCAGACCCTGGCCTGGTAAGTGCTGTCCTCAGGAGGCCCGGCTGACAGTAGCCTCGGCCAGCCTCCTGAGTGCGGTCTTGGGCAGCTCGTCCAGCTGGAGCGCTTCCAGGGCCTCGTAGGCCGCATTGCCGTATTCCCCAATCAGCACTTCGGTGGCCTGCAGCGCCCCTGAGTCTTCGATGATCCGGCGGATTTCCTGGACGTCCCCGTCATCCAGCTCGGGGCTCCCCAGCCTGGAGTCGATGAAGGCGGACTCCGCCGGAGAAGCCTGGTCCAGGGCCAGCGCCACCAGGACGGTGCGCTTGCCTTCACGCAAGTCATCTCCGGCCGGTTTGCCCGTGGTGAGGGGGTCACCGAAAACTCCCAGGACGTCGTCGCGAAGCTGGAATGCCTCACCCAGGGGAAGGGCAAAAGCTGAATAGCCGCGCAGCAGGTCGTTGGTGGCGCCGGCCAGGGCGCCGCCCAGGGCCAGGGGGTGCTCCGTGGAGTACTTGGCGCTCTTGAACCTGATGATCGACTGCGCCCGGCTGACGGCGCCCGCGCGGTCGCGGACCGGCCCCGCCACCTCTTCCAGGATGTCCAGGTACTGCCCCGCCATGACTTCGGCCCTCATGAGGTTGAAGATCAACCGTGCCCGGCTGCCCGACGCCGCCCGTTCGCCGATATCCGTGAATGCCTCTTCACTGAAGGAAAGGCACAGGTCGCCGGCGAGGATGGCTGCTGCCTGCCCGAACCGCCCGCTGTCCAGGGCCCAGCCCTGGGCCTCGTGCAGTTGGCTGAACCTGCGGTGGACGCTGGGGCCGCCACGGCGGGTATCCGAGCGGTCGATGATGTCGTCATGGATCAGGGCGGCGGCCTGGAAGAGTTCCAGGGCGGCTCCTGCCGTCACCACCTCAGTGGCGCCGGCGTCTCCGCCCGCCCCGCGCCAGCCCCAGTAGCACATCAGTGCGCGCAGCCGCTTGCCGCCGGTGACGAGGTTCGAGATTGAACCCATGATGGGATCGATGTCCGGGGAGATGCCGGACATGATCGCCTGGCGGGAGGTGAGGAAACCGGTCAACTCCCCGGCCACCGAAGCCACAAAGTCGGCCTGTTCGTTCCTTAGCTGCTCGGCGCCAGTCACTTGGCGGACTCAGCAGCCACGTTGGCACCGATGGTGAAGGTTGCCACTCCGGATGCCTCAACCACCGAAAGGTTGACCGTCTCGCTGTCACCGCGGACAAAGTCCTTGGAGGCCACGGCCCCCACGGAGTCCCCGGGCACCGCCTTGAAACCCTGCGCTTCCAGCGCCTTCGTGTAGAAGTCGACGACGGCGGACGTGGGTCCGGCGACAGTCGCCACCAGCGCGGCGGTTGCGGGCGAAGACGACTTGTCAAAGCTGCTGGATACGACAGTCGCATTCGGCATCACGGGGAGGAGCTGCTGCGGGAAGCCTTCAACAAGCGCCCCCACAGTTGCAGAAGTGCTGGGGAAGGAGCTGGGACTGGCCGACGCAGTAGTGGTTGCATGGGCAGTCGCGGGCACAGTGGCGGGGGAGGACGGTGACGGCTGTGCCGGTGACGGGGTCGGGGTGCAGGCTGCCAGGGCCAGTGCCGCGCCTGCGGCAAGAACGGCCAGGCCAGCCGGTTTGAAGTTTCCAATGACCGTCACAGGGACTTTCCTCCTGGTGTTGATGCCGGATTCAGCCTCCAGTTTAGTCAGTACCTACGGATAGGATTGCAGCCGTGGGGCCCGACGCTAGAAACCAACCAGCCGCAGCACGCCTTCCGGGCGGCAGGCGGAAGTGCATCATGCACGTGGACATGGACGCCTTCTTCGTCTCGGTTGAACTCCGGACACGCCCCGAACTTCGCGGCAAGCCAGTCATCGTCGGCTTTCCGGGGGAGCGCTCAGTGGTCCTGTCCGGCTCCTATGAGGCGCGCGCTTTTGGCGTTAAGTCAGCGATGCCTATGGCCGTCGCCGCCAGGATGTGCCCGCAGGCCGTCATCATCGAGCCGCGGCACAAGCTGTACTACGAAGTCTCGGCGCAGCTGATGGCCATCTTCGAATCCGTGACTGAACTGGTGGAGCCGCTCAGCGTGGATGAAGCCTTCCTTGACGTCACCGGAGCAATCCGCAGGCTGGGCCCTCCGAGGGACATCGGTGAACTCATTCGGCGCCGGGTCGCGTCTGAGCTCGGCATCACGGCATCTGTGGGCATCGCCGAGTCGAAGTTCGTGGCGAAGATCGCCTCCACCCGCTGTAAACCGGACGGCCTGCTGCTCATCGGCCCCGATCAAACCGTGCCGTACCTGCACAGCCTGCCGGTGGGTGCGCTGTGGGGTGTCGGGGCAAAGACAGCTGAAGTCCTGGCGCGGATGGGAATCCGGACCGTAGCGGATGTGGCCGCCACTCCCGTTTCCACCCTCCGCCGGATGCTCGGCGCCGGCGGTGAGCACGTGCACCGGCTGTCCTGGGGCATCGACCCCAGGCCGGTTACGCCCGTGCGGCTGGAAAAGAGCATCGGAGCGGAAGAGACTTTTGCCGTTGACACATCCGATGACGCCCTCCTCCACCGTGAACTCCTTCGGCTGTCCCACCGCACGGCCGGACGCCTGCGAAGCTCCGGCATGGTGGCAAGGACCGTGGCCTTGAAACTGCGCTTTGCGGACTTTTCCACCATCACCCGCAGCCGCACCCTGCAGGCTCCCGTTGACAGTGCACAGCTGATCTATGCGGTGGCGGTCCAGTTGCTGGAGTCAGTCGGGCCCCGCGCCATGTCCGTCCGGCTGGTGGGAGTGCGTGCCGAGCAGCTGGAGGACGCGGCAACAACCTCGGTGCAGCTCACCATCGACCGGCGGGATGAGAACTGGCGCGCCGCGGAACAGGTCCTGGACGAGGTCACCCGAAAATTCGGCTCCAAATCCGTCCTTCCCGCCCGTCTCATGGAACCTGGAAGCGGTGCAGGTTAAAACGGACCAAAAGGCGGCCGTCCCCGCCTTTCGGAGGAAATCGCCGTCTTTCAGAACGGACCGCAACAAACTATCCTTAGAGATACATAGTTTTTGAGTGATTGGACTACTGCCGGACCGTTTTGGACATGCTTCCGCTCCGGCGGCTGTGCGCCCGGTTCATCTTCCTGCCCAGGCGGGAAGACGGGAACCGAACAGGCACACCAGCCGTTAAGGATGCAGGAGTAATTTCTGGGACCAGCCCGGACGTTGGCCTACGAAGGAGGTCGTGATGCCGCTGTCGGAGCACGAACAAAAGCTGCTTGAGCAGTTGGAGAAGCAGCTTCACGAGGACGACCCGAAGTTTGCGAACTCCATGGGGTCGGACCCCGGGCGTTCGTGGTCAACCAGGCATGTGGTGATCGGCGTCCTTGGTGCCTTGGCAGGCGTGTTCCTGCTGCTGGTTGGAGTCACGCTGCAAAGCATCTTCGTCGGTGTCCTTGGCTTTATCGTCATGGGTGGCGGCGTGTATTTTGCGACGATGCGCAGTTCTTCGGCAGCCAAGGATGGCGCCAAGGGCAGTACCGGCAAGCCGGGCAAACCGCGGAGTTCCTTCATGAGCAACCTTGAGGAGCGTTGGGACGAACGCCGGCGCGGTGAGCCCTAGGTCCTACCGGTAATCCGGGCCTCACACGAAGCCTCCACTTCGCTCCCCGGCAGGGGAGCCAACAACAGAAAGACCCGCTGCGGCGGGTCTTTTCCTGTTTAACGCTGTTTGCTGCCAGTTCAGGCAGTTGCCCGGCTCCTTGATTCTTGCTGTGCCCTGGAAATCCACTCCACTTCCCACCACCAGTTGAAAATGGTGCCATTCCGCGGCCGGTATCCCAATCTCATGGCCCCCCACGCCCCATTTTGCGTTGACTGTGGGGGAAAGTGGAGTAATGTGGAGGGCATAAGAGGGTGGTTGCAACATAGGGGATGTGCATTTCCTGATATCGGACAGGCGGTGGGCCAGTGTTTCTGGGCACTCATTCGCCGCGCCTGGACGAGAAGGGACGGATCATTCTCCCCGCGAAGTTCCGTGAGGAACTTGCAAGCGGGCTGGTGCTCACAAGGGGCCAGGAACGTTGCATCTACGTCTTCAGTGAGAAGGAATTTGCACGGGTCCACGAGCAGATGCGGGAGGCGCCAATCTCCTCCAAGCAGGCACGTGACTATATCCGTGTCTTTCTCTCTGGGGCCTCTGACGAGGTGCCTGACAAGCAGGGGCGCGTGACAATTCCTCCCGCGCTCCGGGAGTACGCAGGACTCGGAAGGGAACTGGCCGTCATCGGCGCAGGCTCCCGTGCCGAGATCTGGGACGCCCAGGCTTGGAATGAATATCTCGCGGAGAAGGAAACAGCCTTCTCTGAAACGGACGATCCCATTCCGGGCATTCTCTGAATCCCGGAGCGGTAAGCAGGAGTTTCACGCAGGAAGTTTCCTGGATGAGATCTCCAGCCGGCCGATCGGCCAGCCAACCTGACTCACTTCCCCGGAGCCAGGCAGGCGGGACGGTAGGTGCGGATGGGGATCTGATCCCGGAAGCGGAAGCAGCTACCACAACGGCGAGAAGGGACGAGGCATGAACGAACAACCGAAGCCAACGTCCGAACGCCATGTGCCGGTCCTTCGGGACCGGTGCATCAATTTGTTGGCCCCAGGATTCGATGCCGCACGGCAGCAGGGCAAGGCCCCGATCGTTATCGACGCCACGCTGGGCATGGGCGGGCATTCCGAAGCCATGCTCCAGCGGTTCCCGGACCTCCACCTGATCGGCATTGACCGTGACGAGGAAGCACTCGCCCTTGCGGGGGAGCGGCTTGCGCCGTTCAGCGCACGGACGGACCTGGTCCACGCCGTTTACGACGAAATCCCCGAAGTCCTCGCGGACCTGGGCGTCACCGAAATCTCCGGCGTCCTGATGGACCTTGGCGTCTCGTCGCTCCAGCTCGACGAGCGGGAGCGCGGCTTCGCCTACTCGTTCGACGCTCCCCTGGACATGCGGATGGACACCAGCCGCGGCCAGACCGCTGCGGACGTCGTCAACACGTACAGCGAGGACGAGCTGGTCCGGATCATCCGGAAATGGGGCGAGGAGAAGTTCGCGGGCCGCATCGCGAACCGGATCGTCGCTGCACGTGGCGAGAAGCCATTCACCACCACCGGAGAGCTGGTGGAGCAGATCCGGTCGGTCGTCCCTGCCGGAGCAGCCAAGTCCGGTGGACATCCGGCCAAGCGGACCTTCCAGGCGTTGCGGATCGAAGTCAACGAGGAACTCGACGTCCTGGAGCGCGCCGTCCCGGCCGCTGTGGATGCGCTGGCCATGGGCGGACGAATCGTGGTCATGTCCTACCACTCCCTGGAGGACAAGATCGTCAAGGGCGTCCTCCAGGGCCGCTCCAAGTCCTCCGCCCCGCTCGGGTTCCCGGTGGAACTGGACGAGCATAAACCCGAACTCAAAATCCTGACCAAGGGCACCGAGGTGCCCACCGCCGTCGAAATCGCCGAGAACCCCCGTGCCGCCTCAGCCAGGCTCCGCGCGGCGGAACGAATCAGAGTCCGGAGAGCTGCATGAGCACCGCTGCCGTCAAGAACTTTCCCGCCGCTCCCGGCAATCCGGCGCAGCGCGAGGAGCGGAAGAGCCGTACCCCGCTTTCCGTGGTGCGCAGTATGCCCCGCAAGCGGCGTGCGCCTTTCGTCGTGCTCTGCTTCGCGATGCTTGCAGTAGCCCTGGTGGCAGTCCTGGTCCTGAATATCTCGGTATCCACCGCGCAGTACCAGCTGGTGGAATTGCGCGCCAAGCAGAGCACGCTGACCAAGCAGAACCAGGACCTCACCCAGCAGGTGCAGAACTTCGAGGCCCCGCAGAACCTTGCGGCCAAGGCCAAGGACCTGGGAATGGTGGCTTCAACCGTCAAGGGCCAGATCGACCTCTCCACTCTGTCCGTCACCGGCAAGGCGACGCCGGCTGTGAAGGGTGCCACCGAAGGTGCCGTCATTCCTGCCCCGGCCGTCCCGGGGCAGCTGATCGTGGTGCCGCCGGCTTCAACGGGTGAACCCCTGGCAAGCCGTAAGCCGGCAGCGGAAACTCCGTCCGCCGCCGCGGCTCCCGCCGCTGAGGCGTCCGCAGCGGCAGCACCGGCCCGCCAGGCCTCCGCGGCCGAACTCAACGGCGGCACAGTTCCCGCACCGCAGCAAAAGGTGCCCGGACAGTAACAGCGGGACTGGCAGGCACGAGGGACGAACAGCAAGGAAGATCAGTGGCGCAGAGGACCGGTAAGGCAGTGAACGGCAAAGCGCCCAACCCCACCAAACGGTTGCGCCTGGGCCTGGGCATCATGCTCTCCCTCCTGCTGGTGGTTGGCGGAAAGCTGTTCCTGGTCCAGGGCCTGGACGTCGGTGGCATGGCTGAAGCTGCCCTCAACAAGCGGATGACAGAAACGGTCCTGCCTGCGGAACGCGGCAGCATCCTGGACGCCAACGGCACGGTCCTGGCCAACAGTGTGATCCGCTACAACGTGGTGGTGGACCAGCAGCTCAATACAAAGACCGAGTCCTACCGGCGCCTGGATAATGTCGACGGCAAGGAAAAGCTCGTCGAAGTCAGCCGCGACCAGGGCCTCACCGAGCTGGCAGCGGTCCTGGGCATGGACAAGGACGCCATCGTCAAAGCAGTCACCGGTGAATCGCGCTACTACATCGTGGCCAAGGACGTGAAACCGGACGTCGAGGACCGCATTTCAAAACTCCAGGTGCCCGGCATCGTGACCGAAGGCGTCAGCAAGCGTGTCTACCCCAACGGCTCCGTAGCAGGCGGCATCATCGGCTTCCTGCAGGAGGGCGGCAGCGGACAGGCCGGCATCGAACAGACGCAGGACGACCTCCTGAAGGGGACGGATGGAAAGCGCCTGTTCGAAATCGGGGCGGACGGCCTCCGGATCCCGGTGGGCGTGGACGAGCTGACCGCACCGCAAGACGGCAAGAACGTCAAGCTCACCATCAACTCCGACCTCCAGTACTTTGCGCAGCAGGCCATCCAAAGCCAGGCGGACAAGCTCAGCGCCGAATGGGGCGTCATCATTGTGATGGACGTCAAGACCGGCAACCTGGTGGCCATGGCGGACACCAACTCCCCGGATCCGAACAACCCGGGCCTGGTGGCCGCCAAGGACCGCGGCGTCCGGGCGGTTACCGCAGCCTACGAGCCGGGTTCCGTGGAGAAGATGCTGACCGCAGCGGCCCTGATCGAGGAAGGCAAAGCCAACCCGCTCAGCGAATACACGCTGCCCCCCTCATATACGGTCAACGGCCAGACTTTTACCGATTCCTTCTCGCACGGCACCGAGAAGCGCACCCTTGCGGGCATCCTGGGCTACTCCATGAACACGGGCACAGTGATGGCCGGCCAGGCCCTGAGCAAGGAACAGCGCCACGACTGGTTGCAGAAGTTCGGCATTGGCCAGGCACCGGACATCGGGCTCCCCGCTACCGCCTCCGGAATCCTGACCCCCGCAGACCAATGGGACGGACGGCAGGAATTCACCGTTCTCTTCGGGCAGGGCGTGTCCCAATCCACCCTCCAGACCGTGCGGGCATTCCAGTCAGTGGCCAACAACGGGGTGATGCTCCAGCCGCGCCTGATCGACTCGTATGTTTCCGCCGATGGAACCGAGGAGAAGGTCCCTGCGGCACCCCCTACCCAGGTTGTCTCTGACAGCACCGCCCAGCAGGTCCAGGACATCCTGGAAAGCGCCGTTACCGAGGGCCAGATCAAGGATGCCTCCATCGACGGCTACCGGGTGGGTGCCAAGACCGGCACCTCGGAATCGCCCTGCGACGACGGCAAGTCCGGTTTCTGCGGCTACACCGCCTCCATGGTGGGCATGGCGCCGATGGATGATCCGCGGTTTATTGTTGAGGTGGTACTCCAGCGGCCCAAGGGCAGCATCTACGGGATTACCAACGGGCCGGTCTTCCGGTCGGTCATGAGCCAGGCACTGCGGACCTACAACGTCCAGCCGTCCACCGGCGAACCGGCCAGGCTGCCCCAGTTCGCCAAGTAGCACCCCGGCGCCACCACGCTGCAGCAGCGCCCGCTGTGGCCACAGCCGGGCACGGTCCACTAGCACCATCGGAGATTCCTTGTCAGAGTTCACGCCGTCCCACAGCAGCGCCCTTCCGGCCGCTCCTGCCAGCAAAGCCAGGTTCCGGCCCACTGCCGTCGAACCGGTCCGTCTGGAGAGCATCGGCGCCGCCGTGGGCGTCGCAGTTCCCGGACATGCAGCAGACGTCACGGTCACGGGAATCACCCTGAACTCCCGAGCCGTCGAGGCCGGCGACCTGTACGCAGCCCTCCCCGGCGCGTCCCGCCACGGCGCGGACTTCGTGGCACAGGCCGTGGAGGCCGGGGCGGTAGCCGTCCTGACCGACGACGCCGGCGCGCGCCTGCTGGCGCTGGGCAACGACATCCCGGTGCCGGTCCTCGTGGTGGACAAACCCCGCAACGTGGTGGGCCCGCTGTCCGCGGCCATCTACGGCAGCACCGATGGCACCGACGAGGACTTCACGCTGTTCGGCGTGACCGGCACCAACGGCAAGACCACCACCACGTACTTCATCAACTCCCTGCTGCGCGCCCTCGGCACCCGGTCCGGCCTGATCGGGACCATCGAGATCCTCGCCGGCACGGAGCCCATTCCAAGCCTGCTGACCACCCCCGAGTCCACTGAAGTGCACGGGCTGCTGGCACTCATGCGCGAACGGGGACTGGGCGCGGCAGCCATGGAGGTTTCCTCGCACGCCATCTCGTACCAGCGCGTGGACGGCGTGCTGTTCGACGTGGCCGGATTCACCAACCTGACGCAGGACCACCTGGACCTGCACGGCACCATGGATGACTACTTCGCTACCAAGGCCGACCTCTTCACGCCGGCGCGCGCCCGCAGGGCAGTAGTGACGGTCGACGACGAGTGGGGCCGCCGCCTGGCCGCCACCGCCGGCATCCCGGTCACTACGCTCAGCACGGACGGGCGGGCAGGCGCGGACTGGGCCGTGGCAGCCATCGAACCCCGGGGCCTCGGCGCCGCTTTCACCCTCAACGGTCCCGACGGCGCAGAACTGCGCCTTCACACGGGACTGCCCGGCAGCTTCAACGTCGCCAACGCCGCCCTGGCGGCGGTCATGGTCCTCACCGGCGGGGTGGACACCGCTGTGCTCCAGGACGCCCTGGACACGGCCGACCCATTCACCGTTGCCGTCCCCGGACGCATGCAACTCGTCGCCGAGCAGCCCGCCGCCGTCGTCGATTTCGCCCACAACACCGATGCGCTGGCCCGTGCCCTCGAAGCCGTCCGCCCGCCATCTCCGGGCTCCCGGCTGATCGTTGTCTTCGGTGCCACCGGCCAGCGCGACCAAGGCAAACGCCCCGCCATGGGCGCTGTGGCTGCACGCCTGGCGGACGTTGTCATCATCACTGACGACGACCCCCACGATGAGGACGCAGCCGCCATCCGCGCCGATGTCCTGGCGGGTGCAGAAGACGCTCGGAGCAGCGAACAGCTGCCCTGCGAGATTCTGGAGGTCTTCCCCCGGGATGAGGCCATCCGACGTGCAGTAGAGCTCGCAGGCCCGTTGGACAGCATCCTTGTGGCCGGCCGCGGCCATGAAGTTTGGCAGGAAGTCAAAGGCGTCAACCTGGCCCTTGACGACCGCGTGGAACTGCGCAGCGCCTTGACAGCCAGGGGATTCAACGTTCTCCAAGACGACCGGATAGAGTCCTAGACCGAGATGATTGCTTTTACTGCGGCCGAAATTGCCGACATCACCAAGGGGCGCCTGGACGCCAATCCGGGAATCACGCCTGCATCGGTAGTTACGGACTCCCGCGAAGCCACACCGGGTTCACTGTACGTGGCCAAGCCCGGAGAACACGCTGACGGGCACGACTTCATCGCCGCAGCGTTCGAATCCGGTGCCGTCCTGGCGCTCGTGGAGCGCCCGGCTGCCAGGCCTGACGGCGGTTGCTACCCATCGGTACTGGTGGATGACGCCGTCCTCGCCATGGGCGCATTGGCCGCGGAGGCCGTACGGCGCATCCGTGCCGCCCGCGCCGCAGCCGGCCAGGAGCTCACCGTCGTCGGCATCACAGGTTCAGCCGGCAAGACCACCACAAAAGACCTGCTGGCGGGGCTGTTCGCCTCCCAGGGAACAACGGTGGCGCCGAAAGGCTCCTACAACGGCGAGGTGGGCGTTCCTCTGACCGTCTTCCAGGCGGACGAGGGCACGCGCTATCTCGTGATCGAAATGGGGGCAACCGGAATCGGCCACATCCGGTACCTCGCCGACATGGTGAAGCCGGACATCGGAGTTGTTCTCGCGGTCGGAACCGCCCACGCCGGCGAATTCGGGGGAGTGGCGAACATCGCCCTCGCCAAGGGGGAGATGGTTGAAGGCCTCTCCGGCGGCGGGACCGCGATCATCAACCTCGATGACGACAGGGTGGCCGCCATGCGCAGCCGCACCACGGCCACCGTGCTCGGCTTCAGCGCCGAAGGACGCGACGGAGCCGCCGTGCGGGCCCTCGGCGCGGACACCAACGAACAAGGCAACCCGGAATTCGACCTCCAGTTGCCCGGCGGAGACGGCACGCACCACGTGGCCAGCAAGCTCATTGGGGCACACCATACCGGCAACCTGCTTGCCGCGGCGGCTGCGGCGTTCGCCGCCGGCATGTCCGGCGCAGACATCGCCACCGGCCTGAGCAGCCAAAGCGCGGCAAGCCGCTGGCGGATGGAACGCACCGAACGTGCGGACGGCGTCACGGTGATTAACGATGCTTACAACGCCAACCCGGAATCCATGCGGGCAGCTTTGCGCACGCTCGCCGATCTTGGGCGCGGCAGGCGGACCTGGGCGGTGCTTGGGGCCATGCTTGAACTCGGCGACGACTCCATCCGGGAGCACACCGCGGTGGGCACCCAGGTGGTCCGGCTCAACATCTCCAGGCTGGTGGTGGTGGGCCGGGAAGCGCGGGCCCTTTATGTCTCAGCCGTCCAGGAAGGCTCCTGGGGTGACGAATGCCTGTTCGCCGAAACCCCTGACGAGGCCTACGAACTCCTCAGTGCCGAGCTCCAGCCGGGCGATTTGGTCCTCTTCAAGTCCTCCAACAGCGTGGGCCTGCGCCATCTGGGCGATCGGATAGCATTACCCCCACAAACCCCCCTGAACGCCGATGAAAGGAGCACACAGCTGTGATTGCACTTTTGATCGGCGCCGGGCTGGCCCTGCTCTGCGCCCTCGTCGGAACCCCGCTGTTCATCAGGCTGCTGGTCCGCCGCGGCTACGGCCAGTTCATCCGCGATGACGGACCCACGTCCCACCACACCAAGCGCGGAACGCCCACCATGGGCGGCACCGTGGTGGTGGCCGCCGTGCTGCTGAGTTACGGGCTCACACACCTCATCATGTTCCTGATGAACCCGGATTCCCCGGGGCCGTCCGCCTCCGCCCTGATCCTGCTGTTCCTCATGGTGGGCATGGGCCTCGTCGGGTTCCTCGACGACTTCATCAAAATCTCGCGGCAGCGAAGCCTGGGCCTGGACGCCAAGGCCAAACTGATCCTGCAGGCCGCCGTCGGCGTCATCTTCGCCGTACTGGCACTGAACTTCCCGGACGAATCCGGGCTTGCGCCCGCCTCCACCAAGATCTCGCTGGTCCGTGACCTGCCGTGGCTCGACCTCGCCTTCGGCGGGACCGTGCTCGGGGCGATCCTCTTCGTGGTCTGGTCCAACCTGATCGTCACGGCCGCCACCAACGGCGTCAACCTCACCGACGGCCTGGACGGGCTGGCGGCCGGCGCCTCCGTCATGGTCTTCGGCGCCTACACCCTGATGGGTATCTGGCAGAGCAACCAGGCCTGCGGTTCGCCGCGGGAAGCGGGCAGCGGCTGCTACTCCGTCCGGGACCCCCTGGACCTCGCCCTGCTGGCGGCCATCATGAGCGCAGCCCTGGTGGGCTTCCTGTGGTGGAACACTTCTCCGGCCAAGATTTTCATGGGCGATACCGGTTCCCTGGCGATCGGTGGTGCCATCGCCGGGTTTGCGATCCTCTCGCGCACCGAACTGCTGCTGGGCATCATTGGCGGTCTCTTCGTCCTCATCACCCTCTCCGTCATCATCCAGGTGGGCTACTTCAAGGCCACCGGCGGTAAACGGGTCTTCAAGATGGCTCCCCTGCAGCACCACTTCGAACTCAAGGGCTGGGCCGAAGTCACGGTGGTGGTCAGGTTCTGGATCCTCGGCGGCCTCTTCGTCGCCGTCGGGCTGGGTATCTTCTACGCTGAATGGGTTGTGCTGCTGTGACCGTTTCCCCCCGCCTGGAAAACCTCGTCACCTGGGACTCTGACTGGTCCGGGCTGCGCGTGGCAGTCACCGGCATCGGTGTCTCCGGCTTTGCCGCCGCGGACACCCTGATCGAACTGGGCGCCCGGGTAGTGGTGGTCGACGCCGCCACCAGCGACACCGCCAAAGCCTCGGCAGACACCCTGAAAATCGTCGGCGCCGCCGATGTCCTTCTCGGCGAAGAAGCTGTTACCCGCCTTCCGCGGATCGACGGTGAACTGCCGGAACTGATCGTCACCTCGCCGGGGTGGCGTCCGGACCAGGCCCTGCTGGCAGCAGCGGCCCGGGCACACATCCCGGTCTGGGGCGACGTCGAACTTGCCTGGCGGGTCCGCCAGCGCGAGGGACGCAAGACCGCCGACTGGCTCGCCATCACCGGCACCAACGGCAAGACAACCACCGTGGGGCTCACCGAATCCATGCTGCGGGCCGCAGGGCTGAAGGCCATCGCGGTGGGCAACGTGGGCAAGCCCATCCTGGACGCCATCCGGGAGCCCGTCGAATACGATGTCTTCGCCGTCGAACTCTCCAGCTTCCAGCTGCACTGGGCGGAATCCCTGTCGCCGCTGGCCAGTGTGTGCCTCAACGTTGCCGAAGACCACGTGGACTGGCACGGCTCCTACGATTCCTACCTGGCGGACAAGGCCAAGGTCTACGAGCAGACCCAAAAGGCGTGCATCTACAACGCCGAGCAGTTCGAAACCGAACGCATGGTGGAGAACGCCGACGTCGTGGAAGGGTGCCGCGCCATCGGGTTCACCACCGTCACTCCCGCGGTCAGCATGCTGGGCGTCGTGGAGGGCCTCCTGGTGGACCGCGCCTTCATCGAAGAGCGGCGGGACAGCGCCGCGGAACTCGCGGCCATGACCGACCTCGGTCCGATCGCTCCCCGGCATATGGTGGCCAACGCGCTTGCCGCCGCGGGACTGGTCCGCGCGTACGGGGTCGACGCCGCGGCTGTCCGCCAGGGGATCCGGGACTACGTTCCCGGCGACCACCGCATCCAGCCGGTAGCCCGCCACGAAGGCGTGCTGTGGGTTAACGATTCCAAAGCCACCAACCCCCACGCTGCCGCAGCCTCACTGGCGGCTTTCACCAACGTCGTCTGGATTGCCGGCGGCCTCTCCAAGGGCGTTACCTACGACGACCTGGTCCGCGAGCAGGCCCACCGCCTCAAGGCCGTGGTGCTGATCGGAACCGACTCCTCCGAGCTTGCCGGTGCCCTCCAGCGACACGCGCCGGATGTCCCCGTGATAGCGGCGGCGCCGGGTGACACTGAAGAGGTGCAGACTGCTGCAACGGAAGGTGCCACCGGTACCAGTTCCCCCCTTGCCGGGGAACAGGTCATGTCCCTGGCCGTTGCAACAGCAGCCCAGCTGGCCGGCTCCGGCGACACTGTGCTGATGGCTCCGGCAGCTGCATCCATGGATCAGTTCTCTTCCTACGCACACCGCGGCAACACATTCATCGAAGCTGTCCGCGGGCTGGTGGAAGGGCAGGCCAAGACCGGCGAGGAGTAAAAATGGTCAGCACGCCCACGCGCCGGCAACCAGCCGGGCGACCAGGCCGTCCGGCCGGCACCGGCTCCACAGCTACGAAGGCGCAGCGCCCGGCACCTGTTACGGTCCGGCTCAGGAAGGCATACCGCAGTTTCTGGTCAGCCCTTGAGGGCAACGGAACGTCCCGTAACGGTTCCACGTATTACCTCATCCTCGGCTCCACCCTGGCGCTGACGGCGATCGGGATCATGATGGTCCTGTCGGCCTCCAGCGTCGAGTCCATTGCCGCAGGAAAATCTCCCTATGGTGACGCCCTGAAGCAGGGCATGTTCGCGGGCATCGGCATCTTCACCATGTTCGTCCTGTCCCGGATCAACGTGGTCTGGCTCAAGCGCCTCGCCTGGCCCGCAATCATGGCCGCCATGGTCCTGCTGGCCCTGGTGCAGGTGGTGGGCGCGGAAGTCAACGGCAACAAGAACTGGATCGACCTCGGGGGCATCACCTTCCAGCCGTCCGAGGCTTCAAAGCTCGCCCTGGCACTCTGGATGGCCACAGTGCTGGCCATGAAGGCCAAACTGCTGCGGCGCTGGCAGCACGTCTTTGTCCCGGCCATCCCGGTGGCCGTCATCGTGATCGGCCTGGTGCTGATCGGCAACGACCTCGGCACTGCCATGATCATCATGATGATCGCCGCCGCGGCGCTGTTCTTCGCGGGCGTACCCCTTTACTTCTTCGGCATCGCGGGGCTGCTGGGCGCCGCCGGCGCGGCAGTCATGGCCATCACCAGCTCCAACCGCATGTGCCGCATCACCTCCTGGTGGACGGGCGAATCCTGCGCCGACGGCATCGACGCCAACTACCAGGCCACCAACGGTCTCTACGGGCTGGCTTCGGGCGGCTGGTTCGGCGTGGGGCTGGGACAAAGCCGGCAGAAGTACAGCTGGATCCCCGAAGCCCACAACGACTTCATCTTCGCCATCATCGGCGAGGAACTGGGCCTGGTGGGCACCGTCGTCGTACTTATCCTTTTCGCGATCCTCGGCGCGGCCATCTACCGCGTGGTGGTGGCCCAGGAAGACACCTTCCACCGCGTCCTGGCGGGCACCATCATGGTGTGGCTCCTGGGCCAGGCCACCGTGAACATGTCCGTGGTGACCGGCCTTATGCCCGTGATCGGCGTACCCCTTCCCTTCATCTCCTACGGCGGCTCCGCGCTGCTGATGTCCCTCTGCGCCATTGGCGTGGTGCTTTCCCTGGCCAGGGAACAGATGGCGCCTGCCATCCGTCCCAAACGGATGCTGAAGTTCAAGGCCACGGGGCGGGAGAAAGCCCCCCGGAACAAGAAGACTGCAAGAAAGCGTGCCTGATCCCATGAACCCGAAGAACCCTTCCATCGTCCTGGCCGGCGGCGGCACAGCCGGCCATATCAGTCCCCTCCTTGCCATCGCCGCGGCCGTGAAGACCGCTTCACCGGAGGCCGCTATCCTCGCCGTGGGCACACCGTCCGGGATGGAAACCCGCCTCGTCCCGGCAGCAGGGGTTGAACTGGCGACGATCGACCGGGTCCCGTTTCCGCGCAAACCGTCGGCCGACCTGTTGCGGCTTCCTGCCAGGCTCGCCGGCGCAGTCCGCCAGGCCGGCGACATCCTGGATCGGGCTGACGCCGACGTGCTGGTGGGTGTGGGCGGATACGTGTGCACGCCGATGTACCTCGCGGCCCGGAAGCGCCGGATCCCCATCGTCATCCACGAGGCGAACGCCCGCCCCGGGCTCGCCAACAGGGTGGGCGCACGGATGACCTCGCGGGTGGCCGTAGCCTTCGAAGGGACGCCCCTGCGGCACGCGATGCATGTCGGCATGCCCATGCGGACAGAAATATCGGGCCTGGACCGGAACGCCGCGCGGACCGCCGCCCGGGAGGCCCTCGGACTTGATCCCCAGCTGCCCACCCTCATCGTCACAGGCGGATCCTCCGGTGCCCAAAGCATCAACCGCACCATCGCAGCGTCCGTGGGGCAGCTTGCTGCCGCGGGGATCCAAACCCTGCACCTCACCGGGCGCGGCAAGTCGGTCCTGGACGGAGCCGGCCAGCCGCTGGCCGCGCCGGGCTACCGCCAGGTGGAATACGTGGACGGGATGGAACTCGTCTACTCTGCGGCAGACGTGCTGCTGGCCCGCTCCGGCGCTGCGACCGTCTGCGAGGTGGCCGCTGTTGGCGTGCCGTCCGTCCTGGTGCCATTGCCGATCGGGAACGGGGAACAGGCCCTGAACGCCGCGGGCCTGGTGGCCGCCGGCGGCGCCCTGCTGGTCCAGGACCGCGACTTCACCGACGAATGGCTGGCCAAGGAGCTCGTCCCGCTGGTCACCGACAAGGCACGGCTGGCCACCATGGAAGCCAACTCTTACCGGCTGGGTGTCCGTGACGCCGACCGGCGGATGGCTGCCCTCATCCTGGAAGCGGTGTCCGCATGAGCAACCATGACCTTTCCGGGAGCGAATCCCAGGGCTCTCTGGCATCCCTGGGCCGGGTCCACTTCATCGGGGTGGGCGGAGTCGGCATGTCCGCCGTGGCCAGGATCATGGTGGCGCGCGGCGTCCCCGTCAGCGGATCCGATGCCAAGGACCTTCCTGTCATGCGCGACCTCGCCGAAAAGGGTGCCAGGATCGCCGTCGGTTACGGGGCCGGCAACCTGGGCGATGCCCAGACCGTCGTGGCGGGGTCGGCGATCAGGGCGGACAATCCAGAGCTGGCCGCGGCCCGGCAGGCCGGGCTGCCCGTGCTGCACCGGTCCGAAGCGCTGGCGGCCACGATGGGGGAGGACACGGTGGTGACCATTGCCGGTACCCACGGCAAGTCCACCACCACGTCCATGGTCACGGTTCTGCTCCAGGGCGCCGGCCTGGACCCATCTTTTGCCATCGGAGCCAACGTCCCTTCCCTGGGGGTTAATGCCGCGCACGGCACGTCAGGGATCTTTGTGGCGGAAGCCGACGAATCGGATGGTTCGTTCCTGAACTACCTGCCGCAGGTCGCCGTGGTGACCAACGTCGAAGCCGACCACCTGGACCACTACGGCACAGCCGAAGCCGTGTACGAGTCCTTCGATAAGTTCGCCGCCCTGCTGCCCGCCGACGGACTCCTTGTGGCCTGTGCCGACGACCCCGGCGCCCGGGCACTGGCCGAGCGCACCCGCCAGGCGGGCAACACCCGCGTCCTGCTGTATGGCACCGCCGACGACGCCGACCTGAAGCTTCACGACGACGGCCCCGGCAGCGTTGCGGTCTCCACCGCGGAAGGGCGGTTCGACCTCGCGCTGCAGGTGCCCGGCCGGCACAATGCGCTGAACGCGGCGGCCGCGTTCGCCGTCGCGCTTGAACTCGGGGTTGCACCCGGCGCTGCCGCGTCAGCCCTGGCCTCCTTCTCCGGCGCGTCCCGCCGGTTCGAACTGAAGGGCGAAGCCCGCGGCGTGCGGGTGTTCGACGACTATGCCCACCATCCCACCGAGGTCCGCGCTGCCCTGACCGCGGCGCGCTCGGTCGCGGGGGATCACAAGGTGCACGTGCTGTTCCAGCCGCACCTGTTCTCCCGCACCCGGGAATTTGCCCGCGAGTTCGCTGAGGCTCTGGACCTGGCGGATACCGCGCTGGTCCTGGACATCTACCCTGCCCGTGAGGACCCCATCCCCGGCGTCACCAGCAAGCTCATTGCCGACCATATGGCTGGCCGGGGACGCCTGGTGAGCGCAGAAGACGCCGTGGCCGCCGTCGCGGACGCGGCCGCGGACGGCGACATCGTTCTGACCGCCGGCGCCGGCGACGTGACCGGATACGGTCCGCGTATCGTGGAGGCCCTGCGTGGCTAGCACGCGCCGTCCCACCTACACCCCGACGGGCCGTAAAGGCCCGGCAGCCGGCGGGCGGAGCCAAACGGATGCCGCAGGCTCCCCGGATGCGGACGAGGTGATCTCGGCGTCGCGGAACGTACCGGTCCAGACGGCGGAGAAGGCCGCTGCCCGCACCAGCGGGACAGGCAGCAGGAAAGCGCCCGCAGCTGATTCCGGCCCGGACGCCAACGTCCTCGCCTTCCCGGAACCCAGGGGAAGGCGGCGCAGGCGGAGGTTGCTTCTGGTGGTGTGCACTGTGTGTGCGCTGGTGGCGGCCCTCCTGGCCGGTGCCGTGTACTCGCCGGTGCTGGCGCTGCGCACCATTACCGTGTCCGGCACGTCACTGCTGACGCCTGCCCAGGTTCAGGCGGCGCTCGAACCGCTGCAGGGGAAGCCCCTGCCGCAGATCGGCGACGACGACGTCAGCCGGCTCCTCGAGCCACTGGTCCAGGTCAAATCCGTGTCTGCCGAGGCCAGGCCGCCCTCCGGGCTTGCCGTGACCGTGCACGAGCGGGTGCCCGTGGCCCTGGTCAAGCAGGGGGAGCGGTACCAGTTGGTGGACGTGGACGGCGTGCAGCTGGCTACCACCGCGGACCCGGCGTCCGTATCCCTGCCGCTGATCGACGGCGGCGCCGGTGCCATTGGACAGGATCTGTTCAAGGCCACCGCGGCGGTGCTGGGCGCCCTTCCCGCGGATGTCCTGGCGAAGTTGTCAAACGCTTCCGCCAAGTCCGTTGATGCGGTGGAGCTCAAGCTGGTGGACGGCCAGACCATCGTGTGGGGCAACGCCTCGGAGAAGGAACTCAAAGCCAAGGTGCTGGCCGCGTTGCTGAAGGTTCCGGCGGATCCGAAGAACCCCGTGCAGGTCTACGACGTCAGCGTTCCGCGGCATCCGGTGACACGGTGAGCCGCTTTCTTTCCGGTATTAATCCGACACGCGGACCCGGTTATTGAATGTGGGAACCAGAGGAAATACCGTCACAGACATGAGTTACTTGACATAACTATAACCTTCAACTCGAAGGTTAAGGTTACAGGCTTCAAGCTCACCATCAGTTTTTCGCAATAAGACACGAACAAGGGACACGTAACGTGGCAGCTCCGCAGAATTACTTGGCCGTCATCAAAGTCGTCGGCATCGGCGGCGGTGGCGTGAACGCAGTCAACCGCATGATCGAGGTCGGCCTCCGAGGTGTTGAATTCATCGCCATCAACACCGACGCCCAGGCACTGCTGATGAGCGACGCCGACGTCAAGCTCGATGTAGGCCGGGAACTGACCCGCGGCCTCGGAGCCGGCGCCAACCCGGAGGTGGGTAAGCAGGCCGCCGAGGACCACGCCGACGAAATCGAAGAAGTGCTGCGCGGAGCCGACATGGTCTTCGTGACCGCCGGCGAAGGCGGCGGAACCGGTACCGGCGGCGCGCCCGTCGTCGCCCGCATTGCGCGCTCCCTTGGCGCCCTGACCATCGGTGTCGTTACCCGTCCCTTCACGTTCGAAGGCCGCCGCCGCGCGGGCTCCGCCGAATCCGGCATCGACGCGCTGCGCGACGAAGTGGACACCCTGATCGTGATCCCCAACGATCGCCTTCTTTCCATCAGCGACCGCAACGTCTCGGTCCTCGACGCCTTCCGCTCAGCCGACCAGGTGCTGCTGTCCGGCGTCCAGGGCATCACCGACCTCATCACCACCCCGGGCCTGATCAACCTCGACTTCGCCGACGTCAAGTCGGTCATGCAGGGTGCCGGCTCAGCGCTCATGGGCATCGGCTCCGCCCGTGGCGAAGACCGCGCCGTGAAGGCCGCCGAGCTTGCCATCGCTTCGCCGCTGCTGGAGGCCTCCATCGACGGCGCCCACGGTGTGCTGCTGTCCATCCAGGGTGGCTCGGACCTCGGCCTGTTCGAGATCAACGAAGCCGCGCGGCTGGTCCAGGAAGTTGCCCACCCCGAAGCGAACATCATCTTCGGTGCCGTGATCGATGACGCCCTCGGCGACGAAGCGAGGGTCACCGTCATCGCGGCAGGCTTCGACGACGTCAAGGCCACCTCGCCGTCCATGGACCAGTCCCAGTCGCAGGCACAGGCTGCGCCGCAGCGGCCCGCAGCACCTGCACCGTCGCAGGCACCGTCCGCCGGTAACCACCAGGGCGGCGGCCACCAGCCCAACGTCCAGCCGGTCCACGCAGGCGTCGGCGCCGCCGGCCTGAGCAACTGGGGCCAGCAGCGCCCCACGGCAGTGCCCGCAGATTCCGGTTTCGATGTGGACCTGCCGTCCGTAGTGGAGCCGGACCTTACCGGCAATCACCAGGACGACCTGGATGTCCCTGACTTCCTGAAGTAGGCAGCGGCTTGTTCCACTGGCGGGCCGGCATCCTTCCGGGGGTGTCGGCCGCTTTTACTAACAGCGACGCCGGTAACCTGGCGCTCCACGTGGGAGACGATCCGGAAGCGGTTCGGCAACGCCGGGCGCGGCTCGAACAGGAGATCGGCGTCAGCGCCGGCAGCCTCCGGTTCATGAACCAGGTCCACGGAACGGACGTGGTGCTGATGGACGCCGTCAGTCCCGCCCCCGAGGCGGACGCGATGGTGTCACGCGGCACTCCGCTGGCCGTGATGGTGGCAGACTGCATCCCCGTGATCCTGGCCGGTGTGTCAACCGATGGACCCGTCCTGGCGGTGGCCCACGCCGGCCGGCCCGGCCTTGCCGGCGGAGTCATCCCCGCGGCTCTGGAGCGCATGGCATCGCTGGGGGCCACCGGCATCCGGGCCTGGCTTGGGCCCTCAATTTGCGGTCACTGCTACGAGGTCCCCGGTGCCATGCAGGAGGAAGTCGTTGCCGCAGTGCCTGCCAGCCGGAGCACCACCTCCTGGGGCACTCCCGGCCTCGACCTGCCGGCCGGTGCACGGAGCCAGCTGGAAAACGCCGGCGTGACTGTCGAATACAGCGGGCCCTGCACCTTCGAGGCGCCGTCGCTGTACTCCTATCGCCGGGACCGCCACACCGGCCGCTTTGCAGGGGTGGTGTGGTGCCATGAATGACGCCGCTACAGCCGGTGATCCCCGCCTTCGCGAACTCGCCGGGCGGCTGGAGGCCGTGCGGGAGCGTATCGCCAGGGCAGTCGTGTCGGCCGGGCGCGAGGGCCAGCCGCCCAGGCTGATCGTGATCACCAAGTTCCATCCGGCAGATGACATCCGCCGCCTCGCCGCCCTGGGCGTGACCGACGTCGGCGAGAACAGGGACCAGGAGGCCGCGGCCAAGGCGGCCGAGCTGGCTGAGGCCGGCCTGGCCTGGCATTTCGTCGGCCAACTGCAGACCAAGAAGGCCAAGTCCGTGGTGCGCTATGCAGCTGCTGTCCACTCGGTGGACCGGCTCCAGCTCGTTGATGCGCTTGCCAAAGCGGTGCTCAACGAACAGGACGCCACAGGGCGGCCGCCACTGGACTGCTTCATCCAGGTCAGTCTTGAGGACGACGCCGGAGCGCACCGGGGCGGCGCGTTACCCGCCGACGTTCCGGGGCTGGCCGATCGGATCGCCGCTGCGGAAGGGTTGCGCCTGGCCGGTGTCATGGCGGTGGCCCCGCTCGGTGCCGCGCCCGAACCGGCCTTCGAGAAGCTCGCCGGGGTCTCGGAACGGCTGGTGCAGGCCCACCCGGCGGCATCCGGCATTTCGGCCGGTATGAGCCAGGACCTCGAAGCTGCGATCAAATTTGGGGCGACACACCTGCGGATCGGTTCCGATATTCTCGGATCGCGTCCGGCCGTACGGTAGCGTCGGGACTGTTGGAAGTTGGGCGGGGGACTCCAGTGCTGTCAAGTCATTGGGCGGCCCGCTTACGGGACACGATTAGGAGTCGACCATGGCCGGCGCTCTGCGCAAGACAATGATCTATCTTGGGCTCGCCGACGGCGATGAGCATTACGAGTCCGAGCAACTGAACACACGTAAGGATGAGGACGAAACAATGGAAGCAGACCGCGAGGAACGCCGTGCACCTGCACCCGTCCGCGAGGTCAGCCGTGAAACGTCCTACACCCCCGAAGAGGAATACCGCGCCCCAGTGACCCCCATCAAGCGTGCGGCCTCCAGCCGCGAAGAGACCTCAGGCCTCCGCCAGATCACCACTATCCATCCGCGCTCCTACAACGATGCCAAACTCATCGGTGAGAGCTTCCGGGACGGCATTCCGGTGATTATGAACGTCACCGACATGGGTGAGTCGGATGCCAAGCGGTTGGTGGACTTCTCCGCCGGGCTGGTGTTCGGACTGCGTGGCAGCATCGAACGGGTCACCAACAAGGTGTTCCTCCTGTCGCCGTCCTACGTTGAGGTCATCGGCGACGACAAGAAGGCCAGCGACACCCAGGCCAGCTTCTTCAACCAGAGCTGACCCGCAGACGTTGAACGGATGCCAGGCAGGGACACCTGTCTGGCATCTGTGCTGAAATAGGAACAACACATCGGCGCCACCGCGGCATCGGCTTTTTGAACATGGAGATATGAGTTAAGGCATGGGAATTGTTTTCGGACTTGTCTATCTCGCGCTCCTGCTGTTTTTTGTTGCCCTGATCATCCGCCTGGTATTCGACTGGGTGCAGATGTTCGCCCGGGAATGGCGGCCGCGCGGCGTTGCCCTGGTGGTGGCGCACGCTGTTTACTCCATCACGGACCCGCCCTTGAAAGTGCTCCGCCGGCTGATCCCGCCGCTGCGTTTGGGCGGCATCACGCTGGACCTTGGATTCCTGATCCTCTTCATCGCGGTCAGCATTGCGATGGGAATCACCAGAAGCTTCGCCTGATTCAGAGATTTACACCCATGTAACGCAGGACGGTGCCACCGGGACCGGATAGTGTGAAGCAGGGAAACTCGAGTTTGACACTCCAGTGTTGAATTAGAGATAGCAGACCAAATTTAGGTACCGTAGTTTTGACGGCCGGAAGGCCTACTGACTAACCAGACCAGTGAGGTGACCAGATGGCTTTGACGCCAGAAGACGTTGTCAACAAGCGCTTTCAGCCGACCAAGTTCCGCGAGGGCTACGACCAGGACGAAGTCGATGACTTCCTGGACGAGATCGTCGTTGAACTTCGCCGCCTGAACCAGGAGAACGACGAGCTCCGCAAGAAGCTCGCCGAAGCTGGTTCCAGCGTTCCGGCAACCGCCGCTGCCGCCCCCGTGGTGGAGAAGGTTCCCGCGCCCGTCAAGGCTGACAAGGACGAAGCCCGCGAAAAGGCCGAAGCTGAGGCCAAGGCTGCCGAGGCGAAGAAGAAGGACGTCCAGCCGGCCGCTCCCGTCGCCGCAGCCCCTGCTGCTGCAGCGGCCTCCACCTCCACCCCCTCCGCTGAATCCGCTGCCGGCCTGCTGGCCATGGCGCAGCAGATGCACGACCGCCACGTCGCCGACGGCCAGTCGCAGAAGGACAAGATCATCGCCGAGGCGCAGATCGAAGCCAGCAGCCTCGTCAACGACGCCCAGGAAAAGTCCCGCAAGATCCTCGGTGCACTCGAGCAGCAGCGCTCCGTCCTGGAACGCAAGGTGGAGCAGCTCCGCGGCTTCGAGCGCGACTACCGCTCACGCCTGAAGGCCTACATCGAAGGCCAGCTGCGCGATCTGGATGCCCGCGGCTCCGTGGCGACGCCGGAAGTCAGCGAAGCCAACTAGCACGCACAGCACGTATTCTGAAAGCCGGTGGCTGAGGATTCCTCGGCCACCGGCTTTTGGCATTGACCCGGGTTTTACGAATGAAAGCACCATGACTGACGAACTTGCCGCCGGCGCTGCACGCCCTGTCCCGCCGTCACCCCGCCCACGACGCGGGGTGCTGCTGTCCTTCTTCGCCGGATTCGCAGTATTTGCCTACGTCTTCGACCAGCTGACCAAGATGTGGGTGACGTCCTCCATGGTGGAGGGCGAACGCATCCCGGTCCTGCCGCCACTTCTGCATTGGTACTTCATCCGAAACTCCGGCGCAGCCTTCTCCATCGGCGAGAACGTCACGTGGGTGTTTTCCATCATCATGGCCGCCGTCGCTGTCGCCATCCTCTTCCAGGTCCGGAAGCTGGGGTCTGCCTGGTGGGCCCTTGCGCTGGGCCTGCTGCTGGGCGGGGCGCTCGGCAACCTCACGGACCGGCTCTTCCGCGAACCCTCGTTCGGCATGGGCCATGTGGTGGACTTCATCCAGCTGCCCAACTTCGCCATCTTCAACATCGCCGATTCCGCGGTGGTCTCTGCCGTGGCCATCATCTGCATCCTGACTCTTCGCGGCATTTCCCTGGATGGCACCCGGGTGCATGCCGAGCGGAAGGGTACGGACGCCGATGCCTGAGCAGATCATCGTCACGGAAGAATACGGTGGCACCCGGGCAGATGCCGGCCTTGCAGCCATCATGGGGATTTCGCGCTCAGCCGCCGCTGCCCTGATCGCGGAAGGGCACGTGCTCAACCGGGGTAAAGCCCTTGGCAAGTCAGCGAAACTGGCGGCCGGCGACACGCTGGAGGTCACCATTCCGGAGCGGCGCGATCCGCTGGAAGTCGTGGAGGAAATTGTGGAAGGCCTGAAGATCCTGCTGGACGACGACGATTTCGTCGTCGTCGATAAACCGGTGGGGGTTGCCGCGCACCCTTCTCCCGGCTGGGTGGGGCCCACCGTGGTGGGCGGGCTGGCCGGTGCCGGATACCGCATCTCCACGTCCGGTTCGCCGGAACGGGCCGGGATTGTCCACCGGCTCGACGTCGGGACGTCCGGCGTGATGGTGGTCGCCAAATCCGAGAGGGCCTACACAGCCCTCAAGCGTGCGTTCAAGGAGCGCACGGTGGACAAGGTGTACCACGCCGTGGTCCAGGGCCTGCCGGATCCCCTGACCGGAACCATCGATGCCCCCATCGGCCGCCACCCTGGGCACGACTGGCGGTTTGCCGTGACGGAAGAGGGCCGGCCATCCGTGACCCACTATGAGGTGCTGGAAGCCTTTGGCAAGGCGTCGCTCGTGGAAGTGCACCTCGAGACCGGCCGCACGCACCAGATCCGCGTTCATTTCTCCGCACTCCGCCATCCCTGCGCGGGCGACCTCACGTACGGTGCGGATCCGCGCCTGGCTGCAACCCTTGGGCTCACGCGGCAGTGGCTCCATGCCCGGGAACTCGGCTTCGACCACCCGGTGACGGGTGAGCGGGTCCGCGTGACCAGCGACTATCCCCAGGACCTGGCCTTCGCCCTCGATGTGCTCGCCTCGGGACAGGCCTGATCGGCATCGTCCTGGCAGGGCCGTAACCGGGCAGCGCATAGAATAGTGCGGTGACTTCCAGCAATGATTCGTTTGTCCACCTTCACACCCACACCGAATATTCGATGCTGGATGGAGCCGCCCGGCTGGGGGAGCTGTTCGACGAAACCGAACGGCTGGGCATGCCTGCGCTGGCCACTACGGACCACGGCTACCTGTTCGGTGCGTTCGACTTCTGGCAGAAAGCCCAGGCCAAGGGCATCAAACCGATCATCGGCGTCGAAGCCTATGTGACTCCCGGAACCGCCCGCGGGGACAAGACCCGCGTCCGCTGGGGCGAGGAGAGCCAGCGCAAGGACGACATCTCCGGCGGTGGTTCGTATACCCACATGACTCTCCTGAGCTACAACAATGTGGGCATGCGGAACCTGTTCCGCGCATCCTCCATCGCATCCCTGGACTCCGTCTTCGGGAAATGGCCGCGGCTCGACCGGGAGCTGCTCAACACCTATTCCGAGGGCCTGATCGCCACCACCGGCTGCCCCTCCGGCGAGGTCCAGACCCGGCTGCGCCTGGGCCAGTACCGTGAGGCCGTGGAAGCCGCTGCGGAGTTCCGGGACATTTTCGGTGCCGAGAACTATTTCTGTGAACTGATGGACCATGGCCTGGACATCGAGCGGCGCGTCACCGGTGACCTGCTGCGCCTGGCCAAGGAACTGAACCTGCCGTTGGTGGCCACTAACGACCTCCACTACACCCACGAGCACGACGCGAAGGCGCACGAGGCGCTGCTGGCCATCCAGTCCGGTTCGACCCTGCTGGAGCCCACCTATGACAACGGCGGCTCCCGGTTTGCGTTCTCGGGCAGCGGCTACTACCTGAAGTCCCCGCAGGAAATGCGCGAGCTCTTCCGCGACCACCCCGAGGCCTGCGACAACACGCTGCTCATCGCCGAGCGCTGCGAGGTGTCGTTCAACACGAACGCCAACTTCATGCCGCGGTTCCCCTGCCCGCCGGGTGAGGATGAAACCTCCTGGCTGGTCAAGGAAGTGGACCTGGGCCTGCAGTACCGGTACCCCAAGGGCATCCCGGACGAGGTCCGCAAGCAGGCGGACTACGAGCTCGGCGTCATCACCTCGATGGGCTTCCCTGGCTACTTCCTTGTGGTGGCGGACTTCATCAACTGGGCCAAGAACAACGGCATCCGCGTCGGCCCGGGCCGTGGCTCCGGTGCCGGTTCCATGGTGGCGTACGCCATGCGAATTACGGACCTTGATCCGTTGCGGCACGGGCTGATCTTCGAACGCTTCCTCAACCCGGACCGCGTTTCCATGCCCGACTTCGACGTCGACTTCGATGACCGGCGCCGCTCCGAAGTCATCGACTACGTGACGCGCAAGTACGGCGACGAGCGCGTGGCCATGATCGTGACCTACGGCACCATCAAGACCAAGCAGGCTCTCAAGGACTCCTCGCGCGTGCTGGGTTACCCGTTCAGCATGGGGGAACAGCTCACCAAGGCCCTGCCCCCGGCCGTCATGGCCAAGGACATCCCGCTGGCAGACATCCAGAATCCGGAATCAAAAAGGTACAGCGAAGCAGGGGACTTCCGGCAGCTTGTCAGCACGGATCCGGAGGCCGCCAAGGTTTTCGAGACGGCCCTGGGCATCGAGGGCCTGAAACGCCAGTGGGGCGTGCACGCCGCCGGCGTCATCATGTCTTCGGACCCGATCATCGACGTCATCCCCATCATGCGCCGCTTCCAGGACGGCCAGGTGATCACCCAGTTCGACTACCCCACGTCCGAGGGCCTGGGCTTGATCAAGATGGACTTCCTGGGCCTGCGGAACCTGACGATCATTTCCGATGCCCTCGAGAACATCAAGATGAACCGCGGCATCGACCTGGACCTCGAGAACCTGGAGCTCGACGACGCGCCGTCCTATGAGCTCCTGGCCCGCGGCGACACCCTGGGCGTTTTCCAGCTCGACGGCGGACCCATGCGGTCCCTGCTCAAGCTGATGAAGCCTGACAACTTCGAAGATATTTCCGCTGTCCTTGCGCTCTACCGGCCCGGTCCCATGGGCGCCAACGCCCACACCGATTACGCGCTTCGCAAGAACGGCATCCAGGAAGTCATCCCCATCCACCCGGAACTGGAGGAACCCCTCAAGGAGATCCTCGGTGGGACCTACGGCCTGATCGTGTACCAGGAGCAGGTCATGGCCGTGGCGCAGAAGCTGGCAGGGTACTCGCTGGGCCAGGCAGACATCCTCCGCCGCGCCATGGGTAAGAAGAAGAAATCGGAACTGGACAAACAGTTCGCCGGCTTCTCCCAGGGCATGCAGGACAACGGCTACTCCATGGCGGCCGTGAAAACCCTCTGGGACATCCTGCTCCCGTTCTCGGACTACGCGTTCAACAAGGCCCACTCCGCCGCCTACGGCGTTATTTCGTACTGGACCGCCTACCTGAAGGCGCACTACGCACCCGAATACATGGCTGCGCTGCTGACGTCGGTGGGTGACGACAAGGACAAGTCGGCCATCTACCTCAACGAGTGCCGTCGCATGGGCATCACCGTCCTGCCACCGGACGTCAACGAATCGGCCCTGAACTTTACCCCTGTGGGCACGGACATCCGCTTCGGCATGGGCGCCATCCGCAACGTCGGCGTCAACGCGGTGGAGGCCATGGTTGCCGCCCGCGAGAGCGAGGGCGCCTACACGTCCTTCAAGGACTACCTGATGAAGGTACCGGCGGTGGTCTGCAACAAACGGACCATCGAGTCGTTGATCAAGTCCGGCGCCTTCGACTCCCTGGGCCACCACCGCCGCGCGCTGGCGATGATCCATGAGGAAGCCATTGACTCCGTGATCACGTTGAAGCGCAACGAGGCAATCGGCCAGTTCGACCTCTTCGCAGGCTTCGAGGAGGCCGAGTCCGAAGCGTCGTTGAGCATCGAGATCCCGGACTTGCCTGAGTGGGAGAAGAAGGACAAGCTCTCATTCGAGCGCGACATGCTGGGGCTTTACGTCTCGGACCACCCGCTCCAGGGCCTGGAAGGGGTCCTGAGCCAGCACGCGGAAATGAGCATCACCACCATCCTGGGTGAAGACGGGCCGCAGGACGGTGCCATCCTCACCATCGCGGGCATGATCACCTCGCTCAGCCGCAGGATTGCCAAGGCCAGCGGTAACGCCTACGCACGTGCCGAGGTGGAGGACCTGGGCGGTTCCATCGAGGTCATGTTCTTCGGCCAGGTCTACGGACCCATCGCGTCAGTGCTCGCCGAGGACCTGATTGTGGTGGTGAAGGGCCGCCTGCAGAAACGCGACGACGGCGCCATCACCCTGAACTGCATGGAACTGTCCGTCCCGGACCTCAGTGAAGGCCTGAACGGCCCGGTGGTCATCACCATGCCGACGCACAAGGCCACCGAGGCTGTGGTGACCGAACTCGGCGACGTGCTTCGAACCCACCGGGGCAATTCCGAGGTCCGGCTGCACCTGCAGGGCGACACCCGCACCGAGGTCATGGGCCTGCCTGTTCACCTGCGGGTCAACCCGAGCCCCTCGCTGTTCGGCGACCTCAAAGTCCTCCTGGGGCCCGCCTGCCTGGACGCCTAGGTGCCCTGCCCGCAGGGAAGCACGACGGCGGAAGCCGCCTTCCGCCGTCGTCCGACCCTCTGCGGAAGGTGTGTTTGCCGGGACTAGATTTCGTAGTCGAGGGGGACAGGCTGGCCGTAACC
This sequence comes from Pseudarthrobacter sp. 1G09, assembly GCF_050038305.1. Lineage (NCBI taxonomy): Bacteria > Bacillati > Actinomycetota > Actinomycetes > Micrococcales > Micrococcaceae > Pseudarthrobacter > Pseudarthrobacter sp. 1G09. Next base: position 1,889,440 of record NZ_CP188306.1, read on the forward strand.
CCCGGCGTGGTACAGCAGGGGCGTGCCTTCGCCGCCCACCTGGCCGTCGACCACCTGGACGACCACCACGGCGTTGTTTTCGAAGGACAGGCGCATCTGCACTTCACCGATCAGCCAGCCCGCAACGTCCTTCAGCACGGGCACCCCGTGCGGCCCCGTTGCCCAGTGGTCGCCCTCAAATCGGTTTCCGGCGGCCGAAAAACGTGCGGCCAGCTGCTGGTTTTCGAGCCCCAGCATGTGGACTCCGAGGTACGTGGTGTTGGCCACGGCCGGCCAGGAACGCGAACTGCGGGCCATGTTGAAGGTGAACCGTGGCGGCTGGGCAGACAGCGAAGCCACCGACGTTGCCGTGAAGCCGTAGGGCTCGTCCTGGTAGTTGACCGTAATGATGGCCACCCCGGCTGCGTGGCGCCGGAACATTTCCCTGAACGTCCGTTCGAACGGCGCGCTGTTGTCGGTCACCCGTGACTCCTGAATGGTGGATGGGCAGTTGCTTGTTCCCTAACCCTATTGTCCGCCTTCCCCGGGAGAGCAACATTCCGACACAGGCGGGTGGTCAACAACCCGTAGCTGGGTCGCGGGCCGCCGGCAGGAACATTTGTTAAGGTTTGTGGCATGACACTTATACCCCGCCGGGACCGGCCGCGCCTGCCGTGGGCCCTCTTCGCCGTTCCTGCGGTTGCCGGCGTTCCCGCCGGAATCCTGTGGTGGCTGCTGGCGCCGGGCGGCCTCAACCTGATCACCCGGGACCCTGCGCTGGCTACCGGCTCCAACACCTCCGTCTGGCTGCCGCGGGACCTCACGCTCGCCGGCCTGATGGTCCTTGCCGGCTGCCTTCTTGCGGTGTTCCTGGCCGACCGCCGGCGCCCCCGGCCGGAGGCGTCGTTGGTGCTGGGCCTGGCCGGAGCGCTGGTTGGCAGCCTCCTTGCCTGGCAGGCAGGGATGCTGGCCGGACGGCTCTGGGGCACTCCGGTGGACACGTCCCTGAATGCAAACCTGGCGTTCTCCCTCCGCGCACTGCCGGTGCTGCTCCTGTGGCCGGCAGCCACCGCCATCTCCGTATTTGTCCTGGAGCTCCTGGAACAGCTTGGCCGGAAGCCCGGCGCAGGGAACCCGCTTGAGAACTCGGATGGCAGCAGCGGCCGCGGCGCCCCGTAAAATAGTCCGGTGACCATTTCATCGGAGTTCCCCGCCACCCCCGCCACTGCCGTGAACTTCCGGACGGTGGACGTCCGGGGCCGCAACCTGACCCTCGCCGCGCTCCGCGCGGCAGTGCCCCGCGCACAGGGACAGACGGTGGCCGACGCCGAAGAGAAGGTCCTCGACATCATCGGCGCCGTCCGCGCGAGGGGATTCGAGGCGCTGGCTGAGCTGGCGCTCCGGTTCGACGGTGTGGAGCAATCCCACCCCAGGGTGCCCGCGGAGGCCCTCGACTCGGCCCTGGACAACCTGGACCCCGCCGTCAGGAAGGCCCTCGAGGAATCCATCCGGCGCGCCCGTATCTTCGCTGACGGCCAGCGTCCCCGCAATGTTGACGTCGAACTCGGCGACGGCGCCCTGGTCAGCCAGAACTGGGTTCCGGTGGCACGGGTGGGCCTCTATGTACCCGGCGGCCTGGCCGTCTACCCGTCGTCGGTCATCATGAATGTGGTGCCCGCACTGGCCGCCGGCGTGGAATCCATCGCCCTGGCGTCGCCGCCGCAGAAGGAGTCCGGCGGGCTTCCGCACCCCACCATCCTTGCTGCAGCCGCCCTGCTGGGAATCACCGAGGTGTACGCCATCGGCGGCGCACAGGCGATCGCAGCCTTCGCCTACGGTGTTGATGCGACAGAGGCCGGCCCGGCCCTGGAGCCCGTGGACGTGGTGACGGGGCCAGGCAACATCTTCGTCGCCACTGCCAAGCGCCTGGTGAAGGGTGTGGTGGGCATCGATTCCGAGGCAGGCACCACCGAGATCGCAATCCTCGCCGACTCCACCGCGCAGCCTGCCCTGGTTGCTGCCGACCTGATCAGCCAGGCAGAACACGACCCCCAGGCGGCGTCGGTCCTGATCACGGATTCGGACGACCTCGCCGCTGCCGTGCGTGCGGAGTTGGACCTGCAGGCCGCGTCTACCAGGCATTCCGACCGTGTCCGGGAGGCCCTGTCCGGCCCGCAATCCGGCGTGGTGCTGGTGGACGGCCTGGAACAGGGCATCGCTGCCTGTGATGCCTATGCCGCCGAGCACCTGGAGATCATGACCAAGGACGCGTCTGCCGTTGCGGCGCGGATCAGGAACGCCGGGGCAATCTTCGTGGGGGACTACAGCCCCGTCAGCCTTGGCGACTACTGCGCCGGTTCCAACCACGTGCTCCCCACCAGCGGAACCGCGGCCTTCTCCTCCGGCCTGAACGTCACCACGTTCCTGCGGGCCATCCAGGTGGTGAACTACAGCCGGGACGCGCTTGCCGAAGTCAGCAGCCACATCGTGAACCTGTCGCGCGCGGAGGACCTGCCCGCCCACGGTGACGCGGTCACGGCGCGTTTCCCGGGTGCCGCCGGCTAAGCCCCCGAAAGGGCTCTGGCACTACATGTAGTTGGTGTGTCCACTACATGTAGTAATGACACGCTTGTTATTCATCTGCCAGCCGCCGTAAACTGGAGGCTGCGGCAGCGATGCCGCCAACCTGTGCCACCATAGTCTTCACCTGCTGAATGCCGATTCCACAGTCCCCGATGGGACCCTGCGAGAGAGGGACGCCATGTACTGTCCGTTCTGCCGCAATCCCGACTCCCGGGTGGTGGACAGCCGGATGGCTGACGACGGGTCCGCCATCCGCCGGCGCCGCCAGTGCCCGGAGTGCGGGCGCAGGTTCACCACCGTGGAGACCACCAGCCTGTCGGTCATTAAGCGGTCCGGTGTTGGCGAGCCCTTCAGCCGCAGCAAGGTCATCAACGGTGTCCGCAAGGCCTGCCAGGGGCGCCCTGTGAGTGAGGACGACCTCGCCATGCTGGCGCAGGAAGTCGAAGAGCAGATCCGCGCTTCCGGCGCCGCGGAAATCGACGCCCATGAGGTGGGCCTGGTCATTCTTGGTCCGCTGCAGAAGCTGGATGAGGTCGCCTACCTTCGCTTCGCGAGCGTCTACCAGGCCTTCGAATCCCTTGAGGACTTTGAGGCAGCCATCGCCCAGCTTCGCCACGAGGCGCAGGAAGATGCCACGGAAAGTCCCGCCCCGCCGCGAAAGCCGGAAAAGACTTCCCTATAAGACTTCCGGCGGCAGCTGCGGAGGGGAAGCCGCAGCTGCCGCCGGTACCTCATCCGCTCGGCGCGGCCTGATCAGCCATGAACGTCCAGTGCGGCGTCCTGCGGATCATCAATATGCAGTGCACATAAACGCAGAACACTAAAACGCTGAACACCCCTCCCGGATCCGGAAGGGGTGTTCAGCGTTAACCGTAAGGGGCCCGGCGTCGCGGTGCAGCCTACTTGGTGAGCTTGTGCTGCAGCGCTATTTCCACGGCGGCGCCCACAATCCCGGCTTCGTTCCGGAGCACCGCCGGGACAATCGGGGTGCGGAGCTTGAGGTTGGGCAGGTATTCGTCGGCACGCTTGGAGATGCCGCCGCCAACGATGAACAGTTCGGGGGAGAACAGGAACTCAACGTGGGAGAAGTAGCGCTGCAGCAGCACGCTGTATTCATCCCAAGACAGCCCGTCCCGCTCACGTGCCACGGCCGACGCCTTGGTCTCTGCATCGAAACCGTCCACCTCCAGGTGGCCCAGCTCGGCGTTCGGGACGAGCTTGCCGTCGAAGATGAAGGCCGAGCCGATGCCGGTGCCAAGCGTGATGACCAGGACGGTTCCCTTGACGCCTTCGCCCGCGCCGTAGCGGGCTTCTGCGAGTCCGGCGGCATCGGCGTCGTTGATTACCTCAACCGGGCGGCCAAGCCGGGCGGTGAGGAGGGCGTCGATGTCCGTATCGAGCCAGCTCTTATCCACATTCGCGGCGGAGTGGACCACTCCGTGCTGGATGATGCCGGGGAAGGTCACGCCGACCGGCGAGCCGGCCTCCGGGGCCTCGGGACGCGCTGAGAGCTCTGCCACCACCAGTGCCACAGCCTCTGCCACGGCCTCGGGGGTGGCCGGCTGCGGCGTGGGTACACGGAACCGGTCGCCCAGCAGCTTGCCCTTTTTCAGGTCGACGATGCCGCCCTTGATTCCCGTGCCTCCGATGTCGATGCCGATCAGTGGGGCGTTCTTGTGCGACTTCTCGTCTTTCTTGGCCAATGGGTTTCCGTTCGTGGCAGGGGACGGGCAGGGAATAGGGTGCCGGGCGGCTTGCAGCTCTCGCAGGCCGGTGCGGCCGCAGGGCGGCGCGCTACGGCAGGGTGAGGATTTCGGCGCCGCTTTCGGTGACGAGGAGGGTGTGCTCGAACTGGGCGGTGCGCTTGTGGTCTTTGGTGACAACGGTCCAGTCGTCGGCCCACATGTCCCATTCCACGGTGCCCAGGGTGAGCATCGGTTCGATGGTGAAGACCATGCCGGCTTCGATGACGGTGTTGTAGGCCGGGGCGGCGTCGTAGTGCGGGATGATCAGCCCGGTATGGAAAGCCTCGCCCACGCCGTGCCCGGTGAAGTCCCGGACCACACCGTATCCGAAGCGCTTGGCATAGGACTGGATGGCGCGGCCAATGACGTTGATTTCGCGGCCCGGGGCAACGGCCTTGATGGCCCTGTTCAGGGATTCCTGCGTCCGTTCCACCAGGAGCCGGGAATCCTGATCCACGTCGCCCACCAGGAAGGTGTAGTTGGTGTCGCCGTGGACGCCATTGATGAAGGCGGTGATGTCGATGTTGATGATGTCCCCGTCCTGGACCACCGTGCTGTCCGGGATGCCGTGGCAGATGACCTCGTTTAGCGAAGAGCACAGTGATTTGGGAAAGCCGCGGTAGCCGAGCGTGGAGGGGTAGGCGTTGTGGTCGAGGAGGAACTCATGCCCCACCTTGTCCAGCTGGTCGGTGGTGACGCCGGGCTCAATGTGCTTTCCCACCTCGACGATGGCCTGGGCCGCGATCTTCCCCGCGATGCGGATCTTCTCGATGGTCTCCGTTGATTTCACTTCGGAGCCGGTGAATTTGGCAGGGGCGGGTTTGCCCACGTACTCCGGGCGGGGGATGGACGCCGGGACGGGACGCTGCGGGCTGACGGTACCGCGGGTGAGGGTGCCGATGGGTGCAGTCGAGGCAAGGGAAGGCATAGATTGATCATATAAGGCACCACAGAACGCCTAACAACCGCGAAGCCGGGCACGCCGCCGTAAGAATCAACGTTACGCGGATCACGTTCCGGAAGCGCCGGCCGAACCGAGGAGCAGCAATGCCTGAGTACTGGTACAACGTCAATACCCACGAGGTCGAAGAGGACAGGCTTTCCGACTGGAGCCAGCTGATCGGGCCCTACAAGACGAGGGAAGAGGCCGAGCACGCAATTGAAAAGGTCCGCGCCCGTAACGAGGCTTGGGAAAAGGGCGACGACGACTGACGGGCAGGCGCCCGCCCTGAAGCAGGTGCCGGCCTAGAAGGAGTGCTCGGGGCCGGGGAACTGTCCGGTCCGGACGTCGTTGCCGTACTCCGTGGCCGCGTCGAGAAGCGTACTGCGCAGGTCCGCGTACTGCTTGACGAACTTTGCCATCCGGCCGCCGCGGAGTCCGGCCATGTCCTGCCAGACGAGCACCTGGCCGGTGGTTTCCTTGCCCGCGCCGATGCCCACGGTGGGAACCTCGACGGCGGCGTCCACGGCGGCTGCGGTGTCGGCCGGGACCATTTCCATGAGGACACAGAACGCGCCCGCCCCGGCCAAAGCGACGGCGTCGTCGATCAGCCGCTGTGCATCGTCGCCGCGTCCCTGGACCCGGTAACCGCCCAGGGCATGTTCGCTCTGCGGGGTGAAACCGATGTGGGCCATCACCGGAACGCCGGCCTGGACCATGGCCCGGACCGTGGGGGCGTAGTAGGCGCCGCCTTCGATCTTGACTGCGTGGGCCAGGCCCTCTTTCAGGAAGCGCACGCCGGTGGCCACCGCCTGCTCCGCGGAAACCTCGTAGCTGCCGAAAGGCAGGTCCGCCACCACCAGTGCGCGTTTGGCGGTGCGTGCGACCGCCCGGCACAGGGGAAGGAGCTCGTCAACGGTGACGGGCAGGGAAGTTTCGTTCCCAAAGACGTTGTTGGAGGCGGAGTCGCCCACCAGCAGGACTTCGATCCCGGCGGCGTCAAAGATTTCGGCCGTGTACTGCTCGTAGGCGGTCAGCATCGCGAACCGTGTTCCGTCGCGCTTGGCCTGCTGCAGGTGGTGGATGCGTACCTTGGCCGGCTTCCGCTCTGCTGCGGGCGCAGGCTGCACAGGGCCAGTGCCGTAAGGGGCGGGTACTTCGGCGGACGCGCGTGATTCGGAGCTGTTGGAGGCCATGGGACGAGCGTAGTGCGGTACCGGCCGTCCTAGCTACCGCGGGGGCGGGCGCCAAAGGTGATAACAGTCATAACCAAAGGTGCCGGCCGGCTGGCGGGAACGGCCAAACCGGCGCCGCGGGCCGCCGCGGACCGTGCGCCAGGTTAATGCTGTGTTACGTGCGGCGCAGGCTCAAGCATCGGCGTCGAATGCTTAGTACAGTGTTTGTGAACTGCTGCCGGCTTTCCCCTTGCGTGGACCCGGAGCATGGACGTTGACCGGAGAAGAGGCCATCATGGACCGCCAGCAAGAATTTGTCCTGCGCACAATCGAAGAGCGCGACGTACGTTTCGTGCGCCTGTGGTTCACCGACGTCGTGGGATCGCTGAAGTCCGTGGCGTTGGCGCCGGCGGAAGTTGAAGGGGCATTCGAGGAAGGCCTTGGCTTCGACGGTTCCTCCATCGAGGGCCTGGCCCGCGTCTTCGAATCGGACATGCTGCTGCAGCCCGACCCGGCGACCTTCCAGATCCTGCCCTGGCGCGGTGAGACCGAACAGACCTCGCGGATGTTCTGCGACATCCTGACGCCTGACGGTGAGCCGTCTGCAGCGGACCCCCGCAACGTCCTTAAGCGGACCCTGGCCAAGGCCGCAGACATGGGCTTTACCTGCTATACGCATCCGGAGATTGAGTTCTACCTCCTGAAGTCCCAGGAACTGGGTGCTGACGGCGCTCCTGTGCCGGTGGACGAGGGCGGTTACTTCGACCACGTGCCCGGTGGCGTGGCCCAGGACTTCCGCAGGACCGCTGTCACCATGCTTGAGTCTGTGGGGATCTCGGTGGAATTCAGCCACCACGAGGGCGGCCCGGGCCAGAACGAGATCGATCTCCGCTACGCCGACGCCCTCCAGACCGCGGACAACATCATGACGTTCCGCACTGTTATTAAGGAGGTGGCACTCCAGCAGGGAACCTACGCCACCTTCATGCCCAAACCGTTCACGGCCCACCCGGGTTCGGGCATGCACACGCACTTCTCCCTGTTCGAAGGGGACAGCAACGCATTCTTCGAGGCCGGTGCCGAATACCAGCTGTCCAAGACGGCCCGCCAGTTCATTGCAGGCATCCTCAAGCACGCGCCCGAATTCACCGCCGTCACCAACCAGTTCGTGAACTCCTACAAGCGCCTCTGGGGCGGTGGCGAAGCACCGAGCTACCTGAGCTGGGGCCACAACAACCGTTCCGCCCTGGTGCGCGTGCCCCTGTACAAGCCGGGTAAGGGCCAGTCCGCCCGGATCGAGTACCGCGGCATCGATTCCGCCACCAACCCGTACCTGGCGTACGCCGTGCTGCTGGGTGCCGGCCTCAAGGGCATCGAGGAAGGCTACGACCTCCCGGCCGCAGCGGAGGACGACGTCTGGTCGCTGAGCTCGGCTGAGCGCCGGGCCATGGGGCACGACCCCCTGCCGGCCAGCCTGCACGACGCCATCCGGGCCATGGAGGATTCGGAACTGATGCCGCAGATCCTCGGCGAGCAGGTGTTCGAGCACTTCCTCCGCAACAAGCGGGCCGAATGGCAGGATTACCGCCTGCAGGTGACGCCTTACGAGCTGCAGCGCAACCTCGGTATCCTTTAGGCTGCGGGCGTGAGCCTGGCACGCCGCCTGATCGCGGCCGGTTTCAGCGACCTCGAAAAGGGCGAACGCTTCCTGGCGGCCCGTGAGCTGGAAGGGCTGGACCAGGACCGGCTGTTTGCCGGGCTCCAGCTGTCGGCCAGCCCGGACGCGGCCCTGCAGTCCTTGGTACGGCTGATCGAAAAACACCCCGACCTGCGTGCCGTGGCCGGTGCGGATCCCGACACCAGTGAACCGCTGTACCGGGTCCTCGGCGCCTCGGAGGCCCTGGGCGAGTTCCTGATCCGCCACCCCGAACACCTCACGGCGTTCAACGTCCGCACCAGTCCGGAGCCCCTTCCCGCTGACCCCGCGGAGCTGCGGTCAACGTTGCTGCAGTCGGTGGGCGCTGATCCCCGCGCCGCGCGTCCCGTAGCTGCCGTGACGGGCGCGGAGGCCTACGCTGCGTTGCGGACGGCGTACCGCAGGGGAGTGGTGGACCTGGCCATCAAGGATCTCTGCGCCGCGGACCCGCTGGACTTCCTGCCGTCAGTGGGAGGCGAGCTGGCCGACCTCGCCGGCGCGGCCATCGAAGCCGGCCTTGCCGTGTCGCGGGCGGAGGCGGCAGAACAGTTCGACGCCGCCGACGTCGCCGACGTGGGCCTGGCCGTCATCGGAATGGGCAAATGCGGCGCCCGCGAGCTGAACTACATCTCCGACGTCGACGTCATCTACGTCATCGATGCCGGGCAGCTGGAGGACGCGCACGCGAACACCATCGGAACCGCGTTGGCCAGCGGTATCTCCCGTGCCATCTCCTCCGTGGCGCGCGAACCCGGCCTCTGGGAAGTCGATGCGAACCTAAGGCCGGAGGGCAAATCCGGGCCGCTCGTACGCACCCTGGCCTCCCACGAGGCCTACTATGCACGCTGGGCCGAAAGCTGGGAGTTCCAGGCGCTCCTGAAGGCGCGCACCATTGCCGGGGACGCCCGGCTGGGCCGCCGGTACGAGGAAGCGGTGGCCCCGCTGATCTGGAATTCCGCAAGCCGCGACGGGTTTGTCGAGTCCGTGCAGGCCATGCGCCGCCGGGTGACCGAGCACATCCCCGCTGCCGAGGAGCAGCGGCAAATCAAACTGGGCCGCGGCGGCCTGCGCGACGTGGAGTTCACGGTCCAGTTGCTGCAGCTGGTCCACGGCAAGGCAGATGAGGCATTACGACGGCGGGACACCACGTCGGCGATCGCGGCCCTGTCGGCGGGCGGTTACATCGGGCGCACGGACGCCGCAGCCTTCGACAACGCCTACCGGTACCTTCGGCTCCTGGAGCACCGGATCCAACTGTTCCAGCTGCGCCGCACCCACCTGATGCCGGTGGCCGAACCGGCGCTGCGTGCCCTGGCGAAGGGGGTGCTTGGCCCGTTCTCCAACGAGCGTCCGCACCCTGATGCCCTCCTGGCCGCCTGGCAAAAGACCAAACGGTCCGTCCGGGAACTTCACGAACGGATCTTCTACCGGCCCCTGCTCAACACTGCGGCCAAGCTCAGCAGCGAGGATGCCAGGCTCACCCCCGAGGCCGCACAGGCCCGGCTGGCAGCGCTTGGATACAGTGACCCGCAGGGCGCCATGCGGCACATCGAAGCCCTGACGGCCGGTGTCAGCCGGCGGGCTGCCCTGCAGCGCCAGCTGCTTCCCATCCTCCTGGACTGGCTCGCCGAGGGGGTGGATCCCGACGCCGGCCTGCTCGCCTTCCGTCGGGTCAGCGAGGCCTTGGGAACCACCCATTGGTACCTTGGCCTGCTCCGCGACTCGAACGCCGCCGCCGAGCGGCTCTGCCACATGCTCTCCAACTCGCGGCTGATTGCCGACCTGCTGGAAGTGTCCCCGGAGTCGGTTGCCTGGCTGGGGCAGGACAAGGACCTTGTTCCGGTGTCCTTCGAAGCGCAGTGGCAGGAAATCACGTCCAAGATGTCACGGCACGCCGATCCGGAAAGCGCCATGCGCCTGATCCGGCTCATCCGCCGGCGGGAAATCCTCCGGATCGCCGTCGCCGACTCGGCAGGGCTGCTCGACCAGGACCAGGTGGGCTCCGCCCTCGCGGATACTGACCGGGCCGCGGTCCTGGGTGCCCTGCGCGTGGCCGAGGGGATCGTCTCGGCGGGCGGACCCCTGAAGACCGCGCTGCTTGTGGTTGCCATGGGCCGGCAGGGCGGGCGGGAAATCGGGTACGGCTCCGACGCGGATGTCATGTACGTCCACCGGGCTTTGCCAGGCTTTTCCGAGGCTGAAGCCCAAGAGCAGGCGGGCAGGATCGTGGCCAAGGTGTCCAGCCTGCTGACCCAGCCGTTGAAGCCGGCCATTATGGCCGAACGCGTCCTGCAGATGGACGCTGACCTTCGGCCGGAAGGCAAGAACGGAGCCATGGTCCGCTCCCTGGAATCCTTCGCCGAGTACTACCGGCGCTGGTCATTGATCTGGGAAGCCCAGGCGCTGCTCCGCGCGCGTCCGATGGCCGGTGACGACGGCCTCGCAGCCGACTTCCTGGCCCTGATCGACCCCATCCGCTATCCGGAGTCCGTTGCGGGGCAGGACATCCGGGAGATCCGCAGGGTGAAGGCCCGGGTGGAGTCGGAACGGTTGCCCCGCGGCGCCGATCCAGCGCGGCACCTGAAGCTGGGCCGGGGTGGCCTGAGCGACGTTGAATGGCTGGTCCAGCTGCTCCAGCTTCAGCACGCCGGCGAACACCCGGAGCTGCGGACGACGTCCACCCTTCCGGCGCTGGAGGCCGCGGCTGCGCTGGGGCTGCTGTCCCGGGACGACGCCGAGACGCTGGCGCAGGCCTGGCGGCTGGCGAGCAGAATCAGGTCCGCGAACGTCATCTGGAACGGGAAGGCGTCCGACCTTCTGCCCTCATCCCGCCGCGACCTGGAAGCGGTGGCGCGATGGTGCGGCTACGAGCCCGGCCACGCCGCAGCCCTGGAGGAGGATTACCTCCGGGTCAGCCGGCGGGCACGTGGAGTCTTTGAGCGCAATTTCTATGGGCACTGACGGGTTCTTTGGAGCCGTCTGGATCATCCCGCTGCGGGACCTGGATGCGGACGCCCAGGCAATCCACTTGGACGCTGTGGCAAGGCTCCAGCTAGGGCCCGGCCAGGAGAGATTTGTGGGTGATCCGTTGCGGATGGCCCTCACCGGCTTGGTCGAAGAGGGCCGGCATCCCTTCGTGATGGAGGCCGGCGGGCGGGCAATAGGCGTGCTCACCCTGCAATCAGGGGCAGCCACCCTGGCCGGCTGGCCGGATGACGGCTCCGCCTGGCTGCTCCGCGGCTTCCTCGTGGACCGGCGCCACCAGGGCAAAGGCCTGGGGACGCTGGGAGCCGCCGCAGCCGTGGTGGCGGCAGGAAAACTCGAGCGCGGGCACCCAACCGGTGCATCCGGCGTCGTACTCTCCGTCAACGAGGCCAACGGCCCGGGCCTTGCCGCGTACCTGAAGGCCGGTTTTGTGGATTATGGCCAGTACACCGGCGGATCTTCGGGGCCGCAGCGCACCCTGTTCATGCCGTTCGCCAAGCCACAATGAGGTAACACCGGCGGGCCCTTATTGCGCTGGGAAACCGTTTAATCGATGATGTGGAATGGCGGTGTCCTTCAACCTTGTTGGGGGGAAGGCTCGAACAGTCTTCGTCTCGGGGGACATTCGTCAGGAGGCCTGGCTCCCGGTCTCAGCACGTCTGGAGCCGGGCCTCCACCTTTTTTATTTATTCCGGGCATTCGGCCCGGGAACGCGAAAGGCGGCCACCGGATCACCGGTGGCCGCCTTTCGCTGTCTCAGCAGGCCTGGCAGTAATGCCAGACGGACTGGAGACTAGACGCCGTAGTAGAGCTCGAACTCGTAGGGGTTCGGGCGCAGGGACAGCGGGCGGATCTCGTTCTCGTACTTGTACTCGATCCAGGTGTCGATCAGGTCCTGGGTGAAGACGCCGCCGGCCTGCAGGAACTCGTTGTCCTCGCGCAGTGCTTCCAGGGCTTCTTCCAGGGTGCCCGGAGCCTTGGGGATGTCCTTGGCTTCCTCGGCGGGCAGCTCGTAGAGGTCCTTGTCGATCGGTGCCGGCGGCTCGATGCGGTTGCGGATGCCGTCAATGCCGGCCATCAGCTGGGCAGCGAACGCCAGGTACGGGTTCGAAGACGGGTCCGGAGCCCGGAATTCGATGCGCTTGGCCTTGGGGTTGGAGCCCGTGATCGGGATGCGGATACCGGCGGAGCGGTTGCCCTGCGAGTAGACCATGTTGACCGGAGCTTCGAAGCCCTTGACCAGGCGGCGGTAGGAGTTCACCGTCGGGTTGGTGAAGGCCAGGACGGCGTCGGCGTGCTTCAGCAGGCCGCCGATGTACCAGCGGGCAGTGTCGGACAAGCCGGCGTAGCCCTTCTCGTCGTAAAACAGCGGATCGCCGTTGCTCCACAGCGACTGGTGGCAGTGCATGCCCGAGCCGTTGTCACCGAAGACCGGCTTCGGCATGAAGGTGACCGACTTGCCCCAGGCGTCAGCGGTGTTCTTGATGACGTACTTGAACTTCTGCAGGTCATCGGCAGCGTGGGTCAGGGTGGTGAACTTGTAGTTGATCTCGGCCTGGCCGGCGGATCCAACTTCGTGGTGGCTGCGCTCGACCTCGAGGCCGGCCTCATCCAAGGCAACACACATGGCGTCGCGCAGGTCGGCCTGCTTGTCCGTGGGGGAAACCGGGAAGTAGCCGCCCTTGACGGGCGTCTTGTAACCGAGGTTTCCGCCCTCTTCCTCACGGCCGGTGTTCCAGTGCGCTTCTTCGGAGTCGATCTTGTAGAAGCTGCCCTGCGGGGAGGACTGGTACTGGACGTTGTCGAAGACGAAGAACTCGGCCTCGGGAGCGAAGAACGCGGTGTCAGCGATGCCGGTGGAAGCCAGGTACGCTTCGGCCTTCTCGGCCACGCCGCGGGGGTCGCGGTGGTAGGGATCGCCGGTGCGCGGGTTCACGATGGAGAAGTTCAGCGCGAGGGTCTTTTCCATGCGGAAGGTGTCCAGGAACGCGGTGGTCACATCGGGGATCAGCTGCATGTCCGATTCGGCGATGCCCTGGAAGCCACGGATGGAAGAACCGTCGAAGAGCTGGCCGTTGACGAAGAAGTCAGCGTCAACGCTCTTAGCCGGAACGTTGAAGTGCTGCTGGACGCCGGGAAGGTCGGTGAAGCGGATATCGACGAACTTTACATCTTCGTCCTTGATGAACTTGAGGACTTCGTCCGCAGTCTTGAACATCTATGCTCCTAACGCATATGTAAATATCTGGCCGCAGCCATATGATCCAGCGCAATCCGAAAGCAGGGAAGACGCAAGGTTTTCCCTGCTGTGGCCCTGCCGCAGATACCTGCCGGGGAGATTGCTTGAAACTGCTAACAGCCTATGGACGCGGCATTTCCCGTCCGTGTCCACATTGTTTCGGGCAGGTTACAGAATGCCCTGATATGACCACGCTATCGGGTGTCCACACTGTGGTCTAACCCCATCCGCGATGTGGGCGCCGCGCACCAGGCCGGCGTGGGGGATGGAGGCCGGTAAACTTGGACGGTGGTAGATCGCGAAGACCTTGGCTCATGGCTCACCGGGCCGGACACGTCCGGCATTTCCAAATACCCCGGTGAGCGCCTGGGCCTGCCCGAATCGGGGCCGGGGTCCATTGCCCGGGCCGGCCGGCGGATCGTTGCCATCATGATCGACTGGGGCATTGCCCTGCTGATCAGCAACTTTGCCTTCGCCGGTGACTCATGGGCAACGTTGGGAATTTTCGCCCTCGAGCAGATCCTGCTGGTAGGCACGCTGGGATACAGCATCGGCCACCGCGTGGTGGGCATCTCGGTGGTGCGGCCCGGCGGCGGGACACCCGGCCCGTTGGCCGCCTTGGTGCGGGCCGTACTGCTGTGCCTGGTGATCCCGGCCGTGATCTTTGATCCCGACCAGCGCGGCCTGCACGACAAGGCGATGAACACCCTGCTGATCCGCCGCTGAGCAAACGGCGGCGGCGGTTGCGCTAGACCTGGCTCTCTTCCGACACCTTGGACCGGCTGGTCTCCGGGGAAGCTGCGACGGCGTCGGCAGCAGCCAGCAAACCCCGCTTATCAGCCCAGCGTTCGAAGAGAATGGTGGCGAACGGGAAGACCGCTGAGAGCCCGGCAAAGAGCGCCACGGTAAACGGCCAGCGCTGCAGGCGCCAAAGAACCAGAGCCGCCACGCCGTAGCCAACAAACAGCGCTCCATGGATAGGTCCGGCCACCTGTACACCGATCTCGGTGGTGCCGGCAATCCATTTGAAGTACATGCCGATCAGCAGGGCCGCCCAGCTGAAAGCTTCGGCGACGGCGAAGATACGGAAAGCGCGGATGGCGGCGTTGCGAAGGGGCATGGTGTGTCCTGTCCTGTAGGGCTGTCGTCATCGTTGGTTGGCTGGGCGGCGTTATTGGCTCGAGCGCCTGGCACTTTGCTGGCGTACGGAAAAGGCCTGTGCAAGAAAAATGCCCCGGCTCCCGGAAGGATCCGGTGGCCAGGGCGCTGTTCAGGCCTAGCGTCCGCGGTTGGGGCGGGCTTTGTAGGGGTCGATGCCCTTGGGGATGGGCAGCCGGTTCCCCAGGGAAGCAATGCGCTTTGAAACGGCATTCACCTCAAGCTTGGTCAGTTCCTTCTTCAGCTTGCCCATTTTCTTTGCCACCTGGCTGATAGGCACCTGGCCCTCGCCGCGGCCGCTTTCGATGACGTGCACCGTTACGTTGGGCAGGATCCGGGCCAGGCGCTTGCGTTCGGCGTCCAGCAGGGGCTTGACCCGGAGCGTGGGGCCTTCGCTGACAAGGACGACGCCGGGACGGCCGATGGCGCGGAACACGGCATCCTGCGTGCGAGGGTTGACGGCGACCGGCTGTTCCTCGGTGATCCAGCCGCGGCGGAGGGTACCCAGTGCGGCGCCGGAGGCTCCGGGCTGGTTTTCGATCTGGGCGAAGGCTGCCCGTTCCGCGCGCCGGGACAGGATCAGCGTGGCGCCGAGCAGGCCCAGTGGGATGCCGATGATCAGGCCGGTGATCCAGTTTTCAAGCCAGTAACCCACCAGGAAGCTGACGGCCACAACGCCCAGGAAGACCAGAAGCATCAGCCACGGGACCATGGGGTCGTGGCGGCGGGTCATGTTGAAGACCTCGCCGATCTGCTTGAGGCGGCTGGGCTTTTTGGCCTTCGCCTCTTTCGGCTTGCGGGAGAACAGGCCGCGCTTTGCCGCGCTGGAGTCCGCCGGGGTGGAGTTGCTGGAGTCAGAGGATTTCGCCATAGTGCCTCAATTCTACGTGACCAAAGCCGAAGGGCCGGACGCCGGAAAGATCCGGTGTCCGGCCCTGGGCGGCAGTGGCTGCCGGGTCAGGAGCGGGCGGCCAGGAGGGTGGCAGCTTCCTGGCGGGTGGTGCCGGAGTCCTGGATGCTGTCGGCGATGTGGGCGAGTTCGGCGGGGATGTCGCGGCCTTTTTTGCGCATGGCGGTGGCCCAGAGGCGGCCGGCGCGGTAGGAGGAGCGGACCAGGGGGCCGGACATGACGCCGAGGAAGCCGATTTCTTCGGCTTCGTTTTGGAGGTCGACGAATTCCTGGGGTTTGACCCAGCGGTCCACGGGGAGGTGGCGTTCGGAGGGGCGGAGGTATTGGGTGATGGTGATCAGGTCGCAGCCGGCGGTGTGGAGGTCGCGGAGTGCTTCGGAGATTTCTTCGCGGGTTTCGCCCATGCCGAGGATGAGGTTGGATTTGGTGACCATGCCCAGGTTCCGGCCTTGGGTGATGACGTCGAGGGAGCGTTCGTAGCGGAAGGCGGGGCGGATCCTTTTGAAGATCCGGGGGACGGTTTCGACGTTGTGGGCGAAGACTTCGGGGGCGGAGTCGCAGATCGCGGCGATGTGGTCGGGGTTGCCGGAGAAGTCGGGGATGAGGAGTTCGACGCCGGTGCCGGGGTTCAGTTCGTGGATTTTGCGGACGGTTTCGGCGTAGAGCCAGACGCCTTCGTCTTCGAGGTCGTCGCGGGCCACGCCGGTGACGGTGGCGTAGCGGAGCTGCATGGATTGGACGGAGCGGGCCACTTTGGTGGGTTCGAACCTGTCCACGGGGGAGGGTTTGCCGGTGTCGATCTGGCAGAAGTCGCAGCGGCGGGTGCATTCGGACCCGCCGATGAGGAAGGTGGCTTCCTTGTCTTCCCAGCATTCGAAGATGTTGGGGCAGCCGGCTTCTTCGCAGACGGTGTGCAGGCCTTCTTTTTTGACCAGGTTCTTGAGCTGGACGAACTCCGGGCCCATCTGGACTTTGGCCTTGATCCATTCCGGTTTGCGTTCCACCGGGGTGGCCGCGTTGCGCTGCTCGATCCGCAGCAACTTCCGGCCTTCGGGTGCCAATGTCACAGTAGAGCTCCTTCGGGGCTTGAAACGAGTGCTTCTTCGTGCTTGCGGAATTCTTCCACGAAGCGTTCGGCGATGTCGGCGGGGCGGATGTCCTTCCCGGTTTCCCGGGACATGGTGGTGACCCCGGCGTCAGTGATGCCGCAGGCGATGATCTGCCCGTAAGGGGCGAGGTCGTTGCTGCAGTTAATGGCGACCCCGTGCATGGTCACTCCGTTGAGGACACGGATGCCGATGGCGGCGATCTTGCGGTCAGGCCCGTTGGCGTCGGCTTTGACCCATACACCGGCACGGCCCTTGATGCGTTCAGCGCGGATGCCGTAATCGGCCATGACGGCGATCATGACGGCTTCGAGCCGTTCCACATAGTCACGGATCCCGGCGCGGTTCTTGAGTTTCAGGATGGGGTACGCGATGAGCTGGCCCGGACCATGCCAGGTGAGCTTGCCGCCGCGGTCCACGGCCACCACGGGAGTACCGTCGAAAGGCCGTTCGTGGTCCTCGGTCAGCTTGCCTGCGGTGTAAACGGCTGCGTGCTCCAGCAGGAGCACGGTACTGGGTGCCTCACCGGCCACCACTTTTCCGTGAAGTTCGCGTTGAACGTCCCAGGCGTGCTGGTAATCAACGAACTCGGGGGCAAGACCCAGCCCTGAAAACTCAAGAGTCATGCCTTCCAGCTTAGACCCCGCAGGGCCGCGGACAGGGTTTAGTGTCTAAGCTCACCAGCGTCCCTACCTGCGCCCACGATGTGACTGGCGTCCCGCGCCGCCTGTGGATAACTTCTGCAGCCGTCCGCTGATTCCGCTAGACATGAGACATGGATGATTTGCACGCTCCCGACGTCCCGGGCTATGCGGTTGACCGGCTCCTGGGCCTGGGAAGCAGCGCATCTGTCTGGCTTGCCGCTGAGCAGGCCACCGGCCGGAATTATGCCGTAAAGTGCTTCCACCGCGGCTCCTGTGAGTCACGCGGCCGCGGAGCGGCGTCCGAGGACGCGGTGCGAAGGGAAATCCGGATCCTCTCCGTCCTGGACCACCAACACCTGGTCAGGGCCCACGACGCCGTCAGCCTGCACCCCGAACCGCCCGGCGACGCGGAAAGAGAAGCTGCCACGGCGCTCATCATGGATTATGCGTCCGGCGGCTCCCTGGGCCAGCTCCTTGGTGCCCGCGGCCGGCTCAGCGTCGGCGAAACCGTAACCGTGCTGACCCCCATCGCCCAGGTGCTGTCCTATCTTCACGGGAAAGGATTCACGCATGGGGATCTGTCGCCGGGCAACGTGCTGTTCACCGGCCAGGGCAAGCCGATGCTCTCGGACCTGGGCATCGCCCGGATGCTGGGGGACCCCGCCGGCGGGGCGGGCCACGGGACGCCCGGCTTCGTGGATCCTGCCCCGGTGGATGCGGTCCGCGCAGGGCTGCAACCCGAGAGGGACGTCTATGCGGCGGCGGCCCTCGGCTGGTTCTGCCTCACCGGTGCTGCGCCGCCACGCACGGCGGAGCGGCCACCGCTGCCGCTGCTGGTTCCCGGTGTTCCTGTGGACCTCGCTGCAGCCCTGGAAGCAGGCCTCAACGAAGACCGCAGGCTCCGTCCAACCGCCGGCGCTCTGGCAACCGCTGTTTACCGCAGTGCCGCCCCTGTACCGGTGGACCTTTCCGCCGCCGTCCATCCCACTGTCATTCCGGAACTCCTGACGCGCAGGCACGTGCCGCCACCCTCGCCGGGTGGGTTGAGGGAACGGTTCGGGGCATTGCGCCGGCGGATGGCGACGCCGCCGCGGCTGACGGGAGTCCCCGCCGCCACACGCGGACCCTCAGCATCGGGCAAACCAGTACGGCGGAAGGACAAGGATGGTGCCCCTGAGCGCTCCCGGAAGCACGCAGGCGGGCGCCGGAACGGGGCCCACCGCAGCGCGGCCCCAACCAGGGTTCCCTTCCGCCGGACCGTCCTCGCCGTGGGCGCTGCAGGCGGGGCGGCGATGGTTTTCTGGCTGACCCCTGTGTCCCAGGTGGCCCTGGGTACCCTTGATGCCGCCAGCGACAGCAGAACTGCGACCGGGGCGGTTTCAGCCCCAGCCGGAGACTCTGCTGCGGTCCGGGCCGGCGACGGCGCCGCGCTGGACGAGGCCAGGGCCCTGGCCGCGTCAGCTCAACCTGCGGATGCCCTGCGTGGCCTTGCGGCGCTGCGCGACCATGCTTTCCGCAGCGGCCAGGTTGACCTGCTGGCGGAAGTCAACGCCTCCGGGTCGCCGGCGGCCGCCGCCGATCATCTCACTGCGGAGAGGCTGTCAGGTTCGGGCAAGGTGCTCTCAGGCTTCATCAGCACGCTCACGGACGTCCGTACCGAACCGGGTCCAACGGAATTGCGCGCGGTTGTCCGGGCCACCGCCGCCACATCAGCCTGGGAAGAGAAGGACACCACGGGAACTGTTGCCGCGAAAGGTGCCGCTGCACCCGGCCAGGCCCTGCGCCTGGTCCTGGTTACAGAGGACGGAAAATGGCGGATCAGCGAGATCCTCCCCGGCTCCTGAAACCGAGCCGCTGCAGCCTGCACCCTGTTCACCAGTTCAGGGTCAGGCCAGGTCCGCGGACTTGTCGTTGCCGGCAACCCAGGCAGCCGCCTCCGCCAAACCAGGATGTTCCCAGCGGAAACCGGCTGCCGACAACACGGCAGGCTCCATCCTTTGGCTGGCCAGCAGCAGCTCTTCGGCCAGGTCGCGCATCAGCAGGCGCAGTATCGGGCCCGGGACCCGCAGGACAGCAGGCCGGTGCAGTGCATGGGCCAGTGCGGCCACGATGCTGTTGACGTCAGCCTGTTCGGGGGCACACAGGTTAACAGGGCCGTGGATTTCGGATTCCAGCAGGAACAGGAAGGCCTTTGACACATCCGGCAGGGATATCCAGGGCCAGTACTGGTGGCCGTCGCCGAACGGTCCGCCGATGCCGAGACGCAGGAGGGGAAGCAGCCTGCCCAAGGCACCGCCGGAGCGGCTGAGGACAACGCCGGTGCGCGGCGTGACAGTCCGCACGCCTGGCGGGGCAGCGGCAGCGGCCTGTTCCCACTCCACACAGATCCGGGACAGGGTGCCGGACCCCGCGGGGGCATCTTCGCGAAGGACGGTGTATCCCGCGTCCCCGTAATACCCGGACCCGGACTGGCTGATGAAGGTGGGCGGCGGGCTCTCCACCTGCTGCATGGCCCGGACAAGGGTCTCTGTGGACCGGAGCCGCGAACTGAACAGCTCCTCCACGCGCTTGCGCGTCCACGGCCGGTCGCCGATTCCGGCGCCGGAAAGATTGACGACGGCGTCCACGCCCTCAAGTGCCCGGGGATCCAGTTCCCCGGCGGCCGGATTCCAGCGGACTTCGGCGGCCGTCTTCGGTTCACGGCGCACCAGGGACACGACGTCGTGCCCGGCCTCCCTGAAGGTGGCTGACATGGACGTGCCGATCATTCCCGAGGCCCCGGACATAAGGATGCGCATGCTCCATCACACCACGGACCCGGCCCCACGGCACGTCCCGCGGCGCCGGGTAAGGGATGACTATGATCGAACGATGACGTCTTCGAGCTACTTCCGTTTTCCGCATCTGCACGGCGATCTGGTCACCTTCGTGGCCGAGGATGACGTCTGGATTGCGCCACTGGGCGGGGGCCGAGCGTGGCGTGTCTCCTCGCTCCAGTTGCCCGCCCGCAACCCGCGCTTCACCCCGGACGGCAAAAAGCTGGTGTGGACGGTGGTCCAGGGAACGGCGCCGGAAGTGGTCTCGGCGGACGTCGACGGCGGCGGTTACCGGCAGCTGACCTACTTCGGCCACAGCACCACCCGGGTCAAGGGCTTTACCGCTGGCGGCGCCGTCGTGGTGACCAGCGCGTTCCGGCAGGCCGAAAGCCGCCACACCCACGCGTACAGCGTGCCGCTTGAAGGCGGCTGGGCGGAGGAACTGCCGTTTGGCCCCGTGGAGTCGGTGGCCTTCGGTCCGGAAGTGGGCGATGAGCGCCCGGTCGTGGTGGCCAGCGTGCTGTCCCGCGAACCTGCGTGGTGGAAGAGGTACCGCGGCGGCACAGCAGGGAAGCTGTGGATCGATACTGACGGCAACGGCGAATTCGAACGGCTTCTGCCGGACCTGGAAGGAAACTTTGCCGACCCCCTGTGGGTGGACGGCCGGGTGGCATTCCTTTCCGACCACGAGGGCTACGGCAACCTCTATTCAGTCCTTCCGAACGGAAAGGACCTGCGCCGGCACACCGACCATGAGGACTTCTACGTCCGCCACGCCGCCACGGACGGTACCCGGGTTATCTTCGAATCCGCCGGTGAACTGTGGGTACTGAAGGACCTCGCGTCCGAGGCTGTCCGCCTTGACATCACCCTCGGTTCCGCCTCGCAGTCCCGCCGCCCCGCCCTCCTGAAGACGTCAAAGCACCTGGGCGCCACAGTGCCGGATGCCACCGGTTCAGCCAGCGCGGTGGAGGCGCACGGCACCATCCACTGGCTCCGCCACAAGGACGGACCGTCGCGCGTCATCGAGGCGACACCCGGCGTGCGCGGCCGCCTTCCAAGGCCGCTCGGCGACGGCCGCATCGCCTACATTGCTGACCACGGCGGCGTCGAGGCCCTGCATATCAGGGACATCGTGGCAGCCATCGACCACCCGGCCGTCCCCGCAGGAACCGCGCCGGCAACGCCGCCCGCCGGCGACACAGCGGAGGCAGCCAATCCCGTGGAAGCAGACACCGGTTCAGCCTCAGGGCGGGCGGATGCCGTGGCCTTGCCCCAGCCCGTGCCGGCTGCCGGCGCTGCTGTGCTGGCCGGATCTGCGCAGCCTTCCCCTGTTGTCCTGAGCAGCTCCCGCGCCGGTGGCAGCGACGATCAGCAGCCGGATGGGGCCCCGGAGGAGGGCACCGGTGAACCTACCGCACCTGCCGTGGCTCCCGCTGCCGCACAGATTGCCGTTCCGACGCCGTCGCGGGCCAGTGCCCTCGAGGCGAGCCCTGACGGACGGTGGCTCGCCCTGGGCACGTCGTTCGGCGACGTGTACCTCGCCGACGCTGCCTCGGGCGAACTGACCCTGGTGGCCAGCATCGGGGAGGGAACCATTTCCGACCTCGCCTGGTCCGGCGACTCCGCCTGGCTGGTCTGGTCCGAGCCTGTCACCTCCTTCGGCTCCCGCAGCCGGCTGCGGGCCGCCAACATCGCGGCCCCGGGCTCCGACCCTGTGGAGGTCACCGACGGACGGTTCTGCGACAGATCGCCGGCGTTCACCCCGGACGGAAAGTACCTGGCCTTCCTCTCCAACCGCAGCTTCGACCCGGTCTACGACGGCCACTCCTTCGACCTGTCCTTTCCAAGCCCCATCAAGCCCTACCTTGTTGCCCTCGCCGCCGGTACGCCGTCGCCGTTCGGACCGGACGTGGCACCCGGGGCAGCTGGCGCGGGCGCCGCCGGGCCCGATGCCGCTGAAGTGGAGGCACAGGACGGGCCGCCTGCGGTCCGCGTGGATCCCGAAGGCCTGGCCCACCGGGTCATCGGCGTTCCGGTTCCGCAGGGCAATTACACGGGCCTCTCGGCAACCAAGGGCGCGCTCCTGTGGCTTGACGCTGCCCTCTCCGGCGTCACCGGCGACGGCAAGGCAAGCCAGGAGGACAAGGACACCCGTCCCCGCCTGGTGCGGTACGACCTCGGCCGCCGCAAGCAGGAGACCCTCGTGGAGTCCCTGGACAGCTACCGGCTCTCCGGCGACCGGACCAAGGCTGTGGTCCTTGCCGACAAACAGGTCACAGTAGTTCCGTCCGACGCCAAGGCGGACGAGGAATCCGGCAAGCTGGTCAAGGTGGACCTGGGGCGCATCCGCGTGATGATGGACCCCGTCAGCGTCTGGGGGCAGGCCTTCGACGAGGCCTGGCGCCTGCAGCGGGACTTCTTCTGGGCCGAAGACATGGCCGGCCAGGACTGGGACTCCATGCGCAACCGGTACCGTCCCCTGGTGGACCGGCTGGGCTCGCACGACGACCTCGTTGACCTGCTCTGGGAGCTGCACGGCGAACTGGGCACGTCGCATGCCTACGTACGCCCCGCAGCCGTGACAGAGAACGGGAGCCACGGGCAGGGCCGGCTGGGAGCCGATCTGGCCCACACGGCGTCGGGCTGGGAAATCACCCGGATCCTCGCCGGCGAGTCCTCGGATCCGCTGGCCACCTCGCCATTGAACCGGCCCGGGGTCGACGCGAAAGCCGGCGACATCCTGCTGGCCATCGACGGCGTGCCGCTGGCTGAATCGGTCACGCCCGCCATGCAGCTGGTCGGGGCGGCGGGCCGCGCCGTCGAGCTGACCCTGCTGAACGGCGCCGGGCACGGTGATGCCGCGGGCACCCAGCGCCGCGTCGCCGTCGTGCCCGTCAAGGACGAGGAGCGGCTGCGGTACCAGGAATGGGTGGCGTCGAACCGCCGCACCGTCCGGGAAGCCTCAGCCGGCGCCTTCGGCTACCTGCACATCCCGGACATGATGGCCAACGGCTGGGCCCAGCTGCATCGGGACCTGGATACCGAGACCGCGCTGGACGGGCTGATCGTGGATGTGCGGCGCAACCGCGGCGGACACACGTCGCAGCTGGTGGCTGAACTGATTGGCCGCAAGGTGACCGGCTGGAGCATGCCGCGCGGGGAAAAGCCGCGCACGTACCCCCACCACGCACCGAGGGGACCGGTAATCATCCTCGCAGACGAATTCGCCGGCTCCGACGGCGACATCATCACCCAGGTGTCCAAGCTGCGGGGAATCGGCCCGGTCATCGGAACGCGCACCTGGGGCGGCGTGGTGGGCATCGACAACCGCTTCGCCCTGGCTGACGGAACGGGAGTGACCCAGCCGCGCTACGCCACCTGGTTCGGCGGCGGCGTGGGCTGGGGCGTGGAGAACTACGGCGTGGACCCGGACATCGAAGTAACCTTCCCGCCGCATGCCTACGCCGCCGGCCGCGATCCGCAGCTGGAATACGGCATCGGCGCGCTCAAGGAAATGGTCCAGGAACTGCCCACGGACCGTCCTCCGCTCCGTGAGGGCTACCGCCGGCTGCGTCCCGCGCCGCTCCCGGCGCGCAGCCAGGCCAAGGCCTAGCCAGGCGGGCTGCTGCCTGCAGACGGACACGCAAAAAAGCCCTGTTCCTGCCGGACGAACCGGCAGGAACAGGGCCTTTGGCGTTAGATGGGTCAGGAAGCGAGCGTGGCGTCCAGGCTGATCTCAATGCCCGCCAGCGCCTGCGAAACCGGGCAGCCCTTCTTGGCTGCCTCGGCGATGCGCTGGAAATCTTCCTCGGAAATGCCGGGGATGCGGGCATTCAGGGTCAGGTGGCTGCCGGTGATGCCGGTGCCCGGCTGGAAGCCCACCTCCGCCTTGGTGTTGACTTCCTCCGGGGTGAAACCGGCCTGGCTGAGTTCGTGGCTGAAGGCCATCGAGAAACATGCCGAATGTGCCGCTGCGATGAGTTCCTCGGGGCTCGTCTTGCCCTCGGCCGCTTCGGTGCGGGCCTTCCAGGTGACATCGAACGTGCCCAGGCCTGAGCTGTCCAGGGTGGTGTTGCCGGAGCCCTCGGTCAGGCTGCCCGTCCATACCGTGTGCGCGTTGCGTGTTGTAGCCATGTCACTCCTCAACGTTGATTCGATCCGGGCGCCGGCATCCGCCGCAGCCCGCCGTTCCCCATCCTAGGGAGTCGGCAGCACCGGTGCACAGGTTGTCCGCTGAGAGTGGATTGTGACCGGCCCCGGACAACGTACGACGGCGGCGCTCCCGCACAGGGGAGCGCCGCCGTCGTCAGAGGCAGGCGGAGGGGTGGGGCAGCTACCGCCAGAGCGTCGCGATGGCGACGTTTAGCAGTGCCAGGCCGCCCACGCTGTGGGCGAGGCCGATGGAGACCGGTTCGCCCTTCTTGAATTTGCGGCTGCCGATGAAGGCCAGGACGGCAACCACCAGTGCAATGACGAGCTTGATGCCCAGCTTGGCGTAGTTGGCGTCCATGTCCAGGGCGGGGATCAGGCCCATCATCGCCACACCGGTGAGGAGCTGCAGGGCAGCACCATCGAACTGGCGCGGGTGGACGGTGGGCTTCTTCATCTGCCCGATCCAGATGCCGACGATCATGGCGGCGCCGACGATGTGCAGGAAGACCATGACGTTGTAAACGATGTTCATGGCATCAGTCTATCCAGATTCTTCTACGCTCTGTAGTAACCGTCGCGTGCGTGCCCTCCGCAGCGCGTCCCTGGCGCAGTGGCGCTTAAATGCCGCAGCGGCCGGCCGGACTTCCAGTGGATCACCACCGGATGCCGGACAGCCGCCGCGGACTGCGTCCTGGGGTTAGAGGCCCAGGTCCGCTTCGAAGGCGCCCTCTTCGAGGCGTGCCTTCAGGGTCTGGAGGAACCGGCCGGCGTCAGCGCCGTCCACCAGGCGGTGGTCGTACGTCAGCGACAGGTACATCATGGAGCGGATGGCGATCGAGTCGTCACCGTTTTCGTCAGCGACCACTACGGGGCGCTTGACGATGGCACCGGTGCCCAGGATGCCAACCTGCGGCTGGTTGATGATCGGGGTGTCGAACAGGGCGCCCACCGAACCGATGTTGGTGATGCTGAACGTGCCGCCGGACAGTTCGTCCGGGCCGATCTTGCCGTCGCGGGTCCTTGAAGCAACGTCGGCGATCTTGCCGGCGAGGCCGGCCAGGTTCAGGTTGCCGGCGTCAGAGATGACCGGAACCAGCAGGCCCTTGTCGGTGTCGACGGCGATCGCCAGGTGTTCGGCGTTGTGATAGGTGATTTCCTGCTTGTCCTCGTCGTACGCAGCGTTGAGCTTGGGGTGCTGCTTGAGGGCCTCGGCCACGGCCTTGGCAATAAACGGCAGGAAGGTCAGCTTGGTGCCGTTCTGGGCCTGGAACGAGTTCTTGGCCTTGAGGCGGAGCTTGGCAACCTTGGTCATGTCCACTTCGTGGACCTGCGTCAGCTGCGTGGAGACCTCGAGGGATTCGCGCATGCGGCGGGCGATGACCTGGCGGATGCGCGGAGCCTTCTGGGTGGTGCCGCGGAGCGAAGAAACCTGGCCGTTGCCGGCTGCCGGTGCTGATGCGGCCGGTGCTGCAGCGGGCGCTGCTGCCGGTGCGGCCTGCGCCTCGGCGGCGGCAATGACATCCTGCTTGCGGATGCGGCCGCCGACGCCGGTGCCGGACAGCGATGAGATGTCCACGCCGTGCTGGTTGGCCAGCTTGCGGACCAGGGGAGTGACGTAGCCGGACTCGGAGCCTGCTGCTGCGGAGGTTTCAGCCTTCGGAGCTTCGGGGGCCGGGGCAGCCTTGGGCGCCTGCTTGGGTGCTTCCGGTGCGGGGGCGGCCTTGGGTGCTTCCGCCTTGGGGGCTTCAGCTTTCGGGGCCTCCGGTGCGGGGGCGGCCTTGGGTGCTTCAGCAGGTGCCGCCGCAGCGCCCGAACCGATGACGGCAAGGACTGAACCGACTTCTGCGGTCTCGTCCTCGTTCACGCGGATTTCCTGCAGGGTGCCCGCAACGGGGGACGGGATCTCGGTGTCAACCTTGTCCGTGGAAACCTCGAGCAGCGGCTCGTCGACCTCAACGGTGTCGCCCACGGCCTTCAGCCAGCGGGTGACGGTGCCTTCGGTCACGCTCTCGCCCAGGGCAGGGAGGGTGACATCGTGGCTTTCGCCACCGGCAGCAGGCGCTTCGGCGGCGGGAGCGGCCGGTGCTTCGTCTGCGGGTGCGGCGGGAGCTTCCTGGGCGGGTTCAGCCGCGGGTGCCTCTTCTGCCGGTGCAGCGGCGGGGGCTTCTTCTGCGGGTGCGGAACCGCCGCCGGAGCCATCACCGATGCGGACCAGCGGTGCGCCGACCTCTGCGGTCTCGTCCTCGGCGACCAGGATTTCCTCAATCACGCCAGCGACAGGAGAGGGGATTTCGGTGTCGACTTTGTCGGTGGAGACTTCGAGCAGCGGCTCGTCCACCTCTACCCGGTCACCTACCTGTTTCAGCCAGCGGGTGACGGTTCCTTCGGTGACACTCTCACCGAGGGCGGGCAAGTTAACGGATTCAGACATGTCGTCCCCGTTCTCCTTATTGATCTTTAGTGCGAATGATTGCTGCCTTGTTGGAAGCCTAGTGCACCCGGTCTGCGGGACCGGGTGCACCGGGCTCGGTAATGCTGTGGGGAATCAGCCGTGAAGAGGCTTGCCGGCCAGAGCCAGGTGGGCCTCGCCGAGGGATTCGTTCTGCGTGGGGTGTGCGTGCAGCAGCTGGGCCACATCCTCCGGGTACGCTTCCCAGTTCACGATCAGCTGGGCTTCGCCAACCTGCTCGCCCATGCGGGCACCGATCATGTGGACGCCCACCACGGGGCCGTCCTTCTGGCGGACCAGCTTCACCAGGCCGGAGGTTCCCAGGATGGAGCTCTTGCCGTTGCCGGCCAGATTGTATTCCTGGGTCTGGACCTGGTCGTCGCCGAACTTTTCCTTGGCAGCCTTCTCGGTATAGCCAACGGTGGCGATCTCGGGCTCGGAGTAGGTGACCTTGGGGATGTTGATGTCCTCTACGATCACGGGCTTCAGGCCTGCGATTTCCTCAGCCACGAAGATGCCCTGCTGGTAGCCGCGGTGGGCCAGCTGGACGCCGGGGACGATGTCGCCCACGGCGTAGATGTTGCCGACGCCGGTGTGCAGGCGCTCGTTCGTGATGACGAAGCCGCGGTCGATGGTGATGCCTGCGTCCTCGTAGCCAAGGTTGGCGGTAACGGGTCCGCGGCCCACGGCGACCAGGAGAAGGTCGGCTTCGAACGTCTTGCCGTCCACCAGGGTGACCTTGACGCCGTCGGCGTTCTGCTCGACGCCCTGGAAGAACACGCCGGTGGAGAACTTGATGCCGCGCTTCTTGAAGGCGCGCTCAAAGTTCTTGATGATGGTGGCGTCCTCGTTGGGGACCAGGGACGGCAGGCCTTCCACGATGGTGACGTCCACGCCGAAGGACTTCCAGACCGAGGCGAATTCGACGCCGATGACGCCGCCGCCCAGGATGATGGCGCTCTTGGGGATGGAGTCCATGGTGAGGGCCTGGTCGGAGGTGATGACTTTGCCTCCGATTTCCAGGCCGGGCAGGGTGCGGGAGTAGGAACCCGTGGCCAGGATGATGTTCTTGCCCTTGTAGGCGGTGCCGTTGACCACGACGGTGTCGGTGCCCTGGAGCTTGCCTTCACCTTCGATGACGGTGATGCCCTTGGACTTGATGAGGCCCTGGAGGCCCTTGTACTTGCCGGCGATGATGCCGTCCTTGTACGCGTTGACGGCGGTCATGTCGATGCTGTCAAGGGTGACGTTCACGCCGTACTTGGCGGACTCGCGGGCGTGGTCGGCCAGTTCGGCAGAGTGGAGCAGGGCCTTGGTGGGGATGCAGCCGTTGTGGAGGCATGTGCCGCCCAGCTTGGCTTTCTCCACGAGGCCGACGGTGAGGCCGAGCTGTACTGCCCGGAGCGCCGCAGCGTACCCGCCGCTGCCGCCACCGAGTACCAGGATGTCGAATTCTTGCGCAGTTGCCTGATCGGCCACTTAAACGCTCCCTCGCGTGAACGATGACGCGTTCTGCGCGCATCATCTGGTCTTGGAATTGCACTGCCGTGATTATGTCAGCAGGTCAGTTCTCTTGCATTTGTGACTACCGTGGTTCACCTTAGCGAACCACCCATCCATGCTCCACCCTGGCGCAGTGTTTGTGGAGCGCTTGTGTCCAGTGTCACGCGGCCCTGTGGCACAGGGATCACCCGTACCGCAGGGCCGCGTGCACCGTTGCCGCGGCGCGGAGTCAGGCTGCGGCCAGGATGTCCTCCACGTAGGCAACGAGGGTACGGACCGTGCAGCCGGTGCCCTGCTTGTGCGTGTAGCCGTACGGGCTGCCGTTGTTGAAGGACGGGCCGGCGATGTCGATGTGCGCCCACGGGATCTGTTCGCCCTGTTTGTCCTGGCCCACGAATTCGCGCAGGAACACGGCAGCGGTCATCATGCCGCCGTGGCGTTCGCCGATGTTGGCCAGGTCCGCCACCTGGGAATCCAGGGTGGGGCGCAGTTCCTCGGGGAGCGGCATGGGCCATACGAGTTCGCCGGCGCGGTCCGCAGCAGACTTGAGGGCTCCGGTGACGCTGTCCGAGCCCATGACGCCTGCGGTCCGGTTGCCCAGGGCGATGAGCTGCGCACCCGTGAGGGTTGCGACGTCAATGATGGCGTCCGGGTATTCGCGGCTGGCTGCCACGATTCCGTCGGCCATGACCAGGCGGCCTTCGGCGTCCGTGTTAAGCACCTCCACGGTCTTGCCTCCGAACATCGTCAGGACATCGGCGGGACGGGACGCGGCACCCGACGGCATGTTCTCGGCGATGCAGAGCCACGCGGTGGCCTTGACCGGCAGGCCCAGTCCGGCGAGGGCCAGGACAGTGTTAAGGACGACGGCGGCGCCGGCCATGTCGCTCTTCATGTCGCCCATGCCGAGGGCCGGCTTGATGGAGATGCCGCCGGTGTCGAACGTGATGCCCTTGCCCACGAGCGCGATGCTGGAAGCGGCCTTGGCGGGGGAGTACTCCACCTTGACCAGGCGCGGCTGGCGCGTGGAGCCCTTGCCGACTCCCATGATGCCGCCGAAGCCTTCCTTTTCCAGGCGCTTTTCGTCCCAGACCGTCACCTTGACGGGCAGGCCCTTGGCCAGGTCCTTCGCTGCCTCGGCAAACGATTCCGGGTACAGGTGGCTGGGCGGGGTGTTGACCAGCGAACGCGTGGCGTTGACAGCCTTGGCTACCAGGCCTGCGCGCTTCAGTGCGGTGCCGAGTTCCCTCTGCTCCACCACATCGGTGAAAATCAGTGCGTTCCGTACCGGTTCCTTGAGCCCGTCCTTGGAGGACCGGAACTCGGTGAAGGAGTACGCGCCCAGCGCCGCACCCTCGGCGACGGCCTCGACGTCGGCGACTGACGCCGTCGGGAACGCCAGCGCCACCGTTGCCAGCCCGGCCAGTTGGCGGACCGCGGAACCGGCGGCGCGGCGGAGCGATTCTGCGGCAAGCGGCTTTCCGGCCTGCACCTTGCCCACGCCCGCCAGCACCAGGACGCCCGCACCGGTTTCCGGCAGGCCGGGCAGCCGGACCACCTGGTCTGCTGCGCCGGTGATGCCCAGCGCCTTGAGGGAGTCGCCGAGGGCTTCAGCCGATTTTGCCGTCAGTGGGTTGTCCAGCAGGACCGGCCCGTCAGTTCCCTGCCCCACCCCGATGACCACGGCGTCGCTGGGGTTCTTCTTCAGGTCCCGGGAGACGGTACTAAGGTTGATTTCAGTATTCTTGACCACAGGGATGAGTCCTCAATTCTCGAAAAGATTCGGGCGGGGATGCATGTTCGGCTCCCGCCATGGTGGCCCGGAGGCGGCCGTTCCGGACGCGGCCCGGGCGAAAGCAGGCCCGGCTGGCAGGCCAGTTCCGATCGTAGCCCTTCGCCGGCGCGCCGGGATAATTTCCTGAGATGTGCACCACACGGTGGGGCGGAATGTCCGGTCCGCCGGATGCGTTAGGACTAATGACCACCCCAACCCGTGAAAGGACCATGGCGTGCTTGAAAGGATCTCCGGCTCCCTGCTGGACCCCGACGCTCTCTATGCGAGCAACATCGAGCTGTTCCACAGCCCTGAGCTTCGCGGCCTGAATCTGGTGATGGGGTTTACCGGCTTCGCGGACGCTGGCCACGTGGTGAAGCAGATCAATGCCGAACTGCTGGACTCCCTTGATGCCCAGCCCGTCGCCGTCTTCGACGCCGACCAGCTGATTGACTACCGGTCCCGCAGGCCCCACGTGAGCTTTGTTGAAGACCATATCCAGGATTACCAGGAGCCGCGGCTGGCGCTTTACCGGCTGGTTGACGGGCTGGGGAAGCCGTTCCTGCTGCTGGCCGGGTTCGAGCCCGACCTTCAGTGGGAGCGCTTCGCCCGTGCCGTGGTGGGCATCGTGGAGAAGCTGGACGTCAACCTGGTCACGTGGATCCATTCGATTCCCATGCCGGTGCCGCACACCCGCCCGGTAGGTGTGACCGTGCACGGAAACCGGCCCGAGCTCATCGAGGGCATCTCCGTGTGGAAGCCAACGGTGGAGGTTCCCGCCGCCGTCGGCCACATCCTGGAGCTGCGCCTCGTTGAGGCGAACCGCAACGTCGCCGGCTACGTCATCCACGTGCCGCACTATCTGGCTGAAGCCGAATACCCCACCGCCGCAGTGGCGGGCCTGGAGTACCTGGGTGCTGCTATGTCCCTCATGCTGCCCACGGACCGGCTGCGCGAATCGGGCCGCGACGTGAGCCGCCAGATTGCCGAGCAGATCGAGGCCTCGGACGAGGTCCAGCAGGTGGTCTCACGGCTGGAAACCCGTTACGACGAAAAGTCCGACGGCATCGTCCGCCGGTCCCTGCTCGCCGACGAGAACGACGAGCTTCCCGACGCCGATGTGCTGGGTGCCGCCGTCGAGGCCTACCTCGCCCGGGAGAACCCCGGGCAGTAGCCGGCGGCGCGTGCTGCGGTGGGGCCTGCGGCGTGCGGGCATAATGAAGACGTGACTGCACCCCGCGCCTGGCTGATTTGGACCGTCGGTGTTTTCGGGTACCTGGTGGCCGTGTCCCAGCGCACGTCCTTCGGCGTGGTGGGGCTCGAGGCCACCGAGCGGTTCCATGCCAGCGCATCGGCAATCTCGTTCTTCACTGTCCTGCAGCTGCTGGTCTACGCGGCCTTGCAGATCCCCGTGGGGCTCCTGGTGGACCGGTTCGGTTCACGGGCCATGATCGCCGGTGGTGCCGTCCTGATGGGTCTGGGCCAGTTTCAGCTCGCCTTTGCCGACAGCATTCCCGGCGGTGTCCTGGGCCGCGTTCTGGTGGGCGCCGGTGATGCGATGACCTTTATTTCCGTGATCCGGCTGATCCCGCTGTGGTTCGCGCCCGCCAGGGTTCCCCTCGTCACCCAGCTGACCGGCATGTCCGGCCAGCTGGGCCAGCTCATCAGCGTGATCCCCTTCGCCTTCGTCCTGCACTCGTCCGGGTGGACGCCCGCGTTCCTGATGCTCGCCGGCATGTCCGGTGTCGCCGTGGTGCTGGTGGTGGTCCTGCTGCAGGACGTTCCGCCCGGCGTCGAACGGCCCACCTCGCAGCAGGGGCTGAAGGCGACGGGCGTGTCCCTGGCCCGCGCGTGGCGCCAGCCCGGCACCCGGTTGGGAATGTGGAGCCACTTCACCATCCAGTTCAGCGGAACCGTGTTTGCCATGACGTGGGGCTACCCGTTCCTGATTTCCGGACAGGGCCTGGACGCCGGCACTGTTGCGTCCCTTATGGCGCTGTACGTGGCTGCGGCGATGGCGGTGGGTCCGTTCATTGGCCGTTTCGTCTCCCGGCACCCGTTGCGGCGCTCCACGATGGTCCTGCTCATCGCCGCGGTGACGGCGGCCGCCTGGGCTGCGGTCCTGCTCATCCCGGGCCGTGCCCCGCTCTGGCTGCTGGCCATCCTGGTAGTGGCGCTTGCCATCGGCGGCCCGGGGTCCATGATCGGCTTCGACTTCGCCCGGACCTTCAACCCCGCCCACCGCATCGGAACCGCCACGGGAATCGTGAACGTTGGCGGCTTTATCGCTGCGCTGACGGCCATCTTCCTGATCGGCCTCGTGCTGGACCTCCTGTACGCCAGTGGATTCTCCAACGGCGTCCTCTATGGTCTCGATCCCTTCCGCATCGCCCTCAGCCTGCAGTTCTTCCTCCTCGGGTTCGGCGCGGCCGCAGTGATTGGTTGCCGGCGGAAGGTCCGGCGCCGGATGGCTGAGCAGGGAGTGGTGGTTCCGCCGTTGCGGACTGCCCTTGCCAGGCAGCGCCGCGAGAACCTGGCGCGGCGCAACCAGAACACCCCCTCGGGCGACTGACCAGTCCTCCACAACCGGTATCCGCTGCCATTGTGCGGTGGCTTCCCGGGTGTTTGTTGGTGGACGCCGCCGCCTGCGGATGACACCGGGACGGACTTGTCCACTTAGGCAGGCCCGCACCTTTCCGGCGACGGCCGCGCAGCGGATCGTGGAGCCATGACAGCTCCCGATCGACTCACCGTCACCGGACCCGCGGACATCCTCGGTTTCATTGCGCATTCGCTGGGCTACTGGCCTTCCGACAGCCTCGTGGCCATGACCATGCACGGCAGGCAGCTTGGTGCCACGCTTCGGCTCGACCTGCCGGCACCTGAAGGGGATGCCGCGCCGGAGCACTATCTGCAGGCGGTACGCGGCTACCTTGATGCTGACACGAGTGCTGACGGCACGCTGCTGGCCGTCTTCACCAGCGACACGCACCTGGCGGCAGGCACTTATGGCCCGCTGTTGGCCGGTCTCGCGCCCGTGCTGGACCAGGCCGGCATGCCGGTCCGGGACGCCTGGTACGTCGGCACGGACTACTGGCGGGACGCGTACTGCCTGGACACCGACTGCTGCCCTGCTCCAGGACGCCCCGTCCAGGAAATCCGCGACAGCGCACTCAACGCGGAAATGGTGTACCGCGGAAGCAGCGTGGGACCGGCGCCCGAACGGCAGGAGACTGCTGCCCGGCCCGTTCCCGCCATGCACCGCGCCGCCGCCATGGAGGCTGAGGAGGAGTGGGAATGCGGGCTGTCGCCGCGGCGCCGCAGCCTGGCACAGTTCCGGCTGGTCCTGGATGTGTGGGAGGACCTGCTCGCCCGGCCTGCCGGGCTGCCCTGGGTACCGGATGTGGACCGCGACGGCTTCCTGTCCGCCTCCCTCCTGGTCCCGCATTGGCGCGACGCTGTGCTGGTGCTGAGCGCAGCAGGGAGGAACGCGGCCGAGGCCGGCGTTGAAGGACTCTGCCTCTTCGACGACGCCGTCCAGCTGGAAGCGATCAGCCCGCTGTGGGTACCGGGCGATGACGCCGGCATGCCTGGCGACGCAAATGGGCAACGTCCAGCCGGGGGGTGCTGGGGGATTGAACGGCTTCTCGCGGCGCACCGTACAGCGCCGGAGTCAGTCGACGGGGAAGTGCCGAACTACGGGGCGGTCCTGATGGGCATGGCGCCCGAAGTCCCGGACTGGGCGGGCATGGACGGGTTGGACCGCATCCTGGCGGAGCTGGCCGCGTTGGGCGGCCAGGCGGCCGCAGCGGCGCTGACGGGCCGCGGCTGGATCTCATGGTGCCGTGGCCGCGGTTCCTATGCCGCCCGGCACCTGAGCGACGCACTGAGCGCCGAGCCCGGGTACCGGCTTGCGGAACTGATCCTGGAGCTGGTGGGCCGTGGATCCATTTGCGGTTGGGCGGCCAGGAAGGAATCCGCCTGGCAGAAGTTCGGTCCCGGAGCCGCTGCGTGAGTGAAGGCCGCGGATAGAGGCGGCACGTCCGGAAGCAGCCAGTGGGGGACCGGGGAGGTCCGATGCGGCGAAACATGAGACAATGGATGCCGAGACCCGGTTGGGTCCGTGTATCGAGCACCAGCAGTATTGCCCTTCGGGGAACAATACGGCCGCTCCGGTAGTTGTCCTATTAGACTCTGCCGGCCGTGGTGGCGCTTGATTTCCATCACGGACTTGACAGGGTCATAGTGGTGTTGCCCGTATGGCGATTCCACAGACCACCGCAAGAAAGGTTTTCTGTGACCCCGTCTTCCACGAAGAAGGACCCCGCCGCCCAGGACAACGTGTCCGCTGAGGAGAAGCAGGCTGCGACCAACGCCAAGCGGGCCGCTACGCGGGCAGCCAATAAGGCTTCCTCCGGTGCGGACGGCAAGCCCGAGCCCAAGAAGCGCGGGCCCAAGCCCGGCGCCAAGGCGGCCGCGGAGGCTGCCAACAAGGCTGCTGCCGACGACGCTGACGAGGCTGAGGACGCTGAGGAGGAACTCGATGAGAGCCTCCTGGAAGGCGCCGAGGCTGCTGAAGAGACCGAAGCCACCACTGCCAAGGGTGCCGTAGGCAGCGGCAAGGGCTTTGTCTACTCTGACGCCGACGACGACGACGCCCCTGTCCAGCAGGTCATGTCGGCCGGAGCCACGGCCGACCCCGTCAAGGACTACCTGAAGCAGATCGGCAAGGTGGCACTGCTCAACGCTGAGCAGGAAGTGGACCTTGCGCTGCGGATCGAAGCCGGCCTGTTCGCTGAAGAGAAGATCGCCGCTGACGACGGTTCCATGGAGCCGAAGTACAAGCGCGAACTTGAATTCATCATCCACGACGGCAAGCGCGCCAAGAACCACCTGCTGGAGGCCAACCTCCGCCTGGTGGTCTCACTGGCCAAACGTTACACCGGCCGCGGCATGCTTTTCCTGGACCTGATCCAGGAAGGCAACCTGGGCCTGATCCGTGCCGTGGAGAAGTTCGACTACACCAAGGGCTTCAAGTTCTCCACGTACGCCACATGGTGGATCCGCCAGGCCATCACCCGCGCCATGGCCGACCAGGCCCGCACCATCCGTATCCCGGTGCACATGGTGGAAGTCATCAACAAGCTGGCCCGCGTCCAGCGCCAGATGCTGCAGGACCTGGGCCGCGAACCCACGCCCGAGGAACTGGCTCTGGAACTCGACATGACTCCTGAAAAGGTTGTCGAGGTCCAGAAGTACGGCCGCGAACCCATCTCCCTCCACACCCCGCTGGGTGAAGACGGTGACTCCGAGTTCGGTGACCTCATCGAGGACTCCGAAGCCGTGGTTCCCGCTGACGCCGTGAGTTTCACGCTGCTGCAGGAGCAGCTGCACTCCGTTTTGGACACGCTGTCCGAGCGCGAAGCGGGCGTCGTGGCCATGCGCTTCGGCCTGACCGACGGACAGCCGAAGACTTTAGACGAAATCGGCAAGGTCTACGGAGTCACGCGCGAGCGGATTCGCCAGATCGAATCGAAGACCATGTCCAAGCTGCGCCACCCGTCACGCTCCCAGGTGCTGCGCGACTACCTCGACTAGGCATCACGCGCCGCCGGGCTCCGGCAGCAAGGCAGGTCAGCGGGCCGGTCCGGATCCCTCCAGCAGGGGTCCGGACCGGCCCACTGCCGTTCCCGGCCTCATTCGGTTGAATCGAACCCGTTCAGCAGAACAGGCCCGGTTCGGCCGAGCCGGAACCTGCATCGCAGCAACGTTAAAACAAAAGGGTGGGACCCCTCCGTTCGGAGGGGTCCCACCCTTTGGACATTGTGCTGTCCCTAGTCGATTTCCACGGCTTCCTTCTGGTGAAGCTTGGCCGTCTCATCGTGCCAGTCCGAGCTCAGGGGCTTGAGCGTCGCTTCGACGGCACGGGCATGGTGGCCGCAGAACAGCAGCTCACCGCCGGAGGACTCGAGTACAACCCGGACATACGCTTGAGCTCCGCAACGGTCGCACCGGTCGAGTGCGTTGAGTGTGCGGTCTGCCACTGCTGTTGTCATAATCGGCCTCCTTAGTAGATCTGTATGTCTATATAACCAGTATTCGTATCCAAACCATCGCAAGGATGGACCAAGTTCGCTGACCGCGTATCCGCAAGCTTCGGTCAAGATTGGCCCCTGCCTGGTACGCGGCGGCTGAGTGGTCGGGTCCACACGGGCCGCAAAGAGTGGCAACCGCAGCTCCGGGCCGGGGCCGACTACCCTAGAGGGAGCGCTTTATGCGCCTGCTGTTCCGTCCCTGAAGGAGTTCATCACCAGTGGCACCAAGCTCTGAGTACACCGCCCGGCATCTGTCAGTCCTGGAAGGCCTGGAGGCCGTCCGCAAGCGCCCGGGCATGTATATCGGCTCAACCGACTCGCGCGGCCTGATGCACTGCCTTTGGGAAATCATCGACAACTCCGTGGATGAGGCCCTGGCCGGCTTTGGCCACGACATCCGCATCATCCTGCATGCGGACAACTCCGTGGAGATCCACGACGACGGCCGCGGCATCCCCATCGACAAGGAACCCAAGACGGGACTCACCGGCGTCGAAGTGGTCTTTACCAAGCTGCACGCCGGCGGCAAGTTCGGCGGCGGCTCCTACACGGCGTCCGGCGGCCTGCACGGCGTGGGCGCCTCGGTGGTCAACGCGCTGTCATCCCGGCTGGACGTGGAAGTTGACCGGGGCGGGAAGACCTACCGGATGTCCTTCCGCAGGGGCGAGCCCGGCCGGTTCAAGGATGTTGGCAGCAAGATCGATCCTGCGGCTGCGTTCACCCCGTTCGTTGACGACTCGGTGCTCGACATCGTCGGCAAGGCCAAGCGCGGCGTCACGGGCACCCGCATCCGCTACTGGGCGGACCGCCAGATCTTCACCCCGGACGCAAAGTTTTCCTACGACGAACTGGCGGCCCGCGCACGGCAGACGTCCTTCCTGGTGCCGGGCCTGAAGCTGACCGTCCGTGATGAACGCCGGGTCCCCGGAACCCCGGGCGAGGCCGGCCCGCACGAGGAGGTGTTCCATCATGACGGCGGCATCTCCGAGTTTGTCGACTTCCTGGCCGCAGACCCGCCCGTGACCGACGTCTGGCGGCTGCACGGATCGGGCAAGTTCAAGGAAACCGTCCCCGTCCTCGATGAGCGCGGCCACAGCCAGCTGGCAGAAGTGGAACGGGACTGCGAGGTGGATGTGGCCATCCGGTGGGGCATCGGCTACGACAGCACAGTCCGCAGCTTCGTCAACATCATCTCCACGCCGAAGGGCGGAACGCACCAGTCCGGTTTCGAGCAGGCGCTCGTGAAGACCTTCCGCAAAGCCGTGGAAACCAACGCCCGCAAGCTTAAGGCCGGCAACGACAAGATCGAAAAGGACGACATTTTTGCCGGCCTGACGGCAGTCCTGACCGTCCGCCTTGCCGAGCCGCAGTTCGAAGGCCAGACCAAGGAAATCCTTGGCACCTCCGCCGTCCGTGCCATTGTGGCCAAGGTGGTGGAACGGGAGATCGTTGCCAAACTGAGCTCCGCCAACCGCAACGACAAGGCGCAGTCGGCCCTGTTGCTCGAGAAGATCGTCAGCGAGATGAAGTCGCGCATCTCGGCCCGCGTGCATAAGGAGACCCAGCGGCGGAAGAACGCGCTGGAGACCTCCTCGATGCCCACCAAGCTCGCAGACTGCCGGACGGACGACGTCGAACGTTCCGAACTCTTCATCGTGGAAGGTGACTCGGCGCTGGGGACTGCCAAGCTGGCACGGTCCTCCGATTTCCAGGCACTGCTGCCTATCCGCGGCAAGATCCTCAATGTGCAGAAGGCCTCCGTGGGGGACATGCTCTCCAACGCCGAATGCGCGGCCCTCATCCAGGTGGTGGGCGCAGGGTCCGGCCGCAGCTTTGATATCAGTGCGGCCCGTTACGGCAAGGTCATCCTGATGACGGATGCCGACGTGGACGGCGCCCATATCCGCACGCTGCTGCTGACGCTCTTCTTCCGCTACATGCGCCCGATGATCGAGAAGGGAAGGGTGTTCGCTGCCGTCCCGCCGCTGCACCGGGTGGAGGTGATCAACGCCGGCCAGAAGGCCAACGAGATGATCTACACCTACTCCGAGGCCGAGCTGCACGTGCTGCTGGCCAGGCTGGCCAAGGAAGGCAAGCGGTACAAGGAACCCATCCAGCGGTACAAGGGCCTGGGCGAAATGGACGCGGAGCAGCTGGCCGAGACCACCATGGACCCCCGGCACCGGATGCTCCGCAAAGTGGGGATCGCCGAACTGGAAGAGGCCGAGAAGACCTTTGACCTGCTGATGGGCTCTGACGTGTCTCCGCGCAAGGACTTCATCATCGCCGGCGCCGCAAGCCTGGACCGGGAGCGCATCGACGCCTGATGCCGGGTGCTGGGCCGGGCTGACGGCGCACCCACCGGTCTCCGCGCGGCGCAGCATCCGCTTGGAAAGCGCGACGGCGGGAGGTTCAGCCCAGCAGGCCGGGCACCACCAGCAGGGCGGTGGGGAGCGCCAGCAACAGCACGCACACAGTGAGGACCAGGCTCCGGGTGGCCCGCGGCAGTTCGGGTTGTGGCGAGAGCAGGCGGCTGACCCGGGACGCCGTGGTGCGGGAGGAGTCGGAGCCGCCGGTTCCGGCGGCAGCTTCAAGGCCGGACAACGCCATACCGGGAGCGGCCTGGCCGCCGCCGTGCCCGTTCGTTCCGGCAGGCGAACCGCTGGCCACGATGGCGATGGCCTTGATAAGCGTGGCTTTGCTGGCCGTTCGAAGGGCAACATCGTCGGCCAGCATCTCGATCAGTGAGCTCACAGATTCTTGCGCCAAACGCGTGGTGGGCAGCCAAGGGAGGGCCTGGCGCCACGCAGCGAACGCCCACAGCAGCAGGTGGTGCCGCTGGCTCAGGTGGGCGTTCTCGTGGGTCAGGACGGCCTGGAGCTCTTCGGGCTCAAGGGCCGCCATGAGGCCGTCGGACAGGACGGTGACAGACCGTGCTCCGCCGGGCAGGCAATAGGCCACCGGGGAATCATGGCTGATGACCAGCGTGGCGGTGTCCTGGCCTGACGGGGACGCCAGCAGGGCCAGCAGCTCGCGGTGGCGCCGCCGCTGCCGCTGAATCCGGTAGTAGGTCAGCAGCAGTGTGAAGACAAGGTGGGCCGTCAGCAAGGCTGCTGCAGACAGTGCGAAGATGTGCCAGAACCCCAGGGCCGTGGTGGGGGCGTTGAAAAGCACCATGCCGGCCAGCGACCGGAGCCCTGCGATCAGGTTGTCCCCGATGGGCTCCAGGCCGTACACCAGCATGGCACCGATCATCGACAGGCCACCTGCCAGGGCGATGGCCTGCCAGAGCAGCATGGCCGTAAACGGCGACCGCGCGGGCCACTGCGCGCGCGACAGCAGGATGGGTACCGGCCACGCCAGTAAGATCGCCAGGACCGCCAGCAGGTATGAGGCCCAGAACATGGTGGGCTAGACGTGACCCAGCAGTTTGCGCAGTGTTTCGGCTTCACCTTCGGAGACGGATCCAATGAACCGGGCAAGTACGGCCTCGCGGTCCGGAGCCGACCCCAGCACCTCGTGCATGAGTTCGGCCGTGTGGTCCGCCCGGCTGGAGACCGCCTGGTAGCGGTGCGGACGGGTTCCGCGTTCCCGCTCCACAAGGCCCTTCTTTTCCAACCTCGACAGCACCGTCAGCACCGTGGTCACCGCGAGCTCCTTGCCCTCATGGCCGGGGCCGCCCTGCGCGGCGGACGTGCGGGCCAACTGATCCCGCAGCGTGTTGGCCGTGGCTGCTTCCTGGCCCGCCCAGAGCAGGTCCATCACTGCCCGTTCCAGTTCACCAAGACTAGCCATTGCACTTTTCCTTTTTGTCCCCGCACCGCGCGCTTCCTGCGCCGGTGACTGCTCAACGATTAAACAACTACAGGTTCAAATTTACCCTGAAACCGCCGGACTTTCTACGTTGGGTAGAACACGTGGCGCGTCCGGCCGTCAAGCCGCATGCTGGTAGCGGCGGTGCGTTTTCCGTCGGACAGCAAGTTGTTCTACACTCTGTAGAAGTTGAACTTCTACGAAACGTAGAAGTTTGAGTTGGCCTAGAGTAGGGACCTGCGTTGGACGCCTTGGAAATCGCACGCTGGCAATTCGGCATCACCACCGTCTACCACTTCATGATGGTCCCGCTGACCATCGGCCTGGGCCTGGTGGTGGCCATCCTCCAGACGGCCTGGCACCGCACCGGCAAGCCCGAATATCTGCGGATGACCAAGTTCTGGGGCAAGCTCTTCCTCATCAACTTCATCATGGGCGTGGCCACCGGCATCGTCCAGGAGTTCCAGTTTGGCATGGCCTGGAGCGAATACAGCCGGTTCGTCGGCGATGTGTTCGGTGCACCCCTGGCCTTGGAAGCGCTCCTGGCCTTCTTCGTTGAGTCCACCTTCCTGGGACTGTGGATCTTTGGCTGGAAGCAGCTTAAACCCGGCATCCACCTGGCCTGCCTCTGGGTGGCGGTGATCGGATCGGTCTTCTCCGCCTACTTCATCATCGTGGCCAACAGCTGGATGCAGCACCCGGTGGGCGTCGAAATGATCGACGGACGACCGGTCATGACCGATGCCTGGGCCGTCTTCACCAACAACACCGCCC
This sequence comes from Pseudarthrobacter sp. 1G09, assembly GCF_050038305.1. Taxonomy (NCBI): domain Bacteria; kingdom Bacillati; phylum Actinomycetota; class Actinomycetes; order Micrococcales; family Micrococcaceae; genus Pseudarthrobacter; species Pseudarthrobacter sp. 1G09. The sequence continues at coordinate 1,929,979 of NZ_CP188306.1, forward strand.
TTGTTGCCGTCCCGCACACCCTCTTCGGCGCCCTTGCGGTGGCCGGCGGCTTCCTGCTCGGCATCGCCTGGTACCACCTGTGGCGCCGGCGCCGCGACGGCATCGACACCGTCGGTTCCGACGGCAAGGTGATTCCCGGCGAGTCCGTTACGATCCCCGGCCGCGACCGGGCAGACCACAGCGTCTGGATCCGCTCCCTGCGCATCGGTGCCGTGGTGGCCATGATCTCCTTCGCGGGAACCGCCGTCACCGGCGACCTGCAGGGCAAGCTGATGTTCGAACAGCAGCCCATGAAGATGGCTGCAGCGGAGGCGGCCTGCCACGACGGCACCGGGTTCTCCGTGCTGAGCATCGGCAACATCGGCTCCCAGAACTGCGACGACATTGTGGCCGTCATCGAGGTTCCCGGAATCCTGTCCTTCCTGGCCAAGGGCGACTTCACCACCGAGGTGAAGGGCGTGAACACGCTCCTGCCCGAGTACAAGGAGAACTACGGCACCCACCTGCCGGACAACCCCATCTATGGTGAGCGTGCCGGCCAGGAAATTGAGTACCTGCCGGTCATGGAGGTCACCTATTGGGGCTTCCGGATGATGATCGGCTTCGGCGGACTCGCCGCGCTGGCGGCTGTGGTGGCCCTGTGGCTGACCCGGAAGGGCACGGTGCCGGAATCGCCGTGGCTCATGCGCCTTGCCATCTTCGGCATCCTTGCCCCGTTTGGCGCCAACGCCGCGGGCTGGATCTTCACCGAGATGGGCCGGCAGCCGTTCGTGGTGGCCCCGAACCCCGATCCCAGCGGCATCGACCAGGTGTTCATGTTCACGGCCGCGGCCGTCTCACCAGGGGTTTCGGCGGGCGAGCTGGTGGCGTCACTGGTCACCCTGACCGCGGTCTACGCAGTACTGCTGGTGGTGGAGGTCAAGCTGCTGGTGAAGTACATCCGCGGCGGCGTGGTGTCCGCCATGCCCGAACTGGCCCATGTCCCCGCCGATGAGAACGAGGACGAAACGCCCGGCTCCGGCGGACCCGGCGGCGCCAAACCCGCCGACGACGTCCTGGCCTTCGCCTACTAAGAGCAGAGGAATTTCGACAATGGAACTGCTGCCCACCATCTGGTTCATCGCCATTGCGGTGCTGTGGACCGGCTACCTCTTCCTCGAGGGCTTTGACCTTGGCGTGGGGATGCTGATGAAGATCTTCGCGCGGAACAACACTGAACGCCGCGTCCTGCTGAACACGGTCGGCCCGGTCTGGGACGGCAACGAGGTGTGGCTGCTGACCGCCGGCGGCGCCACGTTTGCAGCCTTCCCCCTCTGGTACGCCTCCCTGTTCTCGGCCCTCTACCTGCCCCTCCTGGTGGTCCTCGTGGCCCTGATCTTCCGCGCCGTGGCCTTCGAGTACCGCGGCAAGGTGGACACGGACCGGTGGCGTGCCCGGTGGGACTGGGCCATTGCCCTGGGATCCTTTTTCGCCGCCTTCGGCGTTGGTGCCGCGCTTGCCCTGACCACCACCGGGCTGCCCCTGAATGCCAACGGCGACCGCGAAGGCGGCCCTTTTGCCTGGTTCAGCGGCTACGCCGTACTGGGCGGGGTGGCCGTGGTGGGCTTCTCGCTGGTCCACGCGCTGGCCTTCCTTGCCCTGAAGACCGACGGCGAGGTGCGGCACCGTGCCCGCGCCTGGTTCGTGCGCCTGCTTCCGGTGCTGATCCTTCCCATCGCTGCCTGGGCGCTCAGCATCCAGTTCCTGGACGGCAAACCCTGGACCTGGGCCCTCGTGGTGCTCGCGGTGGCCGCTGCCGCCACCGCCTGGATGCTGGCCCGCGCCGGTGCCGAAGGCAGGGCGTTCCTGGCGCTCGGCGCTTTCCTGGTGCTCGGCACGGCCTCCATCTTCGGTGCCGTGTTCCCGGTGGTGCTGCCCTCCACCCTGGACACCGCCTTTGACCTGACCATTTCCAACGCGTCGTCGTCGGACTACACCCTGGGGCTCATGACCATCGTGGCCGCGTTCGGACTTCCGCTCGTGATTGCCTACCAGGCATGGACGTACTGGGTGTTCCGCCGCAGGGTCAGCACCGATTCCATTCCGGAGGCCCACAGCTTCCTGCCTGCCATCGCCGTCAAGGCGTTCACCACCAAGGGCTGACGTGCGGCCCATGCTCCCGGCGGGGCCGGCAACCCGCTCCGCCGTCTACTGGCTCGGCCTTCTCGCGGCGCTGAAGGCACTCTCGCTCGTCCTGATGGGACAGGCGGTGGCAGCCGCGCTTGCAGGGCTGGCTGCCGGGGAAGCCGTGCATCCGGACCAGATCACGCTGGGTATGGCCGGCGTGGTCCTGCGGTCCATCACCGTCTGGGGGCAAGCTGTGGCCGCCCGGCGCGCCGCGCTGGGCATCAAGGAGGAACTGCGGGCCGGGCTCCTGGAGCGGACGCTGCGCAACGGGGTGCGGGAAACCGGCCCGGCGGACGGCGGCCTCGCCGTGCTGGCCACCCGGGGCCTGGATGCCCTGGACAGCTACTACACGCAGTTCCTGCCGGCTCTCGTGAACTGCGCCGCCGTGCCGCTGCTGCTCGGCGCCAGGATCCTCTTCGCGGACTGGGTCAGCGCAGTGGTGATCGTCCTGACCGTGCCCCTGGTGCCGCTGTTCATGGTGCTGATTGGCCGCTACACCGAGGACAACGTGCGCGAGGCCCAGGCGTCGCTGGCCAGGCTTTCGGCCCACATGCTGGAACTCGCAAAGGGACTCCCCGTTTTGGTGGGCCTGGGCCGGGCCACAGCCCAGCGCAAAGCCCTCGAAGAGATCTCCGAGGAATACCGCTCGCGCACCATGGGGACCCTCCGCACCGCCTTCCTCTCCGCCCTGGCACTGGAACTCATTGCCACCATCTCCGTGGCCGTGGTTGCCGTGTTCATCGGCGTGCGACTGGTGCACGGCGACATGCCCCTCGAAGCCGGGCTGCTGGCCCTGATCCTTGCGCCGGACTGCTACCTGCCGCTTCGTGAGCTGGGCACGGCGCACCACGCCAGCGACGACGGCCGGGTGGCCCTGGCCGGCGTCACTGCGGCCACGGACGCCCCCGAGGCGAAGCCGCTGCCTGCCGTGCCGGCGGGACGGCCCGGAGCGCCGCTTACCGTCACCGGCCTCACCGTGACCTACCGCGGAAGGTCCCGCGCCGCCGTCGGACCCCTGACATTTGAGGCGCCGCAGAGCCGCATCACCGCCTTGGACGGCCCCAGCGGTGCCGGCAAGAGCACGGTACTGGGCGTCCTGGCCGGCACCATCGGGGACGGGGGAGGGACCTCCGTTTCCGGGACAGTTACCGGGTTGGACCGGACCGCGGTCGCTTGGGTGCCGCAGCATCCCGTGCTGGTGGCCGACAGAGTGCTGGACGAAGTGCTGCTCTATCTCGGCGCCAACCCCCGCAACGCCCGGGACAGTGCGCTGGCTGAGGAAACCGCCCGCGCCTGCCTCACCCGGGCAGGGGCCGGCCACCTGGCCTCGAAACACCCTGCGGAGCTGAGCCCCGGAGAGCTGCGGCGCGTTGCGCTGGCACGCGGGCTGGCGAGGATCGACGCCGGAGCAACAGTGCTCCTGCTCGATGAGCCCACCGCGCACCTGGACAGCGATTCAGCACAGGCCGTCGAAGACGCCATCCACGGGCTGCGCGGCCAGGTCACGATCATCCTCGTGGCCCATGAGGAGCGGACCCGCAGCCTCGCCGACGTGCTGGTGCCAGTTGGCGGCCGTGGCACGGCGCCGGAACCTTCGCACCAACCGGAGACTTTGCCGGCCAGGGCATCTTCCGCCGGCCTTCCTGCCGCGATTTCAGCGGCGCCGCCGGCGGCCACGCGTCTCACCACAAACCCGCGCGCTGACAACGCCAAGGACGGGACCGCGGGCCGCTCCGGCGGAGGCGCCATGGGACTCCTGGCTCAGCTGCTGGCGCCGGTGCGGGGCAAATTCGTCGCGGCCGCCATAGTGGGCACCTTCGCAGCGCTCTTCGCGGTGGCGTTGTCCGGGTTGTCCGGCTGGCTGATCATCCGCGCCAGCGAGCAGCCACCCATCCTCTACCTGCTCACCGCCATTGTTGGCGTACGTTTCTTCGGCATCGGAAGGGCAGTGCTCCGGTACTGGGAACGGCTGCTGCTGCACGATGCCGTGTTCGCCGCGCTGACCAGGCTCCGGGGAAGGCTGTGGGCGTCACTGAGCCGCCGGGCCCTGGCCCTGCGCCGCCTCCTCCAGGGCGGCAACGTGCTGGGCACCGTAATCGACGACGTCGACACCGTCCGGGACCTCCTGCCCCGGGTGGTGCTGCCCCCCGTCACGGCCGTGGCAGTCGCGGTGCTGGCATTGGGAACCACCTGGCTGGTGGTCCCGCCGGCGCTCCCGGCGGTCATCGCCGCCGTCGCGGCCAGCCTGGTGCTGGCGCCCGCGCTTGCGCTCTGGGGCGACCGGAAGTCGGCAACGGCGGAGCAGGTGCTGCGCTCCGGCGTGCTGCGCCGCATCTCGGCCGCCCTGGATGCCCGGGCAGAGCTGTCCGCCAACGGTGTGGCGCCGCGGGTACTGGCCGGACTCCGCGGCGAAGACCGTAAGGCAACCGGTGCCTCCCAGCGGTCGGCATGGGCCGAGGGCCTGGGCCACGCAGTCACCGCTGCCGCGTGCGGAGCCGCAGCGCTCGCCAGCGCGTGGCTGGCCACCCCCGCCGTACTGGATGGACGGATCGAGCCGGCAACGGCCGCCGTCGTGGTCCTGCTGCTGCTGGCCCTGGTGGAACCCTATTCAGCGATGACGACGGCGGTACGCCAGTTCCCGGCACTGCGCGCGGTGCTGCAGCGCGTGGCTTCGTCCGGGGCGCTGGACGCGTCCGGCGCCCAGGACGACGACGGCGGCACCAGAGACGGGCTGCAGCCAGTGCAGGAGCGTGACGGCGGTGTTCCCGGGCTGGAGCTGGCGAACCTCGCGGCGGCGTGGCCCGGCGGGGCACCGGTCTTCACCGGGCTCAATGCCGTTGCCGGGCCCGGGCATTGGCTGGCCGTCACAGGCCCGTCCGGCTCGGGGAAATCGACGCTGCTCTCGGTCCTGCTGGGATTCCTGCCGCCGGCCGACGGGAGTGTCCGCGTGTCCGGCGGGGTGGCGTGGTGCCCGCAGGAGGCCCACCTCTTTGACTCGACCATCCGCGGCAACCTGCTGCTGGGGCGCGCCGCGGCGGAACCCGACCGGCGGGGACAGGACACACGGGGACAAGACACCCGGGAACAGGACAATCCGGGGGAGAGCGCAACCGAACATGACATGGCAGCGGTGATCGCCGCTGTCGGCCTTACCGCGCTGATGGGACGGCTGCCCGCGGGACTGGACACGCGGATCGGTCCCGGTGGCGCTTTCCTCAGTGGCGGCGAACGCCAGCGCCTCGCGGTGGCCCGCACCCTGATGACCGGTGCCGAGGTGATCCTGCTGGACGAACCCACCGCGCACCTGGATGCCGAATCAGCCAAGGACATGCTGCAGGACCTGAGGGCCGGCCTGCGGGACCGGACCGTGGTGCTGGTTACCCACCACGCCGCCGATATCCAGGCCGGGGACGTTCGGTTGGCGCTTGCGCCGGCCGAGGAACTCCGGGAGCCCGGCCGGGCAGCGGCGGAGCTGCGGACCTGACGCGAACGCGCCCTGCGCCGGGTTCCGGCGCCGGCAACCGCGGGACGCCCGCCCGCGCAAGGGACTCCGCCGCAGCCGGCCCCGCAGCCGGCCCCGCAGGGGGGGCCGGCTCACCGGCGGAACTATCCGTCGACGTCGTGCAGGTGGTGGACGACGTCGTGCAGGAAATAGCGCGCGAGCGTCAGGACCGTGAACTCGGAACCGTTGCTGCGCAGCCCCTTGCGGTCCCAGTCGGATTCGCGGACCCCGGCGAAGGACTCCGCCACCTGCTGCCCCTCGGCAGCCAGCTCGGTGTTTACCACTGCCGGATCGGCGTTGGCATAGTCCTTCTCGATGGCGGTCAGGTCCTGGTCCCAGTTCTCAAACTTTGCGTCGTCGGAGTCCAGCATCAGGTTAAGGCGCTGGTCGAACAGGCTGAACACATCGCGCACGTGGCAGGCATACTCCAGCGCGGACCAGGTGTTGTCGTCGGGACGCTCGGCAACCTCCGGCCGGCGCAGGACGGCCCGCCACCGGGGCAACATGTTTTCGATGGTGCCGGGGACCGTTGCCGGTGTGGTGGTGGAGGGGTCGAACGAGCAATCGGGGCAGGGGCGGTCCAGGACCCAGGTCCAGTCCTTCTCATCAGGCACGATAGGCATGGCAGCAGTCTAAGCGGAGAGCTGTTACATTGGCCGTTCGCGGCGCCCTCGCCATGGGGCCCGGCACCCGCGCAGCCCGCGCCCCGGGGCCCGGAAGCGCGGCACGTCCTGCCGAAGAAGCCGGACCGCCCGGCATTTGAAACCTGATACGCGCACATCCATCCATCGGAAAGTACAAGCAATGAAGCACCCGGACGCCACACGGTTCCTCGCCGCTTACGACTCCCAACTGCGCCTCGCCCCCGAAGTTGCCGGCGCCAGGTCAGTGGTCCCGCTCGGCCCGCTCCGGCTGGCCACGTTCGACGGCGGACGCGGGTTCGTCACCTGCGCTGGCCTGGGCGGGGCGTCTGCGGCCATTGTCGCGGAGTGGGTGGGCCAGGCCGTGGCGCACTTCCGCGCGGACCCTGCGGTGCAGTCCGTGGAGTGGAAGACCCGCGGGCATGACTCCTCGTCGGGGCTGCACGGGGCACTGCTGGCCCACGGCTTCGTGCCCGCCGATGCTGAATCGATCATGATTGGTGCCGCTGCCGCCCTGGTGGCGGACGTTCCCCTGCCGCCCGGGGTGTGGCTTCGGCAGGTCACCGAGCCAGCGGATGTCCGCGCCGTGAGCGCCATGCAGGATGCCGCTTTCGGGGACAGCATCTCGGAAGCGCGGGCCGAAGACCTGCTGCGGCGGCTGGCCGCCGGCGACGGAACCGAGCTATGGGCAGCAGGCCACGAGGGCCGCATCGTCAGTGCCGGCCGCCTGGAACCGGTAGCAGGGACGGACTTCGCCGGCATCTGGGGCGGGGCCACCTTGGCGCCGTGGCGCGGACAAGGCATTTACCGGGCCCTCACCGCACAGCGTGCCCGGTCCGCCCTGCGGCTCGGCAAGACCCTGATCCACAGCGACTCCACCGAGTACTCGCGCCCCATCCTTGAGCGGTACGGACTGGTCAAGGTCTCCACCACCACGCCCTACAACTGGAGCAGGGAACCCTGATCCGGCGCAGCGGTGGCGGGCAGACTTCTCCTCGAGTGCGGTTTAAGCCTCGTCGGCGGCCTCCGGCCACGCCATCGCGGCACCCACCACGTCCACGGCCTGGGACAGGGGGATGCCGGAACCATCGCGGCGGCCGTGCTCCTGCGGAAGTGACCTGGCGACGCCCGCGGCCGAGGACGCCTTGGCGGGACCATGACCGGCCCACGCCAGCAGCAGCGTGTCCTCGCCCTTCAGGAACCGGTGCGCACGCACCCCGGCGGTGGCACGGCCCTTCACCGGGTATTCGGAGAACGCGGTCACCTTCGCCGTTCCCGGGGCAGTCCCAGGAAGGGCGCCGTTGGTGCCGGCAATGGTGACCACGACGGCGGCCTCGTCCTGGGCGCGCACCGCGCCGAAGAACGTCACGCGGTCGCCCGCGGCAAGTTTGATGCCGGCCATTCCACCGGCCGTCCGGCCCTGCGGACGCACGGCAGAGGCGGCAAACTTCAGCAGCTGGGCCTGGGCAGTCAGGAACACCAGTTCGGTGTCATCAGCCGCGGCCGGTGCCACGCCCACCACGAAATCCTTGTCCTTGAGCGCGATGACTTCCCAGTCCTCGCGGTTCAGCGGATAGTCCGGTTGAACCCTCTTCACCACGCCCTGGGCGGTGCCGATGGCCAGAACCTCGTCCAGCGGGGTGAATGCCACCAGGGTTTCGCCCTTCAGCAGCGTCAGGAAGTCCTTCGCCGGGACACCACCGGCCATGTTGGGCAGGCCCGCCACAGGAGGCAGGACCGGCATGTCCATCACCTGAAGGCGCAGCATCCGGCCCTGGGAGGTGATGGCAGCGATCTCACCGCGCGCTGAGGTCTTCACCACCGATGTAAACACGTCGTGCTTGTTCCGCGGTCCGGCCTCTGCCAGCGGCTCCTGGTTGCTGGTGCGCCCGATCTGCCCCGAAGCTGTCAGGATGGCCCAGCAGGGGTCGTCGGCGATCTCCAGGGCAAGGGGAGCGGGCTTGCCCTTCTTGCTGCCGGCAAGTTCTGCCGCAACGGTGGGGGAAACGGCTTCGGACTCCAGCAGGATGGTCCGGCGGGGCGTGCCGTGTTCCTCGGCAATTGCTGCGAGTTCATCGGACACCAGCGAGCGGAGCAGTTCCTCGGAGTTGAGGATGGCTTCAAGTTCGGCGATCTCGCGGCGCAGCTGGTCCTGTTCCTTTTCGAGCTCGATCCGGGAGTACTTGGTCAGCTGCCGGAGCCGCAGTTCCAGGATGTAGTTGGCCTGGATCTCAGTGAGGTCGTAGATGGACATCAGGCGCTCACGGGCTGCGGCCGCCTCATCCGAGGACCGGATGATCTGGATGACTTCGTCGATGTCCACGATGGCGATGAGGAGGCCCTCCACCAGGTGCAGCCGGTCCTTCTTCTTGCCCAGCCGGAAGATGGTGCGGCGGCGGACCACGTCGATCCGGTGGTTGACGTAGACGGAGAGCAGGTCCACCAGGCCCAGCGTCTGCGGCTGGCCGTCCACCAGCGTCACGTTGTTGATGCCGAAGGAATCTTCCATGGGCGAGTAGCGGTACAGCTGCTGGAGCACGGCGTTCGGGTTGAAGCCGTTCTTCAGCTCGATGACCAGCCGCAGCCCGTGCTTGCGGTCGGTGAGGTCCACGATGTCGCTGATGCCGGTCAGCTTCTTGCCGTTGACGGCGTCCTTGATCTTCTCGATCACCTTCTCCGGGCCCACCATGTAGGGAAGTTCGGTGACCACCAGGCCGGTGCGGCGGGCCGACAGCTGCTCCACCTCCACCTTGGCACGGGTCTTGAACGAGCCACGGCCGGTGGCATACGCGTCCCGGATGCCGTCCAGTCCCACGATCCGTCCGCCCGTGGGCAGGTCCGGGCCGGGGACGAAGCGCATGAGGTCCTCGAGGGTGGCCTCCGGGTTCGCGATCAGGTGCCTGGCGGCGGAGATGACCTCCACGAGGTTGTGCGGGGCCATGTTCGTGGCCATGCCGACGGCGATGCCGGTGGCGCCGTTGACCAGCAGGTTGGGGAAAGCCGCCGGGAGGACATCCGGCTGGGTCAGCTGGTTGTCATAGTTGGGGACAAAGTCCACCACGTCTTCGTCGAGGTGGTCGGTGAGGGTGAGCGCCGCCGCCGCGAGGCGGGCCTCTGTGTACCGCGGGGCCGCCGGGCCGTCGTCGAGTGAGCCGAAGTTGCCGTGGCCGTCGATCAGCGGCAGCCGCAGCGAAAAGTCCTGTGCCATGCGCACCATGGCATCGTAGATCGCCGTGTCGCCGTGCGGGTGCAGCTTGCCCATGACTTCGCCCACCACGCGGGCGCTCTTCACGTGGCCGCGGTCCGGACGCAGGCCCATGTCGCTCATCATGTACAGGATGCGGCGCTGCACCGGCTTCAACCCGTCGCGGGCGTCGGGCAGTGCCCGCGAGTAGATCACGGAGTACGCGTACTCCAGAAACGAACCCTCCATCTCGGAAGTGACGTCGATGTCGACGATGTTCTCCGTGAAGGGAGTGGTGTCCGCGACGGGTGCTGGGCTTTGGCGGCGGGCCATGGGGGTGGTGAATCCTTCGGTTACTGGGGTTGCCGGGCAGGGTGCTGCTGCGCTGCGGCAGTTTTTGGCTAGGCTAAGCCTATGGTGGATCAGCCCGGGGACGGCGAATATCCGGAACATTGGGAAGCCGATGTCGTCCTGCGCGACGGCGGGACAGCCCATTTGCGGCCCATCCATCCGTCCGATGCAGAGGCCATCCAGACCTTCCATACCGGACAGTCGCAGAACTCAATTTACATGCGCTTCTTCGCCTTCAAGGCACGGCTGTCAGCCAAGGAGCTCAAACGGTTCACCGAAGTGGACTATAAGGACCGGGTGGCGTTCGTCATCACCATGCGCGGGGAAATCATCGGTATCGGCCGCTACGACCGGCTGGATGATCCCACCGAGGCTGAGGTCGCTTTCAACATCGCCGACGCGCACCAGGGCCGGGGAATCGGCTCCATCCTGCTCGAACACCTCGCCGCCGCGGCCCACGAAAACGGGATCCAGCGCTTCAGCGCCGAGGTGCTGCCCGAGAACCGCAAAATGCTCATGGTCTTCTCGGATGCCGGCTATGACGTCAAACGCCACTTCGACGACGGCGTGGTCAGCCTCGAATTCAACATCGACCCCACCGAGAAATCACGGGCCGTCATGGAATCCCGCGAGCACCGTGCCGAGGCGAGGAGCGTGCGGGACCTGCTGACGCCGTCGTCCGTGGCCGTCATCGGAGCCAGCCGCAAGTGGGGGACCGTGGGCTACCAACTGCTGGAGCACATCGTGGAAGGCGGCTTCTCCGGGCCCGTCTACGCCATCAATCCCGAGGCGCTGGAACTGGCCGGCATGCTGTCCTACGGCCGGCTGACCGAAGTGCCCGAGCCCGTGCAGCTCGCGGTGATCGCCGTGCCGTACGAGGAGGTTCCCTCCGTCGTGGAGGACTGCGCCGCCGCCGGTGTCAAAGGCCTGGTGATCGCCTCCGCAGGGTTCGCGGACGACGGCGAACGCGGCCTTCAGCGGCAACGGAACCTTGTGCGCCAGGCGCGCGCCAGCGGGATGCGGGTCATCGGCCCGGCCTCCCTGGGCATCATCAACACGCATCCCGATATCCGGCTCAACGCTTCCATGGCGCCCACCCTGCCGCGCCGCGGCGGGCTGGGGCTGTTCAGCCAGTCGGCAGCCATTGGCGTGTCCCTGTACGCGGCGTCCAGCCGCAGGCGCCTCGGCATGTCCACGTTCCTTTCCGCCGGGAACCGTGCCGACGTGTCCGGCAACGACATCATGCAGTACTGGGAAGACGACGCAGACACCTCCGCCGTGGGCCTCTACCTGGAATCGATCGGCAACCCGCGCAAGTTTTCCCGCATCGCCCGGCGCCTGGCACGCACCAAACCGGTGATCGTGGCCAAGTCCGACACCATGGGCCTGCGCTTGCCGCCGGGCCACGCCGTCCGCACCACCCAGGCTCCGGGCGGGGCGCTGGACTCGATGCTGCGCCAGTCCGGCGTCATCCGCGTCGAAACCATCGAGCAGCTGGTGGATGTGGCCCAGGTTGTCGCGGGCCAGCCGCTGCCCGCCGGGCCCGGCCTGGCCATCCTCAGCAACTCCCAGGCGCTGGGCAAGGTAGTGGCGGACAGTGCAGCAGACCACGGCCTCAGCGTGGAGCAGCTGGTGACGGGGGTGGACCTCGACGCCGGCCGCTCGGTGGCCTTGCCCGCCCTGCGCTCAGCGCTGCTTGAGGCGCTGCGTCCGGCGCACGTCCATGCCGCCGTCGCAGCACTGCTGCCGGCCCGCGGACTCACGGTGGACAGCATCGCGGAATCCCTGGCCGACGTCTCCGCCGAGGCCGGCAAGCCCGTGGTGGCGGCGTTTACCGGCATCCTGGACGACTCCGTCTACGTTGAAGGCATGGTGGGGGCCGCAGACAAGGCCGTGCCGTGCTTCTCCAACCCCGGCGCGGCCGTGGCAGCGCTCGCCGCCGTGGTGAGGTATTCGGAATGGGTGTCGCGGGACCACGGCCACTTCGTGGAACCGCCGGGCTGCGATCCCGCCCGGGCCCGCGCCGAGATCGAAGTACAGCTCCGCGACGTCAAGGGGGAGCAGCTCAAGCAGCTGGACCCCGCAGCGGCAGCGTCCCTCCTGGGGTACTACGGCATTTCCGTGCTGCCATCCGCGGCCTTCAACACTCCTGACGAAGCCGTGGAAGCCGCCGAGGGCCTCGGCTGGCCGGTGGCCGTGAAGACGACGGACCCCGCCCTGCGGCACCGGCTCGACCTGGGCGGCGTCCGCCTGGACATCCAGGACGCCGAGTCGCTGCGCCGGGATGTTCTCCAGATGCGCCGCGCCCTTGCCCTCTATGGCGATCCGGCCCTGGAGGTGCAGTCCATGGCACCGGTAGGCCAGGCGTGCACGTTCCGGGCCATTGAGGACCCGCTGCTGGGACCGGTCATCTCCTTCGGCCTGGCAGGCGATGCTGTTAACCTGCTGGATGACTGGTCGCACCGGGTGCCGCCGCTGTCCGCCGCGGACGTCCACGATTTTATCCGGGCGCCCCGGGCGGCGCGGAAGCTGTTCGGCTACCAGGGACTTCCCCCCGTCGACGTTTCCGCCCTGGAGGACCTGGCCGGCCGACTTGCCTGGATGAAGGACAACCACCCCGAAATTGCCCTGGTGGAGTTCAACCCCGTGCTCTGCGGGACGAACGGGGCCACCATCCTGGCGGCCGACGTCCGGATCGGGAACGCCGCCCAACGCACGGACAGCGCACGGCGGGCCATGCGGGGCTGACGCTGGGTCGATGCATGGGCTTGCCGGCCGCGCCATCTGCCGGTGTTTGTGGCGCGCTTGTCCTGAGTTTGTCGTTCGTCTGTGCCGAGTTTGTCGTTCGTTTGTCCCCGGCGGGGAGCGGGCGGTTGGCAAAGTGAGCGGCGCATCTGTGAAAATGGGGGAATGAGCTCCCAGCCTCCCGCCTCGGCGCCTGAAACGCCCGGCAACGAAAACCAGGCCATCCGCCAGCACAGCTCACACAGCCACAGTTCCCAGGGCCAAAGCCTGGAAGGTGCCCTCCAGAAGGCCGGTTTCTATCCCCGCCTCGTGGCGGACGTGGTGGACGACGCCCTGGACGGCCGCGATTGCGTGGCGCACCTGGTGCACCTGGAAACCCACTTCGACCGTGCTGAGGTCCGCCGCCACATCACGGTGCTGGTCCTCACGGCGGACATGCTGGTCATCACCCACGTGGACGACCAGCAGCTGGATGAAGCAGGCGAGCAGATCGTTGCCCAGATCTCCACGGAGTCTGTTCCCGTGGCCCAGATCCGTTCGGTGGTCCTTAGCTACATGTACGCCCAGCCGCAGAACTACAAGACCTCCGATCCCGTGCGGGAACTGACACTGTCCATCGCCTGGTCAGGTGGCCAGCGCCTGGACATGGGTCCTGCCAGCTGCGGCGATCCCCAATGCGAAGCAGACCACGGCTACACCGGCACGATTGCGCAGGAGGACATCGTCCTGCGGATCAGCGCGGAGGCCGACGGGCTGCAGGCAGTCCAGGACGCGAAGCTCTTTGCCCGCGCCCTGCGGGCCGTCAACACCGGGTCCACCTCGCCCGTACCCCACGTGCAGTCACTGCCGCCCCGGCCCCGCGCCGGCGTGTTCGGCACGCGCCTCAGCCGCGGCCACCAGCAGCGCTGATGCCCGACGAGCGCCCCCAAGTACCCCCGGCCGCCCCTTTAGCTGCCGCCGCACTGTCCGGACCGGCGTCGGACCTTCCCACGGCACCGGCCTACGGACTCCGTTCCGTCGCCGAGGTGCTGACCAGCGCCGCCGCCAGCCTCGGAATCGGCGGGTTTCAGAACACGCTGAAGTTGCCGCCGTCGCAGCGGGTCTGCGTCGTGGTGGCGGACGGCCTGGGCCGGAACCTGCTCAAGCAGAAGTCCGCCCACACCCCGTTCCTCCGCTCGGTTATCCAGGCGGGGCAAGGCGAGGTGCCCGTCTGGCTCGATTCCGCGTTTCCCTCCACCACCGCCGCAGCCCTGTCCAGCCTTGGCACCGGCCTGCCGCCGGGCCAGCACGGCATGGTGGGCTACGACGTACTGGACCCGCAGCAGGACAAGGTGGTCAACCTGCTGGGGAACTGGGACCCGGGAGTGGACCCCAACGCCTGGCAGCCGCACCCCACGGTGCTCGAACGGGTGGCCGAACATGCCGACGTCACCACCATCAGCCTGCCCCAGTTCGCGGATTCGCCCATGACCCGCGCAGCCCTGCGCGGTGGGCGGTTCATCTCCGGCACCACGTCCCATGCGCGCACCGCGTCCGCAGCGGACGCCATGTCCGGCAGCGGGCCCTCGCTGATGTACTTCTACCTGAACGAACTGGACAAAGCCGGGCACCGCTACGGCTGCCAGTCCCAGCAGTGGGAACACCAGCTCGAGGAACTCGACGCCACCGTCAAGCGGCTTAGCACCTCGCTTCCGGCCGGGACAACCATTCTCCTCACCGCTGACCACGGAATGCTGGACGTGCCGGAACCGCACCGGATCGACTACTCCGCCGAGCCCGCACTGGTGGAAGGCGTACGGCACACCGCCGGCGAACCCCGCATGGTCCACCTCTACCTCGAGGAGGCCGCCGGAGCAGCCGGCCGGGACCGGCTGCTCACCGCATGGCGTAACCGCTTCGGCAGCAAGGTCTGGGCTTTCACCCGGGATGAGGCTGTGGCCGCCGGGCTCTTCGGTGCGGTGCGGCCCGCCGTCGAAGGCAGGATTGGCGACGTGATGATCGCCGCCCGGGATTCCCTGGCGCTCTACGACACCCGGCGCAGCCGCCCCACCGCCATGGAAGTGGTGGGCCAGCACGGGTCGCTGACCAAGGCGGAGCGCGAAGTTCCCCTGCTTTGCCTCACCGCCGGCGGCGGCAGGGGTGGCCGCCGCCGTGGCTGAACTCGTCTTTTTCTCCGGCACGATGGACTGCGGCAAGTCCACCCTCGCGCTGCAGATGGACCACAACCACCGGGTCCGTGGCCGCGGCGGGGTACGGTTCAGCCGAAACGACCGTGCCGGCGAATCACGGATCTCCAGCCGACTGGGCCTCGAAACCGACGCCGTCGAGGTGGTGGACGGCACGGACTTCTGGGAGGAAGTCATGCGCCGTCGGACCCACGGCCAGCGCGTCGACTACCTTATCTGCGACGAAGCGCAGTTCTACACGCCCGAGCAGGTGGAGCAGCTCGCCAAAGTGGTGGACGAGATCGATGTGGATGTTTTCGCGTTCGGGATCACTGCTGACTTCCGGACCAGGCTGTTTCCGGGCTCGCAGCGGCTGATCGAGCTCGCTGACCGCGTCCAGGTCCTGCAGGTTGAGGCTTTGTGCTGGTGCGGGCGCCGCGCCACACACAATGCCAGGACGGTCGACGGCGTCATGGTCACCGAGGGTGCCCAGGTGGTGGTGGGCGACGTGGACATGGCAGTGGACGGAGCCGTTGCTGCCGCCGGCCACGTCCCGGTGGTGGGGTACGAGACCCTCTGCAGGCGGCACTTCATGCGCCGTGTCACCGCCCATGGGGCCAACCTGATGGCTGAGCAGGACCAGCTCCTGCCTTTCGACGTTGACGCATGCCTCTGGCACGGATCCGGGGGACCGGCCGCGGGAACCGGGGCCTAGCTACTTCGTGTGGCGTTCCCGGACTCGGAATCGGGAGCGCCTCGACTGAGGTCCGTCCGAGGTGCTGCACGTTCCGGCACCAATGTCAGACCCTCGCGCGATGATGCCTTTATGGGAAACTCGGCGGCTGCTCCGGCCGAGGAGGCAGGATTGATGGAGGGTCTTCGGGCCTCTGTCGCCGGCCTTGACGCGCTGTTTCTTGAGGACGTGGACCTGGATCGGGCTGACCCTGACGTCGTGGCCGGTGAGGCAGTTGATGTGTTGGGGCGGAAGTCTGAGCTTCGGTTGCAGCGGCTAACGTTCTGGAAGCAGTTGGAGGCCCAGGTAGCTGCGGGCAAAGCCCGGGACGCCGCTGATTTCGCGGAGTTCCAGGAGGCGATGACGCCGCCGGATGCCACGGACACCGAGAAGGCTTTTGTGGAGATGTCCACGACGGCGGAGGTCGCCGGGGTCCTGACGCTCAGCCCGGGCGCCGCGGCAGCGTTCATCAGCCAGTCCCGGAAAGTCTGCGCGATGCCACCGGTAGCGGGTGCGCTGACTTCTGGGTTGATGTCGTGGCGGCACGCTGTGATCGTGGCCGACGAAACCGACTGCCTCGCCCCCGAAGGTGCTGAGGCGTTGGTGGCGCATTTCTTCGACCCGGACGCCCCCAACCCTGCCCGCGGGTCCGCGCCCGGTGACCTCGTGCCGCACCTGTTCCGCCGGAAAGTCAGGACCTGGCGCGAACGCACCTACCCCGTTTCAGTCCAGGAACGGCATGCCAGGTGTGTGGCGGAGCGGCGAATGGAATACCGCCCCGACGCCGACGGGATGGCATCGATTACCCTGATCCTGCCCGCGGACACCGCCTGCGCCATCTGGAACAAGACCACAGCAACCGCCCGCGGCCTCCAAGGCCCCGGCGAGACCCGCACCCTCACCCAGCTCCGGCCCGACACCGCCGCGGCGCTCCTGCTCGGCGCCCACACCGGAACCGCTGCGACAGGCCGATCCGTCGATGGCCAACAAGCCCGTGGTGTGGCTGGCGTCCACGGGGCTCCGGGGGCCGGTGAGGCCAGCACCAGCACTGGCACCAGCACCAGCACTGGCACCAGCACTGGCACCGGCCCCTACGCCGTTGACCTCCGCACAATCCCCGCCCCGAAAGCCACCGTCCTGGTCACCGTCCCGATCTTCACCCTGCTGGGACACACGGACGAACCGGCAGTCCTGGACGGGTACGGCCCCATCCCGGCAGCCATGGCCCGGAAACTCGTCGCCGACGGGGCAACCTCGTTCTACCGGGTCCTCGTCGACCCCCGCGACGGGGCGCCCCTCGAGATCGGCCGGACCAGCTACCGCCTCACCGAAGCGATGAAACGCTGGATCAGGATGCGCGACGGACACTGCACCTTCCCCGGCTGCACCAACCCCAGCACAGACAACGACACCGACCACCTCACCGCCTGGCAACACCACGGCACAACAGGAGTCAGCAACCTGGCACAACTCTGCCCGAAACACCACCGGCTCAAACACCACAGCGGCTGGACCCCCACCGTGGCCACCGAAACCGAACCACCCGGCTGGAAATCCCCCACAGGCCGCCACTACCCAGCCCAACACCCCGACCCCCAACCACCACACTGGCCACCCCGGCTCCCCGAACCCAAACAGGACCCAGTCCTGACCGGAGACAACGTTGCTGCCGGAGACATTGCCGCGGCCGGAGACTTAACGCCGGGCGGCGACGTTGGCGGGGCCCGAGAGCCGCGCGGGACGGTAGACGACCGCGAGGCTGGAGACTTTGCGGTGGCCAGAGACTCTGCGGCGACTGGGGACTTCGGCGCGGCCGGGGAGTCTGTCGTGGCCAGAGTGCCTGGCGTCATCGGAGATCTGCCGGCGGGCAGCGACGTTATCTTGACAGGCGGGACTGACGTGGCCGAAACAATAACCAGAGCGCAGGAGCCGGTTGAGGAAACGCGTCCCGGGGAACTGCCGGAGGGAACCACTGCCAGCGGATCAGCAGAAGCTCAGTGGCCGTTGGAGGAGCAGATACTTGCCGGCGTTGCAATCTTTCCGGTACACCTGCTCGCCGACCCACCGGACGACGAGTCAGTCGACGGAGAACTCCTCGGAGAGGACTCCATAGAACCCGGCGATCTCTCCCCGGACGATCCGCTGTGGGACGCCTTCTACGCGACACCCTTCATACTGCCCGCCGATCCATGGGGAAACCGGACAGACTGGTTGCTGCACGCCAAGCAGCCGCTAGTCCCGTAGGGACCCTGCACGGCGCAGAACTGGTCTTTGTAGCTGTATATCCAAAGTCCCGGGCGAAAGCCGGAGGTGCTGCCATGTACCGCTATTCGCTGCGGGTGCCGAAAACAATCTCGTCCCAGGAAGGGACGCTGGACCGCTTGGGGCGGGAAGGCTGACGCTCGGGCGCCTCAGCTTCCGGCGACTGCCCCTTCACGCCGGACTGGTTCTCGTCGTTCCTCGACGCGAAGCGGCGCTGGCCGTCGCCCAGCAACTCGTCCAACCCAGCGTTGGTGCCGCCGTCACGCCCGGAGGGAGCGTTGTTGGAGGGCGTGTCAGCGGGGCGTTCCGGAGCGGACTGGCTGTCCTGCGGGGATGCGCTGTTCTGCGGGGACGCGACGATGGTGACCTCGCGCGTTTCCGTGCTGACGCCGTCGTGCAATCTGAGGACGTCATCCTCGACGTCACGGTGAGGCGGGATCAGGCTCAGGCGCGACAGCATGGAGGGCCTCGCATCACGGCGGCGGACGAAGGAATCGCCCTTTGCTGCGGGAGCATCCGGCTGGTCGTCCTGTTGCCCGTTGTCAGATTCTTCGACGTCGGCCTCAGCCTCAGGCTCGGGGACAACCTCGGACGGCCGCGGGTGAGCCGCCGGTACCCCATGGGTCAGGAGCATGGCAAGGGCATCATCCGAGTCCTCGTCGACGCCCAGCCGCTGGCCGCGGCGGGAACGAAGCATGTCCAGCAGCCCATCAGCTTCCTTGCCGGGCCCTGCAACGACGCTCTGCGGGCCAGTCCGCACCGCATCGGCGTCGGTTTCGAAGTCGAACGGCCGGTCCGAGACTGCCGACAGGCGGCGGGCCGGAACTGGTCCATCCAGAGGCTCCAGTTCACTGAGCTGCTGGGCCCAGCGGTTGGTGTTCTGCAGTGCCTTCCGGACGGGGTTGAAAGTCCACGTGGCCGGCGGTTCCTCGCCGATACCAGCAGTGCCGTCAGTCTTTGCTTGGAAGCTTGCAGTGACGGTCCAGGTTCCGTCCTGCCTGCGCCAGGAATCCCATTCAACTGCTGAGGGATCAATGCCGTGGGCGGTCAACCGGTGCGACACCATCTCGTCCAGGGTGGCGGGGTTGTCGCCGAAAGCGGACCTGTATACGTCGTGGCCGGGGGAGGGCGTGGCTACTTCGACCTTGCGGGCCTGCTGCGCGATGTATTCACGTTCGGCAAGGACCGGGCCTTCGTAGCGCTCAACTTTTGCAAGTGGCAGGCCGGAGAGTTCAGCGACGTCGGCGGCCGTAGCGCCGGCACGGATCCGCGCCTGGATGTCCCGGGGGGACATCGGAATGGCGGGCCTTTCCGGCGTCGGCTTTGGAGCCGACCGGCCCGCTGTCCGGAGCGCTTCATCGATCGGCAGCCGGAACATCTCGCCGCCGGCCCCGCTCAACAGGAGGTGAGTCCCGTCGTCGTGCACGCCTACAAGCCGTAGATCCTGCATCCAAAATCCTCCACCCTAGCATCACTATCAATCGAAACTCTGCCACCCGGTGGGCGTTATTTGCCTCAAGGGGCAGGGCGCGCCGCGATATTCCGGCCTTTCCGGCGATGCCACCGCGTTTCTATCCGAGAGCGACGGCCCCGGCGTTGTCAGTCGTTCCGTTCCCTGGTCCGCACGGGCGTCACTGACGTATCAGTGGCGGGTGAGGGCCGCCGCGAGCTCTTCGGGGTGCCGCGTCGAGGTCAGCCAATAGGGCGTCTTGTCGGCAGGATCGGTGATCTCCACCTTTACTACGGGGTCGATCCACCCGCGGATGCAGAGGTAGGCCAGGCCGTTGAGCCTGGTGCCCCGCTCCGCCGTTGCTTCCCCGCCGCTGAAGGGTTCGACAGAGCCGACGAACTTGCGTTCGATGGTGGCGCGGCCGACGGTGAAGGTTTCCCCGGTGACCAGGAGGGTGGGTGTCGACACGATGAGGAGTACCGCAATGATGACGAAAAGGACCACTGCCGCAGTAATGCCGGCGAACATGCTGATCGGTGCAAACACCAGGATGCCGGCTGCCGAGATCCCGGCTGCGATGATCCAGATCCACACGTTGGGCCAGAGCTTCTCCCTATAAGTGGCCGAAGACCCTTTAGACGGGCTGGGCGTGGGGGCAGGGGAGCTTTTTTCGGGCATAGGCCAAGCTTTCCACCTTTGCCGGGCTATTTCATCTTGGCGGGCAATCCGCACGTGCCGTCCGCCCCGGGCACGGGCCTTCGCCCTTCAGGGCCCACCCTAGGTCTGATCCTGAGGCGCGGGTTAGAGTGAGTGACTGTGACTGATCAACCCGCCACAGCAAATGCCGTTTTCGACGAAGCGCCGGAACTACCGGCTTCCGCTCCCACCCTGCGGGTCCAGCTGAAGATGCTGGATCCAGACCTGGAAGCGCCCTCCTACGCCCATCCCGGCGACGCCGGCGCGGACCTCCGCGCGCGGCAGGACGTTACCCTGCAGCCCGGTGAGCGTCGGCTCGTCCCCACCGGCGTGGCCATTGCCCTTCCCGAGGGATTCGTCGCCCTGATCCACCCCCGTTCCGGCCTCGCCACCAAGCACGGCCTCACCATCGTGAACGCCCCGGGAACGGTCGACGCCGGGTACCGCGGCGAGATTTCGGTCACTCTCCTGAACACTGATGTGAGCCAGGCCATCGAGCTGCGGCGCGGCGATAGAATTGCCCAGATGGTCATCCAGCGCGTCGAGTATGCACAGTTCGTTCCAGTCACGGAATTGAGCGGGTCCGTGCGCGGCACCGGGGGCTTTGGCTCCACAGGCGGGTTCAATCAGCCCGGAGCCTGATTCGGGCCGTGGCAGTTGGTGCCACGGGCAACGCAGTACGGCGACGGTACCTTCCAGGGCCGGCCGGAACATTCACACTAAAGGAGAAACATCCTCATGGCCTTTGGGTTCGGCAGGAAAGCCAAGACGGAGCAACCGGACGCACCGGACGGGTTGCTCGCTGACGACGCGCCCGCAGACGGCGAAGCGGAGGCAGTCGACCAGCGCGCCAACGGCCCCTTGGATGAGTCTGAAATCAGCAGCCGCGACGGTTATGTGGATCTCGGCGCCCTGCTGATCACCCCCAGCGAGGGCCTCCAGCTCCGCCTCGAGGTTGAGGAAGCCACCCAGCGGGTCGTGGCAGTCACCCTGGACCTCAACGGATCCAGCCTGCAGCTGCAGGCCTTTGCCGCACCCAAGACCGAAGAGCTTTGGGAAGAAATCCGCACCCAGATCGGCCAGTCGGTCGGTGCCCAGGGCGGCCAGGTGGAGGACATCGAAGGCCCCTTCGGAACAGAACTCGTGGCCAAGCTTCCTGCCGGGCTCCCCGACGGCAGCCAGGGATTCCGCGTGGCGCGCTTCATCGGCGTCGACGGACCCCGCTGGTTCCTCCGCGGCGTGCTCGGCGGGCCTGCTGCGCTTGAACGTGACGCGGCCGAACCGCTCGAAGCACTGTTCCGGAAGGTGGTGGTGGTCCGCGGGGACAGCCCCATGCCCCCACGCGACCTCCTCCAGCTGCGCCTCCCCAAGGATGCAACCACCACGCCGCCTCCGGGCGCTCCTACCCTCCAGGAGCCGGAACGCGGTCCCGAAATCACCCAGATTGGCTGAAGCCATGGCTGGGGGATCACCGGCGTCGCACGGCAGGGCTCCGGTTCCCCTGGACCAACTGCCGGACAAGGGGCGCGTCCTGTGCCAGGGCCGCATCGAGTCCGTCACCTATGTTCCGGCCGACCGGACGGCGGCTTTCAGCGCTATCGTCTCCGACTCCGGCGCCCTCCGTCCGGGATCCGGCCGGGCCGGCGCGGGAAGGGCGCGCCTCCGGGTCGTGTGGCTGGGCCGGCGCCGCGTTCCCGGCATTGAAGCCGGGACCGAACTCAAGATCGAAGGCATGCTGTCCAGGAGCGAGGGGATGCCCACCATCTTCAACCCGCGCTACGAAATACTTTCCCATCAGGAGAACGAATGACCGCGCACCAGCCAGACCCGTCGCCCGGCGCGGCCCACCCTGACACCACTGGCAACTCCGGAGCTAACGGCGCGCAGGCCGGTCAGTCTCGGTCCACCAGGGACCAGGCCGGCAACTCCCCGGCCGACGACACCCGGGACGACGGCCCACGGGACGGCGGGGAGTCCTCGCCAATGGCAGGCTTGGCCGCCGACTACGCCGCCAAGGCTGGACTGCACAGGACCCACGACGGGCGCGTTGACGTCCTGAAGAGCGCGGGCGGGGTCCAGGGCATCGCCGAGAGCATCCTGCCCGGGCTGGTTTTCCTCATTGCCTTCACGGTGACCCAGGACCTCACCCCGTCACTGGTGGCTGCACTGGCTTCCGCGGCGGTGTTCACTGTGGTGCGTCTCGTGCAGCGGCGGCCGCTGACCCAGGCACTCGCCGGCGTTGTCGGGGTCGGCATTTCCGCGTGGCTTGCGAACACTACAGGCAAGGCCGAGGATTTTTACCTGCCCGGGTTCTTCACCAACGCGGCGTACATCATTGCGATGGTCATCTCGATCTTCGTGAAATGGCCGGTTGCGGGGCTGCTGTTCGGTTTTATCCGCAATGAAGGGCTGGACTGGCGCAAGGATCCGGCGCGTGTCCGTGCCTACCAGCTGGGCACCTGGATCATCGTCGGAGTCCTGGCACTGCGGCTCCTGGTGCAGGTCCCGCTCTACCTGATGGGACCGGAAGGACTCGCAGCCCTGGCGACGACGCGACTGATCATGGGCGCCCCGCTGTACATCCTGGGCGTCTGGATCGCCTGGCTGGTCACCCGTCCCGTTGCCGCCGCGGATGCAGCGGGCAGCGAAACTCCCGCGAAGGGCTAGGCTCGCCGGGAGTTCCTGTGCCCCGGGACTTGGTCAGGCCGGCCGCCGCTGGCCCCGGCGGGTACGCCACAGGTGCCGGCCGGGCTACCCGTCGAACCCGTCGTCCTCCAGGGACGACTGCCGCGCCTGCCGGGAATCCTGCGTCGTGCCGGAGTGCTCAGTATCAGGGGGTGCGGCGCTGCCGTTCCCAGTAGCAGAATCGGCGTGCCCGGCGCTGCCACTCGCAGCGTGGCCGTGATCCCCGCCGACAGAGGCTGTGCCGGCGCTTGAAGGCACTTGACCGCCGGGTGTTTCCCCTTCCTCCGGTTGTGCCGCTGTATCGGCAGCATCGCGGGAGAGGAGGGCACGCAATTCATCCTCTGCCGCGATGGTGGTGACGAAAAACAGTTCGTCACCACCGTCGATAACGTCATCCCGGCTGGGTGTGATGGGTGCATGGTCCCGCAGGATCGCCACCAGGGTGGAATCATCGGGCCATTCGATGTCGCCCACGGTGCTGCCGATCACATGTGAGTCGTGCGGAACCGTGAATTCCACCAGGGAGGCAACGCCCGTCTGGAGGGTCAGGAGCCGGACCAGGTCGCCGATTTCCACGGCCTCTTCCACCAGTGCTGTCATCAGCTGTGGGGTGTTGACTGCAACGTCCACGCCCCAGGAGTCGTTGAACATCCAGTCGTTCTTGGGGTTGTTGACGCGGCCCACCGTACGGCCCACGCCGAACTCGGTTTTCGCCAGCAACGAGACCACCAGGTTGACCTTGTCATCGCCCGTGGCGGACACCACCACGTCGGCTTCCTCAACCTTCGCCCCTTGGAGCGTGCTCAGCTCACAGGCGTCACCCACCAGCCAGTGCGCGCCCCGAAGGCCGCTGCGGCCGATGACCTCCGGCTTGAGGTCGATCAGGAGGATCTCGTGCTTGTGGGACAGCAATTCCCTGGCAATGGACGATCCGACGCTGCCCGCGCCAACGATCACGACTTTCACTGCAACTCCTTAGCGGGGGCCTTGGCCAGTACCTGGGCGACGTGGGACGTGCGGTCCACCTGGAGCATGGCGTGGACGGTGTCGCCGTCCTGGTAGGCCGTGCCGGCATCCGGCAGCAGGCCTTCTCCGAACCGGGTGAGGAACGCCACGCGAACGCCGGCAGCCTTCTCGATGGCGCTGATCCTGTGGCCCACCCACCCGGCGTCCAGGTCCAGTTCCGCCAGCACCAGGCGTCCGGAAGGTTCGCGGTAGTCGCCGGCAAGATGCTGCTCCGGAAGGATCCGGCGGAGCACCTGGTCGGCGCTCCAGCGGACGGCCGCCACGGTGGGGATGCCCAGGCGCTGGTAGATTTCGGCGCGGCCGGGATCGTAGATCCTGGCCACCACATGCGGCACATGGAAGGTCTCGCGGGCCACCCGGGTGGCCAGGATGTTCGAGTTGTCGCCGCTTGATACAGCTGCGAAGGCGTAGGCCTCTGCTACTCCGGCCTGTTTGAGCGTTTCCCGGTCGAAACCGACGCCGGTGACCTTCCGCCCCGTGAATCCCTGCCGGAGCCGGCGGAACGCGCGGTCGTCCTGGTCGATGATGGCCACTGAGTGCCCGGCATCTTCGAGTGTGTGCGCCAGTGTCGCCCCCACCCGGCCACATCCCATGATCACGAAATGCGCCACCGTATCTCCTCTGTATTCCGGTCCAGCTTCTGCAGCTAGAACTCTACCGGCAGCGCCCTTGCTTCCTGCCGCCTGGCTGCCGTCATGACATCATCCGGGAATCAGACTAGCTTTGTGGAGTGCTGACAATATTCAACGCGGTTAAGCGCGTTCTGGTGGGCAGGCCGTTCCGGAATGACAGGATGGCCCATACCCTGCTTCCGAAGAAGATCGCCCTTCCGATCTTCGCGTCTGATGCACTGTCCTCCGTCGCGTACGCGCCGGACGAGATCCTGCTCACCTTGGCCCTGGCCGGTGTCAGTGCCGTGGCCTTTTCGCCGTGGGTTGGCCTGGCCGTCATGGTGGTCCTGCTGACCGTGGTGGCGTCCTACCGGCAAAATGTCCATGCCTACCCGTCCGGTGGTGGCGATTACGAGATCGCCAACGAGAATCTGGGTAAGTACGCCGGGCTCACTGTCGCCTCAGCACTCCTGGTGGACTACGTCCTCACCGTGGCCGTATCCATGTCCTCGGCCGCGGCATATTTGACGACGGCGGTGCCCTCGCTCCACGGGCAGCAGGCCACCATCGCCACCATCGGCGTAATCATCCTGGCCCTGGTAAATCTGCGGGGCATCAAGGAGGCCGGCAGCGTTTTCGCCGTCCCCACGTACATCTTCATGGCCTCGATCTTTGGCATGACGGCGGTGGGCGTCTACCAGGTGGCCACCGGACAGCTGGGCGAGGCCCCCTCCGCAGCCTTCACGATCGTCCCTGCGGCAGGCTTCGACGAGGGCCTTGTGGGACTTGCCGGCGCCTTCCTCCTGCTGCGTGCCTTCTCCTCGGGAGCGGCGGCCCTCACCGGCGTCGAAGCGATCAGCAATGGCGTGCCCAACTTCCGTCCGCCCAAGAGCAAGAATGCCGCCACCACGCTGCTTCTGCTGGGCGTTATCGGCGCCTCGATGCTGGCAGGGATCATGTTTCTGGCCCAGGCAACAAAGGTCCACATTGTCCTGGACCCGGCCAAGGAGTTCCTGCTCAACGGCAGCCCGTTGCCCGAGGACTACATACAGAACCCGGCCATCAGCCAGATCGCACAGACCATCTTCGGCCCGGGCTCAATTCCGTTCTACATCGTGGTGGCCGCCACCGGCGTCATCCTGGTGTTCGCCTCCAATACCGCCTTCAACGGGTTTCCGGTGCTGGGGTCCATCCTCGCCCAGGACGGATACTTGCCGCGCCAACTCCGCACCAGGGGTGACCGGCTGGCCTTCAGCAACGGCGTCCTGGCCCTGGCTGCTGGAGCCCTGGTGCTGATCATCGCGTTCAACGCCGATGTCACCAAGCTCATCCAGCTCTACATCGTTGGCGTCTTCATCTCCTTCACGGCCAGCCAGCTCGGCATGATCCGGCACTGGGGCCGGGAGCTGAAGCTCGCCAAGGACAAGGCCGTGCGGCGCAGGATGATGAAGTCCCGCACCATCAACACCATCGGCTTCGGCATGACTGCGCTGGTCCTGGTGATCGTGCTCATCACCAAGTTCGAACAGGGTGCCTGGATTGCGCTGCTCGCCATGTTCATCCTGTTCCTCATCATGTGGAGCATCCGGGCCCACTACGACAACGTGGCCAAGGAACTGGCCGTGGACGAGGACTCGTCTCCCCGCGCGCTGCCCACCCGCGTCCACGCCGTCCTCCTGGTGTCCCACGTGCGCAAGCCGGTGCTCCGCGCCCTGGCCTACGCCCGCGCGTCGCGCCCGTCCCGGCTGGACGCCATCACCGTCGACATCGACGCCGCCGAAACCGCGCACACCGTCAATGACTGGGAGAAACTGGACATCCCCGTTCCCCTGACAGTGCTGGCGAGCCCGTACCGCGAAACCGTCACGCCCATCATGGAATACATCAAACAGATGCGACTCGACTCTCCGCGCGACCTGGTGGTGGTCTACATCCCCGAATACGTGGTGGGCAAGTGGTGGGAGCAGCTGGTGCACAACCAGACGGCCCTGCGCATCAAGACCAGGCTCCACTTCGAACCCGGAGTCATGGTGGCCAGCGTGCCATGGCAGCTCAAATCATCCGAAGAAGCCAAGAACCTCCAGGACGTGCAATGACCCCCAGAACTACCACCGCCGCCGCCAACAGCACAACAGATGCACATGCGGGGGAGGAGCTTGTCGTCGAGGTGGGGCCCGTTGCCCACGGCGGCCACTGCGTAGCCCGCCATGAAGGCCGCGTCATCTTTGTCCGCCACGGCATTCCCGGGGAAAAGGTACGGGTGCGGCTCACCGACGCCGGAGACAACGCGAAGTTCTGGCGCGCCGACGTCGTCGACGTACTGGACGCCTCCCCGGATCGCGTGGACCACTTTTGGCATGCAGCGGATTCCACCCGGGCCTGGGGGCACGGACATCCTCCGGTGGGTGGTGCGGAGTTCGGCCACATCAGCCTGGACCGGCAGCTGCGGCTCAAAGCCGAGGTGCTGGACGAACAGCTCAGGCGGCTGGGCGGGACGGGGCAGTCGCCGGCCGGCTGGAGCGGCGCCGTTGAGGCCGTGGGGGAAGCGGCCGACGGCGGAACGGGCCTGGGGTGGCGCACGCGCGCCAGTTTCTCGGTGACGCCCTCGGGGAAGCTTGGCATGCACGCGCACCGCTCCACGCAGGTCCTCCCGGTTCGGGAGATGCCGCTCGCCACAGACGCCATCAATGCCCTGCAGCTGTGGAACATCGACCTGCAGGGAATCGAACGGGTGGAAGTCGCGGCCCCCGCCAACGGTTCCCGCCCGCTGGTGCTGCTGGCTCCGGCCGAGGGAACCAAACCCAAACGACTGGCTGCCGTTGCCGCGGCCCTGCCCGATGACGTGTCGGCGGCCGGGTTTGACCCCGAATCGGGGGAGGTGACCCGGTTGCGGGGCCGTTCGTGGGTACAGGAATCCGCGGCCGGACACGACTACCGGGTCACGGGCGCCGGGTTCTGGCAGATCCACCGCGACGCGCCCGGGACACTTGTGGGGGCTGTCACAGATTTCCTGCACGGGGGCGGGTTCCTGCACCACGGTGCGGTGGTTGCGGACCTTTATGCCGGCGCCGGACTGTTCACCGCGGTGCTGGCCGACGCCGTGGGGGAGACCGGCGCTGTCCTGTCCGTCGAGGGCGCACCGGGAACCAGCAGGGATGCCCGCAAGAACCTCCACGCTGCCCCGCAGGTGGAAATTGTCCAGGGCCGGGTGGAGCGTGTCCTCCGCCAGAAACCGCGGAATTTCGACGCCCTGGTCCTCGACCCGCCGCGCGCCGGTGCAGGCAAGGCAGTGGCGCGGCAACTCGTGGATGCGCACCCGCGGGCCATTGCCTACGTATCCTGCGATCCGGCGTCGTTCGCCCGTGACGTGTCCTACTTCCGGGACGCGGGCTGGGAGCTCGCCAACCTGCGGGCCTTCGACATCTATCCGCATACCCACCACTTGGAGACGGTGGCGCTGCTGACGCCCCGTTCGTGACGGCAGCATCCATGATGGCCACGGCGTTTTCGACTACGATGGCCGTAGTAGTCCCACGTCGCGCCCCGTATTCGCGGGCGGCTGTGTGCCATTTTCGGGTCCTGAGCTAATTAGGGCCACCTAACTAGCAGGCGGTCAACCGCGCGACAAAGATGAAACTGTTGCGAGAGGAGTCCTGCGATGAGCACTGTGGACAGCTTCGGTTCAAAAGGCAAACTTAATGTAGCCGGAACCGAATATGAAATTTTCCGGTTGAACTCCGTTGAAGGTGCAGAAAACCTTCCGTTCAGCCTCAAGGTATTGCTTGAAAACCTGCTGAGGACCGAGGACGGCGCGAACATCACTGCCGATCACGTCCGCGCCCTGGCAGGCTGGGATCCCAACGCGGAACCCGATACAGAAATCCAGTTCACGCCGGCACGCGTGATCATGCAGGACTTCACCGGCGTCCCCTGCGTGGTGGACCTGGCGACGATGCGTGAAGCCGTCAAGGAACTTGGTGGCGACCCCAAGCGGGTCAACCCGCTGGCACCGGCCGAAATGGTCATCGACCACTCGGTGCAGATCGACGCCTTCGGCAACTCCGGCGCGCTGGAGCGCAACATGGAGATCGAATACCAGCGCAATGGTGAGCGCTACCAATTCCTGCGCTGGGGCCAGACCGCGTTTGACGACTTCAAGGTTGTCCCCCCGGGAACCGGCATCGTGCACCAGGTCAACATCGAGTACCTGGCGCGCACGGTCATGACCCGTTCGGTGAACACCGAAAACGGCACAGTCCTGCGTGCCTACCCGGACACCTGCGTCGGCACCGACTCCCACACCACCATGGTCAACGGCCTGGGCGTGCTCGGCTGGGGCGTCGGCGGCATCGAGGCCGAGGCTGCCATGCTCGGCCAGCCCGTCTCCATGCTCATCCCGCGCGTTGTCGGCTTCAAGCTCAGCGGCAGCATCCCGGCCGGCGCCACCGCCACCGACGTTGTGCTGACCATCACCGAAATGCTTCGCAAGCACGGTGTTGTGGGCAAGTTCGTGGAGTTCTACGGCGAAGGCGTTGCAGCCGTGCCGCTGGCCAACCGC
This sequence comes from Pseudarthrobacter sp. 1G09, assembly GCF_050038305.1. Lineage (NCBI taxonomy): Bacteria > Bacillati > Actinomycetota > Actinomycetes > Micrococcales > Micrococcaceae > Pseudarthrobacter > Pseudarthrobacter sp. 1G09. Next base: position 1,958,754 of record NZ_CP188306.1, read on the forward strand.
GCCACCATCGGCAACATGAGCCCGGAGTTCGGCTCCACGGCCGCCATGTTCCCCATCGACGACGTCACCCTGGACTACCTGCGCCTCACCGGCCGGGAGGACCAGAACGTCGCCCTGGTGGAGGCCTACGCCAAGGAGCAGGGCCTCTGGCACGACGCATCACGCGAGATCAAGTTCTCCGAGTACCTCGAGCTGGACCTGTCGACGGTTGTCCCGTCCATCTCCGGCCCGAAGCGCCCGCAGGACCGCATCATCCTCACCGAGTCGAAGGCCCAGTTCCGTGAGGACCTGCGCAACTACGTGAAGGAAGACCTCGCCGACGGCAGCCTGGACGAAGCGATCGACGAGAGCTTCCCGGCGTCGGACGCACCGTCCTTCACCGCCTCCGGCACCCACCTCACGGACCAGGCCCCGCACGCGCACGGCCCGAAGTCGAACGGCCGCCCGTCCAAGACGGTGGCCGTGAAAACCGCGGACGGCCGCGAGTTCGAGCTGGACCACGGTGCGGTATCGATCGCCTCGATCACCTCCTGCACCAACACGTCCAACCCGTCCGTGATGCTGGCCGCAGCCCTGCTGGCCCGCAACGCCGTGGACAAGGGCCTGACCTCCAAGCCGTGGGTCAAGACCTCCGTGGCCCCCGGCTCCAAGGTCGTCACCGACTACTACAACAAGTCGGGCCTGACCCCGTACCTGGAGAAGCTCGGCTTCTACATCGTCGGCTACGGCTGCGCCACCTGCATCGGTAACTCCGGCCCGCTCGACGCCGAAATCTCCGAGGCCATCCAGGCCAACGACCTTTCCGTCACCGCGGTCCTCTCGGGCAACCGCAACTTCGAAGGCCGCATCAACCCGGACGTCAAGATGAACTACCTGGCCTCCCCGCCGCTGGTCATCGCGTACGCCTTGGCTGGCACCATGGACTTCGACTTCGAGAACGACGCGCTGGGCCAGGACGAGGCCGGCAACGACGTTTTCCTGAAGGACATCTGGCCGAACCCGGTCGAGGTCCAGCAGGTCATCGACTCCTCGATCGACAAGGGCATGTTCGCCCGCGGCTACGAGGGCGTCTTCGAAGGCGACGACCGCTGGAAGGCACTCGACACCCCGGCCGGCGACACCTTCGCCTGGGATGAGAAGTCCACCTACGTCCGGAAGCCCCCGTACTTCGAGGGCATGCAGGCCGAGCCGGAGCCCGTGAAGGACATCACCGGAGCGCGCGTGCTGCTTAAGCTCGGCGATTCCGTGACCACGGACCACATCTCCCCGGCCGGTTCCTTCAAGTCCGACACCCCTGCCGGCCAGTACCTGCTGGCCAACGGTGTGGAGCGCAAGGACTTCAACTCCTACGGCTCACGCCGTGGCAACCACGAGGTGATGATCCGCGGCACCTTCGCCAACATCCGGATCAAGAACCAGCTCCTCGACGGCGTTGAGGGCGGCTTCACCCGCGACTTCACGCAGGCCGATGGCCCCCAGGCCTACGTCTACGACGCCGCGCAGAACTACCAGGCCGCCGGCACCCCGCTGGTTGTCCTGGCCGGCAAGGAGTACGGCTCGGGCTCGTCCCGTGACTGGGCCGCCAAGGGCACCGCACTGCTGGGTGTCAAGGCTGTCGTCGCGGAGAGCTACGAGCGCATCCACCGCTCCAACCTGATCGGCATGGGCGTCCTGCCGCTGCAGTACCCGGCCGGCCAGAACGCCGCCAGCCTGGGCCTGACCGGCACGGAAACCTTCGCGGTTGAGGGCGTCACCGCCCTCAACGAAGGCACCACGCCGAAGACCCTCAAGGTCACCGCCACGGCCGAAGACGGCTCCTCGAAGACCTTCGACGCCGTCCTCCGCATTGATACGCCGGGTGAAGCGGACTACTACCGCAACGGCGGCATCCTGCAGTACGTGCTGCGCCAGATCTCCGCGAACTAGCGGAGCCTGCCAGCAGGCAGAACTCTCCGAAGCCCCGGCCGGTCACCGACCAGCCGGGGCTTCGGCCGTCCGGCTGAGCCTTGTCCAGGAACCAAGGCGTTAGAGTTAAACGGCACGTCTACCACCCGAAGGAGGGGTCATTGGGAATCTTGGACACCATCCGGAATCCGCAGGACCTGAACGATTTATCCGAACAGCAGCTGGAACAGCTGGCCTCGGAGATCAGGGAATTCCTGATTACCAACGTTTCCCAGACGGGCGGCCACCTCGGACCCAACCTCGGCGTCGTGGAACTCACGCTGGCCGTGCACCGCACCTTTGACTCTCCGCGTGACAGCATCGTCTTCGACACCGGCCACCAGTCCTATGTCCACAAGCTGCTGACCGGCCGGCAGGATTTCAGCACCCTCCGCCAGCAGGGGGGCCTCTCCGGCTACCCGTCGCGGGCCGAGTCGGAACACGACATCGTGGAAAGCTCGCACGCGTCCTCGTCACTGTCCTGGGCCGACGGAATCTCCCGCGCCCGGCAGCTCACCGGCGAAGGCGACCGCCACGTCGTCGCCGTCGTGGGGGATGGCGCGCTGACCGGCGGGATGGCCTGGGAGGCCATCAACAACATCGCAGCCGACAAGAAGCGGCGCGTAGTCATCGTCGTCAACGACAACGGCCGCTCCTACGCACCCACAGTGGGTGGTTTCGCCGATTACCTGGCGTCCCTGCGCCCCACCATCGACTCCTTCCGTGCAGCACCCGCCTATGAGAAGGCGCTGGACTGGTGGAAGAAGAAGCTCCAGAACGGCGGCCCGGCGGGCCAGTTCACCTACAAGAGCCTCCACGCCATGAAGAAGGGCGTCAAGGACTGGTGGGCCCCGCAGGGCATGTTCGAGGACCTCGGCATGAAGTACATCGGCCCCGTGGACGGGCACAACCTCCAGGCCCTGGAGCACGCCCTCGCCACCGCACGGAACTACCACGGCCCGGTGATCGTCCACGCCATGACCGAAAAGGGCCACGGCTACGCGCCCGCCCGCGCCCATGAGGCAGACCAGTTCCACGCCGTCGGCATCATCGATCCGGAAACCGGCGAACCCACCGGTACTGCGGGCGCGAAATCCTGGACGTCGGTCTTCGCCGACGAAATCGCCGCCATCGCCGACGAGCGCAAGGACGTCGTGGGCATCACCGGCGCCATGCTCATCCCCGTGGGCCTGCACAAGTTCGCCGCCAAGCACCCGGACCGGGTGATCGACGTCGGAATCGCAGAACAACATGCCCTGACGTCCGCAGCCGGCATGGCCTTCGGCGGACTGCACCCCGTGGTGGCCGTCTACGCCACCTTCCTCAACCGCGCCTTCGACCAGCTGCTCATGGACGTGGCCCTGCACAAGGCCGGCGTCACCATCGTCCTGGACCGGGCAGGCGTCACCGGCCCTGACGGCGCCAGCCACCACGGCATGTGGGACATGTCCATGGTGCAGATTGTCCCCGGCCTCCACCTCGCAGCGCCCCGCGACGCGTCACGCCTCCGCGAGGAGCTGCGCGAAGCCGTGGCCATCAATGACGCACCCACCGTGGTCCGCTTCTCCAAGGGATCGGTCGGCGCAGAAATCGAAGCGCTGGAACGCCTCAGCGACGGCGTGGACGTGCTGGCACGCCGGCCCGCGGGCTCCACAGCCAACGATGTCCTCATCGTCAGCGTCGGAGCCATGTCCGAGCTCGCCCTCGACGTGGCGAACCGGCTGGGCGCGCAGGGAATCAGCACCACCGTGGTGGACCCCCGCTGGGTGCTTCCGGTCCGCAGTTCCATCATTGCCCTGGCCTCGCACCACCGCCTGGTGATCTGCATCGAGGACGGCGTCCGCGCCGGCGGAGTGGGATCGCGGATCCGGCAGGAGATGCGGGCGGCAGGCGTGGACACAGCCCTGAACGAAGTGGGCCTTCCGGTTGAGTTCCTTGACCACGGCACCCGCAGCGAGGTTCTGGAGCGCGTTGGCCTCACTGCCCAACAGATTACGCACGACGTCGTTGCGCAGGTTTTGGGGACAAAGGTCCCCTTCGCGCGTCCATTGCCGGGGCAGCAACACCCCACCACCGGCAGCCTTCCCATCCTGTGAGGGGAGAAGAAAGGATGGAGGACCGAGGCGGGCCTGCGTATCCCGGCATGCTGGGAGACCAGCACGAAACCGGCCACCCCGGGGCAACCAGGACACCGCAGGGACTCGAACCCGGCCAGTTGGTAGTGGCCCGCAACCGCAAGTGGAATGGCAAGGCACACTGGGTGGTGCCCGGCCGCTACCTCGGCGAGGACAGGCACGGCTGGTGGATTTTCCAGGGCACCAACGAGTTCTGTTCCCGGCCCGGCGCTGCGTTCTACACCAGGTCCGACGCCGTCCTCCTGGTCCCGCGCGACGGCGACTGGGTAGCCACCTTCTACGATGATGCCCATCCCGGTGGCGTCCGGATCTACATCGATCTCGCCGTGGCCCATGAGTGGAACCCCATCCGGCCGCACGTTACCGAATTCCACGTCATTGATATGGACCTGGACGTGGTGAGCACAGCGGGCCGCGGCGTCTTCATCGACGACGAGGACGAGTTCGAGGACCACCGCGCCGCCATGAACTACCCCGCAGCACTGGCGGAGTCCCTCGAGGCTTCCGCGGCAGAACTTTTCCAGGCCGTTAAGGCGCAAGAGGCACCGTTCGACGGCACGGACGTCGGCTGGTTTACCAAGGGACGAATATGAGCGACAACATGCGGGTCTACAAACGCGACGACGAAGGCGCCCTCCACTTCCGGGAGGCCTGGTACGACGAAGAGTACGGCCAGTTCGTCATGAATTTCGGTGCCGTGGGGCACCAGAGCAAGACCCAGGAGACAGACGTACCGGATGCTGCCGCCGCAGAAGGGCTGATGGATGCCTTCGCCGCACAGTGCACCGAGGATGGCTACGCCGAGATCCCCGCCGGAGACCAGTTCTGGGTGGTGGCCCAGTTCGCCCTGAAGACCCGTGAAGGCACCGCCCGCGACCACCACCTTGCCCAGAAGGCGTCCGACGCCCTCATCAGCCACCTCGCCTGGCGGGGCCTGGGCACCGTGGACCGCAGCGGGTTCAGCGACTTCAAGCTCAACATCTTTTGCCTCTGCCCGGACGTGAACAAGGCCGTCGCCGCCATCAAGGTATGCGCCCGCAACGAGGACCTCGACTTCACCAAGCTCAGCATCGGTGCTGCCCCCTTCGCTGACCCGGAAAACTTCAAGCTCAAGCACTCCGCCAAACCCGCCAACAGCTTCAGCCTCTAGGAGTTCCCTGTGACAACGTACCGCCGTGTCGGAAAATCAGGCCTGACCGTCTCCACGGTTGGCCTCGGATGCAATAACCTGGGGCGCGCCAACACCGTCACCGAATCCCAGGAAGGCACCGACGCCGTCGTTTCCGCGGCCCTTGATGCCGGCATCACTCTGTTCGACGTGGCGGACAACTACGGCCGCGAGCCCGGACTCAGCGAAACGATGCTGGGCAAGGCGCTCGGCAGCCGCCGGGACGACGTTGTGGTGGCCACGAAGTTCGGAATGGACGCCAAGGGCGTCAACGGTCCGGACTTCGGCGCACGCGGTTCCCGCCGGTACATCGTCCAGTCCGTCGAAGCGTCCCTGCGGCGCCTCGGCACCGACTGGATCGACCTCTACCAGTTCCACACGCCGGATCCGCAGACGCCCATCGACGAAACCCTGTCCGCGCTGGACGACCTTGTCCGCAGCGGGAAGGTCAGGTACATCGGCCACTCCAACCGCGCCGGCTGGCAGATTGCCCAGGCCGAGTACGTGGCGCGCGAACTCGGCGGGGCCCGCTTCATCTCCACCCAGAACCACTACAACCTCCTGGACCGCCGGGCGGAACTGGAGGTCACTCCCGCGGCTGAGGAATTCGGCCTGGGCGTCCTGCCGTACTTCCCGCTGGCCAACGGCCTGCTGACCGGCAAGTACGCGCCGGGCCACGCGCCGGACGGTTCACGGCTCAGCCACACACGCACCAACATGGTGGACGACGCCGACTGGGACCAGTTGGGCAGGTTCAGCCTGTTCGCCAAGGAACGCGGCCTGGGCGAAGTGGAGGTTGCCTTCTCCTGGCTCGCCGCCCAGCCGTCCGTGGCCAGCGTCATCGCCGGCGCCACGAAACCGGAGCAGGTCCGGCAGAACGCGGCCGCTGCCCACTGGCAGCCGTCGGCGGACGACCTCGCGGAACTGGACAGCATCTTCCCGGCCGTGCCCAAGATAGCCCTCTTCTAGGCGCCCGAAAACCGGCACCAGCCAAGCCTGCAGCTGAACCCCAACGACCGAACCACGTACCGGACCCGCAACCATGACCGCATTCCTGCTGGACGTCGACACCGGCATTGACGACGCCCTGGCCCTTGCCTACCTGGCCGCCCTGCCGGACACGGAATTCGTGTCCGTCACGGCAACCCCCGGAAACGTGGACGCGGACCAGGTGGCACGGAATACCCTGGCGCTGCTGGAACTGTGCGGACGCCCTGGCGTTGAGGTGGCGATCGGGGCACGGGTACCGCTGTCCATCCCGTTGGTCACCACCCCGGAAACGCACGGTCCGCAGGGGATCGGCTACGCCGTCCTGCCCGAACCGGACGGGCAGGTCTCGGCGCGGAACGCCGTCGACCTCTGGATCGACCATGCCCGCGCCCGGCCGGGCGAACTCACCGCGCTCATCACTGCCCCCTTGACCAACTTCGCCCTGGCCCTCCGCAAGGAGCCGGACCTGCCCGAGCTGCTGGCCGGCGTCGTGATCATGGGCGGAAGTTTCTATCACCAGGGGAACACCACGCCCACCGCCGAGTGGAACACCCACGTGGATCCGCACGCCGCCAAGGAGGTGTACGCCGCCTACCGCGGCAGGCCCGCCGCGAAACTGCCGGTGGTCTGTTCGCTGGACACCACCGAGCGGATGGAGATGCGGCCTGGCCATGTCCGGCAGCTTGCTGAGGCGGCCGGTGCCTCCGTTCCCGAGCTTGTGCTCCCGGACCAGCCCGAGGGCCGGCGGAGCACCTCTGACAACCGCGTCATCCGGCACCTCTCGGACGCGCTGCGGTTCTACTTCGAGTTCCACAGGCTGTACGACCAGGGCTACATGGCGCACGTCCACGATTTCTTTGCCGCAGGGGTTGCCGCCGGCACCCTCGAGTACAGTGCGCGGCCGGCAACCATCGACGTCGAGACGGACTCACCGCTGCTGATGGGAACAACTGTGGCGGACTACCGGGGACTGTGGGGGAGCGCACCGAATGCCCGGATAGTCTCGGCCAACAACCCGGAGCAGGCGTTCCGGGAACTCATCACGGCCGTCGGCAACCTGGCCGCCCGGTTGGGCTGACGGCCGCCTTCACTCCTAGAGCGGGGCGTCCGCCGGTACGTCGGTGTCCAGGGCCAGCAATGCGTTCTCCACCACTTCCATCAGCGCCGGGTGGATCCAATACGGGCCGCGGGCCAGCACATGGACGGGTGTTCCCTGGTACATGGCCTGCACCAGCGGCTGGATCAGGTTGGACGCTTCGTGGCCCAGGATGTGGGCACCCAGCAGGCGTCCCGTCGAACGCTCGGCAACGAGCTTGACCACCCCCTCCTGGTCCTCCATGGCCCAGCCGTACGCGGTGCTGCCGTACTCCTGCAGGGCGGTGACAACCTCGGATCCGGGCTCAGCTCCAGACCGTGCCTCCTCTTCCGTCAGCCCCACCGAAGCGATCTGCGGATTGGAGAACACGGCGGACGGGACTGCGGTGTAGTCGATGCTGCGGAGCCTGTCCGGGTGCTCAAGATTATGGGCCACCACCCGGGCCTCCCGGTTGGCCACGTGCTTGAGCTGATACGGGTTGGCGGCGTCGCCCAGTGCGTACACGCCCGGCAGGGGTTCGCCTCCGGAGAGGACCTGAAGCCTGGAGTCCACGGCGAGTACTCCGTCGTCGCGCAGGTCAAAGCCCGCAGCCTCGGCGCCCAGCCTGTCGGTGTTGGGAACCCGGCCGGTGGCCATCAGCACGAGGTCCGCCGTCACCCGCAGCTGCTCGCCGCCGCGGCCCGTGAAGACGGCGGTGACGCTGCTATCGCCGTTGTCCTCCACGGACTGGATCGCGAAACCGGTCCTGAGCGTCCAGCGCTCGGCCGCAGCGGCGGCGAAACGCCCCGCGATGTCTGCATCATGGCCGCGGAGCAGGCGTTCGGAGCGGTTCACCTGCGTCACGTCGGAGCCAAGGCCGGCAAAAACGCTTGCGAACTCTGCGGCGATGTATCCCCCGCCAACCACCACCACCCGCCGGGGCAGCCCGTCCACCCGAATCACCGTGTCCGAGGTGTGCACCTGGGGCAGGCCCATGCCGTCAACGTCCGGCACCACCGGCCGCGAACCCGCGGCAACCACTACCTGGTCCGCCGTGATCTCCACCCCGGAGTCCGTCCGCAGGGACCGCGGACCAGTGAAGCGCGCGTGCTCCTCGTACAGGTCAACGTTGTCCAGCTCGTCCGCCCGGTACCGGCGGCCCGATGCTGAGATGGCGTCAATCCGGCCGAAGATCCGGTCCCGGATGCCGTTCCAGTGCACCTTGTCCAGGCTCAGGTCCACGCCCAGCCGACGTGCCTCCGCGGGTGCGGCGGCGAGCCCGGCAGGATAGACGAACATCTTGGTGGGGATGCAGCCCACGTTCAGGCACGTTCCGCCAAACACGCCGCCGTCGATCAGTGCCACCCGCTTGCCGTCCCAGTACGGGGTGATCAGCGAGTTCCCTGATCCGGATCCAATGATGGCGAGTTCGTAGTGGGGCATGCGGCCGACTTTCAGTGGAGGACCCCCTGCCAGGGAGGGCCGATGTTCTTCGGGCGGGCCGGCAGCCCAACTGCCGGTGCCCCTTCCGGCAGTCTAAGGGAGGACACCTGCCGGCACGCCGCAGCGCCGGTAGACTGTTTCCGTCTGCCGGTTCATTCCGGCTCCTGCCGCCGAGGTGACATAGGCGGCGTTCCGTACGGCCCGGTTTTCCGTGCCGTCCGTGCCGCACCCCAAAGGAACCTTCATGTCATCGCCCTCCCTGACGCTGCCGTCCCCGGCGCCCGCTGCCGCCCGCCGGCGCCGGCTCCTGGAAATCCTCGGTGCCCTGGCCATTGCCGGCACCTACATCTTCCTGGTCCTCAACCAGCCCGCGGACATCACCGGCGGACCCGGCAGCGCCTCGGCGCTGATTGCCCTCTCCGGCTTCCTGGTGGGTGCCATCCTGCTGATCGTGGCCGTTCTGCCCAGCCTTCCGGCGTCCACCGTCGTGCTGATTCCAGTGGCCCTGGTCCTGAACATCGTGCTGGGCCAGTTCGTCGGCAGCACGCTGGTGCCCTTCTACCTCGACGCGATCGGTACGGTCCTGATCGCCGTCCTGGCCGGTCCCGCCGCGGGTGCGGCCACCGGTGCACTCAGCAGCATCGTGTGGTCCTTCTTCAATCCCACGGTCCTGCCCTTCGCCGCAGGCGCTGCGCTGATCGGCTGCCTCGCCGGCCTCGCTGCCCGCTACGGCCTGTTCCGCCGTTTCTACCTGGCACCCGTTGCCGGCTTCGCCACCGGCATCATCGGCGGCGTCGTCTCAGCACCGGTGGCCGCCTTCGTCTTCGGCGGCACCTCAGGCGTGGCGACCGGGGCCATCGTCAGCGCCTTCCGGTCCATGGGCGACACCCTGCTGGCCGCCATTACCAAGCAGGCCCTCATTTCCGACCCCATGGACAAGGCCATCGTCTTTACCGTGGTGGCCATCCTGGTGTACGCGCTGCCGCGGCGAACCAGGTTCCAGTTCCCGTTTGTCCGCCGGCACCACGTCCTGGCCGGAAAGGCGCCCGGACAGGCGGCAGGACAGGATTCCACGCCCGCAACCTGAATCCCGTTTCCCATGCGCGTCCACCCGCTGACCGGCCTCGCCGCGGCCGGCAGCACAGCCGTGATCACGACGGCGGCAGGCAGCTGGCCGCTGTCCGTCGCCGTCGTTGCGGGTGCCCTCGCCGTGTCCGCCGCTGGCGGCACGGCCCGCCGGTTACTGCCGGCGGCTGCGGCAGTGCTGGTGCCGCTCACCCTGTCCCTGCTGATGGTGCACGGGCTGGCGTCTCCCGAGGGCCGCACTGTCCTGGCCGAGTGGGGCCCTGCCCGGGTCACGGCCGAAGGACTGGGCTTCGCCCTGCAGCGGGGCGCGCAGGTGTGGGCAGCCGTCCTGGCGCTCCTTGCCTTCTCCTTCAGCGTCAGCGTCCCGGACCTGGTGGCCGCCCTGAATGCCAAGGGAGTCCGCGGACGCTTTGCCTTTGTGCTGGCCTCCACGCTCACCCTGCTGCCGGCCATTGCGGCGCAGGCGCAGCGTATCCGCACCGCCCAGGAAGCCCGCGGGCTGGTGATCCGCCGGGGACTGGTCCACCGGGCCGCTGCGTTCCGCCTGCAGGCTGTACCTCTGGTCCTGGCGCTGGTGGACGATGCCGGTACCCGCGCTGCGGCGCTGGAAGCGCGTGGATTCAGCAGCATCGGACCGCGGACCAGCTACCGCACCGTCCCGGACTCCACCGCCCAGCGCCTTTTGCGTGCTGTGCTGCTGCTCGCAGCGGCTGCCGTCGTCGTCCTGCGCCTGTGGAGCGCAGCAGCAGGGGGGTGGGCGTGACCCTCCCATCCAGTCCGGTCCTGCAGGCCGGCATCCAGAGCTTCACATTCCATGACGGCGGCGGGCCAGTCCTGGAGAGGATCGCCTTCGCCGCCGCGCCGGGTACCCTGACCGCGGTACTGGGTGCGTCCGGCAGCGGAAAGACCACCCTCGGAAGGTTGCTGGCAGGCTGGCTGACGCCGGGAAGCGGCGGAACCCTGGCCGGCTACCTGGAGCTGGCAGGCACGCGGCTGGACTTCGTGAGCGGTATGGCCGGCGGTGACGGAAGAAGTCATCACCGGGTCGAACCGCGCATCGACCCCGCCGCGTGGGGCAGGCAGGTGGGCTTTGTCCCCCAGGATGCGGCAGCGGCACTTTCCACCGTCCGGGCGACGGTCGCCGAAGAACTGGCCTTTGGGCTGGAGAACGCAGGAGTACCCCGCCCGGCCATGGTTGCCGCTGTGGAACGCACGGCAGGCCTCCTGGGGCTCACCGGGCTGCTCGACAGGAGTCCTGCCCGGCTCTCCGGCGGCCAGCTGCGGCGCCTGGCCATTGGCTGCGCCGTCATCTCCGGGCCTGCCGTGCTGGTCATGGACGAGCCGTTCGCCTCGCTGGACGCGGCAGGGGCCCAGGAGCTGGCGGCCCTGGTGCGGCACCTCGTGGGGTCTGGAACCGCCGTCGTGATCCTGAGCCAGGTGATCGACGGGCTCCTGCTCGCAGCGGACCAGTGGCTGGTGCTCGCTAACGGGACTCTGGCGGCCGCCGGCGATCCTGCCAGTCTCGGCCCGGAGTCCGGCCTTGTTCCTGCGGGAATCCGCCGGGTGGGCGGAGCTGCCATAGCCCCCCGGCCGCCGGCCCTGACCACGCAGCCACCCGCCACAGCCGTCCGCCCAGCCTCCACAGGCAAGGCGGAGGTTCCAGCCGCCACAGGCACCACCGCGATTCCGGCCTCACTACGGGACGCTGCCCGCGCCGACACTGCGCTGGAGCTGCGTGACGTTTCCTTCAGCTACGCACCGGAATCCCGCCGGCCCGGCAAGAAAACCCGGTGGCTGACCCGCAGCAGGAACGCCGCCCCGCCACCCCGGCAGCCCCGGGTCCTGGCCGGCATCAACCTGGCGGTGCACCCGGGGGAGATTGTTGCCGTCACGGGGCCCAACGGAGCGGGCAAGTCGACCCTCCTGCGGCACCTGAACGGGCTGCTGCAGCCGACAACGGGTTCCGTGCTGGTGAACTGCAGCGACATCGAGGGGCGTGCGGTGGGGGAGACTGCCGCTGAGGTGGGCCTGCTCTTCCAGCATCCCCGTGACCAGCTGTTCGAACGGACGCTCATGCGCGAGGTCAGCTTTGGCCTGGACCGCCTGGTGGGTACCGCGCAGGCAGAAGAGCGTGCTGCGGCCGCCTTGGCGGCGGTCGGACTCGAAGGTGGCGCCCACGGACACCCGGCCGAGCTGTCAGCGTCCGGCCAGCGGCTCCTTGCACTCGCTACCGTCCTGGCCCGGAGACCCTCGGTCATCGCCCTTGACGAGCCCACCGTGGCACTGGACGGCGACGGCTTGGCCCTGCTGGAAGCAGCTGTCCGCTCCGCGGCCGCGGAGGGGGCCGCCGTCGTGCTGGTCACCCATGATCTGGACTATGCACGGACGGCGGCCCACCGCCTGGTGGCCCTCGACGGCGGCCGGCTCGCCGAGTGCTGAGCGGCGGCCGGCTGCGGCAGACTTAGTTGGAGGCCGGGCCCGCGGCCGGAGCCGAGGCCACGCCTGACGCCACGCCCGGCGGGAGGAACCGCTTGCCGTTGACCCGTTCGGAGGCACCCACCCGGTCCAGGTACGGTGTGATGCCGCCGAGGAACATGGGCCATCCGGCGCCCAGGATCATGCAGAGGTCGATGTCCTCCGGCCCCGCCACCACGCCTTCGTCCAGCATGAGGCCGATTTCTTCGGCCAGGGCGTCCTGCGTGCGCCGCAGCACGTGGCCGGCAGTGGAGGGGCTGGTACCGAAAGACATCAGCGACAGGGTGGAGTCCGGGATGGAAACCGAACCGTCCGGCCCGGTTTCCCAGAGGCCCTTCACCCCGTTGTCGATCAGCTTGTGCAGGTTGGCGGAGACCGGGAACCGGTCGCCGAAGGCACTGTTCAGCGACTCCTGCACGTGCTGGGCCACCGGCAGGCCCACCATGGCCAGCAGCGTGAAGGGGGACATCGGCAGGCCCATCGGTTTCAGGGCACTGTCCGCCACGTCGGCCGGTGTCCCTTCATCGAAGGCGGCCGTCACCTCGCCCATCAGGCGCAGCAGGATCCTGTTGACCACGAAGGCCGCAGCGTCCTTGACCAGGACGCCGGTCTTCTTCAGCGTCTTTGCGAGTTCGAAGGCGGTGGCCAGGACGGCGTCATCGGTCCGCGGGGCGCGGACGATCTCCAGCAGCGGCATCACGGCAACCGGGTTGAAGAAGTGGAACCCCACCAGCCGTTCCGGGTGCTGCAGGTCCTCGGCCATAGCCGTCACCGAGAGCGACGACGTGTTGGTGGCCAGGATGCAGTCTTCCGAAACGACGGCCTCCAACTCCGCGAGCACCTGCTTCTTGACGCCGAGTTCCTCAAAGACCGCTTCGATCACGAAATCAGCGTCTGCAAAGGCTTCCTTGGACACTGAACCGGACACCAGCGCCTTGGTGCGGTTGGCAGCGTCTGCGCTGATCCGCTTCTTCGCCAGCAGTTTGTCCACCTCGCCGTGGACGTAGCTGACGCCCTTGTCCACCCGGGCCTGGTCAATGTCGGTCAGTACCACCGGCACCTTCAGCTGGCGGGCAAAGAGCAGCGCCAGCTGGCCGGCCATCAGGCCGGCCCCCACCACTCCGACTTTGGTGACGGGGCGGGCGAGTTTGCGGTCGGGGGCACCGGCGGGACGCTTGGATCGTTTCTGGACGAGGTCCAGGAAGGCGTACACGGTGGCGCGGAACTCATCCGTTTGCATCAGCCCGGCCAGTGTCTCGCATTCGAGTGCTGCCGATTCAGCCTGGCTCATGGTGCGGTTGGCTTCCATCAGGTCCAGGACCTTGGCCGGGGCGGGCGCCGCGTTCGACGTCTTGGACTCCACGAACTTCCGGCCCGCCGCCACCGCGGCGGCCCAGCGTCCGGCGGTATCCGGGTGGGAGGGGTCCACGGCGTTGGCGCGTTCCGGAACCAGCCCGCCGGAGATGACTTTCGCCGCCCACGCAAGGGACTGCTCCAGGAAGTCGGCGGGTTCGAACAGGGCATCAGCGATGCCAAGGTCGAAGGCCTGCGGGCCGCTGAGGGCCCGGTTGTTGCTGAGCGGGTTCTCGATCATCACCTTGACGGCGTTCTCGGGCCCGATCAGCCGGGGGAGCAAATAGACACCGCCCCAGCCCGGGACCAGCCCCAGGAGGGCTTCGGGGAGGGCCAGGGCACCGGCGCCGGTGGACACGGTGCGGTAGGTGGACTGCAGTGCGATTTCCAGTCCGCCGCCCAGGGCGGTGCCGTTGATGAAAGCGAAGCTGGGAACGCCCAGGTTGGCCAGCGTTGCATACACATCGTGGCCCAGTTGGGCCATGTGGAGTCCCTGCTCGCGCTCTTCCAGCGATTTCACGGCGGAGAGGTCGGCTCCGGCCACGAGGTAATAGGGCTTGCCGGTAACCCCGACGCCCGCGATCTCACCGCGGGCGGCCCGGTCCCGCAAGCCTTCCAGCACCGTACCGAGTTCCACTAGGGTGTTGGGACCCAGCGTGGTGGGCTTGCTGTGGTCCAGTCCATTGTCGAGCGTGACCAAGGCAAACGTTCCGGGGCTTTCCTTGCCGGGGGCAGCGGGAAGCGGAATGTCCTGCACGTAGGAATGTGTCACTGTTTCCTTGGGGAACAGGCTGGCGAATCCGGTGAAATCTGCGGCGCTCATGCTGTGGCTCCTTCGGTCTGGACTGCTGCCGGGGCGGTGGTTGCTGTTCCTGTGGTGCCGGTGGCGCCACTGTAATCGGCGTGGTGCGGGTTTTCCCAGATGACTGTGCCACCCATGCCGAGTCCCACGCACATGGCGGTGATGCCGTAGCGCACTGACGGGTCCTCTTCGAACTGCCGGGCCAGCTGGGTCATCAGCCGGACGCCGGAGGAGGCGAGGGGGTGGCCCACGGCAATCGCGCCGCCGTAGCGGTTGACCCGGGGGTCGTCGTCGGAAATGCCGAAGTGGTCCAGGAAGCTTAGGACCTGGACGGCGAACGCCTCGTTGATCTCGAAGAGGCCGATATCTCCAATGGTGAGGCCCGCGTTCTGCAGTGCCTTTTCGGTGGCCGGGACCGGCCCGATGCCCATGACTTCGGGCTCCACGCCGGCGTACGCGTAGCTGACCAGCCGCATCTTCACCGGCAAGCCAAGCTCAGCTGCCGCTTCGCCCGAGGCCAGGACGGCGGCGGTGGCTCCGTCATTGAGGCCCGCCGAATTGCCGGCGGTAACGCGGCCGTGCGCGCGGAAGGGGGTGCGGAGTCCGGCGAGGTCGGTAACAGTGGTCCCCGGGCGCGGCGGTTCGTCCACGCTGTGCACGGTCCAGCCCTGACCCGGTTTCCGGCCGGCCACCGGCACCAGGTCGGGCTGGATCCGGCCCTCGCGGTAGGCTGCGGCCAGCTTGTCCTGGGATGCGACGGCGTAGGCGTCGCTGCGCTCCTTGGTGATGGCGGGGAAGCGGTCGTGCAGGTTCTCGGCGGTGTTGCCCATGTTCAGGGCGGCGGGGTCCACCAGCCGTTCGGACATGAACCGGGGGTTCGGATCGGCGCCGGAGCCCATGGGATGGTTGCCCATGTGCTCCACTCCGCCGGCGATGACGACGTCGTACGCGCCGAAACCGATGCCGCCGGCCGTGGACGTTACGGCGGTCATGGCACCGGCACACATGCGGTCCACCGCGAAGCCCGGAACGGTGCGGGGCAGTCCGGCCAGCAGCGCAGCGGTCCTGCCCAGGGTGAGGCCCTGGTCGCCGGTCTGGGTGGTGGCGGCGATGGCCACCTCATCCACCCGTTCCGGCGGCAGCGACGGGTTCCTGCGCAGCAGCTCGCGGATGCACTTCACGATCAGGTCGTCGGCGCGGGTACCGGCATGGATCCCCTTCTCACCGGCCCGGCCGAAGGGCGTGCGAAGGCCGTCAACAAAGACGACGTCGCGGACAGTGCGCCGGGTGGCGCCGCTTCCGGTGTGGCTCACGTGTAACTCCTCATCGAGACGTAGGCGCCGCGCACATGCCGGAGGATGGCAAGGTGTGCGGCAGTACGTCCGATGTTACTCGCGAGTAACTTAGGCTGCAAGGCCGGTATGGGAGGGGCGCCGGAAGGCTAGTTGCCCGCGGTGACCGCTGCTTTCGGCTCTTTGGGCGGAAGCGGCTGTGGGTCCAGGAAGGCGCGGGTAATGAGCGGTGCAGTGAGCTCCACCTGCCACTCGCGCGCACCGAGTCCGCGCAGCTCCGCGGCCACTGATTCCTCGCTGATCGCGGCCGGCGGGCGCCAGGCAACGCGGCGAAGGTAGTCGGGCGTGAGCAGGTTCTCCACCGGGAGGTTCAGCTGGTCGGCGCGCTCCTGCAGGAGCGGCCTGGCCGTGGCGAGGCTCGCGGCAGCCTCGGGGTCGCGTTCGGCCCAGACCCTGGGCGGAGGCGGGGCGTTGGTGGCCAGGTGCAGCGGGGGAAGATCGTCCAGGTCCCGGGCGGCGGCGATGCAACGGAGCCAACGCGGCGCCTCACGCTGCGCCGCCCGGCCATGGAAGCCCTTGGTCCCCAGGAGCTGGGGAACCGTGGACGGCATGGCCTTGGCGGCGGACACCAGCGCGGAGTCCGGGATCAGCCGGCCCGGTGCGACATCGCGCTTGCGGGCCAGCGCGTCGCGTTCCAGCCACAGTTCCCTGACGGCGGCCAGCTGGCGCCGGTCCCTGATCTGGTGCAGGCCGGAGGTCTTCCGCCACGGGTCCAGCCGCGGCGGCGCAATGCCCGCCGCCAGGATCGCGGCAAACTCCTGCTCGGCATACTCCAGCTTGCCGTCGGCCTGGAGCAGTTCCACCAGCTCTTCCCGCAGCTCGCTGAGCACTTCGACGTCCAGTGCTGCGTAGCGCAGCCATGGTTCCGGGAGGGGGCGGGTGGACCAGTCGGCGGCGGAGTGTTCCTTGGCCAGGCCGAAGCCGAGAAGCTGTTCGATGACGGCGGCAAGGCCCACGCGGGGAAGGCCTGCCAGCCGGGCGGCGAGTTCCGTGTCAAAGAGCTTGTCCGGCCACATGCCCAGCTCTGAGAGGCACGGAAGGTCCTGGGTTGCGGCGTGCAGGATCCACTCGACGCCGCGAAGGGCGTCGTTAATGATGGCGAGGTCATCGAAAGGCTCGGGATCGATCAGCCAGGTGCCGGCGCCTTCGCGGCGGATCTGCACGAGGAAGGCCCGCTGGCCGTAGCGGAACCCGGAGGCCCGTTCTGCGTCCACCCCTGCGGGTCCGGTTCCTGCGGCGATGGCGGCTGCGCAGCGTTCCAGTCCGGCCTGGGTCTCGATGACCAGGGGCACGCCCTCACGGGGGGCGTCGAGTTCGATGATTTCGGGGATGGGGCTGTCAAAGCCCTCCACGGTGATATGGGGTGCGGTATCAGCAGCCGGAGCGCCGGCCGTGGTGTTTTCCGGGTTGTTAGGGGTCATGATGCCCCCAGTTTACCGGTCCTGCGCGCCGAAGGTCCGCTGGCAGGCTCCCGGCAGGGCTGCATGGGAGTCAGTTCCGGCGCCGCTGCGGCAGGGGCGTGACGCCGTCGGGCAGGGGCGGGAGTCCCGCGAAGGTGCACACCATGTCGGACCAGGCTTCGAGGTGTGCCGTGACATCCGGCGTGGCGGGGGTCCAGGATGCCCGCAGTTCGATATCAATGGTGCCGGGCCTTTCGGAGAGGGTCCCGAAGCTTTCCGACAGCACCCGTGTGGCGGTCCCGCCGGCGGCCCGGTAGGGAGCATTGTGGTTTTCCAGTGCCTCCACCAGCCAGGTCCAGGCCACCGTTCCGAGCATCTCGTCGTTGCCCATGTCCGGTTCCAGCTCCGCACGGATATAGGTGACGATCCTGAATTCCCCGTCCCACACTGCCGAGCCTTCGGGATCGTGCAGCAGGATGAAGCGCCCGGTGGCGAGCTCAGTGTCGCTGTCCTCCCCGGTCCCGGCGGCGGCCAGGGCCATTGCGGCCGGTCCGTGCAGGGGAGGTGCTGCGGTTCCGGCGCCCTGGGCCATGACTTCCGCGCCCAGGGCGACGGCGAAGGGCGCCAGGCGGGCCGGCGCGGGGATTTCCGCGAGGTGGAGTTCCTTGCGGCACCGGGCTTTCCTGAGGGTTCCCAGAGCGTGGAGGAAATCCGGGGGAACCTGGTCAAGTGCGTTCACCATGGCAGATTACGCAACCCTTCAGCGCTGGCCGGGGAGGCTCGCCGTCATGTGCGCCTCAGCCGGCCTGCCCGCCGTCGTAGTCGCGCAGTTCGTGGCGGATGGCCGCGATGAACGAATCCACGTCCTCTTCGGTGGTGTCGAACGAGCACATCCAGCGCACTTCCCGGGCGGCTTCGTCCCAGTCGTAGAACCGGAAGGATGCACGGAGCCGGTCCGCCACTCCCTCGGGCAGCACGGCAAACACCCCGTTGGACTCCGTCTTCTGGGTGGGCCGGACGCCGTCGATGGTGTCCACGGCAGCGCGGAGCCTGGAAGCCATCGCGTTCGCATGGGAGGCCGAGCGCAGCCAGAGGCCACCTTCGAGCAGGGCAATAAACTGGGCGGACATGAAGCGCATCTTGGATGCCAGCTGCATGTTCATCTTGCGCAGGTACACCAGGCCGTGGGCGGCTTCGGGGTTCAGGGCCACCACAACCTCGCCGAACAGCAGACCGTTCTTGGTGCCGCCGAAGGACAGGATGTCGACGCCGGCGTCCCTGGTGAAGGCCCGCAACGGCACCTGCAGGTGGGCTGCGGCGTTCGCCAGCCGGGCACCGTCCATGTGCAGCTTCATGCCCTTCGCGTGAACATGGTCGGCGATGGCGCGCACTTCCTCCGGCGTGTAACAGGTGCCCAGCTCGGTGGTCTGGGTGATGGACACGGCCAGCGGCTGTGCGCGGTGCTCGTCACCCCAGCCCCACGCTTCCCTGTCGATCAGCTCCGCAGTCAGCTTCCCGTCCGGGGTGGGGACCTGCAGCAGCTTCATGCCTCCGATGCGTTCCGGTGCCCCGTTTTCGTCCATGTTGATGTGGGCGGTGGAGGCGCACACCACGGCTCCCCAGCGGGGGAGCAGGGACTGCAGTGAGAGGACGTTCGCCCCGGTTCCGTTGAACACGGGGAAGCATTCGATGCCGGGCCCGAAGTGCTCCTCCATGACCTCGTGCAGCCGGGAGGTGTAGTCGTCCTCGCCGTAGGACACCTGGTGGCCTTCATTGGCGGCGGCAAGCGCCGCAAGGATCTCCGGGTGGACGCCGGAGTAGTTGTCCGAGGCGAAGCCCCGCACGTTGGGGTCGTGCAGCCGAAGGGCCGCGCCGGTCTCTGCTGTGGTTGTCATGCCTTTGCTCACATTCCCAGTCTATGTATGGCTTGCGGCGGTGGGGTGCCCCTGTGCGGAGGGGCGCTGCCGGGTCACGGAGCCAGCCGGACCCGGGTGCCGTTCAGATCGGCCGCCGGGGCGTCGAACAGCCCCACCACCGCGTTCGCGAGTTCGGCCACGTCCGTGGCTCCCGGGAACGTCCGCTCCGGGTGGCTGCGGCGCAGTCCGTCGTCCACGAGGGCCTTCACAACGAGGACGACGGCGGCAGCCTGCCCGCCGCCGTCGGCCCCGGCTGCGCGGCGGAACCCGTCCGCCACGGCCATGGTCCACGCCTCGGCGGCAGCCTTGGCGGCCACGTAGCTGGCCACGCTGGCCGCCGGCCTTTCCACGGCAGTGGAGGAGATCATGGCGAACCTGCCGTGCGGGGAGGAGGCAATGTCGTCAAAAAACACCCGGGTGATGTTGCGCAGCGTCGTGACGGCGCCCCGCTCGAGGAAATCCCAGTCCTCGTCGGATTGGTCGGGGATTCCCTGCGCACCCCGCCATCCGCCCACCAGGTGGATGACGGCGTCGACGGCCCCGGCCTGGAGCGCGACGTCGTCGCGGAGCTGCCTGACGTCGTCGAGCCTGGCGAGGTCGCACGTGAGGGGCGTGACGCCGTCGCCCGCCTGTTCCGCTGCAGCCTCGATCCGCTGCTGGTCGGAACCCACCGTGAGGACCCGGTGCCCGGCCGCGCGTAGGGCGCCGGCCACTGCCACGCCCGAGGCTCCGCTGCCGCCTGTGACGAGGACGGTGAGGGCCGGAAGCGTGCCGGAGGTTTCCCTCACAGCGCCGAGCTGCCGGTGATGCCTGCGGTGGACTCGATCACAGGGCGCATCTTCTTCTCCAATGCCTCATAGAACATGGACAGCGGGAATTCATCGTCCAGCACCTGGTCGGTCAGGCCCCGCGGGGCACCGGACAGGGGGAGGGCGTCCGGGCCCTTAGCCCACACGGACGCCGGGTTGGGCGTGACGGTGCCGGAGATGAGGCCGTAGGCTGCCAGCCAATGGGCTGTCTTGGGCCGGTCAATGGAGCGCCAGTAGAGGTCGTCAATCCGTGCCCCGAGTGCCATGACGGCGTCCGGCACCCCGTCCCAGTCAATGGTGAGGCGGGTATCGGTCCAATGCAGGACGTGCTGCTGGTGCAGCCATGCGAACAGCAGCTGGCCGCCCAGGCCGTCGTAGTTGCGGACGCGGCTGCCGGTGATGGCGAAGCGGAAGATCCGGTCGAAGATCACGGCGTACTGCACCAGTTTGGCGTGCCGGCGGGCTTCGGGATCGGCGTCGTCGTCCTTCTCAATGCGCACGGATTCGCGGAAGGCTGTGAGGTCGCAGCGGAGTTCTTCCAGTGAGTACAGGAAGAAGGGCATGCGCTGCTTGATCATGAACGGATCGAAGGGCAGGTCGCCGCGCATATGGGTCCGGTCGTGGATCAGGTCCCACATGACGAAGGTGGCCTCGGTCAGGTCCTGGTCGGCCAGCATCTCAGCGGCGCCCTCGGGCAGTTCCAGGCGGGTGGTTTCCGCAGCGGCTTTGAGTACGCGCCGGAAGCGTGCCGCTTCGCGGTCGGCAAAGATGGCACCCCAGGTGAACTTGGGGGTGGTGCTGACGCCTACGGTTTCCGGGAAGAGGACCGCTGAATTGGTGTCGTAGCCTGCGGTGAAGTCGACGAACCGGATGGGGACAAACAGTTTGTTGGAGTAGTCGCCTGCCTCCAGGCCGGCGATGAACTCGGGCCAGATGACCTCGATCAGGACGGCCTCCACCAGCCGGCTGCTGCTGCCGTTCTGGGTGTACATGGGGAAGACCACCAGGTGCTGGAGGCCGTCCTGCCGCTGTTCCTGGGGCTGGAAGGACAGGAGTGAGGAGAGGAAGTCCGGAACTGCGAACCCGCCGGCCACCCAGGCCATGAAGTCGGTGCAGACCGCGTCCAGGTAGGCGGCGTCGTGCGGGAAGGCCGGGGCAAGGGCCCGGACGGCATCCACAATGCTGTCAACGTGCAGTGCCGCCGTGGTGTGGCTGGCCGCATCCGGCACGGAGCCATCGGGGGCCTGCAGGCCCTGGAGGGCTGACGCTGCGGTCCGAAGGCGGATCCAGTCCTGGTTGTCCGCGGAGATCCGGGGGACGGCGGTGAGGGTTTCAGTCATCGTCGCTGCCTTTCTGTGCGTAGCTTGCTTCTCTCTTTGGAGCGTAGCAAGCAGCAAGCAGAACTAATCTGAAAAGCCATTGAGACTAAGAAAGACTATTCCTCAGCTCTGTGGCCTGCCCGTTGAGCCCGCCCTGCGCTGGGGGATCGTGGCTCTGGGCGCGCCCTGTGAGCGGACCGGCGGGCGGACCCGGGAGAGCTGACTGCCGCACCCGCCCGCCGGCACTGGCTGCTGAATCAGCCCGCCGTTGTACCGTCCGTCGGCACGGTGCCCTCCGCCGCCTCTGCCCCGTTCTTCGGGACGAGTCGCAGCGACACAGAGTTGATGCAGTAGCGCTGGTCTGTAGGAGTGCCGTAGCCTTCGCCGTCGAACACGTGGCCCAGGTGTGAATCGCAGGCGCCGCAGCGGACCTCCACGCGGTCCATCCCCATGGTCCGGTCGTGGATGTAGCGGACCGTGCCCTCGGCCAGCGGGGCCCAGAACGACGGCCAGCCGCAGTGCGAATCGAACTTCTCGTTGCTGGTGAACAGTTCGGTCCCGCAGGCCCGGCACTGGTACACGCCCGCAGTGTGTGTGTCCCAGTACTCGCCGGTGTACGGGCGCTCGGTGCCCGCCTGCCGGAGGACGCGGTACTCCTCGGGCGTCAGTTCCTCGCGCCACTGTGCGTCGGACTTCTGCACGGCGGCCCCGCCGTCCTCCCCGCCGGTGCCGTGGGAATCGGCTGCCGGGTCCGCGACAGCGTGGGTGGCCTTGTTCCCGAAAATGTTGTTTCCGAAGATACTCATGTTGTGGTCAACGCCTAGGAGTCGCCGATAAATCCCGATCCTGCGTACAGGTGCAGGACGGGGATGCCGAGCTGGTCCTGGGCCTTGTTTGCCCAGTCGGTGTGGAAGGTGTCGGACACCGCGTGCGGCCGGGTGATCACCACTGCCTGCGTGGCGCCGGTGTCCCTGACCCTGGCAACCAGTCCGTTGACGGCACCGCCGTCCACCACCTCGCCCTCCACTCCGGCGCCCAGTCCTTCCAGGGCGGCAAGTGAGGCTGACAGGGTCTCCGTGGCGTGGGCGCGTTCCTCAGCGGGGTCCGGCGCGCGGGAGGTCAGTTCGCGGAAGGCCGCGGCAATTTCCAGGAGGGAGAGGTGTTCGAGGAAATCCACCAGCAGGTGCCGTTCGGTATTGGCCGGCACAAGGACCAGCAGCCGGGAGTCTGCTCCCTCCACCAGGCGTTCGATGTTCAGGCGGTCGTCCGCCCCCAGTGGCTCTTCGGTCAGGATGACGATGGGTTCGCTCATGGCCTTAGCCTAGCCCTGTGCGTGGGGCGCCGCACTTACCTGTACGCAGGCCTGTCACGGTGTACGGGGCGCCGGTCCACACAGGACCCGCCGGCCCCGAATGCGGTGATCCTGCCGCTGACGGTAAGAATAGGAGCATGGCTTCTTATCTGCGGACGCGCCCGGAGCACACTGCCCACACCCCGGAAACAGCGGGCATGTCGCTGGGGACCCGATGGGCTATCGCCGGTGCCATCGCGGGTAGTTCGCTGACCGGGCTGCTGGCTGCGGGTTCGTCAGCGCTCGCCGTATATTTCGCCCGCCGCGTCATTACGCCTGCACGGCAGCGGACGTCAGACCAGGAGGTCCTTGCCGTCATCCGCGACGGGCAAAAGCAGCAGGTGATCCTGGCCGCCACGGACGACACCACGGTAGACGGCCGGTACGGCTTCTATTTCGACGGCGGCAGGGGGCACGCCAGGATCGGCCGCATCGTCTCCTATTCGCCCGCGGAACGGACGGTACTGCGCGACGTCGAAGCTGTCTACGCCGGAGACCTTTCTGCCGCCCGCTGGGGCTGGTGGAGCGGCGCTCTCTACCCTGACCCTGCCGCCGTCGGCTATGCCGCCGAGGACGTGGCCATTCCCGTGGAGCGCGGCGAGGCGCCGGCCTGGCTGGTCCGCGCCGGCGGGACCGCGCGGACGTGGGCGCTCATGGTCCACGGGCGCGGCGCCAGCCGGCAGGAAGCGCTGCGGGCGGTGGGTCCGGCGCTGGAGCTGGGGTTGACCAGCCTGCTGTTGTCCTACCGCAATGACGGCCTGGCGCCTTCGGCGGACGATGGCCGGTATGGACTGGGGTCCACGGAATGGCAGGACATTGAGGCGGCCATCGGATACGCACTGGACAACGGCGCCGAGGAGGTTGTTCTCTTTGGCTGGTCCATGGGCGGGGCCATCTGCCTGCAGGCAGCGGACCTGTCCCGGTACCGGCACCTGATCCGGGCCATGGTCCTGGACGCCCCGGTTATCGACTGGGTCAACGTCCTGGCCCACCACGCGCAGCTGAACAGGATACCCTCGCTGGTGGGCCGGTACGGGCAGCTCATGCTGGGGCATCCGCTGGGGCGCAGGCTGACTGGCCTGTCCGCGCCGGTGGACCTCAAGGCCATGGACTGGGTATCACGCGCCGTTGAACTCCGGACCCCCACACTGATCCTGCACAGCGTCGACGACGAGTACGTGCCCTACAAGCCGTCCGCGCTGCTGGCCGAGCGGAACCCTGAAATGGTGACCTTCGAAGCCTTCAACCACGCACGGCACACCAAGGAATGGAACGTGGACCCCGAGCGCTGGGAGCGGCTGGTGAAGGCGTGGCTGCGGCAACGGCTCGCGCCGCGCCTCAACCCGGGCACCCGGCCGGAAGACCGGCCGGAGGACCTGCCGGGAGACCAGCCGGGCTGATCAGACCCGCCGGGCAGCTAGGCCTTGCTGCCGATCGGTGCGGTGACTGCGTTGGTAAGCCGGACAAGGTCCAGCGGTGCGAGTTCGATATCAAGGCCGCGCCGGCCGCCGGAGATGAGCATAGTGTCCAGCTCCAGAGCAGAGGAATCGAGCACTGTGGGGGAGGGGAGCCGTTGGCCAAGCGGTGAGATACCGCCCAGCACGTAGCCGGTCCGGCGCTGCGCGGCTGCCGGATCTGCCATGGCGGCCTTCTTTGCCCCCATCGCCGCAGCGAAGGCTTTCAAGTCCAGGGTCCCGCTGACGGGGACGATGCCCACGGCCAGCCTGCCTTCAACCTCCACCATCAGGGTCTTGAATACCCGTGCCGGATCGATCCCCAGGACTGCGGCCGCTTCCGCTCCGTAGCTGGCCGCGGCCGGATCATGTGAATAGGGGTGCAGCACGAAGGGAACCCCGGCGGCGGCGAGTGCCGCCGTGGCCGGGGTTCCCTGTGCAGTGCTTTTGCGTGCCACGCGTCCGTGGCGTCAGGCGCGGACGCCGGACGCTGCAGCTACCTTGCGCTTGATCCTGCCCAGCATCGCCGTCATGCCCCTCATCCGGAGCGGGGTGATGGCCCGGGTGAGGCCCAGCAGTTCGGGCATGTCATCCGGTACTGAAAGGATTTCCGCCGCCGAGAGCCCATCCAGGCCTTCGTGCAGCACTCCGGCGAAGCCACGCGTGGTGGGCGCTTCGGCGGGGGCCTTGAAAAACAGCCGGACGGCGGTGCCAGGACCGTCGCTGCCGTCCTGTTCCGTTTCGATGGTCAGGAACAGCGGCGACTGGCACTCCACTACCTGCTCCAGGAGCTCGGGGTGGTTGGTGAGCCGTTCGGGAAGTTCCGGAAGCCCCTCCGAGAATTCGAGCAGCAGCTGCAGCCGCTCGGGCTCGGACAGGGCCTGGAAGTCGTCCACAATCGCCGCGAGGGCGGAAGGCAAGGCTTGAGTAGTCATCATGGCCAGTTTACGCGGGAGCCTTAGTCAGACTCCAACGGTGACGGGGAAGGAGCCGCGCTCGGCGCCCTTGACGATGGGGACGCGGACGGCGTTGCCCCACTCGGTCCAGGAGCCGTCGTAGTTACGGACGGACTCGAAGCCCAGCAGGAACTTCAGTGCAAACCAGGTGTGGCTGGAACGCTCGCCGATGCGGCAGTAGGCCACCACGTCGTCACCCGCGGCAAGGCCGGCCTCGCCGAGGTAGATGGCGTCAAGTTCTTCCCGGTTGCGGAACGTGCCGTCTTCGGCCGCTGCGCGGGCCCACGGCACGGAGGCAGCAGTGGGGATGTGGCCGCCGCGCAGTGCACCCTCTTCCGGGTAGGCCGGCATGTGGGTGCGCTGGCCGGTGTACTCCTCGGCGGAGCGGACGTCAATCAGGGGCTTGCCCAGGTGGGCCAGTACGTCGTCCTTGAAGGCGCGGATGGGGGCGTCGTCGCGCTCCACCACGGGGTAGTTGCCCGGGGCGGGCGCAGGCTTGTCCTTGGTCAGTTCCCGGCCTTCGGCGATCCACTTGTCCCGGCCGCCGTCGAGCAGGCGCACGTCCTGGTGGCCGAAAAGGGTGAAGACCCACAGGGCGTAAGCTGCCCACCAGTTGGACTTGTCGCCGTAAATCACCACGGTGCTGTCGCGGGAGATGCCCTTCGAGGCGGCCAGCTCAGCGAAGGCTGCGCCGTCAACGTAGTCGCGGGTGACGTCGTCGTTCAGGTCGGTGTGCCAGTCGATCTTCACTGCGCCGGGGATGTGGCCGGTCTCGTAGAGCAGCACGTCCTCGTCCGATTCCACGACAACCAGCTCACCGTTGGCAACGGCGCCACTCTCCAGGGCGGAGGCGAGCCACTCGGTGGAAACCAGCCGCTCCGGGTGGGCGTAGGCGGCGAACTTTTCATTCTGTTCAACGGGGTAGGGCATGGTGTTGGCCTTTCATCGAGGACACGGGAGGGCCGCGCAGTGCGCTAAACGGCTCCTGCATGGGGACCTTTCCCCACACTATCCAGCGGCAGATGCGTTGTCCGTATTCCGTTAACAGGACGAAATGTTGGTTCATCACCCCGGGTGGTCCCGCCGACGCTGCGCCGGGACGTGGACCGCGAAGCCGGTATCCTTTCTGGGGACCACCTACCAGCAGAACGGACCACCTTGGTACAGATCGAACAGCTTGCGGCGCGCACTCCTGCAGTGTCGGTGAACGAACTCCTTAAGGGTTTCTATCCATCGCCGCGGTTTGGCCAGGTGTCCTTCGCCAGCTACCGTCCGGACCCGAAGCAGCCCAGCCAGGCTGCTGCCGTCCAGGCCCTGGAGGGGTTTGCCGGCAACGTGGCACCGTCTGACGGCGGCGGGCTCTTCAAGAAACTGTTCGGCAAGAAGGACAGCTCGCGCGCCGGCATCTACCTCGACGGCGGATTCGGCGTGGGCAAGACCCACCTCCTCGCTTCCCTCTGGCACGCCGCCCCCGGTCCGAAGGCCTTCGGCACCTTCGTTGAGTACACCAACCTGGTGGGCGCCCTGTCCTTCCGAAAAACTGTTGACGCACTCAGCAGCTACAAGCTTGTGTGCATCGACGAATTCGAACTCGACGACCCGGGCGACACCGTCCTGATGTCCAGGCTGATGCGGGAACTGGCGGACGCCGGCGTGAAGCTGGCCGCTACCTCCAACACACTCCCCGGCTCACTGGGTGATGGCCGCTTCGCTGCTGTGGATTTCCAGCGCGAGATCCAGGTCCTGGCGGACCAGTTCGACGTTATCCGCATCGACGGCGAAGACTTCCGCCACCGCGGCTTGCCGGCAGCCCCGGCCCCGCTGAAGAACAGTGAACTGTCCTCCCACATGAAGGCCGAATTCGACGGCAAGACGGTGGCCCAGGACGAGTTCAGCACCCTGATCCACCACCTCGCGGGCGTGCACCCGAGCCGGTACCGCCAGCTCATCGACGGAATCGACGGCGTGGTGTGGCGCAACGTGGAAACCATCACCGAGCAGGCCGTGGCGCTGCGGTTTGTGGTCCTGGCGGACCGTCTTTACGACAAGGACGTCCCCATCCTTGCCAGCGGCGTTCCGTTCGACAAGCTCTTCACCGAGGAAATGATGGCCGGCGGCTATATGAAGAAGTACTTCCGCGCCGTGTCCAGGCTCACTGCACTGGCCCGCGAAGGCCAGAACCACGAACCGTCCTGACCGTCCGGCGGGGCGGCGCCCCGCGCAGTGCCCGTCGCCGGCAGTTCCTAGGTGCCGTCCTTCGCGCCTGCGCGCCCACCGTCCAGCAGTTTCCGCTCCCGCCGGGGGACCAGCAGCGTCCTGACCAGCAGGCCGGCCAGGAGCGCCCAGAACGCCGACCCGATTCCGCCGAATGCGAGCCCCGAAGCGGCCATCAGGAACGTGACGGCCGGGGCGATGCGGTCATCGGCATCAGCCAGCGCCGAAGAGACCGACGCCGCCAGCGTGCCCAGGAGCGCCAGCCCTGCCACCGCTTCCAGCATGCCCGCCGGTGCCGCACTGACCAGGGTGACCAGCGCGGCCGAGAATGCGGCCAGGACCAGGTAGGCCAGGCCGGAGGTAAAACCTGCAACCCAGCGCCTGCCCCGGTTGCTGCCGGCCTCCTCGCCGGCAGCAAGTGCCGCGCTCAGGGCGGCAAGGTTGATGGCATGGCCGCCGAAGGGCGCGCCCAAGACGGTGCCGGCACCGGTCACCAGCATGGATGCCCGCCACGGCGTGGCAAAGCCGAACGACCGCAGCACCGCCACGCCCGGAACGTTCTGGGAGGCCACGGTGACCACGAACAGCGGCAGGGCAATGCCCACCATTGCCTGCAGGCTGAAGGACGGCGTGCTCCACACGAGTTGCGGCAGTACCCCGCCCGTTCCGGGCCCCGTGCCCGTGGCAGCCAAGGAGAAGGCGATCACTCCCAGCGCTACCACAAGTGCCGCTGGCACAGCCCAGCGCGGGGCGAACTTCATCATGAGCAGCCAGCAGGCAATGACCGGGGCCACGAAGAGCGGAACGGTGCCCAGTGCAGTAAACGGTGCCAGGCACAACTGCAGCAGGACACCGGCGAGCATTGCCTGGGCGAGCGACGCGGGGATACGCGCCATCAGTCGGCCGAGGGCAGGAATTAGCCCGGTCAGGGCTATCAGCACCCCGGCGGCAAGGAAGGCTCCGACGGCGGCCGGCCAGCCGCCGTCGGGCGTTCCGGACGTGGCCAGCAGCGCTGCGCCCGGCGTGGACCAGGCAAGCGTGACCGGAACCTTGGACCGCCAGGCAAGCAGCAGGACGCCGACGCCGACGGCCAAGGTGAGTGCCAGCAGGCCCGAGGCGGCCTGGGCCGGGTTGGCCCCCACGGCCTTGAGCCCGGCGAGGACGACGGCGAAAGAGGACGTAAAGCCCACCAGGGCTGTGACAATACCGGCAACGACGGGCCGGGAATCAAACGTGGAGGCCCCGGCCGTCCGGCCGGGGCGGAGGGGTGCGGAAGACTTCGCCATACCGGCAGGTTATCCGTGGTTGCAGCCCGGGAGGCAATTGCGCAGTGTGCTCCCTCTGCCGGCCGCCCTGTCAGCCAGTCGGGCCCTTGCCGGGGGAGAGTGGCGCCGGCCGGCAGCCATGAGGCATTTAAACGCCAAAGGCGCAGGCGCCGCCTCCCGGCGGGACCCGCGCCCCGTTGACGTGCTGGGGCAATGCCCCGGCCGAGATCCTTACGGAGTCCTGTCAGCCGGCGGTGCCGGGTTGACGGGATTGGCCGGAGGGACCTGCTCTGCGGCAGGTGCCTCGCCAGGAGTCCCATTCTTGTCCACGAGCTTGGAAGCGCCATCCTGGATCTTGTCGACGTGGCCAGCGTACTTGCCACCGGTCTTCTGGTCGACGAAATCGCCGGCTTTGGTGATGCCGTCCTTGATGGTCTGCTCGTTTCCGCGGATAAGACCCTGTGCCTTGCCCTTTAGATCGTCAATCAGTCCCACGAGCACCTCCCTTCGGTCGCGGAGCCAGGTCGCTCCTTGCGCAATCGATCCTAGACCCGTGGGAGGGCAGTTCCAAGGACATTGGGGAGATTTGGCGTTCGCCCGCAGCGGATGGGGCCGAAAACAGCAACAAAAAAAGCAGCTCGTCACGAGCTGCTTTGAGTGTGGGCGATACTGGGATCGAACCAGTGACCTCTTCCGTGTCAGGGAAGCGCGCTACCGCTGCGCCAATCGCCCGGAACCGGCGGACCGGCCAATGGGTTGTAAAAAGGAGAGCGGACGACGAGATTCGAACTCGCGACATCCACCTTGGCAAGGTGGTGCTCTACCAGCTGAGCTACGTCCGCAATTGCGTGCCGGCCGGAGCCGGACTGCTGTTGGCAAGATACCTTGCCGAGTGGGCGATACTGGGATCGAACCAGTGACCTCTTCCGTGTCAGGGAAGCGCGCTACCGCTGCGCCAATCGCCCATGCTGATCCGGAGGGTATCCGAAAAACCATGGTTTTCACCGAGGTGGGTACGGGATTCGAACCCGTGTATACGGCTTTGCAGGCCGCTGCCTCGCCTCTCGGCCAACCCACCGTGTAAGCCCCGGTTTAGCAACCGTTGCCGTGACAGTGTCCTGCGAGCGGACGACGAGATTCGAACTCGCGACATCCACCTTGGCAAGGTGGTGCTCTACCAGCTGAGCTACGTCCGCAGTTTGGAGGTTCGATTCCTTGCCGATTCGGCATTTCCTCGCTTCCAACGAGTAAAAACAATATAGGAGGTTCCGGGAAAGTCCAAATCGGCTGATCCGGCTGCTTCGCTGATGCCCCTGCATCCCAGCAACGGCGCGGAATGCCGGGACTTACAAGCGTGTAATTCGTGCGTTCCCTGCCGCCCATTCCGCCGCGGAATGCAGGAATGTGCGGCACGTATCCAAGGGATGGGCCACGAAAGCGGGACATCTTCGGGGGTTGTCTTTGGGAGCTGGAGGCCGATTTTTGAAATGGCCACCGGGTGGGCTAGCATTCAAATGCATCGGGGCGATTGGCGCAGTGGTAGCGCGCTTCGTTCACACCGAAGAGGTCACTGGTTCGAACCCAGTATCGCCCACCGCAGAAGGTCCGTTTCCGCTCATCAGCAGCGGAGGCGGACCTTTTTTATGCCCGGGCCTGGCTCCCGGAGATTTTGTCGGCCCCCTGTGAAAGAGTCTTTTGTATGACTGATCCGCTCCTCGCCCATGCCACCGAATACGGCCGGATGTATGCCCGGTCCACGTCGGAGCAGTTCTCCGTGCCTTCCATCACCACAGTCATCAGCCAGCAGCCGCACGGCCTTGACGGCTGGTTTGGCTACATGGGGGCAAGCAGCCTGGCCAAGGACCCGCTGTTGTCCGATTGCCTGGGGAGCCCGTCGAAGATCAAGCAGGCCATCAACCGGGCGGCCAAGGCCGCTGAGACGTATCGGGACGATGCCGCGCGCCGCGGGGACCGTGTCCACACGTACTGCGAGCAGGTTGCACTGCGAGCCCTGGGACGCCCGCATGCCATGAAGGAAGCGCGGGAAGCGCTGGCTGCCAACGGGGAGGAAGCCTTCGCCGTGCGGTTCGATGAATGGTGGGAGCTTTTCCGCGTGGAGCCCATTGCTCCGGAGATCACTGTGTGGAACAAGGCAGTGGGGTACGCCGGCACCCTGGACCTGGTGGCGCGGATCAATGGCCGCATCTGCCTCATCGACTACAAAACCAAAGGCACCACCCGCGACGGCCAGGTCAAGTCCCTCGACGACAAAGTGGTGATGCAGCTGGTGGCCGGCATGAAGGCCGAGGAGAGCCTGGTGGATCCGGTGGCGGGTACCTGGGAACCGTGGAAGTACGGGGAAGACCCGGTCCTGCTGGCGGTAGCCATCGGGGAAACGGAGGTCCGCCCGGTGCGGGCCAACCCCGAGGTCCTCAAACACCACTGGTGGAAGTTCTGCGCCCTGCGGCGCGTGTGGGAGCTCTCGGCAGACACCACCAGTGCCGGCACCGCCCTGCTCCCTATCGCCCCTCCGCCGCTGGCCCAGGCCCGCACCGCCTAGCGCCTAAACTGGATTGGTCCCATTACCGCCAACCGTGAGGAAAATCCGCGCATGGCTATTCTGAATATCCGCATCATCGGCGATCCCGTGCTCCGCACTGTGGCCGATCCTGTGACGGAATTCGGGCCTGAACTTGCCAAGCTGGTCGCCGACATGACCGAAACCATGGAAGACGTGGAAGGTGCCGGCCTCGCCGCGCCCCAGATCGGTGTCAGCAAGCGCGTCTTCACCTACCGGATCGACGGCGTTGAAGGGCACATCATCAACCCCGTGCTCGAAAACAGTGACGACTACCAGCCGGACCATGTGGAGGGCTGCCTGTCCATCCCGGGCCTGGGCTTCCCCGTACGCCGTTTCCGCTCCACCCGCGTCACCGGCGTGGACATGCACGGCAACCCCGTCACCATCGAAGGCGAGGGCATGCTGGCCCGCTGCTTCCAGCACGAGAACGACCACCTGGACGGCATCCTCTACACCGACCGGCTGGAGGGGGAGGACCGGAAGGCCGCCCTGCGCTCCATCCGCAACGCCAACTACGACTCCGTCACGGAGCGCACCACAGCCAAGCGCGCCAAGACCGTGGGATCCAGCTTCGGTGGAGCGAGCTTCGGCGGGCCCGGTGCACCGGGACTGTCTTCCGGCTCCAGTTTTGGCAACGCCGGGTGAGGGTCCTGTTCGCGGGGACTCCCGCCGTCGCGGTTCCCTCCCTGGATGCCCTCATCGAGGCCGGATTCGACGTCGTTGCCGTACTGACCCGCCCGGACGCTCCGGTTGGGCGTAAACGCGTCCTCACGCCGTCGCCGGTTGCTGCGCGGGCCCTCGAGTTGGGGCTGGATGTCATCTACGCTGCAAAGGTTGACGACGACGCCGTCGAACAGATCTCGGCTGCTGCCCCCGACGTCGCAGCCATCGTTGCCTACGGCGGGCTGGTTCCCCCCGCAGCCCTGGCCATTCCCCGCCACGGCTGGATCAACCTGCACTTTTCGCTGCTGCCCGCATGGCGCGGTGCCGCACCCGTGCAACGCTCGGTGATGGCCGGCGACGACGTCACGGGCGCGGTGACCTTCCAGCTGGAGAAGGGACTCGACACTGGACCGGTGTTCGGCACCCTCACCGAGTCCGTCGGCCCGGAAGACACGGCCGGCCAACTCCTGGAACGGCTCTCGCACAGCGGCGCCGTCCTCCTGGCCCAGACGCTGTCCGCGATCGAAACCGGCAAGGCATCTGCGGTGCCCCAGGCCGGAGACGTATCGCTGGCGCCGAAACTCACCCTGGAAGACGGGCACTTGAACTGGCAGCAGCCGGCCCTGGCGATCGGCCGCCAGGCCCGTGGTGCCACCCCCGAGCCCGGAGCCTGGACGCTCCTGGACGGCCAGCGTGTAAAGCTCGATCCTGTCCGGCTGCGTCCGGATGTTGTGGACCTCGCACCGGGTGCCCTGGCGGTTCACGGCAAGAGCGTGCTGGTGGGTACCGGTTCCCACGCTGTGGAGCTGACCCGCATTCAGCCCGCCGGAAAAAAGATGATGGCCGCGCCCGATTGGGCCCGCGGCATTGGTTCGCTGGAAGGCGTGGTGTTCGAATGAGTGGATCCGGTACGAATTCCGGTGGTGCACAGCAGGGCCGCCCGTCCGGCCGGGGGCGTGGCGCGAGCCAAAACGGCCGTGGCCAGGGCGGCCCGCGGGACAACAGCCGCCGCGACGCCCAGGGCCGGGAGCGGAACCGTGGCCCGCAGCGGAACTTCACCGAAAACGCGCCCGCACAGCGCACGCGCCGGGCGGACCCCGCCCGGCTCGTGGCATTCGAAGTACTCCGCGCCGTTGCGCAGGAGGACGCCTACGCCAACCTCGTCCTGCCGGCCCGGATCCGGCAGCACCGGCTGGACAAGCGCGACGCCGGGTTCGCCACGGAACTGAGCTACGGCGCGCTGAGGGGACAAGGGACCTACGACGCCGTCCTGGCGCGCTGCGTCGACCGGCCGCTGGACCAGCTGGACCCTGCAGTCCTGGATGCGCTGCGCATCGGCGTCCACCAGCTTCTTGCCATGCGCGTCCCGGCCCACGCGGCGCTGGACCAGACGGTGGGCCTCGCCCGCGCCGTCATAGGTGCAGGACCCTCCGCCCTGATTAATGCGGTCCTTCGCAAGGTCAGCGCCCACAGCCTGGATGAGTGGCTGGACCTCCTGGTAGCGGACGAAACCGATGAAACCCGCATCGCGTCACTCCGCCATGCCCATCCCGAATGGATCGTCCGGGCCATGCGCCAGGCATTGGTGGCCCACGGCCGTCCCGTCGGGGAAATCAACGCACTGCTCGAGGCGGACAACGCAGCCCCGGTGGTCAACCTGGTGGCTCTTCCCGGACTGGGGAACCTTGACGAAGCGCTTGAAGACGGCGCTACACCGGGTGAACTGGTTGAAGGCTCCGCGCTGTCCAGCGGTGGAGACCTGGGACGGTTGTCCTCGGTTCGCGCAGGCACCACCCGGGTACAGGACGTCGGCTCGCAACTGGTGGCCCGTGCAATGGCTGCGGTGGTGCTGGGAACCGCCGCGTCCGATGCCGCAGCGCCTGAGGCCTGGCTCGACCTCTGCGCCGGACCGGGCGGGAAAGCGGCCCTGCTCGGCGCGCTGGCCCGGGAACGCGGCGCCACGTTGCTGGCGAACGAACCCGCACCGCACCGCGCGAAACTGGTCAAACAGGCATTGTCCGCCGTCCCGGACGACACCTGGCAGGTGCGCACCGGGGACGGCCGCGAGGTTGGCGCAGAGCAGTCAGGGTCCTTTGACCGCGTCCTGGTGGATGTTCCCTGCAGCGGTTTGGGGGCATTGCGCCGCCGTCCTGAATCCCGCTGGCGCCGCTCGCCCAAGGACCTCGCGGACCTGGGGCCGCTGCAGCGCGACCTGCTCACTTCGGCACTGGCAGCTGTCCGGCCCGGGGGAGTCGTGGCGTACGTGACGTGCTCGCCGCATCCCGCCGAAACCACCGCCGTGGTGTCGGACGCCCTGCGGAAACGTGATGACCTGGAACTCCTTGACGCCGGGGCCGCGCTCGACGCCGTCAGCCTCACCGGAAACCTGGGTGCAGGGCATGAACTGACCGCGCAACTATGGCCCCATGTCCACAGCACCGATGCCATGTTCCTGGCCCTCATCCGGAAAAAGGCCTGACGCCACCCTTCGGCACACGCACCCCAGCCACCCTTCGAAAGGCATCCCCGTGACGCAATGCTGCATCAACCCGAGCATCCTCTCGGCCGACTTCGTCAACCTTGAGGCCGAGCTGAAGCGCATCAGCAACGCCGACGCCGTGCACGTGGACGTCATGGACAACCACTTTGTCCCCAACCTCACCATCGGACTGCCGGTGGTTCAGCGGATCCAGGCGGTCAGCCCGGTTCCCCTGGACGCCCACCTGATGATCGCGGACGCCGACCGCTGGGCGCCTGGTTTCGCGGACGCGGGCCTGGCCTCTGTCACGTTCCATGCAGAGGCCTCCATCGCGCCCATCAAGCTGGCCCGTGAACTCCGCAGCAGGGGTGCGAAAGCCGGAATGGCATTGCGGCCATCCACGGCCGTGGAGCCGTACCTGGACATGCTGTCCGAGCTGGACATGCTGCTCATCATGACCGTGGAACCCGGTTTCGGCGGCCAGGCTTTCCTCGACGTCACCCTCCCCAAGATCCGCCGCGCCCGCGCCGCCATTGACGGTTCGGGCATCGGCGTGGCCATCCAGGTGGACGGCGGGATCACCGAGGAAACCATCACCCGCGCCGCGGAAGCCGGAGCCAACGTGTTCGTAGCCGGCTCCGCTGTCTACGGGGCCGACGACCCCGCCGCCGCCATCGAACGGCTCCGCGAAGAAGGCAGCCGTTCGTTACGGAAGGCGACGGCGGAATAAGAAGAAGCCACACCCGGTTGTGGCACAATAACAACACACATACGTGCTCCGGGGTCGGTGTAAGTCCGAACCGGCGGTGACAGTCCGCGACCCGCGAACCGATGGTTTTTCCTGGCAGGCCAGGCGAAGCCCCGGTGACCGGTTGAACCGGTGAAATTCCGGTACCGACAGTTAAAGTCTGGATGAGAGAAGCACGTACAGCTGTATCTTCGGCGCCCTTGGGCTCCGAAGCGTTCTGCTGTCGTATACCCCCGGAGCCATCGCGGTTCTGACAGGGAAGGAACGACACACAGACATGGACCTCCTGCGATGGCTCTTTGACGCTCAGATCCCCGTGGGGGGATCTGTCCTGATATTGAGAGAAGTGCTGGGCAACATTTTCGGCCTGGCAAGTGCATTCGGCGGCATGCGGCGCAAAGTTTGGGCCTGGCCCGTGGGCATTGTCGGCAACCTGCTGCTGCTTACGGTGTTCCTGGGGAACGTCTTCGGCTCCGCCACACCGGCCACCCTGTGGGGGCAGGCCGGCCGGCAGGTGATGTTCATCGCCGTGGCTGCCTATGGCTGGCAACGCTGGAAGCAGGGCCGGAGCGCCGGTGGCGGGAACACCGCCGTCGTGCCCCAATGGGCCAGCAACCGGACACGGCTCATCCTCGCGGCAGCGCTGGTGGCCGGCACCGTTGCCCTGACCCCGCTGTTTGACTCCCTCGGGTCCTACCCGCCGGTGTGGGCCGACGCCTGGACCTTCGTGGGATCGCTCCTGGCCACCTACGGCATGGCGCGGGGCTGGACCGAGTTCTGGCTGATGTGGGTGGCCGTGGACATCGTGGGTGTCCCGCTCCTGTTCAGCGCCGGCTACTACGCCAGCGCCTTCATGTACCTCTTCTACGGCTTCTTCACCCTCGCCGGGTTCTTTGTCTGGTGGAATGCCTCCCGCCGGGGTGGCGCAGCTGGCGGGCGCGAACAGCAGCCGGCCTCGGTGGAAACCGCCTTTCCGGACCCGAGGGTGAAGCTCTGATGGCCGCCGAACTCCGGGTGGCCGCGCCCTTCACCCCCGCTGAAGTCCAGGCAATGGAGCACGCCCTCGAAGCAGCCCTGCAGGGGCCGCGCGGCGCCAACCCCCTGGTGGGCGCCGTCGTCGTAAGCCCTGACGGCCGCGAACTTGCCACCGGATACCACCGCGGCGCGGGCACCGCCCATGCCGAGGCTGATGCCGTGGCCCGCGCCCTGGAAGCGGGCGTGGACCTTGCCGGCTGCACCATGGTGGTGACCCTCGAACCCTGCAACCACGTTGGCCGGACCGGACCCTGCACGGAAGCGATCATCTCCGCCGGTATCACCGATGTTGTCTACGCCGTGGACGATCCCCACGACCCTGCCGCCGGCGGAGCGGCAACCCTGCGCAACGCCGGTATCTCGGTCCGCAGCGGCCTGGCGGCAGCGGAATCCCTGGAACTGAACCGCCGGTGGTTCGAGGCCGTAGCAGAAAAGCGGCCCTTCACCACCCTCCATATCGCCCAAACCCTCGACGGACGCATCGCCGCCGAAGACGGCACCAGCCAGTGGATCTCCAGCCCGGAATCCCTGGCCGACAACCACGGGATCCGGAGCCGCATCGACGCCATCCTGGTGGGAACCCAGACCGTCGCGGTGGACAATCCCCGGCTGAATGCCCGCGACGCCTCGGGCAACCCGGCAGCGAGGCAGCCGGTCCGCGCCGTCATGGGCCTGCGTGACATTCCCGACGACGCCGCAATCCTGGGCGACGACGGCCTGGCCGTCCACCTTCCCACCCGGGACCCCCGCGAGGCATTGACCACCCTGTACGCGTCCGGTACCCGCCACGTCATGGTGGAAGGCGGTTCACGGATTTTGAGTGCGTTCCTCACGGCAGGGCTGGTGGATGAACTGATCGTCTACCTGGCACCCACACTCCTCGGTTCCGGAACCTCCTCGCTGGACGGGCTGGGAATCAGCACCCTCCCGGACGCCCAGCAATGGGAGTGGGACGCTTCCGACGGCGGCGCCGTGCGCACGCTGGGCCGCGACCTGAGACTTCACCTGAAACCGCAACGCCACGTTGCACTTGACCCACAACCGTCCCGCGAAGCTGCGCGACAAGCCCAGGGAGGCTACTGATGTTTACCGGAATAATCGCCGAACAGGGAGAGGTGCTCGCCGTCGAGCGCGAGGGCGATATCAGCGCCACCGTCCGGCTCCGCGCCCCCGGCACCACCGAAGGACTCGCCCTGGGCGGCTCCATCGCCGTCAACGGCGTCTGCCTCACCGCGACGGACATCGACGGCAAGGAGTTCAGCGTCGACGTCATGGGTGAAACCCTGGTCCGGAGCACCATCGGCGAACTGGCCGCAGGCGACGCCGTCAACCTGGAACGGTGCGTCCCCGCAGGAGGGCGGCTGGACGGCCACGTGGTGCAGGGCCACGTGGACGGCGTCGGCGTCCTCCTGGAACGCGAGCCGCAGGGCAACTGGGAGCGGCTCCGCTTCGGTGTACCCGCCAACCTGGCCCGCTACATTGCCGAGAAGGGCTCCATCGCCATCGACGGCGTCTCCCTCACCGTGACGGCCGTCAGCGTCGCGGCGGAGGAACAGCCCTGGTTCGAAGTGGGCCTGATCCCCACCACCCTGGCCGAGACAGGACTTGGCACCAAGACCACCGGAAGCCGGGTCAACCTGGAAGTGGACGTCCTCGCCAAGTACACCGAACGGCTGCTCTCGTTCCGCACTGCCAGTACCGAGGGAGCCGGCACCGAGACCGGGGGCAGCGTTGCGGCAGCACCGGGTGGTGCCCTGTGAACGCGACTGCGCGCCTGGAACCCGGAGCTGTGCCGGCCGTGGTTCCCACCCGCGGACTGGATTCCATCGGGGACGCCGTCCGCGCCATGGCGGCGGGAAAGCCGGTGCTGGTGGTTGACAACGAGGACCGGGAAAACGAAGGCGACATCATCTTCGCAGCCCAGCACGCCACGCCCGCTCTGATGGGCTGGACCATCCGCTACAGCTCCGGCGTCATCTGCGTGCCGTTGACGGGAGAGCGGGCAGACGCCCTGGAACTGCCGCCCATGACGGCAGTCAACGAGGACGCCAAAGGCACCGCCTACACGGTGTCCTGCGACGCCGCCATCGGTGTCAGCACCGGCATCTCCGCCACTGACCGCGCCCTCACGGCACGCGTCCTTGCGGATCCGCAGGCCCTCCCGGCGTCAGTGACCCGCCCGGGGCATATTTTTCCGCTCCGCGCGGTTGACGGAGGTGTGCGGGAGCGCCAGGGCCACACCGAGGCCGCGGTGGACCTGTGCCGCCTGGCGGGACTCGAACCGGTCGGCGTCATCGCGGAAGTGGTGTACGACGACGGTGAGATGATGCGCCTGGACGGGCTCCGTTCGTTCGCAGCGGAACATGGGTGCCCTTTGGTCTCCATCGAGGACCTGGTGGCGTATCTTGAAGCCGGGACCGGGGGAGGCCTGGATCAGAATGTCCGGACTGTTCCGGGCGGAGAAGAGGAGAAGCGATGACGGCATCGGCAGCCAGCGAGGACAGCCAGAACGGTCACCGGAAGCACCACACCGGCAACGGTGGGGCTCCACACCCCGTCATCGGCGGTCCCATTGTGCAGCTTCCCACCGCTTTCGGTGACTTTGTGGCGCAGGCATGGACCGACCTCGTGACCGGCGTGGAGCACCTGGCCGTCAGTTCGCCCAACCCGCCAAGCGACGGGAAGGCGCCGCTGGTGCGGCTGCACTCGGAATGCCTGACCGGTGACGTCTTCGGCTCGTACCGATGCGACTGCGGCGAGCAGCTGGCCTACGCCCTCGAACTGATCCATGAACACGGCGGCACTCTGCTGTACCTGCGCGGCCAGGAAGGCCGCGGCATCGGCCTGGCCAACAAGATCAAGGCCTACGCGCTGCAGGAAGCCGGTTTCGACACCGTCGAAGCCAACGAACAGCTGGGCCTGCCGGTGGATGCGCGCTGCTACAAGGCCGCCGCCCAGGTGCTCGCCGAGATGGGCCTGCACGAGGTCCGGCTGCTGAGCAACAACCCGGACAAGCAGAACCGGCTTGCCAAGGCCGGCGTCAAGGTAGTGGAGATGGTTCCCACCGAGGTGCCGTCCCGCGAGCAGAACATCAGGTACCTGCGGACCAAGAAGGACCGCATGGAACACCGGCTGTTGCTGGACACCGGGGCCGACCCCGTTCCGGTGCCGGGCCCTGACGCTCCGTTCCGCCATGAACAAGACTGACCCGACCACCCCACTGAACCACCAGACTGAACGGACACCTCGCACCCATGAGCGGACACGGCGCCCCCGATATCGACCTCACCACCCTCAACCCGGCCGAAACGTCGCAGCTCCGGCTCGCGATCGTCGCGGCCAGCTGGCACACCCAGATCATGGATGGCCTCCTGGATGGCGCCCTGCGGGCGGCCAAGGACGCCGGCATCAACGAACCCACGGTCATCCGCGTACCCGGCAGCTTTGAGCTGCCGGTAGCGGCCGCACGCCTCGCGCCGCACTTCGACGCCGTGGTGGCGCTCGGCGTCGTCATCCGTGGCGGTACCCCGCACTTCGAGTACGTCTGCCAGGCAGCGACGTCGGGACTCACCGACGTCAGCGTCCGTACCGGAGTGCCGGTGGGCTTCGGCGTCCTCACCTGCGACACCGAACAGCAGGGCCTGGACCGGGCCGGTCTGCCCGGCTCCAAGGAAGACAAGGGGCACGAGGCCGTCACCGCGGCACTGGCCACCGCCGTCGTCCTCAAGCAGTACACGTAGCCGCTCGACACCGGGCAGTGCCGAAAGCCACGGGCGGGCGCGGTGTGTATTCGCTCACATCGCGTCCGTCATGGAACGGCCCGGGAAGCGCCCGCCGTGCCGCAGCAAGTAGGCTGGTGGGCGTGAAGAATTTCGAGACGCTGTTCGCTGAGCTCAGCGAGAAGGCAGCCACCCGCCCGGAAGGCTCCCGCACCGTCGCTGAATTGGACTCCGGTGTGCACGGCATCGGTAAGAAAGTCGTTGAGGAAGCAGCCGAAGTCTGGATGGCTGCCGAATATGAATCCGATGAAGCCGCGGCCGAGGAAATCTCCCAGCTGCTGTACCACCTGCAGGTTCTGATGCTCGCCAAAGGCCTGACCCTGGAAGACGTCTACAAGCATCTGTAGCCACCGGCCCGGCGCGCACCCTGCCGCCGGTCCAGCCGTGGCCTGCACTGCCTGAACACCCAGACATTTCATCCAGAAAGAACACCCCAATGCTGCGAGTTGCCGTCCCCAACAAGGGATCCCTGTCCGAAGCCGCCTCCGCGATGCTGTCTGAGGCGGGCTACCGCCAGCGCCGCGACAGCCGCGAACTGGTCATGGTGGACCCGGACAACGATATCGAGTTCTTCTTCCTCCGCCCGCGCGACATCGCCGTGTACGTAGGCCGGGGAACCCTCGACGTCGGCATCACCGGCCGCGACCTCCTGCTGGACGCCGAGGTGGAAGCCGAAGAACTGCTTCCCTTGGGATTCGCAGCCTCCACCTTCCGGTTCGCCGGACCCGTGGGCGACTTTACCTCCGCCGAGGAACTCGACGGCAAGCGCCTGGCCACCAGCTACGACGGCCTGCTCCGGGGCTACCTCGCCGACCGCGGCATCAACGCCAAAGTGGTGCGCCTGGACGGGGCGGTGGAGTCCTCAGTCCGCCTGGGCGTCGCCGATGCCATCGCTGACGTCGTGGAAACGGGCAACACCCTCAAGGCCGCCGGCATGGAAATCTTCGGCGATCCCATCCTCAAGTCCGAGGCCGTCCTGATCCGCCGTACCGGCGGCACAACCAACGGCACCGCCAAGGAAGTCGACGTCCTCATCCGCCGCCTCCAGGGCGTCCTGGTGGCCCGCCAGTACGTCCTCATGGATTACGACATCCGCAAGGAACTGGTGGAAAAAGCGGCTGCCCTGACCCCCGGACTGGAATCGCCCACTGTGTCACCGTTGCGTGACTCCGACTGGGTGGCCGTCCGGTCCATGGTGCCCAAGAAGGAAACCAACCGGATCATGGACGAACTGTACGATCTCGGCGCCCGCGCCATCCTGGTCAGCAGCATCCACGCCTGCCGCATTTAGCGCCGGCCCCCCACAGCACCGCAGATTTCTCCAGGAGCACCCATGGCAGTAGCAGTCCGTGTCATTCCCTGCCTTGATGTTGACGCCGGTCGCGTCGTCAAGGGCGTTAACTTCGAGGGCCTCCGCGACGCCGGCGACCCCGTCGAATTGGCTCACCGCTACGACAATGCGGGGGCCGACGAACTGACTTTCCTCGACGTCACGGCGTCCTCAGGAAACCGCGAGACCACCTTTGACGTGGTCCGCCGTACCGCCGAGGAAGTCTTCATTCCGCTGTGCGTTGGCGGTGGCGTCCGCGGCGTGGCGGAGGTGGACAAGCTCCTGCGGTTCGGCGCGGACAAGGCCGCCATCAACACCGCCGCCGTCGCCCGCCCGGATGTCATCGACGAGATCACCCGGCACTTCGGTTCCCAGGTCCTCGTCCTGTCCGTGGATGCCCGCCGTACCCGTCCCGGATCCAAGCCCACGGCGTCGGGCTTCGAAGTGACCACCCACGGCGGACGGACCGGTACCGGGATCGACGCGATCGAGTGGGCGAAGGAGGCAGCCGACCGCGGGGTTGGCGAAATCCTGCTGAACTCCATCGACGCGGACGGAACCAAGGATGGCTTTGATCTGGAAATGATCCGGATGGTCCGTGCTGCCGTCAAGGTTCCGCTGATCGCCTCGGGCGGCGCAGGGGAGCCCGCCCACTTCCCGCCCGCTGTGGCGGCGGGGGCTGACGCCGTCCTGGCCGCCTCGATCTTCCACTGGGGCCCGAACGACATGATGCACCAGGTCAAGGACGCTATCAGGAAGGCCGGCTTCGAAGTCCGCTGATCCCCACCAGCTCCCTAACGTCGCTTCGCTCCGGGCAGGGAACCCTGCGGGCGTGGGCCCGGATTTTAAAGGCCGACTTCGGCTGACTGGAGGAGCGCGACGGCGTCTGGCTGGCCTTCGAAGGTGACCAGGGCATGGCGGGTTCGGCCGTGGGCGTGCATCAGGAGTTCGCCGGGCTCGCCAACGATGGCCACCGATACCGGTGCCCGCTTGGCTACGTGGCGGGGCCCGGACGGCCGGACCAGTACGATGCCAAGGTCCACGCCGCGGTACAGGATGGCTGCGCGCTTGACGAGCTCATCCCAAAGCGCGTCGGAGTAGGCCTCGTCGAGGGCGCGGGGCGCCCAGCGGTCGACGGCCCGGCGGACATCCTCGGTGTGCACGAAGTACTCGATCAGGTTGGCACTCTCATCCAAGGCCCTGATGCTCATTGGGGAGAGCGCCGGGGGACCGGCACGGAAGGTATTGACCAGGCCGGCGTAGTCCTCGGTGTTGGTCAGCTTCGCGGCCAGTTTCGCCGTGGCCTGGTCTGAGGCTTTGGCCAACCGCTTGATGATCAGGCCAAGCCCCACGGCGGCCTTCCGCTCGCGCAGGTAAAGGTGCGCGGCGAGGTCCCTGGTGCGCCACCCCTTGCAGAGCGTGGGCGCGTCAGGGCCGGCCGCAAGCAAGGTTTCGGCCAGGACTTCTCGGGACGGTTCGACGAAATGCATCACTTGGAAAACTAGCATGAGAGGCCCGAAGTTGGGCAGCGAGGCCCGTGCGGCTGGCGTGCCGTTGTTCACATCGGGTCCGGCTTTGGCCAAGGCACTAGACTTGACCTGATGTCTGAGCAGCCTGCCCCCGTACAAACCACCGCCCAAGCCACCGGTGCCGCCCTGCCCGGCGCTGCCTTGCCCGGCGCCGCCGGGAGTACCCCGGAAACCTCCGCACCGGCGAGCCCCCTTCCGGCGGCGCTTGCCGCCGCGCTGAAGCGTGACAACGCAGGCCTTGTGGCCGCCGTCGTGCAGCAGTACGACACCAACGAAGTCCTTATGCTCGGCTGGATGGATGACGAAGCGCTGCACCGGACCATGACCACCGGCCGGGTGACCTTCTACTCGCGGTCCCGCCAGGAGTACTGGCGCAAGGGCGACACGTCCGGCCACGTCCAGTGGGTCAAGTCCGTAGCCATGGATTGCGACGGCGACGCCCTGCTGGTGCGGGTGGACCAGGTGGGTGCCGCCTGCCACACCGGTACAAGGACCTGCTTCGACGGCAGGGGCCTGGACGTGGTGCCCGCGGCCAACGACTGAGCCCCGCACCGCAGGCCCACCCGGCAGGAGGGGAGCACGGCTCCCCGCAGAACTTCAGGCGCCCGGCGCAGCCGGCCCTTCTAAGAACAGGCGGAAAAGCATAGCCATGCAGGACCTTGGAACCATCAGCCCCAGCCTTGAGGAATTCCGGGAGCTGGCCGGCCACAGCCGGGTCATTCCGGTACAACTGAAGGTGCTGGCGGACGCCGAAACCCCCATCGGCCTGTACCGCAAGCTGGCGCAGGGCCAACCCGGCACGTTCCTGATGGAATCCGCTGCCGTGGGCGGCACGTGGTCCCGCTACTCCTTCATTGGCGCGAAATCCCGTGCCACGCTCACCACCAAGGACGGCCAGGCGCACTGGCTGGGTGAACCGCCGGCGGGCGTACCCGTGGATGGCAGCCCCGTGGACGCCATCCGTGACACCATCGATGCCCTCCGCACTGACCGGTTCGACGGCCTGCCCCCCTTTACGTCCGGGCTGGTGGGCTTCCTCGGCTGGGAAACCGTGCGGCACTGGGAACGGCTGGTGAGCCCTCCCGAGGACGACCTCCACCTGCCGGAAATGGCGCTCAACCTGGTCACCGACATGGCCGTCCACGACAACGTGGACGGTACTGTCCTGCTGATCGCCAACGCCATCAATTTCGACAACAGCACTGAGCGCGTGGACGAGGCCTGGCACGATGCCGTGGCACGGGTCAAGGCGCTCCTGGCCAAGGTGAGCACCCCGGTGGTGCAGCCGGTCTCCGTGCTTGCTCCCGCCGCCCTGGACTTTGCCTCCAGTGTCCAGGAACGCTGGGACGAAAACGACTACCTGGCGGCGCTTGACCGCGGCAAGGAGGCGATCGTTGACGGCGAAGTGTTCCAGGTGGTCATCTCGCGCCGGTTCGAAATGGAGTGCAAGGCTTCCGCGCTGGATGTGTACCGCGTGCTGCGCAACACCAACCCCAGCCCGTACATGTATATCTTCAGCCTCGAAGACGCCGACGGCCGGGAATACTCAATCGTGGGGTCCTCACCCGAAGCCCTGGTGACGGTCACCGGCGAAGAGGTCATCACCCACCCCATCGCAGGGTCCCGGCCCCGCGGTAAGACGGTCGAGGCTGACAAGGCCCTGGCGGAGGAACTGCTCGCGGACCAGAAGGAACGCGCCGAGCACCTCATGCTGGTGGACCTCTCCCGAAACGACCTCTCCAAGGTCTGCGTTGCCGGAACCGTGGACGTCACCCAGTTCATGGAAGTGGAACGCTTCAGCCACATCATGCACCTGGTATCCACCGTGGTGGGCCAGCTGTCACCGGCCGCGAAAGCCTACGACGTCCTGAAGGCCACCTTCCCGGCCGGTACGCTTTCCGGCGCCCCCAAACCGCGGGCACTGCGCCTGCTCGACGAGCTGGAA
Source organism: Pseudarthrobacter sp. 1G09 (assembly GCF_050038305.1). Taxonomy (NCBI): domain Bacteria; kingdom Bacillati; phylum Actinomycetota; class Actinomycetes; order Micrococcales; family Micrococcaceae; genus Pseudarthrobacter; species Pseudarthrobacter sp. 1G09. The sequence goes on from NZ_CP188306.1 coordinate 2,003,350, forward strand.
CCACACCGCCGCGGCATCTACGGCGGCGTGGTGGGCTACCTGGACTTCGCAGGGGACATGGACATGGCCATCGCCATCCGCTCCGCCCTGGTCAGGGAAGGCCGGGCCTATGTCCAGGCCGGCGGCGGCATCGTGGCAGATTCCGTGAACCCCACCGAAGCACTCGAGACCGTCAACAAGGCGGCCGCCCCGCTGCGGGCAGTGCACACCGCCGGTTCCCTTCATGACATCGCGGCCGACTCCCTGCCCGGCGGCGATTTCTGATGCCTGACCCAAGTCCCGCACCGGACCAGGCATTGAAAACCCGGGCGGCAGCTCCGGCGTGGGCGCGGAAGTCCACTGTGGTGCTGCTCATCGCCGTCCTGGCCCTGGCTGTCTTCGGCACCACCACCCAGACCTGGATGACCGTCACCCTGGACCCCAGCCAGGCCGGCGCCGGCCAGGAGCCGTTGCAGGTCCAGGGCAGCAAGGCTGCCACCGCGGTGACGGCCCTGGCCCTGGTGGCCCTGGCAGGCGGGCTCGCGGCAGCCATCGCCGGCAGGATCGCCCGCTGGATCATTGCCGCCATCATCGTCCTGGCCTCGGCCGGCATCGTCGCTGCGGCGGGGACCGTTCTGGCCGACCCGCTGGCGGCGTCGCAGGGATCCATCGGAGCGGCCACGGGCGTCACCGGCACCCAGGCCCAGGTGGCGCTCACCGCTTTCCCGGTGCTCGCCGTCGTGGCCGGTTGCCTTCTTGCCCTGGGCGGGCTGCTGATCCTTCCTGCGTCCCGCCACTGGGCCGTACGGACCAAATATGACGCCCGCGCCGTGGCCGGGACTGCTGGGGCCAGCGGCCCCGTGGATGAGATCGACAGCTGGGACAGGCTCTCGCGCGGCGACGACCCCACCTGATCCGGCAGATGGCCGCCGGTCCTGGCCCGCAGGGCAGCGGGCCGGTTCCGGATCACCGGCCAAAAAATGGCAGAATGTAAGCAGTATCCACCCTGAGGAGATTTTCCATGAGCAAAGCACCTGCGTCCGTTTCCAAGTCCGGCACCCGCCAGGTAGCCCCGGGCGCCATTGACCACAGCCAGGAGCTGGGCCACGGCAACAGCCCCGCCGCATGGACCTGCGTCATCGTCATGCTCGTCGGTGCCCTCATCATGTCCATCGCCTTCGTCATCGCCAACACCCCCATCTTCATCGCAGGGGGCGTGGTCATGGTGGTGGGCCTGCTCCTCGGTTACGTCATGCGCAAGGCAGGTTACGGCGTCGAGGGCAGCAAGCTCAAGAACTCCGGCCACTGATGGCAACTGTTCTCGACGACATCAACGCCGGTGTCCGGGAGGATATGGAGGCCAGGAAGCGGCTCGTTTCCCTGGCTGAACTGAAGGACCTCGCGCAGGCTGCCGCGCCCGCCCGTGACGCCTGGGCGGCACTGGGCGGACCCTCACCGTCGCGCGACCAGCTCAAGGTCATCGCCGAAATCAAGCGACGGAGCCCCTCCAAGGGGGACCTCGCCAGTATCGGCGATCCCGCCTCCCTCGCACGGCAGTACGCCGACGGCGGTGCCGCCGTCATCAGCGTCCTCACCGAACAGCGCCGCTTCAATGGCTCCCTTGCCGATCTCGATGCCGTCCGCGCCGCCGTCGACATCCCGCTGCTGCGCAAGGACTTCACCCTGGATGAGTACCAGATCTGGGAAGCCCGGGCGCACGGTGCGGATCTGATCCTGCTGATCGTCGCCGCGCTGTCCGACGCCCAACTGGCTGATTTCAGCGCGCTCAGCCATGAGCTTGGCATGAACGTCCTCGTGGAAACGCACACGGAAGAGGAAATCGACCGTGCCGCCGCGGCGAACGCCCGCATCATCGGCGTCAACGTGCGCAACCTGAAGACGCTCGACGTCGACCGGTCCGTGTTCGCCTCCCTCGCGGGCCGGATTCCGACCGGCGCAGTGGTGGTGGCCGAGTCCGGTGTCCGCGACGTGGACGACGTCACGCACTACGCCGCCAGCGGCGCCGACGCCATTCTGGTGGGCGAGGCCCTGGTCAGCCATTCCACGCCGCTGGAGCGCATCGCGGAGTTCACCGCCGCCGGTGCTGCCGCCATCGCGGCCCGGGGCTGACCGGCACACGACTGACGGCAGCCGGACGGGCTGCCACAGCCGGTCCATTGGCGCGGTACAACAGCCCGGGCGGCCCAGCCCGGACCCATACTTTGATCGAACTACTGGAACAGGACGGGACTGATGGCCGACGCACCTTCAGGAAACGCTGACAACAAAGCCGCAGAAGCATTCCTGCAGGACGGCTCCCTCCGGCACGCCCCGGGGCCGTACTTCGGGTCTTTTGGCGGACGCTGGATGCCTGAATCGCTCATCGCTGCCCTGGACGAGCTCGAGGAAACCTTCGACAAGGCCAGGAACGATCCCGATTTCCGGGCCCAGATCGCAGACCTCAACAAGAACTACTCCGGCCGGCCCTCACTGCTCACCGAAGCGAAGCGCTTCTCAGAGCACGCCGGGGGAGTCCGCGTCTTCCTCAAGCGCGAGGACCTGAACCACACCGGTTCGCACAAGATCAACAATGTCCTGGGGCAGGCCCTGCTGGCCAAGCGGATGGGCAAGACCCGCATCATCGCCGAGACCGGCGCGGGGCAGCACGGCGTTGCCAGCGCGACGGCCGCAGCGCTGCTGGGACTTGAGTGTGTCGTTTACATGGGCGCCGAGGACTGCCGCCGCCAGGCGCTCAACGTGGCCCGCATGGAGCTGCTCGGCGCAACGGTCATCCCCGTCACCAGCGGCTCGCAGACCCTGAAGGACGCCATCAACGAGGCCCTCCGCGACTGGGTGGCCAACGTGGCAAACACCCACTACCTGCTGGGCACCGCCGCGGGAGCCCATCCGTTCCCCGCCATGGTCCGCTACTTCCACGAGGTCATCGGCGAGGAAGCCCGCGCCCAGATCCTCGAGCAGACCGGCCGCCTTCCGGACGCCGTCTGCGCCTGCATCGGCGGCGGTTCCAACGCCATCGGCATTTTCCACGGCTTCCTCGACGACCCGTCCGTCAGGATCTACGGCTTCGAAGCCGGCGGCGACGGCGTGGAAACCGGACGGCACGCCGCCACCATCACGCTCGGCAAGCCGGGCGTGCTGCACGGTGCCCGTTCCTACCTCATGCAGGACGACGACGGCCAGACCATCGAGTCCCACTCCATCTCCGCCGGACTGGACTACCCCGGCGTCGGACCGGAACACTCCTACCTGTCCGACATTGGCCGGGTCAGCTACGAGCCCATTACCGACAGTGAGGCGATGGAGGCGTTCCGCGTCCTGTGCCGCACCGAGGGCATCATCCCCGCCATCGAGTCTGCGCACGCCCTGGCCGGCGGCATCAAGGTGGGCCAGCGGCTTGCCGCCGAGGCGGCTGAAGGCGGCGAAGCTGCCGCGGACAAGATCATCATCATCAACCTCTCCGGACGCGGTGACAAGGACGTGGCCACGGCCGCTGAATGGTTCGACCTGTTGGACAAGGATTCTGCCGAATCGGAAATCGGCAAAGAAGGGGAGCAGCTGTGAGCAGCGCACAGGCGGCCGGTCAGGCACAGACCACCAGCAAGTCCGCAGCGGCCATCGACAAGGCCCGCGCCGAAGGCCGCGCCGCGCTGATCGGATACCTCCCCGCCGGCTACCCCACCGTGGAGCAGACCATTGCCGCCGGCATCGCGCTGGCCGAGAACGGCGCAGACCTGATCGAGATCGGCATCCCGTACTCGGACCCCGTGATGGACGGCCAGGTCATCCAGGCCGCCACCACCGAGGCCCTGGCCAACGGCTTCCACGTCCGGCAGGTCTTCGACGTCGTGGAAGGCATCACCAGCAAGACCGATGCCGCCGTCCTGGTCATGACCTACTGGAACCCCGTGGTCCGGATGGGCGTGGACGAATTCTCCCGTCGCCTCGCCGAGGCCGGGGGAGCAGGGCTCATCACCCCGGACCTCATCCCGGACGAGGCCGCCGACTGGTTTGAAGCGTCCGACAAGTACGGCCTGGACCGGGTGTTCCTGGTAGCGCCGTCGTCCACCGCCGAGCGCATGCAGCGCACCGTCGACGCCAGCCGCGGCTTCGTCTACGCCGTATCCATCATGGGCGTCACCGGCGCGCGCAGCTCCGTGAGCTCCGCCGCCAAGGACGTCGTGTCTGCGGCCCACGCCGCCGGCGCGGAGCGCGTCTGCGTGGGCCTGGGTGTCTCCACCGCCGACCAGGTCCGCGAGATCGGTGCGTACGCCGAAGGCGTCATTGTGGGCACCGCACTGGTGGCGGCCGTCCGCGACGGCGGTGTTGACGCCGTCGCAGCCCTTACCAAGGACCTCAGCACGGGCCTGGCGCGGGAAACCGGCCACACCGGGAAAGAAGCCTAAGCGGATGCAGGGCTTCCTCGCCGCCGCCGAACTGGCGCCCACCCTGGTTCCCGCCAGCATTCCCAGTCCTGGCTGGTCTGGATTCGACATCCCCCTGCCGTGGGGTTCCCTCCGCATCCACGCCTACGCCCTGTGCATCCTGGCCGGCATCATCGCAGGCCTCTGGCTTACATCCGTCCGCTGGGCGAAGCGCGGAGCTCCGGAAGGCAGCGTCTGGGACATTGTCATCTGGGCCATCCCGTTCGGCATCATCGGCGGCCGGCTCTACCACGTGTTCTCATCTCCGGACGCCTACTTCGGCCCGGGTTTCGACGGCACCGGCGACCTGTCGCTGATTCCGCAGATCCAGCGCGGCGGACTGGGCATCTGGGGTGCCGTGGTGCTCGGCGTCATCGGTGCCTGGATCGGCTGCCGGCGCAGCGGCGTCAAGCTCTCCGCCTTCCTGGACGCTGCAGCACCGGGACTGCTCCTGGCCCAGGCCCTTGGCCGGTGGGGCAACTGGTTCAACCAGGAACTCTTCGGCGGTCCCACCACCCTGCCCTGGGGCCTGCAGATTGATGCGGACAACCCCAACTTCCCCGCCGGAGTCCCGGCGGACACGCTGTTCCACCCCACATTCCTTTACGAATCGCTGTGGAACATTGCCGGCGTCGTGATCCTGCTTGTCCTGGACCGCCGCTTCAACTTCCGCCGCAGCCGGCTCTTCTGGCTCTACGCCATGTACTACACGCTGGGGCGTGTGTGGATCGAGGCCATGCGCATTGACGACGCCGAGCAGGTTTCGCTGTTCGGGATCACCACGCGGCTGAACGTCTGGACCAGCATCCTGGTCTTCGTCCTGGCATTGGTGGCCTTCATCCTGCTGGGCCTGAAGAAGCGTACGGAGCCGGACACGGTGTACCTTCCGGGCCGGAAGCCCGCGGACAAAGCGGTGGAAAAGGCCGCGGACGCGGATGCGCCGGGAGATGCCACACGCGCAACCGAAGAGGTCCGTGATGCGGACTCTGTTGTCTCAGATAGTGAATCGCGTGATAATCTCCCTGATAACCAAAGCGGTTCCAGGGCTGCTTCCGTCCCCGCGGAGAAGGCCCAGGCAGCACCGGCCGGCAGCAAGCCAGGCACGGACGCAGCGGCTTCCGGACCCTCCGGCAGCACAGCCACCGGAACGGCACCGGAAACCGGCAGCAGCAAGTAGGGCGCCGGCCAAGGCAGGGCAGCAGAGCCACCGCTCGAAGGGCCCGAAACCACAATGTCGTGGCATGGGGCCGAACTTGGACAGCTTAGAGCTGCCGTCCGGTGAAGCCCTGGGCAGGGGCCTGCGTAACTGTTAGTTCAGCAGGCCGGGCTGACCTACAATTTCCAGTAAATAACACTTTGTTGTGCCCATCACAGTGGCGCCGACGAGTGGGGCCAACGGTGTCCCTTCCATACGCACGATCAGGAGGAAGGACGTCTCCCATGACCCAAACTCTTCACACTCCCAGCTGGTCCGAACCGGATCAGCCCGAGGCCGCCATGTCGCCGTTTAAGCGCTTCGCGGCCCTGCCGGAGGCCGCCGGGCTGTACAACCCGGAGCAGGAGAAGGACGCCTGCGGTCTTGCGATTATCGCCACCCTCCGCGGTGAGCCCGGGTATGACATCGTCGACGCCGCGCTCACGGCGCTGCGCAACCTCGAGCACCGCGGCGCTGTCGGCGCCGACGAGGGCACCGGTGACGGCGCGGGCCTGCTGATGCAGATCCCGGACGAGTTCTTCCGGGCCGTCACCGAATTCGAGCTGCCGGCACCCGGCCAGTACGTCGCCGGCACCGCTTTCCTTCCGGCTGAACAGCGCGAGGCCGACGCCGCCAAGGCCGGTATCGAGGGCCTGGCCGCTGACGAGGGCCTCACCGTCCTCGGCTGGCGCGAAGTGCCGGTTGTCGCCGACCTCGTCGGAGCCATGGCCCGCGCCTGCATGCCGTACTTCTCCCAGCCGTTCTTCGCGTCCGCCACCGGCGAGACCCTGGAGCGCAACGAGCTCGATTCCCGTGCCTGGCGGATCCGCAAGCGCGCGCAGAACAAGTTCGGCGTCTACTTCCCGTCGCTGTCCTCCAGGACCATCGTCTACAAGGGCATGCTCACCACCGCGCAGCTGGAGCCGTTCTACCCGGACCTCTCGGACAAGCGGTTCAAGACCAAGCTGGCGATCGTCCACTCGCGGTTCTCCACTAACACGTTCCCGTCCTGGCCGCTCGCGCAGCCGTTCCGGACCATCGCCCACAACGGCGAGATCAACACCGTCAAGGGCAACCGCAACTGGATGCGCGCCCGTCAGTCACAGCTGGCCAACCCGCTGCTCGGTGACTCGCCGGAAGAGCTGTACCCCATCTGCACCCCTGGTGCCTCCGACTCCGCGTCCTTCGACGAGGTGGCCGAGTTGCTGTGGCTTTCGGGCCGCCCCATCACGCACTCGATCATGATGATGATCCCTGAGGCCTGGGAAAACCACGCCACCATGGATCCCGCCCGCCGCGCGTTCTACGAGTACCACTCCCTGCTGATGGAGCCGTGGGACGGCCCCGCCGCAGTGTCGTTCACGGACGGCAACCTGGTGGGCGCCACGCTGGACCGCAACGGCCTGCGCCCCGGGCGTTTCTGGATCACCGAAGACGGCCTGATCGTCTTCGCCTCCGAGGTGGGCGTCATCGACGTCGAGCCTTCCCGCGTGGTCAAGAAGGGCCGTGTGTCCCCGGGCAAGATGTTCCTGGTGGACACCGACGCCGGCCGCATCATCGACGACGAAGAGGTCAAGGCCGAGGTGGCCGCCGCCAACCCGTGGGCTGAGTGGGTCAAGGACAACCTGATCGACCTCAACGAACTGCCCGAGCGCGAGCACGTGGTGCACACGGCCGCGTCCGTGAACATCCGCCAGCGGACCTTCGGCTACACCACCGAGGAACTGAAGATCCTGCTGGGCCCGATGGCCCGCACGGGTGCCGAGCCGCTCGGCGCCATGGGGTCCGACACCCCGGTGGCCGTGCTGTCCAAGCGCCCGCGCCTGCTGTTCGACTACTTCGTCCAGTCGTTCGCGCAGGTCACCAACCCGCCGCTGGACGCCATCCGCGAAGAACTGGTCACCTCGCTGACCTGTGCGATCGGCCCCAACGGCAACCTGCTGGACACCAAGCAGGTCCGCCAGCCCCAGGTCCAGCTGCCGTTCCCGGTGATCAACAACGACCAGCTCGCCAAGATCGCCAACATCGAAAGCCCCGACGGCGACCGCTTGTCCATGAAGGTCCGCGGCCTCTACCGCCCCGAAGGCGGCGAGAACGCGCTCCGCGCCCGCCTCACCGAAATCTGCGAGCAGGTTTCCGGTGCGATCAACCGCGGCGTGCAGTACATAGTGCTGTCCGACCGTGACTCCAACGCCCAGTGGGCGCCCATCCCGTCGCTGCTGCTGGTCAGCGCCGTGCACCACCACCTGCTGCGCAGCGCCAACCGCACCAAGACCGCCCTGGTGGTCGAGGCCGGCGATGTCCGCGAGACGCATCACGTTGCAGTCCTGATCGGCTACGGCGCCTCGGCCGTGAACCCGTACCTGGCCATGGAATCCGTGGAGCAGCTCATCGCCGCTGGCGACGTCACCGGCGTGACTCCGCAGGACGGCGTCTACAACCTGATCAAGGGCCTCGGCAAGGGCGTCCTGAAGATCATGTCCAAGATGGGCATCTCCACCGTGGCCTCCTACACCGGTGCGCAGACGTTCGAGGCCCTCGGCCTGGGCCAGGACCTGGTGGACGAATTCTTCGCCGGCACCCACTCCCAGCTCGGCGGCGTCGGCCTAGACGTCATCGCAGCCGAGGTTTCCGCGCGGCACCAGATGGCCTACCCCGAGGGTGGCATCGAGCAGCCGCACCGACCGCTGCTGGGTGGTGGCGAGTACCAGTGGCGCCGCGACGGCGAGCCGCACCTGTTCAACCCGGAGACCGTCTTCCGGCTGCAGCACGCCACCCGCGAACGCCGCTACGACATCTTCAAGGCCTACACCAAGGGCGTGGACGACCAGTCCACCAACCTGATGACCCTGCGCGGCCTGCTCAAGTTCAAGGACGGGCGCCCCTCCGTTCCGCTCGAGGAAGTGGAGCCCGTCTCCAGCATCGTCAAGCGGTTCTCCACCGGAGCCATGAGCTACGGCTCCATCTCCAAGGAAGCGCACGAAACCCTGGCCATCGCCATGAACCGGCTGGGCGGCAAGTCCAACACCGGTGAAGGCGGCGAGGACGTGGACCGTCTGCTGGATCCGGAGCGCCGCTCCGCGGTCAAGCAGATTGCCTCCGGACGGTTCGGCGTGACCAGCCTCTACCTGACCAACGCCGACGATATCCAGATCAAGATGGCCCAGGGTGCCAAGCCCGGCGAAGGCGGCCAGCTGATGGCTCAGAAGGTCTACCCCTGGGTAGCCCGGACCCGTCACTCGACCCCCGGCGTGGGACTCATCTCGCCGCCCCCGCACCACGACATCTACTCGATCGAGGACCTCGCGCAGCTCATCTACGATGCGAAGCGCGCCAATCCCTCGGCCCGTGTGCACGTGAAGCTCGTCTCGGAAGTCGGGATCGGCACCGTGGCGTCCGGCGTGACCAAGGCGAAGGCCGACGTCGTACTCGTCTCCGGACACGACGGCGGCACCGGCGCCTCGCCGCTGAACTCGCTGAAGCACGCGGGTGTTCCGTGGGAGCTCGGCCTTGCCGAGACCCAGCAGACGCTGATGCTCAACGGGCTGCGCGACCGCGTGGTGGTGCAGGTGGACGGCCAGCTCAAGACCGGCCGCGACGTTGTCATCGCTGCACTGTTGGGCGGTGAAGAGTTCGGTTTCGCCACCGCTCCGCTGGTGGTGGAGGGCTGCATCATGATGCGCGTCTGCCACCTGGACACCTGCCCGGTGGGCGTTGCCACCCAGAACCCTGAACTGCGGGCCCGCTTCAGCGGCAAGCCCGAGTTCGTGGTCAACTTCTTCGAGTTCCTGGCGGAGGAAGTCCGCGAGATCCTGGCGGAGCTTGGTTTCCGCAGCCTTGAAGAGGCCATCGGCCATGCTGAGGTCCTGGACACCCGTGAAGCTGTTGACCACTGGAAGGCCGACGGGCTGGACCTGGATCCGATCCTGCACGGCCTCGAGTTCGACGACGACGCGCCGCTGCGTAATATGACCGGCCAGAACCACGAGCTGGACAAGCACTTTGACCAGCGCCTGATCACCATGGCCACTGAAGCGCTGTCGGACCGCAGCCCGGTGAAGATCACCGTGGACGTCATCAACACTGACCGGTCGGTGGGCACGATGCTGGGCCACACCGTCACGAAGGCGTTCGGCACCGATGTGCTGGCCACGGACACGATCGACATCACCCTGAACGGCACCGCAGGCCAGTCGCTTGGCGCCTTCCTTCCCGCAGGCATCACGCTGCGGCTCTACGGCGATTCCAACGACTACGTGGGCAAGGGCCTTTCCGGCGGCCGGATCATCGTCCGCCCGGACCGCACCAACGTGTTCAAGGCGGAGACCAACGTCATCGCCGGCAACGTCATCGGCTACGGTGCCACCAGTGGCGAGATGTTCCTGCGAGGCCAGGTGGGCGAACGCTTCCTGGTCCGCAACTCCGGTGCCACCGCCGTCGTGGAAGGCATTGGCGATCACGGCTGCGAGTACATGACCGGCGGCCAGACGCTGATCCTGGGCCGCACGGGCCGCAACTTCGGTGCCGGCATGTCCGGCGGAACGGCTTACGTGCTGGACCTGCGGACCACCCGCGTCAACAAGCAGGCCCTCGAATCCGGTGAGCTGCAGCTGCGAGAACTGGACGCCGAGGACCGCGACATCGTCCACGGGCTGCTGGTGAAGCACATCGAGGAGACTGACTCGCAGCTGGCCGCGCGCCTGCTGGAGAACTTCGATGACACCGTTGCCCGCATAACCAAGGTGCTGCCGCGCGACTACGCGGCCGTGCTGCAAACCCGTCTTGACGCCATCGAAGAGGGCCTTGACCCTGACGGCGAAGAAGTTTGGTCTCGAATCCTGGAGGTTACCGGTGGCTGACCCACGCGGATTTCTGAAAGTACGCCAGCGTGAAACCCAGCCGCGCCGTCCCGTTCCCGTCCGCATCATGGACTGGAAAGAGGTCTACGAGGCCCAGGAGAAGGGCACGCTGAAGGCCCAGGCGGGCCGCTGCATGGACTGCGGCGTTCCGTTCTGCCACCAGGGCTGCCCGCTGGGCAACCTGATTCCTGAATGGAACGACCTCACGTGGCGGGACAAGGGTGAGGAAGCCATCGAGCGCCTGCACGCCACGAACAACTTCCCGGAATGGACCGGCCGGCTCTGCCCCGCCCCCTGTGAGGCGTCCTGCGTGCTGGGCATCAACCAGCCCGCGGTGACCATCAAGCAGGTTGAGGTCTCCATCATCGATGAGGCCTTCGACAACGGCTGGGTCAACCCGCTGCCGCCGCACCGGCTCACCGGCAAGACGGTGGCTGTTGTCGGATCCGGCCCGGCCGGGCTGGCCGCTGCCCAGCAGCTCACCCGCGTGGGCCACACCGTTGCCGTCTACGAACGGGACGACAAGATCGGCGGCCTGCTGCGGTACGGCATCCCCGACTTCAAGATGGAAAAGGAGCAGGTGGACCGCCGGCTCGAGCAGATGAAGGCCGAGGGCACCCGCTTCCGCACAGGTGTTTCTGTTGGTACCGACGTCACGTGGGAACAGCTGCGCCGCCGGTACGACGCGGTGGTCATCGCCACCGGCGCCACCGTGCCGCGCGACCTGCCCATCCCGGGCCGTGACCTGGACGGCGTGCACTTCGCCATGGATTACCTGGTTCCGGCCAACCGCGCAGTGGCGGGGGAGTCCATCGAAAACCAGATCCACGCACAGGGCAAGCATGTGGTGATCCTGGGCGGCGGCGACACCGGAGCGGACTGCCTCGGCACCGCGCACCGCCACGGTGCCGCATCTGTAACCACGCTGGCCATCGGCAAGCAGCCGCCGGCCGAGCGTGCCGTCCACCAGCCGTGGCCGACGTTCCCCACCCTGTTCGAAGTTGCCAGCGCCCACGAAGAAGGCGGCGAGCGTACCTACCTTGCCTCCACCATCGGGTTCGTTGGCGAAAACGGCAAGCTGACCGGCGTCAAGGTTGCCGAAACCGAGTTTGTTGACGGCAAGCGGCTTCCCAAGGCAGGCACGGAGCGGGTTATCCCCGCCGACCTGGTGTTCCTGTCGCTGGGCTTCACCGGCGCAGAGCCTGCAAACATCACCGAACAGGTGAAGGCTGAATTCGACGGCCGCGGAAACGTGTCCCGCGACGGTTACTACATGACCAACACTGAGGGCGTCTTTGTTGCCGGAGACGCCGGCCGCGGCCAGTCCCTGATCGTTTGGGCGATCGCGGAAGGCCGCGCCGCCGCTGCGGCAGTGGACAAGTACCTGATGGGCAGCACCATCCTGCCGGCACCTGTTGCGCCGACGGACCGCGCCATCGCCGTCCTCTAGCCGCCGTCCTCCAGCGGTGCATGGAGGGTTCACCTCCTCGACAACTTAACCAATGCAAGTGACCAATAGGGTAGGTATATGAGACGCGCAAAAATTGTGGCGACATTCGGTCCGGCCATCGCCAGTTACGAGAACACCCTCGCGGTGCTGGAAGCCGGCGTTGACGTTGCCCGCATGAACATGAGCCACGGCGACTACACCGTGCATGACAACACCTATGAGAACGTCCGCAAGGCCGCTTCGGACCTGGGCAAGCCGGTTGCCATCATGGCCGACCTGCAGGGCCCCAAGATCCGCCTGGGCCGTTTCGTTGACGGTCCGCACGCCCTGGCCGTTGGGGACGTCTTCACGATCACCACCGAGGACGTTCCCGGCACCAAGGACATCTGCTCCACCACGCTCAAGAGTCTCACTGAGGACGTCAACGTGGGCGACGCACTGCTGATTGACGACGGCAAGGTGGCGCTGCGTGCCACGGCCGTGGACAACGTCAAGGTAGTCACCGAAGTGACGGTGGGCGGCATGGTGTCCAACAACAAGGGCATCAACCTGCCCGGCGTTGCCGTCAACGTTCCCGCACTGAGCGAAAAGGACGAGGAGGACCTCCGCTGGGCCATGCGTCGCGGCGTCGACCTGGTCGCCCTGTCGTTTGTCCGCGACGCGCAGGACATTGTTCGTGTGCACGAGATCATGGATGAGGAAGGCCGCCGCGTGCCGGTGATCGCCAAGATCGAGAAGCCGCAGGCCGTGGACCAGCTTTCCGAGATCATCGACGCGTTCGATGCCATCATGGTGGCCCGTGGCGACCTCGGCGTTGAACTCCCGCTCGAGGAAGTTCCGATCGTGCAGAAGCGCGCCGTAGAGCTGGCCCGCCGCTGGGCGAAGCCGGTCATCGTGGCCACCCAGGTGCTCGAATCCATGATCGACAACCCGCGCCCCACCCGCGCCGAGGCATCTGACTGCGCCAACGCAGTGCTCGATGGTGCGGACGCCGTCATGTTGTCCGGTGAGACCAGCGTGGGCAAGTACCCGATCGAAACCGTCAAGACGATGGCCCGGATCATTGAATCCACTGAGGTCCACGGCCTGGAACGCGTTCCCCCACTGGGGACCAAGCCCAAGACCCGTGGCGGCGCCATCACCCGCGCCGCCGTCGAAATCGCCGATCAGCTGGACGCCAAGTACATTTGTGCGTTCACGCAGTCCGGTGACTCGGCACGCCGCCTGTCCCGCCTGCGTCCCATCAAGCCGGTCTTCGCTTTCACCCCGGTGGAGCAGGTCTGGAACCAGATGGCCCTGACCTGGGGTATCCAGCCGGTTCTGGTGCAGATGGTGGACCACACCGACGCCATGACCGCGCAGGTGGACCGCAGCCTCTCGGACATGGGGCTCGTTGAGGACGGCGACCTGGTGGTCATCGCCGCCGGGTCCCCTCCCGGAAAAGCCGGTTCCACGAACTCGCTGAAGGTACACAAGGTGGGCGACCTCGCCGATTCCATCCGCGGGGGAGAAGTCACCAGCAACAAGGAAAAGCTCGGCCCCTGGCCGGAAAAGAAGAAGAAGGCCTAGTCCTTCTGAACGGAAAAGGACCCCTGCCGGCTGGCAGGGGTCCTTTTCGCTTTGGTGCGGCCCGTCGTCGTAATCGCTCCGGGCCTGGCCCGGCTAGTTGACTTGGTTGATGATGGTTTCGGCGACCTCACGCATGCTGAGGCGGCGGTCCATGGAAGTCTTCTGGATCCAGCGGAAGGCCTCGGGCTCGGTGAGCCCCATCTTGGTGGTGAGCAGGCTCTTGGCACGTTCGACGAGCTTGCGGGTGGCGAACTGCTCCTGGAGGTCGGACACCTCGCTTTCGAGGGCCTTGATCTCCTCGTGGCGGGAGAGCGCGATTTCCAGGGCGGGAATGAGGTCCGCCGGCGTGAAGGGCTTCACTACGTAGGCCATGGCGCCGGCGTCGCGGGCGCGCTCAACCAGTTCCTTCTGGCTGAAGGCGGTCAGCAGCACGACGGGCGCGATGCGTGCCTTGACGATCTTCTCAGCAGCGGAGATGCCGTCCATGACGGGCATCTTGACGTCCATCAGGACCAGGTCCGGCTTGAGTTCCTCGGCCAGCTGCACGGCCTTTTCGCCGTTGTCCGCCTCGCCGATAACGTCGTAGCCTTCGCCGCGCAGGATCTCGATGATGTCGAGGCGGATGAGGGTTTCATCCTCAGCCACAATGACGCGGCGCGCCGGCTGGGATGTGGATTTGGACTCCGTCTGTTCAGTCACGGGATCTCCTTGGAGGGGTACGGCGGGACATCACTATCTTAGGTGCCACCGCGGTTGTTACTTGGCCAGCATGGGTACAGTTGCGGCAACGGCGGCGCGATTCTGGACTTCAGCCTATCTGCATGTAGAGTAATTCCGCGTACGTGAAGCGATCGCGTTGCTCACAATCAGCTGTGGGCGTACCTTTCCTGCTTCGCGTATTCCGCGCCCGAGTGGCGGAATTGGCAGACGCGCCGCACTCAAAATGCGGTATCGAAAGGTGTGTGGGTTCGAGTCCCACCTCGGGCACAGCAAACCCCCTCGTCAGAGGGGGTTTTTGCTTTAACGGGTGTACATTCTGGTTGGTCAGGTCCCTCTGACACTGGCCGCGGGATGTGCCTGGCGCCGCGGGTCGCCTGTTAAGTTGCGGGGGAGCGGGTTTAGGGCCGTGGCTGGTAGGCCCTCCGCTTGCTCTGAACTGGGGCTATGCGTTCCTCTCCTGGTGTCCGTTAGGTCGTGGTGGCCTACACCTCTTCATGGGTAGGGGGAACGAGGACAACATGACTTCGAGATCCTGCGTCAAAGTTCTTGTTTTTGGCTCGTTACTTGAGTGAGGAAGCCGGCCAGGATGATGCTTTGTCAGGCCAAGGGGGGTGTGCATTGTCCACACTTAAATCTCCTTTATTGAGAATGATCACAGCCATTCTCAGCCCTCTCGTTCGGCCTTCATCTACTCATCGCATGTAAGTGGCGAGGGCGACTTGACGCATATTCGCCGGCGCACTATATGCAGGGCCACGGCGACGGGAGTGTTCAGGACTCCTCGGTCGATCGAGTGCTCTGGGGGATGTCTCGTCGGCAACATCGACGCGTGACTACGAATGAATGGGGAGTATCTCGGCGCAGGTTGCGGTCCCTGCCGGGGCCGCGGGAGCACTGGGAGTTCACGCGTTGGTCGGCTGAGCGTATCGTCGCCGACCAGTTCGCCGATTCGGACCCATTTCTCGGATTCTTCTTTCTATCTCACGGCGGAATCTTCTGTTCCTTAAGCACGATGGCGGCCTCCGCTGTGGGAGGCCGCCGTCGCGGTGACCGTTCTCGGAGAGCAGTGCCCTTCCCTCCTGTCAGGTCAGCTGTGTGTACCTTGCTTAGAAGCCGAGGTAGGCGTGTTGGATGTGCTTGACCTGCGGTGGGGCAGCGAAGTGGGGACCGACGAGTTCGCGCCATTGTTGGAATTCGGTGGATTCGCGGAAACCTACGATGTGGTCTTCGAGTGTCGCCCACCCAACGGTGAGAGTGTATTCGTTGGGGGTTTCGATGGTTCGGTCCAGCCGGAAGCTTAGGGCGCCGGGTGTTTTTTGGAACAGTGGTACGGCCTGGGAGGCTGCGGCTTCGAACGCTGCTTCGTGCCCCGGTTCGATGGTGAGGGTGGCGATTTCGTGGATCACGCGATGACTCCTTCCGTTGCCGGTTCCTGCAGGGACGGTTGATTGGCTTGTTCTTCGTCGATGCGGGTTGTGTCGGTGGTTCCGGCCATGGTGCGTGTGGCGTCGATGGAGGCGTAGGTCCAGAGGATTTTCATCTCCTCGGTCTCGGAGGCGTTCCTGAACCGGTGGACGATGTTCGCTGGCACGAAGGTGGTGTCGTAGGTCTCCAGGTAGTGTTCCGTGCCGTCGATGTCGACGTAGGCGGTGCCTTCGATGACGGCAACGGATTCAACGCAGTTGTGGGAGTGGTGGCCGATTGCGGCGCCGGGAGCGAACGTGGTGATGCCGTTCAGGAACGTGGTGGAGCCCAAGTGTGCCCCGACCAGGGGAACAGTGGAGGCGCCATTTCCGCGGTCTTTGCGGGGCAGTTCCTCGGGGCGGAGGATTACGGCGTCCACGGAGGAAATGGCTGTTGGTATGCGGGTCATTGCTGTCCTTAGTTGGTGGCGGGGCCGGTCCAGAAGGTTTTCATGTTGGTAAATTCGCGGATGCCGTAGGAACCGAGTTCGCGGCCGTAACCGGACTTCTTGATTCCGCCAAAGGGCAGCCGGGGGTCTGAGGCGACCATGCCGTTGATGAACACGGCACCGGCGTCGATCTTTGGGAGCAGTTCCGCCGCGGCGGCGGCGGTGTCCTGCGTCCACAGCGCGGCGCCGAGGCCGTACTCGGACTGGTTCGCCAGGGTGATGGCTTCCTCGGTGGAGGAGACCCGGATAATCGCGGCAACGGGACCGAAGGTTTCCTCATCAAACGCTGCCTGGCCGGGCTTGACATGATCAATGATGGTCGGCTCGTAGTAGTAACCGGGTCCGTCCACGACGTTCCCGCCCAGCACGAGCTGGCCACCGCCGGCCAAGGTGCGGGTGACCTGGTCGTGGAGTTCGGTGCGCAGATTTTCTCTTGCCATCGGGCCTATGGTTGTCGCCGGGTCTGTGGGATCCCCCACGACCAAGGCCTTTGTGTTGGCGGTGAACTCAGCCACGAATTCATCAGCGATTTTCTCGTCGACGATGAACCGCTTGGCGTTCACGCAGGACTGGCCGTTGTTCGAGAACCGGGCTTTGACAGCCGTTTTTGCTGCTGCTCTGACGTCGGCGTCGGCCAGGACAATGAACGGGTCCGAGCCGCCGAGTTCCAGGACCTGCTTTTTCAGGGCGGCACCGGCCTGGGAGGCCACGATGGAACCGACCTGGGTGGAGCCAGTCAGCGTCACAGCCGCTATGCGGTCGTCAGCGATCAGGGCCGCAACTTCGGAGGATTCGATCAGCACGGTGGCGAACAACCTTTCGGGGAGTCCGGCCTGTTCCATGATGTCCTGAACGGCAAGGGCTGCCTGCGGGACGTTGTTTGCGTGTTTGAGGATCGCGCCATTACCGGCGGCGACGGCCGGGAGGACGAAGCGGAAGAATTGCCAGAACGGGTAATTCCAAGGCATGATCGCCAGCACCACACCGAGAGGGTCGAAGACGACTCCACTGGAGGCGGCTGAGGAAGCGATCTGCTCGGGAGCCAGGTGCGCGGGCGCGGTTTCGGCGTAGTACTCGGCCGTGAGCGCACACTTTTCGATTTCCGCTTCAGCCTCGCTGACGGGCTTCCCCATTTCCAACGTGATGAGCCGGGCGTAGTCGGCCTTGCGTTCGCGCAACACCTTCGCGGTGTTCCGCAGCACCTGCACCCGGTCCTCGACGGGCACGAGGCGCCACTGCTTCTGCGCCGACACGGCCGCGGTAAGAACGGCATCAACCTGTTCGGTTGTGTGGGCTGGGAAAGTGGCCGTGGTTTCACCGGTCACCGGATTGATGGTGGCAATCATGGTTTAGGTTTTCCTTCTGGTTAGGTGTTCTAGAACAGTGGGTAGGCGCCGAGGAGGCCGCCGACCAGGAGCATGATGAGGGCGACGATGAGGCCGCGCCAGATGACCTTCTTGAAGTGATCACCGAGGTTGACGTTGGCCAGTCCGATGAGGAGCAGGAAGGATGCAACGAGTGGGCTGGACTGGTGCAGTGCCTGGCCGACGAGGGAGGCCCGGGCCATTTCGACTGGTTCGATGCCGAAGTGGCCGGCGGTTTCGGAGAGGATCGGCAGGACACCGAAGTAGAAGGCGTCGTTGGTCATGATGAACGTCAGCGGGATGCTGAGGATGCCGGCGATGACGGCCATGAATGGGCCCATGAAATCCGGGATGATTTGGACGAGCCAGCCCGCCATGGCCTTGACCATGCCGGTGCCGTTCATAACGCCGGTGAGGACCGAGGCTGCGAAGACCATGCCGACCACGGAGATGACGGAGGAGGCGTGGGCCTTGATCTGCGCGGACTGTTCGGTCACGCGGGGGAAGTTGATCACCAGGGCGATACCGACGGCGACCATGAAGATCAGAGCCGGGGCGAGGATGTCCATGACGAGGGTGACCATGACCGCGATGGTGAGGATGAAGTTCACCCAGAGGAGTTTGGGCTTGGCGTTGGGCCGTTCGATGAACTTACCGTCCTCGCTAAAGGACGCGGAGAAGTCGTTGGCAATGATGACCGAGGATCCTTCGTCTCCGTGGCTGCCGTGGGTGGAACCTTCCGTGCGGGATCCGCGTGACTCTCCGCCGTCGGCTGCTATCAGAACGCTCTCGCGTTCAACGGTGCGGGTGCCGAGGACGCCGCGGTTGTCATCGAGGAACACTTCGCCGATGCGCTTACGTTCGCTGCGGCCCAGCAGGTAGGCGAGGACCAGTACGGCTGCGAGGCCGGCGATGATGGAGGGGATCATCGGGACGAAGATGTCGATGGGGGAGACGCCGAGGGCGGCAGCTGCACGGGAAGTTGACCCGCCCCAAGGAACAGTATTCAGCACACCGTTGGACATTGCTGCGACAACGGTCAGCACCACCGGGCTCATGCCCAGCCGCAGGTAGAGCGGCAGGAAAGCGGATGTGACGATGATGAACGTCGTTGACCCGTCACCGTCCAGGGACACGATGGTAGTCAGGAGAGCGGTGCCGATGACCAGCTTCATCGGGTCGTTGCCGGCAAATTTCAAGATCGCGCGGATCAGGGGGTCAAAGAGCCCAACGTCGATCATCGTTCCGAAGAAAATGATGGCGAAGAACAACAGCGCAGCCGTGGGGGCGAGCTTTCCCACGGATTCCATGACCATGTCCCCGATCCCCAGGCCGGCGCCTGCGAACAGGCCGAAGGCGAGGGGCACCAGGATCAGCGTGGCAATGGGCGTGGCCTTCTTTGCCATGACCAGATACATGAATAAGGCAATCATCAGAAAGCCGAGTGCTACGAGCATCATCGCTCCTTACTAACTTCAAAAGGGGGACCCACCGAGCGGTGGAAGTGACTGGGCACACACACGAGATTACATGTATACAATCCGGTACACAAGTGCGTACGCAGGGTGGGATCTATACTGTGATGCATGGTGCAAATTGATGCGAAGCCTCAGGGCAAGACCGAGGCCGTTTACCTTCGACTCAAAGCCGAGATCGAGAACGGCGACTTCGAGCCAGGTCAGGCGTTGACGGAATTTATGCTGGTGGAACACACCGGAGCGTCTCGAACCCCGGTCCGTGAGGCGCTGCGCCGTCTGGCTGCCGAGGGCTTGGTCAACATTGCCCCTCGCGTGGGCGCCACCGTCGCGCGCATCTCGTTGGGAAGCGTCCGCGAGCTGTTCGACTATCGCCGCGTGCTGGAACCGGCGGCCATCCGCATGGTCGTCGAGGAAGCTTCGCAGAATCCTTCCATCGGCTCCCGATTTGCCGAGATTGAATCACGCTTCGCGGAGCTGGCAACCAAAGAACCCACTGATGCCTTCATTGCCGAGTATCGGCAACTGGCCGAGGTTTTCGATACGACCCTCATTGAATGCACACCCAATGCGCATCTCTCCCGCGCCATCCTGGAGCTGAGGCCGCACACGGCGCGGCTGCGACGCATCGCCCATGCGGATCGAGGCCGCCTGCTAGATGCCATCGCGGAGCATCGTGCTATGTGCCAGGCAATTGTCGACGGAGGCGCTGACGCCGCTGCCGACGCGCTGCGGCTTCATCTGGTCCACGTGGACGAGGCAATTTTCAAGGCGTTGCTGTCCGGGCGTGACAACCGCGGCCGGGACATTGACTTGGTCTCCTAGGGCCTATTCCACCCAGGTGAAGGTATTCAGCAATCCGCCACCAATATTGACCTGGCTGCCCGGAACAACAACCCTTGCTGATACGTCACGGTAGGCGAAATAATGTGGCGCCCTCTTGTGCTCGTTGTCAAACGCATCCTTGTCGCGATACACCTCGTAGAACGCGAACCGGTTAGACCCGATGTCTCCCAGTTCGATGACATCAAACCGGCAACAGCCCTCCTCATCCCGCACTGACGCACGCGCATTCTCGGCGATCGCCGCCAGGAATTCCTCGCGCCCACCGGGGGTGACTTCCAGTGTTACCCAGAGACTGAACATGGATTTCTCCTTCTGCATGATGGTTGTTCGTGTTATTGTATACATAGATGTGTACATCTAGACGAGTCGACAATGGAGAGGTCGTCTGCCACGTGAAAGGACAAACCAATGCCGGTTACGCAACCGAAGGTCAGCCAGGACTTGATCCCTCAGCAAATCGTCGGTCTTGCCGCCGACATCCTCCGCGCCCACGGAGTTCCCCAGGAGGACGCCAATCTTGTCGCCGACAGCCTGGTGCAGTCGGACCTCTGGGGCCATCAATCCCATGGCGTTCTCCGCCTTCCTTGGTATGTGGAGCGGATCCGCCAAGGCGCGATGAAAGCGGTAACAGCACCCGAAACCCTGGTAGACACCGGAGCCCTGCTGCTTCTGGACGGCAAAGACGGCATTGGCCAGGTCCTTACCGAACGCGCCCGCACCGAAGCCGTGGCCCGCGCCAAGGCCCACGGCGTCGGTGCCGTCGGAGTCCGGAACTCGAACCACTTCGGCACGGCGATGTACTACACGCGTCGGGCTGCCGCAGATGGGTGTGTTGCAATCCTGACCACCAATGCCTCCCCGGCAATGGCACCCTGGGGTGGGCGGGAAAAGCTGATCGGCACCAACCCCTGGTCGATTGCCGCACCCTACGGTGATTCCGCCGTCGCCGTCGATATCGCCAACACCGCCGTGGCACGCGGCAAGATCTACTTGGCCCGCCAGCGCGGCGAAACTATCCCTGACGGCTGGGCGCTCACCCCGGAAGGTGCCCGGACAACGGACGCGGCCGCAGCCGTGGACGGAGTCATCCTGCCGATGGCCGGCCACAAGGGATACGCCATCTCCTTCATGATGGACATCCTCTCCGGTGCCCTCACGGGCAGCCAGGTCGGCAAAGGGGTCAATGGCCCCTACATGGCGGACAAGGCCAGCGGGTGCGGGCACATGTTCATTGCCATCGATGTCGCGACGCTCGGATCCCCGGAAGACTTCCAGGCCAAAGTGGCCGAACTGATCGAGGACGTCAAGGCCACGCCTTTGGCCCAGGGCGCTTCAGAGATCTTCTACCCCGGGGAAATAGAGGACCGCAATGACGTCCTGCACCGCGAGCAGGGTGGATTGGTCCTTCCGAAACAGACTCTTACGGATCTTCACATGTTGGCCGAGCAATGCGGCCTGGATGCGATCTCGGTGCTCGGGAATCGACCATGAGTGCTGTAGCTCAGAGCCTTGACTGATCGCGAGCCTAGTAAGGCCAAGGGGGGCGTGGACATTGTCGACGCCAAAACGTCCGTCGGGGCCCTACGTCCAGAACTGCCCTGCAGCCAACTCTGCTGAAGTACATCGGCCTTGAGCGCTGGAAGCTGGATAAGTCGAGCTTGCTCAGTGGCCCGCCCAGCAGGGTCACGACGTCGCTTCGGGTGAATCGGTATGAAAAATCCCACCACGTCGACATAGCTCAGGTCGTGCAGTTGATGGCCGCGACAACTCGCTCCACGAGTCGGATAGCAGATAACCAGCCGAAGTTCGGACTTCACGGGCCCTGCAAACTGAGCCAATTGGTGCGAACTGTTTGCCCCGGGTCTGGGCCGCCCCAAATAGGCAGCCCAGACCCGGGGCAATAGGGGGCAGCATCTGCCAGTCCGTCTTGCTGTCAGGCTGCGATGTTGTCCTTGATCCACTCGGTCAGGGTGGTGACCGGAATTGAGTGCCTCGCGTTGAAGGTGTCGTCCTTTGGCCAGGCCACTCCTCGGCCCTGGGCAAAGACGGCGCGGTATTTTCGTGTCATATTGTCCGGGTCGTTGGCCAGCTCGTCCAGCAGGAAAGGCACTGTCCATTCCACGACCCGGAACGGACGCTCAAGCACGGATTCAAGGGTCCGCGCCAAGTCAACGTAGGTGATGGTGTCACCGGCAAGGTAGACGATCTCGTTGCGGATACGTGGTTCAGCAAAGAGGATCTCGGCCGTGAGTACGCCAATGTCTTCGGGGGTCGTTACGGTGACAGCTGTGTCAACGCTGCCCAAGGCGTTGACAGTGTTGTTAGGGAGGTCGACCATCCCGGAGCCTGGCTCGAAGAGGTAGTTCATGAACATTCCGGTGGAGATGATCACCCACTCGGTCTCGTTCTGGGACCTGAGCAGATCCCGCACGTCCAGCTGCGAGTCGAAGATGTCCTGGGGACTTCCCCGACCGATCACGTCGAAATCAACACCGAACTGCCAGGGGAAGTAGCGCGGAAGTTTCGCTTGAAGAAGCGGCCTGTGCAACCTTCATAGGCGTTTCAAGTCCGGCAGTGATGCCCGTGCAACCGATCACGGTGTCGTAGTTTGCGAAGATCGTCGCAAGTTCATCGACCGTGTTCTTGACCAGGTCGCCCTGGACAATCCTTACGCCCAGGTTTCGGAGCTCGGCGAGATCGCGCTGCTTATCCGTCGCAACGGATTCGATAGCACTCGCCCGCAGGAGCACACTGACGGATGAGCCGTCCACGTCCCGTGCCCGGCGTGCCACATTGCGCAGGACGGGCATGCCGAGTTCTCCCGCTCCGATGATGAGGATGTCCCGCGAGCGGGCGGACGGAATTTCGTTTGTCATTAGCGCAGAGTCCTTACTTGTATTCACGCTTCGTACAGCCATTGCTCATGTGGAGGACGCCGTCACGCGTATGCAGCGTTCGAGCGCTAAACCCCGAACGCTCACGTTGCGCACATCTGACGTGCGCGACGGTGCACCTGTCCTCCATTTCATGCGAGAGACTGGTTGTCTCTCTTCCCGTGACCGATGAGACCCGCGTAAGAGCGGATCAGCGGGCGGTATGAAAGTTAGCGTAAACTTTGACATTAGTGTCAAGGTCAAGTCTGTGGTCGAAGCGAAGAGGTGTTCACGTTGAAGATTGGTGATGTCGCCAGGGAACTGGGTGTCCAAACTCGAATGCTCCGCTACTACGAGCAACAGGGGCTCATCCAGGCATCCCGTTCGACCAACGGGTACCGCGAGTACTCTGAAGAGCAGATCGAGCATGCCCGTCACGTCCGGGCTCTTATAGCGGCCGGCCTGTCGACGAGGATGATCAAGATCGTGCTGAATATCGAAACTCCAGCAACCCAACGTCATTCCACAGTGGGCAATCGGGCTCTGGCGGAGGAGCTTGCTCAAGAACTACGCGTTGTGGAGAACAGAATCGTGTGCCTGGAAAAGAGTCGTGATGCTGTCATCGACTACCTTCAGCGGACAAATCACGCAGACTTACTGACATCGACTTAACTTCCTCGTGCCCTTGCTTCGTGAATTCTAAGATCACAACCATCCGTCGCCTCGAACGCTCAATGTCCTGAAGCATGTCTTGTGAGGGGTTGCTCAATCGGGAGTCAAAGCCGCCAGCCGCCTGGTGGAAATCCGCCATTCTGAACTGACAGTCACAGGCGGGAACTGATCGATGTCGCCTGGTATGGAGTAGCCACGCTGAAGATGGGCATCCTGGACGTCCTGGATTGGGTTGCGAGATATGGCCCGCGGGGCGTTTAGACAGATGAAGGCCATTTAGCTTTCCGTGTAAATAGAAGCCCGTCCCCGGCATGAGGAGGCGGCAGCTTTCGAGATGCGATCCGACCCCCTGACCGGTCCCGCCCGTGATGCAGGACCGGTTGGTTTGGTTTAGTTCAGGGCCGGGGTGTCTTGGGGGATGACGCCGGAACCGTAGAGATCGGCGGCGAGATCTTGAAGGGCGCGCAAGGCGACCCGCTGGGGAAAGGGGCCGTAGGAAACGCGTGCAACGCCGAGTTCCTGGAGTTCCGCTGCGGTAAGCGCTCCTGGTGCGCCGATCACGGACAATTTGCCGTGTCCGAGGCCTGCGACGAGCGGCTCAATAACGTCGCGTGTAAGGGCACGAGGGACAAACACCAACGCTGCTCCTGCATCCAGGAAGGCGCGCCCACGGGCAATGGCGTCCTCAATGCTGTCCTTGATCGGGCGGTCGCCGCCCTTGGCAATGGCGTCGGTGCGCGCGTTCAGCTGGAACGGGATGCCTTCGCCGTTCGCGGCGTCGACGATCGCCTTCACCCGGGCGACAGCTTCATCGAAAGGACGCAGGCGGTCTTCGACGTTGGCGCCCACGACGCCGATGCCAATCGCCCGGCGGATGGTTTCGGCTGGGTCTTCATAGCCGTCGTCGAGGTCTGCGGTGACCGGAAGGTCAACCGCGTTGACGATCCTTTTCACCCCATCCAGCGCGACGTCCAGCGGTATGGTTCCATCGGCGTAACCATACGCGGCGGCAATCGAGTGCCCGGCGGTGGCAATGGCCTTGGTTTCGGGCACCGCTGCAATGGTCGAGGCGCTGATGGCGTCCCACACGTTGACCACACTCAGGATTTCCGGTGCCTCATGCAGAGCCTTCAATTTCTCTGCCCGGGCGTTGATATTGCGTTCGGTCATGATTGTCCTCCGTGGTCTTGGTTGGGATCACTCGGCAAAGTCAGCACGGACGCAATGGCGCCCCGCCGCTGGGGCCGTTCTCGCCATCTGGGCGGATAAAGATTGTCATCGGTCATTCGGTATCGAAGCTCGCCGACGAGCTGGCCTGGTTCGAGCCAAACCTCGTAGTTGTCCGCTGCCAGGAACAATTCACGCCCGTAAGGCCCGTCCGCTGCCACCCAGATCATGCTTGAATCGGGCATTACGGCTTCCACCGTTCCAGCGCGGACCAACGCTCCCCGCTGCCTTATCTCTACGGGGACCCCGTCCAAGCGGTGCCACTCAGATGCGGGATATAGCATCATCGAATTGCCCTTGCATGAAGCCCGCCGGCGCCTTCCGCATGAATCAAGAGATCATTCTCCTTCGATTGGGCCGTCCTTGGCAGTTGCTCCGTGCCTGGACTCTTCAATGAACGCCAGGACACGGGCCGGACTCGCCGTTCCGCCCACGATGGGTAGGGGAGTGACGACGATGAAAGCGCCTGCGGCCGGTAACTGGTGCAGGTTTTTCAGGGATGTGACCCCGTATTTGTCGTTTCCGAGAAGGAAATGATGCATGGGGAAAGGCGGCTCCAAGCTGATGCCTGCACCGGCGTCGATCCCAACGGTTTCGACACCAAAGCCGGCAATGTCGGTCTCCTCAGCGAGCCAATGCGCGCACTCTGCAGAGACGCCGGGTGTATGAGGACCCGATTCGTCAGCATTGAGGAAAAGAGCTTCGTTGTGTCCGAAAGCATCCCATCCTGTGCGGTAAAGCAGCCATGCACCCTTGGTCAACTTGCCGTACCGGGCTTCCCAAGCCTTGATGTGGCGGACCTCAAGCAGGAAATCGGGGTCTGCAGCGGCTTCAGCGGTCGCATCGATCACAACGGCGGGGCCGACGAGTCTTTCGGGTGGCAGTTGTGAAATGTCCCGTCCTTCCCTCCCACTGACCCAGTGGATGGGCGCGTCAACGTGAGTGCCAAAATGTTCGCCCACGTGAATGTTGTTGTGCGCCCACATCGGTCCGCGTTCGTCGTATGCCGCGACCTCTTCGAGACTGAGATCGATGACGTTGGACAGAGGTGCCGGCAAGCGCAGGGCCGGAGTTTCAGGGGTCAAGGGCGTTGTCAGGTCGATGACGCGGATGCTTCCCTGGGCAAGGCCTTCAATCAGGTTGGCCAGCACATCCGGCGTTGGTGTTGTGTTGGTCATATGTGTGATGCCTGTGTGCTCAATGTGGTGCCCTTCCTTAGTGGCTTTAATCGGCATTAGTGGCCCTTGAATGCTTCCTCAAGCCACCAGGACGCGAAGCTGACGGTCTTTGCATCGATGAGCAGCGGCTTGTCACGGCTTCCGTCGAGCCACTGACGCACCGGCTCCAAATCCTCGGGATTCCGCACGGTCTGAGCTGCAAAGCCGTAACCGCGCGCGATGGCTGCGAAGTCGGTGTCGGGAAAAGTAATAAGCCCCAGAGCGTCATCGTCCTCGCCGAAGTGGTGTACTTCCGCTCCGTAAGCAGAGTCGTTGTAGACGATGACCACCAGCGGGATACCCAGCCTCACAACGGACTCCATCTCCGCTGCCGCCATCAGGGCGCCGCCGTCTCCGGTGCCGAGGACCGGGAGCCTGTCCGGCTGTGCGTATGCTGCCCCGATTGCACTGGCCAGACCCAGCCCCACACATTGGAAGGCCTGGCTGAAGACGAGCCCGTTCTCGTCAGGAATATCAAGGAAGGCGCTGGGATATCCGAGGAAGTTGCCCGAATCGACGGCCACCACCCTTTCCTTGTCGAGCATCCCGTCCAAAGCGATGGTGAGGGTCCGGGGATCGATGCGCTCTCCATCGCCCAAGTCCTCGTAAGGGACGTCCTGCCATCGGCCTTCGGATTTGATGGCTTGTGCGATCTCTTCGGTTCGGTAGCCAACACGGGAGAAACCGCGGCTGCGGAGCTCGCTGGCTGTTGCTGCTGCCGTAAGCCCTGCGTCGCCCAAGACGCCGAAATCCACGGGCCGGTGCTTGCCGGGTGCCAGTGGATCAACGTCTACCTGCACCACAGTGGTGGCCGGGCCAATGAGTTCGCCGTGCCGCATGGTCCACATGTTCAATGCAGAACCAAAGGAGATGATGAGGTCGGAGTCCTGGATGGTGCGAGCCGCCAGCGGTGTACTGAAGCCACCGGAAATGTCCAGATAGAACGGATCGTCATTGAACAGCCCGCGTGCGACCGCCGAGGTTGCCAAAAGAGCTCCCGAAACCTCCGCAAGATCGCGGAGCTGAGGTCCGGCACCGCGCCCTCCGCGGCCGGCGATGATGACGGGACGATTCGACCGCTCGATGAGGTCGGCCAGGTGGCTGATGTCTTCGGCAACTGGTGCGGCCACCGTTGAAAGGGAGGCCCCGCTGGCAACTGAGGCAGCATACTCTTCGGTGGTTTCGGAGTTTTGGATGTCCAAAGGGAGATTGATCAGCACAGGAATGCGGCGCGTTACTGCCGTCCTGTAGGCAAGGGCAACGTCCCGGGCGGCAGTCTCCCCGGAGATACGGAAGCTGGCGGCTCCAACGGATTCAACCAGATGGCTCTGCTCGATGCGGAAATTGGAATGAATAGCCGACGACGCAACTTCGGCGGCGAGAATCAGCATTGGTGTGCCGGATTTCGCGGCTTCCGCGATGCCGGTAATGGCATTTGTCAGCCCGCATCCCTGGTGCAAGGAGATTACAGGGACTGAGCTGCCTACTCGTCCAAAGGCGTCCGCCATAGACGCGGCTCCACCCTCGTGACGCGCCGCCACGTACGTGGCGCCGCCGGCAATGAGGGCCTTGGTCACGTCATAGTTGCCGCTGCCGACAACACCAAAGACTTGGCGGACGCCAAGCCCTATCAGCGTTTCGGCCACTTTTTCAAAAACACGCATCTGATTGGTACCTCTGGTTCTGGTTGCTGGAAGCTCTATACGAAAATGCTGCCTGCGACGGGCTCGTCTGGCTAATGCCTATTTCAGTCAGGGAGCCTGAATAAGGCATAGCTGCGGATGAGGTCACGCCATCAGGAAGCCGAAAGGGTCTTCCGGATTTCGACAGCTACTTGTTCAAAACAGCGCAGCATCAACACCACTGCCGGGCTCGGCAGCCTGTCCTGCAAAGTGGTCACGCCAACCGTCTGACTG
Source organism: Pseudarthrobacter sp. 1G09 (assembly GCF_050038305.1). Lineage (NCBI taxonomy): Bacteria > Bacillati > Actinomycetota > Actinomycetes > Micrococcales > Micrococcaceae > Pseudarthrobacter > Pseudarthrobacter sp. 1G09. Next base: position 2,031,066 of record NZ_CP188306.1, read on the forward strand.
ATGCCTTTGATTCTCGCTCCGACAATGCGAAGCAGGGGATCGGCGGTGCCGATAGTGCGCGGCTGGAGCGCAAGAAAGTCCGTTTCGGCGACGATGGCACGAAGCGTCATGGTAGAGGAGCAATCTACCTGTTGTTCGGGAAGTTCCAGGCGTTCACGGGCAAAGGCGCTCTCGAGTTCCCCGCGCAGTGCCGTCTGCGCTACCGGCATGACCCACGGGTAGTTCCGTAATTGGTTCAAGGCGGTCTCGCCCCGCTCAAAAACAGGATGACCATGTCGTGCCACGACCTCGAAGGGCTCATGGTACAGCGCCGCCTGCTGCAATTCAGGAACGTCAGGATGCGGGGTAAGGCGCCCAACGACTATGTCGATTTCTCCCGCGACCAGTCCGTTGGTCAATCGATCAGGAGTTGCTTCGTGGACGTGGACGCTGACATGTGGCCTTTGTTGCTTTAGCCGCGCAATCGCTTTGGGCAGCAGCAGGTTGCCTCCTGCGACATACGTGCCGATGGTCACTGAGCCGGCGCTGGCGTCCGCCAGCTCTGCTATGTGCTGGGTCGCTTGCTGGAGGTGGCCGACCACTGCCCGTGCGTGACTGATGAAGACTTCGGCAAATGGTGTGGGGCGGACCCCGCGGGCGCCCCTTTCGAAAAGAGGCGCCCCGAGGGCATCCTCAACTTCGCGCAAACCGCGGCTGACCGCGGGCTGCGTGATGTACAGGTGTCTGGCGGCGCTGACGATTGTCCCGTGATCGGCGATAGCTAAGACCAAGACCAGATGACGGATCTTCAGGGGGCCATTCAGTAAGGTTCTGATGTCCATGCCGATGATGATATGCCCATATGGACATGGCTTGCACCCGAAAAGGCATTCGACGGACATGGTTTGCGTCTAGCAGACTGGTGATACAACCCACACCGACGAACCGGGAGAAGCACCCATCATGGCGATTCCTACTCTGCGTAACTTCGTCGGCGGAGCCTTCCTTGACGCCGCCGACAAGACTTTTGAAAAGATCAGCCCCGTCGATGGCAGCGTTGTCGCCCACGTTGCCGAGGCCGACCGCGGCACTATTGACATGGCGGTTAAGGCCGGTCGGAGCGCACTGCAAGGCCGCTGGGGGAGTTCCACAGTCAATGAACGCGCAGCCCTGCTGCGGCGTATCGCGGATCGCATCGAAGCACGATTCGACGATCTGCTCGCCGCCGAAATCGCCGATACCGGCAAACCGGAAGCACTTGCCAGGGACCTCGACGTAGCCCGTGCAGCAGCCAACTTCCGCGCGTTTGCAGACATCATCGCCGCCGAAGGCCTGGACTCCTTCCTCACCGAACTTCCCGACGGCCGACGGGCCCTGAACTACGCTTTGCGCCGGCCGCTGGGCGTAGTCGCCGTAGTAGTGCCGTGGAACCTGCCTCTGTTGCTGTTGACCTGGAAAGTGGCTCCCGCAATCGCCTGCGGCAACGTGGTGATCGTCAAGCCATCGGAGGAAACGCCGTCGTCCGCGACCCTCCTGGCTGAGATCATGGCCGAGGCCGGCGTACCCGATGGCGTGTTCAACCTGATCCACGGCTTTGGTCCAGGATCGGCTGGCGAATTCCTCACCACGCATGAAGGCATCGACGGAATCACCTTTACAGGGGAGTCGTCCACTGGTTCGGCCATCATGCACGCGGCGGCGTCCAACGTCCGCCCGGTCTCTTTTGAACTCGGCGGTAAGAATGCTGCACTTGTTTTCGCAGACGCGGACCTCGAAGCTGCTGTGGACGGGCTCACCCGGTCGATCTTCACCAACACCGGGCAAGTCTGCCTCTGCACCGAGCGGGTCTACATCCAGCGTCCCATCTTTGACGATGTCGTAGCTGGACTTTCTGAGCGCGCCAGAGGCCTGACGCTCGGTCAGCCCATGGATCCCCGGACCACCACCGGACCACTGATCTCCCTTACTCACAGGCAAAAAGTTCTCTCATACCTCGAACGCGCTAAGCAGCTAGGCGGTGAGGCGATTGTGGGCGGTGGGATCCCCAATCTGGGCCACGAACTCAGTGGTGGCGCTTGGATTGAACCGACACTCTGGACCGGGCTCAGTCACGACGCACCCGTGATGCGCGAAGAAGTCTTCGGCCCCGTCGCGGGCCTGATTCCCTTCGACAACGAGGAAGAGGCCGTGCGCCTGGCCAACGACACCAAGTACGGCCTGGCTGCTTCTGTTTGGACCACCAATCTGGAGAGAGGACACCGGGTTGCTGGCCGCATGAACACCGGAATTACATGGGTCAACACCTGGTTCCTTCGCGACCTGCGCTCACCCTTCGGCGGGGCCGGTCTGTCCGGTATCGGCCGCGAAGGCGGTACCCACTCACTCCACTTTTATACCCAACCCACCAACGTGTGCGTAAACCTGAGCGAGGCAACACGATGACCGCAACCCACCCAGCCCCACCAATCAGCGAGATAGCGCGCAGACTCGATCAGGCCGAACGTAAAGGTATCGCCATAAATCAATTCGGCGACGTGCTGTCGCTTGACGCTGCCTATGAGGTACAGGCCGAATTGCGGGACCTTCGCTTGGCGCGGGGAGAGCACCTTACGGGCGCGAAGCTGGGGTTCACCAGCGAGGCGAAGATGGCGCAGATGGGCGTGAAGGAAGTAATCGTTGGATTCCTCACCTCGACCATGGAAGTGCACAACGGCGACCGGCTTCGGCTTGACGGGTCCGTTCACCCACGCGTTGAACCCGAAGTCGCCTTCCGCTTCGGCCAGGCCGTCCCGCCAGATGCATCGGAGGAGCAGATCATTGCAAGCGTGGACGCAGTGGCACCCGCGCTTGAGATCATCGATTCGCGCTATCTCAACTTCTCGTTCAGTCTCGCTGACGTCGTTGCTGACAATACCTCGGCCAGTCGCTACGTCCTGGGCGAGTGGGTTACCTTTACGGACGATCTTGCCGGCCGGACGGTAACACTGCTTGTCGACGGATCCATCACCGAAACAGGGACCACTTCGGCTATCCTCGGTGACCCCCTGAACGCACTGCGGGAGTTTGCCCGGATGTACCGCCGCCACGGAGCCGGGCTCCCGGCCGGTGCAGTACTGCTGGCAGGCGCAGCAACTGCTGCCGTTCCACTCTCACCAGGGTCCACCATCACGGCCATCGTCGCCGGTATTGGCAGCGTTGAACTGGAGACGGCAGGAGCTGACGCATGAGCGGGGCGAAACTTGTAGGGGACATGGCAAAGCCCCGTGGCCGCTTTCCCCACGTCAAGACTGCCGGTGACGTGATCTACGTTTCCGGGACAAGCAGCAGACGACCGGACAACACCTTCGTTGGTGTTGAAGCAGACGAACTGGGCACCACGAACCTCGACATTCGTGCGCAGACCCAAGCGGTCATCGAGAACATTGGACGCATTCTCCAGAGCGTCGGCGCCTCTCTCGACGACGTCGTTCAAGTCACTGCTTTCCTCGTCAACATGAATGACTTTGGCGGCTACAACGAAGTGTACGGACAGTATTTCGACGAGCACGGGCCGGCCCGCACCACCGTCGCTGTCCATCAACTTCCACATCCACACCTTCTCATCGAAATCCAGGCGATAGCCCACAGGAGGCAACCGCCGACAACACCAACACAACAACTGGAACAACAAGGAGCAGGACAATGACCACAAGCACCAACAAAACAAGCATCCTTCCCGTTTTCAACTTCCAGCAGTGGCTGGCCGAAAACGAGGCCTCACTGAAGCCGCCGGTAAACAACAAAGCAATGTGGACCCAGGTCGATGACTTCATCGTCCAGGTGGTCGGCGGCCCGAACCAGCGCACAGATTTCCACGTCGATCCCTACGAGGAGTGGTTCTACCAAGTAAAGGGCAACATGCATGTCAACGTCGTCACCGACGAAGGCATCAAGAGGGTAGACGTCCGGGAGGGCGAGATGTGGCTGCTCTCGGGCAACATCCCCCACTCACCCCAGCGACCCGAAGCCGGGTCCATCGGCATCGTGATCGAGCGCATCCGGGAGGAAGGAACCACGGAGAAGTTCCAGTGGTACTGCCTTGAGTGTTCCGACCTCATTCACGAGGTCGAACTCCAGGTCCGGGACATCGTGGAAGACCTGCCGCCCGTATTCGAGAAGTTCTACGCCAGCGACGCTTCCGCGCGCACGTGCAAGAACTGCGGGGCTGTCCACCCCGGCCGGGGCTAAGCAACCCCTCCGGAAAACGCATCTAAGGAAAAGATCCCTGTGACCAACCTTTCACCAACCATCGACATCCACACCCACTACGTGCCGAACGGGTGGCCCGACCTTGCCCAGGAAACTGGCGCAAACGGGCCTTGGCCGTGGCTTCGCAGCGATTCGGAACGGGAAGCGATGCTCATGCTGGGCTCCGCTGAATTCCGGCCCCTCCGCTCTAACGCCTGGGCCGCCGAAGAGCGGCTCGCCGCCATGGATGCGGACGGTGTGGACGTACAGGTTGTCTCACCTACCCCAGTGTTCTTCTCCTACGCCCGCGATCCAAAAGAAGCGGTCAAAGTGAGCCGGATCTTCAATGATCTGGCGTTGGAGGTCTGTGATCCAGCACCCCAACGCCTCATCCCTTTCTGCCAGGTGCCGCTGCAGGACACGGATGCTGCGTGCCGTGAACTTGACCGGTCACTGGAGAACGGCCACGTAGGCGTTGAAATCGGCAACCACGTGGGCGACCGTGACCTGGACGATGAAGGCATCATCACCTTCCTGCAACACTGCGCAGACCGGAATGCCGCCGTTTTTGTGCACCCTTGGGACATGCCCACTTCACCCCGGCTCGATCGATGGATGGCACGCTGGTTAGTGGGCATGCCCGGGGAAACACACTTGTCCATACTGTCGCTCATCCTCGGAGGGGGCTTCGACAGACTGCCCGCCCACCTACGCCTGTGCTTTGCACATGGAGGTGGCTCCTTTCCCTACTGGGTAGGGCGCATGGACAATGCCTGGCACCAGCGTCCGGACCTCATCGCCACATCCGAGTTCCCACCATCTCACTACCTGAACCGGTTCAGCGTGGACTCAGTAGTTTTCAATGACGCCTCCTTGCGGCTACTTACCGACGTCATGGGAAGCGAGCACATCATGCTGGGATCCGATTTCCCCTACCCCTTGGGCGAAAGGCCCGCGGGAAACCTCATCAGAAAGTCTGCCTTCTTGACTCAAGAACAACAGAGTCAAATCCTGAGCAGTAACGCACAAAAATTTCTCGGGATGGACGTCGACGCTGACGTCCGGACCTTCAACGAAACACCGGCCAGTGCTTGATGGCTGACCCGAAGGATCCCCGCTGTCGTGGATCTTCGCCCCTAACCCCCCTTTTTCCCAGGAGACGCTCATGTCACAAAAAGCCCCAGGCGCCAGCGACGCCAAAAGCCATGGAATTAAGCGCTATATCGTTGCATCCCTCATCGGGAATTCGCTCGAATGGTACGACTTCTTCCTCTATGCGACGGCGGCTGCCATCGTATTCGGAAAACTGTTCTTCCCGGCCGGCACTGACCCGCTTGTTGGTACTTTGGGAGCCTTCGTAGGCTTCGCGGTTGGGTTCGCTGCCCGTCCTTTTGGCGGGATTCTCTTCGGTCACATCGGTGATCGGGTGAGCCGGAAAACGGCCCTGGTGTTGACCCTGACCATCATGGGTATCGCCACCTTCCTGATGGGCCTGCTGCCCACGTACCAGCAGGTAGGCATCTGGGCCCCCATATTGCTGGTCGTTCTGCGCGTTCTCCAAGGCATCGCTGCCGGCGGTGAGTGGGGCGGCGGCGTTCTGATCATCAGCGAAAACTCATCGGATAAGCGCCGCGGCTTGTTTTCGGCCTTCAGCCAGGGCGGCGTTACCCTCGGATTTGTCCTCGCCTCGGCAGCTTTCTATCTCGCCCAGCTACTTCCAGAGGAACAATTCCTGGCGTGGGGCTGGCGCTTGCCGTTCCTCTTGAGCATCCTGTTGTTCGGCGTGGGAATGTACATCCGGTTCCGCTTGCCGGAGACCAAAGAATTCGAACAGGTCAAGAACGACGGCGAACGGGCGGCGTTGCCGGTACTGGCGGCACTGCGGACACACCCCAAGGAAATCCTGGTCGCCATGGGTCTCCGGATGGCAGAAAACGGTGGCTCCTATCTGCTGCTGTCATTCTCCCTTGTTTACGGTGTGCATGTGGGAGTCGAACGGGGAACGCTGCTGTTGGGCGTCATGCTCTCGATGCTGTTTGCGTTCTGCACCATCATTTTCTTTGGGCATCTATCCGACAAGATCGGCCGCCGAAAAGTATACGCAATTGGGGCCACCGCACTGGCACTCATGGCCTTCCCCTTCTTCTGGCTCATCGACTCGAACTCGCCAGGCCTTATTGTTCTCGCCTACTTCATCGGAAACGGAATTTGCCACGCCGCGATGATCGGGGCCCAGCCCGCCTTCTTCCACGAACTGTTCAGCCCCGAAGTCCGCTATTCAGGAATGGCACTGGGCCACGAAGTAGCAGCTGTTTTTGCCGGCGGACTGGCACCATTCATCGCTACCGCACTCCTGCTGACCTACAACAGCTCAACGCCGGTTGCCCTGTACGCGATCGGCCTAGCTGCCATCACACTGATTGCGTTGGCCTTTTCCAGGAACGTGGGCCAGCACCGAACATCCCCTACGGATACCCAGAAGCACATCGACGACATTAGAGTCGGCCGCCGCTAGCCTCGTCCATTCCCGGTGGAGCCCCCACTGTGGCACTCCGTGGGCTCCACCCAACTGAACAGAAGAGAACCAGACATGGCAGTATCCATCATCGGCGCCGGCGAATCTCCGTACACGCGGCATCCACAACCGGGGACCACAACATCGGGCACACTCGTTGACGCGGTGAGCCGCGCGCTCAAAGATGCCGGGCTTCCCCCCAACGACGTCGACGGTTTCGCAGTATCAAGCTTTACCTTGGACCCAGACCACGCTATCGACCTCGCATGGAGGATGGGTCTGAAGCTGACGTGGCTCATGCAAGATACCAACGGTGGTGCCAGCGCCGGGAACATGCTGCAGCACGCAGTCCACGCCATCGAAGCGGGCGATGCCTCGGTTGTTGTACTCGCTGCGGGCGATCTCATGGACCATGGTGCCTTCGCCAACCTCGTTGCGAAGTACAACCGGGCCACGGCTGACCATTTGACCCCGTTGCCGATGTCAGGTCCCAACGCGCTTTTTGCCATGCTGACTACCCGCCAGATGGAGAAGTTTGGTCTGACTCGGGAGGACTATGGACGCATTGCCGTGGCCCAGCGGCAGTGGGCGGCCCTGAACCCAGGGGCGGTCTATCGAGCGCCGCTGACGCTTGAGCAGTACCTCGATGCACCGATGGTCGCAACGCCCCTGGGCCGATTTGACTGTGTACCCCCCGTTACCGGTGCCGATGCGATTGTGCTGGTTGCAGATGAAAGAGCAAGTGGGCGCCGCCGGGCGAGAGTTCTTTCAACCACTGCGTCCTATAATTCGGACCACCAGAAGGGTGACGGTCTGGTCACCGGTCTGCGGATGTGCGCACCGTTGGCGTGGGAGAGGGCAGGTGTCTCTCCGCAGGATATGGATGTCATTAGTGTCTACGACGACTATCCCGCCATGGTCGTCGCGCAGCTCGCGGACATGGGAGCCATTACTGATGGCGCGGACATCCCGGACTTTATCCGGGCCCGGATTCAATCCAGGGAACTCGCCCTCAACACTTCAGGAGGGCAGCTCTCCGCCGGTCAGGCGGGATCAGCTGGCGGAATGCATGGCCTGGTCGAGGCCACACGGCAGTTGCGGGGTCAAGGAGGAGACAGGCAGGTGCAAGCGAGACTTGCCGCAGTAAGCGGGTACGGCATGGTGTTGTACCGCTACGGCGCCTGCGCAAACATGACAGTGTTGGAGGCCGCCGAATGAGTGCCGTATTCCAAAGATGCGCCAATTGCCGGGCTGCCTACTTCCCGTTCCGGCTCATCTGCTCCAACTGCTCCGACACCTCCTTCATCGAAGATGACATCGATTTTGGAGTGGTTGAAACTGTCACGCTGCTCTCCAACGGGCAGCAAACAGCCACCATCGCCTGCCCGGAGGACCTTCAATTCATTGCCCGGATTCTTGGGGGGACAGCCAGGGCGGGCGACCGTATCAGCCTCACCAATACGGACAGCCAAGAGACGGCGCTGGCTGGCTACGTACCTTTCCAGAGATACTAAATTTAGGAGAACCATGTCCGAAGATACCTACCGTGCAGGTTCAGGTGCCGCCTCCATGACGGTTCCCGGCCTGTTGATGGACCGGGCACAAGAACACCCGGACGCGCCGCTTTTGCGCTGCGGTTCCGTTAGACGCGATGGTCGGCAAATGCTCGAAGCTGTGGCCCTGGCCGGGGGAGTGCTGTTGAAGCACGGTATTCGCCCGGGTGACCGTGTCGCACTGATGTCCAGCAACCGCATCGAACTTCTTGATCTCATCCTGGGGTGCGCATGGGTGGGAGCAATTGCTGTTCCCATCAATACGGCCGCACGAGGAGAGCAGCTCCATCACATCCTTGCCAATTCTGAGTCATCACTCCTTGTTACGGAGTCGGCGCTGCTTGAACATGTGGATAGGCTCCCTGACCTTCCTGCATTGCGCCACATTTGGCGGTTTGATGAGGCAGCTTCAGCGCTTGATAGTCGCTACCCTGTCACAGGCTTGCCCGAGACAACTTCCCCTGCTGAGCCTGCGCCCGTACTACCCGGGGACACGGCAGCGATCCTTTACACATCCGGTACCACCGGAGTGTCCAAAGGTGTTCAATGCCCGCATGGGCAGTTTTACTGGTGGGGCGTAAATGTCTCTCGTCAGCTTGAAATCACAGAGGCAGACGTTCTGTACACCTGTTTGCCGCTTTTCCATACAAACGCCCTGAACGCGTTCAGCCAGGCATTGGTCAGCGGTGCCGAATACGTCCTGGGACCCCGATTCTCGGCCTCGCGGTTCTGGTCGGATGTTCACAGCGCAGGCGCGACATTCACGTATCTGCTCGGCGCCATGGTGAGCATCCTCGCCAGCAAACCACCTACTCCACTGGACCGGGCGCACGGAGTGGTCGCCGCGCTCGCGCCGGCAACACCTGCCGGGTTGTTGGCATCTTTCCGCGATCGGTTCGGGATCACCCTGATGGACGGCTACGGTTCAACCGAAACCAACTCAATCGTGGCCTCCAGCCGTAGCGAGCAAAGGCCCGGCTACATGGGAAGAGTGCAGCCCGGTTTCAGTGCCCGTGTCGTCGACGAGCACGGGTTGGAAGTTCCCGCCGGACAAGCAGGTGAGCTGCTGCTGCGCAGCGACCAACCCCATGCCTTCGCCACTGGCTACTATCGGATGCCCGAAGCCACCGTCGCGGCTTGGAAGGACCTCTGGTTCCATACGGGGGACCGCGTCGTGGTGGAAGCAGACGGCTGGGTGCGGTTCGTGGACAGGATCAAGGACGTCATCCGCCGCAGGGGCGAGAACATATCCTCAGCCGAAGTAGAACACGTCCTTCTCGAACACCCTTTGATCAGCGAAGCCGCAGTCTACGCCGTTGACTCCGAACTCGGTGAAGACGAAGTCATGGCTGCAATCATCACCAAGGAATCCCTGGAGTTCAGCGACATCGAAGCCTTTTGCGAGCCTCGGCTTGCGAAGTACGCGATCCCGCGCTTCATACGCATTGTTCAGGACCTCCCGAAAACCGAAAACGGCAAAGTGCGGAAGACCGTGCTGAGAGAAGAGGGCACTGCAGCAGCCCAATGGGACAGGGAATCGCAGCAGCACAGCCTATCCACGCCGGCATTGAGCCCCACGGGCCATAGATAAGCCAGTCGAGGACCGTCCATGGAACCTCCAGCTGCCAACAACGACAAACCGGCAAGTCTTCACGCGCTGATAGGAACAACTATGTATACAACCACCAAGACCGGGCAGCGGCGGAAAGAAGTCCTGCAGGGCTTCGCCCAAGAGCTGCTCACCGCCACAGTTAACCGAGCCCCTGTGCCACCCTTGCGTGACCGGCTGGCCGCCATGACCATCCAGGATGCGTACGAGGTTCAGGCCGACCAATTGAAGCAACACCTGGCAGCCGGCAGGATCCTCGCCGGAAGGAAAGTCGGCTTGACCTCCCAAGCCATGCAAGCACAACTTGGCGTCGACTCGCCCGACTTCGGTTTCTTCTTCGAAGACATGGTCCATCACGACGGAGCACAAATCCCCAGCGACAGTTTCATCTCTCCAAAAGTTGAGCCAGAATTCGGCTTCCTGCTCAAAGAGGCACTCCAGGGCCCCGGCGTCACCTACCAGCAAGCAGTTGATGCCGTGGAAGCCGTCTACCCTGCGATCGAAATCATCGATTCACGCATCGCTGACTGGAATATCCGATTGGTGGACACCGTGGCGGACAATGCTTCCTGCGGCGCCATCGCAGTCGGCCGAACGCCGCTGGATATCCCCGTCGACGAACTCAAACAGGTCGAATGCACCCTGCGCATTGACGACCATCCGGTGGAAACCGGTACTGGCCAGGCTGTCATGGGTGACCCGATCCTGGCGCTGGTTTGGTTGGCCAACATTTTGGGAGAACAAGGCGTTGCCTTGGAAGCCGGACACCTTGTCCTCCCGGGATCATTCACCAAGGCCCTTCCGGTGGTTGCTGACAGCAGCGCGACCGCAGACTTCGGCGACCTTGGATCTCTGACAATCCACTTCACCTAGCCCACGCATAACAACGGCTACCAATCAAAGGAAACCCACATGGCCAAGAAGACCGCCGCAATTGTCGGTTCAGGCAACATCGGGACCGACTTGATGTTCAAGATCATGCGTCGCTCGAAAAACGTCGAAGTCAAATACATGATCGGCATCGACCCCAACTCTGACGGCCTAGCCCGCGCAGCCCGCCTCGGCGTGACAGTCTCCTCAGAAGGCGTCGAGTGGCTGCTGGCGCAGGAGGACAAACCGGACTTCGTATTTGAATGTACGTCCGCTAAAGCCCATGCGGCGAATGCCCCGAAGTACCGGGCGGCGGGCATCCGGGCCATCGACCTCACCCCTGCCGCGGTGGGACCTTACGTCGCCCCGGTAGTTAATTTGGAATCAATCACCGACACTATAAACGTCAACATGATTACCTGCGCCGGCCAAGCGACTACGCCGATCGTCGCCGCGATCTCGTCGGTAGTTCCAGTGGATTATGCGGAAATCGTGGCATCCATAGCGTCGAAGTCTGCTGGCCCGGGCACACGTGCCAACGTCGATGAGTTCACGGAAACTACCGCAGAGGCGCTCCAGCTCGTCGGTGGCGCCAAGCAAGGCAAAGCAATTATCATCATCAACCCGGTAGAGCCTCCCATGATCATGAGGAACACCATCTACTGCGCCATACCGGCAGAAGCGGCCGAACCGGGCCCGACCCAGGATCGGATCCGGGCTGCAATCGGCGAGGCTGTCGAAAAAACCCGCGAATACGTTCCTGGTTACGAACTGCGTGTCGAACCACAGTTCGATAGCGCCCGCGACGATTGGAATGGTGCCGGCAGGGTAGGCGTGTGGGTCCAGGTCAAAGGTGCCGCGGACTACCTTCCCGAATATGCCGGCAACCTGGACATTATCACCGCGGCAGCAACCCGCACTGCAGACTTGCTTGCCGAGAAGATGGACGAGTCTGAGCTCGTCACAGCCTCCACCGACAACACCAGGAGCCAATCATGACCACTACCGAAAACAGCGGTTCCAGCATCCGCCTGACAGATACCACTCTGCGTGATGGTTCCCACGCAATGAGTCACCGATTCACCGAAGCGCACGTACGAAGCGTAGTCCGGGCCCTCGACGATGCCCATGTCGAAGTGATCGAAGTGACCCACGGAGACGGCCTGGGTGGCTCGTCCTTCAACTACGGGTTTTCCCTGACGCCGGAGCTGCAACTCATCAAGGCCGCTGTCGATGAAGCCAAACGCGCCAGGATCGCCGTGCTCATGCTTCCGGGCCTGGGCACCATTCACGACCTCAACCAGGCATACGACGTCGGCGCAACAGTTGCGCGGATCGCGACCCACTGCACCGAAGCAGACATCTCCACTCAACATTTCTCCCACGCACGGGATTTAGGCATGGAAACCGTAGGGTTCCTCATGCTCTCCCATCGCGCCAGTCCCGAGGAACTCGCCAAGCAGGCCCGCATCATGGCGGATTCCGGATGTCAGTGCGTTTACGTCGTCGACTCAGCCGGCGCCCTAATTCTTGAAGATGTCTCCGATCGGGTCGCGGCCGTGGTGACCGAACTCGGTGCCGATGCACAGGTAGGGTTCCATGGCCACCAAAACCTGAGCTTCGGCGTCGCCAATTCGGTCTTCGCTGTACGCGCCGGTGCGCGGCAGATCGACGGCACTCTTGTTGCCTTGGGAGCAGGGGCAGGCAATTCGCCCACGGAAGTACTTGCTGCAGCATTCGATCGGCTCAATATCTCGACGGGCGTAGACACCCAGGGTCTGATGGCCGCAGCGGAAGACATTGTGAAACCCATCATCACCCGCATGCCCGTCATGGACCGTGCTTCAATCATGCAAGGCTACGCCGGGGTCTATTCCTCATTCCTTATCCATGCAGAGCGGGCAGCAGAACGCTACGGGGTGCCGGCCTGGCAGATCCTCCAGGAAGTGGGCAAAGCCGGCTATGTAGGAGGACAGGAAGATATGATCGTCGACGTGGCATTGAACCTGCAGGCGGCCGAAACCAACTGAAACCCCTACCAAGGACGCTATGCCACACGCAATCGTTGCCACCCGCGCCGGCGGGCCCGAAGTATTGAACTATCTAACGGTTCCACGCCCTGTTCCTCAGCGGGGGCAGTTGCTGGTGCGGGTGGCCGCTGCTGGGATTAACTTCAGAGACACCCTTGAACGCAGAGGCACGCGCAAGGCCCTTTTTCCTTACATACCCGGCACGGAAGCCTCAGGAACTGTCGTACAAGCAGCAGAAGGGACTGAAGGATTTAGCGAAGGCGATCGCATAGCCACGGCAGAGAGCGTCGGCTGCTACGCGGAATACGTCCTGGTCGACGCGGAAAGAGCTTTGCCAATACCTGATGACGTCGACGATGTCACCGCGGCCGCACTAACTTTCCAAGGGCTGACTGCCCACTACTTGATAAATTCCTCGTTTGCTGTCGGCGGCCACCACACGGCACTGGTCAACACAGGCGGAGACGAAATGGGCTTGCTCCTTATCCAACTGCTCAAGGCCAAGGGCGCCCGGGTCATGACTACTGCGCCGACGGACCAAAGGGAAGCCCTCGCTCTGCAAGCCGGAGCAGATCAAAACTTCCGTCGCGCCGACTTCAACACGGACGTCCGCAACCTTACCGATGGACGCGGGGTCGATGTCGTGTACGACTGCGTCGGTAGGGACACCTTTGCTGAATCAATTGCCTCGCTCACTGTTCGCGGCGCCTTGGTGTCGTTCGGCCAACGCTCGGGTCCTGTCCCTCCCGTCGATCTGCAAGGAACGATAGCCGCTAAGTCAATCACCCTGATGCAGCCATCCATGGCATCGTATTTACAAAATCCCGTCGAGCGGCGCTGGCGCTCCTCGGAGATCTTCACTGCTGCTGGGAGCAATGCACTCAAGGTCTTTGTAAGCGCACAATACCCCCTATCAGATGCGTGCCGCGCGCATCAGGAACTTGAAGAGGGCCGACTTCAAGGGAAAGGCATTCTCATACCCTAGTTATCGGTCCTTAACCACACCGGCAGTTCATCTAGTGCACCGAAAAGCCTCTGAACGATACACCGGCCTTGCATCCCTTGCTGCAAGGCCCATCGATAGCGCACGTCAATATGGAACCTGTAAGCCCCAGTGTGTTGAGGTGTTCTTTGCTCGGGCAGATGGAGATCGGCCGGCGTGCAATCTGTTCTACCTGCGGGAATGAGTCATGCCTCGGAGGCGTGTCGACCGAGCTAAAAAGAAAGTGTGGACGTTGTCCACACTTTCCACCTCGGACTGGCCCGTACAGCCGCCGAACCGGCCCGGATTCCGCATGTTTCCGCCGCTTCCCAGTGTTTGCAGGGCCCGGAATCTCGTTCGAGTCCCACCTCGGGCACAGTGTTTTTCGCAGGTCAGAGGTTTTTTGCTTTAACGTGTGGACAAAGCTTGCGCTGACGCGCCTCTGACGCTGTGGGTGCGGGCTTAGGCCTGGCTGCCGCGAGGGCTATGCAGGTGTGTGGGGTGGCGGGGTCAGTGCCCTGGCTGGTGGGCGCTCCGCCTGCTATGCGGGGGTTCTGTGGGGCCTCATTCCGGTTTTGTCGGGTGGGCCGTTGGTGGCCTACACCTATTCATGTGCCGGTTGAGCGGGAACAACATGACCCGCCGTAATTGCCGTGCGAGGGATGCTAGAAGGTGTATCAGGACCTGCGCGCGAGAGCTCTGTGCCGCCGTTTGTCCTGCCAAAGCGAGTGTGGACATTGTCCACACTTATATCTGCTTTTTCGAGGACGTGATCATTGAGCCTGGTGTCAGGTGTGTATCTAAGGCTGCTCTCCGGGCATGCGGATGAAGTGACTTTCGCCCTGACCCGACGCTGTGTGGCAATGGCAAGAGGTTCTAACGCCAGACTGACAACAAGACGTCCAACACACCCGAGCGTTAGGGGTTTTTGGTGAGTCCTGCAGTTGCTCGAGCGCGCACCTAATGAGGAACTCAGAACAATTGATCTGCCTTACATTCATGCTAGTGAACTCTTTCACAGCACGAAGATGGTAACGGAGATAAGTCGCTTTCCGCATAGCGACCCCGCTTGCCACCCTTCTGGTGGGCGCTTGAGCCGCCGCCGCGGCGCCCACGAGGGTGTTTGCTTCAGGGCGCGCGTTTTTGTCCTCAAGGCTATATGGACGGCGCAACCAAGCTGTGCTGGTCCCAGTCTCAACGATCTATTCGAACTTCCCTAGTTGTGCCGCATGGCACTTCTCGGTCGAGGCGAACGGTATACATCCCGAAATCACGTTGTATGACCAAAATACCCTGCCGGCGTTCAAGAGCGGCGGGTATAAGTCTGCTGATGGCACGGTTCAGCTTTTCGTCTCTGCTTTGGGGCTCCTTCAAAGTGATGACTTCAAGGGAAAGTGGATGCTCAGGGCTTGCGGAGAGCCCGCCGCTTATTAGGGAGACGGCAGCCCGGACTTCCGGTTCTTGCAACTTGTAGGACACAAATCCTTCTTTAGTACGTCGACGGGAGGTGCGGTCAGAATGACCAGTAGTTGGGGCGGAGCACTCGGGAAGGCGAGTCCAGCGATTTGGAGCACACCCCAGGCATATCCCCGGCCGGGCCGGGGAGCCCTTGCAGGTTAACCGAGGATTCAACCTCATATGCAGCGGATGTAGGCCTCCCGCTTTACAGACTGAGGGGACCAACAGCAGATTGAACTGCGTGATCGCCACCCCGACGATGCCAGCCTCATTCGGAGAATCGCGGGCGCGGTAGAGGTTTGAAAATATGGTCCTGTCCGGGTCGCACGGCCGGTTGGGCACGTTGAAACGGCTTGCTAGGCCTCGTGTTGCTTACCCTTTGCTGCTGAAGGCGGCGTCGAAGCTGGTTTGGGAGGCGGGGAAGTCGAACTTTTTCAGGGCTGCGAGAGCTTCGGGGGCGCCGTGGAGGCGGTCCATGCCGGCGTCTTCCCATTCCACTGAAATGGGGCCGTCGTAACCGACGGCTGCCAGCGCCCGGAAGGACGCTTCCCAGGGCACGTCGCCCCGGCCGGCCGAGACGAAGTCCCAGCCGCGGCGCGGATCGCCCCAGGCCAGGTGGGAGCCCAGGACGGTGTTCCGGCCGGTCTGGCGGACCTTGGTGTCTTTGCAGTCCACGTGGTAGATCCGGTCCTTGAAGTCCCAGATGAAGGAGACCGGATCCATGCCCTGCCACATCATGTGCGAGGGGTCCCAGTTCAGGCCGAACGCTTCGCGGTGGCCGATCGCTTCGAGTGTGCGGACGGTGGTCCAGTAGTCGTAGGCGATCTCGGAGGGGTGGACTTCGTGGGCGAAACGGACGCCGTTGTCGTCGAAGACGTCCAGGATGGGGTTCCAGCGGTCGGCGAAGTCCTGGTAGCCGGCGTCGATGACTTTCTCCGGGGCAGGCGGGAACATGGCGACGTATTGCCAGATGGAGGAGCCGGTGAACCCGACGACGGTGTCCACGCCGAGTGCGCGGGCGAGCCGGGCGGTGTGCTTGAGTTCCTCGGCGGCGCGCTGGCGGACGCCTTCGGGGTCCCCGTCGCCCCAGACTTTGGAGCCGACGATGGCTTCGTGGCGGAAGTCGATGGGGTCATCGCAGACGGCCTGGCCTTTGAGGTGGTTGGAGATGGCCCAGACCTTGAGGTTGTACTTGTCCAGGAGTTCGAGCTTGGACTCGACGTAGCCTGGTTCGTCCACGCGCCAGGCGTCCAGGTGGTCTCCGGAGACGGCGATTTCCAGGCCGTCGTAGCCCCAGCCGGAGGCGAGCTTGGCGACTTCCTCGAGGGGCAGGTCGGCCCACTGGCCGGTGAACAGGGTAAACGGGCGGGGCATGGTCAGGCTCCTTCGGTGGCGCCGGTGGTTCGGGGGAGGGGAGTGAGGGGAGTTACGGAGAAGGGGACCATCAACAGTGGCTCCACCTGCGTCACGAAATCCTTGACGTGGCTCTCCTCGTTATGCGACCTTAGGTCCTCCGAACGGGACCATCCTTCGAAAAGGACGAACGTTCCCGGTCTGTGGGCGTCGGCGAAGACCCTGTAGTGCAGGCACCCAGGGTCCTTGCGGCTTGCCGTTTGCAGGGTCAGGAGGACTTCTTCAAGCTCGGCTTCGAATCCATCTTTGGCGATGAAGACGGGCATAAGCCAGACTTCATCGGTGCTTTGGCGGGTCAGGAGGGGTTGAGTCATCTGCGGTCCTTGACGGTCCCGGGGGAGGGGCGGATTGCCGCCCCTCCCGAGGTGGATGGGTCAGGCGTCGATCTGCGGGACCTCAACCCACGATTCTTTGGCAGCGGACTCGACGATCGCATCGTCGATCAGGGCGACCTGGTATCCGTCTGCGAAGCTGGGGCTGACGCTGCCGCCTTCTGCGATGGCTTTGAAGAAGTCGTGGGCTTCAATGATCTTCGTTTCGCCGTAGCCGATGCCAAGCGCCGGAATCGGCCACAGGCCTTCGCCGTACGGGTGGGCCGGCCCGGTGTAGACGGTTCGGAATCCGCGGCGGTCGGCCTGGTCCGAGGCAAAGCACACCTGCAGTTCGTCACGCCGTTCGTAGTTGAAGGCGATGCTGCCTTCGGTTCCGTGGATCTCGAAGGTGATGTAGTTGTTCCTGCCGTGGGCGTTGCGGGTCGCCTCAATGGATCCTACGGCGCCGTTGGCGAAACGGATCATGGTCATGACTTCGTCATCGACATCGACCTGCCCCTTGGGGCCCTCCCCGCCCCGTACGGTGCCGAGTGCGTCCGCCCCGCCTGTCTGAAGCGGCCGTTCCGGGATCCAGGTCGAGAGAAGGGCATTGACGGCACTGAACTCGCCCACGAGGTACCGGGCCATGTCCACGACGTGTGTTGCGATGTCACCGAGGGCGCCGGAACCTGCGATCGACTTCTGGAAACGCCAGGACAGTGGCGAATTGGGGTCAGCGCTCCAGTCCTGCAGGTAGGTTCCGCGGAAACTGAGGATTTGGCCGATCGCGCCTTCTTCGATGTATTTCTTTGCCAGCGCGACTGCAGGGGTACGCCGATAGTTGAAGGCAACCATGTGGACGATGTTCTTGTCCTTAACGGCGTCATACATGGCCTTGGATTCCTCGCCGGTGCGTGCCAGGGGCTTTTCGCAGATGATGTGCTTGCCCGCTTCGGCGGCGGCGATGGCGATTTCGGCGTGGAGGTGGTTGGGCGTTGCGATGTCCACGACGTGGATGTCCGGGTCGTCGATGATCCTGCGCCAATCCGAGGTGGAATTTTCGAAACCGAAGCGGCGGGCCGCCTCGGCGGCGAGGTCCTCGTTGGCTTCGGCGATGATTTTGCGGACCGGCAATGCCGGTGCCGGCCAGAAGAACATGGGCATGGCGGCATAGGCCAGGGAATGGGCCTTGCCCATGAAGCCGCCTCCGATGAGGCCGACGTTGAGGTTCTGCATGTGAATCCTGTTCCTTCCGGGATGTACGGGGCGTGCCGGCTGTGGCTCCCCGTGGGGTGAAAAATGGGGTCAGAGGATGTTCTCGAGGTACTTCCTGCTGATTTCCGCAGCGGCCTTGGGGTCGCCGTCGTAGTTATCGAGCTCGACCATCAGCCAGCTGTCGTATCCGCTTTCACGGATCGCGGCGATGATGTCCGGGAAATCGAGTTCCCCTTTGCCAAGGGGGAGGAAGTTGAACGGCTCCCGCTGGAAGTCCTTGAGGTGGACGTGCTGGATCCTGTCGGGGTACTTCCGTATGACTGCCGCCGGGTCCGCTCCGCCGGCTGCGAGATGGGCGGTATCCGGGCAAAAGCCGATCCGGGTGAGCGGCATGAGCTTTTCCAGCTCCTCCGGGCTTTCGACGATGGTGCTCAGGTGTGGGTGGTAGCTCGCGGAGAGTCCGAAGCTCTCGGCGATGTCGGTAACCCTGTCCAGGGCTTCACCGAGGCGCAGGTAGTCGTCTTCCCTGGTTCCGGCCGCCCGTCTTGCCCCGCCGCCCACTACGAGCCGTTCCGCCCCGAAGGTCGCCGCCAGTTCAGCAGCCCGCTGGATCCGGTGCATCTCGTCCGGGAGGATGTCAGCGTAGATGAAGTTCGCGCCCGTGTACACGCTGGTCAACGCCACGCCGTTGCTGCTGAGGATCTCCTTGAGTTCTTCGGGCTTGTCGGCGTATTCGGCCAGGTTGCCGTCGAACATCTCCACCCCCTCGTAGCCGACGGAGGCGATGTCCCGGACGGCGTCCCTCATGGATCCGTGGGTCATGTAGAAGAGGTCCTTGACGCTTGTCACGCCTTGGGGGTGGCCGACAACGCCGCCCCAGGTGATGGAACAGTAACCGAGTTTCATTGCTTCTGCCTTTCAACTGCCGGGGAAAACTTGAAGGAGTCGAGCGGGTTGCCGATCCCGGGAACGTCAATCCATGTTTCGCGGGCCGCGCTCCTGACGAGTGCCTCGGTCAGGAGTGCGGCGCGGAGACCATCACGGAACGTGGGCAGGCCCTCGGGGTCCTGGCCCTGCACCGCCGCGTAAGAGTCTGCGACGAAAGCATTGAAGCTGTCCTGGTATCCCTGGGGATGGCCCGGTGGGAGTGTCGCGTAGCGCCGGCCGCCGGTGGTGGAGAGGGTTTGTGGCCCCACGGGAAGGTGGGTGCTGGAGTCTGCGCGTCCGATGTGCAGGGTGTCCGGCCGCTCCTGGTTGAAACTGAAGGACGCCTCTGTTCCGTCGAAGGAGAACCACAGACGGTTTTTCCTCCCCGGGCTGACCTGGCTGACCACCAGCGAACCCGTTGCCCCCAGGTCGGTCTCGAACAGGAGCACTGCACCGTCCTCCGTGGCTACAGAGGACAACGTGCCGCCGGTTTCGCGCTGGTCATGGGCCCGGCTTGTCCTGGCCATAATGCGGGTGATTCGGTGGCCGGTAGTGAACTCCATCAGGTCACACCAGTGCACCCCGATGTCACCGAAAGCCCTGGATGTCCCGCCCAGCGCCGGATCGACACGCCAGTTCGTGGCTTCCGCACCGGCCAGCCAATCCTGCAGGTACGAGCCGTGCAACAGCCAGAGTCGTCCGGCCTCACCGCGTGCGATGCGGTCACGCGCTTCCCGGACGGCCGGATAAAACCTGTAGACGAAGGGTACGGTGGCGACCACGCCGGCGCGATCGACGAGCTCTGTCAGCTCGCGGGCATCCTCCACGCTGGTGGCGAGGGGCTTCTCGCAGACCACGGCTTTCCCGGCGGCAATAGCTTTTCGTGCCAAGTCCGCGTGGGTCGCATTCGGGGTGCAGATGTGGACGACATCCACATCATCGCGTGCAATGAGTGCTTCGGGCGAATCGGCCGCCACGCCGGCGCCAAGCTTGGCCGCCGCCAGCCCAGCGGAAGCGTGACTGCTTCCGGCGACTGCGCTGATGGTGCTTCCTGCTGTGCGCACCGCGTGGGCGTGGACGGAGCCCATGAATCCTGTGCCGATGATTCCGGCTCGTGGCATGGAAGCCATGGTCCCTACTTCTTTCGGGCGAGGGCTACGGCGAGGATGATGATTGCGCCACGGACCACCTGCTGCTGGCTGCTGTCCAGGCCGGCCAGGATTAGCCCGTTGTTGATAAGGCCGATCAGCAGGGCACCGAAGAGAGTTCCGACGATAGAGCCGAATCCGCCGAAAAGACTGGTTCCGCCCAGGATGACTGCGGCGATGGCGGAGAGTTCGTCGCCGGCTCCCCACTGGAATCGGCCCGACTGGAGGCGGCCCGCGTACAACATGCCGGCGACGCTTGCGACCACGCCCGAGATGAGGAGCACCTGGAATTTAATGCGCTTGGTGTTGATGCCGGTGAATTCTGCCGCGTTGCGGTTGCCGCCTGTGGCCAGCACCTGCCGGCCGAACCGGGTGCGGTTCAGCACGACGGCGCCAATGGCAACGAAGATGGCGCTCCAGACGACCAGGCCGGGAATGGGGCCGAAGTTGCCGGACCCGAACAGTGTGTTGAAGGTATCGTTCAGGATCGGTTGCGGCGCAGAGGCGGTGATCCACTGTGCTAGGCCGGCGGCTATCCCGAGCATGCCGAGGGTCACCAGGAAGGAGGGGATGCCCAGGAGGCTGACGAGGGCGCCGTTGACCGATCCGACCAGGAGCCCGACGGCGAGTCCGGCAAGGATGCCGGGAATCAGGCCCCACTGGGAGAGGGCCATCGCAGTGCAGACACTGGAGAGGCCGGCGATGGACCCGACGCTCAGGTCGATCTCCGCGCATGCGATCACGTAGGTCATGCCCACTGCGATGACCGTGATGGTGGCCGTCTGCCGGAAAATGTTTAGCAGGTTGTTCGGCGACAGGAAGCCCTGATCGCGCAGAAGAACCGCGAAGAAGAGGAATACGACGACGAAGCCGATGTAAATGACGTAGCGGCGCCAGTCGAGTTCTTTCAGGACGGTGCCAAAATTACGGGTTGCCGCGGTGTCCCGGGGCGCGATGGTATTTGCCTTGCTCACTGTTCAGACTCCCTGGACTGCAAGTTGGAGATATTCCTCGTCAGCGATCTCGCTGCGGGGGATGTCGCGGATGATGGAGCCGTCCTTGAGGACGAGGACGCGGTCACTGACCGCGAGTAGTTCGGGATACTCGGAGGAGATGACGATGACCGCTTTGCCGTTACTTGCCAGTTCCCGGATCATGTCCAAGATTTCGCTTTTGGTGCCGATATCGACGCCGGCCGTCGGTTCGTCCAAAATCAGGATGTCCGGGTCGGTGCCCAGCCACTTGGCGATGACCACTTTCTGTTGGTTGCCGCCCGAGAGCAGCCGTACTGGCCGGTGTGGGTGGGCTACCTTGACTGCGAATCTCTTGATCAGTGACGAGGACAGCTCCTTGCCCTTGCTCCCATCCAGGAGGGGGCCCCGCTGGATCTGTCCAAGCAGCGGCAGCAGCAGGTTGTCCTGGACGGAGTGCTCCAGGACGAGGCCCTGGGCCCGGCGGTCTTCAGGGATGAGGGCAATGCCCGCATTGATGGCCTGCTGCGGAGAAGCAAGAGTGACCTTTTCGCCGCGAAGCAGGACCTCGCCGCTGTCCACTCTGTCAATGCCGAAGAGCGCACGCGCAAGCTCGGTGCGTCCGCTGCCCATAAGTCCTGCCAGGCCGAGGATCTCGCCTGGCCGGAGCGCGAAGGAAACGTCCCGGACCCGTTGGCCGGCATTCAGGCCGCGGACTTCCAGCAGGGGTACCCCGTCCTGGTCGACGTTACGGGCACGGTAGGAAAGCTGGCCCTCGATCTTCTTCCCGACAATGCCTTCCACGATCTGCTCGGGAGTGACGTCGGTCAGCGGCTCGGTGAGGAGATGGCGGCCGTCCCGAAGGATGGTGATCCGGTCTGCGAGCCTGTACACCTCGTCCATGCGGTGGGAGATGTAGATGATTGAGATGCCACGCTGCTTAAGGCGGTCGATCAATTCGAAGAGGGCTTCGGACTCGTGCCGGGCCAGGCTGGCGGTCGGCTCGTCCATAATCAGCACGGTGGCGTTCTGGGCGAGGGCCTTGGCGATCTCGGTCAGCTGCCAGTATGCGGTGCCGAGCCGGGCAACCTCGGCGCGGGGTTCGACGTCGACCTCCATCTCGGCGAAGACTTCCTTGGCCCGCTTCACTGCGGCGCGGTCGTCGATGAACCCGCCCCGGCTGAGCGGTTCAGTACCGAGGAAGATGTTCTGTGCCACGGTGAGGCTGGGTACGAGGCTGAATTCCTGGAAGACCATCCCGATACCGGCTGCCTTCGCGTCCTGGATGGAGTTGATGGAGGCTGGTTTTCCCCCGATGAGGATCTCGCCGGCGTCGGTTTGGTAGACGCCCTGGAGGATCTTCATGAGCGTAGACTTTCCGGCACCGTTACCGCCGGCCAGTGCGTGGACCTCGCCGTGGCGGACGTCGAAGCTGACATCCTTCAGCACGGAAACGCCGTTGAAGCCCTTGGAAATCGAGCGCATCTCGACGACATTGTCTGCGGTGTTCATTGTTGCCCTTTCGGCGCGGTGCGGGGGCGTGGCCCCCGCACCGTCGGGTCTGGCTACTTTTTGTAGGACTCTTGGATGTCCTTCGGGGCGTCCTCGTGGTAGACCTGCTTCCACGCCTCGAGAACGTTGGAGTGGTCAACCGGGAGGGCGCTCAACGCCACGTAGGCGGGTGCTTCCTTGCCGAGAAGCGCCCCTGCGGCCAGCCGTGCTTCAGTAACACCCTGGTCGAACGGAACCTGCGCCCCCAGGCCCACAACGAGTTCGTCCTTGGCCAGCGCAATGGCAACATTTTTGCCGAGGTCTTCTGTGGCGATCTTCAGATCCTGTCGACCGGCGGCGCGGGCCGCGGCCATGACGCCTTCTGCCGGGACATCCCACACCGCCCAGATGCCTGACAGGTCGGGATACTTGCTGATCATGGCGTTGGCAGCAGCCTGGGCATCTCCGGCAAAGTCCGGGCCAGCAATGCCCTTTTCCTCCACGATCTGGATGTCCGGGTACTCCTTGGTGATGGTGTCCTTGAATCCCTCGTGGCGCTGCTTGGTGACAAAGAAGTCGGCTTGGTGGAAGACCAGGCCGATCTTTCCCTTGCCCCCGAGCGCTTTGGCCATCTGATGGGCGGACACGACGCCATTGCCGTAGTTGTCGGCAGAGACAACGGACACGTAATCCTGGCCGGCCGTCAATCCCTGGGGAACGTTGTCCATGAAGACGAGTTTGGTGCCGGCAGCAGCGGCCTTCTTGTAGGCCGAAGCCGTGGCCACGGGGTCCGTGGGGATGGACACGATGATGTCCGGGTCCTGCGTCATCACGGTCTCAAGGTCCGATACCTGCTTGTCAGGCTTGAAGTTCGCATCGGTTGTGGCGATGACCTTGATGCCCAGCTTTTCAAATTCGTTCTTAAGTCCGTTGACCTGGGCCGTGGCCCAGTCGTTGCCGCCGTAGTGCATCACGATTGCTGCTTTGGCGTTGAGGGCCTTGACCTTCTCGATCTCCTCGGGCGTCAGATCTGCAACGGACGCGGGGGAAGGCGTCTCGCCATTGGGGCCTTTGCTCAGAACCTGTCCCGTGATCTTGTCAAGGGCCTGCTGAGCCTTTTCGGAGACGCCGGCGTCAGGGGCGTTTGACGTCGCCGATGTCGAGCTGCTGCAGGAGGCGACCGAAAGTGACAGGACTGCTGCCACGGCCATAAGGGGAAGCCTGCGGATCATCATTGTTCTCCAGTGCTTGGGGGTGGGTGGTTGGGGTGGATCAGGCGAGGGCGATAGCCAGCGCCGGGGGAATCGGCGACAGTACAAGGCCGCCGGCGGCTGCGGCCGAGCGGATAGCGCCGGCCTTGTCTGACGCCGCCAGCAGTGTCTGTGCACGCTCTTTATCGACGAATAAGCCCAGGGAACACGGTCCGTGGTGGGTCTCGACCCAGTTCACTGCCTGGCCTGCCGCTTTGGTCATTTCACCGCGGAGTTCGGCAGCCGGGATGTCCATGGTGGACGCCGATGGTGTCCCGCCCGAATCGGTAACGGTGGCGATGATGCTGGCCCAAAGGACGTTGTCATCAAAGATGCAGACGACAGCCGAAGAGCCAGCGCCCACGAAAGTCCGGACAGCCGCGACGAGATCATCGACTGCTTCGTCCGAAAGGAGCAATGCCAGATTTGCCCATTGCCCCCGGTTGATATTTCGAAGCCGAAAACAGGAATCGAGCGCAAGTGCGTCTGCAACAGTGCCGGGCATTTAGCGCTCCTTCCTCATTGAATGCTCACTTCCGTAACCGCTTCCGTTATCGCCGTAAACGTTTACGGAAGAGATCGTAAACGTTTACGGAGTGAGGTGTCAACCATCACAGCCACCAGAGTGAAAAGCTGTAGAAGTGTCCCGTCGACGTAGGATGAGGACGCACGATGCCTGCTGCCGCCGGCGTCGGTGCAGTGAGGGGGAGACAGGAGAGAGCATGCCAGACGCTGCAATTCCGCGCGGGGCCAAAGGCCCGCTTCCGGAGGCCCCGTTGCGCCGGAAGCCGACCATCAACGATGTGGCCCACGTCGCCGGCGTTTCGTTTGGCACTGTCTCGCGTGTCCTGAACGATGCACCGGATGTCAGTGCCTCCACCAGACAGCGGGTTCTGGAGGTTATCCAGGAAATCGGGTACCGGCGGAACCGGGCGGCGACCGCGCTGGTTACAAGCCGGTCGACGTCGATTGGAATACTTTCCGACGGGTCCCCCCGATTCGGCCCGGTGGGCACTCTCATGGCCCTTGAGAACGTGGCGCGGAAGAAGGGCTACGCCACAACGGTTATCAGTGTTGACCAGCCCTATGCGGAGTCCGTGCAGCCCGCCCTCGACACCCTCGATGACGTGGGCGTAGGAGGAATCATCGTCATTGCCCCTGTGGTTGACATGGCGGCAGCGATCTGGAATGCATCGTGCCGCGTACCGGTGGAGATGATTGCAGCGGGGGCGTCGTCGACCCCGAATGTCTTCACATACTCGGAAAACCAGGAGCTTGGAGCTCGTCTGGCCACCCAACATCTTATTGACTTGGGCCACACGGACATCGCCCACCTCGCCGGCTCGATGGACTGGTTCGACGGGAGGGTCCGCAAGCGTGGCTGGGAAGCCGCTCTCCGTGACGCGGGGCTTCGGCCGGGGCTCTGCTTAGAGGGCGACTGGAGCCCTCGTTGGGCCTACCAAACCGGGCTCAACCTGGTCCGTGAGGACAAGGTCCCCCAAGCGGTCTTCGCAGCCAGCGACCACACGGCCCTCGGGCTTATTCGCGCGTTCGCCGAAAATGGCGTGCGCGTCCCGGGCGATGTGAGCATCGTTGGCTTCGATGACATCGAAGGCTCGGATTACTTCCTGCCCCCTCTGACGACCGTGCGGCAGGACTTCAATGCTCTGGCGCTGATGAGCATGGAAGTACTCATCGGTGCAATGGAGGGGCAGGAAGTCGACCGAACGCCCATTGCGCCGACGCTTGTTGTACGCGAGAGCTCCGCTCGGGCCGCTCCCAAACAGGGGTAGTTGCCAGTGGCTGTGGGTCGTGTGGCGCTAAAACGACATTGGTCGTTTCTACGCGGGGCCGTTGTTCACGCAGGCATAGACCCCCTCCTGGTGCTGTGGAGTTTCGCGATCGCAGCTCACTGGATCGGCTGCTCCTGATGACCGGCGCCAGCCCGCATGGTGGTCAACTGGCTTGGCCGAGGCTGACGACAAGGTTGATCGCCACGGCGACGACGAACGTGGCGAAGAAGTAGGAGAGCAGAGCGTGCCCCAGGGCGATCCGGCGGGAGGGAGTGGATGACTCTGTCACGTTGCTCGCGTTGTAGGACATGCCAACTGAGAATGCGGCGTAGGCGAAATCGCTGTATGACGGCTCTTCGTCCTGGTTGAAACGGAAGCGATGACGGTCGTCGTGGTAGTACATCCGGGCGTACTTGAAGGCGTAGACGGTGTTGACGAGAGCCCAGGCGAGCACCACGCCGAGGGCCGCCAGGATCGCCGCGGCCACGCCAATGAAGTCTTTCTGCTGGCTACGGATCAATGCAAAGACGACCGCCACGAGACTGATGAACGTCGCGCTGATAATAAGTGAGTCAACGAGCCGTCGAGATTTACCTTCATGGCGGGCGAGTTCACCCGTATCCTCCGGGCCGGCGGGCCACGCTTTTGTCCACGCCCAGATGAGGAAGACGCCGCCGGCGGCCGACCATCCGATCAAGGGCCCGAGTTCGGGAGCGCCGAGCAGCACCGGAACGAGAGCGATAACCAGGCCTATAAAGGCGGATATTAGGGCCTTGCGATCAAGGTGCGACATTGAAGAAGCTTCCTTCCGACGCGATTGGCCGTGACGGGCCGATGGTCCGCTGACTGGGTCAGGGCGGGACTCCTTCCGCGGTGCCCTGGGCCCCAGGTCGCCGCGGGAGGAATCGCCGCGAACATCGGTACTGCCAGTGCCCGCCTTTCCGCCGCCCGGCGGGACTGGTATCAGGTTGTGCCGTGCTTTCGCAGTGCCCGGACGGCTGCAACAGCACCCAGTCCGGCCAGCACCCATGGGCCGGCTACGACGATCGGATCCATCCACTGGTGGTTGACGTCCGCGCGTTTTTGACCGACCCGCGAGCTGAGGCCGCCCCGCCGGACCTCGCTGAGCACCCCTGTTTCGGTGACGGGGTTATCCGGACGCATGGTCGCAAGGGACTTGAGGTGGTGTTCCCAGGCGTCCACGCGGTCAGCGGCGACCAGAAGCAGCCAGTGCGCGGCGCGGCCTTCGCTGTATTTGTAGGCGTACTTCCGGATGGCGCCGGATACACCGGCCGGGGGCGTGGACGTCCCGAAGACCGGTGGCAGCATGGCGTGTTCGACGGATCGTTCCCGGGGCCATTTCTCCGGTTGGCGCTCCGGGAATTCCCAGCGCGCGCCCGTCTCTATGCCTGGTTGTTCCCGGGGGTAGGAGGGCCGGTCGGCCGGGTCGAGGTCGGCACCCCAACCCGGGATCTGGGCCCGAAGGTCTTCCGCGGATCTTCTGGCAATGCGTTTGTCAGCGACGTATGGTGTGGCTGTCTCGGTCATGATGCAGGTCTCCTTTCAGGACTGGCCGACGACTACGAGCGGTTTGATGATGTTGTCCAGCTTCGCGGAGAAGAGGTGGTAGCCCTCTGCGATGTGTTCCAGCGGAATACGGTGGGTCACGATGTCGCTCGGTTTGAGGTATCCGTTGCGGATGTGCTCGAAAAGGCGCGGCCACTGGCGTTTGACCGGGCACTGGTTCATTCTGAGCGTCAGGCCCTTGTTCATCGCGTCGCCGAACTTTACCGCGCTGAAGAGGGGCCCATAGGCCCCCACCACGGATACCGTGCCGCCTTTGCGGACGGAGTCTATGGCCCAGTTCAGGGCGATGGGGGACCCGCCCTGCAGCTTCAGTTTGCTGCTGGTCACGTGCTGGAGGAAATTGCCGTCTGCTTCGGCTCCGACGGCATCAATAACGACGTCGGCGCCCAGGTAGTCGGTTTCCTTCTTCAGGTGCACCACGATGTCGTTGTACTCGGCGAAGTTGTACGTCTCGGCGTGCGCGAAGCTGCGGGCCTTCTCCAGCCGGTACTCCAGGTGGTCGATCACGATAACGCGCCCGGCGCCCATCAACCAGGAGGACTTGGCGGCGAACAGGCCTACCGGGCCTGCGCCGAACACCACCACGGTATCGCCTTCTGCAATATCGCCGAGCTGGGCGCCGAAGTATCCGGTGGGGCAGGCATCGGTGAGCAGGACAGCGTCCTCCTCATCCATCCAGTCCGGAATTTTCGAAGGCCCTACGTCCGCGAAGGGGACCCGCACGAATTCTGCCTGGCCGCCGTCGTACCCTCCGCACGTGTGGGAATAGCCGTAGATGCCGCCCACCGCCGTCGCGTTCGGGTTGACGTTGTGGCAGTTGGAGTATAGGCCGCGGGAACAGAAATAGCAGGAGCCGCAGTACACGTTGAAGGGGACCATCACGCGGTCGCCCACCGCCACGTTCTGCACGGAAGATCCCACTTCATGGACGGTGCCCACGAACTCGTGCCCGAACGTCATCCCCACCCGTGTATCGGGCATCATCCCGTGGTAGAGGTGCAGGTCAGACCCGCAGATGGCGCCCCTGCTGACCTGCACGATCGCGTCGTTCGGGTGCTCGATGTTTGGAATGTCCTTTTCTTCGACCCGTACTTTGTACGGTCCGCGGTAAACCATTGCCCGCATTAGCACCACATCCTTGAAATTGTTCGTCTCGACATCGAACGTTCTCCTCTCTGCGGGCCGCTTAGGCGCTGGCCGGGTGGAGGACGACTTTGGTCCAGCCGTCTTCGCGGTTGTCGAAGTTCTTGTAGCCCTCGGGGGCCTCATCGAGGGTCAGTTCGTGGCTGACGATGAAGGAAGGGCTGGCCTTGCCGCCGGCGACGAGGTCGCGCAGCGCCCTGTTGTATTTTTTGACGGGGCACTGGCCTGAGCCCATTGTCTGTCCTTTGAACCAGTAGTTTCCGTAGTCGAAGGCGATCTGGCCCTGTTGTTCAAGTTTGTCGGGGCTGCCGGGGTCCTGGGGCAGGAAGACGCCGACCACGCCGAGGCCGCCGACGAAGCGTACCGAGTCCACGAGCCGGTTCAGGGTCATGTTGGGGTGTTCGGTTCCGCCGGGATCGTGGGCCTGGTAGCCGACGCATTCGCAGCCGCGGTCTGCGCCGAAGCCCATGGTTTGGTCTTTGACGAATTCAACGGGGTCCACTTCTGAGTCGTTGACGGGGATGGCGCCGATTTGTTCGGCGAGCTTGAGCCGGTCGTTGTGGCGGTCTACGACCATGACTTTTCCGGCGCCTTTGATGATCGCGGAGTAGGCGGCCATGAGTCCGACGGGTCCTGCGCCGTAGATGACCACGGAGTCCCCGGGGTAGACGCCGGCCATTTCGGTGGCGTGCCAGCCGGTGGGGAAGATGTCCGCGAGCATGACGTAGTCGAGTTCTTTCTCTACCGAGTCTTCGCCCAGGCGCAGGCAGTTGAAGTCGCCGTATGGCACGCGGAGGTATTCGGCTTGTCCGCCTTGGTAGGGGCCCATGTCGGCGAACCCGTAGGCGGCCCCGGCAAGGTGGGGTTCGGGCTGCATGGTCAGGCAGTAGTTGGTGAAGCCGCGTTCGCAGTTCTTACAGAATCCGCAGGCGATGTTGAACGGTAAAACCACGCGGTCGCCCTTTTTTACTTTGCTTACCGCGGGGCCGGTCTCCACCACCTCGCCGAGGTTTTCGTGCCCGAAGGAGCGGCCGGGTTCAAAGCTCGTGCGTCCTTCGTACATGTGCAGGTCGGAACCGCAGATGTTTGCTGAGGTGATGCGCACCAGCACGTCAGCGGGGTGCTCAATTTTGGCGTCGGGGATCTCCTCGACGCTGACGTCGTTCGGTCCTTTGTAAACTACTGCCTTCACGGTTCGCTCTCTTCCTATGTCCACCCCGCGGCCGGCAGGCAGGGTCCGAGGCGCGCGCCATCGAGGTACGCGTGCGTCGGTCACGAGGGAGTGGGATATGTAGAGGACCTCTGAGTCCGCCCCAATGGGTGGGAGGCCCAAGGATTGAGGTGGCTGGCTGCCCTGGGAGACCCGGCTGGCCAACACCTTCGCGAAAATCGGTAGCTACCGCGCCTCAATGCTAAGCACCCTTAGTATGGGATGTCGAGGGTAGCGTGAATGGCCGGAAACGTGGATAATGTCGGAGCGGTGCTGGGTGTGCTCAGGCGGCGGCCGGATTTCCCATCGGACTGGAAGCGGCAGAGCGGCACCAGGGGCCCTGATCTGCCGCCACGAGACGCGGCAAGGGTTGCCCATGCCTGACTCTCAGTCGGCCATTCCCGGCCCCGGCATCGATGCCGGTTTATAGCGGCAAGCTACTCACTGGCTGAAGGGGAAAGCGGAACTTGTCCGCCCTACCCCTTCGCATCGTCCGTGGAATCACTTTGGGCTGAAGGGGTTTCCTGATCCGCCGGTTGCCCGTGGCGGACGCGTTCAGCAGCACCGGCCAGCTCGGCGGAGACAGGAGGATCCTTCTCATCATCAGTACTCATGCGGACAGCCTAGTAGAACTACCAACCTCACAGCAGTCCAGAGGGGGCTGATCAGAGTGCTTAAGGATGCGGACGTCGATCCAGGAGATGGGGCGATCGAACAGGTCCTGTTGACGTAACCGCTGCGGTTAATCCAGAACTCCCGGCGGGGGTGTCCGGTGACCGTTAGTCTGGCAGCATGCGTACTGATTTCAGTCCTTCGGCGACGTCCGCCCATGATTTTTACCGGTTGCTCACTGCGGTGGTGGTGCCCCGGCCCATCGCGTGGGTTTCGAGCGTTTCTCCGGAGGGCGTTGACAACGTGGCGCCACATTCCTTCTTCACGGTAGCTTCCACCAATCCGCCCATCGTACAGTTCACGTCGGTGGGGGAGAAGGATTCGCTCCGCAACATCAACGCGTCAGGGGAATTTGTGGTCAATCTGGCCCCGGCCGCGCTCTTGGAAGAGGTCAATGCCACCGGCACCAACTTCCCTCCGGACACCAGCGAGTTCGACGCCGCGGGCCTGACCCGGGAGCCGAGCCTCACCGTGGCCGCGCCCCGGGTCAAGGAATCACCGGTGGCGCTGGAATGCCGCCTCCATTCCGTGCTGCCGATAGGGGACTCCACTCTGGTGTTCGGCGAAGTAACGCATGCCGCCGTGAGCGATGATGTGCTCGACGGCAGCCACCCGCGGATCGACCTGCTGGAACCGTTGGCCCGGCTGGGGCTGGATGAGTGGGGCACGCTCGGCGACGTCCAGGACCTGACCCGGATCCGGCTAAAGGACTGGCCAGGCCATTTCCGGCCCAAGGAGTAGGGGCGGCCCGCCCCCGCAGCCCGTACGGGGGCTTGCCGGTAAGGGTAAAGGAAAGGGACGTCCGGCGAGGACGTCCCTTTCCCTTTTCAACCCAAAACTCTTAGCCGATCCCCAGGTGCACGAACAGGAACCAGACGAGGAGCGGCACAATGCCGATCATCGCGATGGCCCACAGCAGCAGTGCTCGGAAGAACATCCGCTCGTCCTTGGGCTGGGCGCTGGCCATCAGCAGGGCGCCGCTGGTGGACATCGGGCTGACATCAACCACGGAGGAGCTGATGGCGATCGCCGTCACCACGCCCACCGGGGTGAGCAGCGGGTCCATGGCGATGGGCTCAATCACCGGGCTGATGACACCGAGGGTTCCGGTGGTGGAGGCGAACGCTGAAACGATGGCCACCACGTAGCTGGCAATCAGCGCCGCGAGGGAACTGTTGCCCAAGCCTGCAATGCCTTCCTGGAGCTCCTTCAGCGCACCCATCTTTTCCAGCATGCCCACGTAGGTGACGATGCCGGTGACCAGGATGATGGCCGACCACGGCATGCTCTCCACCGCCGGCTTCTGCACGCTGGAGTCCAGGCAGATCAGCACCGCGGCGATGATCAGCGAGGCAACTCCCACATCGAGCCCCAGGACGGTGGTGAGCACCAGCAGGGAGGCGATGCCCGCCAACGTGAGGATCCGCGTGGGGGTTGCGGCCACCTTCTCTGGACGGGTCCGGGTTCCGGCGGTTACCGAGGCCGGTGCGGTGAGCACGGCCGTTCCGGCCGCGCCGGAACCTGAAACGCCGCTTCCTTCGGGTGCGTCAGCGCCGCCGTCGTTCTTCAGGGCACTGTCACCGCCGCCGGCGTGACGGGCGTCCGCCTTGGCTGCCCGCCGCTTCATGATGGCCTGCACCAGGGTGTAGGCGATCACGGCCAGGATGGCGTTGAAGATGAAGCAGTATGCGTAGAGCCTGAAGGAACCGTCCGAGGCGCCGGCGCCGTCCAGCATCTTGTTGCCCAGGACGCCGAAGGGGTTGACGGGGGAGAACGCGCCGGCGTTGGCACCCTGGACGATGACCAGGCCCATGGCCAGGGTGCTGATGCCAAACCGCGCGCCCAGCGCCAGGCCCACCGGGGCAACGATGGCGATGGCGGCGGGCGTGAACGCGCCGGCGGAGGCCAGCGCTGCAGTCAGCAGGAACATCAGGATGGGAACCAGGATCTTCCGGTCGCCGGCGAGCCGTTCAGCCCAATAGGCCAGCAGGTCTATGGTGCCGTTGATCCGGACGATGGCGAACAGCAGGGTAGCGCCCACCAGGATGAAGAAGAGCCCTGCGGGGAACTGTCCGATGACGTCCTTGATGGACATGCCGGCCAGGAGGGTGCCGACGCCGAACGCGGCGACGGTGGCCAGGAGCCCGGCGTTAATCTTGGTGAAGGACCCGACGGCGAAGGCCGCCACCAGCACCAGGAACGCGATGAGTGAGAGCGACATGGTGCCAACCGCCTACGCGTTCGACGGCGTGAGGACGCCGGCGCCGGAGAGCAGGCTGCCCGCGCCGGTGATGGCGGGCGTGTGGCCGAGGGCCTTGAGGATCTCGTAAGTAGTGGCTGTGGCCGCCGTGATGACGGGGAGCCCCAGCTCGTCTTCCACGGTCTGGACGGCGGCGAGTGAGGGCATCTGGACGCAGGCGGACAGCACGACGGCGTCTGCGCCTTCGCGCTTCAGGCTGCGGGCCAGCGCGGGAAGGTTCCGCGGGTCCAGGCAGCCGACCTCGAGGTTGTCCGCCACTTCGAGGCTGATGGCGTCCAGGACCGTGATGCCCGAGCCCTCGATGTAGTCCACCACCATCTTGGTCAGCGGCTTCATGTAGGGGGTGATCATGGCGACTTTGTGCGCGCCGATTTCGTGCAGGGTGCGGACCAGGGCGCCGGCGCTGCTGGTGACCGGGGCGGGGTGGCCGTTGTCTGTGGCGGCGTCAGCGATGACCTTCTCGGAGCCCTCGTGGGCTTCGGGGCCTTGGGCCATGACGGCTACCAGGCAGGCGTAGGCGATGACGTCCACATCGGCATCGGAGACTGCTTCGGCGCACTGGGCTGCCTTGCCCACCATGGCCAGCAGTTCCTCAGTGGTGACTTTCTTCATGCCGGCGCGGGCGGAGTGGAAGGTGTACTTGTGGCCCGTGGCCTCGGCCTGGCGCCGGAACAGCTCCGGCAGTTCGGTCTCCATGGTGGTGTTGGAGCTGGGGACGATCAGTCCCACGCGGCTCATCCCGGGGCGCTTGGGCTCGGGGGCGGTTTCACAGGTGATTGCGGGGGTGCTCATGGATTCTCCACGTCGTTGTGATGGGGATACATTGGGGGAAACCCATAAGGTGGGTTCTAATCCCATGATGTGGGTCACTTCGGTGGGATGTCAAGTGGATCACGTCCTGGGCCTGCTTCCGGCTCACTATGCTGGAGGCTGCCGGCGGAACATGATTGAAGGGGTTTGAGCGGTGGTTAAGGAACCCGGGACCGGGGCTTCGCCCCTGTTGGTCCTGCATAAGGTGGCGGAGATCCTGGACTGTTTTTCAGTGGCAGAGCCCGAGCCGACGCTGCAGCAGATCATCCGCAAGACGGGGCTGCCGTCCAGCACCTGCCAGCGCCTGGTGCAGAACATGCTCCGTGAAGGATTCCTGGACCGCGACGGCGACAGGTACCGGATTGGCATCGGGCTGGTCCGCTGGGCCACGCCGGGGACGTTCGGGCTGGACGTGGTCCGGCTGGTGAAGCCGGTCCTGCAGCAGCTGCGGGATGACACCGGGGAAACGGCGTGCCTGTATGTCCGGGACGGGGCGTTCCGCACGATCGTTGCGGTGGCCGAGACGCGGCACGTGGTGATGCGGCCGTTCATGGTGGGCATGGTCATGCCGCTGCACGCAGGCGCTCCCGGCAAGGTCTTCCTGGCGTTCGACCCCGGGGCCTGGGATGCCCTGAATGAGCAGGGTCTTCAGGGCTTTACGCCTGACACGCCGGTGTCTGTTGAGACGCTCAGGGAGCAGGCGGCGGTTGCCCGCCGGCAAGGATATTTCGCAGCTTTCGGGGAACGCCACCAGGACGTGGGTTCCATCAGTGCGCCGGTGTTCGACCACACCGGGCGGCTGGCGTGCGCTGTCGGCCTGGGATTCCCCACCCAGCGGATCGGGCCTGCCGACGTTGAGCGGCTGGGCCCGGTGGTAGCCCAGGCGGGCCTCGAAGCCAGCCGTGCGCTGGGGTACGACAGCAGCCAGGCCGCCGGCTGAACTGGACGGAAGCGTGGGGCAGCCTAGGGCCAGACCTCAGCTGTGCAGTCCCGGAGCTCAGGTGGGGGAAGCGCCCGGCAAAGCCGGGGCCACCCCTGTCCGTGGGCGACTTTCCAAGGGCCGTCTTCGCGGCGGTAGATCTGCGTGGCCCGAAGGGTGTAGCTGCGCGGTTCCCTGTCGACGGATGCTGTGGCGTGTTCCAGCCCGGCGGTGTACGCCATGTCGACTGTGACGCCGTCGGCCAGGAGCTCGAAGCGGTATGAGGTCCAGTCGGAGAACTGCTGGGCGAGGCCGGTGAACCGGTTATTGAGCTCCTGCTGACCAATGGCATTGCGCCAGGCGCCCAGCACGGACACGGGTTCGTTGCGGGACCAGATCGCCCTGCGCGGCCCCGCGTCGCCGTTGTGGAGGGCCAGTTCCGCCTCGACCACAGCGGTCCTAAGCCAGGCAAGGAAATCATGGAGTTCAGTCATGTCCTAGTATGCTTTTCGCCGACTAACGCGGGGAGCCCAAACCACTGTCGGGATCCCTTTGAGGACCAGGATCATTTATCCGCTGCAGGCGGTTTCTGCGCCCGAGTTGTATCAAGGCAGTGCCTGTCGCGGATTACCTGGCGCTCTTCGTCGCCCGATCGTGCCAGAGCGACGACCGCTTCGCGGAGGGCGATCCCGCGGTCTGTGAGGGCGTAGGCGCGGGTGAGGTGCCGAAGAGGCAGGCGGGGCAGTACGCCGGCCGCCTCGAGCTCGCGCAGCCGGGTCGCAAGCTGGTTCGTCGGTACCCCGAGGTCGCGCCGCAGATCGCTGTAGCGCTATGGACCGTCGAGCAGCCGCTCCACGATGAGCAGGGCCCACCGTGCCCCGACGAGTTCGAAAGCCGCGGCGAGGTTGCTCACGGGTTCGGGTCGACGTCCGGCTTCATCCAGAACGGCGAGTAGTGGTAACCGTCGGGGTCGTCGAACTGGCGCTGGTACACGAATGGCTAGTCATCGGTGGCTCCGATCCGCCCGCCCGCCCGCCCGCGGCGCGGGCGCGTTCGATGAGCTCGTCAACTGCTTCGCGACCGCCGAGGTCGAAAGAGACATTGACCTTCGAAGGGGTGTCGGGTCCGCCGACCAGCTCCTCGGCGCCTCCGACATGATCCATTGGTCGCGCGATCTCGGAACATGAGACGTTGTGGTCGGACATCTCGGTGTTGAGGGTCCAGCCGAGTGCGGTATAGCAAGAGGTCGTACGCTCGACGCTTTCATCGGGGCAGGTGATGAAAAGGCTCATGCGACAGATTAAAGGAAAGTGTCAAGACCCCCCCTGGGTGTGGGGTCGGGCCGTGCCGGCCCGGCTGGAGTTTAGAGCTAACACTCCCTTGGCGACAACCGAATGAGTTTGTCCGAGGTGCGTGCGGGCATTCCCTAAGCTTGAAAAAGGGGGCCGGATACCCTAGGCGGCAGCATGAAGCAGTATGCAGACTGGCGGGATCATTTCCTCCAGGAGGTCGAAATGCATCGCACGCGAATTTCTTTCGTATTGGCCACGATGGTGGTGCTTGTTGCCTGTTCCAACACTGAGGATGAACCAAAAACAGCTTCGTCTGGGCCAAAAGGAACGCAAATCGTCACTCTCGATCCTTGGGCGGGCGAACAACTGAGCACCAAGCCCGGGGTAGTCTCGCTCACCGCGTCAGAAACCAACTGGTGCGATCCGTCACGGGTCAGTGAAAGGTCCGACGCCTACATGTGCATCTTTGATGCACCGGGTATGGTCCACTTCCCAGACGCACTGTGCTTCCGCAATCCGGCAGCAGCTGACACATTCGCGTGCCTCGAACAGGACCTGAGCTGGCAGGTTCTTCGTGGTCTCAACCTCCGGGGGATAGGGTCGACGAAGAGTCCGGGAGTTCAAGGACGACCTGTTTACCTGGAATTGACGGACGGCACCATTTGCACGGCAAGCAGCAAGTCAGCCATGCCGTCCGCGGGGGAATACCCCTTCCTGGGCGTCTGCGACGACGACACCTTCTTCTTCGCTCACGTGGTTTACCCGTTTCCCACGGACGACTCCAACCCCTTTGCCGATGGAACGGATAATGAGGGGCGCTGGTTGATCAGAACCGACTCGAAGACTTCTGATCAACTGGCCGTCCGAGCGGTCGAGACCGCGTATAGATAAGGTCGCGCGACCGACCACTTCATCGCAGGCTCCGCGGCTATTGAACGTAAGCTAAAAATGCGTCGTGCCGGAGATGGCAGATTGCCTGAGTTATTCCCTCCCGGCTGTTGGCACCTTCATCAGACGGGCGAAATGAAGCCCCCCTTCCGGGCTTCTCCCTCAGTCATTTTCAAACGCCGATAAGTTAGATTCCGTAAGCTTTTACGACAGGATTCGATGTCCGGAAGGGAGCTTCCCGGAGGCCTTGCGAAGGCTTAGTGCTTTTCGCCCTTCAAGTACTGCAACCACACAACTATCGATATCAGCACCGGTTTGACGGCGGGGCTGCACTCATGCAATCGAGCAGGGCTTACCACCTAAACTGGGAGAAACCCACATCTGCGAGCTCGGGCATCGACGCTGAATTTTCAAAGGAAGAACATGATCCAGTCAAAGGGGCGCCGGTCGAGGAAGACACCTCCGCCCGTTGATCCGACCAAATTCGTCCACATCTACCGCCCGAGCAATTCAAGCCTGCGTGGGGCAGTAGTTGTGGGCTGGGCCCTCTCAATAGGAGCCGGGGCAATCCTAGGGGCCTGCATCTTGCTTCCGTTCAGTCCGACGGTGAAAACCCTCTACCTCGTCGGTGCCATCATCGGCGCCACTTTGGGCGGCGCCATTTACGTGTATACCAACCTCCGGGAGGGTAGACGCCGACGAGAGGATTTTGTCCGGACGGGAGGCGATCCGACCGGAATATCCGACATGATGTTCGGCGTCATGCGGGGAAAACGAACGCAAGAGGGCAATTGGATAGTTCCCGAGCAAGGTTCCGGCGACTACCAAGGCACCTGACAGCCAAATCCAGGAGCGCTGGCCTACCTTCACGATGACAAGGCCGAACTCTCCGCGCTCATCACGTTGTCCGGACTCAGCCGTTCATGCCCGCAACTAACCGTTTGGCGGCCGGGCACGCCGTGATCTCTGCTCCTCGGAATGATCTATTCATGCCCAACTCTTTACTGGAACTCGATGCCCGGTTCTGATCTCCGAAGTCGGAGGAAAGGCTATGAACCAATGGCAGCACCGACAATGAAGATTCCATCAGGCTGAGCAGACCACGGGGACCGTAAGAAAAGAGTGAGGACATTGTTCACACTCTTGGCGCCGGATGGATTCTTACCGTCTTTGGACTGCTCCGGATTCCGCATGTTTTCAGCGATTCCCGGTGTTTGCAAGGCGTGGAATGTAGTTCGAGTCGCCTCGGGCACAGTGTTTCCGCAGTTCAACGGCCTGTTGACCGGCTTAGTACGGACAGCGTGCAGCATTTTCCATGGCCAGGATCCGCGAACGCTCCAGATGGCGTCAAAGCCTTCACCCACTGTGGCGGAAGTCATCCAGAAACACACTCATCTTCTGGTCCGACCATCGAGCGGAACCGCAAACACGTTTCAGACCAGCTGATCTCCATTTTCGGCCGGTCAGTGGTCGCGTGCCCGTGGAAGAGCTTGGCTACTCTGTCATGGCGCAATGGGTGAAGTCGATGTTGGCCAAGGGCAAGGCGCCCTAGTCCATCCATAACATTCGTGGCCTCATTTCACCGCCACGAACACTGAGAAGGGCTAGGACGAGGCTGTGCTCCTCACGCCCGAGGAGTACAGGCTGATCTTGAAGAGCATGTGGGAGCGGTATAGAGCTTTCACAGACTACCCACCAGCGGGATCAGCAAGTCCACCAGCGCAGGGTTTAGGCCGCCGGTCTTCGTACCGGCACCGGTTTCTGTGACGCCAACAGTTCGCAATGGGTGCTGGCGAGATAATGACCTATCTGATATGTTTTTAGCAGTATTATAGATATATCAGTGCTTGGTTGGGTCCATATGCGGCTCGACCACCAGCTCAATGAGGAGTGGATTGGCATGAAAGAACACGCGCGTCGGCTTAATCGTCTGGGCTCAGAGCCCGCCATCAGCGTCGCCCAAGCGGCGGCCGTGTGGAGGGCCACACATCGTCGAAGCGACGGACCAGGCCATAGCGGACAGCTATAGAGAGTACTGCCCTGGCCCTGGCATTCCGCAGCGGCGCAAGGCCCCCGCAGAAGCTATGGACGGCAGCCGGGCTATCAGCTACTCCCGGGACGCTTCGCGGCGATGACGGGAAGCAAGACCGTTATTAAGAAATTCCTGCAGGCGGTCATGAACTCGGGCCAGCAAGCGCCCTACCCGAACCCCGGCTTACCGATCCACGAATCGCAGATTGAGTACAAACATACTGGCAGCGCTCAGCCACGGACCGCCGTCCGCACCGATTCATGAGAGGCGACTGGCGTTCGCGGAATACGAACCCTGCCTGGTAGTAGCCCCACCCTCCAGGGGACGGCGCGCAGCTACTCAGCCTCCCGGCGTCGTCCGTCTCGGCGGCGGCTGGCCTTCGATAGCAGGACAGTTTCCTACTGCCTCCCGGCAACAGTATTCACCGGGGCATCACACGTTAAAGAGAGAGATCATAGTGACACGTATTGGCATTGTCGCCGAGTTAGGCAGCGAGAGCCGGGTGGCGGCGACGCCCACCACGGTGAAGCGGTTGTTGGAGTTGGGCTACGAGATTGTGGTCGAGAAGGGTGCGGGGGAGTCCTCAGCGTTCCGTGACGAGGACTACGAATCTGCA
Source organism: Pseudarthrobacter sp. 1G09 (assembly GCF_050038305.1). Classification (NCBI taxonomy): domain Bacteria; kingdom Bacillati; phylum Actinomycetota; class Actinomycetes; order Micrococcales; family Micrococcaceae; genus Pseudarthrobacter; species Pseudarthrobacter sp. 1G09. The sequence continues at coordinate 2,070,237 of NZ_CP188306.1, forward strand.
GGTGCCTCGGTGGTGGGTGCTGATGAAGCGTGGGGCAGCGAGGTGGTGCTGCGGATCAATCCACCCTCGGAGGACGAGATTGGCCGTTTGGCTGACGGTGCGACGCTGATTGGAATGTTGGCCCCAAGTTTGCGGCCGGAACTGGTGGAGGCGCTTGCGGTGCGTCCGATCACGGTGCTGGCGTTGGATGCTGTCCCGCGGATTTCGCGTGCGCAGTCGATGGATGTGCTCAGTTCGATGGCGAATATCGCCGGGTATCGTGCCGTGATTGAGGCGGCCCACGAGTTTGGCAGGTTCTTTACGGGCCAGGTGACCGCTGCGGGCAAAGTCCCGCCGGCAAAGGTCCTGGTGGCGGGTGCAGGTGTTGCCGGGCTGGCGGCGATCGGTGCGGCCTCGAGCTTGGGCGCTATTGTGCGCGCGACGGATCCTCGGCCGGAGGTCGCGGATCAGGTGAAGTCCATTGGCGGGTCCTACCTCAAGGTAGAGGTTGAGGAGGAGATGAAATCCTCGGATGGGTACGCCAAAGCAACGTCGGAGGCGTACAACCGGCGTGCCGCGGAGATCTACTCCGAACAGGCAGCGGATGTGGACATCATCATCACCACGGCCCTGATCCCGGGCCGGCCGGCGCCGAAGCTGCTCACGGCCGATGACGTGGCCGCGATGAAGCCGGGCAGCGTGATTGTTGATATGGCTGCCGGCCAGGGCGGCAACGTGGAAGGCTCGGTGGCCGGGGAGCGGACCGTCACCGAAAACGGTGTAGTCATCCTCGGCTACACGGACCTGCCGGCCCGGTTGCCGGCTCAGGCTTCGCAGCTGTATGGAACTAACCTGTTGAACCTCCTAAAGCTCCTCACCCCGGAGAAGGACGGTCAGCTGAGAATCGACTTCGACGACGTCGTCCAGCGTTCAGTGACTGTAGTTCGGGAGGGTGAGAAGACCTGGCCGCCGCCCCGGGTGCAGGTCTCCGCTGCCCCCGCCGCCCAGGCCCCGGCCATGGCAGAAGTAACCGATGCGCCGAAGAAGAAGGAAGGCCTCAGTCCTGCGGGCAAGGCGGTTTTGTTCGCCTCGGGGATCGCTGCCCTCTTTGGCATCAACGCGGTGGCCCCGGCGCCGCTGCCGCAGCACTTCACGGTGCTGATGCTTTCGGTCGTGGTGGGCTTTTACGTCATCGGGAAAGTCCATCACGCCCTGCACACCCCGCTGATGTCTGTCACTAATGCAATCTCGGGGATCATCGTGGTCGGTGCCCTGCTGCAGGTCACCTCGGAGAACCCGGTGGTGCAGGTCCTCGCGGCCGTCGCAGTCCTCCTGGCCAGCATCAACATCTTTGGCGGTTTCGCCGTGACCCGGCGCATGCTCGCCATGTTCTCGGCCGGGAAGGCACGTTCATGAGCCCCGCCACCGAAGCAACTGAAATCATCTCGAGGAGCCTTACTTTGCCTGACGCCGTCTCTGGTCCGCTGACCGCGGAATCCATCGCCGGGGCGGCCTACGTCGTCGCGGCCCTGCTGTTCATCCTCAGCCTGGCCGGGTTGAGCAAGCACGAAAAAGCCAGGGCTGGTGTCATCTACGGCATCACCGGCATGGTGATCGCCTTAGGCGCCACGGTGTGGCTGACTGTGCAAGGTGCCTGGGGAACAAGCCACGGCCTGACCGGCCTGGCCCTGCTCGTCGCCGCGGTCCTGGTGGGCGGTGCGATCGGGCTCTGGCGCGCCCGGGTGGTAGAGATGACCGGCATGCCCGAGCTCATCGCGCTGCTGCACAGCTTCGTCGGCCTGGCCGCGGTGCTCGTTGGCTGGAACGGCCACCTCCAAGACCCTGACCTGACCGGAGCCCTTGAGGACGTCCACCACGCCGAAGTGTTCATCGGCGTCTTCATCGGAGCGGTCACCTTCACCGGCTCCATCGTCGCGTTCCTGAAACTGTCGGCCCGGATGAAATCCTCACCGCTGATGCTGCCCGGCAAAAACGCCGTCAACCTCGGCGCCCTCGCCGTGTTCGTCGCCTTGACCGTCTGGTACGTCAATGACTCCCAGCTCTGGCTCCTCGTCGTTGTTACGGTGCTTGCCCTCGGACTGGGGTGGCACCTGGTGGCCTCAATCGGCGGCGGCGACATGCCCGTCGTCGTGTCCATGCTCAACAGCTACTCCGGCTGGGCCGCGGCCGCGGCAGGCTTCCTGCTGAACAATGACCTGCTTATCATCACCGGTGCACTGGTTGGTTCCTCCGGCGCCTACTTGTCCTACATCATGTGCAAGGCCATGAACCGGTCCTTCATCTCCGTGATCGCCGGCGGCTTCGGCATCGCCGCCCCCGCCAGCAAAGGGGACACAGACCAGGGCGAGCACCGTGAAATCACGGCCGAGGCAACAGCCGAAATGCTCACCAACGCCTCGTCCGTCGTGATCACTCCCGGCTACGGCATGGCAGTGGCCCAGGCCCAATACCCCGTGGCCGAACTCGCACACCAATTGCGCGAACGCGGCGTGAACGTCAGGTTCGGGATCCACCCCGTCGCCGGACGCCTGCCCGGGCATATGAACGTCCTCCTTGCCGAAGCCAAGGTCCCCTACGACATTGTGTTGGAAATGGACGAAATCAATGACGACCTCGACAGCACCTCCGTGGTCCTGGTCATCGGCGCCAACGACACCGTCAACCCCGCCGCGGCAGAAGACCCCGGCAGCCCCATCGCCGGAATGCCGGTCCTCAAAGTGTGGGAAGCCGAGAATGTCGTCGTGTTCAAACGCTCCATGGCCGCAGGCTACGCCGGAGTCCAGAACCCGTTGTTCTTCCGCGACAACTCGCAGATGCTCTTTGGCGACGCCAAACAACGCGTCGAGGACATCCTCAAAGCCTTCTAGTTCCCCAGCCCTCTCCTTCTTTCGCGGGGATGTCCTCGACCGGGATTTGGTCCGGGCACCTGCTCTCACCACCTATGAAACGAGATGAGAGACGATGATTCTGCGCCGATTATTTCGAACCAGCAGTAGGATCAACGCGACACCATCGAGTGAACCGGAGCCGATGCTCAAGACCGAACAAGCACCGTTGCAGCCTGTCAGTTTTATTGACGAGATCGTTGCGTCATCGTGGGTGGGGCTTCACTACAGACACGAGTTTTTGCTCCATTACAAACACGAACTTTTGGAACACCACCATGCGGTGTGTCGAACTAAGACCTGACCTGACGGCGCGAAATCACTCCGCGGCGGCGACCCCGAGGTCGGAGGCGTGGCCGCTGATGGTTCGGGCGAGGTCGATGTCGCGGCTGGTGATCCCGCCGACGTCGTGGCTTGAGAGAGTGACGCTGACCTCCGGGTAAGTGAGCGTGAGGTCGGGGTGGTGGTTGGCCTCCTCGGCGGAGGCGCCAATACGGTTGACGAACTCCAGGCCGGTCGAGAACTTTCGGGTCCTGAAGGTGGCGGTGAGGGCGTCACCGGTCAGGTGCCAGCCGGTGAGTCCGGCTTCGGCAAGCTCGGCGGTGGACAGCTTCCGTTGGGGATCAGTCATAGTGACATCATGGCTCCGAAAGCCCCCCGTGGGCTACCGCTGGAGGAACCGCGGGAAGGCGGTGGACGCACCGACTTTATCGAGGACGACGGCGGGAGTAATCCTCCCGCCGTCGTAAGCCCTACGGCTTTCTCCCCGGAATGGTTAGCGCGGCGCTCAGCCTTCAAGCTTGGAATGCTCGCCCAAGCGGTGCCATGCACGGTTGTGGTAGACCAAGGCGTCGCCGGGTTCGCCTGCCGGGACGTCACGCAGCACGCGGTATTCCAGGGCGTGAACGGCGATGATTGTGGAGGTCCCCACCTCCATGCGGTCGATGACGGCGCAGCGCACCCAGGCGCGGACATCGTCATAGACCGCTTCGCCGGTTGCAAGGGTCGACCAGGGGTGCGTCTGGTCAAAACGGTCGGCTCCGGGGGTCGCTCCAAACTTCGCCAAGCGGATATCGTGCGCGTCCAGCAGGTGCACCACGACGGTTTCGGCGCGGGAAAGCACTTCGGACGCAGAGGACAGTGCCGAGACCGAGAAAATCAGCAACGGAGGTTCCGCACTCACTGACACGACCGACGATACCGTCAGTGCCACCGGTCCGTCGCCGGTATCCGCCGTAATGACGGCGACACCCCCCGGGTGGCCACGGAACAGTGCTTTGAATTCGTCGGCCGAGAGGGAGGATGGGGAGCTCTGCTTCGGAGCCTCGAGCCAGGTGTTTGCGGGGTAGGCGTGAAACATCGTTATGACGCCGTGGGGGCGGAGCGGGCGAGTTCTTCGCGAACGATGTTTGTCCCTGCGCTGAGGGCACTCAGCTTGGCCAGCGCGACGTCCCGGGGGAACGGTGCCATTCCGCAGTTGGAGCTGGGGATGAGCTTGTCCGCATCGACGAACTGCAGGGCCTTGCGGAGGGTGTCGGCGACTTCCTCCGGGGTCTCAATGGTCTCGCTTGCGACGTCGATAGCGCCGAGCATGACTTTCTTGCCGCGGAGCAGCTCGATGAGGTCCATGGGCACGTGGGAGTTCTGGGACTCCAGCGAGATGATGTCGATGCTGGAGCTCTGCAGCAGCGGGAACGTTTCCTCGTACTGCCGCCACTGCGAGCCGAGCGTCGCCTTCCAGTCATTGTTGGCCTTGATCCCGTAGCCGTAGCAGATATGCACGGCGGTCTCCGCACGCAGCCCTTCTGCCGCTCTCTCAAGCGCAGCCACGCCCCAATCCTTGACCTCATCGAGGAAGACATTGAACGCGGGCTCGTCGAACTGGATGATATCCACGCCGGCCGCCTCGAGTTCTTTCGCCTCCTGGTTCAGGATCGTGGCGAACTCCCAGGCCAGCTTCTCGCGGCTCTTGTAGTGGTCATCGTAGAGGGTGTCCACCATCGTCATGGGACCGGGAAGAGTCCATTTGATCGGCTTGTCGGTGGTGGCGCGGAGGAATTTTGCGTCTTCGACGAATACCGGCCGCTCGCGGCGCACCGGTCCGACGACGGTCGGTACGCTCGCGTCGTAGCGGTCGCGGATGCGCACGGTTTTGCGCTGTTCAAAGTCGACCCCGCTGAGATGCTCGATGAAGGTGGTGACGAAGTGCTGGCGGGTTTGCTCGCCATCGCTGACGATGTCGATGCCGCGCCGGCTCTGCTCGTGGATGGCGATGCGCAGCGCGTCCTGCTTGCCCTCGAGCAGCGCATCTCCCTCGAGCTTCCACGGGGACCACAGAGTCTCCGGCTGTGCGAGCCACGAAGGTTTCGGCAGGCTTCCGACAAGGGTGGTGGGCAAAAGTGCGTTCATGATTGGCGATTCTCCGTGGGTCAGTTGACGAGGGCGGGGTAGTTGGCGGTCCACTGGTCCAACAGATCCCTGTGGGGCGTGATGAAGTGTTCCTCCGTGTACTTCGCCTGCTTGACCGCGAGCTGACCGCGCTCGACGCGGTCGTAAGCGATCTGCGTCCGCGAGTAATCCTGCTCGCCCAGGCTCGGCTGGTAGACGACGGCGGCGGCGGAGTTCGCGTTGTAGACCTCCGGGCGGTAGATCTTCTGGAACGTCTCCATGGTGCTGATCGTGCCGATGAGCTGCAGGTTGGTGTAGTCATTGAGCAGGTCGCCGCGGAAATAGAAGGCAAGCGGCGCAACGCTGCCGCGGGGCATGAAGTAGCGGACCTTCAGCCCCATCTTTGCGAAGTACGCGTCCGTCAGCGAGAAATCGTCCTGCTGGTACTCGATGCCCAGGACCGGGTGACGGTTTCCGGTTCGCCGGTACGTTTTGCTTGTGGAGACGCTGATGCAAACCACTGGCGGCTGCGGGAAGCGCTCCTGGCATTCCGGGGAATCGAGGAAGTGCTGGAACAGCTTGCCGTGAAGGTCGCCGAAGTCCTCGGGCACGGTGGGCTTGCCTGAGTCCCCTGCTGCCGCCGGCAGTACAACGCTGAAGTCGAAGTCCCGGACGTAGGAGGAGAAATTGTTGCCGACGATCCCCTGGTGGCGGACCCCGTTCAGCAGGTCGACGATCTGGATGTCGAGAACCTCGAACAGCGGGAACTGCTGATCCGTGCCGTCCGCGGTGAGCTGTATCTGCACGGAAACGATCTCAAGCTCGAGCGTGTAGCGGTCCCGGTCCGGGTTGTCCCAGTCTGCGAGATCGTTGAAGCGGCGCCGCATCATGGTCAAGGCGTTGCGGAGGTTCTCCTGGCGGTGCTCGCCCCGCGCCAGGTTGGCGAAATTCGTCGTGATCCGGGAGCCTTCCGCGGGGGAGTAGTCCTCGTCGAAGCGGGTGGTGGTAATACTGAAGGTGAAGTCGTCTGCCATGCTGCCAATCCGTTGTTGATGGGCCGGAGACGGCCTTCCAGAAGGGGACGTATCCATGGTGCAGCCTTTCAGGGGGTATCGGGTAACTAGGCGCTGCTATGCATTCATATAGAATTTGCCTATGGCCCAGATTTCGAGCGGACTGACCCTGCAGCAGCTCCGCTACTTCATAGAAGTCGCAGCTGAGGGGTCGATCTCCGCGGCCGCCGATCTTCTCTACGTTGCGCAGCCGACAATGTCCGCCGCGATGAAGGACCTTGAGGCCCGGGTGGGCCGTGCGCTCCTGCTTCGCTCCGCCCGCGGGGTCACCCTCACCGCCGACGGGGTAGAGTTCCTCGGCTACGCGAGGCAGGTCGTGGAGCAGTTCGCTCTCCTTGAGCAGCGCTACCTTGGCAGGCCGCCGCGGCGACGTTTGCTCGGGGTGTCAACGCAGCACTACTCGTTCGCGGTGGATGCCTTCGTCCGGATGGTCAAGGCCACTGAGGTTGCCGAATACGAGTTCTCACTGCGTGAGTCGCGCACCTGGGACATCATCGAGGATGTCCGGACGCTCCGCAGCGAGATAGGCATCCTCTACCGGAACGATTTCAACCGGAAGATCATCGACAAGCTGCTCCGGGAATCCGGGCTCGGGTTCACTCCACTTTTCCTCGCCGATCCGCACATCTTCATTTCACGGAACAACCCGCTCGCCGCAAAAGAGCGTGCGACTCTCGACGATCTCGCCGGCTTGCCGCGGCTGACCTTCGATCAAGGTGCGAACAACTCTTTCTACTTCGCCGAGGAGATTCTCTCCACCTTGTCCAGTAAGCAGGAAATCCGGGTCTCTGACCGTGCGACGATCTTCAACCTCATGATCGGGCTCCACGGCTACACAATCTCGACAGGCATCATCAGCGGGCAACTGGACCCGGAGATCGTCGCCATCCCGCTCGACGTTGACGAACGCATCGAGATCGGCTGGATCGGCCACGCCTCAATTCCGCTTACCGACCAAGCGCAGCGCTACCTCAGGGAATTGCGGGCCGTCGTCGCTGAGTTCGGCGTAGCGCTACTCGACTGAGGTACTGGGCCCATTCGATCCTGGACCAGTTCGGTGTCGAGACTAGCTGAGCATCCCGGTCCAGAGCCGGTGCGCGCCCTGAACCGCTGCCGCTGGCGGCCTTTTGAGGATGGATTGTTTGTGGTGTTCGACGGCGGCCGCGTCCTCTTGTGTGTTGGTCGCCGCGGCGAGAGCTCCACGCATGCTGGGGCAAATGTAAGACTCGCCACAGTGAACTGGGGCCGGCTGGCATACGCGTGGCCGCTCGGTTCTGACACGTGCTCCAGTATGTGGCGGGCACAACATTCACTCTTACCGTGCGCCGGCGATAACCGACGTTAGCGTGGAACCTTTCGAAGCAACGCAGAAGGGCAGTTCAAAATTAGTCGCTCCATCGCCCCGGCCCTGACAGCTGCGGCCGCTCTTCTGTTCGTTGGTCCCCTTGCTGGCTGTGAGGTGGCCGCCCGCTCCCTCGACGGCGTCGGTTCTGCTCCCAGCAACTCTGCTACTCAGCCGGCAGGCGGCGACACCGGCCGTGAAGCAGCGCAGGCTCTCGTTCAGTTGGAGAGCATCCCGGTCAAGGGCCGCGCCCCGAAGACCGGCTACACCCGCGATGAGTTCGGACCTGCCTGGGCCGATACAGACCACAACGGCTGCGATACACGCAACGACATCCTCGCCCGCGACCTGACCAACGAAACGTTCAAGGCAGGCACCCACGACTGCGTCGTCGTGACTGGCACTCTGGCGGATAAGTACACCGGCACCACCATCAACTTCGTCCGCGGCCAGAACACCAGCGCAGACGTTCAGATCGACCACATCGTTCCACTCAGCGACGCCTGGCAAAAAGGTGCCCAGCAGCTGAGTGCAGATCTGCGCAAGCAACTCGCGAACGACCCACTAAACCTTATGGCAGCCGACGGCCCCACCAACAGCGCTAAAGGCGACAAAGACGCCGCCACATGGCTACCGCCGAACAAGGCTTTCCGGTGCGAATATATTGCACGCCAGACAGCGGTCAAGGGCAAATACACTCTCTGGGTCACCCAAGCAGAACACGACGCCATGGCCAGCATCTTAAAGGGCTGTCAGTAAGCGCGTTTCAACAATTTCTGAAAGACAGGTTGGCTTGTCAATACGACTACGAACCTCCTGTACTGGATCGGGGACCCAGCTAGGGCAGACCGCCTGAAGTTTCGCCGATGAGTGGCTGGAGAAGGCGACCGACCCGTCGTGAGGTTTGGGGGACCGCCCTCATCATCGCAGCGGCCGTCTGCGCTTGGGCGTACCACGTCATCTACGGGCAGTACCGGGCTGGTGCCGGGAAAAGCTGCTCCTCTACGTTGGAATTCCTGGGAACTCGATCGCCTGGTGGTTTCTAGTGGTGGCGATCCTATGCGCGGCAGTCGGGCTGTCCTTGCTTCTGCCGACCTTGATCAGCCGCGTCCCAAAAAAGACCCCACGGCGGGTCCTAGGCTGGACTACGGGCGTCGTTGCTGTCGCCTGCGTGCCGTACTTCGGCCTTGTGTTTCTCTTCGCAGCCTTTGGTGCGTTCGGGGTCAGTGACACCATGAAGATCACGGCAGTCGACGGGCAGTCAGTCCTTGTGACACAGGACGGTTTCGACGGCGAGGCCGTCGACATCTACACCGAGTACGACGCGTACCACTACCAGTGGGTCCGCAGCGTACCCGAGCTCTCCGGAGGGCCACGGGTGAAGGATTTGGACTGCCAGCTGGGCTCCACAGACGGAGTCCTGAGGCTGACATGCGGCAATACGGCACTGGTGGTGGATCTCGAGGATGCGGTAGGACGTAAGCAAGGCGGCGGGCCGCGTTGAGAATTGGTGGCGGTTATGAACGGTGAGCTCCCGGAAGAGGAGATGGTGGAGCGCTACGGCCTGCTCCGAAAGGGCGTGATCCTTACCGGCCAAGCGCTATTTAAGGGCTGGGCGATCACCACAACCCTGTGGCTCATCGGGTTGTACGCTGTCCTCGCTGCGACCTCGCAGGGGTTCTGGTTCAACCTGGGCCTGATGGTGCTGTTGTACGGCTACGGCGTCTCTTTAGTCGTCGGCCTGCCATTGGGCTGGATCCTGGGCCGCCTGCTTCGGCACGTCCGGAACCAGTGGATCCATGTTGCCACCTTCCTCGTCGTACCGACGCTGTGCTTTTGGGCGTTGGGATCCCTGCTTGGCTTTGGCTGGACCTTGCAGGCCTTGGGGCTCTGGGCAACGGTTGGGCTGGCCTCCGGCCTCGGGCGGCTGGCAGTCTGGAAAGATGTAGTTGTCCGGTGCGCCCCGCCCATACCGTTGCCGGACACCTAGGATACGAATGACGTCCCCGATAGAAAGACCCCCGTGAAGCAGAGTATTTTCGCCCGCGTCGCCCAGCTCGCCAAGGCCAACCTGAACGCCGTCCTGGATTCCGCGGAAGACCCGCAGAAGATGCTGGACCAGATGGTCCGCGACTACTCGAACAATATCCGTGAAGCCGAGGCCGCGGTCGCGCAGACGATCGGTAACCTCCGGATGGCCGAGGACGACCACAAACGGGCGGTCGACGACGCCAACTCCTGGGGCAACAAGGCCATTGCAGCTTCCCGCAAGGCGGACGAGTTCCGGGCCGCCGGCAACAGCGACGCGGACAAGTTCGATGCCCTGGCCCGGCTGGCTCTTCAACGGCAGATGACGGCTGAATCCACAGCTAAGACCGGGGCGCCGGCGCTTGCCGCTCAAAATGAGGTCGTCAACAAGCTGAAGAGCGGCCTGGACCAGATGCGCGGCAAACTTGGGGAACTGACCGCCAAGCGCAACGAGCTCGTCAATCGGGCCCGGGTCGCCGCCACCCAAACCCAGGTGAACGACGCCCTCAGGGCGTTGGACTCCGGCGACCCGACGTCTGCCATTGGCCGGTACGAGGAGAACATCCGCCGTCAGGAAGCCACCGTCCGCGGCCAGCAGGAACTCGCCGCCTCATCCCTGGATGCCCAATTCGCCTCCCTCGAAGACCTCGGCGAGCAGACCGAAGTGGAAGCCCGCCTCGCCGCTCTGAAATCCATGGACCGGAAGGCCATCGACTGATGAATGCCGGATACGGCCCCATCTGGCAGATGGGCATCGCCGATCCGGCGCCGCGCCGGATCGATTTCCAGCTGGCCGTCTGCTAGCTCGGCGTTGGCGAGTGTCGGTTCCTCCTGCGCTGGATCAGAACCCGCACGATGCGGTACAGGAAATAGAGGATCAGCAGAGCCGATACTGCTCCTACAATCGTGGCGGCCGGACGGCCGATGACTGGGCCACTTTCACAGAAGCTTTCCCCGTAGCCGGGCACGTAATCGATGCAGCGGCCCACCTCCATGAGGGACCACGGGAGCACAAAGAACGTCACCACGAAAATACCGACGCCCCAAGGCCAGACTTCGCTCCAAGGCCACGAAGGCGCCTTGCTCCGATTCACCCTTCACCGTCCAGCATGGGGTTGGTGCCCCTTGTATCGGACGTCCAGCGGACAATTACCCAGTTGCCTCCCCGCTTGCCGCCGTTCGTCGGCTTGGAGGATGCCGTCGCGAACAGCGGAGCGGATCACGCCGTAGAGGACGTAGAAGATGATCGGCGTGAAGACCAGAGTCGGGGCAATGCTGTCAGGGTCGATCATCCTTGTCCGCCTTGGCCCGTCCAGTAATTCTGAGCACCTGCTGCGGCCACATTGAGCTGCGCGCCGTCGAGAGTGATGGAGGATTCGGGCATGCCCATTTCGGTCCACTGGGTTACCAGGCGCAGGTCCCCGGCCGGCGGAAGCGGTCACAGCCAGAGCGTTCCGCTTGAGGACATCTCGACGTGGGGCACCGGCCCATTCGGGTGGAACGTAGCGGACGGTGCGGCCACGGCGTGGCGGCTCGGGTATGGGCAGGTCCTGGAAGAAGGTCATGGTCTTCCTTGGTTCGCCTGTTGCGACCGACCAGTGGAACAACGGCAGCGCCGCCCTGGATCCCCCAATCCGTCCTTACCCGAACCAGTCTAGCCACAGGGCCGACTTCGGGTGCTCAGGGGTTCACTGTATCGCCGTGCCGGTGAGTGACCTTCCACAGACCGTCTTCCCGGCGGTAAATTTGTGTGGCCCTGAGGATGTAACTTCGCGGCTCGCCGTCGACTGAAACTGACGTGTGTTCGAGGCCGGCCGTGTACGCCAGGTCCCCGACGACGTCGTAGGCCAGGAGCTCAAACCGGTAGGACGTGCAGTTGGAAAACTGCTTTGCGAGGCTAGTGAACAGTTGATCCAGTTCCTGCTGGCCGAAGGCATTGCGCCAAGCACCCAGAACACTGACCGGATCCTTACGGGACCAGATCGCCCGACGCGGCACAGCGTCTCCGTTATGAAGGGCCAGTTCCGCCCCATAGAGCGAGGTCCTCACCCAGGCCAGGAAATCATTCGACTCAGCCATGCGATCAGTATGCTCCTCCAAGCGGGGGAGGAGTCCGAGCTGGCGGAACTCTGGGACGACGCCGACGAATTCGAATGGCGCGAATCCGTCAGCGACCTCGCCGAGCGCCTGCGCACCGCTTTGCGGTAGCCCAGCGGTCCATGGCGTCGTGATGGCTGACGGCGCTACTTCATTGTGAAGTTCAGTCCCTCGCCGCTATCCGGGTCGGAGACGAAGAAGGCTTCTGTCGTGGCGGCGTCCCATTCCGTTGACCATCCCACCACCGCGCTGTTCATGTCGGCCCCGACATGGGCGCAGCAATAGTGAAATTCCAGGGCTGAGCCACCAGAAGACGCGGGAGCAACTCCGGTTCGAGTGCTTTTCGACGGCGATCCGGCCGTTCGGGGCTCAGCTCGCTGATCCCGTTGACACCGTGGGCCGGACCGGAGTAATACAGCCATTGGCGGTCCACACCCGGGCCGCCGCGAATGGTTGAGCTGCGCTGTTCAGGTCGGCTGTATGCCCGATCGGCGCCCGACGGAACAACGCGGCACGCTTCGAAGGAGAAGCATTATGACTGTTGCACACATCCTGCACCGCGTCGCCGACTACGACGCCTGGCGCAAGGTCTACGACACGGTGGGCGACATGCAGAAGGAAGGCGGAGTGACTGAGCAGTCGGTACACCGGATGGTCGATGATCCCGACAACGTTCTCGTCATCCACCACTTTGCCGATGCGGAGACCGCCCAGGCGTTCTTCGGCAGAGCTGACCTGCGGGAGGCAATGGAGCGCAGTGGGGTCCAAGGCCAACCCCGCGTCGAACTCTTCGAGTAGGGCCGCATCGGTACATGGGAAAGGGTGCGCCCGTTCGCCGGGCGCACCCGTTCGCTACCCCTCGCTCATCCATGAAGCCAGGACCAGGGTGTAGGCCTCGGTCTCCGCCGGGCTGCCGGGGGGCAGAGGAACCCGTCACTGCCGCCTCGACCCGAACGTCCGGAAAGAAGTCACGCGCAATAAATCGCGAAGTACCGCTTTATCAACACAGGGCCGATGATGTTCTCAGATGCCAGGTTGGCTTTCTGTTGGTGCGTTTGCGTTGGTCAGCCGACGAGCGCGTGTTCATGTGCCGGGGGAGAGGAGCGACATTACTCTGGAGATTGCTCCGCAAAGGATCCGGGGAGTCTGCGGACCCGGCAAGTCCGTTGCCGGGTCCGCACTGGCGTCCAGCATAGGCTCAACCTTCACCGCTGCCGACACGCTCCACCCCCCCGGCCAACGAGGAAAAGATGCGCGCCGGCATCCCTTTGGACGATGCAGGCCGGTGGCCTTGGCTCCAGCTGGTCGGCTCCGAGTTGGCCGAGCCCCGTCCTCAGAGAACAGTAGTGGCTTGCTCGGCCCTGAAACGGAGCTACCGGGACGCCATCCGCCGCGTCGCGGCCGAAACCACGTTCGTCCTGCTTGAGGTAGCCCCGTCCCTACTGGAGGGACGCCTCCTGCAGCGGACCGGACACTTCATGCCAGCATCCGTGCTGGCCTCGCAACTGGCCGCACTCGAACCCTTGCAAGCCGACGAAGCGGGACTCGGCATTCCATCAGACGCTGGCATACAAGTGCCTGTTGACCGCATCCGGCGGGTCGTGGACCAAGAGGCGTGGTTCGCGAAGGACCCGACTAGGGAAGGGACACTAGTCACCGTGCCGCGTTGAGGCGATCCCAATCGATAGGCCTGCACATCCTGTTTAGCGAATGCTCTCAGAACGGTTCGGACCAACCTTGATCGAGCATGTTCGAGTGCATTGTGACCCCCGGCTCAGGCTCATAGTCTCGGGGTGCCCGGCCTTCCTGAACTGCCCGGCACACCGCACCCGACACCCCGACGATGAGGTCCCTCCATGGCGTTATCAGCACACAGAATCCGAAGGCCAGTCGCCGCCCTGGCAGCAGCCGTGACCGCAGCGGCCGGCTTGGCACTCCTGCCAATAGCTCCGGCAGCACAGGCAGCAGACTCAACTGCCGTCACCATCACACCGAACCCGGCCAGCCGCAGCGAAGCGTTTGAAGGCTGGGGCACCAGCCTTGTCTGGTTCGCGAATGCGACTGCGGGATACTCACCGGAGCTGCGCGAGGCGTTGTACCAGAAGGTCTTCGGAGAGGACGGCCTGAACCTCAACATCGCCCGCTACAATGTGGGCGGCGGCAACGCCTCGGACGTCAGGGACTACCTCAACGACGGCAGCGCAGTGGAGGGCTGGTGGAAACCGGTCACTGACGCGACACCCGGCCAGCCGGCGTCGAACCTGTATAACCCTGACGGAAGCGTCGATAAGACCCAGGCCAACAAACTCGCTTTCCTCAAGGCCTGGAACCCGGAAGATCCTGCGTCCTACAACCCCGACGCTGATCAGAACCAGCGCTGGTGGGTGGAGCGTTTGGCCCAGGACCAGCAGATCACGCACTGGGAAGCGTTCAGCAACTCGCCGCCGTGGTTCATGACCAAGAGCGGCTACGTGTCCGGGCAGGTCAATACGGCCAAGGGCGAGAATCTGCTCCCCGAAGCGGAAGGCAAGTTCGCCGCCTACATGCGCCACGCCGTCGAGCTTCTTGAAAAGGGCAGCGGGATCAAAGTGGACACCATCGACCCTTTCAACGAGCCCAATTCCGGCTACTGGGGCACGGACATCAATGCGGCCACCGGGAAGCCACCCACCACCTACACGCAGAAGCAGGAGGGTGCGCTGATCTACCCGGCGGCACAGGACCGCGTGACCAAACTGCTCGCCGCTGAGCTGGCGAAGGGCAGCACTGACGCCGTCATCTCCGCGATGGACGAGACTGACCCCACCAAGTTCATGACCAACTGGAACGGCTACAGCCAGGAAGCCAAAGACGCCGTGGCGCAGCTCAACGTCCACACGTATGGCACCAACGATCGCCGCCGCGTCCGGGACCTGGCAGGCTCCACGGACAAGCCGCTCTGGATGAGTGAGGTGGGCGGTTTCTGGACCGGCAACCCTGCCCTGGGCGACTCCACCAGCGGCTGGGACCGCTCCAACATCACCAACGGCCTGGGCATCGCGAGCCGGATGGTCAATGACCTGCGCGAACTCGATCCCAACGCCTGGGTGTTCTGGCAGCCTGTAGAGGACACGTACAAACAGGAGAAAGCAGACAAGGGGTGGGGCTCCATCTACGTCGACTTCGACTGCAACTACGCCGGCCGCGAAGGCTACTCGAACCGCCGCATCAACGACGGCGCCACCCTGGACGCCGCCAAGTGCAAGGTCCTGACCAACCAGAAGTACAACACCACCCGGAACTTCACGCACTACATCCGCCCGGGCGACTTCCTCATCCAGAACAACGACCCCAAAACCGCCAGCGCCCTCCGGGCCGACGGCAACGGCGCCACTCTGGTCCACTTCAATGACACCCCGACGCCGGAAAAGGTCACCATAGACCTCAGCCGCTTCGGCAGCATCGAGCCCGGTGCCAAGGTCACGCCCGTGGTCACCACCAAGTCGCCGCTGGACGACATCGAGAAGAACGCGCTGGTCAAGGGCACCCCGGTGACCGTGAATGCCGGGACGAAGTCCGCGACGCTTGAGGTTCCTGCCGCGTCTGTGGTGACGTTCGTCGTCGACGGCGTCAGTGGAGTTTCGGACGACGCCGCACCTGTGCAGGACGGCCACAGCTACCACCTCAGCGGCGAAGCGAGCGGCAAGTACCTGACTGCGGGCTCCGGTACCGGCGCATCGATCCAGGATCTGGGCACGGATGCCGCGGGTGTTGCTCCCCAGATCTGGACCTTCAACGCAGTGGACTCCGGCGATGAGTTCGTCAACGACCGCCGCTGGGTTGTCACCGGCGCCGATGGGCGGGTTCTGACCGGCAGCGGCGGCGTGCTGAACGGGAGCCAATCGGGTGCGGCTTCGCTTGCTTCGCTGACGCTGGAGCAGGCTAAGGACACCCCTTCGGCACAGTGGATAGTGACGACGGAAAACGGTAGGCAGTGGACCCTGGTGAATGCCGCCGCTGCCATTGCCCTTCAGGTTTCGGGCAACCAGACAGCGGCTGGGACATCTGTTGCCCTGGCCTCCTCAACGGGCACTACGGCAACAGCGTTGGCCAGCCCGCATCAAGCATGGGCGTTCACCGACATCGCTGATCTGAAACTGCTGGGTGTCTCGCCCGTTGAGATGAGCACGCCCGTGGGGACAGCTCCCGTACTCCCCACCACCGTCACTCCCGTTTATGAGGCCGGCCCCGGCAAGCCGCTGACCGTGACGTGGATGCCCGTTGACCCTGCCTCTTGGCAGAAAGCCGGCAAAGTGACGGTTTACGGTTCCGGCATGGACCCATACGGTCAGGCGTTCGAAGCTGTCCTGACCGTCACCGTAGGGGCTTACATTGCTACCGATCCCGTTTCGGTGACTGTTGGTGCCGGCGCATCCCTGGCTTCCGTTCAGGCACTGGCTCCCGCTACTGTTCCGGGCCAGATCGCGGACGGACCTGCCCGGAACCCGCTGTCCGCCAGCTGGGATTGGTCTTCCGTGGCTGAATCGTCGCTGCAAGCCACGGGGAAGGTGACAGTTTCCGGAACCGCCAACGGACTCCCGGCAGCCCTGACGGTCATTGTGGTGGATCACGTTCCTGTAGCCAACATCTGCAAGGACGACCCCGCCACAACAGCCACAGCGTCCTACACCGAGGGCTCGTACGTCGCCAGGAACACCTGCGATGCCAGCGCCTCCACCCGCTGGTCCAACTGGGTGAGCGGTGGCCGCGCGGGCGATTCATTGAGCTATGGCTTCGCACGCGATTACACCGTCTCATCGGTGACCGTCACATCTGCGGAGAAGGCCGCAACAAGCCTCAAGGTCCAGTACCAGGATGCCGACGGCGCATGGAAAGACACATCGGCGGGGACCGTGGCTGGCCTCTCAATCACATCGCCCACCACGATCTCCTTCGACCCAGTGACCACCCGCGGTGTCAGGGTCTACTTCGTCACCACGGCCTCGTACACCAAGGTGGCCGAGGTGGCCATCACCGGAACCCGTTTGGCCGACGCCGGGCTCGCCGACCTTGGCAGGCTTCTGGTCAACCAGGCATCGGTGGTGGGCTTCTCTCGCGGAACCACCGACTACCGGGCGCTGACCCCGACGGCGACTCCCGCCGTCGTCGGCTACCCGCTGGACACGAACGCCAAGGTGACGGTGCGGCAGGCAACGGCGGAAAGTCCGACGGCGGTAGTCACCGTGACTGCTCCGGACGGGACCGTGAAGGTGTACCAGGTGGCGGTATCCACGGGCAAGGACGCGTGCAAGGACGATGGCTGGAAGACGAGCCCCTCGCCCGTGTACAAGAACCAAGGGCAGTGCGTAAGCAGCTTCGCCGCCGGTATGTAAGGACTCCGGGCGCAGCGAGGCCCCCTCGAAGAGTTCCGAGGGGGCCTCGTTGCGTCTGCAATGGTTGGCAATCCCGCACGGGTCATCCCGGCCCGGCAGGGATCGGGAACCTCAAAGCCGGCATTCGGTTTCAGCGGGATGGGCGTGTCACTGTTGCAGAGGGGTGGGGAGCCCTGAGCTGAGCGGTGAGGGTTCTTCTCCGCGCGTGTCGGGTGTTTCTGGACGGCATTCCCTGCGGATGGCCCATCCGTTGCTTGGCCGTGTCCCTTGAAGGAGGCTGTGACTGCCGTGCAGCCGGCCGGCGGTCAGCTGGCACCGGTGGACATCGTGGCAGCAGCAATCTGGGGGCAGGTCCATGGCCTGGTGAGTCTGGAACTCGCGCACGTCGGACCGCCCGGCATGGACTGGGCCGCCGCCTACGACACAGCCCTCGAGGCGATAACCCGCAGTTGGACCATACCGGTGACTTCCAACCCGGCGACGGGCTAAGGGCTCTGCTGCAGGACCCCGCCTCACTGATCAAGTTCGGCGGCCAGCTCGCGACACAGCTCGAAGTTGCGGTTGCTGCCCGGGTTGATTCGGCGATAATCCGCAGAATAATCCGACGGGACGGCATCCTCGGTTCAGGCAAGTGCTCCTGCATGTGGTGGGCACAACATAAGCTCTTGCCGTTTGTAGGCGATGGCCGGCGTTAGCGTGGAACTTCTCCCAGCAATACAGAAGGGCCGCTCACATCATTCGCTCCATCGCCCCGGCCCTGACAGCTGCGGCCGCCCTGCTCCTGGTCGGTCCACTCAGTGGCTGTGACGTTGCCGCCCGCGCCATTGACGGCATCGGGACTCCTCCCAGCAACCATACTGCTCAACCGGCAGGCGGTGGCACCGCCCGTGAGGCAGCCCAGGCTCTTGTTCAGCTGGACAGCATTCCGGTCAAGGGCCGCGCCCCGAAGACCGGTTACACCCGGGACGAGTTTGGACCTGCCTGGGCCGATACAGACCGCAACGGCTGCGATACCCGCAACGACATCCTGGCCCGCGACCTGACCGGCGAAACGTTCAAGCCCGGGACCAGCAACTGCGTCGTCCTGACGGGCACCCTGGCGGATAAGTACACCGGCACGACCATCAACTTCGTCCGCGGCCAGGGCACCAGTTCGGCCGTTCAGATCGACCACGTCGTTGCACTCAGCGACGCCTGGCAGAAGGGCGCCCAGCAGCTGAGCGCCGATCAGCGCAAGGAACTCGCCAATGACCCACTAAACCTCATGGCAGCCGACGGCCCCACCAACGGCGCCAAAGGTGACAAAGACGCCGCAACCTGGCTGCCACCAAACAAAGCTTTCCGGTGCGAGTACGTCACGCGACAAGCTGCTGTAAAGGCCAAGTACCATCTCTGGGTCACCAGGGCCGAGCATGATGCAATTGGTGGCATCCTGCAGGGCTGCCGGTAGCCCGAAGAACCACGGGGGAGGGCGGCTTGGAAACGCTGCCACGTAGCCGTTGGCCAGCCGACGTGCGCCGGTCATAAGCCAGAAGGGGAGCGGCCCTCGACGGATGACGGCCGCTCCCTGTTTGGCTGGACTTGCCTAGGCGGTCGTGGCCGGGAAGCGGTCCCAGGCCCGGTGGGCTGCCAAGAGTCCGGTAAGCTCCGTGACCAGGGCTTCGGCGTCGTCGCTGGCAACGATTCCCGGAGCGTCCTCCGGTATGCCGGCAGCGGTCAACGCTGCTGAGCCCGCGCCCAGGGACGCGATGGCCTTGGCGTGCCGGAACGCCTCGGTCAACAGCAGCGTGGCCCGTGGATCCACCCGGCCGCCCGGAGCGCCGGCCTTCGCATCGAGGCCGGGAGCGGCATCGGGCGCCGGGGCTGCTGCCGAGGCGACGATGACGGCGTCGAACTCCGTGGAGCGTGCGGTGAGGTAGGTCCGCTGTACGGCGATCCCGCCGTCGTCCTCCTGTCCAAGGAATCCGCCGGACGGCGCGATGACGAGCGGGACGATGCCTTGGGCGTCCAGGGCCTGGCGTGCCGTGTTCACGGCAGCGAGGTCACTGTCCTCATCGGCCAGGATCCCCACCACGCGGCCGGCAACGGGCCAGGTCTTGCCGATCTGTGAGAGCGCAGGGCTGGCCTCGGATGAGGGCACCTGTTCTGTCGCTTCCGGGGCGGGGAGGCCGAGGCCTTGGGCCACGCCGGCGCAAAGCCCGGCGTCGATATTGGCGAGGGCTGAAAGCTGCCGTTCCCGGATGGATTTCTCGTAGCACTTGCCCAGTTCGAACGTGTACGCCTGGATGATGTGGTCCTGCTCCACCGGGCTCAGGCTGCGGAAGAAAAGGCCTGCCTGGCTGTAATGGTCATCAAAGGAGGCCGGGCTCCGGCGTTCCTTGATGGCTGCGGCCACTTCCTCCGGGACGTCGATGAAGGCCCCGACATCTTCTCCGGCCAGGAACGGGCATCCGCCGTCCAGCGAGTTGGGCCGGTACGGGGCGACTCCGGAGTGGACGGCCTGCTGGTGCATCCCGTCGCGGAGCATGTCGTTCACCGGGGCCTGGGGCCGGTTGATGGGGATCTGGCCGAAGTTGGGTCCACCAAGGCGGGAGATCTGGGTGTCCAGGTAGGAGAAGAGCCGGACCTGCAGCAGCGGGTCGTTCGTAACGTCGATGCCGGGGACCAGGTGGCCGGGGTGGAAGGCCACCTGCTCCGTCTCAGCGAAGTAGTTGGTGGGGTTGGCGTTGAGCGTCATGACGCCGATCGGCTGGACTGGTGCCAGTTCCTCGGGGACGAACTTGGTGGGATCGAGCAGGTCGATGCCTTCGAACATCTGGTCTTCGGTGTCCGGGAAGGTCTGGACGCCGAGTTCCCATTCCGGGTAGGCACCGGCCTCAATGGCGTCGGCGAGGTCCCGGCGGTGGAAGTCGGGATCCATGCCGTTGATGATCTGCGCTTCCTCCCACAGCAGGGAATGGACACCCTGCTTGGGCTTCCAGTGGAACTTCACCAGTGTGGTGCGGCCTTCGGCATTGACGAACCGGAAGGTGTGGACGCCGAATCCTTCCATCGTCCGGTAGGACCGGGGGATGCCGCGGTCTGACATGTTCCACATGGTGTGTGCCTGGGCCTCGGTGTGCAGGGAAACGAAATCCCAGAAAGTGTCATGGGCACTTTGGGCCTGGGGGATTTCCCGGTCCGGGTGGGGCTTGGCGGCATGGACCACGTCCGGGAACTTGATCCCGTCCTGGATGAAGAAAACGGGAATGTTGTTGCCCACCAAGTCGTAGGTGCCCTCGTCCGTGTAGAACTTGGTGGAGAATCCGCGCGTATCGCGGACGGCGTCGGCAGAACCCCGGGAGCCGAGCACAGTGGAAAAGCGGACGAAAACCGGGGTCTCCACGTCCTTGGCCAGGAAGCCCGCGCGGGTAATGTTCGCGGCGGTGCCGTAGGAACGGAAGACGCCGTGCGCGCCGGCGCCGCGGGCGTGGACGACGCGCTCGGGAATGCGTTCGTGGTCAAAATGGGTGATCTTTTCGCGCAGGTGGTGGTCCTGCAGCAGAATGGGACCGCGGGAACCAGCCTTCAGAGAGTGATCGGTATCGCGGAGGCGAAGACCTTGGGCGGTGGTCAGGTACTGGCCCGACTGGGCCCGCGCCGTTCCGGGCGCCCCGGTGGGGCTTCCCGTGGGCGACACCGCCTCAGGCCCCCGCTGGTCCGGCTTGGGCGGCAGGGGCTCCCGCGGAGTTGTCGGTTCTTCCAGGCCGGCCGGTTCGCTTGCCGGAACGCCGGGAATGTTGGTGCTTGTCTCTTCTGGCACGGTGCTTCTCCTTTGGGTGGGCAAACCTAGCAGTCCTCCGCCGAAACCGGGATACTAAGCGTACTTAGTACCTTATGGAAGGATTTGCAGGACCACAACTTTCGGGAGGAATTCCAATACCGCGCTGGTTGTCTTCGGGGCGGGCCGGGGTCGCCCACGTCTATCTTCCGACGGCGGTTGGCCGCGCCAAGGAGCGCGGGCAAAGACCTCCCCGGGGGCTGCCGCAGATATCAAAGTTCGGGATAAGGGAGTTTTTCGCTTGCCTAGGAAAGGACCTGGAGCAGCCGGTTCTTCGTTTGAATGGCGCATCTGCTGAGGTCGTCCAGATGCGCCCGCGCTATTCCGGGCAAGGCGGTGGCGACGTCGTGTTCGCTTGCGGTACGCAGCGCGGCCTGAAGGTGGCCTGTGAGTGCGGCCAGGCGCTCAGCGCCCACCATCTCACTCGAGCTCCGGAGGCTGAGCACGGAGTCCATCGCTCCTTCAAAGTCCGCACTGGTCAGGCATAGCCGCACACGTTCGATTCTGCGGGGGAGCAGCCCGATGTAGTTCCGGATGAAGAGCCGCCATATGTCCGAGTCGTTGTCGTCCCCATCCCGCAGCCGGTCCAGAACGGAGTTCTCCAAAAGTGGATGTCCCAGGGCGTGCAGTTCCTTCATTGACATTGTCCCGGCACTCCGGCCGTGGCCCGACCTGTCGCTTCACGATGGGTTCGGTGGATAACCGGTCCGGAACGTGGGCTCCTATGTCGCTTGGTATTTCCTGGCCATGATCCGTGCACTTTTGCCCCCAATTTTCCTCTGTTGTTACCCGTTGCAGAGTGCGTGATCGCGGGCCTACCCGCGACGCTACGGGCATTGTTGAGGACTGACACGAGTAGTCGGTACTCATATTGCTTACTAATTGATAATGGCTCGAGCAGAGGGACGGCGGGTGCGACATGACATGGCATGATCGTCTCGGAAAGAAGCGGACAGGGTAATGCGTGCTCATCGGTCAAAAACCGGGCACATAAGTATTGGGGGAGCGGCATGGAGCCACAGAAACGTATGGGTCCGGGGTACCCGAATCAACCTCCCAATCCGCCGCAGCAGCAATATGCACAGAATCCAGGGCCGTATCCCCAGCATTGGGCTCCTCTTCCACCCAAGAAAAGCAAGATGGGCAGGATGGGATGGATCCTTGGCATCATCGCTGTGTTCCTGACGATCTGCGGAATCCTCGTGTTTGCCGGCTGTTCGGCCTTGGTGAGGGAGGTCAACGGAGGCGGCGGAAGTCAGGCCGAGAAGGCAGCGGCAATGAGCGCTGCAGTGGACAACGTACCGGGGGATGGCTGGACTGAAACGTATCGGTTTCAGCGAAAGGTTGACCCCGGTTGCCTTTCAATCGACACCCACTGCCTCAGACTGGAAGCTGCGTGGGCGGTTGACCACGAAGTAACCGTTGACGAAGTTGCCTCACGCCTTGGTCAGAGCATCGACGAGTTCGAGTTCGAAGGATCTGGTGACGGGACCTGCATGACGAACCGCGACAGCAACAGCATGACCCAGATTTGCGTGGGTGACAGCGCTGATGGCGGACATGGCGCCAGGGTCACCATGACGCGGAAGTAGCGTGCAATGCGCAAGGTGCCCACACCCGGATGACCGGGAGGCGCCCGTCAGGTGAGGCTGGCCCCGCGGGCGGTTTCTCACTCACTTTCAGGAAGAATGGACGCCGTGAGCTCCTCTGATACCGTCGTACCGCCAAAACGCCAGACCTTCTGGGCCCGTCTGGGAGGCTTCGCGTTCGTCGCGATATTGCTCCTGGCGGGGCCGGTGCTGATCGGGATCGGCTCCTCGGTGACCGAGTCGGATGAGGAGCTCGCGCGCACCGGCATTCACGCCACAGGCTCCATTGTGGACTTCGCCGACGTAAGGAAGGCGTCGAACCGAAAAATTACTGTGGAGTACATGGCGGCTGACGGCCTTGGTTACTCGACTTTTGCTTCCGTTGACCATGACCAGCACCCCGTGGTC
The DNA here is from genome assembly GCF_050038305.1 of Pseudarthrobacter sp. 1G09. Lineage (NCBI taxonomy): Bacteria > Bacillati > Actinomycetota > Actinomycetes > Micrococcales > Micrococcaceae > Pseudarthrobacter > Pseudarthrobacter sp. 1G09. Next base: position 2,093,239 of record NZ_CP188306.1, read on the forward strand.
GGCGGGGACGTTACCGTGATCTACAGTGATTCCGATCCTGGTAAAGCGGTCGTTGTGGGCTACGAGAGCAGCGGGGTTTCCGTGCGCGGCATCGGTGCCCTCTTCGTGCTGATATTCACCGTTCCTTTGGGCGTGGTCCTCGTGGTCAAAGGGCTCCGGAAGAACCGCAGGCAGCGAACCACCTAGCGTTCGCCGGAATGAGGGCGACGTGCCCTGGACGCCTTCCTTGAGGCCCTGCACCAGGGCCCTTTCCGTGGCTGACATCGGCTTGCCGATGCCGCTCCCTGATGTGGTCAGGCCAGCAGCCAGCGCCACCAGCGTGGCCGCTCCGGATCCGGTGTCGGTTCCGGTTCAGGTTGCGGTTCCTCTCCCAAGGCCAGCGCGGCCTGGACGATGTCGTCCACGGTGAGTGTCATGACTGCCTCACGGTCGAGCGCGTCGAGGCTTTGTTCCTCGTCGAGGGAGAGCCGCAGTGCCTGTCGGTTGATTGCCTGCTCGAACAGCGTGCGGGCGAACCGGGCGTTGCCGGAGTCCTCGCTCGCATGGAGTCCTGTGAAAATGCGGCGCAGCATCTGGTCCGTACCCGGTTCCAGGGTGTACTCGTGCTGGGCCAGCATCTGGTGGAAGATCGTCTGCAGTGCGTCCACGGAGTAGTCGGGGAAGGTGATTTCGCGGGCGAACCGGGAGCGCAGTCCGGGGTTCGAGAGCAGGAAGGACTCCATCAGCCTGGGGTACCCGGCCACGATCACCACCAGGCGGTGGCGGTGGTCCTCCATCCGCTTGAGCAGGATCTCAATCGCCTCGGGACCGAAGTCCATCCGGCCGTCCTCCGGTGCCAGCGCGTACGCCTCGTCGATGAACAGGACGCCGTCAAGCGCACGCCGGATCACCCGGTCCGTCTTGATGGCGGTCTGGCCAACGTACTGCCCGATCAGGCCCGAGCGGTCCACCTCGACCAGGTGGCCTTTCTGCAGCAGCCCAACGGCCCGGTACATCTCGGCCAGGAGCCGCGCCACTGTGGTTTTGCCCGTGCCCGGATTTCCGAGGAACACCAAATGCTGAGAGGTGGCCACTTCCGGAAGGCCGTGCGCTTTGCGGCGGGCCTGGACCTGGAGCAGTGCGACGAGGGCGCGCACCTGCTCCTTCACGGTCTCCAGTCCGACCAGCGCGTCGAGCTCGGCCTGCAGCTCGGCCAGCGGACGGGCCGGCCCGGGCTTGGAGCCCATCAGGTCACCCATCAGGTCGTCAACGCGTTCCGAACCGGGCAGCTTGAGCTGATCGGTCAGGTGGCCGATGGTTTCGCGCAGGTCGTCGAGCGGATTGCGGCTGAGAGCCATGCATCAACTGTAGACCCCGATTCCCGGCCGTAGAGGGTAGGGGACGTCCCGGGTGGCAAGGGTCGCGGGATTTCTCGAATCCGGGCTGCTTCCCGCCGCTGGCAGCGGCGCTCCCCGGGTGGGATAATTTTGGTCATCCTTTGAATGAGGGGGGCCATCATGGCCGGCCTTGCTGCTCTTCAACCTGGCCGCCGCTCCCGGGCATCCATGCCCCGGCTTCTGGCTGTATTGCTTGCGTTCGGGCTCGGGGTCCTGTTCGCTCTGCCTGCCCGGGCAGTTGACTACGGACACGACGTCTCCTGGCCGCAATGCCCCGGCGGGCTGCCGATGCCGCCGGACACCACGGAGTTCGTGGTGGTGGGGCTGACGCGCGGGCTCGCCTTTACCGAAAATCCCTGCCTGCAGCAGCAGTATCAGTGGGTGTTGGACCGCGGCGTCAGGGCCCAGGCGTATGCCATGGCGACGTTCCCCACCGCCGCCCAGTACGACACTTACGGCGACGGAGGCCCCTACCCTGCAACCACCCGCCCGGACCGGCTGCGCAACGTTGGGTACGCCGAAGGGCGCGCGGCCCTCACGTCCCTCACCAGGGTGGGGTGGCGGCCGGAGCGGATCTGGGTGGACGTCGAACCCCGCCCGGCACAGCCCTGGCCCAGCTCCTCGGCAGCCGAGCGGCAGGAAAACCGGTACGTCATCTCCGGGCTCCTTGCTGCACTGGCTGACGCCGGATTCCCGCACGGCTTCTACTCCTATGCGAGCGCCTGGGACGCCATCACGGGATCGTGGCAGCTTCCCGATGTGCCCGTATGGTCCCCGGCCGGGCGCCTCGACGTCGCCAGTGAAGCCTCAGACCTCTGCCTGAACCCCGGCTTCTCCGGCGGCACCGTCCACCTCACGCAATGGACCGACGGCACCTACGACTACGACATGACCTGCACGGCCGTCTACCAGGCCCACGTTGCTACGCTCGGCTGGCAGCCCAGCGTCTCCGACGGCGGCACCGCCGGCACCACCGGCCGGTCACTGCCGCTGGAGGCGTTGCGCCTCTCAGTGGCAGGAGACCGCCTGGCCGGCGATATCCTGTGGCGCGGGCATGTGCAAAACATTGGCTGGCAGCCATGGACGACGGCGGCGTCCCCCATCGGGACCACCGGTCCAGGTCTGCGGTTGGAGGCTTTGGAGTTGCGGCTGTCGGGGGACCTCGCCTCGCAGTACAGCATCCGGTACCGCGCCCACGTGCAGAACGTCGGCTGGCAGCCCTACGTGGTTGACGGTGCCACGGCCGGCACCGTCGGGCAGGGCCTGCGGGTGGAAGCGGTAACCATTGACCTGGTTCCAAAGATCGCTCCGGTATTCACCGCCGTCTATGCCGCACACATTCAGAACCGCGGCTGGACTACGAACGTCTCCGATGGCACGGTCGCCGGGACCACGGGCCAGGCCCTGCGGGTGGAGGCCCTGCGCCTCAACGTTTCCACTACGGCTTATGCCGGCGACATCCAATGGCGGGGACATGTCCAGGACATCGGCTGGCAGCCGTGGACTTCCTCGGCCAATCCCATCGGCACCACCGGGCAAGGGCTCCGTCTCGAAGCCTTCGAAATCAGGCTCACCGGTGACTTGGCGAACCACTACACCGTCTACTACCGCGCCCACGTGCAGGATGTGGGCTGGCAGCCATTCACTGCCGACGGCGGTACGGCGGGAACGACGGGCCTGGGCAAACGGATCGAGGCCGTACAGATCCTCCTCGCACCCCGAACCGGCAATTAGTAATGCCTCAGATGTAACTGCCCTTCGTGGCTGTGTCCGCGCTGAGGCTGCAGATCGAGGCCAGCCACGCGGTGACGGAGTGTGCTCTTTTCAGGAAGATGATGGATCCGTCCTGGCCACAAACAGGCATGGGACCGGAAAGAGGGTCCGCCATAACCCGTTACAGCAAGGCCCTGGCTACGGCTTCCGGAACCCGCTTTCATAAGAATGACTCCATTGCAGCAACCGCACTCAAAGGCCTGAACCTCAAGCCCTCCCGCATGCCACCGCATCTGATCCGGTTCAGATGCTGGCGGTGACGCCTGGACCAAGAAGCCAGGCCCGAAATAGATGAGAAAACACCCTATGCCTCGTGCCATATCCCCAACGACTACCGGGCAACACCCCGTCGACGCCCGGCCGCATCCCGCCCACTGGGGAGGCGTCTTCGCGATGTCACTCTGTGTCTTCGCGCTGATTGCTTCCGAATTCATGCCCGTCAGCCTGCTCACCCCCATGGCCGCTGAGCTTGACGTGACGGAGGGGCAGATCGGGCAAGGCATTGCCATCTCCGGAATCTTTGCCGTCCTGACCAGCCTGTCGATATCAACACTGGCCGGCAGGATGAACCGCAAGATGCTGCTGCTAGGGCTGACGGTGGTCATGGGAATCTCAGGTGCGATGGTTGCACTGGCTCCGGGCTACGCCCTGTTCATGATTGGCCGCGCGCTCATCGGTGTGGTGATTGGCGGGTTCTGGTCCATGTCGGCGGCCACGGCCATGCGCTTGGTGCCGCCGCACCAGGTGGCCAGGGCCCTTGCCATCTTCAATGGGGGGAACGCCCTTGCCACGGTCCTGGCAGCCCCACTGGGCAGCTACCTGGGGTCTGTCATTGGCTGGCGCGGCGCCTTCTTTTGCCTCGTTCCCATTGCGGTGATCGTCCTGGTGTGGCAATGGACCAGCCTTCCCTCCATGAAGGCCGCCGAGCGGAGTCCGGGCACTGCACATGTCTTCGGGATCTTCACCGCGCTCAAGAGCCCTCCGATCGCCTGGGGCATGGCAGCCTGCGGGTCATTCTTCATGGGCCAGTTCGTCCTTTTCACCTACGTCCGCCCTTTCCTTGAAACGGCGACGGGTATCGACGTGACCGGCGTTTCCCTTGTCCTGCTGGTCATCGGCGGTGCCGGCGTCGCGGGTACCCTCCTGATCGACCGCGTCCTCCGCAAGGGGCTGTACCGCACACTTATCGCCATTCCGGCGTTGATGGCGGTCGTCGCGGGGGCCCTTGTGCCTTCGGGTGCCTGGGTCGCTGCCGTCGTGGTGCTGCTCGGCCTGTGGGGGCTCCTGGCCACGTCGGCCCCGGTCGGCTGGTGGGCGTGGATCGCAGAAGCAATGCCCCACAATGCCGAAGCCGGCGGGGGCCTCATGGTGGCAGTGATCCAAACATCAATCGCCGTTGGCTCCACTCTGGGTGGGCTGCTGTTCGACTCTGTTGGCTACCGTGGCGCGTTTTTGACGAGTGCCGCCCTTCTCCTGATCGGTTCCTGCCTGGCCTTCCTGACGGCCCGGACGGTACGACGGGACGCGCCCCTGGCATCGGAGTGACCCGCCACGGAGCTGTAGACGCGGGGGTACCCGAATGAATTATCGGCGCGCAAGCAGGCTGACTTGCGCCTCTATGTCCTGCAGAATCGTCGCGGCGGTCAAAGACGCGTTCACGCTTGCGGCCATGGTGACGAACATGATTGACGAAATAATCCGGGCCGTCGTTGCTGCGTCGCCGGTAGCAATACGGCCATGGCGGCCCAGGACGGCAGCGACGGCTTCCTCTGTCCGGGCAACGATGGAGAGGGCCTGGCCATGGTGCGGCTCCGCCGGATCGCCGAACACCATTTCCCGCAGGTACACGCGTCCGTTATCGACCTGGACGCGGTTACACTCCACGATGGGCCGCACGATGGCCATCACCGCACCCATAACGTCCGGAATGGCTTCAGCGTCGGCCCGGCCCCGCTCAAGCGCTTCGGCGTAGTGGGCGTTTTGAACGAGGAGGAGGAGTTCGCCCTTGTTCCTTGCGTAAAGGAACAGGGTTCCGGTGCCGATGTCAGCCTTATCGGCAATCTGCTGGGTGGTGACATCGTCGACCCCGTACTGGGCGAACAGTTCGGTAGCTGCGGCCGTGATGCGGTCCAGCTTCTCCTGCTTGTTCCGTTCCCGCCGTCCCGGCGGTTGAGGTGTAGCAGGCATCGGATTCCTCTGGACTCAAACTGACTGAACTCAATATTGAGTATATATAACCAGGCGTGGTTCTCCCGGGCGTGATGTCGGGATGAGCGCGGTGAGGCCGGGCCGGCTCAGTTGGTGACTGTGAGGACTGCTTTGCCGCGGAAGCCCCCCGCGGCCAGGGACTCCAGCGCCGCAGGGGTTTCGTCGAAGCTGGCGACCTTCCCGACAATGGGGCGCAGCACGCCGTCGTCCACCAGTGCACTGATGTTTCGCAACTGGTTTCCGTTGGCCCGCATGAAGAGGAACTCGTAGCTGACGCCGAGTTTCTTCGCCCGTCTGCGGACCCTGGTGCTGAGCGCTGCGATAGCCAGGCGCAGTATGGGGCTCAGCCGGGCTTCGCGCGCAAAGCCAGGATCCGGCGGCCCTGAAATTCCAATGGCCTTGCCGCCAGGTTTGAGGATACCCAGTGACTTTTCCAGGGTTTTTCCGCCGAGGCTGTCCAGCACCAGGTCGTAGCCGCTGAGGAGCTGCTCAAAATCCTGCCTACGGTAGTCGATGACGGTGTCCGCCCCAAGGTCGCGTACGAAGTCGGCGTTGTGGTGGCTCGCGGTGGTTGCAACCGTCGCGCCCAGGTGCTTGGCGAGCTGGATGGCGATGGTGCCCACACCGCCGGCGCCGGCGTGAATGAGGACTTTTTGCCCGCGACGCACATTTCCCCGCTCGACGAGGGCTTGCCACGCGGTAAGCGCCACGAGCGGCAGTGACCCCGCCTCCACCATGCTGACCGAAGCCGGTTTCAGCGCCAGGTCTTCCTCTGCAATGGCAATCCGCTCAGCAAACGTGCCAATACGGTCTTTCCGGGGGCGGGCGTACACTTCATCCCCGGGTTTGAACCCGCGGACGGCTGCCCCCACTGCGAGCACCGTGCCGGCAACATCGTTGCCCAGCACCAGTGGAAACCTGTAGGGAAGGATCTGCTTGAACTCACCCGTGCGGATCTTGTCATCCAGCTGGTTGAGGCCGGCTGCCTGGACTTTCACCAGCACGTCCCCTTCGCCAACTATCGGCTCGGCAACCTCAATTTCGCTGAGTGGGTCCTTGTAATTGTTGATACCAAAAGCCCGCATGCGGGTTGCTCCTTCTGGGTTGTGTTCAAAGGGCTGACGCCGGGCCACGGCAACATTGTGGCCCAAGGTGATGCGGCTGTTTTAGGACTTGCTGCGCGCAAGTTGAGGGTAGAGCGCCTCGATGGGGGCACTGAGCCCGGCTTTGAGCTGCACAGACGTCTGGTCGGCGAGGACCTCGTACTCGCCGGCTTCGACGGCATCCAGCACCGTGGTGACCAGTTCAGCCGGGTCCATCTTGGGGTCGGTGGCGTGCGCCGCCATCGACGTGTCGACATAGCCGACATGGACGCCCACCACGTGCACCCCTTCGGGTGCCAGTTCCAGGCGCAGCGAGTTGGTGACCGACCACAGTGCTGCCTTGGTGGCACTGTATATGCCGCCAACGGCGTACCAGCTCATCGCAGAGTGGATGTTGATCATCGCGGACTTGTCGTTCGCTGTCAGAACCGGTGCGAAGGCACGGGCGAGGAATAGGGGGCCGAGGAAGTTCGTCTCGACGTTGGTTCGGATTTCCGCGTCGGGATGCGTAAGGATGCCCGGGGTAGCGACACTGGCTCCAGCGTTGTTGATCAGCACAGTGACGTCATCCGCGGCCGTCACGGCAACCTGTATTGAGTCCGGGTCCGTGATATCGAGGGCAAGCGGGACGATGCGCTCATCATCCCAGCTGCGCGGTGTGCGGGCCGTGGCGTACACCTTGCTGGCGCCCCGGGCCAGCAAGGTGTGAACGAAGTGTGTGCCGATGCCGCCGTTGGCGCCAGTGACGAGGACGACTGCTCCATTGAGTGAATACATGTTGGGAACCTTCCTGGGCTGTAAGCCGTGCGCGCCGGTTGGCGCGGACCGTGCGGGACCGAAAGCCCCGCATGCAACCCGGCATTTCACCGGGTGACTACACTCATAACTGAGTGCGCTCAGCAAATATTCCCGGGGTTGGAGAAGGCAACATGGCCGCACCAGTATCGGCGTGCTGCAATCCACCCGGGAGGAAGACACATGGAGCGGGCACCGGAGCGGGCGGTTAAGCGATCCGCCTGTCAGCCTGCCGGCAGTGGAGGCAGCAAATCGGTCAAAGACAGCCTGGTGAGTGACGTAAGCCCCGCTGCGGACAGGGCCGCGGCGTACCCCGGAGGGGCAGGAAGGAAAACCGCACCCAGTCCGTGCACTTGCGGGTGGGCAGAACTGTCGGCGCGGAGGGTGGAGCAGTCGTCGTCGTTGGCCGGATCGCCGGCCAAATGGACTTCGGCCGGAGGTACGCTGAGGCCGAGCCCGGCCGCCTTGAGTACTGCTTCCTTGGCCACCCAAAGTCGGAGCCGCGCGGGTATGTCACCGGGGGCAAGCGCTCCACGTTCGGCCGCGGACGCGACGTACTGGTCGAACGCGCTGTGCAGGGTGTCGGGAATGTGTTCGATATCCGCGCCCACCGGGGTGCCCTCCGGTCCTGCGGCCACCATTACGGCGCCCTTGCTCCGGGACAGGCTGAGGCTGGCCCCCGCTATTGCCGGCTTGCCGTGCCCGGTGCTCCCGCAGCCGGTGCACCGCCGGGTAACTTCCAGTTGCGGCGCCTCGGCGAACCCGCGCCCCAGCCGGTGCGCAGCAAGCAACCGGAACAGTGCGTGGGAGGCCAGATAGTCCAGGCGGTCTCCGGGGCGGGCAAAGCGCCGGGCGGATTGTGCTTCGGCAGGGGAGAGGCAGGCCGTCAAACCGCCAATCGGTTCGCAGGCGGCCTCAAGATCTGCAGAAAAGACGGTGAGGAAAACCGTGCCGGCAGCAGGGTTTGGGCTGTTCATCGCCGGCTGATGCGCCGGTACTGGGTAATGGCCAGCGGCGCGAACACCGCAATGATCCCGACGCTGCAGAGCACCGAGTAGAGCACCGCGTTATCCGCCGCCCAGCCGCCCGGAACGCCGAAGCCGGCGGGGGCCGTATTCCCGAACAGTTCTCGCGCCGCAGTGGCGACGGCGGTGACCGGGTTCCATTCGGCGATGGTCCTCAGCGGGCCGGGCAGGGAATCCACCGAGACAAATGCCCCGGAGATGAACGTGACGGGGAACAGCCACACGAGGCCCAGGCTCTGCGCCACTTCGACGCTGCGGGCGGTCAGCGCAATCACGGCGCCGATCCAGGACACCGCAAAGGCGAAGAGCAGCAGCAGGGCCAACGCCGCAAGAGCGGGCCCGGGGCCGTTGGTGATCCGCCAGCCGATAGCCAGACCGCACAGCATGGTGGCAGCTACGGACAGCACGCTGGTGGCGAGGTCGGAGGTGGTGCGGCCCAGGATCACTGCGCCGCGGGACATCGGCAGGGACCGGAACCTGTCGATGAGGCCCAGCTGAAGGTCTTTGGCGAGGTACACGGCCGTGAAGGAGGCGTTGAAGGTGAGCGTCTGCGCCAGGATTCCGCCGATCAGGAAGCTTCGGTACTGGTCGCCGCCGAGGGTGCCGCCGAACACGAAGCCGAGCAGCAGCACGAACATGATGGGCTGCACGAGGCCGGTCACCAACGCGCCGGGTGTCCGGAGGACATTGAGGAGGTTGCGGCGGGCAATGACGGAGCTGTCCCTCGCGGCTGCTGTAATGGCGGTCATACAGTCACTTCCTCCTTTTCGGCGCCGGTCATGGACGCGTCGGTGGCGTGGCCGGTCAGTCTAAGGAACACATCGTCCAGGGTGGGCCTGCGAAGCGAGGCCTCTTCCACTGCAAGGGACTGTGCGTCGAGTTCGGTCAGGATGCGCACCAGGGTGCGGTGGCCTTGCGGGGCGGCGATGGACACGCCCAGGTTCTGCGGATCCAGCTCGGGCCGGACGTCCGGGCCGGCGGCGGCGTGGAGCACGGCGGCGGCGGCGGGCAGGTCGGCAGCATGGCGCATGACGACGCCGATGCGTTCGGTTCCGGCATTTTGCTTCAGTTCTGCGGCTGTCCCCTCGGCGATGACTTTGCCGTGGTTGATGACGGCGATATTGTCGGCCAGCCGGTCCGCTTCTTCCAGGTACTGGGTAGTCAGGAGCACAGTGGTGCCGTCGGCGACGAGCCGGGAGACGACATCCCATGTGTCCAGGCGGCCGCGCGGGTCCAGCCCTGTGGTGGGTTCGTCGAGGACAACCACCTTCGGCCGGGCCACAATGGCACCCGCGAGGTCCAGGCGGCGCCGCATTCCGCCGGAGAAGGTTCCCGACCGTTTGGTTGCCACATCCGTGAGCCTGAAATTCTCAAGCAGCTCCGACGCCCTGGCGGAGGCCGTACGCCGGTTCATGCCGTACAGGCGACCCACCATGTGCAGGTTCTCGAAAGCGGTGAGTTTTTCGTCCACGGCCGCGTACTGCCCGGACAGGCCCAGGTTGCGACGCACCAGGTCCGGGGCCGACAGCACGGAGTGCCCTGCCACCCGGGCATCCCCGCTGTCCGGAGCCAGCAGCGTGGTGAGGATCTTGACGGTGGTGGTCTTCCCGGAGCCGTTCGGCCCAAGAAGCCCCAGTACAGTTCCCTCACCGGCCTTCAGGGTCAACCCGTCGAGGGCTTTGAAGCTGCCGAAGTTCTTGCTGACGTTCTCTACGCGGATCACTGCGAAGCGGCGAGCTCGGAAACCTTGCGCGGAGCCATGTCCGTCCACGTCCGCGACACGTAGTCAAGGCACGCTTGCCGGTTGTCGGGGCCGAACATGGTCACCCACCCCTCCGGGACGGCTGCAAAGACGGGCCAGAGGGAGTGCTGCTGGTACTCGTTGACCAGTACGGAGAAGGTGGCGGACTTGTCATCGAACGGGTTCGTCATTATGACCTTTCCTGGCATTCTTGGTGGTGTGCGGGGGCCCCAGGCGTCACAGGAGCATCATCAGTTATTCGGTTCCGCCGTTCAGGTGGATGGCCAGGGAAGGCATGATTGTCCTGAGAGCCCGGTCACTGAGGAGCTGGGAATGCTTCTCGCCGACAGGAACATCGGTGATGGCCCCGGTGACGAACGGCGACCATGAATCGCTGCCGGGAGTGCCCGGCGGGACCTGCTCTGTGGCGCGGAAGAACAGCAGGTCACCGGTGAACAGTTGGGGCCGTTCGTCCCGGATCAGGCGTGCCAGCACCGGGAAGTTCCGGGCCATGGCCTCCACCGAATCCGTGGGGACCGTTCCTACCGGGTTGTGGTTGGCGCGCAGGATCTCCTGGGCGCGGTGCACATCCATGCCTGTCAGGTCTTCCCCGGTGAGGTCGTAGCCCTGCGCTTCCAAGTAGCTCGCCCACAGCGCCTGGCCTTCGCCGGGCGCAGTGTTGTTTTCCTGGTTGTCCGGGAAGGCGTCGAGGATGGACAGGAACGCCACCTCGTGGCCACGTTCCTGCAGCCGGGTGGCCAGCCGGTGGGCCAGATAGCCGCCGAATGACCAGCCCAGCAGGTGGTACGGCCCCTCGGGCTGGACGCTGCGGATCCGGGCAACGTAGTCATCAGCCAGTTCCGTCAGGGTTGCGGCAGCCACCGGAGAGGTCCGGCCTGGTTCCATGCCTGGCATCTGCAGCCCGATCAGTGGGCGTTCGGGATCCAGCTGCCCCAGCATGGACGCAAATCCCCAGCCGATGCCCGACGCCGGGTGCACGGCAAACAACGGTGCCTTGGACCCGGCCGCCCGGAGGGGCAGCACCTCCCGCAGGCTGTCCGCGATGCTGGCACGCGAGCCGTTGGCCGCTTCGAGCAGCAGCCCTTCCACGGTGGGCGCCCGGAACAGCGACTGCACCTGCAGGTCCGTGCCCAGGGCAGCGTTGACCTTTGCGACCAGCGGCTGCGCCAGGAAGGAGTGGCCCCCGAGTTCGAAGAACGACTCGTCAACGCCCGCCCGGTCAAGGGACAGCACCTCGGCGAAGATGCCGGCCACTGTCTTCTCCTGCGGGGACCGCGGCGCACGGCCTCCGGAGCGTGCCGCGGTGGCGGCATCGGGGAGCGCGTTGGCATCCACCTTGCCGTGCGGCGTCAGCGGCACTTCCGGGATCACCATGACCACTGAGGGCACCATGTAGTCCGGCAGTGCCGCCTGGGCGTGGCGGCGCACTGCGTGGGGCAGGTCTTCCGAGGCGTCACCGGTCGGGACCACGTAACCCGCCAGCCGCGCTGCGCTGCCTTCACCCACTGCCCGGACCACTGCGGCCCGGACGCCCGGGGCAGCCCTCAGGACCGACTCGACTTCGCCGGGTTCCACCCGGAAACCACGGATCTTCAGCTGCCCGTCGTTGCGGCCGGCGAAGACCAGCCGCCCGTCCGGGTGGCGGTAGACCACGTCACCGGTGCGGTACATCCGTTCGCCGCCGCCATGGAAGGGGTCCGGCACGAACCGTTCAGCAGTAAGGTCCGGGCGTCCGCGGTAGCCCCGGGCCAACTGCGCGCCGGCGATGTACAGTTCGCCGGCTGCGCCCGGGAGGGCGTGCTGCAGCCGGTCATCCAGGACGTAGAGCCGGGTACGGGGCGTGGGCCGGCCCAATACGGGCGCATCACTGTCGGCCACCGCTGCCACGACGGTATCCACGGTGGCTTCGGTGGGGCCGTAGAGGTTCCAGGCCCGGACGCCGGGAAGCGCCGCCACCGACGTCCACAGGCCGGCGTCGAACGCTTCGCCGCCCAACGCGAGGCTGAAGGCCTCCTGGCCGCCCGGGTGGTTGGCCAGGTAGGCGGCAAACTCCGGTTCGGCCAGGAGTTGGCGCAGGTAACCCGGAGTTGTCTCCCACGCACTGATGCCTTGGCGGACAAAGTACCCGGCGAGGGCCGTTGGGTCCCGGCGGAGGTCGTCGGAGAGCAGGTGCAGTTCATGTCCGGCAGCCAGCCAGAGGATGGGATCCCACGATGCATCGAAGCCGACGCCCGTTGTGTGGGCCACCTTCCGCCTGCTGATGCCGGCAAGCAGCGTCTCCCGGTGGGAGGCCAGCAGCGCGGCCAAGGCACCGTGGCTGACCTCCACGCCTTTGGGCCGGCCTGTCGAGCCGGAGGTGAACATCACCGACGCAAGCTCACGCGGGTCCCTGACCCGGTGGGGCACCGGCGGCTGCGCGGTGGTGCGGGCCAGGTCTTCGATCAGGAGCACGCGGGGTTGAACATCCAGCCCCGCCAGGATGCCGGAGAGCCTGGAAGCTACGACCGAGCTGGTGAGCACTACCTCGGGCGCGGCATCTTCGAGGATGGCGGCCACGCGCTCGTCCGGATAAGCGGTATCTACGGGGTTGTAGGCGCTGCCCGCCAGCAACACCCCGAGGAGGGCCTCGACCGTGCCGGCGGACCTGGGTACCATGACGGACACCAGGCCGCCGCCCGTGCCGGCTGCGGTGAGTCCGGCGGCGACGCGTTCGGCAGACGCTGCCAGGTCCGCGAAACTGAGCGAACCGGCGTCGGACACAAGCGCCACGGCGTCCGGCCTGGCACGGACTGCCGCCGCGAAGGCCGCCGGGATGTCCTGGTCGGCATGCATTGGGGCTTGTCCGGGTGCCTGCCCGGCCCCGACGGCGGAAGTTCCGGCGAGGGAGCCCGCCGTTGCCGCAACCAGGGCACGCGCCTCGTGTTCTTCCAGCAGTGGCAGCTCCGACAACGGCACGTCCGGAGCCGAGGCGGCCAGGTCCAGCAATCGAGTGAACCCTGCCGCGAGGCGCCGGGCGGTGCCCGGTTCGAACATGGCGGAGTTGTAGTCCAGCGTTCCGGCCAGGCCCCCTTCGGCATCCGGCCGAAGCGTGAAGGACAGATCGAACTTGGCCTCTCCTGTTCCGGCCTCCGGCTCGGGAACCACCGTGACGCCGGGAAGCTGGGGGACCGCCGGCACGTCGCTGTCCACCGTGAGCATGGTCTGGAACAGGGGATGGCGGCCCAGTTCGCGTTCCGGGGCCGCGGCCTCCACCAGCCGTTCGAAGGGCACATCGTCATGGTCGAAGGCGTCCAGGATGCTGGCCCTGGACCGGTCCAGCAGGGTGCGCAGGCCAGGGTCGCTGGCGGCGTTGACGCGCAGCGGCAGGGTGTTCACGAAGAAGCCCACCATGGGGGCGAGCAGCGGATCGGCGCGGCCCGCGGTGGGCGAGCCGATCACCAGGTCCTCACCGGCGCCGGTCCGGAGCAGGTAGCCGGCAAGGCCGGCGTGCAGGGCCATGAACAGGCTGGCGTTCGACGACGACGCGAGGGTTGAGAGCGCTGCGACACTGTCAGGGGACAGGCGGAAGCCCACCTGGCTGCCCGGTTGGCGTGCGGTGCGGGGCCGCTGGTGGTCAGCGGGCAGCATCAATTCGGGCGGGATCCCGGCGAGGGCGTGCCGCCAGTGGCCAACCTTTTCAGCCAGGGCGGCCCCGGCCAGTTGCTGCCGCTGCCAGGAGCTGAAGTCGGCGTACTGCAGCGGCAGGGGAGCCAGGGCCTGTGCAGCCGGCGCCCCGTCCGCGGCCGCGAGCGCCGCTGAGTACGCCGCGGAAAGGTCCCGTGCCAGCGGTGCCAGGGAAGCGCCGTCGCCGGCGATGTGGTGGATCACCAGGTGCAGTACCCATTGCGGTCCTGTCTCCTGCGGTGCTTCACCGGCCTCGCCATGGATCCGGATGAGCCCGGCCCTCAGCGGCACCTCGGTGCGGACATCGAAGCCGCGGCTTGCCTGTGCCTGCAGTTGGTCGCGGAGGTTGTCCTCTGATGTGGCGGTGCTGACGGCGAGGTTCATCCAGGCCGCGTGGCCGGCGCTGCCGGTGGAGAGGATGTGCTGGCCGGGGACGCCGCCGGCCTCCGGGTATACCGTCCGGAGGACCTCATGCCGGTGGAACAGCGCCTTCACGGCAGAGGCCAGGGCCCGTTCGTCGAGGGTGCCGGTCAGCCTCACTGCCAGGGAGATGTTGTAGTCGGCAGCGCCTGGATCAAGCTGGTTGAGGAACCACATGCGTGCCTGCGCGTGGGACAGTTCCAGGTGCTCCAGCCGGGTGGCTCCGGCGGTGTCCAGCCATTCGCCGAGCGGCATGATGGCGGTGCCAGTGTTCGCGGCCATGCCGGGCCCGTCGGCGTCTCCGGCCGCGACGGTGTCCGTCCCGGCGTCTGCCGTTCCGGGCCGCAGCGCGGCCAGCAGCCCGGCCGGGGTGGGGGCCTCGAACAGGGTGCGCAGGGGAAGTTCCCGGCCGAGGGCCGTCCGGATCCTGCCCATCAGGTCGATGGCCAGCAGTGAATGCCCGCCCAGGGCGAAGAAGTCGTCGCCCATGGAGACGTTGTCCACGGCCAGGACGGCGGCAAAAGCGGCCGCCATGGCGTGCTCGTCCGTGGTCTGCGGTGCTGCCCCCACCCCGGCTGTTGATGCGGCGGGGGCGGGCAGGGCCTTGCGGTCCAGCTTGCCGTGCGGAGTCAGCGGTATGTCCGGGATGGGTATGAGGATGGCCGGAACCATGTAGTCCGGCAACCGTTCCGCAGCGTGGGCCCGGATGTCCTCCGGTGCAGCGGCTCCGGTGTAGTAGGCGATCAGCCGGTGTGCCGGTTCGCCGTCGGGAAGAACCACGGCCCGGTCCACCAGTGCGTGGGCACCAAGCGCAGCCTCAATTTCACCCGGTTCCACCCGGAATCCGCGGACCTTCACCTGCTCGTCGTTGCGGGCAACGAATTCGAGGGTCCCGTCGCCGGTTCGCCGCACCAGGTCGCCGGTGCGGTACATCCTGCTGCCGTCGGTGGCGTAGGGGTTGGCCACGAACCGGGCCGCTGTTTCGCCGGAGCGCTGGTGGTAGCCCTGGGCCATTCCGGCTCCGGCCAGGTACAGCTCTCCCGGGACCCCCAGGGGTACCAGGGCGAGGTGCTGGTCCAGGACCAGTGTGGCGGTGTGGGCGATTCCCGTGCCGATGGTGGGCCGGGTCCCCTGGATCCGCGCGGTGGCGCAATCCACGGTGAATTCGGTGGGCCCGTAGAAGTTCCAGGCGTCCACGCCGGGCATGTCGGACAGGGTTGCCCACAGCCCGGCAGGCACAGCTTCGCCGCCCAGCAGCAACAGCAGCGGCAGTGCCTGCCCGGTACCTGCGGTTTGGGAAGCCGGCTCCGCACCGAGGCCGAACTGCAGGAGCTGGCCCGCGTAGGAGGGGGTGGTTTCCAGGACTCCGATGGCGTGGTCCTGGCAGTAGGAGGCCAGCGCCTGGGCGTCTGTGCGCACGGCATCGGCCACGATGTGAAGTTCGGCGCCGGCCACCAGCCACAGCATGGGGTCCCAGGCTGCATCGAATCCGAGCCCTGCGATGTGGGCCACGGAAACCGTTGTGCCCCGGGCTGCCTCGAACCGCGGGGTATAGAGCGTCCGGAGATGGTGCGAGTAGAGATTTGCCAGTGCACCGTGCGATACGGCGACGCCTTTCGGCCGGCCAGTCGATCCCGAGGTGAAAAGGACGTAAGCGAGGTCTTCTGGAGCGGGCCGACGCCCGGCCAGGTCTGTGTCAGTGACGCTGGTTCCGGCGGCGATCAGCATCTCCAGGGTGACTGTCCGGTCGGCCGGAACGGGGCCCGCCTGACCCGGGGCCCCGGGTGGGGTAAGCACCAGGGCGGGGCCTCCGTCGTCGAGGATCATGGCGATCCGTTCGGCCGGGTAGGTGAGGTCTACCGGAATGTACACCGCTCCCGCAGCAAGGACCGCGAGCGCGGCCGTGGCCACATCTGCCGTGCGGGGAAGGGCCACGGCCACCCTGTCGCCGGGCTGGATGCCCAGCGCCACCAGGCCCCTGGCCACAGACTCCACGCGCTGCCCCAGCCGGCCAAAATTGAGGCCTGCGGCCAGGCCATCTGCGTCCACCACGGCGGACGCAGATGGGGTCCTGGCGGCGGTGGCCAGGAAGGCATCCACTACCGTTTGGCCAGTCCCGTCCCCGGTGCTGTACGCGGTGTTTCTGGTGCTGTGCGCCAGCACCAGGGCCTGCTGTTCAGGCGACTGGATCCGCAGCCTGTCCAAAGTGACGGTGGGGTCAGCGGCGAACTGGTCCACCACGGCCAGGAAGCCGTCGGCCAGCTGTTGGGCGGTGTCCGCGTTGAAGAGGGCGGGGTCGTAGGCGAGGGATCCGGTGAGGCCGCCGGCCCTTTCGGCGAGGTCCAGGAGCAGGTCGAATTTGGCTCCGGCTGCCTCCCGGGCCTGGTCCGCCGTGGCTTCCAGGCCGTCCATGGCCAGTTCGGTGGTGGCGGTGTTCTGCAGGGTCAGCATGACCTGGAACAGGGGGTGCCGGTGCTGCGAGCGGGAAGGGTTGAGCTCCTCCACCACCCGCTCGAAGGGTGCATCCTGGTTGGCGTAGGCATGCAGGTTGGTATAGCGGACGCTCTCCACGAGTTCACCGGCGGTGGGGTTGCCGGAGGTGTTCGTGCGCAGGACCAGCGTGTTGACGAAGAAGCCCACCAGGCTGTCCAGCTGGGTGTCCGTCCGCCCGGCCACGGGAGTGCCCAACGGAATGTCGTCGCCGGCGCCGGTCTTGGTGAGCAGTGCCGCGAAGGCAGCCTGCAGCACCATGAACAGGCTTGCGTTGTGCTCCCGGGCCAGGGCGTTGAGCCGCTCCGCCGTTTCGCGGCCAATGTTCAAAGCAACGGACGACGCCGGACCGCCGTCCGGGTGCGCAGCGTCACCGCTGGTGCCGCGAGCGCGGTCAAACGGCAGCAGCAGCTCCTCCGGGGCGCCGCGCAGTTCGCGTGCCCAGAACTCCAGCTGCCGCGAGATGGGGCTCTCCGGATCAGACTCGCTGCCCAGTTCGGAACGCTGCCAGAGCGTGTAATCGGCATACTGCACCGGCATCGGCGGCAGATCCACGTCTGTGCCGGCGGCGAGGTGGTTGTACGCGGCCGATAAATCCCGGGCCAGGGGTGCCAGGGACCAGCCGTCGGCAGCGATGTGGTGCAGGGTGACGGCAAGGACGTGATGGTCCGGTGCCAGCTGGAACAGGACCGCGCGCAACGGCAGGTCCCGGCCCAGGTCGAACCCGCGCCCCGTCTCCGCGGCCAGTGCGGCCGGCAGCCCGGCGGTGGAGCATTCCACGGCCACCAAGGATGGCCGCCCCTCTTCCGGTGGCAGGATGTGCTGGGCGGGTTCGCCGTCAACCAGGGGGAACACCGTGCGGAGTGTCTCGTGGCGGGCGGTGACTTCGCCGAGGGCCGCAGCCAGGGCTGTGACGTCCAGGGGCCCGCGCAGGTCCAGGACCACCGGGATGTTGTAGGTCCCGGCCGCGGGATCCAGCCGGTTCAGGAACCACAGCCGGCGCTGGGCGAAGGACAGCGGCAGGACTGCCGGCCGGGTGACGGCCGTCAGCGGCCGGGCCGGAGCCGTGCCCAGGTCCAGGGTTTCGGCAAGGGCCGCCACGGTGGTCTTTTCGAAGACGGTGCGGAGCGCGGGAGCCGTGCCGGTGCGGTCCCGCAGCAGGGCCACCAGCCGGGTGGCCAGCAGTGAGTGGCCGCCCAGGTCGAAGAAGTCGTCCTCCAGCCCCACCGAGTCGAGGCCCAAAACGTCACGGAACGCAGCGGCCACGATCTGTTCGGGCTCGTTGCGCGGGGTAGTGGCGGAGGTGTCCTGTTCCGGTACGGGCAGCGCCTGGACGTCCAGTTTTCCGTTGGGTGTCAGGGGCAGGACAGGGATGCTGGTGACGGCGGCGGGCACCATGTAGTCGGGCAGGTGGCGCCGTGCCTGCCGCCGAAGGTCGGCGGTGTCCAGCGGATGCTGCGGCCCGGCGTCGGCCGTGGGTGCCGGGGTGACGTACGCCAGGAGCTGGTCGTAGCCGGCCCGGTTGGTGCCTACGGTGATGGCTGCCTGGTCTACGCCGGGCAGGGCGCGCAGCACCTGTTCGATCTCGGCGAGTTCAATGCGGAATCCCCGGATCTTGACCTGGGCATCAAGCCGCCCCCGGAATTCAAGGGTGCCGTCGTCCTGGCGGCGCACAATGTCTCCGGTGCGGTACATCCGCGAGCCGTCCAGTGCGAAAGGGTCCGCCACAAAGCGTTCGGAGCTGAGCCCGGGCTGGTCCAGGTAACCGCGGGCAAGGTTGATGCCGGCAACGTAGAGCTCGCCCACGGCATTGTCCGGAACCGGGTTCAGGCCGGAGTCCAGGATGTAGTGGCGGGTGTTTGCCACCGAACCTCCCAGGGTGGGTGCGGTGCCAGCTTCCATGACCGCGGTGAGCGAGTCCACGGTAGTTTCAGTGGGTCCGTAGAAGTTGTAGGCAACAACGCCGCTGCGCCCCGCCAGGTCTTCCCACAGCTGGGTGTCCACTGCCTCGCCGCCCAGGGCCACCACGGACGGATGCCGTTCCTGGTCGAACAGTCCACCGGCCACCAGTACCTTGGCGAAGGAGGGCGTGGTCTCGATGGAGTCGATGCCGGCCTCGGCCAGATAGGCGCTGAGGGCCTCGGGATCCCGGCGGGTGCTGTTGTCCACGAGATGAAGTTCATGTCCGGCCACCAGCCACAGGATGGGGTCCCAGGAGGCGTCAAAGGACAGCCCCGCGGTGTGCGCCACCCTCAGCTTGCGGCCCAGCCGCTCCTCCGCCGGGGCGAAGATGGAGTCCCGGTGGGAGGTGTAAAGGTTCAGCAGGGCCAGGTGTTCAACGCCAACGCCCTTGGGCCGGCCCGTGGAGCCGGAGGTGAAAATGATGTACGCGAGGTCCTGCTGGGCGGCAACGGGCGGGGGAGCCGACCCGTCCTTGCCGGCGAGGCAGGCCTCCATCAGGGCGGAGTCCAGGACCGTGACGGGGACGTCGGTGGCCAACTCCTCGTGTCCGGGTGCCGGCGGGTTCCCCGGCCCGGATTCTGCCGCCGTAAACGCTGCTGAGGTGAGGAGCCTCAGGGGAGCGGCGTCGTGGAGCATTCCCTCCACGCGGCCTGCCGGGTAGTCCGGATCCAGCGGAAGATAGGCGGCGCCGCACTTGAGGATCGCCAAGAGTGCTATCGGCAGCAACAGGCCTCGGTCCAGCCGCACCGCCACGGTGCTGCCGGGTCCTGCGCCGTGCCCGGCCAGGAACCGGGCCAGTTGGTTCGAACGGGACTCCAGTTCAGCGAACGTGAGAGTTCCCTCCGGGGCCACGACGGCCGTCTGAGCAGGCTGTGCCGCCGCATTCTGCTGGAATTCCTCCACGATGGTGTGGCCCGGCAGGTGCTGGCCGTGCGCCTGGCCCGCGGCGAGAAGTTGTTGCTCCTCGGCCGGGGTGGTTACCGCCAGGTCAGCCACCAGCGCGTCGGGGCGGGTGGCCACATTCTCCAGCAGGCGAACAAAGCGGTCAAGGTGGCCGGCGAGCACGTCCTGCGTGTACATCGCCGCGTTGGCCTCGAACTGGACTGTGGGCTGCGGTGCTGCGGCGCCGGCGCCGGCACCGAGGCCGTGGACCACGACGGAGAGATCGTCGATCGGTCCGGTAGAGAGGATGTTCATCGCACCCCGGGCCTTGCCGAAGGCGATCGCGTCCAGGACGGGCAGGATATTTACCGATGGGCCCAGGTAACCGCCGCCGGTGTCCAGGTCCTCATAGCGGAAGCGCTGATGGACCAGGGCGCCGCGGAGGCTGCGTCCCACGGCAGCGGCGGTGGCGGCGACGGTTTCGCCGGGATCGACGGCAAGCTTCACGGGAACGATGTTCGACAGCATTGACGGCGTTGATTTGGCCAAATGCCCACGCCGGGCCGTGACGGGCAGTGCCACCGAGACGGTGCGCTCACCGGTGATCCGGTGCAGGTACAGTGAGGCAGCCGTCAGGACCAGCGCCGGCGCGCTCGCGGGCGCGCCCTCGAGGGCCATGGCGGCGGCGGGCGGGAGGGCCACGGAAGCCCGGATCAGCGATCCCGCGGCACCGTTGGGCCGCCCGGCCAGGCCAATGGCAGGAGGCGCCTCGGAAAGCTCGGCATCCCAGAAGGCACGGTCTGCGGCCGCGCCCCCGGACCCGGCATAACCTGCCTCAGCCGCCAGGAGGTCCTTGAACCGTGCAATACCCGGACCTTCCCCGGTGGCCAGCCCGCCGCCGTCGTCCGCCAGAAGGGTGTTGTAGAGCTCAGCCACCCGGCGCAGGACCAGGACCGCGGAATAGCCGTCCAACAGGAGGTGGTGCACGCGCTGGTAGAAGAAGTGCCGTTCGGGGGCGAGGCGGATGAGCTCCGTGTGGAGCAGGTTGTCCGACGACGGATCCCGGGGCAGCGCCAAATCTGCGTCCATGAGGGCGCGGGCCTGTGCTTCCGGGTCTGCAGCGCCGGCCAGGTCTGTGACGTCCAGGATGGCCGGCCGCGGGCGCGGGTACTGGAACGGCCCGTCTTTGTCCTCGCTGAAAGCCATGGTGAGGGCCTCGGTGCCTGCAACGCCCTGCTTCAGGGCGGCCGCCAGGACATCGTGGTCCAAGGGCCCGGTGATCTCAACGAACTGACCGATCTGGAACATCGGATTCTCCGGTGCCAGCTTCTGGGCATACCAGATGCCGCGCTGGGCCTGGGTCAGGTCCAGCCGCGGAGAAGCGGTGCGGGCAGGGGAGTTCAGTGCGTCGTGGGACATGTTCCTTCTCAGGATCTCGGGGCCGGCTGGCACAGCGGGGGCATGGCGAAGCACCGCTGCCCGGCGTGGAAGCCGGGGGCAGCGGTTGGTCAGGCGGGGAAGGTTACTGGAACTGGCCGAACTGGAAGGGGCCTGTGTCGCCCAGGTCTACCAGTGGGCCGTCCACCACGGGACCGTTGATGACGCCGCCGTTCAGGATTCCCCCGGCGAGGATGTTGCCCAGGAGCGGTGAGCCGCTGGACTGCTGGGTCACTTCAGTGACGGGGCCGGACGCCGTGGCGGCCTGCGCGGGGAGGGCGGTTGCGGCGAAACCGGTCAGGGCCAGCAGGGAAGCGGCGGCGGTCCGGGTAATGGTCTTGGCACTCTGGTTCACGATCATCTCCAGTCAGGTATAAAACAGATTCCACACTCGTTCAGGTGTCATAAGGGCATTCGGACCTGACGGAGGACCGGATGGGCGGCAACGCCATGCCAGCGCATGCAACCCTGGGAACCGGGGCTTCCGGGGCGGTCGCTCCGGCCAACGTTTTCGTGCCACACACGGATGGCCCGGCGGAAGATCCGCCGGGCCATACGTGTAGTGGGTTCTGGGTGCCTAGAGGGCAGTGACCTTGATGAGCAGGGCGTGTTCGGGGTTGAGCATCGGCATGGGCAGGCCCACCTCGCCGAGGAACTGGCCGCTGGCTGTTGCGCCGTCCGTGAGCCAGGCCGGCGGCTGCACCTGGGTGAAGGTGTGCCCATAGTCGCTGTCGCCCGGGGCCGGGAAGATGGGGTCCACCCGGTAGGTCCGGTCCGGGTCGAGGCCGGGCAGGCCCATCCTTCCCGGCTGCTCGGCACCCGAGGTGCGGGCACAGACGAAGGCGAACAGCGCCGCCGTCGTACCTTCCGCAGCGGGTTCCGCCGCTGTGACGCCGTGCAGCTGGTATGCCTCATCCGTGATGTCCGCGTGGACCGGGCGGCCGCTGTGGATCAGGCCCCGGTGCTCCTTGTAGAGCCCGACGACGCGCCGCAACTCCTCCCGTTCGGCCCCCTGGACGCCGCGGACGTCCCATTCCATGCCGAAGTGGCCGAAGAAGGCCGTGATGGCACGGAAGGAAAGGTCATGCGTGCGTGCGGTGGTGTGCGAAGTGGTGGGGCCGATGTGGCTGCCCACGAGCTCCGGCGGAACCACGGCGCCGGTCCATCGCTGGATGGTCTGCCGTTCCAGGGCGTCGTTGCAGTCCGACGCCCAGACACGCCCGGTCCGCTCCAGGATTCCCAGGTCAACGCGTCCCCCGCCGGAGGAGCAGCTTTCAATTTCGACGCCGGGATGGGCCTTGCGGAGCCCGTCGAACAGACGGTACGCAGCGAGGGTCTGTTCGTGGACGGACGCGCGGCCGGCGTGGCCCTGTTCAACGATGTCCCGGTTCTGGTCCCACTTGAGGTAGCTGATGTTGTTCTCACCCAGGAGTGCCGAGATCCGGTCGAAGACGTACTGCCAGGCTTCCGGGTTGACGAGGTCGATGACGTGCTGGTTGCGCCATTCAAGGGGCAGCCGGCCGCCGTCCTTGTGGGCTACCGCCGACGGGCCCGAAATCCAGTCCGGGTGTGCCCGGGCAACATCCGAGTCCAGGTTGACCATCTCCGGTTCCACCCACAGCCCGAACTCCATTCCCCGCGAGGTGACGGCATCGATCAGCGGCGTCAGCCCGTCCGGCCAGAGGGTTTCGTCCACGTACCAGTCGCCCAGGCCCGCGTGGTCGTCACGTCGGCCCCGGAACCAGCCGTCGTCGAGCACGAAGCGCTCCACGCCGAGGTCCGCGGCGGAATCGGCAAGTTCGATCAGGGTGTCGAGGTCGTGGTTGAAGTACACGGCCTCCCAGGTGTTCAGCACCACCGGGCGCGGCTTCGCGGCGGGAGCGCCGGCTGCGGCGGCTGTGTCGGCAGGAAGGATGTGGTGGGGGCGGGACCGGAACCAGCTGTAGAAGGCCTCGGTGATGCCGTCCAGGCCGCGGTCCGAATAGGCAGCGAAGAGGGCGGGCGTGCTGTAGCTGCCGCCCGGCGCGAGGACGACTTCCGCGGAGCCCAGCAGTTCCGAACCGCCAATCATGGTCCGTCCATCGCCGATGGTGTCTGCGAACTGCTCGTGGTTGCCGCTCCATGCCAGGTGGGTGGCCCAGACCTTGCCGTGCCGGTTACCGAAACTCTGGGTGCCGGCGGCGAACAGGAGGGAAGAGTCGTGCCCGGTGCGGCCGTGCCGTCCGGAGCGGACCCACGTGCCCTGCTGGATGGGCCGCCGCTGCGGGTGTCGTTCGCGGCACCAGCGTCCTGTGAGGTCGAGGAGTTCGACGGCGTCCGGCGCCACCGGGAGGACGGTGGCCAGTTCGTCCACCTGGAAGGCGGTGGTGCCGTTGTTGGTGAGGGCGTGCCGCAGTTCCAGCAGGCCGCCGGGGTGCAGCGTGAGGGAGGTGGCCACGCTGATGCCGGTGTCCGCGTCGGCCTGGACGATCGTGGCCCGCCCGGCGCCTGCGGTGTCCACCGACGTGACGCGGAGGCGGGAGGAGAAATCCAGGCCCGGGGCGCCGTCGGTGATCCGGTTGCCGCGGAGGGCAGGGCGGCCCCGCCAGGACGAGGAAGCCTGGGGGAGGAGCGCGGCCGGGACGCGGGCGTCCACGGAGGAATTTCCCACGGGCGTGGTGAGGACGGCGAGGTCTGGAAGCGCTGCACCCAGGTCCGCGCCCCAGTGGATGACCTCGGCCTCCCCGCTGTCGAAGCTGATCAGCAGGCTGGTGCCGGCGGAACGGAGGTGCAGGGGATCCATGGTGGTCTCTTTCGGTGTTCAGGGGTGCGTCTTAAGTTACGCATAACGGGAATGCCAGGGAAAGGGGTGGCCGGGTGCCGCCGCCGCGAGGAGGAGGACGGCGGGACCCGGCCGGGTGGCTGCGACCACAAACGCAGCCACGACTGTGGGGGTTACTTGAACAGCGCGTTGACCTGTTCGTTGGCGGCCGTCAGCGAGCTGACCGGCGCCTTACCGGACACTACGGCGTCCATGGCCGGTTCCATGATGCCCTTGACCTTGGCGGTGTTGTCCGTGATCGGGTACAGGAACGTGGTCTTGTTCTTCACGTGCTCGGTGAAGGCGGTGACGTCCACGCCCTTGGCCTGGAACGCTGCGGCGGCCTTGTCCGAGGATGCCTTCAGTGCGGGGAAGACCACGGCCTTGGACGCAACGACGTCCTGGCAGGAGGAGGAAGCCAGGTATTCAACCCACTTGATGGAGGCGTCCTTCTTCTTGGTGCCGGCCCAGATGGAGTCGGCCAGGCCGTTGAACATGGAAGCGCGCTTGTCTTCGGGGCCCACCGGGGTGGGAGCGATGCCCACCTGGATGCCCTTGTATCCGGTGTACTGGCCGATCATCCACGAACCGTGGGCGTTGATGGCGGACTTGCCGGCGGCGAAGGTGTCGGCCATGCTGGCGCCGACGGTGGTTTCGAGCTTGGGCATGTAGCCCTTGTCCGCCAGGCCCGCGAACCACTGCATGCTGTCCTGGAACTTCGGGTCGTCATAGTTGTAGTGGGTGCCCCACGGGTTTTTGTCCGTGTGGGACCAGCCGGTGGTGTTGGTGAGGTAGCTCCACTCGGTCTGGCCGGAGGAGTCGCCGCCGCCGTTCAGGCCCAGGCCGTAGACCTGGACGTTGTTCTTGTCGAACCCGGGTTCGTCGCCGCGCTTGCCGCTCTTGTCCACGGTCAGGTGGGCGATGACCTTCTCGTAGGTGCCGCCGTCCTCGGGGTTCCAGGTGAGGTCCTTCATCTGGTCCTCGGAAATGCCGGCGGAAGAGAGCATGTCCTTGTTGTAGAACAGGCCGATGGTGTCCCAGTCCTTGGGCAGGCCGTACCGCTTGCCGTCCTGGCCAACCCAGAGGTCCGCGAGGCCTTCGTTGTAGGCGGACAGGTCCACCTTGTCCTTGGCCACTGCGTCATCGATGGCCAGCAGCTGCTTGTTCTCGGCGAGCTCGCCGTAACGGCCCAGGTGGTTCGTGAAGACATCCGGTGCGGTGCCGCCCACGAAGCCGTTGGTGAGGGTGCTCCAGTAGTCGTCCCAGCCGCGCTGGGTGATCTTGATGGTGATGTCCGGGTTGGCCTTGGTGAAGTCGTCGGCGCACTGCTGGTAGGCGGGGAGCTGGTTGGCATCCCAGAGCCAGTAGCTGATTTCGCCCTTTCCGGCTTCGGCCGAACCGCCGCCGCTGCCGCAGGCGGAGAGGGCGAGGACTGCTGCGGCGGCCGCAGCAAGGGCGCCGGTTGCTGTCATTTTCTTCATGAGAGGTCCTTTCAGGGATGTTTTCGGGCAGGCCGCCATGGCCTGCGCGAGGTTGCAGGAGAAAAGAGGGGGTCTACTTGATGCCGGAGAAGCCGATGGAGTTGACGATCTTCTTGCCGAACGCGGCGAAGAGGATCAGGACCGGCAGGGCCGAGACGAGCGTGGCGGCCATCAGGCCGGACCAGTCCGGTGCGCCCTGCGGGGACTGTGATTTGAAGACGCCGAGCCCCACCTGGAGCACGCGGACGTCATCCTGGGAGCCGACCAGCAGCGGCCAAAAGTACTCGTTCCACTGGCCGATGAAGGTGAGCAGTGCGAGGGTGGCGATGGGGGCTGCGGCGTTGGGCAGGACAATCTGGAAGAAGATGCGGAGGTGCTTGGCGCCGTCGAGCATGGCCGCTTCCTCTACCTCGCGGGACATGTTCAGGAAGAACTGGCGCAGGAAGAAGATGGCGAACGGGGTCATGAACAGATAGGGGAGGACCATTCCGAGCATGGTGTTCAGCAGGTCCAGGTTCTTGATCAGCAGGAAGTTGGGCAGTGCCGTGAAGATCGGCGGGACCAGCATGGTGCCGAGGAAGAGGCTGAAGACGGCGTTGCGGCCCTTCCAGCGGAGCCGGGCGAAAGCGTAGGCGGCCATGGCGCTGAAGAACACGGCCCCGGCGGTGGTGACGGAGGAGAAGACAACGGAGTTGCGCAGGTAGATCCAGAAATCGATGGCGGCGCCCGAGCCGCCTTCGGCAACGGCCTCCGCGGGAGTCTGCAGGCCGAAAACCCGCTTGAAGGCTCCGAAGGTGAATTCCGCCGGGAGGAGGCTGCTGGCGTTGGTGGCCAGCGCGTTGTTGGTGGACAGCGCGGTCCGCAGCACCCAGAGGAAGGGAAGGACGGAGACGGCGATGGCAAGGATCAGCAGGGCCCAGGCGCCGGCGCGGCGGGGGTTGAACGGACGACGGCGGGGGGCCGGCTTGGCCAGTGGCGCGCGGCTTGCGGTGGTGGTCATGGAGGACTCCTTAGTCCAGGTCCGACTCGTTGCCCTTGAGGAACTTCATCTGGATGAAGGCCACCAGGGCGAGGATGAGGAAGAGAATGACGGCGATGGCCGATCCGTAGCCGAAGTCCGACTCCGTGAAGGCGCGCTGGTAGATGTAGTACTGGATGACGCGGGTGGCGTTCACCGGGCCGCCGCCTGTGGTCACCGCGACAGTGTCAAAGACCTGGAAGGAACCGATGACGGTGACCACCAGGACCAGTACCAGCACCGGACGCAGCAGCGGGATGGTGATCTTGGTGAAGGTTTGCCATGCAGACGCCCCGTCCAGCTTGGCCACCTCGTAGACGTGGCCCGGGATGGACTGCAGGCCGGCGAAGATGAGCAGCGCGGTGTAGCCCATGTGCCGCCAGGTGTTAATCAGTGCCTGGGTGGGGATGGCCCATTCCTCGCTGCCGAAGAAGGCGGCCCGGGGCAGGCCGGCCCACTCGATGAACTGGTTCACCACGCCGATCTGGTAGTCCAGCATCCAGAACCACAGCAGGGCGGCAATGACGTTGGACATCAGGTAGGGAAGCAGCAGTGCGCCCCGGATGATGGTGGATTTGGCCACCTGGTGCATGAGCAGCGCCAGGCCCAGTGCCAGTGACGTCTGCAGCGCGATGTTCAGGACGACGTACTGGCCGGTGACAGCCAGTGAGTTCCAAAACAGGGGATCCTTGGCGATCGCCTGGTAGTTCTCCAGCCCGATCCATTCCGGATCTCCGAGAATGTTGTATTCCGTGAAGCTGAGGTAGATCCCGCGGATGGTGGGCACCAGGTAGAAGAGGACGAATCCGATCATGGCCGGTGCGATGAAGAACAGTGCAATCCTGACGTCGCTGCGGGTGCCGGGCAGCTTCCGGTTGAGCAGTGTTCGCTTGGGCTTTTGCTCCCGCGAACGGGGGTTCCTGGTAAGGGTGGTCATCTTCGACCCTTCCTGATTGTGTGATGTGCCTAACAACCTGAGCTGCAATCTACACGAGTAGATACTGTGGTGCAAGAGATTAATTTCCGTTCCAAAATGGCTTGATTTTCTGGTCACGGGGTTGTTGACTCGAGTAGAACCACGCAATTCCTGCAATGTCAGGGCAGGAAACGTTTACCGCATTCCTGCTTCCGCGCCGGCACCGGCGCACCCCACTTCCACACAGAAGGAAAACAATGACGTTCTCAATCGGCATCGTTGGCGCAGGCCAGTTCGGCGGCCAGTTTGCCCACCTGTTCAACCTCCACCCCGGCGTCAAGGAGGTGTGCGTGGTGGACGAGCGCCCGGAACGCGCTGCAGAAGCGGTGGACCGCTATGACCTCGCCGGCGTGAAGCCGGATTTCGAGGCCCTCCTGGCTTCCGATGTTGACGCAGTGGCCATCTTCACCCAGCGCTGGACCCACGGTCCGCTGGTTGAACGGGCCCTCCGCGCGGGCAAGCATGTCTACTCGGCCGTGCCGATGGCGGTGACGGAAGAAGAAATCGCCCGCATCATCGAGGCCGTCCGGGAAACCGGCCTGGTGTACATGATGGGGGAGACCAGCTACTACAACCCCGCCACGGTCTACGCCCGCGAACAGCACGCCGCAGGCAAATTTGGGCGGATCTTCTATTCGGAGGGCGACTACGTCCATGACATGGACCTGGGCTTCTATGACGCCTACCAGTACAGCGGCGGCGACCGCTGGAAGGAGACGGCCAGCTACCCGCCCATGCTGTACCCCACCCATGCCATTGGCGGCGTCCTCGGTGCGCTTCCGTCGCATGCCGTCAGCGTCAGCTGCTTCGGCGTCAAGGACGACCGCAATGACGGCGTCTTCGACAAGGACGTCAGTATGTTCGGCAACGACTTCTCCAACGCCACGGCCCTTTTTGAATTGAACGACGGCGGCGTGATGCGCACCAACGAAATGCGCCGGGTGGGCTACCCCTCCCACATCCGGGAATCCCGGTTCCGCTTCTTCGGAACCGAAGCCAGCTTCGAACAGCTCGCCAAAGTCACGGTGTGGCAGGACAAGAAGAACGTCCATGACATCTCGGAGCAGATGGAGACGCGGCCCAGCATTCCGCTGGACGATCCGTCCCTGGCCAACGTGGCACCCGAACTGCGTGACGCGTTCGTATCAGGGCTTGCTCCCGTGCACGACGCGGGCCGGCTGCCCGAGGAGTTCCGCGGCGCCCCCAACGGACACGAGGGCAGTCACCACTTCCTGGTGGACGACTTCGTCACCGCCGTCAACGAGGGAACGTTGCCCCCGGTCAACGCCTGGGTAGCCGCACGCTTCACCCTTCCAGGCATCGTCGCCCACGCCTCGGCCCAGCAGAACGGGGCGCGGCTCCCCATCCGCGACTTCGGCGACGCCCCGGCCAACCCGTAGTAAGCGTGCATCCCATGACCATTTCGGCTGTGCCGGGGCCCAGGGGGCCTGTGACGCGTAAGGATGTTGCGCGGTTCGCCGGGGTCAGTACTGCCGTGGTGAGTTATGTGGTGAATGGTGGTCCGAAGCGGGTGGCGCCGGCTACGGAGGCGAAGGTCCAGGATGCCATCCGGCGGTTGGGGTACCGGCCCAATGCTGCGGCGCGGGCGTTGAAGCTGGGTTCGAGTGAGACGATCGGGCTGGTCATTCCGGATAACAGCAACCCGTTCTTTTCGTTGCTGGCCCACGCGGTGGAAGAGGCCGCAGCGGATCTGGGCTATGCGCTGGTGCTGACCAATTCGGACGGGAACGTGGCCAAGGAACGGCGGAACGTCCGCAACCTGGCGGCCCGGCAGGTGGACGGTGTCATTGTCTCGAGTGTGTTGATGGAGCCCGGGGCGGCGGACTTCGAGTCGGCGGAGGTCCCGGTGGTGTTGTTGAACCACAGTGCGGAGGCGCCGGGGTTAAACAGTGTGGGCGTGGACTTGGTGGCCGGTGCGCGGGCTGCCGTGGAGCATCTGATCGGTCACGGGCACACGCGGATCGCGTTGGCGATGGGAACGAACACGGGCAACTATTACGACGGCCGTGAGGAGGGCTGGCTGCAGGCCCTGGCCGGCGCGGGCCTGCCGGAGGGACCCATTGTGCGGACCCCGTTCACGCGGGAGGGCGGTTACGCTGCGGGCAAGCGGCTGCTGGCCGGGGCGGAGCGGCCCACGGCTATTTTTGCGACGTCGGACCTGCAGGCCGTGGGGATCCTGCGGGCGCTGCACGAGGCGGGCCTGTCCGTGCCCCAGGACATGGCGTTGGCGTCCTTCGACGGGTCGGCGGAAGCGGAGTACAGCTGGCCGCCCCTGACCACGGTCAAGCAGCCCGCAAAAGCCATGGCCGAAGCCGCGGTCAACGCCCTCATCGGCACCGGCCGCGGCAACACCCCCGAACACCACATCTTCCCCGCCGACCTCCAGGTCCGCCAATCCTGCGGCTGCCGCCGGGAATGATTCCGCAGGGCGGCGGGCCCGGAGGCGCCATACCCGACGCCTCCGAGAACTCGAGCGCGCGGACGCGAACCCTTCCGCCGCGTCGTGCGTTCTTGCTCCGGACCTCAGGCCAAGGCGCTCGTCAAGGCTGTGATGGCGGCGAGTTGGTCGTTGTCCAGGTCGACGTCAGCCGCGGAAGCGTTGGCGTGGAGTTCTTCGACAGACTCGGCCCCCACGATGGCCGATGCCACAGCCGGCCGGGACAGCAGCCAGGCCAGTGAGGATTGGTTGAGTGCCAGTCCCCACTCGCGGCTGAGCCGGTCGAGTTCGCGGGCCGTATTGATCTCGCCACTGGTAAAGCCGGGCCCTGCGAAGCGCTGGTCGCCGCTGACGCCCCGGTCAAGGACGCGAAGATCAGCAAGCAGGCCACCGTGCAGCGGGGCGTACGGGATGATCGAGACGCCAAATTCGTCGCAGGCCGGGGCCAGTTCCCGTTCGGCTGTGCGGTCTATCAGGTTGTACTTAACCTGGGTGGCCACGGGTCCGTAGTATCGGCGGTCGTCGGCGAGCCACAAAGCGTGGACGAGTTGCCAGGCGGGGTGGTTGGACAGGCCGATGTAGCGGATCTTGCCTTGGCGGATGAGATCGTCGTACGCGCTGAGGGTTTGTTCGAGTGGAGTGTCGGGGTCGGGGTTGTGTGCGTAGTAGAGGTCGATGTAGTCCGTGCCCAGGCGCCGCAGGCTGGTCTCGACCTGCGCGATGATGTGGCGGCGCGACAGGCCGCCATCATTGATCCCGGGGCCAACATGGACCTGGGACTTTGTAGCGATGATTGCCTCATCGCGGCGGCCGCGCAGCGCGCGGCCGAGGATCTGCTCGGCGGGTTCGCGGTCTGCGGACGCCGGGGCGCCCGGGCGATCGAAGACGGGCATGTTGCCGTAGGAGTCTGCGGTATCGATGAAGTTGATACCAAGGTCGAGCGCCGCGCCGACCAGCCGGCCGGCTTCGCGCGCGTTGGGTGCAACGCCGAACGTCGCGGTACCGAGACAGATCCGGGAGACCTTGAGGCCGGTCCGGCCGAGGATGGAATACCGCATGAGCACTTCCCGGGTAGTCGAGGGACCTCTTCTGGACATGAACCATAACCGAATGGTAGATTTTCGTCAACGTCCCGGAAAAAGGAAGTGCCTGAATGGCCGGAAAGGCTGTCTCTGCCCCCAGGGGCCCATATAAAACAGGGGTGCGGCGGCGGGAGCAGATCGTGCAGGCGGCCCTGACGGTCTTTGGTGAGCAGGGCTTTGCCGGCGGATCCATCCGAACCATCGCCGAGCGCGTCGGTGTCTCGCATGCCACGCTGCTGCAGCACTTTGGCAGCAAGGAAGGACTGTTGACGGCGGTGCTGGAGGAGTGGGACCGCCAAACCGTTGAAACCGGCCTCTCGGGAGTTGAGGGGCTGGACTACTTTCGGCGCCTGCCCCTGGTCATGAGCGCACACCTAGCCAATCCTGGCCTGCTCGAACTTTTCATCACCATGGCCGCTGAAGCGTCTAACCCTGCGCACCCCGCCCATACGTTCATCCGGCACCGATATGACCGCAACCTCACCACACTGGCCGGACACCTTCGCCAGGCTGCCGATGCGGGCGAAACAACGTCCTTAGCGCCGGCACAGATTGATATGGAAGTCCGCATTGTGACGGCCGTCCTGGACGGCATCGGGCTGCAATGGCTGAACGACCCCTCCACGGACATCGTCCAGGCGGTCGCCACGTTCATGGACCGCACCATCGCCGACTGGAGCCGCCACTAGCCTGTGCCGTTCTGGTGACGCTTTCCGGCTCCTGCAGCGGGGCGAATCAGCGCTGCGTCGCGGGTGGACCGTGGGCCGGCCCCCAATTCTGGTACCGGCCCACGGCGGGGGCCGGTACCAGAATTGGGCCACCCTCACCTGTTACCGCATCCTCGGTGCAACAGGTGGTCTTTAGCCCGTTTCCAGGGCAAAGCTACGGAGGGAAGCGTCGTGGATCGCTGAACGATTGATGGTCGGCGTAGAACTCACGGGGGCTCCCTTGCGCGCACTGTGCGGGCTGGCTGCTCAACCACGAGTAGCAACAAGATACCCCACTCGGCGCCGTCAAGCCACGGTGACGCCACTGATGTGTACAGATGAATTGTCCGCCGGTGTTGATGGTTTGATTAGTCAGTGCTCCGTATTCGACGTTATGTGGTTCTCTGCCTGTTCCTGATCTGCGTGGGCACCGCATTCTCGTTCTGGGCTGCCGGGAAGTCCGATGTGGAGGACACCGGCCAGATCCTCCCACCGCCCCCGCTGGCGGGCGTGAAACTCGATGCGGGGCGTAGCGGAATGACAACGGCCGTCAACGTCACGGCAAGCCCGGATGCCCAGTGGCTCACGGACGCAGCGGCGCAGACCGGCATCCCTTCCCGTGCCCTGCGGGCCTACGTTGCCGCAGGCGCCTCGGCCAATGGATCCTCCCCGGCCTGCGGAATCGGCTGGAACACGCTGGCCGCCGTCGGCTCCGTGGAATCGGGACACGGAACCCACGGCGGTGGCAGCCTGGACACGGACGGGCAGGCAAGCGGCGCCATTGTTGGCCCCAGCCTCGACGGCGAAGGATTCGCCGCCATCCCGGACACCGACGGCGGCGCACTGGACGGAGATGGCCAGTGGGACCGGGCCGTCGGACCCATGCAGTTCATACCCTCGACGTGGCGGCTGGT
Source organism: Pseudarthrobacter sp. 1G09 (assembly GCF_050038305.1). Classification (NCBI taxonomy): domain Bacteria; kingdom Bacillati; phylum Actinomycetota; class Actinomycetes; order Micrococcales; family Micrococcaceae; genus Pseudarthrobacter; species Pseudarthrobacter sp. 1G09. Next base: position 2,125,571 of record NZ_CP188306.1, read on the forward strand.
GGGTCGAGACGGCAACGGCGATGGAACAGCGGACCCCTTCAACATCGACGACGCCGCCCTCAGCGCCGCCACGTATCTTTGCCTCAACGGCCGCGACCTTCGGACCTCCCAGGGTTGGATGCAGGCCATCTACTCGTACAACCAATCTGATGCCTACATCCGCCGGGTCAAGGACAAAGCGGTCACTTATGCAACGGTGACCGGAACGCTGAGATAGATTTCGAGGCAGTTCCAGCCCCGGATTTCCAGGGGCCGGCTAGGTGTGTTCACCCCTTCGGGAACAACGGCGCAGCGGCGCACGTTGGAGACACGTCAAGTGAGCAGCCGGCAAGAGAAATGAGATGCACCCGTGGCAACCGATTATGACGAGGTCCGCTCCGATGTAAAGGAGTCCCAGGACCGTTCCCTGGAGGCGTTGCAATCTGCCAACGCCCCTGACGCCCGGAGCGTTGTTACCCAGTTGGACGAAGCGGATGCACTGGATGAAGGCCTGACCCCCGGTGGAGAAATCGTCTCTGAGGAACTGACAGTCCAGGTCATTCCCCAGGGCGCGGACGAATTCACCTGCTACTCCTGTTTCCTGGTCCGCCACCGCTCCCAGCTGGCGCGGGAAAGCAACGGCCATTCGTACTGCAGCGAGTGCGAGGGCTAAAGGCAGGAGCGCTGGTAACAGCGCCCAAGGGAGGTCGGCGGAACCATCGTTCAACGAAGGTGACAAGGGGGGACTGGCCTGTCCGGCTCCCGGGGCTTAGCCCAAGCGCAATGCCACGGCGAGGTCCGGGGCCAGCGACTTCGCGAACGTGTTCGTCATGTGGTTGTCGCGGTAGACAAGGACATTGCCAATAACCACCGGGCAGACGCCGTCGCGGCAGAAATGGCGGGACAGGTCGATCGTTTCAACCCCGGGAACACTGCCGGCGGCAGCCACCAGAGTGTCCGTACCTGCAAGGGCCTCGGCTGCGGACGTTGCGCATTGATCCTGCTTGCCGTGCTTCTGCAGGCATTCCACCGGATTTCCGCCGGGGTACGGCGGATCGGCGATCACGGCGACGCGCAGGCCCGCCTCGCGCAGCCGTGACAGGGACTGGACGTAACCGTCAGCCAGCGGGGATTCGGGGGACCAGTGCCACCCGAGCGCCTTGCGGTAGCCGTCCTCGCGCATCCCCGCCACCAGGACCAGATCCGGTTTCTGCCCGATAATCTTCTCGGCAGTGATGGCGTTCTGCGCCGAGCAGTTGGCATACACGGTGTCCGCGGAGCGTGGAGGCGTCAGCGCAAACGGGCATCCGTTGCGCACCATCGCGTGGATCCTGAGCGGAATCTTCTTCGACACCGCAACGAGCGGATCCACGAACTGGCCGGCGTGCGAATCGCCCACCACGACCACTACGGGCGCCTGCTGGTCCTGTGACCCGAACCAGCAGTCAGTATCAGGCACCGTGGCCGGATCGTAGACACCGCATGCGCCAACACTCGTGGCCGGAACGTCCTGCATCGCCACGGACGGATCCGGGCGGACGGGCATGCCCGCGGGAACGGCGGCGGGACGCTCGGACCACGCCTGGGCGCCGGGGTAGTCCCGGTCGGACAGGGCAGTGGACAGCTGGGCCCGCTTGACCTCAACAACCTGCCACGGCGCCCACGCCGCCACGGTCACCAGCACCGCGCTGCACATGGCAAGGACGTACACCTTCCGGTGGCCGCCCCACCCGATGCTCCGGCTGGAAGGGTGCCGGAAGCGCTGCTCCACCCAGTAGTAGGACGCAGCTGCGAGCCCGAGGCTCAGCACTGCCAAAAGGATGGCCTCCCTGATCCGTGGCGCGCGGCCCAGCAGGGCCACGGCGAACACAATGACTGGCCAATGCCACAGGTAGAGCGAGTACGAGACGTCGCCAATGAAGGTCAGCGGACGGAGGCTGAGCACCCTGGACGCTGACCACGGAACGGCTGCCGCCGTGCTGCCTGACCTCAGGAGCAGTGCAGTGCCGAGCACGGGTGTGGCGGCGATGCTGCCGGGGAACGGCATATCGGTGGTCAGGAAGAAGACGGGGATGACGACGGCGGCCACGCCCACCCAGCTGGCAAGGGCGGCACGGCGCCCGGTCAGGATGCCCATGGCCGGCACCAGGGCGGCCAGTCCGCCGACGGCCAACTCCCACACCCTGGTGCCCGTCACGAAGTAGGCCAGGGTGTGTTCGTTGTTGCTGAGGTAGATGCTGTACGCGAAGGACACCAGTGCCACCGCAGCCAGTGCGGGAACAATGAACGTGTCTGCCGCCCGGTTCAGGCGGCGGGCGGCCAGCACAAGGCCCAGGAAGAAGAACGGGATCACCAGGTAGAACTGTTCCTCGACCGCGAGGGACCAGAAGTGCTGAAGCGGTGACACTTCCCCAGTTGCCCCCGCATAGGACACCGCGGACAACGCCTGGTGCCAGTTCTGCACCTGGAGAAGCGAAAAGAGCACATCGGCCGAGATGCCCTGCCAGCGGCTCTGCGGAAGCAGCAGCACGGTCCCCAGCAGGACCGCCACCAGCACGGCGGCCGACGCCGGGAAGAGCCGGCGGATCCGCCTGGCATAGAAGGCGGGGACGGAGATCGACGAGTGCTTGGCAGCTTCCCGTGCCAGGGAGCCGATGATCAGGAACCCTGAAAGGACGAAGAACACGTCGACGCCGATGAACCCGCCCGCCAGGGCCTCCGGCCGGAGGTGGTAGACCACCACGAGGCCAACGGCCAGTGCGCGGAGCCCCTGGATGTCGAGCCGTGGGGCGTGCCCGGTTCCGTTGTTGGCGCGCTTGACCGCGGAGGCATGCCTCATTGCGTCCCCTCTGAGTACTTCTTCAGTCCCGCGCCGTGCGCAGGGAAAATCAGGGGCGAGCGGAGGCTCGCCGACAGGAGATTCTATCGGATGCCGGGTGGTTACTCCGCGTGCCGGAGCACGTCCGGGAGTTCTTCGACGTACACCGTTTGCGGCGGTTCGAAGTAGATCACCAGCACCTCCTCGCCCACTGCGAAACCGCTCGCCTTGTCGAAGGGGTGTGCATGGAAGGCCATGGTTCCGCCGAGATAGGGCAACATGACCTCGCCGATGGTGCCGGGCCCGATCCGTCCCGTCACCCGGGCGATCTTGCCTGTCAGGCTGCGGTCGGCATTCCTGTGCATGGCCTTCCTAGGCGCCGGGAGCCGTTGGTGTCCGCGAGGAGTCTTTGGCGTCCTTGCCGTTGCGGAGTGCGGTGCGCAGTGCCGGCAGGTAGTCGCCGGCCTGGGCCAGGATCCCGCCGAGCATCTTGTTGACGCCCTCGCCGCCGTTCAGGACTGTCATTTGGCCAACGTGCGAGAAGGGTTCGGCGGCGGCCGCGATGATGGCGGGCATGTTTTCGGCGAGCTGCTGGGAAATCACGGCGTCCTGGTTGCTGGCCAGGGCTTCGGCCCGTGCCTTGATGCCGTCCGCCTCGGCCAGGGCCTTGGCCTTGATGGCGGAGGCGGCAGCATCGCCCTTGGCCTTGGTGGCCGCAGCCTCGGCTTCACCGGTGACCTTGGTGGCGCCAGCCGCAGCAGCCGCGGCGGTGGCGTTTGCCTGTGCCGTCATTTCCGTCCGGCGGGCGTTGGCCTGGGCTTCGAGCTCTGTGCGCCGTGCCAGGGCTTCTGCGGCGCTGATGTCTGCCGCCTTTTGCCCTTCTGCGTCGGTGCGCTTGGCATAGGCCTTGGCGTCTGCGGGCTTCCGGATGGTGGTTTGAAGCTTTTGTTCCTCGCGGTCGGCCTCGAGCTTGGCGACTTCGGTTTCCTGGACCACCACCTGCTGGCGTGCCGTGGCCTCCGCCAGCGGACCGGCCTGGGCAGCGTTGGCCCGGGCCCGTTCTGCGTTGGCCTGCGCCACGGACTGCCTGATGGCGGAAAGGCTTTGGGCGTCAGCGATCAGTGCCGCCGCTTCGGCCTCCTTCTCGGCCGCCTCCCGGTTGCGGGTGGCCTCGGCGATCCTGGCCTCCATCTTCACCTGGGCAATGTGCGGCTTGGCGATGTTCTGGATGTACCCGGTGGGATCCTGCAGATCCTTGATCTGCAGCGAATCCACCACGAGGCCAAGCTTCTCCATTTCCACGCCGCTGGCGCTGCGGACCTGCGAAGCGAGCTTGTCCCGTTCCCGGATAATTTCCTCCATGGTCATACTGCCGATAATGGAACGCAGGTGCCCCTCAAAGACGTTGTAGACCTGGCTTTCCATTTTGGGCTGCTGGCCGAGGAACCGGCGGGCCGCATTGGCAATAAACGGTGGCGCGTCCCCAATCTTGTAAATGACCACCCCTTCCACCACCACCTGGATTCCCTGCGAGGTGACGCAGGAAACCTTGAGTTCCGTTTCATTAAGGGTGAGCGAAAGCGGGCGCACGGTCTGCAGCCCGGGAAGTACCAGCGCCCCCTTGCCCGTCACGATCTTGAAGTCCATGCCGGCACGGGTATCCAGGGTTCCACGGGTCAGCCCGGAAATGATCAGGGCTTCGTTGGGTTCTGCCACTTTCCACATCAGTTTGGTGGCCACCCAAATGAAACCAACGGCAAAAAGCACTCCCAGGATGATCGCAATGAGCGGGAAGAATGGTGAGAAGTCCGGCATGACCAGGTCCTTTCACGGGTTCGAAAACCCGCCTCGGCTAACGCCCCAATAATGCAGCTGCCCATTCCCGGCCGATCAATTTGTGCCCTTAACTGCCCATCCGCTGGCCAACTGTTGTAGCCAGTCTGATTGCGGCCTGCGGAAGAGTCCATAGCCCGCCCCTGTTATTTGCCCGCGGCAACAAAACAGCGCACGACGACGACATCCGGGCCACGCAGGCACGCCCGCCGCGCCGTCGTGGCGGCACAGCGGGCATGGTCCTCACCCGGCGGGGACGCCTCCCGGACCCGGACCGGTGTCAACGGCCGAACAGGTGTTCAGGATGCCGGAGCGGCCTCCGGAGGTGCGGCGTCCGAGCCCGCCCCGGGTTGCAGATCTGCTGCCTCCCGCTGCAGGGATGCAGATGCCTCCGCGGCAGGACGTGCAGCCCCGGTGCCCGTTGCCGGAGCCGGCGTGATGTTCTGGTTGATGTGGAAGAAGTTGTCGGGATCGTACTTGGCCTTGAGTTCGGCAAGCCGCGCGTAGTTCGAACCCAGCGTCTCCTCGATGCGCGCTTGATCGTCCGAGTCCTGGAAGTTGAGGTACCCGCCGGGTTCGGAGAATTCGTGCAGTGCCGTCCAGTAGTCGCGGACCCACGCGATGTTCGCCTCATTCTCCGCGGCGTCGGGCCACTGCGCCGCGATCACCGGTGCAAAATTGACGTTGCGGTAGGCGAAGGCTGTGGCTTCGGGTGCCACCCGCTGGACTGCCCCGTCTATCGGGTAGAAGTGGTTGGCCGTATGGATGCTCGGGATGCCAGGCGATTTCTCGACGGCGACGCGCAGCGCATCATCGCTGAGGGTCCGGAGGAAATCGGCCTTCCAGTATCCCTGGAGTCCGGGAACATTCAGTCCGTCGAACATCATGTTCAGTGCGGGATAGGGCATGGGCGCGAAGAAGCTGCCCAGCGGTTCTCCTGCGTCCATCATTGGCTGCCAATGGGCCGGGCCGGCGTCGGGATCGCCGGTCCACATGCCCACGACGACGGTCACCGGCCGTCCATGCCATTCCTCAGGCAGGAACGGAACCGGAGGCCCCCGGTGGAAGCCCAGGAACGCTCCCATTTCCTCAGGTTCGGCGGCAATCCATTCGCGGTAGGCAGCCCCCACGCCGGCTCCGGTGGACGCGTCGAAGAAGATGATGCCCACATGGACCATGTCCACGGGGTGCAGCCGGAACTCGAGCGAGGTGACCACGCCGAAGTTGCCGCTGCCGCCGCGCAAAGCCCAGAAGAGGTCAACGTTCTCGGCGTCGCTGGCCGTCTGGAATGAACCGTCAGCAAGCACGACGTCGGCCCCGATGAGGTTGTCGCAGGACAGGCCGTACTTGCGGGCAAGGTAGCCGATGCCGCCGCCCAGGGTCAGTCCACTGACGCCGGTGGTGCCGACGATGCCGCCGGTGCTGGCCAGGCCGAAGGCGTGTGTGGCGTGGTTGTAGTCAGCCCACGTCGCGCCGGCTTCGACGCGCGCTGTCCTCGCTGCCGGGTCAACCCGCACCCCGCGGCGCGCCGAGAAATCCAGGACCAGGCCGTCGTCGACCGTTCCGAATCCGGGGGCGCTGTGCCCGCCGCCGCGCACCGCAACATCAATGCCGAGGCCGCGGGCGAAGCGCACGGCGGCCATGACGTCTGCCGCCTGGGATACCTGCAGGACCGCGGCTGGCCGGCGGTCGATCATGCCGTTGTAGACGTGCCGGGCCTCCTCGTAACCGGCGTCCCCTTCTTCGATGACCTGTCCGCGGACCTGTTCGCGGAGCACGTCAAAACGATCGCTACCCATGACAACTCCAGATGTGTACCAAGACCAGGGGGCAGCCGACTCCATACGGGGCCCAGCGGGGGCCAGCGCGCTGACCTTTTCGGTATACGCCCGGCCACCACCGCCGTCAAGGCTCAGGAACCCGCCCCTGCCCCCTATGTTCGGCGGGTATGGAGCCCGGCGATCCGCGGGGCAAATTGCGCAGCGCCAGCCAGAAGAACCTGACGACACCCGGGCGCCGGGGGAACAGTGGCCGGAGCAGTAACGGGGCGGGAGTGGGAGTGCGGGACCCGCCTCAGCTTTGGGTTGGCGGCGGCGCGGACGGCTGCCGCTTCCTGCTGCGGGCACGCCGCACCCGCCAGATCAGCACGGCAACGATGCCGATGACCACGACGGCGGCAGTCACGTCTTCGCCCGCGGCCTTGGCTACGGCGCCGTAGGAGTTGCCGGCGAGATAGCCGAGCAGCACGAAGCCCGCACCCCAGATGAGTCCACCTGCGGCGTTGAAGGCCACGAAGCGCGGATAGTGCATTCCGGAGACGCCCGCCAGTGCCGGCATCAGGGCCCGGAAGAGCGCCACGAACCGGCCCAGGAAGACCGCTGATCCGCCGCGGCGCCGCAGGAAGTCCTGGGCCTTGCCGAGGTTGTCACGGTGCCGGAGCAGGAACCGGTTCTCCAGCAGCCTTGGGCCCATATGCTTGCCCACCTCGTATCCCACACTGTCGCCGATGATGGCAGCCAGCACCACCAGCCCCATCATGACGCCCAACTGCACCTGGCCGCGGCTGGCCACCACCCCGCCCAGCACGGCGGCCGTCTCGCCAGGAATGACGAATCCGATGAACAGTGCGTCCTCGGCGAAGACAAGTAGGGCCACCAGTGTGTAGGCGAGCGCCGGACTCACGCCGAGGACCCCGTCCACCAGGCCGCTCACGGGAGCGCCGCCGCCACGGCCTGCCGCCTATTAATCTCCATGACTGCCATTGTGTACCCATGCCGGCGGCTCTCCGCCGGGCAGGCCTGTCCGCACGGCATTTACAGATCTACACTGAAGCATTCCCACCGCGGCCAGGGCACGGACGCCTCGGAACAGATGATCAGCGTCAGATCGAAAGGGCCGGCCATGGGCAACGCCTCGGAGAAGGCAAACCGTGCAGTTTCCGGAGCGGCGTCGGCGAGCAGGAGCCCCGCGCTGCGGGTGTTGGCCCGGGCCGGATTCGTCTTCGTTGGGCTGCTCCACATCCTGATCGGGGTGATTGCCCTGCAGATCGCCGGCGGGCAGGGCGGCGAGGCTGACCAGACCGGCGCCATCGGGGCGGTGGCCTCAAAGCCCGGCGGCGTCTTCCTGCTGTGGGCGGGTGCCGTCGCCTGCGCCGCGCTGGTCCTGTGGATGGTCAGCGAGGCAGTTTTTGAGGCGCGTTCCCAATCAGAGTCCAGGAAGAAGCTGCAAAAAGCCGGTACTGCAGGCGGGAAGGCGCTGGTGTTCGGGGTCCTTGCCTTCACATTCGCGGTGTTTGCCACCGGCGGAAGCAAGAGTTCAAGCCAGTCCGCCACCGACTTCACCGCGAAACTGATGGCCGCGCCTGCCGGAGTGGTGCTGTTGGTTGCTGTGGGCCTCGCCATCGTCGGCGCCGGCGGGTACTACGCCTACAAGGGCTTTACCCGGAACTTCATGGAGGACCTGCAGGACCCTGGCAACGCCCGGACTGCCGTGGAATGGACCGGCAGCGTCGGTTACGTGGCCAAGGGCGTGGTGCTCGCCGTTGTCGGCGTCCTGGTGATCGCCGCCGCCGTCACCGCCGATCCGTCAAAGTCCACCGGCCTGGACGGGGGATTGAAGACGCTCGGCTCGCAGCCTTACGGCACCGTCCTGCTGGCTGCCATCGCGGCGGGGCTGGCCTGCTACGGGGTGTATTCGATGGCGCGGGCACGCTACGGACGCTTCTAGCCGCCTGCTGGCTGCCCGGACGCGGTGCACGCTCAGCCGATGGGCCACCACTCGGGAAGCAGCTCGCGGAGGTCCGCCAGGAATTCGTCCACCGGGCGGGGCGAGGCCTCCACCAGCCGGGACTCCAATGCGCCCACCACGCCGTAGGCGATGAACCGGGCGACCATGGGCTGCGGGACTTCCCTGCCGCCCGGTGCCGGTACCGCAATGGCGCGCCGTTCGAGCAGCAGGCGGACGGAACTTTCGAAGTGCGCTCCGAGCATGGCATGGAGGCCGCCGGATCCGGCGTCGGTGACCAGTCCCCGGCGGTAGATGGCGCGGTGCCGGTCCAAGTGCCGGACCACGTCGGCCGTGACCGCGCCTATGGCCGGGCCGATGTCGCCGCCGGCCGCGCCGAGGTGTTGCCCTCGGAGCACGTCCAGTTCGTCGGAAAGGACCTTTCGCAGCAGGGCTGCCGGGGATGCTGCGTGCTGGTAGAAGGTGGACCTGTTGACCCCGGCGGCGGCTGCGACCTGCCCCGCAGCGAGCGCTCCGGCGTCGTTCTCCCCGGCAAGGTCCAGGATGGCCGTGGCCAGCTTTTCCCGGCTGCGAAGAGCCCGCGGATCGCGAAGCGCAGGTGTTTCGGGGTCCTGCTTCGGTGGTGATGTCATGCAGGTCACACTCCCGGGTGATCTTGGCCGCCAGCGGTGGATAAACCGCCACGTCGAGCGTACCGTTCTAACTATCCAACACATGTTGGATAAATGTTTTGGGCCGCTGCGTTGACAACCCGGCCCGCTGTGGAAAGGAAGCACCCATGTCCCGTTTTGACGGACGAGTCGCCATCATCACCGGAGGAGCCAGCGGCATCGGCCGGGCAACTGCCGTCCGCTTTGCCGGCGAAGGCGGGTCCGTGGTGGTTGCGGACATCCAGGACGAACTGGCTGCCCAGGTGGCCGCAGAGATCGGCGCCGCCGGCGGGCATGCGCGGGCCTTCCACCTGGACGTGACCAGCGAGTCCGGCTGGGCCGGCGTCGTGGCCTTTGCCCTCGAGGAATTCGGCCGGCTCGACGTACTGGTCAACAACGCGGGCATCGGCGACAACCAGGCCATCGAAGACACCAGCGTTGAGACGTATGCCAAGGTGGTGGCCGTGACGCAGACCAGCGTATTCCTCGGCGAGAAGGCCGCAGCGGAAGCCCTGAAGGCGTCCGGCAACGGTGCCGTGGTCAACGTGTCCTCCATGTTCGGCATCGTGGGTGGCTTTGGAACCTCTCCCGCGTACGCGGCGGCTAAGGGCGCCGTCCGCACCCTGACCAAGAACACCGCACTCGGCTGGGCCACCCAGGGAATCCGCGTGAACTCCGTCCACCCCGGCTTCATCGATACCCCGATCCTCGGTGACACGGACCGGAAACTCCTGACGGACACCACGCCCATGGCCCGGCTGGGCCGTCCCGAGGACGTTGCAGCCGTCATTCTCTTCGCCGCCAGCGATGATGCCGCGTTCATGACCGGGTCCGAACTGGTGGTCGACGGCGGCTACACCGCCCGCTGACCGGACCATTTCCGGGCATCCAACCAAACACCATGCAGCAAAAACAGGAAGGGCATCGCATGCGCGCGATCGTATTCAAGGAATGGCAGCAGTTTCCCGCACTCGAGGACGTGGACCGGCCCGCACCCGGTCCAGGCGAGGTGCTGCTGAAGGTGGCCGGGGCCGGAGCCTGCCACTCTGACGTCAGCATCTTCGAGGACTTCACGGCCGAAGTTCCCGGAAACATGACCAAGGGCTTCGTGCTGGGCCACGAGAACTCGGGGTGGGTGGAGGAACTGGGCGCGGGTGTGGACGGCATTGAGGTGGGTGCCGCCTACCTGGTCTACGGTCCCATCGGCTGCGGCCACTGCAAGGCCTGTTCCCGCGGCCAGGACACCTACTGCGAGAACGCTGCAACCAACCCCTGCCTGGGCATCGGCCTGGGCCGCGACGGGGGCATGGCTGAGTACGTCACGGTCCCCGTGCGCAACCTGATCCCGCTCGGCGATGCGGATCCCATCGCGGCGGCACCGCTGGCCGACGCCGCCCTGACTCCGTACCACGCCATCAAGACCGCACTGCCGCACCTGAACGGCGGCGGGCGCTATGCGCTGGTGGTGGGGCTCGGCGGCCTGGGACAGATCGCCGTCCAGATCCTTAAGGCCCTGACCGGGGCTACTGTCATTGCCACGGACATGAAGCCCGAGGCGATGGCCAAGGCGGAAGCCGCAGGGGCCATCACGGTTCCCGGCGGCCCGGACCAGGTGGCGCGGATCCGGGAAATCACCGGCGGCCGCGGCGTGGACGCCGCCTTCGACTTCGTCGGTGTCACCCCGACGATCGCCACCGCCACCGGTTCGATGGCCGTCGGCGGGCGGCTGACCGTTGTCGGGATTGCCGGCGGCGTACACGAATGGACGTTCTTCAACACCCCCTACGAGTCCACCATCACCAACACCTATTGGGGAACCATTGAGGAACTCCACGAAGTGGTGGATATGTACCGGGCAGGTCAGATCATCCCGGAAATCGAAACATTTTCCCTGGCGGACGGACTCACCGCATACCGGAAGCTGGCGGACGGGCAGCTGAGTGCCCGCGCCGTGGTGGTTCCGCACCAGGCCTAGGACGTGGTGGCCGGGCTGAACGGTCCGGCCACCGCCCACAGTCCAGAGGGCCAGAGCGCAACACGCCGAAACGCGTCCCTGGCCGCGAATATGCTGGAATCCCTCGATTAGGGGGAGGACGGGGATTACCGTAGAGGGGTGACTGACCGTCCCGAAATCTCCACTGTTGGCGAACTGCGCGCCGCGGGTCATGTCCTCAAGGACCTGCGCCACGAAATCCGAGACAACCTGCTGGCCGCGCTCGCGGACGGGCGGGACCCCTGGCCCGGGCTTTACGGGTTCGGCCGGACCGTCCTGCCCCAACTGGAGCGGGCGCTGATCGCCGGGCATGACCTGGTGCTGCTGGGCGAACGGGGCCAGGGCAAGACCCGGGTGCTGCGCACGCTGGCCGGGCTGCTCGACGAATGGTCACCTGTCATCGACGGCTCAGAGCTGAACGAACACCCCTACGAACCGATCACGGAAGCCTCGCGGGCCCTTGCCGCCTCGGAGGGGGACCGGCTGCGGGTTGGCTGGCGGCACCGCTCGGAGCGGTACGTGGAGAAGCTCGCCACCCCGGACACCTCCGTGGCGGACCTCATCGGCGACGTGGACCCCATGCGGGTGGCCGAGGGCCGCCGCCTGGGCGACCCCGAAACCATCCACTACGGACTGATTCCGCGCTCCAACCGCGGCATCATCGCCATCAACGAACTTCCCGACCTTGCCGAGCGGATCCAGGTGGCCATGCTCAACGTGATGGAGGAACGGGACATCCAGATCCGCGGCTACGTGCTGCGGCTGCCACTGGACGTCCTGGTGGTGGCATCGGCGAACCCCGAGGACTACACCAACCGCGGCCGGATCATCACCCCGCTGAAGGACCGCTTCGGCGCCGAGATCCGTACCCATTACCCCATCGAGCTGGAGGACGAGGTTGCCGTCATCCGTCAGGAAGGGCGGCTCGTAGCCGACGTACCCGCCGTCATCCTGGAGATCCTCGCCCGGTACACCCGCGCGCTGCGGCATTCACCGGCCATCAACCAGACGTCCGGGGTCTCCGCGCGGTTCGCCATAGCCGGCGCGGAGACGGTGGCCGCCGCGGCCCTGCGCAGGGCCAGCCTCCGCGGCGAGGACGAGGCCGTTGCCCGGATCATCGACCTGGAACCGGCAGTGGAAGTCCTCAGCGGCAAGCTGGAATTTGAATCCGGGGAGGAAGGCCGCGAACAGGGCATCCTCGACCACCTCCTGCGCACTGCCACCGCCGAAGCCGTCAGGGCCCACTTCCAGGGCATCGACATGGGCCCGCTCGTGGCAGCCTTCGACGGCCACAGGACAGTGACCACCGGCGGGCAGGTAACTGCGAAGGAGTTCCTGCGCAACCTCCCTTCGCTGAACGGATCGGGTTTGTACGACCTGATTGGCAAGCGCATGGGTGCGCAGAACGACGGACAGCGCGCCGCCGCCGTCGAACTGGCCCTCGAAGGGCTGTACCTGGGCCGGCGGATCTCCAAAGAGGCCGACGACGAAGAAACGGTCTACGGCTGACCGCAGGCCCGCAGCCACAACAGGAGGCAGCATGACCCTTCACGACAGGTCACGGTACGGCCGGTACACCGGCGGACCGGACCCGCTGGCCCCGCCCGTTGACCTCGCCGAGGCACTCGACGCCGTGGCCGAAGACGTAATGGACGGTTACTCGCCCCGCCACGCCCTGCAGGAGTTCCTCCGGCGCGGCGGCCGGAACCGGGACGGCCTGGACAACCTGGCCCGCCGCGTGCAGGAACGGCGCAAGGACCTGCTGAGCCGGCACCGGCTGGACGGCACGCTCGATGAGGTCCGCAAACTGCTGGACACTGCCGTCCTGGAAGAGCGCAAGCAGCTGGCCAGGGACGCCATGATGGACAACACCGACCGCGCCATCCGGGAGATGCAGCTGCAGAACCTGCCGCCGTCCACGGCGGCAGCGGTCAACGAACTCGCCTCCTACGACTGGCAGTCGGGCACCGCCCGGGAGGCGTACGAACGCATCAAGGACCTCCTGGGACGCGAAATCCTGGACCAGCGGTTCGCCGGCATGAAACAGGCCCTGCAGAACGCCACCGACGAGGACCGTGAAGCCGTCCACGGCATGCTCCGCGACCTGAACGGACTCCTGGGCAAGCACCGCCGGGGCGAGGACACCGCGGCGGACTTCCAGGAGTTCATGGCAAAGCACGGGCAGCACTTTCCCGAAAACCCGCAGTCGGTCGAAGAGCTGGTGGACGCGCTGGCCAAGCGGTCCGCCGCCGCACAGCGGCTCCTGCAGTCCATGTCAGCGGAGCAGCGCGAAGAGCTGATGCGCCTCTCCGCCCAGGCCTTCGGCTCGGCCGGGCTGATGGACCAGCTCAACGAACTCGACGAAAACCTCCAGGCGCTGCGGCCCGGCGAAGACTGGAACGGTTCGGAGACCTTCGACGGGCAGGAAGGCCTGGGCCTGGGGCATGGCACTGGAGTCCTGCAGGACCTGGCCGAGCTGGACGGATTGTCGGAACAGCTGTCGCAGTCCTACAACGGCTCACGCCTGGACGACCTTGACCTCGACGCCCTCAGCCGCCAGCTGGGGCCCGACGCCGCCGTCAGCGCCCGCACCCTGGCCGAGATCGAACGGGCCATGGAAGACGGCGGCTACCTGCGCCGGGGGCCCGATGGCGACCTCCGCCTGTCACCACAGGCTATGCGGCGGCTCGGCAAGTCCCTGCTGCAGGACACCGCACGGCAGCTGTCCGGGCGGCAGGGGCAGCGGGACACCCGCCTGGCCGGTGCGGCCGGAGAGCAGACCGGCTCCAGCCGTCCATGGGAGTTCGGGGATGCGGAACCCTGGGACGTCACCCGCACCATGACCAACGCGATCCAGCGCACCATGTCCGACGGCGGGAACCCGGCCCGGGAACTCCGGCTCACCCCCGAAGACATCGAGGTGGCCGAAACCGAAGCCCGCAGCCAGGCCGCCGTGGTGCTCCTGGTTGACGTGTCCTTCTCCATGGCCGCCGAGGGGCGGTGGGTGCCGATGAAACGGACGGCCCTGGCACTGCACCACCTGATCTCCACCCGGTTCCGCGGCGACCGGCTGCAGCTGGTCACGTTCGGACGCTATGCGCAGTCCATGGACATCGGGGAACTCACTGCACTGCCGGCACTGCGGGAGCAAGGGACGAACCTGCACCACGGGCTGCTGCTGGCCGGGCGCTTCTTCCGCCGGCACCCGTCCATGCAGCACGTCCTGCTGGTGGTGACCGACGGCGAGCCGACGGCACACCTGCTCCCGGACGGCGACTCGTGGTTCAACTGGCCGCCGGACACCGAAACCATCCGCGTCACAGTCGCCGAGCTGGACCGGCTGGGGCGCTCTGGCGTGCAGGCCACTTTCTTTCGTCTCGGTGACGACCCGGGGCTGGAACGCTTCGTGCAGCGGATGGCCCGCCGGATCGACGCGCGGGTGGTGGCGCCGGACGTCGGCGGCCTGGGCGCCGCAGTGGTGGGAGAGTACCTCCGCGCCCACGTCCGCAGCTCCTACAGCGACACCGATTGGGCCCTCTAAACCGGGCCTCACGCTTGTGGCCGGCTAGTCTCCGCTGTTCGGGGCCGTGCCGTTCAACTGATGAGGCTCCGGGCCGCTCCGGGTGTCCAGGCCCGCCTCCGAAATGAGCTCGGTCAGCCAGGGGCGGTGCTTGCGGTGGAACGTGAGGCCCTCCGGCAGGCCCTGGACGGTGGGTTCGGATTCTGTGATGTCGATCGTGATCCGGCCGCCGGCCAGGGGCACGTTGGTGATGTGCAGGTTTCCATAGGATTCGGGCAGTGCCGGGTCCATCCAAAACCCGCCGCGGGAGACGTGGGCGTCGTACCGCATCAGGCTGGTGATCAGCATGATCGGAGTGGTGGCCGCCCAGGCCTGCGGCGAACAGGCGGTGGGGTACAGAACCGGTTCGGCCACCTGCTCCCGGCTGAAGCCGCAAAACAACTCCGGCAACCGGCCGCCGGATGTCCTGCCTGCCGGTGGGGGCGACACTCAGCCGGGTGGTCCACAGGCCATGTCCCGGGACCACGGACTGGTAGGTCAACCCGTCCGCGGTGGCAACGCCGCCGCGCCCCCGCACCAGGACAGCCTTGCGGAGGTCCTGCCAGGTGGCGCTGATGATGAGGGAATCGCCGTCGGCCCCGCGTGCCTCCTGCCACCGCCGCTGGACCCTGGCCTCCTTCACCTCAAAGAGGTCGCCAGGGTCCACCCGGAAAGGATGCGGGTATCTTCGTGGAACATCCCGTGCGGAAGCTCCGGGCGGATATCGCCGTTGGCGGCAGAGATGCAGAATGATGAGCCTTCCACCAGGGTGACGGTCCCCGCCCCCACCGGCCCCGCCGCTGTGTCTGTGTTCCATCCAGCCATGTCCGCTCCTTTGACGGGGACGACGGTCTCCCGGCGGAATAGACGCTACGCCTCGCGCAGGCCGGCAAAAGGGGCGGACCCCCTGTTGCCTCATGGCAATACCTCCGGGAAGGTTGAGTCGTTGCCTCAGATGAAAAGCTCCGGTTGTCGCGGCGGTTCCACTGGGCGTTTACGGCGGGTTTGGCGGGGGTGGGCTGTTTGGCGGTGGCGATGGTTTCAAGCCGGCCGGTGAGGGCAAGAATCTGCCGTGAGAGGGCTGCTGGCCTGATCTTCTTGTAGTGGGCGTTCATCCGAATCACGGGCATCCGCGACAGGGCCGGGTCGGTGGCAGCGCGCCGGTGCGGGGTCGCTGCCCGGTCATGGGTTTTGCTGACCTTGGCTCCGTGGCGGACCTTGGTGATGAGTTTTTGCTGCGGCAGCAGGTAGTTGGTGAACACCCGGTCCAGTTCCCAGATCTCGTTGAGCAGTTCCAGTTCCGCGGCGGTGTCATAGCGCAGGTAGCCGACGAGCTCACGGACCCGGGACCAGTTCTTCTGCTCGACGTGGGCGCCGTCGTTTTTGTTCCCGGCACGGGACCGGGTGAAAGTGATCCGGTGCTGGAGGCAGAACTCGAAGAGCTCGTTGTTGATGAACTCACTGCCGTTATCCGAATCGATGCCGATGACGGGAAACGGAAAGACAGCCAGGACGTGCTGCAGGGCCGCGAAGACGTGTTTCTGTGCCTTGTTCGGCACGGACCGGTTCACAGTCCAGCAGGTCGCAATATCCGTGACCGTGAGCGTGAAGCAGAACTGACCGGAACTGTTCGAACCGTCGTGGCCGACCGGATCGATCTCGACAAAACCCGGCACCGCGCCGTCCCACTCGGCCCAGGTGCGGACCGGGATCTGGGACTTCAGCAACGATCCAGGCTTGGTATGGGCACGGCCATGCGGCAAAAGCTTCGCCCGCTGCCCCGCCAGTCGCCGGTCGATGGTCGCCGCGCTCATGCGGGCCAGCAGCATCGCCTGCCCATCGGTAATGTCCAGGGCCTTCTCGGCCCGCAGCATCGGCACGAGATCCGGCAGCATCGGAGCCAGCAGCTTCCCCGCCGGGGCCCGTAGCACCGCCCAGCAAAACACGAGTCTGTCCTGCAGATCAGCCCCGTAAACCGGGGCACGACCCGGCCTGACCGGCCGGGGCCGCGGCGGATCAAGCGCATGCCGCAAGACCGCCCGGGCATGATCCCGGTGCCAGCCGGTCAACTCGACCAGCTCATCCAGGATCCGCCCTTTCCTGGCCCGGTCACCAGCCCGGTAGGACTCGGCCAGGTGCTTCGTGACGGACTTGCGTTCACCCATCGTCAATCCCATCCCTCAAGGATGTCCGCGGCCGACCTTCCCGGAGCTTTTGATGTGAGGCAACGTATCCCGCTACGCGGAGGTTTTTTATGAGTCAACGCGGACCCTTGAACCGGCTCCCCTTCGGGCATAACATGGCGGCCACATCCACGCCGATCAGTCCAAGGAGCCGGCTATGGGCGCCACACCTGCTGAAACGTCACCAGCAACCCTGATGGTGGACCTCATCATCTCGCTGGACGGGTATGCCTCCGCCGAGGGGTGGCCCGGCTGGTGGGGACTGGAAGGGCCGGAGTACCTGGCGTGGCTGGACGAAGAGGCGGCAAAGAACTACACCTTCCTGCTGGGGGCCAACACGTACCGGCTGATGTACGGCATGTCTGCCCAGGCAGCGGTCGACCGCACCGGTTTCTCCGCGGAGGAGGGCGCCAGCCTCACCGGCCTGGCCGCCGTGCCCAAGATAGTGTTCTCGTCCACGCTGCAGGCGCCCCTGGACTGGCCGAACTCCACCCTGGTCACCGGGGACGCTGTGGAGGCAGTCCGCGAGTTGAAACGGACCGCAACAGGACCGCTGAGCACCCTCGGCAGCCTGAAACTGACCCGGTCATTGCTGGCTGCGGGCCTGGTGGACCGTTTCCGGCTGGTTGTCTTCCCGGTAATCACCGGCGCCAGCGGCCGGGAAAGGATCTACGACGGTTATCCCGACGTGATGCTTGAGATGGTGCAGAGCAGGACCTTTGACGGGCGGCTGCAGTTGCTGGAGTACGTTCCCACGGTGCTCACCGGCCCGCCCGGCAGCAGGTGATCGGAGCACGCTGCAGGAAAGAGTGTCACCGGAAGTCGCAAATGCTTGAACATTGAACTAACGAGACGTAAGATTTAGTTCAAGCTTCAAGTATTTCCTTTTCCGATAGCCGAGGACCCCCGATGACTGCTGTTGCCCACGCCCTGCTCCCGCACGCCGCCTTCCCCGCGGCCACCGTCCGCAGCCGCGTCACCGTCCCGCTTCGTTTCCCGGACGGCTATTCCACGACGGCGGAGATCCTCACCTTCCACGGCCTGGCGGACGGCAAGGAACACCTGCTGCTGGCTCTTGGGCCCTGGGAGCAGGCTCTCCTCAGCGGGGAACCGATGGTCCGCCTCCACAGCGAATGCATGACCGGCGATGTGTTCGGCAGCGAGCGCTGCGACTGCGGCCCGCAGCTGCGGGAAGCTGCCGAAACCATCACGGGCGCCGGCGGCTTCCTCCTCTATCTCCGGCAGGAGGGCCGCGGCATCGGCCTGTACTCGAAGCTCGATGCCTACGCCCTGCAGGACCAGGGCCTTGATACCTACGATGCCAACCTCGCGCTGGGCCACGGTGAGGACGAGCGGGACTACTCCGCCGCAGCACAAATGCTCGAAGCGCTGGGCGCCACCAGCATCCGGCTCCTGAGCAACAACCCGGACAAAGCCGAGCAGCTGACCGCCTTTGGCATTGGCGTCGGCGAAAAGGTTCCCACGGGTGTCCACCTGTCCGCCGCGAACAGCCGCTACCTGGCCGCCAAACGTGACCGTACCGCCCATACCCTGGACCTGGATCGTGACCCGCGCGTTGGACCGGGCCGCGGCACAGGTGCCGAACCCGCCGTCGTACCCAGCATGGCGAAGGGCGCCGGCGAGGTGCCAAGCCACGAGGAAATGCTCGACCGTGCGGCGGCTTTGGTGCCTGCCCTTCGGGCGGCGGCCGAAGAAACCGAGGGACTGCGCCGCCTCCCGGATGCCACGGTTGGCAGCCTTGAAGCCGCTGGGGTCTTCAGGATCCTGGCACCTGCCGCGGTGGGCGGCTATGGACTGGGCGCGGAAACGTACGGCGAGGCAGTCCGCCGCCTGGCCCGGGGATGCGCCTCCACGGCCTGGACCGCAGGCCATCTCGCCGAGCATGCCTGGATGCTGGCCCGCTGGCCGAAGCGGGTTCAGGATGAGGTGTTCGCCGGTGGCGGGATGCCGCTCGCGGCCGCGACCAGCGCACCCGTCGGTGCTGCCCGGAAGGTGCCCGGCGGCTACGCGGTCTCAGGCCACTGGAGCTTTGCCTCCGGCGTCATGCATTCGGAGTGGGCGCTGCTGGCCGTCCAGCAGGACGGCCAGCGGCTGCAGGCGCTGGTTCCCGTCGCAGACCTGGAACTGGTTGATGCCTGGCACACGGACGGGCTCCGCGGCACCGGCAGCAACGATCTGCGCGCCGCGGATCTGTTCGTCCCGGAATACCGGGTGATGGACTGGGCGCTCCTCAGCGCGGCGGACAACCCCGGCAGCCTGATCCATTCCGAGCCCCTGATCCACACCCCGATGGCCATACTGCTGAACCTGGTGGCCCCGGCGGCTGCACTGGGGTCAGCCGAATATGCGGTGGAACTGTTCCGTGACCAGCTGCTCGCGCCGAAGGTGAAGAACGGCGT
Source organism: Pseudarthrobacter sp. 1G09 (assembly GCF_050038305.1). NCBI lineage: Bacteria > Bacillati > Actinomycetota > Actinomycetes > Micrococcales > Micrococcaceae > Pseudarthrobacter > Pseudarthrobacter sp. 1G09. The sequence goes on from NZ_CP188306.1 coordinate 2,144,750, forward strand.
CGAAATCCGCCCGGCCGATTCCCCGCTGGCGCAGGCACGCTACGCCCGGGCCGCCGGACTGCTGGCCACGGCGCAACAGCACTTGGAGGCAGGGCTCTCCGCCGTGGCGGCCTTGGTGCAGCCGGAGCCCGGTGGCCTGCAGGCGCCAGGCCTGCCGGAGGGGGAGAGGGCCGGGTTCCGGCTCTCGCTCGCCCTGAGTGCCGAGGCAGCGCAGGAAGCCGTCCGGGTGGTCCTCGCCGGTTCGGGCGGCAGCGCCCACCGGCTGGGCCATCCCCTGCAGCGTATCCAGCGCGACGTCGGCGTGTTGCTGAGCCATCCCACCCTGGGCATCGATCCCATCCTGGAACAGGCCGGCCGGGGGTTGCTGGGGCTGGGCTTCACCGCCCCGTCCTTCTAGGGCACCGGGTGGCGGCGGCATCCTGCCGCTGCCACCATTCCGGGCGGTTCCGTGGCAGGATCAGGTATGCCCCAGCGCCTGATGCTGCTCGACACTGCCTCGCTGTACTTCCGTGCCTTCTACGGCCTCCCGGACACCATCCGGCGCACCGACGGAACGCCGGTCAACGCGGTCCGGGGCCTGCTGGACATGATCGCCCGGCTCACCACGGACTACCACGCCACCCACCTGGTGGCCTGCTGGGACGATGACTGGCGGCCGCAGTGGCGCGTGGACCTGGTCCCCACCTACAAGGCGCACCGGGTGGCCGAGGCCAAGCCCGGCGGCACCGACGTTGAAGTGGTACCCGATGCGCTGGAGGCGCAGCTGCCAATGATCCGAAAGGCCCTGGAGCTTGCCGGCATCGCCATCGTGGGGGCAGCGCAGCATGAGGCCGACGACGTCATCGGCACCTACGCCACGCACGCGGCCATGCCCGTGGACGTCGTCACCGGGGACCGGGACCTCTTCCAGGTGTGCGACGACGAACGGCAGGTCCGGGTGATCTACACGGCGCGCGGAATGCGGAACCTGGAGGTCTGCACGGAGGAAACCATCGTGGCCAAGTACAAGGTCCTGCCGCAGCAGTACGCCGACTACGCCACCCTCCGCGGCGACGCGTCCGACGGCCTGCCGGGCGTTGCCGGCATCGGTGAGAAGACCGCGGCGTCCCTGCTGCTCAAGTACGGCACCCTGGATGCCCTCCTGGCGGCAGCGGACACGCCCGACGGCGGCGTGTCCGGACCCGTCCGGGCGCGGCTGTCCGCCGCGGCCGCCTACCTCGAAGCAGCCCCCGCCGTCGTCCGCCTGGTGCGGGACCTGCAGCTGCCTGCCGTGGAGGAAGCCGGCGCCCTGCTGGAACCGGTGGCCGGCGACCGGCGGGCGGAACTGGAACGGATCGCCACCGACTGGAACCTCGGCGGCTCCGTCCGCCGGCTCCTGGATGCCCTGGACCTGCGGGCGCAGCCCGGCTGACCCGCGCAGGCCCGGCCCCGGAGTTGCTGCCGGGCCGGACTTCAGAGGCTCTTCAGCGCCCGTCCCAGCCGGGCCGCCGCGTCCTCCAGCCGGGGCACGGAAACGTCGCCGCCAAAAGGTCCGGATCTGTGCCGGCGTCGGGCACGGCCGTTTTCGCCGTTGCGGCGTCGTAACGGTAGGGCCCGGTTTCCGGCGTGGGCGCCAACACCTCAATGTCAGGGTGGCGGGCGGACAGTTCCAGGACGAATAAGTCCACAGCCCGTTGTGGATGGGTGGGGCGTAGCCGCGCTTCGGGTTCTGCTGATGTCATGCCGGAATCTCTTTCGGGGTGGGTGCAGGGGGGAAGAATGTGGCAGGAAGGGAAAGAGGAATTTCCCGGGAGAGTCATTTTTCAATTCGGTTCTAAGGGAAATTAGCTTTGTTGGCCCCTGTGCCGCGAACCTGGACGAAACCGGAATAAACAAATCGAAATTGCAGGACACGCGGATCAACGGGCGGTAAGAAAGAGTCATAAACGGCGTAACCCTGCCGTCAGATGACGCTCCGGGTACCGGCGTGAAGCCGCGTTGCGGAGCACGTCAGTGCATTGCGGCGGTGCTTGTCGAATTGATTCGGGTAATGGTTTGGTGAGGTAACGATCCAAACGAGAGGCCACATAATGACAGCCACATCAGATCTTGCCCCCCGCCGGCTTCGCGATATTTTTGGAACTTTTGCGAGCGGGCTGACGGTAATTACCAGCTCGACTCCGCAAGGGCCGGCCGGCTTTACCTGCCAGTCGTTCGCATCCCTGTCGCTGGAACCCGCGCTGGTCACGTTCAGCCCCGCCCGAACCTCCAGCACGTGGCCAGTCCTGCGGGACGCGGGCTCCTTCACGGTGAACATCCTGCCGGCCGAACACCAGCACCTCGCCGGACAGTTTGCCCGCTCCGGAACGGACAAGTTCGCGGGGGTCAGCCACACGTCCTCACCTCTGGGCAACCCCATCCTTGACGATGCCCTCGCCTGGATCGATTGCGAACTTCATGCTGAGTACGACGGCGGCGACCACACCATTGTGGTGGCCAGCGTGCGGCACCTGAGTGCCCGGACGGACGCTGAGCCGCTCCTGTTCTTCAAGGGCCGGTACGCCGGACTTTCGCCGGCCCGCCTGCTCGAAGCCGCCAGCTGACCACAACCTTTGCTTCGGGATGACGAAGCAGTGGGCGGCCGTCTCCGGCCGCGTCGCCGACTGGTCCTGGTCCGGTTTCTGCAGGGTTTCTTGCATCCGCACCGCCAAGTAGTAAGCTTGCTGAGCATTACCGTAAGCGTGCTGATTAGCGGACGATGGAAGCAGGAACAATGGGCGCAGTATTCGGCGTTGCCTGGTCACTGATGCTCACTGCCGGCGGAGCAGCCGTTGCCGCGTCAGCCCCCTATGGCGGTGCGGCGCCGGGCGGACAGTACCTGGCCGGCCATGTGTTGCTGGGCGTGGGCATCGGGCAGTTGGCAGCGGTTCTGTTGCGCGCAGTGATCCAGGGCGTCCTCGGGCGCCTCCGCGGCCCGCAGGCTGTTGCCGCGGCAGATGCCGCCGAACCCGATATCGCGGCGGCCCCTGTTCCCGCGCGGGTTTCCACCCTGCCGATGCGCCCGGCTGCGTCCCTGGCCCCACTTCGGGGCCGGCATGCTGCCTGAGCTGCTGCCCGGCGGTGAAGCCCCCGCAGCGGCGCCCGTAGCACCGTTGCCTGTAGCCCCGTCACTGCCAGCACGGCGCCCCCGCCGCCTGTCGCGCTCCACTCTGCTCCGCAGCGGTACCGCCATCCTGCTCGCTGCGGCCCTCACGGCCGCCTCCGCGGCTGTCTACCAGGGGCAACAGGCCGGCGGCACCGATCAGGCCACCCTGCAGGGCTTCCAGATCCGGGTCCTGAGCATCAGCCAGGCGGCTGCGGAAAACAGGCTTGAGGGCGCACTGGCTGCCCTGCAGGGGCTGGAGGATGACCTCGACCGTGCCGCCTTCGACGGCCGGATCACCGCCCCGCGGCTGCGCGGCATCGAGAGTGCCCTGGGCGCCGTGCGGGCGGACATTACCGGGCAGTTGGAGTCCCGGGCTGCGGCGGCCGGCACCGCCGCTGCCGCCGGGACAGCACCCACAGCGGACGCTGCCCTGGCCGCGGACGGCACGCCAACAGCCGGTTCCGCAGGCACCGTGGCCGTGCCCGAAGCAACTGCTCCTGCTCCTGCCCCGCCGGCACCCGCGCCGGCCGTGCAGCAACAACCCGGCCCTCCGCCAGGTGTTAAAGCACCACGGGGCAAAGCCGAGGGCCACAACAAACCCTGACCAGTATCCCCGGGACCACGCTGCAGGGCTGCAGGTGGCGGTGCTGGAGGCAGAATGGACAGGTGAGTTTGTCCTCCGGCCCATCCGCCACCCCTGACATCCATTCCTTTGACCTCGCCGCCATCGGTGCGGACCTCGCCTTCGCACGGTCCCTCCCCGAACTCCGGAAGGCGCTCGACGCCGGCGGCCCGTCCGCCGCCGCGGTGGTCCAGGCGCCTCCCGGCACCGGCAAGACCACCATGCTGCCGCCGCTGATGGCCAACCTGGCCGGCGGGTCGGGCCGGGTTGTGGTGACCCAGCCGCGCCGCGTCGCAGCCCGTGCCGCCGCACGGCGCCTGGCCGTCCTGGATGCCACACCGCTGGGCGGCAGGGTGGGTTTCACCGTCCGCGGCGAGCGCCGGGCCGGATCGGAAACCCTCGTCGAGTTCGTGACCCCCGGCATCCTGCTGCGCCGCCTGCTGGCCGATCCCGGCCTGACGGGCGTGGCCGCCGTCGTGCTGGACGAAGTCCACGAAAGAGGCCTGGAAACGGACCTGCTGGTGGGAATGCTCGCCGAGGTGCGCCAATTGCGCGGCGACCTGCAGGTGGTGGCCATGTCCGCCACGGTGGAGGCTGCCCGGTTCGCGGCGCTGCTGGGGGATCCCGACGGCGGCCGGCCGGCTCCCGTGGTGGACTCGCCGTCGGTCCTCCACGCCCTGGAGATCCGCTGGCATCCGGCCACCGTCTCCAGGCTGGATGACCGCGGCGTGACGCACGCCTTCCTTGACCACGTCGCCACCACCGCAGCAGAAGCCCAGGAGCGGGCCCTGCGCACCGCCCCTTCGTCCGACGCCCTGGTCTTCCTTCCCGGCGCCCGGGAGGTGGCCCACGTGGCGGCCGGACTGCGGCATCGCCTGGGCGCCGCCATGGACGTCCTCGAACTCCACGGCCAGGTCAGCCCTGCCGAACAGGACAGGGCAGTCTCGGGCCGCCTGCCGGGCGGCAAACCAAGGATCATCGTGTCCACGGACCTTGCCGAATCGTCGCTGACAGTACCCGGCGTCCGCCTGGTGATCGACTCAGGACTGGCCAGGGAACCCCGGCGAGACGCTGCCCGCGGCATGGCCGGCCTGGTGACAGTGTCCTGCGCACGCGCCTCAGCGGACCAGCGGGCGGGGCGTGCCGCGCGGCAGGGCCCCGGAACCGTGGTCCGCTGCTACAGCCAGCAGGCGTTCGGCGCGGCGCCCTCGCATGCCACCCCGGAGATCAGGGTGGCGGACCTGGCCGGCGCCGCCCTGACCCTGGCCTGCTGGGGTTCCCCCGGGGGCCAGGGCCTGGCGTTGCCGGACGCGCCGCCGCGGCAGGCCATGGACGAGGCCATGGAAGTGTTGCGCGAGCTCGGCGCCGTCACCCCGGACGGTCATGCCACCGCCGCCGGCCGGGTCCTCGCGGAGATCCCGGCAGATCCGCGTCTGGCCCGCGCCCTGCTCGACGGCGCCGCGGACGTGGGTGCGCAGGCAGCCGCCGAAGTGGTGGCGGCCATTGCCGGGGACCAGCGGGCGCCCGACGCCGACCTGCCGCGGCTGCTTGGCAGGTTGCGTACGGAGGCGGGGCCGGCCCAGCGGCGGTGGCAGGAGGAGGCCCGGCGCCTGGAAGCACTTGCCCGCCGGCACGGGCCCAATGCTGCAGGACGCAACGCGGACGGACGCACCGGCCCCGCCACCGGCGAGGCGCCGGGCGCAGTCGTTGCGATGGCATACCCGGACCGGGTGGCACGCCTGGTGCCCGGCGACGGACCTGCCCGCTACCTGCTGAGCTCCGGGACCAGGGCCGGGTTGCCGGCGGGCAGTTCACTGGGCGGCCATGAGTGGCTCGCAGTCGCGGAAGTGTCGAGGGCCGGTGGGCGGGATGCCGCGGGCACCGGGGCAGTGATCAGGTCGGCGGCGCCGCTCACCGCAGCGCAGGCCGGGCACGCCGCCAGCCACCTCCTGGCCGAGGCCATTGAGGCAGAGTTCCGGCAGGGGCGGGTCACGGCACGGAAGGTCCGGCGCCTTGGTGCCATCGTGCTGGCAGAGACTCCCGTCCGGCCCACGCCGGAGTCGGGCCGTGCGGCGGTCAGCGCGGCCCTGCACCGGGAAGGGCTCGCCCTGCTGGAATGGTCGCCGGCGGCACGGGACCTTCGCGGGCGCCTCGCCCTCCTGCACCGAGAGCTGGGCGGACCGTGGCCCGATGTTTCGGACGGTGCGCTCCTGCAGCGCCTCGACGAGTGGCTCGGACCGGAACTCCAGGCACTCGCGGAAGGGGCCGCCGTCGCGCGCGTCGACCTGGCCGGGCCGCTGCGGAACCTGCTGCCCTGGCCGGACGCGGCACGGTTCGATGAGCTGGCGCCCGAATGGCTTGAAGTCCCCAGCGGTTCAAGGATCCGGGTGGCCTACCCGGTCCCCGGCGAAGAAACCACCCGGCCTGTGGTGGCCGTGAAGCTGCAGGAGTGCTTCGGGCTGGCCGAGTCCCCGCGCCTGGCCGGCGGGCGGGTTCCGGTCCTGTTCCATCTGCTGTCCCCGGCACGCCGGCCGCTGGCTGTCACCGATGACCTCACCTCGTTCTGGTCCGGGCCGTATGCCCAGGTCAGGGCCGAGATGCGGGGCAGGTACCCCCGGCATCCGTGGCCCGAGGACCCCTGGGCAGCTCCGGCCACCGCACGGACCAACCGGCGGAACTGAGGCGTGCACCGGCAGTACGCCACGGCGCACGGCTGCGCAGAGGGCTGCGTGAGAACAACGATACAAAGCTGAAACGTCCCGTCGACGTGCTGAAACATCCCTTGCCTAGGCTCTTTCCTACGCGGACAGCGTGGTCCGCACCACCTACGGAAGGACCCATCATGTTTCTCTTGACCAGCCTCACCCTCCTGCTGGATGGCCGCCGCAACGAAGCCGGTGGATCCCGCAACACCGAGTCCGGCACGTTCCCGGCGGGCCGGCTGACCTCTGCAGCGTGGGAGGGCTGGTGGCACGAAGACGCCGCCTAGCCCGCGCCGGGCCATGGCGTTATCAGCCGCTGGATCTGATGAAATCCGCCACCGGCGCCGCCAACGCGGCACCAACCTGGTCTGCGGGCCGTTTAGCCCCCGCCACCGCAAAGGAATGGTCGCCGCCGTCCACCCACTGCAGGACCGCCGTCGGGCCGATCCTGGCCACCACGTCTTCAAGGAGGGTGGCAGTGGCAAAGGTGTCCCGGCTGCCCTGCAGGAACAGCATGGGCGTGGCCAGCCCGTACAGGTGTTCGTCGCGCAGCTTCTCCGGCTTGCCCGGCGGATGCAGCGGGTAGCCCAGGTAGATGAGGCCGGCCGCCGGCATCCCCTCCGCCACGGCCATTGACGCCATCCGGCCGCCAAATGATTTACCGCAGGCCCACACGGGGCCTGTGTCACCGTGGACCGTTGCCTGCTCCGCGGCGGTATCCATGACGGCCCGCCAGGTGGCGATGGCCAGCGGAGGGCGGTCCGGAAATTTGCGGCCCGCTTCACGGTAAGGGAAGTTGAACCGGAGCGTGGCCAGGCCCAACCCGTTCAGGGCATCGGTGAACCCGCGCAGGAACGGGTGCTCCATGCCGGCGCCGGCGCCGTGCGCCACCACCACAGTGGATACGGGGCCCGCCGGGCTGTCCGGGCGGGCGTAGTCGGCGGAGACGGCGGTATCGCCCACCGCGATGGACAGGTGCTGATCGGTTGCGGGCATGGATCCATCATGCCGGACCTGGCAGGGCAAATGTGCTGCCGTGCGGACCGCGGGGTGTACGTTGTCCCCATGGCGAGCGAACAGACCACCATCACCGTCCCGGGCCCCCACGGCGAGCGTGAGATGCGCATTTCCAGCCCCAGCCGGGTCCTGTTCCCGGACCTGGGCCTGACCAAACTGGATCTCGCCCGGTACATCTGCGAGGTGGGGGAGGCGTTCATCGCAGCGAACGGGGACCGTCCGGTGTCCCTGCAGCGGTACTCCGACAATATCGACGGCGAGATGTTCTTCTCGAAGAACCCGCCCAGGGGCACCCCGGATTTCGTCCGGTCCGTCAAGGTGGTCTATCCGAGCGCGCGGTCCCATCCGCAGCTGGTACTGGACGAGCCGGCGGCCGCCGTCTGGGCCGTGCAGATGAACACGGTGGTGTTCCACCCCTGGCCGTCCCGGGCGGACAACACGGACAATCCGGACCAGCTCCGCATCGACCTCGACCCCCAGCCCGGTACGGACTTCGATGACGCCATCCCGGCCGCCCAGGTGCTGCGGGATGTCCTGGCCGAAGCCGGACTCGAATCGTTCATCAAAACCTCAGGCAACCGCGGCCTGCATGTCTACGCCCCGATCGAGCCGGTCCGCGAATTCCTGGACGTCCGGCGCGCCGTCATCGCCGCTGCCCGCGAGGTGGAACGGCGGATGCCGGACAAAGTGACCACGGCGTGGTGGAAAGAGGAGCGCGGTGAGCGGATCTTCCTGGACTTCAACCAGGCCAACCGGGACCGGACCATCGCCGGCGCCTACAGTCCCCGCGCCCTGCCGCACGCGCCGGTCTCCTGTCCCCTCACGTGGGATGAGCTGGAGAGCACGGATCCCCGGAAGTTCACCGTCCTCACCGTCCCGGACCGGCTGAAAACGGTCGGCGACCCCTGGGCCGGGTTCGGTGACAAGCCCGGCAGCATCGGCACCCTGCTGGAGTGGTGGGACAGGGACGTCAAGGACGGGCTCGGCGAGATGCCCTTCCCGCCGGACTACCCCAAGATGCCCGGCGAACCGCCGAGGGTCCAGCCGAGCCGCGCCAGGAAGCAGGACTGAGCCGCGAATCGTGCAGCGGCGCGCGGTGGCACCGACCCGCCGGCCGGCGTCGTGATGTACGACGGCGGCCGGCGGCAAAGTGCCCAGGGAAGGCGGTCAGGGCCCGGCGATTACTCGAAGCGTGACGGGTCTCCCATGCCGCGCCGGACCACCTCGGCCACCCCGCTGGAAAAATCCACCACCGTGGTGGGTTCGGCCCCGCAGTCGCCGGCATCGATCACGGCGTCCACCTGGTGGTCCAGGCGTTCCTTGATTTCCCAGCCCACGGTCAGCGGCTCGTCCTCGTCCGGCAGCAGCAGGGTACTGGACAGCAGCGGTTCACCCAGTTCGGCCAGCAGGGCCTGGACTACCCGGTTGTCCGGGATCCGCACTCCCACCGTCTTCTTCTTGGGGTGCAGCAGCCGCTTGGGGACCTCCTTGGTAGCCGGCAGGATGAACGTATAGCTTCCGGGTGTCACGGACTTGATGCTCCGGAACACATCGTTGCCGATGTTCACGAACTGGCCCAGTTGGGCGAAGTCACGGCACACCAGGGTGAAGTGGTGCTTGCCATCCAGATGGCGGATGGTCCGGATCCGGTCCAGTGCGTCCTTGTTGCCCATCTGTGCCCCCAGCGCATAGCAGGAGTCTGTGGGGTAGGCGATGAGCCCGCCGTCGCGGACGATGCTGACGGCCTGCGCAATGGCGCGGGGCTGGGGATCGTGCGGGTGAACATCGAAAAATCTGGCCATCACCCGAGCCTACTTTCCTCCGGAGCGTTAGGCACCACTTTTCATCCGGGTCAGCCGACGTGGACCCACGGGCGCTGGGTGACGTCCGGTTCGGCCTCGCGCAGGATTTCGCGGGTCACCGGGGCAATCTCGCCCTCGCCGAGCACCAGGAACCGCAGGAGGTTCGACACCGGGTTGCCTTCGGTCCAGCGGAAGTAGATGTGCGGCATCAGCCCCGTGACATCCCGGATGTGCAGGAGCACCGAGGCGATGGTGTTGGGAACCACCGGGCCGTGGACTTCCAGCACGGGGTAGCCGTGGCGGAGGACACCCCGTACTTCGAGGGCCGTTTCGAAGTCCGAGGAGTCGTCCACCATCACTTCCAGGAACAGGGGGGTTGCGTTGTCCGGGAAGTGGCTCGCTTCAGTGGCGGAGGCCAGTTTCCGGCGGTACGCCTCGGCGGACTGGCGCAGCGGCTCGTGGGCGATGATGCCGATGGGGCCGGCTACCGCAGAGGTGACGAACTGGAGCGCCTCAGTGTCCAGACGGACGTGGGTGGCGTGCAGCTCGAAGGACCGCAGCACCCTGGACAGCAGGGAGATAGCCACGATCGCCAGGATGAAGAACCCGGCAATCCGGATGCCCTCGGGCCGCTCGAAGATGTTGGCCACCGTGGTGTAGAGGAAGAGCAGCGCAATGACGGAGAAGCCGAAACTCCTGCGCCGTTGCCGGAGCCGGCGCGCGGACAACGTCACGGCAACTGCGGCGGAGGTCATCAGCACCAGGACGCCGGTGGCGTAGGCACCGCCCTGGGCATCGACGTCGGCCTCGAACAGCACCGTGATGAGGATGCCCGTCAGCGTGAAGACCAGCACCAGGGGCCGGACCGCTTTGGCCCACTCCGGCGCCATGCCGTAGCGGGGCAGGTACCGGGGTACGAGGTTCAGGAGCCCGGCCATAGCGGAGGCGCCGGCAAACCACAGGATGGCGATGGTGCTGATGTCGTATACGGTCCCGAACTCCGGGCCCAGGTAGGTGTGCGCCAGGAACGCCAGGGCCCGTCCATTCGCCTCGCCGCCGGGCTGGAACTGCTGCTCCGGAATCAGGACCACCGTGGCGAAGCTGCTGGTGATGAGGAACGTGCTCATGATCAGGGCGGCAGTGGTCAGCATGCGGCGGGTGCCGCGGATCCGCCCCGCAGGGTTGGCCTCGGTGTCGCCGGCGGCGCCCCGGATCTGCGGCATCACGGCCACGCCCGTCTCAAAACCGGACAGGCCCAGTGCCAGGCGGGGGAAGACGAGCAGCGCCACCGCCACCGCCATGAGGGGGTTTCCGTGGCTGGTGGTGAGGGCATCCCACCATCCGCTGACCGCCACCGGGTGGGTGGCTGCCTCGGCGAGTGCCCGGGCCACCACCACCACGTTCAGTGCCAGGTACACGGCCACGAGGACCACGGCGATTCCGATGGCCTCCTTGAAGCCGCGCAGGAACACCGCCGCGAGCAGTCCCAACAGCACCAGGGTGATGGCGACATTCTGGCCGTGCAGCCAGCCCGGTGCGAAGGGGTTCTCGATCAGGTGGGCGGTGGCATCGGCGGCGGACAGCGTCATGGTGATCATGAAGTCGGTCGCCGCGAAGCCGAGGAGGACCAGGACCAGCAGCTTGCCGCCCCAACGTGGAAGGAGGCGTTCGAGCATGGCGATGGACCCCTCGCCGCGCGGGCTCTCCGCCGCCACCCGGCGGTACACGGGCAGCGCACCGAACAGGGTGACCGCCACCAGCACCAGGGTGGCGAGCGGGGAGATGGCACCGGCGGCCAGGGCAGCGATGGCAGGCTGGTAGCCCAGGGTGGAGAAGTAGTCCACGCCCGTCAGGCACATCACCTGCCACCAGCGGTGCTTCCGGTGCCCGCTGGCTGCCACGCCGCCCGGACCCTGGTGCGTGCCCTTGGTGTCCTGCAGCCCGAACAGCAGCCAGTTCTTCATCGCCACGCCCCGGGGAAGCGGTGGGGCCGAGGGATCAGCCGGGGGCCGGCTCATGGTGGTCATCGCCATGCCTTTCGATTCAAAGTCCCGGCACGCCGCCGGGCACAGCCGAACGTAGCACCGGGCACGGGCCGCGGAACCGGTAAACGGGCGATCTTGATGCATCCTTAACACCGTTGTGAGCGGACCCACACCGCGCCGCCCCACCGCGCGTCCACCTGCCGCAACGGTGGAAGAATGTGCCTCATGGCAACAGAACGGATCGTCGCCGGCCTTAAGGGCGGAGACGACGACGAACTCCTGGTCAGGCGCGCCGCGCGCCTTGCGGGGCGCGGAGGCGGGGAGTTGCTGGCGGTGCACGTGAGGACCCCCTCAGGGACCCGCGGCGACTCGCCACGCGCCCTCGAGGACCAGAGGCGGGCAGTTGCCGGCCTGGGCGGCGAGTACCACGCGCTCGCCGGAACCGACGTCGCGCAGGCCCTCTTGGACTATGCGCGGTCGGTGCAGGCAACCCACATCCTGGTGGGACAGTCCCGGCGGCGGCGGATTGCGGGACTGTTCCGCGGCAGCGTTGAAGCCCGGGTGGTGCGCGACGCCGGCGACATCGATGTCCAGGTGGTGCCCCGCGACCCGGCCGCCCACCCGATGCGGCGTGCGCGGACCGAACTGGGCCGGGGCCGGACCCTGGCCGGATTCGCGCTCGCGGCGTTCCTTCCGGCAGTGCTTCAGCTGCTCCTCGCCGTCCAGGACCACAGCGTGGCCACGGCGGTGCTGGTCCAGCTGGCCGGAGCGGTGGCTGTGGCCCTGGTGGGCGGGCTGTGGCCGGCTGTGGCCGGTGCCCTTTGGAGCAGCCTGCTGGTCAACTACTTTTCCACGCCGCCCGTGGGGGACCTTGCCATCCACGACCCCCAGGACGTCCTGGCGCTGGGCGTCTTCGTGGGCGTGTCCGTTGCCGTGGCCGGCGTGGTGGACGGATCAGCCCGCCGCTCCAAGGAAGCGGCCCTCGCCCGGGCCGAAGCGGCAACCCTGGCTGACCTGGCCCTGGGGGCCTCCCGCTCAGAGGACTCGCTGCAGGCGCTGCTTTCGGAGTCACTGAGTGTCTTCGGGGTCTCCGGAGCCGCCGTGGTCACGGCGGCCGCGGACCCTCCGCAGCCGGGCTGGGAACTTGTGGCGGGAGCGGGGGCCATCCCGGACTGGGACGGGGGCCCGGACGGTTCGGCGGCTCGGACTGCCGAAGAACTGGGCAGCCGCACATGGCTGCTCCTGTTCGGACGGGAAATTCCCCGGGCGGAGCGCCGGCTGCTGGACGCCTTCGGGGTTCATGTCCGGGCCCGGCTCGAACGGCGGCAATTGGAGGCGAGCAGGCTCGAGATTTCCCGACTTGCCGAGGGGAACGCTATGCGGACCGCCATCCTCCGGGCAGTGTCCCACGATCTTCGGACACCGCTGGCAGGCATCAAGCTGGCGGCCGGGGGCCTGCTCCAGGACGGCGTCGGCTATGGTCCGGAGGAACGGCGGGAACTCCTGGAAACCATCGATGAATGCACTGACCGGCTGGACGGGCTGGTGGGCAACCTCCTGGACATGTCCAGGATTACTGCCCAGTCCGTGGAACCGCTGCTGGAACCCGTGCGGTGGCGGGTCGCTGTGGATCATGCCCTCCGGACGTGCCCCGCCGGAGCTTTAACGGTGGCCCTTCCTGCCAACATGCCGGCTGTGGAAGCGGACCCCGGGCTGCTGGAGCGCGCCATCGCCAACATCGTGGAGAATGCCCTGAAATACGCCCCCGGTTCGGGCATCACCATATCCGGTACCCCGATGCAGCAAGCCGGCCCGGGCGGCCACCCTGCCGGCGAGCTGCGCATCATCGACCACGGCCCGGGTGTCCCGGCCCGCAAGGTAGTGGAGATGTTCCAGCCGTTCCAGCGGCTGGGGGACGCGGATCAGGGAACCGGCATCGGGCTGGGACTGGCCGTGGCACAGGGTTTCGTGCAGGCGATGCGCGGAAGCCTCGACGCTGAAGAAACGCCGGGCGGCGGTCTGACGATGGTCATCCGCCTGCCGCTGTCCGCCGGGCCACCCGTGGCAGGATATCCGGTTGCCGGCCGTGCCCTCACGGGACCCGGTGCCGGGCCGGCGGGAGGGGCGGGGGCATGACGCCGGCGAACCAGGATACGACGGCGGCCGGCGCAGCGGCTGCCCCCGCCAGGGTGCTGGTGGTGGACGATGATCCCCATCTCCTGAAGGCGCTGCGGATCACCCTTGCCGCCCACGGGTACGCCGTGGACGCGGCCGCCGACGGCGCCTCGGCGCTCCTTTCGGCGTCGCGGCACGCGCCGGACCTGCTGATCCTGGACCTGGGACTGCCGGACATGGACGGCGTCGAAATGCTGCGGGACCTGCGGCGGTGGAGCACGATGCCGGTGCTGGTGCTGTCGGCCCGGCATGGCTCGGCGGACAAGGTGGGCGCCCTGGACGCGGGCGCCGACGACTACATCACCAAGCCCTTCGGGCTGGACGAACTCCTGGCACGGCTGCGCGCCCTGCAGCGCCGCGTCCCTGCCCCGGAAGCGGCACCCGTGGTGGCCTCCGCGGCGTTCAGCGTGGATCTGGCGGCCCGCCGGGTGGACCGCGGTGGCACTGTGGTCCGGCTGACGCCCACCGAATGGAAGATCCTCGAAATCCTGGTCCTGAACCCCGACCGGCTCATCACGCAGCAGCAGCTGCTGGCACGGGTGTGGGGTCCCGGCTACGTCAAAGAGGCCAACTATCTGCGCGTGTACATGGCGCAGTTGCGGCGGAAGCTGGAAACCGACGCCGGCAAGCCGCGGCACCTGCTCACGGAACCCGGCATTGGGTACCGGTTCGTGCCCTGACCAACCGGGCGGGGCGGCCAGCCGCAACCCCTATTCCCAGGGGCGCCCATGGGGCAGGATGTTGTCTGGTTCATGAGCACGACACCATGCGAAGGAGATCCAGTATGCCGACCATCCTCAACCCGTACATCAGCTTCCGGGACAACGCCCGCGAGGCCCTGAACTTCTACCAGTCAGTCTTCGGGGGCGACCTGCGGGTCAGCACGTTCGGTGAATACCAGATGGCCGAGGACCCGGCAGAAGCCGAGAAGGTCATGCACGGCATGCTGACCACGCCCAACGGCCTGGTGCTCATGGGCTCGGACACCCCCAACCACATGGAATTCAGCGAGGGCTCCGCCATCTCCATTTCCCTCAGCGGCGAAGACGAAACGGAGCTTCGCGGATACTACGACAAGCTCAGCGGCGACGGCGGCGCCGTCACCGTTCCCATGGAGAAATCCCCGTGGGGTGACGTCTTCGGCATGTGCACGGACCGGTTCGGCGTCGCGTGGCTGGTCAACGCCAACGCGGGGGAGCGTGCCGCAGACGCCCCCTGATCCGGCAGTCAAATCAGCGAAGGGCACCCCCGCGAAATACCGCAGGGGTGCCCTTCCCGGTTCCTGGCCGGTGCTACACCCGACCGCAAGTCCAGTTCTTATGCCCGCGGCAGGCCAACGGCCCTGCTGATGAGCGTGTCGAACATCCGGTCGGTGAGGAGCCTGCGGGCCGCCTGGGCCGCGCAGGGTCTCTTGCCGGAGGTTTCCTCAACGAAGTCTGCTGTGATGCCGCCCCACTCGGTTTCGATCCCGCCGGGTTCAATGACCACCACGTCGATGCCTCGTCGGTGACGTCCATGGCCAGCGGGCTGATGCCGTGCCGCGCAAGGTCCTGGAGCCGGCCGGTCCGACGTGCGGCGCCGTACACGGTGAAACCCAGGGCGTGGAGTTTCCTGGCGGTGGCCTCTCCGATTCCGGAGGATGCTCCCGTGACGAGGGCGGTCCTGGTACTCATGCCTGTGCTCCTGTCCTGTGATGACCTACATCATGAACCAACGGCTACGCCGCAGCCTTGAGGCAGCCCCTGGCGCCTGCGAGGATGGTGCAGTGGAGCACCTCTTTGATTTCCTCTCCGATAAATGGTGGCTGGTCTTTCCGCTGACCGCTTTCGCCGGCCACTATGCCAATTCGTGGCGCAAAGCCAGCGAGCGGCGGCACCGGCGCAAGGTGGAACTGCTCACGTTGAAGAACCAGGCCCGGGAGGCCGGGAAGGCTTCGGCAGCCGACGTGGAGGCGCTGACCGCCACGCATGACGCCACCAACCGGCGCTGGCTCGAGTACGAACTCGACGTGGGTAAGCTCATCGATTTTCCCCTCATGACAGACGTGCGCGAACCCCTGACCGTCGCGTTCCTGCGGGCCAAGCGCGACGCCGACGGCCAGCGTCCCCACTCCTCCGCTGACCTGTCGCCGGCCCAGCTGGACGCCTACCGGACGGCAGTGAACGCCTTTGCAGTTGCCTTGGACGTGGCGGAGCGGGAAGCCCGCCGGATCCGCGACAGCAAGTTTTCCGGGCCGGAGCGTGAGCGGCTCGCCACGGCCAGGAAGCTGCTGATGATTGCTGAGAACGCGGCCGCCACCCCGGCGGAGCGCCAGGCCGCCTACAAGCGGGCGCGGCGGGAACTGGACGGCCTGATCGTCCTGCCGGACGTGACCATTGCCGCGCTCGAGAGGCTCGCTGCGCCAGGCCTGGACACCGGACGCACGCCATCGGACCAGCCGGGCTGACCCGCGCGGACGGACACCGTGGCACGCACGCTGTATATCGACGTCGACGGCGTCATCTGCCCTTTTGGGCCGGCTGGAACCACCGGCTGGGGTACTGCGTGGCGTCGGGCCGACGCCGGGCTGCTGCCCGTGGCCTATGCCGCTGAGCTGGTCACCGGGCTCAACAGCATCGCCGGCACTGAAGGCGTCCGCTGCGTGTGGCTCACCAGCTGGGAGGAGCTTGCCCCCCAGTATCTGTGCCCGGCCATCGGCCTGGACGGCAGGGACTGGCCGTATCTCACGGCGGCCGGAGCGGGAACGGGGGAGGGGTGGTGGAAACTTCAGGCCATCATGGACCACGTGGAAGCCACCGGTCCGGAGGCCGCCGTGTGGATCGATGACCAGCTCGGCTATGAGGCGGAAGCGCAGTCATGGGTGCGGCTGCTGGGCCGCCGGATGCTTGCCGTATCCCCGGATCCCCGGCGCGGAATCTCGGCCGCCGAACTGGAGTCCGTCCGGTGTTTCCTGGCCGGATCGCTGTTTTGACCTGCTGCCATGGACGCGTACGATCGATAGGGTTTCGCACCGGTTTGGTTAGCAGCACAGGACATTCCCCACGAACATCCGGTGAATTATGCTGTGCACGGCAGCCGGGGTACGGAAACTGCTGAACACCAACTCTGCAGATTGGGCAACAGGTGGACATCACCTTCATGGTGGCGCTGGTCATTGCACTGGCTCTATTTTTCGACTTCACGAACGGCTTCCACGACACCGCGAACGCCATGGCAACACCCATCGCTACGGGTGCCATCAAGCCGAAGACCGCGGTGACTCTGGCCGCCCTCCTCAACCTGGTGGGCGCTTTTCTGTCCACTGAGGTGGCGAAGACAGTTTCCGGCGGCATCATCCGCGAAGGCTCCGGCGCGAGTCCGATCACTCCGGAGATCATCTTCGCGGGCCTGATGGGTGCCATCCTCTGGAACATGATCACGTGGCTTAAGGGACTGCCGTCCAGTTCCTCGCACGCCCTGTTCGGCGGCCTGATCGGTGCGGCCATCGTTGGCATCGGCTTCAACTCCATCAACCTGGAGAGCTTGCTGCAGAAGGTCATCCTGCCGGCCATCTTCGCACCCCTTATCGCCGGGCTGGTTGCTTATGTGTGTACCCGCCTCGCCTATGCCCTGACGTCCCGGCATGATCCCGAGACGGGCAGCAAGCTGACGCAAAAGCGTGGCGGCTTCCGCACGGGCCAGATCTTCACCTCCAGCCTCGTGGCGTTGGCGCACGGCACCAACGACGCGCAGAAGACCATGGGCATCATCACCCTGGTCCTCATCGCCGCCGGCACCCAGGCTCCGGGCACCGGACCCCAGTTCTGGGTCATCGCCGCCTGTGCGCTGGCCATCGCCATCGGTACGTACTCCGGCGGTTGGCGCATCATCCGCACCATGGGATCCGGCCTCACCGAGGTCAAGCCGGCCCAGGGCTTCGCCGCCGAGACCAGCACCGCATCAGCCATCCTGGCTTCATCGCACCTGGGCTTCGCGCTGTCCACCACGCAGGTGGCCTCCGGTTCCGTCATCGGCTCCGGGATGGGCCGCAAGGGAACCACCGTCCGCTGGAACATGGTGGGAAAGATTGCCATCGGCTGGCTGTTCACCCTTCCGGCGGCCGGCATCGTCGGCGCGCTGACTGCCCTGCTCGTCAGCACCGGGGTGGTGGGAGTCCTCATCGCGGCGATCGCCGGTACGGGCGCCGTGCTGTTCATGTTCTTCTACTCACGCAAGTCCGCAGTGGGCCACCACAACGCCGTGGAGGTCGAGGAAGCCGGGCAGGCCGTCCGCTTCGCCAAGAAGAAGGCCATGGCCCGGGCACGCGCCGAAGCCAAGGCCAAAGCGAAAGCCGAAGCCAGCGCCACGGCAAACGCCAGGCCGCAGGCGGAACCGGAGCCGCAGTCACAGGCGCCGGCCGACGCCGACGCAACCAACTCGAAGGAAACGCAGCGATGAAGTGGTTGGAACTCCTCACAGTTGCCGGCGCCACACTCATTGCCGCTTCCACGGTGGTGACGCTGTACGCGCTGGGTGTCCGGCTGACGGCGATTGCCGCCGATGCCCAGCAGCCCTCTCCCGGGCTGAAGCGGTCACTGGCCTACGTCTGCTTTGGCCTCTGTGGTGCCGCGGTCCTCTTCGGGCTCTACCTGATCATTCCGTACTTCTCCAAGTAGCCACCGTCCTCCAGGCGGCCACCGCGGTCCTGCCCGGCACAACGGCCACGGCAGACGTACTGGGCAGGCCCTGCGCCGTTGGCTAGGCTTGGCCCATGCCACGCATCCAGTACTTCGTCGCCGCCTCCCTGGACGGCTTCATCGCCACCTCCGGGGACGATCTCGGCTGGCTCCTGCAGTTCGACGGTTTCGAGGGCGGCAGCGAAAGCTACGAATCGTTCATGGCAGATGTGGGCTGCATCGTCATGGGCGGTGAGACCTACGCCTGGCTGATGGAACATGAACCGGGCAAATGGCCATACCCGTCCACCCCCTGCTACGTCTTCACCCACCACGAACACGCGGCCCCGCCGGGCTCTGACATCACATTCGTCCGGGGTGGCGTCACCGAGTTTGCCGATGACTTCCGCGCGGACGCCGCAGGCCGGAACATCTGGGTGGTGGGTGGCGGCAACCTTGCCGCCCAGTTCGCAGCTGCGGGTCTCCTGGACGAGATCATCCTCTCCGTCATCCCTGTCATCCTGGGCGACGGCAAGCGCCTGCTGCCCATTCAGGGCCCGACGCCGCCGCTTGAGCTGACTGCCTCCCGAACCCTGGGCAGGGGCATCGTTGAGTCCCGTTACCTGCTCAGCGGCGGAACCTCCTAGAGGTTCCGCCGGACGCCCTAAGCCCCGACGTTGTCGCGGAGCATGTTGGTGATCCGGGCCGTGGATAGCCTGCGGCCCGCTTCGTCGGTCATGACGACTTCGTGCGTGGCCAGTGTGCCGCCCAGGTGAATGGCGGTGCAGGTGCCGGTCACCAGGCCTTTCGCGATCGACCGGTGGTGGGTGGCGTTTACCTCGATTCCCACAGCGTGCCGGTGCGGGCCGGCGTGCATGGCGGCTGAGAACGAGCCAAGGGTTTCAGCCAGGACCACGTGCGCACCGCCGTGAAGGATCCCCGCCACCTGCGTGTTCCCTTCCACCGGCATGGTGGCCACGGTCCGTTCCGGGCTCATTTCCAGGAACCGGATCCCCATTTTCACCACCAGCGCGCCGATGCCGAACTGTCCCAGCCAGCCGTGCAGGTGCTCCGGGACGCCGGCCGCGGTCAGCTCGGCCGCAAAGGGGCCGGGCGTGAAATTGTCCATCATGCCAACTAGGCTGGCACCTGTGAGTGAAACAACCAAACCGGCCCCTCTTCCATCCCCAGTACTTCCGCAGGGCGCCGCTGCCCAGGATGCGGCCCCCTCAGCCGGTGAGTCGGTTTCAGCCACTGCCGCCCCCGTCGTACCGATGACCGGCCAGCCCCGGCTGCTGGTCCTCGACGGCCATTCCATGGCGTTCCGCGCGTTCTTTGCCCTGCCGGCAGACAAATTCTCCACATCCAACGGTCAGCACACCAACGCCATCCACGGATTCACGTCCATGCTGATCAACCTCATCAAGGAACAGCAGCCCACCCACATTGCCGTGGCCTTCGACGTCTCCGACGAATCGACCCACCGCAAGGCCGAATACAGCGAATACAAGGGCGGCAGGAACGAAACGCCGCGGGAGATGAGTGGCCAGATCGACCTCATCGGCCAGGTGATGGAGGCCTGGGGAATCAAGACCATCAAGATGCCCGGCTACGAAGCCGACGACATCCTGGCCACCCTCGCGGCGATGGGCGAGAAGGCCGGCCACGAGGTGCTTCTGGTGTCCGGTGACCGCGATGCGTTCCAGCTCATCACCGACAACGTCTTTGTCCTCTACCCGAAGAAGGGCGTGAGCGACATCCCGCGGATGGACGCCGCGGCCATCGAAGCGAAGTACTTCGTCCCGCCGTCCCGATATTCGGACCTCGCCGCGCTGGTGGGCGAGACCGCGGACAACCTCCCCGGCGTACCCGGCGTCGGTCCCAAGACTGCGGCGAAGTGGATCAACCTCTACGGCGGGCTCGAAGGGGTCCTGGAACACCTCGACTCCATCGGCGGGAAGGTGGGGGACTCCCTCCGCGAAAACGTGGACAACGTCAAGCGGAACCGGCGCCTCAACCAGCTGCACACAGACCTGGAACTGCCGGTCACCCTCGATGACCTGTACGAGCCCCGCCCCGACCAGGCGGCCTTGGAAGACCTCTTCGATGAGCTGGAATTCAAGACCATCCGCAGCCGGCTCTTCGCGCTCTACGGCAACGACGACGCCCCCGCCGCCGAACGCGAAAGCATCGAGGCGCCCGCCTACACCGTCCCGGCCACCGCGGACGAACTGGCCGCGTTCCTGGCCGGAGGGGACGGGCAGCGCTCAGCCCTCGCCGTCGACCTCGTCCCGGGACGCATCGGCGAAGACGCCGCCGGCGTGGCCATCGTCCGTGCGGGCGGCGCCGTCTACCTGGACCTCGCCGCCCTTGACGCGGACACCGAAAATGAGCTGGCGGCCTGGCTCCGCGACCCCGAATCGCCCAAGGTGCTGCACGGGTTCAAGGCCGCACTGAAGGCACTCACCGCCCGCGGACTGGAGCTCGAAGGCGTGGTGGACGATACGTCCATCTCGGGCTACCTCATCCAGCCGGACCGGCGCACCTACGAGCTCGCCGAGCTCGCCCAGCACCACCTCAATGTCGGCATGCCGGCCGTCACCGCCAAGGCAGGCCAGCTGGAGCTGTCCTTCGACGGCAACGACACCGCCGCCGCCGAGGCACTGGTCCAGGCTGCCGCCGTCGTCTCCGCCTTGAGCCGGTTCTTCGAAACCGAGCTGAAGGAACGCCGGGCCGAAGAGCTCCTGTCCACGCTTGAGCTGCCGGTCAGCCGTGTCCTCGCGGACATGGAACTGGCCGGCATCGGGATCGACCTGGACCGCATGGACGAACAGCTCGCCGACCTCGCCAGGGTGATCGACCAGGCGCAGGAGCAGGCCTTCGCGGCGATCGGCCATGAGGTCAACCTTGGCTCGCCGAAGCAGCTGCAGACGGTCCTGTTCGAGGAACTGCAGCTGCCCAAGACCAAGAAGATCAAGTCCGGCTACACCACCGATGCCGCATCGCTGAAGAACCTCCTGGAGAAAACCGGCCACGAGTTCCTGGTCCAGCTCATGGCCCACCGTGAAGCCGCCAAGCTGCGCCAGATGATCGAGTCCCTGAAGAAGTCGGTGGCCGACGACGGCCGCATCCACACCACGTATGCCCAGAACGTAGCAGCCACGGGCCGGATCTCGTCCAACAACCCCAACCTGCAGAACATCCCCATCCGCAGCGAGGAAGGCCGGCGCGTCCGCGGCATCTTCGTGGTCAGTGACGGATACGAGTGCCTGCTGTCCGCGGACTATTCCCAGATCGAGATGCGCATCATGGCGCACCTCTCCGGCGACGCCGGGCTGATCCAGGCGTACAAGGACGGCGAGGACCTGCACCGGTTCGTCGGCTCGAACATCTTCCACGTGCCGACGGACCAGGTCACCAGCGCCATGCGTTCCAAGGTCAAGGCCATGTCCTATGGCCTGGCGTACGGCCTGACGTCCTTCGGGCTGTCCAAGCAGCTTGAGATTTCCGTGGATGAGGCCCGCACCCTCATGAAGGACTACTTCGACCGGTTCGGTGCCGTCCGCGACTATCTGCGCGGAGTGGTGGACCAGGCAAGGGTGGACGGCTACACCTCCACCATCGAAGGCCGCCGCCGCTACCTGCCGGACCTCACCAGCACGGACCGCCAGCTCCGCGAGAACGCCGAACGCATTGCGCTCAACAGCCCCATCCAGGGCTCTGCCGCGGACATCATCAAGCGGGCCATGCTCGGTGTCCACGCCGAACTGCAGGCCCAGGGACTCAAGTCGCGGATGCTGCTGCAGGTCCACGACGAACTCGTCCTCGAGGTGGCGCCCGGAGAGCGTGCGGCGGTGGAGGCCCTGGTCACCGAGCAGATGGCCGCCGCCGCAGACCTCACCGTGCCGCTGGAAGTCCAGATCGGCGTCGGGCCCTCCTGGTACGACGCCGGCCACTAGGCTGCGTGGGCAGACCCGCCCGGTCCCGGGCGTGTCCGCGCTGGTCAGGCGCCGGATGCATTGGTTACGCTCTCCCTTGTGGCTGATTTGAGCGGAAACTATGACATCCGGCGCTTCCCGGCGGTATCCAAGGGGAAAAACGGGTACGCCGAAGCCGAAACCTGGGCGCAGGCCGTAGGGTTCGGATTCCATGAGTCCACCCGGACCCCCGAGCACCGCGAACGTTCGCTCGCCACCTACGAAGTGGACGGCCGCATCTTCACCGGCGCCTACCAGACCGGTACTGTGGCACCGTCGTCGCTGCCGGCAGATGTCCCGGTGGCCACGTTCGGAACGTTCCGGAAAACGCTGAACATCGGCTTCGGCCGCATGCTCGAAGCCCAGCTGGTCACGGCCGTGACCGTACGTACGTCGCACCGCCGGCGCGGCCTGCTGCGACGCATGATGACCGAGGACCTGCAGGGTGCCAAGGACGACGGCATAGCGGTCGCCGCGCTGACGGCCTCCGAAGGATCCATCTACGGGCGGTTCGGCTACGGCGTGGCCAGCCTCGAGCGCTCCATCAAGGTGGACACCACGGCGCGTTTCAAGCTCGCACACCAGGCCACCGGAACCATAGACGTCGCCGACCCCAAGGTCCTGCTGGACGTGGCGCCGGCCGTCTTCGACCGCGTCCACCGCAACACCCCTGGCTCCATCGGCCGGCAGGACTGGTACCGTCAGCTGGCCTCGGGCTCCCTGGGCCGCGACGGCAAGGAGGACCCGGCCATCAAGGTGGCGCTCCACTATGCTGCCGACGGCGGCGTGGACGGCTACGTCTCCTACAAGTTCCTCGGATGGGAAACCGAGCCTTACACCGTGGAGGTGGTGGACCTGGTGGCCGCCACGGACCACGCCTACCTTGAGCTGTGGGAGTACCTTGCAGCCATCGACCTCGTGGAGCGGGTCTCCTGGAACGAGGCGCCGGTGGACGATCCACTGGCCTGGGCGCTGGTGGACCCGCGCTGCATCGACGCCTCGGACAGCCGCGACATGCTGTGGCTGCGGCTCCTCGACGTTTCCTCGGCGCTGGCCGCCAGGCACTACCCGGCAGACGGCCGGCTGGTCCTCGCCGTCGGGGACACCCTCGGCCTCACCGGCGGAACCTTCGCCCTTGATGTCGACGGCGGCCAGGCCGCCGTCGAACGCGTCCCCGACGAAACGTCCGCCGACCTCGAACTGGACGTCTCCGCGTTGTCCTCGATCTACCTGGGCGGTGTGTGCCCGGTGACGCTGAAGGCGGCCGGGAAAATCCGCGAGGCCACGCAGGGGTCCGCACTCAAGGCTAAGCAGATGTTCGCCGTTGAGCGGGCAACACACTGCCTTACCCACTTCTGACCGGTTCCGCAGCCGGACCTCCGCCGGGGGCGGATCGCCAAGGCGCCGGATGTGCTGCTGCTTTTGACCCTTGTTGCGCGCTGCGACTAGAATAAACGGGCGTGTACCACGTGCACGCTTCTGCGGTGATAAAACACTTCAGTACACCAATCCATAAATCAGGATGACCCGGGGAATCCATCGGATTTCCCGAAAATCACGCCTGCGTTCCATGACGCGGGCGCGCCGGTTGACCTGACCGACTAACTATCCACAACGGAGCCCCTACTACATGACCATCACCTCCACCGAGAAGCCCGGTACCCCCGTAGTCGCCATTAACGACATCGGTACCGCTGAGGACTTCCTCGCAGCAGTCGACGCGACCATCAAGTACTTCAACGACGGAGACCTCGTCGAAGGTACCGTCGTCAAGGTCGACCGCGATGAAGTCCTGCTCGACATCGGTTACAAGACCGAAGGTGTCATCCCCTCCCGCGAGCTGTCCATCAAGCACGACGTTGATCCCGGAGACGTCGTCTCCGTTGGCGATCAGGTCGAAGCCCTGGTGCTCACCAAGGAAGACAAAGAAGGCCGTCTGATCCTCTCCAAGAAGCGTGCTCAGTACGAGCGTGCCTGGGGCGACATCGAGAAGGTCAAGGAAGAAGACGGTGTCGTCACCGGTACCGTCATCGAGGTTGTCAAGGGTGGTCTTATCCTCGACATCGGCCTGCGCGGCTTCCTGCCCGCATCCCTCGTCGAGATGCGCCGTGTGCGCGACCTTGCTCCGTACATCGGTCAGCAGATCGAAGCCAAGATCATCGAGCTGGACAAGAACCGCAACAACGTTGTGCTGTCCCGCCGTGCATGGCTCGAGCAGACCCAGTCCGAGGTCCGCTCCACGTTCCTCAACAAGCTGGAAAAGGGCCAGGTCCGTCCCGGCGTCGTTTCCTCCATCGTGAACTTCGGTGCATTCGTGGACCTGGGCGGCGTAGACGGCCTCGTCCACGTTTCCGAGCTGTCCTGGAAGCACATCGACCACCCGTCCGAGGTTGTCGAAGTTGGCCAGGAAGTCACTGTCGAGGTCCTCGAGGTCGACCTGGACCGCGAGCGCGTTTCCCTGTCGCTCAAGGCTACGCAGGAAGATCCGTGGCAGACCTTCGCCCGCACCCACGCCCTCGGCCAGGTTGTTCCGGGTAAGGTCACCAAGCTGGTTCCGTTCGGTGCGTTCGTCCGCGTCGAAGACGGCATCGAAGGCCTGGTCCACATCTCCGAGCTCGCCGTGCGCCACGTTGAGCTGGCCGAGCAGGTTGTGTCCGTTGGCGACGAACTGTTCGTCAAGGTCATCGACATCGACCTGGAACGCCGCCGCATCTCGCTGTCCCTCAAGCAGGCCAACGAGGGCGTCGACGCCGACAGCACCGAATTCGATCCCGCTCTGTACGGCATGGCCGCAGAGTACGACGAAGAGGGCAACTACAAGTACCCTGAGGGCTTCGATCCGGAGTCCAACGAGTGGCTTGAAGGCTACGAGAACCAGCGCGCCGCCTGGGAGCAGCAGTACGCTGACGCCCAGACCCGTTGGGAAGCCCACAAGAAGCAGGTTACCCAGCACGCCGCCGATGACGCTGCAGCAGCAACGTCCGGCGACAGCGACTCGGGTACCACCAGCTACTCCTCGGAGCCCGCTGCCACCGATTCCGGTGCCGGCACCCTGGCTTCGGACGAGGCGCTTGCTGCCCTGCGTGAGAAGCTGACCGGCAACTAATTGCCACCGGCCCTTCGGGGCTGACACAACAGGCCCCCTGCCCACACGGCAGGGGGCCTGTTGGTTTAAAGCCGGCGCGGACTTAAAGGTCGACGACGGCGAGGACCGTTCCGTCGTCGTCGGGCGTGAGGCGGCAGCCCGCTGAGGCCAGCAGCTGCCGGGCGGCCCGGTTGCCGGCCAGCGTCCGGGCGGTGACGCGGGAGAGTCCCGCACGGCGGGCGTGTTCCAGGACCAGCGTCAGCGCGGCGCTGCCGATGCCCCGGGACCGGTAGGTCCGTCCCAGCCAGATGCCGGTCTCCGCGGTGGGGACTCCTGCCGGTGCCACCCGTTTCAGGCGCACGGACCCTGCGGCGTGGCCGGCGCTGAAGACTGCCCAGCTCTTTTCCCCGGCCGCCCCGTCCAGTCCGGCCGCGGCCTCGCGGTGGTAGTTTCGGAACCACGCTGTGCGTTCCGGGTTCCAGCCGGGTCCGCCCAGCGGGGGAGCAACCTCGTCCGGGGACGCGTCCCGCTGCGCAAGGGACAGCAGCTGTTCCAGCACCAGCTCATCGACGTCCACCAGCGTCACGCCGGGGGAGTGCGGCGGTTCAGGCGTTGGGAACATCAATCCACTCCGTTCCCTCAGGGGTCAGCGTGGCGGACCCGGCGGTCAGGCCCAGCACCCGTTCGGCCGCGGCGGAGACTTCAGGGTCGGTGTCCGGCACGGCGATGCGCAGCAGTGTATGGCTGCCTCCGTAGCTGGTGCCCGCCATGGTGAAACCGCCGGCACGGAGATCGTTCTCAAGCCGTCCGGCAACGCCGTGCGGCACGGGGATGGCACAGATCCGCAGCCGGCTGCGCCGCACCAGGGGCGCCAAAGCCAGTGCCGAGGACACAGATTCCGAGTAGGCACGCACCAGGCCGCCGGCGCCCAGCAGGATGCCGCCGAAATAGCGTACGACGACGGCGCTGACGTCGCTGAGGTCCGTGGCCCCGGGCACGGTTTCCTTCTTGGTGAGGGCTTCCAGCATCGGGATGCCGGCGGTTCCGGAGGGTTCGCCGTCGTCACTGGAGCGCTGGATGTCACGGTCCGGTCCGATGACGAACGCGGAGCAGTGGTGCCTGGCGTCGTGGAACTCGCGGCGGAGGTCTGACACCAGTGATCGTGCTTCGTCTTCGCTGCCGGACCGGCGCAGCACGGTGATGAACCGTGAGCGCTTGATTTCCAGCTCGTGCCGGAAGTCCTCCCCGGCTGACAGGGTGGTGTAGGCCGTGGCCCTGCTGTTCCCGGCCTCCGCTGCTTCCACCACGGGCTCAGTCTAACTGCAGCCGAAGGGCCGCTATTGCGGCGGCACTACCTGCCGGCGGCCTCGCGCGGACGGCGGCGCAGTGTCTTGGCCAGCGAGAGTTTGCCGGTGTACTGGATGGAGCCGTAGCGGAACAGATGCACGGACAGGCGCATCATCAGGACGCCGACAATGAACAGCTCGGCGATCACGATGATCGACTCGGCGGGGCTCAGGGTTCCGAAGCCGTTCCGGAGCATGGCGGTCACGGGCGCCGAGAGCGGGAAGTAGGTGAACGCCTGCACAATGGGGGACTGGGGATCGCTCAGGATGAGGCTGATGGCGTAAAACGGTACGAAGATCAGTGCCATCAGCGGGCCGAAGACCACACCGGCTTCCTTGGCGTTGGGCATCACCGCGCCAATGGCACCCAGGACTGCGGTGAACAGCAGGAAGCCGCCCAGCAGCAGCAGTGCGCCCACCAGCAGCGGCCCCGGTTCGAACACCACGTCGGAGAGGTTGATCTCCGGCAGGGACAGCCTGTCCCTGAAGAAGGCGAAGCCTATGATGACCGGTGCCAGGAACACCGAAATCTGGACGAGGCCCACCAGGAGGAGCGAGATGATCTTCCCGATGATCAGGGTGGTGGGGTTCAGCGTGGTCAGGATCATTTCAGTGACCCTGTTCTCCTTTTCTTCCAGCGTGCTGTTCAGCATCTGGTTCGAGAGCAGGATGATCATCACGTAGAAAAGCACCAGGAACATCAGCGGCGGAACGGCGGCGCCGAAGCCACCGGATGCCTGCCCGTCCCGGTAAGTCTCGGTGTCCACCTTAACGTTCCCGCTGGCTGCCGCCGTGAGTTGCGGCGAACCGATGTCTGCCTGGGCCGCCAGCATGAGCAGTTGCTTGGCCACCGCCTCGTAGGTCCCGTTGGCGAAGACGCCGCGGTCCGTGCCGTACACCTGCACCGGATCGACGGCGGGGTTGGCCGGATAGGCGAAGTAGGCGTCCACCGTGCCGCCCTTGACGTCAGCGAGTGCCTGCTCCGGGTTGACCGCCTTGGTCCCGCCGGCCGCCCGGCCGGCGGCCTCCGGAATGATCCCCGACGCGTCCGTGTAGGTGAATGACAGCGCTGCATTCTTCTGGGCATCCGCGGACGCGCTGGTGGAGCTGTTACTGACGAAGATCAGGGCGAAGACGATAGCCGTCACCACGGGGATAGCCAGTGTGGCGATCCAGAACCGCGGCTTTTTAGTGGTGCGGAAGAACTCAAACCCCACTACGGTGCCCAGATTGTGCCAGCGCACGGCGGGGCGCCGGGCCGGGATGGGCGGAGTGGGCGATGAACGTGTTGGTGCAGAGCTCATGGCCGGGCCTCCACGGGTCGGTTCTGTTCGCCGTAGACCCTGATGAAGATTTCGTCCAGGGAAACGCGGGCTGTGGTGAAACTGCTGACGCTGACTCCGGCGGTGACAAGCTCCCGCAGGACGGCAGCCTGCCCTGTGCCCGGACGTGGCGCCAGTTCGGCGTACCCGCCGGAGTCGAGTGCGATGTCGTACTGGGTGGATCGGGGCAGGACGCCGTCGTAACTTACCCGGTAGACGGTTCCGCCGAACTGCTCCTGCACCTCCTCCACTGTGCCGTAGGCGCGGGAGGTGCCGTCCTTGAGGAGGATGACGCGGTCGCAGAGCCGCTCCACTTCTTCCATCTGGTGGGTGACCATGATGACCGTAGCGCCGGCCAGCTTCTGTTCTTCGATGATGTCCATCAGCAGGCGGCGGTTTACGGGGTCGAAGCCTTTCGTGGGTTCGTCCAGGATCAGCAGTTCCGGGGCGTTCATGATGGTGACGCCGAGTTGGATCTTCTGCTGCTGGCCACCGGAGAGCTTGTCCAGGTTGGCGGCAGCCTTGTCCGCCAGCTGAACGCGCTCAAGGTAATCGAGGGACCAGGCTTTGGCCTGTGCCTTGCCCAGGCCCTTGAGCCGGCCGAAATAGACCATGACGTCCAGGACCGGTTCCTTTTTATACAGGCCGCGTTCCTCCGGCAGGTAACCCAGCCGGGCGCCGTCGCTGGGTTCAAAGGGTTTCCCGCCAATGTGGAGCGTCCCCGCGGTGGGCTGGTAGATCCCCAGCAGGGCCCGCAGGGTGGTGGTCTTTCCTGACCCGTTGCTTCCCAGGAACCCGAACGATTCCCCGGCACGCACATCGAAGGACAGGTCCCTGATGACGGTGGCGTCTCCGAAATCCATCCGGAAGTCCTTGATGTGGACCAGCGGCTCCGTGGCCGCGCCCCCTGCAGTCATGGACTCAGACTACCGAACCACGCGCCCGTCCCGGCCTTGCGGCGCGAGCCGGAGCGTGGCGCGGAGCCGCCGGCCGTCCGTCTAGGCTGGGACGGTGCTGAAGATCGGATTGACCGGCGGGATCGCGTCAGGGAAGTCGGTGGCTGCCTCCCGGCTGAAGGAGCGCGGGGCGGTCCTGGTGGACGCGGATGCACTCGCCCGCGAGGTGGTGGAGCCCGGCACCGAGGGCCTGGAACGCATCGTGGCGGAGTTTGGCCAGGACATGCTCGACGCCGAAGGCCGGCTTGACCGCCCGCGGCTCGGAGAAGCGGTGTTCGGCAACAAGGACCGCCTGGCCGCGTTGAACGGCATCGTGCATCCGCTGGTGCGCTCCCGGGCGGCGGCCATCACGGCAGCCGCGCCGGAAGATGCGGTGGTGGTCCAGGACATTCCCCTGCTGGTGGAGACCGGCCAGGGCAGCAACTTCCACCTTGTCCTGGTGGTGGATGCCCCGGACGGGCTGCGGCTGGAACGGATGCAGCAACTGCGGGGCATGAGCGCTGAAGCGGCGCGCGCGCGGATGGCAGCGCAGGCCCCGCGGGATATCAGGCTGGCCGCGGCCGACGTCGTCCTGGACAACTCCGGCACCCTGCAGCACATGCTGGAGCAGGTGGACAGCCTTTGGGACACCCGCCTGCTGCCGTACGCCCGGAACCTGGCAGCCGGCGTCCGGGCCAAAAGGACCGGTGCGCCCGTCCTTGAGGCGTACCGGGATGACTGGCCGCAGCAGGCTGCGCGGATCGCCGCGAGGCTGATGGCTGCGGCACCAGGGGTAATCCTCGCAGTGGACCACATCGGCTCCACCTCCGTCCCGGGCCTGGCCGCGAAGGACGTCATCGACCTGCAGGTTGCGGTGCCCGGACTGGACGCATCGGACCGGCTGGTGCCGTTGCTGGGTGCTGCAGGCTTCCCCCTGGTGCCCGGTGCCGGCCAGGACACGCCGAAACCAACCGACTCCGACCCGGCGCAGTGGCAGAAGCGGTTCCACGCGAACGCCGATCCCGGCAGGGCCGTCAACATCCACGTGCGGATGGCAGGCTCTCCCGGCTGGCGTTACGCCCTGCTGTTCCGGGACTGGCTGCGGCTGGACGGGCAGGCGCGGCAGCTGTACGGGGCTCATAAGGCTGAACTTGCAGAGGGCTTCGCCGGCGCTGCCAGCACCAGGCCGTACGCGGAAGCCAAGGAGCCGTGGTTCACGGACGTCGCGTGGCCCGCCATGGCAGCGTGGGCCGCCGCAACCGGGTGGGAACCGCCGTCGTACGCTCCCTGAACACGCCGATACCGCGCTGGGCTGTTCGCCCGTAACGGATTGGACCGTCCAGTGTCAGTGCCCGGTTGTAGATTAGATCCATGAGCCTTGCGCAGGATATCAACCGTGTTGTAGCGCCCTTCGAAGTCATCAGCGAGTTCAAGCCGGCCGGCGACCAGCCTGCCGCCATCGCCGACCTGACGGAGCGGATCAACAACGGCGAGAAAGACGTGGTGCTGCTGGGCGCCACGGGTACCGGCAAGAGTGCCACTACGGCCTGGCTCATTGAGCAGGTGCAGCGGCCCACCCTGGTGATGGTCCAGAACAAGACCCTGGCCGCGCAGCTGGCCAACGAATTCCGTGAACTGCTGCCCAACAACGCGGTGGAATACTTCGTCTCCTACTACGACTACTACCAGCCTGAGGCGTACGTGGCGCAGACGGACACCTTCATCGAGAAGGACTCGTCCATCAATGAGGAAGTCGAGCGGCTTCGGCACTCCGCCACGAACGCCCTGCTCACGCGGCGCGACGTCATTGTGGTGGCCACCGTGTCCTGCATCTACGGCCTGGGCACCCCGGAAGAGTACATCGCCGGCATGGTGACGCTGCGCAAGGGCGCCGAAATGAACCGGGACGACCTCCTCCGGAAGTTTGTCTCCATGCAGTACGCCCGTAACGACATGGACTTCCACCGCGGGACGTTCCGTGTCCGCGGCGACACCGTGGAAATCATCCCCATGTACGAGGAACTCGCCATCCGGATCGAGTTCTTCGGCGACGAAATCGAAAACATCCAGACCCTTCACCCGCTGACCGGCGAAATCATCCAGGATGAAGAGGAAATGTACGTCTTCCCGGCCTCGCACTATGTGGCCGGTCCGGAACGGATGGCCCGCGCCATCAAGCGCATCGAGGACGAACTGGCCGAGCGGCTCCAGGTGCTGGAGAGCCAGAACAAGCTCGTCGAGGCCCAGCGGCTGCGCATGCGCACCACCTATGACCTGGAAATGATGCAGCAGATGGGTTTCTGCAACGGCATCGAAAACTACTCCTCCCACATCGACGGCCGTGCCCGAGGCACGGCGCCGCACTGCCTGCTGGACTACTTCCCGGACGACTTCCTGCTGGTCATCGACGAATCCCACGTGACCGTGCCGCAGATCGGCGCAATGTACGAAGGTGACATGTCCCGGAAGCGGAACCTCGTGGACTTCGGCTTCCGGTTGCCCTCCGCTATGGATAACCGGCCGCTGAAGTGGGACGAATTCCTTGAGCGCGTCGGCCAGACGGTTTATCTGTCGGCAACGCCCGGCAAGTACGAGCTGGGCAAGGCTGACGGCTTTGTCCAGCAGATCATCCGGCCCACCGGCCTGATCGATCCCGAGGTGGTGGTCAAGCCCACCAAGGGGCAGATCGACGACCTCCTGGGCGAGATCAGGACGCGTACCGAAAAGAACGAACGCGTCCTGGTGACCACCCTCACCAAGCGGATGGCCGAGGACCTCACCGACTACCTGCTGGGCCACGGCGTCAAGGTCGAATACCTGCACTCGGACGTCGACACCCTGCGTCGTGTGGAGTTGTTGAGGGAGCTGCGGATGGGGACCTTCGATGTCCTCGTTGGCATCAACCTCCTGAGGGAGGGCCTTGACCTGCCCGAGGTCTCCCTTGTCAGCATCCTCGATGCCGACAAGGAAGGCTTCCTCCGGTCCTCCACGTCGCTGATCCAGACCATCGGCCGCGCGGCCCGTAACGTCTCAGGCCAGGTGCACATGTACGCGGACCGGATCACGGACTCCATGGCCCACGCCATCGATGAAACCAACCGGCGCCGCGCCATCCAGGTGGCCTACAACACTGAGCACGGGATTGATCCGCAGCCGTTGCGGAAGAAGATCGCCGACATCACGGACCAGCTGGCCAAGGAAGACGCCGACACCGATGCACTGCTGGGCAGCTTCGACTATGGCAAGGGCAAGCGCGGCATCACGGGGGCAAACAAGCCCGGCGCGAAGAAGGTCGCTGCGCAGGTACGGGCGGACGGCCTGGCCGCAGCACCGGCAGAGGACCTGGTGGGCATGATCGCGCAGCTGACCGAGCAGATGCACGGGGCTGCGGCGGAACTGCAGTTCGAAGTGGCCGCCCGGATCAGGGACGAGGTCGGCGAGCTGAAGAAGGAACTGCGCCAGATGCAGGCCGCCGGCCACGCCTGACACATACGTCACCACGGGGTGGCATCCAGCTGCGCTGCGGTACAGTTAACGTCACGTAGGGGAGTATCCTGAGCGCTACGATCGTCAACACGCAGGGCATGGTTGCCCAGCCGGGCGTAGCGGGCCAGCCGCATCAGCACCAAGTGCACAGGCTGGCCGGAGAGACTTACACCGCATCTCTGTACCCCGCGAAAGGCTACCCCTGTGCTCGAATTGCCCTTGTGGTTCGAGGTCGGCTCATTTGTCGTCCTCGGCCTGATCCTCCTGATCGACCTGCTCCTGGTCGTTCGGCGCCCGCACGAACCGTCCATGAAGGAAGCCGGACTGTGGGTGGCGTTCTACGTCACCCTGGCCCTGCTTTTTGCCGGCGCCATGTTTATCTTCGCCGGACACGAGTATGGCGGCCAGTTCGTTGCAGGCTGGGTCACTGAGTACAGCCTGAGCATCGACAACCTCTTCGTCTTCATCATCATCATGGCCAGGTTCTCGGTGCCCAGGAAGTACCAGCAGGAAGTGCTGATGGTGGGCATCATCATCGCCCTGGTCCTGCGCGGCATCTTCATCCTCCTCGGCGCCATCGTGATCGAGCAGTTCAGCTGGGTGTTCTACATCTTCGGTGCGTTCCTGCTGTGGACCGCATGGAAGCAGGCCCAGGATGAAGGCGAAGACGAAGAGGACAAGGAAAACCCCCTCATCGCCCGGATCCGCAAGGTCATCCCCATGTCGGAGAAGTTCGACGAAGGCAAGCTGCGCACCACCGTGAACGGCAAGAAGGTTTTCACCCCCATGCTGATCGTGTTCATCACCATCGGCCTGACGGACCTGCTGTTCGCCGTCGACTCGATCCCCGCCATCTTCGGCCTCACCCAGAGCCCGTTCATCGTGTTCACCGCCAACCTGTTTGCCCTCATGGGCCTGCGCCAGCTGTACTTCCTGCTCGGCGGCCTCATGAACCGCCTGGTGTACCTGAAGCACGCCCTGTCCGTCATCCTGGCGTTCATCGGCGTCAAGCTGGTCCTGCACGCCATGCACGTGAACGAGCTGCCGTTCATCAACGGCGGCAATCACATCGAATGGGCACCCGAAATCCCCACCTTCGTGTCCCTGGCGGTCATCGTTGGCACCATCATTATCGCCGTCGTTGCCAGCCTGCTCAGCTCCAAGGCCAAGGAAGCCCACATGGACCCGCGCCTCGAAGACGACGTCCGGAAGAGCCACAGCGACGCCGAATAGACCCGCCTTCCCGCTTCAAAAGACCGCAGTCCCGGCAGCATCAGCGCCGGGACTGCGGTCTTTGTTTAACCGCTGCTGGACGGCGTCCCACGGGGTTATGCTCGGTCCATGGCCACCATGGCGGGGCATGAGGTTGTACGGGTGCAGCGGCGCACTGTGGCCCTTTTGGCTGCGGCGCAGGTTTTTGGCGGCATCGGCACGGGCGCCACCGTCTCCATCGGCTCCATCCTCGCCGTCGAACTGTCCGGCTCCAGCGCCTGGGCAGGTGCTGTGGCCACCGTCATGACCCTCGGTGCCGCCGTGACGGCATTGCCGCTGGCGGCACTGGCGGACCGCAGGGGCCGCCGGGCAGGCCAGGTGGCCGGCATGCTCGCAGCGCTGGCCGGCGCGCTCCTGATGGTGCTCTCTGTCGTGACCGGGGCGTTCGTGCTCCTCATGCTGGGTGCGGCTGGCATCGGGGCAGGCACCGCAGCGAACCTGCAGGCCCGTTTCGCCGCCGTCGACCTTGCCGACTCCGGACACCGCGGCCGGGCGCTGGCGACGGTCGTCTGGGCGGTCACCATCGGCGCTGTGGCCGGCCCGAACCTGATCCAGCCGGGCGCCGCCGTCGGACTGGCGCTGGGACTGCCGCCGGTGGCTGGGCCATTCGTCATTTCCAGCGCCGGACTGGTGGTGGCCATCATCCTCGTGTTCGCCGGCCTGCGGCCGGACCCGCTGCTGCTGGCGAGGGAACTTGCGGCCCCCACCGCGGGGCCGGGAGGCCGGCCCCGCCCGCACGCTGCCGGGCAGGAGGCTGCGGCTCACCGGGACATGGCCGCCCACTCCGCCGGGGCTGACCGTGCCGCCCGTGCCGGTATCGGCACGCATCTTCGGCCGAAGCCGGCAGGAAGGCTCACCACCGGCCTGCGGGCCATCCGCGGTTCCCGGATGGCGCTGCTGGCCGTCACCGCGGTGGTTGGTGCCCACGCCGTCATGGTGGGGGTGATGTCCATGACGCCGCTGCACCTGCAGCACCTGGTCGAAGGGGCGGGTATGCCGCACGCCGGCCATGCATCCGACGGCGCAGCCCTGGTGATCATCGGCTTCACCATTTCACTGCACATCGCCGGTATGTTCGCCCTGTCCCCGGTCATGGGATGGCTGACGGACAGCGCAGGCAGGACGGAAACGATCATGCTCGGCTGCGCCACGCTGATGGCGGGCGTCGCCGTGGCCGGCTTCGGGCAGGACTCCACCGCCGCGGTGGCCGCAGGGCTGGTGCTGCTGGGGCTGGGCTGGTCAGCATCCACCGTGGCCGGGTCCACGCTGCTGGCCGAAAGCGTGGGGCAGGACGCACGCGTGGTGGTCCAAGGGGTCTCGGACATGCTGATGGGTGCGGCGGGAGCCGTGGGCGGCGCGGCCTCCGGCCTGGTCCTGAGCGGGGCGGGATACTTCGGCCTCAACATGCTTGCCGGCGCTGTCGCCGCCTGCGTCCTGGCTGCTGCGGCCATGGCCAGGGTTTCGGCGCACCGGCAATCAGCGGCGGCCTGACGCCACCATTGCCAGCAGCCGCGCGAAGATTCCCTCACCGTCGTCGGCGATTCCGTCGTGGTGGAAATCGCCCGTTTCCCAGACCTGGAGGCCGCGGACCGTGGCTGCAGTCTCCAGGGACAGTTTCCGGTCCACGTAGATGTCGTCCGAATAGACGGCAGCGGCCACCGGCACCCGGTTGGCGGCGAGCCTGCGGACGTCGTAGAGCGGCTTCCAGTCGTTTTTGGCGGCCAGCAGTCCGGCCACCTCCCGGAGCGGCCGCAACGCGGGGTCCTGATCGAAGTACCAGGGGTAGACCATCTCACCGGTGAGCAGCAGCGGTTCGGCGTCGGCCCGGAATTCGGGGTACTCGTCCAGTACCCGCCAGGCGGCCCAGTCCGTGGCCTGGCCCTGGCCATAAATCGACTCGTGCATCAGGGCGTACAGCGGGTTGGAACCCCGCGAGACGACGCCGTGCACCTGCTCCAGGAACCCGTCCGAAAGCCTGGGCCCCTCGGGAGTGTCCGTGAAGGCGTCCTCGAGCAGGTAGTGGAGGCTGTCCACCCGGGTGTTACCGCCCAGGAACGCCCCCAGCATCTGCAGCCGCTCCACTGTGAGCGGGCTGCCGTCGGGCAGGGCTTCTGGCCTGCTGCGCAGGTGCCGGGCGATTCGTTCCAGCGCCTCCCGGTCCTCCGGGTACCACGAGAAGTACTCCGCGTTCCGGGCCGCAACCCGTTGGTACGTGGCACGGTATACATCGTCCGCCGGACCCGTCAGCGGGGCGAGGCCGCCGGTGATGAGCACCTGGCGGAGGGCCTCCGGTGCGAAGGAGAGATAGGTCAGGGCACAGAACCCGCCGTAACTCTGGCCATAGATGGTCCAGTACGGAATGCCCAGCGCTTTGCGGATCAGTTCTGCGTCGGCAACGATCGAGTCCGCGCGGAAGTGCTCCAGGTAGGCGGCCTGCCGGGCGGCCGCACCACGCAGTGGAAGCGTATTGCGGTCCGCCGGGGTGGACAGGCCGGTTCCGCGCTGGTCCAGCATGAGGATGCGGAAGTCCTTGGCCGCTGCCTTGCTCCAGCCGCCCAGGGACCCGAACCTGTTGCCGCGCCCTCCCGGGCCGCCCTGCAGGAACAACAGCCAGGGCAGGTTTTCCGCTTGCTCGGTGCTGTGGGCGGCAGCAACATACTCGCGGGCAAAGACGGTGATGGTTTCTGCGTCCCCGCCGGTGGCGGCATGGTCCAGGGGCACGGTGAAGACGTGCTCCACGGTGCGCATGCCGCGGAACTCATGGCGGGCACGGATCCGGTGGCCTGCCTCAGCCATGGGCCGCGGCTGGAACTGGGCTGCCAAACTGTTCCAGGGCTTCGCCGGTAAGCCGGAACGTCGACCACCCGTCCATCGGCCGGGCGCCAAGGCTGCGGTAGAAGTTGATGGAGGGCTCATTCCAGTCGAGCACGCTCCATTCCACCCGGGCGTAGCCGTTCTCGACGGCGATACCCGCCAGGTGCTTCAACAGTGCCTTCCCGTGCCCCTCGCCGCGCGCCTCCGGACTGACGTAGAGGTCCTCCAGGTAGATCCCGTGAACGCCTTCCCAGGTGGAGTAGTTCAGGAACCACAGCGCGAAGCCCTGCACTTCGCCTGCCGCATTTTCGGCCATTGCCGCGAACACCCGTGGGTTATCGCCAAAGAGGGCGGCCTGCAGCATTTCCGGGGTGTTCCGGACCGCGTCAGGTTCCTTTTCGTAGTGCGCCAGTTCGTGGATCATCCGGAGGATTGCCGGGACGTCGTGCTCGGTTGCGGGGCGGATTACACTCATTGTCCGAGCTTACCTAAAGCCGGTTGACGCCCGTTACCCTCAGGACCGCGGTGCCGGTTTCGTCCGATTCCGCCAGGTTCACTTCGGCGGAGATGCCCCAGTCGTGGTTCCGTGCCGGGTCGTCGAAGATCTGGCGCACCTTCCACACCCCGGCTTCCTCCGTGATGATCAGCAGTCCGGGCCCGCGGGCGTCCGGTCCGGTGCCGATGTCGTCGTGTTCGTCGAAGTAGTCGTCCAGGGCGTCTTCCCAGCGGTCGGCGTCCCAGCCGGAGCCGCCGTCGAGTTCGCCCAGTGCCGCGGCGTCCTCATCGGCGAAGAGCTCTACACGGCGGAACATCTCGTTGCGGACCATCACGCGGAAGGCGCGGATGTTGGACGTCAGCGACGGCGGGGGAGGCGGCGGTGCGTCGTGCGGCGTGGGCATGGCCCCGGACGCCAGTTCCTCCCATTCGTCCAGGAGGCTGGAATCCACCTGCCGGACCAGCTCGCCCAGCCAAGCAATCAGGTCTTCCAAATCGTCGCGGAGCATGTCCTGCGGGACGGTTTGCCGGAGGGCCTTGAACGCATCGGCCAGGTACCGCAGCACGATGCCTTCCGAGCGGGCCAGCCCATAGAACTGGACGAACTCGCCGAAGTTCATGGCGCGTTCGTACATGTCCCGGACTACGGATTTAGGTGCCAGCTCGAAGTCGCCAACCCACGGGGCGGCCTTGCGGTAGACCTCGAAGGCCTCGGCCAGGATGTCCGCCAGCGGTTGCGGGTACGTCACTTCGTCCAGCATCGCCATCCGCTGGTCGTACTCGATCCCGTCAGCCTTCATGGCGGCCACAGCCTCGCCGCGGGCCTTCTTCTGCTGCGCGGAGAGGATCTGGCGCGGCTTTTCCAGCGTCGCCTCGATGATGGACACCACGTCCAGGGCGTACGACGGCGACTCCGGGTCCAGGAGCTCCAGCGCGGCGAGTGCGAAGGGGGAGAGCGGCTGGTTGAGTGCGAAGTTGGCCTGCAGGTGCACCGTCAGGCGGACGGTCCGGCCGTCCGGGCCCTGTTCGGCTTCCGGGATCCGTTCCACAACTTCGGCGGCCAGCAGCTCGCGGTAGATGCCCAGGGCCTTCTTCATCAGCCGGAGCTGCGCCGGCCGGGTTTCGTGGTTCTCCGTCAGCAGCCGGCGTGCGGCGGCAAACGGGTCTCCGGGACGTTCCATCAGGTTCATCAGCATGGCGTGCGTGACAGTGAAGCTGGACGCCAGGGGGTCCGGAACGGATTCCACGAGCCGCCGGTAGGTGGGTTCGCCCCAGGACACGAATCCCTCCGGGGGCTTCTTCTTCACCACCTGGCGCAGCTTCTTCTGGTCGTCGCCGAACTTGGCCACGGCCTTGGCCATGGCCTTGACGTTTTCGGTGACGTGCTCCGGGGCCTGCACGACCACGGTGCCGGCGGTGTCGTACCCTGCCCGGCCGGCACGCCCGGCAATCTGGTGGAACTCGCGGGAGTTGAGCAGCCGGGTGCGGACGCCGTCGTACTTGCTCAAAGCAGTGAGCAGCACGGTGCGGATGGGAACGTTGATGCCTACGCCCAGGGTGTCCGTACCGCAGATGACCTTCAGCAGACCCGCCTGCGCCAGCTGCTCCACAAGCCGCCGGTACTTCGGAAGCATGCCGGCATGGTGCACGCCGATCCCGTGGCGGACCAGCCGGTTGAGGGTCTTCCCGAACCCGGCAGCGAAGCGGAAGTTCGCGATGAGGTCCGCGATTTTGTCCTTCTCTTTTCGCGTGCACACGTTGATGCTCATGAGCGTCTGGGCGCGGTCGATCGCTTCGAGCTGGCTGAAGTGCACCACGTACACCGGAACCTGCCTGGTGGACAGCAGCTCTTCGAGGGTCTCGTGGACAGGGGTGTCATGATAGTAGAAATGCAGCGGGATGGGCCGCTCGGCCGAGCTCACTGTGGTGCTGGGGCGCCCGGTGAGCGTTGTGAGTCCCTTCTCAAACCGGGTCACGTCGCCCAGCGTGGCGGACATGAGGAGGAACTGCGCCTGCGGCAGTTCCAGCAGCGGCACCTGCCAGGCCCAGCCGCGCTGAGGGTCCGAGTAGAAATGGAACTCGTCCATGATGACGGAGCCCAGGTCCGCCGTGTCGCCCTCGCGCAGGGCGATGTTGGCCAGGATCTCGGCGGTGCAGCAGATGATCGGGGCGTCCTGGTTCACGCCCGAATCGCCGGTGATCATGCCCACGTTCTCGGCGCCGAAAATCTCGCAGAGCGCGAAGAATTTTTCCGATACCAGCGCCTTGATGGGCGCCGTGTAGTAGCTGCGCCGGCCCAGCGCCATAGCCTGGAAGTGGGCTGCGATGGCCACCAGGGACTTCCCGGACCCGGTGGGTGTTGCGAGGATGACGTTGGCGCCGGTGGCGAGCTCCATGATGGCCTCGTCCTGCGCCGGGTACAGGTCCAGGCCGCGGCTTTCGGTCCACTCCACGAAGCGGGTGTACAGGTGGTCGGGGTCGACGGCGGCCGACGGTCCCGGCGCGGTCAGATCGGTCAGCTGGTCAACGAGTTTCATTGTTTTCCAGCTTAGTGCCCCGCTGCGGCAGGAAATCCGTGGGTCCGGCGTACGGTGCCGCTGCCGTTGACCACGGCTAGGCTTCCCGTAGCAAAGTCAGCACCAAGGCATGGAGAAGCTTATGAAATGGGATCCGGCGAAGTACGTTCAGTTCGGCGATTACCGGAACCGCCCGTTCTTCGACCTCACCGGCAGGATCCACGCCGCCAACCCCAGCCACGTGGTTGACCTCGGCTGCGGGCCCGGCAACCTGACGGCAACGCTCGCCCGCCGCTGGCCCGGTGCCCGCGTGGTGGGAGTGGACTCCTCGGCCCAGATGCTGGGCAAAGCCGCGGAGCTCACCGCCGCGCAGCCGTCCCTCGCGTTTGAGCAGCAGGACATCCGGGACTGGCTCCCTGCCGCTGACACGGACGTGGTGGTGACGAACGCGGCGCTGCAATGGGTCCCCGGGCATCAGGACCTGCTGCGGACCTGGCTGGCCGCGCTGCGCCCCGGCGGCTGGTTCGCGATGCAGGTGCCCGGGAACTTCAACGCCCCGTCCCATCATCTGATGCGCCAACTGGCAGGATCACCGCGGTGGGCGGCCCAGCTCGACGGCGTCCTGCGGGGCGGAGAGTCCGTCAGTGAACCGGCGGACTACCTCGGGATCATGCTCGACGCCGGCTGCACCGCGGACGCGTGGGAAACCACCTACCAGCAGCTGCTGCCCGGGCCCGACCCCGTCCTGGAATGGGTTCGTGGGACTGCCCTGCGCCCCGTCCTGGCCGTGCTCCCGCCGGAGGACGGTGCCGCCTTCGAAGCGGAATACGCGGACGCGCTCCGGGCCGCCTACCCGCAGGGCCGGCACGGCACCGTGTTTCCCTTCCGGAGGATCTTCGCGGTGGGACGCAAGCCGGACTAAGCGGTTTCCGCGCCCCTGAACTGCCGCTGTGCAGCCGGCTCAACGGGGCCGTCATGTCTTTGACAGCGGGGGAAAGTGATCTGGCTTACAATGACGGAGTGGTTTCTGGGGGAGAGGCCGACGTCCGGCCCCGACGGCCCCCTACCGAACTGGAGGTTCGTTGCTGATCGGTTTGATGAGGCGCCTGCTCTCGGACCAAAAGGGCTCCGTCGCCGCCGTCGTCCTGTTGCAGCTGATCCAGGCGGCCGCCAACCTCCTGCTGCCAACCGTTAACGCCGCCATCATTGATGACGGGATTGTTCCCGGTGATACGGGCGTCATTTCCCGCTTGGGTATCGTGATGGCCGGCATTGCCGTTGTCCAGGCCGCAGCTGCCATCGCGGCAGGGTATCTGGGGGCGGTGGTGGCAATGCGGATCGGCCACCGGCTCCGCGCGGAAATCTTTGCCCGCATCCAGTCCCTGTCCTCCCTGGAAGTTGCCCGGTTCGGCACCCAAAGCCTGACTACCCGGGCCACCAACGACACCCAGCAGGTACAGTCCTTCGCCATCCTGGTGTTCACGATGCTGGTGGCAGGCCCAGCCATGGGCGTTGGCGGCATCATCCTTGCCCTGCAGCAGGACGTGGCACTGTCCGCCGTCGTCATCGTCATCGTGCCGCTGCTCGTGCTGATCATGGCCCTGATCGTCCGACGCCTCATTCCGCTCTACCGCGACGGCCAGGACCTGCTCGACAACGCCGGCGGCATCCTGCGCGAACAGATCATCGGTGCCAACGCCATCCGTGCCTTCGTCCGGCAGGACCACGAAACGCGCCGGTTCGCCCGCGCCAACTCCAGTCTCACCGACAACAACCTGCAGTCCGCGCTGCTCGTTGCCGGCATGCTGCCCCTGATCATGCTCGTGGTGAACCTCTCCTCGGTGGCCGTGGTCTGGTTCGGCGGCCACCGGATCCACGCCGGCGAGATGAACCTGGGTGCGCTGACCGCCTTCATCGCCTACATCCTGCAGATCCTCCTGGCGATCATGATGTCCATGTACGTGCTGATGACGGCCCCGCGGGCGGCAGTCTGCGCCGAGCGGATCTCTGCGGTGCTGGACACCAAACCCTCCGTCGCCGACCCCGCCGGCCCCCCGCCGTCGCGCCCTGCCGTGGCCCTGGGGGATCCGACGACGCCCCTGGCCGGGCCCGGAGCCCTGGAGTTCAGGGGTGTTGGTTTCTCCTATCCAGGGGCGGAAGCGCCGGTGCTGGCAGACCTGAATTTTGTGGCTTCGCCAGGGACCACTACGGCCATCATCGGGTCCACCGGCAGCGGCAAATCAACGCTGCTGAACCTGGTTCCGAGGTTCCTCGACACCACCGAAGGCAGCATCCTCCTCGACGGTGCCGATGTCCGGGAACTGCCGCTGGACCTCCTGCGCAGATCCATGTCGATCGTCCCGCAACACTCCCACCTGTTTTCCGGGACCATTGCGGACAACCTGCGGATGGCTTCACCCGGAGCTTCCGACCACGAACTCTGGGAGGTCCTCGAGGCGGCGCAAACCATGCGCTTCATGCGGGACCTCCCGCTGGGGCTGGCAACGCCGGTAGGGCAGGGCGGCACCAACCTCTCCGGCGGTCAGCGGCAGCGGCTGTGCATTGCCCGCGCGTTGTTGCGCAAAGCCCCGCTGTACCTCTTTGACGACAGTTTTTCCGCCCTGGACTACGACACTGACACCAGGCTTCGGCAGGCCTTGGACGTCCGGCTGGCGGCGGCCACCAGGATTATCGTGGCCGAACGCATCGCCGCAGTGGAGGATGCCCACCTGATCCTGGTGCTCGACGGCGGCCGGCTCGTTGCGCAGGGAACGCACGGCGAGCTGCTGGAAACGTCGTCCACCTACCGGGAAATCGCCGACTCGCAGCTTGCACTGGACGGGCCGCAGTGACGGCGGCGCCCGGCACCGACATGGGCGGGGCCGGTTTCTGGCGCACCGCCGGCAGGCTGCTGGGCCTGCTCCGGCCGTTCCGGGCCCTCATGCTGGGTGCCGTTGCCGCCACCTGCGGTTTCGCGGCGTTGAATGTGGCAGCCCCCAAACTCCTTGGCGACGCCACCGACATTGTGGTGGACGGGGTGGTCCGGGGAGCGCTGGACCAGGAAGGGCTCGGCCTCCTGCTGGCTGCCGTGTCGCTGATGTATATTTTCACGTCGCTGTTCAACTGGGTGCAGGGTTCCCTGACTGCCCGGTCAGTTCAGGGCGTCATGTACGGGTTGCGCGGCTCAGTGGAAGGCAAACTGCACCGGCTCCCTTCCACCTACTTCCGGGAACGGTCCCGCGGAGACGTGCTGAGCCGGGCCACCAACGACATCGACAACATCTCCCAGGCGCTGAACCAGCTCCTCACCCAGCTGATCATGTCCGTCCTGATGCTGTTCGGGTCACTCGCGATGATGCTGTGGATATCGCCCCTCCTCGCCTGCATAGCCATCGCCTCCGTGCCGCTGTCCATGGGGGTCACTGTTCTCGTGGCCCGCAGGTCGCAGGAGCATTTCGCGCGCCAGTGGACGGAAACAGGGAAGCTGAACTCCCACGTCGAGGAATTCATCACGGGCCATGAGGTGATCAAGGCCTTCGGCCAGCAGCCGCAGGTGGCCAAGGTTTTCGCGAGCAGCAACAGCCGGTTGGCCCGTGCGGCGACGAAGGCGCAGTACTCCGCCGGCGTGGTGCAGCCCCTGATGGTGCTGATGGCAAACCTCAACTACATCGCCGTCGCAGTGGTTGGCGCCCTCCAGGTCATCGCAGGTGCCATGACCATCGGCGGGATCCAGGCATTCATCCAGTTCAGCAGGCTGTTCACCCAACCGGTGGGCCAGATCGGCGGCCTGCTCAACCTGATCCAGTCCTGCGTCGCATCGGCGGAGCGCGTGTTTGCCCTCCTTGACTCGGAAGAGGACGCAGAGAGCGGCGCGCTGGAAGCGCCGTCAGACGGGCGCATCGTCTTTGACGACGTGACGTTCGGCTACCCCGGTGCTGCGCCCGCAGTCCGGAACCTGTCATTCGCGGTGGAACCTGGCCAGATGGTCGCCATTGTGGGCCATACCGGGGCGGGAAAGACCACTGTGGTGAACCTGCTGATGCGGTTCTACGAGCCGGGTACGGGCCTGATCACCATGGGCGGCACCGACATTGCCGCTGTCCAGCCGGACCGGCTCCGCGGACAGTTCGGTGTGGTGCTCCAGGACACGTGGCTGTTCGGCGGCACCATCAGGGACAACATCGCCTACGGACTGCCCGGGG
Source organism: Pseudarthrobacter sp. 1G09 (assembly GCF_050038305.1). Classification (NCBI taxonomy): domain Bacteria; kingdom Bacillati; phylum Actinomycetota; class Actinomycetes; order Micrococcales; family Micrococcaceae; genus Pseudarthrobacter; species Pseudarthrobacter sp. 1G09. The sequence goes on from NZ_CP188306.1 coordinate 2,188,282, forward strand.
CCTCGGACGAGGAGATTCTGGCGGCGGCGGAGGCCAGCTACGTGGACCGCTTTGCCAGGTCGCTCCCGGACGGCTACGACACCGTTCTGGAAAACGGGGGTGAACCCCTCAGCCAGGGCCAGCGGCAGCTCATCACCATCGCCCGGGCACAACTGGCAGGCCGGGCCGTGCTGGTCCTCGATGAGGCAACCAGCTCCGTCGATTCCAGGACGGAACTGCTGATCCGGCAGGCCATGCTCCGGCTGCGGCAGGGGAGGACCAGCTTTGTCATTGCGCACCGTTTGTCCACCGTCCGGAACGCTGATCTAATTCTCGTCATGGACCACGGACGCATTGTTGAGCAGGGCACGCACCAGGGCCTGTTGGCCGCGAACAGCTTCTACGCACGGCTCTACAACTCCCAGTTCTCTGCGGCTCCGCACCGCTCGGGTGCCCTTGAGGCCGGACTGTGAGCTCCGCAGCCGAATTCCCCGGGACGTGGAAGCCCAACTCCACCAGCACCGTGGCCCTTTTTGAACAGCTCCGCCTGCAGGTGATCCACCAGGTGGACAATGGGGCGCTGGCGCCCGGCACCAGGCTGCCTGCGGTCCGGGCACTGGCAGAGCGGCTGGACGTCGCACCGCACACTGTGGCGCGCGCCTATAAAGAGCTCGAAGCAGCAGGGATCGTGGCAACGCGCGGCAGGAACGGTACCGTGGTCTGCGCCCGTGACGAACGTCTCGGAGGGCTGTCCGACGCCGCTGCGGCCTATGCCGCCACCGCCAAAGCGCAGGGTGCAACGTTCGCGGAAGCGGTGAAGCTGCTGGCCGCCGCCTACGATGTTCCCTGAGGGCGGAACCGTGCGCGTTCGAAGAAATTTTCGATTAGCATTATGGGGTGCCTAAAGCCGTAGCCGAAGAAACAGCCGTCCCCGCTTCCTTCACCGCCACCTCTGCCGACAGCCCACAACGCCACGATCTCTCCCGCCTTGTGGTCAAGGGCGCGCGCGAGCACAACCTGCGCAACGTGGACCTCGACCTGCCCCGCGACGCCATGATCGTCTTCACTGGCCTCTCCGGATCCGGCAAATCCTCCCTCGCGTTCGACACTATCTTCGCCGAAGGCCAGCGCCGCTACGTCGAGTCCCTCTCCGCCTACGCGCGCCAGTTCCTGGGCCAGGTGGACAAGCCCGACGTCGACTTCATCGAAGGACTGTCGCCGGCGGTCTCCATCGACCAGAAGTCCACCAGCAAGAACCCGCGGTCAACGGTGGGAACCATCACCGAGATCTACGACTACATGCGCCTCCTGTGGGCCCGCGTCGGACGGCCGCACTGCCCCGTCTGTGGCGAACCCGTAGCCAGGCAGACGCCGCAGCAGATCGTGGACCAGCTGCTGGAGCTTGAGGACGGAACCCGCTTCCAGGTCCTCGCACCCGTGGTCCGGGGACGCAAGGGCGAATTCGTCGACCTCTTCAAGGAGCTTTCGGCCAAGGGGTACTCCAGGGCACGGGTGGACGGCGACCTCATCCAGCTCAGCGATCCGCCCAAGCTCGGCAAGCAGTACAAGCACACCATCGAAGTAGTGGTGGACCGTCTGGTGGTCAAGGAAGGCATCAGCCAGCGCCTTACCGACTCCATCGAAACCGCCCTTGGCCTCGCCGAAGGCCGGGTCCTGGCCGAGTTTGTCGACCTCGACGCAGACGACGCCGGGCGCACGCGGGCCTTCTCCGAAAACCTTGCCTGCCCCAACGAGCACCCGCTGGCCATCGACGAAATCGAACCGCGGTCCTTCTCCTTCAACAACCCGTTCGGAGCCTGCGCTGCCTGCAGCGGCATCGGCACCAAGCTGGAGGTGGATGACGAGCTGATCGTCCCCAACCCCGAGCTTTCCCTGTCGGAAGGCGCCATCGCGCCCTGGTCCCTGGGCACCGCCACCACCGAGTACTGGAACCGGCTCCTGGAGGGCCTGGCCAAGGAGCTCGGGTTCTCCATGGACACCCCCTGGGAAAAGCTGGGCAAGGATGTCCGCCAGACTGTCCTGCACGGCAAGGACCACAAGGTGGTGGTGCACTACCGCAACCGGTTCGGCCGTGAACGCAAGTACAGCACCGGCTTCGAAGGTGCCATCCAGTATGTCCACCGCAAGCACGGCGAAACCGACTCTGACTGGGCGCGCGACCGCTACGAAGAGTACATGCGCCAGATTCCCTGCCCTGCCTGCAACGGAGCGCGGCTGAACCCCGCCTCACTGTCGGTGCTGATCAACGGCAAGTCCATTGCCGAAGTGGCAGCGCTGCCCATGCGTGAATGCGCGGCGTTCCTGGACAACCTTGTCCTCACCGGCCGTGAGGCGCAGATTGCCCACCAGGTGCTCAAGGAGATCCAGGCCAGGCTGACCTTCCTCCTGGATGTGGGCTTGGAGTACCTGAACCTGGAGCGTCCCTCCGCCACCCTGTCCGGCGGCGAGGCGCAGCGTATCCGCCTGGCAACCCAGATTGGCTCGGGCCTGGTAGGTGTCCTTTACGTCCTCGACGAACCGTCCATCGGTCTTCACCAGCGCGACAACCGCCGCCTGATCGACACCCTCACCAGGCTCCGCGACATGGGCAACACCCTGATCGTGGTGGAGCATGACGAGGACACCATCCATGTGGCGGACTGGATCGTCGACATCGGACCGGGTGCCGGTGAGCACGGTGGCCAGGTGGTCCACTCCGGTTCCTACAAGGAGCTCCTCGACAACACCAACTCCCTGACGGGCGACTACCTGTCCGGGCGGAAGAGCATCGAGATCCCCAAGAAGCGCCGCAAGTACGACAAGAAGCGCGAACTGAAGGTGGTCGGCGCGCGGGAGAACAACCTCACCAACGTGGACGCAACCTTCCCGCTGGGCCTGCTGACGGCCGTCACAGGCGTCAGTGGCTCCGGTAAGTCCACGCTGGTCAACGAAATCCTCTACAAGGTGCTCGCCAACAAGCTCAACGGAGCCAAGCAGGTGGCCGGCCGGCACAAGACGGTCCAAGGCCTCGAACACCTCGACAAGGTGGTCCACGTTGACCAAAGCCCCATCGGCCGGACACCGCGTTCAAACCCCGCCACCTATACCGGCGTGTTCGACAACATCCGCAAACTCTTCGCCGAGACCACCGAAGCGAAGGTCCGCGGCTACCTGCCCGGCCGGTTCTCCTTCAACGTCAAGGGCGGCCGTTGCGAGGCATGCTCGGGCGACGGCACCCTGAAGATTGAGATGAACTTCCTGCCGGACGTCTACGTGCCCTGCGAGGTGTGCCACGGCGCCCGGTACAACCGGGAAACCCTTGAAGTCCACTACAAGGGCAAGACCATCGCCGACGTCCTCAACATGCCCATCGAGGAAGGTGCCGAGTTCTTCGCTGCATTTTCGCCCATCGCACGGCACCTGAACACGCTGGTGGACGTCGGCCTGGGCTACGTCCGCCTCGGACAGCCTGCCACCACCCTTTCCGGCGGTGAGGCGCAGCGCGTGAAGCTGGCAGCCGAGCTGCAGAAGCGGTCCAACGGCCGCAGCGTCTACGTCCTGGACGAGCCCACCACGGGCCTGCACTTCGAGGACATCCGGAAGCTGCTGCTGGTCCTGCAGGGGCTGGTGGATAAGGGCAACACGGTGATCACCATCGAGCACAACCTTGACGTCATCAAGAGTGCGGACTGGATCGTTGACCTGGGGCCCGACGGCGGCTCCGGCGGCGGGAAGATCGTGGCCACGGGAACCCCCGAACAGGTGGCCACCTCCACCACCAGCCACACCGCCGCGTTCCTGGCCGAAATCCTCGGCTGACCCTGAGCGGTTCAACCGGAAGTATTCCGCTGGTGGAATGCGAGTTTCGGGCACCCGTAAAGGCATGAGAAACTAACCCGGTGACTTCAACAACAGTGCCCGTGATCTTTGACCTGGACGGCACTCTTGTCGATCCTGCCGGTGGGATAACTGACGGAATCTCCTCGGCCCTGAAAGAGCTGGGACTTCCCGTGCCCAGCCAGGACCTGCTCGATTCCATGATTGGCCCCAAGCTCAGCGACGCCCTGCTGAACGTGGCGAAGGTTCCGGCGGACCGCCTCGAAGAGGCGATCCGCCGGTACCGCGCCTACTACGCGGAGAGCGGAATCGCTCAGGGCCGGCTTTACCCAGGTATCCGGGAAGTCCTGGAAACGTTTGTGGCAGCCGGCGTGCCCGTAGCCGTGGCGACGCAGAAACCCCAGACCATTGCCCGGGCCGTCCTGGCCCACCACGGCATTGACGGACTCTTCCGCGGCATCCACGGCTCCGCGGACAATGAATCCGCAGTCGACGGCGTGCCGCTCGGAAAAACGGAGATCATCGCCGCCGCCCTGAAGGACCTCGAAACCCACCACGCCGTCATGGTCGGAGACCGCGCGCAGGACGTCTCGGGCGCCATTGCCAACGGCCTGGACTGCATCGGTGTGGCGTGGGGATTCGCTCCGGATGGCGAGCTTGAGGGCGCCGGTGCCTTCACCGTCGTGGCGAATGCCGCCGAACTCGTCAACGCCGTGGAGCGGCTCCAGTCCATCCACGCCTCAGCCATGAGCGAGGTGACCAACGATGGAAATGTTTGATGTCGTCCGCTGGACCACCCGCAACCTGATCTCCGGCACCTGCCGGCCCACCGTCGTCGGCCTGGAAAACGTCCCCAAGGACGGGCCGTTCATCGTCGCCCCCAACCACCTGTCCTTCTTTGACAGCGTCATTGTCCAGGCCCTCATGCCCCGCCCGGTGGCGTTTTTCGCCAAGGCGGAGTATTTCACCACCGGCGGCGTCAAAGGGAAAGTCATGAAGGCTTTCTTCGAATCCGTCGGCTCCATCCCGGTGGAACGCGGTGAGCAGGCCGCCAGCGTCCAGGCGCTCAAGACCCTGCTGGACATCCTTGAATCAGGCAAGGGAATCGGCATCTACCCGGAGGGCACCCGCTCCCGGGACGGCCTCCTCTACCGCGGACGCACGGGCGTTGGCTGGCTGGCATTGACCACCGGGGCGCCCGTGGTTCCCGTGGGCCTGATCGGCACTGAAAACCTGCAGCGGGCCGGCGAAAAAGGCGTGAAGCCCCAGCACTTCACTATGAAGGTGGGGGAGCCGCTGTACTTCGATAAAACCGGGCCGGACCACTCGCTGCCTGCCCGGCGCGAAGTGACGGACCGCATCATGGACGCCATCGCCGAACTCAGCGGGCAGCAGCGCTCCACCAGCTACAACCAAAGCAAAGTCGCGGAGTAGGGCGAGGCATTTGCACCCGCGGTGTGCCCGCCGGGAATAAGTACTCCCGAAAATTCCGCGGCGGCAAAGTCGGGCGGCGCGGCTCAGTAGACTGGATAGGTGGCAAATCCAGCAAGTTACAGGCCCCGGACCGGTGAAATCCCCACCAACCCGGGCGTCTACCGGTTCCGGGATCCGCACGGACGGGTCATCTACGTGGGAAAGGCCAAGAGCCTCCGCTCCCGCCTGAACTCCTACTTCGCCAACCCCGCCGGACTGCTGCCCAAGACCTACGCCATGGTCCACGCGGCCAGCAGCGTGGAGTGGACCGTAGTGGGCAGCGAGCTCGAGTCCCTGCAGCTGGAGTACACCTGGATCAAGGAATTCAAGCCGCGATTCAACGTGGTGTTCCGCGACGACAAGACCTACCCCTACCTGGCCGTCACCCTCGGCGAGAAGTACCCCCGCGTGCAGGTGCTGCGCGGTGACAAGCGGAAAGGCACCCGCTACTTCGGGCCGTACACGGCCGGCGCCATCCGCGAAACCATGGATACCCTGCTCCGGGTCTTCCCGGTCCGCAGCTGCAGCGCCGGGGTTTTCAAACGTGCCGAGTCCAGCGGGCGCCCGTGCCTGCTGGGCTACATCGACAAGTGCTCGGCGCCCTGCGTGGGCAGGATTTCACCGGAAGACCACAGGGCCCTTGCTGAAGACTTCTGCGCCTTCATGGGCGGCGAAGCGAAGCGGTTCACCAACAAGCTCGAAAAGCAGATGGCGGCCGCCGTGGCCAGGCTGGATTACGAACAGGCCGCCCGTCTCCGCGACGACATCACGGCCCTGCGGAAGGTCTTTGAGCGGAACGCCGTGGTGCTGGCTGAGGACACGGACGCTGATGTGTTCGCACTCCACGAGGATGAACTTGAGGCCGCCGTGCAGGTGTTCCACGTCCGCGGCGGCAGGATCCGCGGCCAGCGCGGCTGGGTGGTGGAAAAGGTGGAGGACTTCACCACGCCGGACCTCGTTGAACACCTGCTCCAGCAGGTCTACGGCGAGGACGGCGAGACCCACGGCCGGCTGCCGCGGGAGGTGCTGGTTCCCGTGGCACCCAGCAACGCGGAGGAGCTGACTGAATGGCTCAGCGGCATCCGCGGAGCAAGGGTGGACGTCCGCGTCCCGCAGCGGGGCGACAAGGCCGCTCTCATGTCCACGGTCCGGGAGAACGCCGAGCATGCCCTGAAGCTGCACAAGACCCGCCGCGCAGGGGACCTCACCGTGCGGTCGCAGGCCCTCCAGGAGCTCCAGGAAGCGCTGGACCTCCCCGTGCCGCTGCTGCGCATCGAATGTTTCGACGTCTCCCACGTCCAGGGAACCAACGTGGTGGCGTCCATGGTGGTGGTGGAGGACGGCCTGCCCAAGAAATCCGACTACCGGAAGTTCTCCATCACCGGACCGGCCGCCTCCGATGACACCGCGGCCATGCACGACGTGCTTACCAGGCGCTTCCGCCACTACCTCCAGGACAAGTCCGCCCAGGTCGATGAGGCGGTACTGGAATCCCCGGACGGGGACGCTGCCGCAGAAGACGCGGTGCTTGACACCACCACTCCGGCGCCGAAAGCCAAGTTCGCCTATCCGCCGAACCTGGTGGTGGTGGACGGCGGGCAGCCGCAGGTCAATGCGGCCGCACGCGCCCTGGCGGACCTGGGCATCGACGACGTTTACGTCGTGGGCCTGGCCAAACGCCTGGAGGAAGTGTGGCTTCCGGACAGCGACTTCCCTGTCATCCTTCCCCGAACGTCGCAGGGCTTGTACCTGCTGCAGCGCATCCGCGACGAGGCGCACCGGTTCGCCATTTCGTTCCACCGCCAGAAGCGCGGCAAGGCGATGACCGTTTCGGCGCTGGACAGCGTTCCGGGGCTGGGCGCCTCCAAGCGCAAGGCATTGCTGACCCACTTCGGGTCGGTCAAGGGCGTGAAGGCGGCGACACCCGAGGAGCTCGCCCAGGCGAAGGGGATCGGCCCGGCACTCGCCGCCGCCATCGTCAGCCACTTCTCCGGAGACGGGCCCGCAGCAGTCACAGTGCCGGCCATCAACATGACCACCGGCGAAATCATTGAAACTTAGCTAGGGTAAGTGGCGGGGTTTGCGCCGGCGCTGCCCCACGGACCAATAACGGAAATGGGGCGTACTCAATGGCAGGCACTTCGGCGGAATCCGAGGCAGGGCAGAGCGGCATGGAGCCCGTCAAACCCCTCGAAGCGGAGCTGCTGGTGGTTACCGGGATGTCCGGTGCCGGGCGGAGCACCGCCGCCGATGCACTTGAGGACCACGGCTGGTACGTCGTGGAAAACCTGCCGCCCCAGATGCTGGGAACCCTCGCCGAGCTCGTCTCGCACGCACCGCAGTCCATCCCGCGGCTGGCAGTTGTCATCGACGTCCGCAGCAAAGGCCTGTTCGCAGACATCCGGGCCGCCCTGGGCGCCCTGGCCGCCAGCGGCGTCACCTTCCGGGTGCTGTTCCTGGACGCCAGCGACAACGTCCTGGTCCGCCGCTTCGAACAGGGACGCCGGCCGCATCCGCTGCAGGGCGGGGGCCGCATCCTGGATGGTATTGCCGCCGAACGCGAGCTCCTGCAGGAACTGCGCGACAGCTCCGACGTCGTGCTGGACACCTCCGGCTTCAACGTGCACGGCCTGGCCACCGCCATCACCGAGCTCTTCAGCGAAACCGGCCCGGTGGCGCTGCGGCTGAACGTCATGAGCTTCGGCTTCAAGTACGGCCTGCCCGTGGACTCCAACTACGTGGCCGACGTCCGGTTCATTCCCAATCCGCACTGGGTGCCGCAGCTGCGCCCGCACACCGGCCTTGACAAGGACGTGAGCGACTACGTGCTTGAGGCTGAGGGAGTCAAGAACTTCGTGGACCGCTACGTCATGGCCCTCGAGCCGGTCCTTGACGGCTACCGGCGCGAAAACAAGCACTACGCCACCATCGCAGTGGGCTGCACGGGCGGGAAACACCGCTCCGTGGCAGTCGCCGTCGAGCTTTCCAAAAAGCTCGCGCAGTATCCCCGGGTCACCGTGACCACCACCCACCGGGATCTGGGCCGCGAGTAATGGCGCTGTTCACCGGCGCGCTGCCGCTGGTTCCCCCTGCCACGGGACCGGGCGCCGGCCCGCAGGACACCGAGCCCACCATTGTTGCACTGGGCGGCGGCCACGGGCTCTCCGCCTCGCTGTCCGCCCTCCGCCTCCTCACCTCCAAGCTCACCGCGATCGTCACAGTGGCGGACGACGGCGGCTCATCCGGGCGCCTGCGCGAAGAGTACGGTGTCCTCCCGCCGGGAGATCTCCGGATGGCGCTCTCCGCGCTTTGCGACGACACGGACTGGGGGCGGACCTGGCGCGACGTCATGCAGCACCGGTTCCGCCCCAGCAGCGGCCCCGGCGGATCGCTCGACGAACACGCCATGGGAAACCTGTTGATAGTGACCCTTTGGGAACTGCTGGGGGACGCTGTCGCCGGACTTACCTGGGCCGGTGCGCTCCTGGGGGCCCGCGGCCAGGTCCTGCCCATGTCCACGGTGCCGCTCACCATCGAAGGCGATGTCCGGGTGACAGCGCCGGATGGAGAATCGGTGCTGCAGACGGTCCACGGGCAGGCCCGCTGCGCCGTGGCGGGATCGCTGGAGAACGTCCGCCTGCTCCCGGACTCGGCACCCGCCTGCACAGAGGCGCTGACCGCCATCGAGCTTGCCGACTGGGTCATCCTGGGCCCGGGCTCCTGGTACACCTCGGTGCTGCCCCACCTGCTGCTGCCGGAGATGCGCCAGGCGCTGTGCAACACCCCGGCCAAACGCTGCCTAACCATGAACCTCGCCACGGACACCAAGGAAACCTCGGGCATGACGGCCGCGGACCACCTGCACGTCCTGCGCCGCTACGCCCCCGGATTCAACGTGGACGTTGTCCTGGCCGATCCTGCCTCCGTCCCCGACCGCCAGGAGTTCGAGAAAGCCGCCGCGATGATCGGCGCCGAGGTGGTCTTGGGTAAAGTAGGGGCGTCGGGACGCCGTCCCGTCCATGACCCCCTGCGGCTGGCCACGGCGTACCAGGACATTTTTGGGAACAGTTAGGAAGGTGCCATGGCACTGACAGCATCGGTCAAAGAAGAACTGTCCCGTCTGGACATTAAGAAGTCGTCCGTCCGCAAGGCTGAGGTCTCCGCGATGCTCCGTTTCGCGGGCGGCCTGCACATCATTTCCGGCCGGATCGTCATCGAGGCAGAGGTGGACCTCGCCTCCACCGCGCGGCGCCTCCGGGCGGCCATCGCAGAGGTCTACGGGCACCAGAGCGAAATCATCGTGGTATCGGCCGGCGGGCTCCGCCGGGCCAGCAGGTATGTGGTCCGGGTGGTGCGCGACGGCGAGGCGCTGGCCCGCCAGACCGGCCTTCTGGATGGCCGCGGACGCCCCGTCCGGGGGCTGCCTTCCGCCGTCGTCAACGGCTCCGCGGCCGATGCCGAAGCAGTATGGCGCGGTGCGTTCCTGGCCCACGGCTCGCTGACCGAGCCCGGCCGCTCGTCATCGCTCGAAGTGACCTGCCCCGGGCCTGAATCGGCCTTGGCACTGGTCGGTGCCGCCCGCCGCCTCGACATCCAGGCCAAGGCGCGCGAGGTGCGCGGCGTAGACCGGGTGGTAATCCGCGACGGCGACACCATCGCCGCGCTCCTGACCCGCATGGGCGCCCACGACGCACTCATGGTCTGGGAAGAGCGCCGGATGCGCAAGGAGGTCCGCGCCACCGCGAACCGCCTCGCCAATTTCGATGACGCCAACCTCCGCCGCTCGGCACAGGCCGCCGTTGCTGCCGGCGCGCGCGTGGACCGCGCCCTGGAAATCCTCGGCGACGACGTCCCGGACCACCTGAAATACGCCGGCGAACTGCGCGTAGCCCACAAGCAGGCCAGCCTGGACGAGCTCGGCAGGCTGGCCGATCCTGTCATGACCAAGGACGCCATCGCCGGCCGGATCCGCCGGCTCCTGGCGATGGCGGACAAGCGGGCCCTTGACCTGGGGATTCCCGGCACCGACGCCAATGTGACGCCCGAAATGCTCGACGAGTAGCGGGCCCCTAGAATCAAAAATAATTCCGGGCGCCAGACGTCCGGATGCATAATCCGAGAGTCACCAACCGGACCGAAAGTCCACGATATTGGAGGATTTTGTGACTGAGTACGTATTGCCCGAACTCAAGTACGACTACGCCGCCCTTGAGCCGCACATCTCTGCGCGGATCATGGAGCTGCACCACAGCAAGCACCACGCAGCTTATGTTGCAGGCGCCAACAACGCGCTGGCGCAGCTGGCAGAGGCACGGGAGAAGGGCGATTTCGCCAACATCAACCGGCTTTCCAAGGACCTGGCGTTCCACACCGGCGGACACGTCAACCACTCCGTCTTCTGGAACAACCTTTCCCCGGACGGCGGCGACAAGCCCGAGGGTGAACTGGCTGCAGCCATCGACGACGCGTTCGGTTCCTTTGACGCATTCCGCGCCCAGTTCTCCGCAGCCGCCCTCGGCCTGCAGGGTTCGGGCTGGGGCTTCCTGGCCTACGAGCCCATCGGTGGAAACCTGGTCATCGAGCAGCTGTACGACCAGCAGGGCAACGTGGCACTGGGCACCACGCCGCTGCTCATGCTGGACATGTGGGAGCACGCCTTCTACCTGGACTACGTGAACGTCAAGGCCGACTACGTCAAGGCGTTCTGGAACATCGTGAACTGGGCCGACGTCGCCAAGCGCTTCGACGCCGCCCGCAGCAACGCAACCGGGCTCATCACCCTCCCGTAACCTGCAGCACACATGCTTGTTACAAACTTCACATTCGGACTTAATAAGGCCGCCATGTGGACTGGCCGCCCCCGCACTTGCGGGGGCGGACCCAGTTAAACGTAAGATAGGTCACGGAAGGCGGTTAGCCTTCAGCAATGAGGCTGGTCGCCCTCCGTCTGTAAATCATCTCTGCCCAATGGCGTGCGGGATCTGTTAGTTGGCTTGAACGCCCGCTCAACTAGTAGTGCTTGCTTCAAGCACCAAGGAGACTGAAAAGTGACGACCCGTATTGGTATCAACGGCTTCGGCCGTATTGGCCGCAACTACTTCCGCGCAGCACTCGCCCAGGGTGCGGACCTCGAAATCGTTGCAGTCAACGACCTCACCAGCCCCGAGGCGCTGGCCCACCTGTTCAAGTACGACTCCGTGGGCGGACGCCTCAAGGAAACCATCGAGGTCAAGGACGGCAACATCGTCGTCAACGGCAACGTCATCAAGGTCCTGGCGGAACGCGATCCCGCCAACCTTCCGTGGGGCGAGCTCGGCGTGGACATCGTCATCGAGTCCACCGGCTTCTTCACCAAGGCAGCCGATGCGCAGAAGCACATCGACGCCGGCGCCAAGAAGGTCCTGATTTCCGCCCCCGCCTCGGATGAGGACATCACCATCGTGATGGGCGTAAACCACAACCTGTATGACAACGCCACGCACCACATCATTTCCAACGCGTCCTGCACCACCAACTGCCTCGGCCCGCTGGCCAAGGTAGTCAACGACGAGTTCGGCATCGAGCGTGGCCTGATGACCACCGTGCACGCCTACACGGCCGACCAGAACCTCCAGGACGGCCCGCACAAGGACCTGCGCCGCGCCCGCGCCGCTGCCATCAACATGGTGCCCACCTCCACCGGTGCCGCCAAGGCCATCGGCCTGGTCCTGCCGGAGCTCAAGGGCAAGCTGGACGGCTACGCCATCCGCGTTCCCGTCCCCACCGGTTCCGCCACGGACCTCACGGTCACCGTGTCCCGCGAAACCACCGTTGAGGAAGTCAACGCTGCCCTCAAGCGCGCTTCCGAGTCCGACGAACTGCAGGGCTTCCTGACCTACACGGAAGAGCCCATCGTGTCCTCGGACATCGTCGGTGACCCCGCTTCCTCGATCTTCGACGCCGGACTGACCAAGGTCATCGGCAACCAGGTCAAGGTTGTTTCCTGGTATGACAACGAATGGGGCTACTCAAACCGCCTCGTCGACCTCACGGAGCTTGTCGCGTCCAAGCTGGGCTAGGGTTAGACACATGACATCCCACACCCTCAACGAACTGATCGCTGAAGGTGTCCGCGGGCGGTACATTCTGGTCCGAAGCGACCTGAATGTGCCGCTCGACGGCTCTACAGTCACTGACGACGGCCGCATCAAGGCCTCCCTTCCAGTGCTGGCAAAGCTCACGGACGCCGGTGCCCGCGTGCTGGTAACAGCCCACCTTGGACGCCCGAAGGGCGCCCCCGAGGATAAGTACTCCCTCCGCCCTGCCGTGGACCGCCTCGCGGAACTTGCGGGCTTCAAGGTCACCCTCGCCGCCGACACCGTCGGTGACTCTGCCAGGGAAGCAGCAGCTTCGCTGCAGGACGGCGAAGCCCTGGTCCTGGAGAACGTCCGCTTCGACGCCCGCGAAACCAGCAAGGACGATGCCGAGCGCGGCGCCTTCGCTGACGAGCTGGTGGCGCTGACCGGCGGGAACGGCGCGTATGTGGATGACGCCTTCGGTGCTGTCCACCGCAAGCACGCAAGCGTCTACGACGTCGCGTCCCGGCTGCCGTCCTACCAGGGCGACCTGGTACACACCGAGGTGGAGGTCCTGCGCAAGCTCACCGCCGACACCCAGCGTCCCTACGTGGTGGTCCTGGGCGGATCGAAGGTCTCGGACAAGCTCGCCGTGATCGACAACCTGCTCGGCAAGGCAGACACCATCCTGGTGGGCGGCGGCATGCTGTTTACGTTCCTCGCTGCGGCGGGGCACAAGGTGGCCGCCAGCCTGCTCGAACAGGACCAGATCGGCGTTGTCCAGGATTACCTGAAGCGCGCTGCGGATGCCGGCACCGAGTTCGTGATTCCAACGGACGTTGTGGTGGCGGAGAAGTTTGCTGCCGACGCCGCGCACGAAACGGTTGCTGCGGACGCCATCGAGGGCAGCAGCTTCGGCGCCAGCGGCATCGGCCTGGACATCGGTCCCGACTCGGCAGCTGCCTTCGCGGACCGGATCAAGGGCGCCCGGACGGTGTTCTGGAACGGACCCATGGGAGTCTTTGAATTCGAAGCCTTCTCCGCCGGAACCCGCGCCATCGCCCAGGCCCTGACCGAAACCGAAGCGTTCACCGTGGTGGGCGGCGGCGACTCCGCTGCCGCTGTACGCACCCTCGGCTTCGCCGACGACCAGTTCGGGCACATTTCCACCGGTGGCGGCGCCAGCCTGGAGTACCTTGAGGGCAAGGAACTCCCGGGCCTGAGCATCCTGGACCGGTAGGACCAGCCGCCAGGAGCAGTAGCGCTCCTGTCCTTCGGCCGGCAGGTTGCCCGCGGCAGCCTGCCGGCCGCACACTTTACAAGACCATTTTGGAGAACACGTGACAACGTCTACGAACGGCGCCTTCGACCGTAAGCCCTTCATCGCCGGCAACTGGAAGATGAACATGGACCACGTGCAGGGCATCACCCTCCTGCAGAAGCTGGCCTGGACACTCTCGGACGCCAAGCACGACTACAACCGCGTGGAGGTTGCGGTCTTCCCGCCTTTCACGGACCTCCGCGGTGTCCAGACCCTGGTCCAGGGCGACGACCTGGACGTGGCCTACGGCGGCCAGGATCTTTCCCAGTTCGACTCCGGCGCTTACACCGGCGACATCTCCGGGCAGTTCCTGAGCAAGCTGGGCTGCAAGTACGTGTTGGTGGGCCACAGCGAACGCCGTACCATCCACAACGAGTCGGACGACGTCCTGAACGCCAAGACCAAGGCGGCCTTCAAGCACGGCGTCACCCCGGTCCTCTGCGTCGGTGAGGGCCTGGAGATCCGCCAGGCCGGCACACACGTCAACCACACCCTGGACCAGCTTCGCGGCGGCGTGGCTGGCCTTACCGACGAGCAGGCGGCAGAGCTCGTGGTTGCCTACGAACCCGTATGGGCCATCGGAACGGGCGAGGTTGCCGGACCGGAGGACGCGCAGGAGATGTGCGCCGCCATCCGGGCCGAGCTGGAGAAACTGTTCGGCGCGGACGTTGCTGCCAAGACCCGGCTGCTGTACGGCGGCTCGGTTAAGGCCAACAACGCAGCAGCCATCCTGAAGGAGCGCGACGTTGACGGCGTGCTTGTGGGTGGCGCCAGCCTGGACCCGGCTGAGTTTGCTAATATTGTCAGGTTCGAGAGTCACCTGGTGACGGACTAGTCCGTCCCGGCGCACACACTCCCGCCCCACTAACTTCCTGAAAGGCCGTCGTGGACGTTCTTCATGTCATCCTGCAGATCCTCCTGGGCATCACCAGCCTCCTGCTGACGCTGCTCATCCTCCTTCACAAGGGACGTGGCGGCGGGCTGTCGGATATGTTCGGCGGCGGCATGAGCTCAGGACTCAGCTCGTCCGGTGTGGCTGAACGCAACCTCAACAGGTTCACCATCATCCTCGGCGTGACCTGGGGAATCGTCATTATCGCCCTGGGACTGATCATGAGGTTCAGCGGCGCCGGGGACTCCTGACGCCAAACTTCATGTACTGGTATGCCGCTGGGCCCTCCCGCCCCGCGGCACTGCGAACTAAACTGTGGCTGTCGGCTTCCGACAGCCACAGTTTTGTTTTAACCGGCAGAACCAGTCATCCCGAGGCAGGAGTTCCGATGGTCCATCCAGTGTCAGGTTTCCGCGGTACGCGGGCTGGGGTGACAGCGGGGTCAGGCTCAAGCCTCCAAGGCGGCGCCGACCACGGCAACCCGCTGCCCAGGATCCGGGTTTCGTACTGGTGTGCAAAGGGGCACGTCACGGTGCCCGTTTTCCTGCAGCTCCCAGACGTCCAGATCCCGGCCGTCTGGGACTGCCGGCGCTGCGGAGCTCTGGCATCCAGGGACGGTTCCGAGGCCGCCAGCACAGAGGCCCTCGACGACGGCTACAAAACGCACCTCGAGTACGTTAAAGAGCGGCGCTCCGACCAGGACGCCGAAGACGTACTGGCCGGAGCGCTGGAACGGCTACGCGCCCGCGGCGTCCTTCCGGACGAGCTGCTGCGGGACCCGTGAAGCCGCATTCTCGTCGATGAGCCACAAGGTCCGGGACGTTCCCCGCGGCCCCGCCGCGGGGACCTGGACCGGGGTGGCTCCTGCGAGGGCCAGGCCGACGGCACCGGCCTTATCCTCGCCGGCCACCACCATCCAGACCTCAGCGGCAGTGTTGATGGCCGGCAGCGTCAGCGAAATCCTCAGCGGCGGAGGCTTTGGGGAATTGCGCACCCCCACCACCGTGCGTTCCTTCTCGCGGACGCCTGCCTGCTCGGGGAAGAGCGACGCAACATGCGCGTCGGGACCCACACCCAGCAGGACAACATCAAACCGGGGGAGGACCCCGGGCTCTTCCGGACGGTCGTCGGACATGTCGGCGGCATGTTCGGCGGCTGCCGCCTCACGGAGCCGACGCGCATAATCATCAGCCGCTTCTTCAGGCGTCTCAAAGTCGTCCGAGGAACCGGGTTCGTGGATCCGCTCCGGATCCACGGGAATGTGCTTCAGCAGGGCGTCGTGCGCCTGCCTGGTGTTCCGGTCGCCGTCGGCAGATCCCACGAACCGCTCGTCTCCCCACCAGAAATTCACCTTTGACCAGTCGACGGCCGGAGCCGCCGGAGAGTCTGCAACAGCCTTCAGCGTGCCGATGCCCACCGTACCGCCGGTCAGGACGACGGTTGCCTCACCGTGTTTGTCCTGGACATCGACGAGCTTGGTAATCAGGCGTGCCGCGATGGCAGCCATCAGCACGGACGAATCGGGATGAATGCTTACTCTTGGGTCAACGCTCACTGGGCCGGACGCTCCTTAGGTTTGTACGTGGCAGTCCAATAGTAATCACTTCGCCGAACACCTCATCCGGATCGAGCCGGCGCAGTTCTTCGGCTAGGCAGTCACGGAGGCTGCGGCGCGGGAGGGAGATCCGCTGGGCAGGCTGCCCGGGCTGGGTGAGCTCCGCCACCGAGAGCCCGGGGCGGAACAGCTGGACGTCACCGCCGGGCCGGGTGAGCCTGACCCGCCGGATACCGGTTCCTGCCGGATCCGCCACGATGGTGACGGGGGCATCCAGGGTGAGTGTCAGCCAGGCGGCCAGCAGGATGGTGCTGGGCGAGTCCGAGGCACCTTCCACAGCCACGGCCGTAACGGGAGAGGAATCCGCTTCGTCGAGGGCTGCGGCGAGTTGGATGCGCCAGTTCGTCAGCCTCGTCCAGGCGAGGTCGGTGTCACCGGCCTTGTAAGTGCCGTGGATGCGTTCGAGAGCCGCCTGGGGGTCGGGTTCATTCGCGGAGTCCGTGATCCGGCGGTGCGCGATGGCGCCGATGGAGGTTTCGCAGGCATTCTCCGGGGCGCCATGCGGCCACCAGGCCACAATCGGCGCGTCCGGAAGCAGCAGCGCCGCGACGAGCGATTCGCTTTCGTGGGCGAGCTGGCCGTAACCGCGCAGCACGATCACCTCCGAGGCGCCGGCGTCACCGCCCACCCGGATCTGGGCGTCCAGGCGGTCACCAGCGTCCTTTCCGGCGTCGGCGAGGACGATGATCCGGCAAGGGTGTTCCCGGCTGGCATCGTTTGCGGCCTCAATCGCTTCCTCTTCAAGGCCGGACTTCGTCACCACCACGAGGGTCAGGACCCGGCCCAGGGCGATCACGCCGCCCTGTTCCCGCAGGGCCATGAGTTTCTTGGACACCTTCGAGGTGGTGGTGTCCGGCAAATCGACAATCATGGCCTTCTCCAGGTTCGTCCGTCACGGGCCAGCAGCTCATCAGCAGAGGCCGGGCCCCAGGATCCCGGGGCGTAGGGTTCGGGTTGTTCGTCCAGCTGAGCCCAGTATTCCTCGAAGGGGTCAAGGATCTTCCAGGACAGTTCCACTTCCTCGTGCCGGGGGAACAGCGGGGGCTCACCCAGGAGTACGTCCAGGATCAGGCGCTCGTAGGCCTCGGGGGAGGACTCGGTGAACGAGTGTCCGTAGCCGAAGTCCATCGTCACATCCCGGACTTCCATCTGGGTGCCCGGGACCTTCGAACCGAACCGGATGGTGACGCCCTCGTCAGGCTGGACGCGGATGACCACCGCGTTCTGCCCGAAGTCGTCCTCACCATGGTCACGGAACAGCAGGTTGGGGGCGCGCTTGAAGACCACGGCAATCTCCGTGACTCTCCTGCCCAGGCGTTTGCCGGCACGCAGGTAGAACGGGACTCCTGACCAGCGGCGCGTGTGGATGTCCACCCGCACAGCGGCGTAGGTCTCCGTGGTGGAGTCCGCGGGGATCCCCTCTTCCTCCAGGTAGCCCTGGACCTGCTCGCCACCCTGCCAGCCACCGGTGAACTGGCCTCGGGCCGAGTGGGTGGACAGGTCCTCGGGGAGCTTGACCGCTGCCAGGACCTTTTCCTTCTCCGCGCGCAGGTCATCGGCGTTGAAGGAAATGGGCTCCTCCATCGCTGTGAGCGCGAGCAGTTGGAGCAGGTGGTTCTGGATGACGTCGCGGGCTGCACCCACGCCGTCGTAGTACCCGGCCCGCCCACCGGTACCGATGTCCTCCGCCATGGTGATCTGGACGTGGTCCACGTAGTTCGCGTTCCACAGCGGCTCGAACAGCTGGTTGGCGAAACGCAGTGCCAGGATGTTCTGGACCGTTTCCTTCCCCAGGTAATGGTCGATCCGGAACACCGCGTCCGGCGGGAAAACCGATTCAACAATGTCATTCAGCTGACGCGCGGACTGGAGGTCGTGGCCAAACGGCTTCTCGATGACCACGCGCCGCCACTTGTCGCCGTCGGCCTGTGCCAGCCCGTGCTTGGACAGCTGCCGGCAGACCTGTTCAAAGGCCTTCGGCGGGATCGACAGATAGAACGCGTGGTTCCCGCGGGTGCCGCGGACATCATCGAGTTCTTTGATGGTCTCGCCGAGCCGCTCAAACGCAGCGTCGTCGTCGAATTCACCCTGGACGAACCGGATACCCTCGGAGAGCTGGTTCCAGACGGCCTCATCGAACGGGGTCCGTGCGTGGGCCTGGACGGAGGCCTTCACCTCAGCGGCGAAGTCCTCCTTGTCCCACTCACGGCGGGCGAACCCGACCAACGCGAAACTCGGCGGCAGCAGCCCCCGGTTGGCGAGGTCATACACGGCCGGCATCAGTTTCTTCCGGGCGAGGTCGCCGGTAACCCCGAAGAGCACCAGCGACGACGGACCGGCAATCCGGTTCAACCGGCGGTCACGCGGATCCCGCAGGGGATTCCGGCCGGACTTTCCGGAACGTGTTCCGGAAGTCCTGCCGTATTCAGTGTCTGGCATGTTGCTTGTGCGCCTTAGCTTTCGGTAGCGGATGCCCGGGCAGACAGTGCAGAAACGATGTCCTGCAGCTGTGCCACGCCAGCGGCTCGGTTGGTCAGGTGCAGGCGGAGCACGGGGCGGCCGTGCTCCTCGAGGACCTGGGCATCACCGGCGGCCTGGGCGGAAATCAGTTCGCCGAAGGTGAAGGGACGTTCGAGGATGGCGAGGTCTTCCGTGGACTCAGCCGTCACCTGGAGGAACACGCCGATGGCGGGGCCGCCCTTGTGGAACTGGCCGGTCGAGTGCAGGAACCGGGGACCCCACCCGAACGTCACGGGGCGTCCCGTCACCGCCGCGAACTCGTCGCGGACGCCTTCAAGCTGCGCGAAGGCCAGCCGGTCGAAGTAGGCCTGGACGCTGAGGTAGCTGTCCGGCTGGAGGGTGTCCAGCAGTGCCCTGACAGCTTCTGCGGCCGTTGACGCGCCGCCGAGCCATTCCCCGCCGCGGACTTCGATGGAACCGTCTACGAACGCTGCGGGAGTGGGTTCAGGCTGCGCGTCCAGGAGGCCGCGGGCCGCAACCTTGGCGGCTTCCACGTCAGGCTGGTCGAACGGGTTGATGCCCAGGAGCCTGCCGGCAACTGCCGTGGCGAACTCCCAGACCATCATCTGGGCGGCGAGGCCGCCCGCGATGGCAACTTCGTTTTCACCGAGTTCGACGTCGGCATCCGCGGCCACGAGGCGGACCACGAGGACGTCCTTCGCGCCGGAGTTGACCTCGGGGGAGTCGGGACCTGCCACAACGGGCAGCACCCCGGTGCCGAGCTTGCCGGTGGATTCGGCGATGAGCTGCTCGGCCCAGTCCGCGAAGCCCACGATGCCGGAGCCGTCTTCGGCGATGACGATCTTGTTGCGCAGCGGGCTGGTGCCGCCCAGTGCGGTTCCGAGGGCCAGGCCGATGTTCTCGGGGGCGTCGTCGTTCAGGACCTCTGCAGCTTCGTCAGCTTCGTCCAGGAACGCCTGGATGTCCACGCCGGCCAGGCCGGAGGGCACCAGGCCGAACGCGGTCAGTGCGGAGAAGCGGCCGCCAACGTTGGGGTCGGCGTTGAAGA
This sequence comes from Pseudarthrobacter sp. 1G09, assembly GCF_050038305.1. Lineage (NCBI taxonomy): Bacteria > Bacillati > Actinomycetota > Actinomycetes > Micrococcales > Micrococcaceae > Pseudarthrobacter > Pseudarthrobacter sp. 1G09. The sequence goes on from NZ_CP188306.1 coordinate 2,207,983, forward strand.
CGGCGCGGTAGCCGGCTTCACGGGAGGCCTTGTCCAGGGGCGAACCCGGATCGGTGACGATGATGATCCGGCTGTTGGCGTCGATGCCGGCGTCGTTGAACGCCTTCTCGAAGACGCGCCGCTGGGAGTCGGTTTCCACGGTGGAACCCGACTTGGAAGAGACCACGATGGCGGTTTCGGCCAGGCGGTCCGCCAGGGCAGCACGGACCTGGTCAGGGTCCGTGCTGTCCAGCACAGTCAGCTCGACGCCGGCGGTGCCGGCGATGACCTCGGGGGCCAGCGAGGATCCGCCCATCCCGCACAGGGCAATACGGGTGACTCCTTCGGCCCGGAGGGCGTCGCGCAGTTCCAGGATGTCCTTCACCAGCGGCTGGGAGACCGTTGCAGCCTCGACCCAGCCGAGGCGGATTGCTGATTCCGACTCAGCGTCGGGACCCCAGAGGGTATGGTCCTTCGCAAAGATCCGGGTGGCAATCCTGTCCTCAACGAGGGCGGGAAGGTGCTGTTCGAGTGCCTGCTGCGCGGCACCGGTGGCTTCGTAGCTGAGTGTGCTCATGGGTGGTTAGGAGGCCTTCCGTGCAGAGGCGAGGGCGCCTTCGACATCGGCCAGCAGTTCCTTCCAGCTGGCCACGAACTTATCCAGGCCCTCGGATTCCAGGAGGGCGACGACTTCGTTGTAGGAGACGCCGAGCTTTTCGAGCGCATCCAGGGTGGCGTTGGCGTCGGCGTAGGTGCCGGAAACTGTGTCACCCGTGACCACGCCGTGGTCGAACGTGGCGTCCAGGGTCTTTTCCGGCATGGTGTTCACGACGCCGGGAGCAACCAGTTCGGTCACGTAGAGTGTGTCCGGGTAGGCCGGGTCCTTCACACCGGTCGAGGCCCACAACGGACGCTGGGGGAGCGCGCCGGCTTCAGCGAGGAGCGCCCAGCGTTCGGTGGCGAAGAGTTCCTCGTACACCTGGTAGGCGAGGCGGGCGTTGGCCAGGCCGGCCTTGCCCTTGAGGGCCTTGGCTTCGTCCGTGCCGATTTTGTCGAGGCGCTTGTCGATTTCGCTGTCCACGCGGGAGACGAAGAAGGATGCCACGGAGTGGATCTTCGAAAGGTCGTGCCCGTTTTCCTTCGCCTGCTCCAGGCCTGCCTGGAAGGCGTTGATGACCGCGCGGTAACGCTCGAGGGAGAAGATCAGGGTCACGTTAACGCTGATGCCCTCGGCCAGCGTGGCGGTAATGGCTTCCAGGCCCTCGATCGTGGCCGGGATCTTGATCAGGACGTTGTCCTTGTTGACCTTCTTGTAAAGGTGCTTGGCCTCGGTGATGGTGCCGTTGGTGTCCCAGGCGAGGCGGGGGTCCACCTCGATGGAGACGCGGCCGTCAACACCCTTGGTGGCTGCCGCCACCGGGGCGAACAGGTCGCAGGCGTCGGCGACGTCGGTGGTGGTGATCTCGAAGATCGTCTCCTCCACGCTGGCGCCCGCTGCTGCCTTGGCAGCGATGGTGGCGTCGTAGTCGGTGCCTGCGGTGATCGCGGCGTGGAAGATGGACGGGTTGGTGGTCACGCCAACCACGTTCTTTTCCTCGATGAGCTTGCGGAGGGTGCCGGTATCGAGGCGTCCGCGGGACAGGTCATCGAGCCAGATGGAAACTCCGGCTTCGGAGAGCTGCTGGGTGGGAGTGGTCATGATGGTTATCTCCTGGAAGTCGTTGTTAGGCGTTCAGGCCTGCGAGGGAATCCTTGGCTGCGGCGGCGACTGCCTCCGCGGTGATGCCGAACTCCTGGAAAAGGCGCTTGTAGTCCGCTGAAGCGCCATAGTGCTCCAGGCTGACGGAACGGCCGGCGTCGCCGACGAATTCCTTCCAGCCCAGGGAGAGGCCGGCCTCGACGGAGACGCGGGCCTTGACCGCGGCGGGCAACACCGATTCGCGGTAGGCGGCGTCCTGCTTGTTGAACCACTCGACGCAGGGCATCGAGACGACGCGGGCGGCGATGCCTTCGGCCTGCAGGGCTTCGCGTGCCTGGACGGCCAGCTGGACCTCGGACCCGGTGGCGATCAGGATGACGTCGGCGGGGACGGTGGCGCCGTCCTTGGCTGCTTCGGCCAGGACGTAACCGCCCTTGGCGACGCCGGATGCGGCACCGAATGTGTCGCCGTCGGCTGCTCCTTCACCGCGCTCCCAGGTGGGGATGTTCTGGCGGGTCAGGACGATGCCGGCAGGGTTGCTGTGGTTCTCCAGCATGGTCTTCCAGGCCACGGCAACCTCATTGGGATCGCCGGGGCGGACTACGTCCAGGCCCACGATGGCGCGCAGCGAGGCGAGCTGTTCCACCGGCTGGTGCGTGGGGCCGTCCTCGCCCAGGCCGATGGAGTCGTGTGTCCAGACGTAGAGCGACGGAACACCCATCAGGGCTCCCAGGCGGATGGCGGGACGCTGGTAGTCGCTGAAGATCAGGAACGTGCCGGAGAACGCACGGGTGTTGCCGTGCAGGCTGATGCCGTTGACGATCGACGCGGCGGCGTGCTCACGGATGCCGAAGTGCAGCACGCGGCCGTAGGGGTTGCCCTTCCATGCGTCAGTCTGCTTGGCAGCCGGGACGAACGACGGCGAACCCTCGATGGTGGTGTTGTTCGACTCGGCGAGGTCGGCGGAGCCGCCCCAGAGTTCGGGCATGACCGGGCCCAGGGCATTCAGGACCTTACCGGAAGCAGCGCGGGTGGAGACGTCCTTGCCGGCCGGGAAGACCGGAAGGGCGGCGTCGAGGCCTTCGGGAAGTTCCCGGGCCTCGATGCGCTGCAGCAGGGCTGAACCTTCGGGGTTGGCGGCCTGCCAGGCGTTGAAGGACTCCTCCCATTCCTTGCGGGCTTCCGCGCCGCGGTCAACCACAGAGCGGGCGTGGGCCAGGACTTCCTGGTCCACGTCGAAGGACTTGGCGGGGTCGAAGCCCAGGACTTCCTTCAGCGCTGCAACTTCCTCGGCACCCAGCGCGGAACCGTGGATCTTGCCCGTGTTCTGCTTCTTGGGAGCCGGGTAGCCGATGATGGTGCGCAGCGAAATGATGGAGGGCTTCGAGGTCTCGGCCTTGGCGGCGCGCAGGGCGGAGTACAGCTCCTGGACGTCTTCCTTGTATTCGCCGGTCTTGGTCCAGTCCACCCGCTGGATGTGCCAGCCGTAGGCTTCGTAGCGCTTCAGGACATCCTCGGTGAAGGCAATGTCGGTGTCGTCCTCGATGGAGATGTGGTTCTCGTCGTAGATGACCACGAGGTTGCCGAGTTCCTGGTGGCCGGCCAGCGAGGAAGCCTCGGACGTGACGCCTTCCTGCAGGTCGCCGTCTGATGCGATGACCCAGATGGTGTGGTCGAAGGGGCTGGTGCCCGGTGCGGCTTCGGCGTCGAACAGGCCGCGCTGGCGGCGCTGGGAGTACGCGAAGCCAACCGAGGACGCCAGGCCCTGGCCCAGGGGACCGGTGGTGATCTCCACGCCGGCGGTGTGCTTGTACTCGGGGTGGCCCGGGGTCAGTGAACCCCAGGTCCGCAGGGCTTCCAGGTCCTTGAGTTCCAGGCCGTAGCCGGCAAGGAACAGCTGGATGTACAGGGTCAGCGAGGTGTGGCCGGGGGACAGGACGAACCGGTCGCGGCCCAGCCACTGCGGATCCCGCGGATCGTGGCGCATCAGCTTCTGGAACAGCAGGTACGCGGCCGGTGCCAGGCTCATCGCCGTACCGGGGTGTCCGTTGCCCACCTTCTCCACAGCATCTGCGGCCAGGACGCGGATGGTGTCCACGGCACGCTCATCCAGGCTGGTCCAGGACAGTTCTTGCTCTTCCAAATGTGGCACGAAAACCGGGCCCCTCTCTTTGCTGACGGCGCACGGCACACCCGGTCCGGTTGTAGGCACGAAATGGGGCGCCCGTTGCGGTGTGTACCAGTCGCCGTCGAATGTTGGTCTCTCGTCCAGCCGCGGGCCATGTGGGAATGCGTTTTCCACCGCTTTCCTGCCGCGCGCTGATCTGGTGACAGCTTAGCTCCATTCCAATCTTCGGGAGGCTGAAATCTCACGTTTTGGACGCAATTTCCCCTTTTATGAATAAGGCTGAAGTGAGGATGAGTTAATCTGCTCGAATCGGGCTGCGAGCAATCAAGTGCGCATATCAGCCGGGCTTTGGGCGGGTGGCGGCGCGGTATGATATTCGGAGGCCAATGCCGGGCGCCGGACCTTTTCAACCGCCCGCAGCTGCAATGCCAGACACAACTGCCACACAGAACGGGTGACTGCCACCGTGAGCACAACAGATACGCCGCTGAACGCTTCCCGGGCCTCCGGTCCAGGGTTTGCACGTAAGGCCAAGGCGTATCTCGCCCTCACCAAACCGCGCGTCATCGAACTGCTGCTGGTCAGCACGCTGCCCACCATGATCTACGCAGAGCGGGGTTTCCCGTCCATCGGCCTGATCCTGGCCACGCTGGTAGGCGGTGCGTTCGCCGCGGGCAGCGCCGGCGCGTTCAACTGCTACATTGACCGCGACATCGACAAACTGATGGCCCGTACCGAAAACCGGCCCCTGGTCACCGGGGAAGTCACCCCTCGCGAAGCGCTGGTCTTTTCGTGGCTGCTGGGCGCTGCGGCCATCGCCATTCTGTGGTTTGGCGCCAACCCGCTGTCGGCCTGGCTCGGGCTTGGAGCCATCTTCTTCTACGTCGTGATCTACACCATCATCCTGAAGCGGCGCACGGCCCAGAACATCGTCTGGGGCGGAGCAGCGGGCTGCTTCCCGGTGCTGATTGCCTGGGCCGCCGTCACCAACTCGGTGGAATGGCCGGCCATCATCCTCTTCATGGTGATCTTCCTCTGGACGCCGCCGCACTACTGGCCGCTGTCCATGCGCTACGGCGAGGACTACCGCAACGCCAATGTGCCCATGCTTGGAGCCATCGCCGGCGCCAAGGTGGTGTCCGTCCAGGTGGTCCTGTACGCCTGGGCCATGGTGGCCTGTTCGCTGCTGATGGTTCCGGCCGGTGGCGCCGGGTGGGTCTACACGGTCACTGCCGTGCTGGCCGGCGCCTGGTTCCTCTATGAGTCGCACGCCCTCTACAACCGCGCCCAGCGTGAGGACATCCCGGACAAAAAGGCCATGAAGGTCTTCCACGGTTCCATCAGCTACCTCACCCTGCTGTTCATTGCCCTGGCCGTGGATCCCTTCATCGGACCAGCTGTCATCGGCGGCTAGACATCCCCATGTACCCGCGAACGGCCCGGACTTTCGAGTCCGGGCCGTTCGCCGTTTAAAGCCCGGGCCAACCTTGGCGCACCATGTCATAGGCGCGGACTTATGTGGTTACAAGTTTTGTCATATCCGTCACTTTAAGTGTCACCAGGCGTGACAATCTGCATACGGTGGACTGGATCTTTCCCGCGAAGTAAAGGAAATCCCATGACGCCCGGCCCAGCCGCAACAACAGCCTCCAACCACAGCCCGCCCGGAGGACAGCGCGGCCGGGCCAACCGCTTCCGGCCTTTCCTGTCGAACCTGGGTGCGGACGTGCCCGCCTCCCTGGTCGTCTTCCTCGTGGCGCTGCCACTGTCCCTCGGGATCGCCGCTGCCTCCGGTGCGCCGATCATGGCCGGACTCATCGCCGCAGCCGTCGGCGGCATCGTCGCCGGCAGCCTGGGCGGCGCTCCGCTGCAGGTCAGCGGGCCTGCCGCCGGCCTGACCGTGATTGTGGCCGGCCTGGTCCAGGAGTTCGGCTGGCAGGCCACCTGTGCCATCACCGCCGCTGCCGGCGTCGTACAACTCCTGCTTGGCGTGAGCCGGGTGGGGAGGGCTGCACTGGCGGTCTCGCCAGTGGTGGTCAAGGCGATGCTCGCCGGCATCGGTGTGACCATCATGGTCCAGCAGATCCATGTGCTGCTCGGCTCCGGCCCGGCAGGCTCCGCCATCGAAAACCTCGCCAACCTCCCGGCGGCCATTACCAATGTTGAGATCCATGCGGCTCTGCTTGGGCTCACCGTGGTGATCATCCTGGTGGCCTGGAAGCATCTGCCCGCCGCCGTACGGAGAATCCCCGGCCCGCTGGCCGCTGTTGCTGCCGTCACCGCGTTGTCGGTGCCGCTGGCGCCGGGCGTTAAACGGATCTCCTTCTCGGGCTCGATGCTGGACGCTGTGGCCTTGCCGGCACTGCCCGAAGGAAACTGGCAGGCCGTAGCCTTCGCTGTCCTGTCGATGGCGCTCATCGCCAGTATCGAATCGCTCCTGTCAGCCGTCGCCGTGGACAAGATGCACTCCGGTCCGCGGACCAACCTCAACAAGGAGCTGATGGGCCAGGGAACTGCCAACATCCTCTCCGGTGCCCTGGGTGGACTGCCGGTCACGGGTGTCATTGTCCGCAGCGCCACGAACGTGGAAGCAGGTGCCAAGTCCCGGACCTCCGCGATCCTGCACGGCGTGTGGATCCTCATCTTCTCGGCACTCTTCGCCGGCATGATCCAGCTCATCCCGCTCTCGGTGCTGGCAGGTCTGCTCCTGGTCATTGGGGCCAAGCTGATCAAGGTTGCTGACATCCGAACCAGCCGGCGCACCGGTGACCTGCTGATCTACGTCGTGACCATCCTCTGCGTCGTCTTCCTCAACCTGCTGGAGGGCGTACTCATTGGCCTGGCGCTTGCCGCGGCCAGCGTGCTGTGGCGCGTCCTGCGCGCGGCCATCCGCGTACACGAGCCGGTCTCGCCGTCGTCGGCCTGGCGGATCACCATCGCCGGATCGTGCAGCTTCTTCGCCCTGCCGCGCCTGAACCGCGTATTGCACTCGGTGCCCGCAGGGAACGCTGTGGTGGTTGAACTCAACGCCGATTACGTGGACCACGCTTTCCGTGAATCGTTGGTGGCCTGGCGCGACCAGTACCTGGCCGCCGGCGGCTCCGTCGAACTTGAGGAACACGGAAACACGCTGTTCCAGGACGCCGAGCACAGGGCACCGCAGCGGCAGGAAGCCCGCGAACTTCCCCTGCCGCCGCGCAACTCCCGGACCGCGGACGGCGCCGATGCCTGTGACCGGCGCGGCAGTGAACGGCTGCCGGCAGTCCTGGCGGGAATCAGCAAGTACCACCGGCGCTTCGCTGACCAGGTCCGTCCCCTGGTGGAGGACCTGGCGGAGCAGCAGCATCCGGATACGCTCTTCGTGGCGTGCGTCGATTCGAGGGTCAACCCCAACCTCATCACCAGCAGCGGCCCCGGCGACCTCCTGACCCTCCGCAACATCGGCAATGTGGTGTGCCATGACGGCCAGGACGCCTCCATTGACTCGGCGTTGTCGTTCGCGGTCAAGGGACTTGAGGTGAACACCATCGTGGTGTGCGGGCACTCGAACTGCGGTGCCATGAAGGCTGTCATCGCTGATGCCGAAGGCGCCGGGAACCCGGGCCTGGGTACCGGGTTCGACGCCTGGCTGGGGCATGCCCGTCCCAGCTACCTTGAACTGCTGGCGGGCCACCCCGTGGCGCGGGCCGCTGCTGAGGCGGGCTACTGCCGCCTCGACCAGCTGGGCATGGTCAATGTGGCAGTCCAGCTCAGCAAGCTCGACAACCATCCGCTGGTTGGTCCCGCCATTGCCGCCGGGGAGGTACAGGCCACCGGGCTTTTCTACGACATCGCCACGGCCCGCGTGGTCCTGGTGACACCGCACGGCATCGAGGCCCTGGATCCGGCCCAAGCCTTGGTGCAGGCCACGGGCGCGGCAGCCGGCTGAACGCCGACGTCAATGGCCTTTAAACGCGAGGGTGCCCCGGTCTGGAACCGGGGCACCCTCGCGTTTAATGGGTTACTCCACCGGGCTGGACCTGGCGACGTCCCAGGCATTCGTGGCCGTAGCCATCAGCAGCGCGGCTCCCAGCATGTGGGCGCCCACCAGCAGGGCCGGAATGCCGTTGTAGTACTGGGTGAAACCGATGACCGCCTGCAGGACCGTGACCCCGAGCAGGCCGAACACTGCAGTCCGGAACGGACCGGCTATGCGGCGCGTCAGCACCAGGACAAGCGCCACCAGGGAACCCGCAGTCACCAGGTAGGCCGGAACGGCGTGGATGTGCGAGAAAAGATCCCAGTCCAGGCCGTTGCGTGGTGCATCTGCGTCACCGGCGTGCGGTCCTGCTCCGGTGACCACCACGCCCAGCATCACGGCCAGGGCGGAGAAAAGCGCGACGGCGGACGTCACCGGACGCAGGGTCCCCGGCAACGCACGCAGGGAGACCGTCATGTAACGCCCGGTGCGGCCATAGGCCCTGTTGACCAGCAGGGTGGCGAACACCACCAGAGCCATGGACACCAGGAAGTGCAGGCCCACCACCCACGGGTTGAGGCCGGTGAGGACGGTGATCCCTCCAATGACGGCCTGGGCGGGGATGCTGGCCAGGAGGCCGAGCGCCAGCAGGAAAAGGTCCCGGCGTTCCTTGCGGAGGTTCCACAAATACACCAGCATGAGGGCCGCTACGGCGGCGAGGGCGAAGGTCAGGAGCCGGTTGCCGAACTCGATGAAGCCGTGGATGCCCATTTCCGCCGTGTTGACCAGCGAGGTGTCGGTGCAGCGCGGCCAGGTGGGGCAGCCCAGGCCGGACGCCGTCAGCCGCACGGCGCCACCGGTCACCACCAGCAGTGTCTGCCCGATCAGGGAGGCCACTGCCAGGCGGCGCACCCTGGCGTCGACTGTGCGGGGAAGCCGCGCTGCCAGGCGGCCGGCGAACTGGGGGAGGCGCGAAGCCGTGCTCACGAATATCTCAATTCCACTTGAACCAACGGATGGCTGCTGCCCCGGCAATCGCCGTCCAGAGCAGCAGGATGAGGGCGGCCCCGCCGTTCAGGGCGCCATGAAGGAAGGCGTCGCGAAGGGATTCACCCAACGCGCCGGAGGGCAGGAAATGCACAATGGATTGTGCCAAGGCAGGAAGCCTGTCAGCCGGAATCACGATTCCTCCCATGGCACCCAGCAGGATCCACAGCAGGTTGGTGATGGCCAGCGTTGCCTCCGGGCGGACGGTACCGGCAACCAGCAGGCCCAGTGACGTGAACGCCGCTGCACCCAGGACCAGCAGGACAAGGCCGGGCAGCCAGCCCGCCGCAACAGGCTGCCAGCCCAGGGCAAACGCCACTGCCGACACCACCACGATCTGCAGGCACAGCACCACCAGCACCGAGAGAACCTTGCCCGCAATCAGGCCGCCGCGGCCAAGGGGGGTGGTGGAGAGGAAACGGAGCACGCCGTAACGGCGGTCGAATCCTGTTGCGATTCCCTGGCCCGTGAAGGCCGTGGACATGGCGCACAGGGCCAGGATGCCCGGGACGGCCACGTTGACGCGGCTCGGACCCAGTCCGTCAAGGAAGGGCGTGACGGTGAGGCCAATCAGGGCAAGCAGCGGCAGCACCACAGCAAGGATCAGCTGTTCACCGTTCCGCAGCATGGTGACGGCTTCATATTTGCCCTGCAGGAGCACGCGCCGAAGCAGGGAAGCAGGGTGTTGGCGGCCGCCGGCTGCTTCCGCGAGGCCGTTCCCGGGAGCGCTGCCCGCGGCAGTACCGGTCCCGTTCATCGAATGTCCTTTCCAGAGATGTCCAGGAAGACATCTTCAAGGCTACGCGCCTGCAGGCTCATGGCGGCGGGCATGATGCCCTTCGCTTCCCACCAGGCAGCCAGCGCCGCGAGGTGTCCCGGAGTGAGTGCACCGGTCACGGAATAGCTGCCCGCGCGGGTCTCGGCGACGGCGATGGAGGGTGGGAGTACAGCGGAAACGTCCAGGCCGGGCTGCGCTTCGAACACCAGAGTCCGGACGTGGTCCGCTTCGCTGCCAACGGCCGGTTCGCGCTGCAGGAGCTGCTGCACTGTTCCTTCGGCGACGTTGCGGCCGCCGTCGATGATGTAGACGTAGTCGGCCAGGCGCTGCGCATCGTCCATCAGGTGGGTGGTGAGGATGATGCCCATTCCACTGCTGCGGAGCTCGGAGATGAGGTCGAAGACGAGGGCGCGGGACTGCGGGTCCAGCCCGGCGCTCGGTTCGTCGAGGAAGAGGACTTCGGGCCTGCCCACCAGGGCCGCCGCGAGGGCAAGCCGCTGCTTTTGTCCGCCGGACAGCCTCCGCACGCCGGTGCGGCTGAAGGTATCGATGCCCAGCCTCTCCACCAGGTCCTCCACGGGCCAGGGGTTCGCGTACAGGCCGGCGATGTGCCGCAGCAGCGGCACAGGCTTGGCCGACGGCGGGAGCCCGCCATCCTGGAGCATCACGCCGACGCGGGAGCGCAAGTCTGCCCCGGCAGAGGCAGGATCTTCGCCGAGGAGGCTGATGGTTCCGCCGCTGCGCCGCTGGAGGCCCTGCGCGCACTCAAGTGTGGTGGTCTTTCCGGCGCCGTTGGGTCCCAGCAGGGCCGTCACCTCGCCGCGCCCGGCGATCAGCGAGACATCACTGACCACCCTCAGCATCTTTCCGTCCAGGCTGGCCAGCGGGCCGACGTCCTTAACGAGTCCACTGATGGACAGGACGGGGGATTGGGGGGATCGCACCCCAGTATTCTACGGGATGTAGTACTTGCCGGTTCCCGGTGCTGCCGAGGGAAGGTAGCCTGCCCTTACTGGAGCCCGGGACTAAATTACGACATGATTGTGTTGTGTATTCCGTGAGCAATGCTACTGCTGTGCCTTTCGCTGGGCACGGGGCCGTGCAGGCCCAGGAAGGGCGCGCCCAAACGGTGCCCGGTCCCGTGGCTGACGCCGATGAGCGCACCCGCGACCGCGTCCTCTCGGCTGTCCTGGAACACGGACCGGTCAGCGCGGCAGAGCTTGGCGACATGCTGGGATTCACTCCGGCGGCAGTCCGCCGGCACCTCGACCATTTATCCCGTGCCGGCATCATTGAAGTCAAGAGGGTGGCCAGGGCCGGAGCGGGCGCCGGACGCCCCGCACGCCGTTACGTCCTCAGTTCCGAAGGCCAGTCGAGCCTGGGCAACGACTACCTGGACATTGCCGCGCTGGCGCTCCAGCAGCTCCAGAAAGCTGCCGGACCGGACGCCGTCCGTGCCTTCGCTGAAGAGCGCTTCGCTGACATGGAGCGGCGTTACGCCCCCGAAATCGACAAGGCAGGTCCGGACATCGCGGACCGGGCCAGGGCTCTTGCCGAGGCACTCAGCAGGGACAACTTCGTTGCGTCCGCAGCCTCCATCGAGGCCAAGGCGCCCCTGCCGGCCGCGCTCTCCAGCGTCCAGCTGTGCCAGGGCCACTGCCCCATCCAGCAACTCGCCGCCCGCTTCCCGGTGTTCTGCGACGTGGAAACCGAAGTGTTTTCACGGCTGGTGGGCGTCGACGTGCGCCGCCTGTCCACACTGGCCCGCGGCGGGCACGTCTGCACCACCCACATTCCCACAGGCAGGCTGTCTGCGCCCGGGCCCACAAGGCCTTCCGCAGCCCCCGCCAGCCTGAACGAAGTAACAAACCATCAGCAAGAAAGGCCGTGATGACGGACCAACTATCAGAGAAAGCAGTAGCCGAAAACACTGTGATCTCGGAGATTCTGGAAAAGAATCCCGAGCTGCACGGCATCGGCAACTACGAGTACGGCTGGGCTGACAAGAACGATGTCGGCGCCAACGCACGCCGTGGACTCGACGAAGAGGTAGTCCGCGACATCTCGGCTAAGAAGAGCGAGCCCGAGTGGATGCTGGACCTTCGCCTCAAGGGGCTGAAGTACTTCGACCGCAAGCCCATGCCCACCTGGGGTGCAGACCTCTCGGGCATCGACTTCGACAACATCAAGTACTTTGTGCGGTCCACGGAGAAGCAGGCCACCAGTTGGGAGGAACTGCCCGAGGACATCAAGAACACGTACGACAAGCTCGGTATCCCCGAGGCTGAGAAGCAGCGCCTTGTTTCCGGCGTCGCTGCCCAGTACGAGTCCGAGGTTGTCTACCACCAGCTGCGTGAGGACCTTGAGAAGCAGGGCGTTATCTTCCTGGATACCGACACGGCGCTGAAGGAACACCCGGAAATCTTCCAGGAGTACTTCGGCACCATCATCCCGGTGGGCGACAACAAGTTTGCTTCGCTCAACACGGCAGTATGGTCCGGCGGCTCCTTCGTCTACGTCCCCAAGGGCGTTCACGTGGACATCCCGCTGCAGGCCTACTTCCGCATCAACACCGAGAACATGGGCCAGTTCGAACGGACCCTGATCATCGCCGACGAGGATTCCTACGTCCACTACATTGAAGGCTGCACGGCGCCGATCTACACCTCGGACTCCCTGCACTCAGCCGTTGTGGAAATCGTGGTCAAGAAGGGCGCCCGCGTCCGGTACACCACCATCCAGAACTGGTCCAACAACGTGTACAACCTGGTGACCAAGCGTGCCGTCTGCGAAGCCGGCGGCACCATGGAATGGGTGGATGGCAACATCGGCTCCAAGGTGACCATGAAGTACCCGGCCGTGTACCTGGTAGGTGAGCACGCCAAGGGTGAAACCCTGTCCATCGCGTTCGCCGGCGAAGGCCAGCACCAGGATACCGGCTCGAAGATGGTCCACATCGCGCCCAACACCAAGAGCTCCATCATCTCCAAGTCGGTAGCCCGCGGCGGCGGCCGTGCAGCCTACCGCGGCCTGGTCCAGGTCCGCGAAGGCGCCAAGCACTCCGCTAACACCGTGCGCTGTGACGCCCTGCTGGTGGACACCATTTCGCGGTCTGACACCTACCCTTACATCGACATCCGCGAGGACGATGTACAGCTGGGACACGAGGCAACTGTTTCGCGCGTCAGCGAGGAGCAGCTGTTCTACCTCATGTCCCGCGGCATGCCCGAGGACGAGGCCATGGCCATGATCGTGCGCGGCTTCATCGAGCCGATCGCCCGTGAGCTCCCCATGGAATACGCCCTCGAGCTCAACCGCCTCATCGAACTCCAGATGGAAGGATCCGTCGGTTAATGACTGCCGAAGCTACTACCGAAAAGGCCCGCATCGGCGCGCCGTCAATCGCCGGTTTCACTGAGGAAGGCGAGCACCTGGTCGCCTCCAAGGTGGACCGCCACCACAGCCACGGAACGCAGGTCATGGCCTCCCGCGCGGAGCGCATCACCAGCCACGACGTCGCTGACTTCGCCCTGCCCAACGGCCGCGAAGAGGAATGGCGCTTTACCCCGGTCCGCGAGCTGGCCAACCTGCTTTCGGACACGCCTTCGGACGCCGGCGCTCTCGGCGTCATCGTCGAAGGCCCGGACTCCTTCGTCCAGGGTGCCCTCCGCGCCGGCGAGGCCCCCCGCGGTGCCACGCTGGTCCCCGCGGACCGTGCCGCCGTCGTCGCTTCCGCGAACGTGGAGGAGGCCCAGCTGATCCGTATTCCCGCGGACGCCGAACTGGACCAGCCCATCCGCGTGGTCATGACCGGCAACGGCGCAGGCCGCCGCACCAACACGCACCACGTCATTGAGGCCGGCGCGAACAGCCGCGCCGTGGTGATCCTGGAGCACGACGGCTCCGCCGACCACAACGGCAACGTGGAGGTCTTCGTCCGCGAAGGCGCCAAGCTGACCGTGGTTTCCGTCCAGCTCTGGGAAGACGACGCGCGCCACCTGGCCCAGCACGACGCCGAGGTTTCCAAGGACGCCGTGTACAAGCACATCGCGGTGACCCTTGGCGGCAAGATCGTCCGGCTGAACTCCAACGTCCGGTTCTCCGGCGAGGGCGCCGATGCCGAACTCCTCGGCCTCTACTTCGCCGACGCGGGACAGCACCTGGAGCACCGTTCGTTCGTTGACCACAACCTGGCCAACTGCAAGTCGAACGTCCTCTACAAGGGCGCACTGCAGGGCAAGGGCGCGCACACCGTCTGGGTGGGCGACGTCCTCATCCAGAAGCAGGCCGAAGGCACCGACTCCTACGAGAAGAACCAGAACCTGGTCCTGACGGACGGCTGCCGCGCGGACTCCGTGCCGAACCTCGAGATCGAGACCGGCCTGATCGAGGGTGCCGGCCACGCCAGCTCCACCGGCCGTTTCGACGACGAGCACCTGTTCTACCTGATGGCCCGCGGCATCCCGGAGGATGTTGCCCGCCGCCTGGTGGTCCGCGGCTTCCTCAACGAGATCATCCAGCAGATCAAGGTCCCGGCACTCGAAGAGCGCCTGACCGAGGCTGTGGAACGCGAACTCGCGGCAACGGAAAACTAGAGGACAGGCAGCCAGGAACGCATGAGTGGTAAGCCCAAGGGCGAGCTGGTGTGCAGCTCCAACGACATCAAGGTCAAGCAGGCGCTGCGCATCCTGATCGATGACTACCCGGTAGCCGTGGTCAGGGATTCGATGGGTGACATCCACGCCATCGGCGACACCTGCTCGCACGCTGACATTTCGCTGTCCGAAGGCGACGTGGAAGGCTGCGCGATCGAATGCTGGGGACACGGCTCCCAGTTCGACCTGCGCAGCGGCCAGCCACTCCAGCTTCCCGCCTACGATCCCGTTCCGGTGTTCGCCATAGAACTCGACGGCGACGACGTCTACGTGGATGTCACCAACGTTTTGAACGGCGCGGCAGTAAACAACTACTGAGCGCCCCGCAGCACAGACTTACGAACGAACAGAAAGAAGAGCATGTCAACTCTTGAGATCAAGGACCTGCACGTCAGCATTGAGACGGAACAGGGCACCAAGGAGATCCTGAAGGGCGTCAGCCTCACCATCCGTACGGGTGAAACCCACGCCATCATGGGCCCCAACGGATCCGGCAAGTCCACCCTGGCCTCCACCATCGCAGGCCACCCCCGCTACACGGTCACCAGCGGTTCCATCACCCTCGACGGCGAAGACGTCCTGGAGATGAGCGTTGACCAGCGTGCCCGCGCCGGAGTCTTCCTGGCCATGCAGTACCCGGTGGAGGTTCCCGGTGTCACCATGACCAACTTCCTGCGCACCGCGAAGACCGCAATCGACGGCGAAGCACCCAAGCTGCGTACCTGGACCAAGGACGTCAAGGACGCCATGGGGAAGCTTCGCATCGACGCCGACTTCGCCGAGCGCAACGTCAACGAGGGCTTCTCCGGCGGCGAGAAGAAGCGCGTGGAGATCCTGCAGCTCGAGCTCTTCAAGCCGAAGTTCGCAGTGCTGGACGAGACCGACTCCGGCCTGGACGTTGACGCACTCAAGATCGTCTCCGAAGGCGTCAACCGCGCACACGCCGAGGGCAACATGGGCACGCTGCTCATCACCCACTACACCCGCATCCTGCGCTACATCAAGCCTGACTTCGTCCACGTCTTCGTTGACGGCCAGGTTGTCGAAGAAGGCGGCCCGGAACTGGCTGACCGCCTTGAAGAAGAGGGTTACGACCGCTACGCCAAGGGTGCCGGCACGGCCGCAGCTCCCGCAGCAGCACAGGCCTAGTTAGGACTTGCGATGACCGAAATCGTGCCGGGCCGCACGGCCCTGGAAGACGTCGAGGAAGCACTCAAGGACGTCATCGATCCCGAGCTTGGCGTCAACGTGGTGGACCTTGGGCTGCTTTACGGCCTGAAGTACTCCGATGACGACGGTGCGCTCCTGATCGACATGACGCTCACCACGGCGGCCTGCCCCCTCACCGATGTCCTCGAAGAACAGGTGGGCAAAGCCCTGGAAAGCGTTGTGGATGACTGGCGCCTGAACTGGGTCTGGATGCCGCCATGGGGTCCCGAGCGGATTACCGACGACGGTAAGGACCAGATGCGGGCCCTCGGCTTCAACATCTGAAAAACCTGAAGTACGACGACGGCCTGTCACCTTCTCCACGAAGGTGACAGGCCGTCGGGCTTTTAATGGTGCGCCGGGGCTAGAGGGTGGGGGCGCTGAACGTGTCGCATTGCTTGATGTCGCCTGACTCGTAGCCGCGGGCAAACCATCGCTGGCGTTCCTCGCTGGAGCCATGCGTCCAGCCCTCAGGCGAAACGCGTCCGGTGGCGGCCTTCTGGATGCGGTCGTCGCCCACGGAGGCGGCGGCGGAGAGGGCATCGTTGACATCCTGCTGCTTCAACGGCTCCAGGTACGGCTGGCCGGTATCCGGGTTCGGCGTGGTGGACGCGTACTTGGCCCACAGCCCGGCATAGCAGTCAGCCTGCAGCTCCGTGCGGACGGACCCGGATTCCGGGCCCTGCGGATCCTGCTGGGCGCGGCCCAGGTCACCGAGGACGTTCTGGATGTGGTGGCCGAACTCATGGGCCACCACATACTCCTGCGCGAGCGGGCCGCCGGAGGATCCGAACCGGTCCACGAGCTCCTGGAAGAACCCCGGATCGAAGTAGGCGGTGGTGTCCGTGGGGCAGTAGAACGGGCCCACCTCTGACGTCGCTGCACCGCACCCGGTGTTGGTGCCGCCCGTGAAGATCACGGCTTCGGGCCGCGGGTACTGGACGTTGTACTGCTGCAGGTAGCCTGGCCAGAACGCGTTCAGGCTGTTGACCGTGCCGGTGATCCGGCAGTCCAGCCGGGCGTCGGCATCGGCGCCGGTGCTGCAGGCGGGTGCACTGCCCTGGGTCTGGGGTTCCGCTGTGCCGCCGCCGGTGAGGCCCCCCAGCAGGTTGGGATCTATGCCCAGCAGCAGCGCTACGAGCAGCACCAGCCCGCCACCGATGCCGCCGCCAACTTTCACGCCGCGGCCCATTCCCCGCCGGTCCTGGACCTGGGACGGATCCAGCTGCACATTGTCATTGAAACTCATATCGTCACAATACCCGCGGATCGGCCACCCAATCAGGGCCGCCGGTAAAGTTGATCCGATGCCTTTCCTTGACCGAATCCAGCGCTGGGCCACCGAGCGTCCGCACGGCACAGCCGTGGCCATCGCCGGCCGGCGGCTGTCCTGGGCCGAACTGCGGGGCAGGGCGGCTGGCATGGTTCCAGAGACGAAATCGGTGACCACGCTGTGTGAAGCCAATTCCATCGATTTCGCGGTGAAGTTTGCCGCGGCCGTGGCCGGCGGACGCCAGTGCGCCGTCCTGGACCCCGCCTGGTCCGCTCACCTGCAGGAGGACATTGTCCGGCGGGTCCAGTCGTCAGCAGAACCGGCAGCGGTGGCTACGGACGACCCCCTGGCCGACGGCCCGCCCGGCTCAACGTTCCTCATCGGCCTCACGTCTGGCACCACCTCCGTGCCGAAAGCGTTCACCCGGTCCCGGCGTTCATGGCAGGAATCCTTTGGGGCCTCCATCGAATTCTTCGGCCTCCGCCAGGACGATGTGACCCTGGCTCCCGGGCCGCTGGCCGCCAGCCTGAACCTCTACGCCCTGGCCGAGTGCCTCTACGCCGGATCCGAATTCCAGACCCTGGAGCATTTCGACGTTGGCGACGTCCACGCAGCCATCACCCATGACCGCGTGACCCGCCTGGTGCTGGTGCCCACCATGCTGCGGATGCTGAGCGAACGCGGGCTGACCGGATGCGTGGACGCATCCGGGATCCGGACCATCATTTGCGCCGGCTCCAAGCTTGATGCCAGGACCCTGGAAGCGGCCCGCCGCTGGGCTCCCAATGCCACCATCTACGAGTACTACGGCGCTTCGGAACTGAGTTTCGTCTCAGGCGCCGGCCTTTCAGCCAACCAGCCACCCGCCGTCGGAAGCACCTGCATAGGCCGGCCGTTTCCCGGCGCTGAGGTGCGCATCCTTGATGACGCCGGCCAACCGGTGCCGGACGGCGGGTACGGGAATATCTGTGTGCGCAGCGGCATGGTCAGCAACGGATACCTGTGGGGCGACGACGGCGAAGCCCTGCGGTCCTTCGGCGCCTGGCACACCGTGGGAGACCAGGGTTACCTGGCCCCGGACGGGCTGCATATCCTGGGCCGCCGGGCTGACATGATCCTCACCTCGGGCCGGAACGTCTACCCGCACGAGGTGGAGCTGGCTCTCTGCGCGGTGCCTGGCGTTTCCGCTGCCATCGCCGCCGGAATGCCCGACGACCTGCGCGGGCAGAAGGTGGTGGCCGGCGTCGTCCCTTCCCATGGCGGGATCACCGCAACCCAGTTACGGGCAGGCCTGGAGGACATCCTGGCCCGGGACAAGCGTCCGCTGCAGTACTTCGTCCTCGCCGGGCTTCCCGTCACGGACCGCGGCAAGGTCAGCCGTAACCTGCTGCTGGAATGGATCGCCCAGAGGGATCCACGGGTCAAGAGCCTTGGCAGCTGAGCTTCTTCCGCCGGACCGCCAGCCCGTGATCATCGCGGCCCGCCGGACCCCTGTGTGCCGGACCAACGGCGCCCTGCGGACCGTCCGCGCCCATGAAATACTGGCCCCAGTGCTGAACAGCCTGCTCCACGAGACTGCTGTGGCACCCGGCGCCGTGACCGACGTCGTTATAGGCAATGCGGTGGGCGGCGGCGGAAATGTTGCCCGGCTGGCCCTCCTGGAAGCCGGTTTGCCCGTCAGTGTTCCGGGCATCACCGTGGACCGCCAGTGCGGGTCCGGCCTGGACGCGATCGCCCTCGCCGCGCAGCTGGTGGCCGCCGGCGGGAACCCGCTCTATCTCGCGGGGGGAGTGGAAAGTACCAGTACCGCTCCTTTGCGCGCGCACAGGAATTCCGACGGCGGTCCGGAGTTCTACGGCCGTGCCCAGTTCGTGCCGGCCAGTTTTGGCGACCCGGACATGGGCGTCGCCGCAGAGACGGTGGCCCGCCGGTATGGCATTGCCCGGGACCGGCAGGACGCCTTTGCCCTCGGCAGCCACCGGAAGGCCCTTGAGGCAATGGCGGAAGGCCGCTATGGGCAGGAAATTGTTCCGCTGGCCACGGCCGGGGGGACGGTAACGGCTGATGACGGCCCGAGGCGCGGGCTTACCCCTGCAGTCATGGGGCGGTTCCCCGCCGCGTTCGTGGCCGGGGGAACTGTCACCGCCGGAAACTCCTGCTTCGACGCGGACGCCGCGTCCGCCGTCGTCATGACCTCCCTGCAGCGGGCCCGCTACCTGGGTGCCGAAGACGGGCTCCTGGTGCTTGGCACCTGCACCGCCGGGGTGGAGCCGGACGTGCTGGGCGTGGGTGCGGCCGAGGCAGCACGGAAACTGCTCGCCACCCACGGTGTTGAGGCAGCCGGGCTGGACCTGGTGGAATTCAACGAGGCGTTCGCCTCCCAAACCCTCGCCTGCTTTGACGAGTTGGGCATTGATCCTGCCCGCGCCAATCTTGACGGCGGGGCGCTGGCCCTGGGGCACGCGTACGGTGCCTCCGGCGCCGTCCTGGTGACCAGGCTGCTCGCCCAGGCGAGGCGGGCGGGAACGCTCGGGAGGCTGGGGCTGGCCATGATCAGCAGTGCCGGCGGCATGGGAACGGCGGCCCTGCTGCGCTACGGGCGGCTGGACTGACCCGCAGTCCGGCCGCCGCTTAGTCCCCGGGGCCGCGGTCTTCGGCGTCGCCGAGCCCCCTGGCTGCGAGCGCCTCACCGGTCTGGCGGGCGTAGGCCACGGAGGTGATGAAAACCGGCAAAACCAGTGCCCGCGGGTTCCGCTCCAGCCCCCGTGCCCTTGCGGAGTCCCTGACGTCGGCGAAGGTGCCGGCGATGTAGGGGATGCTGCGCAGCATGACCCCGATGGTGAGGGCGAACCGCTCCGGATCGGCGCCGAAACGCTGGAATGGAGTGGCGGCCGCCACCACGCCGTCCAGCAGCCGCTGCACGGGGGTGGTGGCGGTCAGCAGGGACGCGGCCACCACGCAGACCAGGATGTTCAGGACGATCCTGCCCGCTGTGGGCGCACCGAGTTGCCACCACTGAAAGAGCCCGATCACCAGGAGCACCGGAAGCATCGGGCGGACCGCTCGCGCCAGCCGCTTCGGCCCGGCTCCGGTCAGGAGGAACAGCCCGCACAGCGCAGCCAGCACCACCAGGGATACGCGCCAGTCGACAATCAGGAAGGATGCCAGGCCGCAGGCGAAGACCAGCAGGAACTTCAGGGCCAGGGGTGACCGGTGGATGAAGGAGTTTCCCGGCACAAAGTTGGCCAGCAGGAAACCGTGGCCCCTCATGGCGCGGCCGGGTTGCGGCCCGGGCCGGCGGGGTGCCGCATCCCGTCCAGGCACAGGGCACGGTAGAACGCGACGGCGTCTGCCGGGGCGCCGTCGAACGCCACCGTCCCACCCTCGACCACCAGGACCCGGTCCATGTCCAGGGCAAGCTCGAGGTCATGGGTGGACATGATGACCTGCTGCTCCAGTCCGGCAAGGGTGTGGCGCAGCAGTTCGCGGTTCCTGAGATCCAGGAGCGTGGAGGGCTCATCGAGGACCAGAACCGCAGGCTCGACCGCCAGGACGGCCGCGAGCGCCATCAGCTGGCGTTCCCCGCCGGAGAGTTCGTAGATGCTTTGGTCGGCCAGGGGCAGCAGGCCAAGGTGGTCGAGCGCGGCTTCAGCCATGGCCTGCCGTTCCCGGCCGTTCCGGACAGAGCGGCGCAGCGACAGCTCAACATCCTCCCGGCCGGTGGGCATGACCAGCTGGGACAGCGGGTCGGTGAAGACGAACCCGACGCTCCGGCGGACTTTCCTGACCGCGCGGACTGTGTCGTCGCCGTCAACCGCTACTTTCCCAACGGTTGGCTGGACGAGCCCGTTCACCAGGCGCAGCAGCGTGGACTTCCCGGAACCATTGGCACCAATGACGCCCACGCGGCGTTCCGCCAGGCGGAGGTTCACGCCGTCGAGGAGGACTTTAGGGACGGGGGAGTGGTCCGTTTCCACGGCGACTGTTACCTGGTCAAAGGTGACAACTGGCATTGCTTACTTCCTAGGCCTTGGCGGGCTGGACGGGCGGGTTGCTGCGGCGCGAGCGGCGGACCAGGAGGTCCGGGAAAGCGCGGTGCAGGGCAACGGCAATGCCGGCGGCGAGGATGTTCTTGATGATGTCTCCGGGGTAGAAGACGAGGTCGCTGAAGAAGGCCTGTCCGAGGGTGGCCTTGGTGTTAAGGGCGATGCCGGCGACGCCCAGGGTGTGGACGGTGAGGATACTGGTGACCGTGGCGGCGAGGAAAAACCACAGCGCGCGGGCCTTGGTGGTGCGGCGGATCACGACAGTTGCCAGCCAGCCGACAAGTGCGGCAGCGATGGGGAACGCGATGATGTAGCCCGCGGACGGGCCGGCGAGGATGCCCAGGCCGCTGCGGCCCTGGCTGAAGATGGGCAGTCCGGCAAGGCCCAGAAGGGTGTAGAGGCCTACGGCGGCAAAGCCCCTTCCCGGTCCGAGCACCAGGCCGGTCAGCATCACGGCGAGGGTCTGGAAGGTGATGGGCACGCCGAAGCCGTTGACGGCCAGGCCGGGTACGAGCGCGGCGCCGGCCACCAGTGCAGCGAAGACGCCGATGAGGCCCAGGTCTGTGGCGTTCCAGCGGCGGCGTTTGGAGGAAAGGCTGGAGGTGACGGCGGTGTCGGTGTTGCTCATGGCAGTCCTGTCGGGGTTGAACAAGCGGAATCTAATGTACTGCCGACGTTACTGGGACAGAGCAGGGCCCATTTTGTAGGGGACCTACTAAAGGGTTGGCAGGAAGATTGGGGGCAGGGCACAACTGCGGGCAGAGAACCGCCTGATGAGCTGATTTACCGGGGCGAACGGGACGGCATGTGGAGTGCCGTCCCTTCCTCCGCTCCCTCCCTAGTTCAGCGCGGGGGTATCAGCGGGAATGACGCCGGACCCGTAGAGATCCGTGGCAAGGTCGCGCAGTGCCCGGAGAGCCACCCGTTGGGTGAAGGGGCCGTACGAGACCCTCGCCACGCCGAGTTCCTGGAGTTGGGCTGCCGGGAGCGCACCGGGTGCACCGATGATGGACAGCTTTCCGCGGCCGAGGCCGTCGACGAGGGGTTCGATGACTTCCCGGGTCAGGGCGCCCGGGACAAAGACCAGTGCCGCGCCGGCGTCGAGGAAGGCACGGCCCCTGGCGACGGCATCCTCAATGCTGTCCTTGACCGGCCGGTCCCCGGCACGGACCAGCGCATCGGTGCGGGCGTTGAGCTGGAAGGGCACGCCCTCCGCCTCGGCGGCCCGGACGATCGCCGCCACGCGGGAGACTGCTTCATCGAACGGCCGCAGCCTGTCCTCAACGTTGGCACCGGCAATGCCGAGTCCGATGGCTCGCCGGATGGTCTCGGCAGGGTCCTGGTAGCCGTCGTCGAGGTCTGCAGTGACAGGCAGGTCCACGGCGTCCACGATCCTCTTGACACCCTCCAGGGCCACGTCCAACGGCATGGCGCCATCCGCGTAGCCCAGCGCGGCTGCGATCGAGTGACCCGCCGTCGCGATCGCTTTGGTCTCCGGCAGTGCCGCGACGGTTGCTGCACTAATGGCATCCCACACGTTGATCACCTGGAGGATTTCCGGTGCTTCGTGGAGGGCCTTGAGCTGCTGGGCGCGCTCCACTGTTGTTGTTCCAGTCATTCGTGGTTGTTCCTTATCCGTAGGTCAGGCACGTCTTTGCAATTCCTACCTACACACACGCAGCGGCCTCAGGGCAAGACAAGGTCACGGGCAGGAGTGCCGCCTGCCGCCGTCTGCTGCCTTGGCGGGGCAGGATGGGAGGCATGGTTGTTGAACTTCGCCCGTGGAGGGTTTGTTCCGGATTGGGCTGGGACATCGCGTTAACAATCCCGCATCCTGCAAGGCCACTACCCGCGCAGGCTTTGTTCCTGAAGGGATAGAACGCAGGAAACTCAGGTACGGCGACCAACGGTTCGACGTAGAGACCCATGCGCGCTTGCTGACGGATCCAGCTCCGGACGTGACCCCTCTTCCAATACAGGCCTAAAAGACAACTACCGTCGTCGAGTAACAGGACGTACGCTGGCAAGGCCGTTCCTGGCATTTGCATGTTTGGGGGAAGTTTTGGAAATTGTCATGTTCGTGGTGCTGCCGCTTGTCTTCTTTTACATTCTTTACGGGGTTATCAGGTCAGCGGTGCGGGACGGAATCCTCGCTGCTGACCGGGTCCGGAGCGCGGGCAGCATCGGGGAAGCTGGTGCGCCGGAGGTAGCCGAACAGCGTGAACCCTTGGCTTAACCGCCCGCAGAGGCTGCAGCCATTCGGAAGAATAGCTGCATGGAATTCCATCGGCTCCTGCAGATCAGGCGCATCTTCGCCCAGCCGGAGGCGCTGGAATTGCCCCGTGGCCGCGAGATCGTGGAGCGCTGGCCGGAGGCCGACGTCGTACCTGTCGAGAACCACTGGAACATCCCGGAACTGCACGGCGACGAAACCAACGTGCCGCGGTGGTCCCGGATCAAGACCGAAGCGCTGGTCCTCGGAGTGAAGAAGTCCTTGACCGTGAAGCCCAACGGGCGCTCGGCAGACTTTATCGCCCCCTCCGCGGCGAACGGGTGCGCCATGGCATGCGCCTATTGCTACGTCCCCCGCCACAAGGGGTACAGCAACCCGGTCACCGTCTTTGCCAACATTAACCAGATCGCCGCGGCACTCGAACGGCACGCCACCCGGCAGGGCATCAAGCTGGAACCCAACCAGTGCGATCCCGAACTCTGGGTCTACGACATCGGTGAAAACAGTGACTGCTCCGTGGATGCGCTGATCAGTGACAACGTGGAGGACCTGGTTGGGCTCTTCCGGGAACTGCCCACCGCCAAGCTGTCATTCGCTACAAAGTACGTCAACAGGGACATGCTCACGTGGGACCACGGCGGGCACACCCGGATCCGCTTTTCGCTGATGCCCGCGCACCTCGCGAAGTCCATTGATGTCCGGACATCCCCGGTTGCCGAACGCATTGCCGCGATCAATGATTTCGTCGACGCCGGGTACGAGGTGCACGTCAATTTCTCCCCGGTGGTGGTCACCGAAACCTGGCTTGATGACTGGCGTCAACTACTTCAACAGCTCGATGCCGCCCTGACGCCCGCAGCCAAAGCGCAGCTTGCCGCGGAAGTGATCTTCCTGACCCACAATGAAGGGCTCCACCAGGTCAACCTTGGATGGCACCCGCAGGCGGAGAAGGTCCTCTGGCGTCCGGACCTGCAGGAGTCCAAAACCTCCTCCAACGGCTTCAGCAACGTCCGTTACCGCAGCGGAAGCAAGGGCCGCTATGTGCGGCAGCTGACGGCAATGATCCAGGAGATCACCCCCTACTGCCGGGTCCGCTACGCCTTCTGATATCCCGGTCCGCGCCGGAAGGTCCGGTTTCCTTGGCATGGACGGTAGACTTGTTAAGGCCGTTCTCCGGCCACTCTGCCTCCAGCCCCCGACATATCCTGTTGGTGCTGCGGCGTTCCCTGTTGTGAAAGGCCTTACCTTCTGTGATTACTGTCCAGGATCTTGAACTCCGCGCCGGTGCCCGGCTCCTGATGGATCAGGTGAGCTTCCGCATCGATAAGGGCGACAAGATCGGCCTGGTGGGACGCAACGGAGCCGGCAAGACCACGCTCACGCGCGTCCTGGCAGGCGAAGGGCTTCCCGCTGCCGGCAAGGTGACCCGCAGCGGCGAGATCGGCTACCTGCCGCAGGACCCGCGCACCCCGGACATGGAGCAGTTGGCGCGGGACCGGATCCTCTCCGCACGCGGCCTGGACATCGTCGTCGGAAAACTCCGCAAGGCCCATGACGAGATGGCCAGCGAGGACGCTGCCGTGCAGCAGAAGGCCATGAACCGCTACGACCGGCTGGAATCCGAGTTCCTGGCGGCGGGCGGCTACGCCGCGGAGGCAGAAGCAGCATCCATCTGCTCGAACCTCGCACTTCCTGACCGCCTGCTGAACCAGCCGCTCAAGACACTTTCCGGTGGCCAGCGCCGCCGCGTGGAACTGGCCCGGATTCTCTACTCTGATGCCGAGACCATGCTCCTCGACGAGCCCACCAACCACCTCGACGCCGACTCCATCGCCTGGCTTCGCGACTTCCTGAAAAACCACCAGGGCGGGCTCATCGTCATCAGCCACGACACCGAACTCCTCGAAGCCACCGTTAACAAGGTGTTCCTGCTGGACGCCAACCGGGCCCAGATCGATTTCTACAACATGGACTGGAAGCGGTACCTCACCCAGCGGGAAACGGATGAGCGCGCCCGCAAGCGGGAACGCGCCAATGCCGAGAAGAAGGCCCAGGTCCTCTTCGACCAGGCCAACAAGATGCGGGCGAAGGCCACCAAAGCCGTGGCCGCGCAGAACATGGCCAAGCGCGCTGAGCGGCTCCTCAGCGGCCTCGAAGCCGTCCGCGAGAATGACCGCGTGGCCGCCCTCCGTTTCCCGGATCCGTCACCGTGCGGCAAGACACCGCTCACCGCAGACGGGCTCAGCAAGTCCTACGGCTCCCTGGAGATCTTCACGGACGTGGACCTCGCCATCGACCGCGGCTCCAAGGTGGTCATCCTCGGCCTCAACGGTGCCGGCAAAACCACCCTGCTGCGCATGCTTGCCGGCGTAGACCAGCCGGACACCGGCGAAATCATCCCGGGGCACGGTCTCAAGGTGGGCTACTACGCCCAGGAACACGAGACCCTCGACGTCAACCGCACCGTCCTGGAGAACATGCGCTCGTCCGCACCCGACATGAAGGACGCCGAGGTCCGCGGCATCCTGGGTTCATTCCTGTTCTCCGGTGACGACGTCGACAAACCAGCCGGTGTCCTGTCCGGCGGTGAGAAGACCCGCCTTGCACTGGCCACCATCGTGGCGTCCAGCGCCAACGTCCTGCTCCTCGACGAACCCACCAACAACCTGGACCCCGCCAGCCGCGCGGAAATCCTCGGCGCGCTCCGGAACTACACGGGCGCCGTCGTCCTCGTCAGCCACGATGAAGGCGCCGTGGAGGCGCTGAACCCCGAACGCGTCGTGCTGCTGCCCGACGGCGTCGAGGACCACTGGAACGAGGACTACCTGGACCTGATCACGCTGGCCTAGGCAGGGCGAAGAGGCCCGACGCCGGACGGTGGCCTTGGTGAGGTCCGCCACCGATGGTTTGCGCTGGTCAGTGAGGGATCGGAGCCAACGGGCTGGCGTCAGCGGCGCGAGGGTACGTCTTGAATAGTTCTGGTTCCGGTCGGCGTAACCGGGCCGAGGCTGCCTCCGCGCATGTCTGATCCGCAGCCAGACGTTCCGTCTCGGTGATTCGCTCACGCCGGTCTCGAATCGGGATGACTCTAGGCCACCTCGCATGAGCCCGCCGGATGGTGGGACCGGGAAGAAGACACGAAGCATGGTCTTCCGAGCGTCCAGTGTCGGTCTCTAAGGAGCACGGGTTTCGCCGCCTTTGCTTGAGGTTGGCTGGCCGGAGACGTCGAGTACGTCACCGTTCCCGGGACAGATTTGTGTGTAGCGTATAGGGCACCTTCACCGGGCAATTTTGCGGGCAGGGTATACGGGACACCCTAAACGTCGGTTTTACGAAGCCGCAGGTCAGCGGCGGGTTGTCCCGATAGGGGACCGCCTTACGGGCTGGGTGGAGCGAACGACGACAGCGCTCCAATGCAGGCACTAGCCTCTCGAAATCTCGTATGTTAGAAATCGAAAGTTAGCTGGGCTCGTCGTTCCTCAGAAATTGCAAGACCTCGTTAGGAGGATCAGGGATCCGGCGGTCCATAGGAACGCCCACCCAAACAACCCCGTGTTGATCAGGACGGCTGGTGGCACGACCAATTGGCTCCGCCATGTTTATGGCCACATCACGGGCGAAGCCCTCAATGGTGCCATCCGCCGCTTTTGAGTTGAATGCGAGCCGACGCCCCAGCACCACCGCGGGGTCAATAGTTCGGCGATACACAACGCAGACTGTAGCCGGCCCGTCCTGCCAGTAACCGAGAATGTTCACCTCATCCGCCCAGTAGCGATCAATTTCCCTAACGATGTGTCCAGCTAAATCCATAGATCCATCCTCACCGGACACTTAGCGGCCATCGAGTAACATTGATTTAAGTTCTCCTGCACGGGAAGCCATGGCCCGGCGCTGGCCTCGGGTGAACCTTCTCACCTGTAGGTCGATGACCGCCCGGCTGCTTACGGCTCCGATCTCCAACAGCTGACCCACGCGACTGATTGCTTCATCCACGGTCTCTGAATCTTCAACCACCTGGAACACCTCATCGCGCCGATCCATTGCGCGCAAAAGAGCCTCAAGTGTCGCTAACTCGTCCCTCGCGCGTCGCTCATCCTCATCCATGCCGTGATTCTTGCACGACCGAAGCCTCGGAGCATTTTTCGTCCAGTTCGACGATTCCTGATAGGACGCAGCGGCTTCCATTGAGCCACCGTCTTACGGGACGCTGTGGTCATGCCCCAAGGCGGGACCACGTGTCCCGATTGGGGGACGTCCAGGTCCTCCTCCAAATTGCGTTGACGGATCTTCGGCATCTTCCCGCTCAAGGCAACGTATGGTGTGGGCATGGAAGACAAGGACAACGCCGGTGAACGGGCTCCGGAACAGGTGTTGGCTCTCATCACCTTGGTCGAGTCGTCCGGCTGGCCCACCACGGAAGCCGAACAAGATAACTACTTTCAGATGCTTGGACTGCGGCAACTCCCCGGAGCCCCCCAGAAGGGAGCATCACCGGCAGTCGTCGGAGGGGTCATCACTGATTCTGCATCGACCACTCCAGTCGGCTCTTGGATGACACACGAGGGCGAACTGGTTGGAATCAGCCTTTTCCTCCAACAAGAGCCGCGCAGTCCAGCCACGCCACCCTTTGATCTATTCGACTCCATACACTCCCTGATTCGCGCTAAATTCGGAGAACCACTGGACGACTCGGTCCAACCAGCCGGCAACGCGTCTGCCCTTTGGAAGGTCAACGGAACAGGCATCGAGCTCTACAGACACGTCAACCCGCCCATAGCCGTCCAAGTCGGACTCAACAACCTTGAGCGCACCTCAGCCGTGGAACGACTGGCGGCTACCGGGAGCCTTTAATTGCGTCGTTGAGAGGAAGTCGTGGCTAAAGAGGCAACAGCTTCCGACCGCGGTTCATCCTGTCCGTAAGCCGATCGGCTTACGGGCGGAAAATTTTGGCTGTCAGTTGTACTGCCGACTCTTGCGGTCGCCTGGTCACCGTAAGCTTTGTCCCTAAACGTAGGCTTACTGGATGAATCTGCAGTCTGAGGTCGTGCTCGTCCATGGCTTGTGGCACCAGCCGGCCCACTTCGACCGGTTGGTAGAGCATCTGCGCCGTCTCGGCGCTAATGTGCATGCTCCTCGCCTGCATAGGGGTTCCCTAGGTGCGGACACTGCAGTAGTACAAGAGACCGTCGACGGGTGTTTGGTACCGCCAGTTGTGCTTGGCCATTCTTACGGCGGATCAGTCATCACTGGCCTGGAGCGAGCCAGGCATCTCGTGTACGTTGCGGCTTTCGTTCCGGCAGCCGGTGAGAGCGGGGCCATGTTGGGCGGTCCATCAGCACTGGTCAACGACGCCGTCCGGCAGAACGACGATGGGTCCACCAGCATTGAGCCGGAATGGGCTCACGAGGTTTTGTATGCAGATTGCTCCGCCGCCGATAGTGCCTGGGCCACCTCGCTCCTGGTACCTCAACAACCCGGTCATGGTCGCGGTGTACCCGGCCGCATTGCTTGGCAAACCACCGACAGCACCTATGTTCGCTGTGAACAGGACAGAGCGCTTAGCCCAGTCCTTCAGGAACGAATGGCCGCCCGATGTACCAAAGCTGTCAGTGTAAATTCGAGCCATTCACCCTTCATCAGCCAGCCTAAGTGGCTCGCCAAACACATCTTGGAGATATAGATACCCCCTCGACTCAAACGACGCGCCGGTATGCTCAACCGTCCGTTGAAGGATCCCCAACTGAGATCGGGGAGGTTGCTTGCGGCGATGAAGAGTCAGACTACCGGGGGCCGTCCTACATCGTACGGGTCCCAGCCGAGCTGCCAGAAGGCTTCTAGCCCGTGATCATGAATGAAGAGACGCTCGGCTTCGTGAATCGGGTAGAGACCACAAATGTTGATCGGCCGGGTCTCTCCGACGTTGATGTCGGCGAAGTCTGCGCGGTCCAGAACGGCTGGCGCAAAGATGACGAACGCTGTCATTTCAGAGTCGGGGGCGATCCTCTCGCCGAGGTTATTGTGTCCCCGTAATGGAACGGGTTGTCTCCGCGTTGGGTCTCTCCGATGTGTCCAAGCACCAGCGGCCACCGAAGGTCATCGGATCTTACGCTTATACAAAGCTCAGGCTTGCCAAGTCGCCAGTGGGGATGATCGGCCAAGCTGACGCCATAAGTGATGCCGGTGAGCATTCCGGGTTCAGGAACGTCGTCGTAGACGACCACCGTCACGCGGGGCAAGCCTCGGCTCCCCTCGAACGGAAAGAAGCGCGGCTCAAGTCCTCCGCTTATATAGTCCAGGTGGGAGAAGAACTGCTCGACTCGACTGGGCACCACGCCACACTAACAATCAAACACCTCTAATCAGGAAGCGAAGCAAACCCGTCGCTTGAATGGTGCGGCAGTCAGGTCAGCAAATGCGTAACCCGCTGTCCGGCGAGTTGGATAGCGTGCGCCCGTTAGCCGATCCTTCACCGCGCATTGACTGCCATGCTCATAAGGGGATTACGAGCCCTATGGCTGTCTGTCAGCTCCAAGCATCCACGCCCGGCAGGGGCGCAAAGGAGTTGGGCAGTTTAGTTGATCGGTAGAAGCGCTCGATTTCACTTTTCTTGTATTTGCTCACACGAATTGATTCCAGAGACTGACAGTTCTCAAGGGCGTCTAGTTTGCCGTCCTCGGGAAGCACACCAAAGAGCTCGAGGTGAGCGAGGTGCGGCAACCCAGTTAGAGGGGCCAGGGAATGCACAATCGTCTTCTTCCCAGATGAGTCCCAACTGGGGAGTGTGCTGAGCCTGATCGTCTTCAGTTTGTGCAGCTGACCGAGAGGGTCTAGATCGGAGACCTTTGGCATGTGCATGATGCTCAGATACTCGAGCTGACTGAGACCGTGCAAAGGAGTCAGGTCAGCGTCTGGATAAGTTGCAATGACAAGCGTTCTAAGATTGGCAAAAGTTGCAAGGCTTCCCAGCGACTTGTATTTGCAATGCCACACGCGCAGGGCAGTCACTTCAGCTGGAGTAGGGTGCGCCGGCATGGACCGAGCTTCGTCTCTCGTGAAATCAGCGATCATTATGTAACCGTAGGGGAAGTCAAGCACCTTCAGCGCCGAGGCTAAGGCGGCCCTTAGCGTCCCTGGAGCCAAGTATTGTGACGTGGCAGTCTGCGCACCTCATTAGCCGTCCAATAGAGGATGGGCTTACGGGCGTGGAGCTCGCTTGGCTAGGTGGCGAGGACCTGGAGGTGGAATTATGCCGGTATGGCGAAATTCCACCGGTTCCAGTCGAACTATGTCGGGCGCACAGGCGCCCCTGTCGGCGTATTCGTGGCGGTCGACCATCTTCGACGCGTGGGGCGACTCAGCGAGGGGGAAGTCGCCTGCTACGCCTTTACCGATGCCTGGTTTCAGGAGAACCTGCCCAACCCGCCGTTTTATGCGGATGGGAACACCATCGGCGCGGTTACCTGGTTCAAGGAGCAGACAGACGGTATGGCGGAGCGTCTTCGGCCGCTTCTAGAGATGCTTGAGGCAAAGAGCGTTTTTTGGGAGTGCGAAACTTCAGCTGATCCTGGTGAGATCGTTTATGAAGATCAGTGGCAGGTGGGCGTCATTCCTTCATCGCGGTTGGCGATGACACCGTTGCCCTATCCCGGGAAGCCCGGGCCCAATGATTGGTTCGAGGTCCGTGAACGCTACCTGCAGGGCCGCCGGGCTGGGCAATAAATCGAGCGCCCGGTTGAGGATCCCTTTACGGACACCCGGTCAGGGTGATCATGCAGACACCCTGCAAGCCCGCTTCAGACGTGTGTGGGCAGCGTGGGTATGGTGTTTGCATGGCAAAGACTCCTAGCGTGCTTCTCGTTCCGGGTGCGGAATCTGTGGTGGCCTTTATTGATCGCGTTGTCACTTTAGATTGGCCCACTGGCATCGAGGATCTAGTCGACTACTTTCCCAGGCTGGGCCTCCACCCAGCCGCGGGACATTCACGGGATTTCGATTCTCCAGAAGTCCTAAGAGGGGATTTACGTAGTCCTGACCTGGCTGCGTCTGCCGCTTCTTGGATGTCCCACAAAGGCGAGCTCTTCAGCATCACCTTTTCCTTTACGAAGATTCTTCCCCCAGCGGAGCCGCAGCCGTGACGGCGTACCCTTCGATTTATGAGCGACTTCAAACCCGATATGGTCCACCGGCCGATGCAACCGCCCTCCCGTCGGGGCTGGCGTCGTCTCTCTGGAGAATGAGCGACACCGCCATAGAGATGTACTGCCACACCAACCCTGTACCCACACTGCAGCTAGGGCTCAGCCACATTGCCCGAAACGCGGCTTACGAAGCACGCCCAACATCTTGAACGAGTCCGCCCCGTAGAGGGAACCACTAACGGGACAGTCCTCGAAGGCATCACATCCCGCAAGGGATCCTAGCCGTGATCACATTTACGTGTTCAGTTTCGGGGAGACCCACTAGTACTTCGAGTCCTATTGGCCGCGGACAAGCGCACGTATCAGGCCGATTGCTAACACCGTCACGATTACAAGGCCCACTGCAGTCATGATCCAAGTCGCAACGAAGCCAGCCGGTGGGCCAAAGTAACAAGACGTGTCGCCTTGGAAGCCCGCAGGATACATGCTGCAACTCCCGATCGGGATCCAGATAAGTCCCAAGAACACAGCTACTGGAGCAATGAACAACATCCAAGGCCACGGTCGATTCCACGGCCACTCATCCACTTTCCTTTTCATGTGAACCCCGTTTCGAGTGTAGCCGTGCCATCAACGACTGCCCGCGTATGAGGAAACCCCCAACGGGACAGTTCATTAAGGCATCGTTGCGCTGGGGAAGCGGGACCGAGCATTTGTCCCATTCAGCAAATAGGTGGCGGCCTTTTACAGCGCGATATGGCGCAGGGCGCAGCCCGCAGGGAATCCCTAACGGGCGCCCGATTATCCCCTTCCGCGTCACCGGAGCCACACCAATCCAACTCAGTTCACTCTTCGTCCTGATGATCGTCAGAGTTACGGTGCAAGAAAAGATCACCTACGGCTTCGAGAACGCCCTGAACGACAGCCGCGATGACTTCCACGAGGACGGACATGCGACCAGAATACGTCTTCTCGCACGGCATATTGGGTTAGCACTGCCCGAAAGCCGATCCTTTACCGGACGCCGGTGACGCCAGTTAGCTTCTTGGGTGGAGAAATTTTTTCAGCGCTGGGACGACCCTTTTCGGTACCGACGCAGTGAGAAACACTAGGAAAATGCCGCCACTTAGCGCTGAGATTCACAAGACGCCGCCACCCGTCTGGAATACTCGTCCCGTGAGCGCACTGAGGGACCTTCAGGAGATTGCGATCCGTAGGGCACTCGATGAGATCGTCGGTGCAGACGTGTTGATAGCCACAGCGTTGCGGGCTCTGTTAGAAGGCGTAGATTCGCCCTCGCTCCCGCTCCTCGCTGGTCTGTCGCGGCGAGAGGAGGGCGAGGCACACGACCTATTCCAAGCAGTCATCGCCGAGTTGGACATCGCACCACCCTCGCCCATGGACACGCCAACTGGACGCTGGCAGCTGGTGCGTTGGCTGTGCCAGGCAATCACGGACGGGACTGCGGACCCAGAATTCGCGGGTCGCTTGATCTGGTACCGGGGATGGAAGGAGCTCGACTGTCCTGACTCACTCCGGCCACTTATTAGCTGGGTCAGCCAGTGGGACGATTGGAATCCGGACCCGGAGCGCCTTCTGATTCGGGAGGGTATCGTCGAGGAAGCTAGACGATTTCTCGAAGGCCCGTAACGACCAGCACGATGCAGGAATATATGTACGCTGCAGGATCGGCTACCGTGCACTCGTGGCGTCAGGATAATTCCTAGAGGTATGGACCCGGCCGGCGAGGATGGTGAGCGCGCAGCTAAGCAGAAAGCTAAGAGCGAGGACGCCAAGCCCGCAAATTACGGCAACCAAGAAGCCATCGGGTTCGGCTACCGAGTCAATTACAGGCTCCTGGTAGTACCAGATGGTGTACCACGCATTCAATCCGAAGACTCCGATGAATACGGTCACGATCCATGAGACCACGGCCAGATGCCAAACCTTCACGCTTCCCCCCAAGTATTAGCTTCCGACAAAGAATAGCCGCAGTTGAAGAACCAGAACTCCATCTTCTGGTTCTGCCCCGGTAGAGGATCCCTCACCGGGACGCCTCGAAGAGAATGAGCTCAGACCGATCGTCGTCCGCGGTCACGCCGCGAATCTCCGAGAATCGGGCGACCGGCCGGAAGTTGAGAGTCTCGTGCATCCTGATGGATGCCGTGTTGTGTTCGTTCGTGAAGAAGTAAGCGACCGAATCCCGAGACCAGATCCATTCCAATCTCACCCGGGTGAGGGCAGAACCGACTCCTCGCCGGCGGAACGCCGGAGCGACTACAACGCCCCCGAGATAATGGCCTGCGGGAGCGCTGCCTTCAGGATTCGGGTGGAGATGCGTCTTGGCCACACCGGCGACTTCGCCTTGTGTGACGGCCACCAACACGACCCGGTCGCTCCTGGGGGCGATCATCTCGCAAGTCCAGCGCGCTCGGCCGCTTGCAGCACAGATCATATCCACCTGTCCCAGGTCATCCACGGTGGCTTCACGAATTTGCATGCGCACAGCGTACTGCGCGAGCCGAACGCTCCTTCGGTCCCGCCCGTAAGTCGGCGGTTTACGGATCGCTCTGGCGTCCGATTGGGGATCCTTTATCGGGCGGGTTGGAAAGGCCAGTGCTCTGGATAAGTGTGCGGAACTGCAACTACTTGTACTGCGTCCTCATAAACGAGGCGGCCGGGACTGCGGGTGCGAAGTGCCATCCAGGAGACGCCGTACCGGTCGAGGAGAAGCAGGTATCCAGCTGTCATTTCCAGAAGTTGTGAGGACTCGGCTTTGAACCAGGAGCGGGCGCCGGGGTTTAGCTCCGAGTCGTAGCACTCCGCCGCCAATGTCGTGGGATCCGTGTAGCTCTCGGTCGCAATGACGTTGGCAATTTCGAGCCATCGCCTGTCTGCTTCGCTGAGAAGCCCTTCATTTCGGAGGCCGTTGGCCATAGCGAAAACTCCTGGGAACCGTCCCTTCCGGTTTGGGACGGCACTTTGGTATCGAATGAACTCTCCCATTCAATGAGCGTACGCAGTGGCGGCCTTCCATTACGCACACCCGTTCCAATCGAGGATCCCTTACGGGACGCACCGAACACCGGCGCTAACCTGATGAATAGATGGTTCAGTTTGCCGCACCCGTTTTCGGGCGCAAAGGAGATGCCGTGGTGGTCGAAGGCCAGTTACTAAGTGTTCCCGATCTGGTTGGGCAGCCTGTACATATCGCACAGGAGACTGCGGCGAACCTTGGGTTCGGTCTCGCAGCCGGGGACCCTGATGGTCCAGCCCTTCGCTCGCGCACGTGGCCAGGGCTACTCTGGGTGACCTCCCAAGATCCTCCGGCAGGATCGGTCCTTGCGCGGGGCAGCCAAATTCAGATCACCTTCATTCAGGACGGTCAAGCCCGATGCGACATGCCGGAGCAGACGGGCGGGCCGACCCCCTATTGCAAACTCATGCGGAGGGCGACACGGAGTCGTGAGTTATCCGGTGAGGGATCGACTTGCGGGCGCGTTTGGAGCGCCTGACAGCTTGACTTCTAAATCTATATAGCTAGATTAATGGCATGGAGAATTTGGGGCGGGTCACGCCAGCTACGGCGCTGGTCCTCGAGGCGTTGCTGTCGGCCGAGAGTATCTGGGGGCTGCAGATTGTCAAAGGTGTGGGCAAGAAGCCTGGCACGGTTTATCCGATACTCGAACGCCTGGAAGCTGCGGGGTGGGTGAAAGGCGAATGGGATTCGACTGAGACGCGCAAAGGCCCTCGCCGGCGCTACTACCGGCTACTGGCTGAAGCGCAGCCCCTGGCCAGAGAGTACGTGGCAACATGCAAGGCGAAGTCGGCACAGTCTGCGGGCCGACCATCCCCTGCACTCCTTGAGGGCGAGTGGCTTTGCGCATGAAAAACGCCGACAGTCTCTTGGCTCTGTGCCTGGCGTTGACTCCTGCTGCCCTGAGGGAGGTCCGCGAGGAACAATGGCGGGCCGACCTGAGGGACGGCCCTGCAATGGGAATTTCCGAGGAGTCATTACTTCTAGCGGCCGCCCGCTCATCCACATCGGCTAGATTCCAGGATGTGCTTCACCGCGGCGGCGCTCTGCTGTCGCGACTACAAAACGGGGGAAATATGAAAGTCGCCTTTGGCATCGCCAGCACAGCAGCCGTCTTTGCGGTTGGAGCAGCCGCAGCAATTCAGTTCGGCCATCCCTCCACAACCGAATCCGTGGACAGGACGTCGGTGGCCTTCATCGCCGTGCCCGGAACGTCGGCCAACTTCACGCCCGCCTCCGGTCTCGCCCCAGTAAATGTGGAGGACAGACGGGACATCCGCTGCTACTACCGGGCTGACCTCTCCTCCGAATATCAGATTGAGGGATCAGCGGAGAACCCACGGCCGCCATACATGGGGACAGGAATTGAGGAAGTCGGATTCAACGCCCAAACCAACCCGACGCCCGAAGATCCCAGTTCCGGACTAATGCAAGTCTCCGATCCCATCAACCAGTGCAGCCGCGTATGGGACTTAGGAGGAATGATCCTTCCTGGCGTCAACGACGACCTCGTCCCTAACGATTTCGTTTCACCTCCTCCCAACTTTCCAGCGGAGCGAACCTTGTCAGAGGTAATACGGGACCAGAACGGCAACCCGCTCTACCCGGATCCGGCAATCCGGGCTTTCGGCAACTACATCCCAGTCCTCACTGAATGCGTCATCGACGGAAAAATAGGAGTCATTCCGGGCACAGCCGATGTCTGCAGCCAACTCGGGGTACCATCACTCGCCACATAAACCGGCGCACGCTCAGGGATCCCTTACCGGGCAGTCATCCTTGTCCAGCCAAGGAGGTTTTTGAGGGGCGCCGTTACGCCGAGGTGTCTAAGCTGGCCGAAAGGGCAGCATCATTTTGGAGGACCACATGGAGCCCGACTGGAAGTTCCGCATTGGCGACGAAAGCGCCCAGTACTCTGTTCCGCCTGAAGATATTCGTCTTCCCCTGGAAGCGGCTGTCGCTAAGCTGCGGGAAGCCACCGAGGCATCCAGGGCTGCTGCCCTAGTTCTTGGAGAAGAGATCAGGGTGGCAAGTAGTGCCGGCTATGGCCTGGGCTGGGTTCTGGAAGCAAGCAGCCTCAGCAGCGCAGACGTAGAGCGCGTTCTCCGCGGGGAAGCGCTTTTCTGATTCATCCCCAGTATCTGCGAACGTCCGATAGGGATCGGCATACGGACAGGCAGCAGTTTCCGTGCATCGTGAGAGCATCGTTTGGTGACCGACAATGCTTCGCTCGAATTGCCGCGCCTCTACGAGTCACTGACGTGGCTTACCCCGCTCTCTGAGGAACGCGCCGCACACCTTGTGGCGTTCCTGTCCGACCCGGCGCCGCATGAGGTTCTGGACATGGGGTGCGGGTGGGGCGAACTGCTACTTCGGGTTCTGACGGCGGCCCCGCAGGCTCGAGGACGCGGAGTGGACAGTGCTTCCGCGTCCATCGACCGGGCGAGGCAACAAGCACTGGTTCGTGGGCTGCTCGACAGAGTGACGTTTGATTCGATGCCTGGGCGTGAAGCCCAGACCCGCCCCGCAGACGCTGTCATCTGCATCGGTGCCAGCCAAATCTGGGGACCGCCAGTAGAGGACGGGCAGCCGCTCGACTACGGTGCAGCCCTGCACGCCCTTCGAGCCCTGGTACGTCCCGGCGGCCGGCTCGTCTACGGCGAGGCGATCTGGTCAGCAGCACCTTATCCGGCTGCCACCGCCCCTCTGGCCGGACGGGATGACGAGTACCTTACCGAAAATGCCTTACACGAGCAGATCTGCGCCGCTGGGTTCGAGGTTCTGGATGCCGACCAGGCAAGCATTGAGGAGTGGGACGTCTTCGAGGCCGGGTACCGGAACAGGTATACCCGCTGGCTGGAAGCACATGATGCCGATCATCCCTCCGCAGAACAGGTCCGTCGCCAATACGAGGAACAACGCGCTGCATATGAAGATGGCTACCGGGGCGTACTCGGGATGGCGTATTTCTGCCTCAAAGGGTAGGAGCCCACGGCGACTTACAGTATGAGCTCCGCGCCGCGTGGGCGGTCCACCACCCGATCGATCCAGGGAGCGAATCACTCCCAGCCGCCCAATGATTATGCTGCAACCATGGGTGAAGCATGACCGACATAAAAGTAGTGAAGGCCAGTGACCTGCCCCTTGGGGAAGTCCTCGAGCTGTACCGTGCGGTGGAATGGCTTGCGTACACGAAGGATCCTGCCAATCTTGTACAAGCTCTGGAAGGTTCTTCCACACTCGTGGCCGCTTATGACGGCCAGTCGTTGGTTGGGCTAGCGCGCGCCATTTCCGATGGTGCTTCGATTTGCTACCTCCAGGACATCCTCGTTCGGCCGTCGCATCACCGACGAGATATCGCACGAGCACTCGTTGAACGGGCGCTCGAACAGTACCCGCTGGTGCGTCAAAAAGTCCTCATCGCCGGCGATGAGCCAAAGCAGAAAGCGTTCTGTGAAGCCCTCGGCTACACCTGGCCGGAGGAGTTTCAGGGAGGATCGGTCAGAGCTTTCATCAGATTCGACTAAGTACCTACGTCCGCTATTCGGTCCATAACCGGGGGATCGCCCTCAGAGCGGTCTGGCACCCGGAGTCAACAAAAGCCGGGGCAGTCCCGAACTGATGCCACTCGTTCTGGATCCGGTGGAGGAGGGGATCCCATTAGGACCACCTGGGAAGGTTGCTCTCCGGTAGGGTGCCTATGAACGAAATCCACTGGGGGAATCTTGAAACTACTTCGATCAACGCTGCTCTTATGCCTGCTGGCTTCTGGCCTCGCCGGCTGCACCTACACAGAGTCCGCACCGGGGGCGGCCAGTGAGTCGAGCCCTTCACCAACTCCTATGGGCTCGACGGCTGCCGTTCACTTGACCCTGGAAGGCCGGTTTCAGTCGCAGGGGGCAACCACCACGGGGACGGCCACTATCCGCGTCACGGAGTCCGGTGCGGCCCTGCAGCTCGAAGGCTTTGCCACAGGTCACGGTGACAGTGTCCGTCTCATGTTGAGCCCCGGGGTGCTGCGCCCCGGCCCCACTGGTGAGCCGGAGCTGTCCTCATCGACTCTGATTGAGCTGGGGCCGCTGCCGCTCAACCGGGCGAGCAGTCAGCGCATCGATTTGGAGCCCGGGATGTGGGAGTCGATGCCTGAACCGGCGCGCAGCGTTGTGATCTACAACTATGCCGACAGGGCGGCGTACGGCACGGCCAACCTTGTTGAAGCGCCGCCTTCCTGACGGGGCAGGAGGTGGCCGGACTCGGCTGACTTCACGTCATACGTGCATCAGTTGGCTCTGGAGGCTGCCGACTGAATGGCCTTGGCGAGGTCGCGGGGACGGCTCCACATAGGCCAATGCCCCGTCGGGAGGTCAATGACGTCAAGGTGCTCGATGTTCGCGACCTCGGCGAACATGGGATGGCCTGCACGTGCGAGCTCCAGCACCTTCGCGCTGGGGATCGAGCAGCACACCAGGGTGGTCCGGACTTTGCGGCGGGCACTGTTGGTGAGTTCGACCCGCTGGCGAAGCACGGGGCCGGGCTCAGGGACGGCCCGGCCCCTGAAACGCTCAAGGACCTCTGCGCTCAGGCCTTCGAGGCTCGCTTGCTCTGCGAGTACGTCGAAGGAGGGCAGCGGAAGCTCCTCCAGGTCCTCCGGAAGGCCCGGGCCAAAGGCGCTTCCCGCTGCCACGGGGCCGGAGTCGACCCACACCACTCGACGGACCAGCTCGGGGCGTTGGTCAAGGACAAGGCTGACGGGGGCGTTTGCCCCGCTGTGAGCTACCAGGGTTGCGGGCTGCTCCTCCGTGACCCCCAGTTGTGTAATGACGTCCAAGACCGCTGCGGCCTGATCGTCGAGGGTCCTCGCCGCACGTTGGGGGTCGTCGCCGTCGAGACCAGGCAGCGTCATCGCGATTGCCCGGGCGTGGCCGGGTGTCAGGTGTTCAAGCACTTCATCCCAGGCCCAGGCGCCCAGCCAGTGGCCGGCGATGAGGATGATGAGCGGGGGATTTGCAGTAGTTGTCATGCCCATACCCTTGCAGGCGCTCCGGACAACGGTATGTCACTATTTATGTCATGAATTTGCCTAGGACTGAACTGTGAAGCGTGTCGAACGGCTCCATGCCCTTTCCGAGATGTTGCGCCGCAGCGGCAAACGGGGCGTGTCCGCCGAACGCTTGGCGCGAGAGTTTGAGGTGTCGGTGCGCACCATCAAGAGAGACCTCGATGCGCTGGAAAACAGCGGTGCACCTGTATGGTCTCGGCCGGGTCCGGGCGGCGGCTACGGATTGGCCACAGGAGCACCCCTTCCGCCTGTCACCCTTTCCCCAGCGCAGGCGATGGCGCTCATGGCAGCCGTGTCCGCCGCACCAGACGCCCCCTACGCCGATCTGGCAGCAGCAGGTATCCAGAAGATCCTGGACGTCCTAGATCCCAAAACCCGGGAACGAGCCGACGAAATGGGCAGCCGGGTCTGGTTTAACGCACTTCCTTCCTCTTCCCGGGCCATCAAGTCGGCGCTGGAAGAGGCGATGGCCGGGCAACGGGTGATCCGCATGCGCTACACAGCGAAAGATGAGACTACGACCAGCCGCGACGTTGAGCCCGTGCTGTTCGCCTCGACTAACGGCCAGTGGTACCTGGTGGGATGGTGTCGGCTGCGCGACGCGATGCGATGGTTCACCGTGGCGCGGATCGAGCGAGCCAGCGTAACCAAGACGGCTTGTAGCGGACACACCATCCACGAGGTGGGGGAGCCCCCGGCAAATGCCAGGCCGGTGCTCACCAAGAGCGGGTGAGTCACGCATTACGCAACCACCCCGGTAAACCCTGGGACGTCAGCGCACCAGGGTTTCGTCGGCGCCGGTGATCCTGTGAAGGTCCTGGTAGGTGATGCAGAACATCGACTCGTGGTCGCCCGCTCCGGCCCAGAGGAGGTTGTGGGACCGCAGGCTCACATCAAGCAGAGTTCGAATGCGGTGCGGGTGGCCGACCGGTGCCACTCCTCCCACCACCTGGCCCGTGTGCTCGAGGACGAAGTCCGGGGAAGCGCGGCGGATGCGGCCTTCACCCAGGAGGTCCGCCACCAGGCCCGTGTCCACCCGGGCGGCGCCGCTGGCGAGGATGAGCAGGGGCGCGCCGTTGAGTTCGAAGATGAGGCTGTTGGCGATGGCTGCCACGTCACAGTCCAGCGCCTCAGCCGCGGCTAGTGCAGTGGGAACGCCGGCGGGG
The DNA here is from genome assembly GCF_050038305.1 of Pseudarthrobacter sp. 1G09. NCBI lineage: Bacteria > Bacillati > Actinomycetota > Actinomycetes > Micrococcales > Micrococcaceae > Pseudarthrobacter > Pseudarthrobacter sp. 1G09. The sequence goes on from NZ_CP188306.1 coordinate 2,248,388, forward strand.
AAGCTGCGCACCGTGTCACCGATGCCCGATTCGAGCAGTGCCGTGCGCACCCGGCTGACCGGCCCGTCGTCGTGCGTCGTCATGCTTCAGTACCCCTGCGCGTCCAGCAGCGCGTCTTCCTCTTCTTCGGCCGTCGCCTTCTTCCGTTTGCGGGCAGGAGGCGTACGACGGCGGGACGGCACCGCAGCGTGGACGGTCCCCGCTTCCTCGGCCTCGTCTTCCTCGGCGTCGATGGCGGCGTTCCGTGCCTGCTGCCGCGCCGCGTACCCGAAGCCCACGAACATCAGCACGCCGAACGCGAACCACTGCAGCGAGTAGGAAAGGTGGGTGCCTTCTTCGGTGGACGGTTTCGGGAAGGCCACTGGCATGTCAGCGGCCGCGGGCGTCTCCGAGGCCAGCTGGCCGTAGGCTCCGGTCAGCACCGGATAGCCAAGCTGCGCCGCGTACGTCGGGAGGTCGATGGAGGCAAGCTGGCCCTGCGGGGCGCCGCGTTGCAGCTCCGGTTCCCCGTGCTTCAGCCGGACGACGGCGGTCACCTCGCCGGAGGGCGGCGCCGGGACCGAGTCCGGGCTGCCGGGGTTGTTGTTCCCGATGGGCAGCCAGCCGCGGTCAATGATGACCGTTTCGCCGGAGGCCAGCTTGAACGGAACCACTACTTCGTAGCCCGGCTGGCCGTTCAGGGGGCGGTTGCGCACGATGCGCTGGCCATCGGCGTCGTAGGTGCCCTGCAGCTGCACCTGGGTCCATTCCTTGGCGGGATCAAGCTGCGAGAACTGGTCCCGGGCTGCCGTGAAAGGAATGGGTGTGGCGGAATAGTTGCTGACCACTCGGTTGATCTCGGCCAGGGTTTCGGCGCGACGGTCCATCTGCCAACGGCCCAGGAACACGCAGGCAGTGGCAAAGATCGCGGCCAGCAGCAGATAACCCAGCCATTTGCTGGAGAAGAGGAAACGGTACATTCAGTTGTCCTGCTCCAGAGGGCTGTCCGTGCTGCCGGGCTCAAGGGGAAGGGTTTCCTTCCACAGGCCGCGGGTCTGCAGGTAGTCCTCCAGCCAGCCACGGTGGTCCTCGCAGGCCAGCCACGTCTTCCGGCGCTCGGGGGTGTGGATTTTGGGGTTGTTCCACAGCAGCTGCCAGGATGCTCCGGCACGGCATGCCTTCCGGGAACAGAGCGCGGAGTCTGATGCCGCCGGGCTGGTTCCGGCGGCGAAATCAAAAATACTCACGGCCCCTGCCGCCCCTCTCCGTTGTCCGGCTCGTCGTCGTCGTTTATAAGCTCGCCCTGCAGCACTTCGGAACCCTGTTCCTCGTGGCCCGTTGGCGGCGGCGGCGCTTCCAACTCGGCCAGCGGTGCCGAATCAAGGAGCGCGTCACTGTGCTCTTCGGCCATGTCACTGCCATTGGCAATGACTACCGCGATCCATGGCAGGAACACTGCACCGGCCACGGCGATGATCTTGAGCCAGCCGTCCAGGACAAAGATCATGACCAGGCACACCATGCGGATACCCATGGCCAGCGCGTACTTGACCATGCGCCTGCGAATGTCCTCGGAATGGGATTCCGCGGCATCCGTAATGCTGTGGACTTCCGCGTCCTCGGAGAACCGGCCGGGTTCTCCGGGCACCGAACGTCCCGCGTGGTTTTCAAGGGTCACAGTGGTTTCTCACGCTCCAAAGGCTTGCGTCAATTCTCTCACCATCGGCAGTGGCACCCAAACCCGGGCGGGCCCGGGCGCTAAGATCGGAGGCAGCCAAATTCCACCTTCCTACCGCGGTGAATCCCGCCGCAGAATTCCGGAGTTCCTCCATGACTGAAGCAGTTACCGCCCCCCGCAGCGTCCTGATCACCGGCGGCAACCGCGGCATCGGCCTGGCCATCGCCAAAGCATTCCTGGCCAACGGGGACAAAGTGGCTGTTACCTACCGCAGTGAATCGGAACTGCCTGAAGGAATCCTGGGAGTTAAGGCCGACGTCACCGATGAGGCATCAGTGGACGCGGCGTTCAAGGAAGTGGAGGCAGCCCACGGCCCCGTGGAAGTACTGGTGGCCAACGCCGGCATCACCAAGGACACCCTCCTGCTGCGGATGAGTGAAACAGACTTCACCTCCGTCATCGATACGAACCTCACCGGCGCGTTCCGTGTCATCAAGCGGGCGTCGAAGGGCATGATCCGGCTGCGCAAGGGCCGCGTGGTCCTGATTTCCTCCGTATCGGGCCTGTATGGCGCCCCGGGCCAGATCAATTACTCCGCCTCCAAGGCCGGCCTCGTGGGCATCGCGCGGTCGCTGACCCGCGAACTCGGTTCCCGCGGCATCACCGCGAACGTTGTGGCCCCCGGCTTCATCAACACGGACATGACGGCCGAACTCCCGGAAGCCACCCAGAAGGACTACCTGGCCAGCATCCCCGCCGGCCGGTTCGCCGACGCCGACGAGGTGGCCAACGTGGTGCGTTGGATTTCCAGTGACGAAGCGGCCTACATCTCCGGCGCTGTCATCCCGGTTGACGGCGGCCTGGGCATGGGGCACTGACCTTCAAACCCCACGCGGCTGCCACCAGCGGTCCGGCGCTTCTTTGTCGGACCCGGACAACGGAATCAGCAAGTCGCGCTGGCATGATGGAGTTCAGAGCCGCTTCACTTTAGACGTTTCAAACAAAGGAGCCCAGATGGGACTGCTGGACAACAAAACCGCCATCGTCACCGGATCATCACGCGGGATCGGCGCTGACGTAGCGAAGATCCTCGCCGGCGAGGGCGCCGCCGTCGTGGTCAACTACCGCCAGAAGGCACCGCGCGCCAACAAAGTGGTCCAGGGCATCGAGGCCGACGGCGGCCGCGCCGTGGCCGTGGGCGCCGACCTGACCACCCAGGAGGGCGTGCAGGCGCTGGCCTCCGCTGCGATGGAGAACTTCGGTTCCCTGGACGTCCTGGTCCTGAACGCCTCGGGCGGCATGGAAACCGGCATGGGGGAGGACTACGCCCTCAAGCTCAACCGCGACGCACAGCTCAACATGCTCAACGCCGCTGTGCCGCTGATGCAGGAAGGCTCCCGCGTTGTCTTCGTGACCAGCCACCAGGCACACTTCATCTACACGGTTCCCACCATGCCCGCCTACGAGGCCGTGGCCCGCAGCAAGCGTGCCGGTGAGGACGCGCTGCGGGAACTCATCCCCAACCTCGCCGAGAAGGGCATCAGCCTGGTGGTGGTTTCGGGCGACATGATCGAGGGCACCGTCACCGCCACGCTGCTGGACCGGTCGACGCCGGGTGCCATCGAGGCCCGCCGCGCCGAAGCCGGCAAGCTGTACTCCGTGGAAGAATTCGCCCAGGTAGTGGCCGGAATGGCCACCGCTGACGTCGAGTCCGGCCACACGGAGTACGCCGGCGGCGCAGACTACTTCGGTAAGAGCGGCCAGTAGTCCACCGACTCAAAAAGAGGTGCCCGGCGCATTCGCGCCGGGCACCTCTTTTCGTCAGCACCTGTGGGCGGTTCAGACCCCGGCGATGTGGCGCACCGCATCAAGGTAGGGCATGTTGACTGCCGAATCGGCGACGGCTCGCACGGCAGGCTTGGCGTTGAAGGCCACCCCAATCCCGGCCGCACCCAGCATGTCGAGGTCGTTGGCGCCGTCGCCCACGGCGATGGTGTGTTCCATCGCGATCCCCTCGGCGGCCGCCCACTCGCGCAGGAACTTCTCCTTGGCCGCACGGTCCACCACCGCACCCAGGACCTTGCCGGTCAGGGCACCATCAACGATTTCCAGTTCGTTGGCCTGCCAGTAGTCCAGGCCAAGGTCCACTGCGATTGGCTCGAGGATCTGGTTGAACCCGCCGGAGACTACGGCTACCGGATGCCCGGCCGTCTTGAAAGCGGACACGAGTTCGGCGGCGCCTTCGCTGAGCTTCACTTCGTGGCGGACGGAATTGACGACGTCGGCCGGCAGCCCGGCGAGGACGGCCACCCGTGCGTGCAGGCTCTGGGCAAAGTCCAGCTCCCCGCGCATGGCCGCTTCGGTGACAGCGGCCACCTCGTCCCGCTTGCCCGCATACGCGGCCAGGAGTTCGATGACCTCCTGCTGGATCAGGGTGGAGTCCACGTCCATGATCAGCAGCTTCCGGCCGGCCGAACGCAGGCCCCCGGGCACCAGGGCGGTGTCCATTCCGGGGATGACGGCGTCGGCCACGGCGCTGCGGAGCGCAGCCAGCCCGGCCTCGGTGGCGTCCGGGAGTTCCAGTTCCGTGACGCGCACCTGGTAGCGGCTGTCGCCGGCCCTGGATTCGGCTCCTGCAGCTGCACCGTGCTCCGTGAGGACGGAACGCAGCTGCTCCAGTCCGGCGTCGGTCAGATTTTGGCCATAGCTGACCGCAGTCACGTTGGAAGTCATGCCTGCAATCTTAGCCAGCGGAGGAACGGCCCCGCGTATTCATTGCGGACCTAGACCGGTCCGGCGCCACGGGCGGACACGTGCCGGGGGAGCGGTCACACCGGTTATCAGTCGTCCACTTTTTTGTCCTAGTGTCTATTCCTATGAGTGATGTTCTGGAACTGGACTCCGTTAGCGTTGTCCGAGGCAAAAAGACCCTGCTGGACAAGGTCGACTGGCAGGTCAACGAAGGCGAACGCTGGGTCATCCTCGGCCCCAACGGAGCCGGAAAAACCACGCTCCTCCAGATCGCGGCGGCACGCCTGCACCCCAGCAGCGGCAAGGCCGGAATCCTCGACGAAATCCTCGGCCGCACCGATGTCTTCGAACTGCGTCCCCGCATCGGTCTGTCGTCGGCCGCGCTGGCCACCCAGATCCCGGAGCACGAGAACGTCCTCAACGTGGTGGTCACCGCTGCCTACGGCGTCACCGGGCGTTGGCGTGAAGGCTACGAGCGCGATGACGAACGCCGCGCCTTCCGCCTCCTGAACGACTGGGGAATGGGTCCACTGCTGAACCGGACGTTCGCCACCCTGTCCGAAGGGGAACGCAAGCGTGTCCAGATCGCACGCGCCCTCATGACCGATCCCGAGCTGCTGCTGTTGGACGAACCGGCAGCAGGCCTTGACCTGGGCGGCCGCGAAGAACTGGTCCACAAGCTCGGCGAACTGGCCCGGGACGAGGCAGCGCCCGCGATGGTCCTGGTAACCCACCACCTTGAAGAGGTACCCCCGGGCTTCACCCATGCCATGCTGCTGCGCGACGGCGGCGTTGTGGCAGCCGGACCCATCACCGAGGTCCTTACCGACAAGCACCTCAGTGAAACGTTCGGACTGGCCCTGGACGTAACGGAAAATGGCGGCCGCTACGCCGCCACCGCCCGCCGCTAAGGGCGGGGCGGGATACTTACTGTGGAGATTCTTAGCAGCATCCTGGTCTTTTTCGCTGGCCTTTGGGCCGGCACCATCAACGCGGTGGTCGGCTCCGGCACGCTGGTGACCTTCCCCGTCCTCATCGCACTGGGCATCACCCCCGTTGTCGCGTCCATGAGCAACGCCATGGGCCTGGTGGCCGGCACTGCTGCCGGCGCCTGGGGTTATCGGCGCGAGCTGGCGGGACGGGGCCGGCAGCTGCTGAAGCTGCTCCCGGCCTCGCTGCTCGGCGGGATCACCGGCGCCTGGCTGCTCCTCCATCTGCCGGAGAAGGTCTTCCATTACGTAGCCCCGGTACTGCTGGTCCTGGCGCTGCTCATGGTGATGTTCCAGCCCAAGCTGCAGTCCTGGGTGCGCAACCGCGAACAGAACCCCGAACATGCCGTCCGCGACCGCAGCCACGGCGTGCTGCTGGTGGTGCTCGTTTACCTGGCAGGGGTCTACGGCGGCTACTTCGTGGCCGCCCAGGGCATCCTGCTGGTAGGCATCCTCGGCGTCTTTCTCAGTGGAACCATGCAGAACGCCAACGCCATGAAGAACTTTCTGGTCCTGGGCGTCAACATGGTGGCTGCAATTTCCTACCTGCTGTTCGCATTCGACCGGATCAACTGGCTGGTGGTCCTCCTGATCGCCGTCAGCTCCACTATCGGCGGACTCGCCGGCGCCAAGGTTGGACGGAAGCTTTCCCCGAAAGTTCTCCGCGGCGTGATCTTCACACTGGGCGTTGTGGCGCTCGTCGTCATGGTCGCCAACCTCCTGAAATAATCTTCCGGTGCCCTTCCACTACCTTGATTCCGCCAGCGACCCGCGGGTCAGCGACTACACCACGCTGACCGATGTCCATCTCCGCAAGCTCCGCGAACCGCGCGAGGGGATGTACATTGCCGAGTCCTCCCGGGTCCTGAGGCGGGCCCTCGCGGCCGGCCACCAGCCGCGTTCGTTCTTCCTGGCGGAGAAATGGCTCGCAGACCTCGACGACGTCTTCCAGGCCTATCCTGATATCCCGGTTTTCATCGGCAAAGCCGCCCTCCTGGAGGAGATCACCGGCTTCCACCTCCACCGCGGAGCCATGGCCGCCATGCAGCGGCCCGACCCCGTGCCCCTGCCGGAGCTCCTGGCCGGTGCCCGAAGGGTTGCCGTGCTCGAAGACATCGTGGACCACACCAATGTGGGCGCCATCTTCCGCTCGGCGGCTGCGCTGGACATCGACGCCGTCCTGGTATCGCCCCGCTGCGGCGATCCGCTGTACCGGCGCAGTGTCCGCGTCAGCATGGGGACGGTGTTCCAGGTTCCGTGGGCGCGCCTGGACAGCTGGCCGGGTGACCTGCAGGTCCTCAAGGACCACGGCTTCACCGTGGCCGCCCTGGAACTGACTCCCGATGCACTGGACGTCGACGCCGTTGCGGCCGGCAGTCCTGACCGGCTGGCCCTGGTCCTGGGCACCGAAGGGGCGGGCATGAGCCCGGAGACGCTGGCCGCCGTCGACCTCGCCGTGAAGATTCCCATGCGCAACGGTGTGGACTCGCTCAACGTGGCCGCGGCGTCTGCCGTGGCATTCTGGGAACTGCGCCCCCGACGCTGAGCAGGGACCCTGCAGGTGAGGGCCCGGAAGGTGCCGTGGCGCGGTTCGCGGGTGTCCCCGGGATCCGCTAGTATTGACTGCTGGCCCTCTTGTGTCTTTCGGCAACGTCCTGGGATTCAGAGCCCGGCCATCCCATTCATACCTGGCAGCTGGCAAAATCCAGTTGCGCGAACAAAGGCCCCATTATGAAGTCTGATATCCACCCGAAGTACGCCGCCGTCGTTTTCAATGACCTGGCCTCCGGTACCAAGTTCCTGACCAAGTCCACCGTGTCTTCCTCGAAGACCATCGAGTGGGAAGACGGCAACACCTACCCGGTCATCGACGTCGAAATCTCCTCCGAGTCCCACCCGTTCTACACGGGCAAGCAGCGCATCATGGACTCCGCAGGCCGCGTCGAGCGCTTCAACGCACGCTTCAAGGGCTTCGGCGGCAAGAAGTAATTCTTCCACCCATAGCTTTCGGAAAGCCCGCACCGGGAACGGTGCGGGCTTTCTTTGCGTTGGCAGCGCGGGCACGCCGTACGGCAGGATGTAAACCATGAGCCAAACGACCTCCCAGGACCAGGACGCAGCAACAAACCCCGGCCGGCACGGCGAGTACAAGGTTCCGGGCGGAAAGCTGGTGGTGGCGGACCTTTCCGTGGCGGGCGGCGTCCTGGCCGACGTCTCGATCAGCGGCGACTTCTTCCTCGAGCCGGACGAGGCCCTCCTGGCCATCAACCGGGCACTCACGGGGCTCCCGGAAACCACCCCGGCCGCAGACCTCGCAGCGGCAGTCACTGCTGCCCTGCCCGCAGACGCTACCCTGTTCGGATTCTCCGCCGACGCCGTCGCCGTGACCGTCCGTCGGGCCCTGGCCAAGGCCACCTCCTGGGCGGACCACGACTGGAATGTCATCGCTCCCAACGTCCTGCCCACCGAAATCAACGTGGCCCTCGACGAGGTCCTCACCGAAGAAGTCGGCGCGGGCCGCCGGAACCCCACCCTGCGGTTCTGGGACTGGCAGGAACCCTCCGTGGTCATCGGCAGCTTCCAGTCCGTCCGGAACGAGGTGGATCCCGACGGCGTGGCCCGGCACGGCATCAAGGTGGTCCGCCGGATCAGTGGCGGGGGAGCGATGTTCATGGAGGCCGGCAACTGCATCACCTATTCCCTGTACCTGCCCCAGACCCTGGTGGACGGGCTCAGCTTCGCCGATTCCTACCCGTTCCTGGATTCCTGGGTGATGGCGGCGCTGGAGAAGATCGGCGTGACAGCCTTCTACGTCCCGCTTAACGACATCGCCACGGACCAGGGCAAGATCGGCGGCGCCGCCCAGAAGCGGCTGGCCAACGGCGGCATGCTCCACCACGTCACCATGAGCTACGACATCGACGCCGACAAAATGGTGGACGTCCTGCGCATCGGCAAGGAGAAGCTCTCGGACAAGGGCACCCGCAGCGCCAAGAAGCGGGTGGATCCGCTGCGCCGCCAGACCGGGCTGGCCCGCACGGACATCATCGGGGCCATGATGGACGTGTTCACGGGCCGGTACGGGGCCACGCACTCGGAGCTGACCGAGGCCGAGCTCGCTGCAGCGCGGGAACGTGCGGCCACCAAGTTCGGCACCGAGGAATGGCTGCACCGGGTCCCCTGAGCCAACCCGCACATTGCCCTGCAGGGTCCCTGCACGGTTAGTCCCGGCGCAGCGGCCCTTGGCCGTTACGGCGCAGAGTCGGCCGGATCGGGTGAACCAACGACGGCGGCCTGCGCGGTGAGTGCCCGCAGCAGGTGGTTGCGCTGCTCCACGATGATCCGCCGCAGCGCACGGGGCGCATCGGCGTTCGCCTCAAGCCAGGCGTCGGTCCTGCGCAGCACCGGATGGGCGCCGGGCTCCGCGCCGTCGGCCAGGTCCTGGGCTGACGGGAACAGGCCCCGCACGATCCGGCTGGCGATCTCGATGCTGCGGCTGTCCCAGACTTCCCGCAGGCAGCCGAAGTACGGCTCAACGTAGGGTTCCAGCAGGGCCGCCGGGGCGGTGGCGAACCCGGTAATGGTTGCCGTCAGGAGCTGGTTGGACAACGCTGTGCCCTGCACGGCTTCGGCCCAGGCCGCGGCCTTCACATCCGCCTCAGGCCGGGCAGCACCGGCCGTGGCATGGCCGGCCCGTCCCGAGGCGGTGTTATCTGTCGCCAGTTCGGCATCGAGCTCCGCTGCGGATGCCTGGCCATGGGCAGCGAGGGCGTGCCAGAAGTGCCAGCGGAGTTCGGCGTCTACGGCCAGGCCGGGTACCTGTTCGGAACCGTCCAGCAGCCCCTTCAGCAGCGGCAGCAGCGAAGCGTCATGCCTGCTGAGCGTTCCCAGCGTGCGCGCCCAGGCGAGCTGCTGGTCCGAGCCCGGTTCGGCCCGCCGCAACTCCGCGCCGGCGGTGCCCAGGAAGGACGCACGGACGGTATCGCGGCGGGCTGCGGGCGTGTAGCGTTCGACGGCGGTGCAGGCGTTATCGAGGATGTTCAGCAGCACGCCGATCCCGGTTTCGGACGGACCGAACGCGGCCACCGCTGCCACGTACCGTTCGGCAGGGGTTTCGCCGTCACGGGCTGAGTTCCACAGCGCAGTCCAGCACAGGGCGCGGGCCATGGGGTCGCTGATCCGGTCCAGGGAGGCGAGGACCGTGGCTTCGGAGACGGGGTCGAGCCGGACCTTGGCGTAGGTCAGGTCGTCGTCGTTGACCAGCAGGAGGGCCGGCCGCTGCCGCCCGGCCAGTTGGGGAAGCTTCGTGCGGGCACCAGCCACATCCGTTTCGATGCTGCCGGTCCGTACCAGGGCGCCGTCGCCGTCGAAGTCGTACAGACCCACCCTGAGCCTGTGCGGCCGCAGCTCGTCCCGTCCCGTGACAGGGTCCGTGGCCTCCTGGACGATGGAAGCGGAGCCAAGCCCGCCGTCGTGCGCCGCCTCTGTGGTCGCGTCCAGGGCCAGCGTGGAAATCCCCGATGTCTGCAGCCACTGGCGTGCCCATTCCGAGAGGTCGCGTCCCGAAGCGGAGCTTAGGGCTGCCAGGAGGTCTGCCAGGGTGGTGTTGCCGTAGGCGTGCTTGCGGAAGTACTCCCGGGATCCGGCGATGAAGGCGTCAAAGCCCACATAGGCCACCAGTTGCTTGAGCACGGAGGCGCCCTTGGCGTAGGTGATGCCATCGAAATTCTGCTTGGCCGCTTCCAGGTCCGGGATGTCCGCGACGATGGGGTGCGTGGTGGGCAGCTGGTCCTGGACGTAGGCCCAGGCCTTGCGCTTGTTGGCGAAGTTGACCCAGGCGGTGTCCCAAGCGGTGGCCCGGTCCACGGCGAGGGTGCCCATGTAGTCGGCGAAGGATTCCTTGAGCCAGAGATCGTCCCACCACTGCATGGTGACGAGGTCGCCGAACCACATGTGCGCCATTTCGTGCATCAGTGTGTTGGCCCGCGCCTGGTACTGGGCGTCCGTGGCCCGGGAGGTGAAGACGTAGCTCTCCGTGAACGTCACCAGCCCCGGGTTTTCCATGGCGCCCAGGTTGTATTCGGGCACGAAGGCCTGATCGTACTTGCCCCAGGGGTAGGGGTAGTCGAAGAGCCGGTTGAAGAAGTCCAGGCCGGCTTTGGTAAGCCGGAACAACTCGGCGGTGTCGAAGGATTCTGCCATGGAAGCCCGGCAGTAGAGCGCCAGCGGAACGTCCAGGTGCGTGCCGTCCTCCAGAGTTCCCTGCCAGCGGTCTTCAGCCTTGAAATATGGGCCGGCCAGCACGGTGGTGATGTACGTGGACATCGGCAGGGTGGTGGCGAAATCCCAGCGTGCTGTGGCGGGGTCGCTGGTGAGCAGGGTCCTGGCGGTTTCCACGCCGTTGGACGCCACCTGCCAGGAAGCCGGGGCCATCAGGTGGAAGGTGTAGGTGGCTTTGAGGTCCGGCTGCTCGAAGTTGGCGAAGACCCTGCGCGCGTCCGCCGGTTCGTATTGCGTGTAGAGGTAGGTCTGGCCATCGGCGGGGTCCACGAACCGGTGCATGCCCTCACCGGAGCGGCTGTACAGGGCTGTTCCGGTGACTGTGACCTGGTTTTCCAGCTGAAGGTTGTCCAGTCTGATGCGCGCACCGTCCACCACGTCCTCCACCGGCAGGCCCTTGCCGTTGAGGAACACGCTGTGCACGCTGCTGCCAATAAAGTCCAGGAACGTGGACGTGCCCGCGTCCGCGGCAGTAAACGTGATGACGCTGCGGGTGGTGTAGCCGGCAGCCTCCGGATCTTCGGCCTGGCGGACGTCGAGGGAGACGTCGTAGCTGGCGGTGCTGATCAGGGCCGAGCGGCCGGCAGCTTCGTCGCGGTGCAGATTCTCATGTGACACCCAGCTATCTAATCACGCTGCAAAGGCCGCCATGCCGGCCGCCGGCGGCACGTCAACCAACGATGAGCAGGGCGGCCGCGAGGCCCAGGACCGCAATCAGCAGCCAGGATGCCAGCGCAGCCAGCAGGGCCCGCCCGCCGGTCAGGAGCAGCGTGCGGATCCGCACCGCGGACCCCAGGCCAAAGAGGGCCGCCCCCAGCAGCACGTCCTGCAGCATGGCCCCCGCCTCCAGCCAGCCCTCTGCCAGCCACCCGGTGGAGCGCAGCGCCACCATCGCCACGAATCCCAGCACGAACAGCGGCACCACAGGCGGCAGGCCGGCGTCGTGCCCGGAAGGACGGAGGGAAAACCGGTGGTGCGCCCCCGCCAGTGCCGTCACGGGCGCCAGGAGCAGCACCCGCGTGAGTTTGACGACGACGGCGATCGCCAGGGCCGCGGGGCCGGCAGTTTGCGCCGTGGCCACCACCTGTCCCACATCGTGCACGGACGCGCCGGTCCACGCTCCGAAGACCCCGGCGCTGAGCTGGAGCGGGTGGACCAGCAGCGGCAGGACGCCGATGGCCAGGGTGCCGCACAGGGTCACCAGCGCCACCGGCAGGACGGTGTCCACGTGCCGGATGCGCCGCACCGCTGCCATCGCGCCGATGGCTGAGGCCCCGCAGATGGAGAATCCGGTGGCCACCAGCAGCGACGTCACCGGCGGCAACCTGAACAGCCGGGAGATCAGGTACGTGCCGCCGAAACTTGCCGCGACCACGGCGGTGATCAGCGCCAGCGCCAGCCAGCCGAGGTCCAGGACGTCGCCGATGCCCACTTTCAGTCCCAGCAGCACAATACCGCCGCGCATCAGGTGCTTGCCGGCGAAGTCCAGTCCGGGGCGGGCCCGTCCGGCCGTCCATCCTCCGGTCACCGGCAGGTTTGCGGTTAGGACTCCCAGCACCACGGCCAGGGTCATCGCCGGAAGTGACGGCACAAGCGCGTGGATGAGGAAGGCGAGCACCAGGGCCACCGCCGCAGCGGCCAAGCCGGGCAGCAGCCGTGCGGCTCCCCGCGGGCGTCCCGGGCCGGGGGTGGGGGAGCTTCTGCTGACTGGCACTCACCCACTTTGCCGGACGGAGCCCGGAATGTCCGAACCGGCTGTGCGCGCCAACACGCCACAATGGAAGGCCGTTTATGAATTCGAAACAAAAAGGTGGTTGGCTATTGGGCATGTCAGACCTCTTCCAGGATTACTCCGAGGCCGCGGGCCGGACCGGAGCCTACGACGAAATGTTCGCCCCCGGGCAACAGGCCCGCCCCTCCTATGAGCAGGTGGCGGATGCACTCCGCAAGCTCTCGCTGGCCGATGTCAGCGCCCGGGCCGACTCTATGGCGCGGACCTTCCTGGACCGCGGCGTCACCTTCGACTTTGCGGGGGAGGAGCGGCCCTTCCCCCTGGACATCGTGCCCAGGGTCATTCCCGCTGCCGAATGGGACGTCATGGAGCGCGGTGTAGCGCAGCGCGTCCGCGCCCTCGAGGCCTTCCTCAACGACGTGTACGACAAGATGACGGTGGTGTCCGACGGCGTGATCCCGCGCCAGCTGGTGACCACCAGCGCACACTTCCACCGCCAGGTGCACGGGTTTGAACCCGCCGGCGGCGTCCGCGTCCACATTTCCGGCATCGACGTGGTCCGCGACGCCGCCGGAACCTTCCGTGTCCTCGAGGACAACGTCCGGGTTCCCTCCGGCGTCAGCTACGTCCTGGAAAACCGCCGTGCCATGGCCAAGGGCCTGCCGGAGGCCTTCGGCCAGCAGCTCATCCGTCCGGTCGAGGAATACCCGCGCCGGCTTCTCTCGGCCCTGCGCAAAACCGCACCCTCGGGCGTGGACGATCCCACCGTCGTCGTGCTCACGCCCGGCGTGTTCAACAGCGCCTACTTCGAGCACACGCTGCTGGCCGGACTGATGGGCGTGGAACTTGTTGAAGGACGGGACCTCATCTGCCGCGGTAACCGCGTATACATGCGCACCACCGCCGGTGAGCAGCGTGTGGACGTCATCTACAAGCGCATCGACGACGACTTCCTGGACCCCCTCCAGTTCCGTGCCGATTCCATGCTCGGCTGCCCCGGACTGGTCAACGCGGCCCGGGCCGGCGGCGTCACCATCGCCAACGCTGTGGGCAACGGCGTCGCGGACGACAAACTGGTCTACAGTTACGTTCCTGACCTGATCCGCTACTACCTCAGCGAGGAGCCCATCATCGCGAACGTTGATACGTTCCGCCTCGAGGAGAAGGAAGCCCGGGAGTACACCCTGGACAACCTTGCCGAACTCGTGGTCAAGCCGGTGGACGGCTCCGGCGGCAAGGGCCTGGTCATCGGCCCGGACGCCTCCAAAGACGAACTGGACGCCCTGCGGCAGCGGATCATCGCCGATCCGCGCGGCTGGATCGCCCAGCCGGTCCTGCAGCTCTCCACGGTGCCCACGCTGAGTGGCGACAAGTTCGGCCCCCGCCACGTGGACCTGCGCCCGTTTGCCGTGAACGACGGCGACAACGTCTGGGTGCTGCCCGGCGGGCTCACCCGAGTGGCGCTGAAGGAAGGCTCGCTGATCGTGAACTCCAGCCAGGGCGGTGGCTCCAAGGACACCTGGGTCCTGGCCGATTCACCGCAGATGCCTGTCGAGTCCGTTCCGCGGCAATCCATCTCGGTCCGCGAGCGGGTCTCCGTGTGGCCCGTGGAAAGCAACTGGCGGGACCGCCAGTCGGAGCAGCAGCAGTGACCCGCCCCATCCGGCACCGTTTCTTGTCCGTTTCGGCCCCGCAGGAGGTAGCCGCGAATGCTTAGCCGTATTGCCGAATCCCTATTCTGGATCGGCCGCTATGTGGAGCGGGCCGACGGCACCGCCCGTATCCTCGACGTGCACCTGGAGCGGCTCAACCACCTCCCCATGGAGGAGCGCAAAAGCGTGGCCCAGGAGCTGCTGGCTGTGATGGGAGCAAGGCCCCAAAGCGACGACTTCGGCCTGCCCGAACTGCTGCACGCCCTGGCCTACGACAAGACCAGCGCCACGTCCATTGCCGGGTCCCTGGGCGCTGCCCGGGAGAACGCCCGCCGTGCACGCGAAACGGTCTCCTCAGGACTGTGGGAGAGCCTCAACACCACCTATTACGGGCTCAGCCAGCACCGTAAGGACGTGGTGGGCACCTACCGGTTCTGCAACTGGACCCTGGAGCGCACCGCCATGGTCAGCGGCCTGGCGGACACCACCGTCAGCCACGACGAAAGCTGGCTGTTCCTCGTCCTGGGCCGGTCACTTGAGCGGGCCGACATGACCGCCCGAATGCTGTCCACCAGGGATGTCCTGTCCGCAGGCATGTCGTGGGTGAACATGCTCCGGTGCGCCGGCGCCTACGAATCCTTCCTTCGGACCCGCCGGGCAGCTTTCGGGGACCAGCACGCGGCCGAGTTCCTGCTCCTGGACCGGCTGTTCCCGCGCTCCATCGTGTACGCACTGCGCGACGCCGACGAATGCCTCGCCAAACTGGACCCCTCAGCCCAGCGCGTTGGCTTCATCAACGACGCCCGCCGCATCGTGGGCCAGGCCCGCACGTTCCTCGAGTTCCACCGGACGGACGACCTCATGTCCGAACTGCCCGAACACATGGAACGCGTGCAGAAGGCTGTGTCCCAGGCCTCGGACGCCATTTCCCGTAAGTACTTCAATCAGGCGGACGAACTGGCCTGGGTGGGAGAAGTTTCATGACCCGGCTGAGCATCGTCCACCGGACGGCGTACAAGTACAACAAGCGCGTCACCCTCTCGTACAACGAGGCACGGATGACGCCGCTGACGGACGCCCAGCAGGTAGTCCTCGAATCAGTGGTCAAGGTGTCCCCGTCGCAGGCGGCCGTGAGCACCTACCGCGACTACTGGGGCACCAGGGTGACGGCCTTCGACATGCAGATGCCGCACGACCACCTGGAGGTCATCTCCAACATCACCGTCGAGGTCCACCGTGCCGGGAAGATCCCGTCCGAGTCCGACATCGCCGGCTGGGACGTTCTGGCGTCCCCGGAAACCCTCAACACCCACAGCGACTGGCTGCCGCAGTCACGGCTCAGCGGTCCGGGTGAAGAAGTCCTGGGCATCATCCCCGGTGTCGTTGCCGGCAAGAACCCGCACGAAGCGGCCATGGCCATCTTCGCCTGGATGCGCGGTGAGATGACCTACATGTCCGGCTCCACCGCCGTCACCACGAACGCGGAAGAGGCCTGGACGCAGCGGCAGGGCGTCTGCCAGGATCTCGCGCACCTGGCCATCGGGGCCCTGCGCAGCTGCGGCATCCCCGCACGCTACGTCTCGGGCTACCTGCACCCCCGGTCCAGCGCCGGCGTGGGAGAGACAGTTGCCGGCCAGTCACACGCCTGGCTGGAGTGGTGGGACGGGGACTGGCGCAGCTGGGACCCCACCAACCACAAGCCGGCCGGGGACTTCCACGTCACCGTGGCACGCGGTAGGGACTACCGGGACGTCACACCGCTCAAAGGCATCCTGTCCGGCGGCGGCGGATCAGCCCTGAACGTCAGCGTGGAGATCACCCAGCTCGCCTGACCGGTGGCGTGCGCACTGCGCGCACGCCACCGGTGCCTACTCGTGGGCGGATTTGGCTGAGCTGCTGATCTGGGTCCACCAGGTCATCGGCTCGGTGACCTGAAACCGGCGGCCGGTAACGGAGTCGGGGGTAATCCGGACGAACGCGTCCTTCCGGCCTGCCTGCCAGGGGAAAAGGTAAAGCCGTGACGTGTCCAGCACGTCCTCGGCCCTCTTCACCACTTCGGCGGTACCCTTGACCACCACGCTCCAGGCCAGCCCGCTCTCCGGATCGACGCCGTCGGCCTCCACCGCCACGGCCGCATCTCCGGACGCGGCCGACAGCTTGGTGCCCTGGCCGGTGCGGAACACCACCGTGCCGCCGTCCACCGTGTAGTTGATGGGGAAGATATCCGGGCGGCCGTCAGCCATGACGGCCAGCCGGCCAACGGAGACAGTGCGCAGCATGGCCCAGCATTCGTGGTGCTCGAGGTTCTGGACGTCGGGTGATGACTCGTTGCTCATGCCGTGAGCATACGCCTTTCACCAGGGGCTGGGCTTGTAATCCTTAAGGAAGACACCGTACTGGTCTTCGCCGTTTTCACCCATGACAATGGGGTCGTAAACCCGGGCTGCACCGTCCACCAGGTCCAGCGGCGCGTGGAAGCCCTCCTCCATGAGGCGGACCTTCGTGTAGTGGGGCCGTTCGTCGGTGATCCAGCCGGTGTCCACGGCGGTCATCAGGATGCCGTCGGTATCGAGCATCTCCTGTGCGCTGGTCCGGGTCATCATGTTCAGCGCGGCTTTGGCCATGTTGGTGTGCGGGTGCCCGGCGCCCTTGTAGGCGCGGGAGAACTGGCCTTCCATGGCGGAGACATTAACGATGTATTTGCGGTGTGCCGTGGACCGCTGCATGGCGCCGCGGAGCCGGCTGACCAGCAGGAACGGTGCCGTGACGTTGCAGAGCTGGACTTCAAGCATCTCCAGCGGGTCTACCTCGTCCACCACCTGTGTCCAGCTGTTGATGGTGGCCAGGTCCGGGACCAGGCCGCCGGCGTCGATGGCCGTTCCTGAAGCGATGCGTTCCAGTGAGGCCGAACCGGTGGACAGTGCCAATGACGTCACGGCATCCCCGGCGAGGACCGGGTGCTCGGTGACGGTGCCTGCGAGGGCCAGCGGATGCTTGTCATGGGCGTGGCCGAACGTCAGCAGCTCCGGTCCGCCGTTGTCCTGCTCCAGCGCTGCAGGCAGCGGTTCGTCCTCGGCATCCACCAGCGGCTTGTAGGCATTGCCGGAGCGGCGGACGGTCTGGGCGGCGTTGTTGATGATGATGTCCAGCGGCCCGGCCTCGTTGAGGGAGTCGGTCAGTGCCATGACCTGGGACGGGTCGCGGAGGTCAATGCCGACAATCCGCAGCCGGTGCAGCCAGTCGGCGCTGTCCTCCATGGCAGCGAACCGCCGCGCAGCGTCCTTGGGGAACCGCGTGGTGATGGTGGTGTGGGCGCCGTCCCGCAGCAGACGGAGGGCGATATACATGCCGATCTTGGCGCGGCCGCCGGTCAGCAGGGCGCTGCGGCCGGTGAGATCGGTGCGCGCATCACGCTTGCTGTGGCTGAAGGCCGCACATTCCGGGCACAGCTGGTGGTAGAAGGCATCCACCTGGGTGTAGTGCTGCTTGCAGATGTAGCACGGCCGGGACCGGATGAGGTGGCCGGCCACTTCGCCGGTGGCCGAGGGAGCGAGCTTGTTTCCGCGCGTCTCGTCGTCGATCCGGTCCGGGGCGGCCGTGGCCGTCAGGGCAATGACGGCACGGTCGGCGTCGGCAATCAGGTCGCGCTTGGTGACCCTGCGGTGGCGTTTGACCGCTTTGAACATCTTGCCGGTGGCCCGGCGCACCGAGATGTAGTCGGGGTGCTCCTCGTCATAGACGTGGATGGTGTTCAGGACCTTGAGGCAGGCCTGGATTTCCTCAGGGGTCAGGTCGGGGGAGCTCATTGGGTCAATTTTACAGCGTGGACACAGGGCATCATGACTGAAGGACCGGAGGCGCCGTGCAGGCGCCGCCGGTCCTTCGACCAGATGTCAGCGGGGTGTCAGGAGACGCGTGCTCCGGGGGAGGCTTCGGCTGCGGCGGCGTGGGTCCGGGCCACCTTGTCCACCGATTCGCGCACCTCGGGGTACTGGTCCGCGGCAGCCTTCACGGCGTTGGGGACCAGGCGCAGGTTCTTGGCTGCCAGCTGGCGTTCATGTTCGCCGGGCTCGGGGACTTCCTGGTACTTGGACAGGACGGTGATGCCCGATTCGGTGACCTTGAAGCCGCGTGCCCGGTCGAGGTCCGGGTCCAAACCGATGGCGGCGCCGGCCGGTACCTTGACGTTCTTGTCAATGATGGCCCGGTTGATCACGGCGCCCTCACCGACCTGCACCTTGTCCATCAGCACGGAGTCGATCACCCTGCTGCTGGTTGCCACGTACACGTCGTTGGAGAGGACGGAGCCCTCCACCACGCCGCCGGAGATCACCACGCCGCTGGAGACGATTGAATCCAGCGCGGTGCCTACCGTGTTGTTGAGCCCGCGGACAAACTTGGCGGGCGGGGAGATGCTTTGCCGCGTGTAGATCGGCCACTCGGAGTTGTAAAGGTTGAAGACCGGCAGCGGCGAGATGAGGTCCATGTGGGCATCGTAGAAGGAGTCGATGGTGCCTACGTCGCGCCAGTAGGTGCGGTCTCGTTCGGTGGAGCCGGGGATTTCGTTGAGCGTGAAGTCGTAGACCCCTGCCTCGCCCTGGTTGACGAAGTAGGGGATGATGTCGCCACCCATGTCGTGCTTGGTGTCGAGCCGTTCAGCGTCCACGTGCAGGGCCGCGACCAGGGCGTCGGCGTCGAACACGTAGTTGCCCATGGAGGCGAGGAACTGGGACGGATCCGCGGCGAGGCCGGGTGTGGTGGCGGGCTTCTCCACGAACGCCGCGATCTTCTGCGGATCGTTCTGGTCCACCTCGATGACGCCGAACTGGTTGGCCATGTTCAGCGGCTGGCGGACGGCGGCAACCGTTGCCTTGGCGCCGCTGTGGACATGCTGCTCCACCATCTGGGCGAAGTCCATGCGATAGACGTGGTCTGCACCCACCACGACGACGATGTCGGGGTTGGCGTCATGGATCAGGTTCAGGGACTGGTAGATGGCGTTGGCGCTGCCCAGGAACCAGCTCTTGCCCACGCGCTGCTGTGCGGGGACGGAGGCGACGTAGTTCCCCAGCTGGGTGGACATGCGCCAGGCTTCGGAAATATGCCGGTCGAGGCTATGCGATTTGTATTGGGTGAGGACCACAATTTGCAGGTAGCGAGAATTCACCAGGTTGGAGATCGCAAAATCGATAAGGCGGTAGCTGCCGGCGAAAGGCACCGCGGGCTTCGCCCGGTCTGCCGTCAGTGGCATCAGTCTGTTTCCCTCGCCACCTGCGAGGACAATGGCCAGGACTTTTTTATTCAACGGCATAGTGGTCGCTCCTGTACGCCTTCGTAACTCCCCAAGACAGTCCGGTACGCCCGGACTCCTTCACACTAGAACAGTTATGCGTGAAGGACTACCTTGGGTCTTGTGCGAATAGATATTGTGACTAAAGAGTTCCCGCCGGAAATTTATGGTGGCGCCGGGGTGCACGTCGCCGAACTGAGCAGGGTGCTTAGTAAGCACGTTGACCTGCAGGTTCGTGCCTTCGGTGCTCCCCGCGACGCCGACTATCACGGGGCAGTGGTGACTTCCTACGGTGTGCCGGAGGACCTCTCTTCCGCCAACGCTGCTGTGCAGACGCTGGGTGTGGACCTGAGGATCGTCCCGGACATCGCCGGCGCCGACCTGGTCCACTCGCATACCTGGTACGCCAACATGGCGGGCCACCTGGCCTCGCTGCTGCACGGAATTCCGCATGTTTTGAGCGCCCACAGCTTGGAGCCACTGCGGCCGTGGAAGGCGGAGCAGCTGGGTGGCGGCTACGCCTTGTCCTCCTGGGTCGAGAAGACCGCCTATGAGGCTGCCGCCGCCATCATCGCCGTCTCCGAGGGCATGCGGCAGGACATCCTGCGCAGCTACCCTGACGTGGATCCGGAGAAGGTCCGGGTGGTGCACAACGGCATCGACGTCGAGATGTGGAAGCGTGACGAAAACGACGACGCCATCCGTGCGCTGGGCATTGATCCCGCCAGGCCAAGTGTCGTCTTTGTGGGAAGAAACACGCGGCAGAAGGGGGTTCCGTACCTCCTTCGGGCCGCCGCAAAGCTTCCTGATGACGTCCAGCTCGTCCTGTGCCTGGGCGCGGCCGACACCCCGGAACTGGCCGCCGAAACCGCCGCACTGATCGAGGACCTGCAGAAGCAGCGGACCGGCGTGGTGCTGATCGAGCGGATGTTGCCCCGCCACGAGCTCATCCAGGTCCTGAGCCACGCCACCGCCTTCGCCTGCCCCTCCATTTACGAGCCGCTCGGCATCGTCAACCTCGAGGCCATGGCCTGCGGTGCCGCAGTGGTGGCCAGTGCCACGGGTGGCATTCCCGAGGTGGTGGAGCACGGCCGGACCGGGCTGCTGGTGGACCTTGAGCAGGTCACCGACGGTACCGGGACGCCGCTGGACCCCGAAAAGTTCGTCAGTGAATTCGCGGCTGCCCTCACGGAAGTCGTGTCCGATCCGGACCGTGCGAGGGCCATGGGCCAGGCGGGCCGCGAACGTGCCGAGAAGCACTTCTCGTGGGAGTCCATCACAGAGACCACCCTTGAGGTGTACCGCTCGGTGCTGCCCGCCGGCAGCTGACGTCCCCCCAGCAGTACGACGACGGCGCCGCTCCCCGTGGAAGGGAAGCGGCGCCGTCGTCTTACCAGGACTTTGCTCTGGGGCGGTGGTGGGCCGCCGGCGGGCTTTAGGCCTTGCGGCCGCCGGCTTTGCGGGCCAGCAGAACCTTCTCGTCCACGGGGGTCTGTCCGCTGGCACGTTGGCTGCGGAAGTACGCTCGGGCCTCGTCCTGGCGTACCTTTTCGGCGCCGGTGGCGATGGTGGCGCGGACGTGTTCGTCGCCGTACCCGAACGCGTCCACCAGGTCCAGTGCGTGCGGCCTGATCTTCTCGAGCAGCCTGTTGATATAGCCGCCCACGGTACGCGCCCGCTGCATGGAGAGCCTGCCGTTCATGAGGTACCAGGAGAGGTTCTTCTCGATCAGGGACAGCCCGAAGAGGTCACGCAGCCAGGTCAGGACCTTCTTGGTGCCGGGATCGGTGACGTCGGCGAGCGCCTCGGTGAAGGCCTCCCACTGCAGCAGTTCGGCGTGGGCCTGCGCAGCGTCGATCAGTTCGTTCTGGTGGCGGTTGAAGAGAGCCGCGCCCTTGTCCTGCGGCAGCCGGTTACTGCCCTTGAGCGCGGTGGCGGCCTCAGCGACCATGGTCTGCACCCGGTCGGTGAGGAGTGCCCGCTGTCCTTCCTCGTCCCGCAGGGCGATCGCGGCCTTCTGCACGGAGCCGGTGTCGGTGATGAACTGTGCCACCTGGCGCAGGCCGGTACGGTGGATGGCCGCGCCGGTGGCCTGTCCCACCACATAGCGTGCCAGGACACCGAAGTCCACGTTGCGGAACTCCTTGGCGTAGTCGGCCAGCAACCGCTTGGCAACGAGCTGCAGCAGCACGGTGTTATCGCCTTCGAAGGTGGCGTAGACGTCAAGATCCGCCCGGAGCGAGGCGAACCGGTTTTCAATCAGGAACCCGGCGCCGCCGCAGGCCTCCCGGCATTCCTGCAGGGTGTCCAGGGCATGCCAGGTGCTGAGGGGCTTGAGGGCCGCCGCCAGGGTTTCGAGATCCTGGCGGTCCGCGTCGGTGTCCGCGGCGCCGGAGAAGACGTCGTCGAACTTCTGCAGCAGCTGTTCGTGCGCAAACCCGGCGGCGTAGGTGGTGGCGAGCCGGGTGAACAGGCGGCGCTGGTGCCGCTGGTAGTCCAGCAGCACTTCCTCGTCCGTGTGGGACGAAGCGTTGAACTGCCGGCGCTCGGTGGCGTACTGGATGGCAGCTTTCAGCGCCACTTTGGATGCCGCTACCGCTGCTCCGTCCAGGGAAACCCTGCCCTGGACCAGGGTTCCCAGCATGGTGAAGAAGCGCCGGCCGGGGCTGGCGATGGGGGAGCTGTAGGTGCCGTCGGCAGCGACGTCGCCGTAGCGGTTGAGCAGGTTGGTGCGCGGGACCCTGACATTGGTGAAATGCAGCCGTCCATTGTCGATCCCGTTGAGGCCGCCCTTGATTCCGTCGTCCTCACCGCCGATGCCCGGCAGGAATTCCTTGGTGTCCGGGTCGCGGAGATCAACATAGAAGGCGTGGACCCCGTGGTTGACGCCCTGCGTCACCAGCTGGGCGAATACCACTGCGCCGAGTCCGTCCGTTGCGGCGTTTCCGATGTAGTCCTTCCAGGCAGCGCGGAAGGGCGTGTGGATGACGAATTCCGCAGTGGCGGGGTCGTACGTGGCAGTGGTGGCGATGCTGGCAACGTCGGAGCCGTGTCCGGTTTCGGTCATGGCGAAGCAGCCGGGGATGGCCAGGTTCATGATGCCCGGCAGCCACTTGGCATGGTGCTCTGCTGTGCCAAGGTGCATGACGGCTGAGCCAAACAGTCCCCACTGGACCCCGGCCTTGATCTGCAGCGACGGGTCCGCAACCACCAGCTCCTCGAAGCCGGCGATGTTGCCGCCGTGGTCGTCGGAGCCGCCAAGCCCGGAGGGGAAGGCGCGGTGGACCGCCCCGTTGTCAACGAGGTACTGCAACTGCCCGAAGACCCTGGCGCGGTGGTCCGTGTGGGTCTCACCCTCGACCTTGTGCAGTTCGGGACGGGCGGCGAGCTCCCGCGCCTCGCGGCGGACATCCGCCCACTTACCCAGGAGTTGCCTGCCCAATGCTTCGGTGTCAACGGCGGGCAGGGGGCGGTCTGTATGGGCAGGCACCCGGGCGGTGCCGGCCGGCCCGGAGCCCTTGGCGGCGGGGCGGTCCACTACTTCAGTCATGTCAATGTCCTTCGTTGGTGCTGACAGGTTGCTTGGTGGTGCTCGGAGTAGACAGTTCGGGTGCGATGCCGACGCAGAGCCAGTCGGTGATTTGGCGGGCCATGGCGTCCTGGCCCGGTTTGGCGGCGGAGTCGGCGGTGCTAAGCCACTGTTCGCCGGCGTTTCGCACGAGGCCGATGGCGGCCTTGGGCCAGAACCCGATGACCGCTTCCTTCCCGTCACCCAGGTGGGAGCGCATGGGGGTGGCGATCATCTCGGCCACTGCGTCGAAGAAGTGCCCCAGGGCGCCGGAGACGGCCGCCGCGCCGGACGACTCCGCGTGGCGTGTCACGAAGGTGTAGACGTTCCGGCTGGTGGACGCCATCTGCAGGTAAGCGGAGACCATCGCGAACAACCCTTCCCGCGGCGTCACAGCGCTTTGCGCGGCCTCGCGGATACGCCGCTGCATCTGGTCCAGGACCACCTCGCCCACCGCCTGCTGCAACCCGGCCTTGTCGCCGAAGTAGCGGTAGAACACGGACTTGGACGTTCCGGCTGCTGCGGCGATGTCCTCCATGGAGGCGTCGCTGCCAAGTGCATGTACCGCCCGCCGGGCCTGCTTAATCAGCTGCCGCCGGCGCTCTTCCCGGTGGGACTCCCAGCGGGACGACCTGCCGTCCGGACTGGCGGCAGGGGAGTGCCCGTCGGCGCGTGCTTCAGTTACTGCTCCGGGGATGTTCACGATACCCAGCGTATCAGGTACGCTGGGTATCGGTAACCGCATGCGACCAGAGGAGACACCCATGTCCATTGACGGACAGTCAGCCACCGGCCCCGACGAGTCAGCCCGCCCAACCGCGGGGGCCACCGAACTGCGCCGGGCAGTCGTTGTTGGCGGAAACAGGATTCCCTTCGCCCGTGCCGGAGGTGCCTACGCAAAGTCCTCCAACCAGGACATGCTGACGGCAGCCCTGGACGGACTCATTGCCCGCTTCGGCCTCCAGGACGAACGCCTGGGAGAGGTGGCAGCCGGCGCGGTACTCAAACATTCCCGTGACTTTAACCTGACCCGCGAAGCTGTCCTCGGCTCGGCGTTGTCAGCCGAAACACCGGCCTACGACCTGCAGCAGGCCTGCGCCACGGGCCTGGAAACCGTAGTGGGCCTGTCCAACAAGATCAAGCTCGGCCAGATTGACTCAGCCATCGCTGGCGGGGTCGACTCCGCCTCGGATGCCCCGGTGGTGGTCAGCGAAGGCCTCAGGGAGGTCATCCTCGATCTCAACCGGGCAAAGACGCTGCCGCAGCGGCTGCAGATCCTCAGCCGCCTGCGCCCCAAGGACCTGGCTCCGCTGGCTCCGGGTACTGCAGAACCGCGCACCGGCCTGTCCATGGGGGAGCACCAGGCCCTCACAACTGCCCAATGGAAGGTTTCCCGGGAAGCCCAGGATGAGCTTGCCCTCAACAGCCACCGCAACCTTGCCGCCGCTTACGAGTCCGGCTTTTTCGACGACCTCATCACCCCCTACCGGGGCCTGTCCCGCGACGGCAACATGCGCGCCGATACTTCGGCGGAAAAGCTCGCGTCGCTGAAGCCCGTCTTCGGCAGGAACCTTGGCGCCGACGCCACCATGACCGCCGGAAACTCGACGCCGCTGACAGACGGCGCTTCAACAGTCCTGCTGGCCTCGGACGAATGGGCAGACGCCCGCGACCTGCCGAAGCTCGCTGCCGTGGTGGACGCAGAGGCCGCCGCGGTGGACTTCGTCCACGGCAAGGACGGGCTCCTGATGGCTCCGGTCTTCGCGGTTCCCAGGCTGCTGGCCCGCCACAACCTGACCTTGGCGGACATCGACTACTTCGAGATCCACGAGGCCTTCGCGGCCACCGTACTGAGCACGCTTGCTGCCTGGGAGGACGAAGACTTCGGCCGCACCCGGTTGGGCCTGGACGGCGCCCTCGGCAAGGTGGACCGCTCACGTTTGAACGTCAACGGCTCGTCGCTGGCCGCAGGACATCCGTTTGCGGCCACCGGCGGACGTATCGTGGCATCGCTGGCCAAGCTGCTGCACGCCAAGGGCAGCACGGACGGGCGGCCGGTCCGCGGACTGGTGTCGGTGTGCGCTGCCGGCGGCCAGGGCGTCGTCGCAATCCTGGAATCGGTGTAGGGGGCAAACATGGCGGACAAATACACTCAACTGGTCAACCAGGGCCTCGGCAGGAACGTCGCCAAGAGGCTTGGACTGCCCCAGCCGGCGCTGCTGCGCCGGTACCACCCGGGCCAGCCCCTGATATCGGGACCGGTCGTCATCCAGGGCGATTCCGCGGCGGCCGACAAACTGGGTGCTGAGCTGTTGTCTTGGGACCTGGACATCCGCCGGCACGCAGTTCCGGGCGAGAAGCTCGGGGCCATCATCCTGGTGCTGGACGAGGTGGAGCGGCCGGAGGACCTCGGCAGGACGGTCCTGGGCGCGGCAGCCTCCCTTCGGGACCTCGCACCAAGCGGCAGGGTCCTCACGGTGTCCCGGCCCGCCGCTGAAGCCGGTTCGCCTGCAGCTGCGGCGGCCCGTCAGGGAATCGATGGGCTCCTGCGGTCCCTTGCAAAGGAACTGCGTGCCGGCGCAACCGGAAACGGCATCCTCCTGGCGGAGGGCGTGGACATCACGAGCCCCAGCGCCCTGGGCGCCGTGCGTTTCTTCCTTTCCGGACGTTCATCGTTCGTGGACGGGCAGTTCCTGAAGATTTCCGACGCCGGAGGCACGCTGCCGCAGGACGCTGACACACCGCTGGCCGGAAAGATCGCCGTCGTCACGGGCGCAGCCCGGGGGATCGGCGCGCAGATTGCCCGTACCCTGCACCGGGACGGCGCCACACTGGTGGTGGTGGATCTCCCCGCAGCCGGGGACCATCTGGCGGCCGTGGCCAACGAAGTCAAGGGAACAGCCCTGCAGTTGGACATCACCCGTGCGGACGCCGGGCAAAGGATCATCGACCACGCCGTCCAACGCCACGGCCGGCTCGATATTGTCATCCACAACGCCGGCATCACCCGCGACAAGCTCCTCGCCAATATGGATCCGGCCCGCTGGGACTCGGTCATCAACATCAACATCGCTGCCCAGCTTCGGATCAACGAGACCCTCCTCGCATCGGAGCACTTCAGCCAGTCACCGCGTATCGTGACTGTTGCGTCCACCAGTGGGATTGCCGGGAACAGGGGGCAGACCAACTATGCGGCCTCCAAGGGAGGAGTCATGGGCATGGTCAGGGCAACAGCGCCACTGCTGGCAGAAGCCGGCGGCACCATCAACGCAGTTGCACCGGGGTTCATCGAAACAGAGATGACTGCACGGATCCCCCTGGCCCTTCGGGAGACAGCGAGGCGCCTGAACTCGCTCAAGCAGGGCGGCCAGCCCGCGGACGTGGCTGAAACCATCGCTTTCCTTGCCAGCGACTCCGCCGGAGGCATCAGCGGTGAAGTACTCCGGGTATGCGGACAGAACCTGGTAGGCGCGTAGTGGGGCCGCAGCCCCTCATCCTGGGGGAGATGCCGTCACTGTCCAAGCTGTACATCAACGCCGCCGCGCAGGCTGCCCGGCGGCGGCTCCTCGGCACAGGCGATTCCTCCCACCTGCCCGAAGAAAGCCACGAGGTGCGCGGCGTCGCGGTGGACGTCGCAAACCTCACCGCCTACCAGCACCTGTTGGGCGAGACCGCCAGCGATGTGCTGCCCGCGGGTTTTGTCCACGCCTTGGCATTTCCGCTGGCCATGAGCGTGATGAACCGGGACGACTTCCCGCTCCCGCTGCTGGGCATGATCCACCTGGGCAACCGGGTGGAACAACGCATGCCGCTGCTCTTCACCGAGGCCCTCGACATCACGGCGCGGGTAGAGAACCTGCGGGGGCACCGGTCCGGCACGCAGGTGGACGTTGTGGCAGAAGTCCGCAAATCCGGCAGTAATGCCGTTTGCTGGCTGGGAGTCTCCACTTACCTGGCGAAGGGGATCTTCCTGCCGGGGATCGACAAACCCTCGGCCCATCACGGCAAGCCCGACTTCCGTGCGCCCGATCCGACGGCACTCTGGCAGTTGGGTGTGGACGCGGGCCGGGCCTACGCCGCCGTTTCCGGCGACTTCAACCCCATCCACCTCAGCGTGCTGTCTGCGAAGGCGCTAGGCATGCGCCGGTCGATTGCACACGGCATGTACCTGGCTTCCAGGGCGCTCGCCGACGTCGGCCCTGCCCGCGGTGATTCCTTCATCTGGGAGGTAGGGTTCGAAGCGCCGGTGTTCCTGCCGGCACGGGTTGCCCTGGACATCAGCACTGAACAGGACGGCACTGGCGGCTGGTACCGCTCGGATTTCGTTGCCTGGAACCCGCGGTCCGGGCGGCGCCACTTCACCGGTTCAGTTGCGGCGCTTGAAGTCACGGCAGCCGGCAAGGGTGGCGAAGGGTCCGGCAGGGACACTCCCGGCCCCGCCGAAACGGGCGTTTCAGGGCTGGTGCAGGAAGAACGGGTCTAGGACGGCCCGCTAGTCTGCCGGACGGACGGCGCGAAGGATGCGGTGCAGGCTAAGCAGGATGGATTCCGAAGCGGGTACCGTTCCATGCTCGGCTTCCCTGGTGGAAGTGGCAGCCATGCACGCGTCCATCGCTGCCTTCGCGGCATTGAAGCGGTCCTGGTGCCCCTGCTTGTCATCATCCCCGTAGGACGTCAGCAGGTCTCCGGCGGCCGTCATCGCCGCGGACAGGGGCTTGCTGTCCTGAACCGGCACCTCGTAGGGGACGTCGCTTTCCCAAATGACATCGGTGAGCACGTCGGTCATGTCCTGGATGTGGAACGTCACGCGCTCCAGCTCCCGCAGGTGCCTGTAGTCCTCGTCCACGTCGCGGGGATGGAGCCGACGCCTCGGATTGCCCCGGCGGCTGGCATCGGCTTCCCTGACGAGGTGGCGCACGGAGCGGGTGGCGGCCGCCAGTTCATCGGACCGGCGGGACCATTCGGCATGGGCGGGCGGCCACTCCTCCCGGAGCGCCTTCCCCATGTCGGTCAGCTGGGTCCCGAGTGCACGCCGCAGTTCGTCGAGGCTGGCTGCGGCTGCATTGAAGTGCAGCGGGGGAAAAATTACGAAGTTCACGCCGATGCCCACGGCCACCCCCACACCCATCTGCACCAGGTAACCGAACGAAAAATCGTCGGGGTGGCTGTTGCCCACCAGCAATACCAGGAGGGCCGCCGTCGGAATCCAATCACTTCCGGATCCGATGCCGGGCAGGCCGCCCAGGAGGACGCCGATGCCCATGAAGATCGCTACGGTAAGGGGCGAGGGGTCGGTGTAGGCCACCAGGACGAATGCGAGGCCGATGCCGACGGCGAGGCCGGCCAGTGCCTGCAGTCCTTGGCGGACCGAGCCGGCGATGTTGTGGTACATCGCCACCAGGGCTCCCAAGGGAGCGTAGTAGGGGTAGTCAGCAGCTGCCCCGGGCATCAGGGGTGCAATCAGGAAGGCAAGCCCGGCTGCGATGGCCGCTTTGGCGGCCAGCTGGAGCCGCTGGGCGGCGAAGGCGGCCGTGAGTCCGGAGACTGCCCGCTTCAGGACCTCGGTTCCCCGGCCCCATATGACTTGCGTTCTGGCTTGCGGCGTGCTCATCCGCCCAACCTTAGGGTGGTTTTACCCGCAACCCCAAAAGGCGCAGGTCAGGGCGCCGGATGGCTTCTGCGTACTACGCCTGTGCGGCCGCCGAGCGCCGTACTGCGGCCGCCAGCCGGTGGGCCCTGCCCGGCGTCCGGCCGTCCTCGGCCCGCCGCGGAATGTAACCGAAACCGAGGGAGTAGGCGGGGTCCGCAAAGCCAAGCGCGGCGTTGGCGCCTTCATGGCCGAAGGCCCGGTGGCTGCCAAAATTGCGGGACGGGTGAGGCTTCATGAAGACCACGGCGAAGGCGTTGTCCAGGCCTGACGAACGGTCCAGTCCCCATACCTGTTCGGCGGACATCCGGCGGACTGTGTCCTCGCCGAGGAACGGTTGTGAGCTGTCCGCGCCAGTGGTGGCCGCAGCGTACAGGCGGGCAAGGCCGTCCGCTGAGCCCACGCCTCCGGCGGCTGACATTCCGGCTGCGCGGACACTCCGGATGTTCGGGAGTTCCATGATGGTGCTGACCGGTGAGTTCGAGTTCAGCCCGTCCAGGCTCAGCGGATCGAGCCATGGCTGGTCCGGTTCGGCGGTATACAGGACGTCCCGGTAGCGGTGTTCCTCTTCCTCGGGCAGCCCCAGGAAGAAGTCCACACCGTACGGGATCCGGATCCGCCGGTGGTAAAGGTCCTGCAATGACTCTCCCGACGTGCGCCGGCAAAGCTCCTCCATCACGATGCCTATGGTGAGTGCGTGGTAGCCGAACTGCCGTCCCGGTTGCCACACAGGCCGGGCTGAGGCCAGCCTGGCTGCAGCCCCGGCTGTTGTGAACTCGGCCAACCCGAAGCCACCTTCGATGCCTGGCAGCCCCGCCTGGTGCGACAGGGCCTCACGTACCAGCAACCGGTCCTTGCCGTGCGCCCCGAACTCCGGCCAATAAAAGGCCACGGGCCGGTCGAGGTCAAGGACGTTATCCTGTACCAGGAGCGCGATCACCATGGCGGCAACGCCTTTCGAACATGAGTAAGCCCCGGTAACGCTGTCCGCGTCCATGTCCGGGCCCCCGGTCAGCCCCACCACCCGCACACCGCCGTGGTACGCCGAGAGCTGTGCGCTGTAGTTCGGGTCTTCTGCCAGGAAGGACTCAAACAGGTCCAGGACGTCTTCGAAGCCGGCAGCTACCGCGCCGTGGGAAATCTGCATCCCCACATTGTAGGGGAAACCGCTTTCCGCCTAGCGAGCCGCTCCGTGCCCCGGCGCTACTTCCTCGCCCTTCCTTACCGGCCCTGGTGGCGTTCCGTCGCCGAAGGGCCGCCCGCCGAGCGCTTCCCGGCCGTGCGCTTCGAGCCACCCGGACAGGTCCGGCCCGGCCGGGACGATGCCGGTGGGATTGATGTCCTCGTGAACGATGTAATAGTGCTGCTTGATCTGGACGAAGTCTGTGGTGTCGCCGAAACCGGGAGTCTGGAAGAGGTCCCGGGCGTAAGCCCACAGGGCCGGCATTTCGCTGAGCTTTTGCCGGTTGCACTTGAAGTGGCCGTGGTAGACGGCATCAAAGCGTGCCAGCGTCGTGAAAAGTCGGACATCCGCTTCGGTGATGGTGTCACCAACCAGGTAACGCTGAGCGGTGAGCCGGTCCTCCAGCCAGTCCATGGCTGTCCAGAGCCGGTCGTAGGCGGCCTGGTAGGCCTCCTGTGATCCCGCGAACCCGCACCGGTACACGCCGTTGTTCACTTCGGTGAACACCCGCTTGTTCACGGTGTCGATCTCATCGCGGAGCGGTTCCGGATAGAGGTCCGGGGCGCCCGGCCGGTGGAATTCAGTCCACTCCGTAGAGAAATCCAGCGTGATTTGGGGAAAGTTGTTGGTCACCACAGCGCCGGTGGGTACGTCCACCAGGGCAGGAACAGTGATGCCCCTCGGGTAACCGGGAAAACGCTTGAAGTAGGCCTCCTGCAACCGCTCAATGCCCAGGACCGGATCCTGTCCGCCGGCATCAAGGTCGAACGTCCAGGACCGGGAATCATGCGTTGGTCCAGGCTGCCCAAGGGAGATTGCTTCCTCAAGGCCCAGCAGCCTGCGTACGATGACTGTCCGGTTGGCCCAGGGGCAGGCCCGTGCTGCAATCAGCCGGTAGCGTCCTGCTTCGGCGCGCCAGCCTGGCTCGCCGTGGTCCCCGGGCCTGCCATCCCGGGTCACCCGGTCCTCGATGTAGTTGGTGTCCCGCGTAAACTCCTGGCCGCCGGTGACGTAGGCGCCCCGGGTGCTGTGCTCCCCGGTTCCGCCGGCCGTCAGGGT
Source organism: Pseudarthrobacter sp. 1G09 (assembly GCF_050038305.1). Taxonomy (NCBI): domain Bacteria; kingdom Bacillati; phylum Actinomycetota; class Actinomycetes; order Micrococcales; family Micrococcaceae; genus Pseudarthrobacter; species Pseudarthrobacter sp. 1G09. The sequence continues at coordinate 2,279,196 of NZ_CP188306.1, forward strand.
GCTCTCCGTGTCGTGGCTCATCTGCCTAGCCTATGCGCCAGCAGACAGGACGGCGGTGACAGGCTGCAACGCGACGATCCACGAGCCAGCCACGATAGCCAAAAAAAGGACAATCCAAACCCCGGAGGGAACATGGGTGGCCCTGTACAGCAGGTAGGCGTCGGAGGTGGCAAGCTGGCTCCGCCTGCGGACGTGTACGTGGGCCAGTTTGATGAGGTCCCGCACCGCCCCAACCAGCAGGGCCAGTCCAAGGATCACGGCGACGTGCCCAGTGAACTCCCTGGGCACAACGAGGATCAAGGCCAGCGCGGCGCCAATCGCTGCCAGCGTGATGAGGACTCCGGCAAGGTTGCGCAGGAACACCAGCGTGGCCGCAAGGGCGAGGCCTCCGGCGGCGATGGCAGCCGGCCCCCAGCCGCTGAATCCGCACACCACAAACACCGCGCCGGCCACCGCCGGAACAGGGTACCCCCAGAAGCATGACCACACAGTGGCCAGCCTGCTGCGGCTATAGGTGGTGGTGGTGCCGGAATGATCGAGGCGCAAATGGATGCCGGAAAGCCGCTGTCCGCTCGTGACGGCGGCAAAAGCGTGTCCGAGCTCATGCGTGGCCGTGGTCAGGAGGCCAAAGTACTTCCAGGAGCGCCGGGGTACGGACAGCGCAGTCGCGGCCAGTAACGCCAGCACAAGTTCGGTCAGCGTGACGAGGGGTGGTGCCGTGCGGGTGAAGGATGCCAGCAGGACCTGCCACAGGTCGGCGGTCCCGTTCATCCGGGCGTGCCACATCTAATGATTGAGGAACCGTCCATGGCTCCAACGCTACCGGGCCACGCTGGACGTCCCCTTTAAAGCCGGAAGGCACGCCGGGTGGCGTGCCTTCCGTTGCGGCCGGATCCGGAAGGATCCGAAGGGTTCCTGGTGCCTAGCCTTCGCACTCGGTGCAGTAGCTGTGACCATCCTTCTGGCGGGCTATCTGGGACCGGTGGCGGACCAGGAAGCAGGAGTAGCAGGTGAATTCGTCGTCAGCCTGCGGAATGACCTGCACCACGAGCTCTTCGGCAACGAATTCGCCGCCCGGTACGCCCGCGCTGTCGAGCCCGTCAGCCTCATCCAGCTCAAGAACGACACTTCGCGCATCGGGAGCATTCGCTGACTGGAGCTGCTCGAGCGAGTTGTCCTGCGACTCCTTGACGTCGGAGCGCAGTTCATCATAATCGGTTGCCAATTTAGGTGCTTCTCTTTTCTTTGGTTGGCCTGTCGCGTATGAAACGTACAGCATCAAGGGGGTATTCCCCAAGAGAGGGAGTATATTTGCCGCCGCCTGGGTACAGGTTCCATGACGCGGCCGGCCCATCACCACTGGATGGTTTCCGCGCCGGAAGCGGTGGGCGCACCAGCGGTTGTGCGTCCAAAGGATCCGAAAGGACGCACGTGGAACTACTCACTGCAGGTTTGGGCGGGGCCGCCCAGGTAGCAACGGGCGTTGGGCCCGTGCTGGAGAAATTCGACGGCATCTCGCGGATTGCCGTCCTTCGCGGCGGCGGGCTGGGTGACCTGATCTTCGCTGTTCCTGCGATGGCGGCACTAAAAGCGGCCTATCCGGAGGCAGCCCTGACGCTCCTCGGCACGCCGGTTCATCAGGCGCTTTTGGCTGCTGTCGAAAGCCCGGTGGACGATTTCTGCCTGCTGCCGTTTGCCGAAGGCGTTCGGCCCGGTGTTGAAGATCACTCAGAGCTGGAAGGCTTTTTTGACCGGCAGCGGGCACGACGGTTTGATCTCGCCGTGCAGCTTCATGGCGGTGGACGGTATTCGAACCCTTTCCTGCTCCGCCTGGGAGCGCGCCACACTGTGGGTACCCAGACGGCGGATGCCGTAGGCCTGGAGCGGACCGTTCCCTATATCTACTATCAGCATGAGCCCCTGCGTGCCCTGGAGGTGGCGGGGTTCGCCGGCGCCGTACCCCTGGACCTTGAAGCGAGGCTTGTCCCCGCGGCAGGGGTGCGGGGCACACGCCACGCAACCAACGACGACGGTGCGCAGCCCCTCGTGGTGATCCATCCGGGCGCAACCGACCCCCGCCGTCGTTGGCCCGTTGAGCGCTTTGCCCAGCTTGCCGGCGCATGCGCCGCGGACGGCTGCCGCGTCCTGGTCATCGGCGACGACAGCGAACAGGAGCTGGGAGAACAGATCGCTGCGGCTGCCGCCTCAACATCCGTGGAGTCCCTGGCGGGCAAGCTCACGATGGGCGAACTGGTGGGGCTGCTTGCCGACGCCTCGGTGGTGGTGGGCAATGACAGCGGCCCGCGCCATCTCGCCCAGGCGCTTGGTGTGCCAACGGTGGGCGTTTTCTGGGTGGGCAACGTCATCAACGCCGGTGCCCTGGGAAGGGCAATGCACCGTGTGCAGCTGTCATGGCTCACGGGGTGTCCCACGTGCGGGATCGACATAACGCAGGTGGGCTGGACGGCACCGCGGTGTGCGCATGACGGTTCAATTGTCGCCGGCGTGGAGGTCAGGGGGGTCTACGAGGATGTGCGGAACCTGGTGGCCACTGCCGTTGGAAAGTCACTCGCATGAACGGGGGAGCGGTGCCCACGGACACTGCAGGCAGTGGTACAGCCGACAAGCCGGAATTGCTGGTGCTCCGGGCGCTGAAACTCGGCGACCTGCTGGTAGCCGTTCCGGCGTTGAAGGCCATCCGTCGGGCTTTTCCGGAGCACAGGCTCCGTTACGCAGCCCAAGGGTGGCTGTCCGAGGCGCTGGGCCTGGTTGGCGGGTATGAGCTGCTGCCCACGCACGGGCTCGACGAGCCGCTGGCCCTTCGGCCCGGAGTGGTGGACGTGGCAGTGAACCTCCACGGAAACGGTCCGGAAAGCGCGGGCAGGATCGCGGCGCTAAGGGCCCGGCGGACCATTGCTTACCGCAGTGGCAACCTTGACGGCCCGCCATGGCGGGCAGAACTGCACGAGCGCGAACGCTGGGCACATCTGCTGTCCTGGCACGGGATCGAAACTGATCCAGCAGATCTTCGGCTTGAACATCCGCAGGTTCCCAACCCGGCGCCGGCAGCAACGGTGGTGCATGTTGGTGCCGCCTACGGAAGCCGACTCTGGCCGGCCGAAAGGTTCGCCGCCGTTGCCGCGGAACTCGCACAGGCCGGTCACCATGTCATTTTCACCGGCGGGGAGGGAGAACGGGACCGCGCCCATGCTGTCTGCGGGCTGGCTGGTCTCCCGGCGGAATCCGTTCTCGCCGGCCGCCTGGGTTTGGCCGGGTTCGCCGCCGTCATTGCCGGCGCCAGGCTCGTCATTTCCGCTGACACCGGCGCCGCGCATCTGGCATCGGCCTATGGAACGCCGTCGGTGGTGCTCTTCGGCCCGGCGCCACCGGAAATCTGGGGTCCTCCGCCGGGCCCGCATGTGGTGCTCACACAGGCAGGGCTCCGGCGCGGGGACACCTTTTCCAACGTTCCGGACCCGGCGCTGCTGGCCGTGGAGGTTGACGATGTCCTGTCAGCGGTAAACGGCCTCGGCCTGCTCCCGGCTTGAGCAAAATTTGTGGATTAGGGAAGCGCCGTGCGGCCGCGCCGATCCTAGAATGGAGCCATGGGCACCGAGATTGGCATTGCCTTGGTATTGCTGACAGCGTTCGCCTGGATGGCCGGGACGCTGGTAATCCTCTCCGCCATCGACCGGCCGGAACGCAAAGCCCGCCGCCAGGAGCGGCGTGACACCCGGGCTGGAGACCACAGGCGGAGAGTGGAGTACCGTCCCGTCGCAGCGGGTTCCCGCCCCGAGGGCCGCAGGCGACATCCCCGGACGAGGACGCTGCGTCCGCACTGACGCATCCTGTTGGCTGCGGCATCAACGTGATCGCAGTCCATGTGGAGTCATGCAGGAAACACTTCGTAGAAATGTGCATGAAGTTTATCCATCGAACGGACTTTTGGCTCCTTTTACCCCTACGATGGTTTGGCATCACTCTGTCTACCATTCCGGGGGGAATCAATGAGCTATCCGCAATACCCGAACCAGCAGCAGCAACAGGCGACGTCCTACCAGCCTGGCGGGGAGCCACCGCTGTGGGCTCCGTACTACGGCGCCACGCTACCCATTGCCGCCAAGCGGTTCTTCAAGAAGTACGCCACTTTCTCGGGCCGGGCCAGCCGGAGCGAGTACTGGTGGTGGGCCCTGATCGGCTTTGCCGTCAGCGTCGTCCTGAACATCATCATGCAGGTTGGCGGCGCGGCGGGTGCCACCGTCGCCGCCAACGGTTCCACTGTTCCCGGACCGGGTTTCCTGGTGGGCGCCATCATCGCCTTCGCGTGGGGCCTGGCAGTGCTCGTGCCGTCACTGGCACTTCTGGTCCGCCGCCTGCACGATGTCAACATCAGCGGCTGGCTGGTGCTGATCATCCTGGTCCCGTTCCTGGGGGCCCTGGCGCTCATCATCATTGCCATCCTGCCGTCCAATCCGGCCGGACAGCGGTTCGACCAGCCCACGGGCCACTAGCCACACGGCCTTGACAAAAGGGAGCCTGATCGATTCGATCAGGCTCCCTTTTGTATGCAGAAAACCGTTGGGTTCCGCAGCGTCACGCGGCGGCCTAGGCTGGCGCTGTGGAGTGTGAGGTGAGTGGTATCCCCGTGTATTACGAGGCATTCGGCGACGGCGTCCCGGTCCTGGTCCTGCACGGTGCCGGCGTGGACCATCGGGAGATGGCCGCCGTCTTTGAGCCGATATTCGGCAGGCTGCCTGGCTATCGGAGGATTTACCCGGATCTGCCGGGCATGGGCCGCACGCCGGCGCCCGCAACACTTGCGGGTGCCGATGACGTGCTCGAATTTTTGCTTGGTTTTGTCGACGCCCTGATCGGCCCGGCACCGTTCCGGCTCATCGGCCACTCTGCCGGCGCCTACTTTGCCCGTGCCATCGCGGGCAAAAGGGTGCGGCAGGTGGCCGGGCTCGCCCTGGTCTGTCCGCTGGGAGGGAGCACCAGGGATGTTCAGGAGCATCAGATCCTGGTTGCGTCCGTAGATCCAGACAAGCTGTTGGGCACCGAAGAGGCCGCATCGTTCGGGGAGTACTTTGTGATCCAGACGCAGGCAACGTTGGACCGTTTCCTGGCGGCGGTGGCTCCCTCCCTGGGCCTGGCGGACGAGGCTGCGCTGGAACGGATTGCGCGGCAGTGGGAGTTCCGCAGCTTCGCTGCTGACAGCCTGGTGTATTCGGGTCCAACGCTCATCCTGGCCGGCCGGCAGGACGCCACAGTGGGCTACGCCGGTGCATGGGGCCTCCTTGAGCTCTACCCCCGGGCCACTTTCGCGGTGCTTGACCAGGCAGGACACGCGCTCCCGCATGAGCAGCCGGACCTCCTCGAAGCTTTGGTTACCGAGTGGCTGGGCCGTTCAGTCAGCCAAAAGCCGGTCCCACCCGGCACCTAAACGTCAACGGCCGAGGGCTGCCGCCAGGTACGGCGCGGTCCGGCTACCTGCTGCCTGCGCCACGTCTTCCGGCCGGCCGGTTGCCATGATCCGCCCGCCCTGGTCCCCTCCGGACGGTCCCAGATCAATGACCCAATCCACGGCGGCCACAACCGACATCTCATGTTCGACCACCACCACAGTGTTCCCCGCGTTCACGAGGCCGTGCAACTGGGCCATCAGCAGCTGGACGTCCGCCGGGTGGAGGCCCGTGGTGGGTTCGTCCAGCAGGTACAGGGTGTGCCCGCGCTGGGCGCGCTGCAGCTCGGTGGCCAGTTTGATGCGCTGGGCCTCGCCGCCGGAAAGCTCCGTGGCCGGCTGTCCCAAGCGAAGGTAGCCCAGCCCAACATCCTGCAGGCATTTGAGGCTGCGGGCGGCAGCGGGGACCCCTGCCAGGAACTCTGCAGCGAGGTCCACTGTCATGCCCAGAACCTCCGCCACATTCCTGCCGAGGTACTCCACTTCCAGCGTGGCGGGATTGTAGCGGGATCCTTCGCACTCGGGGCAGGGTCCGTAGCTGCCCGGAAGGAACAGAAGCTCCACTGCCACAAATCCCTCGCCCTGGCACGTCTCACAACGGCCTCCAGCAACGTTAAACGAAAACCTGCCGGCGCTGAACCCCTTGGCTTTGGCGGCTTCAGTTCCGGCGAACACTTTGCGGACAGCGTCGAAGAGGCCCGTGTAGGTTGCCAGGTTGGAACGGGGCGTCCGGCCGATCGGTTTCTGGTCCACTGTGACCAGCCGGTCGATGGTGTTGCTCCCTTTGACCGCACCTATGAGAAGCGGCCCCGCCGGCCCGTCCTGTTCCCATGCTGTTCTGTCCGTACTGAGTGAGGCAGCCACCACGCCGCCGAGAACGCTGCCAACGAGGGTGGATTTGCCGGAGCCTGATACCCCGGTCACGGCCGTCAGGACTCCGAGGGGAAAACGGGCGTCCAACCCTTGCAGGTTGTGCTGCCTGACATCTTCCAGCTCCACCCACCCGGCCGGTTCACGCGGTTCATCGCTCCGGGACGGATAAGACGGGACCGATGGCTGCGGCGCATCGAAGAGGAACGGGCGGGTCACGGATGCTTCAACCCCGGCCAGTCCTTCCACCGGGCCGCTGTACAGCACTTCACCGCCACCTTCTCCGGCGCGGGGGCCAACGTCCACCAGCCAGTCTGCCCTGCGGACAACGTCCATGTTGTGCTCCACCACGAAGACGGAGTTGCCGGAGGACTTCAGTTGCTCCAAAACTTCCAGCAACGGTTCCGCGTCTGCGGGATGGAGTCCTGCTGACGGCTCATCGAGGACATAGATCACTCCGAACAGTCCGGAGCGCAACTGGGTGGCGATCCGCAGCCGCTGCATCTCGCCCGGCGAGAGGGTAGGGGTTCCCCGGCCCAACGCCAGGTATCCCAGGCCAAGGTCCAGGAGGACGTTGATCCGCTGAAGCAGGTCCCGTGTGATGGTGACAGCCACTTCGTTTGACTCACCGGAACGCTGGGTGCGCGAGGCTGTGCCGGCCTGGGCCAGTTCACTGGTCGGACGGACGATGTCCGCCAGGTCTGCCAGCGGGAGTGCGTTGAACTCCGCAATGGTCCTGCCGGCGAAGGTGACGGCCAGTGCCTCGGGAATCAGCCCGGTGCCCGAACAGCGCCGGCAGGGACCCGACTCCATGAATGCCAGGACCCGGTCCCGCATGGATGCGCTTTGCGAGTCGGCCAGAGTATGAAGCACGTAGCTCCGTGCGCTCCAGAACCGGCCTTTGTAGGGCTTGGCAACCCGGTCACGCTGCGGCGTTACCTCCACCACAGGTTGTTCTTCCGTAAAGAGAATCCAATCGCGGTGCTTCTTGGGCAGTTTGCGCCACGGGATGTCGACGTCGTAACCAAGGTGGGTCAGGATGTCCCGCAGGTTCTTTCCCTGCCACGCGCCGGGCCAGGCGGCAATAGCCCCGTCCCGGATGGTGAGGGACGGATCCGGGACCAGCGACTGTTCAGAAACAGTGTGGGCAACGCCGAGGCCATGGCATTCCCGGCAGGCACCTGCCGCCGTGTTGGGGGAGAAGGAATCCGAATCGAGCTGGCTGCTGCCCTCAGGGTAGGTGCCGGCCCGGGAAAAGAGCATGCGCACCGAGTTGGAAAGGGTAGTAACAGTTCCAACCGTGGAGCGGCTGCTCGCTGTGCCGCGGCGCTGTTGAAGCGCGACGGCGGGCGGCAGCCCGCTGATCAATTCCACCTTCGGATTGTGGCCCTGTTGGATAAGCCGCCTGGCGTAGGGGGCCACGGATTCGAAGTAGCGGCGTTGGGCCTCGGCGTAAATCGTGCCGAAGGCCAAAGACGACTTACCGGAGCCCGAGACGCCGGTGAACGCAACGATGGCATCCCGCGGAACGTCCACGCTGACGTTGCGGAGGTTGTTTTCCCGGGCACCGCGGACCCGGACAAAACCGTCCGACTGGTGCGCGGGGGTGGTCAGCTGGGAATCGTCAGTGTGCTGTGCGTTCGGCATTGTCTTGACTCTAGTAGCGAAGCCGCGTGCAGGACGATTTGCCAGCGGGAAGCTGGTGGAGGTCGGCGACCTCCACCCCGTGGTGCATTGCCGGGTGGCCGGTTTGGCCTCAGTGGCTGCCCGGACGTAGTCCGTCACAGTCCGGGCCGGGGGATTCCATTTCGGGCCGGCCCGCCGCCTCTTGAAGAACCAGGCTTTGAAGTGACCGAACTCATAGCCGAAGCCGCAGCGTGACCAGGTTGCGCCAGAACGGGGGCACGAAAAAAGCCCCGGAAAATCATTGATTTTCCGGGGCTTTCCCTTGTGCGCGGAGGGGGACTTGAACCCCCACCCCCTTTCGAGGACTAGCACCTCAAGCTAGCGCGTCTGCCATTCCGCCACCCGCGCAGGTGGTAATCCGGGAAGCGTGTCCGTCTTTCAACGTTTCGCGCCTCTCCGAAGCAGCGAGAAAAACTCTAACATGACTTTCCGGGAACAACGAATCGGGCCAACTGGGTAGGCTGAGGGCAACGCTTTCGCGTGTGCAAACCAGCCGATTAACCCAGCGAGGAGCCCTTATGCCTGACGTCCTGCCCGAGGATGAAGTTGTACGGATCTGCCAGGAACTCATCCGCATTGACACGTCCAACTACGGGGACGGCTCAGGCCCCGGCGAACGGGCGGCGGCTGAGTACGTTGCAGGGCTCATTGAAGAAGTCGGGCTGGACGCCGAACTTTTCGAATCCGAGCCGGGCCGGGCCAACGTGGTCACGCGGATGGCCGGCGAAGACCCGTCGGCCAGCGCCCTCGTGGTCCACGGCCACCTCGACGTGGTGCCCGCCCTGCGCGACCAGTGGTCCGTGGACCCGTTCGGCGCCGAACTGAAGGACGGGTTGATCTGGGGCCGCGGCGCCGTTGACATGAAGGACATGGACGCCATGATCCTTTCCGTCCTGCGCAGTTTTGCCCGCACAGGCACCAAGCCCAAGCGGGACATCATCTTCGCTTTCTTTGCGGACGAGGAAGCCGGCGGTGCGCTGGGCGCACGGTACGCCGTGGACAACCGCCCGGAACTCTTCGAGGGGGCCACCGAGGCCATTTCGGAGGTGGGCGGCTTCTCGGCAACCATCGGGGGGCAGCGGACGTACCTGCTGCAGACGGCGGAGAAGGGCATATCGTGGCTCCGGCTCGTTGCCCACGGCAGGGCCGGGCACGGTTCGCAGATCAACACGGACAACGCGGTAACCCGCCTGGCCGCCGCGGTAACCCGGATCGGCGAATACAAGTGGCCCATCGAACTGACGCCCACCACGCGCCAGTTCCTCGACGGCGTCACCGAACTCACCGGCGTCGAGTTCGACGCCGACAATCCGGACCGGCTCCTGGACCAGTTGGGCACTGTGGCCCGCTTCGTAGGGGCGACCCTCCAGAACACCACCAACCCCACGCTCCTCAAAGGCGGCTACAAGCACAACGTCATCCCGGAGTCCGCTGAGGCCCTCATTGACTGCCGGACCCTGCCGGGCCAGGAGCAGCAGGTCCTGGAAATCGTCCGCGAACTTGCGGGCAACGGCGTGGATGTCAGCTACGTCCACAACGATGTGTCCCTGGAAGTCCCGTTCGCGGGCAACCTCGTGGACTCCATGATCGATGCACTCCACTCGGAGGATCCGGGAGCGAAGGTCCTGCCATACACGCTTTCCGGCGGCACCGACAACAAGTCCCTCAGCAGGCTCGGCATCACCGGCTACGGCTTTGCCCCCCTGATGCTTCCGGACGACCTCGATTTCACCGGCATGTTCCACGGCGTCGACGAACGCGTCCCCGCCGATTCGCTGAAGTTTGGTGCCCGCGTCCTGAACACCCTGCTCACCAATTACTGACAGGAAATCCCATGACCCCCGAGGACGTGCTGCCGGAACCGCTCCTGGAGAAGATCCGCGGGCGTGCCGCGGACTATGACAGGAACAACGGCTTCCTTCATGAGGACCTGCGGGACCTCGCGGCGGCCGGGTACCTCAAGTTCTTCGTGCCCGCGGACGACGGCGGCCTGGGCCTTGGCCTCGCGGCGGCGGCGCAGTGCCAGCGCAGGCTGGCAACGGCAGCGCCAGCCACCGCCCTGGCCATAAATATGCACCTGGTGTGGACCGGCGTCGCGCACGTCCTGAAAGCCCGCGGTGACAACTCACTGGATTTCGTCCTGGAAGAGGCAGCCCAGGGCGAGGTCTTCGCGTTTGGAAATTCCGAAGCGGGTAATGACTCGGTGCTGTTCGACTCGCGGACCGTGGCTGCTCCCTTGCCCAGCGGGGCCTACTCGTTCACCGGCACCAAGATCTTCACCAGCCTCTCGCCCGCCTGGACACGGCTGGGGATCTTCGGTAAGGACGCAGCGGCCCGGGACGGCGCGGGGGAGCTGGTCCACGGCTTCATCACCCGCCAGGCGGAGGGGTACCGCATCCTTGACGACTGGGACACTCTGGGCATGCGGGCCAGCCAGTCCGCCACCACCGTACTGGACGGTGTGGAAGTCCCGGCGGACCGGATCTTCCGCAAGCTGCCTGTCGGCCCCAACGCCGACCCGCTCATCTTCGCCATCTTCGCCTGCTTCGAGACGTTGCTGGCAGCCGTCTACACCGGCCTGGCGGAGCGGGCGCTGACCCTGGGCGTGGACAGCGCCAAACGCCGCACGTCATTCAAGAACGGCGGCCGCAGCTACGCGCAGGATCCGGACATCCGCTGGAAGGTGGCGGACGCCGCCATGGCGATGGACAACCTGTATCCGCAGCTGGCATCCGTCGCGGCGGACGTTGATGCGCTGGCTGAGCACGGAGCGCAGTGGTTCCCGAAGCTGGTGGGGCTGAAGGTGAACGCCACGGAAACCGCCCGGCGCGTCGTGGACCTGGCCATCAGGGTCAGCGGCGGGTCCAGCTACTTCCGCGGGTCCGAGCTGGAGCGGCTCTATCGCGATGTGCTGGCCGGGATGTTCCATCCGTCCAGCGACGAATCCGCCCACAACACGGTGGCAAACGCCTGGTTGGGCCCGCTGGACGGCTAACCCGTCGGGCGGGGTGTCCCTAGACGGTTCTCTGGACCTGCATGACCCGGCGGCGGAGCCAGAAGCGCCGGCCGCCGCCCATGTACAGCTTGCTGCGCTCCAGTTCCCACTTGCCGTATTCGGAGTGTTCCACCAGGCGGCGGCGCGCCTCAGGCAGGGACTCGTTCGGACTTACCGTCAGCACGAGGTACTCGTACTGCCTCAAATAGTCCCGTTCCCGCTGGACCGAGCTGGTGAGAAATTGTTCCTTCATTGCTCTCCATTTTCGTCCTTTTCCCGCTAACGTGAAGTCATGAGCATCGATCCGCGTGTCGCGCTTTCGTCCCTGACCACCGCTTTGGAAGAACACCTTATAGCAGCATCGAACCGGCGCGGAGATGGTGATCCGTCCGTGGAGGCAGCCTTTTTTGCCGTGGCAGATGCCTTCGAAGTTTATGAAGATGCCCTCTACGAGGCCTACAACGAAGTGACCCCGCTTCAGGTCTTCGACGACGAGGACGACGAAGACGAAGACAGCGACGTGGACGACGAGGATCTGGAGATCGTCGAGGAGTAGCCCGGGGGCCTGCCCAGGTTATGGCGCGGCGGACACGTCTTCCAGTGCCCGGGCAATCTCGGGCGGCAGCGGAGACAGTTGGGCTTCGAGGATTTCCTTGAGCTGGACAGGTGTCCGGGGACCCACCACCGCGGTGGCAACTCCGTGTTGCGCCAACAGCCAGCTCAGCGCCACGTCCTGCGGCGTCCGGCCCAGGCCTTTCGCTGCGGTGCACACTGCCTCTACGGTGCGGGACGGCTTCTCCGCCAGGTACTGCTCAACGGAAGCGGACCCTGTTGCGGACGCGCCGCGTGAACCCGACGGAATGCTGCCCCGGTATTTCCCGGTGAGTACGCCCCGGCCGAGGGGTGCACAGGCCATCAGGCCCATGCCTGCGTCCTCCACGGCCGGAATGAGTTCGGCCTCGGGACCGCGGTGCAGAAAGGAATACTCAGCCTGCGCCGCCACGAGGGGGAAGCCGGCCAGGACCGCTGCCTTCGCCGCTTGCCATCCGGTGTAATTCGAGATGCCTGCATACCGGGCGCGGCCGCTGCGGACAGCAAACTCCAGGGCGGAGAGGGTCTCCTCCAGCGGAACGTTGCCGTCCCAGGCCTCGGCGAACCAGATGTCCACGTAGTCGGTTGCCAGCCGGGCGAGGCTCGCGTCAAGGCCGGTGAGCATCGCGTTCCTGGACGTGTCGATGCCGCGCCGGCCATCCGGCGTCGTCATTCCCGCCTTCGTGGAGATGGTCAGCCCGGTGCGGGAGACGACGTCGCCCAGCAGCGAGCCAAGCATCGCCTCGGACCGGCCCTCGGCATACGATGCCGCCGTGTCCACGTGCCGGCCGCCGGAATTCAGGAAGGTCCTCAGCAGCTCCGAGGCGTCCTGTTCGTCGGTTTCCCCGCCCCACGTCATGGTGCCGAGCGATAAGGCTGAAACCCGCAATCCACTGTTGCCGACGTAACGCTGCTGCATAGCAGCAAGCTTACGGGCAGATGCACCCATGCCCATGCCGTAGGGTCTTAGCGTGAACTGGTTTGAGGCGGCCCTGCTGGGCCTTGTGCAGGGACTGACCGAATTTCTACCGATTTCATCAAGCGCGCACCTGCGGATCGTGGGGCAGTTCCTGCCCAACGCGGAAGACCCCGGGGCAGCATTCACGGCCATCACCCAACTGGGCACTGAAACGGCCGTCGTTGTCTATTTCTGGCGTGACATCGTCCGCATCGTTAAGGCGTGGGCGGGTTCGTTGGCCGGAAAAGTGTCCCGGCAGGACCCGGATGCCCGGATGGGATGGCTGGTCATCCTGGGCAGCCTCCCCATCATCGTCCTCGGGCTGCTGTTCCAGGACCAGATCGAATCGGTGCTGCGCAGTATGTGGATCGTGGCCACCATGCTGATCATCTTCGGCCTGATCCTCGCCGTGGCCGACGCCGTGGGAAAGCAGGAGAGGGACCTCACGCAGCTGACCTACAAGCACGGCATCCTCTACGGGTTTGCCCAGGCGATGGCCCTCATCCCCGGCGTTTCCCGCTCCGGCGGCACCATCACCGCCGGCCTCCTCATGGGCTACACCCGCGAAGCGGCCGCCCGGTACTCCTTCCTCCTGGCCATCCCCGCTGTCTTTGGCAGCGGCCTGTACCAGCTCTACAAGGTGGTATCCAAGGACGGCATCACGGGCCCCTACGGATTGCCCGAAACGGCGTTGGCCACCGTCATCGCGTTCGTGGTGGGCTACGTCATCATTGGCTGGTTCCTGAAGTTCGTCTCCACGCGCAGCTACCGTCTGTTCGTCTGGTACCGGATCTTCCTGGGCCTGGCCCTGTACCTGCTCCTCGGTTTCGGCGTCATCAGCGCCTAGCACTAGGCTTGGTCTGTGAAATCCTGGACTTCCCGCCCCGTTCCAACCCTGCCCGGCACCATGCCTGCCATCCGCTTGTTCGACACCGCAGCAGGCCACGAGGTGGTGCTGGAGTCCGGGGACCGGCCTTCGATGTACGTCTGCGGCATCACGCCGTATGACGCCACCCACATGGGCCATGCCGCCAGCTATGTCGCCTTCGACCTGCTGAACCGCGCCTGGCGGGACGCGGGCAAGGACGTTGACTATGTCCAGAATGTTACGGACGTCGATGATCCGCTCCTGGAGCGTGCAACGGCCACCAACGTCGACTGGCGTGAACTCGCGCAAAGCCAGATCGATCTGTTCCAGACCGACATGGAAGCACTGAACGTCCTGTCACCGGACCACTACGTGGGAGCGGTGGAATCCATCAGCCTCATCGTGCCCGAGGTGGAACGGCTGGTCAGCCAGGGCCTCGCGTACACAGTTCCGGGAACCAACGGCGAGCCTGACGGAGATGTCTATTACGACGTCGAAGCGGCCGGAAAGCAGTCCGTCGCCCCCGATGCGTGGAGCCTTGGTTCCATTTCGGGACTGTCCGAAAGCGAAATGCTGGAACTCTTTGCCGAACGTGGCGGGGACCCCGGCCGGTCCGGCAAGCGGCAGGCGCTGGATCCCTTGCTGTGGCGGGTTGCGCGGGACGGTGAACCCAGCTGGCCCGGCGCCAGCCTCGGTGACGGCCGCCCCGGGTGGCATATCGAGTGCACCGTGATTGCGCAGAAATACCTGCCCGCACCTTTCACCGTCCAGGGAGGCGGCTCCGACCTGATCTTCCCGCACCACGAGATGGGTGCCGGGCACGCGTATTCGCTGGCCGGTGTACCCCTCGCCAGGCACTACGCGCACGCCGGCATGGTGGGGCTGGACGGCGAAAAGATGAGCAAGTCCAAGGGCAACCTGGTCCTCGTCTCCAAACTTCGTGCAGCGGGGGAGGAACCCGCAGCCATCCGCTTGGCGATCCTGGCCCACCATTACCGGTCGGACTGGTCCTGGACGGACGAGGGATTCGCCGCAGCCAAGGCAGACCTGGCAGCCTGGCGCCACGCACTCGATCATGCCCCGCAGGGGTCCGCGGCCCCCTTGGTGGAAGAGATGCGCGCAGCCTTGGCCGCCGATCTGAACGCCCCCGCGGCCATCGCGGCGGTGTCGCGCTGGGCGCGGCAGGCGAACGACGGCGGTGCTCCGGCCAGCACCTCGGACCAGGCTTTGGTGAGGGACGCCGTCAACGCCCTCCTCGGGGTGCAGCTTTAGGCTTCCACACGCCGTTATTAACGGAAAAAGGCCCTGCCGGAGGTATTTCCGGCAGGGCCCCTTTTCGTGAGTGGTCAGGGTCTGTCCTGGCCCCGCCGCTTGAGGTAGCGCTCGAATTCCCTGGCAATGGATTCGCCGGTGGCCTCCGGAAGGTCGGCCGTGTCCTTGGCCTCTTCCAGTTGGCGGACGTACGCCGCGATCTCCGGGTCCTCGGTGGCCAGTTCGTCCACGCCGCGCTCCCAGGCGTCGGCTTCCTCGGCCAGCTCGTGGGTGTCCAGCGGCACCTGGAGCAGTTCCTCGATGCGGTGCAGGAGTGCCAGCTGGGCTTTGGGGGACGGCGCCTGGGCAACGTAGTGCGGAACGGCGGCCCACAGCGAGACCGTGGGAAGCCCTGCCAGCAGTGCCACTTCCGACAGGACGCCGACGATGCCTACGGGCCCTTCATACTGCGACGCTTCCAAATTCATGCGCTCCCGCAGCGGTGCGTCATCCGACGACGTGCTCACCGGTATGGGCCGGCTGTGCGGAACGTCGGCCAGCAATGCACCCACCAGCACTACGTAGTCCACGTTCAGGGCCTCGGCGTGCACCAGCAGCTCGGCCGTGTACGCCCGCCACTTGTAAGACGGCTCGGTGCCTTGGACAAAGATGACGTCCACGTTGGAATTGGGCGCACTGGCTTTATAGATCCGGGTGGAAGGCCATTTGATCTTCCGTTCCCCTGCAGAGTTCCTGCGCACCGTGGGCCGGGTGAACTGGAAGTCGTAATATTCGTCGGCGTCGATGGACGCAACCTTTTTGCCGCCCCACAGCTTGTTGAGGTACCGCAGCGAATCGCTTGCGGCTTCCCCGGCGTCGTTCCAGCCTTCAAAGGCGGCCAGCATCACCGTGACTCGCTGCCCCCCGGCAACTGGCTGCAGGAACCGTTCCCGCTCGGGTCCGGCACCCGTATCGGCGGTGTCTCCCTCGAAGCTATTCATTCCATCACCCTACGTCCAAGGAGTGCGCGCGTGCAGGGAATGAAGCGCCGCAACATCGGCAACCACCAGCCACAACAGGCCTTAGCAGCCGCGTATTCGCCAAGGGCGTAGCCCTCAGGGACCGCCCAGCATGTCCCCGTAGACTTGGGACATGCAACTTCCAGGCCCCGAATCACCGCTCAAAGCCGTCCTCTGGGACATGGACGGAACCATCGTGGACACGGAGCCATACTGGATTGCCGCCGAACACGCGCTGGTGGAAGCCCACGGCGGCACCTGGTCCCACGAACAAGCCATGCAATTGGTGGGGCAGTCCCTGACCTTCTCCGCCGGCCTCCTGCAGAAGGCCGGCGTTGCCCTCAGCATCCGGGACATCATCGACCACCTCACCGCCGAGGTGGTCAGCAGCGTACGTCAAGAGGTGCCGTGGCGCCCCGGCGCCCGCGAACTCCTCGAAGACCTCCACCTCGCCGGTGTCCGGTGTGCCCTGGTGACCATGTCCGAGGGTCCGCTGGCGCGCCAGGTGGTGGACAGCCTTCCCCGCCCCTATTTCGAGTTCCTCGTCACCGGCGATACTGTCAGCCGTGGCAAGCCACACCCGGAGGCGTACCTGACCGCCGTCGAACGGCTTCGGGAGACGGACCCGCACCTGCACCTTGGACACTGCGTAGCACTGGAGGACTCGGCGCCCGGCGTGGCCGCGGCCGTTGCATCAGGGGTCACCACAGTGGCCATTCCACACATCGTCCCGTTGCCCGAGCACTCCCACTACACGCTGTGGGACACGCTGGCCGGACGTTCCCGCACAGACCTCGAGGAACTCCTCGCCGCCGCGGACAAGGCGAGCCCCGCGGCCGGGCAAGCAACCGCCGTCGGGACCACGCCGTGACGGCGCCGGCGCCCGGAGAACCCGGCATGCGGGAACCGGCAACCCCTGAACCTGCGGCACCGGGCCGCCGTGAAGGTATTCCCCTGGGCCGGATCGCCGGTGTGCCGGTGGTCCTCGCGTACTCGTGGTTCATCATCGCCGCGTTCACAGTCATTGTTTATGGGCCGGTGCTGCACCGTAACAACCCAGCCCTGGGTACAAGCGCCTACATCGTTGCGTTGGCATATTCAGTCCTCCTGCTCATATCCGTACTTGTTCATGAACTCGCCCACGCACTGACGGCCAAGGTCTACGGCTGGCCAACACAGAAGATTGTCCTAAACCTCTGGGGCGGCCATACGCAGTTCGAGAGCTTCACGGCATCCCCGGGCCGGTCGGTCCTGGTAGCAATGGCTGGGCCAGCCGCCAACTTCATTCTTGCTGCCGGCGCCTGGCTGGTACTTACCGCCACGCCCATGGGCAGCGTCGCGGAAATCCTGACCAATATCTTCATGTGGGCGAACTTCCTCATCGGCGTTTTCAACGTCCTTCCGGGCCTCCCTCTGGACGGCGGCCGCCTCGTCGAGTCGGCCGTCTGGAAGGCAACCGGGAGCCAGGCGAAGGGCACGGTAGCCGCAGGCTGGGCCGGCCGCATCATCGTCGTGGCCCTGGTGGTGTGGTTCATCCTCCTGCCGTTCCTTTCTGGAAGTGATCCCGATTTCAGCCTCGTGATGATCACTGTCCTTGTTTGCGGTTTCCTGTGGATGGGAGCCTCGGCGTCCATCCAGCAAGGCACCCTCAGGGCGCGTCTGCCGCTGGTAACGGCCGCCGGACTTTCCACGCCGGCCATCGCTGTGCCCGCCACGGCTTCTGTCCGGGACCTCCTGGGCTTCGGCGCGGCGGCCCACAAGTCGGTGGTTGTCTGTGGCCCCGACGGCCGGCCGCAGGGCGTTGTTGATCCGGCCGCCCTGGCCTCCGTTCCCGAAGCAGCGGCAGGATCCACTCCGGTCACCGCCGTCGCCTTTGCGCTGGCCCCCGGCGCCTACGTCCCGGAATGGTCGAAGGGGCAGGAACTCATCCAGTTCCTCGCCCAGGTTGAGGGCAAGCACTACGCCGTGGTTGACCACAACGGGGCGGTGACCGGACTGCTGTCGCAGGACGCCGTCCTCGGGGCCATTACCGGGAAGAACCGCCGCACCCGCCAGGCATAGGAACCGGGCGGCCCTTCCGCGAGCAGCGAAGGGGCCGGAACCGGTAGAGTTACCTGCCGGTGTGCCATGCCGCCAACGCAAGCACCAGGCAGCCATGCGCAGGCACCACAGGTTTACAGGAGTGAGGAACATCATGAGCAGGGAAACTGCCGTCAACGACGCCACAGCAGCAGCCGGGGCCGGTGGCGCAGCCAGCGGTTCACAGCCCGTTGGAGCCGCACGGCGCCGCGGACCCTTCCGTGAAGGCGAACGCGTCCAGCTGACCGACGAGCGGGGCCGGATGAACACCGTCACCCTTGAACTCGGCGGGGCCTTCCACACCCACCGGGGCTTCCTGAACCACGACGACATCATCGGCAAAGCGGACGGTTCCGTTGTAGTGAACAACGTGGGCCAGCAGTACCAGACGCTGCGCCCCCTGCTTTCGGACTTCGTCCTGTCGATGCCGCGCGGCGCCGCCGTCGTCTACCCCAAGGACGCCGGACAGATCGTCACCATGGCGGACATCTTCCCCGGCGCACGCGTCGTTGAAGCAGGCGTCGGCTCCGGTGCCCTGTCCATCTCCCTGCTCCGCGCCGTAGGGGACCAGGGCTACCTGCACTCCTTTGAACGCCGGGAAGAGTTCGCGGACATCGCCCGCGGCAACGTGGAAACAATCTTCGGCGGCCCGCACCCGGCCTGGCAGATCTCCCTGGGCGACTTCCAGGAAGAGGTGGTCCGCAGCGAAGCCCCCGGCTCCGTGGACCGCGTTGTCCTGGACATGCTGGCGCCCTGGGAATGCCTCGACGCCGTCGCCACCGTGCTGGCCCCCGGCGGCGTCTGGATCAACTACGTCGCCACCGTCACCCAGCTGTCCCGCACCGCCGAGGCCATCCGCGCGGACGGCCGGTTCACCGAACCGGACGCCTGGGAATCAATGGTCCGCGGCTGGCACCTCGAAGGCCTTGCCGTACGCCCGGACCACCGTATGGTGGCCCACACCGGGTTCCTGCTGGTCACCCGGCGGCTCGCCGACGGCGTCACGGGCATCTCCGTCAAGCGCCGGCCCTCGAAGACCGAGTTCAACGAAGAAGACGTCAACGCCTGGACCCCCGGTGCCGTGGGGGAGCGGGCCGTGTCGGACAAGAAACTTCGCCGCGCCGCCCGCGATGCGATTGCCGGGACCAACGTCAAGGACACCCCAGAGGTCACGAACTAGTCCACATTTCGGGAGTCTCCACCCCTAGCTGCCCTCTTGGGACTAATGTCTTAAAAGAAGAGCAGGAAGGGGCTGATGCATCATGGAGACACCGAACCAGGACTCCGGACGTACACCGGCAGAGCAATTTGCCGCCAATGACCTCTCGGTTGCCGACCGCCAGGTCAACATCCTCCGGGACAAACTCAGGCACATCGACCGCCAGTTGGCTGCGGCAACGCAGAACAACACCAAGCTGGTCAGCATGCTTGAAACAGCGAAAGCGGAGATCCTCCGCCTTAAGAACGCGCTGGACCAGGAAGGGCAGCCACCTTACAGCTTCGGCACCATCCTGCAGCTGAACCCGCGGCGGCAACCGGCCCCGGGCAGCAGCGGGCAGGCGGCCACGGAGGAGTCAGCGGACATCTTCAACGCGGGCCGGAAGATGCGCGTCGGCCTCAGCCCCCTGGTGAACATCAACCAGCTCACTGTGGGGCAGGAGGTCCTGCTGAACGAGGCCCTGCTGATTGTGGCGGGCCTGGGCTACGAACGTGCCGGTGAGCTGGCCACGCTCAAGGAAATGCTCGGCGCGGACCGCGCACTCGTGGTGGGCCGGGCCGATGAGGAACGCGTGGTCCGGCTCTCGGGTGCCCTGCTGGCACAAAAGCTCCGCGTGGGCGATGCCCTGTCCATCGATTCACGGACAGGGTACGCACTGGAGAAGGTGCCCCGCTCCGAGGTGGAGAACCTCGTCCTCGAAGAAGTTCCGGACATCACTTACGAGGACATCGGCGGCCTTGGCCCGCAGATCGAACAAATCCGTGACGCCGTGGAACTGCCGTTCCTCCACCCCGACCTCTACCGTGAGCACGGCCTGAAGGCCCCCAAGGGTATCCTCCTCTACGGCCCCCCGGGCTGCGGCAAGACCCTGATCGCCAAGGCTGTGGCCAACTCGCTGGCAGCCCGGGCCGCCGAACGCTCCGGCAACGTGGACCTGAAAAGCTACTTCCTGAACATCAAGGGCCCGGAACTGCTCGACAAGTACGTGGGCGAAACGGAGCGCCACATCCGGCTGATCTTCGCCCGTGCCCGTGAAAAGGCGTCGGACGGCAGCCCCGTTGTCGTCTTCTTCGACGAGATGGATTCGCTGTTCCGGACCAGGGGAACGGGCATCTCGTCGGACGTCGAGACCACCATCGTCCCGCAGCTACTCAGCGAGATCGACGGCGTGGAACGGCTGGACAACGTGATCGTGATCGGCGCCTCCAACCGCGAGGACATGATCGATCCCGCCATCCTCCGTCCCGGCCGCCTGGACGTCAAAGTCAAGATCCACCGCCCCGATGCTGAAGCGGCTGCGGACATCTTCAACAAATACATCACTCCGGACCTGCCGTTCCACGAGTCTGACCTTGCAGAGCACAACGGCGACGTGCAGGCCACAGTGGACGCCATGGTGCAGCGGACCGTGGAGGCCATGTACTCCACCGACAAGTCCAACGAGTTCCTCGAAGTGACCTACGCCAACGGGGACACCGAGATGCTGTACTTCAAGGACTTCAACTCCGGCGCCGTCGTCCAGAACGTGGTGGACCGTGCCAAGAAGTACGCCATCAAGGACCTGCTCACCAGCCAGCAGAAGGGGCTCCGGATCGAGCACCTGTTGCGTGCTGTGGTTGATGAGTTCCGGGAGCACGAGGACATGCCCAACACCACCAACCCTGATGACTGGGCAAGGATCTCCGGTAAGAAGGGCGAACGGATCACCTACATCCGGACGATTGTCCAGGGCAAGGCCGGGCAGGAACCGGGCAAGTCCATCGAAACCACGCCCACCACCGGACAGTATCTGTGACGGCTGCACCGGACCCGGCGGGCGGGGGAGGCCTTCCCTTCGGCGGCGCCATGCGGGTCATGGGCGCAGAAACCGAATATGGGATCCACGCTCCGACTGCACCCACTGCCAACGCCACCATGATGAGTGCCCGGGTGGTCCAGGCGTACGCCCAGGTCACCCGGCAACGCGCGGCGGGCGGAGCGGAAACCCGCTGGGACTATACGGACGAGGAGCCGCTGCATGACGCCCGCGGGTGGACCGTGGACCGGGAATCCGCCCATCCCAGCCAGCTCACTGACCAGCCGCCCGTTCTTGACGCCGAAGCCGTGGCGTTGGCATACGGCCGGGAGGATTTGGACCTCGATGGCCAGGACGAGTCCGGATCCCTCCTGATGAACATGGTCCTCGGCAACGGGGCACGCCTCTACGTGGACCATGCGCATCCCGAGTATTCCAGTCCCGAGGTCACGAACCCCAGGGACGCCGTGGCCTGGGACGCTGCGGGGGACCTCGTTGCGCTGGCAGCGGTCCGCCGGCTCGCCGCGGACCCGGACCTGCCGCCCGTAAATCTTTACAAGAACAATACGGACAACAAATCGGTGTCCTACGGGTCCCACGAGAACTACCTCATGCCACGTTCGGTTCCCTTCGCCGATATTGTCAGGGGACTGACGCCCTTCTTCGTGAGCCGCCAGGCCGTGTGCGGCGCCGGTCGGCTGGGCATTGGCCAGGACAGTTCGACGGCGGGTTACCAAATCAGCCAGCGCGCGGACTTCTTCGAGGCCGAGGTGGGGCTGGAGACAACCATCCGCAGGCCGATCATCAACACCCGGGATGAACCGCACGCCACGGCGGACAAGTACCGCCGGCTCCACGTGATCATTGGCGACGCCAACCTCAGCCAGGTCTCCAACTACCTCAAGTTCGGAACCACGGCCATGGTGCTGAGCCTTATCGAGTCCGGGCTGGCACCGAAGGTCGAAGTCCACGAGCCTGTGCGGGCGCTGCAGGCAATCAGCCACGACACGTCCCTGACTGCCACCGTGCGCCTGGTGGACGGCCGCCGGGTCACCGCCCTCGATTTGCAGTGGATGTACCACGAAGCGGCCGCCAAGCTGGCCCAGGACACCGGCGTGGGCGACGCCGTGGATGGTGACGGCCATACCCACGAGGTCCTTGAACGCTGGGCTGAAGTCCTCACGCAGCTGGACAGTAACCGGGCGGCCGCGGCGTCCTCGGTGGAATGGCTTGCCAAGCTTTCGCTCCTGGACGGCTACCGTCAGCGTGACGGCCTGGAATGGGATGACGCCCGGCTGGGGCTGGTGGATCTCCAGTGGGCAGACATCCGCCCGGAGAAGGGCCTGTACTACCGGGTCCTGGCACGGAACCGGATGCAGCGCGTGGTGGAGGACGCCGCAATCTCGGCAGCTGTGGGGCAACCTCCGGCTGACACCCGGGCGTTCTTCCGCGGCAAGTGCATCAGCAGCTTCGGCAAGGATGTGGTGGGAGCCAGCTGGGACTCCGTTATCTTCGATGTCCCGGGCTATGGGCGGCTCCAGCGGGTGCCCACGCGCGAGCCCCTGCGTGGCACAAAGGCGCTGACGGGGGCCCTGTTTGAGCGCTACCGCGAGGCCGGTCCGTTCCTCGGTGAGCTGCTGGGACACAACACCGCTCCGCCTGCGGCATAAACCGCACGGGACGCCCCGGGGCGTGGCAGGATGGGCATATATTGGTGGATCGGCCGGATCCGCCGGCAACAAGAGGGAAGGGATAGCAATGGCAGGCCAGGAGCAGCAGCAGCCGCAATCACGCGACAGCCAGGTCGACGAAGACATTCCCGAGGCACCACCCGCACCCCCAGAGGCGCAGGCCTCGGCGTCGACCGAAGGCGTGGACGACCTGCTCGACGAAATCGACGGCGTCCTCGAATCGAACGCCGAGGAATTTGTCCGGGCTTTCGTCCAAAAAGGCGGCCAGTAACCCGGACCCCGGATGGTGGCGGAAGCCGCGGACGGCCGGAAACTGTACCGACGTTGAACACCACGTTTTAGGAGTGCATGAGTGCAGGAATCAACCGCCAACAAGGTAGCCGCGAACGCCACCTCGTCATTCACGGAACATCTTCAGCGCGACCGGCCGGAGCTTCTGCCGTTCAACCGCTCAGGGCAGGGCGGCGCTACGGCTGCCGCCCCGCTCCAGGTGCCCCATGCCACCACTATCGTTGCCATGAGCTACAACGGCGGCGTGCTGATGGCAGGGGACCGGCGGGCCACCATGGGGAACGTCATTGCCAGCAGGCACATCGAGAAAGTGTTCCCGGCTGACCGGTACTCCGTCCTGGGCATCGCCGGCACCGCGGGCATCGCCATTGACCTGACGCGGCTGTTCCAGGTGGAACTGGAACATTACGAAAAAATCGAGGGAACCCTCCTGAGCCTTGAAGGTAAAGCGAACAGGTTGGGAGCGATGATCCGCGGGAACCTTCCCCTGGCCCTGCAGGGTTTGGCTGTAGTACCCCTTTTCGCCGGCTTCGACACCAGCGCCGGTGTCGGCAGGCTGTTCTCGTACGACGTGACCGGCGGCCGGTACGAAGAACACGAACACCACACGGTGGGTTCCGGGTCGGTCTTCGCCCGAGGAGCCCTCAAGAAACTTTGGCGCCCCAACCTCTCCGCAGAGGAAGCCGTCGCCGTCGCCATCGAGGCCCTGTTCGACGCCGCAGATGACGACTCCGCCACAGGAGGCCCGGATACCGTGCGCAGGCTCTGGCCTGTGGTGTACACGGTGGACAACACCGGCACCCGCCGGGTGGCGGAGGAACAACTCGCCGCGGCCTCACTGAGCGTCATCGAGGCCCGCACCATTGCCGGACGGGAGGCCTGATATGACGCAGCAGTTTTATGTCTCTCCCGAACAGCTGATGAAGGACCGTGCGGACTTCGCACGGAAGGGCATCGCACGTGGAAAGTCAGTAGTGGTGATCAGTTGCGAAGACGGCATCGCCCTGGTGGCCGAAAACCCCTCTCCCTCACTGCACAAAATCGGTGAGATCTACGACAAGATCGCCTTCGCCGCCGTCGGCAAATACAACGAGTTCGAAAGCCTGCGCCAGGCCGGCGTGCGCTATGCGGACGTTCGCGGCTACTCGTACGACCGCGAGGATGTCACTGCCCGGGGACTTGCCAGCGTGTACGCCCAAAGCCTTGGCGCTGTGTTTACCGCCGAACAGAAGCCGTTCGAAGTTGAATTGGCAGTGGCCGAGGTAGGTGCCACGCAGGCTGAGGATCATTTGTACCGCCTGACGTTCGACGGCTCCATCGCGGACGAACACAGCTTCGTGGTGATGGGTGGCCAGGCTGACCGCGTCGCCTCAGCCATTGACCAGGGCTGGCAGGCGTCACTGGGCTTCCCGGACGCCGTCCGCCTCGCCCTCAACGGCCTCGCTCCTGCACCCGCACCCGAGGCTGAAGAAACGGCCAAGCCGGTCCCGGCACGCGCGATTGAAGTGGCGGTCCTTGACCGGCACTCAGAGGAAGTCCGCGGCGCCCGCCGCGCCTTCCGCAGGCTCAACGACGCAGACATCACTGCATTGCTGGCGTAGGAGGAGAGATGGACAAGAGAATCTTCGGCATCGAAACAGAATTCGGAATCTCGTATTCAAGCCCCGATTCGAGGCCTCTTGCCCCGGAAGAGGTAGCCCGCTACCTGTTCCGCAAGGTTGTCAGCTGGGGCCGTTCGTCCAACGTATTCCTCACGAACGGTTCCCGGCTCTACCTGGACGTCGGATCCCACCCCGAGTACGCCACGGCCGAATGCGACGATCTTGCCCAGCTCATTGCGCATGACCGCGCCGGCGAACTCATCCTGGACGACCTCGTGGACGAAGCCCAGGCCCGCCTTGCCGCCGAGGGCTTCAACGGCACGGTCTACCTGTTCAAGAACAACACCGATTCCGCCGGAAACTCCTACGGCAGCCACGAGAACTACCTGATTCCCAGGCGGGGTGAGTTCTCCCGGCTCGCCGAGATCCTGATCCCGTTCCTCGTCACCCGCCAGCTCATCGCCGGGGCCGGCAAGATCCTCAAGACACCGCACGGAGCAACCTACGCTTTTTCCCAGCGGGCGGACCACATCTGGGAAGGCGTATCCTCCGCCACCACCCGGTCGCGCCCCATCATCAACACCCGGGACGAGCCGCACGCCGACGCAGAGTTCTACCGCCGGCTGCACGTCATCGTGGGCGATTCCAACATGTCGGAGACCACCGCCCTGATGAAGGTTGGCACCGTCGACCTGGTCCTGCGAATGATCGAAGCCGGCGTCATCATGCGGGACATGCGGATGGAAAACCCCATCCGCAGCATCCGCGAAATCTCCCACGACCTCAGCGGCCGCGCACTGGTCAGGCTGGCCAACGGCCGCCAACTGACAGCACTGGAAATCCAGCAGGAGTATCTGACGAAAGTCACCGCCTTCGTGCGGGAACATGGTGCCCACAACCCCCACGTACCGCTGATCCTGGACTTGTGGGAGCGCACGCTCAAGGCCATCGAAAGCGGCGACACACGCAGCATTGACACCGAAATTGACTGGGCCATCAAGAAGAAGCTCATGGACAGCTACCGCGAACGCCACGGGCTGGGCCTGGATGCGCCGAGAATTGCCCAACTGGACCTTACTTACCACGACATCTCGCGGAGCCGGGGCCTGTACTACCTGCTGCAGTCCCGTGGAGCGGTCCGCCGACTGGTGGACGACACCGTAATCAAGGACGCCGTGGACGCACCGCCGCAAACCACCCGGGCCAAACTCCGTGGCGACTTTGTCCGCCGGGCGCAGGAACTGGGGCGTGACTACACGGTGGACTGGGTGCACCTGAAGCTCAACGACCGAGCCCACCAGACCATCCTGTGCAAAGACCCGTTCAGGAGTGTTGACGACCGGGTTGATGCCCTCCTGGACTCTATGGGCTGACACCCAGCTTCACGGGCTATTCTGGATGAGGCCCTTTTAAGGTCCCCGCAGCGATGCTGTCCGCTGCCATGCGGAACATCGCGTCCACCCTGCCCCGACGAAAGTTCTTTACGTGCGCCGACTACTAGCAATCCTCCTGCCCGGCCTGCTGCTGCTCACCGCCTGCGGAGGCTCTACCGCAGAGCCGGAACCCACCAGCCAGTCCGCTGGCGACACTGCCAAGTTCGACACCCTCAAGCTGACCGACAACGGGGACAAGAAGGCCCCGGGCGTGGACTTCCCCAAGCCGTTCGAAGTGGCTGAGCCCACCGTCAAGGTTGTCGCTGAGGGTACCGGTGACACCGTGAAGGCAAACCAGATCGCCAACATCTCGGTCCTCGCCCTCAACGGTGCAGACGGCTCCACCCTGGAAGACACCTTCCCCAGCGAGCCCGAACCCCTCGAACTCAGCGACGACCTCAAGACCAACAGCGCCGTCATTTACAACGCCTTCGTGGGTGCGAAGGTCGGCTCCAGCATTGCACTGGCCGTGCCGGGACAGAAGAGTGCCCCCGCGGCCAGCCCCAGCCCCTCAGCCGGAGCCACCCCGACGCCGAGCGCCCCGGCCAGCCCCACCCAGCTCTTGATCATCAAGGTGCTCTCCGCCGCTGATGTCACTCCCGCATTGGACAAGCCCCAGGGCGAAACCGTAACCCCGCCGGCCGGCCTGCCCACCGTGACGGAAAAAGACGGCAAACCGGAAATCAACGTTGAAGGCGCAGCAGCCCCCACCGCGCTGGTCTCCCAGGACCTCATCAAGGGCACCGGGGCGACCGTCAAGGAGACTGACACCCTGACGGTCAACTACGTGGGCGTCAACCTGGTGGGCGGCACCAAGTTCGACTCCAGCTTCGACCGCGGCGAACCGGCGAGCTTTGGGCTGAACCAGGTCATTAAGGGCTGGACCCAGGGCCTCGCCGGCAAGACGGTGGGCTCCCGTGTCCTCCTGGTGATCCCCAAGGACCTGGCCTACGGTGACGCCGGTCAGGGCGAAGCCAAGGGCGACCTTGTCTTCGTAGTGGACATCCTCGGCGCCAAGTAGCCACACTTACAGACGGGCCGCGGCCAGTCCGCGGAATTATCACCAGCATCCCCACAGCACAGATCAAAGGAGCAAGCATGTCATTTGGACAGCGGGATTTCGACCGCACTAAGCCTGAAATCGACTTCCCCCAGGGCGACGTCCCCACGGAACTCGTGATCACCGACCTCATTGAGGGCGACGGCCGCGAAGCCAAGGCCGGCGACACCGTCTCCACCCACTACGTGGGCGTTGCCTGGTCCACCGGCGAAGAGTTTGACGCCTCCTGGGGCCGCGGCGCACCGCTGGACTTCAGGGTCGGCGTCGGCCAGGTCATCCAAGGATGGGACCAGGGCCTGCTCGGCATGAAGGTGGGCGGCCGCCGCCGCCTCGAAATCCCCTCGGAACTGGCCTACGGTTCCCGTGGCGCCGGTGGGGCGATTGCCCCCAACGAGGCCCTGATCTTCGTTGTGGACCTGGTCGGAGTCCGCTAGACCAGGCCGCAGGCACACCGCACGGTTTCGCCGTCGGAAGCGCGGCAGCACGCAGGACATCAGTCCCGCGGGCTGCCGCGCTTTCTGCGTTCCGGCAAGGACTTTAGTAACGTACACAGGGTGTCCCTATCCCGAACTGAGCGCCTCCTGAACCTCCTGATCGCGCTGCTGAACACCCGTTACGGGCTGCGCCGCAGCGAACTGAGGCAAAAGGTCTACCACGACGAATCCGGTAACGACGTCGCCTTTGGCCGGATGTTCGAACGGGACAAGAATGATTTGCGCCAGTTTGGCTTCGACGTCGAGACCCTGACGGACCTGGGCTGGAGCGAGGACGATCCCGCCACCACCCGCTACCGGATTGGCAAGGAATCCAACCGGCTTCCCGACGTCGAACTCGGTCCCGAAGAGTGGACAGTCCTGCTGCTGGCCTCCCAACTGTGGGAACGCGCAGCCCTCGGCACAGCCGCCCAGAGCGCGCTCCGCAAGCTCCAGGCGTCGGGGCGGATGGCCGACGTCGAACTTCCCTCGGGCGTCCAGCCCCGCATCAGGCCGGCAGGACAGGCATTCGATGACCTCGTGGCGGCCATGCACTCCCGGCACGCTGTCACCTTCCCGTACCTGGCCGGCACCACCGGCAAGGAAGAAATCCGCACCGTTGAACCATGGGGCCTGGGCAGCCGCTTCGGGCAGTGGTACCTGATGGGGTACGACCGGGCGCGGCAGGAACCCCGGCACTTTCGCCTGTCGCGTTTCACGGGTCCCGTTGCGACGCTGCCGAAAGAATCCTTCAAACCGCCGGCCGACTTCAACGTCCGGCTGGAGCTTGCCCGCCTCCCGGAACTGCCGCTCCGCACCGCCGTCGTGGATGTCCGGGAAGGACGCCTGCTGGCGCTGAGGGGCCGGGCAAAGGACGCCGGAGCCGACCAGGATATCGCCGCCCCGGCGCCTGCCGAGGGCCACGAACGCCTGAGCCTGGACTTCCGCGACCCCGAAGTCCTGGCCGAGGAGCTTGCCTCCTACGGCCCCGACGCGCTGCCGGTAGCCCCCGCTGAACTGGTCCGGGCGGTGGAGCGCAGGCTGCGCGCGGCGGCCGCGTTCAGTGCTGCACCTGTCCCTGAGTACGCTTTCCCGGCCGCGCAGCCACGGAAAGTGCGCAAGGGGACATCGGAGGACCAGCTCAAACGCATGCTCCAACTGGTCCCGTTCCTGGTCCACAACCAGGGCCTGCACATCCACGATGTCGCCGAGCACTTTGGAGTGAGCCGCGGGGAACTCGAGGAAGACCTGCGGATCCTCATCTGCTCGGGGCTGCCCGAGGGCTACCCGGATGACCTGCTGGACATCCAGTGGGAGGACGACCACGTCTTCATCACCCAGGACCTGGACCTGAAGAAGCCGGTTCGTTTTACCGTGGAGGAAGCGTGCGCGCTTCTCACCGGCCTCGAAACGCTAAATGGACTGCCGGACGTCGCCGAAGGCGGTGCCCTGGAGTCGGTGACGCTGAAGCTGCTGGCGGCGGCAGGGGAGGAGGGCCTGCGCGCCGCTTCCCTGTCCGGTCCGGAGGTTGCACCCGGCGACGCAACAACCCACGCAACGGTACGGGAGGCCATCGTCTCCGGTGCACAGCTCCACCTCACGTACCTGTCGCCGCAGCGGGACGCTGTATCCGAGCGCGACGTGGACCCGCTCCGGCTCTATTCGCTGGATAACACCTGGTACTTCGAGGCGTTCTGCCACCGGGTCAACGGACTGCGGAACTTCCGGCTGGACCGGGTGCAGGATGTACGGCCCAACGGGAGCCGTGTGGCAGGGGACAGGGCGCCCGCGGAGGGTGTTCCGGCCAAGCTCTTCACGCCGAACGACGACGACACCACCGTCACCGTGCAACTCACCAGGCAGGGCCGGGGCCTGGCAGAGGATTACTACGCGGACCGCACGGCGGACCTTCCCGACGGCGGGCTCGTGGCGGAGATACGCTTCGGAAACACCGGCTGGCTGCCGATGTTCGTGGCCCAGCACGGGGGAGCGGTCCGGATCCTCGAACCTGCCGGGCTTGCTGACACGGCCCGGGACTGGCTGGAAGCCGCCTTGGCACGGTACGGCGGCTAGACTTCTCAGCATGCCTTGGTGGTTCTGGATCCTGTTATGGGTGGCTCTTGTTGCCGTGTCACTCCTCTTTTATTTCGTGCTGGGCGTTCGCCTGTTCCGTAAGTTCATGGCCACGGTCAAGGATCTGGGTGCCGCCGGCGACAAGTTGGGCCACATTAGCCCGCTTCCCGGGGCTGATCCCCACGATCAACTGGCAGGCATGGGGCGTCCGGCCGCGGGCTCTGCCGTTTTTGCCTCGCCAGCCGACATGCGACATGATTACGAGGCATCCAAGTCCTCCCGCCGGGAAGAACGCCGCCTTCGGCGAGTGCAGCGCAAGAAGGACCGGGGCCAGCCGCAGGCTCTCACAGATCTCGACTTCACATAGAAGTAGGATGTTTTTAGAGGAAAGGATTTCCCATGGGAAGACTCTTTGATGGCCCCTGGCCCATCGTTATCATCATCGTTGTCGCATTGCTTCTCTTTGCCGCCCCCAAGCTTCCTGCCATGGCGCGCAGCCTTGGCCAGTCCATGCGGATCATCAAGTCCGAGGTCAAGGAAATGAAGAACGACGGCAAAACCGAGTCCACCGACGCCTCCGGCCCGGTGGAAGGCACCATCGTGAACCACCCCAAGGCGAAGCCGGGAGAGCCGACCGACGGCACTGACGTTCCGCCGTCGAACCGCGCCTAAACCCCAGTGGCACTGAAGCGGGCCCGTAAAGCCAACCCAGAGGGGCGGATGTCCCTCTGGGACCACCTCAAGGAGCTGAAAAACCGGCTGATCAAGTCGGCGATCGGCGTCGTCATCGGCGGCATCGGCGGCTGGATACTTTACGATCCGCTGCTGAAGGCCCTGGCAGAGCCCGTCAACCGTATTTCGGATCAGACCGGCGGCCTTGCCGCCATCAACTTCGGCAGCATCGCATCCCCGTTCGACTTCAAGCTCCAGATGTCGCTCCTCATCGGCGTGGTCATCTCCAGCCCCATCTGGATCTACCAGCTGTGGGCCTTCATCACCCCGGGCCTGACGTCGAAGGAGCGCCACTACACGCTGGGCTACATGGCTGCCGCGGTTCCGCTGTTCCTGGCTGGAATCTGGGCCGGCTGGCTGGTGGTACCCCAGGTGGTCCATGCGCTGACCCAGTTCACGCCCGAAGGCTCATCAAGCGTTATTGATGCGCGAACCTACATCGAGTTCGTCACGCGCATGGTCCTGGTCCTGGGTATAGCTTTCCTGGTGCCGGTAGTACTGGTAGGCATCAACATGGCCGGCATCCTGTCCGGACGCACCATCCTCAAAGCCTGGCGCATCACTGTCTTCCTGGTGTTCGTGCTGGCGGCCATCGCCGCGCCGGGCGCCGATGCCATCTCCATGTTCATGCTTGCGGGTCCGCTGCTGGTGCTCTTCTTCGCAGCGATCGGTGTCTGCCTCTTGAATGACAAACGCCGTGCGCGCCGCGAGTCCAAAGTGGCTGCCGAAACTGAAGCCACTGCAGACGTCGCAACCCCCAGCAGTGAACTGGGGAACCTCTAAGCTCCCATTAGGCTTGGTGTATGTCCTCCAATACCGGGCCGTTCTCTACAGGCCCAACCACCAGTGGACCGTTCTCGCCGGGGCCGGGTGACGATGTCGAAGAACTCTCGCCCGCAGAAAGGTACCGGGCCAGCGCGGAGCGGCGCGCGGAGGCCGCCACGGACCTCGGTGCCTTCATCCAGACCCTCGACTTCGAGCTCGACGATTTCCAGCGGCAGGCGTGCCGGTCCCTTGAAGGGGGCAAAGGCGTCCTGGTGGCCGCGCCGACGGGTGCCGGTAAGACCATCGTCGGTGAATTCGCCATCTACCTGGCCCTCAAGCGCGGACTCAAGGCCTTTTACACCACCCCCATCAAGGCGCTCAGCAACCAGAAATTCACTGAACTCGGTGAGAAGTACGGGGCCGAAAATGTCGGCCTGCTGACGGGCGACACCAGCATCAACGGCGAGGCACCGGTGGTGGTCATGACCACCGAAGTCCTCCGCAACATGCTTTACGCCGATTCGGCTACCCTGGACGACCTGGGGTACGTGGTCATGGATGAAGTGCACTACCTGGCCGACAGGTTCCGTGGCGCTGTGTGGGAAGAAGTCATCATTCACCTGCCAAGCGAGGTGCAGGTAGTCTCCCTCAGCGCCACAGTGTCCAACGCGGAGGAGTTCGGGGCCTGGCTGGACACTGTCCGCGGAGACACGGACATCATCGTCTCCGAACACCGGCCGGTTCCCCTCTGGCAACACGTCATGGTGGGCCGGCGGATCATGGACCTGTTCGCCGGGGAAACCACCTTTGACGAAATTGCCCCTGCGGTCGATGCTGCCGAGGATGAACAGCCCAAAGCCGTCAGCGGCAAGAGCCGGAACAAAGACACCAACCGCGGCTTCGACGTCAATCCGGAACTCCTGGCCGTTGCCCGCAATGAAGGCCAACAAGGCTTCCGGAGCCGGCCCGGACGCGTGCAGCGCGGCCGGCGGGGTAACGACCGGCCGGCACGTCCTGCCGAACAAACGGGCGTGCGGCGGGCCAGCCGCCCCCAGGTCATTGCCAGCCTGGACCGGATGGACCTGTTGCCCGCCATCACGTTCATCTTTTCCCGGGCAGGTTGCGACGCCGCAGTGGCCCAGTGTGTTGCTTCCGGTTTGTGGCTGACCACGGAAAAGGAACAACGGATCATCGCCGAACGCGTCGATGAGGCCGGCCGTGACATTCCGCCGGATGACCTCGACGTGCTGGGCTTCTGGAGCTGGCGCGACGGCCTGCTCCGCGGTTTCGCCGCCCACCACGCCGGGATGCTGCCCACCTTCAAGGAAGTGGTGGAGAAACTCTTCGCCGACGGCATGGTCAAGGCCGTCTTCGCCACGGAGACCCTTGCCTTGGGCGTGAACATGCCGGCACGGTCGGTAGTGCTGGAAAAGCTCGACAAGTTCAATGGTGAAGCCCACGTGGACATCACTGCCGGCGAGTACACGCAGCTCACCGGACGGGCGGGCCGCCGCGGCATCGACGTCGAGGGCCACGCCGTGGTCCTGTGGCAGCCGGGAGGGGACCCAACGGCGGTGGCCGGCCTGGCCTCCAGGCGCACGTACCCGCTCAATTCCAGTTTCCGTCCCACGTACAACATGAGCATCAACCTGCTGGCCCAGTTTGGCCGCGCCCGGGCCCGGGAAATCCTCGAGTCCTCCTTCGCGCAGTTCCAGGCAGACCGGTCCGTGGTGGGCCTGGCCAGGCAGGTGCGCAGCCGTGAGGAGTCCCTTGCCGGCTTCGCCAAATCCATGACCTGCCACCTCGGTGACTTCACTGAATACGCACGGCTGCGCCGCGAACTCTCTGACGTGGAAAACGCTGCGTCGCGCACCACAACCCGCGCACGCAAGTCGATGAGCGACGACTCCCTGGCCCGCCTCATGCCCGGCGACGTGGTGGATGTTCCCGGCGGCCGCGCACCCGGCCCGGCCATCGTCCTCAGCTCGGACCACAGCAGCAGGGAACCGAGGCCCGCTGTTCTGACCCTGGATAACCAGCTTCGCAGGATCGGCACGGACGACCTGGAAGGCCCCATCGCGCCCGTTACCCGTATCCGCATCCCTAAGTCCTTTAACGCCAAGGTCCCCAAGTCGCGCCGCGATCTGGCGTCCTCGGCCAGGAACGCCTTGCGCGAGAACCGGCCGCCCGCGCCGGGGCACAACCGCAACAACGATTTTGGCCTTGCCACCGCGATGCCGGACCAGGAGAAGCGCATTGCCGATCTCCGGCGTACCCTCCGCGCCCACCCGTGCCACGGGTGCAGCGAACGGGAAGACCACGCCCGCTGGTCCGAGCGCTGGTGGAAGCTGCGGCGCGAAACGGACAACCTGGTACGCCAGATCCAGGGGCGGACCAACACCATTGCCAAGACTTTTGACCGGGTCTGCGACGTGCTGTCCGCCTACGGCTACCTGGACGCCTCAACTGACGGGCGGCTGACCATCAGCCCGGACGGGCAGCGGCTCCGGCGGATCTATGGGGAGAAGGACCTCCTGATTTCCCAGTCGCTCCGCCTTGGCGCCTTCGGCGACCTCGACGCCGTCGAGGTTGCCGCCTTGGCCAGCGTGCTCGTGTACCAGGCAAAGCGCGAGGACCGCGGGTTGCGCCCGCGGATGCCCAGCGTCTCCCTGGAAACGTCAGTAGACATCGTGGTCCGGGAATGGTCCG
The DNA here is from genome assembly GCF_050038305.1 of Pseudarthrobacter sp. 1G09. Classification (NCBI taxonomy): domain Bacteria; kingdom Bacillati; phylum Actinomycetota; class Actinomycetes; order Micrococcales; family Micrococcaceae; genus Pseudarthrobacter; species Pseudarthrobacter sp. 1G09. The sequence continues at coordinate 2,312,816 of NZ_CP188306.1, forward strand.
CGCTCGAGGATGTCGAGGAAGCGAACAAGCTGCCGCTCACCGGTGAGCCCGAGCTCGGCCTGGTCTGGCCCATCTACAAGTGGGCCCGCGGGCGCCACCTGCAGGATGTGCTGAGCGGCACCGATCTCGCCGCCGGGGACTTCGTCCGCTGGGTCAAGCAGGTGGTGGACCTCCTGGACCAGATCGCCAAGATTCCCGGCCTCGAACCACGGCTCGCCCGGCTGTGCGGCGAGGCAATCAACCTGATCCGCCGCGGCGTCGTGGCCTATTCATCTGTCCAGTAAACGCACCGCCTGCCCCATCGTGCCGGGGCTGTTCCGGCACGCCCCTATGCGAGGAGCCTTTCGCCAATGACAACGTCCGGTCCAGAGTCCAATTCCCGTTCCAAGGCAGTGCTCTACCGCAACGGATCTGTCTACACGGCGGCCGATCCTTTTGCCACGGCCATGTTGGTGGACGGCGATACGGTGGCCTGGGTGGGGTCCGAGCAGGCGGCGTCCTCCATTGCTGATTCAAAGATGGACATCATCGACCTGCGGGGCGCCCTTGTCACACCTGGGTTTGTGGATTCCCATGTCCACCTGACGGAAACCGGCATTGCACTGGACTCCCTGAAGCTTGCATCAGTGAACTCCGCCCGTGAACTGCTGGACGCCGTTGCTGCGGCCGGCGGCAACGGACCCGTCCTGGGCCACGGCTGGGATGAGACGCAATGGACCGACGCCACGTTGCCCACCGCTGACGAACTCGACCGGGCGGCCGGCGGCCGGTCCGTTTACCTGTCGCGCGTGGATGTCCACTCGGCGCTGGTTTCGGGTGCCCTGGCGCAGGAGCCTGGCCTGCGGGACGCAGAGGGGTACGACGGCGGTGCGAAAGTCTCGCGCGCGGCCCACGCGGCTGCCAGACGGTCCGCCCGCAGCCTGCCCGCCGACGTCCTTCGGGGATACCAGGCAAAGGCCCTGGCAGAGGCGGCAGCAAATGGCTACGTGGCCCTCGCCGAAATGGGTGCCCCGCACATTGGCGGCGCGGATGACCTGCGTCTTGCGGCAGCGTGGAACACCGCCGATCCCGGGGTGCCCGCACAACCGGAGATCCTGCCCTACTGGGGCGAGCTGGCAGCAACCGAGGAACAGGCACGCAGCCTCGTTTCGCAGTTCGGCTTCACTATCCGCGGCCTGGCTGGCGACCTGAACATTGATGGTTCCATCGGTTCACGCACAGCAGCCCTGCGCTCGGGCTACAGCGACGCCCCCGAAGAGCGGGGCAGCCTGTACCTGGGCGTCGAGGAAGCCGCTGCGCACCTGGCAGCCTGCTCGCTGGCCGGCATCCAGGGCGGGTTCCATGTCATTGGGGACGCCGGACTGGCCACAGCACTCGCGGCGCTGGACCTGGCTGCGGAACAGGTGGGAGAGCAGCGCGTGCGCGCGGCGGGCCACCGCTTTGAACATGTGGAAATGACGGACGGCGACGCGATAGCCCGGTTGGCCAAATATTCGGTGACCGTCAGCGCGCAGCCGGCATTCGATGCCGCGTGGGGCGGATCCGGCGGCCTGTATGGCCAGCGCCTGGGGGAGCGGAGCGGGTCCATGAACCAGTTCGCGGCCCTGTACTCCGCAGGTGTGCCCGTGTGCTTCGGAAGTGACAGCCCGGTGACTCCGCTCCGCCCCTGGTCGAGCGTGCGTGCGTGCCTGGAGCACCATAACGACGGGCAGCGCATCTCCGCCCGCGCCGCGTTCCTGGGCCACACCCGCGCCGGCTGGCGGGCTGCCAAGTACTCCGACCCCATGGCTGGACAGCTCGTACCGGGAGCACCGGCAAGCTTTGCCGTGTGGGAGGTTGAAGAGCTGATGGTCCAGGTGGCCGACGGCCGCGTCCAGTCCTGGAGCACTGATCCCCGGGCGCGCACACCGCTGCTGCCCGCACTCGACACCGGATCCGACCCCGCCTGCCTGCAGACGGTGCGGAACGGCGTCGAACTGTTCACCAGCCCCGCCCTGCGATCCTGACCCACCCACCCGTCCTATAATGGGGAGTTGCGCCAACAGGCAGCTAGCTTGCCGGCCGGTGCACCGACCGCTCCCACCAGGAAAGGCCCTCTGTGCGCGTCCTTACGATCATCCCCACCTACAACGAACTGGAATCGCTGCCCAAGACGCTCCAGCGCCTTCGGACCGCCGTGCCGGCGTCGGATGTGCTGGTAGTGGATGACAACAGCCCCGACGGCACCGGCCGGCTGGCCGATGCCAAAGCGGCCGAAGATTCCCAGGTCCACGTTCTGCACCGCAAGGGCAAGGAAGGACTCGGTGCCGCCTACATCGCCGGGTTCAAGTGGGGACTCGACGCCGGCTACGACGTGCTCGTGGAAATGGACGCCGACGGCTCCCACCAGCCCGAACAGCTTCCCCAATTGCTTGAGGCCGTGGAGCAGGGCGCAGACCTGGCCATGGGGTCGCGCTGGGTTCCCGGTGGCAGCGTGGTCAACTGGCCGCTGTACCGCCAGGCCATTTCCCGGGTGGGCAGCACGTACGCCCGCCTGATGCTGGGCCTGAAGATCAAGGACGTCACCGGCGGCTACCGCGCCTTCCGCAGGTCTACCCTCGAGAAGCTCAACCTGGACCAGGTCGATTCCGTGGGCTACGGCTTCCAGGTGGACCTGGCCTGGCGCGTGGCGCGGATGGGCCTGCGCATCGAGGAACGCCCCATTACGTTCGTGGAACGTGAACTGGGCGCTTCGAAGATGAGCGGCAACATCGTTGTTGAGGCCATGATCAACGTCACCAAATGGGGCCTGGCCGCCCGGTGGAACACCCTCACCCGTAAGGCCGCGGTGAAGCGGTAGCTTTCGGCTCCCTGCAGCAGAGAAAAGGAACTGCCCCGGCACCGTGTGCCGGGGCAGTTCCTTTAAAGTTGTGGCTGGCGGGGCCTAGGCCGAGCGGCGCTCTCCGCGGCGTTCGCGCAGGATGGTCAGCCGGTCTTCCAGGATCTGTTCCAGCTCCGGCAGGGAGCGGCGTTCCAGGAGCATGTCCCAGTGGGTGCGCACTGCTTTGTCATTGCTGGTATCGGGGCGTTCGCCGTCCACCAGCAGCGCTTCCTTACCGGTCTTGGAAACCCACACCGGCGGGATCTCTGCTTCGGAGGAGAAAGTGACGAAGACCTGCTCGCCGTCCTCGCAACGGTATTCGACACGCTGGCGCGGAGCCGGCTCAACGCCTGACTCTGTCTCCATGCTCTGCGCGCCAAGGCGCATACCCCGCAGGCTGCGATCGCTCATGATTTCTCCCTCTGGTCGGTTCGCGGAATGGAAACCCGCGCTAGCCGACAGCGTCGAAACGCCGCCGGACTACTGTTTGCTCTGTGCTGCATCATAAGATTCAACGCATTCCGAAGCTTTGTTGTTCCAGCGGAACAATACCTGCCGGACAAATACACCATCATACGGGTTTCAGACACGTGGGGCCAAAACAAGGGGAGGAACCCGCGAAGGTTCCTCCCCGTGTTGATCGGGCTGTGACGCCCCTGACCTGATCAGGATTCAGGGGTCTTGGCCGCCGTTTGGTCGAACAGGCCGTCCGCTGCCGCGGGGTCCGGGTTGGTTCCGCCCAAAGCGCTGCCGATGCCTTTGAGCGCCTCACCAACTTCGCTGGGGATGATCCACAGCTTGTTGGACGTACCTTCTGCCAGCTTCGGCAGAGTCTGCAGGTACTGGTAGGCCAGAAGTTTCTGGTCCGGGTTGCCCTTGTGGATTGCGTCGAAGACCTTCTGGATGGCCTGGGACTCGCCATCCGCCCTGAGGATGGCGGCCTTGGCGTCACCTTCCGCCTTCAGGATGGCGGCCTGGCGCTGTCCTTCAGCGGTCAGGATGGCTGACTGCTTGGTCCCTTCAGCCGTGAGGATGGCGGCCCGGCGGTCACGCTCGGCGCGCATCTGCTTTTCCATAGAGTCCTGGATGGAGTGCGGCGGGTCAATGGCCTTGAGCTCCACCCGGGAAACCCTGATGCCCCAACGGCCGGTGGCTTCGTCCAGCACGCCTCGGAGCTGTCCGTTGATCTGGTCGCGGGAGGTCAGCGCCTCCTCCAGGTTGAGTCCACCCACAACGTTACGCAGCGTGGTGGTGGTGAGCTGTTCCACTGCCTGGATGTAGTTGGCGATCTCGTAGGTGGCAGCCCGCGCATCGGTGACCTGGAAGTAGACCACGGTGTCGATGCTGACCACGAGGTTGTCCTCGGTGATGACCGGCTGGGGTGGGAACGAGACCACCTGTTCGCGGAGGTCCAGCAGGGGGAGGAGGCGGTCCACGAACGGAATGAGGATGGTGAGCCCCGGGTTGAGCGTCCGCTGGTACTTGCCCAGGCGCTCCACGACTCCCGCCCGGGCCTGCGGCACGATGCGGACCGACCGCACCAGGACGATGATCACAAAGATGATCAGTACTACCAGCACGACGGCCAAGGCGGCACTGCCTGCGTTATCCATACATTTCCTTCTTCCCCAATTGATAAAGCTGTGTCAGGTACGGTCGTCGGCCGGAGGCTGCGCCGAAACAACAGCGGTGGCGCCATCAATGGCAGCGACGACCACCATCTGGCCGGCCGAGAGGATGCCGGCCGCCGAGCGTGCGCTCCAGATGTCGCCGCCGATCTTCACCAGGCCGCCATCCGAGGTCACTGCCTCCATGACCACGGCGTGCTCGCCGATGAGGCGGTCCACATTCGTCCGCTGCTCGGCGGGGCCCTTCTTCAGGTGGGACAGGGCCACGGGCCGGACGAAGGCGACCATGAGCAAGGAGACAACGCAGAAGATGACGATCTGCAGCCAGGGGTCTGCACCGGCGAAATCGGACACCAGGGCGGCCAGCGCACCGCCGCCCAGCATGATGAAGAACAGGTCGAGGGTGATCATTTCGACCACCGCGAACGCCAGGAATGCGGTCAGCCACACGGCCCACCAGTTTTCACCCAACCACTCGAACACTGTGTTCCCCCTTCGTTACAAGGTCCTGACGCGGACCTTTAAGTAACTGTGACTTCCATCCTAGTCGGGCACCACAGGCGGGGTGTGGGCCCGGAGCGGAAGACCGGGGATAGTGGCCAAGTCGTTACAGGCGGCCCTTTGGCCGGCACACCAGCACCCTGAACTTCGCGTCGGCTGCCAGCGGCTCGGGGCTGCTGTCCAGGCGGTCTGCGATGGCGTCCCGGCCCTGGTGGTGCCCGGCGGGTCCCATGAAGGCCAGGTCGGCGGCTTCCGGGCGGGTGAGGGACAGCGGGATATCGACGTCGGTACCGGACTCTGCGTCGAAGTGCTCCGCCATGGCCGCGGCCAGGCGGGAGTCCTTGCCTTCCTCGATCCCCAGCATGCCGGTCAGCGCGGCAAGGGTGGACAGGTGCCCGGGCCGTGGCGTGACCACGACCAGGCGGCCGTGCGGCCGGAGGACGCGGGCGAACTCCGAAGGGTTCCTTGGGGCGAAAATGACCGTCACCGCGTCCACCGACCCATCAGCGAGGGGGATGCGCTTCCACACGTCCCAGACAAGGTTGACCGCCTCCGGGTTGAGCCGCGCCGCCCGCCGAAGGGCAAACTTCGAAATATCGAGCCCCACAGCGTTCACTGTCCTGCCCTGCTCCGCGGCAGCGTCCAGCACGGCCCTCAAATAATGGCCGGTGCCGGTCCCGGAATCCAGGACCGCCGCATGTTCGCGGGAAAGGCAAGGTACGACTGCGGCTGCCACCTCGCGTGCCAGCGGTGCGTAGTGTCCCGCTCCAAGAAAGGTGGAACGGGCGTCGGCCATCGCAGCTGTGTCCGCTTCGAAGGACGTGCCCTTGCCCACCAGCATGTTGAAGTAGCCCTGCCGCGCCGCATCGAAGCTGTGCCCGGAACCGCATGCCATTCGGGCAGGTCCGGCGGGTCGGGTATCGGCCGCCGCCAACGGTTTCAAACAGAGGGGGCACAACAGCGGCAAGTCACTGGGAAGGGGCATGGCCTCTATCTTAAGCGGCTAAGGCACACTGATTCCGGCAGGGCCGTCATTGAAGCCCAGGCCCTCGCTTGCCTTGCCGATCCCCGGCTCGGCCCAGTGGGCAGCGTACTCCGCGTTGCTGCTCAGCGATCGGAGCTGCGCCCGGTCCACGTAGAGGATGCCGTTCAGGTGGTCCGTCTCATGCTGGACAATACGTGCCTGCCAGCCGGAGAACTCACGCTGCTCCGCGCCGCCGTCGGGCCTGACGTAGTCCAGCAGCACGGCCTGCGGACGTGAAACCACCGCCTGCAGGCCGTTAAGGGAAAGGCAGCCTTCGTAGAAGGCGGCACGGTCAGGGCCCGCTGGGGTGTAGGCGGGGTTCAGGATGGCCAGGAATTCGAGCGGCGCGCGCTTGCGGAGGGCCGCGGCCTCGTGGTCCACGTCGTACTGGTCCTCCAGGACGGCCAGCTGCAGGGGAATGCCAAGCTGCGGCGCTGCAAGCCCCACACCGGGAGCCTCATGCATGACCTGCCGCATGAGCTCGATAAGTAGCGCAAGCTGGTCAGGAGTTATTTGGCCGTCGAATGGAGCCGCCTTCTGCCGCAGCGCCGGGTGGCCTGCCTGCACGATCGGCGGGAGGGTTCCGGCGGACAGGATGCGCTCCACAGTCTCGCGGATCTGCACTGCGGTGAGGGCCGTGGGTGGTGCCGAGAGGGTCATGGAGAAAGCCTAACGGCCGGCCCAGGGGACTCCGGTCCTCCGATAAGGTCTATTCCATGGCTGATGAAACCATGGCGCCTGCCGCACCTGCTGTGCCTGTTGAACCCACCACGCCGAACGAAACCACGGCGTGCCCCAGACCGGTGGACCGCGTCCTCGAGTTCATCCGGATCCTGGAAGCAGGCGGGGGAGCGGCCGAGATCAGGCCCTACCTGGCTGATACGTTCACGCTCGTGGAGGCACCCCACTTGTTGGCGCCCGAGGGCTCCACCCGCACCCTCGCCGACGTGTTGGCAGGCGCCGACCAAAGTTCGGAGGTGGTGGCCAACCAGGAGTTCACCATCAGGAGGACAACCTGCGAAGGTGGACGCGTGGCTGTCGAGGCTGACTGGTCCGCAACCGTGCTGATGGACATCCGCTACTGGGACCGCGGTGAGACTATCCGGGCCCGGACCTCATCGGTCTTCGAAGTCCGTGACGGGCTGATCGTCAGCCAGGACAGCTACGACTGCTACTTCCGCTGACAAAGCTTGCGTCGAACTCATGCTGCATGGTGAACCGCCCGGCCACCCATTGATTGATGACGGGGGACGCCGCGGCCGCGCCCATCACGGAGTTCCGAAATGCCAGGACCGGGGCAGGCAGCGGCCGGCCCAGCAGCATGTTGATTTCGGCCTGCCGCCGCGCCCGCAGGGCCGCCTGGTAGCGGCCCCGCTCGTAATCGCGGAAGTCCTCCGGGGTATGCCTGCCGGTGACTGTCCGGACAATCAGCGGGGCCAGTGCCTGGGCGTCGAGCCAGCCCAGGTTCATTCCCTGGCCGCCGATGGGGCTGATCTCGTGAGCGGCGTCGCCAACCAGGATCACGCGTCCGGCCACAGTCCTGCGCGCCACGGATGATCTGACGCTGAAGGCGCTGAGCATGGTGTTGGTGGCGGCCTCCGGGTGGATTCCGGTCCGGTCCGCCACGAGCCGGGCCAGTACCTCCGGTGTTGCGCCGGCGCCGGGTTTTCCCAGCCGGACCACCCAGCGGCGGACGGAGCCCGGCAGGGGAAACGACTCGACGATGCCGCCGCTCTCAAGGAAGAGCACGGCCCGGCCACCGAATTCCGGGTGGTCCGCGAAGTCGCCCATCACATAGTGGTCCGGGTAGGTTTTCCGCCGGACCGGGACGCCGATCAGGTCCCTGATCCTGGACCGTGGACCGTCTGAGCCGATCACTATCGACGCCCGGAACGTACTGCTCCCTTGCGCGGCACCCCCGGCGGGCTTTGCCGACACACTGGCGGTGCCGTCGTCGTACGCTACGTCGAGTACCTCCATCCCCCTGACGAGCGCGCCGCTGTCCAGGGCGTGCACCTGCTCTTCCAGCAGCTGTTCGGTCCGGTACTGGGGCAGCGAAAGGACGAACGGGAATGCTTCCGATACTCCGGCGAACGGCATGTGGCCCACGGTCCGGCCACGGCTGACTGCCAGCCCGGAACGGATGGGGACGCCTTCCGCCACCATCCGGCGGGCGATGCCGAGCTGGTCCAGGGCGGCGAGGGCCGGCGGATGGATGCCAATGGCCCGGGAATGATGGTTCCTGGCGATCTTCCGCTCCAGGACGCGGACCGAAACGCCTTGCCGAAGGAGGACGGCGGCGAGGTACAGGCCCACCGGCCCGCCCCCGACGATGAGCACATCAGCGTTCATGGCCGTCCCTGCGCAGTGCCAGTACCTGGTGGAAGGCTGCCCCGGGTTCCACGACCCAGCCCGGGGGAGTGAGCGCGGACAGCTCCGCGGTTGTATAGCTGCGCCGGATCGAAGTCAGCCCGTCCTCCCGGATGAAAGAGTTCTGGAGCGGGAGGGTGGCGACGCCGAAAAGGGCGAAGGCCAGCGGGCTGCGGCGCAGGTCGTTGTGCAGGGCCTTCTTCCGGGCGAGCACGTCCGAGTGGGCCAGCAGGTCGTTGAATTCTTCCGTTCCGAGATGGTGCAGGACATGGTTGGAAATAACGACGTCGAACGCGGCACCTTCGCTGACGAGCTCGGCACTGTGCGCCTGCCGGAAGTCCACGCCACGGGTCGGCGGCCGGCTGTGGGCGAAGGCAGCCGCGCGCGGATCCGGGTCGACGCCGGTGATCCGGACAGACAGCCCGTCCTTGGCGGCCCAGCGGACGAGCATGACCGCGAGGTCGCCTCCGCCGCAGCCGATGTCAAGGATGCTGGCCGGGCCTGCTGAGAGGACAGGACGCAATTCTTTGACGTACAGCCGCCTCCACCCGGAAACGATCCTGTTGACCGGGCCGAACTGGCGGTAGGTGTTCTCCAGCTTCCGCGCATCACAGTCAGGCAGGTCCATCTGTTCCAGCTCGCCTGCCGCACGTTCGGGCCAGATGAACACCGGGTCAGGCCACCGGGATTTCCTGCAGCAGCTGTTCCTGCCGCGTCTCAGCCGGGGTTCCGGCCGCCGCCGGCGCCTGCCGCAGCTTGGTCAGGAGCGCTGTTTCCACCGTCAGGCCGGGGCCGAACGCCATGGAACAGATGCGTTCGTCTCCCGGTTGGCTGTCCTGTTCGAGGATGTGCCGGAGGACAAACAGCACCGTGGCGCTGCTCATGTTGCCGTAGTTGCGCAGGACTTCACGGGCCGGGACCAGCTGTTCGTCGGTGAGGGCCAACCGGGCCTGGACCTTGTCCAGGATGCTGCGGCCGCCCGGGTGGATGGCCCAGTGCCTGATGCCTGTGTAGGGGAGTGCTTCGAGGTGGGGCTCACGGGCCAGCAGCGGCTGCAGGGCGCCGACGATGTGATCGTCGATGATGTGCGGGACGTAGTTGCCCAGCACCATTTCGAAGCCGTGGTCGCCGATGTTCCAGGCCATGGAGTCCTCGCCAACCGGCGTCAGCACCGTTTCGAAGTGGTCGAGCTGCAGCAGGGCCGTTTCTTCCGCTGCCGGGCTGGCCGTGACGATGGCGGCCGCGGCTCCGTCGGCAAACAGCGCCGACCCCATGATGGTGTCCGGGTCATTGGACGTCCGGACGTGCAGTGAGCACAATTCAGCACAGACCACGAGGACTACGGCGTTCGGGTCTGCTTCGCAGAACAGTTTGGCCGCCCGTAGGGCCGGGAAGGCCGCGTAACAGCCCATGAAGCCAAGGTGGTAGCGCTGCACCGACGGGTCCAGGCCCAGCTCACGGACGATCTTGTAGTCAGGCCCGGGGTTGAAGAATCCGGTGCAGGAGACGGTCACGAGGTGAGTTATGTCAAGTAAATCGAGATCCGGGCAGGCTTTGACGGCGGCAGCGGAGGCTTCGACAAACAGCTTGGTGGCCTCACGGGCGAAGATGTCGTTGCGGACCTTGGTGCTGGGATTCAGGAGCAGTCCCGAGTCCGGGTCATAGAACTGGGGATCTTCAGAGCGGAATGCGTTGGTGAGCTCGTTGACGGCCGTGAACCTGGTCTCAATGGCAGCTGAATCGAAACATGTGCTCACCAGCCGGGAACCGAGCCTGCTGAGACCCGGTTGCGCTGCGAAAACGTCACGCGCCTCCGCCTGGATCAGCTTTGTTGCCGGAACTGCAGTTTCAAGTGAACGCACGTAGACCGTCATTGCCCCATTCTTAGCGAGCCCATCCACAAAGACAATGGCTCAACGGTCTGACCTGCGGAATCGCTGCTCCTGGCCCCTATCCGCCCGCGTTGCCAAAACGCCGATAATCTACATTATGTAAAGTAGGTGGAATCTGCTGCGTTGGAGGGGGTGACCGCCCGCTCCCCTTGTCCTATGTGCGAGGCCTATAGGTCGGCCCATCAGGCGGCGGCCTGTGGAAGCACCAGGAGGTATCCGGCGGGCAGCTGCGAACTCCATCGCCGGGGTTCCCTCACAACAAACTGGGTGGCGAGTTCCTCAGGCGTCAGCAGGCTGTTGGGTGCTGGTGACGGCCCCCATTGCTGGCTGCCGTAGGGATAGAGCGGGTCCAGGACATTGACTCCGGTGACACGGAAGTCCTGGAATTTCGCGGGATCGCCCATCGACTCAAAACCGCTCATCACCCATGCATGCCGGCCGCTCCACATCACCAGGCCCACGGGCCGGCCCGTCTCGGCGATCGCACGCGCCGCCGTCTGCAGGGCCGCCCCGTAGTCGGCGACGCTGACCACGTTGTAGGGACCCATCCCGGAAGCGGTGAGTACCTGCGCCCAGCCGTAAGGGTTGGCACCGTTGAAGGAATCGGATGACCGTGTGCGGGCCAGTTCCCACAACTCCCCCTGCTGCGCACTGTCCGACCATGTTCCCCCACCTGTGTCGTCGATCAGGTTGTGGGCCATCTGGATGCTCGCCGCAACGCACCAGTCGAAGGTGTACTGCGGCACGAAGTCACCATCCCGGTACAGATTGATGGCATAGGGTCCGGGCGCCGGCGGCGGAATGACAGTTGGGATGGGCTCTGGCGGCGGAGTGACAGCAGGAGGGGGCGTCGGCGCTGTGGTGGAAGCAATGGGCTGTGGGGCATGCTCAGCAGGCCCGGCCGCCGGTTGTACGGTCGCCGTGGGCGAAGCGCCGCCGGCGACTGCATCAGTGCCGTTGACCGGGGTGCATGCCACAAGCAGGCTGGCCAATGCTGCCAGCCATACGGTGTGACGGGGGCGCGCGCCGTTCATGACCGTTCCAGTCTAGCGCCGGACGCCTATGCCGGCCCCGACCACCGCCCCCAGGCCGAGTCCAAGCGCAAAGCCCAGGAAAGGGCTGTCAAAGAATGCCAACCCGATGGCGATGCCCAATGCAGCGCCGAGCAGGCAGCAAATCCAGAGCGGCTTGTTCACGGTTCCTCCAACGCAGTCAATCATCCAGCGGGCAGGCGTAGAACAGAATCTACTTCATCCAGCCAACACCTCCCCGATACCGCCTTCGGACAGGTAGCCCGCGGCCGGCAAGTCGGGTACAGCCTACGGATGCCAAACGGCTTCCGGAGCCAATATCGTCGTTCCCCTAAGGCGCCCTCAATCCGGACCAGCCTGCTGGCAGAGCCGGTTGGTGGCGTCTCCAAAAGCCGCCTGCGCCTATGAAGATGGTGCCGGTGCAACTTCCCAAGCGCCAGGATGTCCGATGCCGCAGTCCCCGTATCTCGAAGACCAGAGCACACCACCGTTTGTACTCCCCCAGTCCCCCGGCCTCCGGGCGCGGAGTGCACTGCGGGAAGAGGCGCTGACGCACGCGCCGGGAAGGCCCGTGCTGATGCTCCGGCCGGCGCCGGTGAAAGTGCGCGCCGCGTTTGGCTCTGCCATCGCGTACACGGTCACGCACATCCTTGTTGAACAGGACGGCAACGGCCCGTACTCCGTCCGGTGGGAACCTGGCTGGCTGGTGCACCGCCTCTGAGGCTGCTTCCGCGGCAGTTGCCGATGCGGGTAGCTTCGCGGCGGACAGATAGGCTCGAAACCATGAGTCTTTCGAAATCCGGGCCTGCCCCCGGCCCCCGCGGCTTGGTAGTCGCCGCCGCCGTGGCGGACGTCGTCCTGATCCTGGTGTTCGCGGCGATAGGCCGCGACGCACACGCCCGGGACGGGATCATCACCGGCGTCTTCCTCACGGCGTGGCCCTTCCTCGCCGGGGCGGCCGCAGGTTGGCTCGTAACCCGTGCCTGGCGCGCTCCCATGTCACTGCGCCCGGCCGGCATCGGAGCATGGCTGGGCAGCCTCATCGGCGGCATGTTGCTCAGGGCCCTCACGGGGCAGACCGTCGTGGTGCCTTTCGTCGTCGTCGCACTCCTCAGCCTGGGCGTGCTGCTCATGGGGTACCGGGCACTGTACCGGATCATCCGGCCCCGCCGCAGCTGAGCAGCGGCGCTCCCCCGGCCCAACGTGATGGGTCCGGCCGGGGCCGGCACTGATGTAATAGGCTGGCAGGACCAAGAAACGCGCCGGTCAACGCCGCGGCGCAACAGATCCGGAGGGTTTCAACGTGATCACCGCATTCGTCCTGATCAAAACGGACGCTTCCCGCATTCCCGAGACGGCCGAGGAGATCTCAGCGATCGAAGGCATCAGCGAGGTGTACTCCGTGACCGGCGAGTGGGACCTGATCGCCGTCGCCAGGGTTTCCCGGCATGAGGATCTTGCGGACGTCATTGCCGACCGGCTTTCGAAAGTTCCGGCAGTGGTCCACACCACTACCCACATAGCGTTCCGGGCCTACTCCCAGCACGACCTTGACGCGGCTTTTTCGTTGGGGTTCGAACAGTAGGCGAGGCAACTGCCTCTACGAGGCAGTGAGCGAGACCCACTTATCAAGCACTGCCGCGGCGGCGCCGCTTTCAATAGACACAGCCGCTCGGGCATAGGCACCGCGCATCCTGTCCAGGAATGTTCCCTCGGCTGAAAGATCGAAGGCCACCAGGCCGGCAGCAGCATTAAGCAGGACAGCGTCCCGCACCGGGCCCTCCTTGCCCGCCAGGACTTCGCGGACAACCACCGCGTTAGCCTTCGCGTCGCCGCCACGGAGTTCTTCCACGGTGGCCGGGCTGATGCCGAGGTCCCGGGGCGAGAACTCCAATGCATCGACGCTGCCGTTACGGATCTCCCACACCGTGGAAGGGCCGGTGGTGGTGAGCTCATCAAGGCCGTCGTTACCGCGGAACACCAGGCCCCTGCTCCCCCGCCGTGCCAGGACACCGGCCACCAGGGGTGCCATCCTGGCGTTTGCGACGCCGACGGCTGATGCCTGGACCTTGGCCGGGTTGGTCAGCGGGCCGAGGAAGTTGAAAGCAGTGGGGATCGCGAGTTCTTTCCTCGGCACGGCGGTATGGCGGAACGAGGGGTGGAATACCTGGGCGAAGCAAAAGGTGATTCCCGCCTCTTCTGCGTTCCTGGCCACGCGGTCAATGGACAGATCCAGCCGCACGCCGAGGGCCTCCAGCACGTCGGCAGAGCCGGACGACGATGACGCGGCCCGGTTGCCGTGCTTCACCACCCGGGCTCCCGCGCCAGCCGCGACCAGCGCCGCCATCGTAGAGATGTTGACGGTGTTCAGCTGGTCACCGCCTGTCCCGACGATGTCGAGTTTCTCACCGGAGACACTGATGGGTTTGGCGTGTGCGAGCATGGCGTCCACCAGGCCAGAGAGCTCCTCGACCGTCTCCCCCTTGCCGCTGAGTGCGACGAGGAAGCCGGCGATCTGTGCGGGGGTGGCTTCCCCGGACATGATGGTGTCCATGGCCCAGGACGTGTTGTCCGCGGTGAGGTCACGCCCGCTGATCAGTGCTGAGATCAGTCGGGGCCAGGTGTTGCCGGACGCTGGGGAAGCCTGTGAAGTCACCTGCTGATGCTATCGAGCGATGGCGGCGGCTGACCAATATGAACCGGTGCGGGAACTTTTCCGCGCGATTTCGCGTCTTTGTAGAAAAAGTCCTCCGAAAAGGCGGTTTGCGTTGGGCAGCACGGACTTTTACAGACATAATGTCTATGTGACATCTGCGACCCATGCCCCCAGTACCCCGGCGCACCCCACGCTGAACCGCCCCAATATGGTTTCTGTCGGAACCGTTGTGTGGCTGTCCAGCGAGTTGATGTTCTTCGCCGGTCTCTTCGCCATGTACTTCACACTGCGCTCCACGAGTGCTCAGATGTGGGCGGACGAGACAGCCAAGCTCAACTTCCCCTTTGCGCTCGTTAACACCATCGTCCTCGTGGCAAGTTCCTTCACTTGCCAGATGGGCGTCTTCGCCGCCGAACGGCTCCAGCCGCGCCGCACCGGAGGGGTGTTCTCGTTCTCCCGTTGGGGCATGAACGAATGGTTCACCCTGACGTTCATCATGGGTGCGTTCTTCGTCGCTGGCCAGACCACCGAGTACGCGATGCTGGTTTCCGAGCACGTATCGCTGTCCTCCAACGCCTACGGCTCCGCTTTCTACATGACCACGGGCTTCCACGGCCTGCACGTCATCGGCGGCCTCGTTGCCTTCCTGCTCATCATGGGCCGGTCGTTCGCCGCGAAGAAGTTCGGTCACTTCGAAGCCACCTCGGCGATTGTCACCTCTTACTACTGGCACTTCGTTGACGTCGTGTGGATCGGCCTCTTCCTGGTCATCTACGTACTCAAGTAACCAGTTTTGAAACTTTTTCTACACGAGGCAGAATTTCAGGTCGCGGCCCCACAAGCCGTCGCAGGAACGAATAAAGGAACCACCACGTGAAGGCACTCTCACAAAAGCGGCGTCACCCACTGGCAGCAATAGCGCTGCTCCTGATGGGGCTACTCCTTACGGGTGGGCTGTACGCTGTGGCAACCACCGTCAACGAGGCCAAGGCTTCCACCACCACCTACAGTGCCAACGACACTGAAGAAGGCGGCAAGCTCTTCGCGGCCAACTGCGCCACGTGCCACGGCATGGGTGCCAGCGGTACCGCTGACGGTCCGTCACTGGTGGGCGTCGGCGCCGCTGCTGTTGACTTCCAGGTGGGCACCGGCCGCATGCCGATGCAGATGAACGGACCGCAGGCCCTCAAGAAGCCCGCCCAGTTCAACGACGAGCAGACCCACCAGCTTTCAGCCTATGTCGCTTCCCTGGGCGCCGGCCCGGCAATTCCTGAAGAGGACCTGGTGAACGGCGGCGGTGACGCTGCCGCCGGCGGTGAGCTGTTCCGCACCAACTGCGCCATGTGCCACAACGCTGCAGCTGCCGGTGGTGCCCTGACCCGCGGTAAGTTCGCCCCGGCCCTCGCCGATGTTTCGGGTAAGCACATCTACGAAGCAATGGCGACCGGTCCTCAGAACATGCCGGTCTTCAGTGACTCGAACATCACCCCCGAAGGCAAGAAGGACATCATCACGTTCCTGAAGCAGATCGAAAGCACCGGTTCCCCGGGCGGAGCCGACCTTGGCTCGCTGGGTCCTGTTGCTGAAGGCCTCTTCGTGTGGGTTGCAGGCTTGGGCGTCATCATTGCCTTCACTATCTGGCTGACGTCCCGCACATCCTGACGCGGTCTCCGCACCAAACTTTCTGCTGCAAAGTCCAGCAGGTTGATATTAGAAACTAACCCGGCAGCCGCCGGGACGAGAGAAGGATGAGGCGAATTATGGGCAACCATAGTGACGGCAGTCCGAACCACTCGGGCACCGTAGCTACGGCTGGTCAGAATGAGGTGGAGAAGTTCCAGGATCCTGGAATTCCCCCGCATCGTTTGCGCCTGGCTGACACGGACCCGAAGGCCGCAAAGCGGGCAGAACGGCAGGTCGCCTTACTATTTGGCATCTCTGTCGTTGGAACCCTGATCTTCCTGGTGGCGTACTTCGCCATCGACCTTGGCGAGGATTCCAACATCGCCACCATCAGGTTGCAGAATGCCCTCCTTGGTGTCGGCACGGCATTCGCCATGCTCGGTATCGGTACCGGCATCGTCCACTGGGCCAAGGCCCTGATGCCGGACCACGAAGTATCGGAAGAGCGCCACGCCATCCGCTACGAAGAGGACCGCCAGGCTGCAGTCCGCATCGTTGACGACATTGTGGAAGAGACCGGCATCAAGCGCCGCCCCCTGATCCGCAACACCCTCCTCGGCGCCGTGGCCCTCGCTCCCCTGCCCGCAGTGGCAATCTTCGGCGATCTGGGTCCCCGGCCCGATAACAAGCTTGCCCACACCATGTGGGCACCGCAGGACGGCAAGCTCAAGCGCCTTGCCCGCGACCCCGACGGTACGCCGATCAAGGCCGCGGACGTCACCATTGGTTCTGCTTTCCACGTCATTCCGGAAGGCCTGAACGAACTCCACGAGGGCAAGCTCAACGAGAAGGCCAAGGCCGTGGTGCTGCTCATGCGCCTGGACCCGGCATCGCTGCATCCCTCTGAAGGCCGCGAGGACTGGGGATACAACGGCATCGTTGCGTACTCCAAGATCTGCACCCACGTTGGCTGCCCGGTTGCTCTTTACGAGCAGCAGACGCACCACCTGCTGTGCCCGTGCCACCAGTCCACCTTTGACCTCACTCAAGAGTGCAAGGTGATCTTCGGACCGGCCAGCCGCCCTCTCCCCCAGCTGCCCATCGCAGTTGATGACGAAGGCTACCTCGTCGCCACCAGCGACTTCCATGAACCTGTAGGACCGAGTTACTGGGAGCGTGATATGCATGAGCGCAGCATCAACAGCTGAGCCCGCTTTCGTCGCCAAAACCAAGGCAGGCCGGGTTACCGACTTCGTCGATTCCCGAGTTGGCGGTTCCGGAATCCTTCGGGAGTTCGGCCGCAAAGTCTTCCCCGACCACTGGTCCTTCATGTTCGGCGAGGTTGCTCTCTACTCGTTCGTGATCCTGCTGCTTTCGGGTACGTTCCTGACGTTCTTCTTCGACCCGTCCATGGCGGAGACCCACTACGACGGATCATATGTGCCTCTCAAGGGCGTCGAAATGTCAGTGGCCTACAGCTCGTCGCTGAACATCTCCTTCGATATCCGTGGCGGCCTGTTCATGCGCCAGGTCCACCACTGGGCAGCCCTGCTGTTCGTGGCGTCCATCGCCGTGCACATGCTCCGTGTGTTCTTCACCGGTGCGTTCCGCCGTCCGCGTGAAATGAACTGGGTTGTGGGCTGCGTCCTGCTCATCCTGGCCATGGCTGCCGGCTTCACCGGCTACTCGCTTCCTGACGACCTGCTCTCGGGCAACGGCCTGCGCATCATTGACGGCGTCATCAAGTCCATCCCGGTAGTTGGTACCTACATCTCCTTCTTCCTGTTCGGTGGAGAGTTCCCGGGAACGGCAATCATCAGCCGCCTCTACATGCTGCACATCCTGCTGGTGCCGGCACTGATCCTCCTGATGATCGTGCTCCACCTGTTCATGGTTGTGGTTCACAAGCACACCCAGTACCCCGGTCCGGGCCGCAACGACAACAACGTTGTCGGCTACCCGCTTGGCCCCGTGTACGCAGCCAAGGCCGGCGGCTTCTTCTTCATCGTCTTCGGTGTCCTGGCACTGATGGCAGCGTTCTTCACCATCAACCCGATCTGGAACTACGGTCCCTACGATCCGTCCCCTGTGTCTGCCGGTACCCAGCCTGACTGGTACATCGGATTCGTGGACGGTGCGCTGCGCCTGATGCCCGGCACCTTTGGCGACTGGCACGTGGAGCAGACCTGGCTGGGCTTTGTCTTCACGTTCAACGTGCTGCTTCCCGCCCTGGTGCCCGCCGGGATCCTGTTCACGGTGATGTTCACCTACCCGTGGATCGAACGCTGGATCACCAAGGACAACCGCGAACACCACGTCCTGGACCGTCCCCGCAACGCCCCCACCCGTACGGGCATTGGTGTTGCAGGTTTCATCTGGTACTGCGTCATGTGGGCAGCTGCAGGCTCTGACCTCATTGCCACGCACTTCCACGTGTCCCTCAACGACGTCACCTACTGGCTCCGCGCCCTGTTCTTCATCGGCCCGATCATCGGATTCATCGTTGCCAAGCGCGTGGCCCTTGCGCTCCAGCGCAAGGACCGCGAGATTGCACTGCACGGTCGCGAAACCGGCCGGATCGTGCGCCTGCCCCACGGTGAGTTCATCGAGGTTCACGCTCCGCTCGATGAGTACAAGCGCTACAAGCTCGTCGGTTTCGAGTCTCCTGAGGTTCTCCCCGCTGTGCCGAACGAGCATGGTGTGGTGACCGGTAACGAGAAGCGCCGCGCCTTCCTCTCCAAATGGTTCTTTGAGGACCGCGTAGCTCCGGCTACACCCGCAGAACTCGAAGCAGCCCATGGCCACGGCCACGCGCCTGTGGAAGCCTCTGAGGAAGCCAAGAGCCTGTCCCACTAGGTTCACCCAAGCACTAAACAGAGCAGGGCCCGGTCCAACTGGACCGGGCCCTGCTCTGTTCTTGTTTCACGTCCATTGGCCGGAACTCAAGGACTGGGTGGGGCCAGTCCCTTTCGCGGCCTGGTTAGAGGTTCCGCGCGCGGCGTGCCCCGGGACGCTGCAGGGGCACCCAAAGCTTGTAGCGGTCGGCGCGGTAGTAGGAAACGGAGTAGTCCACCATGGAGCGGGCCACAAATGCATGCCGTTGGATCTTCAACAGCGGTGAGCCCACTTCCACGTTGAGCAGGCGCGCCGTGGACGGGGACGCTGCGGTTGCCTCGATCATGTCCTCACCCCACTCCATGACCAGGCCGAACTGTTCGCTCAGGACGTTGTACAAGGACGTGGGAGGCTCGCCGTCGAGGAGGCCCGGGACGCGGTGGGCGGGGATAAAGTTCTCATCCACGCTCATGGGCTCCCCGTCCGCCAGCAGGAGCCTGCGAAAACGCACCAGCGGAGTGCCCTCGTCCAACTGCAGTTCGCGGGCGAGGAAAGCGCTGGCACCGATCTGCTCGAAGCTGAGGACCTTAGCCGCCGGAACCATGCCACGGCGCTGCATTTCCTCGCTGTAGGAGGTGAGCTTGACCTGGAGGTCGAGCTTTGGCCGGCGGACAAAGGTACCCAGGCCAACAACGCGTTCGATGACTTCCTCGCCTACCAGTGCATCAATGGCCTGGCGGACTGTCATCCGGGCAAGACCGAAGCGTTCGGCCAAGTCACGTTCTGAAGGCAATGCCGAGCCTGGTGGGCATGCCTCCGCGATGTAGGCGCGCAGGATCTCCCGCAGTTGAATATAGATGGCGATACCGCTGGCGCGGTCTATCTCGCCCTTGATGGTCTTGGCTGCAGCCGCCATGAGTCCGCCTTTTTCTGCTTGTTGCCACTTCTAATCGTAGGTCAGGTCTAGACCAGCTGTGTTCCTGCAGCAGACTTCGTGGCGGCAGCGCCGGGCCGCCGGATATATATTTGGGCAGGAAGATTTACGCGACAGACGGAGGGGTCCGTCAAGACGAAGGAGTCCTCTTTGCCATCACACAAGGCCATGGTCACGGCTTCTGTAGGCCTTCATGCAAGGCCAGCAGCCGACTTTGTCCGAGCCGTCTTGGTCACGGGCCTTCCCGTGGTCATTGCCAAGGACGGCAGCCCGGGCGTCGATGCGCGGTCGCTGCTTCAGGTGATGGCTGCCGACTTCCAGCACGGCTGCACAGTGGAGCTGACGGTCAGCGAGACAGCCCTGGATGGGCCTGGAAGCGCGGAAAATGCCGCGGCGGTCCTCATGTCCCTCGGAGACCTCCTCGCGGCGCAGGGAGCCCTCCAGCCCGCGGTCCGGCACTAGCCCGGCCACTGCCCGGCACAACGCCGAACCAGCCCCGGAACTATCCTGAATCAGTCCGGAACAAACTGGCCCAGACATAACGACGCCGGCCCCCACCAAAAGGTGGGGGCCGGCGTCGTTATTAAGTGTGTTGCCTAGTGGGCGTGGTCCCCACGGCTGTATTCGTAAACCCAGCCGACAAGCGCTACGACCGCAAGGCCGGCAGCAATGAAGACGATCCAGAACCCAACGGCCAGGCCGAGGAACCCAGTGGCGCAAGCCAGGCCGAGGACCAGGGGCCACCAGCTCCAGGGGCTGAAGTGCCCCTGCTCGCCGGCGCCTTCGTGAATCTCAGCATCGCTGCGGTCCTCGGGGCGCATACCTACGCGCTTGGCGGTGAAACCAAGGTACGCGCCGATCATGCCGGCCAGTCCGCCCACGAGCAGGACACCCAAGGTGCCAACCCACTCGTTCCAGTGCGTGAGGAACCCGTACACGATGGAGACAGGGATGAAGAAGAAGACTCCCGATCCAAAGATCCAAGATTCGATTTTCACTGTGCGGTGTCCTTCTGGTCGGCGTTGCCGAGAACGCTGGCCGCAGGTGCCGGCGACTCGACGGTGTGGACCTGGCGCAGTTCAGGGTGGTGCAGGTCCAGGGCGGGGCGCTCCGAACGGATCCGGGGCAGCGAGGTGAAGTTGTGGCGCGGCGGCGGGCAGGACGTGGCCCATTCGAGGGAGGCACCGAAGCCCCAAGGGTCATCAACCTGGACCTTTTCGGCCTTCCGCCACGTGATGTAGACGTTCCAGAAGAACGGAATCAGCGAGGCGCCGAGGACGAAGGACGCCACAGTCGAGAACTGGTTCATCCAGGTGAAGTTATCTTCAACCAGGTAGTCGGCGTAGCGGCGGGGCATGCCCTCCACACCGAGCCAGTGCTGGATGAGGAACGTGCCGTGGAAGCCCAGGAACAGGAGCCAGAAGTGGATCTTGCCGAGGCGCTCGTTGAGCATCTTTCCGGTCCACTTGGGCCACCAGAAGTAGAAGCCGGCGAACATGGCGAACACCACGGTTCCGAAGACCACGTAGTGGAAGTGCGCCACCACGAAGTAGGAGTCCGAGACGTGGAAGTCGAGCGGAGGCGAGGCCAGGATGATGCCGGTGAGGCCACCGAAGAGGAACGTGACGAGGAACCCGATGCTCCAGAGCATGGGGGTTTCGAACGTGATGGAACCGCGCCACATGGTGCCGATCCAGTTGAAGAACTTCACGCCGGTCGGAACAGCAATGAGCATCGTCATGAAGGCGAAGAACGGCAGCAGCACCGAGCCGGTGACGTACATGTGGTGGGCCCACACCGTCACGGACAGCGCAGCGATCGCGATCGTGGCGTAAACGAGGCCCTTGTAGCCGAAGATCGGCTTGCGGCTGAACACCGGGAAGATCTCAGACACGATGCCGAAGAACGGCAGCGCAATGATGTACACCTCGGGGTGGCCGAAGAACCAGAACAGGTGCTGCCAGAGGACGGCACCGCCGTTTTCCGGATCGAAGATGTGTGCGCCAAACCGGCGGTCGGCGCCCAGTGCGAACAGTGCGGCGGCCAGCGGGGGGAACGCCATCAGGACCAGGATGGCCGTGATGAGGGTGTTCCAGGTGAAGATCGGCATGCGCCACATGGTCATGCCCGGGGCGCGCATGCAGATGATGGTGGTGATGAAGTTGACGGCACCGAGGATGGTGCCGAAGCCGGAGAGCGCCAGGCCGAAGACCCACAGGTCACCGCCGATGCCGGGGCTGAACGTGGTATTCGACAGTGGTGCGTAGGCGAACCACCCAAAGGATGCTGCACCCTGCGGGGTGATGAAGCCGGACACCGCAATGGTGGAACCGAAGAGGAAGAACCAGAAAGCCAGGGCGTTCAGACGCGGGAATGCGACGTCGGGGGCACCGATCTGGAGCGGCATGATGACGTTGGCGAAGCCCGCGAACAGCGGGGTGGCAAACATCAGGAGCATAACCGTGCCGTGCATGGTGAACAGCTGGTTGTACTGTTCCTTCGTCTGCAGGATCTGCATGCCGGGCTCGAAGAGTTCGGCTCGGATGAGCAGCGCCATGACGCCACCGAGGCAGAAGAAGACGAACGAGGCGATCAGGTACATGTACCCGATGGTCTTGTGGTCAGTGGAGGTGATCCAGTTGACGACGATGCGTCCCTTGGATTTCGGAACCACCGGAGCCTGCAGGGCTCCTGTGGGTGCGGATTGAGTGTACGTAGCCACGTCGCTCCCCTTACTTAATTTCGTTCAGGTTAGGGTTGCGGTCGTACTCCACGCCCAGCAGCCCAGTGTTGCCGGCTGCCTTCAGCCCGTCCATGTGGGCCTGGAATTCAGATTCCGACACCACCTTGACGCGGAACAGCATTTCGGAGTGGTACTCGCCGCAGAGTTCGGCACACTTGCCGTCGTAGGTGCCCTCTTTAGTGGGGGTGAACCTGATGTAGTTGGTCTTTCCGGGGATCATGTCGCGCTTCTGCAGGAAGGCGGGAACCCAGAACGAGTGGATGACGTCGCGGGCGTTGAGCTCGAGGTCAACGGACTTGTTCACCGGCAAGTACAGCGTGGGGAGCTGTTCCTTGTCGATGGTGTTGCCGGTCAGGTGCGCCTGGACACCGGCTTCGTGGAGGTCTTCCTGGATGACGTCGCCGGACTTGTAGTTGAAGTCCCAGGCCCACTGCTTGCCGCGGACGTCAACGACGACGTCGGCCGGCTGGGAGCGGTCGTCAATGGCCTGCTGGTCACGGTCGGTGAAGTAGAAGAACACCAGGACCATGAAGATCGGGATGGTCAGGTAGAAGACCTCAAGGGGAAGGTTGAAACTGGTCTGCCGGGGGAAACCAACGGTCCCCTTGCGACGGCGGTACGCCACCAGGCACCAGATGATGAGGCCCCAAGTAATGGTGCCCACCACCAGCGCGGCAATCCATGAGTTGACCCAGAGGTCCATGATGCGGTCGGTGTTGCTGGTGGTGCCGCGTTCAGTCGGCAGCCACCCCTTCTCTACCTCTGGCGAACATCCGGTCAAAACCAACGCGCCGGCAATTGCCAAGCCAGTGATCGTTGTGATCGTTTTGCGTCGGCTGCCGGTTCGGTTCTGCGAACTCACAGACGGCCCTTCCTACTTGTTGCTGTTGTCCGGGCAGCCATCGGCGGCCCCGGGCACACTAAAAGTTTTACTACTCGGTGTAGAGCTTACCGCTCCCCCGGACGTTTCGCCCACATGTCGGCGCCGCGCCTCCCAGCCAATCTTGTTGGCAGGAGACACGGCGCAGGCATACGGCAAAATGACCGGCTTAGTGGAAGGAATCTCCACAGGCGCAGGAGCCACCGGCGTTGGGGTTGTCGATGGTGAATCCCTGCTTGGAAATGGTGTCTTCGAAGTCGATGCTGGCGCCGCTGAGGTACGGGACGCTCATCTTGTCCACCACGACCTCGACACCGTCGTAATCACGTACGGCGTCGCCGTCGAGAATCCGCTCGTCGAAGTACAGCTGGTAGATCAGGCCGGAGCAGCCGCCGGGCTGCACGGCAACCCGAAGGCGCAAATCCGTGCGGCCTTCCTGTTCGAGAAGGCTGCGTACCTTGCCTGCGGCGACATCGGTCAGGTTGACCTCGTGGACCGGCAGTTCGCCGGATTCGCTGGTGGTTGCGGTGCTGTTCTCATTGGTTGCGGTGCTCATTGGCCTACCTTCTTGGGACGGGTCCTGGCGGCTCCGCTTCTGCGGTGCCTGCCCCTACGGATTGGGTATGGGCTATAGCTACATGCTACGTCGGACAGCCTTGTAGCTCTAACTCCTGACGTAACCATGAAAGGGCTCCCGTTGTTCCCTGGGCGGCTTGGCGGCGGAAGCCCTGCCCGCCTGTCAGCGGAATCAGCCGGGCTGCACGTCCAGGCCCCCGCTGTTGAGTCGGGCAAGCATGAGCGCCTCGGCCAGGATTGCATGCCGGAAATCGCCCAGGTGCAATGATTCGTTGGCACTGTGCGCCCTCGAGTCCGGGTCCTCAACGCCCGTGACGAGGATCTGCACCTCCGGGTACAGCTCCAGCAGGTCTGCAATAAAGGGGATGGAACCGCCTATGCCAGTTTCGACGGCCGGGACGCCCCAGGCCTCCCCCAGGGCCCACATTGCCAGGCGGGCCGCCGGTGATGCCGTGTCCGTCTGGAAGGGATTGCCGCTCTCCCCCGGTGTGAAGATGACCTTCGCACCGAACGGCGCGTTGGCTTCAACATGGCGGCCCACAGCCTCCATGGCCGCGGCGGGGTCCTGGCCCGGCGCGAGGCGGAGGCTGAACTTGGCACGGGCACGCGGCAGCAGCGTGTTTGAGGCGACGTCCACGGCTGGGGCGTCAAAGCCGATGATGGACAGTGCAGGCTTGGTCCACAGGCGGGAGGCAATGCTGCCGGTTCCGGCGAGACGGACGCCGTCGAGCACTGAAGCATCGGCACGGTAGTCGGCTTCCGGGAGGTCTACGGCAGCGTTGTCCGTGGCCACTAGCCCTTCGATCGCGACGTTGCCGTCGTCGTCATGGAGTGTGGCGATCAGCCGAGACAGAAGCGTGGGGGCATCCAGCACCGGGCCGCCGTACATACCGGAGTGCACAGCGTGGTCGAGGACCTGCACTTCAATGGTGCCGTCAACGAGGCCACGCAGGCTGGTGGTCAGGGCAGGAACGCCCACTTTCCAGTTGCTGGAGTCCGCAACGACGATCACGTCGGCCCGCAGCAACTCGCGGTTGGCCTCCAGGAAGGGCCGGAAGGTGGGCGATCCGGCTTCCTCTTCGCCTTCGAAGAAGAACGTCACGCCGAGTCCCAGCTCACCTACAACTTCCGAGACGGCGGCGTAGGCGGCAATGTGGGCCATGATGCCGGCTTTGTCGTCAGCGGCGCCCCTGCCATAGAGGCGGCCATCCTTTTCCACCGCGGTGAACGGTTGGGTTTCCCACAGGGCTTCGTCCCCGGGAGGCTGGACGTCATGGTGTGCGTACAGCAGGATGGTGGGCTTGCCGGGCGCCGCGGGACGGCGTGCGACGACGGCGGGACCGCCGGGCGTGCCGTCCGGCTTGGGGCAGGTGAGGGTCCGCACTTCGTCCAGGCCGGCGTCACGAAGCAGTTCCGCCACCGCTCCGGCACTGCGTTCCAGCGGTGCCCGGTCAAAGCTGGGCCAGGCGATCCCGGGAATCGCCACGAGGTCTTTGAGGCGGCGCAGGGTTTGGTCGAAGGAACGGTCGACGGCGGCCCGGAGTTGGTCCGTCTGGCCTGTCGTCTCAGGGCCCGGGGATGAGGGGCCATGCGGATCATGCGGGGTTGCCATTGGCGAGGAAGTCATGGCCAAAACATTACTCCCGTCACATCTGTTGCTTCGGCAACAGCCGCAGACAAGGAATCCCGACACCTCCCGCAAGGTATTCTGTTCAGGTGTTCGGACGTAAAAAAGAAGCGCCCTCGGCGCAGGAGACAGTAGACCAGCAGGCGGCGGAAGCGGCGGCACGCGAGGCGGGTGTCATCGGCAAGGGTGCCCCCACTCCAACACGGAGGGCCCAGGAAGCCGCCCGCAAGCGTCCGCTGGTGCCGGAGGACCGCAAGGCCTCCAAGGCGGCCGAGCGCCAGGTCATCCAGGACCAGCGGCAGAAGATGCGCCAGGCCCTTGATACAGGAGACGAAAAGTTCCTGCCCTTGCGGGACAAGGGACCGCAGAAGCGGTTTGCCCGCGACTTCGTCGATGCGCGGTTCAGCCTGGGCGAGTTCCTAATGTTTGGCGCACTTGTTTTCGTTCTGGTCTCCCTGGTGGTGCCGGCATCCAGCGATTACATGATTTACGTCCTGGGTGGTTTCTGGGTCATGTTCCTGGCTGTGTTCGTGGACGTGTTCCTGCTGTCCCGCAAACTGCGCAAGCGGCTGGCGGAGAAGTTCGGCGAGGTTGAGCGCGGCACCGTTTGGTACGGCTCCATGCGCTCCCTCCAGTTCCGCAAGCTGCGGCTGCCCAAGCCCCAGGTCAGCCGCGGCCAGTCTCCCTCCTGATTCAGAGTTTCCGTTTAAACAGCAGTCCCCGGCAGGTCACCTGCCGGGGACTGCTGTTTGACGGGTCAGGACCCGAAGTGTTTCAGGACCGCCGCTTGCGGGCCAGCTGCCGGTTGATGCGGGCCGCCCAGAAGGGTCCCTCGTACAGGAAGGCCGTGTAACCCTGGACCAGGGTTGCCCCTGCGTCGAGCCGGTCCTGCACGTCCTGGGCTGTTTCCACGCCCCCGACGGCTACGAGGGTCAAGGCATCGCCGGTTGCCTGCTTGAGGCGGCGGAGCACCTCCAGGGAACGCTGCTTCAGCGGCGCACCGGACAGCCCGCCCGCCCCGCACTGTTCCACTGTTTCAGCCGGGGACGCCAGCCCCGTCCTGGCGATGGTGGTGTTGGTGGCGATAATGCCGTCCAGCTTCAAGTCCAGGGCGAGCTGAGCAACGTCGTCGATGTCTTCGTCGCTGAGGTCTGGAGCAATCTTCACCAACAGCGGCACATGCCTGCCCGCTGCACGGTCGGCTTCCTCCCCAACGGCGGTAAGAAGGGGGCGCAGCGTTTCGACGTCCTGCAGCAGCCGCAGTCCCGGCGTGTTGGGGGAACTGACGTTGACCACGAGGTAGTCGGCGGCAGGTGCAAGGGTGCGTGCGCTGATGCGGTAGTCATCCACCGCGTCAGCAAGCTCAACAACTTTGGTTTTGCCGATGTTGACGCCGATGACCGGCCGCACCGCTGGGTACATCCGCTGCAGGGCAGCCCGGGCGGACTTAAGGCGGGGAGCTACGGCGGCGGCGCCGTCGTTGTTAAAACCCATCCTGTTAATGACCGCACGGTCCTGGATCAGGCGGAACAGACGCGGCTGCTCGTTGCCCGGCTGCGCCTGGCCGGTAATGGTGCCCACCTCAACGTGCCCGAAGCCAAGCTCTGTGAGGGCTTCGATGCCGTGCCCTTCCTTGTCAAAACCTGCTGCAAGTCCGAAGGGTGAGGGGAAGGTGATGCCGAAGGCAGTGGTTTGAAGGGATGGCGCCGGTGCAGTCAGCTTGCGGAGGACCTTCCCCGCCCCGGACGAGTGCGCCAGCCGGATTCCCTTGAATCCGAGGGTGTGGGCGCGCTCGGCGTCCATCCAGGAAAAAGCCAGCTTGAAGAATGTGGGGTAAACGCGCATGCAACCAGTTTTCCGCCTCGCGGGCCGTGAACCAAAACGGAGACGTCCCACAACCGGCGTGACCTGGCGGGAGCGGTTCCCTCCGGGTGCCCGGTTTAGCATGGGTCCATGGCATGGGAAGAGGACATCCTGGGCGCCGAATTCCAGTCCCTGACGTTGAAGGCCAAGGGACCCGACGGCGTGCAACGGACCGCCACGCTGGTGCGCTTCCGGCCGGAGCCTGACAGCGGTGCCCCGCAGCGCCGACAGCGGTCGGCAGTCCTTTTCCTGCACGGCTGGAGTGACTACTTTTTCAACGTGGAACTGGCCAGGTTCTGGAACTCGGCAGGCTATGACTTCTACGCCCTGGACATGCATAACCACGGCAGGAGCCTGCGCCCGGGTTCAACCGGAGGGTTTGTGTCGCGTCTGGCTGACTACGATGCCGAGATTGAGGCGGCCCTGGTCATTATCGGAGGCGGGGACCCGCCCGGGCCCATCACCCTGATGGGGCATTCGACCGGCGGCCTGGTGGCAGCTCTGTGGGCCGCGGAAAACCCCGGTTCCGTGTCGCGGCTGGTGCTCAACAGCCCCTGGCTGGAAATGCACGGCAGCGCCTTGGTCCGGCGCGCTGCCTCAGGTCTTATGGCGCCGATGGCGAGGCTGCGGCCCACGGCTGTCCTCCGGCTGCCTGAACGGGGTTACTACTGGCGGACCATCAGCAGCGCGGCCGAAGGAGAATGGGCCATCGACGACCGGTACCGGCCGCCGATGGCCTTTCCGGTACGCGCCGGCTGGTTGAGCGCAGTGCTGGCCGGCCATGCCCGTGTTGCCCGGGGGCTAAACATCCAGGCGCCCATCCTGGTGCTGTTGTCCGCCGGGAGTGCAACCGGGCTGCTGTGGTCCGAAGCCATGCGCCGCTCGGACGCAGTGCTGGATGTAAATATCATCGGCGCCAGGGCCCTGGCATTGGGACGGAGCGTCACGGTGGAGCGGATTGAAGGTGCCCTGCACGATGTTTTGCTCTCCCCTGCCGGAGTGCGCGCCGACGCCTACGCCCGCATGGCGCGCTGGCTGCGTGCCTACGGGGCCGAGGAGCCGCCGGGCTGGGCCGCTGCATCCACTGCGCCGCCGTAGCGCCGGTCACGCCGCGCGTATTCCTCTACCGCTGCCCACAGCGTCCGCCGGTCCACGTCCGGCCACAACGTGTCCATGAACACGAACTCGGCATACGCCGATTGCCAGAGCAGGAAGTTCGATAACCGCTGTTCCCCCGAGCTGCGAAGGAAAAGGTCCACATCGGGAAGGTCCGGTTCATCGAGGTACTTCTGGATGGTGCGCTCCGTAATGGCACCGGGCTTCAGCCGTCCTGCAGCGACCTCTGCAGCGATGGCAGACACAGCATCGGTGATCTCCGCCCGTCCGCCGTAATTAACACACATGGTCAACGTGCAGGTGCTGTTGCCCGCTGTGTAGGCCTCTGCTTCCTCCAGCTCCCGGATTACCGAGCCCCAGAGCTTCGGCCGGCGGCCCGACCAGCGGACCCGGACGCCCCATTCGTCCAGCTGGTTACGTTGGCGACGCAGCACGTCCTTGTTAAAACCCATGAGGAAGCGGACCTCTTCGGGAGACCTGCGCCAGTTCTCCGTGGAGAATGCGTAGACACTCACATACTCGATGCCAAGCTGGATGGCGCCGGCCATGACATCGAGCAGTGCGGGTTCGCCCGCCTTATGCCCTTCGACCCGGGGAAGTCCCCGCTGGTTTGCCCAGCGGCCGTTGCCGTCCATGACGATGGCCACGTGGCGGGGAATGAATTCAGCCGGGATGGACGGCGGAACTGCCCCCGAGGGGTGCGGGTAGGGCGCGACCACCGGTTCGGTGCGTCGGCGGGCGGGGGTCGTCTTTTTTCCCAAGGCCACTGTCAGCTACGCTCCACATGTTTGAGGGACTTCAGCACCCGTTCGAGATGCCATTGCAGGTATGCGGCCACGAGGCCGGCGGCTTCCTTGCGGTGCAGCGGCAGGGAAGCGTCAGCCGTTGGCCAGTCTCCGGTGAGCAGGGCCGCCAGCAGGATGACGGTTTCGGCGGCCGGCGCGGGCGAGCCCGGCGGCCTGCAGTCCGGGCACACCATGCCGCCCAGCGCGGTAGCGAAGGCCTTATGCGGACCGGGCATTCCGCACCGGGCGCAGTCGGTGAAGCTGGGGGCCCAGCCTCCGGTGGCCAGTGCCCGCAGGAGGTAGGAGTCGAGGATCAGGCCGGCGGCGTGCTCGTTCCGGCTCAGGGCTGCCAGTGCACCCACCAGGAGGTTGTACTGGGCTGTGGCCGCCTCACCGTCAACGTCGGTGAGCTTCTCGGCTGTTTCGGTCATGGCGGCTGCGACGGTGTAGCGGCCGTAATCGGCGGCGATGCTGCCGCCGTAGGCGCCTTTAGCCACAGCCTGGGTCACGATGTCCAGGCTACGGCCTGAGATCAGCTGGAGGTCAGCCACCATGAACGGCTCCAGCCGCGCTCCAAAACGGCTGCTGGTGCGGCGGACGCCTTTAGCGACTGCCCGGACCTGCCCGTGGTGCTTCGTGAGGAGCGTGATGATCCTGTCGGCTTCGCCCAGCTTGTGGGTACGGAGAACCACGGCGTCATCGCGGTATGCCCGGGAGGCGAAGGATTGTTGAGCCACGCTCTATCTTCCCATCCCCGAGGGGTCAGGCAGCCCCTGCGCCGCCGCGCGGCCCCGAAATAGGGGCAACGCGGCGGCCTGCGGATCAGGACTGGGCGTCGCGGATGGCCCGGTTGACGGCGGAGATGACGGCCTTCAGCGAGGACATGCTGGTGTTGGCATCGATGCCCACGCCCCACAGGACGCGCTCGCCCACTGCGCATTCGACATACGCTGCTGCCATCGCATTGCCGCCTTCGGACAGGGCGTGCTCGCTGTAGTCCAGCACGCGGACGTCCACACCGTCCTGGGTGAGGATGTTCAGCAGGGCGGCGATGGGACCGTTTCCGGTACCGGTACGGCTGACCTGGGCACCATCGACGGTGAGTGACGCGTGCAGCGTCATGCCGCCGTCGTCGTCGGTCTCAGTCTTGACCGAGCCCAGGGAGTAGCGGCCCCACTGGCCGTCTGTCTTGCCGGAGGGCAGGTACTCGTCCTGGAAGATCTGCCAGAGCTGGGCCCCGCTGACTTCGCCGCCCACGGTGTCCGTGCGCCGCTGGATGACGCCCGAGAACTCGATCTGGGCCCGGCGGGGCAGGTCCAGGCTGTGCTCGTTCTTGAGCAGGTAGGCCACGCCCCCCTTGCCGGACTGGGAGTTGACGCGGATAACGGCCTCGTAGCTGCGGCCCAGGTCCTTCGGGTCCACCGGCAGGTAGGGCACCTGCCATGTGACGTCCGCAACGTCCTTGCCGGCGGCGGCGGCGTCGCGTTCCAGCGCTTCGAAGCCCTTCTTGATGGCGTCCTGGTGTGAGCCGGA
This sequence comes from Pseudarthrobacter sp. 1G09, assembly GCF_050038305.1. Taxonomy (NCBI): domain Bacteria; kingdom Bacillati; phylum Actinomycetota; class Actinomycetes; order Micrococcales; family Micrococcaceae; genus Pseudarthrobacter; species Pseudarthrobacter sp. 1G09. The sequence goes on from NZ_CP188306.1 coordinate 2,343,293, forward strand.
GAAGGCAGTGAACACCAGGTCGCCGCCGTACGGGGACCGCTCGGGGACGGGCAGCTGGTTGCAGTATTCAACGGTCCGGCGGACGTCGTCGATGTCGGAGAAGTCGATCATCGGGTCGATGCCCTGCACGAACAGGTTCAGTCCCAGGGTCACCAGGTCCACGTTGCCGGTACGCTCGCCGTTCCCGAACAGGCAGCCTTCGATCCTGTCTGCGCCGGCCATGTAGCCCAGCTCGGCGGCGGCCACACCGGTGCCGCGGTCGTTGTGCGGGTGCAGCGAGAGGATGATGCCTTCGCGGGGGTGCAGGTGCCGGCTCATCCATTCGATCGAATCGGCGTACACGTTGGGGGTGGCCATTTCCACGGTGGCCGGCAGGTTGATGATGACCTGCCGGTCTGCCGAGGCCTCAAAGACGTCGGCGACGGCGTTGCAGACCCGGACGGCGTATTCCAGTTCCGTTCCAGTGAAGGATTCCGGTGAGTACTCGTAGGTGATGTGGGTGTCGGCCAGCGTTTCCTCGTACTTCCGGCACAGCCGCGCACCCTGGAGTGCGATGTCCAGGATCCCGTCCTCGTCCTGGTTGAAGACGACGCGCCGCTGCAGCACGGACGTGGAGTTGTACAGGTGGACGATGGCCTGCTTCGCGCCAACGAGGGATTCGTAGGTCCGCTCGATCAGGTGCTCTCGGGCCTGGGTGAGGACCTGGATGGTGACATCATCCGGGATGTGGTTGCCCTCGATCAGCTGGCGGACGAAGTCGAAGTCAGTCTGCGAGGCAGACGGAAAGCCGACCTCGATTTCCTTGTAACCCATGCGGACCAGCAGGTCGAACATCTTCATTTTGCGTGCCGGGCTCATGGGATCGATCAGCGCCTGGTTGCCGTCGCGGAGGTCCACTGCACACCAGCGCGGGGCCTTGGTGATCACCTTGTCCGGCCAGGTACGGTCCGGCATCTCGACGGTGATCTGGTCCTGGAACGGCGTGTAACGGTGGAAGGGCATTCCTGAGGACTTCTGTGCGTTTCGCATTACTTGGGGCCTTTTCTATGGATCTTCAGTGAAAGGGTGGCCGGGCAACACAAACTCCGCAGCGAGGGTGGGCCTTGCGCTAGATAGCGTCTGTAGCCTCGCCGCGGCAGCTAAGGAGGAGGAACTCTGCACGCACCTTTTGAGGGTAACACGGGTGCGTAAGATGAAAGGGCACTACCGTCCGTAAAGTCCATCATGCAGACGCACCGGGTATTTGTGCCGGCAGCGGCGTCGCAGCAAAAGGAGTTTCAGTGCCCATTTCGGGGATCGACCTTTCCACCATTGATCACACGGTCCGGCCGCAGGACGACCTTTACCAGCACGTCAACGGTGCCTGGCTGAAGGCCACCGAGATCCCGGACGACCGGCCGCTGGGAGGGACCTTCACCGCGTTGCGGGACGGCTCGGAACTCGCCGTCCGGGACATCATCGAGGAAGCCGCCGCCAAGGGTGACGCGGCGAGCGGTATAGAACGCAAGATCGGCGGGCTGTACAACAGCTTCATGGATGAGGCTGCCGCCGAAGCGAAGGGCATCGACCCGATCCGCCAACGGCTCGAGGACGTCTACGCCACGGGCTCTGCCACTGACCTCGTTGCCTTGGCCGGACGGCTCTTCCGCTCGGACGTGGGCGGGCTCTTCTACATCTACCCGGCCCCCGACGCCGGAAATCCGGACCGTGTACTGCTGTACACCGGACAGGGCGGCCTTGGCCTTCCCGATGAGTCCTACTACCGCGACGAAAAGTTCGCGCCTACAGTCGCCGCGTACCGGACCCACGTAGCCACGATGCTGGCCCTGGCGGGGCGGGAGGACGCAGAGGCTGCTGCGGAACGAGTGGTGGACCTGGAAACAAAGCTGGCCTCGCACCACTGGGACAACGTCACCCTGCGGGATCCGCAAAAGACCTACAACCTCAAAACAGCAGAGCAAGCGGCGGAACTGTTCCCACTTCTTGCCACCTGGTTCGAGGCCGCGGACATCGCCGGAGACAAGCGGCAGGAAATCGTGGTGAGTACCCCCGACTTCTTCTCGGGCGCGGCAGCACTCCTGGACGCCGAACCGCTGGATGCGTGGCGGGACTGGCTGGCGATGCGCGTTATCAGCGCCGCGGCGCCCTACCTGTCGCAGGCCGTCGTCGACGCGAATTTTGCCTTTTACGGCACCACCATTAGTGGCACCCCGCGGAACAAGGACCGCTGGAAGCGCGGCGTCGCTGTAGTGGAGGCTGCCCTCGGCGAGGCAGTCGGGCAGATCTACGTGGCACGGCACTTCCCGGAATCCCACAAAGCCAGGATGCAGACCCTCGTGGGCAACCTCATCGAGGCGTACCGGAGCAGCATCACCGAAGTGGGCTGGATGGGGGCGGACACCAAAGCCGAAGCCCTGCGCAAACTGGACGGGTTCCGCGCCAAGATCGGCTTCCCCGATGAGTGGATCGACTACTCTGCCGTGGAGATCGACGCCAACGACCTCCTCGGGAACGTGGAGCGCGCCCACAACGCCGACGTCGACCGGCACCTCGATGAGGTGGGCAAGCCTGTGGACCGCAACAAGTGGCTCATGACACCGCAGACGGTCAACGCCTACTACCACCCCATGATGAACGAGATTGTCTTCCCGGCGGCCATCCTGCAGCCGCCGTTCTTCACGGCCGACGCCGATGACGCCGTCAACTACGGCGGTATCGGGGCTGTGATCGGTCATGAGATCGGCCACGGCTTTGACGACCAGGGATCCCAGTTCGACGGCGGCGGCGCCCTCCGTAACTGGTGGACGGAAGAGGACCGGCAGGCGTTCGAGAAGCTCACTGCCCGCCTTGTGGCGCAGTACGACGTCCTCTCCCCCGCGGCCGCCCCGGGACACCATGTCAACGGCCGGCTGACGCTGGGCGAGAACATCGGTGACCTCGCAGGCTTGGCCATCGCCCATAAGGCCTACCGGATCAGCCTGGAGGGCCGGGATCCGGAGGTCCTCGACGGCCTGACCGGCCACCAGCGCTTCTTCGCTTCGTGGGCGGCCGGCTGGCGCCAGGTCATCCGGCAGGAGGAGGCCATCCGCCGCCTGGCCACTGACCCGCATTCTCCCAACGAGTTCAGGACCAACGCCATCGCCCGCAACCTCGACGCTTTCCACGACGCCTTCGAGGTGACCGAACAGGACGAGATGTGGATGCCGCCGGCCGAGCGGGTCAGCATCTGGTAATCAATCCGGAGAACGCCAACGGCCGCGGAGCCAGCCTGATGGGCTGGGACCGCGGCCGTTCGCTTTTAGGGGCTCCGAACCGGAGCGCGATGGGCGCGCTACCGGACGATCAGTTCGGGATTGGCCTGCTGGCAGCGGGCATCCCCGGCAGTCTGGTTGACAATATCGTTCGGGAGGGCCGCACCGGATCCACTCCCGTAGGTGGCCCCGGACGTGAAATCGCTGCCGAGGTAGACCTGCACGCCGGCTACCCCTGGCGCCGGGATTACCTGTGACGCGGGAATCCCGAGGAGCGCGGCCACGTCCGCTGCGACGTCAGCATAGTTGGCGCCGTAGTAGACACCTGACGTGGCGATAGCCTGCGCTTCGAACTGGGCCGCCTGGGTAAAGCCACCGGAGACCAGCGCCTGGACGATCTCCTGGGAACGGCCGGGAACGCCCGAGCCGTTAGCCACCGAAACCGGCTGGAGGGCCTTGTTATACGGCGGCAGCGGCGCTTCGGTTTCCGTCGGAGTCGCTGACGGGGACGGGCTTTCAGTGGGCGCCGGCGTGGTGGGCGCCGTGGGGTCCGTCAGGTCGACGTCCTTCTGCAGCGCGGTGAAGAGCTGGGAACCTGCGGGCTCGGCAATTTCGAGGCGGTTGGGATCGGACGCGGCGGGCGTGGTGGGCACAGATACAAACGCAACCTTCCCGAGGTCGATGTCCTTGAGCCGGTTGCCGATGGTCAGCAGGGTCGGCACCGAGGCCAGTCCGTCGTCCACCGTGAGGTTCTGGGTGACGACGTCGGCGATCTTCAGCATCCGGGCCGGATCCGACAACGTTCCCTCGTCCTTGATTTTCCGGGTCAGCGAAGACAGGAAACCCTGCTGTGCCTGGATTCGCCCCAAGTCTCCGCCGTCGGCGAAGGCGTGCCGCGTGCGAAGGAAGGCGAGTGCCTGCTCGCCCTGCACGGCGGAGGTTCCTGCCGGCAGCCGGAGCCGGGAATCGGGATCATAGATGGCATCGCTGACGCACACGTCCACGCCGCCCACGGCGTTGGACAACTCCTTGACGGCGTTGAAGTCGGCCATCATGAAATGGTCCACTTCCAGTCCGGTCAGTTTGTTGACGGTATCCACGGCACAACCGATTCCGGCCTCGCCCATGGCTTCGTTGATCATCACTCCACTGCGCGCGGGATATTCACGGCCGGTCTTGGAGTCCTTGCATGCGGGGATGTTGACCAGCAGGTCACGCGGGAAGCTGATGACGCTGACGCGTTTGTTGTCCTCGGAGATGTCCATGAGCATCATGACGTCGGACTTGCCGTAGCCCGTCGAGTCATCGGAGGTGCCGTATTCCGAGTTCTTGCCGTCGCGGGTGTCGGACCCGAGGATCAGGATCTGCATCCGCCCGGTGGCATTATTCACAGGCCCCTCGGTACCCGATCCGCCAGCGTTCAGTGGCGCCTTGGAGATGTTGTTCTGGAGGCGGATGAACCAGAACCCGGCAAAGGCAAGGCCCCCCACCAACGCCACAGCGACGATGGCGGTGATGATCTTCAGCCAGACGGGCATCCCCCGGATGGATCCAAGGTGCCGGGCAGCGCCCAGGCCGGCCTGGTCGGCGTGCCTGGAAACGGGGCCAGAGCCGGGTGGCGACTCAGCGCCGAACTCGTTTTTGCCTCGGCCTCGCGCCACGTGTTGAACCTTCCTCTAATTACAAATCCGGTCCATTTTAGTGGCCGAGTCTGGGAAAACGCCGGGTGGTGACCTGCGACACCCCGCCCGGAACGTCAGAAACCGAGCTTGACCAGCTGTTTTGGATCCCGCTGCCAGTCTTTTGCCACCTTCACATGGAGATCCAGGTAGATGCGTGTGCCGAGCAGCGCCTCGATGCCCTTGCGCGCGTTGGTCCCCACCTCCCGCAGCCTGCTCCCGCCCTTGCCGATAATGATGGCTTTCTGGGACGGACGTTCCACGTAGAGGTTTACCCGCACGTCAAGGAGCGGATTGTCATCCGGCCGGTCCTCACGGGGAACGATCTCTTCCACCACCACGGCGAGTGAGTGCGGAAGTTCATCCCGGACGCCTTCCAGCGCCGCCTCGCGGATCAGTTCGGCCACCATGACAGCTTCGGGCTCGTCGGTCAGTTCGCCGTCCGGGTACAGAGGGGGCGACGGCGGCATGTGGCTGATCAGGACATCGGCCACAGTGTCCACCTGGAATCCGTCGCTCGCGGAGACGGGGACGATGTCCCGCCACCCGTCTTCGCCCAGCACTTCACGGCCGAGGGCATCGACGGCAAGGAGCTGTTCGGTGAGCGCCTGCTTGTCCACAAGGTCGGCCTTCGTCACGATGGCGATGACGGGCTTCCCGCCAATGGCGGCAAGCTGGGTCGCGATGAACTTGTCACCGGGGCCGATCTTTTCGTTGGCGGGCAGGCAGAAGCCGATGGCATCCACCTCTGCGAGGGTGTCGGCCACGAGGTCGTTCAGGCGCTTGCCGAGAAGGGTCCGCGGGCGGTGCAGCCCCGGTGTGTCCACCAGGATCAGCTGGGCGTCATCGCGGTGGACGATCCCACGGATGGTGTGCCGGGTGGTCTGCGGCTTGGCAGAGGTGATGGCTATCTTCTTACCCACCAGGGCGTTGGTCAAAGTGGACTTGCCCGCGTTGGGACGGCCGACGAGGACCGAGAACCCCGCCCGGAATCCGCCGAAATCGTCCTCTGCCTGGGCCTTACTTTTCTTGCTCACGTGGAACTCCCTGCTGGGTTGCTTCCGCCTCATGGAAGAGGTCTTCAAGGTCAGTGTCTACTGTTGGCACGGGTGCCGCAATGATATGGCTGACGCGGTTGCGGCGGCCCTCGAGCCGCTCGGCCCGCAGCGATACGCCCTGGACTTCAACCCGGCTGCCCACGATGGGAACGCGCCCCAGCGCTTTGGCGAGCAGTCCGCCCACGGTGTCCACTTCGTCGTCGTCCAGCTCAATGTCAAAGAGTTCTCCGAGGTCATCGATGCTCATCCTGGAGCTGACCCGGTAGGAACCGTCCCCGAGCCCTACGGCCTCGGCGCTTTCGGTGTCGTATTCGTCAACGATCTCGCCAACGATTTCCTCAATCAGGTCCTCAAGAGTGACCAGGCCGGCCGTGCCGCCGTACTCGTCGATGACGATGGCCACATGCGTGGACTCCTTCTGCAGTTCCCGCAGCAGGTCGCTCACCGGTTTTGATTCCGGCACGTAGCGGACCTCACGGGCCATGGAGTCAACTGTGGGCGGTTCTGCGCCTGCGTCCAGTTCATGCACGACGGCGGCCACGTCCTTGAGGTAGACGATCCCCAGGATGTGGTCGGTGTCCTCGCCGATGACCGGGACCCGGGAATATCCGGAGCGGAGGAACAGGGACATGGCCTCGTGCAGGCTCGCACCGGAGTCGATGCCGACAATGTCCGTCCTGGGCACCATGACGGCACGGACCAACGTGTCCCCGAAGTCGAACACCGACTGGATCATCTCGGCTTCGGTGTCCTCGATCATGTCGGATTCGCTGGCCCGGTCCACCAGTTCACGGAATTCCTGTTCGCTGAAGAAGGCTTCGTCCCCTCCAGGTGCGCCCGGGGCGGCAGCGCTTCCCACCGCGACGAGCCATCCCGGTATGGGCCCGAGGACCCACGTCAGGAAGCGGATCATCGGCGCCGTGAAGCGCACCACCGCGGCCGAGTGGAGCCTGCCCAGCTGGCGGGGCGAGACACCCACGATCACGAACCCCAGCAGCGCCATGATGCCGGTCGCTGCAAGGCCGGCCAGCCAGATGTTGTCCAGGAGACTGTAAAGCAGCACCGAGACGGCGACGGCGGAGGCCATTTCGAACCAGACCCGCCAGAACCTCAGGGCCCGGATATGCGCAACGGGCTCGCGGAGGATGCTGCGCATTGCTGTTCCGCGGCTTCGGAGCAACGCATCTTCCGCATCGTGCCGCGGGAGGAAATTGAAGGCGGCCTCGGCCGCGGTCAGTACGGCGGCGATGACCAGGAAGACCAGGGCCATCGCCACCAGGAGGAGGGGCGTCACTGGGTGGTCTCGGCGGGCGCTTCCTTGCCGGTGAAGCCGGTCAGGAGTTCGCGCTGGAGCTCGAACATCTCTTCCTTCTCTTCGGGCTCGGCATGGTCATAGCCCAAAAGGTGCAGGATGCCGTGCGTGGTCAGCAGCAGCATCTCATCCTGGAGGGCGTGGCCGGCGTTTTTGGCCTGGACCTGCGCCACCTGGGGGCAGATGGCGATGTCGCCGAGCATCCCCTGCGGGGTGGGTCGGTCCGGAGTTCCGGGCGTGAGTTCATCCATGGGCACCGACAACACGTCGGTTGCCCCGGGCTCGTCCATCAGTTCGATGTGGAGCTTCTCCATGGCAGGCTCATCCACCAGCAGAATGGAAAGTTCTGCCTGCGGATGAATGTAAAGCTGTTCAAAAATGTACCGGGACAGGGCTACCAGCCCCGCCTCATCCACCTGGACGCCGGATTCGTTGTTCACCTCGATGCTCATGCGTGCTCCCCCCGCTTCTCCCGGCCGGCCGTTTGCCGGGCACGGTTCCTTTGCCTGTCGTCCCAGATGCTGTAGGCATTGACAATGTCTCCCACGAGGCGGTGCCGTACCACGTCCGCGGCATCAAGGACGGAGAAGTTCACGCCTTCGATGCCGTGCAGGATCTCCTCCACGATCCGCAGCCCGGACCGGGTCCCGAAGGGCAGGTCCACCTGGGTGACGTCACCGGTGACCACCATCTTGGACCCGAAGCCCAGGCGGGTGAGGAACATCTTCATCTGTTCCGGGGTGGTGTTCTGGGCCTCATCCAGGATGATGAACGCGTCATTGAGCGTCCTGCCACGCATATAGGCCAGCGGAGCCACCTCAATGGTTCCGGCTGCCATGAGCCGTGGAATCGATTCGGGGTCCATCATGTCGTGGAGGGCATCGTAGAGCGGCCTCAGGTAGGGATCGATCTTGTCGCTCAAAGTTCCGGGCAGGAACCCGAGGCGTTCGCCTGCTTCGACGGCCGGGCGGGTAAGGATGATGCGGCTGACTTCCTTCTGCTGAAGGGCCTGCACAGCCTTGGCCATGGCCAGGTACGTCTTGCCGGTTCCGGCGGGGCCGATGCCGAAAATGACGGTGTTGTCATCGATGGCGTCGACATAGTTCTTCTGGTTCAGCGTCTTGGGCCGGATGGTCCTGCCCCGGCTGGAGAGGATGTCGTGCGTCAGCACATCCACAGGGTTCTGGAGCGACTGGCTCCGGAGCAGTGCCACCAGCTGCTGCAGGACCGCAGGGGTGATAACGGTGCCGCGTGCCACCAGTCCACGGACTTCCTGGAGGAGCCGCATGATCCTGGGAACGTCGCCGGCCGGGCCGCTGAGGGAAAGTTCGTTGCCGCGGACGTGGAAGTTGACGTCCGGAAACTGCTCCTCGATGTACCGCAGCGCCTCATCGTGGCTGCCGAGTGACTGGACCATCTGATCGGAATTGTCGAAAAGGACTACCTCGGTCCGGACGCCGGGAAGGGTGTGGGGAAATTCCCCGGCAGTGCCCTCTCCCGTGTTGAGCCGGCGCTTTCCGTTGGCTGATTCAGTCATGGTGCTGGCCCGCAGGCCTGTGGTCCCCTCGAGGTAGATTCTGCTGTCGTCCCGGTGCGGGAAACCAGTGCCTGGTTTCTGCGTTCCGTGATCCTTTTATCTTACGCCAGCGCACCCCGCCTGCCGGTAAAGCCGGACATCCACGGGCCCTCGGCATCCACATGCACCACGGAGCAGTCAGCAAAAACGCCCCGGCAGGATCGGTCATAAGGTATCAACTTCATATCGTCCTCATATCGTTCCCGTTGCAGTTCTGCCCCACGGCCGGAACAGGGCAAATCGCTTCGCCGGGCTGTGCAATGCTGGAAATCCAGCCACGGCTGTGACATCGGGCCAGCCGGGGAACGGCCCTCACGACAGGAAAGGAAAGGCACAAGTGCCGGATACCGTTGCGCCCCGCCGGGCAGGTCGACACGTGGGCCGCGCCCGCGCGATCATGCTGGCAGGCGTCCTGACGGTCGTGCCGATCCTTGCCGGTTGCGTTGCAGAACCTGGCCCCTCCCCCACGGGCACCCTTCTGACCGGGCCTGCCACCACGGGAAGCCCGGAGCCGCCCTCCACCAGCGCCCCGCTGGAAACCACGCAGTCCTCCAACAAGGCGCCCGTCTACTGGATCGGCCGCAGCAGCAGCAACGTCTTCCTGTACCGGGAGTTCCGGGATGTTCCCGAACAGGAGAACCCGGTCACGCGCGCACTGCGTGCCATGATGTCCGATAAACCCCTTGACCCTGACTTCTTCACCCCGTGGCAGAATCCCGGCAAGCTGGCCACCTCGATTTCCGGCAAGGACGTCATCACCGTCGACGTCTCCGAGGACGCTTTCAACAGCAACCTTGATGCGGACATGGCAGCCCGGGCAGTCCAGCAGCTCGTCTACACGGCCACAGCTGCCGCAGCCAGTTCCGGGTTGATCGACTCCGGCCAGCAGATCCGGGTACGGATCCTGGTGGACGGCCACACCGACTACATGGCTTTCGGGCAGGTCCAGCTTGGCGCCCTGATGACCAGGACGGCGGGCCTGGTTGCTCCTGTCTGGATCATCGATCCCCAGGAAGGCTCCGAAGTCGCGGACGGCAGCGTCAAGATCACCGGACGCAGCACATCGGCCGGCGGCAAGCTTCGCTGGCAGATCCTGCGAACCCAGGACAACGGCGCCAAAGCGCCCTTCCTCACCGGCGAAACCACGGCGTCATCGGAACAGGGGCAGGCAGGGGTATTCACGCTGGCCCTGACCCTGCCCGCCGGAGACTACGAGCTGAGGGTGGCACAGGCCGGGTCTGACGGCGGGCCGGACCAGTTCGAAGACAACCGGTCCTTCAAGGTCAGGTAGCGTCCCAGCGCCCAAGAATGTCGCTGGAGAGCACGACGGCGGCAGGACCGGCCGTGGATGAGCGCAGCACGTGGTGGCCCAGGAGGGCCGTGACGGCTCCGTGGTCGCAGAGGCGCGTCACCTCCCGGGGGCTGATTCCACCCTCGGGGCCCACGATGAGGAGCACTTCACGGGTTCCGGTGCCGCTGGCACCGTCCCAGCCTTCCAGGACAGAACGGAGCGGCCGCACTGCGTCTTCGTGGAGGATGACCGCCAGGTCCGCGTCTTCCACTGCGGCAGCAAGGGCCGCGGTGTCGACGGCGGGACGTACCTCAGGGATCCAGGCCCGCCGCGCCTGTTTGGCCGCGGCCCCCACCACGGACTGCCACTTGGCGTGCGCCTTGGCCGCCCGGTCACCCTTCCACCGGACGATGGAACGTTCGGACTGCCAGGGGATGACGGCGTCGATGCCCAGTTCAGTGGCGGTCTCGATGGCAAGCTCATCACGGTCACCCTTGGCGAGGGCCTGCACCAGCACCAGCCGGATACTGGGGCGGACCTCCTCCACCAGGGCACCGCACCGCACGGTGAGGCGGGTGCCGGCGGCCTCGGCCACCGTCCCGCTCATACGGGTACCGGCGCCATCGACGATGTCCACGGCTTCACCCGCCGCGAGACGCTTTACGGCAACCGCGTGGCGCGCCTCCGGCCCTTCCAGGACAAACTCCATGCCCTCCTCCAGCCCGTCGAGGGATCCGGCGGAGGTAAAAAAGACGGGGTTGCTCACCGCTACAGGTTACCCAGCCGGTCCCGCAGCTTCGCGAACATCCCGCCACTGGCGGCGAGCTTGCCTTCGGTGATCTGTTCTCCGCGGAGCTTGGCAAGCTGCCGGAGGAGCTCCTCCTGGGCTGCGTCGAGCTTGGCCGGCGTTTCCACCTGCAGGTGCACCTTCAGGTCACCGCGGCCGTATCCGCGCAGGTGGGTGACACCCAGTCCGCGAAGAGTGATGATTTCACCGGACTGGGTACCCGGCTTCACGTCGATGTCCTGGGTTCCGTCGAAGGTCTCCAGGCTGACGTCGGTGCCCAGCGCCGCGGCGGTCATGGGGATGTTCAGGGTTGCGTGCAGGTCGTCGCCGTCCCGCACATACGTGGCGTCGTTGTTGACGCGGACCTCCACGTAGAGGTCGCCGGAGGGGCCGCCCGCGGGGCCGGCTTCGCCCTGCCCGGTCAGCTGAATGCGTGTTCCCGTTGCAACGCCGGCGGGAACCTTGATGGTCAGGGAGCGGCGGCTCCGGATGCGGCCCTGGCCGCTGCATTCATTGCAGGGATCTTTGATGACCGTGCCGAACCCCTCGCAGGTGCCGCACGGTGCAGCGGTCATGACTTGGCCAAGGATGGAACGGACAGCGCGCTGGACCTGGCCGCTGCCGCCGCAGATGTCGCAGCGTTCGGGGTGCGTCCCCGGACGGCAGCATGACCCCTCACAGGTGGGGCAGGTGACTGCAGTGTCCACCTCAAGTTTTTTGTTGACGCCAAAGACGGCGTCGCGCAGTTCGATGCGCACGCTGATGAGTGCATCCTGGCCGCGGCGGACCCGTGAGGCGGGTCCGGACGATCCGCCGGCGCCGAAGAACGTGTCGAAGATGTCCTGGAAGGCAAAGCCCTGGCCGGCGTAGCTTCCGCCGCCAAATCCGTTGTCGGTGCCGTTCTCGTTGCCTGTGGTGTCATAGACCCGGCGTTTCTGCGGGTCGGAGAGGACTTCGTAGGCGTGGGTCACCGCCTTGAAGCGGTCCTGCGCATCTTCGCCCGGGTTGACGTCGGGGTGGAGTGTGCGGGCCAGCTTGCGGTAGGCCTTTTTGATTTCTTCTCCGGTGGCTTCCGGTGAGACTCCAAGGACGTCATAGTGGCTGCTCAAAGTTCGTATCTCTTCCTTGTTGTACTGCCTGCGGTTGGGCTGCCGTGCGGGCCCGGCGGCTGTGGTGCCGGGGCGGGCCGGTCAGGGACCCAGGATGCGGGAAAGGTAACGGGCAACTGCCCTGACGGCCGCCATGGTATTGGGATAGTCCATCCGGGTGGGACCCAGGATGCCGATCTTGGCCACGCTGTCCGGGCCGTAGCCGGTGGCCACGACGGACGCCTCGGCCAGGCCGTCATAGGGGTTTTCGCGGCCGATGCTGACGGCCACGCCACGGTGGTCCTGCGCCATGTCGCTCAGCAGCCGCAGCATCACCACCTGCTCTTCCAAAGCTTCCAGCACGGGGCCGATGCTCAGCGGAAAGTCGACATTGGACCGGGCCAGGTTGGCCGTTCCGGCCATGACCATACGGTCCTCGCGGCTGCTGTGCGCAAGGATCTCCAGGGCATGGGCCAGCGACTGCGCCGCCTGCCGCTCCCCCGGACTGACAGAGGAGACGACGGCGGGAAGGGCCTGGGCCAGCCGGGCCAGCGGTGTTCCGGCCAGGGTTCCCAGGAACCGGGTACGCAGCGCGGACAGCGCTTCGTCCGCGAGGTCCTGCCCGACGTCAATGACACGCTGCTCCACATTGCCGCTGTTCGCGATCAGGACCACCAGGACCTTGCGCGGGGCCAGCAGGACGAACTCGATGTGCCGGATCAGTGCCCGGCTGAGGTGGGGGTACTGGACCACCGCCACCTGGTTGGTCAGCTGGGACAACAGCCGCACGGTGCGGTCGAGGACGTCGTCGAGGTCGTCGGATCCCTCCAGGAGGGACTGGATGGCGCGCCGTTCGGCTTGCGAGAGCGGCTTCACGGCCGAAATCTGGTCCACGAACAGCCGGTAACCCTTGTCCGTGGGAATCCGGCCGGCGCTGGTATGCGGCGCCGTGATGAGGCCCTCGTCCTCAAGCGCCGCCATGTCGTTCCGGATCGTGGCGCTGGAAACCCCCAGGTGATGCCGTTCCACCAGGGCCTTGGAGCCTACCGGCTCGCGGGAGTGGACGTAGTCCTCCACGATGGCCCGCAGTACTTCAAGCTTGCGCGGCTCACTCACACTCCACCTCCATCCAGTCGGGGTGGATAAGCCACCCGTTCCTTCCTGCCAGTCTGCACGCACTCGAACATGCACTCGAACTGTTAGCACTCGACATGCCCAAGTGCTAACAGTCTATTATGCCTTGGCCCGTTGTTAGCATTGGTACCGCTCCGGGCGAAATTCCGGGACAGCACCTACGGCGAGGCGGAGTGACCATGGATTACCGGAACTGGGGCCCGCGGGACATGTCCGCTCCCGCGCGCACGCAACTGCCTGAAGTGCCCGTGGAACGGGGCATGGTGCTCGAAGACGTACAGTCCGGGTGGGTGGGGGCCGTCACCCGGGTGGAAAAGTCCGGCGGCATGCATGTGGTGGCCCTTGAGGACCGGCGCGGAAAGTCGCGGACCTTCCGGCTGGGATTCGGGTTCCTCCTTGAGGGCCGTGCCATCAGGCTGATGCCACCGGCGCCCCGGCCCGCACCGGGCGGTCCGGCCGCCGGGCGCACCGCCTCGGGCTCCGTACGCGTCGCAGGCCAGCGCGCACAGGTGGCCAAGGCGAGCCGCATCTGGGTGGAAGGCAAGCACGACGCCGAACTCGTCGAGAAGGTATGGGGAGACGACCTCCGGGTGGAGGGCATCGTCGTCGAACCCCTGCATGGCATCGACGACCTCGCCGGGGCCGTGAAGGAATTCAGGCCAGGGCCGGGCCGCCGGCTGGGCGTGTTGGTGGACCACCTGGTCCCGGACTCCAAAGAATCCCGTATTGCTGACGCTGTCATGGCCGGCCCTGGCGCTGCGGGCAACGTCCTGATTGTCGGCCACCCCTACGTGGATGTGTGGCAGGCCATCCGGCCCTCCGTGCTGGGCATTCCGCAGTGGCCGTCCGTACCGCGGGGCCAGGACTGGAAAACCGGGATCCTCAAGGCGTTCGGCTGGCCGCACTCCACTAAGGAGGACATCGGGCTCGGATGGCAGAAACTGCTCGGCGCGGTCCACACCTACGCAGACCTGGAGGCGTCGCTGCTGGGCCGGGTAGAGGAAGTCATCGACTTCCTCACAGCACCCTGACGGACGCCGGACCGGCAAACACCAGTATTCTTGATACTGCGGTGGCCCCCGCGATCCGCAGCGGGCCCCGAAGCATCAACTGCATCCCCAGCATCAATTGCACTTTTCGAAGGAACAGACTGTGGCAGAAAACGCACGCGAGCACAGGGACGGCCAAAGCAGCACCGGCCGTTCCGAATACCACGGCGTCCCCGCGAATGCGCTGCCGCTCACGGCCAGCGAGGACCGGCAGTGGGCCACCCTGGCGCACTTCGGCGGGATCCTGGGATGCGTTCCCGCCCTGCTGATCTTCCTTATTTTCCGCGACCGAGGGCCCTTCACGGCCCAGGAGTCCAAGGAGGCACTGAACTTCAGCCTGCCGCCCACCATCGCAGCGGTAGTGGCGAACATCCTGGTGTTCATCCCCGTGGTCGGAAACATTTTTGCCGTGATCGCCACATTGATCTGGATTGCACTGACGTGCTTCTCGGTGGCGGCAGGCATCCACGTTAACCGCGGCCAACCGCACCGCTACCAGTTCAACCTGCGCTGGATCAAGTAGTCCCCGTCGGCTCCCAGCCCTCGCAAGCTCGGTCCGGGGCCCTCGCCGACGTGGGCCCACCCGCAGCAACCCAGTCTCTCGCAAGCTCGGTCCGGGGCCCTCGCCGACGTGGGCCCACCCGCAGCATTCCCTCGTTAGTCGGGCAGGATCCGGCGGACCACCGCGTCGGCCAGGAGCCGGCCCTTCAATGTCAGGACCAACGTCCCCCGGAATGCTGCGCCCGGCTCCACCAGCCCTTCGGCAATCAGACCGGCGATCTGGTTCCGCCCTACAGTGTCCAGGCTTGCCACTTCCAGCCCGGACTGGAGGCGCGCCTCAAGCATGACCCGTTCTACGTTCCGGGTCTCTGCGTCCAGGGTTTCGCGTCCTGCAGCCGGTGAGTTTTCCTGCGCCAACCGGCCGGCGTACGCGCTTGGGTGTTTGACGTTCCACCAGCGCACACCGCCCACATGTGAGTGCGCGCCAGGCCCAATCCCCCACCAGTCATCGCCACGCCAGTAGGCAAGGTTGTGCCGGCAGGCCTGTTCGGGCGTGCGCGCCCAGTTGCTGACCTCGTACCACTCCAGGCCTGCAGAGGTGATCAGGCGGTCGGCGAGCTCGTACTTGTCGGCGTGATCGTCGTCGTCAATGCCCGGGACCTCGCCGCGCCTGATCTGCGCTGCCAACTTCGTGCCGTCCTCAACGATCAGCGCGTAGGCGCTGATGTGGTCCGGCTCGTACGACAACGCGGTTTCCAGGGAGTACTGCCAGTCGGCCAGCGACTCCCCCGGCGTCCCATAGATCAGGTCGAGGCTCACTGCCAGGCCGGCGTCACGGGCCCACTGCACGACCTGGGGAACCCTGCTCGGGGTGTGAGTGCGGTCAAGGACCTTAAGGACGTGCGGAACGGCGGACTGCATCCCGAACGAGACCCGCGTAAAGCCGGCATCCCTGAGCACAGCCAGGGACTCCGGTGTCACCGAATCCGGATTCGCCTCAGTGGTCACCTCGGCGCCATCCTCGATCCCCCATTGGTCGATGGCCGTCCGAAGAATCAATGCGAGGTCGTCGGCGGGCAACAGCGTGGGTGTGCCGCCACCGAAGAAGACAGTGCTGAGCTTTCGGTCCGGTACACCGGACGCCTTGAGCGCCGTGGCCGCAAACGCCACCTCGGATGCTGCCGTAGCGGCATATGCATCCTGGGAGGCACCGCCGCCGAGTTCGGTGGCAGTGTAGGTGTTGAAGTCGCAGTACCCGCAGCGCACGGCGCAGAAAGGGATGTGGACATACAGCCCGAACGCGCGGTCGCGGGCGCCGACGGCCGCCTGCGGAGGCAGGATGCCGTCCGACGGCGCCGGGTCACCAAGGGGAAGTACGCTGGGCATCAGCGGGTACCCCGCTGCGCGGTGGTCACTTCTTCTTGGCCTTGTCCTTCGATTCGTCGGTGGTGAGGGCGGCGATGAACGCTTCCTGCGGCACCTCCACGGTGCCCACCATCTTCATGCGCTTCTTGCCTTCTTTTTGCTTCTCCAGCAGCTTGCGCTTTCGTGAGATGTCACCGCCGTAGCACTTGGCCAGGACGTCCTTGCGGATGGCCCGGATGCTTTCGCGCGCGATGATCCTCGAACCGATGGCCGCCTGGATGGGCACCTCGAACTGCTGCCGCGGGATCAGTTCGCGGAGTTTTCCGGTCATCATCACGCCGTAGGCATAGGCCTTTTCGCGGTGCGTGATGGCACTGAAGGCATCCACCTGTTCGCCCTGGAGCATGATGTCCACCTTCACGAGGTCGGCAACCTGCTCACCGTCGGCTTTCCAGTCCAGGGAGCCGTAGCCACGGGTTTTGGACTTGAGGATGTCGAAGAAATCAAACACGATTTCCGCCAGCGGCAGGCGGTAACGGATTTCCACCCGGTCCTCGGAAAGGTAATCCATGCCGCCCATGACGCCGCGGCGTGACTGGCACAGTTCCATGATGGCACCGACGAACTCGTTGGGGGCCAGGATGGTGGCGGAAACCATGGGTTCGCGGACCTCGGCGATCTTGCCGGTGGGGTACTCGCTGGGGTTGGTCACGCGGACCACCTTCTTGTCCTCCAGCGTCACCTCGTACTCCACGTTCGGAGCGGTGGAAATGAGGTCGAGGTTGTATTCGCGCTCCAGGCGTTCGCGGGTGATCTCGAGGTGGAGGAGGCCCAGGAAGCCCACGCGGAACCCGAAGCCCAGCGCTGCGGAGGTTTCGGGTTCGTACACCAGCGCAGCATCATTCAGCATGAGCTTCTCAAGGGCGTCACGCAGTACCGGATAGTCGGCACCGTCCAGCGGATAGAGGCCGGAGAACACCATCGGCTTCGCGTCGGCGTAGCCAGGGAGCGACTGGGCCGCCGGCTTGGCCAGGTTGGTAACGGTGTCGCCCACCTTGGACTGGCGGACGTCCTTCACGCCGGTGATCAGGTATCCCACTTCGCCGACGCCCAGGCCCTTGGAGGGTGTGGGTTCCGGGGAGCTGACGCCAATTTCCAGGAGCTCGTGGGAGGCCCTGGTGGACATCATCTGGATGCGTTCACGCGGGTGGAGCATGCCGTCCACCACGCGGACATAGGTCACCACGCCGCGGTAGGTGTCGTAGACCGAGTCGAAGATCATGGCACGGGCCGGGGCGTCGGGATTGCCCTCCGGTGCCGGCAGGTCGCGGACAATCTTGTCCAGGAGGGCTTCCACGCCAACACCAGTCTTGCCGGACACGCGCAGCACGTCCTCGGGATCGCCGCCGATAAGGCTTGCAAGCTCCGCTGCGTATTTTTCCGGCTGCGCTGCCGGAAGGTCGATCTTGTTCAGCACCGGGATGATGGCGAGGTTGTTTTCCATCGCCAGGTACAGGTTGGCAAGCGTCTGGGCCTCAATACCCTGGGCCGCGTCCACCAGCAGGACTGCGCCCTCGCAGGCGGCGAGGGACCGTGACACCTCGTAAGTGAAGTCCACGTGGCCCGGGGTGTCGATCATGTTCAGCGCGTAGCTGACGCCTTCCACTTCCCACGGCATGCGCACAGCCTGCGACTTGATGGTGATGCCGCGTTCGCGCTCAATGTCCATCCGGTCCAGGTACTGGGCCTTCATATCCCGCGCCTGGACTACTCCGGTGGACTGCAGCATCCGGTCAGCCAGGGTGGACTTGCCGTGGTCAATGTGCGCGATGATGCAAAAGTTCCGAATAATAGCCGGATCTGTCGCGGCGGGCACCGGTGCGGTGCGGGCCATGGGAGACACGCAGGGTCCTTACTGTTGGCTTTTCCGCGGCCGCCCGGCAGGCACACCACATGCTGCCCGCGGATTAGCCGCACTTCTTCAGCCACCAGTGTCCCACGTCCTGGCCACTCGCACCGCATCACCCGCACGGGACCCACGCCGTCTGCGGGCCCGGGCTATAGGGTGGCGGCATGGCGATCAACCTCCGCATGCTGGGTAATGCTGTCCGGGCCGGCCTGAGGCTTCTCCGGAACGTGGACAAACCGGCGGCGCATCGGCGTCCCGCCCCGCGACCTGCCCGTCCGGACACCAAAGGCACCATGGACGGCGTCCCAGCTGCAGGCTATCCCGGGGACTTCACCGGCCGGGCTGAAATCCGCTATTCGCCGCAGCCGGACGGCGAGCCCGATCCGGGCGAAGTCGTATGGACGTGGGTTCCCTACGAGGAAGACCATTCCCGGGGCAAGGACCGGCCCGTCCTCATCGTGGGCCGCAATGGAAAGTACCTGCTGGGGTTGATGCTCACCAGCAAGGACCGGGTACCGGCAGCATCCGCTTCCCGGGACTACGTAGACGTGGGGGCCGGCGGCTGGGACCGCCAGGGCCGGCCCAGCGAAGCGAAACTGGACCGGGTGCTGCAGATCAGGCCGGACAGCATCCGCAGGGAGGGTGCCGTGCTGGACCGGGCCCGATTCGACGCTGTTGCCGCCGGACTAAGGGCGCGACACGGCTGGCGGTAGTACGGAAAATGGCCAGTCACGCCGCTGGCCTGCTATTATTTATAGCTGTGTGTCCGTGCAGGTCGACGGTCACTGATGGCTGGCCGCCATAGGTATCCCCACGCCGCTCAGTCAAGGCCAGCTTGAAAGCCCTCTAGACCATTTCCGCATTACAATAGAGAGTTCACACGTGGCGAATATCAAGTCCCAGAAGAAGCGCATCCTGACCAACGAAAAGGCCCGCCTGCGTAACAACGCAGTCAAGTCTGAGCTGCGGACGGCCATTCGCGCCGTCAACACGGCCGTTGAGTCCTCCGACAAGGACGCTGCTGCTACTGCGCTCGTTTCTGCCAGCCGCAAGCTGGACAAGGCTGTCAGCAAGGGTGTTCTGCACAAGAACAACGCAGCGAACCGCAAGTCAGCGATCTCCAAGAAGGTCAACGCACTGTAAGGTTTCCAGTTCCCTGAACTGATGTTGTGGCCGGTACCCTCAGGTACCGGCCACACGCCTTTAAGTTCCGTGATGTGAATTCGGTTCGCCCGTGGAGAGCCGGCCCCGGAAGCGTCGCACTGGTGCCCGTCCGGTGCTGTTGCTCCTGGCCTTGCCGCTACCTGCCCTGGACGGACATGGAAATCACGGTCACCGCATGTTCCACGGCGTAGACGGGGTCGCGTGACAACCCCTTCACCTGTGCGTCGGCTTCAGCCGTGGCCTGGATGGACCGCACCAGTCCGTCAGGGGTCCACCGGCGGACGTCCCGCTGGGCCTGTTCCACCAGCCAGGGCTGCATTCCCAGCTCGGCTGCAATCTGGGCCGCGGATCCGGACGCCCCGGCAACCCGGGCCACGGTCCTGAGCTTCGCAGCCAGCGCGGCTACCAGCGGTACGGGGTCCGCCCCGGTGGCCAGTGCATGGCGCAGGGTGGAAAGGGCAAGCGGACCGTTTCCGGCCATTGCGGCATCGGCCACCTTGAACGCCGTGGCTTCCACACGCCCGCCGTAATAGCGGTCTACGACATCCGGTGTGACGGTCCCTGTTGAGTCTGCAATGAGCTGGCTGCACGCTGCTGCCAGCTCGGAGAGGTTGGCGCCCACCGCATTCACGAGGGACAGCACGGCCTCCTGGTCGATGCGGCGCCCGGCCTCCTTGAATTCGGCGGACACGAACGCCATCTTATCCGTGTCCTTTTTCAGCGGCTGGCAGTCAACTACAGGCCAGCCGCCCTTACGGACAGCGTCCAGGAGTTTCTTGCCACGCGCACCCCCGCCATGACGGAGGACCAGGACGGCATCATCGGCTGGCTGGCCGAGGTAGGACAAGGCGTCGGTGAGGAAGGCCTCATTCATGGCTTCCACCGCTTCGACCTCGATGAGCTTGCTCTCACCGAACAGCGACGGGCTGACCTGCATCAGGAGGGACCCGGGTTCGTAGCCGGCAGCGTTGATCCGGCTTACCTCAACGTCAGGTGCTGCCTGGCGGACCTGGGAACGGACGCTGTCCATGGCCCTGATGCCCAGGTAATCCTCCGGCCCGCTCACCAGGACGATGGCCGCGGGAGTCACGTCCCGCCAGGCCGCCGGATTCGACGCCGGCGGGCGGGTTCCGCGCTTTTGCGCAGCAGCCATGGTGGGTTCCTTCCGGAAAGATGTGTGGGGAAATTAAGCCTGCCACGTCTGCGCCGAACCGCAAAGCCGTGGGTGAAGGGGCCGTTGGCAGACGAGGCCGGGCGGTGCGGTTGCCGTGCGGCCCCGGGGCGTCTTTCCAACAACCACAAAAGCCTGAGCACCCGGCGATGGCAACGGAGAACGAGCGCAATGACGCTGCGGGGCCGTGCGGCTGCCCAGACGGCGGCGAAGGTGAGGGCTGACAGGACCGCCATTGTCACCAGGCCCGGAACCCCCTCGGGCCACGGCAAGGTGGAACCCGGAAGCTTGGCAAAGAACCAGGCCGTCGCGGCAACACCGGCGCTGCAGGTTCCTGCCACGGCGATCATCGCGACAGCCAGCCACGGGGCAGCCACCAGCAGCGGAACGGCGGCCGTTCCCAGCAGGGTCACGGGAGCCACCAGCGGCGCCGCGGCTACATTGGCCAGCAGCGCATAGGTGGAGAACTGCGGCTGCAAAAGCACGATGACGGGGCCGCACAGCATCTGAGCCGATAACGGCACCGCAACAGCGGCGGCTGCCCAGCGGGGCACGGCCGCAGGAGTCCAGTCCATGATGCGCCGGCCCAGCAGGATGATGCCCAGGGTGGCCAGGACGGACAGCAGGAACCCGAAACTGCCGCCCAGGGCCGGGTCCAGCAGCAGCAGGCCAATGACTGCCAGGCAAAGAAAGCTGAGCCCGCGGCCGGTCCGGCCACCGGCGAGGGCAGCAATTCCCACAGCCCCCATCAAGGCCGCGCGCAGCACGCTGGCGTCAGGGCCCACCAGCACCACGAACAGTCCCAGTCCGGCCAACGCAGTCCCGGCGGCAGGAACCCGCGAGAGCCGGAGCCTGCGGCAGCCCGCCAATATTGCACCGAGGACAAGGCTGCAATTGGCCCCGCTGACAGCTGTCAGGTGCGTCATGCCGACGGTTTTCATCGCATTGGCCAGGCCCTCATCCAGCGCGCTGGTGTCCCCCGTGACCATGCCGGGCAACAGCCCTGCAGCATCGGATGGCAAGAACGCGGAAGCAGCCACAAACCGCGCACGCAGGTCCTTGGCGGCTGCTTCCAGCCCCCGCCCGCTGCCCCGCAGGTCAGGGGCGGTGGCCGCAGACATGCCGCCCGCCTTCGGCCTGCCCGGATCCGGCGGCCGAAGCTTGCCGGCAGCACGCACCGTCTGCCCCGGGACCAACCGTTGCCAGTCCTTGCCGCCGGTCACCACGAGCTGCGCCCGGGTCCGCAGCACCACGCCGCCGGTGCTGACTTCCCGCGTCCACACGGCGACGGACCACCGCGCGGATTCCCCGGACTGGCCAGGTGTGGGAAGCGGCCGCGGCGCGCCGGCCACCTCCAGCACCGCCACCACGGATTTTCCCGCCGCCACCGCCTCAGCAAGCGGACCCTCAAACCGTTGGCCGGAAGCCACCGAGGCGTGCGCCGCCGCGGTCACCGCGAGCAGCAGACCAACCGCAGTAGTCGCCAGGAAACTCCTCTTTTCCGGACGGCGCCCCGTCCAGGAACCCCCGTCGCCAGCCCTCGTCCGGCGCGTTCCGCCGCTCCGCAGCAGGACCAGCAGTACAGCGGCCAGGACAAGCAGGGCGACGCACAGTCCCAGCAACGCGGCCGGCGCCAGCCAGAGACCGGCCACGGCGGCACCCCAGACCAGGACGGCCGGCAAGGCGAGCCGGACATCGGTACGCCTCCGGGGGCCGGGGCCTTCGCCTGATGGGCTGCTCTCCCCCGCTGGTGCAGCCCGGTCTTCAATTCCGAGTCGGCGGCGGGCATCACTGACGGCGCGCATACGGGCCGACCGCAGGGCGCCCTTGCTCTTGCCGGCCAGGGTGGAATTCTTCCCGCCTGCCGGTGCGGGGCTGTTCCCGCCACCTGAGTCGAATTGGCCGGCAACCGCGGTCGGGCGTGCGTCGCCTGGAGATGGCCCTTCCTTTGCACCACGGACCGCGGACTCGACAAACCGGTTCCAGGGGCTTGGCGGCCCTTGCCCGGGACTCAGGGCCCGGCCTTTCCCGCTATCCGCAACAGGCATGTCAGACCGTCACCAGGGGCAGCAGCGTTTCAAGCATCTTGGGGCCAACGCCGTCCACAGCGTCCAGATCCTCGATCGCGATGAAGGGCCCGTGCTCTTTTCGCCAGTCGACGATCCGCTGGGCCAGGACGGGACCGACTTTCGGCAGGGCATCCAGCTCATCGACGCCGGCAGTATTGATGTTGACCTTGGCACCCGCTCCGGCGTCCGCGGGCGCAGCGGTACTTCCCTGACCCTGGGATCCTGCGCCGTCCCCGCCTGGGAGTTCCCCCTGCCGGGGAATGTGGATTTTCTGCCCGTCTTCCGCCACAGCGGCGAGGTTGAGGACGTCCAGGTCAGCGGCGGCGGCCGCACCGCCGGCAGCTGAAATGGCTTGATGGACACGGCTTCCGGCAGGCAGGGTCACCACGCCGGGGGCCAGGACGGCTCCTGATACATGGACCACCATGACATCTCCCGGCGCCTTGGAGGCGTCGCCCGCCCCGGGGCCTTTCCCCGCGTCCGGGGTGGCATGGCTGTCCGTTGCTGTGTCGGCTGCCGGGGTACTTTCGCGGCTGACGGTGTTCAACGGCAGGATCTCCGGCCGTCCACCGGCGGTCTGCCACCAGAACAGGACACCGGCTGCGACGGCCAGCAGGCCAACCGCTATGGCTACCCGCAGGCCCAGCCGCCAGCGCAGCGAAGGTGCCGTGCCGGCCGGAGCCAGCATGTTCCCGTCGCGCTCAGCCGCGTGCGGGTCTCCGGCGACCAAACCACCGGCCGCGGCGTCGCGGTACTCGAAGCCCCCGCCGTCGTCGTCGCCCTGGGCATGGTCAGCGGCCAGCATCCCGCTGGCTCCGCCACCGAGGGTTGCCTGCAGCCGGGCCCGGGCATGACGAGCCCGCTGGCCTGCTGCTGGAGCATCCCGGCGTGACATAACTCAACGCTACGAAGGGTGCCGTTCCGGCAACAGCCATGTCCGGGCCTATGTGGAAAGGCTCGCAGCGTCCTCCTGGCCGACGATCACCGCAAGGACGCCCAGACCGGCATGGGCAGCCAGGACGGCAGGCAGCGAGCTGATCTGCGGCGGCGGGCAGTCCGGCAACGCGGCAGAAAGCCGAACGGCAAGGCTTTCAGCCTCTTCCGGATTGCCGAAGTGGTGGACCGCCAACCGGACACTGCCGGCGGGACGGGCCTGGGCATCAGCGGCCACGATTTCCTCCAACCGCGCCACCGCCTTTGCCGCAGACCGTACCTTTTCCAGCGGGATGATCTTGCCTTCGTCCACTGCGAGGAGGGGCTTGATGGCCAGCATGGTTCCCCACAGCGAAGCGGCGGCGCCGATGCGGCCGCCACGGCGCAGTTGTTCCAGGCTGGGAACATAGAAGTACACCTTGGTGCGCTCCGCCTGGGCCTGGGCCGCCGCGGCAACGCCCGCCTGCCCGGCTCCCCCGGCGGCAGCCTTCACAGCGGCCTGCACCGCCATGCCCTGCGCCATGCCCACGGTCCGTGAGTCGATGACCTGCACGGGGATGCCCACCCGTTGGGCGGCCAGCCGGGCCGAGTCTGCCGTTCCGGAGAGGTCCCCTGAGATGTGCACGGAAACCACCGATTCGTACCCCTGCTGCTGCAGCAACCGGTAAGCCTGTTCAAACTGCCCGGGCGAAGGGCGCGAAGTTTTGACCTGGGTGCCCGCAGCCAACGCCAGGGCAATGGTTTCCAGGATGTCGTCCTCGCCCTCACCGTAAATCTCCGGACCCACCATGACGGGCATCGGAGTGATGGTGAGGAGGCTGTGCACCGGCAGGCTGCGGAGATAGCCAACCGGCAGCGCCGCCGCGGAATCGGTGACGACGGCGGTCCGCGCCACTGGCACGCCCGCACCGGAAACGGCTGCTCCGGGCCTGGCCGCCGGACGCAGCGCGGAAAGACGGGCCCGGACCCATGGCCAGGGGGCGGCTTTACTGTCGGGCACATTGCCTCCTGGTGTCCTCGTGCAGAGTCCGGAAAAGCCGGAACCGGCCGCCCGGTTTGACGGGCGGCCGGTTCCGGCGAGGGTGCAGCAGCGGCTAGGCCGGAACGATGTTCACCAGTTTAGGTGCCCGGACAATGACCGTGCGGATGCCGCGGCCGTCCAGTGCACGCTGCACGTTCTCGGAGGCCAGCGCCAGTTCGCGCAGGCTGTCCTCGGAAATGTCCGGAGAGATTTCCAGCCGGTCCCGGACCTTGCCCTGGACCTGGACCACAGCCGTGACCGTGTCCTGGACCAGCAGGGACGGATCGTGCACCGGCCAGCCTGCGTTGGCCACGGACGCCGGGTGGCCCAGAACGTTCCACATGTCCTCCGCCGTGTACGGGGCGAAGAGGCTGAGGATCACGGCCACTGCTTCGGCCGCTTCGCGGACTGCGGGGTCGGCCCCGCCGGCTCCGGAGTCGATGGCCTTGCGGGTGGCATTGACGAGTTCCATCAGCTTGGCCACAACGACGTTGAACTTGTTGGCGTCAAGCAGTTCGGCAGCGTCGGCGATGGTGCGGTGCGTAACGGAGCGCAGTCCACGGTCCCCCGTGCCGGCCTCGGTACCGGGGACACTGGACACGTCCTGGGCCAGGCGCCATGCCCGGGCAAGGAACTTCGCGGATCCGGACGGGGAGACGTCTGCCCAGTCCACATCGTCCTCAGGCGGGGACGCGAAGACCATGGTCAGGCGGACGGCATCCACGCCATACTTGTCCAGCTGCTCGCCGAGGTCCACACCGTTGCCCAGGGACTTGCTCATGGCTTTGCCGCCGTTGAGCACCTGCCCCTGGTTGAGGAGGGCGCTGAAGGGCTCATTGGCTTCAATCAGGCCAAGATCGTTGATGACCTTGGTGAAGAAGCGGGCGTACAGCAGGTGGAGGATGGCGTGCTCGACGCCGCCCACGTACTGTCCCACCGGCATCCAGTCATTGATCTTGGCCGGATCGAACGGCCCCTCGGTGTAGTCCGGTGAGACAAAGCGCAGGAAGTACCAGGACGAATCCACGAACGTGTCCATGGTGTCCGTGTCTCGCTTGGCGGCACCGTGGCAGTTGGGGCATTCCACGTTGACCCATTCCTCGGCCGCGGCCAGCGGGGAGGTGCCCTTGGGTGCCAGGTCCTCGCCGCGCAGGTCCGCGGGGAGGGTGACAGGCAGCTGCTCGTCCGGCACCGGAACCTCTCCACAGGAGGGGCAGTGGATGATGGGGATGGGCGTGCCCCAGAACCGCTGGCGGCTGAGGAGCCAGTCACGAAGCCGGAAGTTTACGAACTTCTCGCCGGTGCCGTGGCGTTCCAGGATGGCGATGGCTGCCGGAATGGCTTCCGCCTTGGGCAGGCCGTCCAGTTCGCCCGAATTGATCAGGGTGCCCTCGCCCGCGGTGGCGGTGCCCGTGGCGGCAGGGTCCTCTTCGCCGGTGTCCAGGACAGCACGGACCGGCAGATCGAACGTTTTGGCGAAATCCAGGTCGCGCTGGTCGTGGGCCGGCACGGCCATGATGGCTCCAGTGCCGTAATCCGCGAGGACGTAGTCTGCAGCCCACACGGGCAGCTTCTCGCCGTTCAGCGGGTTGACGGCGTACCGGCCGGTGAACACACCGGTCTTCTCCCGCTCGGTGGACTGACGCTCAATCTCGGTGAGGGCCTTGACCGTCTCCCGGTACTCGTCCAGCGCTGCGGCGTGCTCATCGGTGACGAGTTCGACGGCGATCGGCGCGTCCGCGGCGACGACGAAGAACGTGGCGCCGTACAGGGTGTCCGGGCGCGTGGTGAAGACCGTGACGTCCTTGGCGGGCTTGCCGCCGTCGGCCTCGATGACGAAGTTGACGTGCGCACCTTCGGAGCGGCCGATCCAGTTCTTCTGCATCGCCAGCACCCGTTCGGGCCAGTGACCGCGGAGCTGTTCCATGTCGTCGAGCAGGCGGTCGGCGTAGTCAGTGATCTTGAAGTACCACTGGTTCAGGGACTTTTTAGTGACGACGGTGCCGCAGCGCTCGCAGGCTCCATTGACCACCTGTTCGTTGGCCAGGACTGTCTGGTCCTTGGGGCACCAGTTAACCGGGGAGTTCTTCCGGTAGGCCAGGCCCCGCTCGTAGAAGCGCTTGAACAGCCACTGGGTCCAGCGGTAGTACTCAGGATCGGACGTGTGCAGCCGGCGGGACCAGTCGGCGGAGATGGCGTACCGCTTGAAGGACGCGGCCTGGGTGTCGATGTTGGCGTAGGTCCACTCGCTGGGGTGGGCGTTGCGCTTGATGGCGGCATTTTCGGCCGGGAGGCCGAAGGAGTCCCAGCCGATCGGGTGCAGCACGTCGAACCCCTGCTGCCGCAGGTAGCGGGCCACCACGTCGCCCATGGCGAAGGCTTCCGCGTGGCCCATGTGCAGGTCGCCGGAAGGGTAGGGGAACATGTCCAGCACGTAGCGCCGTTCCCGTGAGCCATCATCGGCCGGGGTAAAGACCTTGAGGTCCTCCCACACCTGCGGCCATCTGGCCTCCATTGCGGCAAAACTGTAAGTGCCCTCTTCGGGCCCATCTGCCGCCACTGCTGCTGTTCCGGTGTCTGTCTCCGGCTGAACGCCCACTGCTGCCCTCTTCTGTTCTGTTACGGCACGTGTGCTGCCATAACGGCCTGATCCCCCTGCTGCCGGCCCGGTCTGACCCGGACATACAAAAGCCCCTCGACAAAGGAGGGGCTGCCGCTCAGCTATCCGTTGTTTCGGACACCTGGCGGCTGGCTAAGCAGAAGGATCGCACGCATAGACCTACTTTAGCGCACCCGGCCCGTCCCCCGTCCGGTCCTGCAGCTGCGGGGAAGGTGGGCGGGTTCTAGCGGTCGTTGCATCAGCCTGACCCAACGAGCATGATCGTGCCAACACGGTGAAAGGTGGCACACCACGTCTGATCCAGCTCCCGCCGGCCACCCTGGAGGCGGGCAGAATCGGTACCGGCGTCACAGGCCACACCACCGGGAAGGTGACGTCCCTGCACCGGCTCGCGTACACGGCCCTCGAACAGACCCATGGCAGGTCCCTGGCCGGTGCCTCCTTGCCGAGCTGTGCCGGCCGCACCGGTCCTATATTGTTGCCGCCCCGGTGGATTCCCCGCCGCTGGATGCCACGTTCATCAGCGTCGAGGACCCGATGAGGTCCCTGCTGACCACCGGGCTTGACGGCGTGTCCTGTCTGCTGACCGGCGGCGAAGGCCATCCGGCCTTTGGGACTGTTGAGCCGTCGTCGCGGTTCGCCAATCTGGCGGACTGTGCGCAGAGCCGGTTTGGCGCCGGCCCCGTCGCTTACCGGTGGTCCACCCAGGATGCCATGCCGCGGGACGGCCGCGTCATCCAGGGGCCCGCACCGGCGCCGTGAAACGCCAGGGGCCACCCTGCCTGGATGGCAAGGTAGCCCCTGGTGGACAACGGTCCTACTGCACGTCTTCGTCCACCCAGTCCATGGACTTGGTGACCGCCTTGCGCCAGAGCCGCATCTGGCGCTCCTGCTCAGCCTGGTCCAGCTGGGGTTCCCAACGCTTGTCCTCGGACCAGTTGGACGAAAGCTCGCCGAGGTCCTTCCAGAACCCGACGGCCAGCCCCGCCGCGTAAGCTGCACCCAGCGCCGTGGTTTCGATGACCTTCGGGCGGATCACGGGCACGCCAAGGATGTCCGCCTGGAACTGCATCAGCGCGTCATTGGCAACCATGCCGCCGTCGACCTTTAGTTCGGTCAGCGGAACACCGGAGTCCGCGTTGACCGCGTCCAGAACCTCGCGGGTCTGAAATGCTGTTGCCTCCAACGCGGCACGGGCAATGTGGTTCTTGTTGACGAACCTGGTGAGGCCAACGATCGCCCCGCGTGCGTCCGGGCGCCAGTACGGAGCGAACAGGCCGGAGAACGCCGGAACAATGTACACACCGCCGTTGTCCTTGACGGTTGCCGCCAGTGTTTCGACTTCGGGAGCGCTGCTGATCATGCCCAGGTTGTCCCGCAGCCACTGAATGAGCGAACCCGTGACAGCGATTGAGCCTTCCAGGGCGTAGTGGGGCTTGGCGTCGCCCAGCTTGTAGCCCACCGTCGTGAGCAGCCCGTTCTTGGAGTGGACGATTTCCTCACCGGTATTGAAGATCAGGAAGCAGCCGGTGCCGTATGTGTTCTTGGCTTCGCCGGTTTCGAAGGCTGCCTGGCCGAAGGTTGCCGCCTGCTGGTCGCCGAGGATGCCCGCCACCGGGGTTTCACGCAGCAGCTGCGAGGTGTGGACGGTGCCGTACACCTCAGAGGACGACTTGATCTCGGGCATCATGCTGCGCGGAACACCGAAGATGCCAAGAATCTCGTCATCCCACTGCAGGGTCTCCAGGTCCATGAACAGCGTCCGGGATGCGTTGGTGACGTCGGTGACGTGCACTCCGCCGTCCACGCCGCCTGTCAGGTTCCACAAGACCCAGCAGTCGGTGTTGCCGAAGACCAGGTTGCCGGCCTCCGCCTTTTCCCGGGCGCCGTCCACATTGTCCAGGATCCACTTGATCTTGGTGCCGGAGAAGTAGGTGGCCAGCGGCAGGCCCACCTTCTGTTTGAACCGGTCACCGCCGCCGTCCCTGGACAGCTCGTCCACGATGTCCTGCGTCCGGGTGTCCTGCCACACGATGGCGTTGTACACGGGCTCGCCGGTGGTCTTGTCCCACACGACAGCGGTTTCGCGCTGGTTGGTGATGCCGACTGCGGCGATATCGTGCCGTGTCAGGTTCGCCTTGGACAGGGCAGAGGCGATGACCTCGCGGGTGTTGTTCCAGATTTCCGCGGCATTGTGTTCCACCCATCCTGCTTTGGGGAAGATCTGCTCGTGTTCCATCTGGCCCGAGGAGACAATGGCGCCGCTGTGGTCAAAAATGATGGCGCGCGTACTGGTGGTGCCCTGGTCAATGGCGATTACGTACTGGTTCATGGTGACGTCCTTGTCTGGTTGGTGGATGGGTTGAATCAGCTGTTCAGGAAGCGGCAGTGATGATGATGGGGACGATCCGTGCGACGATGCCGCCGAGGGCACCGCCCACCAGGGGACCGACTACCGGAATCCAGGAGTAGCCCCAGTCGCTGGAACCCTTGCCCCGGATGGGAAGCAGGGCGTGGGCGATGCGGGGACCGAGGTCTCGGGCGGGGTTGATGGCGTAGCCGGTGGGGCCGCCCAGCGAGACGCCGATGCCTACGACGAGCAGTGCGACTGCCAGCGGCCCGAGGCCCGAGGGGGTGCCACCCAGGGTGAGGATGACGAACACGAGTACGAACGTGCCGATGATCTCGGTGACCAGGTTCCAGGGGGTGGAGCGGAGGGCGGGGCCGGTGGAGAAGACGCCGAGCTTGCTGGCCGCGGCCTCTTCCGTGTCGAAGTGCTGCTTGTAGGCGAGCCAGCAGACCACAGCGCCAAGGAAGGCGCCCAGCATTTCACCGGCGAAGTAGGTCAGTGTCGACGCTACGTCCACGGCGACGCCGGGAGCGTACTCGGCCTTCCCGTTGATGAGCAGGCCCACGGTCACGGCCGGGTTCAGGTGCGCCCCCGACTTTGCGGCGACGAACACGCCGCAGAATACGGCGATACCCCATCCCCAGGTGACCATCAGGAACCCGCCACTGTTGCCTTTCGTTCCCCGCAGGGCGACGTTGGCAACAACGCCGCAGCCCAGCAGGGTGAGCATCGCCGTTCCGAACACCTCGGATAAGAAAACAATTCCAAGAGACATCTTTGACTCCTCTTTATTTTGTTGTTGGCCCTTCGCGGGTTGAAGGGCCGTCGGGCCGGGACGGTGTTTCGTCCCGGCTGGCAGCCCGGCCTAAGCGACCAGGCTGTGTGTTTCCACTCTGTGCAGCCGTTGCAGGACTTCCTGGGCGTGGCTGATCTCGGCGCTCCGGGCGGCAGCGTCCCACTGCAGCGGAGCGGACAGGATGTCTGCCACCTCGTTCAGCAGTTCGCCGGTCACGAGTCCCCGGAAAGCCAGGGAGGTGCGCCGGATCAGCACATCCACCAGGTGCCCCACCTGTTCGTGGGCTGCCATGAACTCCAGTTCGCGGACGCTCAGTTCGCGGGTCGAGTGCAGGAGCCGGTCCGGACCGGCGTCGAGGTGCTCGATTACCGCTTCGGCGCGGGTGCCGTACCTGGTCAGGAGACCGGCGGTGCGGTCCGCGTCCCGGCCGTGGCCCATGTGGGCCTTGAGCCACCGCTGTACTCCGGCGTCGTCCGCCGGGAACCCGGCGCCGCCGCCAATGGGCAGCTGCGCGGTCGAGATTTTGCGGTGCATGCCGAGCTCTGCCAGGACATCGTTGGTGAGGTGCTCGGCAAGGGCACGGAAGGTGGTCCATTTGCCGCCTACCAGGCTGAGTACGACGGCGCCGGTCCCCGTGGCTGCCGGGCGGCGGGTTTCGATGCGGTAGTCACGGGAGACGAAGCCCGGCTGGGTGGCATCGTGCCTGGGCAGCGGACGGACTCCTGAGAAGGTGTAGACAATCTGGTCACGCGTGACCGGGACGTTCGGGAACACATGCCCCACGAGCTCGAAGAAGTAGTCGATTTCCTCGTCGGTGCAGACGGCGTCCTGTGACATATCGGCGTCGACGTCGGTGGTGCCGACCAGGACCCGGTCCCCCATCGGGTAGATGAGGACGATCCGGCCGTCAGTGTGTTCGAAGAAGATCTCCCGGCCCCGGCATGCAGCGAGCAGCTCGGGAGAGTCGAGCACAATGTGGGAGCCCTTGGTGCCGCCCATGAACGACGACGTGGTCCCCATGGCGTCGTTGGTCAGGTCCACCCAGGCGCCGGTGGTGTTCACGATGACGTCGGCAGTGAAGTCGAACTCCTCCCCTGTCAGTTCGTCGCGCAGCCGGACGGTGCCGCCCTTGCCGGTGCCGGGATTGGGGCGGGAGGTCATGGACTGCAGGGAAAGGTAGTTGCTGGCGCGTGCGGTGCTTCCCTGGCCGGCTTTCTCGCCGTCCTGCAGGACGTCCAGCGTGAGGCGCTCGGGGTTGTGCACCGAAGCGTCAAAGTAGGTGGCCGCGTATTTGATGTCGGGCCGAAGGTCCGGCAGTTCCGCGAGGGCGCGCTTGTGTCCGCGGAACTGGTGCCGCGGAACACTGCCGCCGTCCCTGGAGAAGGAATCGTAAAGGCTGAGTCCCAGCTTGATGAGGAAGGCGCCGCGCTCTTTCGGCCGGCCCTGCTGCTTGTGCGTCAGGAACCGCAACGGCGCCGAAAGGATGCCGGAGAACGTGCTGAAGATGGGAATGGTGGTCTGCAGCGGCTTGACGTAGTGGGGCGCGATCCGCAGCAGCCTGTTGCGTTCCACTACTGATTCGCGGACCAGCCGGAACTCGCCGTTTTCCAGGTAGCGGA
Organism: Pseudarthrobacter sp. 1G09; assembly: GCF_050038305.1. Lineage (NCBI taxonomy): Bacteria > Bacillati > Actinomycetota > Actinomycetes > Micrococcales > Micrococcaceae > Pseudarthrobacter > Pseudarthrobacter sp. 1G09. The sequence continues at coordinate 2,375,036 of NZ_CP188306.1, forward strand.
TGCCGCCGTGGATCATGTGGGACGACGCTCCGCTGGCGCCCTGGCAGTAGTCCCCGCGTTCCACGAGGGCAACGTCAACGCCCTGCAGCGCAAGGTCCCGGAAGGTTCCGACGCCGTTGATGCCTCCGCCGACCACCAGCACTTTCGCGTGCGGCCGGAGCCTGAGGTTGTGGACGGAATTGCGTTCCGCTGCCGGCTTTGGCGCGGGTGCTGCGGATGGTTGGACAGTTGGTTCCTTGGGTCCCAAAACGACTCCCTTGGGCTTTGCGTGCATGGTGCGTCCGCGCCGTGGATGCGGCGCTGTATGCACCATTCTTTGGAGTAATGGAAAATGGAGTCAAGCACTATGCACAAATGTGCAGATCGGACGGGAAATGGCCGCCTCCCGGCACGCAGACGCGCTCCGCGCTGCACAAATGTATTACCTGCAGGACCTCACCATGGATGCGATTGCGCGCGAACTCCGGACGTCCCGTTCCACGGTTTCGCGGCTGCTCTCGGCTGCCCGTGACTCCGGCCTGGTGCAGGTGCAGATCCGTAACCCGCTCGATACCGGCCCTGAGCTTGAGGGCATGATCCGCCGGCGCTTTAACGTGGACGTTCACGTGGTCCCTGTCCTGGAGACCCTGAATGAAGCGGAAACCCTTGACCGGGTGGCCATGCAGGCTGCGCGCACCATCGGGCCGCTGGTGGACTCCAACGCCATCATCGGAGTGGCCTGGGGCTCCACCCTGAGCGCCGTTAGCCGGCACCTGACCAGGAAGATCACCCACGACAGCGTCATCGTGCAACTGAACGGCGCGGGCAACATGCACACCACAGGCATCACCTACGCCAGCGACATTATGCGCAGGTTCGGAAGCGCCTACGGTGCCCGCGTGGAACAGTTCCCCGTACCTGCCTTCTTCGACCATGCCGCAACCAAAACCGCCATGTGGAATGAACGTAGCGTGCAGCGCATCCTTGAGCTGCAGGCCAAGATGAGCATCGCCATCTTCGGTGTTGGCTCCGTCAACGCCGACTACCCCAGCCACGTCTATGCAGGCGGCTACCTCGATGAAACCGACCTCAACATCCTGGCCACCTCCGATGTGGTGGGCGACGTTGCCACGGTGTTCTTCCGCAGCGACGGCTCCTCCGACGGGATCATCCTGAACGAACGCTCCACCGGCCCGGCCCTGGCCGAGCTCAAGCAGGTCCGCAGAAGGATCTGCGTGGTGTCAGGCGTGTCCAAGATCAACGGCCTGCGCGGCGCCCTGGCAGCCAACCTGGCCACCGACCTGATCCTGGACGAGGCCACCGCGCGCCGCCTGGTGGATTTCGAAAGCCTGGCCCCACGCAATGGGTAGAGTCGGAACCATGAAAACCTCACCGCGGCTGAGCCTGAACAACGGCGTGCTGATCAACCAGCTCGGGTTCGGGCTCTACAAGGTGCCGCCTGCCGACGCCGCAGGGCTGGTGCAGACAGCGCTCGCCGCCGGCTACCGCCACTTTGACACAGCTGCCATGTACGGGAACGAAACGGGCGTGGCACGGGGCATCAGTGCCCAGCTCGGCTCCCCGTCCGCGGGCAGCAGTGGAGGATCCGGGGAGTTGTTTCCGGGGATCTCCCGGGAAGATGTCTTTGTCACCACCAAACTCTGGAACGATCACCACGGCTACGATGCAGCCCTGCGCGGCTTCGATGACTCCATGGTCAACCTGGGGCTGGACTACGTGGACCTGTACCTCATCCACTGGCCCTGCCCGCGCAAAGGTCTGTTCCCGGAAACCTACCGCGCCCTCGAAACGCTGTACCGGGAGGGCAGGGTGCGGGCCATTGGCGTCAGCAACTTCCAGCCGGCCCACCTGGACCGGCTCCTGCAGACGGCCGAAGTGGTGCCGGCCGTCAACCAGATCGAACTCCACCCTTGGCTCCAGCAGGAGGAGCTCCGCCGCAGGCACCAGGAACTCGGCATCCTGACCGAGGCGTGGAGCCCCCTGGGGCGCGGCCAGGTCCTGGCCGACCCCGTCATCCAGGCCTGCGCTGCCGAGCACCGGCGGACTCCCGCGCAGGTCATTCTCCGCTGGCACATGCAGCTGGGCCACGTCGCCATCCCGAAGGCCAGCTCAGAGGCACGCATCCGCGAGAACCTTGATGTCTTCGGGTTCGAGCTGTCATCCCGGGACATGGCGGCGCTCGCAGGCCTGGACCGCGGTCACCGCACCGGCTCCCACCCGGACAACGTCAACTAGGACCCCCGCATGAACACAACACACCCGGGCGGCTCCGGCACGCCCAGCTTCTTCAGCGCGGACCTGGCCGCCCGCACCACCGCTTCGACGCTGGACCTCGACGGCGCGTCCGTTGCCTACTGGACCTACGAGCCGGTGCAGGTGCAGCCCGGAACGCGGACCATACTGGTCATTCACGGATTCCGCGGTGACCACCACGGACTCCTGCGGGTTGCCGATGAGCTCCCCGATATGAGGATCATCATGCCGGACCTGCCCGGCTTCGGAAGTTCCGCGGCATTCCCGTCCGGCGCCCACTCGGTGGAACAGTACGGCCGGTTCATCACAGCGTTCATGGAGGCCCTGTCCCTGGGGCCGGACACGGTTCTCCTCGGGCATTCGTTCGGATCCATCGTCGCCTCGCACTTTGCGGCCCGCCACCCTGGGGCCGTGAACCCGCTCATCCTGGTCAATCCCATCGCCGCCCCGGCCCTTGAGGGCCCCAAGGGAATCATGACCAGGCTGGCGGTCCTCTACTACCGCCTCGCCGCCCGACTCCCCGGCAAGGCAGGCCACGCGCTGCTCCGCAACCCGCTGATTGTCCGGATCATGAGTGAAACCATGGCAAAGACCGGAGACAGGGAGCTCCGCGCCTTCATCCACGGCCAGCACCACGCCTACTTCAGTTCCTTCGCGGACAGGGACAGCCTGCTGGAGTCCTTCACGGCCTCGGTCAGCCACCACGTCAGCGAAGTGGCCGCCGGCCTCAAAATTCCCGTGCTCCTGATCGCCGGGGAGAAAGACGAAATCGCCACCCTGCCGGACCAGCACAAACTCCTGGCGCTCCTGCCGGACGCCGAACTCAAGGTGATCCCCGGCGTCGGGCACCTGATCCACTACGAGACGCCGAAACCGGCCGCCCGCCATATCCGAACCTTCCTGAAGGACCACCCCGCGTGAAGATCGTCATCGACGCCCGTTTTACCCGGACCGACCACCACGACGGCATCAGCCGCTACGGTGCCAGCCTGATCGCGGCCACGGCGAAGATCGCGGACGTCAGCATGCTGATATCGGACAAGCGGCAACTGGCCCTGCTGCCGGACGTTCCCTACACCCTCATCAACAGTCCGCTCTCACCGCTGGAACTGTTCGTTGCGCGCAAGGTGAATCCCCTGAACGCCGATGTGGTGGTCTGTCCCATGCAGACCATGGGAACCTGGGGACGCAAGTACGGGTTGGTGCTGACGCTGCACGACCTGATCTACTACGAACACCCCGCCCCGCCGGGGTTCCTCCCCGCGCCGGTGCGGCTGCTGTGGCGGCTCTACCACAAGGCCTACTGGCCCCAGCGGCTGCTCCTCAACCGGGCCGACACCGTAGCCACCATCAGCCGTACCACTGAGGCCCTGATCGCCAAGTACCGCCTGACCAGGCGTCCGGTGCGGATCATCAGCAACGCACCCCAGCCCGCGCAGGAACCGCGCCACCCTGGCAACGGCGCCGACAAGACCATCGTCTACATGGGCTCGTTCATGCCCTACAAGAACGTGGAAACGATGCTGGCCGGGATGGCAGGCCTGCCCGGCTACACCCTGCACCTGCTGAGCCGGATCACGCCCGAGCGGCGCGCAGAGCTGGAGCTGCTGGTCCCGGCCGGAGCCTCAGTGATCTTCCACAACGGGGTGACGGACGCGGAGTACGATGTGTTCCTGCGGACGGCCACTGCCCTGGTGAGCCTGTCCCGCGCCGAAGGCTATGGCCTCCCCCTCGTGGAAGCCATGGCCTTGGGCACACCTGTGATCGCCAGCGACATTCCCATCTTCCGGGAAGTGGGCGGGGACGCTGCCACCTACGTCGACCCCGCCTCACCCTCCCAGTTCTCGGAGGCCGTGGCCCGGTTGCAGGATGACGAACACTGGCAGGAGATCTCCCGGCTGTCCGTTATCCGCGCCAACGAATTCACCTGGGATGAATCAGCACGCCAGCTGATGGACACGGCCCGGGAAATCGTGGCGAAACGGCGCCGGTAGCAACCTTCCGCAGCGGAGCCGCCTCCATTAGAGGACGTCCACGCCGTCCAGGCGGAGCTGGAAGGGATCGAAGGCCCGTTTGGCAGCCACCGCTGAACGGGTAGCGCGCAGGACGCGCACGACGACGGCGGCCTGGCCGTAGGGGAAGAACAGCAGGGTCCGGACGTCCTCGCCGGAGCGGCCGGCAGCCGGCGGTCCGGCCAGCAGCACCGGTGCAGGACCTGCCAGGCGCAGGTGGATGCCGGAGCCGGCCAGGTCTGCCGAAACTGCGCCGGTGAAGTGTTCGACGGCGGCCCGCGGGCCTGTAACGGAGGCAATCCGGACGGCGGGGGGAAGCTGCAGTTCGACCCGCAGCGACAATTCCCGGTGGGCGTAGCCCGCCGGATCCCAGCGCAGCAACGCACCCACGGCAGCTGTATCCCCGGCAGTAATGACGGCCAGCCCGCCCTCGGAAGCGGGACGCACCAGGGCTGCAGCGTTGAACCACCGCCGGACGGTGTCCTCGCCGGCGCGAAGCGTTTCGCGGCGCAGCAACGAATCGCCGTCCAGCAGCAGCGCTGCGGCGTAGCCTCCCTCGGCCACCGGTTCAGCTCCCACCGTGGCCACCACGAGTGCCTTGCCGTGGCCTACCGCGGCCTTCACATGATCGCCGGAAGATGTCACCACGCTGGTGCCGGGGAAAGCGCGGCCCAGTTCCTCCGCCGTCCGCAGCACGCCCGTGGCGCCCTTGCGAAGCCGCCGCCCGGTGCAGTGCACGCACCGCCAGTCCGGTGCCGGCGTCGAACACCAGCGGCACTGGGGTATGGCAGAGCTTCCGCCCAAGGCCAGCGGCCCCTGGCAGTTGCCGCACCGGGCAGGTTCGCGGCAGGATTCGCACACCAGTGACGGCGCGTAGCCTGCCCGCGCCACCTGGATGAGGACAGGCCCCCGTTCGAGCCCTTCCTTGGCGGCCCGCCACGCGGCACCGGGCAGGCGTGCGATCCGGGCGAGGGGGTCGCGTTCCTGCTCGAAGCTGTCTGCGGTATTAAGGACCCGCGGTACCGTGCGCCTGATGGTCTGCCGGTCCGGTTCGACGGGGAGGGCCCAGCCGGCGTCAACCAGCCTCTGCACCTCGGTACTCCGGGCATGACCGGCAAGGAGGCAGGCCGTACCTTCCTGTTCGGCGCGCAGGAGCAGGACCTCGCGGGTGTGGGCGTAGGGGGCGCGCTGGTCAATGTGGAGATCGTCACCGTCGTCCCAGCAAGCCACCAGGCCGAGGTTGGCCACTGGCGCGAACGCTGCCGACCTGGTGCCGATGGCAACCCGGGCAGTGCCGGCCAGGAGCCGCAGGAAACTGCGGTACCGCGGTGTGGGCCCGTCGTCGGCGGTGAGCCTGGCCACCGCCTCCGCCGGAATCAGTGCCGTGAGAGCCTGCTCCAGCCGGTCAAGGTCGCGGTAGTCCGGCACCACCACCACGGCTCCGCGCCCGGCGGCGTAGGTGGCGGCAACCGCCTCGGCCAGCAGTTGGGGCCACCCGGACGGGCCATATCCTTGAAGCGGATTGATGACGGCGCGGGGGGATCCGCCGGCGGAGAGATGGCGGAGGAAGGCCAGGCCGGTACGGTAGCCGGCCCACGCGCCGAAGGACGGGCTGCCCTCGCCTTCACGGCCGGCCGGCACAGGCACTGCTTCTTCGGGACCGGAAAGATATTCCTTTTCCAGCCTGGCCATGCGTGGCGGCACCGCGAGGCGAAGGACGTCGCTGACGGTTCCCGCATACCGGGCTGCAACGGCGCTGGCGAGTTCTGCCACGGCCGGGGTGAGGACAGTTACCGGGGAGACCACCTTCGCCAGCGGCACCAGTGTGTGGCCGGCGTCAGAAACGGAAAACCTGTCCATCAGGAAGCCGTTGAGCTGTTGACCGTTGAAGGGCACTTTGACGCGGACCCCGGGCTTGGCGTCGGCGTCCATGGCCGCGGGGACGGCGTAGTCGAAGGGGCGGTCGAGGTGCGGCAAGGAGGATTCGACCATGACCCGCGCCACCGGCAGGTGTTCTGCGAGGGGTATGCCCACCGGATGGGTGCTGGCAGGGAAGCCCTGCAACAGCGTGGGCTGGACGGGCCCGCCGCCCGGGACGGAAAGATCCAGAGAGGGCTGTGCGGAGTCGTTGGCCATGGCGGCTACCTCCGTTCAGCTCCCGGGCGGAAAAGGCCAGCCAACCACGGGGCACCGACATCCGCGCGGCTTGTGCACGGCGGCGCGTCCCCCGCAGCCTGGAGGCTAGGCGTTGAAGTAGGCCTTCAGGTCGTCAACGCGGTCAAGGCGTTCCCAGGTGAAGTCGGGATCGTCCCGGCCGAAGTGTCCGTGCGCTGCCGTCTTGGCGTAGATGGGGCGCTTCAGGTCCAGGGCATCGATGATGGCCCGTGGGCGGAGGTCGAAGATCTCGGCGATGGCGGCACTGATCCGTGCAGGGTCAACCGTCTCGGTGCCGAACGTTTCAACGTAGGTGCCGACGGGGCGGGCCTGGCCGATCGCGTACGCAATCTGGATCTCGGCACGCTTTGCCAGTCCGGCGGCCACGACGTTCTTGGCGACCCACCGCATGGCGTATGCGGCGGAACGGTCCACCTTTGACGGGTCCTTGCCGGAGAATGCGCCGCCGCCGTGGCGGGCCATGCCGCCATAGGTGTCGACGATGATCTTTCGGCCGGTCAGGCCGGCGTCACCCACAGGACCGCCGATGACGAATTCGCCGGCGGGGTTGAGGATGTTGGCCGCCCGGGAAATGTCGAGGTTCGCGGCGGCGAGGACTGGTTTGATGACGACGGCGGCGAGGTCGGCCCGGAGCTGTTCCAGGCTGGCGCCCTCAGCGTGCTGGCTCGAGATCACCACGGTTTCAACGGACACAGGCCTGTCGTGGTCGTAACCTACCGTGACCTGGGTCTTGCCATCGGGGCGCAGGTAGGCAAGTTCGCCGGATTTGCGGACTTCCGTGAGGCGTTCGGACAGGCGGTGCGCCAGCCAGATGGGGGTGGGCATGTAGGACGGCGTTTCGTCGCTCGCATACCCGAACATCAGGCCCTGGTCTCCGGCGCCCTGAAGGTCGTAGTCGTCCTCCTGGCGTCCTTCACGGGCCTCGAGGGAATTGAACACTCCCCCGGCGATGTCATTGGACTGCTGCCCGATGGAAACCGACACTCCACAGCGTGCGCCGTCGAAGCCGTTGGCGGACGAGTCGTAGCCGATGCCGAGGATGGTCTCCCGGACAATCTGCGGGATCTCCACGTAGGCGTCGGTGGTGACTTCGCCGGCGACGTGCACCAGCCCGGTGGTGGCCATGGTTTCCACGGCTACGCGGGACTCCGGATCGGCCGCAAGGAGCGCATCCAGGATGGCGTCACTGATCTGGTCGCAGATCTTGTCCGGGTGGCCTTCGGTGACGGACTCCGAGGTGAAGAGCCGAAGGGACGAGGGCGTAGCCCCGGAGGTCTGGTGAAGGTGCAGCGGTAAAGTCACTCAACTACCTTACTGGTTGGATCACGCGCAGCCGTCAGGAGACGTCGCTGGATGTCACGGTACTAAGCAAACGTGGTACTAAACACGTCACGCCCGGGGCGACACCTGGTTCAGCTCGAAGCCGATGCGGCTGATGATGGCCGCGGAAACGTCTGCCTTGGTGCCGGACGCCTCTTGGGGTTCGGAGCCGGAACGGGCCAGGATGACCACCGAATTGGTGTCCTTGCCGAAGACCTTGTCCGAGCCGACATGGTTGACCACCAGCAGGTCGCAGCCCTTGCGCTGGAGTTTGGCCTCCGCGTAGGCACGGACATCCCCGTGCTGGTCGCCCGTTTCGGCAGCGAAGCCCACAATGAGCTGGCCGTCCGTTGCAGGACCGGTGACGCCCTGGTTGCGCCGCTCGACGAGCTCCTGCAGGATGTCCGGGTTGCGGACCAGGGTGATGACGGGATCTGCGGTGTCGTCGCGTTTCTTGATTTTTGTGTCCGAGATTTCCGCGGGGCGGAAGTCTGCCACGGCGGCGGACATGATGACGACGTCGGAATCAGCGGCGGCAGCCAGCGCGGCCTCGCGTAACTGCAGGGCAGTTTCGACGTTGACCACCTCGACGCCGGGGGGCGGCGGAACTTCCATGTGCGCTGCCAGCAGCCGGACGGTTGCCCCGGCATTCCGGGCGGCGACGGCCAGGGCGACGCCCTGCTTGCCGGAGGACCGGTTGCCCAGGAAGCGGACGGGATCCAGTGGTTCGCGTGTTCCACCGGCGCTGATGGTGACGGTCTTGCCGGCCAGCGGAAGCTGGAAATCGGTTTGCCCGTGGACCAGTGCCATGGCGGCGTCGAAAATGGCGTCAGGTTCAGGCAGCCGTCCCGGCCCGGAATCCGAGCCCGTGAGCCTGCCGGAGGCCGGCTCCAGTACCGCAGCACCGCGGGCGCGGAGTGTTTCCACGTTGGCCCGGGTTGCGGGGTGCTGCCACATCTCGGTGTGCATGGCGGGCGCGAAAAGAACAGGGCCGTGGGCCATCAGCAGCGTGTTGGTGAGGAGGTCGCCTGCCTGGCCCGTGGCTGCTTTGGCCAGGAGGTCGGCCGTGGCCGGGGCGATGACCACGAGGTCTGCCTCGTGGCCCAGCCGGACGTGGTTGACCTGGTGGACGTCGTCGAAGACGCTGTTGCTCACGGGGTTGCCGGAGAGGGCCTCCCAGGTGGCAGTCCCCACGAAGCGGGTTGCCGCCTCAGTGGGGATGACCGTGACATGGTGGCCGGCTTCAGTAAAAAGCCGGAGGAGCGATGCCACCTTGTAGGCGGCTATCCCTCCTCCGACTCCGAGGACTATGCGCACGTGACCTCCGTCAGCAGCACGTCATGCGGCAGATTGTTACTCTGCGGCTTCGATCGGTGTGGATACCAGCTTGCCCTCGTTGATCTCGCGCAGGGCGATCGAGAGGGACTTCTCGTTCAGCTTGGTGTCTACCAGGGGGCCGACGTACTCGAAGAGTCCCTCGTGCAGCTGGGCGTAGTAGGCGTTGATCTGACGAGCGCGCTTGGCACCGAAGATCACCAGGCCGTACTTGGAGTCGGCTGCTTCGAGCAGCGAGTCGATCGGCGGGTTGATGATGCCTTCAAGGTTCGTGGACACGAATTCTCCAAAATTCTAGCGGGCTGACGGTTCCTGCAGGTGTGCATGAGGGGTCAGCCCCATGAGTGAAACAAGCTCGTCCGCTGCCCGGCGGACGTCGTCATTGATGACGGTGTGGTCGAACTCCGGTTCAGCAGCAAGTTCCAGTTTAGCGGTTTCCAGTCGGCGCTGCTGTTCTTCGGGGGTTTCTGTGCCGCGGCCCACGAGCCGGCGCACCATTTCGTCCCAGGTGGGCGGGGCGAGGAACACGAATTTGGCGTCCGGAACGGCTTCCTTGACCTGGCGCGCACCCTGGAGGTCGATTTCCAGAAGGACGGAACGCCCATCCTCAATGGCCTCGTTGACGGTGCTCTTCAACGTGCCGTAGGTGTTTTGGCCGTGCACTACTGCCCACTCGAGGAGTTCACCCTCCGCGATGAGCCGTTCAAACTCCTCCGTGGACTTGAAGAAGTAGTGCACGCCGTCCACCTCGCCCGGGCGGGGGGCACGGGTGGTGGCTGAGACGGAGAGCCAGACCTCGGGGTAGTTGTCGCGGATGTAAGTGGATACGGTGCCTTTGCCAACAGCTGTCGGACCTGCGAGGACTGTCAGTCCGGGTTTCTTGCTCACGTATTCCTTTGCCGAGGTTTGGGGGTTTCGGGTGGGCCGGCGCCGGCCGGCCCTAATGTTCGTCTATAAAATCTACCAGCGCCCGCCGTTGGTGAACGCCGAGTCCCCGGACGCGGCGGGACGCGGCGATGCCCAGTTGTTCCATGATGGCGGCCGCCCGCACCTTGCCAATGCCCGGCAGCGCTTCGAGGAGTTCCGACACCCGCATCCTCGCCAGGGCGTCGTCGGCGGCAGCCGAGTCGATGATGTCGGATGCGGACCGTTTGCCGTTCTTGAGGCTTTCCTTGGCGGCAGCCCGGGCTGCCCGTGCGGCTGCCGCCTTGCCCAGGGCCTCGGCCCGTTCCGACGCGGATAACGGTCGCAGTACCATGGCGCATACCCCCGGAATCGGCGGAATTTATCCAAGGGCGGCCGCCCTTGGACCTGTCCTGAAACTACCCTTTGGTGCTGGATGAATCAATGGATGGGCGCAAACCGGGAACTATTCCCGGCTCAGCCCTGGCGCAGGCCTGCCAGGGTCCGCTGCGCGGCTTCCCGTAATCCGCGGTGTTCCGGGCCGGCAGCCAGGATGTCCCGGCTGGAGGTGCCCAGGACCAGCGGATAGGCATCCCCGAAGGTGGCCCGCAGGTCGGCCGGTGTTGCCCCCTGGGCGCCCAGCCCGGGAGCCAGGATGGGGCCCCGGACGGCTGCGAGGTCAAGGTCAAGGTCCGCCAGGGCGCTGCCGACGGTGGCCCCCACCACCAGGCCCACCGAGCCCAGGCTTCCTTGGTACCGCTCGTTCTCGCGGGCTGCTGCGGACGTGATCCGGCGTGCCACCGAATCCGCTCCCCCGACGTGCTGCACGGAGGCGCCCTCCGGATTGGAGGTCAGCGCCAGGACGAAGACACCGCGCCCGGTCTCGGCCGCGAGGTCCAGCGCCGGGCGCAGGGACTCGAAGCCGAGGTAGGGGCTGAGGGTGACAGAATCTGCAGCCAGCGGAGACCCGTCGCGAAGCCAGGCATCGGCGTAGGCGGCCATGGTGGAGCCGATATCGCCGCGCTTGGCGTCTGCGATGGTCAGGACGGACTGGTCCCGCGCCTCGGCCAGGACTTCCTCCAGCACCGCCATGCCGGCGGAGCCGTGGCGCTCGAAGAGCGCCACCTGCGGCTTGACTGCGGCAGCGAGCGACGCCACCGCTTCCACCACGGTGAGCGAGAAGCGGCGCAGGCCCGCGACGTCGTCGGCCAATCCCCAGCTCCTAAGCAGTGCCGGGTGCGGGTCGATGCCCACGCACAGCGGGCCGCGGGAGGCCATGGCGGCGCCGAGCCGGGAGCCGAACGACTCCCGGCCCTGCGCTTCAGCTTGCGCTGGTACCTGCTCAGGCATGCTGCAGGTCTGACTTCGCGGCTGCGGCCTTCTGGGCTTCGCCCAGGGCTGCGGCGTGTTCCTGGAGGCTGGTGACGGACCATTCGTACGTGCGCATGGCCTCGATCGCCTGCACGGCCGCGTTGAACTCGGCCACCGTGGTGATGCAGGGAATGCCGATGGACGTTGCGGCCGCGCGGAGTTCGTAGCCGTCGCTGCGGGCTTCGCCGCCTGAGGGGGTGTTGAAGACCATGTCGATCTCGCCGGCGATCACCAGATCCGCGATGGTGCCTTCGCCCTCGGCGCTGGAGCCTTCGGCGACCTTGCGCACGGGGGTGGCCTGGATGCCGTTACGGCGCAGGACGTCGGCGGTGCCGCCGGTGGACACGATCTCGAAGCCGAGGTCGGAGAGCCGCTTCACTCCCATGATCACCGAGCGCTTGTCGCGGTTGGCCACCGAAACAAAAATCTTTCCTTCGGTGGGCAGGGCGTTGTTCGCGGCGGCCTGGCTCTTGGCAAAGGCCGTGTCGAAATGCTTGTCGATGCCCATGACTTCGCCGGTGGAGCGCATTTCCGGGCCAAGCAGGGAGTCCACCACTTTTCCTTCAAGGGTGCGGAAGCGGCTGAACGGCAGCACCGCTTCCTTGACGGCCACGGGAGCGTCAAGGGGCAGCGTGGACCCGTCGCCGGTTTCGGGCAGCATCTTGTAGGCAGTGCGGAGCTGGTTGATGGTGACGCCGGTACCGATCAGGGCGGCCGCCTTGGCCATCTGGACGCCGGTGGCCTTGGAGACGAACGGCACGGTGCGCGAGGCCCGCGGGTTGGCTTCCAGGACGTACAGGACGTCGGAGGCCAGCGCGAACTGGATGTTGATCAGTCCGCGGACGCCCACGCCCTCGGCGATGGCGCGGGTAGCGGTACGGACGCGCTCGACGACGTTGCTCCCCAGCGTGATCGGCGGCAGGACACAGGCGGAGTCGCCGGAGTGGATTCCGGCTTCCTCGATGTGCTCCATGATGCCGCCCAGGTACATGTCGGTTCCGTCGAAGAGGGCATCGACGTCGATTTCGACGGCGTCTTCCAGGAAGCGGTCGATCAGGACCGGGTGGTCCGGGGTGATCTCCGTGGCGTTGGCGATGTAGCGGGACAGATTGGGCTCATCGTAGACGATCTCCATGCCGCGGCCGCCGAGGACGTAGGACGGGCGGACCAGCACCGGGTAGCCGATTTCGTCGGCGATCTTCTTGGCGTCCTCGAAGGACACGGCGGTGCCGTTCTTCGGGGATACCAGGCCGGCCTTGTCCAATACGCGGGAGAAGGCGCCGCGGTGTTCGGCGAGGTCGATGGCCTCCGGGGAGGTGCCGAGGATGGGCACCCCGGCATCGGCCAGCTGCTGGGCCAGCTTCAGTGGGGTCTGGCCGCCGAGCTGGACGAATACACCCATGACGCCGCCGGTGCGTTCCTCAGCCGCGATGACCTCCAGCACGTCCTCGAGCGTCAGCGGCTCGAAGTAAAGGCGGGTGGAGACGTCGTAGTCCGTGGAGACGGTTTCCGGGTTGCAGTTCACCATGACGGTCTCGTAGCCGGCCTTGCGCAGCGCCATGGACGCGTGGACGCAGGAGTAGTCGAACTCGATGCCCTGGCCGATGCGGTTCGGGCCGGAACCGAGGATCAGGATGGACGGCTTGGAGTGCAGCGCAACCTCATCCTCCTCGTCGTAGGCCGAGTAGTGGTACGGCGTGTACGCGGCAAACTCGGCGGCGCATGTATCCACGGTCTTGTAGACGGGGCGGATGCCCAGGGCTTGGCGCACACCGCGGACCACGGCCTCGGAGTTGTGCGTCAGCGCACCGATCTGCTCGTCGGAGAAACCGTGGCGCTTGGCGCGCTGCAGCATGTCCGTGGTCAGAGCGCCGGCCTGGCGGATCTCCCGGGAAACCTCATTGAGGAGTTCGAGCTGATCCAGGAACCAGGGATCGATCTTGGTGGCCTCGAAGAGCTGTTCCACGGTGGCGCCGCCCAGCAGGGCGCGCTGCACCTGGTACAGGCGGTCGGTGGTGGGGCGCTTGGCCTTTTCGATGAGCTCGGCGACCTCGTACTCCGGGACGGAGCTGAAGTCCAGCTGCGAGCCCTTCTGCTCCAGGGAGCGGAGGGCCTTCTGCAGGGCTTCGGTGAAGTTGCGGCCCATGGCCATGGCTTCGCCCACCGACTTCATGGTGGTGGTGAGGGTGTTGTCCGCGGCCGGGAACTTCTCGAACGCGAAGCGGGGAACCTTGACCACAACGTAGTCGAGCGTCGGTTCGAAGGACGCCGGGGTCTTCTGGGTGATGTCGTTGGGGATCTCGTCCAGCGTGTAGCCCAGGGACAGCTTGGTGGCGATCTTGGCGATCGCGAACCCGGTGGCCTTCGACGCCAGGGCCGAGGAACGGGAGACGCGGGGGTTCATTTCGATGACCACCACGCGGCCGGTGGCGGGATCGATGGCGAACTGGATGTTGCAGCCGCCGGTGTCCACGCCCACCTCACGGATCACGGCGATGGAGACGTCACGGAGCTTCTGGTACTCGCGGTCAGTCAGGGTCAGGGCCGGTGCCACGGTGATGGAGTCGCCGGTGTGCACGCCCACGGGGTCGAAGTTCTCGATGGAGCAGACGACAACCACGTTGTCGTTCTTGTCCCGCATCATCTCGAGCTCGTATTCCTTCCAGCCAAGGATGCTCTCTTCGAGCAGCACCTCGCTGGTGGGGCTGTACTGGAGGCCCTGGCCGACGATGCGGCGGAGGTCGTCCTCGTTGTAGGCCAGGCCGGAACCCAGGCCGCCCATGGTGAAGGAGGGGCGGACCACCATCGGGTAGCCAAGGTCCTTGGCTGCCTCAAGGGCTTCGTCCATGGAGTGGATGATGTGGCTGCGGGCGGATTCGGCGCCGCAGCGCTCAACCACGCCCTTGAACTTTTCGCGGTCTTCGCCGAGCTCAATGGCGGCGATGTTCGCGCCGATCAGTTCCACGTTGTACTTCTCGAGCACACCGTTCTTGTCCAGCGCAATGGCCGTGTTGAGCGCCGTCTGGCCGCCAAGGGTGGGCAGCACAGCGTCCGGGCGTTCCTTGGCGATGATCTTCTCCACTACCTCGGGGGTAATGGGCTCGATGTAGGTGGCGTCGGCGAACTCGGGGTCGGTCATGATGGTGGCCGGGTTGGAATTCACGAGGATGACGCGGAGGCCTTCCTCCTTGAGGACACGCAGTGCCTGGGTGCCGGAGTAGTCGAATTCGGCGGCCTGGCCGATGACGATCGGGCCGGAACCGATGACCAGGACGCTCTTAAGGTCAGTTCTCTTGGGCATTACTTCTTGTCCTCAGTCTTGGTGTCGGAGTTTTTCGGCGCGGCGGATTTTTCGCTGCCCGCTGCTGCGTTGTCGGCGTCCGCGGGGTGGGCGGAGTCCACGGGATCCTTGGACTCGTTGGCGGTCTTCCCGTCCCGGGTGCCGTCCATCAGGTCGATGAAGCGGTCGAACAGGTACGCGGCGTCGTGCGGACCGGCCGCGGCCTCGGGGTGGTACTGCACCGAGAAAGCCGGAATGTCGAGGCAGGCGAGGCCTTCCACGACGTCGTCGTTCAGGCTGACGTGGCTGACCTCAACCCGTCCGTAGCGTTCCTCCGGGGCCTGGGTGGCGCCGTCGAGCGGTGCGTCCACGGCAAAGCCGTGGTTCTGGGAGGTGATTTCCACCTTGCCGGTGCGGCGGTCCATGACGGGCTGGTTGATGCCGCGGTGGCCGTAGCGGAGCTTGTAGGTGCCGAATCCGAGGGCGCGGCCCAGGATCTGGTTGCCGAAACAGATGCCGAAGTACGGCAGCTTCTCGTCCAAGACGGAGCGGAGCAGCTTGACCTGGGCGTCGGCGGTGGCGGGGTCGCCGGGTCCGTTGGACATGAAGAAGCCGTCGGGGTTGACCGCCTTGACGTCCTCCAGTGTGGCGGTGGCGGGCAGGACGTGGACGCGAACGCCGCGCTCGGCGAACCGGACAGGGGTCATGGCCTTGATGCCGAGGTCGATGGCGGCGATGCTGAACCGGGGTTCGGCGTCCCAGCCGTGGTCCTTGGGTTCCACCACGTAGGCTTCGTCAACGCTGACTTCCTCGGCCAGGCGGGCGCCTTCCATGGGGGCGCTGGCGAGGACGGCGTCCACCAGTTCCTTATCCGTTGCATCGGCGGCGTTGCCGGAGAAGATGCCGGCGCGCATGGTCTTGTGCTCGCGGAGGTGGCGGGTGATGGCGCGGGTGTCCACGCCCTGGATACCCACGATGCCCTGCTCGACGAGTTCTTCGTCCAGGGACCGTTCGGAGCGCCAGTTGGAGGGACGGCGGGCGGCGTCGCGGACGATGTAACCGGCCACCCAGATGCGGCGCGATTCTGCGTCTTCGCTGTTGACGCCGGTGTTGCCGATGTGCGGTGCGGTCTGGACCACCAGCTGCCGGGCGTAGGAGGGATCCGTGATGGTCTCCTGGTAGCCGGTCATGCCCGTGGCGAAGACGGCTTCGCCCAGAGCGGTTCCGGTGGCGCCGTAGCTGGTGCCGCGGAAGATGCGTCCATCTTCGAGGACGAGCGCAGCGGGGGCTGCCGGGGTGGCGGTGGTTGAAGTCACTGTATTCGCTTTCACTGTCTTACTTTCCACTGGTGGCGTCAGCCGCCGGGGCTGAAGAGATCAATTCCTGGAGTGCTGTGTGCAGGGTGTCCTTGTCCGCCGCGCGGCGGGTCCGGAATCCGGTGTCCAGTTCGTGGGTGCCATGGAGCCAGGTGAGGACGAGCAGGCCGTCCTTCTCCACGAACTTGCCGGCCATCCCGCTTTCATGGCGTACGCCGGTGAGCGATGCGGCGGGGATGTAGAGGGCGGGGGCGCCGGCGCGGTCAAACAGCACACCGTCCGGGTACACGGCCAAGGTCGCGTTGGTGCGGATGCCGAGGCTGTGGACGGCCACGCGGTCAAGCCAGTCGCCGCCGGTGGTGGTGGCAACGTACTGTCCCTCCGCTTGGGCGGACGGCTCACCCGGTTCCGCGGGGGCCTGGGGCAGGGGCCCGACGTCGGACTGGCGCTTCAGGCGGTTGCGCCAGCCAATGCCGAGGAGGACAAAGACGACGGCGATAATCGCCAGCATCGCCAGTCCCGGAAGTATTTTTTCCATCAGGCGGCGCCAGCCTCGACTGCGGCGTGCGGGTAGGGAGTGTTGAGTTCGCCGTCCAGGACGGTGGGGTGGCCCTTGAAGAACGTGGCCACCACCTTGCCCGGGAGCTCGCGTCCCTTGAAGGGCGAGTTCCGGCCCATGGTGGCCATCTTGAACGGGTCCACGGTCCAGCGGGCGGCGGGGTCCACCAGGATGACGTTGGCGGGTTCGCCGGCTTCGAGCGGACGGCCCTGGTCTTGCAGCCGGCCGATCTGCGCAGCCGCGGCGGATGTGACGCGGGCGAAGTCGGCCCAGGTCATCAGGCCGGTCTCGATCATGGTGTGCTGGACCACGGACAACGCGGTTTCAAGGCCGGTCATGCCCATGGCCGCCTGCGCCCATTCGCATTCCTTGTGCTCGCTGGGGTGCGGCGCATGGTCGGTTCCCACAACGTCGATGGTGCCGTCCGCCAGCCCGGCGCGCAATGCCTGGACGTCGGCGTCGGTGCGCAGCGGCGGGTTGACCTTGAAGACGGGGTCATAGCTGCGGACCAGGTCGTCCGTGAGCAGCAGGTGGTGCGGAGTGACCTCGGCGGTGACGTTGATTCCGCGTTCCTTCGCCCAGCGGATGATCTCAACCGAACCGGCGGTGGACACGTGGCAGACATGCAGCCGGGAGCCGACGTGCTGGGCAAGGAGGACGTCGCGGGCGATAATGCTTTCCTCGGCAACGGCGGGCCAGCCGGTCAGGCCCAGGACGGCGGACACTTCGCCTTCGTTCATCTGTGCCCCGGCGGTCAGGCGCGGTTCCTGCGCGTGCTGGGCCACCACGCCGTCGAACGCCTTGACGTACTCCAGCGCCCGGCGCATCAGGACGGGGTCGTGGACGCAGATGCCGTCGTCGGAGAACATCCTGACCCGGGCCCGGGAATCGGCCATGGCACCCAGTTCTGCCAACTGCTCCCCCGCAAGGCCAACCGTGACGGCGCCCACCGGGCGGACGTCAACCCAGCCTGCGGCTCGTCCCAGGCTGTAGACCTGCTCTACCACACCGGCGGTATCGGCAACGGGAGTGCTGTTGGCCATGGCGTGGACGGCCGTGTAACCGCCGAGGGCAGCTGCTCGGGTTCCGGTTTCCACGGTTTCCGCGTCCTCCCTGCCGGGCTCACGGAGGTGGGTGTGGACATCCACCATGCCGGGAAGCGCCACCAGGCCCGCGGCGTCGATAACCGTGACATTCCCGTCCTGCCCTTCCGGCGAAAGGCCCGTGCCCACTTCGGCGATGATGCCGTCACGGATCAGCAGGTCCGCCGGCTCGCCGCCCAGGATGGAGGCGCCTTGGATCAAGTACGTTCCGGTGTTGCCGGCCATCAGATGCTCTCCTTGGTGGAATGGGCGGTTCCGGCAGCGGCCAGGACCGGGGTTGCGGCTGTTTCCCGGGTGTCCCCGGAGAGCAGCAGGTACAGCGCAGCCATCCGCACGGACACGCCGTTGCGGACCTGCGCGAGGACGGTGGAACGGGGTGAGTCTGCTGCGGCTGCGCTGATTTCGAGCCCCCGGTTCATGGGGCCCGGGTGCATGATGATCGTGTCCTTCATGCCCAGGCTGTCGAGGGCGCGCAGGCGGTTGTCATCGAAGCCCCACCGGCGTGAGTATTCGCGGGTGCTGGGGAAGAACGAAGCATTCATGCGTTCGCCCTGGACACGGAGCATCATCATGGCGTCAACGCCCTGGGCGAGTGTCTCGTCGAGGTTGTAGCTGACGCTGCAGGGCCACTTTCCAACGCCGATGGGCAGCAGGGTGGGGGGAGCTACGAGGGTGACTTCCGCACCCAGCGTGCGCAGGAGCCACACATTTGAACGGGCCACGCGTGAGTGCAGGACATCGCCGGCAATCGCCACGCGCATGCCCAACAGGTCCGCGCCTTCGGAAGGAGTACCCGACAGTTTCGCCCAGTGCCGGCGCATGGTGAAGGCGTCGAGCAGTGCCTGGGTGGGGTGTTCGTGAGTGCCGTCGCCGGCGTTGATCACCCCGGCATCAATCCAGTCCGTCGCGGCGAGCCGGTGCGGTGCACCGGATGCCCAGTGGCGGATGACGACGGCGTCCGCCCCCATCGCGGACAGCGTCTGGGCGGTGTCCTTGAGGGATTCGCCCTTAGAGACCGATGATCCCTTGGCGGCGAAGTTGATGACGTCCGCGGACAACCGCTTGGCCGCCGCTTCAAAGGAAATCCTGGTGCGGGTGGAATCTTCGAAGAAGAGGTTCACCACCGTGCGGCCGCGCAAGGCGGGGAGCTTCTTGACTTCGCGCTCGCCTACAGCCGACATCTCCTCGGCGGTATCGAGGATGCGGATGGCGTTGTGCAGGCTGAGGTCCTGGGTGGAGAGCAGGTGCTTCACAGTCCACCCTCAATCACGACTTCGTTGACGGGGGCTCCGCCGGCGGGGGTGTCGGTCTCTTCGAGGCGGACCCGGACCTTTTCCACGGAGGACGTGGGCAGGTTCTTGCCCACGTGGTCGGCGCGGATGGGCAGCTCGCGGTGGCCGCGGTCGATCAGGACGGCGAGGCGGACGATGCGCGGGCGGCCGAGGTCCACGAGGGCGTCCAGCGCTGCCCGGATGGTCCGGCCGGAGTACAGGACGTCGTCGATCAGGACCACGACTTTGTTGTCGATGCCGGTACGGGGCAGTTTGGTGGGGTACGGCGGGCGTGTTCCCTGGTGCGAAAGGTCATCCCGAAACATGGTGACGTCCAGTTGGCCAACGATGGCGGCGGCGTCAACGGTGTTGTCCGCGGCGGCGATCTTCCCGGCCAGCCGGACTGCAAGCGGATACCCGCGGCGGGGAATGCCCAACAGGACCAGGTCCCGGGATCCCTTGTTGGCTTCGAGGATCTCATGGGCAATACGAGTGAGGGCACGGTCTATGTCAGCCTGGCTGAGTACTACCCTGGCTGGAACCGGTGCGCTGGTGACAGATGTCAACGCTCGTCTCCCCTTTCCCCGCCTCTCAGGACGGAATTAAAAAAGGATCATGTGCGCTTCAAAATTACCATAGGCCCGCGGCCCGGCGGCGCCGGATCAACGCGTTGATCGTCACATTGAAACGCGGCGTGCGGACGGTCCTTGGACCGGGGCAACCCGCCACCTAGGCTTGCGGATATGTCAATGCATCCCCACCAGCCGCCGTCGGGGCCGCCCTACGGTCCCCACTCGGGCACCTCCAGTCCCCTGCCCGGCCCAGCGAATCCCAGCTGGATGGGCCAGGTGGCACCGCAGCATTACCTCGCTGCCCCGGACCACCGCGGCCGTCCCGTCAGCAGCGTCCTGCCTCCCCCGGACCAGGGAGCGTCACGCAGGCCGGGAAGGCTCAACGGCGGACTGGTCGGCCTCACAGTGGCGGGCGGGATCCTCGCGTTCGTCAGCCTGTTCCTGGTGGTGCCGTTCCTGCTGGCCAACACGGGGACTGCCGGCTTCGTGGGTGGCTTCGTCGCGTCCCTGATACCGCTGTCCCTGGTACTGCTGGCTGTTGTCGTCATCGATAGGTGGGAGCCGGAGCCAAAGCGGCTGCTGTTCTTCGCCTTCACGTGGGGCGCGGCGGTGTCGATTGCCGTGACTTTGCTGGTGCAGCCACTGTTTGTGCTGACGTACCAGTTCTCGGATGAACCGGACCTGCGGACCTACATGGCAACGGTGCAGGCACCCATCGTCGAAGAGTTCGCGAAGTCCCTTGGCCTGCTGGTCCTCCTGCTGCTGGCCAGGAAACATTTCGACGGTCCGGTGGACGGCGTTGTTTTCGCCTTCACGATTGCCGGCGGCTTCGCGTTCACCGAAAACATCCTCTACTTCGGCCGCGCCATCGCCGAAGCGCCCGGCCCGGGCGGCGATTTTGCGCAGGTGTTCTTCCTCCGCGGCGTGATGTCCCCATTCGCCCACGCCATCTTCACCGGGACCACCGGGCTCATCATGGGCTTCGCGGCCCGGCGATGGCACACCGGAGCTTCCATCCTGGCCTTCTTCGTGGGGCTGCTGCCGGCGATGTTTCTGCACAACCGGTGGAACAGCATGGGCAGCGGCTTCCTGGTGGACTACATCGTGGTGCAGGTGCCTATTTTCTGCCTCGCTGTAGCCGGGATCGTTGTGCTGCGGGTGGCAGAAAAGCGGCTGACCCGGCAGCGGCTGCTGGAATACTCCGCCGCGGGCTGGTTTACCCCGGCGGAGGTCGAGTTGCTGGGCACCATTGGCGGCCGGCGGACTGTGTTGAACTGGGCAGCCGGCTACGGCAAGAAACAACAGATGAAGGATTTCCTCAGGGCGGCCACGCTGCTGGCCAATATCCGCCAGCGGATCCTCAGCGGCCGCGATGTGCAACTCCACCAGGCTGAAGAGCGTAAGCAGTTGCAGCGGGTATTGGCGCTCCGGGCAGCAATCGTCGCGTAGCCCCCCACCGGGTGCGCTGGGTTCCTTCGTCCCGTCCCTGGCTTGTTCGCGGAACCGAAACCTGCGGGTTCTGGCCCGCGAACAGGACAGGGTTCGACGGCGGCTGGCCGCCTTAACGCCGGAAGGCCGCACCCCTGGGGGTTGCGGCCTTCATAGCTGTTCGTGGGTCAGGCCAGCAGCGACGGCTTCAGCTGCTGCAGGCGTCCCAGGAGCCCGTTGATGAACTGGGGCGACTCGTCCGTAGACAGGGTCTTGGCCAGGGTCACGGCCTCGCTGACGGCAACGCCATCGGGGACGTCGTCGTTGTAAAGCAGTTCCCAGGTGCCGATCCGCAGGATGATCCGGTCCACCGAAGGCATGCGCTCCAGGCTCCACCCCTGCGAATAGGTCTCCAGGAACTCGTCGATGGCTGACTGGCGGGACACCACGCCCTCGACGATTTCCAGGGTGTACGGGTTGACGATCTGGTCGGTCTTCTCGCGCCGTGCACGCAGGACGTCGAAGGCGGAAACGGAGCGCTGCTCCGCTTCGAAAAGAACATCCAGTGCCCTGCTGCGGGCTTTACCGCGTGCGCTCACTACTCAGAGACCCGGCCGAGGTAGCTGCCGTCACGGGTGTCCACCTTGACCTTGGTGTTGTTTTCGACGAACAGCGGAACATGGATCTCGTAGCCGGTTTCCAGCGTGGCAGGCTTGGTTCCCGCGGAGGAGCGGTCGCCCTGCAGGCCGGGCTCGGTGTAGGTGATTTCCAGGACGACGCTCGGCGGCAGTTCGATGTACAGCGGGTTGCCCTCGTGGATGGCGATGTTGACCATCTGGTTCTCGAGCATGAAGTTGGTGGCGTCGCCCACAGTGGCGCCGGAGACGGTGATCTGGTCGTAATCCGAGGTGTCCATGAACACGAAGTCGGCGCCGTCCTGGTACAGGTACTGGTAGTCCCGGCGGTCAACCGTGGCGGTTTCGATCTTGAGGCCGGCGTTGAACGTCTTGTCCACAACCTTGCCGGACATCACGTTGCGCATCTTCGTACGCACGAAAGCGCCACCCTTGCCGGGCTTGACGTGCTGGAACTCGATGATGTTCCAGAGCTGGCCCTCGAGCTTCAGGACCGTTCCGTTCTTAATGTCGTTCGTGGTTGCCACTGGGTTTCCTTAGGTTTCTCAGTCTGGCGCGTGGTCAGACGTTCTATGCCGGGCAGTCCGCCGCATGGCGTACCTGCACGTTTTTGTCAAAGATCCGGGGTGCTGGGAAAAAATTCAAAAACTATTCTACCGGCAATTGGACGCGGACTTCCCCGGCGGCCCAAAGCGGGGTATCAGCAGGCCAGGTCCAGTACGTCCCGCGCGCGCTGCAGGGCCACTGTTGACGAGTAGATCAGCGCCGCATCAGCGGACTGTGCCACGCGCAGGTCCAAGGCGCGGGCAAAGGATTCAACGGCAGCGGAGGTCTGCCCGGCCGTGTACTGGGTTTTGCCAAGGAACTGCAGTGCCAGGGCTTCTTTGGGGGTCCCCTGGACCTCGTGCAGCAGCTGGCGGAAGAGCTCCACGGCCCTGTCCAACCGGTTCGACACCCTCAGGACCTCTGCTTCGAACGCACGCAACCGGAAGGATTCAGGATCATTGAACCGGGCTTCGGCCAGCAGTTCGGCAGCTTCTGCCCCGTGGCCCTCGACCAGCAGCACGAAAACTCGGTCGGCGGGATCGGTGGAGGCTGCAAGCGCTTCCCTGCACGCATCTTCGTTGACGATTTGCGGCAGCAGGGTTTCAGGGTTGATCCGGATTCCCGGGAAGCCGGCCTCGGGCCATTCGGCGGTGCCTTCCATGTCGCCGTGCATCAGGAAGCGACTTCCTGGTAGGCGGCGAACAGGAGGGACGTGTCGGGGACATCCAGGATGCCCGGCTTGGCCACACCGTCCAGCACCACGAACCGCAGCAGGTCGCCACGGGACTTCTTGTCCCGCCGCATACCGTCCAGCAGGCCCTGCCACCGGTCTCGCCGGTAGGTGACCGGCAGCCCAAGTCCTTCGAGAATGCTTCGGTGCCTGTCGGCGTCGGCATCGCTCAGGCGGCCCACGCTGCGGGCAAGTTCCGCGGCGAACATCATGCCGACGGAGACGGCTGCGCCGTGCCGCCATGAGTAGCGTTCCACCAGTTCGATGGCGTGGCCCAGGGTGTGGCCGTAGTTGAGGATTTCGCGCAGCCCGGATTCCTTGAGGTCTTCGGAGACCACTTTGGCTTTGACGGCGATGGCACGTTCGATGAGCTCGCGGAGCGTCCCGGACCGCGGATCGGTGACCGCGCTAAAGTCCTTCTCCACCAGTTCGAGGATGGCGGGGTCCGCGATGAAGCCGCACTTGACCACTTCGGCCATGCCGGAAATGAGTTCGTTCTTTGGCAAGGTGTCCAGCGTGTCCAGGTCCGCCAGAACGGCTGCGGGCGGGTGGAACGCGCCCACCAGGTTCTTGCCTTCCGCGGTGTTGATGCCGGTCTTGCCGCCCACGGAGGCATCCACCATCCCCAGTAGGCTGGTGGGCATGTGGATGACTTTGACGCCGCGTAGCCACGTGGCGGCAACGAAGCCGGCCAGGTCGGTGACCGCTCCCCCGCCAACGGCGACGATGGCGTCAGACCGGGTGAAGTCGTTCTGGCCCAGGACCTGCCAGCAGAAGGCGGCAACCTGGATGTGCTTGCCTTCTTCGGCGTCGGGGATTTCCGCGGTCAGCGCGGTGAAGCCTGCGGATTCAAGGTCATCACGGACGGTGTCGCCGGTGAGCCGCAGGGCCCGGGGGTGGATGACCAGCACGCGCCGCACCCGCTCCCCCAGGATTTCCGGAAGGGTTCCCAGCAGGCCCCGCCCCACCACAACGTCGTAGTTGTTGGCGGCGGATTCACCGGTGACCTTGATGACTGTTGATGAGGTGTTCACTTTTCAACTTCCTGTTTGGCAGCTGCGTAGTTGTGCAGTGCTGCTTCCAGCCGGTTGCCGAGCTCGGATATCGAGCCCTGGCGCACGTCCAGGGTGATGTCTGCAAGCCTCTCGTAGACCGGCTTGCGGGTGGCGAACATTTCTGTCCAGCGTCCCATGGCGTCCCCTGCCAGCAGGGGGCGTCCGGAGTTGCGGGCAATGCGGGCAGCAACGGTGTTCGCATCGCATTCGAGGTAAACCACTGTGCAGCGGCCGATCAGTTGCTGCGTTCCAGAGTCCAAAACAGCACCCCCGCCGAGCGAGATCACCGTGGCCGTGCCTTGGGCCGCTTCAACGGCGGAGGCAACGGCGCGGGCCTCGATCTCGCGGAAGGCGCGTTCGCCCCGGCCCGCGAAAATGTCGGCGATGGAGCCATGACCCGCCACGATCACGGCATCCGTGTCGACGAACGGTGCACCGAGTTGCTGGGCCAGTTGCTGTCCGATGGCGGATTTGCCTACGGCCATGGGGCCGATCAGGACGACCGGCCGGATACCGACGGGCCCGGTGCTGCTCTGGGCGGGCACTACTGGCCGATCGAGTCCAGGGACGCCGGAATGTTGTCCAGGTAACCCTTGATGTTGCGGGCGGTCTCCGCCACGGAGTCCCCGCCGAATTTCTCGGTAACGGCTTCAGCCAGGACCAGAGCCACCATGGCCTCGGCCACCACGCCGGCGGCCGGAACGGCACAAACGTCGGAGCGCTGGTGATGGGCCTTGGCCGGTTCGCCGGTGCTGACGTCGATCGTTTTCAGGGCGCGGGGCACGGTGGCGATCGGCTTCATCGCGGCGCGGACACGCAAGACGTCCCCGATGCTCATGCCGCCCTCGATGCCGCCTGCGCGGTTGCTGGCACGGACGATCCGGCCGTCTTCATCGCGCACGATTTCATCGTGCGCCGCAGAGCCGCGGCGTGCAGCGGTCCGGAATCCGTCGCCCACTTCGACGCCCTTGATGGCCTGGATGCCCATGAGGGCAGCGGCCAGGCGGGAATCCAGCCGGCGGTCCCAGTGGACGTAGCTGCCCAGTCCGGGCGGCAGGCCGTACGCCAAAACCTCCACCACTCCGCCCAGGGTTTCGCCTTCCTTGTGGGCGGCGTCAACCTCGGCAACCATGGCGTCGGAGGTTTCCCGGTCAAAGCAGCGCAGCGGATCGGCGTCCAAAGCGATGACATCTGCGGGTTCGGGGAGCGGCCGGCCATCCGGTACGGAAACGCTGGCGATGGACACCGTGTGGCTGACGAGCTCGATGCCGAGGTGCTTGAGGAACTGGGCTGCCACGGTTCCCATGGCCACCCGGGTGGCGGTCTCGCGGGCGCTGGCACGCTCCAGCACGGGACGGGCTTCATCAAAGCCGTACTTCTGCATGCCGGTGAAGTCCGCGTGGCCGGGACGCGGGCGGGTCAGGGGCGCGTTGCGCGCCTGGTCGGCGAGGAGTTCCGGATCCACCGGATCCGGCGCCATGATCTGCTCCCATTTAGGCCATTCGGTGTTTCCCACCTGGACAGCCACAGGACCGCCCTGGGTCACACCGTGCCGGACGCCGCCCAGGATGGTGACAACGTCCTGTTCGAACTTCATCCGGGCGCCGCGGCCGTATCCGAGCCGGCGGCGGGCCAGGGAGTCTGCGATGTGCCCACTGGTGATTTCAACACCGGCGGGGACGCCTTCAATAATTCCCATCAGAGCCGGACCATGGGATTCACCGGCAGTCAACCAACGCAACATATCTTCCATCCTGCCACGTAGGGCGGTTACAAAGCCCGTCGGGGAAGGCCGACTGAGGCGCACATCACATCTATGACAGCTGCGTTAACGTCATCCCCGCGCCCCGTGAAAAGGCGCACCTGTTCCACTGCCTGGTACAGCAGCATCTCCAGTCCGGGGACCACGGTACCGCCACCCGCCTGCCACACCGAGGCGATCAGGCTGGGCCAGGGGTCGTAGGCAACGTCCAGCAGGACGCCCGGGGTGTCCGTCTTCAGGGCGGCGATCTCTGCGGCCAGGCCGTCCGCCGCCCGGGGCGGCAACGTGGAAATTACGACGTCGGCAGCAGCCGTGGGCAGCACGGCTTCGGCCAGCGTCAGCACGTCAAGGCCGATGCCGGCGCTTGCGGCTGCTGCACGGACGTCAGCGGTGCGGGCAGGGTCCCGTACGAATATTTGCGCACGGCGGGTTCCGAGTTCCCGCAGTGCGGCGACAGCGGACGCCGCGGTGCCGCCGCCGCCGAGGATGACCGCGGAGGGTGCGGTATCCGCTCCCGCGTGCCGGAGGGCGTTGACGATTCCAGCCACGTCGGTGTTGGAGCCGATGGCCCGCGGTCCGTGTCCGTCGTCCTCAAAGGAGACGGTATTGACCACGCCGAGGGTCCGGGCGATGCCGCGGACCTCGTCCACGTGGCCCAGCATGGCGGTCTTCAACGGCATGGTGACCGAAAGTCCGCACCATCCCGGCTGGTGGCGGACCTGCCCCATCAGGCCTGGGAGGAGCTGCTCGGTGACGTCGATAGCTGTGTAGCTGATGTCTGCACCCAACTGCCGGTAGGCAGCAAGATGCAGGGCCGGGGACTTTGAATGGCTGATCGGGTGCCCCAGCACTGCTGCCCGCAGGGTCATGTGCAGCGGCCCACGTTCGCCCGGCACCAGGAGTTGTACTGCTCAACGTAGACGTTGTGTTCGGCCAGGGTTTTGGCGAACTTGGTCTCCTTGGTGTCCAGGTTGACCGTTACCCAGAAGAGGTAGTCGTTGGTCTTGGGCCTGGCCGCGGCATCGATGGCAGTCTTGCCCGGCGAGCCAATGGGTCCCGGAGGCAGCCCGGGGTTCGCATACGTGTTGTACGGGTTGGACTTGTCCTGGCGCTGCTCGTCCGTGAAGTTGTAGCTCTTCGTCCCGAGCCCGTACGTCACGGCCGAGTCGACCTGCAGGAAGCCGCCGGTCTGGTCGTTGGGTTTGAGCCGGTTGTAGATGGCTCCGGCGACATCGCCGTATTCGGCCTGGCCGCCTTCGGCCTGGACGATGCTGGCCACGATCACGGACTGGTACTGCTTGGCGGGATCGGTGATGCCCTGGGACACGAGCTCGTCCACGGTCACCTTGACCAGGGCTTGCAGGATGTCCTTGGCGGACGTGCCCAGCGGGAAGCGGTGCTCGCCCGGAGCAAGGTAGCCCTCCAGGTTCTTGGCGTTTGCCGGCAAGCCGAACTGCGCCGGATCGTTGCTGAGCGCCTGGAGTTGCTGGATCGATACGCCGGACCCTTCGGAGATGGCTTGGAGAGATTCGTTGACCCGCAGGCCAGCGCTGAGGGCGAAGTAGATTACCTTGCCCTTGTCCTGGCCCAGGAGGACGTCTACTGCGTCCTTATTCTTCATTTGAGACTTGAAGGTGTAGTCACCCGGGGCCAGCGTGCCGCCCGAAGCGCTGAACGCCTGCAGGAACGTGTCAGCGTTGGCTACGACGCCCTTGTTTTCGAGGTCCATGGCCACGGAACGGGTGCCTTCCCCGTTGTCCACCGTCACCTGGACCTGGCCCGAGCCGGGACCCGGGAAGTCGCTGGCTTTGGTGCTGCCGAGGAGAGGCTTGAGGAACTGCGCGCCGACGGCCACGGCAGTAACGAAAACAGCGAGGGTGAGGAAGAGGGCCAGCAGCCTGCGGCGGCGGCGCACCTTCTTGGAGGGCCTGCCCACTACCTGGGTTGCCGCTGCACCGGCGATGAGGCTGTGCGCTGCGGTATCGGCATGGTGTGCGTCTTCAGAGTGGCCGGCGTGGTGGCCGGCTTCCTCCGCGTGCAGGTCGTGGTGGTAGTCGGCGTCGCCGTGGACCTGACCGTAATGGGCGTTGTCGTGGTACTCGTGACCGTCCGGGTACTGAGCCGGGTCCGCGTAGTGGGGATCGCCCGCGTACTCATGAACGTCCGTCGCCGGGTGTTCCCCGGCCGCATGCGGGTCCTGGTGGTCGTCGGCGGCGAATACCTCGCCGTGCCGGTGGTCGGGTTCGTGGGGGCCACTCACGTCGTCCGCGACGGGTTCAGGTTGCTCCGGCGCACCGTGCGCGGCCGGCTCGTGCGGTGCGGCACCATGGTGACCTCCGTCGTCGTGCGTTCCGTTGTCCAGGGTCCCGTTGTCAGGCTCCCTGTTGCCAGGGACTGCCTCCTGGATGGAAGGGGGCGCGGCCGGTGCAGCCGGCAACGGCGCTGCACCAGTGCGGCCGGTGGCCGGCTGGGCAGGGACGGCGGGGGGATCTGCGGGCTGCGGGGGCACGTCGGCACCGGTCTCGTAGGCCTGCTCAGGGACAGCGCCCTGGCCACCGGTGTCGAGGCTCTTCTCCCGTGCCCGGATCTCCTTGCGCGTCAGCGGCCTCCCTCCCCCGGCGTTCAGGGGCCCTGAGGCGTCGTCAATGTTGGCAGGGCTCACTGTTGCCTTCCATTATCTGAAAATCGGGCCGTATCCGGGGTGGCACGGACAGACTCATCCGCCCCGCTGACCCCCAGGTCCACGGACGGGGATGGCGCTGTCACGCGTGAGCCGACATCCGCTCCCCGGGCTTTCTGCATGTCGATGGCGTGCTGCAGGATGCCTGCGGCCGCGACCTGATCAACTACTTTACGGTGGTTCCTGCTGCTCATGCCAGCTTCATGCAGGTTGCGGTGCGCCGTGACGCTGCTGAGCCGCTCGTCAACCATGTTGACCGGCACGTCCAGGCCGCGGGCTGCGAGTTCGGCCGCCAGCAGACCGGCATAGTCGGAAGCCATCCTGGCCGACGCGTGTTCCTCGCCTTTCATGGTGCGGGGCATGCCCACGATGACCTGCACAGCTCCCAGCTCTTCCGCCAGCTTCACGATCAGGCGAACGTCGGAGTTCTTTTTGGTGTTCCGGTCCAGCGTTTTGTACGGCGTGGCCAGGATGGAGTCACGGTCGCAGATGGCCACCCCCACCCGGACCGTGCCAACGTCTACCCCCAGTTTGACGCCCTGGGGGTAGCCGCCGGCGGTTGCGGGATCGGCCATGTCAGGACTGGCGCCGCTCGACGGCGTCCAGGATGGCTGCCAGCGCGGCACCCACCTTGCCTGCATCGGTGCCGCCACCCTGGGCGACATCGTCCTTGCCGCCGCCGCCACCGCCGAGGACTCCGGCAGCCAGGCGAACCAGGGCTCCGGCCTTCACTCCGGCGTTCCGGGCGGCTTCGTTGGTGGCCACCAGAACGAGCGGACGGTCGTTGGCCACGCCTGCAACAGCCACCGCGGCAGGTGCCGAGCCCAGCCGGTTACGGAGGTCAAGGGCCAGGCCGCGGATGTCGTCGGCGCCGCTGACGGTACCGGCGTCATGGGCGATGAGGCTGACGCCCGCAGCGTCCCTTGCGCTGTTGACCAGCTGGGCTGCCGAAGCTGCCAGCTGTTCCTTGCGGAGCCGGTCCAGTTCCTTTTCCGTGGTCTTGAGCTTTGCAAGCGTTGCGGAGATCCGGTCGGCCAGCTGCCCCGACGGCACCTTCAGGAGATCGGTCAGCTCGGTGACGAGCGCACGCTCGGCCGCCAGGTGGCGGAAGGCCTCCATGCCCACGAAAGCTTCCACACGGCGGTTTCCGGAGCCTACGGACTGTTCGCCCAGCAGGGAAAGGCTGCCGATCAGCGAGGTGTTGGCTACGTGCGTTCCGCCGCACAGCTCGCGGGACCAGGCGCCGTCGATCTCGACGACGCGGACTTCGCTGCCGTAGTTCTCGCCGAACAGGGCCATGGCACCCAGGGCCTTCGCTTCCGCAAGGCCCATGACCTTCGTTTCCACCGCGTAGTTGTTGCGGATGGCCAGGTTTGAAACCTCTTCGATTTCTGACCGGGTGGCGGTGCTCAGGCCCTCGCCCCAGGCGAAGTCGAACCGCAGGTAGCCGGCTTTGTTGAAAGATCCGCGCTGGGTGGCTTCCGGGCCGAGGATCTGGTGCAGGGCGGCGTGCACGATGTGCGTGCCCGTGTGTGCTTGCTCGGCGGCATGGCGCCGTTCGCGGTCGACGGCGGCGCGCACCAGGGAGTCGGCGCCGATTTCACCTTCGCGGACAATCGCCTTGTGCACGCTCAGGCCCTTGACGGGGCGCTGGACATCCAGGACCTCGACCACGAAGCCGTCGCCGGTGATGAGGCCGGTATCGGCGGCCTGGCCGCCGGCCTCGGCGTAGAACGGTGTTTCCGACAGGACAAGTTCGATCTCGTCGCCGGTGGCTGCCTGCTGGACCGGACGGCCGCCGGTGAGCAGGCCGCGGACGCGGGATTCGCCGTCGAGCTCGGTATACCCCGTGAAGACCGTCTCGCCCTGGGCCAGGATCTCCTGGAAGGCGCTGAGGTCCGCATGGCCGCCCTTCTTGCCCTTGGCGTCGGCCTGGGCACGCTGGCGCTGCTCCTGCATCAGGCTGCGGAAGGCGGCTTCGTCAACCTTCAGCCCGGCTTCCTCGGCCATTTCCAGGGTGAGGTCAATGGGGAAACCGTAGGTGTCGTGGAGGGCGAAGGCGTCTTCACCGGAAAGCTGCCTGTTGGCGGCCTTGGACTCCTTGACCGCGTCCTCGAGCCTCGCCGTGCCGGACGCAATGGTCCGCAGGAAGGCCTTTTCTTCGGCGTAGGCAATCCGGCTGATCCTTGCGAAGTCAGTGTCGACAACGGGGTAGACGCCCTTCATGGCGTCGCGCGAAGCCGGCAGCAGGTCCGGGAGGCAGGCCTGCTCGACGCCGAGGAGGCGCATGGAGCGCACGGCACGGCGGATGAGGCGGCGCAGGACATAGCCACGTCCCTCGTTCGAGGGGGTCACGCCGTCGGAAATCAGCATCAGGGCGGACCGGATGTGGTCACCCACAACGCGCATCCGGACATCGTCCGTGTGGTGGGGGTCATCCGGTGTTTCCGCGGAGGTGTATTCCTTGCCGGAGAGTTCAGCGGCCTTATCGATGACGGGACGGACCTGGTCCGTCTCGTACATGTTCTCGACGCCCTGGAGGATCATGGCCAGGCGCTCCATGCCCAGGCCGGTATCGATGTTCTTCTTGGGCAGCTCACCCACGATATCGAAGTCGTCCTTGGAGCGGACGTTGTCGATCTGGTACTGCATGAACACAAGGTTCCAGATTTCGATGTACCGGGTCTCGTCAGCGAGCGGGCCGCCTTCGATCCCGTAGGCGGGTCCACGGTCATAGTAGATCTCGGAGCAGGGGCCGGCCGGGCCGGGCTGGCCGGTGTTCCAGTAGTTGTCGGCTTTGCCCATCTTCTGGATGCGCTCCGCGGGAACGCCGGTGTTCTTCAGCCACAGTTCCTTGGCTTCATCGTCTTCCTCGTACACCGTCACCCACAAGAGCTCGGGCGGCAGGCCGTACCCGCCGTCGTCAACGCTGGTGGTGAGCAGCTCCCAGGCGAACTTGATGGCGTCTTCCTTGAAGTAGTCGCCAAAGGAGAAGTTGCCGCACATCTGGAAGAAGGTGCCGTGTCGGGCGGTCTTGCCCACTTCCTCGATGTCGCCGGTGCGGATGCACTTCTGGACGCTTGTGGCCCGCGTGTAGGGCGCCTCTTCGCGGGCTGTGAGGTAGGGGATGAAAGGCACCATGCCGGCCACAGTGAACAACAGCGACGGGTCACTGGACACCAGCGATGCGGAGGGAACCGCCGTGTGGCCCTTGCTGACAAAAAAGTCCACCCAGCGCTTGGTGATCTCCTGCGATTTCATGAGCTGTTTAATACCCTTCTTGGTCCGCGGTTGACGACGCGGAAAGTTCGTTCAGGCGGCAGGGCCTGGTTGGGTTACCTGCCGGGTTGTTGCGGGCTGATGGCCCGGGGCGTCAGCTGCGGACCAGGTCCGCGGTTTCGACGCCGAGCGCACTGCGCAGGTCGGTTTCGCGTTCCTGCATCCCGGCTCGGACGGCGTCGGCGAAGTCGTAGACGCCGTCGGCAAGCCTGCCCACTGCCCTGTTGAGGCCTTCCGGACCCAGGGCGGACTGGGCCTCAGTGACCTTGCGGAAGGCGATAACGCCGATGGCCACGCCGATTCCCATCCAGACAAGTCGTTTCATGGTGTTCTTTCGGGGCTTAGCGGCTGCGGCGGCCGGTGGAGGGCTTCTTGCGGTTGGAGAGCGCGCTGCGGACGCCGTAGCTGAACGCGGCCACCTTGATCAGCGGTGAACCGACGGTGGCGGCCACCAGGGACGACAAAGCGGAAAGGTTGGCCGAAGCATCAGAGACGTTGGACGAAATGCCGTCCACCTTCTTCAGCTGCTGGTTGGTGGTGGTCACGGTGGCCGTGACCTCATCCATCAGGGGCGTCGCGCCGTCGCTCAGTGACCGGATGGACGTCCGCACCTCGTCCAGCACCTTGCCCAGCTTGAGGATGGGCACGGCGAGCAGCAGTACCAGGAGTGCAAACACTCCGGCAGCGACCAGGCCGGCGATATCGCCACCAGTCATAGACGTTCATCTCCTTGAAATTCTGTGGTCCGGAATCATCCTGTGCACCCCGCGAACCGCGTTGGGCAGATGTCCCCCAAGTACCTTACATACAAAGAAGCCCGTGGCGCTTGCCACGGGCTTCTTTGGATACGCTGCTGGGATTTAGCGTGCGTAGAATTCGACGACGAGCTGCTCTTCGCAGGTCACCGGGATTTCGGAGCGCTTGGGGCGGCGGACCAAGCGGGCCTGCAGTGCCTCAAGCTTGACGTCCAGGTAGGCCGGGACGGCAGGCAGGACATCGCGGTGCGCGCCGGCTGCTGCAACCTGGAGCGGAACCATGGTCTCGCTGCGGCTGTGGACGTGGACCAGCTGGCCCTCGCCGACGCGGAACGACGGACGGTCAACGCGGATGCCGTCAACCAGGATGTGGCGGTGCACAACCAGCTGGCGGGCCTGGGCGATGGTGCGGGCGAAGCCGGCACGCAGGACCAGGGCGTCAAGACGCATTTCGAGCAGTTCGATGAGGTTCTCACCGGTCAGGCCCTTGGTGCGGCGGGCTTCCTCGAAGGCACGGGTCATCTGTGCTTCGCGGATGCCGTACTGGGCGCGCAGGCGCTGCTTTTCGCGCAGACGTACGGCGTAGTCGGAGTCCTGCTTCTTACGGGCACGGCCATGCTCACCGGGGCCGTACGGGCGGCGCTCCATGTACTTGGCGGCCTTGGGGGTCAGAGCAATGCCGAGGGACCGCGAGAGGCGGGCCTGACGGCGAGCACGAGTGTTGTTAGCCACTTGTGTCCTTCCAATATCTGCGGTGTGTCAGTGTTACTGGCCTCCTTGATGGAGAGCATCGGCCAACCGCTGCCTTTTGCTACTGGGCGAAGGGCACAGCTCCATCAAACAAAAATTCGGTGGATTGTGCGCCTGTGCCTTGCCAGACAAACATCTACCTTAGCACGGCGGCTACTTGCCCCTGACAATCTTCCGCAGCCGTTCCAGCCTGGCGGCGATGTCGCGTTCAGCTCCGTTGCCGGTGGGCTGGTAGTAGTCCCGTCCCACCAGGTCGTCCGGTGGATACTGTTGTGCAGCCACGGCGTGCGGGGCGTCGTGGGCGTATTTATAGCCTTTCCCGTGTCCCAGTTGCTTGGAGCCCGGGTAGTGCGAGTCCCTCAGGTGGGGCGGGATGCCGTTGCCCATGCCGGCGCGCACATCGGCGATGGCCTTGTTGATGCCCATGTAGGCGGCGTTCGATTTTGGCGCCGTGGCAAGGTGGACCACTGCCTCGGCCAGGATGATCCGGCCCTCCGGCATTCCGATGAGCTGCACTGCCTGGGCGGCGGCCACGGCAGTCTGCAATGCCGTGGGATCGGCCATGCCCACGTCCTCGGCGGCTGAGATGACGATGCGGCGGGCCACGAACCGCGGGTCCTCGCCGGCCTCGAGCATGCGCGCCAGGTAGTGCAGGGCGGCGTCAACGTCGGAGCCGCGGATGGACTTAATGAACGCGCTGGCGACGTCGTAGTGCTGGTCTCCCGCCCGGTCGTAGCGGACGGCTGCGACGTCAAGGGCCCGTTCGGTGTGCTTGAGTTCCACGGTTGCCGGCCCGGTTCCGGCGTCGTCGGCATCACCGAACGCCACGCCGGCCGCGGCTTCCAGGGCGGTGAGGGCACGGCGGGCGTCGCCGCCGGACAGCCGGACCAGGTGGGCCAGGGCTTCGGGGTCCAGTTCCGCTTTGCCGTCCAGTCCGCGGGGGTCGGAAACGGCACGGCTGAGCAGCCCTTCGATGTCGGCGTCCGTGAGCGGCTTGAGGGTCAGCAGCAGGGAACGGGAAAGGAGCGGCGAGACCACCGAGAAGGACGGGTTTTCGGTGGTGGCGGCCACCAGCACCACCCAGCGGTTTTCGACGCCGGGAAGGAGTGCGTCCTGCTGGGCCTTGTTGAATCGGTGGATCTCATCAAGGAACAGCACCGTGGTGGTCTTATACAGGTCACGCGCAGTCAGGGCGTCGTCCATGACGCGGCGGACGTCTTTGACGCCGGCGGTGATGGCTGAGAGCTCCACGAACTTCCGGCCCGGCCCCCGGGCGATCACATGTGCCAGTGTGGTTTTGCCGGTCCCGGGCGGCCCCCACAGGATCAGCGAACTTGGCCCCGCCGGACCGGCGGCGTCGGCTCCGGCCGCCAGCTGGCGCAGCGGCGACCCCTGGCCCAGCAGGTGCTGCTGGCCCACAACGTCGTCAAGGGTGCGCGGCCGCATGCGGACGGCCAGCGGACTGCGTGGTGAGGAGCTGGCGGGTGCGCTGCCCGCGGCGGCCGAATCGCCGTCGTCGTCATTGCCCTGCCCCGGCCCAAAGAGATCATCCACATAGATAGGCTACTTCCAGTCACCCGGCGATCCCGCCACAGCTATCCGGAAGGAACCCGAACCCGCCATGACCACCCATGACGCCGGCAGCGGCCGCTCCCCCTCGGTCAGGACGGCGTTTGTTTCCGGTTCCCGGCTGGCCGGCTGGACAGGGCGGTTCGCCGGCAGCCACGACGGTTTCGCAATACGGGAAGACGACGACGGCGTGCGGCTCCTGGCGGGCGACGGAGCCGAAGCGCTCCTCGAAGCTCCCTGGCCCGCCCATGGGCGGCCCGGGCGGGGAGCCGACCCGCTGGAACGCCTCGCGTCGCTGGCCGCCCAGCCACGCCGGTGCGGCCTGCTCCTGGTGAGGCGCGGCGGCTATGGTGTCGGCATTGCTGCCGAGGGCCTCTTGCTGGTTTCCAAAGCGGGCACCCGGTACGTCCAGTCGCGCACCGCCGCCGGCGGCCAGTCACAGCAGCGGTTTGCCCGGCGCCGCTCCAACCAGGCTGACGCCCTGGTGGATGCCGTGGCGTTGCAGGCAGCACAGGTGTTTGCGTCCGAACCCTTCGAATATGTCGTCCCGGGTGGGGACAGGGCCCTCGCCGAAGCAGTCCTGGGGCACCCGGCACTGGCCAAGTGGGCCGGACTGCACCGCCTGGCATACCTGGACGTGCCGGAGCCCCGGGCCACCGTCGTGAAGAAAGCCGCCTCCGACGCCTGCTCCATCCGGATCACCGTCAGCGACGCGCCGGGGACGTAGACCCTGCGCTCCGGCGGTCGCCCGCCGGGGAGACGGCTGGTGCCTGCTCAGCAGCCGGTCAGGTGCCGCCTGGGCCGTTCCTGGCGGTAGGCGTAGCGGCCGGTTTCCCGGAATCCTGCGTTGGCGTACAGCGCCTGGGCACCGTGGTTCGCCGCGGTGACGAGCAGCCAGTAGCCTGCAAGGTCCCGCTCCGCCCCCGCCGTGAGCAGCGAGTCCAGGACGGCGGTCCCGTAACCAAGTCGGCGCGCCTCAGGGCTCGTCGCCATGGAGTACAGTCCGCCCCTCACCTCGGGCCCGGCGTCCGGAAGGGCAAGGCGTCCGACGGCGGCGGGCCGGCCCGCGCTGTCCCGGGCCATGGCATACACGGCGGGGCAGCCCTCGAGGATGGTGCGGGCGATGGCCAGGGCGTCGTCACCGCCGCGTCCGTCCACCGCCCACCACACGGCAAGCCACTCGCCAGAGGGAACAGATGCGAGCTCGACGGCGGGACGCGGCTCCTTAGCCCGGGCGTGGCGAGCTGGCCCCCGGGTCATGATCAGCGTTTCGGACTGCGTGGTGAAGCCCTCCGCGTCCAGGAAGGAATTGAGGACAGCCGCTTCGGCGGTGGCGGTGACCTGGAAGATCAGGGGCAGCCGGCGGCTGCGGTACCAGGACCGGGCGTCCCGCAGCAGCCCGGCAAGCTCCGGTTCCCCCGCACCGCTGGCCCGCCTCGGCCAGATCGAATTAGCCCGCTGGGTCACTCCCCCGGCGGCACGAAGAACCCAGGGGCCAAGGTCGTGGCGTTCCGGCGCGGGCCACGCCGCGTCCATGGCGGCTTCGAGGCCAGGGAATCCGGCGACGCGGTCGTCAAAGGCAGTGCTGGACACGCCGATCTCCTCCAAGGTGGGTCAAACAGGAGCAGGAGGCACCCCGACGAATCCGGGGAGCCTCCTGCCGCTCAGCTCGGTGCGTTACTTGACCGCTTCGGCCTTCCTGGCCTCGACGGGCTTGACCGCCTCAGGCTTGAAATCGACACCGGCTTCCTTGCGCTGCTGGGCAGTGATCGGTGCCGGGGCAGCGGTCAGCGGATCGAAACCGCCGCCTGACTTCGGGAAGGCGATGACGTCGCGGATGGACTCGACACCGGCCAGCAGCGAAACCACGCGGTCCCAGCCGAACGCGATGCCGCCGTGCGGGGGCGCTCCGTACTTGAAGCCCTCGAGGAGGAAGCCGAACTTGGTCTGGGCATCTTCCTTGTCCAGCCCCATCAGTTCGAAGACGCGTTCCTGCACGTCACGCTGGTGGATACGGATGGAACCGCCGCCGATCTCGTTGCCGTTGCAGACGATGTCGTAGGCGTAGGACAGCGCGGACTCGGGGTCCTTGTCGAACGTGTCGAGGAACTCCGGCTTGGGCGAGGTGAAGGCGTGGTGCACAGCGGTCCACTGGCCTGCACCCACGGCGACGTCGCCGGAAGCCACAGCAGCGGCAGCCGGTTCAAACATCGGCGCGTCGACAACCCAGCAGAAGGCCCAGTCCATGGGATCGATCAGGCCGGTGCGGTGGCCGATTTCGACACGCGCGGCACCCAGCAGGGCGCGGGACGGGGACTTTTCGCCGGCGGCAAAGAAAATGCAGTCTCCGGGCTTGGCGCCGACGGCGTCGGCCAGGCCGGCGCGTTCGGTGTCAGTCAGGTTCTTGGCGACCGGACCGGCGAGCTCGCCGTCCTCCTTGTACAGGACGTACGCCAGGCCCTTGGCGCCGCGCTGCTTGGCCCATTCCTGCCAGGCATCAAGGGCACGGCGCGCCTGCGACGCTCCCCCGGGCATGACCACGGCGCCAACGTACGGCGCTTTGAAGACGCCGAAGTTGGTGTCCTTGAAGAACTCCGTGAGCTCCGTCAGTTCCTGGCCGAAGCGAAGATCGGGCTTGTCCGACCCGTAGCGGGCCATGGCGTCCGCGTAGGTGATGCGCTGGATGGGCGTGGGGATCTCCACGTCGATGAGCTTCCAGACAGCCTTGACGATGTTCTCGCCGAGGCGGATGACGTCGTCCTGGTCCACGAAGCTGGCCTCAATGTCCAGCTGGGTGAATTCCGGCTGGCGGTCGGCGCGGAAGTCCTCGTCGCGGTAGCAGCGGGCGATCTGGTAATACTTCTCGAAACCGCCCACCTGCAGCAACTGCTTGAACAGCTGCGGGGACTGCGGCAGGGCGTACCAGGAACCCGGCGCCAGGCGGGCCGGAACCAGGAAGTCGCGGGCGCCTTCCGGCGTGGACCGGGTCAGCGTGGGCGTCTCGATCTCCACGTAACCTTCGTCATGCAGCAGGTCGCGGGCCACCCGGTTGGCTTCGGAGCGCAGCCGGATGTTGCGGCTGGGGCCGGGGCGGCGGAGATCAAGGTAGCGGTGCTTGAGTCGGGCTTCCTCGCCGACTTCCACGTGCTCGTCGATCTGGAACGGCAACGGATCGGAGGTGTTGAGCACCGTCACGTCCTCGGCGATGACTTCGATCTCACCCGTGCCAAGCGCGGGGTTTTCGTTGCCCTCGGGGCGCTTGGAGACGGTGCCGGTGACCTGCAGGACGTACTCGTTGCGCAGCCCGTGGAACACTTCCTCCTCGCGGACCACAATCTGTGCCACGCCGGACGCATCACGCAGGTCCACGAAGGCCACACCGCCGTGGTCACGGCGGCGGCCTACCCAGCCGGCCAGGGTTACGGTTTGTCCAATGTGCTCGGAACGAAGGGATCCGAGGTCATGTGTGCGAAGCACAGCACACCTTTCTAGAGGAAACGGCGGGAAAACTTAGGGAATAGGTCCCGATGACTCCGGGACCGGTCCCGTCCGAGTTTACCCGCAGGACGGAAGCCGGCGTCCACGGGCAAAGCTCCGACAGAACGGAAGCAGCGGGGAGACCTGTTCAGGAGGCCTGGGCAGGAACGGCGCCGGCGGCGGCTACCTGCACCACGAGGTCGGCGGCCGGCGGCATCCACGTCTCCGGGGCGGCGACTACCTGTTCACCGGACCGGATGTCCTTGACCTGGTGAGTGCCGTCGTCGTCCGTGAACCAGACGAACGGGATGCCCCGGCGGTCGGCGAACTTGATCTGCTTGCCGAACTTTTCCGCCTTGGCGGCAACCTCGGTGGGAATCCCCCGGCTGCGCAGCTGGGCGGCGACGTCCTGCGCAGCGCCCCAGCTGTCGTCGTGCGCGAGGGCCACCAGCACCGCCGTGGGAACGGAACGGGAAGCCTTGGCCAGGTCCTGGCTGAGGATGCGCGAAACCAGCCGGGTCACGCCGATGGACAGGCCGACGCCGGGGAACTTCCGGTTGCCCTTGGAGGCCAGGGCGTCGTACCTGCCGCCGGAGCAGATGGAACCCAGCTGTTCGTGTCCCACCAGGACGGTCTCCACCACGGTGCCCGTGTAGTAGTCGAGGCCGCGGGCAATACTGAGGTCCGCCAGCACCTTGCCGGGTGCGCGCTGGACCGCGGCGTCGATGACCTGCTCCAGCTCGTTAAGGCCCTCTTCGAGCAGGTCGTTGCTGACGCCGAGGGCACGGACCTGGGCCACGAAGGACAGGTCCCCGGTGCGGATGCCGGCAAGCTGCAGGGCCTTCTGCGCCTGCTCGTCGGTGGCGCCAAGTTCGGATTTCAGGAGTTCGGCAACCTTGGCCGGACCGATTTTTTCCAGCTTGTCGATGCTGCGCAGGACCCCGGCCGTGTCCGTCAGGCCGATGCCGCGGTAGAAGCCTTCCGCCAGTTTGCGGTTATTGACCCGCAGCTGGAAGTCCGGAATGGGAAGAGCACTAAGTGCCTCGGCGATCACCAGGGCGATTTCAACGTCATAGCGGAACGGCAGCTCGCCATCGCCCACGACGTCGATGTCCGCCTGGGTGAATTCCCGGGCGCGGCCTTCCTGGGGGCGTTCGCCGCGCCAGACCTTCTGGATCTGGTACCGCCGGAAGGGGAAGGCCAGGTAGCCGGCGTTTTCGACGACGTAGCGGGCGAAGGGCACCGTCAGGTCAAAGTGCAGCGCCAGCGCGTGCTGGTCGGCTTTTCCACCCCGGTCCGGGGTCCCGCCCTCATCGTCCTGGAGCCGGCTGAGCCCGTACACTTCCTTGTCGATCTCGCCCTTGCGCAGCAGTTGTCCCACGGTCTCCACTGACCGCGTCTCAATCGAGGCGAAGCCGTGCAGCTCAAAGACGCGGCGCAGGGTATCCAGGACATGTTGCTCCACCAGCCGCTCCTCGGGAAGCCACTCGGGGAATCCGGACAGGGAGGCGGTGCGTGCCATGGAAGTTCTCTCCTCTTAAGGGTGCCGGACGGCGGCCGCGTCCCGCCCGTCGGGGGCGCCCTGCGGCGGCTGTCCAGCCAGTCATGCATAAACTATGTGCGGCAGTCAGTTTATGCGTCATCGGTGTGCATCTCTAATACGCCGGACCTGCAGGGCCTGGCAGTCAGAGGACTGTACCCGGTGCCATCCAGGCCCCTGGCGCAACCAGGCAGTACAGAGACATCACAGCCACACATGAGGAGGAGCCTTGGCGGCCAGTTCACGCAGTGCCCGCGAAGCAAAACGGCGTATCCACCAGATGGAGGCCAAACGCGAGCTGAGGCGGGACCAGGAACAGCGTCGCAAACGCGACAACCTGATCGCCGCCGGCGCCGGAACCGCCGCCGTGGTGCTCGCCGTCGTGCTTCAGCTGACGGCCTTCGCCGGCAACCCCACCGAGGATGAGTTTGCCGCCACCGAGGCCGGCCTCACCAACCCGTCGGAGTCGGCCACTCCGTCAGCCCCGGCAACGAACGGGCCCAACATTCCCGCCGCCGGCACCGCGGCGGGAAAGACGTTCACCGGGGACCTCGTGCTGAACGGCAAGCCGCTGGGCGTTGAACTCAACGGAACCACGGCACCGCAGGCCGCGGCGGTCTTCAAGTCCCTCAGCGACGAGGGCTTCTACAACGGCAAGAGCTGCCACCGTCTCACCACTTCGGACGCCTTCGGGGTACTGCAGTGCGGCTCCGCGAACGGCGACGGGCAGGGCGATCCCAACTACACGTGGGGCCCCCTGGAAAACACCCCGGCGGACAACTCCTACCCGGCCGGAACCATAGCCGTGGCACGGAGCGGCAACAACGCTTACGGCAACGGAACGCAGTTCTTCATCGTCTACAAAGACACGAACATTCCGGCTGATTCCGCCGGCGGCTACACAGTGGTGGGCAAGGTGACATCGGGACTGGACGTGGTGACCGGCATCGCTGCCGCAGGGATCACCCCGGGCAGCAGCGACACAGACGGCGCGCCCGTTCAAGCAGTCACGATAGACTCGTTTTCTCTGAAGTAGGAAGCCCGGCCATGGCGGCCGCGGTGCAGGACGTGAGCAGTTCCCTCCAAGCGAAAGACTTTTAGCGGTGACAGACAGTCAGAAATCCGACGAAACAGCAGCAGACGTAACCGAAACGGCGGCTCCCGCCACGGACGCAGATCCTGCAGCAACCAGCGCAACGGCCCCGGAGGCCGCCACCGAAGGCGCGGAGGAGCCCGGCGCTCAGCCAGAACAGGATGCCGAGGCTCCTGCCCCGGATGCAGAACCGGCAGCCCCTGCCCCGTCTCCGGCGCCCGGACCCCGGCCTTCGGCCCCGTCCCCCGCAGCTTTCGCGTCACGCCCCAAGCCGGCGGCAGCCGCTCCGGCCGCTGCCGTGGCACCCGCCGCCCCCGCCACCTCACCCGCTGAAGCAGCCAAGTGGGGACGCGTGGAAGGCGATGGCCACGTCTTCCTGACGATCGACGGCGGAGAACACGCCGTCGGGCAGTACCCGGGCGTCAGCGATGACGAAGCGCTGGCTTACTTCGCGCGGAAGTACGACGACGTCGTGGCCCAGATCGTGCTCCTTGAACAGCGCGTAAGCTCCAAGGCCCCCAGCACGGACATGCAGAAGACCGTCACCCACCTGCACGAACAGCTTGCCGAACGCAACATGGTGGGCGACCTCCGGGCGGCAGAAGCCCGCTTGGACACCCTGGCAACCCACATCGCCGAGCTTGAAAAGACGGAAAAGGCAGAGCACGACGCCGTCCGGGCCGCCGAACTTGCCGCCCGCGAAGCCATCGTGGCCGAGGCAGAGGAGATCTCCGGGCAGGACCCGGCTCAGACCCAGTGGAAGACCTCCAGCGCCCGGATGAACGAGCTGTTCGAAAACTGGAAGGCCGCACAGAAGAGCGGCGTCCGGCTGGGCCGCAGCAACGAGGACGCCCTCTGGAAGCGCTTCAGGGCCGCCCGTACCGTTTTTGACCGGCACCGCCGGGCCTACTTCTCCCAGCTGGACAGCAACAATTCCGCTGCGAAGACCGCCAAGGAAAAGCTGATTTCCGAGGCAGAAGCGCTCTCGAGCTCCACTGACTGGGGCTACGCCGCGGGCGAATACCGCCGCCTCATGGACCAGTGGAAGGCATCTCCGCGCGCCAGCCGCAAGGACGATGACGCGCTCTGGGCACGTTTCCGCGCCGCGCAGGATGTCTTCTTCACGTCACGGCAGGCTGCCAACGACGAGATCGACCAGGAGTACGCCGCAAACCTGACCGTCAAGGAAGCCCTCCTGGCCGAAGCCACCACGATTCTCCCGATCAAGGACCTGGCGGCTGCCAAGAAGTCGCTGCAGTCCGTCCGGGACCGGTGGGAAGAGGCCGGAAAGGTCCCGCGCGCGGACATGGGCAGGATCGAAGCCGGCCTGCGCAAGGTCGAAGACGCCGTCCGGCAGGCCGAAGAAGAGCAGTGGCAGCGTTCAAACCCCGAACGCAAGGCGCGTACCAACAGCGCCCTGTCACAGCTCGAGAGCGCCATTGCCGGCCTGCAGGATGACCTTGCCAAGGCGGAACAGAGCGGCGACGAGCGCAAGATCAAGGCAGCCAGGGAAGCCCTCGAGGCACGCCAGGCGTGGCTGGACCAGATCCAGCGTTCAGCCAGCGAACTGAGCTGACGCCTCCTTCCTGTTTGACGACGCCGCAGGCCCGGTTCCGGTTATCCACATAACCCGAACCGGGCCTGCGTGTATCCGGACCTCCTTGGCAGGATGGAGGAATGGCCTCACCATCTGATTCCACGCCGGCCGGAGCGGGGAGGGAGCATCTGCCGCCGCACCCCACGGCTCCGGCGCGGTTCCCGGAACTCTACGCACCCGGGCGGCCTTTCGCCGGGCCGGAACTGCAGTCACTGGCTGCCGACGGGATCCTGGCCCGCTTCCACCAGCATGGCTACACGCTCCCGGGATTT
Source organism: Pseudarthrobacter sp. 1G09 (assembly GCF_050038305.1). NCBI lineage: Bacteria > Bacillati > Actinomycetota > Actinomycetes > Micrococcales > Micrococcaceae > Pseudarthrobacter > Pseudarthrobacter sp. 1G09. The sequence continues at coordinate 2,417,674 of NZ_CP188306.1, forward strand.
GCCGCCAACGCCCAGTTGCGCGCCCGTGCTGCCGCCGGTTCCGTGCCGCCCCAGGTCCGGCAGCGGGTCGTGGCGGGACGGATGACTGCAGCCTGGATCTACGGCTGCGCTGACGAGCCAGACCGCCTTGCCCTCCTGGTGGACGCCAAGCGCCGCGTTTCGAGCCTGCGGAATACCCGGGGCTGCACGCTGCACGAGGTGAAGCTGGGTCCCTTCGATGTGGTCAGCCTGGGCGGACTCATGGTGTCCAGCCCCCTGCGGACGGCTCTGGATATCGCCCTGCACGTAGATGCAGAACGTGCCGTACCCACGCTGGCAAACCTCCTGGCCCGCCCCGAAAAGGACGTGCGGTTGCGGCTGCTGGTGCTCGCTATCGAGGCGACCCCGCGCGTCCCGCATAAAAAGGCGGCACTGGAAAAGCTTTCCCGGCTAGCTCCGGCGCTTGTTCCCGGTGGTGCGGTAGACGTCAAAAACCCCGTCGATCCGGCGGACGGCGCTGAGGACGTGGCTGAGGTACTTGGGGTCCCCCATCTCGAAAGCAAACTTTGAAATGGCCACCCTGTCGGTGGAGGTGTGAACGCTGGCGGCCAGGATGTTCACATGGTTTTCCGACAGGATCCGTGTCACGTCCGAGAGCAGTGACTTGCGGTCGAGCGCCTCAACCTGGATCTCCACCAGGAACACGCTGGACTGGGTAGGTGCCCAATCCACGTCAACAATCCTGTCCGGCTGGTCCTTGAGGTCCGAGATGTTGGTGCAGTCTGTGCGGTGCACAGACACCCCTGATCCACGTGTGACGAAGCCGAGGATGGGGTCCGGCGGCACGGGTGTACAGCAACGCGCCAGCTTGACCCACACATCTCCCACACCGCGGACCACAACACCGGAATCGGAGAAGCGGGCCTTGGTGACCTGGGTGGGAATGCTGACTTCGCTGATGTCGTCGTCAGCGTTTTCGGTGCCGCCGAGGCTTTCGACGAGCTTCTCCATGACGGACTGCGCGGACGTGTGGCCGTCTCCCACCCCGGCGTACAGGCCGGAAATGTCCACGTACTTGAATTCTTCGGCAACGGCGGCCAGGGCCTCGTGCGTCATTAGCCGCTGCAGCGGAAGGTTCTGCTTCCGCATGGCACGGGTCAGCAGTTCCTTCCCGCGGTCAATCGCTTCTTCGCGGCGTTCCTTGCTGAACCACTGGCGGATCTTGTTCCGTGCCCTGGCGCTCTTGACGAAGTGTTGCCAGTCCTGGCTGGGCCCCGCGCCTTCAGCTTTGGAGGTGAAGATTTCCACCCAGTCGCCGTGGTTGAGTTCACTGTTGAGGGGAACCAGTTTTCCGTTGACGCGGGCACCGATGGTGCGGTGCCCAACCTCGGTGTGGACCGCGTAGGCGAAGTCCACCGGTGTGGACCCGGCAGGCAGCGCCATGACCTCGCCCTTGGGCGTGAAGACGAAGACTTCGCGGGCGTTGATCTCGAATCGGAGCGAATCGAGGAATTCGCCCGGATCGGAGGTCTCCTGCTGCCAGTCAACCAGGGAACGCAGCCACCCCATGTCGCCGTCCCGGGGGCTCCCGGGGCCCACCGCCGTACGGTTGGGCTGGTCCTTGTACTTCCAGTGCGCCGCCACGCCGTACTCTGCGCGGCGGTGCATTTCATGGGTGCGGATCTGGATTTCCACGGGCTTGCCGCCGGGGCCGATGACCGTGGTGTGCAGGGACTGGTACATGTTGAACTTGGGCATCGCAATGTAGTCCTTGAACCTGCCGGGCAGCGGGTTCCAGCGCGAGTGCATGGTGCCAAGTGCGGCGTAGCAGTCCCGGACGGAGTCAACGAGGACCCGGACGCCCATGAGGTCGTTGATGTCGTCGAAGTCCTTGTCCCGGACAATCATCTTCTGGTAGATCGAGTAATAGTGCTTCGGACGGCCCGTGATGGTCGCCTTGATCTTGGCCGTGCGGAGGTCGTCGGTGATCTGGTCGCGGATGACGCCCAGGCTCTTCTCACGCTCCGGGGTCCTGTCCCCCACCATCCGGACAATCTCCTCGTAGACCTTCGGATACAGCGCTGCGAAGGACAGGTCTTCGAGTTCCCACTTGATGGTGTTCATGCCCAGGCGGTGTGCCAGCGGCGCGAAGATTTCGAGTGTTTCGCGGGCCTTGCGGGCGGACGATTCGGCGGAGACGAACCGCCAGGTCCTGGCGTTGTGCAACCGGTCCGCGAGCTTGATCATGAGCACCCGGATGTCCTTGGCCATGGCGACCACCATTTTGCGGACGGTCTCCGACTGTGCCGCTTCGCCGAAGCTGACCTTGTCCAGTTTGGTCACGCCGTCCACCAGCATGGCCACTTCGGGACCGAAATCACGCTTCAGGTCCGCCAGGGTGTAAGGGGTGTCCTCAACGGTGTCGTGCAGGAGTGCTGCGGCGAGGGTGGTCCCGCTCAAACCGAGTTCGGCAAGAATGGTGGCCACCGCCACCGGGTGCGTGATGTAGGGGTCGCCACTCTTGCGTTTCTGGCCCCGGTGGCTGCGCTCAGCAACGTCGAACGCGCGCTGGATGAGGTCGAAGTCCTCTTTGGGGTTGTTGGCCCGGACGGTGCGCAGCAGCGGCTCAAGGATGGGTGAGTAGGTGGCGGCGCCGCGGCCGGTCAGGCGGGCCAGCCTCGAACGGGTGCGCTCCCTGCGGCCGGGGAACGTGGCGCGGGTGCCGGAGTTGTCCACCGGCACCAAGGAACCGGGGCGCGCCGATGCAGCCACCCCGGTATGGCCACCGGTGGAATTGTTTTCTCCCTGAGCCGTTGGCACCGACGCCGAACGTTCTTCCAATGAAGCACCCCTCACCACCGTCTTAATTACCTCAGTCTATTCCTCAGGACGCAGAGATTTATAACCGGGACACTTAAACGACCACGGGCCGGACAGCGTGATTTCCACACTGTCCGGCCCCTGGACGGGAACACCGGCAGGACCGGCGCACGTTGCATCAATCAGGCCTGGGCAGGCTCCGCTGAAGCATTGCGCTCGGCGGCGCTGCTGCGGCGCTGCTCCACGCGCCGGGCCTGCTTGACCAGGTCCGGTTCATTCTGCCGCAGCCAGGCGTACATCGGCGCCGCCACGAAGATCGTGGCGGCCGTACCGATCAGGATTCCCACGAACAGTGCCAGCGACAGGTCACGCAGGGTTCCCGCGCCCAGCAGGCCGGCACCGATGAACAGGATGGCGCCCACCGGGAGGATCGCCACCATCATGGTGTTGATGGAACGCACCAGCGTCTGGTTCACGGCCAGGTTGACTTCCTCAGCGAACGTGCGGCGGGTTGAGGAGTCAATCTCCGCCGTGTTCTCACGGATCTTGTCGAAGACCACCACGGTGTCGTAGAGGGAGTAGCTGAGCACCGTCAGGAACCCGATGATGGCGGACGGTGTCACTTCAAAGTCGCTGAGGGCATAGACCCCGGCGGTGATGAACATGGTGACTAGCATGCCGGCGAGAGCCGAAACGGACATCTTCCACGTGCGGAAGTACAAGGCCATCAGCACCGCAGCCAGGAGGACGAACACCACCAGGCCGATCAGGGCCTGCTTGGTGACATCGGCCCCCCAGGTGGGTCCCACGAAGGTGGAGGTAACCTCGTTCTCGGTTACGCCGTATGCGGTGTGCAGGCCTTCCTTGATGCGCAGCGTCTCGTCGTCCGTGAGCTTGTCCGTCTGGATGCGCATGGTAGTTCCGGCCACGTTGGCCACACGCGGAATGCTGCCGGCCACAACGTCCGTGACGGCCTTCTCCCCCACTGTGGCGTCCGTCGTCTTGACGTTGGAGACGGTGAATTCCGAGCCGCCCCGGAACTCGATGCCCAGGTTGAACCCGCCCTTGGCCACCGGGATGATGATGGACAGCGCCACACCCGCCAGCGCGATGAGGAACCAGATCTTCTTGGATCCCACGAATTCGTAGGAGCGCTTCCCGGTGTAGAGCTCATTGCCGAAATTGGCGAAGCCTGACATTACTTGTTCTCCTTCGCAGCGGTCTTCGAGGAACCGGCGAGCTGTTCCTGCTTCTCCGCCAGCCGCCGTTCGGCAATGGTCATCCTGCGTTCCGCTTCTGCGGCGGCTCCCGCGTTCTTGGCACGGACGTTGGCCGGACGGTCTTCGGGGGTCCGGATACTGCCCGCACCGCGGTACAGCGGTACGGCGCCGAGGCGCTTGGGGTCGAGCCCGGAGAACCGGTGGCCTTCGCCAAAGAAGCGCGTCCGCGCCAGCAGCTGCAGCGTCGGGTGGGTAAACATGAAGACCACGATGAGGTCGGCGATGGCGGTCAGGCCGAGCGTGAAGGCGAAGCCCCGCACGTTGCCTACGGCGACGAAGTAGAGGACCAGCGCCGCCAGCAGGTTGACGGCCTTGGAGGCAAGCACGGTGCGCTTGGCCCGCTTCCAGCCGTTCTCGACGGCGGAGACCAGGCCGCGTCCTTCGCGCAGCTCATCGCGGATACGTTCGAAGTAGACGATGAACGAGTCAGCCGTCTGGCCGATGGCCACGATGATGCCCGCAACACCGGCCAGGGACAGCCGGTAATTTTCCGTCCAGCCCAGGATCGCGATGGCCAGGTACGTCAGGACGCCTGCCACCACCAGCGACGCGATGGTCACGAAGCCCAGGGCCCGGTACTGGAAGAGCGAATAGACCACCACCAGGAGCAGCCCAATGAGGCCGGCCAGCAGTCCCATGCGCAACTGCTCGCCGCCCAGGGTGGCCGAGATCTGCTGTTCACTCTGGATTTCGAAGCTGATGGGCAGGGCACCGAAGCGCAGCTGGTCCGACAGTGCCTTCGCCGTCTGCTCGGTGAAGCCGCCCGTGATCTGCGGACGGCCGTCCGTGATGACAGCCAGTGAACGGGGAGCGGAAATGACCTGGTCGTCGAGGACGATGGCGAACTGTGCCTTGGGATCGTTGCCCGATTCGCCGCCGGCGGCCACGTAGAACTGGTTGAGGCGCTCGGTGACCTCCTTGAACTTCGCGGTGCCTTCCTCGTTGAACTGGATGTTGACGGCCCAGTCGTTGGTGACGGCTCCCTGGGCGCCCTGCTGCAGCTGGAACGAGGAAGTGACGATGTTGCTGCCCTTCACCTCGACCGGCCCGAGGATGTACTTGATGGCCGGGCTCTGGTCCGTCGCCGGTTCACAGGTGACCAGCGGCTTGGTCGGATCAGAACGCTCTGCCTTCTCGGCTGAAGCGTTGTCGCAGTCCAAGGCTTCGAACTCGCGGTAGATTTCCGGCGTGATCCAGTTGATGTCGCTGCTGTTGGCGGGCGCTGCCGTTGGCTTCGGCAGCTGATCTTCGGGTGCCCGCGACTCTTCGGGAACAGCAGCTCCGGCTCCGTTCAGGAGCACGGGCCGGAAGTTCATGTCCGCGGATGCCTGGATCAGGTCGCGGGTGGCAGTTGACGGCGTGCCCGGGAGGCTCACCACCACGTTGCGGCCCGACTGCGTGCTGATTTCGGCTTCGGCCACGCCGGAACCGTCGACGCGCTGGCGGATGATCGCCACGGCCTGGTTCAGCTGTTCTTCGTTGATGTCAGAACCGCCCTCGACCTTCGGCGCCAGGATCATCTGGGTACCGCCTTCGAGGTCAAGTGCCAGCTTGGGCGACCAGCTTGCCTGTCCGGCGGCGGTGCCGGCGGCCAGGACGGCGGTCAACGCGGCGATGATTACGCCCAGCCAGACCAGGACCCTGAGGCCGGGTTTCTTGGGGCCAGTTCGTGCCATTGTCGATCTTTCTCTTATTCACGGAGGAACCGCCGGTGCGCAGGTGCACCGGCGGTTGTCCGCAGCGGTAGAGGGGTTAAGGTGCCGGAAGGGCTAGCTGTCCTTCTTGCCCTCATCGTTGAGGCGCTTCAGGGTCTCGTCCGGGGTCTCAGCCGGGAACGCGGTGGTCTCAGCGGCAGTGGCCGGCGCAGCCGTGGTGCCGGCCGTGGTGCCCGCCGCCTCCGGAGCGGTCAGGGACGAAGCATCGTCCGGTACGGCGGGAGCAGCTGCTTCCGGCGCCACCGCCGGTTCCATCACCTTGGTGACGGACTGCCGATGCACGGTGGCCAGGTTGCCCGGAGAGAGTTCCAGGGTGACCTTGTTTTCGGCCTCATCAATGTCCACGATCCGGCCGAAGAGGCCGAAGCTGGTCATGACGTCGACGCCGGGGCCGAACTTCGACTGGAGCTCCGCCTGCTGCTGCTGCGTCTTCTTGTTCCGGCGGAACATCATGAAGATGAATACGCCGAGCATGACGAACAGGAGAATTGACATTGGATCCAAGGGGAATTCCGTTCTTTGTGGTACCTGGCTGGTTTTCCGGCAGCGCCGGACTTTGTCTGTGCCGGGCGGAACAGTCATGGAAGCCGATCCCTGACGGACCTCCTGCACCGGCGGCGCGGCCGATAGGCCATGCGCACAACAAAGACCCGAACGTGCCGAGCGTCATACCAGTCTAAGGGGAAAAGCTGGAGGGAGCCTGTTATTGGCTCTCCGGGGCCCAGTCCCCCGTGACCTCGGCACCCGTTTCGCGGTCAAAAAGATCCAGCTGTTCCTGGCCGAACACGCCTGCAGGGATGGCGTAGCCCAGGTGTGTCCAGGCCGGCGCCATGGCGATGCGGCCCCGCGGGGTGCGGCCCAGGAGCCCTTCGCGGACGAGGAAAGGCTCCGCGACAGTCTCCACTGTTTCGGTTTCTTCGCCGACGGCGATCGCCAGCGTGGAGAGCCCCACTGGCCCTCCGCCGAACTTGGTGATGAGGGCCTCGAGGACGGAACGGTCCAGTCGGTCGAGCCCCTTCTTGTCCACTTCATACATGTCGAGCGCCGCCGACGCGGAGCGGGCATCGATCTGGTCTACACCATGGACCAGGGCCCAGTCGCGCACGCGGCGGAGCAGCCGGTTGGCGATTCGGGGCGTTCCGCGGGACCGGCCGGCGATCTCGCTGAAGCCGGCAGAATTGACCTTCAGGTCCAGCAGGCCGGCAGAGCGCCGCAGCACAAGTTCGAGTTCCGGAACCGAGTAAAACTCCAGATGGCCGGTGAAACCGAAGCGGTCCCGCAGCGGGCCGGGAAGCAGCCCGGCCCGGGTAGTGGCACCCACCAGTGTGAAGGGGGGAAGTTCCAGCGGGATGGCAGTGGCACCCGCGCCCTTGCCCACCACGATGTCCACACGGAAATCCTCCATAGCCATGTAGAGCATCTCTTCAGCCGGCCTGGACATGCGGTGGATTTCGTCGAGGAAGAGGACTTCGCCCTCGGACAGCGAGGACAGGATGGCGGCGAGGTCTCCGGCGTGCTGGATGGCGGGGCCGCTGCTGATGCGCAACGGGGCGTTCATTTCCGCCGCCACAATCATGGCAAGGGTGGTCTTACCGAGACCCGGAGGACCCGAGAAGAGCACATGGTCGGCGCTGCGGCCGCGCATTCGGGACGCCTTCAGGACCAGGGACAGCTGCTTCCGCACGCGGTGCTGGCCCACGAAGTCGTCCAGGTTCTTGGGGCGGAGTGCGGCTTCGATGGCGCGTTCCTCCGGCTCCTCCCCCGCTGCCACCAGTGACGGTTCAGCCACGGCTGCCTACGCGGTTGCCCGCCCGCGCGCCGTCCTGGCCGAGCCAGCGGAGGGTGGTCCGGAGGATCTCCGGGACGTTGCCGCGGAAGGAAACTTCGGGCTCGTCCGCCAGTGCCTTCTCGATGCTCGACGACGCGTCCTTTTCGGACCAGCCCAGGCTGGTCATGGCGGCGACCACCTGCGGCTTCCAGTTGGCCTCCGCCGCGGTGGTGGCGGCAGCGGGAGCCGTACCGTGCGGAACGAGCTTGCCGGCCAGTTCAAGGACAATCCGCCCCGCCACCTTCGGGCCGATCCCGGGAACCTTGGTGAAGGTCTTGTTGTCGCCGGTATGCGCGGCAACGCGGATCGCCTCAGGATCGTGGACCGCCAAGACGGCCAGTGCGAGGCGCGGACCCACCCCGCTCACACTCAGCAGGACGTCGAAAACTTCACGTTCGTCGTCGTCCGCAAAACCAAACAGCGTCAACGAGTCTTCGCGGACGATCAGGGAGGTGAAGACCTTTCCCTCTTCGCCCACGTGAAGCCCGCTGAGGGTCTGCGGGGTGGCGTAGACGCTCATGCCCGCACCGTTCAAGTCGATGACGGCCGTGGACAGGCCTACGTGCGCTACGGTTCCGCGGAGGAAACTGATCAAGGCCTGGCTCCTGCTTGTGCTGCCGGCCTGCCGCCTGGCAAGAGGCGGAGCCCGGTTATCCGAACATATTTACTAATACCCTAGCAAGCTGCAGGGACATTCAGCGTGCGCGGCGCGCCTTCGCTTCGGCCTCGGCCCAGGCCTGCTGGGCCGGTGTCAGCGCCGAACTGCCCGGACCGGTGGTGGAAACCGGGGCCCCGCTTCCGGCGCGCCAGGCGTGCGTGATGGCCAGTGCCAGGGCGTCCGCGGCATCGGCCGGACGGGGCGGGGCGTCGAGGCGGAGGATCTTGGTGACCAGCTTGGTCACAGCGTCCTTGTTCGACGTGCCGCTGCCCGTAACGGCGGCCTTGACCTCCGACGGCGTATGGAGCGCCACCGGGATCCCGCGCCGCGCAGCTGCCGCAATCACCACGCCGGACGCCTGCGCCACACCCATCACGGTGCTGACGTTGAGTTGCGAGAAGACGCGTTCGACGGCGAGCACCTGGGGCTCGTAGCGGTCCAGCCATTCGTCGATGGCCAGCGCAATCACGAGCAGACGCTGGTCCAGGGATTCGTCGGGCGAGGTTCCGACGACGCCGACGGCCACCATGGTGGCCCGCCGGTTCCGCTCGACGTCCACCACCCCGATGCCGCAGCGGGTCAGCCCGGGGTCCACGCCCAGGACACGGAGTGTCATGGAGATGGATTGAGTCGCGATAGGGTGTGCTGCGACGGGCGCAGGTCAGCAGGCAAAGCCGCCGGTCACTCTGATTCCAGGGCGGCCTGGACCTCGTCGCTGAAATCGGCGTTGCTGTAGACGTTCTGGACGTCGTCGAGCTCCTCGAGGGCGTCGGCCAGCTTCATGAACTTCCGCGCTCCGTCGACGTCCAGCCCCACCTGCATGGACGGAACGAACTCCACTTCATCGGTGTCGTACTCGATGCCGGCGTCCTTAAGGGCTTCGCGGATGGCCGGAAGGTCGCCCGGTTCGGAGTGGATCTCGAAGGATTCGCCGTTGTCCTTGACCTCTTCGGCGCCGGCGTCCAGGACGGCCATGAGGACGTCGTCTTCGGCCAGGCCGTTCTTGGGCAGGTTCACCACGCCCTTGCGGTTGAACAGGTAGCTGACGGAACCGGGATCGGCGATGGTGCCGCCGTTGCGGGAGATGGCGAGGCGGACCTCGGATGCCGCCCGGTTCTTGTTGTCGGTGAGGCACTCGATCAGCAGGGCGGAACCCTGCGGGCCGCGGGCTTCGTACATGATTTCGGTGTAGTCCACCACTTCGCCGGTGAGCCCGGCGCCGCGCTTGATGGCGCGGTCGATGTTGTCGTTGGGGACCGAAGTCTTCTTCGCCTTGGTGACCGCCAGTTCAAGGCCGGGGTTACCGGCCAGGTCCGGTCCGCCCATGCGGGCAGCAACTTCGATGTTCTTGATCAGCTTGGCGAAGGACTTTGCACGGCGGCTGTCAATGATCGCCTTTTTGTGCTTGGTAGTCGCCCATTTGGAGTGGCCTGACATGCTTTACGCTTCTCCTCTGATCATGCGGATAAAAAGTTCGTGTACGCGTTTCTCCCCGGTCACTTCCGGATGGAAGGAGGTGGCCAGCAGCCGGCCGGAACGCACTGCGACAATTCTAGCGGCCCCGGGCAGCCCGGCGGTGTGGGACGCATGTTCCGGATCGGCCGGTTCAACCTGGGCCAGGATTTCCACGCCGGGGCCTACGCGCTCCACCCACGGTCCGCGAATAAAAACGGCATGGACCGGAGCCACACCGGCGTCGGTGGCGCTGAACTCCAGGCCCTTGAAATCCAGGTCCGTCTCGAAGGACTCGCGCTGGCGTCCGAAAGCGTTGCGGCGGACCGTCATGTCCAGCCCGCCGAATGTCTGCTGGGGGGCACCCGAAAGGTCCGTGGCGGGGTCGGCAATGTCCGAGGCCAGCAGGATCATGCCCGCGCAGGAACCGTAGACCGGCAGTCCGCCGGCGATGCGTTCACGCAGCGGCTGGTCCAGCCCGAAAGCCCTCGCGAGCTTGTCAATGGCCGTGGACTCGCCGCCGGGAATGATGAGCCCGTCCAGGCCCTCGAGTTCCTGGGGACGCCGGACGCTGACCCCCTCGGCACCGGATTCCGCGGCGGCACGGAGGTGCTCGCGAAAGTCGCCCTGGAGCGCCAGGACGCCGATCCGAAGGCCCGAGCCCACGCGTGCGGGATCGGCGGAAAGGGTATTTGTCATCGTCCCAGCATACGGGCACCGCTGATGTCCGCCCGGCCGGGCGGGTCACACTCCGGCGGTTCCATGCCGCGGCTGGGATATATTCGGACAATGCCCTTTTACACTGTTCCGCTTGGCAAACTGGTGCGCCGGGTATCCCGGCTTCGAGGCGGCGGGTCCGCGCTTCCGGGGCTCGTCGTCGAAAAAATCGACCCCGGTTTCATGCGGCGGACACTCACCACCCTGCCGCACGGCGTGGCAGTGGTCAGCGGCACGAACGGGAAGACCACCACCACCAAGATGGTGGTGGAGCTGCTTGAAAGCCAGGGCCTGAAGGTTTTCACGAACCGCACCGGCAGCAATTTCACCCGCGGCGTCGCCGCTGCCCTGCTGGGCGAGGTTGACTGGCGCGGGCGGCTGGACGCCGACGTCGCGGTCCTGGAACTCGACGAGGCACACGCCGTGCACTTCGTGAACAGCGTGCCGCCGAAGTACTGCCTGCTCCTGAACGTCCTCCGGGACCAGCTGGACCGGTTCGGCGAGATCGACAAGACAGCCCAGCTCCTGCAGCACATCGCCGCGAAGACAACCGGGACCGTGGTGCTGAACCGTGAAGACCCGAGGGTGGCCAGGATCGCGGAAACCCTCACCGGCCAGGAGGTCCGGTATTTCGGCCTGGACGACTCGCTGCTGGGCACGTTCCCCAATGACGACGATATGCGCGCCGCTCCCGGCAGCCCCGCGCCGGCGGGCCTCCCGGAGAAGCCCGCGGCCGACGTCGTGCTCCGCAAAGTGGGCGCGGACACCGCCGAGTTTGAGTACGACGGCGGGACCGTCAGCACCGCGATGAAGCTCCGCGGGGTGTACAACATCTTCAACGCGGCCGCGGCGCTGACCCTTGCGCGGGCGATTTGCGGCGGAGCCGCGACGGACACCAACCACGAAACCCTGCTGGAGGCGCTGTCCCAGGTGGCGCCCGCCTTCGGCCGCGGTGAGAGCCTTACAGTGGAAGGCCAGCCCCTTGACCTGGTGCTGGTGAAGAACCCCAGCGGTTTCCGCCTGGGCCTGAAGTCCTTTCCTGCAGGCGGTTACGCCACCATGATCGCCATCAACGACAACTATGCCGACGGCCGGGATATGTCCTGGCTGTGGGACGTGGAGTTCGATTCGCTCCGGGCCGAAGGCGTGGACCAGCTGACCGGTTCCCGTGCCTACGACATGGCATTGCGCCTGCAGTATGACGACGTCCGCATCGGTGCCGTGGATCCTGACATCGCGCCGGCCCTCGCCGCGTTCATCCGGGGGGCGAAAGGCCAGCCCAAGCGCATTTTCTGTACTTATACGGCCATGCTCGCCATCCGCCGGGAACTATCGAAGATCACCACTGTGGAGGTTGTCTCTTGAGCCAGGAAACTCCGGGCACGTCCGGTCCGTCAGCCGCGGACGGCAAGGGCATCCTCAGGGTGGTCCAGCTCTACCCGCGCGACATGAACATTTACGGCGACTGGGGCAACGCCCTGGTGCTGCAGCAGCGGATCCGGTGGCACGGATACACGCCCGAACTGCTGGAATACAATGTGGGTGACCCCTTCCCTGACGACGTGGACATCATTGTGGGCGGCGGCGGCCAGGACAGCGGGCAGCTGGTCATCCAGGACGACCTGCAGGCCCGGGCGGATTCCCTCAGGGAGCTCGCCGAAGACGGCACGCCGATGCTGGTGATCTGCGGCCTGTACCAGCTCTTTGGCCGGTTCTTCAAGACCAGGACCGGCTCGGTGATTCCGGGGATCGGCATCCTCGACGTCGAAACGCATGGCACCGATGAGCGCCTGATCGGCAATGTCAAGGTAACCACGTCCGAATTCGGCGAGGTGCTGGGCTACGAGAACCACAGCGGCCAGACCACCCTGGGAAGCGGGGTCCGCCCGCTCGGCACCGTGGCGAAGGGCACCGGCAACAACAGCAGCGACGGCCACGAGGGCGCCCGCTACCGCAACATTGTGGCCAGTTACCTGCATGGCTCGCTGCTTCCGAAGAACCCGGCCATCGCGGACTTCCTGATCCGCACAGCTGCTGAACGCAAGTTTGGAACGTTCGAGCCCGGCCTCCCGGATGACCGGTACGCGGAACTCGCTCGGGACCACGCGGCACGCCGGCCGCGCTGATCCGTCGGGTTTAGGGGCTTTTCCCTTAGCTTCGTGGCGGTCGCAGCTTCATAACGGCCGTCAGGGTTCGAGAGTGATGAGGAGTTCGTGGGCGCCGGCAGTTGCGGCGCCCATGGAGTTCACCACTTCAATGGTCCGCTGCCGCGTGGCGTCGTCGGCCGGTGCCCCGGCGCAGTGCCCCTGCGGCGCATCTGCCGCCACCGAACACCACCGGTAGGGATTCCCGACCATAACGGTCGGCGTCCACGCCAGGTCCGTGACGGTCCACTTTCCGGCAGCGTCCTGGCCGAACTGCGCGCGGACCAGCAGGCCCTCACTTTTGGCTGGATGCGCAGGGGAAACGTCCGTGATCCCGTTGCCCAGTCCGTAGGCGATCCAAGTGCCCTTGTAGTTCTCGATGGGCAGCACCGATGGGGAGTGGCCGTAGACCAGGTTGAACTGACCGCTGTCCGCCAGCGCACGGGCTGCCACCGTTTGTTGGACGCCCGGGGTACCGGTGTTCCCGCCGTTGCCGTCCCCTGCGTGCATGGCACCAATCACGACGTCGGCGCCCAGCATCCGCGCCTTCCTGGCCTTGGCAATCATGGTGCTGGAGTCCAGCACGTCCACCTGCCACGGGTATTCGGGAGTCTTCCCGTTGAGTCCGGAAGTTGCCTCGATGACAGCCACCTTCGCAGCAGGAGTCGGCAGGATGAGGATCTGTTGGGACTCTGTTGCGGTGCGGTAGGAACCGGTGTGCTTCAGGCCGGCCGCATCCAGGGCATCCACGGTCCGCAGGAGTCCGTCGGTACTGCGGTCAAGAATGTGGTCGCCTGCGGTGGTGCAGGCCTGGTAACCGGCGTCCTTTGCAGCGGTGACGATCTGCGGCGGGACGTTGAACGAGGGGTGGCCGGCAAACGGCCCGTCCGGTTTCGCCACAGGGGCCCCCTGGTGGCAGATGGCGAGGTCGCTCCTTTCCAGGTAGCGCCGTTGCCCCTCCAGCATCGGCAGGAAATCCAGGCCCGGCTTCCCGGTGGCAGCGGCATCCTGCTGTGCCTCCTGCCAGATGCTGCTGTGGACCAGCATGCCGCCCGTGAGCACCACCGACGCGCAGCGCAGCACCGGGCACCGCGGGCCCTTGCCGGGCGTGGGCGAAGGTGTGGGGGTTGGCGGGGCACTGGAAGCCGAGGCTGTACCGGACGGCATTCCGGGGTGTGGGCTCTTGGTGGACCCGGAGGCGGACTCACCGGCGCCGGCCCCCTGCGCCACAAGGCCGCACCCGGCGAGCGGACCAGCCACGAGCAGCAGGCCTGCGACCGACACAGCGCGCATCCACCGCTGCAGCCCGGCACCCGCGCGGGAGCGCGCAGGAGCCCTCCCGGTACTTTTCCCCATACCGCCAAGTCTAGGAATGGCCAGCCTTCGGCGCGGGCATTTGGCCGCATTGAGAAGCGTGCCCTCATGTGAAAGGTTTTCATCATGACTAACCCCCTTCTGGCTCCCAGCTCGCTGCCGTACGGGCTCCCGCCCTTCGCCCGCATCGAGGCCGCCCACTACGCCGAGGCCATCGAAGCGGGCCTGTCCGAACACCTCGCTGAAATTGACCGCATTGTGCAGAATCCGGAGGTACCCACCTTCGGGAACACCGCGGTGGCGATGGAGCAGTCAGGGCGGTTGCTGGACCGCGCAGCCGCTTCCTTCTTTACCCTGGTCTCGGCGGACGCTTCGCCGGAGATCAGGGAACTCGAGACGAAGTTCTCGCCCCGGTTTTCGGCCCACCAGGATGAGCTCTTCCTGAACCATGACCTGTATGAGCGTTTCCGGGGCATCGATACCTCTGCATGTGATCCCGAGTCGGTCCGGCTGGTGGAGGAGTACCTGAAGGAGTTCCGGCAAACGGGTATCCAGCTCGATCCCGCCGGACAGGACCGGCTCAGGGCCGTTAACGCAGAGCTCGCCGGTCTGGGCACGGAGTTCGGCCAGCGGGTTAAGGAAGGGATGAAGGCCGCGGCGCTCCTCGTCGAGGATGTGGAAGAACTTGACGGCCTGCCCGCCGACGACGTCGCCGCCGCAGCTGAAGCGGCCCGGGCAGCAGGACATGAGGGGCAGTTCCTGCTGGGGCTTATCCAGCCAAGCAACCAGCCTGCCCTTGCCTCACTCACGGACCGGGCCGTCCGCCGTCGGCTGTTCGAAGCGTCCGTTGCACGGGGCAGCAGCGGCGGCCCCCTGGATGTCCTGGGCCTGGCCAGGTCCATGGCCCGGCTGCGTGCAGAGAAGGCCACGCTGCTGGGTTTTGCGAATTACGCGGAACTGGTGGCAGACCGCCAGACGGCGCCTGACTTCGGGGCGGTGCAGTCCATGCTGAACCGCATGGCCCCCGCCGCCGTCCGCAACGCGGACCGTGAAGCGTCCGCCCTTGCCGAGTCCGCCGGGCACGCCCTGGAACCGTGGGACTGGGCCTACTACTCGGCGAAAGTCCGCCGGGAAAAGTACAGCGTGGACGAGCAGGCCCTCCGCCCCTACTTCGAGCTGGAGCGCGTGCTGCGGGACGGCGTGTTCTTCGCGGCCGGATCCCTGTACGGCATCAGCTTCCATGAGCGGGAAGACTTGGCTGGTTACCACCCGGACGTGCGGGTCTGGGAGGTCAGGGATTCCGACGGCGGCGGGCTGGGGCTGTTCCTCGGTGACTACTGGTCCCGCGAATCCAAGCGGGGCGGCGCATGGATGAACTCGCTGGTGGAACAGAACGCCTTGCTGGGTACCAGGCCGGTGGTGATGAACACGCTCAACATCACCAAACCCGCGCCCGGTGAACCGACCCTCCTGACACTTGACGAGGTGCGGACCGTGTTCCACGAGTTCGGCCACGCGCTGCACGGGCTCTTTTCCGACGTCACCTACCCGCGGTTCTCCGGGACGGCTGTCCCCCGCGACTTCGTGGAATTCCCTTCGCAGGTCAACGAAATGTGGATCATGTGGCCGGAGGTCCTCGCGAACTACGCCCGCCACCACGCCACCGGTGAACCGCTGCCGCAGCATGTTGTGGACCGGCTGGAAGAGTCCAGGCTCTGGGGCGAAGGGTTTGCCACCACCGAGTATCTTGGCGCCGCACTGCTGGACCTGGCCTGGCACGTGCTGGAGCAGGATGCCGTCCCGGATGACGCCCTCGCGTTCGAGGCGAAGTCCCTCGCCGCAGCGGGCATCACGCACGCGCTCATCCCGCCGCGGTACCGGACCGGCTACTTCCAGCACATCTTTGCCGGCGCGGGCTACGCCGCCGGCTACTACTCCTACATCTGGAGTGAGGTCCTGGATGCCGAGACGGTGGACTGGTTCTCGGAGAACGGCGGCCTCACCAGGGCCAACGGCGACCGGTTCCGGCAGGAACTGCTCTCCCGCGGCAACAGCCGCGACCCCCTGGAGTCCTTCCGGATCCTCCGCGGCCGGGACGCCAAACTCGAGCCCCTGCTGAAGCGCCGCGGCCTGGAATAGCGGCTCCCTGCCCCACCCCTCTTAAAGAAGTACGACGCCGGTCCCCCACCAGAGAAAGGTGGGAAACCGGCGTCGTACTTCAGGGACGGAGCCGAAGGTTTTGCTTACCAGCCACGCTCGGCGAGGCGGTGGGGCTGGGGGATCTCGTCGACGTTGATGCCCACCATGGCTTCGCCCAGGCCGCGGGAGGCCTTGGCGATGACGTCGGGGTCATCGAAGAAGGTGGTGGCCTTCACGACGGCGGCCGCGCGCTGGGCGGGGTTGCCGGACTTGAAGATACCGGAGCCAACGAACACGCCGTCGGCGCCGAGCTGCATCATCATGGCGGCGTCGGCCGGGGTGGCGATGCCGCCGGCGGTGAACAGCACCACGGGAAGCTTGCCGGCAGCGGCCACTTCCTTGACCAGTTCGTACGGTGCCTGCAGTTCCTTGGCCGCGACGTACAGCTCGTCCTCGGGCAGTGCGGCAAGCTTGGCGATCTCGGCGCGGATCTGGCGCATGTGGCCGGTGGCGTTGGAAACATCGCCGGTGCCGGCCTCGCCCTTGGACCGGATCATCGCCGCGCCCTCGTTGATGCGGCGCAGCGCCTCACCAAGGTTGGTGGCGCCACAGACGAAGGGAACCTTGAAGTTCCACTTGTCGATGTGGTTGACGTAGTCGGCCGGGGTCAGGACCTCGGACTCGTCAATGTAGTCCACACCGAGGGACTGCAGGACCTGGGCCTCAACGAAGTGGCCGATGCGGGCCTTCGCCATGACCGGAATGGACACGGCATCGATGATGGCGTCGATCATGTCCGGATCGGACATGCGCGACACGCCGCCCTGGGCGCGGATATCGGCCGGAACGCGTTCCAGGGCCATGACTGCAACAGCACCGGCGTCTTCGGCGATGCGGGCCTGTTCAACGTTGACGACGTCCATGATGACGCCGCCCTTGAGCATCTCAGCCATGCCGCGCTTCACGCGGTTGCTGCCCGTGACGCTGTTCGCGGACGAACCGGCCTCGTTGCTTACATCTGGTGTAGACACAAAAACCCCTATGGGTAGATAGACGATCTTCGCCGCGTGTGCAGGCGGGCATGCTGATGCCGGACTGTACACACACGGATTGCCGGGTCCATTGACCGGGCAATCCTTATAGTAGTCCCCCGGCGGCCAGCCGCGGCAATTACGCTTCGTCCGCGGGAAGCGGTTGTGCCAGTGCCTGCCGGCGGACCGAAGAAACACGCTGGACGATCGTCGTGAAGCTCGCCAGCGCCAGCAGCACCAGTGTCACGAGGAGCACCACCGACGGCAGTCCCAGCCCGGTGAGCCCAGTGATCACCAGGACGGAGACGAGCCGCTCGGCCCGCTCCGCGATGCCGACATTTGCTGTGTACCCCAGGGACTCGGCTTTGGCCCGGGCATAGGAGACCACCATGCCCAGGACCAGGCAGACCATGGCCGCCACGGCGATGGCAGCATTTTGCCCGCCCGTGAAGAACCACACCGCCAGCCCGGCGAAGAGCGCGCCGTCCGCGACGCGGTCCAGGGTGGAGTCCAGGAAATTGCCCCAGCGGCTCTTGACGTCCTGCATGCGGGCCATGATGCCGTCCAGGACATCGGAAAAGATGAAGGCCGTGATGAAGACCGTGCCCCAGAACAGTTGCCCGAGAGGATAGAACACCAGGGCGCCCAACGCGACGCCCGCGGTTCCGATGACTGTCACGGCGTCGGGCGAGACACCCAGGCGCAGCAGCCAGCGGGCCAGCGGGGTGAAAAGCGCGGTAAAGAAACCGCGGGCGTGCCTATTCAGCATCAGTCTCCCCGGGCCAGGCGTCGGCCACCATCTGCCGGACCTCATCGAGGGTCTGCGTAATGGCCTTGGTCTGGGCAATGATGGGGAAGAAGTTCCCGTCGCCGCCCCAGCGCGGAACAATGTGCTGGTGCAGGTGGGCGGCGATACCGGCACCGCCCACCACACCCTGGTTCATGCCCAGGTTGAATCCGCCCGGGTTGGACACCTTGCGCAGGACGCGCATCGCCGTCTGGGTCAGGTCGGCGAATTCGGCAGTTTCCTCCACCGTCAGGTCCGTGTAGTCCGGTACATGCCGGTACGGGCAGACCAGCAGGTGCCCGGGGTTGTACGGAAAAAGATTCAGCACGACGTAGCAGGTTTTCCCCCGGTACACGATGAGGGCGTCCTCGTCGGTTCGGCCCGGGCCCACACAGAACGGGCAGTCATTCTCATTCTTGAACTGGTGCTGCCCGCCCTTGATGTAGGCCATCCGGTGCGGAGTCCACAGGCGCTGGAAAGCGTCCGGGACACCGGCCAGGGCAAAGTCGTCGGTTACACCGGCATCCCCTGGATACCCGGCACCTGTGTTCTCCTCCACGGTGCTGTTCCGTTCGCTAGCTGGTCCGGTTACGGACGGCTTCGGTGATCCGCTTGACAGCCTCTGCCACCGGCACGCCGTTGTCCTGGCTGCCGTCCCGGAACCGGAACGAAACCGCGCCGGCTTCGGCGTCGTCTCCGCCGGCGATCAGCACGAACGGGATCTTGTCCTTACTGGCGGTCCGGATCTTCTTCGGGAAACGGTCCGAGGAGGTGTCCACCTCCGCACGGATACCGGCCGCCTTCAGCTGGTCGACGACGTCGAACATGTACTCGTTGAAGGTTTCGGCCACCGGGATGCCCACCACCTGGACGGGTGCCAGCCATGCCGGGAAGGCGCCGGCGTAGTGTTCGGTGAGGACGCCCATGAACCGCTCCACCGAGCCGAAAAGTGCACGGTGGATCATCACGGGACGCTGCCGGCTGCCGTCCGCAGCCTGGAATTCGAGTTCGAAGCGTTCAGGCAGGTTGAAGTCCAGCTGGATGGTGGACATCTGCCAGGTGCGGCCCAGGGCGTCCTTGGCCTGCACGGAGATCTTGGGGCCGTAGAACGCGGCTCCACCCGGATCCGGCACCAGTTCCAATCCCGATTCCTGGGCCACTTCGGCCAGGGTGCGGGTGGCTTCCTCCCACGCAGCGTCCTCGCCCACATACTTCTCCGGGTCCTTTGTGGAGAGCTCCAGGTAGAAGTCGTTGAGGCCGTAGTCCTTGAGCAGGTCCAGGACGAAGGTGAGCGTCTTGGTGAGCTCGTCCTTCATCTGCTCGCGGGTGCAGTAGATGTGGGCATCGTCCTGTGTCATCCCACGGACGCGGGTCAGGCCGTGGACCACGCCGGACTTCTCGTACCGGTAGACAGACCCGAACTCAAACAGGCGCAGCGGAAGCTCGCGGTAGGAGCGGCCCCGCGAACGGAAGATCAGGTTGTGCATGGGGCAGTTCATCGGCTTCAGGTAATAGTCCTGGCCGGGCTTGCGGACAGTGCCGTCCTCGTTGAGCTCGGCGTCGACGTGCATCGCCGGGAACATGCCCTCCTTGTACCAGTCCAGGTGCCCGGAAACTTCGTACAGGTGGCCCTTGGTGATGTGCGGGGTGTAGACGAACTCGTAGCCGGCCTCCACATGCCGCTGGCGGGAGTAGTCCTCCATCTCCTTGCGGATGATGCCGCCCTTGGGGTGGAACACGGGTAGGCCTGAGCCCAGCTCATCCGGGAAGGAGAACAGGTCCAGCTCGGAACCGAGCTTGCGGTGGTCACGGCGTTCAGCCTCGGCGATACGTTCCTGGTAAGCCTTGAGGGCGTCCTTGGTGGGCCAGGCGGTGCCGTAGATGCGCTGCAGCTGCTGGTTCTTCTGGTTGCCCAGCCAGTAGGCGGAAGAGGAACGCGTCAGGGCGAAGGCGTTGGAAATGAGCTTGGTGTTGGGAAGGTGCGGGCCACGGCAAAGGTCGCACCAGACAGTGGTGCCCTCCTTGCGCTCAACGTTGTCGTAGATGGTGATGTCGCCGGCGCCGACCTCGACGTTCACGCCTTCGCCGGCCTCGGCGGCTTCGTTCTTCTTGCCCAGCAGCTCAAGCTTGTAGGGCTCGTTCTTCATCGCTTCGCGGGCTTCGTCCTCGCTAACAACGCGGCGGACGAACTTCTGGTTCTGGTTGATGATCTTCTGCATCATCTTCTCGAGGGTTTTGAGGTCCTCGGGGGTGAACGGTTCAGCGACGTCGAAGTCGAAGTAGAAGCCATCGGTGATGTAGGGGCCGATGCCGAGCTTGGCGTCGGGGCGCAGCTGCTGGACGGCCTGGGCCATAACGTGGGCGGTGGAGTGGCGCAGGACGTTCAGTCCGTCCGGGGATTCGATGGTGACGCCTTCAACCTCGGCACCTTCGGGCAGTTCCTGGTCCAGGTCCTTGAGTTCGCCATTGACGCGGGCCACGACAACATCGCGGCGCTCAAAGAAGAGTTCCGCACCGGTTGTCCCGGTAGTCACCTTTGTCTCTTCGCCATCGACGAGAAGGGTGATCTGCTGGGCATCTGACACGGGTGTCTCCTATTCAAAGTTGAGGCTTCATAGCTTGTGGCGTACGGGGACCACAGCCAGCCACCGTCAATGCTATCGGTTCGGCGGAGGGCCGACCAACGCGGCACACGGCAGCGTGATAGCCGATGTCAGCCGTTGAAACCGGTGATGGCAAGGCTCCTGGCAATGCCGTCCAGCGGGTGCGCCACGTCCTGGAAGGAAGTTTCCGACGGCGGGAACGGCAGCGTTTCGGGTTTGCCGAGGTCCCAGGCCATGCTGGCGCTCAGGCTGATTCCCCGCGGGCCGGTCCTGCGGGTGGTGCCCCGGATCAGCAGCATCCGGGTACCGAACAGGAGCGGGCCGGCGCTTTCCTGGGCTTCGTGGAAGAACACTGAATCGATGCAGCCGGTACCGTCGTCGATGCTGATGAACACCACCCGCCGGCCCCCACGCATCGGCGGCGTCTGGGTGGCTACCCGGACTCCGGCCACCAGCACTTCGGTTCCGTTCCGCAGTCCCAACAGCTTGTTGGCCGTGGTGACGCCCAGCCTTTCCAGGATTGGGCGGTGGCTGTCCATCAGGTGGGTGCTCACATCCACAGCCATCAGGTCGAGTTCAGCCCGGACGGTTTCCACCAGGGTGGGTTGGGGCAGCCCGGGTTTGACGTTGCGCAACTCAATATCGCCCAGCGGGAAGGACAGCTGCCCTTCGAGCACGTCGGTGCCCTTCCGGCTTCCTGTGACCTGGAGTTGTTGCAGGTGCTGGACGAGGTCGGCCCGGTTGGCAGTTCCTCCTGCCTCCCGGTGGAGGGAATCGAACGCACCAAGCTGGGCAAGCCGCTTGATGCTGGGCTTGCTGATCCTGGAACGCGACCGAAGGTCTGCGAGCGAGTCAAAAGGCTGACCTGCGACGATCCTTTTCAGTTCAGTTCCCGAAAGCCCGTAAATGCCTTTCAGGCTGAGCCGTATCCCCAGCTTTCCGGAATCGGCTCCTGACAGGATCCGCTCCACCCGGTATTCGTCCTTACTCCGGTTGATGTCCAGCGGAAGGATGGGGATGCCCAGGCGCCGCGCTTCAGCTACCAGCAACCGTTTGGGGTACATGCCGGGGTCGTGTTCCCACAGCCCAGCCAGGAACGCCTCCGGGTGGTGCGTTTTGAGCCAGGCGGACTGGTACGTGGGAACTGCAAAGGCGGCGCCGTGGGCCTTGCAGAACCCGAAGCTTCCAAAGGCCTTCAGGGTTCCCCATACTTTGTCCACCACCTCAGGGGCGTACCCTTCGGCACGGGCTGCCTTTCGGAAGAACTCCTCCACAGCGGGTTCGCGGTTTTCATTGCCCAGGGCCCGGCGGAACTCGTCGGCACGGGCAAGCCCGCAGTGGGTCATGACGTCGAAGGTCTTGAGGATCTGTTCATGGAACACCGTGACCCCGTGGGTTTCGGCGAGTACTGGCTTGAGGTCCGGGTGGGGATATACCTCGGGTGCGAACCCGTGCCGGTGCTCCAGGAAGGGCCGGACCATGTCTGATTTCATGGGCCCCGGCCGGAACAGGGAGATGTCGATGATGAGGTCGTTGAATTCCCGGGGTGCCATTTTGCCGATCAGTTCCCGCTGGCCGGGAGACTCGATCTGAAAACATCCGAGAGTATGGGTACTCCTGATGAGTTCGAACGTGGCTTCGTCGTCCAGCGGAACAGCATTGAGATCGATCCGGCCGTTGGCGGCAATGTAGTCAGGGCCGGCCCCTTTCGGGCCGGGAGCATGGTGCCCGGCTGCCACAACGTCACTCTTGGAGGGATGGATCCGGATGATTTCACGGACGGCAAACGCCATGGCGCTCTGCATCCGGACGCCCAGGACATCAAGCTTCAGCATGCCCATGGGATCCATGTCATGTTTGTCGAACTGGCTCATGGGCAACCCCAACCCGCTGGGCTGGACCGGGGTGCGGTCCAGCAGTGTGGCGTCACCCAGGATCACTCCACAGGGGTGCATGGAGATATGGCGGGGCAGCCGGTCAAGGCGCTCAGTCAGGTCCACCAGGAGATCCAGTTGCTGGTTGCCGTCCGTGTCCCGTTGTTCCACACGGCCGGCGAATTCGCGCAGTTCAGGTTTTTCCTGAAGCGCTTCCCGGAATTTCCCTGCGGAAAAGCGCCACAGCTGCTTGGCGATCTCCCCCACCTCGTCGCCGTCCATGCCAAGGGCGAGGCCTGCGTCGCGTACTGCTCCCCTGGCCCGGTATCCGTTTTGCATGCTCATCAACGTGACCCGCTCAGCCCCGAACCGTTCGAAGATTTTGCGGTAGACGTTGTGGCGTTCGGCACTTTCGACGTCGATGTCGATATCCGGCAGGGTGGCCCTGTCCTGGGACAGGAAACGCTCAAAGATCAGGTCATGCTGCAGCGGATTTACCTGGCTGACGTCAATCAGGTAGTTGACCAGGCTGGATGCACCCGAGCCCCTGGCTGCGGCGCGGACTCCCATGTCCTGGATCATCCTGGAGACTTCAGCCACCGTCAGGAAGTAGGAGGAGAAGTTGAGGTTGCGGATGATCCTCAGCTCATGCTCGAGCCTGGTGAGCATGGTTTGCTCAGCGGTACCGGTAATCCCCGGGAAGCGCCTGGCGATTCCGGCATGGCACCGCTGGACCAGTTCCAGGGCGGGGTCCTGGTTGATCCCGATGATGGACGCTTCCGGAACAACCGGCTGCTTCCACCCCATGTCACTGGCAGGATCGATCCGGCAGGCATCGGCGAGTGCCTCGGTCTGCGCAAGGAGCTGCGTGAGGTCTGCGGTGCCGTAGCCTGCCGCGGAAATGACTTCCTGGGCAAGCCGTCGCATGTGGCCTGAGGTTTTCAGCCATCCCTGGCCGGTGGGCTGCAGGAGGGGTTCGCCGGCCAGTTCGGGAAGGGATTTGAGCGTGCGTGCGGAGTCGAGGACGTCGGCGGTGGGGGCTCCGTCAGCTCCGCAATACCTGACGGCATTGGTGAGGACGGCAGGAACACGGTGTTCTTCGGCGAGTCGAAGCATCCTTACCGCGTGGGCGGTGCTCAGGGGTGACCCGGGAGCGCTGAGCTGGGAAACTATCTCTGCCACCACTGTCCCTGCGGGCATGGCATCGAGCCATTGCTTGAACAGGGTGCGCGGACGCAGGTACCGCCTTCCGCCCATGGCACGCCCCACGTCGGAGTCTGGCCCGATGAGGACCACCAGGACTGGTTTGAGCGTTTGGGGGTCGAGGGTCCTTGAGGCCAGTTCTGCCCGGGTAACGGCCACGGGGATGGTACCCCCGGCTTTGCCGGACGTCCGGGAATGGGCATCTGAGATCAGCCGGCACAGCGCCCTGTAGCCGGTACCGTTGTTGTGTCCCTTGGCGAGCACCACAACCCGTCCGGCGACCTCGGTACGGCGATCACCGTCGTCGTCCAGCACCGCAAGGTCCACCCCAACGATGGGGTCGATCCCCGCGGCCATGCAGGCCTTGAGGTGCTTGATGGTGCCGTATAACCCGTCGCGGTCTGTACAGGCCAGCGCGGAGGCGCCGTCGTCAGCTGCGGCCTGGGCCAATTCCTCCGGCCAGGAGACTCCATAGTGCGCGCTGAAGGCGGTTGAGACATGCAGGTGCGTAAAACTCATGCTGTTCTGGGTCGAAGGGCGTCGTGGATGCGCAGCAGCCGCCACCTGCCGCTGCGGATGTGCCGGGTGAGGTCAAGCGTGAGTGGTTCCATGGGCTGGCTTTCCATGCCGGGGCGACGTCCTGGCGAAGCCTGGGGCAGGACCTGGATCCGCCAAATTTCGTGATCCACCATCCCGGGACCGCTCCCCAAGGGAACCCTGCTTTCCTCAGCCCACCATTGGCGGCGTTCGTACCATCGAAGGGGTTCGGCGCAGATGTCATAGGTACCCCCGGCCCATACAAGGCTCTGGGGAAGGCCGTCGGGGGTGCAGGCGACATCAACTGATTCGCTGAACATGCCCATGGCGCCTCCGGGACTGGCTGGTACTGCAAACTGGGGAAAATATTCGAATATGTGTTCGAATAACTCCAGTCTACGCCCGGCTCCACCCAATGCATAGAATCGTGGTTCAGGGGGTGGACTGACAGTTCGGCAGGTAGCAGGATGGGTGCATGAGCACCTCTGACGCACTCCTCAAACAAGTCAGCATCAAGGCACAGGACTCCACGCTGGTGGCCACTTTCGATATAGACGGCAACATCCCCGGTTCCGGCGCCTACGTGGTGGGTCTTGTGGCGGCGAGTCCGGACTACTCATCCCAGCGCCGGCTGGGCATTGAATTCATGAACGGGGAGGCCATAGCCTTCTTTTCGTTTAACCACGAACAGAACTGTGAGGAGAACTATGACCTGGGCGGCGTCAGCCATTCAGGCAGCACCATCACAGGAAACTTCCCCATGGCCGCAATCAATGGCCTCGGCAAAGGCCATGTGATGACAGGCTTCAGCGAGGCTGACGGAAGGGACTTCCAGTCCGGCGTGAAGGTGGACGAAAACCTCTAGGGTTCCCCGCAGCGTTGCAGCTGCAGGGTAGGGAGGGGTGACCCGGGCGGGTCAGCCGTTGTCTTCATGGTGGACCCGGAGCTCCAGTTCGATGAATCCGGAGATCATGGCCCGGTACGTCGCCTCCACGATGTCCGGGTCGATGTCCTTCCGCTCAGCTGCCGAGCGGACATGCTGGATGATTTTCTCCACGCGGTCCGGGGCGCGGACCTCGGCGTCGTCACCCTTGAGGGTACCGGCGATCCTGATCAGGCGTTCGCGGCGCGCAATGAGGGTGACGATCTGGTCGTCCACCTCATCCACGGCAATTCGGACTGCGGCGAGCTGTTCCTTGTCGGCCAGTGCATCCCGGTCGTTTCCTTGAATTGTTGCCATCTTCTGACAGTATCGAAGCATGCAACCCAGAGTCGACTTCATCTCGCTAGGTGTCCGCAGTGTTCCGGCCTCCCGGGCCTTCTATGTCGACGGTCTCGGGTGGCCCGTGCACCGGGAGGTCCCCGGCGAAGTGGTTTTCATCCAGGCCAACCACGGGCTGGTGCTTTCCCTGTGGGATGCAGGCCAGATGCACGCCGAGGCCGGGGTGGACGCTCCCGGACCGGTTCCCTGCATCACCTTGAGCCATAACGTGCACGCCGCCGATGAGGTGGACCGGGTCCTGGACGAGGCGAAGGCCGCCGGGGCTACAGTTACCGGCGAACCGGTCACCCAGCCGTGGGGCGGCTACACGGGGTACTTCTCCGATCCCGATGGCTTCCGCTGGGAAGTTGCGTACAACCCCACCTGGGCAGTGGACGACGACGGGATGGTCACCGTCTGAGTTCCGGTCGGCGGTCCGGGCTGCTAGAAGAGGGCCTCCACCGGCCGGATGAGCTCCGGACCATTGTTACGGACGTTGCCCACCTCTTTGCCCACGGACTCCACGTGCCAGTCAGCGGCCACATCCTTGACCCCGGACCGCACCATGTCCACCAGGGCGGCGGCGTCATCAGCCTGCGGATCAAGCCAGGCCTGCATGGTGTCCCTGTCCATGGGCAGCGGCACCCGGTCATGGAGTGCAGTCAGTTTCCCGAACACGGTTGATTCGGAGCCCGGCGGCGGGGTGTCCGCCGTCAGGATGGACGTGGAAAGCAACCACTGGCCGGGCTCGCCCGCCGGCACGGACGGATCGCGCCACCATTCATAGAGGCCTGCGAAGGCCAGCCCCCTGCCTGCGCCGGGGTGCACGTAGTACGGCTGCTTGGACTTCCCGGGGCCTTGCTTCCACTCGTAGTAGCCATCGGCGGGGACGGCACAGCGCCGTGACTTGATCGCCTTCCGGAAGGCAGGCTTCTCCAGAACTGACTCGCTGCGGGCGTTGATCATTCTGGACCCAATGCCGGGGTCTTTGGCCCAGGAAGGAACCAGGCCCCAGCGGGCGACGTGCAGCTGGCGGACCTGCCGGGCGTCCGGGCCGTCCTCAACCAGCCGCTCCAGGACAATGGGGACGGCATCGGTGGGGGCTACATTCCACGACGGCGGAATGCTCACCTCGTCCTCCAGCTCGGCGTCGAATTCTGCCAGGAGGTCCCCCACGGCGCGTGCCATTACGTAGCGTCCACACATGGCTCCAGCATGCCATCGGCGCCACATACTGTCATCCGGGCAGCGCGCCGGCGGCCGGACGCCGGGGAATACCGGCGGGCACGCTACCGTTGACCCGAACGAAACCTTCACCCAACCCAGAGGAGAACCCTGTGGATTTCACTCCCGAAACCGGCACCATCACCATGTTTTCCACCACCTGGTGCGGCTACTGCAACCGGCTGAAGAAGCAGCTCGACGCGCAGGGCATCGGTTACACCGAAATCAACATCGAGGAAGTGGAAGGTACCGCCGAGCTCGTGGAGCAGATCAACGGCGGCAACCGCACCGTACCCACCGTCCTGTTCCCGGACGGCACGGCGGCCACCAACCCGTCCGCTGCAGAGGTCAAGAACCGCTTGGCGGCCTAGTACAGGACAATGCGGGCGGCCGGGCACTACTTACCCGTTGCCGCGCCCAGACACTGGTGATCCAGTAGACGCGGGTCATGCCCCCAGGCTGCCGAACGGCGCCGAAGCCAGGGTGGCATGGCCCGCGTACGTTTCGAGCAGGGCATCCGTTACTGCTTCCACCGTCAGCCCGGGGACAAGGTCGTCCGCGGCGCCGGCCGTGGCGGGGTCCCAGTCGAGGCCGAGCGCGGCGTAACTGTCGGTCAGAACCTTCCGGATCGGTGCGGAGTCCTCCACCACGATGACCGAACTGAACAACCAGCCGCCGGCCACCACCCGCTGCGCAGTGCCTACGAGTTTAATGCGGGACCCGTCAGCCGCGGCCGTGCCGTGCACGCTGAATTCGCCGGGGCAGTATTCCCCCGGGATTTCCCCCACGGCGGCGTGCACACCCACCCTGCGCAGGGCGTCGGCGAAGAGCTCCCCGAAATAGCCGAACCGGCTTTTGGAACCGGCGATTGCATCGTCGTCAGGCTCAATGTGGTCCACCACCAGGGTGCCTTGGTGGTAAGCGGCCGCGCGGCCGCCGGCACGGCGGACCAGGGGTTCGAAGCCGTTGTCGCGGCATGCCTGGGCGGCGGCGTCAAACCCGGGCAGCCGGGTGTCACGCTGGCCGAAGGCCACCGTAGGTGCGGGGCGGTACAGCCGAAGGGTGGGGCCCATGCTTCCGGTGCGCGCCCTGGCGAGCAGCTCAAGGCCGAACTCAAGGTCCCGGGCGGCACCGAGCGAGACATCCTGCCGGACCACGGTCAGGGTTCCGGAGTCAGGGTGGTGGGCCATGGCACTGGGCTCCCTTGGTCGTCATGATGCTGTTCCTTGACCCTGCCGCGGCGGTGCCGGACGGGCCCAACCTAGGGTACGCCGTCGTGCGCCCTGCCAGGTGCCCGACCCACCGGCCGGGCGCCCGGCTACCGCCCCCTCCGCCCCACCCAGGCGCCGTGGAGCAGCGGAACCGCTGACGCTGCCATCAGGACGGTGCCGAGTACGGAATCGTCGGCCCGGACCACGGCCCCGGCGATGAGCAGCGCGGCGAAGACCACTGCCGACGCCGTCCGGCGGGCCGTGCGGTCCAGCCTGGCCACCTGCCGCTCCAGCCGGGGGTTGGCAACAGACACGCTGCCTTCACCGATCCGGGTGATCAGATCATCCACCCTCTGCGGCAGCCGCAGCCCAAGTACCGCAGCCCCGGCCACCTGCCGGGCTGCGTCCTGAACGATGTTCCCGCCCTCTTCCCGCAGCAGCCGGGCAGCGTAGGGCTCTACCGAGTCCCACAGGTTGAAGCGCTCATCCAGCGAGCTGCACACCCCCGAAGTGAGAGACATCGCCCGGATGATCAGCAGGAAGTTCTCCGGAAGCTGGAAGGGCAGGGACCGGACCACTTCGCCGAATTCCTCGGCGAAGTCGCGGAATTCGCGTGGATCCACCTCGCGGAGCTCGGCGAAGCCCATCCCGCCAAACCGGGCGAACAGGTGCGTCATGGCCCGTTCCAGCTCCACGGTGTCCGCTGATGGCACCAGCACGCCGACGTCGCGGATGGCGGCAACCAGTCCCTTGCCGTCGCGGGCTGCGGCGGCGATCAGGAGCTTGCGCAGGCCGCTGCGGGTGGAAGGGGTTACCTCACCCATCATGCCGAAGTCGATGAAGGTCAGTTTCCAAGGATGGCCACCGGAAACGGGCTGGGTGGGCGTGACGAAAATGTTGCCCGGGTGCGGGTCGGCGTGGAAGAAGCCGTTGGTGAACAGCTGGTCAAACATGACCGAGGCGAACACCGGCGCCACCTCTGCGGGGTCGATGCCAGCCGCACGGAGCGCGTCTGTGTCCGTGATCTTGATGGCTGTGACATCCTCCAGGGTGAGCACGCGGCGGGTGCACCGCTCCCAGGCGGGCCGTGGCACGTGGACCCGAACATCGCCGGCGAAATCCGCTGCGAACCGCTCGGCACTGGCGGCCTCGTGGAGGTAGTCGATCTCCTCCAGGCTGGTCTGCGCAAATTCCTCCACCAGGGACGGCATGTCGGCGCGGTCGGCCACGATCCGGAAGTGGCTGAGCCAGCCGCCCACCTTCCGCAGCGCCGCGAGGTCGACGGCGACGATCGCCTCAATGCCCGGACGCTGCACCTTGACCACCACGTCCTTGACCCCGGCCACCTCCGCGTCGGCCGGCAACAGCCGCGACCGGTGCGCCTGGCCGAGGGAGGCTGCGGCCAGGGGCTCCTCCTCGAACATGGCAAACACCTCGTCAAGGGGAAAACCCAGCTCGGAGGAGGCGAGAGCCCGGATGGCAGGAAACCCAACCGGCGGCACCTCATCCTGCAGGCCCTGGAGTTCCTCGGTGATTTCGGGCGGGAGCACATCAAGCCGGGACGACAGGAACTGGCCCACCTTGATCATGAGGCCGCCGAGCTCCACGGCCAGTGCATGGAAACGGCGGGCGAACCGCTGCATCCTGGCCGGACGGGTCCGCTCGGCAACGCGGGCCAGCCCTATCCGGGGCAGCAGCAGCTCGTACCACCACACCGCTGCCAGGTGCCGCGCGGCAAATCGCAGGATGCGGCGGTAGCGGGAACGGACGTGGCCCGGGAGTGCAGCCGGGCCCACCTGCGGGCGAGGGCCCGAAGCCACCCTCGTCAGTCCTGGGCGAGGATCGAGTACAGCCGCCGGCGTGCCTCGTCCAGCACTGCCACGGCCTGCTTCACCTGCTCCGGGGTGCCGGTCCGTCCCACCTGCGCGGCGGCCTGCGCCAGCTCGACCCCTGCCTTGGGAAGGGCAGCGAATCCGGTGGTGGATTGCGGGCCCGCCCCGGCCCAGGGATTTGATGCGGCGCTCCCGGCAGCCTCGTCCCGGCCGGCTTCGGTCAGGGAGTAGATCTTGCGGCCGTTGGATTCCTCGGCCCGGATCACACCCTCATCAGCGAGCAACTGCAGGGTGGGGTAGACAGAACCCGCGCTGGGTTTCCAGCTGCCGGCGCTGCGCTCCTCGATCTCGCGGATGATCTGGTAGCCGTGCATGGGCCGCTCCGCCAGCAGGGCAAGGACCGCCGCCCGCACCTCACCTTTGCCGGCCCTGGTGCCTTCCGGCTTTTCGAAACGGGAACGGAAGTCCTCGATGGCCTGCCAGAGGCCATCGATGTTGTTGCTGCCGAATCCATATCCCGGGTTTGAGCCACGCATGAGGGTCTCCTCTGGAGATCGTGAACGATATACAACGACACAGTTAACGATACGTCTGGAAGGGCCTGGCAGCCATGGGTCCGGGCGCCTAGGTTTGGCGCAGGGTGAGGATCTGTTCAGCCCTGCCGAAAGGGCCCTGCAGGTCGTGCAGGACCGTTGATGTCAGGCCGATACCGTCGCGGCCGAACGATACAGCATTGTCCAGGCCCAGCCACTCCCCCTCGGGCCGGCGGTACATGTGGATCTGCAGGTCCAGGTTGGGGAAGGCATAGCTGTCCGGTCCCGGCGGAACCCGTGCGGCAATGCCGTTGGCTGTGTCCACCAGCCCCATGAGGCGGGCAAGGTCTCCACTGTCTTCGCGGTCGGTCAGCGGATGCGCCGTGCGAAGCCAGACTTTCCCTGCGCCGGGACGGTGTCCTTCCGCCACCCGCATCTCCAGGGACCGGATGTAGCCGCCGGGCCAGATGGCGGACCCGTCGTAGGGCTTGCAGTCTTCCGGGCCGGGGATGGCGGCGTCTTCAGTGGCGGCAACCGCTGAGGTGTCGCTGGTGACCATCCGCCAGGCGGTGGCCCGGATGGCAGTCCTGCCCTGGGCCACGAGTTCGGCCTGGAGCAGCTCGATGGTCCTGCCCGGCCGTAGCACAGTGGCCTCGATGTGGAATTCCCCGCCGGGAATCAGGCCCAGGATCTCGTAGCTCAGCCGCGCCATCCGCATCCCGTGCCGCGGCTGGAGCCGCTCCAGGGCATCCGCCAGCAGGCCGGAGGCCGGAGCCATGTGCTGCTCGTGCGTGTTCCAGGCGCCCTGGGCGTGAATGGTGGAGCGGAAATGACCGCCGCCAAGGGCCTGGTAGTAGGCGTTGCCTTCGGCCAGTTCGGGGAGCTCGTCAGTCAACAGTGCCCTTTCAGGAATTCCCAGTGAATTGCCACTAACTCTATCCGGACGCCGCAGAATCGTGGCCAGCGGGTCGCGGCGAAATGTTTGAGCGCAGGGTCCGGCCGCGGACTAGACTCAGGAACTGGTCCTGTCAGCAACCCTCGGAAGAGGTGTTTCATGCGCGTCATCAGCTACAACCTCCGCAAGCACGCAGCGAGCGGCGAACTGCTTGCCCTCGCCCGGAATCATGACATCGATGCGCTGTGCCTGCAGGAAGTTGATGCGGCGGACCTGCCGGAAACGCTGGGCCCCCTCCATCTGGCGGACGCCACCAAGGGGAACCGGCTGGGCCTGGCGATCTACTACCGGACCAGCCGCTTCACGGCCCTGGACACCCAGTCCTTTGCGCTGCAGAAATCGATGCATGACCGGGTATTGGCGCCGGCCCACGAGCGGCTGATCGGAACGCGCGTGATGGACAACGAAACGCAGCACGAACTGGTCATCGGGTCCTTCCACGCCGCCCCGCTCACCGCGTCAAATTCATTGCGGCGCAAGCAGATCCACGCCGCCCACGCCGAATTGCTGAGCATGGGCAAGGGCCTGATGACGCTGATGGTGGGAGACTTCAACTACCCGTTCTTCACCAAGAACCTGCATCTGCACATGAAGAATTCCGGCTACGCCCTGTCGCTCAGCAACCGGCGCACCTACACGCGCTACAAGGTCTTCAAGGGCCACTTCGATTTCGCCACGTCCCTGGGACTGGACATCACCAGCGTCGAAACGCTGCCCCGGGGCAAGTCGGACCATCTGCCCATCCTGGTCCACGCCGAATACGGCAAGGACTACTAGGCCAGCCGTTCCCGGAGGCCGGGCCACGCCGCGCCGAATCCGGGATGCAGCTCCTTGTCCGCAACCTCGGGCAGCGGCACCCACAGCAGTTCTATGCTTTCGGGATCGCTGATCACAGGCTCGAAAGGCTCGCGGACCTTGACCACCACCGTGGTGTAGGACCAGTAGCCCAGGTCCAGGACCGAGGTGAACAGCACGTCCACGTGCCCGGCCGGGACGGCGGCCTCCTCGTGGGCTTCGCGGAGCGCCCCGGACACCGCGTCCTCGCCTTCGTGCAGGGCGCCGCCGGGCAACCCCCAGGTTCCCCCGTTGTGGCTCCAGACGGCGCGGTGCTGCAGCAATACACCCCTGGCCGGGTCCCAGGCCAGGACGCCGGCGGCACCGAACCGGCCCCAGAAGCGGCCCCGGTCCCCTTCCACCCAGGCATCGCCCGGGTTGCGGGGGCCGGTGCGGACAGGCGGAATCGACGATGCGGCGACGGATGCGTGGTCCATCGTCCCAGTCTGACAGGTCCGCTGCGCCGGAGGGCGGCCGGCGGAAGGTCAGTTGGCGTGTCCGTGGTCGACGGCGAAATCACCGCCGGGGTACATGACGGTTTCGTGGCCGTCGTCGAAGCGGACCACATACGGCGGCGCGCCGCCTTCGCCCCGGACTTCCAGGATCACTCCGTGACGGTCCGTTGCACCCACAGTCCTTCCGTGCACAATGATGCGGTCGCCCTGTGCAGCCTCCATGGCACTCACCTCCAAGCCCCCAGATTACGACTCCGGGGCGGGCCCGGACAGGTCCCCGTGGCAGGATTTCCCCATGCCGCTGAACATCCTCCTGATCGCCGATACCCACGTCCCCAAGCGCGCCCGGGAACTGCCCGCCCAGGTGTGGTCCGCCGTCGAACGTGCTGACGTGGTCTTTCACGCCGGAGACTGGGTGGACGCCTCGCTGCTTGATGAATTCGAGCAGCGCGCGCGGCAACTGGTGGGTGTCTACGGCAACAACGACGGCGCGGACCTCCGCGCCCGGCTGCCCGAAACGGCAGCCGTCACCCTGGACGGCGTCCGTTTTGCGATGGTGCACGAGACCGGCCAGGCGAAGGGCCGTGAGCTGCGCTGCGAGGCGCTCTATCCGGATGCGGATGTCCTGGTTTTCGGACACAGCCACATCCCGTGGGACACCACGTCGCCACGGGGCCTGCGGCTGCTGAACCCGGGATCCCCCACGGACCGCAGGCGGCAGCCCGCGTGCACCTACATGACGGCCATCGTTGACGGCGGCCGGCTCACCGGGGTGCAACTGGTGGAGGTACAGCGGCGGTAGCCCGGCTTGGCAGCCGGCCCCCGGGTGCCTAGGCTGTAAACGTAAGCATGCTTAGCTTCGAGGAATCCAGCCGTACCAGCAGGAGGAAACCATGACAGACCAGTACACATTCCGCGATCCGGTCACCGCCTACGAGCACATCTCCCCTCCCAAGCAGCACCAGCCAGAACCCGGCCTGGACGCCGAACTGACTCCCAAGGCCGATCTCGGCGAGGAAACCTACCGCGGCACGGGGCGGCTGGAAGGCCGTAAAGCGATCGTGACCGGCGCCGATTCCGGCATCGGGGCGGCAACAGCCATCGCCTTCGCCCGGGAGGGTGCCGACGTTGTTTTGTCCTACCTGCCGCAGGAGGAAGAGGACGCGGCCAGGATCGCGGGGATCATCGAGGCGGCCGGGCGCAAGGCCATCAAGGTGCCGGGCGACCTTAAGGATCCTGCAGTCTGCCGCGAAGTGGTGGAGACCGCCGTGGCCGTCCTGGGCAGTGTGGACATCCTGGTGAACAACGCCGGGAAGCAGGTGGCCCAGGAGGACCTGGCGGACATCACCGACGAACAGTTCGACCACACGGTAAAGACCAACGTCTACGCCATGTTCTGGCTGACCAAAGCGGCCCTGGCGCACATGCCGGCCGGGTCAACCATTATCAATACCACGTCCATTCAGGCGTACAACCCCTCGCCCACGCTGGTGGATTACGCCACCACCAAGGCCAGCATCAACAACTTCACCAAGGGCCTGGCCCAGCAGCTGGCGCCGAAGGGCATCAGGGTCAACGCCGTGGCGCCGGGGCCCATCTGGACGCCGTTGCAGGTGAGCAGCGGACAGCCCAAGGAGGAACTGCCGGAGTTCGGCCAGTCCACTCCCCTGGGCCGTGCCGGGCAGCCGGCCGAACTGGCACCGGCGTACGTGTTCCTCGCGTCGCCGGAATCCAGCTACGTGGTGGGCGAGACGCTGAACGTCAACGGCGGCAGCCCCACGCCGTAGCGGCTATTCCGCGTCCTGGTCGGCGAGCAGCGAGTCGGTGGACCCGTCCGGTTGGCCGTCGAAGAACTGGGCGAGAACCGTCTTGAACACCGTTTCGCCGGGCGCGGCGCGGAGGAACAGGGTCATGGACGACTGCAGCTTGCGGGCGTCGACGCCACCCAGGATGTCCTCTGCGGAGCGCCCGGCGTGGTGGGTCAGTGCCTGTGCGGACTCAAGCAGGCGCTGACCCAGCACGTCATGTTCCAGGTAGGCCCGCGCTTCCGCCAGGGAGGCGATGGCGTATTTGCGGGATGTTGCGCTCTGCCCCAGGCCTGCAATCTGGGGAAAGATGAACCACATCCAGTGGCCTGTCTTGTTCCCGAGCTGGAGCTCGGCCAGCGCCTGGTCATACGTTCCGCCGTCCTGGGCTGCAGTGAAACGCTCGAGGTTAAAGGGATCGTCCATAGTCATTCTCCTTTGTGGTGGGACAGTGTTGCTGCTGCCGCCCGCAGGTGGGCGTCCGGGTCGGCACCCCATCGGGCCAGTACGGTTTCCGCGCGTTGCCGGTTGCGGTGCTCCAGCCTCTCCAGGAGCGGCCGCAGAACGTCGGTGACGAGCGGATCGGCAAGTTCGGGTGCATGCGCGGACCGGAGGAATCCCTCAACGCGGGTCAGATCCGAATGCCGCAGCAGGGCCACCCGCGACTGGAGCAGCACCACCGCTGCTTGGCGGCGTTCGAAGACCGGCCGGGCGCCCGGTTTCGGTTGGCCCCACAGTTCCGAGGCAAGCTGGACCACGGCATCGTGGTCCAGGTCCTTGAACTTGCGGAGGGCGTCGCGGATGGTCCCGCGCACGGCGCCCACGGAGGAACCATAGGAGCCGAGGGTGCCGCCAAACCTGCTGCCGACGTCGTCCGCGCGGTACCAGGCGCCCTCGTTCTGCAGCGTGCGGTCGATGAAACCGGCCGCCTCGGCGACGGCGTCCGGACCGGTGCTCACGAGCGCCCTGCGGCTGAGTGGTCGATGCAGTACGGCGTCCAGGGCCGGGCCTCAAGCCTGCCTTCGGCGATGGGCCGGCCGCATACGGCGCAGCTGCCATACGTTCCGGCGGCGATCCGGTCCAGGGCCGCTTCCACCTGGTCCAGGCTGGCTGAGCTCTGGTTCAGCAGCGCCGAGGCCTGGGACAGCTCGAAGGCGATGGTGGCACCCTCAGGATCGTGTTCGTCGTCCACGTTGGCTCCCTGGCGGGCGGAGTTGGCGGCGGCGATGTCCGCCCGCAACGCCGGCAGCAAGGCCAGTTTCAGCTGCCGCTCCTCTTCGAGCAGCAGCCGGAAGCGTTCGTAGTCAGCCATGGGAAAAGCCTAGTCCTGCGTCAGTACCAGTTGTTCACCATTGAGTGGCTCCAGGCTCCGCAGGGCGAGCCGTACCTGTCGCGGATGTATCCCAGACCCCACTCAACCTGGGTCCGGTAGCTGGTCAGCCAGTCACTGCCGGCGCTCGCGTACTTCCCGGGCGGCAATGCCTGGGGGATCCCGTAGGCGCCCGAGTAGGGGTTGGTGGCCGTGGTCTGCCAGTTCGACTCCTTGGTCCACAGCTGCGCCAGGCACAGGAACTGATCCTGGCCCCAGCCGTAGGCGCCCAGGCGTCCGGCGGCGTAGCTCTTCGCTCCGGCAGGATCGTTCACGGCACCACCGGGAACGGAGGGTACGACGACGGGCGGCGGCCCCGGCTGGGCCGGGGGCCCGGGCGCCGGGGCAGGGTCCGCCGGGGCGGGCTTCAACGGCGCGGGCTTCAACGGCGCGGGACCGGCAGCACCCGGCGGCGCCGCGGCCGCGGGCGGTGGCACCTCCACGCGGGCGTCCGCTGCGGCTTTCGCCGCCCGATCCGAGTCCCGTTGGGCTTGTTCCCGGGCGGCGGCCCGCTTCGCTGCCTGCGAGGCTTCGTAAGCGGCGAGGGCGGCCTGGCCCTGCCGGAACTCCCCCTCAACGGCCGCGGTTGTTCCCTTGAGTGAGGCCAGCTGTGCCGTGAGTTCCCCGCCGTGCTGCTGCTCTTCGCTGATGTGGCGGGCTACGGCGTCCTGCGCCGACCTGGCCCCGGCAAGCCTGGTTCCTGCCTCCTTGGCCAGGTTTTCCCGTTCGGACCGTGCGGCCTTCTCCTGTTCACCCAGGGACGATGCCACCTTCGCGGAGGACGCCGCGCGGTCCACCAGGCCGGCCGTCTTCGCGCCCACCAGCTCCACTATGTTGAGTCCGTGGACGCTGCCGGACTCAAGGGCGTCCAGGGCCATGAAGAATCCGGCCGTGGTTGCACCGGTCTTGTACGACTGCACGGCAAGGGCGCCGATCTCCCTGCGGTGCTGCTGCAGTTCCCCGTTGGCTGCTGCCGACTGCGCCGCCAGGGCTTCGACCCGGCTGTTGGCTGCGGTGAGTGCGGCTTCGGCAGTGGCGTACTCCGCCGCAGCCGTCACGGCCGCGCCGCCAAGCGTTCCTGCGTCCGCCTGCAAACCGGCGAGGAGGCTGCCGATCCGGGTGATTTCGGCCGCTGTGCCCGCTTCAGACTCCCTGGCTTTCCGGACGTCCTCCCATGAGGGGTATCTTTCCGGCGGGAGCTCCGCGGCCGACGCCGGAACAAGGGCTGCGCCCAGCAGGGCAAACACCAGAAGTCCTCCGAGCACCGGGGACTTCAGTTTGGTAACGAACAGGGGCATAGTCCCGTAGCCTACGGCCTCAACCACAGGTTGAGGGTTTACAGCTGTGGATTGTTATCCAGCAGAGACGGAAGCCGCGCCGCAGCCCTAGACTGTGCCCATGGCCGGCGCCATCACACCAAGCACCACACCAGCCCGCCGCGGCCCGGCCTCCGCACGGACGGCAGGACGGGCAAACGCCAGGCTGCCGTTGCCGTTCCTGACCGCGGCAGTACTGGCGGTGTCGGCCTGCACCCCGCAGCAGCCCACCCCTGCAGCGTCCCCCGCTGCCACCGCCCCCGGGCCGGTGACCATCGAGGTAAACCAGTCCCGCGACCAGTACGGGCAGCATGCCATCCTGCTCCAGCTCACCAACACCACGGACGGTCTCCTGACAGTGGACCTGGCGCGCGTCAGTTCCCCGCTGTTCGACGGGGACATCGAGTGGACCCCGCAAGCGGGCAGCCTGGAGCTTCCGCCGCACCAGCCCAAAAGCGTGCCCGCACAGCTTCCACCCCCGGCCTGCGCTGACCTGGCAACGGCATCGCCGCAGGCCAGCGCCACGGTATCCTTCGCTGCGGAAGGACAGCACCCGGCAGCGCTGAGCCTTCCGGCGCCGGATCCCTTCGGCGTGCTGCCGCGCAACAATAGCGAGCTCTGCCTGGCCGCCGACGCCGCGAAAGTGGCCGGACTGGCCCTGGACCCGCACCTTGGGGTGGCGGCGGACGGCCGCACCGCCGTCGTCCTCCTTCGCATCAGCCCCCAGCCGACGGCCCCTGGAGGGACTCCGCCCCTCACGCTGCGCAGCGTGGGCGGCACTCCCCTGCTGGCGGAGGCCGGGCCCGAGTCCGGGGCTGAGCCGTGGCCGCGGAACCTGACGGTCCGGACGGGGGAAACCGGCACTGTCCTGGCCCTGAGGGTGCGCCCCGCCCGGTGCGATCCACACGCCGTGGCGGAAGATAAAGTGGGCACCCTGCTGCCCCTCACCGTCACCGTCGGGACCCGGGAAGGTGTCCTGAAAGTGGCCGCCGGCGGGCCGTTGCGTGCGCAACTTTATGACTTTGTTACGCAGGCCTGCCAGACCGGCTAGGCCCCGGGCATCATCCGAGGTCACCGCGGCGTTCCGGGGCGCCCTCCGGCCGGTGGCTTCATCCGAGAGGTCCGACTCGTATGTTATCCAAATGTGACAATCGGGTGAACGTCGGGTTATGGTCGTACACGTGTCCCTCCCAAGCGGGACATTCCCCTCAGCTTGCCGAGCCCTGCCGCTGAACCGGGATTCAATCGCTTTCCAGCTGGCAGGGACGGGGGAACCAAGTTTCCGCGGCTTCACCGAAGCCTTGGGGTTAAGTCGATAGCGCCTTCCGTCCCTGACGAAGTGCGCTACCGGCCGGGCATCTCCAGCCCGAACCCGACAGCTCACCCCGCAGGCATGGGAGAGGCGATCAACCGTGTCAAAAAATTTCACCACCGCCCGTCACCGCGCTACTCCGGCCGGCTCCATCGCGCTTCAGGGTTTGGCCGTGACGGCCAAGGCCCAGGCCCGGACATTTGGACGCCCGGCACTCGCAGTAGCCGCAGCATCGGGCATTGCGTTCGGCGTCGGAGCTCCGGCACATGCAGGCGTGACCGGCCCGGACAGCACCGAAACCACTAACGTCCAGGCATACTCGGCTCCGGCCGCGCCCGTAGCCGCTGCCCCTGCAGCCGCTGCCGGCAACGTCCACACGGTTGCTTCCGGTGACACCCTCGGCGCCATTGCGTCCGCCTACGGGGTTGGCCTGAACGACGTCCTGGCAGCCAACGGCCTCGACGTTTCCTCGATCATCTACCCCGGTGACCAGATTGCCATTCCCGGCGCCGGCTACGCAGCACCGGCCGCTCCGGCCGTTGCTCCTGCAGCGGCACCGGTCCAGGCCGCAAGCACCGCTCCCGCCAACACCGGCATGAACCTCGGCTACGCCTCCGCAACGCCTGCGGCCACCGGCTCGGGCACGGGCGCTGCCATCCTCGCCAACGCCTACGGCCAGGTTGGCGTTACCCAGGACTGCACCGCCATGGTGGAGAAGGCCCTGCGCGCCGTCGGCAAGTCCGTCGGAGACCTGGCTCCCGGCCAGTTCTTCCAGTACGGCACCGTGGTGGGCGCCCCCGCCCCGGGTGACCTCGTCATCTCCGCGGGCCACGTCGGTGTGTACGCCGGTGACGGCCAGATGGTCAGCGGCGGCGTCAACGGCAGCCAGACCCAGGTGCACTCCGTCAGCTGGGTTGGTGCAGCCTCCTACGTACGGGTCGCATAGCCTGCTGAGCACGTAGCTTCCAGCGCATAGAGCTGCAAAAAGGGCGGTAGCCGGGATGTCCCGGCTACCGCCCTTTTGCTGTGTTGGCAGGCTCAGGTGCCGCAGAAGGTCGTGTACGTCCCGAAGTCCTCCGGGGCACCTTCGGCGTACCGCTCCAGGCCAGGGCGTTCGCTGTACGGCGCCGTCACCGCTTCCAGCAGCCGGTGCAGTGGATCCAGGTCCCCGCCGGTAGCCGCGGCCAGGGCCTCTTCGACGAGGTGGTTCCGGGGAATGTACGCGGGATTGGTGCGGTCCATCAGCCCGGCATCCGGCCCCAGCTTCTGCCAGCGTTCGGCCCAGGCATCGTACGCAGCCAGGTCCATGACCATCCCGCGGACAGGCCGACTGTCACCCCGGGCGGCCTTGGCCAGGTTCCTGAAGAAGAGCGTGTAGTCCACCGGGCCGTCCTTGAGGATGCCGGTGACGCCGTCCACCAGGTCAGAGACCTCCTCGGCTGCCGCCGTATCCGGCTTCCCCGCAGCAAGGCCCAGTTTGGTGGCCATGCCGCCAAACCACGCCG
Source organism: Pseudarthrobacter sp. 1G09 (assembly GCF_050038305.1). Lineage (NCBI taxonomy): Bacteria > Bacillati > Actinomycetota > Actinomycetes > Micrococcales > Micrococcaceae > Pseudarthrobacter > Pseudarthrobacter sp. 1G09. Next base: position 2,457,367 of record NZ_CP188306.1, read on the forward strand.
CACTGTAATGCCGCCGGAACCCGCCCAGCGCCTCCACCGCCACGGGAACCGCCGCCTCCTGGTCTTCGTCGATGAGCGGCAGCATGGCTTCGGCGAGGCGGGCCAGGTTCCATTCGGCCATGACCGGCTGGTTGGCGTATGAATACCGGCCACCGACGTCGATGGAGCTGTACACGGCGGCCGGGTTGAACGCGTCGATGAACGCACAGGGGCCGTAATCGATCGTTTCGCCGGAGATGGTCATGTTGTCTGTATTCATCACGCCGTGGACGAACCCCACCAGCATCCACTGCGCCACGAGCGAGGCCTGCGCCGCCACCACGGCCCGGTACAGGGCGAGGTAGGGGTTCTCCTCCGCAGCGGCTTCCGGATAGTGGCGGCTGATGGCATGGTCCGCCAGCCGGCGCAGGAGTTCGGTGTTGTCCGTGGCCCGAGCATACTGGAAGCTGCCCACCCGAAGGTGGCTGCCGGCCACCCGGGCCAGCACTGCGCCGGGCAGCATGTCATCCCGGCGCACCTGCCGTCCGGTCGCCACCACGGCGAGGGAGCGGGTGGTGGGGATGCCGAGGGCATGCATGGCCTCGCTGACCACGTATTCGCGGAGCATGGGCCCGACGACGGCACGGCCGTCACCGGCGCGGGCGAACGGCGTGCGGCCGGAGCCTTTCAGGTGCAGGTCCTTCAGCCGTCCGCGGGCATCCTCCAGCTCACCCAGCAGCAGTGCGCGGCCGTCACCGAGGAGGGGCGAGTAGCCGCCGAACTGGTGCCCGGCGTAGGCCTGGGCCACGGGCGTGGCACCTTCCGGGACGTGGTTGCCCAGCAGGAACCGCACTCCCTCTTCCGAGCCCAGGTACGCCGGGTCGAGCCCCAGTTCCGCGGCGAGCGGTCCGTTGAGTACCAGGAGTTTGGGGTCCGGGGCTTCCTCCGCTTCCCAGGGCACCGCCAGCTCGTTGAGTTCGCGGGCGAAGCGGCCACCCAGGGCGACAGTCGATTCTGCAGCAGCAGTCATGGTTTAAACCCTATCTCCGCGGCGGCCGTTGCAGGCCCGCCGCGGCGGTTCGGAAGGCGGATGCGCTGGAGGTCGTCGGCGGCGATGACTGTGGCGCCCTTGGCGCGGGCAGACGCCTGCCGGGCCAGGAGGGTGACGTCATTGCCGTACCGGGACGAGAAGTGCGTGAGCACCAGCGTCCGTGCGCTCCCATGTCCCGCCAAATCGCCAGCCTGCCCGGCGGTGAGGTGCCGGTACTCCTCCGCCAGCCCGCCGTCGTCGTCGCTGAAGGTGGACTCGGCCACCAGGAGGTCAGCGCCGTCAGCAAGGTCTTCGGCACCGTCGCACGGGGCGGTGTCCATGACGAACGCGAAACGCTGCCCGGGGCGCGGCACGCTGACATCCGCGAGTCCGACGCCGGCAAGGGTACCTTCGCGCCGGAGGCGGCCAACGTCCGGTCCGGCGATGCCCGCTGCCGCAAGGCGGTGGGGCAGGAAGGTGCGGCCCTCGGGCTCGGTGAGGCGGTACCCGTATGTTTCGATCCGGTGCTTGAGCGGCCGGATGTGGAGGCATTCCGCCACCTCGCCGGCGGCGCCGTGGGGATGGAGCCTCAGGTCCAGGCCGGGCGTGCTGACAGAGACCAGCGCCCGCACCACAGCATCCCCGGAGGCCGGGTAGTGCAGGTGGACCGGGTGGTTGACCCCGTCCAGCACCATCCTGGACAGCACGCCGGGCAGTCCGAAGCAGTGGTCGCCGTGGACGTGGGTGAGGCAGATCCTGGTGACCTGCGTTGCCGAAACTCCGGCGTGGATCATCTGGCGCTGCGTCCCTTCGCCGGGATCGAAGAGCAGCCCCTCCCCGTCCCAGCGCAGCAGGTACCCGTTGTGGTTCCGGGTACGGGTGGGCACCTGCGAGGCTGTGCCCAGGACCACCAGTTCACGCACGGCCGCTGCCGTGGCCTGCGGCCGCCAGGCCTTTCGCGTAGGCTGCCTGGCCCACGTGCTGCAGGCAGTCGGCGAGGGTGCTGACAAGCCGGACGCCGAGGGTCACCGGAGGGTCCCAGTTGGTGTCCACGGTCCGGTCAAGGTCCTGGTCTGCCAGTTCCCCGAGGACCTGCATGGTCTGCCGGTGGACGGCGTCGTAGTAGTCCCCCAGCAGGCTCGCCGTGGCGCGGACCGAGTCCACCTGCCCGCTGGTATGCCCGTAGCCGGTGTCCCGGTCCGTCAGCGGGAGGCCGAAGCGGGCAGCGAAACCCGCATGCGTCCACACCTGCTCCAGGCCTGCAGCGGAGGCAACCTGTGCGTCCTCCACCCGGGCCAGGTGCCAGAGAAGCCAGGCGATGGGGTTGCCGGTGCCGGCCGGGCGATGGTGCAGTGCTTCGTCATCCAGGCCATTGAGCGTCTCCGCCACGGCATCGCTGATGCGCACGAAGGCATCCTGCAGGAGTTCATTGCTTTTCATGTCCCCGCCTTTCAGCACCAGCGCCGGTGGCCGTCACTAACGCTCAAGATCGTTGGGGTCGAATTCGCTGAGCGGGGACCCGCCGAAGTTCTCGGCGTCGTCACTGGCATCGGCCTCCAGGCCAGTGGGATCCTCACCGAAGTCAACGTCCGCTGCTGCCTGGCCGAGGGTGGGTGAATCCGGCGGCACCTGTTCATCGCCCGCCTCGTAGCGCGCCTCGGCGGATTCTTCGCGCAGGGCCTGGTCGCTCAGGAAGTCCTGGCCCCCGCCCGGGACAGCTTCGTCCTGGAGCAGCGGGTCTTCCTGCCAGTGGTCCGGATTGTTTTCGGCCGCACCGGGATAGCTGTCCGGTTCGCCGTGCACGGGATCAAGCTCCTGAGACGCTGCGCTTCCCGGTGTTTCGTCGAGCAGCACGTCATTTTCGTCAACGATTTCCAGGCCATCCTCCGGGAGGTTCTGTTCACTCATGGTCACGCCTTTCCTTGGGGCCGCACCGGTCTGATGCAGCGCAAAACGGTACCGCCAAACAATAGTAAGCATACTGAGCACCCCTGCGGGTGGGAACTGTTTCCCGACAGCCGTGACTTTCGGCCCTACAGATGGCAGGACTCCGGCGGCCACTCTTGTAAGCAAGGAGACATGCTGTCGCGCGCCACGCTGGGGGCGGCCACCGCCTCCTGCGTCCGCCCATAACTCCACACGAAAGACCAGGAAGCCGGCCATGACATCACGTAAACCGATTGCCGTTGCCACCAACGACTCGGCGCAGAGCCAGGCGGCGGTGCTGTGGGCTGCGCACCGGGCCGAAAAGTCCGGGGTACCTCTGGCGGTCCTGCACGTCGTGGACGACCGCTGGGTGGCCGAGCCCTACCCCTGGTTCGGCGTACTGGAGGAGGCAGGCGACCAACTGCTGAAAACTGCGGCAGGGCGCGTCCGGGGAGTAACACCGGCCACGGTCACCACACGGCTCCTGACCGGGAGCGTGGGCGGGTCGCTGGCGAAGTACTCGGGCAAGGCGTCCATGCTGGTGATCGGTTCCGGCTCCGGACACCTGGGGGGAACCCTGGCAGACCGGGCCCTGCAGGTCGCGGCCTCCGCCAAGGTGCCGGTGGCCGTCGTCGGAACGCAGGACCTTACCGGACGGTCCGGCGTGGTGGTGGGGGTCGACGGCTCCCGGGAGGCTACGCAGGCAGTCGCTTTTGCGGCTGCGGAGGCCGACCGGGAGGGCGATGAGCTCACCGTTGTCTACGCAGTCAGGATGCCCGACCCCGTGACGGATGCGGGGCTGGCCCCGGCCAGCCTGGCCGGGATGGTCTCCGAAGAAGAACGCGTGGTCCTCTCTGAGACGGTGGCGGGCCTTGAGGAGGACTACCCTGACCTGTTGGTGCACCGGGTGCTGGATACCGAACGGGACCCCGTTGACGCGCTGGTCCACGCGGCAGACGGAGCACGGATGCTGGTGGTGGGAAGCCGCGGCCGCGGCGGCATCAAGCGGCTGCTGCTCGGTTCCACTGCCCACGGGGTGCTCAAGCACCTTCCCTGTCCCACTGTCATCACCCGGATCCAGGCCGGCAAGAACAAGGCCTGACCGGGACCGGAGACCGGCCAGGCACGGGGTCCGGATTCCGCCATCCACATTGTCCGCACCATCAGTTCCGGGGACGACACCATGAGAAAAACCGCAGCAATCATCATGCTCATCCTGGGGATCGTCCTTTCGCTGGTGGGCCTCACAGCGCTCGCCGGTGGCGCCGTAGCCATGGCGGTGGGTTCCGCGCAGGGTGACGGCTTCCTTACCTCCGGCACGGCCCGGCTGTCAGTCGCATCCCACGCGCTGACCTCGCCCCGGCTCGATGCCATCGGCGAGGGCGTTCCGCCCCGCCTCCCCTTCGATCTGGGGACCCTGCGGCTGCGGGCTGCCCCGGTGGACCCGGCCAAGGACATCTTCATCGGGATCGCGTCCCAGTCCGACGTCGAGAAGTACCTGTCCGGCGTCTACCATTCCGAACTGCTCGACGTCGAGATGCAGCCGTTCCGGGCCGAGTATCGTGACATACCGGGAACCGCCGTCCCTGCAGCACCCGCCCAGCAGACGTTCTGGGCCGCGTCCGCAACCGGCCCCGGCGAACAGGAGCTGACGTGGGACCTTGCGGCCGGCAACTGGTCGATTGTCCTGATGAATGCCGATGCGAGCCAGGGTGTGGCTGCAACGCTGCAGGCCGGGGCCCGGTCTGAACTGATCCGGCCGGCTGCCACGGGCCTGCTGGTGGGCGGGGCCATTGCCCTGGTGATCGGTGTTCCGCTGCTGGTCTTCGGGGCGATGGGCCTGGGCCGCCATAGCGGCCCGCCGGCCCGGGGGCCGGGTGCACCGGGACTTCCGCTGCAGGTTCAGCAGCCCACGCAGCATATGGCGGAACTGGCGGACCGGGCCCCCTACCCGGCGCGGCTTTTCGGTGAGCTGGACCCCGGGCTGTCCAGGGGCCTGTGGCTGGTCAAGTGGTTGCTGGCAATTCCCCACTTCGTTGTGCTGGTCTTCCTGTGGTTTGCCTTCGCAGTGACCACCATCGTGGCCGGGTTCGCGATCCTCTTCACCGGCCGCTACCCGAGGACACTCTTCAACTTCAACGTCGGGGTGATGCGCTGGAACTGGAGGGTGGCGTTCTACGCCTATGCCGCCGCCGGCACGGACCTTTATCCGCCCTTCACCCTGGCGCACACCGACTACCCGGCGGACTTCGACGTGGACTACCCGGAGCGGCTTTCCCGGGGCCTGGTGCTGGTCAAGTGGTGGCTGCTGGCCATTCCACACCTGCTGATCGTGGCTGCCCTCGCCGGCACGGCCTGGACGTGGCGGGCGGAAACCACGGATCTGGGAACCACGTATGAGCGCAGCACCGGTATTTCGCTGCTGGGGATCCTGGTCCTGGTGGCCGTGGTGGCGCTCCTCTTCACCGGCCGCTACCTGCGCCCGCTGTTCGACCTGATCCTGGGCATCAACCGCTGGATTTACCGCGTCATGGCGTACACGGCGCTGATGCGGGACGAGTATCCGCCCTTCCGGCTCGACCAGGGGCCCGGCGAAGCGCCGCCGCCGGCGGGCCAACCCGCCCGGCAGGAAGTACCCGGATCGGGCTCTACGCCCCAGCCCTAGCCGCCGGGCAGGGCAACACACGGACATGACTGCACCAGAAGGAGTTGAGATGGGTTCTGCCGGAGCACCGTTCGGCCGGATTGTCGTGGGAGTCGACGGCTCGGAGGCCTCCATCGAGGCGCTGCGGCAGGCGCAGCACCTGGCGGTGCCGCTCGGCGCCAAGGTCGAGGCCCGCGCCTATTGGGATTACCCGCAGGCCTACTCCGGCTACATGCTGATGGGAATCGAGGGATTCGAAGAGCGGGCCGGCCAGATCCTCGATGAGTCGGTCAGGACCGCCTATGGTGACGAAACGCCGTCGAACGTGGTGGCCAGCCTGGTCCGCGGACACCCCCGGGATTCACTGATCGAAGCCAGCCGGGCCGCTGACCTGCTGGTGGTGGGCCGACGCGGGCACGGCGGCTTCGGCGGCCTGCTCCTGGGCTCGGTCAGTTCGGCGCTCGTGGCACATGCACATTGCCCGGTGCTGGTGGTGCACACGCCGGAGGCGCCCGCGGAAACGGCGTGACAGAGGCCTGACAGAGGCGAGGGGCAGGACGGCGCGGGACAGGACACAGGTCAGCGCCCGCCGTCGGACGCTCCTGCCGGGGCCGGCACCACCAAAACCGGGCAGTGGGCATGGCTCACGCAGGCGGAACTCACGGAGCCCGGGACGAAGCCGCCGCGCCCATGCCGGCCAACAATCAGAAGCGCAGCTTCCCTGCTGCCGTCAATCAGGAGGTGCGCTGCGCTGCCCCGCAGGAGCCGCCCGCGGATTTCCGGCGGCACCAGCGTGCCGAAGGCATCAGCGAGCGCCTGCCGGAGTGCCTGCTTCGCCGCGAACTCGAATCCGTCAATGCCAACGGCCAGGTATAGCCCGAAACCGGCGGGAACATCCCAGCACGTCCATGCCTCCACAACGGCGTCCAGCGGCCCCGCCAGGGCGCGCGCAGTCCGCAGGGCCTGGACCGAAGCGCCCGATCCATCCACGCCCACAATGATCCTGGGCTGGCCTTCGCCGGCTTCCATGGTGGGCTCCGTTCCCTTTGCCGATGCACGCCTGCTCCAACCCTCATGACGGAGCAGCCGGCCGGGTAGGGTCTTTGGTCACCGGCCGGCCGCCGCAAGATCCGGTACTTTCCGACTTTGGTCCCTTACATCCACGGACAACGGGAGCAAGAATGGTACTGGCCCCTCCCGGGGCTGCCCGCACAGCGCAGCGGGCGTGGTCCTTATGAAAATGGGAGCGTAACGTGCAAAGGCTTGAGAGTGACTCGGGGGAAGCTGCAAATCCGCAGGAACCGCTTCGCGTCTTCATCCTCGACGACCATGAACTTGTCCGGCAGGGGTTGAAAGACCTGTTGGAAGGTGAAGGGTTCGTGGTGGTGGGCGAAAGCGGATCGGCCGCCGAGGCCACCCGCCGGATCCCGGCGCTTCGGCCGGACATTTCCATCCTGGACGGGCGTCTGCCGGACGGCACCGGCATCGAGGTCTGCCGCGACGTCCGTTCGCTCGATCCGCGGCTGAACTGCCTGATCCTGACCAGCTACGACGACGAACAGGCCATCCGGGGAGCCGTCCTCGCCGGAGCTTCGGGGTACATCCTCAAGCAGATCAGGAGCGATGACCTCCTGGCCGGTATCCGCAAGGCCGCCACCGGCGCTTCCCTGTTCGAGCCCGGGGTGCGGGAACGGATTGTCTCCGGACTGACCAGGACCCCGACGGATCCGAGGATGGAAGGGCTCAGCGCACAGGAGAAGAAGGTGCTGGCGCTGGTGGGGCAGGGGCTGACGAACCGCCAGATCGGCGAAGAGCTGTTCCTGGCAGAGAAAACCGTCAAGAACTATGTTTCGTCCATCCTGGCCAAACTCGGCTTCGAACGCAGGACACAGGCGGCCGTGTTCGTCACCAGGAACAGCCAGGAAGCGCACTGACGGGGCCGGGCACCGTCAGGTCAGTCCGACGCGCCACCGGACCCGGGTCCCCTTGCCCGGTTCGCTGTCTATGTTGCAGCTGCCGCCCAGCATCTCCGCCCTGTGCCGCATGTTGGCGAGCCCGCTGGTCAGCGCAGGCTCTTCGAAGCCGCGGCCGTTGTCCGATATGACCAGCTCCACATCATCCGAGGACGCGGTCACCGCTACGCGGATGTCCGCAGCCCCGGAGTGCCGCGCGGCGTTGCTCAGGCCTTCGGACAGGACGGAGAGCATGTGGCCGGCCACGTCCTCGCGGACGGTGCCGTCAACAGGGCCGCTGAAGGCCACGTTGGGCACGACGGCGTAACCCCGGGACGTTTCTTCGGCCACCTTGAGGATGCGGCCGGTCAGCGGTTCCTGGTTCTCGCCGGTCCGCAACGAATAGATCGTGTCGCGGAGCTTCCGGATGGTGTCATCCAACTCGGTGGTGACGGCGGCAATCCGTTCATGGGCCACCGGATCCGGTGTGTAGCGGCGGAGGCTCTGGATGCTCAGGCCTGCGGCGAACAGGCGCTGGATGACCAGGTCGTGCAAGTCGCGGGCTATCCGTTCCCTGTCCGTGAACAGGAGGTTCTGTTCATGCAGGGCGTGGACCCGGGCAAGGTCGAGCGCCAGCCCGATCCGGCTGCCAAACAACGCGCTGGACTCCACCTCTGCCTGCGTGAACGGGCCCGAACCCGATTGCCGGGCAAGGATCAGCACGCCGTTGCCACTTCCGCTGTGACCAAGTGCGCAGACCAGTACCGGCCCAAGCTTTTCGACGACACCGTCGTCAAAGACCTGCTGGGGATCCCTCACCATTACGGACTTCCCCGTCCTGATGACGTCGTCGACGACGCCGGAAGCCTTGATCTCCCGGCCCGCCTGCAGGCTCTGGACGCCCAGCGAGGAACGGCAACGCAGGGCGCCGTCACCGGCGGGCACAGCAATCACGGCGAGGGCTGAATCCGAAACCCGCAATGCGGTCTCCGACACCAGGTCCAGGTTCTCCGCGTCCCCGGGCCTGGGCGTGACAATAAGCCGGCTGCTCAGTTCCATCCCGGCTTCCAGCCACTTCTGCCGGCGCCTGCTGTCATCAAAATGGCGGGCATTCTGGATCGCCACGCCGGCAGCGGCCGCCAACGCGACGGCCAGGTCCTCATCCTCGGGCGTGAAATCCAGACCTCCGCTCTTTTCCGTGAGGTAAAGGTTGCCGAATACGACGTCGCGAACCCGCACCGGGACGCCGAGGAAGGTCTTCATGGGGGGATGGTTCTGGGGGAACCCGGAAGCGATGGGGTGCTGGCCCAGGTCGTGGAGGCGCAGCGGCCGCGGCTCCCGGATCAGCAGTCCCAGCACGCCGTGCCCGGTGGGCAGGTCCCCGATGGATCTGATGCCCTGCTCATCGATCCCCACGGTGATGAAGTGGCTGAGGCTGCGGTCCTCAGCAATGACTCCCAGGGCGCCGTAGCGCGCACCCACCAGTTCGCAGGCCGAGCGCACAAGCCTGTCGAGCACGGTTTCGAGGCTGAGGTCTTCGGCCAGGCCCATGACGGCGGACAGCAGGCCGTTCATCCTGTCCTGGGTCTGCAGCAGTTCGTCGGCGCGGGAGACAAAGTCGCGGAGGAGGTCTTCGGCGCGCTCCCGCATGGGCGAACGCCACGGCTCACTACTCACATCGGACCTCCTGTTGAAGCGGTCTGCGCCATTGCAGGCTTCCAGCAGCTGTGCAGCGTCCAGGGTGGTGCATCCCCGGGCGCACCCGCCTGCGCCTGGGCACGCAACAGAGGGCTTGGCACCATCCTAGGAGAGGATCAAGGGGCGGGGAATGCCCGCAGCCCGCATAATTCACGCACCGGGACCTTCTTCCCTACCCCGCCCGGATTCCGGGACCTAAGCTACGGCCATGGATACAGGTGCTGTGGAACCGGAAACAGAAATTCTGGGCGTTCATGACTGCTGGAAATACCTGCAGTCGACGCCGGTGTGCAGGATCGCCTTCCCGCACAGGGACACGGTCGAAATCCTCCCGGTCAACTTTGTTCCGAGCAACGGCACGGTGCTCATCCGCACCGGCGAGGGAACCACACTGGATTCGCTGCCAAACGGCCAGGCCGTATCCCTGGAGGCCGACGGATTCAACCAGTACGGCACCATCGCCTGGAGCGTGGTGGTCAAAGGCCACGCCGAGGCGGCGGACGACGCCGCGTCGCACCGGGAGGCCAGCGACAGCCGCCTGTCCCCATGGCAAGCCGGGACCAAGGACCGCCTGATCCGCGTCAACCCCGCCGAAGTCACCGGGAGGCGATTCGTCATCGCTCCCCCGTCCCGCTGGGCCCCGCAGGAACCCAGCGGCGAACGCTGACTTTTTCCGGCCACCATTCGCAGGCATACCCGCCCCCGCATCCCCGCCCAGGTACCCCCAAGGAAGGTCAGCCATGGATACCACCAAGCCCATCGCCGTCGGCGTCACCGAGTCCGAAGCATCCCGGGCAGCCCTGGCGTGGGCCGCTGCCCGCGCCGCCCGGCTCCGTCTGCCGCTGGTGCTCCTTTCCGTCCTGGATGACCACTGGATGGCCGGCGAAGCGCTCGAAGCACTCCCCTACATCGATGTGCTGCGCACCTCCGGGGAGGACCTGCTGAAGAACTCCGCCGACCGGGTCCGCAGCCAGCAACCGGGCCTGGAGGTTTCGCACGAAATGCTGGAGGGCAGCATCGGCGCCTCCCTGGGCCGCTACTCCGGGAAAGCGGCCATGCTGGTTTTGGGCAGCAGCGGGCAATCCCGCGGTGCCATGACGGACCGGGCACTGCAGGCGGCAGCGGTCGCCGATTGCCCGGTGGCCGTCATCGGCCCAGGGAAAGCTGATGGCCGGGGCATCGTGGTTGGCGTCGACGGGTCCGAGCAGGCCACCCAGGCCGTGGCTTTCGCAGCCTCCGAGGCCGATGTGCTGGGCGAGGAACTCACGGTCCTCTACGCCTTCACGGGTCCCAACCGCTGGATCAGGGCAGGGCTTCCGTCCGGCAGTTTCGCCCGTCACATCGTCGAGGAGGAACAGGTGGTCCTCTCCGAGACCGTTGCCGGACTGCGCCAGGACTACCCCGGCCTGGCCGTTCACGATGTCCTCGAAACCGTCATGGAACCCGCCGACGCGCTGGTCCGTGCCGCTGCCACGGCGAGGCTGCTGGTGCTGGGCAGCCGTGGCCGCGGCAGCTTCAGCAGGCTCCTGTTAGGCTCCACAGCCCATGCCGTCCTGGCCCAGCCGCCATGCCCCACCGTCATCACCAGGCTGAAGAAACTGGCCTGAGCTCGGCCGGGGTCGCGGAACGGACCGCCAGGGGCGAAACGAACACCGTACCTGCCGCCACCAGCCGCAGCCTGTGGGAAATTGTTCGGGCCAATGTGCTCACCCTGTTCAACGGCGTCGTGGCAGGCAGCTTCATCTTGCTGTTCGTGCTTGGCCAGTGGCGGGATGCGCTCTTTGGCTTTTCCGCCCTGGGCAACGCCCTCATCGGCATCGTCCAGGAGTACCGGGCCAAGAAATCCCTTGACCGCCTGGCCATCCTCCAGGCCGCCCGCAGCAGGGTCATCCGGGATGGGGTCCCGCAGTGGATCCCGGCAGAGGACCTGGTCCCCGACGACGTCGTCCTGCTCAGCGCCGGAGATCAGGTTTCGGCGGACCTGCGGCTCCTCGACAACGGTTTCATCGAGGCAGACGAGTCGCTCCTGACCGGCGAATCGGAGCCGGTACCCAAATCCGCCGGAGCGGACCTGCTGTCCGGGTCGCTGATCCTCGCCGGCAGTGCGCGGGCGGTGGTAACCAGGGTCGGGGCAGGAACGTTCGCCGCGCGGCTCGCCGCCGAAGCGAAACGCTTCTCCCTCGTCACTTCCGAGATCCGCGCCGGCCTGGACAGGGTCCTCAAGGTCATCACCTGGCTGCTGCTCCCGACGGCGGTACTCGTCGCGAACGCACAGGTCCAGGGTGCGGGCGGCTGGGCCGGGGCCTTCAGTTCCGGCCGATGGGTAACGGCTGCGGTGGGCGTGGTGGCGAGCCTGATTGCCATGATTCCCCTCGGCCTGGTCCTCCTGACCAGCGTCGCCTTCGCGGTGGGCGGATTGCGGCTCTCCCGGCAGATGGTCCTGGTCCAGGAACTGGCAGCCGTGGAGGTACTGGCCCGGGTTGATGTCCTGTGCCTGGACAAGACCGGGACCCTGTCCACAGGTGCCGTCGCTTTTGACGCGCTGCACGATGCCGGAATGCCACCCGCCGAAGGATGGAAGGACGCCCTCGCGTGGTTTGGAGCCAGGCCCGAAGCCAGCACCACGGCAGCGGCCATCGGGGCTGCCTTCCACGGGTACGGACTGCTGGCCGAATCCTCGTCCGTGCCATTCGACTCAACCAGGAAATGGAGTTCGGTCACTTTTCCCTCCGTGGGCGGCGCCGGAGGCAGTTGGGTGCTGGGGGCTCCCAGTGCCGTCCTCGGACCATCAACCCGGCTGGGTGAGGCGCACCGGAAGGCCGGTGCGCTGGCCGCCAAGGGGCTGCGGACGCTCGCTTTGGCGCACGTGCCCGGTTCCCTGCCGCCGGGCACGGCAGAGGGTGGTGGCCTCCCTGACAACCTTGAACCGGCATTGCTGCTGACCTTCCGCGAAGACATCCGGAAAGATGCGGCGGCCACGCTCGACTACTTCCGTGGCCAGGGAGTCACCCTCAAGATCATCTCCGGCGACGACCCCCGCACTGTGGCTGTCCTGGCCCGCACCGTGGGGATGGGTGGTTCCGGAGCCTTCGATGCCCGCAGCCTTCCCACAGACCCTGCCCTCCTGGAGCAGGCCATGGAGGACAACGACGTCTTTGGCAGCGTCACCCCGGCACAGAAACGCGACATGGTGCAGGCACTGCAGCGGCGCGGCCACACTGTGGCGATGACCGGGGACGGCGTCAACGACGTCCTCGCGCTGAAGGAGGCGGATCTGGGGATCGCCATGGACACGGCATCGCCGGCGACGAAGGCAGTGGCCCGGCTGGTGCTCCTGGACGGCCGCTTCGACAGATTGCCGGCGATTGTTGCAGAGGGACGGCGGGCCATCAGCAACGTGGGTCGGGTGTCCGTGGTCTTCCTCAGCAAAGCGGTCTACATCACCGCCATCTCCCTCGTCTTCGCGCTGCTCCTGTGGCCGTTCCCGTTCCTGCCGCGGCAGCTGTCCATCCTCGATGGCCTGACTATCGGCCTCCCCGGGTTCTTCCTGGCGTTGCAGCCCGGCGGCGAGCGGTATACGCCTGGCTTCCTGAGGCGGTCCCTGTCCTTTTCGCTGCCTGCAGGACTATGCGCAGCCCTGTGCGTGGCTGGAGTCAGCGGGTACGCGGGCACCATCGGCCTGGCGGGAACAGCTGCCGGCCAGTCTGCTGCCATCATCACCCTTGCCCTGCTGGCGTCGTGGATCCTCGTCACGGCGTCGCGCCCGCTCACTTGGACCAAGGGATTGATCCTTCTGGGTATGTACGCCGGCCTTTTCCTGCTGTTCACCGCGCCGGTGGCCACCGACTTCCTCCGGCTTGAATGGCCGCCGCCGGACCTCCTGGCAGTATCGGCCGCCACCGGCATGGCCGGAAGCGGGGCGGTCCAGGCCATCGCTGCACTGCAGCGGACGCGCCGGCCGGCCGGGGCAAAAAAATCCTTGTGACCGGCGTTCAGCCGAACAGGACCGCTGCCTCAAGGTACCGTGCCTCGGGTACCAGCTTCAGTGTCCCGAGCGCCTCCTCCAGCCCCACGGGCACAATGTCAGTGCCCCGCAGGGCCACCATGGTCCCCCACCTGCCGTTGGCCGCAGCGTCCACGGCGGCAATGCCCAGCCTGGTGGCGAGCACCCGGTCGTAGGCGGTCGGCTCACCGCCGCGCTGGATGTGTCCAAGGATGGTGGCCCGGGTCTCGATACCTGTCATGAGCTGCAGCTTCTCTTCCAGCAGGCGCCCGATACCGCCGAGCCGGGGCCGGCCGAACGTGTCCAGGCCACGGGGAGCGTACGGTGCCGCCTGTCCGGTCGGGGTGAACGCCTCGGCCACCACCACAAGCGGTGCCCGCCCACGGCCGCTTGCGGAGTTAACCCAGGCGGCAACCTGCTCCAGGGTCACGGGATGCTCCGGAACCAGGATGGCATGGGCGCCCGCAGCCATACCCGCGTGCAAGGCAATCCACCCGGCGTTGCGTCCCATCACCTCCGCCACCATGCACCGGTGGTGCGATTCCCCGGTGGTCCGCAGCCTGTCGATGGCTTCCGTTGCCGTCTGCACCGCCGAGTCGAAGCCAAAGGTATAGTCGGTTGCGCCGAGATCATTGTCGATGGTTTTGGGGACGCCAATGACCTGCAGTCCCTGGCTGCACAGTTCCCTGGCGGCGGCCAGGGTCCCCTCGCCGCCGATGGCAATGAGCCCGTCCAGGCCGTTGCGGCGGAACCCTGCCCGGACCGCGTTCACCCCGCCGTCGCGCAGCGGGTTGGTCCGGGACGTTCCGAGGATTGTGCCGCCCAGGCGCGAGATGCCGCGGACGCTGTGCCGCGGCAGGGGCACCTCGTCCTGTTCCAGGATTCCCCGCCAGCCGTCCCTGAACCCGACGAACCCGTAGCCGTGGACAATGTCTCCGGCAAGGACAGCCCCGCGGATCACGGCATTCACGCCGGGACAGTCGCCTCCACTGGTCAGGATGCCGATGCGCCTCATGGCAGGGACGGATCCGCGGCAGCCCCGAGCCGGAAGTTCCCGGCGTGGCCCGGCATCAGGGTTGTATCCCTGCCGTTGACCCGTACGCTGATGGGCGCGGCGTCCCCGGGTGCCGAAACGACATGGAGGTGCCCGCCCTTGAGCCTGATGTTCAGGTGGTGTCCCCGGTACCGGATGTGGAAAGCGACGCTCCGCAGTCCCGTGGGCATGCTGGGCGCGAAAATGATGGTCTCCCCGCTCAGCCTCAACCCGGCGAAGCTGCGCTGGATGACGTCCACGGTCCCGGCCATCGCGCCCAGGTGGATTCCCGCCCGGGTGGTGCCGTGCTGGGTGTCGTCCAGGTCGGCGTCGAGCGCTTCACGGAAGCTGTCCCAGGCCCGGTCAGCGTCGAGCGCGGCGAGGACTGAGGCATGCGCCACGCGGCTCAGGGTGGAGCCGTGGGCTGTGCGGCCGAGGTAGTACTCGATGGTCAGGTTCAGCTGCTCCGCGGTGAACGTGTAGCCCAGCTCGGCCAGGAGTGCGGTCAGTCCTTCCTGGCCCAGGAGGTAGGGAAGCATCAGGACATCGGCCTGCTTGGCGAGCTTGTACCGGTTGGTGTCATCGCCCTCGGCTTCCAGGATGAGGTCCAGCCGCTCGATGCTGTCATAGGTTTCCCGGTAGCGGTCCCAGTCCAGTTCGCTGAGCTGCCCGTAGCCGGCGAACTGGCTGATGACGCCGTCGGCATGGAACGGCACGAAGAAGGCCCGGCCCACGTGCTCCCAGCCGGCGGCCTCGTCGGCGCTGATGCCCAGCCGCGCCGCCAGCTCAGCCCGCTCCTCACCCTGGAAGATGGCAACGATGTCCGCCGCCCGCAGGCAGGCCCAGGCAGCCATCACGTTGGTATAGGCGTTGTCGTCCAGCCCCGGCTCAGGGTTTCCGGGATACCGGGTGTGGTATTCGTCCGGCCCCACCACGCCCCTGAGGTGGTAGCGGGAGGTGTCCTGGCTGAACTCCGCACGGGAGGCGAAGAACCGTGCAACGTCGATGACCAGTTCGGCGCCCCGCCTGAGCAGCCACGGCTTGTCGTTGGTGGCCTGGTAGTACTGCCAGGCGTTGAAGGCCACTGCCAGGCCGGCGTGCAGTTGCAGGTGCGAGTAGTCCCGGACCCACCGGCCCGAGCGGTCGTTGTAGAGCCAGGTGGGCGTCTCCTCGGTCCCGTCGCTTCCGCTCTGCCAGGGAAACATCGCCCCGGAGCAGCCCGCCAGTGCGGCGGCGTGCCGTGCGGCCGGCAGCCGGCGCCACCGGTAGTCGATCAGGGCGCGTGCCACGTCGGGCGTGCGCAGCGTCACCAGTGGCAGCACGAACAACTCATCCCAGAAAACGTGGCCGCGGTACCCCTCGCCGTGGAGCCCGCGGGCAGTGACGCCGGAATCCAGTTCAGCCGTGTGGCGGGTCAGGGTTTGCAGGACATGGAAGATATGGAGGTTCAGGACCAGCCGCACCTGCCCTGGGGCGTCCATCTCCACCAGGTAGGGCGCCAACTCCCGGCGCCAGGCGTCGAGGTGGGCAGCCAGCAGCGCACCGGGGTCATCGCCCGCGCGGCGCAGCACCCACCGCGCTGCGGAGGCCGGGGACGAGATGGCGCGGTCCCGGGACGTCACCACGGCCACAACCTTGGTGACTGTTGACGGATTCCCGTCCGCGAGCGCCATCCGGAAGGTCCGGTAGTGGAGCGCCCCGTCCCGGCCCGCGGCTGCCCCGGCCGCGATGCCGGCTCCCCGGGTGCGGAAGGCCACGGCGATCCGCACCAGGCTTTGCGTCGTTTCGGCCTCGACGACGGAGATGCCGTCGTCCTGGACGTCACCGGGCACGTCGTCGAGTGCGGTGCGATCCGCCAGGTGGACCCCGGGACCGGCCGCCGGGCCGGGAATGTTGGCGTTCCTGACCCCGGCGTTCACTCCACTGCGCACCTCCACCGCGCCGCTCCAGCCCAGCGGGGTCACCTGCATGTCCAACACCAGCAGATGCGGCTCGGCCATGGATGCGAAGCGGGTCTGGACCACCTCCAACCGTTTACCGTCCGCAGTTTCGAGCAGCAGGCGCCGCTCCAGCACCGCCCTGCGCAGGTCCAGCGAGCGCCGCTCGTGCAGGAGGGACATGCCGCCGGCGGACCACCAGCGGCCGCCTTCCAGCCTCAGGTCGAGGGGAAGGCAGTCCGGCGCGTTGACCAGGTGTTCTTCCACTACCGTCTCCCCGCCTGCTTGGGCTTCAGCCCTGTTGTACACGCCGGCCAGGTACATGCCGGCGTAGCTGGCCGGGCCGCCTTCTTCGGCTGCCCCCCGGACTGCGAGGTAGCCGTTGCCCAGTGTGGTGAGCGCCTCGCGGTGGCCTTCGTGGTCGGCGTCGAATCCTTCGAAGACCAGGTGCCAGGGATCGCCAAGCACCAGTCCGAGATCCAGTTCCCCAACGTCGTTCAGCACCGCACCGGCGCCTGCCGCTTCGAGGCCGCGCCGGGTGCCGCTGCGGTCAATGCCCACCACCAGGCCGAATCCGCCCCGCCGTGCGGCCTGGACACCGGCCACCGAGTCCTCGATGACCACGGCGTGGGACGGTGGAACGCCAAGCCGGAACGCGGCGGCCAGGAAGACATCGGGCGCGGGTTTGCCCCGCAGCCCAAGCTTGGCCGCGGCTGTTCCGTCGAGAATGACACTGAAGAGGTCCGCGATCCCGGCCGCATCCAGGACGAAGGACGCGTTTCGGCTTGAGGTCACCACCCCCGTGGGCACCCCGGCATCAGCCAGCCGACGCAGCAGCTGCATGGTGCCCGGATAGCTTTGGACACCGTCCCTGCGCAGGTGTTCGAGGAACAGCCGGTTCTTCAGGGCCCCCAGTCCGAAGGCCGTCCAGGCACCGGCCTGGTCGCGGTCCGTTCCCCGGTCCACCGCTACTCCCCTGGCGGCCAGGAACTTCATGACGCCTTCCTCCCGGGGCAGCCCGTCGATGTACGTCCGGTAATCGGCTTTGGACATCGGCGTGCGGTCTGCCGTTGCCGGGATCCGCGGGTCCTGGAAGATACGGTCAAACGCTGCTTTCCAGGCGGCCTGGTGGAGCAGCGCGGTGTTGGTGATGACTCCGTCGAGGTCGAAGACGACCGCGTCAAACGGCGGCCTGGCGGCAGCTGCGGTGGGAGAGCCGGTCATGGGACAGTGCTATCAGCAGTGGGTCCGGAGCAGACAGTGCCGTTAGGCCCGTCGGCTCAGCCGCTGCTCGGCCGCGGCAATGACGGGCAGCGTTCGGAGGTAGGTATCCGGGTTCAGGGACAACGAATCGATGCCCTGGCCCACCAGGAATTCGGCGAACTCCGGGTGGTTGCTTGGACCCTGGCCGCAAATGCCGATCCGGATGCCGGCCGCGTGGGCTTTGGAGATTGCCTCGGCGATCATGGCGCTGACGGCAGGATCGCGTTCGTCGAAGAGCCCCGCCAGCTGTTCGGAATCCCGGTCCACTCCCAGGACCAGCTGGGTGAGGTCGTTGGAGCCAATGGAGAACCCGTCGAACCGCTGGGCGAACTGCCCCGCCAGGATCACGTTCGAAGGGATTTCGCACATCATGTACAGCTGCAGGCCCGCTTCCCCGCGGACCAGGCCGTGGCTGGCCATGGCCTCGATCACCTGGTCGGCTTCGTGGACGGTGCGGCAGAACGGGACCATGACGACGACGTTGGCGAAGCCGATCTGTTCCCGCACCCTTCTGAGGGCGCGGCATTCGAGGGCGAACCCTTCGCGGTAGTCCTCGCTGTAGTAGCGGGAGGCGCCGCGGAACCCGAGCATGGGGTTTTCCTCGGGATGTTCGAAGGACCCGCCGCCGATCAGGTGGCTGTACTCGTTGGACTTGAAATCGCTGAGCCTGACGATGACGGGCTTGGGGTAAAACGGCGCGGCAATCTTGGCGATGCCGGTGGCCAGCGTGTCAACGAAGTATTCCTGGGGGTCGTCGTAGCCGCGGGTGAGCTGGCTGATGAGTGCGGCCTCGTCGTCGGCCACCCGCTCGGGATGGACCAGGGCCATCGGGTGGATCCGGATGAGGTTGCTGATGATGAACTCCATCCGGGCAAGGCCCACACCGGCAGCGGGAAGCCGCCACCATTTGAAAGCTGCGGCCGGGCTGCCGATATTGACCATCACATCCGTCCGGGTGGCGGGCAGCCGGTCCATGTCCACGTCCTCCACCGTGTACTCAAGCAGCCCCTCGTAGACGCGGCCTTCTTCCCCCTCGGCGCAGGACAGGGTGATGGGGGCGCCGTGGGGCAGGGTGTCCGTTGCGTTGCCGGTTCCGACGACGGCCGGTACGCCCAGTTCACGGCTGACGATGGCTGCGTGGCTGGTTGGTCCGCCATGGTCGGTGACGATGCCGGCGGCACGCTTCATGACGGGAACCCAATCCGGGTCGGTCATCCGGGTGACCAGGACGGATCCGTCGGTGAATGATTCGATGTCCTTCGCGTCCCGGATGACGCATACGTTGCCCTTGGCAATGCTGTCCCCCACGGCTGCTCCCGTGGCCAGGACCTGGCCCTGCTGCTGCAGGTGGTAGGTCCGGAACATGGAGCTGCTGCGGCGCGCCTGGACCGTTTCGGGCCGGGCCTGGACCATGAACAGTTCGCCGGTCAGTCCGTCCTTGGCCCATTCCATGTCCATGGGGCGCCCGTAGTGCTGCTCCACAGCGGTGGCCCACCGCGCCAGCAGGACGGCTTCGGCATCCGTCAGCACCAGGGCGGCGCGCTCGCGTTCGGTGGTGTCCACCATCCGGGTGAGTGCGCTGCCGCCGTGGCTGTAGACCATCTTCCGTTCCTTGGCACCGGTTTCCCGGGCGATGACCGGGATGAGGCGGCTGTCAGCAAGCAGCGGCTTGAACACCTGGTACTTGTCCGGATTGATGGTTCCCTGCACCACCGTTTCCCCCAGCCCCCAGGCGGCGCTGATGAGCACCGCCTGTGGAAAGCCCGATTCCGTATCGATGGAGAACATGACCCCTGAGGCCCCGACGTCGGAGCGCACCATGCGTTGGATCCCTACCGACAGTGCGACATCGAGGTGTCCGTATCCTTTGATGTCCCGGTAGCTGATGGCGCGGTCAGTGAACAGCGAGGCATAGCAGCGCCGGCAGGCCTCGAGGACGGCCCGTTCCCCGGAGACATTGAGGAAGGTCTCCTGCTGGCCGGCGAAACTGGCATCCGGCAGGTCTTCGGCGGTGGCACTGCTGCGAACCGCCACCGGCACCTGCGCCTGGCCCGCCCGCTGTGAAAGGTCCCGGTAGTGTTCACGGATTTCCGCGGCGATACCGTCCGGGAAGCCGGCGGCCAGGAACAGTTCCCTGATGGCGGCACCGGCCTGCCGGAGTGTGGCCCGGCCCTCCTCGTATTCCGCGATGCAGTCCCTGATCCGGGGTTCCAGGCCGTTGTGTTCCAGGAAGGCCCGGTAGGCGTCAGATGTGGTGGCGAACCCTTCGGGTACCTTGACCCCTGCTGATTGCAGCGACCTGCTCAGCTCACCGAGGGAGGCGTTCTTGCCGCCCACGGAGGCGATGTCCCCTATCCCGGTGTCGCTGAACCATTTGACGTGGACACGGGTGGCGGAAGGAGCAGTCATGCCTTGATTCTGGGCCGGTCCGGCATCCCGGGGCAGGGTCTTAGGTCCCCGGCGTCACCGCCGGACCCGGCGGGCTTTGGCCGCCTTGTATATCCAGTCAGCCGCCAGGACAGCCGGTATTGCCAGGGACGCGGCCAGCACTCCGGCCGCCGGGGGCGGTGCCTGTCCCAGCAGGCCCGCGGCCGGCGGGATGAACAGGCATGCGGCCAGGACCGCCAGTTCGGCCGCCACGGCCCACAGCAGCAACCTGTTGGTGCCCCAGCCAAGCTGCCAGGGCAGCATCGTGGCGCTCCTGCAGGCAAACGCGTTGGCCAGCTGGCCAAGGACCACCGCCGCGAAAGCCGTGCCCGACGCCGCCAGGAGCAGCCCGGGTTCAGGGGGCCCGCCGCGGGTCCAGCCGCCGGCAAACAGCACAGCGGAGAACGCGGCCATTTCGACGGCGGCTTCGACCGGGCCCAGCACGCAAAACACACGCACCATGAGTTGCCGGTCCATCAGGTGCCGCCGGTCCGGCGGCCGGGACAGGACACGCTTGCCCGGAGCTTCGGCACCCAGTGCCAGGGCCGGCAGCAGGTCTGTGCCGATGTCCAGCGCCAGGATCTGCAGCACCCCGAGCGCCAGCGGGAATTGGCCGCCAGAAAGTGCCCACACCACGAAGGGCGTCAGCTCTGCGACGTTGTCGGTCAGGTGGTAAGTCAGGAACCGGTGGATGTTGGCGTAGGTTGCCCGGCCCTGTTCGATGGCCGCAACGATGGTGGCAAAGTGGTCGTCGAGCAACACCAGGTCCGCGGCTTCCCTGGCCACATCGGTTCCGGCGAGGCCCATGGCGACGCCGATGTCAGCTTCCCGCAGGGCAGGCCCGTCGTTCACGCCGTCGCCGGTCATCGCCACCACATGGCCGCGTGCCTGCAGCGCCTTGGCCACCCGGAGCTTCTGCTCGGGCGACACCCTGCTGACCACGATGCCGTCCCGGTCCAGCAAAGCTCCCAGCATCTGCTCGTCCTCCGGCAGGCCAGAGCCTTCCACCACCGTCTCCGGGGTTCCGGACAGGCCAATCTCGCGGGCGATTGCCGCCGCTGTGGCCGGATGGTCACCGGTGATCATGGCCAGCTTGAGCCCGGCCCTGCGGGCTGTGCTGATGACCTCACCCACGCCGGGCCGTGGCGGGTCGTGCAGGCCGATCAGGCCCAGCAGCTCCATGCTGCGTTCCAGCTCTTCCGGGGTCATGGTCATCCTGTCACCTGCCACCCCCGCCAGGTTCCGCCGTGCCACCGCAATCACCCGCAGGCCGCCGGACGCCATCGCCTCCACCTCGCCGGCGGTGCGTGCGGTGACATCCGCGCATAACGGCAGCACCGCTTCCGGTGCGCCCTTACAGAACAGGTCCGTGCCCACCATGGCCGACTCCCGGCGTCGTACGGGGTCAAAGGCCAGCCGTCGCGCAGGCGGGGTTCCGGAAACCGGTCCGCCCGCGAGGCGCTGCGCCAGCGCATCGATCGCCGCCTCCATCGGGTCGCCCGAAGCCTGCCACTCGCCGTTGCGGAGTACCGCCCGGCCCTGCGAGGCTGCCCGGGCGGCGAGCGCCGCCTCCGCGGCCGCCTCCTGCCCGTCACCCTGCACGGATCCGGCCGGTTCGTATCCCTCCCCCGCTATCTGGATGGTTCCTGCAGGAGTGTGGACCTGGACGGCGTTCATCCTGTTCTGGGTGAGGGTCCCCGTCTTGTCGGTGCAGATGAAGGTGGTGGACCCCAGCGTTTCAACAGCCTCCAGGTTGCGCACCAGTGCGTTCTTGGCGGCCATCCGCTGGGCGCCCATCGCCAGGGACAGGGTGACTGTGGGCAGCAGGCCTTCCGGGACGAGTGCGACGGCCACTCCGATGGCGAACAGGAACGAGTCGCGCCAGGCGATTCCCGCCACCAGGGAGACCAGGAAGAACAGGCAGGCGATGCCCAGGGCCACCATCACCACCAGCCGCACAATCCTGCGCAGCTCGAGCGACAAGGGCGTGGGCGGCGGCAAGGCAGCGCTGGTCAGTGCAGCGATCCCGGCCAGGCGCGTGGCGGCTCCGGTGGCGGTAACGGTGGCTTCGGCGTCGCCGTTGACCAGGAAGGTGCCGCCCCAGGCGGCGTCACCGCCCGTTTTGGGAACAGGCTCGCTTTCGCCGGTCAGCATGGATTCATCAACGGCACAGGCCGCGGCCGTGAGCAGGATGACGTCGGCGGGGATCCGGTCGCCGGCGGTCAGGAGCACCACGTCATCCATGACCAGGTCACTGGCATGGACAGCACGGACCTCTCCGTCCCGCCGCACCCGGACGTCGGCCGGCAGCAGGCCGCGCAGCCTGGCTGCTGCGTGCTGGGCGCGTTCCTGCTGGATGTGCGCGAAGACGCCGTTGACGATCACGACGACGATGATCGCCACCCCCAGTTGCGGCATCCCGGCAACGAAGGCCAGGGCGGCGGCCACCCACAGCATGAGGGCGAAGAAGTGGGTCAGTTCCGCCCAGAGCTTGCGCCACTGCGGGACGGGCTTCTCACCCGGCAGGACGTTGGGTCCGGAGCGTTTGAGCAGTTCCGCTGCCCGCTCAGCAGTGAGGCCTGCAGCCGCCATCACACGCTGTCCGGCTCCTGCCCCACCAGGACCACAGGGCACGCGGACCGCGCGGCGCAGGCCTTGCTGACCGAGCCCATGGACGTGCCGGGGAAGCCCCCTTCACCATGCCTGCCCACCACCAGCAGCTGCGCCCGCTTGCTCTCTTCCACCAGGACTTTGCCCGGCGCTCCGAACCTGACAGTCACGTCGATAGCCGTGGGCCGGTCGCCAGTAAATGCCCGGCCGAGGGCGTCCTCCACCAGGCGCCTGGCGGTGTCCTCGAGCCCGGCCGTCAGCGGGTGCTCGCTGCTTTCAAGGCTGGATACCACCAGGTAGTCGGGCATGCCGATGCAGGTGATGACTTCCAGCCTGGCGCCGAACCGGGCGGCGAGGGTTCCGGCGTACCGGAGGGCAGCCGAGGAGAATTCGGACCCGTCAACACCCACGATGACGGGCCGGGAAGCTGATTCTTCGTTCATATCCACTACATTCGCCACGACGGCGGGCGGCCCGGAAGTGCCAAAGGTCATGCCGGTGGGGCTGGCCGAACGGCGGCTCCGTGCAGGGCCCGCAGCCCGTTCAGGATGGTGGCCAGGTCAACGAGTTCCTGGAGGAGGGCGCCGGTGACGGCGGGAATGTAGCCGGTCATGGCCACGGCCATCAGCCCGACGCTTAGCCCGATGCCTGTCCAGATGCTGACGAGGGCCACCGACATGGTGCGTTGCCCGATTGCCACCGCCAGGGCAACCCTGGACAGGTCATCCAGCATCACCACCACGTCCGCGGATTCGCTGGCAGCTGTGGCGCCCTTGGCGCCCATGGCGATGCCCACGTCCGCTGCCGCGAGCACCGGCGCGTCGTTGACGCCGTCGCCCACCATGAGCACGGGCCGCTCCCGGATGGCCGCCACGGCCTGGACCTTGTCCTCCGGCAGGCAGTCCGCCTGCACCCTGGTGATCCCGGCTTCCCTGGCGATGTGTGCGGCGGTGGCGCCGGCGTCGCCGGTCAGCAGCACGGTGTGCCGGACCCCCAGGCGCTGCAGCTGGTCAAGGGTTCCCACCGCGTTGGCCCGCAACGGGTCTTTCATGATCAGGGCCCCGGCGTATGTCCCGTTGATGGCCACGTGCACCGCCAGCTGGCCGCTGCGGATCGACGCTTCACGGAACCCGGCCGCGGTTTTCACCAGGCCGGCCTTGCCCACCACTACGGTGTCTTCCCCGCAGACGGCCTGCACACCGTGGGTGGCACGCTCGGTGGCTTCTGTCACCGGCAGGAGCTCCAGGTTGCGCTGGGCGGCTGCCTCGATGACGGAGGCCGCCAGGACGTGGGAGGAGTACTGTTCGGCGGAGGCAGCCAGCTGCAGGATACGCGCAGGATCAAAGGCCGGCCCGGCGCCGGACCCCGCGGCCGGTGCCGCCTGCACAGTGTCCAGGACGGGGCGTCCCGAAGTCAGTGTTCCGGTCTTGTCGAAGACCGCCGTCCGGGCGCGGGCAAGCTGTTCCAGCGTGCCGGTGTTCTTGATGATGATGCCTTTGTGGGCCGCCTGGCTGGTGCCGGCGAGGAATGCCACGGGTGCGGCGATCAGGAGCGGGCATGGCGTGGCCACCACCAGGACCTGGGCAAACCGGACGGGGTCTGCTGAAAGGAACCAGGCGGTGGCGGCCATAGCCACCGCGAGCGCGGTGAAGGGAACGGCGTACCGGTCCGCGAGGCGCACCACCGGCGCCCGGCTGGAGGAAGCCTCCTCCACCAGGGCGATGATGCGGCTGTACTGTGAGTCGGCCGCCGTGGCCGCCGCCCGCACCCTGATGGCTGCCTCGCCGTTGACGGAGCCGCTGAGCAGGAGATCCCCCCGTACCCTTTCCACCGGCAGGCTCTCGCCCGTCAGGGACGATTCGTCCATGCTGGCCGCCCCGGACAGGAGCTCACCGTCCACTGGGACCAGTTCAGAGGGGCGCACCACCAGGATGTCGCCCGGCAGCACCTCGCCGATGGGCGTGTCCTCCAGTACGGATCCGTTGGCTTCGAGGTGGGCGAAGCGGGGAGCCCTGTCCAACAGGGACCGCAGTTCGCGGACGGCGCGGCCCTGGGCGAAGGTTTCCAGCGCCTCGCCGCCGGCAAGCATGAGGATGACCACCAGGGCGGCCAGGTACTCGCCCACGGCCACCGTGCTCGCGATGGCCATGAGCGCCAGCACGTCGATCCCCCAGCGGCCCTCCCGGAGGGACCGGACCATCGCCACCGCGCGGAACACGGCCACGAGGGCTGCATAGGCGGACGCACCCAGCCGGGCAGGCTCTTCCCGCCCGGCGAGCAGCAGCCCCAGGGTGGCGGCGAGCACCAGGCACGTCAGGAACACGAGGGGGTATAGGCGGACCTGGGCCCGCATCCTGGCCAGCAGCGGATCGCCCGGTGTCGGACCATTAGCGGCCGTCCCGGGCCCTGCGATTACGCCCGGCGGGGACGGCTGTTCATTAGTCAAGGTCCGCCCGCGGGGCAACATCCGGATGGTTCCACCACGTCAGCGGGGAAGTAACCACGAACCGCCTGCCGGTCACGGACCTGGGGACGACCCGCACAAAGTGGTCTTTGGGTCCCGCCTGCCACGGAAAGAGAACCAGCCCCACGCCCTTCATCAGGTCCGGGGACGGTTCGAGGACCACGGCGCGGCCCTTGACCTCCACGCTCCATGCCCGCCGCGGTTCGCCGCCGGTGCCGTCAGCTTCAAGGGCGACGGCGGCGTCCCCGGCCAGGGCGGCCAGTTTTGTTCCCTCGCCGGTGCGGAACACCAGTGCCCCGTTGTCCACTTTGTAGTTGACCGGGAAAATTTCGGGATGCCCGTCCACCAGGACTGCCAAATGGCCCACCGACACTTCGCGCAGGAGGTCCCAGCAGGCATCGGCGCTGAGGACCTCCATCTCCGGAGCCGCTGAACTGTTGTGCATACAGCCGAACGTAGTGGCCGCGGCGCAGCTGCACTAGGGCATTAGGACCCGGGCGCGGTGTGCTGCCGGGGTGCACCGGCACCTTACGGTCTTTGGGCCCTGTTGGTACCCCGGCAGGGCTTCTAGGATCTGGACATGACCGACAAGAACATGGTGCCCGCAGCTGAAATCCTCGATACCGATGAGTGCTGGCGGTTGCTTGAGAACACGAGTGTTGGACGCCTCGCCGTGGTTGTCGATGGCCAGCCGGACGTGTTTCCGGTGAGCTTCAAGCCCGACGGCGGCGGCCTGCTGTTCCGCACCGGCAGCGGAACCAAGCTCGATGCCATGGAAGCGAACTCGCTGGTTGCCCTCGAAGCTGACAGCGTCAGCGGCGAGTTCGGGCTGGCCTGGAGTGTTGTGGTCAAGGGCAAAGCAGTCCAGGACGATGCCTCGGGGACTTCGCTCAACGACACCCGCCGCGGGCTGTTTCCCTGGCAGGGCGTGGGCCAGGAACACCTGATCCGCATCATTCCCCAGTCGGTGACCGGCAGGAAGTTCACCCTGTCCGCAACAGGTACCTGGCGGACCGCGCTGGACGACGCCACCCGGGCAGGGCTCGAATAGCCGCACGCGCCTGGTGGCCCTTGCGTGCTCACAGCTTTAGGGGCCTAAGGCCCTGACCGGCCCGGCCGCGCGAACGGCACGATGGTGCCATGAACACCTCCAGTACTAACGGCGACGCCGGCCGGCCGGGCCGGCAAGTGCACCTCGCAGAGCAACCGGTCGCCGTCGTCCGTGAACAGGTCCGCATGGACGCGCTCCCGGACTTTTTCGACCGGGTATTCGGCACTGTCATGGCGGCAGCGCAGCGCCAGGGTGCCACCCCGGCCGGGCCACCGTTCGCGCGCTACCACGGCATGCCCGGCGAAACAGTGGACGTGGAGGCCGGATTCCCCATTGCCGGCACGTTCACCTCCGCCGATGGCGTCCTGGCCGGAACGTTGCCGGAGACCGATGCCCTGGAAGCAATCCACACCGGCCCCTACGACACCCTCCGCCAAACCTACGGAGCCATCCAGCAGCAGATGCAGGCAGACGGGCTCACCCCGTCCGACAGCATGTGGGAGTACTACCTCAGCGACCCGGAGAAGGAACCGGACCCGGCCACGTGGCAGACCAGGATCATTTGGCCTGTTGCCGACCGGACCGGCTAGCTGCCATGCCCCGCATCCCGTCAGCTGCCGTGAACCACCGCGCCGCAGGCACAGGCCGGGAGTGGAAACCCCTGTTCATCTGCGCGGGGGTGGCGGCAATCCTCTTCGTGGTCCTGCTGATCACGGCACTGGTCCTGGACTTCGCCGCGCCTCCCCCGGTGGATGGCGGCACCGAAACGCTGGAGTTCATTGCCGGGAACAAGGCGGCCTATGTTGCCGAGCAGATCCTGTGGATCCTGCCGAACATCCTCGCCGTACTGGTCTTCGCCGCGCTCTTCGTGGCCGTACTGCCCACGCAGAAAAGCCTCAGCGTGGTGGCGCTGGTGGCCGGCGCCCTTCCGTGGGCGCTGTTCCTGGCCGTTCCTGTCAGCAGCCGCGGCTCACTCAACCTGGTCTACCTCAGCGACCGCTACATGGCCGCGTCCACAGCTGAGGGCCGAAAGATGTTCGCCACGGCCGCTGAAGCCATCATTGCCGAAAACAACACCCCCGCACTTGTCGGTGCACTCTCGGCGGTGGGCATCCTCCTCATGGCCATCGCGATGGGCCGCACGCCGTCCGGGCAGTTCCCCCGCTGGGTTGCGTGGCTGGGCATGGCCACCGGGGCGCTGGGCATCGCCAGTGAAATCCTGCGCTACGCCGTGCCGGAATTCTATTGGGGTTACGGCGTCCTGCTGTGGGCGTGGTTTGTTGCCACCGGCATTGCGCTGATCCGGATGCCGGTCCCCGCCGAACAGCACCGCGCACCCGCGGAGCCCTAGGAGTGGCCCCCGCCCTCCGGCGTCGTACTCCGCTGCTTCAGGAGCGTCCGCAGCTCCTCCAGCAACTCAAGCTGCTGGTTGTTGATGGCCATCAGCCGGTCGATTTCCCCCTTCGACTGCATGTCCGTCTCAAGGTCGTGCCGTGCCATGGCTGCTGCAATCGCATCCTGCCGTTTGGCGGCAATGAGGAGGATGGCACCCTGCAGGCCCGCCAGCATGGAGAGAAAGAGGTTCAGGAGGATGTACGGGTACGGATCCCAGGCAGTGGCCGTCAGCAGATAGGTATTTACTGCGGCCCATGCCGCCATGAAGGCCATGAAGAGACCCACAAATGTCCAGCTGCCCATCCCGTTCCGGAGGACGTCAGCCGCCCGCTCGCCCCGGCTAAGACCCTCTTTGTGCCGGGCGTGCCACGTAGTTCTGCGCTCGCTCATGAGCCAAGGGTATGCGGACGGCGCAACATTTAGCCCTGCGGTGGGCGGCGACAGATCGCGTGCGGAACGCCGGCCGCTGCGGCGCTTTCCTGGCGTCAGAAACCGGACGAACTTCCGGAGCCCGAGAAGCTGCCGCCGCTGCTTCCGTAACCGGTGGTGGTGCTACCGCCGCCCCGCGCGGAGCTGACACTGCTGAGGCCGGTGTTGAGGCCCGAGCTGAAGGCCGCGACGTTGAAGAAGTGGTAGGAGGGGTAGACGGTTCCCAGGATGCTGGGCTCATAGGTCCGGCGCTGGCTGCGCCCCAGGCCGTCCTGGGCAGCCTCCATTTGCTGGCGCATCAGTTTCGCTTCGCGTTCGTTCTTCGCGAAGCCGGCTATCACCGTTGCGGCGTGGTTCTCCAAGAGCCCGGCCAGCTTGCTGCGTGCCTCGTTGAGGCGGTCCAGCGCTGTTTCGGGGGTGATCCGCTCCTCGGCCAGTTCCGCGGTCCAACCCTCGATGTCCCGCAGGCTATGGTCCCGAAAGGACCGCAGTGCCGCGGCCGTGGCCGAGTCCCCCTGGCCGTGGTGCTTGGTCAGCAGCTGCTCCAACCCGGACAGGTCGCTGCGGAAGGGCGCGAGTTGCCGGTCCCAGGCGGCCGGCCATGTGGCGGCCAGGTTGAGGAAGGCGTTTGTGTCCGCGATGACGTCATCGAGTGCATCGAGTTCGGTGGCGGCATCGGCGTATTCGCGGGTGATTTTGAGGTTCCCGCGGCGGCCCAGCGAGCGTTGGCTGAGCGCGTGCACCCGGTTGGAAAGATCGGTGGCGGCGGTGTACCGGTTCAGGAACGTGCGGTGCTTTTCCAGGACCTGGCTGCCGTAGCGGGAGGACTCCGGGATGGTGCCGGCGTTGAGCTCCGTGACGTCCAGGTCCATGCTGACACTGGCGTAGCTCCGGTCGCCGCGTTCAATCTCTTTCCGGCTGGCGGACCTGGTCACGGTGCGGACAATCAGCCAGGCGCCGGCGCCGAGGGCGGCGATCCCGCCGGTGACCCAGGCTGTGACCAGGAAAGCAGCCGACTGGTACCACGGCTGGTTGATCAGCTGTGCGGCACGCCGGACCCCTGTGATGGTGCCGTCCGTCCACTGGGCGTCCCGGAACAGTTCCTTGGTGGCGTTCTGGATGTCGCTGCGCTGCTCGAGCGACACCTTGCGGTCTTCACCCATGTACGTCCCCACGTGGCGGCCCACGGGGTCAAGGGCAAAGATGAACAGCCCGTCCGCCCACTTCTGCCCGTCTGCGCTGATCCATTCAGGATGCTCGGAGCGGGCGAACCGCAGCACTTCCTCGTTGAGGTTGTCTTCGGCCCGCCCGTTGTAGGTGTACACCGCCACGGTGGTGGGCTCGTGGAAGTCCATCGCTTCAACAGCCGGGACCAGGGTGTTCCGGTCAAGCACACCGGCGGTGTCCTCAACCACCACGGATGACGGCGGAACCGCCAGCGCGGCGGCTGCGTTGCCAAGCATCAGCGCGGCCACGAACAGCAGCAAGCCCGCCATCCTGGGCACGGCTTCCCGGCGCCGGGAAGTGTCGTCTTTTGTCAGCTGCATCCGTGTCCCCCATCGAAGTTGTCCTGATCCATTCGTATCAGCGGGCCACACTCCTGACCAGCGGGAAGAGAACCTCCGGGGGCCGGTTCAAGCGTCACCCGGATCCGTCCGGCGCTCCAGGGTCCTTGGTCCTGCGGCGTCGCATGTCCCTGATACGGACCGGAAGTGCGGGTCCTAAGACCCTTTCCCGCGGGAGAGCCCGTCTTCCATGCTTAATGCCCGGGACGCGTCCTGTTCCGCAGGCAAGGAGGGGCGCGGCGCAGGCAGGCCGCGCATCGGCGTACCAGCACGCGGTTCGGTAACGCACCCCCAACAGCAAGGACCAGAGATGAAAGCGCTTGTTTACGGCGGCCCCGGGAAGAAGTCCTGGACGGATGTGCCGGACCCTGCCATCCGGAACCCCGGCGACGCGATTGTCAGGGTGGACACCACCACCATCTGCGGGACGGACCTGCACATCCTCAAGGGTGATGTGCCCGCCGTGCAGGAGGGCCGGATCCTCGGGCACGAGGGTGTCGGCACCATCACCGAGGTTGGTTCATCCGTCACGAGCCTCAAGCCCGGGGACCGGGTGATTATCTCCTGCATCAAATCCTGCGGCCACTGTGCCAACTGCAGGACCGGCCTGTACTCGCACTGCCTCGGCGACGAGGGCGCCGCCGGGATTGGCTGGATCTTCGGGCACCTGATTGACGGGACGCAGGCGGAGTACGTCCGGGTGCCGTATGCGGAGAATTCGCTGCATTTGTTGCCGGCCGGAGTCAGCGATGAGCAGGCCGTCATGCTTTCTGACATTTTCCCCACGGGCTTCGAAATAGGCGTCCAGTACGGCCGGGTGAAGCCCGGCGACACCGTGGCTGTGGTGGGGGCAGGGCCGGTGGGCCTGGCAGCGATTGCCACCGCCGGGCTCTACGGGGCCGCAGGCATCATCGCGGTGGACCTGGACCGGAACCGGCTGGAGCAATCCCGCGGCTTCGGCGCAACACATGTGGTGGTGTCCTCGGACGCCGACTGGAAGAGCCAGGTGCTCTCGCACACGGACGGGCTGGGCGTGGACGTGGCCATCGAGGCCGTGGGCATTCCCGCAACGTTCGACATGTGCACTGAGATTGTCCGGCCGGGCGGCAACGTGGCCAACGTGGGCGTGCACGGCAAACCGGTGGAGCTGCACCTGGAACGGCTGTGGATCCAGAACATCAATATCAGCATGGGCCTCGTCAACGCCAACACCACCCCCATGCTCCTGCGGCTGGTGGCCCAGAAGAAGCTGCCGGCAGAGAAGTTCGCCACCCACCACTTCAGTTTCGACCAGTTCATGGACGCGTACGACACGTTCAGCCGGGCGGCCGAGACACGGGCCCTGAAGGTGGTCATTGCGCGTTGACGCGCGGAGGGTCGTACACGCAGGAAACGCCGCGGTCCGTGGGAACGGACCGCGGCGTTTCAGGGTGGAAACGCCTTATTTCTGCCCGGGGCCCTGCGGCGTGGCCTGGTCCGGAGACTTGCCGTTGCCCGCTGAACCAACGGACGTTGTGGGCGTGCCGGCCGGTGGGGCTGACGCCGGCCGGCCGAAGCCCTTCAGCATCTGGATGACGTCAAATCCGGTGGTGTCCTTGAGCAGCTGGGCCGTTTCGTGCACACCCGAGGAGACGTTCCTGCTCACCTGCCCGGCGCCGTCGTTCGAGATGACCGTCATGTTGCTGATGGCACCCATCGGGGCCGCGATTTCCTTCGCGATGGACGGCAGGACTTCCAGCAGCTTGTTCAGGATGGCTGCCTCGTTGAACTCGCTGTAGGCCTTGGCCTGGGCCTCGATGGCCTCTGCCTCGGCCTTGCCCCGCAGCCCGATGACATCGGCTTCGGCGATACCCTGCGACTTGGTGACTTCCGCCTCGGCCAGGCCGCGGATCTTGTTGATCTCCGTTTCCGCGTTGCCCTTGGCCGTGTTGGCCGCAGCCAGCGCCTGGGCTTCCACCTCGTTGCCGGCAGCCCGCAGTTTCCTGGTCTCCAGTTCGGCGGCTGCCTCCACCTTGGTTGCTTCTGAGATCCGGGTACGGCGGGACAGGTCCGCTGCAGCTTCCGTTTCCACCTTGTACTTGGCGGCATCGGCGGGCTTGCGGACCTCGATGTCGAGTTCCTTTTCACGGAGTTCCGCCTGGCGGGCCACCACCTGCTGGTTCTTCAGGATGATCGCTTCCTGCTGGTCAGCCTGGGCCAGCGGACCGGCAGCATCGGCCTCAGCCTGCCGGGCATCGGTTTCCTGCTTGAGTTCAGCGCGGCGCAACGCCAGCTTCTGCTCCGCTTCAGCAGTCTTCTGGTCCGCAAGGGCTTTCGCCTCTGCGGCCTCGCGCTGCGAATTGGCCTCGGCGATGCTTGCATTCCTGGCCACCAGCGCAGCTTCGGGGCGCCCCAGGTTCTTCAGGTAGCCGCCGGTATCGTCCACAGACTTGATCTGGAACGTGTCGATCACCAGGCCCTGGTTGGTCATGGAGTGTTCCGCTTCCTCCTTGACCGAGGCCGCGAACTGCGCGCGATCCTT
Organism: Pseudarthrobacter sp. 1G09; assembly: GCF_050038305.1. Classification (NCBI taxonomy): domain Bacteria; kingdom Bacillati; phylum Actinomycetota; class Actinomycetes; order Micrococcales; family Micrococcaceae; genus Pseudarthrobacter; species Pseudarthrobacter sp. 1G09. The sequence goes on from NZ_CP188306.1 coordinate 2,489,294, forward strand.
GATGATCGCGTCCACACTCAGCGTGCCAACGATCGAGCGCAGCGAGCCTGACAGGGTTTCCTGCGTGTAGTGGTCAATGGCGTCCTGCTGGTCCAGGAACCGCTGGGCGGCTTTGCGGACCGAAACCTTGTCGCCCCCGACCTTGACCTGGGCAACACCGGTCAGCTTGAGCTGGATGCCGTTGTTGGAAATCGCCTCGATGGTCACCTCAACCTGGCGCGAGGACAGCGAGATGTGGCTGACGCGCTCGGTGATTGGATTGACGAATGCCCTGTTGTTGATGATGACCCGCGACTGGTCATCGGAAGTTTCGTTCGTCGTGTTTGGATCGCTCTTGCCGGTAATCAGCATCGCCTCGTTGGGCTTGGCGAACCGGATGCTCTTGGTATAAAAAATGAATCCCGCGATGAGCAGCACCACCACTGCTGCTGCTGCGATCAGGACGATCACCATGGTTCCCCCAATAATCATGTCTCCCCTTATTCACATGTTGAATTTCTCCAGTCACTTTACGTGCCAAAGCCTGCCACGGGAATCCTGCCGGTGCGGTGGCAGGTCCAGGGCGCCGCTGCAAGACTGCCGGCCAGGACGTACGACGGCGGGCGGGCTAGCGGATGCCGGCGGCACGCAGGGTGCGCGCCAGTTCCGCAGCCGCAGATTGCAGCGTCGCCACCGTCCCGGCGAGGACTTCGTCAGTGGCCAGTTCGACCGGAATCGAACAGCTCATGGCGTCCGTTCCCGGAATGCGGTACGGGACCACGACACTGACGCAGCAGAGCCCCACGGTGTTCTGTTCCCATTCCACCGCGTGCCCCGTCTTCCGGAATTCGGCCAGTTCGGTTTGCAGGGCGTCGAAGCCGGTGACTGTCTTGGGCGTCAACTGTGTGTAGGGGCCCGGCCCAAGCCGCTGCCGCACCTCATCGTCGGTGTACTCGGAGAGGATTGCCTTGCCCAGCGCCGTCACCTGTGCAGGAAGCTTGCGGCCAACGCGCGATGAGAGCCGGCGGCGGTCCACCGCCTGGCGCGTTGCCAGGTAGATAACGTCGGAGCGGTCCAGCCGGGCATAGTGGGTGGTGAAGGTGGTTGCGTTGCGCACTTTTTCGAGGATGCCGGAGACGTGTTCCATGACGGGATCCCGGTCAAGATATGCCGTGCCGCAGAGCAGCGCGTGCGTACCGATCCGGTAGGCCCCTTCCGGGGTCTGCTCTATCCAGTTCAGTTCAAGCAGCGTCAGCAGGAGCCAGTGAAGGCTGGAGCGGGGGTACCCGGTCAGCTTGAAGATCTCCGCCGTGGTCAGCGGCTGTGGCGCTGCCGCCACGAGTTCGAGGATCGCTATGGTCCGCTCGGCGGACTTGACCAGCTTCACGTCGCCGCCGGAAGTCTCCGCCCGCGCGCCGTCCTGTACATCGAGCGACGCCATCAGCGCTCCCCCTTCCGCCGCGATCCGGGCCTGGCGCTCGTCATTTGGCTGCCAGGGCCGGGTAGTTGTCCATCCCTACCTTATGGCCGCTGCCTGCCCATGCCCCGCCAAGAAGCGCGGCGAACCCGTCTTCCGTGGCAGTGTCGATGCCGGCAGCGAACACCTCGGCATCGTCCTGCGGCTCGAAACCGATGGCGCGGCCGGCTTCCAGGTTGGCCCATCCGCGCGTGTTCGCCGATACCGCCCAGACCACATGATGGCCCGGCGCGCCCCTGTCACTGAGGGTGGCCTGCACCAGGCGGAACGAATCCGCAGGGGACAGCCACGAGCCCAGTGTCCGCACGTTGCCCGGCCGTTCACCGCCGGTACCAATCCGGGCACTGACCACTTTCATGCCGAACTTGTCCGCGTAGAGGCTCCCCAGCGCCTCCACCGCCGCCTTGCTGACGCCGTAGTAGGTGTCCGGACGCGGGGTGAGCACCACGTCCGGTGCGGCGGCGGCCGTCGGGTGGAACCCGACGGCGTGCGTGGAGCTCGCAAGGAGGACACGTTCGACGCCGTTGCGCCGTGCCGCTTCAAGGGTCACCTGGGTGCCGGTGATGTTCGTCGACACGATCTCCTCCCAGGTCTTTTCACGGTGCAGTCCGCCCAGGTGCACCACGGCCGCGGTTCCCTCCAGCGCGGCGTTCATGAAGGTGGGGTCCGTTACCGAGCCGACGTGCATCGACTCGTTCTCCAGCAGCTGGGGGGCTTCGGCGAGGTCCAGGAGGCGGACGGCATAGCCGGCTTCCGCGAGGTAGGGCCGCAGCAGCGTGGCCATCATTCCAGCCCCTCCGGTGATGGCGATGTGGGCGCCCTTCGATACTGCGGACAAGATTCCTCCAGTTGTTGACAGCCTGTGATCCTGATCATACTCTCGTGAAGTACGTTTCACATAGTAACAGGCATTTATATATGTAAAAAGGAGAATCAGAGTGGATTCGAAAATGATGACCCGCTCCCGCGCCGCCGTGGCCCTGACCATGGCTTCCGCAGCCGTGCTGACCGGCTGTGGCAGTGGCAGCACGGCGCCCGCGGCGAAGGATGACGGGCAGCCCATCGAAGTCTGGGCACGCGCCGGAACCGACGCCGCCACCACCTACTCCGCGATGTTCAAGGAGTTCACCGCCAAGACCGGCGTCCAGGTCAACTTCCAGGGCGTTCCCGACCTCGACCAGCAGCTGCAGACCAGGGCCGCTTCCAAAAAGTTGCCGGACATCGTCATCAACGACTCAGCGGCCCTCGGCAACTACACCTCCCAGGGCTACCTCCAGAAGATCGACAAGTCTTCCGTTGCCGGCAACGACACCATCGCCGACTCCCTGTGGAACGAAACCACGGCCCTGGACGGCGCCACCTACGGCGTGCCGTTCTCCCGCCAAACCATGGTGACCATGATCCGCAAGGACTGGCGCGAAAAGCTCGGCCTGCCCATCCCCACCACCCAGGAGGAACTGGCAAAGCTCGCCACCGCTTTCGCCACGCAGGACCCGGATGGCAACGGCCAGGCAGACACCTACGGCATGACCGTTCCCGGCTCCACCGAACGCGGCTACCTCGGCTGGTGGGCCTCGTCCTACCTATGGCAGGACGGCGGCTCCTACCTCAAGGACGAGGGAAGCGGAAAGTTCTCCGCCTCCGCATCCTCGGCCAAGGACGGCGTCACCTGGATCAAGCAGCAGTTCTGCACACCCGGCAACACCCAGCCCGGCGCACTTACCGCCGCCACCAGCGTCGCCTCCCCCTTCTTCCAGACAGGCAAGACCGGGATCATCCTCACCGGGCCCTACAACTTCTCATCGTTCGATACCGCGCTTGGGAAAGACGCCTACGAAGTCATCGAAAGTCCCAAGGGCACCGAGGACAACACAGTCCTCGCGGAAGGCGAAAACATCTACGTCACGGCCAGCAACGGCAAGCCTGACCAGACCAAGAAGGTCATCGACTTCCTGGTCTCGGCCGACGGCCAAAAGTCAGGCATGACAGCCGGCAAGCAGCCGGTGGTCCGGGTTCCGGTGAACTCCGGCGTCGACGCCGCCGCCGTCTACAACGATCCGCGGTGGGCCGTTGTCCAGGACGCCCTCAAGAATTCATCCAAGGCATTCCCCTCCGCCATCAACTTCGTGCCCATCAAACAGGCTGCCGCCGAGGCCCTGAACAAGATCGCCTCAGACTGCGGAGCGGACAACATTACGTCCGGACTCAAGGACCTTGATGCGGCCATCGACAACGAGCTCGAAAGCCAGAACGCCAAGTCATGACCACCACACCGACAAGGCCGGCGAGCCTTCCGGCACCGGCCCGGCGTCACGGCCAGGCTCCGCAACGAAAGGCGCGCCGCAACGGTAAACAGGCGCTGGCCATCTGGCTCTTCCTGGTGCCCGCCGCCGTGCTGGGGCTGTACTTCAAGTTCATCCCCATGGCCGAAGGCATCAGGCTGAGCTTCTTCAAGGTCCAGCCGTTCCTGGGCGACGTGTTCGTAGGATTCGACAACTACCTGGCCGTGCTGACCGATGCCCGGTTCATGGAAGCACTGGGACACACTGTGGTCCTCGGCGTCACCCAAACCCTGGGCGCGCTGGTGGTGGGCTTTGTGCTGGCATTGCTCCTGGAGGGCCAGGCCCGCTCCCTGTGGATCCTGCGCACCACCATCTTCCTTCCGGTGGTGACCGCGCTGGCTGTGGTCGGCGAAATCTGGCGCATCCTCTACTTCCCCACCGCAGACGGGCCGCTGAACAGCATCCTCGGCTGGCTGGGACTCGGACCCCTCCAATTCCTCAACGGAACGGACACCGCACTCTGGTCCATCGCCGTCGTGGGTATCTGGTCCGGTGCGCCCTACAACATGGTGATCATCCTCGCCGGCCTCACGGGCGTCGACCGCTCACTCTACGAGTCAGCCGGAGTGGATGGCGCCACCATCTGGCAGCGGCTGCGGTACATCACCCTCCCGGCGCTTCGCCCGTCGCTGGTCATCGTCCTGACCCTCGCGGCCATCCGCAGCCTCCGCAGCTTTACCGAGGTCTACGTGCTGACGGGCGGCGGACCCGCGGGCTCAACGGAAGTCTGGATGACGCGCATGTATTCGCTCGGTTTCCAGCGCAACGACATCGGTGTGGCATCGGCCGCCGCGGTGCTCCTGCTGGTGGTCACGCTGCTGCTGACCGTCGGCACCCAACTCCTGGCCAAGAGGAAGGCAGCACGATGAGCCAGACTGCCGTGCGAACCACACAACGCACACCAAAACCCTCCGCCGGAGCCCGCTTCGATACCGCACTGGGCTGGTCGCCACGCTTCGGGCCAAACATGGCCCTCCGGATCTTCCTTTGCGCCTTGGTGTTCTGCATCTTCGCCCTGCCCTTCGTGGCCATCATCTCGGGCGCCTTCGACCGCAATTCCAGCCCCACAGACATTTCCCTGCTCCCCAAGACCTTTACCCTGCAAAACTTTGAAGCCGCCCGGCAACAAGGCCTGTGGGGTTACCTGCTCAACTCCCTGGTGGTGGCAGGCGGCGGCCTCCTCCTGCAAATGACCGTCTCCGTTTTCGCGGCCTACAGCCTGAGCCGGAAGAAGTTCCGGGGCCAGGCACTGGTACTGCTCCTTGTCCTCCTGACGATGATGCTCCCGGAAGAAATCATCGGCATCCCGCTGTCGCTCGTGCTGGGCGATCTGCCGCTCCTCGGAATCAGCCTGCGCGGCACAGTGCTGGCTGTCATCCTCCCCGTCGGAATCTGGGGATTCTCCATATTCATCATGAGCGAGTTCATGAAGGACATCCCGGCCGAGATCGAGGAAGCAGCCCGCCTGGACGGCGTGGGCGAATTCCGGATGTTGTTCGCCATCATCCTGCCCCTGTGCAAACCTGCCCTCGGCGTGATTGGAATCTTTGGCTTCATGATGGTGTGGGACCAGTACCTCCTCCCCCTGATCGCAGCCAACGACCCCAGCGACTACACCCTGACCGTGGCGCTCGCGGTACTCCGCAATGACACCACCGTGGGCCCGGGCGTCCTGCTCGCCGGCGCGCTGATGGCCATGATCCCCAGCCTCCTGGTCTACCTCTTCCTGCAACGTTCCATGATCCGCGGCATCACCTCGGGCGCAACCAAGGGCTAGGGACGGCACAGCCTCCCCTGCCCCATCCACGAAAGAAGCTCATGACTGCCAGCACCACCGTTCCGGCACCCTCAACGCCAACGGCAACCGACCTCACCATCACAGATATCACCATCACCCCCATAGCCTTCTCCGATCCGCCGCTGCTGAACGCCGTCGGAGTCCACGAACCCCTGGTCCACCGGGCGGTCATCGAAGTACGGACTGCCAACGGCCTCCTCGGCCTGGGCGAATGCTCGGGAGGCAGCAGCCGGCTTGAGAACCTGGCTGTGGGAGCCAACGCCATCAAGGGTGTCAGCATTTTTGAAACCACCAGGATGGAACAACTCATCAACCAGGCCCTGGACCCGGGGCTCGGCGCATTTGAACGCGCCGCGGTCTTCTCCGCCTTCGAGGTGGCTGCACTGGACATCCAGGGGCACGCCACGGGCCGTACCGTCAGTGAGCTGCTCGGCGGCACCGTTCGGGACGAGGTCCCCTTCAGCGCCTACCTCTTTTACAAATGGGCAGAGCACCCCGCGCTGGACGGCAAGCCCGCCATCACCGATGACTGGGGCGAAGCCATGGACCCGGAAGGCATCGTCCGGCAGGCGCAGAAAATGATAGCCGAGTACGGTTTCAAATCCATCAAGCTCAAGGGCGGAGTTTTCCCGCCCGCGCAGGAAATCGAAGCGATCCGGGCACTGCGGGAGGCGTTCCCCGAGATGCCGCTGCGCCTCGATCCGAACACCGCCTGGACAGTGGAGACATCCCGGTGGGTGGCCCGCGAAACGGATGGCCTGCTCGAGTACCTGGAGGATCCCACCCCGGGCCTCGAAGGGATGGGCGAGGTAGCTGCCACGGCAGCAATGCCCCTAGCCACCAACATGTGCGTGGTGGCCTTCGAACATATCCGCCGCAGCGTCGAGCTTGGCTCCGTCCAGGTCATCCTCGGTGACCACCATTACTGGGGCGGCCTCCGCCACACCCGGGAACTGGGCGCCATTTGCGAAACGTTCGGCCTGGGACTGTCCATGCATTCAAACTCCCACCTGGGCATCAGCCTCGCAGCGATGGTCCACGTGGCCGCCGCCACCCCTGCCCTCACCTACGCCTGCGACACCCACTACCCGTGGAACGGGCACAATGACGTGGTCAAGCCCGGCACGTTGCGCTTCGTGGACGGCAGCGTCCGCGTCCCCACCGGCACCGGACTTGGCATTGAACTGGATCGGACAAAGCTCGCCGAACTGCACCAGCAGTACTTGGACGCCCGCATGACGGCCAGGGACGACACCGGGTACATGCAGCGGTTCGTTCCCGAATACACGGCGGATCTGCCCCGGTGGTAGCGGCCAAAACTCCACACGTCACGGGCTACCTCTATCCGTGGGACGTGCTGGGCGACCCGCACGCGGCCGACTGGGTCAAAAATACGGGCGTGGACCGCGTGGCGCTGGCCGCCGCCTACCATTCGGTCCGGGCGGGAACGCCACGGCACCCCACCCGGCGGGTGGTGGACGCCCGTTCCGCAGCCCTGTACGTTCCCGCGGGCGCGGCTTTTACCGACGACGTACTCGTTCCGGGCGGTGCGGCCGGCTGGACGGGGAGCGGGAACTCCTTCGGGACCGCCGCCGCGCAGCTGCGGAAGGCGGGCCTTCCCGTGGACGCGTGGACGGTCCTGACCCATTCAAGTGCCGCCGGCAGCCGGAATCCCGGGCTCTGCGTGCGGAATGCCTTCGGTGACGTGTATCCGTACGCGCTGTGCCCGTCCCAGCCACGGGTCCGCAGCTACGCCTCATCGCTGGTGAAACAGGTCCTGGCGGAAGGAAGGCCTGACGGGCTGATCCTGGAAGCCGTGGGCGCCTTGGGATTCAGCCATCAGAACCGGCATGAGAAAACCGAAGGAGCCGAGTATTCACCCTGGGTACAGGCTCTGCTGTCCCTCTGTTTCTGCGATGCCTGCACCGATGCCTATGAGTCGCGGCGCTTGCCCGTGGCCGGGTACCGCAGCCTTGTGCAGGAACTGGTCCTTGCCGCGGAAGATCCCGACGCGACACCGGCGGGGACCCGCGAAGCCGGGCAATTCGTGCCGCTGTTGCAGGTCCGGTGGGACGCCGCTGCAGCCCTGCTGGACGGGTGTCTCGACGCAGTGGAGTCCTGCGGTTTGAGCCTTCGCTTGTCCATCCATGCCACGCCGGACCCCTGGGCCACGGGCCCTTTCGTGCCGGCAGAGGCGCTGCGCAGAAGCCGGCTCTGGCCGGCGGCCGGTGGCGTCACCGCCGTTGTGCCCTGCTGGGGAGAAACCGCGCAAAGCTCCGAACGGTTGGAAGCCATGGCTAATACGGGCCTGCGCACGGGAGCCTATGTCCTGGCTTTACCGCCGAAGACGTACGACGGCGGCGGGCTGGCTTCGGAATGGCACGCCCTTGCGGAATCCGGAGCCGACGAACTCCACGTCTACCACCTGGGGCTTGCCTCGACCCGACGGCTTGGCGCCATCGGCGGGGCGGTCAGCATGCTCCGCCATGACGGGGCACTGCGGCACCGCGACGTTCGGTAGGTTGGTGCCGTACGTCAGGGCCAGTTTTCGTCGAAGGCATGGGAGAACACATGAAAGCGATCGTGTACGAAGAGACCGGTGCGTCGTCGGTATTGCACCTGCAGGACAAAGCAAAGAGTGATCCGGGTCCCGGCGAGGTCCGCGTCCGGCTGGCTGTTTCCGGGGTGAATCCCACGGACTGGAAGTCCCGCGCCGGCAGCGGGCAGGGCAGCACGAAGCTGAAGGCCCCAAAGGTTCCGAACCAGGACGGCGCAGGCATTGTCGATGCCGTCGGCCCCGGGGTGTCGGGCTTCACCCCCGGCGACCGCGTCTGGCTCTGGGACGTGGCCTGGGGCGGCGACGAAGGTACGGCCCAGGAGTATGCCGTTGTTCCATCGGTCAAGGTGGTTGCCCTTCCCGATGATGAGTCCTTTGATACCGGGGCCTCCCTGGGCATCCCCGCCCTGACGGCGCACAGGGCCCTGACCTCCCGTGAACACGGACCTGACCGGCTCTCCCCCGGTTCGTTGACCGGGCAGACCGTTCTCGTCACCGGCGGTGCAGGAGCCGTAAGCCACGCCGCCATCCAACTGGCCCGCTGGGCCGGAGCCACCGTCATCACCACCGTCAGCGACGACCGGAAGGCCGGCCTCGCCCGCCTCGCAGGGGCACACCAGGTCTTCAACTACCGCACCGAAGACGTCGTTGCCGCCGTCAACGCCGCAGTCCCGGAGGGCGTGGACACCATCGTGGACGTCAACGCACCCGCCAACCTGGACTCCGACGTCCAGATCCTCAAGCCCGGCGGAACCATCGCCATCTATGCGGCGAACCCCGGGGAATCGGTGACCGTCCCGGTCCGGGAAAGCATGGGCAAGAACATCCGGTACCAGTTCATCCTGACCTACACCGTCACTGACGGCCAGAAGGAGCACGCGGTGGAGTCGGTAGCCGAGGCGCTCGCGGCAGGCGCGCTTCGCGTCGGTGAGGACCACGGGCTGCCGCTGACCCGCTTCCCGCTTGCGGAAACGGCATCGGCGCACGACGCCGTCGAACAAGGGGCCATCGGAAAGGTGCTCATCGACGTCGCCCCGATCCCCTAGGGGAAGGTTCCGCGGAAGCCCGGCGTGCCAAATCTCACATTCACGGCCACGCCGGGCCGCCGGGCACCGCCGTGCGGGGGCCGCGGCTAACGTGGACGGGTGCGAATCCATGACGTGTCCAGCCCGCGATCCACCGCCCGCGTCCGCCTGGGATTCTGCTTCATGGTGGCGCTGCTCCTGGTGGTGGCCGGCCGGGTGTTCGTGGTCCAGGGATTTGATCCCGAGAGTTACGCGTCCAAGGCCGCAGACCGGCGGACCCAGGTATCCGCACTCGCCTCCGAGCGTGGCGCCATCCTGGACATGAACGGCACCGTCCTGGCCCAGAGCACCGTGCGTTACGACATCGTGGGCACACCGAAGGTGAACAGCACCACCGAGACTTTCCGCCAGGTAGACGATTCCGGCACCGTCCGGACGGTCAGCCGCGACCAGGGCCTCCAGGAACTCGCCAACCTCCTGGAGATGCCTGAGCCCGAAGTCCGTGAGCTCATGACCGGCGATGCCCTGTTCACCTATCTGGCCAAAGCCGTGGACCCCGGCGTCGAACGTGCCGTCATGGACCTGGGCGTTCCGGGAGTGGAGTCGAGGCCGGTCAAAAAGCGGGCGTACCCCCAAGGGGCGGTGGCCGGCAGCATTGTTGGATTCACCAATGAACAGGGCGGCGCCGCAGGCCTCGAACTGACCCTGGACGAACAACTCGCGGGCCGGGACGGGGAACGGACCTACCAGACCGGCGCCGACGGGATCATCATCCCCACCGCTCCGCTGGAGGTGGTGCCGGCCACCAACGGCCAGTCGGTCAAGCTCACCATCGACACCGATCTGCAATATGCGGCGCAAGAGGCGCTGGAAGCCCAGGCCGGCAAGCTCAGCGCCGACTGGGCGAACCTGATCGTTGTCGAAGCCAAGACCGGCAAGATCCGGGCCATGGCGGAAACCAATTCGGTCGACCCCAACGACCCCGGAGCCACCGCACCCGAGGACCGCGGAGCGCGTTCCGTGCAGGCCGCCATTGAACCAGGGTCAACCGAAAAGGCCATCACCGCAGCGGCCGCCATCGAGGAAGGGCTCGTCAGCCCCGGCTCGCGCCTCGTCATTCCGTCCGGGTACACGGTGAACGGGCAGTTCTTCAAGGACTCTTTCGAGCACGGCACCGAGCAGCGGACCTTCGCGGGCGTGATCGGTTCCTCCATGAATACGGGCACCGTCATGGTCGGCCAGGACCTGAGCCGGGAACAGCGCTATGACTACCTCCGAAAGTTCGGCGTCGGCTCCAGCACCGGAATTCCCCTCCCAGGCGAATCCGCGGGCCTCCTGGCCCAGCCGGACCAGTGGGACGGCCGGCAGGAATTCGCCGTGCTCTTCGGCCAGGGCGTCTCGCAGACTCCCCTGCAGACCACCATGGCGTTCCAGGCGATCGCCAACGACGGCGTCCTGCTCAAGCCGCGGCTGATCGAGTCCTACCTCGACCCGGACGGCACCGAACACCCGGTAGAAGCGGAGCCCGGCAGCAGGGCGGTCAGCGAATCGACGGCAAGGCAAACACGCGACATCCTCGAGAGTGTCGTCACCGTGGGCGGCGCCAAAGACATCAAGGTCCCCGGATACCGGGTTGGCGGCAAGACCGGCACCGCCGAAGCGGTGGCCGATTCGGGCAAGGGCCTGGACGGCTACACCGCTTCGTTCGTGGGCATGGCACCGATGGATGACCCGCAGTACGTCGTCATGGTCAATGTCCAGCGGCCGGCCGGAAACATCTACGGAATTTCCACTGCGCCGGTCTTCAACAACATCATGACCAGGGTCCTGAGCAAGTTCGACGTCGCCCCGTCCCGGACGCCGTCAGTCAGCCTGCCCCAGAAGTTCTGAGGCACGCGCCGCCGGGTTGGGCGCGCCAGTCTGGTTAGGCTGGGTGGATGGCAACAGTAATCCTTGTGCGGCACGGCCGCACCACCGCCAATGCGTCCGGGATCCTGGCCGGCCGGGCAGCCGGTGTGGGCCTGGACCAGACCGGACTTGAGCAGGCGGCTTTCGCCGGCGACCGACTTGCCGTGCTGCCCCTGGCGGGCGTGGTCTCCAGTCCCCTTGAGCGTTGCCGGGAAACCGCGCGGCTCATCCTCGACCGGCAGGCAGGCAGCCCTGCCGCGCCCGTGGAAGCCGACCTCACGGAATGTGATTACGGGCAGTGGCAGGGCCGCAAGCTCAGTGACCTCGCCACCGAAGACCTGTGGGGTGCGGTGCAGTCGCAGCCGTCCACCGTCGTGTTCCCGGGCGGTGAATCAATGGCCGGGATGCAGGCGCGGTCAGTGGCGGCCATCCGGCGCCATGACGCGGCCTTCGAAGCCGGTCACGGCCCGGGAGCCGTATGGGTGGCAGTGAGCCACGGCGACGTCATCAAATCAATCCTGGCCGACGCGCTGGGCATGCATCTGGACCTCTTCCAGCGCATCAACGTGGGTCCAGCCTCCATCTCGATAGTGCATTATGGTCCGGCCCGGCCAAGCGTCTACGCCACCAACACCGACGCAGGGGATCTTGCGTGGCTCGCACAGGGCATCTCATCCGGCGATGCGCCGGTGGGCGGCGGCGCGGGACAGGCTGACACCTAGGCCCATGTGCCTAAAATACTGATATGCCCACACTTGTTCACGAATTTGCCTGGCCTGACCGGGTCGTCATCGGCACCATCGGAGTTCCGGGGGCACGCACGTTCTATCTGCAGGTCCGCACGGGTAAGCAGATTGTCAGTATCGCGTTGGAGAAGCAGCAGTCAGCCGAGCTGGCGGAAAAGATCGACGACATCCTCGATCAGCTCGGCACCATCGAGGGAAATCCGTTCAGCGTTCCTGCGGGCACACCCGTCGAACTGGTGGACAATGACCAGCTCGAGACAGTCGAGGAGCAGTTCCGGACGGGTGCCATGAGCCTGGGCTGGGACCCGGCAACGGCGCAGATCGTCATTGAGGCCTACCCCATCGTCGAGATCGATGCTGATGCCGGCGACATTCCCGATGTCGACGACGCCGAAGTCCCCGAAATGCTGCTGGTACGGATGCCGGTGGGTACCGCGCGCGCCTTCGCCAAGCGCACGCGTGAGATCGTGGGCGCCGGGCGTCCGGCATGCCCGCTGTGCGGCTACCCCGTAGACCCCGAAGGGCACGTCTGCACCCTGCCCGAGGCCTGATGCCCGCCGACCTGCCGGCCGGCGGCCTGACCCTCACCGGGCGGATCACGACGGCGTCGAATGCCACCTTCGTGGGAACCGTCGGCGAGACGACCGTTGTCTACAAGCCGATTGCCGGCGAGAAACCGTTATGGGATTTTCCCGACGGTTTCCTCGCCCACCGGGAGGTCGCCGCCTACCTGGTCTCGGAGGCACTCGGCTGGAACATCGTGCCACGGACCTGGCTGCGGGACGGTCCACTGGGCGAAGGCATGGTGCAGCTGTGGCAGGAGCCGGACCCCGGCCAGAAGGCGGTGGACATTTTCTCGCCGGAAGAGGCGCCCGAGTCCGGTTGGCGCCACGTCCTCGAAGGCGAGGACGAGACCGGCCGGACAGTTGCCCTCCTTCACGAGGACTCTGTGGCGCTGAGGCGCATGGCCGTGTTCGACGTCGTGGTGAATAACGCCGACCGCAAGGGCGGCCACATCCTCGCCATGGCCGGCGGTCACCGGCACGGTGTGGACCACGGGCTGACCTTCCACACTGACCACAAATTGCGCACGGTGCTGTGGGGGTGGCTGGGCGAAGACCTGGGCAGCGAGGAGCTGCAGGGCATTGAGCGTGTGAGCGAGGGCCTGGACGGGAAGCTGGGCCGGGACCTCGCTGACCTGCTTAGCGTCGATGAGATCGCATCGCTTGCCGTGCGCTGTGCACGGTTGCGCTCGGCGGCCCGGTTCCCGGCTCCGGCTGGCGGGATGCCTGCCGTCCCGTGGCCGCTGTTCTAGGGCGATATATCCAGCAATCCAGGGATGCTGGAGGCAACCTGACCGGTATCCATATCCACCTCGCAGTCGTGGGCAGGTTTGACGTAGACCCCGCCGAGGACCACAAGGTCCCGTCGAACGCCCCGCCCGGGCTGGAGACGTCGAAGAAGGTTGGTTAGCCAGGCTGTTGGGGCCATAGATCGGCTGCGGTAATCCTTTCGGGCTCCCACCATCCGCGATGTTCAAGTAGCGTTTACTGGCCAGTGGCCACCTTCCTGGCCCCACAGGTAAGTTGCAGGCCAGCGGCGGCATCGTGCAGCTGGCAGTCCTAGTCTTTCACCCGGGGCCAGCCACCCAGCTCGCCAGCGCGGCGTGCCCACCTGTAATGGAGATCGTCGTGCTGTGTGTAGATATCGACAGTGTCCCCGTCGAAGCCGTCCTGGACCAGGAGAACGGACTCGCCGTCACCACCCTCGACTTTCACAATATCGCTGGTTCCTATGCCGCCGATGCTCGCGAAGATGAGGAGGACGGCGAAGAACGGCAGCGCAGCGGCCGCCGCCAGTCCCGTCGCCCAGCCAACGCTGCGCCGCAGGCCCCTTTTTGGGATTCGGCCGATCAACGATGGGACCAGGAAGATCAGACCAGCGGCGGCCACAAAGGAAGCCAGAATCATCAACCCATAGACAACGTTGGAAGCCCGCACTCCGATATACAGGAACAAGTCCTGGTCAGCAGCAGCGCGGTCCGCCATGTGCAGCCCCAGGCTACCTCCGGTGATAACGGCGGCAGCCAGCAGCAAGGCAACACCCCAGATCTCGCGGCGTTTCATGGACCGCCCGGACTGACACCGCTCACCACGTCAGCCCGATTCCATGCACCGTCTACCGTCCGTGCCATCGCGACATGGAACGAATGAAAACTCGCGTGGCTCATGGACTGAAGCCTATCTGGCTCCGACTACTCACAAGCCCATCCAAAAGAGCGCGCCGGATCAGGTAATCAGGTCATCGTCTCGGACCTGCGCCCGTCGTCGGATAAAAGCAGATGGCCCCCGGAGTATCCCGTGGGCCATCAGCTTTATTGTGAGATTCGATCTACTTTGTCCATTCCGCGTAAGTTGACCCCACTGTTTCCGCGCACTTGCCATCACGGAAAATCGGTCTTGTTCCAATCTGGTTGGCCTTTTATCTTCAGGTCGGCTTAGCTCCTACCACTGGCCGCCGTTGAGTTCCAGTGAGCGAGCAAAACTGGATGAACGGGTCCAGAGCTGCGGGGCTAATTGCGATGCGAGCCCACGAGGAACTCGCCGGTCACATCAGAGGCGCCTTAAACAACGGACTCAGCAAGGAAGAGATTGTCGAGGCGATCATCCACACGGTGGGATATTGCGGCGCGCCTGCCGCTTTGTCTGCAATGAGAGTCGCTAGGCAAGTGTTCGACACGATTGATGGTTAAAGTTATCTCACCCCGCTTTCGCCCGAAGAGAAGCTCAATCTTGATTTCCTTCAACTGTTCACGGCAGAGGGGTGGACAGTTGTTCGAGGGGCCGTCACTCGCAGGGGAAAGCGGAAGTCCTGCAGCGACCGGCTCGTCCTCGTCGGTGACCGCGGGTCAGTGAAGCGCAGACGGCGCATCCGGATTGTCTTCATACCGCGCAAAGGGCTGGTGCCAGGATTCGGCTCGGTAGTCACCGATGCCTTGCTCTCGGTTGACCAGGTCGTCTGGGGCGCCGATGCCGTCGGCGGCAGGCATCCAGAGGAGGGCTATGTCCAGGTCACCCGCGAGTGCCGCTGGCACTTCGTTCCAGGCATAGTCTGCGCCGCCCTCGGAGTCGTCGTGCACGTCTTCTGGACCGCGGTCTTTGCCTTCTGGCAGGTCCGCGAATTGGCGGCGCAACGAGGGGCGGTCCTCGATATAGTCCTGGGCCGATTCGACCCAGCCTGCACGGCATGCGACGTAAATCACAGCCTCTTCTCCTGGGGTGCGGGGATTCCATCGCTCACCTGTGCGCATGGCCTCGACGAGACGGCTGCAGGACTCCTGCAGTGCCTCCCACCATGCACGCGGCTCGAACCTCACCAGTGGAGGAAAGTCGTGCATGAAGTCATTGTCGTCAGGAACGACAGAGTCGTGTTGCCAACCGTCGAGACCTAAATCCAGCGTGGTCTGGAGTTCGGCCAATGCCTGCCAGAGGACGAAGCGAGTCCGTGCCGTCATCGGCCAAGGATTCCAGCCACCAACAACAAACGATTCCCATTCTTCCGGGCCACCAGGGGCAGGATTGTCAGGGACCCCTTCGTCGAAGTACTCGACCACCCAGACCGCATCGGAAGTGTAATCGTCGGCCGTCTGGTCCGGACCGCGGTCCGCGATCCACACCCAATGAGCCCGCGCCCGACAGGTCTTCCAACGACGATCGTTTAGAACGTCGTGAAGTTCCGACGGAGAAAAGACTCGCTGCTCCGAAAGAACAGACTTTTCGTGTTTTGGCCATACAGAAGTTTCAGTTCCCGGGGCAATCTCAGCTTCGCCAGAGAGTAAGCGGAACCGGCACTGAGCACGTCCCGTATCATCCAGATAATTGTCCAGAAGGACCTGGAGTCCTAGGTCGTACGCTGCGGCGGCTTGTGCCTCAAAGTCGTCAGCACCCGGCGTGAACCCGAACGACGTACGCAATACCGTCATCGGCTCGCCGTCAGCATCGAGTGCCACAGAATCAGGCGCCGGCAACAGCCGGAGTGCTTGATTACAGGCCAACACGACCGCCTCCGGAAGCGAGGCTGCGACGGCGTCCCACTGACTGCGATCACCTTTCCACGCCGCGCCCGTCAGCGCCGAGACCAGGCGATCGACGTCGGCATCGGTCACGCCGCTCACCGTAGTTACTGGAACAAGCAAGTTGGAACCTGCACCAACTTCCCCACGGAATAACCTCGCTTTGCCTGGGGTGCGTTGGACGAAAAACGATGAGGGGATCGCGGGATATTCAGACATGAGTCACTCCTGTGAGATGAAGGAAAATGACATCGTGCGCACCGGTACTGTCAGCACGCTACAGCCAATCAAGGAGGCTCTCCGCGGTTGGTGGTGAATTCGGGTTCGTGTCTTAGACGCGAGGGGCCCGTAGCCCTGTTGTGATGGATGTTCTTGACGCATTCATCGATGACAGGACTACGAGCCTTGACCGAGCTTACTTCCCGGCGCCCTGACGCTGCCACCGCCATCTTCAACCTTCCTGACTACCGCGTTCTTTCAACCGAGATTCTGGGCTTCGGCCAGCGCAGAATCCACGTCGAAAGCACGGTCGAATCCGGATGCTCGGACTGCGGTGTGATCGGTACCCGCCGGCACTCACGGCGCCTCCAGCGGGTCCGCGACATTCCCGTCGCCGGCCCGGTAGAACTCATCTGGTCCAAGCACCGGTATTTCTGCGACGAATCCGAATGCCCGCGCGGGACCTTCTTTGAAGCCACCTTCGAGGTCCCGCGCCTGGCCCGATCCACCGGCCGGCTGCGGAACATGCTCGTCTCCGCGGTCATTGATTCCGGCCGCGCCGCCACGGAGACCGCGACTGCGCACGGGGTTTCGTGGTGGCTGGTCCAGCGGGCCCTGACCAGGGCGGCTACTAAGCTTCCGGATGTGGACAAGCTGCGCCCCAGAATGTTGGGCATCGATGAGCACCGGTTCCGGTCCGTCCGGTTCTTCAAGGACCCTGCCAGCGGTGCCTGGAAACGCTTCGAACCCTGGATGACCACCATCGTCGATCTGGACACCGGGCAGGTACTCGGCGTGGTCGACGGCCGCGACCACAAGGGCGTCGGCGAGTGGCTCTTCGGCCGCCCGCTCGAATGGCGCCTCGGCGTCCAGGTCGTGGCGATCGACCCGTCGGCCGCGTTCCGGAAGGCCCTGCGGATGTGGCTGCCGCGGACCGCCGTGTCGGTCGACGCCTTCCACCTGGTCCTGCTCGGGAACAACATGCTCACCGAAGTCCGCCAGCGCCTGACCCAGGAAACCAAGGGCCGTCGCGGGCGCACCGCCGACCCGGTCTGGGCAAACCGCCGGCTGCTGCTCCGGGCTGGCGAGACGCTCTCAGACCGGGGCAGTGAACGGCTCAGTCGAGTGTTCAATATCGATGACCCGACGGGCAAACTGCAGGCGGCGTGGAACGTCAAAGAGCAGCTCCGCGCGCTGCTGCGCACCGGCTCACTCCAGGACGCAAGTGCCGCGAAGAACCGCCTCCAGGAACTCGTCGAACGAGCCGCCCAGCCCGAAACAAGCAGGCTCTGGCGTACAGTCTGCCGCTGGTGGAAGGAAATCGAAGTCCTCATCGTCACCGGTGCAACCACAGCGAAAGTCGAAGCGAACAACACCGCCATCAACACCTGAAACGGACGGGACGCGGATTCGTCAATAGCCGGAACTACACCACCCGCATTATGCTCAGAAGCGCCGCCCGAACAGCGGCCTGAACATTCACCGCGCACTGGAAATCACCACGAACCGCGGAGAGCCATCAAGGATTATGCCGCTGGCCCCGCTACTGGCGGGGCTGCTCAACTGGTGCCGATACTAGCCTCGGGGCGCCCGGACTGGAAGCGTCAGAATGATCGCGATGAAAGTTTCGACTTGCCCCCGCAACCAGCCCCGAGAACGGTAAGATCAGGCGCCCGATTCTCAGAGTCCCAGCTGGTCAGGGAAGAGACCGGGTATGGGCCATACCTCCGGACGTTCAATGTCGAGGTCGTCAGGGGTGTATCCACCGAACATTGCGCCTTCCTTAAACAATCCCTGTTGTTCAAAGAACGCGATCTGCTCTCGTGCCTCCTCATCGCTGGCCACGTTCAATAGAACGTCTGTCGGTTGGCCTTTGATCATGAGTCGAAGGTGGCGGTGTCCGGGCGTGCCCCCACCGACCACGACGCCGGAGTTACATACGCGGAATGATGCTATGCCTGCCTCAGTCATTGCGTTGCCCGTTACTTCCAGTATGTCTCGATTTCCCAAGACGCCATCTGGAGAAGGCCCGTAGTAGCGAAAAACTTCCAGGAAACTCTCGTCTTCTTGCGCCTGTCCCGCTTCTTCGGACGAGGCCACTCGAGCCCGAAATCCTTTGGCTCGTACAGCTTTCGCTGCTGTCTGAAGATCTTCTTCGGACTTCAATGCATAGACGGCTAACCCGGTGCCTTTCGGTCTCCACTTCAGGAGTTCGTCAACGGGCATGACGTGCACACCTAAGCCGCGATATGTCTCCGCCTCGTTCATCGCCCCGTCAGAGTACCCTTTGGTCGTCACCAGCCACCCTGCATTTGCCCGAACATCTTCGACCATCGAGGCAAACGTTCCCACATCGTTCACATCGAGTTTCGTGGCGTACTTCTTACAGTCGATGATGAGCATCGAGTCGTGAATTCCGAACTGTTTGCCCTCCACGAGTACATCGATCTGACGGTCGATTTTGGTCCGGAATCCTGGCACGTGGGCGTTACGTGTGACCTTGGCAGTGTCTCCGACAAGGAATTCGACAACGTCAGCAATTCCGTTTTCGTACTCCCGGAAATCCGACACCTCTTCCATTATCTATTCGCTCCTCCGCATAGGCGTTTACCATTACCACGTACCTGCACCTTTGGCGGCTTCGCGCGGTCCCCTTCAAGACACTCCAGCACAAACTCGGGTCTTTCGCGGAACGCCCGAGGACTTCAGGCTCTGCAAGTGCATCATTCCAGAGTGATGCGCACCCATGCAGTTCCGTGGCGAGGACGGACGTCGTTGCCGCCCGCGTTGTCTAGTTCCCCGGCCTCGATGAGCCGGTCGGTAAAGGCCAGAAAGTCACCGTAATTGAGCTTGTCCCTCACAGATGGCTCGAGACGGTTGTACAGCACTTCGGGATTGAGGGCGAAGCCTTCGAGCCCGGCGGCGGCGTTTTGCAGGGGAATGAGCAGTTCGCGGTCTTGGCGGTCCAGGCGCACCCGTTTGAGATCCACGAGGAGGGGCAGCACTGTGGGTAGGAGTTCCAGCGGTATCTGATCTGCTCCGGCGAAGACCAGACCGGCTCCGACGACAGCGGACGTGAGAACCACGCGTGCAAGGGACTCGCTGAGGTTTATTCGCCAGCCTCCG
Source organism: Pseudarthrobacter sp. 1G09 (assembly GCF_050038305.1). Lineage (NCBI taxonomy): Bacteria > Bacillati > Actinomycetota > Actinomycetes > Micrococcales > Micrococcaceae > Pseudarthrobacter > Pseudarthrobacter sp. 1G09. The sequence continues at coordinate 2,508,543 of NZ_CP188306.1, forward strand.
GGTCTCATGTGGAGTTCGCCGGTGCTGTTGTTCGCCGAGCTGACGAGAATGTCTTCGCAGATGTCAGCCAGGTAGTGGTCGGGCTGGACGCCGAGCCGAGGGAGGACATCTGTGCTGAGCCACTCGCGGTCGAACTCTTTGGGGATGTCATGTTCCGAGAGATATTCGAGCAGGTTGACGCTGGTCGTCATCGGGTGTCTCCTGTGGTGAAGGAAAAAGTTCGTTCTTCGAGAAGGATATGGGCCGCAGAGAACCGAAGCAGCGGCAGGTCACCTAGTGTGTCGTCGTGTCGGGTCTTCCCGGTCAGGCTCTGGGTTTCGTTGAGCCAAAGCAGGAGCCCGGTGCTGAACAGCCGGCTCACCGGGGACATGTAGATGCGGGATGCGCTGGTGCCATGTTCAATCTGGAACACCAGGAGGCGAACCATCCCGACCCGGGTCTCGATCCCGACGATCGCGTAGCGGAGAGCCAGAGCAGAGTCACGCAGCCAGCCGCGTAGGTTCGCAGACGGGCGGAGATCGCACAGAACGGCGGCCTGGTGTCGTCCGAGGAGCGGCTTCCAGTGCTGCTGGACAGCTTCCTGGGCGAGAGAGGACATGGCAATGCTGACGACGACAGCACCGGCATTCGTAATCTCTGTAGGGCTGAGTTCGGTTACGTCGAGCATCTCAATAGCGCCATCCTCACGCAGTCGCCGAAGGACAGCCACGTGGGGTGCATCGCTGAGGGAACCGCTGATCAGGCGGTATTGGTCCTGTAGGGCCTTCCGCGGGCGGATGGCAAGGAAAAGATGCCGGCGGCCGTCGTCGCCTGCGGCTAGTTCGGCTGGGGGTGTACCCCGGGGAAGAATGATCGCGGGGAGTGGATCACCGAGGACAAGAGTCTCCGACTCGACGGACATCAGCGCCACCAACGAAGACGGCATGTCGTTTGAGGCCTCTGGAAGGCCGACCGCCTGGCGAAGCGAATCTACGTACGGACGGTGCCCGTCGTAAGGCAATGTCGGGCAGCCCGATGACTCCAGGAGTTGGCTGCACCATTCGTAGGCGGCGCGGTTCAGCTCTCCCCACCCAGGGTCAGCGTCCTCTGCGAAGCGTTCCGGGCTCAAGTCGGTTGCGTCACCTGCCCAGTCCTTCAACGGCCCCCAACCGTGCTGGGAAAGCGCGCGTTCCAGGCGCTGCAGCCTGACGTCTGGCCGCATAGAGTGATCCAGCATCCCCGCAGTGAGCGTGACGGGATCTTGTCGGTCGAGAAGCTCGGTGAGGTCTGCTGGTTGCATGCAGGCGCGGGCGACAGCTTGGGTGGCGTGCATAGCAAGATACGGGCCGTGGAGGCCCTGCACGCGTCGTTGCGCGCGGTCGAGATGCCGCGCATAGAGGGGGAACGTCCGTCGAAGAATCTCGACTTCCCAGCCGGCGGGAATCGCGGACATCCAGGTCGCATACTCCTCGTGCACCCGGGTGGATCCGGCCTGTAGAGCCATCGCCTGCATCAGGGCCTTCTCGTTTCGATCTCGGGTCGCGCGTTCCTGGAGCAACACCACGGTACAGCCGTAGATCGTGGTCATCTGAAGTCTGTCGTGCATGGCTTCATGCATCGAAGCAACGAGCACTTCCTCCGCTTCTGCGTCCTCGCCGACCTCCACCCGCCAACCGCGGTGATGGTAAACACCGGAGACCTGCCTCATCAGGACGCCAAACCGTTGAAGCGCAGCGATGACTCAGTGCCCAGGACTGACGCGCAGACAGCAGACAGTACAGGCATCCATTCGGACCAGTCGGCGTCGCGCATCACGAGGCGTTCACCGAGCAGGTCCTCGAGCTGTCCGGCAAGAAGTTGGATGCTCAGGTCGTCGGCTATGGCCAGGATGACATGGGAATGACCCTCGACGTGAAGAATGAGGGCTTTCATGGTGGGGTCCGCGAGTCCCATATAGGCCCCATAAACAGTGGAGCCAGCCCCGAGGAGCCGGCCGGGTCCGACCGTGCCCAGGAATCCGATGTCCAGCAGCACCACCGTTGGACGGGAGTTCAGCGTGGGCAGCCACTTTTTTTGCCACTTGGTGTTGGTGAAGCAGCTGGCTGTGATGCAGTTGGCGACGAGGTATTCCTCCGGCCACGCCTGCGCAAGTTCCCGATAGGCGTCCGGAGTTGGAATTGTCGCATTCAATATGAGGTCCTGCCCAGCGTGGTCCACGAGCAGGCGAACCGCAAAGATCGGCGTGTTCTGGTCCTCCTGGCCGATAGGGTCGGCAGCCACGAACGCGAACGTACTGGAAAGCTGGGCGGGTGTACGCCCATGAATCAGCAAGAACGGTACCGGACCTGCTGCGCTCAGGCCCAGCACGTCAGCGCTGGCCACGTCGGCGCCGATCTCCGCCAGGCCCGACGGCCACGCTTCGTCACGGAGGCGCAGCTCAGTTGCGCTGAGGATACGCTGAACCGATTCGGCGTCACTGAGGACGCGCTCCTCTGAATCATGCGTAAGAGACACGGGGACGCCACGGCTGGTTGCAGCGTGAACGAGGTTCGCGACCCCGGGCAGGTGGTCGTTGGTTGGGACGTTGGGCAGCTCGCGCAGCCGCGAATTGGCGGATACGACGCTGTTGATGAACGTTTCCTCCCATGCTTTCCATGCAGCCTCGAGCAGGTCATCGGTATTGTCGAGAGTCAGTGCGTCGATTGGTTGTCCATGTGTGCGGAGAAAATCTGCGTCAGCAGCGTTCACAGCATCCGTAATGGTTTCTGGGCGGACGCACCCGAAGCGGCTGAAGCGCTGGTCGGGCAGCCAAGCGGATGGAATGTCAGCCAGCGTCAGGACGCGGGGATACACATCAGTTACCAGCGTCAGCACGGGTGGGCTCATGCAGAACCTGGCGACGGCAGTCGCAGCGATGTCTTTCCGGTGCCCTTCGGGAACATGCGTGAGCAGTCGGTCCATGCGCTTCATCAACGGACGGTAGATGGGATAAGCATCCATCACCTCGTCGACGTTCTCGTGGCGTAGCTCGGCATAAGACGCTGACATGAAGCTGGCGAAGGCTTCATGCACGACCCGGCAAGTGGCCACGAGCTGTCCGAGTAGGCCTCTATTCCATCCTGGATGTTCCGCTGCGAATCGGATGAGCGATCCCCATGCTGTGTCATCGTTCAGGACTTTGTGGTGGATCTCATGAAGGAGCGTGAGGTGATGCTCTGCAACGACGCTTCCTTTCAGAGTCAGCGTGTAGCCGTGCGGGAGGTACCGGCCCGACGATACCCCTGCTCCTCCCTGAAACAGCAGACAGCAACTCGCGTCCTCGTCGCGAATGGGCTCAGTATCGGCCGTGCCGGGTTCATCCTCGAGCAATGGAGCTGCGCTGTCATTCGGCAGGTCCGGAGGCCTGATGTCATCCACGGCATCATCTTTGCACGCGAGCAAGCATGGAACGGGTTCTCAGGGCTTGTGTCGCCGCAGCCGTACAGGAGTCGGAAAAAACTCGAGCGGATAGAGCCCGAGCGGTGCAGCAATGTCGGCACCTGACCGCGGCATCATAGGTGGACTATCAGCTGTGATGCCCGGAAAGACGACCCACTTGAACACCAGTACCGCCGCTCCTTGTCGGTTCGGACGCGCCGGGCAGGGCTCAAGTCGGTATAGTCGCAGAAACCGAAGACGAAGAGGACTCCTATGCGTTCAATCTCGCGTTCCAGATTCGATGCCCTTGCAGCCTATGCCCGCTCTCCTATGGCAATGTTCCTCATGCAGGAGCTCGCGTGGTTCGAGGATGTCGACGGGAAGGTCATCGCGACGATCGTCGTGGACACCGACGACGAATATGGGGCGATGATCCTCGCCAGAGACCTCAATGAGCGATTCAGGTGGATTGACGCAACTGACTTTGTAAAGACCCCAGAACAGGCGCTGGGGGCACTGCACCAGCGGTTAGCGGAGATTGGTCCCGATTTGGATCGGCTGCGCGTTCAAGGTGATGAGACGGGTGGACCAATCGACTTCTTCTCCCCTCTTTCAGCCGCTGAGAAGCTCAGTCCTGATTTCCTTGAAGTGGCTTCTTCAGAGGGATTCTCTGCCGCAAGAGGCATCATTAGCGCGATGATGCGCTGGAACGAAGACATCGATGGAAACTTCGTGGAGCAGTTCCAAACAACCGGCTTCGACGCGCGTCTCTGGGAGCTCTATCTCTTCGCCGCTTTGACTGAAGCCGGCTTTTCCATCGAACGGCCTTCTCCTGCCCCTGATTTTCTTGCCCGTGGGCCCCACGGTGAATTTGCGTTGGAAGCAACCACTATCAATCCAAGTGTGGGACCCGACGGGAAGGTCGCCGCTTCACAAAGGCCGAGCAATGAATCAGAACTTGCCTCGTACGTTCAAAATTATTTGCCAATCAGATATGCGGGTCCTCTGACCGCCAAGCTGGGCAAGGAGTACTGGACAAAACCGGCGGCAGCCGAGAAGCCTCTGGTATTCGCTATCCAGGACTTCCACGACACGATGTCCATGACGTACAGCGGAGCTGCGCTGGCGACTTACCTGTATGGATCTACACAGGAGGCGCAACAGGACTCAACAGGCCTCCTTACAGTTACACCTCGCCAGATCACTGAGCATAAGTGGGGCCAGAAGACCGTACAGTCCGGATTCTTTTCGCTTCCTGGGGCCGAACATGTCAGCGCGGTCATTTTCAATAGCAGTGCAACCATCTCGAAATTCAATCGGATGGGAGTGGGCGCGGGGTTTGGGTCAGACGAAACTGTAATGATCCGTCAGGGCTTTTTCGCAGATCCCGATCCTCAGGCGTCACAGCCACTGCCGTACGTTCACTTCGTAGTCAAAGATGATCCGGAGACTTGGATTGAGGGAATGGACGTCTATCACAATCCGAGGGCTAAATATCCCTTAGAGCCCGGGCTCCTTCCCGACGCAGCCCATCACCGACTGATGGCTGACGGCCGGATTGAGACTCAATTCAGGGGCTGGAAGCCGCTTCAGTCACGGACATCCATCATGACGTTCGGAGGAAAGGAACCGACGACGACGCTAGCGAGAGATGAAGCAGACTAACGGGTTGGGACACTGCCCGGCTGGTGAATGCCTGCCTCTCCGTTGAGGCGCCGGAAGGAGCGCCGGGCAGGAGACGCCCTCTTCCGGTGCTGCTGCCGATAAGCATTCTTCGCTATCGGTACACGTCCGGCATGTCCCTGGGCAAACATTTGCAGTCGAAGCGGCCCCCTTCATCCGGAATGTAACCCTTGTCCCCCGGTAGGGCCTCGTACATCTCTGTGACCCAGTCCGCTTCTCCGGCAGCTTTGCAGTGCGTACCGTCAAATTCCGTCTGCATTAGATACGTAGCGCACTCGCAAGCAGCCACAAACGCGTAGAACGTTCCTTGAAAAGCCTCCTCGATCAGGACGATCGGATAGTCCACGACGTGTTTTCCACACAGTGCGGGGACTTCGACCCTGTCGCCGACGATGGCGCTCTGCGGTACGTTGGCAGCCGTAGTCCAAGGGTGTAATCGCAAATGTTTGGGACCAGGTCGCAACATCTTTCCATCCGCGAACGGGAGAAACACCGATTGGGTACAGGCAATGCCTGCTGGCCAAGTCAGAGGAGCCCGAGACGGCCATAATTGTGGCATCCCAAGTTCGCTCGTCACATCAAAATCGGTGATCGGCGCTGTAAATCGCAGCCCCTGAAGGACAAGCTGACCGAGAACGATCGTCATGACGTAGCCATGGGGAACGTCAGACTCCGGCGTCCCCGGCGCACGAATTGCCAACGGTGTCACACGGACGCCGGAGAACCCATCCGCTTCGGCATAACGCCCGACCCAAAAACGGCTCGCGTCAAGGGGTTGCATCCGTTCTCGCTGCTCGTACAACGCTGCGTACTCCGAGGCCGGGAGGCCGTATCCCCCATCTCGCTGCTCTTGGCTCGAAACAAGCATCGCCGTGAGAGCAGTCTTCTGAATCCACATGGCAATCGCGGCCCGGTCTTCAAACGCGATCGTTCCTGGTTCACCGAGAATCATCGGCGTCAGAACTCGCTGAGCCGTACCCTCCAGTCGACTCATCCACCCGTTATTACAGGTCGAACAGAAGTTCTTCACCTTTTGCCGATAGGGAGGCTGCTCCCCCATATCCCGTGGCAGTCGGTTCAGCGGACCTGCCTTGTGCCGGACAGGGCTGAGGTCAAGACCGGTCTTGCTCACCCACTGGCCAAAGACATGCTCCCGGGTCATTGGCTGTGTGGAACCGCAGAAGGCGCAGGAAGCAGACATGAAACGATTATGAAGGAAAGGAAGCGTCCGGATGAATCCGTGAATTGATCCCGTCAAGCATCCTTCAGGGGTGGTCTAAAGGACTGGCTTGGAGCGGCAGCGCCATGTCCGGTCACCCGGCGCCCGGGATGCAATCACCGATACCGAGCACGTGGGGCCCTCCTGCGGCGGGAAGGATCAAGGGCCTGTGCAGCCTGTTGCTAACCTAGGAGTGCCATGACATCAGCGACACGTACTTTAGCGAGAGCCTCGAAGTTTCTCGGGAGCGCCCACCTTCGAAAGGTGGCAAGGCATGGCCGCAGGCTAGGCGCGGAAGACGCCTCGGAACTGCAAGCTCTGGGCCTGATGAGCTCCGGGGAGACGATCGCGGATGGGCTGAACAGGCTCCACGTCACGTTGCAAAAGGACTACCGGGTAGAGACCGTCTATAAGAACGCGATAGCACGCAAGCTGTTGGTGGGACGGCATGGTCTCCGCTCTGCCACCCTCCTGCAGGAACTTCGTGTAAACAACTCCATCGTGGACATGGTTCTGCTCAACGGCGTGTGTGAGGCATTCGAAATCAAAACTGAGTTCGACTCCCCCGACAAACTCCACAAGCAGCTCGACGACTACTACCGCGCGTTCACCAGGGTCACCGTTGTCTGTGACGAACTCAAGGCCTCACAGTACTTCGATCACCTTGGGGACTCCCCCGCCGGTCTGATGGTCTACACGCGGAAGGGGACGCTCCGGCCGGTCAGAGCGCCCCAAGCGCACACAGCAGGGCTGAACGTGGAAACCATGATGGCGGTGCTGCGGCAAGCGGAGTACATGGACGTCGTCGACAGCGTCCTCGGGCCGCAAGCTGAACAGCCGAACACGCTGCGGTACCGTCATTATCTTCGCTTGGCCGAAACAATAGCCCCGAGCCATTACGCTGAGCTCATGGAGCAACGGCTCAAGGCCCGACGCCCCCGTGAAACGGACGCGCTCGGGAACCCGAAAGTCGAGCCCATCATCAGTTCATTCTTAAGAGTGAATCCGACGCAGAGCCAGTACCAAAACATCGTAGATTGGCTCAATGAGGGGGGCCACAACGATGTACTTTCCGTACCTTCGCGGCAAGCAGTTCGAACTGCTCGCCATCAAAGAACTGGCGCCCGCGATCAGGGCCTCTGGGGCGGTACATCCGATCATTGAGCCCGTTCGGGACATCGACGCTGGACCAACGCTGCTTCGAAATCTCGCAGCCCTCGTAGAACACCGCGTTGCCTGCACGGTGATCATCAACCCCCGCGTAGGCGATATGAGGGGCGTCTCCAAGACCGAGAACATCCTCACGCAGTTGGAACCCCTGTTTGCTGCGAACAGGAGCATGCGGATCGGCGTCCTCCTGACCAGCGAACAGGAGATCCGCCAACTCATAGCGATACTGGCGAGGGCCAGCCGCCGCTACCGTGCAGACCTGATCTATGGGACAGCCGTGGTCAGCGAGGACAGTATGCGGCGCCTTGCGGACCTCTGTGACGTGGACATGCACCTTGCCGAGGATAAGAACTCAGTTAGGCGCTACCGCAGCCTTTTTTCGCGCCCGCCCACAGCCATACTCAGAGACAGCTTCGCCAAACAGAAACAGGAACGCAACCAGGACTACTATCCCCTTGAAGAATCGATCTTCACGGAAGATAACATCTTTTTCGCCGAAGACGGCTACCAGGGCTTTGGGGACTACCAAACGATCGGTGAAGCCTTCAAAGAAGGCGGAACAATGCCCCGCGTGGTCGCAATCCACTTGACCTACCAGCGGCCACGCGAAGAGGCGATATTCATCCGGCACTTCTGTTCCACTCCCAATGGATCCTCAGCCGACACAGCGGGCAAGTATCTCGAAGCCCTGTCCAAACTTGTAGCCTTCGCCAACGGTTCAGGACTTTCCAATCCTGCCCTGGATACTTTCCGCTCACATCTGGACAAGCAATCCTTTCCCGGACTGGGCGTGATCAAGAAGCTCTCCATTCAAAATCACATCCACGTAGCCATCGGGGCGCTCAAGGATGCCTAAGTTCAACACCTGCGCTTCCTGCTTCGGCGACGCCAGCCCCGTTGACTACCAAACGGAGGAGCCACAAGTCGGCGTGTGCAGCTTCTGCTCAAACGGCACCGACGACGTCTGGCCGGCGACCGCCTGGGCAGACCCGTTCCAACAGGTAACCGACCTCTACCGGCCAGCCGATGACGCCGGATCTCCCCTGCACGTAAGGATCCAGGACGACTGGAGCCTGTTCGCCTCACACCGTACCCCTCAGCAAAACAGGTCCTTCCTCCAAGCCGTCTTTCCCGACGGGCACCAGCTCCTCGACGCCGCCGCCGTAGAGCCCGTAAACGGCACCAACGTGGACAACTACTCCACCGTCTGGGACGACTTCGCCCATGACCTGGTCAAGCGGAACCGGTTCTTCCCTTCAGGAGCTATTGACCCCCTGGTTCTGGAACACGTCATTGGACGCAGCCTCCGCCGAATCCATGCCGGGACAAGCTTCTACCGCGGCCGCATAAGCCCCGATGGAAGCGCCATTCCTAAAGGCAAAATGGGCATGCCACCTGCTATGTGGGCCACCGGCGGACGAGCCAACCCTCCGGGAATCCCCCACCTGTACCTGGCCTTTCATGAAGAGACGTGCATCGCGGAAATCCGCCCGTCCACGCACAGCACACTCACCGTGGCCACCTTCGAAACCACCGACGAGATTACTTTTCTGGACCTTTCGGCGATCCAGCCGCTGAATCCGTTCGGCCTCGAAGACGACGAGTTCAGCCAACTGTATAGCTACAAGCTTCTCAAGCGGCTCGGCCTTGAACTCTCGAAGCCCGTGAGGCGTTCAGACAACGGCGTGGAGTACGCAGCGAGCCAGTACATCTGCGAATTCGTGAAGTCCATCGGTATCGAGGGCATCAAGTACGCCAGCTCGGTGCATCCAGGCGGTCACAACCTCGTTTTGTTCACCGAGGACAAGGTCCGCGTGACAGGAAAGCTGACCACTTACGAAATCATCGGGGCCAAGTACACCACCCGACCGAAAACAACGACCAAGTAAGGACGAGTATAGGAGCGGTTCCGTCCATCAGTTCTTGCCGGTTCAATGAATACCCCGTTGGGCTTGCCCGTTTCGTCTGTCGCGAGCACCCTCACTGCGCCAAGCTTGCGATAACACAGGGCTGGTCATGGCCGCCTGGAGACATGTCGCTTTTGTCTGGTACGGCGGATGGACACGAGTTGATCCCGTCGCCGTGTAGCACCTATAGGCTCTCCGTATGCCGCGTGCAATCTCGAACGACGATGCTGGACGTTTCCTTGTCACGACAGCTACGGGGAGCCCGTACCTGGTCGATCTCGACGACCGAACCGTCTTACGGAGGATGGCGGCGGCCGCGCCCTTAGTGGAGTTCCTGGATACCCGGTTCTCCCAGCTTCGTCGCGACGGCGAACCTTTGGAACTACTGATGCTGGAATCTTGTAAGGTCGGGGCTCCTGGCCGCTTCTGGGTTCAGGTACGCGATGATCAGATCCCCACATTCCGGGCGACGTCGCCTGTAGTCCGCATCGAACCATTCAGTTAGTGCGGGCTTCTTTTGAAAGACTGATTTCCGGCGCGGACTCGTCCATTGCCTCCGCTAGGCTCCAGCCCAGCCCGCAACCCCAGCGGACCCGTGAAGCCAGATCCCTCCATTCGGCGGCAATTTCTTGAGATATTACGGGCATTATCCACCGGACCGGCAGCTGTAGTTGAGTATGGCCAGCGAGGATAGCCCGAAGCGAAGGCTGGCGGACGCTGCTGCCACCCGATGGTTTGATGCGTCATCGAGGAGTGCATCGGCCGTCCCAGAATGCAGACTAAAGTCGTGACTGCGGACTGATTCGAGAGAGACAATTGTGAAGGTGAGAGCGAGCAGAAAAGGATCCAAGGTCACAACACGATCCCCCAAGTACCAGGCGCGTAGCGGCGGTGAAAGCTTCGCCTCGCGGTTTGCCGGACTGCACCTGGAGTTCACCGCAGATGACCTCCTAGAGGCGCTGCAGGACCTGCAGCGCAATGATCCAGGCGTGGCCCCCTCGGACGTCGACCAGGGCTACTGGGTCGCCCATTCGGGGATCGAACTTTCGTCGCGGGTCGTAGCGCGCAGTTCCGCGGTCAATGCCGCAGCAAGGATCCTAATGGACGCCTCCTCACTCACGGCCGCTGAGGTCGGCGAAAACCTGCACCTGGCAAAGACTACTGTCCGGCGCCATAGAGCGGAGCGCAAGCTGTACGCCTATTTGGTGAACGGCAGGCTCGTGTTTCCGGCATGGCAGTTCACTCGCACGGGTGATCGCGTCCTCCCTGGCATGGAACGGATCCTCGCCGTTCTCCCGAACGACCTGCATCCGCAGACAGTCGCCGGATTCTTCAGAACTCCCCAGCCCGACCTGATCCTGAATGGTGAGGCGACCGCGGTTGCTCTGTGGTTGGAGGAGGGAGGTTCGGTTGAGCCCGTCCTTGCACTGGCCACCTCGATGAACAACGGCTACTGACACCAAACCCGTGCCCGTGAAAACCTTGCTCTTCGAACCATCGACGCCAAGTTCTTGACCGTGCGGAAAGTTACCGCCTCACAGAGCCGATCTCATGCATAGGGTCTGCCGGTCAAATGTTCCTGCGTGTGGGATCCCCCGAGTTCATCCCTTATCTAGTTCGACTTCTTCCCATACGTTCGAGGCTCGGTGCCGCCGGGTGGCGGTCGGCGCAAGGAAGCTGCAGTCAGCAAGTCGCGATCTTCTTTCTTGAGTCGAAGCCCTAACAGGACATCAATGGCGTGCTGGCCCATCCTGGCCTTTCGGGGATCGTTGGACGTAGAGGTCTCAAGGGCCCACTGGATGTGCTCCCACTTAACCTCGCCGTTCCGCGTCCCCTGAACGACGCTCCGCTTTGCCCGGAGGCTGCGCAGTACTAAGAAGACGATGAGTATGAGTTCAATTATTAGGATGAGGACGCTCGGTCGCAAGGCTGCCACTATCTGCCACCAGGGTGCCGGGTCAGTATGTATCACCACATCGATCGTCTGGGCCGAGCTCGGATGCACGTCACACCACTGGTCCTACGTTAATGGCTGCTGCCCGGGACAAGTCCTGCACCAGCAGCAGATATTCATGGACAGACACACAGTGGCGTGGAGCGACAGGTAGCATGCTGTCACCCCTTTGGTCCGTTGTGGGCTGCACGCTGGTCGACGGGGCAATCCGTACATCCTCCGGCCCGGAGCCGGTTTCGGAACATCATGTGTTGTTGGTGCCCGCTGGGGCACCGCCAGCCTCGGAGGCAGCTGCCGGGAAGGACTTCGGAAGCTGTCAGCCCGTGGTTCAGGTCTGGGGCCCAGTCCCGGGCCAAGTCAGGGTATTGGGTGGCGAGGTCGTTGTATCCCGGCCAAAGCTTGCGGTGCGAGCAGTAGGGGCAGCCTGCCTTTTTCGACCCCGTGCGGTTGTTGATCGGGGCTGGATAGTCGTGTCCGTTTGGGCAGAGCCAGTAAACGGTTTTGTCGCTCCCGAACGTCACGTGTCTTGGCGTTGTTTCCCCGTTCAAAAATGGGTGCCATTCTGCTGCAAGGTCCGGGTGTGTCGTGGCAAGGTCGTTAATACCTTCCTCAACATGGTGGCCCGAACAAGTGCCGCAGCCTTGGCCACTTTTTCGCTTCTGGATCGTCTTCCAGTAGGTGTGGCCTTTAGGGCACAGCCATGCAAACATATGGCGGGATCCGCTGATGACGTCCTCGGGCCTGACGTCTCCGTTGAGCTTCGGGTGCCACTCCGCGGCCAAGGCCGGGTGAGTCGTGGCCAGATCGTTGGTGCCAGTCAGCACGGCGAAGTTTGCGCACACGGGGCATCCGGAGCCGTTGAGTGCGCGGTTAACGATTGTGGCGGGGTATCGATGCCCCTTAGGACAGATCCAATGCACCATTTTGTTGCAGCCCGAAACCACGTCCCCTGGTTTGAGTTCGTTCTGCCGCAGGTCCCATTGGGCGGCCAACGCGGGGTGAGTCTCCGCCAAGGAGTTGTACCCTGCTAAAGCCGTCTGCCCTGAACAGATTGAACACAAGGGCTTACCAAGAGCAAAGGATTTGACCACCTTGGCGCAGTTGCGGCGGATAATATGACCGGTCGCGCAAATGAAGAGCGGCTGTTTATTGGGGTCTCGGACTGCCGCTCGGGGTCTTGGGCAGCTTCCCGCCACAACATGCAATTCCGAAAACTCCGCCCATGATGTTCCCCTCGGCAACTCAAGCTGATCCAGGTATCGGTTGAACGGCTCCAAGGGGCGCTGTATTGCCCGGCCGTTTGCCGGATCCCAGGAGTTGACTTGAATGAGCGGGTGGAATTCGTGGCCGAGGCGTTCGCCTTGAACCTCCTGCCGCACCCATAAGAAAGTGGGTCGCAGCAAGAGCCACAGCGCGTCTCTGAGGCTGGCCTCCGCAGCAGGCACTGCGCGCTGGACGTGGGCGTTCAAGAAGTTGCGGGCTTGCGCATAGGTCCGGCGGGGATTGAGCAGGGCTTGCAGAAATGTGGGTTGGCTCAGCATCCAGGCAATCCCCACCACGGCCGGGTAATTTTCCGCGGTGACGCGGCCGATGACCCTCCCCGGTATTTGACGACTCACCACTTCAACGAGCTCGGCTATTAGCGCCGGTGGCGCCGCGCCTCGACGGAGGAGTTCCCGGTAGCGGCGTTCGGCGGCGAGTACTTCGTCCGAGACGAAAACCAGCGGAAGCGGCAGCCGCGGCGCGACCATTCCACTTTCGGGGCGCCGAAGTTTTACTACCCCCGTGCCGGGTCCTGTCCATAGGCGGTGCTTGAGGCAGCAATAATCCAATGCGTGTGGATTTTGTTCCACGGCCCAGCCTTGGGCGCAGAACGGACAAAGGAAGCGCGGGTAGTCGGCGTGGCTACCCGCCAGGTCCCTTTGTCGTTTGAAGAAACCTGATGGCACGCCGGCACAAGTCTCCAGGAACATCTCCATTGCGGTTCTCATGTCACGGCGTCTTATTGTCCCGGCTTGGGTTCGGGGCGCCAGGAACATTGCGAGCTCTCTTAGGCTTCCGGTATTGAGGAAGTTCGCTTCCTCCAGTCGAACCGCGTAACTGGCTGCCGTTTCCAGCCGGCGGATTCGTATGCGGAGAGGCAATCTCCCCCGTATGTCTGCGGCCGCCGGGTTGGTCTTTCCTGCTTGCAGTGACATGTGTGTCTCTCCGAGGACTTTCGCGTTGGGCTTTGCCAATGGTTACCGATTCCACGCGACGGATGGACGGAGCGCTCCTGTACGCGTTGTTGGCCTTCTTAGCGGACATTGCTCGTTGTATGGGCGTCATGTGCCGTTGTCCATGTGGGCGAGATCGGATTGAAGCCAGTTTTCGCTGGCGTCGATGTCAAGGGGGATACTCTCGAGAACCTCGCGTGAGATCTTTTCTTCGTCCGCTTCGGCATCGCTGGAAATCAGCCACTGTGCTGCCCCTGTCAGAAGGCGTCCGAGGCTGCCGATGGAGCCGCGTGTCCGGTCATGGAGGTATTGCTCGTGGCGGGCAAGGTCCCCCTCGTGATGGTTGAAGAGGAGCAAGTGGTGTTCAAAGGACTGAATGATCCCCTTCCAGAGTGCCTTCTCAGCTGTTGTGGCTCTCATGTACCTGTGCAGCACTTCGGAGGTGAACCGTCCTCGTATCTGCTGTCCGCGGTCGCCTGTGAGCAATGGCCCCAAGTGGATGTTGATCCCGGCATACAGGAAGGTTGCCGGAACTCTGTTCGAAAGGGATTTCAGAACGTCGACACTCTCGCCGTTGCCGTTGTTGAGCGTGCTGAGGTTATGAATTTCGTCAACGACAACCAGCACTGTTCTGCTCTTTTGGAGTTGACCGACAACTGTTGTCAGAAGCGATTCGAGGGTGTCCCGGCTCCTGATGGGCAGCCCGAGGAACTGTGCGAATCGTCCCACGACTGCTTTGCCGGTGCAGCCTGCTGGTACTTCTATGTAGATGACGGGTTTGTGGTCCAGTTCCATGAACTGGGGGTACTGGAGGGCATAGCGTTCGTAGATCGTTTTCATTGCTGCAAGGCAGGCAGTTGTTTTGCCCATGGTCGATTCGCCGGAGACGAGGACCCCGAGGCGCCCCGCCACACGGGATCGGTTTTGCAAGACGGCAAGCTGGGTCTTTCGCACCACGGCTTTGAGCTGGGGTGTCGAGATGACGAGGTCGGCCCCCAGATAGTCGAGCCGTCGGTTGTTGAAGGCCTCCCGCTCTGATGGTCTCATCCCGGCCCATGTTGAGGCGTCGGGCAATTCCGGCAATTCGCCGGGTTGGCTCAATACGTTGGTCAGTCCTTCCCAGTGATCAAGAATCTCAGGAGGGCGTTCGGAGAAGAACATCAGAGAAATTCCTGATTCGGGTCGAAGATGCCGACTGTCGGAACGTCGACGTCCGTGCTTTGTGGCTGGGTGAGGAGGTCAGGGCGCCGTACAACGAGGTCGGGCATCCCGGCGTCGTGGGCAAGCTTTTGCGCCGCTGCCTGCCGTTGCTCGGCAGCCTTTGTTTTCGCCTTTTCAGTCCGGGTGGCCTTCAGGACCTTTTCGATCACACGCCCGGATTGCGGGTCGCCTTTGACGCCCAGTTCCGCTGCGACATCTCGGGCTTTTTGCCTGAATTCGGCGGAGAAGGGCTTTCCGAACGCGTCTTGGTTCATCCAGTCGCACTGAATCCACGACTGGTCCTCGGGGTCCTGGACCCAGACAGCGGCGGGGTTGTTCGGGTCCGTCCGCACGGCCCATTTGCGCTTATGGCCTGTCACATAGGACGGCGAAAGACGATAGCGCTGCAGATCCGGGGAGTCGTATCTGCGATAGTGAATCTGGATGCCGTCCATTTGGATGGTCCTGTATTCAATCGGCATCATCGCGATGTAGTCAGCCGCGGTCAACGGGATTGGTACGAATCCCGTGGCGTCGAACATGGCCATGTACATCGAGTTTGGCGTATGGAGGACACCAGGACAGAGAGGGTCCCGGAGTCCATCCTGGGGTCTGTTCTGCCAGACCACCGCTACCCACCGCTCAAAAAGTTCGGCCAGCGTATAGATGTCCAGAAGCCCGGCATCCTTCTCAGGTGATTTGCCGCGCCGGCTTACCTCGCCACCGGTGTATCCGGGCAGGTACTGGGCGAAGAGGGTTTTGATGGCGTCGAATGCCCGTTCTACATTCGGCTTGTCCGTTGGCGTCCGGATGGAGCACTCCGTGATGCTGATGCCAAGTCCCTGGCACGCGGAGCGGAACGTTGTCGAGAGGTAATCCGACCCGTTATCCGTCACGATCCGCGCCGGAACGATGAATGGCCTGGTCGTGTCGTACTTTCCGACCTCCTCCGAACTCCGGCCGGCTGCCCACGGCATCTCCGCGAGCTCAAATTCGTTGAACGCCACGGTCGCAGGGCGCAGCGGGCGCGGAACTACGCACTGGGCCAGCATGCAGGAGAGGTCGACGCCCTTGGTCGCAACGCGTCTGATGCCGGTGGAGATGATGCTTCGCGTGGCCTTATCCAGGAAAATGACCAGCTTGACCCTTTGCGACTTCCCGTCGTCGTCGAGCACGAGGAGTTCGAAATCCGACGTGTCGACCTGCACTTCATGTCCTGGCATGATGGGCGGGCGGGAACTGTACATGCGGGCAGGAGCATTGGCGGCGCTGCGCCTGTTCTTGGCATTGCCGAAGGGGTATTTGTTTTTCCCAAGAGACGCCTCATAGCGCCACAGACTTGTGCGTGGCGGGACCTTGACATCCTGGCCCGGATAGTCCTTGAGGAGACGCTTTTCCAGCCGCAGGGACAACCGCTCGCGTGAGCCCGTCGACGAGTCCCGTTCGGCGGCAATAACGCTGATTAGCGCATCTCTGACTCTCGGATCCAGCTTCCTGAAGGGGTCATCGTGCCGTGAGCCGCGACGGTCGATCAACCCCGCTTCCCCTGCTTCACGGTAGGCGTCGAGTTTTCGCCGAAGCGTCCGCCCAGAGCAGGAACAACCAAGACGGTTCAGTTCCTTAACCTTCAGATTGATACGCTCGGCCAGGGAAAATCGTGCGGGATCGTACTCGGGACGGGGTTCCGTGTCGGGGGTCGGCGACGTGCCGTCTATCAACTCCCGGAGGTGGATGGCCAGCAGGTCGATGTGCTTGCGTTCTTTGTCGGAGATTGTGTCCAGTATCGCCGGATCGGCGTAGTCCGTGGTGCCTGCTCCCCCGGGGATGTCCGTCATCCGTTGGGCCAGTTCAGTGATGTGGAGTGCGCAGTATTCCTGGTCATCCATATTCTTCAGTTTCAGATTCCCGCGTTTCAGGTCAGTGATGATGTAGTTTCCGTCGTCGAGCCTGATCTCCTGGCCAATTCGCACGCTATACATTTTCGTTCTTTCGGAGAATAGTGTTCCAGGACAACGGGCGTGCCAAGTCGGCGCGGATCTCTCGTGTCCATAAGAGGTTGTAGACGAAGTGGATGCTGAAGGCAGGAGCCCCTGGACGGATTGCCCGGGCTACGTCCCGCAATCGGGCAGGCTCGGACAGGAAGTCAACCAAGAGTTCCTCGATCTCCTTGGGTGCTTTGTACCGGGGGTGCCGGTACGCTGCGAGCCATTCCAGGTTGTGGCGCATGGGCACTCCAAGTTCGCCCAGGATCTGATATGGCCAGCCGATGCGCTGACAAAGGTCTCTGGTCTTGGCAAATGTCTCCGCTGCTTTGGCATCGATGAGATTCTGCGGCCGAACGTCACAAAGCGTTTGAGTTCCGTCCCTTTGAACAGTGAAGAAGTCGGGATAGTGGCTTGTTCCGTCCGCAAAGTAGATGCACATCGGCTGTGTAGATATGCCTACGATGTCCTGCGAGAAGTCCAGCCACATCAGTGCTGAGTACTCCGTGAGGGATTCGTACCACAGGTGCTGACCAGTACCGGAAAACCAGTAGTAGCCTTCATAATTTCGTCGCCGCGGATACTTAATGCCTTGCCGGAACACGGCCGCCTTATGAAGCTCCAGCCCTGTGGCCCGACTGTCCGCCGCCGCCATATGTCCGACACCCTCGGCATCGATCCAATGAAGGACATCCCTGCCGAAGGTTTTAGGTGGCGCCGCACCGGGTGCGGAACGCTGCCTTTTTCCAAGGAGGCTCACTCTGTCCACCCGCTGCACGAAGGGGTAAACGTCCTATTCCTAGTGGGTTTCATCCAAACCACCGGCAAATCTTCCTGAAAGGCCCGATGCAATGAGGACGGCATTCGCGCGTGCGAGCCAACCACAGGAGCCACCGTACTCCCACGCCCCAAAACGCGAGCCGCATCTGGGCAACGTTAGGTGAATAGTCGAGAATGGACTGCTCAAAGGGAGGAGGCAACGCAGGAAAAGGAACCCGGCCGACATTCACGACAACTTGAGAAGGTGGTCCCTCTGGCGTGCAATCTTCATCACGCCTAACGACCGCCAAGGACTGCTAGCTTAGTGAACTGAAGATATTGCCTACGTTCACATTATACGGCCAGGGCATAGGCGTGTAGTGCGGTGGTACACAGATTTCTCTTACTGCCTATGGGGAGTATCTTCGTTGTCATGGTGAAGCCAAGCCCCCAGAGACCCCGGACGGGTCCTCGGTATGAGCCCCGGGCCATGCTCGTCTACCCCCAAGAGTTTGGCCGGAAGATGAATCCGGAGTTCGTAAAGGAGACCGGGGCAAACGTTAGCCAGGTCTCGGGTGCGATGATCCAGCACGTGTTCGCAAAGGGGATACATGACGCCCTCATGGAACGTAGCATGAGCGTCGTAACGCTGTCAGAGATGACGGGCCTGAACTACCAAAGACTGACGCGAATGCTGCGCGGAGCAGTCCTCATGCGCATAGACGACATCGGAATGATTGCACGTGCAGTGCCTGAAGCCTTCGACTCCGTGGTGGGCAGATACGATCCGCGAAACCGACTAGGGTCCGGCAAGTCACGACTAGCACTAATTTACGAAGCTGCCAGACCCTTGAACGAGTCATCTGCCGGGGAACCCGAGCCAAGTCCAGCAACGGACCAGACATCCACCGCAGAATCACCTTGGTCCGGCATTCCCCCTCCGCCTAGCTACTCGCCCGTCCTCTGACAACCGTTGTCTTAGGGGTCTCCGTATGCTGGACGAATATCATCTTCTCCCCTTGCAGTGTTCGGTGACTGGCACGGCGACACCGGCTGGGCGTTAGCGTCCATCAGGGCAGCTGCCCGCCAAGGCGTCCGCACAGCCATTCACGTTGGGGACTTTGGACTTGATTGGCCCGGCCCCAAACGCGGACGGTACGAGGCAAAACTCAACAAATACCTGGTCGATCTTGGGATCACTATCATCGTCTCGGGAGGAAATCACGACAACTGGGACACCCTGGAAAAGCTGACCGTCGAAGAGGACGGCTTGGCAACCATCCGATCAAACATCCGCGTCCTGCCCAGAGGCGACCGTACCCTGATCGAAGGCCTCACTGTCGGCGGCTTAGGCGGCGCATTCAGCGTCGACTACCAGCACAGGACCAAGGGCAGAGACTGGTGGCCCAACGAAGAACCCACTCGCAAGGAAGCCGAAGCACTAATCGCCGGCGGCCCTTTAGACATCTTGATTTCCCACGATGTGCCGGCGGGCGTTCCGCTGACAGGAGACTTCCAACTCAGCCCAGAACTCATTGAGAAAGCGGACAATACTCGCGTTCTCCTCAGAGAGGTCGTCGACTCGCTGGTAGTGCCTCATCTATTCTGCGGCCACTGGCATCAGCGGCGCACACACGAGTTGGCACATCCCAATGGAAACGTCACCAGAGTGGACGTTCTCAACAAGGAAAACTCCCGCCACGGCAACGGCGTCCTCGTCTGGCCCGGCCAAGTTCCTCTACGGATTGACCCCCTCGACATCAGGAACGGACAGCGCAACGAGTCCTCTGATTCGCTGGCTTAGAGTAGGAAGCATGGACGCGGCCGAATGGGCGACTGAGCTGGCTTACTCCCTTGCCTTGGGCCAGGAACACCGGACTTGCTGACGGTCGCCACTTGCACCGGACCTGCCGCTGGCAGGGAAGTCATAGAAACGGCCAGTCGAGTAGTCAGCGAGGCAGGATGGCCCGTCTATGAGCTGGTCGCCCGCGAGGTGGCCCCTGATTCGTCCCTCCTGTGGGAGAACGGCTTCCTGATTCTTCGCGACGTTCGGCAACCATTGTCCCCGTCGGTGCCGGTTCTCGTCGGCGCCCCCAACTGCATATCCGTCGAAACCTTCCCGTGGGTCTGCTCACGATCGCCTTCCCATGGTGATCAACCGGCGGGCCCCGCAGGAAGGCAGGACCAGCGGCTACGTGGCCCTAGCCAGTCATCGATTCGCTCCAGACTTAGTGCGGACCGTCAAGACTTGAAGCGATTCACGGAAGAAATCCGACAACATTCGGGCTGCCTCTCGCCGGTCCGTAAACTCGTAAGCGGGGGAATTCTTGCGTCCACGACCCGGTCGAGGCCAGTTCAGGACCTATGCCCCACCTCTAACGCCCGCAGCGCGCCGCCGCATGGACACGAGGATCAGGCGTATGACGCAAAGCACAACACTGGCCGAACCGACCGCCGCGAATATACCAGCCATCAGCGCCCGAAGGGCACGTCCACTCGCCGACTACCGGAGGGTAACTGGCACGACCTGGGACACCCAACTAAATAGGGCCGGCAGGATGCATGCTCCGACCGCAAGCTCGCTTCCTTGCGCTTTTGAGCTGATCTCTTTCGCGGGCAATGCCTAAGGTACGCCGTGACTGAGCTCCACTGCGAATGTCGTATGGCCTTGCCACGTGACCATCAAGCCTTGGGAGGCAGCAGCCAAGTCACCCGCCTACACTCCTGACTGACTACAGCCGATCAGGACTCGCTTCGCCACCCGGGGCCTCAGGCTCAGCCGCTGCAGCCTCCCCCTCCTGGGCGACTTCTTGGGCGGACTTTCCGATGATGAAATCTAGCAAGTCCGGTTCTGAGAACGCTCCCTCGAGGGACTTTTCCTCCACGGCGAGCAGGTATTCATCTCCTGGGAGAAGTTCGACTGCCCTGGCAAGGTTGTCCAAGGCTAAGCCCCGATCATCTTCTGTCCAAAGTCTGTAAGCGACTCCTAGCCGCATCGCTGCATCGACTCGTTCGGGCAGCTCCTGCAGCTTGGCCCCTGCACGTGCGAGTTCAGCCTCTCTGTCATCCACGAGGGTACGAAGTTGCTCGGTGCTCCAAGGCGGCTCGTTTCCGGTAAGAAGGCCCACTACATAGGCGGCGACGCTCGGAGAATCCAGATCAGAGGAATAGCGTTCTAAATACCGGACCGCCTTGGGGCGCCGGTACCGCTCCGGGACGACCGTGTTCCAAAGTACATAGGTCGCAATCAAGGGAATTCGGCTCACTTGCTTCGCTTCACCGGACAAGAGATGCTCTATTCGCTCCAAGGGTCGCGCCATGTCTACGATGCTGTTCTTTTCACCACGGCGAGTCGCGATGACCATCTCCACGAGTGCGTTGAAGATCGCGGGCCCCTGGGCAGCCGAGAACGAGTTCGCCGACCCCACCCAGAGCTGAGGAGCGAGCCGCATCTGAACTTGGCCTGGCAACGACGCGCGATACCTGGACTTAAAGTCTTCATCAACCCCTGTGGGGGCACGTCTGACGTACTGGCGGATGACGTGACGGCTCAGTCGGTTTAGGCCTTCCAGAGTCAGGACCGGCCGGTCATCATGCCAGATAGTGTCTTCACAGTCGGCGATGCTCCACAGCTCTGGGGCAAGCGTTCGGAGCGAGTGCATCGAACGGGACCGGACCTGATAGGCGAAGTCCAAGGCTTTAGTCAGCTGGGCAGATCGGATTGGCCGCAAGGTTCCACGGGCTTCCTCACGATAGAAGCTGGGCGCAACATGGTCATTGATGAAACCGAGAAACCTCCGGCGGATCGAATATTGGTCTACCTGGAGCACGGCTTCTCGGATCCGCTCCACTACGCGTGGCTCCAAGCCGCTGCAGGCGGTATCTATAACCTTGCGCTTCCTTCCGTCGTACTCATCCCAGCTCTGGGACATTGGGCTGCCCTCGCCGGAGAGCGACTCGAGGGCCGCAACGTAAAGTGTGTACGCGAGCGTAGGGTCGTCTGCCACGAGCATTGAAGCATCCACAATTCGACGTACCGCTCGCATCGCGGCTTCGAACGAGGAGCGTTGAAGGTTGAGCAACTGACTACAAAATCGGCGGACATCCTCAAGTTCTTTGTCCGTGACGAACCGCGAAGGGTCGAAAGTCCTTCGGAGTAGATGCTCGGGACTACCCGGCCCTCCTCGGCCTCCCGGGCGTCCGATCACACGACCTGCGGTTTCGGCACTGCCCGTGACCACGACGTTAAGTGCGAATGAGACCACGTAGGCGACATCACCAATAAGTTCATCTCCATCGGTTGCGATGTGCCATGACTGACTGCCGTCAGGGTTGACCGCGTCGAGCCTGTCAATGGCCTCAATAACGAGCGGATTGAATCTCTCGTGTCCCGTTGAGAACCGAAGCGTTCCAATGGGAAGTTCTATGTCATCAGCCCGGACTCTGAGCGCGTTGCTGTACACAACACGACGGTGAACCGTTTCATGCAACTCGTCTGACGAAAAGTACATGCCACTCGCAATTTGCAACACGTTACTGACCTCTCTTCTACGCCATTGCGGACGTCTCCCGTCATCCTGTCAGGCACTACTCCAGGCACCGGATCTGGAGGTTCCATCCGGCCAACTTCAAGCTCAGCTACCCAGTCGATATTCCGTTTCTCATGAACTGATACGCGGAGATGTCGCGGACGCCCTAGCCGTCCCTCTCAAAAAGTGTCGGATAGCGGGTAAACGACGATCCGGAAATCGACTCTCGCTTGTCGGCCAGCGAGTTCGGCTCAGTGGATGCGGTTCGACCCGCACTCACAACAGAAGTCTCGAGAAGTCGAATACGCATGTCTCCTGGGCCTACAAGCCACAACGAATGCTTGTCTGTTGACCACGCGAATTGGGTATTTCCATGTCGGGTCGCGCGGGCTTCAACCTCTATAAGACTGGCTACGACGATGGTCAAGAAGACGCCGGAGTGGGGTCCTGGCACTCGGCTCGGACTGGCTTCGCACAACCATATGCCCTCGCTAATCCCAACACGGCGCGAGGCAAACGTCAGTTGAACGCCGACTACTTCCGTGAAAAATGAGGCCGCTTCCGCAAGGTCCGGAACTGCGAGTTCTGTTCGGAGTACTGCAGCGGATGCGTCGCGAGGTGACGCGTCGGTGCGCTCTTGTGCTTCAGGTAGGTCTTCGGAGGCCTCGGTCGAATTCGGCTTGCCCAATCGGCTAGCACCGCCCCCTTCGATTGGCCGCTTTGCTACACGGTCCACGAGAAGTGTCTGTTCATCGCCCGTTGCCAAAGTCGCCCTGGTCACGAAGCTGCCCGACCTAGCCTGCAGTTCAACTATCTCGCGGATATGAACCTGCCGGCCATCTGGCAGGGTCTCTACATCGCCGTCTGCAAAGAGTTTCGTTGTCCAGTTCCGAAGTGCCGCCGAACTGATGTGGGTTGGCGGGACTGGCGAATATCCGTTAGTGGGGTAGCCCCCATTGGCTATGTCCGCCATCCGAAGAGCCGTGCCGACTATGTGACCCCGGTCTTGAACGTTTGTGCCGAGCTCCCCCAGCCAAGAGGAACCGTGCAAGGCTCCTAAGATCGATCCTGTCATCGAGCAGAGTGTGTCGGTATCGGCACCCTTGAGAAAGCCGGCGCGGAGCAAACCGCTCATTGGGCGCGAGGCCGTGCGCGCGGCAATGTACATGGCTGCTACGGCAGCAACCGTCCCCGATCCGCTTTGTCGCTTGTCAAAGCAACCCAGTTCCGTCAGGGTCTGCTGATCGTTTGCCATGGGACCACGGGACAAGCCATCTGCTGCTATCTGAAGGAGAGAGTCCATTTCATCGGCTGTTGCCTCCCATAGGTAGCCGGGCCCACGCCGTGAAAGTTCCGTATCCAGCTGCTGCGACGCGTCGTGCCAATCGTGTTCAAGTGAATCTATGAGGATCCCCGGGTTACGCCAAGACCTCTCCTCGATAATCGCGTGCAGCAGCTCGCCGTATTCCAATGTAGACGACTGCCTCAGCGCATAGCGGAGTGTAAGGGCGTGAACGGCAGCGCCGAGGAGGGCCCTGGGGTGTCCGTGAGTAGCCATCCCGTCCTTCACCACTCGGCTGAGAAGGACGTCGGTATTGGCATCGTATACCGCGAGTACATGCGGCGCGATACGCATTGCCACGCCATTGGCACCAGCATTGAAGTACGAAGCGACTTTGCCCTCATCGCTTGCTCGAGCAATCCTCCATGGCGGCCTTGCCTCGCCCCATGCTCTCGAGGCTCGCAGGACTGCACCGCCGCCACCACGCTGGTACAGCGGCCACTGCGGGAGTTCAATCCGAGTAAACCACTCATACCAATCCGGGCCAGCAAACGATGAACGCGCTACGGACAACATCAACTGCGTGTCATCGCTATATTGCCCGGCGTCCACCGGATCCAGATAACGGGAGAACTGCGTTCCCCCGTTCCGCGCCCACGAGCGGTAGGAAGCTCTGGGCTCCACCTGCCTGGCGGCATTGCCACCCACTATCTGGCTCCGGTCTTCCTGTGGCCAGCCAAGTGCGTCTCCAGCAGCGGCGCCCAGGAACATTCCCACGGCGCGATCGGGATTTAGGAGGTAGCGTGTCGATGTCATTCTAGGTCCTCAAGGGATGGTGTCCACTGGGTCTCTGGGATCTCTCCCCCGGTGTGAAGCGCGTTAGCAAGTCTCCACTTGTCGAAAAACAATGGTGCGTAGCGCCATTCCATCCGTCCTGGATTCAGCCGAAAGTCATGCAGCAGTACGTATAACTCTCGCGCCTTCTCAGGAGTTGCCGTAACTATCGCAGACACTGCTGACAATGGAATGAGTCCCGGAATAAGGACCTCGCTCTGCAGGTCCGTCGGCACCGAAGTCCTATGAGAAGGCGACCTTGAAAACTGGCCGGGATAAGAAGGGTCCGCCCAACATGCCAGCAGCCCCGCTCCCCCCTCGGTCAAGAACGCACCGCTTCCTTTGGCTGCATTGCACGGAGAAAAGAGTGTTCCCGGTCTCAGTACCAAGTCGAGGTCCAGAACAAAGGCCACCCAGTCGGGATAATTTCTAAAGGCGGTTTTGTCTCTGGCTATAGCCTGGTAATAGGCATTCGGATACTCGAACGAACAGCACACGTGATTGTTTCTGGCATCAAGCCGCAATTCATCGGTGGGCGCGAATTGCTGCGGCGCGTTTTCGACTAGATCCTGGCTCGTCCGAATGGCGTTATCGGTAAAGATTCCGATGACGTTGGTAGCGGGGGCAAAATGGATTAGGCGGGTTACCGGCACCTGCTTTAATGCTTCGGCCACACTCACTGTCACGTAAGGTCCCTTTCGCTCCATAGGCCGGCATTCTCGGGCAGGAGCCGGCTGAGCCTACCACTGTGCGTCAAAATCAGGCCGGCACGCGCCCTAGTAATACTCACATAAAGAAGTTTGGCTTCGCGGGAGCACGCCTCATCCTCAGCGAATGCTCGAAGAACGTCAGGGTATGGAACCGAATCATCGTTGAGGAATGGCATGATGACCGTGTCAAACTCGAGGCCCTTGGCCGAATGATAGGTCCCCAGGTAAACACCAGGGGCTTCGTCCCATCTCTGCATGCGGGCATGCAACAGTCGGTGTGGCAGGTTTCTACCGACAGTAGTCACATCAGCCCTAGTACGTACCAAGATCCCGACTGTCTGGTCTTTCCCCAGCTCCGCCGCAAGATCACGGATGGCCGCTGCCTCCGCCCTTGGGTCCGGATAACGCGACAGTGCTGGCTTAGGTCCCGCCGCGGTGGGTTGCACCGGTTCAACCAGGTCCAGGTCTCCCGACCTCATGTAGCTCGACTGAGCCATCGCAATGGCAACCCTGGCCACTTCAGCAGTATTGCGGTAGTTGTCGACAAAACGCTCCACGGGCCGGCCATCGAGCCTGATTCCGGAGCTGCGCCAGGAGAGTCCCTGCCCATAAATGGCCTGATGATAGTCGCCGAAGAACGTCAGTGAACCGCCGGGCTGTATTGCAGCCGTGAGTGATCGGATGGCCTCCGGCGAGAGGTCCTGCCCTTCGTCGATGATGATGTGGCGGTAGCGCCGATGGCTGGCATCAGTCGCAAGGCCGTTCCGGACACTTGAAGCTATGTCGTACCAGTCATACACCAAGCCGGCCGCTGCCCTGCGACGGACGTATTCGGAGCGAACGGCCCAGACAAAGGCCCTAGGTTGACCAGTTTGGAGAGCTGTTTGCCGTCCCACCCGGTTCACCCTCTGATAGTCATCTTCCGCAGCGAGACCCATGCCGCTGATCCAATGTAGTTCGTCGGTGAACCAATCCGAATGTCGAGCTGCAACCGAACCGGGATCCACGGAACGAGATGACCAATCCCGGGCGACTGCATCCAATGCCGATTCGACCAGTTCACGGACGGCGTCGGGTCCGGCTATGGCGTTGTTCGGCATGAAGCCCCTGTGGGCGAGGTAGCCGCGGGCGAAGCGAGAATAGGTTTCGATGGTGATGTTACTTCGGGCTTCGGGGCCGAGAAAGCGAAGGTATTTGACCAGCGTGTTGTTGTAGGTGACCACCAGGACCGGCCCAGAGTTCACGGTTGAGGGTCGTGCAAGATGCACTGCCCGCAGCATGGCCATTGTCGACTTGCCAGTGCCTGCGGTACCCAATACAACGTTATGTCGATCCGAGGACAGGTGAACAACGTGGGCCTGCCTGCCCCTGGGTGCGGGAAGAGGAGTCATTTACGTTCACCTTGGCCAAGCCACAACAACCCGGTCGCGACGGCGAGCGTCGCCCGAAGCCCAAGGCGCCTCCAGTACAAACCTTTTCGCGTCGAAAGTGTCATAGCCGAGCACCGCCCCCGCCGGCTTCCATCAACGATACGACCGGAGCCAGGTGCGATCCCGTCTCAGCAGAGGCATCGCTGAAATGCGGCTCAGTCGGAAAACGGGAGACTACTTGGCGAAATAGCTCAACTGGCACACGACTTTGGCTTATAAGCTCCAACTCGGAAATACCGGCTTCAGCGAGTATTTCCACCGCTCTCGGCAGCATGGATGGCTGCTCAACGCTATCGACCAGGCCCGGTTCACTTCGTCTCCAGCCTCGTGCTGAAACTGTCATCATGGCATTTCTGTACGACACATCGCTCAGTTCACCCAAGCGTCGAGCATGGAAAAGAATCGCCTGCATACTCACACCAAACCGCTCCTTGAGTTGGCCGACCGAAGTCCAAACCGACCTGCTCATTGCCTTAGGAAGCGACCCCCGAATATCAGATTCCGGCATGAGGAACTCAGCCGCGAACCGGTTGGCCTGGTCTTCAACTGTTCTTCCACCCGGTTCAGCATCCTGATGCATAACGAGGTGGCCCAGTTCGTGCGCGACATCGAAACGTTGCCTGTAGTAGTCCTGTTTGAACGGGTTGAGAATGACCGCTGGTCTACATGAGCCCTCGAAAGAGTAGGCGTCAACCGACACGGCACCCGGTGGGCTGAAAACGACTACTACCCCGTGGTTCTCCAGCAGTCGAACCAAATGGCCTACAGGTCCGTTCGCAAGCCCCCACTGCTTGCGCACGAACCGGGCTGCGTCCTCAGGCTCGACTCCGTCAGCGTCATCCGCTGAGACCGGAAAATGCGGGATTGTGACGTCGGGGAATTCGACATGCCTTTCCATGGCAGCGGCGACATCGACAGCGAGTTGGCCATACGCCGTGGCTTGATCCCGTACGATCTGCGTAGTCGATCGAAGAGACCGGAAATGCGGGGTAGCTGCCACAGCTGGTTCAGCACGGCCAACCATAAAAAATCCGGGATCCACACCCAGGGACAAGGCCAACTCAGCGACCGTGGCCGGCGAAGGACGTTTGGTTTCAGCTTCCCAGCCGGACAATGCCGTCGCGCTCTTGCCCAGAAGCTGAGCAAGATCACTTTTGCGCATTCCGGCTAGCTGGCGAGCGAGCCTCAGCCGATGTCCGGCAAATAATGCGGCTGCGTCAGCCGCCGTAACACCACTTGCCACTACTCAGCGTCCGCCCGTTTGGTGCTCTCAGAGACAGCCCTCCGGAGACGCACCGGTGCATCCGCAGTCTCAGTATCCGCCGCTGGTGCCTGCGGTTGACCAAAGCGACGCCCACCCGTGGTCGGAGGCATCTGATCGAGGTTTTCACGCCAGTGCCAGGCCTCACCGCCGTCGAGATTAAGTCGGGGGCTTCCGATGATGAGTTCAGATTTCTGGCTCACCGCGTCGAGAGTGTGTGCGACGACGAAACTCTCCAGATCAAGTGGCTGCCCCGCATATGGAAGGATCCAGTCACCATCGAGCAAATTGGTGTCATCGAAGAGCGAAGGGTGTCCATCCCAATGTTGTTGCTTCGCCACACGCTGCTTGGTCTCACTCTTCTCGCCCCAAGGCAAAGTATCCGTCTTCCCAAAATCGCATGAAGTCATGAGAATCCTGAGGTCTTCTAGCCTCCATGCCGGGCTCCCGTTCAGAGGTGAGGATCGGACAAGGCCAGGATCAAGTCGTGGCATAGTGGCAATGTCTTTGTCGGGCAGCTCCGCGAACAGAGCTGCGAGGCCACTGTCGGGCTCAGCGTCGTCTGGGACCTGGTACTTTCCGCAAGAGAAGACCCTGTCGAGGCGATCTCGAAACAAGGTGTGACGCATGACGCCAAGAAGGGTGGAGTCATGCCCGGCATCTTCAGAGTAATCGGCAAGAGTACGATTCAGAGCCGAGTCGTAGGCCCACCGAATAGCGTCCAGTACGCCAGCATCCCGAAGATACCCAATTACCTTGTTTTTCTCAGTCACGGAAACAGACTACATCAGTTGCCAGTAATTGCCGGGCAGGACAAAACCACTGGTGAGTCGTTAGTAGTCAACGAACTTCGCCACGTTCATTTCTCGCCGTTCACATGACTCCACCGCGGTGCCGAAGCAAAGAACGGCCGGGAGCGACGGCGCAGGCGCGTCGTGCATGCCCAATCATCTCCTGTGGTGACCGGTGCGACGCCCGTCGCGATTGTGCTGGCGCGTTGCGGACGCACGGTTCCCAGGACTCCGGTCTGAATCACCAGTGGACGCATGAGGCGCCATCGCGCCCGACTTCTAAGACTGGGTTCAAGCCGCCTAATTCCCTACAACTTGGGTAAGGCCAACCCGAACGTACCCTCCCGACCCTAACCGGGCGGCAACGCCACCCCTGAGCCATCAGGGTTCGGACGCGGGAAGTCACCCTCAATCGTGTGAAGAGCAATAAACCCCCCTATTTCGGGATGGGTGTTCACATGCTGAACCCCGACGACGGTGTGACGGGTTGATCCGTTGTTCGGGTTGATGCGAACGCCGGCGCCTTTGTTGACGAGCCTCCGGAAGGCAGATTCGGTGATCAGGTTGCTGGGATCCAACCCACTCTCCCTGAAGTCCTCCTCCAAGTTCGTTTGAAATGTCTTCCGCTCCGACAGGATGCCCTGACGCCGGACAGGCACCGCGTAGAGCACGCTGGGGTCCGTATCGTCGGATGTGAGCAGGTGGAACCCGTAGGTTGGGTAGGTCTCTAGTTCCGAAGTGTCTACCCAGGCTACATAGCAGTCGTGCAGGGGTGCGGGCGCGTCGTTCCGGGTACCTCCTGACAGCTGAATCTGGGCGGCTTCCATCAGCAGCGTCACCATGCGAGCGATGGCATCGTCCCCCGAAATCTCGCTGACTACGTTCAGCCCAAGTGCTTTGAGACGGTTGGGCAAGGCCTCGCGGCATTCTGGATTGAATTTCGTGCGGTCCACAACAACCGTTTCTACTCCTTCCGGGCAGTAAGTCATCAGCTCTACCGAGACACGGTCCTCTGGCGGCAGCGAGTAGCCCATAAACGTGACCCGTGTCGCCACGGACATTGCATCCCGTGCGGTTTTCCACAGCGTCGGGACCACGTACGCCCCGTAGTGCTGTGACTTGTCTGAAACTGGCGGGATGATGAAGCGGTCCATGTGCGCGATGAACTCCGGATTTCCGCGCGGCATGCTTGGCGTCTCGCCGTTGAACTTCCCGTAGTCAAAGGTCTGGAACAGGGTTGACCCGAACCCGTCACCGTCCGCCCGATACCAGTTCAATGATCCGTGGAGTTTCACGAGGGTCATTGATTCGAACGCCAAATTCGAGTTCCCGTCGTCCCAATAGAGGCTCTCTTGACGAGGCGGCGCAGGGCTCACCGCATCCATGCCTCTCAGCACATCCGCTGACTCCCGCGAATATCCGACTGTGATGCCGGCGGTGTTGATAGCGTGCTCAACGAGGCAGTCGTAGTTGAACGTGATGATGACTGCGCCCTCGGCGTGCCACAGGCTGACCAACTGAAGCAACCAATCCGGCGCGGGATCGGCGGTGGCCTTTGCCTGGGCCTCATCCAGAATGTCCGCGATCGTCTGGGTCACTAGAGCAGCAGCTGACCTGCGAGCCAGCACTTCAGCTTGGCTGAGGAACGGCATCGGGTCGAGCATCGCGGTCAGCCAAGCCTCGAACGTCTGCCCGTCGCGCAGGTCGATGGTCACCTTGCCCGCCAATCGTCGCTGGAGCTCGTCGCCCAGCGCGTTGGTAATAGGCATGGCTTTGTGGATGGCCTTGGAGAACCCTGCACCAAGGATGTAGACGGGCCGGGGTGTGCGGGGTGATGCGGGCATGGGGAGCCTTCGGTCAGGGCGAGAGTGGGCTACTGGCCGACGGATGGGTCGACCCGTCGCAGCAGATTTGGTGGCCACGACGGCGGAGTTGGCGGCGAGTCCAGCCGTACGATGATCGCCGTCGCGTAGGTGCTTGACCTTATGAGCGACTGCGATGGGCCAACATGTATAGGCGGGCGCATTTCAGCCTCGGCCGGCCCGGCGAAAGCCTTTGCCATGTAGGCCGCAACTCGCCGTGTGTCGACGGACGGTTCGGGGCTGCCCTGCTTGCCGTGAACGTCGTGGGCCTAGAGAGGCTCTCTTCGGTTCGCCAGCTATCCGGCGAAACGCCAACCAGAATGGACCTCGCATCTGCCCAGATAGCCGACCTAGTTGGAAGACTTCCAGCTACCCTGGCCGTTTCTTCCAACTAGGCCTGTATCTCACATCATGGCTTCTGCGGTAGTTGGCCAACTGTGTGAAACAGTTGGCCAACTACCATGAGACATGGCCATCTAAGTTGGAATTTGGCCAAGTCCTGTGAAACCTCACATTTATGTCTGTGTCGTTGAAGAAGAAGAGATTAGAAGTCCCAGTCCTCATCCTCAGTGTTAACGGCCTTGCCGATCACGTAGGAGGAACCGGACCCGGAGAAGAAGTCGTGGTTCTCGTCCGCGTTCGGGGACAGTGCCGAGAGGATGGCCGGGTTCACGTCAGTGACGGAAGCCGGGAACATCGCCTCGTAGCCCAGGTTCATCAGGGCCTTGTTGGCGTTGTAGTGCAGGAACTTCTTGACGTCCTCGGCCAAGCCGACGCCGTCGTAGAGATCGTGGGTGTACTGGACCTCGTTCTCGTACAGCTCGAAGAGCAGCTCGAACGTGTAGTCCTTGATTTCCTGGCGGCGCTCTTCGGAGACGGTCTCCAGCGCGCGCTGGAACTTGTAGCCGATGTAATAGCCGTGCACGGCTTCGTCGCGGATGATCAGGCGGATCAGGTCAGCCGTGTTCGTCAGCTTGGCCCGTGAGGACCAGTACATGGGGAGGTAGAAGCCCGAGTAGAACAGGAAGCTCTCCAGCAGGGTGGAAGCCACCTTGCGCTTCAAGGGGTCGTCGCCCTGGTAGTAGTCCATGACGATCTGGGCCTTCTTCTGAAGGTTCTCGTTCTCGGTGGACCAGCGGAACGCCTCGTCGATCTCCTTGGTGGAGGCCAGCGTGGAGAAGATGGAGGAGTAGCTCTTGGCGTGTACCGACTCCATGAACGCGATGTTCGTGTAGACGGCTTCCTCGTGCGGCGTCAGCGCATCCGGAATCAGGGAAACGGCGCCCACAGTGCCCTGGATGGTGTCCAGCAGGGT
Organism: Pseudarthrobacter sp. 1G09; assembly: GCF_050038305.1. Lineage (NCBI taxonomy): Bacteria > Bacillati > Actinomycetota > Actinomycetes > Micrococcales > Micrococcaceae > Pseudarthrobacter > Pseudarthrobacter sp. 1G09. The sequence goes on from NZ_CP188306.1 coordinate 2,540,043, forward strand.
GAGGCCGGTGAACACGCGCATGGTGAGCTGCTGCTCGACGGGGGTCAGCGTGTTCCACGACTGGACGTCGTTGGACAGCGGCACCTTCTCCGGCAGCCAGAAGTTGTTCACCAGGCGGTTCCAGACATCCACGTCCTTATCGTCCTGGATGCGGTTCCAGTTGATGGCCTCGACGTGGCTAAGCAGCTTGACCTTTTCGGTCATGTCATCCCCTAAGCGTTGGGTGGGTTTCTCTAAGTTAAAGCGTACGACGGCGGGCGGGCACCCGCCGTCGTACTCAACCTTTGGTCTCGACAGGCTCGACCAGCGGGGCTACAGCATGCAGGAGACGCAGCCCTCTACCTCGGTCCCTTCCAGCGCGAGCTGGCGGAGACGGATGTAGTAGATGGTCTTGATGCCCTTCTTCCACGCGTAGATCTGGGCCTTGTTGATGTCGCGCGTAGTGGCGGTGTCCTTGAAGAACAGCGTCAGCGACAGGCCCTGGTCCACGTGCTGGGTGGCAGCCGCGTAGGTGTCGATGACCTTCTCGTAGCCGATCTCGTACGCATCCTGGTAGTACTCCAGGTTGTCGTTGGTCAGGTACGGCGCCGGGTAGTACACGCGGCCCAGCTTGCCTTCCTTGCGGATCTCGATCTTGGACGCCACCGGGTGGATGGAGGAGGTGGAGTTGTTGATGTAGGAGATCGAGCCGGTAGGCGGCACAGCCTGCAGGTTCTGGTTGTAGATGCCGTGCTCCATGACGGAGGCCTTCAGCGCCAGCCAGTCAGCCTGCGTGGGGATGTGCACGTCCTTGAAGAGTTCGCGGACCTTTTCGGTCTGCGGCACCCATTCCTGCTCCGTGTACTTGTCGAAGAACTCACCCGAGGCGTACTTGGACTTCTCGAAGCCGCCGAACGTCTGGCCGGTTTCGATGGCCAGCAGGTTGGAGGCGCGGACGGCGTGGTACACCACGGAGTAGAAGTAGATGTTGGTGAAGTCGAGGCCCTCTTCGGAGCCGTAGTGGACCCGCTCACGGGCCAGGTAGCCGTGCAGGTTCATCTGGCCGAGGCCGATGGCGTGGCTCTGGTCGTTTCCTCTGGCGATGGACGGCACCGAGGTGATGTTGGACATGTCGGACACTGCGGACAGCGAACGGATGGCCGTCTCGATGGTCAGGCCGAAGTCCGGCGAATCCATGGTCTTCGCGATGTTCAGCGAGCCCAGGTTGCAGGAGATGTCCTTGCCGGTGGCATCGTAGGACAGGTCATCGTGGTACGTGGTGGGCTGGGAAACCTGGAGGATCTCCGAGCACAGGTTGGACATGATGATCTTGCCGTCGATCGGGTTGGCCCGGTTCACGGTGTCCTCGAACATGATGTACGGGTAGCCGGATTCGAACTGGATCTCGGCGAGGGTCTGGAAGAACTCGCGGGCCTTGATCTTGGTCTTCTTGATCCGGGAATCGTCCACCATCTCGTAGTACTTCTCGGTGACCGAGACGTCCGAGAATGGCATGCCGTAGACCTTTTCGACGTCGTAGGGCGAGAACAGGTACATGTCCTCATCCTTTTTGGCCAGCTCGAACGTGATGTCCGGGATGACAACGCCCAGCGAGAGGGTCTTGATGCGGATCTTCTCATCCGCATTCTCGCGCTTGGTGTCCAGGAACCGGTAGATGTCCGGGTGGTGCGCGTGCAGGTACACGGCACCGGCACCCTGGCGGGCACCAAGCTGGTTGGCGTAGGAGAAGCTGTCCTCAAGGAGCTTCATCACGGGGATGACGCCGGACGACTGGTTCTCGATCTGCTTGATGGGCGCGCCCACCTCGCGGATGTTAGTCAGCGCAAACGCCACGCCACCGCCGCGCTTGGACAGCTGCAGTGCGGAGTTGATGGACCGGCCGATCGACTCCATGTTGTCTTCGATGCGCAGCAGGAAGCAGGAGACCAGCTCGCCGCGCTGCTTCTTGCCGGCGTTCAGGAACGTGGGGGTGGCCGGCTGGAAGCGGCCGTCGATGATCTCGTCCACCATCTGGAGGGCAAGCTTTTCGTCGCCGCGGGCCAGGTGCAGGGCCACCATGCACACGCGGTCCTCGTAGCGCTCCAGGAAGCGCTTCCCGTCGAACGTCTTCAGCGTGTAGGACGTGTAAAACTTGAACGCGCCCAGGAAGGTCTCGAAGCGGAACTTCTTCTTGTACGCGCGGTTGAAGAGTTCGCGGATGAAGTTCATCGTGTACTGGTCGAGCGTCTCGCGCTCGTAGTAGTCGTTCTTGACCAGGTACTCGAGCTTCTCTTCCAGGTCATGGAAGAACACGGTGTTGTTGTTAACGTGCTGCAGGAAGTACTGGTGCGCAGCCTCGCGGTCGGCGCCGAACTGGATCTCTCCGTTCGGGCCGTACAGGTTCAGCATCGCGTTCAGCTCGTGATAGCCCAAACCCTTGTAGGCGGCAGGCATCTCAGGCTTCTGGGCCATGGTTACTTCTGTGTCTGCGACAGTCGTGTCCAAAACGTGTCCAATCCTTGGTTGACCCGGGTGACGTCTTCCGGCGTTCCCATAAGTTCGAATCGATAAAGGTGGGGTACCTGGCATTTGGCGGCGATGATGTCCGCCGCCAGGCAGTAGTTGTCCCCGAAGTTTGTGTTTCCGGCGCCGATCACTCCGCGGAGCAGCTGCCTGTTCTGCGGGTTGTTCAGGAACCGGATGACCTGCTTCGGGACTGACCCCTCTCCCCCGGTGCCGCCATAAGTGGGCACCACCAGCACGAACGGCCGGGTGGCGAGGAGGGGTGCGTCCTTCGCATAAAGCGGGATCCGGGCCACTTCCCGGCCGAGCTTCACAACGAAGCGGCTGGTGTTCTCGGAAGTCGAAGAAAAATAGATGAGCTGGCTGCCGGTCCGGACTGCTTCGGTTTCATCCGTTGCCCGGACGGGCGGGGACACCTCCACGCGCTGAGCCGCGTGGTTGTGCAGGGCCCTGCGTCCCTGCTGCGCTGCTGGTGCTGCGATGGAAGTCACCTCAGCTGGCTGGTTTGAAGGAAAAGCGGATTTCCTAGGCCACGGAGGAAACTGCGGAAAGCGCCAGTTCCTCGATCTTGTCCGGGCGGAAGCCTGACCAGTGGTCCTGGTCGGTGACCACAACGGGAGCCTGCATGTAGCCCAGCGCCTTCAGGCGGTCGAGTGCCTCAGCGTCCTGGGAGATGTCAACGCTCTGGTAGGTGATGCCCTTTTTATCAAGAGCCCGGTAGGTGGCGTTGCACTGAACACAAGCAGGCTTCGTGTAAACCGTTACGGTCATTGTCCCTGTCCCCTTAGTCGAAATCTTCGCTGGTCCGGTGTCCCCGTCCAAGCTGTATGTCGATACTACATGTAGTGCAGACGCCGCTCAGGAACCCCTAGATGATGTATTACAAGTATGTCATTTAATGCACCTTTAATCCACAGGCGGGCCCCTTCAAAATGTCCGGAATCCCGGCGATTTCGTGGACGCCATCCACACCCTGTGGAGTACTTAGCCACATTTAAACCCCAGCGTGTCGGAGAAAAGACGGCGTGTCGCGGCCGTCCGCGGGACGGCTCCGGACAGCCGAAAGGGGGTCCCGAAGTGACCTTCGGAACCCCCTTGGGTGAGCAAACGCACGACGGCGGCAGGCCGGCGTCGTGCGCCCCCCAGCTTTCACCCGGGCAAGGTGGCGCTAGAGCTGCGCCTCCCTCCGGTCCAGCACGATCTGCTGGACATCCAGGTAGCCGGACTGGAACCCGGCACGCGAGTAGCAGAGGTAGAACAGCCACATCCGCTGGAACACCGCATCGAAGCCCAGCCCGTCCACCTCGGCGGACCTGGCCAGGAAGCGCTCCTCCCACAGGCGGAGGGTGGCAGCGTAATGGTCACCCATCCCCATGCGCTCCCGCACTCGGAGGGTGGTGTGCTGCTGCGTGACCCCTTCGATGGCCCGCACGGACGGAAGGAACCCGCCGGGGAAGATGTACTTGTGCACCCAGGTGTAGGCGTTGCGGGTGGCCAGCATCCTGCCGTGGGGCATGGTGATTGCCTGGATGGCCACCTTCCCGCCCGGGGCCAGGACGCGGTCGATGGTCTGGAAGTAAATGGGCCAGTACTCGTAGCCCACTGCCTCGATCATCTCCACGGACACCACGGCGTCGTACTCGCCTTCCACCGCGCGGTAATCCTTCAGTGCCACTGTCACCTTGTCTGCATACCCGGCCTCGGCGATGCGCGCCTGCGCCAAAGCCTGCTGCTCGCTGGAAAGCGTCACGCTGTAGACCGTAGCGCCGCGGGCGGCGGCCCGGAGGGCCAGCTCGCCCCACCCGGTGCCGATTTCCAGGAGCCTGGTTCCCTGGCCCACGCCGGCTTTGTCCAGCAGCCTGTCGATCTTCGACCGCTGCGCCTCCGCCAGGACACCGAAGTCCACCGAATCCAGCGGTCCCGCAGCCGAAGGGAACAGCGCCGACGAGTAGCTCATGGTGGTGTCAAGGAAGTTGGCGAACAGCTCGTTGGACAGGTCGTAGTGCCGTGAGATGTTGCTTCGCGTGTTCTGCTCCGCGTTCCGTTCCTGCCGGGGCGTGCGCGGCAGGTACAGGGAGCGGAGCTTCTGCAACGGCATGGGGATCAGGCTGTCAACGGACGCAGCAAAGACCTCCAGGACGGCTGCGAGGTCGCTGGCTTCCCAGTCGCCGGCCATGAAGGATTCGCCGAGCCCGATCAGGCCGTTGTCGCCGATCCGGACTTCGAAAGCCTCCGGCCGGACCATCGTCATCACCGGCGCGTCGGGGCCGCCCGTGCCCAGCACCGTTCCGTCCGGGTACGCCACACGGAGGGGCAGCCGTTTAGCGGCCCCTCTGAAGAGCAGGCCTGCCGCCCTGCCTGCCACGGCAGCTTTGGCTCCCGACGGCGGCCGGGCAACTCCCGGCCAGATCTCCGGATCGATGGTGGCGGGCGATGCCGGCACTCCGGTGGGCGTCCAGGTGGCGGGGCCGTTGCCCCCGGCCGGGTTGCCTGCCTTGGAGTGGGCTGCGGCGGTGCCGTTGTCGTCCGTCATTGTCATTGAACTGCCTCCTGTGAGGTGTGGTGTGGCTTGGTGACGACGGGCAGGCGTCTTGCCCAGAGTTTAATGCCCTGCACCCTGATCAGGGCGGATACCAGAAGCGGCGCGGCCGGCACCTGGATTGCGGCGGCGATGATGTTCCGTGCGGTGGCGGGACGCCGCCGTCCGTCCATGGTGGCCAAGAAGGGCCGCTGACCTTCGCGCTCCAGCACGATCGAGACCGCCAGCCGCTCCCCCGGCGCCGGCAGCTTCATCCGGTACTGCCCGTCGACGTCGTTGAAGGGTGAGACGTAGAACGCTTTGGGTACCGATGCCCGGCCTGCCGCGTCCGTCCGGAGCAGGTAGCAGTGGCGTTCACCGTACGTGTTGTGGACCTCGGCAACGACGCATTGGAGGTCGCCATCGCTCCGGTAGCACCAGAACAGGGACAGCGGGTTGAAGACGTAACCGAAGACCCGGGCGCTGGTCAGCATCCGGATGGCACCGCCGTCGGGCTCGATGCCCTGGGTCCGCAGGTAGCGTTCCACGTTGGACCGGATGCTGTCGTCCGGGTTGCCAAGATGGTCGCCGGCGTGGAATCCCGCCAGCGGCCGGAGCCAGGCGGGCACGCGGGGCAACCGGTCGACGTCGACGAACCAGCTGTAGCTCCGGTAGGTGAACGCGTTCTTCAGCGGGCTTTGCCGCACGTGTGAAATAGAGGTCCGGTAGATGGCCGCCGCAGGGGCCGCGGCACCATCGGTGGTGGCTGTGCCGGCGTTCATGGCTACACCGTAGCTCACGAGGGTTCCGCCGCCTGGGCAAACTCGCGCTCCCCCTCGTCAGCAGCATCCGTGGGGCCGGCGTTGACGGGGGCCCACTGGCGGCCCAGCTTTTCCGCGGCGCGGACTCCGGCAAGGGCTCCGTCTTCGTGGAAGCCCCACCCGAGGTAGGCGCCGGCAAAGGCAACCTTGCTGTCGCTCAGGGCGGAAATCGCCTCCTGTGCCTTCAGCGATTCGGGCGTGTACTGGGGGTGTTCGTACACCATCCGCTCCAGCACGGTGTCATCTCCGATGAGATCGGACTCGCCCAGGCTGACAAGGTAGGGGCGGCCGTCCTGCGGTTCAAGCCGCTGCAGGCGGGTGAGGTCGTAACTGACCAGGACCCTGTCCGGCCGGGCATCACAGGACGGCAAACGGTAATTCCACGAGGCCCTCGCGTTCTCCGCGGACGGCAGCACGGCCGGGTCGCGGTGGAAGACCGTATGGTTCACGGAATAGGGCATGCCGCCGAGGGCTTCCTTCTCCTCCGGGGTGGCGTCGGCAAGGAATCCGAGGGCCTGCGCCGGATGGGTGGCAATAACGACGGCGTCAAAGTCTTCCAGCGTGTCTCCGGCCGCGAGCTCCACGCCTGCGTCATGGCGCCGGATGGCGGTAACGGGCGTGTTGAGCCGGACGTCCGGCAGCGTTGCCGCCAGCTTTTCCACATACCGCGCCGATCCGCCTGTGACCGTCCGCCACTGCGGCGAGCCTTTGAGGCCGAGCAGTCCGTGGTGGCCAAGGAACGTGAACAAGTAGCGGGCAGGATAGTTCAGTGCGGTAGTCGGATCGCACGACCACACCGCGCTGACCACCGGCGTCATGAAGTGGGAGATGAAGTACTGGCTGAAGTTTTCGCGGGCCAGGAACTCTCCGAGCGTGGGTTCCGGCGTCTTCGGGTTGCCGCTGACGGCCGACGCCGGGGCAGTCTTCAGCAGTGCGCGGGCCCTGCGGTAGAACCGGGTGACTTCCAGCAGCATCAGCAGGTAGCGTCCACGGAACAGGCTCGAGGGCTTCGCAATGATGCCGCGGGCTCCATCACGGGCCCCTGCATACTCCAGGCCGCAGCCGTCACAGCGGATGGACATGCTCATCTCGGAGTCCTGGGTTTCGACCCCAAGCTCGGCAAACAGCCGCAGGAGGGTGGGATAGGTGCGTTCGTTGTGGACGATGAACCCCGTGTCCACACCCATCAGGGAGCCGTCCGGCTGGGGCATGTCATGTGTGTGGGCATGCCCGCCCAGGCGGGAATCGGCCTCGAACAAGGTGACGTCGTCCTGCCGGTTGAGGACGTAGGCGGCGGTCAGGCCTGCCACTCCGCTGCCAATGACGGCAACGCGCCGCCTTTCGCCCCCACTCGCTGCTGGGTTAGGTGACAATCCATGCTCCTCTGCTGAACATCTGCCGCTGGACGGCTATACAAACGGCAATTCGGTGCCGGACCTGGAGCGGATGGGCGGATTGCCGCCCTTTTTGTCCAACCCTACGGGTGCGGCAGCCGGAGTTAGGGGCACGGCACTCGGAGTACTGTTGGCTGGTGGTCAATCCGGTACACCTGAAGACACTCATGGAGGTCACCCGCCTGGGCTCGTTCGCTGCTGCTGCGGCGACCCTGGGCTACACCGCTTCGGCGGTGTCCCAGCAGATGTCAGCCCTTGAGCGGGACACAGGCACCATCCTCTTCCAACGTTCGGCGCGCAGCGTGGTGCCTACGGAGGCCGCCGTCGTCATGACGCGTCATGCGGCCAAGGTGCTCACCGACATCGAGGCCCTGATGGCTGCCGCGTCGAAGACCCAGGATGCCGCGAGCCAGGAACTCCGGCTGGGCATCTTCCCCAGTCTCGCCACCTACGTCCTCCCCCGGATCCTGAAGAATCCGGCCTGGAAGAACCTCGGCATCGACCTCCGCGTCTCGGTGGCCGAACCGGGACAAACCATCCAGGGGCTGCGCGCGGGAGGAGACCTGGACCTCGCCGTGGTTTTCCAGGTGGGGCAGACCGGGGTGGCGTGGCCGGCCACTATTAACAGGCAGTGGATTGGCGACGACGACTTCCGGGTGGTCCTCCCCCGCGACTGGGGATTCCGGCCGGACGCAGGGGTGTCAGCCGAACACCTGTCCGAGCTGCCGTGGATCATGCACCATCCAGGCACCAGCGACGCCATGGTGATCGAACGGCTGTTCGCCGGCTGCAACCTCCACCCCCGCGTGGTGGCGCACAGCGACGACTTCCATGCCAGCCTCGAGATGGCGGCCGCCGGACTGGGTGCAGCCCTGGTCCCGGAACTGGCGCTGCGGAACAAGCCCGCCGGCGTCGTGGTGCTCGACGTCCCTGAAATCCGGCTTGCGCGCAACGTTTTTGCGCTCCTGATCAATGACCGGAAAACGGCCCGGGTGCAGCTGTTTGTCGACCTGCTGGCGGAGACTCTGGCCGGAATGCGCACCGCGGTGAATTAGGCGTGAACGCTGGAATGCGCTGCCCTTCGGGGCTATGTTGAATCTATGAACAAGGTAGCCAGCCAGCATTTTGGCGAGATTGAGCTCAATCACGGCAGGGATCACTTCTTTGCCGCCAAGCATGAGCTGCGTGGCCACCCGCTCAAGATTGACCTGAATGTCACGGCCCACGACCACTTCGATGAAGCGGCCCTGCGCAAGGTGGACTACCGGCTGCGCTTCCTGCCCGAACTCGTTGATGAAGTGCGCGAGATGATCGCCGAGGAACTCGACCAGGAGGGCACCAGCCCGCAGGAGTACCTGCATTTCCACTGCAACGCCCTCAAGGATGAGCACCTGCAGAAGGTCTTCGGCGTGGAAGAACGCAGCCAGCTCACCAACGATGTCTTCCTCAAGGCCCTGAAGCTGGGCCACCTCGCCATCTACCCCGGGCAGCCCGAGCGCTACTTTGTCCTGGACTTCACGCTGGGCGAGCACTTTACGGACGAGGTGCTGGTTGCCTCTGCCGATGAAGACGGCGTCGTCGACGACGAGATCGTCTGGGAGTCCTGAAGAGTCACGACGCCGGCTGGTCACCGGGGGCCACGGCAGTTTGGTCCTGTGAGGCGAACGATGCGGCTCAGCTGGCGAGCTGGGTCCGGTTGGTGATGCTGCGGCTGCCGGCGCGGGTATGGCGCGGAAGGGCCAGCTTGTCCAGCACCTCCAGCGCGCTCTGGTGCTCGTTAAACGTGTAGAGGTGGATTCCGGGAGCGCCGGCGTCCAATGCCGCGTTGGCCAGGTCCACGGTGGCATCGACGCCGACGTGGAGGCGCTCGATGTCCGTATCGGCCGCGGCCAGCCGCTCCGTGAGTTCCGCCGACGGTTCCACGCCTGCGAGTTCGCCCAGGCGCTTGACGCGGCGAAGGCTTGTGAACGGCATGACACCCGGGATGATCGGGATTGTCACTCCGGCACGGCGTGCCCGGGTGAGGAGGTCCAAGTACTGCGAGGAGTGGAAGAACACCTGGGTGATGGCGAAGTCCGCACCGGAGCGCTGCTTGGCCAGCAGAACCTCAACGTCGTGTTCCTCGCTGGGTGACTCCGGATGGCGGGCGGGATACGCCGCCACACCCACCGCAACCTTGCCTGCACACAGCAGGGCCGACCTGCGCTGCTCCACGCGGCGGATCAGCTCGATCAGGTCCTGGGCGTAGCGCAGGGAGCCGTTGACGGGCTGGCTTGCATCGTTGGGAAGGTCGCCGCGGAGGGCCAGAATCCCGCGCACACCGGTGTCCAGCAGCTGGCCGATGACGCCGGCGAGCTGCTCCGGGGTGTTACCCACGCAGGTGAGGTGCGCCAGCGGCCGAAGGGTGGTTTCCAGGAGGAGCCGGTCGATCAGCTCGATGGCAGTGTCCCGGTTGGATCCGCTGGCACCGTACGTGACGGAGACGTAGTCCGGTTCCGTGGTTTCCAGTTCCCGGATGGTGGTCCACAGCGTTTCGGCAGCGGCCGGCGAACGGGGCGGAAAAAGTTCGTAGGACAGCGCCACCGGGGCGGCGTCTGAGGGGTTTGGCTGTGTGCCGATAGGGCTTAAAGGTGACATTTGCGTCCTTGGCTTTGGGCCATTGGAGCTCCCCGGGGATGACGCTGCAGGGAACCGGCAATGAACTTGAGTTTGGGAATACGGAAGAACTCCACAGGGACGCAGCCGCGACCGTTACGCCTGTGTTGAAGTTGTCCGTGAGCAAATGTCAGGCCCACATGGGGGCACCCACACCCTCCGAACGGAGGATCGCTGACACGTTACCAGGGTAACTTGCCTACGACTTTATGAGCGGGCTGGCGGCCGGTTCAAGTCGGGTCCGAATTAAGACACAGTTTTACGCCCGGTTTCGATGCGCTGCTGAAGATTGTTCGCCCCAGCTGCCCCACTGGGGTCGGCACGCTTACCAGGGCCGGTCCGGGCCCTGGTTGTACCCGGTGTCGTTGAGGTAGTCCTCCCGCTCCCGCCCGGTGTTGCGTTCGCGCTGGGACTGCCGTGCGCTCTCCTCGAGCTGTTCCAGCTGGCTTTGCTCCGGGGAGTCCGCCTCATTCCTCGCGGGGCCTGGTTCTTCAGTGGGCTGCTGTGCAGCGTCACCGTCCTTGCCGGCGGCTTCCAGTTTCCCGGCCAGGCGTCCGCCGGCTTCGTCCAGCCGCTCCCCCGCGGAGCCATCACCTGTCCCCGAGGGACTGGCGAAGCATCCGTCCGGTGCCGCCTTGACCATGCCCAGTGCGTCGGAGAAAAGCGCCGCGGCCGACGCCGGGTCCTCCGCGCGCAGTTTGTCGTCGCCCAGGCGTTCGGTCGCCAGTACGAGGTTCACCCTGATGACGCAGGCATCGGCGGACCCGGCGGCGCTTCCGGGAACCAGGTCCAGGGCTTCGGCGAAATGTTGCCGGGCGGCGTCGAAGTTGCCGGTGAGGGCGTCGGCGTCCCCGGCGGCGAACGGGGCCTTGTGGGGCTCCGGAATGTTGAGGGGCTGAAGCCAGCCGGCGGCGGCCGCGGCAGCACCGGCATCCTTGGCGTCGAATGCCGCGGCCGCCTGGCCGCCGAAGACGCCCAGGCTCAGGAGCTTGGCGGCGATGCCGAGTACCATGATGACCGGCACGGCCGAGCCCGCCAGCAGCAGGCGCCGCTTCCGCAGACGTCCAAGGCTCTGCTGAGGGCTCTGGTGTTGGTCCTTCCCGTTGGCCCGGCCCCCGTGTGCCGCTTCCGTCGTTTGGCGCTGGGGCCCGTTGGGTGGCAAGGGTTTGGTGGCGGTCATGGGACGCGCTCCCCCCTTTCGGCTGCCCTGGCCGGGGCGGGGGACGCTGCACGGGGCAGCTCCCGGTACCGGCGGATGATCATCACAGCATCCGGCAGGGCGAGGGCGAAGGCCCCCGCCGCGAACAGCCAGTACAGCTCCGTCCGGCCCTCCACTGAATCGCCGCTGCGCTCGAGTGTGCCCGGGCGGACCTCCTGCATCATGGGGGCAGCGGGGTCTCCGGCTTGCCGGTGCACGTACGGGACGCCCAGTTGCCGGGCCATATCCTGCAGCCGCGGCTCATCGATGCGGGACAGGGCGTCTGCCCCGGCACCGTCACGCACGTAGGGCCCGTCCGCGGCTTCACCCGGATTACCGGAGTTTTCCTTCATGCGGGCGCCGGCGGCGGTGCCGTACCCCAGTACCGCTCCCCCGGCCACCAGGCTGCCGTCCAGGTTGAAGCGTTCCGGCTCCTTTCCGCTGGTCTGCTCGCCGTCGCCCAGGTAGTACACCAGCCGCGGGCGCTCCGGGTGGCTCTCACGCGCGGCGTCGAGGCGCTCGGAAAGGACCTGGCGGGCGGCTGTGATGCTGCTGCCCTTGGCGAAGGCGGTCACCTGCGGCTCCAGGACGGTGACCATGGTCTGCAGCGCCAGGGTGTCGGTGGTCAGGGGCATCCGGACAAAGGCTTTCGTGTCAAAGGTGATCAGCGAGAACCGTGCCCCGGGCAGTTCCTTGGCAATGGCCATGATGTCCTGCCGGACACCACTCATGCGCGGAGCTGAGGTCCCGTAATCTTCGGCCACCATGCTGGTGGTGGTGTCCACCACGAAGAACACGTTCAGGTCCGTGGTGGCTGCCTGCGAGGTACCGCCCGGCAAGGCAGGGCGGCACAGCGCCGCTACCAGGAACGCTGCCAGCAAGCCGCGGCGCAGCCAGGGGCTAAGCCCCGTCAGCCGGATCCGGTTCATAGCCGCATCCTCCACAGTGCGGCGCCGAGCGCTATCCCGGACAGGACGGCCACCCCCAGCGGAAGGACCGGCTGGTCTGAGACCACTGCCCTCGGGGTGCCTTTCAAAGCGGTGGCCTCCGTCTCCTGCACCGCGGCAACGATGCCCGGCACTGCCCCGGGATTGTCCAGCGCGTGGTAGGAGCCCCCCGTGGATTTCGCTGCCGTGCGGAGCTGAGCCGCCGGCTGCCCGGCATCGGAACCGTAGTCCAGGTCCCCCGGGTTCAATGCGTACACGCGAACTGTCCTGTCCTTGGCCAGCGCCGCTGCCTGTGAAAGCGTCAGGATCGGATTGCCGGATACATAGTTGTCAGTGGCAAGCACCACCGACCGGGAGCGTTTCGCTGCCGTGCCGTCCGCCCCTGCGTCCCTGTCCTGGGTGCGGGGGAACCCGCTGAGGCAGGAGGCCAGCCCGTCGCCGATGAGCGAGGAGCCGCGTCCGCCCCAGGTGCCGTCCAGGAAACCGGAGCTTCCCGGTTTGCCCTCGAAGGCGTCGCGTGCCAGCAGCAACTGGTCGCGGGCATACCCGTAGTCGTCCGTCAGCGGGAAGACCTGGCTGCCGGTGCTGTCGAAGATGGTCAGCCCGATCCGTTCACCGTCGAATTCCCGGGCCAGCTCGGCGAAGACTTCCACCACGGCAGCGTCGGCGCTGCTCATGGAGCCCGAAACGTCCAGGCACAGCATGATGTCCCGGTTGCGCTGCTCCGGCACCGTGGTGGTGAGCTGGACGGGGCGCGCCGCTGCAACGGCGGCCGAGGCAAGCAACGCGGCGCAGGCGATCCCTGCCGCGGCAAGCCACCGGCGGTGGCGGCGCAGGGCGTCCTGGTACTCGGGCAGCATGGTGAGGCGGTCGCTGTGGGCGGCAGGCCGGCGTCGGACGTCCACCTGCCGGTGGCGCACGGCGACCCAGGCTGCTCCAGCGGCCGCCAATGCTGCTGCGGGGAGCAGCCACCAGAACATCAGCTCCATGCCCGCACCGTCTCCCGGGCCGCGGCCGCGGTGGCCGATACGGGCGGCAGCGGCTCCGGACCGAATTCTCCCGGGTAGATGGCGCCGACAGCAGCGGCGGCCGCGGGCAGGGGGTGCCGCTCCAGGTCGGCGTGCGTCATCCGCGGGGCGTCCACTCCCGAGGCGTCGCGGACGAAGCGGCGAAGCAGGTGGCTGATGTCCTGATGGGCCGCACGGGCATCCGTGGTTCCGGCCGCGGCGTCCTGCTCAGCGTCGTTGATGCGCTGGATGTAGGCGGCCTTGAGGGCGGCGAGGTCGGTCAGCTGGGCGGGCCGCTGGTGTTCGGGGGCGGCCCGTGGCGGACGGGTGGAGGCAAAAACGAAGACGTACCACGCTGCCACGAGCACGATCAGGGCGAAGCCGGCCCACATCCATGCCGGGCTGTACTGGAGGGGGCCGAAAAAGGCGGGCTCATCCTGCACGGCGGTGCCTTTCCAGGAGTGCGAAGAGCGCGCTGACCACGTCCTGGCTGCCGTCCACAGTCCCCTCGGTGATGCCGGCCCGCCGCAGCATGGTGTTGCGGCCTGCATCCCGCTCAGCCGTTGCATCGGCGTAGGCGGTGGCAATGGCCTTCGTGGCGGCAAGGTGCATCGGGAGGACAGCGGAGTCGCTGACGCTGAAGTACCCTGCATCGTCGCCGGGCCCGGCTCCGGAGGACACCAGATCCGCATCCCGGATGGTGAGCCAGAGGATTTCGTGCTGGGCCCGGAGCCTGCGGAGCAGCTGCTCCAGGGCAGGGGACGCCGGAATTTCGTCCGCTGCGACGAAGAGGAGGTTGCGTCCTTTGACGGTGCGCGCCACGTGGTCCAGCTGGTCCTCGATCCTGCTGGGGGCAGCGTCCAGGCCCGCACGGGAGTCGACGTGCCGGAGGAGCCGTTCCAGGTGGGCTTCTCCGGCCTTCGCGGGGATGGTGCCGGTGGCTGCAGAGTCGCCGCTGACCAGCCCCACCACGTCGCCGTGCCGCAACGCCAGGTATCCGGCCACGCCCAGGGCCATGACGGCGATGTCCTTCTTAACCTCGCCTGACCGCGAGACAGCTGCCATGTTCCGCCCGGTGTCCGTGACCAGGATGACCGTCTGCCGCCGGACCGCGACGTAGCGGCGGATCAACGGCGATCCGTGCCGGGCCGAGGCTTTCCAGTCGATGTCGCGTACTTCGTCGCCGGGGACGTAGGCGCGCAGGTCATCAAAGTCGAGGCTGCGTCCGCGGAAAACTGAACCGTACTCGCCGTCGAGCATTCCCCGGGCTTTGCGGTGGGCGAAGATGGCCATCTTCAATTTCACCCTGTGCAGGAGGCTGGTCATCCCGGCGTCCTCAGGGCGTTTGGACGGCGGCGACGACGGCGTCGATCACCGTTTCGACCGGCACCTGCTCCGCGACGGCATCAAAGTTGAGGATGATCCGGTGGCGCAGCACCCGGTGCGCCAAAGCTTTGACGTCCTCCGGAATAACGTGGTCGCGGCCGTGCAGGAGGGCCACGGCCCGGGCGGCCTGGCTGAAGGCGATGCTGGCACGGGGGCTGGCGCCGTACTCGATGAAGTCCGCCAGCCGACGCTCAATGTACTGGCCCGCGTTGCGGGTGACGAACACCAGGCCCACGATGTAGTTGACGATCGCGGGGTCGAGGTAGATGCGCCGGACCAGGTCCTGCGCAGCCCTGACCGCGTCCAGCGATACGGCGGCTGCCGGGACCTGCTCCGGACTGAAAACGCCGGCTTCGATGCGCCTGATGATTTCTGCTTCTTCCGCCGGGGATGGATAGTCCAGCACGTCCTTGAGCATGAACCGGTCCATCTGGGCTTCGGGCAACTGGTAGGTGCCCTCCTGCTCAATGGGGTTTTGCGTGGCCAGCACCAGGAACGGGGACGGCAGTTTGTAGTCCTGGCCGCCGATGGACGTCTGCCGCTCCTGCATGGCTTCGAGCATGGCGCTCTGGGTTTTGGCGCTGGAGCGGTTGATCTCGTCCAGCAGCACGATATTGGCGTGGACCGGGCCAAGCTGCGTGACGAAAGTGCCCTTGGCCGCGTCGTAGATCTGCGTTCCCACGATGTCGCTGGGCAGGAGGTCCGGGGTGCACTGGATGCGGCGGAATCCTGCGCTGACCGCCTCCGCCACAGTTTGGGCTGCGGTGGTTTTAGCCAGCCCGGGGACGCTTTCGAGCAGGACGTGGCCGCCGGTCAGCAGGCCAACCAGCAGGGATTCGCGGAGCCGGGCCTGGCCCACCACCTTGGCCTCGAAGCTGCGGGATATGCCGGCCACCACCTGCTGCGCCCGGGCCAGTTCGGCCGGTTCGATTCTCGCGGACGCGCTGGTTTGAAGCACTGGATTCCCCCTGGTGGCTGTTCGTGGCGCAGCGGGCCTGCCCGCTGCGCTCCGCCAGCAATCCTATCCACATCCGGTGCACCACGTCCCGGAAGGACGGCCTGGATGGGGACCACTCCCCATCCAGGGCACGCAGGTCTATCCTTTTGCCATGAGCGAGCTTCCAGCCAGTTACAAGGAATTTCTTTCCGACAAAAGCGAGCTGTTCATCAGCACAGTTAAGCCTGTCCTGCAGCAGTCGGCAGCGGACAAGCTCCACGGCGTCCGGGTCACCTACAACCCCGGATCCACCGGCCACCAGGCGCATGTGGATGACACCCTGCCGTTCGGTGTGGTGTTCGAAGACATCGACTGAAGCGGGCTGAACCGGCGGTACGCGGCGCCCCTAGCTTTCCAGCAGGAGCCGTTGCGCCCGGGGCGCCAGGGTGTGTTCGAGGACCAGTGACGCCGCGCCGATCGCACCCACGTCTTCGCCCACGCCTGTGCCGACTACTTCGATGGGATGGATGAGCCGGGCGGCGCTGTTTGCTTCGAGCAGCTGGGGCACCTTGGCCAGGAACCGGTCCGCCATGCCGCTCCAGAAGGGGCCGCCGAACACTACCCTCTCCACGTCCAGCGTGTTGGTCACCACGGAAATGGCACGGGCCACAAGGGTGGCGGATTTGTCGATGATGGCCATGGCGCGTTCGTCACCGGCGTCGGCCAGTTCGCACAGCCTCGCGAAGCTCTGCTGGACTTCCGCGCCGCTGTTGCCGGGCCTGGTGCCGTTCAGGATGCCTGCGGCCTCTGCCTCAGCCACCAGGACCTGCGGGATGCAGGACGATTTAACACAGCCGCGCAGCCCGCAATCGCACGGGGGTCCGTCCGGGTCCACCATGATGTGGCCGATTTCCCCGGCGTTGCCTGACGTGCCGCGGACGACTTCGTCGTTGAGGACAATGCCGCAGCCGATGCCGGTGCCCATGTACATGAACACGAAGCTGCCGGCCCCGCTCGGGCCGCCGGCCCAGGTTTCGGCCACTGCGGCACTGGTGACGTCCTTGTCCACCAGGACGGAGTATCCGGTGGCCTCGGACAGGGCGTTGCGCAGCTCCACCCGGTCCCACCCCGGAAGCAGCGGCGGGTCCACCACCGTTCCGTTGTCCAGGTCGATGGGGCCGGGCGCAGCCACGCCGAGTCCGGCGATCCGGTCCCGGTCGACGCCGGATTCCTCCACCACCTGGGCAACCTGGGCTGCGATGGTGGCTATGACGGCTGACGGATCGTTGCCGCCGGGAGTGTCGATCCGCGCGTGCTGGACGACTGATCCCACCAGGTCCATGACGACGAAGGTGGTCACGGCGGGGTCAAGGTGGACTCCGACGGCGTACATGCCCTTGGGGTTGAGGCGGAGGATGGTCCGGGGCTTACCCGGGCCGCTGCCTTCCTTGCCGGCTTCGACAATCAGGTTCTGGTCCAGCAGGCGGCGGGAGATGTTGGAGATGGTCTGCGGGGACAATCCGACGATCTGGGCCAGTTCAACCCGGCTGAGCCCGCCCGAGGTCCGGCGGATGGCGTCAAGGATGACTGTGAGGTTGAAATCCCCCATCCGTGGCAGGTTGGTTCCGCGCCTCGGTGAGGATTGGCGGATTTCAGACACGGTTACCCCTAAACGTCTTGGGCCACGTAGTTGTGGTGCTGCTTGAATCGTACGTTACGCGTGGTCACAGACACATAGCCGGGTTGGCTGCCCGGCGTGGCGGCGGCCCGTGGCTATCTGGCGGACCGCCGGACACTGCGCGTGACAGTGAATTTGGGGTTGTTTCCCTCCACGGTGGTGGGCCCGACCTCCCGTTCCAGGGCGGGAAGGTAGGGCAGGTGCCTGTTGTAAACGGTCCAGAGTTCACCGCCGGGAGCAAGCACCCGGCCAGCCGCCTCTATAAGCTTCAGGCCCGCCCCCGTGTGGACCCCTGCGCCTACGTGGAACGGCGGATTCAGCAGGACCAGGTCCGCGCCGGCGTCGGGCATGGTGCTCAGGGCATCATCCTGCAGCGTGCTGATCCGCCCGTCGAGCCCGTTTGCCCGGGCGGTGGCAAGTGCCGAGGCAACAGCCGCGGCCGACTGGTCCGTGGCGGTCACCTGCGCCTCCGGGAATTTCCTGGCGTACATGGCGGCGAGGATTCCTGTCCCGCAGCCAAGGTCCACCGCGTGCCGGGCCGGTTTCATGGCCGAAAGGAAAGTCAGCAGGAACCGGGTGCCGATGTCCAGTTTGGGGCCCGCGAACACGGCTCCGTGGGCTGCCACGTCCAGGCCGAGTTCGCCGAGGTGCACGACGACGGGAAAAGACGTTGGCGGCTGGCCCGCCTTCGGGTGGGAAGCCACAATGACGCGGGATTTTTGCCGGGCGAGCTGGGGCTGGACCGAGTCGAAATACCGTTCGAGGACGCCGTTCATGCCGAGCGACATGTGTTTCACCCGCCCGCCGGCGAGCAGCAGCGCTCCGGGCGCCGCGTGACGGGCAACCGCGGCAGCCACTTCCTCCAGCTCGGCCAGCGTTTTCGGCAACTGCAGCAGCACCACCTCCGCCCCGGTGAGGAGGTCGGCGCCGAGCGGCAACTGGCGGAACTCCGGCACCCGGCCGCTGCCGCCGTCGTCCCTCTCGTTTTCCGCCTGCCATGCGAGGGCGTTTTGCTGAAGCGCGCGTTCGCCGGTGACCAGGTCCTGGTGCACCCGCAGCGTGGCAGGTGCCAACAGGTCCAGGGCACCCAGCGTGAGGGCACCGTAGCGGTCGCCGATGATGGCGACAGCGCTGCCGGGGCCCGCCGAAGCTGCGGCAGTTTCCAGGAGGAGCCTGTCCGTGGCGTCCCATGCCTGCAAGTTGGGCGCTTCCACGTCCGGGCGCCGGCGAAGGATCCCGAAGATCCGGTCAAGACTGTCTGTTACCACGTGTTCCCTGCCGTTGCTCGTTAGCTGCGGGGTGTGCTCCACCCGCGAATTGGTCGTGGTCCATTCCCTCCGGTTCAGCCCCAAGGTACCGGCTCCCCTGCCGGGGCCACTCCGGGCAGCTTGAGGATCTCCGCCACTGCCGCCCGGCCGGCCCGGTTGGCGCCGATGGTGGACGACGACGGGCCGTAGCCCACCAGGTGGACGCGCGGCTCGGCTGCCACCCGGGTTCCGTCCATGGTGATTCCGCCGCCCGGCCCGCGAAGGTGCAACGGAGCCAGGTGCTCCAGCTCTGCCCGGAACCCGGTGGCCCACAGGATGACGTCCGCCGCAAGGAATCCGCCGTCCGCCAGCCGGACGCCGCCGGGCTCAATGGCGGTGAACATGGGCTGCCTGTCGAGGGCGCCGCGCGCGGCCGCGGCCCGAAGCGCCGGAGTCCGGATCAGCCCGGTCACCGACACCACGCTCTGCGGCGGCAGGCCTTTCCGGACCTGCTCCTCGACGAGTGCAACGGCGTCGTGCCCGGCACGGGCGTCAAATTCGTCGTTGCGCCAGACAGGCTCGCGGCGGGTAAACCAACTGGTGGAGGTGACTTGGGAGATTTCGTCGAGGAGGCCGACCGCCGAGATTCCCCCGCCCACAACAATCACATGCTTGCCAGAAAATTCGGTGGCGGAGACGAAATCCGCCACATGCAACTGCCTGCCGCGGAAGCTGTCCCGCCCCGGGTAGATGGGCCAGAACGGCCTGGTCCAGGTGCCCGTGGCATTGATGAGCGCCTTGGCGCTCCAGTCCCCGCTGGAGGTGCGCACGCGAAGCCGGCCTGCCGGGTCATCGTCTTCGCGGCTGACTGAAGAGACCTTGACCGGCCTCCGGACCGTCAGGCCCAGTTCCTGTTCGTAGTCCCCGAAGTAGCGGGTGAGGAACTCGGAGCTGGGTTCACGGGGATCCACTGCAGGCTTGGCGATGCCCGGTAGATCGCTGATTCCGTTGACGGTGCCCATGCGGAGGCTCTTCCAGCGGTGGCGCCATGCGCCGCCGGGCCCGGCCTCGGCGTCGAACATCTCATACGCAAGCCCTCTGCGCTGCAGGTGGAAGGCGGCGGATAGTCCGGCTTGTCCCGCACCGATCACCACGACATCGGTTTGGGCAGCAATCACTCCCCCATGATAGCCGGGCGGGACGTCCGGGCCTTAGGGTTGGCCCATAGAGGCCCGGCCAGCGATACCGGAGGACGATGATGGCAGGAACAACACGCAGCACGGTGGACACCGGCAGGAGCAGTGCGGCCAGGCTGGCCAGGGCTTTGGCCATTGTTCTTGGCACGCCTGACGTGCCCTTGCGGCTGAAAGCCTGGGATGGTTCCGAAGCAGGACCCCGGGATGCCCCCGTCCTGGAGTTCCGGTCACGTCGGGCGCTGCGGCGGATCCTGTGGTCGCCGGGCCAGCTGGGACTCAGCCGGGCTTATGTGGCCGGGGAACTCGACGCGCCGGGCGACATTTTCGCCGCCTTCACGGCCCTGAGTTCGGCGGGCAAGTTCGCCGAGCCGGGACCGTTCCGGCGGCCGACGGTTGCACAGCTGTGGAAGCTCGCGGCTACGGCAGTGCGGCTGGGCGCTGTGGGGCCCAACCCGGCGCCTCCGCCCGAAGAGGCCCGCGTCGCCCGCAAAGGCCGGGTGCACTCCCGCCGCCGTGACGCCGCGGCCATCTCCCACCATTACGACGTCGGCAACGACTTTTACGCCCTGGTACTGGGCAACTCAATGGTCTACTCCTGCGCAGTCTGGCCGGATGCGCCTGGCGGAACCCGAGAGAGCAGCACCAGAGACAACCCGGCCGGCGTCGACGGCCTGGACGCCGCACAGGAAGCCAAGCTGGATCTGGTGTGCCGGAAGCTGGGCCTGAAGCCCGGGATGCGCGTGCTGGATGTGGGCTGCGGCTGGGGCAGTTTTGCCTTGCATGCGGCGGGAAAGTACGGCGTCAACGTGCTGGGCGTGACGTTGTCCTCGGAGCAGGCCAACCTGGCACGGAAGCGGGCGGCCGAGGCGGGGCTGACGGAGAAGGTGGAGATCCGGGTCCAGGATTACCGGGATGTGGCGGACGGGCCGTTTGACGCAATCAGCTCCATTGGAATGTCCGAGCACGTGGGCCGTGAGCAAACGCCCGGCTATGCGTCCTCGCTGTATTCACTGCTCAGCCCCGGCGGGCGGCTCCTGAACCACGCCATTTCCTGGAATGCCGGCCCCACCGATCCGGACCCCGATTCGTTCATTCCCCGGTACGTGTTTCCGGACGGGGAGATGATCAGCCTGGGTGAAATGGTGGTGGCTCTCGAGGGAGCGGGGTTTGAGGTCCTTGATGTTGAGGCGTTGCGGCGGCACTACGCCCTGACGCTGCGTGCGTGGGTGCGGCGGCTGGAGGAGAACTGGGATCAGGCTGTTGCCCTGGCCAGCGTTGGCCGGGCCCGGATCTGGCGGCTGTACATGGCGTCGAGTGCCATCGGCTTTGAAAATGGCCTGACCGGGGTGAACCAGGTCCTGGTCCAACGCCCGGGCGGCGCCGAGCCGCCGCTTCGCCGCACGGCGTGGATGTAACTCCACCACCGGAAACGCAAAAGGGAACCATCACAGGTGATGGTTCCCTTTTATTCCGTGGAGCTGAGGGGACTCGAACCCCTGACCCCCTGCATGCCATGCAGGTGCGCTACCAGCTGCGCCACAGCCCCGGAAATTTACTGTCCCGGTCGGTTTCCCCGGAGCAACCTGACCAGCTTAATGCACTTTCCCCGCAGCACCAAATCGCTCCAGCGAGCGGGCCGACCCTGCCCCTTGGCGATTGCTCGTGCCGTCGCCGGCAAGGCCTCCGGACACCCCGCCGACCCATCGAACGCACAAAAAAATCCGCCGGAATCATGACGATTCCGGCGGATTCTCCGGTGGAGCTGAGGGGACTCGAACCCCTGACCCCCTGCATGCCATGCAGGTGCGCTACCAGCTGCGCCACAGCCCCGAACTGCTGCCGCTCCTGAGAGCTTTTTTCGGGTTTCCCCGAAGCAACTCCAATATCTTAGATCAGCGGTTCCAAGAATTCCAAATCGGGAATACTCCCCGGAGCGGCGCGGGTTTACTCGCTTTCGGCCGTGGCTGCAGCGGCATCTTCCAGCTGCAGGTCCACCACGGGGCAGTCCTTCCAGAGCCGCTCCAGCGCGTAGAAGACCCGGTCCTCTTCGTGCTGGACGTGGATGACGATGTCGGAGTAGTCCAGGAGGACCCAGCGGCCGCCGGAACGGCCTTCGCGGCGGACAGGCCGCAGGTCCTGCTTGGCGAGTTCTTCCTCGATGCCGTCCACGATCGCGTTGACCTGACGCTCGCTGGGGGCCGATGCGATGAGGAAGACGTCGGCCAGTGCCAGGCGTTCACTCACGTCCAGGGCAACAATGTCATGGGCAAGCTTGTCCGCGGCAGCCTTGGCGGCGTCGCGGGCAATGGTGATGGATGTATCTGATGCAGTCACGGGACTCCTCGTTGATGAAAAAAACAGGGTGCGGCAGGTCAGGGGGTCATGCCGCTGATGATAAGGACGACGCCGGACACCAGGGCCACGACACCGAAAGCCAGGATGCAGAACTGCAGGATGCGGTTGCGCCTCGCGCGGCCCAGGCCGGCGGTGGCAGCATCCAGGGGCTCAAGCCCGTAGGCCGAGCTGGCCGGGACCCGCGGAACGTCCTCGAAGGTGGCCTGGCTGTCCGGGAAGACAACTGGCTTCGGCCGGGTGGCCGCCTTAGCCGCCGCTTCGGCCCGCGCAATGACCTGCGACCGGCCGGACACCGGCTCGGCCGCTCGGCCGGTCCTGGCAGCGGGCTTCTTCTTGCCTCCGGATGCAGGAACCTTGGTTCCCGGCCGGGTGGTGACCGGAACGTGGGATGTTGCCGGAGGCTTCATGACGGGACGGTCCACGCCGGGAACCTGGACGAATTCCAGCGGCGTGACCATGGCCAGGTTGCTCGTGGTGGACGGGCCCGGCCGGTCTTTCGGCGGATTGGCCCCTGGCTGGCTTGCCTTCGGCTGGGAAGCCGTAGGCGAGGCTGCCTGGGGCAGCGGGTTCCCGAAGTGCGCGGCCTTAGGCTGGGCCGGCGTCGATGAGGCGTCCGCGGCCTGGCTCTCGCCGGGGGCTCCGGCTCCGCCGGCCTGCTCCGCGAGTTTCTGCCGGGCCATGGCTCGCCGGTTCAGTACTGCTGCGCGTTCCGCGAGGGCGATCTGCTCGGCAAGGATCCCGGGATCCACAGCCTCCGGATCCATGGAGGCGATGTGCTCCATCTTGGCGATTTGGTTCTTGGCCTGCTCGGCAATCAGGGAACGGGCCGCCAGCGCCTGTTCCACTGTCATCCCTGCGGGGCCGGAAGGAACGCCGGCATCCTTCGGGGCTGGAGCGCCGGACGGCGCACCCGGCGCCTTGCCCTCTCCCCCGGCGGAGGGTGCAGCTTTACTGTCGCCGACGGGTCCCGGCCGGGCAGGAGCCTTCGACGGGACAACAGGCGGAGTGGCAGCGGGTGGAACGATCGGGTTGGCCGAGGTGAGGGCCTGCTCCTTGAGCTGCTGCAGGCGGAGCTGGCGTCGGGTGGGAGGACCGCCCGCAGCAAGCTGGCCTTCCTTTTCCTCCAGGTCCTTGATGGTGCGCAGGGCTGCCCTGTCACGGGCGCGGATTTGCGAGGACCGTTGTGTGTGGGCCGCCACCGCGGCGGGCTGGTCCACGGGCTGCTGGTCCTGGTCCGGAGCAGCTGCAGTCTTAGCACCAGCAGGTTTGGCGCGCGCAGGCGCAGCGGCGGCCACGGGCTGTTGGGCCTTACCACCCGGCCCGGCCGTTGCGGCGGGCGACGGTTTTGTGGCAGGCGAAAGGGGGTCTTTGCCCGTGGGGGCAGCCGACTCCTGGGCGGCGTCCCGCGCCTTCCGGAGTTCCCGGCGGCTGCGGATGGGGGGCTGTTCCTGGCTCATGGAGAACTCATTCAGTGCTGGCTCGTTCGCGTGCTTCGGAAGATTGATCGTCCCCGGCTGCCGGGGCGTACAGGCCGTACTTCGCGATGTACTGCACCACGCCATCAGGTACCAGGTACCAAACGGGGTCGTTTCCCGCTACCCGGGTGCGGCAGTCTGTGGAAGAGATGGCCATGGCCGGCACCTCGAGGAGGCTGACGTCGTCGCGCCCCATCCCGTCAAGGACGTGGCCCGGACGGGTGACTCCAACGAAATGGGCCAGGGACCACAGTTCGTCGATGTCCTTCCAGGACAGGATCTGCGCCAGGGCGTCGGCGCCGGTGATGAAGAACAGGTCCGCGTCCGGCCGCTGCGCGCGAAGGTCGCGCAGGGTGTCGATGGTGTACGTGGGACCGGGACGGTCCACATCCACCCGGCTCACCGTGAACCGCGGATTGGAGGCGGTGGCGATGACCGTCATGAGGTAGCGGTGTTCCGGCTCGGTGACCCGTTTATGGGACTTCTGCCATGGCTGACCGGTGGGGACGAAAACGACCTCGTCCAGGTCGAATTCTGCAGCCACCTCACTTGCGGCAACAAGGTGGCCGTGATGGATGGGATCGAACGTCCCGCCCATCACGCCAAGCCGGATCCGGCCCTTGTCACTGCTCCGGCGCAAAGTGCGGGAAATGTTAGTGGCCCTGCCCGTGATCGTGCTTGTTCGGGTGCTGGCGGTGCGGGTCCGCGTGCTCCTCCGTGGCGGTGTGGCGGTTGCCCAGGTTGTTGTAGGACAGCGTGATGAACATCATGACCATGAGGATCGCAAACATGACGATGCCGAAGACCCACGGCTCAGCCCACAGCGGCGCGAGTTCCTCGTGTTCTGCTTCGCCTGCTGCGGCGATGGTCGTGGCGATCTGCTGGAACAGCATGTTCTCCCCTAGGTTCAAGTATTTTGGGGCAGCGGACTTTTCCGCTGCTTTTTGGCGTCTGGTCTATGTTACCGCGTTGCTACCCGCGGACCTGGCCTTCGCCCTGGACGATCCACTTGGTGGTGGTGAGTTCGGTGAGCCCCATGGGCCCGCGGGCGTGCAGCTTCTGGGTGGAGATGCCCACTTCGGCGCCGAGCCCGAGCTCCCCGCCATCGGTAAACCGGGTGGAAGCGTTGACGATCACGGCAGCGGAGTCCACCTCGGCAATGAACCGTTCGGCGTTGGCGAGGTCGTTGGTGAGGATGGCCTCCGTGTGGCCCGTGGACCACTTGCGGATGTGGCGGACGGCTTCATCCAGGCTGTCCACCATCGCCACGGCGAGGTCAAGGTCCATGTACTCCGTGCCCCAGTCCTCATCCGTGGCGGCGTCGGCAGCTACGGAAGCCGGCAGGGCCGCGCGGATGCGTTCATCGGCGTGCAGGCGGACGCCGGCCTTGCTGAGCGCTTTGGCCACGGCGGGGAGGACGGTGGACCCGGAGTGCACCAGGAGGGTTTCCACGGTGTTGCAGACGCTGGGCCGCTGTGTCTTGGCGTTGAGGAGGATCTCCACCGCCATGTCCTCGTTGGCCGATTCGTCGATGAAGATGTGGACGTTGCCTTCGCCCGTTTCGATGACCGGCACGGCGGAGTTGGTCACCACCGACTGGATGAGGTCGCGGCCGCCGCGCGGAATCAGGACGTCAACCCTGCCGCGGGCCCGCATCAGGACGGTGGCGCCGGCACGGCCGTACTGGTCCACGGTCTGGACGGCATCGGCGGGCAGTCCCACGGACTCCAGGGCTTCGCGCAGCACCCTGACCAGCACGCCGTTGGTTGACTCCGCTGCGCTGCCGCCGCGGAGGATCACGGCGTTGCCGCTCTTGAGTGCAAGTCCTGCGATGTCCACCGTGACGTTGGGGCGGGCTTCGTAAATGGCCGCCACGACTCCCATGGGAACGTTGACCTGGCGCAGGCGCAGTCCGTTCGGAAGGGTCTGGCCGCGGACCACGTTGCCTACGGGGTCCGGCAGGTTGGCGAGGTTCTCCAGGGCGGCCACCAGGCCGTCGATGCGGGCGTCAGTGAGGGTCAGCCTGTCCAGCAGTGCTGCGGATGTACCGTTGGCTTTGCCGTTGGCGACGTCGCGTGCGTTGGCGTCGAGAATGGCGCGGGTGTTGGCCTGCAGTGCCGCCCCCACGGCGCGCAGGCCGCGGTCCTTCCACGCCCGGTTGGCCTGGGCCATCCGGCGGGCGGCGTGGCGGCTGCGGTCGGCAATGGCGTGTACGGCGGCCTCGATCCCGGCTTCGGTGGGCGGACCGTCGGCCGTGGCAGGAGCTGCTGAGGGGGCCTGCTGCTGCGGGGTGCTCGCGGCGGCGGTGTCTGCGTGGTTGTCGGCAGTCGTGTGGATCAGGGCCTCAGTCATGGTTCAAGTTTAGGCGAGGCCCCGGTTCAAACCAGCACCAGGTCGTCAACATGAACAACTTCACGGTCGTAGCCGGTGCCGAGTTCCTCGCCGAGGTCGCGCGTGGACCGTCCCAGCATGCGGGGCAGCTCTTCGGAGCTGTAGTTGACCAGGCCGCGGGCCACGACGGTGCCGTCGGCACCTGCGATCTCGACGGCGTCGCCCGCTTCGAAGACGCCATGCACGGCGGATATGCCGGCCGGCAGCAGCGAGGTCCGGTGGTGGCGGACGGCCCGGACCGCGCCCTCGTCCAGGACAAGCCTGCCCTGGACAGAGGCTACGTGGGCCAGCCACAGCAGGCGGACGGGTTTGCGGGCGCCGTTGACGGTGAACCAGGTGCCAACGTCCTCACCGTTGAGGGCGGCGGCAGCGTTGGGTGTGGAGGTCACCAGGGCGTGAATACCGGATCCTGCGGCCAAGCTGGCGGCCTCAACCTTGGTGAGCATGCCGCCGGTGCCAACCCCGGCTTTGCCGGTCTTGCCGATGGACACTCCCTCGAGGTCGTGCGGTCCGGCCACCACGGGAATGCGCTTTGCCCCGTGGGCCGGCGGACCGTCGTAGAGGGAGTCGACGTCGGAGAGCAGCACCAGCGCGTCGGCGCGGACCAGGTGCGCCACGAGGGCAGCCAGCCGGTCGTTGTCGCCGAAGCGGATTTCGTGGGTGGCCACGGTGTCGTTCTCGTTCACCACCGGAACCACGCCCAGGTTCAGGAGCCGGTCCAGGGCCCGGAAGGCGTTGGTGTGCTGGCTACGCCGCATCAGGTCCTCTGCGGTGAGCAGGACCTGGCTGACGGTGACGCCGTGGGCGCCGAACGCCTGGGTGTACCGGGCCATGAGGAGTCCCTGCCCCACGCTGGCAGCAGCCTGCTGGGTGGCGAGGTCCCGGGGACGCTTCGGGAGGCCAAGCGGTGCCAGCCCGGCAGCAATGGCGCCTGAGGAAACCAGGATGATTTCGGTGCCGCTGTTGCGTTTGGCAGCCAGGGCGTCCGCGAGGGCCGTAAGGGACTCTTCGGAGATGCCGCCCTTGATGCTCGTCAGCGACGAGGAGCCGACCTTCACCACAACCCGGCGGGCGCCGGCCAGCGCGCTCCTGTCCACGGAACCGGAAGCCGGTTCCGTGGCTGTTGCCCTAGGACTCATCGCCGGAATCCAGGCCACTTTCCTTGATGGGCTGGGCCGCGCGCCGTCCACTGACGGACTCTGTCCAGATGCCGGCCTTGCGTTCGGCTTCGAGTTCGGCGCGGGCTGCGGCCTTGGCATCCCGGCGCTCCTGCTGCTCCTCGCGCTTCTGGGTGCGGGTGGGGCGGTCGCCGGTGTCGGCGAAACGGATGTCGGTGCCGCGCGGCGATGCCAGCAGTTCCGCGCCTGCCATCATGGTGGGCTCCCAGTCGAAGACCACGCCATCGTCTTCACCGATCACCACGGTGTCGCCCGGCGTGGCGCCCATCTTGAACAGCTCGGTTTCCACACCCAGCCTGGCGAGCCGGTCGGCAAGGTAGCCGATGGCCTCTTCGTTGGTGAAGTCTGTCTGCTTAACCCAGCGGACGGGCTTGTCGCCGAGGACGCGGAAGAGCGGCTCGTGTGCCTTCTCCTCGCGGCGGATCCGGAATCCGGTTTCGTTGACGGCGCGCGGACGCAGCACTGTGGGGGTAACCTTCGGCGGAGCGGCTTCTACGGCATCCCGTGCCGCCTTGACGATCTCGGCCATGGCAAAGCCGAGCTGGCGCAGGCCCTCGTGGCTGGTGGCCGAGACCTCGAAGACCCGGTATCCGCGGGACTCCAGCTCAGGGCGAACGAATTCAGCCATGTCCTTGCCGTCCGGCAGGTCCACTTTGTTCAGTGCCACGAGGCGGGGCCGGTGGTTCAGCGGGACCACTTCGCCGTCCTGGCCGGCGTAGCTCATGTCCACCGCGTACTTTTCAAGCTCGGTCTCGATGATGGAGAGGTCAGAAAGGGGATCGCGTTCGGATTCGAGCGTGCCGCAGTCCAGGACGTGCACCAAGGCGGCGCAGCGTTCCACGTGCCGCAGGAAGTTGTGGCCGAGGCCCTTGCCTTCGCTGGCACCTTCGATAAGTCCCGGGACGTCCGCAATGGTGAACCGGACTTCGCCCGCCTGGACCACACCCAGGTTGGGGATGAGGGTGGTGAACGGGTAGTCGGCGATCTTGGGGCGCGCGGCGGACATGGCGGCGATGAGGCTGGACTTGCCGGCAGACGGGAATCCCACCAGTGCGATGTCTGCGATGGACTTCAGCTCAAGGACGATGTCGCTGGATTCGCCCTCGATGCCGAGCAGGGCGAAGCCTGGTGCGCGGCGCTTCTGGGAGGAAAGGGCAGCGTTGCCCAGCC
The DNA here is from genome assembly GCF_050038305.1 of Pseudarthrobacter sp. 1G09. Classification (NCBI taxonomy): domain Bacteria; kingdom Bacillati; phylum Actinomycetota; class Actinomycetes; order Micrococcales; family Micrococcaceae; genus Pseudarthrobacter; species Pseudarthrobacter sp. 1G09. The sequence goes on from NZ_CP188306.1 coordinate 2,568,098, forward strand.
CGCCGGGCCCGCCGGCGGCGGCGATGTACTCCGCGCCCGCCCCCACCAGGTCCGCCAGGACGGTGCCGTCCTTGGACTTCACCACGGTGCCGTCGGGGACAGGCAGGATCAGGGTTTCGCCGTTCTTGCCGCCGCGCCAGTCGCCCATGCCGGGACCGCCATTGGTGGCGTGCCGGTGCGGGGCGTGGTGGTAGTCGAGGAGGGTGGTGGTCTGGTGGTCCACGCGAAGGATGACGTCGCCGCCGTTGCCGCCGTTGCCGCCATCAGGCCCGCCGAGGGGCTTGAACTTCTCACGGTGGACGGAGACGCAACCGTGGCCGCCGGTACCGCCGGATACGTGCAGTACTACCCGGTCTACAAAGCTGGCCACGTAAATCTCCTCAGTGTCGTGTGGGCGCCCATGGACGCCCTATCGATTGTAATGCGCTTAAAAGAACAGTGGAGCGGGCCAACTGGCCCGCTCCACCGCTTCAGAACTTTTTGTTACTCTGCAGCTGCAGCAGCAACGATGTTGACGACGCGACGACCGCGGCGGGTACCGAATTCAACGGCGCCCGGGGTCAGTGCGAACAGGGTGTCGTCGCCGCCACGGCCAACGCCGGCGCCCGGGTGGAAGTGGGTGCCACGCTGGCGGACAATGATCTCGCCGGCGGAAACTACCTGGCCGCCGAAGCGCTTGACGCCGAGGTACTGTGCGTTGGAGTCACGACCGTTGCGAGTGGAGCTCGCGCCCTTTTTATGTGCCATCTGAAATGCCTGCCTTTAAATTCTGGGGAATCTGCTGAAAACCTGAACAGTAACCGGTGGTTACTTGATGCCAGTGATCTTGACCTTGGTCAGTTCCTGACGGTGACCCTGGCGCTTCTTGTAACCGGTCTTGTTCTTGAACTTCTGGATGACAATCTTAGGACCACGGAGGTCCTGGAGGATTTCAGCCGTAACGGTCACCTTGGCCAGGTCAGCAGCGGCAGTGGTGATCTTGTCACCATCAACCAGGAGCAGTGCGGGCAGCTCGATGGTGCTGCCAGCCCCACCGGCGACGCGGTTCAGGGTAACGAAGTCTCCAACGGAAACCTTCTCTTGGCGGCCGCCTGCGCGGACAATCGCGTACACCACTTGGGAACTCACTTCTCTCGACGTTTATAACTAAAATTGCGTGCGGCACCCGTTGCACTGTTTGGCTGGGTTCCCGCTGTGCCTCAACGCCGTGGATTCCCCGAAGGTCTCCATGAGTTATCCCGCAGGACTGCCTTGTGTTTTCCACGCTGGCATGTTCCCGGGGTCATAACCCAAGTGTTGGCGTAAGCACCGAAGATCCAGAATACGCTAATTCCGTCTCCGGCCGCAAATGAGGCTGGCTCCGGCGGGTCGGCTGTGATAGGAACCACAGACATCGTCCGCCACCGGGGCCGTGCCACACCATAGTACCGGCAGCACGGCCCGGGCAGGTTCAGGCGTGGAGCCGCGGCGCGTCGAAGAACTCCACTTCCAGCCGGCAGGACTGCCCGAAGGCGGTCACCATGGCGTGCCGCTCGTCATCGGAGGCCTTGCGTGCGGCTTCGTCCACCACGGCGATGGCCCGGCGCGTTGCCTCCGCGAAATCCTCGTCGGCATAGGTGCGGAGCCAGCCGGCGTAGGGGTGGCCTGCCGGTTCCCCGTCGGCGAGGAACCGGGCACGGAGCGTCTTCCCGGCGTCCGCGTACAGCCAGAAGCACGGCAGGACAGCTGCTGCCAGGACTGCATAGCTGCCCGACGCCGAAGCGGCGGTCAGGTGGTCCACGTAGGCCTTGGTGACGGGCCCCAGTTCGGGACGGACAGTGCGGGTGCTGAGCCAGGACCGGTGCAGTTCCGACTCCACTTCGAGGCACTGCTGGGCCGACGCCGCCCAGAACAGCTGCTCGGCTTCCGTGGAAGCCAGCGCGCTGGCCCGGGCGAGGACGCGCGAATACCCGTTCAGGTAAATGGCATCCTGCGCGAGGTAATACGCGAACTGGCTTTCCGGAAGTGTCCCCGTGGCCAGGGCCTGGATGAAGTCCAGGGCGTAGATCGACTCAAGGTGGGCGTCGGCAACTTTCCCCAGCTGCGCCGTGAACTCGCCAGGCCGCAGCGGCTGGCGGAGGTGGTGGAAATGGTGGACGGGCCCGTTACCGGTTCCCACCTCCAGCACGGCAGATGCCGCCAGTGCCCCCGCAAGCCAGCGCTTCACTTCCCTTAGAGCCACTTCCCAGTCGCCTACCTGCGCCTGGACCGTGGCCATGGCGGAGGACAGGGAACAGCCTGTGCCGTGGCTGTTGCGCGTTGCCACCCGCTCCCCCGGGATTTCGACGACGTCCGCGGACAGCATGCCGGCCGGACCAACCAAGGCGTCCGGGCAGCTGCTGCCCTGCAGGTGGCCGCCCTTGACCAGCACGGCAGCACCGGTGGCATCAGAAAGCCGCCTGCCTTGTTCCAGGGCTGCCTCCCACGTGTCCTGTACGTCCTCTTCCAGGAGCATGGCCAGCTCGGCCAGGTTGGGGGTGACCAGGTGGGCCAGCGGCACCAGGTTGCGGAGGGCAGCTTCGGCGCTCTCCTGCAATAGCCGGTCTCCGCTGGTGGCAACCATGACCGGGTCCAGGACCACGACGGCGGGGCGCACCTTCTCCAGCCAGGTGCGCACGGCGGCGATCACCTCGGCGTCGCCCAGCATGCCGATCTTGACGGCGTCCACGTGGATGTCGTCGCTGATGGCCGCCAGCTGCTGTGCCAAAAAGGATGCCGGAGGAACATGGACGGCGTTCACCCCGCGGGTGTTCTGGGCCGTGAGGGCAGTGATGGCGGCCATGCCGTAACCGCCGTGGGCCGCGATGCTTTTGAGGTCCGCCTGGATGCCGGCCCCTCCGGAAGGGTCCGAGCCCGCGATGGCAAGGACCCGGGGCACGTCCCGTCCGGCAGCCGGCATTACGGTTGCGGAGGGATTCGGGAGCGGGGTGGCTGCAGGCATGGCAAGGGTCGAAGACAAAAGAGACATCCCTTCGCCGGTACTAACCGGACAGGTTCAACGGGTGTGGATCTCAGCCGGGCCTGGTGCGCGGCACCCCGTGTCAGTTCCCCAGCCTAGCCGCTGGACGGCAGTCAACCGAAAGGTGACTGCACCTGTTAAGTGCGCTGCCGAGGACCGTTCCCCCATTAACGGCAGATGCCCGGCCCCACCACAGGAGTGGAGGGCCGGGCATCTGCCGTTAATGGGTCGGGTCAGAGCTCGGAAGCAGGAACCCCTACGCCAAGGATGATGGGCGCATCCGCTTTGGCTGTCGGTTCTACCGGCGCGGCAGGCTGGGGCGCCTTGGCGGCATGGGAGTGGCCTTCGCTGGCCGACGGGACATTCTCATGGTGTTCCACGGAGGTCTCGTTGGCTGCGCCCTGCGCCCTGCTTGCACTCCGGTTACGCCTCGGACGGCGCTGCCGGGACAGGTCGGGGACGGCAGCCGCAACGGGCTGCTGGGGTGCCGCAACCGCTGCCTCCGCCGGTTCGGGCGTGGCCGGCGCGGCCTGGGCCGTGCCGGACTCCTGTGACTGGCTGCCAACAGGCGAAGCCGGCTGGCCCAGGTGGGCAAACGCTTCGGCCAGCCGGTCAAGCGACAGCGCAGGTGAGGCCTGGTGCTCGTCTGCGTGCTCAACGAAGGGCAGTGCCACCTTCTCGCCGCCGAACGTCAGGACAGCTGCCGGGCGCGCCGGCGTCCCGTCGTCGTGCTTCTCCGTTGCGCCCGCGTCCTGCTGGACGGGGGCCTGCCGGGCCGCTACCTCGTCATCGTGCAGGTGTGCAGCGTGGGCAGCAGCGGCAATGTTGGCCAGGGCCAGCCTGGTGGCTTCAGCCTTGGCATGGCGTTCGGCCTCGTGCGGGTCCGGCTGGACGGAGTGGGCAGCGACGGTTGCGGGTGCGGGTGCCGGTTCGACCGGCTGGCCGCCACGTCCACGGCGGCGCTTGCGTTCGCCGCGGGTACCTTCCTGGTTGGCGTCGGTGCGCTGGCCCTCATTGCGCTGGCCTTCACTGCGCTGGCCCTCGCTTCGGTTGCCCTCGTTTCGGTTGCCGTTAGGGCGGGAATCGGAGCGGTTGTCTGAGCGGTGGACGTGCTGCTCGGCTGCCACGATGTTGGCACGGCGATGCTCTACGGGGTCGTCATGGGTGACGACGCCGCGGCCAGCGCAGGCCTCGCACTGCTCGCCAAAGACCTCAAGGAGCCCCGTGCCCATGCGCTTGCGGGTCATCTGGACCAGGCCCAGTGAGGTGACCTCGGCAACCTGGTGCTTGGTGCGGTCGCGGCCCAGGCACTCCACCATCCGCCGCAGGACAAGATCCCGGTTGGACTCGAGGACCATGTCGATGAAGTCGATGACGATGATGCCGCCGATGTCGCGGAGGCGGAGCTGGCGTACTACTTCCTCTGCGGCTTCCAGGTTGTTCTTGGTGACTGTCTCTTCCAGGTTGCCGCCGCTGCCGGTGAACTTGCCGGTGTTGACGTCCACCACGGTCATGGCTTCGGTCCGGTCAATCACCAGCGAGCCGCCGGAGGGCAGGAAGACCTTCCGTTCCAGGGCCTTGTGGATCTGCTCATCGATCCGCCAGGCACTGAAGATGTCCTGGTCCTTGGTCCACTTCTCGAGGCGGCCCACCAGGTCCGGGGCGACGTAGGTGACGTACGCCTCGATGGTGTCCCAGGCTTCCTCGCCGGAGACGATCAGCTTGGAGAAGTCCTCGTTGAAGACGTCGCGGACCACCTTGATGGTGAGGTCAGGTTCGCCGTAGAGCAGCTCCGGGGCGAGGATCTTGGTGGACTTCGACTGGCTTTCGATGCCCTCCCACTGGGCACGGAGCCGGTTGATGTCGTGCGTCAGCTCTTCCTCGGACGCACCCTCCGCGGCTGTCCGCACAATCACGCCGGCGTGCTCCGGGAGGCGGTCCTTGAGGATCCGCTTCAGGCGGTTGCGTTCGACGTCGGGCAGCTTCCGCGAGATGCCGGTCATGGAGCCGCCGGGCACGTAGACGAGGTAGCGGCCGGGCAGGGAGATTTGGCTGGTCAGGCGTGCGCCCTTGTGGCCCACCGGGTCCTTGGTCACCTGGACCAGGACGGTGTCGCCGGACTTCAGTGCGTTCTCGATGCGGCGTTGCTTGCCCTCAAGGTTAACGGCTTCCCAGTTCACCTCGCCGGCGTACAGGACGGCGTTGCGGCCGCGGCCGATGTCCACGAAGGCAGCTTCCATGGACGGCAGGACGTTCTGGACCTTGCCCAGGTACACGTTGCCAATCAGCGAGTCCTGCTGGGTCTTGGACACGAAGTGCTCGGCCAGGACGCCGTCTTCGAGAACGGCGATCTGGATTCTGTCGTCGCGCTGGCGGACGATCATCTGCCGGTCCACCGATTCCCGGCGCGCCAGGAACTCGGCTTCGGTGATGACGGTACGGCGGCGGCCGGTATCGCGTGATTCGCGGCGGCGCTGCTTCTTGGCTTCCAGGCGGGTGGAACCCTTGACGGACGTGACGCGGTTGTTCACTGCGGGTTCGCTCACGGCACGCGGGGCGCGGACCCGGGTGACCGTGTTGGGCGGGTCGTCGTCTCCCCCGCCCGTCAGTTCAAGGTCCTGGTCGCCACGGCGGCGGCGGCGGCGACGGCGGGACGTCACGCCGTCCTCGGCCGGACCGGCTTCTTCCTCGTCCGATTCGTCGGCGGCGTCATCCGCCTCGGAGCCTTCGGTTCCGGAGTCGTCGCGCCCGTCGAGCCGGCTGCGCCCCCGGCGGCCACGGCTGCGGCGCCGGCGGCGGCCGGAGGATTCCTCGGAATCGTTGTCCTCGGCGTCGTCTTCGTCCTCGACCTGTTCCGCTGCGGCGGGCGTTGCGGGGCGGACAACGGTGCTCAGGTCCGGCGCCTGGAAAAGCACGGAAGTGGGCGAGCCGGGCTCAAGGAACAGGGAGGCAAACGCGCCAGGTTCCTCGCCAGCCGCGGTGCCTTCGGCGGCGTCGGCCGGCGTCGCCGCGGATTCTTCTGCTGCAGCGGCAGCTGCTGTGCCGGGGGCCTGCTCCGGCGCGGCCTCGGCTGCGGTTTCGCCGGCGGTAGGTTCCTGTTCTGCGGGGTCCTCTGCTGCTGCCTCTACGGCCGTCTCCCGGGCAACGGTGCCCTGGTCCGCCGTTTCAGCGTCCAGCGAGGCAGCGGGGACGGGCACTTCCTGGGCAGGGGCCGGCGTTTCTGCAGGGTCGCCCGCAGGAGCAGCTTTCCTCGTGGCAACGCGGCGGCGGCGGACCGGCTTGGTCTCGGTGGGTTCCACAGGTACTTCGCTGGCCGCAGTCGATTCTTCGGCGGGGGCAGCGTCAGCGGCCGCACCGGATTCGGTGGAGTCTGCATCGGTGGCGAAGGCCGGCAGCGGCTCGGCGGCGTCTGCCTTCTTCTTGGCCCGGGGCCGGCGCGCGGCGGTTTTGGCCGGGGCTGCGGGAGCATCCTCATTGCCGGCCGACGCAACGGCGGCTGGGGCATCGTCCGGGGCCAGCTCAGCGGCGGAGGCTGCGGCTACGGCGTCATCTGCCTTCGGCGCAGCCTTGCGTCGGGTCCGGGGAGCCTTTTTGGGTTCGGCCGCGGCTTCCACAGCCGGTTCAACTTCGTTAACGGAAAGCTCAGTTTCATTGTTCATCTGTGGCAACACTCCTGCCCCTGACGTACCGCCACATCCGGCACCCATTGGGGCACATATTGTCAAAACCCGCAGGCGCTGACAGAAGTCAAGTGGATGCTCCCAGGTTCGCACCGGCATTGGGGTGCGGCAGCCCGTAGGAGCCAGTGGAAAGTTCTGAAACCCGTTGTTCTACATGCCACAACCAGGTGCCGTCCAATGGAGATTGCGGGAGTGTCGGAACAATCCGAAGCCTGCCCTGCTCGTCATTGGCGGTCTTGGGAACAAACCACCGGACCGGAGACCGAATGTGGTTCGGCTTCCAGCCACGTTCATTCTCTCACACGCGGGGTAAATCACGTGGGAAGGTGCCGGGTGCTTTCTGTTTCCTGGGCGTTGCGTCCAGCCGCCGGCGTTACAATCAGGCTCAGGAGCACCGGACGAAAAGGACGCCATACCAATGCCCAGCATCTCCCCCGTCAGCGGCACGCCAGCCCAGGAGCGGACCACCACCCCGGACAGTGCCCCGGCGGCTAATACGCCGATCATGGCCCGGAACCGGCCCTTCGGCTGGCTCCTGGTGATTACCGGAATTATCGGCTGGCTCGCTTCCGGAACCCTGGTCCTGGAAAAGCTCGCGGTGCTGCAGGATCCCAACCACACCACCGTGTGCGATGTAAACCCGTTTATCTCCTGCGGCGAAGTGATGAAGACATGGCAGAGCTCACTCTTCGGCTTCCCCAACATGTTCATCGGGATCGTGGCGTTCGGCGTCATCATCACCGTGGGCATGGCTCTGTTGTCCGGCGCCACGTTTGCCCGCTGGTACTGGATCGGGCTGCAGACCGGCGTTACCCTCGGTTTCATCTTCGTGGTGTGGCTGTGGTCCCAGGCCCTGTATGAGATTCACGTCCTGTGCCCGTTCTGCATGATCGTCTGGGCCGCGATGATCCCGCTCTTTGTCTGGACCACCATCCGCAACATCTCGGCCGGAGTCATTCCCGTCCCGCCGGGCGCCGCCCGCGTCGTGGGTGATTCCGGCTGGATCATCGTGGCGCTGATCTACGTGGGCGTGATTGCCAGTATCTTCTTCGCCTTCATCCAGGTGTTCGCCGGCACGTCAGGGTTCTAGCCGCCCACACCCCACGAAGCAACAGATAAGGCCAATGTTCAGGAAGAACATTGGCCTTATCTGTTGGTCCGCACCACTATGGCGGTGCGGAGGGCGCGTCCTAGAACCAGATCTTGATCTCGCGCTCAGCGGAGTCCGTGGAGTCTGAGCCGTGCACCAGGTTCTGCTGCACCTTCAGTCCCCAGTCGCGGCCGAAGTCGCCGCGGATGGTGCCCGGAGCCGCGGTGGTGGGATCGGTGGTGCCTGCCAGTGAACGGAAGCCTTCGATGACGCGGTGGCCTTCGAAGATCGCGGCAACCACGGGGCCGCTGAGCATGAACTCCACCAGCGGCTCGTAGAACGGCTTGCCCACGTGCTCTTCGTAGTGCTGCTCGAGCAGCTCGCGGGTGGCGTTCACCTTTTTGAGTTCGGCCAGGGCGTAGCCCTTGGCTTCGATCCGGGCCAGGATGGCGCCGGTGAGGTTACGGGCGACGCCGTCGGGCTTGATCAGGACGAGGGTGCGCTCAGTGGTCACAACTGCTCCAATGCGTTGGTGGGGTTTCGGGTCAAGTCTACGGGGGCTGCCCTACTGGGCCGGACCGGACCCGGCAGGCTGGTCCGGGTTGGCTGCTTCCCACGCGGCCTGCTCACGTTCGCGTTGCCCGGCCTCGCGGTCCAGCCTGATTCCCGTACGGATGCCGTACCACCAGCAGATGGCGAACAGTACGCCCACCAGGAACATGGCAGGTTCGAAGATGCCGGTGAGGATCAGCACCACCTGCAGCACCCAGCCCAGTCCGATGCCCCAGGGCTTGCGGAGGAACGCACAGGCCAGCACCATGACCACGCTCAGGGCTATCCCGACGCCCAGGATCAGCGCCGGCGGGAACTCGCCGCGGCGCAGGCCGAACACGGCCAGGGTGGCAAAAAACATGACGAACGCCTCCAGCAGGAGGACCGTCGAGGCGAACATGACCTTGGTGGAGCGCCGCTTCTTCGGCATGCCCGGGCGCCATTCGCGCTGGGCCTTGGTCAGCCTGGCCATGGATTACGCCTCCGTCTTTCCGAGCAGGATGCGGGCCTCGGCCACAAGGGTGATGGAGCCCGTGACCAGCACACCGCCGGAGAGGTCGTCGTTCGCTTCAGCCCGTTCCACTGCCCATTCCAGGGCGTCGTCGAGCTTTTCTTCAATATGCACGTTGTCCTCGCCGAAGCCAAGGTCAATGGCCAGCTCGGCCAGTTCGGCGGCCGGCACGGCCCGCGGCGAATTGGACTGCGTAAAGCAGTACTCCTCCGCCACGTCTCCCAGGGATTCCTTGAGTCCACGGAGGATCTCCTCCGCGTCCTTCTCCTTGAGCACGCCCACCACGGGGACCAGCCGGGAGAAGGTAAAGGCCTCCTTCAGGGCCGCGGCCGAAGCCTTGATGCCGTCCGGGTTGTGGGCAGCGTCCACGATGATGGTGGGTGCAGACCGCACCACCTCCAGCCTGCCGGGCGAGGTTGCGGCGGCGAAGCCTTCCTGCAGGACGTCGAAGGGCAGTTCCTTTTCGCCGCCGAAGAACGCCTCCAGGGCCGCCACGGCCACGGCTGCGTTCTGCGCCTGGTGCGCGCCATGGAGCGGGACCAGCAGGTCCGGGTAGCGCCCGGCGATGCCCTGGATGGTGACCATCTGGCCCCCCACGGCAACGGTGCGGGATTCGACGCCAAACTCCACGCCCTCGAAGCGGAACGGCACGCCAACGTCCTTGGCTTTTTCCAGCAGGACCTGCGCGGCGTCCAGGGGCTGCGCGGCGCTGACCAGGAAGCCCCCGGGCTTGATGATGCCGGCTTTTTCGTGCGCGATATCCTCGGTGGTGTCCCCCAGCAGGTCCGTGTGGTCCAGCGAGATCGGGGTGATCACCGATACCTGTCCGTCGCCCACGTTGGTGGCGTCGGTGATGCCTCCCAGGCCCACTTCGATGATGGCCACGTTGACGGGCTGGTCGGCGAAAACAGCGAAGCCCAGGATGGTCAGGCATTCGAAGTACGTCAGGCGGGGCTGCCCTTCCGCCTCCAGCTCGGCATCCACGATCTGCAGGTAGGGACGGATCTCGTCCCAGATCCGAACGAATGTTTCGTCGGAGAGCGGGTGCCCGTCAATGCTGATCCGTTCCGTGACCTTGGACAGGTGCGGGCTGGTGTAGCGCCCGGTGCTCAGTCCCTGGGCCCGCAGCACGGACTCGATCATGCGGGACGTGGACGTTTTGCCGTTGGTTCCGGTCACGTGGATGATCGGGAACGCCTTGTTGGGTTCGCCGAGCACATCCATGGCGCGGAACAGCGGGGCGAGCCGGGGCTCCATCTTGTTTTCCGGCGCACGCCCCAGCAGCTCGGCGTAGACGCTTTCCACGGAAAATTCGTCAGTCATGCCTTAGGCCTCCACTTTTTCTACGACGACGGCGGGCTCGGGCACGTCTGCCGGTTCGGCCGTCAGGTCTACCGTCAGAGTCTCTCCCTTGACCAGGTCCGCGTTGGCCTGCAGGGCCTCCACGACGTTCTGCGCGGCGGTAACAGTGGTCCGGATACGGTCGCTGACGTTGAGACCGGCGTCCTTGCGGGCCTGCTGGATGGCGCGGACCATGTCGCGGGCCAGGCCTTCCGCTTCCAGCTCGGGGGTGACCTCGGTGTTCAGGACGACGAAGCCGCCGCCGGGGAGGACTGCGACAGCAGAAGACGCAGTGGAGGCGGCAGCACCGCCGTCGGACTCTGCAACCACCGTCTCGAGGGTGTATTCCTGCGGCTCGAGCTGCAGGCCCCCGGCGGTGACAACGCCCGAGTCATCCACAGACCAGTCCCCGGACTTGGAGCCCTTGATGGCCAGCTGGACGTTCTTGCCAAGGCGGGGCCCTGCGGCGCGGGCGTTGACCACCAGCTTCTGCTGGATGCCGAACTCCTCCGGGGAGGCAGTGGCGGCGTCGAGGAGGCGGACGGAGCGGATGTTCAGTTCGTCCGCGACGACGGCGGCGAAGCCTTCCAGCGCGTCCGCACCGGGTGCCACCACGGTCAGTTCCTGCAGGGGCAGGCGGACACGCAGGTTGGCGGCCTTGCGGAGCGAGGATCCGGTGGAGCAAATCTGCTGCACCTTGTCCATGGCGTCAACGAGGTCCGGGTTGGCGGGGAAGAGGTTTGCGTCCGGCCAGTCGGCCAGGTGCACGGAACGGCCACCGGTCAGGCCGCGCCAGATTTCCTCGGTGACCAGCGGCAGGAGCGAAGCAGCGGCACGTGACACGGCCTCCAGGGCAGTGAACAGGGCATCGAAAGCGTCCTGGTCCTCGTCGAAGAACCGCTGGCGGCTGCGGCGGACGTACCAGTTGGTGAGCATGTCCAGGTAGCTGCGCAGCGCGTCGCAGGCGCCGGAGATGTCGTAGTCGTCCAGCCGCTCCGTCATGGTGCGGACCAGGTCTCCGGTGTTGGCCAGGAGGTACTGGTCCATGGTGTCGGCGTAGCCGTCGTAGCGGAGCCTGGCGTCGTATCCGGAGCCGCCATTGGCCGCATTGGTGTACAGCGTGAAGAAGCTGTACACGTTCCACAGCGGCAGGATGACCTGGCGGACGCCGTCGCGGATGCCCTGCTCGGTGACGATCAGGTTGCCGCCGCGCAGGATGGGGCTGGACATGAGGAACCAGCGCATGGCGTCGGAGCCGTCACGGTCCAGCACTTCGGACACGTCCGGGTAGTTCCGGAGGCTCTTGGACATTTTCTGCCCGTCGGAGCCCAGCACGATGCCGTGGCTGATGACGTTCCGGAACGCCGGCCGGTCGAACAGCGCGGTGGACAGGATGTGCAGCATGTAGAACCAGCCGCGCGTCTGCCCGATGTACTCCACGATGAAGTCCGCGGGGTTGTGGGTGTCGAACCAGGCTTCGTTTTCGAACGGGTAGTGGACCTGGCCGTACGGCATGGAGCCGGAATCGAACCAGACGTCCAGGACGTCCTCCACGCGCCGCATCACGGACTGTCCCTCTTCCGGGGTGCGGGGATCGTCCGGGTTGGGCCGGGTCAGTTCGTCGATGAACGGGCGGTGCAGGTCAACCTGGCCGTCCTTGTTCAAGGGCAGGCGGCCGAAGTCCGCTTCGATCTCCGCGAGGGAGCCGTAGACGTCGGTGCGCGGGTACTCCGGGTCGCTGGACTGCCACACCGGGATGGGGCTGCCCCAGTATCGGTTGCGGCTGATGGACCAGTCACGGGCATTTGCCAGCCATTTGCCGAACTGGCCGTCCTTGACGTTCCCGGGGATCCAGTTGATCTCCTGGTTCAGCTCGGACATGCGGTCCTTGAACTTGGTGACCTCCACGTACCAGGAGGACACCGCACGGTAGATCAGCGGGTTGCGGCAGCGCCAGCAGTGCGGGTAGCTGTGCTCGTAGCTGGCCTGGCGGACCAGGCGCCCCTGCGCCCGGAGCACCTGGGTGATGGGCTTGTTGGCCTCGAAGACCTGCAGGCCGGCGATGTCGTGGAGGTCGCCGTGCTTGAACAGCGGCAGGAACTTTGCGCCTTCGTCGACGGAGAGGACCACGGGGATGCCGGCTTCCTCACACACCTTCTGGTCGTCTTCACCATAGGCGGGAGCCTGGTGGACGATGCCGGTGCCGTCAGTGGTGGTCACGTAGTCGGCCACGAGGAAGCGCCAGGCGTTCTCCATGCCGTACTTTTCGTTATCGCTGAAGTCGTCCCAGAGCCGCTGGTACTGCAGCCCCTCAAGGTCGGTACCGGTGTGGGTGGACACCACTGCCGCTTCCGCGTCTTCGACTCCGTCGTAGCCGAGGTCCTTGGCGTAGGCGGCGATGAGGTCGGCAGCGAGGAGGAAGGTGCCCGTCACAGGAGCATCGGCGGATGCAGCTTTGATGCCGTTGGGTCCGGCGGGCAGCACGGCGTAGGTGATGGAAGGCCCGACGGCGAGCGCGGCGTTGGTGGGAAGGGTCCAGGGGGTGGTGGTCCAGGCGAGGGCCTGTACCCCTGCCAGCTGCCGGGAGAGTTCCGAATCACCCGCGAGGATGGGGAACGTGACCGTGACGGTCTGGTCCTGGCGGTTCTTGTAGACGTCGTCGTCCATGCGCAGCTCGTGGTTGGACAGCGGTGTCTCGTCCTTCCAGCAGTAGGGCAGGACGCGGTAGCCGTTGTAGGTGAGGCCCTTCTCGTGGAGCTGCTTGAAGGCCCAGAGGACGGACTCCATGTACTCGACGTTGAGCGTCTTGTAGTCGTTGTCGAAGTCCACCCAGCGCGCCTGGCGGGTGACATACGCGCGCCATTCGTCGGCGTACTTCATCACTGAAGCGCGGCAGGCGTCGTTGAATTTGTCGATGCCCATGGCTTCGATCTGGGTTTTGTCGGTCATGCCCAGCTGCTTCATGGCTTCAAGTTCTGCAGGGAGGCCATGGGTGTCCCAGCCGAACCGCCGCTCAACGCGCTTGCCGCGCTGGGTCTGGAACCGGCCCACCAGGTCCTTGGCGTAGCCGGTCAGCAGGTGGCCGTAGTGCGGGAGGCCGTTGGCGAACGGCGGACCGTCGTAGAACACGAATTCATTGCTGCCGGGCTCACCGCCGGGCAGGTCGGCGCTGCGCTGGTCGATACTGGCCTGGAAGGTGCCGTCCCGGTCCCAATACTTCAGGATGCGCTCTTCGATCTCCGGAAACTTCACGGAGGCGGAAACGCCTGCACGGCCGTCGGACGGGCCGCCGCTGGTGGAGGCTGAGGCCTTGGGATAATACGTCATTCTCGACATCCTGGGTTGAGCTGGGCGAACCGGCAGTTGCCGGACACTTTCCGGGATGCGAGGACGGCTTGCTGTGCGGTCCAAGGACTGCACGCTTACCGCGGTACCACCTCACTTACCGGCGCAGTGTGTTCCACAGGAACGGTGCTGCCCCGGCCTCTCATTACTGCTGTAACGGGCTTACCCGTCCGGTTCTACTGGCACGCCCCGCGAGCGGCGGGTGGTGCGTTCTTCCGGAAGCTCACCGGTGATTGCCGGGTCGTAGCCTCTGATGAGTCTACTATCGGGTCCGCCTGCATTTCCATTCCCCGGGGCTGGCCCATGGCGGCGCACCGGTCAGCCGCGGGTTCGGGCGCCTGCAGTGCCTAGACTCACTTCCATGACTGCTTCCGGCCGGCGGGTCCCCTCGCGCCTCTCCATAGTCTGCAGGTGGTTATCGCTCCTGGCCGCAGTGCCGGTGCTGGTGATGTCCGTGTTCCGGGCTGTCGGCGCGGAGTGGCCGGTCCTGGTGGTCCAGCTGTTGGCCTTCACGCCATGGCTGGCGGTCCCTGCGGGCGTGGCCCTGGTGCTGTCATTGTTCGGAGGACGGAGGTGGCTGCGGCTGGGGACGGCTGCGCTCATGGTGTGCCAGCTTTTCTGGCTCTTTCCCCTGGACGTTTCCCGCCCCTCCCCCGCCGCTGCCGCAGCGCCGGCGGCGTCGCCAGCGGAGCAGCAGCCACCGGCCACGGTGGAGCTGAACGTCATGAGCATCAATTCCCAGTATGGCCGGGCTGACGCCGCCACCATTGTCCGGCTGGTGAGGGAGAAGAAGGTAGCGCTCCTCGCCATCCAGGAACACTCACAGGATCTCCAGGCACGGCTGGCCGCCGAAGGCCTGGACGCACTGCTCCCCCACAGGATCAGCCAACCCACGGATGACGGCTCCGGCAGCGCCGTTTACTCCAGCCATCCGCTGGAGGCGGTGGGTGTGCTGCCGGACACCCCGTTCCTGATGCCGACGGTCAAGCTCACGGCCACCGGAAGCGGAGCTGGTGCCAGTGCCGTGCTGGAACTGACCAACGTCCACACCCTGCCCCCGGTGGACTCCCGGGTGGGTCAATGGCGGAGCGACCTCAATGCCTTGTCCAGGTTGGCAGAACGGCCCGGCCACAGGCTGTTGATGGGTGACTTCAACGCCACCTACGACCATGCGGAGTTCCGGAACCTCCTCCGGGCCGGAGAGGAGGGCCTGGTGGACGTGGCTGCCGCCTCCGGGTCCAGGCTCCTTCCTACGTGGCCCATGGATGGCACGCGGCTGCCCGGCATCGCCATCGACCATGTGGTGACAAGTCCCCGGGTCGGCAGCCATGGCTACCAGGTCCACAGGGTTCCCGGCACCGACCACGCGGCCATCTTCGCAACGGTCGCGGTTCCGGCCGCCTGAGAACCCAGGAACGCTGCGAGGCAACGCCACTGGCCTGCCCGCCGGCTCAGCCCTTGCGGATCAGCTTGTGGTTGGCGGCCTGGGCAACCGGCCGGATGACTATTTCGTCCAGGTTGACGTGATGCGGGACGCTGACGGCGTACCGGACGACGTCGGCAACGTCCGCCGCGGTCAGCGGCTTCTCCACGCCTTCGTAGACCTTATCCGCGGCCTCCGCGCTGCCCAGGCGGTTGAGCGCGAATTCCTCGGTCTGCACCAGGCCGGGCGCCACTTCGATCACCCGGACGTTGTTCTCCACTTCCTCCAGCCGGAGCGCATTGGTGAGGGCGTGCTGGGCGAACTTGGCCGCGTTGTAGCCGCCTCCGCCTTCGTAGGCTGCAATCGCGGCAGTGGAGGTCAGGTTCAGCACCGTTCCCTCGCCATTGGCACGGAGCATGGGCAGGAAGGCACGGGTCAGTTTCATGGTGCCCAGCACGTTGATCCGGTACATCCACTCCCAGTCCTCGGTGCTGGCTTCCGCTACCCGGTCCGCGCCGCGGGCACCGCCGGCAATGTTGATGAGCGTGTCGATACCACCGGCAGCGGTGACCTTTTCCACCAGCCGGGACACGTCGTCGTCCTCGGCAATGTCAGCGGGAAGGGCGACGGCGCCGGTCTCGGCTGCCAGGGACGCGAGGCGGTCTTCGCGGCGGGCTACGGCGTACACCGTCCAGCCTTCGGTCCGCAGTGCGCGCACCGTCGCTTCACCAATACCGGTGCTTGCGCCGGTCACCAGGGCTGCCTTGCTGTGCTGCGAATCGTCAGTCATGGCACCACCCTAACGGGAGGTGCCCGCATCAGGGGGACCGCGCGTTACACAGCGTCAAGAGGGCATCCCGAGGGCCGGATCCTGAGGCGGGATGCCGCCTTGGCCACAGGTGTTTCTCCGGGATTGAACGGAGCATGAAAGAATTGCCCAATGGCTGAAGACAAACAGGGTACAGACACGCCCACCACCGCCCCCATCAACGTTCCCGACAAGCCGGCACTGGAAGGCCTTGAGGCCGCCCTGACCCGGCGCTGGCTGGATGAAGGAACCTACAGGTTCAACCCGGACACCACCCGGGAGCAGGTCTACTCGATCGACACTCCCCCGCCGACGGCGTCGGGCTCGCTGCACGTGGGCCACATGTTCTCCTTCACGCAGACCGACGTCCAGGCGCGGTACATGCGGATGACCGGCAAGAACGTCTTCTACCCCATGGGCTGGGACGACAACGGGCTGCCCACCGAACGCAGGGTGCAGAACTACTACGGTGTGCGCTGCGATCCCGCCATCCCGTACAACGCCGACTACCGGCCGCCGGCGCAGCCTGCCAAGAACCAGCGCGACTTCGACGTCGTGTCGCGCCAGAACTTCATCGAACTGTGCGAGGAACTGGCCGTCGAGGACGAGAAGGTCTTCGAAAACCTGTTCCAGACCCTCGGCCTGTCCGTCGACTGGAACCTGACCTACCGCACCATCGATGACACCTCCCGCGCCGTATCCCAGCGTGCGTTCCTTGCCAACCTGGCCGCCGGGGACGCCTACATGGCCGAGGCACCCACCCTGTGGGATGTCACGTTCCGTACTGCCGTTGCCCAGGCCGAACTGGAAGACCGCGAGGTTCCCGGCGCCTACTACCGCTACCCCTTCTTTACCGAAGCCGGCGACAAGATCTTCATCGAGACCACCCGCCCGGAGCTCCTGGCCGCGTGTGCCGCACTGGTGGCAAACCCCGACGACGAGCGTTACCAGCCGCTGTTCGGCAAGACCGTGCGGTCTCCCCTCTTCGACGTCGAGCTCGAAGTCAGGCCCCACCCGCTGGCCAAGGCTGACAAGGGCTCGGGCATCGCCATGGTGTGTACCTTCGGCGACCTCACCGACGTCACCTGGTGGCGTGAACTCCAGCTGCCCACCCGCGCCATCATGGGCCGCGACGGCCGCATCATCGCCGAAACCCCGGACTGGATCACCACAGAAGCCGGCAAGGAAGCCTACGCTGCGATCGCCGGCAAGACGGCGTTCTCCGCCAAGGAAGCCGTGGTGGAACTGCTCGGGGCTGCGGGCCTGCTGGACGGCGAACCGAAAAAGATCACGCACCCGGTGAACTTCTTCGAAAAGGGCGACAAGCCGCTGGAAGTCGTGACCTCACGCCAGTGGTACATCCGCAACGGCGGCCGCGACGAAGAGCGCCGCGAACGCCTGATCGCCAGGGGCCAGGAGATCAACTTCCACCCGGCCTTCATGCGCTCCCGCTACGAAAACTGGATTGCCGGCCTGAACGGTGACTGGCTGGTATCCCGCCAGCGCTTCTTCGGCGTGCCCATCCCCGTCTGGTACCCGCTGGACGCCCAGGGCAACCCGGACTACGACAACCCCATCCTGCCCTCCGATGACATGCTGCCGGTGGACCCCGCAGCGGACGCAGCCCCGGGCTTCGAGGAATCCCTGCGTGACCAGCCCAACGGCTTCACCGGCGACGCGGACGTCCTGGATACCTGGGCCACGTCCTCACTGACCCCGCAGATCGTGGGCGGCTGGAGCCGGGACGAGACCCTGTTCGACAAGGTCTTCCCGTTCGACCTCCGCCCGCAGGGCCACGACATCATCCGCACCTGGCTCTTCTCCTCCGCTGTCCGTGCCGATGCACTGCAGAAGACCGCACCCTGGAAGCACGCAGCCATCTCCGGCTGGATCCTGGACCCGGACCGCAAGAAGATGTCCAAGTCCAAGGGCAACGTGGTGGTGCCCACGGATGTCCTCAACGAGTACGGCTCGGACGCCGTCCGCTACTGGGCGGCCTCGGCCCGCCTGGGAGCCGACACCGCGTACGAGATCGCCCAGATGAAGATCGGCCGCCGCCTGGCCATCAAGCTCCTGAACGCCTCAAAGTTCGTGCTGAACCTTGGTGCCACCGAGAACTCTGTGGTGTCCGGCGATCTTTCGGTGCTGACCAACAAGCTGGACCGTGCCCTGCTGGCCCAACTGTCCGACGTCGTTGCCCAGGCCACGAAGGCATTCGATAACTACGACTACGCCCGGGCCCTGCAGCTGACCGAAACGTTCTTCTGGCAGTTCACGGACGACTACGTGGAGCTCATCAAGGACCGTGCCTACGGCGCGGCCGGCGAAGCGGAGCAGGCATCGGTGCTGGCGGCCCTGGCCACCACGCTGGATACTCTGCTGCGCCTGTTCGCGCCGTTCCTGCCGTTTGCCACCGAGGAAGTCTGGGGCTGGTGGCGCACGGGCTCGGTGCACCGCGCCGCGTGGCCGGCCGGCGTCGAAGTGGATGGCGACACCACCATGCTCGCCACCGTCGGTAACGCCCTGAGTGGTGTCCGCAAGGCAAAGTCCGAGGCAAAGGTGAAGCAGCGGACCGAAGTCCTCTCTGCCACCATCAGCGCCTCGGAGGCTCTGACCACCCAGCTGAAGGCCGGCCTGTCCGACCTTAAGGCAGCGTCCAACGCCCGGGAGATCACCCTGGTGGTGGGCGAAGGGGAACTGACCGTTAGTGACGTGACCCTGGCTGCCCCTGAGGAGACAGCGGCCGTCTAGTCCGGTGCCCGCCCTGTTTCAGGGCAAAGGGGAAGCCCCATCAGCGTTTTGCCGTTGGTGGGGCTTCGACTTTTTCGGCCATCTCGTGACGAACTTGATGGTCTGGCAGGATCCGGGGATTTCCAGGTCTTCCTACCTCGTCACTGGTAGCTCGTATCCGGCTTCGCCAAAGGCTGCGTCGAATACATTTCACTGGATCTTTGGTTCCTGCGTCCCCCTTCTTTCGAAGTTGGTAAGAACTATTTTGATCCTGTGCGCAGGCGAGCACAAGGGCCCCGGAAGAACTACATGGGAGTAGTTCTTACGGGGCCCTTGAAGTCTTCTGCGGCGGCAGCCGCGCGCCGGCTCAGCCGAATTCGGGGCGTTCGGTACGGCTGCGCTTCAGCTCGAAGAAATGCGGGTAGGAGGCAATGGCAGTGGTGGCATCCCACAGCTTGCCGGCCACTTCACCGCGCGGGATGCGGGTGAGGACCGGTCCGAAGAATGCCGTTCCGTTGAAGGCGACCACGGGCGTGCCGACGTCCTGGCCCACGAGGGAGATGCCTTCTTCGTGGCTGGCCCGAAGCTTGGCATCGTAGGCGTCAGATTCCGCAGCCTCTGCCAGGGAGGCGGGAAGCCCGCACTCGGCCAGGGCCTTGGTGATCACGACGGTACGGTCCTTCTCGCCGCCCTCGTGGATCAGGGTGCCCATGGCATCGTAGAGAGCCTTGACGGTGGCGTCGCCGTGTTCCTGCTGGGCGGCGATGATCACACGGACCATGCCCCACGCGTTGTCCATGGACTTGCGGTACTCGGGGTCGAGGTCGCGTCCTTCGTTGAGGACTGCCAGGCTCATGACGTGCCAGACGGTTTCGATGTCGCGAACACCTTCCACCTCGCCGATCCAGCGTGAGGTGATCCAGGCGAACGGGCACAGCGGATCAAACCAGAAGTCGGCCCGGTTCTTGGCGGTTTCAGTCATGGCTAATCCTTCAGGTAGGGGTGGCTGCGCAGGCGGCAGCCACCACTGACGGGGGTGTTGCGGGCAACGAGGCTCAGGCGGACTTCCGCCGCTTGGTTACGTGCGGGATCATGGTGGGCTCGGCGCCGCGGAGAACGACATCCTCGGTGATGACCACGCTGGCCACGTCTTCCCGGCTGGGAAGATCGAACATCACCGGAAGCAGGACTTCCTCGAGGATGGCACGCAGGCCACGGGCGCCGGTGCCGCGTTCCAGGGCTTGGTCGGCGATCGCATCCAGGGCGCCGTCGTCGAAGACCAGCTCCACTCCGTCAATCTGGAACATCTTCTGGTACTGCTTCACCAGTGCGTTCTTGGGCGTGGACAGGATCTGGATCAGGGCGTCCCGGTCCAGGTTGGAAACCGTGGTGATGACCGGGAGACGGCCAATGAACTCGGGGATCAGGCCGAATTTGAGCAGGTCCTCCGGCATCACTTCGCCGTAGGAGTCCACCTTCTTGCTCGCGTCGTTCAGGGGTGCACCGAAGCCGATCCCCTTGCGGCCGGACCGGGACCCGATGATCTCTTCAAGTCCGGCGAACGCACCCGCCACGATGAACAGGACATTGGTGGTGTCAATCTGGATGAATTCCTGGTGCGGGTGCTTGCGTCCGCCCTGCGGCGGTACCGAGGCAACAGTGCCTTCGAGGATCTTCAGGAGCGCCTGCTGCACGCCTTCACCGGAAACATCGCGGGTAATCGACGGGTTTTCGCTCTTCCGCGAGATCTTGTCGATCTCGTCGATGTAGATGATGCCCTGCTCGGCCTTCTTGACGTCGTAGTCCGCGGCCTGGATGAGCTTCAGGAGGATGTTTTCGACGTCTTCGCCCACATACCCGGCCTCGGTCAGCGCGGTGGCGTCGGCGACGGCAAACGGCACGTTGAGGCGGCGTGCCAGCGTCTGGGCGAGGTAGGTTTTTCCGCAGCCCGTGGGGCCGATCAGCAGGATGTTCGACTTGGCGATCTCGACGTCGTCGTGGTGGCCGCCGTCGCCGAGGTTCCCGGACTTCGGCGCGTGGCCGGCCTGGATGCGTTTGTAGTGGTTGTAGACCGCGACGGCAAGGGAGCGTTTGGCCGGTTCCTGGCCAATAACGTATTCCTGCAGGAAGTCGAAGATCTCCCGCGGCTTGGGCAGTTCAAAGCTGCCGAGGTCCGCCACCTCGGCGAGTTCCTCTTCGATGATTTCGTTGCACAGTTCGATGCACTCATCGCAGATGTAGACACCGGGCCCGGCAATGAGCTTCCGCACCTGCTTCTGGCTCTTTCCGCAGAAAGAGCACTTCAGCAGATCCGTGCTCTCGCCAATCCGAGCCATATGTGAACCCCTTAGTATCCTGCTGCCGCGCAGCTTGCACCGTTGCTGGAATCTTCCCCGGACCGTGCGGGCCGGTTTGTGACAACTTCCACTCTAGGTCACATTGGCTCCCAAGGGTGGAAGGAAAAGGCCGGCGGGGCCAAAATGAACTGGCCCCGCCGGCCTTTTTGGGTACTGCTACCTCGTAATTGCCTGAGGTTTGATCTTGCGTGAATCCAGAACCTGGTCGATCAGGCCGTAGGACTGTGCCTCTGCCGCGGTCAGGATCTTGTCGCGCTCGATGTCGTTGTTGACCTGCTCGGACGTCCGGCCGGAGTGGTGGGCGAGGGTGTCCTCGAGCCAGGAGCGCATGCGCATCACTTCGGCTGCCTGGATCTCGAGGTCCGATGCCTGTCCGCCCTGGCCGCCGGACAGGGCCGGCTGGTGGATCAGGACGCGGGCGTTGGGCAGTGCCAGGCGCTTGCCCGGGGTACCTGCAGCGAGCAGGACGGCTGCGGCGCTGGCGGCCTGGCCCAGGCACACCGTCTGGATCTCGGGGCGGATGTACTGCATGGTGTCGTAGATGGCAGTCATTGCCGTGAACGAACCACCCGGCGAGTTGATGTACAGGGTGATGTCGCGGTCCGGGTCAGTGGACTCGAGCACCAGCAGCTGGGCCATGATGTCATCGGCCGAGGCGTCGTCCACCTGTACGCCGAGGAAGATGATGCGGTCCTCGAAGAGCTTGGTGTACGGGTCCTGGCGCTTGAAGCCGTAAGGTGTGCGTTCCTCGAACTGCGGCAGGACGTAGCGGCTGGACGGAAGATTACCGGCAGACCACCCGAAGTTGTAGTTCATAGTTATTGCTCCTGATCGAAAGGGTTCTGGTAGCCGGGAATTAGTTCTCGGAGGACGACTGGCCGGAGCCGTTGGAGGTTCCGCCGCCGCCGGAGACGGAGCCCGCGTGCGCGGCGATCTTGTCGAAGAAGCCGTACTCGAGCGCTTCGGCGGCCGTGAACCACTTGTCGCGGTCGTTGTCCTTGAGGATGGTCTCAACGGTCTGGCCGGTCTGGTCGGCGGTCAGCTCTGCCATGACCTTCTTCATGTGCAGGATGAGCTCAGCCTGGATCTTGATGTCAGAGGCAGTGCCGCCGATGCCGCCCGAGGGCTGGTGCATCAGGACGCGGGCGTTGGGGGTCGCGTAGCGCTTGCCCTTGGTGCCGGAGGAGAGGAGGAACTGACCCATTGAAGCGGCAAGGCCGGTAGCCACGGTGACGACGTCGTTGGGGATGAACTGCATGGTGTCGTAGATGGCCATGCCGGCCGTCACCGATCCGCCGGGAGAGTTGATGTAAAGGTAGATGTCCTTTTCCGGGTTCTCGGCGGAGAGGAGCAGCAGCTGCGAGCAGATGGCGTTGGCGTTGTCGTCACGCACCTCCGACCCGAGCCAGATGATGCGCTCCTTCAGGAGTCGGTTGTAAATGTAGTTGTCCTGGGCTGCGGGATCGACGGTCGCCATCCGGGGGGCCTCTTGGTGCTGTGACATGTTTACTTACCTCTCGCTGGTGACGGTGACATCACTGAAAATCACTACTTGGACACTAACCGGTTTCGCCGACATTTTGTTCGCGCCCCTGCGGCTGTTCGCTGACGGCGCACGATGCCGGCGCCCGGCGCCCAGCCGCGGGGTTTCAACGCGAACGGCCCCCGGATCAGAAGATCCGGGGGCCGTTCGTCTATGCCTGCGTGGAGGCTATGCCTTGGCTTCGGCCTTGTCGTCCTCGGCAGGAACCTCAGTGGCTTCGCCCTCTGCGGCGTCAGCCTCGGTGACCTCGGCAGCCGGAGCTTCCTCTTCGCCGCCGGGGCGGACGAAGTCGCTCAGGTCAACGGTGTTGCCTTCGGAGTCGGTAACCGTGGCCCGGCCCAGCACAACTGCCAGTGCCTTGCGGCGGCGGACCTCGGAAACCATCATGGGGACCTGGCCGCTCTGATCAATGATCTGGGCGAACTGGTTGGGGTCCATGCCGTACTGGCTGGCCGTGGTGACGATGTAGTCGATCAGCTCGTTCTGGCTGACGTCGACTTCTTCCTTCTCGGCGATGGCGTCGAGGATGATCTCGTTCTGGAAAGCGCGGGCGGTGTTCGCGCGCACTTCCTCGCGGTGCTCCTCGGTGTCGTGCTCGCCTTCGCCGTGGCCGTTGCCTTCCTTGAAGTGGGCCTCGAGCTGCTCTTCGACAACGCTGTCCGGCACGGGGACCTCGACCAGCTCAACGAGCTTGTCCAGGACCTTGTCGCGGGCCTCGACGCCCTGCTCCACAACCTTGGACTCAGCTGCCTGCTTGGCCAGGTCTTCGCGCAGTTCGGCGAGGGTGTCGAACTCGGAAGCCAGCTGGGCGAAGTCGTCGTTGGCCTCTGGAAGCTCGCGCTCCTTGACGGCCTTGACGGCAACCTTCACCTGTGCGGCTTCGCCGGCGTGGTCGCCGCCCACCAGGGTGGTGTCGAAGATGGCATCCTCGTCCACGCTGAGGCCGGTAACGGCCTCGTCCATGCCCTCAAGCATGGTGCCGGCGCCAACCTGGTAGGACAGGCCTGCAGCGGAGTCGACCTCTTCGCCGTCGATCGTGGCGGTGATGTCGATGGTGAGGAAGTCGCCATCGGCGGCCGGGCGGTCAACTGACTTCAGCGTGCCGAAGCGGCCGCGGAGTTCGTCCAGGGCCTTGTCAACGTCTTCGTCGGAGGACTCGGCGGCGGCAACCTCAACCTTGATGCCGGCGTAGTCGGGCAGCTCGATCTCGGGACGGACGTCAACCTCGGCAGCGAACTTCAGGCCGCCGTCGGTGGCGGACGGGTCCGGAACCTCGGTGATCTCAACCTCGGGACGGCTCAGCGGCCGGATGCCTGATTCCTGCACGGCAGCCTGGTACCAGCCGTTGAGGCCATCGTTGATGGCGGTTTCGAGGACGTAGCCGCGGCCGACGCGCTGGTCGATGAGCTTTGCGGGGACCTTGCCCTTACGGAACCCAGGGACCTGGATCTGTGAAGCTACGGTCTTGTAAGCCGAGTCGATGCTGGGCTTCAGTTCCTCAAAGGGAACCTCAACGTTGAGCTTGACCCGCGTGGGGGTGAGGTTCTCGACAGCGCTCTTCACGGTCTAAGTACTCCTGGGATTGTGGGATGGGTCTCTGCGAAACGCAATGTTCCTGCCCGATCCGAGTGGCCGGGCCGCAGAGTCGGGGTGACAGGATTTGAACCTGCGACTTCCTGCTCCCAAAGCAGGCGCTCTAGCCAAGCTGAGCTACACCCCGTAAGTGCACAGGCAAGTCTACGGTGATACGCGTCGCGAATGCACATTTGACACGTGGGCCATGGATTAGGTTTAGTTGTATCCGGCTTGAACAGCCAGCCCGAAGATTCCGCGAAAACGGAGCTTCCTTCGGGGACGTAGCTTAATGGTAAAGCCTCAGTCTTCCAAACTGA
Organism: Pseudarthrobacter sp. 1G09; assembly: GCF_050038305.1. Taxonomy (NCBI): domain Bacteria; kingdom Bacillati; phylum Actinomycetota; class Actinomycetes; order Micrococcales; family Micrococcaceae; genus Pseudarthrobacter; species Pseudarthrobacter sp. 1G09. The sequence continues at coordinate 2,592,368 of NZ_CP188306.1, forward strand.
TTACGCGGGTTCGATTCCCGTCGTCCCCTCCAAACAGCAAGGCCCCTCCTCGGAGGGGCCTTAGCTTTTAATGCTGCCGGCGTGCGGTCGTGGGGCACTTTGCCGGCCCGCCTGGGCCAAAAGCACGGTGCTGCCCGGCGAGTCCGCGCCAAAGTTCCCTGTTTCGGCCCGGGCGGGCAGCTGTTATTCCTGCGGCTGCTGGCAGAACGGGCACCAGTACAGGTTGCGGCCCGCGAGTTCGGCAACGAGCACCAGGGTGCGGCAAACCCGGCATGGCAGCCCCTGCCGCTTATAGACATAATGGGCGTCCTCGCCGCGCGGAAAGCTGCCGCTCTTGGCCGGAATGTCCTGCCCGGCACGCGCAGCTTTGGCCGCCGTGGTGCCGTTGACTGCCCAGTACCGCGGCGGTGTGGTGATGATCCTGCCGTCCGCCACGCCATCGGTCATGACGCTGACGACGTCGCGCCACAGGTTCCGGGCGTCCGGTTCCGTCACGTCCGTCCCCGGCATCCAGGGATCCAGCCGGCGGCGGAACAGGACCTCGGCACGGTAGACGTTGCCCACGCCGGCGATGATCTTCTGGTCCATCAGCAGTGCCGCGACGGGAGTCTTGCGGGTGCGAAGGTTCCTGGCGAAGCGGCCAGCGTCACCGCGCAGGTTCCGGAGCGGATCCGGCCCCAGGCGGGCCAGTACGGCATCGGCTTCAGCGGCAGTAATGGTTTCGCACGTCGTGGCACCGCGCAGGTCAGCCCAGCCATGGCCGCTGGCCAGCCTGACCCGGACGGCACCCACGGGGGCGGGCGGCCCTGCGTAGGAGGCCCCGGCGTCGGCTTCGCTGCCTGAAGGGGACTCCTGCTCCCCTACCCGGCGGGGCGCTCCGATGCTGGAAGACCCGGTGAACGTCCGGTCACCGCCAAAGCTCCACGCGCCGTACAGGCCAAGGTGTACGTGCAGCACCAGGGCGTTGTCGAAGTGCAGGAACAGGTGCTTGCCGTGTGCTTCGGCGGCCACCAGGGCGTGCCCGTCCAGCAGGGCCGCTCCCCCGCTGAACCTGCCCTGCGGGCTGGAGACAGCAAGGCGCTCTCCCGTGAAGACGTCCCCGAACTGGCGGGCCAGCCGGCGGACGGAGTGGCCTTCCGGCACTACTCGATGACCTCGCCGGTGGTTTCGTAGGCCGCGATTTTGCCGATCCGCCGGACGTGGCGTTCGTCGTTGCTGAAGGGCTCTGCCAGGAACGCCTCGATCAGCCCGGTGGCTTCCTCCACGGAGTGCTGGCGGCCGCCGACGGCAACCACGTTCGCATCGTTGTGTTCGCGGGCCAGGGTGGCGGTGGAGAGGTTCCACGCCAGTGCTGCCCGGACGCCCTTGACCTTGTTGGCCGCGATCTGTTCGCCATTGCCCGAGCCGCCCAGCACGATGCCCAGGGCGTGGACACCTGCCTGCTGGTCGGCCACGACGGCGAGGGCTGCGTTGATGCAGAAGGACGGGTAGTCGTCCTGGGCGTCGTATGCCTTGGGTCCGTGGTCAACCACGTCGTAGCCCTTGGCAGTGAGGTGGGAGACCAGGTGGGCGCTGAGCTCCATTCCTGCATGGTCGGTGGCGATGTGGACCCGCGGGAAGGAAGGGGATGAGGTCACGTTCAGGTTCCGTTCGGTTTGGCGGCACTGGAGGCCGGCGGGGTGGGCGCCGGCCCGGGAAACAACACGGACAAGGATACTAGGAGCCCGGGCCCTGCCCGCCGGATGACGGGTTTCCGCCCTTCCGGGCCCTGGCGGCCACCCGGGTGAGTACGTCGGCAAGGCGCGCGGCGGATGCCTGGCTGCCGCCGCTGACGGCAAGGCGCCGGCCGTCGGTTTTGCTGACGACGACGGCGGGGCCGCTGCCCACCAGCATGGCGTCGGTGCCGCCGTGGTGCCGGTAGCCCCACCCGCCGTAGTCTGCTGCCTTCAGGTCTGCTGCGCTGGCGGCCGTGATGGATCCGGCCGGGACATCCATCACCGGCAGGACGCCCGCCAGGAGGACCTTCAGCCCGTACCTGTCCGCCTTCACCCGGGCGAAGAGGAAGCCCGCTCCCACCACGGCGAGGAGTACCAGGAGGCCACCGAGCCAGGGCAGCGCGATGGCGATGAGCGCGGCCGGGAACAGGGAGGCGATGCCGATCATGACAAAGACCGAGCTGCGCGCGTGCACCCACAACCGGATGGTGTCCGCTGTCAGGTCGGGGTCGGCTTCACGGGTCAGGGCGCGCTGCAGTGCCCGGTCGTCATCCACCGACCAGTGCTGGTCTGCTTTGTAGACGAAGGCAAGCGTGACACCCAATGACACGGCGGCCCCGCTCCCCAAGGCCAGGACTGTCAGGTCGACGTGGGAGTTGCGCGCATCGGTGACGCCGGCCTGGCCCACCAGGCCGGCAGCAAGCACGGTGGTCACGAAGAGGCTCAGGAACAGCCCGACGCCCATCATGATCCGGCGCATCACGGCCGGCCTGCCCAGCGGCAGTGCCTGAGAGAGGACCAGCCAGCCCGCGGCGAGGATCAGGGCTGCTCCCCCGCCTGCGTAGGCGCCGAACGGGGCGAAGGCGGCGCCGCCGTCGTCCGTCCACTGGATCGCGAGCGGCTCCGGAAGGTCACGCCGCAGCAGCGACGCGCAGAAGACGAACGCACCGGCCAGGACCACGGGGAAGCCGATGGCGAAACGCAGCGCCTTCCGGTCCACCCTGTCCAGAATCTTTCCCATGGATTAACGCTACCCCCGCCGGCGGGCACCCTTGGCGGGACCGGAGCGGAAGGTGTGGCGGGGACGTGACCTGCGCAACGTGCCAGGGTCCGGGCAGTGCAAGAATGATCAGAGCCGGAGCCGGCTACCGCCGGCGCCGCAGCAGCCAACGTCTTCTGGAGGTCTCCTTGCCAGGCATGAACCTGACGCGCGATGAAGCCCGCGCCCGCGCCGAACTGATAACCGTCGAGTCCTACGAGGTCAGCCTGGACCTGACCCGCGGCAGCGAGGTGTTCGGCAGCATCACGACCGTGAAATTCGGGGCCGTTGCCGGGGCTGAGACGTTCATCGACGCCGTGACGCACACGGTGCACAGCGTGACCCTGAACGGCCAGAGCCTGGACCCCGCCGCTGTGGCCGACGGCGTGCGGATCCAGTTGCCCCGCCTGCAGGAGCACAATGAGCTGACGGTGGTGGCGGATGCACCGTACATGAACACCGGCGAGGGCCTGCACCGTTTCGTTGACCCCGTGGACAACGAGGTCTACCTGTACACGCAGTTCGAAGTGCCCGATTCCCGCAGGATGTTTGCCGTCTTTGAGCAGCCGGACCTCAAGGCGACGTTTGCCTTCACGGTCACCGCGCCCTCGCACTGGGACGTCATCTCGAACTCCCCCACGCCAACACCGGCCGAAACCTCTCCCTCCGATGACGGCGGAGCCCGCTCGGTGTGGACCTTCGCACCCACGCCCCGGCTGTCCTCCTATGTGACAGCCCTGATCGCGGGCCCCTACCAGTCGGTCCGCAGCGAGGTCACAAGCTCCGACGGGCGGGTCATCCCGCTGGGCGTTTTTGCCCGCAAGTCGCTGATGCAGTACCTGGATGCGGACAACATCTTCGAACTCACGCGCCAGGGCTTCGGCTTCTTCGAAGCACAGTTCGGGTGCCCCTACCCGTTCGAAAAGTACGACCAGCTGTTCGTGCCGGAGTTCAACGCCGGCGCCATGGAGAACGCAGGTGCCGTGACCATCCTGGAGGGCTACGTCTTCCGGAGCAAGGTGACGGGGGCGCAGATTGAACGGCGCGCCATCACGGTGCTGCACGAGCTCGCACACATGTGGTTCGGCGACCTGGTGACCATGCGGTGGTGGAACGATTTGTGGCTCAACGAGTCCTTCGCCGAGTACATGTCCCACCTCGCGGCCGTGGAAGCCACGTCCTTCACCAGCGCCTGGACAACTTTCGCCTCGGTGGAGAAGTCCTGGGCCTACCGCCAGGACCAGCTGCCCACCACCCACCCGATCTTCGCTGAGATCAACGACCTGCAGGACGTCGAGGTGAACTTCGACGGCATCACCTACGCCAAGGGCGCCTCGGTGCTGCGGCAGCTGGTGGCCTGGGTGGGTCCGGAACAGTTCATGGCCGGCGTCCGGGAATACTTTGCCAAGCACTCCTGGGCCAACACCGAGCTGAGCGACCTGATGGTGGAGCTCGAAAAGGCCAGCGGCCGCGACCTGGACGACTGGGGACGGCAGTGGCTGGAGACCGCCGGCGTGAACACCCTGGTTCCCGAACTGGACGTGGACTCCGACGGGACGCTGCGGTCCTTTGCCATCCGGCAGTCCGCCGTGCCCGAGTGGCCCACCATCCGTCCGCACCGGCTGGCTGTGGGTTTCTACAACCTGAATGCCGCCGGCAAGCTTGAACGCGTACACCGCGAGGAACTGGACGTCGACGGGAAACGCACCGACGTCCCTGCCCTGGCCGGGCTCAAGCAGCCGGACCTCATCCTGGTCAACGACGACGACCTCGCCTACGCCAAGGTCCGCCTCGACCCGAAGTCCCTGGCCACCGCGACGGCCCATCTGAAAGACTTCCAGGAAAGCCTGCCGCGCACGCTGGTCTGGAATTCGGCGTGGGACGCTGCCCGGGACGGCGAAACTCCGGCGCGTGCCTACGTGGAGCTGGTCCTCGCCAACGTGGCCGCAGAAACAGATTCCTCCGTCATCCTGGTGCAGCTGCGCCAGCTGGCCACCACGCTGAACTTCTACGTGGCCGAGGAACACCGCGAAGCCACCACTGCCGCGGCCGCGGACCGGCTCTGGGAGCTGGCGCAGGAAGTTGCCGGCGGATCCGACGCCCAGCTCCAGTTCGTTAAGTCCTTCGCCCTGCTGGCCGGCAGCACTTCCCAGCTGGACCGGGTAACCGGGCTCCTGGACGGGTCAGTCGCTTTGGATGGCCTCACCGTGGACCAGGACCTGCGCTGGGAGCTGGTGGCTTCCCTGGTGGCCGGCGGCAGGCTCGGCCAGGACGGAATCGACGCCGAGCTGGAGCGGGACAAGACGGCCAGCGGGCAGAACGCTGCGGCCCTGGCCACGGCTGCCATCCCCACCCCCGAGGCGAAAGCCGCCGCCTGGGAGTCGATCGTGGTCAAGGGCGATCTCTCCAATGCGTTGCAGGGTTCGGCCGTGGCCGGGTTCATGCGGGTGCTGGACCGGTCGCTGCTGGAACCCTACGCGGAGAAGTACTTCGCCGCTGTCCCGGGCATCGTCGCCACCCGCACGCACGCACTCGCCCAGCAGATCGTCGTCGGGCTCTACCCGGCGCTGCTGACCACCCAGGCCACGGTGGACCGCACGGACGGCTTCCTGGCCTCACTCCCCCAGGAGAGCGCCGCGCTGCGCCGGATGATGCTGGAAAACCGCGACGGCGTGGCCCGGGCATTGCGCGCCCGCGCCGCGGACGCCTGACAGGAAGGGAACGCAGCCATGGGCCTGCACGAACACAAGTACGCCTTGACCGTCCAGTGGACGGGTAACCGCGGTGAGGGGACCTCTTCCTACCGCGGTTACTCGCGGGACCACGACGTCGCCATTCCGGGCCTGCCGGTCCTGAAAGGCTCGGCAGACCCCACCTTCCACGGTGACCGTGAGCGGTACAACCCGGAGCAGCTGCTGCTGGCCGCACTGGCGCAGTGCCACATGCTGTCCTACCTCCACGTCGCCGTGAAGCACGGCGTGGTGGTCACGGACTACCGGGACGACGCCACCGGGGAGATGGTGCTGAACCGCGACGGGAGCGGCCAGTTCCAGAGCGTGACCCTGCATCCGCAGGTCACGGTGGCGGACCCGCGGCAGGTGGAACTGGCGGCGTCACTGCACCATGAGGCTAACCAGGTCTGCTTCATTGCCCGGAGCGTCAATTTCCCGGTGGGCCACGAACCCGTCACCGTGGTGGCTTAGGCGACGTTGCCGGTGCTGGCCCCTTCTCCCGCCCGGAGCAGGCGGACCAGCCCGGCTTCGGTCTCCGGTGCCAGCCCGGCATTGCGTGGCCGGCGCAGGCCCCGGACACGCTCATCAAGCAGGACGTCCGCGATGGTTTCCTGCCAGGGGCGCAGCACCAGCCCCGCGGCCCTGGCTGCCTGGTTGCTGCGGGCCATGAACCCGTCGTGGCCCGGCGGAAGCCACAACGGCAGCGAGTCCGGACCCGACCAGTAGGCAACGCCTTGGCCGGCGAGCCACTCCGGCGGGGCATCCAGGATGTGGCCGGTATGGCCTGCGGCCTCCCGTGATGCAGCCAGGTACATGGCAAAAGGCACCTGGTCCCCCAAGGCGTTCAGGGCTCCCGTTGTTCCCTGGCCGGCGGCTTTGAGGATCCATGCCGCGAGGTCCCGGACGTCGATGACCTGGGTGGGGGCCGCGCCGATGCCGGGGACCACCACGGGCGTGTTGTCCCGGGCGAAGCGGGCCGGCCAGTAGCCGTAGCGGTCGGATCCATCGCCCGGTCCGGCGATAAGGCCTGCACGGACAATATGGGCTTTGCCGCCAGCTAATTCCGCGGTGGCCGCTTCAATGGCTGATTTGGACTCGCCGTAGGTCTCCGGCGTCGATGCCTCCCCGTCGGTCAGTGGCTGCAGCAGTGCGGCGTCCTCCGCCGCGCCGGGCACGGAATGGTCCGCATAGACCGAACAGCTGGACACCAGCGTCCAGTGTCCAGTGCGTGCCGCGAGGCTTTCCAGCGCCCCGCGTGCCAGGGCGGGGTCGCGTGCCACCTCGATCACGGCATCCCATTCCCCCGCCGCGTCGTCGTAGGCGTTCGCGCCCAGTGAACGGTCGGCCTGCAGCCACACCGCACCCTCCGGCGGCCGCCCGGACGTGCCCCTGGCCAGGCACGTTACGCGCTGGCCTGCGGCTATGGCCTGACGGGCGATTTCTGCTGACAGGAAGGCAGTTCCGCCCAGGACGAGGATGCGCATTGCTCCACGCTACGGCGCTAGGGTTGAAGGTGAACAGAGCCAAGTTTCAAGGAGCACTTCCCCCCTATGGTCAGCATGTTGTCAGTCCTTCCGTCCGCCGCCACCGATCCGGACGGCATCAGCATTACCGGGATCGTGATCAGCCTCGGTGTGGGCGTCGCCGTCTGGCTGGTGGCGACGTTCGTCATTTCGCGGATCACCACCCGAGTGGCAGCCGGAAGCAACTTCTTCAAAAAACGCACTTTCAAATGGGTGGCTCCGGCGCTGCGGGCGCTGGACCACGAACGGCGCGTACAGCGCGCGGAAACCATCGGGTCGCTGCTGAACAGCGTGGTGGGCGTCCTGGTGGTGGTCATCACCGGCATGTACGTGCTGCAGAACCTGGACATCAATATTGCACCGCTGCTGACCAGCGTGGGCATCCTGGGTGTGGCCATCGGTTTCGGCGCCCAGCAGCTGATCCGCGATTTCCTGGCCGGAATCTTCATCACCATTGAAGACCAGTTCGGCATCGGCGACGTGATTGAAACCAGTGAGGTAGTGGGAGTGGTGGAATCCATGGGCCTGCGCATCACCCGGGTCCGGTCCGACGACGGCGCCATCTGGTACCTGCGCAACGGTGAGATTCTTCGGGTGGGCAACCGTTCCCAGGGACGTTACGTACCGCTGCATGAAGGGCCAACGGGCACCACTGACCAGAGCTCCGACCACGGCGTCGAGAACACGAAGACCGAGCAGAAAGCCGGAGAGTAGCCATGAGCCTCCCCATTGAGCCGCAGCGGCCCCAGCTGATGCAGAACGACCCCTTCAGCCAGCCGGCCTACACCGACAGCTTCTACGACGCCGTGGGCGGCCACGACACCTTCGTCAAACTGATCGATGTGTTTTATGACGGCGTGGCAACCGACCCGCTGCTGCGTCCCATGTACCCGGAAGAGGACCTCGAGCCGGCCAAGCGGCGTTTCCTCATGTTCCTGGAGCAGTACTGGGGCGGGCCCACCACGTACGGCGAGGAACGCGGCCATCCCCGGCTCCGGATGCGGCACATGCCGTTCAGCGTGACGCCCGAGGCCAAGGACCGCTGGCTGTTCCACATGCGCGCGGCAGTGGACGCACTGGAGCTGCCGGCACTCTACGAGGGCACGCTGTGGGAGTACATGGAACGCGCGGCGCTGTCCATGATCAACAGTCCGTCGGGCGCGTAACCGGCTACAGGAGTCCGCTGCCGGTCCGCGCCAGGACATGACCGCGGCTGCCGGAGAGGCGGAACCAGCGGCCGGCCCGGTAAAGCTTCTGGTCGCCGTCAGCGAGGAAGCCCAGGGCCAGGGCGGCAAATGCGGCACCGGCCGGCAGCCCGGTGGCGTCCAGTTCCCGGCCCCACACCGCGGCGCGGGCGTTGTTCACCATCAGCGCTCCGGGATTGTTGGGCACGGCGCGGGCCACCTCGCCAATGCCGGCCTCCGCGGCGGACTTAAGCTCGGCGTCCGGAACCGAACCCAGCAGCTCCCAGCCGCCCCGCGGGGCGCCCACGCCCGTCCACGATTCGGTGACGGTGGTGGGTGGAACGGGCAGTTCAACGTCGCCTGCCCCGGCCCGGGCCAGCCGGTCCAGGACCGCCGCCAGCGGCACCGTGACATCGGTTTCCGACGGCGCGGCAAGCTCCATGGTGCGCAGGCCCAGGATGGTGGGGGTGGCTTCGCCCAGGATCCGCGGCCGCAGCACGCAGACGTAGGCTGCCAGCACTGAACCTGCAGCCTGCAGCCTGATGGCGCCGTCGTCAATCGCTTTGGCGCGGGTAGCAAAGGTCTTCAGGTCGGCAAGATCCCGTGGGTCGGCGAAGCGGAAGGACGAAGTAAGAAGATCAGACACACCAAGAACACTACCGGCTGTGCCTTGTTTGAGCGGTGCCGGGGGGCCGTCTAGAGTCAAACCATGACTGAAGCCGAAGCCGGAATTCTGGCTCTTCCCGGCGGTGACCCCACGTCGTCGCTCATCAACCTCCTGGACCTGGGCGAGCTGGAAGGTGCGCGGACGGACGAGGATATCTTCCTTGGTCCGTCCCAGCAGCAGCCGCATCACCGGGTGTTCGGCGGCCAGGTGCTGGCACAATCGCTCGTTGCGGCCACGAGGACGGTGGAGGAGGACCGCGCCGTCCACTCCATGCACGGGTACTTCCTCCGGCCCGGTGACGCCAACAAGCCCATCACGTTCGGTGTCCAGCGGCTCCGTGACGGCCGGTCGTTCTCCGCCCGGCGGGTCCACGCCTACCAGGAAGGCACGCCCATCCTGTCGATGATCGCGTCCTTCCAGACTGAGGATGAAGGCATCGAGCACGAATCCGAGATGCCGGCCGGGATCCCCGGCCCCGAGTCCCTCCCCACCACGGCAGACCTGCTGGGGAAGTTCGACCACCCGGTGGCACGGCACTGGGCCTATGAGCGGCCGTTCGACATCCGGCACGTCAATCCCCCGCTGTATGTTTCGGCAAAGGGCGGGAAAGAGGCCACGAACGCCGTCTGGATGAAGACCTTCGGCCCCATGCCGGACAACCCGAACCTGCACCGTGCTGCCCTTGCCTACGCCAGTGATTACACGCTCCTGGAGTCCATCCTGCGGCGCCACGGCCTCAGCTGGATCACGCCGGGCATGAACGTGGCCAGCCTGGACCACGCCATGTGGTGGCACCGCCCGGCGCGCGTGGACGAGTGGCTGCTGTACGTCCAGGAGTCGCCCAGTGCTCAGTCGGCCCGGGGCCTGGCAACGGGAAAGATCTTCAACCGGGCCGGACAGCACGTTGCCTCCGTGGCCCAGGAGGGCATGGTCCGGGTGCCCTCGGACCTGAAAAGCAAGGTAGCAGGGGCCGTCCAGTCCAAGGTGCTGGAGCACCAGCTCCGCAAGGCCGGCGGGGCGTAGGGCTCCGGCCGCCGCGTTCCTGCTGGCCCGCTGTTGGCCCTTCACCACATGGCAAAGGCCGGCGCGGGTGGACCATAGTCCACCCGCGCCGGCCTCTTTGTGCCCGGAGCCACGGCCCCGGCGCATGACTAGTCGCGGGTCAGGCGGCGGTGGGTCACGCGGTGGGGCTTGGCCGCATCGGGGCCGAGGCGCTCCACCTTATTCTCCTCGTAGGACTCGAAGTTGCCCTCGAACCAGTACCACTTCGACGGGTTCTCCTCGTCGCCTTCGTAGGCAAGGATGTGGGTGGCCACCCGGTCCAGGAACCAGCGGTCGTGCGAAACCACCACGGCGCAGCCGGGGAATTCGAGCAGCGCGTTCTCGAGGCTGCTGAGGGTTTCGACGTCGAGGTCGTTGGTGGGTTCGTCAAGGAGCAGGAGGTTGCCGCCCTGCTTCAGGGTCAGCGCCAGGTTCAGGCGGTTGCGCTCACCGCCGGAGAGCACACCGGCCTTCTTCTGCTGATCCGGGCCCTTGAAGCCGAATGCTGCCACGTAAGCGCGGGACGGCATTTCGACGTTGCCCACCTGGATGAAGTCAAGGCCGTCGGAAACGACCTCCCACAGCGTCTTGTTGGGGTCGATGCCGCCACGGCTCTGGTCAGCGTAGGAGATCTTGACGGACTCGCCGATCTTCAGGTCGCCCCCGTCGAGCGGTTCGAGGCCCACGATGGTCTTGAACAGCGTGGTCTTGCCGACGCCGTTGGGGCCGATGACGCCAACGATGCCGTTGCGCGGCAGGGTAAAGGACAGTCCGTCGATAAGCGTCCGGTCCTCGAAGCCCTTCTGAAGGTTCTTGGCTTCGAGGACGACGCCGCCAAGGCGCGGCCCCGGCGGAATCTGGATCTCTTCGAAGTCCAGCTTGCGGGTCCGGTCGGCTTCGGCAGCCATCTCCTCGTAGCGGGCCAGACGGGCCTTGGACTTGGTCTGGCGGCCCTTGGCGTTGGAGCGGACCCACTCAAGTTCCTCGGTGAGGCGCTTTGCCTGCTTGGCGTCCTTCTTGCCCTGGACTTCCAGGCGGGCACGCTTCTTTTCGAGGTAAGTGGAGTAGTTGCCCTCGTACGGGTACAGGTGGCCGCGGTCAACCTCGGCGATCCACTCGGCCACGTGGTCGAGGAAGTACCGGTCGTGGGTGACGGCGAGCACTGCGCCGGGGTAGCTGGAGAGGTGCTGTTCGAGCCACAGCACGCTTTCGGCGTCGAGGTGGTTGGTGGGCTCGTCGAGCAGCAGCAGGTCCGGCTTCTGCAGCAGGAGCTTGCACAGCGCCACGCGGCGGCGTTCACCACCGGAGAGGTTGGTGACGTCGGCATCAGCCGGCGGGCAGCGGAGGGCATCCATGGCCTGTTCCAGCTGGGAGTCGAGGTCCCAGGCGTCCGCTGCGTCAATGGCTTCCTGGAGCTTGCCCATCTCGTCGAGGAGGGTGTCGTAGTCAGCGTCGGGGCTGGCCATTTCCTCGGAGATTTCGTTGAAGCGCTGGATCTTGCCGTAGATCTCGCCCACACCCTCCTGAACGTTGCCCAGGACGGTCTTTTCCTCATTCAGGGGCGGTTCCTGGAGCAGGATGCCCACGGTGTAGCCGGGGCTCAGCCGGGCCTCACCGTTCGATGGGGTGTCCAGCCCGGCCATGATCTTCAGGATGGTGGACTTACCGGCACCGTTCGGACCCACAACGCCGATCTTGGCGCCCGGGAAAAAAGACATGCTTACGTCATCAAGGATGAGTTTTTCGCCAACGGCTTTGCGGGCCTTGGTCATTGTGTAGATAAATTCCGCCATGCTTCCAAATCTAGTGGGTTGGCGGGCAGATCTCACATTTGCGTTGAATGGGCCACTGGCCTCATGACCCCACGAAGCACTTGCCGCTCGCGAGAACGGGGAGGACCGTCACGGTGACGGACCCTTCACGGACCTGGCCGATCACGCAATCCTGTCCCTGCAGCACGGCGGCTTCGATGGCGTCTGCTTCAAGCCCTGTTGGTGTCCGGCTTTGCGATACCTGAAGCGCTGCGGGGGCGATACCGGCCGCTGTGAGCACCTCTGTGACCTGGGCAGTTGCGGGTTTTGGCGTGCCTGCCGCCAGCCCGGTGAGGCTCTGGGTAACTGTACGTTTCATTGCTTCGGTAGCGGCTTTGTCCGCGTCGGATGTGGTGGCGAGCGCCTGTCCGCTGGGAGTGGCCGCCTCTTCCGGAGAGGCCGGAGGCGGGGCGCTGCCTGCCTGCTGCTCCGGGGCCGGCTGGCTTTGCGCCTGCTGGTCCATGGCCGGATTGTCCACGCCCGGCCCGGCAGGCGAAGGGCCACTGACACACCCTGATAAAAGCAGCACCAAAGCTGCTCCCGTTGTGGCGGTGAGGCGGGAGGTTACAGAGTGCCGCATGGTGTCATTCTGCCACGTGCCGGGCTGCCCCCTGGCCGCGGCAGCATCCGGCAGTCCCAGGCTGGCACGGCCCGCCGTATCCGGTTCCGGGATCCGACATGAGCCCCGGCGGCGTGTGGCGGGCGGACGGAATGCGGCCGGGGGGTGCCGCGTTCCGTCCGCCCGGGACTGGCAGGACGGTGAACGTGATGGGCCCTAGACTTCGGCGAGTTCCCCCGTTTCGAGATCGAGGGAAGCGAGTTCGCCGTTGCTGTCCTCGATGACAACGGCTGGTTGGGCGTCGTCGTCGGGATGGTCGAAGTCGTGGTCTTCTGCTTCGTCTTGGGTCAGGCCCATGGCTGACTGGGGGTCGTCGGGTACGGCGGGTGGCTCCACCAGGGACAGCGAGGGCTTTGACGACGTGCGGGTGAAGTTTGCAGAGCCGAGCGAAAGGTCATGACCCACAGCATCGGCGTAGATGACGGTCGAATGGTAGACGCGCCCGTCCTTTTCCCAGGTGCTGAGCCGCAGTTTCCCGACCACGATGACCGGCTGGCCCTTCCTGATGCTGCATCCGATGGTCCCCGCGAGTTGGCGGTACCCGTGGACGGTAAACCAGTTGGTGTGTTCATCCACCCATGCCTTGGCGGACTCGTCGAAGCGGCGTGAGGTAACCCCTACGCGGAAGGATGCCTTCGCGGTGCCGCGCCCGGTGGTGGAACTCGTTACATCCGTGGCCACGAAGCCCCGGATGGTCATTAGGTCTTTCATCTTTCACGTCCTGTCTCAATGGTGGTGCCCTTGCAGGCAATACCAGCATTGCGCCGCCGGGCAGCCGGCAGGAGGGGCAGGTTGGGCTATGTGCATAAGGCACCGGCGCAGCCGGATGTGGAGGGAGAGTCACCTGCAGATGACGGCACCGGCACCCCGGGCAGGGTAAACTTTTTGAGGCACTGGCCGTGAGGCCGGAGACCGGATGCCTCAGTAGCTCAGGGGATAGAGCAGCGGCCTTCTAATCCGCCGGTCGGGGGTTCGATTCCCTCCTGGGGCACCGAAAAGAGGTCCTGGCCTTGCGCATGCAGGCCAGGACCTCTGTTGCTTAAGCGGCCGCGGGAATCCGGCCAGGTTAGTGCGTCCGCGTGAGGGCCGTGCCCGACGCCCGAGCAGGATCGATGCGGCCCCTGACCTGCCCCGCGGCTAGCCCTGCAGCAAGTGCGGCGCGTCCACCAGCGAGCGCAGGACGCTTCCGGCCGCCCCCAGGAGCGCGCCCTCCTCACCGACGGCCGAGGTGACAACATGGTCGGCGGCCAGCTTCCCTGGCGCGTACGTGGAAAGACTGTGGAGCAGCGGCGCCCGCAGCCACTGGTCGAGGACGGCAAAGTGGCCGCCGAGCACCACCGAACCGATGTCCACCACCCGCGCAGTTGAGGCGAGGGCAATGCCCAAGTACTTGCCGGCACGTTCGACGGCGGATATCGCCCGGGCGTCCCCCGCGGCGAGCGCCGCAAGGAGGCTGCGCATGGCGGCGGAGCGGCTTCCGCCGTTAGTTTCAACGCCCGCTGCAGTGAAAATGGCATCCTGGCCGGCAATTGTTTCCAGGCAGCCCGTCCCCCCGCACGAGCAGGGGCTTCCCGCAGGGTCCACCACCACGTGTCCCACTTCGCCGGCGTGCCCGTCGGGCCCGGTGAAGAGTTCGCCGCCCAGGACCAGGCCGCCACCAACGCCCACCTCCCCGGAGACGAACAGGAAGTCCGCATCAGTGCCGGGCCTGTGCCGGAGTTCAGCCAGGGCCGCAGCGTTTGCTTCGTTGAACAGGGCGACGGCCAATGGCGCTTCCGGAAGCAAGGCGCCAAGGTCAAGGTCGACGCCGGTCCATCCCAGGTTGGGGGCGGTCAGGATTCCCGTCCCTCCTGGTCGCACCAGTCCGGGCACGGCGAGGCCGCCGCCGAGGATTTCCACGCCCCGCTCCCCCGCGTCACTGCGCGCTTTGGCCGCCAGGACGCCGAGCGCCTCCAGGACGGGTTCAGGCCGGCTTCCACGGTTGTCGCGTTCCCGGACTTCCAGGAACACCACCGTCCCGGAAAGGTCCATCACGCCGGCGGCTATGTAGTCCACGTTGACCTCCATACCCATCACGGCCCGCATGGTGTTCAGGTCCAGGCCCACCCCTGGACGTCCACGCTCCCCCCGTGCATTGAGTCCGACCTCGCGCACCAGGCCTGCGTCGAGAAGGTCCGTCACCATGCTTGAGACGGACGCTTTGGTCAAGCCGGTAGCGGCAGCAACCTGGGCCCTGGTGGGGAACGCTCCCCGGGGCGCACCGGCGATGGCACCGAGAACCAGGGAGAGGTTGCTCCTGCGCACGTCCCCCATGCTCCCCGGAGCCGCTGGCCCGTGGGGCGTCGACGCCGGTACCGGCAGCCTCATGGCACTCCTCGCTGCGGATCCCGCCAAAAATATCCTGTGGGTCCGCACCGCCGGACCCTTGACCACAGCCTACGTCCACACATAAAGTTCAGGCAATAAACTAAACATCCGTACATTTCGGACCATCGATCGCAAGGACGCATCATGACTCTCTCCCCCACCCCTGCTGACAAGTTCACCTTTGGCCTTTGGACGGTGGGCTGGACCGGAGCCGACCCCTTCGGTGTGGCCACCCGTGCGGCCCTTGACCCGGTGGAGGCCGTCCACAAGCTGGCGGACCTCGGCGCCTATGGCATCACCTTCCACGACAACGATCTGGTCCCTTTCGACGCTCCGGCCTCCGAACGCGAACTGATCCTCAAGAACTTCCGCGCAGCACTGGCCGACACCGGGCTCAAGGTGCCGATGGTCACCACCAACCTGTTCAGCCACCCGGTATTCAAGGACGGCGGCTTCACCTCCAACGACCGGTCCGTGCGCCGATTCGCCCTGTCCAAGATCCTCCGCAACATCGACCTCGCGGCAGAGCTCGGCGCAGAGACCTTTGTCATGTGGGGTGGCCGCGAAGGCAGCGAATACGACGGCTCCAAGGACCTCGCCGCCGCACTGGACCGCATGAAGGAAGGCGTGGACACGGCCGCCGGCTACATCAAGGACAAGGGCTACAACCTGCGCATCGCCCTCGAGCCCAAACCCAACGAACCCCGGGGAGATATCTTCCTGCCCACCGTAGGCCACGGCCTGGCCTTCATCGCCCAGCTGGAACACGGGGACATCGTGGGCCTGAACCCCGAAACCGGACACGAACAGATGGCCGGGCTCAACTTCACCCACGGCATCGCCCAGGCACTCTGGGCGGGCAAGCTCTTCCACATCGACCTCAACGGCCAGCGCGGCATCAAATACGACCAGGACCTCGTGTTCGGCCACGGCGACCTCACCAGCGCCTTCTTCACGGTGGACCTGCTGGAGAACGGCTTCCCGGGCGGCGGCCCGAAGTACGACGGCCCGCGGCACTTCGATTACAAGCCCTCCCGCACCGACGGCTACGACGGCGTCTGGGAATCCGCCAAGGCCAACATGTCGATGTACCTCCTGCTCAAGGAACGGGCGCTGGCCTTCCGCGCGGACCCGCAGGTGCAGGAAGCCCTCAAGGCATCGGGCGTCTTCGAACTCGGCGAACCCACCCTCAACGCCGAAGAAACCACCGCAGACCTGCTCGCCGACGCCGCCGCATTCGAAGACTTCGACGCCGACAAGGCAGCCGAGCGCTCGTTCGCGTTCGTCCGGCTCAACCAGCTTGCCATCGAGCACCTTCTCAACGCCCGCTGACCATGGCGCTGGTCGCGGGAATCGACAGTTCCACCCAGTCCTGCAAGGTAGTAATCCGCGATGCCGGCACCGGCGTTTTGGTCCGGCAGGGCCGTGCGCCACACCCCGAGGGCACCGAGGTCCACCCTGATGCGTGGTGGGACGCCCTGCGGGACGCCGTCGCCCAGGCCGGTGGCCTCGACGACGTTGCGGCCATCTCCGTCGCCGGGCAACAGCACGGAATGGTCTGCCTTGACGCCGACGGCGCGGTGGTCCGCCCTGCCCTGCTGTGGAACGACACGCGGAGCGCCGGTGCCGCCGCGCAGCTCATCGACATGGCAGGCGACGGCGATGCTGCCGCCGGCGCCCGCTTTTGGGCACACGCCACCGGGACAGTCCCGGTAGCGTCGCTGACGCTGACCAAGCTGCACTGGCTCCGGGAAAACGAACCGGAAAACGCAGCCAGGGTTGCCGCCGTCTGCCTCCCGCACGACTGGCTGACCTGGCGCCTGGCCGGATACGGACCGGGGAGCGGCACGGCTGGGCTTGATGCGCTGGTGACGGACCGCTCGGACGCCTCAGGGACTGGATACTTCTCGACGGCGGATGGAAAGTACCTGCCCCACCTCGTGGCCGCATCGCTTGGACACACCCCCACGCTGCCGGGGGTCCTTGGCCCGCTGGAGGCTGCGGGCAGGACGCCGGCCGGCGGCCTTCTCGCAGCGGGCGCGGGAGACAACGCTGCAGCCGCACTGGGTGCTGGTGCAGGGTTGGGCGACGTGGTGATGTCCTTGGGCACGTCCGGCACCGTCTTCGCGGTTTCGGAGACGCCGGCGGCCGATGCAACCGGACTGGTTGCCGGGTTTGCGGATGCGGCGGGGCACTACTTGCCTCTCGTGTGCACGCTGAATGCCACGCGCGTTTTCGATGCAACAGCAGCGCTGCTGGGAGTGGACCTGGCCGAATTCAACCGGCTGGCCCTGTCAGCGCAGCCCGGCGCGGGCGGACTGACCCTGGTGCCCTACTTCGACGGCGAACGCACGCCCAACCTGCCGGATGCCACCGGTTCCCTGCACGGCATCACACGGGCAAACTACACCCCGGCGAACGTGGCGCGCGCCGCCGTCGAAGGCGTGGTGTGCTCCCTGGCTGACGGGCTGGCCGCTCTTCTGGAACAGGGCGTGGAGGCCAGGCGCATCGTCCTGGTAGGCGGAGGCGCGCAGTCGGAGGCCGTGCAGGATGCCGCGGCCCGGCTGCTGGGGGCGGACGTCGCCATTCCGCGGCCGGGAGAATACGTGGCCGACGGCGCTGCCCGCCAGGCCGCCGCAGCGCTCACCGGCGCGTTCCCTGCCTGGGCATCAGACGTCGTCGTGCTTCCCCGGGAATCGGACGACGCCGGTGTGCTGGCGGCATACCGCCGGTTCGCCTCGCTGTACGCCTGACGTAGGGACATACAGAAGACCCGGACCGCAAGCGGTCCGGGTCTTCTGTATGTGGAACGCAGGCCGCTGCCTGTCACTTTCGAGAGCGCGGCAGCGGCCCGCGGCCTGGACCAGGTCAGGCGTACGGCAGGACAAGCTCCGCGTAGCGTTCCTTGACCGTGGACAGGACGGTGTTGCCGTCGGTGTCCCAGATCTCCTGGTTGAAGATTTCGACTTCGATGTCGCCGGTATAGCCGGCGTCCCGCACCCAGGTGCCGATGGTGGCGAAGTCCACGACGCCGTCGCCCATGTATCCGCGGGAGAGCAGCGGATCAGCGGCAATAGGCATGTTGAAATCGCACACCTGGTAGGAAGCGATGCGCTTTTCCCGTCCGGCACGCTCGATCTGCGCCTTCAGCTCCGGATCCCACCAGACATGGAAAGTATCGACGGCAACGCCCACCGTCGCGGCGTCGAAGGGCGCCGCAAGGTCCAGCGCCTGGCCAAGGGTGGAAATGAGTGCGCGATCCGCAGCGTACATCGGGTGCAGCGGTTCCAGCACCAGCCGGACCCCGTTTTCCGCGGCGAACGGAACAAGGTCCGCCAACCGGTCCGCCACACGCTGGCGTGCCGCCACGACATCCTTCTCCCCCGGCGCCAGGCCGCCGACCACCAGGAACAGTTCCCTGGTGTCCAGTGCCACGGCCTCGAGGATTGCAGCGCGGTTGTCAGCGAGCGCGGCCGCCTGCCCCTCGGCGTCGGCCGCAGTCAGGAACCCGCCGCGGCAGAGCGAGGAGACCCGCAGTCCCGCGTCCTTGATCAGGCGGGCAGCCTTGTCCAGGCCGGCTTCCTCCACGCGGTCCCGCCACGGGCCGATGGAGGGAATGCCGGCGTTGACACATCCCTCGACCACCTGGGCGAGCGTCCATTTCTTGGTGGTGGCGCTGTTGATGGCCAACCTTGAGAAGTCACTCACACGCCCACCCCGTTGATCCGCAGGTAGTCGGACATCCGGAAGGCGGCGAGCGCGGGATCCTTCAGCAGGCCCGCCTGGTCGGCGAGTTCGAAGGTCTTGGCCAGGTGGCAGACGGAGCGGCCGGAGTGCAGGCCGCCCACCATCTGGAAGCCCGGCTGCTTGCCGTTGAGCCAGGACATGAACGCGATGCCGGTCTTGTAGTAGAACGTGGGGGCGCTGAAGATGTGCTTGCCCAGTTCGCGGGTGGAGTCCAGGATCTCGCGGGCCTTGGCGGCGTTGCCGGCGTCGTAGCTCTGCAGGGCTACCGAGGCGGCCGGGTAGATGGCTGCGAAGATGCCGAGCAGTGCGTCCGAGTGGTGCGCGCCGTCTCCATCGATGAGTTCGGGGTAGTTGAAGTCATCACCGGTGTAGAGCCGGACGCCCTCGGGCAGGGCTGCGCGCAGGGCCACCTCGTGGCTTGCATCGAGCAGCGAGACCTTGACGCCGTCAACCTTGTCCGCGTTGTCCTTGATGAGGCCCAGGAAGGTCTCAGTGGCGGCGGCGACGTCGTCGGAGCCCCAGTAGCCGGCAAGCGCGGGATCGAACATGGTGCCGAGCCAGTGCAGGATGACGGGCTGGTCAACTTCCTGCAGCAGCGTGGAGTACACGTTCAGGTAGTCCTCCGGACCCGTGGCTACCTTGGCCAGCGCACGGGAGGCCATCAGGATGACCTTCGGCCCGGCTTCGCTGATGACGGCAATCTGTTCGCGGTAGGCCTCAAGGACAGCCTTGAGGCCCGCTTCGCCCGCGGGCAGGGCGTCGATGTCCAGCTGATCGGTGCCTGCGCCGCAGGACACGAGGTCACGGACGGACTTTCCGGCGGTGGCCGCGTTGTTCGCTGCAACCACGGACGCCGCCTCGACGCCGGTGCGCTTGATGAGCTGCTGGGTGGCTGCCCAGTCAAGGCCCATGCCCCGCTGTGCGGTGTCCATCGCATCGGCGACGCCCAGGCCGTAGGACCACAGTTCGTGGCGGTAGGCCATCGTGGCGTCCCAGTCCAGGCGTGCCGGGGCGCCGGGGGTGTTGTCGGCAAGGACCTCGGGGATGACGTGGGCTGCGGCATACGCCCGCCGCGCTGTCAGGGGGGCGGAGGGGCGGGCCCAGGTGGTGCCGCCCTGCAGGCGGTATTCCCTGGTGCCGCCGTCGTGGGAGGGAAGGATGAGGGACGTCATTAGAGCGTGATCTCCGGGATGTCGATGGTGCGGCGTTCGTCGTTGGACTGCAGTCCGAGCTCTGCGAGCTGGACACCCCGGGCGGCGGAGAGCAGGCCGAAGCGGTGTTCGCGGCCGGCGACGACGTCGCGGAGGAATTCTTCCCACTGCAGCTTGAAGCCGTTGTCGAGTTCGGCGTTGGCGGGAACTTCCTGCCACTGGTCACGGAAGGATTCAGTGACGGGCAGGTCCGGGTTCCACACGGGCTTGGGGGTGTGCGCGCGCTGCTGGGCAACGCACTTGTTGAGGCCTGCGACCGCGGAACCGTGGGTGCCGTCGATCTGGAATTCCACCAGCTCGTCGCGGTAGACGCGGACGGCCCAGGACGAGTTGATCTGGCCCACGACTGCGTCTCCCGCGGGGGTCTCAAGCTCGAAAATGCCGTAGGAGGCGTCGTCGGCCGTTGCCTTGTATTCCTTGCCGGCCTCGTCCCAGCGGGCGGGGATGTGCGTGGCGGTCTTGGCGCTGACGCTCTTGACCTTGCCGATGATGCCTTCGAGGACATAGTTCCAGTGGCAGAACATGTCCGTGGTCATTCCGCCGCCGTCTTCCTTGCGGTAGTTCCAGGACGGGCGCTGGGCGGCCTGCACGTCGCCTTCAAAGACCCAGTAGCCGAACTCGCCGCGGATGGAGAGGATGCGGCCAAAGAAGCCTTCATCCACCAGGCGGCGGAGCTTGACCAGGCCCGGGAGGTACAGCTTGTCGTGGACGACGCCTGCGGTGACGCCGGCTTCCTTGCCGATGCGGGCCAGTTCGATGGCTTCTTCCAGGGTTTCCGCGGTGGGCTTTTCGGTGAAGATGTGCTTGCCGGCCAGCATGGCCTTCTTCAGGGTGGCCGCACGCAGGCTGGTCATTGAGGCGTCGAAGATGACGTCAACGGTGGGATCGTTGATGACCGATTCCAGGTCGGTGGTCCATTCGGCAACCTTGTGCTTTTCCGCCAGTTCGCGGATCTTTGCCTCGTTCCGCCCCACCAGGATGGGCTCAACCTGTACGCGGGTGCCGTCTTCCAGGGTGAAGCCGCCGGCGTCACGGATCGGCAGGATGGAACGCAGCAGGTGCTGGCGGTATCCCATGCGGCCGGTGATGCCGTTCATGGCGATGCGGATCGTCTTTGTTTCGAAGCCCATGTGTCCTCCACGGTGAGTGAGCAAGTTTTACTCAAGCCTGATTGGGAAAGCGCATTCCCACTGGTTCCATCATGCACCGCTTCCGCCGGAGTTGGCAAGCGCTTTCCGGAAGAACTTTCAACTGCCATAATGTGGTGACCGTTATCTTCCCCGACGTCCAGGAGCTGCTGTGGCCGCTAGTACCCTCACCGAGGTGGCCCGGCTTGCCGGGGTGTCTCCCGCCACCGCCTCCCGCGTCCTCAACGGCTCAGCGCGCAAGCCCGGCAAGGACATCGCCGAGCGGGTCCGCCAGGCGGCGGATTCACTGGGCTACATTCCCAACGCGCAGGCGCAGGGACTGGCGAAGTCGAGTTCCGGCCTGATCGGCCTGATCGTCCACGACATCGCGGACCCCTACTTCGCGGCAATTGCCAGGGGCGTCCAGGAGGCTGCCCGCGAACAGCGCCGGATGGTGCTGCTGGCCACCACGGGCGGAGCTCCCGGGGAAGAAAAGGAAGCAGTTGCCGCCTTCGCTGCGCGGCGCGCCGATTCGATCGTGATCGCCGGCTCGCGCTCGTCACGGGCTGAGGACGGGGACGAAAACGCGGAACTGGCCGCGGAGCTGGACCGCTACTGCCGCAACGGAGGGCAGGTCGCTGTGGTGGGACACCCTGTAGTGGGCGCCGCAGCCCCGGAGGGCTACCACGTGGTGTCGGTCCCCAACCAGGAACTTGCCGCAGACCTTGCCGTGGAACTGGCAGCGGGGTGGGACGGCGACTTCGTCATCATCGGCGGCCCGGAAGGTCTCTTCACCTCCGATGACCGGATCCGCGGCTTCCAGGAAGGGCTCAGCCGGGCAGGCCGCGGCCCCGCCGAGGTCCTGCGGAGCTCCTTTAACCGGTCCGGAGGATACGAGGCCGGCCTCAAGCTCGCGGCACGGATCAAGGCCGGCGGAACCGGCGGGAGCGGCCGGCCGGCCGGCAACGGGCTGGGTATTTTCGCAGTCAATGACGTCATGGCCATCGGTGCAGCCGCCGCCTTGCGGGCAGAAGGGCTCCGCATCCCGCGCGACGCACGGATCGCAGGCTTCGATGACATCGAGACCCTGCGCGATTTCAGGCCTGCGCTTTCCACGGTCAGCCTGCCGCTGGAGGAGATTGGGCGGCTCGCCACCAGGGCCACTGCACCACCCACGGCCGACGGCGACGACCAGGATTCCGCACCGCTTCCGGTGACCGGCAAGGTCATGCTGCGCCGCAGCACGGAGGCCACGGACTGATGACGCCGAACGGCCTGACCTCCATTCCCGCCCGTTGCTCCGGTGGCGGGTTGCGGCCCGCCGTCCTGGTCCTGCCCGGCGGCGGCTATGCGCGCCAGGCCGACCATGAGGCCGAACCCGTTGCCGAATGGCTCTCTTCGCTGGGTATTCACGCCTTTGTCCTGCGCTATCGGGTAGCTCCCCAGCGGCACCCCGCTCCCCTGGTGGATGCCAAGGAAGCCATGCTGTACATCCGCGGCGGCGCCCACGGCCTGGCGGTGGATCAGGAACGGATCGGGGTGCTGGGATTCTCGGCGGGCGGCCACCTCGCTGCCACACTGTCGACGGCGGTTTCCACGGGAGTCCCGGCCCTCGACGTCCCCGGCTCCGTGCCCGACCTGGCAGTGCTGTGCTACCCCGTGGTCTCTTTGACCCGGGACGTACACCAGGGCTCGGTCGACAACCTCGTGGGCGACTCACCGTCCCCGGACCTGCTCTCGGCTCTTTCCGCAGACCGTCAGGTGACCTCCCAGAGCCCGCCGGCTTTCCTGTGGCACACGGCCGACGATGAAGCCGTGCCCGTCAGCCACAGCCTGGGCTACGCGCAGGCGCTTTTCGACGCCGGCGTGCCCGCGGAACTCCATATCTTCCCGCACGGCCGGCACGGCATCGGCCTGGCAGCCGGAGCACCGGGCGCCGAGGAGTGGCCGGCACTGTGCGCGGCGTGGCTGGAGCGCGCCGGCTGGACGTACGCCGGCCAGTCAGCCGTCCCCGAACCTGCAACAGCGGCGCCCTGACCGGTTACCGGGGATGTGGAAGTAATGGCTGCGGTGGCCCGACGCGCTGGCTAAGGTTGCCTCATGGAAAGCCCAGCGACTTCCAACCCCCAGGTGCTCGCTGCAATCCGGTCTGAGCTGCGCGAACACGCCGATCCCGCGCGGGCAGCGGGCGCCCAGGCGTACATGAGGTCAAGCCTTCCCTCGCTGGGAGTCCGGGTGCCGGAAGTTCGCCGGATCGCGAAGAACGCGGCTGCCGCAGCGCCGTTCCGGTCCGGGGAGGAACTGCGTGCCACCGTCCTCGATCTGTGGCGCCACTCCGAGGTGCGCGAGGAGCGGTACGCCGCCATTGATTTGACCGCGAACAGGATGGTGTCCCGGGACCTGCACATGCTGCCGGTCTACGAGGAAATCATCCGTACCGGCGCCTGGTGGGACTTCGTGGATGGCGTTTCGGGGCGAGTCTGCGGCCTGCTTCAGGCCCACCGTGAGGAAATGACTGCAGTGCTGCGCGCCTGGAGCACCGATGAGGATTTCTGGTTCAGGCGGGCCTCCATCATCGCCCAGCTGAAAGCCAAGGCCGCCACGGACACCGCCTTGCTGGCCTCCGTGATCGAAGCAAACCTGGGAGACGGAGAATTTTTCGTCCGGAAGGCCATCGGATGGGCACTGCGGGAGTACGCCAAAACCTCACCGGACTGGGTGGCGGCCTTCGTGGCTAGGCACTCGGCCGTAATCAGTCCCCTGTCGCGGCGGGAAGCGCTTCGACGGCTCAACGGCCGGGCTGCGGGCCGCTAGATCACCGGACGTTCAACAACCAGGTCCCCGGACTTGCGGAACAGCCGTTTCGTCGAGGGATCCCAGAAGATCAGGTAGAGGCCGAACAGCAGGCCTGTCACAGCGGCGGCGACCCGGGCCAGGGTCAGCGCGAAGCCCAGGTCATCGGCCTGGAGGTACGGGAAGACTTCAAGCTGGTCCGAGATGGCGTAGATCATGAAGAAAGACACCACAAAGTAGAGCGCTTTAACCTGCCAGTCGTTGCGGATGCCGGTGACGGCAAAGAGCGGAATGAGCCACACCACGTACCAGGACTGGATGATGGGGGCCAGCAGGACGATGGCAGCGAATCCGAGCGTAAGCCGCCGCATCAGCCGGTCGTAGTCGCCCCGCAGGATCAGCCAGGCCACGATGCCCACCGCCAGGAGCTTTCCGGCGTCGAACACCCACCCTGCGAAGACGCTGCCGTCCAGGCCAAAGGAATTGGCCAGCGAGGCCACGATCATGCCGATCAGGCCCACCGGGGCGTACCAGATGGCAATGCTGCCGGGGGCAGAGAGCCCGTTGATCCACCCGAACCCGAATCCGTTCACCAGGCCCATCAGAACCAGGAGGCCAAGGCTGATGCCGGCCGTCAGCGCCCAGAAGGAAAACTTGCGGGGCCAGCCGGCATTCTGCCCGGCCCAGAGCAGGCCGATGAAGGGAAGAAAGACAATCGTGATGGGCTTGACCGCGATGGACAGCGTTACCAGGACAATGCCGCGCACCACCCGGTGCGTGGCGCAGTAATACAGGCCTGCGAGGGCCAGGCCGATCATGAGGGAATCGTTGTGGACGCTGGCGATGAAGTTGGTCAGGAACAGTGGGTTGGCCGCCGTCAGCCAGAGCGCCCGGTGCGGGTTGACACCGTGCAGTTCGGCCAGCTTAGGCACGTAGATGACGCACAGCACCACCCCCGCCACCGCCACCAGCCGGAACAGCATCACGCTGGCTTCGGGCTGGACATTGGTGGACCAGACAACGAACTGCTCGATCCACAGGAACAGCTGGCCGTAGGGAACCGGCGCTTCGGTCCACATTTTGTCAGCGCCCAGCTGGAAGTAGTTGGACAGGGCTGAGATGCCGTTCTCGTAGGGGTTGAACCCCTCAACCATGAGGCGGCCCTGGCCGATGTAGGCATAAACGTCCCGGCTGAACAGCGGGACGCAGACCACCATCGGCAGGCCCCATGCCAGGATCGCCTTGAGCGTGGCGCTGCGCGCCTGCGGTCCCCACACGTGGACCTTCTGGCCCAGACGCAGCCAGGCCCGCACCAGGAGCATGCCGCCCACTGCCAGCAGGATGATGGAGAGTGCTACCCCGGCGGCCTCGGCGCGCATCCAGATG
The DNA here is from genome assembly GCF_050038305.1 of Pseudarthrobacter sp. 1G09. Lineage (NCBI taxonomy): Bacteria > Bacillati > Actinomycetota > Actinomycetes > Micrococcales > Micrococcaceae > Pseudarthrobacter > Pseudarthrobacter sp. 1G09. Next base: position 2,617,330 of record NZ_CP188306.1, read on the forward strand.
AACAGCGGCATCCTGCGCAGTTCGGAAACGGGCGCCAGCCAGCCGACCCCCAGGGATCCAGCCAGCATAAACATGGAGCCAGCGAAGCCTGCAAGGATCGGGGACCGGGGATCGTCCATCTCGGCACCGCCGCTGACGGCCGGGGCGGCGGCTGCCATTCCGCCCGCCGCGGGCAAAGGCGCCGTCATATCAGGGTTGTCCAATCTTTGTGCGTTTTCGCAGGCCGCGCCCGCCGGCCGAAGGGCCTGTCCGGGGCGCGTTTCCACGCAGCGGGGAGACCCGCCACGTATTCGAAATCCTAGCACCGGCCGGTTGGCAGGAGGTGTAACGGTAGGCTGGTCCGGTGCCTATAACAAACGAAAGAATCGTCTGGATTGACTGCGAAATGACCGGTCTGGACATCAAGAACGACGCCCTGATCGAGGTGGCCGCGCTGGTCACCGACTCCGAGTTGAACATCCTCGGCGAGGGGGTCGACGTCGTCATCAAACCGGAGGACGCCGCCGTCGCGCAGATGAACGACTTCGTCCGGGACATGCACACCAAATCCGGACTCCTCAAGGAACTCCCGGCGGGAAAGACGATGGCCGAGGCAGAAACGGCAGTGATGGAGTACATCGCCGAATGGGTGCCGGAGCCGCGGAAGGCACCGCTGGGCGGCAACTCGGTGGGAACAGACCGGGTCTTCCTGTCCAGGGACATGCCCGCCATCGTTAAGCACCTGCACTACCGAGTGATTGACGTCAGCACCATCAAGGAACTGTCCCGCCGCTGGTTCGCCCGCGCGTACTTCCAGTCCCCGGCCAAGAAGGGCGGCCACCGCGCCCTGGGTGACATCCGGGACTCCATCGACGAACTCCGCTACTACCGGGACGCAGTCTTCGTACCGGCGCCCGGCCCGGACAGCGCAACGGCGCAGAAGATCGCCCGGCGGATCACCAGCCCTGACGCTGGCCTTCCCGAAAAGTAATCTGCGCCACACTTTCAGGATTTTTTGCTGAAAACGCCAAAAGTGGACAAAGCACCCCCAAAGAGCAGGTAAGCTATTTGAGTTGCCTTTCCAGAGGGCCGGGAAGCCGGCCGCACTGCGGGGCACATGGTGGGCGTAGCTCAGTTGGCAGAGCGCCTGGTTGTGGTCCAGGAGGTCGCGGGTTCAACCCCCGTCGCTCACCCTCACCGGACGGTATTGCAGCCGTCCAAAGGAGGCCGCATCGGATTATTCCGGTGCGGCCTCCTTTCTTTTTCACCACCTCTTTTGCATCACCGCCCTGCGCCCGCTGCGGGGCCGCAAGCCGAAGGACAGCGAAGATGACCGTTCTGCCCATCACCATCTGGGGCGAACCCGTGCTGCACCGCCGGGCTTCCGAAGTGGAAGTTTTCGACGACGAACTGCGCACCCTGATTGCAGACATGTTTGAGACGAACGATGCCGCCAACGGCGTGGGGCTGGCAGCACCGCAGGTAGGAGTGGGCAAGAGGATCTTCGTCTACAAGTACGAGAACGACGACGACGCCCCCGCCAGCGGCGTATTGGTCAACCCGGTGCTCACGCTGTCAAAGATCTCCGGAGCTGCTCCCGACCCTGATGAGGAAGAGGAAGGGTGCCTGTCCTTTCCCGGCGACCAGTATCCGCTCAAGCGCGCCGAGTGGGCACGGGTGGAAGGATTTGACGGCAACGGCGTCCCCGTGAAGTTCGAGGCCACCGGATGGTTTGCCAGGGTCATCCAGCATGAATACGACCACCTGGACGGCAAACTGTACGTCAACCGCCTGATGGACAGGTATGCCCGCAAGGCCAAGAAGACGGCAAAGAAAAACGGTTGGGGCGTTCCAGGCCTGACCTGGCTGCCGGGCGTGGACCCGGACCCGTTCGGGCACTGACAAACCGGTACCTGGCTCAGGTTGCCCTGATGGTCTGCTGGCCGGGGCACGAGCCCAGGACCCGCTTCATCGCGTCCTTCTCAGCCTCCGTCACCCACAGCCCGTACGCCGCCTTCACGGACACCTGCCGGGCTACGTAGTGGCACCTGATGGACTTGTTCTTCGGAAGCCAGGTGGCGGCGTCGCCCGCGCCCTTTTGCTGGTTGCTCGGGCCGTCTGCAGCGATCAGGTTCAGGGGATCATTCGCCAGGTTTTGCCGCTGGCGCGGCGTCAGGGCCTGGGCGCCCTTCTGCCAGGCGTCGGAGAGGGCCACCACGTGATCGATCTGGACAGCGGCGCTGCTGTCCTGGCCGCGGCGGAACTCGATGGGCTTGCCCGTATAGGGCTCTTGGAAGTGTCCCGCGGAGACGCGGCATTTCGAGCCCTCCGCAAAGACAGCGCCGGCCAGGTCCCGGCGAAGGATGTCATTACGCGTGTCGCAGCCGTTGCGGTCAACGTCTAGCCAGGCCTGCCCGAAAGCGTCGCGGGTGTAGTTGTCCTTGCCTGCCCGGCCCTTGACGGGGAGGGCTTCCAACACATCTGCGGCTGAGCCCTGGGGCACTTCATGGACCGCTGCCACCGGCTTCATCCACGCAGCATCAAATACGGGAGCCGCTGTGGGGCCGTCCGCCGCGGGTGCGGCAATGTCGAATTGCCCAGCAGTAAAGAACCAGCCCAGGAACCCCAGTGCGGCGACACCGCCCACTATCAACAGTACCCAGGCCTGCCGGGAACGGCGCCGCGCCCGCCGGTAGGCGGACCAGCTGACGGTCACTGGACTGCAGTTCGGGGGCGGGAGTGGAGCACCCCACGAGCCTAGGTCACGGGGAACCGCCGCCCTTGGATATCCACAGTGTGCAGGACGAGTGACGGATCACGCCGTGACCGCTACAACTCCCGTGACACCCTCTGGAGGTCCTCCGCGGCGACTGCCAGCAGACTTTCAAGCTGCTGAACCCGTTCCGCGGTGACGTCTCCCGACGCATGGGCGGCCTTGGCGCCCTCCAGCAACCGGAGCGCTTCCTTGTGGTTGGCCTTGGCTACGTCAAATGCGTGTTCCAGCGTGGTTTCGTGCTCAAGTGTCTGATCGTTTTCCATTCCCCAAGTGTGGGCCCCATTCCCGGCTGATTCCAGAGAACCAGCCGGGAATTCACCCAAAAGAAACGGGAAAGATCAGACGGCGATGGCCGCCAGGGCTTTGGCGCTCTCCTTGGCCGGGAAGGACGGCGGGTTTACTCCGGCCATTTCTTCCATGACCCGGACCACCTGGCAGCTGTAACCGAATTCGTTGTCGTACCAGACGTAGACCACCAGGTTCTTGTCCGTGGAAACGGTAGCGAGGCCGTCAACGATGCCGGCGCGGCGGGAACCGACGAAGTCGGTGGAGACGACTTCAGGGGAATCGATGTAGTCGATCTGCTTGCGCAGTTCCGAGTGCAGCGACATCTCGCGGAGGTAGTTGTTGACCTCATCCTTGGTGGTCCCGTTCTCCAGGGTCAGGTTCAGGATGGCCAGCGATACGTCCGGGGTGGGGACGCGGATGGAGCTGCCGGTGAGCTTGCCGAGCAACTCGGGCAGGGCCTTGGCAACTGCCTTCGCGGCCCCGGTTTCGGTGATGACCATGTTCAGGGCGGCGGACCGGCCCCGGCGGTCGCCCTTGTGGAAGTTGTCGATCAGGTTCTGGTCGTTGGTGAACGAGTGGACCGTCTCAACGTGACCGTGGATCACGCCGAACTTGTCGTTGAGGGCCTTCAGCACCGGGGTGATGGCATTCGTGGTGCAGGACGCCGCAGAGACGATCGTGTCCGTGTCCTCGATGGTGCCGTGGTTGATGCCGTGGACAATGTTCTTCAGCTCGCCCTTGCCCGGTGCGGTGAGCAGGACGCGGGCGGCGCCCTTGCTCTGCAGGTGCTGGGACAGTCCCTCGGCGTCGCGCCAGCGGCCGGTGTTGTCCACCACCAGGGCGTTGTCGATGCCGTAGGCGGTGTAGTCGATGGTGGCGGGATCGTTCGAGTAGATGACCTGGATCCGGACGCCGTTGGCCGTGATGGTGTTGGCTTCCTCGTCGACGCGGATGGTGCCTTCGAAGGAGCCATGCACGGAGTCGCGGCGCAGCAGGCTGGCGCGCTTCAGCAGGTCGTTGTCGGAGCCGCGGCGGACCACGATGGCCCGCAGGCGCAGGCCGTGGCCGCCTCCGGCTTTTTCGACCAGCAGGCGGGCGAGGAGCCGGCCAATGCGTCCGAAACCGTAGAGGACGACGTCGGTGCTGGTGCGGTCATCGCCGCCCCGCTTGCCCACGACGTCGGCCAGCTCCGCGCGGAGGAACTCTTCAAGGGTGGCGCCGTTGCCCTCTTCCTTGAACTTCTGGTTGAGCCGGGCGATGTCGATGGCCGCGGCGCCGAGCTCCAGCCCGGCAAGGGTGTTCAGCAGGGGTGCGGTCTCCTCCAGGAGGAGTTCGTCCTTGCTCATCCGGCGGGCGAAACGGTGTGCCTTGAGAATGTTCATGGTGGACTTGTTGATCAGGCTCCGGCCATGGATGCTCGTGACCACGTTGTTTTCGCGGTACAGCCGGCCGATCACCGGAATCATGGCCTCGGCGAGGGCCTCCCGGCCCATCCACGTATCAAGACAAGAATCTGACGTCTGGCTCACAGAAATACCTTCCTCGGTTCAGCCGCATACGTCCTCGTATGCGGTTGTAGGCCACCTGATGATGTCCAGGGGCATCCACGCCTGCGGGGTTCGGCCCCCAGGCGCCTGGATCGTGTGCAAAGAAAAACCGCCGGATGCGAACGCAATTCCAGCGGAAGAACCTCTACGTCCGGAATCCATTCTAATTTGGCGCAGCCCTGGGAACAGGCCCGCCGGGCGTGAAATCACTCACACGGCGTTCAGTTGTGAAGTGCGGCGTAGAGGTTGAGGCTGCCGGAGAAGAGCACCCAGGAGAAGTAGGGCAGCACCAGCAGCCCGGCCACGCCATTCACCGGGCCAAACCGCAGGATCAGGAACACGAGGCAGCCGGCCAGCCCGGTGAGGACCACCAGCGCAGACCAAAGCGCGGCCGGGCCCAGCATGGGGTAAAGGCCGAAGTAGCTCAGCGGCCAGGCGGCATTGAGCACCAGCTGGAGCAGGTAGCCGGCCATGGTGCCGCCCGTGAGCGCCCCCTTCCGCCAGACCAACCAGGCGGCAACTGCGATACTGCCGTACAGCAGGAGCCACATGGAGCGGAACATCCACTGCGGCGGCATCCATGGTGCCTGCACGGAAGCCGCGAACCAGCCGTGCATGTTCAGCAGGATCGGAACCGTAGCCAATGCCCAGGCCGTGACGGAGAGGGCAAGGAAAGCCATCAGGCCCAGGATCTGCGTGGGCAGGTTACGGGTCTGGGGTCCGGCGGGCGGGCCGGCCGGCTGCGGATCGGTATTTGCGGGCACGGTTCAGGATCCCCAACACATCTTCCAAGGTCAAACCGGTTGTGCGGATGGGACAGCCGGTACGCCGGGTTCTGTTCCCCCGAGCCGTTGCCGTCACGGGGGCGACGGCCATCCATCTACGAATACCGTTGCCGGTACCCTCTAGCGGCCTACCCGGACACTCGGGCGGGCAGCCCTCAAACGTGCCCTGTCTGGCCTTGCTCCGGGTGGGGTTTACCTAGCCTTCCCGGTCACCCGGGAAGCTGGTGGTCTCTTACACCACCGTTTCACCCTTACCTGCCGCTTTCCGAAGACGGAAAGAGCAGGCGGTCTATTCTCTGTGGCACTTGCCTGCGGGTTACCCCGAGTGGGCGTTACCCACCACCCTGCCCTGTGGAGCCCGGACGTTCCTCGAGCCACTTTCGTGACGCGCGGCCGCCTGGCTGTCCCATCCGCGTCCAGTCTACCGGCGCCGGCGGCTGCTGTTGCCGCCGGTAGGATCGGACGGTGCTGATCCTGCTCCCCCCTTCAGAAGGCAAGACTCCCGCGGTCAACGGTGCCGCCGTCGATTGGTCGTCTTTGGGCTTTCCGGACCTCAACCCTGCGCGGGCGAAGGTGCTGGAGGCACTGGGGACCGTCAGCGCCCACGAGGACGCCCTCGACCTCCTGGGCGTGGGCGCATCCCTGCGTGACGACGTCGTACGCAATACGCGGCTGCACGCTGAACCGGCGGCCCCTGCGCACCGCATCTACTCGGGCGTCCTTTACGACGCCCTGGGTTACCGGACCTTGACGGCGGCCCAGCGGCGCAAGGCTGATGAGTCGGTGCTGGTGGTATCGGCATTGTGGGGCGCCATCCGCTTCGGCGACTCCGTGCCCGCCTACCGGCTGTCCATGGGGACGGCGCTGCCCGACGTCGGACGCCTCGCCACGTTCTGGAAGCCGCAGCTTTCCGAGGCCCTCGCGTCCGTCGTGGGGGACCAACTGCTGGTGGACTGCCGGTCCAGCACCTACGCGGCTGCGTGGGCTCCCCCGGCAGGACAGACGGTGTCCGTGAATGTCTTCACCGAAGCCGGCGGCGTGCGGAAAGTCGTCAGCCACTTCGCCAAGCACACCCGCGGCGAGCTGGCCCGGCACCTGCTGTCGCGCCGCGGCAAAGCACCATCAACGCCCGCCGGCCTCCTGAAGGCCGCACAGGAGCGTTGGACTGCGGAGCTCGTTCCCGGAACTGCCCGGAAACCGCATGCGCTGAACATCATCCTGCCGGGCTGAGGCTCCCCTGCCCAGCGGAGGGTGCCACGCGCCGGTTGGCCGGGCAAGACGGCGCCAGATGCTGCGTGCCTGGGTCAGGCCCACTCCTCCGAGCGGACCAGGATGGCACCTGAATCGGGGCAGAAAACAATGTCGTCACCGGAAGCGGCGGTGATCTCCGCGAGGTCGCCGGGGCTGAGCTTCATGCCGGAGGCCTCCGAGGTGCCGTGGAACAGCCGGGCAGCGCCCACACCGCGTTTGGCCAGGGTCTTCTCATAAATAGCCAACATCCCGGCGTCCAGTCCGGCGGCGAACTCAGTGCGCCTCCCCCGAACGTCTGCAACCTCCGCGTCGACTGCGGCGAGTTCCTTGTCCAGTTCCGCGCGGATGCTGCCGAATGAACCCTGGATATCGTCCACGATCCGCTGCTGCGCGGACTGGCGCTCACGGAGCGTGTCCAGGCGTTCCAGGACTTCCAACTCCACGTCTTCGAGGTCCGAACGCCTTCTGTTGAGCGAAGCGATGTCCTTCTGGAGAGCCACCAGGTCCTTGGACAGGCCCGTTCCGCTGTTGAGGCGCGCTTCGTCCCGCTCAATGCGGGTGGCCACCTGTTCAACGTCCGCCTCAGCCCGCTTCAACTCGGCTTCGGCGTCATGCACTGCCACCTTCGCGGCACCGAGTTCGCCGCTGGCCACGGAAAGGGCAGCCTCAAGGTCTTTGATCCGGGGATCGTTTTCCAACGAGCGGCGGCGGCTGGCCAGGGCTTTGAGCTTTGCATCCAGGCCTTGCAGGTCGAGCAACTTGATCTGTTCCGCCGGTGCTGCCTTCGCCACTGTTACCTCCGATTGATCCCTCCGGCCGCGGCCGGGCACCGTACCGGCGCTTCCTCGACTCTAGCGCCTGGCCCGCGTCCCTGCCTCGCCGGACCGCACCGGGTGCGCGGCGGGTCAGCCCGGCGTAAGGATGAAGTCCCAGGGATCGCTGTTGGTGGCACTCACCTGGATTTCGACGTCGTGTCCCTGGTCGGCGAGGACGTTGCCCAGGGCCGCCGCGGCGGCCGGCAGCCAGAGCCATTCGCTGGCGAAGTGGGACACGTCGACGAGGTAAGGACGTCCGTTCAGCGCAGCTTCCCGCGCCTCCGACGCCGGGTGGTGCCGAAGGTCCGCCGTCACGTAGACGTCGGCGTTGCTGGCCCGGACTTCGTTGAACAGCGAGTCGCCCGCGCCGCCGCACACAGCGATCCGCCGGACCAGGCCGTCCTTGTCACCGGAGACGCGTACTCCCCCGGCTACGGACGGCAGGATACCGAAGATTCTGGCCGCGAAATCGGCCAGGGTCATGGCGTCCTCAAGGTCCCCGACGCGTCCAATTCCCTCCTCGGGCAGGCCGTTGGCCGCCAGCGTCAGCGGAGCAACGTCCTGGAGGCCCAGCGCGTCGGCCAGCACATCAGACACACCCCCGACGGCGGAATCACCGTTCGTGTGGACCGTCAGCAGGGCGGTTCCGGACTCGATCAGCCGGTGGACCGCCCGGCCTTTGGGAGTCGTGGCCGCGACGGACGTGACGCCTTTAAGAAGCAGCGGATGATGGGTGATCAGGAGTTCTGCGCCCCATTCGACGGCTTCCTCGATCACCTCCAGTGTGGGATCGACGGCGAACATCACCTTGGTGACCGGTGCTGCAGGGTGGCCCGCCACCAGGCCCACCTCGTCCCAGCCTTCGGCCAGGGATTCAGGCCACAGTTCCTCCACTGCGAGCAGCAGGTCGCCGAGGGTGGGAGCCCCGTCCGGCTCGTCGCCGGCCTGCCCGGCGAAGGGGGCGTCGCCGTCGTGCTCGTCCGGACCGGTAACGTCGGTGTCCACAGGTTCCATAGTCTTAGTTTTACCCCATCGCCCGGCGGGCGCAGGCATGCCGCCGGTGTGACGCGGGACGCGCGGGGAATCATCCGGCGCTGCCAACCATTGAAGAGGTCATGAAAACTTTTGTTCTTGGCGGAGGCTGCTTCTGGTGCCTCGACGCCGTCTACCAGAAAACAAAGGGTGTCACGGCGGTGGTGTCCGGCTATACGGGAGGACACGATCCGTACCCTGACTACTACTCCGTCTGCAGCGGCACCACCGGTCACGCCGAAGTGGTGGCCGTGACCTTTGACGAGGAGATCATCCCGGCCGAGGTCATCCTGGATATGTTCTTCGCCCTTCACGACCCCACCACGCTGAACCGGCAGGGCTATGACGTGGGGACCCAGTACCGCTCCTCGATGTTCTACGAAACCACGGAGGAGAAGATCCTGTTCGAAGAAGCCATCGACCGGAACCAGGCCCTGTGGAGCCACCCGATCGTCACTGAGGTCAGCCGCCTCCCCCGGTTCCATGTTGCCGAGGAGTTCCACCAGGACTATTACGGAAAACATCCCGAGCAGGGCTACTGCCAGGTCATCATCAACCCGAAGCTCGCCAAGGCCAGGAAATATTACTCTGCATGGCTTAACGCTTAGCCAGCATTACGCGGCCTCGTTAGGCTGACCTCAGTATTCACCCCTCAGAGATAGGCGTATCTACATGGCACGGATTTATGACGACGTAACGCAGCTGGTAGGCCGCACCCCGCTGGTCAGGCTGAACCGGCTCAGCGAGGGGCTGGGTGCCACCGTTGCCGTAAAGCTTGAGTTCTACAACCCGGCCAACAGCGTGAAGGACCGCATCGGTGTGGCCATCATCGACGCGGCGGAAAAGTCAGGTGCGCTCAAGCCGGGCGGTACCATCGTCGAAGGCACCTCCGGCAACACCGGCATCGCCCTGGCCATGGTGGGTGCAGCCCGCGGCTACAAGGTCATCCTCACCATGCCCGAAACCATGTCAACGGAACGCCGTGTGATGCTCCGCGCCTTCGGTGCCGAAATAGTTCTGACGCCTGGCTCCGAGGGCATGCGCGGTGCGGTGGAAAAGGCCCAGGAAATCGTGGCCAACACCGAAAACTCCATCTGGGCACAGCAGTTCGCCAACGAGGCCAACCCCCAGATCCACCGCGATACCACTGCCGAGGAAATCTGGGCTGACACCGACGGCGACGTGGACATCTTCGTCTCCGGAATCGGCACCGGCGGCACCATCACCGGCGTGGGCCAGGTCCTCAAGGAGCGCAAGCCCGGCGTCCAGATCGTGGCAGTCGAGCCCAAGGACTCCCCCATCCTCAACGGCGGCGCTCCGGGCCCGCACAAGATCCAGGGACTGGGTGCCAACTTCATTCCCGAACTGCTGGATACCAACGTTTACGACGAGGTGCTGGACGCAACGCTTGAGGACTCCGTCCGTGTTGCCCGCGAACTGGGCGTCAAGGAAGGCATCCTGGGCGGCATCTCGTCCGGTGCCATCGTCTGGGGCGCCCTGGAGCTGGCTAAGCGCCCGGAAAACGCCGGCAAGCTGATTGTCGCCATCGTCTGCGATTTCGGTGAGCGTTACATCTCCACCGTTCTCTATGACGACATCCGCGGCTGATCAGACCGCCCTCCGCCCGTTTCCTGTAGAAAGAACTTTGTGGGCTTTTTTGCACGACTAAAGGAAGACCTCGACGCCGCCAGGTCGCATGACCCGGCGTCGAGGGGTTCCGTCGAGAACTTTTTCGCCTATTCCGGCCTGCACGCCATCTGGATCCACCGGCTGACACACCGCCTGTGGCAGAACCCGGCGCTGCGTTTTCCTGCCCGGCTCATTTCGCAGCTTGGCCGGTTCACCACCGGAATCGAGATCCACCCCGGCGCCACCATCGGCCGCCGGTTCTTTATCGATCACGGCATGGGCGTGGTCATCGGCGAAACCGCCGAGATCGGCGAGGATGTCATGATCTACCACGGCGTCACGCTGGGCGGCCGCTCGCTGGCCCGGATCAAGCGGCACCCCACCATTGGTGACCGCGTGACCATTGGCGCGGGCGCGAAAATCCTCGGCCCCATCACCATCGGCCGGGACAGCGCTGTGGGCGCCAACGCCGTGGTGGTCAAGGACGCTCCGCCGGAGTCGATCGTTACCGGCGTGCCTGCCAAATGGCGGCACCGTGACGCGCAGCGGGAGACCAAACCCGCCGTCGACCCCGCCGAGTACGACATCGAATACCGCATCTGACGCGCGGCCGGGCGCGCCCACTGAAGCTGGACGCACCACGGCCGGCGGCACGCAAAAGGCGGGCAGTTCCAGGATTTTCCTCGAACTGCCCGCCTTTTGCGTTGTGTCAGCGGATGCTAGTGGGTGTCTACCGCTTCGATCTCGGACTTGTCTTCGCCCCAGAGCGTGTGGAAGGTGCCCTCGGCGTCCACGCGGCCGTAGGTGTGGGCGCCGAACAGATCGCGCTGGCCCTGGATGAGGGCGGCAGCGACGCGCTTGCGGCGCAGGCCGTCGTAGTAGGCCAGCGAGGACGAGAACACGGGCACCGGGATGCCGAGCTGAACAGCGGTGGCCACGACGCGGCGCCAGGCCGGCAGTGCGTCCGCGATGGCCTTGGTGAAGGCCGGTGCAAACAGCAGGTTGGCGGGCTTCTCGTCGGCGGCGTAGGCCTTGGTGATGTCCTTGAGGAGTTCCGCCCGGATGATGCAGCCTGCACGCCACAGCGAGGCGATTTCGTCCAGCTTCAGGTCCCAGCCGTATTCCTTGGCCGCGGAGGTCAGCATGTCCAGGCCCTGGGCGTAGGAAACGAGCTTGGAAGCGTACAGCGCCTGGCGGACGTCTTCGACGAAGGTCTCCGGGATTTCAACCGAAACCTCGTTGCCGGCCAGCAGTTCCTGGCCGAGCTTGCGCTGGCCCGCCTGCGAGGACAGTGCACGGGCGAAGACGGATTCGGCGATGCCGGACACCGGCGAGCCCAGTTCCAGTGCCGAGATAACGGTCCAGCGGCCGGTACCCTTCTGGCCGGCAGCATCCACCACGACGTCGACGAAGGGCTTGCCGGTCTTGGCGTCCACGTGCCCCAGGACCTCAGCCGAGATTTCGATCAGGAAGGAGGACAGGTCGCCCTTGTTCCACTCCGTGAAGATCTTGGACTGTTCGGCGGGCTCGATGCCTGCGCCGGAGCGGAGCAGGTCGAAGGCCTCACCGATAACCTGCATGTCGGCATACTCAATGCCGTTGTGGACCATCTTGACGAAGTGGCCGGCGCCGTCGGTGCCAACCCAGGCGCAGCAGGGCTCGCCGTCAACCTTGGCAGAGATCTTCTCGAGCAGGGGGCCGAGGGCCTTGTAGGACTCCTTGGAACCGCCGGGCATGATGGACGGGCCGTTCAGCGCGCCTTCCTCGCCGCCGGACACGCCGACGCCCACGAAGTGCAGGTCCTTCTTGGCCAGGGCCGCTTCACGCCGCCGGGTGTCCTCGTAGTGCGAGTTGCCCGCGTCAATGATGATGTCGCCCGCTTCGAGTAGCGGCTCAAGCTGCTCGATGACCGAGTCGACCGGCTTGCCGGCCTTGACCATGATCAGCACCCGGCGGGGCTTCTCCAGCGAATCGACGAGCTCCTGCAGGGTCTCGGTGCGGACGAAGTCGCCTTCGGTACCGTACTTTTCCAGCAGGGTGTCCGTCTTTTCCACGGACCGGTTGTGCAGGGCCACGGTGAAGCCGTTGCGGGCCAGGTTGCGGGCCAGGTTGGCGCCCATCACCGCGAGGCCGGTGACACCGATGTGTGCAGACATCAAAACTCCAATTCATTGCGTACGACGGAAAGTGCGGCGGGCCGGCCCCGGGCGGGGTGGCGCTGCGCTGATCAAGCTGTCGGAATAAAGCATATATATTCTTCGGGTCACAGGAAAGTAACGCCCATCCAGTGGACCAGACCGCTCCTGCCGCGGTCCATCCCCGGAGCATGGCGGGGTGCTGCTGAGCACTAGGCTTGCAGCATGACAAGCAGCCTGCACCACCGTGCCATCGAGAATATTGGCACCCGCATCATCTCGGGTGAGCTGCCCGCAGGCCACCTCATGCTCGCAGAACAGCTCGAAGTTGAGCTGAAGGTTTCACGCTCGGTCATCCGGGAAGCTGTCCGTGTGCTGCAGTCCCTGGGACTGGTGGAGACCACCAAACGGGTGGGCATCCGTGTCCTGCCCGCCAGCCGGTGGAATCCGTTCGATCCGCAGGTCATCCGCTGGCGGCTGGCAAGCAACGCCCGCGGCGCCCAGCTCCGGTCCCTCGCAGAACTCCGCGCGGCCGTTGAGCCTGTAGCGGCCGAGCTGGCGGCCCAGAACGCACCCGCGCCGCTGCGCCTGGAATTGGTTGACGTTGCCTACGCCATGCGCGACGCCGGCAACAAGGGTGAGGTGCCCCGCTTCCTTGAGCTCGACATCCACTTCCACTCGCTGCTGCTTTCGGGCTCCGGCAACGAGATGTTCGCCAACCTGATGGGCCAGGTGGCCGAGACGCTGACCGGACGCACGGTCCATGGCCTCATGCCCGACCATCCGCACGAGGCCGCCCTGCAGTGGCACGTGGATGTTGCCGAAGCAATCTCGCGGGGCGACGCAGCCGCTGCCCGCGAGGCATCCGACCACATCATGCGCAGGACGATGTCGCAGATGTCTGATTCCTGGACGGAACAGCCTCGGGTTTTCATCCCGGTGAAGCGCTGAGCTGCACGCGGCCTCCGGTTAGAGCTTTCTCCGCTTTCCCGGCGACACACATTCCGGAATGACTTCTTGTTTCCGGAACTTCACTGTATATTCATTTCAGGCCCTCCACCGCGGCATCCCCCAATAGTCGCGGTGGAGGGTTTTCCACTGCCCTGAAGCCCCGTGCTGCCTGTCCTGGCACCTTAAGCGGCGTCCGCCACGGCGTCCCGCAGCCGCCACCCTCCGCCCAGCCCGTCGCGCTCAAGCAGCATGGTGGTCAGCGCTGAGCCTGCGTTGCTTCCCAGGCGTACCTGGACCTGCAGGACCTCTACGTCCACCCTGCTCCGGCCCTTGGGCATCCGGCGGTTGCTCTCCCACCAGTTGACCCGTTCAAACCACCTGACCGGTTCGGCGCCCACCAGCCACTCCCGGCCCCGGCAAACCACAGATGCAGGTATTCCATCGCCGCCGTCGCGGACTATCACGTGTTCCATGCCCTGTACGTTACGGCGAGGGTCTGACACCGCACTCGGGGTGGATCATGTAGGCACCGTGCCAGGAAAGCGGAAAGAAAAAACCCGCCTCGCGTGCTTCAAAAAGCATGCAAGGCGGGTTGCTTGTGGGTCCTACCGGGATCGAACCGATGACATCCACGGTGTAAACGTGGCGCTCTACCAGCTGAGCTAAAGACCCGTGCCAGTTGGATTGCTTTCGATAAGCCGCAAACCAACGAACATAGACTCTACCCGACAGGGGCGGCTAAACGCGAATCGGCATCCTCACCCCGCCCTCCGGGTATTCCGGCCGGTCAGAGCGGCGGGAGCCGTTCCGCCAACCACATCAATGATTCGCTCACGCCAGCCTCAAGCTTGATGGTGGCTTTGTCGTCCCCGCGGGTCTCGCCGCGGTTGATGATCACCACAGGTTTGCCGCCCTTGGCTGCATGGCGGACAAAACGCAGGCCGCTCATTACCGTCAGGGATGAACCGGCCACCAGCAGGGCCGCTGCCTCATCCACCATCGCATAGGAGCGTTCCACACGGTCCTTGGGCACGTTCTCGCCGAAGTACACGAAGTCAGGTTTCAGTGTCCCGCCGCACGCCGGGCAGACCGCAACGACGAAGCTGCTGATCAGATCCAGGTCCTCCACCGTGGCGTCCGCGTCAGGGGCCATCTCCACGAGGCCTGATTCCTCGGCCCGCTCCAGGAAACCCGGATTGAGTTCACCCAGCATGCCGGCCAGGAGCCCGCGGGAGTAGGTACGGCCGCAATCGAGGCAGACCACCTGGTCATACCTGCCGTGGAGGTCCACCACATTGGTGCTTCCCGCGTCCTCATGGAGACGGTCCACATTCTGGGTGATGAGGCCCGTCAGGTATCCCCGGCGCTCGAGCTCTGCTGCTGCGAGGTGTCCATGGTTGGGGTCGGCATGGCGGAGGTGGGACCAGCCGATGTGGTTCCGCGCCCAGTACCGCTGCCTGTTGGCCCGGCCCCTGACGAACTCCTGGTAGGTCATGGGTGACCGTGGCGGGGACCCCGGACCACGGTAGTCCGGAATACCGGAATCAGTACTCAGGCCCGCCCCCGTGAGCAGGGCGAACGGCGCTCCCGACAGGAGGTCGCGGATCAGGCCCAGGGCCTCAAGTTCCCGTTCGGATGGGTGCGCGGGCTCGACGCGCGGCATGCTGGCGAACCCGGTGAGTCCGACCCCATGCCGCGGCTTCTCCACTGCCGTCAGGCCAGTTCCAGCCCGGCCAGGGCTTTGCGGTAGGCAGAGAAGTCACGTGCCTCGCCGCGGGGGTTGACCACCGTGTACCGGATGACGCCGCCGGCGTCGATGATGAACGTGCCACGCTTGGCCATTCCGCTGTCTTCATCGAAGACACCGTAGGTGCGGGCGACGCCGCCGTGTGGCCAAAAGTCTGCCAGCAGGTCGAAGCTGTAGCCTTCCTGCCCGGCGTAGGCCCGGAGGCTGAACTTGCTGTCGACAGAGACGGCCAGGACGGCGGCATTCGAGTCTTCAAACGAGGCGAGGTTATCCCGGATCTCGCAGAGTTCGCCTGTGCAGATGCCGGAAAAGGCGAACGGGTAGAAGACCAGAACAACGTTTTGGCCGCGGAACGACGACAGCCGGACCGGTTCGCCAAACTGGTTCGAAAGTTCAAAGTCCGGCGCCGGGTCTCCGACCGCCAGCAGGGATACAGCAGCAGCAGGCGCCTGCGTCACTTGTTCTTCCTGCTGACCAGCCTTGTTGCGCTCCAGTCCTTGGAGACCCCGGCTGACGTGGTGACGTGCAGGCCGGCGGTGGGCGCGGCTTCCTGGATGTCGGCAGGCGAGACGTATCCGCCCCGGCCTGACTTTGGCGTCAGGATCCAGACCACGCCGCTTTCGCTGAGGGTGGTCAGCGAGTCCATCAGGCTGTCGACAAGGTCGCCATCGCCGTCACGCCACCAGAAGATGACGGCGTCCGCCACTTCATGGTCATCCTCGTCGAGCATGTCTGCGCCGGTGAGGTCCTCGATGTCGTCACGCAAGTCGAAGTCGACGTCGTCGTCGTAACCGAACTCCTGAATCAGATCCCCATTTTTGAAACCCAATTTTTCCGCCACATTTACCGAAGTGGCGGCGTCGGCCTCGCTCACGTGTTCCTCCAATACGTTTCATATGCAGTCTGCATAGTGATTTCCATTACTCCCAAGCCAACACCCTTTGTGCCTGCGCTTCAAGCTGGCATACCCGGAATTGCGCATATTCTGCGTCACACCGGGGGTTCCTGCCTGCGTCGCAGAGGCCCTTCGTCACACAACCAGTATGACGGCGAAATACAACTGTCGTGCCCAAGCCACGGCTACGCATCGGCTTGCCCCGACGGTTAGAGTGGCTGATGACGACTATGCCTGCAGGACAACAACCTTGTAACTCCGTGCAGACGTAGGAGCTCTAGGAACCCTGCCCGGCACACATGACCGGGCTGATGTAACCGATACGTCGCACACGGCGTACGTTTGCCGGGCAGTCACCCTGCCTGGCCTGAGTGCGCCGATCTATGCGCGCAAAGAGAGGTTGGACGTGGCTGCAGGAGAAGATACCTCCCATATCCTCAGCGGGTTGACTGACCAGCTGCCTGATCGTGATCCGGAAGAGACTGCGGAGTGGGTTGAGTCCCTGGATGCGTTGATCCGGGAACAGGGTACCGAGCGTGCCCAGTACATTATGCGTAGCCTGCTGCAGCGTGCGGGCGCGCAGAGTGTCGGGGTGCCGATGGTGACCACCACCGATTACGTGAACACGATCCCCGTGGACCAGGAAGCACCGTTCCCGGGCAACGAGGAGTACGAGCGCCGGTACCGGGCGTACATGCGGTGGAACGCCGCGGTGATGGTGCACCGGGCGCAGCGGCCCGAGATCGGGGTGGGCGGGCACATCTCCACCTACGCCGGTGCTGCGACCCTGTACGAGGTCGGCTTCAACCACTTCTTCCGCGGCAAGGACGCCCCCGGCGGCGGGGACCAGGTCTTCTTCCAGGGCCACGCCTCCCCCGGCATGTACGCCCGCGCGTTCATGGAAGGCCGCCTCACGGAAGAGGACCTGGACGGGTTCCGGCAGGAAAAGTCCCGGCAGGGCCACGCCCTGTCCTCCTATCCGCACCCGCGCCTGATGCCGGACTTCTGGGAATTCCCCACCGTGTCCATGGGTATCGGCCCGATGAACGCGATCTACCAGGCCCAGTCCAACCGGTACCTGCACAACCGCGGACTGAAAGACACCTCGGACCAGCAGGTCTGGGCGTTCCTGGGCGACGGGGAGATGGACGAGCCCGAGTCCCGCGGCCTGCTCCAGCTCGCCGCGAACGAGAACCTGGACAACCTGAACTTCGTGATCAACTGCAACCTCCAGCGCCTCGACGGGCCGGTCCGGGGCAACGGGAAGATCATGCAGGAACTCGAAGCGTTCTTCCGCGGCGCGGGCTGGAACGTGATCAAGGTCGTCTGGGGCCGGGAATGGGATGACCTCCTCACCCGCGACACCAACGGGTCGCTCGTGAAGATCATGAACGAAACCCCCGACGGGGACTACCAGACCTACAAGGCCGAATCCGGCGGGTTCGTCCGCGAACACTTCTTCGGCAAGGACCCCGCCACCAAAGACATGGTCGCGGACCTCACCGATGACCAGATCTGGAACCTCAAACGCGGCGGCCACGACTACCGCAAGGTCTACGCAGCCTACAAAGCCGCCACCGAATTCAAGGGCAAACCCACCGTCATCCTCGCCAAAACCGTCAAAGGCTACGGACTCGGACCGCACTTCGAGGGCCGCAATGCGACCCACCAGATGAAGAAGCTGACCCTTGATGACCTGAAGAAGTTCCGCGACCACCTGCGGATCCCGGTCACGGATGAGCAGCTGGAAAAGGATCTGTACCAGCCGCCGTACTACCACCCGGGCACGGACGCTCCGGAAATCAAGTACATGATGGAGCGCCGCGCAGCCCTCGGCGGGTCGGTGCCGGAGCGCCGCTCCAAGCACGCCGAGATCGTCCTGCCCGAGGCGAAGAGCTACGAGGTTGCCAAGCGCGGCTCGGGGAAGCAGCAGGCGGCCACCACCATGGCGTTCGTCAGGCTCCTGAAGGACCTGATGCGGGATAAGAACTTCGGCAAGCACATCGCCCCGATCATCCCGGATGAGGCCCGCACGTTCGGCATGGATGCGTTCTTCCCGACGGCGAAGATCTACAACCCCAAGGGCCAGAACTACCTCTCCGTGGACCGTGACCTCGTCCTGGCCTACAAGGAATCCCCCGCCGGCCAGCTCATCCACCCCGGCATCAACGAAGCCGGCGCCGTGGCAGCCTTCACCGCCGCCGGTACCGCCTACGCCACCCACGGCGTACCCCTGGTCCCGGTTTACGTGTTCTACTCCATGTTCGGCTTCCAACGCACCGGCGACGCCTTCTGGGCAGCAGCGGACCAAATGACCCGCGGCTTCATCATCGGCGCCACCGCAGGACGGACCACCCTCACCGGCGAAGGCCTCCAGCACGCCGACGGTCACTCCCCCCTCCTGGCATCAACGAACCCGGCAGTGGTCACCTACGACCCCGCCTACGGCTACGAAATGGGCCACATCATCCGCGACGGCCTCGAACGCATGTACGGGCCGGACTCGGATGACCGGAACCTGATGTATTACCTCACGGTGTACAACGAGCCGATTGTCCAGCCGGCAGAACCTGCCGAACTCGACGTCGAAGGCGTGATCAAGGGCATCTACCTGCTCGCCCCGGCAAAGATCGACGGTCCGCGGACCCAGATCCTGGCGTCCGGCGTGTCAGTGCCCTGGGCCCTCGAAGCCCAGCGCATCCTCGCCGAAGACTGGTCCGTCTCCGCCGACGTCTGGTCCGTCACCTCCTGGAACGAACTCCGACGCGACGGCCTCGCCGCCGAAGAAGAAGCCTTCCTCAACCCCGAACAACCCGCCCGGGTCCCGTTCGTCACCCAGCAGCTCGAAGGCGCCACCGGCCCCGTCGTCGCCGTCTCCGACTACATGAAAGCCGTCCCCGACCAGATCCGCCAATTCGTCCCCAACGAATACGCCACCCTCGGCGCCGACGGCTTCGGCTTCTCCGACACCCGCGCAGCAGCCCGCCGCTTCTTCAAAAACGACACCCACTCCATCGTTGTGCGTGCCCTGGAGATGCTGGCACGCCGCGGCGAAGTGGATGCCGGCGCCCCGGTCAAGGCGATCGAGAAGTACAAGCTGCTCAACGTCAATGCCGGCACCACCGGCAACACCGGAGGCGAGGCCTGACCTCTCCCTCAGGGAATTTCGTCCAGGCAGGCGGACTTCAGCGGTGCTGAAGCGGCGTAACTGACCACGAATTCCTTCCGGCAGCTGCAACGACGGCGGCCCCCGCACCTAACGCGGGGGCCGCCGTCGTCGGTTTCCGGGCACTGCCCGCTGTGACGCAGGGCAAAGCGTGTTGTAGCCTTCGCACAAATGGAGCTTGCCGGTTGCTGGCCGTATGCTCGGAGGATGCCAGCACCATCCACGCAGCCTGCGAAGCGTAAACCGTCCCAGCCGAAGGTCACTCCGGAGAAGTCCGAGACCTTGAAGAAGCTGCGGGCCAACGTGGGCCAGCTCTCCACCACCACCATGCGGCAACTGGAACAGTCGCTGCCCTGGTACAGCCGGCTGAGCGCCGATGAACGGTCGGCGCTGGGAATGGTGGCCCAGAACGGCATCGCCGCGTTCGTCACCTGGTATGAGCGTCCCAGCTCCCCCTCCTGGATCCTGACCGACGTTTTCGGCACCGCTCCCACCGAGCTGACGCGATCCATCAGCCTGCAAAAGGCGCTGCAGCTCATCCGCATCGTCGTGGAAGTGGTCGAAGACCAGGTGCCAGTCATCGCGCCCGAGGCGGACCAGCCTTCGCTGCGGGAGGCGGTGCTGCGGTATTCGCGGGAAGTGGCTTTCGCTGCAGCCGATGTGTATGCCCGCGCGGCCGAATCCCGGGGTTCCTGGGACACGCGGCTTGAAGCGCTCATTGTCGATGCCATCCTGCGGGGTGAAAACACGGATGCGCTGCGCTCCCGGATCGCAGCGCTCGGCTGGAAGGCGCAGGAGCGTTTCACCGTGATGGTGGGCAATTCCCCGTCAGAGCCCAGCGCCAGCTACGTCAGTGAACTGCGGCGGATGGCGGGCCGGTATGCCGAAGATGCACTGGTGGGAATCCAGGGTGACCGGCTGATCCTCATCCTCGGCGGCGTCCAGGACCGCGAAACCGCTTATGTGAAGCTCAGCGAAATGTTCGCCCCGGGGCCAGTGGTGTACGGCCCGGAAGCCAGTTCGCTGTTGGAGGCCAGCGGCTCGGCACAGTCAGCCTTCGCAGGCCTGACGGCGGCACGCGCCTGGCCCTCGGCGCCGCGTCCGGTGGCCGCGGACGACCTCCTTCCCGAGCGTGTCATCTCGGGTGACGACGCGGCCCGCCGCTCCCTCGTCAAAAACATCTACCGGCCGCTCCTGGCCGCTTCCAACGGCCTGGTGGAGACGCTGGGCACGTACCTTGAACTGGGCCATTCGCTGGAGGCCACAGCACGTGAACTTTTCGTCCACGCCAATACGGTGCGATACCGGCTGAAGCGGGTTTGCGACGTCACCGGGTGGGATCCGCTCCTGCCGCGCGAAGCATTCGTCCTGCAGGCGGCCCTCGTTGTGGGGCGCCTTTCCGGCCCGCCGAAGTCCGCCACGGAGCGGCAACCGTCCCGGAATCAGACCTGAGGCGTTGTAGACTTCCTACAACCTGACCCCGTGAGGTTGGTGCGGACAAACACCGCTGGACCACACAGTAATTTGGAAAGCTGGTTACGTGCTTGCAATAGTCTGCCCTGGACAGGGCTCACAGACCCCGGGTTTCCTTGCCCCCTGGCTGGAACTGCCCCAGGTGGCAGGCCAGCTGGCCGCCCTCAGCGAGATCGCCGGGATCGACCTGGCGGCCCACGGGACCACCTCGGATGAGGAAACCATCAAGGACACTGCCATTGCGCAGCCCCTGATCGTCGCCGCCGGACTCATCGCAGCTTCCTCGCTTTTCGACGTTGAACTCAGTTCCCTGCCGGTGGTCCTCGCAGGCCACTCCGTCGGCGAAATCACCGCCTCGGCCCTGGCCGGCGTCCTCACCCAGGACGAAGCCATGACGTTCGTCCGGGAACGCGCAAACAGCATGGCGGCCGCCGCTGCCGTTACTCCCACCGGCATGAGCGCCGTTGTTGGTGGCGATCCCGCCGAAGTCCTGGCAGCCATAGAGGCTGCCGGCGCCACGCCCGCCAACGTCAACGGAGCCGGCCAGACCGTAGCCGCCGGTACCTTCGAACAGCTCAAGGTCCTGGCGGATAACCCGCCGGCCAAGGCGCGGGTCATCCCGCTCAAGGTCGCGGGTGCGTTCCACACGAGCCACATGTCCCCCGCCGTCAGCGCCTTGCAGGCCATTGCGCCGCAGCTGAAGCCGCAGGCGCCGTCCGTGCCGCTGCTGTCCAACTACGACGGCGGCGAAGTCACCGACGGTACTGCCGCCGTCGAAGGCCTGATCGCCCAGGTGTCACGGCCGGTGCGCTGGGACCTATGCATGGAATCCCTGGTCAAGCGCGGCGTCACCGGAGTCATCGAACTCGCCCCGGCAGGCACCCTGGCCGGGCTGGCCAAGCGCGGCATGCCCGGCGTCAAGACCGTCGCGGTCAAGACTCCCGATGACCTCTCCGCCGCGCTGGCACTCTTCGCTGAACTGGAGGGCGGCGCATGAGCGTTCCCACGCTGAAGCAGGCTCCCCTGCAGGAGCACACCCGCATCCTGGGACTGGGCGCCTACCGCCCCGATGTCATTGTCACCAACGACGACGTCTGCCAGTGGATCGACTCGTCGGATGAGTGGATCCGCCAGCGCACGGGCATCGTGACCCGGCATCGCGCCGCAGCCGACGTCAGCGTCATCGACATGGCCGAGGGCGCTGCCCGTGAAGCCCTGGCGAAGGCAGGCATTGAAGCGACGGACCTCGGCGCCGTCATCGTGTCCACCGTGACGCACCCCTATGCGACCCCGTCCGCGGCCGCGAGCCTGGCTGACCGGCTCGGGGCAACGCCTGCACCCGCCTTCGACATCTCCGCAGCCTGCGCCGGGTACTGCTACGGCATCGCCCAGGCCGACGCGCTCGTCCGCTCCGGGGCCGCGAAGTACGTCCTGGTGGTCGGCGCCGAGAAGCTCTCCGATGTCATCGACAACCGCGAACGCACCATTTCCTTCCTCCTCGGTGACGGCGCCGGCGCCGTGGTGATCGGCCCGTCCGACACGCCCGGCATCGCCCCCTCCGTCTGGGGCTCGGATGGCAGCAAGTGGGATGCCATTGGCATGACCCGTTCCCTGCTTG
The DNA here is from genome assembly GCF_050038305.1 of Pseudarthrobacter sp. 1G09. NCBI lineage: Bacteria > Bacillati > Actinomycetota > Actinomycetes > Micrococcales > Micrococcaceae > Pseudarthrobacter > Pseudarthrobacter sp. 1G09. Next base: position 2,639,417 of record NZ_CP188306.1, read on the forward strand.
ATGTCCGGGACCTGGGCATGGCCGCCCGCCAGTCCGATTCCACCGGCGACCTTGCCCTGCTGGAAGAAGCACAGGAGCTCTACCCCACCCTCCGGCAGGACGGCCAGACCGTATTCCGGTGGGCTGTGTGGGAAATGGCCAAAGTCGCCCAGCAGGCACTGGACGCTGCCGGTGTGGAGGCCGAAGACCTGGCGGCCTTCATCCCCCACCAGGCGAACATGCGCATCATCGATGAGATGGTCAAGAAGCTGAAGCTGCCCGAGACGGTTACAGTTGCACGGGACATTGCCGACGCCGGCAACACGTCCGCGGCTTCCATTCCGCTGGCAACCCACCGCCTGCTGCAGGAAAACCCGGAGCTTAGCGGCGGGCTGGCCCTGCAGATCGGCTTCGGCGCGGGCCTGGTTTTCGGCGCACAGGTTATTGTCCTTCCCTAGCATCGTCCCATCAAAGGGGCCGCATCCGCGGCCTGATCCATTTCCGGCAGCCCCTGCCGGCAATACAAGAAAAGGAGCCATCAATGGCTAGCAACGAAGAGATCCTGGCCGGCCTGGCTGAAATCGTCAACGAGGAAACCGGCCTGGCCCCCGAGGCAGTGGAGCTGGACAAGTCCTTCACCGAGGACCTGGACATCGACTCCATCTCGATGATGACCATCGTGGTCAACGCCGAAGAGAAGTTCGGCGTCCGTATTCCGGACGAAGAGGTCAAGAACCTCAAGACCGTTGGCGACGCCGTCAGCTTCATCGCCGGCGCACAGGCCTAGTTACAGCTTCCGCCGCTCCTGCGGCATGGCCAGGGCTGCCGGTCCGGATGACCGGGCCGGCAGCCCGCCGTATTTCCAGCCACTTTTTGCTTTACCTGGCGCAGGCCTCCACACCGGCCGCGCCGGCCATCAAGATGCGGGACCCTCCGGCAGACGGAGACGGTTTCCCACCGACGAAAGAGTGATCCCATGACACGCAAAGTAGTCATCACCGGACTGGGTGCCACCACACCCATCGGCGGCGATGTACCCACAATGTGGAAGAACGCGCTCAAGGGGGTCTCCGGTGCCCGCACCCTGGAGGACGACTGGGTGGCCAAGTATGAACTTCCCGTGCACTTCGCGGCACGCTGCAGCACCCCCGCCCTCGACGTCCTTTCGCGCGTCGAGGCGAAGCGCATGGACCCCTCCACCCAGTTCGGCGTGATCGCTGCCCGTGAGGCGTGGGCCGACTCAGGCATCACCGAGATCGACCAGGACCGGCTGGCCGTGGCATTCGCCACCGGCATCGGTGGCGTCTGGACGCTGCTGGACGCCTGGGACACGCTGAAGGAAAAGGGGCCGCGCCGGGTCCTGCCAATGACCGTTCCCATGCTCATGCCCAACGGTGTTGCCGCGGCCGTCAGCCTCGACCTGGGTGCCCGGGCCGGCGCCCACACCCCTGTCTCGGCCTGCGCTTCGGGCACCGAGGCCATGCACCTGGGCCTGGAACTGATCCGCTCCGGCAAGGCTGACGTGGTCATGTGCGGCGGCGCCGAGGCAGCCATCCATCCCATGCCCCTGGCTGCTTTCGCGTCCATGCAGGCCCTGTCCCGCAGGAACGACGACCCGCAGCGGGCGTCCCGTCCCTACGACATCGACCGCGACGGTTTCGTCATGGGCGAAGGCGCCGGTGCCCTGGTCCTTGAAGCAGAGGAACATGCCCTCGCCCGGGGTGCCCGCATCTACGGTGAACTGGCCGGCACATCCGTTACGGCTGACGCGTACCACATCACGGCTCCGGACCCCGAGGGCCTGGGTGCCACCCGCGCACTGAAGGCTGCCATGTTCGACGGCCGGATCCAGGCTGAGGACGTTGTGCACGTCAATGCACACGCCACGTCCACGCCCGTTGGCGACAAGCCCGAATACACCGCCCTGCGCGCCGCCCTCGGTTCCCAGCTTGAGAGTGTGGCCGTCTCCGCAACCAAGTCGCAGATGGGGCACCTGCTCGGCGCCTCAGGCGCCGTGGAGGCTGTCCTGACGGTCCTGGCCGTCTACGAGCGCAAGGCGCCGGTAACCATCAACCTGGAAAACCAGGACCCCGAGATCCCGCTCGACGTCGTGACATCCGCACGGGACCTCCCCGCCGGCAACATCGTGGCACTCAGCAACTCGTTCGGCTTCGGTGGCCACAACGCCGTCGTTGCCGTTCGCAGCGTCTAGGACTTCCGGCCGCCGGCTTTCCGGGCCGGCACTGCCGCACAAAGGAGGAGGCCCCGCCATCAGGCGGGGCCTCCTCCTTTTGCTATGGAGCCTTGCGGTACTGCAACGGGGTAACGACGGCGGTCAGCCCACCTGGTGGAGCCAGCGCACAGGTGCGCCCTCGGCCGCGTGCCGGAACGGTTCAAGTTCCTCGTCCCACGCCTCGCCCAACGCAAGCGACAGCTCGTGATAGACAGCGGACGGATCGCCGGCGCCCGATTCATAGGCATAGCGGATCCGGTCCTCGGAGACCATGATGTTTCCGTGCACGTCGGTGACGGCGTGGAATATGCCCAGTTCGGGAGTGTGGGACCAGCGGCCGCCGTCGACGCCCTGGCTCGGTTCCTCAGTGACTTCGTAGCGCAGGTGGGCCCACCCCCGAAGGGACGACGCCAGTTTGGACCCGGTGCCGGGAGTTCCGGCCCAGGACAGCTCGGCCCGGAACATTCCGGGCGCAGCAGGCTGAGGGGTCCACTCAAGATCCGTGCGCTTGTCCACAACGGATCCAACGGCCCACTCGACGTGAGGGCACAGGGCCGTAGGGGCCGAGTGAACGAACAGCACACCGCGGGTCATTGCAACAGACATTCCATCCTCCATAGCTCTAGGTACGTCTTCCCCAACGACCTGTGCCTGGATGGAACTTCTGCGCCTTGTGCTGCGGCGGCTGTGTCCTGCCTGGTTATTAAGCTGTATCAGATTAAACAGTGTCCGACTCGATATGCCGCATGAAGCCTGAGAGCTTCAAGAAGCACTTGAAAGTTGCCGGACGTGACTCTTATTGTGCCGTACCCCGCCTGGTTACGCCAGTGCGATGCGCCTCACGTCGGCTCAGGCCCTCGGGTGGGCCTGCTGGTAGCTTTTCCGCAGCCGGTCCACGGACACGTGGGTGTAGATCTGGGTGGTTGCAAGGCTGCTGTGGCCCAGGATTTCCTGGACGGCACGCAGGTCCGCGCCGCCGTCCAAAAGATGGGTGGCGGCCGAGTGCCGCAGTGCGTGCGGACCCGAGGCGGAGGTATCCCCCATGGCTTCGAAGAGTCCGTGGACAACGGAGCGGACCTGGCGCTGGTCCACCCGGCCGCCCCGGAGACCGAGGAACAACGCCGGCCCGCTGGTGTCCTTCACCATCAGCGGCCGCCCCCGGCGCAGCCAGTCGTCGACAGCCAGGGCAGCCGGTACACCATAGGGAACGGTGCGCTCCTTGTTGCCCTTGCCGATCACCCGAAGTGTCCTGCGGTCCGGGTCCAGGTCGTCCACGTCCAGGCCGGCCAACTCACCCACACGGACGCCGGTAGCGTAGAGCAGTTCGACGATGGCCCGGTTCCGAACTGCCATCGGATCACCATCGGCAGCGCATGCCTCAAGGTCCTTCAACAGCCGTTCGAGCTGTGAGGCCTGGAGGACCCCAGGGAGCGACCGCTCACGCTTGGGTGCTTTGAGCCGAAGCGCAGGATCGGCGTCGAGGTGCTCTTCCCTGAGGGCCCAGGCGGTGAAGGCCCGGATTGTGGCCGAGCGCCGCGCCAGTGTGGCCCGGGCCGCCCCGGACTGGCTCTGGGCGCCCAGCCAGCGGCGGAGGGTTCCCAGTTCGAGGTCCTGGAGTTCCGTGGCCCCCTCGGAGGCAGCGAAAGCGAGGAGGCTTTCAAGGTCGCCAAGGTATGCGCGCCGGGTGTGGGGGGATACTGCCCGTTCGCCGGAAAGGTACGCGGCAAACCCTTCTATGGCCCGCAGGAGTGTCGGGGGCAGCCCGGGGGGCTGTTCAGCATGTTCCACCCTCCTACTTTCTCAGGTGCCGGCCCCGCAACGCGGCCGGACACGGCCCACCGTCGATCCGGGGCCACCGGTGAGGTGAAAGGCGAGGCGTTGTCGGCCGGCGCCGGGTTCTCTTCAGTCAGTCGGATGCCTTGCCCCGCTTCCAGCCGCCCCGCTCCGAGGCTGCCAGCCCCAGGAGTCCCAGGCGGCCCAGCCCGGCCCGGACAGAGTCCTGGCCCAGTCCGGCTACTGCCGCCAGCTTCTCCACCGATGTGGTGGAGCGAAGGGGCAGTGCGTCCAGGAGGATCAGGTCCTCAAGGGTCAGCCCGTCCTGGACCTGCGCAGCAACCTGCCTCTGGTCCGGGAGGGCAGTCCCGCTGGGTGCGGCAAGCTCGGCAACCTCGGCGGCGTCGGTCACGCACACCGCTCCCCCATCGCGGAGGAGCCTGTGGCAGCCGGCCGAGTTGGCGCTGTGGACCGAACCGGGAACCGCGCCGACGGCGCGGCCCATGGTTTCCGCGTGGTGCGCGGTGTTGAGCGCCCCGGACCGCCACCTTGCCTCAACCACCACGGTGACGGCTGACAGCGCCGCAATCAGGCGGTTCCGCTGCAGGAACCTGTACCGGGTTGGCGCCGAACCCGGCGGCACTTCGGCGAGCACAGCTCCACGGTTGCAGACAGCCCGGAGGAGGTCCTCGTTTCCTGAAGGGTAGAAGCGGTCCACCCCACCGGCCATGACGGCGATGGTGGGAACGGCTCCGGAGCCGCCGGCAAGTGCGGCCCGGTGGGCGTGTGCATCGATGCCGTACGCCCCGCCGGAGACCACTGTCATCCCCCGCTGCGCCAGGGAGTACGCAAGGTCACCGGTAACCGAGGCCCCGTAGCTTGTACTGTCGCGTGACCCCACCAAGGCGATACTGCTTTCCAGGGCAGGAAGGGGCTGTTCCTGGCCCCGCCACCAGAGGCAGATGGGTTCCTGGATGCCGAGATCGGCAAGCTGTGCAGGCCAGAGCTCGTCCGAAGGGACGATCAGACGGCCGCCGAGCCGGGCCATGGTGGCCAGGTCCCGCTCGGGTGCGAGATCCGGGATCCGCGGTTGCCACCGTTTCAGGGCCGCGGCCAGACCGGACCAGCTTGCGGACGGGCCATTGTCAGCCAGCAGGACTGAAATTTCCTGTTCGAGCCCCGGCCCCGCGGCCACCTGGCCCGTGGCAATCCGAAGCCCGTCCACGGCTCCTGCCACCTGGACCAGGGCAAGGCCTGCGGCGTCCTGCGGTTCCATCAGACGCGAGAGCGCAGCACGGGCGAGGCGTTCCGGGGTCATGGTTGCTTCAGTGGCGCCGGTCATGCCGCGGCCGCCGTTGCCTGACGCAGGCCCAGTGCCTGCCCCACGTCGTTGGCATCCGGAGCGTCCCGCAGTCCAAGGTCGGCCAGCGTCCAGGCCAACCGAAGGACACGGTCGTATCCCCGTGCCGTCAGTATTCCGCGTTCCAGCGAATGGTCCAGAATCCGGGTAACACCGGGAGGCAACCGCAGTTCGCCGCGGAGTACCCGGCCGGACACCTGGGAGTTGGTCTCCAGCCCGAGGGGAGCAAGCCGCTGTACCTGGCGTTGGCGTGCGTCCCTGACCCGACGGGCCACTGATGCGGTGTCTTCCTCGGCGCCGGCCTGCCCGAAGTCAGCCAGCGAAACCCGCTCAACCTGCAGCTGGATGTCTACCCGGTCCAGCAGGGGCCCGGACATCCTGGCAAGGTACCGGCGCCGCATCATGGGCGTGCAGGTGCAGTCGAGTCCCTTGCCTGAAGCCTTGCCGCAGGGGCATGGATTGGCTGCCAGCACCAGCTGGAACCGTGCCGGGTAGGCGGCTGTCCCGGCTGACCGGTGAATCACCAACTCGCCGCTTTCCAGCGGCTGCCGCAGCGCATCGAGCACCCTGCGTTCATACTCGGGCGCCTCGTCGAGGAAGAGCACACCGCGGTGGGCGCGGGACGCTGCCCCGGGCCGTGGCAGGCCGGAGCCGCCGCCAATAATGGCCGCGGCGGTAGCTGTGTGGTGCGGGTTCTCAAAGGGCGGCCGCCGCAGCAGCTGGACCTGTGACGAGGGCAGTCCGCAGAGGGAATGGATAGCCGTCACCTCCATGGATTCGCGGTCCTCAAGGTCCGGCAGGATCCCGGGCAGCCGCTCCGCCAACATGGTCTTCCCGGCTCCGGGCGGCCCGGTGAGCAGCAGGTGGTGGGCGCCCGCCGCCGCCACTTCCAGCGCCCTGCGGGCCTCTCCCTGCCCGGACACGTCAGCCATGTCCGGGCAGGGTGCCGCTTCCCCCGACGCGCCTGCATCGTCGTCGGCGTCGTCGGGCTCGAAGTCCAGGGCAAGCTCCTGGGGGTCGGCACCGAAATCGAGGGCGAGCCGTGCCAGGGTCCGGTACCCGCTGACGTTGGCTCCGGGCACCAGTGAGGCTTCGGCGAGGTTTGCCTGCGCCACCACAACATCGGGGTACCCGGCCTGCACGGCCGCCATAACCGCGGGAAGTATGCCGCGGACAGGCCGGAGCCTGCCGTCAAGGCCCAGTTCGGCGATGAAGGCGGTACGTCCTGTGGGCCGGATGTCATTGGCTGCCCGGAGCACAGCCATGGTCACGGCGAGGTCAAAGCCGGAACCGCGCTTGGGCAACGAAGCAGGGATCAGGTTGGCGGTGATCTTGCGGCGGCTGAGGGGTATCCCCGAATTCTTTGCCGCGGAGCGGATGCGCTCCCTGGCTTCGTTCAGTGCCGCATCCGGAAGTCCCAGAATCACGAACGCCGGAAGGCTTTGGCCAATATCGGCTTCGACCTCAACCATGTAGCCGTTCAGGCCAACGAGCGCCACCGAATAGGCGCGTCCGAGCGCCATTCAGCCCACCCCCTTGAGGTGTTCCACCACGGGGTTGCCGCCGCCGTCGTCCACCACGGCGATGACGTCCACGCGGCGCAGCGGCATCCTCAGCTCACGGTCCCTGCACCACGCCGCGCCGAGCCGGTGCAAACGGGCAAGCTTGTCCGGTCCCACCGCCTCGAACGGGTGGCCGTAGTCAAGCGACCGGCGCGTCTTCACCTCAGCGATGACCAGCGCGTCCCCGTCCAGCGCGACGACGTCAATTTCGCCCTCGCTGCAGCGCCAGTTGCGCTCCACTATCAGCATGCCGAGGGTCTCGAGATGACCGACGGCGAGGTCTTCTCCGTGCCGGCCCAGCAAATCTTTGGCTTTCATTTCTACCTCCGCAACCAGCCTGCGGGCGTGAGGTTGCGGAGGGCAGGGAGCTCATCCCCTATGTGCATGACGGCGGTGGTGTGGAGGGATAGTCCACGTGGAAGACCAGGCGCCGCAGACCCCGCGGCGCTACTGGAGCCGGCGTACCCTAGTTGCCCAGGTCTACGTCTTTCGGCAGTGCCAGTTCCTCGTTCCGCGGAAGTTCTTCCACGTTGACGTCCTTGAAGGTGAGGACGCGGACGCTCTTGACGAACCGTGCGGACCGGTACACGTCCCAGACCCATGCATCAGAGAGGGTCAGGTCGAAGTAGACCTCGCCATCGGCGCTGCGGGCCTGCAGATCCACGTGGTTGGCCAGGTAGAAGCGCCGTTCGGTCTCGACTACGTAGCTGAACAGTCCGACAACGTCGCGGTATTCACGGTAGAGCTGCAGCTCCATGTCGGTTTCATAGTTTTCAAGGTCCTCGGCACTCATGCTTCCATCTTGCACCATGTCCGACAGTGCCGGAGCCGCGCCGGCCCCGGAACGGGCGCGGAAGAGGCCAGGAAAGGGGTCAGTCCCCGCCCGGCATGTCACCGGCGCCCTGGAGTTCCCCGCCCAGGAGGCGCCAGCTCACCCGGTGGTAGGGAGTGGGTCCGGCGGTACGCAGCACATCGCGGTGCAGCACCGTGGCGTAGCCCTTGTTGATGTCCCAGCCAAAGTCGGGATACTCGGCGTGAAGTTCACGCATGGTCCGGTCCCGCTCCACTTTGGCGATGACGCTGGCGGCGGCCACACTCAGGCATTGCATGTCCGCTTTGATCTTGGTGTGCACCGGAGCGTCGCATGCTGCCTCCGGCATCTCCTGGTCGAAGAGCGACAGCTGCTCTGCCGGCGAAAGCCAGTTGTGGCTTCCGTCCAGCAGCACCATGTCCGGAATGACCCCTGCGGACAGGATGTCCTGCCAGGCCCGCGTTCCCGCCAACCGCAGCGCGGCAATGATTCCCAGGGCGTCAATCTCGTGCGCCGAGGCGTGGCCCACCGCGGAGGCCACGCTCCAGCGGCGTACCAAAGGCTCCAGCCGCTCGCGCTCGGGGGCGCTGAGGAGCTTGCTGTCGCGTACCCCTGCCAGTGGCTTCTGGCGTTCAAGGTCGACGACGGCGATCCCAACGCTCACGGGACCGGCCAGTGCGCCGCGGCCCACCTCGTCTACCCCGGCAAGAAGCCGCACGCCCTGCGCCTTGAAGGTCCGCTCATGCCGCAGGGTGGGCGCTTTGCCGCGGCCGGTGACCTTTGATGATCCGGACCTTGGCTTGGCGGGCGCTTTGGCCGTCCCGGCGGCTACTGCCTGGGTCATGGTCAGGGCGCCGCAGGGACGTCGCGGAACACTTCGGGGTAGTTGCCCAGAGTGGTGATGCGGTTGAGCGGCCAGGCGATCACCGCTGCTTTGCCTTCAAGGTCGCTGAGGTCGATGAAGCCGCCATCGGACTCCATGTGGGAGCGGGAGTCGGCGGAGTGGTTCCGGTTATCGCCCATCACCCACACCTTGCCTTCCGGGACCGTGACGTCGAAGTTGCGGACCTGCGGGACTTCTGCCGGGTTGATGTAGGCCTCATTGACCGCGGTGCCGTTAATGGTCAGTTTACCGCCGGCGTCGCAGCAGACCACGTGGTCGCCCGGCAGCCCGATGACCCGTTTGACGAGGTGCTGGTCCGTGTTGTCGGGGAGCAGGCCAACGAAGGTCAGGCCGTCCTGGACCCACGTGAACGGTCCCTTCGCCTCGGGTGCTGCCGGCGGGAGCCAGCCCTTGGTATCACGGAAGACGACGACGTCTCCGCGGGTGAGGGCGAAGGGTTCCGGCACCAGGAGGTTAACGAAGATCCGGTCGTCAATGTCCAGGGTGTTCACCATGGACTCGGAGGGGATGAAAAACGCGCGGAACAGGAAGGTCTTGATGAGGAAGGACAGGACGACGGCGATCACCACCACTGTGGCTACTTCCTTGAGCCAGGCAAACACCGGGCTGCCCGAGTCCTTGCCGGACGGCTTGCCCGCGGCCTTGGCAGCCGAGCGGCTGGGGGCCTGGGCGGGCTCTGCGTTGCCGTGCGCCACTTCGGTCCCGGTGTCAGCCGCGGGTTCCGGGGCCGCGGCTGGTTCGGGTGACTGCCCGGCGGGCTCGTCCGCGGCTCCATCGCGCCGCGGCTCGGGTGTCCGCGCGTGGTTCTCGGGCATCTACTGTCCGTTCTCTGGGGTTGGTGCAGCCGCAGCCGGCCTTGGTACTGGAGCAAATCTATCAAGCGGCCAGACGATCTGGACGGGCCGGCCGATGACACGGTCCAGGGGAACCATGCCGCCACCGGGGGCGCCCAGCAGGCTTCGCGAGTCGGCGGACACGGACCGGTGGTCGCCCATGAGCCAGAGCCGGCCTGCCGGGACCACTGAGTTGAATTTCTGCGTGCTGGGCACGTCTCCCGGGAAGACGTAGGGTTCGTCCAAGGGGTTGCCGTTAACGGTGACTTTGCCGGCTGCATCGCAGCACACCACGGAATCCCCGGGCAGTCCAATGACCCGCTTGACGTACGTGGTGTCGCTCCCTGTCAGCCCGAGCCACCGGGTGGCCGCGGCCGCTGCGTCCGCCAACGGCCCCTTGCCGCTGTTGAGCGGGGCAAACGTGCCGCGTCCGTCGAAGACCAGCACGTCCCCGCGCCGGATGGGTTCGGCCGTGAAGTCCGTCCGGGACACCAGGATCCGGTCCCCGCCTTCCAGCAGGGGCTCCATCGATTCCGAAGGGATGAAGTAGATGTCCAGCCACAGCGACCGGACCAGGCCGCTGATGACGACGGCGAGGAAAAGAGCCAGGAACGCAAAACGCCAGCCCGGTTTCCTGGGCTGGCGTTTTGTCTGGTCCATAAGTCCGTATCCTGGGCGCTGGTGCTGATGGCTCCGGCGCTGGCCGGATACGGCTGCGGCCCAGCCTTCGTAGGTCCGGAAGGACTTACTTGGCAGAGGTGAAGTCGCGCTTTTCCTTGATCTTTGCAGCCTTACCGCGCAGTGCACGCATGTAGTAAAGCTTGGCGCGGCGGACGTCGCCCTTGGTGACAACTTCGATCTTGTCGATGATCGGGGAGTGTACCGGGAAGGTACGCTCCACGCCGACGCCGAAGGAGACCTTGCGGACCGTGAAGGTCTCGCGGACGCCGTCACCCTGGCGGCCCAGGACGAAGCCCTGGAAGACCTGGACGCGGGAGTTCTTGCCTTCGATGATGTTTACGTGCACCTTGAGGGTGTCGCCGGCGCGGAACGCGGGGACGTCAGTGCGCAGCGAAGCTGCATCGACGGAATCGAGAATATGCATGATTGCACTCCTGGTGAACGCCACAGGTCATTCACTTTAGGTCACGGCCGGAAAAGCCCTGCGCCAATGGCGCATTGGGAGTATCCCGCCCGAAATTAAGTGGTCCGGCCGCCTCACTGGTTGACGAGGCCGGTTGTCAGGCTGTTGGTTGCGCTCCCCCTGTGGCAGGTGCGGACCCAGCAGACACAAGGACTAATTTTGCCACAGCGGCGCCCGTACAGCCAATCCTGCGCGGCTTCAGCCGGCGGGTTCCGTTTTGCCCGGCCGTCGGACCAGCCTGCCGTCGATGATGTCGTAGCCAAGTTCCTGCAGGGCCGAGCGGTCGGCCCTCGGAAGCTTTCCGGCGTCGAACGCCTCCAGCAGGTCCGGACGCCGCTCGGACGTCCGGCGGAACTGTTCATGCCGCCGCCACTGGGCGATCTTGCCGTGGTTTCCGCTCAGCAGGATGGCGGGCACCTCACGCTCGCGCCAGAGGGCGGGCTTGGTGTACACCGGGTACTCAAGGAGGCCGTCGGAATGGGATTCCTCCACCAGGGAATCGGGATTTCCCACGACGCCGGGCAGCAGCCGCCCAACCGCCTCCACCATGGCGAGCACGGCAACTTCTCCCCCGTTGAGGACGTAGTCGCCCAGGCTTACGGGCCGCACGTCGAAGTGGTCGCCGGCCCATTCGATCACGCGTTCATCGATGCCTTCGTAGCGTCCGCAGGCGAAGGCGAGGTGCTCCTCGCCTGCCAGCTCGTGGGCCATGGCCTGCGTGAAGCGCTCCCCTGCGGGTGACGGAACGATGAGGACGGGCTTGCCCCGGTGTCCGGGCCGGGCTTCGGCGACGGCGGTAAGCGCCTGGGACCACGGCTCCGGCTTCATGACCATGCCCGCGCCGCCCCCGTAGGGAGTGTCGTCGACGGTACGGTGCCGGTCCGTGGTGAACGACCTGAGGTCGTGGACATGCAGGTCCAGGATGCCGTCCTGGCGCGCCTTGCCGATCAGGGACAGTTCCAGGGGCGCCAGGTACTCGGGAAAGATACTGACGACGTCGATGCGCATCTAGTCGGTGCCTTCCGGTTCCGCCGGTGCGGCTTCGCCGGAGTTGACTTCGAAGAGCCCGTCCGGCGGGGTGAGGAGGATGTAGCCTTCGCTGACATTGACTTCGGGGACGATCTGCTCGACGAAGGGAATCAGGATCTCCTCGCCGCCGGGGGTGGTGACCATCAGCAGGTCCTGCGCCGGCGCGGTGTTGAGCGCAGTCACCTTGCCCACCAGTGTGCTGCCCATACGGGCTTCGAGGCCCACGAGCTCATGCTCGTACCAGCCGTCTTCGTCGTCCTCGTCCAGTTCCGCTGTTTCGATGAAGAGCTTGGCGCCGCGGAGCGTCTCAGCCTGGTTGCGGTCCTCGATTTCCTCGAAGGCCAGCAGCAGGATGTCCTTGTTCCAGCGGGCGCTGCTGACCGTCAGCGGCCCGGACTGCGCCGGCTCCACCACGAACTCCACGCCGGGGACGAAACGGTCCCCAGGGGCGTCGGTCATTACCTGGACCGTGACTTCCCCGCGGATGCCGTGGGGCTTGCCGATGCGGGCCACCTGGAGCTGCATATGTTCCTCTGTTCGGGTTGGTGCATATTGTGTTGGTTCGTGAAAAAACTCCGGCCCCTCCACCAGATGGTGGAGGGGCCGGAGAGCAAAACTGGTGTTGCCGGACGCTCAGCGGCGGCGGTCGGTGTCGACAACGTCGACCCGGACCGGCTCGCCGCCGGCCAGCGCTGCCACGACGGTGCGCAGTGCACGCGCCGTGCGGCCCTGGCGGCCGATCACCCGTCCCAGGTCATCCTGGTGAACACGAACCTCGAGGGTGTCCCCGCGGCGGTTGTTCTTCGAATTGACCGTGACGTCGTCCGGGGAATCAACGATTCCGCGGACCAGGTGCTCCAGCGCGTCTGCCAGCAACTTACTCAGCCTCGGTGGTCTCTGCTTCGGCTTCGGCTGCCTCAGTCTTGGAAGCCTTCTTGGTGATGGCTTCCGGGATGATGACGGAACCCTTCTCCGGTGCGACGAAGGCTTCCTTCTCGCCCTTGGTCTTCAGGGTGCCTTCCTGGCCCGGGAGGCCCTTGAACTTCTGCCAGTCACCGGTGATCTTGAGGATGGCGGCAACCTGCTCGGACGGCTGGGCACCGACGGAGAGCCAGTACTGTGCACGCTCGGAAGCGACCTCGATGTACGAGGGCTCTTCGGTGGGGTGGTACTTGCCGATCTCTTCGATGGCACGGCCGTCACGCTTGGCGCGTGAGTCCATGACGACGATGCGGTAGTACGGGGCGCGCATCTTGCCGAAGCGCTTAAGGCGAATCTTTACGGCCACTTTTGTGGTCACTCCTGTTTCAGAAAAGGGGTGAACCCGGCGTTCTGCACCCGTGGGGCGGGCCGTACTTGCGGGTTCGAAGGACAGGATCCAGACGCGGAGAGAGGGGCCACGCAGATCGAGTACCTGTCTATTGTGCCAGATCAGCGGGAGGATTTCGACTTGACACCCAGGGTCCGCGGGGACGGCGCCGTCGCCTGCCGGGATTGCCCTGCCGGGGGAAGGTCAGGCGGACCAGACGTACAGTCCCGACCGCTCCGAATCGCCAATTCCGCCGGCCAGTTCAGCAACCTGCCGGATGTAGGCCTGCGCCTGCCCGGCGTCGAACGGCATGTCATCCTGGGCCGCCCACTGCGCTGCGACATCCTCGAGGACATCGCCCTCGCCCTCAGTTTCGTAGGTGAGCAGGTCCGCAAGGGCCCGGACCATGGCCGGGGGGACGGCTAGCAGGGAATCGCTGGCCACGTCCACCATCGTCAGCTCGTAGTCGGCGCCGCCCGCATGGACCGCGGTGCCGACCAGGTCTCCGAGCTGCTCCACTTCGAAGTCGCTGATACCGGGGATCCGGACCGCGTCGGCGGCCGGCGGGGCGCCCCCGCCGTCAAGGGTTCCGGCGCGCTTCAACGCGGCATCGTGGGTGGCTACGAAGATTTCGGTAAAACCCATGGGAAGTGACCTCTTCCGTGTACGGTCCGGCGCGCCGGGGACACCTGCCTGGCGCCCCGTTCCAACGGCTTCAGCCTAGTACGCGGAAGGGGTGCTCAGCGCACCGCAACCCGGATGCTGTTGCGCCACGGATCCTCGAAGCGCAACTCAGCGCCGGTGTGGTGCGAGGAGACCCCGGCGACCTTCAGGCGGTCACCGAGCGCGCCGACGTCGTCACCCGATGGCACCTCAATGAGGACCTCACCGAGGCCAAGGGTGTCTTTCCGCGGACCGGCGCCGCGGCTGTTCCAAACGTTCATGGCCATGTGGTGGTGGTAGCGGCCCGCGGAGACGAAGAGGGCCTGCCCGTGCCAGCCGGCGGTCTTTTCGAACCCGAGCGTTCCCACGTAGAAGTCGCGGGCGGACTGGACGTCACCCACCTGGAGGTGGACGTGGCCAACGCCGGCGGTGGTCTGCCGCTGCCCCTGGAGCGATTCTTCGGAGAGGTGCTGTTCCAGGTAGCGCTGGGGCGGCAGCGCCAGGCTGTCCATGACCACGTCGGTGCCGTTCCAGGACCAGTTGCTTCGCGGGCGGTCCCAGTAGAGCTCGATGCCGTTGCCTTCGGGATCACTGAAGTAGAAGGCCTCGCTGACCAGGTGGTCGGCGCTGCCCGTGAAGGAGCGGGGCTCGAACCGGGCTGCGGTGGCCACCGTGGCGGCGAGCGCCGCCTGGTCTTCGAACAGGAGGGCCGTGTGGAACAGGCCGGCTTCTCCCCTGCCGGGGATGGTGAGGCCGGGGGCCGGGGCCAGATGGACCAGCGGCTTGCCGAGGCGGCCGAGGTAGAGGCCGCCATCCTGCTCAGCGACCACTTCGAGCCCCAGTGCGCGCTGGTAGTAGTCGGTCATGACCTTCATGTTGCCGACCTTGAGCATCACGGTGCCCATGGCGAGATCGGCAGGAAGAAGATCCTGGCTGGTGGCTTCTGCAGTCATTGAACGCTCCCTCTACTGGAGGCCGTCCGGATGAGGCGGCCTGTCATGAGTTAAAATTACTTGAAGCTTCAATTTATTCCAAGTGCAGGGTGGATGTTGTGCCTAGCGGACCACACGGCCACCCAAAACCACATGGGATGGGTGCGCCACGGTGTCCAGGGTCCTCCGGGGATCGATCGGAAACAGCACGACGTCGGCCCGCGCCCCTTCTGCCAGCCCCTCAGCCCCCAGCCAGGCCCGGGCGGCCCAGCTGGCCGCGTTGAGCGCCTCGGCTGCAGGCAACCCGGCCGCGTGCAGGGCAAGGATTTCGTCCGCAATCCTGCCGTGGCGGATCACGCTGCCGGCGTCCGTTCCGGCGAAGATCTGCACGCCGGCTTCCCAGGCCTCCCCTATGCGTTCAAGCCGTCGTTCCCAAAGCGCCAGCATGTGGTCCGCGTACACCGGAAACTTGGGCCTGGCCTGGGCGGCAATATCAGGGAACGTAGCTATGTTGACCAGCGTCGGAACGATGGGTACACCCTGTTCCACGAACCGCGGCAGGTGCCGGGGCAGCAGGCCGGTGGCGTGTTCGATGCAGTCGATCCCGGCGTCGAGCATCTGGTCCAGGGTGTCTTCCGCGAAGCAGTGGGCGGTGACGCGGGCACCTTCATCGTGTGCGGCACTGATCGCATCGCGGACGACGCCGGCGGGGAAGGAGGGTGCGAGGTCACCGGCGCTCCGCTCGATCCAGTCCCCGACGAGCTTGACCCAGCCGTCGCCGTCGCGGGCTTGCTTGCGCACAGCTTCCACGAGCCCTTCAGGCTCGACCTCGTGGGCGAAGCCCCGGAGGTAACGGCGAGTCCGGGCGACGTGCCTGCCCGCCCGAATCAGCAGCGGAAAGTCGCGGCCACCCTGCATCCAGCGGGTGTCGGCGGGCGATCCCGCGTCCCGGATCAGCAGCGTTCCTGAGTCCAGGTCGGCACGGGCCTGGGCTTCGGCCTCGCCGGCGTCCACCGGCCCGCCAGGGCCCAGGCCGATGTGGCAGTGGGCGTCGACGAAGCCGGGCAGCACCCAGCCGTCGAGCACAACGTCCGGACCGGCCTCGGGGCGGGTAAATGTCAAGCGACCGTCCACGGACCAGAGGCCGTGCCTTTCGCTGTCCGGTCCCGTGAGGGCGGTGCCGCTAAAACCGATGATGTATGGCATGAATGCCTCCTCTTCCTGCCCGGTCAGGCTAGCACCGGCAAATATGACAGGGCCGTTAGCACTTGTCCCTGCAGGGCGTGTGGTAGCTTCGTTCCTGACCACACGGGTGCCCCTGCAGGGGCTGAGATCGGGCTGACGCGGCCTGCGACCGTCGAACCTGTCCGGGTAATGCCGGCGAAGGAAGTGAGTATTCCTTGAATACACCAAAAACAGTGCTGCCCCCTGCCCAAAACCACGCTGCCGGAGCCACGCCTGAAGCACCGGTCACCCAGTCCCTGAAGTCGCACTCACTGGCCTATATCGATGATCCGGAGCACGGGATCCGTGTCCCGGTAACGGAGATCGCGCTGGAGCCGTCGCCCAACGGGCAACCTAACGCCCCTTTCCGCACCTACCGGACGGCGGGGCCGGGAAGCGACCCCGTGCGCGGCCTCAGCCCCTTCCGGTTTGAATGGATTGAGGCGCGGGCTGACACGGAAGCGTACAGCGGAAGGGAACGGAACCTGCTCGACGACGGCCGCTCAGCCGTACGCCGCGGCGCCGCCTCCACGGAGTGGGAAGGCGGGCGCCCGGTGCCCCGCCGCGCCGTCGACGGCCGGACGGTCACCCAGATGCACTATGCCCGGAAGGGCGTGGTGACGCCGGAAATGCGGTTCGTGGCGCTGCGCGAAAACTGTGACCCGGAACTGGTCCGGAGTGAGGTGGCGGCCGGACGGGCCATCATCCCCAACAACATCAACCATCCGGAGTCCGAGCCGATGATCATCGGCAAGGCTTTCCTGGTGAAGATCAACGCCAACATCGGCAACTCCGCCGTCACCAGTTCCATCAGGGAAGAGGTGGACAAGCTGCAGTGGGCCACGCGGTGGGGTGCCGATACGGTGATGGACCTGTCCACGGGCGACGACATCCACACCACCAGGGAATGGATCATCCGCAACTCCCCCGTGCCGATCGGCACCGTGCCCATCTACCAGGCCCTGGAGAAGGTCAACGGCGAAGCCAACGCCCTTACCTGGGAGATCTTCCGCGACACCGTCATCGAGCAGTGCGAGCAGGGCGTGGACTACATGACTGTCCATGCCGGCGTCCTGCTACGCTACGTGCCGCTGACCGCCAACAGGGTCACCGGCATCGTGTCCCGAGGTGGGTCGATCATGGCCGGATGGTGCTTGGCGCACCACCAGGAAAATTTCCTGTACACGCATTTCGATGAGCTGTGTGAAATCTTTGCCCGGTACGATGTGGCGTTCTCGCTGGGTGACGGCCTTCGCCCAGGGGCCACCGCGGATGCCAACGACGCTGCGCAGTTCGCGGAGCTGGACACACTGGCCGAGCTCACGGAGCGCGCCTGGAAGCATGACGTGCAGGTCATGGTGGAAGGGCCGGGCCATGTCCCGTTCCATCTGGTGCGGGAGAACGTAGAGCGCCAGCAGGAACTGTGCAAGGGCGCGCCGTTCTATACGCTGGGGCCGCTGGTCACCGATGTGGCTCCCGGCTACGACCACATCACATCAGCCATCGGCGCCACCGAGATCGCCCGCTACGGCACCGCCATGCTTTGCTACGTAACGCCCAAAGAGCATCTGGGACTGCCCGACAGGGACGACGTGAAGACCGGGGTCATCACCTACAAGATCGCCGCGCACGCCGCTGACCTGGCCAAGGGCCACCCCGGGGCGCACGAACGGGACGACGCGTTGTCCAAGGCCAGGTTCGAGTTCCGCTGGCGGGACCAGTTCGCGCTCTCGCTTGACCCCGAGACGGCCGAAGCGTTCCATGATGAAACGCTGCCGGCCGAGCCCGCCAAGACGGCACACTTCTGCTCAATGTGCGGGCCGAAGTTCTGCTCGATGCGGATCAGCCAGGACATCCGCAACGAGTACGGGTCAGCGGAGGCCCAGGCCGCGATAGCAGAAGCGGCATCCGGGATGCGGGAGAAGAGCCAGGAGTTCCTGGAATCCGGCGGCAAGGTGTACCTTCCCGAGCTGAAAGTCCCGGCCGGAAGCTGAGCCTGCCGCCGGCGGTGACTGACGGGTTGCTGTGGCCGGCGCGGGCTTAGGACGCCCGTGCCGGTTCACTCCGGCTGACCTCCGCGAGGAACTGCCGGATGGCCCGGTTGCCGTCAGCTGAGTCGTGGGGCCGGTGCCCGCCGGCAGCGACACGGTGCAGGGCACCGGTCTCCCGGAGATACCCGGCAATTTCTTCGTACAGCGGTTCCCAACCCCCGGTAAGGACAAGGGTGGGGACTCCTGGAACGATGTGAAGTGGCGCCTCCCATGAAGGTGACTGCAGCCGCAGCCGGCGGGCAGAGCGCCTCTCCTCGAGGGTGGCTGGCTGGTGCAGGTCTGCGGCGTAGACGCGGCGGACGAACTCCCGCTGGAAGTCCTCGTCGCTGAGTTGGTGGCGGACGTCGAACAGCGGCTTCATCATCCGGATGTGGGCCGCTGTTGCGGGCAGCTCCGCGGTGAGGGAAAGACAGGCCGGCTCCACCAGGGTCAGCGAATGCACGAGGTCCGGGCGCTCAACGGCCGCCATCATGGCCGGAATGGCTCCCTGCGCATGGGCCACCACGTGTCCGCCGGCAGCACCCCGCCCGTCATCGCCCAGGGAACGCAGCACAATGGCCGTGTCCTCCGCAAAGGAGGACTCCAGGGGTTCGGCGGTGCTGTGGTATCCGTGCCGGCGGAGGAACAGGGCATCATACATCAATGCCATGCCGTGCTGCCGGGGCCAGGCGGCGGCGCCGAAGCTCCCCGAGCCGTGCACGAACACTACCCTCTGCTTGAACATCCCCCAACCCTATTCCACGACGCCGACATCTTAACGAAACAGCGCCAAGTGTCGTTGGGACGTTTCCAACGGCACTTGGCGCTACTTGGCGGGCGTGTTCCTAGTTGCCCAGGAACTTGTCGAAGCCCTTGGGCAGGTTCAGCTGGGACGGGTCAAAGTCACCGGACTGCTGGCCGAAGGAGGCCCCGGTGGGCAGCGCCTTGGATGCGTTGGCGCGCCGGGCTTCGGCGTCCTTGCGTTCCTGGGCGGCCTTGGCCGGGTTTCCGGACCGGGCCTTCTTCTTCGGCGCGTTCTTCGCGTTCTTCCGGGCACCGCCGCCGGCACCCGGGAGGCCGGGCATGCCTGGCATACCGGGCATGCCACCCTGGGCCATCTTCTTCATCATCTTCTGGGCCTGAGCGAAGCGTTCCAGCAGACCATTGACCTCGGAGACGTGCACACCGGACCCACGGGCGATACGGGCGCGGCGGGAACCGTTGATGATCTTGGGGGCAACGCGTTCGTGCGGGGTCATGGACCGGACGATTGCTTCAACGCGGTCGATCTCGCGTTCGTCGAACTGCTCCAGCTGCTGGCGGATGTTCTGGGCGCCGGGCATCATCATGAGCATCTTCTTCATGGAGCCCATGTTGCGGATCTGCTGCATCTGGGCCAGGAAGTCGTCCAGGGTGAAGTCTTCCTGGTCGGCGAACTTCTTCGCCATCCGGGCAGCTTCGTCTTTGTCCCAGGACTTTTCGGCCTGCTCGATGAGTGTAAGGACGTCACCCATGTCCAGGATGCGCGAGGCCATCCGGTCCGGGTGGAACAACTCGAAGTCGTCCAGGCCTTCACCGGTGGACGCGAACATGACGGGCTTGCCGGTGACCGAGGAGACGGACAGCGCGGCACCACCGCGGGCGTCGCCGTCGAGCTTGGACAGGACGATGCCGGTGAAGTTGACGCCCTCGTCAAACGCCAGGGCCGTGTTCACGGCGTCCTGGCCGATCATCGAGTCGATGACGAAGAGGACTTCGTTGGGGACGATGGCACGGCGGATCTGGCGGGCCTGTTCCATCATGTCCGCGTCCACGCCCAGGCGGCCGGCGGTATCGACGATGACGACGTCATGAAGCTTCTGGCGTGCTTCCTCCACACCGGCGCGGGCGACGGCGACCGGGTCACCGGCGGGCTGGTCCAGCTCCTGGGAGGTAGCTCCCGGGTGCGGGGCGAAAACAGGGACGTTGGCCCGCTGGCCTACCACCTGCAGCTGGGTGACGGCGTTGGGCCGCTGCAGGTCACACGCCACCAGCATGGGGCTGTGCCCCTGGGACTTCAGCCACTTGGACAGCTTGCCCGCAAGGGTGGTCTTGCCCGCGCCCTGGAGGCCGGCAAGCATGATGACGGTGGGGCCGTTCTTGGCCAGGCGGATGCGACGGGTCTCGCCGCCGAGGATCTCCTTGAGTTCCTCGTTGACGATCTTGACGATCTGCTGGCTGGGGTTCAGCGCCGCTGATACCTCGGCGCCCAGCGCCCGTTCGCGCACGCGGCTGGTGAATTCCCGCACCACGGGAACGGCAACGTCCGCGTCCAGCAGGGCGCGGCGGATCTCCCGGACGGTGGCATCGACGTCGGCCTCCGTCAGGCGGCCCTTGCCGCGGAGATTCTTGAAGGTTGCTGTCAACCGGTCAGAGAGTGAATTGAACACGCGCCGTGAACTTCTTTCAGGAGATGATCGGGACTCGACTATCTAGGGTACCAAGTCGGGCACGCCAGATGGCATGCTGGCAAAATGACGAGCCAAACAACTGTCAAGACCCTGCTCATCCTCGGCGCCTCCGGCGACCTCACGGGCCGGCTGCTCCTGCCGGGACTGGCCCGCCTGGTGGCCGCCGGCCGCGCGGACGGCCTCCGCCTGGTGGGCGCCGGATCCGATCCCTGGACGCCGGAACAGTGGCGGGAACGGGTGCACTCCTCCTTCGCCGCAGCTGCGGAGGCCGCGGGGCCGGACGGCAAGGACGCGTTGGCCGCGCTGGAAAAGGACACGACGTACCATCAGCTCGATGTCACAGCTGGCGGCGCCCTCGCTTCCCTGCTGGAAAACCTCGACGGCCCCACCGCCGTCTATTTCGCGCTGCCGCCCAGGATCAGCCAGCTGGCGTGTGAGGCGCTGCAGCCCGAGGAGGTGCCCGCGGGGACGCGGCTGGTGATGGAGAAGCCCTTTGGCTCCAGCGAGGAATCGGCGCGGTCCCTGAACAGGACGCTTGCACGGCTGGTTCCGGAGGACCACATCCACCGCGTGGACCATTTCCTGGGAAAAGCCACGGTCCTGAACATCCTGGGACTGCGCTTCGCCAACAACTTCCTGGAGCCGGTATGGAACCGTCGGCACGTGGAGAAGGTGGAAATCTTCTTCGACGAGGATCTCGCACTGGAGGGCCGGGCACGGTACTACGACGGCGCCGGCGCCCTGCGGGACATGATCCAAAGCCACCTCCTGCAGGTGATGGCCCTCCTGGCCATCGAACCGCCGGCAACCCTGGGCGAGCGGGACCTGCGCGACGCCATCGCCGCCGTCCTTCGCGCGGCGAGTGTGGAGCCGCCGTTTACCGATTCCACCCGGCGGGCACGCTATGGAGCGGGCAAGGTGGGAGGCAAAACGGTACCGGATTATGCCCGCGAGGACGGTGTGGACGCGGACCGCGGCACAGAGACTTTGGCTGAGATCCGGATTGGAATAGACAACTGGCGCTGGAGCGGCATTCCCTTCATCCTCCGGTCCGGCAAGGCGCTGGGCAAGAAGCGGAAGGAGGCTGTCATCACTTTCCTTCCGGTGCCGCACCTGCCGCAGGGCTTCACGGGCGTCGACTCGCCGAACCAGCTGAGGATCGGATTCGGGCCGGACACCCTTGAGTTCGATGTTGACGTCAACGGCCCCGGAAACATCTTCAGCCTTGGCCGGGTCACCCTCGAAGCGGAGCTGAGCGCCTCCGACCTCCTCCCCTACGGTGAGGTCCTTGAAGGTGTGCTGACCGGGGACCCGTTGCTGTCCGTGCGGGGTGACACCGCCGAGGATTGCTGGCGGATCGTTGAACCGGTACTTCAGGCCTGGGCGCAGGGTTCCGTTCCCCTTGAGGAATACGACGCCGGGTCCGCGGGTCCGGCATCCTGGGCCACCTCCAGGGAAGGGAAGTGAGCGGGCGGCGGCGTTGAGCCCGGCCCTCGCCCGTTAAAAGCGAAGCGGGTTGGGCGGAACCTTCCGGTTCCTGCCCAACCCGCTTCCGTCTCCCTCCCCCTGCAGCAGGGGTTGGCCGGAGGACTCTCCTAGATGGCGGCTACGCCGCGTTCGCCGGTCCTTACCCGGACTGCCTCAAAGACATCCATGGTCCAGACCTTCCCGTCACCCGCCCTGCCGGTGTTGGAACTGGCGATGATGACGTCCAGGATGTCATCGGCCTGCTCGTCCGTAGCCAGCACCTCTACCCGGATCTTAGGCAGAAGGTCCACGTTGTATTCGGCACCGCGGTACACCTCGGTGTAGCCCCGCTGCCGGCCGTAGCCACTGGCTGCGCTGACCGTCAGGCCCTGGACTCCGTAGGCTTCCAGGCCTTCCCGGATTGCTTCAAGCTTCTCGGGCCTGACGATTGCGGTGATCAGTTTCATGCCCCCACGCTTTCCTTGCCTGTTGCGGTTTCTGGCTTCTTGGCATCTGCTTCGCCGGCACTTCCCGCGGCTTCTGCCTGGTTCTTGCCGGTGATCATGTCGTGCAGCGGCTGGAAGCTGCCGCCGTGTCCGGAGAGACCGAACTCGTAGGCGGTCTCGGCGTGCAGGCTGAGGTCCACACCCACCGTTTCCTGTTCCTGCGAGACCCGGAAGCCCATGGTCTTGTGGATGGCCAGCGCGATGATCGCCGTCAGGATGGCCGAGTACGCAATGGCGATGCCTGCCGCTGCGAGTTGTGCCCACAGCTGGGCGAGTCCGCCGCCGTAGAAGAGGCCGCCGCCCACACCGTCGGTGGGCAGTGCGATGAAGCCGAGGGCAACGGTGCCGATGATGCCGGAGACAAGGTGCACGCCAACAACATCCAGCGAGTCGTCGAAGCCCCAGCGGAACTTCAGGCCCACAGCCAGTGCGGAGGCCACGCCTGCCACGACGCCGAGGCCAAGGGCGCCGACGGGGCTGACGTTGGCGCAGGCCGGGGTGATGGCCACAAGGCCGGCGACCACGCCGGAAGCGGCGCCGAGGGACGTGGGGTGGCCGTCGCGGATCCGCTCGGTGACGAGCCAGCCGAGCATGGCAGCGGCGGGAGCGGCCAAGGTGTTCACCCAGATGAGGCCGCCCTGCTCCGCAGTGGTGGCAGCGCCGCCGTTGAAGCCGAACCAGCCGAACCACAGGATGGCAGCGCCCAGCATGACGAACGGGATGTTGTGCGGGCGGTGGTTGGGGTCCTTGCCGAAGCCCTTGCGGTTGCCGATGATCAGGACCAGAACCAGCGCCGCAACACCGGCGTTGATGTGGACCACAGTGCCGCCGGCGAAGTCGATGGCGGGGCCGAGGGCCTTACCCACTGCCCCCTCAGGACCGAAGAGGCCGCCACCCCACACCATGTAGGCAAGCGGGCAGTAGACCAGGGTGACCCAGACCGGGACGAAGACGCTCCAGGCGCCGAACTTGGCGCGGTCAGCGATAGCGCCGCTGATCAGCGCAACGGTGATGATGGCGAAGGTTGCCGCGAAGCCCACCTTGATGAGCCCATCCGGCGTATCGATGCCTTCAAGCCCGAAGGTGGCGAACGGGTTTCCCACGATCTGCAGGAAGCCCTCGCCGGAAGACATCGAGTATCCCCAGAGAATCCAGACCACGCCGACCATGCCGATGGAGATGAAGCTCATCATCATCATGTTCAGTGCTGCCTTGGCACGCGTCATGCCGCCGTAGAAAAATGCCAGGCCCGGTGTCATGAACAGCACGAGCGCTGCCGACACCATGAGCCAAACGTGACCTGCGGTAAGTTCCATGGTTCACGTCCTCTCTTCCGAATCTTGCGGAGTCCTCCGCCTGCCAACGCCCTTTGCGTCCTGTAACGAGTGTGTCGGCGGCGTGTTTCGCCCGCAGAGGATTTAGATTGCCGGACTGTTACAACAACCTCTAGGAAGTAAATGGTGCATATCCGCCTTGTTACGGTTGTGTTTCACCACTCCCGCCGGCATCCGGCGCCCCACCCTGCAAGGAACTGTGCACCATGACGGCAGAAGCCCGCGCCAGCGGTACCGCTTCAAGGATCCTGGCCCGCCTGCGGCCCCGCCGGGACAAGCTCCCCCGCGACATCAAGGTGATGCTGGCCGCCGCGTTCCTGATCGCGCTGGGATTCGGGCTTGTTGCGCCCGTATTGCCGCAATTCGCCACAACCTTCGGTGTGGGCAATACGGAAGCGGCCGTGATTGTGGCCATCTTCGCGTTCATGCGGCTGGTCTTTGCCCCGGCCGGCGGTGCCCTGATCGCCAAGCTCGGGGAACGGCCGGTCTATGTGTCGGGGCTGCTCATCGTGGCGGCCTCGACGGCGGCCTGCGCCTTTGCCGGGAGCTATTGGCAGCTGCTGCTGTTTCGCGGACTGGGCGGCGCAGGTTCGGTGATGTTTACGGTCGCTTCCATGGCCCTCGTGGTCAGGCTGGCGCCGCCGGAGAGCCGGGGCAGGGTGTCCGGCGCCTATGCCTCTGCGTTCCTGATCGGCAACGTCTGCGGACCGATCGTCGGCGGCCTGCTTGCGGGGTTCGGCCTGCGGGTTCCGTTCCTTGCCTACGCTGTCGCCCTAATCATCGCGGCGGCGGTGGTGCAGACGCAGCTGAGCCACCAGCGGCGCGGCTCCGGCCCTGCGGTCAATCGGGCGCCGGATATGCCCTTCGGCGAGGCCCTGCGGACCGGGGCATACCGGGCCGCGCTGGCATCCAGTTTTGCCAACGGGTGGGCTACGTTCGGGGTGCGGATGGCCACCGTCCCGCTGTTTGCTGCGGCAGCCTTCGGCGCCGGCCCCGAGGCGGCCGGGCTGGCGCTGGCGGTATTCGCGGCAGGCAATGCTGCGGCGCTGTCATTCTCCGGCCGCCTGGCGGATTCGCTGGGACGGAGGCCCATGATGATGTGGGGGCTGGCGGTGGCGGGACTGGCCACCGCGGGCATCGGTTTCGCCCAGAGCCTGCCCTGGTTCCTTGCCGCCTCCGCTCTCGCCGGCATCGGTTCGGGCCTGTTCGGCCCTGCCCAGCAGGCCGCCGTCGCAGATGTGATCGGCAGCGGCCGGTCCGGCGGCAAGGTGCTGGCGGTCTACCAGATGACGTCCGACGTCGGTGCGATCGTCGGTCCCGTCCTGGCCGGCTTGCTCGCGGACCGGTTGGGCTTCGGCTGGGCTTTCGGTGTCACGGGCGGGGTCCTGCTCCTGGCCGTCTTTGCGTGGCTGGCCACTCCGGAAACACTTCGGCCCGCCGCGTCACAGGACGCAGCGGGCCAAAAGAATGGGTAGTGGCTAGTTCAGCAGCGCGTCCACAAATTGCTCGGCGTCGAACGGGGCGAGGTCGTCGGCGCCTTCGCCCAGGCCGATCAGCTTGACCGGGACGCCGAGGCTCTTCTGGATAGCGACGACGATGCCACCCTTGGCGGTGCCGTCCAGTTTGGTCAGGACGATGCCGGTGATGTTGACCACCTCGGAGAAGACGCGGGCCTGGTTGAGGCCGTTCTGGCCGGTGGTGGCGTCCAGGACCAGCAGGACCTCGTCCACTTCGGCGAGCTTTTCCACGACGCGCTTGACCTTGCCCAGCTCGTCCATGAGGCCCACTTTGTTTTGCAGCCGGCCGGCGGTGTCGATCATGACGACGTCGACCTCCTGGTCGATGCCTGCCTTCACGGCTTCGTAGGCCACCGAGGCGGGGTCGGCGCCGTCAATGTCGGACTTGACGGTGGGAACGCCCACCCGCTGGCCCCAGGTTGCCAACTGTTCGGCCGCGGCGGCACGGAAGGTGTCCGCGGCACCGAGGATCACGTCCTTGTCTTCGGCCACGAGCACGCGCGCCAGCTTGCCCACCGTGGTGGTCTTGCCCACGCCGTTGACGCCCACCACCATCATGACGGCCGGCTTGTCCCCGTGGCGCTGGACATTGAGGGTGCGGTCCATAGTGGGATCGACCACCTTGATGAGTTCCTCGCGGAGCATGGCCTTGACGTGCTCCGGGCTGCGCGTGCCGAGTACCTTGACGCGTTCGCGGAGGGCATCCACCAGCTGCATGGTCGGTTCGGTGCCGAGGTCCGCCAGGAGGAGGGTTTCTTCCACCTCGTCCCAGACGTTCTCATCGATTTTGTCGCTGGAAAGCAGCGCCAGCAGGCCCTTGCCCATGACGTTGTTGGACCGGACCAGGCGTTCGCGCAGCCGGGTCAGGCGTCCCGCTGCGGGCAGGGGCGTTTCAACCGGAATGACTTCCAGTCCGGCGGCGTCGTCGGGCACCGTGGTGTCCACGCCGTCAAGGTCCGCCTCGGCGGGTGCTGTCCGCTCCGTTGTGGCAGTGTCGCCGGCCACGAGGGTGCTGCCTCCGGGCCGGATTTCGGGGTCGTTCGCGTCGCGTGTTCCCGGGTAGCGGTTGATGTTCTTCCGCGTCTTCACCAGGACCGGGATCAGGGCTCCGACAACCACCAGGGCACCGAGAATGGACAGGATTATGGGAAGGATGTCATTCACTCCCCTAGCTTCTCACAACCGCCGGAGCCCTTTCCCCGCTCCGGCAGGGAGCTGACCGGCCCTGACTCAGAGGTCCACCCGGCGGTTCCGCAGCGTCGGTCAGGCAACCGCCGTTCAGTTGTCGTCCCCAAGGCGCTGGCTGATCACGGTGGAGACGCCGTCGCCGCGCATGGTGACTCCGTAGAGGGCGTCTGCCACTTCCATGGTGCGCTTCTGGTGGGTGATGACAATGAGCTGGCTGGACTCGCGGAGCTCTTCGAAGATGGTGATCAGCCGGCCCAGGTTGGTGTCGTCGAGGGCGGCCTCCACCTCATCCATGACGTAAAACGGGGAGGGCCGTGCCTTGAAGATGGCCACGAGCAGGGCCACAGCCGTCAGGGACCGCTCCCCGCCGGACAGCAGTGACAGCCGCTTGATCTTCTTGCCCGCGGGACGGGCCTCCACTTCGATTCCTGTGGTGAGCATGTCCGCAGGGTCGGTCAGGACCAGCCGGCCTTCGCCGCCGGGGAACAGCCGGTCAAAGACCCTAACGAACTGTGCCTGGGTGTCCTCGAATGCCTCGGTGAACACCCGCTGGACCCTGTCGTCCACTTCCTTGATGATGTCCAGCAGGTCCTTGCGGCTTGCCTTGAGGTCCTCCAGCTGGGTGCTGAGGAACTGGTGGCGCTCCTCCAGTGCCGCGAACTCCTCCAGTGCCAGCGGATTGACCTTGCCCAGGCTGGACAGGTCGCGTTCGGCCTTCCGGAGGCGTTTCTCCTGTTCAGCCCTGACGAACGGCACGCCCTCGACGATGGCTTCACCGGTCTCGTCCACCGGCGCACGGAGGGCAGCCCATTTGTCAGTCGTCTCCCCCGCCGGAACCGGAACTGCAACGTGGGGGCCAAACTCCGCCACCAGGGCGTCAGGGGTGATCCCGAGTTCATCGACGGACCGCGTTTCCAGGGCTTCGATGCGGGCACGCTGCTGGGCCCTGGCGAGCTCGTCACGGTGGACATTGTCGGTCAGTTCGGCAAGCTCCTTTGCAAGCAGCTCGTTCGCGGCGCGGAGTTCCTGCAGCTCCCGGTCCCGGCGTTCGCGGTTTTCTTCTGCAAGGTCACGCGCGTGCCGCGCCACATCGACGGACACGTCCACAAAATCCAGGGCCGAGTCCACTGCGGCCCGGACGGCGGCGGCCCGCCGGGCCTCGATGCGCCGGCGCCGCGCCCTTTCAGCTGCCTCCTCGCGGGCACGCCGTTCAGTGGCGGCGGCACGTTCCAGTGAGGCAACGCGGTTGCGTGTGGCCGCCACCTGCTCCTCGGTGCTCCGCAGTGACAACCGGGCCTCCACCTCGGCAGCACGGGCCGCCGAGGCAGCCTTCGCGAGGGCATCACGCTCCGCCGTTGACGGTTCCTGCTCGAGCGGCACCTCCTGGGCCGCGGCAAGCCGGGCGGTGATGGCCGCGAGCGCCTCCTCCTCGGACTCCACGTTGGCCTCGGCACGGGCCAGCGAGGCCGCGAGCCGGTCGCTTTCCCCCACGGCGCTGCGCAGTACTGAGTTGAGGTGCCCCAGCCGCTCAGCTACTGCGGCCAGCCGCGCGTCGGACTCGTGCAACCTGTCCAGGGCGGCATCCGCCTTTTCCTGCGCTCCGGCGCGCTTCGCCTCGGCGCCGGCCAGGGCGAACCTGTTGCGCTCCAAGGCCGCGGTTACCTGCCCAAGCTCCCTGTCGGCGTCGTCCACGGCCGCCTGGACTTCCAGGAGTGACGGAGCCTTCGCCGAACCTCCGGTAACGGACACGGCGGTGAAGACGTCACCCGCGTGGGTAACTGCTGTCAGGCCGGGCTGTTGCGCCACCAGGGCAGCGGCGGCCCGGATGTTTGGTACGACGGCGGTCCGGCACAGCAGGTGCCGTACCAACGGGGTGTATGCGTCGGCGGCGTCCACGAGTCCGGCGGCCGGAACGGCACCTGCCGGGAGTGCAGGGGCCGGCGGAAAGTCTTCGTGCAAAGTGCCGGCGGGTGCCAGCAACAGTGAGGCCCGGCCGGCGTCGTCGTCCTTGAGCATCTGCAGAACGGACTCCGCGGTGGACGGGTCCTCGACCAGGAGCGCCTCGGAGGCTTCCCCGAGTGCCGCGGCGATGGCGGTTTCGAATCCGGCCTGCACCCGCAGCTCACCGGCGAGCGCGCCCTGGACCCCGCGAAGCCCTGACTGCAGGACGTGCCGGGCTGCGTCTTTCCGCTCCAGGCCGAGCTTCAAGGCCTCAAGGCGGGCTGCGAGGGCATCGCGCCGGCGGATGCCCTCGTTGACTTCTGATTTGAGGTCCGAGATTTCCTGCAGCACGGTTTCCAGCACTTCGCTGGCGGCCTCGTATTCGGCGTCGAGGGATTCCTCGCCTTCCTCCACACCCGCCACCTGGTTTTCCAGGGCGGTGAACTCTTCCTGTGCCCGGGCACGCCGCCCGGCGCCCGCGGCCAGCGACTCGCGCAGCCGGCCGAGTTCTGCCTGGGCGGACTCCACCCGGGAGCGGGCCGCTCCAACCTGGCCGGCGAGGCGCGCCAGGCCTTCCCTGCGGTCGGCGACCGCACGCAGTTCAGCGGTGAGCCGCTGGTCCTCGGCCTGGGCTGCGCGCTCCGCTTCCGCTTTGGCCGCCGTTGCTGCTTCGAGGGCAGTCCGCCGGCCCGCGAGTGAGTGCTCAAGTCCGGCCAGTTCGCTGCCTACACGCGCTGCCTGCCGTTCCAGCTGCTCGGGATCCCGCCCTCCGGACGGTGCGTCGTCCACGGATCCGAGCACGCGGCTCCGTTCCTGGGCCAGTGATCCGAGTGAACGGAGCCGCTCGCGTGCTGCGGTGAGCCGGTACCACGTGTCCCGGGCCGCGTTGAGGCGTGGCGTTGCCTCTGCTGCGAGCTGCTCCAGGGCTGCCTGTTGCCGGCGCCCGGACTCCAGTTCCTGCCCAACGATGGTGCGCCGCTCCTTCAGGGCTGCTTCGTCGGCGACGTCCTGCTCCAGGACCTGCTGCAGCTGCACCAGGTCATCGGCCAGCAGGCGGGCGCGGGCGTCCCGGACGTCGAACTGGACGCGCTGGGCGCGGCGTGCCACCTCGGCCTGCTTGCCCAGCGGCGTGAGCTGGCGGCGGATCTCACCCGTCAGGTCCGTGAGGCGCTGCAGGTTTGCCTGCATTGCCTCGAGTTTGCGCACCGTCCGTTCCTTGCGCCGGCGGTGTTTGAGGATGCCGGCGGCTTCTTCGATGAAGCCCCGGCGGTCCTCGGGGGTGGCGTGCAGGACCCGGTCCAGCTGGCCCTGGCCCACGATGACATGCATTTCCCGCCCCATGCCGGAATCGGAGAGCAGTTCCTGGATGTCGAGCAGGCGGCAGCCGGCACCGTTGATGGCGTACTCCGAGCCTCCTGTGCGGAACAGTGTCCGGGAAATGGTGACTTCGCTGTACTCAATGGGCAGGGCGCCGTCAGTGTTATCAATGGTCAGCGACACGTGTGCCCGTCCCAGTGGAGGCCGGCCGGAAGTGCCGGCGAAGATGACGTCCTCCATTTTGCCGCCGCGGAGGGTCTTGGCGCCCTGCTCCCCCATTACCCAGGCCAGTGCGTCCACCACGTTGGACTTGCCGGAGCCGTTGGGGCCCACCACGGCAGTGACTCCCGGTTCGAAGTCGAAGGTGGTGGCGGAGGCAAAGGACTTGAACCCCCGGACGGTCAGGCTTTTGAGGTGCAAGGCTTTTCGGGTCTCCTGGACGGGGCTGGGCGGCTGCTTGGCGGTCCTAAATCTACCGGGTTGCCGCCGAAAGTCGCGGATCCGGCGCCGCCTGTCCCGCCCGGCCGTGCAGAGCGCCTGGGCCAGCCCGGGGCCATCAGGGTTGGATGCGCGTGAGCTACCAGCGTCCGTTGCGGGGACGCGGCTGGCATACCGGGCACCTGTAGGAGGACCGGTTCATGAACTGTTCACGCCGGATTATGGCGTGGATTCCTGCAGCCGCGCATCGTTTGCAGGGCTCACCCTCGCGCCCGTAGGCGTTAAGCGACCGGTCAAAGTATCCGGAGGCGCCGTTGACGTTCACGTACAGGGAATCGAAGCTGGTTCCGCCGGCGGCGAGGGCATCGAGCATGACCTCACGGGCGCTTTCGATAACGCGGAAGGCGTCGGCCCGCCGCAGCTTGTCGGTGGGACGCGCGTAGTGCAGCCGCGCACGCCAGAGGGCCTCATCGGCGTAGATGTTTCCGATGCCCGAAACCAGCCCCTGGTCCAGGAGCGCCCGTTTCAAGCCTGTCTTCCGCACACGAAGGCGCTGGTAGAAAAGGTCGAACGAGAACGCCGGGTCCAGGGGATCCCGGGCAATATGGGACGCTTCCCCGGCGATCAGCGGAAGGGGCGACTCCGCGAGGCCGCCGGGGCCGCCGTCGTCGGTGGGAACCAAAGCGGTGACGAAGAGCCCACCGAAAATGCGCTGGTCCACGAACCGCAACTGCGCAGGCATACCGTCAGTGGGGCTGAGATGGAGCCTGACTTTCAGGTGCTTTTCGTCCGGGACGTCCGCATCCTGCATGAGCAGCTGCCCGCTCATGCCAAGGTGGGCCATCAGCGCCACCCCGGGTGGCGGGGTATGTCCGTTGCCTGCCGCCTGCTGGTGTGCGGAACTATCGTTTAGCGGGAGCCAGAGGAATTTGCCTCGCCGGACGACGTCGGACACAGTGGCACCCTGCAGGTTGCCGATGAAGTCCTCCACGCCCAGGGCGTGGCGGCGGATGGAGCGGGGGTCCAGGACATCGACGGACTCAACGGTCCTGCCGCGGACCCAGCTCACCAGGCCGCGGCGGACCACCTCCACCTCGGGCAGTTCAGGCACGGGATCCTACTTGGCGGCGGCGGAACCGGAGGACTTAGCGGCGCCGTCAGCGGCACCCGGTCCGCACAGGACGCGCCACGCATCCGCGGCTGCTTCCTGCTCCGCTTCCTTCTTGGAATGGCCGGTGCCCTTGCCGTACGGCTTGCCGCCGATATTGAGGACAGCGCTGAAGGTGCGTGCGTGGTCCGGCCCCGCACCCTCCACTGCGTAGTGGATGGATCCAAGCTGCCGGCTCGCCGCAAGCTCCTGGATGCTGGTCTTCCAGTCAGTCCCGGCGCCCAGCACGGCGGCATCCTTGAGCAGGGGTCCGATCAGGCGCATGACCAGCTGGCGGGCGGTCTCAATGTCGTTGGAGACGTAGGTGGCACCGATCAGCGCTTCCATGGTGTCAGCGAGGATGGAGGCTTTGTTCTTCCCCTCCGTAAGTTTCTCGCCCTGACCAAGGTAGATGAACTCGCCGATGCCAAGGCTTCGGCCGATGTTGGCAAGCGCACGCGTGCTGACGACGGCCGAACGACGCTTGGCCAGCTCGCCCTCGGGGAGATCCGGATTGTCCCGGTAGAGGGAATCCGTGACCGAGAAGCCCAGGATTGAATCACCCAGGAATTCCAGCCGCTCGTTGGTGGGGATCCCGCCGTTTTCGTAGGCGTAGGAACGGTGTGTGAGCGCAAGACGAAGCGTCCCGGCGTCAATAGTGACACCGAGACGCTTCAGAAGCTCTTCAGTTGAAGACATCAGTCAGCCTGAGCGGCCGATTAGACGTCAGCGACCTTGCGGCCCTTGTACTCAAGGAACAGCGCAGTGCCGGCAGAGTCGGTAACGACCTTAGCCTGGTGCGGCAGGCTGTAGGTGACCTGGCCGTTTTCAACGGTCTTCACCAGGTGGGGGGCGGTCGCCTTCCACTGCGAGCGGCGGGCGCGGGTATTCGAGCGAGACATTTTCCGCTTCGGGACAGCCACGGCTAACTCATTTCTCTCTAGACAAACACGTACAAATCAATTTTGCCGGTCAGGCTTAGCCATATCAGCTAGGGCAGCCCAGCGAGGATCCAAGACCTCGTGGTGGTGCCCCGGCTCGTCTTCCAGGCGTACTCCGCATTCGGAGCAAAGGCCCTGGCAGTCTTCCCGGCACACCGGCTGGAACGGCAGGTTGGTGACAACCGCGTCCCGCAACACCGGTTCAAGATCGATTACATCGTGCTCGACTCGACGTTGCTCTTCTTCGTCTTCTCCATCCGAGAACTCAGCGCCCTCGTAGAAGAAAAGTTCTTGCACATTGACCTCAAGGTCATACGCAAGGGGATCCAGGCATCGGCCGCATTCCCCGGTTACACCGGCGATGACGGTTCCTGATACCAGAATTCCTTCGTGTACGGCCTCCAGCCTCAGGTCCAGCTCGACATCCGAGCCTTCCTGAACGCCAATGAGCGCCACACCAAGATCACCCGGTGCGGGTACATGTTCCTTCAGTGTCCGCATGCTTCCCGGGCTGCGCCCGAGGTCCTTGACGTCGAACGCCAGGGGCGAACCAGCATCTCTTTTAATGAGAACTCCTGTTGAACATATGACCGACGTACCATCTTAGCCTGAAGAGCCACGGGGACTCAAACCGGCCGGCGATACCGCCGAAGTACCGGACCAGCCTACCGCCTGGGCTGCTGATTCGCCGAAGGCTCGCCCGCCAGCAGCCTCCGAAGCACGGACCGGGGAACGTACTCGGAGACGTTGCCGCCCAGCCCGGCCACCTCCTTGATGAGGGTCGACGACAGATGGATGTAGTGCGCTTCCGCAGGCAGGAAGACAGTTTCCACGCCACTCAGCTGCCTGTTCATCGTGGCCATGGGCAGTTCATAATCAAAGTCCGAGGAGGACCTGAGGCCCTTGACGATGGCCGAGACGCCCCGCTGCCGGCAGTATTCAGCCAGCAGTCCCTCACCTACGGGTTCCACCACGATTCCCTTGAGGGACGCAAGGGTCTCGCGCGCCATTTCGAGGCGCTCATCGAGGCTGAACCGGTACTTCTTGGCGTAGTTGGTGGAGATGGCCACAATGACTTCGTCGAAGAGGCCGGCAGCGCGGGCAATGACTTCGAGATGGCCGTTATGGATGGGATCAAAGGATCCGGGGCAGACAGCTCGTCTCATGCTCCGAACCTACCCCATGCGAAGCCCGGGATACCATGACTGGATGCATGCGTCACGGGAACTTTCCGCGCCTTCTGCCCCCGCTCCATGGCAGCGGACTGCCCTGGGAGCGAACCTCCTGGCCGCTGACGGCGGGCTTGGCGTCACGATCTTCGAGGAGATGACCAACCTCGCGGTCCAGGCCGGGGCGATCAACCTGGGCCAGGGTTTCCCCGACGAAGACGGCCCGCAGGAAATCCTCGACGCCGCCCGGGATGCCATCACGGCGGGGGCCAACCAGTACGCGCCCGGTAAAGGTATCCCCCAGTTGCGTGCCGCGGTGGCCGCCCACCAGGAACGTTTCTACGGGCTGACCCCGGATCCTGACACGGAGGTCCTGATCACCACCGGCGCCACCGAGGCCATCGCCGCATCGCTGCTGGCATTTACCGGACCCGGAGATGAAGTCCTCACCCTTGAACCGTTCTACGACTCGTATGGCGCAGTGATCGGACTGTCAGGGGCCACGCATGTCACTGCGCCGCTGCTTGCACCCGATTTCATGCCGGACCTGGCCGCCCTTGAAGCCGCCTTCAGTGAACGGACCCGCGTGGTCCTGCTGAATAATCCGCACAATCCCACCGGGGCGGTCTTTCCCCGTGACGTGTTGCAGAAGATCGTGGACCTGGCGCAAAAGCACGACGTGCTGATCATCACTGACGAAGTCTATGAGCACCTCACCTTCGGCGTCCGCCATATTCCGGTGGCGTCCCTGCCCGGTGCATCCGAGCGGACCATCACCATCTCCTCCGCCGGGAAGACCTTCTCCCTCACGGGCTGGAAGATCGGTTGGCTGACCGGGCCCGAGGAGCTGGTGGCCGCCGCGCGGACCGTCAAGCAGTTTCTCACCTACAGCTCAGGCACCCCGTTCCAGCCCGCCATAGCAGCAGGGCTGGGCCTCCCGGACAGCTTCTACCAGGGAATTGCGGCTTCGCTCGAGTACAAGCGCGACGTCCTCAGTGAGGGGCTGCGCGCCGCCGGTTTCGGCGTCTACACCCCGCAGGGCACCTACTTCGTCAACGTCGACACGGCGCCGCTGGGCATCACCGACTCGGTGGACCTCGCACGGCGACTGCCCGGGCTGGTAGGGGTTGCTGCCATCCCGGTGCCCGTGTTCTGCCACCCGGAAGGTGCGGAACGCACGCGCAGCCTGCTCCGCTTCGCCTTCTGCAAGAAGGCGGACGTCCTCGAAGAGGCAGCCGGGCGGCTGGCCACGCTCAGCAGCAGGCTCTGATGGCGGCCGGCAACCCCGGGCACGCCTCCCGGTTCCTCCGCGCCACCGGCCAGCACGCCACCATCGAGCCGGACGCATTCACCGATGGCAGCTATGTGCTCAGCATCGGCGGGGCAGAGCAGTCGCATGTGAATCTGTCCCACCCCGAAGACATCTTCTACGAGTACCTTCGCCGGATCGGCCACCTGGTTGACTTGGCCGCCCCCACCGGAGCGCCTGTCCGGGCGCTGCACCTGGGGGCGGGGGCGCTGACCCTGGCCCGCTATATCCAGGCGACCCGGCCCGGCTCCGTGCAGTACGCGGTCGAGCTGGAACGCGAGCTGCTGGATTTCGTCCTGCGGGAACTGCCCCTGCCTGAGGGAACGGACCTGCACGCCGTCATCGGCGACGCCCGGCAGGCACTCGGCGAGCTTGACCCGGGGCTCACGTTCGACGTCGTCATCCTGGACATCTTCTCGGGCCCGGAAGCGCCGGCGCACATCGCCTGCGCCGACTTCTACACCGAAGTCCGGGCGAAGCTGGAACCTTTGGGGCTGCTGGTGGTCAATGTAGGAGACGAGCCCGCGCTTACTTTGGTCCGAAGCCAGGTGGCTGCGCTGCGCGAGACCATGGCGGATGTTGCGGCCTTTGCCGAAACCGGCATGTTCGAGGGCCGCTACCCGGGCAACATCATCCTGGCCGGGACCCAGGGGGCCTGGCGGCAGGACTGGACAGCCCAGCTCACTGCCCGCGGCCCGCACCCGGCGAGCGTGCTGGCGGGAGTGGACCTGGACCGCCTCGCCCCATAGCCGCCCGGCCCTCAGCGTCATCCCGGCCGCATGTGGCTGCTAGGACTCCCCACTGGCCGGAAGGTCATCGCTTTCAATGGCGTCCGGCACGTAGGGCTCGGCGAACCAGAGCCGGGTTTCGCCGTACTTCTTCTCGGCGAAGCGTTCCAGTTCGGCGGGCCAGTCAGGTTCGGGCGAGCGGGAGGACCGTTCCACCACGACGACGGCGGACGGCGCCAGGTGCGCTGCGAGTTTCCGCAGCACCGCGGCGAGCGCCACTTCGTCGAGCGGGTACGGCGGGTCCAGGAACACCAGGTCCCACGCTGCCGACTCCGCGGCGCGGTCCAGGAAGGGCTCCACCTTGGACCGGTGGACTGTTACTGCCTTGCGGCCCACAACGCCGTTGATCAGGTCCGCGTTGCGCTGGCAAACCGCACTTGCCTTGGCGTCGGACTCGACAAGGTCCACGCTGCGGGCTCCCCGGCTGCCGCTCTCAACCCCAAGCGAACCGGACCCGGCATAGAGATCCAGTACTCGGGCTCCGGCGATGACATCGAAGGCATCCAGGCGGGAGAAGAGTGCCTCCTTGACGCGGTCGGTGGTGGGGCGGGTAAGCGAGCCCGGGACGGAGGACAACGGGGTGCCTCCGGCCGCCCCTGCGATGATCCGGCTCATGCGGGCACCCCCTGTCCGGCCGCGGTCCTGCTGCTTCCGGCAGGATGCTTGCTAACCGCGTTCAAGGAACGCCTCCTTCTCAGGGTTGAGGTATCTGTCGATGGCATCCGCCAGCTCAGGGTGGGCAGCGAGGGACGGATCGCCCGTGACGATTTCCTGGGCGTCGGAACGCGCCTGGGCAATGATGTCTTCGTGCTCAAGGACGCGGAGGAGCCTGAGCGTGGACCGCCCACCGGACTGGGAGGCGCCCAGGATGTCGCCCTCCCGGCGCAGCTTGAGGTCCTCCTGGGACAGGACGAAACCGTCGGTTGTGGCCGCCACCGCCTCAAGCCGCCGCCGGCTGGGATGCCCGCGTTCCAGCGAGGTGACCAGGAGGCAGGTCCCCGGAAGCCCACCCCGGCCCACCCGTCCCCGAAGCTGGTGCAACTGGGAGATGCCGAACCGGTCGGCGTCCAGGATGACCATCATCGTTGCGTTATGGACGTCCACGCCCACCTCGATCACGGTGGTGGAAACGAGCAGTTTAACGGAGTTGGCCGCGAAGCCTGCCATGGTGGCCGACTTGAGGTCCGGGTCCTGGCGTCCATGCAGCGGGGCCACGGACACGCCGGCGATGGATGGTTCGTCCTGCAACTGCTCGACGACGGCTGTCACGGAGGCAAGTTCCCGCCCGTTCTCCTCGAGGTCTGCGGTGGCCGGCTCCGCTTCGCCCGGGCTGAAGTCGCCGTCGTCGTCGGTGCCGATCTTGGGACAGACAACGTAGACCTGGTGGCCGGCATCAATTTCCTCGCGGGCGCGGGCCCAGATCCGCCCGGCCCAGCCCGGGTTCTCTGCCAGGCCGACCAGATGGGTGGAAATGGGGGCACGGCCCTTGGGAAGTTCGTCCAGGGTGGAGGTTTCGAGGTCGCCAAATACGGTCATGGCCACGGTACGCGGGATGGGCGTAGCGGTCATCACCAACAGGTGCGGGGGCTTCCTGGCCTTGGCCCGCAGGGCATCGCGCTGCTCCACGCCAAAGCGGTGCTGCTCGTCCACTACGATCAGTCCCAGATCGTAGAAGGACACATTGTCACTCAACAATGCGTGGGTACCAATGACGATCCCCGCTGTCCCTGACGCGGCGTCCAGCATGGCCTGCCTGCGGGCCGCGGTAGGCATGGAACCCGTCAGCAGGGTGACCTGCACCGCTTCCCCGTCCGTGCCGCCAAATGCGCCGAGCAATCCATCCCTGGACAACGGGCCGAGGGTCCGGCGAATGGAGTCGAAGTGCTGGGCGGCGAGGACTTCCGTTGGAGCCAGCAGGGCGGCCTGGCCTCCGGCGTCCACCACCTGCAGCATGGCCCGCAGCGCCACGACAGTTTTGCCGGAACCCACTTCGCCCTGCAGCAAGCGGTTCATGGGGTGGTCAGCGGCGAGCCCGGCCGCCAGGGTTTTTCCGACGGCGGCCTGGCCGTCGGTGAGCGTGAAGGGAAGGTTGCGGTCGAATGCGGCCAGCAGGCCGTCCCGGACCGGTCGCCTGGCCGTCGCTTCCTCAGCGGCCAGCTGGGACCGCCGCCTGGCCAAGGCGGACTGCAGCACCAGCGCCTCCTGGTAGCGGAACCGGTGGCGTGCGCGTTGCCAGTCCGCGGCGGTTTCCGGCTCATGGATCAGCCGGTAAGCCTCCGCGAGCGGCAGGAATTCCTCCCGCGCGGTGACCGTCTCCGGAACGGGATCCGGAAGCGCGTCGAGGTCCACGGTTTCGAGCAGGGTGGCGATGACCTGCTGGATCTTCCAGCTGGGCAGCTTTGACGTGGCCGGGTACACGGGAATGGGCATGCCCGCGAGTTTCTCCGGGTCATCGCCGCCGGCCGTGAAGGGGTCCGAATCCAGTACCTGGAAATCGGGGTTGGTCAGGCCGAGGGACCCCTTGAAACTGGTGACCTTCCCCGAGAACAATGCCCGGCGGCCGGGCTGCAGTTCGCTCTTGGCCCGGAAAGCGTTGAAGAAACTGATTTTCAGGGTCCCGGGGACCTTGCCGTGGAAATCAGTACCGCCCACCAGCTTCAGGCCGTTGCGGCCGTCATCGTCCGAGATAACGACGTCGGTGATGGTTCCCTTGCGTGCCTGCATGGAACGGGTATTGCTCGAGAGTACGCGCGCGATGAGGGTTACTTCTTCGTCACGCGGCAGTTCGCTGATGGGCGTCAGTTCACCACGCGCCATGTACCGCCGCGGAAAATAGTTAAGCAGGCCCTCAACCGTGCTGATGTTGAGGTGTTTTTCGATGACCCCCGCTGAACGCTTGCCGATGCGGCGTTCGAGGGCGAGGCCGGGCTCAGCGTTCATGCCCACCGGAGTCCGCTGCCTCCTGGAGCGCCTGGCTCCGGCGGCCGGACGTGTCAGACAGGGCGCTGATGGACATGTCCGTGGGCGTACCGAGGGTGCGGATCAGTTCCACGGCCGGGCCCTGCGTGGGGACGTGCACGTGGACACGCCACCGGTAGGTGCCATCGCCGGCTTCCCCACCGCCCAACTGGCTCATGATGACCGAGTCGCCCAGCTCGTCCAGGTGCTGACGGAGCGTGGCTGCGTCCAGGGGCGAAAGGCTGATGGTGCACATGACCTCCACGCCTTCGTCCACCGGCATGCTGGAGTGGATGTGGGGGTCCTGGACGCTGTAGCCGTGAAGGTCATCGAGCAGCGTACCCTGCAGCTCCTCCCCCAGCACCACGGAACGGAGGCAGTCCAGGATAAGCAGCAGCCCCACGCCACCGGCATCCACCACCTTGGCTGCCTGCAGGGCATCGAGCTGGTCCTCCGTGGAGACGACGGCTGCCAATGCCGCGGCCACCGCGGCGTCCAGCGTCACTCCGAGGGCGTGGTTACTGTCGTCTCCGGGGTGGAGGGCATCGATCTCTCCGGCCGCCAGGGACGCGGCTTCCATCACAGAAAGCATGGTCCCGGGCACGGGATCGCTCAAAGCGGTCCAGGCGCGGATCTGGGCCCGGTGCAGGGCTGTCGCCAGCAGTGCCGAACTGAGGCGCTGCTGGCCCGCGAGGGGTTCCGCCGCCGCGCAGAGGAAGACGGAGAACAGCGTCCCGGAGTTGCCCCGGGCTTTTTCCAGGGCTGCCTGGCCCGCGTGGGTAAGGACGGCGCCGACGTCCGTGACTGTCGGGTCCAGCGCGTCCAGGGCATCGGAGGCGGCCCGGACCGTGAGGTAGAGGTTGGTACCGGTGTCGCCGTCCGCGACAGGGAAGATGTTGATGGCGTTGAGGCGGTCACTGTGGTTGCCCAGCGCGGTTTCCGCTTTGTTGAGCCACCGCCTCATGGCCTGGGCATTGGCGGCGATCTTAGTCTGCAAAGTGGTCCCATCCCCCGGTGTCCGCGGCCCGGCCCGCAATCGTCACGCGCGGACCTTCGTCGATTCCCAGTGCTTGTACCGAGCCTATCGCAGTGAA
Organism: Pseudarthrobacter sp. 1G09; assembly: GCF_050038305.1. Lineage (NCBI taxonomy): Bacteria > Bacillati > Actinomycetota > Actinomycetes > Micrococcales > Micrococcaceae > Pseudarthrobacter > Pseudarthrobacter sp. 1G09. The sequence goes on from NZ_CP188306.1 coordinate 2,678,767, forward strand.
TCCGGGAGGAAGCTGAACGTCCGGCGGGAAGGTGGCGAGCAATCCGTGGTCCTCGCCCCCACCCAGCAACCACGCCCCGGCATCCGTCTGCAGCAGGTCCGCCGCAGGTTCCAGGGCAGCGGCCAGCAGGTCCAGGCTGTCAGGATCAAGGTCTACGGAGACGCTGCTGGCCAGTGCGATCCGGTTTCCATCCCGCAGCAGGCCATCCGAGACGTCCAGCATTGCGGTGGCACCTGCCGCCCGTGCCGCAGGCCCGGCGCCGAGCGGCGGCACGGGACGGCATTGGAGGTCCACGAGGTTGCGCTGCTGCGGATCCAGCCGTCCTACCTGGACCGGGGACTCCAGGAGGGCCAGGCCTGCAGCGGCGCGGCCCGCCGTACCTGCCAGGGCAAGGACGTCCCCCGGCCTGGCGCCCGAGCGGAGGACCGGCTGCCCGCCGTCGAGCGTGCCGAGCACTGCCACGGTCACGGATATTTCCCGGCCCCGGCCAAGGTCACCGCCCGCCACCGAACAGCCTGACGCTCCCAGTTCCCGGATCCCGGCGGTGAGGCCGTCGGCCAGCTGCTCCACCCAGGCCACAGGAGTGTCCGGCGGCAACGTGAGGCTTACCACCATGGAGGTGGCCCGGGCACCCATGGCGTTGATGTCGCTGAGGTTCTGGGCCGCAGCCTTCCAACCGACGTCAAATCCTGTGGTGCAGTATCCGTTGGGCCAGGTGAGGCGGAAGTCCTGGTCCTGCACCTGGGTGTCGATGCTGATGACCGTCCGGGCGTCAGGCGCGCTGACGATGGCGGCGTCGTCGCCGGGGCCGAGGAGGGTGGCGGCGGAATGCCCTGCGTCCATCGCCAGGCGGGGGAAGATCCGTGCCAGCAGCTCGGCCTCGGAGAGGGCGGCAACCACCGGAGAATCTGCTTCAGTCATAGGCTTTTCAGGCACCCTACTACGCTACAGCGCGGCACCGACATTCCCGGCAGGGCAGGTGGCGACCGGAGCTTGGGAGAGCTGGCGGCTGTTCGGATGGGGTACGGCGATGTCTGGAACACTCCGTTCCGGCGATAGGCTTGGACCATGCCCCGCCGCCACCTGTCCCTGCCCCGCCGTGCTGCCCGGACGGTGCTCATTGGGGCCATGGTTGCCCTTCCGCTGGCGGGCTGTTCTCCCGCCGTCGACGTTACCCCCGCCCAGGACGCCGCCAACCCCGCCTGCGCGCCGATGATGGTGGCCCTCCCGGACACCATTGGTGAGGCAAAGCTGCGGCAGACCAACAGCCAGGCCACCGCGGCGTGGGGCGATCCCTCGCTGGTGATCCTGCGCTGCGGCGTGAATGTTCCTGGCCCCACCACGGACCGCTGCGTCACGGTCAACGGCATTGACTGGGTCATCAAAGAGGGTGATCCGGTGTGGACGCTCACCACCTATGGCCGCGAACCCGCCACCGAAATCCTGATGGATCCAGACAAGATCAGCTCCGCTACGGTGCTGGCCGACCTCGCCACGGCCGCAGGCAAGGTGCCGGCCGGCCGCAACTGTGTGGGCCAGCAGGAACTGCAGGACCTGCCCCAGAGCCGGTAGGCAGGCTTCTGCACGCCCAGCCTCCGGTGAAAGCGCAGGTCAGCGCAGTCCTGTCTTCCTGTTCAGGGCCAGGTGGATCAGCTCGTCGATCAGATCGGCATAGCCGAGCCCGGACGCAGCCCACATCTGCGGGTACATGCTCTTGGGCGTGAACCCGGGCATGGTGTTGATCTCGTTGATGATCAGGTCGCCGTCAGGCGTGTAGAAGAAGTCAACGCGGCTCAGGCCTTCGGCACCGACAGCATCGAACGCTGCGGCGGCGAGGTCGCGGACCCTGGCGATGGCTTCATCGGGAATGTCTGCCGGGCAGCTCAGCGAAGCGGCGTCGTCCTCGACGTACTTGGCGTTGAAGTCGTAGAACTCGTGGCCGCCCCCGGCGACGGAAATCTCGCCGGGCATGGAGGTCCGGGGCGCATCGGTTCCACGGCCTTCCAGCACGGCACACTCGATTTCCCGGCCGACGATGCCGGCCTCGATGACCAGTTTGAGGTCGTGCCGGCGCGCTTCCTCGATGGCTGTATCCAGCCCTTCGATCGAGTCGACTTTGGAGATGCCCATGGAGGAACCTGCCCGTGCAGGCTTGACGAACACGGGGAAGCCCAGCCGGTCGACCTGCTTTCGGACAGCCTCGGGGTCCTTCTGCCATTGCCTGTCGGTAACGGCGACATAGGGCCCAACATGAAGGCCGGCTGATTCGAAGACAACCTTCATGAAGTGCTTGTCCATGCCCACGGCGGAAGCCAGGACCCCGGCGCCGACGTAGCGGGTATCCGAGAGTTCCAGGAGCCCCTGGATGGTTCCGTCTTCACCAAAGGGCCCGTGAAGGAGGGGAAAGACCACGTCCACAGTGCCCAGTTCCTGCGGAACCTCGTTGGGGGCAGCGACGATCAGCTGGTGCTCCCCGCCGATCTCAGCCAGTGTGACGGTCTGGTCGGACGGTGCCACCTCAGGCAGCGCCGCGCCGGCAAGGGACCACTGGGCGGTATCATCGCCGGCCAGTACCCACTGGCCCGATTTGGCGATCCCGATGGGGATGACCTCGTACTTGTCCTTGTTGATGGCGCCGAGTACTCCGGCGGCGGTGACGCAGCTGACAGCGTGCTCGCTGGACCGGCCGCCGAACAGGACCGCTACCCGCGGTTTGGGACGCCCAGCCGGCTCCCCTGACGTCAGGTTGTTGTGGGACATCGTCAGTCATCACCTTCAGGTTTCAATTCCCGGGACAGCAGGACGGGTCCCAGTTGGTCAACGGACAGCTTTCCGGCAAGCACGGCCACAACGGCAGCGGTGATGGGCATTTCCACGCCCAGCTTGCCCGCCAGTTCATGCACGGCCTGGCCGGATTTGATGCCTTCGGCGGTCTGGGTCATCTTCTGGCCCACCTCCTCCAGCGTGAGGCCCTGGCCCAGCAGCCTTCCCGCGGTGTGGTTCCGGGACAGCGGCGATGAGCAAGTGGCCACGAGGTCGCCCAGGCCGGCCAGCCCGGCCATGGTCTTGGCTTCACCGCCGAGGGCCAAGGCGAGGCGTGACGTCTCGGCGAGGCCGCGGGTGATGACGGAGGCCTTGGTGTTGTCCCCCATCTCCTTGCCTTCGCAGATTCCGACGGCCAGCGCAATGACGTTCTTGACGATCCCGCCGATCTCCACGCCCACCACGTCAGATGTGGTGTAAGGGCGGAAATAGGGGGCCGTGCAGCTGCGCGCCAGCCAGCCGGCGACGGCGGAATCGGCGCAGGCAACCACCGAGGCGGTGGGCTCCTCCCGCGCAATTTCCATGGCCAGGTTGGGACCGGATACGACGGCGATCCTGCCGGCCTCGAGGCCGAGTTCCTCGCTGATGACCTGGCTCATGCGCGCGTCGGTGCCGAGCTCGAGGCCCTTCATGAGCGAGACCACCACAGCCTCGGGGGCGATGAGGTGGCGCCACTCCCGCAGCTGCGGCCGCAACGACTGGGCGGGGACGGCAAGGACCACAAGGTCAGCCCCTCGGAGCACGTCCGCGACGTCGGTGGACGCCGTGATGCTGGCCGGCAGCGGCACGTCCTTGAGGTACTGGTGGTTGCGGTGGCTGTTGTTGACCTGCTCAACCACCTCACCCCGGCGGCCCCATAGCCTGATCTCTCGCGGGGTACCGGCCGCCGTAGCGGCGTCGGCCAGGATCTTGGCGAACGTTGTTCCCCAGGAACCGGCGCCCAGGACGGCGACGGAGCGGGCTGAACCCGCCAGGTTCAGGGTCACTGCTCGTCCGGTCCGTTACCGGGGAGCTGGCCGCCGCGCTCCATGAAACGACCGTGCTTTGACTGCTGCTTCCTTGCCGGATCCCAGCGCTCGGCGGGCGGCTTCTCACCCCTCAGGCCGGCGAGAAGGCCGGTGATGGAATCCATGATGGCTTCGGTGGCTTCCGTCAGCGTGGCCTTGTCCAACGGCCGGCCGGCGAAGGCGCTCAGGTCCACCGGGTCACCGATGACGACCCTTGAAGTCTTGCGGGGGAAGATGTGGAACCTCTTGCCGTAGCGCGGAAACACCTCGTGCGCTCCCCAGTGGGCGATCGGGACCACCGGGATGCCGCCTTCGAGTGCGAGCCTGGCTGCTCCCGTGTGGCCCTTCATCGGCCACAGGTCCGGGTCGCGGGTGAGGGTGCCTTCCGGGTAGATGATGATGGCGCCGCCTTCCGCCACGATCTCCTGGGCCACCTGCAGCGACCGGTTCGCTCCCGCCGTCGAACGTTCCACCGGGACCTGCTTGGTGGCGTGCAGGAGCCAGCCGAGTGCGGGAACCTTGAACAGGCCAGCCTTGGCGAGGAAATGCGGCGCCCGCTTCTGGTTGTAAAGCATGTGCCCCACCACCAGCGGATCGATCTCCGTGCAGTGGTTGGGCGCGGCGATGAACCCACCGGCGGGAAGCTTTTCAATACCTTCCCATTTCTTGCTCATCATCATGTTCAACAGCGGCCGGGCAATGCCGGCGATGAACACGAATGTGGCCCTGCTCTTGGCAGATTCCTTCACGGCAGCCCGCTACTTCGTGGCAGTGATGTCGAAATCGGCACCCAGCCCGGCCAGCTTCTCAGTGAAGCGCTCGTAGCCACGGTTGATGATGTCGATGCCTGTCACCCGCGAGACGCCGGTGGCGGCCAATGCGGCAATGAGGTGGCTGAACCCGCCGCGCAGGTCCGGCACGTCAATGTCGGTGCCCTTGAGCTGGGTTGGCCCGGAGATGACTGCCGAGTGCAGGAAGTTGCGCTGCCCGAACCTGCAGGGCACGCTGCCCAGGCATTCGCGGTGCACCTGGATGCTGGCACCCATCCTGATGAGCGCGTCGGTAAAGCCGAAGCGGTTCTCGTAGACCGTTTCGTGGACGATCGAGACGCCCTCGGCCTGGGTCAGCGCCACCACCAGCGGCTGCTGCCAGTCGGTCATGAATCCGGGGTGTACGTCGGTCTCGAGCACCAGCGGGTTGAGCTTCCCGCCGGGGTGGTAGAAACGGATGCCGTCCTCGCCGATGTCCATCCCGCCGCCCACCTTGCGGTAGGTGTTCAGGAAGGTCATCATGTCCCGCTGGGAAGCACCCTCGACGAAGATGTCGCCGCGCGTGACCAGGGCAGCGGACGCCCAGGACGCCGACTCATTGCGGTCGGAGAGGGCACGGTGGTTGTAGCCGCCGAGGTCGCGGACGCCCTCGATGCGGATGGTGCGGTCGGTCTGGACGCTGATGATCGCGCCCATCTTCTGCAGCACGGCGATGAGGTCGATGATCTCCGGCTCCGTGGCGGCACCGGTAAGTTCGGTGATGCCCTCGGCGCGGGTGGCGCTGAGCAGGACCTGCTCGGTGGCGCCCACCGACGGGTACGGCAGTGAGATCTTGGCGCCGTGCAGGCCCTTGGGGGCGGAGATATGGATCCCGCCCGGGCGCTTCTCCACCACGGCGCCGAACTGGCGGAGCACGTCCAGGTGGTAGTCGATGGGGCGGTCGCCGATCTTGCAGCCGCCAAGGTCCGGGATGAAGGCTTCGCCAATGGCGTGGATCAGGGGGCCGCACAGCAAAATGGGGATCCTGGAATCCCCGGCGTGGGCATCGATGGCCGTGCTGGACGCCGTCTTTGCTGCCTTCGGATCAAGGGTGAGGTCCCCGCTGACCGGGTCCTTCTCCACCGTCACGCCGTGGAGCTGCAGGAGGGAGGTGACAACCTCCACATCCTTGATCTCCGGAACGTTCCGCAACACCGACGGTTCGTTGCCCAGCAACGCCGCCACCATTGCCTTGGGGACAAGGTTCTTAGCCCCCCGGACGGTGACGCGGCCAGTAAGCGGGACTCCGCCGCGGATTGTCAGAACACTACTCATATACCGGTTTCCTTACGATTACTCGCCCCCAAATCCTTGCAAAGGCTCCACCCAAGCATAGGAGGTCGCGTTACCGAACCGAAATAAGCAGGCTCCTTGGCCGGGGCGTGGCGGCGAAGTACGGCGCCCCGCACAGGGCCAAGGGGCAGGGCCCCGGCGCTAGGAAACCTTGGCAGGAAGGGTCTTGGGCTTGAACGAGGGCCGGGTGGCTTCGTAGGCCGTGATATCGGACTCATGCTGCAGGGTGAGCCCGATGTCGTCCAAGCCTTCGAGCAGGCGCCAGCGCGTGTAGTCGTCAATCTCGAAGGGGGCCACGATGTTGCCGCACACTACTGTCTTCGACTCCAGGTCAACGGTCACCTGGGTTCCCGGCGCGTTTTCCAGTTCCTTCCAGATCAACTCGATGTCGTCCTGGGCCACTTGGGCGGCCAGCAGTCCCTGCTTGCCCGAGTTGCCGCGGAAGATGTCGGCGAACCGGGAGGAGAGCACCGCCTTGAAGCCGTAGTCCTTCAGTGCCCACACCGCGTGTTCGCGGGAGGAACCGGTGCCGAAGTCGGGCCCGGCCACCAGGACGGAGCCGGCGTTAAAGGGCTCCTGGTTGAGGATGAAGGAGGAGTCCTTGCGCCAGGCTGAGAACAGGGCGTCCTCGAAGCCGGTGCGGGTGATGCGTTTGAGGTACACCGCGGGGATGATCTGGTCCGTGTCGACGTTGCTCTGGCGCAGCGGGACGCCGATGCCGGTGTGCTTGGTGAACTTTTCCATGGTTGCGTCCTAGGCTGCGTCGGTGCGGATGGCGGCGGATTCGGGGGCAGGATCAAGGTCCGACGGCGAGCTGAGCGTGCCGCGGACGGCCGTGGCCGCTGCCACCACCGGGGACACCAGGTGGGTGCGGCCGCCCTTGCCCTGGCGGCCCTCGAAGTTGCGGTTCGAGGTAGAGGCGCAGCGCTCCCCCGGTTCCAGCTGGTCCGGGTTCATGCCCAGGCACATGGAGCAGCCGGCGAAGCGCCATTCGGCACCGAAGTCCTTGAACACCCGGTCCAGGCCTTCAGCCTCCGCTTCGAGGCGGACGCGGGCAGAGCCCGGCACCACGAGCATGCGGACCTTCGGGTCCTTTTCGCGGCCGCGGATGATGTCTGCGGCGGCCCGGAGGTCCTCGATACGGGAGTTGGTGCAGGAACCGAGGAACACGGTGTCCACCCGGATGTCCTTCATCGGCGTGCCGGCTTCCAGCCCCATGTACTGCAGGGCTCGTTCAGCGGCGGCCTTGGCGTTTTCGTCGCCGAAGTCCTCGGGGGACGGAACGGCCTGGGACAGGGACACGCCCTGGCCGGGGTTGGTGCCCCAGGTGACGAACGGCTCCAGCGTGTCGGCGTCCAGGTCCACTTCGACGTCGAAGGTGGCGTCGTCGTCGGTCTTCAGCGTGTTCCAGTACTCGACGGCGGCATCCCAGTCAGCGCCTTCGGGGGCGTGCGGGCGGCCCAGCATGTAGGCGTAGGTGGTCTCGTCCGGCGCCACCATGCCGGCGCGGGCGCCGGCTTCGATGGACATGTTGCAGATGGTCATGCGGGCATCCATGGACAGGGCACGGATGGCGGATCCGCGGTATTCCAGGACGTAGCCCTGGCCGCCGCCGGTACCGATCTTGGCGATGACCGCCAGGATGATGTCCTTGGCCGTGACGCCGGGGCGCAGCGTGCCCTCAACGTTGATGGCCATGGTCTTGAACGGCTTCAGGGACAGGGTCTGGGTGGCCATGACGTGCTCCACCTCGGACGTGCCGATGCCCATGGCCAGCGCTCCGAAGGCGCCGTGCGTGGAGGTGTGCGAGTCGCCGCAGACCACCGTCATGCCGGGCTGGGTGAGGCCCAACTGCGGACCCACCACGTGGACGATGCCCTGTTCGGCGTCACCGAGGCTGTGCAGGCGGACGCCGAACTCGGCGCAGTTGTTGCGCAGCGTCTGGATCTGGGTCCGGCTGGTGAGGTCGGCGATAGGCTTGTCGATGTCCAGCGTGGGAGTGTTGTGGTCCTCCGTGGCGATGGTCAGGTCCGGGCGGCGCAGCGGGCGCCCTGCCAGGCGCAGGCCCTCGAAGGCCTGCGGGGACGTGACCTCGTGAACCAGGTGAAGGTCGATGAAGAGAAGGTCGGGCTGGGCGTTGGCACCTGCGCCGTCGCCTTTGCGCACCACGTGCGCGTCCCAGACTTTCTCGGCCAATGTCTTTGCCATGGCCATCTCCCTTCACTGCTGTTTGGCTGAATGCTTCAACTGAAGCAGGACGGCTCTGCCCTGCGCCAGCCGAAAGATTTGCATCTCAGATAATGAGACGGCAATATCATTACATGGACAATTCTAGTGGAGTCGGCGTCATTGATAAAGCAGCACAGGTGCTTGACGCGCTCGAAGCCGGCCCCACCACGCTGGCACAGCTCGTAGCGGCCACCGGACTGGCCCGTCCCACTGTCCACCGCCTCGCACTCGCGCTGGTCCACCACCGGCTGGTAAGCCGCGACATCCAGGGCAGGTTCGTGCTTGGCAGCCGGCTGGTTGAACTGGCATCGGCCGCCGGCGAGGACCGCCTCATCGCTTCTGCCGGCCCCGTCCTGATGCAGCTTCGCGACGCCACGGGCGAGAGCGCCCAGATCTTCCGCCGCCAGGGCGACTGGCGGGTCTGCGTGGCATCGGCCGAGCGCCCCATTGGCCTGCGCGACACCATTCCCGTCGGCACCCAGCTGTCCATGAAGGCCGGTTCCGCAGCCCAGGTCCTGCTTGCCTGGGAAGACCACGACCGCCTGCTTGAGGGCCTGCAGTCAGCCCGCTTCACGCCCACCGTCCTGGCAGGCGTACGACGGCGGGGCTGGGGCCAGAGCCTTGGCGAACGCGAGCCGGGGGTCGCCTCGGTCTCGGCGCCGGTGCGCGGACCGTCCGGCCGCGTCATTGCGGCCGTATCGATCTCCGGCCCCATTGAGCGGCTTACCCGCCAGCCCGGCAGGTTGCATGCTGAAGTGGTCTGCAACGCCGGCCGCATCCTCACCGAAGCGCTGCGCAAGAACAACGACTGACCGACGTCGGGCCAAACCCGCACCAACCCACCCTCCGCCGGTTAGGCTGTGGCCCATGGGCAGCTACGCAGTATTTCTCCGCGGCATCAACGTGGGCGGCATCAACATCAAAATGGCGGACCTTCGGGACGCGCTGAACAGCAGCGGCTTCGCGGACGCCAAGACACTGCTGGCCAGTGGCAACGTGGTCCTTGCCAGCGGACTGGACGCTGCCGGCGTGAAGCGGGAGTGCGAGAAGGCCCTTCGCGCCGCTTTCGGCTACGAGGCCTGGGTGGTGGTCCTGCCGTCCGGCAGGGTGGCTGAGCTGGTGGCGGCATGCCCGTATCCGGAGGACGACAAGTCCACGCATTCGTACATCACGCTGTCCTCCGACCACGCAGTCCTGAACGAACTGGACGCTGCCGGCCAGGCCCTCGGGGACGTACACAGGCAACACCGGCTTGGCCCGGAAGCCCTCGCCTGGCTCGCACCGGCCGGCGGGACCCTGGACAGCCCCTTCAGCAAGATTTCATCGAAGGCCAAATTCAAGGCGGCGACCACTACCCGAAACCTGCGCACCATGATCAAGGTGCGGGATGCTGCTGCCGCTCTGGAAGCCGCCGGCGCCAACGGATGAGTCCCTCCCCTAGCCCGCCGCCACCTTCAATGCCGCGTTAAACGCCGCAAGCCTGCTGACCTCCACCTCAACCGGTTCCACCACGAGATTCCGGGCAACCCCGGCCACCGCCGCCTCCAGCTGTTTCCGTGCCCTTGATGCCCGTGCCGCGGCGGCTCCTGCGGCGATAAATCGGCCGGCCAGGGCCAGCACAATCCCCAGCACCACGCCGAAAGCGGCCATCAGGGTGGGCACCGGCCACCCTTCCACGCGTGGCGGCTCCGGCGCCGGCATCTGGAAATACTGCAGTGCCGCGAGGCCGCCCAGCCAGCCGAGGCCACCCAGGACGGTCAGCAGCGCCAGCCACTGGACCACGTTAAAGATGCCCCACCACCAGGATTTCCGGTTGGCCCCGAGGTCGGTCCCGGCAATGGCCTGGTCCAGGGCATCCGGAAGCCGCTCCCTGCCCTCCCGGGCTGCGCTGCGGATGGCGGCCCGCCAGGGGCCCGGCGCGCCGGCGCTGGCGGCGTCGGCAAACTCCCTGACGGCCGAGTCGGTGCGCGCCCGTTCAGGGGCACTGGCCGGCGGAAGCGACGTGCGGTTGAGTTCCGCCGGAGCGTCCCTGCGGAGGTTGAGCCTTCGCAGGGGGTCGGGCCGTAACCTCGAGAGCCATCGGGTGGCGGGCCAGCCTGTCCGCCGGACGGATTCGAGGCGGTAGGAACGGGCCACGGCACTGACAACCACCGGTACATTCGCTGCCGCCGCCAGCTCCGTACCCAGCCTGGCCGTCGCCTGGTTCCGGACGCCGGCGGCATCACCGTCCCCTGACGCCTCCCGCAGCTCCCTGGAAGCTTTCGCGACGTCGGCCTCCAGCCGCTGCGAGCGGGCCTTGCGCTGCACCACCACATTCCTGATCGCAGCACGGACGCCGTCCACGCCCTGGCCCGTCGACGCGGAAGCGGCAAGGACCTTTACTTTCCCGAGGCCCTCGGCGGCAAGGATCCCGCGGAGGGATTCCAGCACCAGCGGCACGTCATGGGCGGGGAGCCTGTCCACCTGGTTCAGGACCACCAGCGTGACGGCGCCGTGCGAGGCCAGCGGGGCGAGGAAATCCTGGTGGACCGCCGCGTCCGCGTACTTCTGCGGATCGAGCACCCAGACGAGCACATCCACCAGTCCCACCATGCGCTGCACCACCTCACGGTTGGCCGCCCGGGTGGAATCGAAATCCGGCAGGTCCAGCAGGATCAGGCCGGTGTCCTCTCCGGCAAAGCCTTCCACGGGAGCTGCGTGGTGGCGGTTGCGGACATCAAGCCAGTCCAGGAGCGGTCCGCTGCCGTCCACTCCCCAGACCCCCGCCAGCGGCTCCGATGTTGTGGGGCGGCGCGCCGCCGTCGTCGCGATGTCACTTCCGCTCACGGCATTGAACAGCGAGGACTTTCCGCTGCCGGTGGCACCGAAGAACCCCACCACGGTGTGTTCCGCTGACAGGGAGCGGCGCGATCCGGCGCGCTCCAGGATCTGGAAGACCTCCTCCAGCTGAGCGTCCGGAAGGACACCACCGGCCAGCTGCCGCGCATCGTTCAGCGCTTCCAGGCGCCGGTCCAGCCGTGATGAATCCCGGGCGCCGCTGTGCCGGCTCACGCGGTGCCCGCCAGCCGGGCCAGTGCGTCGGCCTGGCTGTCGAGTACGCCGGCTGCCATCGTGTCTGCGGCCGGGAGCCGGACCAGGAACCTTTGCTGTTCCTCCTCAAGCAGCCGCTCGCAGCGGGCAGCCAGGTCCGTGCGTGCCTTTTCGGCCATCCGGCGCACAGCGTCTTCACCGAACACGGCCTCGAGCAGGCGCTGGCCCACGACGGCGGTTCCCCCTGCCACTCCGACCTCCAGCCCGGTCAGGCCTGCTGTCATCGAGAAGACGACGATCATCAGTGCGGCACCCAGCCCGTTGATACCGAAGGAGAGCCACCGGGCCTGGGTCCGTTTTCCCTGGCCCTCCGTGCGGATAAGTTCCATCAGCGCCTCCTGCCAGGCGCGGATCTCCCGTGCTGCCCGGTCCGCCAAACCGGGACCGGTCCCCGAAAGGTCGTCTGTGCCCAGCAGTTGCCGGCCGGCCGGGTCGGACCGCCACCGGTGGTCGGTTTCCTCGGCGGCGTTAGCTGCCTCATCGACAATGACGGCCTGCAGGCCCGTTTCAATGGCTGCTTCGACCTTGATGGCGGGCGGCGGTTCACCCCGGAAGAAGGCACCCAACCGATCGCGGAAGCGGCCCACGTTCTGCTCGAGTGTCCTGAAGAACTCACCGGTACCCACAAAGTCCTGCCAGCGGGCCAGCACTTCCCCGCGGAGAAGTGCGCCGTCGCGCGTGGCGTCGAGGATCCTGCTGCCCGCGTCCCGGTACGCGGCACCGACGCCGGCCTCCAGCGCAGCGGCCGCGCGCTGCTGCTCTGCGGCGGATGCGGAGATCGCTGCAACCCGGCCGGCCAGTGCCCGGACCGCACCGTTGAGGGTGCGCCGGGCTACGTCGGCCCGGCCGGAGGCGTCGGCGGCCAGGCCGGAGAGCCAGTTCCGCAGCGGGAGGACAGCGCCGGCGGGCAGCATGCCCAGCGGATCCAGCGTGGACTCGGGGATGACAAAGAGCTGGGCGCCGGCCAGGCCCTCGCCGTCGAGGAGGCGCCGCAGGTCCTCACTGACTTCTTCTTCCGCGCCTGTCGGGACCCTGTCCAGGACCACCGCCACCATGATGTCCCTCGCGGCCGCATCCAGGAGCAGCCGCCAGGGGACGGCGTCGGCGTACCTGTTGGCGGTGGTGACGAAGATCCACAGGTCCGCGGCTGCGAGCAGCTGTCCGGCGAGCTTCCTGTTGTCATCGGAGATGGAATCGACGTCGGGGGCGTCGAGGAGCGCAATGCCCGCCGGAACGGCGTCATCGGCGAGCAGGACCAGCGAGGAGACGGCAGCAGCGTCCGGTCCCGTCACCGTCTGGGCTGCAGGGACAGGTCCGGCGGACAGGGCACCACGGATCCGGCCCAGGCCCGGCAGCACCCGGCTGCCCTCGAACCAGGCGGCTTCGGCAGGATGGTGCAGGAGGATCGGCTGGCGCGTGGTGGGACGGATGGCACCGGAGCGGGTGACGGGATGGCCGGCCAAGGCATTGACCAGGGTGGACTTACCGGCGCCGGTTGACCCGCCGACAACGGCAAGCAAAGGGGCGTCGAGGCTGCGGTAGCGGGGAAGGATGTAGTCGTCGAGCTGGGCCACACCGGCCGCGGCGTCACGCCGCCCCTGCTCCGCCCCCGGCAGGGCCAGGGGCAATGCCACCTTCGCCAGGGTGCCGCGGACCTGTTCAAGCAGGGACACGGCAGCCGTGTTCCGCTGCTCCTGCCGGTCCGCGTGGCGGTCCTCATTCGGTGAGCTCACAGCAACATCATGCCAGTTGAGGAAGTTGTCGTCGGCTATTACGCGCACGGCTCCACCGCAGGGCGGGACCCTCGACCCAACGCCACGAGGGCCAAGCCATGGGCGTAACGACTGCCAAGGATGCCGATGCGCCCCAGATTGGTACTCAGGACTCCCAGGACAACTCCGACCAGCGCTTAGCGGACAACTTCCCGGAAGTGCGTCCACAGTGGGCCGTTCCAGGAACCGGGGTCGCGCATCCCATGCTGGGAGGATGTTGCAGTTTTAGCGCAGCTTAAATAAAGAAATGGTCCCGGGCTTATTGCCCGGGACCATTTCAGTGGTGACCCCAGCGGGATTCGAACCCGCGTTACCGCCGTGAGAGGGCAGCGTACTAGGCCGCTATACGATGGGGCCAAGTAACTTTTTTGGCGTTTCCGCCGTTCAAGCTCAGTGATTGTTTCATACACTTTGCTTTAGTTTCAAATCGGCGAACCGGCTGAAACTGCCTGATGTGAAGATGGAAAACAAACTCACACCAGAGCTGGGATACCAGGACTCGAACCTAGAATGACGGTACCAGAAACCGTAGTGTTGCCAATTACACCATATCCCAATGGAACTTTCGGGCCCGGTCTGCAGGGCCTTTGCCCTGCTCCGTGCGCCTCAGCACGAGAAAATACTCTACCCGAGACTTTCGGCTCGCACAAATCGAGACGGCGGGACCTTCCACCGTGCCCACACTGCCCCGGAATTGACCACTTGCCCACCGACAAAACTTAAAGTTACTGTCGGGTAAGTTACTCATCGGTAACTAGATGCATGCCTTGCCAACCGGGCATCTCCGAAGAAGAACTGGAACCGTTCCAACTATCATGGTCTTCGCCGCCGGGCAGCGTCGCCCGGTGGCGGGTTAGGAAGTCAGCGTTGACAACCCGTACAGCAGCCATTGCGGCAGGCGGCCGCAAGAGACGGTCCCAATCCATCGCAATTTTCGCTTTATCCCTGTTGCTTGTTCTACTCCTTGCCTTCTACACCTATCTCACCGGCCAGATATCCGGTGGCGCCGCCCGGCTCAGTGATGGCGCCGCCAAGGCAGCGGCCGGTGCGGCCCAACTCAGGGACGGCTCTGGCCAGCTCGCCACCGGGGCCGGGGCGGCCAACTCGGGGGCCGTCCAGGTCAGGGACGGCTCAACAAAAGTCGAGGAGGGGACAAAGGCGCTGAACACCGGCGCCGTGGCCCTCCAGTCCGGGGCGGGCGCGATCTACTCCGGAGTCCGGGACAAACTCGCACCCGGAGCGGACAAACTGCATTCAGGCACCACCAAGCTCCAGAACGACGTGGTCAACAGGCTCGTTCCGGGTGTCTACCAGGTCGATGATGGCGCCAGGAAGCTTCAGGCAGGTGCCGTCGACCTCTCCACTGCTTTGACCCCCTCGCCGGCCGGGAACGCCCCGAACAACCTTGCCGACGGCGCCGGGCAATTGGCGGCAGGAACCGGCCGCCTCGCTGCGGGCGCAGGACAGCTGGACACCGGTGCGGGCACCCTCAACGCCGGCGCGGCGGCGCTGCGTGACGGCACAGCCCAGCTCAATGCGGGTGCCGGAACGCTCGACTCCGGGGCGGTTGCCCTCAGCGACGGCGCAGGCAGGCTCAAGGCCGGAACCAGCACCCTCACTGCGGGAGCGGACGAGCTGAATTCCGGTGCGGGCAGGCTCACGGCAGGCTTTGCCACCCTGGCACAGCGGCTCAACTCCACGGACCCGCGCAACCCGGGAGTGGTCCTGGGCACTTCCCTGCTGGCCGATGGAACGGCAAAGATCCGCACCGGCATGGACGGCGTGCCCGGGGACCCGGAGAGGCCGGGACTGATCTACGCCGCCAACACCCTCAATGACGGCACCGCCAAGCTCATGACAGGGATTAACGGCGACGGCGACCCGTCAAACCCCGGCCTCCTCGCAGGGGCGCAGGCCCTCTCCGACGGCACCGTCCAGCTGAGCGCCGGCGCAGGCAAGCTCCAAGCAGGCAGCAGCCAGCTGGCAGAGGGCACGGGAAAGCTCGCCGAGGGCAGCGGCAACCTGGACGACGGTTCGGGCAAGCTGGCGGAGGGCGCGGGCACCCTCGCTAACGGGAACTCACAGCTTGCGGCGGGCGCGGAAGAACTGCACGCGAAGGTGGCGGCAGTATCGCCGTCGTCGTGGCTGAACGGCCCTGCAACGGCGCTTCTGCTCGTCGGGCTGCTGCTGGCCGGCGGCGTCGCCGCCTTCCTCGTCCTGCGCCGCCGCGCTGCCCGTACGGGAACGGACTAAGCGATGAGGGACTCAGCCGTGGCGGACTGGGCGACGGCGGCCCAGCTGCACTGACGCGGCACTACCCCCTAGTGGAAGAGCGGGAGCAATTCCGCCAGTGTGGAAACCGCGGCACCTGAAAAATGCGCCGCGGTTTCCGCGTTCCGGTTCAGCCAAACACCCTGCAGCCCTGCCGCCGTCGAGCCCTCCGCATCGAGCAACCTGTTGTCGCCCACGTAAAGGGTTTCAGAGGGTGCAGTGCCCAGGAGCCGGACACCTTCGAGGTAGATCGCCGGGTTGGGCTTGGCCACCCCCAAGGTGTCGGTGCCCACGAGGTGCGCCACCCGCTCCAGGCCGGCGCCATCCAGTTTCGCCCGTTGGTAGTCGTGGACGTTGTTGCTGACGGCCCCGTACGGGATCCCTGCCCGGTCCAGGACATCGAGCAGCGGCAGGACATCCGGGAACGGCTTCACGTAGGACGGCTGCTTCTGGATGTAGGCGGTCAGCCACTGGTGCGATTCCTCGCCGTCGGCCAGTTCGATGCCGAAGTGTCCCAGCGCAGCCCGGCCCCGCAGGAGGCGCTGCTCATTGAATGTCAGCTCGCCCGCAAGGTATTGATCGTAATAGTGCGTGGTCTCATGGGTGAAGATGCGGCCGAACCGCTCCCACCCGGACTGGTCGAGGCCGGGCAGGAGATGCTCGCTGACCTCCCGCAAGGCGGTGGTCATGGAGAATTCGAGATCCACGAGGGTGTCGTCGATATCGAACAGGACACCCCGGACGGTACCCACTTGGGCCTCCAGGAGGCCGTCGGCAGCGGAACTGGCCACAACCATCAGCCGCGGAAAGCCTGAAGCCTGCGGAGTGAGGCATCCTTGCCCAGGATCACCATCGATTCGAACAGCGGCGGCGAGATGCGGCGGCCCGACACGGCGGTGCGGACCGGTCCGAAGGCCAGGCGCGGCTTCAGTCCGAGGTCCTCGACGAGGGCCTGCTTGAGGGCCGCCTGGATGGTCTCCGGATTCCATTCCTCGATGGGCGCAAGGGCACCGATCGCTGCGTCCAGGACTTCGGCCAGGTTTTCCGGCAGGCCCTTGCGCGCGTTGTCGGCAACGTCAATGGCGTCATCTGCCTTGAACAGGAAAGCGATCATTTCAGGTGCCTCGCCCAGCAGGGTGATGCGCTCCTGGATCAGGGGTGCGGCTTCGGTGACGATCTCTTCTTCGCGGTCGGTCAGGATCTCCCCCACCAGTCCGGCTTCCCGCAGGTAGTGCGCCACCCGGTTCCGGAAATCCTCCGGGGCGAGCATCCGCACGTGCGTGCCGTTGATGGCTTCGGCCTTCTTCAGGTCGAAGCGTGCGGGGTTGGCCAGGACGTCGTGGATGTCGAAGTTCTCCACCAGCTGCTCCACGGTGAAGATGTCCTCATCGGCGCTGAGTGACCAGCCCAGCAGGGACAGGTAGTTCAACAGACCCTCCGGGATGAAGCCCCGCTCGCGGTGCAGGAAGAGGCTGGACTCGGGATCGCGCTTGGAAAGCTTCTTGTTGCCCTGGCCCATGACGTAGGGCAGGTGGCCGAATTCGGGCATGTACTCAGCAACACCAACGGCGTGAAGCGCACGGTAGAGGGCAATTTGCCGCGGGGTGGAGCTAAGCAGGTCTTCGCCGCGGAGCACGTGGGTGATGCCCATCAGCGCGTCGTCCACCGGGTTGACCAGGGTGTACAGCGGGTGGCCGTTGGCCCGCACCACTGCGAAGTCGGGAACCGAACCGGCGCGGAAGGTAATCTCGCCGCGGACCAGGTCGGTGAAGGTGAGGTCCTCGTCAGGCATCCGGAGACGGAGGACGGCCTGGCGGCCCTCAGCCCGGTACTGGGCCAGCTGCTCCTCCGTCAGGTGCCGGTCGTACCCGTCGTAGCCGAGCTTGGGGTCACGGCCGGCGGCACGGTGGCGGGCTTCAATCTCGTCGGGCGTGGAGTAGGACTCGTAGATGAAGCCGCCCTCATGCAGCCGCTTGATGACGTCCTGGTAGATGTCACTGCGCTGGGACTGCCGGTACGGTTCGTGCGGTCCGCCCACCTCGACGCCCTCGTCCCAGTCGATGCCGAGCCATTTCAGCGCATCCAGCAGCTGGTGGTAGCTCTCCTCGCTGTCCCGCGCCGCGTCCGTGTCCTCGATGCGGAACACCAGGGTGCCCTTGGTGTGCCGAGCGTAGGCCCAGTTGAAGAGGGCGGTACGGATCAGGCCCACATGCGGAGTGCCGGTGGGTGAGGGGCAGAAACGGACCCGGACGGGTGTTTCCGCGGTAACAGGCGGGATGGAGGCGGCAGGCGACGAAGAAGCGATAGTCATAGTGGCTTCAACTTTACCGTCTGGCGCCTGCCGCCATCGCGGCCTGTCCCTTAGCGGCGGACGATCGGGTTGGACAGCCGGCCGATGCCTTCGATTTCCACTTCGTACCGGTCACCGGCGGTGACCAGACCGACGCCGGCGGGAGTGCCGGTCATGATCACGTCACCAGGCAGCAGGGTGAACGCCTGGGAGACGACCGAGACCAGTTCCCGGACGCCGCGGATCATCTGGTTGGTGTTGCCGTCCTGGCGCAATTCGCCGTTGAGCCTGCCCTGGATCTGCAGGTCCTCGGTGTCCAGCTCCGTTTCAATCCACGGGCCAAGCGGCGCGGAAGTATCGAACCCCTTGGCACGGGTCCACTGCAGGTCGGTCTTCTGGACGTCGCGGGCCGTGAGGTCGTTGCCACAGGTATAACCGAAGATGACGTCGTCGACGCGGTCTTCGGGGACGTCTTTGCAGATCCGGCCGATGACGACGCACAGCTCTGCCTCAAAGGAGATCTCCTCGGAGAACTCCGGCAGCACGACGGGATCGTTTGGGCCGACGACGGCCGTGTTCGGCTTGAGGAACAGCAGCGGCTGGGCAGGCACATCGTTGCCGAGCTCGTGGGCGTGCTCGACGAAGTTCCGGCCGACGCCGATCACCTTGCTGCGCGGGATAATCGGCGCCAGCAGCCGGACGTCCTCCAGCTTGTGGCGGACCGACGTGCGCTCCACGCCATTGAAGAACGGGTCACCCTGGATGACAGTAATTTCCTCGCTGCCAGCGTCACCTTCAACAACGCCGTACAGGGGATCGGAATCGACGACAAACCTCGCAATACGCATGGTTCATACCCTACCGTTTCCCAGGTGGGCCCCAGCATTGCCATGACCTTCCCGCAGGTAGTGCAGCTGCGCGGCCACTGACATCTCGGCGGCGCGCCTGACGGAAGGTCCGACGTCGGAATAGACGGCGTCCGCCACGTCGCCAACGGACGCGTCCCGGCCCAGCCGGTCCAGGGTTGCGCGGATCTGCGCCAGGCGTTCGTGGCGGTGCGTCCGGTAGCCGCGGACAACCTCCGCCAGGGAGGGCAGGACAGGTCCGTGGGCCGGCAGGACCGTGGCCGGCCCCATGGCCTCAAGCCGGTCCAGGGTGGCCAGGTAGTCCCCCAGCGTCCCGTCGGGATAGTCCAGCATGGTGGTTCCCCTGCCCAGGATGGTGTCCCCGGTCAGGACGGACCCGTCCGGCCCGTCGCCGGCCAGGTGGAAGCAGACCGAGTCGGAGGTGTGTCCCGGGGTGGCCAGTACGGTCAGCTGGAGCCCGGCGGCGCGGACCACTTCGCCGTCCTGCAGCGGCGCTCCCCCGCCGTGGCAGTGGGCGGGATCCGCGGCGCGGACAGGGGCGCCGGTCAGCTTGTGCAATCGTGCCGAACCCGCCGTGTGGTCGGCGTGCCGGTGGGTGATGAGGACGAGTTCGACGGCGGCCGCGCGCGCCAGCGCCAACAGGTGAACTTCATTGTCCGGTCCGGGATCCACCACCACCGCGGTGGGGCTGCCGGGACCGGCAAGGACATAGGAGTTGGTCCCGTCCAGGCTCATGGGCCCGGGATTGGGGGCAAGGATGAACCGGGTCAGGTCGGAACTGCGCTGCAGGCTGGCGGCGGAATCTGGAGTCACTGCCCCATCCTTGCACCGATGGACCGGGGCTGCCCGATCCCCGGCGCCGGATCACGGGCCGGAATAGATCGAACACCCGGGTGGGTTGACCACAAATGACGCCCCATCCACCACCAGGAAGCCGGATACATTCATGACCAGCGCACCCAGCCTTGCAGAACTCATCGCCAACGCAGAAGCGGACGGCCACGACCACTCCTCGACGGAGAAGAGCACCGGGCTCCTGCACATCCACAACCACGCGGCAGGAACCGTGGTCTGGTTTCCCACCTGGAAGACATTCCGCGGGACGGCCGACTGGAGCGAAGCAGTGGACGCCGCCGGGGTGGACCTCGCCGAGTCGGAGGCCGCAGACGCACAGGCGGCCGGTATCCTGGCCGGCGAACTGGAGGAACTGCTGAAGCGTGCCGCCGTGTCGGGTGACGCCGCAGCTTTCGCCAGTGAAAACCTCACCACGCACCTGACCCGCACCTGGGCGCTGGGCGACGCGGCCGCCAAGGCCACGGGCAGGGAACCGTTCACTGCCGGGGCCACCCCCGCGGCCTTCGAGGGCTATCACTATGAGGTGTACGCGCAGGACGGCGGCGTGTTTGCCTCGTCCCTGTTTAACGACATCATCGACTCCCGGCGCCAGCACGCGCTGGCCGAAGAGGCGGCCCGGAAGGCCCTGAAGCCGGTCTCCCGCAAAGCCCGGAAGAATGCCGCCCGCAAGGCAGCCCGGCGCTGACCGGCCGGCAATGGCCGTAAACGCAAACGGCGCCTGCATGGACCAAAGTCCGGCAGGCGCCGTCGTGCGTTTCCAAGCCGTCTGCCCGCTCAGGCGAGGCGGGTCAGCCAGCCGTGGGTGTCCGGAACGGTCCCCGTCTGGATGCCCAGCAGCTGTTCGCGGATGGCCATGGTGGTTTCGCCGGCCTTGGCGTCCTCAGAGCCGATGAATTCCGTGGCGTCCTTGAGGACCCCGATGGGGGTAATAACGGCCGCGGTACCGCAGGCAAAGACCTCTGCGATCTCGCCGGAGGCAACGCCGTCGCGCCATTCATCGAGGGTGATCTTGCGCTCGGTGACCTCCCGGCCCATGTCCTTGGCCACCTGCATGACGGACATCCGGGTGACACCTTCGAGGATGGTGCCGGTGAGGGCGGGCGTGACCAGGGAGCCGTCCTTCATGACGAAGAAGACGTTCATGCCACCGAGCTCTTCCACGGCGTCGTCGTTGAAGTGGTCGAGGAAGAGGACCTGCTTGCAGCCGTTGGCTTCAGCTTCCTGCTGGGCGATCAGGGAAGCGGCGTAGTTGCCGCCGCACTTCGCGTCGCCCGTTCCGCCGCGCCCTGCACGGGCGTACTCGCGCGAGATCCAGATGGAGACCGGCTTGAGCTCGCCGCCGAAGTAGTTGCCGGCAGGCGAAGCGATGACCCGGAAGGAGACCTCGCGTGCGGCGCGGACGCCGAGGAAGGCCTCGGTAGCGATCATGAACGGCCGCAGGTAAAGGGCCTCGCCATCACCGTTGGGAACCCAGTCCTTGTCCGCGGCCACAAGCTCGCGAATGGCGCCGAGGAAGTACTCCACGGGCAGTTCGGGAAGCGCAAGCCGGCGTGCGGACTTGTTCAGCCGGGCCGCATTGGCCTCCGGACGGAACGTCCAGACGGAACCGTCAGCGTGGCGGTAGGCCTTCAACCCTTCGAAGATCTCCTGGCCGTAGTGGAAGACGGCTGCGGAAGGATCCAGGACGATGGGTCCGTAGGCTTCGACCCGGGGGTCGTGCCAGCCGCCGTTGCCGTCCGCGTCCACGCTGTAGTCGACGACGGCGGTGTGGTCGGTGAAGTAGTTGCCGAATCCCGGGTTCGCCAGGATGGCTTCACGCTGTTCTGCGGTCTTCGGGTTCGCCGAAGGCTGCAGGCTGAATTCGACGCCATGGGCAGTCTGGGTCATGGTTCCTCCACGATCGGCCGCCGGGGTTCAGCGCTGAACGAAGGTGGCGGCATTGGGTAATTCGAGACAAGCTTACGCCCGATGCCGGTGGCTCCGGCGCGGGTCAGAGTCCGGCGGCGATGGCGTCGCCGACGGCGGTGGTGCTCCGGGCGGTGCCGTCGCGCTTTTCGACGTCGGCCACTACAGCGGCTTCGATCTTCCGGGCCGCTTCGGCATAGCCAAGGTGGTCCAGCAGGAGCGCTGCGGAGAGGATGGCCGCCGTCGGATCTGCCTTGCCCTGTCCGGCGATGTCCGGCGCGGAACCGTGGACGGGTTCGAACATTGAGGGCGCAGTGCGGTCCATGTTGATGTTTCCGCTGGCGGCCAGCCCGATGCCGCCGGTAATGGCGGCAGCCAGGTCCGTGAGGATGTCACCGAAAAGGTTGTCGGTGACGATCACGTCGAAGCGGGACGGGTCGGTGACCATGAAGATGGTGGCGGCGTCCACATGCAGGTAGTCGTGGGTGACCTCGGGGAACTCCTGGGCCACAGCCTCGACGGTGCGCTTCCAGAGGTGCCCGGCGAAGACCAGGACGTTGTGCTTGTGAACCAGGGTGACGTGCTTGCGTTCGCGGGCGCTGGCGCGGCGGAAGGCATCGCGGACCACGCGCTCAACGCCGTGGGCAGTGTTCAGGGAGACCTCTGTGGCTACCTCATGCGGTGTGCCGGCGCGCAGGCTGCCGCCGTTGCCCACATAAGGGCCTTCGGTTCCTTCGCGGACCACAATGAAATCAATGGTGCCCGGGTTGGCGAGGGGGCTGCCGACGGTGCCGTACAGCCTTGACGGGCGCAGATTGACGTAGTGGTCAAGGCTGAAGCGCAGCTTCAGGAGCATCTCACGCTCAATGATGCCGGACGGGATGCGGGTGTCGCCGGGGGCTGCGCCGACAGCGCCGAACAGGATGGCATCGCGGGTCCGCAGGTCCGCGAGAACCTCGTCCGGCAGGGTTTCGCCGGTGGCCAGCCAGTGCTCGGCACCAAGCTTGTAGTGGGTCTGCTTGAGCTCCACTCCCTCTGCGGCCACAGCCTTTTCCAGCACTTTGACTGCCTCGGCAATGACCTCAGGGCCGATGCCGTCGCCGGGGATTACTGCAAGGTCAATGGAGGATGCGCTCATATTTTCAGGGTAGCCAAAACATCCATATGCTGATCAACCCGTCTCACTATTCAGACGTGACAGGTGTCTGGGGGTGTCCTGGTGCTGCCTGTGGAGGCGGAGATCAGCCTCCGGTATGAGGCGTCGTCCGGCCCCAACAGCATAGAGTTCCCGGGTGGAACGTCGGCATAAGCTCTATCAGTGGCTCCGGGTCAACACCTTCCGGGTGGACCTGGCACTTATGTTTACGGTCCTGTTGTTCTGCGGCCCGGTCTATCTCCTCGCCGACAGGCCAGGCCATTTCGTCCTGTCCAGCGCACTGGTGGTTCCACTGGCCTGGCGGCGGACCAGTCCCGTCCGTGCCGCAGCAGCCATCGTGCTCGCCTGCCTGGCGCTGTGGGCCGCCGGCCTTGAGCCGCTGGCGGGCCTGGTGGCCGTTCCGCTGGTCATCTACGCCGTTGCCGCCTATGGTCCCGCCTGGGCCAGCCGCTCGGTCCTTGGCCTGGGCCTGCTCGGTGGGGTGCTCCTGACCTCCCGCAACCTCAGCAGCACGGCTGAAACCGGAGTCCTTGGCCTGACCATCAGCGCCGTCTATACGGTGCTGATCTGGATGCTGGTCCTCTTCAGCTGGACCCTGGGCGACCTGACCCGGGTGCGGCGGCAGCAACTCCAGACCCTTTCAGACCGTGCCCGCAGGCTCGAAATTGAACAACAGCAGGAACGCTCCCTCGCCGCCGCCGATGAACGCGCCCACATCGCCCGGGAGATGCACGACATCGTGGCCCATTCCCTCTCCGTGATCATCACCCAGTCCGACGGCGCCAGGTACGCCGCCGCAGCCAACCCTTCGGTCGCCACCGAGACACTGGCCACCGTCGCCGCTACGGCCCGGACCTCGCTCGCGGAAATGCGGCGGCTGCTGGGCGTTCTGCGGCACGGCGATGGGGCCACCACCCGTCCCCTGCCGGGGCTCTCAGATGTGGACGAGCTGTTCCTCGGCTTCCGGGCGGCAGGGCTTCGCCTGGCTTTTGAACAGCAAGGCAACCCGCGACGGGCCCTTCCGGCCGGCGCCGAACTCACCGCCTACCGGGTGCTCCAGGAGGCGCTCACCAACGTCCTCAAGCACGCCGGCCCGCGGGCCAGCGCCAGTGCCGCTATCCGGTGGCAGCAGCGTGGGCTGCAGATTGAGGTGTACGACGACGGCCGGGGCGCCTCCGCGGACCACGCCCGCGAAGCTGCGGCGCACGGCGGCAACGGCCTGCGGGGCATGCGGGAGCGGATCAACCTCTACGATGGTTCGTTGGCAGCCGGACCGGCTGCGGGCGGGGGCTTCCTGGTCTCGGCTTTCCTCCCCTATACAGAGGCCTGAGCAATGACACTCCTGGAAGAACGCCCGTCTGCGGACAGGATCAGGGTTGCCCTGGTCGATGACCAGCAGTTGGTCAGGTCGGGATTTGGCATGCTGATCAACTCCCAGCCGGACCTTGACGTCGTGGTCGAAGCGGGCAACGGCCTTGAAGCACTGCAGGCGCTCGGAGCGGTGGCGGCCGACGTCGTCCTGATGGATGTCCGGATGCCGGGCATGGACGGGATCGAAGCCACCCGCCGGCTGATGGAAAGTGCACTTGCGGCCCCCGCCGGTTCGGCCAGGGCAGACCTCCGGGTGGTGGTGCTGACAACTTTCGACCTTGACGAGTACGCGCTGGCTGCCATCCAGGCCGGCGCCAGCGGGTTCCTGCTCAAGGACGCTCCCCCGGAGGAACTGCTGGAGGCTATCCGGACCGTCCACCGCGGAGATGCCGTCATCGCCCCGTCCACCACCCGGCGACTCCTGGACCATGTCGCACCGCTGCTGCGCACCCAGGGCAACGAACGGCCTGAACACCACGCCGCTGTACAGCGGCTCACCACCCGCGAGCGCGAGGTGTTCCAGCTCATTGCGCAGGGCCGGTCCAATCCTGAGATAGCGGCTGGCCTGTTCGTGTCCGAAGCGACGGTGAAAACCCACGTTGGGCACATCCTGGCCAAGCTGGGCGCCCGCGACCGCGTCCAGGCCGTGGTGATCGCGTACGAGACCGGAGTGGTAACCCCCGGAGGCTGACAGTTTATGGGCACGGACTCAGACCACGGTATGAGCCGGGCCCCGGCAGGACCAGACCGCCGGCCGATCCCGAGGCAGGGAGCTGCCCCATAGCGTGGAAATATGACAACTTCCGTGCATGCCCACCGCTCCCCCAACCCGGGAAACATCACCGCGCCCCCTGCTGTGCAGGCCTTGTCCGTGACAAAGACCTATGGCCGCGACGCCACCCGGGTCACCGCCCTGCGCGAGGTCAGCGTGGGCTTCGAGGCCGGCCGGTTCACGGCCATCATGGGCCCCTCCGGCTCGGGAAAGTCCACGCTCATGCACTGCCTCGCCGGCCTGGACACGGCGGATTCGGGACGCGTCCTGGTGGGCGGTACGGATATTACGGGCCTCGGTGACAAGCAGTTGACCGCCCTCCGCCGCGACAGGATCGGTTTCGTCTTCCAGGCCTTCAACCTGGTACCCACACTTACCGCCGAGCAGAACATCACGCTGCCGTTGGCGCTGGCGAGCAAGGCAACCGACACGGCCTGGTTCGACTCCGTAGTGGCGACGCTCGGCCTGAAGGACCGGCTCAGCCACCGGCCGCACGAACTCTCCGGCGGCCAGCAGCAGCGGGTTGCCGTGGCCAGGGCGCTCCTGACCCGGCCGGATGTGGTCTTCGGCGATGAACCCACCGGCAACCTCGATTCCACCGCCGGCGGCGAAGTACTGGCGTTGCTGCGCCGCAGCAGCCGCGAGATGGGACAGACCATCATCATGGTCACCCACGACCCCGTTGCCGCCAGTTACGCCGACCGGGTGGTCCTGATGAGCGACGGTACCCTCGTGGGCGACATTGCCGGGCCCACGGCCGATTCCGTGCTGGCAGCCCTCGGCAAGCTGGGAGGCTGACGGTGCTTCGCGTCGCCTTGTCGCAGTTCCATTCCCACGGCCGGCGTTTCGTCGCCGTCGGCCTTGCGGTCATGCTCTCGGTGGCCTTCCTGTCCACCACGCTCATGGTGGGTGCCAGCACGCAGGCCACCCTGGGCGCCAGCCTCGGCGAGGCGTACAGCAAGGCCGACCTGGTCGCCACCCCGGAGGAGGGCACCTTCGACGAAACCGCGTTGCGGGCGGCCGGAAACACAGCCGGTGTGGCGGAAGCCTACGGCCAGCTGCTGGCGTACGGAGAGTTCACGGCCAGGGGCGAACAGGTTTTCGCGCAGGTCCGGAACCTCGCGCCTGCGGCCCTGGAGACCGCCGTCCTGGCCAGCGGGACCCTCCCGGGCAGCGCCGACGGCCTTGCGCTGGACGCAGCCACAGCAGCCCGTTATGGCCTGGCGGCCGGTGACCCGCTTACCGTCAGGGCGGCAGACGGGGCAACTGCAATGTCCATGACCATCACCGGCATCCTTCGGGCCAGCAACGATCCCTTCTCCTCCGCCTTGCCACAGCTGGTGGCCGGGACACCCGCCGTCAGTGCTCTTGCTGCGGCGCCGGGTTACGCCAGCATCCAGCTTGCCCTTGATCCCCGTACCGGCACTGAAGAGGCGAAGGCCAGCGTCAGCGCGGGACTGGCCGCCGCGGGCGCTGCAGGGGCCCAGCTCAAGACCGCGGACGAACAGGTAACCGCCCAGGTGGCCCAAATGACCGGAGGCAAGGACGAACTGACCGTTGTGCTCCTGGCATTCGCCGGCGTGGCGCTGCTTGTGTCGGGGCTGGTGGTGTCCAACACTTTCGCGGTGTTGGTGGCACAGCGTACTCGGGAACTGGCACTGCTGCGGTGCCTGGGCGCTGGACGGTCCCAGGTACGGAATTCGGTCCTGGCCGAAGCCCTGGTGGTGGGGTTGGTTTCCTCAGCTGCGGGCGTGCTTGCCGCCACCGGCCTGATGGCTGCCCTGATCGGCTGGGCCGGGACACAACCGGACATGGCCTTTGCCACCATGGCCGTGCCGCCGTCGTCCATTGTTGCCGGACTTGTGGTGGGCACGCTCCTGACACTGGTGGCCGCCCTGGTCCCGGCCAGGGCGGCCACGGCGGTGGCCCCGCTTGCCGCGCTGCGCCCTGCTGACGACGCCGGTATCGGCAACCACCGGGGCCGCGTACGGCTGGTGCTGGGCCTAACCGCATTGGCGCTGGGTGTGCCGCTGCTGGCATACGGCGCCGCCGGCGTGGTGCTGGTGGTGGCCTTCGCCGGCGGCGTGCTCTCCTTCATCGGGGTGCTGCTGTGCGCCACCCTGTTCGTACCCCGGCTCGTGGCCCTGCTTGGCAGGCTCGCCGCGCCGGCCGGAGTGCCGGGCAGGCTTGCCGCCCTCAACGCTGTCCGCAACCCTGCGCGGACCTCCGTGACCGCCGCCGCCCTGCTCATCGGCGTAACCCTGGTGGCACTGATGATGACCGGAGCCGCCACCGCACGCCAGGCTTTCGACGATGCACTCGCGGAAACCTACCCCGTGGACATGGCCGTCTCCGCCGGGTCCGGAGGCCAGCCACTGTCAACGGCACAGCGTGATGCCGTGTCCCGGGTGGACGGCGTGGCTGTGGCCGCCCTGCTGCCGGTGGTGGGACGGACCGGAAGCGACGGTATGGAGAGCCCTGTTTACGCGCTGGATACGGCGGAGGCGGGAAACCTGCTGCGTGACGGGTCCCTGACTTTGGAGCCGGGCAAAATCTACCTGCCCGAGGGGTGGCGCGCGGGCACGGCGCAGGTGGACGGCGCTGCGGGTGCTGTCGCCCTGGATGCGGTGGTGCTGCGGACCCGGAACATGCCACCGTTGGTCTCCAGCGACACAGCCCGCCAGTTTGGGCTTGCCGCCGGCGCAGCCGCCACCGGGGCTGGCGCTCCGGAAGCCAACGCTGCGGCCTCGGGTGCTGCCGTGTGGATCCGGCTCTCCGAGGGCGCCGGCGGCGGGCAGCCCTCCGGAAACCGGATCCGCGAAATCCAGTCCAGCGTGGCCCATGCCCTCGGCGTTGGCGGGAGCGCCGTCAGCGGTGCGGCCATTGAGCGTGTCACGTTCAACGAAGTTATTGACGTGTTGCTGCTGGTGGTCACCGGACTGCTGGGGGTCGCCGTGCTGATCGCCCTGATTGGTGTGGCCAACACGCTGTCCCTGTCCGTGCTGGAGCGGACGCGTGAGAACTCCCTGCTGCGGGCACTGGGCCTGACCCGCGGCCAGCTCCGCGGAATGCTCGCGCTGGAGGCCGTCCTGGTTGCCGCCGTAGCGGCGCTGCTCGGCTCAGCCCTGGGCACGGTGTACGGATGGCTGGGCGCCCGTTCGGCGCTCGGAAGCCTGGCCACGGTCACGCCCGTGGTTCCGTGGCTGCAGCTGGCGGGAGTGCTGGCCGTGGCGCTCGCCGCCGGGCTGCTGGCCTCGGTCCTTCCCGCCAGGCGGGCGTCCCGGTTGTCACCCGTGCAGGGGCTCGCCACTACCTAGGTCCACCCGCCGGCACCACAACAGCAAAGGGCAGGAGCCGCGGACATCCCGCGGCTCCTGCCCTTTCGTGGATCGGACCGGCTATGCCTCTGTCGGTTCCTCGTACTTGGGGAACACGGGCGCCGGTGCAGGCAGCGGCGTCCCGGCGGCGATGCGCGTGGCGACGGCAGCGAACTGGCGTGCTTCCCCTTCGGGCTGGCCGAGGGAATCAAGCAGCCGCGCCGTCGAGCCCGGCATCACCGGCTGGGCAAGGATGGCCACGATCCGGAGCACCTCAAGGGTGACGTAAAGGACGGTGTTCATGCGTTCGACGTCGGTCTTCCGCAGCACCCAGGGCGCCTGCTCGGCGAAGTAGGCGTTGGTGTCGCCAAGGACGGCCCAGATGGCTTCGAGGGCGCGGCTGAATTCCTGCTTGTCGAAGGCAGCCCGCGCTGTGTCAAGCAGGGCGCCGGCCTGTTCCAGGATGGTGGCGTCCGCGTCTGTGAAAGCGCCCGGGGTGGGAACCGCCCGCCCGCAGTTCTTGGCCACCATGGACAGGGAACGCTGCGCCAGGTTGCCGAAGTTGTTCGCCAGGTCCGAGTTCATCCGTCCCACGATGGCCTCGTGGTTGTAGCTGCCGTCAGCTCCGAACGGCACCTCGCGGAGGAAGAAGAACCGCACCTGGTCCAAACCGTACTGCTCCACGAAATCGGCCGGTGCCACCACGTTGCCCAGCGACTTGGACATCTTGACGCCGTTGTTGTGCAGGAAGCCGTGGATCATGACGCGCTTGGGCAGTTCCAGGCCGGCGCTCAGGAGGAAGGCGGGCCAGTAGATGGCGTGGAACCTGGAGATGTCCTTGCCGATCACGTGGACATCGGCCGGCCAGAACCGGCGGAACTTCTCGGAGTCCACGTCCGGGTAGCCCACACCGGTGAGGTAGTTGGTCAGTGCATCCACCCACACGTACATGACGTGGTTGCTGTTGCCTGGAACCGGGACGCCCCAGTCGAAGGTGGTGCGGCTGATGGACAGGTCCTCCAGGCCGCGCTTGACGAAGCTGATCACTTCGTTGAACCGGGACTGCGGGGCACCGAACTCAGGCTGCGCTTCGTAGAGGGCCAGCAGCTTGTCCTGGTATGCGGACAGCCGGAAGAAGTAGCTCTCCTCGGCCGTCCATGTCACCTCGGTGTCCGTCTCTTTCGAGTAGCGCACGCCGTCGTCCTTCACAACGGTCTCGTCCTCGCCGTAGAAGGCCTCGTCCCGGACGGAGTACCAGCCCTCGTACTTGTCGAGGTAGATGTCGCCGTTGGCTTCCATCTTCTTCCAGATGGCCTGCGACGCCGCGTAGTGGTCCTCGTCCGTGGTCCGGATGAAGCGGTCGTACGTGATGCCCAGGGCTTCGTGCGCCGCCTTGTAGACTTCCGCGTTCCGGTCCACCAGCTCCTTGGGAGTGATGCCTTCCTTTTCGGCCGTCTGGGCGATCTTCATCCCGTGCTCGTCCGTGCCCGTCAGGAACATCACGTCGTAGCCGTCCAGCCGCTTGAAGCGCGCCATGGCGTCGGTGGCGATGTACTCGTAGGCGTGGCCGATGTGCGGCACGCCGTTGGGGTAGGTGATGGCCGTGGTGATGTAGAACGGCGTTTTCTCTGAAGCAGTCACGTGCGGACAGTTACCTTCGATGCGGAGGGACGGGCTAGATCAGTTCAGTCAGGCTATCGCTCAGCCGGACCAGTTCGTGGTCGTGTGACGCCACCAGGACGGCGATGCCGTCGGACGTGGTGTCCTTGAGGATGCTGATAATGCGGTTGGCCGACGCGCGGTCCAGGCTGGCGGTGGGCTCATCCACCACCAGGACGCGGGTGCCAAGGATCAGGGCGCGGGCGATCGCGACGCGCTGCCGCTCACCGCCGGAAAGCTGCGCGGGCCGGTGCCGCATGCGGCGGCCCAGGCCCACCAGGTCCAGGAGGTCCTTGGCCATGTCGCGGCGCTGGTCCACCTCGCCGTCGGGGACGGCCGGCAGGAGGACGTTTTCCAAGGCGCTCATGCCGTCGATCAGGGCACCGCCCTGGTCCACGTAGCCGATCAGCGCGCGACGGCGGTCGGCGATTTCGTCGTCGCCCATGCTTTCAAGGGAATCGCCTTCCCAGAAGACGCGTCCCGACGTCGGCAGCGTCAGTCCTGCCCCGACCGTGAGGATGCTGGTCTTTCCCGAGCCGCTTCGGCCGGCGACGCAGTGCATCTCGCCGGCGTGCAGGGTCAGGTCAAAGCCCTCCACGACGCTGACGGCTTCGGCCCCGCCCTTGCCGCCGCCGTAGCGGATGGTGATGTCACTCAGCTCCAGCGGGGTGGCGTGGTCGGCCGCCTTGACGATGGTGTTGGCGCGGGTCTGCAGGGGAACCTCGCCGGAGCCGCCCCTGCGGCTCCGCTGGACATTCGTCGGGTTTGTCATTGGACCACTTTCGTTGCAATTGGAATCCAGCAAAGTACTGCCACGAGGCCGGCAACGCCTGCCCACAGCGCGGCGTAGGGGGCCAGGAGGAGGCCGATGCCGAGGGCGCCCAGCACGCCCAGGGGCAGGGCGACGGTTCCCACCAGCGCGTTTTCGAACAGGCGGACCTGCCGCAGCATGTCGGGGTTCCAGCCCATGGCCTCGAGGATGCCCAGGTACTGGCGCTTGGCGTTCAGTTCGAACCTGCCGGTGACCAGGGTGAGGACGAGTCCCACGGCCACGCCGGCGATCGCCAGCAGGATGCTGGGCAGCGCCACGCTGGCTGCGGCAAGTCCGCTCAGCGCGCTGGCGCCGGCTGCGCGGGGAATGTCGATCAGCAGTGCGATCAGTCCACCCACGGCGGCACCGAAGACACCCACTGCCACGGCCAGGGACAGGGTGTTGAACTTGTTGGTGCCCAGCTGGCGGTTGGCGAAGGTCAGCGGCGAGTCCACCGGGATCAGCCGTTCGTCGTGCTGCGGTTCCTGGTCGATGACGTCGCGGTGCTTGAGCTGCTGTGCGGCAAACAGTGCTGCGGCGGCGTAGAGCACCAGGACCGCGGCGCAAACGAGTGCGGTGGACAGGCTCCAGCTGATGAGGCTCAGCGCGATGCCCGCCACGGCCAGCAGGACCGCGCCGACGCCGAATTCCTCGAGCACCCAGCTGCGGATCCTCCGCTGGGTCCAGCCCATGGCGCGGAGGGTTCCGGCCTCGCTGCGCCGTTTGCGGATGTAGCTCACCGTTGATGCCCCGGTGAGGAGGGCGGCCCCGCAGAGGGTCAGGAACAGCAGGGTGACGTTGGTTCCGGACAGCGATCCGGTGACGGCGTCGGCGGCGTTCTGCCGGACCCAGGACTGCTGGACGGTACCCAGCGGCGATTCTTTGCCGGCGTCGTCCTTGGAGTAGCCGGGGACGAAGATGCTGGCGTCTTCACGGGCTGAACCTGCCACGATGGTGGCTTCCAGTCCCATGTCGCGGATCTCCGCGGCGAGCTTCTCGACGTCGGGCTGTGCTTCCTTCCAGCTGCCCGGCGCCTTGGCGCGGACCCGGATGGCGTCGATGACGTTGGCGTTGTTGGTGTAGCCGCGGGCTGCGGCGAGGCCGTAGTAGTCCGTGATGGCGCCCGCGGACTGGCTGGCCAGTCCGGTGGCGCTGAGGGACGGCTGGAGCTCCGTCGCCGGAACATCCTTGCCTTCGGCGTCCTTGACCATCGTGAACGGTGTGGGGTCGTAGCCGCCCAGGGGCAGCTTGTTGACGTCTCCGGAGGCCTCGGCCACTGCTGCCGGGTCGAACGTGCCGTACACCATGGCCAGCGGGGAAGCCTGCTTCTCTCCGGTGGACAGGTTGTCCCGGTAGGACCGCTCGTCCACGGGCTCGCGCTGGGTCTGGTCCACCGGGGCACCGTTGGCGCTCTTTTCGGGCAGGCGGTTGACGGTTACCCATTCACCGGGGACGGCGTTCTTGTCCACGGCGCCGTTGGCCGCCGTGCCCGCGTCGGAGTACTTGGGAGCTGCCGCAAAGTCGGTGCTCCATTTTGCGGGCGTGTAGAGACCCTGGTTGAAGTTCCCGTTGGCACCCAGCAGCGATGTGTGGTCGGTCGAGCCGGGCCAGGACAGCGCAAAGGGGTCCTTCGAGACGAACGGGAGGTAGTCCTTGTCGAGGGAGCGGGTGGCGGTGCCCACCTCGTTGATGACCTTGCCGGAGTCGTCGATCTCTTCGATCTTGACGTTGTACTTCAGGTCAAGGGAGGTGCCGGAGCGGACCACCAGGGGGATGGCCTGGGAGTCGGACGTCAGCTGGCCGGTGCGCTTGGCCTGCTGGTACTGGGTCATCAGGGGTGCCCAGTATTTGAGCTTTACGCCCAGGAAGTCCGGCCCGTCCTTGAGTTCGTCGAGGCCAATGCCGTTGGTGAAGAGGCCTTCGAGGTACCGGCCGACGGCGCCGGCGTTCCGTGCGTCGGCAGGCGGCGCTTTTTCGAGCGGGGCCAGGAAGTCCCCGGCAGTGCCAAGGAGGGCGCGCTCCGATGCGGGGTCAACGGCCACCACGGATTCCGTCACCTCGGGAGCGAGCGGCAGGGAGACGGACAGGTTGAACAGGTTGTGCTCGGAACCGCCGGCCGGGGACGGGAATTTGATGCCGGTTTCGCCGGCGGGCGCAGCGATGCGGATGCTGCTGCCTCCGGCGGCTTTCTCTTCAACGAGCTTGGCCTTGCCCAGCGTTCCCTCGGCGGTGGACTTAAACAGTGTCTGTTCGGAAACGCCGTCCGAGCTCACTGCGCTGGCGGTCAGGCGGTACTTCTTGGCCTTGTCGCCCAGCACGGATTCAGCGGCGGGCCACTTGTCCGGGGACGTGGCTCCGGCAGCCTGGTCGGCCGTTGCCGTTCCGGCGAGGCCGGCGTTGTAGCCGAGGTAGTCCATGGCGTCCAGCCGGGGCGCCTCAAGGTTCTGAGTCACGCGGGACACGAGGCTGATGGGGGCAGCCACCGACGTTCCGGAGAGCTTCCGGATCGAATCCAGCTGCTCGAAGCTGATCCCGCCGGTGCCGTTGGCAATCTCGGGCTGCAGCAAGGCTCCAGCAGGAGCCTTGGCCTGGACCAGCACGTCGTACAGGCCGCGTGAATTTTCATCCACGGTCCTGTTGAGTGCAGCCTGTGACTGGCTTTGGACGAGGACCGACAAGCACATGGCTGCGATCAGGATGGCCGCGGTCAACAGCAGCACTTTGCTCCTGATGAACCTCTGGACGGCGTTCATTGAACTCCCTGAAACCTGGATTGCGTAGCGCACACCCGTGTCGACCACGTGGCGGCAGCGGACATGGACGATTACGGACGGATGTGCAAAAAGTATTGGCCGGCCTGCCGGACCGGTCCCGAGAAGGGACCAGGCCATATTAAGCAGACCGGCCAATCATACGTGGCCGCGCCGGGACGCGCCGAGCGGAGACGTGTCGTTCGGCGTTTCGCGCGAACGGGCGGACTAGTCCTCCAGGTCCACTTCGCGGACCATCTCGGCGCCGATGCCGGCCTTGATGGCGTCCAGGACCTGCTGCGGGACAGAACTGTCGATGGTCAGGAGCGCCAGCACCTGTCCGCCTTCGTCGTGGCGGGCCACCTGCATGCCGGCGATGTTGATGTTGTTCATGCCCAGGATGTGGCCGATGGTGCCGATGACGCCGGGACGGTCGGCGTAAGCCACCACCACGAGGTGTTCGCTGATGGGGATTTCCACCTCGAAGCCGTTGATGCCCACCAGCTTCTGGATCTGCTTGGGACCGGTCAGGGTGCCCGCCACGGAGATCTGGCTGCCGTCGCTCAGTGCGCCGCGCAGGGTCAGCACGTTGCGGTAGGACTCGGTATCCGGTGTGGTGATCAGGCGGACGTTGATGCCGCGCTGCTCGGCGATCACCGGGGCGTTGACGTAGGAAACCTGTTCGGTGACAACGTCGGCGAAGATCCCCTTCAGGGCCGCCAGTTCCAGCACCTTGACGTCCAGCGAGGAGATTTCGCCGGCAACTTCAATGTCGAACTGCGTCAGCGAGTCGTGGGTCAGCGCAGTGAAGATGCGGCCCAGCTTCTCGATGAGCGGGATGCCGGGGCGCACGTCGGGGGCGATGACGCCGCCGGCGACGTTGACTGCGTCCGGGACCAGTTCGCCGGCGAGCGCCAGGCGGACCGACTTGGCAACGGACACGCCGGCCTTTTCCTGGGCTTCATCGGTGGAGGCTCCAAGGTGCGGGGTGACCACCACGTTGTCGAGCTTGAAGAACGGAAGGTCCGTGCTCGGCTCCTTGGAGAAGACGTCGACGCCGGCACCGGCGATGTCGCCGTCCTGCAGGGCCGTGAACAGGGCCTCTTCGTCCACCAGGCCACCGCGGGCGACGTTGATGACGTAGGCGGTGTTCTTCATCTTCTTGAAGGCATCCGCACCGAGCATGCCCACGGTTTCGGGGGTCTTCGGCATGTGGATGGTGATGAAGTCGGACTGGGCGAGCAGCTCGTCCAGGGTGACCAGCTGAACGCCGAGCTGGGCTGCGCGGGCCGAGGTGATGTAGGGGTCGTACGCGAGGATCTTGGTGTCGAAGCCCTTCAGGCGTGCCGCCACGAGGGCGCCAATGCGGCCGAGGCCGATGATGCCGATCTTCTTCTCGAAGAGCTCGATGCCGGTGTACTTGGACCGCTTCCATTCGCCGTCCTTGAGGGCGGCACTGGCCTGCGGGATGTGGCGGGCAAGGCTGAGGATGTGGCCCACCGTGAGTTCTGCCGCGGAGACGATGTTGGACGTGGGGGCGTTGACCACCATGACGCCGGCCTGGGTGGCGGCCTTGATGTCCACGTTGTCCAGCCCCACGCCGGCGCGGGCGATGACCTTGAGGTTTTTCGCCGCTGCGATGGCTTCAGCATCCACCTGCGTTGCGGAACGGACCAGGATGGCGTCAACATCCCCAATCGCGGAAAGCAGCTGGGAACGGTCAGCGCCGTCTGCCTGGCGGATTTCGAAGTCCGGGCCGAGGGCCTCGATGGTGGCGGGGGAAAGTTCTTCGGCGAGCAGTACTACGGGTTTTGACACGGCTGATCCTCTGCGTTGCAGTCCTGGGGATGGGAACAAGTCTAGGCCGACGGAAAGGCCGGGCTCACATTGTTAAGTGTGAACCCGGCCTCATCGCGGCACTTTAGCTGGCGGTCGCGCGTTCGCCTGTCGGCGAGCGGTGGCCTTAGCGGGCTGCGGAACCTTCGACGTAGTCCGCGTCCTGCTGCTGCCAGGAGAAGAGTGAGCGCAGTTCGCGGCCAACCTCTTCGATGGGGTGCTGCTCTGCCTTGGCGCGCAGTTCCTTGAACTCAACTCCGCCGTTGTCCTGGTCCTCGATGAACCGCTTGGCGAAGGCGCCGGACTGGATGTCGGCCAGGACGGCCTTCATGTTTTCCTTCACCTCTGGGGTGATGACGCGCGGGCCGGAGACGTAGTCGCCGTATTCCGCGGTGTCGGAAACGCTCCAGCGCTGCTTGGCGATGCCGCCTTCCCACATGAGGTCCACGATGAGCTTGAGCTCGTGCAGCACCTCGAAGTAGGCGATCTGCGGCTGGTAACCGGCTTCGGTCAGGGTCTCGAAGCCGTACTGGATCAGCTGGGACACACCGCCGCACAGAACGGACTGCTCGCCGAAGAGGTCCGTTTCGGTCTCTTCGGTGAAGGTGGTCTTGATGACGCCGGCGCGGGTGCCGCCGATGGCCTTGGCGTAGGACTTGGCCAGGTCCCAGGCGGAGCCGGAAGCGTCCTGCTCGACGGCGATGATGTCGGGGATACCGCGGCCGGCTTCGAATTCGCGGCGCACGGTGTGGCCGGGAGCCTTCGGAGCCACCAGGATGACGTCAACGCCCTCGGGCGCCTGGATGTAGCCGAAGCGGATGTTGAAGCCGTGGGCGAAGGCCAGTGCCTTGCCGGGGGTCAGCTTGTCCTTGATGGAGTCGTTGTAGATCGAGCGCTGGTACTGGTCCGGCGCCAGGATCATGATGACGTCGGCCCATTCGGCGGCGTCGGCAACGTTCTTGACCGTGAAGCCGGCGTCCTCGGCCTTGGCGGCTGACTTGGAGCCGTCCTTCAGGGCGATGACAACCTCGACGCCGGAATCGCGAAGGTTCAGAGCGTGGGCGTGGCCCTGCGAGCCGTAGCCAACGATGGCAACCTTGCGGCCCTGGATGATCGACAGGTCGGCGTCGTCGTCGTAGAACATTTCAGTCACTTGCGTAACTCCTCTTGAGTGGTTTTGTAGATGGTGGTCTTGCGGTGCTGCGGTTGCGGGCAAGCGTCCCGCCGTGGCCTGCTGCCTAGGCGGAGCGCAATGCCCGGTCACTCATGGAGCGGGATCCCCGTCCAACGGCCAGGGTGCCGGACTGCACGATTTCGCGGATGCCGAAGGGCTCCAGCACTGAAAGCAGTGCCGTGAGCTTTTCGGGATGGCCGGTTGCCTCGATGACGACGGAGTCTGTGGACACGTCGACCACCGAGGCGCGGAACAGGTCTGCAGCCTGGGTCACCTGCAGGCGTGTTGCGGCATCCGCACGTACTTTGACCAGGATGTGGTCGCGCTGTACGGAAGATTCGGAGGTCAGTTCAACGATCTTGATCACGTTCACCAGCTTGTTGAGCTGCTTGGTGACCTGCTCGATGAGCTCACCATCGGCGTCGACCACCACTGTCATCCGGGAAATTCCGGGGACTTCGGTGGGGCCGACGGCCAGGGAGTTGATGTTGAAGGCCCGGCGGGCAAAGAGGCTTGCCACGCGGGTGAGGACGCCGGGTTTGTCTTCAACCAGGACGGAAAGTGTATGGCGGCTCATGGTCAGTCTTCCTCTTCCCAGTCCGGGGTCATGTTGCGGGCAACCTGGATCTGGTCGTTGCTCACGCCGGCGGGCACCATCGGCCACACCATGGAGTTGGGGCTCACCACGAAGTCGATGACCACGGGGCGGTCGTTGATTTCGAGGGCCTTCTGGATGGTGGCGTCGATGTCCTCGTCGCGTTCGCAGCGGAACGAAGCGCAGCCGTAGGCCTCCCCCAGCTTGACGAAGTCCGGGATGCGGACGGTGTCGTGGCCGGTGTTGAGGTCGGTGTTGGAGTAGCGGCCTTCGTAGAAGAGGGTCTGCCACTGCCGCACCATGCCCAGCGAGGAGTTGTTGATGACAGCAACCTTGATGGGGATCTTGTTGATCGCGCAGGTGGCGAGTTCCTGGTTGGTCATCTGGAAGCAGCCGTCGCCGTCGATGGCCCAGACCACGCGGTCCGGCTCCCCCACCTTGGCGCCCATGGCTGCCGGAACGGCGTAGCCCATGGTTCCGGCGCCGCCCGAGTTCAGCCAGGCGTGCGGGCGTTCGTACTTGATGAACTGCGCAGCCCACATCTGGTGCTGGCCAACGCCCGCCACGTAGATGCCTTCGGGGCCGGTCAGGGCGCCGATGCGTTCGATGACCTTCTGCGGTGCGGTGAGCCCGTCTTCGGGTTCGGTGAAGCCCAGCGGGTAGGTTTCCTTGAGGTTGTTCAGGAAAGCCCACCAAGTGGTGAGGTCCGGGGTTCCGGCTGCCTCGAACTGGGCCCGAACGGCCTCGGTCAATTCGGGAATGATCTCCTTGACCGAGCCCACGATCGGAACGTCCGCGGCACGGTTCTTGGAGATTTCCGCGGGGTCGATGTCCGCGTGGATCACCTTGGCGTGGGGCGCAAACGTCTTCAGGACACCGGTGACGCGGTCATCGAAGCGGGCGCCCAGGGTGATCAGCAGGTCTGACTGCTGCAGGGCGGTCACCGCCGAGACAGTACCGTGCATGCCGGGCATGCCGACGTGCTGCGGGTGCGAGTCAGGGAACGCACCCTTGGCCATCAGGGTGGTCACCACCGGCGCACCGGTGGCTTCGGCCAGTGCCCGCAGTTCGGCGCTGGCGTGGGCCTTGACCACACCGCCGCCAACGTAGAGGACCGGCTTGGAGGCCGCCGCGATGAGCTTCGCTGCCTCGCGCACCTGCTTGTTGTGGCCGCGGGTGACCGGCCGGTAGCCCGGCAGGTCGATCTTCGGCGGCCAGGAGAAGGTCATCTGGCCCACCTGGGCGTCCTTGGCAACGTCCACGAGGACGGGGCCCGGGCGGCCGGTGGAGGCCAGATGGAAAGCTTCCGCCATGACATGCGGGATGTCGTTGGGGTCGGTCACCAGGAAGGAGTGCTTGGTGATGGGCATGGTGATGCCCACGATGTCCGCTTCCTGGAAGGCGTCGGTGCCAATGACACCGCTGGACACCTGGCCGGTGATGGCCACCAGGGGCACGGAGTCCATGTGGGCATCCATGATGGCGGTAACGAGGTTGGTGGCACCGGGGCCGGAGGTGGCGATACATACGCCCACCCGTCCCGTCACCATGGCGTAGCCTTGCGCGGCGTGGCCGGCTCCCTGTTCGTGACGGACCAGCACGTGGTTCATGGTGGAGGCCATCAAGGGGTCGTAGGTGGGCAGGATCGCGCCACCAGGCAAACCGAAAATATCGTCGACGCCGAGTTCTTCGAGCGAGCGGACAATAGCTTGCGAGCCGGTCATCACCGTTGGGGGTACAACGTTGTTCGGCCCAAGGACAGGAGAGACAGCAGCAAGGTCGGCGACGACGGCGGCATGCTCAGCCGTGCGGTCGGCGCGTTCCGGAGCCTTGGGGGCTCCGGGGGACTTGGCAGCCATCAGCGAGGGGCTGATCGGCGATCCTTTGCTCATCGGACTCTTCCTTGTGGATCATCAATAACGGTGAAACTGCGGGGAATAAAAAAACCCCTCAAGCCTTGGTGGCTCTTCGAGGGGTTTGCGCGTGACAGTTCGTTGCCGGGGCTAGTGAGCCACGCGCTTGGTAAGGACGACGACTGCAGCTGCGCAGTTGGTAACGAAAGTCATGCGTTCAGTTTTCCCTCTGGTGTGACGGGTGTCAACGCGGGACAATCCCATCTCACCATGTGGACTCCAATGTCCACCCCTTGATCATATGGCATGGGGACCAAAGGTTTTGCCAACCTGCACCCTAACCCCGCCAGCCAGCCAGCCAGCCAGCCAGGCCAGGGTGCGTGTGGCGACAGCTCAAACGCGGGCCGCGCCACGCCGCCCCCGGCGGCAGGCGCCGTCGTCAGCCGCAGTAGGCACCGGTGCTGGCGCTGTGTACCAGCTTGGCGTACTTGGCCAGGACACCCTTGGTGTAGCGGGCCGGCAGGGGCTCCCAGCCAACCTTGCGGTCTTCAAGCTCAGCGTTATCCACCAGCAGGTCGAAGCTGCGCGCTGCGATGTCCACGCGGATCCGGTCACCGTCCCTGACGAAGGCGATAGGGCCGGCGTCGACCGCTTCCGGCGCGACGTGGCCGATGCACAGCCCGGTGGTCCCGCCGGAGAACCGGCCATCGGTCAGCAGCAAAACGTCCTTGCCAAGGCCCGCACCCTTGATGGCGCCGGTGATGGCCAGCATCTCCCGCATACCCGGGCCGCCCTTTGGCCCCTCATAACGGATGACCACAACGTCGCCAGCGTGGATTTCGCCCTTGTCCAGCGCCTGCAGGGCACCCTGCTCGCGATCGAACACGCGGGCGGTCCCCTCGAAGACGTCGGCGTCGAAGCCTGCACTCTTGACCACGGCGCCTTCCGGAGCCATGCTGCCGTGCAGGATGGTGATGCCGCCGGTCTTGTGGATTGGGTTGTCCAGGGCGCGCAGGATCTTGCCGTCAACGTCGGGCGGGTTGATGGCCTCGAGGTTTTCCGCCACGGTCTTGCCGGTGACGGTGAGGCAGTCGCCGTGCAGCAGGCCGGCGTCGAGCAGTGCCTTCATGATGACGGGCACACCGCCGATCCTGTCGACGTCGGTCATGACATAGCGGCCGAAGGGCTTGAGGTCGCCCAGGTGCGGGATCTTGTCACCGATGCGGTTGAAGTCATCGAGGCTCAGCTCAACCTCGGCTTCGCGGGCGATGGCCAGGAGGTGCAGGACCGCGTTGGTGGACCCGCCGAACGCCATGGTGACGGCGATGGCGTTTTCGAAGGCCTCCTTGGTCATAATGTCGCGGGCGGTAATGCCCTTGCGGAGCAGATTGACCACCGCTTCGCCGGACTTGCGCGCAAAGTCGTCGCGACGGCGGTCTGCCGAGGGCGGGGCGGCAGAGCCGGGCAGGGACATGCCCAGGGCCTCACCGATACAGGCCATGGTGTTGGCCGTGTACATTCCGCCGCACGCGCCTTCGCCGGGGCAGATGGCTTTCTCAATGCGGGTGAGGTCCTCCATGCTCATCTTGCCGGCGGCGCAGGCGCCCACGGCTTCGAAGGCATCGATGAGGGTGACTTCCTTCTCGGAGCCGTCCTCGAGCTTTACCCAGCCGGGCATGATCGAGCCGGCGTAGAGGAACACGCTGGAGAGGTCGAGGCGGGCGGCAGCCATGAGCATGCCGGGGAGGGACTTGTCGCAGCCGGCGAGCAGTACTGAACCGTCAATCCGTTCGGCCTGCATGACGGTTTCGACGGAATCGGCGATGACTTCGCGGGAGACCAGGGAGAAGTGCATGCCCTCGTGACCCATGGAGATGCCGTCAGACACGGAGATGGTGCCGAACTGCATGGGGAAGCCGCCGCCGGCGTGGACGCCCTCCTTGGCGCCCTGGGCCAGCCGGTTCAGGGACAGGTTGCAGGGAGTGATTTCGTTCCACGAACTCGCAACGCCCACCTGGGGCTTCGCGAAGTCGTCGTCGCCCATGCCGACCGCGCGGAACATGCCGCGCGCCGGTGCGGCGTGGATGCCGTCGGTAACCACCCGGCTGCGGGGCTTGATGTCAGGCTTGTTCTCGGTTTCGATCTGGCTCTCACTCATGAGGGAAAGTCTATGACCCCCGCAGTGCCAATCGGACCGAAGGGGGACGGTAAAAAACCGGATCGCCGGGCATGCCGCCCGCCGCCCGCCACTGCCGGCAAACCTGGACAGCCATGGTGACCCGACGTAGCGTCGGGGCAGAACGCGTTGTAGCCAAATTGAAGGGATTGCCATGGATATCGTCATGTGGATCGTGGTAGCAGTCATTGCCATCGGCGTGGTGTGGTGGCTGGTCAGCCGCAACAGCCGCGCAAAGAGCTCCGGTGCAGGCCCTGCCGGGAACACGCGGCCAGCCGCAACACGGCCTCCGGGTTCCCCGGCAGACCGTCGGACGGACGGGGCCCTTTCCGGTGGCAGCGCCGCGGCATCCGCCGAAGCAGCCGGAACGGCCGGGATTGCCTCCGCTGCCGGCTTCGGACGTCCCGCCGAGCCCGCGGCACCCACAGCCGCCGACGAGCCTGCAGATTCGGCAGCAGCACCGGCAGAACCCACGACCCGGCCAGGCGCCGCACACACGGCAGGAGCTGACCACGCAGACGCCGGCCAGGATGTTTCCGGCACATCCCATCCACTGGCAGCAGCCGATGTCTCTGGGTCGTCGCCGCTGGAAGCCGCCGGCGCGGAACCGGATTCGACGGCGGAGGCCGGCCCGGAAAGCCCCAGGGACGAACGGACCCGCCAGGACCAGGCGGAATGGGAGACGCAGTGGTCCGAGGCCGGCGGTTCGGGCACTCCGGAGTCAGCACCCCACGCCGCACCCGCGGCGGAACAGGCCCCGGCGCCGGCCGCCCAGCCGGTTCACCACGCGGAATACACGGAGTCCCACGCACCCACCCTGCCCGGCGCTGAGACAGCGGCCGTGGAAGAGGACGACGCCGGCCCGTCGGCTGCCGCCCGGACCGGTGCGCTCACAAGCTACTCCCCCGGCAAGGCCCAGGGCGCCGACGTCCCCGTCGGTGCAGGCACAGCGACTGCGCCCGACTCACCAGACAGCGGTACGGGCAGCAGCTCCAGCGATGCCGCTGTTGCCTCCGCTGCGGAATCCGCTGCTACTGACTTTGCTGCGGCTGAAACAGCGGACCGCGCCCAGTCATCTGCCCTGGCCGAGAACGGCGCCGACCACCTGCAGGCACCCCCGTCCGCTGCCACGCACGGAGCCCCGGAACCACAGAGCCACCTCGCGGCAGAAGAACCGTACGGAGCAGGGTCCGCAGGGGCCGGTGCGGACGGCAGTGGCCCAGCTGAGTACACGGTCAAGGGGGATGCCGGCTCGATGGTCTATTACGAAGAAGGCCACCCGGACTACGACGGGACGCGTGCCGAGGTCTGGTTTGAATCCGCCGCCCACGCCGAAGCCGCCGGCTTCCGCGCTCCGCGCCGCAGGCGCCTCTGAGGCGGCGCCGGCAGGACCCGCAGGTGGCGGCTAACACCGTGGATACCGCCCGGCCCCGCTGTGTCCCAACTCACAGCGGGGCCGGGCGGCCGGAGTGCGGCCGGCCGGCCCTTTTCCAACGTCTTGCAGCCGTCAGCACGTGCCGGAAATCCTTGAGTTTCCGCGGCTTCTGGGCCCGAAGACCCGCCACATGGAACCGCCGGACAGGCCGATTTCACATGCACCAAAAGTTCGTGTAGAGTTTCATGTCGTTGCGGAGATCAACGGGAAAGAAAAAGCCCGGAAGATTGAAACAAATAAGATGCACCTCTAGCTCAATTGGCAGAGCAATTGACTCTTAATCAATGGGTTCCGGGTTCAAGTCCCGGGGGGTGCACCACTGGGAAAACAGCCTCTGGCTCGCGGAAACGCAGGCCAGGGGCTGTTTTGTTTTGCCCGGCATTCTTTCCCCGGCACCCGGTCCCGGCACGCAAGGGTCAACGGAGCACTCCTCCCGCAGAAGAGGCCCCCTATGCGGGCACAAAAAACGTGGCCCGGAGTCCGGGCCACGTTCTGTGGGGAAAGAGTTTGTGCTGTGGCGGGTTCAGCTGGATGGGTTGTCCACCAAGGCACCAGCGTTAGCAGGGGTGGTGGCGAACTGGCTGGCCAGTTCGCGGACCACTGATTTGAGCTCCTGCCGCAGGAGTTCGGGGTCGATGGACGAGGACGCCAGCACCGACCGCTCCATTTCGACAGCCTCAGCCACAGCTTCCTTGCCCCTCTCGGTAAGGGAGACCACGTGGCTGCGCCGGTCAGACGTGCTGCGGACGCGGGCAATGTGCCCGTGCGCCTCAAGCCGGCTGAGGGTCTTCCCCATGGTTTGCGCCTGGACACGCACGTATTGGGCCAGCTGCGCCTGGGTCATGGGACCCTGCGCGGCAAGGACCTCAATGGCGATAACGCCGGCGTGAGTCAGGCCAATGGCGCCGAGTTTTTCGTTCCACGAGTGTTCGACAAGGCGCGCGGCAGTTGACAATAGGCGCCCGGTGGGCCAGTGATCCATATCAGGCATAGCAGCAAGTATAGCCAAATGCTGATTAGCGCTGGCTTCCCCCGCTTATTAGGCTGTTGTGTCCTGCCCGCAACAAGGAGAAAAACAATGGCTGAAAGACTCGTTACCGGCGACGACGCGCCCGGATTCACCCTCAAGGATGCAACGGGCAAGGATGTTTCCCTCTCCCCCGGCACCGGCCGCAACACAGTGGTCTATTTCTATCCGGCAGCGGCCACGCCGGGTTGCACCAAGGAAGCCTGCGATTTCCGGGACAGCCTGGCCTCCCTTCAGTCCGCCGGATATGACGTGGTGGGAATCTCCCCGGACCCCGTGGAGAAGCTCGCCAAATTCGCTGCCGCGGAGGAACTGACCTTTCCCCTGCTTTCGGATGAGAACCACGCCGTAGCGGAGGCCTACGGTGCATGGGGTGAAAAGAAGAACTACGGCAAGACCTACCAGGGGCTCATCCGCTCCACCATTGTGGTGG
Organism: Pseudarthrobacter sp. 1G09; assembly: GCF_050038305.1. Lineage (NCBI taxonomy): Bacteria > Bacillati > Actinomycetota > Actinomycetes > Micrococcales > Micrococcaceae > Pseudarthrobacter > Pseudarthrobacter sp. 1G09. Next base: position 2,722,342 of record NZ_CP188306.1, read on the forward strand.
ACACCGACGGAAAGGTAGCACTGGCGCAGTACAACGTCCGGGCCACCGGCCACGTTGCCAAGCTGCGCCGGGACCTGAAGCTCGACGCCTAACGTCCCGGGCTGCCGGGCGGGGCGCACACGCACCGCTACAATGGAAGCTGGCATCCGCCGTCGTGCGCATTTTTTGACGCAGCGCAGGGGTGCCGGGCGCGAGTGGTGAAATTGGCAGACACGCAGGATTTAGGTTCCTGTGCCTTCGGGCGTGGGGGTTCAAGTCCCCCCTTGCGCACTCAGTAATTACGGGAATCCCCCGGCTCCGGCCGGGGGATTTTTGTGCTTAAGCAGGTGGATCCCGGAAAAACTTTTCGGAACCGCCCATCCGGATGGACCGGCCGCCCGAATGCACTGTGAGACGCCAGCCACAGCGCAGGTGCCCACCAGCCGGATCAGTACCTTTACCGCAGACATCCAGTCGGCGGCCGGCCCACAACAATCAAGGAGAACGCAATGCAGACAATCAAGCGCACAACTTTCACGGTCGCAGGCGTTGCAGCCGCCGCGCTGCTGAGCCTGACCGCGTGTGGCGGCTCCGGAAGCACCTCCGGATCCTCGACAGCCCCGTCAGCGGCGCCGTCGGCCTCCAGCATGGCTCCGTCACCGTCGGCAAGCTCCACCGCCAGCGCCTCCGCCGGCGCCATGGACCCGGCCGCAAACCTGGTGGGCCCGGGCTGCGCCGGCTACGCCGAGAAGGTCCCCACCGGCGCCGGATCGGTCCAGGGCATGGCCCTTGACCCCGTGGCCGTTGCGGCCTCGAACAACCCGATCCTGACCACCCTCACCGCTGCGGTTTCCGGGAAGCTCAACCCGAAGGTTGACTTGGTGGACACGCTCAACGGCGGTGAGTTTACGGTCTTCGCCCCCGTTGACGACGCCTTCGCCAAGATCGACCCCGCCACCATTGAAACGCTGAAGACCGACGACGCCCTCTTGAGCAAGATCCTGACCTACCACGTGGTTCCCGGCCAGATCACGCCCGACAAGATCGCCGGCACGCACGCAACTGTCCAGGGCGGCTCCGTGACCGTAACGGGCAGCGGCGACAACCTCAAGGTCGACGATGCCAACGTAATCTGCGGCGGCGTCAAGACCAAGAACGCCACCGTTTACCTGGTCGACTCGGTGCTGATGCCCAAGTAGGCAATGCCGGATTTCCGGCCCAAATCGCTGAAGCTGGGCCCGCTGTAAGCGGGCCCGGCTTCAGCGCGTTGGACCTGTACCCGCCCGACGGCGGCCAGCGCCCGCGCCGGCCCGGTGGCGGCGGCTAGACTGGACCCGATCCGCAGGCGGCGGAGATCCACAATCCAGGGGTGATAAACGGGTGACCAGAAGTACATCGCGGCGAACGGTCCTCACTGCCGGCGCCGCACTCCTGGCCTGGGGCGTGACCTCGTGCACCAACGCACCGTCCCCCTTGCCGTCGTCGGATTTCCCCAGCTCCGCGGCCGCTGCCGAACCTGCGGCGACGTTTAACTTCGGTACGGCAGCCCAGCCGCTCGGCCTGGACCCGGCGCTCTCCAGCGACGTCGAATCCCAGCGCATCACCCGGCAGGTCCTCGAAGGCCTGGTGGGAGTGGACCAGACCACGGGCAAGCCCACTCCCCTGCTCGCCACCGAATGGTCCGAGTCCAACGAGGGCCGCAGCTACACCTTTAAGCTGCGCGACGGTGTCACCTTCCAGGACGGCACCCCATTCAACGCCGACGCCGTCTGCACGAACTTCAACCGCTGGTTCGCCTTCCCGGCTGAGCTGCGCCGGCAGGCTCCCGGCAGCTCGTTCAAGGGCGTCTTCAAGGCGCACTCCGACGAAGCGGCGCTGTCCATCTTCAAAAGCTGCACGGCCGTGGACCAGGGCACCGTCCGGATCGACCTCACGCAAAGGTTCACGGCCTTCCTCCAGGCACTGACGCTGCCCGCTTTCGCCATTTCCTCTCCGGCAGCCCTGGCGGCGGGAAAAGCCGATGTCCTGGACCAGAACCGCGCCGGACGGCCCGTTTCCGCCTTTGCCACCGCGCCGGTGGGTACCGGTCCCTTCAGCTTCGGCTCCTGGGATGACCAAAGCGTCACCCTGCTGACCAACAAGGCCTACTGGGGCGACCGGGGCCAGATCGCCACCATCAACTTCCTGGCCTACGACCATCCGCAAACACGGCTTCAGGCGTTGCTCGACGGCCGGATCGACGGTTATGACGCCGTCACGGTGGGCAACTTCGACCAGCTGGTGAAGCGCGGCAAACAGATCGTCCAGCGCGACCCGTTCTCGGTCATGTACGTGGGCATCAACCAGGACATCGCGGTCCTGCAGAACCAGAAGGTCCGTCAGGCCATCGAGATGGCCATCGACAAGGAGACCCTGATCCGCAGGTTCTTCATCGACAACACCACCAAGGCAACCCAGTTCGTCCCGCCGAAGATCAGCGGCTTCAACAAGGACGCCCCCGAGCTTGGCCACGATCCGGCGAAGGCAAAGGAATACCTGAAGGACGGGGGCTATGCCGGGGAGGAACTGAAGTTCTACTACCCGCTCAACGTCACCCGCCCGTACCTGCCGACCCCCGAGAAAGTGTACGCCGAGATCAGCCGGCAACTCACCGCCGTCGGCATCAATGTGCGGCCGGTCCCCGTGGACTGGGCCGACGGCTACCTCCAGAAGGTCCAGTCGCCCGGCGACCATGCCCTGCACCTGCTGGGCTGGAACGGTTCCTACTCGGACGCAGACAACTTTGTGGGGCCGCTGTTCGGTGAAAAGAACGGCGAGTTCGGCTACCAGGATCCGCAGGTGTTCTCCAAGATCAATCGTGCGCGGGGGCTGCCCGAGGGTGAGGACCGCGATGAGCTCTATCACACCATCAACGCCCAGATTGCGGCCACCGTCCCGGCGGTCCCCATCGCGTTTCCCATCTCCGCACTGGCTTTGTCCGACCGCGTGGTCAGCTACCCTGCATCCCCGGTCTTAAATGAAGTTTTTACGAAGGTGCAATTAAAGCCTTGACGGGCCGGGCCAATTTCAGTATGTCGGCAGGGCGGGGATATTCTGTGACAGCCAGAGCCGCTGCAATCGGAGACTGATCGTGACCTTCATTTCCAAGACCCAACATGCCGACGTCGTCCTGATTGGCGGCGGCATCATGAGCGCAACGCTGGGGGCTTTCCTCAAGCAGCTGGAACCGGACTGGAGCATCTCCCTGTTCGAGCGGCTGGACCAGCCCGGCCTCGAAAGCTCGGACCCGTGGAACAACGCCGGGACCGGCCACGCTGCCCTCTGCGAGCTCAACTACTCCCCCGCAGCCAAAGACGGCTCGGTCAGCCCGGCCAAGGCACTGCTGATCAATGAGCAGTTCCAGCTCTCCCGCCAGTTCTGGTCCCACCTGGTGGACGGGAACCTGATCGGATCCCCCAAGGGCTTCATCAACACCGTGCCGCACATGAGCTTTGTGATCGGCGATGACCACGCCCGGTTCCTGAAGACCCGCTACGAAGCCCTCAAGCCACACACGCTGTTCCGGAGCATGGAGTACTCCGAGGACCACGGCCAGATTGCCAAGTGGGCGCCGTTGATCGTCAAGGGCCGCAACGCCCAGCAGAAGGTGGCCGCCACCCGGGCCGCCGAGGGCACCGACGTTGACTTCGGGGCACTCACCCGCGAGCTGACCACCTACCTCGGGAACAACGGCGTCGAGATCAACTACGGGCACGACGTCACCGGGATCAGCAAGGCCTCCGACGGCGGCTGGGACCTGACGCTGAAGCACCCCAGGTCTGGCGAGCACGGCAGGATCCACGCCAAGTTTGTGTTCGTCGGCGCCGGCGGCGGTGCCCTGCACCTGCTCCAGGCCTCGGGCATCCCGGAAAGCAAGGGCTACGGCGGGTTCCCCGTCTCGGGCCAGTTCTTCCGCTGCACGGACGAAACCATCGCCGCCCAGCACAGCGCCAAGGTCTACGGCCAGGCGTCGGTGGGCGCCCCTCCGATGTCCGTCCCGCACCTGGACACCCGCTACGTCAACGGCAAGCGGTCCCTCCTGTTTGGACCCTACGCCGGGTTCTCCACCAACTTCCTCAAGAACGGTTCCTACCTGGACCTGCCGTTGTCCATCCGGCCCAGCAACATCATTCCCATGCTGGCCGTAGCCAAGGACAACATGGACCTCACCGCTTACCTGGTCAAGGAAGTGGCCAAGCGCCACGGCGACAAGGTTGAGGCGCTCCGGGAGTACTACCCCGAAGCCAAGGACGGCGACTGGGAACTGATCACCGCCGGCCAGCGTGTACAGATCATCAAGAAGGATCCGCAAAAGGGCGGCATCCTTCAGTTCGGTACTGAAGTGATTGCCGGCCGCGACGGTTCCATCGGCGCGCTGCTGGGAGCCTCACCCGGAGCCTCCACCGCTGTTCCCATCATGATCGAACTGCTGCAGAAGACGTTCCCCAGGAACTTCAAGGGCTGGCAGGGCAAGCTGAAGGACATGATGCCCGGTTACGGGGTGAAGCTGGATGAGAATCCCGAGCTCGCCGCCGAGCTTGAGCGGGCAACTGCCAAATCCCTTCAGCTGGAGAGTGTTTCCGCCAGCAACTGACCCTGCCGGGGCCAGTGGCTGGCTTACCGGGATCCAGTCACTAACCCTTCCAGGAGACCATCGATGTTTCGGCTGGCACACCTTTCACTGGCGAACCGGGCGCTGATCGCGCTGATCACCATCTTCGCTTCGGTCTTCGGCGTGATCACCATGTCGTCGCTGAAGCAGGAACTCATCCCATCCATTGAGTTCCCTCAGATCACCGTGCTGACCTCCATGCCGGGGGCCTCGCCGGAGGTGGTGGACAAGCAGGTCAGCGGCCCGCTGGAAACGGCCCTGAACAGCGTGGAGGGGCTGGAATCCACCTCCTCCACGTCCCGCAACGGCGTTTCGCAGATCACGATGGTGTTCACCTACGGTTCCAACCTGGACCGGGCACGGAACCAGATCGACCGGGCCATCTCCAACGCCAAGCGCACCCTGCCGGCCGACGTCCAGCCGCAGGCCATCGCCGGGAGCATCAGCGATTTCCCGATCGTCTTCCTGGCGGTGTCCTCGGACAAGCCGCTCAGCGAACTCAACACAGACCTCCAGCGGCTAAGCGTTCCCCGGTTGCAGAAAATCGACGGCGTCCGCGGCGCCGATGTCACTGGCGGCGCCACCCAGCACATCGAGATCCTTCCGCGCCCCGAGGCGATGGCTGCGTCCGGTGCCACCATCGCCTCGCTCCGCGACACGCTCTCCAACAACGGAGCCCTGGTTCCTGCCGGCACGCTGGAGGAGCAGGGCAAGACGCTCTCGCTGCAGATCGGCAGTCCGGTCGACTCGCTTGACGCCGTCAAGGCCCTTCCGGTGTCCGGCGCCAAGGACGGGGCCACTATCGGATCCGTGGCCGACGTTGCCATCAAGGACGACGAACGCACGTCCATCACCCGGACCAATGGAGCCGAAACCCTCGCGGTGTCCGTCACCAAAAAGCCCGAAGGCGACACGGTGGCCATCTCCCACGCAGTGCGGGACAGCCTGGATGAGCTGGCAACGGAGCTCGGCTCCAACGCCACGTTCACCCCTGTCTTCGACCAGGCGCCCTTCATTGAAAAGTCCATCAAGGACCTCACCACCGAGGGCCTCCTGGGACTGGGATTCGCCGTGGCGGTCATCCTGGTCTTCCTGATGTCGGCCCGCTCCACGCTGGTGACAGCGGTATCCATCCCGCTGTCTCTGCTCATCACCTTCATTGGGCTCTCGGCTACTGGCTATTCCCTGAACATCCTCACCCTCGGCGCCCTCACCATTGCCATCGGCCGCGTGGTGGACGACTCCATCGTCGTGATCGAAAACATCAAGCGGCACCTCACCTATGGCGAGGACAAGGTCACCGCCATCCTCACCGCCATCCGTGAAGTGGCAGGGGCCATCACCGCGTCCACCCTCACCACGGTGGCGGTGTTCCTGCCTATTGCTTTCGTGGGCGAACTGGCCGGCGAGCTGTTCAGGCCGTTCGCCCTGACGGTCACCATCGCACTGCTGGCGTCCCTGCTGGTGTCCCTCACCATCGTCCCGGTGCTGGCTTACTGGTTCCTCAAGAGCCCCGCGCCGGCGGGTGCCGACGCTCGCGCCGACGCCGATGCCGCCCGGGCAGCGGCGCAGGAGAAGGAACAGCGCAGCCGGCTCCAGCGCGGCTACCTGCCCATCCTCACCAAGACGCAGAAACACCCTGTGCTGACCCTTGTGGCCGCCGTCCTGGTACTCGGCGCCACAGCAGCAATGACACCGCTGCTGGCCACCAACCTGCTCGGCAACTCAGGCCAGAACAGCCTTACCGTCCGCCAGGTGCTTCCGGCCGGCACCAGCCTGGCGGACACCAGCGCCGCAGCAGTCCGCCTCGAAGGGGTCCTCCGCGCAATCGACGGAATCAAGGACGTTCAGGTCACCTCCGGCAATGCACAGGCCGGGTTCGCTGCACTGGTGTCCTCCGGCTCATCGAATTCAACCTTCACGGTAGTGACGGATGAGAAGGCGGACCAGGACCAGCTGCAGGAAACCGTCCGCAATGAACTGGCCAAGGTTCCGGACTCCGGCAAAGTCTCCGTGGGAACCCAGCAGGGCGGCTTCGGCACTTCCTCCACCGTTGACATCACCCTCAAAGCTGCCAGCACCCAGGACCTGCAGACAGCCAGCGACGCCATGGTCAAGGCCATGACCGGCGTACCCGGCACCAGCGAGGTGGAAACCAACCTCGCCGCGAGCCAGCCGGTGGTCCAGGTCAAGGTGGACCGGGCCAAGGCAGTGGCGGCGGGCCTGAATGAGGAGCAGGTGGCAGGAGTCCTTGCAGCCACCATCAGCCCGGTCCCTGCCGGCACTGTCCGGATCGACACCAACGACTTCCCTGTGAGGATCGGCCAGGGAACCAGGTTCACCAGCATCGAGGCCGTCCGGAACATCCCGCTGCCGGCCGCCGGAAGGCCCGTCACCCTGGGCAGCATTGCGTCCGTGGAACAGGTGGATATTCCGGTTTCCATCACGGCCAGCAACGGCCAGCGAACCGCCAAGGTGTCCGTGACGCCGTCGGGATCCAACCTGGGTGCCGTCAGCACCGAGGTGCAGGCACGCCTGGCAGGCGTCGAGCTGCCCGCCGGTGTAACCGCTGAGATCGGCGGTGCCACCACGCAGCAGGCAGAGTCCTTCCGGCAGCTGGGGCTGGCGCTGCTGGCTGCGATCGCCATCGTGTACGTCATCATGGTGGCCACTTTCAAGTCCCTGGTACAGCCGCTGATCCTGCTGGTGTCCGTGCCGTTCGCCGCCACAGGGGCCGTTGCCCTGCTGCTGGTCACCGGCGTTCCCCTGGGGCTGCCCTCGCTGATCGGCATGTTGATGCTGGTGGGCATCGTGGTCACCAATGCCATCGTGCTGATCGACCTCATCAACCAGTACCGGCAGCCGCGAACCGGCCCTGCCGGAACAACCTCGCCGGGAATGAACGTCGCGGACGCCATCACCCACGGTGCCCGGCAACGCCTCCGGCCCATCCTGATGACGGCGCTGGCAACAGTTTTCGCGCTGACTCCGATGGCGATGGGACTTACCGGCGGTGGCGGCTTCATTTCCCAGCCGCTGGCCGTGGTGGTGATTGGCGGCCTGGTTTCTTCCACGGCCCTGACCCTGGTCCTCGTTCCTGTCCTGTACCGGCTCGTGGAGGGCCGGCGCGAACGGAAGGCGCTCCTCCGCGACCTGCAGGCACAGCCGGAATTCGAGCAGGCGGCCGACGTCGATGCCGAGTTCCGCGACTGGACCACCGGCGATGTGCCGAGGGTCAGCGGACGCCGTGCCGCGCCCGGCAGCCCCGACTGACAAAACGGAATAAATCCCTCCCGGATGCGTTGTATCCGTCGATAGATGCAAATGCATCTAATTTGGATTACACTGGAACCAAGCCAGCAAGTCCAGGAAACGGAAGGGCACATCATGCAGTTCGGTGTTTTCAGCGTCAGCGACATCACTACGGACCCCACCACGGGCCGCACCCCCACCGAGAACGAACGCATCAACGCCTCGGTGGCCATCGCCAGGAAGGTCGAAGAGATCGGCATGGATGTCTACGCCCTGGGCGAGCACCACAACCGGCCCTTCTTCTCATCCTCCCCCACCACCACCCTCGCCTACATCGCCGCGCAGACCGAGCGGATCACCCTGTCCACGGCAACCACGCTGATCACCACGAACGATCCTGTGAAGATCGCCGAGGACTTCGCCATGCTCCAGCACCTGTCCGATGGGCGCGTGGACCTGGTGCTGGGCCGCGGCAACACCGCCCCGGTCTACCCGTGGTTCGGAAAGAACATCCAGGACGGCGTGGAGCTGGCCATTGAGAACTACAGCCTGCTGCGCAAGCTGTGGGATGAGGACACCGTCAACTGGTCCGGTAAGTTCCGCACCCCGCTGCAAAATTTCACCTCCACCCCGCGCCCGCTCGACGGCGTGGCACCCTTTGTGTGGCACGGTTCCATCCGCACACCGCAGATCGCCGAGGTGGCGGCCTACTTCGGTGACGGGTTCTTCGCCAACAACATCTTCTGGCCCAAGGAGCACTACCAGCAGCTGATCGGGCTCTACCGCGAGCGGTATGAGCACTACGGCCACGGCACCGCAGACCAGGCAATCGTGGGCCTCGGCGGCCAGTTCTTCATGAGGAAGAACTCCCAGGACGCCGTAAAGGAATTCCGTCCCTACTTCGATAACGCCCCGGTGTACGGCCACGGACCCTCACTGGAGGACTTCACGTCGCAGACTCCGCTGACGGTGGGCAGCCCGCAGGAAGTCATCGAGAAGACCCTGAGCTTCCGCGAGCACTTCGGTGACTACCAGCGCCAGCTGTTCCTGATCGACCACGCCGGCCTCCCGCTCAAGACGGTCCTGGAACAGCTGGACCTTTTTGGCGAGGAAGTCCTGCCGGTCCTCCGGAAGGAGTACGCGGACCGCAAGCCAGCGCATGTGCCGGACGCACCCACCCACGCATCCCGCGTTGCCGCGCACCTGGCAGCCCAGGACGCCGAAAAGGCCACGGCGGAGGCGTAATGGCAACCAGCCAATCCACGTCCCCCGTCCGGCTCGCGGCGGAAACCTGGGAGTCACTGTTCCGGGCGCAGGTGGCCGTGATGCGCAGGCTGCAGTCCGGTCCGGCGTTCCGGAAGCTGGCGGTAAATGAGTACGATGTCCTGTTCACACTGTCACGCTGCCCGTCGGGCTGGCTCCGGCTGAACGAGCTCAACGACAACGTCCTGCTCAGCCAGTCCAGCCTGAGCCGGCTGGTGGAGCGGCTGGAAAAACGCGGCCTGGTGGCGCGGATGCCGGCCCCGGAAGACGGCAGGGGTGTGCTGCTCAAGCTCACCGACGAAGGCCGGGAGCTCCAGAAGGAGATCGGCCGGGAGCACGTGCGCGACATCTCCGCCCTGGTGGCGCCCGCGCTGACCCCCGACGAGCAAAAGGAACTGCGCCGGCTCACGGACAAGCTCCGGAACTCACTGGGCCAGCAGCCGCGGTAAGAGCGCCGGGCAGGACCTGACCGGCCTGACCCGGCCTGGCTTGAACCGGCCGGGGACAGGTCAGCCCAGCGCTACAAGCGCGGCAGGGTCCTCTGCCGGCAGCATGCCGTTGACCACCGCCGTGACACGGAGCTGGTTGAGTGTCAGGCTTCCGCCCACCGTGGACAGGAAAGCAGTGTCGGACGAGTCGCGGCCGGCCGTGATGCGCAGCATCGACTCCCGCGGGGCCAACCCCGTGGGGTCGATGATGCGCCACGCCCCGTTAACGTAGGCCTCTGCCACGGCATGGAAATCCATGGGCGACAACCCCGGCGCGTAGACAGCGGCAAGCCGTGCCGGGACATCCTTGGACCGCAGCAGCGCGATGGCCAGGTGTGCGAAATCCCGGCATACTCCGCGTCGGTGCAGCAGTGTTTCCACGGCGCCGTCGGTGCCACGGGACGAACCGCTGATGTACCGGAGTTCGCCGTAGACCCAGTTCCTGACGGCCTGGACAAGTTCTTCCCCGTGCAATCCCCCGAATTCCGCGTAGGCGGTGGGGAGGAGCCGGTCAGACTCGGCATACCGGCTGGGCCGGACGTAGCGGATCTGTTCCGCCAGCGTCGCACCCTCCGGCTCGGCGCGGCCGGCCACGGTGGCTGAGTACTCGACAGTGACATCGGTGGGTTCGGCGAACTCCATGTAGTGGAACCGGCCGCCGTGGTGGTCGGCGATTTCCGTCAGCGGGACTTCCTCACCGCCCGCCAGCACCGACAGGGATTCCTCGAAGGACGAGTATCCGTTGTTCCTGGCGGCGGCAATGGCCATGGCCACCTTGGTGTTCGCCGCGGTGCGGAAGGCCAGGCGTGCGGAAACAGAGCGTTCCATGAATCTCCGGGGGTGTCGGCGTTGGAAAGCAGTGCCGTGCCTGGGCGCCCTGTGGGGGCCGGCAACGGGACTAGTTTTTGATCTCCAGCGACATTAGCATCCGCTGGACATTGGCAAAGTCCGGGCTTTCCCCGGCGTAAGCGGCCGCCGCGCCCAGGGTGTCGAAGGCTTTGGCGGGAGCCACCTTCTCATCCGGCGCAAACGCCTTCAGCGCCACCAGGTCGCCGAAGGACCAGTCACCCTTGCCCGCAGGTCCGCGGACGGTGTTGCGCAGTTCGCAGGCCTGGTTGCCGGCCCCGCCCACCACGTTGGTGATCCCGTAGGAGCCGAAGTAGCGGTAGCCCTGGATCACCCGGAAGACCACCCGGGGCGGGATGGTGCCTTCGCCGGACCCGGGAGAGGCGCCCGGGGCCGCGGGAACGCTGCTGATCACCGTGTAGGGCCGGCGGGAACCTTCAGGGCATTCGGCGGACGACGGCGGCAGGCCGGTCCGCAGCGCGGCCATGAAGGTTCCGTCGGGCTTCTTCACCTCGATCTTCAACGCCCCCGGAAGGGTGCCGGCCTCGGGCTGGACTGATTGGGCGATCCAGTCCTGCGGAAGCTCGAAGCTGACCGTCCTGGCAGGATCGGCGAAAGTCTTCCACGCCGCGGCGGTAACCGCGGGCCGGGGTTCGGCTGAAGCAGTGCCGGAGGCGCCGGCTTCACCGGACGGGCCCGGCGCGCCACCCGATGTCGATGTGTCCGCCCGCGCCGTCGTTGACGCACCCGCCGCACCGTTGGAGGGCTCCGCCTGCGCGGTCCAGCCCGAGCCGGTTCCGCCGCGCTGCGGGCCGCTGCACCCGGCAACCAGCAGGGCAACCACCGTCAGGACCACAACGGACCCCGCCCTGGCCGGGCCCCGCGCCGGTACTGCTGCTGTTCCCCTGGCTTCCATGCAGCCAGCCTAACCGCGCCGGGCTGCCCCACCGCCCAGGCGCGTGGCGATTCCCGGTGCCGGGCGTGGACTGCGCGTGCACCGCAGCCCGCTGCACAGCACCGCACCCATCGAACCGCCGGAGCAGCCGTCGTCGTGCGCTGCGCCCTCCGTACGCGGCAGTGCGGCTAGGCTGGGGATATGGCGTACGGGCAGCAGGGCATGGACGAAGAGAACCTGGCGGAAATGTCCGCCGTCGACATCGCCGACTGGAGGTTACGGACCTTCAACCTTTACGACTATGTGCGCCGGATCGCCGCCGATAACCCGGCGGAAGCGCATTCGTACTGGCGCCATCAGCGTGACCTGATGTTTGCCACGCATCCGGCCTCGGCGCTGTCGCCGGCGGACAAGGCGCAGTTCTCCGGGTTGAAGACTGCTGACTACGATCCCATCTACCGGTTCCATGTTCCCCTCACCAAGGAGGGCGCCGGCCGGGAAATGAGCGTGGAAACGGGCACTGACGGCGTGGTCAACTTTGTCCGGCTGGGCACGTTCGACCTTCCCGAGATGGGGCAGCTGGCCGTGTGGAAGCTCAAGGGATACGGCGGCGGCATCTTCGTGCCGTTCCGTGATGCCACGGCCGGCCGGCCGGGTGGCACCTACGGGGCAGGCCGGTACCTGCTGGACACCATCAAGGGCGCGTTCCACGGAGTGCAGGGTTCCGGCCCCGACGCCACGTTCGTCCTTGACTTCAACTTTGCCTACAACCCGTCCTGCGCGTACAACGACGCCTGGGCGTGCCCGCTGCCCGGCCCCTCCAACCGGCTGGCCGTGGAAATCCCGGCCGGCGAGCTCTACTGACGCTTCAGGAACCCGGGCGCTGCCTGTCCTGCGGCACCAAACACACCGCCGCGCCCGCGGACTGAACCGGGACGGTGCTCCCGATATGGCAGGGTGGACGGATGGATTCCACCAGCGCGCCGGCAGTCGTCCAGGAGCAGCAGGACGCCCGCCGTACGCCGGCCGCCCTGCGCCGCCGCGGAATCCTGCGGTTTCCGGTGGTCCGGCAACTCCTTCGCTTCACGGGTGTGGGGATCATCTGCACGGGCGCATCCCTGGCGCTGTACGCCTTGCTCCGTCCGTGGATCGGGCCGCAACCGGCAAACGCCGTTGCCCTGGTCCTGACTTCCCTGCTGAACACCGCGCTGAACCGGCGGCTGACGTTCAAGATCTCCGGGACCCAGCGCCGGGCCAGCGACCACCTGAACGGGCTGGTGGTGATCGGCGTGGCGCTGCTGATCACCGGAGGCAGCCTGGGCGTCCTGCACTGGATCAATCCGGACGCAACTGTGGCGGACGAGCTGCTGACCACCACCCTGTCCGGGTTCCTGGCCACAGCGGTCCGGTTCACGCTGCTCCGTCACTGGATTTTCCGCCGGGCGCGGCACCGCTAGCCGGTCCACCGGGTCAGTTGGTGCCGAGTGACCTTACGCCGGCCACGGCCGAGCTCACGGCCTTGGCAGCGGCGTCCAGGTCTTCTCCGGTCACCGCCGCGTCGAAGCTGAAGCGGACCGCCGTCTGCGCCACTTCGCGGTGAATGCCAAGGGCCGTCAGCACGGCAGAAGGTTCATCCGAACCCGCTGCGCACGCAGATCCGCTGGAACACACCACACCCTGGCGTTCGAGTTCCAGCAGGACCGATTCGCCGCTGGTGCCGGGAAAGCAGAAGGATGCCAGCGAGGGCAGCCGGTCCATGGTGTGCCCGGTAAGGATGGCCTCCGGCACTCCTGTAAGCACGGCGTCAATGAATGCGTCCCTCAGCCGCGAGACCCGCCCGGCCTGTTCACGTTGCCCGGCCTGCGCCAGGGCAAGTGCGGTGGCGAGGCCCACGGCCCCTGCGACGTTTTCGGTGCCGGACCGGCGTCCCCGTTCCTGTCCACCGCCATGGAGCACCGGTTCCAGGCGGACCCTGCCCCTGACGTAGAGCAGGCCGCAGCCCTTGGGGGCGCCGAGCTTATGGCCGGAGATGCTGAGGGCGTCCACGCCCAGGGCAGCGGTGTCCAGCGGCAGCCAGCCCGCCGCCTGGACGGCGTCGGTATGAAAGGGGATGCCCTTCCGACGGGCCAGCTCCGCGAGGGCCGGGATGGGCTGGACCGTGCCCACCTCATTGTTGGCGTACATGATGCTGACCAGCGCCGTTTCCGGCCGGAGCAGCGGCAGCAGCGCTTCCGTCGTCACCTGTCCGGTACCGTCCACGGGAACAACGTCAACGGAGAAGCCGTGGAAGCGTTCAAGGTACCTGGCGGATTCCTCCACGGCGGGATGCTCGACGGCGCTGATGACCACACGGTTCAGGGCGGGGTTCGCAGCCTGCCGGGCCAGGGCAATGCCCTTGACGGCAAGGTTGTCCGCCTCGGTGCCGCCTGAGGTGAAGACCAGCTCGCCGGGCCTGCACCCCAGGACCGCGGCCACGGAGGACCGGGCGCCGGCGAGCGCGGCGGCGGCCGATTCCCCCAGGCTGTGGTGGCTGGAGGGGTTTCCGAAGTCACCGGTCAGGTAGGGCCAGATGGCCTCCAGCACTTCGCGGCGGACGGGTGTGGTGGCGGCGGCGTCAAGGAAGATCATGGCTTCACCCGACGGTCAGTTCCACGTCCAGGCCGAGGTCCAGGGCAGCGACGGTGTGGGTGAGGGCTCCGATGGAGATGACATCCACGCCGGTGGCGGCGATCGCGGCGACGGTGCCAGGGTTCACGTTGCCGCTGGCTTCCACGCGGGCCCGTCCGGCCACCAGGGCAACCCCTGCGCGCAGCTCATCCAGGCTGAAGTTGTCGAGCATGATGGTGTCCACTCCGGCGGCGAGGACGGGTTCGATCTGGTCCATCCGGTCCACCTCCACTTCGAAGTGCGTGGTGTGGCCCAGCTGGGCCTTCGCCGCCAGGAGGAGTCCGGTGAGTTTGGCGGGGTCGCCGCCGGTCATGACTGCCAGGTGGTTGTCCTTGGCGAGCACGGCGTCCGAGAGGCTGTAGCGGTGGTTCGCTCCCCCGCCGCAGCGCACGGCGAACCGCTCGAGGATCCGCAGCCCGGGGGTGGTCTTGCGGGTGTCGGTAATGCGGGCCTGCGTTCCTTCGGCAAGCCGGACGAACTCGGCGGTCCTGGTGGCGATGGCGGACATCCGCTGGACCAGGTTCAGCGCCACCCGTTCGGCGAGCAGCACCGAGCGCGCCGTTCCGCTGACGCGGGCCAGGTGAGTGCCGGCGTCGAACCCCTGCCCGTCGTGCACCAGCAGGTCCACGTCCGTTGCCGGGTCCACCAGCTGCATGGCGTCCCGGAACACCGTGGCGCCGCTCAAGACGCCGGGGACCCTGGCGTTCAGCACGGCTGTGGCGCGGGCCTGGGCGGGGATAAGCACCTGGGAAGTGATGTCACCGGCCGGCGCGTCCTCCGCGAAGGCACGCTCCAGGATGTCGCGGACGGGTGCAGGCGGAAGGGTGAAGCCGAGGGCGGCGCCAGTACGGACGTGATCGATCACGGTGGGTTCAGTCATGGGAGAGGCTCGCTTCCGGCCGGAGTGGGATGGTCTCGACAGTTTCGTCGCTGCGGTAGTGCGCGCCCAGTGAATCGCGCCGCGCCAGCGCTGCGGACACCAGCAGCTGCGCGGCCAGGAGCAGGTTGCGGTCTTCGTGCACGGCAGGGTCCGCGGAGCCAGGCACGGCATCGGGGCGCACGACGGCGGCCCAGCGCGCCAGTATGCCGGCAGCCCCGGTCAACAGCTCTCCGGACCGCAACACCCCGGCATGGGACGTCATAAGCCGGCGAAGAGCCTCGCGGGAAAACGGTTCAGTCCCGTGGAGGGCACCAAGGACAGCGTCACTTCCCAACTGGACGGGTGCCGGATTAGTTGCCGAGGGATTTGCGGAACTGCCTTCCAGGAAGTCTTCAACAGCCCGGCGGCCGAAGACGAGCCCTTCGAGGAGGGAGTTGCTGGCCAGCCGGTTTGCCCCTTGGACTCCGGTGCACGCAACCTCCCCTGCGGCGTAGAGCCCGGGAATGCTGGTGCGGCCGTGGAGGTCGGTGGCGATGCCGCCCATCCAGTAGTGCGCTGCCGGGGCGACCGGGACCAGTTCCCGGGTCCAGTCGATGCCGGCGTCGAGGGTTTTGCGGGTGAGCGTGGGGAACCTCTGCAGGAGGAAGCCCGTGCCCCTGGCCTGTTCGATCCCCCGGGCGTCGAGGTAGACGTGGCCGTTGGGGTCGCCGAGCTTGGCCAGGTGGAGGGCGATGCTGCGGGATACGACGTCGCGGGGCGCCAGTTCGGCATCAGGGTGGTAGGCCTGCATGAAGCGGCGGCCGCCGGAGTCCAGCAGGGTGGCCCCTTCGCCGCGGACGGCTTCGGAGATCAGCAGCGGTCCTTCCAGCCGGGCCGGGTGCGCGGTGGCGGAGCTGACCAGGCAGGTGGGGTGGAACTGGAAGAACTCGAGGTCTGCCACTGCCGCTCCGGCGCGGACGGCGAGCGCCAGTCCGTCGGCGGTGGCAACGGCGGGGTTTGTGGTTTGGGCAAACAGTTGTCCTGCTCCCCCGGTGGCGAGCAGCACGGCATCCGCATCCAGGTCCGAGTGCCGGCCGTCCTGGAGGTACTGGACTCCTGCCACCTGCCCGTCCCGGGTCACCAGGGCCGTGGCCTGGGCGTGCGTGAGGATGGTGAGCTTTCCGTCGTCCCGCCGGGACAGGACTGCCTGGATCAGCGAACCGGCGACGCGTGCACCCGTTGCATCTCCTCCTGCGTGCAGGATCCGCGGGGCACTGTGGGCTGCTTCGAGCCCAAGGGCCGGGCCACCGTCGTGCGTGGCCCCGGCCGTCCCCGCCCCGGCGTGGCCCGCATCGAAGGCAACACCGTAGCGCTGGAGGCCGGCGATGTCCCGCCGCGCCTCCGTGCACATCAGCCGGACGGCGGCTTCGTTGCAGTGCCCCGCCCCCGCGCGCAGGGTGTCTGCGATGTGGGCGGCCACGGTGTCGCCCGGGGCCGGTTCCGGCAGTACCGCCGAAATGCCGCCCTGTGCGTACCAGGTGTTGCTGTGCTCGAGGCTGCCCTTGGTCAGCAGTACCACGTCCGCACCGGCATCTGATGCCAGCAGGGCGGCGTACAGCCCTGCGATGCCGCTGCCGACGATGACAAGCCGGCGGCTCATCAGGGCCTCGCGGCGAGCATGCGCTCAAGGGCGGTGCGGGCGTTGGCCTGGACGGCATCGTCAACGGTGATGCGGTTGACCACCCGTCCGGCCACCAGTTCCTCCAGGACCCAGGCCAGGTAGCCGGGGTGGATCCGGTACATGGTGGAGCAGGGGCAGATCACCGGGTCCAGGCAGAAGATGGTGTGCTGCGGGTATTCGGCGGCGAGCCTGTTCACCATGTTGATTTCGGTGCCGATGGCGAACGTGGTGGGCTCGGTGGCGGCGGCAATGGCCTTCTTGATGTAGTCGGTGGAACCAGCGGAGTCGGCGGCGTCCACCACTTCCATGGGGCATTCGGGGTGGACGATGACCTGGACACCCGGGTGCTCTGCCCGGGCCTGCTCAATCTGGGCCACGCTGAAACGCTTGTGTACGGAACAGAACCCGTGCCACAGGATGACTCTGGAGTCCAGCAGCTGCTGTTCTGCGTTGCCGCCCAGGTCCTTGCGCGGGTTCCACATGGGCATTTGCTCCAGTGGAACGCCCAGGGCCTTTGCGGTGTTGCGCCCCAGGTGCTGGTCCGGGAAGAAGAGTACCCGCTGGCCCCGCTCGAAGGCCCATTCCAGGACAGTCTTCGCGTTCGAGGACGTGCAGACGATGCCGCCGTGCTCGCCGCAGAAAGCCTTGAGGGCTGCGGAAGAGTTCATGTAAGTGACGGGGATGACCGGAACCCGGCCGTCGGCGTCGGGCTCGGTTCCGAAGATCTCCTCCAGCTGCTCCCAGCATTCCGCTACGGAGTCGGCGTCGGCCATGTCCGCCATGGAGCAGCCGGCGGCCAGGTTGGGCAGGATTATGGCCTGTTCCGGCGTGGACAGGATGTCCGCCGTCTCCGCCATGAAGTGCACGCCGCAGAAGATGATGGCTTCGGCCTCCGGCTTGGTGAGGGCGGCGTTGGCAAGCTGGAAGGAGTCACCCACGAAGTCCGCGTACTGAATGACTTCATCCCGCTGGTAGAAGTGGCCCAGGATGACTGCCCGGTCGCCCAGGCTGGCTTTGGCAGCGGTGATCCGCCGGGCAAGCTCTGCGTCAGTGGCGCGCTTGTACTCCTCCGGCAACTGGCCCTGCCGGGGGGTTGCCGCCGGGGCAACGTCCGCACTGGAGGCACCGGGACCGTAGGCGGGGATGCCGGCCAGGGCTTCGGCGAGGTCGTAGTCCCACGGCCCCTTGGCAAGGGCAGGGCTGCAGGTGCTGCCGCGGGCAGCACCATTTTCAGCCTGCTCGCGCGTGATCAGCTGGATGGCTGTGTTGACGCTGCTCATGGTGTGCTCCTGTTGTCTGGGTCGAGGCCGGGGCGGCCGGTGTAGCGGTAGAGGCGTGGCGGGCGGTGCTTGCCACCCTGCAGGTATTCGCCGGTTTCTTCGATTTCCGGTGTTGCCTTGAGCTGGCGGCGGAAGTTGGCCGGGTCCAGCTGGCGGTCCAGGACTGCCTCATAGACTTCGCGGACCTGCGCCAGGGTGAAGTATTCGCCGAGCAGGTGGTAGGCCACTGAGCCGTAGGCGAGTTTGTTGCGCAGCCGCCAGAGGGCGTAGTCCACGATCGCGTTGTGGTCAAAGGCGAGCTCGCCCAGCCGGTCCGCCCGGAACCACCGGACGTTCTCGGATTCGTCAGCGAGCGCCGCTTCCGTGGGCTGGACCAGGGCCCAGTACACGATGGACACCACGCGCTGGGAGGGTGACCGGTGCAGCCCGCCGAAGGCGTACAGCTGCTCGAGGTAGCTCGGTGCCAGCCCCGTGGTGTCCCGGAGGTTCCGCGACGCTGCGTCCTGCAGCGACTCATCATGCGACAGCGGGCCGCCGGGAAGCGCCCACAGGCCCTTGAAGGGCTCACGGATGCGCCTGACCAGCGGCAGCCACAGGGTGGGCCGCCCGGAGGACTCACTTGGGCGGAGCGCGAAAATGACTGTCGAGATTGCCAGCGACGGCGGCGCGGCCTGGCGTTCGGAGACGTTTGCCGAACTGGAGAACATGGCCACACCGCCTTTCGTTTCATCAGCTACACGGCACCCTCAGGGACCGCGCTAGTTATAGTCAATTTGACCTGAACTAATTCTACGGCCACGCCGGGCCGGATGGGAAATGTTTCTGCTGACGCGGCCGGGCGCTCACCGGGCCGGCCCGGTGAGCGCCCTCCCGGCGAAGGGAGTAAATTCAAGAGGTCCCACGAGGAATATCACGCCAAACCCCAAGAAGGTTCAACCGCACCATGACGACGAAGTCCGCATCCGTACGCCCGGAACGCCACCTGGGCCACACCATGAAACCCCGCCAGCTGACCATGATGGGCCTGGGCAGCGCCATCGGCGCCGGGCTGTTCCTCGGCTCCGGAGCCGGGGTGCAGGCTGCCGGCCCCGCCGTCCTGCTGTCCTACCTCGTGGCGGGCACGCTGATCATCCTGGTGATGTGGGCCCTGGGTGAGATGGCAGCCGCGAACCCCAACAGCGGCGCCTTTTCGGTGTATGCCGAACGCGCGCTGGGGCGGACCGCCGGCGCCACCATCGGCTGGCTGTGGTGGCTGCAGCTGGTGGTGGTCATCGCCGCCGAGGCCCTTGGCGCCGCCGGGCTCCTGTACTCCGTGTGGCCCGTGGTTCCGGTCTGGGCCCTGGCACTTGCCTTCATGGTGGCGTTCACCGCGATCAACCTCGCCGGGGTGCGGAACTTCGGTGAGTTCGAGTTCTGGTTCGCCATCCTCAAGGTGGCCGCGATCGTGCTCTTCCTGGCAGTCGGTGCCGCCCTCTTGCTGGGCTTGCTCCCGTCCGTCACGTCGCCTGGATTGTCCAACATCACCTCCGACTTCGCCCCGCAGGGCCTCGGTGGGGTGGCCGCCGCACTGTTCGTGGTGATCTTTGCGTTCGGCGGCACGGAGATCGTCTCGGTCGCCGCTGCCGAGACCCAGGACCCCGAGCGCAGCGTGGGCAGGGCCATCCGCACGGTGGTCTGGCGCATCCTTGTTTTCTATATCGGCTCCGTGTTCGTCATCGCTGCGGTCCTTCCGGCCACCTCCGAAAGCCTGGCGTCCCCCTTCGCCGGCGTCCTGGACGCCGCCCGCATCCCCGGTGCGGCAACGGCGATCACCCTGGTGGCCGTCGTCGCTCTCCTGTCCGCACTCAACGCCAATCTGTACGGCGCCTCCCGGATGGCCTACTCGCTCGCGGAACGCGGCGAAGCCCCGCAGTTCCTGACGCGGCTCAGCGGGGCCAGCGTGCCGATGCTTGCCGTGGCTGTATCGGTGGCCTTCGGCTTCGTGGCCACCGTGCTGGAACTGCTCTTCCCGGACAAGGTCCTTCCCGCGCTATTCCAGCTGGTGGGTTCAACGTGCCTGGTGGTGTGGGGAAGCGCCCTGGTGTCCCAGCTGATCCTGCGGCGCCGCGCCGCACGCGACGGCACACCGCTTCCGCTGAAGATGAAGGGGTTCCCCGCCCTGACCGTCCTGGGGCTTGTCCTGCTGGGGCTGATCTTCGCGGTGGGCTTCAGCGCCGAGGAGAGCCGGGTGCAGCTGTTCAGCACCTTTGCGCTGATCGCGGGCATTGCCCTGGCCTGCGCCGCAGGCGCCCGGATCCAGGGCCGCCGTCGCCCGCCCGAGTGACTTGAAAAACCCGGCAGCCCGGCCGGTAGAGTGGCTTGTACCTTCGGCGGCGCCGCACGATCCGTGCGGACCCCCGCCACCGTGTTCGAGTTGATGAGGACTGACACCATGAGCGGCAGGCACACCGGCCAACAGCATGCGCACACTGTGGAGGGCACGGACCCCCAACTGTTCGTGGCGGTGCATGATCCCGCTGACGATGCCGGGTTGCGTCCGGTCCTGCTGCTGCACGGCTTCTCCTCCTCGGGAAAACTCAACTGGGAAGACACCGGCTGGGTGGGCGCCCTCCTGGAGGCTGGCCGCCGCGTGATCACGGTGGACCTGCCCGGCCACGGCCGCAGCGGCGCGCCGGAGGACCGTGATTCATACTCCCCCAGCCGCATCCGCGCCGATCTGCTGCAGACAGCGTTCGACGCCGGCGTCCGGCCACTGCAGGATGGCGACCCTTCCAGCGGGCTCGACCTCGTGGGCTACTCGCTGGGATCGCGGCTGGCGTGGGAGTTTGCCTCCACCCAGCCCGAGATCGTCCACCGCCTGGTGCTTGGCGGCCCCAACATCTCCGATCCGCTGGCCGAGTTCGACCTGACGGCCGCCCAGGATTACCTGGCCGACGGCACGCCGATCGCCGACGCGTCCACCGCGCAACTGCTGAAGATGGCGCTGCTGCTGCCCACCAACAACATCTTTGCGTTGCTCACCCTTGTCGAGGCCATCAAGGCCGAGCCCTATGATCCCGCCGAAGCGGTCCCCCACGTGCCAATGCTCCTGGTGGCCGGCGACCAGGACGAACGGATCGGCAGCCTCCCCAAACTCGCGGAGCTGGCCAACAGTACCGGGGGCATGGCTGAGCAGCTGGTCCTGCCGGGCCGGAACCATACCAATGCCGTCACCAGCAGGGCCTTCAAACAGGCGGCTATCGCTTTCCTGGCGGTCTGAGGATTCCGGCACCCCGGAACCTGAATGTCCCGGCGGGCGCCCGGCGGTAGGCTGGAATCACAGGGCCGGAAGAGCCTGGAGGGGCAGATGGGTACGCGATTCGAAGACCGAACCGAGGCAGGCGAGCGCCTCGCCGCCGCTCTGACCCAATTCCGGGAGCGGCCCGGTGCCGTGGTCCTGGGCCTGGCCCGCGGCGGGATACCGGTGGCAGCGGCTGTGGCCAAGGCACTCTACCTTCCACTGGGGACCGTCCTGGTCCGCAAGCTGGGGATTCCGGGCCACGAGGAAACCGCGTACGGAGCACTGGCGTGGGCCCGCGGCCGCACTGTCAGGCTGGTCAACAAGCCGCTGGTGGACCGGGTGCTGGAGCACGGCGTCCGGCGCGAATGGCTGGACGAGGTGGAAGGACGCGAGCGTGCCGAGCTACAACGCCGGGTGGGCCTCTACCCCGGAACGTCCATTGACCTGGCCGGGAAGACCGTGCTGCTGGTGGATGACGGCCTGGCCACCGGCGCCACGATGCGGGCAGCCGTGGAAGCGGTCCGCGAGAGTGGCGCTGCCGTTGTGGTGGCCGCCGCTCCGGTGGGTTCGATCGAGGCCGAGGCGTCAGTGGAGCGCGTTTGCGATGCCGTGGTCTGCCTGCACCTGCCGGGCAAGTTCCGGGCAGTGGGCAGTTTCTACCGGCACTTCGAACAGCTGTCGGACGACGCCGCCATCCACTACCTGATGAATTAGCAACGGCGGGCCGGACGCAAAAGTCCGGCCCGCCGTCGACGTCGTTCCCCCGGGCCCCGCCGTCAAGTTTCCTTAGCCGAAGCGGAGCGGGGCGCGGGACTGGTGCTCAGTGGTGGGCGCTGACGCCCAGCGGGCGGCCCTTGGTTTCCTTGGCCAGCACTACCCCGATGGCGGAGATGACGCACAACACCATGATGTAGATGCCGATGGACCCGGCCCACTTGGTGCTCTGCAGCAGTGTTTCAGCGATGGTGGCCGCAAACGCGCCGCCCAGGATGGCGCCGAACGCGTAGCCGATCGAGATGCCGGAGTACCGGACGTTCGCCGGGAACATTTCGGCGTACATGGCCGACATGGGCCCGTAGGACAGTCCCAGTCCGATGGTGAGGACGAACAGCGCCACACCGTAGAGCCAGATGTTCTTCGTGTCGATCAGGGCGAACATGGGAAGCATCCAGGCGAATACGATGGCGTAGCCGGCCAGGAACGTCTTGACCCGACCGATCTTGTCGGAGAGCCAGCCGCCCACCAGGGTGAAGATCAGCCAGCCGAATGACGCCAGGGTGGTGGCCAGCAGGATCTGCGGTGTGGGCATCTTGAGGGTCCTGGTGGCGTAGGAAATGAAGAACGCAATCAGCAGGTAGCCGGCGGCATTGTTGCCGATGAAGATCAGGGTGGAGTACAGGACCGGGAGTTTGTGGTTGCGGATGAGCTCGCCCAGCGGCGCTTTGCTTTCCTTTTTCCGCAATGCCATCTCCTGGAAGACAGGGCTCTCGGCCACGGCGCGGCGGATCAGGTAACCCACCACGATCAGGACGATGGACAGCAGGAACGGAACGCGCCAGCCCCAGGCAGCGAAGTCTTCCTTGGACATGCCGCTGTTGAGGAAGAAGAGCAGGCCGGTGGCCAGGATCATGCCGACGGGAACGCCGATCTGCGGGTAGGCGCCGAAGAGGCCACGCTTGTTCAGGGGTGCATGTTCAACGGCCATCAGGGCGGCGCCGCCCCATTCGCCGCCTGCGGAGAAGCCCTGGATGACGCGCAGGAGGATCAGCAGGATCGGGGCCCAAGCGCCGATCTGGGCGTAGGTGGGAAGCATGCCGATAAGGGCCGTTGCAGCACCCATCATGACCAGCGTGAACACCAGCATGGCCTTGCGGCCCAGCCGGTCACCCAGGTGCCCCGCAACCACTGCGCCGAGCGGCCGGAACAGGAAGCTGATGCCGATCAGTGCGAAGGACAGGATCTGCGCCAGTCCGGGATTTGACTCGTTCAGCGGCGCCAGGAACAGCGGGGACAGCAGCGTTGCCGTCAGCTGGGCAAAGATGAAGAAGTCGTACCACTCGATAGTGGTGCCGACGAGCGTGCCCGCAAGGACCTTGCGCTCTTCCCTCCGTGTGCTGGGACCGGAGAGTGTATCCACCTGGGAAGGTGTGGTCATCGAAACTCCATTGTTTATTGGCGGCATGCACCGCCGGACGCCTTCAGGATTACCGACAGAACGGTCAGTTGGTTAGTAGAGTACTACGAAAATGTGAGACGCAACACGGGTTCGGGCTTTTTGTCATCGTGGACGCCTTCGGCATCGAATTCTATATTTGAACTGTGTGTTCCTAAATAGAAAATATCCTGCTCCTGCGAGGTGGACAAGGGCGCGCAAAAGGTCCGGCTGCAGTCAACGCCGAACAGGATGGAAGGCACTCTAGGATGGAAGCCATGAATCCCACCGCGGCAGCCCGGACCGAAGCAGCGCCGGCGCAGGCCTCAGCGTCCCAGACGCTGTCGCGGGGTATCCGCGCCCTGGAGATCCTCGCTGCCTCACCGGGCCCGCTGACCATCGCCGAACTGGCCGATGCCATGGGCGTCCACCGGTCGGTGGCCTACCGGATCCTGCGCACGCTTGAGGACCATTCACTGCTGGTACGCGACGACGCCGGAAAGGTGCAGCCCGGCCCCGGCCTTGCGGTCCTGGCACGGGGAGTCTCGCGAAACCTCCAGTCTGCCGCCCTCCCCGAGCTCACCCACCTCGCAAACACCCTGGACATGACGGCGTTCATCGCGGTCTGGGACCATCATGACTGCATCACGCTGGTCACCGTCGAGCCGCGGCATTCGGGGGCCACAGTGGCCCAGCACCCCGGCACGAGGCATCCCATTAACGCCGGGGCACCGGGCATCGCCATCCAGTCAGCGTTCACCGGGGCCGAATGGGACCGGCTGGACACCGGCGTGGCCTACCGGCAGGAGGCCGGCGAGGCCCGCCGGCTGGGGTTCTCGGCAAGCCACGACGAGGTCATAGCAGGGGTTTCCTCCCTGGCTGCCCCCATCAGGGTGCCGGGCGGCCGGCCCGCCGCCCTGGCCGTCGTCTACATCCGTTCCGCCCACGATCCCGCTGCCGTGGGTGCCGCGCTGGCGGGGAGCGCGGCGAGGATCCAGGAGCAGTTGGCCTGACCTGTCCGGCCAGGCCGACACCGAAGGCGTGGTGGCATCAGCCGCGGCTGCCGGTTCCGCGCTTTCCAAGGACGACGGCGGCAGCGGCGCCCAGCAGCGCCAACAGCATGGAGGCTGCAATGGGCACCAGGAACGCAAGGTGGTGGCCGCCGGCCTCTGCCAGGTAGCCACCGATGGCTGAGCCCAGCGCCGTGCCGGCCACAATACCGCTGGCCAAGGCTGTCATGACCGTTCCCAGCCGGCCGGCGGGCGCCAGCATGCCGCCTGCCGTAAAGACCGTCACCATGACCGGGCCCACCGGGATGCCCAGGACCAGCAGCACGGCCACCATGGCGGCCAGGGAATCCGGCAGCAGCAGGAGCAGGGACAGGAGGGCCATCAGTCCTGCCGACACGATCCATCGCCGGGGCAGTGTGAAGCTGCGTGGCCAGTAGGCCACCGAGAGTGCCGCGGCGGCGGAGCTCAAGCCCACCGCCGCGTACAGCAGTCCGGCGATTTCCGGGCCCGCGAAGGGAGCAGAGAACGAGCTGAGGGCCGCTTGCGTCGAGCCGAAGAACGTTCCCATGCAGACCATGGCTGCGACGGGGAGGGCGACGCCGGCCGGCAGCCGTCCGGCCCGGGAGGCCGGCTGCCCGGTTGCTGCCTTCCGCGCCGCTGGCCGCACTGCCCGGTGGGTGGGGTGGGCCGCGAACGCGGGGACCAGCGTGGCAGTCATCGCGGCGGCCAGGGCGAGGGGCAACCACGGAGCCAGGAGGCTGGCCAGGATTCCCACCAGCGCCGGGCCCAGGACGAACGTGACTTCGTCGGCGGTGCTCTCGTAGGACAGGGCCGTGTCCAGATCGGCGGCCTGCTGTGACGCCGGGCCATGCGACGCCAGCGCCATCCAGCGCACCCGGGCCAGGGGGCCCACCTGCGGGGAACTCGCACCGGAAACAAGCGCCGCCGCAATAACGGCTCCGAACAGTCCGCCGGAAGTTACAGTCGCGGTGGCCGCCAGAATGAGTGCCAGGACCGCCACCGTGTTGATGATCGCCGCGGTCAGCAGGACGGGCCGCTGTCCCCGCCTGTCGGCGAGCGCACCGAGCACGGGGGCGCCAAGGGCCGAGCCGATGCCTACAGCCCCGGCAGCCGTGCCGCCCGCGGCGTAGGACCCGCTGACAGATGTGACCATGGTGAGGGTTCCCACCGTCAGCATGGCGAGCGGAAGCCGGGCAAAAAGGCCAAGGGGAATGAAGCTGCGGCCGGCCAGCAGGGGAAGCCGGGCAAACCGGCCGGTCCTGGCCGGCTGGGGAACGCCCCTGGCCGCTGCTGGTTGCGATGGGGATCCGGGTTCAGTTGATACCGGGGACGGCGGCGCGGTGGGCGGCGACGTCGGAGAAGGGCTGTGTGAGGTCAATTCCGGGCTCGTTCAAATCATGCGCATCGTCCCTCCTCCCGATGCGCGCAACCCGGTAACTACACCATTCTACGCCTGCATCCGAACCGCGGCCCGGCCACTGCGGGTCAACCGGCGTCGAGTGCCTCCGAGATCCTCAGCGTGGATCCGGTCCGGCCCTTGAGCACCTGCAGTTGGGTCCCGATCCGCTGCTTCATCTCGCCGACGTGACTGACGAGCCCCACGACGCGGCCGCCATCACGCAGTCCCTCGAGGGCGTCCATGACCTGCTCCAGTGATTGCTCGTCGAGGCTGCCGAAGCCCTCGTCCACGAACAGGGTTTCGATTTCCACTCCCCCGGATTCCTGCTGCACGACGTCAGCGAGGCCCAGCGCCAGGGACAGTGAAGCCATGAAGGACTCACCGCCGGACAGGGTGGATGTGTCACGGCGGTGGCCCGTCCATTGGTCCACCACTTCCAGGCCCAGCCCGGATTTGGCACCGCGGGCCGCTTTGGCGTCGGTGTGCTGCAGCAGGTACCTGCCGTCACTCATCGCCACCAGCCGCTCGGACGCCGCAATGGCAACCTGTTCCAGGCGGGCTGCGAGGACGTAGCTGTTCAGGCTCATCCGGTATGTGTTCTCGCCCCTGCCAGCGGCTGCGTCCGCCAGTCCCGCCAGCATCCGGGCCCGCTCCGCCGGTTCCCTGGCAGCACCTGACAACGCGGCGTAGTCCTGGCTGATGACGGCCAGCGATGCCAGGCACCGTGCGGCCATCCCGGCGGCGAGGTCCGCCTGGCGCGCCAATTCGCGTGACTCGGCAGCTTCACTTTCCAGCCCGGCGAGCCGTTCCCCGCTGGGGTCAAACCCTGCGGATTTCTCGTCCGCGGCGCGAACCAGGTCTTCGGCAGCGAACAGCTCCCGCACCCTGGCTGCCTCATCCTGGCCGGCACGGACTTCGGCCTGGAGTCCGTCCGCCTCCGCGCTGTCGAGGAGTTGGCCGCGTGCTTCCTCGGCCGTCGCGAAGCCGGCCGACGGCAACGCCAGCTCGAGCTGTTGACGGGCGTCATCCGCCTGTGACTGCGCCACTGTCAGCGCGGCCTGCGCTGCCACGGCCTTGTCAAGCACGGCCACCGCGCCCTCCAGCGAGCGCAGCCGCCGGGCCAGGCTGGGACGGCCGGCCCGCAGACCGGACAGGGCCTCGTCCAGCGCAGCGGCCTGATCGGACACTTCTGCCAGCGATGACTCCGCCTGCGCCCGCCCCGCATCAATTCCGGCCTTGGCGGCTGCGGCCTCGGCAATTCCTGCGTCCAGCGCCTCAAGTTTTCCGCGGACCCCTGAAAGGTCCGCTGCCGCACGCTCCGCCTCTGCAGCTGCAGTACGCGCCTCTTCGGCGGCGGCGAGTGCTTCGTCCTCGGGGGTGTCGCCTCCCTGCCCGGCAAGAACCGCCACCGACTGCTCAGCGCTGCCCAGTTCGGCGCCAACCCGGGTAAGGGCGTCATCTGCAGCCTCGTAGGCAGCGTGTGCTGCGTCCTCTGCCTGTGCCAGCCCCGGGCCCTGGCTGCCGCCGGCGGCAGGCGCAGGATGCTCGGCGCTGCCGCACACCGGGCACGGGTCACCGGCCTGCAGCTGGGCGGCAAGTTCTGCAGCGGCATGGGTGAGCCGTTCCTCCCTCAGGTCCAGCCATTGCTGCTTGGCCTCCAGTTGGCGTTCCCTGGCCGCCTCGCAGCGCAGCTTCACGGCATTGCGCGCCGCCACAGCTGAGGCGTGGCGGCGGACCACATCCAGAAGCTCTGCTGCTGACGCTGCTTCCTTGCTCCGCAGCGCAGCGGTTCCGGCCAGCAGCTCCAAGGGCCCCAGCCCGGCTTCGAGACCTGCCCGTTCGTCCAGGAGGGCCGCAGAGCGGATCCCGAGCTTGGCTCCCGCCGCCTCCAGCTCTGCCTGTTTCCTGCCAAGGTCGGCGTGACGCTTCCGCAGGGCCTGCAGCCTGTCTTCGTCCGGAAGGCGCGCCTCCACGACGGCCAACAGGGAACGGAGCCGGCCCAGTTCATCCGCGGCAGACGCCGTGACGGATGCCGGCAGGGAAGCTGCACTGCTCCCCGCCGCAGCGCCGTCAGTGAGTTCCAACGGCGCCAGTTCGGGGTCGTCGTCAGCGGCAACGCGAAGAAAGGTCAGTGCCGACTCCGCGGCCCGGGACGCACTGGCGACCCTGGCCGCAGCAGCGTCAACGTTTTTCAGCTGGCCTTCGAGGACTTCGGCCTTGCGGTGCCGTGCCAGGCGGGCCGCAAGTTCTTCGAGTCGGGGAGCCGCATCCGCAACAGCATTCCGCCGGGCTTCGGCCGCTTCAAGCCTGCGCCGCCGTTCGCGGCGTCCGGTTTCCTCATCGACAGCCAGTGTCCGCACTGCGGCCGCCGTTTCGGCCTCCGCCGCGGACCCGCGAAGTACCTCCAGGCGTTGCCCGACGGCTCCTTGCAGCCACTCGAGCCGTTCGGCCGCGTTGTCCGCCGAAGGTGCGCCGTCCTCCGCCAGGTCCAGGGAGGCGGCCTCGGATTCGGCACGCGCAGTGAGCAGTTCCAGTTGTCCCGAAAGTGCAGCGACGCTTTCCCGGGCCGCGAGCGCCTCCCGGGAGAGCTCCTGTTCCAGGGCTTCGAATCGCTGGGTACCGAAAAGCTTCTGGAGCAGCTCGAGCCGATCAGCAGCCTTCGACCTGAGGAAGGCGGCAAAGTCCCCCTGCGGGAGCATCACCACTCGGGTGAACTGATCGCGGTCCATCCCCAGCAGCGCGGTGATCTCTGCACCGGCCTCGTCATTGCGGGCGGACTTTTCCACCCAGGCGCCGTCAACTCGCTCCCGCAGGAGCGTCTTTGCCTGTTGGGTGGTAAAGCCGTTCCTGCCGCGCGCACTCGGCTTGTCCCAGGCTGGCGAGCGGGTGACTTCGAAGTGCCTGCCCTGCGCCGAAAATTCCAGGGTCACGGCAGGTTCCTTGGACGGTTCTGCGTGGTCGCTCCGGAGGCGTTTCCCGTCCTGCCGCGCACCCGGCACAGAGCCGTACAGGGCGAAGCAGATGGCGTCCAGGACGCTGGTTTTTCCTGCACCCGTTGGCCCGTTCAGGAGGAACAGGCCGTGCCCGCTGAGCCGGTCAAAATCAACGTCCTCGGTCCCCGCGAAGGGGCCGAAACCAGAGATGCGGAGGTGGTGGATCCTCACAGTGCCGCCTCCTGGAGCCGGACGTTCTCCAGCGCGGCCGCGAGCGCTGCCTTCTCGGCGTCGTCCGGTGTTCGGCCGCGGACGTGTTCGAGGAACCCGCAGCACACTGCGAGGTCGTCCGGGGCTTCGGCGAGCCTGCTGCTGTAGCTGGTGGACAGCGCCGGTGTGCCGCCCTGGGGGTCGAAGCCCAGCACCAGGGTGTCCGGGAACCTTTCGCGGAGCCGCTCCATGGCGCGCGCCGGCCGCTGGTCATCCGTCAGCGTGACCTGGCAGTAGGCAGTTTCGGCCCATGCGTGCTCCGGTGACCCCAGGAGTTCCGCCAAGGGACCCCGCAGGACCGCAAGGTGGCGCGGGGCGTCCCACAGCACTTCCTCCACAGACCTGACGCCGTCCGGCCCGAGGTCCACCAGCCAGGCGCCCTTGCTGTGGTTGGCCTCGGAAAAGGAATAGGCCAGGGGTGAGCCTGAGTACCGGACCTGCGGGGAAAGGGACTGGCGTCCGTGCAGGTGGCCCAGCGCCACATAGCTGAAGCCGTCGAACAGGTCCAGCGGGACTGCTCCCACGCCGCCGATGCTGAGTTCACGTTCGCTGTCCGAGCTGATGCCGCCGCTGGCGAAGGTGTGGGCCAGGACCACTGAATGGACGGCAGCGGAGCCGGCGCGCCGCGCGATGTCCTCCCGGATCAGGTCGGTGGCGGCGCGGGTGACATCGAAGTGGCTGGCCGCCTCCACACCCAGCTGCCCGGCAACGAGACGCGGTTCCAGCCAGGGGATGCCGTAGATGGCGGCGACGGCGTCCCCGCCGGCCGCATCCGGACCCAGCGGCAGGAGCAGCGGCTTGTCCAGGTCTTCCACGCGTGTCCGCAGGTGCACTCCCCCGCGTTCGAGCAGCCGGGCCGCGAAACCCAGGCGGATGGCGGAGTCGTGGTTGCCGCTGGTGAGGACCACCTTTGCCCCGGCGCCCGTGATCCCCACGAGGGCCTCATCCAGCAGGCGCACGACGTCGACGCCCGGCAAGGCGCGGTCGTAGACGTCCCCCGCAATCAGGACAACGTCAACCCCGTGATCCGATACCGCCGCCACGAGCTGGCTGACGAAAGCACGCTGGGCATCAAGCATGCCCACGCCGTGGAAAGACCGGCCGAGGTGCCAGTCCGATGTATGAAGTAACCGCATCTTTCTAAGCTATCGGCTGCCACTGACAGTTTGCGCCAGCGCCGCAACCCGTCAGTGGCATCCCACAGTAAAAGGGCCCTCAGCCCCGCTTGCCGTCGAAGAACTCCTGGGCCTCGCTGGGGGCGCCGCCGGTGGACCCGGCCGCAGGTTCCGGCTGCGCCGCGCTGCGTGCTTTCCCGGCGGAGCGGGCTGTGGGGTCCGTGCCGGCCCCCGCAGCAACCGCAGGGTGCCCGTCGAGGGAGGCATCGTCGTCGGACGTGTCCCGGGCGACGGGCGCGGGCGCCGGTGAGGCGCGGAAGATGCGGAACAGCAGCCCCGCGATGGCCGCACCCGCGAGGGGCGCCAGCAGGAATACCCAAAGCTGTTCAACGGCCCAGCCTGAGCTGAAGACGGCGGACGCCAGCGCGCGGGCGGGGTTGTAGGGCAGGTTTCCCACGGCCTGTCCCAACTGCAGGAGGGCGGCGAAGGTCAGGCCCACGGCAAAGGGCGCGACGACGGCGCCGGCCCTTTCACGGGCGGCGGCACCGAGGAAGACAGCCACGACGATGGCTGCGCCCAGTACTTCGAGGAGGAGCACGGCAGCCACGGGCGCCTGGATAATCGAGTGCTCACCGAAGCCGGCCGTGACGGTATCGAAGGCGGTGCGGCTGTCCGCGATGCCCGGCAGGGTGCGCAGGACCGCGAACAGCACCAGGGCCCCCACCACGGCGCCGGCCAGCTGTGCAACGGCGTAGGCGGCTGCCGCGCCGGCCCGCATGCGCCCGGCGAGCAGGTGGCCCAGGGTTATCGCCGGGTTGAAGTGCCCGCCGGACACGTGCCCCACCGCGAGCATCGCCGCAGTCACGGCAAGGCCGGCCGCCAGGGCTGCGGGAAGGGGGCTGGACTGCGGGATGCTGAACAGCGGTACCCCAAGGCCGGCGACGGCGATGAAGAGGCTGCCGAACGCCTCGGCGCCAAGCCTGGGCAGCAGGCCCGGACGGACGGCGTCGGAGGTACCGGGAAGGGCATCGTGTCGGTCAGGAACGGTAGTGCTCATGATGGGACCTTTGGGTAGGGGCCAGGGGTGCTGCCGCCGGGCAACCCCAGTATTGTTCCAGCCCCGGCTGGGCGTTGGCTGGACACCGGCCGGACGCGGCACCGCCCGCGGGCCGGCGTGGTGCTGTCCCGCACCGATGCTTTCCGGCCCACTGCACGCCCACGGTAGATTTGCAGCATGAGCTTTGACACTGCTGTGCCCGCACTGAAGTCCCGCATCCACGGATGCCTGCTCGGCGGCGCACTCGGCGACTCCCTCGGCTACGAAGTTGAATTCGATCCCATTGCCGACATCCGGCGCCGCTTCGGCCCGGACGGGCTAAGGGACTTCGCTGCCATTTCCGGCGGCATCCACATCTCCGACGATACGCAGATGACCCTGTACACCGTGGACGGCCTGGTTGAAGCGCTGGAGTGGGCCAATTCGGGAGTCGGCGCCGACGTTAACGCCTGCCTGTGGCTGGCCTACCTGCGGTGGCTTGCCACCCAGGGTGAGGACGCCGGGCCCGCCGCGCCGGCCCCGCAGCCCCGATGGATCGACGGGCATGCAGTACTCCACCAGCGCCGCCACCCCGGCCGGGCCTGCATTTCCGGATTGGCCACCGGAGAAATGGGAACATCCGCCCGGCCGGTGAATCCGGACTCCAAGGGCTGCGGCACCGTCATGCGTTCGGCACCCTTCGGCCTGGTGCCGCACGTGACGGCCGACGCCGTCTACAAGTTGAGTGCCGACGCCGCCTCCCTGACCCACGGGCACCCTTCTGCGCGTCAGAGCGCCGGGGTGTTCAGCCTCCTGATCCACCGCCTCATCTCCGGCGAGGCCCTGCACGATGCGGCCGCTGCGGTAGCTGCCCACGCCGCCGGCATCACCGGCGTGGCACCGGAACTGCCGCAGCGGCTTGAAGTGGCGCTGCGGCTGGCAGCCAAGGGCGTGGTCCCGCCCGAGGAACTCGTCGCCGAACTCGGCGAGGGCTGGGTTGCGGAGGAGGCGCTCGCCGTCGGCCTTTACGCCGTCCTCGCCACCCGACCCGCCGATGACGCAGCCGCGGACGCTCCCGTGCGGCACTTCCGGGAAGCGGTGGCATTGGCCGTGAACCACAGCGGCGACAGCGACTCCACTGGATCCGTGGCCGGCAACATCCTGGGCGCCTACTACGGCGAGGCGTGCCTGCCGGAAGAGTGGCTTGGCGTGCTCGAGGCCCCGGAAGTGATCCGGGGCATGGCGGACCTCCTGGTGAGAGTCACAACCGGCGAAGGCTGATGTTGTTGCACGCTTCGCAGACATCCTCCGGAATCAGCCCGCGGCGCTGAAGCCAGCCGAAGATCACGCACCCCAGGCAGTACGCCAGGAACGCCTCCAGCGAAGCCGCCACGATCAGGACGCCCAAGACAGCCCACGACGCCGGCACGGCACCGGAGAGGAACAGGACAAGCGCCGCGGTGGACACCACCGCGCCCATCCCCTGGGCGAAACGCTTGGGCGGTCCTGCCACGGGCTTGACCTTGCCCAGCAGGGGCGTAATGACCTTGACGGACAGCAACGCCAGCGGCGAGATCCGCGGGCCGAACAGCAGCCTCAGCCAGAATCCCGCGGCGATGGCCGCCAAACCCCACACGGAACCACTCAGCGCTGTGCCAACCGCCGCGAGAACCACCAGCCCGGCAGTGACGCGGGCCGCATACTCGTTGACGGGGTTGGGGAAGGCAAAAAGGCTCATGGAGCAAGGCTAGGATCGGGCCGCTACCTGCAGGAAAGATTGTTGCTTCCCGTGAACTCCGGAGGCGGGGCAGGGCCGCTCGCCTGCCGGGGCGGCCGCCCGGCATACAGGGAGGCTACGCGGTTGCTGCGCCCGCCATGCTCCCCACCATCTGCAGGAACTCCCCCTCGGACAGCACCTCAATGGCCTGGCCGCGGTCGTGGAGCTCCAGCACCCTGCGGGCCTTGCCCGTCAGCCGCCCGGAACGAAGGTCCGCGGCAACGAATCCGTCACCCACCACCAGGACTGTGGTCCTGCCGGTCACCCGGCTTTCCGTCCGGGCACCTGCTTCGGCGGAGCGGACCTTCGCCTCAGGCCGCCCGATGGACAACTGACCGGTGAAGACGACAGTCTGCCCGTAGAGGGGATGGCCGGGCTCCGCATCCGGGTTGGGCTCCGGGTTGGGGCCTTCGTCCGGCCAGCCCGACTGGAAGGGCCGGACCAGCGCAGCCCCGTTGCCCGACCCGCCGGCAAGGGCGGTCAGGCTCTGCTTGGACAACTGGTCCACCGCCGGATCGAATGCGTGCTGCCGGGGCATCACGAGCCCCAGCGAAAGATAGAGCTCAGCCAGGCTGTTCGCACCGTTGCGCCGGGCGATATCGATCAGGATTCCGGCGCAGGCCCGGGCGTCCTCTGCGGCGTCGTGGTGCCGGAGCAGCGGGACGCCGGCCTCCTCCGCAGCGAACGGCAGGGAGTTGGACACCAGGGAGTAGCATCGCCGGGACAGCATCACGGTGCAGACGTAGTCGTACGCGGGGCCGGGAAGTCCGGAGACCTCCAGGGCCGAGCGGATCACGCCCAGGTCGAAGGCGGCGTTGTGGGCGGCCAGCACGTCATCGCCGATGAAGGCCCCGATTTCAGGAAACAGATCCCCGAAGCGGGGCCGGCCCGCAACGTCCGCGGCGGTGATGCCGTGGATCCGCACGTTGTGGTACTCGAAATGGTCATGGTCAGCCGGTGGCCGCATCAGCCACGCCGCTTCTTCCACCACCTTGCCGCCGCGGACTTTCGTCAGGCCCACTGCGCAGGGAGAGCCCCTGAAGCCGTTCGCCGTTTCAAAGTCAATCGCCGTAAAGTCCAAACCCACGCCAGCAACCTTACCGCCGGAAGGCGCCCGGACCCGACAGGCTGCCGGCCCGTCCGGACCGCCCGGCGCAGGCCCGTCAAGTACCCTTGAGGGGTGAACTTTCCCCTGATGAACCACCTTGCTGTGTCCATGCTGGGCGGTGCAGGACCGGTCCAGCCGCAGCTGGCTTCCTTCCTCCCCGACTGGCTGAACCCCCAGATCTTCCTGGCCGATCCTGCCCTGGCGCCATGGGTGGTCCTGCTGGTGTGCGGCATCGTCTTCGCGGAGACCGGCCTGCTGGTGGGCTTCTTCCTGCCCGGCGATTCCATGCTGTTCACGGCTGGCCTGCTGGTTGCCACGGACACCATCAAGTTCAACGTGTGGCTGCTGGCCCTGCTGATTGTGATTTCGGCCATCATTGGCAACCAGGCCGGCTACTTCATCGGGTCCAAGGCCGGCCCCGCCATCTTCAACAAGCCGAATTCGCGGCTGTTCAAGCGGGAAAACGTAGAGAACGCCCACGCGTTCTTCGAAAAGCACGGCGGCAAGGCGCTGATCCTGGCCCGTTTCGTCCCCATCATCCGGACTTTCGTGCCGGTCATCGTGGGCGTGGCGCAGATGGATAAGAAGAAGTTCTTCCTCTACAACGTCATCGGTGCGCTGCTGTGGGGCGGCGGCGTGACGCTGCTCGGCTACCTGCTCGGCGACAAGGTCCCGTGGGTCCGCGACAACCTGGACATCATCTTCATCGCCATCGTGCTGGTATCGGTACTGCCCATTGGCATCGAGGTCCTGCGCGGCATGTCCGCCAAGCGGCAGGCCCGGGCCTACGGTACCGACGCCGTTGACGAGTTCATCGAGGAACACACGCCTGAAGACGAACACAAGACCCCCCGCCACCCTAAGTAGCCGGGTGGCGAAACGCGCGGTCCCCACCATGGGGACCGCGCCTTTTTCGTGCATGTTTCCGGGAGGTTCCCGGCCACACCTGCGTCAGGCTGGCTGCGTTTCCAGGGCCGTCACGATGGACGGCAGCAGGGCACGGAAGGCCTTGCCGCGGTGGCTGATGGCGTTCTTCTCCGCGGCCGACAGTTCGGCGCAGCTGCGGTCGTGGCCTGCCGGCTGCAGGATGGGGTCGTAACCGAAGCCGCCGGCCCCGCGCGGCTCGCGCAGCAGGACGCCCTCGAGCTGCCCGTACTCCACCACCTCGCAAGTGTCCTCCCCCTCGGCTGCCGGGACAGCCAGGGCCGCCGCACAGACAAACGCAGCACCGCGGTGCTGGTCCGGCACGTCGGAGAGCTGGCCCAGGAGGAGATTGAGGTTGGCTTCGTCGTCGCCATGCCTGCCGGACCACCGCGCGGAGAAGATGCCGGGCGCGCCGCCCATGACGTCGACGGCGAGCCCCGAGTCATCGGCGATGGCCACCAGGCCGGTGGCGGCGGCCACGGCGCGGGCTTTCAGCAGCGAGTTCTCGGCGAAGGTGACGCCCGTTTCGACGACGTCCGGCGCACCTGCCGCAGCCGCATCGACCACCTGGGTATCGACGTCGAGCCCCGGTACCTGGCCGCGCAGGAGCTCGCGCAGCTCCCGCAGCTTGCCCTTGTTGTGCGTGGCGAGGACCAGCCGCGGCGTGGCCCCGGCACTCACAGGGTGTCCGCCAGCGTCTCGCGCTGGATGGCCGCCAGCTGGGTGGTGCCCAGCAGCGCCAGGTCCAGGAGCTGGTTCAGCTCATCACGGTCGAAGGGCGCGCCCTCGGCGGTGCCCTGGACCTCCACGAATTTGCCGGAACCCGTGACCACCACGTTCATGTCCGTCTCGGCCCGGACGTCCTCGACGTAGGGCAGGTCCAGCATGGGAACGCCGTCGATGATGCCCACGGACACGGCGGCGATGGTGTCGGTCAGCGGCTGGGCGTTCCGGGCAATCAGCTTGTTGTCGCGGGCGAAGCGGATGGCATCGGCGAGGGCAACGTAGGCGCCGGTAATCGCCGCGGTCCGGGTGCCGCCGTCGGCCTGCAGGACGTCGCAGTCCAGCACAATGGTGTTCTCGCCCAGGGCCTTGGTGTCGATGATCGAGCGCAGGGACCGGCCGATGAGCCGGGAAATCTCATGGGTGCGGCCGCCGATCTTGCCCTTGACGGATTCCCGGTCGGAGCGGGTGTTGGTGGCACGGGGGAGCATGGCGTATTCGGCGGTGACCCAGCCCCTGCCCTCCCCCTTAAGCCAGCGCGGGACCCCGGCGGTCAGGGAAGCCGTACACAGGACCCTGGTGTTGCCGAATTCGATCAGCGCCGAACCTTCAGCCTGGTTGGACCATCCGCGGGTGATGCTGATGGGCCGGAGCTGGTCGGGGGCGCGGCCGTCGGCGCGCACAATGGGCACTGCAGTTGCTTCAGAAGTCATGCCTTTAGCTTATCGAGTGCCACGGGCAGGGTCCGCCCCGGCAGCCGGGCATGCTCGACGGGCCGCTAGATGGTGTAGTGCACTCCGGCCACGGCCACGGCCACATCGCCCGGGAAAACCGGGCGCGCTTCAGCCATGACGGTGGTCTGCGAGGTCCAGACGGGGATGTGGGTCAGCAGGAGCCTGCGGGCGTTCGCAGCCGCTGCTGCTTCGCCGGCGCGCTTGCCGGTGAGGTGGACGTCCTTGATCCCGTCGTCGCGGCCTTCCTCAAAGGCCGCCTCGCACAGGAACAGGTCGGCGTTCTTCGCTGCCTCTTCCAGGCCGGCGCAGGAGTCCGTGTCCCCGGAGTAGGTGAGCGTCCGGGCCACCGGATTGCCGTCCTTGTCCGGTTCCACCACCTCCACGCGGAGTGCATACGCCTCCTCCACGGGATGGTTCACGGCGTAGGGCGTCACCGTGAAGGGGCCCACCGTGACGGGCTGGCGTTCGCTCCAGTTTGTGAAATCGAATTCCTCGTGCATCCCGGGGTCCAGGTCCAGCCCGTAGGCGGTGGCCATCCGGTCAGCGGTGGCGGCGGGTCCCCACACGGGAATGCGGCCTCGGTCCCAGCCACCGGGCTTCCAGCGGACGGCGACGTGCAGTCCGCACAGGTCCATGCAGTGGTCCGGGTGCAGGTGGGTGAGGAAGATCGCGTCGATGTCCTCAAGGTCCGTGTAGCGCTGGATTGCGCCGAGGGCACCGCTGCCGAGGTCCATGACCACTTTCCAGGTCCGCTCCCCGTCGGTGGCCGTCAGGAGGTAGCAGGATGCCGGGGATCCGGGGCCGGGGAACGAGCCGGTGCAGCCGACGATGGTGAGCTTCACAGGCCGGTCCCCCCGCTGCTTCCGGCGGGGCCGGTATCCGCAAGGGCGCGGTCCACGAAATTGGAAATCCGCGGCCGGGTCCGCGCGCCCTGGGCCGCGGCGATCATCTCCGGCGTGATGCGGGCAAGGCTTCCCGTGGGGTACTGCGCAGCTACGTGGTCCACGTGGCGGACGGACAGCACCTCGGGGCCGAGGAACCGCCGGGCCAGGACTTCGAACTGCACGGCGTCGCCGGTGGCCACGAAATGGTGCTCCGGCGGGGTGGCCGCCGTGCGCTGCAGGTTGTTGGTTGCCAGGGCCCTGTAGACGTCCTTGGCGGTTTCCTCGGCGCTGGAGACGAGGGTGACATCCGCCCCCATGACATAGGAGATGACGCCGGTCAGCAGCGGGTAGTGGGTGCAGCCCAGCACCACGGTGTCGACGCCCGAGGCCTTCAGGGGTGCGAGGTACTCCTCGGCAACGGCCAGCAGCTCCGGCCCGGTGGTGATGCCGGCCTCGACGTAGCTGACGAAATCAGGGCAGGCCACGGAGGTGATGTGCAGGTCCGGGGCTGCGGCGAAGGTGTCCTCGTAGGCCCGGGAGCCGACGGTGGCGGAGGTTCCGATGACTCCGACGCGCCCGGACCGGGTCGCCGCCACGGCGCGGCGGACAGCCGGCTGGATGACTTCAATGACAGGGATGCCGTATTTGGCCGTGTACCGCTCACGGGCGTCCCGGAGCACAGCGGCCGACGCCGAGTTGCAGGCTATGGTGAGCAGCTTGACGCCGGAGTCCACCAGTTCGTCCATGACGCCCAGGGCATTGGCGCGGACTTCGGCGATGGGCAGCGGCCCGTAGGGCCCGTGTGCCGTATCCCCCACATAGAGGATGGACTCGTTGGGCAGCTGGTCGATGATGGAGCGGGCCACTGTGAGGCCGCCTACGCCGGAATCAAAAACGCCGATGGGCCGGGTCTCCAGCGCCGCTGCGGGAAGGTCGCTGGCTGCGGACGCCTGTGCAGCGACCGCTGACGGCTCCTTGCTCGAGGCTGTTGTCATGATTATTCGAGGATAGGTCTTCCCTGAAGCCTCAGCCATCATGTTGTGGCCTGGAACTCGTGTCTAATGTGTCACAGGCCCGGCTACAGGCGCGGCGGCGGCCGCTCAACGGCGGCTTTCCATGGACTGCAGCATGGCCTGCACCAGGGATTCCTGCAGCCAGGTGGTGAAGTTGTAGACCAGCGCCAGGTAGCTTTCCACGTCTTCGGCCTGGGACCAGTCCTGCATCAGGTGGACGTGCTCGGCATCCTGTTCGTCGCGGATGTCCAGCCGTTCGGCCAGCACCAGGCGGACGTCGTTCAGCGCCGTGGACCAGTGCTTCGCGCCTTCGGTGGTCAGCACGATTTCGTCCTTGTCCAGGTCAAGCGCCGCGGCCCGCAGGGCTCCGATCTTGGTTTCCCGCAGCGAGCGCTCGGTGAGCTGGCGGAACTCCAGCGAGGCGGCGCCGTCGTCCTTGACCACGTTCGGCAGCAACCGCCTGACCGCACGGTCCGTGGGCTCAACCACGTCCATGTCCAGTCCGATGAGTGCCGCCAGCGGGTCCTGGCCTTCGCGTTCCTCCGGCTGCAACATGGAGATGACGTCGGCAATCAGGCTCCGCAGGAGTTCGCGCTCGGTGGGTTCCAGGAATCCGGTGATGCCCTTGAGTCCGTACTTGAATGCCTTAGCCACGTTTCCCCTTGCCCCGGCCCGGATTGCCGGACGCGCCGCTTGCCTTTTCCACGGTGGCCCACAGCCCGAAGCCGTGCATGGCCACCGCGTGGCGCTCCACCTGTTCCTTGCTGCCGTGCGTCACGATGGACCGGCCCTTCTTGTGGACCTCCATCATGAGCTTGTTCGCCTTGGTCTCCGAATACCCGAAATAGCTCTGGAAAACGTAGCTGACGTAGCTCATGAGATTGACGGGATCG
The DNA here is from genome assembly GCF_050038305.1 of Pseudarthrobacter sp. 1G09. Lineage (NCBI taxonomy): Bacteria > Bacillati > Actinomycetota > Actinomycetes > Micrococcales > Micrococcaceae > Pseudarthrobacter > Pseudarthrobacter sp. 1G09. The sequence continues at coordinate 2,761,475 of NZ_CP188306.1, forward strand.
TTCCAGATCACCAGGTTCCAGGGGATGTCCGGGGCGGCCAGGGTGGCTGTGGACTCCGCTGTTCCGGTCCGGGTGCCCTCCTGCGTATCAGGGCCGGGCGCAACGCTAATGCTCATCTGTCCATTCTATGGGGCTGGCTACTAGAGTGATTTTCGTGAGTACCTCTGCCGGCTGGGACCATCCCCGCACGTCCTTTTATACAGACCACTACGAGCTGACCATGCTGCAGGCTTCGCTCCATTCCGGCGCGGCCCACCGCAAATCGGTGTTCGAGGCCTTTGCCCGGAGGCTCCCGGACGGCCGCAGGTACGGCATCGTGGCAGGCACCGGCCGGCTGCTGGAGGGCATCGCCAACTTCCGCTTCGGCAAAGCAGAGCTGGATTTCCTGGCCCGCACCAACGTGGTGGATGACACCACGCTGGAGTACCTGTCCTCCTACCGGTTCTCGGGCGACATCTGGGGCTACGCGGAGGGTGAGGCCTACTTCCCCAACTCCCCCATCCTGATCGTCGAGGGCACGTTCGCCGAAGCCTGCATGCTGGAGACGTACATCCTGTCCGTCCTCAACCACGACAGTGCCATCGCTTCCGCCGCGTCGCGCATGGTCAGCGCCGCCGGCGGCCGCCCCTGCATTGAGATGGGGTCGCGGCGCACCCACGAGGAAGCGGCTGCTTCAGCCGCGCGTGCCGCCGTGATCGCCGGCTTTGGCAGCACCTCCAACCTCGAGGCCGGCATCCGGTACGGCATCAGGACGGTGGGCACCGCCGCACACTCCTTCACACTGCTGCATGACACCGAGCGCGAAGCCTTCGAAGCGCAGATCGCTTCCCTCGGCGAGGGCACCTCCCTCCTGGTGGACACGTACGACGTCGAACAGGCCGTCCGCACGGCAGTGGACATTGCGGGCCCCCGGCTGGGTGCGGTGCGGCTGGACTCGGGGGACCTGGTGGCCCAGGCCCAGTGGGTCCGCCGGCTGTTGGACGACCTCGGCAACGAGAACACCAAGATCATGGTCACGTCCGATCTCGACGAGTACGCCATCGCCGCCCTGCAGTCCGCTCCGGTGGACGCCTACGGCGTGGGCACGTCGCTGGTCACCGGTTCCGGCGCCCCCACCGCCAGCATGGTCTACAAGCTGGTCAGCCGCACGGACGACGACGGCGCGTACGTCTCCGTCGCCAAGGCCGCCAAGAACAAGGCCAGCGTGGGCGGGCGCAAATATGCGCTGCGCAAGCTGGACAGCCGCGGCACGGCTACGGCAGAGGTGGTGGGCGTAGGCCACCGCCCTGAAGACGACGGGAACGACCGCCCCCTGCTGCAGCAGTTCATGAAGAACGGCGAGCTCCTTCCCGGCTGGACCGGGCACGAAGGAGTGGTCCGGGCGGCCCGGCGGCACGCCGATTCCATGGCCGAACTGCCGCCGGTGGTCAACCGGCTGCAGCGCGGCGAGGCAGCAATCCCCACCATCTATGAAGACAACTGAGGAGGACTGATGTCACGCGCACTGATTATTGTCGACGTCCAGAACGACTTCTGCGAGGGCGGTTCGCTTGCCGTTGACGGCGGCGCTGCCGTGGCCGGCGCCATCAGCGAATACGTCGACGCCCACCACAACGAGTTCGACCACATTGTGGCCACCCAGGACTGGCACATAGATCCGGGCGGGCACTTTTCGGAAACCCCTGATTTCAAGGACAGCTGGCCGGCGCACTGCGTGGCGGGCACCCGCGGCGCGGACCTCCACCCGGACCTGGACACCGAATACATCGAGGCGTATTTCCGGAAGGGCCAGTACGCTGCCGCGTACTCGGGCTTCGAGGGACTCCTGGCACCCGAGGACGCCGTCCCCACCGGGGAGCGCCAGGCGGGTTCAACAGCGAACGCCCTTGAGCCGGATGGGGACGCCGTTGGCCTCGACGACTGGCTGCAAAGCCATGACGTTGAAGACGTTGTGGTGGTGGGCATCGCCACCGACTACTGCGTGCTGGCCACCTCCCTCGACGCCGTCCAGGCAGGATACTCGGTCACCGTGGTCCGGTCCCTCACGGCGGGCATTGCCGAAGACCTGGAAGCGACCGTGGCAGAGATGGAACTCGGCGGCGTAGACGTCGCCTGAAAGCCGGACCTACAGGAATGGCCGGGCCCACGGGCCCGGCCATTCCTGTTTGCCTGTCCGCTACTTGCGGCCGACGAACCAGTCCTGAAGCTTTCGCAGCCGCGCCTGCAGCTGTTCCTCGTTGGCCTGGGCCACCGGTGGACCGCCGCAGACGGTGCGCAGCTTGGTGTGCACCATGCCGTGCGGAGTGCCGGTCCGGGCCGCCCATGCAGCCACGTTTTTCGCCAGCTCGTTCCGCAGGTCCATCAGCATCCTGTGGTCCGGTACGGCGGGAATAGCGGTTTCCGCAGCCGTCGGCCCCTTCCGGTTCTTCCGGTTCAGCTGTTCATGCTGGCGCTGCCGCAGCAGCGTGCCCACCTGCTCGGCGTCAAGGAGCCCGGGGATACCCAGGAAGTCCATCTCGTCGTCGGACCCTACCTCGCCCCCGGTGCCGAACTCACCGCCGTCGAACAGGACCCTGTCGAAGGACGCCTGTGAGTCCAGTGCCTCGAACTTGCCCTTGGTGAGGCTGTCCGAGGCTTTGTCCTCCCGGTTGGCCTCGGCCATCAGCGAGTCCTCGGGGTTGAACAGGCCGTCGCCGTCTTCTTTCTCCGGCCGGTCCAGGGCGTGGTCCCGCTCCATTTCCATGGAGTTGGCCAGCGCCATCAGCGTGGGGACGGACGGCAGGAACACAGAGGCGGTTTCGCCGCGCTTGCGGGCACGTACGAAACGCCCCACAGCCTGGGCAAAGAACAGCGGCGTGGACGTGGACGTTGCGTATACACCGACGGACAGCCGGGGCACGTCAACGCCTTCGGACACCATCCGGACAGCCACCATCCACCGCTTTTCGCTGGCGGTAAACTCCTCGATCTTGCTCGAGGCCTTGGCGTCATCGGAGAGGATCACCGTGGGCGACTCCCCCGTCATCCGCTTCAGCTGCCCGGCGTAGGCCCGCGCGTCCTCGTGGTCCGTGGCAATCACCAGGCCGCCGGCGTCGGGAACCGTGCGGCGCACCTCGCTGAGCCGCCTGTCCGCGCCCGCCAGGACGGCGGGGATCCACTCGCCGGCCGGGTTCAGTGCTGTCCGCCAGGCGTGCGAGGTGATGTCCTTCGTGACGGCAGCCTCGCCCAGGGACGCCGCCATCTCCTCGCCGGCACTGGTACGCCAACGCATCTGGCCCGAATACGCCATGAACATCACGGGCCGGACCACGTGGTCGCGCAGGGCGTTGCCGTAGCCGTAGGTGTAATCGGCTTTGGAGCGCCTGATGCCGTCGCGGTCCTCGGCGTACTCCACGAACGGAATGGGCGAGGTGTCCGAACGGAAAGGCGTTCCGGTCAGGGACAGCCGGCGGATCGCGGGGTCGAAGGCTTCCCGCAGCCCGTCGCCCCACGACAGGGCTTCGCCACCGTGGTGGATCTCGTCGAGGATCACCAGCGTGCGGGCGGCTTCGGTCTTGGCACGGTGCAGCATCGGTTTGCTGGCCACCTGGGCGTACGTGACCGCAACACCGATGAATCCGCGGCCGTGCTGGCCGTCCGAGTTCTTGAAGTTGGGGTCGATCGCGATGCCCACCTTGGCTGCAGCGTCAGCCCACTGCCTCTTGAGGTGATCGGTGGGCGCCACGATGGTCACGCGGTTTACCGCACCGGAATCGATGAGCGTTGAGGCGATGCGCAGTGCGAAGGTGGTCTTACCGGCGCCGGGCGTTGCTACCGCCAGGAAATCACGGGGGCTTTTGGCCAGGTAGAGGTCAAGGGCCTCCTGCTGCCAGGCACGGAGTTTCGGGGCGGTTCCCCAGGCTGCGCGTTCCGGATAGGCCGGGGGCAGGGTGGGGCCGCCAAAGAGCGTCTCCGTCACTACTTGTTGCTGCCTGAGTCCCCTCCGGGACCCTTGCCGCCGTCATTGCCCGGGCGAAGGCCCTCGTAGACCTCTTTGCACGTGGGGCACACCGGGAACTTCTTCGGATCCCGGCCCGGCGTCCAGACCTTGCCGCACAGCGCGATGACGGGCTCACCGCTCAGCGCCGACTCCATGATCTTTTCCTTGCGGACATAGTGCGAAAAGCGCTCCCGGTCCCCCGGTTCGACCTCCTGGCGCAGTTCCTCGCGCTCAATGGTGGCCGTGGACGTACCAGCCCCGGAAAGCTCGCGCATCGGGTCGTTTTGGAGAGGGTCCGTCATGCTAGTCATGCCAACCATCTTAGCCTTTCCGGCAGGGCAGCGTCCGACGGCGGCGCGGCGCCCGGGGGCACGTCCGCCCGGGCCAGACGCACCCCGGCGAAGCCCGGCGTCGTACGTTCCCGCGACGCGCCCGCGTGCGGGAGGCGACCCTAAATACCCTGCCAGGAGGGTTTGTTGTCATAGGTGTGCCGGTAAAAATCGGCGAGTTTCAGGGCCGAAGCGGCGGCCTCGTCCACCAGGACGGTGGCGTGCGGGTGAAACTGCAGGACCGACGCCGGGCAGATCGCAGCGACAGGGCCCTCCACGAAGTTCCGGACCGCCTGTGCCTTCTGGGCGCCGGTTGCGATCAGGATCACGTGCCGGGCGTCCATGATGGTGCCCAGGCCCTGCGTGATCACATGGTGCGGAACGTCCGCCAGGCTGGTGAAGAACCGCGCGTTGTCCTTGCGGGTCTGTTCGATCAGGCTCTTGATCCGGGTGCGCGAGGCGAAGGAGGACCCGGGCTCATTGAAACCGATGTGGCCGTCGGTGCCAACTCCCAGCAGCTGCAGGTCCACGCCCCCGGCAGCGGCGATGGCGGCTTCATAGGCATCGCAGGCTGCCGGGATGTCCGCGGCGGAGCCGTCCGGCGAATGGACGTTGGCGGGGTCGATATTGATCCGGTCGGTGAATTCGCGGCGGATCACGTTCCGGTACTGCTCGGGGTGCCCCTCGGGCAGCCCCACATATTCGTCGAGGGCGAAGCCTGACGCCCGGCTGAAATCCAGCCCTGTTGCGTGGCGCGCGGCCAGTTCCTCGTAGACGGGCAGGGGCGAGGACCCGGTGGCCAGCCCCAGCACAGCGTCCGGTTTACGCCGCAACAGCCCTTCGATGGCGTCAGCCGCCAGCTTCCCGATGGGACGGCTGCCGCCCAGGATTACAACTTCCACGTCAGGCCGTCCTTCGGGGGTGGTAGATCAACGGTTCACAGTGAGTTGGGCCAGCATTTCCGGACCGCGGGCTTCCAGCCAGCGGCCGCCAACCCTGACGCCCACCACAAAAAGTACCAGCCCCAGGGCCAGGCCTACGCCAAGGTTCAGCCACCCGAAGAACGGATTACCCGTGACGCTCTGCACGATGAGCAGCGCGGCCTCCGGAATGACCAGGAGGGCAAGCACTCCCATGCCGCCGAATTGCACCAGCATGGTCTGGCCAACATTTCCCGGCGGCTTCTTAAACGGGCTGTCACCCGGCAGCGGAACGGCGACGTTGTACCGGGCGGACACCACTGATGACAGTCCCAGCCCGCTGAGCAGCATGCCCAGTGACAGGCCCAGCACGCCCGGCAACCACTCCCAGGACCCGGTGAAGGCAAAAGGCACCACAGTGAAGGCCAGCACCACCGGGACGGAGAGGATCAGGCACGCCAGTGCACGGCCCAGGCGGTCTGCGGTTCCCCGGACCCCGGTGGCCAGGTGGAGGGCGAAGGCGGTGTTGTCGTAGGAGATGTCGGCAGAAATGGACCAGGCCATGAGGAAAGCCGTGAGCGGTCCGAGCACGGAAAGGGTGCCCAGGCTGTCCCCCTGGCTGGCTTGGAAGAACAGCACCACGGCCAGCAGCGGAATGACAATGAGCGATCCGCCGTAGCGGGGGTCGCGCAGCCAGTACGTGAGTGAACGGGCCGTTACGGCTCCGGTGGGTGTTGGCGGCAGCAGGGCGAACATTCCCAGCTTTCCACCCTTCCGGCTTCCACCGCCTGCGTAGGGCGGGTTCACCAGCGCGCGTTCCAGGAGGACTTTCCAGCACCAGGTAAGGGCCGCCAGCGTCGCGGCGGCGATCAGCAGTTTCAGGCCGGCGGCGCCGGGTTGGCCGGCGTCAATGTCTCCGCCGAGGGCCCAGGCCGCACCCAGCGGTGTCCACGCCAGGGCACGGGCGAAGTCCGGCAGGAACGCCGCCGAGGCGCCGATGCCTTGTGCCACGCCTGCCACGATGGGCCCCAGCAGGATCAGCGGAATCATGAAGACCACGCCGCTGATGTCCTTGAAGCGCCGGGACGAGGCAAGGCTGGCCGTGGCGGTGGTCACCACTTTGGACAGGATGATGCAGGTCAGGATGCCCAGCACGGCCCCCACCAGTGCGGCGCCGGCCGAAAGGATGCCCCGTGACCAGGTTGCTACAGTGGCAAGACCCACCAGTGCGGTGGCCACCCCGGGGATGCCAATCAGGCCGCCCAGTGCAAGCCCCGCCAGAAGCTGCCGCATGGGCACGGCGAAGGTGGTGAACCGCAGCGGGTCCAGGGTCATATCGGCAGAGGACACGGCCACCGGGATGAGCCCCCACCCAAGGATGGCGATGGATCCGCCCAGCACCACGGCAGTCTGTGCAATCTCGTTGCCTTCGCGCCCCACCATGATCAGCGCGACCACCAACGCCCCCACGATTCCCACGGCATAGAGGGCGCCAAAGGCAATACCCACGATTTGCCAGGGGCTGCGCTTGAGTCCGTTGCGCAGCAGTGTCAGCTTGAGCCTTAGGAGGTGCGCAACCATTCCAGCCCTTCCGTGTGGCTCCGGCCGCCCACCAGCTGGACGAACCGGTCTTCCAGTGAGGCTCCGGCGCGGACCTCGTCAACGGTTCCGGCAGCCAGCACACGGCCGCCTGCCACCACTGCCACGTGGTCACACATGCGCTGCACCAGGTCCATTACATGGCTGGAGACAATGACAGTTCCGCCCGAGGCGACGTAGCTGTCCAGGATTGACCGGATATTCGACGCAGAGACAGGGTCCACGGCTTCAAAAGGCTCATCGAGGACCAGGAGCCGCGGGGCGTGGATCAGTGCCGAGGCGAGGGCGATCTTCTTGGTCATGCCGGCCGAGTAGTCCACCACCAGGGTGCCGGCGTCCGCGGCCAGGTCCATGGCAGCGAGCAGCTCACCCACCCGGGAAACCACCACCTCGCGGTCCATACCGCGCAGCAGCCCGGCATAGGTGATGAGCTGTTCTCCGGTGAGGCGGTCAAAGAGCCGGACGCCATCCGGGAGGATGCCCATCAGCCTTTTGGCCTCAAGGGGATTCGCCCAGACGTCCACGCCGTGCACCAGGGCCGTGCCGAAATCCGGGCGGAGAAGCCCCGTCGCCATCGACAGGGTGGTGGTCTTGCCGGCGCCGTTGGGACCCACGATGCCGTAGAAGGAGCCGGCCGGGACATCGAGGCTGATTCCGTCCACGGCGATCTTGGTGCCAAAACGCTTGGCCAGCCCCCGGATGGACAGGGCCGGAACGGCCCCGCCAGGGGGTGGGCCGGCGGGGGTGGGTGGAAGCGCCGGGTGCGGTTGCGGAGCAGTCATGAAGCCAGACTAGCCCGCAGGTACCGCCCCTGGGGTCCTCCCGGAGGAGTAGCGACAAAGGCGTACGACGGCGTCCGCGGGCGGGTGCCTAGCGGGCCTTGCGGATGCGGATGGGGCCCTTGGCGGTGCCCGGATCCACCACGGAACCACCCTGGGTGACCTCGACGTCGCCGGCGTCAACCAGCCGGCGAGCGGCTTGGCGGACCGGCTCCATCAAACCCCGCCAGTGCTCGCCGCCCACGGCGCGGGCGGCATCGGACGGGCAAATGGTGGATGTGGCTGCCCGGGCGGCCAGCAGCTTCAGGATGGCAGCCTCCAGTTCCTTGCCGGTGGGCCCGGAAGAGGAAGAGCCGGAGGCGGGCTTGCCGGACGGTGCGGCGCCGCGAGGTGCCGCGTCATCCGATGGCTTCGACCGTTCAGGGCATGCCGTTCAGAACGAGCGCCGCGGAATGGCGCGCTCATACTGCGGAACCCACGGCAGGTCATGGCCCAGTTCGAAGGCCGCACGAAGCCACCAGTGCGGATCGCGGAGCGCCGCCCTGGCAATCAGCACCGCATCCGCCTGGCCAGTGGCCACGGCGTGCTCCGCCTGCCCGGCGGAGGTCAGGAGTCCCACCGTACCGGTTGACACTCCGGCTTCCTCCCGGATGGCGGCAGCGAATCCGGTCTGGTAGCCCGGGCCCACGGTGATTTCCTGGTGGGCCACCGCTCCCCCGCTGGAAACGTCGATCAGGTCCACGCCATGCTCCGCCGCCTGGCGGGCCAGGCGGACAGACTCCGGCAGGCCGATGCCGCCCGACGCCCAGTCGCTGGCGGAAATCCGCAGCAGGAGCGGCATCGAGTCCGGGATGGCGGACCGGACGGCATCGATGACAGCGAGCATCAGACGGTTCCGCCGTTCCTCGTCGCCTCCCCATTCGTCGTCACGGGTGTTGCTCAAGGGGCTCTGGAACTGGTGCAGCAGGTAGCCGTGGGCGCCGTGGATCTCCACAGTGTCGAAGCCGGCATCGACCGCCCGGACCGCAGCAGCTGCGAAGTCCGCAATCACTGCCTGGATCTGGTCCCCGGTCATGGCGGCCGGAGTGTCGTACCCCTCGAAGGCGATTGCCGATGGGCCCACCGTGGCCCAGCCGCCCTCGGCTTCGGGCACGGTCCCGCGCCGGCCGGAAAATGGCCAGAACGTGGAGGCCTTCCGGCCGGCGTGGGCCAACTGGACGCCGATCCTGGCCCCACCGGTGCCGTGCTCGTGCACGAACGAGGTAATCCGCCGCCAGGCCTGCACCTGATCGTCGTTCCAGATGCCGGCATCGCGCGGGCTGATGCGGCCTTCGGGGTTCACGGCTGCCGCCTCGGTGAGGATCAGCGCGGCCCCGCCGGCGGCAAAGGAGCCCAAATGCATCAGGTGCCAGTCGTTGGGAACTCCCGGGGCGGCGTCGGCATCGCAACTGTACTGGCACATGGGCGATACCCAGCCCCGGTGCTGCAGTTCCAGCGACCTCAGCTTCAGCGGCTCGAACAGCGCCGGCACTAGAAGAGCACCCTCGCCAGGGCCTGGCGCGCCTTGGCCACGCGTTCATCCGAGGCCCCCACTACGTCAAACAGCTCCAGCAGCCGCACCCGTGCGGTCTCACGCTCCGGGCCGAAGTTCCGGCCGATGAAGGCCACCACGCGGTTCAGCCCATCCTCAACGTGGCCCCCGGCGACATCAAGGTCCGCGACGCCCAGCTGCGCTTCAATGTTGTCCGGCTCCTTGGCCGCCAGCGACCGGATGGCCTCGGTGTCCTGGGCGGACACCACCTGCAGCCTGGCCATCAGCTCCACCTGCGCCAGGCCGGCCTTGGCCTCGTGATCGGACGGCATCTCGTTGAGGGCCTGCCTGTACGCTTCTGCCGCCGACTCGTAGTCCCCCGCTTCGATGGCGTCGTACGCGGCCTGGTGCAGCGGGGGCAACGGCGCTTCTTCCGGTTCGCCGCCGTCCCCGGCGTTCAGGCTGCCGGTGACACCGTTGGCAGCGGCAACCTTCAACAGCTCGTCGAAAAGGCTGCGCACCTGCTCTTCCTCTGCGTGGCCCTGGAAGAGGGGAACCGGCTGTCCCTTCAGGACGGCCACTGCGGTGGGCACGGCCTGGACCTGGAAGGCCTGGGCAAGCTGGGGGAACGCTTCGATGTCCGCGGCGCCCAGGACCAGCCGGCCGCCGTAGCCGGCCACCACGCGGTCAAGGACCTCAAGGGCCGCAGCGGATTCCGGGGAGTACGGAGCCCACAGGGCGAAGACCACCGGCACCTGCGCGGAGAGCTCCACGAGCTGCTGGAAGTTCTGCTCCGTCACCTCGACCCGCAGCTCGGGGCCATTTCCTGGACCGCTTGTCCCACCCGCCGCCGGGGTGCCCGCAGGGGCATCCTGCGGCGGCGGGGCCGCTGACGGCGACGGAGCGGCGGAGCGTTGCTTCAGGCTGGAAAGATCGACGGCGCCGCGCAGGTTAAGCAGGTTGGCAGCGGCCGGAGGGACTGGACGGGAAGCAGGCGAACTCATGCTTCCCACTCTAGCCACTGCGGCCGCTGCCGGTGGTACTGCGGTAATGGGACTACTTGGTGCGGGCGGTTATTTGAAGCTGGCGCCCACGAGCCCGCGGGTTGCTGCCACAAGCTTCATGGGATCGGAGGACCCTGCCGGCGGCACGTAGACCGCCACCGACTCGGCGAAGCTCAGGACCATGCCCGTGGTGGTTTCCTTGCCTCCGGCCAGGGCTGCAGCGTCGTCACCAATGGAGAGCTTGTCCCCGGCGGCCTTCGGGGTTCCTTCGAAGCCGAAGTTGATGCGGCCCAGCACCAGTGCGCCGCCATCTTCGGTGCGGAACACCACGGTGCCTTCGGGGGCCACCTTGTGGGTGAAGGAGAAGTTTCCGTTTTCGCCGGCCTTGACCACCTCGGCCTGGTAGGACAGGGTGTCGGCAATGTACGGCGAGGACTCGCCTTCCACGATCTTGTCCTTGAACGCCGAATCCGCATTGCTGAGCCGGTCGGCCAGGCCCGACAGGGCCTCTTCCCCGGTGTACAGCAGGCCGGTCTTGTCCTTGGCTTCCACGGTCTCGGTGCCGTTCCGGCTGATGGCGGGGAACGTGGTGCCCGGCTGGAGCGGCGTGGTCTCCATGAGCTTGTAGTTTTCCCGCGGGGACTTCTGGACGAGGGTCAGCAGCTGGGGAACCACGTTGCCATCGCCCTGGGAAACGGCGAGGACCGAGCGCGGCCATCCGCGGTCCGTGGTGACCGCCGTCGTCAGGAGCTTGGTGGAGCGGACCGGCATGCGGGGCTCATACGAGCCCACCTGCGAGCGGATCTTGTAGTTTGAGGTACGGACTTCCAGCTCCGTACCGCCCACCCGGTCAGCCAGTTTGGCAGCATCCTTGGCCGCGTCGCCGGCGTCGGCAGCACTGGACACCTGCTCCAGGATGCGGCGGAACTGCACGTCCAGCAGGACGGGGGCGGCGTTTCCACCCTGAGCGGCCGAGGCCGAGCCCGTGGGAGCGGGGGCAGGCGATGTGGCGGCGGTGGCGGCAGTTCCCGTGCCGGCCAGTACCGCAGCGGCCACGCCGGCGGCCGCCATGGTGACCCTGGAGGAGGAGCGGGCCTGCTTGCGGGCACGGGCACGCTGGGCGAATCCGCTGCCCTCGCCGTCGCCGTCACCGTCGCGCCGGCGGGCCGAGAGCACTGCGAGGACAATCCCGCCAAGGATGAGCAGCGCGCCGAGGACCATCAGCGGGATGGCCCAGGGGGTGGCGGTGTCGTTGGGGAAGGTCATCGAGACAGTCGCGGGAGCAGCCTTGGTTCCGTCAGCGGCCAGCAGCAACGTCCAGTCACCGTCCGCGGGAGGCGTCCAGGAGTATTCGAGCTCACCGCTGGCATTCTCCGTGGTGACCCAAAGGTCGGATCCTGCAGGGTTGGGTGCCGTGGCTTCACCGTCGGTATGTTCAACCTGCAGGGACTTGCCGTCCTCGGACGTTCCCGTGATGGTGTTGTGGGCAGCGGTGCCCACCCATGCCTCAACGTCATCGGGCCGGCCCGCGGCAAGCATGAAGTTGCCGTCGCCCTGGACATCGATCTTGACGGTTCCGCCGTGGAGGGTCCGCAGCTTCTGGTCGAAGACGGTCAGCGGGGCAGCCGTAGCATCGGCCGGCGCAGACGCCGTAAAGGTCTCGGAAGGGGCCCAGATGGTCTTCTGGCCGATACCGGCCAGAAGTGTCAGGAGGCCGAGCAGCACAAGTGCGGCTGCAGTCTTTAAACGCAAGGGAACACCTATCATCAGCGGGGTTTAGCTTCAATAGTAACCATTTTGTTACCACGAGCCCCAGTTCAGGCCCGCTTTAAGGCTTTCCGGCAGACCGCGGCAGGCGTCTCCGCGTGCTCCTCCGCAGGTGTTGACAAGCCTGCTGATAGTGTTTGCGATGATCATCACACCGGCCCGCCAAGGCGGTGCCATGCACGGAACAGGCGCCAAAAACCAGTGACTGACAAGACGGACGAGCCCTCCCGGGCAGCAGGCGATCCAAGGGACGTTGGGCCGTCGCCCGCGGTCCCCCAGGGTTCCGGAACTGCCGGCCGGAAAGGTGCCGCCGCAGCAGCGCTGGGCTTCCTCGCCCGCCGCCTTCGCCAACCGCTTCCCGGCGCGCAGCCCCGGCTCCGCTTCGAGATGCCCCCGGAATACTCCCAGCAGGACCAAACCGCCGAGGACCCCGACGGCGTGGCGCGTCCCCAGTACGGCGCGCCCGGGCCACGGATGTCCCCGCAGCATCCCCTCTACATGGGCTTCATGGGGACAGTCGGCGTCGGGGTGGCACTGCTGGTCTACTGGATCGGATCCCACACCACCCAGTTGCTCCTGTGGATCGTTGCGGCGCTCTTCATCGCGCTGGGCCTGGAGCCTGTGGTGAAGTGGCTCGAGAACCGGAAGATCCCCCGGCCGGCCGGAATCCTGTTGTCAGTCTCCGTGTTGATTGTCGCCGTCGTGGGCTTCTTTGCAACCCTGATCCCTACGATCGTCCAGCAGGTCACCGAGATAGTGCAGCAGGCGCCCACGTGGGTGCGGGACTTCATGAACTCGGATCTTTTCCGCACCCTTGACGACCAGTTCGGCGTCCGCGACCGCATCGCCGAAGAGTTGAACAAGTTCGTCAACGATCCCAACGCCGTAGGCGGAATCGCCGGCGGCGTCGTGGGGTTCGGCTCCACGGTGGCCAATGGCCTGTTCGGCGCCCTGATTGTCCTGGTGCTCAGCCTCTACTTCCTCGCTGCCCTGCCGGCAATGAAAAAATGGGGTTACCGGCTGGCTCCGCGCTCCCGCCGGCACCGGGTGGAGGCGTTGTCGGATGCCATCACCAAGTCCGTGGGCAACTACGTGATCGGCCAGGCCTGCGTTGCCCTGCTCAATGCCACCTTCGCCTTCATCGTGATGTCGATTGTGGGCATCCCGTTCGCCCTGCTGCTCGCGTTCGTGGTGGCATTACTTGCCTTCATCCCGCTGGTGGGTGCCATGATCGCCGGTGTTGTCGTGGTCCTCATCGCCCTGACCGTGGGCTGGCAGACGGCCGCCATCTACGCCATCTGCTACTTTGCCTACCTCCAGTTCGAGGCCTACTTCATCTCGCCGCGCATCATGCAGAAGGCCGTGGCCGTTCCCGGTGCCGTCGCGGTCATTTCCGTGATCGCCGGCGGCAGCCTGCTGGGGGTCCTGGGCGCCCTAATCGCGATTCCCACGGCGGCTGCCATCCTGCTCCTGATCAAGGAGATCTACATCGTCCGGCAGGACCAGCACTAGCCTGACAACCGCAGGGGTACCCGCTTCGGGGACGGGTCAGGAAGCGGCAGTCGCCGCGGGCCCGTCCCACTCCGTCGGCAGTGCAGCGGCGTTCCCGTCCGTTGCGGACACCCGCCCCACGATCTCGTTCAGGACCCGCCCGGCATACTTCTCGCCCACCCACAGATGCTTTGCACCGTCCACGCCCAGCACGTGCGCTTGGGGAACCAGGCTGAAGCGGGCTGCCGCCTCGGCGGGCCGGAGGAAGTCATCGTGCTCCGGCACCAGGACCGTCAGCGGTTTGCCCGACTCCGCCCACAGCTGCAGGTGCTTCTCAGTGGCCCGGTGCAGCGGCGGGGACAGCAGGACAGCCCCCTCCACCTGCGATGCCACAGGTTCGATGGCACCGTACATCAGGGCCAGTTCCGTGCCGAAGGACCAGCCCACCAGCCACCGGTTGGGCAGTCCGCGTTCGACGGCGAAACGGACCGCCGCTTCCACGTCGTGGCGTTCACCGACGCCTTCCTCGAACGCACCCGTGCTGGTGCCCCGGGGGGAGCCGGTGCCGCGCGTGTTGAAACGCAGCACGGCGATGTTGGCCAGCGCAGGCAGCCGGTAGGACGCCTTGCGGTAAACGTGCGAGTCCATGAAGCCGCCGTGCGTGGGAAGCGGGTGCAGCGTGATCAGCGTGGCCCGGACCTCGCCGGATTCCGGCAGGGCGAGCTCGCCCACCAGCGTGTGCCCGTCGGCTGTCTGCAGCTCGACGTTTTCGCGCCTGGCCGGCAGGACCGTGGAGGCCCGGATGGGAACGGGGCCAGCGGCCTGGCTGAATTCGTACGACGCCGGATCAAAAGTCATGCCTGCCAGCTTAGCGACAGCGGACGGTCTCCACGGCCCGGGCTCCCCTGCGCCAGCTGTTCAGTGCCGCGTCAGCGGTACCTGTAGCTGCGCGAATTCCAGCAGTTCGTGTGCCAGTGGCGGCGCTCGGCGAGGCCGGCGGCGGCACCGAACAGGTGATCGTCCTTCCAGACCACCAGGTGTGCCACCCCGGGCAGCACGGCGGTGGAACATTCGGGGCAGATGTAGGTCTTCGCCGCGTTACGCGCTGTCATGCTGCGGACCATCCATTCCCCGTCCGGGGCACTTTCCCGTCGGGCGATGCCTGCCCGGGCCCGTTCGAGGTCCAGTTCGGGAACGTCACCGTTCCCCTTTTGTCCGGTTCCCCGCCCGGTTGCCGCAGGCTTCCCGGACACGGGACGGCGGGGACGGTTAGAGCGCGGCATGCATCCATTCTGCCCCAGCGGGACGGGGCGCTGCTGCAGCCTCTCCGCGACGGGTGGTGCACTGCCGCCGGCGTCCCCGTCGTCCTTCCCGCTCCGGCACCCGGTAGTGTGTACGGCGTGCGACTTGTGATTGCCCGATGCTCCGTTGATTATGTTGGCCGGCTCAAAGCCCATCTCCCCCTCGCCACCAGGCTCCTGCTGGTCAAGGCGGACGGCTCTGTCCTTGTGCATTCAGACGGTGGCTCGTACAAGCCCCTGAACTGGATGAGTCCGCCAGCCACACTCCGTGTTTCGTCACCGCAGGACGTTGACCTGGAGTTGGGAGTCGCGGAGCAATGGACGGTCCAGTCCGCCAAGACGGATGACCGGCTGATCATCAATATCCATGAAAAGCTCAGCGAAACCTCGCACGACCTCGGCGTGGACCCGGGCCTGATCAAGGACGGCGTGGAGGCGGACCTCCAGCGGCTCCTTGCCGACCAGATCGAAACGCTGGGAACAGGCTATTCGCTGATCCGGCGCGAATACTTCACGGCCATCGGTCCGGTGGACATCCTGGCCCGGGACGGCGACGGCGCAACCGTGGCCATCGAGCTCAAGCGGCGCGGGGACATCGACGGCGTGGAGCAACTCACCCGCTACCTTGAGCTGTTGAACCGCGATCCCCTCCTGGCACCGGTGCGCGGCATTTTCGCCGCCCAACAGATCAAGCCGCAGGCCAAGGTCCTCGCCAACGACCGCGGGATTGATTGCGTCACCCTCGATTACGACGCAATGCGCGGCGTCGACGACAGCGAATCACGGCTCTTCTAATGCCGCCTGACTTTTCAGGCATTGGCCAATTGTGTCCGGACAAGGCATGCACCCCGGTTTTTACCTAAAATTTGTCCGATTCCGCCGCCGAAGCGTTGACCTGCGGGAACGGGCATGAAATTCTTAACTCAGTCTTTGTGTAGGTGTTTTTCATGCTCGCAAGACATGTTGCGAGCGCGAAGCTCCTGCAGGGCCAGTTCCCTTTCCGGACGGCTATTCAGGATTCTTCTCGCGGAGTGACCAAGGCCGGTACGAAGTGTGCCGATCCTAAGAAAGTTCCACAATGAGGAGAAATAAATGGCACAGGGAACTGTGAAGTGGTTCAACGCGGAAAAGGGCTTCGGCTTCATCACCCCGGACGACTCCGACGGCGACGTCTTCGTCCACTACTCCGAGATCCAGACCGGCGGCTTCAAGACCCTCGACGAGAACCAGCGCGTTCAGTTCGAAATCGGTCAGGGTGCCAAGGGCCCGCAGGCCACCGGCGTTACGCTCGTCTAGTCTACGGACAGACTGCTAAGCCTGATTAGCAAAGAATGGTCCCCGGCACAATTGCCGGGGACCATTCTTTTTGCCCGCCGCATTGTCTGGCCAGCGCCAAGCCCTTGCTTTATGCGGCCGCGGCCCGGGCGTTATCCGGCATCGAACGCTGGCCTTATCAGACTAAATTCCGGACCAGTCTCGCGCCCTGGGGCAAGGACAGGCCTGGCAGGTAGGCCCGGGTGAGCGCACGGCCGATCGCCGGCAGCTGAAGAGGGTCCTGGTAGTAGAGGTACAACGCCCGGTACTCGGGCTTGAAACGGGACTTGAAGGCCGCCAATGACCGGAAGCCATAAACGGGTTCCAGCGCGTGGCCCACCAGGTCCAGGATGCGGACCAGGTTCTTGGCTCCCCCCTGGGCGGTGTCCTCGGCTCCCCCGTCATTCGCCAGCGGCGAACCGGACAGCGAAATCACCTCCACGGAATCCCGCAGTTCCAGGACAGCGGAGGCGATCAGGAATTCCATCACGCCGGGGAAACCCTCGGCGCCCCGGCGCATCACGTCCAGCGTCCGGCTGACGAGGCGGCCGTCGTCGTACACGGGAAGCCAACTGGTGAACCCGTGGACCCTGCCCTCACCGTCAACGGCGAGGCAGCACAGCACCTCATCGTCCTCGAGCTCATCCACGCTGCCAAGGGTGAACCCCATTTCCGGAACGGACTTTCCGGCGGCCCATTCCTCGGACACTTCGTTCAGCCGGGTGCGCAAGGCGACCGGCAGCCCGCTGTAAGGACCCCAGACGGCATGCACCCCCAGCTTGGCTGCCCGGTTCAGCGCCGTCCGGACGTTCTGCCACTCCTTGCCCTTGAATTCCAGCTCCCGGATGGCCAGCCGGGTTTCCTGGGCCACCGATACGCGGGAGAATCCACGCTCACGCAGGACCGGCCAGACCGTGTCGTCGCAGGAATACAGTGCGGGAATCAGTGCCTCGCGCCGGCAATGGGCAAGGAATCCCTCTGTGACGGCCAGCTGGGATCCGGCGGGGCCGATGGCACAGCCGAGAGTGAGGGCCACGCTGCCGTGCTGTTGGTAGGCCATGGCACCCTGGCCGTCCGGGCTGAACCAGTACGTGTTCGGTTCCCACAGGGCCATCCAGGAGAGCGGGCCGCCGCCCTGGTGGAGCAGCGTCCGGGCCCGTGCCCTGTCCTGCCGGCCGGAGTCGTGCCCGTGGTTTCCGCCCAGCAGCGCCCACCACACCGCTGCCAGCGCGATGAGCCAGAATACCGGCCCGGAATACGCGAAGAGGAGAGCCTCCACGGTGTTCCGGTCCGCGAAGACACGGTGGTAATGCTGCGGAATCGGCACCGGTACGTACTGCCGGGCCAGCTCGGCAAACAGGCCCAGCACGCCGCCGTCGCGGGACATCCCGCCCGAGGCGAACCACGCGGTGGCGTAGCCGGCCGCGAGCACTCCCCAGGAGCCGCCCACCAGGACGGCAAGCGTGCGCCGGGCGGTGGGCAGGGTCTGCACCCGGAACTGCCTCCGGTTCAGCCATAGGATGACGGACAGCAGCAGCGGAACCACCACCAGCGGAAGCACATGCGCAAATGCAGAACCCATGGGTGCCGCGTGCGGGCCCTGCGGCCGGGACGGAACCAGGGCGAACAGTGCCAGGTACACCGCGGCCAGGGCCGTCACGGCCAACTGGATCGCCAGGGCAATGTTCAGCGCCATCCTGCGTCCCCGGCGCATCCCGTCGGCGCAGATCAGCAGCAGGACCACGGGAACAACTGCCAGCGCCAGGCCGAACGGACCGGCGAAACCTGCCCTTCCCGCTTCGAGGCAGGATGCCTCCACGGTGGCCCCGCAGTTGAACGCCAGTTGGCCAAGCGTGGGCAGCGGATTCAGGACGACGTCCCGGAGCAGTGCGAGCGGCCCGGTGGGTGCCCGGGTGATCCCGGTGAGGATGGGCCCGACGGCGAACACGGCCACCATCAGGGCCAGCAGGTTACGGGCCTCCCGTCCGGTGGAGCGGTGCCGGTGGAGCCTGCCTTCGTCGCCTTGGATCCACCAGCCCACCAGCAGACCCAGCAGCGCGCCCAGGAGGCCGATCACCGTCTCGGCATGTCCCACATACAGGACGAGCAGGAGCGAGATCGAGAGCGCCGCGGTCCGCAGGCGCCGCTGCCAGAGCACCGGCAGCCGGGCGCTGCCCGCCATGCCTGCGGCGAGCACCGGGGCGTAGGGGCCAATCAGGATGACGTCGGTCATAGTGTCGAGCCATCCGTCCCCCACATAAGCCGCGAGCTGGGTGACCAAGAGGAACAGCGTGACGGCCGCGAATTGTCCGCCCAGGAACAGCGCAGCGGCAGCCCGGAAACCAAGTTTCCGTTCGGCCAGGCCCAGCAGCACAATGATCATCAGTGCGGCCACCACATAAGCAGTGGGGTTGGTGGCGAAGAAGAGGCTGGTGAACAGCGACCACCAGCGCCCCTCGCGCAGGCCGGGACCGCTGACGCCGGCCACATCCAGCAGCTGCTCGGACGGGCCGGCCAGGAAGCTGTCCGTGGCCGCGCCGGTCCCTACAAACAGGGCAAGGATGGCAAGCGTGAACGGCATGGCCTTCAGCCCCGCCGCTGTCCTGCCCAGCATCGGCCGGACCACGGTGTCCCAGGCCAACGCCATGGTCCGGGTGTCCTGTCCGCCGCTCATCCCCCGGCCCCCCACTGGTCTGCGAGGAACTGCAGGGCATCGCCGAACCGCCGGGACGACGTGTCCCACGAGTGCCCAGTGTGCTCCACCTCGTAGGCGCGCACGGTGAATCCGGCCTCCTGGGCAGCGGCTGCCAGGGTCCTGAGGTAGCCCACAAATTCAGTATCGTTCTGCCCGGCCGTCAGGTACAGGCCATGGCCGTCAAAACGCTTGTCCGCCATGATGGCCAGCGGCGTCTGCCGCAGGAACGCCTCGGGGTCACCCGGGAAGGCGGCGTCGATGGTTTTCTGGCGTTCCTTGGCGATGGCGGGCTCGGCTTCCGCCGAGAACGCCAGGACCTCGGGGAACAGGTCAGGGTGGCGGGTTCCCAGCTGGATGGCGCAGGTCCCGCCGAAGGAGAATCCCCCTACCGCCCAATGCGCATGGTCCGTATCCACGGCAAGGGTGGAGCTGATCCACCGCGGCACATCCTGCGACAGGTAGGTATCAGCGTGGGCGATCTGGCTGTCCATGCACATGGTGTTGGCGTTCTGCGACCCGTTGGCGTCGGGGACCACCACCACGGGAGCCACGCCGCCGTGCACGGCAGCAAAGGAGTCCATGTGGCCGCGGAGGGCTCCGCCGGTCAGCCAGTCGGCCGGACCGCCGGGCTGGCCGGCAATGAGGACCAACACGGGCAACGCCGGACGGTTCTGTGCAAAGTAGGCCGGAGGAAGGTAGATAAAGGCGTCCCGGGTGTCCATGCCGGAGATGGTGCCTGGAATGGCGGCCTTCCGCAGGACTCCCCCGTCCGGGATGTCCCCTTGCGGACGCCAGCCCTGCAGCGCTACGCCGTCGGGCGCTCCCGCCGGCCGAACGAGGTTCTGTTCCAGGGCAGGAATGCGGGCCAGGGCGGTCCCCATCAGGTCGCTCACCGTACGGTTGAGGCCGAAGTAAGCGTTGATTTGCACGCTGGACAGGGCGATCACCAGCAGTGCGGCCGCCAGGCCACCGCCACGGCGGCGCCAGGAGTTGCGGGGCAAGAGGAACAGCCAGAGGAGTACCGCGGCCACAGCGGGCACCAGCCACAGAAGGACCGGATCAGGGATGTTTTCGGGGAAAACGGAATAGAGGTTAATCAGCGCCCAGTGGACGGAGGCCACCAGCGCAAAGGCCATTGCAACGGCGGCAATGACCCGGTAGAGCCAGCTTAGCGGTCCGTGGGGCGGCGGTGGCAGGAGGAGGAACGCGGCGCCGGCGAGGCCCAGGATCAGCGAGCCCCAGTAGAGGGGGCCGTCGGTCAACCGGACGTCAAGGATCCAGTCCACGCGTCTAACGCCAGGTGCCGATGCCGATGACCGGCCCGGCTTCCAGCCACGACGACAGACCTGTATAGGCATCGAACTTCATGGCGAGCCGCAGGTCCTGGCCCTCGTAGCGAAGCTCCACGATGACGACGTCGGGCTGTACCTTGACGGCTTCGGCCTCGGTGGGCTTGCGGCGGCCAAGGAGTTCAAGGGAATGCCGCTTGAACTTGTGTTTTGGGCGGACACTGAGCGAGAGCAGCCGGAACCACTCCAGGTCGTTGTCCTGATAACGACAAACCCCCATCTGCCAGCTGTTTCCAGCCATGC
Organism: Pseudarthrobacter sp. 1G09; assembly: GCF_050038305.1. Classification (NCBI taxonomy): domain Bacteria; kingdom Bacillati; phylum Actinomycetota; class Actinomycetes; order Micrococcales; family Micrococcaceae; genus Pseudarthrobacter; species Pseudarthrobacter sp. 1G09. The sequence continues at coordinate 2,781,776 of NZ_CP188306.1, forward strand.
AAATGGAGGCGTCCACCGTGCCGAGGGCACGCCGCAGGTTAAAGCGGCGCACCCCCGAAAGGCACAGTGCAAAAATCAGCAATCCAAAGGCGATTGCCAGTGCGATGAACGAAATACCTGGTGCGTCCATCAAGGTCGTGCTAGCGGATCCCAGCGGTAGCCGAGCCGCCAAGCTGGGCGTTGTCAGCAACGATGACTACCCGGTTGTTGTCGACGGAGAAGAACCCGCCGTCAACATCGACCGAAATACGGTCCCCGGACACCGGCTGGATCGCGAGTTCACCTTCGGCCAGGATCGCCAGCAGGGGCGAGTGGCCGGGCAGGATTCCGATCTCACCATCGCTGGTGCGGGCCTTGACCATCGTGGCCGCTCCGGACCACACGAAGTGGTCCGCTGCGACAATCTCAACCTCAAGCTCAGCCATATTACTTGGTCTGTTCCTGGATCTTGGCCCACTGGCGCTCGACGTCATCGAGGCCGCCGACGTTGAAGAACGCCTGCTCCGCAATGTGGTCGAGCTCGCCGTCGCAGATGGCCGTGAAGCCTTCCACGGTGTCCTTGATGGAAACCGTGGAGCCTTCGACGCCGGTGAACTGCTTGGCGGTGTAGGTGTTCTGCGAGAGGAACTGCTGGATACGGCGTGCACGCGACACGACGATCTTGTCCTCTTCGGAGAGTTCGTCAACGCCGAGGATGGCGATGATGTCCTGGAGTTCCTTGTTCTTCTGCAGGATCTGCTTCACACGGACAGCCGTGTTGTAGTGGTCCTTGCCGATGTACTGAGGGTCCAGGATTCGCGACGTGGAGGTCAGCGGATCCACGGCCGGGTACAGGCCACGGGATGCGATTTCACGGGAAAGTTCCGTGGTGGCATCCAGGTGCGCGAACGTGGTGGCCGGGGCCGGATCGGTGTAGTCATCTGCGGGAACGTAGATTGCCTGCATCGAGGTGATGGAGTGGCCCTTGGTGGAGGTAATGCGTTCCTGCAGGAGACCCATTTCGTCGGCCAGGTTGGGCTGGTAGCCCACGGCGGACGGCATGCGGCCGAGCAGGGTGGAAACCTCGGAACCTGCCTGCGTGAAGCGGAAGATGTTGTCGATGAACAGCAGCACGTCCTGGTTCTGGACATCGCGGAAGTACTCCGCCATGGTCAGTGCGGACAGTGCAACGCGAAGGCGCGTTCCCGGCGGCTCATCCATCTGGCCGAATACAAGGGCGGTGTCCTTGAGGACGCCTGCCTCTTCCATTTCAACCCAGAGGTCGTTGCCCTCACGGGTACGCTCGCCAACACCGGCGAACACGGAAGTACCACCGAAGTTGCGGGCAACACGGGTGATCATTTCCTGGATCAGAACGGTCTTGCCCACGCCGGCGCCGCCGAACAGGCCGATCTTGCCACCCTTGATGTACGGGGTGAGAAGGTCGATGACCTTGATGCCGGTTTCCAGCATCTCCGTGGAGCCTTCGAGCGAAGCGAAGCTGGGTGCCTTGCGGTGGATCGGCCAGCGTTCGCTGATGTTCAGTTCCGACTCGGTAACGTCCAGGGGCTGGCCCAGCACGTTGAAGATGTGGCCCTTGACGCCGTCGCCAACGGGGACGGAGATCGGGGCGCCGGAGTCCACCACTGAGGTGCCGCGGACCAGTCCGTCAGTAGCCTGCAGGGAGATGGCGCGGACGAGGTTGTCACCCAGGTGCTGGGAGGTCTCGAACGTGATGGTTTTGGTCTCACCGTTGAGAGTAATCTCGGTGGTGAGGGCGTTATAGATGGACGGGATTGCGTCAGCCGGGAATTCGACGTCGACAACCGGGCCGATTACGCGCGCAATACGGCCGGTGGCACCGGACGTTGCGGCTACGTGTTCGGTAGCAGTGGCAGTCATCTCTCTCACTTCACTCAGTAGATGGCGTGGGGTTAAGTTTATCTGTTGTGGTGCAGGTTCCGCGGAAACCGGGGCAGTGCAGGCTAGGACGCAAGAGCGTCGGCACCGGCAACAATCTCGGAGAGCTCCTGCGTGATCTCGGCCTGGCGGGCCGTGTTGCGCAGACGCGTGTACTTCTTGATCAGGTCGGTGGCGTTGTCCCCTGCCGACTTCATCGCGCGCTGGCGTGCGGCCAGCTCGGATGCGGCGGCCTGCAGCATTGCTGCAAACAGACGTGACTCGATGTAGCGGGGCAGCAGCGCGTCGAGGACCCGTTCGGTCTCCGGCTCGAACTCGTACAGCGGCAGCAGGTCCGACTCGGAGGCGGCTTCTTCTTCCACTACCTCAAGCGGCAGCAGGCGGATGACCGTGGGCTCCTGGGTGACCATGGACTTGAAGCGTGTGTAGACAACATGGATTTCGTCCACGCCGCCGTCTTCGAAGTCCGCAGCAAAGTCGGCCAGCAGTGCGGCGCCGATTTCACGCGCGGTGCTGAACTCGGGTGCGTCGGTTCCTCCGGTCCAGACCCGCGCATATTCGCGGTTCCGGAAGTCGAAGTAAGCCTGGGACTTACGTCCCACGAGGTAGGTCTTGACTTCCTTGCCTTCGGCGTGGAGCAGCTCGTTGAGACCTTCCGCCTGCTTGAGGACGCTGGCCGAGTACGAACCTGCCAGGCCGCGGTCCGAGGTAATTACCAGGACGGCGGCACGGCGGATCTGCTCCGGCTCAGTGACCAGCGGGTGGTCGATTTCGCTTTGGCTGGCGACAGCAGAAACGGCGCGCGTGATCGCGTTCGCGTAAGGCAGTGAAGCTGCTACGCGCGCACGGGCCTTCCCGATGCGCGAGGTAGCGATCAGTTCCATCGCCTTGAAGATCTTGCGCATCGACGTGGTCGAGCTGATCTTCTGGCGGTAGACCCGGATCTGGGCTCCCATACTTATCCTTTCCTAACATTCCGTAAACCGGGTGTGCCGGACCCTGCGGGCCCGGCACACCCGGCCATCGGAACTAGCGCTTCTGCTTGACGATCTTTTCCTGGTCGACTTCGCCCTCGGAGATGGCGTCATGTGCCTCGTGGCCTGCGCCCACCAAGTGGTTGTCGCCTTCGCCGAAGAAGCCCTTCTTGAAGTCGATGATGGACGACTTCAGAGCCGCTGCGGTGTCATCGTCCATCACGTTGGTCTGCGCCAGCGTGGTGAGGATGGAGGACTTGTGCTTGAGGTGCTCCAGGAACTCGGTTTCGAACCGGTTCACATCCTCAACCGGAACGTCATCCAAGTGGCCGTTGGTGCCTGCCCAGATGGAGACAACCTGGTCCTCAACCGGGAACGGTGAGTACTGGCCCTGCTTGAGCAGTTCCATCAGGCGGGCTCCACGGGTGAGCTGCTGGCGTGACGCGGCGTCCAGGTCCGAGGCAAACATGGCGAACGCCTGCATGTCGCGGTACTGGGCAAGTTCCAGCTTCAACGTGCCGGAGACCTTCTTCATGGACTTCACCTGCGCTGCACCGCCAACGCGGGACACCGAAACGCCCACGTCGACTGCGGGACGCTGGTTGGCGTTGAAAAGGTCCGACTGCAGGAAGATCTGGCCGTCGGTGATGGAAATGACGTTGGTCGGGATGTAGGCAGATACGTCGTTCGCCTTGGTCTCGATCAGCGGCAGGCCCGTCATGGAACCGGCACCGAGCTCGTCGGAGAGCTTTGCACAACGCTCCAGGAGACGGGAGTGCAAGTAGAAAACGTCACCCGGGTAGGCTTCGCGTCCCGGCGGGCGGCGGAGCAGGAGGGACACGGCGCGGTAGGCTTCAGCCTGCTTGGACAGGTCATCAAACACGATGAGGACGTGCTTGCCGCCGTACATCCAGTGCTGGCCGATCGCGGAACCGGCGTACGGTGCCAGGTACTTGAAGCCGGCGGGGTCGGATGCGGGAGACGCCACGATGGTGGTGTACTCGAGCGCGCCGTTGTCCTCGAGGGTCTGGCGGACAGCGGCAATAGTGGATGCCTTCTGGCCGATCGCCACGTAGATGCAGCGGACCTGCTTGGTCACATCGCCGGAAGCCCAGTTGGCCTTCTGGTTGATGATGGTGTCGATCGCAATGGCCGACTTGCCGGTCTGGCGGTCACCAATGATCAGCTGACGCTGGCCGCGGCCGATCGGAATCATGGCGTCGATGGCCTTGAGACCGGTCTGCATCGGCTCGTGCACCGACTTGCGCTGCGTCACGCCGGGAGCCTGGAGCTCCAGGGCACGGGTGGCTTCAGCCTTGATCTCGCCGAGGTCGTCGATGGGCACGCCCAACGGGTCGACTACGCGGCCGAGGAAGGCGTCGCCCACGGGCACGGACAGAACCTGTCCGGTGCGGTGGACTTCCTGGCCTTCTTCGATACCGGTGAAGTCGCCGAGGATGATGACGCCGATTTCGCGGACGTCAAGGTTCTGGGCGAGGCCCAGCGTGCCGTCCTCGAAGCGCAGCAGCTCGTTCGCCATGACCGAGGGAAGGCCCTCAACACGGGCGATGCCGTCACTAGCGGTGGTTACGCGGCCGACCTCTACGCGTTCTGCGTTTCCGGGTTCGTAGGACGCCGCGAACTCGTTCAGCGCATTACGGACGTCGTCGGCGTTGATGGTCAATTCGGCCATCTGCAGTCCCTGCTCTCCTGTTTTGTGATCACCGTCAGGTGACCGGGGTTTCTATCAGTTTGGTTGTGCTTGTCCGGCTAGCCGGCCAGCTGGCGTTGCAGCTCGCCCAGGCGGCTGATGACCGAAGCGTCGAGCACTTCGTCACCCACCTGGACGCGGATGCCGCCAATGAGTGCCGGATCAACGTTGATGTTGACCTTCAATTCCCGTCCGTACAGCGCGTTCAGGCCCGCCTGGAGGCGGGACAGCTGCGTCGACGTCAGGGGACGGGTCACGCTGACCGTTGCAATCCAGCGCTGCTGCTGCTTGGCCGCCAACTCGGCGAACCGTTCCACCAGGCGCGTCGCCTTGATGCCGCGGGGCTGGGTGACTGCCTGGGTAATGAGGACTTTTGCTTCCTCACTGGCACCGGGCACCAGCTTTGCGGCAAGGGCAGCTTTGGCTGCCCCGCTGGCCTGGGGTTCGGACAGAGCACGTTGTACCTCGTGGCTGGACGCCACGGCCTGGTTGAAGGAGAACAGGTCGTTCTCCAGTTCTTCCAGGCCAGTGATGCCGGAGGCAGAAACGGCCGACTTGTTTTCAGCAACGGAAATGACCACCGTTGCGGCAAGAGTCTCGAGTGCATCGCCGATGTCCCGCGCAGATGCCCAGCGTGAACTGGCCAATCCGCCCGCGATCTCTGCAGCATCAGCGGAGACTTTTCCGCCAACCAGCTGCCTGACCAGCGCCGACTTTTCGTCACCGTTACGGGACGGGTCAGTCAGGGCGCGGCGCAAGCCAGCCGAGCTGTCCACCATTCCCAGAATTCCGAAGAGTTCCTTAGCCAGCTGCAACGACGCGGTGGGAAGCTTTACTTCCAGCGCGGCCAGTGCTGTTGCCAGCGATTCGCTCGATACGCCTGCCATTACTTAGCTGCACCTGCGCTCTGGGTCTCCAGATCTGCCAGGAACCGGTCCACGACCCGTGCTGCGCGGTCGTCGTCGTTGAGCGATTCGCCAACGATGCGGCCGGCAAGGGTGGTGGCCAGGGTGCCAACCTCGGAGCGCAGGGACACAACGGCCGCCTGGCGCTCGGATTCGATCTGTGCGTGTGCCTGCGCAGTGATGCGGGCAGACTCGGCAGCAGCCTTCTCCTTGAGGTCCGCGAGGATCTGCGCACCTTCGGCGCGTGCTTCCTCACGAATGCGGTTTGCTTCGGTGCGGGCGTCGGTCAGCTGCTGCTTGTACTCTTCGAGTGCAGCAGACGCCTCAGCCTGGGCTTTTTCAGCCTTGGCAATGCCACCTTCGATGGCTTCGGCTCGCTCGGCAAAGGTCTTCTCGAACATCGGGACAACAAACTTGACCACGATGAACATGAGAATCGCGAAGCCAACCAGGACAACGCCCATTTCCCAAAGGTTGGGAACGAGGGGGTTAACCTTTTCGCCTTCAGTGGCGGCTGAGATGATCAGCTGATTCATATTTCACCCGTCCTTATCTACTCGGTTCTGAATGTTCGCTTCGCGCCAGGACTAGGAAAGGACGAAAGCGAAGACGAGACCAAGGATGGCGAGGGCTTCGGTCAGTGCCAGACCAAGGAATGCGATCGGCTGCAGCACACGCTGAGCCTCCGGCTGACGTGCCACACCGTTGATGTAAGCGGCGAACACGAGACCCACACCGATACCACCGCCGATGGCCGAGAGGCCATAGCCGATGAGGTTGAGGGAGCCGTTGATTGTGCCTTCCATTTTTCTTCCTTTCAAGATGCCACCCATGTGGCAGGTTGTTTGGGTTGCTTCATCCCCGCGAGGGGAAGATTTGTGTGTGCCTGTCGGCAGGGCGCCTAGTGGCTGTCGGCGTGCAGGGCGCCTTCGATGTAGATCGCCGTCAGCAGGGTAAAGACGTAAGCCTGCAGGACCATGATCAGGGCCTCAAGCATGTACATGGCGATCGCACCGGCGAGCACCAGGACAGAGGTGCCCTTCAGGAGGATGCTTTCCTGCATGACCAGGTATTCGATGCCGGAACCGGCGATCATCACGATGAGGTGGCCGGCCAGCATGGTGGCGAACAGACGGAGGCTGTGCGTCACGGGCCGGACGACGAAGTTGGAGATGATCTCGATCGGGATGACGATCGGCAGGATGAACCAGGGAACACCCGACGGGACGGTGGCCAGCTTGAAGTAGCGCAGGCCGTTCTTCTTGACGCCGATGGCGATCCAGGTGAAGTAGACGATGCCGGCCAGGACGTATGCTCCGCCGACGTGCGAGAACGTGGGGAGCTGGATGACCGGGATGGCGCCGTAGATGTTGTTCACCAGGATGAAGAAGAACAGGCTGAACAGCAGGGGCACGTACTTGATAAAGTCGCGGCCGCCGATGATGTCCTTGGCGATGCCGTTGCGGACGAAGCCGTAGGCGGCCTCGCCGGCGAACTGGAGCTTGCCGGGTACCAGCTGCTGCTTGCGTGCAGCCAGCACGAAGAAGACGGCGATAAAGACGACAGAGAGGAGGACCAGCAGCATCTGCTTGGAGAATCCTTCTGCGGCACCCCACGGCAGGATTGCCGGCAAATGCATTTCGTTAATACCAGGAGGTGTAAACTCTCCTGAATCTTGGGCCGGGAGCGCAAGCGCGATCAACGCGTTTCCTCTCTGCAGTGTCCATCATTGGGCGTTGGGCGGGGAGCAGGGGCCTTGCGGCCTGAAGTTCCCCCTGTGAAATTATTTGGCATTCGTGCCGCCGTCCTGGGACGGACCGCTGGCAGCAGGACGATCACCAGTGTTTTTGCGGGAACTGGTGAGGCCATGCATGTGGGAAAGGTAAAAACCTCCGACGGCTCCAAGCAGAGCGCCTGCGAGCACAATCCAGCGCGTTCCCCACAGAAAATCCAATCCCCACCCTATCAAACTCCAGACGATGATTCCGCCAATAATGTAGCTGAAGACGGCCATCCCGGCGTTGTATCCGCCGTCGGTGTTTTCGCTGGAGACGCCGGGCGCAGGACTGCCCTGCGCACGGCTGCCGTTACCGGCAGCGCCACGTTTCCTTGAGTTACGCACGGGGCTCCCCCTTGTCCTCTGGATCGTTGTAGATCTGAAGGCGGACTTTGCTGAAACCATAGATTTCGGCCGCCTGCCACAGGACGACGGCCACTACGGCTCCGGCGACGAACCAGCGGTCTTGCAGCCATTGGGGCGCCCCCAGCACGAACATCACAATGGCGAATCCCACGACTTTGAAGAAGTAGGTGGCCACGAAGACGCCGATGGCACCGGAGGGGTTGCTTCGTCCAACGAAGTGGCCAACCAGGAGGCTGATTCCAAAGAACAGCATCACCAGCAAACCGCCCAAAGCACTTGAGAGTGCTGCGGCACCACCGTTGAGGAACATCGCGGTTGCACTGCAGAGGACCAGACCTATTGCCGCGGCAGCGGCACTGATCTTTAGCAGGTGCAGCCACAGCGACGCGGTGGGACCCGAAGCACCAACATGTCCTTTGCCGGACGCAGGTCCGGGCTCGGCGTTGGAGGTCATTCGATCCCAATCGTCGGGGGCATTTGGCGGGGAGCCAGCAGGGTGGAGTGGCAGCTTGTGCTGCCCCTAAATTCTACACGAGATAGAAAATGTTTCCGCACGGCGTTACGTGGCTGGTTCCTCGCCGCTGCGGGACAGGTACGGCCACGCCGTAATCAGGCCCATGACCAGGGTGGCGAACAGGTCAACCGCGAGGACGATCTGCCAGGGGAAGATCGCAAAGGCGAGCCCGCCGAAGGACAGCACCACTGTCCACAAATACATAAGGATCACGGCCGTGCGGTGCGAGTAACCGATATCGAGGAGTTTGTGGTGCAGGTGCCCGCGGTCGGCAGACCACGGCGAACGTCCGCGTGCGGTGCGCCGGACCACGGCGAGCCCCAGGTCCAGCAAGGGCAGGAAGAGCACGGCGAACGGAAGCAGGATGGGGATGACCGTGGAAATACCGTTGGCCCGGTCATACAGGCCCGAGCTGATCTGCCCCGTGGACACCACACCTGCCGAGGCCATCAGCAGCCCGATCAGCATGGCTCCGGAGTCCCCCATGAAGATCTTTGAGGGGAACCAGTTGTGGGGCAGGAATCCGAGGCAGCCGCCTACGAGGACCGCCGTAATGAGCGTGGCAAGGTCTGAGTAATCCAGCAGGACTGCATTGCGGTGTACCCAGTAGGCCGTGACGAAAAACGCCGTTCCGCCGATCACGGCCACTCCTGCGGCAAGACCGTCCAGGCCGTCGATGAAATTGAAGGCGTTCATGGTGGTGACAATGAGCCCTGCGGTCAGCACCACCCGGAGCGTTCCGTTCTCCAGGTAGATGGGTTCGGGAACCCAGGGAACGATGGTCATTTGTACGCCCCAGGTGGCCACGATAAGGGCAGCCACGCTCTGGCCGATCAGCTTCACCCACCAGCGAATGTCCAGGAGGTCATCGGCCACACCCACCAGGACGATCACCGCGGCCCCGGCCAGCACTCCCCACGGCGAGAAATTGTTCCGGTAGATGTCCTTGACGAAGAAGGACTGGCTCGCGACGATCAGTGCCACCATCACACCCAGGAAGATGGCAACGCCGCCAAGCCTGGAAACGGGGGTGGAATGCATGTCGCGGCTGCGGATGGGCTGGTGCAGTTCGAGCCTGTGGCCCACCACCCGGGCACCCCAGGTCGCGGCGTAGGACACGACGGCGGCCGTCAGGCCCATGAGCAGGTACATGATCATGGGGTGATGGCCGTTTCAGAATTGAGGGGCCCGGGAATGGACCGCCGCGCCGGCGGCAGGTCCGGGATAGGTGGGCTCACTGGCCGGGAATCTGTTCTCCGATAAATGAAACTTCTCCGTCGCCGAGCGCGCAGCAGACAGTACGCAGATAGCTTTACGCAGTGCCTTACAGGGCTGTATTACAGTGGACTCTAGTCAAAGATACTAGCGCCAACGGCGTCATGGCTCCGCGCCACACTCGCGCAGAAGGAGCAGGGAAACCCCTGACAGCCATGCTGAAAGGACCCCCATGACCGCCCGCATTGCAGTTGCAGCCGTGACCTTCGACCGTCCGAAGGAGCTCGCGGTACTGCTGGATTCGATCAAGGCCCAGACGGCCGCAGTGGACACCATTTGCCTGGTTGACAGTGGCACAACACCGGCGCGCAGCATAGCGGAACAGCATGCCAACGTGGACTATGTCCGGTCCGAAGCCAACCTTGGCGGGGCCGGCGGGTTTGCCCTCGCGGCCCTCAAGGCGGTGGCCAGCGGTGCCAAGTGGATCTGGATGATGGACGACGACGCCGTGCCCGCCGATCCTGAATGCCTCGCCACGCTGGTGCGGGAGGCCGAAGCCCGCGACCTGGAGGCTGTGGTTCCGCTCGTGACGGCGCCCGGGCAGCCAGACAGGCTTTCCTTCTTCTTCCGGCTGGACGGCAAGGTCACCCACGACCGTGCCGAGGTGGAGAAACTGGGGTTCCTTCCCGACGACGGGCACTTCTTCAATGGCGCGCTCATCCGGTCCGACGTGTTCTTCAAGGTGGGCCTGCCCGACATGCGCCTGTTTATCCGCGGCGACGAGGTGGACTTCACCATCCGCCTCCGCCAGGCAGGGATCAGGTTTGGAACAGTCACCACCACAGCCATCACACACCCGCACGCGTTTTCCGAAACCCAGCACGTGTACGGCGCCGGATGGCACGTCATCGTTCCGGAGTCGGCGTTCAAGCGCTATTACTACTACCGCAACCGCGGGTACCTCATCCGCCGGTATTTCCGGGTCCGTTCGTTCGTTGCGGACGTAGGCGGCTACCTGGGGTACTTCGTGCAGCGCCGTGACCTTCCGGGGCTGCTTGCCTGGGCCAGGACCTTCAGCGCCGGCCTGCGCGGTAAAGGATTCGGCCCGCTGGAGGACCAGAAGTTCTAGCGGTACTCCCCGTGCAGGGGCTGCCGGATGAGCCCGTTAACCCTTGCGGGATAACCGGCGCGTTGCCAAGAGCCACAGCAGGACCCAGGGCTCGCCGAAAACACGGTAGGCAACGCGGCGCGGGTGCAGCAGCAGCCGCCAGGCCCACTCAAGGCCCAGCCGGCCGAGCCAGCGGGGCGCCAGCTTCTGGATCCCGGCCAGCTGTTCGATGGCACCACCCACGGCGCAGTAAATGGCCGGCGGCAGGCCGTCGAGCCGACGCTGCAGCACTTCCTCCTGCAGGGGCATGCCCAGGCCCAACAACACCAGCTGCGGCTGCTCGCGGTGCAGCCAGGCGACGGCGGCGTCCTCCAGTTCAGGGTTCCAGTCCTCGCCCGGAAAACCTTCCACCCGGGCACCGGGAACGATGGCCTTCAGCCGGGCGACCGCACCGGAATTGGCTTCATTGCCGGCGCCCACCACGGCAATCCGCTCGAGGCCGCGCACCTGGTCAAGGGCGGGCAGCCAGTCGGTGGAGCCAAGCCGGTAGTCCATGACGGGACCCGCCGCATGGCCGGTCCTCCCCCACAGCCACAGCACAGGCGCACCGTCCAGGAGCACGATGTCACTGGCCTCGTAGAGCCGGCGAAACCCATCATCGGAGAGGGTGAGCGTGACGCTGTGGAGGTTGTGTCCCAGCACCGTCCGGGTGGAGCCGTCCTCGATGAAGCGGCTGAGCTCCTTAACCAGCTCGGGAACCCGCAGCGGCGTGGCGTGGACGTCCAGGACAGGAATCTGCTGGCGGTCCAGTGCCATCAAGGCTGCTGTTCCCTGGCCGGTGCGGCGGCATCCGCCGGCTCGGCCTTCCCGGCAACATCAGCGGTGGCGGACTCAGCATCGGCAGACTCGGTATTGGCAGGTTCAGCAGTAGCGGGCCCTGCGCTGGAGGACTCAACACCGGCAGATTCACCGTTGCCCGCTTCGTTGCCGACGATTCCCCCATCCGCCGGCTCTGCTGCCTCGGCCGGATCCTCCTCAGCCATCGGAATCTCGCCGAGGCCCAGGACGCCCGGAACGTGCTCGCGAAGCTCGTCGAGGCTGACCGCGCCGTTGCGGACAACGCGGAGGCGGGGCCCGGTGGCATCAACAATGGTGGAAGGAACAGCGTCCGCGCCCTCAGCGGGGCGGAAGCCGCCTTCCAGGTAGACCTCCACGGAGTCCGCCAACTGCTCGCGCGCCGCCGCGGCGGTCTGTGCCGGGGCGTGTCCGGTCCGGTTTGCTGAGGATACGGCCAGGGGGCCGGTGAGGGTCAGCAGCTCCTGCGCAATTTCATCGGCCGGCATCCGCAGCGCCACAGTTCCCTTGGTCTCGCCAAGGTCCCAGTCCAATGAAGGCTGGGCGTGGAAAATGAGCGTGAGGCCCCCGGGCCAAAAGGCTTCCGCCAGCTTCCGGGCCTCCGCTGAAATATCCGTGGCCAGCCCGTCCAGGGCGTTGATGCGGGGAATCAGTACGGGCGGCGGCATGGTGCGGCTGCGTCCCTTGGACACCAGGAGCATGGTGACGGCCTGCGGCGAGAAGGCGTCGGCGGCGATTCCATACACGGTGTCCGTGGGCAGGACCACGCATTTTTTCTCGCTGATGGCCCGCTGGGCATGTTCGAGGGCCTCGGCGCGCTGGCTGTCGGTGCTGCAGTCGTAGGTTGTGGTCACAGGCCTATTCTTTCATTCCGTGTGGCCAGGTCCGGCAAGGAAGGCGCTGGTGGCGCGCTCTTTGCCGTTCAGGTCCACGTGCGTGCTGATACCGGTCCAGGCTCCCTGCCTGACAAGCATGGCAGCGATCCAGCCGGCCTGGACTTCGGCGTGTTCCATCACAAAGTAGCCCCCGGGCCGTAGAAGACGCCCAGCGGAGACCGCGGCCGCCGTCGGGAGCTCCATACCGTCCGCTCCCCCGCCGTACAGTGCCTCCGGCGGGTCGTGCAGCGCCACTTCGGGTTCGTTGGGGATGGCTTCGGCGGGGATGTAGGGCGGGTTGGAGATCACGACGTCGAAGGTTCCGTTCAGCTCCGGAAGTGCTGTCCGCAGGTCCCCCAGGACGAGGTGGACGCCAAGGGGTTTGAGGTTCCGGGCCGCCCAGGCGTGGGCCAGCAGACTGAATTCGACGGCGTGGACTTCGGCGCCGGGAACCTCATGTGCGATGGAGCCTGCGATGGCGCCGGACCCTGTACCGAGGTCCACGATCCGCGGCGCGTCCATTCCCGCCACATGGTCGATCACCAGCTGGACCACCGATTCAGTCTCGGGACGGGGAATGAAAACACCCGGGCCTACCGCCAGTTCCAGATACCTGAAGTGGGCCACCCCGGTGATGTGCTGAAGGGGTACACGGCCTGCCCGTTCCGCCACAAGTTCGTCATACCCTTCTGGCGCCGGGGTGTCGCCCAGCATCAGTGCGCGGAGCCGGCCCAGCCCCACCTGGAGCAGGTGGTCGGCGAGGAGCTCGGCGTCAACGCGGGGGCTGGGCACACCGGCCTCGCGGAGGACAGCGGTTGCCGCACTGACGGCGTCAGCGAGGGACTGGCCTGCACTCATGAGTGCGGACTAGTCGCCGATGGCGTCCAGGCGTGCCTGTTCGTCCATCTCGATGGCAGACTGGATGACCGGTTCCAGGTCTCCATTCATGACCTGGTCCAGGTTGTACGCCTTGTAGCCGGTGCGGTGGTCCGCGATCCGGTTCTCCGGGTAGTTGTACGTGCGGATCCGCTCGGAGCGGTCCATGGTGCGGATCTGGGATTTCCGCTGCTCGGAATTGGCGGCGTCAATCTGCTCCTGCTGGTGGGCAAGGATGCGTGCACGCAACACGCGCATGCCGGCTTCACGGTTCTGCAGCTGCGACTTTTCGTTTTGCATGGCCACCACGATGCCCGTGGGAAGGTGCGTGATGCGGACGGCGGAGTCCGTGGTGTTCACCGACTGGCCGCCCGGGCCTGAGGACCGGTACACGTCGATCTTGAGGTCGTTCTGGTTGATTTCGAGTTCTTCGGGCTCGTCAACTTCGGGCAGGACCAGCACGCCGGCGGCTGAGGTGTGGATGCGGCCCTGGGACTCGGTGACGGGGACGCGCTGGACGCGGTGGACGCCGCCTTCGAACTTGAGCCGTGCGTAGACGCCTTCGGCGGGGTCGTTGGAGCTGCCCTTGACGGCCACCTGGACGTCCTTGTATCCGCCCAGGTCGGACTCCGTGGACGAGATGATTTCGGTCTTCCAGCCGCGGGACTCCGCGTAACGGGTGTACATGCGCAGGAGGTCGCCGGCGAACAGCGCGGCTTCGTCGCCGCCTTCGCCGCCCTTGACCTCGAGGATCACGTTGCGGGCGTCGTCCGGATCGCGTGGGATCAGCAGTCGCCGAAGCTTGGCCGCTGCAGTTTCAAGGGCTGCCTCCAGCTCGGGAACCTCTGCAGCGAACTCGGGATCCTCAGCCGCCATCTCCTTGGCAGCGGAAAGGTCATCCCGGATGCCTTCCCACTTGTGGTACGCCTCAACGATGCCATTAAGCTGAGCCGACCGCCGCCCAAGCTTCCGGGCCAGCCGCTGGTCAGCATAAACAGCAGGATCCCCCAGCTGCGCCTGGATGGAGTCATGCTCATCAAGCAGGCCCTGTACGGACTCAAACATCTATAAACCTCTTTCGACTTGTACAAGTCTAATGACAAACGAAACCTGACCGCGGCGGTGTGCTCGCGTGCATGCACCGGGGGTGACCATGCTGAGGAGGCGTTCGGTTTTGCCGCCCCGGGAGTGGCATCGGGCCTGCCGAAGCTGGGCGGCAAACGATCGAAGATCGTGAAGCCGCCCAGCGAAGGGGCGGGGGCGGCAAAACCGAACGACGAAGGCGGGGGCGGAAAACCCGCGCGGCGAACCACGCGAGGTATCCGCACCCCGCCCCTAACTCAGCTACTTGTCGTTATCCGACTTCGCACCAAGCGTCGTCTTCTGGACCTGCATGAGGAACTCGACGTTGCTCCCGGTTTCCCGGATCTTGTTGGTCAACAGCTCAAGGCTCTGCTGGGTTTCGAGTCCGGAGAGGACGCGGCGCAGCTTCCACATGATCTTGACTTCCTCCGGCGAGAGCAGGTTCTCTTCGCGGCGGGTGCCCGATGCGTTGACGTCCACGGCGGGGAAGATGCGCTTGTCTGCCAGCTGGCGGGACAGGCGCAGTTCCATGTTGCCGGTGCCTTTGAACTCTTCGAAGATGACTTCGTCCATCTTGGAGCCGGTCTCGACGAGCGCCGTTGCCAGGATGGTCAGCGAACCGCCGTTTTCGATGTTGCGGGCTGCACCGAAGAAGCGCTTCGGCGGGTACAGCGCGGCGGAGTCCACACCACCGGACAGGATGCGGCCGGAGGCCGGTGCTGCCAGGTTGTAGGCACGGCCCAGGCGGGTCATGGAGTCCAGGAGGACCACCACGTCCATGCCCATTTCCACGAGGCGCTTGGCGCGTTCGATGGAGAGTTCGGCCACGGTGGTGTGGTCGTCCGCGGGTCGGTCGAAGGTGGAGGCAATGACCTCGCCCTTGACGGTGCGCTGCATGTCCGTGACTTCTTCAGGACGTTCGTCAACGAGCACCATCATGAGGTGGACCTCAGGATTGTTGGTGGTGATTGCATTGGCGATGGACTGCAGGATGAGCGTCTTGCCGGCCTTGGGCGGCGAGACGATCAGGCCGCGCTGGCCCTTGCCGATGGGAGCCACGAGGTCGATGACCCGGGGACCGATCTTCTTGGGGTCCGTTTCGAGGCGCAGGCGCTCGGACGGGTAGAGCGGGACCAGCTTGGCGAATTCGACGCGGTCCTTCAGCTCTTCGGCGGTCTTGCCGTTGACGGATGTGACGCGGACCAGGGCGTTGAACTTCTGGCGGGTGGACTGCTGGTTGCGGTCTTCGCCGTCGCGCGGTGCACGGATGGCGCCGACGACGGCGTCACCCTTGCGCAGGTTGTACTTCTTGACCTGTGCCAGCGAAACGTAAACGTCGTTGGGACCAGGGAGGTAGCCGGAGGTGCGGATGAACGCGTAGTTCTCCAGGACGTCCAGGATGCCGGCGACGGGCAGGAGGACGTCGTCCTCGGTGACCTCGACGTCGTCGACGTCGGGGCCCTGGTTGCGTCCGCGGCGGCGGTCGTTGCGGTCGCGGAAGCGGTCGTTGCGGGAGCTGTTGTCCCGGTCCTGGCCACTGGAGCGGTCGTTGCGGTCGTTGCGGTCGCGCCGGTTGCGGCGGTTCCGGCGGCTGCTGCCGTCGGTGTCATCGCCATCGCGGTTGTCACGCTGGCCGGCGTCCCGGCTGTTGTCACGCTGGCCGGCGTCGCGCTGGCCGCCATCGGCGTCGCGGTTGTCGCGGCCTCCACGGCTGCGGTCGCGGCGGTCATTGCGCTGGCCGGCATCCACGGTTTCGGTGGACTCGGAGCGCTGCTCGGTGGCCTTCTGCTCCGTGTTGCCCTGATCGGCGGCCTTGGCTTCGCCGGCAGGCTGCTCCGCGGGAGTTTCGGCGGGAACCTCCTGGGCGGCTTCGCCACGGCGGCGGTTGCGGGTACGGGGCTGGCGGCGCTCGTGGGCACCTTCGGCGGTTTCCGCAGCGGGAGCGGAGGACGGCGCTGCAGCGGTTTCCGCAACGGGCGCCGCTTCAACTGCAGGAGCAGTTTCGGCGGCCGGGGTCCCAACAACACCATCACTGCCGGCGCGGCGGCTGCGGCCGCGGCGGGTACGGGTACCTTCAGCGGCCGGTGCTTCGGCAGCCTCAGGTGCGGCCGGCGCGGAAACAGCGGGAGCGGCAACAGGAGCGGTGGCCTTTTCAGTTGCCCGGGCCGGTGCCTTGGTGGTGGGAGTGCCGGCACGGTGGGCGGAGATGGCAGCCACCAGGTCCCCCTTGCGCATGCGGGAACCGCCCGAGATTCCAAGCTGGCTGGCCAAGGCCTGCAGCTGGGCGAGCTTCAGGCCTGCAAGGCCGCTGCTCTTGGCGGGTGCTGCCGGTGACTCGGCAACAGAAGATGATAGTTCCACAGCTGGTGACAGCTCAGTGGTTTCGGTCACGAAGGATCCTTCCCCCTCGACGGCGTCCGGACTGGGAGCTGGACGCGATGATTTGATCTGGGCTGCAGTTCAGATCTGCAGCCGCATTTTGCGGCCTTGCCGGTTGGATTTCGGCCAGCAGGGCCGGTACTGATTCACCTTCCGTACCGCCCGTGGCGGAACGGAGGGCTGACGCGTGGGGGGCAGTTGGATGCTGCAAATTCCTGCGACAGACCAAGCAGGTGGCACCGGAATAGATTCGCAGTAGGAGATCAGTTGCCACTGAGTGCAGAAGCAGATCAGATAGGCGGAATTACCGCCGGTGCACGTCCACCTTAGCACCTTCCACGTCCACTGCGAGCTTCAGCACGCGCCAGTTCACTTCCGGCGTGTTGGCTCCTGTAAACGCGGTGATGAAAGCCAGGATGTCGGCCGCTTCCGGCTCCCCGTTGGCCAGTACCAGCACGGTGGGGCCAGCACCGGAAACCACTGCGGCATGGCCCGCCTGCCGCAGCGCACCAATCAGCGCCGCGCTGGGCCGCATGGCCGATGCACGGTAGCTCTGGTGCAGGTAGTCCTCCGTGCCCGCCAGCAGGAATTCGGGATCCCGGGTCAGGGCGTGGACCAGCAGCGCGGCGCGGCCTGAGTTCATAGCGGCCGCATGGTGTCCCACCGAGGCGGGCAGGAGGGCCCGCGCCGCTTCTGTGGACAGTTCGAAGTCCGGGACAGCCACAATGGGAACCACCGTTCCGGCCACCTCGGCGCGGGTGCTGCTGTACTGGTCACTGTCCTGCCATGACAGCGCCATTCCGCCGTAAATCGCTGGTGCGACGTTGTCCGGGTGGCCTTCCATCTCGCTGGTGAGCTGCAGGATCCAGTCCCGGCCGCGCCGGCTTTCCGCTGGAACCATGGCATTCGCGGCGGACACTGCCGCCACCACTGCCGACGCGGAGGAGCCCAGTCCCCTCCCGTGCGGGTTAACGTTCTTAGCCGTCACCTTCAGGCCGCCGTGGCGGAAGCCGAGCCGTTCGAAAGCCGCATCCATTGCCCGGATCACCAAGTGGCTGGCATCCCGCGGCAGGGTATCTGCCCCTTCGCCACTCAGGTCGAAGACAAGTTCGTCCGTGTCAAGGCTCTCCACCGTCAGGGTGTCGTGCAGGGCCAGGGCCATTCCGAGGCTGTCATATCCCGGGCCCAGGTTGGCCGTGGTGGCCGGGACCCGGACCGTGACGCGCTGGCCGGGCTCAATGAGTTGCAGTCCGACGGCGGCCTGCGAGGTGGCGTTCAAGGCTATTTTTCTTCCAGTCCCAGTTCAGCAGCAACAGTGACGACGTCGTTGGAGACCTTGACCGGCTGGACGTCGCTGCCGTCCTCGGTACGCAGTGCCCACTGGGGATCCTTGAGCCCGTGCCCGGTGACAGTGATGACGATGGTCTTCCCGGAAGGAACCTCACCGGCAGCGTGCTTCTTGAGCAGTCCGGCGACACCAGCTGCGGAACCGGGCTCAACGAAGACGCCTTCCTTGGCGGACAGCCAGCGGTGTGCGGCCAGGATTTCGTCGTCTGTCACGGCGTCGATCAGGCCGCCGGACTCGTCGCGGGCGCCCACGGCACCGTCCCAGGAGGCGGGGTTGCCGATCCGGATGGCCGTGGCGATGGTGTCCGGTTCGGTGATGGGGTGGCCGGCTACGAACGGCGCGGCGCCGGCGGCCTGGAAGCCCCACATGGTGGGTGTCTTGGTGGACACTGCGGGAAGCGTGCCTGCGGTTTCGGACTCGAACGGCGCGGAGTACTCCTTGTAGCCCTTCCAGTACGCGGTGATGTTGCCGGCATTGCCCACGGGGAGGACGTGGATGTCCGGGGCGTCGCCGAGGGCGTCAACAACCTCGAACGCTCCGGTCTTCTGGCCCTGGATGCGGGCGGGGTTGACGGAGTTGACCAGGAACACCGGGTAGGACTCCCCCAGTTTCCGGGCGATGTCCAGGCAGTTGTCGAAGTTGCCGTCCACCTGCAGCAGCGTGGCGCCGTGCGCAATGGCCTGGCTCAGCTTGCCCATGGAGATCTTTCCTTCGGGCACCAGGACGGCGCACTTCAGCCCCGCTGCCGTTGCGTAGGCGGCCGCGGAAGCGGAGGTGTTGCCGGTGGAGGCGCACACCACTGCCTTGGCACCGGCCTCGACGGCGGCGGTCATGGCCATGGTCATGCCGCGGTCCTTGAAGGAACCGGTGGGGTTCATGCCCTCAACCTTGAGGTACACCTCGGAGCCGGTGAGCTCGGAGAGCTTCTGTGCGTGCACCAGCGGAGTGCCGCCTTCGCCCAGGGTGATGACCCGGGTGGATGCCGTGACGGGCAGGCGGTCAGCGTATTCGCGGATGACGCCGCGCCATTGGTGAGCCACTTAGACTCCTTCTACCCGCAGAACGGATGTAACTGAATTGATGACGTCCAGGCCCTTCACGGCCTCGACGGTGGCCGCAAGGGCGGCCTCTGACGCGCGGTGGGTGACGATCCTGAGTTCGGCGGATTCCACGTTGGACTCCGCGTCGCGGTGAATGGTCTGCCGCATGGTTTCGATGGAGACACCGTTCCCGGCGAACAGCTGGGCAATCCTGGCCAGGACGCCGGGCTGGTCCGCGACGTCGAGTCCGATGTAGTAGCTGGTGACCGAGGCATCGATCGGCAGGGCCGGGACATGGCCGGTGGTGGTTTCGGTGCGCTGGGGTCCGCCCAGGACCAGGCGCCGTGCAGCGGAGACGAGGTCGCCCAGGACGGCAGACGCCGTCGGCGTGCCACCGGCACCCTGTCCGTAGAACATCAGTTCGCCGGCATTTTCCGCTTCAATGAACACAGCGTTGAAGGCGCCGCGGACAGCAGCCAGCGGGTGCTCACGGGGCAGCAGCGTGGGGTGCACGCGGACGGACACGCCGTCTTTGCCGTCAGCGTCTGCCAACTTCTCGGCGATTGCCAGCAGCTTGATGACGAAGCCGGCGTCCTTGGCCGCGGCGATGTCTGCCGCAGTGACGGAGGTGATGCCTTCGCAGTGGACGTTTTCCAGCGCAAAGCGGGTGTGGAAGGACAGCGTTGCGAGGATGGCGGCCTTCGCAGCGGCGTCATGGCCTTCGACGTCGGCTGTCGGGTCGGCTTCCGCGTAACCGAGGCGCTGCGCTTCGGCGAGGGCGTCGGCGAACTGGGCACCCGTTGAATCCATCTGATCCAGGATGAAGTTGGTGGTGCCGTTGACGATGCCCAGCACCCGGGTGATCCGGTCGCCGGACAGGCTGTCGCGAATGGGCCGCAGGATGGGAATCGCACCGGCCACGGCGGCCTCGAAGGACAGCTGCACACCGGCTTTGTCCGCTGCTTCGTACAGCGTGGGGCCGTCCTGGGCGAGCAGGGCCTTGTTGCCGGTGACCACGCAGGCACCGTTAGTGAGCGCGGAGAGGATCAGCGTGCGGGCCGGTTCGATGCCGCCCATCAGTTCGATGACCAGGTCGGCGTCCTTGACCAGGGTCTCGGCGTCGGTGGTGAACAGTTCCTGCGGCAGTTCGACGTCGCGCTTGGAGTTCACGTTGCGCACGGCGATGCCGCTGAGTTCCAGCCGCGCACCGGTGCGGGCGGCGAGGGCGTCGGCGTCCTCAATGAGGATCCGCGCAACCTGGGCCCCAACGTTGCCACAGCCCAGAAGGGCTACTTTCAGGGTTCGCAATTCCGTCATTCAGGCTCCCATGTCGCGGTTCAGCAGATCTTCTTCGGTTTCCCCGCGGACAATCAGCCGGGCAGATCCGTCACGCACCGCGACAACGCCCGGCCGGGCCAGATAGTTGTAGTTGCTCGAGAGGGCCCAGCAGTAGGCGCCGGTTCCCGGTACAGCAAGCAGATCACCGGCTGCCACGTCCCCGGGCAGATATACATCTCTAACAACTATGTCGCCGCTCTCGCAATGTTTGCCCACCACTCGGGACAGCTGTGGAGCGGCAGTGGAGGTGCGCGAGGCAAGGACGGCCGAATAATCGGCGTCGTACAGCACCGGGCGGGCGTTGTCGCTCATGCCGCCGTCCACTGAAACATAGCGGCGGGGGTACGTAACGTTGTTGTCTGCGTCACCTGCGGCGTTACCAGCCGGAGCGTCGACGCGGACGGTCTTGAGCGTTCCCACTTCGTACAACGTGAAGGTGGTACTGCCAACGATCGCGCGGCCCGGCTCGATGGAGATGCGCGGCGCGTCGATGCCCAGCTCGGCGCAGGTGGAACGCACGACGGCGGCCATCGCCGTCGCGATCTCCGCTGCGGGACGCGGGGTGTCCACCGGCGTGTAGGCAATGCCGTATCCGCCGCCGAGGTCCAGTTCGGGCATGGTGATGGAGTACTTCTCCTGCATGGCCGCGAGGAAGCGCAGCAGCTTCTCGGCGGCCAGGGCAAACCCGTCGGGTTCGAAAATCTGCGACCCGATGTGGCAGTGCAGGCCGAGCAGTTCGATGCCCGGGTGGGCCGATGCTGCGGCCACGGCTTCCTCCGCTGCGGAGAGCCCTGCCTGGTCCGTGGTGTCCGCGGCCATGGAGAGGCCGAACTTCTGGTCCTCGTGGGCGGTGGCGATGAATTCGTGGGTGTGCGCGTGCACGCCCGGAGTGAGCCGGAGCATGACCTTTGCCAACCGGCCACTGTCACGGGCGATGTCCCCTACCCTGACCAGCTCGTCCAGGCTGTCCACCACGATGCGGCCCAGGCCCATGTCCAGGGCCCGGGCGATCTCGGCGTCGGACTTGTTGTTGCCGTGCAGCGCAACCCGCTCCCCTGCGATGCCGGCGCGGGCGGCCACGGCGAGCTCACCGCCGGATGCGGTGTCCAGGCGGAGCCCTTCCTCTTCCACCCACTTCACCACGGCGGTGCACAGGAAGGACTTACCGGCGTAGTACACGTCCACGCCGCCGCAGATATCGGCGAAGGCGGCGTCGAAGGAGTCCTTGAAGGCGCGGGCACGGGCACGGAAATCGGCCTCGTCCATGACGAAGAGGGGCGTGCCGAACTGCCCTTTGAGCTCCTGCACGTCAACTCCGCCGACAGTGAGGGCGCCGGAACTGTTCCGGTCCACGCTGCCGGCCCACATGGGTTCGTGCAGCGCATTCAGGTCGGCCGGGACCTGCAGCCATTCGGGGGCCAACGGGGACGCCGCGTGGCCGGCGTGCACAGTGCTTCCAGTGGTTGTCATGGCACTCACATCCGTTCCGGGGCGGAGACGCCCAGCAGGTCGAGTCCGTTGGCGAGGACCTGGCTGGTGGCGTCGTTGAGCCACAGCCGCGTGCGGTTGGTATCGGTGACGGCGTCGTCTCCCATGGGGGCAATCCGGCAGGCGTCATACCAGCGGTGGTAGGCACCGGCGATGGTTTCAAGATGCCGTGCCACGCGGTGCGGTTCACGCAGTTCCGCGGCCTTGGCCACCACCGACGGGTAGCTGCCAAGGAAGGAGAGCAGCTCGTTCTCGGTGGCGTGGTCCAGCAGCGAGGCATCGAAGCTGTCCGCGCCGTCCACCTGGCGTTCCACGCCGGCTGCCACCGCGTTGCGCGCGGCACCGCGGGAACGGGCGTGGGCGTACTGCACGTAGAACACGGGGTTTTCATTGCTGTTTTTCTTCAGCAGCTCCGGGTCCAGCGTGAGCGGGGAATCCGCCGGGAAGCGGGCCAGTGAGTAGCGGACCGCGTCCTTGCCCAGCCAGTCGATGAGGTCCTTGAGCTCGATGATGTTGCCCGCGCGCTTGGAGAGCTTGGCCCCGTTGACAGAAACGAGCTGGCCGATCAGCACCTCGATGTTGACCTCGGGATCGTCCCCGGCGGCGGCAGCGATGGCCTTGAGGCGGTGGATGTAGCCGTGGTGGTCGGCGCCCAGCAGGTAGATCTTCTCCGTGTAGCCGCGGTCCTTCTTGGAAAGGTAGTAGGCGGCGTCGGCGGCGAAGTAGGTGGGCTCGCCGTTGGCGCGGATCATGACGCGGTCCTTGTCGTCGCCAAAGTCCGTGGTGCGCAGCCAGACCGCACCGCCATCGTCGAACACGTGGCCCTGCTCGCGCAGGCGTGCCACGGCACTTTCGATGGCACCGGCGTCGTGCAACTCCTGCTCGGAGAAGAAGACGTCAAACTCGACGCCGAAGTCCGCGAGTGTGGCCTTGATGTCCTTCATCTGGGCTTCGTAGGCGGCAGCACGGATGACCGGCAAAGCGGCGACCTCGGTGAGTTCGCGGATGTCCGGGTGCGCCGTGAGGACCTCATGGCCAAGGTCCGCGATGTACTGGCCCGGGTAGCCGCCGTCGGGGACGGGCAGGCCGTGCAGGCGGGAGTACACGGAGTTGGCGAACGTGTTCATCTGCGAGCCGGCATCGTTGATGTAGTACTCCGCGGTGACGTCGGCGCCCGAGGCGCGCAGCACCCGGGCAATGGCGTCGCCGAGGGCGGCCCACCGCGTGTGGCCGATGTGCAGCGGCCCGGTGGGGTTGGCGGAGACGAACTCCATGTTGACGGTGTGGCCTGCGAGCGCGGTGTTTGTGCCGTACTGTGTGCCGGCCTCGACGATGGCCTTGGCCA
The DNA here is from genome assembly GCF_050038305.1 of Pseudarthrobacter sp. 1G09. Classification (NCBI taxonomy): domain Bacteria; kingdom Bacillati; phylum Actinomycetota; class Actinomycetes; order Micrococcales; family Micrococcaceae; genus Pseudarthrobacter; species Pseudarthrobacter sp. 1G09. The sequence continues at coordinate 2,804,872 of NZ_CP188306.1, forward strand.
GGGCACCGGCGGCAGCAGCGTCAACGGTGATGTTCAGGAACCCCGGCCCGGCGATGTCCACGGCGGAGACGCCGCTGATTGTCTTCAGCCGCGCGCTGAGGATGGTGGCGAATTCGCGGGGATTCGTGCCGGCCTGCTTCGCGAGCTGCAGCGCGATGTTGGTGGCCCAGTCGCCGTGGTCCCGGTTCTTGGGTCGCTCCACGCGCACGTCCTCGGGGACGGCTGATTCTGCCAGGGCAATTTCGCCGGCGGCGACGGCGTCCTTCAGGCATGCGGATATGGCGAGGGAGAGTTCTTCGGGAGTCACCCTTCTAGGGTACCGGGGGCCAGTCACAGCAAAGAATTCCGGGCATTTGCTTCGTCGTGATTCCGCGCAGGGCGCCTCCAAGGAAATCCCAGAGAATGCACAGGGTTGAACCAATATGGTGGTTTCAGCGTTGACAAGGTCGTAACGTCCGCCGATACCTGTGATCACCCTACGAAACGAGAGCCTTCATGAGACCCTCAGCACTGAACCGACCAGTACGCAAGAGCATCTATGTTGGAATCGCCGGGCTGTCCCTCGTGGGCACAGTGGCCGGGTGCGCCCCCTCGGCGGCCGAAAGCAACCCCGTCTCGACCGCAGGCGGCGCCTCTGCTGCGTCAACCACACCTTCCGCGGGGGAATCCGCACTGGCCAGCAGTGGTTCGAGCTACAAGGACGGCACCTACAGCGCTGACGGCACGTACGTCTCGCCCAACGGAAACGAAACGGTGGGCGTGCAGCTGACCCTGGCGTCGGGAAAAGTGACTGACGTCCAGATCACCCAGCACCCGTCCAATCCCAACACCCGCAAGTTCCAGGGCGAGTTTGCCGGCGGCATCGCCGCCCAGGTGGTGGGCAAGAACATCGAGGACCTCAACGTGTCCAAGGTGGCCGGTTCATCCCTGACCAGCGGAGGCTTCAACCAGGCCGTGGAGCAGATCAAGTCGGAGGCGCAGTAGGCGGTGCCGCACGCGGACTGGGCTGCTTTTTCGTTCGAGGGAATCGGGACGGGCTGGGAGGTTTCCACGCCGCACGTCCTTGGGCCGTCCGCACAGCAGGACCTGCTGGCCCTGGTGGAGAATTTCGACGCCGCCTGGTCCCGTTTCCGCGCCGACTCGCTGGTCAGTGCCATGGCCCGGGAACCCGGCAGCTACAGCTTTCCCGCAGAAGCCGCCGGGCTCGGGGAACTGTACAGGTCGCTGTACGGGCTGACCGGTGGCGCCATGACGCCGCTGGTGGGCGCAAGCCTCGAGCGCCTGGGCTACGACGCCTCCTATACGCTCCGGCCGTCGGGTGACCCGCTGCCGGCCCCGCGCTGGGAGGACGTCCTGGACTGGAACGGGACGTCGATCAGCACCAGCGCCCCGGTGGTGCTGGACATCGGGGCAGCAGGCAAGGGCCTGCTGGTTGATGTGCTGGCATCTGCCCTTCAGGTACACGGCATGGAGGCCTTCATGGTGGACGCCAGCGGGGACCTGCTGGCCCGCGGCCCCGGTACCGTCCCGGTGGGGCTCGAACATCCGTATAACCCGGCCCAGGCCATCGGCGTGGTGGAACTGGGCGGCAGGGCACTGTGCGCTTCCGCCGCCAACCGCCGGGCCTGGGGGGACGGACTGCACCATGTCCTTGACGCGACCACCGGGCAACCGGTGCGCACCACCGTCGCAACCTGGGCGCTGGCGGACACCGCCGCCGTGGCCGACGCCCTCGCCACCGCCCTCTTTTTCGTCCCCGGCACCGTGCTCGAGGAGTCATTCGACGTTTCCTGGCTGACGGTTTTTTCCGACGGCAGCGCCGCCTATTCCGCAGAATTCGAAGGGACACTGTTCACATGAGCACCGTTGAGACGCCGCCCGCCGGCCCGGCACCCACCATTGCCGGGCGCCTGGACACCGTGCTTGGCCGCTTCACGATGTACCGGCTGATCCTGCTGGTCCTGGCGGGCCTGGTGGCGTACAGCCTGGTGCTGGACGTGCTGGGATGGCTGGCGTTCGGCATTCCGGAGATGCTGGCCCACCTGGCCCTGTGCCTCGTGCTGACCTATGCCTCGAACCGCGGGCTGGCGGCGTTGTTCAGGGTACGCCCGCACTCAGAGTCCTCCCTCATCACCGGCCTGCTGCTCTACTTCCTGTTCTGGCCTTCGTTCCAGGCCATGGACGTTGCCGGTGTGGCATTGGCCTGTGTCCTTGCCTCCGCATCGAAATACGCACTGGCGTGGCGGGGCAGGCACGTCTTCAACCCTGCAGCCCTCGGTGCCTTCGTGACTGGCCTGACCGGGCTCAATATCGCCACCTGGTGGGCGGCCACGCCGGCCATGCTGTGGCTGTTGGTTCCCGGCGTCCTGCTGGTCCTGTACCGCACCCGGAAGCTCCTGATGGCCTCGGTGTTCACGGTGGTCTCAACGTCGATCATCACACTGGAACTGCTCCGGGCCGGTATGGGCATGGGGATGGGTGTCTGGCAGGCACTGGCGCAGCGTCCTGTGCTGTTCTTTGTGGGCTTCATGCTGTCGGAACCCCTGACGCTGCCGCCGCGCCGCTGGCAGCAGCTGTCACTGGCTGCGGTGGTGGGCGTGCTGTTCGCCGTCCCGTACAACTTCGGCTTCATCGCCAATTCGCCGGAGGCCGCCCTTCTGGTCGGCAATCTTGCGGCCTTCCTGCTGGGCCAGCGCGGCGGCGTAAAGCTCCGCTTTGCCTCCAGCCGGCCACTCACGCCCAGCACCACCGAGTTCTCCTTCACGCCCTCGCATCCCGTACGGTTCCTCCCCGGCCAGTACATGGAACTGGACCTGCCGCACGCAAAAACCGACGGCAAGGGCAGGCGGCGCGTGTTCAGCCTTGCCGGTTCGCCAAGGGATCGCCTCGTGAAATTCGGCGTCCGTACTGCCGAACCCCTTTCTGCGGCCAAAAAGGTCCTGCTGGGGCTGCAGCCCGGTGATGAGCTCACGGCCACGTCCGTGGGCGGCGACTTTATCCTGTCCCGGGATCCTAACCGTCCGGTGCTCCTGGTCGCGGCGGGAATCGGCATCACGCCGTTCCTCTCGCACGTTGCCTCCGGCGCACTCGAGGAACGCGACGCGGTACTGGTCCTGCTGGCCAGGAGCGCAGACGACGTCGCCTATGCGGACGAGCTTCGGGCTTCGGGTGTCCGGGTCCTGGTCCGCACCGCCGACGGGTCAGAACCGCCGTCAGGCCTCGACCCTGCGCCGGCCGGCACGTCAAGGCTCGACGCAGAGGGGCTGAAGGCCCTCGTCCCGGACGTCGCGGGCCGCGACGTCTACGTGTCCGGCTCGCCCGCCAGCGTGGCGTCCCTGCGCCGCGCCGCGCGTCAGGCCGGGGCACGGCGCGTGCACGCCGACTCTTTCTCGGGTTACTGATGGGCGTGGCCAAGGGTGCTCGGGCGGGCCGTTGCGGCGGTGCCGGGGATTGTCCCGGGCCTTGAACCCGCGCCGATTTTCCTTTGCGGGGCACCTTCCTGCTAAGCTCTAGGACGTCCCGCCAGCAACGGCAGGAACCCCGGATTGCCCTCGTAGCTCAGGGGATAGAGCGTCTGCCTCCGGAGCAGAAGGTCGTAGGTTCGAATCCTATCGAGGGCACAGTGAAAAACCCCGCCGTCCAGTACGGCGGGGTTTTTTTGTGTAACCCGGCGCACACCAAGCCCGCCCTGCCATGCGTGTGCATTGCCGCGGCCGCTGACTGCTGACTGCTGTACGGCGGAAACGTGTCTGCAGTGTGGCTGCCGCCAAATGTCGGCGCCCCCTCCTAACCTGAAGTCACCTACTTGAGGGGGTACGCCATGCACGTTCCGTTCTGCACCATCGTTCCGCCGTACCTGTTGCGGCGTCTTGCCCGGCAGGACGCACCGGAATACTCCGCGGCAGCCAGGGCTGCCAAGGAAGCCCTGGTCCATGTGAAGAGTGTCCAGGCCGCCCGGATAACCGCCCGGCCGGAGGCCACTGCCGGGATGCTGGCTGCCAAACCGGGCCCGGCAATCAGGACCATTTATGACGCCCACGGCGCCGAATCCCTCCCCGGAAAACTGGTGCGGAAGGAAGGCGAACCACAGACCGGAGACGCCGCTGCCGATGAAGCCTATGACGGCCTGGGCCATACCCACCGCCTCTATGCGGACGTCTTTGGCCGGGACTCCATTGACGGTCGAGGACTCCCGATGGACGCCACCGTGCATTTCGGCGAGCTGTACGACAATGCTTTCTGGGATGGCAAGCAGATGGTCTTTGGTGACGGCGACGGTGCCGTCTTCCAACGGTTCACCGCCTCACTGAGCGTCATCGGCCACGAACTGGCGCACGGGGTCACGCAGTTTTCCGCCGGCCTGGCATACCGCAACCAGGCCGGCGCCCTGAACGAGTCAATGTCGGATGTCTTCGGCGCACTGGTGGAGCAGTACGTGAAAGGCCAATCCGCGGCGGACGCCAGCTGGCTCATCGGCGAGGGACTCTTCACTCAGGGCGTACAGGGGCGTGCACTGCGCTCCATGAAGGCCCCGGGAACGGCGTACGACGACGATGTGCTCGGCAAGGATCCCCAGCCTGATTCCATGGACGGCTACGTCCGGACCAGCGCTGACAACGGCGGCGTCCATATCAACTCGGGCATCCCCAACAGGGCGTTCTACCTGCTGGCGCAGGCCCTGGGCGGAAACGCCTGGGACGCGCCGGGACGCATCTGGTACGAAACCCTGACCGGGGGCGCACTTCCCACCACGGCCACCTTCACCGTCTTTGCCCGCGCCACGCTCGCCGCGGCGGGGGAACTTTTCGGGTCGGACAGCAAGGAGCATGACGCCGTCCGGCAGGCGTGGGAAACTGTGAAGGTCAAGCTTTAACAGATGCCTGGCTGCCGGATTCCAGGGCGCCAGGCTGAGCGGAAGCCCCAGGAACCAGGCCATGAAGATCAGTGTGGAGCGCACAGGCGGAATCGCGGCGATCACCAGGGTGTGGACCGTGGATGCCCGGTCCGAGACCGCCATCAGCCAGTGGCAGCCGATCGTTGAGGCGTGCCCCTGGGACGCCGTCCCGCGGACCGCGGTGGCGGCGGCCAGGGAGTCCGCCGACGCCCAGCCAGATCGGTTTATCTATTCCATCCGTGCCGGCGGGCGCCGCGCCGCACTGCCGGAGCGGGCAGTCACAGGCCCGTGGCGCATCCTCGTGGAGAGTGCCCGGGCCGCAGCGGAGCAGGACCAGGCGACAGCGGACGACGACGGGACGTCCGGCCCGTGAGCTAGCCCGCCTCGGCCAGTTGCCCCCGGAACGCCCGGCGATAGGACTGCGGGCTGGTATCCAGCACTTTTGCGAAATGGTGCCGCAGCAGCACCGGGTGGCCGAAGCCTGATTCCCGGGCCACTTCATCGATATTCAGGTCCGTGGACTCGAGCAGTTCCTGCGCCCTCAGTACCCTTTGGGAATTGAGCCACGCGGCGGGCGTGGCCCCGGTTTCCGACCGGAACTTACGTGCGAACGTGCGCGCTGACATATGCACCCGGGCCGCCAGTTCATTGACCGAGTGCTCACGGTCCAGGTTCTGCACCATCCAGCGAAGCAGTGCCTCCATGGGCGCCGAGCCGCAGGTAGGCATTGGGCGGTCGATGAACTGGGCCTGGCCGCCGTCACGGTGCGGCGGAACCACCATGTCCCTTGCAATGGCGGAGGCAACCTGCGCACCGAGCTCCACCCGCACCAGGTGCAGGCAGGCGTCAATGCCTGCGGCGGTTCCGGCCGAGGAGATGATGTTGCCGTCTTGCACATACAGGACGTTTTCATCGACCCGGGCGGCCGGATAGGACGCGGCCAGCTGGTCCGAGTAATGCCAGTGCGTGGTGCAGCGGCGGCCGTCCAGCAGCCCGGCCCGGGCCAGGGCGAAAGCGCCGGAACAGATGGACATGACCCAGGCTCCCCTGGCGTCCGCGGCTCGCAGGGCATCCAGGAGAGGTTCCGGCAGGTCCTGGTCGCGTCCGAACGGGGCCATGATCACCAGGTCCGCGTCCTTTGTCGCTTCAAGGCCGAGTTTGACGTTCATGGACAGGCCGGATTTCAGCGGTATCTCCCCCGGCGACGGCGTGCACACCCGGAATTCGAAAGCGGGAACCCCGCTCCCCCGGTCCGAGCGGTCGATTCCGAACACCTCGCAGGCGGTGCCGAATTCGAACATCGAGAAGTTGGGAACCACGATCACTGCCACGGTTTTCAGCATGTCTTCAGTGTGGCAGAAATTTTCCCTTTTTGGGCATTTCTGCCACTGTTACCTGCCGGTCCACTGGAGAAGCATGGAGACATGGAAATCTTCGCAGCCATCCTCGTCATCGTCCTCCTCCTCGTCGCCGCCGCCACCGTGGCGGCACTCCTCAGCGACGGCCGGGGGCACACGCCTCCCGTCGCTTCGCACCAGGACTGGTCCGCGCTGGACCTGCCCAGTACCAACTACACCCTCCGCATCTTCTAGCAACCAGCAACAGCCGCAGGCAGTCGAACCACAGGGAGCCGGCCCCGCCGCAGTAGACTGTCTGCAGCCATGACTTTTCACATTTCCTATCCCGCCGAGCTGCCGGTCTCCGAGCGCCGCGAGGACCTGATGGCAGCCATTGCGGCCAACCAGGTGACCATCATTGCCGGCGAGACCGGTTCCGGAAAGACCACCCAGATCCCCAAGATGTGCCTGGAACTGGGTCTGGGCGAGAACGGGCTGATCGGCCACACCCAGCCGCGCCGGCTCGCCGCCCGCACCGTCGCCGAACGTATCGCCGAGGAACTGGGCGTGGAGATCGGCCAGGAGGTGGGGTTCCAGGTCCGCTTCACCGGCGAAGTCAGCAAGGCCACCAAGGTCAAGCTGATGACGGACGGCATCCTGCTGGCCGAGATCCAGCGCGACAAGCTGCTCCGCAAGTACAACGCCATCATTATTGATGAGGCCCATGAGCGCAGCCTCAACATCGACTTCATCCTCGGCTACCTGAAGCGGATCCTCCCCCAGCGGCCGGACCTGAAACTCATTATCACCTCGGCCACCATCGATCCCGAGCGCTTCGCCAACCACTTCGGCACACCGGAAACGCCGGCCCCCATCATCGAGGTCTCCGGCCGTACCTTCCCGGTGGAAATCCGTTACCGCCCCCTCTCCCAGCCCAGGGAAGAAGACGATGACGCCTCGGACGACGAGCTAGAAGAGGACCGCGACCCCATGGACGCCGTCTGCGACGCCGTGGACGAACTCGCGGTGGAAGCCCCTGGCGACATCCTCGTGTTCTTCTCCGGCGAGCGCGAGATCCGTGACGCCGCCGAAGCACTCCAGGCGCGCATCCAGGGGAACCGCCGGCTGGCAGGCACCGAAGTGCTTCCGCTCTTCGCCCGCCTGAGCCTGCAGGAACAGCACAAGGTGTTCCACCCGGGCAGCAAGCGCCGGATCGTGCTGGCTACCAACGTGGCCGAAACCTCGCTGACGGTCCCCGGCATCAAGTACGTCATCGATACCGGCACGGCCCGCATCTCGCGGTACTCGCACCGCACCAAGGTCCAGCGGCTGCCCATTGAACGGGTTTCCCAGGCCTCAGCCAACCAGCGGTCAGGGCGCTGCGGCCGCGTCTCGGACGGCATCGCCATCCGGCTGTACTCGGAAGAGGACTTCGAATCCCGCCCCCAGTTCACCGATCCTGAGATCCTGCGAACCAACTTGGCAGCCGTCATCCTGCAGATGACCGCCATGGGCGTGGCACGCGGCCCCAAGGACGTGGAGGAATTCCCCTTCGTCGAACCGCCGGAAACCCGGGCCATCAACGACGGCGTCACCCTCCTTCGCGAGCTCGGCGCGCTGGCTCCCCCGCGGTCCCAAGGCAAGGTCGGGCAGGCGGAAGCAGGCACCCGTGGCGGACCCCAGGGCGGCGGCCTCACCGCCGTCGGGCAAAAACTTGCCCAGCTGCCCGTGGACCCCCGCCTGGGCCGCATGATCGTGGAGGCCGGCAAACGCAACTGCGTGCGGGAAGTCATGATCCTCGCCGCTGCGCTCACCATCCAGGACCCGCGCGAGCGCCCAACGGACAAGCAGCAGCTGGCGGCGGAGAAGCACAACCGGTTCAAGGACGAAAACTCAGACTTCACCGGTTACCTGAACCTCTGGAACTATCTGCAGGAAAAGCAGCAGGAACTCTCGTCGTCGGCGTTCCGCCGCCTGTGCCGGGCGGAGTTCATTAACTATCTCCGGGTCCGGGAGTGGCAGGACCTGTTCACCCAGCTGCGCCAGCTGGCCCGCCCGCTGGGAATCAGCCTGGACAACAAGCGGCTCACGGATCCGGTGGGGAACCACGAGGGTGTCCACATCAGCCTGCTGTCCGGGCTGCTGAGCCACATCGGCATCCTGGATGAACGCAAGCGCGAATATGCCGGTGCCCGGGGCAGCCGGTTTGCCATCTTCCCTGGCTCTGCATTGTTCAAGAAGTCACCTACCTTCGTCATGGCTGCCGAGCTGGTGGAAACCAGCCGGCTGTGGGCCAGGGTGGCCGCGAAGTTCGATCCCGTCTGGGCTGAGCAGGTGGCACCGGACCTGGTGAAGCGCAGCTACAGCGAGCCGCACTGGTCAACGCGCCAGGGCGCAGTAATGGCCTACGAGAAGGTGACTCTCTACGGAGTCCCCATCATCGCCCAGCGGCGGATCAACTATGGCCGGGTGGACCCGGTGGTGGCGAGGGAGCTGTTCATCAGGCACGCCCTGGTGGAGGGCGACTGGCGCACCCAGCACAAGTTCTTCCACCGCAACCGTGCCCTCCTGCACGAGGTGGAGGAGCTTGAAGCCCGGATGCGGCGCCGTGACCTGATGGTCGACGACGACACGCTCTTCGACTTTTACGACGCCCGGGTTGGCGCCGATGTGGTCTCGGAACGCCACTTCGACAAGTGGTGGAAGGATGCCCGCAGGGACAATCCCGACCTGCTGGACTTCGACAAATCACTCCTGCTCAGTGACGATGCCGAAGACCTCGACGAGGCCGCGTACCCGAAAACCTGGCTGCATAAGGGCTTCGAGCTTCCGCTGACCTACGAGTTCCACCCGGTGGCCCCCGGGTCTCCCCCGAACCCCTCCGACGGCGTGACGGCGGAAGTTCCGGTGCTGTTCCTCAACCAGCTCGATGACGCCCCGTTCCGTTGGCTGATCCCCGGACAGCGCGTGGAACTGGTCACGGCCCTGATCAAGTCGCTGCCAAAACAGGTGCGGAAGAACTTTGTCCCGGCCCCCGACGTTGCACGCCAGGCCGTGGTGCTGCTTGAGGCCGACTTCGATCCCGCCACGGACGGGCTGGAACCGTCACTGGAGCTGGCCCTGCGCCGCCTCCGCGGAGCGGTCATTCCCCCCGGCTCGTGGAACTGGGACGCCGTGCCGCCGCACCTGCGCGTGAGCTTCACGGTGGTGGACAGCAAAGGCAAGGCCCTCGGCGAAGGCAAGGACCTTGCAGCGCTCCAGGAGAGCCTGGCCCCGGCTACCCGGCGCGCCATTGCCGAGTCCCTCGGAGCCACACCCGCCACAACGACCCGCGCGAAGGCCCAAGGCAAGGGCAAAGGGGCGTCCGGAGCCGCTCCAGCGGGAACAACGCGCGACGGCGGAGCGGCGCCGGGCGGGCAGCCCGCCACCACCAACGCCGGCGGCAGCCAGGCCGCTGCCGGATTCGTGGAGCGCGACGGCCTGACGGAGTGGAGCTTCGGCACCGTAGAGCGCAAGGTCAGCAACATGGTCAAGGGCCATACGGTGACCGGGTACCCGGCACTGGTGGACCAGGGCACGTCCGTGTCGCTGCAGGTCTTCCAGACCCCGGATGAGCAGCTGGACGCCATGCGGGGCGGTGTCATCCGCCTGCTGGCGTTGCGCGTCCCGGCACCGGACCGCTACGTCCTCGAACACCTGAGCAACACCGAAAAGCTCACCTTCAGCCAAAATCCGCACGGCTCAGTGTCAGCCCTGATTGCCGACTGTGCACTGGCGGCCATCGATAAGCTCACCCCGGCCGAGCTGCCGTGGGACAGGAACGCCTTCGACCGGCTCTATGAGGTGGTCCGTGCAGAGCTGATCGACACCGTGTTCAGCGTGACTGCTGTGGTGGAGCGCATCCTCGCCAGCACCCGCCGGATCGAAAAGCAGCTTAAGGGCACCACCAGCCTGGCCCTGATCAGCGCCCTGAACGACATCAAAAGCCAGCTGGAGCAGCTGGTCTACCCCGGTTTTGTGGCACGCACGGGCTACGCGCAGCTCAGCCAGCTGCCCCGGTACCTCACGGCCATCGAGAAGCGGCTGGAACGCCTGCCGGGCAACGTCCAGCGCGATGCCCTCAACATGGCCGTGGTCCAACGCCTCGAAGACGACTACGACGATGCCGTCTCGGCGCTGCTCCCGGGGCGGCGCGCAGGGCGTGAGTTAACCCAGGTGCGCTGGATGCTCGAAGAACTCCGGGTGAGCCTCTTCGCCGTCGAACTTGGAACCGCCTACTCCGTGTCGGAGAAGCGCATCCGCACCGTACTCAACAAGGCACTGGCCCCTGCCTAGCGGGCAACTTACCCCACGAGAGGAAACCCCATGGAGATTTCGCTTGCCCACGGGTCTGCCGGCACCGAGATAGCCGGCCTTGGCCACGCACAGCCGCTGCGCGTCATGGACAACCATGAACTCGAAGGCATGATGGACACCAACGACGAATGGATCCGCCAGCGTACCGGCATCATCACCAGGCGCATCGCCGCGGAGGGCGAAACCGTGGTGGACCTCGCCATTCCCGCCGCACGGATGGCGCTGGAAGACTCAGGCGTGGCGGCCGCTGACATCGACCTCGTCGTCGTGGCCACCACCACTGCAGCCGAGCGCTCACCCAACACGGCCGGACGTGTGTCAGCAGCCCTCGGGCTGGGACGGGACGGCCGGGGACCCGCCATCATGGACGTCAACACGGCCTGTTCGGGATTCGAGTACGCCTTGGGCATCGCCGACCAGTCCATCCGCATGGGAACCGCCTCGCACGCAATCGTCGTGGGGGCCGAAACCCTCTCAGCGGTGACTGACTGGACGGACCGTGCGACGGCGGTGCTCACCGCCGACGGTGCGGGCGCCGCCGTCGTGCGCCCCTCCGCCACCCCGCGGATCGGCCCGGTGGTGTGGGGTTCCGAGATCGGCATGGTCGACGCCGTCAAGATCTCCCCGCCCTCGGGACGATTCGCCCAGAACGGCCGCGAAGTGTTGCGTTGGGCCCTCACCAAGGCACCGGAGCGCGCCCGCGAGACCGTTGCCCGCGCGGGCCTGACGCTGGACGACATCCAGGTGCTGGCCGCGCACCAGGCCAACCTGCGCATCATCGAGCCCCTGGCCGAGGCCCTGGGCATGACGGATCGCGTTGTCATCACCGATGTCACCGAGTCGGGGAACACGTCTGCTGCCAGCGTGCCGCTCGGCTTGAGCAAGTGGTGGCACTCCGGCAAAGTCCCGGCGGACGTCCCGGCATTGCTCTTCGGGTTCGGCGGAGGCTTCACCTACGCCGGCATGGTGGCAATGACGCCCCGCCGCGCGTAACGGACCCCACCGGGCTGCTGATTGCCGGCACATGGCGCCGGCAATCGGCAGTGCCTAGTCGGCCGGGACAAACTCACCGTACCCGGCGGCCCGGAGCCCCTCGCGAAGTTTGGCGGCATTGGCGTCGAGCACGGCAGGGTCCGGGTTCTGGTCCGCGGATCCGAAGTCGAAGTCAGCCATCGTCCGGGACGGCCACACGTGGACGTGCAGGTGGTTGATCTCGTACCCGGCCACGATCAGTCCCGCCCGGCTCGCGCCGAAGATATCCACCTGGACTGCGCCGATCCGCCGTGCCACCTCCATGACTTTCGCCAGCGTCTCGGGCGATGCATCGGTCCAACGGTCCACTTCCTCGGTGGGAACAACCAGGGTGTGGCCGTCGGCCAGTGGACCGGTGGTGAGGAAAGCGCCGACACCGTCCTCACGCCACACAAACCGGCCGGGAATCTCGCCGTTCAGGATCTTGGTGAAAAGCGTGCTCATGCGTCTGCCTCCTTGGCGGGTGACTGAAGGGTTCCGGCGTCCAGCACGAAACGGTATTTGACGTCGCCGGCAACCATCCGGTCGTAAGCCTCATCAAGCTGGTGCGCACCGACCACTTCGATGTCGGCCAGCACCCCGTGTTCCGCGCAGAAGTCCAGCATCTCCTGCGTTTCTGCGATACCGCCGATCAGCGAGCCGGCATAGGCCACCCGGCGGCGGATGAGGGTCCGCGGATTGACCGGAGGCATCTCCCCGGACGGGAGGCCGAGCTGGAACAGGGCGCCGTCCACGCGGAGGGTGCGGAACAGGCCGTTCAGGTCGTGCGGCGCCGCCACAGTGTCGATGATGACGTCGATGGTCCGGTTGGCGCCCGCCATGGCGTCCGCGTCACGGGACAGGACCACCTCGTCAGCTCCCAGCTCCAGCGCGGCAGCCACCTTGGATTCCGAGGTGGTAAAAACGACCACCCGTGCACCCATGGCTTTGGCCAGCTTGACTGCCATGTGCCCGAGTCCGCCCAGGCCCACCACGCCCACCACGTCGCCTTCTTCGACATCGAAGTGCCGCAGCGGGGAGTAAGTTGTCACACCGGCGCAGAGCAGCGGGGCGGCGGCGGCCGGGTCCAGGGCGTCCGGGATGCGGAGGACGTACCGGCGGTCCACCACGATTGAGGAGGAGTAGCCGCCCTGGGTCATGGCGTCACCGTTCCTCCGGTCCGTGGCGCCGTAGGTTCCGGTCATGCCGTTTTCGCAGTACTGTTCCAGGCCGTCGAGGCAGCTTTCGCATTCCCGGCAGGAATCCACGATGCAGCCGACACCCACGCGGTCACCCACGGCGAAGTCCGTGACGCCGGCACCGACGCGGCTGACCCGTCCCACAATCTCGTGGCCGGGGATCAGCGGGTAGGTTTGGCCGCCCCACTCACCCCGGGCGGCGTGGACGTCTGAGTGGCAGAGGCCGCAGAATTCAATGGCGATTTCGACGTCGTCCGTCTTGGGGGCGCGGCGGGCGACAGTCAGCGGGACCAGTCCGCTGTCCGGGGACACGGCTCCGCGGGCTGCCGCCAGCAGGCCATCGGCACCGCTGGCGGGGAGGTCGGCGGCAGGTTCGATGGGTTTGGCAAGGGGCGGGGGAACGGGGCGTCCTGGGGTCATAGTGCGACGCTACCCTTGCCTGCGGCGACGTTTCCAGCCGGCTCCCGGTCGGTGCTTCCGGGTTCGGGGCCTGTGGCCACCGGCAGGTCCGGATGGTTGGACCACTCGGAGAACGAGCCCGGGTACAGCGCCGCCGTAAATCCCGCGGCAGCCAGCGCGGCCACCTGGTGCGCGGCAGTCACGCCGGAACCGCAGTACACGGCCACGGGTGTCTCTTCCCGGACGCCCAGCGCCTCGAACCTGCTCCTCAGCACGTCCGCCGGCAGGAATGTGCCGGTCCCGTCGACATTCTCCGACGTCGGCGCACTGACGGCCCCGGGGATGTGCCCGGCACGCGGGTCCACCGGCTCAACCTCGCCGCGGTACCGCTCCCCTGCCCGCGCATCGAGCAGGAGCCCGCTGTCCGCCCAGGAGGCGGCAGCAGCGGCGTCGACCACGGGCATGGCTCCGTCGCCCAAGGTGACGTTGCCCGGGACCGGCTGGACCGGGCCCGTTGCAACACCCAGGCCGGCGGCACGCCAGGCGGCCAGGCCGCCGTCGAGCAGGTACGCCTCAGGCAACCCGGCGTTCCTCAGCATCCACCACGCCCTGGCGGCAGCCATGTTTCCGGTGTCGTCGTAGGCCACCACCACGTCGCCGTCGCTGATTCCCCAGCGGCGGGCCGCCGCCTGGAAGTCGGCCGGTGCGGGCAAGGGGTGCCTCCCCCGCGTGGGCTCTGCGTGGGCAGCGAGTTCCGTCGCGAGGTCCACGAACACGGCGCCAGGCAGATGGCCTGCGAGATAGTGGTCCCTGCCGTGCGGATCTCCCAGCGCCCAGCGCACGTCCAGCAGTACGGTGCGCCGGCCTTCCGCGAGGAGCTCCATTAGCCGGGCCACGTCCATCAGGGGATTCATCGTTCTCCTTGGGTGGTTACCAGTGTGCTTCCACTCTAGGCGGCGCGCTCCCGTCCGCGGGTAGGCTGGTGCGGTGGCAAACGGATACATCGGCAACGGCGACGACGGCAGCAGGGCGGGTGCGGACGGGAGCGTCCGCGGGCGGCAGGACCGGGAGTGGGCCGACCAGGCGATCCGCAGGGTTATGGCGGAAAACAACCGCTCCGCCGACACCCATCTCTATTCCATTCCGCTGCCGGAGCACTGGGGCGTCCAGCTCTACCTGAAGGACGAGTCCACGCACCGGTCAGGCAGCCTGAAGCACCGGCTGGCACGTTCCCTCTTCCTCTTCGGCCTGGTCAACGGCTGGATCCGTTCCGGTACCACCATCGTCGAGGCCTCCAGCGGCAGCACCGCCGTCTCCGAGGCCTACTTCGCCCAACTGCTGGGGCTGCCGTTCGTCGCGGTCATGGCCCGCAGCACCAGCCCCGAAAAGATCGCCCTGATCGAACAGTTCGGCGGTTCCTGCCTCCTGGTGGACCACGCCTCCGATGTGTACTCGGCGGCGGAAGAGGTGGCCGCCACCTCCAACGGGCACTACATGGACCAGTTCACGTACGCCGAACGGGCCACGGACTGGCGCGGCAACAACAACATCGCCGAATCCATCTTCGGCCAGCTCAGCCAGGAAGAGCATCCGGTGCCGGACTGGATCGTGGTGGGAGCCGGAACCGGCGGCACCAGCGCCACCATCGGCCGCTACCTCCGGTACCACAGCCACCCAACGCAGCTGCTGGTGGTGGATCCCGAGAATTCAGCTTTCTACCCGGGGTGGCTTGGCGGGAGGACCGGTGGCACTGGCCCCGCCACAGGGCTGCCGTCCCGCATCGAAGGGATCGGGCGGCCACGCATGGAACCAAGTTTCGTGCCGTCCGTGATCGACCGGATGGTCCAGGTCCCGGACGCAGCGTCGGTGGCTGCCATGCGGCACCTCCGTTCCCTCGCCGGGCTTCACGCCGGCCCGTCGACGGGAACCAACCTCTGGGGCGTCTGGCAGCTGATCGCGGAGATGGTGGCGGACGGCCGCCGCGGCAGCGTCGTCTCGCTCATGTGCGACGGCGGCGAACGCTACGCGGGCAGCTACCACAACGCCCAGTGGCTGGCCTCCCAGGGCCTGGAACCCGCGCCCTGGGAAGCGGTCATCGAGGAGTTCTTCGAGACCGGCCGGTGGACGGGAGCCTAGATTTCCACGGACTCCCCTGCAGCCAGGTGGGCATAGTCGGTCCCGTACTTCGCACCGATCCGCTTGACGTGGGCCTCTACGATCTTCAGGCCGTTATCGTTGAGCAGTCCGTCATGGATCTGGAAGGCTTTCGGCGCCCGCACGCCCACCACGAAGTCCACCACCTCACCGGCCTTGCTCCAGGGCGCATGCAGCGGGACCAGGAGGGTCTTCACACTGATGCCGTCGGGGATGATGAACGAGTCTCCAGGGTGGTACAGGTTTTCATCCAGCAGGTAGCCGATGTTCGCCACCACCGGAATCTGCGGGTGGATCAGTGCATGCTGGCCGCCGAAGCTCCGGATATTGAATCCTGCTGCCTGGAAGGAGGATCCCGGTTCAACCGCGTGGATGCGGTCCTGCGCGTCCCCGGCTTCGGATCGCATCTGCGCCGCGACGCCTGCCGGAGCATACAGCGATAGATCCTTATTGTTGCGAAGGGCATCTGCCACTGCGTCGACGTCGATATGGTCCGCGTGTTCGTGGGTCACCAGCACTGATTCCGCACCGGCCAGCGCCTCCCCGGTTTCGGAAAAGTTGCCGGGGTCGATCACCAGGACCCGGTTGTCCTTCTCAAGGCGGACACAGGCATGGGTGTATTTCGTCAGCTTCATAGCGCCAGCCTAGGGCGGGCCCCGGAAAAGTGTCCACGGAGCTCCGGCTGGTAATCTTGATAGTTGCCACCAACACCAAGGAAGCGAGTTCATCCATGCCGCTCGGCGCCAAGGCTGATTCCACCCCGCCTGCCCCGCCCGCGGGTGCCGGCAAGGAACAGCGCGTCACCAAGCAGCGCCGTGCCGTCAGCGCTGCACTGGACGAACTGGACGACTTCGTCAGCACCCAGGAGCTGTACCGGATCCTGCAGAACCAGGGCGTCTCGGTATCCCTGGCAACCGCCTACCGCATACTCCAGTCGCTCGCGGACGAGGGACTGGTGGATGTGCTGCGCAACGGCGAGGGCGAGGCCGTCTACCGGCGCTGTGCCGTCACGGGGCACCACCACCACCTGTTGTGCCGCAACTGCGGCAAGGCCGTGGAGGTTGAGGCGCCCGCCGTCGAAACGTGGGCTGCCCGCACCGCTGCCGAGCACGGTTTCACCGAGGTGGCGCACACCGTGGAAATCTTTGGCCTCTGCCCGGACTGCACCGCACTCAAGGCCGCCGGCCGGCTCTAAGCCCGGAGGCTTACCGGACGAATCCTGTCAGCGCGGCTGCAGGACCCGCCCGTTGATGCCCCTGCGCTGCCGGACCGATCCGATGACGCGGCACACCACATAGATCAGGAACGACAACGTGGTCACGTACGGGCTGATGGGAATCCGTCCGCCGAGGGCCAGCAGGATTCCGCCCACCGTCGCCGTCACAGCGAAGGCCACGCTCAGGGCCACCACGGCCACCGGGGAGGATGTGACCCGAAGCGCGGCTGCGGCAGGCGTAATCAGCAGGGCCAGCACCAGCAGTGCGCCCACCACCTGGATGGACAACGCCACACTGACGCCCAGCAGGACCATGAAGACAATGGCCAGGGTCCGCACGGGAACACCCCGTGCTTCGGCAAGCTCGGGATCCACGCTGGCGAAGTTCAGCGGCCGCCACATGGCAACGAGCGCGATCATGACCACCACGGCGGTCCCTGCCAGCGCCTGGAGCTGGACCGTGTCGACGGACACGATCTGGCCGGTCAGCAGGCCGAACTTGTTGGCGGCGCGGCCCTCATAAAGGGACAGGAAGAGGATTCCCAGGCCGAGCCCGAAAGGCATGATGACGCCGATGATCGAGTTCTTGTCCCGCGCCCTGACGCCCATAAGCCCCAGCAGCAGTGCGGCGGCCACGGACCCGACGAGGGAACCAAAGACGATATCGGCGCCGATGAGCAGGGCGAACGCCGCACCGGCGAATGACAGCTCGGAGATGCCGTGCACCGCGAAGGCGAGGTCCCGCTTCATGACGAAGGTCCCCACCAGGCCGCCCAAGAGGCCCAGGATGGCTCCGGCCCAGATGGAGTTTTGCACCAGGACCAGCAGCTCACCGTAGTTGTCGAAGTTGAAGATGGCTCCGAGGATACTGTCAGCGTCCATCAGGCAACCTCCCCTGCGAGCGCATGCGGTTCGGCATGGTGGTGGGTGGTGGCGTCAGGGAGTCCAACCACCACCAGCCGGCCGTTGGCGCGGATGACCTCAACATGGCTTCCGTACAGGTCAGACAGCACCTCGGTGGTCATGACGTCTTCCGGTGTTCCCACCCTGAACCGGCCGCCGGCCAGGTAAAGCACCCTGTCCACATAGTCGATGATCGGGTTGATTTCGTGGGTTACGAACACCACGGCGCTGTTGCGTTCGCGGCACTGGTTGTTTATCAGCGCGCTGACTGCCTGCTGGTGGTGCAGGTCGAGTGAGAGGAGCGGCTCGTCGCACAGGAACACCTGGGGATCCGAGGCGAGGGCCTGGGCCACCCGCAGCCGTTGCTGCTCGCCGCCCGACAGCTGGCCCACCGGCACCTTGGCGTAGTCGGCTGCGCCCACCAGGTCCAGGAGCCCGTCGATCCGGCGGCTGGTCTTCGCCGATGGGAGCCGCAGCCCCCAGCGGTGGCCGTCCACGCCCAGTCCCACCAGGTCGCGGGCGCGCATGGGAGTGTCGGGCGCAAAGGATTTTTGCTGCGGGACGTATCCAATCAGCCTGCTGCCACGCTCCACGGGCTTGCCGCCGATATCGACGTTGCCGCGGTGGAGGTTTTGAAGGCCGAGCAGGACCTTCAGGAAACTCGTTTTACCGCTTCCGTTGGGTCCGAGGACCGCAAAGAACTCGCCGGGGTTGATGTCCAGGTCGAGGTCCTCCCAGAGCGTCCGCTCGCCGAACTTCAGGGACGCTCCGGTAAGGCTGACGACTGGTTCCACCTATTTGCTCTCCAGGATCGTGCTGATGTTGTCCACATTGTCCGTCATCCACTGCAGGTACGTCTTGCCTTCGGGGAGGGTTTCGTTGAAGTCCACCACCGGGACGCCGGCGGTCTCCGCCGCCTTCTTCAGGGCCTCGGTCTGGGGCCCTTCGGTCTGTTCGTTGTAGGCGAGCATCCGTACGGACTTGCCGGACACCAGGTCTGTGGCCGCCCTGAGGACGGCGGGCGGCACGTCCGTGCCCTCCTCGATCGCTGCGGTGTAGTCCGCCGGGGTCGCATTGACCAGGCCTGCGTCTTCCAGGAGATAGAGCGGCACGGGTTCCGTGACAGCCACCTGGGCTCCGCCGCCTGACGCCGTCAGTGTGTCCAGCTTTCCGTGCAATTCCTCCAGCGACGACTTGAACGAGGCAGCGTTGGCCTTGAACTCCTGCGCGGATTCCGGCTCCCGTGCGGACAGTTTGGCTTCCAGCTCGTCGGCGAGATGCTCCATGGCATGGAGGCTGTACCAAACGTGTTCGTTGAAATCGCCATGGTCATGCCCGTGGTCTCCTGCCGAGGCATCGGCACTGGCGGAGGGCTCTGCCTCCTCGCCGGAATGCTCCAGGCCGGAAAGTTCGACGGCGTCAAGCACGTTTCCGGCGTCGAGCTTGCTGCCGTCCACCAGGGTATTCATGAAGTCGTCGTACCCGCCCCCGTTGGTGATCACCAGGTCGGCCTTGGACACCGCCAGCCGGTCCTGGGCTGTTGCCTCGTAGGAGTGCGGATCCTGGCTGGTCTTGGTGATGATCGAAGTTACGTTGACCTTGTCACCACCCACTGACGACGCGATGTCGCCGTAGACGTTGGTGGAGGCAACCACATTGATTCCAGTGCCACCGGACTGCGCCCCCGGCGAACCATTGTCCGGCTGGGCGCTGCATCCGGAGAGCAGCAGGCCAAGGCCGGCAAGGGCGGCCAGGGACGGACGAACGGCGGAGCGGCGCACGGAAAACCTCGGTTCACTGGGGAGGGGAACAACAGGTTCCCAGCTTATACCTAAATAGGAATCATTCCTATTTAGGCTTAAGTAAGCCCGGCCCTCTGGACCCCCAGGGACCGGACTTACCGGCACTTCAGCGCCTATCCCCCGTTGGGCTGCCCCAGCCGGCGGATGCCGGTGGCCTGGGTAGCATCCCGGATCTCACCAACCAGCTGTTCAATCACGTCCTCAAGGAACAGGATGCCCTGGGTGTTGCCGTCCTTGCCGATGACGCGGGCAAGGTGCGAGCCTGTCCGCTGCATAACGGACATGGCCTTTTCGATTTCATCGCCGAGGGCCAGGTTGGCCAGGGAACGGACCCGGCTTTCTGCGATCGGCAGCTCGTAGGCCGACGCAGGGATGGACAGCACATCTTTGACGTGCAGGTAGCCGTACAAAAGATCGTCCTCGTCCAGCATGGGGAATCGTGAGAAGCCCGTGCGGCTTACGGCCTTCTCGAACTCCACCGGGGTGGTGGCAGCCTTGAGCATGACCAGGCTGTCCAGCGGCACCATGATGTCACCCGCGGTGTATTCGGAGAACTCCAGGGCGCCGGTGATCAGGCCGGCGTCGTCGTCCACCAGACCGTGCCGGGTGGATTCCTGCACGATGGACTGGACCTCCTCGAGGGTGAAGGACGAGTTGACCTCATCCTTGGGCTCGATCCGCAACAGCTTGAGGATGTGGTTCGCCGACCAGTTCAGCACCGAGATCACGGGGTGGACCAGCCGTGCCACGAAGACCAGCGGCGGCGCCAGGAACATTGCTGCTTTGTCAGCGACCGAGACCGAGATGTTCTTGGGCACCATCTCGCCAAAGGTGACGTGCAGGAAGGTCACGAACATCAGGGCAACAGCGAACGCGGCAACATCGGCCACTTCCACGGGCAGACCCACCAGCTCCAGCGGCGCGGCGAGGAGGTGGTGGATCGCGGGCTCGGCCACCAGCAGGATCAGCAGTGAGCACACCGTGATGCCAAGCTGGGCGCAGGCCAGCATCAACGACACGTTCTCCATCGCCTTCAGGGTGGTTTGGGCCCGCTTTGACCCGGCTTCCGCCAGTGGTTCGATCTGGCTGCGCCGGGCGGACATGATGGCGAACTCGGCCGCCACGAAGAACGCGTTGCCGAGCAGCAGGAAAGCCAGCCAAACGATGCCGGCCCAGTCGCTCATGATGCGCTCCCGTCGTTGTTGGCGTCCGGTTCAGGGGCAGCCGGCCGGAAGCAGATACGGTCGATGCGGCGCCCGTCCATCCGGGTCACGCTCAGCGTTCCGCCGTCGACGGCCACCGTGTCCCCCACCGCTGCGATCCGGCCGAGTTTGCTCATCACGTAGCCGCCCACGGTTTCGTACGCCGATTCGTCCGGGACCGTCAGTCCGGGGATCTGTTCGGACAACTCGTCCGGGCGCAGCAGTCCCGGGAAATACCAGTCCCCGGAGGCGCTCTGCAGCAGCCCCGGGCGCACCTTGTCGTGCTCGTCGGCTACCTCGCCCACAATTTCCTCGACGAGGTCCTCAAGCGTGGCAATGCCTGCGGTGCCGCCGTATTCGTCGAGGACCACCGCCAGCTGGAGGTTGCCCTCGCGGAGTTCCGCCAGCAGGGCGTCAAGGTGGATGGTCTCGGGAACCCGAAGGACTTCGGTCATAATGGCGCCGGCTTCAAGCTTGTGCCGCCTGTCCCAGGGCACAGCCACGGCCTTCTTGACGTGGACCAGGCCTTTGATGTCGTCCGCGGAATCGCCGATCACGGGGAACCGTGAGTAACCAGTGCGGCGCGCCGCGTCAACGATGTCGGAGACCGGCTGGTCGGCATCGACCATCTCCACCCGGATTCGCGGCGTCATGACGTCGGCCGCGGTCCTGGAGGAGAAGTTCAACGTGCGGGACACGAAGTTGGCCGTACCGGCGTCGAGCGTTCCCATCGCCGCCGAGCGGCGCACCAGTGACGCCAGCTCGGACGGGGTGCGGGCGCCGGAAATCTCTTCCTTGGCTTCCAGCCCGAAGATGTGGAGTACCCGGTTGGAAAAGCCGTTGAGGACCACGATGGCCGGCCTGAAGACCGCGGTGAAGATCAGTTGCGGCCGGGCCAGGGCTTTGCCGACGG
This sequence comes from Pseudarthrobacter sp. 1G09, assembly GCF_050038305.1. Lineage (NCBI taxonomy): Bacteria > Bacillati > Actinomycetota > Actinomycetes > Micrococcales > Micrococcaceae > Pseudarthrobacter > Pseudarthrobacter sp. 1G09. The sequence goes on from NZ_CP188306.1 coordinate 2,826,258, forward strand.
AGAAGGACAACGCGATGGCCATGTTCTTGGGAACGAGTTCGCCAAGGAGCATCGACAGCAGGGTGGCCAGCACCATGGCGATGATCAGCGAAATTGACGCTGCAGCGACCCCGGGCAGGCCAAGGGCGGTAAGCGGTCCCTCCAGGAGGCGGCCCACCGACGGTTCCATGACGTAGCCGGTGAGCAGCGTGGTGAGGGTAATGCCCAGCTGGCAGCTTGAGAGCTGGGTGGACAGCGATTTGAGGCAGGCAAGCAGTGGCACGGCGCCGGTGTCGCCGGCGTCGACAGCGCGCTGTACTGTCGGTTGGTCAAGGGCGATCAGGGAGAATTCGACGGCGACGAAGAAGCCCGTGCCGGCGATCAGCAGCAGTCCTGCCGCCAGGAGTAGCCATTCCATTCAGCACCCCGCCGGCCCGGACAGGGGTCCGGGAATCACGGGGCTGGAATATCGGTCCGGCGGAGGGTGGTCGGCGGATGCCCTGTCCCCGGAAAATTCGGCCGGGGAGGCCGACAGCAGATGATGGGCGCGTGTTCGGGGTTTGCCGGCTCTGCGGGTGGGCTGTGCGGCGCTGTGGTTCATGCTCCGCTGACAGCCCCCAGGCCGGCACCTAGATTTACTGTCCATAAGGATTTCAGTCTACAGGAGCGCCTGTCCCCGGCCCGTTCCCCGGCACCGGCAGCGGACTCCGGATCCCCATACCCGGGGACACCTTCCGGGGTCTCTTCCAGCCGCCATAATCAACGGCCAGAACGTCACTTCATGATTTGGGTCACCCTTATTGGCAGATACCACATCGGGGTTACTAGACTTGCAAAGGTCTGGGTTCAGAGGACTCAGGGAAACCGGTCCGTCAGAGTGCTCTAGCACCGTATGGCCGGCAGAGAAATCAAACTCATGGAAGAGGCGTATTTCAAGTGCCAGAGCAGCCAAGCCACCGTCTACCAGAGGAATTTGGCGGAAACGAGTGGCTCGTTGATGAACTGTACGAGCAGTATCAGCAGGACAAGAACGCTGTGGATGCCAAGTGGTGGCCGCTGTTTGAATCGTTCGACTCAGGCAGCAGTTCTTCTTCCAACGGACACTCGGCGAATGCCGCAGTGAACCCTCCCACAACCAAGATGCCTATCGTGAACGCGGCACCTGCAGCACCGGCACCGTCGCCGGCCGCCGCACCGCCTGCGCCCGCAGCAGCACCGGCCTCAGCCCCCGCGGCCCCGGCACCTGCGAAAAAGGCTCCCGCCACGGAAGCTCGCGACGGCGGCCGGAAGCCCGCCGCCGGAGCCCAGCCCATCCCGGCCCAGCTGCCCAAGAACGTCAAGGCACCCACCGCTCCGGAAGAGGACGTCGTCTCCGTCCTCCGCGGACCGGCCAAGGCTATCGCCACCAACATGGTCACCAGCCTTGAGGTTCCCACCGCCACCAGCGTGCGCGCCATCCCGGCGAAGCTGCTCATCGACAACCGCGTGGTCATCAACTCGAACCTCGCCCGGGCCCGCGGCGGCAAGGTCTCCTTCACGCACCTCATCGGCTACGCCGTGATCCGCGCCCTGTCCCAGTTCCCATCCATGAACGTGTACTACGACGAGGTGGACGGCAAGCCCGTCGCAGTCCAGCCGGCGCACGTCAACTTCGGCATCGCCATCGACATGCCCAAGCCTGACGGCACCCGGCTGCTGATGGTCCCGAACATCAAGAAGGCCGAAACCCTCAACTTCGCCGAGTTCTGGCACACGTACGAGGACCTGATCAAGCGCGCCCGCAACGGCAAGCTCACGGCTGATGACCACCAGGGCACCACCGTGTCCCTGACGAACCCCGGCGGGATCGGCACCGTACACTCGGTTCCGCGCCTCTCCAAGGGCCAGGCCGCCATCATCGGCGTCGGCGCCCTCGATTACCCCGCCGAGTTCCAGGGTGCCAGCGAAAAGATCATCGCCCAGAACGCCATCAGCAAGGTCCTCACCCTGACCTCGACGTACGACCACCGCGTCATCCAGGGCGCCGGCAGCGGTGAGTTCCTCAAGCTGGTCCACCAGCTGCTGCTGGGTGCGCAGAACTTCTACGACGAGATCTTCGAAGCACTGCGCATCCCCTACGAGCCCGTACGGTGGAGCCCGGACCTCCAGGTCGACCCGGCCGACGAGATCAACAAGGTCGCCCGGATCCAGCAGCTGATCCACTCGTTCCGCGTGCGCGGCCACCTGATGGCGGACACTGATCCGCTGGAGTACGTGCAGCGCAAGCACCCCGACCTTGACGTCCTGACCTACGGCCTGACCCTGTGGGACCTGGACCGTGAGTGGCCCACAGGCGGTTTCGGCGGCAAGCCGATGCTGAAGTTCCGCGACATCCTGGGTGTCCTCCGCGACGCCTACTGCCGCACCACCGGCATCGAGTACATGCACATCCAGGAGCCGGAAGAACGCAAGTGGTTCCAGGACCAGCTCGAGCACCCCTACTCGAAGCCCAGCCGTGAAGAGCAGCTTCGGATTGTCTCCCGGCTGAACGCCGCAGAGGCCTTCGAAACCTTCCTTCAGACCAAGTTCGTCGGGCAAAAGCGCTTCTCCCTCGAAGGCGGCGAATCACTGATTCCGCTGCTCGACGCCGTCATCTCTGAAGCGGCCGACGACGGCCTCGACGAGGTTGCCATCGGCATGGCCCACCGTGGCCGCCTCAACGTCCTGACCAACATCGCCGGCAAGACCTACGCCCAGGTGTTCCGCGAATTTGAGGGTACGCAGGACCCCCGCTCCGTCCAAGGCTCGGGCGATGTCAAGTACCACCTCGGCACCGAGGGTACCTTCACGTCGGAGAACGGCAACGAGACCAAGGTCTACCTGGCCGCGAACCCGTCCCACCTTGAAGCCGTGGACTCCGTCCTCGAAGGCATCGTGCGCGCCAAGCAGGACCGCCTGGACCAGGGCGAGGCTTTCCCCGTCCTGCCCATCATGGTCCACGGCGACGCCGCGTTCGCCGGCCAGGGCGTTGTTGCCGAGACGCTGAACCTGTCGCAGCTCCGCGGCTACCGCACCGGCGGCACCATCCACGTGGTGGTCAACAACCAGGTCGGGTTCACCACGGCGCCGTCGTCATCTCGTTCGTCCACCTACTCCACGGACGTCGCCAAGATGATCCAGGCACCGGTGTTCCACGTCAACGGCGACGACCCCGAGGCAGTGGTCCGCATCGGCCAGCTTGCCTACGAGTTCCGGCAGCGCTTCCACAAGGACGTTGTCATCGACATGGTGTGCTACCGCCGCCGCGGGCACAACGAAGGCGACGACCCTTCGATGACCCAGCCGATGATGTACAACCTGATCGAAGCCAAGCGTTCGGTCCGCAAGCTGTACACCGAGGCGCTCATCGGCCGCGGCGACATCACCGAGGAAGAAGCAGAGCAGCTGCTCCGCGACTACCAGGAACGGCTGGAGCGCGTCTTCGCCGAGACACACGCAGCGCAGACGTCCCCGATCCCGATCGTCACTGCTGACTCGGCAGCTGTCTCGGACATCGAGCGGCCCATCGCACAGCAATCCGATTTCGGCACGAACGCGCCGGCCAGCACCGCGATCTCTGCTGACACGCTGGCCCGCATCGGCAAGGCGCACGTCGAGATCCCGGACGGCTTCACGGTGCATGCCAAGCTGAAACAGCTGCTGGAGAAGCGCGAGCAGATGTCCCGCGAAGGCGGCATCGACTGGGGCTTCGGCGAAATCGCGGCATTCGGCTCCCTGATCATGGAAGGCGTTCCCGTCCGGCTCGCCGGCCAGGACTCCCGCCGCGGTACCTTCGTGCAGCGCCACGCCGTGTTCCACGACCGCGCGAACGGCAACGAATGGCTGCCCCTGGGCAACCTGTCCGATGACCAGGCTAAGCTGTGGATCTACGATTCGCTGCTCTCCGAATACGCGGCCATGGGCTTCGAATACGGCTACTCGGTGGAGCGTCCGGATGCACTGGTCCTTTGGGAAGCGCAGTTCGGCGACTTCGTCAACGGCGCGCAGACCATCATCGACGAGTTCATCTCATCCGCTGAGCAGAAGTGGGGCCAGCGCTCCTCGCTGGTCCTGATGCTGCCGCACGGCTACGAGGGCCAGGGGCCGGACCACTCGTCCGCCCGCATCGAGCGCTTCCTCCAGATGTGCGCCGAAGAGAACATGATCGTGGCCAACCCCACCACCGCTGCATCGCACTTCCACCTGCTGCGCCGCCAGGCGTACAGCCGGCCGCGGAAGCCGCTGATCATCTTCACTCCCAAGCAGCTCCTGCGCCTGAAGGCCGCCGCGTCCTCCGTCGAGGACTTCACCACCGGTACCTTCCGCCCGGTGATCGCCGAACACGAGCACCTGGATGCGAACGCCGTCGAACGCGTCCTCCTGGTCTCCGGCCGCTTGTACTACGATCTTCTGTCCACCCGCCAGAAGACCGGCGACAAGACCACCGCCATTGTCCGCGTTGAGCAGCTGTACCCGCTGCCGAGCGCCGACATTGCGGCCGAGCTTGCCAAGTACCCGAACGCCGAGGTTGTCTGGGCCCAGGACGAGCCCGCCAACCAGGGCCCGTGGCCGTTCATTGGCCTGAACCTGCCGGACGCACTTGACCGCAGGGTCCGCCTGGTGTCCCGGCCCGCGTCGGCCTCGACGGCGGCCGGTTCCATGAAGCGGCACGCTGCTGAGCAGGATGTGCTCCTGAAGCAGGCATTTGCACGGAAGTAGTCAGCGGGCTGCCCGGCCGGAGTCGAAATACCAGACTCCGGCCGGGCAGTTCTGTTTAATGGATGGACAGCGCCCTTTGTGTGCCGGTTGAAGCTCCAGGCGGCAACCGGCATACACCGGCAGGTCAGTACGAACGTAAAGAGGATCGTGTGGAAGACAGGAAGCTGCGTATTGCAGCTGTAGGAGACGAACTGCTGGCCGGACTGGGAGACCCCCGCGCGCTGGGTTGGCTGGGGCGTGTCCTTGCCCGGACGCCACAGGAGGGCATGCTGCTGGAAAGCTATGCCCTGCCCTGCCCCCAGGAAGGCACCGAGGGACTGGCCGCCCGTTGGCTGGGCGAGGCCGGGCGGCGTTTCAGCGACCAGGCGGAGAACCGCCTGGTCATCGGGTTGTCGGGCCGCGACGTTGAGTTCGGCCTGTCCACGGCACGAAGCCGCCTTAACCTGGCCAACATCCTCGACTCCGCATCGCAGAACCGGATAGAGGTCTTCGTCGTGGGCCCGCCGCCTACCCTGGACCCGGCCCAGAACCGCCGCCTGGACGAGCTGAACACTGCCTTCGCAGATGTCACCACCCGCCGGAAGCACCTGTATGTGGACACCTTCTCCCCCTTGCTCAATCATGAGCAGTGGCGCCAGGACCTCGCCGCCAACGGCGGGACTCCCGGGCAGGCCGGCTATGGACTCATGGCCTGGCTGGTCCTGCACCGCGGCTGGTTCCAGTGGCTGCGCATCAACGCCCCGGAGTAGCCAGTTTCGCGATATATCTTGACCCTCCTGCGCCTCCGGCGTACGGTGGAGGCAACCGCGATATATCGTCTTTGGAGGGGCAATGCCTGAGCAGAGCTGGACAGTCACCAGTCCGCAAACCATCGATGTCGACGCCGTGACGTCGCTGAAGCTCGGCATGGTCAGCGGCAGGTTCGATGTTGTGACCCATGGAGAGCCGGTAACCCGCATCGAGATCGCCCAGGTCGAGGGGGACCCCGTCGCGGTCTCCGTGGTGGACGGCAGGCTTGAGATCCGCCACCAGCTGCACGGCCCCCAAGGCTGGTTCAAGACCCTGATGGGCACCGTCAGCCATCACAGCGACAACTCCGCGATCATCAGCATCGCAGTCCCGGAGAATGTCGAAGTTGAGGCCGGCACTGTCAGCGGCGACGGTCTGGTGTCCGGCATCTCCGGACACACCAGGCTGAACACCGTCTCGGGATCGGTCATGGCGGACGGCACAGCCGGCGAGCTGCACGTCAATACCGTCAGCGGGGATGTGACCGCCCGGAGCCACTCCGGTGTATTGACCGCCAAGAGTGTTTCCGGCGAGGTCACTGTTTCCGGCACCCTCAGCCACGTCCGGGCCAATACGGTCAGTGGGGATCTCAGCTTCGACCTGCACGGCTTTACCGAGGACTTCGGTTCCAACTCGGTGTCCGGGGACCTGACGATCCGGCTGCCGCACGACGTCGGCGTGGACATCGTGGCCAAATCAGCCAGTGGCGCGGTAGTCATCAACGACCACCGCTATGCCCAGGTAGGCGGGAAGGTGGAAACGATCGCCGGGCCGGACCGCCAACTGATGCTGGTCCGGACAAATTCGATCTCCGGCACCACATCGATCTTCCACGGGGCGGAGCGCGGTAACGCGGAAGCAGGGCTCTGATGCCCCCGGTATTTGCGCACGGCGCCCTCCGCCTGTATCTCCTTGCGCTCCTGGAGTCGGGGCCGAAACACGGCTATGAGCTCATCAAGGCACTGAAGGACAGGTTTGGCGGCACCTACTCCCCCAGTGCGGGCACCATTTACCCCCGCCTCGGCAAGCTTGAGGAGGAAGGGCTGGTATCCACTGAAACCGCTGGCAGGAGGACCAATTACCGCATCACCGAGTCCGGCCTTGCCGAGCTGAACAGCCGCCGCGACGAACTGGCCGGGGTGGAGAACGAGATCTCGGCCTCCGTGCGCCGGCTCGCGGACAGCCTACGGGAAGACATCCGAAGCAACATGCGCGGCCTCCGCGCTGACCTCGCAGCCACGGCAGAGGCCGCCCGCGCCACCGCCACCGCTGCTGAGTTCAGGGGCAGGAGCGGACGGACGCCGGCCGAGGGAAACCGGGCACTGAAGGAAGCCGAAATGATGCTGCAGGCATTCCGCGACGACCTCCGGCGGGAGCTGCGTCTGAAGGCGGGCAAGGAGCCGCTGAGCCCCGTGGCCTTGGAGACGGTCCGCACTGTCCTCGAACAAGCCAGGATCGCCGTCCTGAACTCCCTGGCGCGCTAGCAGCGGCCACGGCCGCCGGGTCCAGCTGCCGGTCATGCGGCGGTGCCGGTTCGCGGCGGGTCTGATCATGTGGGAGACTGGAGGGCAGCTCTTTTGAGTACCGAAAGTAAGGAGGCCAGCTATGAGCAAGCGTGCACGCAAGCGTCGTGACCGTAAGCGTGGCGGCGCGAACCACGGGAAGCGCCCCAACACCTAGGCAACAGCCAGGTACCACGGTTCAAGTGAAAGACCCCGGACGCCAATCGGTTTCCGGGGTCTTTCACTGTTTAAGCCTGTTGCTGCTTAAGCCTGTTGCTGCCTCCCGCACCCAACGTATCCCGTCGAGGGCGGATTGCCGTCGTGGCGCGTGGTCAGCGCACCGCTGCGTCCTGGTCTAGGCGTCCACGGGCCTGATGGCGTGGATGCGGTCCAGGATGGCGTTCTTGAGGTTGTCCGGGGCCGCTTCGGTGCAGGAGCGCTTCACCATGTTCCGGATGACGCACTCGAGGTCATACTGCTCCGTGCATTCCGGGCACTCGTCGAGGTGGTTCTTGATCTCCGTGATGTCCTCACGGGTCAGTGCACCATCGAGGTACTCATAGATGCGTTGCATCCGGGCGTCGTCGCAATCGCCCAATCCCTGGCAGTCGCTCATTTCCTGCTCTCCTGTTGTTTTGTGTCGGCCGCGGCCTGCGATTCCACGCCCGTCTTGAATCCGCGCTCTGCGGCGTACTCCGCGAGCATGTCCCGCAACATCTTCCGTCCGCGGTGCAGCCGGGACATCACCGTTCCGATGGGGGTGTTCATGATGTCGGAAATTTCCTTGTACGCGAACCCCTCCACATCCGCGAAGTACACGGCAAGCCGGAACTCCTCGGGAATGGCCTGAAGGGCGCGTTTGACGTCAGAGTCCGGAAGGTGGTCCAACGCCTCTGCCTCGGCGGAACGGAGTCCGCTTGAGGTATGCGATTCGGCCCGCGCCAACTGCCAGTCCTCGATGGTATCCGAGTTGGACTGAAGGGGTTCGCGCTGCCGCTTGCGGTACAAATTGATGTAGGTGTTCGTCAGAATCCGGTACAGCCAGGCTTTCAGGTTTGTTCCCGGCTTGTACTGGTGGAAGGCCGAAAAAGCTTTGGTGTAGGCCTCCTGCACCAGGTCCTCGGCGTCGGACGGGTTCCGGGCCATCCGCATAGCGGCAGAGTAGAGCTGATCGACATACTGCATGGCGTCGCGCTCAAACCGGAGCCTGCGGTCCTCCACCGATTCGGTGGAAACGTCCAGGCCGTTGCCGCCCGAATCGCCGGTGGGTACGCCCCGGGTTTCCCCGCCGCCTGCCGGCACTGCAACGTTTCCGCCCTTTGCTTCAGCGCCGGATGCTTCATACATGGCCGAAACGGCCGGATCCAAGGTACTCATTGCCTTCAAGTCTACTGTCAGGCTCCTCGGCCCGGCGCTGCCATACTCCGGCAACGCGTCCCATACCAGGTCCAGTGCCACCGGCCCTGGAGCACCCACTCCGTCCAACACCCTCGCCAAGGCCCAACTCCGCTCTCTGTCCGGGGTCCCGTTCTACTGCTTGATTTCGGGCCCAGCCCCTGTACCGACCCAAGAGCCATAACGGTCGGCCTTGGGCAAATATTCCCTAAAAGTGCAAGACTAGAACGGACTTATGCCGCTGCCGATGCGGTTCGTCCAGCCAGGAGGAAATCCATGTCCTTTGTCCGCACGCTCGCCCGCCCCATGCTGGCTTCCAGCTTCGTCATTGCAGGATTGGACAAGCTCAAGAACGCCGACGACACTGCCCAGCAGTTGTCACCCCTGCTCCGCAAGGCGGCGGCGTCCCTGCCCTTCCAAACGGACGAGAAGACGCTCGCCCGGGTCATCGGAGGAACCCAGGTAGGCGCGGGAGTGCTCTTCGGACTGGGCAAGTTCTCCCGGCTTTCCGCCACCGTCCTGACGGTGGTCTCGCTGCTTAACACGTTCGTTGAATGGCGCAGCGCGGACATCAGCAGCAAGGAAGGCCGCGAAGCCCGCCGGGGCAAGCTGCTCAAGAACCTGTCGCTCAGCGGCGGCGCACTGCTGGCTTCCGTTGACACCGCAGGCAGGCCCGGACTGGCGTGGCGCGCGGAACACCTGGCTGCCGACGCCCGCAAGGGTGCCGCCCACCTCGCTTCGGACGCGCGCAAGACCACGAACAAGAAACTGACCAAGGCCGACAAGGCCGTGCGCCGCGCCGTGGAGCAGGCTACGGGGGCCTAAAGGACATGATCGCTGCAGCCGCTGCCCGGAATGACTCCGGAACGACTGTCCCCCACTGGCCTGCACCCTACGCTGGCCGTCCAGTAGAAGCTACCGTCACGGTGCCCGGCTCAAAGTCCCTGACCAACAGGTACCTTGTCCTTGCTGCCCTGGCTGACGGGCCATCGCGCTTGCGGGCGCCCCTGCATTCCAGGGATTCCGTCCTGATGATCGAGGCGCTGCGCCAGTTGGGCGCCACGATTACCGAGGTTCCCGGGGACGGGGCGTTCGGCCCCGACCTTGAGGTGGTTCCAATGCGGCACCGGGAAGATGAAGGGCAGGGGGACGCAGCGGGCACCGCGGTCCGCATCGACTGCGGCCTTGCCGGCACCGTCATGCGCTTCGTTCCACCACTCGCGGCGCTGCGCAGCGGTGCCAGCACGTTCGACGGCGACCCGCACGCGCGGAAGCGCCCCATGGGGACAATCATCGAGGCCCTTAAGGCCCTCGGCGTGAATGTCTCGGCCGAAGACGGCAGCACCCCCGCGTCGCTGCCGTTTGTCGTCGAAGGAACCGGGGAAGTCCGCGGCGGGCACCTGGTCATAGATGCCAGTGCGTCCTCGCAGTTCGTCTCCGCGCTCCTGCTGGTCGGTGCACGATTCACCGAAGGCCTGCACCTGGAGCACGTGGGCAAGCCTGTGCCCAGCCTCGACCACATCAACATGACGGTGGCCGTACTCCGCGGCGCCGGTGTGCAGGTGGACGATTCCGTTCCCAACCACTGGATTGTTGCTCCCGGGCCCATCCGCGCCTTTGACCAGCAGATCGAGCAGGACCTTTCCAATGCAGGTCCGTTCCTGGCCGCCGCCCTCGCATCCGGTGGAACCGTCAGGATCCCGGGCTGGCCGGAGCAGACGCAGCAGGTAGGCGACCTGTGGCGCAGCATCCTGGCCCGCATGGGCGCAGAAGTGACATTGCGGGACGGGGTGTTGACGGTCCGGGGCGGCCCCGAGATCAAGGGGGCGGATTTCGCCGACACCAGCGAACTGGCACCCACAGTGGCCGCGCTCTGTGCCCTGGCTACCGGCCCCTCCCGCCTGAGCGGCATCGCCCATCTCCGGGGGCATGAAACGGACAGGCTCGCCGCACTGGTCACCGAGATCAACCGCCTCGGCGGCGACGCGGAGGAAACCAGCGACGGCCTGATCATCCGCCCGGCGAAGCTGCATGCCGGCGTGGTCCACAGCTATGCCGACCACCGCATGGCCACTGCCGGGGCAATCCTCGGCCTCGCCGTCGAGGGAATCCAGGTGGAGGACATCGCGACGACGGCCAAAACCATGCCGGACTTCCCTCGGCTGTGGACGGGCATGCTCGCACAGCAAGGCCCGGCCCCCGCCACTCACGGCTCCGAAAACGGCGCGGGAGGTTTCGCCGGTGCCGCGGAGGACTGACTCCTGGGACGAATCCGACGTCCGGATCCGGCCCAACAAAAAGGGCACCCGGCCGCGCACGAAGGACCGCCCCAGCCACGACGACGCCGTAACAGGCCGCATCATTACGGTCGACCGCGGACGCTACACCGCCGTCGTTGACGAAGACTCCGGCGATGAGCGGACAGTCATTGCCGCGCGGGCGCGGGAGTTGCGCCGGAACCCGGTGGTTGCCGGCGATTTCGTCTCCCTCGTTGGCGACGTGTCCGGGGACCCCAACACCCTGGCGCGGCTCGTCAAAATCCAGGACCGCACCACCCTCCTGCGCCGCAGTGCAGACGACACTGACCCCATCGAACGTGCCGTGGTGGCCAACGCCGACCAGCTGGTTGTAGTGGTGGCAGCAGCAAACCCCGAACCCCGCACAGGATTCATCGACCGCGCCCTCGTGGCAGCGTACGACGCCGGCATCGAGCCGATCCTGCTGGTCACCAAGGCGGACGTGAAGGATCCCGGCGAGTTCCTGGCCAACTACACGCACCTTGACTTCCCGGTCATCATCAGCCGGACCGCCGACCTGGAGGCGTCAGGCATCGACGCCCGCTCCGATGACGGGTTGTCGGCCCGGCTGGACAGTGACGCCGTTGCCGGGCTCAGGGCACACCTGGGCGGCAAGGTCACAGTAATGCTGGGGCACTCCGGGGTCGGTAAATCAACCATGGTGAACGCCCTGACCGGCGCGGAACGGGCCACAGGCGGCGTGAATGCGGTAACCGGACGGGGACGGCACACGTCGTCGTCGGCCCTTGCCCTGCGTCTGGCCGACGCCCCTCCCGGCAGTTGGATCATCGACACCCCGGGCATCCGGTCATTTGGCCTTGCCCATGTGGATCCGGACCGGATCCTGAGGTCGTTCCCGGATCTTTCGCCGGGCACTGATGATTGCGAACGTGGCTGCAAGCACACCGCCACTGCCGTCAACTGCGGGCTCGACGCCTGGGTGGCAGGCGGACATGCAGGACCCACCGGTGAAGCACGCCTGGCTTCGCTCCGCCGGCTCCTGGGCGCCGATCCCAGGATGGAAGCCCAGGAGGCCAAGGAGCTCGGCACCATCAGCTGACAGCGCCAACCGGCACGGCCGACCTCCCGGCAGAACCGGCGCCAGACGGTAGTTTGGAACCATGATCCAACCCGCTTCGACCTATAACGACGACCTGCGCCTGGCCCATGTCCTGGCCGACTCCGTGGATGACCAGACCATGAGCCGTTTCAAGGCGCAGGACCTCCACGTGGAGACCAAGCCCGATCTGACGCCGGTCACCGATGCGGACAAGGCCGCCGAGGAAGCCATCCGCGGCCAGCTCTCACGCTCCCGACCACGCGACGCCGTGCTGGGTGAAGAGTTCGGCAGCACCGGCCACGGCTCCCGGCGGTGGATCATCGATCCCATCGACGGCACCAAGAACTTCGTCCGCGGTGTTCCCGTCTGGGCCACGCTCATCGCCCTGGTTGATGAGGGCGAGCCGGTGGTGGGCGTCGTCAGCGCACCCGCCCTGGGAAAGCGGTGGTGGGCCGCCAAAGGCATGGGGGCCTACATGGGCCGTTCCCTCGCATCGGCCACCCGGCTCCGGGTCTCCGACGTTTCCACCCTGTCCGACGCTTCGCTGTCCTATTCCAGCCTGGGTGGCTGGAAGGAACGCGGCAATCTTGACGACTTCCTGGGCCTGACTGAGGACGTCTGGCGCACGCGCGCCTACGGCGATTTCTGGTCCTACTGCATGGTGGCCGAAGGGTCCGTGGACATCGCCTGCGAGCCCGAACTGAACCTCTATGACATGGCCGCCCTCGTGCCCATCGTGGTGGAGGCCGGCGGCCGCTTCACCTCCCTTGAAGGCGAGGACGGCCCGTTCGGCGGGAACGCCCTGGCGACCAATTCCATCCTGCACACCGAAGTGCTGCACCGGCTGAACCCCGGCCTGGACGACCTGCTGTAGGCCGGCCTACTTCCGAATAATTGACCGCGGGCGCCTCCAAAAGGGGGCGCCCGCCGTCGTAATCTTCGAAGAAAGTCCCGATTCCGGGCCGCACGTAACAAAACCCTTAACAATCCTCCCGGCTTCAGGCCGGGCCGCCGGATGTTCTATGGTTTTATCCAGGTCACGAGTGCCAGCGCTAAACCCCGGTTTGCTGGCCGGCAACCCTCCATTCGCGGTGGGGTGCCCCGGGTGACGACCAGGCCGGTCCGGAGCGGATGCGGCAAGCGCGGATTCCAGCACTGCCGGAGTCCTGTCCTGAAGTGAGGTCTCCATGACTACTGCCGTCGACTCCCCCATTACCGCCGGAATCGTCTCTGATGAACGCCTGGCGGCCGCCGGACGTCCGCTTTCAGCGGTTACCGGCGCTGAAATCCTGGCTCCGCTGATCTCCGGCGGCCACGTCCGCTACGCCAACCTTGACTACGGGGCCTCCGCCCCGGCCCTGACCGTGGTGTCGGCCTACCTCAACGAGATCCTGCCGTTCTACGCCAGCGTCCACCGCGGCGCCGGTTACGCTTCGCAGATCAGCACGTCCGTATACGAGAACGCGCGCAACATCGTCCGCGAGTTCGTCGGCGGACGTCCCGACGATTCCGTCATCTTCACCAGGAACACCACCGACTCCCTTAACCTGCTCGCCGGTTGCCTCCCCGGCACGGACGGCAAACCCGCCGGCGACGTCCTCTACCTGGACATCGAACACCACGCCAACCTGCTGCCGTGGCAGGGTGTCCCCCACCGGAGCATCGTTGCCGCCGACACGATCGCCGGGACCATCGATTCCGTGCGCGCCGAGCTTGAGCAGGGCGGCGTCAGCCTGCTGGCCGTCACCGGCGCCTCCAACGTCACCGGCGAAATCCTTCCCATCCGGGAACTCGCCGCCCTCGCCCACCGGCACGGTGCCCGCATCGTGGTGGACGCGGCCCAGCTGGCGCCGCACCGCCGCGTCAACATCAGCGCCGACGACGTCGACTACCTTGCCTTCTCCGGGCACAAGCTCTACGCACCCTTTGGCGCCGGCGTCCTGGTGGGCCGCCCGGACTGGCTCGACGCCGGCACGCCGCACCTCGCCGGCGGTGGCGCCGTAAAGGAAGCAAAGCTCGACGGCGTCAGCTGGGCCACCGGCCCGGCCCGCCATGAGGGCGGCTCCCCCAACGTGCTGGGTGCGGCTACCCTGGCGCGGGCAACGCAGGTTATCGCGAGCCTGGACCAGGACCGCTGGCACGCCCACGAGTCGGCCATCCGTGCCTACCTGGTGGAAGGCCTGCAGGCGATCGACGGCGTCACGGTGCACCAAATCTTCAAGGACACCGACCCTGACAAAGACACCATTGGGGTAGTGAACTTCTCGGTGGCGGGTTACGACGCCGGCCTGGTAGCCGCATACCTCTCCGCCGAACACGGTGTAGGACTCCGTGATGGCCGCTTCTGCGCCCACCCGCTGCTGAAGCGCCTGGGCCTGCCATCAGGATCACTGCGGGCAAGCTTCGGAGTCGGCTCCCGGCTCGAAGATGCCCAGCGGCTCCTCGCAGGCATTGAAAAGCTCCGCCGGGACGGGCTCGGCTGGGACTACGTAGTGGATGCCGGCCGGTGGGTGCCCGCCAACGACACCAGGACCTATCCCCACTGGGCACCGAACACCCCGGGAACCGCCGGCGCAGCTCCCTGCCTCGACGACTGATGGCCGTAAAGCCCGCGCCCGGGTGCATGCGGTAAATTCGGACGGTACCCGCAGGGAATCAGCTGAAGGAGGCCGTACGTGGTTCGGGGTGGGCCCAAGCTCGATCACGGGCGGCGCCGGGAGCTCGGCCAGAGCTTCCAGGACGGCGGCAAGCACTATGAAAAGGTCCGTCCGGGGTATCCGGCGGAATCGGCACGGTGGCTGGTGCCCGCGTGCGCCCATGATGCGCTCGACGTCGGTGCCGGCACGGGCAAGTTCACTGACCTGCTGCTGGCGCTGGGATTGTCCGTGACCGCCGTCGATCCGTCCGCGGACATGCTCGCGCAACTGTCCGCCCAATACCCGGCCGCTGCTGCCCTGCGCGGCACCGCCGAGGCCACCGGGCTTGATGACGCAAGTTTCGACGTCGTCAGCGTTGCCCAGGCCTGGCACTGGTGCGACGCCCTCGCGGCCAGCACGGAACTGGCCAGGGTCCTCCGCCCGCAGGGAACGCTGGGACTGGTGTGGAACCAGCTGGACACCTCGGTGCCGTGGGTGCACCGGCTTTCCCGCATCATGCATGCCGGGGACGTCTACAAGCCCGGACAGCGGCCGCTGGTGGGCCCCGAGTTCGAGGGCCTCGAAGGGCACGTGACCCGCTGGCAGGATCCTGTCACCCCTGCCGACCTGATGGAACTGGCCAAATCCCGAAGCTACTACCTGCAGGCCAACGAACAGACCCGGGCCAAAGTCCTGGCGAACCTCACCTGGTACCTCCATGAGCATCTGGGGCACGCCGAGGGTCAAGAACTCAGCCTGCCGTACCTGACGCTGTCCTGGCGCGCCGTCCGCGCGTGACACGCGGATCCCGGCCGCGTCCCGCCAACGGGTAGGCTTGAACGTGTGAAGACCAGCGCGCCCTCCTCCTCCATTGAGGACTACGTCAAGGTGGTCTATTCGTTCACGGAATGGCAGGACAAGCCCATCACGTCCTCGCAGCTGGCGCAGCGCCTGGGTGTGGCAAATTCTTCAGTTTCGGAGATGGTCCGCAAGCTGAAGGACCAGGGGCTGGTGGACCACAAGCCCTACAGCGCAATTACCCTCACGGACGCCGGGCTCCGGCTTGCACTGTCCATGGTGCGCCGCCACCGGCTCATCGAAACGTACCTTGTCCAGCAGTTGGGCTACAGCTGGGATGAAGTCCACGACGAAGCCGAACTGCTGGAACACGCTGTCTCAGACACCTTTATCGAACGGGTGTCAGCCCAGCTGGGCCACCCGGACCGCGACCCGCACGGTGATCCCATTCCCACGGCCGACGGCAAAGTCCACATGCCCGTTGCCCGCCTCATGGGCGAACTCGACGAGGGCCACACCGGCAGGATCACCCGCATCAGCGACGACAACCCTGAGCTGCTGCGCTACCTCGCGGCCGAAGAGATCGACCTTGATTCCGAGGTTGAAATCATGGGACGGCGGCCCTTCGGAGGCGCCCTGATCGTGCGGATCAGCAGTGCGGGCCGGACCAGGGAATTCGATCTCGCCGACGAGGTCACCTCCGCCCTGTGGGTCCACACCGGCCGGACCCACGAGGGCTGCATCCTGGCGGAGTCCTGACATGCGCAGCGCCGGATGAGGGAAACGTGGATTCCTTCGGGCCGTGCCTGGCTGGCGGTTGCCGCCGGCGGCCTCGTTGGTTCTGAACTCCGGTACGGGCTGGGCCTGGCCTTCCCCGATCCCGCCGGGTCGGTGCCGTGGACAACGCTCTGGATCAACGTCGCCGGCAGTTTCGTCCTGGCCGCCCTGACCACCGCCTGGATGGCGAGGCCGCAGACCGCGTTCTGGCTCCGTGCCGGGCTGGGGCCTGGGCTGCTTGGCTCCTTCACAACGTTTTCGGCGGTGGTGTTTGCCGTGGACCAGCTGGCGCGCGACGGGCAGCACACAGTGTGGATCGCCTACCTGGGGCTCTCCGTGCTGCTGGGCCTGCTCTCGGCCGCCCTGGGCTGGCGCCTCGGTAAGCTCACGGGGCGGTTGTCCACCCCGGACGGCTCCGGGAGCCGGCAGTGATCAGCGCCGTGCTGGTGGGACTCTTCGGTATCTCGGGTGCGCTCCTGAGGTTCGCAACGGACAGCTGGTTCGCCCACCACAGCTCCCGGCGCACCGTACGGCTGGGACTGTCGAAGGACCGGCTCCACTGGCCCTGGGCAACACTGGTGGTAAACGTGGCAGGCTCCTTCATCATCGGGATCTCGTACGGCCTCACCACGCAGCTGGGGCTGGGGCACGAATGGAGCATTGGCCTGGCGACGGGCTTTGCAGGCGGCCTGACAACCTTCAGTTCCTGGACCACTGCCACGGTGCGCCTGCTCGGAGAGGCAAGGTTCGGAGCCGCAGCCATGAACATCGCCGTCAACCTGGTATTGGGCCTTGGCGCCGCCGCCGCCGGGATTGCCTTGGTGTCCTGAGGAGCCCGTCCCGTCCCTGGTTGCCTGTCCCGTTCACGTATTGTGGAGGTGATGATCAGCAGACGCGACGTGGCAATAGCCCTCGATATCCCCATGGAAATGGCCCAGCGCCACGGCCTCCCCAAGTTCATGTCCGAGGAGCAACTCGGTGCGCTGTTGGACAGCCCGCCGGCCTGGCTGGAACAGTCCCGTGCCAACCGAACGGGCAAACGGCCGGTCTGGGTTCACCTCGTGTGCGCGGTGTGCGGTTACGAGGAAGCGGCGCGGCCCAAGAAATGGTGGCCGGACTTCACCTATGTGGTGTGTGACCATCACCGCCCGGACGAAGTGCCGCCGGCCCAGCCGGGATTTGTCCGCAGTGAGTTCGACGGCGTGGGCACCCGCTTCGTCGGCATCGCGGACGTGGAAGCGCCCGACGGCGGACGCTGACCCGTTCGGCCAGGCTCGCCTGGGGTTGCTGGTCATTTCATCAGGGACCGCCGCCAGGCGGAGTTCCGCCCCGTCACGGAGCACCGCCAGGTCCAATGGCTGGCCGATGGCATCGGAGAACAGCAACCGCTGCAGGCTTTCGGCGTTGCTGACCATCCTTCCGCCGGCGGTCATGACGATATCCCCTGCAACCAGGCCGGCCCGGTCCGCTGGAGAGCCAGGCAGCACCTCAACGATGCGGAGGCCTTCCCGCTGGCCGCTCCGGATGACTTCGCTGGGAGTGAGCCGGACCGGCATACTGATGAGTCCCTGGTAGGCCCGCCGCACCCTACCGTCCGATAGCAGGGCGGAAATGATCCGCCGGGTGGAGTCGATGGGGTTGCCAGCCCCAGCCCTGCCCCGGCCACAGCGGTGTTAATGCCCATGATCCTGCTGTGCGTATCGGCCAGGGCACCGCCTGAGTTCCCGGGTTCAACGCAGCCTCGGTCTGGATGACGTCCTCGATCACCCTCGGTTGCCGTCCGCCCAGGCCGGTATGGCGCGGCCCAGGCGGCTGACCACTCCCGCCGTCACGGAACCTGCAAGTCCCAAGGGGTTTCCGACGGCGACGACGAGTTGCCCGACGCGGAGCGACTCGGCATCACCCAGCTCGGCGGGCCGGATCCTGAGGCGCTGGCCATGGACCACTGCAAGGTCGGACAGCGGGTCAGCGCCCACCAGCTCCAACTCCATCCTGCTCCCGTCGGCAAAGACAGCGTGCCCGTTCCTTGTCCCCGCCACCACATGCGAGTTGGTGTCGCGGTAGCCGTCCTCCGTGAAAAGCACCGCTGAGCCTGCTCCAACGCGCATCCGGCCGTTGCGGCGGGTGGCTGGCATCTCTATGGCGGCAACATGCGGCGTGACCGCCGCTGCCACCCGCATGACTGTGCGTGAATACGAATCCAAGGCGTCGTGTCATGCTCCTCCCCTGCCGCAACCGCATCTCCGCCGCACGCCGGGCCCCCTTCACCTTGGCTGGCCCGCACCATCACCGGGGCAAGTGCGGTGCTAAAGTACCCGAGGGGAATTCCTGCACAACCCCACACCATGTGGGTTTTACTGGCTTCACCGACGATGCGGTTTCATGCCACCCGGGCATTGTTCCCGGCGGAAAGCACGCCTGGCCGCCAAAGCTGTGCCGGCACAGGACCCCGCACCACGGTGAACCCACAGGACGAATAACAAGGAGTACGTGTGACCGGACAGGTCTTGTTTCGAACTCGGTCGGAACTGCGACGAAAAGAATCGGTCAACGCAACGCGCAAGGACATCCAGGCCCTTCGGGCCCTGGCAGTCATGCTCGTGGTCCTCAACCACTTGTGGCCCGTCCGGCTTCCAGGCGGGTACGTCGGCGTGGACGTATTCTTCGTGATCTCGGGCTACCTGATCTCCAAGCACCTGCTCGGCGAACTGGAACGGTCAGACCGCATCAACCTTGGTCAGTTCTATGCCCGGCGGATCAGGCGGCTCCTTCCGGCCGCAACCCTTGTGGGCGTCGTTTCCCTCGTGGCCGCCTGGGTGCTGCTTCCGTTCTCGCGCTGGGTGGCCATAGCCCAGGAGACCATGGCGTCGGTCCTGTATGTCGAAAACTGGGTTCTGGCAGCCAAATCCGTGGACTATTCAGC
This sequence comes from Pseudarthrobacter sp. 1G09, assembly GCF_050038305.1. NCBI lineage: Bacteria > Bacillati > Actinomycetota > Actinomycetes > Micrococcales > Micrococcaceae > Pseudarthrobacter > Pseudarthrobacter sp. 1G09. The sequence continues at coordinate 2,845,151 of NZ_CP188306.1, forward strand.
GCACAACGAAGCCGCGTCCACAGTGCAGCATTACTGGTCGCTCTCTGTCGAGGAACAGTTTTACCTGATCTGGCCGCTGCTTATGCTCGGACTGTTTACGGCCGCGGTCAGGTTCCGGCTCCGCCGGCGGGCGCTACTGACCCTGGGGGTCGCGCTTGCCAGCGTTATCGCACTCGTCTTTTGCATCTGGTTTACGTACACCAACAAAAGCCCGGCCTACTTTGTCACGCCGGCCCGCGTCTGGGAGTTCGGTGCCGGGGCCCTGGTAGCCATAGGGGGCGCCCACGCCCTGGGAGCCTTGCGGCTGCGGCTGCCCACCCACCACCTGGCGCTCTCCGGAACAGCGCAGTGGCTGGGCTACGGCCTGATCGCGTTCTCCGCCCTGACGTTTAATGAGCAGACGTTCTTTCCCGGCTTCGCTGCCGCGGTTCCCGTCCTCGGCACTGTACTGGTGATTGCTTCGGGGCCGAACAGCCCCATCTGGTCGCCCAACCAGGTCCTTGCCGCCAGGCCCATCCAGTTTGTGGGCGACGTGTCCTACTCGCTCTACCTGTGGCACTGGCCGCTCATCGTCCTGGCGCCGGCCCTCCTGAGCCGCCCGCTCGGCACCTTGGACAAGATCGGCATCCTGGCACTGGCCATCGGGCTTTCCTACGCCTCGAAGAAATTTGTTGAAGACCCGGGCCGCACCAAGCTCCTGAAGGGGACCAAACCGCTCCGCGTCGTGCTGGTCATGGCAGCCGCCATGGCCACCGTCTGTGCCTTATGCGGGGGCCTTCTGCTGAGTTTTGGAAAGGCACAGGAAGCAGAGACAGCCAAGCTGCAGAATCTTTCCGGTGACCCCTGCTACGGCGCCCGCAGCCTGGACCCGAAAAACAACTGCGGTGATCCCTTTGGCGCTGCACGGGTTGCCAACGTGGGCCCGAACGAGGCACCGCGCTTTGACGCCCCGGAATGCCACCCGGCGGCAGATCCCATCGTTTTTGAGGACCAGAAACTCCTGACGGAATGCGATTTCACCGGCGGCGCTCCGGCCTCCGCAACTGTTTGGCTGATCGGCGACTCACACGCGGAGCAGTGGAAAAGCGCCCTGTATGAGCTGGCCCGGCTGCACAAGTGGAAGCTAAAAGAGTCCATGGTGGGCGGGTGTCCCTTCGTCGATGTAAAGCGGGTCGCTTTCATGGGCGAACCCGCGGATGACGCACGCTCCCAGAAACGGTGCCTGGAGTGGAGCAAGCAGGTGACGGACAGGATCGTCCAGGAAAAACCCGGAATGGTCTTCGCGTCCTCCTTCGGCGCCGGCGAGACGATCGACGACGGCACCGGCCGCCCCCAGTTGGAACAGTACAGCGACGCCGTCGCCAAGCGGTTCCTCGCCTGGACGGGTACGGGGTCCCGCGTCTTCGTCTTCCGCGATCCCCCCTTGACCCTGCGCCACAGCAGCCCGGACTGCGTGGCACTCAACCAGCAACAGCCCATCAACTGCGCGAACCCCCGTACCGAGGCTCTGGTGCCGGACCCGATTGCGAGTGCTGCCGTTGGCATGGGCAAGCCCTCGGTGAAGGTGCTCGACATGTCTGACCAGTTCTGCGACGACCAGACCTGCTACGCGGTCATCGGCGGCCTGCAGGTCTACGCCGATTTCGACCACGCCTCACGGAGCTACATCCACTCGCTGATGCCGGTGGTAGCGCAGCGGTTCAATGAGGCCCGGCAATAATCCTGCCTGCAGAGGTCTGAGGAACCGGACCCTGGATCACCCTGGTCCAGGGTCCGTCGCGCTTGCGTAGGGCAACTGTCCGGGCAGCTGCCCGGTCAGTACGGGCAAAGAAAAGCACCCCGGTCCGAAGACCGGGGTGCTCTTTTTGGGTAACTCGACCCATCCGCAAAGGATGTCCCGAATCACCGTTTGGGTGTGGAGATGGGGGGAATTGAACCCCCGTCCGATGTCGTGTTGTCAGGGCTTCTCCGGGCGCAGTTTGCGTCGGACTTTCTCGGCCCCAGCCATGCTGCAAACAGCTGGCTGATCCGGGCCCAGTCATCTAAGAGTCCCGTTTACCCCGATGACGGGGGCAAACAGCAGTGGCTATCTAAATGACGCCAGGATCCGGGGCAATAGCAACCTCGGGCTGACGGACTGTCTTACTGCTTAGGCAGCAAGAGCGAAGTCAGTGCGCTTAGATTCGGCACTTATTGGTTTGCAGACAGCGTTTACGAGATAATTCTGCATCCTCGGCCCGCTTCACCTGTCGCGACTAACATCGTCGAAACCGATCATCCCCGTATTTTGTTACCAATCTATGTTACCCAATCCCGCGGGCGTACCCGCCGGACTATTTATAGTAACGCATGTTGTGCCGGATTCATTCCGGGCAACACCGCTCAGCCGCGCCGCCTGTTGCGTTCCCGCATCTCGCGCTGGGCTTCCCGGTTGTCCTGTTGTTCGCGGAGTGTCTGGCGTTTGTCGTACTCGCGCTTACCGCGGGCTACGCCTATTTCAACCTTCGCGCGGCCATCCACAAAGTAGAGCTGGAGCGGCACGATGGTGTAGCCGGCTTCCTGGACCTTGCGGGAGATCTTGATGAGCTCTTCGCGGTGCAGGAGCAGCTTACGGCGGCGCCGGGCAGCGTGGTTGGTCCAACTGCCCTGGTTGTACTCCGGAATGTGGATGGCTTCCATCCACAGTTCGTCGTTGTAGAAGGTACAGAACCCGTCCACCATGGACGCGTGCCCCTCGCGAAGGGATTTCACTTCGGTGCCCATTAGCGCAATGCCGGCCTCATAGGTATCCAGCACGTGGTAATCATGCCGGGCCTTGCGGTTGGTGGCCACCACCTTACGGCCACTTTCTTTGGGCACGGAACAGCTCCTCAGTCGAATCGAAAGGTCCTCCGGCCGGGTCGCAGCGGAGTCATACCAGTGTACGGCAGGGCCGCGCAGCCCTAGAGCAGGCCCATTGGGTCGACGGCGGCACCGTTCAGCCAGGTTTCGAAGTGGGCGTGGCAGCCTGTGGAGTTGCCGGTACTGCCGGAGTACGCGATGAGCTGGCCCTGCGAGACCCGCTGCCCATTCGATACCACGATGCTGGAGTTGTGGTAGTAGATGGTGGTCAGCGAGTTGCCCTGCACCACCCCATGGTCCAGCTTCACCCGCCAGCCGCCGCCGTCAGCGGAGTTCCAGCCGGAGCTGAAGACTTCACCGGCCGCTGCGGCGTACACCGGGGTACCGCAGGCGGCACCGAAATCGATACCGGTGTGGACATAGCCGCCCTGGCCGTAGAAATCGATGGTCCCTGGCGGAGTGGTCCGCCAACCAAAACCGGATGTGATGGGAATGCTGCCGTCGAACGGATGGCGGAGGCCGAAGGCCGACGGCGATCCGGCAGCAGGGGGGACATACGGCTGGACCGGCGGTGCCGGGCGGTTCGCTGCCGCGGCTGCCGCGGCGGCAGCCGCAGCAGCTGCTTCGGCCAGCCGGCGCTGCTCGGCTTCCCATGCCTCCCGTGCCCTGCGATCGCGCTCGGCAATCTCGTTGGCCACCTGGTTCTGGCTTGCCTGGACCCCGGCGAGCTGGGCCTGGATTCCCGGCTTGGCGGCCTGCAGCTCGGAGTCGAGGCGCGTCGTGTCTGCGATCAGCTGGTCAACCTGGGCTTTCTTGGCGGCGGCTTCGTCGCGGGCCGCCTTCTCGCGCTCGAGGGCGGCGTCGGCTTTGGCCTTCAGGTCCTTGATTTCCGCTTCCACGGCCTGGAGGCGTGCCTCGGAGTTGACGTTGGTGGCGTTCTGCTGGCTCAGCTTGTCCATGGCGGCGTTCTGGCTGCGCATGGCCTGATCTGCCAGGTCCATGGTGTCGGTGAGGCTGCCGCCGTTGTTCGAACCGAAGAACAGCGACAGGTTGGAGGGAACACCGCCGGATTTGTATGCCTGCGTGGCGATCTGGCCGATCAGTTTCTTGGTGTCGGCGATCTTCTGCTTGTCCGTTTCCAGCTGCTGGGTGATTTTCGCCTTGTTCTGCTGCGCCATGTCAACGCGGGCGGACAGTGCCTCGACTTCCTTGACGGCGCTGGCCACGCGCCCCTGCGCTTCGAGCAGCGCCTGCTGGGCACCCGGCAGTTGGCCCTGGTACAGGACCAGGTCACCGGCGGCCTTGGCAATCCGCGAGTCAACAAACTCCAATGACTGCTGGACGCGTTGCGCTTCGGCCTGGAGCGCGGCCTGCTTGTCTTCCAGCTCATCGGCGAATGCCGTCGGTGTGGACGAGGCAAGCCCGGAAGCGAGGACGACGGCGAGTACCCCGCTCAGGAGCGCCGAGCGGCGCGCTGCATGACGCCTCGGTCGCAGGCGCACGGGATTTTCTGACGTTACGTTCATCGGCATTCCTTGGTCGGTTTGCATAGCCTAAACGCGCAAATATCTGCGAAGGGTCAAGAGGGACGAAATTCCAGCCAAGGATCCGCCAAGGATCAGCAGTGCAGGCACCAGGATCAGTGTCTGGCCCGAGGAAATGAACGCTGTGTCCGGATACTGCTTGGACATGTACTCCCCCAGGAAGAAGTGGGCCACGGCCCACAGCGTTGCCGAGGCAAGGGCTGCACCGATTACCGCTGCTATGACGCCTTCGAGGATGAAGGGCAGCTGGATGACGGTCTTCGAGGCGCCAACGAGGCGCATGATCCCGGTTTCCCGCCTGCGGCTGAAGGCCGAAAGGCGGATGGTGGTGGCGATCAGCAGGATGGCGCACACGATCATTACACCGGCGATGCCCACCGCGACGAGGGAAGCCCCGTTCATCACCGAGAAAAGCCGCTCCAGCAGCTGACGCTGGTCGATCACGGTTTCCACTCCGGGCTGGGAACTGAAGGTTTCACTGATGATTTCGTACTTTTCCGGGTCCTTCATGTTGATCCGGAAGGAAGCCGGCAACTGGTCCGGGGTCACGGAATCGACAATCGGTGAGTTCGAGAACTGGTCCTTGAAGTGCTTGTAGGCATCTTCCTTGGACTCGAACTGGAAGTCGTTGATGTATTGGGCCACTGCCGGGGACTCGAGCAGGGTATTGAGGCTGTCCTGCTGCTCCGGGGTGACCGAACCGCCTGCGCAGCCGGTGGCCGTCGAGCCGTCGCTGCACAGGAAGACGGCTACCTGGACTTTGTCATACCAGTAGCCCTTCATCTGGTTGATCTGCATCTGCAGCATTCCGGCCGCACCCACGAACGTCAGCGAGACGAACGTGACCAGAATGACCGAGACCACCATCGAAAGGTTGCGTCGCAGGCCGCTGCCGATTTCGGAAAGGATGAATGCGAGCCTCATCGCTGCGCCTCACCTTCACTGCCTTCGTCCGCCGGGCGGACGTCGGGTTCGTCCCTGCCGCTGGCGTCCTTGAGCCGGCGGGACTGCCCAATGACCGGAATCATCGAGGTGTAAAGAGCCTTGGCCTCGTCGCGGATCACCACGCCGTTCTTGAGCTCCACCACCCGTTTGCGCATTTCGTTGACGATGTCGTCATCATGGGTGGCCATGACCACCGTGGTGCCATTCTGGTTGATCTTGTCCAGCACTCCCATGATGCCCATGGAGGTGGTGGGGTCCAGGTTTCCGGTCGGTTCGTCAGCGAGGAGGATGCCGGGGCGGTTCACGACTGCCCGGGCAATGGCGACACGCTGCTGCTCACCGCCGGAGAGCTCGTGAGGCATCCGGTGCTCCTTGCCTTCGAGCCCTACGGTCTTCAGGACCTCGGGGACGGTATCGCGGATGACGCTGCGGCTTTTGCCGATGACCTGCATGGCGAAAGCCACGTTGGCGAAGACGTTCTTCTGAGGCAGGAGGCGGAAATCCTGGAAGACGACGCCGATGCCGCGGCGGAGGCGGGGTACCCGCCAGCTAGAGATCTTCGCAACGTTCTGGCCGGCCACGTAGACGGCGCCAGAGGTAGCGCGGTCCTCTTTGAGCACGAGCCGCAGGAATGTTGATTTTCCGGAGCCTGATGCTCCCACGAGGAATGCGAATTCACCGCGGTCGATCTCAAGGTTGATGGAGTCCAGCGCCGGCCGGGCCTTCTGGTCGTAGACCTTGGTGACATTTTCGAATCGGATCATGGCCCTAAGTACCCTGCAGGGCATGGCTGATGCGGAATGCAGCCCAGTTCTGCAGCCGGTGCACGGGTGTTCGTTGGGGGAAGTAGGGCCCCGGCCCCTCGACTATACGCAGGATTGGCTGCCTGAGACGCGGCTTTGGGGGCGTGTCGCGGTAAGCCGATCCGCCGTAGCGGCGTTCCGGCCCTACTTCTCAGCGTTGCGGTTGTCCGTGCGCCAGCGGATTCCGGCGTCTATGAAATCGTCGATCTCGCCGTCGAAAACAGCCGACGTGTTGCCCACCTCGTGCTCGGTGCGCAGATCCTTGACCATCTGGTACGGGTTCAGGACGTATGAGCGCATCTGGTCTCCCCAGGATGCCTTGACGTCCCCGGCCAGCGCCTTCTTCTCGGCGTCTTCCTGTTCCTTCTTCAGCAGCAGAAGGCGGGACTGCAGGACGCGCAGTGCAGCTGCCCGGTTTTGCAGCTGCGACTTTTCATTCTGCATCGACACCACTACGCCGGTGGGAATATGCGTGAGCCGGACAGCGGAGTCTGTGGTGTTGACCGACTGGCCGCCCGGGCCGGAAGACCGGAACACATCGACCCGAATCTCGTTATCCGGGATCTCGATCGAGTCTGTCTGCTCGATCAGCGGAATGACCTCCACCGCGGCGAAGGACGTTTGGCGCCGCCCCTGGTTGTCGAAGGGGCTAATCCGCACCAGCCGGTGGGTGCCAGCCTCAACGCTGAGGGTGCCGAACGCGTATGGGGCCTTGACCTCGAACGTGGCCGATTTGAGCCCTGCTTCCTCGGCGTATGACGTGTCCATGACAGTGGTGGGATACCCGTGGCGCTCTGCCCAGCGGAGATACATCCTCATCAGCATTTCAGCGAAGTCTGCGGCGTCAACGCCGCCGGCGCCCGCACGGATCGAGACCACAGCTTCACGCTCGTCGTACTCGCCGGACAGGAGGGTGACCACCTCCAGGTTCTTCAGCGCCTTTTGGATCGACTCCAGCTCCGTGGCCGCTTCTCCCATGGAGTCGGCGTCACCTTCGTCCTGGCCGAGCTCCACCAGGACTTCAAGGTCATCGATGCGCGATGCCAGGGTTGTCAACCGCTCCAGCTCTGACTGCCGGTGCGAGAGGCGGGACGTGATTTTCTGGGCCGCGGCGGGGTCGTCCCACAGGTCCGGCTCCCCCGCACGCTCACTGAGTTCGGCGATGTCTTCCCTCAGCGCCTCCATGTCGGTAACCCGTTCAATGGACTCGTAGGTGGCGCGGAGCGCGCGGATTTCAGCGGAAAAATCAATATTGGCCATGGTCGTTTAAGCCTACGCTATCCGGCGAAAGGCACTGTTCTCCGCTCCCGGCCGCGGCCTTGCCGGCCTACCGTGTTAACCGCGAGCGCGCTGTCGACGTCGCTTCAATCAGGATTCCGTCTGGAACCAGGAAGTTCACCACCGGCGGATGGACCGCGGCGGTGAGCACCACAACGGCGGTAGAGCCATCCGGGGTGCCGGTTGCCCCGGCAACTGCCAGGGCGTCAAACCGTGCCGAGGCGGGGCTCCTGGCAACAAAGTCAGCCGCGACACTACGAACCCTCGCGGGGTTGAGGACGGCAGATGGGCTGCCGCCCTGGGAAGCCACCTCACCCAGCGTGTAGCTGTCCGCTGCAGCAAGAGAGGCGCCGTCTGCCAGTGACAGCAGGCGCTTATGCTCCAGGTAAACGGAAGAAATTCCCATTACGACTGTGGCCACCAGCAGCGCCAACGCCACATAGCCGACTATCATCACCAATATCTGGCCGTCCTCGGATGTCGACTCCCTCACCGGAACCTCCCCACAATCTGGGTAGCGGCTGCCTCCACCTCGATGGCAGAAAGCCGGACACCATCCTGGAACGGAACGAACGGCAGCGGGATCGACAGCCTGACCGTGACGGTCACAGCAGTGCCCGGCGCGAGACAGTCAGCTGGGTCACAGGTTGTTGCCATCGAGGCCTGGTCCGGGCTGTGTCCAAAGTCGGCCAGTGCCAACGCCACGGCCTGCTGCGCGGCCGCCTGGGCTGACGTGCTATCGGGTTGGGCGACGTAGACCTTCGCAGCCTGGTCGGCCGCCCCCACCACAGCGAACGAGCCACCCTGCATCTGCCCGATGGTGATGATGAAGTAAACGAGCGGGACCATCAGCAGCAGGGCAAGGAACGTGAACTCCACAACCGCACTTCCCTGCTCATTGCTCCCGGCGGCTCGCCGGCCGGATGATTCCGGCCCCCGGCACAGTGCCTCCAGCAACCGGCAACAGACACGTCGGAGCACTCGCCGTGAGTCACGGTTGTACCGCGGCATGGCCTGTCACCTCCAACATTCCCCGGGGTCCGATCAACCCCACTACAGGCATGGGAGCCCGGACCGTTACTTCCAGCGTGCTTAGCCCCTGGACGGTCACTTCGCTCGTGCTGATCTCCTCAGCGAAGGATGGGTTCAGGGCAGTCATGATGAGGCCGCGGGTCCGTTCTTCCGCATCAGCAGGACCCCGGTCCGCGAGTGTTCCGTGCCGCGCGCCAGAAGCTGCAGCATCAATCAGTGTGTTCCGGACGTGCAGTACAAGGGTCAGTTGGAGGATTGCCAGAAAGAACATCGTGAGCAGGCCACCCACCAGCACAAAATCCACTACTGCCGACCCCTGTTCCTGGCCACGGACACCTGGCTGACCGCGACCGGAGGCGCGTACGGAAGTGGCCATGGGGCTAGTTGCCCACCTTGTCCATTGCCTGGTTGAACATGGCCTCAAGCGCGGGACCGGCAAGCGCCAGCAGAGCAGCCACGAGCACCGCGGACATCAATGTGATCATGACCCACCCAGGAACGTCACCCCTCTCGGGACCATCGGCAACGTGGGACAGCCCCCGCTGTTGCGCGCGGCAATGGACGGCACTGAAACGGTACCGGGCCGCGCGCCGGACGCCTGTGCTGGCCCAAGCGCCGGGTGAGGCGGCGACCGCTATCAGTATTACTGCCCAGCGGAGTACTCGAGTCTTCATTTACTCTTCCTGTCCCTTGTTGTTTTCAGTGCCGTTGACGGCATTGCCTCGGATTGCGTGCTGTCTTTCGTCCCGATCAGTTGACGCCATCAGAGACCCAGGCTGATTGCGGCGATGCCGGGAAAGACGGCAAATACCACCGTCAGCGGAAGCACGCCGAAGACGAGGGGCACCATCATGGCAATTTCCTTCTTTCCAGCGGCTTCCATCAGGTCCCGCTTGGCTGTGTCGCGGACATCCTGGGCCTGCGCCCGCAGTACGTCTGCGAGGGGTGTCCCCCGTTCGACCGCAACAACGATTCCGTCCACGAACCGGACGAGAGGTGCAAGGTCCGTACGCGCGGAGAACTCCTGGAGGGCGTTGACCAGGGGCTTGCCTGCCCGCGTTTCTGCCAAGATCGTGGAGAACTCCTTGGACAACTCGCCCTTGGCGCTCCGGCAGACCCGGTCCAGGGCTCCAGTGGCACTCTCCCCTGCGCCGACGGCCAGTGCTATCAGTTCGGCGAGGCTGGGAAACTCGGCCATCATCCGCTCTTCCCTCCTGCGGACCTGCACACCCAGCCAGTAGTCCCGGACAACAAAGCCCGCCACCCCGCTGCCGATAATGGCCACAGCAGCCAGCAGGGCGTTGAACCTTCCGGCCGCAGCCCCCACGGCGACAATGGCCGATGTGAGGACGAAACCTGCGGCGGCCCACATGACCTGCTCGGCGCGAAAATCTATGACTGACTTGCTGATTCCGGCCTGCGCGAGCCTGCGGGCTGTTGCCCCCGGAGCCGGACTCATCTTTCCCAGGGCGGAGATGCCATCGCGGATAAACGGGCGGAGGATCCGCTCCAACGGTCCGAAGGGCGTCAGGGTGTGTTCCCGGGACAGAAGGCGCGACTCCAGGTTTTGCGATTTGAGCTGGGGCTCAATGCGCTGGGCCAGAGTGGTCGCCCGCATGAGCGGAGACCTGAAAACGACCAGCCACAGTCCGATTCCCAGCACGGCACCGCAAACGGCGGCGGCCGGTGACACCGTGATCATCGGAGCACCCGTTCATCCTGGGGCAGCGCACCGATCCTGAGCATCGTTGAGTAGCAGACCAACGAGATCACGAGCCCGCCGAGGAGAACCGCCGCTCCCATGGCTGTGTTGTATGCCTGCACAGCCTCGGGCCGGGTAGCGAGGAGAAGCATCACAATCCATGGCGCCGCGACGGCAAGCCGGGCGGCGTTGACGGTCCAGGACTGGCGGGCTTCGAGTTCGCTGCGCGTTCGGGCGTTTTCGCGGAGGAACTCCGCCAGGGTTCCCAGCAACTTGCCGAGGTCCGACCCTCCGACCTCACGGGTCAGCCGCAAGGCTTCGACGATCCGGTCGGCCACGGGGTCGGCGAGCCGGTTCTTCAGCTTGTTCAGGGAACCGTCGAACTGTCCTCCGGCCCTGTAGTCCGCGCCGAAGTCGCGAAAGACCGGCCTGAGCTCTTCAGGCCCCCTATCACCCAGTTGGATGAGCGCCTCCGGCAACGGGAGTCCGGCCCGGATCGCTGACCGTAGATGGTCAACGACGTCAGGCCACAGCTGGCGAAGGAGTGCAGTCCGTTTCTTCGCGCGCCACCGGAGGATGGTGAGCGGAAACCAGCCTGCGAACAGCCCGAAGCACACAGCGATCGGCCACGACCTGCTCACGGCGAAGAACACCAGGACGACGAACAGTCCCAAGCCGAGGCAGGTTCCGAGCAGCCCGCCCACGGAGACCTTTTCGACTCCTGCGGCGGCAAGCAGGTCCGCGATCCGGCTGGGCTTCCGTTGGCGGGGCTTGCGCTCCGGCGATTCCCACAGTGACCACCAAATAAGGAACAGACCCGTCCCCGCTGCGGCTCCCAGCAGTGCGGACATCATCGCGGGTCCAGCAGGGCTGCCACGTCATAGCCTGCGCGGGCAAACTTCTCTATCGCAGGCATCGCGTTGGCGCGTGACTGCAGAACACCGTCGGCCATGGCGAACACCGGTGATGACTCAATGATCCCGTTTTCAACCCGCCGCCCAAGGGAAAGGATCTCGGTCACCTCCCGGCGTCCGTTGGCAAGCCGGCTGCAGTGAACCACAAGGTCAATACAGGATGCGACTGTTGGAACGACGAATGCCGACGAGATGTTCTCCCCTGCCAACAGGGGCAGCGTGCAGATCTTGGTGACGGCATCATGGGCTGAGTTGGCGTGGACAGTACACATCCCCGGCAATCCGCTGTTGAGCGCAATCAGCATGTCAAGGCTTTCAGCCTCCCGAACTTCACCGACCACGAGGCGGTCTGGCCGCATGCGCAGCGCTTCCTTGACGAGGCGCCGGAGCGGGATCTCGCCTGTTCCTTCAAGGTTCGGCTGCCGGCACTGGAGTCCCACCACATCACGCAGGGGAAACTGCAGCTCAAAGATTTCCTCCACCGTGATGACACGCTCCCGGCTGCCGATGCTGGCGGCGAGGCAGTTCAACATGGTGGTCTTACCGGCCTGGGTTGCCCCTGATACCAGGATGTTGAGCCCACTGGACACTGCCGCCCCTAGGAACCGGGCCGACTGCGGCGTCAGGGTGCCCAGCTCCACCAGGTGTTCGAGCCGGCTCGCTTTGACAACAAACTTTCGAATATTGACGGCCCAGTGGCGGCGCGTCACGTCCGGAATGACGACGTGGAGCCTGGAGCCGTCAGGGAGAGCGGCGTCAACAAACGGAGATGACATGTCCAGGCGCCTGCCGGAACTCTTCAGCATCCTCTCCACCATGTCACGCACCTGCTGCTCAGTAAGGCTGAGCGAGGTTAACTCTGATTCCCCGTTGCGTGCCACATAGATTTCGTTGGGAGCGTTCAGCCAGATCTCTTCGATCGAGGGATCGTCCAGCAGCGGTTGGAGCACTCCGAAGCGTGCGACTGCGTCGAACAAAAACCGCCGGGCTGCGTCCAAGGGACCCAGTGGTGGAAGCGGTCCCATGAGGGCCCGCTCGTCGTAGTCCGTTACCGCGGCGTCGACTAGCCGCCGCACTTCACCTGATTGGTTGAGCGGGTCAAGCCCCCTGCGCCTGATCAGTTCCCGGACTTCGTCCTCGACTATCCCCAGAGCATCCATGCCAGTTCCCCCAGTTGACTGCCGCCCCCGGCGGAGGCAGTGCAATTGGCTACAGCCTAGGGAGACTACACCATCGCAACAAGTCAAATCCGCCGGAATGTGGATAAACCACCACAAGGCCGCCTTCTTATCACTCGAGCCCCAAAAGAACCACTGGTTACGCTGGTCACACCAGTGCTATGGTGAGCGCGTTATTCGTCGAATTACCACGGTCAGGTGCCTCCCTGGGGGGCAGCATCTGGCCAGTTATCGAAATGAGCGCTCAGGAGAGCGCCACATTGTCTCCGGAGCCAATATGAAGCGGAACCCGTCTCAGTCCCGTCGCCCAGCCGTGCAATCGCTGTGGGTCATGCTGCTTGCAGCCTCACTAATGGCAAGCCCCGGAATTACGGGCGCCGCCGTGGCTGTTGAACCGGCGCCTTCACCAACGGCCTCGGCTGTACCCGAAGCAAGTTCGCCGACCACACCGCCGGCGCCCGCCTCGCCATCTCCGGGCGGAGCCGCCCCGGCATCACAGGAGCCCGCGGCAACCACCGAGCCGGCGGCTCCGGCGCCCTCTCCGGAAGCCCAACAGTCCATGGCCGAAGCCGTCGGGATTGGCGGGGCCGAAATGGGCCAGCGATCTGCACGGGTAGTACGCTCGGCCCCCTCGGAATCCGTTCGGAAGCTCAGTTCAGAAGCGTTGACCAGCGAAGGAACCTGGATGCCCACCTTCGGCGTCCAGGGGCTCGACGTGAGCGGCCACCAGCCAACCGTGGACTGGAAACAGCAGTGGAACATGGGGTCCCGGTTCGCCTATGTGAAAGCAACTGAAGGGAACTACTACACCAATCCCTCCTACAGTTCCCAATACCAGGGAGCGCGGAACGTTGGAATGATCAGGGGCGCCTATCACTTCGCCATCCCCAACTGGTCGTCCGGAGCAGACCAGGCCCGCTACTTTGTGCAAAATGGCGGCGGCTGGTCCTCGGACGGCTACACGATGCCGCCGGTTCTGGACTTTGAGTTCAACCCTTACGAGGGCCGAACGATCAACGGTTTCTACTTCGGCAACACCTGCTACAACATGTCCGCGGCGCAGCTTCAGTCCTGGATCCGGGACTTCGGAAACACCATGCGCTCATTGACCGGGCGGCTTCCCGTTATCTACACCAACACGAGCTGGTGGAACCAATGTGTGGGCAACCCTGCCGGGTTCGGTGATTATCCACTGTGGATGGCCGCCTACCCCAGCTCTGCCACCAACAATGCCGGCCCTGTTCCAACGGGTAGCTGGAGCACCTACAGCATCTGGCAATACAGCTCCACGGGCCCCTTCGCCGGCGATTCCAACGTCTGGAACGGCGACTACGCCTCCTTGCGGACGTTTGCCGGAGCCGCGGCTCCCGACGGGTCCTTCGACGACATGTCGGTGCAGCGGGTCGGATCCACTACGCAACTGAACGTGCGCGGCTGGGCTGTCGACTTTGCCAATTCTTCTGCCTCAACGCAGGCACATGTCTATGTCACCGGCCCGGATGGCGTGCGCACCGGCTATGCACTCCCCGCCAACGTAGCCCGTCCGGATGTTAATGCTGCCCTTGGAGTCACCGGGCAACATGGCTTCCAGCAAGGCATCCAGATCCAAAAATCCGGAACCTACCAGGTCTGCGCCTACGCCATTGGCGCCTTCAGCAATACTGAAATTGGCTGTAAGTCGATTGATGCAAAGGGCGTTGAGTCGCCCATGGGCAGCATTGATGACGCCAAGGAAGTGCGGAGCGCAGACAAGGTCACGCTTTCGCTTCGTGGCTGGGCAATCGACGGTGCCAACCCGACCACGGCAACAGAAGCCCATGCCTACCTGACGGCGCCGGACGGTACCAGGACCGGTTACGTGATGCCCGCGAACTTGTCGCGACCCGACGTCGACCAGGCGTTGGGGATGGGCCCCAATCATGGCTACCAACGCGATATTCCCATCACGGCGCCCGGCAGCTACAAACTCTGCGTTTATGCCATCGGCCAGTACAGCAACACCGAGATCGGCTGCAGGCAGCTGAACTTCGCCCCGGCGGCCGCCCCAATCGGCAGTTTTGATGACGCGTCCCTGATAAAGACGTCCACCACAGCCGCACTTTCAGTCCGTGGTTGGGCGCTGGACCGCGGGGACTCAACACGGTCCATCTCTGTCCACGTCTATGTGACCTCGCCGGACGGCACCACCAAGAACTACCCGTTCTCCGCCGCCCAGGCCCGGGCCGACGTCAACAACGCCCTTGGAGTGACGGGGAACCATGGCTTTGCCGCGGCCATACCCATCACGGCGCCCGGACAGTACAAGGTCTGCTCTTATGCCATAGCGCTCAGCCCGCTTGCCCCCGGAAACCCCCTGCTGTCCTGCCGCAATGTCGATGTCGGAGCGGTCGCACCACCAATCGGTAGCCTCGACAGCCTGACTGTCAACAAGACGAACACCGCTGCCTCGCTGTCCCTCGCCGGCTGGGCCGTGGATAAGGCAGATGCCTCGCGGTCCATCGACGTGCACGTATATGTGACCTCACCGGATGGAACCACTAAGGGCTATGCCTTCAACGCCTCACGCCCCAGGGCTGACGTCAATACTGCGTTCGGCGTGGCGGGCGACCACGGCTTCGCTCCCTCGATCCCCATCACCAGCCCCGGCGTCTACACTGCCTGTGCTTACGCCATCGCACCCAGCCCCTTGGCGTCCAACAACCCGTTGATCGGCTGCCGCACGGCTGACGCCGGCAAGAGTGGTGTACCAGTGGGCGTGCTCGACTCTGTAGCAATAAAGACGGCGGCGGGGGTTACCTCGCTGGAGGCGACGGGGTGGACCTACGACCCGGATATGCCCACGCTTTCGAATCCTGTTCACGCTTATGTCACCGGCCCCGACGGCAAGACCACGGGATACGTTTTCTCAACGACGGTGGACCGGCCTGATGCAAACAAGGCTTTCGGCATCACGGGTACCCACGGATATTCAGTCAACGTCAAAACCACGGTCCGTGGAACATATACGTTGTGCACCTACGGGATCGGAGTGTCCCCCTTCACCACCGGTAACACGGCGCTGGGTTGCCGGACCCTGACGTACTAGGGCTGCCCGGACAACGGAAAGAGGGGTGAAGCTCGGCTTCACCCCTCTTTCTGTTGGCTCCAGCTAGTTGTTGCTCTCGGCAAGCAACTCCAGGAGGTACGCCCCGTAACCGCTCTTGACGAGCGGCTCGGCGCGTTCCCTCAACTCGTCGTCCGTCAGGAAGCCCAGGCGCCACGAGATCTCTTCCGGCGCCCCGATCTTGAGGCCTTGCCGGTTCTCGACGGTACGGATGAAGTTTGAAGCGTCGTTCAGGTCATTGAATGTCCCGGTGTCCAACCAGGCAGTTCCCCGTGGCAGGATCTCCACCTGCAGCTTTCCGGCTTCGAGATACTTACGGTTAACATCCGTGATCTCAAGCTCTCCACGGGCCGACGGCTTCAGGTTTTTGGCGATGTCCACCACGTTGTTGTCGTAGAAGTACAGTCCGGGCACCGCGTAGTGGCTCTTCGGTGCAGCTGGCTTTTCTTCCAGGGACAGGGCCTTGCCCAGTTCATCGAACTCGACCACGCCGTAGGCCGACGGATCCTTGACCCAGTACCCGAAGACCGCACCGCCGTCGATAGTCTTGAACCGGCGCAGCTGGGTACCCATGCCTTGGCCGTAGAAGATGTTGTCGCCCAGCACGAGGGCCACGCTGTCGTCGCCGATGTGCTCTGCGCCGAGGACAAATGCCTGGGCCAGGCCATCCGGCGAGGGCTGCTGCTTGTAGGTGATGGAGACGCCGAATCGGGAGCCATCCCCGAGAAGCCGCTCGAACTGTTCGGCGTCATGCGGGGTGGTGATAATAAGAATGTCCCGGATCCCGGCGAGGATGAGGGTCGACAGCGGGTAGTAGATCATCGGCTTGTCATAGACAGGGACCAACTGCTTGCTGACACCCAGTGTGATGGGGTGAAGCCTTGAGCCGGTTCCGCCGGCAAGTATTATTCCGCGCATGCCCCCATCTTTCCCTTCGCTAAGTGCAGCGGCAAATCCGGTACCCTTGGGAATTATGCAGCGACTTCTTGTGACCGGCGGAGCCGGCTTCATTGGCTCAAACTTTGTCCACTATGTATTGGAAAACACTGATGACCATGTCACTGTTCTGGACAAGCTGACCTACGCCGGCAATCTTGAATCACTGCGCGGCCTGCCCGAGGACCGCTTCACCTTTGTTGAGGGTGACATCGCCGACGCCGGCATCGTGGACGGCCTGGTCGCAGGCACCGACGTCGTGGTCCACTACGCAGCAGAATCGCACAATGACAATTCCCTGCACGACCCCCGCCCCTTCCTGGACACCAACATCATCGGCACCTACACGCTGATCGAAGCGGCCCGGAAGCACGGCAAGCGCTTCCACCACATCTCCACCGACGAGGTCTACGGCGACCTCGAGCTGGACGATCCCGAGCGGTTCACCGAGCAGACCCCGTACAACCCCTCCAGCCCGTACTCGTCCACGAAGGCCGGCTCAGACCTCCTGGTCCGCGCCTGGGTGCGCTCCTTCGGGCTGCAGGCAACCATCAGCAACTGCTCGAACAACTACGGCCCATACCAGCACGTGGAGAAGTTCATTCCGCGGCAGATCACCAACGTGATCGACGGAATCCGTCCCAAGCTTTACGGCAAGGGCGAGAACGTCCGTGACTGGATCCACGCCAACGACCACTCCTCCGCCGTCCTGGCCATCATCGCCAAGGGAACCATCGGGGAAACGTACCTGATCGGTGCTGACGGTGAGAAGAACAACAAGGACGTCGTTGAACTGATCCTCAAGCACATGGGCCTGGCCCCGGACGCGTACGACCATGTAGTGGACCGTCCCGGCCACGACCTGCGGTACGCCATCGACTCCACCAAGCTCCGCAACGAACTTGGCTGGGAACCCCAGTTCTCCAACTTCGACGCCGGCATCGAAGACACCATCGACTGGTACCGCAACAACGAACAGTGGTGGCGCCCGCAAAAAGCCGCCACCGAAGCCAAATACAAGGAACAGGGCCAGTAGTCCATGTCTCTGGAGTTCTCGAAAAAGCTTTCCGGCCACACAACACCCATTCCCGGCGTCGTTCTCTACGACCTCCCGGTCCACGGCGACAACCGCGGCTGGTTCAAGGAGAACTGGCAGCGGGAAAAGATGGTTGCCCTGGGACTGCCGGACTTCCGGCCGGTCCAGAACAACATCTCTTTCAACGAAAAAGCCGGGACCACCCGCGGCATCCACGCCGAGCCCTGGGACAAGTTCATCTCCGTTGCCACGGGGCGGATCTTCGGGGCCTGGGTTGACCTGCGTGAAGGGCCCTCATTCGGCGCTGTCTTCACCGCGGAGCTGGACCCCAGCCAGGCCATCTTCATTCCGCGCGGTGTCGGCAATGCCTTCCAGACCCTCGAGGACAACACGGCTTACACCTACCTGGTCAACGACCACTGGTCCGCCGATGCCCAGGGACAGTACACCTTCCTGAACCTGGCTGACGAAACGGCTGCCATTTCCTGGCCGATCCCGCTGGACCAGGCCGAACTCTCCGACAAGGACAAAGCCCACCCGCGGATGGCAGACGTCGCCCCGATGCCGGCCAGGAAGATCCTCGTCGTTGGCGCCGACGGCCAGCTGGGCAAGGCACTGCGAGAACAGTACGACGGCGACGCCAGGGTTGAGTTCGCCGGCCGCGTTGAGTTCGATCTCGCCCGGGAGGATTCGTTTAAGAACCGGAACTGGAAGAATTACTCCGCCATCGTCAACGCCGCGGCCTACACCGCTGTGGACGCTGCCGAATCCGAGGAAGGCCGGGCTGCCGCCTGGGCCATCAACGTGAAGGCCGTCGCCAACCTGGCGCGCACCGCCGTCGAACATGACCTCACGCTGGTCCACGTCTCGTCGGACTACGTCTTTGACGGGAGCCGGGACAACCACGACGAGGACGAGCCCCTCACCCCCCTGGGCGTTTACGGCCAAACCAAGGCTGCAGGCGAGGCGGTGGCAGGTGTCGTTCCCCGCCACTACATCGTGCGTACAAGCTGGGTTATCGGTGAAGGCAACAACTTTGTCCGGACCATGGCCAGCCTCGCCGGCAGGGGAATCAAGCCGGCGGTGGTCAATGACCAGACCGGCCGCCTGACCTTCACCCAGGACATCGCAGCTTTCATCAGCCACCTGCTGACCACCGAAGCCGCGTACGGAACCTACAACTTCAGCAACGCGGGACCCGTAAAAAGCTGGGCCGACATAGCGGCGGACGTCTATGAGCAGGCCGGCGCCTCCAGGACTGATGTCACTGGAATCACCACTGCTGAATACTTCAAGGACAAGGCCGCCGCTCCCCGACCGCTCAAGAGTGCCCTGAACCTGGCGAAGGCACACTCCACGGGTTTTGATGTCGCCAATGCCGATGAGCGGCTGACTGCCTACCTAAAGGCGGAAAACGATAAAGCATGACTCCTGCAGAGCAAGCCCACCGCACCCTGGTGATCATGCCGGCCTGGAACGAGTCGGAGGCCATCGGCGGCACCATCCGGGAAGTGTTCGAGTTCGGCCCTGACTGCAGCGTCCTCGTCGTGGACGACGGCTCACGCGACAACACTGCCCAGGTTGCCCGCGACGCCGGCGCACTGGTGGTGCAGCTCCCGTTCAACATGGGGGTGGGCGGAGCGATGAGGACCGGCTTCAAGTACGCAAAAATGCACGGCTACACCCGGGTCATCCAGGTGGACTCCGATGGCCAGCATGATCCTCGTGATATCAAGGCCGTCCTCGACGGCCTGCAGGAAGCGGACATCGTCATCGGGGCCAGGTTCGCGGACAAGGGCACGTACACCGTCAGGGGCCCCCGCAAGTGGGCCATGAACGTCCTGGCCTGGACCATCTCGCGGATTGCGGGCACGCGGCTCACGGACGTGACGTCCGGTTTCCGCGCTGCCAATGCCAAGGCCATCCGCCAGTACGTGGACCACTACCCCGCCGAATACCTGGGCGACACCATCGATTCCCTGGTCGTCGCCATCCGGTCGGGGTGTACCGTTCGCCAGGTGGGCGTCTCGATGCGCGAACGGCAGGGCGGGACCCCAAGCCACGACCCCGTCAAGGCCGCCATCTACCTGGGCCGGTCAGCCTTTGCCCTCCTCTTTGCGTTGACGCGCAAGAAGAACGAACCGTCGTCCAACTAGGAGTTTCCATGGCCACCCTCGTTGGCTTCATCTTTGTGCTGGTCATTCTGCTGATCATTTTCGAAATGCTGCGCCGCCGTCACCTGCGCGAAAAGTACGCCGTCATCTGGATCATCATTGGGATTGGCGTCCTGGTGCTGGTGGCCTTTCCGCAGCTTCTCTTCTGGTCAAGCGGAGTGCTCGGCGTGAAGGTGCCATCAAACCTACTGTTCGCCATGGCGATCGTACTGCTGGTGTCCGTTTGCCTGCACCTGTCCTTCGAACAGTCCCAGGCGGAAGACGAAGTCCGCGTCCTGGCGGAGGAAGTGGGGATCCTTCGGCTCAAAGTCCTTCAGCTGGAAGAGAGCCTGACGCAGGGTGGCACAACCGCCGGGAACGGAACACACCCGGAAACGCTCCCACCCGAATCAACGGCCTAACGAAAGAAGGTGGCTGCCCCAGGATCTGGGGCAGCCACCTTTTTTACGCAGTCCGCTAGGAAACCACGTGCTTCAGCAGCCTGGGCAGCGAATCGGTTTTCCCGATCATCAGGGAGCGGGCAACCAGGGTGGCTGCATTCAACCGCGACGTCGTGTGGAAGGCCGCAGCGCGCGCCGTTCCGTTCCAGCCAAGTTCCCGGAAACGCCGTGCCTGTCCTTCGAAGTACGCGCGCTCTTCATCGAACCGGCGCCCGTCAAGTGCCTTGACCGACGAGTCCGATGCAGAGTGCCGGCGGTAGAGGAACGCGAGCGTCGGGTCAACCACCATCGAGCCGCCTTCGGCTGCAATATCCAACAGCAGCGCAAGGTCCTGCACCACGTGCAAACCCTCCGTGAAGCCGATACGGCGGATAACATCCGTGCGCCAGGCCAGGGACGGGAAGTACGCCCAGTCGGCCCGGACAAGGCTGGTGGCCATCTTTTCGCCCTGCAGCAGGACTGTGGACTTGGTGGAGGGTGCGTATACCTTCTTGACGATGTCCACCAGCGGGGAGCATGCACGCCCTTGCTCATCGATAACCTGAACACCGGGCTGGACAACGCTGGCCTCGGGGTAGGCTTCGAACGCCTTGGACACGACGTCCAGGTAGTTCGGCAGCATGATGTCGTCGGCACCCATGACCACAACAATGGGAGCTTCGGCCAGTTCCAGCGCCTTGCGGTAATTGCCGTTGGCGCCGAGGTTCTCTTCGTTCTTCTGGTAGCTGACCCGCGGGTCAGACATGGATTCGAACCAACGCTGGGGTTCCGGGCTGGGGTATCCGTCGTCGACCACGATGAGGCGCCAATCCTCGAACTGCTGGCTCATGACGCTTTGCGCCGCAAGTTTCATCAGGTCGACGTCGCCGTAGTACGGAAGCAATACATCAATGGCCATGTGCCAGGTAGGTCCTTTTCTTGAAGATTCACAGGGTTGGATCTGTTTGCCCGGAGATGAGCACCCCGGTCAATGCTACCGTGTCGGCCTGTGCGGGCAGCTTCCAGCTGCCTGTCCCGGCCCCTGCACCTGGGCAAATGGAGGCCCCTCCGCCCCGACGATAGACTGAAGCCTGCTGTCTGACAGTTCCCTGACGCATCGGAACGGTCTATTTGGGTAAGCGAGAAGGAACTATAAGACGTGACGCACCAGAGTGACCCGCGGGTGGTGGCTGTTATCTCAGCTTTCCACCCTCCCCAGGACCTTCCCGAGAGGGTCGAAAAACTCAACCAGCAAGTCGTCCACACAGTTGTTGTCGACGACGGTTCCGACCCCCAGCAAACGAGCAGCGTGCTGGACGCCCTGGAAGCGCTGGGATGCACCGTGCTGCGCATGCCTGAGAACGTGGGAATTGCAGCAGCACTCAACGCAGGAATCGATGAAGCGCTCAAGGCATGGTCTCCGGATTTCCTCGTCACGCTTGACCAGGACTCCGCGCTTGATGATGGATACATCGCTGCGGCGTTGGCCACCTACGCGGAGGCAAGTGCCAACGGGGTCGACGTCGGCCTGGTCAGTGCCCAGTCGCACAACGGCCTCAACGTTCCGCTGCTGGCCAGGAGGGCACGGTTTCCCGAAGCCTTTGACCCCCTGCAGTCCGGCGCCGTCATCCCGGTAACCACGCTCAAAACAGCCGGAATGCTCGACGGCAGGTTGTTCATTGACTGCGTAGATTCTGAATTCAATCTCCGTGTCAGGTCCCACGGCCTGGCCACCCTCGTGGGCAAGGGGTGCAACATGACGCATGCCCTTGGCCAGGCACAGCCAATGATGCTTTTCGGATGGCATGTCAGCGTTTTGGGCCGAAAGCGCCACGTGCATTCGCATGCCCCTTTTCGGGTGTACTACATGACCCGGAACAACATCCACCTCTGGCGGCAGTACGGCGCAAGATTCCCGGTCTGGCTGCTCCGCCGGCTCCGCTTCCAAGTGGAAAGTGACGTCTTCAGGATGCTGTACGGCGCCAATCGGAAGGGGCAGTACCGGGCGTTTGCCCGCGGCTTCGTGGATGGCTGGCTCGGACGGCTCGGTAAGATCGATCCCTCGTTCCAGCGGAAGATCAGCGCGTGAGCGGGGCCGGCGCTGTGCGGGTATCCGTGTGCATGGCAACGTACAACGGCCAGGAGTACGTTGCAGAACAGATTCAATCCATCCTTTCGCAGCTGTCACCACAGGACGAGCTCATCATCGTGGACGATGCGTCAAAGGACTCCACGCTCGACGTCGTCCGTCGCCTTGAGGACCCGCGCATAGTTCTCCTGCCAAGCGCGGAAAACAAGGGTTATGTTGCCAGTTTCGAAAAGGCAGTCTCGGCCAGCAGGGGCGAGTACATCATGCTGTCGGACCAGGACGACATCTGGCTCCCCGGACGCGTCGAGACGCTGGTGGATGCCCTGCAGGCTAAGGACTTCGCCGCCAGCAACTTCACCGTGTTCGGCGGCCCGGCCAACAGGTATCACAAGGTCCAGCTCAAGGAATCGGACAGCGGCCGGTGGGTGGCCAACCTGGTCACCACGTGGATAGGCATCCGCCCCTACTACGGGTGCACCATGGCATTCCGGGCGGCAGCCAAGAAACAGATCCTCCCCTTCCCGGAGTTCCTCACCGAAACCCACGATCAATGGATCGCCATCGTTGCCAACCTCAACCGCAGCATGGCCCACGTGGCAGCCCCCACCGTTGCCCGTCGGCTGCACGACGAGAATACGACCCCCAAATCCCGCCGCCCGGTCGCGGTGATCCTGCGGGCAAGGATCATGCTCCTTCGCGCCATTTTTGTGGCCCTGGGCAGGAAGCCGGGAACTCCATGACATCGCAAGGGACCCCTGCGCCCCACCCATCCGGGGCGGGCACTTACGCCGGAACCTTCGGCGCGGTGGCCCTGGCCGCCTACAAGCCGGACCAGCCCATGTTTGCGCGCCAACTCCTGTCAATCCAGGCACAGACCCACACGGATTTCGTTTGTCTCATCTCGGTGGACGGCGACTACCAGCAGGTTGCGGATATGGTCCGGCAGATTTGTGGCGGGGATGACCGCTTCCAGGTTCTCGGATACAGCAACCGGCTCGGGTTCCACCACAATTTCGAGCGCGCCCTCAGAGCCGTTCCGGAAGAGGCCCGCTGGGTTGCCCTCAGCGACCAGGATGACTACTGGTATCCCGGGAAACTGGCGGCGCTTCTCCCCCGCCTTGACGGTGCCGCCTTGGTTACAGGGCAGGCACGGGTGGTGTCGCCTGAAATCTCCGCAACCGACCCGGACCCCGCAAGGGGGACCCTCACCGATAGGAAAAATGTTGGGGCTGCGGACCTCATCGCCACTAACCAGGTCACCGGATCCCTGTGCGTATTCCGGCGCGAAGTGCTTGAGACGGCTCTCCCCTTCCCTTCGCTGGCAGCGCCATCCCAGTATCACGACCACTGGCTTGCGCTGTGCGCCCTCGCCTCCGGAGGCATCAGCATCCTTGACGAGGTGTTGCAGGATTACATCCAGCACGGCGGCAACGTGGTGGGCGAATCGCGGCAAAGCCTGCCCACTTCCATACGGAACACTCTCCGTTTCGTGAAGCGGTACGAAGGAAGCACCTCACCGCGGAGTATCTGCAGCATCATCTACAAGACCGGGCTCGGATGGCGGACGCTCATGGCGAGGACTCTGTTGGCACGCTCTGTGCAGGCCGGCACCTCCACGAACCCGGAATTGCAGGATGCCCTGAACCTGTATGCACGGCCCCGGGCCTGGCGCCTGTTCAGGTCCCTGCAGGACGGGGTGCAGCGTAAGAACGTGGCCCCCATCCGGGCTGCGGAGATTTACCTCGGCGTCGTGCTCCCATGGAAGCGGCACAGTGGGATCAGCAATTCACGGTAACCCGATGTCGTTCCGGGAGCACCGGCGTTAGAGACCTGGGGCGGCGCTCCGCCGCGATGTGGTTCGGGATCGTCAAACATACACGCACACAGCCCTGGCACGCGCAGCAAAACGATTCTGCATCGCCGGACGGAACTGCCCCACGGCCAGCCGGCAATACCAACAGAAGGAAGCACATAAAGCATGAAAGCTGTGTTGTTAAGATTGGCCGGCTTTACGGGGTTGCCCCTGGTGTCGATACTGACCCCGTTCCTTCTTGTTCCCATCGTGTCGCGCGTCGCCGGGGAGGGCGGCTGGTCTACCGTCGCCTCAGGGCAGGCCATCGGGGCCTTTGGCGGTGCAGTCATCGCGTGGAGTTGGAACACCCTCGGCCCAGTCGAGATAGCCCAGAACCCTTCGCCGCAGCACCGCGCCGAGGTTTACCGGCAAAGCCTGAGAACCAGGCTGGCCCTGTCTGCCTTGGTTTTCCCCTTTGTGTTCATACTGGCCTGGCTGTTGGCGGCCCCTGACCATCGGCTGGATGGCGCAGCGATGTCCCTGACAACCGCTGTTACTGGGCTATCCCCGGCCTGGTTTTGCATCGGTGCAGGAAAGCCTGCCCTTCTGGCAACATTCGACGCGCTTCCCCGGGTGGCGGCCACAATTGTAGCCGTCCCCGTGATCTTGCTGACGACTCATATTTGGCTGTACGGAGTCATCCTGCTTGCCAGCGTTGGCGTGAGCCTGGTCATATTCCACCGCATCGTAGTCCCGGAGCGGGGTAAGACCTTCACGTCCTGGGGCGGAACTTGGCGCTACTTGCGCCAACACTTCGGACCGGCTGCCATCAGCCTGTCCGGCACAACCTATGCAGCAACACCTGTTCCAATAGGACAGGCCTTTGTGCCCAACACAGTTATGGCTGGATTCAGTTCCGCGGACACGGTCTACCGTTTCGGTCTCTTCTCCGTGATGGCTTTGGGCAATACGTTCCAAGGCTGGACTTTGGAGCCGCAGGAGGCCAGCCCGAAAAAGCGCCACGCCGCCGCCATTGTGTCCCACCTTGCTTTGGGGCTGGCGGGAGCTGCCTTCCTGGCTATCCTGGGACCGCTGGCTACAGAGATCATCCTTGGATCCGTCAACAAGGCCGGCCAAGCGACATGCGCTCTCTACGGCCTGTCATTCCTTTTCATCTCCGCCAGCACTCCGTTCATCCGCAACCTCCTGCTCCCGCAGGGCCGCCAGCGCCTCATTCTTGTTTGGACGCTGATCTCGGCCGTCATCGGAATTACCCTCATGTTTATTGCTGCGACCCGGGGATGGGCGGATGGCATCGCGCTGGCAATGGCCCTCAGCGAGGCAATACTTTTCCTGGGCCTGCTGGTGCCTGGGCTACGCCTGCTTAAAAAGGCGTAGCCCAGCACCAGTTTCCGTCAACGCCACGGTACGTGGCGCTGGTGGGTCCCTCGCTCAGTTGCCGCAAAGCTGCAGCTTGTAAAGCTTTGCGTCGCCTTCCGAATCTTCAAGAGTGGCCATGCCTGCGGCAATGAGGCTGTCCAGCCCCTTGTAACCGCTGTCCCGGCCGTGCACTTCACGGTGGCCGAAGTCCAGTATGTAATCGATGTTCAGTTTTTGGACCGCAGGGCATACCGCGGGATCGTCTTTCGACGGGGTAGGCCCGTTAAGGAGCGCTCCCGTCCCGTCAGGAACGGCGCTAAGGATGTGCAGCTGGATGAGCTTCCGGTCTGCCAGGGCATAAGCCAGGGAACTGCCGTTCCAGGGGTTCCCCACCATAACGGCATCCTCCGGCACTTCCTCCGACAGGCGGTCAATCAGCTCCAATTCATCACTGGAGATCAGGGGTGAGTCAGCGGAAAGCCTGTATGAGCCGGCCATGGAGTCCTGCGCCTGGCGCACGCTTCCACGCTGTGTGAGCACACCCAGCGCCAGAACGGCAATCAGGCCGGCAACCACCATGTAGGTTGCCTGCGGTACACGGGCGCCCTTTTCAAAGGGTTTGCCCCGTTCCGCTGCAGTCTTCCGCTGCACAATCCCCGCGCTGCGGGTGACGCCCCGAAGCAGGAGCTCCCAAGAGCAAACAGCACCACGGGTGGCAAGGGGAATGGTCACCAACGGCAAGAGAGCGGCAAGCCGGGGAGGATCGTTGTACCAGATTCCCGTCCAGTAGGCCCGGAAGTCGTCGGCGGGGAAGGAGCTGACCACAACAAAGAGGAACGCCGCGACGCCATACGTTCCCAACCACCACAGCTGCCGGCCGGACCTGATTACCACGAAGATACCAACGAGGGTCAGTGCCATGACGGCCCACGCCACGGGGCGGCCAATCGCGGAGCTGGCGATGACTTCTCCAATGGCCTGACCGCTACTCTCAACGGGCGGCCAGAAGGCAGCCTCCGCCGGTGGCCGGACGAGGTCCCAGAGAATGCGTACAACGACGACGGCGGTCACGCCCAACGCCAGAAGGGCCGCCGTGGCTGTCCAGCGGGTTCGCCCGCGCGCCGAAGTCCATGTTCGCACCAGAAGGCGCACGTAGACGAAAACCGCGGGCGGAGTTGTCAGGGCAATCCAGGCCATGGCGGCGCTGGGGTGGGCGAGGGCGACGCCCGGGAGTACTGCGAGGAGGACGAGTGCTCCGATGATCCTGGAATGGACCGGCACCGCGGACAATCCGAGAACTTCAAGCGAGACGGCCAGAACCAGGGGCAGGAGGGCGACGGCAAGGAAATTCGGGTACAACACCCCAAAATCCAGCAGCGAAATGGGAAAGGCGCCAAAGCCGGCAGACAGGACACCGGCGGACAGGACGACCGCGGGGCGGTTTCCCCAGAGAGTCCGTGCGAGATAGAGGCAGCCCGAGGGCCAGACAACGGCGGCGACGACAATGTTGATCACGTTGACCGAGACCGGTATTCCGCCGCCGCCAACGCTGACCAGCAATGAGACAAGGTCATGCCATGCCGCAGGGTATGAGGCCGCACCGGTCATCTCATTGAGCGTCAGGGAGGAGCCTGAACCGGTATCGAGGATGTACCGGATAGCGTTCAGATGAAAGACATTGTCAAAGGTTTGTGAAAATGACTCCGGGTGGCCGATGGCTTCCACAAGCCGGCGCGAAACCAGAAAGGCTGCCATGACAACCGCCAACATGATGGAACCCAGGACCCAACGCCGGTTGCCGCCGTCATGCGGTTGAACTGCCGCGCCTTTCTTCGCCACTGCAACCGACGCTGCAAAGGCGAGTCCGGCCAGAATCGCAGTGATAACAAGGACTGGCGGCAGCGACCACTGGATTCCCGCGAACGGAGCCACGATCGCTGCCATGGCTACGATAGACACGCTGATTCCCGGTGCCAAGGCGAAGATACGGAATCCCCTCAGCCTGGCTGCCGCACCTACGGCGAGTCCCGGAACAAACAGCAAAGCCGCTGCCAGGACGAACTGAGGGACTGTATCAAACCAGGACAAGAATCCTCCGAAAATTCAGTGGCACAGCGGCCAGAGCGGCACGCCGTGCCACAAAACTTTGACGATAAGGGACCATCATCCACCCCGAGGCGAACATCCTCGCGCCGCCAACGGTCAGGCGCGCAGAATCGAAACTGCCTCGTGGATTGGTCCGTCGAATTTCACGTTACCGTGCTCCAGGAGGATTCCCCGGTCGCAAATACGGGAGACCAGGTCCAGGTCGTGACTCACCACCACAAGCGTCTTTCCGTCGCGGGCGAGTTCCTGGATCTTGTCGATGCACTTTCGCTGGAAGGGCTCGTCGCCCACGGCCAGAATCTCATCGATCAGGAACACTTCGGGATCAGTATGCACGGCAACGGAAAATGCGAGCCGCAAATACATTCCCGATGAGTAGAACTTGACCTCGGTATCGATGAATTGCCCGATCTCGGAGAATTCGACAATATCGTCGAATCGGTCCTTGACCTGTTGCTCGGTCATTCCCAGGATGGCGCCGTTGAGGAAGACGTTGTCCCGGCCGGACAGGTCCGGGTGGAAGCCGGCGCCCACTTCGATGAGGCCCGCCACCCGCCCCCTGGTCCTCACGGTTCCCGAATCCGGCAGCATCACTCCGGAGATGTGCTTCAGCAACGTCGATTTGCCGGAACCATTAAGTCCCAGCAGCGCCACGGTCTCCCCCGTTTTGACGTCGACAGAGACGTTCTTCAGCGCGTGGAACTTCTCGGACAGATCGCCTTTCCGGCCCTTGACCAACCAAACAACTGCCTCTTTGATGGAGCGCGTGTGGCGGAGGACGAATTGCTTGCTGATGTCTGAAACTTCAATTGCGTTGACCACTCACAGCTCCTGAGCGAAGCGGCCCTCGAGCCGCCGGAAGGTGAACTGACCCAAAATGACAATGGCCAAGGCGATGACCAGGCCCAGCGGTGTCCACAGGGTGAAGAGATTTGGTGGCATTGCAGTGGTGCCATCTGTCGTGGGGAACCAGAACGCGTAATGGAACAGTTCCACACCAATGGTGATGGGGTTCGCCTGGTAGATGGCAAACCACGTTGAACCGAGTTTCGCTTCCACCATCGACCACGCATACATCACCGGCGAAGCCCAGGTCGCAACCATCAGGAGCATGTCCACCAGGTTCTCCGAATCCCGGAAGTACACATTTGCAGATCCGAAAAGCAGGCCAAGACCGGTGGCCAGCAGGCCCACGATCACGAAACCGGCCACAGCTGCCAGGAGCTGGAACACACTCGGGTGCCATCCTGCCAGCAGGCAGCCGGCTACCAGGACCACCAGCTGCGGGAAAAAGTGAACCGCGGACACCCACACAGAGGCAACCGGGAAGAGCTCACGGGGCAGGTAGATCTTCTTGATCAGGTTTCCGTTGTTCACAATTGAACGGGACGCGTTTCCCAGCGCCTCGGAGAAGAAATTGATCAGAACGATCCCCGAGAAGAGGTAGACCGCATAGTTCGGAAGACCCTCCGGGTTCCTGGCGCTGCGCTCCAGCCCCAGGAATACACCAAGGGCAACGTAGAAGACGACGAATTGAACGCCGGGTTTTACGTAGGACCACAGGAGTCCGAGAACGGACCCTCGGTAGCGGACCTTAAGTTCCTTGCGGACCAACAGCTTGAGGAGGAATCCCGACTGCCGGATGTCCCGCAGTCCACCCCCAAGCCCTGGACTTGTCAGTTCAGCCGGAGACGATGCACTCACTTGATTTCGTTCTGCGTGTGTTGCTCGAACGTCTTCCTCCACGACTCCATCGACGTCAGGTCCGCGACAGCAGCCTTGTACTTCCTGCTGAGCGCGGGCCATTCCTTGAGCAGCGCGGTGTGCAGGCGCGCGCTCTCTGCCAGCATCTTCCTCAGTTGCTTGGGGTCCCGCTGGTACCAGGACGCACCGGTCCCCTCGGCATTCGAGACTACTGCACTGTCGTACTGCGCCATGCGCCACCACCGGTTGTCCTGGTGGGCAATGGTCGTTTGCGGTCGTTCAGTGCTGGTTCCCTTCACCGGGCTCGCCAGCTGGCGAACGACGGTTTTTGCTGCCCAGGGAAGCAGGGAAATCTTTGACGGCTGAGCCGGCCCGTGTCCTCGGCGCGGCGGCTTGTCCATCTTGGCCGCCGGGAAGTCCTCAGGATTCGGTTTGAAGACGGCGTCGGGGTGCGCGGACATCATTTCGCGGATCTGGGGCAGCTTGGCCGGCAGAAGGTCAGGCAGGGCTTCGGGGCCCTTCAGGACGTCTTCGAGCGCCCACTGGCGGCCCTGCGCGGTGGCGTACTGCATGGAAACAAGGTGTTTGACATCGGCATACTGCGATTCCTTGATGACGCGCCCGCCGAACTCGTAAGGGCTGTGGAGCAGCGCGGCCACTACGCGGTTCCGGGCGTGGAAGTACGCCTGCCAACCGACGAGGTCGTCCTTGTCGATCCAGGAGACGTGCCACACGGCCGATCCCGGAAGAGAGACAGTGGAGTAACCGTGGGCCTTCGCACGCAGCCCGTACTCCGAGTCGTCCCATTTGATGAACAAAGGAAGGGAGAGCCCGATTTCCCGGATTACCTGCGTGGGTATCAAGCACATCCACCACCCGTTGTAGTCAACATCGCAGCGGCGGTGCAGCCAGGACGTCTGACGAAGGTTGGAGGACTGGAAGTCGTGACCCAGGATCATTTCGTCGCTGGGCAGGGACGGCTGGAAGCGGTAGGGGTTAACCACCTCTCCAAAGGTGTGCAGCACCGTCCGGTTGTAGAGGTCGAACATGTGCCCGCCCACAAGAGTTGGCGTCTTGCAGCGATCCGCGAAGGTCAGCAGCCGAATGATGCTTTCCGGCTCCACGACGACGTCGTCGTCCATGAGCAGTGCGTAGTCGCTGCCGTTTTCAACGGCCTCAAACATGCCACGGGCGAATCCGCCCGACCCGCCGAGGTTGGACTGGTGAATGATGCGCAACTTGCCGTTGAGCATCTTTTTGATGTCCTCAAAGCCATCCGCATCGGCGAGCTTCTGGGTCCCCTGGTCCACAATCAGGATTTCCTGTACGTGGTCGAGGGCCTCTTTGCTTTCGGCCAGGAGCCGGAGGTTATTGAGGCAGAAATCGGTCTTGTTCAGGGTGGTGATCTGGAGGGTTACAGAGCCGGGGCTGCTCTCAACGGCAGGGCCCTGCCATTCCGCATCGAGCATCACCAGTGGCTCGGTTCCGGCCAACAGGTCGAACCAGTACCAGCCGCCGTCACCGAAAGGTGCCAGCGACAGCTCGAAGAAGTTCTCGGCCGTACCCTCAACGCGGCGCGTGTCTACGCGCTGCAGGGAGCCGCGGGCGTTCGACTTGTACACGATGACAGAACCAGCACCCTGCGTGCGGACTTGCAGCCGGACCTTGTCCACGGTTGTCCAGCGCCGCCAGTAGCTGGCAGGAAAGGCATTGAAGTAGCTGCCGAAGGACACCCGTTCGCCAGACCGTATGGAAGTCGAGTGCCGCGAGAGGAAATCCTCCACGTGGGCTTCCTTGGTGGGGCTGCTGATAGTCCGGGCCTTGGGGGTTTTCCCGTCCCTGTCGCCGGCTGTCGGCAACTGGATCCCTGTGGCAGTGCCCATGTCCATGTAGAGGGGAACAGTATCCATCTGGCTGGCGCTGGGGAGGATGACGCGCTGCAGCGTCTGCCAGTGCTGGCCGGTTTCCACCGCGCCGCCCTCGGCCTTGTTCTGGTTCTTTGTATCGGTGGGGACGCTCATGCGTCGACTCCTCCGCTTTCGATGTCGGCTCCCGCCTCGAAGTGAGGACGGATCTTGTTGTCGAACATGGTCAGGGCAGAACCGATGGCCATGTGCATGTCAAGGTACTTGTAGGTGCCCAGGCGGCCACCGAACAGGACGTCCTTTTCACCGGCCGCAAGATCGCGGTACTTGAGCAGCCTGTCGCGGTCTGCCGATGTGTTGATCGGGTAATAGGGCTCGTCGCCCTTCTCCGCAAAGCGCGAGAACTCGCGCATGATGATGGTCTTTTCCGTCTGGTATTCCCGCTCGGGGTGGAAGTGCCGGGGTTCGATAACGCGGGTGTAAGCCACGTCTTCGTCGTTGTAGTTGACCACGGACGTACCCTGGAAGTCGCCGACATCGAGGACTTCCTCTTCGAAATCAATCGTGCGCCAGGAGAGGTCACCCTCG
This sequence comes from Pseudarthrobacter sp. 1G09, assembly GCF_050038305.1. NCBI lineage: Bacteria > Bacillati > Actinomycetota > Actinomycetes > Micrococcales > Micrococcaceae > Pseudarthrobacter > Pseudarthrobacter sp. 1G09. The sequence continues at coordinate 2,876,580 of NZ_CP188306.1, forward strand.
GCGTAATCGAAGTAGCGGTCAACGGGACCCGTGTACACGACCGGAATATTGCCGACAACCCTGTTCTTGCTGTATTCGTGCGACTCGTCAAAGAAGTCCGTGTTCAGGCGGACCTCGATGTTCGGGTGCTCCGCCATCTTTTCGATCCAGGCCGTGTAGCCGTTGGTGGGCAGGCCCTCGTACTTGTCGTTGAAGTACCGGTTGTCGTAGTTGTAGCGGACCGGCAGCCGCGAGATGATCCCGGCGGGAAGGTCCTTCGGGTCCGTCTGCCACTGCTTGCCCGTGTAGTGCTTGATGAAAGCTTCGTACAGGGGACGCCCGATCAGCTGGATTCCCTTGTCGTTAAGGTTCTGCGGGTCGGTGCCTGCAAGCTCTCCGGCCTGCTCCTGGATCAGGTCCTTGGCCTGGCCCGGAGTGAGGTTTGCCCGGAAGAACTGGTTGATGGTGGCGAGGTTGATGGGGAGGGAATAAACCTCACCCTTGTGGACCCCGTAAACCTTATGCACGTAGTTGGTGAAGCTGGTGAACCGGTTGACGTACTCCCACACACGTTCGTTTGAGGTGTGGAACAGGTGGGCACCGTAGCGGTGCACCTCGATACCTGTCTGCTCTTCCTTTTCGCTGTAGGCGTTTCCGCCGATGTGGTGGCGACGGTCGAGGACAACGACCTTCAAGCCGAGCTCAGTGGCGGCCTGTTCTGCGATTGTCAGGCCAAAAAAGCCGGACCCTACGATGACGAGGTCAGCGGTCACAAAATCTCCTGGTTCGAATGCGGGCAGCGCAATGTTGAGCATTGTCTGCTGCTCTAGCCTACCCGAGTGACTGCGGCGCCAGTCGAATCGCCTCCCTTAGCGGCTCGGCCAGGGATGCGGCTTTTACCTGGCGCAGCTCCCCGTCCGTTTCCACATAATTGGCTCAGGTCTGCGGACAGACCCAAAAGGATCCCTCCTGCCTTAACGTCTGCCCGGCACGGCCAACCCATCCAACGCGGCGGGCAGGCACCTCAGCGACAAGGACGAAGTCCGGCCCATCCTTGGTGACGACGGCGCCGGAGCTATATAGTCCCCGCATCCAATCACACATTCACTCCCCGACCGCGTGGATTCCCGGACCTGGGTCAGGTGCCACACCCTCGAACCGGACCCGATGACGGAATCGGGGGAAACATCGGCACTGGCAGCAATGATGCTCACTGGTCTCCTTCGTGGCCGCAGGACCGCCGGTGGAGGTCCGTGTGGGGCGATCCTGGCCCAGCGAAGGATCAGCAAGGCAGTACCTGCGGAACAATCCGGGGTTTTCCACATAGACCCGGTACGGGCCTGCCCGTTCGTAGCCGGGCCCATAACTTGGAAACAACGTTCAAAGGAATCCACCACATGACACTCCACTGCACGTTGGTAAGAGCAGCCCGCCCTGGTTCCGGCAACGAGCCCCTGGAGCTGACCATCGAGGCTCCCGCCGGAACGGCAGGGAGGGAAATCCACCACCTTCTTGCCCTCAAGTTCGGCACAGGGGAGGTTACCGTCCGGGGAATCCGCATTGGCTCGCTCAACGTTGGTACCGATCCCCTTGTCGCCGGCGCGGTACTCGTCGATGCCGGAGATGCCAGGCCGCCGCTCCGGAAGCAGCTGTCCCGGATTGCAGACGAGGCGGAAGCTGGACTGGTATTGGCTGTCCACAGCGGCTCGGGAGCCGGCACCGTTGTAGCCCTTGCCCGCGGGACCTTCACGATTGGCAGGAATGGCACACGGATAGCCATTGACGACGCCGAGATGTCGCGGGAGCACGCGAAACTGACTGTCACGGACACGGGCATCTTCATCGAAGACCTGGACAGCTCCAACGGAACGTGGGTGGATGGCCGGAGAGTCCGGAATGCGGCGGTGTCCACAGCATCCGACATACGGTGCGGATCGTCGGCCATGTCCCTGATCTTCACGGACTGCCCGTCGGCGCCCCTGGCGGACGCGGGCGCTTCGGTGGCGGACCCCATTCCCGTTACCGCGGGCACTGATCGAGGAAACCGGGCAGTCCTCGTACTGACCGCAACGCTCCCCCTGGCCATCGGGGTCGGGTTGGCCGTCTTTACGGGAATGTGGATGTTCCTGGCGTTCGCCGGCGCCTCAGCCGTCTCGATGGTCATTCCGCTGCTAACAGGGCGAAGGCAACGGCGGGACACCGCAGCCGCAGTCGCTGCTGCCGTCCAGGAAGACAAACAACGACGACGGCGGGCCGGGCCATCCCTGGCCACAGTCACCTTGAGTACGCCGCGCCTTGGATCCAACGGAACAGGCGCCGGCGAAGGAAGGATCTGGCTTCGACTCGGTCTGGGGGTCCAGCCCGCGAATATCAGCGTCCAGCCCGCCGGCGCAGTCCGGGACCTGCCGTCCGCGGGTGCAGTGCCGCTCCTCCTTGACCCGACCCGGCCGGAAACGGTGTTTCAGGGAGCACGCCCGGCGCTGGACGCCATGATCAGGGCGCTGGTCATGCAGCTGGCCGGTTATCCCCGGGGCCGTGAGACCAGGGTGGTCATCCACGGCCGGCCCGAAGTCCTGCCTCTCGCTGCAAGGTTCCTTCCGCGAGTCGTCCTGACGGCAACCGGGGAGTCATGCCGACGGCATCTGTCGGAGAAGTTTTCAGGGGGTTGCCCGTATGGAGTCCTCATTCTGGCCGGCCCGTCCGATTGCCGGGAAACGGACAACACACTTGCCGCGACTGGCGTCCAGCTCGGATGGCAGGTCCTCAGGTTCACCACCCCGGCAGAGCCAGCCAGTACCGCGGATGTGGAACTGGCTGAGCCGGAATCGTCCCTCCTCTGCCCGGAAATCCGCACGAAATTCGTTCCCGACCTGGCCCCCGCGAAGGTCTTTGACGCGTTTTGCCGGAACCTTGCAGCCGGAGCGGATGGCAGGGCGCGGGAAGACTGCATCCCGGATACGTGTGCCCTGGCGGACGTCATGCCCTTGTCGGCGGAGGCAACGGCTGCCCGCTGGGAGAAGGGTGCGCAGACCACCGGGCTGGCAGTTCCGTTGGGAGTCAGTGCCGGAGGCGTCAGGTCCTGGGACCTTGACAGCGACGGGCCGCATCTCCTCGTGGCGGGGACCACCGGTTCGGGGAAGTCGGAGTTGCTGCGAACCCTCGTTATTGCCCTGGCACTAAATCATCCGCCAGAACTGGTGAACTTCCTGTTCGTCGACTTCAAGGGTGGCTCCGGACTCGGGCCGCTAGCCGACCTCGTGCACTGTGTTGGGCTTCTGACTGATTTGTCCGCCAGTGAGCTTGACCGCACGCTTGCCTCATTGCGGGCTGAAATCCGGCTCCGTGAGGAGGCCCTCGCCGCGGCCAACGTGCCGGATCTGGCCTCCTACCAATCCACGCAGGTTGTGGCTGGCCCTGCGCTCCCCCATCTGGTCATCATCATTGATGAGTTCAGGATGCTCGTGGATGACGCCCCGGACGTCCTGGGGGAGCTGATGCGCATTGCCGCCATCGGACGGTCCCTCGGCATTCATCTGGTGATGGCCACGCAGCGGCCGCAGGGAGCGTTGACAGCCGATATCAGGGCCAACGTGACATCCAGCATTGCCCTGCGGGTCCAGTCCGACATGGAATCCCATGACATTATCGGCACCAAAGCTGCGGCGGGCATCGGAGTGGGCTGCCCAGGGCGCGCGTTCCTTGCCCGGGGAACGGAGCCTGCGCAGGAATTCCAGGCGGCAACACTGAGCCTTTCGGGCAGTGAAACCCGGAACGATGCCCTTCACGTTCAGCGCACCTTCGATTTCCTGAGGGCGGGAGGAGGAGCTGCTCCCGGATGCCACGCGCCAACCCCAGCGCAGGCCGCAAGGCCCTATGTTGAATTGGTCCGCAGGCTTTGGGCAGCGCGGGGCGGGTCCCCGCCCCGGCACCCGGTAGCTCCTCCCCTCCCGCATGACCTCCGAGACCCTGTGGCGGCACCGGCGCAGGCAAGCGGCCAGGCACCAACCGCATCGCGGCCGGATTGGTCTGTTGAGCTGGGCGCCCTCGACCTGCCCCATGCCCAGTGCGTTCTTCCCCTGACCTGGGAACCATCCCGGCACGGCCACCTGGCACTCGTTGGCTCTGCATCCTCCGGCGCCGTTGAAGCCCTGGACCTCGCAGTCCGTCGACTGCTGGCGCACCCGCGTGAGTCACACTGCTACTTCCTCGACGCCTCTGGCGGACTCCAGCATGCCGCCGGCCATCGAAGGACGGGTGCCCATGCCGGAATCCACGAGCTCCGCCGCGCGGTCCGGATATTGGAGCGGCTGGTCCTCGAGCTTGGGCACCGTCTCAGCCACCCTGATGAAGGGACTACTCCGTTGGTGCTGGTCATCTCCGGATGGGGATCGTGGGTGTCTGCCTTCAGGTCCGGACCGCTTGCGTGGGCTGAGGACGTGGTACAGGACCTGGTCCGGGACGGTCAGCGCGCCGGGATAACTGTCGCGATATCCGGGGAACGGGAGCTGTCCACCGCCCGCTTTGGCGCTTCCCTGCCCAACCGGCTGTACTTCCCCGCAGCCTCCACCGAGGACAGCAGGCTCGCTTGGCCCAGGATGCCTTCCACGGAAAAGGTAAAAGGGCGGGCGGTGGCCTTCGGACCAGTCGCCGGAAGCGAGTCCGCAGTCTGCCAGGTCTACGACCTCGCCATAGCGGACCAGTGGCAACGGGACACGGGCACGGAGCTGGACTCCAAGCTTGAAGTCCCGCCCTTCCGGGTTGAGTCATTGCCCCCACTTATCTCAGCGACGGACGTTCAGGAGTCTGCGGCGCGCCCGTTCTCATCCGTGGCCGCCGCCCGGTCCACCCCGCCCGGACTTCTGATCGGCGTGGGTGGGGACGAACTCTCCCCGGTCCGCCTGAATTTACCCACCGGCGGCGTTTTCACCATTCTTGGCCGCCCCGGCGGTGGTAAAACCAACAGCCTCCGCGCGCTGAGGATCCTGAACCCGGAAGCCTGCTGGGTGCATCCGCCGGACACCGAAGAGCCTGACAGGTTCTGGACATCACTGCGCTTGGACCCCGCGTCCCGGGCCGCGGCCGGGTGCCGGATCCTCATCGCCGACGACGCCGACCAACTGTCTGCCGACGCCCTGACCGCACTGGCGGAACTCCAGTCACGGGGCCACACCGTCCTGTTGACAGCAAACTACAATCCCCTGCTGCTGCAACGCCTCCCCCTTGTTATGGCGTCCAGGGCTCACGGCGCCGGAATGCTGCTCGCACCGCGCTCAATGGCGGACGGGGACCTCTTCGGCGTCCGCTTCGAAGCGGAGCCCACTGCTCCGCCGGGCAGGGCAGTGCTGATTTCCGGAGGAGGGTCGGCCGTCCTCCAGGTTGCTTGGGCGCCGCTGGAAGGGGATGCCGGCGGGCGCAAGGCGGGCTAGAAGGCCGGCGGCGCTACTCCGGTCCGGGAAGCCTGGAAGGGCTATAAAGCCGGCGGCGCTCCTCCGGTCCGGGAAGCGTAGGCGATAACGCTGCTGTGGAACAGGAGCACAAGGGCTGCCACCGCAGGAACGACCATCGCCAATCCGGCCAGGATCAGTCCGCTGGTCAGGGTGGGGAAACCGATCGTCAATACGAACAGTTGGGCAACCAGTGCCGCCGCACGGGTCCACCGGAACCCGCGGTACAGGAAATGACCGACCGCGAACAACCACGCCGAAAAGGCGAGCAAAAGCCCGAGGGTAAACACTGCACCCCAGAACGACAGCACAGGGCTCCCCGATACCAGTTCGAATGCGTACCAGGCAGCTGCCGCCAGGAGGGCGGTCGCCTCAGCCGCAACCACCATGGCAATAAGGACAGCCGCGCGGGGAGGCCGCATTTTCCCCGATGCAACGGCACCGTCCTGGCCAGGGTTGGTTCCCCCGGGAGGAGGCGAGGAATCTGCAGGGTTGGAAGGGGGTCTTGACACACTGGCACCCTACCCGACATAGTCGGAGACTGGTGAGGGCCAGTGCCAGCAGTGTGATGTATCGCTCAGCATTCCCGGGATATCAAGCGTTACTACCCCTTGTTTACACAGCGTTAACATGACAGGCTTGATGGAGATGACCAAGGGGGCCCTGCCGGGCCCTTTTCCTTTGTAGCTACTAGTGAATAATTTCACAAAGGGCGATTCCCAGAAATGGAGCAACTAATCAGCATGGATTGGCGTAACCGCGCAGCGTGCCTCGAGAAGGATCCGGAACTCTTCTTCCCCGTCGGGAACACAGGGCCGGCGCTCCTGCAGATTGAGGAAGCCAAAAGTGTCTGCCGCCGGTGCCCGGTAGTCGATACCTGCCTCCAGTGGGCACTTGAGTCCGGCCAGGACGCCGGCGTTTGGGGCGGCATGAGCGAAGACGAGCGCCGCGCCCTTAAGCGCCGGGCAGCCCGGGCACGCCGCGCTTCATAAGCGGCGGTCCCCGACGTACAGCGGAAGGATTTCCGCCAAGTAGAAAGAGCCCCGGCAGCAACCGACCAGGTCGCCGCCGGGGCTCTCTCCATTCAAAGCCAGGGGACGCCGCTGGACAGCAGGCGGCGTCCGCTACCTGCCCAAGAGGCTCAGGCGGATGCGGACCGCTGTGCCGCCGCCTTCGCGAGGCAGCCACTGGATGGTTCCGCCAAGCTCGCTGGTCACCAGGGTCCGCACGATCTGAAGCCCCAGCCCCTCGACGTGCGGAGTATCCGGTAGTCCCACGCCATCATCGGCGATGGTCACGGTGAGCTCTTCGTCGCCATCCTCGCCCTCCGCGCGGTCGGCAATGAGCCACACAGTCCCTGCCCTCCCCTCAAGGCCATGTTCCACAGCATTGGTGACCAATTCGTTGATCACCAGCGCGAGGGGGGTGGCCAGGTCGCTGGGAAGCTCGCCGAAGGTGCCCGAACGCTCCGTCTTCACCTGCTGGGACGGCGAGGCGACTTCTGCGGACAGCCTGAACTGCCGTCCGATCAGCTCATCGAAATCGACGCTCTGGGTCAGGCCCTGGGACAAGGTTTCGTGGACCAGGGCGATCGTCGCAACCCGGCGCATCGCCTGCTCCAGGCCCTGTTTAGCTTCCTCGCTGACCATCCGGCGCGACTGCATCCGCAGCAGGGCGGCAACGGTTTGCAGGTTGTTCTTAACCCGGTGGTGGATCTCGCGGATCGTGGCGTCCTTGGTGACCAACTCCATTTCCCGCCGCCTGAGCTCGGACACATCGCGGCACAGTACCAGGGCTCCGAACCGTTGCTGTTCGTCGCGAAGGGGAATCGCCCGAAGGGACAGGCTGACGCCGCGGGACTCGATTTCACTGCGCCACGGCATCCGGCCGGTAACAACCAGGGGCAAGGTTTCATCGACCATCCGGCGGTCCTTGAGGAGGCTGGCGGTTACTTCCGCCAAGGAACGGCCCTCCAGCGATTCACCATCACCCAGCCGGCGGAAGGCAGAAACGCCGTTGGGGCTGGCGTACTGCACGATGCCGTCGGCGTCGAGCCTGATCAATCCGTCCCCTACCCGCGGTGCGCCGCGGCGCGACCCCGTTGGTGAAGCGAAGTCGGGCCACAGGCCAAGCGTCCCCATCCTCAACAGGTCATAGGCGCACTGCCGGTACGTCAGCTCAAGCCGGGACGGCATCCGTGAGCTGGATAGGTCCATGTGGGTAGTGACAACGGCCAGGGTCCGTCCATTCCGCACCATGGGAACAGCCTCGACCCGCAGGGCCATGTCGCTGCTCCAGTTTGTCTCGCTGGAGCGCTCGATGGCCCTGCTGTTCCAGGCCTTGTCCACCAGGGGCCGAAGGTCGGAGCGGATGCCTTCGCCGACGAAGTCCCCGTGGAACACGGTGTGCGTTGTGGACGGCCGGACGTGCGCCAGCGCCACATACCCGTATTCGGGATGCGGGAACCACAGTGCGAGGTCGGCGAAGGCCAGGTCCGCAACCATCTGCCAGTCCCCCACCAGCAGGTGAAGCCATTCGGCATCACCTGGGCCAAAATCGGCGTGTTCCCTGATGGGGTCGGTAAAGATTGCCACTGCACCTCCAGTTGCGACGCCTGATTAATCAGCGCCGGACGATAGACCTCAAGAGCCTCAATGCTACCGACAGCGACGCCATATCGTCTGTTTCGAGTGCGTTGACCTCATCGAACATGCTCTTCGCACGGCTCAGCTGTTCGGCGTTCCGTGCCTCCCACTCCGTGAGCCGCGCCTCCGGTGACTGTCCCGCGGCCGTGGCGTCCAGCACCGCCGTCGTAATGTCCGACACCGTGGAGTACAGGTCATCACGAAGTGCCGCCCTCGCCAAGGCCTGCCAGCGGTCCTGCCGGGGAAGGCTGCTGATCCGTTCCAGGAGGGAATCGGCATGGAAACGATTGAACACCGTGTAATACGCGGCGGCGATGTCCTCAACCGGCTCTTTCCGCAGGCGGGCAATTTTTGCGATGTCCAGCAGCACGAAGCTTTCGAACAGTTCAGCCCAGCGCAGGGCAAGTCCATCCGGAAGTTCCCATTCGCGCGCGGCCTCGAGCCAGCTTCCCACCCGTTCCCGGTCCTCGCCCCGCAGGTAGTCCAGGACGCGTGCTCGCAGGGGATCCATGAGTGGCTTGAACTCAGCCACCACTTCATCGATGGGCTGGGATACGGTGCCCTGGGTGAGGAGCCACCGCACTGCGCGGTCAAGCAGCCTGCGGATATCCAGGTGGACCGTGCTCCAGTGTTCCGTGGGGAACGACGCAGGCAGGCTGTTGAGCTCCCTGACCATTACGTCCAGCTCGTAAATCTCCCGCAGCGCGACGAACGCCTTGGCCACGGCCACTTCGCTGGCAGACGTTTCTTCCATGACCCGGAAAGCAAAGGTGATGCCTCCCATGTTGATCATGTCGTTGGCAACCACCGTGGCGATGATTTCGCGGCGCAGCGGATGGGTGTCCAGTTCAGCGTCGAATCGTTCACGCAGCTGCGTCGGGAAGTAATCGCGGAGGGTCTGCCGGAACCACGGATCGTCCGCGAGATCGCTTTCCCGCAGTGCTGTCGCCAGTTCGATCTTGGCGTACGCCGCGAGGACTGAGAGCTCAGGCGACGTCAGGCCCTGGCCCTGCTGCAGCCGTTCGCGCAGTGTGTCCGTGGTGGGCAGGGCCTCCAGGTCGCGCTTCAGGTCGGCTGTTTTTTCCAGCCAGTCCATGAGGCGTTCGTAGCTGGGGCTCCATTCGGCAACCCTTGTGCGGTCGTTCAGCAGCAGGATGTTCTGGTCAATGTTGTCTTCCAGAACGAGGCGTGCCACCTCGTCGGTCATGGAGGCAAGGAATTCGGCACGTTCGGCCGCGTCCAGTTTCCCCGCAGCAACCATCCGGTCAACGAAGATCTTAATGTTGACCTCATGATCGGAGCAGTCCACGCCTGCGGAGTTGTCGATGGCATCGGTGTTCAGGATGACGCCCTGGAGTGCCGCCTCGATTCGTCCGCGCTGCGTCATTCCGAGGTTGCCGCCTTCACCGACCACCTTGACGCGGAGATCCCTGCCATCAACCCTGATCGAGTCATTGGCCTTGTCCCCCACCGACGCGTTGGACTCGCTGCTGGCCTTCACGTACGTCCCGATGCCGCCGTTGTAGAGAAGATCTGCGGGCGCCAGCAGGATGGCCCGCAGGAGTTCGGGCGGGCTGAGCTCCGTGGTGGCGGCCGGAAGGCCCAGGGCGTCGCGTACCTGGGGCGACACCGGGATGGACTTGGCCTGCCGGGCGAAGACACCGCCGCCTTCGCTGATGAGGGACTTGTCGTAGTCGTCCCATGACGACCGGGGCAGTTCGAACAGGCGCCGGCGTTCGGTGAAGGACGACTCCTCGTCCGGCGTGGGATCCAGGAAGATGTGCCGGTGGTCGAAGGCAGCAAGCAGCCGGATGTGCCGGGACAGCAGCATGCCATTGCCAAACACGTCGCCGGACATGTCGCCCACGCCCACCACGGTGAACGGCTGGGTCTGGGTGTCCAGGTCCAGCTCGCTGAAGTGCCGTTTCACGGATTCCCATGCACCGCGGGCGGTGATGCCCATGGCCTTGTGGTCATAGCCAACGGAGCCGCCCGACGCGAACGCATCTCCCAGCCAGAATCCGTACTCAGCGGCCAGGCCGTTGGCAATGTCCGAGAAAGTGGCAGTCCCCTTGTCCGCTGCGACCACCAGGTAGGAATCGTCGTCGTCATGCCTGACAACGTCCGACGGCGGCACCAGCTTCTCGTCCGCGCCTTCAGTAACCAGATTGTCGGTGAGGTCCAGCAGGCCCCGGATGAAGGTCTTGTAGCTTTCGACGCCTTCGGCCATCCACGCCGCCCTGTCGACGGACGGGTCCGGCAGTTGCTTCGCAAAGAAGCCGCCCTTGGCCCCGGTGGGAACGATGACTGCGTTCTTTACCGTCTGCGCCTTCACCAGGCCGAGCACCTCGGTGCGGAAGTCCTCCCGACGGTCCGACCAGCGCAGGCCACCGCGGGCGACCTTGCCAAATCGGAGGTGCACGCCCTCAACCCGCGGAGAGTAGACCCAGATCTCGAACATCGGGCGCGGGAACGGCAGGCCGTCGATCCGCGCCGGATCGAGCTTGAAGCTCAGGTGCCGCTTGTCCTGGTAGAAGTTCGTCCGCAGGGTGGCCTCAATGAGGTTCACAAATGTCCGCAGGACACGGTCAGCGTCCAGTGTCGCAACCTTTTCGATGGACGCTGACAGTTCTTCGCGCACGGATTCCTGGGCCGCCTGCCGTGCATCGGCATCCAGTGACGGGTCGAACCGTGCGGCGAAAAGGGCACTGAGCCCCCGGGTCACATCGGGGTTGGCGAGGAGGGTATCGGCCATGAACCCGAACGAATTGGTGTTGCCCATCTGGCGCATGTAGCGGGCGTAGGCCCGCAGGACGGTGATCTGGCGCCAGTGCAGCCCCTCCCGAAGGACCAGACGGTCAAAAGCGTCGGATTCTGCCGCGCCGGTCACAGCCGCGCTGAAGGAGTCGGCCAGGAAGCCTCCGGTTGCCACCGGGTCAACGCCCGCGGGGTATTTCAGTCCAAGGTCGTAGAGGAAGAAGTCGCGGCGGTCCGCGGTCTCGATTTCGAAGGGCCGTTCATCGAGCACCTCGAGTCCCAGATTGTGGAAGAACGGAAGGATTTGGCTCAGGCTCTTGGGCTCGAGCATGTACAGCTTGACCCGCGCGTCCTCCTCAAGCGTTGCGCCGGCCCCCTCGGGGAGATAAACGTGGACGCCCGGACGCTCCTGCCGTGCGCCTTCGGTGCGCTCGGCTGCCGCTCCGTACTTCTCGAAGCGGGCGATGTCGGCAAGGGCATCTTCCACTTCGTAGTCCACCCGGTAGCTCGCCGGGAACGCTTCAGCCCAGATGGCCGCCAGTTCCTTGGCTTCCGCCGCGTCGCCGCCGTCGCGCAGCACCTCGGCGATGCCCTCGCTCCATGACCTGGCCGCACGGACCAGCCGCTTTTCGAGCTCTCCGCTGTCAACGTGGCTGACGTCTGCATCCTTCGGCAGGCGGATCCTGAAGAAGAGCCGGGCCAGAGCCGATTCCGTCATCCTGGCTTCGTAGTCAATGGACACCGCCTGGAAGGTCTCGCGGAGTTCCTGCTCGATCCGAAGCCTGACATTGGTGGTGTAGCGATCCCTGGGCAAGTAGACGACAGCCGACATGAAGCGGCCGTAGATGTCGGGCCGGAGGAAGAGCCGGGTCCGGCGGCGCTCCTGCAGTTTCTGGATGCCGACTGCTGTCGCGGCGAGGTCGGGGACTTCGATTTGGAACAGCTCGTCGCGGGGGTAGGTCTCCAGGATGCCGAGCAGGTCCTTTCCGGAGTGCGAGTCCGGCGGGAACCCCGCATTGCGGAGGACAGCGGCGACCTTTTCCCGGACGATCGGAACTTCACGTACTGAGCCGGTGTAGGCACTGGTGGCAAACAGCCCGATGAAGCGCCGTTCTCCGTTGACGTTGCCGGCGGCGTCGAAACTCTTGACGCCGATGTAGTCCAGGTAGGCGGACCGGTGGACGGTGGAGCGGGAATTGGCCTTCGTGATGACAAGGGCACGCTTTTCCCGCGCCTTTTTGCGTCCCGTATCCGTCAGGTGCTGGATATGGGGGGAATCGGCCGCTGCCCGGAGCAGCCCAAGGCCGCTGTCCTCCCGCAATTCCAGGACATCTTCCCCGTCCACGTTGATCAGGACGTATTCCCGGTAACCAAGGAAGGTAAAGTTACCGTCGTCGAGCCAGCGCAGGAGGTCTTGCGCCTGCCGCAGTTCGGCAATCTGGGCCGGGTTGGCTACCTGATCAAGGCTTTCGGCGATCTGCAGCGCTTTCTGGCGCATTTTTGGCCAGTCTTCGACGGCGGCGCGAACATCCTTGAGCACTCGCTGCAGTCCTTCAAGCAGCGACGCTTTGGCTTCGTCGGAGATGCGGCTGATCTCGACGGCGATCCAGGACTCCATATGTGAAGCATTTTCGCCGGTGGCAATCAGATGGGACAGGCTCGGCATCGCCGCAGTGTCACCGCTGGAAATTCCGATATGCGACGGAACCCTGTTGACCTTGACCAAGTGCCCGGATTCCCGGTTGCGGGTGGCAACGAACATCGGGTGGATGACGAGCTTGATGGCCGCATGCTGACGGACCAGTTCAGCGTTGACTGAATCCACCAAGAAGGGCATGTCGTCCGTGACGACAAACACGACGCTGCTGTCTTCCTCATCGGAAATGGCCACTTTCGCCTGCCCCGGCAGCCGCTTTAATGCGACTTCGCGGTGGTGCTCCGCCCGCTGTGCCAGCAGTTCCTGCGGATAGCTGCGCGCGTCCTCCTCGGCGAGATGCTGGTAGTAGTCCCCCATGAAGCCTTCAAAGCCTTCAACGGAAAGGGCCTGATCCTCCACGCTGGATCCAGACGACATCAACAAACGCCTCCATCACACGATATGCGCTGCACCGTTGCAGCTCTTATGGCGAGCCTAGTCCTTTGCCCTGCGGCCTGCTGTGGAAGAAAATACAGAGGATTTCGCCTTTTGCTGGACGGGTGCACAAACGAGTTTGCGGATGGAGCGGCGAAGCGCTGACTCGGGCGACGATTCGAGCAGCAATGATCCTGCAAGCAGGGCCGCATCTGCGGCAGCGATGTCGTACGGCAGGAATGCCTGGAGCTCAGATGCCGGACCGTAACGCTCCCAGGCATCCCGCAGCTGCCGTTCGGGACCCCTGCCAACAGAGGACGACCGCACTTTGTTCATCACTACCGTGGGTGAGGCTTCGGGAACAGCGTTCTCCAGTTCAGCAAGTCCTTTGACCAACCGCGGCACACCCACAGGATCAGCAGCCCCGACCGCGAACACGGTGTCCGCCAACTCCAGTGCACGCAGGGTTGCCGCGTTTCGCCGCGGCGCCATGGTGTCAAAACTCAGTTCTTCATCCGCTTCGAGGCAGAAGCCTGTGTCCACCACAACAACGTCGGCGATCTGCCGCGCCCGTTCCAGGACGAGCGCCAAGGCCGGTGCCCTGAGCTCCGTCCAGCGGTCTGCCCGCGTAATCCCGGTGAGTACTGTGAAGGTTCCGGCAGTGGTTGCCACAGGGACGGCTAGGCTGCGGAGGGCGTCGGCATCCAGGGCGCCCTGGTCCGCAAGCCGGCAGGCCTGTGCCAATGCAGCTGATTCGTCGAGCAGCCCGAGCACCGCAGCGACGCTCGCCCCGTAGCTGTCAGCATCGATGAGGAGGACCTGCTCGCCATCAGCCGCCAGTTCAGCCGCCATGTTGGCGGCAAGGGTGGTCCGGCCCGGAGAGCCGGCGGGTCCCCATACTGCGATGATTCGTCCTGGTCCGGGCCCGCTCGGATCCGGCTCAGGTTCCGCGGCAACGGGATGCAGGGCTGCGCCGGTGTCCGCAAGGGAGCTCATTGCGGCCGCACCGGCCGGCGCCCCTGTCAGTTGCTCCACGGCGTCGGCGATCCGGTCCGAAAGTTCCGCAGATTGCACGCCAGTCAGGGCGGACGCCACACCGATCTTGCGGAGTCGCGCTGCTTCTTCGGCACTGTCGGTGAGGGCGATGATGGCCACGCCAACCGCTCCCAGCCGGTCTACCAACGAAGCCGTGAGGCCTTCGGATCCGTCTGCAACGACGGCCGCCCTGGCCAGCCCGCTTTGGCACGCCGCCAGCAGTTCGGGCAGTTCGGCGCATCTCCTGACAACTGTGACAGGGCCGTGCAGGCGTTCGAGTCCGCCCACCAGGTCTTCCCGGGTTTGCCCGACGGTGACTACAGGTATGCTCACTTGGCGCCGCCGGGGTTCCACACGACAGAGATCCGGGCGTCGTTGGCCTGGGCGCCCAGGATGGCCGGCATCCGGCTGTCCTCCACCAGCACCATAAGCACTGTGCTTTTGGCGGATCCGAGTGTTGTTGAACCTGCTGTTACTTCGGCGATTTCGGCACTCGGCAGCAGGAGCTTGGGTTCACTGAATCCGTTCCTGGCATCCGGCGGGGCAACCCAGACGTCCACGCGGGCCCCTGCGATAACCTGCGCAGGAAGGGTTCCGTCCACCGTAATGGCCACCGGCTTGCGGTCAAGGTCGTCCACCTCCCCGAGGCTGGCACGAGGGACCAGTTGGTCTTTTCCGATGCGTTGCACGGCCACCGCGCCCTGGGGTAACCCGGATTCGGCGGTGATGTAGTGCTGTTCCGAATCGCCGAGGCGCACTTTGGCACGTACCACGTTCTCCTCCGTCAGCGCTTCGCCCACGGCTATTCCGTCTCGGGCCGCGTAGACCTCCGTGGTTTGGTCTGCACTTCCGACCAGGAATACCACTCCCGCCACTGATGCAAACACCAGGAGAATCCCTACCAGCAGCCTCGGATCTTTCCACGAGGGGCGCTTCAGGCGTGCTGATGCGGCTGATGTTTCTGGAACCATGCCGTTTCTCCCCCTAGACATGCCGGCGGGACGTTCCGTGGCCGGACACCTCATTGTTGCGGGACAGACGCCGGAACGAAAGTCAAAGTCCCAAATATGGCGGAACTGTGGATAACGCAGTCGTGTACCCCGTTCGGATGGCAAAATGGTGGCATGCCCAGGTTCCTCACGCTCGCAGATGTTGCCGAGCAGCTCCAGATCAATTCTCCAGCCGCGTACGCACTTGTACGGAGCGGAGAATTGAAGGCCATCCAGGTTGGTGGACGCGGGCAATGGCGCGTGGAAGAGAAGATGCTCGAACAGTACATCGAGGAACGCTATGCAGAAGCGAGCAGGATGATTCAGGAGTCCAAGTCGAAGTCGGTCTGAGCGGGCGCGTGCTTCGTCACCGCCGGCCCTGCCGGGACCGGGCGCCGACTACAGTCCGGCGTGCTTCCTGGACCTGATGGCCGCAAGTGCGGCGAACGGCACAGTTGATACGTCTCCAACATGCCGGCTTCTCCGGGCCTCACCGGGCGTTACTGCCGCTACGTCCACATAGTCCTTGCCCACGCGGTCAATCACGCCTTCCAACCTTGTGACGCCCGTGCTGCCACCGAGGCTGATACTCAGCTCAGCCCTGTCCCTGGCGAGGGCCCGGAGCGAATGCGCCAACCCAAGCGCGCGCCGCACGACTGACGGTTCGCTACGAGCGAGCCTGCCCAGGCCTACGTAGCGGGCAACCGCCGGGTATGGAATGAGGACCTGGTACCAGTCTTCGTCAATAACCAGGGCCTCGGCACCAGCGTGGGCAAGGCGGCCACGGACCGACTCTCCGCTCAGGAGGTGGACCCCGAGCGTGCATCCAAGTACGCCGCGGAGCCTGTCGGACAATTCGATAGCCACCAGTTCAGCGCGGGTCCTCTCCCCGATCTCGGACTCCAGTGAAAGCCGGTCAGCTTCCGCCAGTTGGCTTTCCATGTCGTTGAAGAGTGCATCCCAGCGCATCCGGCCACAGTAGGTCCGACCGGGCAAGCCGTCAATTCCAATAAGTTTTTCTCTCCACCGTCTGGACATACGGTTGAATACAAGCGCAAACTGGGTCAAGCAACATCAAACTGCATCAAACGACATCAAAAGGATGAATCAATGATGAAGCGCGACTCCCACGGGATCAGACTGGACGCCCTGATGGCTTTGGCGTTGTTGGTCCTGGGAGCTGTGCTCGTTTTCATCGGATGTGGTCTTGTCCGGCAGTGGCAGGAGGCATCGGCCAGGCACCAGAGCACGTCCGCCGAGGACATCCTGGGAGCCGTCGCGCTAATTTCGGGCTCGGTTCTTGTCGCCTGGTGGTTTCTGTCTCTTGTGGCCGCCGGAGCAGGCGTGCTCCTGGAGCGACACGGAAAGGTCCGTGCAGCTTCGCTGACGCGCAGGCTTTCGCCCGCTTTCATGAGGCGTCTGGTGGTCGCAGCGGTCTCATTACAACTGGTGTCGGGTGCTGCAGCCAACGCCGAAACCTTAGCTTCGGGTCCGCAGTTGGCCCCCACGCAGGAGTCCGTCTCGGCTATGGAGGCAACCCCGGACCTGCCGGCCCCGCGCCCGGTACCTTCCACAGGTACGCCAGGCGATCCCATCCGGGACGCCACCTCCACGCAGGCTCCGGCATCGGATGCAGCCCCGGCTGCAGGCCAGCCGGAGCAGACCTTGACGCCGGGATTAGTCCCGACGTCAACGGGACCGGAAGAACTTGGCCAAGCAACGCCCGCTGCTGCCCCCATCACTGCGGACGCAAGCTCCGGCGCCGCGAATCATTCCCAGCTGCAGCCTCGATGGCAGCCCCGGACTGCCCCGCTGGTGGATCCAGGACTATTGGCCCCGCCCGCCACTCGCGAAGAGGCCACACCGGGTAGGGGGTCAGATCACACAACAGGAACTGTGGCAGTCCTGGCCGGGGACACTCTGTGGGACATTGTGCGGGGCCATTTGGGCACCAATGCTTCTGACATTGACGTCGCCCTCGAGTGGCCGAGGTGGTACGAAGCCAACAGGGCTGTCATCGGCCAGAACCCTGATGTCCTGCTCCCGGGCCAAGTCCTGCGGCCACCCTCAGCGTCCTAAGCATCCGCAACCATGCCGGCCGAGTGCCGGCACCACAAAAACCAAAGGGGAAAGCAATGCCAGCCGTGACGCCAATCCGTGCCCTCCAGGGAAGAACCGAAAGTAAAGCTGACAAGGGCTTCGACCCGCGCGCAGCCAGCCAGGAGACGCTGGGACAATCACAGCTGCGACAGGGGCAGTTGCGGGCCCTGGGCCAGGGCGGACAGGCCCCGCGTTCCGGAGAACCGGTTCAACTCCGGGCCGCGGACGAGGAAGCGGAAGTCCGGGCCCTCACGCGGGGAACGGTGCAGGCTGCCATGGAAGTGCTGGCCGGAATCCGGCCCGTCCATCAACTGGCCCGCCGGCTTGACCCCCGGTGCCTCGCCGCCCTCCAGCACCGCGCCGCGCTGATTCGGCGGGAAATCACCAGGACCGGAAATCCGGCGCTGGGCCGGCTGCACCGGAACTCCGTTGTCCGGTCAGTAAGGATTTGCGAGGTGGCAGAAGGCACCTATGAAGCAAGTGCAGTGGTGGTCGATGACGTACGTGCGCGCGCCGTGGCAATCCGCTTGGAGCGCAGTAAGCAGGTGTGGCGAGTCACGGAACTCGTCATTGGATGACCGTCCGGTTGGCCACCCGGACAGAGAAAAGGGCAGGGCACCGGATGCTGTCTCCCGCTGGCCCTGCCCTTGCCTTACACGTCGTCGTCCGCGGACGCTGCTTTAGCGCCGCTTCTTCTTGGCCGGACGCTTGGCGGCTTCCTTCGCCGCATCCTGTTCCGCCGCCTTCGCGGGGTTGCCTGAGCGTCCTGAGGAACGGGTTTCCACCCGGGTCTGGGTGCCACCGCCCTCGCTGGGTGCCGTGTACTGCAGCTGCGCAGGCTTTTCGGGGGCTTCCAGACCGGCAGCCCGGACCTGCGGCTCAACGTGTTCGGTGTGTCCGCCGGCGGCGTCCTCCACCACCACGTCCTGGGCCGGAGTCACTTCGACTTCCAGGTTGAACAGGAACCCGACGCTTTCCTCCCGGATGGCTTCCATCATGCTTTGGAACAGGGTGAAACCCTCGCGCTGGTACTCCACCAGGGGATCGCGCTGGGCCATGGCACGCAGCCCGATGCCCTCCTTGAGGTAGTCCATTTCGTAGAGGTGTTCCTGCCATTTGCGACCGATGACTGACAGCACGACGCGGCGTTCAAGTTCCCGCATACTCTCGGAGCCGATGCTTTCTTCACGCGCCTGGTAGACAAGCCGGGCATCCGAAAGCAGCTCTTCCTTCAGGAACTCCACCGTCAGCCGGGACTTTCCTCCGGCTTCTTCGATGATGTCGTCCGCGTTCACGCTCACCGGGTAAAGCGTCTTGAGATTTGTCCACAGCTGGTTGAAGTCCCAGTCGTCGCCGTTGCCTTCGGCAGTGGCGTCGTCAATGAGGGCCATGATGGTGTCCTCGACAAAGAACTGCACCTTTTCGTGCAGGTCGTCACCCTCAAGGATCCGGCGGCGGTCACTGTAGATCGCTTCACGCTGGCGGTTCAGGACGTCGTCGTACTTCAGGACGTTCTTCCGCTGCTCAGCGTTGCGGCCCTCCACCTGGCCCTGCGCCGAGGCGATTGCGCGGGATACGAGTTTGGATTCGAGGGCCACGTCGTCAGGAACGGAGCTGTTCATGAGGCGTTCCGCGGCGCCGGAGTTGAACAGCCGCATGAGGTCGTCGGTCAGGGAAAGGTAGAACCGGGACTCGCCCGGGTCGCCCTGGCGTCCGGAACGGCCGCGGAGCTGGTTGTCGATGCGACGGGACTCATGGCGTTCGGTGCCGAGGACATACAGTCCACCGAGGTTCAGGACCTCTTCATGCTCATCCTTGACGGCCTGTTTGGCTGCTTCAAGTGCAGCCGGCCACGCGGACTCGTACTCCTCGGAGTTTTCCTCCGGGTCGAGGCCGCGTTTGGCAAGTTCGGCAACCGCCGTAAACTCGGCATTGCCGCCCAGCATGATGTCGGTGCCTCGGCCGGCCATGTTGGTGGCCACCGTGACAGCGGCCTTACGGCCGGCCTGCGCAACGATCGCGGCTTCACGTGCATGGTTCTTGGCATTCAGCACTTCGTGGCGGATGCCGTCCTTGGCGAGCAGCCGGGAAAGATACTCGCTCTTCTCGACGCTGGTGGTACCCACCAGGACGGGCTGGCCCTTTTCATGGCGTTCGGCGATATCCCGGACGACGGCGTCGAACTTCACTGTTTCGTTCTTGAAGACGAGGTCGGACTGGTCGATGCGCTGCATGTCGCGGTTGGTGGGAATGGCCACGACGCCGAGCTTGTACGTGCTCATGAACTCGGCCGCTTCGGTCTCAGCGGTGCCGGTCATGCCTGAGAGTTTGCCGTACATGCGGAAGTAGTTCTGCAGGGTGACGGTGGCCAGGGTCTGGTTCTCCGCCTTGATCTCGACGCCCTCCTTGGCCTCGATCGCCTGGTGCATGCCCTCGTTGTACCGGCGGCCGGCAAGGATACGGCCGGTGTGCTCATCAACGATCAGGACTTCGCCGTCCATGATGACGTAGTCCTTGTCCCGCTTGAACAGTTCCTTGGCCTTGATGGCGTTATTAAGGAAGCCGATGAGTGGCGTATTGGCGGACTCATACAGGTTGGAAATTCCGAGGTAGTCCTCGACCTTCTCGATGCCGCCCTCAAGGACGCCGACGGTGCGCTTCTTTTCATCGACTTCGTAGTCCTTTTCGGGCTGCAGCCGAAGAACGACCTTTGCGAATTCGCTGTACCAGCGGTTCGTGTCCCCCTGGGCGGGTCCCGAGATGATGAGCGGGGTACGGGCCTCGTCAATGAGGATGGAGTCGACTTCATCGACGATGGCGAAGTTGTGTCCACGCTGGACCAGTTCGTTCCGGTCCCAGGCCATATTGTCGCGCAGGTAGTCGAAACCGAATTCGTTGTTGGTTCCGTAGGTGATATCCGCTGCGTACTGCTCGCGCCGGACCGCAGGATCCTGGTTGGCAAGTATGCATCCGCTGGTCAGCCCGAGGAAGCGGTAGACGCGGCCCATGAGGTCGGACTGGTATTCGGCGAGGTAGTCGTTCACTGTGACCACGTGGACACCCTTGCCGGTGAGGGCATTCAGGTAGGCAGGAGCGGTTGCCACCAGGGTCTTGCCTTCACCGGTCTTCATTTCCGCGATGTTGCCCAGGTGGAGGGCGGCGCCACCCATCAGCTGGACGTCGAAGTGCCGCATTCCCAGGGTGCGTGAAGACGCTTCCCGAACAGCAGCAAAGGCCTCCGGCAGGAGGCTCTCGAGCTTTTCGCCGTCCTGGTGGCGTTCGCGGAGCCGGTCCGTTTCTTCACGGAGCTCGGCATCGGTAAAGGTCTTGAACGAGTCTTCGAGGGCATTGATGGAGTCGGCATAGTTCCGCAGTTGCCGAAGTGTTTTCTTGTCACCCGTGCGGAGAAGTTTTTCGATAAGTGATGCCACGTGAAGATGCTCCCAGTCTCATGCCGCCGAATTCTGGCGTTTTTAGTCTACGGGAGAGACAACCTGCCGGTGCCGGTTTCCCTCAGAGCGGATCGGAGTCCGCGTTGCCGACGGCCCGCGCGAGGTCCGGCGCGAGGTCACCGGACGGCCAGACCTCCACGGACTGGAGGCCCAGCCATTCAGCCATAAGGCGCAGTTCCGCGGCAAGTTCGACGGCGGTGTCCGCCGGGGCGGCCGGCTCGGCGAAGGCGGCCCGGGCCAGCAGTTTTCCGCCTGCGCGGTCGGCCTTCAGGTCCACCCGGGCAACGATGCCGTCCCGGAGGAGGAAGGGAAGGACGTAATAGCCGTGCCGCCGCTTGTGTTCGGGCGTGTAGATCTCAATCCTGTAGTGGAAGCCGAAGAGTTCTTCCAGCCGGCGGCGCTCGAACACCAGCGAATCAAAGGGGCTGAGCAGGGCACGTCCAATGGCCCGCCGGGGCAGGACAGCATCGGCATGGCGGTAGACACCCCGGTTCCAGCCAGTGACGGTCACCGGTTCCAGGGCACCGCGCTCCACCAGGCGTTCCACGGACTGCGCCGTTGCCTTGACGGGTGTCCGGAAATAGTCGGCGAAACACCGGACTGTACCGATGCCGTGCGCGCGGGCGGCAGCCTCCGTCAGCCGGTCCAGTGCCCCGGCCCGATCCCCGGTTCCCGTGGGGTCCTCCCCGGCGCCCATTCCGGCATGCGGGAAAATTCTCGCCGTGAGGGTGTATTTCCGCTCGAATTGCTCTGACCGTGCAGCTGCGGAGACGAGCCCCTCTTCAAAGAGGTGTTCCAGGACCCTTTTGACGGCGTTCCAGTTCCACCCCCAATTGCCTGTTTGCCGTTCTTCCACGTGGCCGATCCGGGCGGTCAGCTCGGATGCAGTCAGTGGACGGCCACCGGCAAGGGTTGCCAGGATCAGCTCCGATATCGCAGCCCGTTGGTCCGGGTCCATGCTTCCGGCACCAACCCACGAACGTTTCTGCCAGAGCAGGAGGTCCGCATAGTGTTCCGGCCGGATGTAGCTGGCCTCGTGTGCCCAGTACTCGACCATCCGGCGCGGGTGGACAGCGGACATCCGTTGCAGAATGCTCCGGTCGTAGTTCCCGAGGCGCGAGTAGAAGGGGAGGAAATGGCTCCGTGCCAGGACGTTTACGGAATCGATCTGGACCAGCTGCAAGCGGGCAAAGGTGCGGCCCACCGTCCGTGAAGTTACGGGTCCGGTGGGCCGTCCTTTGTCGAGCCCCTGTGCTGCCAGAGCGATCCGCCGGGCCTGGTTAAGGCTCAGCGAAGCGGGCACCCCAGTCCTCTCTGTTGATTGTTGCTGCCAGCACCCTAAGCGGTTGCCGCGGCATCATCCGAACGGTAGGCGAGGATCTTTTCTTCAACCACGGTGTCTCCGGGTTCGCACTCGTGGTCAAGCGTGATCACACCATAGGTCCAGCCGCGCCGCCGGTACACGACGGAGGGGGTATTGGTGGCCTTGTCGACGAACAAATAGAAGTCGTGCCCCACGAGTTCCATGTTGTCCACGGCGTCGTCGAGCGTCAGCGACGCTGCCGGGAAGACCTTCCGGCGGATCAGGACGGGGGAATCGCCCGCCGGGATATCGTTGTCCACGTCGTAGGGAGACCTGTCGGCGGATGACGCGCTGGCCTCGCTCCGGTGGCTGGCCTCCATGTAAAGGGGCTCGTGGGCACTGGCCGGTTCGAGGGATGCGGTTGCTTCCCTCACAGCCTTGGGCGTGTGGCGTCCGTGATGGACCTTCTTCCGGTCTTTGGCCCGGCGCAGGCGTTCAAGCAACTTGTTGTACGCAAGATCGAAGGCGGCGAACTTGTCTGCAGCGCTGGCTTCGGCGCGGATCACCGGTCCGCGGCCCAGGACTGTCACCTCAACGGTCAGCTGGTCGCCTGTTTGCCGGGCATTGGTCTCTTTGGAAACCTTGGCATCGACCCGCTGGACTTTGTCCCCCAACGACTCAATCTTTGAGATCTTCTCCCCGGCATATTCGCGGAACCGGTCTGACACTGTCAGATTTCGTCCGCTGATCATAAACTCCATGGTGCCCTCCAAATGACTTCGGTGACACGACGGCGGCGCTTCCCTGGGCCGATCTGCCTGACAGTCGAGCCCCTCTCCGAGCCGCCATCGAAAGGTACATTCTGTCTTGGTACCCACAACCGACGTTAGTTCATCGTCATCCGTTATTCATCCTTTCCCGGTTTATTTTTTTCTAAGTCGCGGTAGTTTCGCTGCTGGCTTAGGATGGGCCGTCCGGGCCGCCCGAGACCGGCGGACGCGTTGCGGCGAGGACCACCGCCCCTGCCACCCGGGCCCCGTCGCGGTGCAGTGCACGCGCGGCTTCGGACAGCGTGGAGCCGGTGGTGAGGACGTCATCGACGATGATGCAGCGCCTCCCGGCCACCGTGCCGCGGGCGCGCCGCCGCACCGTCATGGAGCCCCGGACGCGCCTCGCCCGGTCACCCCTGTCGAGGCCTTTCTGGCCGCCGGCCGGCCGGATACCTCCGGGGGTGGCCTTGGCGAGGACGTCCTGCATAACGGCCCCGGGAAGCTGCCGGACCGCCTCGGCAAGAAGCAGGTGCACGGGGCTGAATCCCCTTGCCAGATAGGCGGCTGCACTGGTGGGAACCGGAACCAGGACATAGGGCCGGCAGTCTCCCGTTGCCGTCCGTACCGCGTCTGCGAGCGCCCTGCCCAGGCACTTCCGGAGCCGGTGCTGGCCGTGGCGCTTAAAGGACAGCAAAGCCCGGGCGAGTTCTTCCCTGTAGACGCCTGCTGCAACCACCGGCAGCAGGATCCTTCCGTCCACATCTGTCAACGCGGGTGCGGCAGCTTCGGCACGGAACGGTTGCGCGGTGAGCCGGCGTACCTGCCGGGAGCAGTGCGGGCAGAGCTGGTGGTCCTCGGCGCCGCAGCCCACACAGTCGGCAGGAATCGCCAGAGCCAGAAGGTCTGCCGCGGCTCCTCCCACCTGGTCGCCAAACCGAAGAAGGGCGCTCCGATGTTCTGATCGGTGCCTCACCGCAGGTTGGGACGGAAGGAGGTCAGGGTCTGCCCGGCCACTGCCGGGCGTTGATTCGGTGCTCACGGCTCAACGATTCCTGCAGCCGGCAACAAAGCAAAGCAGCAACAGGGCCTATGTGGACCCAGCCCACGCCGCGTTACCCATGGGCCGCAATACCTGCGGCCCCTACCCCGGGTACGAAGGATCGATGGGGCCCTTGATCTGCGGCGACCATCCGTTCCCAAGACGCTGGAAGATACCCTCTGACGATTGCCCGTAGATCTCCTCCGGCCCGTTTCCTGCGCTGAGCGCAACCAGGCCCGGCCAGGGAGCGAGCTGCTGGGGCTGGCCCGAGGTGAGGGAGAGTAATTCCGGCGTCACGTTGGCCGCCGCCGCCCCCTTCATGACCACGACCGTAGAGTCGTTGACCCAGGCACCCTGGTCCGGGTTGCTGTCGGTCGCCAGGGTGGTCGGCTGAGTCAGTTCACGGGGTGTACCGTCACCGCCGCGGATGATCCCGGCGACCTGGACCCGGGTCTTGCCGTTCTGTTCGGAAATGACCAGCGCACGGACGCCTTCCCGGGAAACCCGGAATTCCTTGACGGACCGTCCCGCCAGCCAGGCCGGCGCCAGCGTCACCGACGGAACGGAAGCCCCTTCAGCGACTCCGGTGGGGCGGAAGGCCACCACTTCGGTGGCCCCGTTTCCCCCAGGCCCGGCCGACCATACCCAGTCGTTGAGGCTGAAGGAGGGCCGGCTCAGGGTGCTCCGGGTCGTCAGGGCACGGGCCGGCTGGCCCGGGTTGATGCTGTACAGGGTTGTTCTGCTCTCATTGAGGAAGGCAGCGGTCTGCGAGACCGGGGATTCCGCGGGAAACCGTGGGTCCAGGGCGGAGACGGGCTGCATGTCCGGAAGGGGCGAAATCCTGTTGTTTTCGTACCGCACCAGTTCATTGCCGCTGACGGCGATCTGGCGCGAGGGGGCGCTCTTGTCCTGCACCGGCGGGAGGACCGAGCCGTTGTCCTCCACCCTCACCAGGTCCTGGTTGGCCCGCAGCTCGACATTCACGACGTCGGGCTGGCTGCGGAACGTCAGGGTGAGCTGCATCTGCATCCGAAGGCGGTCCTCCGGGGATGTCTCCGTGAGTTCCTTGGCCGTCAGGTCCACCTGCGCGGCTCCCGAAACTACGGGGACAGACTCGCGGGCGAGCTTGATGCCCGACGGGAAGGCGCTGGCCACCGCACCGCGAAGGTAGGGGGCCGGCCCCGCCAGCAGGGCACTTGTCATGGCCTTGACCGTCTTGTTCCTGATGAACCAGCGGACGTCGGGGACGGCGTAAGTGAACGTGGGGTCGTAGAAGTAGATGGGATAGGCGCCGTAGATCACCTTGAACGTTTCCTCGGCGATGGCGGTCCCGTCCGGTATTGCAGAGATACGCCATTCCCCGTCCACCTGGGTAACCGTGACGGGGATCCGTTCCACGGTGCCTTCCGGGGACTGGGTGGTGATGCCGTCGGCATCGACGGTGTAGGCCACATCCAATTCATAGTTGTAGACGTTTTCGGTGCCCGTGGCCACCACGCGCGCGTCCCGGTAAACGAGGGCTCGCTGGTCGGGCTTCCAGGACACGGACGAGGCCTGCGTGAGGTACTGGCGGGCCACGGCGTAGTCGTCCTCGTAGCCGCTGCCGGCGCGGTAGAAGTAGTCGATGATGGTTTCCGGTGAAGCGCCGGGTTGGGGTGCGGCCGGAAGGAAGACCGGCGCGTTCAGGTTGCCGGCGCTGCCTTCGCTGCTCTTGCCGACCGGTCCCGAGATAGGGATCCGGGCGCAGCCTGCCAGCACCACAACCAGCAGCGCCAGCAGGAAAGCACCGAGCTGTGCCGGACGGCCGCGGCCGGTCATGGGTTCTCCTTCGTCGTCGGAACCGGCGCCAGCCGTGCCGCTCCGGTTTCCAGGACCAGGATGTTCCTGGTGTCGGGTTCCCGGGGAACGCTGCCCGGTTCGCCCGTGGTGATGTTGTCTTCGGGTTCGAGCTGGACCGGCGAGTTGCCGATCTCTTCGCCTTGGCGCAGCGGCAGGGTAAGCCGGAAGTTTGCCCCGCTGCCTTTCCTCCCCCAGGCCTGCAGCCAGCCGTTGTGGAGCTTGGTGTCCTCCGCGGCAATGGACAGCCCCAGGCCGCTGCCACCGGTGGTCCGGGCGCGGGCAGGGTCCGCGCGCCAGAACCGGTCGAAGACCCGGGCCGCCTCAGCAGGTTCCATGCCGATGCCATGGTCACGGACAGCGATGCCGACGGCGGTTTCGCTGGCTGCGACCGTGACAGTCACCGGCCTGCCCTCACCGTGTTCGACGGCGTTCAGGATCAGGTTCCGCAGGATCCTGTCGATCCGGCGCGCGTCCATGTCCACAACGATGGCACCGGCGGGGGCACTCAGAACGATCTCTGAGCCGTATTCCGCGGCTACGGGCGACGCGCCCTCGATGACGTGGGCGACGACTTGGAGGATGTCTTCCGGTTCGGCATCCAGCACGGCCACACCGGCGTCGAAGCGGGAGATCTCCAACAGGTCCGAGAGCAGCGACTGGAACCGCTCCACCTGGTTGTAGAGCAACTCGGCAGACCGCTTGTTGATGGGGTCGAAATCGTCACGGGCGTCGTACAGCACTTCAGCCGCCATCCTGACAGTGGTCAAGGGAGTGCGCAGTTCGTGGGACACGTCGGACACAAAGCGCTGCTGCATCTGCGAGAGTGTGGCGAGCTGCGTGATTTGCTCCTGCAGGCTGGCAGCCATGTGGTTGAACGAGGCGCCCAGCCGGGCCACCTCGTCCTCGCCGCGGACCACCATGCGTTCCTGCAATTGACCGGCGGCCAGTTTCTCCGACACCATCGCCGCGTGGCTGACCGGGCTGACCACGTTGCGTGTGACGTACCAGGCCACCGCACCGATCAGGAGCACCAGCACTGCACCGCCGGCCCAGAGGACACTTTGGATCTCGTCCAGCGTCTGCTGCGCTGTGTTGAGGTCGTAAATCAGATACAGCTCATAAACGGTGCCGTTGAAGGTCACCTTGTTACCGACGGCGATGCCTGGCCGGTCCTCGGTGCCCACGGGGATCACGGTGGACGCCCAGTACTGGTCTTTGCCGGATTCCTGGACCGCCTTGCGGAGCTCAGGTGGGATGACACTGACTGTCAGCTGGTCCGAGGCCCGCGATTCCACCCAGCGGTTCCGTGGCTTGGTCTGCTCCGGCATGGCTTCGAAGACATAGCGGCGCTGGATCACGGAGCCACGGCCTTCCACCGCGTTCAGGGTGTCATAGACCAGCGTGATGACGCTTGACTGGTCGGTGACCTGGGCGCCGTCGAACGTCTCCTGGACCTGCTTGACGTTGTACCGGGTTTCCGATTCGGCCTGCGTCAGCCGTTCCTGGAAAAGGTTGTTGGCGATCTGGTTCGACAAGTAGGCGCCAACTACGGCGAAGGACGTGACGGCCAGAAACAGCGTGGTGAGGACAGTCCTGAACTGCAGGGAACGGCGCCAACGCTTCTGCAGGGCGCGTCCGACATAACGCAGTGCCGGCAGGAAACGGAGGATACCGGTTTTGACCAGCCGGGCCACCCTGAGGCTGACAATGACGGCACGCCGCTGCCAGATCCGCACGCGAAAGGCGAACTGCCTGAATCCGGGGCTAATGGCATCGGTGTGCTCCGGCGCCTGGTGGGGCTGCGGTTCCTGGTGTGGCTGTGCCACGGCACGCTGTTCCGAATCCGCTGCTTCTCCGGGGGTCGCCTGGGCGGGGACGCCGGACCGGCGTTCCCCGTCGGAGGAAGCGGGGTCAGGCCCCTGCTTTGTAGCCGACACCACGCACCGTCAATACAACTTCCGGAGCTTCCGGGTCCTGCTCGATCTTGGACCGCAGGCGCTGGACATGGACATTGACCAGGCGGGTGTCTGCCGCGTGGCGGTACCCCCACACCTGTTCAAGCAGCAGCTCACGGGTGAACACCTGCCACGGTTTGCGGGCAAGGGCCACCAGGAGGTCGAATTCCAGCGGCGTCAGGGAGATCCGTTCGCTCCCGCGGCTTACCGTGTGCCCGGCAACGTCAATGGTGATGTCCGCGATCCGCAGGGTTTCCGGCGCCTTCTGGTCTCCCGGGCGGAGCCTGGCACGCACCCGTGCCACGAGTTCGGCGGGCTTGAACGGTTTTGGCACGTAATCATCGGCCCCGGATTCAAGGCCACGGACGACGTCGGACGTGTCCGCCTTGGCTGTAAGCATGACAATGGGCACGTCCGACTCAGCGCGGACCTGCCGGCAGACTTCTATGCCATCCACCCCGGGGAGCATAAGGTCCAGCAGGACCAGGTCCGGCCGCGATGACCGGAAGATGTCGAGCGCCTGGGCGCCGTCCGCGCAGAAGACGGGTTCAAAGCCGTCATTGCGAAGGACAATTCCAATCATTTCGGCCAGCGCTTCGTCATCATCAACCACCAGAATGCGTGCCTTCATAGTTATATATTCCCTTATCAGGGGGGCTTTGTCCTGTTGAGCGGCTTCGGCATGGCGGAACGCTAGGACGTCCGACGCCGGAACTATAGGCTGGAACCGTGCCGGACCTTCCCGGCGGCTTACGGCTGTCGGGGCCCGGCCGCGGGACAACGGTGCGGCCGGAATGGGGGAAGGAAGAGCGTGTCAGGACAGGATTCAGGCCGGGAGGAACCGGCCGGAGCGGAGCAGCCCTCCGACGGTTCCCGGGGTCCGTGGCCCGGCCAAAGCCAGGACGGCAGCGGCGGGTACCAGCGGAGCCGGAGCGATGACGGATGGGTGGCTCCGAACGGGGAAACTGCCGGCGAAAGCAACGGGGCATGGGGTGGAACGCCGTCGTGGGGTCCCCCCGGGCCATGGGGCCAGCAGCCAGGCCAGTATGGCCAAGCCCGGCCGGGTCCGGGCCAGCCACCGTCCGGCCAGCAGGCACCGTGGAATGGTTCCCCGCCGGTTTACCCTGGCGCAGCCTATCCGCAGCAGCCTTACGGAACGCCCTATGGACCCGGCTCGGGGAACCAGAACGGCAACCAGTTTGGAAGCCCCTACGGACAGCCCCGCTATGTTGCCCCGCCAAAACCCGGCATCGTTCCACTGCGGCCGCTGATGTTCGGCGAAATCCTTGACGGCTCCTTCCAGGCCATCCGCCGGAATCCGAAAGCCATGCTCGGTGCCGCCCTGCTGGCGCAATCGCTCTCGGCGATACTCGCCGCCGTCGTCACGGCCGTGTCCGCCACATCTGCCGGCTCCATCGAAGCCTGGGTGGAGGGCGCCAGCCCCGCGGACTTGGCCGGCATGGGATTCGGCTTCGCAGGCGCCATCCTGGTGGTCAGTATCCTGACGGTCGTTATTTCTGCGGTGCTGCAGGGTGCCATGGTGGTGCCGGTCGCCCGCTCGATCCTCAACAGGCCCACGGGGTTCCGCCAGATGTGGGCCCTCGCCAAGTCCAGGGCCGGCGCTCTGATTGGCCTCGCTGCGCTGCTGGTGGCAGCCGTGCTGCTTGCTTTCCTGATATTCGGTGGCGTGGCCTTCGCGCTCATCGCCGGAACCGACCGGTCAGCGGGCGCCCTGTTCCTGATTCCCCTTGTTCCTGCCTTCATTGCAGTGTTCGCCTGGATCGCCATCAAGGTCATGGTGGCCCCTGCCGCGGTGGTCATCGAGGAAGTTGGTCCGCTCGCCGCCTTGCGCCGGTCCTGGCAGCTGACCCGCGCCAACTGGTGGCGGATCTTTGGAATGACCCTGGTGGTGAGTCTTTTGGTGGGCGTGATCAGCCAGGTGGTGATGATCCCGGTCAGTCTGCTGACCAGTTTCCTCGGCACCGTGGTCTCACCCCACGGCGGATCCGGACAGGACGCGGGGATGGCGGTGGCTATAGGGATCGCCACCGCCATCCTCGGTGCCCTGGTGGGTGCATTGGGTTACGCGTTCCAGACGTCGGTGATGGCCTTGCTGTACATGGACCTCCGCATGCGGAAGGACGGCCTGGACATCACGCTCCTCCGCCTGCTCGAGACGGGCGCTGATCCCGACGGCGTTCCTGGCCGGGGTGCTGCATTCACCGCACCGGGCCACGGTTCCCAGGGGCCGTCCGGAAGTGCATGGCCGGATGTCCGCTGAACCCCCGGTGCTTCCCGACGCGGACCAGGCACGCAGGTGGGCCGCGGAGGAGCTGGCAAAGCCTGAGTACCGGGAAGCCGGGCCGTCCTGGCTGGAGACCGTGTGGCGGGGCTTCCTCGAGTGGCTGGGTTCCCTGGACGGCCCCTCGGGACCTGACGGGTCGGTTCCCACCCCGGTCATAGGCATCGTTATCGTCCTGGTCCTGGCCGTGGCCATTGTCCTGGCCCGCCCACGGCTCAACCCGGCCGCCCGGAAGCCGAAGGACGTCTTTGGTGCTGACAGCACCCTCACTTCCACGGACTACCGCCGGCGCGCCACTGAGGCCGCGGCCGCCGGAAAGTGGGGCGACGCCGTCGTCGAGCGTTTCCGTGCCCTGGTGCGCTCGGCCGAGGACAGGGCCGTCATCGATCCGCAGCCGGGCCGGACCGCGGATGAAACCGCTCGGGAGCTCTCCGTGCCGTTCAGTGCTGAGGCGCAGCGGCTGGCCAGGGCAGCCGCTGCCTTCGATGCGGTCCGCTACGGCAACAGGCCTGCCGGCAGCGCGGAGTACCAGGACATGGTCCGGCTCGATGACGCCCTGGCGGCAGCCAAACCCGAACGCCCCCTGGACCGGCGCCAGCCGGCGGTCCTGCCATGACCGGACACGCGACTGAGGCTGCCCGGGAAGCGGGCCCGGGGCATGCTGGCCGCCCGTCCTTCCGGTCCCGGCTGCGCCGCCACCGGGGACTGGCCGCATTCGGCGCGCTGGTCGCCGTCGGGCTTGGCCTTGTGATCTGGGCCCAGCTGGCGCCCAAGGGAGACGTCGTCCCCCTGTCCGTGAGCAATGCCGGCCCTGACGGCGCCCGTGCCGTCGCCCAAATCCTTGGCGACCACGGGGTGGAGGTCCACGACGTCCGGAACTACGACGCTGCAACGGCTGCCCTGGACGGCAGTTCATCCCCTACCCTCCTGCTTTACGACCGGAACGGAGCCCTGGACGGGCAGCGCCTCCGTGACCTCGCGGACTCGAGTGCCCGGGTAGTGGTGGTCTCACCACGCCTTGAGACGCTCCGCGCCCTGGACAGTGGCATCCGGCAGGCAGGCGTTGTGCCGGACGGCACGCCCGCGCTGGACCCCGGCTGCTCCCTTCCGGATGCGCGGGCGGCAGGCCAGGTCAGCGGCGGGTCAGGATTCGTGTACGACGGCGGGACCACCTGTTTTCGCCCGTCCGGCTCGGCCGCCGGGGTGCTTGCGGCCGGCGCTGACGGCAGGCTGGTGGTCCTCGGCAGCACCGCAGTGCTGGGAAACGAACGGCTGGACGAGCTGGGAAATGCCGCCCTCGGGCTGCGGCTCCTGGGCGCCTCCCCTGACCTGGTGTGGTACCTGCCGTCCCTGGAGGACATGGACTTCACCGGCTCGCCGCGCACCCTCGACGAACTGGCCCCGGACTGGGTGCGATTCGTGGGCCCGTGGCTGGTGGTCGTCGCCCTCGCCGCCATCGCATGGCGCGGCCGGCGGCACGGGCCGCTGGTCTTCGAGCCCCTTCCCGTGGTGGTCAAGGCAGTGGAGACTGCCGAGGGCCGCGCCCGGCTCTACCACGACTACCGCGCCCTGGATCAAGCCCGGGACAACCTGCGCGCGGGCACGTTGTCCCGCCTGGCGGCAGCCCTCCGGCTTGGTCCGGGAGCCACCGCTGAGGCCATCGTTGATGCCGCCGCACGTCACTTGGCTATGCCAGCATCCACGGTCAGCGGCCTTGTCAATGAACATCCCCGCAGCGAGGCCCGCCTGGTGGCCTGGGCCCGGGAACTGCACACCCTGGAGAAAGAGGTCAAAAGACGATGAGCGAACATGGCAGCGGCCAACGGGTCCTTGACCCGATGGAGCACGACTCCGCCCGGCAGGCCCTCCTGGATGTCCGGCATGAAGTGGCCAAAGCCGTGGTGGGACAGGACGCCACCGTCACCGGCCTGCTGATAGCCCTGCTGTCGCAGGGCCATGTCCTCTTGGAGGGGGTTCCCGGCGTAGCCAAGACCCTGCTGGTGCGGGCGTTGTCCGCGGCACTGGATCTGGAGACCAAGCGGGTCCAGTTCACCCCGGACCTCATGCCCGGCGATGTGACAGGGTCGCTGGTCTACGATTCCCACACGTCCGAATTCACGTTCCGCGAGGGACCGGTCTTCACCAACCTGCTGCTGGCCGACGAAATCAACAGGACCCCGCCCAAGACGCAGGCCTCGCTGCTCGAAGCCATGGAAGAACGCCAGGTCTCGGTGGACGGGGAGCCCCGCCCGTTGCCGTCGCCCTTCCTGGTTGCCGCCACCCAGAACCCGGTGGAGTACGAGGGAACCTATCCCCTGCCGGAGGCGCAGCTGGACCGGTTCCTGCTCAAGCTCACCATGCCATTGCCGGAGCGCGGCGACGAGGTGGAAGTCATCAGGCGCCACGCGGCAGGTTTCGACCCCCGGGACCTGGCCGCGGCAGGTGTGCGTCCCGTAGCGGATGCCCGTGACCTGGAGCGGGCCAGACACGCAGTGGCCACCGTGGACGTGGCCCCCGAAATCATCGGATACATCGTTGACCTCGTGCGGGCTACCCGGACTGCCCCGTCCTTCCTGCTGGGTGTATCGCCACGCGGGGCGACAGCATTGCTGAACACGTCCCGGGCCTGGGCATGGCTGTCCGGCCGGACGTTCGTCACACCGGACGACGTCAAGGCGCTCGCCCTCCCCTGCCTGCGGCACCGGGTGGCCCTGCAGCCGGAAGCACAGATGGACGGGGTGCAGGTGGATGACGTGCTGGGCAGCATCCTGGCGTCGGTCCCCGTCCCGCGCTGATGGCCATTTCCGGGCGTTTTGTCCTCCTGGTACTGCTGGGGCTGATACCGGTCCTGCTGCTGCCGGGGTGGGGCTCGTTCTTCGCCGTGGCCGCTGTGCTCGCAGCCGTTGCAGGCGCTGACCTTGCCCTGGCCGGATCACCCCGCTTGCTGCAGGTGGTCCGCAGCGGGCCCGTCAACGTCGCCCTCAACGCGCCGGCGCACGCCGCGCTCACCATCCATAACAACGGACGGCGCCGCGTGCGCGGCAGTTTCCGCGACGCCTGGCAGCCTTCGGCCGGGGCGGCGAACCCGATCCAGCTGGTGGAAGTGCCCGCGGGCGAAAGCCGGCGTGCCGCCGTCGTGCTCCGGCCTGTCCGGCGCGGCGACCTGAAATCGCCGCATGTAACCTTCCGTTCTTTCGGCCCCATGAGGCTTGCCGCCCGGCAGCGGACCGTCATGTCTGCCGGGTCGATCCGGGTGCTTCCGCCGTTCAATTCGCGGCGGCACCTGCCCTCGAAGCTGCAGAAACTCCGCGAGCTCGACGGCAAGGCGGCGGTCCAGATCCGCGGCGCCGGCACCGAGTTCGACTCACTGCGCGACTACGTCCGGGGCGACGACGTCCGGTCCATCGACTGGCGGGCAACGGCGCGGCGCTCCGCCGTGGTGGTGCGGACCTGGCGTCCCGAACGGGACCGCCGCGTGGTGATGGTGCTGGACACCTCCCGCACCGCGGCGGCCAGGATCGACGACGAGACGCGGCTGGACAGCGGCCTGGAAGCTGCGCTGCTGCTTGGCGTCCTCGCCGAGCGCGGCGGAGACCGGGTGGACTTCCTCGCTTTCGACCGCAGGGCACGCGCCCGGGCAGGCACCGCGGGCAAGGGCAACCTGCTGGGACGGCTTGTCCAGGCCATGGCACCGCTGGAACCGGAACTCATCGAGATGGACTGGGCCGCCGTTCCTGCCCAGGTACGTGCGGTAACTGCGCACCGTTCCCTGGTGGTGCTGCTGACCAGCCTCGACGGCGGCGCACCGGAGGAAGGCCTGATTCCCGCGGCGGCGCAGCTTGCCGCCCAGCACGTGGTGGTGGTGGCCGCGGTGCGTGACCCCCAACTGGGCGCCATGTTGGCCGAACGCAGCGATGCTGCAGCAGTCTTCAGGGCAGCCGCCGCCGAACGTGCACTCCTCCAGCGTGCCGCCGTCAGCGCTGAACTCCGCCGTTTTGGCGTGGAGGTGGTTGATGCCGAACCGCACCAGCTGCCCCCGGGGCTGGCCGACATGTACATCCGGCTCAAGGCTGCCGGTAGATTGTGAATCACGCGCCGCAATCCAGCAGGAGGTCCCTATGAACGCACCGATTTATCAGCAGGCCCTGGGCGCGGACTTCAGCCGGCTCCAGCCGGAACTCCAGGAGTACTTTTCCCTGGTGCCCGGCTCGGGGCGGTACGGCGTTGGTGAGGGAACGTTCGATGTCGTGGGCTGCAGACAGTCCTGGCTGCGCCCACTCATGCGGCTTACCAGCAGCGAAGAGGCGTTCTTTCCGGAGTACGGCGAGAATGTCCCGTTCCGGATCGAGAACCACGCGCACCTCGATCCCTTCGGCCGTTCCAGCCTGACGGCACGGCGGGAGATCCGCTTTACGGGCCGCACCCGCATGTTCCAGGACACCACCAGCGTCAACCAGCGGAGCGACGGGCAGGAGCAGGGCGAAGGGAAGGGGCCGAGCGGCGGAGGCCACCTGGTGGACTATGTGGGACGGTACCGGCGGATGGTCACCGACCTGAACCTCAGCGTGACCCCGGAGGGAAGGTTGCGCGGCGTATCCGAGGCTTCCCGCCTCTTCCTCGGGCCGCTGCGCATTCCCCTGCCGTCTGCGCTGGACGCCAAGGCCTACGCCGAGCAGTGGTGGGATCCGGCCGAGGGCCCCGCCGGCAGGCACCGCATCCAGGTCAAGGTCATCCAACCGCAGATCGGCCTGGTGCTGGTGTACGCCGGCAGCTTCGATTACCGTCTGCGGCCCTATACCGGGGGCAGCTCCGCCCAGAGTTTCCTGCCGCGTTACGCTCAGCCTGATCGATGGGAAAACCGGACCTGAGCGTCCGGGCCGGCCTAGCCGAGGGCCTGC
The DNA here is from genome assembly GCF_050038305.1 of Pseudarthrobacter sp. 1G09. Classification (NCBI taxonomy): domain Bacteria; kingdom Bacillati; phylum Actinomycetota; class Actinomycetes; order Micrococcales; family Micrococcaceae; genus Pseudarthrobacter; species Pseudarthrobacter sp. 1G09. The sequence continues at coordinate 2,911,158 of NZ_CP188306.1, forward strand.
TGGTTCAGTCCATCGGCCACCTTGATCAGCTGGCCCAGGAGTTCCTGTGCCCGGGACGGGGTGACGGCGGCGAGCCCGGATGAGGGAGTGATCCGGACGCTGCTGATGGCTGCGGCAGGAAGCCCGAGCTGCCGCCACGGGCGCCAGACTGCGTCAACGCAGTCGGCGGTCTTCGTCCGGGCAGTGCCGGCCACGTCCAGCGCACCGATCCAGAGCCGCTTTCCCGCTTCAGCGGCACCCGCCAGCTGTTCCCACTGGCGGGTGGTCAGCGCCTTGAGCGGCACGGCGATACCGTCGGCACCGGCCGCGAGGATCTGTTCGAACGGCGCTTCCACCTCAGGTACCGCAATAACAGTTTCCACGGCGCCGGCATCGCGTAATGCATCAAGGACGAGGCGCCACGACTCCCGGGCTTCGGAACCCGCCACCGCACGGAGCGTACGGTAGCCGCTGGCCGTGGGGATGGTGCCGGCCAGGACCGCAGCGATGTCCGGTTCGTCAAGCTGGACAACCAGCCGGGCCCCGGGCACGGCGGCCGCCACCCTGCCGAGGTAGGTTCCCATGCCGGCAGCCAGCGACGCCGCAAGGTCGCGCCGGGCACCGTAGTCGATCAGGGCACGCTCACCGTTATGCAGGTGCAGTCCCGCAGCAAGGCTCATGGGGCCCACCAGCTGAATCTTGATTTCCGCGGCAGGACTGTCTTCTGCGCCTGCGACATCGGCCAGGATGTTGATGTCCGTGGACAATGCCGAGGCCGCGCGGCGGTAATCCTTGCCCGGCCGGTCCACCAGGCGCCAGCCGAAGGGCTGTACATCGACGGCCAGCTCTTCAAGGAGGGACGCGGTGCGCCCCAATGCGTCGGAGCCGACGCCGCGGGCCGGGAGCTCGGCAAGGAACGGCATGTGCGGGCTGCCGAGTTCGCCACGGATGATCCGCGCTGCCTCATAGGGGTCTTCACCCGGCCACTGCCCCAGTGCCGTCGCGGTCACTTCCGTGGGCAGGAGCTGTTCCGGCGCCGGAGCGGAAGCCCCGGGGTGTTGGGCGGTCACGCGCGCGTCGGCGCCTGCGCCTGCCGGCCGGTCGCCGCCTGGTGGTCCTCGGCAATGGCTTCGTGGTGCCGGATCACTTCGCCAATGATGAAGTTGAGGAACTTCTCGGCGAACGCAGGATCCAGGTGCGCATCCTCCGCCAGCCTCCGAAGCCTCGCGATCTGGGCCGCTTCCCTCCCGGGATCGCCCGCTGGCAGGCGGTGGTTGGCTTTGAGGAATCCGACTTTCTGCGTTGCCTTGAACCGCTCGGCCAGCAGGTACACCAGCGTCGCATCGATGTTATCGATGCTGGAGCGGATTGACAGCAGTTCAGCCATCACCGACTGGTCGACCTGGCCGGCCAGCGAACTGGCGGCGGGGTCGAAATCGTCGGAATCGGAGGAATGGAGGTTGTGCTGCGTCATGCATCCAGTCTATGGGCAGGCAGCCTATTGAACCGGCTGTGAAGCGCCGGTGCAGCGTTTGCCGCACCGGCGCTTCACACGGTTCCCGAACCCCGCGCCTAGAGGCCCAGCAGTGCCCGGCTTTCTTCCCGACGCCGGGCCTGCTCGTCGGGATCGGGAACCGGAAGCGATGCGATCAGGCGGCGGGTGTAGTCGTGTTGCGGGCTTCCCATGACCTGGCTGCCGATCCCCTGTTCCACGAGCTTTCCCTTGTACAGCACGCCCACCCACGTGGACAGGATGTCTACCACCGCGAGGTCGTGGCTGATGAACAGGCAGCCGAAACCGAACTCCTCCTGGATGTCCCGGAAAAGCTCCAGGACCTTCGCCTGGACCGAGACGTCGAGGGCCGACGTCGGCTCGTCCGCAATCAGCAGCCGCGGGTTCAGGCTCAGCGCGCGCGCCAGGGACGCCCGCTGCCGCTGCCCGCCGGAGAGTTCATGCGGGTACCGTCCCGCATACGACGCCGGGAGCTGGACTGATTCGAGCAGCTCACCGACGCGTTTGCGCGCCTGCGCTTCGCTGGGCCGGGTGTGGATCACCATAGGCTCGGCGATGCAGTCCCCGATGGTCAGTTGCGGGTTGAAGGAAGCGGCCGGGTCCTGGAAGACGAAGCCGATGTCCTTGCGGAGCGGTTTGAACGTCCTTTCCCGCAGGTCCAGCATCTCGTAGCCCAGGACCTTGAGGCTGCCGCCGGTGGTCCGGTTCAGGCCGGCGATGGCCCGCCCAATGGTGGTCTTGCCGGAGCCGGACTCCCCCACCAGTCCGAAAACCTCACCCCTGGACAGGGTGAAACTGACGCCGTCCACTGCCTTGAAGGCCGGTGTTCCCAGCCTTCCCGGGTATTCGATGGTGAGGTTTTTCGCCTCGACCAGCACCTCCTCCTCCTGGTGGCGCCGTTCCGTCAGCCCTTCCGACGCCGAGTTCCGGCCCAGGTGCGGCACCGCGGCCAGGAGCTGCCGGGTGTACTCCTGCTTCGGCTCGGCGAACAGCTTCCGCGCCGGCGCCTCTTCCACGATGTCGCCCCGGTACATCACCACCACCCTGTCAGCCAGGTCTGCCACCACGCCCATGTTGTGGGTGATCAGGACGATCGAGGTGCCGTATTGGCCGCGCAGGTCGCGGAGCAGTTCCAGGATTTCCGCCTGGACGGTGACGTCGAGGGCCGTGGTGGGTTCATCAGCCACGATCAGTCCGGGGTTCAGTGCGAGGGCTGCTGCAATAACCACCCGCTGCTTCTGCCCGCCGGAGAACTGGTGCGGGTAGTAGTTCACCCGGTGTTCAGGATCCGGGATACCCACCTTGCGCAGGGCATCGATGGCACGTTCCTTGGCTTCCTTGGCTGAGACCCGCTTGCCGCCACCCTGTCCGGAGTGGGCGCGGATACCCTCTGCGATCTGCCAGCCGACAGTAAAGACCGGATTCAGCGCCGTGGACGGTTCCTGGAACACCATTGCCACGTCCCGCCCGCGGATCTGGCGCAGGCGGGCAGGGCTGAGGCTGATGATGTTGGTGCCGTTGATGAGGACGGCGCCGGAACTGGTGGCCGTTTCAGGTAGCAGGCCGAGGATGGTTTTGGCGGTGACGGTCTTGCCCGAGCCCGACTCCCCAACGATGGCCAGGACTTCACCGGCCTTGAGTTCCAGGCTCACATCCTTGACGGCATGAACGTCGCCGGAGTCGGTGGCGAAGGTGACCTGCAGATGGTCGATGCCAAGGACGGTCTTCGGTCCGGGGCCTCCGCTGCCCGTTGGAGTGTCCAGGTTTTCGGTCACGGGTTGCTCGATTCTGTGTCTGGTCCCGGGGCGGCGTTATAGGCAGGGGAAGCGGCCGGGGCCTTGCGGTTCGCCCGCTTGCGGCCGCGCAGGCGGGGATCGTTGAGGTCATTGATGCTTTCACCCACCAGGGTCAGTCCCAGGACCACCCACACAATGGCCAGGCCCGGGAAGACTCCCGTCCACCAGATACCGGAGGTGGTGTCGGCAAGGGCCTTGCTCAGGTCGAAGCCCCATTCGGACGCCGAGCTGGGTTCGATGCCGAAGCCCAGGAAACCCAGTGCGGCGAGTGTGAGGATCGCCTCGGAAGCGTTGAGCGTGAAGATCAGTGGCAATGTGCGCGTGGCGTTCCGGTAGATGTGGCGGGTGATGATGCGCAGGTTCGACGCACCTACCACCTTGGCGGACTCAACGAACGGTTCGGCTTTGAGCCGGATGGTCTCGGCCCTGATGACCCGGAAGTACTGCGGTATGAACACCACCGTGATGGATATGGCCGCTGCCATGACACCACCGAAGAGGCTGGACTGTCCCCCGCTGATCACGATGGCCATGACGATCGCCAGCAGCAGTGAAGGGAATGCGTAGATGGCGTCCGCCACCACCACCAGGATCCGGTCAAGCCAGCCGCCGATGTAGCCGCTGACGAGGCCAAGGATGACGCCGGCAAAGATGGACAGCACCACGGCGATGATGATGACCAGCAGTGCCGTCTGGGTTCCCCACATCACGCGGGAGAGGACGTCGTAGCCACCAACGGTGGTGCCCAGCGGGTGCTTGCCGCCGGGCGGCTGCTGGGCGGGAAAGTTTCCGTCGCTGTCAGACAGTTGGGCGAACCCGTACGGGGCGATGAAGGGGGCAAGCAGTGCGGTCAGGAGAAAGACTGCCGTCAGGACGAGGCCCATGATGAGCATCCCGCGCTGCAGTCCCACGCTTTGGCGCACATGCGACACCACCGGGAGCCGAAGGAAGAAGGAGGCCCGCGGGTTGGCCACGGGTACTGGAGCTTCAGTTGTGGACATGGTCAGTACCTCACCCGCGGGTCGATCAGCGCGGCGACGACGTCCACGATGAAGTTGGTGGTGGCTACGATGACTGCCAGGAGCACCACAATGCCCTGGACGGCAACGTAGTCGCGGGCCGTGAGGTACGTTGCCAGTTGGAAGCCCAGCCCCTTCCACTCGAAGGTCTTCTCCGTCAGGACTGCACCACCGAGCATCACGGCGATCTGCAATCCCATCACCGTGATGATCGGAATCAGCGCCGGTTTGTAAGCGTGCTTGGTCACCAGCCTGAACTCGCTGACCCCGCGTGAACGGCCGGCCTCGACATAGTCCTTGCCGAGCGTGCCGATGACGTTCGTGCGCACGAGGCGGAGGAAGATCCCTGCCGTCAGCAGGCCCAGGGCAATGGCCGGAAGCACCGCGTGGGCCATGACGTCGCCCAGGGCAGCCATGTTCCCGCTGCGCAATGCGTCCAGCCAGTAAATTCCCGTGGGAGCCTGGAGCGACGTCAGTGCCAGTTCGCTGGAGGTCTTCGCCCGCCCGGCCACCGGCAGCCAGCCCAGCCAGACGGAGAACGTCAGCTTCAGCAGCAGTCCGGCGAAGAACACGGGGGTGGCGTAGCAGAGGATGGCGAAGATGCGCAGGACGGCGTCCGGAAGATGGTCCCTGCGCTGTGCCGCCAGCATGCCCAGCGGAATGCCGACGAGGAGCGCCACGATCAGGGCGTTGATACTCAGTTCCAGGGTGGCGGACCCGTAGGTGCCGAGCATTTCTGTCACTTTGCGGTTGTCGGACAGTGTGGTGCCGAAGTTGCCGGTCACCAGCTGTCCCAGGTATTCGAAGTACTGCACCAGGAGCGGCCGGTCGTACCCGGCGGCGGTGATCCGCTGCTGCAGCTGGTCTGGCGGCAGCCTGCCGCCCATCGCGGCGGTGATCGGGTCGCCTGTGATCCTCATGAGGAAGAACACCATGGTGACCAGGATGAAAATAGTGGGGAAAATCAGGAGGAAACGGATCAGAATGTACTGGCCAAGTCCCCCGCCGGACGACTTCTTCCTGGCCGGCAACAGGCCGTCGGAATCTTCCGGCGGCGCTTCAATCAATGTGGTCATCGGATTACCTAAAAGCTAAAGCCCGCGCCATTGCTCCCCCACAGGACTGGCTGGTGGCGGCCAACGGGGCGGGATGCTGGTGCATCCCGCCCCGTTGGCCGCCGTGGGCAGAATTGGCCGGACTACTTGGAGATAACACCCAGGCGGGTCTTGAACGAAGCGTCCAGGGTGGTCTCCACACCCTTGACGTCGGCACCGGCCACCAGGACCTGGGCACCCTGGAGCAAAGGCAGGGTGGAAAGGTCCTTGGCAACGGCGTCCTGGGCTTCGCCCAGGATCTTGACGCGCTCGTCCTTGTCCACTGTGGTCAGCTGCTTCTGGATCAGGGCCGCAACGTCGGCGTTGTCATAGTGGTTCTTCAGGAAGTTACCCGGAACGAAGAACGGGGTCAGGTAGTTATCCGGATCGGAGTAATCGGGGAACCAGCCCAGCTGGTACACCGGGTAGGCGTCGGCGGTGCGGTCCTTGGAGTAGGTGACCCACTCGGTGGACTGCAGGTTCACGGTGAACAGGCCGGACTTTTCAAGCTGTTCCTTGATCATGGCGTATTCGTCGCCCGAGGAGCTGCCATAGTGGTCCGGGTTGTACTGGAGCTTGATGGTGACCGGGCCGCTGATTCCGGCGTCGGCGAAGACCTTCTTGGCCTTATCCAGGCTCGGCTTGCCGCCATCTCCGTAGAGGTCCTTCAGCGGCTGCTTTGCGCCGAGGAATCCTTCCGGGACCACGGAGTAGGCAGGCAGGTACGTGCCCTTGTAGACCTGGGTGGCGATGGCGTCGCGGTCCACGATGTTGGCCATGGCCTGGCGGACGGCCAGGGCTTTTGCGGGGTCGGCCTCGGGGGTCTTGGCGCCGTACGGCATGGTGTCGAAGTTGAAGACGATGTACCGCAGCTCGCCGCCGGGGCCCTTGTGGACCTTGACCTTGGAATCTTTCTCCAGGTCGGCGACGTCCGTGGCTGTCAGCGACCGGCCGGCAACATCGATGTTGCCCTGCTGGATATCGAGCTTGAGGTTGTTGGCGTCGGCGTAGTACTTGATGTTGGCGCCGCCGTTGGCGGGCTTGCCGAGCAGTCCCTGGTAGTCAGGGTTCACGCTGAGGCTGATGAGCTCGTTCTTCTTGTAGCTGTCGATGCTGTAGGGACCAGCGAAGGGCTTGGCCTTGACGATGTCGTCGTCGCCCATGACCTTGTCCGCCGGGAAGACTTCCTCGTCGATGATGGGTCCCGAGTTTGACGCCAGGACGCCCGGGAAGACCTGGTCGTTTGCGGCCTTGAGCTTGAACACGACGGTGGTGTCGTCAGTCGCCTCAACGGACTCCAGGTTGCTCAGCAGCGACGCGGGGCCGTTGGGGTCCGCGATCTTCACTACGCGGTCAATGGAGAACTTCACATCGGACGAAGTGAGCGCATGCCCGTTGGCGAACTTCAGGCCGGATTTCAGCTTGACCGTGTACTCCGTGGGGGCGGTGAAGGACGCTGATTCAGCGATGTCCGGCGAGGCGTCAGCACTTCCGGGCTTGGCGTTCAGCAGGAAGGGGTAGATCTGGTTCATCACCAGGAAGGAACCGGCGTCGTAGGAACCCGCGGGATCGAGCGTGACCACTTTGTCAGTCGTTCCGAGGGTAATCGTGCTGCCTCCGCTGCCGTTCGTGGAGGTACCGCCTCCGCCCGACGGGCCCGTGCAGGCCGTCAGTGCGAGTGCGGAGATGCCTGCCAGCGCGATGGCGCTGTGCAGTGCTTTGTTGCTCTTGGTCATCTCTGAACTTTCTGTCCGATGAGTACCTGCGCGCCGGCCACGAAAAGGCGCATGAGCCCGGGCAGCGGCGCGCAGTGCTGATGGGTAGATTCAATCAGAGAGTCAGCACCCAAGAGCGCCAATCCTGTGAGTTGAGACACAAAATTTACCTTGGGCAACAGAGGTTTTCCTCCGGCCTGCCGGCCAGGGGGCGGCACGGCAAAAGACGCCGCCCCGACTGCGCAGGGCGGCGTCGTGAAGCGGGCGACTGCCCGGCCTGGGGAAATGTCCTAGAGCACTGCTCGCTGAAGCGAGCGGGCGGCGTCGATGGTGGCCTGGCCGAGCACCCGGCTGCCCTGGTACAGGACAACCGTCTGCCCGGGAGCCACGCCGCGCAGAGGGTCAGTCAGCGTGACCACAAGCCGAGCCGGGGCGTCCGCGGCCTCGGGAGCCGCTTCCATCCGGGCACGCGCCGGCACGGGGTCCCCGTGGGCCCTGACCTGGGCATAGCAATCGAATTCCGCGCCGGTTTCCACTTCCCCGATGGGCAGCCCGGCCCAGGACACTTTGATGCCCTGGATCTCATCGATGGCCAGCAGCGCCTCAGGGCCGACCACCACTTTGTTTTCCTTGGGCCGGATCTCCAGCACGAAACGGGGCTTGCCGTCAGCAGCTGGGCGTCCAAGCTTCAGGCCGCGGCGCTGGCCTACCGTGAAGGCGTTGGCGCCGGGATGCTCGCCAACCTTCGCGCCGGTTTCGTCCACGATGTCCCCGGTGGCCATGTCGATTTTTTCGGCGAGCCAACCGGCGGTGTCGCCGTCGGGGATGAAGCAGATGTCGTGGCTGTCAGGCTTGTTGGCCACCGACAACCCCCGGCGCTCAGCTTCCGCGCGGACTTCGGCCTTGGACGGCGTGTCTGCAAGGGGAAACATCGAGTGCTTGAGCTGCTCGTGGGTCAGGACGCCCAACACATAGCTCTGGTCCTTGGCCCAGTCCGCGGCGCGGTGGAGCTCGCGGTTCCCGTGGGAGTCTTCGATGACCTTGGCGTAGTGGCCGGTGCAGACGGCGTCGAAGCCCAGGGCGATGGCCTTTTCGAGAAGCGCCGCGAACTTGATCCGTTCGTTGCAGCGCATGCAGGGGTTGGGGGTGCGGCCCGCGGCGTATTCGTCGATGAAGTCCTGGACCACATCTTCCTTGAAGCGCTCCGAGAAGTCCCAAACGTAATAGGGAATGCCGAGTACGTCGCAAGCACGCCAGGCGTCCCGCGAGTCTTCAATGGTGCAGCAACCCCGGCTGCCTGTGCGCAGCGTACCGGGCATCCGGGACAGCGCCAGGTGGACGCCGACGACGTCGTGGCCTGCCTCGACGGCGCGGGCGGCTGCAACGGCGGAATCAACGCCGCCGCTCATGGCTGCTAAAACTCGCATGCTGGCTTTCTGGTGGAGGTATTCGGCTCGTGGCCCGGGGCGGACCGCCGGCATGTGCCGGAAAACGATCCTCGCCTATCTATTCTACGGCCGCCCGCAAATCGCTTCCTTTGCCCGCCCGCGGCCGGTAATGGCACCGGTCAGCGGACGTTCCGGCGGGCCACCGTTGCGGCCGTTTGGATGGAGGATTCATGGCCGGCCATCCCCGCCTGCCGCGCACGGGCGCAGGCATCCGGAAGCGCTGCCAGCAGGGCCTCCACGTCCGCCTCCGTGGACGCGTGACCGAGGGTGAAGCGCTGCGCACCACGCGCGGTTTCCTCATCCAGCCCCATGGCCAGGAGGACGTGCGAGGGGCGCGGCACCCCGGCGGTGCACGCCGAACCGGTGGAGGACTCCACGCCGGCGAGATCCAGAAGGAACAACAACGAATCGCCTTCACAACCCGGGAAGGTGAAATGGGCATTGCCGGGCAGCCGGCCGTCGCCGGGCGCACCGCGAAGGACCGCTTCCGGCACCCGCTCGCGGACGCCGTCGATCAGCCGGTCCCGAAGGGCGGCGATCCGGCTGGACTCCGAGGCCAAGGCAGAGGTGGCCCCCTGGGCCGCGGCGGCAAAAGCGGCGATGGACGCCGTATCCAGGGTTCCCGAGCGGACATCGCGCTCCTGGCCACCTCCGTGCTGGACCGGGGTCAGCTTGACTGCCCGGCCAAGGAGCAGCGCCCCCACGCCCACCGGCCCGCCGATCTTATGTCCGGACACGGACATGGCGTCCAGTCCCGAGCCCTTGAAGTCCACCTCTACCGAGCCGAAGGCCTGGACAGCATCCGAATGGACAGGAACGCCAGCCGCGTGGGCCATCTCGACAATCCGCGAAATGGGCTGGATGGTCCCCACTTCGTTATTGGCCCACATCACGGTCACCAGGGCAATGGATCCGGGTTCGCGCGCAAGTTCAGTTTCCAGGACGCCCAAGTCCACTACGCCGTCGCTGTCTACAGGCAGCCACGTCACGTCAGCGTGTTCGTGCCGCTCCAGCCATTCCACAGTGTCCAGTACTGCGTGGTGTTCGACGGCGGAACAGAGGATTCTCCGCCGCGCGGGATCCTCTGCCACCCGGGACCAGAACAGGCCTTTGACGGCGAGATTGTCGGCCTCAGTGCCGCCGGAGGTGAAGATGACTTCGGAGGGGTGGGCGCCGGCGGCAGCGGCCACCACTTCCCGGGCGTCCTCGACCGTGCGGCGCGCCCGCCGCCCTGAGCCGTGCAGTGAGGACGGGTTTCCGGTACGGGCCAACTCGCGCGTTAAAGCGGCCAGCGCTTCGGCGGAAAGTGGGGTGGTGGCGGCGTGATCGAGATAGGCGGACACGCTGCAATTCTATCCCCGGGGCGTGGCCGCCCCTGGCTGCCGTGTACCCGCAGATGTATCTGCATTGATCCTGGCGCAGCATCCTCCCGGGACAGCGGCGGCCGCCACATCGTCCCCACTGCCCCCGCAGGCCTGCGCGGCGCCGCGCAGGAAGGCTCCGTTCATGACGCAGACTACGTCGCGGTACTCCCGGGACAGCCGGTGGAACGGGCAGTTTGGCAGCGTGTAGCCGCCGCTCCCGTCCGGAACCGGCCGGTATCCCGTGGACGTCAGGAAGTCCTCCAGCGAGGCGGCGCCGCCAGCCTGGTCGCGGCCCGCCGTAAAGGCAGCTTCCCGAAGTGCATCGCCCACCGTCTCCCCCGTGGTTTGTGCCCGCTCAATGGCCGCAGCAAGGACTTCTCCGGCAAGGTCATAGTTCCGCTCGGGAACCGAGGCCGTAACTTCCCGGGCAGCGGGCCGGTATATCTTGGCCGGCCGGCCCGATCCGGGCCCGGTGCGTCCCGGCGGCTTGTGGAATTCCACGGACAGGAGGCCGTCCTGGACCAAGCGGTCCAGGTGGAACGAGGCGGTGCTCCTCGGTACGCCGGCCGCGCCGGCCACCTCATCGCGTCCCAGCGCCTGCGGGGCGGCAGCGACGAGTTCAAAAATCCGGAGCCGCTTGTCGTCGGCCAGCGAGGCGAGGGCCGCCACACGGCGCACCCAAGGAAGCCTGCCCATGATCCACCACTTCCATAGTCAATATCTCTTGATTATAGACCTGCAAAGCTTCTAAAATAGTGGAATCTACTTTTAGAAGGAGTTGCTATGAAAACTGCATCAGCCACACGCAGCCATCTCCTGACGGCCGTTGATCCGGCGCGGCAGGCCTTCCTGCTCCTGCGCACCGTGTTCACCGTTGCTCCCATCGTGTTCGGCCTGGACAAGTTCACGAACGTGCTTACGGACTGGACCGTCTACCTCGCCCCGCAGGCCACCGCCTTGGTGCCGCTCCAACCCCAAACCTTCATGTACGTGGTAGGTGTCGTGGAGGTAATGGCAAGCATCGCCGTCGCAATACGCCCCCGCTTCGGATCCCTGTTGGTGGCCGCATGGCTGGCCGGCATCATCATCAACCTCCTCGTCCTGGGAAGCTTCTTCGACGTTGCCCTTCGCGATTTCGGCCTGCTGCTGGGTGCGTTGGCCCTCAACCGCCTGGCGCAATGGAGCAGCAGCGCCCAGCGGAACGGAGCGTCCCGGCAGGAGCAGACAGCGCCGCGGACCACTTAGTTGGACGGTGGCAGGACCGGCAGGAACTTTACGACGTCGCCACGTGCCGATCCCAAGGATTCGGTATCAGGGCAGGACACACTGACGTAGACCGAAGAACCTGCAGTCGCAAACAGCCGGGCCAGGATTGCCGTGGCCCGGCCGCCCTGCGGAACGGCGGGCTCCAGCGCCAGTACCTCGACGGTACGGGCGGGCGCGTCAGGATCGCCGCCCCACCGCAACTTCTCCGTCTTGAGGTATTCCGGCAGGATGGTGGGGTCCAGGTACTTGAAGAGCGACACGGTGGATTCGCGGTCGTCGCCCTTGGCCAACGCCGTCTGGTTACCCCTGACCTTCGCCGCCACCAGGCAGCCGTCCGCCTTAAGATATTGGCTTTCGCCGGCGACGTTGTCCTTGACCTGCTTCCACCCCGGGGCCTCCTTCAGGCCGTCCGCCAGCCCCACAGGAACACCGCGCGCCAGGATGGCGCCGGCGCTGAAGGGAAGGTCCTGTGCAGCCACTGCTTCAGCATCATGGCCTGGAGTGATAGTAGGGGTGGCCAGCGCCGACGGACTCTGCACCGGTTCGGGAACGGACGGATCGCGGACATCCACGCTGCACCCCGCCAGCAAAGTACCCACCACTGCGGCTCCGACCGCGAGCGCCCGCAGCAGCACCCACCGAGGCCTTGCGCGCGCAGCCCTGTCCGCCGTCGGCATCTCCATCTCCACCCCAGTCAGTTCCCGGACGGCCGCGTCGGCCGTGCCCCAACGAGTCTAAACTCCAGGGCGCCGGGAACCGGAGCCGGCCGGACAAACGTTGAGAGAACAGGGTCCGCGGCCGTCTCATGGGGAAGGTCGCTGGCTAGACTGGGCAGGCCGGATTCCCACGGGCCGGCTGACGGAGAAAAGGATGAGTGTTTGACTGAGGGCAACAGTTCCCACTACCAGGTCCTCAAGGTGGCCGTCACTGCCACCGACAAGGAAATCAAGCTGGCGTACCGCCGCGCTGCCCGCTCGGCCCACCCGGACCAGGGCGGCGATGCCGCGATTTTCCGGCAGGTGACTGCAGCGTATGAAACCCTCATCGATCCGCAGCGCCGCAAGGCGTACGACCGTTCCTATGCGGCCGGCTCCTTCCAAAACGGTTCAGCGGACAGTGGCCCGCATTTTGACGCTCCACCTGCCGGGAGCCGGGCTTCCGCTACCGTCCACCGCCAGCCCGGGACGCGCAACACCGCCGGAGACCCGCCCCTTTATGTGCCGCCCTACGACGACGGCGGCATGGTTCCCCTGATTCCCCTCGCCCAGGCCAGCCAGCAGGTCCACGGCATGCCGCGTAAACGCGGGATCTTCGGCGCCGAGGCCAGGATCCAGCGCGAGATGCGCACAGTTCAGCTCCTCACCCGGCAGGTGCTGCCGGCCATCCCGGCCGCCAGGCTGATCAACGGCCTCCTGTCCCCTGCTGACAACAGCCACATCGATCACGCGGTCCTCTCTGGTTACCGGCTGGCGCTGGTGGGTTCCATGCTGCTTCCCAAGGGCGCCTACGCGTGGGACGGCCGGACGCTGAACCACGGCGGGCGTGCCATCGCACCACCGCAACTCGGTCAGGTGGTGCGGGCCATGCAGGATATTTTCCCCGAGCTGAACGTGACGGGATGGACTGTGGTCCACAGCCCCGGCGGAAATTTGCACGAACCGGTGATTGACCAGCACCGGCGATCAGCTGGCGAACTTGAAACTGTCAGGATCGTGAACGCCGCGGGGCTGACCCGCGGGCTCAAGGAGTTCCTGTCCTCCGGCCCGGCACCCAACACCGTGAATGTTCCGGTCCTTGCCCGCCTCCTGCGCGGAATGCACTGACTGCGGTAGCTAGGATGGAATGGTGTTCCGCATCCTCTTTCACGAACCCGAGATTCCCGGCAATACGGGCAATGCCATCCGGCTCGCAGCCATCACAGGTGCGGAACTGCACCTCGTGGAGCCGCTGGGCTTCGACTTTTCGGACGCGAAGCTCCGGCGGGCGGGCCTGGATTACCATGACCTCGCCGTCGTCACCGTGCATCCCACCCTTGAAGAAGCGTGGCGCCACCTGCAGCCGGAACGCGTCTACGCATTCACCTCCGATGGCACAGCCAGCTACACGGACATCGCCTACCAACCCGGCGACGTCCTGATGTTTGGCCGCGAATCCGATGGCCTGCCCGCCGAGGTGAAGACCGACCCGCACGTAACGGCCACTGTCCGGCTGCCCATGCTGCCCGCACTGCGTTCCCTCAACCTGGCCAACGCCGCCTCCATCGCCGTCTATGAGGCGTGGCGGCAACAGGGGTTTGCCGGCGCCAACGTCTGATCAGGCATCGTCACCCCCGTCGCGCCGAAGCCGGGTGCCTGCAGGAAATCCGCAAGGCGTCCCATCCATTGGCCCGGCAGCCCCGAATCACAGCTGGGAATCGTCGCACGCGTGATGGAGGAGGAGCAGGTGACACTTCTGGAGGCAGGGTCCAGACCCGCTCGGCATGTCAATGGCATTGCTAAAGATTCTCCGCCAGGAGACTTATGCTTGGAAGCAATGGAGACTCCCAAGGCAAACACCGAGGCTGTGGCAGCAGTAACAGATCCCCCGGCTGACTCGAACCACCAACTGGCAGTCCTGCTGGAGGGTATAGCGCGCGGCGACCAGGCAGCGTTTGCCGAGTTTTACCGGCTGACATCACGCAGGGTGTTCGGCATGGCGCGCCGGGTGTTGATCGATCCCGAACTCAGCGAAGACACCACCCAGGAAGTATTCCTGCAGGTGTGGCAGAACGCTTCGAAGTTCGATTCTTCGGCGGGAAGCCCACTCTCCTGGCTGATGACTATTTCCCATCGGCGGGCCGTGGACCGGGTGAGGTCGGCACAGTCCTCCAGCGACCGCGAGGCAAAGTACGGCGCGAGCTCGCAGGACATCGAGCATGACAGTGTTTCAGATGAGGTAAGCAGCAGGCTGGAAGCCGAAGCTGTGGTCCGCTGCCTCGAGACCTTGACCGAAACGCAGCAGGAGTCAGTGCGCCTGGCCTACTACGGCGGCCTTACTTACCGGGAAGTCGCTGAGCGGCTGAACGCTGCAGTACCAACCATTAAGTCCCGAATCCGCGACGGGCTGATCCGATTGAAGACCTGTTTGGGGGTGAGTTGAGATGACAGACATGAACCAGGGACACCACGGCCGATCTTTCGGCGATACGGTCGCCGCGGACCTCGCATCAGGCAGGGCCGTGGATCTCGCGGAGCTCTATGCCCTGGACGCCGTGACGGACCAGGAGCGGCGCGCCATCGACGAGTACGTCTCCTCCGCACCGGAGCCCGAGCGCCAGGCCTTCCTCGACAGGGTCCGCCAGGCACGGGAAACACTGGCTGCCACCTTCCGCGTCGAGGAAGAACCCCCCGCCGATCTCTTTGAACGGATTGTCGCCCAGCTTCCGGCGCACGCATTGGCCACCGAAGCCCCACCGGCAACAGTGCCCGCAGCGGCCGACGGCGATGAACTCGCCATGGCGCGCCGGCGCCGGGAAGAACGGCGCCGGCCCCCGGGAACACGCCGCTGGCTCGCCGGCGTTGCTGCTGCCGCGGCAATAGCCCTGGGCGGAGTCGGGTTGGGAGCCTACTTCGCAGACCAGAACGATCCCGTCAACCAGGTAGTCAGGGCATCGGATCTTCGCGAGGCGTCTGTGGACGTTACCGGCGGCGGTACGGCCACCCTGTTCATCTCGCCCTCGGAAAACGCCGCCGTGGTGAAGATGAACGGAGTTCCGGCGCCTCCGGCGGGCAAGGTGTACCAGATGTGGCTCATTCCCAAGGACGGTTCGGCACCCGTTTCCCAGGGATTGATGGACAAGGAAGCACTGTCCAAGCCGGCTGTGGTTGAAGGCATTTCTTCAGCCGCAACGCTCGGAATCACGGTGGAGCCTGTTGGCGGTTCCCGTACCCCCACCCTGCCCACGGTCGCAGCGGCTCCGCTCGGAGCGTAGACGGTCCCCGAATGCAAAAACACCCCGCCTCCTGAAGGAGGCGGGGTGTTCTGCGTTGGCGGCTAGAAGCCGGCGATGGTGCCTGGGCCGTTCACAGCCACTACGTGGAACGCCTCTGCGCTCTGCCCGGCCGGAAGCCCGGCCCGCTGGGCGTTGACGCTCATGCCCTGCCGGACGGCTGCCTCCATGGCTGCCACATCGGGATGCTGGCTCACGTGCACGTGAATGGCCTGAAGTTTCGCGTCCACGTGGCCGGTCACGTCCACCACATGGTTTTCGCGCTCCTCCGGCCCCGCATAGAGCCACAGCCACGGCAGCTTGTACGCCTCGAGCCCTGCTTCAGCCAGTTCCGGGTAGGCGAAGGGGTTTTCGACCGCCGGGTAGACGGCGCGTGTCACGGCCTCCCCCACCGCCAGATGGTCCGGATGGCTTTTCTGGATGCGCCGCCAGTTACGTTCAGGATGCATGGAAAGCACGACGTCGGGACGGACTTCGCGGATCAGCCGCACCACTCCGCGCATTACCTCGTGGGTCGGTTCGAGGTAGCCGTCGCGCTGGTGCAGGTAATGGATGTCGGAGACGCCCACCATTTCGGCGGCCCTTCGCTGCTCAGCGTCACGCATGGCGATGATGTCTGCCCGGTGGGCCGGATCGAATCCCCCGGCGTCGCCGTCGGTCATGATGCAGTAGCTCACCTGCACCCCTGCCGCCGTCCAGGCGGCGATAGTCCCGGCAGCACCGAAGTCGATGTCATCCGGATGTGCCGCGAAACAGAGCACCCGCTCCACCCGGTGGATTTCCGGATTGAACGGGCTCTGGTCCTGCTGAATCAGTGCAGCCAAGGTCAGCCTTTGCGCTTCCTGATTTCCGCCGCTGCCTGGGGCAGCACATCGAAAACGTCGCCGATGATTCCAAAGTCTGCGATTTCGAAGACGGGAGACTCAGCGTCTTTGTTGACCGCGACGATGACCTTGGAGGTCTGCATTCCGGCTTTCTGCTGGATGGCGCCCGAGATGCCTGCGGAGATGTAAAGCTGCGGCGACACGGTCTTGCCGGTCTGTCCCACCTGGGCGTCGTGGCTGATCCAGCCTGCGTCGGTAGCCGCACGCGATGCACCCACGGCAGCGCCCAGGGCGTCTGCCAGTTCCTCGACGGGGCCGAAGTCACCGTCCATGCCGCGCCCGCCGGCCACCACTACGCGAGCGTCCGTCAGGTCGGGGCGTCCGCTCGCCGCCTTCTGCTCGCGGGCAGTGATGCGGGCAGCGGGAACGGTTCCGGCTGAAACTTCCACGGTGAGGGTTTCCGGTGCCGAGGCTGTTGCCGCCGGTTCCGGTACCACGTTGTTGGCCTTGATGGTCAGGACAGACACCGGGGTCTTGGCCTTGCAGGCGGTGGTGTAGGACCCCGCCAGGACCGACTTGTGGGCGGTTCCGTCGGCATCCACGGACACGACGTCGGTGATGACGCCGGCGTTGAGCCGGATGGCCAGGCGTGCCGCTACTTCTTTGCCTTCCGGCGAGTTGTCCAGCAGGACGACGCCGGCTCCCATGTTCTCTGCGGCGGCGGCCAGGAAGGCGGCCTTGGGGGCGACCAGGAAGTCGTTCAGGTCCTGGGCAGAGGGCCGCAGCACGGCCGCGGCGCCGTATTCGGCAAGGGAGGCGGCGACGGCGTCGGTGAGCTCACCGTTGACAGCGACGGCGGGTTCCCCCAGCGAGCGGGCCAGGGTCAGCAGCTCAAGGCTGCTCTTCTTCAGGGCTGCGCCCGGGTTATCAATGAAAACGAGTACTTTTGCCATGTCTGTGATCCTCTTAGAGCAGCTTCTGGGCGGCCAGGAAGTCCACCAGCTTGATGCCGGCGTCGCCTTCGTCGGTGATGATGGTGCCGGCGGTCCGTGGCGGCCGTTCTTCGGCGCTGGTCACCGTGGTCCAGGAGCCGGCGAAGCCAACCTGGTCGGGGGAAACTCCGATGTCCGCGAGGGACAGCGTGGCGATGCTCTTGCGCTTTGCAGCGATGATTCCCTTGAAGTTGGGGTACCGGGGCTCGTTAATCTGGTCTGTCACGGACACGACTGCCGGCAGCGGTGCTTCCACGGTTTCCGAGGAAGTATCCGCGTCGCGGCGTGCAGTCAGGCTGCCACCGGCGACCTCCAGCGAGGAAGCGAAGGTCACCTGCGGCAGGCCAAGCCGTTCGGCCAGCTGAGCCGGCACCAGGGACGTCTCGCCATCGGTGGATGCCATGCCGGTAATGACCAGGTCAACCTGGCCGAGGTGCCGGATGGCTGCTGCGAGCGCGAGCGACGTTGCGGCCGCATCGGAGCCTGCCAGGGCGTCGTCGGTGAGGTGTACGCCTTCGGTGGCACCCATCTGCAGGGACTTCTTGACGGCGTTGACTGCCCCGGAGGGGCCCATGCTCAAGGCGATGACCTGGTTGCCGGCCTTGCTGCCGCCGCGCGCCTCGGCGAGCTGCAGCGCCGCTTCGAGCGCGTACTCGTCCAGCTCGGACAGGATGCTTTCATCGCGGTCCGTAGTGTTGCCTTCTCCGTTGAGGTGGCGGTCGAACTGGGCGTCCGGTACATGCTTGACCAGGACGACGATCTTCAAAGTATCTTCCACTGTAGTGACAGCAGCCTTCCATGCTTGTGGACAGCCAGCCGGGTGAGGTCATGGCCGCGGAGTGCCCGGCATGCGGGTAGGTCTAGCTAACCATATTGCGACCGCCATGTGACGCCCGGTTAACCCCTGTGTCCGTGCGTTTCCCTGCGCGGACGCCCGCATCCGGAGAGACGGCGGCCGGGTGGTCAGCCGAAGGCGGCGCCGCCCCCGAAGGTGCGGCGCCGCCGTCGTTATTGCCGGTTCACCGGTGTGGTGGCCTAGCTGGCCGCGGTGCCCAGTTTGACGTCGAACGTCTGTTCCTTGCCGCTGCGCAGGACGGTGATCTTCACGGAAGATCCTGCCGGCTGTTCGCGGACAGCCGCGGTCAGCTGGTTCGGCTCACCGATGGCGAGGTCGTTGAACTTGGTAATGACATCGCCCACCTTGATCCCCGCACTGGCTGCGGGCGAGTTGGCTTCTACGGTGGCAACGTCTGCGCCGACGGAGAACTCGGAGGATGCTCCGGAGGACGTCTTTGCCTTGACGCTGACCCCAAGCTGCCCGTGGGACGCCTTGCCGTTGTCGATGATCTCCTGGGCCACGCGCTTGGCGTTGTTGATCGGGATGCTGAAGCCTACACCGATGTTGCCGCTGGAGGAGGATGAGGTGCCCGAGCCGGCGGAGGCGATGGCAACGTTTACGCCGATGATCTCGCCCTTGCTGTTGACCAGTGCGCCGCCGGAGTTGCCCGGGTTGATGGCCGCGTCAGTCTGGATCACATTGATGGCGATGGATCCCTGGCTTGAATTCTGCTGGCTCTGGCCGCCGCCGGGAGGCGCAAACTGGAAGCCCTCGTCCCCGCCCTGGCTGTTGTCCCCGCCTTCGGGCGCCGCCGACGAGGCCACGCTGATGGTGCGGTTGAGGGTTGAGACGATGCCGTCCGTCACGGTGCCGGTGAGTCCAAGCGGTGAACCGATGGCAATGGCGGTATCGCCCACATTGAGCTTGGAAGAGTCGCCGAGCGTGGCAGGCGTGAGGCCGGACGTGTCGTCCACCTTGATCACCGCAAGGTCAGACAACGGGTCGGTGCCCACCAGTTTGGCGGGAACCACCTTGCCGCCGCTGGTGCGGATTTCCAGGCTGGCGTTGGAAGACTGGCCATCCAGGGTCACCACGTGGGTGTTGGTGAGGATGTGGCCCTGGTCGTCAAGGACGATTCCCGAGCCGGTTCCGCCGGAACTTCCGCTGGTGGCGCTGATGGTGACCACGCTCGGCGATGCCTTCACGGCGGCGGCAGTGATCTCGTTGACGCTGTCCTGGTTGTTGACGATCACGGTGCCGGGCTGGCTGTTGCTGCTGGCCGTAGTGGAGGTTCCTGTGCTGCCGAACAGCTCGCCGGAACCAACGGTAGCCACCCCGCCGCCGACGAGGCCGGCAGCAAGGATGCTGGCCACCAGGGTCCCGACGCCGAACGTCGCCTTGCGCCGAGGAGCATCCTTGGCGTTGGGGGCAAATCCAACGCCGCCGGCGGGTGCCCCGTGGGCAGTTCCGGCAGCCGGCTGGCCGTAGTGGTGCGCGTTCCCGTTGTGTTGGTTCTGCTCGTGCTGCGGATTCTGCCCGTAATAGGCCGATTGGCCGTAGAACGGCTGGCGCTGCGGGTACTCGGGGTGCTGGCCGCGCGGAATTTCCCGGGTGGGGTTGTCCGTGGCCTGCCGGTCAAACTGTTCGGTGGGGTACTGGCGCCCCTGGTCAGCTCCCCCGGTGTTCGCGTGGGTAGGAGTATTGCCGTCCGCGCTCTGGTTTCCTGCTGCTTCAGGGCCGGTACCCGGACTGTCCGCATGCCGAGCGTCCGTGGGACCGTCTCCCGGCATCGTGGGCTGCTGCCAGGGATTCCGGCTGGTGGACCGGCCGTCCTCGGGGCCGTGTCCGGAACTTTGGTTCTCAGTCATGGGACTTCCTTTCATCCTCGTCTGCATTAACTATGTACCCCGTCGCTGGAACAAGTTCGGATGTTTGCTGGGAGCTTGCTGAACGCGGCTGGGGCCTGATCACCAGCTATGACCTCCCTGGGCCCGGACCTGCCAGCATCGTTTCGCTGGTGGCATATTCAGCTCAATGGACGGCCTGTGGGGTGCACCATAGAATCAAGATGAAATGCCACAGCGACCTGCGGCTTCACACCGAGCGTGGGGGCGCTGCTGGATTTCGTGACGACTGATTCGTCCGGAATCGGTGTCAGGCGTGCTGAAGGGTTGCACATGCGGTCAAAGTTCAAACGTATTCTCGCCGTCGTTGGCCTTACCGGCCTGCTGGCGGTGCCCGCCAGCGCGGCCTGGGCCGAAGATCCGGTCACCCTGGATCCCCAGAGCAAGATCGTCGACTCGGCCGGGGTGCTGGGCGCAGACAAGTCAAAGGTCGAAGCTGCCATCAAGAAGCTCGGCACCGACCACGCCACCGTGCTGCATGTCGTCACCGTGAAGAAATTCGAGAACCCCACGGATCGCGAAGCCTGGACTGACGAAGTAGCGCAAAAAGCGAACCTAGGGCCGAATGCCCTAATACTTGCGATTGCCACAGACCCCAGTGTCAGGCAGTACATCCTGAACAAGGGCGGCACAAAGATCACCGCCGCCCAAATTGAGAACATCAAGTCGACAGCCATCGGGCCGCAGCTCGCCAACGACAACTATGCACAGGCTGCAATCAACGCGGCATCGGCGATCGGCGACGCAGCCGGCGGCGGCAGCGGTAAGCTTCCGTCCGAAGGCGGAGCCGGAGCCGCGGTGCTCGTGGGTACCGGTGTTGTCGCTGCCGGCGGTGCGGGCACCTACCTGTACTTCCGCAACCGCCGCAAGAAGGCGGCCGGTCAGGCCTCGAGCGCCAGCTATGGACCCCAGGGTGGCCAGGTGGATCCGCTGGCTTCCCTCAGCGTCGAGGAACTGCGCCGCAAGAGCGGCCCGCTGTTGATCGAGGCTGATGACGCCATCAAGTCGAGCGAGCAGGAACTCATGTTCGCCCAGGCGCAGTACGGCGACTCCGCCGTTGGCAACTTCACCAAGGCCCTCGATGAGGCCAAAGCCCACATGAGCGAATCATTCAAACTCCAGCAGCAGCTCGACGACCACATCCCGGACACTGAAGAGCAGCAGCGGACCTGGCTGGGCGAGATCATCCGTAGGTCGGAGGCCGCTCTGGCCTCCCTGCAGGAGCAGAAGGCGGACTTCGACTCCCTGCGGGAACTCGAAAAGAACGCTCCCCAGGCCCTGGCCGCCGTCAATGCCGGAGCACGCGACGCCGACGCAAAGATTGCCAACGCCGAGGAATCGCTCACCATGCTGCGCGCCAAGTACGCCGACAGCGCGCTGGCCCAGGTGTCCGACAACATTCTCCAGGCCAAGGAACGCCTCGCCTTCGTCAAGAACGCCAGTACCGCCGCGCAGCAGAAGCTGGATGAGGGCGAAGCAAGCCTCGCCGCCGTGGCCGTCCGCGCTGCCGAGGAAAGCCTCCACCAGACGAACGTCCTGATGGATGCCATCTCCAAGCTCTCGTCCAGCCTGGACGAAGCCCGGAACAGCCTTGAGGCCGCGGTGGTGGACACCTCGCAGGACCTGGCCCAGGCCCGGGCAATGATCCAATCCGGCGCCCACCCCGAGCTTGCCGGCCCGGTAGCAGGCGTCGAGGCTGCCCTGGCCCAGGTCAAAGCCGAAATCCAGGGTGGCAAGATCGACCCCATGGCCACGCTGCAGCGGGTTGAGACTGCCCATCAGTCCCTTGACCAGTCGCTGACCGGAATCCGCGACCAGCAGGAACAGGCGCGCCGGGCCCAGGCCTCGCTGCAGCAGACCATCATGTCCGCCCAGGCACAGATCAGCGCCACCTCGGACTACATCACGGCCCGCCGCGGCGGCGTCGGCACCGAGGCGCGGACCCGTTTGGCGGAATCCCAGCGGAACCTGGACTACGCCCTCTCCATTGCGCGGACCGATCCCGTCACAGCCCTCACCTACGCACAGCAGGCACACGCCCTCGCCGCGCAGGCAGCCCAGTTGGCCCAGGCGGACGTGGACCACTTTGACGGCTACGCCAACCAGGGCTACGGCCGGGGCGGCATGTTCGGCGGCGGAGGCGGAGGCGGCGGCCTGGGTGGCGCCATCCTGGGCGGCATCCTGATCAACTCCATCCTCAACGGCGGCGGCGGTGGCGGTTGGGGCGGCGGCCACGGCGACGGTGGTGGCGGTTTCGGCGGAGACTCCGGCGGTTTCGGCGGCGACATGGGCGGCGGCTGGGGCGGCGACTCCGGCGGCGGCGGCGACTTCTGATCACCACAAGCTAGGCGCCCGCCGGAATGCCGGCGGGCGGATAGGCGCAGTACACCACTGTTCACCGGCAGCAGTGGCCACAACAGAGCAGGACGAAAGGTAACACCATGGTTAAGCAGTCCATTTTCGGCCGCATCGCTCAGCTGGCGAAGGCAAACATCAACTCCTTGCTGGACAACGCTGAGGATCCGCAGAAGATGCTGGACCAGATGGTCCGGGACTACACCAACAACATCGCCGAGGCTGAGTCAGCCGTGGCGCAGACCATCGGCAACCTCCGCATGCTCGAAGACGACTACAACGAGGATGTCCGCAATGCCCGCGACTGGGGCAACAAGGCCCTGGCAGCCTCGCGCAAGGCCGATGAATTCCGCAGCAGCGGCGATGTGACGGACGCCGAAAAGTTCGACAACCTGGCCAAGGTGGCCCTGCAGCGCCAGATGGCTGCCGAGAGCGAGGCCAAGGGCGCTGAGCCCAGCATCGCCTCGCAGCGCGAAGTGGTTGACAAGCTCAAGAACGGCCTCGACCAGATGAAGGGCAAGCTCAACCAGCTCACCAGCAAGCGCAACGAACTGGTGGCACGGTCCAAGACCGCAGCCGCACAGACGCAGGTCCACGACGCCATCAAGAGCATCGACATCATGGATCCCACCAGCGAGGTGGGACGCTTCGAGGAGAAGATCCGCCGTGAAGAGGCGAAAGTCCGCGGCCAGCAGGAACTCGCCGCATCGAGCCTCGACGCACAGTTCAACCAGCTGGAAGACCTCGGTGAGCAGGTGGAGATCGAGGCCCGCCTGGCCGCACTGAAGTCCGGCGGCAAGAGCAACCAGGCCATAGGTTCGGGCAATTCGGCCGATTCCGCCTCCACCGTGGATGAGGCGGATTTCGATAAGCTCTGAGCCTGCCGCAGCAGGTAATCACCAACGTTGAGGGGCCGGGACGGAAAGTCCCGGCCCTTTGCCGTTCCCCGGTGTGTAGCGTGGTGGCATGGCTTCCACAGATCTGACGTCACTCGTATGGTTGCGCGACGACCTTCGCCTTGACGACAACCCTGCACTGTCCGAAGCTGCCCACCTCGGTGTGCCGATGACAGTGGTCTACGTTCTGGACGAGGAGTCGGACGGTGTTCGGGCGCTCGGAGGGGCCAGCCGGTGGTGGCTGCACCACTCGCTGGCGGCACTCAGCGCCGATCTGGAAGCCCAGGGTTCGCGCCTGGTGCTGCGCCGCGGCAAGGCCGCCGACGTCATTACTTCACTGGCAGCGCAGACGCACGCGGGCCACCTCTTCTGGAACCGCCGCTACGGCGGGGCGGAACGCGATATCGACGCCGGCCTGAAGAAATGGGCTGCCGGGAACGGCATCGAGGCCTCCAGCTTCCAGGCCAACCTGCTCTTTGAACCCTGGACCATCAGGACGGGCGCCGGCGGCCCGTACAAGGTCTACTCACCGTTTTGGCGAGCCTGTCTGGCAGCCGGCGACATCCGGGATCCTTACGACGTTCCCCAAGACCTTCCCGAACCGGCTTCCTCCGGCCGCGGCCTCCCGGCAAGCGACTCCCTAAGCAGTTGGAAGCTGCTGCCCACCTCGCCGGACTGGAGCGGAGGCTTGGCCGACACGTGGGTGCCCGGCGAAAAGGGCGCGCTGGACCGCCTAACGGACTTCCTGGACGGTCCCATCGAGGACTACGGAACCGGAAGGAACATCCCCGGCA
Organism: Pseudarthrobacter sp. 1G09; assembly: GCF_050038305.1. Taxonomy (NCBI): domain Bacteria; kingdom Bacillati; phylum Actinomycetota; class Actinomycetes; order Micrococcales; family Micrococcaceae; genus Pseudarthrobacter; species Pseudarthrobacter sp. 1G09. Next base: position 2,934,943 of record NZ_CP188306.1, read on the forward strand.
CTGAAGGAACCAGCCGGCTGTCCCCGTACCTCCGGTTCGGCGAAGTCAGTCCGTTCCGGGTGTGGCGTGAGATCCGCCGCCGCCATCCGCGGCAGGTCCCTGCCGACGTCGGCATCTTCCGCTCCGAACTCGGCTGGCGGGAATTCAACTGGCACCTGCTCTATCACAATCCGGAACTGGCCACCCGGAGCTTCCGGCCTGACTTTGAGAAGTTCGAATGGGGATCCCTGAGCCGGAAAGAACTGGCCGCGTGGCAGCAGGGCCAGACCGGCTATCCACTGGTTGACGCCGGTATGCGGCAGCTCTGGCAGACCGGGTGGATGCACAACCGCGTCCGCATGGCAGCGGCATCCTTCCTGGTCAAGAATCTCCTGACCGACTGGAGGGTGGGCGAACAATGGTTCTGGGACACCCTGGTGGACGCCGACGCCGCAAACAATCCCGCCAACTGGCAATGGGTGGCCGGCTCCGGCGCGGATGCCTCGCCCTACTACCGCATCTTCAATCCGGTAACCCAAAGCAAGAAGTTCGACGCCGGCGGCGACTACCTGCGCCGGTTCATCCCGGAGATCGCCGGCCTTGAGGGCAAGGCGATCCACGAACCGTGGACGGCGGAACTGGAAAGCTACCCCCAGCCACTGGTGGAGCTGCCCGAGTCACGGGAGCGGGCACTGGATGCCTACCAGAAGCTCAAAGACTCCTGACCGCCTGTACGGGCCGCCAGGGTCAGCGGCTGACTTTGCCCATCAGTGACGCGATGGGGCGCAGGAAAAGCGGGCGGGCGAGGAACCAGGCGCCAACCATGACAACCACGGAAGCGGCGAAGACCCAGAAACCGAACCAGCCGTCGTCGTCACGCACACCGTACATGTGGTTGAGGTTTCGGAGCGCCCCTGTGGCAAAGACCAGGAACACGTGCACCACCACGAAGGCAACGAAGTAGATCATCACAGGAAAGTGCACGGCACGGGCCCACTCGATGGGATACGCCTTGTTCAGGCCGGCAGCCTTCTTGGGCCAAGCACCGGACATGCGCAGCCCGGTGATAAACGCCAGCGGTGCGGCGATGAAGACGGTGATGAAGTACGTGAGCAGCTGGAGCGCGTTGTAGTTGACCCAGCCGTTCTCGGTGGGCCAGTTCAGCGATGCGTACTGGAGGGCGGCCGAAAGGGCGTTAGGGAAGACATCCCAGCTGGTGGGGACAATCCGCATCCACTGGCCCGTGGCAAAAAGGAGAACAGCGAACACCAGGCCGTTGAGGATCCACAGGGCGTCCAAAGTGAGGTGGAACCACAGCTCAAGGCTGATCTTCGTTGGCGCGTTCCGGGTCCGGATCAGGCCCTTGTTGTTGCGGGTCCAGTGGGCGCTGGGGCGGGTGGTGGTCCGCACCTGCCAGCCCGTACGGATAATCAGGAGCAGGAAGAAGGCGTTGAGGAAGTGCTGCCACGCCAGCCACGCCGGGAAGCCCTCCGGGGCCGAGGCCGGCAGCTCCGAATGCCCCGGGTAGTCAGCCACGAAGGAAGCCACGGCGGGAAGGCCCACAAGCCATCGTGCGGCGAGGACCACCAGTACCAGCGCCACGAGGACGGCCGGGATGCCCCAGTAGAGTCGGGACCGCTTACCCGTGGCGGTGCCGGGCTTCTTCGTGGGTGTGGACATCGAACTACATTCCTCTCGAGAATGACTGGCCAGGTGCTCGCAGCACGCAAGCCCTGCGAACGAGAATACTAGGAACTACCCTGATCCACGGAAAAAAGAAGACCCCGTCCGGCTGGTGTGCCGAACGGGGTCTTTCCATAGTTGCGGGGACAGGATTTGAACCTGTGACCTCTGGGTTATGAGCCCAGCGAGCTACCGAACTGCTCCACCCCGCGTCGCTTGATCAACACTACCCTATCTTTTCGGCCGCCATGACCACGTGACCCAAAGCCCCGGCCGGCCACTCGCCGGAGGTGTGCCGTGCCACAGCCAGGAGCACAAAAAGAAGACCCGGACACTGTTTCCAGTGTCCGGGTCTTCTACCGGTTGCGGGGACAGGATTTGAACCTGTGACCTCTGGGTTATGAGCCCAGCGAGCTACCGAACTGCTCCACCCCGCGTCGCAAGAACTACTCTACCGGGAGGTGAACGCCGGGCCAAATCGAGAGAGCGTGACGTCCGTTACGCAAGCGGCACCCGCTTCCCGGAGGAAGCGGGTGCCGCTGTGCGTCGTCGTACTTTCGTTCAGGTCCTGGGCACCCGGGGGTGGCTCAGGACGCTGCGCGCCTGGCTAGTTGCTGGGCGACGGTGACGGCGTTGCCGTTGGTGCCGGACTGGCTTCCGGGGTGGTGCCTGGAATCTTGGCTTCGGCGTCCACGGCCTTCTTCAGCGCCGCGGTGATCCGCTTCTGCGCCTCACCATAAGCGGCGAAGTCACCGGTTGAAAGAGCCGACTGGCCGGCCTGGATGGCAGCATTTGCTTCGTCCAGCGCCGCCTTCAGCTCAGCCTTGGCGTCCGCTCCCGGCTCCGATGGATTAGCCGGCCCGGCTGGCGTCTGCCCGTTGTTGTCCGAGTCGCCCGCTGCTGCGCCGGAATTACCGCCGAAGAGCTGCTTGAGTGCTTCGTCCAGGGTCGGCGCGAAGCCCACCTTGTCACCGAATGCCACCAGCACGCGCTGCAGGGTGGGATACGAGGTCTCACCGGTCGACTTCAGGTAGACCGGCTGCACATACAGGATGCCGCCGCCCACGGGAAGGGTCAGCAGGTTGCCGTTCAGCACGTCCGAGGCACCCTGGCGCAACAGGTTCAGGGCCTGGGACACCGTGGGATCGGAGTTGAACTTGTTCTGCGCCTGGCCCGGGCCGGGGACCTGGGTTTCCGGCGGGATATTGAGCAGCCGCAGCTTGCCGTAGCCCTCGCCCTTGACCCCTGCCTGGTTACCGGCGTCGGAATCCGCCGCCAGGAAGCCATAGAGGACGTTACGGGCGTTGTTGTTCACAATCTGCGGAATGAAGGATGAAGTGAGCTGGAACGCCGGCTTGTCCTGGTCAGGCATCTGCAGCGACATGTAGAACGGCGGCTGCTTGACGTCGGTGTCCACTGTGGGATCGGCCGGAACACTCCATGCGTCGTTGTTCTTGTAGAAGCTGCGGGGGTCCGTCACGTGGTATTGGCCCAGCAGTTCACGCTGGACCTTGAACAGGTCCTCCGGGTAACGGACGTGGCTCATCACCGCACCGGACATTTCCGAATAGGGCTTCAGGGACGTGGGAAACACCTTGTTCCAGGCCTTGAGGACGGGGTCCTGGTCATCCCAGGCGTACAGGGTGACGGAGCCGTCGTAGGCGTCCACGGTTGCCTTGACGGAGTTCCGGATGTAGTTCACGGTGCTGTTCGGCAGGGCTACGGCACGGCCGGAGGTGGTCTGCGTGTCTGCAGTGGCCTCAGACAGCTGCTTCTGCTGCGAGTAGGGGTAGTACTGGCTGGTGGTGTAGCCGTCTACGATCCACTTCACGCGGCCGTCAACAACCGCCGGGTAGGCGTTGCCGTCAACGGTGAGGTACGGCGCAACTTTCTGGATGCGTTCCCGGGGGTTGCGGTCGTACAGGATCTGCGAATCGGAGTTCACGCCGTCCGAGAGCAGCAGGTCCGAGGACTGGAACTTGATGGCGTACAGGACCTTGTTGAAGAACGAGCCCACGTTCGGGCCGCCATTGCCGGTAAACGTGTACTGGGTTTCGCCTTCGCCTTCGCGGCCGGACGGACGGTCCTGCTCACGCGGAGCGGTGCCTTCCGGAGCGCCGACAATCGAGTACTCGGGTGAGGATTCACCGAAGTAGATGCGGGGCTGGTAGGAGGAGTCGTTGCCCAGGACGCCATTGGAGGGGATGCCCGACTGCAGGAATTCAGGCTTGCCGTCCACGGTGAACTTGTTGCCCTTGGCAGCCACCACGCCGTAGCCGTGCGTGTACACCACGTGCTGGTTCAACCAGCCCTGCTGGTTGGCTATCACGTTGGTGGGGTTCAGTTCCCGGACAGCGATCACGGTGTCCTGGATCTTGCCGTCCACCTCGTACCGGTCAACGTTGAGGGCCTCGGGGAACTGGTAGTACGGGCGGTACTGTTCCAGCTGCGCGAAGGCGTCAGAGATCAGGTTGGGGTCCAGCAGCCGGATGTTTGCGGTGGTCTGCGCGTCCGGGGCGAGGGCACCTGAGGTTGCCGTGTTGGTGGCGTCGTAGCGGGTCTCCTGGATTCCATCGAGCCCGTAAGCACTGCGGGTGTTGTCGATGTTCCGCTGGATGTAGTCCTTCTCCAGCGTTTCTTCCGAAGGACGGACCTGGAACTGCTGGATCACCCAGGGGTACACTCCACCGGCCAGGATGGACGTGATGATCAGCATCGCCGTTCCGATAACCGGCAGGCGCCAGCGGCCAATGATTGCTGCCACGATGAACAGAGCAGCTACCAGCACGGCAGCAACGGCAAGGATGGCCTTCGTGGGGATGACGGCGTTGACATCCGTGTAGAGGGCACCGGCCCAGCGTCCGCCACTGCTCTGGACCGAGGAATACCGGTCAAGCCAGAAGTTGATGCCCAGCAGGATCAGGAACGCGGCACCGGTGACGGCAATGTGGATCTGGGCTGCACGGGCAGTGTAGACGCCGCGCTCCATGAGCCGGATGCTGCCGTAGAGGTAGTGGGTCAGGATGCCGGCGATGCCGGCAATGACAACCACGCTGATCAGGAAGCCCGTGACGAATCCCAGGAAGGGCAGGACCATCACATAGAAGCTGATGTCCATGTTGAACTGGGGGTCCTGCTTGTTAAAGCCCACCTGGTTGAAGAAGAGCAATACCTTTTGCCACTGGCTCGCGGCAGCGCTTCCGGCGAAGAGGCCGAAGAGGATGGGCAGGCCAATCATGACCACCCGCCGTACCGGTTCAAGCTGCGCCTGGTAGCGGTTGAGGTTGTCCCGGATATCGGAATCAGGCGCGTAGACCGGCCGGGACCGGTAGGCAATGCGGATGGCAAAGAACACGCCGGCGAACATCATGGCGAACCCGGCAGCGAAGATGGCGATCTTGGCAAGGTTCTCGGTGATGAAGACTTCCATGAACCCCAGCTGCCGGTACCAAAGGACATCGGTCCAGACGTTGGCGAAGAAGATGAAGCCCACGACGACGAGGGCAACAACGATCAGGGTGGGCGTCAGCGCACCGCGTCGGGAAGGGGGTCTGCCGGTGGACATGGTGCTGGCGGGACGGGACAAACTTGGTACCTCATAGCTGGTCGTCAGATATTCGAAGCGTGCGTGCGAGTGACGTACTCCCCCGGCCTGCAGCTGGAATTGTCCGTCACCTTTGCCACGAGTGGCGGTAAGGCTTAGTTCCTGTCGAGTCTAGATGCGCCCAGTCTAGTTGTTTCCGCAGGTGGGCAGGCCCGTTGTGTCCTGGCCACTGCCGGCACGTTCGACGGCGGACCTCGCCTCCGCGAGCTTGCCCACCTTGACCACCTGGAGCCCGTCCGGGATGTGCCCCACCACTTCCCCGCAGTTTTCCGCGGGTGCCAGGAACAGGGTGGCTCCCCCGGCGCGGGCGCCCTGCATTTTCTGCACGATGCCGCCAATGGCCCCAACAGTGCCGTCCGGCGAAATGGTGCCTGTGCCGGCGATGTGCTTGCCGCCGGTCAGGTCGCCGGGGGTGATGGTGTCGATGATGCCCAGGGAGAACATCAGCCCGGCCGACGGGCCGCCCACTTTGTCCAGCGAAATATGCACATCGAAGGGGAACGTAAACAGGTACTTCAGCATCACCCCAAGGATGAACCGGCCTTCGCCGTTGTCCTTGGGGGTGATGGTCTCAGTCACCGGCTGGCCGTCCCGCTCCAGCACCACGGCTGCGGGGGCGCCCTTGCCGGCCGCGAGCTCGTCCTGGATGACGGCCAGTGACGTGATGTCCTTGCCGTTGATGGTCTTGAGGACGTCCCCGGTTTGGATCTTGCCTTCCGCAGCCGACCCGTTTGACAGTCCCGCGGCCTGCAGTTGCTGGCCGAAAGGGATGTCCAGTTCGTTCAGGGCCGAGGCGACGGCGTTTTCCTGGGACGTGGTCATGGCGACGGAACTCTGCTGGGCGGCTTCTTCCTTGGTGGTCCCCGTGGGATAGATCAGCTCCACCGGATAAACGGACTTGGACCGGTCGAGCCAGGCGGAGAAAGCGGTCAGGATGCTGACCGGGCTATTGGGGCCGCCGTCGACGTACACCGTGGTGAGGTCCAGGTTGCCTGCCGCCGGGTAGGACTCATGCCCGGTGACCTTGATGACGGGAGTCCCCTGTCCCTGTCCCAGCGTGTTGTACGTGGGCCCCGGGGATTCGATGACGTACGGCACGGGAATGACCCCGACGGCGATGCCCAGGCCCAACGCCGTCATACCGGCAAGCATCATGGCTGAAACCCTGGGGCTTCGGCGAGGCGCAGAACCTGTTGGCGCGCCGCCGTCCGCGTCATTGCCGCCGGCCGCTCCGCCGTCGTGATCCCCTGGCCGGGGCTGGGAAAGAAGCTCTGAAGCGTGGTCCTCGGAGGGGTACCCGCCACGGGTTGTAGTCACCCAACAACAGTACGCGGTAGCAGGACCCGGGGGCTCTTTGCCCACAGCGAACGTCAAGCCGGTGCGGCAGACAGCCGCGGATGGCCGGGGTACCGTGAAGGTTGAGCACCAGTCACACCGACGATCGGCGGGATCATGACCTCCAACCCACACAATTCTTCGAACGGCGACGATACCCCCAAGGATCCGTTGGCCGAGATGCTGCAGAACCTGATGGGCGGCAAGGGCATGGAAAACTTTGATCCGGCCGAGCTCGCAAAGGCTGCCGGCCTGCCGAACGATCCCAACCTGCTGGCCCAGATGTTCTCCCAGGTCCAGGCCATGATGAGTGCCCCGTCCGAAGGGCCCGTCAACTGGACGCTGGCGCACGACAATGCACGGCGAGTGGCCGCGAGCAGCTCCGATCCGTCGGTGACCTCCCAGCAGTCCCGGGAGGTGGATGAGGCCCTGCGCCTGGCGGAGCTGTGGCTTGACCCGGTCACGGACCTGCCGTCCACCGGACTGATCGGGCGGGCCTGGTCGCGTGCTGAGTGGGTCGAAGCAACACTGGGAACCTGGAAGCGGCTGACGGAGCCGGTGGCGAACAGCATCGCCAATGCCCTCTCCGCCGCCATGACGGAACAGATGCCCGAGGAAATGAAGTCCATGATGGGCGGCGCCTCCTCGATGCTGCAGAACATGGGCGGCGCCATCTTCGGGATGCAGCTGGGCCAGGCCATCGGCGCACTCTCGGCGGACGTTGTCAGCTCCACTGATATCGGCGTGCCGCTTGCGGACCTGGAAATGGCCCTCTTGCCGGCCAACGTTGCCGCTTTCGGGGAGGGCCTGTCCCTGCCGGAAAACGACATCCGGCTGTTCCTCGCAGTGCGTGAGGCAGCCCACGCCCGGCTGTTCGTGCAGGTCCCGTGGCTGCGGGGGCACCTCCTGGGAGCCATTGAGGCATACGCCCGCGGCATCCACATCGACACTTCGCGCATCGAGGAACTGGCCCGGGACCTGGACCCGAGCAACCCCGAAGGAATCCAGGAAGCCCTCTCCCAGGGTGTTTTCATGCCGAAGCGCACCCCTGCGCAGGAGCAGGCCCTGGAAAAGCTCGAAACGGCGCTGGCCCTCGTGGAGGGCTGGGTGGACGAACTGACCGCCGCCGCCACCGAGAATGTGCTCCCCTCCGCTGCCGCCCTGCGTGAAACTGTCCGGCGGCGCCGCGCAACCGGCGGCCCGGCAGAGCATGCCTTCGCCTCCCTGGTGGGGCTGGAGCTGCGGCCGCGCCGCCTCCGGGACGCGGCCACGCTGTGGGCCGCCCTCAAGGAGGAGCGTGGCGTCGAAGGCCGGGACGCCATCTGGCACCACCCGGACCTGCTGCCCACCGCCGAGGACCTGGACGATCCCAAGGGCTTCAGCGCCCGCCGCAAGCTGGCTGAGGCCAGCGACAGCGAAGTGGACGATGCCCTGCAGAAGCTGCTCAGCGGTGGTTTTGATGCCCCCGCCACCGATGACGCCAACGAAACGTCGGCCGGCGCAGCGGAGAACGGCGACGGAGCCCCGGGTTCCGGCGAGGTTCCCGGCTCAGCCGGCTCCGCTGGCGACAGTACCGACGACGACCGCACCGATAACGACGGCGGCGAAGGCACCCAGCCGAAGGCCTGACCATCCCGCTGCGGCGGCAGCACCCTCAACCTAGTCGGCGTCCTCCGGCCAGCCTTCGGGCTCCGGCAGGGCGCCGGCTTTGTCGTCCCCGGCTCCGCGGCCGGTGGCCAGGCCGCGCGCGGAGGCAAAGGAAACCCCTTCAAGGAATGCTTTCGCCCGCTGCGTTTCCGGGTACGCCTCGAGCATCTTCCAGAACGCGGCGTTGTGCCCGGCCACGAGGAGATGCGCGAGTTCGTGCAGCAGGACATAGTCAATGACCCACTGGGGCATCGGCTTCAGCTTGTCCGAAAGCCGGATGGTGCCGTCCGCCGGGGTGGCAGAGCCCCAACGTGAATTCTGGTTGCTGACCCACCGGACGGAAGCCGGAGCTGAGCGCCCACCCAGGTACTGGGCAGACAGGTGGGCGGCGTGGGCTGCGAGGGCGGCATCGGACGCCGGCCGCTTCCTGCCCGCCGCGCTGCGCCGCTCCCCCTGGCGCTGCAGCTTTGCCAGCATGCGCCGGACCCATTCGGTTTCCTGGGCCGAGGTAAACCGCGCAGGGATGGCGACGACGGCAGTCCCGTCCTCCCAGAACGCAGCCACCGTCCGGGTCCGGCGGGAAGACCGCCTGACCTCCACCGGCGCGCCGTCGGCTGTGGTCAGTGTGGGCGGCCCGCCGGAGCTCACAGCTCGGTGCTCTCGGTCAGCACCCGCAGGACGTCGTCGCCGTACTTCTCAAGCTTCGATGGACCTACGCCCGCCAGGCCGGCGAGATCCTCGATTGATGCCGGCCTCGCCTCGGCGATGGCGGTGAGGGTGGCGTCGGTGAAGACCACGAACGCGGGCACATCAGCAGAGAGTGCCACTTCGCGGCGCCAGGTCCGCAGGGCTTCGAACGTCTGTTCCTCGTAGCTGGGCGGGCACGCATTGCACCGTCCCACCTTGCGCTCCGCGCCAGAGGACAGCATGCTGCCGCAGACCCTGCACACTGCCGGGGCGGCAGCCTTCCGCCGCGGAGCCGGGCCCTTCCCGCGGGTGCTGGACGTGGCCACGGAATTGGGACGGAGTCCGTCAAGGAACCTGGACGGTTTCCGGTTGGCCCGGCCACCCGGCGTCCGCGCCGTGCTCCAGGACAGGGAAAGGTTCTCCCGCGCACGGGTGATGCCGACGTACAGGAGCCGGCGCTCTTCATCCACCGATTCCGGGGAATCGGCGAAGGAGATGGGCATCAGGCCTTCACTGAGGCCCACGAGGAACACTGCATCCCATTCCAGGCCTTTCGCGGCGTGCAGGGACGCCAGGGTGACACCCTGCACCGTGGGGGCGTGCTGGGCGAGCGAACGCTCCTGGAGTTCGTTGACGAAGTCCGCCAGTCCGAACTCCGGTCCGCGGACCTGGACCAGCTCATCGGCGAGGGCCACCAGCGCCGCCAGGGACTCCCACCGTTCCCGCAGTGCACCGCCACTGTGCGGGGCGGAATCCGTATACCCAAGGGAGGAGACGATGTCCCGGACCAACTGCCCGAGCGGTTCGCTGGCTCCCTCTTCACTCACCGCCCTGGTGGCGGCACGCAGCTGGAGGATGGCGTCCCGGACTTCCTTGCGCGCAAAGAACCTCTCGCCACCGCGGAGCTGGTAGCCGATGCCGGCGGCGGCCAGGGCCTGTTCGTAGGCCTCAGACTGCCCGTTGGTGCGGAAAAGGATGGCAACTTCGCTTGCCGGGGTGCCGGCGTCGAGCAGTGCCTTGATCTTTTGGGCGACGGTGGCCGCCTCGGCTTCGTCGTCGGTGCACTCTGTGAACGTGGGCACCGGGCCTGCGGGCCGCTGCGCCACCAGTTGCAGGGGCGCGGCCCACGCGGCATCCGCTGCCGGACCACCGCTGCGACGTCCGCCCAGCAGGTCGTTTGCCAGCTTCACCACCTGGGGTGTGGACCGGTAATCGCGGATCAGCTTGACCACGTTGGCCTGCGGGTACCGGGCCTTGAAATCCAGGAGGTGCCGCGGCGAGGCGCCGGTGAAGGAGTAGATGGTCTGGCTTGCGTCGCCCACCACGCAGAGTTCATCCCGGCCACCGAGCCAAAGCTCCAGCAGCCGCTGCTGCAGAGGCGAAACGTCCTGGTACTCGTCCACCACGAAGTGCCGGTACTGCTCCCGGACGGTGGCAGCCACTTTCTCGTCCTCCTGCAGGATCCCCACGGTGATCAGGAGGACGTCCTCGAAGTCGATGACGTTGCGGTCTGTCTTCACGTCCTCATAGGACTGGAAGACGCGGGCCACGGCGGTGAGGTCGAAGCCGCCAGGGGCGCCCCTGTCCTGGGCGTTTTCCAGATAGTTGGCCGGGGTCAGCATGGAAACCTTGGCCCACTCGATTTCCGACGCGAGGTCGCGGATGGAAGCCCTGTCCGTGCTGAGCCGGAGCCGGCGTGCCGCCTCCGCCAGGGTCTGTGCCTTGTGCTCCAGGAGGTTCGGCAGCGTGCCGCCAACGGCCTGCGGCCAGAAGAACTGCAGCTGGCGCAGCGCCGCCGCATGGAACGTTCGGGCCTGCACGTTGCCTGCCCCAAGGTCCCGGAGCCGGCTTCGCATTTCCGCCGCGGCCCGCGCCGTGAACGTCACAGCCAGGAGCCGCTGCGGTGTGTAGACGCCGGAGTGCACCCCGTAGGCGATGCGGTGGGTGATGGCCCGGGTTTTTCCGGTTCCGGCACCTGCCAGGACGCACAGGGGTCCGTTCAGGGTGCTGGCCACCTCGCGCTGCTCGGCGTCCAGCCCGCCCAGGATGCGGTCCTCCAGGGAGGCTGTACCGTCCTGAGAAAGGGCTCCGGTGAAGTTGTCTGTAGTCACGTCTATTGCTCTGTGTCCCGTTGCTGCTTTGTTCGACTGCCGCGCCCAGTCTTGTGAATATGGATCTCAGGCGTCGGCGAGATCCCGGATCCGGCCGCCGTACCAGTGTTCAATGAGTGCCCGGGCGATGGAGAGCCTGCTGGAAATGGTGATCTCACCGCTGAGCACGGCGTCCTGGAGTTCCTCCCGGCTGAACCAGCGCGCCCTGGTGACCTCCACGCCGTCGGGCGTTGCCACGGCGTCATCGGTGATGGCGGTAAATCCAAGCATAAGGGAGGCGGGGAAAGGCCACGACTGCGAGCCCAGGTACTGGCAGGCTTTCACGCGGACACCCACCTCCTCGAACAGCTCCCTGACCACGGCTTGTTCCAGCGACTCCCCCGGTTCGACAAAGCCGGCCAAGGTGGAGAAGTTTTTTGCGTCGGCCGGCCCCCCGCCGCCCAGGAGCAGGCGTCCATCCGGGCCCACCACCGTCACGATGATGGCGGGATCTGTCCGCGGATAGTGCTCCGACGAATCCGCGGGGCAGCGCCGCACCCAGCCTCCAGCCTGCACTTCAGTGGGTGTGCCGCACCGCGGACAGTGCGTATGGCCGGCGTGCCAGTTGGCAATGGCACTTGCCTCCACAAAGAGGGCTGTCGCCGTTGGCCCCAGGCCGGCCGCCACATCACGGAACCCGGCCCATGAAGCCCCCTCGGGAACGCCTGCCGTTCCCGGCTCGACCGGAGCGGGCAGCACGAACAGCAGCAGTTCCGTCCCGGTGGGAAGATCGGCTGCCGGCAAGGCGGAGCCAAGGTAAACCATCAGCTCCGGAACGGTGCCCGCTGCCGCCAGCTCCGCGTGCAGTGAGCGGGCGTTCGAAAGGAGCAGGCTGCCCCCGCTCACCAGCCCTTGCCTGCCCGACAACACAACCGCCAGGGTGTCCGGAGCGGCCGCGAGCTCTTCCACCATTCCTGCCTTCATCCGTTCCGTGGAGCCCCTGTCCACCAGGGCGGGCCGCACCGGAAGCAAAGTGTCGCGAAGATGGTTGGCAGCCAGGAGTCCCGGCCCGTCCGGCGTGATGGCTGGTTGCCCCTGGGCGGGCGTTTCCTGGTGGACGGGCGTGGCAGACTCCGCGTGGCTCATGACTCCACCGTACTGACTGGGACTGACATTTGAACATTTTGGTCCCATTGGGTATCCCCCTGTTTTGCACGTATCTGGAGACTCGCCGCTACCGGACCGGCGTCTTGGACGGCGGGCAATCTACCGTGGGACGGTGAGAAGAAAACCGATTGAACTGGCAGCCGTTGCAACCGCCGCAGTCCCCGGACTGACACCGACGGCAGTTAGCTCCGCTCCGGATGATCCCGTGGACTTCGACTCGGCGCTGCTCCTTGACTCCGAAGGCAAACGCTGGCGCGTCAGGTCACCCCGCCATGCGGAAGCCAGCGCCCGGCTGGAAACGGAATTCCTCGTCCTTCGTGCCTTCGCTCCTGCCATCCGGGCTGAACTGCCGTTCCTCATGCCCACGGTGGCCGGCAGCGTCCGGCTGGGAACCCTGAGCACCTTCGTTTACTCGCACCTGGCCGGCAGTACCCGCAGCGTTGAGGACCTCACCGCCGGCCCGGCTCCGCTGGCCCGGGAGATCGGCGTTGCCCTGGCAGCCATCCATGACCTTCCGAGGTCGCTGGTCAGCAACGCCGACCTGCCCAGCTACACCCCCAATGAGTTCCGCCAGCGGCGCCTTAATGAGCTGGACCAGGCGGCCACCACCGGCAAGATTCCTTCAGCGCTGCTGCTGCGCTGGGAACACGCCATGGAAGACGTGTCGCTCTGGCGCTTCAACCCCTGCGTGGTGCACGGCGACCTGCACGAGGACAACCTCCTGGTGGAGGGCCAGCGCGTCACGGCAGTCACGGGATGGACGGATCTGCGGATCGGCGACCCCGCCGACGATTTCGCATGGCTGGTGGCCTCCAACGAACAGGACTTTGTTGACGCAGTCCTGGCCGGCTACACCGCCAGCCGCCGCGATACCCCGGACGCGCACCTGCTGCGCCGGGCAGCCCTGTCCGCGGAGTTTGCCCTCGCCCAGTACCTGGTCAAGGGCATTGCCTCGGGGGACGCGGAAATGGTGGCCGAAGCAGAGGGCATGCTCGAGACGCTGGCCGCCGATATCGCCGAGCACGGCGGCCAACCCATTAGCGTCGAACCCCAGCCGCCAATCCAGCCAGGGCACACGGCCGGCGTTGCGCCGGCAGGTTCGGGCCCCGGCACCGCGTCGGACACCCCGTCGCCGGAGGGCCAGTCCCGCACGGGTTCTTCAACGCAGGACGCGCTCGACGGCGGCCCGGCGGCCGGGGCCGGGATGCCCGCCGTGACGGTGGTTCCGGTGCCGGCCCAGCCCTCAGTATCCGCCGTTCCCTTGCCGGCGCAGGCAGCAGTTCACGTGGCCAAGATTCCGGTGGCGCCCGCCGCAGCAGCAACGGGCGACGGTGCGCCGGCCACGGAGCACGGCAACGACACGGCTTCCCCGGCCAGCGCGGACCAGGGCGCCGGCAGGGCAGGAGACGATACCTCCACTGCGGCCCTGTCCGTCATCAAGACCAACCACGGCCAGTAGCCGTTCACTGCCGAGCGCGGCAGTGAACGGTTACTGGTTGGCAACAGCGGCGGCAACGATCGCTTCCAGTTCTGCTGCTGTCCCGAGATCGTGTGGCCGGACTACCTCGTTGTCTCCCACGTAGAAGAACGCTGCCCGTACCGATTCCAGTGGAACGTCCTTGAGCCGCGCCCAGGCAAGCCGGTAAACGGCAAGCTGTACCGCCCGCGTCCTGAGCCGCGCGCCCGACGGCCGCCGCCCGGTCTTCCAGTCGACCAGGTCCCAGCGTCCGTCGGCATCGCGGAACACAGCATCGATCCGACCGCGCACCACCACGTCGCCTACCCGGGTTTCCACGGGCACTTCCACGTATGCAGGCGCCCGGTCGGCCCATTCCGAAGCCCGGAAAGTCGCCACCATGGCGTCAAGGTCGTAGGCGGCATCGATGTGGTCATCAGACCCAGGGGCCTCGCCGAGGTCGAGCATTCCCGCGGAGCCGAAGTAGTCCTCCACCCATGCGTGGAAGGCTGTCCCCTTGCGGGCTGACATGCCCGGTTCTCTGGGTACGGGGCGGCGGAGCCTGGCCAGCACGGCCGCCGGATCCTCTTCCAGGTCAACCAGGGTGGAAGCAGAGATGTGGGTTGGCAGGTGGACGTCCTGTCCGTGGGACCGGCGTGAACGGCGTTGCAGCAGCAGCGCAGCTTCCCTGGCCCAGCCGGTTGCCGGGCCTGCCAATCCGGGGTTTTTGGCCGGGTCCTGCTGGGTCAGGAGATCGGCGGGCCCTTTTTCCAGTTCGGCCAGCACCCTCGCTGCCGCGGCCTCCATGGGTGCCCTGCGCCCTCTGGAGAGACGCAGCCGTTCTCCCGAACGGGGATCAATTGGTCCTTCCAGGGGATCGTAGGGCCAGCCTGCCACTTCCGTTTCCAGCGTCAGAGGGCTGTTTTCCGGCAAGGCTTCTTCATCGAGCGACAGGGGATGCACGCTTGCTTGGGCAGGTGATCCGGCCGCCGGGACTGCCAAGGTTTCCAGCTCGGCAAGGAAGGGGGACATGGTGCTCCGCCCCGACCGCGATCCTACCCAGGCAGCGCTGGACACCCACAGGACATGTTTTGCCCTGGTGTAGGCCACGTAGGCAAGCCTGCGTTCCTCGGATTCACCGTGTACCTGCACGGCTGCCTTGAAGTCTTTTTCGGCGTCGATCCAACCCTTCTGGTCAGGCTGGTCCAGGTCCCATTGCGGGAGGTCGGACCGGTCCCCGCGAAGCGGCCACGGAAGCGCAGCGGTTCCGCTGCTCCAGCGTGAATCCTTGTCGGTGGGGAAAGCCCCGGCGTTCAGCCCCGGAACGAACACCGCATCCCATTCGAGTCCCTTGGATGCGTGAACCGTCAGGAGCTGGACCGCTTCCCGGTTCACGTCCCCGGGCGGGGCCTCGAGGCCGTTTTCCTCAGCAGCCGCTGCCTCAAGCCATGAAAGGAACGCGAGGATGTCCACCCTGTGGGAGGTGCGCAGGAACCCGGCAGCCGCGTCCTGGAAGGCGTCGAGGTTCCGCCGGGCCTGGTGGATGCTGACACCGGGCAGGGCCGCCACTTCGATGTCGAGGAGCATGGCCCGTTCAACTTCGCCCAGCAGGGTGGTGAGGTCATCGCCAAGGTAGCCCCGAAGCTGGCGCAGCTCGACTGACAGACGCTGCAGCCTCCCGCGGGCAACCTCCGTCAGGGACCGCCCGGCGGAGGAGGTCCAGCCCTCGCGGGGCAGCCAGTCAAGGGCTTCGACCAGGCTGGCGCCGTCGGTCAGGTCGGACTCCGGGACCGTTCCGTCGCCGTCCCCGGGTTCATCACCTTCCGGACTGGCCGAAAGCTGTCCGCGCCGGCGGGCCAGGTGGCTGGACCAGTCGCGCAGGGCCATCAGGTCTGCCGGTCCAATCCGCCAACGGGCACCGGCCAGCAGGCGCATCAAAGCATCGGACCTTCCGGGGTCGGCCAGGACCCTGAGGGTGGCCACCAGGTCCACCACCTCCGGGGTATCCAAGAGACCGCCGAGCCCTACGATTTCGTAGGAGATGCCGCGTGCCTCAAACTGCCGGCGGATCGTTTCCATCTGGGCACGGCGCCGGCACAGGACGGCGAGCGCCGGTGCCACCGAAGATCCGTCCGGTTTGGTTTCAAAATCAGTGATCCGGTACTTCAGGACATCGTCCGCGAGCGCAGCGGCCTCTTCAGCGTCGCTGGCGAACCGCCCCAGGACCACCCTGCCCTCCACTGCGAATGGACTGGGCTGCAGCGGCGGCACGCTTGCTGCGGCTGTGGCTCCCCCTCCAGCCGGTCCGCGCTGCGCTTCTGCCTTGGCCAGGGATTCAGACATGACATTGGCGGCGGCCAGGATCGACTTGCCGTTCCGCCAGGCCGTTGTCAGATACGACGTGGGGGCCGGCTCCCACTGGGCGGGGCCTTCCGCCGGGCCGGTGCGAACCGGGAACTCGCGAACGAAGTGGAACAACTGCCCTGCCGAGGCGCCCCGGAATCCGTAGATGGATTGATTGGGATCGCCCACCGCCGTGACGGCGTGACCGCCGCCGAACAGGCGCGAGAACAGGACCAGCTGGGCATAGGAGGTGTCCTGGAATTCATCAAGCAGCACCACCTTGTACCGCTGCCGCTCCATGTGTGCCGCGAGGGGAACATCGCGGGCCACCCGGGCGGCCAGGGAAACCAGGTCCCCGAAGTCCAGTGCTCCCCTGGCGCGTTTGGCACCCGTGTAGCGGCCCACCATGTCCGCCACGCTGGCCCGCGTCCGCAGCATGCGTGCGATGTCCGCGGCTGCCTGCGGCGGATTTTTCTGCTTCTCGGCGAGGTACGGCAGTGCCGCATAGTCGGCAAGCCGGGCCATCAGCCAGGCCTCCACCTCCTCGGGCTCCTGCAGGTGTTCGGCACATTCGCCGGCCAGCTGGATGACGGCCTTCACGAGGGTGGACTTGGCCGCGCGGAAGTGGCCGTACTCGCCGTCGTACGCCTCGACCACTTCGGTGGCGAGTTGCCACGCCTGCGCCCCGCCCAGGAGCACCACGTCCCGCTCGACGCCGAGCCGAAGCCCGTAGTCCGACACGATGCCACTGGCGAAGGAATGGTAGGTGGAGACCTTGGGCTCAAGGGCGTCACTGCTGATCATCCCGGCCGGAAACAGCGGTGCGCCGGTGTCCCGGGACGCCACCCGCTGCAACGAAACGAGTTTGGCCCTGATCCGCGACGCGAGTTCGCCGGCGGCTTTCCGGGTGAACGTCACGCCGAGGACTTCCTCGGGCCGGACCCAGCCATTGGCCACTAGCCACACCACACGGTCCGCCATGGTGGCGGTCTTGCCCGAACCTGCCCCGGCAATGACCAGACGCGGCGTCAGCGGCGAGGAGATAATTGCCGACTGCTCCGCGGTGGGGACGTTCTTCTCACCCAGCAGGACCGAAAGTTCCTCAGGGCTGAAGCGCACGGGCGGCGGGAATTCGCCGTCAGCAGGTTCGTCGGCTGGCCGGCCGTCGAGGGGCACCTGCACATCCTGGCTCATTCGGTCACCTGCCGTCCGCGGGCACAGAGCGGGCAGACCTCAGGGAGCCTGCAGCCGTGTCCGCCGAAGCTTCCCTTGCCGGGGTCGTGCCTGGCCTCGAATGTGTTGCCTCCCATGACGGCTGCGGCCTCCTTGACCATGTCGAGCGCCCAGTTGTCCTGCGGGTCCAGCGGCTCCTGTTCCTGGACGGCGGGCGACTTCGCCGTTGTCCCCAGCTGGGCAAGGACCGCCCCGCCGGGAAGCACCTGCCCGGTGTCGCTGCCATCGCCGAAACCGCCGGCAAGGACGGCGGCCTGGTAGGCGCCCAACTGCGGGTGGCTGGCCAATTCAGTCTTCCCCGGCTGCCGTTTCCCTGTTTTCAGATCGACGATGACCAGCCTTCCCTCGCTGTCGATTTCGAGCCGGTCCACCTGGCCGCGGAGCACTGCTTCCCGCGGAGATGCGTCATCGAGCAACACTTCTCCCAGGGCAACGTCAAAGTCCTGTTCCACGCCCAGCAGGCTGCGTCCGCTGCCGCGCATCGCCAGCACGTATTGGGCGAGCTTCCGCACCATGGCCTCGGCCCTCTGGTGGTCGAGCCTGCCCTCCCAGTTGTCTTTCATTCCCAGCTGCGGCCAGCGGCGGGCAAGCTCTGCAACGTATTCCTGGCCGGACGCGTCAGGCATGTCCTGGGCGATGGCGTGGACCAGAGTGCCGAGGCTGCGGGCAAAGTCTGTCGCCGCTTCGCCGCCGGCAGCCTGAACGAACCAGTCCAACGGTGATTTCTGCACGGATTCGACCTTTGAGGGGGAGACAAACACCGTGCCGCCCGGCGGCACCACGGCGTCGGCGGATGTGAGCGGCTGAATTCCCCACCAGCTGTCCGGATGGGCGCCTGGGACCTGAGGCTCGGCGGCTGCGAGGCCTGCCAGGACCCTCGCAGCCTCCTGCGCCTGGGCGCCCTCCAACTGTGCATGCTGGCGCAGTTCCGCGACGAGGGCACGCAGTGTCATGGGCCGCTCAACTGCCGTGAAGCTCCGTGCATCCTCACCCGGGGCCAACGGTGCCGCATAGTCCAGGAACGACGACGGCTGGTCGTCTTCGGAGGCCACTGCAGTGCAGATCAGCAGTTCCTCCGCGCGGGAGACGGCAGTGGAAAAGCTGCGGAGTTCGTCATACCGGATGTCGCGCAGCCGGCTGAGCGGGTCGCGCTGCAGGGCGTAGGCCGTCCCGTGTTCAACAGCGTCCGCATAGAGTGTGCTGCCCAGGAGCTCCCCCCGGAGCCTGGTATTGGGCCACACTCCTTCCTGCAGGCCGGCAATGAGGACAACTGGCCATTGCCGGCCTGCGGCGCTGGCCGGGGTCATGAGTTCGACGGCGTCGTCCACCTGGGCACGGGCGGCAAGAGTGTCCATGGGCAGCTCCTGGTTCAGGAGATATTCCAGGAACTGTTCCGGGCCGGCGCCGGGCATCTGGTCCACGTAGCGCTCTGCCGTGTGGAACAGGGCCATCATCGCGTCCAAGTCCCTGTCCGCGCGGGCGCCGTGCGGTCCCCCGGCCAGGGCGGTTTCCGTCCAGGCCGCGGAAAGGCCGGTGGCGCTCCACAGGGCCCACAGCACAGACTCGGCGTTGGCTCCCGGCTGGCCGGCTGCTTCCTTGCCGGACTGGATCATCCGGGCAGTCCGGCGGGCGGCACGGCCTTCAATCCCGAGGCTCCCCAGCGCCCCTGGTTCCAGGAGCGCCTCGACCAGCAGGGAGTCGCTGCTGCGGCCGCCGCCACCCGTCAGCTCCTCGCGCCGAAGCGATTGCCGGAGCCGCCGGAGTTCAAGGGGGGTGGCTCCACCGATCCTGGACGTCAGGAGCGACACCGCCCCTTCGGGTGTCAGGAGCGAGGGGTCCAGGGCGATGGCATAGGCGTCCAGGAGGGGGCGGACGGCCACTTCGTCACGCACCGCCGACTCAGCCACCGGGACCCGCACCGGGATGCCCTGCCCGGACAGGTAGCGCTGCAGTTCGCTGACCTGGCCGCCGTTGCGAACGATGACGGCGATGTTCGTCAGGGGCCGGCCCTGACCGATGTGCTGGTCGAGAATCCGCTGGGCCACGTACCGCAACTCGTGGACGGCCGACGGAACCAGATGGGCTTCAACCCGGCCCTGGTCATCGCCGGCGGAGCCTTGCTCCAGGCGGCGCGAAAGCTGGCCGCCGGCCCGCTGGGAGATGCGGCCTGCCACACCGAGCCAGGCTTCCGCGACAGCGGGAGCCAGCCGGTGGGCGTGCCATAGTGGCCTCTCGAGCACCAGGGCGTCCGGCGACAGCAGCCGGGGCAACTCGGCCACAAGATCGGGCCGGGCCCCGCGGAACCCCTGGACCACGGTGTCCGGAGACGAGGTGACCAGGCAGTCCTTGCCGGCGGCAATGTCTGCCAACAGTTCGAAGACCGCAGGGTTGGCTTCCTGGATGTCATCCACCAGGATCAGCTGCAGCCGTTGCCGCTCCGCGGCGAGGAATTCCGGGGCGTCCTGGAAGATCTGCCGGGCAGCGGTGATGATGCCGGCCGGATCGAAAGCCTCCGGCATGCGCAGGTCCAGCACATCCCTGTATTCGCTGTAGAGGGCGGCCGCGGCGATCCAGTCCTGCCTGCCACACGACCTGCCCAGCTCCACCAGGTCGGCGGGTGTCCGGCCGGACTCAATGATGCGGTCGAAGAGCTGGCGGACCTCCTGCCGGAACCCGCGGGTCTCCAGGGCACCCGCGAGGTCGGCGGGCCAGGGCAGTTCCAGCCCGGGCAGCCGGTGCCCTTCCAGCAGCTCCCTGATAATCAGGTCCTGTTCCGGACCCGAGAGGAGCCGCGGCGGCCTGGAAAGGGGGGTGATGCCTTCAGCCTTGGCCCTTCTGATGAGGTCGAATGCGTAGGAGGCCCAGGTCCGTGCGGGAGTGGTGCTAAGGCTTCGGTCCAGGCGGGCGGTGAAGCGGTCGCGGAGGTGGTCCGCCGCCAGCCGTGTTGGAGCGAGGATCAGGATCCCTGCAGGGTCAAGGCCGTCTCGGTGGACCCGTTCCACTGCGGCCTCGACAAGGACGGTGGTCTTGCCGGTTCCGGGAGCTCCCGGAATCAGCACCGGCCCGGAACCGGCTGCGACGTCGACGGCGGCTTGCTGGTCCGGGGTCAGTGCGGGCCGTTCGGCATGGGACTGGCTCGGAGGAAGCAGCCTGAGGGGGCCGGAGCCGGAGAGCATACCCTGCGCAGCGCGGCCGCCAGGAGCTTCCCCGCCCGCGCCGCCGCGCTCGCCAAAACCCGGGCCAGTCGGGTCCGGGTAGTCCTCGAATTCGTCGTCAAAGGGGCCTGTCAGCGGGAGTGTTACCGTCACACCGACATCCCATCATCAGCCACTGACAATCTGTGGAGCTCGCGCTCCAGTTGCTCGGCCACCGCATCCATCCGGTCGAAATCCTCTCCATCGGGTGCCCAGCGAGCCGCCTGGAGGTCCACCCGCCACCTGCCGTCTCCGGTGCGCTGCCAATCCCGGTAGGCGCCGACCAACGGCGTCCCTTCATCAAGGTATCGGCGCAGCGCGTCCGCCTCGTGGCCTTCGGGGGCGTGTCCACTGGCTTTCAGGATCCGCCACCACGGGACGCCGCTGCCGTAGTGGCTCATGACCGAACCGATCTGGCGCGGTCCCCCGGAACCCAACAGTTCCGCGACGTCGCCATAAGATACCGCGGATCCTGCCGGCACCATCCTCACGATGGCGAGGACCGCCTGCACATACTCAATCCGCATTGATCCAATGTAGCCGCAGTGGCGTTCCACGGAATTGTCCGGGGGTCCCTTTAGCGTGGAGGTATGAGCACCTGGAACACCCTCCCCCGCGCCGCCTTTGACCTGGAAACCACCGGACGCAACTCGCGGGCCGCCCGGATAGTGACCGCATCGGTCACTGTCGTGGACCACAGGGGCGAGGTCATCCGGGAGCACGAGTGGCTGGCCGATCCCGGGGTTGAAATCCCCACCGAAGCCAGCGATGTGCACGGCGTCACCACCGAGCAGGCACGCAAGGACGGCCGTCCAGCGCATGAGGTCACCAGGGAGCTTGCCGCAGTACTGCAGGAGCTTTTCGATACTGGCGTCCCCGTCATCGCGTTCAACGCCAGCTACGACTTCACCGTCCTGGCGGCGGAGTCGGCCCGGTACGGTGTCCCCCAGCTCACCCGGTTCCCCGTGCTGGATCCCTACATCATGAACAAGCAGGTGGACCGCTACCGCAAAGGCAAACGCACGCTGACGGCCCTCTGCGAGGAGTACGGCGTGGTCCTCGACAACGCCCACACATCCGCAGCCGATGCCCTGGCCACCTTGAAGGTTTTGGACGCCATGGCAGGTAAATTCCCTAAACTGATGATGCCCGCAAGCCAGCTCCATCAGCTGCAGGTGGATTGGGCGGTGACGCAGGCCGCGGATTTCCAAGGGTATCTCCGCAAGACTAAGCCCACGGCCGTCATCGAAGGTGATTGGCCAGTGCTGCCCCCGCAGGACGCTACCGGCGGCGGGTTTTGAGCCCCATAACCCTGCTGCGAGGCACGTCACAGTAGTGCCGCGTAACATTTGGCGCGTCCAGCAGCACCCATCTGTTCGGCTGTACTGGTAATGACCGACCGACCGGCGCCCGTCACGCGCCTTTAGCCGAATCTCATACGGCGTTGTAACAACCTGGCGCCCGGATCTTCGCCTCACTGCAGTATTTGCCCAAGGTGAGAGAATTTAGTTTTGCGGTCACCCCTGCCCTGGCCATGCTGGACCAGCACCGGGCAGGTGCCAGGCGCCATCAGCGCAGCCTTGCGGCCCGGTTGACTTAAGACTCGATGAAAGTGACAACCTGATGAAAATCAAAGCGATGAAGTGGCTGACTACCGCTCCCGTTGCCATTGCACTGGCGGTCTCCCTGGCCGCCTGCGGCTCCGGCTCTTCCCAGCCGAGCGGAACGCCCACCGACGCCCTGCAGGGCAGCGACCAGCAGACGCTGGACAAGTACACTACCGCCGATGTCACCCCTGTCGACAAGATCGACAAGACCAAGCTTGGCCTGAACACCGCAGGCAAGCTCGAAGTGGGAACGCTCTCCGACGCCCCGCCGAACATCTTCATCGATCCGTCCGGCAAGTTCACCGGCTACGACAACGAGCTCCTGAGGGCCATTGCCGGCAAGCTGGGCCTCGAGGTCGAGTTCGTGGCCACGGACTTCTCTGCACTGCTGTCCCAGGTTTCCACCAAGCAGTTCGACGTCGGATCCTCCTCGATCTCCACTACGGACGCCCGCCGCCAGAACGTTGGCTTCACCAACGGCTACGACTTCGGCTTCATGGCTGTCGTCGCCAAAAAAGACAGCGACGTCAAGGGCTTCGACGACCTCAAGGGCGACCTCCGCATCGGTGTCGTCCAGGGCACGGTCCAGGACGATTACGTCACCAACACGCTCAAGCTCGAGCCCATCCGTTTCCCGGACTACGCAACGGTCTACGCCAACGTACGCAACGGCCAGGTCGACGCCTGGGTGGCGCCGTCGCAGCAGGCCACCGGCCAGGTCAAGGAGGGTGACGGCACCGTCATCGCCGAGTCCGTGGTCAACACGCAGAACTTCACGGCCTACGCCGTCGCCAAGGACAACCAGCCCCTGATCGACGCACTGAACTCCGGACTGGACGCCGTAATTGCCGATGGCACCTGGTCCAAGCTCACCAAGGAGTGGTACCCGGACCGCGAAACGCCGACTGACTGGAAGCCGGGCAGCAAGGCCGCCACGGTTCCCCAGAGCTGATTGAGCCGGGACGTTTATGGATCTCCTCGATCAACTGGCTGACACCTTCTTCAACTGGGAGGAAATGGCCAAGGTCATTCCCTCCCTGTTGTCGGTGGGCCTGCCCAACACCCTGATCCTCGCCGTGGCCTCCGGCATCCTCGGCTCCCTGCTGGGACTGCTGCTGGCCATGATGGGAATCTCACGGAACGCCGGTGCGCGTTGGGTTGCCCGCATCTACACCGACATTTTCCGTGGCCTCCCGGCCATCCTCGTGATCCTGGTGATCGGCATCGGCCTGAGCCCGATTGCCCGGGAAATCACGGGCTCGCGGAACCCGTACCCGCTGGGCATCCTGGCCCTGACGCTGGTCGCCGCCGCATACATTGGCGAGATCTTCCGTTCAGGCATCCAGAGCGTTGAAAAGGGCCAGCTCGAGGCGTCGAGGGCGCTCGGGTTCAGCTACGGCAGTTCCATGCGCCTGTTGGTGGTGCCGCAGGGTATCCGCCGGGTCCTCCCCGCCCTGGTGAACCAGTTCATCTCGCTGCTGAAGGACTCCTCGCTGGTGTTCATGCTGGGCCTGGCTGCCTCGGACCGGGAGATCTTCCGGATCGGCAACGATGCCATGGCCAACACCGGCAATCTCTCGCCGCTGGTGGCTGCGGGTGTCCTGTACCTGGTCCTGACCGTCCCGCTCACCCACTTCGTCAACTTCATCGATAACCGGCTCCGCACGGGCCGGCCGGAGAAGAAGGAACCCGACGACGCGGCAGCACCTATCGGCAAGGGGGCACAGGCATGACGGAATTCGCTTCCGGAACCCTGACCGGCAAGAACCTGCACCTTTCGTTCGGACACAACCACGTCCTGCGCGGAATCGACCTGCACGTGGAGAAGGGCACAACCGCTTCGGTGATCGGCCCGTCCGGCTCGGGCAAGTCCACCCTGCTGCGGGTCATGAACCGGTTGATCGAGCCGGACCAGGGCGACATCCTGCTGGATGGCCGCTCAGTCCTGAAGGACAACCCGGACGAGCTGCGCCAGCGGATCGGCATGGTGTTCCAGCAATTCAACCTCTTCCCGCACCAGACTGTGGCGGAGAACGTGACGCTGGCCCTGCGCAAGCTGCGGAAGCTGCCCAAGGACCAGGCGCGTGCCGAGGCCCTGGAGCAGTTGGACCTGGTGGGACTGAAGCACAAGGCTGATGTCCGGCCGGCCAACCTTTCCGGCGGCCAGCAGCAGCGCGTCGCGATCGCCCGCGCGCTGGCCATGAAGCCCGAAGTCATGTTCTTCGACGAGGCCACATCAGCGTTGGACCCCGAGCTGGTCAAGGGTGTCCTTGCGCTGATGGCGGACCTGGCCAAAGGCGGCATGACCATGGTGGTGGTGACGCACGAGATGGGCTTCTCCCGGAACGTGTCGGACACCGTGACATTCATGGACGCCGGCGTGGTGGTGGAGTCCGGCCCGCCGGAACAGATCTTCACGGCTCCCTCCACGGACCGTCTAAGGGGCTTCCTCTCAGACGTCCTCTAGCCACAGGAACACAAGGAAAAATCCCCGGTTGCGCCGCAGCCGGGGATTTTTCTTTTTGTCCAGGCACGGGCTTGCCCGGTGGAAACTAGCCTTGCGCGGCTGCGGCAGCCCTGGCCGCTGCGGGCAGGGCGTCGAAGATCCGGTTCATGGCAGCATCGTCGTGCGCGGCGGACAGGAACCAGGCTTCGAAGACCGACGGGGGCAGGTACACGCCGGACTCCAGCATCGAGTGGAAGAACGGGGCGTAGCGGAACGCCTCCTGGCCCTGCGCATCTGCGTAGTTGTGGACCCCGTGGGCCGAGGTTCCGAACGCCACCGAGAAGAGGTTTCCGGCGAACTGGATGGAGTGGTCCACTCCGGCTGCGTCCAGTGCAGAGGACAGCGCGGACGACAGCTCCAGTGAGCGTACGTCGATGTAGGAGTACACGTCACGGGTCGCGTGGGTCAGGGTGGCCACGCCGGCGGCCATCGCCACGGGGTTACCGGAGAGTGTTCCGGCCTGGTAAACCGGGCCCGTGGGCGCGAGGTAATCCATGACGTCGGCACGTCCGCCCAGGGCCGCCGTCGGCATTCCGCCGCCGATGACCTTCCCAAAGGTGAGAAGGTCTGGCGTCCACGGGTCTGCTGCGTCCGGAGCGCCGCCGGTGAGCCCCCAGTAGCCGGAGTAGCCTGTACGGAAGCCGGTCAGGACTTCGTCCACGATGAGCAGCGCGCCGTGTTCCCGGGTGATCCGGGAGAGGCCCAGGTTGAAGCCCTCGCCGGGAGTGACCACACCCATGTTGGCAGGGGCTGCCTCGGTGATGACGGCCGCGATGTTGGGCCCGTGGGTGGCGAACGCCTCTTTCACAGCCGCGAGGTCGTTGTAAGGCAGGACAAGGGTTTCGGCCGCGGTTGCCTCGGTGACACCGGCCGAGCCGGGCAGGGCGAGGGTTGCCACGCCGGAGCCTGCGGCGGCCAGCAGCCCGTCCAGGTGTCCGTGGTAGCAGCCGGCGAACTTGATGATGAGGTTGCGGCCGGTGAACCCGCGGGCCAGCCGGACGGCGGTCATGGTGGCCTCGGTGCCGGTGGAGACCATGCGGAGCCGTTCGACGGCGGGGACGCGTTCCATGACGATCTCGGCCAGGTTGGCCTCATCCGGCGTGGAGGCGCCGAAGGACAGGCCACGGTCCACTGCAGCGTGGACCGCGTCAAGCACCGCCGGGTGGGCGTGGCCCAGCAGGGCCGGGCCCCAGGAGCACACCAGGTCCACATACTCGTTGCCGTCGGCGTCCATCAGGTACGGGCCCTTGGCCGAGACCATGAACCGGGGCGTTCCGCCGACGGACCCGAAGGCCCGGACCGGCGAGTTGACCCCGCCCGGCATCAGCTTGCGGGCGCGGTCGAAAAGTTCCTCGTTGCGAGGGGTGCTGGAAGTCATGGTTCCTATTCTCTCAGTTTGCCGGCGCACCGGGTGCCGCCTTTGTCAGCTGCCGGCGGTGCCGGGGCCGGTCTCGCGGGACGCCGGGAGGCGGCACGGAAGGTCAGCCGGCGAGGGCGTCTGCCACCCGGGGCGCCACCGCCGTGCCGAGCAATTCGATGGAGCGCATCATGGCCGCATGCGGCAGCGGTCCGTTGCTGTACTTAAAGTCGAAGCGGTCCACGCCCAGGTTCCGTTTCAGCTGGACGATCTTCCGCGCCACCGTGTCCGGGGAGCCGACGTACAGGGCGCCCTCCGGGGCGCAGAGGGCATCAAACTCGCCGCGTCCTGCCGGCCCCCAGCCGCGCTCGGCACCGAGCCGGTTGCGCAGGGCCAGCCAGTGCGGGAAGAACTCCTCCCGCGCCCGCTCATCCGTGGCAGCGACGTGTCCCGGTGAGTGCGTGGCCACCTGCTGCATGGGATGTCCGTATTTGCCCATGGCTT
Source organism: Pseudarthrobacter sp. 1G09 (assembly GCF_050038305.1). NCBI lineage: Bacteria > Bacillati > Actinomycetota > Actinomycetes > Micrococcales > Micrococcaceae > Pseudarthrobacter > Pseudarthrobacter sp. 1G09. The sequence continues at coordinate 2,961,335 of NZ_CP188306.1, forward strand.
CGCGGTAGAGGTCCGCCAGTGGACCGAAGGCACGCGGCTGGCCTCCGATGATCGCGAAGATGATCGGGTACCCGTACTGGGCGCACCGCAGCACGGATTCGGGGGTTCCGCCCACGCCAATCCACGTGGGCAGGAGGTGGTGTTCGAGCGGCGGGTACACGCTCAGCCCGTGCAGTGACGGACGGGTCCGTCCTTCCCAGTGCACGGGTTTTTGTGCCCGCACCTTGTCAAAAAGCTCCAGTTTTTCCTCGAAGAGGACCTCGTAGTCGGCCAGGTCAAGGCCGAAGAGCGGGAACGATTCCACGAATGATCCACGCCCCAGCATGACTTCGGCGCGGCCGTTCGAGATCGCATCCACCGTGGAGAACCGCTGGAACACCCGGATGGGATCGTCGGAGCTCAGCACGGTCACGGCGGAGCCGAGCCGGATCCGGGACGTGCGCGCCGCGGCTGCGGCCAGGAAGACCTCCGGCGCGGACACGGCGTAGTCCTTGCGGTGGTGCTCCCCCACGCCAAAGGCGTGGAGTCCGACGGCGTCTGCCAGCTCCGCCTGCTCCAGCAGCTGGCGCAGGACTTCGGCGTGTGGCTGGGGGCTGCCGTCCGGATTCGCGCCGACATCGCCGAACGTGTTCAGGCCGAGAAGGATGCGGTCCCCGCCCACTGGGGCCGTTGGGGATGCGGCCGGCGATTCCGGGACAGGTCCTCCGCCGGAAGTCGCGGTCACCGTGCATCCTTCAGCCAGCCGGCGAGCTCTGCGGCCCAGTACGTGAGCACCATGTGGGCGCCCGCCCGGCGGATGCCGAGGACGGACTCGGCAATGGCTGCCTTGCGGTCGATCCAGCCGTTGGCGGCAGCGGCTTCGATCATCGCGTACTCCCCCGAGATCTGGTAAGCGGCCACCGGCACGGGGCTCATGGCGGCGACGTCAGCGACGATGTCCAGATAGCTCATGGCCGGCTTGACCATGACGATGTCCGCGCCTTCCGCGAGGTCCAGTTCCACCTCACGCAGCGCTTCGGTGCGGTTGCCGGCGTCCATCTGGTAGGTCCGCCGGTCGCCTTTGAGCTGTGAATCCACGGCTTCCCGGAACGGGCCGTAGAACGCCGAAGCGTATTTCGCCGAGTAGGCGATCACGGAGGTGCTGGCGTGGCCGGCGTCGTCGAGGGCGGCCCGGATGGCGGCGATCTGGCCGTCCATCATGCCGGACGGCCCCAGCATGTGGGCTCCGGCCTCGGCCTGGGCAACGGCCATCCTGGCGTAGATCTCCACGGTGCGGTCGTTGTCGACGTACCCGTCGGCGTCGAGTACTCCGCAGTGGCCGTGGTCTGTGAATTCATCCAGGCAGACGTCGCTCATGATGACCAGGTCGTCGCCCACTTCGGCACGCACGTCGCGGATGGCCTTGTTCAGGACACCCTCCGGGTCGAGGGAGGCGGTCCCTTCGGCGTCGCGGGTTTCCGGGATGCCGAAGAGCATGATGCCGCCCAGGCCAAGTTCAACCGCCTCGGCCGCAGCACGCTTCAGGGAGTCGGTGGTGTGCTGCACCACGCCTGGCATGGACGTAATGGGGTTCGGCTCGGTGAGCCCTTCGCGGATGAAGGCCGGAAGGATCAGTTCGGCGGGGGCCAGCCGGGTTTCGGCGGTGAGCCGTCGCATGGCGGGGGTGGTGCGCAGGCGGCGGGGGCGTTGGCTGGGGAAAGTCATGGGTGCTGTCCTTCAGGTTGTTGCGTGGGTGCTGCTGCGGCCGGGTGGTCTGCCCGGTCAGGGCGGGGTGAGGGCTCTGACGACGGCGGCCACCAGACCCTCCGGCGTGGGCTCATCCGCCACCGCGGCCACGGGCAGGTCCAGCGAGGCCGCCTGTTCCGCCGTCGAACGTCCGATGGCCACGAGCCGGCAGCCGGCCAACGGTGACAGGGCGGCAATGCGGCGCACGGCGCTCGGGGAAGCGGCCACCACGGCAGAGATTTGTCCGCCGGCGATCTCGGCCGCTGCGGCTTCGGGGGTGAGCAGCGTGTACGACGCCGTCGCCTGGCCAGCGCCGCCGTCTTCCGGCTGCACGGCGAGCCTGCGTTCCGCTGCCGCCGGGAAGTCGACCGTGCGATAGGCCGTGACGGCGGTGACGTCGCCGCCACCTTTTCGAAGTCCGTCGGACAGCGTGTCGGCGGCGATGTCGGCCTGGGGCAGCAGGATCCGGCCGCGCCCGGTCCAGGCTTCCAGGAAGCCGGCGGCCGACTGTTCCCCGGCCGGAGTCAGCTCCACTGCCAGGCCCTGGGATTCCAGGATCCTGCGGGTAGCGGGTCCGATCGCTCCTATCCTGGTGGCCTGAGGGACCAGGCGGCCCAGTTCCAGTCCGCGTTCCGCTGCCTTTTCCATCAGGACGTGGACGGTGGTGGCGCTGCTGACCACCAGCCAGTCAAAGGCACCAGCGGCCAGGGCGTCGCAGGCTACATCCAGGGCGTGCTGGTCCGGCGCGCGTTCAAAGTCGATCAGCGGCAGCAGGACGGGCGTGGCTCCTGCCCGGGCGAGCGCCTGGACAAGCGCCGCGGACCGTTCCGGGCTGCGGGTCACCAGGACGCGGGTTCCGCTGAGCGGTCCGTCCTGGCCGGGTGCGCTGGAAGGCATCATCATCGCCGGGTCAGGAGGCCTGGAGGTCGGCGATGTCGGCGGCCCCGCCGGCAAGGAGGACTTCGGCCAGTTCGATGCCCAGCAGTGTGGCGCCCACTTCGGTGAGCCCGTCCGTGGCGCGTTTGTCCCGGACGGAAGCTTTACCGTCCACGGCACACACCACGGCCTCCAGGTGGAGCATGCTGCCCTTGCGGTACGCGTAGGCACCGACGGGAGCGGCGCAGCCGGCTTCGAGCCTGGCCAGCAGGGCGCGTTCGGCGGTGACGGCCAACCGGGTGTCGGGGTCGTCGAGGGCGGCCAGGGCCTGCGCCAGCACGTCCTGGGATCCCTCTGTTAATCCGGGTTTGCGCGGCGCGTCGGCGGTCCGGCACTCGATGGCGAGCGACCCCTGGCCCGCGGCCGGGAGCATCACGTCGGGTTCAAGGAATTCGCTGACGGCGTCCAACCGGCTGATACGCTCCAGGCCCGCTGCGGCCAGCACCACGGCATCAAGGTCGCAGGACTTCCCGGGAACCACTTCTGCGGTGGTATTGCCCGGCAGTCCCGGGACGCGGCCCAGGCGGGTGTCCACGTTGCCGCGGATATCCACAATCTCCAGGTCGGCGCGCGCGGCCCGCAACTGGGCTGCGCGCCGCGGCGAACCCGTCCCCACCTTGGCGCCCTCGGGAAGATCCGCGAGCTTGAGCCCGTCCCTGGCGCACAGCACGTCGCGGACGTCAACGCGTTTGGGCGTCGCCGCCAAGCTCAGGCCCACGGCGGCGCCCGTGGGCAGGTCCTTGAGGGAGTGCACGGCGACGTCGCATTCGTCGCGAAGCAGGGCGTCGCGCAATGCGGCCACGAACACGCCCGTGCCGCCCATCTGCGAGAGCGGTCCGGTGAGGACGTCGCCGTCGGTCCGGATGTGGACGAGCTCCACGGGGAAGCCTCCGACGGCGCCGAGTTGGTCCGCGGTCTGCTGCGTCTGGGTCAGGGCGAGCTTGCTGGCCCTGGTACCGATGCGGACAGTCACTGCTGCGCTGCTTCCCCGGACTGGCCCGAGGTGGTGCCGGATCCAGCGGCGGGATACGGGTCGTGCCCGGTGCCGACGGTGGTGTCCGCCCCTGCGATGGTGGGTTTCTCGCCACGGAAGTTTGCGCAGCAGCCGGGCCGGCACACGTCGTACCAGGGCCCAAGGCCGGTCAGCGCCGGGCGGTCGCTGATGTTGTTGGCCAGCGTGCGTTCGGAGATCAGGTCCACCAGCCCGTTGACGAACTTCCGGTGCGTACCCGGAGTGGGGACACGGGTAGCTGCCAGCCCAAGGTTGGCACAGGTTTCCAGCGCCTCGGTGTCCAGGTCCCAGACGACCTCCATGTGGTCGCTGACGAAGCCGAGCGGAACGATGACGATCCCCTTGGTGCCCTTGCCTGCGAGTTCCTCGATGGCGTCGTTAATGTCGGGTTCGAGCCACGGCACGTGCGGGGCACCGGACCGCGACTGGTACACCAGCGACCAGTCAGCGGTGAGTCCGGATGCTTCCTTCACGCGCTCGATGACGGCGGCGGCGGTGGCAAGGTGCTGCGCCACGTAGGCGGAGCCTTCCTCGAATTCGCGCGGTTCGCCCTCGGACCGGCCGGCGGCCTCGGCGTCCCTGGTGGGGATGGAGTGGGTGGCGAACAGGATCTGGACCGGAGCGTCGGGGGTCCCGGCCTCGGCCAGCTTGGCGCGGACCTCGGCGAGGCCTGCGGCGGTGCCCTCAACGAACGGCTCCACGAAGCCGGGGTGGTCGAAGTACTGGCGGACCTTGTCCACTTCGAGGCGTCCGTCCAGTCCTGTTTCCGTCAGGGCCATGCCGATGTCCTCGCGGTACTGGCGGCAGCTGGAGTAACAGGAGTAGGCACTGGTGGTGACCATCAGCAGGCGGCGGTGCCCGGCGTCGTACGCGTCCTGCAGCGTTTCCGGGATGTACGGCGCCCAGTTGCGGTTGCCCCACAGCACGGGCAGTTCGATGCCGCGGGCAGCGAGTTCGGCCTCGAGTGCGGCCTTCAGCTCACGGTTCTGCTGGTTGATGGGGCTGATGCCGCCGTTGGCACGGTAGTGGTGCGAAACTTCCTCGAGCCGCTCGTCGGGGATGCCGCGGCCGCGGGTGACATTGCGGAGGAACGGGATGACGTCGTCCTGGCCCTCGGGCCCGCCGAAGGAGGCGAGGAGGACGGCGTCGTAATTCTTAGGCGCCATGCGGCCGGCCTCGGTGACGGGGTTGGCTACGGCGGTCTGGGGGTCGAGCGGGTTCATGCGAGTACCTCGGCTACTTCTTCGGCGGAGATCCGGCGTCCCGTGTAGAACGGGATCTCTTCACGGACGTGGTTCCGCGCTTCGGTGGCACGGAGGTGGCGCATAAGGTCGACGAGGTCAACCAGTTCGGGGGCCTCAAGGCCAAGGATCCATTCCCAGTCGCCAAGGGCGAAGGAGGAGACCGTGTTGGAGATGACCTGGGGGAAGTCGCGGCCCAGCAGTCCGTGGTCACGGAGCATCTTGCCGCGCTCGGCGTCGGGCAGGATGTACCACTCGTAGGAGCGGACGAACGGGTAAACGCACAGCCACTCGGCCGGGGCAACGCCGCGTGAGTAGGCCGGGGTGTGGTTCTTGGCGAACTCTGCTTCGCGGTGGACGCCCATGGCGGACCAGACAATCTCAGTGCCCGCGAAAAGGTCGCTGCGGCGGATGTCGCGGATGGCCTGCTGCAGGGCCTCCGGCTTTGGGCCGTGGAGCCACACCATCACGTCGGCGTCGGCGCGCATGGCCGAGACGTCATAGCTGCCGCGGTGCGTAACGCCGGCGGCCGCGAGCCGTTGCAGCAGCGTTTCGAAGTCAGCTGCAGCATCGGCGCTGCGGGCAGCCTGCCCGGACCGCTTGAAGACCGTCCAGAGGGTGAAAAACTGCTCGGCTGATTCTTCGGTTTTAGTGACAGATTCGGCAGAAGTGTGGCTCATGGTTACAAGTTTGCCCCTTCGTTACCCCCAAGTCGAAACCGAATACTTCTACAGCGCGTAGAAGTGCTTAATGTCACAGACGCTACAGCGTCCGCCGCTGGCGGACCGCCCGTCAGGGCTTGCGAAGACGCAGGTAAACGAGGCCCGCGGCACCGCCCACGGCAACCAGTCCAATGCCCAGCCACACCATAGCTGTCTGCATTTCTGACTGGGCCGGCGTCAGCGTGCCGGTGCTCCGCACGGTACTGCTCGCGGCGGCGCTGCCGGGCAGTGTTGCGGCCCGGGGCACGCGCGTGTCCGCGACCTGTCCCAGCCCCCTGGCAGCAGATACCAGCCTGTCCGCACCCGTCGATCCGGCGGTGCCCGAAGCACCGCCAGCAGAAGCGTTGCTGCCGGGAACAGCTTCGGCGGACGGCGCGGCGCCGTCCGTGGACGATGACTGGGAGACTGCCGGCGCAGCCGCAGTGGCGGGAACCTGCGCGTTCGCCCGGGGAGCGGCCGGGGCCCGCTGGGCCGCCGGGAGTTCGGGGGCGGCCTGAGACTGTCGCGTTTCCGGTGTGGCCTGCGTGGTGTCGGCACCGGCAGGTGCCGAGGCGGTTGCCGATGGACCGGTCGGGCTGCCGGACGGCGAGGGCAGGGGCAGGTCCGGGAGCGGAACCGGCGGGAGGATCGCGGCCGGCGCAGTGAGTGCCCTGGCAGTGGACGTGGGAGCTACCGTGGCGGTAGCCGTGGGAGCAACGGTGGCCGTCGCCGTGGCCGTCAGGGATGCCTGCACTGCCGGGACCAGGGACGCCGGAACGGAGATAACGGCCGAGGCTGCCGTCCGCCGGCGGGTGTCCTTGGCGGTTGCTGTCTCACGGGGTTCGCCGGGCTCCTTGGCCGCCCCGGAGCCGATTGCGAGGGACACATTGGCAGGCAAAGAATCCGCGGCCAGTGTGGCCGACGCGGCGCTGTCGCCGGGGTCAGCCGTCCCTTGGTCTGCCTGGGACACCTGCGCGCCTGTGGTGAGAACCAGTACCGCTCCGACTGCCGCTGCCGCTGCGCTGCGTCGGATTCCCCCATGGATACCGGTCCGGGACGTTGAAAGCTCGGACCTGTGTTGAACCATGGTCATCGACCCTAACCAAAGCCGGCAGGGAAAGAAAAGTTTGCAACCGCCGCCGCTATGTGCGCGGGCTGGCCCCAAGCTGTGGCCAGCCCTCCTGACCAGCGTCGATGGTCAGGACAGCAGGTTTCGCAGCTGCGTCCGGGTGTCGGACACCACGGCTGCCAGGCCGTTGCCCGCCACCCAGCCACCCACGACGGCCAGGGCGCCGGTAGCCGAGCAGGCTTCCCGGATGGACGCTACCCGCGCACGGTGTCCCACCGCGGCAAAAGGCAGCGAGCCGCGCCAGCGGACCACGTCCCAGTCCACAACGTCGCTGCGCCGGATGGGAACTTCCAGCAGCGCCGAGGCGTCGTGCAGCGCAGCTGCAAGCAGTTCCTCATCGGTCTCCGGACCGCGGCGCTTCTCTGGCCCGCCGTGGCCGTCGGCCCGCCCGTAGGACAGCCGCACCACGTGCCGGCCCGGCCCGGCGGCTTCGCGCAGCCATTCCCATTTGCCGGTGGCGTGCGTCAAGGCCTTCGCACCGATGCCGGGCGTTTGCGGCGCCACCAGGACGCCGGTGCCGCGCGGGCGGCTGTCCAGCGCCGCATTGCCGATGACCAGGGTCACCAGCTTCACGTCGGGGCCGGCGCCGGGCTTCTTTCCTGCGATGCCCGGAACGGACGGCGCCAGGAGGTCGACGGCGGCGGGACCGTCGGTGGCCACCACCAGGACGGTGGCGCCGTAGGTTGTTTGCCCGGCGGTTACCCGCCATCCCTTGGACGTGCGGTCCGCGGATTCCGCGCGGGTGCCCGTCAAAAGGGTCACTCCACTGGCTGCGAGGTCTGCCACCAGCGCGTCGGTCAGCGTGTGCATTCCACCCTTGAGTCCGGCGACGGCGGAGCCGGCTTTTGCGGGGCCGCCGGCTTTGCCCCGGCGCAGCGCGGAAACCGCGGCAGCGAGGGAACCCTCCCGGCGCAGTCCGGCACGGAGACCGGGCGCCACCATGTCGACGTCGAGCATGCCCGGATCCGCCGAGTGGACTCCCCCCACCACCGGCGCCACCAGCCGTTCCAGGACGCGCTTGCCCATCCGCGCGCGGACCAGCGCAGCCACGCTCGTCACGTCCGTGCCGGCACCTACCGATGCCGGAAGGAAGCGGTCCGCCGAGGCCCGGAGCGCACCGAGCAGGCCCAGGGAACGCCGGACTTCCGGGTCCCACGGATTGGCCGGGATGCCCAGGACACCTGTCTTGGGCAGCTCGCGGGGGCCCTCGGGCAGCTGGACCCACGCGCCGCCAGGCCGGGGCGTGACGATGTTGGTGTCCAGGGCGAGTTCGGCGGCGAGGGATGCGACGGCGTCGGACCGGGTGGCGAACGATTCCGCCCCGCTGTCCAGGCTGATCCCGGCCACCGTGTGGCTGCCAACGCAGCCGCCCCAGGCGCCGCTTTCCTCGAGCACCGTCACCCGGTAGCCCGCTGCGGCGAGTTCCCTGGCGGAGAGCAGGCCGGATATTCCTCCGCCCACCACCAGCGCCTGGCTGGTTTCTGCCGGCGAGCTGTCCACGCGGCTACTCCGGGGAGATGGAGTGGATGAGTTTGACCACGCGGGTCAGGACGTCCGGGTCGGTTTCCGGCGGGACGCCGTGGCCGAGGTTGAGGACGTGGCCGGGGGCCCCGGCCCCGGCGGCAATGACTTCGCGGACGTGCGCTTCGAGGACATCCCACGGAGCAGACAGGAGGGCGGGGTCGATGTTCCCCTGGAGCGGTACGGAGCCGCCCAGCCGGCGGTTGGCTTCGTCGAGCGGCAGGCGGTAGTCCACGCCCACGACGTCCACCCCGACGTCGCGCATGGCAACGAGGAGTTCTGAGGTGCCGGTTCCGAAGTGGATCAGCGGTGCGCCAAGGTGGCGGACGTGGCCAAGGGCGCGGGAGGATGCCGCCGCCACAAACCGCTGATAGTCAGCAAGGCCCAGCGAGCCTGCCCATGAATCGAAGAGCTGGCCCGCGGACGCTCCGGCTTCGAGCTGGGCGCGCAGGAAGAGGCCGGAGGCGTCGGCAGCCCAGTTGGCCAGGGCGTTCCAGGTTTCCGGATCGGCGTGCATCATGGTGCGCGGGCCCAGGTGGTCCCGTGAGGGCTTGCCTTCCACCATGTACGCGGCAAGGGTGAACGGTGCACCGGCAAAACCGATCAGGGGCGTCTTGCCCAGTTGGGCAACGGTGAGGCGGACGGCTTCCCGGATGGGTTCCAGGGCTTCCCAGGTCAGCTTCGGAAGGGCGGCCACATCCGCTGCCGTCCGGACGGGCTTGTCCAGCACGGGACCGACGCCGGGGACAATGTCGACGCCCACGCCGGCCAGCTTGAGCGGAATCACGATGTCCGAGAAGAAGATGCCTGCGTCCACGTCGTGCCGGCGGACGGGCTGGAGGGTGATCTCCGAGGCCAGTTCGGGCCGGAGGCAGGAGTCCAGCATGGCGATGCCTTCACGGACCTTAAGGTATTCCGGCAGTGAACGCCCGGCCTGCCGCATGAACCAGACGGGGCGGCGGGACGGCTTGCCGCCCCGGTAGGCCGTGATCAGCGGGGAGTCTGCCGTGCGGCCATCCATGAGCGGATGGTCTGCGGCGAGTGTGCCGGCAGCGGAGACGGCGGGGCTAGGAGTCATGCCTTCGATTGTGCCCAAAATCAGCGGCAAAAGATAACGACAGGCTGTCACGGATAGACCCTGCCGCCTCCCGGTGGCAGGAATCACAGCCCCTTCCAGGCGCTCTTCGGCCTACCTGTTGTTCTACGGAGCTGCGAAAAAGCTATGATAGGTCTGCTGTGGTTCTTTTTTCATTGGTGGCTACACACGCCGACATCGATCTTGAGACCGTTGCTCAGTTGAGCAACGGTTCCTCCGGGATTGCCGCTTCCGTGCTCTCCGGCTCGCCGGCAGTGTCCGGCGCCGTGGTCCTGGCTACGTGCAACAGGTACGAAATCTACGGCGAGGCTCCTAATACGGACGACGTCGAGGCCGCCCGCGCTGCCCTCGTGGCCCAGATCAGCGCCAATAGCGGGCTCGCCGAACCCCTCGTGTCGCGTTCCTTCAGCACCCGGACCGGCCCCGAAGTGACCCGGCACCTCTTTGCCGTGAGCGCGGGACTGGATTCCGCCGTCGTAGGCGAACGCGAAATCGCCGGCCAGGTGCGGCGCGCCCTGATCACGGCCCAGCATGAAGGCACTGCCAGTTCCGGGCTGGTCCGGCTTTTCCAGGCCGCCTCCAAGACCGCCAAGGACGTCGGCGCCCAGACCGCACTCGGCTCGCGGGGCCTGTCCATCGTGTCAGTAGCCCTGGACCTCGCAACAGACCTCTCCGAGAATCCGGACTGGTCCGCCAAAAAGGTTGTCGTTTTTGGAACAGGCGCTTACGCCGGCGCCACCATGGCGCTGCTGCGTGAACGCGGCTGCACCGACGTGTCGGTCTTCTCCTCGTCCGGCCGTGCCGAAGGGTTCGTCGCGACACGGGGGGGCACCGCCCTGGACGCTGACTCACTCCGCCCGGCCGTGGCCGCAGCGGACGTCATGATCGGCTGCAGCGGTTCCGATACCCGCGTTGAAGCCGACGAACTGGCGCAGGTCCGTGCAGGCTCCACCCAGCCGCTGATCGCCATTGACCTTGCCCTCACCCACGACTTCGATCCCGCGGTGGGCGAACTCGATGGCGTGGAACTGCTGACGCTCGAATCTGTGCGGCTCGCGGCACCGCAGGAGCAGGCCGAATCGCTGGCGCAGGCCAGCGGCATCGTCAAGGGCGCTGCCAAGGCTTTCGAACAGGAACGCGAAGCCCGGTCCGTGGACTCGGCCATCGTTGCCCTCCGCCGGCACACCATGGACGTCCTGGACGCCGAAATGGAAAAGGTCCGCGCCCGGCACGGCTGCACTGCAGCGGCCGAGGAAGTGGAGTTTGCCCTGCGCCGGATGGTGAAGCAGCTGCTGCACGTACCCACGGTGCGCGCCCGCGAGCTCGCCGCGAACGGCCAGCAGGACGACTATGTGGCGGCCCTGGAAGCGCTCTACGGCATCACCGTGGAACAGCCGGGAACAGCAGCTCCCGCAGCCGGCCAGCCGGAATGCCCGGTGAACCACAAGGGCCTCGAAAGCGCCTGACCCTCCCCCTGTTCGTCACGCCCGCTCACTAGTGGCGCACAAAACGCCAACGCCCGCTCACTTTCCTCAGGGGGGGTGATCGCGCGTTGCTTGTTAAGCCGCCGGAAGTGAGCGGGCGTTGGTGGTTGGGTCAGTAAACGGGCTTTTGCGGCTCCACCTCACGCACCCAGGAAAGAATGCCGCCGTCGAGATGGCTCACACGCCGGTAGCCTGCCTTCTGCGCCGCGGCCAGGACGTTCGCCGAGCGGGTGCCCGCCTTGCACAGGAACACGATGTCCCGGTCCTGCGCAATCTCCGTCCAGGCATCCCCCGCCAGGATCTTCCCCTGCGGAATAAGTACGGCGCCCTCAATCCGGACGATCTCAAATTCACCCGGCTCGCGGACGTCCACCAGGTCGAAGTCCTTCAGGCCGGCCTTCCGTGAGGCCAGCATGGTGGCGAGCTGGGCGGCGGTGACGGTGTGTTCGGTATCCGCCGGCGCCTGGGGCTCGATGCCGCAGAACGCCTCGTAGTCCGTCAGTTCGGTGATGGGAGCGGCGGCCGGGTCCTTGGACACGCGGATCTCACGCCAGCTGCCGCCCAGGGCGTCGTAAAGCGCCACCCGCCCCAGCAGGGAACGCCCGACGCCGGTAATCAGCTTCACTGCCTCAGTCACCATCAGTGATCCCACGGCCGCGCACAGCATGCCGAAGACGCCGCCCTCGCCGCAGGAAGGAACGGAGCCAGCCGGGGGGGCCTCCGGGTAGAGGTCGCGGTAGGTGGGTCCGTGCTTTTCCCAAAAGACGCTCACCTGGCCGTCGAACCGGAAGATTGAGCCCCAGACGTAAGGCTTTCCCAGGATCGCGGCAGCGTCATTGACCAGGTAGCGGGTGGCGAAATTGTCTGCGCCGTCGAGGATGAGGTCGTAATCGGCAAACAATTCCAGCGCGTTGGATGCGTCCAGCCGGACCTGGTGCAACCGGACGTCCACGAGCGGATTCAGGGCGGCGATTGCGTCACGCGCCGATTCGATCTTCGGCCGTCCCACATCTGCCACACCGTGGATGACTTGGCGTTGAAGGTTGCTCAGGTCCACGGCGTCGTCGTCGATGATCCCCAGGGTTCCAACTCCCGCGGCTGCGAGGTAGAGCAACGCGGGCGAGCCCAGCCCGCCGGCGCCGATAACCAGTACCTTCGCGTTCTTGAGCCGCCGCTGCCCTACCGAGCCGATTTCCGGAATGATGAGGTGCCGGGAATACCGTTCCACCTCGTCGGAGGTGAGTTCCGCGGCGGGTTCCACCAAAGGATCAAGGGAAACTGCTGAAACATTTGCAGTGAACGGCGAAGGCATACTTCAATGTATGCCCCGGGGTACCCCCGGGTCATATTACCCCGCAGTAAGGTAGGGGTAACTGCAATGGAAAGAAGGACAACTGTGGTCCATGAAGCACGGGCTGACCGCCCGCCGGCAGCCGAACCGCAAATCTCCTCGCGACCCGCAGGGCAACGGTCTGCCCGGCTGCCCCGCGATGAACGGCGGGCACAGCTTCTTTCCGCAGCGCAGGAAGTCTTTGTGGCGAATGGTTACCACGGGGCCGCCATGGATGAGATCGCCGAGACCGCCCATGTCAGCAAGCCGGTCCTGTACCAGCACTTCCCGTCCAAACGCGAGCTGTACCTTGCCCTCCTGGACAGCCACCTTGCGTCACTGACCGACCTGATGCTGGGGGCGCTGAACTCCACCACGGACAACAAGGAACGCGTCCAGGCTGTTATGCGGGCGTACTTCCGGTTCATCGCCAGCGACGACCAGGCCCACCGCCTGGTCTTCGAGTCCGACCTCGTCAACGATCCCGACGTCAGTTCGCGACTCGAGACTTTCAACCGGACCTTTGCCGATGCCATTGCGCGGGTGATTGCCGGCGACACCAAGCTGCCGCACCTCGAGGCGGAACTGCTGGGCCGCGGCCTCGCGGGCATGGCGCAGGTCAGCGCCCGGTACTGGCTGGAAACGGACGGCAATCTGGACCTCGATGTGGCCAGCGACCTCATCTACCGTTTAGCTTGGCGCGGAATCTCTCGCTTCCCCAAAGAGTCCTAGACTACAAATAGACCATCATCAAAGAACCTGACTGGCTGGGAGGCCCCTGTGGAAATTAAGATCGGCGTGCAGAACGTTGGCCGCGAGATCGTCCTGGAATCAAACCAGGATGCGGAGACAGTGGCCACGGTTGTGGGAGAGGCCATCAAGGGCGGCAGCGAACTGCGCCTCACCGATGACAAGGGGCGCCTGATCATTGTTCCCGGCAACGCCCTGGGCTACGTGGAAATCGGTGCGGAAGAAGTCCGGCGCGTAGGATTCGGCCAGTTCTAGCACCAGCCGGAACTGCCCTGCTTCCCGGAGGAGACCCATGCTTTCCCTGATCATTGTTGTGCTGGCCACGGTCGCGGCCGGCTTCATTGTCTGGGCCAATGACAAGCGTCATGCCAAGTATGGCGCCGGCCTTCCGGCCGGAGTGGCCGTCGGGGTGGCTGCCTTGAGCTGGATCATCCTGATGGCGGCGGGATTCGGTTACCTTCCCGGGCTGACGTGGCTTCCCTGGGTGCTGCCCATAGTGCTGGGCGCGGCGGCATCCGTGGGGGCGGTGCTCGTTCTGGGCCGCACCCGGACAAGGAACGACACCCACCGGCTGACCGCCATCCTGAGGCGCTAGTCACCGTTAAACGGCTGTGGCCGCCACCTTCAACGGTGGCGGCCACGGGCGTTTAAGCGGTGCAGTCCCTAAGCGGTACAGTCCATGAACCGTGACAGTTCCTGAATCATTAATGGCTAGAGGAACTCGGCCCGGCCCTCCATGGCGGACGATGCCAGCGCGTGTTCGCGGCGGGGAATCCGCCCTGCCTCCTTCGCCAACCTCCCGGCGATGACGGCGTGCTTGAACGCCTCCCCCATCAGCGCCGGGTTCTGGGCACGGGTCACAGCCGTGGCCAGCAGGACAGCGTCGCACCCAAGTTCCATGGCCAGCGCCGCGTCAGATGCCGTGCCGATCCCTGCGTCCAGGACCACGGGCACGTTGGCGCGGGAAACGATGACTTCGATGTTGTGCGGGTTGAGGATTCCCAGCCCGGTGCCGATCGGAGATCCCAGCGGCATCACTGCGGTGGCGCCCAGGTTTTCCAGCCGGAGGGCCAGGACGGGGTCGTCATTGGTGTAGGCAAAGACTTTGAAGCCTCGGTTGACCAGCTGTTCGGTGGCCTCCACCAGCTCAACCGCGTCCGGCAGGAGGGTGTGCTCGTCTGCGATGACCTCCAACTTCACCCAGTCGGTTTCCAGCGCTTCCCGGGCCAGTTCGGCAGTCAGGACGGCGTCCCGCGCAGTAAAGCAGCCTGCGGTGTTGGGCAGGACCCGGATTCCATGGTCCACCAGCAGTTGGAACAGGGAGCCCGATTCTGCGGGTGAGTAGCGCCGCATGGCCACGGTGGTGAGGGATGTTCCGGAGGCAACAAGCGCGGCGCCCAGGCCGTCCAGGCTGGGCGCACCCCCCGTCCCCATGATGAGCCTCGACTCCAGGGCGACGCCGTCGATGACGAGGGCGTCAGGCCTGGCGGGCGCCGCGGAGGTAAGGGCAGCCGATTCGGAAACGGTGTTCGCTTCAATCATGGTGTCAGCCTCCCTGTACTGCGGTAACGAGTTCGATGTCGTCTCCGTCCGCGAGCGCGGTGCCGTGCCATTGGCTGCGCGGCACCACTTCGGAATTGTGCGCTACGGCCACGCCCAGCCTTTGTCCGTCGGTTGCCCGGCCGTCGGCCGCAAGCGCGCGTCCGGTCACCTCGCTGACCAATGCCGTGATGGACGCACCGTCCGCCACGGTGCGGGATGCCCCGTTCAGGGTGATGTTCATGCTGTCTCCTTGATGTTGAAGCTGGGGGCCGGGATCCGGCCGGAAAAGCGGTCCGGACGGAACGGCTGCCACCGGGGGTCAGCCTTTCCGTCCATCAGGTCGCGGCAGATGGCGGCCGCGGCCGGGGTGAGAAGTACTCCGTGGCGGAAGAATCCTGTGGCCACGATGAGCCCGCTGACATGCGCTGCACTGCCATCTCCCCCGTCCACGGGCACCCTGCCCAGCAGCGGGGCATTGTCCGGGGTGGCCGGGCGGGCCCGGGCCGTGCATTCCAGCAGCTCCAGCTCTGCGACCGCAGGCACCAGCACCTGGGCGTCGCGAAGCAGCTGGTACACGCCGCCAGCGGACACTGCGCTGGCCGGTGCTGCGCTGGACGGTCCTGCACTGGCGGGCACTGCACCGGATCCGGCACTCGCCGGCACGGCTCCGAACGCAGTGCCGGCCCCAACCAGGGCGTCCTCCCGCTGGGTGGCGCCGATGACCACGGTTCCGTCCTCGCGTGGAACCAGGTAGACGGGCACACCGCGCACCAGCCCGCGGACGGTGGACGTCAGCAAGGGCTGCAGGTGCTGGGGGACGGACAGCCGAAGGATATCGCCGTGCACTGGGCGCAAAGGTAACCGGAGTCCCCTCGGCAGGTTATTGAGGGAACCCGCCGCCATGCCGTTGGCCACCACCGTTTCGCCGGCGAGCACCAGTCCGCCTCCGGCCAGCCGGACACCGGCCACCGCGCCGTCCGCCCACTCCAGTGCCACGGCCCTGTCCGCCACAGCGAATCCGTCCAGCGCACCGGCAACCGCAGTGCCGGCAACGCCGCTGCCGGCACGCAGGTGGTTGGCCAGGGCTGCCCGGAAGCACCCCACGAGTCGCCGGGGATCCACCTGGTGGTCTGCCGGGGTATCGAGTGCGCAGGCAATGGCGGGGCTGAGCAGCGGTTCCCGCCGCCGTGCCTCGCGGACCGTCAGGGGCTCCACGGCGAGTCCGTTGGCCTGCTGCACGCCGCGCAGGTCCATCAGTGCCCGTCGGTCGGCGGCGTCGGCGCCAATGGTGAGTGTCGGCGTCGCCAGGTATCCGGAACCGCGGCCTGACATGCGGGTAAGGTCCTCGGCGAACTGCGGCCAACGCTCCGATGCATCCAGCATGAGGCCCAGGAGCTCTTCCTCCTGGTAATGCAGCTCGCTGACGGGGGCCAGCATGCCTGCCGCCGCCCAGCTGGCTCCGGATCCCGGTGCATCGTCGATCAGCACCACGGACCGGCCAGAGCGCGTGGCTTCCCAGGCGATGCCATGGCCTATGACGCCCCCGCCGATCACTGCAACGTCGGCGGATATTGCCGGGACAGCGGCTGGCTCTGCGATGGTGTCCGGAGGGCTTTTAGGGATGCCCATGGTGTCTCCTTCCCTACGCCGGTATTAACCGGATCAGGTCAAGCGGTCGGCTCTGACGCCCTCTCAGCCCGGCGCTTTGTGACAGCTGCCGCGGGCTCCCGCAGTACGAGGCAAGTCTAGAGGAACTAGGCTTGCAGCCATGAATGTGTCCCACTCCCCTGCCCCCGCCGCAGCACCCGGCACCGATGCCTTCACCACCGCAGCGGGTAACGGCGCACTGAAAGCCGCACGCCTTTACCTCTGCACGGATGCGCGCCGCGGCCGGGGCGACTTCGCCGGGTTCGTGGACGCCGCGTTCGAAGGCGGCGTGGACATCATCCAGCTGCGGGACAAGTCCATCGAGGCGGCAGAGGAGCTGGACCTGCTGGCCATTCTCAAGGAATCAGCCCAGCGGCACGGGCGGCTGTGGGCCGTCAACGACCGGGCGGACATTGCGGTCCTCTCCGGTGCTCCCGTTTTCCACGTGGGCCAGAAAGACCTGCCGGTACCGGCCGCAAGGACACTGCTCAACGGCAACGCCGCCATCGGCCTGTCAAGCCACACGCCGGAGCAGGTGGACGCCGCGCTGGCCGACGCCGCAGGACCTGCCGGCCTCGACTACTTCTGCGTGGGCCCGCTCTGGGCCACCCCCACCAAACCCGGCCGGGCCGCCGTCGGCCTGGAGCTGGTGAAGTATGCGGCCGCGAAGGCGCCCAGTGACGTGCCGTGGTTTGCGATCGGCGGGATCGACCACTCCAACGTGGACCAGGTGGTCGCGGCCGGGGCGTCAAGGATCGTGGTGGTCCGCGCCATCACCGACGCTGCCGATCCCGCTGCTGCCGCTGCCTCGCTTCGGTCTGCACTGGACGCCGGGGCTTCCTGAAGCTACGGACGTCCCACAACCTGGTTTCCCGACCGTACGGCGGTGCGCGGCAACACGTCAGGAGCGCTCCCCGCACCGATTCCCTGCGTAATCGGATGACTTGGGGTTAGGCTGACTTTCGTGTCACATCATCGGCTGGCTCCCAACGTCCATGAGCGCACCAATGCCCTGGAAGAGGCCCTGGCCGCGCTGCGGACGGAGCTGGAACTTCCGGGCCCCTACCCCGGTGACGCGGTCAAGGACGCCGAGGCCGCGGTGGCCGCGCTGCGCCTGCCGGACTACGACCTGACCGCGGTGGAGTTCGTCACCATCGATCCGGCGTCGTCCACGGACCTGGACCAGGCCCTCTTCATCGAGACGGACGACGACGGCGGGTACCACGTCCTGTACGCCATCGCCGATGTCCCCGCGTTCGTTGCCCCCGACGGACCCCTGGATGCCGAAACCCGGCGCCGGGGCCAGACGTTCTACGCCCCGGACGGGCGTATTCCGCTGCACCCGGAAGTCATCAGTGAGGGCGCCGGCAGCCTCCTGCCGGACCAGGACTGCTCGGCCTTCGTATGGGATTTCCGGCTCGACGGCAACGCCGGGGTCACGTCCGTCGGTGTCCGCCGGGCACGTGTTCGAAGCCGCGCGAAACTCAGCTACAAGGGTGCCCAGGCTGACCTGGACGCCGGTACTGCCTCTCCCCTTCTGGTCCTGCTGAAGGAAGTGGGGCTCAAGCGTGTCCGCTTGGAACGCGCCCGGAACGGCGCCAGCCTGAACATGCCGGACCAGGAGATCGTCCAGCTGCCCGATGGCGGCTACCGCATTGCGGCTGCGCCCCAGCTGCCGGTGGAGGACTGGAACGCCCAGATTTCCCTGATGACAGGGATGGCCGCCGCCAAGATCATGCTCGATGCCAAGGTGGGGATCCTGCGTACCATGCCGCCGCCGGATGAGCGTTCCCTGCATCATTTCCGGCTGCAGACGGAGGCACTGGGCAAACCCTGGGACGGTGAGGTGGGATACGGGGAGTACCTGCGAACCCTTGACCCAACGGACCCCCGGCAGCTGGCCATCATGCACTCGGCCGGCATGCTCTTCCGCGGCGCCGGTTACACCGCCTTTGACGGCAATGTTCCGGAGGCCGCGGTTCAGGCGGCCATCGGGGATGCCTATGCCCACACCACTGCGCCGCTGCGCCGCCTGGTGGACCGCTTTGTGCTGGTGACCTGCGAGGCGTTGAGCAACGGCGGTACTGTCCCCGGCTGGGTGCGGGATGCGCTGCCGACCCTCCCTGAGATCATGGCGGGCTCCGACCAGCTGGCCTCCCGGATGGAGCGCATGGCCCTGGATACGGTGGAGGCCGCCCTGCTGGTCAACCACATCGGCCAGGAGTTCGACGCGATTGTGATTTCGGGGTCGAAGCCGCAGAAAGAGAACGGCAACGGTAAAAACGGGAACAACGGCTCCGGGAACGGGAACGGCAACAACGGCACCGGCAACGGGAATGGCAACGGAAAGAACAGCAACGGGAACGGTTCCTCCGGGATCATCCAGATCGCCGACCCTGCCGTGACGGCCCGCTGCGCGGGTGAGCTTGAGTCCGGCACCAAGGTCCGGGTTCGCCTGCTGTCGTCGGATATCGCTGCCCGGGAAGTGCACTTCGAACTGGTTCAGTGAGCCTGATGTCATCCGGTCCCGGCTTCCATACGGCCCGGAAACAGGGATTCCGGGCTGATGCGGCTAGACTGAAAAGGTAGAAATGGATGCCCGGTCGTTGATTTCCTTGAACTGAAACCAACAAGCCCGCCCCTACGCGATCTTGAGATTTACCCGCTGGTCGCCAGTGCCAGCGTTAGATAGCCCGCGATCGGCTTCCACTGGAATTGCTTGCGCGCTTCGTTCGTGCTCCGGATCGGCCCCATCGGCCTGTCTGTTGAGCACGCTGCGCGATTGCCCAAATGAATAAGGAAACTCCCCGTGAGTGAATTGCATATCCACCAGCTTCTGTCCGATGAGTCCGGCACCGAGACCATCGAGCCGGAAGAAACCATTATCTCGGACGAAAAGCCGCATGAAATTGCGGAGAAGTCCTTTGCGGACTACAACGTCCGTGCTGACATTGTTGAGTCCTTGGCCGATGCCGGGATCACCCACCCCTTCCCCATCCAGGCAATGACGCTGCCCGTCGCACTGTCAGGCCACGACATCATCGGCCAGGCCAAGACCGGTACCGGAAAGACCCTCGGTTTTGGTATCCCGGCGCTCCAGCGTGTTGTGGGCCGCGACGATGCCGGCTTCGACAAGCTGCCCGTCCCGGGCGCTCCGCAGGCCTTGGTGATTGTGCCGACCCGCGAGCTCGCGGTGCAGGTGGCAAGCGACCTCGAAACCGCTTCCCGCAAACGCAACGCACGCATCGCCACCATCTACGGTGGCCGCGCCTACGAGCCCCAGGTCGATGCCCTGCAGAAGGGCGTCGAGATTGTGGTGGGCACCCCCGGCCGCCTGATTGACCTCTATAAGCAGAAACACCTGAGCCTGAAGAACGTCCGCATCGTCATCCTTGACGAGGCCGACGAAATGCTGGACCTCGGCTTCCTGCCTGACGTTGAGACCCTGATCGCCGGCACCCCTGCCGTCCGCCAGACGCTCCTCTTCTCCGCCACAATGCCCGGCCCGGTCATCGCCATGGCACGCCGGTACATGACCCAGCCCACGCACATCCGCGCCGCTGACCCCGATGACGAGGGCCTGACCAAGCGGGACATCCGGCAGTTGATCTACCGTGCCCACAGCATGGACAAGATCGAGGTTGTTGCCCGGATCCTGCAGGCCCGCGGCCGCGGCCGTACCATCATCTTCACCAAGACCAAGCGCACCGCAGCCAAGGTGGCAGAGGAACTGGTGGACCGCGGCTTTGCGGCCGCAGCAATCCACGGCGACCTGGGCCAGGGTGCACGCGAGCAGGCCCTGCGCGCGTTCCGCAACAACAAGGTGGACGTCCTGGTGGCAACCGACGTTGCTGCCCGTGGCATCGACGTGGATGACGTCACGCACGTGATCAACTACCAGTGCGTCGAGGACGAGAAGATCTATCTGCACCGGGTGGGCCGTACCGGCCGCGCCGGCAACAAGGGCACGGCTGTGACCTTCGTGGACTGGGACGACATGCCCCGGTGGGGCCTGATCAACAAGGCACTCGGCCTGAGCGTGCCTGAGCCGGTGGAGACGTACTCCTCCTCCCCGCACCTCTACGAAGAGCTGGACATCCCCGAGGGAACCAAGGGCCGTTTGCCCCGCAACAAGCGCACCCTCGCGGGCGTCGACGCCGAGGTCCTCGAGGACCTGGGTGAAACCGGCAAGAAGAACAGCCGGGAAAGCCGCGGAAACGATGGCCGGGACCGTGAAGGCCGCGGCCGGTCGCGTTCGGGCGGACGCGACGGACGCAGCCCGGAAGCAGGCCGCTCTGGTGAGCGCCGTCGTCGTACGTCCTCTGATGCTGCCGAAACCCCCGCAGCCCCGGCCGCCGGTCCGGAAGCGGCAGCCGCCTCCGACGCTGAAAAGTCTTCGCGCACCCGCCGCCCCCGCACGCGTACCCGGCGCCGCAACGGCGAGGTAGTGGCCGGTGCAGACAAGGGCACCCAGCCCGGCAGCACCGAGGGCTGACCTGACGGAATGACGAACACTGTTTGGGCGCCGGACGGCGGCAGCCTGGTGGTGCACGCGGATAACGCGCAGTACCTCCCCACGCTGCCGGACGGCGCCTTCACGCTGATCTACGTGGACCCGCCCTTCAACACGGGCCGGGCGCAAAGCCGGCAGGAAACCCGCATGGTTGCCAACGCCGGCGGCAGCGGTGACCGTGTGGGCTTCAAGGGCCGCTCCTACGACACCATCAAGGGCGCCCTGCACCGCTACGACGACGCCTTCAGCGATTATTGGTCCTTCCTGGAGCCGCGCCTGGTGGAAGCCTGGCGGCTGCTGGCCGACGACGGCACGCTGTACCTCCACCTGGATTACCGCGAGGTGCATTATGCCAAGGTCATGCTGGACGCCATCTTCGGCCGCGAATGCTTCCTGAACGAGATCATCTGGGCCTACGACTACGGCGCCCGCGCCAGGAACCGTTGGCCCACCAAGCACGACAACATCCTGGTGTACGTCAAGAACCCGTCCAAGTACCACTTCGACAACGCCGAGGTGGACCGGGAGCCGTACATGGCGCCGGGCCTTGTCACCCCGGCCAAGCGCGAGTTGGGCAAACTGCCCACCGACGTCTGGTGGCACACCATTGTTTCGCCCACCGGCAAGGAGAAGACGGGCTACCCCACGCAGAAGCCTGAGGGTCTCATCCGCCGTGTCGTCTCAGCGTCCAGCCGGCCCGGCGACTGGTGCCTGGACTTCTTCGCCGGCTCCGGAACCCTCGGTGCGGTGGCGGCCAAGCTGGGCCGCAGGTTCGTGTGCGTGGACCAGAACCAGCCGGCCGTGGACATCATGGCCAAGCGGCTGGGTGCCCACGCGACCTTTGCGTCCTTCCCACCCAAGTAGGTAGCACTGGATGTCGTTTTGAGCCTCCAAAACGGCATCTGCTGCTACCCGGTTGGGAAGGTGGGCAGGGATCAGGGACGGACCACGGCGGTTCCCGAACCCAGCTCTTCGATCCGCGCCAGCACGTCCGGTGCGGTCAGGTTTTCGCCGAGCAGGTTCGGCTTGCCCGTGCCGTGGTAGTCCGAGGACCCGGTGATTAGCAGGTTGTTCTCCGCGGCCAGGCGGCGCAGGAAGCTGCGGCCTTCCTCAGGGTTGTCGCGGTGATCGACCTCCAGTCCCGCCAGCCCCGCATCGATCATGTCCCGGTAGACCCGCTCCCCCACGATCCTGCCGCGGGAGGACGCCACCGGATGGGCGAAGACGGGAACACCTCCGGCCGCGCAGACCAGCTCGACGGCGACCGCCGGGTTGGGTGCGTAGTGCGGGATGAAGTAGCGGGAGCGGGAGGTCAGGATGGAAGCGAAGGCCTCCGAGCGGTCCTCCACCACGCCTGCCGCCACCAGGGCATCGGCGATATGCGGGCGGCCCAGCGTGGCCCCCGGCGCCACATGGTGAATGACGTCGTCCCACGTGAGGGGATAGTCCTCGGCCAGGAGCGTGACCATCCGCTCCGCCCGGGTATGGCGGGCCTGCTTGGCCTTCGTGATTTCCTCGAGCAGCCCGGGGTGTGCGGGGTCGTGCAGGTAGCTGAGCAGGTGGACGCTGATGCCCTCAGCCGTCCGGCAGGACACCTCCATGCCGGGGACCAGTGCCACCCCCACGTCGATCGCGGCGGAAGATGCTTCCGCCCACCCGTCCGTGGAGTCATGGTCAGTCAGCGCCACCACGTCCAGGCCCGCGCGGGCGGCAGAGGCCATGACGTCGGCGGGTTTCTCCGTGCCGTCGGAGACATTGGAGTGGGCATGCAGGTCGATCCTCACCCATACAGACTAGTTGACCCTGCGGCTCCGGCACCGGAGGCTGTTCGCGCACGCGGGACGCTGGTGAGACGATGGTCCCGTGAACGATGCCGAAAACACCCCCACCTCTGCTAACCAGCCGCTGGAGGAGCGCGTCAACAACCGCTCGCAGCGGCCCAGTTCCGACGCCTTCAAGGCCTTCATGGCCAGCA
Organism: Pseudarthrobacter sp. 1G09; assembly: GCF_050038305.1. Classification (NCBI taxonomy): domain Bacteria; kingdom Bacillati; phylum Actinomycetota; class Actinomycetes; order Micrococcales; family Micrococcaceae; genus Pseudarthrobacter; species Pseudarthrobacter sp. 1G09. Next base: position 2,983,937 of record NZ_CP188306.1, read on the forward strand.
ACTGGGCGCCGTCCAGCCAGGAAATTCCCGGCCGCGACGACGTCGCAGGCCACGCCGCGACCCGGCGCAAGGCCATCTCCGCCCAGTTCAAAGGTGAACGCCTGGTCCTTCCCGCAGGTCCGCCCAAGGTCCGCTCCAACGACTGCGACTATCGGTTCCGGCCGCATTCCGGCTTTGCCCACCTGACAGGGCTGGGCCTGGACCACGAGCCGGACGCCGTCCTGGTGCTGGAACCCGTTGATGAAGGAAAGGGCGACGACGGCGGGAACCACCGCGCCACGCTCTACTTCCGTCCGCTGGCCGGCAGGGATACGGAACAGTTCTACGCCGACTCCCGCTCCGGCGAATTCTGGATTGGCGCCCGGCCCACCCTGGCCGAGTTCGAAGCACGCCTTGGCCTGGCCACCGGCCACATCGACCAGCTGGAAACGGCGATCACCAAGAACGTGGGCGCACCGGAGATTGGCGGCATCTCCATCCGCCTGGTCCGCAAGGTGGACGAGAACATTGACGCCCTGGTGGACACTGCCCGGTACAACACCGCCAAGGATCCCGAAAACCTCGACATGGGCGTCCTCGATGCCCTGGACGAGAAGCTCAGCGAAGCCCTCTCCGAGCTGCGCCTGATCAAGGACGAGTGGGAGATCGGGCAGATGGAGCTCGCCGTGGCCGCCACGGTGGAAGGCTTCGAAGAAGTGGTCAAGGTCTTGCCGCGCGCCCTGACCCACGCCCGCGGCGAGCGGGTAGTGGAAGGCGCCTTCTTCGCCCGCGCCCGCGAGGTGGGCAACGAGCTGGGCTACGACACCATCGCCGCATCCGGCAACAACGCCACCGTGCTGCACTGGACGCGCAATACCGGGAAGATCCACGCCGGCGAGCTCCTGCTCCTGGACGCCGGGGTCGAGGCCGACTCCCTCTACACCGCAGACATCACCCGCACCCTGCCTGCGAGTGGCGAGTTCAGCGATGTCCAGCGCAAGGTGTACCAGGCGGTCCTGGACGCGGCCGACGCCGGGTTCGCGGCAGCGCAGCCGGGTACGAAGTTCCGCGATATCCACACCGCCGCCACCACTGTGCTGGCGGAACGCCTCGCCGAATGGGGCCTCCTTCCCGTCAGCGTGGAGGAGGCCATCAGCCCCGAAGGCCAACAGCACCGGCGGTGGATGCCGCACGGCACCAGCCACCACCTTGGCCTCGACGTCCACGACTGCGCCCAGGCCAAGCGGGAGCTGTACCTGGACGGCATCCTGGCCGAAGGCATGGTGTTCACCATCGAACCGGGCCTCTACTTCAAGGACGAGGACCTGGCCATCCCCGAGGAATACCGTGGCATCGGTGTCCGCATCGAAGACGACATCCTGATGACCGCCGACGGGCCGGTAAACCTCAGCGCGGCGTTGCCCCGCACGCCGGAGGATGTGGAGACGTGGATGGCCGGCATCTACCGCGAAGCAGACGAATCCCGGCAGGCGGCCCAGGGCTGACGCCTGGCTGACCGGCCGCACAACAGGCACAAAAAAGCGGTGCCGCCGGACTCCTCCGGCGGCACCGCTTTTTGCTGCTGTCCCTAGTGGCGCGGGTCCGCGGGCCGCTCTGCAGTGCCGGCGTCCTGGCCTTCGCCGGCGGGTGCCTCACCATGGTGCTGCGGACCGGCCTCCGGCTGCGCGGGCGCGGCAGGCTGCTGTGTTCCGCCATCCTGGCCCTGCGTCAGCCTGACGCCGTACTGAGGCCGCCCGTCGGGGAGGTCGGGGTACCGGACCGCGCGGGTTGGTGCTGCCGCAGGCTGCTGGTGCTGCCCGCCGTCGTACTGCTGCCCCTGGTGCTGCTGCGCGTCCTGCTGCGGCGCGGGGTGCTCACCCTGCTGGCCCTGTGTGGGGTAGCCGGGATCCTGCGGGTGTCCCTGCTGGCCGTAGGGATCGTTCCAGCCATTGGGACGCGCCGGACCCTGCTGGTTGTTTGGCGGGTTGTAGGGCTGGTTCTGCGGGTTGTAAGGCTGGTTCTGCTGGTCGAACGGCTGGTTCTGGTAGCCGTGCCGTGGCTGGTGGGTGTTGCCGCCGGCGGCGTCCGAGCGGGTCATGGGGAGCTGCTGCAGCAGGCGGCGGGCTTCCTGTGCTGCCTCCGGCGCCACGATCACGTCATAGCTGGTGGCAACCACCTGGCTGGTGGACGTAAAGTCCCGCTTTCCGCGCTGCATCGCGTAGGTAACAATGCCGAAGAGCATGAAGAAGGCGGCACCCATCAACACGGACGTGAGGATGGAGAAGTACCCGGGCGAGGGCGCGAAGAAGGAAAGCATCACACCAACGAACAGGCCGAACCACATGCCGCTGAGGGCTCCCGACAGGGCAACACGGGGGTAGCTGAGGCGCCCGGTGACCCGTTCAACCATCTTCAGCTCGTTGCCGACGATGGACACCATCTGCACCGGGAACTGCTGGTCAGCGAGGTAGTCCACCGCCTTCTGGGCATCCAGGTAGGAGGTGTAGGAACCCACGGTGTCGCCGGTGGGGACGGCCCTGGCTTGGTCAAGGCCGTTGGGGCCACCTGTCCGGGGAGCACCAAAAATGTTTGCCATACCCCCATTCTTGCCCATGAGGTTGTGTGCTGCCTGTAAATTCAGCTAAAAGTGAGCAGACTCGGTAGCCTGTACAAGTGAGCACAACACCTACCCGTGTCTTCGTGGCGCGCCTCCTGGGACTCGACGTCTTCGACCCCTTGGGTGACCGGCTGGGCCGGTTACGCGATGTTGTGGTGCTCTCCCGCGGCTCCCAGGGAGCCCCCCATGTGGTGGGTATCGTCGTCGAAGTGCCCGGAAAGAAGCGCGTGTTCGTGCCGATGACGCGCATCACCTCCATCGACCAGACGCAGGTCATCTGCACCGGCCTGGTCAACCTGCGCAGGTTCGAACAGCGCGGGGCGGAAACCCTGGTGGTGGCCGAGATGTTCGACCGCCGCGTGACCCTCCGGGACGGCAGCGGCGACGCCACCATCGAGGACATCGCCATGGACCAGCACAGGTCCCGCGAGTGGTTCGTCAGCAAGCTCTTCGTCCGGCGCGGGCACTCCCTGTCACCGCTCAGCCGGCTGCGCCGCAACGAAACCCTCATCATCGACTGGGCCGACGCCCAGCAGGGCGCCCGCACCGAGCCGCAAGCAGCAACCCAGTTCGTGGCCAACCACGAGGACCTCAAACCGGCAGACTTCGCCGAGGCGCTCCAGGAAATGAGCGACAAGCGGCGTTTCGAAGTGGCCAGTGAACTGCAGGACGAGCGACTGGCAGACGTGCTCCAGGAGCTGCCCGAGGACGACCAGGTGGAGATCCTCTCCTCCCTGGACATCCAGCGGGCCGCCGACGTGCTCGAGGAAATGGACCCGGACGACGCCGCCGACCTCCTCGGCGAACTCCCCACGGCACAGGCTGAGGAACTCCTGCAGCTGATGGAGCCCGAGGGCGCCGAGGACGTCCGCCGGCTCCTGGAATACGACGAAGACACCGCCGGCGGCCTCATGACCCCGGTACCGGTCATCCTGCCCCCCGAAGCCACAGTGGCTGAAGCGCTGGCACATGTCCGGCGCGAGGAACTCTCCCCCGCGCTGGCCTCGTCCATCTTCATTGCCAGGCCGCCCATGGAGACTCCCACCGGCCGGTTCCTGGGTGTGGTGCACATCCAGCAGCTGCTTCGGTTCCCGCCTTTCGAGCCGCTGGGCAACCTGGTGGACAAGAACCTTGAGCCGTTGTCCGACCAGGCCCACATCAGCGAAGTGGCGCGGACCCTGGCGACCTATAACCTGAACTCCCTTCCGGTGGTCAACGATGCCGGCCGGCTTGTGGGGGCGGTGACTGTTGATGACGTTTTGGATCATCTGTTGCCGGATGATTGGCGCGCCCATGATGGCGAGGCCCCGATAAGAAGGCTCGGTGGCCGTATTGGCTGACAACAGCGCTCCGAAGAACCCCAATCAGCGGAACACGGGCACCGCCGCGGCCAAGAACAACAACAAAGGCAGCCTGGACACGCCGCTGAGTGGAAGGCAGCGGATCCTGCCCAAGTTCTCTCCGGACCCCGACGCGTTCGGCCACGCCACGGAGGGCTTCGCCCGTTTCATGGGCACTCCGCAGTTCCTGGTCTACATGACCATTTTCTGCATCTTCTGGCTCTGCTGGAACACCTGGGCGCCAGTTGACTGGCAGTTCGACTCCCGCGACCTCGGCTTCACGCTGCTGACGCTGATGCTGTCCCTCCAGGCGTCCTACGCGGCACCGCTGCTGCTGCTGGCCCAGAACCGGCAGGACGACCGCGACCGCGTGTCCCTCCAGCAGGACCGGCAGCGTGCCGAGCGGAACCTGTCCGACACCGAATACCTCACCCGGGAACTTGCGTCGCTGCGGATCGCCCTGCGCGAGGTAGCCACGCGCGACTACGTCCGGGCCGAGCTGCGCTCCCTCCTCGAGGACATGCTGGAAGCCCAGGAAGAACTGCGCACGCACGACACCACCGGCCAGGGCAGCCACGAGTCGCCCAAGGACAAAGTCAAGGAAAAGCTCCGCGAACAACGCGACCGGCAGCGCAATCCCCGCACGCAGCAGATCCCCCGGGTCAAGCCCGGCCATTCCACCCAGGACCGGTAAACACCCTTCATGGATACAGCAACACCAAGCGATTCCCAGCTGCTCCAGGACGTCAACGACGCCCTCGCAACCGTCATTGACCCTGAACTGCGGCGTCCCATCACCGAACTCGGCATGGTGGACGCCGTGCACCTGTCCGGGGACGGCAAGGTCAACCTCACGGTCCTGCTCACCATCGCCGGCTGCCCCTTGAGGGACACCATCACGTCCGACGCCGAGTCGGCCCTGGCAGCGGTCCCGGGGGTGACCGGAGTCGACGTCGAACTCAAGGTCATGGACCAGGCCCAGCGGGATGCCCTGAAGGAGAAACTCCGCGGGCCCGGCGGGCAGCGCGGCATCCCCTTCAACCAGCCCGGTTCCCTGACGAAGGTCTATGCGGTTGCCAGCGGCAAGGGCGGGGTGGGCAAGTCCTCCGTAACCGTCAACCTCGCCACCGCACTGGCCGCGCAGGGGCTCCGCGTGGGGATCGTGGACGCGGATGTCTACGGTTTCTCTGTTCCGGCGCTCATGGGCATCACCCAGGCCCCCACGCGGGTGGACGACATGATCCTGCCGCCGGTGGCCTACGGCGTGAAGGTTATTTCCATCGGCATGTTCGTCACCGGCAACCAGCCCGTGGCCTGGCGCGGGCCAATGCTGCACCGGGCACTCGAGCAGTTCCTCACGGACGTCTACTTCGGGGACCTGGACGCCCTCTTCCTCGACCTTCCGCCGGGGACCGGAGATATTGCCATTTCGGTGGCCCAGTTGCTGCCCAAGGCGGAGATCCTGGTGGTCACCACCCCGCAGGCTGCCGCCGCGGACGTCGCCGAACGCGCCGGCGCCATCGCCACCCAAACGGGGCAAACGGTTGCGGGCGTCATCGAGAACATGTCATACCTTGAGATGCCCGACGGCGGGAGGATGGAACTGTTCGGAAGCGGCGGCGGGGCGGTGCTCACCAAGCGGCTGACAGCAGCTGTGGGCGCCGACGTTCCACTGCTGGGCCAGATCCCGCTGGACATCAAACTTCGCGAAGGCGGCGACACCGGGGCGCCCATCGTGCTTGGCCAGCCGGACACTGCGGCGGCTAAGGCGTTGACGGAAATTGCCGCGAGCCTGGCTTCAAAGCCGCGTGGCCTGGCCGGGATGAAGCTGGGCCTGCAGCCCCGCTAGTCACGCTGCTCTACTCCCGCCAGCCGCTTGGCCGGAACGGCTCAGGTGGCCTCGGTGTCGAATGGTGCTGCCTCGCCCGGTGGCAGGCTCTGCACTACGCGTTCCGGCCGGGACGGGGCGGACTCATCTGCCGCTCCTACTGCTGCTGCTCCCGCAACGGCTGCCACTGCGGCCGGGGCGCCGGAACTGATGGGCTTGGTGTCGTCATCCAGCAGCGCTTCCTTGATGATGCGCCGCGGGTCGTACTGCCGGGGATCGTACTTCTTCCAGTCGACATCGTCGATGTCGATGCCCACTTCTTCCTTGATCTGCTCGCGGGCACCGGACGCCATGCGCCGGACTTCCTTCACCAGGTTGGCGAGCTTCTGGGTATATTCGGGCAGCCTCTGGGGGCCGATCACCAGGACACCGATGATCAGCAGGAGGAAGAACTCCGGGCCGTTGATACCAAACACTTTAGGAAGATTACCCTCTCCGGGCTGCCAGTGACGATTCGCGCCCGGCGGGGGCGGAAACAGCCCGCATTACTGGGTAAAGACGGCCACGATCCTGTTGATTCCGCGCTGTAATCGGTTTCCCAGGGGCTCCCCGGCGGCGTCTTGGGCGCTGCTGTCGACGCCCGCTGTGAGCCCCTCCGCGGCCACGCCGCCGACTTGCTCCAGGATGGGCCCTGCATCGTCTGCCTGATCGGCGGGCAGGTTCGACTCGAAAGTGAAGGTCCGCCCCCCGGACGTGTAGGTGGCTGACCACGGCGAGGTTCCCAGGACCTGGACTGGACTGCCCTGGCGGCCCACCGCTTCCACCGCCGCCGTGTTGCCCGCATGCTGTTCGGTCACGGTGGCGTAGTGCGATCCGTCGCTAAGCCGCAGCTCCACCGCCGGCTGGCCGTCCCTGACAACTGCTTTGGCGGACTCCAGGCGGAACCCCATGGCTTCGAGCACCGGGCAGGCCCAGCCCTCCTGGCGCAGGCTCCTGAGCTGGTCCGCGGTGAGGGCCCTGCCGTCGGCGGGGGTGTGTGCCGAGACCTGGGCGAGGGTTGCCGGCGCAACGGAATTTCCGGGAAGGGGCTCTCCGGCCGCAGCGAGGGCACCGACGCCGAGGACACCGGCGGCGGCCACGGTGCCGCCCGCGGCCATGGCCAGGACTCGTGCTGCCGTGAGGGAGCCAGTGGCGGGAGGCGTTGCCGGAACCGGCTGGGCCGCGAGCAGCGACGTCCGTTCCAGGAGCCGCGCCGTCAGGTCGTTGCTTGCCGGCGGGATGGGAGCCTCACGGAGCCGCTCCAAATACTGGCGTTCCCGGCGCATGGCCAGGGCGCATTCCGGACAGGATGCCACGTGGCTGGAGGTACGCGCGTGCCTGCCGCCGGAGTTGAAGGGGGGCCTCATGCGCCGATCAGAGGATGCCGGCGATGCGGGGCATGGACAATTTGCGCCGGGCATGCTGCGGCCGGGGATCCCTGTGCGCGAGCTTTTCCCGCAGCATGGTCCTGCCGCGGTGGATCCGGGAGCGGACTGTCCCGAGCTTCACGCCTAGGGCTGCTGCCACCTCGTCGTAGGACAGGCCTTCGAGGTCGCACAGCACGACGGCGGCGCGGAAGTCCGGCGGCAGTTCCTCCAGGGCGGCCTGGACGTCCAGGTCCAGGTTGTTCAATTCGAAGCTCTGCTCCGGACCGGGCTCGCGTCCGGGAAGGCGGGACTCGGCGTCCTCGGCCAGTGCGTCAAACCTGATGCGGGTCTTGCGGCGCGCCTGGTCCAGGAAGAGGTTTGTGGTGATGCGGTGCAGCCAGCCATCCAGAGTTCCGGGCTTGAAGTTTTCCAGCGAACGGAAGACGCGGACAAACACCTCCTGGGTGAGGTCCTCGGCGTCGAACCTGTTGCCGGTCAGGCGGTAGGCCAGCCGGTAAACTTTGGCCGAGTGGTTGGTGACCACTTCTTCCCAGGTGGGACGGACCCAATCGGCTTCGGGATGTTGTACTGCTGGGACAGGTGCCACTACTGAAGATGACATCGTCCACTCCCCTCGTGGAATGCTAACGCCCGGATACTGTTGACATCTCTGATTCGGCGCCGGTCATCTCTTGGATGAGCGGATAATAATCATTTCAAACTTGGCTGGGAATTTCCTGACTGCGGGAAAGTTATGCCGTGGGCGCAACCGCCCGCCTGCCATACGGTTTCGCCCCGACCCATTAGGCTGTAGAAGACAACCCCCTCTACGCCCAGAAAGCGAACATTAATGAGTGCCGACAAGTCCATCAGCTGGTCCTTTGCAGAAGATCTGCCCGCTGAGGATGACGTCATGCTTCGGGCCCGGGAACGTTCCTTTGAACTCGGCGTAACCCCCATCGGCCCGGGGGTAGGGGCCGTCCTTACGGTCTTGGCGGCCGCGTCCAAAGCCCAAACCGCCGTCGAAATTGGAACGGGTGCGGGGGTGTCCGGCGTTTGCCTGCTGCGCGGCCTCGGACCGCAGGCCGTTTTGACCACTATCGACGTGGATGTTGAACACCTGAAAGCCGCCCGCGAAGCCTATGCCGAAGCCGGCAGCCCTGCCAACCGGACCCGCACCATCTCGGGCCGCGCCGGCGACGTCCTGCCCCGCCTCACGGACAACGCCTACGACATCGTGTTCATCGACGCGGATAAGCCCGGCCTGCCCGGCTACGTGGAGCAGGCCGTCCGCCTCCTGAAGCGTTCCGGGCTGCTGATCATCAACGACGCCCTGGACAAGGACAAGGTTGCCAATCCGGCGGGACGCGAACCCAACACGGTCATCCTTCGGCAGGTAGGCAAGGCAATCCGCGAGGACGACAGGCTGGCCACCGCCATGCTCCCCACCGGAGACGGCCTGCTGGTGGCCGTCAAGAAGTAACGCTGCCTGGTTTCCGCGACGCCGCCCTGCCGGCCGCGGAACAGCAGCAGGAAAAGCACCGGGAACGGAACAGGGCCCGCAGCCAAAGGCCGCGGACCCTGTCCGGCACGATTATTCGGTAACGCCTACCAGGCATTCCTTGAGGTTTGCTGCCTCCGCAGCGTTCAGCTCCACCACAAGACGTCCGCCGCCTTCGAGCGGGACGCGCATGATCAGGCTGCGGCCCTCCTTGGTGACTTCCATTGGGCCGTCGCCGGTGCGTGGTTTCATAGCAGCCATGAGGAATTCCCCTCCATTTAGTCCCAGGACTGATCAGCCCGGTCGGGCTGTGTCCGCATGTCGATCAGGCTGCTATGACGGCGGGGCTCTCCACCGCCAAAGCTGCGCGTATTCTGAATGCTTTTTGTCCTTGCTTACTGACTATTATCCCGGAATTACCCGTACGTAGCTAATCGATGGACATTTTCGGCACGCCTTAATTCCGGCTTTGACCTGCACGGAAGCACAATTAATCAGGGCGGGTAATCGCCACCCCCGGGCAACTGCGCCCAGGCCCACAGCCATACGATCCACACCATCTGCAGCAGCAGGAACATTGTCACGACAGTCCCCCGGTATGCCCTCGAGCGGGACAGCAGGACGGCAGCCAATGCCAGCGGGAATAGGGGCAACAGCATCCGGAAGGTGCTGGTCTGCGGGTGCAGGAAAACCACCAGGTAACCCATGTAGCAGGCGCACCACAGGCGCATTTCAAGGCCAAGGCGCACCACCGGCGGAAGGAACAGCATGGCGCCGAACAGCGCCACGAAAACAAACGGGGCCAGTACGCCCAGCACCGGGCCGAAAAGGTCGACGCCGGTATCGAACCAGGGCGTGAACGGCACCAGGTCATGCCCGCGCCACACCGTCTCCGTCTTGGTATACGCCTCGATGTCGCCCGTTGCAGCCCACGCTGCCGCCGGCCAAGCCAGGGCGGACAGGCCGGCGACACCGGTCAGGGCCCCCAGGCGGACCAGTTCACCGGCCAAGTGCCCGGCGGAATTCGGTGTAGTCGCTTGTCCCTGCCTGAACCGGGACACCAGCCGGGCGACGAAGAGGATCCCCAGCATCGCGGCGAAGGGTACCCCCACCGGGCGTGACAGGCACATCAGCACCACCACGGGCAACGCCCACAGGTACTGCCGGCGGACCACCAGCAGTAGCGCCGCCGCCAGCAGCAGCAGCGTGAGCGGCTCCGCATAGGGCACCTGCAGGACGGCCGACACCGGGAACGTGGCGAAGAACGCCACCCCCCACAACGCCGGAGCGTGGGGCGCTTTGTGCCGGAACAGCACGTAAACCACAAGGGCGGCCGCCCAGCCGGACAGCATGGCGATGATGGTCAGCGAGGCTGCGGGGTTCATCCCGGTCAGGCCGCTGAGGCCGCGGGCCAGCGCCGGGAAAAGCGGGTAGAACGCCCAGGCATTCTCCTGCACGTTGCCCAGGGCATCCGTGGGCAGTTGCTTGGGGTAGCCGTTGGCAATGACTTCGCCGTACCACCGGGCATCCCAGATATTGATGAAATTCCAATAGTCAGGTTTGGCCGGGAACCATGGGTTGGCGCCTTGATGCAGGGCTGCAGCCATGAAGATGCAGGCGCTGACGAGCCGGGCAGCCACGTAGATAAGGGACACCTGCGCCCACCAAGGCCAGCGCCGGACCACTTCGCCCGCCCTGGCGGCCGCAGCCTGCGCAGAACCAAGGTTCGCGCGGCGGCTGTCCACGGTGCTCACTGGACGTCCGCAGCGGATGGCGCGATCCCGCCGTCGGACGTCTTTCCGGGCTCGACGGCGGACACCCCGCCTTTGCTGTCCCCTCGCCCGGCGTTGGCCTCCAGGGCGTGGAGGCGTGACCGCAGCTCGTCGGACTCCTGCCGGGCCGCAGCGAGCTGGTCCCGCAGCTCGTCGAGGACCTGGTCCACCTGGTCCATGCGGTAGCCCCGGAGGCCGAGCGCGAAACGCACCCGGTCCACATCGCGGGGCGCGGCGTCGGCCGGGAGCAGCACGGGCGGAAGGTTTGCCGGCGGCTGCTCAAAACCGCCGTCCAGCAGCGCGGGCAACGCCTGCCGGCCGGTCTTCCGCGAGCGCAGCCCGACGCCGGTCCACAGCACTGCCCCAACCAGCACGATGGCAAGGAAAACGAGAAAGAAGCTCACCGTCCCATCGTGCCAGAACCGTGCCGGGCAGGATGCGTGCTACTCCGGGCGCTGCTCGCCGTTCAGGGGCGGGATGGGGCCACCGTGGAGCACGCGCTCAACGGCTTCGGCGGGGCTGTCCACCACCTGGATCAGGTCGAGGTCCTTCTCCGAGACCATGCCCTCGGCCACCAGGGTTCCCCTGATCCAGTCGATCATGGGGCCCCAGAACTCGACGCCGAGCAGGACGATGGGGAATGACGTCACCTTTCGTGTCTGCACCAGCACCATGGCTTCGAAGAGTTCATCGAGGGTGCCCAGGCCGCCGGGCAGGACGATGAATCCCTGGGCGTACTTGACGAACATGGTCTTGCGGGCAAAGAAGTAGCGGAAGTTGATGCCGAGGTCCACCCACTGGTTCAGGCCCTGTTCGAACGGCAGTTCAATGCCGAGGCCCACAGAGACTCCGTTGCCTTCCACGGTGCCCCGGTTGGCCGCTTCCATGGAGCCGGGGCCGCCGCCGGTGATCACCGCAACGCCGGCTTCGGCCAGCTTGCGCCCCACTTCAACGCCCATTTCGTAGTAGACGCTGCCCGGCTTCGTGCGTGCCGAACCGAAGACGCTGACCGCCTTGCCGATGTCCGCCAGGGCGCCAAAACCCTCAACGAATTCGCTCTGGATCCGCAACACGCGCCACGGATCGGTATGGACAAACTGGCCGGGGCCCTTGGTATCGAGCAGATGCTGGTCCGACATTTCCACCGCCGCCTGCTTTCGGCGGAGTTCAAGGGGGCCTTTGCGGCGCGGTTGGATGTTCTTGGCCGGATCTGCACTGATGCTCATTCCCCAAGGCTAACGCGACTCCCGGCGCAGCCACGGCAGGTATCTCTTGAATCACGATGTGCAGGAACATGCCGTGATTCGCGTCATAACCCGCCGTTCTTCGCTAGATTCTTCCTATGACTACTCATGTGCCCGGCGATGCCCTCGTCTCCCTGAACGCCGTTAATAAGCATTACGGCCAGCTGCACGTTTTGAAGGACATCAACCTGCAGGTCCGCAAGGGCGAGGTTGTCGTGGTCATCGGGCCTTCTGGCTCCGGTAAGTCCACCCTCTGCCGCGCCATCAACCGCCTTGAGACCATCGAGGACGGCACCATCAGCATTGACGGTAAGGTCCTCCCCGAAGAAGGGAAGGCTCTCGCCCAGTTGCGCGCCGACGTCGGAATGGTGTTCCAGTCCTTCAACCTCTTCGCGCACAAGACCATCCTCGAAAACGTCACCCTCGGCCCCATCAAAGTCAAGGGCGTCGCTAAGGCTGCTGCTGACAAGGACGCCATGGCCCTGCTCGAGCGCGTGGGCGTCGGACACCAGGCTCCGAAGCTTCCCGCCCAGCTCTCCGGCGGCCAGCAGCAGCGCGTGGCCATCGCCCGCGCCCTCGCTATGAAGCCGAAGGTCATGCTTTTCGACGAGCCCACCTCCGCGCTCGACCCCGAAATGATCAACGAGGTCCTGGACGTCATGGTCCAGCTCGCCAAGGAAGGCATGACCATGATCGTGGTCACCCATGAGATGGGCTTCGCCCGCAAAGCCGCGGACCGCGTCGTCTTCATGGCCGATGGCCAGATCGTCGAGGACGCCACGCCCGAGGAGTTCTTCACGAACCCCAAGAGCGACCGCGCCAAGGACTTCCTCTCCAAGCTCCTCACCCACTGATTCCCCTTCGAACAAACACTCCAAGTTCGCACCCAGGCCGTGATCCGCGGCCATCAATGAAAGGAATGTCATGAAGGCATTTTTGACCCGGCGGAAATCATTTGTTGTGGCGGCCACCGCCGCCCTTGCCCTGTCCCTGAGCGCCTGCGGCGGAGGCGACGCCGGCGGCGGAAGCAACCCCGCTCCCGTGGAAAAGCCGACGTTCGCTGCCGGCACCACCATGGAAAAGATCTCCTCAGCCGGCACCATCAAGATCGGCACCAAGTTCGACCAGCCGCTCTTCGGCCAGGTGGGCCTGGACGGCAAACCTGTCGGTTTCGACGTTGAAATCGGCAAGCTGATCGCCGCCAAGCTGGGCATCGCTGCAGACAAGATCGAATGGTCCGAGACCGTCTCCGCCAACCGCGAACCCTTCATCGAACAGGGCAAGGTTGACCTGGTTATCGCCACGTACACCATCAACGACAAGCGCAAGCAGGTTGTCAGCTTCGCCGGACCGTACTACGAAGCCGGCCAGGCCCTGATGGTGAACAAGGACAACGACTCCATCAAGAAGCCTGAAGACGTCAAGGGCAAGAAGGTCTGCTCCGTGACCGGCTCTACCCCGGCCGCCACCATCGTGGACAAGTACGGCGCGGAACTGGTTCCCGCTGCCACCTACTCCGCCTGCCTGGAGCCGCTCCGCAACAAGCAGGTTGAAGCAGTCACCACGGACAACGTGATCCTCGCCGGCTTCGTTGACAAGGAACCGGACGCCTTCAAGCTCGCCTCGGACGAAACCTTCACCAAGGAGCCCTACGGCATCGGCCTGAAGAAGGACGACACCGAGTTCCGCAACTGGATCAACGACCAGCTTGAGTCCTTCGACAAGGACGGCGACTACAAGAAGGCCTGGGAGGCCACCGCCGGATCAGTCATCAAGACTGCCCCGAGCCTGCCCGCGATCAACCGCTACTAGGTCGACCGGCTGCTGCCGGGGCGGGGTTCTTCCGGCCCCGGCAGCAGGCCGCCTTCACTTCCGTCCACGCAAAGAGCCGAAGGATCCTATGGACGTCATTCTTGAAAACCTCCCCCTGTATTGGGAAGGTTTTCTCCGCACACTCTTCCTGTCCGCCGTCTCCGGGGTCATCGCACTGGTACTCGGTACCCTGCTCGCCGCCGCGAGGGTATCCCCCGTGGCTGCCCTGCGCGGTTTCAGCACGGTCTACGTGGAAGTTCTCCGCAACACCCCCCTGACCATTGCCTTCTTCTTCGCAGCTATTGTGCTGCCCCGCCTTGGCGTCAAATTCGAGCAGTTCGAAATCGCCGCAATCATCGCCCTGAGCACCTACACCGCAGCGTTCATCGCCGAAGCTGTCCGTTCCGGTGTGAACAGTGTCCCCGTGGGCCAGGCCGAGGCCGCCCGCAGCATCGGGATGGCGTTCGGCCAGGTGCTCTCCCTCATCATCCTGCCGCAGGCGCTGAGGACGGTGATCCCGCCGCTGATCAACATCCTGATCGCCCTGGTGAAGAACTCGTCCGTGGCCGGCGCGTTCTTCGTCCTTGAGCTCTTCGGCTACGGCCGGCAGCTGGCCAACGCCAACGGCGATGCCGTCATCACCGTGCTGCTCGGCACGGCATTCTTCTATCTGCTCCTCACCGTTCCGCTGGGCATTCTTGCCAGCACGGTGGAACGAAAGGTGGCGATTGCCCGATGAGCTCCGTTCTCTACGACGTTCCCGGCCCCAAGGCCCGGCGCATTTCCCTGATCGCTTCCATCGCGGGCGCCGTGCTGATCCTGGGCCTGCTGGCCTGGATCATCATGATCCTTGCCCAACAGGGAATTTTCGAAGGCCGCCGCTGGCAGATCTTCACCCGGGCCGATGTGTGGAGGCTCCTGGGCAATGGCCTGGGCGCAACCCTCAGCGCCGCGGCCCTTGCCGCCGTCATCGCGTTCCCGCTGGGGCTCGCACTGTGCCTCCTGCGTATTGCAGACTCGCCCATTATCCGGATTCCGGTCCGGGTGGTCCTGGAATTCCTGCGCGGCATGCCTGTGGTCCTGATGATGCTGTTCGTCCTCCTGGGCTTCGGCACCTCACCGTTCATTGCCGTCGTCACGGGCCTGGTGCTCTACAACGCGGCCGTGTTTGCGGAGATCATCCGGGCAGGCATCCAGTCGCTGCCCAAAGGCCAGCGGGAGGCCGGGCTTGCCATCGGCCTGACCAGCTACAGGTCCCGGATGCTCATCGAACTGCCGCAGGCCATCCGCCGCATGATGCCGTCACTCGTGGCACAGATGGTGGTGCTCCTGAAGGACACCTCCCTCGGCTACATCGTGGCCTACGGTGAGCTGCTGCGCGCCGTGCAGGTTATGGCGGACTTCCTGGGCAACCAGTTCCTGTTCCCCGTCTTCTTCGTCGCCGCGGCGATGTACATCGCCATCAACATCCTCGTCTCACGGCTCGCCGTGTGGATCGAGCGCCGGGGGTCGAAGAAGGCCGCCGGCGGCACAGCAAAGGCTGAGCCGGCAGCGGTGGAAGCCGGGGCCCCCTAGTCCCGCGAGTTGCCTTTCAACAGTTATGGCCCGGATCTGATAATCCGGGCCATAACTGTTTAAGCGCCGCGCTGCCTGGGCGGCAGCTTGCGGTCAGTCCTGAAGCCAGTCCCGCAACGCCCGGAGGCATTGACGGATGGCATCGGCATGGACGTGTTCATTGTCCTTGTGGGCCAGCAGCGGATCACCGGGCCCGAAGTTTACGGCGGGAATCCCACGCTCGCTGAACCGCGCGACGTCGGTCCATCCGTATTTCGGCTTCGGCTCGGCTCCCACGGCAGCCACGAAGGAGGCTGCAGCGGGGTGATTCAGGCCCGGCCGGGCACCGGCGGCGGCGTCGGTACGGACCACCTCGAAGCCCTCAAGCAGGTTCCGGACAACGGCCTCGGCCTCATCCGGCGATTTGTCCGGCGCAAAGCGGTAGTTGATCTCCACCACGCAGCGGTCCGGAATGACGTTGCCGGCCGTTCCGCC
This sequence comes from Pseudarthrobacter sp. 1G09, assembly GCF_050038305.1. NCBI lineage: Bacteria > Bacillati > Actinomycetota > Actinomycetes > Micrococcales > Micrococcaceae > Pseudarthrobacter > Pseudarthrobacter sp. 1G09. The sequence continues at coordinate 2,999,485 of NZ_CP188306.1, forward strand.
GTTGATCTTCACCGCGTTCAGGCTCTCGCGGTAGTCGAGGCCGTCAACGTTGACGGTCTGTGGTTCGTAGGCGGCCAGCCGGGCAAGGATCGGGGCCGCCGCGTGGATGGCATTGCTGCCCATCCACGCCCGGGCCGAGTGGGCAGCCTCCCCGACGGTGGTGGCCTCGAAACGGCTGGTGCCGTTGCAGCCGCCTTCCACGGTCCCGTGGGTCGGTTCCAGCAGTATGGCGAAGTCGCCGTCCAGCAGGTGGCCGTGGTTACGGACCAGGCGACCCAGCCCGCTCTTGACGGCCTCGACTTCCTCATGGTCGTAAAAGACGAACGTGACATCGCGCCGTGGCTGGGCGCCGTCGTCGAACATGGTGGCAGCGAGCGCCAGCTGGACAGCGACCCCGCCCTTCATGTCCGTGGCACCGCGTCCGTACAGCACGCCCTCCCCCGGCACACCGGATTCCCAGGTTGACGGCACGGTTCCCTTCGACCCCTCCGTCAACGGCAACGGAACGGTATCGAGGTGCCCGGCGAGGATGACGCGCTCGGCCTTCCCCAGCTCCGTGCGGGCGATGATGGAATCGCCGTCCCGAACAACCGTCAGCTGGGGAATGTCCGCCAGGGCCGTTTCCACGGCGTCGGCAAGTTCCTTCTCGTTGCCCGACACGCTGTTAATGTCCATCACGGCTGCGGTCAGCAGCGCGACGTCCTGTCGGAGGTCCAGCGCGGATACGGATGTGCGGGGGGTGGGTTCGGCAGTCACGAAGCCAGTCTAGTTCGAACCCTGGGGCCACCCCTCGATAGACTGGACCACATGACTGAGACCGCTTCCTCCGCCGTGCCCGAAACCCTGAACGACACCACTGACAGCCGCTCCGCCCACGGCTTTGGCCTTGCCACAATCGCTCGCGCCAGCGGCGATGGTTCGGCTGAGGCAACTGTCCTGGACGTCTGGTTCCCGGCACCGTCGCTGGGTGTTGCCGCAGAAAACCTCCGCTCCGTGGAACACGCCGATCCGACGCTGACCCAGATTGCGGACAACGGTGCCGACGAGGACCGAGGCACCGAGCAAAAGGTGGTCTTCACCCAGATCAACCTCGACGAGGCACCGGCGGACACAGCCGACGCCTACCTCCGCCTTCACCTGCTTTCGCACCGCCTGGTCCGGCCCAACACCATCAACCTGGACGGAATCTTCGCCAAGCTCCCCAACGTGGTGTGGACCAACTTCGGCCCCGCCGCCGTCGAAGGCTTTGAACTCACGCGCGCCCGCCTCCGCCGCCGTGGCGCCGTCACCGTCTACGGCGTGGACAAGTTCCCGCGCATGGTGGACTACGTGGTGCCCGCCGGTGTCCGGATCGCCGACGCCGACCGCGTCCGCCTCGGTGCCCACCTGGCCGCCGGTACCACTGTCATGCACGAAGGCTTTGTTAACTTCAACGCCGGAACCCTGGGCACCTCCATGGTTGAGGGCCGCATCTCCGCGGGTGTGGTCACCGGAGACGGCAGCGACGTTGGCGGTGGTGCTTCGATCATGGGCACCCTCTCGGGTGGCGGCAAGGAAAAGATCACCATCGGCGAGCGGGTGCTGCTCGGAGCCAACTCCGGCGTCGGCATCAGCATCGGCGACGACTCGGTCGTTGAAGCCGGACTGTACGTAACGGCCGGTACCCGTGTCCGCGTTCCCGGACCCATGGACGAGGTGGGCGAAGACACCACGAAGATCGTCAAGGCCGCCGACCTTTCCGGTGTGCCAAACCTTCTCTTCCGCCGCAATTCCACCACCGGCGCCGTGGAGGTCCTCCCCCGCCAGGGCCAGACGGTGGAACTGAACGACGCGCTCCACGCCAACTGATTCCACGGTGGCACGCAGACGCGGCCTCCGCCGACTCGCTGTCCTGCTGCTCGTCCTGGTCCTGGTAGCCGGCGGCATCTACTCTGCAGTCTTTTTTGTGCAGCGCTCCGAAACCCTTGTTTCTGAGCGCTGCACGGCTGTGGTGGGCGACAGGAGGGCCGAACTGGCTCCGGACCAGGCCGTCTACGCATCGTTGATCACCGCCGTCGCAGTGCAGCGAGGCTTGCCTCCCCGGGCCGCCAGCATTGCGTTGGCCACTTCCATGCAGGAATCGAAGCTGCGGAACATCGGCCACGGCGACCAGGCCGGACCCGACTCGCGCGGACTGTTCCAGCAGAGGCCGTCACAGGGGTGGGGAACCGAAGCCCAGGTCATGGATCCCTACTACGCCGTCAACGCGTTCTACGACGCCCTGGTGAAGGTGCCGGGCTACGAAACGCTCGAGATTACGGACGCGGCCCAGCGGGTGCAGCGCTCCGCCTTCCCCACCGCCTATGCCGAACACGAGGACATGGGCCGCTCCTTCGCGTCCGGGCTGTCCGGGCAGACTCCTGAGGCTGTGCAGTGCACGCTTCGTTCAGCGGGCGATGCAGGTGACACGGGCGCGGTCCTGGCCGAACTCGGCCGTGCTTACGGAAGCCTGCCGGCAACGGACGAAGGGCAGGTCCTTGTGGTGGAGGCCAGCGGTACCGCGGCGTGGTCGATCGCCCAATGGGCCGTAGCCAATGCCAAGGGCCTTGACGTTATCCGGGTGGACGTCGCAGGCAGGAGCTGGGACCGCGACGACCGTGCCGGCTGGCAGGAGTCGGACGCGGCCGAAGGCCAGGTTCGCATTACCGTGTCCCGGGCCTCCTCCGGCGCCTGAGCCCCGGCTGCGGATCAGACGAGGATTTCCACCACCGGCTGCACGTAACTGCGGAACAGCTCCGGCTCGCCCATCAGCTGCTGGCTCATGATGATTTTGTCCGGCTCCAGGTACCACGCACGGTGTTCGTTGAGCGGCAACTCGATGATGGACAGCTTGAAATCCCGCGAGTCGCGGCCCACCTCCATGAGCCTGTCATCCACCATGTCGGTGAGCAGGTGATCAGCGCCGTTGGCCTCCCGTTCCGCTTCCAGCTCTGCGTATTCGCTCCGCCGTTCCCTGGCCCAGGTCAGGGCGGAACCAAAGTGTGCCTGCAGGACCCGTTGGAGGGCCGGAGAGTTGCCGAATGCCTCGAAGTCCGGCGGCGAGAGGTCCGGAGAGGTGTGCGGGTAGGCCTTGAGCAGTTGTTCCCACCAGGCTTCCCACTCCGTTTTCAGGGCACCCAGCCCGCCGACATCGGCTGTGAGGTGGCTGTGGTCGGCAGGGCGGACCTTGGGCTTGGCGTGCGAGAGCGCAGGGTGTCCGGCTCCGTTCAGTCCTGCGGTATCGCGGAGAAAGAGAGCAATCATCATGGGCCCCGAGGTGTCCGTGGTGATCTGCCACCTGGAACCGCTTGCCTGCTGCATCCGAAGTCCTTCCTGGAGTACTCCCCTGCCCGGGCCGCCTGCATCATCCGCCGGCAGCCCCGGTTCCCAGTCTATTCCCGGTTCCACCCCACGTTAGTGTCTGTCAGCGCCCCAGTCCGTCAAGATGGCGTTCCAGCACGCCGGTGCACATTTCCGCGGTCATCCAGGCGGGCTGCAGCAGAGCGTGCATGCCCAGGCCGTCAAGGGTGGCCAGCAGCCGCTCGGCCTCAATCACCAGGTTCTCCTGCGGCGCGTCTGCGGGCATCAGTCCGGCTACCACGCGGCCGGCGATGGCTGCGACCTGCCGGTGGCTGCGGTCCGCCTCGGGCGCCAGGAAGGGTTTGATCCGGGCGGCGCTCCTGAAGGCCATCAGGGCACAGATCTCCACGGCCCGCTCTTCGTCCAGCGGCAGCATCCCGCCCAGCAGTGTTAATACCGCTTCGCGGTGGGCTGCACTGCCGGGAAGTGCAGCATCCGTTGCGGGGAGCATGGCCTGGAGCCGCCCCACCACCCGGTCCACAACGCTGGCAAAGGAGAACGCGAGAAGCTCGTCGCTGCCTGCGAAGTAGTGGCGGACGGACCCGACGGCGAGTCCTGCCTCGTCTGCCACTTCCCGCAGTGACGCCCGTTCCAGTCCGTCCACGGCAATAATGCGCAGGACGGCGTCAACTACATCCCGGCGCCGGACGTCCGGGTCAACAATTTTGGGCACTCCTATTATTTAGCACACTTGTGCCCCAAACGCGGGAACCAGCCATCCCTGCCCGGCATCCGGAACCTGGCGGCAGGCAAGGGCTGCGTTGGATAGTGTTGAGGCATGAAAATTCTGGTTACCGGGGGCACCGGCTACATCGGTTCCCACACTGTCCTTTCGCTGCAGGAAGCCGGCCACGACGTGGTCGTCATCGACAACCTGGTCAATTCCAGCGAAGAGTCCCTGCGGCGCGTTGCCGAGCTCAGCGGAAAGGAAGCGGAGTTCCATAACGTGGACCTGGTGGATGAAGCCGCGGTGGAGCAGGTGTTCGCCGGCGCCGGCATCGACGCCGTCATCCACTTTGCCGGCCTTAAGGCCGTGGGTGAGTCCGTCCGGGAACCGCTGAAGTACTACTACAACAACCTGGTGGGCACGCTGAACCTGATCCGCGTCATGGACCGCCATGACGTCCGGTCCTTCGTGTTCAGCTCGTCGGCCACCGTCTACGGCGAGCACAACCCCATCCCCTACGTGGAAAAGATGGAGATCGGCGCGAACAACCCCTACGGCCGCACCAAGGAACAGATCGAGGACATCCTCTCGGACCTGGGCGATGCCGACCCGCGCTGGCACATCGCACTGCTGCGCTACTTCAACCCGGTGGGCGCCCACCCGTCCGGCAGGATCGGCGAGGACCCGCAGGGCATCCCGAACAACCTCGTACCGTTCATCGCCCAGGTGGCCGTGGGCCGCCGCGAGAAGCTGATGGTCTTCGGCGGCGACTATGACACACCGGACGGCACATGCCTCCGCGACTACATCCACGTGGAGGACCTCGCCGAAGGGCATGTCGCGGCGCTGAACTACGTGGCCGGCCGTGCGGGCGTGTTCCGCTGGAACCTCGGCTCCGGGAGGGGCTCCTCCGTACTTGAGGTCCTCCGCTCCTTCGAAAAGGCCGTGGGCGAGCCCATCCCCTACGAAATCACGGAGCGCCGCGCGGGCGACCTCCCGGCCTTCTGGGCTGACGCCGCCTCCGCACTGGCGGACCTGGGCTGGTCCACCACCAAGACCGTGGACCAGATGTGCGAGGACCACTGGCGCTGGCAGAAGAACAACCCGCAGGGCTACGCGTCCTGACGCCTTTCAACCACCGGTACGACGACGGCGGCCGCCCACCTTTGGAAGGTGGGCGGCCGCCGTCGTAATTACTGTGTGCGGGCGAAAAATTACCGGACCGGGTAGTCGCGCTCCGGTTCGCCGATGTACAGCTGGCGCGGACGGCCGATCTTGGTGTTCGGGTCGCTGATCATTTCACGCCACTGGGCGATCCAGCCGGGGAGGCGGCCGATGGCGAACAGCACGGTGAACATCTTTTCGGGGAAGCCCATGGCCTTGTAAATCAGGCCGGTGTAGAAGTCCACGTTCGGGTAGAGCTTGCGCTGGATGAAGTAGTCATCGTTCAGCGCCTTCTCTTCGAGGCGGAGGGCGATGTCCAGCAGTTCGTCGTTGCCGCCGAGCTTGGTGAGGATCTCGTGGGCCGTGGCCTTGACGATCTTGGCGCGCGGATCGTAGTTCTTGTAAACGCGGTGTCCGAAGCCCATGAGCCGGACGCCGTCTTCCTTGTTCTTGACCTTCTCCATGTAATCCTCGGGCTTGAGGCCCTCGGCCTGGATCTGGCGCAGCATCTTGAGCACAGCCTCGTTGGCGCCGCCGTGGGCGGGGCCGAACAGGGCGTTGATGCCGGCAGAGACGGAAGCAAACAGGTTGGCGTTGGACGAGCCCACCAGGCGCACCGTTGACGTGGAGCAGTTCTGCTCGTGGTCCGCGTGCAGGATGAGGAGCAGGTCCAGTGCCTTGGCGACTACCGGGTCCACCTCGTACTGCTCGGCCGGAAGCCCGAAGCTCAGGCGGAGGAAGTTCTCCACCAGGTTGTGGGAGTTGTCCGGGTACAGCATGGGCTGGCCGATGGACTTCTTGTGCGCGTACGCAGCGATGACCGGCAGCTTGGCCATAAGGCGGATGGTGGAAACCTCCACCTGCTCGGCGTTGAACGGGTCCAGCGAGTCCTGGTAGAACGTGGACAGCGCGGACACGGCCGAGGACAGCACCGGCATGGGGTGCGCATCGCGGGGGAAGCCGCCGAAGAAGCCCTTCAGCTCCTCGTGGAGCAGGGTGTGGCGACGGATCTTCTGGTCGAACTCGTCCAGTTCCGTGGGAGTGGGCAGGTTGCCGTAGATCAGCAGGTAGGACACCTCGAGGAAGCTGGAGTGCTGCGCCAGCTGCTCGATGGGGTACCCGCGGTAGCGCAGGATGCCCGCATCGCCATCGATGTAGGTGATCGCGGACGTGGTTGCCGCGGTGTTCATGAAGCCGGGGTCAAAGGTGACTGCGCCCGTCTGCTTCAGGAGCTTGGAAACGTCGTAACCTTCGTTTCCTTCAATAACCTGGATGCGCGGCAGCTTGAGCTCTCCGCCTGCGTGAAGCAGGGTGGCCGCGTTGTTGGTCTCAGTCATGGAGTCCCCTTCATGAGGCTTCTCGGCCTCTGTCGAAAGCTTGATCCAACATCAGGTGAGCCGCGCACTTGAGCCTGAGAAGACAGGATCCAACACCCGGACTGCCTTCTTGTAGAAAGCCACCATTGATAGTCACTTAAAAACTACCGCCAGTTGGGCACGTGTCACTAATCCGGGTCGGCGCAAATGCCCCTAAAATGCGGACAGTGTGTTGCGAGTCACATGTTTTTTACGGGATCATGCATGTGATCAGGACAACCGCTCCACAGCAGCGCCGATCCGTTCGTCGGAGCCTGTCAGGGCGACGCGGACGAACCCGTTGCCCGCTTCGCCGTAGAACACGCCGGGCCCCACCACGATGCCGTGGTCGGCAAGGCGTGCAACGGTGTCCCAGGTGCTCTCCCCTGCTGAGCTCCAGAGGTACAGGCCGGCGTCGGAATCCTTGATCTCGAGGCCGAACCCGCTAAGGGCGGGTACCAGCTGCTCCCGGCGCCCGCGGTAAAGGTCCTTCTGGGCCTCCACGTGCGCATCGTCGCCGAGCGCCACCCGCATGGCTTCCTGGACCGGGAACGGCACGATCATTCCGGCATGCTTGCGGCTGTTGACCAGGTTGGGCATCAGCGCCGGGTCACCGGCAACGAACGCCGCCCGGTAGCCGGCCACGTTCGACTGCTTGCTCAGCGAATACACCGCCAGCAGGCCTTCGTGGGATCCGCCGGCCACGCGCGGATCCAGGATGCTGGGGACCGGCTGGCCGCCGCGCTGGACGTCCCAATCCCCCCAGCCGAGTTCTGCGTAGCATTCGTCAGAGGCAACCACGGCGCCGAGCTCCCGCGCCTGGACCACCAGTGCCTTCAGCGACTCCACGTCCCGCACGCTGCCGGTGGGATTTCCCGGGGAGTTGACCCAGATGAGGCGCACACGGGCGCGGACGGCGTCGTCGAGCTCGTCCCAATTGTCCGTGGCCACGGAGGTGACGCCGGCGAACGTGGCGCCGATATCGTACGTTGGGTATGCCACCTTGGGACGTACGACGACGTCTCCCGGCTTCAGGCCCAGCAGCAGCGGGAGCCACGCAACAAGTTCCTTCGAACCCACCGTGGGCATGATGTTGCGCGGGTCCAGGCCGGCTACCCCGCGGCGGCGCTCGAACCAGCCTGCAATGGCTTCGCGGAGCGCGGGGGTTCCGTGCACCGTGGGATAGCCCGGGGCGTTGGCTGCAGCTTTCAGCGCGTCCTGGATGATGGCCGGGGTGGGGTCCACCGGCGTTCCGATGGACAGGTTGACTGCCCCGCCCGGGTGTTCGGAAGCCTTCGCCAGGTACGGCGCCATGGCCTCCCACGGGTAGTCGGGCAGGTCCAGGCCGAAAGTGCGCACTGCAGCGGTCACCTTTACGTCGGTATCAGTGGTCTTGGTTCTGCGGGGGCAGCGCGGCGATCATCGGGTGGTCCTTGCCCGTGTTGCCGATCTTCGCGGCGCCGCCCGGCGAGCCGAGGTCGTCGAAGAACTCGACGTTTGCCTTGTAGTAGTCAGCCCACTCGTCCGGGGTGTCATCCTCGTAGTAAATGGCTTCCACAGGGCACACCGGCTCGCATGCGCCGCAGTCGACGCATTCGTCCGGATGGATGTACAGCGAACGCTCGCCCTCATAGATGCAGTCGACCGGGCATTCCTCGATGCATGCCTTGTCCTTGACATCTACACACGGCTGCGCGATTACGTACGTCACGTCCCTGGCCTCTCCACGTTGGTTCCGGCATCCCGCCGGCTCTTTCGCCCGGCGCGGCCGGACTATTGACATCTGAGCCTATTATCTCCCACGCTGTTCCCGCGAACCTAGCCGGGCCTCCTAGTATGAAGTGGTGACGCTGCCCACCCCCGCTCCCGCCGGTTTCCTGTCAGCTGCTGCCCCCGGAATCCGCGTCGTCGTGCGGTACCGGATCGAGGGAGGCTTCACGGACGCCCTGGGCCACCTTGTCTCGTGCGACGGCGGTGCGTGCACCGTGCGGACGCGGCAGGCCGACGTCGTGATCCCGCTCGCCGCCGTGGTGGCGGCCAAAGAGGTCCCGCCGGCTCCGGAGCGGCGCCGGCCGCGGGCTTAACCCGCAGGCCTGCTTAAACGCAGAATGCCGCCGGCATGGGAGCCGGCGGCATTCTGTATGTTGCGGGGTGTTACGACTTGGCGCGTGCCCGGGCGGCCTTGGCGCGCTCGTTGGTGTCCAGGATGACCTTGCGGATGCGGATGGCGTCCGGGGTCACCTCAACGCACTCGTCTTCGCGGGCGAATTCGAGGGACTCTTCGAGGGTCAGGTCGCGCGGGGGCGTCAGGTTCTCGAAGGTGTCGGAGGAAGCAGCACGCATGTTGGTGAGCTTCTTTTCCTTGGTGATGTTGACGTCCATGTCGTCGGCACGCGAGTTCTCGCCGACGATCATGCCCTCGTACACCTCGGAGGTGGGCTTCACGAAGAAGGAGCCACGTTCCTGCAGGTTGATCATGGCGAACGGGGTCACAACACCGGCGCGGTCGGCAACCATGGAACCGTTGGTGCGGTACTCGATGGGGCCGGCCCACGGCTCGTAGCCTTCGGAGATGGACGCTGCGATGCCGGCGCCACGGGTGTCCGTGAGGAACTTGGTGCGGAAACCGATCAGGCCACGGGCCGGAACGATGAATTCCATCCGGCACCAGCCGGTGCCGTGGTTCGCCATGTTGGTCATGCGGCCCTTGCGGGCAGCCATAAGCTGCGTGACGGCGCCCAGGTACTCTTCGGGGACGTCGATGGTCATGTGCTCCATCGGCTCGTGGATCTTGCCGTCGATGGTCTTGGTGACTACCTGCGGCTTGCCCACGGTCAGCTCGAAGCCTTCACGGCGCATCTGCTCGACGAGGATGGCCAGCGCGAGCTCGCCACGGCCCTGGACTTCCCAGGCGTCGGGACGCTCGGTGGGCAGAACCTTGATGGAGACGTTACCGATCAGTTCCTTGTCCAGACGGTCCTTCACCTGGCGTGCGGTGACCTTGGCGCCCTTGACCTTGCCGGCCAGCGGCGAGGTGTTGATACCGATGGTCATGGAGATCGCGGGATCGTCCACGGTGATCAGCGGCAGCGGCTGCGGGTTCTCGGCGTCGGTCAGGGTCTCACCGATGGTGATGTCCTCGATACCGGCGACGGCGACGATCTCGCCGGGGCCTGCGGACTCGGCCGGAACACGGTCCAGGGCCTTGGTGGCCAGCAGTTCGGTGATCTTGACGTTCTTGAGTTCACCATTGGCGCGTGCCCAGGCAACGGTCTGGCCCTTGCGCAGGGTGCCGTTGTAAATGCGGAGCAGCGCGAGGCGGCCAAGGAACGGGGAGGCGTCAAGGTTGGTGACGTGTGCCTGGAGGACGCCCTCAGGGTTGTACGTGGGAGCGGGGATGTGCTCGATGATGGTCTTGAACAGCGGCTCAAGGTCCTCGTTGTCCGGGGCGGCGCCATCGGCGGGCTGGTCCAGGGAGGCGCGGCCAACCTTGGCGGCAGCGTAAACAACGGGGACCTCGAGGATCTTGTCCAGGTCAAGGTCCGGAACTTCGTCCGCGAGGTCAGAGGCAAGGCCCAGCAGGAGGTCCATGGACTCGTGGACGACTTCCTCGATGCGGGCGTCGGGCCGGTCAGTCTTGTTGACCAGCAGGATCACCGGCAGGTGCGCGGCGAGTGCCTTGCGGAGGACGAAGCGGGTCTGCGGCAGCGGACCTTCGGACGCGTCAACGAGGAGGACGACGCCGTCGACCATGGACAGGCCGCGCTCCACCTCGCCACCAAAGTCGGCGTGGCCGGGGGTGTCGATGACGTTGATGGTGATGGTTTCACCGTTGGACGACGGTCCGTTGTAGGCCACCGTGGTGTTCTTGGCCAGGATGGTGATGCCCTTTTCGCGCTCCAGGTCACCGGAGTCCATCACGCGGTCTTCGAGGTGGTTGTGCTCGGCAAAGGAGTTGGTCTGCTTGAGCATGGCGTCAACCAGCGTGGTCTTGCCGTGGTCAACGTGGGCCACAATCGCGACGTTGCGGAGGTCACTGCGCGAGGCAGTGGCTACCGCGGTGTTGGTGGTGGTTTCAGACATGCGTAAAGACTCGATTCCGTGGTCAGCTGTAGTCATCGCGACATTTCCAACCGAAACGCACGACAGATCAGGCCCATAACACAGGGCTCCTTCAACAAGTCTAACCGCAGTGGCAAGTGATGGCCTAAAACCGGTCCGGAACCGGCAGGTATCCGGCCCTGCGACGTTCCCCCGCGGGACGGAAATTGAGAGCAGTCACACTCACTGGATAAATACGGATTTATGCCCCATTATTGCTGTTGATGAGCAGCGAATACCACGAAAAACCAGCATGCGCCCCGCATCCGCTTTAACGCGGATCGCGGTATTTGCTATTGCCGCCGGCATCGTCCTGGCGGCTCCGGGCCAACCGGCACAACTTCCGGCGTCGGATGCCCCGGCAGCCTCGGCCGGCCCGGACCAGGTTCCGCCTTCCCTGCTCAGGGCCGCTGCGACGGACCCCGCGGATGCGCCCCGATACACGCCGGGCGCAGACCTGTCCGAGGTCCTCTCCCGCCCCGCCATGCGCCCAGGGGAGGTCTTCCGGAACCCGGTCTTTGGCCGGAACGAAGTAGTGGTGCCGAACGTACGGAACACCGCTGTCCTGATCGGTGACTCCCAGTCGGTTCCGGACGACAGCTGGCCCCGCCGCGCCTTGATGTCCCTTGGCTACAACGTCCACTTCTGCGGTTATGGCGGTACAGGCTTCACGGCAGCCAACGGCAAGGTGGGCAACTACATTGACGCCCTGGAGCGGGGCGACTGGATGCTCCCGGTGGGAACTCCAGGACTGGTGGTGATTGAAGGCGGCGGCAACGATGCTGCCCGCGGCGCCTCGGATGCCCAGATCACCGCCAACGCCAACCGCCTTGTCCAGGCCATGAAAGCCCGCTACCCCACGACCAGGATGGTCGTGGTGGGCACCCTGGCGAAGGGCGCCAACAACGGTGGCGGCCGCCGGAGCCAAGTGGACAACCTGCTCTCCACCATCGCAGCCAAGCAGGGCATCACCTTTGTCAGCGCGGGAGACTGGCTGACCAAGTACAACCTCACGCAGCACCTGGCGGACCCCGTCCACATGGACAGCGAAGGCCGGAAGGCGCTGGGGACGGTGCTGGAACGCCGCCTCCGGGAACTGGGAATTCCGGACATCACGGCCACTGCCGCGGCCACCACACAGGCCGGAGCCGGCAGCAAGAAGGGCTGAGGCCCCGCTCCTTTCAGAGTGGCGCCCCAGCCCTTCAGCTGCACGGGGACGGATTGCGGCTTTATGCCACTTCCGGCGGCAGCATCAGCTTCGCACCCGGGATAGCGTTCAAGAGTGCCCTGGTGTACTCCTGCTGCGGCGCTTCGAAGACTTCGTCGGTGGTTCCGGTTTCCACGAGGCGGCCCTTCTCCATGACGCAGACATGGTCCGCAATTTGCCGGACGACTGCCAGGTCGTGGGTGATGAAGAGGTAGGTCAGGCCCAGGTTCGACTGCAGGTCAGCCAGCAGGTTCAGGACCTGCGCCTGGACCAGGACGTCCAGTGCGGACACCGCCTCGTCACAGATGATGACCTCGGGGTCCAGTGCGAGGGCGCGGGCAATGGCGACGCGCTGACGCTGGCCTCCGGAGAGCTCATTCGGGTACCGCTGCATGGCCGACTGGGGCAGCGCCACCTGGTCCAGCAGTTCCCGCACCTTTTTCTCGCGGCTGGCCGCATCACCGATCTTGTGGACCCGCAACGGCTCCTCGATGGTGCGGTAGATGTTGTACATCGGGTCCAGGGACCCGTATGGGTCCTGGAAGATCGGCTGCACCCGCCGGCGGAACTTGAACAGGTCCCCGGCCTTCAGCAGTGATGTATCCACGCCGTCAAAGAGGATCTTGCCGTCGGTAGGCTTCTCAAGCTGGAGCACCATCTTGGCCACCGTGGATTTACCCGAACCGGACTCCCCCACGATCGCGGTCGTTGTTCCCCGTTTGACGTCGAAGCTCACGCCGTCCACAGCCGCGAAGTCCGTGGCTTTACCCAGGCCCTGGCGGAGCTTGTATACCTTCCGCAGGTCCTGGATCTGCAGGACGTTGTCCGCCACGGACGTTTCCGCTGCAGGAGCCAGCATGTCTGCCGTCTCCACACCCTGTTCCTTGGCTGCCTGGATGCGCCGGCTGGCAAGGGATGGCGCCGACTCAACCAGGCGCTTGGTGTAGGGGTGCTGCGGATTGCGCAGCAGCTCCAATGACGGTCCTGCTTCCACGACGCGTCCCTGGTACATGACCACCACTTTGTTGGCACGTTCTGCTGCAAGGCCCAGGTCGTGGGTGATCAGCAGCACCGAGGTGCCAAGTTCCGTGGTCATGGTGTCCAGGTGGTCCAGGATCTGCCGCTGGACCGTCACGTCCAGCGCGGACGTGGGCTCATCGGCAATCAGCAGGCGCGGCTGGCATGAAAGGCCAATGGCAATCAGTGCACGCTGGCGCATACCGCCGGAGAACTCATGCGGATACTGGTTCGCGCGGCGTTTGGCATCGGGCAGGCCGGCTTCGGACAGCACCTTGGCGATGTCCTCCGGGCCGCTCGGACGGCCATTGGCGCGCAGGGTCTCCCGCACCTGGTAACCGATCTTCCATACCGGGTTGAGGTTGGACATCGGGTCCTGCGGAACCATGCCGATGGTGTTTCCGCGCAGCTCGATCATCCGCTGCTCACTGGCGTGGGAAATGTCCTCGCCGTCAAGCAGGATCTGGCCGCCGGAGACACTGCCGTTGTTCGGCAGGAGTCCAATGGCCGCCAGTGCCGTGGTGGATTTGCCCGAGCCGGACTCCCCCACAATGGCTACCGTCTCACCGGGCATGATGGTCAGGTGTGCGTTGCGCACGGCCTGGACTTCGCCGCTACCGGTCTTGAAGGTGATGGCAAGGTCGCGGATTTCCAGGAGCGGCTTGTTGCCGTTGGCGCGGGCCTCGCCGATGCTGACGTCTGGAGTTGTCATCTCTTTATCTCTCATCGCTGGCGGCTCTTCGGGTCGAGGGCGTCACGGACGGCGTCGCCCAGCATGATGAAGCTCAGCACGGTGATGGACAGGGCTGCAGCGGGGAACAGCAGGATTTCGGGCCGGGTCCGGATGGAAGCCTGGGCACCTGCAATGTCATTGCCCCACGACATGATGCTCTGCGGCAGTCCGATGCCCAGGAAGGACAGCGTGGCTTCCGCCACGATGAACACGCCCAGTTCCAGCGTTGCCAGCACGATGATCGGTGCCAGGGCGTTGGGCAGGACGTGCCGGACCAGCGCCTTGAACTTTGACACGCCGAGTGCCTGCGCCGCGGTGACGAAGTCTGCGTTGCGCACTTCTATGACGGCGCCGCGGGTAATGCGTGCCATCTGCGGCCAGGCCAGGAGCGATATGACGAACACTACTGTCCACACGCTCTTGTTTTCGCGGAACAGCGGCAGCTGGGTGATCACCAGGGCGCCGAGGATCAGCGGCAGCGCGAAGAAGATGTCGCCAAGGCGGGCCAGAACAGCATCGACCCAACCGCCGTAGTAGCCAGCCAATGCGCCGAGGGTTACACCGATCACCAGTACGCAGAGCACCGAAAGGATGCCAACGGACAGTGATGCCTGTGTGCCGTGAATGACGCGCGAGTAGATGTCGCAACCCTGGAACGTAAACCCGAACGGGTGGCCGGCAGTGGGCCCGCCTTCCGAGTTCCCGAGTTCGCAGCCGTCGTTCGGCGGGGTGGACGTGAAGAGGCCGGGGAACAGCGCAATCACGATCAGGGCGAGGATCAGCAGCGACGAGATAATAAACAGCGGACGACGGCGGAGCTTGCGCCACGCGTCTGCCCACAGGCTGAGCGGGGCTTGGTCGGTCTTGACCGCGTCCGTCGCCTGCAGCGGGGTTTCATCGATGGGCGCCACGAAGTGGCTGTTGTTACTGGTCATAGCGAATCCTCGGGTCAAGCCAGGCGTACAGGAGATCAACGAGCAGGTTGGACACCACGAACACCAGCACCAGCACGCTGACGATGGACACGATGGTAGGGCCCTCAGTGCGCAGGACTGCCTGGTACAGCTTGTTGCCGACGCCCGGGACGTTGAAGATGCCTTCAGTAACGATGGCGCCGCCCATCAGACCGCCAAGGTTGGCGCCCAGGTAGGTCACCACGGGGATCAGCGAGTTGCGCAGGATATGTGCCAGGACCACCCGGGGCCGGGACAGGCCCTTGGCGGTGGCGGTCCGGACGTAGTCCGCGTTCATGTTCTCGCTGACCGACGCACGGGTCAGCCGGAGGACGTACGCGAAGGAGACAAGGCCCAGCACGACGGCGGGCAGCAGCAGGCTGCCCCAGTCGGCGTTGGCACCCACGGTGGGTTTCGCCCAGCCGAGTTGTACGCCAAAGACCAGCTGGAACACGAAGCCCAGCACGAAGGTGGGAACTGCGATGACCACCAGGGAAGCCACCAGGACGGTGGAGTCAAACCAGCCGCCGCGGCGGAGGCCGGCGAACACGCCGAACGCCACACCGAAGATGGCCTGGATGGCCAGCGCTTCGACGGCCAGCATCGCCGTTACCGGGAAGACGCGGGCCAGGCTTGCCGCAATGGGCTGCCCGGTGAAGTCGTTGCCGAGGTTGAAAGTGAAGAGGTTCTTCAGGAACAGGCCGTACTGGACAAAGAAGGGTTCATCAAGGTGGTACTGGCTGCGAAGGGTATCGATGACTGCCTGGGGTGGCTGGCGGTCGCCGAACAGTGCCGCGATGGGATCGCCGGGCAAGGCGAACACCATGTAGTACACGAGGAGGGTGGTGCCGATGAAGACAGGGATCACCTGGAGGAGCCGGCGAAGGATAAAGCGGACCACGGTATCACCAGCCTTCCGGGGAGGAAGTGAACAGGTTCATGCATACCTTCCTGCCGTGCAAGCCAATGGGGGCCCGGCCGTAACCGGACCCCCATTAGCCTTGGCGGCAAGTTAGATCAAGGACTACTTAGCCGTGATGTTGTAGTAGAGGATGCTGCCGTTCCAGCCGGTTTCGGCCTTCACGACGTTGTTGCTCCACACGATCGGACGTGCCTGGTCCCACAGGGGCAGGCCGGGCAGATCCTCGAACAGCACTTCCTGTGCCTGGTTGAACTTGGCGTTTGCATCCTCGGTGGATGTGGCAGCCAGGCCCTCCTTGAGGAGCTTGTCGAACTCGGGGTTCGTGTACTTCTCGTAGTTGGAGGAAGCGTTGGTGCCCCAGACCGGGCCGAGGAAGTTGTACAGCGACGGGTAGTCGCCCTGCCAGCCTGCACGGGTCAGGCCGGGGAGCTGCTGGGACTTGCGCAGGTTCAGGACTTCAGCGAACTTGGCGAAGGGCTGGATTTCAGCCTGGATGCCGAGGTTGTTCTTGAAGCCGTTGGCCACGGCGTCGATCCATTCCTTGTTGCCACCATCGGTGTTGGAAGCAATCTGGAGCGGCTTGGAGTCGTCGTACGGCTGGATCTTGTTGGCCTGCTCCCAGAGGTCCTTGGCCTTGGCGGCGTCGAACTTCAGGACTTCGCTGCCCTTGAGGTCTCCCTTGAACCCGTCGATGACCGGCGGAACAAAGGCCTTGGCCGGGGTGCGGGTGCCGTTGAAGACAACCTTGGCGATTTCCTCGCGGTTGATGGCGTAGGAGAGGGCCTCGCGGCGCAGCTTGCCGGCTTCACCCTGGAAATTCGGGTTGTACGGCGGGATGTTCAGCGTGGAGTTGGTGGCGACTGCCTTGGTGGCGTTACGGTCCTGGAAGTCCGTCTCATAGGTCTTCAGGGCGTTGGACGGCAGAACATCGGTGATGTCCAGGTTGTCCGACTGGAGATCCGTGTATGCGGGGCCCGGATCGGTATAGAACTTGAAGGTCACGCCGCCGTTCTTGGACTCGCGCGGGCCGCTGTAGTCAGCATTTTTGACGAGGGAAATCGACTGGTCGTGTACCCAGGCGCCTTCCTTCTCGAGCTTGTACGGGCCGTTACCCACCGGGTTCTCGCCGAAGGTCTTCGGGTCTGCCAGGGCAGCGGAAGGAAGCGGGAAGAAAGCGGAGTAGCCCAGGCGCAGCGACCAGTCTGCTTCAGGCTGGGCAAGCTTCACGGTGATCGTGGAGTCATCGGTTGCTGCCAGGCCGGACATGGTCTCGGCCGTCGGGGCAGGGGTGGTCTTGGTCTTGCCGTCGGCCGTCTTCTCGCTGTTGACCGCCGACACTTCTTCGTAGCCGGCGATGGACTCAAAGAAGAAGCCGTTGTTCTGCAGGTTCTTCGAGTTGGCTGCGAAGTTCCAGGAGTCTACGAACGTCTTGGCCGTGATGGCCTCGCCGTTGGTGAACTTCTGGCCCTGCTTGACCTTGATGGTCCAGTTCTGGGCGTCGGAGGAATCAATGGATTCTGCCAACGCGTTGACCGGCTTGCCGTCGGCGTCGTAGGTCCGCAGACCTTCGAAGAGGAGTTCGACGACGCGGCCGCCGTAGACCTCATTGGTGTTGGCCGGCAGCAGCGGGTTCTGTGGTTCGTTGCTGTAGGCCGTGATGACCTTGTTGGGATCACCGGCGGCGTCGCTGGACCCCTCCGTGGTGCCGCCTCCAGCGCCGCACCCGGTCAGGGCAAGCGCAGCGATTGCCACGATGCCCAGTGCTTTGGAAGTGCGCGTGAAACGCATTCCGCCTCCTATGAGTTGTGGGAGATAACGAGGGGAAATCTGGTGTTTCCCCGCAGGCCGGGGCACAGCTGTGAACTGTGACCTGTCCTACATGTACGAGTAGCCTAACCGCACGAAGTCCAGATACTGGTACTCCGTTGCCAAACCGTGACCGGGGCGTTTTAAACGCGTTAACCGGTTAACGGAAGTTGTGCAAGTCACATGCTACTCGGCGGTAGCGCCACGGCGAAATCGAAGCGTGGCCTGCATCACCCATTTGCCGGATGGGAATCAGTTCTTGGTCCCCTGCTGGGCAAGGCGCCAATCTGAGACGTTCCACCACACGCCGAGGGGTCCCGGGCTGGGTTTCACACCGGCCACCCGTGCGTTGAAGGCTATTGCTCCGACCGTCTGGTACAGCGGCAGTCCGTACGCCTTCTCCCAGACGCGCTTATCGATCCCCGCCAGCAGTTCGTCCTGTTTCCCGAGGTCAGTGGTGGTTGCCAGCTGCTCCATCGCCTTGTCGGCATCGCCGTCGGAGAATCCGTTGAAGTTGCTGCCCGCCCCGGTGCGGAAGATCTGGGGGATGCGGCCCACACCGGCGCCCGTTCCGATCCACCCCAGCAACGCGGCGTCGTACCCTGCGCCCCCAAGCGACTTTGCCCAGTCCGCGTTTCCCTGGCCGGCATCAACCACGCGGAAACCGGCCTGCTGCGCCGAATCGCGGATCAGGGTGAACGCCTTGGCCCGGTTGGGGTTGTCCCGGTTGTAAAGGATCCGGACCGTCGGTGTGGCGCCGTCCAGGAGTTCCTTGGCTGCCGTGATGTCAACCTTGGCGTAGTCGGCCGAGCCGTTGTTTTTCACGGTATCCGCGTACTTGGGCTGCCCGGGAAGGAAGACCTGCGAATCAAGCGGTTTGGCGTCCGCAACCAAGTCCCCCACCACCGCATCCACGATGGCCTGCCGGGGCACGGCCTTCAGGAAGGCCTTGCGCACGTCTTCGTCCGCGAAGGGCCCGGAGAAGTTGAGGTCGAGGTGGTCGTACCCCGACTGGCTGTACTGCTCCACCGTGTTTCCCTGGCCCGCCAGGCCGGCGAAGAGTTTTGCGGTGTCAGCAGAAGGCTGCGGCGAGATGATGTCCGCCTGCCCGCTGCGGAACGCATCAACAGCGGTGGGAAGGGCACCGGTGAACCGGACGTTGATCTCGTCAAGCCACGGCTCGGTCCCCCAGACGTAGTCGCGGTTCCGCACGAGCTTCATGGATACTTCCGGAACGATGTCCCGCACGATGTAGGGTCCGCTGGAAAGATACAGCGCGGGGTCGTCGGGAAGGGATTTCGTGTCGAATCCGTTGTTCCAGAAATCTCCCACTGTTTTTAACGCCGGATTTACTGCCGGCTTCCCGGGGTTTCCCTTGGGTGCGTCCTTGATCAGGTCAACGAGGTCCTCCTCGTCGCTCAGCCCGGCCTTGGCGGCGACCACGTGGGCCGGCAGGCCGACGTCGAACGCGGTCTGCCAGTCCGCGTACGGCGCGGCGTACTGCAGCGTGATGGACCGGCCGTCGTCGCCGAGCTCGGGGAACGCCGTGCCCGCGAGACCGCCGGCGGCTGACGCGGCCGAGAAGTACCTGGTGCCCGTCCCCGCCGCGGGATCCGCGTCGTCGAAGTAACCCGAACCCGCGGCCCAGCTCAGGAGGAGGTCGCCGGCGTCGATCGGCGCGCCGTCGGACCATTTGACGCCTTCGTTGACTGTGTACCGCACCTTGAGCGGATCATCGGAGACTTTTTCGTAGCGGCCAAACTTGTCGTTCCGGACCACCACGGATTTGTCGTCCAAGTAGTAGAAGCCGGAGTGCGTGGCTGAGCCGATCTTGGAGTTGATGTCCGTGTTGCCATCGGTGCTGAACGGGTTGAAGGAGGAAAAAGCGTTGACCTCAGCCACGGTGGCGCTGCCTCCGCGCTTGGCCTCGCCCACCACGACCGGCGCGCTGCCGCCGCCTGAGCAGCCTGAAAGGGCCATTGCGGCCACTGCCGCCGCGGTGATGTACTGCATCAGGCGCCTGACTGGCATGCCTTGAGCCTCCTTGTGTATTCCATCCCGGGGAAGGGGGCCTGGAGTCGCCAGGAACGCGCCCTACACAGTCAGGATACTTTGGTGTCGCCGGCTGGGCGGGGAGGAGGAACCCTACGCCCCGGGTTCGGGTGCTGGCCGCAGCAGCCGCGCGCCGCCGTCGTTCGGCCTAAGCATCGCCTCCGCGCGGCGCCGGTGGCCGTTCCGGGTGTCCGGATCCATCGAGTCCAGCAGGGAGACTGCCATCCTGGACCGGGAGTTGCGCTCAATGACAGGGCTGTGGTCATCGATGAAGGTCCAGTACAGGGCATCCCAGTCGGGAATCCACTCCCCCGGCGGCAGATCGGACATTTTCCGCAGGTAGTTGCTGCCCGAGATGTATGGCTTGGTGGTGATTCCGGCACCTGAGGCGAACTGGCTCATCGCGTACACATTGGGAACCATGACCCAGTCGTAGGCATCCACGTACATGGCCATGAACCATTCATAGACGTCGTGCGGGTGGATGCGCAGGAGGGACATGGCGTTGCCCAGGATCATCAGCCGTTCAATGTGGTGGCTGTACCCGGTGGCGAGCACCCGGGAAATCACCATATCCACAGGGGCCAGCCCGGTGGTGGCATCCCACCACCCGGCGCCCAGCTCATTCGTGTGGTTGAGCAGGTTTGCGCTGCGCATCTGCCGGCCGCGGAGACGGTAGGTAGCGCGCATGTACTCCCGCCATCCGATCAGCTGCCGCACGAAACCCTCGAGCGAAGCCAACGGCGTGTCCTGGCCGGCGCCGTCCAAAACTGCGTCCAGAACCTCACGGGGGTCCAACAGCCCGATATTGAGTGCCGGGGTGAGCAGCCCGTGGTTGATGAACGGGTGCACGGTGGAGATGGCGTCCTCGTAGGCACCAAATCCGGCAAGCCGCTCGCGGACGAACTCATCCAGATGCCGGCGGGCCTCCGCGGCTTCGGTGGGCCAGGCAAAGGAAGCAGGGTCCCCCGGGGCGTCCGGAAACTCCTCGGCTACCCAAGCGATGGCTGCCTCGACCTCGCTTGACCCGGCCTCGGGGATGGTATCCGGCCCGCCGCCGTCGTCCATCAGTGCGTCAATGTCGAACATCGCTTGCCCGGCGTCGTTTCCGCCGTTGAACCTGCTGACGGCAGCCGGGACATATCCGCGGGGAAGTTTCTTCCTGTTCTCGGCGTCAAAGGACCACTTGCCGCCCACGGGGCCTCCGCCGTCCACCAGCACGTTGAGCCGGCGGCGTTGCCACACGTAGAAGTCATGCATCCGGGCAGGATTGCCCGCGAACCACCCGTCGATCCGACGACGGTCCGTCAGGAAGTTGGGAGTCTCCAGGACGTCGCCGGCCGGCATCCGGTAGCCGCCGTCAGCGAGGCCGGCGAACAGGTCCTGCTCAAGCCAGTCGTCCACGACGTCGAACCAGGTCACCTGCCGCGGGCGGCTGCTGCGAATGAGCTGCCCCAGTTGGGTGCGCGACGTGCGGGAGGGGTGGCTGGCCAGGACGGCCACCTCATAGCCGTGGCTGCGGAGCCGCCGCGCAAAGCGTGCCATCGATGCCCGGTGCAGGACCAGCTTGTGGGAGTGGAAGGCGTACTGCCGGAACATGAGGTCGTGCTCGATCAGAACAAACACCGTGCCGTCAGCCGGCAGTTCAAGCTGCTGCCCGAAGAGCTGATGCGGCAGGACGAGGCGCAGGTGCTGGCCGGCTTGCATGCACCAACGATAGTTGGAATGCTCTCCGGACGTTGCCGAGCGGACACCGGCTCCGCTGTCGCAAACGGTAACCTGCACCTGCCCCGTCCACGAACGCCGGGCCAGGCGAGCATATTCTGGGGTCAACCACCCGACCCAAGCAAAGGAAGCCCATGCCAGATCAGAACCGTCCCCTGCGAAAGCTTGGCTTCCTCACCATCGGCCTTTTCGATCCGGCCAACCCGGCCGCAGGCCACGAATCCACTTTGCAGGTCATCGAACTGGGTGAGCGGCTCGGTTTCGACAGCGCGTGGCTGCGGCATCGCCACCTGCAGTTTGGCATTTCCTCGCCCGTGGCCGTCATGGCAGCGGCCAGCCAGCGTACGTCCCGGATCGAGCTCGGCACGGCCGTTACGCCGCTGGGCTGGGAGAATCCCCTGCGCCTGGCCGAGGACATCGCCACCACGGACCTGCTGGCCGGTGGCCGGATCAACCCCGGCCTCAGCGTGGGCGAACCGATGCACTGGGACACGGTAAAGCATGAGCTCTACCCGGATTCCGCCGAGGTGGAGGACTTCAGCTACACCCGCGTGGAGCGGTTCGCCCGGCTGGTTGCCGGTGAACCTGTCCGCGATTTCTTCGGCAAGCAGGGTGTGGTGGAGGAGTTCTCCAACCGCGTGGAACCGCATTCCCCCGGACTGCGCGATCGCCTCTGGTACGGCGCTGCCAGCCGGAAATCCGCGGTCTGGGCAGGCGAAAACGGCTTCAACCTGCTCTCCAGCAGCGTGATTTTCCCTGAAGCAGGAGAAGAACCCGACTTCGCCCGGATCCAGCAGTCCCAGATCCGCGCCTACCGGGACGCGGCCGCAGCGTCAGGACAGCCGCAGGCGCGGACCCGGGTATCGCAGGGATTGGTGGTCATTCCCACCGATTCGGCCTCCGCTGCACAGCGGGAGAAGTACCAGAAGTACGTCGACGAACGCACGCCCCGCACGGCCGCCCCGCAGGGGCCGAAGAGGATGCTGTTCGCCCGGGACCTCATCGGCACGAGTGAGCAAATCGCGGAGCAGCTGTACGCCCACGCGGGTTTCCAGGAAGTTGAAGAAGTGGCCTTCGCGCTCCCCTTCAGCTTCGAGCACGAAGACTACGTCCAGATCCTCACCGACATCGCCTCTTCATTGGGACCGGCGCTCGGCTGGTCCCCGGCCGGAGCTGAACGAGCTTAGAAGGCGGTGCTGGGCAGGTCCTTCTCGCCATCGGTGATTGCAGTGACAATCCGCGCTGCAACCAGGTCGGGATCCAGCGCCGCGCCGAATCGCGGCGCAGTCCCTGCGATCGGATGCTCAGACAGGGCGGTGCCGGTGTGGCCTGGACGCGCGTCCACGATTCTGATGCCCGCCCGGCGATACTCGCGGGCCGCTGCGACAACGAAGGCCGCGAGTCCAGCCTTCGACGCCGAATATGCCGCCAGGCCAGCGACGGGCGCTTCGGCCACAACGCCACTCAAGGTGACAACGAAGGGCTCCCGGCCCTCTCGTGCGGACACAGCGAGGTAGGGCTGGCTCTTGGTGATGAGGTGGATCGGACCGGTGGTGTTCACAGCGAAAAGTTCGTCCACTGTGGCGGGTTCAAGGTCTGACGCGGCGCCGAAGGCAACGACCCCTGACGCAACCACTAACCCGTCGATACGACCGTACTGCGCATTCGTGTCATCCAGCATCGCTTGGATGACGGAAGATACGCGCAGATCGTGCCCCTCTGACTTTGAGGACCTAACGACGATGGCGCCGTTGCTCTCCAGCAGGGCGGCGACGCGCGAACCGAGTCCGCCGCTGGCGCCGACTACCAGAACAACCGCTCCCTCAAGAGTCGTCATGGATAGATCCTAGGCCACGTGCCGCCGGTAGCAGAGCGCGCGTCGGTTCCCTGGGGCTGGACGGTTGCGGTACCACGCGGGCAAAGAAGCAGGCTTCACCCGCTCATCCGTGATGAAGCGCGCCAACAGGAACGGGCCCATCTGCGGAAGCAGATGGGCCCGTTCCGAAATCCTCTGGGACTAGACGTTGAAGCGGAATTCCACCACGTCGCCGTCGGCCATGACGTATTCCTTGCCTTCGATGCGGACCTTGCCGCGGGCCTTGGCCTCGGCCATGGATCCGGCCTCGACGAGGTCGTCGAAGGAGACTACCTCGGCCTTGATGAAGCCGCGCTGGAAGTCCGAGTGGATGACGCCGGCGGCCTGGGGTGCTGTGTCGCCCTGATGGATGGTCCAGGCGCGGGTCTCCTTGGGGCCGGCGGTCAGGTAGGTCTGCAGCCCCAGCGTGTGGAACCCGACGCGGGCCAGCTGGTCAAGTCCGGATTCCTCCTGGCCGTTCATCTCCAGCATTTCGCGGGCCTCTTCCTCGTCAAGTTCAACGAGGTCGGCTTCGAGCTTGGCGTCGAGGAAGACGGCGTCTGCCGGGGCAACCATGGCGCGCAGCTCGTCCTGCTTCTCCTGGCTGCCCAGGATTCCCTCGTCCGCGTTGAAGACGTAGATCACCGGTTTGGCGGTCAGAAGGCCGAGCTCCTTGAGGTGCTCCATCTCCAGCTTGTCGCTCTTGATCGAGGAGGTAATGGTGTCGCCGCGTTCGAGCACCGCCTGCGCTGCCTTGATGGCGGCGAGCTCGGCGGCTTCGCGCTTCTTGATCTTGACTTCTTTTTCGATCCGGGGAATGGCGTTCTCAATGGTCTGGAGGTCCGCCAGGATCAGCTCGGTGTTGATGATCTCCATGTCAGAGCGGGGATCGACCTTGCCGTCGACGTGGATGACGTCGGGGTCATCGAACACGCGGATAACCTGTGCGATGGCCTGGGCCTCGCGGATGTTGGCAAGGAACTTATTGCCCAGGCCTTCGCCCTCCGATGCGCCCTTCACAATCCCGGCGATGTCCACGAAGGACACCGGAGCAGGCAGCAGCCGCTGGGAACCGAAGATCTCGGCCAGCTTCGCGAGCCGCGGATCCGGCAGGTTCACGACGCCGACGTTCGGTTCGATAGTGGCGAACGGGTAGTTCGCCGCCAGGACCTGGTTGCGGGTCAGCGCGTTGAAGAGGGTTGATTTGCCGACGTTGGGCAGTCCGACGATGCCAATAGTAAGAGCCACGAGCACTGATTCTACCCGCAGCGTCCCGCCTGGCCGTACCGGCGGATGTCACTCCCGTGGATTGTCAGTGCCCCGTGCAACAGTGAACCCATGGATGGATTTGCCTTGATTCTTGCCCTCTTCATGCTGCTTGCCGGTGCCTTGGCCGGTGCGGCCGCCACCTACTTTGTGCTGCGGAAGAACACCAACGGCGTTGAAGCTGACTTTGACGCCGTGTCCGCCCGGCTGTCTGAGGTCAGCGCACAGTTCGCAGCGGCCGACGCCGAACGCCGGCTTTTGGCGGCACAGAACCGCGAGCTGGGTGAGGCCAGGTCGCAGGACGGCAGCGTGCTGCGCGCCCTTGCCCCGGTGGCGGAGAAGCTCACGGCAGTCCAGCAGCAGGTGGCGCTGCTGGAACGGGACCGCGTGGAACAGTACGGCCAGCTTGCCCAGCAGCTCCAGGAAGCGCGCCTCTCCGATGAACAGCTGATGCGCTCCACGCATGCCCTGGAATCGGCCCTCAGGTCCAACAGCGCAAGGGGCCAGTGGGGTGAAGTCCAACTGCGGCGGGTGGTGGAGGCTGCCGGCATGCTCCGCCACGTTGATTTCGTGGAGCAGGTCCACAGCGCGGGCGGAGACTCCGCAGTCCGTCCCGACCTTGTGGTCCAGCTTCCGGGCGATAAGATCCTGGTGGTGGATGCCAAGGTCCCGTTGTCCGCCTACCTTGAGGCACAGGAGATGGGCGCTTCCGCGGCACACTTCATGCAGCATGCCGAGGCACGGCAGGCACCCCAGTCGGTCTCCGACCGCCGTTCACAGCAGGCGCTCCTGGCTGCCCACGCAAAGGCGCTGAGGGCCCACGTGGATGCGCTGGGCAACAAGAGGTACTGGGACATTCCGGGGAACTCCCCCGAATTGGTGGTCTGTTTCATCCCTGCGGAATCGATTCTTGCGGCTGCCCTTGAAGCCGATGCGTCGCTCCTGGACCATGCGCTGTCCAAGAACGTCGTCCTGGCCTCTCCCGGGACCCTGCTCGCCGTGCTGAAGTCGGTGGCGTTCACGTGGCGGCAGGACGTCCTGACCGACAATGCGCGGGAACTGTTTGATCTCGCCCGGCAGCTCTACGACCGGATGGGAACCCTGGGCGAGAATGTCACGAAGCTGGGGTCGTCGCTGAAGACGTCCGTCGACCGCTATAACTCCCTGGTGGGGACGCTGGAGGCCCGGGTGCTGCCCACGGCCCGCAAGCTGAACACCCTGGACGAAGCTGGCCTGGCCTCCCCGGCGCCCGTGGAGGTCACACCCCGCGCACTTTCAGCCCCCGAGCTCCAGCAGGACGGGGCCGCCGCGTAGGACGCCGGACGTCAGTCGCGCGGCCGGCGTCCGCCGAGGGCGCGGCTGACGTCGCCGGCTTCCTTCAGGGTGGCGCGGAGTTCCTTGGGCAGCGAAAACAGGAGGTCTTCCTCTGCGGTGACCACTTCTTCCACGCTTCCGTAGCCGTAGTCAGCGAGCAGCCGGAGCACATCCTGGACCAGCACTTCGGGAACGGAGGCCCCCGAGGTCACGCCGACAGTCGCCACGCCTTCAAACCATGCTTCGTCCACCTGGTTGGCGAAGTCCACGCGGTAGGACGCCTTGGCGCCGTATTCCAGGGCCACTTCCACAAGCCGCACGGAGTTCGAGGAGTTTGCGGACCCCACCACGATCACCAGGTCCGCCTGGGGAGAAATCTTTTTGATGGCCACCTGCCGGTTGGTGGTGGCGTAGCAGATGTCGTCGCTGGGCGGGTCCTGCAGGGTGGGAAACCGCGCCTTCAGCAGCCGGACCGTTTCCATGGTTTCGTCGACGCTGAGGGTGGTCTGTGAAAGCCAAATGACCTTTTCCGGGTCACGCACGGTGACCTTGTCCACCTCGTGGGGGCCGTTGATGATCTGGATGTGGTCCGGCGCTTCGCCTGCTGTTCCTTCCACTTCCTCGTGGCCGTCGTGGCCGATCAGGAGAATGTCGAAATCGTCCTTGGCGAACCGGACGGCCTCCTTGTGCACCTTCGTCACCAGGGGGCAGGTGGCGTCGATGGTGCGCAGTCCGCGCTGGCCTGCAGATTCGACGACGGCAGGTGAAACTCCGTGCGCGGAGAAGATGACCAGGGCACCTTCGGGAACCTCGTCCGTCTCGTCAACGAACACAGCACCCTTCTCTTCGAGGGAGCTGACCACATGGACGTTGTGCACGATCTGCTTGCGGACGTAGACGGGGGGACCGTAGTGCTCCAGTGCCTTCTCGACGGCGATCACGGCCCGGTCCACTCCCGCGCAGTAGCCTCGGGGAGCCGCGAGCAGCACTTTCTTGGCCCCGGTGACGGGCGCTGCAGCTGCTACTTCCTCGGGCGAGCGGCGCCTACGCGGGACGGTTGGCATCGAGAGGGAAACAGCTGTGGAGGTCATCTCTCCATGCTACCGGGTTGCCCGGGGCCGCCTTCGCGATACGGCTCCGCCCACGAGCGCCAGCACCAGCAGCACCCCACCGGCAACGGCCGTGCCCAGGGTCCAGCCCCCGAAATTGGATGCCGCAGCGGGAACGAACCCGTCACGGAAAAGGTTTGCCACATCATTGCCCGTGTCGGTTGCAAGGGCCCTGGCCGTTCCGGCATCCGTGGCCAGCTTCCACGCACCGGCCATCAGCAGCGCACCGATGCCGGCAGCAGCCGCCACTGTCCAGCGGCGGCGGGCCGCCACCAGCGCGAGGAGGAAGGCGACACCTGAACCGATGGCCAGGAGGTACCCCATGGGCGCGTAGGTAGCGAGGCGTTCCACCCACTCCCGGTGTTCCGGCTGGCCGGTGTTGATCAGCGTCTCCTGCGGTGCATCGAGGGGAATCCCGCTGGTCCTGGAAATTTCCTCCACCCCGAGGGCCACCAGCGGCGCGACGTCGAGCGTCAGGGATGATGTTTGCCCGGCGGCGCCTGCATCTCCGGCCGTGGAGGCGAAACTCAGGCGGTGGCTCTTGCGCAGCGTCTCGTCCCACGCCGCGGGATACCCGGGAAGCCCGGTCAGTGTTGTTGCCGCGTTCTCCAGGACCGGCTGCACCAGGTCGTTCAGGAATCCGGGAACGGCGCTGGTGTCGATGGTCCCGACGGCGGCCGTCGCCAGTTGCTGCCGGAATTCGGGATCCTGCCCCATGGGTGCCGCAAGGCTCACGAAACCGTCTTCGCCGACGATGTTGCGGTCCAGCCAGATGGCAGGAACCGCCACGGCGGCCAGGAGGATGCCCAGCACGGTAGCCAGGGCGGAAACGAATGTGCGCACAGCAGGTCCTTCAGGTTGATGGCGGTAACCCCATCCTAGGCAGGTAACCTGACCGGGCACTGTCAGTCCCGCGTGCTAGTGCTTATGGATAAGGTTGAAGAACCGGTACCCAGCTTTCTTCAGACGCAGCTTTTTCTGACCCAGCTTTTTCTGACGCAGCATTTCCTGACAGCCTGATTGTCACAGCCACCAAAGGACCCCATGCCCGCAGTTCCAGTCCCGCAGGGGCACCCGCATGTCTGAACAGTCTCCCCTGCCGGACACCGCGCCGAGCACCCTGCCGGCTACGGCCGCTGAAACCACGCCTGAGAACCCGTGGCCCCTGCAGTTGCTCTCGCAAAAGCTGAAAGTCCACATCGACCGCACTCCGTCTGCCTGGGTGGAGGGACAGGTTATCGAGATGAACCGCCGGGGAGGCAACGCCTACCTGACCCTGCGTGACGTCGATGCCGAGGTGTCGCTGCCGGCGTCTGTGTGGACCAAGGTCCTGGAACGCAAGAATCTTCCCTTGGAGCGCGGATCACGGGTGGTGGCCCTGCTCAAACCCGAGTTTTGGTTGAAGACCGGCCGGTTGAACATGCAGGTCCGGGATATCCGCCCCGTCGGCCTGGGGGACCTGCTCGCTCGCATCGAACGGCTCCGCCAGGCCCTCGCAGCTGAGGGCCTGTTCGCTGATTCGAGGAAGAGGCCCCTCCCCCTGCTGCCGCACCGCATCGGCCTCATCACCGGCAGGGACTCGGACGCCAAGAAAGACGTGGTGCGCAACGCCGCGCTGCGCTGGCCGGCCGTCGAATTTGAGATCCGCGAAGTGGCGGTCCAGGGCACCAGCGCCGTTTCGCAGGTGGTGCGCGCCCTCCGGGAACTGGACGGTCTCCCGGAAGTCGACGTCATTGTCATCGCCCGGGGCGGCGGGGCGCTGGAGGACCTGCTGCCGTTCAACAGCGAAGAGCTGGTGCGGGCTGTGGCGGCGGCAACGACGCCCGTAGTGAGCGCGATCGGGCATGAAGCCGACCGGCCGCTGCTCGACGACGTCGCCGACCTTCGTGCGTCCACTCCCACGGATGCCGCCAAGCGGATCGTTCCGGAGGTCTCCGAGGAGCTGGCCGGTGTCCGGCAGGCCCGGGAACAGCTGCGCCGCTGCATCGAACGGCTGGTGGACCGGGAATCGGACCGGCTGGCCTCCCTCCATTCCCGTCCTGTCCTGGCGTCACCGGAAGGCCTGGTCACTGTCCGCAGCGAGGAAATCGAACGGCTGCTTCGGCGATCGTCCACGGCCGTGAACTCCACGGTGGTCCGTGCCGGTGACCGGCTGGAGCATCTCAGGACCCAGGTACGTGCCTTGTCCCCCCAGAAAACGCTGGACCGAGGGTACGCGGTGGTGGAGCTCGCCGGGCCGCGCGCGGGATCGTCTGGCTCCGGCCACGCAGTGGTGCGGCGCCCGGCCGATGCCCCCGCCGGGCAGCCCCTGGCCATCCGCGTCGCCGAAGGCCGCTTCGGCGCCACGTCCACCGGCACCGGCAGCCCTGAAGAAAATCCACCAGCACCTGACAAGCACCATCCGGATACGGGAGAAACAACATGACCGAGCAGACGCCGGACACCGGCACCGCCGCACTGAGCTACGAGGAAGCACGCGAACAGCTCATCGCCGTCGTAGGCCGTCTTGAGGCCGGCGGCGCCAGCCTCGAGGAGTCCCTGGCCCTGTGGGAACGCGGCGAGGCCCTGGCGGCGCGCTGCGAGGAATGGCTGGAGGGCGCCCGCAAACGGCTCGCCGCTGCCCGGGACCAGCCGCTTTAGGCTCCAAAAACTCCCGGCGGAAGTCGCCTCAGGAACGAACCACCAGCTCGCGTTCCATCGCGACATCAAACTCTGCCTTCGGCCAATCCAGGTTCAACCCGCTCATAGCGCCCAGCAGCAGCTGCTGGACCGCTATCCGGGCGTACCACTTCTTGTTCGCCGGCACCACGTGCCAGGGAGCGTCCGGTGTGCCCGTCGCATCGATGGCTGCCTGGTAGGCCGCCATGTAGTCTTCCCAGAACGCCCGCTCCTCCAGGTCTCCCCTGTTGTACTTCCAGTGCTTTGAGGGGTCGTCCAGCCTGGCCAGCAGCCGGGACTTCTGCTCCTCCGCGCTGATGTGGAGCATGACCTTCACCACGGTGGTCCCCGAGTCCGTCAGCCTGGCCTCGAATTCGTTGATGGCCACGTAGCGGCGTTTGATTTCATCCGGGGTGGCCCAGCGGTGTACCCGGTGGATCAGCACGTCTTCATAGTGCGAACGGTCAAAAACCCCCACCATGCCGACGGCCGGCACTTCCTTCTCGATGCGCCAGAGAAAGTCGTAGGACTTCTCCTCGTCCGTGGGTGCCTTGAATGCCTTGAACTGGACACCCTGCGGGTCCATGGCCGCCATGACGTGGTTGACGATCCCGCCCTTACCGGCAGTGTCCATGGCCTGGAGGATCAGCAGGACCCTCTTGCGGCTCCCGAAGCGGGAGGCTGCGAAGAGCTTTTCCTGGAGTTCGGTGAGCGTGCTGTCCATTCCGGCCAGAAGCGCCCGGCCGTCTTCCTTCGTTCCGGCGTAGCCGGGGGTGGAATCGGGGTCGACATCGGCAAGGACGAACCCCTTTCCTGCCCGAAGCGTCTCGGACGGATGCTCATCGAATGTCTCGGGGCCGGCCATGGGTTTCCTTTCGCGCTGTGCTCGCGGGCGCTGAGCCCGTGAGCACAGGCTAGTTCCCCTGGTACCTGCTGAGGAAGTCCCCCATTCGGCCGACTGCTTCTTCGATGTCCTTGACGTTGGGCAGGGTGACCATCCGGAAGTGGTCCGGGCGCACCCAGTTGAAAGCGCGGCCATGCGATACCAGGATCTTCTGCTCACGCAGGAGGTCCAGGACGAACTTCTCGTCGTCGCGGATGTGGTAGACCTCGGGGTCCAGCCGCGGGAACAGGTACAGGGCTCCTTTGGCCTGCTGGGTGCTGACACCGGGAATGGCGTTGAGCATCTCATAGGCCTTGTTGCGCTGTTCGAGCAGCCGGCCGCCGGGAAGGATGAGGTCGTTGATGCTCTGGTAGCCGCCCAGAGCCGTCTGGATGGCGTGCTGGGCGGGAACATTGGCGCACAGGCGCATGTTGGCCAGCAGGCTGATGCCCTCGAGGTAGTCCGCGGCGTCCTTCTTCGGCCCGGAGATTGCCATCCAGCCTGCCCGGTACCCGCACACCCGGTAGGCCTTGGACAGTCCACTGAAGGTCAGGCAGAGGACGTCGTCGCCGGTCAGACCGGCCATGTTCACGTGGACGGCGTCCTCGTAGAGGATCTTTTCGTAGATCTCATCCGCGAAGAGCACCAGGCCGTGTTTTTCGGCCAGGGCAACGATCCGCTTCAGCGTCTCTTCCGGGTAGACGGCACCGGTGGGGTTGTTGGGGTTGATCACCACGATGCCCTTGGTACGGGGCGTGATCTTCGCTTCCATGTCCTCAAGGTCGGGCTGCCAGCCGGATTCCTCGTCGCAGAGGTAGTGCACGGGCTTTCCGCCGGCAAGGGCCACGGACGCTGTCCACAGCGGGTAGTCCGGGGTGGGGATGAGGACTTCGTCACCGGAATCCAGGAGGGCCATCAGCGACATGGTGATCAGTTCGCTGACGCCGTTTCCCAGGTAGATGTCGTCCACGTGGATGTTCTGGATCCCGCGGGTCTGGTAGTACTGCGAGACGGCGGTGCGTGCCGAGAAGATGCCGCGGGAATCGCTGTAGCCCTGCGCGTGCGGGAGGTGGCGGATCATGTCCACCAGGATGGCGTCGGGGGCCTCGAAGCCGAACGGGGCGGGATTGCCGATGTTCAGTTTGAGGATGCGGTGGCCTTCCGCTTCCATTTGCTGGGCGGCCTGCAGGATGGGTCCACGGATGTCGTAAAGGACGTTGTTGAGCTTCGTGGACTGCCTGAATTCTGCCATTCCTCAAATATGCCACAGGAAGGATGGACAGCCGCTGAGACCTCGCCCACGGTAATGATGGTAAAGGTCCTGAACCGGCGTGACTCGTCGCCCACCTGAGGCGTGAAAACGCTGTCTTTCTCATGATTTGTCCACCGGTTCAGGATCAGCATCAAGCCCGTTGAGCCAGGCGGACATGACCTAATAGGAGCCTGAACCACATAGTCCCATTACCGTGCTGTCTGCCGGCCTGGCCAACGTGCAACACACAAAGACCAGGAAGAACAGGGCCGTCGCCATATTGACCGAGGAACTCTCCCAAATCATTGTCGGCGTGGACACCCACGCCGACACCCACCACGTCGCCGTAGTCACCGAATACGGCAAGCCCATCGCTGATCAAAAGTTCGCAGCAACAGCCGCCGGCTACAGCCAACTCCTTCACTTCATCACCAGCCACGGAACGGTCAGCGCCGTAGGAGTCGAAGGGACAGGTTCCTACGGGGCCGAACTATCCCGCGTACTGGCCAAGGAAGAACTAAAGGTCTTCGAAGTTAACCGGCCAAACCGTCAACAGCGCAGAATCCGGGGAAAGTCAGATCCACTGGACGCCTACCAGGCAGCCCAATCAGTACTTGCCGAACGAGGCATCTCGACCCCCAAAACCAAAGACGGACCAGTGGAATGCCTCCGCATCCTTCGGACAGCACGGACCTCGGCAATGAAGTCGCGCACCATCGCCATCAACCAAATCCGGAGCCTGCTCGTCTCCGCACCGGAAACAATCCGATCAAAGTACCGCGGCCTCCCCACAACGGCGATGATCACCGCCCTTGCCCGTTCACGGCCCTCCGGGCACACCTCAGACACCGGATACATCACCGCGTTGACATTGAAAACCCTGGCGTTGCGATACCAAGATCTTCGATCCGAAATCGCATCTACCGATGAGCTCCTGCAAGAAATCCTCGACTCATACGCACCACTGCTGACCGAACTGACAGGCGTAGGCGTCGAAGTCGCCACCCAACTCCTGGTCACCGTCGGAGACAACCCCGAACGGATCAACAACGAAGCACAATTCGCAGCCCTCACCGGCACCGCACCCGTGCCCGCATCATCAGGCAAAACCCACCGCCACAGACTCAGCAAAGGCGGAGACCGCCAAGCCAACAGCGCACTCCACCACGTTGTTCTCTCCCGCATGCAGTCAGACCACCGAACCCAGGAGTACGTCGCTAAACGGATGGCTGACGGCAAGAGCAAACGGGAAACCATGCGCTGCCTCAAACGCTACGTCGCACGGGACATCTACCGCCAGATATTCAGCCCCATCGCAGCACCTGACATCACCGACCTCCGCCGCCTCAGGCAGCAGCTCGGCGTCACGTTGCAGCAAGCCGGCGAACAACTCAACCAGTGGCCCTCCAACCTCTCCCGCATAGAACGAGGGATCGCCAGAAACGATCACGTCGCCCAAACGTACCGACAATGGCTCACCCAACAGCACCTGTCCACAACCGGGGACGATTCCCACGGGTTATCCACCGCTACCACCGCCGAGGGAGCTACCCCACGGCTCCCCAAAAAACCAGCCGTGGACAACCCGAATTGACCCCAGCCATGGACAGCCCAGTGTCGCCTCAGCGCGGCATATCACCGCAAAAGCGACATGACGCTGAAACGCGGACCGCAGGTTTCCCCTTGCCAAGGGCCCTCCAATATTTCCCTGCTGGAACGCGGCCTCCTCCGCGATGACGCCCTCGCCGCGACATACCGCATATGGTTGACCGATCAGCCTGCCAGCGGAGATGCTGCGATTCAGGCCTCCTTTGATAGTGCCGCTGCGTTATGCTCCGATGGACAGCGCTCCAGTCCGGGGCGCCTCCGGGGGAAGGGCGACGGATGGACACTTTTGGCTCTGCATTCATCGGTGATCTGGTAGGAACCGGATGAAAGAACTGAACGAGGTCTGGCCGATTTTTGCCCTGGTTCTCACCACCCCCAGGCTGATCCTGCGGCCCATCACCGATGCTGACATTCCTGCCGCCGTTGAGGCAGCCCGAAGCGGAATCTACGAGCCAGGCATGAATCCGTTCAGTTCCGATTGGGCGGAACTACCTAGAACCAAGCTCGGAGCATCCCTGGCACAACGGTTCTGGCGTGCACGGGCCGAAGTTACACCAGCGTCATGGAAACTACTGTTGGGAGTCTGGCAGGACGGAGACTTCGTGGGATGCCAAAATCTTGGCGCCCGTGATTTTGCTGCGCTAAAGACAGTCAAAACGGCGTCGTGGCTTATGCGATCACGTCAGGGCAAGGGACTGGGCAAAGAAATGCGCGCAGCTGCAGCCTGCTACGCATTCGACTGGATGCATGCAGAGGTATCAGAGTCAGAAGCGATGTCCTGGAACGCAGCATCTTTGGGGGTATCTCATTCCTTGGGATACGAACTCAACGGCGTCGAACGGGTGAGCTGGGACGCGAGAAGGGAGGAAATACAAAGGACCCGCCTGACACCCGGCACTTTCAAACGCCCCGACTGGACACTCCAAGTGACCGGCCACGCCGCTGTTGCTGATTTTCTCGACATCTCGCTATGAAGAACCGCCGCGGCCGAACCGGAAGCCTGCTGGATCTAATCGAGCCGCACCAACTCGTGCACCATGGAGTCCATTCAAAGACCTGAGCGAGAAAACAATGCTCAAAAGGACTGGCCTTGCTCAATTTGACGTCTATAGGAGCATCATACGGGCGACGGCGGCTGCCGGACTTTAGGAAGTCCGGCAGCCGCCGTCGTCATGGCGAAGCAAGCCCCGAGGGGCGCGGGAACTACTTGACGATGCCCTTGTCCTTCAGCCAGGCGGCCGCAGCGTCCTTGGCGTTCTGCTTCTGGCTGCCGCTGACTGCGCGGTTGAGGTTGATGAGGTCATCGGTGGTCAGGATGCGGGAAACTGAGTTCAACGCTTCCTTGGCCTTGTCCGTCATGTTCTTTTCGTTGTACAGCGGCACTACCTGCTGGGCGATGAAGTTGTTCTTCGGATCCTCCAGCACCACCAGGTCGTTATCCGCGATGGACGGCGTGGTGGTGTAGATATCCGCCACCTGGACCTGGTCTTCGAGGAGCGCCTTCAGGGTCACGGGGCCGCCGCCGTCGCTGAAGGGTTCCAGCTTTTTGGGCTCGCAGTTGTAGTTCTTCTTAAGCCCGGGCAGTCCGTAGGCGCGTTCTGCGAACGTCGCCGGCGCACCCACCACAATCTCGCTGCAGACCTTGGCGAGGTCCTCGATGGACTTTAGCTGGTACTTCTCGGCGGTGGCCTTGGTGACCACCATGGCGTCCTTGTCCTCAGCCTTGGACGCATCGGCTACGGCGAGGCCGTCGGCCAGCTTGTCCGGCAGGGCCTTGTAGATGTCGTCAGCGGAGACCTGCGTGGCTGCCTTGTCCACATACAGCAGCAGGTTGCCGGTGTAGTCCGGAACCACGTCAACGGAACCGTCCTGGACGGCCTTGAAGTAGACCTCGCGCGAACCGATGTTGGGTTTGGTGGTGGCGGTGACGCCGGCCGCGTTGAGCGCCCCGGCATACAGTTCCGCGATGATCTGGCTCTCGGGGAAGTCGGCCGAGCCCACCGTGAGGGACGTTGCACCCCCGGAGGACCCGGCGTTGCTGGACGGGGCGTTGCTGAGCGGGTCGGAGGATCCGCCGCAGGCGGACAGCGCAACGGCGAGGCCAAGCCCTGCCGCGAGGCCGCCGAAGCTCCTCCGGCCAAGGTTGAGTGGACGGTTTTCTTTCATGACTTACCTCCTTGTAGGACAGTCTCCGCAGGGACGGGGTCTGTACGATCTGCCGCGGCCTGCTGGCTGCGGCGTGGCTTGTGTGAGGCCCCGGTGGTGAGGAAGAGCCTCTGGAACAGGGCGAGGACAAGGTCGACGGCGATGGCGAGCGCCGCGATGAGCAACGAGCCTCCCAGCATCTGGGGGAAGTCGCTGAGGACCAGTCCGTCGAAGAGGTACCGTCCCAGGCCGCCCAGGTTGATGTAGGCAACCACGGAGACGGTGGCCACCACCTGCAGCACGCCCGTGCGGAACCCTCCGAACATGACGGTCAGGGCGTTGGGGAGCTCGGCCCGGAACAGGACCTGCAGTTCCGTCATGCCCATGGCGCGGGCGGCATCCACGACGTTGCGGTCCACGCTGGAGATTCCGGCATAGGTTCCGGCCAGGAGTGGCGGAACGGTGAGGATCACCAGTGCCCAGACCGGCGGCATGAGGCCGATGCCGGCGAGCAGCACGAAGAGCGTCAGGAGGCCCAGCGTGGGCAGGGCCCGCAGTGCGCCCGCCAGGGCCACCACTGCCACCCGCCCTTTTCCGGTGTGGCCCACGAACAGGCCGATGGGGACGGCAATGGCCGTGGCGATCAGCATCACCAGCCCTGTGTACTGCAGGTGCTCGGCCAGCCGGACGGGGATCCCCATGCTTCCGGACCAGTGCAGGGGGTCCGCGAGCCAGGCGAAGGTATCGGTGAAGACGTTGCTCATGCGTTGCCCCCTCCGGCCTGCGGCTGGGACAGGCGCCGCGCGGCATCGGCCGGTTCATCGGCAGCAGCATCCGCGTCCAGGCCCGGCCGGGAGTGCTTTCCGGCCCGTACCCAGGGCGTGAGGATTCTTTCAAGGAGAACCAGGACGGCATCCATCAGCAGCGCCAGCACCAGGATGGCGAAGATGCCCACCACGATCTCGGTAACGAAGTCACGTTGCAGGCCGGAAGTGAAAAGCATGCCCAGGTTTCCGATGCCCAGCAGCGCTGCAACACTGACCAGCGAGATGTTACTGACGGACACCACGCGCAAACCGGCAAACATGACGGGCAGGGACAGCGGCAGGTCGACCTGCAGGAACCTCGCGAGCGGCCGGTATCCCATGGCGACGGCGGCCTGGCTCACTTCCTGGTCAACGGAGTCGAAGGCGTCCAGCGCGGCCCGCACGAGCAGTGCCACCGCGTAGATGGTCAGGGCCACCACTACGTTCAGGGGGTCCAGGACGCGGGTGCCCAGGATGGTGGGCAGGATGATGAAGAGTGCCAGCGACGGAATGGTGTACAGCAGGGAGCTGGAGGTCAGCACCACGGACCGCAGTGCCCCGTTCCTGCGCGCGAGCTGCGCCAGCGGGATGGACAGCACCAGCCCCAGCACCATGGGCACAAGGGCGAGGACCAGGTGTTGCCCGGCCCTTTCGAAGACCATGCCGCTGTTCGACAGGAACCATTCCATCAGAGCGCTGCCTGCCTGACCTGGCGGGCCTCTTCGATCAGGGCCAGCACTTCACCGCCCCGGACGGCACCGAGCACCTTGCCGGCGGCGTCCACGGCCACGCCCAGTCCCGACGGCGAGGACAGGGCCGAGTCCAGGGCACGGCGCAGGCTTTCTCCCGGCCGGAACAGCGACCCGCCGGGAATGAGGCCGGTATCGTTGCCGGGCACCGCCCAACCGAGGGGGTGCATGTCCGCG
The DNA here is from genome assembly GCF_050038305.1 of Pseudarthrobacter sp. 1G09. Lineage (NCBI taxonomy): Bacteria > Bacillati > Actinomycetota > Actinomycetes > Micrococcales > Micrococcaceae > Pseudarthrobacter > Pseudarthrobacter sp. 1G09. The sequence goes on from NZ_CP188306.1 coordinate 3,036,387, forward strand.
TCCACCACCAGCTGCCAGCCGCCGGCGGCACCGGGATCGGACTCGTTGCCGGCCGCCCCACGGATGATCGTGGGCACCGGATGGATGGTGACGCCGTCGGACGGGGTGAACCCAAGGTGGCGGAACCCGCGGTCCCTGCCCACGAAGGACGCGACGAAGTCGTTGGCCGGTGCCCGGAGGATCTCCTCCGGTGTGGCGTACTGCGCCAGTTTCCCGCCGACAGCGAAGACGGCAACCATGTCCCCCAGCACTGTGGCCTCGTCGATGTCGTGGGTGACGAAGACGATGGTCTTGGCCAGGTCTTTCTGGAGGCGGAGGAGTTCCTGCTGCAGCTCTTCCCGGACCACGGGGTCCACGGCGCTGAACGGCTCGTCCATGAGCAGGACCGGCGGGTCGGCTGCCAGGGCGCGCGCCACCCCCACGCGCTGCTGCTGGCCGCCGGACAGGTGGGCGGGGTACCTCTTTCCGAGGGACCGGGCCAGGCCCACGACGTCGAGAAGTTCTTCGGCGCGCTTGCGGGCGTCGGCTTTCGAGGCTCCGTTCAGCCGCGGAACGGTGGCGATGTTGTCCAGCACCGAACGGTGCGGCAGCAACCCCGCGGACTGCATGACATAGCCCATGGAACGCCGCAGCTCGGCGGCAGGCGCCGAAGTGACGTCCCTGCCGTCCACCGTGATCACTCCGGAGGTGGGCTCGACCATCCGGTTGATCATGCGCAGCGACGTGGTCTTTCCGCAGCCGGATGGCCCCACGAAAACCGTGATGGAGCCTTTGCGGATGGACATGGTCAAGCCGTCCACGGCGGCCTGTCCGCCCTGGTACTCCTTGGTCACGTTCTGGAATTCGATCATCGATGTGTCCATGGTGCGGACTTACCTGTTCTGCTCGGATGCCTCTGAAAGCGACGTGACATGGTCATCGGCACGCTGATAGTTACGGTAACCCAAGCCGGCCCGGCGCACAGCAGTTTGCGGCACGCATCCGGACAAAGGAATCCCTACTGTGACCATTCGCAGCCGCGTGCGGTCCGGATGGGAGACCGCTGCCGCACGCAGCACGCCACGGCTCTAAAGTGGGAGGGTGACCAACTTGGAAGTATCGCCGCAGCAGGAAGTCTGTCCCCCGGCCGCCGCAGAGGGTCCGTCCGGCCCGTGCCTGCAGCTTTGGCCTGAGCGGGAAGTGCCGCTCGGCGGGGTACGCGCCATGCACGTCCGGCGGACCCTCCCCCAACGCGGCCTGCCCACCATCGGCGCCTGGTGCTTCCTGGACAGCTTCGGCCCGGACCGGACGGCGATGTCTGTCCTGCCGCACCCGCACATCGGACTGCAGACGGTGACCTGGCCGCTGGCCGGGAACATCCGGCACCGCGACAGCGTGGGCAGCGACGTGGTGGTGCGGCCCGGTGAACTGAACATCATGACGGCGGGCCACGGAGTCTCCCACTCGGAGTTCGCGGTCCTGCCGCAGGACGGCGTCCTGCCCGTGCAGCGCGGCCTCCAGTTGTGGGTGGCGCTTCCTGACGCCGACCGGCACTGCGCGCCGGCGTTTGAACAGCACCGGGAGTTGCCGCGGGCCACCGGTGCCGGTTTCACCGCCACCGTCATGGTGGGAACGTTCGACGGCGTGGCCTCGCCTGCCACGATGTTCTCACCCATTGTTGGGGCTGACGTCGCCTGCGACGGCGATGCCGTCCTGCCGCTGGATCCGGAGTTCGAACACGGCATCCTGGTGCTCGACGGCGGGCTGCGCCTGGACGGGCAGGAGCTTCCGCCGGGGCCGCTGGGCTACCTGGGTACGGGCCGAGAGGAGCTCCGGCTGCAGGCAGATCCCGGCACCAGGTTCCTGCTCATCGGCGGGGAGCCTTTCCGGGAGGAACTGCTGATGTGGTGGAACTTCGTGGGCCGTACCCATGATGAGGTGGAGCAGGCCCGCACGGACTGGGAAGCGCAGGCAGGCCTGGCCGGGGCCGCGGCGGCAGCAGCACGCTACGGGCTGGTTCCCGGCCATGGCCCGGACGCCGGCGCTGAAGCCGGACGGATACCGGCTCCGCCGCTTCCAGGGGTCCGGCTCACACCCCGCAAGCGGACCGTCCGGGACTGACGCCGGGCGGCCCTGCCCGTCAGGCGGGCTCGGCCACCAGTTGGAGCACCCCGAATACGGGTTCCTGGTCCAGCACCCTGACGTCGGCCGCGCCGTACTCAGCGAGGTGGCGCCGGAAAGCCTCCTGAAGGGGAACCACGTTCATGCCCAGGCCGCTTCCGAGGATGACCGGACCGTTGATTCCCAGCTGGCGCAGGACCTGGAGGGCCAGGCCTGCAAGGTCCTTGCCGGCCTGGTCGAGCATGTCCCGGCTTTCCTGGTGCCCCCGGGCGGCTGCTTCCACAACGTGCCGTGCCTGCTGGGCCCAGAACCTGCGGCCGGTGTCCGGTGAGTGGAACAGGGCAATGAGCCGGTTGGGGTGGTCCACTCCGCATGACTCGAGCAGCGCTGCCGTGAGTGGATCGACGGCCAGTCCCTGGTCCATCCTGCGGAGGCTGTGGCGGACCGCTTCCCGGCCCAGCCAGTATCCGCTGCCTTCGTCTCCGAGCAGGTAACCCCATCCTCCGGCCCGGGCCTCGCCGCCGTCGGCGTTCTTTCCCCACGCCGCCGAGCCGGTGCCGGCGATGACAGCCACGCCGGTGCGGGCGCGTCCGGCCGCCAGCAGCAGGCGGGAGTCGTGCACCACCGTGACCACGGCGCCGGGAACGTGCGGCCGGATCAGGGCGGCGAGGGCTTCGGCGTCCTCGGCGGTATCGATGCCGCCGGATCCGGCGTAGACGCGGGACACGGGCCCCTCACCGATCCGGGCGAAAAGCTCGGCAATGTTGCGTGCGGCCTCGTCGCGGCTGACGTTCTGGACGTTGGAGCTTCCCACTGACTCGTCAGCCGCCGGAACCCCGTCTTCGAACCGGATTCCGCGGGTCTTGGTGCCGCCGATGTCGAGGCCGATGATGATGCCGGCCAATGGGCCGGCGCCGGGTGGAGCGGAGTTCTGGACGGGAACGGCAGGGGGTTGTTCGCTGTTTTGCACGTCACAAGACTACTGTCCGGAGCGGACAGCGGGGCTGCTGCGGCATGCCGAAATGTCACTGCCGGTGTCAGTGCTCCGTGCGGTGCCTGACCAGGCCTGCCAGCAGCCGGGGACCTTCGGTCACCACCATCTCCCGGAACAGGCGCACGGACGCAGGTTCGGCGCCGGCCTTGGCCCGGCGCCAGGACAGGCCCACTTCGCGAACGGCGAGCGCCGAGCTTAGCGGCACCTCCACCCACCCGAGGTTGCCGGTTTCGGGACTCACCGTGTGGCCAGGCGCGTCACCGCCCGGCGGCAGGATGCTGACGCCGAGCCCGGCCGAGACGAGCCCGCGGACCGTGTGGGAATCCTGGCTTTCGAAGGCTATCCGGGGCCGGTAGCCGGCCTCTTTGAACAGCGCGTCAGTCAGGGACCGCAGCCCGTATCCAGCGCCGAGGGCCACGAATGGTTCCGTCCTGATGTCGGCAAGGTCCGCCGTCGGCCTGCCCGCGAGGCGGTGGGCATGGTGCACCACGAGGCGCAGCGGCTCCCGGTAGAGCGGCGCCGATTCCAGGTGGCGGCCGGCAGGTGCTGCCGGGGCGGTGAGGGCGAGGTCGGACTCGCCGGATGCCAGCTCTTCGAGGCAGGCGTTCCGGGCACCCTGGCTCAGCGTAAAGGCCGCTCCGGGGTGCCTGCTGCGGAAGGCGCTGATGAGCAGGGGCAGTGTCCCTTCGCCAAAGGTGTGCTGGAACGAGACCGCGATCCTTCCCCGAGCCACATCCGATTCATTGCGCACCACGTCCAGACCCGCCCGGAACTCCTCCAGGGCGTTCTCGATGAAGGGCAGGAGGGTCCGCGCGGCGGGGGTCAGGCGGACTCCCCTTCCGTCGCGGACCAGGAGTTCGGTACCGACGACGGCGCTGGCCCGGGCGATGGCGCGGCTCACCGTGGACTGGGGTACTCCCAGGACTTCCGCTGTCCCGGTGATGTGCTCCGTGCGGCCCAGCTCGGACAGCACGGGGAGCAGCGGAAGCAGCTGCACCAGTTGTTTCCGGTCCGGTTCCATCAGCCCTGGCCTTCAATCTTATCCGATATTGCTATGATTCTGGCACAAACTATGCATTGGAAGCATCTGTTGGCCCGGGACTACGCTTACCCCATGCCACCAGACACCAGCCTTGCAGGCACCCACGCCCCGCCGCCGCGCTGGACCGGGCATGCGAAGGGATCCGCCGCCTACGCGAGGATCCTCGCCGGCCTGTCCTTTGCCGGTGTTGCCACCTTCGCCCAGCTCTACTCCACGCAGGCGGTGCTGCCCCTGCTTGCCTCCGACCTGCGGATCAGCGCAGCCGAAGCCGCCCTGACCATCTCGCTGGCCACCGTGGGACTTGCCGTGACTGTCATCCCCTGGTCATTCCTCGCCGACAGGATCGGCAGGGTCCGTGCCATGACCTGGGGAATCTGCCTGGCCACCGCCCTGGGCCTCCTGGTGCCCCTGGCCGGCAGTTTCCAGCTCCTGCTGGCCCTGCGCCTGCTGGAGGGAATGGCGCTGGGCGGAATCCCGGCCATTGCCATCGCTTACCTGAACGAGGAAGTGACAAAGGCGCACGCCGCCGTCGCTGCCGGCAGCTACGTGGCAGGCACCACCCTTGGCGGCCTGGCCGGGAGGCTGGTGGCAGGACCTGCCGGGGAACTGTGGGGCTGGCGCGCAGCCGCCCTGGCGGTATCCATCCTGGCCACGCTGGCAGCTGTTGCCTTCCTGCTGCTGGTGCCCAAGGCGCGGGGTTTCGTGGCATCCGGGGGCACCGGCCTGCGCGGGGCTTTCAGGACGCTTGCCGGGCATGTGCGCCATGGCCGCCTGCTGGCGCTCTACCTCCAGGCCTTCCTCATGATGGGCGGCTTCGTGGCCGTCTATAACTACCTGGGGTTCCGGCTGTCCGGCGAGCCGTTCACCCTGCCCGCAACCCTGATCAGCCTGATTTTCCTTGCCTACCTGTCCGGGACCGTCACCTCCCGCTGGGCTGCCGGCCTGACCATGCGCTTCGGCCGCCGGTCCGTCCTCCTGGCGGGCCTGGCGCTGTCCGTCGGCGGGCTTGCCCTGACGCTGACGCAGTCCCTGGCACTGATCCTCGCCGGCCTGGTGGTCTTCACCGGCGGCTTCTTTGCGGCCCACAGCATCGGGGCCGGGTGGACGGGAGCCATCGCCACGTCCGGCCGGGCCCAGGCGGCATCGCTGTACAACCTGGCCTACTACCTGGGCTCCAGCGTGCTCGGCTGGGCGGGCGGGCTGCTGTTCCAGTCCCTGGGCTGGAACGCCCTGGCAGCAGCCGTCATGCTGCTGGCCTGCCTCACGGCGGCGATTGTCGCCGTCGTCCATCCCTCGCGCGAGCCCGCCGCGGCCTGAACGCCCCCCCTTGCCTACCTGCGCAACGAATTAAGTCCTTCGCAGGAACTGATGGGACCGCAGAAATTCGGTGTGAGCAGCCCTGCAGGGCCCGGTAGGGCGGTTCCGGCGGTCTAGGATGAATGCAGGACCGTTGGAAGGAACCCGCAGTGAGCATGAACCCCCGGCACCCCAGGCCCGGAGCACACCTGGAACCACTGGATGCCATCGACGAGCGCCTCCTTGCCGCGCTGGTGGCCGACGCGCGGATCTCGAACAAGCAGCTCGCCGAAATGGTGGGCATCGCGCCGTCCACTGCCCTGATGCGTACCCGGGCACTCTCCGAACGCGGAATCGTCAAGGGCTATGAAGCAAAGCTGAGCCTTTCGGCCATCGGCAGGTCCGTGCAGGCACTGGTGGCTGTCCGGTTGCGTGCCCACGACCGCGACCAAATCGACCGTTTTACCGCACGGGTGCCTCACCTGCCGGCGGTGCTGTCCACCTTCCACACCTCAGGTTCCGTGGATTACCTGCTGCACATCGCCGTCGGCAGCACCGAGGACCTCCGTGACTGGGTGCTCGACAACCTGGCCACGGACCCCGTGGTGGGCCATACCGAAACCACACTGGTTTTTGAGCACATCCAGGGCAACCACGGGCCGCTGCCCGACTGACGGGTTACGGCCGTCAGGCGTGCCGGCCGCGCAACGCCAGCGTCAGGCCGGCCAGGACCAGCGCCGCTGCGCCGCACACTACAACGAAGCCGAGCACCGCCGCAGGCTGTCCCACCATGAGCGACGCCCATCCCAGGCCCAGGACCGGGACGGCGCTGCCCAGGTATGTGATGACGTAAACCGTGCTGATCACCTGGGCATGGCGGGCGGGCTCCACCTTGCCCGCAACGTCATTGAAGACCGTGCGGAAAGCCAGCCCCTGCCCCATCCCAGCGGCCACGCAGGCGGCCACCAGCAGCAGCGGGCTGTGCAGGGCTCCGGCAGTCCCCAGCAGGACCACCGATACCCCCAGGACGGCAAGGCCCCCCGGAACAACAAACCGGCCCCGCACGGTGAGCAGCTGGCTGAAGGCCGAGGCCGCCAACGGCAAACCGGCGAGGACACCTATCAGGGGCCGGGAATCAGTCTCCAGGACCCGGGCAAAATACCCGGGCGCGAGGGAAAGGGAAAACCCGAACACGGCGAAACTCAGGAATCCCACGCCGGAAGCAAGCCAGAAAGCCCCCCGCGCATTCCGGGACACCGCCGGGCGGCGCGGGGCAAGGGCCTGGAGCGGCCGGGACACGGCCGGAACCGCAATGGCCGGGCGTGCCCGGATGAGGAAGAGCGGGACCAGCAGGCCTGCGAGGACCGCAGAATGTACGCCGTAGGGTGCCGTGGTGGCGCCCGGCAGCAGGGACAGCAGGCCGCCGATGGCCGGGCCGGCAGCGACTCCCCCGGAGGAAGCCAGCAGCGTGAAGCGCGACGCCCACTCCGGGCGGGAGGGCAGCAGCTCGCGCAGGGCGGCCGCGCTGGCGCCCGTTGCCAGCGCAACAGCGATCCCCTGCAGTGCCCGGCCCGCGCACAGTCCTGCCAGGGTGTGGGCCTCGGCAAAGACAAGGTTGCCGGCGAGGCCGCCCAGCACAGCCAGGAGCAGCGCGGCCCTGCGGCCGATGTGGTCCGACCAGTGCCCGGCCAGCATCAGGGTGGCCACCAGGGCCAGGACGTAGCTGGCGAACGCCGCCGTGACATCCAGCGCGGAAAGTCCCAGCGATGCCTGCAGCAGCGGATACAGCGGGGTGGCGAGGTTGGCTCCCACCAGCAGGGCGAAGATCACCGCGCCGGAGATCACCAGCCGGGCAGTGGTAGAGGCGTTCCAGCCGGACGCCGTGGCGGGGCGCATCCGCAGTTCGCTGAAGACCGTCATGGTGCCGCCTCCGGGGTTGGCCGCACGGGTGGCCCTTGTGGGGTGCCGCGCGGGGGAAATACAGGTGTGGCTCCAGAGTGCGGCACTGCTGCCCCTTTGATCCGAAACAAGTGCAAGAATTGAGCACAATCATCAAAGATGCCGCGAACGAGTGACGGAGAATGAGCATTTGAACAATCTGGATGCCACCGACCTGAAGATCCTGCTGGCCCTCATCCGGGACCCCCGGATCCAGGTAGGGGAACTCAGCGATGCCGTGGGTATTGCCCGGAACACTGCGCAGACGCGGGTACGGCGCCTGATCAGGACAGGAGTCCTCCGGCCCGGCGGACGGGAAGTGGACCTGGAGGCCGTGGGCTACGACGTGGTGGCTTTCGTGACCATCGAAGTGTCACACCGGGAACTGGACGGCGTTGTAGGAGCCCTGAGGCTGATTCCCCAGGTGCTGGAGGTCCACGAAATCTCCGGGCGCGGCGATGTCTGGTGCCGGGTGGTGGCGACGGATACCCACAACCTCCAGTCATCGCTGCGCCAGGTCCTGCGGATCAAGGGCGTCATCCGTACCGAAACGGTGTTGGCCCTGCACACCCACATTCCGTACCGGACCGAACCACTCATCAGTGGCCTGAGTAATTCGGCATCCGCCGGCCGCTAGGATTTCCTGAATGACCATCATCGATAACGCCGTGTACGTGGACGGCGCCCGCCATGCGGAGCCGGAAAGCCTTGAGCAGACGTTCGAAACCCTGGCCCGGCACGGCGGCATGGCGTGGATCGGCCTGTACAGGCCCACCGCCGAGGAGATGGCTGCCGTAGCTGCCGAGTTCGGCCTCCACGAACTGGCTGTCGAGGACGCCATCTCGGCACACCAGCGCCCCAAGATGGAACGCTACGACGACAACCTTTTCACCGTCCTGCGGCCCGCGCGCTACCTCGATGCGAGCGAGACCGTGGAGTTCGGCGAACTCCACATCTTCACCGGAAAGAACTTCGTGGTGACCGTCCGGCACGCGGAGATGGCCGGCGTGGCAAGGGTTCGGCAGCGGCTCGAAGCCCGTCCCGAACTCCTGCGGCATGGGCCCGAAGCGGTGCTTTATGCCTTGCTGGACCGGGTGGTGGACGACTACGCCCCCGTGGTGGCCGGCCTGGAAAACGACATCGATGAGATCGAGGACCAGCTGTTCAGCGGAGACAGCAGCGTTTCGCGACGGATCTACGAACTGGCCCGTGAGGTCATCCAGTTCCAGCGCGCCATCCACCCGCTGCCGGACATGATGCACCAGCTCAAGCGGGGGTTTGCGAAGTACGGAGTGGAAACCGAACTCCAGCACAGCCTGCGGGACGTGGAGGACCACGCCGAGCGGGTCATCTCACGGGCCGATTCCTTCCGCGACCTGCTGCAGAACGCCCTGACCCTGGACGGGACCCTCACCGCCAACCGGCAGAACGAGGCAAGCGCCGAACAGAACGAACAGGTAAAGAAGATTTCGTCCTGGGCAGCAATCCTCTTCGCGCCGTCCTTCGTGGCAGGCGTATACGGCATGAACTTTGACCATATGCCCGAACTCCATTGGGGTTTCGGCTACCCCATGGCGCTGGTCCTGATGGTGGCCGCCGCAGGACTCATGTACGGAATCTTCAAACGCAAGGGCTGGCTCTAGCAGGGCGGTGCCTCAACAGCCTCCCGCGGGACGCGGCCGTCACTCCTGCCTGGGCCGTGACAGCGGCGGGTGGACGTACCGGTCGGTTGCCGTAAACAGCGCAGCGGGCGCTCCGCCGGTTGAGGCGCGGGCCTTCCTTCCGGTGTCCTCGAGCTGTGGCGTCATCTTGCGGGTGAAGTTTCCTGCCGCCAGCGGAGCGTTCCACACTGCCTCGTAAACGGTGCGCAGCTGGGTGAGCGTGAACTCTTCGGGGAGGAGCCTGGCTGCGACGGTGGTGTATTCCATCTTGCCGGCGAGCCGCTGCAGGCCCTCCGCAAGGATCTGCGAATGGTCGAAAGCCAAGGATTCGCCGGTGCTGCCGGCGAGCATTTCGTGGACCGGGTACCAATCGGCACCGGCGGCATCAGTCCCGGCCGAGACAGCGGGAAGGGTTGCGCCGTCCGTCGCCAGCAGGACCAGGTGGGCCACGGAAACCACCCGCATCCGGGGGTCGCGCCCGGGGTCGCTGTACGTAGCCAGCTGTTCGATGTGGACCGGCAATGTTTCCAGGTCCAGCCCGGTTTCCTCGGAGAGCTCGCGGCCGGCAGCTGCCTCCGCTGATTCCCGGGGTCCGACGAATCCCCCCGGCAGCGCCAGCCGGCCCTTGAAGGGGTGGGCGCCGCGGCGGACCAGGGCTGCGTGGAGGACGCCGCCGGTGACGGCGAAGACCACCAGGTCTGCGGTCAGGGCGACGGACGGGTAGTCATCCGGCCGGTAGGACTCGAGATAGTCCCGCTCGGCATTCGAACCATTCATGCCGGCGCACCTTCCAGGATAATCCGGGTGGCCCACGGCGGGGCGGTGAAGCCGTTCCGCTGGGCCAGGACCAGGTCGATCACGTCGGTGGCTGTTTTCATGCGCCGTTCGTGGCTGCCGGTGACCAGGATCCAGGAGTGTCCTTCCGCGGTCAGGGTCTCCTTGAACCATTCGGTCATATCGGCACGGCGGTGTTCGCCCTCCCGCCAGCCGTCGTCTTCAAAAGGCACACCTGCGTCGTCGGTGACCAGGTACAGATCACGGCGCGGCAGGGTATCCATGGCGTGATAGGAACCGTAGCTGCGCTCCCCCAGGTAATACCGTTCCCACAAGGTGGTGGCCAAGGCGTCGGTGTCGGCGATGACCAGCGGGCAGGTATCGGCTGCCGCGTTCTCCAGCTGGTTTTGCCGGGCACCGATAACGCTGAAGTCCCGCGCGGTCCACACCATGTCGGCCAGTTCCGCGTCCGGCTTCACGGCCCGCAGGGCGTCGAACTTTTCGTAGGTGTAGGAGCGGCCATATTCGGGCACATCGGCGATCAGCGGGAACCGGGACCGGTAGTGGTCCATCAGGGCCCGGGTGAGGGTGGTGGTGCCGGTGGACTCCGCGCCGACAATGATGATCCTGGTGGCCAGTTCCTGCCGCGCCGGGGCTATCACATAAGGCCAGGCCACACCGGGGTCGTCGCGGCAGATGGTGCCGCTGATCGGGTAGGTGGTGCGGGACTGGTCCACCAGCACGTGGTCGGCTCCGAAGTAGCCCGCCAGCCGGGTGCCGTAGGCCTCGGAGCTGAAGACGGCGTCGACGGCGGTGATTCCGTGGGATTTCAGGGCCAGTCGCATGAGCTCGTTCTGGGCTTTCCAGATGGCGTCTGAGTGGTAGTCCTCCGGGCAGTCGTTCGGCATGGCGATGACCTGGACGTTGGTGTTTTCAAATTCAGCGGCCAGCCATTTGGCGCGGTCAGCGACGGTGATGGATTCAAAGCGTGTGCCGAGGACAAGGACCGCCACCTTTTCGGATTGTGAGGCGGCCGTGGCAATAAGGTGGGCGTGGCCGGCGTGGGGAGGGTAGAACTTGCCGATAACCATTGACTGGGTGAACATTCTCAGGCTCCTGCCGGGACGGTGATCAGGGCGGTATTCCCGGCGGCCCGCGTGCGCTTCCAGCCGCTGAGCCCGTAAATGCAGAGGGCGAGGAATCCGATGTAGAGGATGGCTGTCAGGGCCAGCCCCCGGCTGAAGTACAGGGGAATGGAGACCACATCGATGAGGATCCAGACGAACCAGTGCTGGAAGATCTTCTTCGCCTGCCAGTAGGTCGCCACCAGGGAAGCTGTCAGGACAAAGGCATCCGGCCATGGCACCTGGGAGTCGGTGCCGTGGGTCAGGATCATGGCAACGGCAGCAGTGCCGGCCAGGGTGGCGCCGGCGCCGAGGAGGACTTCCTTGCCGGTGGCGTCCCGGATGGGCAGATCGTTGCTGGCCTCGGTGGCGGAGCTGCCGCGGACCCAGTTGAACCAGCCATAAACGGCAACAGCAGCGAAGATGACCTGAAGGACCGTTTCGCCGTAGAGGCCGGCACCCAGGAACAGGATGATGAAGGCAACATTGTTCAGGATCCCCACCGGCCAGTTCCACAGCTTCTGCTTCGCGACGCCGTAGACGCACGCCGCGCCGGTGACGAAGCCGATGACTTCGATCCAGCTCACGGGAGAGCCAAGGAGATCTGGCACTGCGGTGGAGTTCATCCAGTCGAGTAGGGCCGTCATCGCCGCTTCCTTTCCTAATTATCAATCCGATAATTACAACCTAGCTGTTAATTATCAATCTGACAATAGGACTTCGAAGTTGGTGTCGCCCGCTGTGCCCGATGTTGCCTGGAAACGCCAAAGGCCATCCCGGAAGGATGGCCTTTGGCGAAACAAAAACTGTGGAGCTAAGGAGATTCGAACTCCTGACCTCTTCGATGCGAACGAAGCGCTCTACCAACTGAGCTATAGCCCCGGAACGGTGCGACCCTTCGGCGGGATCTGAACCGGTGCCCCTAGGCTACACATTTTTCCTGCCCCAATGCCAACCGACGTTCCCGGCACCGTAAACGCCCGTTTGGGCGGCCGCCGTCGGGCCCTGGCTGGGGACTAGGCCCTGCGGCGCTGCAGGACGTCGTCGAGGTTGCTGAGCGCGCTCTGCGCCTTGGTGAGCTGCTGGGCGTCAACAGGTGCAGCGCCGGCCGCTCCCGCCGCGTTTCCGGCCGCGCCCTGCTTCAGCGACGGCTTGCCGACGGCTTTCGGCGCCTCGGGAAGCTCAAGCGGCCTGGGCTCCGGCCGCTCGGCCTTGGCAGCCTCCACGTAAACAGGCTTGGGGACCTCAACAGGCTCCCAGGGCGTGCTGGAGGGGACGTCCGACGCCGGTGCTGCCGCACTGGTATCGCCCGCGGCCACGGCTACGGCAATGGCTGCTTCACGCAGCTCGACGGCGGTCAGCGGCTTGGCCTGGGGCTTGTGGGCCTCGGCGTCGAAAAGCGGGCTTTCCGGCCGGGCAGGCACCGGTGCGGTGTCCGGTTTAGGCGGAATCCGGTCAACGGGGGCAGCCGTCCTGGACGGGGCACTCATGGCCGAGCGGAAGGCTGCATTGACCTTCGCCTTGCGGCTCCGGACAGCGAGGGTGCGCAGAAGGACGACGCACGCCGCCGTGAGCGCCACGCAGGACAGCGGCAGGACCGCGGAACCCAGGCCGAAGGGGAGCAGGACGCCGGAGACGAACGCCGTGATGAGGGAGAGAAACCCCAGGAGTGCGATGGATGTGCGCCCGTAGTGGATGCGCAGCCGCCCGTTGGCTGCGCCGGTGGGCCCGGCAGCGGCCGCGGGCTTGGCAGCGGATGCGGCGCTCTTCCTCGTATCCATCGTTTTCTCCTGCTTGGCGGCGACGTTCAGAACCATGCCTTGCGGCCGTTCCGGTTTCTCCTCTGCGGGTGTGTCCGCCATGAAATCGCCGGCGGGCTGAAACTGGTGCCTGCGGTTCCGGAGGACGTAAGGGGCAACCCACACGATCCAGAGCACGACAGCAACCACAAGGATCACAGAGCTGCTAAGGGGGAAGTCCACACTCAAAACCGTATGAGTATCACCACTGCCACAGTGGCATTGGCTGCGGTGTGTCGCAGGGCGGTTGCCAAATGAGTGGAATTAAGACGGCCGGGACGACAACCAACGTGGCAACAGGCCGTCCGGGACTTCCTCGGAGGTCAGCGCAAAGGACCGGTGGTCAGCCCACTCACCGTTGATGTGAAGATACCGGGGCCGGTACCCTTCGTCGCGGAAGCCCAGCTTCTCCACCACCCTCAGGCTGGGTCCGTTTTCGGGCCGGATGTTGATTTCCATCCGGTGCAGCCCAAGGGTCTGGAAGCAGTGGTCTGTCACCAGGGCCACCGCTGTGGGAGCAATCCCCCGGCCCGCCCGGGCCTGGTCCACCCAGTAACCCAGCGTGGCCATCATTGCCGAGCCCCAGAGGATGGATGACACCGTCAGCTGGCCCACGATGTGCGGGGTCCGGCTGCCGGCCACCCGCTCCGTAATGAGGAACGGCAACGCCGTGGACTGGGCCGCCTGCGAATTCAGCGAACGTACCATCTGTCGGTAGTCCGGCAACCCGCCGCGTGGATCCGGATTGGACGCTTCCCACGGCGCAAGCCACTGGCTGTTCCGTGACCGCACTTCGGTCCATTCTTTCCGGTCGCGGTAGCGGATGGGCCGAAGGACCAGGTCACCGCACTCAAGCGTGGCCGGCCAGATGGGACCGAAGCGCACGATGCTACTTGGAAAGTTGGGCGGCGAAGCCCGGCAACCACTCCCGCAGGCCTGGGCCCAGATCATCACTGTCGACGGCCAGCTGCACGCAGGCCTTCAGGTAGCTCAGTTTGTCGCCGGTGTCGTAGCGGCGGCCGCGGAACACCACACCGTAGACGCCGTAGCCTTCGCCCTCGCCTGTGGCAAGTTCCTGCAGGGCGTCGGTCAGCTGGATCTCGCCGCCACGGCCGGGGCCGGTTTCCTCCAGCACGTCGAAGACGGCGGGGTGCAGCACATAGCGGCCGATGACTGCCAGGTTGGACGGTGCCTCGTCCACTGCAGGCTTCTCAACGAGCCTGTTGATCCGGACGTAGCCTTCGCCGTCGATCTCCTCGATGTCCGCGCAGCCGTAGGCGCTGATCTGGGACGGATCCACCTCGATCAGCGCAACCACCGAACCGCCGGTCTTTGCCTGCACGTCGATCATGGTTCCCAGGAGCTCGTCCCGGGCATCAATCAGGTCATCACCGAGGAGCACGGCAAAAGGCTCGTTGCCCACATGCTGGCGGGCCCGCAACACGGCGTGGCCGAGCCCGTTGGGGTCGCCCTGGCGGACGTAGTGGATGTCGCCGAGGTTGCTGGCGGCCTGGATGGACTCCAGCTTCTTGGTGTCACCCTTGTCCGAGAGGGCGGACTCGAGCGACGGGACACGGTCAAAGTGGTCCTCGAGCGCCCGCTTGTTGCGTCCCGTAATCATCAGGACATCGTTGAGCCCGACGCCAACGGCTTCCTCCACGACGTACTGGATGGCAGGCTTGTCCACCACCGGAAGCATTTCCTTGGGCATAGCCTTGGTGGCGGGAAGGAACCGGGTACCCAGCCCCGCAGCGGGGATGACGGCTTTGCGAACTCTCGGGTTACTGGTAGTCACCGCACTAATCTAGCGTCAGCGGCAAGCATTAAGTAATCAGCGGTCCTGCCCCGGCGCAGACCTGCACATGAACCCGCCGCCCGCGGCGATGGAGGGAAAACCCATGACTGAACACCAGACCGGCGCCAAGGACGGCATCCGGGCCGCCCACCGTGCCCGCCGCGCGGAACTGTCTCCGGCGGCCCTGGAGGAGGCCGGCAACGCCCTGGCGGAACATGGCACAGCCTGGGCCGGCTCCCTTGCGGACGGCGCGGCCGCAACCTTCTGCGTCTACCTTGGCGTCGGCGTCGAACCCCCCACACTGCCGCTGATCCAGGCCCTCCACGCACGCGGACACCGCGTCCTGCTGCCGGTGTGCGAACCCGCGCGCGAACTGAGCTGGGTGTTCTGGTCTCCCGGCATCCCGTTTGCGCGCAGCCGCTACGCGCCCGTCATGGAACCTGACGGGCCGCGACACGGGCCGGATGTGGCCGGCGGGGCGTCCGGGCTGTTCATTCCGGCCACGGCCGTTGATCATGCCGGTAACCGGATCGGCCAGGGCGGAGGCTACTACGACAAATTCCTGGGCCATTTGGACACTGCCGGGAAGCATATTCCGCTTGCCGCTGTTATCTACGACGAAGAACTCCTGCCTGCCGGGCGGATCCCCGCCGAGGAGTTCGACCGTCCCGTTCCGGCCGTCCTGACTCCGGGCGGACTGCGGGTCCTGGCAGGCGCTCCCTGACCCCGGACGCCGGTGGACGGGGATGATAGAATTAGCACTCAGGCCCTGCGACTGCTAACGGACCACCAGTGGAACGGGTGGCAGCACGGGACCTCTCGTTTGCCCAAGAGGAGGAGCACCAGTGCCAACATATGCTTACGCCTGCAAGGATTGCGGCCATGCTTTTGACATCGTCCAGTCATTCTCGGACAGTTCGCTGACGTCCTGCCCGGAATGCGAAGGCACGCTGCGCAAGAAGTTCAACAGCGTGGGCGTCGTCTTCAAGGGATCGGGCTTCTACCGCACCGACTCCCGCGACTCCAAGGGCAGCACCGTGTCCCCATCACCCGCGGCCCCGGCAGCCCCTGCTCCGGCACCCGCACCGGCGGCTGCCGCCAGCTGACACCGGCCACACCACACTCGGGCTGACCGCGGCCCGGGACCTGAAGACAGCACCATGTTGTCCACATAGGATCGGGGCCGCTGTCGCCTGCCATGCCTGCCCGCCTAGCGTGAAGGCATGCCTGCACATCCCCTCCGTGCCCACCGCAGACCGTCCGTCTTCCAAGCCAAAAAGGGAGTTGCCTCGTCCCGGCGCGGCAGCCCGCTGACCCGCGTGGGCGGGTTGCTCAACCGCAACCGGCGCCTGGCTGTTGCCCTGCTGCTCTGCGCAGCGGCGTCCATGACTGTCCATCAGCTGACCCCTGCGCCGGCCGACACTGCCACAGCCCTGTCCGCAGCGAGGGACTTGCCCGCCGGAACGGCTGTCACGGCCTCGGACCTTGTTCCGGTGCTGGTACCGCCCGGCCTGGTGTCCGAAGGCGTGCTGAGCGAGCAGTCGGAGGCGGCAGGCAAACAGTTGGCAACGCCGCTGCGAAAAGGGCAGCTGGTTACCGATGTCCAGCTCCTGGGTCCCGGGCTTCTCACCGGTACTCCCCCGGGATCGGCTGCCGTTCCGTTGCGGATGGCCGATGCCTCGTCCATCCAATTGGTTTCGCCCGGGCAACTGGTGAACGTCGTCCTGACATCCGGAAACGGGTTCGATCAGCAGGGGCCATCGGAAGTCCTGGCCGCCGGAGTCCCCGTCCTCTGGACCGCAGCCAAAGGTGGCCAGGGCGGACAATGGCTGGGCACCGCCGAAACCGACGGGCTGATCGTGGTGGCAGCCACAGCTGAACAGTCAGCGCGGCTGGCAGGGGCGTCCACGCAGGGCAAATTGTTCTTCGTCCTGGTGGGACCGCCGTCGTGACCGGCCCTGCCGTGCCCGGCAGGGCCTGCCATCACGTTGGCAGGGCTATGGGCCGTCAGCCCCAGTGCGGGGGCTTCTGCTCCTTCAACCACGCGTCGTGGTCGTCGTCGCGATCGCCCCAGGCCCGCGGGTCATCTTCCGCGGCGGTCTTGGGCAGTACGCCCTCTACTTGGCCGCGCGCAGCCGGTGAGCCGGTCTCTTCCGTGTCCGCGGCATCGCCCGAACTTGCGGCGCTCCCGGTATCGGTCGTGTCCACGGCGCTCTCAACATCCACGGCGTTCACGGCATCATTCGGGGTCACGGTGCCCGCCTCCTCACTGTCTGGTCCTGCAACGGCGTCATCGGCGCCGGCTGAATCTGAATTGTCCTGGGATTCCTGGCGTTCCTCGCCCCTCAAGGCGTCACGCCGGAACCCCGACCCGTTCGGGCCCGGGTACGGGACCGAAGCGGGCTGCGCAGCGTCGATTCCATTCAGCGCCTGATGGACGTCGTCGTCAAGGAAACCGGCGGACTCTGCCGAGCGGCCCGGAAGAGCCACCCGTTCCAGCCCCAGGTACCCTGCAATCCGGTCCGCGCAGGCCGAAGGATCGGTGAACACCTCAATGGTCCACAGCGGCATGTACCGCCACCCCAGCCGCTCCAGCATCTGCGGGCGCAGCCGGCTGCGCTCACGGACGCTCATGGTGCGGTACTGCTCGGTGCCGTCGGACTCGATCGCCACCGGCCAGGGGAGGTCTGCCTCATCCTGGCCCATGGTGCCCAGCGGGTCTGCGGCCGCCACCACGTCGATTACGCCGTCGTACTGGTGCCACACCCGGGCACCGCGTGCACGAAGCCTGTCGCCAAGGTCGGCAACAAGCGGGTCGGCGCCGAGCGCCTGCTCGCTGGCAGCCGCCCGGGACGCCGGAGTCCCGAGGTCCGTGTTCCCCGAAATCTCCCGGTCAAGCAGCGCGTACAGGTCCAGGGCACCGTAGGACAGCCTGGTATGGTCCAGGTCCTCCGGGCGGAAGCACGTCAGGACATGGATGGAACGGCGGGCGCGGGTCATGGCCAGCGCGAACTTCTCCCGGCCGTCCTCGGCGGACAGCGGTCCGAAGTTGTGAAGGGCCCGCCCATGGGGTGTGCGCCCGTAGCCAGGCGAGAAAATGACATGGTCACGCACCAGGCCCTGCGCCCGTTCAAGGTCAACAACCCGGAAGGACTCCGGCCCCGCTCCAAAGAAACTGGCCAGCCCGGGGTAGTTGGGCAACTGGAGCCGAATGGACTCGCCGATCCTCGCGGCATGCCGCAGGCTTGCTGTGACAACCGCCAGGGACGTCCTGGGCCGCAGCCGAGCGTGCTCGAACACCAGTTCCACCACGCGGTTTACCTCGGCCACAACGGACTCGACGCCCTCGTGGTCGGCGCTGGGCAGGCCGGTGCCGTCCGGCAGGTACTCCACGAGCAAAGACCGGTCCAGCCCGGTGGCCGACTGCCCCTCGGGAAGGCGGCGGAGTCCGCCGTCGTAAAAGTTCCTGCTCAGCTGCAGCACCAGGTCCTCGTCCACCCCGCGGTAGACGTTGGTGAGCTGCCACACCGGCAGCACGGCGGCGAGGGCTTTGAAGGCGCTCTCGACCCGCTGGTGCGCGGACTCGCCGGGCGCAAGCCGCTCCACCCCCACGGTGAAGCTGCGGGGACTGGCGATCCGGGCATCGCCGAAGGCAATGACCTGCCGCGCTCGGGCAATGGAAGGCAGGACCGCCTGCAGGCTTGTGGCTTCGGCGTCGAGGATCACCACGGCGTCGAAGTGCTGTTCCGCGGGCAGCAGCCCGCTCATGAGGTAGGGGCTCACCGACCAGACGGGCACCAGCGTGCCGATCAGGTCCGGCGCCTGGGCGGTCAGCGCGGGCAGTGAGACCCGGCCGTCCTTGAGCAGGCTGCGCAGGAGGCCGGCCTGCCGGGGCTGGTCCCCGATGGCTTCCCTCCAGCGCTCGGCCAGGTCCCAGCGCAGGCGTGCTGCCCCGCTGGCGATGTGGGCGTTGTCCGCGAGCCGGTACTCGGCTTCGAGCTGGCGCAAGGCATCGCCGTCGGACATTGCAAGGTAGTCGTCGCCGCTGATCATGGCCTCGAGGGCTGACTGCCACCAGGCCAGTTCAAGTTCGGCAGCCACCGATCCGGCGGGAACCTCACGTTCGGCGAGGTCGGCCAGGAGCTCGCCGAGGCCGTGCTCGCGCATGTTCTCCACAAGGAGCGTTCGCTCGGGCAGCGTCTTGAGCGTGTCAGTGTCGGCCACCAACCGTTCCAGCCGCTCCAGGAGGACTTCATAGCGGACGGTGGACAGCGCCCCGCCCCCGGCTGTGTGCTTCAGGCATTCACCAAGGCTCGCAAGCTCCTGGTCCAGCTCGCGGTACAGGGCGTTCATCTCCGCCAGCCCTGACGGGACGGCAGGGTGCCGCTGGGTGGTGGCGTAGCCTGCCCAGCGGGCCCGCTGTTCCTGGACCAGGATCAGGGACGTGTGCAGGTCTGCGATGTGGACGCCCGGCCGGACATACTCCTTGGCCACCCGGCGGAGCCGCGACCGCTGCATGGAGGTCATCTCGATCCCGCGTTCCCGCCGCCACGCCGAGGGTGCGGTTGCGGAAATGAGGTCGGTGACCGGCCGGTCGAAGA
The DNA here is from genome assembly GCF_050038305.1 of Pseudarthrobacter sp. 1G09. Taxonomy (NCBI): domain Bacteria; kingdom Bacillati; phylum Actinomycetota; class Actinomycetes; order Micrococcales; family Micrococcaceae; genus Pseudarthrobacter; species Pseudarthrobacter sp. 1G09. Next base: position 3,055,511 of record NZ_CP188306.1, read on the forward strand.
TATCCGGTGTGAACTTGTCTAGGCTTCCACGCACGGCGACCAGCAGCTCCAGCTGCTCGCCCCACTCGGCGAACGATTCACCAAGACGGATTTCTGCGTGCTCGGCCACGGCGTTCATCCGCTCCCGGAGCACGGGGAGGCTCTTTGCGATGGCCCGGACCAGGTCCTGGGCTTCTTCCGTTTCCTTGCGCGTCAGGAGCCGGGCGCCATGCCACGGACTGTTAGTGGACGCCTTGCTGAAACTGCCCAACTCTGCTGCGCGCTGCAACCGGCCGGCGAGTTCCTCGCGGTCGCGGATGCTGTCCAGGACGCTCCGCTTCAGCCGCACAGTGGTGGCGGGCGCGGGATGGATGGAAGTCAGCTCGGCAAGCGACTGCATGGCCTGGTAAGGCGAGCAGCCCCACCGGTCGCGGACATTGTGCAGGGACGCCACATGGTCCATCAGCGCGTGGCGGTGTTCGGTCAGCGTGCTGTGCAGGTTCCCCAGCTGTGGCTTGAGGGACTTTTCGTTCCGGACAATGGCGCGGACCAGCTGCGATTTCAGCTGCTGCGCTGTGACGTTCCCGGACAACTGGAACAGGATCGATTCGAGGCCCAGGGCTTCGAGCTGGCCGGAAACCTCGTTCAGGCTGGCGCGCCGGTCCCCCACCACCAGGACGGTCCGGCCGGCGTCCACCAGGGCGCCGATGGTGTTGATGGCTGTTTGCGTCTGCCCAGTTCCGGGCGGGCTGCTGACCACCAGCGAGTCGCCGGCGCGGGCGGCGTCCACCACGTACTGCTGGTCCGTGTCCGCGTCCAGGAGGAGCAGTTCGTCCTGGGGATGCCGGCTGTCCAGCGGCGGGAAGCGGGAGGGGTCCGGGGCTTCGACATCCACCACTTCCCCGCCGCCGGCCGTGGCCAGCGCGGAGACAAGCGGGTTGGAGTCATTGATCCACGGGTCGTCAAGGTTCCCGGAGAGGTCAGCGAACGTGGACACCAGCAGGTTGTGCTGCGCTTCGGCGCCGTGGATGGGCCGGATGAGGGTTCCCAGCCGGTCCAGGACGGGCTGGGGATCGAAACGCGCTGTGCTGTACGCGAGGCGGGTGACGGCGTTGACGTCGAAGACAATGCCGTGGACGGACTTCAGGTGGCGGACCAACGCGGGGTTAATGTGTGCCTGCTCCGTCAGCTGGAGCTCGTAGTCGTCTTCCCCGGGCCGGACGGTGAGGGAGATCGCCGTGAGCATCACGGGCGCGGACACCCGTTGCGGTTTACCTCCGACGGCGGATGTCCACACCACGGTGCCCGCGGAGAGGTACCCGGCGTCGATGCCGCGGTCATTGGACAGTTCGAAGATCTTGGACCGGATGTTGCGGGATGCCCTGGCTGCCACCACGTACTGCTGCTGATCGCGGATCAGTGTTGACAGGCGGGTGCGGCGCCCGGCCATGAGCTGGGCCAGGCCTGAGGGGTGGGCCGAGGTGAGGTCTATGGAACCTTCGGGCGTCTTGGTGAAGCGCAGCATTGTGTCTGCCCCGGTGACGGGTTTGAGCCCGGACAGCCATTTGCGAAGCTCTTCCGAGCCTTCCGGGTGGCCTTGACCAACTGACACTTCTGCCTTCTTTTCTGCGTTTGCACGTGACGCCCTGGACCATACCGGCATAGGTTCGAGAGTAGCCGCTTCCGCGGCCGGACTGAGAGACCGCAACACTGGAGCCGCGAAATAGGGGAGATTTCACAGGCGGCGCCCGGGAGATTCACCACCGTGGCCGGAGACAGCGGCAAGACAGAAGTGGCCGGCCCCCGTTAACGGAGGCCGGCCACTTCAGGATGCTATTCCCACTCGATGGTTCCCGGTGGCTTGCTGGTGACGTCCAGCACGACGCGGTTGACGCCGTCCACCTCATTGGTGATCCGGTTGGAGATCCGGGCCAGGAGGTCGTAGGGCAGGCGTGACCAGTCAGCGGTCATGGCGTCTTCGGACGAGACCGGGCGCAGGACGATGGGGTGGCCGTAGGTGCGGCCGTCGCCCATGACGCCGACGCTGCGGACATCTGCCAGCAGTACGACGGGCATCTGCCACACCTCGTTGTCCAGGCCTGCGGCGGTCAGCTCGGCGCGGGCGATGGCGTCGGCCTTGCGCAGCAGGTCCAGCCGCTCCTTGGTGACGTCGCCGACGATCCGGATGCCCAGTCCGGGGCCCGGGAACGGCTGGCGTCCCACGATCTCCTGGGGCAGTCCCAGCTGGGCGCCCACGGCGCGGACCTCGTCCTTGAACAGGGCCCGCAGCGGCTCCACGAGCTCGAACTGCAGGTCCTCGGGGAGGCCGCCCACGTTGTGGTGGCTCTTGATGTTTGCTGCACCTTCGCCGCCGCCGGATTCGACGACGTCAGGGTACAGGGTGCCCTGGACCAGGAACTTGATCTTTTCACCGTGCGCGGCGGCCTCGGCGATGATGGCCAGTTCGGCTTCTTCGAAGGCGCGGATGAACTCGCGGCCGATGATCTTGCGCTTGGTTTCGGGATCGCTCACGCCGGCCAGTGCGGAGAGGAAGCGCTCCTGCTCGTTCGCGATGTAGAGCTTGACGCCGGTGGCAGCAACGAAGTCGCGTTCCACCTGCTCAGCTTCGCCTTCGCGGAGGAGTCCGTGGTCAACGAACACACAGGTGAGCTGGTCGCCCACGGCGCGCTGGACCAGGGCCGCTGCGACGGCGGAATCGACGCCGCCGGAGAGGCCGCAGATGACCCGGGCATCGCCGATCTGGTTGCGGATGCGCTCAACCTGCTCTTCGAGGATGTTCCCCGTGGTCCAGTTGGGCTCGATCTTGGCGCCCTTGAAGAGGAAGTTCTCCAGCACCTGCTGGCCGTAGGCCGAGTGCTTGACCTCGGGGTGCCACTGCACGCCGTAGAGGCACTTTTCTTCGTTGGCGAAGGCTGCAACCTCGGCGCCGGCCGTCGTGGCCAGGACCTCGAAGCCGTCCGGCGCCGCGTGGACGGAGTCGCCGTGGCTCATCCAGGTGTTCTGGTGCTGGGGCATGCCCTCAAGCACGGAGCGTCCCTCGCCCAGGATGGTGGTCTGGGTGGAGCCGTATTCCCGGAGGCCGGTCTTATCCACCTTGCCGCCCAGCGCGTTGGCCATGGCCTGGAAGCCGTAGCAGATGCCAAAGACGGGTACGCCGGCTTCAAAGAGGTCGGCACCCACGCTGGGGGCGCCGTCGGCATAAACGCTGGAAGGTCCGCCGGAAAGGATGATCGCGGCAGGGTTCTTGGCGAGGAGCTGTTCGGTGGTGTAGGTATGCGGAACCACTTCCGAATACACATTCGCTTCCCGGACGCGGCGGGCAATCAGCTGCGCGTACTGGGCTCCATAGTCAACAACCAGCACCGGCTTCTGGGAAGTCTGGGATGCAGTGGGAGTAGTCACCGTAATAGCCTACGTTGCGGCGTTGCACCGGCGCACCTTGAGACGCCGCGCTGTGACGGAGCAAACGTCCGACGGCGGCTGGGCGGCACAGCTGCCGGCGGTGCAGCGCCGAAGGTCAGCAGCGCCGGGGTTCAGTACCGCTGCGGCGCCTGCGGGTTTGCGGCAAGCTCGGCTTCCACCTCGGCATGGAACTTCTTCTCGACGATGAAGGAGAGGAACGGGACCACGCCGCCCAGGGCCAGCAGGATCAGCTTGAGGAACGGCCAGCGCATGAGGGACCAGAGCCGGAAGTTAGAAATCAGGTACACCACGTACATCCAGCCGTGGACGATCAGCACCGTGATGGACAGGTTGACGCCGTTGAGGACCCCCGGCGGCTCGGCGTCGGCAAAACCGAAGCCGAAGGGCTGGCCGGTGGTGGCGTTGGTGCCGCCGGCGAAGAGGTACTGCCCGAAGCCGTACCGTGCCACGAGCTCGGCACACAGGAGCAGCAGCATGGCGCCGGTCAGGTAGGCCAGCACCTTGTAGAACTTCAGGGCCGACCGGATCTGCGCCTCGGTGCCGCCGAACCGGCGCTTCCTGGGGGCGGCCTTCCCGGCCGTTTCGTTTCCGGTGGCCGGCTTCGGATCAATCATGGCTGTACCTTTTGCTCGGTGTGTTCAGGCTGCCGGGTGGTCCCTGGCTGCTGTTCTGGTTCATGCGGTTCGGCGTGGCTCTCGAGTGCATCCTCGAGGTCCCGGTGGTAATCGTCCTTGACCAGGCGCCACCAGATGAAGAATGCGAACCCGGCAAAGACCACCCATTCCAGGGAGTAGAAGAGGTTGAGCCAGTTAATCTGCTGCGCGGGCGGCTGCGGACCGATCTCCAGCGGCAGGAGGTTGCCCGGCACGGCGGCGGCGCTGACGTCCGCTCCCCCGGAAAGCTCGGCGGTGGCCGCCACGAAGCCCGGGTAGCTGCTGATTTCCCAGTCGTTGATGAGTTCCGCCACGGAGACCGCCGTGGCTTCGCCGGGGTTGGCGGCCTTACCGGCCACGGGCGCTTCGGAGGGCAGGAGCCGTCCGGTTACCTGCACGGGGCCCGACGGCGGCGCGGTCGCGTCAGCGGCGTCGGCCACCCATCCGCGGGCCACCGGGATCCAGGTCCGGGGTGATGCAGCGGCACCGGTCAGGGCGGGTGCGCCGTCCACAGAGAAAGCGGAGACAACCCAGTAGCCGGACTTCCCGTCGTGCAGGCGGCCGGGGACCAGGACCTGCTTGGCGGGATCATAGGTGCCGGTGGCACTGACCATCTGGTCGGCGTCGGACCCGTGGAAGAACTCGCCGGGCTGGAGGGTGTCAGTCAGCGGCTGGACCTTCTCGGTGTCCGGGTTCACCGGCATTTCCGGGCTGGTGGAGCGGCCGAACTGCCACTGGCTTAGCAGCACGAAGACCCCGGACACGGCAATCGCAAAGATGAATCCCGCAATCCATCGGGGCTTAAGGGCTGTTTTCCACACGTCTTAACCGTACTTCGTAGTTCTGTAGAACAACTAAACGCCAGAGCTGCGGGCACGCCCGCCGGCTCCGGTCAGTGGTCGAAGAACACCAGGCTGGAGTTGATGAGTTCGGCGATCACTTCTGCGTCGTAGGCCCGGCGCAGCGATTCGCGGAACGATTCCTTGGACAGCGAGCGCGCCAGCGTGGCCAGGACCTCGAGGTGGTCCGAGAAGGAACTGGCGGGGGTGGCGATGAGCAGGATCACGGTGGCCGGGCCGTCGGCGGCGCCGAAGTCCAGGGCATGGCCATACTTGGTGATGCCCACGGCGATGGAGGTACGGGCGACGAACTCGCTGCGCGCATGCGGCAGGCCGATGCCGCCCGGGAGTCCGGTGGCGAGCTGGTGTTCCCTGGCGTTGACATGCCGGAGGAACCCGTCGAGGTCGGACACCCGGCCGGCAGCGAACAACCGCTCGGACAGCTGCGTGGCGGCGTCGTCCTTGTCCGTGGCCTCCAGCTCCAGGATGACCATGTCCGGGGTGGTGAGTTCGGCGTCGTACGGGTCAAGCGGTTCCGCCAAGGCGTGTCCCTTCAGTCAGCAGCGCCGGCCATCCACCCCTTAGCGCAAGGGCACGATGTCTTCCACGCCCAGGCGGGCGGCGTCTGCGGATTCGTCATCCGGCTGTTCCTGGCTGAGCCGTTCGGCCTCAACCCGGGCAATGTAGTGCCGGACCTCATTTTCGCGCTGAGCGTCGCTCCAGCCGAGGACGTCACCCATCAGTTTAGCGACAACCGGAACAGCGGACACGCCGCGGTCCCAGGCCTCGATGGAAATGCGGGTCCGCCGGGTCAGGACATCGTGGACGTGCCGGGCGCCTTCGTGGGTGGCTGCGTAGACCGCTTCGGCCTGCAGATAGTCGTCCGCTCCCGGCAAAGGCTCGGCCAGTTCCGGATTCTCTGCGATGAGGGCCAGGACTTCCGGGGTCATGGAGCCGTAGCGGTTCAGCAGGTGCTCGATGCGGGCCACGTGCACGCCCGTTTCCTCGGCGGTCCGGTTACGGCGGTTCCAGGCTGCCCGGAAACCGCTGGCCCCCAGCAGCGGGATGGTCTCGGTGCAGCTCGGCGGCACCCGTTCGTCCATGGTGCGGGTGGCCTCGTCCACGGCGTCCTTGGCCATCACGCGGTAGGTGGTCCATTTGCCGCCGGCCACCACCACCAGCCCCGGCACGGGGTGGGCCACGACGTGCTCGCGGGAGAGCTTCGCTGTGGAGTCGTTCTCTCCGGCCAGCAGGGGCCGGAGTCCCGCGTAGACGCCTTCGACGTCTTCCCGGGTCAGCGGCCGCTTGAGGACCTTGTTGACGTGCTCGAGGATGTAGTCGATGTCCTTGCTGGTTGCTGCAGGGTGGGCCTTGTCCAGGTGCCAGTCCGTGTCCGTGGTGCCGATGATCCAGTGCCTGCCCCAGGGGATGACGAACAGCACGGATTTCTCCGTGCGCAGGATCAGCCCGACGGTGGATTGGAAGCGGTCCCTCGGCACCACCAGGTGGATGCCCTTGGACGCCCGGACCTTCAGTTGCCCGCGGTCCGTGACCATGGCCTGGGTTTCGTCGGTCCAGACACCCGTGGCGTTGATGACCTGCTTGGCACGGACGTTGAACCGGGAGCCGTCCTCGCGGTTTTCCACCTTGGCGCCCACCACCCGCTCGCCTTCGCGGAGGAAGTCCACCACCGCCATCTGGTTGACGGCATGGGCCCCGTAGTGGGCGGCAGTGCGGACCAGGTTGGCAACGTACTTGGCGTCATCCACCTGCCCGTCGTAATAGCGGATGGACCCCACGAACGCGTCGTTCTTCAGGCTCGGCGCAGCCCGCAGGGTGCCGCGCCTGGACAGATGCTTGTGGAAGGGCACGCCGCGGCTGTGGCCGCTGGAAACGGACATGGCGTCGTAGAGGGCGATGCCCGCGCCCACATAGGGCCGTTCCACGAAGGGCTTGGTCAGCGGGTAGAGGAAGGGAACGGGCCTGGCCAGGTGGGGCGCCAGTTCGGAGAGCAGCAGCCCGCGTTCCTGCAGCGCCTCCTTGACCAGGGCGAAGTCCAGCATCTCCAGGTAGCGGAGGCCGCCGTGGATGAGCTTGGATGACCGGGAGGACGTTCCTGCCGCCCAGTCGCTGGCCTCGACGATGCCCACGCTCAGGCCGCGGGTGACGGCGTCCAGCGCCGCTCCGGTTCCCACGATCCCGCCGCCAACAATCAGGATGTCCAGCTCCTGGCCGGGTTCCGTCGTGGCGCGCAGCCGCTGGATGGATGCTTCCCTGGCTTCCGGGCCCAGGGCCCCGCCGCCTGCAGGATCAGTCTTCATTGAACGCCTCCAGTGCCTCAAGTGCCGGTAGTAGAACCACCCTACTTGCTTGGGGCACGCTTGGGCAGGGCGCCCTTTTGGACGCCCTGCCGGAATGCGTGGGTGTCAGTTTCCTTCGTAGGGGGAAACCACGACGTCAACCCGCTGGAATTCCTTCAGGTCCGAGTAGCCGGTGGTCGCCATGGAGCGGCGCAGCGCACCGATGAGGTTTGACGTTCCGTTGGTGTGGTGGCCGGGCCCGAAGAGGACTTCCTCCATGGGCCCGACGGTTCCCACGTTGGCCCGGTCCCCGCGCGGGAGTTCCAGGTGGTGGGCTTCCTGGCCCCAGTGCCAGCCCTTGCCCGGCGCTTCTTCGGCGCGGGCCAGGGCACTGCCCAGCATGACGGCGTCGGCGCCCATGGCGATGGCCTTGACGATATCGCCGGAGGTGCCCATGCCGCCGTCGGCAATGACATGGACGTACCGGCCGCCGGACTCGTCCATGTAGTCGCGGCGGGCGGCGGCGACGTCGGAAATCGCCGATGCCATGGGCGCGTGGATCCCCAGCGCGCGGCGCGTGGTGGTGGTGGCCCCGCCGCCGAAGCCGACCAGGACACCAGCGGCACCGGTGCGCATGAGGTGTAGGGCCGGCGTGTAGCCGGCGGCCCCGCCGACGATCACGGGTACGTCGAGCTCGTAAATGAACTGCTTGAGGTTCAGCGGTTCGTGGTCCTTGGAGACGTGCTCGGCGGACACGGTGGTGCCGCGGATAACGAAGATGTCGACGCCGGCGGCCAGGACGGTCTTGTAGTGCTCCTGGGTGCGCTGCGGCGTAAGGGCGCCGGCGACGGTGACGCCGGCTTCACGGATTTCGGCCAGGCGGGACGTGATGAGTTCGGGCTGGATGGGGGCCTTGTAGAGCTCCTGCATCCGGCCGGTGACGGCGGGGCTGTTGGTCTCGTCCTCCAGGGCACTGATTTCATCCAGGACTGCCTGCGGGTCCTCGTACCGGGTCCAGAGGCCCTCGAGGTCGAGGACGCCCAGTCCGCCGAGGCGCCCAAGCGCAATGGCAGTCTTGGGAGACATGGCTGAATCCATGGGGGCGGCGATGACGGGCATGCTGAACTGGTAGGCGTCGATCTGCCACGAGACCGAGACGTCCTTGGGGTCACGGGTGCGACGGTTGGGGACAACAGCTATGTCATCCAGGGAGTAGGCACGACGCCCACGCTTGCCACGGCCAATCTCGATCTCGTAAGTCACTGCTCTAGGTTATCCCAGCAGGTTCGGTGGCTTCGCCTGGCCGGGGCCCGGCGCGGACAAGCAGGGGTCCGGATGGGCAGGGCTGCCCATGGCGGCGGCGTGGACCAAGCACGTAGCCTAGGGCCGGGGGTTCGGTGAACGCTCCCGTGCCCAGCTTCCGAGGAGAACCACCATGGCCCCTGGCCTCTATGGCGCCGACATCGAACAATTGCGGTCCTTGTCCAAATCCATGGACCGTTCCGGATCACGCCTGATGGATACCGAACGCCAGATCACCAGCCTGGTATCGGCCATCGACTGGAAGGGAAACGACGGGGGCCGCTTCCGCCGTGAATGGAGCGACACGTGGCGCCCCATGATGAAACAGACGTCGCAGTCCCTCCTTGACGCCTCCAAGACTCTCCTCACCCAGGCCGATGAGCAGGAGAACGCCAGCACCGGCGGATCGTCCGGTGGTCCCACCACGTCGGGACCGGGCAGTACTGCCCCGGACACTGCCGGGACGAACCCTCTGGACAGTGTGCTCGGCGTGGCCGCGAGCCCTGGCTGGTGGGGCGCCAACGCCGCCGTGACCGGCGCGGGGCTGTACACGGACAACTTGCTTGCCACCATGGCCAAGGGCGGGCTCCTAACAAAGCTCACCAACTGGCCCTGGCTCAGCGCGCAATACGCCCAGGTGCCGGGGGTCGGCTATGTGCGCGGAACACAGCTCCTCAACGGGACATCCATGCTGGGCCGGCTTTCCGGTGGCCTCGGCATCGTCACCGGCGGACTCCAGTTTGCAGAGGGCCTGGAGAGCGGCAATACGGGAATGGCGATCGATGGAGGCGTCTCCGCGGTCCTGGCGGCCGGAAGCTTTATCCCGGGCGCAGGACCCTTCTTCGCCGTGGCCGGGATCGCGTGGGGCGGCATGGGCCTGCTGGCCTCGAACCTCGGCTACGGTTCGGCCTCGGAGATGGTGGCAGATGCCGCCAAGAAGACTGCGGATGCCGTGGCTGACGGTGCAAAGAAAACCATTGATGCCGTAGCCGACGGCGCCAAGAAGGTGTGGGGCTGGCTCACCTGAGGGCAGGCTTCCCTAGAATAAGACCCGAGACCTGTCGATCCTAAGGCTGTTGTGACTATCCAAGAAGACGCACCCCTGCCCATTACCGAACACGAACTCATCGCACTGGTTGCCCTGGCCGGAACGCCGGGCGCACTGAAGTGCCAGAGTCTCTTCAGGCTTGACCACGCTGCCGGGGCGCCGCTCGAACAGGCGGGTGTAGCTACCCTCCTGGAACGCGGACTCATGACCGTTGAAGGGGAAAGCCTCGTGCCGGCAGGCCCCGCCGCAAGCGTGGCAGGGGTCCTTGCGGACTCCGACGCCTGGCTGGAAGTTGCCCTGGTGACCCCGAAAGCCGAACACGTCTACTTTCTGTTCGGCTCGAACGGCGGCGCACTGGTCCTCAGCCTCAGCAAGTTCGGTGTCCACGAACTGCGACCGCTGACCGGCTCTGAGGGCATGTTCACCACCGCCGTCGAGATGGTCACGTTCTACCTTGGGACGGCACCGGACGGACGACCGGCGGCCGGCACGGTCCGCAGGCACCTCGCGGACGGCAGCTTCCACTCCGTCCATATCAAGACTGAGCCCGATGGTTCCCTGGAGATCGTCACCGGTGATGACGCCAAGCCTGCCCCTGCGCCGCTGCAACCGGAGGACCTTGAGAACCAGCTCCGCCGGGGACTGGGCCTGCTCCCGGCATGACACATCACATTCCTTTCCCCGCCGGCGCGCCCGCGCATTCGCTCGACCACTGGCTCTCGCCTGAACTGGCCCGCGTCAGCCCGCCGAACGCACCGTCCCGGCTGCGGCAGTTGGCAGATGCCCAAGGCACCATCGCTGCCGGTTGGAGCAGCGCGATCGCGGGTGGACCCGTGCTGGCCCTTGCGGGCGCATTCTTTTCAGCCATGTACGGACATCCGGCCCCGGTACTGGTGTTGCTCCCGTTGGGAGCGGCACTGACGCTGCTCGGCGCGTGGTCCTGGAAACGGGTGCGCAGCTCACTTCCGGATACCGGCAGGCTCCTCATCAGCCGTGGCCCGGGATCGGCCCGCGGCGGCATCGCCATGGTGTCGGTCCTGGGAGTTGCCCTCGCGGGGATCCAGGCTCTGTACCTGCCCTCCGCCGCGGCCAAGGGTGACGGCACGGCCATCACCCTTGTGGGCGCCTTCGTGCTGCTCCTGGCCCTCCTGGTCGCGTGCATCGTGGTCCCCTCCACGGTCATGGGCCGTGCCCGGCAGTCATTTAGGCTGCGGGTTCAGTCCAACCCCGGGCTTCGGAGGGCGGTGGAAGAAGATCTGGCCGTTTGGCGGGATCCCCACGGCAACGCCGGCTACGGTCCGCTGTGAGCCGGTAGCGGGAACACCGCGATGCGCAATCGCTGGGTCTTCGACGGGCACATTGCCGGGATCGGTACCTCATCTGGCCTCCGTGCTGTGGTGGGCATGTGGCAGCATTCCCCCTTCGGCGCCTTTGCGGACGTCATGGTCCAGCAACCCTCAGGCCACAGGCTGCTGTTGGCACCCACGGAAGCCATTGCGGAGTTCATCTTCGCCACCTACCGGTTTGACGATGTGCAGGTGGTTGACGTCCGCGCAGTCCTGGCGGACCGGATCCTGTCGGTCGACGCCGGCCCGCTGGCTATACGGGCGGTGACCGGGCGCAGGACGTTGCTGGGTTCAGCGCTGAGAATGCTTCCGCACCGGCTCGCCGTGCATCCACGTTGGCTGGCCACCGTCAACCCCCTCGCATCGTTGGTGGCTGCGGGTGCGCAGACATTCGGTACGGCCGGCAGCGGCAGGCTGGAGTACTACGGTGTGAGCGACCTCCACCATGTCAGGTCCGCCGTCGTCAGCTGGGATGGGGCCGACGCCGGTGCGCTGGCTCCGGTGGTGCCTCCGGTGACCTTCGGGTTCAGCAGCGTGCCGCCCCGCCCCAGCCTCGCCCGTGTGCGTACCACCGTGTTGGAAGCACACGATCCAGTCCGGCGCTGACTTAGGGCTGGCCGGCTTCATCCACGGTGAGCTGCGATTCGAACATCCGGAAGTAGCGGCCACGGAGGGCCACCAGTTCCTTGTGTGTTCCCTGCTCCACCACTTGTCCGTCCTCCAGCATGTAGACAACGTCCGCCTTCTCGATGGTGGCGAGCCGGTGGCTGATGGCGATGATGGTGCTGCTGCGGTCCGCGAAAAGCCTGGTAAAGATCCGGTGCTCGGCAAGGGCATCGATGGCTGATGTGGGTTCGTCCATCACCATGAAGGCTGCGTCGCGGTAGAAGTTGCGGGCCATGGCCAGCCGCTGCCATTGGCCTCCGGACAGGCCGCTCCCCTTGCGGCCACGCGGGTCCTCCATCCAGTTGCTGACATGGTTCTCCAGGCCATTGGGGAGCTTGTTGATGAAGTCCAGCGCCTCCGCGTCGGCCGCCGAGCGGCGGATCCTGGCCTCGTCCCGGGGGCTTTGGACATCCCCGAAGTAGATGTTCTCGGCGGCGGTGGCGAACTCGTACTTGAGGAACTCCTGGCTGAGCACCGCCAGGTGCCGGTGCCATGAGGTGACGTCCACCGCGGCGAGGTCGACGCCGTCGAGCATCACCTGCCCGGAATCCGGACGGTAGAGGCCCGCGAGGATGCGGATCAGCGTCGACTTGCCGGCGCCGTTCTCCCCTACGATGGCGATGTGCTGGCCCTCCCGTATGGTCATGCTGATGCCGCGGATCACCTCTACGTCGCTGCCCGTGTAGGTGAAGCGGATGTCCCGGAGTTCCACTTCGCGCGGAGCGGCCGGCAGCGGCGGGGCGTGCCCGGAGTGGACGGGCAGGTCCATGAACAGTTCGTAATCCTTCAGGTTGGCGAGGTCCTCGTCGATGGAGCTGAGCGAGGAGACGAGGTTGTTCGCCGTGGACAGGGCCCGGCTGACGATCTGCTGGACGTAGAGGAACTGGCCCACAGGCTGGGCGTGCGCAATGATCTGGCCCACCACCCAGATCAGCGAAACCACCTCCGCACCGTACTGGAGGGCGTCGGCGGCCAGCTGGCGGGGAATATAGCGCCGCTGGTAATCGAGCCGGCGCCGTTCATCCGCGTCGCGCAGGCGGGACCTCAGGCCCATCAGGAAGCCGACCACGCCGTAGAGCCGCATCTCGGCGATGTGCTGGGGACGGAGCAGGTTGGTTTCGATCATCCGCCGCTGCCGCCGGGAATCCACCTGGGTGTTCCAGTGCGCTATCTGTTCACGGGACAGCTTGAACTGCAGGTAAACGCTGGGGATGATGGCCACCAGGACGATCACCGCTATCCACCAGCTCACCAGCAGCAGGGCCCCCACCGCCAGGATGACGGAGACCAGCTGTGTGAAGATCGCCGCGATGCGGTCCAGGACCCGTGCGTAGGAATCCGAGAAGCGCTTGGCCCGGTCGTAAAGATCGACCGTTTCCTTGTCGTCGTAGCGCCAGAACTCCAGCGCCAGGAACCGCTCATACATCTGGTCGCCGACGATGGCTCCCACCTTGAAGCTCATGAGCTGCTGGATGTAGCGGTCCACACTGGTGAAGGCTCCCCAGAAAAGGCCGAGCACTGCGGTGATGACAACGTAGACGATGGCCCGTTGTCCCGCCCCGGCGTCGCCCGCGTACGCGGCCGCCAGGGCTGTGGTGGTGAGGGCCGCGAAGTAGGTGGTGACGAGCGGAAGGACGGCGGAGATGAGTGAGCCGAGCACCTTCATGATCACGGCCCCCGGGGACGCCCGGAAGCTTACCCTCAGGACCTGGGCCACCGCGCGGGCATAGGGCCGCAGGGCAAGCCTGCGTGCGGGCTCGCGTTTGGGGCTCAGTTCGGGCGGATGGCTCGGTTGGGACATGCCATCAGCCTATTACCGCAGGCAGCACGGATTTCGCAGCAAAAAAGATGGGATGGGCAAGCAGCCCATCCCATCTTCATCGCAAGCGTTAGCTTCAGCGTGAACCGTAGTTCGGCGCCTCGACCGTCATCTGGATGTCGTGCGGGTGCGATTCCTTGAGGCCGGCCGGGGTGATCCGGACGAACTTGCCGCGGGCCTTGAGTTCGGGAATGGTCGGCGCACCAGTGTAGAACATGGTCTGGCGCAGGCCGCCGACCAGCTGGTAGGCCACGGAAGACAGCGGGCCGCGGTAGGCCACGCGTCCCTCGATGCCCTCGGGGATCAGCTTGTCATCACCGGATACGTCGGCCTGGAAGTAGCGGTCCTTGGAGTAGGACGTGTTCTTGCCCCTGGACTGCATGGCGCCCAGGGAGCCCATGCCCCGGTAGGACTTGTACTGCTTGCCGTTGACGAAGATCAGGTCGCCCGGAGATTCGTCACAGCCGGCCAGGAGGGATCCGAGCATGACGGTGTCAGCACCGGCCACCAAAGCCTTTCCGATGTCGCCGGAGTATTGCAGGCCGCCGTCGGCAATCAGCGGAACGCCGGCGGGAATCGCGGCCTTGGCGGATTCGTAGATGGCGGTGATCTGCGGAACGCCGACGCCGGCCACCACGCGGGTGGTGCAGATGGAGCCGGGCCCGACGCCAACCTTGATGCCGTCAGCACCTGCGTCAATCAGCGCCTGCGCGCCTTCCCGGGTGGCTGCCTGGCCGCCGATAACGTCCACGTGGGCGGCTACGGGGTCCGATTTGAGCCGCCGGATCATGTCCAGGACACCCTGCGAGTGGCCGTTGGCCGTGTCCACGAACAGGGCGTCAACGCCGGCGTCGATCAGCGTCATGGCACGCTCCCAGCCGTCCCCGAAGAAGCCGATGGCTGCGCCGACGCGGAGGCGGCCTTCGTCATCCTTCGTGGCCAGGGGGTACTGCTCGGCCTTGGTGAAGTCCTTGGTGGTGATCAGGCCCTTGAGCCGGCCCTGCTCGTCAACCAGGGGCAGCTTCTCGATCTTGTTGGTGGCCAGTTTGTGCGAAGCTTCTTCGCGGCTGATCCCCACGTGCCCGGTGATCAGGGGCATCTTGGTCATGACGTCGCTGACGAGGCGCAGCGGGAAGTCGGACTCCGGCACGAAGCGGGTGTCGCGGTTGGTGACGATGCCCAGCAGGCGCATGCCCTCGTCCACCACGGGCAGGCCGGAAACACGGTACTGGGAGCAGATCTCATCCAGCTCCGCAAGGGTGGCCTGCGGTCCGATGGTCAGCGGGTTGGTGATCATTCCTGACTCGCTGCGCTTCACCCGGTCCACCTGGTCCGCCTGGTCCTGGATCGACAGATTGCGGTGGATGACGCCCAGGCCGCCCTGGCGTGCCATGGCGATGGCCATCCGTGATTCGGTGACGGTGTCCATGGCCGCGGACAGCAGCGGCGTGTGAACCGAAATCCGCTTGGAGATCCGGGAGGAAGTGTCGGCGTCCGACGGGATGACGTCCGTGTGCCCGGGCAGGAGCAGGACGTCGTCGTAGGTCAGGCCGATGAGGCCAAAGGGGTTGTGTTCGGGCTCGGTCATGAGTGCGCCTCTTACCTTGGTTGCTGGGGCGGGCAGGGGTTGCAGCCGATGACCAGCCCGTCATTACGGAACTGGCCTGTGCAGGACGTACTCCGGAATCGCCGTTTGCGTCGGCCGGCCATCCGGAGCAGAAAGTGTTGAGTAAATATTAGAACCTTCGCGCCAATCCCCCTATTCCAGCCGGACGATGTGAGCAACCGCACTCCCCCAGCCCCCGGGCCTTGGCGTGCGGCCCGCCGGGGCAGGGCTCAGGTCCAGCCGGTGGCGGCGAGCAGCCGTTGCTCGAACATGGGAATCATGGATTCGGCGTAGGTCCTGCTCAGGTGGTTGTCGTCCTTGTACACGTAGACATTGCCCACCACCGCGGGGCAGACCCCGCGGGCGCAGATGAAGTCACTCATGTCCATCAGGTGCAGGCCGTCCACCTTGCCGCGGTAATTTTCCAGCGGCGAAGGCTCCACCAGGGACTCGGCAAGGGGCGGGTTGCATTCCGGTGCGTCGGCACCGTTGCGCTGGACGCACTCGGGCATGTTGAACGTGAACCGGGGGTTGTCGCGGATACCGAGGATTTGGATCCCTGCGTCAGCAATCGGGCGGATGCCGTCCAGGTAGCCGGGGACCTCCGTTTCGAACGGGGCTTCCTCGTGCGTCAGGGATGCCACGGTGAAGACGGCGTCGGGCCGGTGTTCCAGCACGTAGTCAGTGCTTGCCCTGTTGTAGGCGTTGCATTCGGCCGTCCTGGTGTCCGACTCGGCACCGAACCTGCACGCAGGCATCAGCAGGGTGACCAGTTCCCAGCCTTTGGCCGCGGCGATGGGAGCCAGCGCACCGAGGTACTGCTGCGAGTGGGAGTCGCCCAGGACGACGATGCGCTTGGTGCCGCCGCCTTCGGGGATCTCCTGGCGGCAGCCCTCGAGGATGGGATCGTCCGTGGCGTTGGACCCGACGCAGGGGGTCTGGATACCGGCCCAGTCATTGTCCAGGGCTGAGGGCCCCGGGATGATCCTCGCGGCGGGAGCAGGGTTCGCTTCGATCCCCGGCGTGAGCGCCGCGGCGCCGGGCGTCAGCTCCCTCGGCTGGGCCGCCGTCGCGGTTTCCTCCGCGGTGAGGAAGGTCTGCCAGACGGAAACGGGTCCGGCGAGGATGGCACCGCAGGCGGCGATGACGACGGCGGTGCGCCAGGCCCGCCGTTTGGGCCAGTGCCAGTCCCGCAGCGGTTTCTCCACGAACCGGGTGGTGAGGATGGCCAGCAGGACGGACGCACCCACAATGCCCAGCCCCTGGATAAGGTTCGGGGCTTCGACGCCGGTGGCTGCGAGCGCAAGAACCAGCACCGGCCAATGCCACAGGTACAGGGCGTACGAGTTGTCGCCCAGCGCCACGGCCGGCTTGCTGCTGAGCACGCGGTCCACGCCGTACCGGCTTCCGGTCTGTCCTGCCACGATGATCGCGGCGGCGGACAGGGTGGGCCACAGCGCCACGAAACCGGGGAAGGACCTGTCCACCGTCAGCAGGAGGCCGCACGACATCATTCCCACCAGGCCGGCCCAGCCCAGTACAACGCGCAGCGCCTTCCCGGGCTTGAGGTACGGCAGTGCGAGCGCCAGCAGGGAGCCCAGGGCGAACTCCCACAGCCTGGCCCTGGTGTCGAAGTAGGCGTAGGCCTGGTTGCCGGCCGTTTGTTCAACGGAGTAGGCCAGCGACACGGCGAACACGGCGCCGAAGCCGATTCCCAGGAGGCCACGGTAGGTCATCCCTGCGCAGGCCGGGAGGCGGCGCAGGGCAGCGAGGATGCCGGCGGCGGCCGCGAAGATGAGCGGCCAGAGGATGAAGACCTGGCCCTGGATGGACAGCGACCAGAAGTGTTGCAGCGGGCTGGCTCCGGCGTGGTCCTGGGCGTAGTAGTCCACGGCGGTGTCGGCGAGCAGCCAGTTTTGCCGGTACAGCAGGGAGGCCCAGGCCTGGTCCAGGATCTGCGGCCAGCGGCCCTGCGGCAGGATCAGCCACGTGCCGGCGAGCACGCCGAGGATCACCACGACGGCGGCGGGCAGCAGGCGCTTGAAGAGGTGAAGCCAGTGCCCCAGCAGACCGAAGGGGCGGCCCGTTTCGGCTTTCCGCACGAAGGACAGCGTGAGGAGGAAGGCAGAGATCAGCAGGAAGATGTCCACGCCGCCCGAGACCCTGCCCAGCCAGACGTGGTAGGCCACGACCATCAGGACAGCGAGGGCCCGCAGTCCCTGGACCTCGGGCCTGAAGGAGGCCGCCCGGGTCCTGGCCCCGGCCGCCGGCTGCACCTTATCGCTGCCTGTCATTTCCACCCCGTTGCTTCGAAGAAGCGCCTGCCAAACTCGTCCGCCATGCTCTCGGTGTATTCGGCCGTGAGGTGGTTGTCATCCAGGTACACAAAGATGTTCCCCACCACTCCCGGACATTCCTCTGCCGTACAGATACGGTCCGTGAGGTCCAGGATTGCCAGGCCCGGCAGGCTGTCCTTAAGGGCAGCCAGGGGATTCTCCGGCGCAAGGGAGTCCCGAACGGCCGGGCGGCAGGACTGGGCGTCCGGGCCGTCCGTCACGACACATTCAGCCATGTTGAACGTAAACCGGGGGTTGTCCCTGAGCGCCACCACGTCGATGCCCTTGTCGATCCATGGCCCCACCAGGTCCGCGAAGCCCGGCGTCAGCTCCTCTGCGGAACTGGAAGGCGCCGCAGCGGTGCCCAGCAGGATGATGGCGTCCGGCTGCTGCCGCTCGATCTCCCTCTGGACGGAAGCGTTGTAGGTCTCGCAGTCATCGCTGGCCGCCTTCCCGGCCGGCGCAACTTTGCAGGCGCCCTTCAGCATGGAGTACAGGAGCCAGTTGTTTTGTGCGGCGATGGGTTTGACGGCCCCGGACCACTGCTGCGCATGGCTGTCTCCCAGCACCAGGACGCGCCGCGCAGGATTACCGGATGGCTTCTGTTCAAAGCAGGTGTCCTTCACCGCCTGGTCCTGCGGAGTGATGTCGCCCGTGCAGGGTCCGTCGAGTGAGACCCAGTTCTGGGGCAGGTCGGTGGCAGTCGGCAACAGGGTGACGTCGCCGGCGGGCACGGTACCGGTGAACGCCGGATCCAGCGCCCGCGAGCCGGGATTGTTCGCCACTTTCTGCTCCTGGGCCACCCGGCGCTCTGTGTCCAGCTGGTTGCGCCACAGTGCCAGGGGCGCCGCTGCCACGGAGACAGCCAGCATGATGGCCAGGACGGCACGGCGCTTCCTGGCCTCGGGCCACTTCCATTCCCGCCACGGCTTTTCGATGAAGCGGGTGGTCAGATACGCGAGTGCGAGCGCCGAGACGATGATGACCGTGCCGGACAGCCAGCCCGCATGTTCCTTGCCGGTCCATGCCAGCGCGAGCACCAGCACCGGCCAGTGCCAGAGGTACAGCCCGTAGGAAATGTCTCCGAGCTTGACCAGGGGTTTGGAGCTGAGGATCCGGTCCACACCGGCCGGGCTTTGCGTCTGGCCGGCCACGATGACGAATGCTGCCGCTACGGTTGGCCACAGTGCCGCCACGCCCGGGAATGCTGCCTGGACGTTGAGCAGGATGCCGCAGGCGAGCATGGCGATGACACCCACCCAGCCCATAACGATGCGCACCGCACGGGAGAGCCGCAGCCCGGGAAGGACGAGGGCCACCAGCGTGCCCAATGCGAATTCCCAGAGCCGGGCGCCCGTGTCGAAGTACGCCTGGACCTGGTTGGTGGCCGTGAAATAGATCGAATACGCCAGCGAGACGAGGAACACGAGGAAGAACACGTAGACCAGCAGCGGCCGGTAGGAAAGCCTGAACCGGCGGGCCGCCCAGGCAGCTGCGAGGAAGATCAGCGGCCACAGGATGAACACCTGGCCCTGGATGGACAGCGACCAGAAGTGCTGCAGGGGGCTGGCAAGGCTGTGGTCATTCGCGTAGTAGTCCACGGCCTGCGCCTGCAGAAGCCGGTTCTCCGAGTAAAACAGCGAAGCCCAGCCCTGGTCGATGAGGTCCAGCCACCGGGTCCGCGGCAGGACCAGATAGGAGACTGCCAGGGTAGCGACAATGACGGTGACGGCGGCGGGAAGGAGCCTCCGGAAGAGGTGCAGCCAGTGCTTGCGCAGGGCGAAAGGCTCCCTGCGCTCATGGCGCCCAACGAACTGGAAGGTCATCAGGAACGCGGAGATCAGGAGGAAGACGTCCACGCCCCCTGACACCCTTCCGAACCACACGTGGTAGGTCACCACCATGAGGACAGCGAGGGATCGAAGGCCCTGGATTTCCGGGCGGTATGACGACTTTCGGGACGCCTGCCGGCGGTCAGCGGCAGGCGCCGTCGCTCCCTTGGTCCACAGTGTTGGCACAATCAAACCCTTCGGAGCGCGTAATCAACCGTCAAGTTTAGCGGAAGACGGCACTCCTGCCCGAATCTACCGCGTGTCGGTCCGGCAGCCTGCCGGCCAGATACCGCGCATCACGGACGCTTCCCGTCACCGTGGCGGACGCTGCGGCGTATTGGAAATTCCGGCCTAGGAAGTAGAGGCCTGGGGTGTCCAGCGCTTCCCCGCGGTACTGCCGCGGCGCTCCCCCGGCGCCCGCCAGGGCCGGGTCAACCCAGTCCAGGTCCTCCTGGTATCCCGTGCACCAGATGACGTTCGCGACGTCGGCCCGGGCTCCGTCTGCGAGGACCGGCAGTCCGTCCTCCACGCCGCTGACCCGGGGAACGAACTGGACGCCCGCGGCAGCGAGGTCGCTGCGCTTGGTCCTGATCAGTGGTGCCCCGTGAGCTGTGAACTCCGGCGCAACCTTCCGTCCCACCGGGGTGCCCAGGCTCAGGACGTGCAGGCCGGCGAACCGGACCAGGGGCAGGACGAAGCGGGCTGTTGTCCGGCCGTGCTTGAACGGCATTTCCTTGGGCGCGTTCGCGGCAACAAACGTTACGTGGGTGCGGGCAACCTCCTTGGCGATTTCGGCTCCGGAGTTGCCCAGTCCCACCACCAGGACGGGGCCGTCCTGGAGCTGTGCGGGGTTCTTGTAGGCGCCGGAGTGGAACTGCACGATTGAGTCCTTCAGTTCCGCAGCGAACGGCGGAACCTTGGGATTCCGTTCCGCGCCCGTGGCCAGGACCACGTTGCGGGCCTCCCAGCGCCCACCCTTCGCGGCGGCCACATAGTGGTCGCCTTCACGCCAGAGGCGCTCCACCCTGACTCCCGTCAGCACCGGAAGATCCATGCCGGCAGCGTAGCGTTCCAGGTAGTCGGCCATCTCGTCCTTGCCGGGAAAGGACAGGGGGTCCGCCGGGAAGGGAACTCCGGGAAGTCCGTTGTATTTTGCGGGGGTGAAGAGCCGCAGGGAATCCCAGCGCAGCCTCCAGCCGTCACCGATCCTCGGGTTGGCATCGAGAATCAGGAATTGCCGGCCCTGGCGGGACAGATGGTGGCCGATCGCCAGCCCTGCCTGCCCGCCGCCGATCACCAAAGTGTCCAGCGCTTCCGGAGCGCTGTTGGTACCTGCAGTACCGGTGGTGTTCTCGTTCATGCTCTGAGGCTATTCCCGGGCCCGCCCGGCGTGCGTCGGCAAAAATGTGTAAATCCGGGGGGCACTCCGCTGGGTATTTCTACCCAGGGCCATCAGCCGGCCAGTCCGTGTTCGAAAGCATAACGCGTGGCAGCTGCCCGCGACGTGAGGCCCAGCTTGAGGAAAATATTGCTGACGTGGCGTGCCACAGTCTTTTCACTGAGGAAGAGCCCGACGGCGATGGCACGGTTTCCCTGTCCGGACGCCACCAGCCGCAGGACGTGTTCCTCGCGCGGGGTGAGCGGGCCGGCACCTTTGCCTCGGCCACGCTGCATCAGTGAGGCCGCCCACGCAGCGGCGGGCGCTGCACCGAGCCCTGTCAGGGCCTCGTGGGCGGCAGTGAGCTCCATGTCGGCCGAAGTTTCGTCGTCCAGCCCCAGGCAGGCCTGCCCAATGAGCACCCTGCACCGGGCGGCCTCGTAGGGCACGCCGAGGTCGAACCAGAGACGCCATGCCCGCCGCAGTGCCGTGCAGGCCCCCAGGGGGTCCCCCTCTGCCAGCCGGACAGCGCCGTCGGCCTGGGCCGCGACGGCGCGCACCATGGGCGTAGCGGAGCCTGCAGCGAAGCGGCCCAGTTCATCGGCTCCCTGCCGTGCCGCCGCCACATCCGGAACTGCCAGTTCAATCTCCACCAGCGCCGGCAACAGGTGCCGGCGGATGACGGCGTCCGAGGTTCCGGCTGCCCTGCGGATCATCGACTGTGCCTGCTGGACGTCTCCGCGCTGGAGCAGCAGAAGGGCCAGGCCGGGTTGCGGCTCGTACCCGCTGTTGGCAGCGGTCCTGAAGGAGAGGCCGGCGGCGTCCAGCTGGCCGCGGAGCCGTTGCACCTCGCCCCGCTGGTAGTGGGCTCCGAAGAGCACCTCGGGGTCGTTGTCCGCAGCGCGTGCATCCGCCGTGGTGGCCGCGGCCAGCGCTTCTTCCCAGGCACCGTGCCAGCGGAACAGTTCTGCCCGGTGGGCCTGGCACTGGCCGCTGAATGCCGCCATGTCCGGCTGATCGGCACACCAGCGGTCAAGTGCTGCCGTCCATTCCAGTGCCCGGCCGAGGTCGAAAGCCAGCTGGCAGGATGCAATGACGGCGCAGTAGGCAATCCCCGACGGTATGGCCGAAACTTCACCGGCGGTCACCGCAACCATGACCTCGTCAAAGATCTGCAGGCCCTCCTCCACCCGGCCTTGCCCCACCGCTGCCTGGCCGGTACCGAGCAGGGCGAGCGCCATGAGGTCCCGGTCCTGGAAAGCCTGGCCGATGCCTGCGGCCCGGGCGAGCAGCTCAAGGGCTCCCCCGGGGTCACCCTGGTGCAGGCGTGCCAGGGACGTCGGGATCAGCATGAACCCCTCGACGGCGTCGGGCCGCGGGATCTCTGCCACCAGCCGCTGCCCCCGGGCCAGCCACCCGCCTGCGCGTTCTCCGTCGCCAAAGTGCATGAGGTGGATTGCCATCCAGCCCGCACAGCGGGCGGCCCCGGCAAGGTCCCCCACCACCAGGTATTCCTCGTGGGCCCGGGTCAGCGACGCAAACCCGGCAGCAGCGCTGCCGGTCAGGATTTCCGCGGTGGCAAGGCGTTCCAGGTCCGCCGCGGGAAGTCCACCCGATTGGTCTGCTTCCCGCAGGGTCTGGAAGGCATCGGTCCAGCGCTGCTCGCGGAAGGCCGCACGGCCGCGGTCCAGGCCGCCATCCAAACCACCGTCCAGTCCTGTTTCAGCCGACACCTGGCCTCCTTCCGGATACCCGCCGGGCCGGCCCGCCGCCGTCGTGCACTGGCCGCGGCGGTGCCTAAGCGTCACCGTACGCCGGGCACCCGCGCCAGACAAGCAGAAAGCCCATGGACGGGTCAGGGGTGCAGCAGTGCCCGAAGGGTCTGGATGGTGTCGGCCTCAGCGGCGGTCTTGTCCTCGCGGTAGCCCTTGACCCGCGCGAAGCGCAGGGCAATGCGGCCGGGGTACCGCGGCGACTGCTGCACGCCGTCGATGGCAATCTCGACGACGGTGACCGGCTCCACCCAGACGGTGCCTGCGGTGCGGCGCACCTCGATCTCCTGGAACCGTTCGGTCTGCCACTGCAACAGGGCGTCCGTGAGTCCTTTGAAGGTCTTGCCCACCATCACGTACCCACCGGGTTCGCCGAACTCGCCGTCGGGGTCGAGGGCACCGAGGTGCAGGTTGGACAGCATCCCGGTGCGGCGGCCCGAGCCCCACTCGCATGCGAGCACCACGAGGTCGTAGGTGAGCACGGGCTTGACCTTGATCCAGTTGGACCCGCGCCGCCCGGCGGCGTAAAGGGACCCCACCGACTTCAGCATGACGCCCTCATGCCCGGCCGAGAGCGCGTCGCGGGAGATCCGCCCGGCAACCTCCGGGTCCGCGGTGATCTCCCCCGGGATCCGGTGGGCCGGGGCAATGGATTCGAGCACCTTAATCCGCTCGGACAGGGGTTCATCGAGCAGGTCCCGGCCATCAATATGCAGCACGTCAAAGAACCAGGGATGCAGCACCGTGGTGCGTGCGGCATCGGCGCCGAACCGAGACATCGTCTCCTGGAACGGCCGCGGGGCGCCGTCCTCGCCCAGGGCGAGGGTCTCGCCGTCGAGGATCACATCGTGCACCGGAAACCCGCGCACCACCTCCACCACCTCGGGAAGCCGGTGGGTCACCTCGGCCAGCGTCCGCGTGAAAATGCGTACCTCCCCGCCGGAACGGTGCACCTGGATGCGGGCGCCGTCGAGCTTGTATTCCACGGACGCTTCGCCGGTGGTGTCCAGCGCGGCCGTGACGCTTGCGCCTGTCCCTGCCAGCATGGGCTGCACGGGCCGGCCCACCTTCAGGCCCACCGCGTCCAGCTCCGCCGCGGTGCCGGTCAGCGCGAGCCGGGCGGTCGAGCCGAGGTCGCCGGACAGCATCGCGGCCCTGCGGACGGACTCAACGGAGCGCTCAGCGGCGCGGGCCACTGCATCGGTCAGGACACCTTCCAGCGCTCCCGTTCGCAGTTCGCCGAGAAGCACGCCGCCGATGAAGGCCTGCTCCCGTTCGGTTGCCGCTGCGGTGAGCCCGCGGAGCGTGGCCGCGCGTTCGGCTGCCGAGCCCGCCCCGGCGAGGGCCTGGAGCCGGTCCAGCGCGGCGTCGAGGTTGGCGAGGGTGAGGCCGGGTTCCGCGGCAGGCTCCCCCATGGCCGCTGACATCCCGCGCCACCCGACGCCCACCCGCCCTTGGCGGGGTTTGGCGGTGAGGAGGCCGACGGCGGCAGGAATGTCCGCGGGGTCGAGGCGCTTCAGCAGCTGGGCCAGGGCGTCCACCTTCGCCAGCCTGGAGCGGGTGGACGCAACGGCGTCAGTGGTCCTCACAAGCTCGTCCAGCAGCATGGCAACAGTCTGCCACGCCGCCGGACCCTCGACAGGTGCGGGGGCCGGTTCCAGAATGGACGGATGGGCATCATCGTTGCGAACCTGTTCATCACCCTTGACGGCGTGTACCAGGCGCCTGGTGGCCGGGAGGAAGACCCCACGGACGGCTTCGCCTTCGGCGGCTGGCAGGCGCCGGTCTCCGACGATGAAACCGGGGCGGACATCGCCGCGGCCATCGACCGCATGGATGCCCTGCTCCTGGGCCGGAAGACCTACGACATCTTTGCCTCGTATTGGCCACACCAGTCAGATGAGATCGCCGGCGTGCTCAACCGGGTCCCGAAGTTCGTGGTGTCCGGGTCCCTCACCGATCCCGGATGGGAGGGCACCACGGTGCTCCCGGACGCTGCGGCTGCGGCACAGCTCCGCGGGCAGTATGGCGAAGTGCAGATGTTCGGCAGCGGCCACCTCATCCGGTCATTGTTGGCCGCCGACGTGCTGGACCGCCTCCACCTGTGGCTGTACCCGGTGGCACTCGGGCAGGGAAAGCGGTTGTTCGACGCCGGGACCGTCCCTTCCACATTCCGCCTCGCCGAGCCGGTCCGTTCCTTTCCCAAGGGTGCGGTGTCGCTGGTCTATGAACGTGCCGGCGACGTTGAAACCCGGGATATGGCCCCGTGACTTAACGCAAAAAACCGGCCCGGCGGATGCCGGACCGGTTTTTGTGCGGCTTTACCCGCGGGACAACAGCCTTAGTGGCTGTGGCCCGCGTGCTCGTCCTCGTCAGCGGGCTTCTCCGCTACCAGGGTCTCGGTGGTGAGAACCAGGGCAGCGATGGAGGCAGCGTTGCGGAGGGCAGCGCGGGTGACCTTGACGGGGTCGATGACACCGGCAGCGATCAGGTCCTCGTATTCGCCGGACTTGGCGTTGAAGCCGTGGTTGGCTTCAAGCTCGCCCACCTTGGCAACGATGACGTAGCCGTCGAAGCCGGCGTTCTGGGCGATCCAGCGCAGCGGCTGGGTCAGGGCGCGGCGGACGATGCCGACTGCCGCGGCAGCGTCACCTTCGAGTGCCTTGACTGCAGGGTCCTCGTCCAGTGCCTTAAGGGCGTGGATGAGTGCGGAACCGCCGCCTGAGACGATGCCTTCTTCGAGCGCCGCACGGGTGGAGGACACTGCGTCCTCGATGCGGTGCTTCTTTTCCTTCAGCTCAACTTCGGTGGCTGCGCCAACCTTGATGACGCCGATGCCGCCGGCCAGCTTGGCCAGGCGTTCCTGGAGCTTTTCCTTGTCCCAGTCGGAATCGGTGCGGGTCAGCTCAGCGCGGAGCTGGGCAACGCGGGCGGAGACGTCCTCTGCCGAACCGGCGCCGTCAACGATGGTGGTGTTGTCCTTGGTAACGGTGATGCGGCGGGCAGTGCCGAGCACCTCGAGGCCAACGGTGTCCAGGCTCAGGCCCAGCTCGGGGGAAACAACCTGCGCACCGGTGAGGGTGGCGATGTCCTGCAGCATGGCCTTGCGGCGGTCGCCAAAGCCGGGAGCCTTGACTGCCACAACGTTGAGGGTGCCGCGGATGCGGTTGACGATCAGCGTGGACAGGGCCTCGCCGTCGATGTCCTCGGCGATGATGAACAGGGGCTTGGAGCTCTGCAGCGCCTTCTCCAGCAACGGCAGGAATTCCTGCACGGAGGAGATCTTGCCCTGGTTGATCAGGATGAGGGCGTCCTCGAGGACTGCTTCCTGGCGCTCTGCGTCGGTGACGAAGTACGGGGACAGGTAGCCCTTGTCGAACTGCATGCCTTCGGTGAGGACCAGCTCGGTCTGCGTGGTGGAGGATTCCTCGATGGTGATCACACCATCCTTGCCCACCTTGCCGAATGCCTCGGCGAGCAGTTCGCCCACCTCGTCGCTCTGGGCGGAGATGGATGCCACGTTGGCAACCTGGGTGCCTTCGACCGGACGGGCGTTCTCGAGCAGGCGGGCAGCTACGGCCTCAACCGAAACTTCGATGCCGCGCTTGATCTGGCCGGGAGCGGCGCCGGCGGCCACGTTGCGGAGGCCTTCCTTGACCAGTGCCTGGGCCAGGACCGTTGCGGTGGTGGTGCCGTCACCGGCAACATCGTTGGTCTTGGTGGCAACTTCCTTGGCGAGCTGTGCGCCAAGGTTTTCGTAGGGGTCGTCCAGTTCGATTTCGCGGGCGATGGTGACGCCGTCGTTCGTGATGGTGGGCGCGCCCCACTTCTTGTCCAGGACGACGTTGCGGCCGCGGGGGCCGAGCGTCACCTTGACAGTGTTGGCGAGCTTGTCGATGCCGGCTTCAAGCGACCGGCGTGCAGCGTCGTTAAACGCAAGCTGCTTTGCCATGGTTGTGTCCTTTCAAGACAGAAACCCCGCGCAGCTGACCTGCATCAAGGCATGGCCAGCGGCGCGGGGATCCGGAAGATTTACTTTACGACGATCGCCAGGACGTCGCGGGCGGACAGCACGAGGTACTCGGTGCCACCGGTCTTGACTTCGGTTCCGCCGTACTTGGAGTAGATGACTACGTCGCCGACAGCTACGTCGACCGGGACGCGGTTGCCGTCTTCGAAGCGGCCGGGGCCAACAGCGACAACTTCGCCTTCCTGCGGCTTCTCCTGCGCGGAGTCCGGGATAACCAGGCCGGAAGCCGTGGTCTGCTCGGCTTCGAGCGGGCGGACAACAATACGATCCTCAAGAGGCTTAATAGAGACCGACACTCGGACCTCTCCTTTTCGTCAGCAAATTCGTGGACTTGAAAGCCGTTTGCCGTGGCTGGCAACCGTCGTCGCGGTGCCGGCAGCAGCCAGGCTGGCAGCTCTTCATGTGTTAGCACCCTCCTAGGGAGAGTGCTAATGAAGACTCTAGGCGGGGGTTAGCACTCGGTCAAGGCGAGTGCCAGCCATTTCGTCATCGGAGAACACTTCGCCTGTAGATTGAACCGGTGCGAGCTGCCTTTTTCCTGATCCTTGCCACCCTCTTCTGGGCCGGAAACTTCGTGGTGGGCCAGGCCGCCGTCCAATCCATGGCCCCGCTGCAGCTGACGTTCTGGCGCTGGACGCTGGCCGCACTGCCGCTGCTGTTCCTCGCGCACGTGGTGGACCGCCCCGACTGGCGGGCAGTCCTCCGCCACTGGCCTGCGCTCCTGCTGCTCAGCGCACTGGGCATGACCGCCTACACCCTGCTGCTCTACAGCGCCCTCCAGCACACCTCGGCCCTGAACGCATCCCTGGTGACGGCGGCGAACCCGGTACTGATCATGGTGCTTGCCGCGGTGCTGCTGAAGGACAGGCCGCGGCCATGGGGCTGGATCGGCCTGGCACTTGGTTTGGCGGGTGTCCTGCTGGTCCTCACCGGCGGGCAGCTGCAGCGGCTCCTGACCTTCTCGCTGGGCGCCGGCGAACTGCTGATCCTGGCGGCCATCACCGTCTGGGCGCTCTATACGGTCCTTGCCCGGCGCGTTGCGGTCCCCGCCGTTACCTCCACGGCCCTGCAGGCGGCCATAGCAGCCGTTGCCCTCGCTCCCGTGGCCGCCGTGACCGGTGCAGGATTCCCGTCCACCCAGTCCGGGGCCTGGTCCCTGGCATTCATCGCCGTCTTTCCCTCGCTGGGCTCCTACCTGCTGTGGAACCTGGCCCTGAAGCACACCAGCGCGGCCAATGCCGGAAACTACCTCAACCTCATCGCGGTCTTCACTGCGATCATCACCGTATTGCTGGGCCAGCCCATCACAGCGGCCCAGATTGCAGGCGGGGTCCTGGTCATTTCGGGGGTCCTGCTGACAGGTGCGGGCCAGCGCCCTCAGCGGCCGAGGTCGTCGAAATCGACGTCCTCCCCGCCGTCGGAGGCGTTGCCCCGGTTACGGGCCCGGTAGAGGACCACGGAGGACGCGAGGACCACCAGCAGCGAGGCCACCAGGAGGGCGATTCCTCCCGCCCGCGCACCGGCATACAGGCCGCGGATGTCCTGCGCTTCCTGCGTGTTGTCCTGGACGTTATTGCCGCCCACCGAATACACGGTGGCGTTGAACGTGTCCAGGAAGAAAATGATGACCAGCAGCGCCAGGCACACCACAGCCAGCACCGCAGCTGCAATCAACGCGGGCCGCGCGTACCTGGCCAGGCCCTGCACCGGGGGCTGCTGTTCTCCGGACTGTTCGGGGCCTGCGCTGTCAACCATGGGTTCAACACTATCGGCATCCCGCAGCAGCCCGGGGCACTAGGCTGGAACGCATGGCTCACGCTCCCCAGGACCAGATTGCACCACTGCTGACCCCCGAAGGATGGGAGTTGCTGGCGTCGCTGGGCCCCTACACCGAGGACGGGTCCTTCGCCCTGAACGGTGAACTCCGGAAGGCGGGCCACAGCCCCGAGCTGGTGTCCGCCGTACTCACCCAGTCCCGGCTTCGCACGAAGGCCGAGGCCAAGTTCGGCGAGTTCGCCCGCCAGATGCTCTTCACCCAGGCGGGGCTGGAACAGGCCACCCGCCTGAACGTTGCCGCCCGGCACGCCCAGCGGTTCGCCGCCGCCGGGGTCAGCCACGTGGCGGACCTGGGCTGCGGGCTCGGCGCCGATTCCCTGGCCCTCGCCTCCCTGGACATCGCAGTAACGGCAGTGGAACTCGATGAAACCACGGCTGCCTGCGCCACGGTGAACCTCATCCCCTTCCCCAACGCGTCGGTTGTGCACGCCGACGCCACCTCGGTCCCCTTGGACGGGGCGGACGGCGTCTGGCTGGACCCCGCGCGCCGGGTCACCTCCACCTCGGGCACCAGGCGCATCTGGGACCCTGAGGCGTTCTCTCCCCCGTTGTCCTTCGTGGAGTCCCTTGCCGCTTCAGGGAAGGCCGTGGGCGTCAAGATGGGACCGGGTATGCCCCACGAATCGGTGCCACAGGGCTGCGAGGCGCAATGGGTGTCCGTGGGCGGGGACGTCACCGAGGTGGCCCTCTGGTTCAACACCGTCAGCCGTCCGGGGATCCGCCGCGCAGCCCTGCTCCTGGGACCGCAGGGAGCCGCCGAAATGACCAGTGGGGAGGATTTCGGGCAGGGTCCCGAGGCTCCGGTGGGCCCGGCTGAAGGCTACCTGTATGAGCCGGACGGGGCGGTCATCCGGGCTGGCCTCGTGGCCGACCTCGCGCTCGAACTGCGCGGTCACCTGCTGGACGAGCACATCGCCTACATCTGCTCGCCCGCCCTCGCCGACACCCCGTTCGCCCGCGCCTACAAGGTCCTGCGGGTGATGCCCTACAACGTCAAGGCGCTGAAGTCCTGGGTGAAGCAGGAAGGCATCACCGTACTGGACATCAAGAAGCGGGGCACCGCCGTCACGCCCGAGGAACTCCGCAAGCAACTGCTGGGCGGCAAGGGCGCGGGCAACAGGAAGGGCGGCCGGACCGCCACCCTGGTCCTCACCCGCATCGGCGAGGACAGGGTGGCCGTCGAGGTGGAGCCGGTCAAGCCGGCGTAGGCGCTACTGCGCGCGGGTAAATTCCTCGGCGGCCCGCACCTGTTCCGCCGTGGGACGCACGCCGGTGTACAGCACAAACTGCTCCAGCGCCTGGATGGTGGCCACCTCCGCACCGGTGATCACCGGCTTGCCCGCCACCCGGGCGGCCCGGATCAGCGGCGTCTCGGCCGGCAACGCCACGACGTCGAACACAATTTTCGCGGTATCGATGGCCTCCGCCGGGAAAGACAACGCGTCGGCGTCCGCACCCCCTGCCATACCAATTGGCGTCACGTTCACGATCATGTCCGCCGCACCGCCGTCGAGCGCTGCACGCCAGCTGAAGCCGTACTGCTCGGCGAGCGCCCGGCCGGCCGCCTCATTCCGGGCGATGACGGTGACGTCCGTGAAGCCTGCGTCGCGCAGCGCCGCCACGGTTGCCTTCGCCATGCCACCGGCGCCCTGGACCAGGACCGAGTAGTCGGTCGGAACCGAGTTCGTGGCCAGCAGCTGCTCAATGGCCGTGTAGTCGGTGTTGTAGGCCTTGAGGTGCCCGTCCGTGTTCACGATGGTGTTGACCGAATCGATGGCCTTGGCCGAGGGGTCCATCTCGTCCACCAGCGCAATCACATCTTCCTTGTACGGCATGGACACGGCGCAGCCGCGGATACCGAGGCCCCTGACGCCGGCAATGGCCTGCTCCAGGTTGGTGGGGGCGAAGGCCTTGTAGATCCAGTTCAGGTCCAGCTGCCCGTACAGGTGGTTGTGAAAGCGCGTCCCGTTATTGCTGGGCCGGGCCGAGAGGGAGATGCAGAGGGTCATGTCTTTATTGAGGATAGGCACCTGTCCATTAAACGCGGCCCGGGGAGGTTAGGGGCAGCCGCTGCCGGCAGGATAGGGCCCGACGGCGGCCGGCAGCTTTCCGGGGGCCGCTGCCTTTCCGGCCAGCACGGCGGCCAGGGCATCAAAGGCGGCATCGGTCCGGCCGTACAAGGCGATCTTGACCGGCGCGGGGGAACCCTGCAGCGGCCAGGGGGCATCCAGGGCGACGGCGATGTCGCCACCGGCGGGCGCGCCGCCGTATCCGATGAGGCTGACCAGGGGTCCGGAGCCCACGGCCAGGCCTGCGCGGGCGGCCGCGGCTTCGAACCGTTCCTTGTCGCCCGGTCCTCCGCCGGCTACCCGGACAGATCCGGGGACCAGCGGTCCGCTGCAGCTGCCGGCCAGGATGGTGACGGCGGACCCGGAGACCTTGGCGGACAGTGCCGCGCCGCTGCCTGCGGGGGCCGGGGCGGAGCCACGACGGCCCTGCCAGGTCATCATGGTGGCCACCCGGGTGGCGGCTTCGTCCAGCCGTTCCTTCGGCAGCGCACCGGAGGCCACGGCCTGGACTATTGCGGCATGCGCCTGGGCGACGTCGGCCGGCATGAGGAGCAGGTCGGCCCCGGCGGCGAGGGCAGAAACGGCGGCGGAACCCGCCGGGTACTGCTTGGTGACGGCGCCCATGTTCAGGGCATCGGTCACCGCCACGCCCTTGAAACCGAGGCCCCGCAGCGCGGCGTACGTCTTGGACGAGAGCGACGCCGGCACGCCGGGTTCCAGCGCAGGGACGGCGATGTGCCCGGTCATCACGATCGGCAAGCCGGAGTCGACGGCCGCCTGGAAGGGCTTCCAGTCCCGGCCGCGCAACTCCTCCACGCCGGCGTTCTGGAGTGGAAGGCTAAGGTGCGAATCGGCGGTGACTGAACCGTGCCCGGGAAAGTGCTTGACGGTGGGCAGCACCCCGGCGGCCAGCATGCCCTGGGCGAATGAGACGCTCTGCGTCGCCGCAGCTGCCGGGTCCCCGGACATGGACCGGGCGCCGATGGTGGGGTCTTTGGGGCCGATGGTGACATCCGCATCCGGGGCGAAGTCCAGGTTGAAGCCCAGCGGCGCCAGCTCCCCAGCGACACCCTGCCCGGCGTCCCGCGTGAGGGCGGCGTTCCCGGCGGCTCCGTAGCTCATGGGCGTGGGCCATTCGGTCAGCGGCGCTGCAAGCCTGGCCACGATCCCGCCTTCCTGGTCCACGCCGACGATCCCCGGCCACGGGTCACCGTCGGCGGTGGTTGCCCGGGAGAGCCGTTGGTTGACCGTCGTCATGGCGGCAACGTCCACCTGTCCCCGGGGGTCTCGGGGAACGTTGTCACCCATGATGATGCTGCCGGCCAGGTGCAGCCGTTCGATGGCGGCCGCCTGCGCTTCCACCTGCTGCCCGCCGTAGGACGGGAGCAGGACCTGGCCGGCCTTTTGCTCGGGTGTCATGGCTGCCACGGCGGCTGCTGCCGCGTCCTGGTCGCGCTGCTGGGGACCCCAGCCCAAGGGCCGGGAACCCGGATCAGGTGACGGGGACGCCGTGGTGGGGGCCGGCGTCGTACGCGGTACTGACGAGGGCGTGCCGGGTGACGCCGACGCGGAAGCCGACGGCGCCGGCGTTGAAGGCGCAGGAGTGGGCGGCCCTGCCGTGCACGAGGCCAGGGCAACGACGGACAAAGCCGCGATCAGGGGGAAGGTTTTGTGGGTACTGTCACGCAGGCGTTGGAACGGGGACATCATTATGATGCTACCCCTGCGCTATAGACTTGAAACACCCGTTCGTTTGCCGGCACTCTCCGGAAGCGGCGCCAGCCAGCGGCATCCCGGACAGTAAGGAAATGCGTGAAGATCGACTTCGCACCATCGAGGCAATCAACCCTTGGTGTTGAGTGGGAACTGGCGCTGGTGGACGGCCGCACCGGTGAACTCGCGTCCGTGGCCAATGAGGTGCTCCGCGGTGTCGCCTCCCGCCATCCCGAGCTGAACGAGGATGACGAACACCCCCACATCAAGCAGGAACTGCTGCTGAACACGGTGGAACTGGTTACGGGCATCTGCGAGACCGCTGCGGAGGCGAAGGAGGACCTCAGCCGCTCAGTGGCCGCCGTCCGGGAAATCACCGATCCCATGGGCGTGGAGCTCTTCTGCGCCGGCAGCCACCCGTTCAGCCCGCCGCAGCTGCAGCCGGTGACGGACAAGGCCCGCTACGCCAAGCTCATCGACCGTACCCAGTGGTGGGGCCGGCAGATGGTCATCTATGGCGTGCACGTCCACGTGGGCCTGGACCGCCGCGAGAAGGCCCTCCCGGTGCTCGACGGACTGGTCAACTACTTCCCGCATTTCCAGGCGTTGTCCGCGTCCAGCCCGTTCTGGGGCGGCGAGGACACCGGCTACGCCTCGCACCGTGCCCTCATGTTCCAGCAACTGCCCACCGCAGGCCTGCCGTTCCAGTTCCCCTCCTGGTCCGAATACGAGTCCTACGTCCAGGACATGTTCACCACCGGGGTGATCGACACCATCTCCGAGATCCGCTGGGACATCCGGCCGGTGCCGGCCCTGGGAACCATCGAAATGCGCATCTGCGACGGCCTGGCCACCCTGGAGGAAGTCGGCGCCATCGCGGCCCTCACCCAGTGCCTGGTGGACGAGTTCTCCACCACCCTGGACAACGGCGGCACCATCCCCACCATGCCGCCGTGGCACGTTCAGGAAAACAAGTGGCGTGCCGCCCGCTACGGGATGGACGCCATC
This sequence comes from Pseudarthrobacter sp. 1G09, assembly GCF_050038305.1. Classification (NCBI taxonomy): domain Bacteria; kingdom Bacillati; phylum Actinomycetota; class Actinomycetes; order Micrococcales; family Micrococcaceae; genus Pseudarthrobacter; species Pseudarthrobacter sp. 1G09. The sequence goes on from NZ_CP188306.1 coordinate 3,088,487, forward strand.
ATCATCCTTGACGCCGCCGGCAAGGAGCAGCTGGTGACGGAGCACCTGCTGGAAACGCTGAACCGGCTGGAGCCCGTAGCGGCGAAGCTGGGCTGCCGGGATGAGCTGGCCGACGTCGAAAAGATCATCCGCCGCGGTGCCGGGTACCAGCGCCAGCGGCGCGTGGCGGAGGACAATGGCGGCAACCTGCAGGCCGTGGTCCTGGACCTGGTCAAGCAGATGCGCAGCGGCCCCACCGCCTGACTTGCCGCCTCACCCAAAATAGCCACCCACTCCCCCAGACATCACGTTGCTCCAGCAGATAAGGCTCTTAAACCATTGGTTTGGGAGCCTTATCTGCTGGAGCAACCGGGGTGTTCAGGCCTGGAGGGAGACCGAGGTGACGGGCATCGAGGAGTCCGGTGCAAAACGGATCCCGCTGGGTTCCGCACCCGCCATCACCAGCTGCGCCCCCAGTGCGGCCACCATGGCCCCGTTGTCCGTGCACAGGTCCAGCGGTGGAACGTGAAGCCGGATCCCGGCGGACGCGCAGCGCTGTCCGGTCAGCTCCCGCAACCTGGAGTTGGCTGCCACGCCGCCGCCCAGCAGCACGTCCTTGATTCCGTGTTCCCTGCAGGCAAGTACGGCCTTTGAGGAGATCACGTCCACCACGGCTTCCTGGAAGGCCGCAGCGATGTCAGCCACCGGAATTTCTTCCCCGCGGGCTTCGAACTGTTCCACGCATCTGGCCACGGCGGTCTTCAGGCCGCTGAAGGACCAGTCGTAGCGGTGCTTGCCCGGTTCTTCGGCCGTTCCCATGTACTTGGGCTGGCTGAGGCCGCGCGGGAAACGGATCGCCTTCGGGTTGCCGGTGCGGGCCACCCTGTCGATAGCCGGGCCGCCCGGGTAGCCAAGCCCCAGGATGCGGGCCACCTTGTCGTACGCTTCGCCGGCTGCGTCATCGATGGTGGAGCCCAGGAGTTCCACGTCGCTGGTGATGCTGTTGATCCGGAGGATCTCGGTGTGGCCGCCGGAGACCAGCAGGGCGCCGAGATTTTCGGGGAGGGCCTGCTGCTTTCCGGTTGCCCGGTCATCCAGGAGCCCCACACCCACATGGGCCACCAGGTGGTTGATGGCGTACAGCGGTTTCCCGGTGGCCACGGCCAGGGCTTTCGCGGCGCAGACTCCCACCATCAGCGCACCGGCCAGGCCCGGTCCCGAGGTCACGGCGATGGCATCGACGTCGTCCAGGGTGGCCCCTGCCTCCGCGAGGGCCTGTTCCAGGGTGGGGACAAAGGCATCAAGGTGCGCGCGGGAGGCGATCTCCGGGATGACGCCGCCGAACCGCACGTGCTCGTCCATGGATGAGGACACCGTGTTGGCCAGCAGGGTGGTTCCCCGGACGATGCCGACGCCGGTTTCGTCGCAGGAGGATTCGATGCCCAGCACCAGCGGCTGCGTGCGGTTCATGGCCGGATTCCTTTGCTTGGGGATTCTGTTTCTGTCTCGGGCACCAGCGCCAGCCGCATGATCAGGGCGTCCACGCCGTCGCGGTAGTAGCGGGGGCGGATATGGATCTGCTGGAAGCCGAAACGGAGGTACAGCCGCTGGGCACGCGGGTTGTCGGCACGCACTTCCAGGAGGACGTCCGCGGCGCGCCGCCGTCGGGCCTCGTCAATCAGTTCAGTGAGGAGCGTGCTGCCGATGCCACGGCCCTCACGGTGGGGCACGACGGCGATCGTCTGGACATCCGCGATGGGTTCAATGCACATGAGCCCGGCATAGCCGACGATGCCGTCCGGCCCTTCGGCCACCAGGTAGCGGCGCGTTTCCGGCTGCGCCAGTTCGTCAAAGAACATCTGCACCGGCCAGGCGTCCACCGGAAACAGCTCCTGCTCAAGGGCGCTGACCGCGGGGATATCGGCCTCCGTCATGTCCCGGATGGCCACACTTTCCAGGGAGGCGGAACGGGGCTCCGGAGTCCCTTCCGGCCCGGCGGCACTCACAGGGCCCTCTTCCGCGGCCCCGGAACCTGGGCGTCGGATTCCCGAAGATACAGGGGCGTGGAGTCCAGGAGCCCCGCACCCGCGGCCAGCCTGGCCAGGGCGAACTGTCCCAGGTACAGCGCATCCGGCTGCTCACCGGCAAAGTCCGGGTTCGCCCGGAGCGCGTCCGCGTAAAGGCCGGCGCCTGCACCATAGGCGGGCAGGTCCGGCAGGTCCGCTGCGAAACCAACATGCGGCCCGTCTTCGAGCACCGGCAACTGGCCTTCGGCCAGGCTGTAGCGGGCCCAGTAGACCTCCTTGCGGCGCGCGTCGGTGACCACCAGGAACTCGGGGGCAGCCGCCGTCGACTCGGCCACTTCCAGGGCGATCGCGTCGAGGCTCATCAGGCCGTGCAGGGGCTTTCCCCACACGAAGGCCAGGGTGCGCGCGGTTGCGATGCCGGACCTCAGCCCGGTAAACGGGCCAGGCCCCACGCCCACCACCAGGGCATCGATGTCTTCCCCCGCAACGCCGGCGTCCGCCAGCATTCCGGCGACGCCCGGCGCCAGCACTTCGGCGTGGCTGCGGGTGTCCTCGGTGGAGAAGTTGGCCACCACGCCTTCCAGGGCATCATCGGAGACCAGTGCCGCGCTGGCCACGGCCGAGGTGTCGATTGCGAGGATCAGCATCAGTTGATCCCCCCGGCAGCGTCCAGCTCCGGAGCGTCGGCCCAGCGGGGGCCATACCCGCGCATCACGATGGTGCGTGGCTCGTCCGTGTCATCCGTATCGAAGTCCAGGCTTTCGCGCGCGCCGTCCGGTCCGGCATTCGCGGCGTCAGCTGTCCCGGTGGTGACGGACCCACGGCCGAAGCCGCCGCCGAGGCCGATGGCACGGTGCAGGTCGATCTCCAGCCGGTTCTCGCTCAGGTGTTCCACCCGGTCGTGGCCCCACTCCACCACCGTCACAGAGGTGTCCATGGTGTTCTCAAGGTCGATGTCGTCCACTTCGGCGGCCGAGCCGAGGCGGTAGGCATCCACATGGACCAGGTCCGGTCCGCCGGGGCGGGGCCCATCGGGGAGGTTGGGGTGGATCCGGACCAGCACAAAGGTGGGTGAAATGATGCCGGAGCGCACTCCCAGTCCCTCCCCCAGACCCTGGGTCAGGGTGGTCTTCCCGGCACCCAGCTCGCCGGAGAGAACCACCAGGTCCCCGGCGTCCAGGACCCGGGCCAGCCCCGCGCCGAGCGCATGGGTCTGGTCCGCCGTCGTGGCCGAATAGGTCTTTTCCCAGTTGGCTTCAGCCGTCTGGCCGGGCATGTGGTTCGCGGCGCTCACCGGGCCCCTTCCCTGCCGGCGGCAGAAGCGTTCCCGCTGCCGGACGTGTCTTGTTCGTTGATGAAACGGCGCGGCACGCGCGGACTGATCCGCGTGACGATCTCATAGTTGATTGTCCCGGCGGCGCGCGCCCAGTCATCAGCTGTGGGACCGCCGTCGGCCCCGCTGCCGAAAAGCTCAGCCTCGGCACCCAGGAGCGCCGTCCCCTGGACCCCCGGGCCGAGGTCGATGACCATCTGGTCCATGGCGATGCGGCCCACCACCGGGTAGGTGGTTCCGGCCACCCGGACCGGCCCGCCGGTGGCGACCCGCGGGATGCCGTCGGCGTAGCCCAGCGGGATCAGGCCCAGGGTGCTGGCGCCGGCAGTCCGGTAATGGAGCCCGTAGGAAACCCCCTGCCCTGCCGGGACGGCCTTGCACTGGGACACCTTGGTCCGCAGCGCCATGGCCGGGCGCAGGCCTAGTTCAGCGGATGCCTGGCCGTCGAAGGGTGAGAGTCCGTAGATGCCCAGGCCTACGCGCACCAGGTCGAAGTGGGTGTCCGGCCGGGACAGGGTGGCGGGTGTGTTGGCCAGGTGCCGGACTTCGGCGTCCACTCCTGCGTCCTCGGCCACCGCGAGCGCGTCGCGGAAGGCGGCCAGCTGGTGATCGGTTTCGGGGCGTTCGGGTTCATCAGCGACGGCGAGGTGGGAGAAGATGCCCACCACCCGGAGCAGGCCTTGGTCCTGGTATTCCATCGCTTCGCCCACCAGCGTGTCCCAGTACTCCAGGGTGGCGCCGTTGCGGCCCAGTCCGGTGTCCACCTTGAGGTGGATCCTGGCCGGGCGCTCCTGCTCGCGGGCCGCGGCAACAATCCGTTCAAGTTCCCAGCCTGAGCAGCCGATGTCGACGCCGGCCGCCACCGCCGCGCCGAAGTTGCTGTCAGTGGTGTGCAGCCAGGCGAGCAGCGGCGCGTCGATCCCGGCAGCGCGCAGGGCGAGTGCCTCGGAGATGTGCGCCACGCCCAGCCAGGCTGCGCCGGCCTCCAGCGCGGCCCGGGCAACTGGCACTGCACCATGCCCGTAGGCGTCTGCCTTGACCACGGCCATGACCTTGGCCGGCGAGGCAGCGGCAGCGAGCCGGCGGACGTTGTGCCGGATGGCGTCCAGGTCGATCACGGCGGAACGCTCGTAGTGGGGATCGTGCACTGAAGCAGCGCTGATTTCACCGGTTGGGGCGGGGTAAGTCACGGTAGTGATTCTAGTAGGGGTGCCTGCGGCCGAATAATCGCCCGCCCGGCGCCGCCGTGGCGGCACTGTTCAGGCGCAGGCACACTTCAGGCTGCCGGCTCTGTTCAGGCAGCGGCGGCTCAGGCGTCAGAGACAGCTCAGGCGTCCGAGAGGTGGGCGATGGTGGCTGCGGCCCTCCGCTGGGCCGCCTGCGGGACGTCCTGGATGATCTCGGCCAGGAATTCGAAGCGGCGCAGCCACTGGCTCATCTGGCGTTCGGGCCGGGCGTTGGCGCGTTTCCACCAGTCGGCAATGTCTCCCCAGCCGGGGGCGGCCAGCGACCCGCCCACTTCCTGCACGGCGAGGGAAGCGCACAGGTTGGCGAAGCGGAGCCTGTTGCCCAGCGGCCAGCCGGCCAGCGTGCCCACGATGAACGCGGCGTCGAAACAGTCACCCGCTCCGGTGGGGTCGAGCGCCTTGACGGGCAGGGACGGAACCCACTCCTCCTCCCCCGTTTCCGAATCGACGGCGAGCGCCCCCTGCGGCCCGAGGGTCACCACAGCCACGGGGACCCGGTCCGCGAGCGCATACAGGGCGGACCAGGCGTTGTCTTTCCCGGTCAGTGCCATGGCCTCACGCTGGTTGGGCAGGAACGCATGGAAGTACTGCAGGTTCTCCAGCCGGACCGGAGCCCATTCGCCAGTAGGGTCCCAGCCCACGTCCCCGAAGAGCTTGACGCCGGCACCGTGGGCGGCGCGAGCCCAGGGTTCCACCTCCAGGCCCACTTCCGCGATGCCGGCGAGGGTGGGTGGCGGCTCCCCGATGAGCTCGGAGGACGTGACCGGGGCGGCATGCCCGTGGGTGACCATGGACCGGTCCTTCTCGACACACAGCGACACCGTCACCGGCGAGTGCCACCCCTCCACCCGGCGGGACAGGCTCAGGTCCACCCGCTCCTGTCCGGAGAGGATCTTCCAGTTGAAGTCGCCGTAGCCGTCGTCGCCGAAGACTGCGGCAAGGCCGGTCCGAAGCCCCAGCCGGGCCGCCGCGATGGCCTGGTTTGCCACCCCGCCCGGGCAACTGCCCATGCCGTCGCTCCAGATTTCGGTGCCCGGTTCAGGGCCGTGCGGCAGTCCCGTGAAAATGATGTCCTGGAAGACGGTTCCGGCCAGCAGGAGATCGAACCCGGGCCCGGAGTGTTTCCGGACCGAGGCCAGCGGATCAAAAGGGCGTGCCGGGATCGCGTCCATGTCCGGCACACTACGCCCTGCCAACGACATCCGGTAGAGGAGCGCCCGTGCCCGCCCTAGACTGCTGGGTATGCGGCTTCTGATTGCCGGCGGCGGGGGTTTCCGGGTGCCGCTCATCTACCGGGCGCTGGTTTCCGGCCGCTTTGCCGGGCTGGTCACCGAGCTGGTGCTGTACGACGTCGATCCCGCCCGCCTGGCGGCCGTCACCGCCGTGCTGCACAGCATGCCGGCGGGCCCCGGACCGCGGCTGCCGGTCCGTTCCACCACCGATCTGGCCCACGCCCTGCCCGGGACGGACATGGTGTTCGCCGCCATCCGTCCGGGCGGGACCGCCGGGCGGATCGCGGACGAGAAGGTGGCCCAGGACCTGGGGCTGCTGGGGCAGGAAACCACGGGCGCGGGCGGCATCTCCTATGCGCTGCGGACCATTCCGCACATGGTTCACCTGGCCCGCCTGATGGTCCGGCACTGCCCGGGAGCCCGGCTGATCAATTTCACCAACCCGGCAGGCATGGTCACCGAGGCCCTCGTCCCGGTGCTGGGGAACCGGGTGGTGGGCATCTGCGATTCGGCGGGTGCCCTGGTGCAGCGCGCAGCCCACGCTGCGGGAGCGGACCTGCCGGAGGGAAGGCTCGACGGCGTGGGCTACTTCGGGCTGAACCACCTGGGCTGGCTGTACCGGCTGGAGTCCGGCGGCCGCGACCTGCTGCCGGGGCTGCTGGCCGATCCCGCCGCCCTGGCGTCCTTCGAGGAAGGCCGGCTGTTTGACCAGCCCTTCCTGGCTGGGCTTGGCATGCTGCCCAACGAGTACCTGTATTACTACGAACGGCGCGACGCCGCACGGCTGGCCATGCAGGCGATGCGGCAGACCCGCGGAGAGAGCATCCACGAACAACAGCAGGACCTCTATCCACGCCTCGCCGGCGCCGGTACGGACGCCTTCCGATTGTGGGATGCTGCCCGCCGGTCCCGTGAGGAGGGCTACCTGGCCGAGGCACGCCCGGAAGGTGCCCAGCGGGATGAAGACGATCTCGCCGGCGGCGGCTACGAACGCGTGGCGCTCGCCGCCATGCGGGCGCTCTCCGGGGCCGGCGCTACGCAGCTGATCCTGAATACCCGCAACTCACTCAACCCGGGCGCTCAGGAACCCGCCATTCCGGGACTGCCCGCGGACGCCGTCGTCGAACTTCCCTGCATGGTGACGGCCGACGGCGCGCTGCCGCTGCCCCAGCAGGCTCCCCCCGGGCCGCAGCTCCGGTTGCTGCGGCAGGTCAAGGACGTGGAACGGCTCACCGTCCGGGCGGCCACCACCGGCGACCGCGGCGCCGCCCTTGCGGCCTTCGCGCGGCATCCTCTGGTGGATTCGGAGGACCTGGCAGGCCGGCTCCTGTCCGGTTATGAGGAAGCATTTTTGGAGCTGCGGGCGCTGTGGCGTGATGAGACGGCGGCTGCGGCCCCGGTTGGCTGAAGGAGTAATGTTTTACCGAGTGCGCACTGAACGGGTACCCGGGACAGGTGCGCCCGTAATACGCGCCGGCGGCCGGAAGGAGGTCCCTTGGCATTGATCCGCAGGGTGGCCCTGCTGTCACTCCACACCTCGCCCATGGAACAGCCAGGGTCCGGCGATGCCGGCGGCATGAACGTCTACATCCGTGAACTGGCCTCAGCCCTGGCCGAAGCCGGCGTTGAGGTCGAGATTTTCACGCGCGCCACCTCGGCCGGCCAGCCCGCCGTCGAACATCCGGATCCCGGCGTCTGTGTCCACAACGTCCTGGCCGGACCGACAAAGAAGATCCCGAAGGAAGAACTGCCGGGCCTGCTGCACAGCATGGTTGAAGAGATCGAACAGATCCGCCGCCGGCAGCCGCACGGCCGCTACGACGTCATCCACTCGCACTACTGGGTGTCCGGCATCGCCGGGCTGGAGCTGTCCGACCTGTGGGGTGTGCCGCTGGTCCACACCATGCACACCATGGCCAAGGTGAAGAACCTCCTGCTCGAATCCGGCGAACAGCCCGAGCCGCGGCGGCGTGAGGTGGGCGAGCACCGGATCGTGGACGGCGCGGCACGCCTCATCGCCAACACCAGCTCGGAGGCCGCAGAACTCGTGTCGCACTACGGTGCGGACTACGACCGGATCGACATCGCTCCCCCGGGCGTGGACCTGACCACGTTCACCCCCGCATTCCGGACCAAAGCACGCAAGGACCACGGCGTGGATCCGGGGACGTTCCACCTGCTGTTCGCCGGACGCATCCAGCGGCTCAAAGGCCCGCAGGTGCTGGTCAAGGCGGCGGCACTGCTGCGGCAGCGGCGTCCGGATATCGACCTGCGGCTCACCATCCTGGGCGAGCTCAGCGGCAACAAGGAGTTCAACCTCCGCAAGCTCGTGGCGGACGCGGAGATGGACGACGTCGTCACGCAGCTTCCGCCCGTCACGGCACCTGAGCTGGCGGCCTGGTTCCGCGCGGCCGACGTCGTGGTGATGCCTTCCTTCAGCGAATCCTTCGGCCTGGTGGCGCTGGAAGCCCAGGCCTGCGGCACCCCGGTGGTGGCAACGCGGGTGGGCGGGTTGTCCCGCGCCATCTTCCACGGCCGGACCGGGTTGCTGGTGGACGGCCACCACGCGGCCGATTGGGCGGACGCGATTGAGGCCCTCTACGACGATCCCGCCACACGGGTGGACATGGGCCGGGCCGCCGCCATCCGCGCCCAGAACTCCGGCTGGTCCCGCACTGCCGCCATCACGCTCGAAAGCTACCACGCCGCCGTCGACCGGCACGTGGGCCACCTTGTGCCGGCCGTTCCTGTAACCTGACGCCATGACCGGCGTTCCCAGCGACCTCGAGATAGCACGGGCAGCACATATCAGGCCCATCGAAGACATTGCCGCTGCCGCAGGGGTGAACGCCGCAGCGCTGGAACAGTACGGGCGTTACAAAGCCAAGATCGATCCCGCCCGGCTGGACGCACCGCCGCCGCACGGCAAGCTGGTACTGGTCTCGGCCATGTCCCCCACGCCGGCCGGCGAGGGAAAGTCCACCACCACCGTGGGGCTGGCGGACTCCCTGGCGCGGGCCGGCCACAAGGTGATGATCGCTTTGCGTGAGCCCTCGCTGGGCCCGGTCCTGGGGATGAAGGGCGGCGCCACCGGTGGAGGCTACTCGCAGGTGCTGCCGATGGACGAGATCAACCTGCATTTCACCGGTGACTTCCACGCCATCACCTCCGCCAACAACGCGCTGATGGCACTGGTGGACAACCACATCTACCAGGGCAACGCCTTGAACATCGATCCGCGGCGCATGACGTTCAAACGCGTCCTGGACATGAATGACCGTGCCCTGCGGGAAGTGGTGATCGGCCTCGGCGGGCCAGCCCAGGGTGTGCCGCGGCAGGACGGGTTCGACATCACCGTGGCTTCAGAGATCATGGCCGTGTTCTGCCTCGCCACGGACCTGGCCGACCTCCGGGAACGCCTGGGCAGGATCACGTTCGGCTACACCTATGAGCGTGCCCCGGTGACGGTGGCGGACCTGGGGGTGCAGGGGGCGCTGGCCCTCCTGCTCAAGGAAGCAGTCAAACCCAACCTGGTACAGACCATCGCAGGCACCCCGGCGCTTGTCCATGGCGGTCCGTTCGCCAACATCGCGCACGGCTGCAACTCCCTCATCGCCACCCAGACAGCACGGCGGCTGGCGGACATCGTGGTGACGGAGGCCGGTTTCGGGGCCGATCTGGGCGCCGAAAAGTTCATGGACATCAAGGCGCGGATCGGCGGCCTGGCCCCGTCCGCCGTCGTGGTGGTGGCCACCGTGCGCGCGCTCAAGATGCAGGGCGGCGTGGCCAAGGACCAGCTGACCCTGCCGGACATGGCCGCGCTGGAGGCCGGCGTCGAAAACCTGCGCCGGCACGTCCACAACGTAGAGAAGTTCGGTGTGACCCCGGTGGTGTCCATCAACCGGTTCGCCACGGATACAGCGGAGGAACTGGACTGGCTGCTCGCGTGGTGTGCCGCGGAAGGTGTTCCGGCTGCCGTGGCCGATGTCTGGGGCCGGGGCGGCGGCGGTGACGGCGGGGATGAGCTCGCCGCGCTGGTGGCGCGGGCCCTGGAGGCACCCAACAAATTCCGTCACCTGTACACGCTGGAGCTCTCCGTGGAGGATAAGATCCGCACCATTGCGCAGGAGATCTATGGGGCCGACGGGGTGGACTTCTCCGTCCCGGCCCTGAAGCGGCTGGCCGACATTGAGCGCAACGGCTGGGGCGGGCTTCCGGTGTGCATGGCCAAGACCCAGTACTCCTTCACCGACGACGCCACCCGCCTCGGCGCCCCCAAGGGCTTCACCATCCACGTCCGCGACCTGCTGCCCAAGACCGGCGCCGGCTTCATCGTGGCGCTGACCGGCGCAGTGATGACCATGCCAGGGCTTCCCGCCGTGCCGGCCGCGCTCCGCATGGACGTCGACCCCGACGGCAACCCGGTAGGCCTCACCTAACCCCGTACTTCCCCCCCTCCCAACGCCCCACCACGTCCTGCAGCCTCCCTCCCAACGCCCCACCACATCCTGCAGCCTCCCTCCCAACGCCCCACCACATCCTGCAGCCTCCCTCCCAACGCCCCACCACATCCTGCAGCCTCCCTCCCAACGCCCCACCACATCCTGCAGCCTTCCCCCAACGCGCCATCACCTTCGAAAGCATCAAAGGCTCCCTGTGGATAACTCCTGCACGGGTAAGGCCCTCTCCGCCAGAATGCCAGCATGCCTAAACGCACAGATCTGCCATGGACGTTAGCGAACTCGCCATTTACCCTTGACTCGGCTCTTGCTGCCGGCTTGCCCTTAAAGAGGCTCCGCGGGCAGGACTTGGTTCACGTAAGCAGGGGTTTATACCGCCCGTTGGCTTGGGATTTTCAGTTGGAAGCCGCGGCACGGGTTCTGTCTAAAGTTTCACCGGGGGCGTGGGTTTCGCATGTCACGGCTGCTCGCCTGCACTGTCAGCTGCTGCCGCCCTGGCTGTCGGACTCAACCGAACTGCATCTGAGCAAACCCAATCACTTGCCTCAAGTGCGCCGAAAAGGCGTGATCGCACACAACGTCATCGCGAGGGAGGATGAGGTCGAAGCCTTCGACGGTATTCGCATCAGTACTCGTTCCCGGACCTGGCTCGACTTGGCCCGGCGCCTCTCACTGGCTGAGTTGGTTTGCCTCGGAGATCAAATAATTCGCATGCCCAGAGCAGAGTTTGAAGGGAGATCAGAGCCGTATAACACGTTGGACGGGCTCCGCGCTCTTCTGGGGCGGCACCCCAATCTTCAGGGCATCATTCGCGCGCGGGAGGCTCTGGAACTGATGCGGGTTGGGGCTGATTCGGCACCGGAATCGATGCTGCGGCTGGCCATGCTGGACGCGAACTTGCCAGAGCCAGATTTGCAGGTTGCACTTCGACCGAATGATGCAGCCTCCCCTACTGCTGATTTGGGCTACCGTCACCGGCGCCTCGCAATCCAGTACGACGGCGGCCATCACCTTTTGGAAGCCCAGGGGCTAAGCGACCGACGACGGGACAAAGCTTTCGAATCGGCTGGGTGGACGGTTCTGGTGTTCACCAAGGACGATGCCGCCGACCGTTTCCAACGAGCCACAACGCTGATCAAGCGGCACCTTCGCGCGGCTTGGACCGATCATCCCGTCGCAGCGGGTTTTGCCGGTAAGGGGTGACAGCCTGGGCATTCGAAAAATTGGCACCGCTTGTCAACGCTCAACCTGAAATTGGTGATGGCGCATCCCGCAAAAACGGCAGAACATGATGGCGCGTCCCGCAAAAGCGGGCAGAAGGTGATGGGGCGTGTTAAGAAGAGACGCTCCCCCACCCGTGAGGGTGAGGGAGCGCTGGGCCAACGAGGGATCGGGTTAGCGCTCCAGGTCGCCGCGGATGAAGGCCTCGACCTTTTCACGGGCGAGGTCGTCGTTGAACTGCTCCGGCGGAGACTTCATGAAGTAGCTGGAGGCGGAGAGCAGCGGACCACCGATGCCGCGGTCCAGGCCGATCTTGGCGGCGCGGATGGCATCGATGATCACGCCGGCGGAGTTGGGCGAGTCCCAGACTTCCAGCTTGTACTCGAGCGACACGGGGGCGTCACCGAAGTTGCGGCCTTCCAGGCGGACGAAGGCCCACTTGCGGTCATCAAGCCACTGCACGTAGTCGGACGGGCCGATGTGGACGTCCTTGGCGGCGAGCTCGGCCTCGACGTTGGAGGTGACGGCCTGGGTCTTGGAGATCTTCTTGGACTCGAGGCGGTCGCGTTCCAGCATGTTCTTGAAGTCCATGTTGCCGCCGACGTTCAGCTGGTATGTGCGGTCCAGGGTGACGCCGCGGTCCTCGAACAGCTTGGCCATGACGCGGTGCGTGATGGTGGCACCGATCTGGCTCTTGATGTCGTCGCCCACGATCGGAACACCGGCGGCGGTGAACTTGTCAGCCCATGCCTTGGTGCCGGCGATGAACACCGGAAGGGCGTTGACGAAGGCAACGCCGGCGTCAATGGCGGCCTGGGCGTAGAACTCGGCAGCGGCCTGGGAGCCGACGGGCAGGTAGCAGACCATGACGTCAACGTCGGCGTCCTTGAGGGCCTGAACCACGTCAACGGGCTTTTCGGTGGATTCCTCGATGGTCTCGAGGTAGTACTTGCCGAGGCCGTCCAGGGTGTGGCCGCGCTGGACGGTTACGCCGGTGGGCGGGACGTCGGCAATCTTGATGGTGTTGTTTTCGCTGGCGAGGATGGCATCGGCGAGGTCGTTGCCCACCTTCTTGCCGTCGACGTCGAACGCGGCCACGAACTGGACATCGCCCACGTGGTACTGGCCGAACTCAACGTGCATGAGGCCCGGGATGGTGGCCGTGGGGTCAGCGTCCTTGTAGTACTGGACGCCCTGCACCAGCGACGCGGCGCAGTTGCCTACGCCGACGATTGCGACACGGATGGGATGTGAAGACACGGAACTCCTTAGGACAAACGTCAGCCGGCCTGGTAATGCGTCAGGGAAATTGCGACGGCGGCCGGCTGGGACAGCGCCGCGCGGCGCGTACTCATAGTACCCACACAGCGGAACCGGCTTTCGTTCAGCCGGTCCCGCTGCGTAAGAAAGGGGGTTTCGTCAGACGGTCTGCTTCCACAGGTTGATGTCCGATTCCACCGCGAATTCATCGATTGCGGTGAGTTCGTCAGCGCTGAATCCGAGGTTGTTGATGGCGGAGAGCGTGTCCTCGAGTTGGCGGACACTGGATGCTCCCACCAGGGCTGATGTCACCGGTGAACCCTTGGGCTGGTCCCGGAGGATCCAGGCGATGGCCATCTGCGCGAGCGTCTGGCCGCGGCCTTCGGCGATGGCTTTCAGGCCCCGGATACGGGCGAGCTTTTCATCAGTGATGGCATCCTCGGACAGGAACCTGGCCTTGGCTGCGCGGGAATCGTCCGGGATGCCGTTGAGGTAGCGGTCGGTGAGCATCCCCTGGGCCAGCGGCGAGAAGGCGATGGACCCTGCTCCCACCTGGTCGAGCGCCTCGTAGAGGTTGGGGCTGCCGTCCTCGGTCCAGCGGTTGAACATGGAGTAGCTGGGCTGGTGGATGAGCAGCGGCGTGCCGAGCTCCTTCAGGATGCGGGCAGCTTCGATGGTCTGCTCCGGGGTGTAGGAGGAGATGCCCGCGTAGAGTGCCTTGCCCGAGCGGACGGCGTGGTCCAGGGCTCCCATGGTTTCTTCCAGCGGCGTTTCCGGGTCCGGCCTGTGGCTGTAGAAAATGTCCACGTAGTCCAGGCCCATGCGTTCCAGTGACTGGTCCAGGCTGGAGAGCAGGTACTTCCGTGAGCCCCACTCGCCGTAGGGGCCGGGCCACATGTAGTAGCCGGCCTTCGTGGAGATGACCAGCTCATCGCGGTACGGCTTGAAGTCGTCCTTGAGGTGGCGGCCGAAGTTGGTCTCGGCGGACCCGTCCGGCGGGCCGTAGTTGTTGGCGAGGTCGAAGTGGTTCACGCCAAGGTCGAACGCGCGGCGCAGGATGGCACGCTGTTCATCAAAGCGCTTGTCGTCGCCGAAGTTGTGCCACAGGCCCAGGGAGATGGCCGGGAGCTTCAGGCCGCTGCGGCCCACCCGGCGGTAGGGCATGGATTCGTAGCGGTCTTCCGCCGCGGAATATGTCATGGGTTCCATCCTGCCAGTTGTGACCGGCGCAACAGGCAGGACTGGAAAAGTTACGCCGCGGGCTGACAATGCCAGCCCGCGGCGCAACGCGCGCACGGGGCAAAGAATGAAATCGTCAGGACTTCACGATGGCGGCGCTCCAGGGAGCCAAAGCGAGGGCGTCGCCGTCCTGGCTTGTCCCCTCGTCGGTGGAGAGCAGGAGGGATCCGCTGATGCCGTCCAGCCGGACCTTCGCGTCGGCGAAGTTCACCAGCACCTCAACGCTGCCGCGGCCGAACCGCAACCACCCGGAGGCGTCGTCGAACGCAACCTCGGTCTCGCTGAAACCCAGCCCGGCCAGTTCCGGATGACTGCGCCGCAGCGCGGTCAGGGACCTGTAGAGCTCCAGCAGCCGGGCGTGGTCACCCGTGGCGGCTTCGTCCCAGTCCAGCTTGGACCGGCGGAAGGTTTCCGGGTCCTGGGGGTCAGGCACGACGGCGGGATCCCACCCCATCCGCTCGAATTCCTTGATGCGCCCTTCCGCGGTGGCCTTGCCGAGCTCGGGTTCCGGGTGCGAGGTGAAGAACTGCCACGGTGTGGTGGCCCCGTATTCCTCCCCCATGAACAGCATGGGCGTGAACGGTGAAGTCAGCGTGAGCACAGCCGCCACGGCCAGCTGCCCGTAGGACAGTGACTGCGAGAGCCTGTCGCCGATGGCCCGGTTGCCGATCTGGTCGTGGTTCTGGTTGCAGACCACCAGCGCCGCCGGGTTCACCAGCGAGGCGTTGATAGGCCTGCCGTGGTGCCGGCCGCGGAAGCTGGAGTAGCTGCCGTCGTGCAGGAAGCCGTCCTTGAGGACCTTGGCCAGCACCGCCAGGGACTGGAAGTCGGAGTAGTACCCGGTGGTTTCGCCGCTGACGTTGACGTGGACGGCGTGGTGGAAGTCGTCGCTCCACTGCCCCGCCAGGCCGTACCCGTTGGTGTCCCGCGGGTAGATCAGCCGGGGGTTGTTCAGGTCGGACTCCGCAATCAGCGTCTTGGGCAGCCCGGTTTCAGCCGAGACGGCGTCGCCAAAGGCACCAAACTCCTCGAGGATGTGCACCGCCCGCTCATCGCGCAGGGCGTGCACGGCGTCGAGCCGCAGCCCGTCCACGTGGTAGTCGCGGAGCCACAGTGCGAGGTTGTCCAGGATGTACTCGCGGACAACGTCGGAGCCGGGTCCGTCGAGGTTCACGGAGTCACCCCAGGTGTTGACGTCGCCTTGCTTCAGGTACGGGCCGAACTTGGGCAGGTAGTTGCCGCTGGGGCCGAGGTGGTTGTACACCACGTCCTGGATGACCCCGAGCCCGGCAGCATGCGCGGCATCGACGAACCGCTGGTATGCGGCAGGCCCGCCGTAGCCCTCATGGACGGCGTACCACTGCACGCCGTCGTAGCCCCAGTTGTGCGTGCCGTTGAACCCGTTGACGGGCAGCAGCTCCACGAAGTCGACGCCCAGGTCCGCGAGGTAGCCGAGCTTCCCGGCGGCGGCGTCCAGGGTTCCCTCCGGGGTGAAGGTGCCCACGTGGAGTTCGTAGATCACCGAGCCGGTGAGTTCCCTGCCCTTCCAGCTGGAATCCTGCCACGCGTACGCGGCGGGATCGAAGGTCCGGGACAGTTCGTGGACTCCTGCTGGCACCCGCCGGGACCGGGGGTCGGGCAGCGGGTGGCTGTCGCCGTCGAGCTGGTAGCCGTAGTCCACCTCGCCGTCGGCGGGCGCGTCCGGGGCGGTCCACCAGCCCTCTGTGCCGGGTGCGGTGTCCTTCTTCGCCATGGGGTACTCCCGGCCGCCAGCCACGAGGGTGACCGAGGAGGCGTCCGGCGCCCAGACGTCGAAGCGTTCGGGTCCTTGGTTGACCAGGGTCATGCGTTTCCTCCATCCACAGGGACCAGCAGGGCCACCGGGTAGGTACCCAGCACGTCAGCCACCAACACGCTGCCAGCACCAAATTCGGCGCCCGTCAGTTCGTCACGCATTGCAGCGGAAAGTTCGACGGCGGTATCGCGCCAGCCGCCGCCGGCCTCGAGGCCCGCAGGCAGCCGCGTTGCCAGGGTCACCGCCCCGGCTGTGCCGTCGGCCGCGCCGCGGGAGAACCCGAGAAGGTGTCCGGCTGCAGCACCGCTTGCCGCCACAGGGACGTAGCCCTCGAAGAGCTCCGGCCGGTCCCGCTTGAGGCGGAGCGCCCGAGTGGTGGCCAGGAGCTTGCTGGCTTCCGTGCCCGCTGCGGGCAACGTGCCGGCGTCGATCTTGGCCAGCTCGGCTTCCCGGAGTGCGAAGTCCACCGGTCGGCGGTTATCAGGATCGGTCAGGGACCGTTCCCAGAATTCGCTGCCCTGGTAGACGTCCGGAACGCCGGGCATGGTCAGCTGGACCAGCTTGGCGGAGAGGGAGTTGGACGCTGCGAAGGCATCAATGCGTGCCACGAAGTCCTCCACCACCTTGGCTACACCGGCGTCGTCGAACACAGCATCCACGGCGGCCTTCACCCGGGACTCGAAGTCCTCGTCCGGGTCAGTCCACTTCGTGGAGTTGCCGGCCTCACGGGCAGCCTTCTCGGCGTAGCCCTGCAGCCGTTCCCGGCTGGCAGGCCAGGCGCCGACGATGGCCTGCCACAGCAGGTTCTCGTAGGGGCCGTCCGGGATGGGGGCCAGCTTCCGGAGGGTGTCCAGCGTTGCGGCCCACTCCCCCGGCAACTCGGCGATCACGGAGATCCGTGCCCGGGCATCCTCGCTGCGCTTGGTGTCGTGCGTGGACATGGTGGTCATGGACAGCGGCAACTCGTCCTGCCGCCGGCGCATCCGGTGATGGAACTCCTCCGGGGACACGGCGAACTCGGTGGGTTCTGCACCCACCTCGGTCAGCGTGCCCAGGCGGGTGTAGCGGTAGAACGCGGTGTCCTCCACGCCCTTGGCCATCACCATGCCGGAGGTCTGCTGGAACCGGACGGCGATGGGGTTGGCCGGGTCCAGCAGCAGCGGGAGGAGCGTCCCAACGGCAACGGCGAGGTCCGGACGGTGTTCGGCGGCAGACTCGCAGGCTTCCTTGAGAACCTCGGCCCCGGTGGGCAGGTAGCTCCGGTAGACCGGGAAGGAGGCGATGACCTCGGCCAGGGCGTCGGCCGCTTCCTCCAGTGCAAGTCCGTGGGATTCCGGGACCAGCCGGGCCAGGCGCAGCACCTCGGAGCGGAGGATGCCGTCGGCGATCATCCGCTTGGTGCCGCGGATCATCTCCGCATAGTCGGCGGCCTCGGGAGTGCCACGCAACTCAGCATCCAGCGCGTTCAATGACTCTTCTCCGGCAGGATCCACAAACACCCGGTCCACGTCGGCGAGCGCGTCGTACCCGGTGGTGCCCTCGCAGGCGAAGTCCCCCGGCAGCACCTCGCCGGGTTCCAGGATCTTCTCCACCAGGACGTAGGCGCCGCCGGTGAGGTCCTTCAGCCACCGCAGGTAGCCTGCGGGGTCGGCCAGTCCGTCCGGGTGGTCGACGCGCAGGCCGTCCACCAGGCCTTCGGTGAACCAGCGGCCAACCTCGGCGTGGGCTTCTTCGAAGACGGCGGGAGTTTCCACCCGGATTCCGGCGAGCGTGGTCACCGCGAAGAAGCGCCGGTAGTTGAGCTCGGCGTCGGCGCGGCGCCAGTCCATCAGCTGGTAGTGCTGGCGGCTGTGCACCTCCTCCGGGGAGTCCCCTTCGGAGTACGTCCCGTCGGCGAGCGGGAACCGGTGATCGTAGTACCGGAGTTCCCCGTCCTTGATCTCCAGCTTGTCCAGGTCCGCGTCGGAGCCCAGCATCGGGAGCCGAACCTTGCCGCCGCCGAGGTCCCAGTCGACGTCGAACGCTTCCGCGTACCGTGACCCGCGGCCCTCCTTCAGCAGTGACCACCACCAGGGGTTCTGCACCGGGGTGGCGACGCCCACGTGGTTGGGCACAATGTCCACCAGGACACCCATGCCGTGCTCGCGGGCGGCGCGGGACAGGGCCAGCAGCCCTTCCGGGCCGCCGCGTTCGGGGTCGACGGCGGAGGGATCGGTCACGTCGTAGCCGTGGTCCGAGCCCTGCTCCGCAGTGAGGATCGGCGACAGGTAAACCCAGTCCACGCCGAGCGACTTCAGGTACGGAACCTTCTCCGCGGCATCGAACAGCGTGAAGCTGCTGCGGATCTGCAGCCGGTAGGTGGAAGCCGGCGTCCTCATGCCTCGGCTTCCTTATCGGCGCCCGTTGCCCTTGCCTCGCTCGCTTCAGCTGCCTTGGTCTGGGCTTCCACCATCTCCTCCTGGGCCTCTTCATGATCGGCCATGGAAGCCAGGGAGGCTGCCGCGGACAGGTCCACTTCGGCTTCCGGGCCGGAGTAGGCGCGCAGCACCACCATGGACTTGGCGTCCAGCGTCAGTGTTGCTCCTGCCTTGAGGGGTTCGTAGGCGTCAGCCTGGGCTGCGGTGTCGATCAGGACCTCCCAGTACTGCGAGTACTCGTCAGACGGCAACAGGAAGTCCACATCGTCGTCGTGGGCGTTGAAGGCCATCAGGAAGCTGTCGTCGGTGATGCGGCGCCCGCGGGAATCCTGCTCCTGGATGCCGTCGCCGTTGTAGAAGACGCCGATGGTCCGGCCGAAGCCGCTGCCCCAGTCCTCGGGCAGCATTTCGGTGCCGTCCGTCTTCAGCCAGACGATGTCGGGCAGCTTTTCGCCCTCGCCGCGGCGGACTGGGCGGCCGTCAAAGAAGCGGCTGCGGCGGAACGTGGGGTGGTCGTGCCGGAGCTTGTTCACGAAGGCTGTGAACTCCACCAGGGGCTGGTCCATCGCTTCCCAGTGGATCCAGCTCAGCTCGGAGTCCTGGCAGTAGGTGTTGTTGTTGCCCTGCTGGGTACGGCCCAGTTCGTCGCCGTGCAGCAGCATGGGCACGCCCTGGGAGAGCAGCAGCGTGGCGATGAAGTTCCGCTGCTGGCGGGCGCGGAGGGTCAGCACCTTCTCGTCGTCGGTGTCACCCTCCTCGCCGCAGTTCCAGGACCGGTTGTGCGATTCGCCGTCGTTGTTGCCTTCGCCGTTGGCGTCGTTGTGCTTCTCGTTGTAGGACACAAGGTCCCGCATGGTGAAGCCGTCATGGGCGGTGACGAAGTTGATGGAGGCGACAGGCCGGCGCGCGGAGCTCTCGTAGAGGTCGGCCGAGCCGGTGAGGCGGGAGGCAAATTCCCCCAGCGTGGACGGTTCGCCGCGCCAGAAGTCGCGGACGGTGTCGCGGTACTTGCCGTTCCATTCCGTCCACTGCGGCGGGAAGTTGCCCACCTGGTAGCCGCCGGGGCCAACGTCCCAGGGCTCGGCGATCAGCTTGACCTGGGAAACGATGGGGTCCTGCTGGATGAGTTCGAAGAACGTGGAGAGCTTGTCAACGTCGTAGAACTCGCGGGCCAGGGTGGAGGCAAGATCGAAGCGGAAGCCGTCAACGTGCATCTCGGTGACCCAGTAGCGCAGCGAGTCCATCAGCAGCTGCAGGGAGTGCGGGTGGCGGACGTTGAGCGAGTTGCCCGTGCCGGTGTAGTCCATGTAGTGCTTGAGGTCGTTGTCCACCAGCCGGTAGTACGCCTGGTTGTCGATGCCCTTGAAGGACAGGGTGGGGCCCAGGTGGTTGCCTTCGGCGGTGTGGTTGTACACGACGTCGAGGATGACCTCGATGCCCGCCCGGTGCAGGTCGCGGACCATGGCCTTGAATTCCTGGACCTGGTGTCCCACGTCGCCGGTGGAGCTGTAGGTGTTCTGCGGCGCGAAGAAGCCGATGGTGTTATAGCCCCAGTAGTTGTTGAGGCCCTTCTCCTGCAGGGTGCCGTCGTTGACGAACTGGTGCACCGGCATGAGCTCGATGGCCGTGACGCCGAGCTTCTTCAGGTGCTCGATGACGGCCGGGTGGGCCACGCCTGCATAGGTGCCGCGCTGCTCTTCGGGGATCTCCGGGTGCAGCTCGGTGAGGCCCTTGACGTGCGCCTCGTAAATGACTGACTGGTGGTAGGGGACGCGGAGCTGCCGGTCGCCGTCCCATTCGAAGAACGGGTTGATGACCACGCCGTGCATGGTGTGCGCGGCCGAGTCTGCGTCATTGCGCGAATCCGGATCGCCGAACTCGTAGGAGAAGAGTGCGGGGTCCCAGTCGATCTCGCCCTGGATGGCTTTCGCGTAGGGGTCCATCAGGAGCTTGTTCGGGTTGAACCGGCTGCCGTTGGCAGGCTCGTACGGTCCGTGGACGCGGTAGCCATATTTCTGGCCGGGCTGGATCTGCGGCAGGTAGCAGTGCCAGACGTAGCCGTCCACCTCGGTCAGTTCGATCCGCGTTTCGGTCAGGTCGTCAGCCAGGAGGCAGAGTTCCACCCGTTCGGCCTGTTCGCTGAACAGTGCGAAATTGGTGCCGGTGCCGTCAAAGGTAGCTCCCAGCGGGTAGGCAGTTCCAGGCCAGACTTCCATCGTGCTCCTCATTTGTTGGTCAGCAGCAGAGGGCATCGGAACGCCCCTACTGCCGGTGCGAACTAATGCCTACCGTAATGGTTGGCTGTGACTATTACGTTTCCAGGCTTCAGAGTTACTAAGCCTGCTGACTTTACCCCAGGTTTCGGGTATGGCATCGGCGATTCCGCTGGCGGCGATCGGCCCGCCGAATACAGAGTCCGACGCCGCCCTCCCGGCGATGCCGTGCAAGGCAGCTCCCAGCGCGGCCAGCGCAGCCCAGCGGCCGTCGTCGTCGATGCCCACAAGGAGGGATCGGCCGACGGCGGGACCCGCCTGCGCGAGCAGGGCGCCGATCACGCCGGCCAGCACGTCGCCGCTGCCGGCGGTGGCAAGCCAGGGCGTGCCGTCCGCCTGGCTGAAGGCTCCGCCGCCGGGGGCTGCCACCAACGTGGCGGGACCTTTGAGCAGGACGGTGGCCCCGGTCAGGCCGGCCGCCTTGCGGACGGCGTCGAAGGTAGCTGCTTCCACGGCCCCGCGGTCGCTAAACCGGGCGTCGGCTTCGCCCTCCAAGCGCTTCAGCAGCGCGGCGAGCTCGCCGGCGTGCGGGGTCAGCACCACGTGCGGTGCGAGTTTTTGGGGCAGCGCCGGTAGCGCGCCGGCGTCGGCCACAACGGGCAGGCCCGACTCGATGGCCTCGCGTGCCCGCGCCAGCTGTTCGTGGTCCTCCGGCCCCATGCCTGAGCCCACCAGCCACGCCTGCACCCGGTTGTCCGCCACTGATCCATCGCTGCACACCACTTCCGGGCAGGACATCCGCACCAGGTCAGCCACCTCGGGCGGCCCGAGATACCGGACCATGCCCACACCGGCGGCAAGTGCCCCGCGGCAGGCCAATACAGCAGCGCCCGGATACTGCACGGAGCCGGCCACGATGCCCAGGACCCCGCGCGAGTATTTGTGCGCCCGCCGGGCGGGATGCGGCAACAGCCGGGAGAGTTCTGCTTCCTCGAGCCGGCGGAGGACAGGAATGGGAAAGTGTTCTTCGATGCCGATGGATACCACGTGCACCCTGCCGGCATAGTCCGCGCCGGGGTCTGCCATCAGGCCCGCCTTGGCTCCGCCGAACGTCACCGTCAGGTCGGCGGGCAGCACCGGTCCGGCAGCCTCGCCGGTATCCGCGTTCACGCCGCTGGGCAGGTCGCAGGCCACCACGAACCGGTCGCCGCCGGCAGGTTCGCGCGCCTCGAGGACGGCCTCAACCAACGCGGCAGCACTCCCCCGAAGTCCGCCTTGGGCGCCCGTGCCCAGGATGGCGTCAATGACGACGCCGGCGCGCCGGGTCTCCGCGGCCAGCGGCTCGAGTGCCTCTTCGGTCAGTTCCTCCGCACGGCCGCCGGCACGCCTGAAGGCAGCCAGCGCCGCCGGGTGCGCCGCACCGCCGGTGAGGACCGCCGTCGTGCGCATCCCGCGGGAGGCGAGGAAAGCTGCGGCGTAGAGGCCGTCGCCGCCGTTGTTGCCTTTGCCTGCCAGTACCACCAGCCGGGTGCCGTAGATGCGGCGCCCGCGGGAGCGCAGTTCGATGATGACCGCGTTGGCGAGGCCGTGGGCAGCGCGCTGCATCAGGACGTCACCGAGGCCGGCCGCGAGGAGCGGCTCCTCGGCGGCACGGACCTGTGTTCCGCTGTAGGCGCTGATCATCGTCTGGGGTCCCTGCGGGGCGGAGCCCGGTCAGCCCTCGGCCAGGACCGTTGCCGTGGCGATGCCGCCGTCGTGGCTGATGGACAGGTGCCAGCGCTTGACGCCCTTAGCCTCCGCGACTGCCAGCACCGTGCCCTTGACCTGCACGGTGGGCCCGTTGTGGTCCAGGCCGATCCAGCAGTCCTGCCAGTTCATGCCTGCAGGCGCGCCAAGGACCTTGGCCACGGCTTCCTTGGCGGCGAACCTGGCAGCCAGGGACCGGGTGTTGAGCTCGCGCTCGGCAGGCACGAACAGCCGGTCCCGAAGGCCCGGTGTCCGTTCCAGCTGGCGGCCGAACCGCTCGATGTCTACTACGTCTACCCCAATGCCAACGATCATGGGACTACTCTACGGTGACGCTCTTGGCGAGGTTGCGCGGCTGGTCCACGTCGTAGCCCTTCGCTGCGGCGAGTTCCGCGGCGAAGATCTGCAGCGGGACGGTGGTCAGCAGCGGCATCAGCAGCGTGGGCGTTTCCGGGACGTAGAAGACGTGCTCGGCGTAGGCCTTCACTGCTTCGTCGCCTTCCTCGGCGATCACCAGGGTCCGGGCGCCGCGGGCGCGGATTTCCTGGATGTTGGAGACCACCTTGGCGTGCAGCGAATCGCGGCCGCGTGGGGACGGGACCACCACGAACACCGGCTGGCCCTCGTCGATCAGGGCGATCGGGCCGTGCTTGAGCTCGCCGGCGGCGAACCCTTCGGCGTGGATGTACGCGATTTCCTTGAGCTTCAGCGCACCTTCCAGGGCCACCGGGTAGCCCACGTGCCGGCCCAGGAACAGCACAGACTTCTCGTCCGCCATGGACCGGGCCAGTTCCCGCAGCGGGCCGGCGTTGTCCAGGATGGTCTGGATCTTGTCCGGGATCTTCGCCAGGTCCGCGAGGACGTCCTTGATCTGGCCGGAGAAGATATTCCCGCGCAGCTGCGCCAGGTACAGGCCCAGCAGGTACGCGGCCGTGATCTGGGCCAGGAACGCCTTCGTGGACGCCACAGCGATCTCCGGGCCGGCGTGCGTGTACAGCACCGCATCGGACTCACGCGGGATGGTGGACCCGTTGGTGTTACAGATCGAGATGGTCTTCGCACCCTGCTCACGGGCGTACCGGACAGCCATCAGGGTGTCCATGGTCTCGCCCGACTGCGAGATGGAGACCACCAGCGTGTTCTCGTCCAGGATCGGGTCCCGGTACCGGAACTCGTGCGCCAGCTCCACCTCAGTGGGGATCCGGCACCAGTTCTCAATGGCGTACTTGGCCACCATTCCGGCGTACGCGGCCGTACCGCAGGCCAGCACCACGATCTTGTTGACCTGCTTAAGAAGCTCCGGGTCGATCCGCAGCTCGTTCAGGGTCAGCTTGCCCTCCAGGTCCGAGCGGCCCAGCAGGGTCTGCGCCACGGCGTCGGGCTGGTCATGGATTTCCTTCTCCATGAACGAGGAGAAACCGCCCTTCTTCGCCGAAGCCGGATCCCAGTCAACGTGGTATTCCTTGCCCTCAGCCGGATTGCCGAAGAAGTCAGTGATCTCGACCGAGTCAGCGGTGATGGTGACAATCTGGTCCTGGCCCAGCTCCACCGCCCGGCGGGTGTAATCAATGAACCCGGAAACATCCGAACCCAGGAAGTTCTCCCCCTCGCCCAGGCCCACCACCAGCGGCGAGTTACGCCGGGCAGCAACCACAACCTCAGGCTGGTCCGCGTGGACAGCCAACAGCGTGAACGCGCCCTCGAGGCGCTGGCAGGCCAGTTCCATGGCCTTCGTCAGGCCGCCGTCGGAAACGTCCCCGCCCAGCTGGTTCCGGAAAATATCCGCCAGCAGCGCGGCAGCAACCTCGGTGTCCGTCTCGGACAGGAAAGTCACACCCTTCTCCACCAGCTCGAGCTTCAGCTCGGCAAAGTTTTCAATGATGCCGTTGTGGATCACGGCCAGCTTCCCGCCATCAGCCAAGTGCGGGTGCGCGTTACGGTCCGTGGGGCCGCCATGGGTGGCCCAACGCGTGTGGCCGATACCGGTCAGGGTCTCCGGCAACGGACGCTCCTCCAGCTCAGCGAGCAGGTTGCTCAGCTTCCCGGACTTCTTCCGCGACTCGATCACACCATCCGAGACCACAGCAACGCCCGCCGAGTCATAACCGCGGTACTCCAGCCGGCGAAGCCCCTCAAGGACAACGTCCAAAGCACTGTGACCACTAACAGCGCCGTCAACAGAACGGCCAACATAACCCACGATTCCACACATAGCCTCAAGAGTATCGGGTGGGAACTGGTTGCTTGTAACCCGTAACCGGATCTTGAGCCCTTCTTGCCCGAACCGCCGCGCCCCGGAGCCGCTTCCATTTCGCTATGCGCGGAGTGCGGGGCAGAATCTCTAACGTGACTTTGCAACGCAACGAGGCGAACGGGGAGGGTGCCTCCCCGTTCGTGGAACTGGACCGGCAGACCTGGTCCAGGCTGGCAGCCCAGATGGAGCAACCCCTCAACGAAGAGGATATTGTCCGCCTGCGCGGCCTTGGCGATCCCCTGGACATGAAGGAAATCCGCGAGGTCTACCTTCCGCTCTCCCGCCTCCTGCACCTCTACGTGGAGGCTGCCGGGCAGCTGCACGCAGCCACCACCACCTTCCTGGGCGAACAGACCCAGCGCACCCCGTTTGTCATCGGCGTTGCCGGGTCGGTTGCCGTGGGCAAGTCCACCATTGCGCGCGTGCTGCGGGAGATGCTCCGGCGCTGGCCCGGCACACCCAACGTGGAGCTCATCACCACGGACGGCTTCCTGTATCCCTTGGCCGAGCTCAAGCGGCGGCAGCTGCTGGACCGGAAGGGCTTCCCGGAGTCCTATGACCGGCGGGCTCTTCTGCGGTTCGTGAGCGAAATCAAAGGCGGGGCCGAGGAAGTCCATGCACCCTGGTACTCGCATGTCACGTACGACATCGTTCCTGAAAAGGAAGTGGTGGTCCGCCGGCCGGATGTCCTCATTGTGGAGGGCCTGAACGTGCTGGCTCCGGCGCGCCCGCGGCATGACGGCCGGCAGGGGCTGGCGCTGAGCGACTTTTTCGACTTCTCCATCTACGTGGACGCCAAGACCTCCTACATCGAGGAGTGGTACGTGGACAGATTCCGGAAGCTGCGGACCACGGCGTTCGCGCAGCCGGAGTCCTACTTCCACAGGTATGCCAGCCTGTCCGATGACGAGGCGGAGAGCACCGCCCGGGACATCTGGAAGCGGATCAACGAGCCCAACCTGGAGGAGAACGTCCTTCCCACCAGGGGCCGGGCCCAGCTGGTGCTCACCAAGGACTCGGACCACACCATCCGCCGGATGCTCCTGAGGAAGGTTTAGCACAGGTGTGCCATAACTGCGCTGCGTCAGCCGCAACGGCCAGCCGGCGGAGTTTCGCCCGCTTCCTCGCCGTGGGGGCCGGACTGGCCGTACTCACCGCCTGCACGCCCGGCGCACCCGGGGCCGCGCCGCCGTCGTCGGCCCAGCCGTCTGCTTCCCCGAGTCCCTCCCCGACGGCGCCGGGCACCCCGGTTGCTGCGCCGGAGGCAGCGACAGTGGCCGGCATGCCGCCGGAACCTTCCGCCTCCCCCTCACCGTCCGCAGCGCTCCCCCGCCAGTTTTCGCTGACGGATCCGGCCAGCCCGTGGGTAGTGGTCAACAAGCACCGGCCGCTGGCCCCCGCTGACTATGCGCCGGCGGACCTGGTGAGTCCCGCCGTCGGGATCTCCGCGTCGGGTGAGTCGGCGCTGCTGAACAGTACGACGGCGGCGGCGGCCGAAGCGATGTTCGCGGCGGCCGCGCGGGATGGCGTGGTCATGGTCCTGGCCAGCGGGTACCGCTCCTATGCCACGCAGGTGTCCACGTACAACGGGTATGTGGCCGCGCGCGGGCAGGCGGACGCGGACACCGCCAGCGCCCGGCCGGGCTATTCGGAGCATCAGACGGGATGGTCCTTCGACATTGCCGACGGCGGCGGAGCGTGCGCTTTCCAGCCGTGCTTCGCAGAACAGCCTGCCGCCGTGTGGGCGAAAGCCAACGCCCACCGGTTCGGGTTCGTGGTGCGGTATCCGTGGATGTTCCATGAAACCACCGGGTATTACTACGAGCCGTGGCACCTGCGGTACATCGGCGTTGAGGCGGCCACGGACATGTCCGCGCGCGGAATTGCCACGCTCGAGGAGTACTTCGGCGTGGGGGCAGCACCGGGGTACCCCTAACGGACAATGCCCCCGCCAGGTTCCCAACACGGGTCAAAATTGGGGCCGGGGTTCACACGCGGTTAACAGACGTGGGCTAGCTTGGAACTCATGTTGACCGGATTCAAGAATTTCATCATGAAAGGCAACGTCGTAGACCTTGCCGTCGCTGTCGTGATGGGTGCCGCCTTCGGCGCCGTCGTCACCTCGATCGTGGAAGGGCTCCTCACCCCGCTGATCGGCCTTCTGTTCCAGGCGAAGGGAATCGAGGAGATGCAGTGGGAGGGCTTCCTCTACGGACGCGTCATCTCCGCCATCATTTCGTTCGTGCTGATT
Organism: Pseudarthrobacter sp. 1G09; assembly: GCF_050038305.1. Classification (NCBI taxonomy): domain Bacteria; kingdom Bacillati; phylum Actinomycetota; class Actinomycetes; order Micrococcales; family Micrococcaceae; genus Pseudarthrobacter; species Pseudarthrobacter sp. 1G09. Next base: position 3,115,161 of record NZ_CP188306.1, read on the forward strand.
GCCGCCGCCATCTACTTTGTTGTGGTCTTGCCCATGAACCACATGATCGAGCGGCGCAACCGCCGGCTCGGCATCAACCCTGACGTCAAGGAAGAATCTGCAGAGGATCCGCAGATCGCCCTGCTCACCGAGATCCGTGACGAGTTGCGAAGCCGCTCGTCCTAGCCGATATGCACATGAGGCCCGCTTCCAACCATGGAAGCGGGCCTCATGTGTTTTGCAGCTATTCGCTGATGAGTTCCAGCGCCAGTTCAGTGCGGACCACCTGTGCGAGGTGTTCTGCGATGGACTGCGCGGTTTCCTCATCGGCGGCCTCCACCATGACCCGGACCACGGGCTCTGTGCCGGAGGGGCGGAGGAGGACACGGCCGGTTTCTCCCAGGGCAGCCTCAGCGGCTTTGACGGCCTGGGCCAGGACGTCATTGCTGTTGACCTTGGTGCGGTCCACGCCCTTGACGTTGATGAGAACCTGCGGGAGCTTGGTCATGACGGCGGCCAGGTCCTTGAGGGTGGTCCCGGTCAGGGCCACCTGGGCGGCGAGCTGCAGGCCGGTGAGCAGGCCGTCGCCGGTGGTGGCGTGGTCCGAGAAGATGACGTGGCCGGACTGTTCCCCGCCGAGGTTGAAGCCGCCTTCACGCATGCTTTCCAGGACGTAGCGGTCCCCCACGGCTGTTTCGCGGATGCTGATGCCGGCGTCGCGGAGGGCGATCTTGAGGCCGAGGTTGCTCATGACGGTGGCCACCAGGACGTCGTCGTTCAGCTTGCCGGCCTTCTTGAGGGCGACGGCGAGGATGGCCATGATCTGGTCGCCGTCCACTTCGTTGCCTTCGTGGTCCACGGCCAGGCAGCGGTCCGCGTCGCCGTCGTGGGCGATACCAAGGTCTGCGCCGTACTGGAGGACGGCTTCCTTCAGCGGGCCAAGGTGGGTGGAGCCCACGCCGTCGTTGATGTTGAGCCCGTCCGGATCGGCGCCGATGACAATAACGTCCGCGCCGGCGTCCTTGAAGACCTGCGGTGAGCAGCCGCTGGCAGCGCCGTGGGCGCAGTCCAGGACCACGGTGAGGCCCTCGAGGCGGTGCGGGAGGGTGCTCAGGAGGTGGACGACGTAGCGGTCCTCGGCGTCGGAGAAGCGCTGGATGCGTCCGACGTCGGGACCGATGGGACGGACGGCCTCGTTGTGCATCTGGGCCTCGATGGCGTCTTCGACGTCGTCGGGGAGTTTCTGGCCGCCGCGGGCAAAGAATTTGATGCCGTTGTCCGGTGCCGGGTTGTGGGAGGCGGAGATCATAACGCCGAAATCGGCTTCCAGGTCTGCCACCAGGTACGCGGCCGCCGGGGTGGGGAGGACGCCGGCGTCGTAGACGTCGATGCCCGAGCTGGACAGCCCGGCTTCCACAGCGGCGGCGATGAACTCGCCACTGGCACGCGGGTCACGGGCCACGACGGCGCGGGGCCGGGAGCCGTTGGAGTTGCGGTCATGGCCAAGTACGACGGCGGCCGCCTGGGCCAGCTGCAGGGCCAGCTCCGCAGTCAGCAGGCCGTTGGCCAGCCCCCGGACACCATCAGTTCCAAATAATCTAGACACCGGTCAAGTGTATGGGATGGCGGTGGCGGCGCATGAAACGGCTGGCCAGCGCCTTTTGGCTGCCACGTGGCTAGGAAGCACAAACGCCAGAAGCCCGCCCCACCGGACGGCGGGACGGGCTTCTGTGCAAGCGGATTTAGCGCTTGGAGTACTGCTGAGCCTTGCGGGCCTTCTTGAGACCGGCCTTCTTACGCTCGATGACACGAGCGTCGCGGGACAGGTAACCGGCCTTCTTCAGGGTGGCGCGGTTGTTCTCGACGTCGATCTCGTTCAGCGAACGGGCGATGCCGAGGCGCAGGGCACCGGCCTGGCCGGAGATGCCGCCGCCGTGGATGCGGGCGATGACGTCGTAGGCGCCTTCGAGATCAAGGATCTTGAAGGGCTCGTTGACGTCCTGCTGGTGCAGCTTGTTCGGGAAGTAGTTGTCCAGCGCGCGGCCATTGATGGTCCACTTGCCGGAGCCCGGAACAACGCGAACGCGTGCAACGGCTTCCTTGCGGCGGCCAACTGCTGCGCCGGCAACGGTCAGTGCCGGGCGCTCCTTCTTGGGAGCGGCTTCGGCAGCCGAGCTCTCAGAGGTGTAGCTGGTGGGGATTTCCTCAGCCTCAACGGCTTCGGTGGTCAGTTCTTCGTTCTGAGCCACGATTCTCCTTGTGTTAAGTAAGTTGTTTGGTGGCCAGGACTACTGGGCGACCTGGGTGATTTCGAAAGTCTTGGGCTGCTGGGCGGCGTGGGGGTGCTCAGCACCGCGGTACACCTTCAGCTTGCCCAGCTGCTGTGCAGCGAGGGAGTTCTTGGGGAGCATGCCCTTGATGGCCTTCTCAACGGCGCGGACCGGGTTGGATTCCAGCAGTTCCGCGTAGTTGACGGAGGTCAGGCCGCCCGGGTAGCCGGAGTGGCGGTAAGCGCGCTTCTGCTCCAGCTTGGCGCCGGTCAGGGCAACCTTTTCGGCGTTGATGATGATGACGAAATCGCCCATGTCCATGTGGGACGCGAAAGTGGCCTTGTGCTTGCCGCGCAGCAGGATTGCGGTCTGGCTTGCAAGACGACCAAGGACAACGTCGGTGGCGTCAATGACGTGCCACTGGCGGTTGATATCGCCGGGCTTCGGGGTGTACGTACGCACGGTGTTTGCCTCGTTCTTGTTCTGGCGTTCTTTGTTTAGGCGCCACTCAGGGGTGAGCACCTACTTTCTGCGCGCTACCGGAACAGAGGTGAGGGCTCTATGTAACCAGTCATCCTGAAGTTCCGAATGTGCACGTTGAGTAGCTATCCTGCAACCGGATTCTCAAGCGGGCACGCACCATCGGAATAGGACACGCACAACGACTTACAAGATTAGCGTGCCAGGGGCTTCAGGGTCAAAATGGGGTAGCCGCAGGCCACCACAGTGCCGCCGGCAGGATGAGCGCAGGGGGACGCGGTGTTTACAGAGGGTGCAGGCGATGGCGCTGAATGGGCTTTCGTGCTGGGCGCAGCTCTGCTGGGCGCCGCACTCTCCCCTGCCGCGGAGGTTCTGATTGCCAGGGTCCTTCCCCGCCTGGGTGGAACGCCCCCGCGGTCGGCAAGGATTACGACAGCGGCACTCACGGGAGTTGCGTGCGCGGCCTTTGCGTTGCGGTTGGGAGTCTCCTGGACCTTGCCGGCATTTCTATTCCTCGCCGTGCTCGGAGTTCAGCTGGCGAGAATTGATTTCTCGCTTCACCTCCTGCCAAATCCCCTTGTACTGCTGCTCCTCGCAGGGGGAATTATTCTCTTCCTGGCACCATCAGCATTTGATCAGCATGCTGACAATATGCTTCGCGCGCTCCTGGGCATGGTCATTTTGTTCGCTGGCTATCTAATTCTGGGGCTAATTTCCCCAGGAGCCATCGGAATGGGCGACGTCAAGCTCGCGGCACCGGTTGGCCTCTACCTCGGATACCTAGGTTGGACCCAACTCCTCTACGGCGGGCTCCTCGGGTTCGTCCTCAATGGAGTCATCACGGTCATGGTTGTAGCCCAAAAAGGCCGGAAAGATACGGCAGAGATTGCCCACGGCCCCTCGATGGTCGGCGCCACGGTCATCGTCGCCCTGCTCGTGCGTTAGCCTCCACACGTGTGCCGCAGCCGCGGCATGCGGCGCAGCGCTACATGGCGAATCCAAGTAGTCCGCCCAGTACTCACACCAGATCCTGCGTACCACAGCGTCTTTTCAGGTACGCATATTTGGCGACGCGGAAAAAACTCGAGTACCACTACGCATTGTTGCCACCAATCCCCCAATGACAATCTCTTCCTAGCGAAGTCCAGCCGCTAAGGAATTATGGGGGCAGCTGGAAATTCGTTGAAATCTATTAAATCCATTTCACCGAATTAAGGAAATACAATGACTTCTCTCATGGTCTCGATGATGGCTTTTGTCGCCGGCGTCAAGGATCGCTTCTCCTCCGAAAAGGGCGCCACCGCCACGGAGTACTCCCTGCTGGTCGGACTCATTGCACTTGTCATAGTGGCGGGCGTCGGCGCCTTCGGCGGCGCTCTGAACGATTGGTTTGACACTCTCGGCGACTCAGTGAAGAACAACTTCAAGGCCCCGACTACTCCCTAGCGCGGATTCAACTAGGCATTCCAGGGGTGTGCTGCGCAGTTCCGCACAGCACACCCCTGACCGGTAGCAGCCACCATAACCCTGGTTGAGAGGTATCAATGAAACGCCAAAACGAACAGGGCGCAGTCGCCGTCGAATTTGCTCTCGTTGCGCCGATCTTGATCGCCCTGATCATCGCCGTCGTCGAGTTCGCCAACGTCTACAACGTCCAGGTCTCGGTAACCCAGGCCTCACGCGAAGCGGCCCGGACGGTGGCCGTCACCAAAGACACGTCCAAGGCAACCGCCGCCGGCAGGGCTGGAGCACCGTCTATTAACTCGTCACTGCTGAGTTTCGACTATTCAGCGGCATCCTGCCCCGCGTCTACGGCGAATGCGCTGGTGACGGTCACGTATAGCGGACCGACGCTCACCGGCTTCTTTGGATCCACTCTCTCTCTCACTGGCAAGGGAGCCATGCAATGCGGTGGCTAGAGCGCAAACCTACGAATGAACATGAATCCACGGAGCGCGGGGCCGCTGGCGTTACAGTAGCCCTGATGCTCCTGGTCCTCATCGGAGCCGGCGCCCTGGCGGTTGATACCGGGCAGATCTACGCGGAGCGCGCACAACTTCAGAACGCCGCTGATTCATCCGCGTTAGCAGTTGCGAAAAGCTGCGCCAAGGGCAGTTGCAACACCGCCCTCAGCGGTGCTTCATCGTTAGCCGGGCCACTGGCGAACGCCAACTCCAATGACAGCGCATCGACCGTGAAGAGTATTGACACCTCTGTGGCCCACCAGGTCACCGTTGCAACCTCAACAAAGGACGGCACGTCGGGCGCGGGCTTCCTATCAAAGCTGTTCGCATCCGCGCTCACTGATGCTCCGCCGGCCACCGTAGGTGCGACTGCTACAGCAAGCTGGGGCGGCGCTCCCCTGACCGGGCCGGCCACACTGCCGATGACCTTCGCACCGTGCCAGTTTGATTTCTCCGGCAAGACCGTCGCCATGTTCAGCAAGGGCAAGGACGTCAACTGTGCTGGAGATTCGTCGTCATCGGGGAAAGTGATTCCAGGTGGTTTCGAATTCATCAAAACCATCGATGGCAAGTGCACCTCCGAAGTTTATCCCCCGAGCGCCGCCAATGACGACCCGACTTTACCGTTCGCGAAGTCTGGCACAGGGTCAAGCATGCCGTCGGAATGCAGCAAGGGAGCCATGGCGGCTTATGTAGGCCAGGTTGTCCTGATCCCGGTTTTCAGCGGCACCAGCGGGACCGGCGACAAGGCAGTTTATTACATCAAGGGTTTCGCTGCCTTCTTCCTGGAGGGCTTCAAGATCGGTGGCAGCGATTGTGCCGGCGATTACTCGCTGATTGCCGCCAAATGCGGCGGGTCAGAAAACGGCATTCAAGGGCACTTCCAAGAATGGGTAGCTGATTCCGGTCTATACACGGGAGGTGGCTACACCGAAGGCGGGGCCACGCTTCCACCTCAACTCATCAAGTAGTCACTACAAGGGGATAGCAATGAAAGCACGCCTACTGGGAGGCATTGCCGCGCTGGTCGTAGCGGTTATAGGCACAGTCCTCCTCTTCAATTACGTTCAAGGCGCGGACCGTCGCGCACTTGCCAACACAGAAACGGAAGACGTCCTGGTCGTTAAGCAGAACGTTCCAGCAGGAACGCCGGCAACTCAGCTCAGCCAGTACCTCACCACCAAAGCAGTCCCGCGGACTGCGATTGCAGCGGACGCGGTCGAGGATCTCGGCTCAGTTGGTTCTAAAGTGACCGCCGTTGGTCTGGTACCCGGCGAGCAACTTTTGAGCAGCCGTCTCGTCGATGCAAGCACGTTCATCGGCCCGGCGAGGGTTGAGGTTCCGGAGGGTCTCCAGGAGATTTCGGTCCGGCTTGGTATTGACCGGGTGGTTGGTGGTTCGGTTCAGGCTGGTGACACCGTTGGAGTCTTCATTTCCTTGGGAGACGCCGCCGGTGGTGGAAACGGGACCCAGTTGACCTTCCACAAGGTACTTGTCACGGCAGTTCAATTCAGCTCCGGGCAAGCCGTCCAGACACAAGGTGAAGCAACACAGGCAAGCTCTACAGGTGCCCTGAACACAGAGGGCAGCAAGCCGGCATCCAGCGATTCCTACTTGATCACGCTTGCACGGGATGCCGTCGACGCGGAAAAGCTCGTGTACGCGGCAGAGTTCGGGAAGATCTATCTCTCCAAAGAACCGGCAGGTGCCACAGAGGGAACCAGCGGAGTGGTGAACCAGACCAAGGTGTTCCGATGAGCCGCTTCATCCTCATTACGGCTTCTCCTGAATACGAACGTACAGTTCGTGCGTCGATAGCACCCCTCAGCGGATCACTGCAGTCCTTTCAGGCCAACTACCTGCCGGAGTCGCCGGAAGACATCCTTCGACAGCAAGTTGGTGAACCACCCGAAGTTCTCATACTAGGGGCTGGCCTGCCACGCGAAGAAGCGCTCAAATTCGCTGCAATACTCGATCTGCAATTCCCAGAAATCAGCATCGTCCTCGTGGCGGAGGACGACGGCGAACTTGCCCTGAGCGCAATGCGGTCCGGCATACGGGACATTCTTCCGCCTGCGGCCGACGCCGAGCAGATCCGGGCGCTCGTGGAGCGGGCGAGCCTGGCAGCGGCCGGCAGGCGGCGAGGGCTTGCACCGAACACGGCTGAACGCCCCGCGGCGGAAGGCGGCCGGATCATTGCCGTCATGTCACCGAAAGGAGGCGTCGGCAAGACAACAGTTGCAAGTAACCTGGCCATCGGCCTCGGACAAATTGCCCCGATGAGCGTCGTCTTGGTCGACTTGGATTTGCAGTTCGGTGACGTCGCCAGCGGATTGATGATCGAACCAGAATTTACGATCTCAGAGGCAGTGGTGGGCGCGGCGAGCCAGGACGCCATGGTTCTCAAGACGTACTTGTCGCTGCACCGTGGCAACATCTACGCCTTATGCGCACCTCGCAACCCTATTGACATGGACAGGATTTCAGGAGAACACGTCAGCCGTCTCCTGCAGCAACTGCGGACTGAGTTTGAGTACGTGGTGGTTGACACCGCCCCCGGATTAGGCGAGCACGTTCTGGCGACGCTGGAGCAGGCGACGGACGCCGTATGGGTTTGCGGCATGGACATCCCGAGTATCCGCGGCCTCCGGACCGGCTTCCAGATCCTTTCGGAACTCGACCTTCTCCCTGACAATCGGCACGTAGTACTGAACATGGCTGACCGAAAGACCGGGCTGACTGTCCAGGACGTGGAGGCAACCATAGGGGCTCCCGTGGACGTGGTCCTGCCACGTTCCCGGGCCGTCCCATTCTCAACAAATAAAGGTGTTCCCCTGCTCCAGGATGGCAGCCGCGATGCAGTGGCAAAGGGGCTCCGGCAGCTGGTTGAGCGTTTCAAGCCGAATTGGGAAGGCCCCCGCAAGAAGCTTCACAGAAGGGCGGTAGTGCAATGAATCTCTCGAACCGAATTGCAAAGATCCGGGGCGACGAAGTGGCAAGCTCGCCCGATCAGAGTCCCATGCCGAGTGCGGGGCCCACCACCTTGGGCGCCATACAGCAAGCCCAAGCGGCTGAGCAGGCCCTCGTTCCTACAGCCATCGAGGTGACTGCCGGCAGCTCGAGTGAAGCGCTCACCGGGCTCAAAGACCGTGCAAGCCAAGCCCTCTACGAACGGCTTGGTTCTCGGATCACCGATTCAACGTTGGATGAAGCCGAGCTGCACCAATTCGTCAAGGACGAGCTGAAAGCTGTCGTTGACGAGGAACAAGTCCCGCTCACGCAGGGCGAACGGCAGCGACTCACTCGGGAAATTATTGACGATGTCCTTGGCCACGGCCCAATGCAACGGTACTTGGATGACCCCTCTGTAACGGAAATTATGGTGAATCGTGCAGACCAGATCTACGTCGAACGCAATGGCCACCTCTTCCTGACGGATACGAAGTTCGCCAGCGAAGAGGCACTCCGGAAGGTGATCGAAAGGATCGTCACCAGGATCGGCCGCCGCATTGACGAGTCATCGCCCCTGGTGGACGCCCGCTTGGCGGACGGTTCACGTGTCAACGCCATCATCCCTCCGTTGGCAGTCAACGGGGCATCACTGACCATCCGTAAGTTCGGTCGCGAGGCACTGACGGTGCAGAAGCTAATCGAGTTCGGTAGCCTGTCCCCCGAAATGGCGGAACTGCTTCAAGCCTGCGTCCTTGCCCGCATGAACATCATCGTCTCCGGCGGCACAGGGACCGGTAAGACAACCATGCTGAACGTGCTGTCCTCATTCATCCCCGCCACTGACCGCATCGTGACGATTGAGGACGCGGTGGAACTGCAGCTTCAGCAGGACCACGTGGTCCGGTTGGAGAGCCGACCCGCCAACATCGAGGGGAAGGGCGAAGTCTCGATCCGCGATCTGGTCCGCAACTCCCTGCGCATGCGGCCAGACCGCATCGTGGTCGGTGAGGTCCGAGGCGGAGAATCCCTGGACATGCTGCAAGCCATGAACACCGGCCACGACGGCTCGATTTCTACCGTGCATGCCAATTCGCCTCGAGATGCAGTGGCTCGCCTGGAAACACTAGTCCTGATGGCGGGAATGGACCTGCCCCTGCGCGCAATCCGCGAGCAGATTGCTTCGGCCGTGAACCTGATCGTGCATATCTCAAGGCTCCGGGACGGAACCCGCAGGGTTACACACATTACGGAGGTTCAGGGTATGGAGGGGGACATTGTGACCCTCCAGGATGCTTTCGTCTTCGACTACTCGGCGGGAATCGACGCCAACGGCAGATTCCTCGGCAAGCCAGTACCTACTGGCGTCAGGCCTCGGTTTACGGATCGGTTCGAAGAGCTTGGCATCAGGATCTCTCCTGCCGTCTTCGGTGCACACACAGTCAGGGGCCGGTGATGGAACCAGAAATGCCCGCCACAATGGCCGTTCTGGGCGTTGCGGCCATCTTCGCTGCAGTCATTCTGCTTTTTGCTGTCGTGCTCAAGCCGGGCAACGCCATTCCCCTGTCCCGCCGACGGCCAGACGTTCCGGTTGCCTCCTCCAGGTTGACGGTGCTCACCGACTCCGCGGTTGGTGCCATCAATAAGCAGCTCAAGGGAAAGGACGATTTCATTATCAGCCGGGAGAAGCTGGAGCGGGCGGGTCTCAAGACCCAGCCGGCCAACTTCCTGCTGATGATGGGTGCCGGCACTCTGGCCGGTAGCGTCTTTGGTTTCCTTCTGGGCAGCTTCTTCTTTGGGATCATGATGCTCGCCGTGGTGCCAGCCGGATTCCTCGCCAGCCTCTCCGTCCTTGAATCCAAGCGGAGAAGCCGGTTTGACGAGCAACTCCCGGACACACTTCAAATGCTCACCGGCAGCATGCGGGCCGGGCACTCGCTGCTCCGGGCCATTGACGCGTCGGCGCGCGAATCGGACGCCCCGATGTCTGAAGAGCTGGCCAGGATCGTGAACGAAACCAGGATTGGCCGTGACCTCAATGCATCAATGACAGACGTGGCCAACCGCACCCGGAGCGAAGACTTCGCCTGGATCTCGCAGGCTATCGAGATCCACCGCGAGGTGGGTGGAGACCTGGCGGAAGTCCTGGATCACGTGGGTGAAACCATCCGCGACCGCAACCAGATACGGCGCCAGGTCAAGGCCCTCAGCGCCGAAGGGAAAATGTCTGCGGGCGTCCTGATGGCGCTTCCCGTAGTCCTCTTCTTCGCCCTGATTTTCATCAATGGCCAGTATGCGAAGACCTTCACCAGTACTGTCCCCGGGTACCTGATGCTCGGAGCGGCAGTCGTCATGCTCACGGCCGGTGGCTTCTGGCTCAGCCGTCTCATCAAACCGAAGTTCTAGGAGGCCGGACATGTCACCATTGGCTTTAGGGGCGATCCTCGCCATCATCCTGCCGGTCACCTACCTGGTGTGGTCCGTCGCAGCAACGGACAGGATAGCAATCCGCAATATCCAGGCGAACCTGGGACAGCGGGCCAGGAATGCGGCCCCGCAGAATCTGTCCGCACAGTTCAGTTCCACGGCCCGCAGGATCACACCCGCGGGCTACGTAGCCTGGCTGGACAAGCAGCTCGCCGCCATGGGCCGCCCCAAGGAATGGCCGCTGGAACGCCTTTTGGTAGTGAAACCGATCCTCGCCCTCGGCGGCGCGGTGCTCGGACTCTTCAACTTCCTTGCTAACCCGGAACCCTCCCGTTTCGCCATCTTCCTGGCCGCTGTGGCGTTCGGCTACTTCGCTCCTGACCTGCTGGTGCGGAGCACTGCCGAGAAGAGGCGGGCGAAGATCCGCCAGGAACTACCGAACACGCTGGACCAGATGCTGATCTCGGTCCAGGCGGGACTCGGTTTCGAGGCAGCTATGGCACGGACAGCCCAAAACGGCACCGGCCCGTTGGCTGATGAAATGACGAGAACCCTTCAGGACATGCAGGTGGGACGCTCCCGGAAAGAGGCCTACCTTGCCATGTCCGATCGAGTTGACGTCCCGGATCTTCGCTCGTTCATCAGGGCCATCGTGCAGGCGGATGCCTACGGCATTGCGATTGCGAAGGTGTTGAAAGTACAGGCACAGGAGATGCGGCTGAAGCGGCGCCAACGGGCCGAGGAGCACGCCATGAAGATTCCAGTCAAGATCCTCTTTCCGCTGATTTTCTTCATCTTTCCGACCCTCTTCATCATCCTGCTCGGGCCGGCTGTCATGAACATCGTCGCGGCATTTTCCTAGCCGCTCAGCAAAGGTAGGCGAGCTCCCCGTATCAAATCGCGCCAGCGGCGCCTCAAGGCCGGACCCCCTCGGCACCCAGAACCGAGGGGGTCCTTTTGCGTGCCTTGACGACGGCTAAGCCCACTGCGAGCGCAGGACAGGCCCAGCGAAGGCACAGGAAATGCCCACTTGGCTGAGCCTTTACGCAGGATGTCCCAAGAACCGGATCTGGCACCAAATCCCGTTGCTACCTTCGTTTCAGTGCTGGTGAAGGGCCAGCCATCCGTCTCGCACAGGAGTCACAATGCTTGCTCTCTACACCAACCTCATGATCCGCCTTCGCAGCGACGAGAAGGGCGCTACTGCCGTTGAATACGGCATTATGGTTGCTCTCATCGCCGTGGCCATCATTGTCGCAGTCAATCTCTTGGGTGGCACTCTGACCGGCTTGTTCGAGGACGTCAAGGCCGACATCGCCAACCCGCCTACCGCCAAGGCCACCCCGTAGCCCCCTAACCGCCACCGTTCCGGACCCCATATCGGAACGACGATCACGCCAGTGCCATCAAGCAGAACAGGAGGAGGTGCAGCAGGTGTCGAAAGAATCGGAACGCGGAGCAGCCGCCGTCGAATTCGCGATCCTGTTGCCCCTCCTCCTGATGCTGGTGCTGGGAACCATCGAGTTCGGGCGCGCCTACAACGCCCAAATCACGCTCACCAACGCGGCCCGCGACGGTGTCCGGGTCATGGCCATCGCCAATAACCCCACGGGCGCCAAGACGGCCGCAAGAAACGCTGCCGCATCGGTCAGCAGCACCATCCCGGATTCAAACATCACCATCAGCCCCGCCACCTGCAGCACCGACCAGCAGGTGACCGTCACCATCAGCTACAACCTGTCCACCATCACCGGTATCGCTGGCCCCTTTCCCATGACGGGCAAAGGAGTCATGCTGTGCGGCGGCTAGACAGAAGTAACGAAGAGGGCGCGGTCTCCGTCATCGTCGCCATCCTCCTGGTGGCGCTGCTCGGCTTCGTTGCAATCGCCGTTGACGTGGGGGTCATCTACTCCGAACGCGCGCAGCTGCAGAGCGGGGCGGACGCGTCCGCCATCGCGCTGGCGCAGAAGTGCGCCAAGAACACGGCGGACACCCAATGCTCGACGACGGCGACACTCGCCGGCAGCCTCGCCAACCAGAACGCCTTGGACGGCATAAGCAATGTCTACAGCATCCAGCTCGACAAGGACGCCCGGACCGTATCGGTCACCACCAGCGCGAAGGAAACCGGCGGCCCGGACAACTCCGTCTCCCTCTTCTTCGCCAATGCAATCGGAATTCCCAGCAAGGAGATAGGCGCCAAAGCCTCCGCCGCGTGGGGAAATCCGTCCAAAGGACCCGTCATCCTGCCGCTGGCCATTGCCTACTGCAAGTTGAACATTCCTGCCGGCGGGGCACAGGGCGCCGAGCAGGTGCTGGAACAGTCAGTCAATGGGTGCGGAGGCATCCCGGGCGGGTTCGGCTGGATGGAGACCGGCTCGGCAAAATGCGCCATCACCGCAACGGCCGGAGCTTCAACCAATGCGGGAATCTGGTTCGCCAGCGACACCGGCGCCAGCGTCCCCTCCACCTGCAGCGCCGGGGACTTCAGCCAAATGAACAACCAAACCGTCCTCCTGCCGATGTACGACCTGGCAACAGGAACCGGCTCCAGCGGCAAGTACTACATCAAAGGCTTCGCAGCGTTCCACGTGACCGGATACCAATTCGCGAGTATCGGCTGGACGGCGGGCCCCAAGGTGGCCAACAAGACCATCAGGGGCTACTTCGTGAAGTTCGTGTCCCTGGCCCAAGGCTTTGAACTAGGCAGCACACCCAACTACGGCGCCACCATCGCCCGCCTCACCCTCTGACCACAAACGCCACGGAGAAACACTGTGAAGTCTCGCCTGCTCGCCGGAACGGCCGCCGTCGCACTGGCGCTCGTGGGCGCCCTTCTCATCATTGTCTACGCCAACGGCGCCGACGCACGGGCCATGGCCACCACGAATCCAAGAAAAGTCCTGGTCGTCGAGAAGCCCATCCCTGCCGGGACCCCGGTGAACGACATGGCGTCCTCGCTCGTCATCCAGGACGTTCCCGCCGCAGGAATCGCCGCCACTTCCTTGACATCGCTGGACAGCAAAGCCGGAACGGTCGCTGCCGTGGACCTGGTCCCCGGGGAGCAACTGCTCGCCGAACGGCTTGTGGCACCGGAGGACGTGAAGAAGGAAGGCGGTGTGGAAGTCCCCGCCGGGCTGCAGGAAGTCTCCTTCCAGCTGGAACCGCAGCGCGTGGCCGGCGGCCGGATCAACGTGGGCGACCACGTTGGCATAGCACTGAACTTCGAAAACGGCGCCTATAAGCCAAAGCTGGAGGACGCCACCACCCAGCTCACACTCCGCAAAGTCCTGGTCACCGCCGTGCAGCGCGCCCCGCAGGCGAGCACGGAAAAGGCGGAAGACGGCACCAACCCGCAGGACACAACCCTGCCCGAAGGCTCGCTCATGCTCACCGTCGCCGTCAATGACGTGGACGCCAGCAAGATCATCTTCACCTCCATCAACGGCAGCCTCTGGCTCACAAAAGAACCAGCAGACGCCCAGGACAACGGCCCCCGGACTGAGCGGAAGGAAGTGGTGTACAAATGAGCCGCTTCGTCCTCCTCTCCCCCAGCGGCGACTTCGACCAGAAGCTGCGCGCCGCCGTCGCGCACGGCCTCCGCGGCTCTGTGCAAACCATCGCGAGCGACATCCTCCCCGCGGGCCCGGCGGAACTGTTCGCCCTCCTCAACCAGGAGCAGCCCGAGGTCATCATCATCGGCCCGGACGTCCCTTACGACGAAGCACTCCGCTTCGCCAAGGTCTTCGACGTCCAACTCCCCGGCCTCAGCCTGGTGCTGGTCAGCGACGTGGACCCGGCTCTGCTCCTGCAGGCCATGCGCGCCGGCATCCGCGACATCATCAGTCCGCAGGCGGACCCCACCGAAATCCGGGTCCTGCTGGAGCGTGCCTGCCAATCGTTCGCCACCCGCCACCGCGGCCCCGAGCCGCAAGCGGCCGGGAATGGCCAGGGCCTGGTGATCGGCGTCTTCTCGCCCAAGGGCGGCGTGGGCAAAACCACCTTGGCCACCAACATTGCCATCGGCCTGGGCCAGATCGCCCCCATGAGCGTGGTGATCGTGGACCTGGACCTCCAGTTCGGCGACGTCGCCTCCGGCCTCTACCTCAACCCGGAGCACACCGTCACGGACGCCGTCACCCCCGCCGCTGCCCAGGACTCCCTGGTCCTGAAAGCCTTCCTCACCGTGCACCCCGCCGGCATTTACGCCCTGTGCGCTCCGCCGAACCCTGTGGACGCGGACCACATCACGCCGGAGCACATCAGCCGCCTGCTCGAACAGCTGGCCCAGGAGTTCCAGTACGTCGTCCTGGACACCGCGCCCGGCCTGCCTGAGATCGGCCTCGCCGCCATGGAACAGTGCACCGATGTGGTGTGGGTCAGCGCCATGGATATTCCCAGCCTCCGCGGCCTGCGCTCCGGCCTGGAAGTCCTTCGCCAGCTCGAGATCATGCCCGAATCCCGCCACGTTGTACTGAACATGGCAGATGCCAAGGCAGGCCTCAACGTCCGGGACGTGGAATCCACCATTGGCGCTCCCGTGGATGTCAGCGTCCCCCGCTCCCGCGCTATCGCCCTGTCCACCAACCGCGGCATCCCTGTCCTGCAGGAATCCAGGAAAGACCCGGCCGTGAAGAGCCTCCGCCAGCTGGTGGAGCGGTTCAACCCCGCCTGGCGCACGCAGACCCAGCGCAAGCTTCACCGAAGGGTGGTCATCTGATGAAGCTCTCCGAACGCATCAGCGCGGTCCAGAACCGCAGCGAGGCCGCTGCGGGCACCGCCGTGCTTGACCGGCCCGCCGCCGTCGAACCCATCCGTCCGGCGGTCCCGACGGCGGATGCGCACCTTTCCCAGCCAGCCGCCGTCGTGCCTTCAACGCACGACGCCGACGCACAGCAGGTGCCCAAGGCACCGGGCGTGGACGTCTTCGCAGCCATGAAGCTCCGGGCGGCCACCGCCCTTTTCGAACGGATGGGCACGCGGTTCAACGACGCCGCCGTCACCGAGCAGGAGCTCCGCAGCACCGCCAAGGAAGAGCTGACCCGCATCGTCGACGCCGAACAGGTGCCGCTGACACCTGAGGAACGCACGCGCCTGGTCCGCGACGTTGCCGACGACGTCCTCGGCTACGGCCCCCTCCAGCGCCTCCTCGACGATCCCGCCGTCACCGAAATCATGGTCAACCGCATGGACCAGATCTATGTGGAACGCGGCGGCAGGCTGACGCTCACGGACTACCGGTTCAGCTCGGAAGACCACCTGCGCAAAGTCATCGAACGGATCGTGTCCAGGGTGGGCCGCCGCATCGACGAGTCGTCCCCCCTGGTGGACGCCCGCCTGGAGGATGGCTCCCGCGTGAACGCGGTCATCCCACCGCTCGCCGTGGGCGGCTCCTCGCTGACCATCCGAAAGTTCAGCAAGGTTCCGCTGACGGTCCGCAACCTCATCGACTTCGGCACCCTCACCCCGGAAATGGCCGAACTGCTCAACGCCTGCGTGAAGGCGAAGCTGAACATCATCGTCTCCGGCGGCACCGGCACCGGCAAAACCACCCTCCTGAATGTCCTGTCCTCATTCCTGCCTGCCGATGAGCGCATCGTCACCATCGAGGACGCGGTGGAACTGCAGATTCAGCAGCAGCACGTGGTCCGCCTAGAAAGCCGGCCGCCGAATACCGAGGGCAAGGGCGAGGTCACCATCCGCGAACTGCTCCGCAACTCGCTGCGCATGCGCCCGGACCGGATCGTGGTGGGCGAGGTCCGCGGCGGCGAATCACTGGACATGCTCCAGGCCATGAACACCGGCCACGACGGGTCTCTCTCCACCGTGCACTCCAACTCTCCCCGCGACGCCGTGGCGCGCCTGGAAACCCTGGTGCTGATGGCCGGCATGGACCTGCCGCTCCGCGCCATCCGGGAACAGATCGCCTCCGCCGTGAACCTGATCGTCCAGATTTCCCGCATGCGTGACGGTTCCCGCCGCATCACCCACGTCACCGAGGTGCAGGGCATGGAAGGCGACATCGTCACCCTCCAGGACGCCTTCGTCTTCGACTACTCCGCCGGCGTCGACGCGCAGGGCCGCTTCCTGGGAAGGCCTGTCGCCACCGGTATCCGGCCCCGTTTCATTGACCGGTTCGAGGACCTCGGCATCCACGTGTCCCCCGCGGTGTTCGCCGGGCCACTCACCGGTGCTGAGAAACCAGGGCAGCACTGATGATCCTCACTATTGGCGCCCTCATCCTGCTGGCAGCTATCTGCCTGCTCGGTGTCGCCGTGCTCCTGCCGAGCGCCCCCACCGTGCCGCTGGACCGCCGTCGTCCGTTCGAACCCGAGCCGCCGTCCTCCCTGACCCGGTTCGCACTTTCCGCCGTCCGTTCCTTTGAACGCCTCCTTGCCGGACGGAACATCACGTTGTTCTCCCGCCCCCAGCTCGAGAACGCCGGCCTGCGCCTGAGCCAAGCGGAGTTCTTCCTGCTGGTGGGCATCGGTGCAGGCGTCGGCATGCTGGTGGGGACGGTGACCGTCAACCCGCTGGTGGGACTCCTTCTTGCTCTCCTCGCCCCGTTCGTGGGCAAGCTGGTGCTCGGTTTCCTCGCCGGCAAGCGCCGGGCGGCCTTCGACGGTCAGCTGGGCGACACCCTCCAACTCCTTTCCGGTGGCCTGCGGGCCGGGCACAGCATCCTGCGCGCCATCGACGCCGCCGCCGCGGAATCACAAAAACCCACGTCGGAGGAGATGCGGCGGGTCATCACCGAAACCAGCCTGGGCCGGGACCTGCTGGCAGCCCTCAACGACACCGCAGACCGGATGAAGAACGAGGACTTCGTCTGGATCTCGCAGGCCATCCAGATCAACCGGGAGGTGGGCGGCAACCTGGCGGACGTCCTGGACCAGGTCAACGAAACCATCCGCGAGCGCGCAGAAATCAAGGGCCACATCAAGGCGCTGGCCGCCGAAGGCAAGTTCTCCGCGTACATCCTGATCGCCATGCCGTTCGGGATCGTGGCCATGCTGATTGCCGTCAGCCCCACCTACATGAACTCCATGTTCACGCACCCGCTCGGGTGGGCCATGATCGTCGCCTCCTTTGTCCTGATGGCGGTCGGCGCCCTGTGGATGCGCAAGATCATCGACCTGAAGTTCTGAGGAAAGCCATGAACCTCACAATCCTTCTCTCCCTATTCCTGGTCTGCGTCCCTCTCGGCGCCGTCGCCTGGTCCGTCCTCACGGCCGACCGGCAGGGCCGTGCTGCCGTCACCAACCTGCTGTCCCGCGGCGCGGCACTCACCACAACTGCCGCGGATTACAAACCCGCACTCTTGGAAGTGATCGGCAGGCGCCTGACTCCCCCCACGTATGTGGCCTTCCTGGACCGGCTGCTCGCACTGGCCGGGCGCCCGGCATCCATGCCGCTGGGCAAGGTCCTAGGTTCCAAGCTCGCACTGGGACTGGCCGGCGTGGGCCTCGGCCTCTACCTGACGGCCATTGGCAGCACTCCCCTGATGAAACTGGCCGGTCTCTTTGTCCTGTTCCTGGGGTACTTCATCCCGGACCTCCTCCTCTACAGCAAGGGCCAGGAGCGCCAAAAAACCATGCAGCTGGAACTGGCCAACACGCTGGACCAGATGCTCATCTCGGTGGAGGCTGGCCTGGGCTTTGAGGGGGCCATGGCCAGGGCCGGCGATAACGGCAAGGGACCGTTGGCCGAGGAACTGGTGCGGACGCTGCAGGACATGCAGGTGGGACGCAGCCGCCGCGAGTCCTACACGGCGCTGGCGGCGCGGACCAACATTCCGGAGCTCCGCAGTTTCGTGCAGGCAGTGGTGCAGGCGGACACCTACGGCATTGCCATCAGCAGGGTCCTGCGTGTGCAGGCCAAGGTCATGCGGGTCAAAAGGCGGCAGCGTGCCGAGGAAAAGGCCATGAAACTGCCCGTGATGATCCTGTTCCCGTTGCTCTTCTTCATTTTCCCGGTCCTTTTCATCGCCATCCTGGGGCCGGCCGTCATTAACACTGTGGTCACTTTCACCGGGCAATAGGCGCCTTGGGAACTGCTGAAGGATCACGCAAGATTTACACAGGATCAGCTGAAATAGAACACCGCAAGAATTCCAGGAAGTAGCCTTGAACAATGCACAGTCACGATTCCGGCTCCAGCGCAGGAGGCCCGGTAACGGGTCCGCTGCCCGCCGGGATCCCCGCGGCCCCGGTCACCGGCGGGCGCACCTCCCCCGATATGAACCCGCCTGGACAGCCGGCACCTGCCCAGGAAGCGGTGGGACTCTTGCCTCTCTTTGATGCCGCCGTGCTGGAAGAACTCGAGGAAGAACTCGCGGGCACGGGCATGGCCCAGCGCTTCGCCAGGGATTACGCCGCCATGTGGGACCAGCGCTATTCCCGCCTTGCAGCCGCAGTCCACCGGCACGACGGCGACTCCGCACTGGACGCCGCGATCAGCCTGAAGATCAGTTCGGCCATGGTGGGCGGGCTGCGCCTCGCCAAGTTGGCTGAGCTGCTGGAGGCCATGATCCGCAGCGGCGACTTCGGCCAAGGCAAGGTGCTGATGGAACGGGTTGCCCAGGACGGCAGCCTGACCGTCACCGAACTCCGCAGCACCTACATCCTGGAACCCGGCTAGGAATCCCCGGGCTGCCTGGCTGGCGCCAGCCGGTAGCCAACCCCGCGGACTGTCTGCAGCCACCGGGGCGCCACCTGGTCCTCCTTCAGCTTCCGGCGCAGGTTTCCGATGTGGACCTCGACGGCGCGTTCGTCCGATTCGCTGATGTAGGCGTCTTCGCCGTAGTACTCCCCGCGGACCGCCCGGACCAGGTCCGGGCGCGTGCACACGGCACCGCCGCCCTTCAGCAGCACGTGCAGCAGGTCGAATTCACTGCGGGTGAGGGCCAGTTGTCCACCGTCAACCTCCACGGTGCGGGTGCGGGTGTTCAAGACCAGCCCGTTATGCTGCAGGACCGCGGAGTTCTGCTGATGCGCTACCGGGACAGCGGTAGGGGGTGCCCACATGGTGGGGGCCGATTTGTGTGCACCGATCTGGTGCCGCGGCCTGCGCATCATGGCCGTCACCCGGGCCCGGAGTTCCCTGGGCCTGAACGGCTTTGCGATGTAGTCATCCGCCCCGGCATTCAGTGCGGAGAGCAGGTCCGGTTCCTCAGTCCTGCCGGTCAGCATGACCACGTATGCGTTGCTGAAATGCCGGATACGCCGGAGGACTTCAAACCCGTCGATATCCGGCAAGCCGATGTCCAGCGTGACCACGTTGGCCTGCTTGCTGCGGACCACTTCCACCCCGGCACGCCCGTCATTTGCCGTATGCACCTCGAAGCCGGCCTGGCTGAGAACCCCCTCCAGGAGGTTCCGCACATCCGCATCATCTTCGATTACTACAGCCACACCTAGTTCGTCGTCCATTACTGTCCCTGAGCCAGGCGGAGATGGCCCCCTCATCGGCCCAGCGCCAATGCCACACCCGCTCCAACCATTTATACGCTACTAGTAAGTCCGGCTGATGACATCCCCTTCAATACTGGTATGCGAAAGTCAATTATTATGACAGGACGTGTGCAATACCGGATTGAAAGGGTGTGGATAGCAGTGGGCGGACGGAATTCGGCGGAGCAGCGTGCCCTCGCCGGGACGGTAATCGAGGAGAGCTTGAAAACCCTTTATGGCTGATTCCCTTTTCCAGCGAGGACCTGCGCGCTTCTTCCGGGGATTGGGGACCCGTTCACAGGTGGCGCTGTGCCAGTTGCCGCTGACGCTGTTGGTGGCCGCACTCGCACTGGCCACACCGTTCGCCTGGCCGGTGCTGATGCACAGCACGCTTTACATGGCAGGCATTGTCCTGCACGCGATTCTTTTCCTTGCCTGCTTCATGGTGCCCTGGGAACGCCTCGAGCACCGCCCGTACCTGCTGATTCCGGTCCTGGACTTTGCCGCCGTCGGGTTGCTGCGTAACGGTGCCGCACCCCTGCTGCCGGGCCTGGCGGTCCTGGTGGTGTTCCCGGTGATCTGGTTGTCCGCCTCCGGCATGCTGGCCCGCAGCGGGCTGATACTGAGCTTTGCCGGCCCGCTGTTCATCATGCTTCCTTCAGCCCTGGAAAGGCTGCCGCACTGGACGGCGGCGGACATCACCACGGTGTTCCTGTTCCCGCTGATGATGCTGGCCGTGTCCCTGGCCATCCGGTTCGCCAGTTCGGGCCTGCGGGTCCAGCAACGCGAGCTGGCCAGGAAGGACGCTGAGCTGCGGTCGCTGCTGCGCCAAAGCCGGGAACGGGAGGAGCTGCTCCAGACGGTACTGGACGCTACGGACGTTGGGATCGCCGCCGTCGACCGTTCAGGGAACTTCCTGGTCTCCAACAACCGGCAGCGGACCTTCCGCCGGGTCACAGGCGCGGACGACGCCGTTGCCGGGCAGGGCAACCAGCTGGTCTTTGGCCAGGACAGGACCACGCTGCTGCCGGCAGACAGGCGTCCCATCAGCAGGGCCATCGCCGGCGAATCCTTCTCCGACTACCTCGTGTGGGCCGGGGAGGGCCAGGAGCAGCGGGCGGTATCCACCGCTGCCCGGCCGCTGGTGGCCGAGGACGGCCGGCTCACCGGTGCCGTGGTGGTGTACAACGACGTGACGGGCTGGGTGGAGGCCCTGGCCGCGAACCAGGAACTGGTGTCCAACGTGTCGCACGAGTTCAAGTCACCGCTGAACTCCATCATCGGCAACGTCGACCTGGTCCTGGACGAAGTGGCTGCCCTCCCACCCCACCTGGTCCGGCGGCTGGAAGTGGTGCAACGGAACTCCGAGCGGCTGCTCGCCCTGGTTTCGGACCTTTCCGCCACTGCGTCGACCGCGCTGAATGTCCACCCGAAACGGACGGACCTGGCCAGCGTGGTGGAAACCAGCATCGGCTCCGCCCAGGCCCTGGCGGATCAGTCCGGCATCGAACTCGCTGCTGACGTACCGGCACCGCTGTGGGCCTACGCCGACCCCCTGCGCATCGGCCAGGCGCTGGACAACCTCGTGTCCAACGCCATCAAATACTCGCCCGACGGCGGCAGGATCAGTATCCGCGCACAGGCCGGCAGCCGCTGGGTGCAGCTCAGCGTCAGCGACACCGGGATGGGCCTGGGCGCAGTGGACTCGGCGCGGGTCTTCCAGCGCTTCTTCCGCACCGAAGCCGCGCGCAGCGCATCCATCGCAGGCGCCGGACTGGGCCTGTCCATCACGAAGATGATCGTCGAAGGGCACGGCGGAAGCATCTCCTGCGAGAGCGTCAAGGGCGAGGGAAGTACGTTCACGCTCACCCTGCCGGCGGACGGACCAACGGCAGCATTCCAGGAACCGGCGGTCTAGTGTTCCCGCCGTGCCCGGGTGAGTTCGGCACGGGCCAGCAGCTCACTGGCTGACGGGTAGGCCACTTCCTCGAAGACCAGTGGGTGCGGGGCGGCCAGGACGGACTTGGCGTCGCGCTTCTGTGCCAGCAGGCGCTCGTACAGCCACCCAGGTTCCACGGCGCCCTCCCCCACGTACAGGGCCGAACCGATCAGGGCCCGGACCATATTGTGGCAGAAGGCGTCGGCCTGCACTGTGGCCACGATGGCACCGTCTTCACTGCGGGCAAATTCGAAGCGCTGCAGTTCCCTGATGGTGGTGGCACCTTCACGGGGCTTGCAGAAGGACAGGAAATTCTGCAGGCCCAGCAGCCGCGAGGCCCCCTGGTTCAGCAACTCCACGTCCAGCGGACTCTTGTGCCACAGCGTGAAAGCGCGCTCCAGCGGATCCCACAGCGCCGGGCCGTCAGCGATCCGGTAGCTGTAGCGGCGCCAAAGAGCGGAGAAACGCGCATCGAAACCCGGTGCTGCCGGTGTGATGCCGCGGACCTGCACGGCGCCCGTCAGGTCTCCCAGCACGCGGTTCAGTGCTCCGCGAAGCCTGCGGGTCATCGCAACGGCGGGATCGAGTTCCTGCCCCCGGGCCATCCCGTGCCACTCGCTGTCCGCGAGGTCCAGGTGCACCACCTGGCCACGGGCGTGCACACCGGCATCGGTCCGGCCGGCGACGGTCACCCGAATGGGACGCCGGACCAGCAGTTCAAGGGCCTCTTCGAGCGCGCCTTGGACCGTGCGGCGACCCGGCTGGAGGGCCCACCCACTGAAGGGTCCGCCGTCGTACGACAGGTCTACCCGGATACGCAAAAACCCGCCGCCCCCTGAAACGGGGGCCGCGGGTTCTTGGTGGTTCACAGACCTAAGTCTATGTGAAGAGAATCAGCGAATTACTTCGCGTCCTTCTCCTCGGCCGCAGGAGCCTCGGCAGCTTCCTCAGCGGCCGGAGCCTCTTCGGTTGCAGCTTCTTCAGCAGCAGGTGCTTCTTCGGTTGCAGCAGCTTCCTCAGCGGCCGGAGCCTCTTCAGCGGGAGCTTCCTCGGCGGCCGGAGCAGCCTTGTCAGCATCGCGCTTGGCAGCAGCAGTAGCTTCAGCAACTACGGCCTGCTTGGCGGAAACCGGCTCGAGAACCAGTTCGATGACAGCCATGGGAGCGTTGTCGCCCTTGCGGTTGCCGATCTTGGTGATGCGGGTGTAGCCGCCGTCGCGGTTCTCCACTGCCTGGGCGATGTCGGTGAACAGCTCGTGGACAATGCCCTTGTTGCTGATCAGGCCGAGAACCCGGCGGCGGGAAGCGAGGTCGCCGCGCTTGGCGAAGGTGACCAGGCGCTCTGCGTACGGCTTCAGGCGCTTGGCCTTGGTTACCGTGGTGGTGATCCGCTTGTGCTCGAACAGTGCTGCTGCCAGGTTCGCGAGCATGAGGCGCTCGTGAGCCGGGCCGCCGCCGAGGCGCGGACCCTTAGTGGGGGTAGGCATAATTGTTTCTCCTCATGTGGAAGCCGTTGGGCGGCACACCGTGGTGCAGCCCGCCGGCCAAGGTCTGGTTTAGAGTTCGTCGTCGCCGAAGGCGGCGTCGTCCTCTTCGATTGCTGCGGCGCGTGCTGCGAGGTCAAAACCGGGAGGCGAGTCCTTGAGGGACAGGCCCAGTTCAACCAGCTTTGCCTTGACCTCGTCAATGGACTTCGCACCAAAGTTGCGGATGTCCATCAGGTCAGCCTCGGAGCGGGCAACGAGTTCACCCACGGTGTGGATGCCCTCACGCTTGAGGCAGTTGTAGGAACGGACGGTGAGGTCCAGATCCTCGATCGGCAGTGCCATGTCGGCTGCCAGGGCAGCGTCAGTGGGTGACGGGCCGATCTCGATACCTTCAGCTGCGGTGTTCAGCTCACGGGCCAGACCGAACAGTTCCACCAGGGTGGTACCTGCGGAAGCAACAGCATCGCGCGGGGCGATGGCCTGCTTGGTCTCGACGTCGACAATCAGCTTGTCGAAGTCGGTGCGCTGCTCAACACGGGTTGCTTCCACGCGGAAAGTAACCTTCAGAACCGGCGAGTAGATGGAGTCGACCGGGATACGGCCGATTTCTGCGTCGCCGGACTTGTTCTGAGCTGCCGAAACGTAGCCGCGGCCGCGCTCGATGGTCAGTTCGAGTTCGAACTTGCCCTTCGAGTTCAGCGTGGCAATGTGCAGATCCGGGTTGTGGAATTCGACGCCGGCCGGCGGAGCGATATCCGCGGCGGTGACGACTCCGGGGCCCTGCTTGCGCAGGTAAGCCACAACAGGCTCGTCGTGCTCGGAGGAAACCGACAGGCTCTTGATGTTCAGGATGATCTCAGTGACATCTTCCTTGACACCGGGAACCGTGGTGAACTCGTGCAGCACGCCATCAATCCGGATGCTGGTTACAGCGGCACCGGGGATGGAAGAAAGCAGGGTACGGCGGAGGGAGTTACCGAGGGTGTAGCCGAAGCCCGGTTCCAGCGGTTCGATGATGAACCGCGAGCGGTTTTCGGAGACTACCTCTTCGGAGAGGGTGGGGCGCTGTGCAATGAGCACTTAGGTTTCCTTTCGGCGAGCATCCGCTATATGACGCAACACAGGTGGTGGAAATTCGGTCTGAGACTTAACGCGCTGGGCTTGCCCGGCCCATTGCTGGTCCGGGCAAGCTCTGCGGCAGGAAGACTTAGACGCGGCGGCGCTTCGGCGGGCGGCAGCCGTTGTGGGCTGCGGGGGTGACGTCCTGGATGGAGCCAACCTCGAGGCCAGCGGCCTGCAGCGAACGGATGGCGGTTTCGCGTCCGGAACCCGGACCCTTCACGAAAACGTCAACCTTGCGCATGCCGTGCTCCTGCGCACGCTTGGCAGCGGCTTCGGCAGCCATCTGGGCAGCGAACGGGGTGGACTTACGCGAGCCCTTGAAGCCAACCTCACCTGAGGAAGCCCAAGAGATAACAGCACCGTTGGGATCCGTGATGGAAACGATGGTGTTGTTGAACGTGCTCTTGATGTGCGCCTGGCCCAGCGCGATATTCTTTTTGTCCTTCTTACGCGGCTTGCGAACCGCGCCACGAGTCTTTGGGGGCATTTTTTTCTCCTACAGAAAGTTATCGGGGGAAAGTCCGTTAGTCCCGGCGGGGATTTTAACGGGCCTTCTTCTTGCCTGCGACGGTGCGCTTCGGGCCCTTGCGGGTACGGGCGTTGGTCTTCGTACGCTGCCCGCGGACGGGCAGGCCCTTACGGTGGCGAATACCTTCGTAGCTGCCGATTTCAACCTTGCGGCGGATATCAGCTGCTACTTCGCGGCGAAGGTCACCCTCAACCTTGTAGTTGCCCTCGATGTAGTCACGCAGTTCAACCAGCTGGGCGTCGGTGAGGTCCTTAACGCGGACGTCAGCGCTGATGCCAGTGGCAGCCAGGGTTTCGTGTGCACGGGTCTTGCCCACGCCGTAGATGTAAGTAAGCGCAATTTCCAACCGCTTTTCGCGGGGAATGTCTACGCCAGCGAGACGAGCCATAGTGGCAGTGCTCCTTGAATAAACCGGAGGTCGTAGGCAGTACACCCGCACGTTCCGTGCGGCCCCAGCCTCCGACCGGGGGTTAGCTGTCCGGGCTCATGCGTCCCAATTCAGCTTGTGCTGCCTTTATTTACTTGCGTGGGTTAGCAACCCAGGGTTTCCTTCAGGGAAGGAAACTAGCCCTGGCGCTGCTTGTGGCGCGGGTTCTCGCAGATCACCATGACCCGGCCGTTACGGCGGATCACTTTGCACTTTTCGCAGATCTGCTTGACGCTCGGCTTGACCTTCATGGCGTTCCTTTGCGTGTGGCAGTGGTCAACTGGAGCGGCGTTCAGTTCGTACTGAAGCCGCCCAGCAATTTACTTGTAGCGGTAGACGATACGACCACGGGTGAGGTCGTACGGGCTCAGCTCCACCACTACGCGGTCCTCCGGGAGGATCCTGATGTAGTGCTGACGCATCTTTCCAGAGATGTGTGCCAGAACGATGTGCTTGTTGGTGAGCTCAACGCGAAACATCGCGTTAGGCAGCGCCTCGGTCACAACGCCTTCGATCTCAATGACCCCGTCCTTCTTGGCCATACCCTCCGCTAACTGTTGTTGCCGCAGCCCTGCCGGATTGCACCGGGCATGGCCACGAACGTTTTTGTTGGATCGATTGTCCTCAGCGGGCCCAAAAGGGCGTGGCAGTCCAGACAACCAACAAGCAACACTACGCCATTTGGCAGCGAAAGTTAAATCCAGCCATGCTAGCGCATCTGCCCGCCGTACGCACCATAGTCACCCGCCGCGGTACTGACCGGTTCCGCGCTTGCCGCACCGTCCAGGATGGCCAGGCGTACGACGTCGGCTGCGGCAGTTTGCAGGGTGATGAGGCTTAGCTGGCGGGCGGCCTCGTCCGAGCGGTCCAGGGCCGCGGCACCGGTTGCGAGGCAAAACACTGTGTCCCCGTCTGCCAGGGTGTGTGAAGGATTGAGGGCCCGTGCGATCCCGGCATGGGACGCGGCGGCAGTCCGTTTGCACTCTGCCACATCGAGCACGGCATTGGTGGCGACCACGATGAGGGTGGTGTTGAGCGGGCCACCGCGGCTGGTTTCCGCCCCACCGTCCCCATCCGTCGGCGTACTTATCGTTCCAAATGGGAGCCCGAGGGCGTTGACTATGGCCAGCGCTCCGACCACCACGCCGTTCGCCAGAGTGACCGAAGCCGTGCCGACTCCGCCCTTGAACTGTCCCCTGCCGATGAGCGCCCCGGTGCCGGCCCCGACGTTGCCGCGTTCGACGTCGTGCCCTTCCGGTTGTGCCGCAGCCGCCGCCGTCGCCGCGTAGCCCATGTCCGGCGTCGGACGCGCCGTAAAGTCGCCTCCCCTGCCGAGGTCGAAGATCGCGGCGGCCGGGACGATGGGCACCACTCCCCCGGGAACGGCGAAGCCGCGGCCATCCTCCTCGCACCAGCGCTGCGCCCCGGCGGCGGAAGCCAGGCCATAGGCGCTGCCTCCGGTCAGCACCACTGCGTCCACGGCGCTGACCAGGGTGCTGGGGTCCAACGCGTCAGTCTCATGGGTTGCCGGGCCGCCGCCCTGGACGTCCACCGACCCGACGGTCCCTCGGGGCGGCAGGACCACCGTCACTCCCGTCAGCCACCCGTCGCCGGTCTTCTGGACATGTCCTACCCGGATACCGGGCACATCGGTAAGTGCTCCCATGCCCCTATTCTCCCCTCAGGTCGCGCGCCCCTGACGCATCGGCAAACTTTATGCAAGACTGCCATCAACACAGCGTTAACGGGCGAGGAAGCCTTGGATAACAGTCCTTTCACAAGGGCATAGGCAGGTTTCAGCGCCCTGACGGTCTGGTGTAGTAGTCCCTAGATCCAGCCAGGGCCCGCCACAAGCAGGCTCCCAACCCGGGAGAGACACGCATGACCCGTCAACTCGCCCCGCACCCCTCCGCCAGACCCGGCAGGCCACCAGGGCCAGCGAAAGTCCCACGGCGGCGGTGGACCGCCCGGAGCCGCCGCGACTTTTTTGTCTTCCTCGCCATGGCGTTGCCCAACCTGGTGCTGATCGCCGTGTTCACGTACCGGCCACTGTTCAGCAATATCTACTACTCCACCCTGGACTGGACGTTGGGCTCCCCCTCCGCCACCGTGGTGGGGCTCGGCAACTACGTCACGTTCTTCACCAGCAATGATGCGCCGAAGGTCCTGGGCACCACGGCCGTGTTCACCCTGGTCACGGTGGGCGGCTCCATGATCCTGGGCCTGCTCGTGGCGCTGGCTTTGAACGCCAGGATCCGGGGCACCACGTTCGCCCGGTCCGCAGTCTTTGCCCCTTACGTCCTATCCGGCGTTGGCGTGGGCCTTGTGTGGCTGTTCATCTTCGATCCCGGCTACGGCGTCCTGGCCTGGCTGCTCCGGGGCATCGGGCAGCAGAGCCCGCAGTGGATCAACGATCCCCAACTGTCGCTGGTCATGGTGATCCTCGTGTACGTCTGGAAGAACCTGGGGTACTGCGCGGTGGTGTACCTCGCCGGGCTGCAGTCCCTGCCAACGGAAGTTATGGAGGCGGCATCCCTCGATGGTGCAAACGGGTTCCGCCGCTTCGTCAGCATCTCGCTGCCGCTGCTCTCGCCCACCACGTTCTTTCTCCTCATCACCACGTTGCTCAGCTCGCTGCAGGCGTTCGACCTGATCAGGATCATGACGCCGCTGGGCGCCGGCACCAGCACTTTGATCTACGAGGCATACCTCCAGGCCTTCGGCGCCTACAACAGGGCCGGCTATTCGGCAGCCATCTCCGTAGTCCTGTTTGCCATCCTCCTGGTGATCACAGTGCTCCAGCTGCGGTTCGTGGAACGAAAGGTTCACTACTCATGACCTCCTTATCGCCGGTGAGCCCGGACCCCACCGCCCCTGCCGTCTCCGCGCCGGACCCAGGCCTTCGCCGCGACCGGCCGCTTTCCCGCCGCAATCTGGCCCAGACAATAGTGGGCGGTTACCTGCCACTGATCATCGCCACTTTGGTGGTGTTCCTCCCCCTGCTGTGGATGGTGCTCAGCTCCTTCAAACAGTCTGGCGAGATTGTCACCACCGACCTGAAGATCCTCCCGGAGAGCCTGAACCTGGAGAACTACCGGACCGCCATGACCACGGTCCCGTTCGGGCAGTTCTTCCTGAACAGCACCATCGTCACCCTGGCCGGGGCCACCATCAAGGTGCTGCTGGCCATCCTGACTGCATACGCCCTGGTCTTTGTCCGCTTCCCGTTCCGGAACTTCATCTTCCTGCTGATCCTGGTGGCCCTCATGGTGCCGCCGCAGGTTTCCATCCTGCCCAACTTCATCCTCATCGCGGGGATCGGCGGCAAGAACACCCTGTGGGGGATCATCCTTCCCGGCCTGGGCACCGCGTTCGGAACCTTCCTGCTGCGCCAGCACTTCAGGACCCTGCCGGCCTCAATCCTGGAATCGGCCGAGATGGACGGTGCCGGGCACTGGCGCCGGCTCTGGCAGATCGTGGTCCCTGTGTCAGTTCCTTCAATCGCCACGGTAGCCCTGGTGACCATCGTGACTGAATGGAACGACTACATCTGGCCACTCATCATCACGGACCGGCCGGAAACCATGACCCTGCCGGTGGGCCTGACCTTGCTGCAGAACAACGAAAGCAACGCCGCCGGCTGGGGCGTCCTGATGGCCGGCGCGGTCCTCGTCATCGTCCCCATCCTGATCGTCTTCGCTGCGCTGCAGCGCTACATCGTGGCGGGCCTCACCCAGGGCAGCGTGACCGGCTAAGGCGCCGGCCGCCGTCGTACTTCCCAACCTTGA
This sequence comes from Pseudarthrobacter sp. 1G09, assembly GCF_050038305.1. Lineage (NCBI taxonomy): Bacteria > Bacillati > Actinomycetota > Actinomycetes > Micrococcales > Micrococcaceae > Pseudarthrobacter > Pseudarthrobacter sp. 1G09. The sequence goes on from NZ_CP188306.1 coordinate 3,143,973, forward strand.
GTACTCCAACCCTTCCGCAGGCAACAACCGAAAGGAACCGTTATGACACTTCATCTGGACCGGAGGCACTTCCTGGGCCTGGCAGGGGTCACCGCCTCTGCCGCTGCTTTGGCCGCATGCGGCGGACCCTCGACAACAAGCGGTGGCCAGGCCACATCCCAGGCAGCCGACATCGACTTCAACGGCGTGAAGCCGGCGGCCAAGATCGACTTCTGGTCCAGCCACCCTGGCCAGTCACAGGAGGTTGAGAAGAGCCTGATCGGGAAGTTCCAGGCCAAGAATCCGGGCATCACCGTCAACCTGGTCACCGCAGGGGCCAACTACGAGGAAATCGCACAGAAGTTCCAGACCGCGCAGGCCGCCAAGTCCGGCCTCCCCGGCGTTGTGGTCCTTTCCGACGTGTGGTGGTTCCGGTACTACACCAACGGCAGCATCATTCCCGTGGACAGCCTCACCAAGCAGCTGGACATGAAGATGGACGACTTCCAGCAGTCGCTGGTCAACGACTACAAGTACGACGGCAAGCAGTGGGCCCTCCCCTACGGCCGCTCCACCCCGCTGTTCTACTACAACAAGGACCACTTCGCCGCGGCCGGGCTTCCGGACCGGGCGCCCAAGACGTGGCAGGAATTCGCCGAGTGGGCGCCGAAGCTGAAGGCAAGCTCCGGCGCCCAGTACGCCTACATCTACCCTGCGCTTGCCGGGTATGCGGGTTGGACGCTGCAGAACATGCTCTGGGGCTGGGGCGGTGGCTGGTCCAAGGACTGGGACGTCACCTGCGACTCCAGCGATTCTGTGGCCGCACTGCAGTGGGCCCAGGACTCGATCTACAAGGACAAGTGGGCAGGTGTCTCCTCAAAGGAAGCCGCTGACGATTTCTCCGCGGGACTGACCTCGACCACCATTTCCTCCACCGGCTCGCTGCTGGGAATCCTGAAGTCGGCAAAGTTCAATGTGGGCGTCGGCTTCCTGCCCGGCGGCCCAAAGGCAGAAACCAACGTTTGCCCCACAGGCGGCGCCGGCCTGGGCATCCCCAGCGGCATCACCAAGGAGGAACAGCTCGCTGCGGGCATGTTCCTGGACTTCGTCACCCAGCCTGAGAGCACTGCGGAGTTCTCCGCCGCCACCGGCTACATGCCCACCCGCAAGTCGGCTGACATGGCAGCGGTGCTGGGCAAGACTCCCCAGATCAAGACCGCCATGGACCAGCTCGCGGTAACCAAGGTCCAGGACAACGCCCGGGTGTTCCTGCCGGGCGCCGACCAGGAAATGGCGAAGTCCGCAGCGAAGATCCTCACCCAGCAGGGCGACGTCAAGTCCACCATGGCGGATCTGAAGACCACGCTGCAGGGCATCTACGACAAGGACGTGAAGCCGAAGCTGAAGTCCTAGCGCACGGCTTGTCCAGGCGCAGGGCAGGACCGGTGTGTCTGGCGGCTGCTGACCATGGTGCGCCGCGGGACGGTTTTCCCGCAGGGCGCGTTCCGGTACGTTGACGTGATCTTCGGTGCCATCTCCGCTGGTGCTGCGGAAGCTGCGTGATGCCCATCATCGTGGACATCGACGTGGTCCTGGCAAAACGGAAGATGTCGGTAGGGGCCCTGGCCGAACGTGTGGGCATCACGCCAGCCAACCTGGCCGTACTCAAGAACGGCCGGGCAAAGGCAGTCCGGTTCACCACCCTGGAAGCGCCCTGCGAAGTCCTGGAGTGCCAGCCGGGCGAGCTGCTGAGCTGGGTGCCCGGGGATGAACCCGCCGGCATTGACTCCAACGATGGGACCGCCGCGGCACATAAAGCGGTGCCCCACTCCCCCAGCTGAGTAGCAGCAGATGTCGTTCTGAAGTTCCAAAACGACATCTGCTGCTACTGACGTTGGGCTACGGGATGGGCACCGGGGTGACGCCGAGAGGCACGAGGTGCTCCGCACCGCCGTCGGGCGCTGAAAGCACCCAAATGCCCTTCTCGTGGACGGCCACCGAGTGCTCCCACTGGCAGGAGCGCTTGCCGTCCGTGGTCACGACAGTCCAGTCATCCTCGAGCACGGCGGTCTCGATGCCGCCGCGGACCAGCATGGGTTCGATGGCAAGGCACAGGCCCGGCTTGATCTTGGGCCCCCGGTGGTTGGTGCGGTAGTTCAGCACATCCGGCGCCATGTGCATCTCGGAGCCGATGCCGTGCCCCACGTAGTCCTCCAGGATGCCGAGTGGTTTCCCGGGCACAGACGAAACGTAGTCGTCGATGGCGGCACCGATGTCCCCCACGTGGGTGCCGGTGGCCAGCGCTGCGATCCCGCGCCACATCGCTGCCTGCGTGACGTCGGAGAGTCGCTGGTCTTCCGGGTCTGCGGTGCCCACGATGACGGTCCGCGCCGAATCCGAGTGCCACCCGTTAACGATCGCGCCACCGTCGATGGAGATAATGTCTCCGTCCTGCAGGACCCTGCCGCCGGGGATGCCGTGCACCACTTCGTCGTTCACGGACGTGCAGATGGTGGCCGGGAAGCCGTGGTAGCCGAGGAAGTTGGACTTCGCGCCCGCGTTGCTGAGAACCGCGGCGAAGACGTCATCCAGGTGCTTGGTGGTCACGCCGGGGGCGGCCGCAGCCACGGCGGCGTCCAGGGCCCGGCTCAGGACGAGGCCTGCCTCGTGCATGGTGCGCATCTGGGCGTTGTTCTTGAATTCGATGCGGGGCTGGCCGAAGGCCATGGTGTGTCCTTTCAAATGGCTGAGGCCCCTCCCGGGGTGCCGGGAGGGGCCTCAAATAACCAGTGGCCTGGGATCAGGCCGCCTGTGCGGCCTTGATGGCCTGCATGACTCGGTCGGTCACTTCGTCGATGGGGCCGATGCCGTCCACCTGCGTGAGGATGCCGCGCTCGGCGTACTTCGCCACCACGGCTTCGGTCTGCCCGTGGTAGAGGTCAAGGCGGTGGCGAATGACGGCTTCGTTGTCGTCGCTCCGGCCCGTTTCCTTGGCCCGGCCCAGGAGGCGGTGCACCAGTTCCTCATCGTCCGCGGTGAGCTGCAGGACGACGTCGAGCTTCTCCTCGTTCTTGGCGAGGATCTCGTCAAGGTAGTCCACTTGGGCGGTGGTGCGGGGGTAGCCGTCCAGCAGGAAGCCGGATTCGACGTCCGACTCGCTGAGGCGGTCGCGGACCATTTTGTTGGTCACGCTGTCCGGAACGAAGTCTCCGTTGTCCATGTACTTCTTGGCCTCGATGCCAAGGGGCGTTTCGCCTTTTACATTGGCACGGAAGATGTCGCCGGTGGAGATTGCCACAACGCCGAGGCGCTCCGAAATCCGCTCCGCCTGCGTTCCTTTTCCAGAACCGGGAGGTCCAATAATCAGCATTCTCGTCATCGCAAAAGCCCTTCGTAGTGACGTTGTTGTAGCTGCGCATCAATCTGCTTAACGGTCTCCAACCCAACGCCCACCATGATCAGGATCGAGGTGCCACCGAACGGGAAGTTCTGGTTCGCGTTGATCAGTACCAGTGCCACCAGCGGGATCAGTGCCACGAAGCCCAGGTAGAGGGCGCCGGGCAACGTGATCCGTGAGAGCACGTACTGCAGGTAGTCCGCGGTCGGTTTGCCGGCGCGGATACCGGGAATGAAGCCGCCGTACTTCTTCATGTTGTCCGACACTTCTTCAGGGTTGAAGGTGATGGCTACGTAGAAGTAGGTAAAGAACACGATCAGGGCGAAGTAGAGCGCCATGTAGATCGGGTGGTCGCCGCGGGTCAGGTTGTTGTTGATCCATTCAACCCATGGCTGGAGCTGCTCGCCCTGCTTCGGCTGGTTGAACTGTGAGATCAGCCCGGGCAGGTAAAGCATGGAGGAAGCGAAGATCACCGGGATAACGCCGGCCATGTTCACCTTGATGGGGATGTAGGTGCTGGTTCCACCAACCGTCCGGCGTCCGATCATCCGCTTGGCGTACTGCACTGGGACACGGCGCTGGGACTGTTCAACGAAGACCACCAGGGCAACGGTCAGCAGTCCGATCAGCAGCACGATGAAGAACGTTCCGGGGCCCTGTGAGGTCCAGATGGCGCCCAGGGAGGTGGGGAACTGTGCAGCGATCGACGTGAAGATCAGCAGGGACATGCCGTTGCCGACGCCCTTTTCCGTGACGAGCTCGCCCATCCACATGATCAGGCCGGTGCCGGCCGTGAGCGTGATGATGATCAGGATGGTGGTGATGATGCTTTCATCCGGGATGATCGGCAGCGCACACCCGGGCAAGAGCTGGCCGGAACGGGCCAGGGACACCAGGGTGGTGGCGTTGAGCAGGCCCAGGGCGATGGTGAGGTACCGGGTGTACTGGGTCAGCTTGGACTGTCCCGACGCGCCCTCTTCGTAGAGCTCCTGGAACCGGGGAATGACCACCCGGAGGAGCTGCACGATAATGCTGGCCGTAATGTACGGCATGATGCCGAGGGCGAAGATGGACACCTGCAGCAGAGCACCGCCGCTGAACAGGTTCACGAGCTGGTACAGCCCACCTGCTGTCTGTCCGTTCTGCAAGCATTGCTGGACATTCTGGTAGTTCACACCAGGCGAGGGAATGAAGGCACCCAAGCGGAAGATGGTGATGATTCCCAGCGTGAACAACAACTTGCGTCGCAGATCAGGCGTGCGAAAGGCCCGGCCAAATGCGCTAAGCAAGCGTCCTCCTGTGGTGTGAAGAAGAGTGGTGTGATGGGGATCTATGAATCCCAACAACCGAGTCTAACGGTTGTATGCGCCATGCGAACAATCCGGGGCAGCGCAACTGCGCCGGATGGCACCGCAAATGCGCCTAATGGAACGATTCTGCGGATGAAAAAACTCCCGGCGACCAGGGCCTGGGGCCCCGGTCACCGGGAGTTCAACTACGGGCTCGCGCCCCACCGTCCCTAGAGGGCGGTGGTGCTTCCGCCTGCAGCAGCAATCTTTTCCGCAGCGCTGGCCGAGAATGCGTGGACGGTGACGTCAACCTTGACGGTGATGTCGCCGGTGCCCAGCACCTTGACGGGCTGGTTCTTGCGAACGGCGCCCTTTTCGACCAGGTTCTCCACGGTGACTGCGCCACCTTCGGGGAACAGCTCGTTGAGCTTGTCCAGGTTTACAACCTGGAACTCAACGCGGAACGGGTTCTTGAAGCCACGCAGCTTGGGCAGGCGCATGTGCAGCGGCAGCTGGCCGCCGGCAAAGCCAGCCTTTACCTGGTAGCGGGCCTTCGTACCCTTGGTACCGCGACCGGCAGTCTTACCCTTGGATGCCTCGCCACGACCCACACGGGTCTTGGCGGTCTTGGCACCCTGGGCGGGACGCAGGTGGTGAACCTTCAGGGCGTTCTGCTTTTCAGCAGCCTGACCCTGTTCAGCAGTCTTCTCTGCCATTTACTTCGCCTCCTCAACGTTCACGAGGTGCGGAACCGTGTTGAGCATGCCCACGGTCACGGCGTCGGCGGTACGGACAACGCTGTGTCCGATGCGCTTCAGGCCGAGGGACCGCAGGGTCTCGCGCTGGTTCTGCTTGACGCCAATGACGCCCTTGATCTGGGTGATTTCCAACTTTGCGTCGGAGGGAACCAGGTTCTTAGCCATGACTACACACCTGCCTTCGGAGCCAGGAGAGCCTTCACCAGTGCCGCAGGAGCAACTTCGTCCAGCGGCAGGCCGCGGCGTGCTGCCACAGCTGCCGGCTCTTCGAGGCGCTTCAGGGCATCAACGGTCGCGTGAACGATGTTGATGGCGTTGGAGGAACCGAGCGACTTGGAGAGGATGTCGTGGATGCCCACGCACTCCAGTACTGCACGGACCGGGCCACCGGCGATAACACCGGTACCGGCGGAAGCCGGACGCAGCATAACGACGCCCGCAGCAGCTTCACCCTGCACGCGGTGCGGGATGGTGTTGCCGACGCGCGGAACGCGGAAGAAGGACTTCTTGGCTTCTTCAACGCCCTTGGCGATAGCTGCGGGAACTTCCTTGGCCTTGCCGTAGCCGACGCCAACCATGCCGTTACCGTCACCAACGACGACGAGTGCGGTGAAGCTGAAGCGACGACCACCCTTGACGACCTTGGAAACGCGGTTGATGGTGACAACGCGCTCTACGAACTGGTTCTTTTCGGCGTCACGGCCGCCATCGCGGCCGCCACGGCCACCGCGGTCGCCACGGCCCTGGCCACGGTCGCCACGCTCACCGCGACGGGCGCCACCACGGCGATCGTCGGTGGCGGGGGCAGTGGTCTCAGCAGCTGCGGCCTCGGGTGCCTTCTGATCTGCAGACACAGTGTCCTTTTCGTTGTTTGCTTCGGTCACAGTGACAGCCCACCTTCGCGAGCACCGTCAGCGACGGCTGCAATGCGGCCGTGGTACTTGTTACCACCACGGTCGAACACAACAGCCTCGACGCCGGCAGCCTTGGCACGTTCGGCAACGAGCTCGCCAACGCGCTTGGCCTTGGCAGTCTTGTCACCGTCGAATGCACGGAGGTCGGCTTCCAGGGTGGACGCGCTTGCTACGGTCTGGCCAATGGTGTCATCGACAACCTGGACAAATACGTGGCGTGCGGAGCGGTTGACCACCAAGCGGGGGCGGACAGCCGTACCGGAAATGCGCTTGCGGATACGAAGCTGGCGGCGGCTGCGACCAGCAGCCTTGCTCTTGTTCGTACGCTTCTTGTTAATGGCGATGGCCATGGTTACTTACCAGCCTTTCCGACCTTGCGGCGGATGACTTCGCCGGCGTAACGGATGCCCTTGCCCTTGTACGGGTCAGGCTTCCGCAGCTTGCGAATGTTGGCAGCAACCTCGCCGACCTGCTGCTTATTGATGCCTGAGACAGAGAGCTTGGTCGGCCCCTCTACTGCAAAGGTGATGCCGTCCGGAGCCGAAACGTTGACCGGGTGGCTGTAGCCGAGGGCAAACTCAAGGTCAGAGCCCTTGGCCTGCACGCGGTAACCGGTGCCAACGATTTCGAGCTTCTTCTCGTAGCCTGCGGTGACACCCTGGATCATGTTGGCGATCAGGGTGCGGGTCAGGCCGTGGAGTGAACGGGAGGCGCGCTCGTCGTTCGGGCGGCTGACGGTCAGGGTGGTGTCGTCAAGTGCAACCTCGATCGGGCTGGCCACAGTGTGGCTCAGCTCGCCCTTGGAACCCTTAACGCTGACGACAGAGCCGTCAACCTTGACCTCAACGCCGGCAGGAACGGTGATGGGGAGACGTCCAATACGTGACATTATTCTCTTCCTTTCCCGTTACCAGACGTAGGCGAGGACTTCGCCGCCCACGCCCTTCTTGCCGGCCTGCTTATCAGTCAGGAGCCCGGAAGAGGTGGACAGGATTGCGATACCCAGGCCACCCAGCACGTGCGGCAGGTTGGTGGACTTCGCGTAAACGCGGAGACCCGGCTTGGAGATACGACGGACGCCAGCGATGGAACGCTCGCGGTTCGGACCGAACTTCAGGTCGAGAGTCAGCTTCTTGCCAACCTCAGCGTCTTCTTCCTTCCAGCCGGCGATGAAACCTTCGGCCTTGAGGATGTCAGCAACGCGTGCCTTCAGCTTGCTGTAAGGCATAGACACGGAGTCGTGGTATGCCGAGTTTGCGTTACGCAGGCGCGTAAGCATGTCTGCGACAGGATCTGTCATTGTCATTTGGGCTCTTGCCCTTCCTCGTAACGGTTTCCGCCGCAGGCTTCAGGAAGCTGTGCGGCCGGACCTTTTACGTAGCTAATTAAGCTTCGGTTTTGAACGGGAAACCAAGCGCCTTGAGCAGCGCGCGGCCTTCGTCATCGGTCTTGGCGGTGGTAACGACCGTGATATCCATACCGCGAACGCGGTCGATCTTGTCCTGGTCGATTTCGTGGAACATAACCTGCTCGGTCAGACCGAAGGTGTAGTTGCCGTTGCCGTCGAACTGCTTGCCGCTGAGGCCGCGGAAGTCGCGGATACGGGGCAGAGCCAGCGAAACGAGGCGGTCCACGAATTCCCACATACGGTCGCCACGCAGGGTTGCGTGTGCACCGATGGGCATGCCTTCACGCAGCTTGAACTGTGCGATCGACTTCCGGGCCTTGGTTACCTGCGGCTTCTGGCCGGTGATCTGGGTGAGGTCGCGGACAGCGCCGTCGATCAGCTTGGAGTCCTTGGCGGCATCTCCAACACCCATGTTCACAACAACCTTCACCAGACGGGGTACCTGGTTCACGTTCTCGTACTTGAATTCATCCTGGAGCGTTGCCTTGATGGATTCTGCGTACTTGGTCTTCAGACGAGGAACGATCTTCGTTGCCGGAGTCTCGAGAGTCTCAGTCATTAGATGTCCTTCCCGGAGCTCTTGGACACGCGGATACGGACGGTCTTCTTGACACCGTTCTTCTCCACAGTGTCGAGGCGGAAGCCCACACGGGTCGGCTTCTTGGTCGACGGGTCAACCAGGGCCACGTTGGAAATGTGGATCGGGGCCTCTACAACCTCGATGCCGCCGGTCTTGGTGCCGCGCTGCGACTGTCCAACACGGGTGTGCTTGGTGACGCGGTTGATACCCTCAACCAGCACGCGGTTGGTGTCGGTGAAGACGCGCAGAACCTTGCCCTGCTTGCCGCGGTCGCCGCCGCGCTCAGCCTTGGCGCCAGTGATGACCTGAACCAGGTCACCCTTCTTGATCTTTGCAGCCATGGACTAGAGCACCTCCGGAGCCAGAGAAACGATCTTCATGAACTTCTTGTCACGGAGTTCACGACCAACCGGTCCGAAGATACGGGTACCGCGGGGGTCACCGTCGTTCTTCAGGATCACAGCTGCGTTCTCGTCAAACTTGATGTAGGAACCATCCGCACGGCGGCGTTCCTTCTTGGTACGGACGATGACTGCCTTGACAACATCGCCCTTCTTTACGTTGCCGCCCGGGATTGCATCCTTGACGGTGGCGACGATGACGTCACCGATGCCTGCGTAGCGACGGCCAGATCCACCGAGAACGCGAATGGTAAGGATTTCCTTAGCACCCGTGTTGTCGGCGACCTTGAGTCGCGACTCCTGCTGAATCACTATTTACTCCTTGCGTCGCGCCGGTTCTCAGGCCGTGGTCTTGCTACGGAATGAGCCTTGCGGAACGGTTGATCGGGGTGTCTCTTGACCCGCCTGGATTTTGCCAGACCAGGCCTAAACGCCTGTGCCAGAAGCAGTTGCTCCCATCCGGTCCGGGACGGATCCCGGGCGCACAGGGGCACTGTGCTGTGGCACGCTTGTTTACGAGGTTGATGACGGCGCACAGAAGGCGCCATACAAACTCAATATCCTAGCATGCTTTTCGCCAGTTCCCATATCACCAGGAAGCGGTGCCCCGCAAGCAGGGCAAGACGTACGACGACGTCGCGCAGGGCAGCCGTTCGCCCCACCCAGGGTGCCTCTCCCCCGCGCGGCCGGGCCGCCGCCGTCGTGTCCCCCACCTCAACGCGCGCTCACTCATGGCGGCTATGGGAGGCGCGAGGGTTAAACGAGGAAGCCCCCGCTCCCGGAAAGGGAACAGGGGCTTCCAGCCAGCAGCAGGTGCTACTTGGCCTTTTCGAGGATTTCCACGAGCCGCCAGTTCTTGGTGGCGGACAGCGGACGGGTCTCGGCGATGACTACGAGGTCGCCGATGCCGGCGGTGTTCTCTTCGTCGTGTGCCTTGACCTTGGAGGTGCGGCGGATGACCTTGCCGTACAGTGCGTGCTTCACGCGGTCTTCAACCTCGACGACGATGGTCTTTTCCATCTTGTCGGAGACCACGTAGCCGCGACGGGTCTTGCGGTAACCGCGCTGCTCAGCCGTGGCTGCAGTAGCAGATTCGGTCACGTTCTGGTCCTTTTCACTCACTTGGCGTCCTCCTCGGACTCAGCCGTTTCAGCCTTCTCGGCCTTCTTGGTTGCAGCCTTCTTGGACTTCTTTTCTTCCTTGGCTTCCACAACCGGTGCGGCAACCTCGGCACGAATGCCCAGCTCGCGTTCGCGGAGAACGGTGTAGATGCGTGCAATGTCCTTCTTTACTGCACGCAGGCGACCGTGGTTCTCCAGCTGACCGGTGGCGGACTGGAAACGCAGGTTGAACAGCTCTTCCTTAGCCTTACGGAGTTCTTCAACGAGACGCTCGTTGTCGAAACCGTCCAGCTGCGCGGGAGCCAGATCCTTGGATCCTACTGCCATTTCTACTCACCACCTTCGCGACGCACAATGCGTGCCTTCAACGGCAGCTTGTGGATTGCCAGGCGCAGGGCCTCGCGAGCTACCTCTTCATTGACACCGGAGAGTTCGAAAAGAACCCGTCCCGGCTTGACGTTGGCGACCCACCATTCCGGTGAACCCTTACCGGAACCCATGCGGGTTTCGGCAGGCTTCTTGGTCAGGGGACGGTCCGGGTAGATGTTGATCCAGACCTTACCGCCACGCTTGATGTGGCGGGTCATCGCAATACGGGCAGATTCGATCTGACGGTTGGTGACGTATGCCGGGCTCAGAGCCTGGATACCCCACTCGCCGAACGAGACCTCGGTGCCGCCCGTAGCAGCGCCGGAACGACCCGGGTGGTGCTGCTTACGGTGCTTGACTCGACGTGGGATAAGCATTTAAGCCTGTCCTCCTTCTGCTGCTGCGGGTGCAGCCTCAACTGCCGGAGCCTCTGCAGCAGGAGCTGCGTCAGCGGCCGGGCGGTCGTTGCGACGACGGCGGTCACCACGGTCAGCGCCACCCGGGCGTCCGCCACGGTCGGAGCGGGGTCCGCGGGACGGTGCCGAAGCAGCCTGTGCGGCCAGTTCCTTGGCGGTGACGTCGCCCTTGTAGATCCAGACCTTCACGCCGATGCGGCCGAAGGTGGTCTTGGCTTCGTAGAAGCCGTAGTCGATGTTCGCGCGGAGGGTGTGCAGGGGCACACGGCCTTCGCGGTAGAACTCCGAGCGGGACATTTCAGCGCCACCGAGGCGGCCCGAGCAAGCGATACGGATACCCTTGGCACCGGCACGCTGTGCGGACTGCATGGCCTTCTTCATCGCGCGGCGGAAAGCCACACGTGAGGTCAGCTGCTCTGCAACACCCTGGGCAACCAGCTGTGCTTCCATCTCGGGGTTCTTGACCTCGAGGATGTTCAGCTGGACCTGCTTGCCGGTGAGCTTTTCGAGCTCGCCGCGGATGCGGTCTGCTTCTGCTCCACGACGGCCGATGACGATACCCGGGCGGGCCGTGTGGATGTCCACGCGGACACGGTCACGGGTGCGCTCGATTTCGACCTTGGCGATGCCGGCGCGCTCCATGCCCGTGGACATGAGCTGGCGGATGCGGATGTCTTCGCGAACGAAGTCCTTGTACCGCTGTCCGGCCTTGGTGCTGTCAGCGAACCAGTGCGATACGTGATCGGTGGTGATGCCGAGTCGGAACCCGTGCGGGTTTACTTTCTGTCCCACTTAGCGAGCCTCCTCTTTCTCCGGGGTAGCGACTACCACGGTGATGTGGCTGGTGCGCTTCTTGATCTGAAATGCACGACCCTGGGCACGCGGCTGGAACCGCTTCATGGTCGGGCCTTCATCAACAAACGCTTCGCTGATGATGAGGTCGCCTTCGTCAAACGCAACGCCGTCGCGGTCTGCGAGGACCCGGGCGTTGGAGATTGCCGACTGAACTACCTTGAATACCGGCTCCGAAGCTGCCTGGGGGGCAAACTTCAGAATTGCCAGAGCCTCATTCGCTTGCAAACCACGAACAAGGTTGACGACGCGCCGGGCCTTCATAGGCGTTACGCGGATGTGGCGCGCAATTGCCTTGGCTTCCATTGCTTTCCTTCTCTCGTCTTTGACGTAAGTGCAGGCGCCTAGCGGCGCTTGCCCTTACGGTCGTCCTTGACATGGCCGCGGAATGTCCGCGTGGGAGCGAATTCGCCGAGCTTGTGCCCGACCATCGACTCGGTGACAAACACCGGAATGTGCTTGCGTCCGTCGTGTACGGCGATCGTGTGTCCGAGCATGTCGGGGACGATCATCGAACGGCGGGACCAGGTCTTGATGACGTTCTTGGTGCCCTTTTCGTTTTCCCTGGCTACCTTCACAAAGAGGTGCTGGTCAACGAAAGGACCTTTTTTCAGGCTGCGTGGCATGTGTCCAGGCTCCTATCGCTTGTTCTTGCCAGTACGACGGCGACGAACAATAAGCTTGTCGCTCTCTTTGTTGGGGCGGCGCGTGCGGCCTTCACGCTGACCGTTCGGGTTGACGGGGTTACGTCCACCGGACGTCTTACCCTCGCCACCACCGTGCGGGTGGTCAACCGGGTTCATGGCTACACCACGGACGGTCGGGCGGACGCCCTTCCAGCGCATGCGGCCAGCCTTGCCCCAGTTGATGTTCGACTGCTCGGCGTTGCCGACCTCGCCGACCGTTGCGCGGCAGCGCACGTCAACGTTGCGGATTTCTCCGGAGGGCAGTCGCAGCTGGGCGAAACGGCCTTCCCTGGCAACGAGCTGGATGGATGCACCGGCGGAGCGGCCCATCTTGGCACCGCCGCCCGGACGCAGCTCCACTGCGTGCACAACGGTACCCACGGGGATGTTGCGCAGGGGCAGGTTGTTGCCCGGCTTGATGTCAGCGTTGGGGCCGGCCTCTACGAAGTCGCCCTGGGACAGCTTGTTCGGGGCGATGATGTAACGCTTGGTGCCATCAACGTAGTGCAGGAGGGCGATGCGAGCCGTGCGGTTCGGATCGTACTCAATTTCAGCAACGCGGGCGTCAACGCCGTCCTTGTCGTGGCGACGGAAGTCGATCAGACGGTACTGGCGCTTGTGTCCGCCACCCTTGTGACGGGTGGTGATCTTACCGGTGTTGTTACGGCCGCCCTTTTTGGGCAGCGGACGTACCAACGACTTTTCCGGCGTCGACCGCGTGATTTCGGTGAAGTCCGCTACGCTCGAGCCACGACGGCCCGGGGTAGTCGGCTTGTATTTACGGATTCCCATAATTTATTTCCTCGTTAAAGTGGTCTCCGCTACGCGAGCGGACCGCCGAAGATGTCGATGGTGCCTTCTTTGAGGCTCACAATTGCACGCTTGGTGCTCTTGCGGGTACCCCATCCGAATTTGGTGCGCTTGCGCTTACCGGCACGGTTGATGGTGTTGATCGATTCGACCTTGACGGAGAAAATCTTCTCCACGGCCAGCTTGATCTCAGCCTTGTTCGAGCGGGGGTCCACCAGGAAGGTGTACTTGCCCTCGTCGATCAGGCCATAGCTCTTTTCCGACACGACGGGTGCAAGCACGACGTCGCGGGGATCCTTGATGGTGGCTGCACTCACTTGGCATCCTCCTCGTTCTTAGCTGCCTTAGCGGCAACGAATGCTTCGTAAGCAGCCTTGGTGAAGACAACGTCATCAGAGACGAGAACGTCGTAGGTGTTCAGCTGGTCTGCGTACAGAACGTGGACACCGGTGAGGTTGCGCACGGACAGTGCAGCAACATCGTTGGCGCGCTCGATAACGACCAGCAGGTTCTTGCGGTCGGAAACGCCGCGCAGCGTTGCCAGTGCGGTCTTGGCGGAGGGCTTGGTGCCTTCAACCAGGTCAGCGACAACGTGGATGCGACCGTTACGGGCCCGGTCAGACAGTGCGCCGCGGAGTGCAGCAGCAATCATCTTCTTGGGGGTCCGCTGGCTGTAGTCACGCGGGGTGGGACCGTGGACAACGCCACCGCCGGTCATGTGCGGAGCACGGATTGAACCCTGACGGGCGCGGCCGGTGCCCTTCTGCTTGAACGGCTTGCGTCCTGCACCGGAAACTTCAGCGCGGGTCTTGGTCTTGTGGGTACCCTGGCGAGCAGCAGCGAGCTGGGCAACGACAACCTGGTGCAGCAGCGGCACGTTGGTCTGTACGTCGAAGATCTCGGCAGGCAGGTCAACCTGGACAGTGTTAGCCATTGAACTAGGCTCCCTTCACGGCGGTACGTACGAAGACGACCTGGCCGCGGGCGCCGGGGACGGCACCCTTGATCAGGAGCAGCGACTTCTCGGCGTCAACCGCGTGGACCGTAAGGTTCAGCGTGGTGTGACGCACGGCGCCCATGCGGCCGGCCATTTTCATGCCCTTGAAGACGCGGCTCGGGGTGGATGCGCCACCGATTGAACCGGGCTTACGGTGGTTCTTGTGGGCACCGTGGGAAGCTCCAACGCCGTGGAAGCCGTGACGCTTCATAACACCGGCGAAGCCCTTACCCTTGGTGGTGCCGATGACGTCGATCTTCTGGCCGGCAGCGAAGAGCTCAACGGACAGCTCCTGGCCCAGCTCGTACTCGGCAGCATCTGCGGTACGGAGTTCGACGACGTGGCGGCGAGGCGTGACGCCTGCCTTTTCAAAGTGACCAGCCAGCGGCTTGGTGACCTTGCGGGGATCGATCTGGCCGTAGCCGATCTGAACGGCGACGTAACCATCTACCTCTGCGTTGCGCAGCTGGGTGATGACGTTCGAGTCCGCCTGGACCACAGTGACGGGGATGAGCTTGTTGTTCTCGTCCCAGACCTGGGTCATGCCGAGCTTCGTGCCCAGCAGGCCCTTTACGTTACGGGTTGCGGTCATAGTTTCTCAGCACCTCCCTACAGCTTGATTTCGATGTTCACGTCGGCCGGCAGGTCGAGGCGCATGAGCGAGTCGACAGCCTTGGGCGTGGGATCGATGATGTCGATAAGACGCTTGTGCGTGCGCATTTCAAAGTGCTCGCGGCTGTCTTTGTACTTGTGCGGAGAGCGGATAACGCAGTAAACGTTCTTCTCCGTGGGCAGCGGCACGGGGCCAACTACCGTTGCGCCTGCGCGCGTGACCGTCTCAACGATCTTCCGTGCTGAAACGTCAATGACCTCGTGGTCGTATGACTTCAGCCGGATGCGGATTTTTTGTCCCGCCATGTCGCCTGACTCTCTTTCAGTCTGTGCTTCCCCGGGTTAGGGCTGCCCTGTTCACTTACCTGTTGTATGGCTGCCGAAGCAATTGAGGTCGTAACCACCATCCGCCGCACAAACTGAATCCGGATGAATCCGGGTTCCTCACCTTGCCGGCGCAACCGACCCCCGCGGTCGGGCGTGTCGCGCTCTACACGCAAACAAATCCGCATTTCCATTGGGGTGGGTTATGTTTGGGCTTCCACTTGGACCCTGACACCCGGCATTATCCGGATCGGGACACGAAGAAGCGCTTGAACAACTCATCTAGTATGCCGGATATCTGCGTCATAAGCCAATCGCCCCTGGCGGCCCCGGCGCAGCGCCTGGCGGGCACTCTTCCGTACTGTTGCAGGCCAACCCATTGCCCCGGCTGCCCGGCGAATGGATGATGGGGACATGACGCTGGAGAGCACCGAATCCGTCACTGAACTGGCCGGCCGCATGCCGCCGTCGTTCAGTCTTGGCGTGGCTGCGGCGGCCTTCCAGATCGAAGGAGCACTGGCCGACGGCGGCCGCGGCCCCTCAGGGTGGGACGCCTTTGCCCAAAAGCCCGGAGCCATCGTTGACGGACACTCCCCCGACGTCGCGTGCGACCACTACAACCGGCTGCCCGAGGACGTCGCGCTCCTCAAGGAGCTCGGCGTCGACTCCTACCGGTTCTCCCTCGCCTGGCCCCGCATCCAACCCGATGGCCGCGGCAGGCTCAACCCGGAGGGGCTCGACTTCTACGACCGGCTCATCGACCAGCTGCTGGAAGCCGGCATCGCCCCCATGGCCACCCTGTATCACTGGGACACCCCGCTGGCGCTGGAACAACGCGGCGGCTGGCTCAACAGGGAAACCGCGGAACGCTTTGGCGAGTACGCAGCTGCCGCCGGGCAACGGTACGGCGACCGCGTCTCACAGTGGGTCACGCTTAACGAGCCGGTCTCCGTGACGCTCAACGGCTACGCCCTGGGCGTTCATGCCCCCGGCCGGGCGCTGATGTTCGATGCGCTCCCCTCCATTCATCACCAGCTCCTGGCCCACGGCCTGGGCACCCAGGCCCTCCGCGCGGCGGGCGTCCGGGGCGGAATCGGCGTCACGAACCTGCACGCCCCCATCCGGCCGGCATCCCGCAAGATCGGGGACCGGGTGGTGGCGCACCTGTATGACCTGTTGATGAACAGGATCTATGCAGACCCGGTGCTGCTGGGCCGCTACCCCAACCTTCCGGTGTATGCCCGGCCGTGGCTGCGCTCGATAGGGCGCATTTCTGATTCCGACCTGCGCACCATCCACCAGCCACTCGATTTCTACGGGCTGAACTATTACTTCCCGGTCAAGGTGGCTTTGGGGAGGGGCGTCACCGCCATTCCCGCTGATATGCACAAGGCAGTGGCACGGCTGCCGTTCCACGAGGTGGGCTACCCGGAGTTCAGCAACACCGGCTTCGGGTGGCCTGTGGCCCCGGGGCACCTGGGTGTCCTGCTGCAGGAGATGAGGGACCGGTACGGCGCGGCTCTCCCGCCGGTCTACATCACGGAAGGCGGTGCCAGCTTCCCCGAACCGGATACAGTATCCGGAACCCTTCAGGATGGTGAGCGCGTCAGTTACCTGGCCTCGCACCTGGCAGCCGCACTGGAAGCGACAGCCCCCGGCGGGATCGCCTCGGGAGTGGACCTGCGGGGCTACTTCGTCTGGACACTCATGGACAATTTCGAGTGGGCCGCCGGGTACTCACAGCGATTCGGCCTGGTCCACGTCGACTTCAGCAACCAGGAGCGTACGCCCAAGCAATCGTTCTACTGGTATCAGGCCCTCTCCCGGGCCCGCAGGGGCCAGCCCACCGGATAGGCAGCCGCGGCGCTGGCAGAGTCACGCCGCGGTGCGGGGCACCTGCCAGGGCCGGTTACTGGTTCTTGTTGGCCCTGTTAATCCGCTTTGCCCGGTCGATCTCGTGGCGGAAGTGTTTCTTCGCCCAGAAGACTCCGGCCACCACGGCAGCGGCAACGATCAGGAAAATAAGCCATCCCATGATGAGCTCCTCTCAATGCTGCAACAGTATCAGGGCACCTTCCTGGCCGGAGCGTCGCTGCGGGTGTCACTCCCGGCATCCGACTGTACTGAAGGTACTGGAGGCGCTGGCGGCGCTGGCGGCTGAGCAGTCTCGGCGGTGCCCGGACCGGCGCTCCGGTTCAGCCGCCAGACGGCAAAAGCAATCAGGCCGATGGCGATGAGCGCCAGGAGTACGAACGTGTACCCGCGCATCGCCCAAAGAATGCAGGCGGCAACACCGGCGGCGCCCCACCTGACGAAGATTTTCTCGCCGGCCAGGAGCCCGCCGACAAGCAGCACAGCGAGCAGCACCAATAGCCACAGCTGCTGCCCTGCAGTGCCGCCAAACACGGTTCCTGCCCCCGTCAGGGTGAGCAGGACGGCTGCCGCAACCGCAATACCGCGCCCGGCTTTGGGCTGTCCGGAGCGGTAGCGAAGGAACGCCAGGACAGCCCCAAGCACCACGTACCACTGCGCCGCCCAAAAGGGATCCGGCAAGCCGGCCCCGAAACTTCGGCGGCCGTCCAGTTCGAAGATCGCCGCGCGTTGAACTCCGGCCATCACCACCACAGCACCCGCCTCGGAGACCACCCGGCGAAGTTCTGCCGGGGCTTCCGCGATGCAGATGCCCGCCGCGCCCGCCAGCGCGGCGGCGGCAACCCAGGCCGTGGTGTCTGCCGCGATCCCAGCAACTGTGGCCACGGCGAACCCAGCCAAGGCGGCGCCGGCCAGGGACCAGCGGCGCAAGGGGTCAGCCGCCAGCCCGGCGGACCTTGCCACGCGCACACCGTAGAGGGCTGCTCCCGCTGCGCCGGCTCCGAGCCACGGCGCATAGGCCGCCCAGACGTCCTGGTTTCCGCCTGCCATCTCCCGGACCACCATGAAGGTACCAGCCAGGACAGCAGCCGACGCCGGCGCGTACAACACCGCGGCCCGCTCAACGTGGGAGGCGCAGAAGAGGACAGCGGCGAGGACCAGGACGGCGAACCCGGCGATCCACTCATCGGCCTGCGGAGCGAGGACCAGCGCACTGAGGCTGTATCCCAGTGCGGCTGCCACCCACAGCCAATGCTCCGTTCCGGAGGGGACCGGCATCCGCCGGGACCACAACACTCCGGCCACCGCCGCCGCAAGCGCCAGCGTCAGCAGCAGAAGCGCCACCCCGGTGTAGCCCAGCACCGGGGACGCTGCAGGCGCCACGAGTGGGCTCAGTGCCAGTGCCCCGCCCAGCACGGCAAAGGCTGCAAAGTAGAGTGCCCCGCGCGCCGCGAACAGTGTCCTGGCAACGACGGCCGAAACAAGAACCAGCCCGAACTCCACCAGGAGGATCCAGCGTTCGCCACCGGTGCCCGCTGCTCCGTAACGGCTGAAGTAGGCCAGTGGAAGGGCGGCCTGGCCTGCGAGGGTGATCCACACCGCCGCCTGCTGGAAGGGAACCTCCTGAAGACGGAAGCGCATCAGCCACCGGACAGCGTGCTGCGCGGCAAGAACGCCCGCAAAGGTCAGCGACACAACGTTCGGGGAGGCCGAGACGTCGTAACTGAGGACCACGGCCAGGGCCGCCGTCAGTACCCTCGCCGCAATAAAGTACCCGCCCTTCTCCACAGCCCGGCCAGCTGCAGCCACCATCACCGCGGCGAAGGCAGCAAAGATGCCCAGCAACACCTCGACCAGGGTGAGGTTGCCGGTGGACAATCCCACCAGGACGAGGAAGGATGCCGGCGCGAACCACCCGGAGCCCCGTTGACCGCGCAACAACAGCCCGGCAGCAGCTGACGACAGCGCCGTGGCCCCCGGGATGACCAGATGCTGCCAGCTTCCCTCCGACAACGGCCACAGCATGGCGCACCCGATGAGCTGCACCGCCAGAACCACACCCGCATCCACGGCCGCGCCACGTGGAGAACGCCCCAGCCGGAAAGACACCAGCACCACGGCCATCTGAACGGCCAGCACGGCAACCAGCACCGTGGCGGGGTCAACAGCTTCCCCGCCTAAAAATAGCGCACCCGCGGAAACCACCAGCCTGTCGAACAGCGTCAGCGCCAGCAATGTGGCGGCAATGCGGCAAAGCCACCAATATCCCCAACGGTGCAGCCGGGACCGCAACCGGACCCCTGTGACGGCGAGGTATGCCACCACTACAGCCAGCACGATGTTCCCTGCATCCGGTGTAATCCACCTGAAAGCGAGCTCCACCATCACGCTTGCCAGCACCAGCGGCACCACTTCGCCTGCTCGTGGGCTCCAGGCGCGCTCCCCGCCCGGCTGCGGTACCAGGAGCAGACCCATGGCAACCGCTGCAGCGAGCTGCAGCAGAATCCCGCCCCACGTCAGCGACTGTCCAGGCGAAGAGTCCACGGCGGCGAGAACAGCGACTCCCACGGTCCCAAGAACAGAGAAGCCAATCAGGGTAGCTTGTGCTGCAGGTTCCCTGCGACTCCCCCGCTGCAGCCATGCAGACAGCAGCTGCTGTGCCACGGCGGCTGCCACAACGCTGAACCACACGGCCTGCCCCTGCGTGCGCACGTCCGTCAAGGCGGCCGTCACGGCGGGAACTGCAACCGTGCCTGCGATCCTGGTGTTGAAAAGGAGGATCTGCCGTTGCGTGCCGCTTTCACGGAACCCACGGACCAGCCAAAAGAATGCGGTGAGGAGCACCATGAGGGCGAACTGCCACTCCCCCATCACCCTGCTGACAACTCCCGCCAGGGCAATGCCCGCAAACGGAAGAAACTCAGCGGCCCGGCGCAGCCGGACAGCCAGGGCAAAGCTCGTCAGGAGCAGCAGCAGTACCGGCACCCATAGTGGAATTGCTCCTGCATCAGGCGCCCATTCGCCAGCAATGCTGCGCAGCACAGTGCTGCCCGCAAATGCTGCCGTCAGCGCCCAGTGCACCATGTAGGTCACCATGACGTCGGCACGCCAACGCGGTGCCAAGGTTTCGCCCGGGGCAGGACTGGCTATGGTGGCAGTCAGCGGTTCCCTTTCCCCGTCAGGGCCGCGGGGAGGGAACCAGGCCTCCAGACGGCCGCCACCCACGGCAACGCCGATGGCCTGCACCGCAAGCAGCGCGCAGGCGGCCAGCAGTGCGCCTCTCACAGCATCGGTGAGCTCCAGGACAGCCACCGCCCCCGCAACTGTCAGTGCGGCGCGGGACGCATAGAAGTTGCGGAGCCTGAAGCTTGCTCTCGGTGCGACGGCCATGGTGGCGAAGTATGCACCGCTGAGCCCGAGGATCAGCGCGTACTCGGCCAAGCTGGTGCGCAGGAGGAAAGTTGCAGCCACGGCAACCGCGGGTACCACGACGGGGTGGACAGTTACCAATGGCCGCAGGAAAAGCGGGGGAAGCCAGCCCGGCCTGACCAGGCTCAGCAGGGTGAACAGGACCGCTACGGCTATGAGCATCACGAAGTACCAAACAAGGGCGGCACCGAGGACTGCCATACCCGACCACGCGGTGGAGATAAGGAAAGTCAGCGACAGATACGCCAGCACGCGGCTTTCGAGCCGGAGGGCGGCCGCAACGTAGGCAAGGGTTCCAACGAGCGAGGTGGCGAGCCACGCCGCAGGCCCGTTTTGCCAGACAAAACTGTAAAGGGCCAAGCCGATGACAGGGACGAGCGCCAGCCCGGTGCCAGTAAAGGCCACCGCGGCAGGCTTCAGGCGCGGGACGCGGTGGTGCAGAATGAATCCGGAACCGTAGAACAGGGCAGCCACGGAGCAGACGCCTGCGAACCTCATCATGGGCGGCAGCGCCGTTCCCACAAACAGGGCCGCTGCGGCGACGAGCAGGAGGCTCGCCACATACAGCGTGACGTTGATGTTCTGGCGGTCACGCCGTTCCCGGCGGGCTGCCACCTCTTCGGCTGATTCTGCCGGCCGGGACGGGCCATCGGCGTATCCGCGGTATGGGACAGGCTGGGTGGTGGGCTTTGGCCGTGGTGTCGCAACGGCCCCCACGGTAACTGGCTGCGGAGTTGCTGCAGGGCGGTTTGGCAGCATCTCAACCGGTTGGGGTGCAGGAGCCGGTTGGGGTGCAGGAGCCGTGACCGTCGGCGGGGCGAACGCAGGCCGCGCCACCGACGCCTGGGCCGGGGCGGGGGCAGGCACCCGATCGGGCGGCGCCGTTGCGGATTCTGTCGCCTGGCGCTCAGCCACTTTGGCCATGGCATCCAGCCAACCCTGCAAGTGACCGGCCCGGTAGCCTGCCTCGTACGAATCGTCCGGCATGAGATGGCCTTTCAGCGAGAGCGTGGCAGGAATCCTGCGATTTATCCATTGAGTGGATTAACGGTAGCAAAAGAAGGCCCCGCTGCACACTGCAGCGGGGCCCTCTGTGGATTAGCGGGACATAATCCCGGCTATCCGATGATCAGCAAGAGTTACTTGATGATCTTGGTGACGCGTCCCGAACCCACGGTGCGGCCGCCTTCGCGGATAGCGAAGCCGAGGCCGTCTTCCATAGCGATCGGCTGGATGAGCGCAACGGTCATCTCAGTGTTGTCGCCGGGCATAACCATTTCCGTGCCCTCGGGCAGGGTGATAACGCCGGTAACGTCCGTCGTACGGAAGTAGAACTGCGGGCGGTAGTTCGAGTAGAACGGGTTGTGGCGTCCGCCTTCGTCCTTGGACAGGATGTAGACGTTGGCCTCGAAGTCGGTGTGCGGGGTGATGGAACCCGGCTTGACGACAACCTGGCCACGCTCGACATCGTCGCGCTTCAGGCCACGGAGCAGCAGGCCACAGTTCTCGCCGGCCCATGCTTCGTCGAGCTGCTTGTGGAACATCTCGATACCGGTAACCGTGGTCTTCTGGACCGGGCGGATGCCAACGATCTCGACCTCGGAGTTGATGGCGAGGGTGCCACGCTCGGCGCGGCCCGTAACAACGGTGCCACGGCCGGTGATGGTGAAGACGTCTTCAATCGGCATCAGGAACGGCTTGTCACGGTCACGTACGGGGTCCGGAACGGACTCGTCGACAGCTGCCATCAGGTCCTCAACGGACTTGACCCAAACCGGGTCGCCTTCCAGAGCCTTCAGGCCGGAAACGCGAACAACCGGAGCCTCATCGCCATCGAAGCCCTGCGAGCTGAGCAGCTCACGAACTTCCATTTCGACGAGGTCGAGGAGCTCTTCGTCATCAACCATATCGGACTTGTTCAGCGCGACCAGCAGGTAGGGAACACCAACCTGGCGGGCGAGCAGAACGTGCTCGCGGGTCTGAGCCATGGGGCCATCGGTAGCAGCAACCACGAGGATTGCGCCGTCCATCTGGGCAGCACCGGTGATCATGTTCTTGATGTAGTCAGCGTGACCGGGGGCGTCTACGTGTGCGTAGTGGCGCTTCTCGGTCTGGTACTCCACGTGGGAGATGTTGATGGTAATACCGCGCTGACGCTCTTCGGGAGCAGAGTCGATAGACGCGAAGTCGCGCTTCTCGTTAAGATCCGGGTACTTGTCGTACAGCACCTTGGAAATGGCGGCCGTCAGCGTCGTCTTACCGTGGTCAACGTGACCGATGGTGCCGATGTTGACGTGCGGCTTAGTCCGCTCGAACTTTGCCTTTGCCACAGGTTCCTCCTAGAACGATTTCAAATGGCTTGCCCTTCAACCGCGCTTTTCGCGGCAGAAACTCAGGCAAGTCTACTTGGGGGCTTTGGATTGGTGAAATTGCAGATTCAGGAACTAATACTAATCCCCTGAGCCTGTTCGTGCAGATGGCCTGGAGCCGGCTTGACCGGGATGGGTCCCGCCGGCCCCGGCCACCTGCACCGGCTGCGCTGTCCGTTTCCGGCTGCGCACCCGAGGTATTCGCTTTAAGTGCCCTGTACGGACTACTCGCCGCGGCTCTTCTGGATGATCTCGTCGGCGACGGCCTTCGGGACCTCCGCGTAGCTGTTGAACGTCATGGAGTACACAGCGCGGCCCTGGGTCTTCGAACGCAGGTCACCGATGTAGCCGAACATGCCGGACAGCGGAACGTGCGCGCGGATAACCTTGACGCCCTGTGCATCTTCCATGGACTGCATCTGGCCACGGCGGGAGTTGATGTCACCGATAACTTCACCCATGTATTCCTCAGGGGTGCGGACTTCAACATCCATCAGCGGTTCGAGCAGGACAGGGTTCGCCTTGCGTGCGGCTTCCTTGAAAGCCATACGGCCGGCGATCTTGAACGCCATTTCCGAGGAGTCAACATCGTGGTACGCGCCGTCAACCAGCGTGGCCTTGATGCCCACAACCGGGTAACCGGCCAGGACGCCGTCGTTCAGTGCATCCTGGATACCAGCGTCGACAGACGGGATGTATTCGCGCGGAACGCGGCCACCGGTGACCTTGTTCTCGAACTCGTACAGCTCGCCCTCGGCAGTGTCCAGCGGTTCGATCGCAATCTGGATCTTTGCGAACTGGCCCGAACCACCGGTCTGCTTCTTGTGCGTGTAGTCGTGGCGTTCGACGGCGCGCTTGATGGTTTCGCGGTAGGCAACCTGGGGCTTACCCACGTTTGCCTCGACCTTGAACTCGCGGCGCATGCGGTCCACCAGGATGTCCAGGTGGAGCTCGCCCATGCCGGCGATGATGGTCTGGCCGGTGTCTTCGTTGAGGGACACCTGGAAGGTGGGGTCCTCAGCGGAGAGCTTCTGGATGGCCGTGGAGAGCTTCTCCTGGTCACCCTTGGTGTTCGGCTCGATGGCAACCGAGATCACGGGCTCCGGGAAGCTCATGGACTCAAGCACGATCTGGTTTGCAGAGTCGCACAGGGTGTCGCCCGTAGTGGTGTCCTTGAGACCGATGGCAGCGTAGATGTGGCCGGCGGTGGCGCCCTCAACGGGCATCTCCTTGTTGGCGTGCATCTGGAACAGCTTGCCGATGCGCTCTTTCTTACCCTTGGTGGAGTTGACCACCTGGGCGCCTGCTTCCACGTGACCGGAGTACACGCGGATGAAGGTGAGCTGGCCGAAGAACGGGTGCGCTGCAATCTTGAAGGCCAGTGCGGAGAAAGGCTCATCAGCGGAAGGTGCGCGGGTCAGTTCCTTCTCTTCGTCGCGGGGGTCGTGACCGACCATCGGCGGGACGTCGAGCGGGTTCGGCAGGTAGTCGACAACTGCATCGAGCATCGGCTGGACGCCACGGTTCTTGAACGCGGAGCCACAGAAGATCGGGTAGAGCTCGGAGTTGATCGTCATCTTGCGGATGCCGGCCTTGAGCTCGTCTACGGTGAGTTCTTCGCCTTCAAGGTACTTCTCCATGAGTTCCTCGGAGGACTCTGCAACGGTCTCAACGAGCGCTGCGCGGTACTCCTCGGCCTTTTCCTGGAGGTCAGCCGGGATCTCGCGGATCTCGTACTTCGCACCCATGGTGACGTCACCCTTTGCATCGCCGGGCCAGACCAGGGCGCGCATGTAGAGCAGGTCCACGACGCCGATGAAGTCGTTCTCAGCACCGATGGGCAGCTGCATGACCAGCGGCTTGGCGCCGAGGCGGCTGACGATGGTGTCTACGGTGAAGTAGAAATCAGCGCCGAGCTTGTCCATCTTGTTGACGAAGCAGATACGCGGGACGTTGTACTTGTCAGCCTGGCGCCACACAGTCTCGGACTGGGGCTCAACGCCTTCCTTGCCATCGAAGACAGCAACAGCACCGTCGAGGACGCGCAGGGAGCGCTCAACCTCAACAGTGAAGTCCACGTGGCCGGGGGTGTCGATGATGTTGATCTGGTTGTTTTCCCAGAAGCAGGTCACGGCGGCAGACGTGATGGTGATGCCGCGTTCCTTTTCCTGTTCCATCCAGTCAGTGGTCGAAGCGCCGTCGTGCGTTTCGCCGATCTTGTGGTTCACACCCGTGTAGAACAGGATGCGCTCGGTGGTGGTGGTCTTGCCGGCATCAATATGGGCCATGATGCCGATGTTGCGGACCTTACTAAGGTCGGTAAGCACGTCCTGTGCCACGGGGTCTCCTTTTGGGATGGACTACACGTTCGCCGCCGGCTCGGTTGAGCCGGCGGCGTCCGGGGAGTATTACCAGCGGTAGTGTGCGAAGGCCTTGTTGGACTCGGCCATCTTGTGGGTGTCTTCGCGACGCTTCACAGCGGCACCGAGACCGTTGGACGCATCCAGGATTTCGTTCTGGAGACGCTCGGTCATCGTCTTTTCGCGGCGGGCCTTGGAGTAGCCAACCAGCCACCGCAGGGCAAGTGCGGTGGAGCGGCCCGGCTTGACCTCAACCGGAACCTGGTAGGTGGCGCCGCCAACGCGGCGTGAGCGGACCTCAAGCGAAGGCTTGACGTTGTCCATGGCCTTCTTCAGTGCTGCCACGGGGTCGCCACCGGACTTGGCGCGTGCGCCTTCGAGGGCACCGTAGACGATGCGCTCTGCCGTGGACTTCTTGCCGTCAACGAGCACCTTGTTGATGAGCTGGGTTACCAGCGGGGAGCCGTAAACGGGATCCTGTACGAGCGGCCGCTTGGGGGCCGGACCCTTGCGAGGCATATTACTTCTTCTCCATCTTTGCGCCGTAGCGGCTGCGGGCCTGCTTACGGTTCTTCACACCCTGGGTATCGAGGGCGCCACGGACGATCTTGTAGCGGACACCCGGGAGGTCCTTCACACGACCACCGCGAACGAGCACAATGGAGTGCTCCTGCAGGTTGTGGCCAACACCGGGGATGTAAGCGGTAACTTCAACGCCACCGTTAAGGCGCACACGTGCAACCTTACGCAGAGCCGAGTTCGGCTTCTTGGGGGTGGTGGTGTAAACGCGGGTGCAAACACCGCGGCGCATCGGGCTGCCGTTCAGGGCAGGAGCCTTGGTCTTTTTGACCTTAGGCGTGCGGCCCTTGCGGACCAGCTGGTTAATCGTAGGCACTCTCGTGTTCTCCGTTGGTTTGATCTCTACCGGCACATTCAGGCGTCAGCCGTCTCTGCTCCGGTTTTGGCGTTGTCCCTGCAGACCTGATGGCTCAAATCTTGCCTAGGCGTGCAAAATGGTGGCATTCGTTGCGCACCTTACCCGCAACCCGGAAACAAGCTCACACCCAGCATCATGAGAACAAAACCAAAATGATGCTGCGGCGGCCTTCATCCACTGCCACACAGAACAATTACAGAAAAGTCTAGCACGGCTTGATCCTGAGCCTTAATCAGGTGTAGGGCGGACGACGGCGGCAGCCGGCCGCCGCCGTCGTCCTCCAATGCCCTGGTGACCGGGCGCAAAGCCCGGTTAACGGGCCAGGCCCCGCACTCGAAAGTGCGGGGCCTGGCCTTGGAATCAAGCCAAAGGCTGACAGCCGTATTTAGCGGAAGTCGTTGCCGAGATCGTAGTCATCCAGCGGGATGGCGTGGAACTCGGGAGCTCCGTCACCGCCCAAGGTGTCGTACGAGAAGTCACTGAATGCGCTGGGGCCGGTGAACAGGTTGGCCTTCGCTTCTTCAGTGGGCTCCACGGTGACCTCGGTGTAGCGCGGGAGACCCGTGCCGGCCGGGATCAGCTTACCGATGATGACGTTCTCCTTGAGGCCCAGCAGCGGATCGCTCTTGCCTTCCATGGCCGCCTGCGTCAGGACGCGGGTGGTCTCCTGGAAGGAAGCTGCGGACAGCCAGGACTCGGTGGCCAGCGACGCCTTCGTGATGCCCATGAGCTCCGGACGGCCGGATGCCGGCGTCTTGCCCTCGGACACAACGCGGCGGTTGGCATCTTCGAAGCGGCTGCGCTCGGCGAGCTCGCCGGGCAGCAGATCCGATTCGCCGGACTCGATGACCGTGACGCGGCGCAGCATCTGGCGGACGATAACCTCGACGTGCTTGTCGTGGATACCGATGCCCTGGCTGCGGTACACGCCCTGAACTTCGTCCACCAGGAACTTCTGTGCCGCGCGCGGACCCATGATGCGCAGAACCTGCTTGGGGTCCACCGGACCGTTGATCAGCTTCTGGCCAACGGTGACGTGGTCGCCGTCTTCGATCAGCAGGCGTGAACGGCGGAGGACCGGGTAAGCGATCTCTTCCGTTCCGTCATCCGGAGTGATGACCAGGCGCATCTGGCGCTCGGACTCTTCGATGGCGATGCGGCCGGCTGCCTCGGCAATCGGCGCAACACCCTTCGGAGTACGGGCTTCGAAGAGCTCCTGGATACGGGGCAGACCCTGGGTGATGTCGTCGCCACCGCCGGCGGACACTGCACCACCGGTGTGGAACGTACGCATGGTCAGCTGGGTACCGGGCTCACCGATGGACTGGGCGGCGATGATGCCGACAGCCTCGCCGATGTCCACGGTCTTGCCGGTGGCCAACGAACGGCCGTAGCACAGGGCGCAGGTGCCAACGCTGGACTCACAGGTAAGGACCGAGCGGACCTTGACCTCGGTGATGCCGGCCTTGAAGAGCTCGTCGATGACGACGTCGCCGCAGTCGGTGCCGGCGGCTGCGAGGACGTTGCCCTCGGAGTCCACGACGTCGACAGCCAGCGTACGTGCGTAGGCGCTGTTCTCGACGTTCTCGTCCAGCACCAGCTCACCGTTGGAGTCGGCGACGGCGATCGGCGTGACCAGGCCACGCTCGGTGCCGCAGTCCTCTTCACGGACGATGACATCCTGCGAGACGTCCACCAGGCGTCGGGTCAGGTAACCCGAGTTGGCGGTACGCAGAGCGGTATCGGCGAGGCCCTTACGGGCACCGTGCGTGGCGATGAAGTATTCCAGCACCGACAGGCCCTCACGGTAGGAGGACTTGATGGGGCGCGGGATGATCTCACCCTTAGGGTTGGCCACCAGGCCACGGATACCCGCGATCTGACGGACCTGCATCCAGTTACCACGCGCACCGGAGGACACCATGCGGTTGATGGTGTTCATCGGCGACAGGCTCTCACGCATCACCGCAGCGATATCGTTGGTGGCCTTGTTCCAGATCTCGATGAGTTCCTGGCGACGCTCGTCGTCGTCGATCAGGCCCTTGTCGTACTGGCCCTGGATCTTGGCGGCGCGTTCCTCGTAACCGGCAAGGATCTGCGGCTTGGCAGCCGGAACCTCGATGTCGGAGATGGCAACCGTGACGCCCGAACGGGTGGCCCAGTAGAAACCGGCATCCTTCAGGTTGTCCAGCGTTGCCGCGGTGACAACCTTCGGGTAGCGCTCTGCGAGGTCGTTGACGATCCTGGACAGTTCGCCCTTGTCCGCTACAGCCTCAACCCAGGGGTAGTCCTCGGGCAGGGTCTCATTGAAGAGGACCTGGCCCAGCGAGGTTTCCACGATTGCGGGCTGGCCCTGCTCCCAACCTTCGGGGGCTTCCCAACCGGCGTAGGGCACGAAGCCTTCGAGGCGGATCTTGACCTGGGAGTTCAGGTGAAGGTCGCGGGCATCGAACGCCATGATGGCCTCGGATACCGAACCGAAGATGCGGCCTTCGCCGGCCGAACCCTTCCGCTTGGTGGTCAGGTGGTAGAGGCCGATGATCATATCCTGCGAAGGCAGGGTGACCGGGCGTCCATCGGACGGCTTCAGGATGTTGTTCGAGGACAGCATCAGGATGCGCGCCTCAGCCTGCGCCTCGGGGCTCAGCGGCAGGTGCACTGCCATCTGGTCACCGTCGAAGTCAGCGTTGAAGGCACCACAAACCAGCGGGTGAAGCTGGATGGCTTTGCCTTCAACAAGCTGCGGCTCGAACGCCTGGATGCCCAGGCGGTGCAGGGTAGGTGCACGGTTGAGCAGCACCGGGTGCTCGGTGATGATCTCTTCGAGCACGTCCCAAACCTGCGGACGGTAACGCTCGACCATGCGCTTGGCCGACTTGATGTTCTGTGCGTGGTTGAGGTCAACCAGGCGCTTCATCACGAACGGCTTGAAGAGCTCCAGGGCCATCTGCTTGGGCAGGCCACACTGGTGCAGCTTCAGCTGCGGGCCGACGACGATGACCGAACGGCCGGAGTAGTCAACACGCTTGCCAAGGAGGTTCTGGCGGAAACGGCCCTGCTTGCCCTTAAGCATGTCGCTCAGGGACTTCAGCGGACGGTTGCCCGGACCCGTGACCGGACGGCCACGACGGCCGTTGTCGAAGAGGCTGTCAACAGCTTCCTGAAGCATGCGCTTCTCGTTGTTGACAATGATCTCCGGAGCACCGAGGTCAAGCAGGCGCTTGAGTCGGTTGTTGCGGTTGATCACACGACGGTAGAGGTCGTTGAGGTCGGAGGTCGCGAAGCGGCCACCGTCCAGCTGGACCATCGGGCGCAGTTCCGGCGGAATCACCGGGACAGCGTCGAGGACCATGCCGAGCGGGCTGTTGTTGGTGGTCAGGAACGCGTTGACCACCTTCAGGCGCTTGAGGGCACGGGTCTTGCGCTGGCCCTTGCCGTTGGCAATGATGTCGCGCAGCAGATCGGATTCGGCCTGCATGTCGAAGCCCTCGAGGCGCTTCTTGATGGCCTCGGCACCCATGGAGCCTTCGAAGTACATGCCGTAGCGGTCACGCAGTTCGCGGTACAGGCCCTCGTCGCCTTCGAGGTCGGCAACCTTGAGGTTCTTGAAGCGGTCCCAGACCTGCTCGAGGCGCTCGATGTCGGCGTCGGCGCGCTTGCGCACGTTGGCCATCTGGCGGTCGGCGGAGTCGCGGGCCTTCTTCTTGTCGGCAGCCTTGGCGCCTTCGCCCTCAAGGCGGGCGATTTCGCCTTCGAGGTCGCGGGCGATCGCCGCGATGTCGGAGTCGCGGTTGTCGATGAGCTGCTTTTTCTCGATGTCGTGCTCAACCTGCAGGTTGGGCAGTTCCTCGTGGCGGGCAGCCTCGTCGACGCTGGTGATCATGTAGGCAGCGAAGTAGATGACCTTTTCGAGGTCCTTCGGTGCCAGGTCAAGGAGGTAGCCCAGGCGGGACGGAACACCCTTGAAGTACCAGATGTGGGTGACGGGAGCGGCGAGCTCGATGTGGCCCATGCGCTCACGGCGTACCTTGGCGCGCGTGACCTCAACGCCACAGCGCTCACAGATGATGCCCTTGAAGCGCACGCGCTTGTACTTGCCGCAGTAGCATTCCCAGTCACGGGACGGGCCGAAGATCTTCTCGCAGAAGAGGCCGTCCTTCTCGGGCTTGAGCGTGCGGTAGTTGATGGTTTCCGGCTTCTTAACCTCGCCG
Organism: Pseudarthrobacter sp. 1G09; assembly: GCF_050038305.1. Taxonomy (NCBI): domain Bacteria; kingdom Bacillati; phylum Actinomycetota; class Actinomycetes; order Micrococcales; family Micrococcaceae; genus Pseudarthrobacter; species Pseudarthrobacter sp. 1G09. The sequence continues at coordinate 3,174,064 of NZ_CP188306.1, forward strand.
TAAGACCAGCCACGGATGTCTTCCGCGGTGGCGAGGCCGATCTGCATGAGGCCGAAGGAGGATTCGCTGGACATATGGTCCCTGTTCTCTCTTGTTCTCTAAATTCTGAAGTCTTGACGAATGAGGGAGGTCAGGTCCGACGGCGGGTGGGCACCCGCCGTCGGACCGGACCTGCTAGACCTCTTCTACGGAGCTGGGCTCTGCACGAGACAGATCGATGCCCAGTTCTTCCGCAGCCGTGAAGACTGCGTCATCAGAGTCACGCATTTCAATTGTGGTTCCGTCCGTGGAAAGCACTTCCACGTTCAGGCACAGCGACTGCATTTCCTTGATCAAGACCTTGAAGGATTCGGGAACGCCCGGCTCCGGGATGTTCTCGCCCTTGACGATGGCTTCGTAGACCTTGACGCGGCCGTGGATGTCATCGGACTTGATGGTGAGGAGTTCCTGGAGCGTGTAGGCGGCGCCATAGGCTTCGAGGGCCCACACTTCCATTTCACCAAAGCGCTGGCCACCGAACTGTGCCTTACCACCCAGCGGCTGCTGCGTGATCATGGAGTACGGTCCGGTGGAGCGGGCGTGGATCTTGTCGTCCACCAGGTGGTGGAGCTTCAGGATGTACATGTAGCCGACCGAGATCGGATCCGGGAACGGCTCGCCGGAGCGGCCGTCAAACAGGCGGGTCTTGCCGGAGGAGTTGATCAGGCGGTCACCGTCGCGGGTTACGTTGGTGGAGTCGAGCAGGCCCGTGATTTCTTCTTCGCGGGCGCCGTCGAATACCGGCGTTGCAACAGTGGTGGGACCACTCTCGCGCGGCAGGTTCGGCAGCTGCTTGACCCACTCGGGCTCGCCTTCGATCTTCCAGCCGGTCTTGGCAACCCAGCCGAGGTGCGTTTCGAGCACCTGGCCCACGTTCATACGGCCCGGAACACCCAGCGGGTTCAGGACGATGTCAACGGGGGTGCCGTCGGCAAGGAAGGGCATGTCCTCGATCGGGAGGATCTTGGAGATAACACCCTTGTTGCCGTGGCGGCCGGCGAGCTTGTCGCCGTCGGTGATCTTGCGCTTGGCGGCCACGTAGACGCGGACCAGCTGGTTCACGCCCGGGGGCAGCTCGTCGTCGTTGTCGCGGTCGAAGACGCGGACACCGATGACGGTGCCGGACTCGCCGTGCGGCACCTTCAGGGAAGTGTCGCGCACTTCGCGGGACTTCTCACCGAAGATGGCGCGCAGGAGGCGCTCTTCCGGGGTCAGTTCGGTTTCACCCTTCGGGGTGACCTTTCCGACCAGGATGTCGCCGGCTTCAACCTCGGCACCGATGTGGATGATGCCGCGCTCGTCCAGGCCTGCCAGGACTTCCTCGGACACGTTGGGGATGTCACGGGTGATTTCCTCGGCACCAAGCTTGGTGTCGCGGGCATCGATCTCGTGCTCCTCGATGTGGATGGAGGAAAGAACGTCCTCGGCAACGATGCGCTGCGAGAGGATGATGGCGTCCTCGAAGTTGTGGCCTTCCCATGACATGAATGCCACGAGCAGGTTCTTACCAAGGGCGAGCTCGCCCTGGTCCGTTGCCGGGCCGTCAGCGATGATGCCGCCGACCTCCAGGCGCTGGCCTTCGTTTACCAGGACGCGGTTGTTGTAGCAGTTGCCCTGGTTGGAGCGTGCGAACTTGTTGATGCGGTAATTGGTTTCCGTACCGTCGTCGTTGAGCATGATGACCAGCTCAGCGGAGACCTCGGTAACCACACCTGCCTTCTTGGCAATGGTGACGTCACCGGCGTCGACGGCTGCGGCGCGCTCCATGCCGGTACCCACGAACGGGGCCTCGGAACGGACCAGCGGCACGGCCTGGCGCTGCATGTTGGCACCCATGAGTGCACGGTTGGCATCGTCATGCTCGAGGAACGGGATCAGGGCCGTAGCCACGGACACCATCTGGCGCGGGGAAACGTCCATGAACTCGACGTCTGCGGCGGGAACCAGAACAGGCTCGCCTCCACCACCACGGGCACGGACAAGAACGGTCTCTTCCGAGAACTTCTTGTCAGCATCCAGCGGTGCGTTGGCCTGGGCGATCAGGACCTCGGCTTCGTCGTCGGCCGTCAGGTACTGGACGTCGTCGGAAACAACTCCGTCCTTGACCAGGCGGTACGGCGTCTCGATGAAGCCGAACGGGTTGATGCGTCCGTAGGATGCCAGCGAACCGATCAGGCCGATGTTCGGGCCTTCAGGAGTTTCGATGGGGCACATACGTCCGTAGTGGGACGGGTGCACGTCACGGACTTCCATGCCGGCGCGGTCACGGGACAGACCACCGGGGCCAAGGGCCGACAGGCGGCGCTTGTGGGTCAGGCCCGAAAGCGGGTTGTTCTGGTCCATGAACTGCGACAGCTGCGAAGTTCCGAAGAACTCCTTGATGGCTGCCACGACGGGGCGGATGTTGATCAGGGTCTGCGGCGTGATGGCCTCGACGTCCTGGGTGGTCATACGCTCGCGGACAACGCGCTCCATGCGGGACAGGCCGGTGCGGACCTGGTTCTCGATGAGCTCGCCGACGGCGCGGATACGGCGGTTGCCGAAGTGGTCGATGTCGTCGATTTCGACGCGCAGGTCCACTTCCTGGCCGTCACGGGTGCCCTTGATGGTCTTCTCGCCGGCGTGCAGCGCAACGAGGAACTTGATCATGGCAACGATGTCTTCAACGTGCAGGACCGAGGCTTCCTTGTCGCCAAGGGAGCGGTCGATGCCCAGCTTGCGGTTGATCTTGTAACGGCCAACCTTGGCCAGATCGTAGCGCTTGGAGTTGAAGTACAGGTTGTCCAGCAGGGACTGGGCAGCCTCGACTGTGGGCGGCTCGCCCGGACGCAGCTTGCGGTAGATGTCCAGCAGGGCGTCTTCGCGGGTTTCGGTGGCGTCCTTCTCCAGCGTTGCGCGCATGGAGTCGTACTGGCCGAACTCTTCGAGGATCTGGCCTTCGGTCCAGCCCAGGGCCTTCAGCAGGACCGTGACTGACTGCTTGCGCTTGCGGTCGAGGCGGACACCGACCTGGTCGCGCTTGTCGATCTCGAGCTCAAACCATGCACCGCGGGACGGGATGATCTTGGCGGTGAAGATGTCCTTGTCGCTGGTCTTGTCAGCGGCGCGCTCAAAGTAGGCGCCCGGCGAACGGACCAGCTGGGAGACGACGACACGCTCGGTGCCGTTGACCACGAAGGTACCCTTCTCGGTCATCAGCGGGAAGTCGCCCATGAACACGGTCTGCTGCTTGATTTCGCCCGTGTTGTTGTTCATGAACTCGGCCTTGACGTACAGCGGAGCCGAGTAGGTTGCGTCCCGGTCCTTGCACTCGGCCATGGTGTACTTCGGGTCAGCGAACTCCGGATCGGAGAAGCTCAGGGACATGGTGCCCTGGAAATCCTCGATCGGGGAGATCTCTTCGAAGATGTCCGACAGGCCGGACGTCGTAGCGACGCTGAGATCGTTTTCTTCGACGGCCTTCGCTACGCGTGCCTGCCAGCGTTCGTTGCCGACGAGCCAGTCAAAGCTGTCCGTCTGCAGGGCAAGCAGATTCGGAACATCAAGGGGTTCGTGAATCTTTGCGAATGAGAGCCGGCGAGTGGCACCATCAGTGCTGTCGGCGGTGTTAGCGGTTTCGTTATTAGAGGTGCTCGAGGCGACCAAGAGGGATCCTTCCACAGACCTTCAGGCGTTTTCAGATCTCCCCCGCTGTGCACCCTGCAGAAGTTACTCCGCAGCGCTACCATCCGGTTCCGCTATATGACCCGGGGCCCGGCTGGCTGTGTTGTGACGTATCGACGGCACGTTTATTGCCAGCTGCCAGGCAAAGCCCACCGCTATATGAAGGCTGAAGGTAAACAGGGAAGACGCAAATATCTACGATACGGCAAAACAACCTATGTGTCTACCCCACTTCGCGCAGGATTGCAAGCACCCGTTTCCGGCCGCTTTCCGGTTCCCGGCGGCCGGCTAGAGCTTGAGCGTCACGCCTTCGGCAGAGCATGTTCCAGAGTTGGCAAAGACCGCGTCGCGCACGGCGTCCCTGGAAGCCTGGGCGGGCTCGCCGCCGCTTTCGGCTGCGCTGGAGTGGTCGATGGCCAGGAGGCTGAGCGAGGCGAAGAGGCCCTGGAGGTCGCCGGTGACGGTGCCCTTGGCGTCTTCTGCCTGCAGGTAGATGTCCTCGTAGCCGTTGGCGTCGCCGGAGGGCACAGCGGCGTAGTCGGCGAAGAGCGAGTTGAAGCGTTCGCAGGCTTCCTTGGCACCACCGGTCGCGCCGCCGGACGGGGCGGAGGACGCCGACGGGCCGTCACTGGCGGAGGCGGCGCTGCTGGCAGTCGGGCTGGAGGTCTGGCCCGCGTCAGCGGTTTCGGCCGGAGCGGGCGCCGACACTGAGCAGGCAGTCAGCCCGGCGACGCCAACAACTGCTGCCAGGGCGAGGATCTTCTTCACTGTCATTGCTCCATCCGTCCCGGGTGCGGCATGGCTGCCCCCTGCATGAGTTTCCGCCGTCCACCCTACGCAAGCTGCCGCCGTCGTGCACATTCCGGCCATGGGGACCTCTCCCCTGCCGTCTTCCAGCTGCCGCGACTGCAGGCGGCGGCGCGGACCCGGAATGCACATGGGTGCCGCCGCGTTTGAATAGATGGGGTGACCAGGGTCACGATATCCTTGGTGGCTTACATCGGATGAGATCGGAAGAGATAACCATGGGCAACTCCCCCGGCAACAGCGACGTTGTCATCCTTGCAGCAGTCCGCACCCCGCAGGGGCGGATCAACGGGCAGCTGGCCAGCTTCACGGCCGTAGACCTCGGCGCGCACGCCATCCGCGCCGCCCTGGACGCCAGCGGCGCGGCGGTGGCTGACGTGGAAGCGGTCATCATGGGCCAGGTCCTGCAGGCGGGGGCGGGCCAGAACCCGGCCCGCCAGAGCGCCATTGCCGCAGGGATCGGCTGGAACGTCCCCGCGGTGACGATCAACAAGGTGTGCCTGTCGGGGCTCACCGCCGTCATCGACGCGGCCCGGATGATCCGCGCCGGCGAGGCCGCAGTAGTGGTGGCCGGCGGCCAGGAATCGATGACACGGGCTCCCCACATCCTGCCGGGGTCGCGGCAGGGCTGGACCTACGGCTCCATCCAGGCCCTGGACGTGGCCGCCCATGACGGGCTCACCGACGCCTTCGACGGCCAGTCGATGGGCTTGTCCACCGAAACAGGCAACCTCGCCCTCGGCATCGACAGGCCTTCACAGGACAATGTTGCGGCCCAGTCACACCAGCGTGCGGCGCTGGCTGCCAAGAACGGAACGTTCGACGACGAGATCGTCGCCATCAGCGTCAAGCAGCGGAAGGGCGACCCCCTGGTAGTGGACACGGACGAGGGCGTCCGGCCCAATTCATCCGTGGAGTCCCTCGGCGGGCTTCGCGCCGCCTTCGTCACCGACGGCACCATCACGGCGGGCAACTCTTCCCCCCTTTCCGATGGCGCCGCGGCCCTGGTGCTCTCATCGCGGGCTTATGCCGAAGAGCACGGGCTGGAATACCTCGCGGTGGTGGGCAAGCCGGGCCAGGTGGCCGGGCCTGACAATTCGCTGCACTCCCAGCCCTCGAACGCCATCATGAACGCCTTGGGCAAGGCCGGCTGGAGCACAGCTGATCTCGACTTCATCGAGGTCAACGAAGCCTTCGGGTCGGTGGCAGTGCAGTCGTTGAAGGACCTCGACTATCCGCTGGAGAAGTGCAACATCCACGGCGGCGCCATCGCCCTGGGCCACCCCATCGGGGCGTCCGGAGCACGCCTCGCGGGGCATGCCGCTCATGAGCTGAAGCGGCGCGGAAGCGGCAAGGCAGCGGTGTCCCTGTGCGGCGGAGGCGGGCAGGGCGAAGCGCTCCTGCTCTACCGCGACTGATGGCGGGCCTTGCGGCAAACGGAACGGACGGCGTCGGACGCGAACGGTTCCTGGCCGACGCCGCGGCCCGGGGCCTCCACGTGGAAGTGGTGGAACGGCCAGCGGCGAGGAGCCTCGAAGAGGCTGCCGGAATCCTTGGCATCACGCCGGCGGACATCGTCAAATCCCTGGTAGTGAAGCACAAGGACGGGACGTTCCTGTTCGCCCTGGTACCCGGTGACCGGCAGATCTCCTGGCCCAAGCTGCGGCAGCTGGTGGGTGTCAACAAGCTGTCCCTGCCGCCAGCGGACATCGCCCTTGAGGCAACAGGCTATGAACGCGGAACCATCACGCCGCTGGGGAGCACCAGTCCATGGCCGGTGTACGCCGACGCCACCATCACAGGGCGGCGGATATCGATGGGTGCCGGCGCCCACGGCTACAGCGCATTCGTCGACGCCGATGCACTCACGTCCGCCCTCGGCGCCGTCGTCGCTGACATCTCGGACCCGATGTAGGTAGCAGGAGGTGTCGTTATGAGGGCTCATAACGACACCTGCTGCTACTCAGATGGGTCCGGACACAGAAAAACCCCGTCCCACTGCCAGGCAGTGGGACGGGGCTATTCGTGGAGAAACCGTTGTTACTTGACGGTAACGCTGGCGCCTGCAGCCTCGAGCTGCTCCTTGGCCTTCTCGGCAGCTTCCTTGGTGGCGCCTTCGAGAACAGCCTTGGGTGCGCTGTCAACCAGGTCCTTGGCTTCCTTCAGACCCAGGGAAGTGATGGCACGTACTTCCTTGATCACTGCGATCTTCTTTTCGCCAGCGGACTCGAGAACGACGTCGAATTCGGTCTTCTCTTCAGCCTCTTCAGCAGCGCCACCGGCGGCGGGGCCGGCAACGGCTACAGCAGCAGCGGTTACTTCGAAGGTCTCTTCGAAGAGCTTGACGAACTCGGAGAGCTCGATGATGGTCAGTTCCTTGAAAGCTTCAATGAGCTCTTCGTTGCTGAGCTTCGCCATGGTAGGCGTCCTTCCTGTTGTGGTGTCCGAACGGCGCGGAGCCGGACGGAGACCGGAGTCTGGTGGGGTAAAGAGAATTAGTTCTCTTCGGCAGCGGGAGCCTCGGCGGGTGCCTCGGCTGCTGCTTCAGCTGCAGAGTCAGCAGACTCTTCAGCGGCCGGCGCTTCGGCAGCTGCCGGTGCACCGTTCTCTTCTTCAAGCTTGAGACGCAGCGCATCGATGATGCGTGCAGCTGCGGCAGCAGGAGCCTTGAGGATGCCTGCAACCTTGGCGAGCTGCAGCTCACGGGACTCGAGGGCAGCCAGTGCGGCGACCTCGCTGGCGTCCAGTGCCTTGCCTTCGAAGTAACCGGTCTTGATGACCAGCTGCTTGTTGGCTTTGGCAAAATCCGTCAGGCTCTTGGCAGCGGCAACTGCGTCACCCTTGATGAACGCGATTGCAGTGGGGCCGGCAAGCTGGCCGTCGAATGCTTCGACGCCGGCTTCCTTGGCTGCAATGGCGGTCAGGGTGTTCTTGACGACCGCGAACTTGGTGTCCTGGCCGAGAGAAACACGCAGCTGCTTGAGCTGTGCAACGGTGAGCCCGCGGTATTCGGTCAGGACAGCGGCGTTCGATTCCTTGAAATCGTTAGTGATCTCAGCTACTGCTGAAACCTTGGTAGGCGTTGCCATAACCCTCCTTCCGGGGATAGTGCCGGTATTCGAGGGTCCCGCTCAGGTGAGCTAAAACTAAAAACGCCCCGCGCAGATGCACGGGGCTTGGCTCAACATGTTTCCATGGAGCGTTGCTTCGTTCACCTGCGCCGGCCGCCCTATGTCAGGGTCCTTCGTCCAGAAAGCCACTTCATCTCCCGCGCACAACTGCAGAGTTGAGCAATGCTCGAAAGAGTGGATTTCCAACAACCGACGGTCTTTGGTCCTCCAAGTCTACGGGAGCCCGTGGCAGGACGCCAAATCGGGGCCTCAGCTGGTGCTGGTACGGAGCTTCGGCAGCTCCTTCTGCCATATACCGGTCACCCCGGCAATGCGGAAACCCAGCTGCTGGTTGACGGTGAGGAGGTACCTGTTGTCCGGAGCGTTCCAGGTGTAGATGACGCGCGCGTCAGGGAACTGCTCGGTGAGCCGTTCCATGTTGGAGACCTTGATCAGCAGGCCCAGCTTGTTGCCCCGGTGCTCCTGCAGCACCAGGGTGTCGTCCTGGAAAACCACGTCGGCACGGTGTGCCAGAACGGTGATGGTGGTCAGTCCCACCAGCGTGCCCGAGGCGAGGTGCTCGACGGCGGTGACCACCGTCCGCCGGCCCTGCGCGATGGCGACATCCTCGGCTTCGCGCAGGATGCCGCCGTCGAACACCATGTCCTGCTCCACAGGGAGGTCAAGATCGGGGTCGACGACCGCGCCGGCCTGGTTCTCGAGTACCGCGACGGCCTCAAGCCAACGGTCCGGGCAGCGGTCGGTCCAGTGGTGCAGGCGGTAGCGGCCGTTGTTGGCGTCATCAGCCTCTGCCTGGAGGTCCGCCACAAGCTTCGAATCCAGTGGCAGGATGCAGGCGCTGAACTGCTCGATGTGTTGAAGCGTGTACCCGGTCTTCTGGGCGAACTCCACCTCACGGCTGTCCAGCGGGACGAAGCCCAGCCCGGTTCCCGGTACCAGGAGGGCCCGCTCGAACTCATCCAGTGACGCGCCGGGATGGTTGGTGTCCACCAGGATCATGGTGCGGCCTTCGCCGCGGGCCAGCTGCTCTGCAGCCTCCAGAAGCCGCCGCCCCACGCCCTGCCGCTGGAATTCGGGCAGGATGTCCAGGGTGAATTCCGCGAGGTCCAGGTGGTCGGTCAGGGGCAGGGCGATGTCCACGGTGCCGACTATTTCGCCGTCCACTTTGGCGACCAGGATGAGTTGCCGCTCGTACGGATCCTCAAATTCCAGGAGCTTCTCGAGGGGACCGTAGGCAAGGTCATCACTCCCCCAGGTGGCCATCCGAACCTTCCGGCCCACTTCGAGGGCGGCAAGGAAATCGGCGGCGTCCGGCGCCTCAAGGGAGTCAGGAATCCAGAGCTGCTCGATCTTCACGTCTTTTGCCATACGGGGCATCATCCCAGCCGTTTCTGCCACTCCCCTTCATAGCCGGCAGGCCTGAATCCAAGCGCAATATTAATCGAAAGCATATGCCGGTTTTCGCTGGCGTTCCACGTCAAAACCGAGCGGACCGAAGGCCACCTGGCCTGTGCCCGGCCCAGGTTTGCGGCTTTGACCAACATGCCCAGCCGGTGTCCGCGGTGCGGGCCGGCCACCAGCGTGTCCTGCTGGGTAGCGGATCCCGGTACTTCCGGACGCCAGTTCAGGACCGTATAGGCAACCAGTTCACCCGTCCCGCGGTGCCGCGCCGCTGCCACCACGGACTGCACACCGCCGCGGACCATGGCGGCCTCCTCGTCACGAACCCGGGCCGGATCCCAGGCCTCCTGTTCCCAGCCCAGACCGGCAGTGGGGACATCGGTGCTCATGGTCTCCTTGAGCGCGGCGAGGTCGGTAACAAATTCGTCGGGGCACTGATCGTCCCAGCGGACCACTGAGTAGCCGGAGGCCCGGGCGGCGGCTTCGGCCTCAATCCGGGCCATCAGACCTGCAGGCACGGGCAGGTCCAGCCGGCTGGACCGTTCCACCTGTTCAAGCGTGTAGCCGGCCGCCGAGGCAAAGGCAGTGGCGGGGTCGGCGAGGGGCAGCGCACCCGAACCGGACTTCGCAGGCAGCATCGCCGCATCCGGGCCTACGTGGTCCAGCGGGATCTCGTGGTAGCCGTCCAATGAGGTGCGCCCTTGGCGGCGGGCCACGGCTTCGGCAAACTGCAGCAGCGTGCGGCCAACGCCCTGCCGCCTTTGGGCGGGGTGGACCAGCACATCGATTCCCGCGGTATCAGTGTTCTCCCGCAGGGGCAGGGTCACCGAGCACAGCCCCGCAGGACTGCCGTCGCGGCTGGCCAGAAACAGGTGCCGTTCCTCGTACTGGTTCCCCCGCCAGAATTCCAGCGACTCGGCCAGCGTGGGGCACCGGTCCAGGTTGCCCCAGAGGGATAGTTCGTGGGTTTCGCGCAGGGCATGGCACGCACGGAAGTCTTCGGAAGGTACGACGCCGGGCGGTTGCGTTCGGCTGTCCCGCGCGGGGATGTCTACGGGGCTGATGGTGATGCCGGCGGCGACCGCGTCCGGCGGGAGGGGAAGCGGTGTCCCGGGCATTTCCCCAGCTTAGGCAGAAGGCGGGAACAAGTTAAGCAAAAACCGCCCGGCGCATGCGCGCCGGGCGGTTTTCAATGCTCCGGACTAATCCGGGCAGATGTTCTGTAAGGCTTAGGCCTCGGTGAGCACCTTGGTGACGTTCGGGTCCACGGAGATGCCGGGGCCGAAGGTGGTGGCAACGGTGGCCTTCTGGATGTAGCGGCCCTTCGAAGCGGACGGCTTCAGGCGAAGCACCTCTTCCAGTGCTGCTGCGTAGTTCTCAGCCAGCTTGACGGCGTCGAACGACACCTTGCCGATGATGAAGTGCAGGTTGGAGTGCTTGTCGACGCGGAAGTCGATCTTGCCGCCCTTGATGTCGTTGACAGCCTTGGTGACGTCGGGGGTCACGGTGCCGGTCTTGGGGTTCGGCATCAGGTTGCGGGGACCCAGGACCTTACCGAGGCGGCCAACCTTGCCCATGAGGTCAGGGGTGGCAACAGCGGCGTCGAAGTCGGTCCAGCCGCCGGCGATCTTTTCGATCAGGTCGTCGGAGCCAACGAAGTCGGCGCCGGCTGCGATTGCTGCCTCGGCCTTGTCGCCAGTGGCGAAGACCAGGACGCGGGCGGTCTTACCGGTGCCGTGGGGCAGGTTGACCGTACCGCGGACCATCTGGTCAGCCTTGCGGGGATCCACGCCGAGGCGGAAAGCGACCTCGATGGTGGCGTCGAACTTGGACGGGTTGGTGTCCTTGGCGAGGGTCACTGCCTCGAACGGCGCGTAGGACTTCTCCGCGTCAATCTTGGCGGCTGCTGCCTCATATGCTTTGCTGCGCTTTGCCATGCTGCTCTTTCTCCTTGTGCAGTTGTGGTCTGCGGACCGCGCTGGGCCCTGCCACAGCCGGTAATCCGGACGGTTATTCGTCCCGGATGAACGGCATTTCAATTGTTGGTGGTGCCGGAATTCCGGCGGTGCCACTCGGCGCCATGCTCATGCGCGGCGTCAGGCGGCGGTAGGGGGTATTAGCCCTCGACGGTGATACCCATGGAGCGGGCGGTGCCGGCGATGATCTTCGCTGCGCCTTCGAGGCTGGTGGCGTTGAGGTCTTCCATCTTGGTGGAGGCGATCTCGTTAACCTGTGCCTGGGTCAGCTTGGCAACCTTGACGGTGTGCGGGGTAGCCGAACCCTTGGCAACGCCTGCAGCCTTCTTGATGAGCTCTGCAGCCGGCGGGGTCTTGGTGATGAACGTGAAGGAACGGTCCTCGTAGACGGTGATTTCCACGGGGATGACGTTGCCGCGCTGGGCTTCCGTTGCAGCGTTGTACGCCTTGCAGAATTCCATGATGTTGACGCCGTGCTGGCCAAGTGCAGGACCGATCGGCGGGGCCGGGTTAGCGGCACCTGCCTGGATCTGCAGCTTGATCAGGCCGGTGACCTTCTTCTTGGGAGCCAATGTAGGGTCCTTCTCTCAATAACTTCCTGGGGCACAGGAGCGTGGCCCAGGTTTTTGGCCGCCATGGCAAGGCGGCCTGCCGTTCCGGAGCCGCTAAGCGGGCAGCGCCGGAACGAATTCTCGGGTAATCAGATCTTGGTGACCTGGTTGAACGCCAGGGTGACCGGCGTTTCGCGTTCGAAGATGGAAACCAGCACCACGAGGGTCTGGGATTCGACCTTGATCTCGGAGATTGTGGCGGGAAGGGTCTCGAACGGGCCTTCCTTGACGATGACGGACTCGCCGACCTCGAAATCGACGTCCACCGGTGCCTGGTGCTGCTTGTTGACCGGCTTGCCCTTCTCGGCCTGCTCTTCTTCGAAGACCGGCGCGAGCATGGAGAAGACCTCATCGAGGCGCAGCGGCACGGGGTTGTGGGCGTTGCCCACGAAGCCGGTGACACCGGGAGTGTGGCGGACGGCGCCCCAGGAGGCGTCGGTCAGGTCCATGCGGACCAGGACATAGCCGGGAATGCGGACGCGGTTAATGACCTTGCGCTGGGCATTCTTGATCTCGACGACCTCTTCCATGGGCACCTGGATCTCGAAGATGTAATCTTCCATGTCCAGGGTCTGGATGCGGGTCTCAAGGTTGGCCTTCACGCGGTTTTCGTAACCGGCGTAGGAGTGGATGACGTACCAGTCACCTTCCTGCCGGCGCAGCTTGGCCTTGAATTCATCTGCCGGGTCAACGGCAGCGGCGGCTGCCGCGGCGGCGAGGGCGTCAGCGTCGGCATCGCCGGACTCTGCTTCGCTGTCAGCCTCCGCGTCGGCATCGGCGTCATCGGATTCGGGCGCGGAGGACTCAACCTCAGACTCTTCACCGATTTCTGCGGTGATGTCCACGGCCTCTTCCTGCTCAGTCCCGGTTACCTCGAGCTCCTGCTCAGACACTTGGTCTCCTGCTTCCTCATTGCCTAACATGCCTATTTAAATGGCTCAATTCCGCACACCGGCGCTCCCCTCCGGTTTCCCGGATGGAGCGCGCAGCCTGCGGACCCTGCAGCCTTAGTTGTCCGTGGGGCCTGTCCCGCCGAAGAGCCAGCCGACAGCAGTTCCAAAACCGATGTCCAGCAGGCTGACGATGACCATCATGATGGCCACGAACACCAGCACCACGAGCGTGTAGTTGATCAGTTCCTTGCGGGTGGGGGCAACGACCTTTTTCAGCTCGCCGATGATCTGGCGGACGAAAAGTGCAATACGGGCGAAGATGTTTGCCTTGGCATCCTTCTTAGCTGGGCGGCCCTTGGAGCTGCTGGCAGCTGTTTCGGTCACCTGGTCCTCGCTCATCTTTGCAATGGTGGATTACCCGGCCCTGATCAGAACCATGGTTGCTGCGCTTGCCCCGGATTTATTGCCCGGGGCAGCTTGCGCAGGGCAGACAGGACTCGAACCTGCAACCTGCGGTTTTGGAGACCGCTGCGCTACCAATTGCGCCACTACCCTATGGAGTGAAAACCAAGCAGCAACGGCGATTCACCAGCTTTCACTGGGGCGCACGCCATCATCTGTGTTTCAACACCGGTGAATCAGTCTACGGCAACATCTTCGCGTTCGTAAAACCGACCCGTTCCAGCCCCTCCGCAAGCCGGTGTGTCCGTGCCTGGCGGACCAGTCACATTTCACATCCGGCACCCCGGAGGGTCCGGTGAACAGCATAGAGTAGAAAACGTCGAATCCCACATTCCAGCCATCCGGCTGCAAGCGTAGAACGGACCTGCCATGTCTGCCGCCCGCGTTTCCCAGCGCATATCCGCAATTGCCGAATCCGCCACCCTGGCCGTTGATGCCAAGGCGAAAGCGCTGAAGGCTGCTGGGCGTCCGGTGATTGGCTTCGGCGCAGGCGAGCCGGATTTCCCCACCCCGGACTACATTGTCCAGGCGGCCATAGAGGCCGCCGGGCAGCCGAAGTACCACCGCTACTCCCCCGCCGGCGGGCTTCCCGAACTGAAGAAGGCCATCGCCGAGAAGACGCTCCGGGACTCCGGATACGCCGTCGACCCCTCCCAGGTGCTGGTGACCAACGGCGGCAAGCAGGCCGTCTACAACACGTTCGCCACCCTGGTGGATCCGGGCGACGAGGTCATTGTCCCCGCGCCGTTCTGGACCACCTACCCTGAAGCAATCCGGCTGGCCGGCGGCGTGCCCGTCGAGGTTTTTGCGGGGCCGGAGCAGGGCTACCTGGTGACTGTCGAGCAGCTCGAAGCAGCCGTCACGGACCGGACCAAAATCCTCCTGTTCGTCTCGCCGTCGAACCCCACCGGCGCCGTCTACTCCCCCGAACAGGTGGCCGAGATCGGCAAGTGGGCAGCGTCGAAGGGCATCTGGGTGGTCACCGACGAGATCTACGAGCACCTGACCTATGACGGGGTTCCGTTCACCTCCATCGCCACGGCCGTTCCCGAACTCGGCGACAAGGTGGTCATCCTCAACGGTGTGGCCAAGACCTATGCCATGACCGGATGGCGCGTCGGCTGGATGATCGGCCCGGCGGATGTCATCAAGGCCGCCACCAACCTGCAGTCGCACGCCACCTCCAACGTGTCGAACATTCCGCAGATCGCCGCCCTCGCCGCTGTCTCCGGCCCGCTGACCGCGGTCGACGAGATGAAGGTGGCCTTCGACCGCCGCCGGAAGGCGATCGTGGCTGGCCTGAACGCCATTGAGGGCGTGGAATGCCCGACGCCGAAGGGCGCCTTCTACGTGTACGCGGACGTCCGCGGGCTGCTGGGCAAGGAGTTCCCCACGACCGCCGGCACCGCCACGCCGCAGACCTCGGCCGAGCTGGCGTCCCTGATCCTGGACGAGGTGGAAGTGGCAGTGGTTCCGGGCGAGGCGTTCGGCCCGTCCGGCTTCCTGCGCCTCTCCTACGCACTGGGCGACGACGACCTCGCCACCGGCGTGCAGCGACTGCAGGATTTCCTCGGCAAGGCCCAGTAAACGCCCCATCACCTTTCGCAGTGAAAACCAGAACGCCCCATCACCAAGTGATGGGGCGTTCTGGTTTAAGGCCCGAAAGGTGATGGGGCGTTGGAGATCGAACGGCAGGATCTGATGGGGCGTCTAGAGGAGGCGGCGCTCCGCGGCCCACTTGGTGAGTTCGTGCCGACTGGAGAGCTGGAGCTTCCGCAAGACCGCGGAAACGTGTGTTTCCACTGTCTTGATGCTGATGAACAGCTCCTTGGCCACCTCTTTGTAGCTGTAGCCGCGGGCGATCAGGCGCATGACCTCAAGCTCGCGGGCGGAGAGCTTGTCCAGCTCATCATCGGCGATGTCGGCCGGCGCCGTGCCGAAAGCATCCAGGACGAACCCTGCCAGGCGCGGTGAGAAGACGGCGTCCCCACCGGCAACCCGGAACACGGCGTCCGTGATTTCGGCCCCGGAGATGGTCTTGGTGACGTAGCCCCTCGCCCCCGCCCGGATCACTGCCACGACATCCTCCGCAGCATCAGACACGCTGAGGGCCAGGAAGCGGGTGACGCCAAGTAGTGGAGCGGATCCGGCGATGACCTCACGGCCGCCGCCGCCCAACCCGCCGGGAAGGTGCACGTCCAGCAACACGACATCGGGCCGCTGTTCGGCGATGACGGCAATGGCCTGCTCCACGGTGGCCGCCTCCCCCACCACGTGGATGCTGGCGTCGAGATCGGCCTTGAGCCCGGAACGGAAGATGGCGTGGTCGTCCACGATGACCACGCGAACGGAGCTGGCGGCCTGCGCGGCTGCCCCCTGGTTGACGTTCATGACTTTCCTTCCACGTTGTCCGTGCTTGCAGCCGGCAGCCGGAGGCGGACCTCCGTGCCGTCCCCGGTGCTGAGGATGGCAGCCGATCCGCCGTGCCGCTTCATCCTGCCGATGATGGACTCCCGCACGCCCAGCCGGTCCTCGGGCACATCGGCCAGTTCGAACCCGGGACCGCGGTCCTTGATGAAAATTTCGGCCTGGCCGTCCGATGCTTCGAGGTACACGGAGACGGCGCCCCCGCCGTGCCGGGAGGCGTTCAGCATGGCTTCCCGGCTTGCCTGGACCATGGCTTCGTGGCCTTCGGTCATGGCGGCATCGCCGACGCTGACCACCTCCACGGCATTGCCCAGGAGGTCTTCCACCTCGGCTGCCACGGCCTTGATCCGGTCCGAAAGCTGGCCGGCTTCCCTGCCGGGATCCTGGAACAGCCAGCCGCGGAGCTCGCGTTCCTGCGCCCGGGCCAGCCGGACGACGTCGTGCTCGCTGCCGGCCCGGCGCTGTATCAACGCCAGCGTCTGCAGCACCGAATCGTGCAGGTGCGCGGCGATCTCGGCGCGTTCGGTCTCCCGGATCCTGCCGGCACGCTCCGTCTCCAAATCCCGCCAGAACTTCAGCGCCCACGGCAACAAGACCAGCACCACGCCGCCGAGCACCGCCACAGAGGCCAGCAGCGCCAGCCAGGTCTGCTCCCACGAGCCGGAACCGGACACCATCACCAGAACACCGGCAACCACCAGCGCCAGGCCGGCCGCGAGCCGTGCCCAGCCGCCGGCCTGGTCCGCCTTGGTCTTGTCCACCAGCCCGGCCCGCCGCGTTTCGTCCAGCTGCATCCATGCGATGGACGCGCCGCCCAGGACGGCGGCGGCAGGGATAAGGGTTCCCAGCGGTACATCGACTCCCAGCAGCTGCGCAATCATGATCCCGGCCACCAGCAGCAACCCGCAGCCAAGGAGGATTTCCTTGCCGTACTTCATGCCCTGCCAGCGGAACCATGGCGCTTCGGCCGGCCCTGGCACGCGATGCGGCGCGGCGCCGTCCGTGCCCTGGGGAGCGCCGCCGTCGGACGCGTGGCTCCAGGATTCCTGATTCTCGGGTGGCTGGCTCAATGGCACCTGGCGGAACGGTGCCGTACCAAAGGGTGGCTGGCCAAAGGGTGCCGGGCCGGGTGAAGCAGGAAGCGACGCCGGAGGTGTGTTGGACGCGGCGGGGGCAGGTGCCTGGCTCACCGCAGGGGCAATGGGCGACGCCGGCCGCCGGGCGTTGCGCCGGGCGGCCTCATCCGCCGTGGGAACCATGATCCACAGCCACGCGTAAAAGACGAGGCCGGCCCCGCCCGCGAGGGTTGCGAGCGCCATCCCTACCCTGACGTTCTTCACCGGCCAGCCCAGATGAACGGCCAGGCCCGAGCAGACACCGGCAATCACGCGGTCGCTGCTGCGGGCCAAAGGGGGCCTGGCGGGGACGGTTGTCATGGGTCAATCCAAGCATGGATCAGGGTTTCCCGGACCCGGATCCGGCGGGAACCGGGGGCAACTCAGGGACCGCTCAGGGTATCCCCCAGTAGAGCGCAGACAGGGCTGGGCGGAAGGATTGAGGTATGAACTCGCAGACCCCCCTCCCCGACGACGGCCAGCCCACCGAGCCTTTGCCCGGCGCACCGCGGCCCACCGAACCCCTGCCGTCCGCGCCGACCACGCCGGACCCGCGGGCCTCCGAAGCCAGCCAGCCAGCTGCAGGCCAGCCCGGCACTGAATTGCCCCGTACCGAGGTCCCCGGCGCTGATTTCCCCGGGGCCGGACAGGCGTACACAGGCCGTCCCGGCACCGCACCCGCGGCCCCGGGCGACGCCGATTTCTTCTCCTGGATCCGCGGCCATGGCATCCAGCGCGGCCGTGACCGGTGGATCGGCGGCGTCTCCAGCGGCATCGCGCAGAAGCTGGGCGTGGACCCGCTGATCATCCGCGGCGTCTTCATCGTCCTGACCCTGTTTGCCGGCATCGGCGTGCTGGTGTACGGCCTCGCCTGGGCGCTGCTCCCGGAGCCCGACGGGCGGATCCACGTCCAGGAGGCCGCCGCGGGCCGGTGGACCACCGGGATGACCGGGTCCCTGATCGCGACGATCCTGGGCCTGACCGGCTTGGGAGGCGGCTTCTGGGGCTGGTCCCACAACGGCTTCGGCGGCTTTCTCTGGACGGTCTTCTGGGTGGGTGGCGCCATCTACCTCATCTACTACCTCTCGCAGCGCAACAAGGCGGGCCGGCCCGCGACGGCCGCTCCGCACACGGCCGCTTACGGCACCCCTGGCGCCTACGGGACGCCGGGCGCTAACGGCACCTCAGGTGCCGCCTACGCAGCCGGCAATCCCGGAACCGCGCCGTTCTCCTCCACGGGCACCTCTTATGGAGCAGGCCCCGCTTCCCCCTCCATGCCCTCCTACGGCGGCGGCAGCTATTCCGGCAGCGGCTCCTTCTCCGGCGGGGGCTCCGGTGCCGGCGGCGGATTCCAGGGCGGTGGCCCCTACGGCGGTTCCCCCGCACCGCAGCGCACCCCGAAACCACGGCCCGCCGGGCCCGGCGCTCCTGCAGTAGCCGTCGCCGCCGGATCGGCACTGCTGGTGGGCGGCGGCCTCAAGGCACTCGACGTCACCAACGTCATCGACCTGGGCGACTCCGCCAACGCCATCGTCTGGGCCAGCGCCGCAGCCGTCCTGGGCCTCGGCATCCTCATCGCCGGCCTGCGCGGCAGGACCGCCGGCATCCTGAGCTTCTTCGCCGTGGTGGCGCTGATAGCGGGCGGCGTGTACAACGTGGTGGGCAACGGCGACAGGATGCGGTTCCAGCAAGTGGACTGGGCACCGGCCAGCATCGAGGAAGCCCGCAGCGGCTTCGACATCACCGCGGGCCGCGGAACCGTGGACCTGACAAACTTTGCTGGCGGCACCCCGCTGCGCTCCGACGTCGTGATTCCCCTGGACGTCACCGCGAGCAACGTGACCGTGGTGATCCCGGAAAACGTGCCAGTGGACATCAAGGCGGATATGACCATGGGCAACCTCAACGAGGCCTCGGGCCAGCGCGGCGGAACCACCACCCGGGAAAGCAGCTACAACTCCGACCGGCCCGGCAGCCACCTGGTGGTCCGGATCGACGGCACCTTCAGCAACGTCACCATCCAGGAAGGCAATTGAGATGAGCACCAGTAACCAGGCACCGGATCCCACCGGCCGCGGCGGCTACTACCCGGACAGCACGACGACGGCGGGCTCAGACCCTGCCACCCCCTCCACCACGAGGGTGGGGACGGTGGTGTGGGGGCTGATCGTCCTGGCCCTCGCCGCCCTGATCATTGTTGCCCAGCTGGGCATCGTGACCCTTAACGCCACGTACGTGCTGATCGGGCTCATGATCGGAGCCGGCGCCGCACTGGTGGTGGGCGGCCTGCTCTCCGCCCGGAAACGTGACAACCAACCGACAACAGGGAAGTCTTGAACCATGGACAAGTTTTTCAGCATCGTCAGGGGCTTCGGCCTGCAACGCGGCCCGCAGCGCTGGGTGGGTGGCGTCCTGGGCGGGATCGCCGCAAAAATGAACGTGGACGTAGCGTTTGTCCGCATCGCGTTCCTCGTGTTCTGCCTCCTCCCCGGACCCGCAGTGGTCTTCTACCTCCTGGCATGGGCCATCCTTCCGGACCAGCGGAACGTGATTCCACTGCAGGCATTCCTGGAGCGCCGGTCCCTCAGCTGAGCTGCAGGTGACATCCGAAGGCTCCCGCCGTTCACTACGGCGGGGGCCTTTGCAGTGCCCGGCCGCAGTGACCATGCGGGCGGCGTACCGCGTGTAACGGGTTTGTGTCGTACCCCACACCTCCCACTACACTTCTAGGTGAGCTCAGCGTGGCGCTCTGCCAGTAGACCCTCTTCCAGGATTTGAGCCGAAACATGAAAATTGGAATCCTCACCAGCGGTGGCGACTGCCCCGGACTGAACGCGGTCATCCGCGGCGCCGTGCTGAAGGGTATCGCCATCCACGGCCACGAGTTCGTCGGATTCCTCGACGGCTGGCGCGGCGTGGTGGAGGGCGACATCATCGACATTCCCCGCACCATGGTGCGCGGCATCGCCAAGCAGGGCGGCACCATCCTGGGCACGTCCCGCACCAACCCGTTCGAAAACGGCGGCGGCCCCGAGGTCATCAAAGCCCACATGGACCGGCTCGGCATCGACGCGATCATCGCCATCGGTGGTGAGGGAACCCTCGCCGCGGCCAAGCGCCTGACCGACGCCGGCCTGAAGATCGTGGGCGTCCCCAAGACCGTGGACAACGACCTCGACGCCACCGACTACACCTTCGGCTTCGACACCGCGGTACAGATCGCCACAGAGGCCATCGACCGGCTCCGGACCACCGGCGAATCCCACCACCGCTGCATGATCGCCGAGGTCATGGGCCGGCACGTGGGCTGGATTGCCCTGCACGCCGGCATGGCGGCCGGCGCCCACGCCATCCTCATTCCGGAGCAGAAGGTCAGCATCGAGCAGATCACCGAATGGGTAAACGAAGCCCACGCCCGCGGCCGCGCGCCGCTGGTGGTCGTCGCCGAAGGGTTCGTGCCCGAGCACATGGAATCCCCGCACTCCGAGCGCGGCCTGGACACGTTCGGCCGGCCCCGCCTGGGCGGCATCGCCGACCAGCTCGCACCCGAACTGGAAGCCCGCACCGGCATCGAAACCCGCGCCACTATCCTGGGCCACATCCAGCGCGGCGGCGTGCCCTCGGCCTTCGACCGCGTCCTCGCCACGCGCCTGGGCATGGCCGCCATCGACTCCGTGGTGGAAGGCTTCTGGGGCACCATGGTGGCGCTCAAGGGCACCGACATCCAGCACGTCGCCTTCGAGGAAGCCCTGGGCCAGCTCAAGACCGTGCCGCAGAACCGGTACGACGAAGCCGCAGTCCTCTTCGGCTAAACACAGCGCAGTGCCCGGCCGGGCACGATGTCCGGCCGGGACAGCCGCCGGCGCCCTAGGCTGGAACCATGACACTCGATCCCGGCTCTGCCGCCATCATCCAGCTGGCCTGGGCCCGCCGCCTGGGCCTCGACGACGACGCTTTTGGCTCCGCACTTGCCTCCGGCGAACGCATCGTCAGGGCCGACGACTCGGCCGCCACGGTGGAGTTCGTCAGGCTGTTCGGCAGTTCCGTGCTGGTGGGGCCGCAGGATGTCATTGACGCGGCCGCGGAAATCCCCGATGCGGAAATGGCACAGCACGTGACCCTGTTGACGCTGACCCGGGACCGTGGCGGGCACGGCCTCGGCGCGGCGGCGCTGTTCTTCGCCGACGACCTGCCGCTACAGCAGCCCTCCGAAGAGATGACGGTCTCACACGGTAACGCCGAAGCGATCGAGCTGGAGGGCCGCTGCCCGCCGGACGATGTCAACGAGGTAGGGCTCTCCGACCTTGAGAACCGCTTCACCATAGTCCACGAGCTCGACGGCAGGCGGGTCCCCCTGGCCTGCGGCGCCTACACGGAGTGGGAAGGACTGCTGGCCCACCTGGGGGTCCTGGTCGATCCGGAGTGGCGGCGACGCGGGCTGGGAACGCTGGCCGCTTCCATCGCCTCCCACGAGGCCCTGGCCGCCGGGCTGACGCTGCAGTGGCGGGCGGACGTCAGCAACACAGGATCGCTGGCGCTGGCCCGCCGCCTCGGCTTGTCAGCCGGCGGAATCCAGACCAGCGTCCACCTTGGCTGAGGGAGCTGATCCTTCAGCGGCGCCCCACCCCTGAATGGGCTTGGGCTTGGCGAAGAACAGCACCACGACCGCCCCGGCCAGCACCACAGCGGCGGGCAGCAGGATGGACTGCGCCATCGCCGTCGAAAATCCTGCGTGCAGGAATTCCGGCAGGGAACCGCCCATGGCCATGCCTTCGCCCGCCCCGCCGGCCTGGCCGCCGGGGCCGGCCGGGAGCTCGGCCGCCAGCCGCGACTGAATCAGGACAGCGATGGCAGCGCTGCCCAGGACCGCGCCGAACTGGCGGGTGGTGTTGTAGACGCCGGAGCCGGCGCCTGCCTGCCGCGGCGGCAGGTTCCTGGTGGCGGTGGTGCTCAGGGGCGCCCAGATGCCGGCGTTGGCGAAGCCGAGAACAGCGCTGGGAAGCAGGAACAGCAGGATGGGGGTGTCCGGCTGCATCAGCAATCCGTTCCACACCAGAGCCACGGCCATGAGTGTCAGGCCCGCAGTTGCCAGGTATTTGGGGTTGACCCGGTCCACGATCTTTCCCACTACGGGGGCCATGCCACCCGAGATGAGGGCCATGGGCACCATCAGCAGAGCTGACTGGGTGGGTGTCAGGCCGCGGACCATCTGGTAGTAGAAGATCAGCGGCAGCCCGAAGGACGTCACCGTGAAGCCCACCATGGTGATTCCCAGGTTGGCCAGCGAGAAGTTCCGGTCGCGGAACAGTCCCAGCGGCAGCAGCGGCTCGCCCTTGTTGAAACGCTGCCAGGCGACGAATCCGGCGAGGACTATGATCCCGGCGATGATCAGCGACCAGACGCTGATGGGTCCGGCGATGGTTCCCCAGTTGTACGTCTCGCCTTCCTGGATGCCGAAGACCAGGAGGAAGACCCCGACGGCGCTGAGCAAGACACCGGGAATGTCGAACCGGTGCGGGTGGGTGCTCAGTGCGGGCACGTTGCGCACCGCAAGGATGAACCCGGCGACGCCGATGGGAACGTTGATGAAGAAGATCCACTCCCAGCCCAGGCTGTCCACCAGGACACCGCCCAGGATCGGGCCCACCAGTGTGGCCATGCCGGCGGTGGCGCCCCAGATGGCCATGGCGGCACCCCGGCGGTCCGGCGGGAAGATTCGGGTGATAACGGCCATGGTCTGCGGCGTCATCACTGCAGCCCCGAGGCCCTGGAGCACCCGGGCGGCGATGAGGGTCTCCACGTCCTGGGCCAGGCCGCACCACAGCGACGCCAGGGTAAAGACCACCAAACCAAGCAGGTACAGCTTCTTGGGCCCGAAGCGGTCGCCCAGCCTGCCGGTGATCAGCAGGGGAACTGCGTAGGCCAGCAGATAGGCACTGGTCACCCAGATCACGGAGTTGATGTCGGCGCCCAGGCCCTCCATGATCCGCGGGTTGGCCACGGACACGATGGTGCTGTCGATCAGGATCATGAAGAACCCGATCACCAGCGACCACAGCGCCGCCCAGGGCTTTTCTACGTTTTCCATCCGGTCATCCTTCAGAGTCATTTTGTGGTTGCCGGGCGGACCCGGGGGCTCAGCCCAGGAGGTCGAGGATCTCCTGGCGGGCAAACATTTGGGCGGCCGCGCGTGCCGATGGCGCTCCGGCGTCGGGATCTGCGCCGGCGTCCAACAGGACCCGGGCTACGTCCGTGTACCCCTTGAACGCCGCACCGGCCAGTGGCGTCTGGCCGCGGTCGTTGGCGGTGTTTGCCTCGGCTCCGTGTTCGAGCACCAGGCGCACCGTGTCGGCGTGGCCGTGGTAGGCAGCCAGCATCAGGAGGGAATCTCCGGCGGCATTGGTGAGGGTGGCGGGAGCACCGGCGCCGAGGTAGGCGCGGAGCATCCCGGTGTCACCGTCCCTGGCTGCCTGGAAGAGGCTGTGGGCCAAGGCGACGGCGTCGTCGTCCTGCCCTGCTCCTGCGGCCCCAGCTTCGCCTGCCGCGGCGTTCTGCGCCGGCGTGGCGTTTCCGTCTTCTGTCATGCGCGTGGCCCCCTAAGGAATCCGGTCTGGCGCCCCACCACCTGGCCGGCGTCGGGGGCAACGATGAGTTCCTGTCCGGCGGTGTACGGCTCGTCCCCGTCCAGGACCGTCAGTATTTCATCCGGCGCAACGGACCGCTTTATGACCGCCAGCGCCACCGGCCCCATTTCGTAGTGCTGCGCCACGGATGTGACGGCCCCGACTTTGCGGTCGCCGGCAAGGACCACGCTTCCGGCGGCCGGGAGCGTGTGCTGCGAACCGTCCAGCTGGAGGAACACGAGGCGCCGCGGCGGGTGCCCCAGGTTGTGGACGCGGGCGATGGTTTCCTGGCCCTTGTAGCAGCCTTTGGCGAGGTGGACTGCGGTACGGAGCAGGTCCAGTTCATGCGGAATCGTCTTGTCATCGGTTTCGGCACCGATCCGGGGACGCCAGGCAGCGATGCGCAGCGCTTCGGACGACATGACGCCGGCCAGCGGCCGGTCAGCCACCCTGTGTTCCAATTCGGCGGCGGGGACAAGGTACTCGAACCACGGACGTTCCAGCCCGGGATGGTTCTCTTCGGCAACGGTGGCGTAAGAGTAACCGCCGGCAGAGACATGCGGCCACGGGTCCTGCCAGGCCACCAGCGAGGCCCATTCCGGCACGGCGGCGGTGCTGCCCACCACCGCCCAGTCGGCCGAGGCGTCGGCGATGTCCACCCGCAGCATGAACTTCATCCTGTTGAGGTACTCAGCCAGCGGGCCGGCCTCGGCGCCTTCGACAATCAGCCAGGCGGTGCCGCCGTCGTCAACAATGCGCGCGTCGAACTCGATGCGCCCCTGGACGCTCAGGAGGAGCAGTTCGCTGGACTCCCCCGGCTGGAGGGCCGTCACCTGCTGGGATGACAGCGTGTTCAGCCAGCTCAGCCGGTCCGGCCCGGTGACGGTGACAACTCCGCGGGAGGAGAGGTCGACGACGGCGGTTCCGGCCGCGAGGGCACGCTGCTCCCGGAGGGGCTCACCGTAGTGGGCTGCGACGCCGGCGTCAGCACCGGCGGCCTCGACAGCTCCGGGGCGCGACAAAAGGGGGCTGGGAGTAGTCATATTGGGGAGAACGTCCTTCAGTCAGTCTGTATTCCGCTTTGTCGCCGGAATTTGGAACCCCGGGCCGGCGCGTCTGATCCGTGGCCTGGACTGCGGGGATTGCGAAGCGGTTAAGTGTTTACCGATACTCGGGGTTTTCGAAGTCGAACCGGGTCCCGGCGGTCCATTCCTTGGGCAGGTTGCCGTACGCAGGGTACCCGCCGGCGTCCTTGAGGGTCCGGGCCAGGTGCAGGAGGTTCCACGTCATGAAGGTGGTGTTCCGATTGGTGAAGTCGCTTTCCGGTCCACCCGAGCCTTCGTCAAGGTAGCTGGGGCCGGGGCCCACGGGCCCGATCCACCCGGCGTCGGCCTGCGGCGGAATGCTGAAACCGATGTGCTGCAGGCTGTAGAGGACATTCATGGCACAGTGCTTGATGCCATCCTCGTTGCCCGTGATCAGGCAACCGCCCACTTTGGGATAGAACGCCCACTGGCCCTTGCTGTTGAGCTCACCGGAATGGGCGTAGAGGCGTTCAATCAGCTTCTTGGTCTGCGATGAGTTGTCGCCCAGCCAGATGGGGCCGGCCACCACCACGATGTCGGCATCCTGGACGGCGGGGTAGAGCTCCGGCCATTCGTCGGTGGCCCAGCCGTACTGGGTCATGTCCGGGTAGACCCCGCTGGCGATGTCGTGGTCCACCGTGCGGATCACCGTGGTGCTGACACCCTGTTTTTCCATGATGCCGCGGCTGATGTTGATCAGGCCGTCAGTATTGGAGGTCTGCGGCGACTTCTTGAGGGTGCCGTTAAAGAAGACAGCCTTGAGATCGCTGTAGTTCCCGCGTGTACCTTCATGTGCCACGGCGCCGCTCCCTGCTGGTGGACCTTCTCGTTATGAAACCCGTGCCAGGAACGCCGAGGCGTGGGCTTCAAGGCCTTTGCCCGCATCCCCTCCAGTTGCGACGTCCCACCGCCACAACAGGTTGCCGTCCACCAGCCCGAAGATGCGGGTGGCGGCGCTGTAGTCCTTGGAGTGGCTGCCGCGCATCACCATGTCGGTGGTGAGCTGGATCTGCGGGCCCTTGATCTGGCCGTAGTACAGCTCCGAGATGCCGCCGGGGTGGGAGATGGACACCGAAATATCGAATCCGCCCTCGCTGTTGCGCAGGGCTTCCACCTCGTCGGCGCTCTTGAGCGCAGGAACGATGTCCGCGGGCACCAGGCCGGGGCCGCCGTCGGCATCAAGCTGCTTGCGCTCCAGCGCCCAGAAACCGGTCTCAACCGTGAGGGGCCGCAGGCGCGTGCCGTCGTCGTCCGTCAGCCAGCTCTCCGCCCGGTACTGAAGGTATGGCAGGCCGTTATGGGTGAAAGAGACATGCTGCAGGAAATGCTCGGAATCCTCATCCCCGGTGCCAAGGCGGCCACGGCCTTCCCACTCACCAATGAGCCAGGAAAGGGGAACAAGTTCCGGAGTCAGATCTGTGGGAATCTCAATGGGCACGGCATTTACCTCGAGAAACTGCGGGATCGGAAGGCTGGTCTACTTCTGGCCCTTGAAGAGGCGGTAGACCACAAAGCCGGCGAACCAGGCCATGGACAGGCTCGCGATGCCGAGCAGGACAAGGAAGAAAATTTCAAATGCAAGTACGGACATGATGCCATCCTAACCCGTCAGAAGATGAGTAGTTTGTCTATGAAGTAGGCCAGCGAGCCGACGGCCGAGACCGGCGCAAGACCCATGCCAAGGGCCGCCGCAAGGTTCAGCGGCGCACCGCGCAGGGTGACCAGGCGCCGGAAGCTGGCAAGGACCGCTCCCACCACCACACCGAAGATGGCAGCCGGCAGGACGGCGATGTCTGAGAGGACCAGCCCGGCAAGCGGGCCCGCCAGACCGGCCAGGACGATGCACAGAGGGGCGATGACGTTATCGGGCCAGCGGATCAGCCCGGCAAGCAGGGCCACTGCTGCGCTGATCGCGGCCACCAGCAGCATCTCGCGGACGCCGTTGAACCGGGCGCCGGCAACCCACCCCGCACCCAGGCAGGACAGCAGCACGCCCACGCAGCAGCCCAGAGTGGACTCCAGCCGCTGCGCCTGGCCCGTACCGCGGATGAGCTGCACTACGAAGACGGCCATCATGCCCACCGCCACGAAACCGGGGGTCCAGTCCAAGTAGCCCGGAGCAGGCGCCCACAAGGCGGCCAGGGCGGACCCGGCACCGGGCAGGGCGATGACGGCTGCGAGGGTCTTCTTGGCCGGAATCCGGAGGAAATGCGGCCAGCCGATCCCCACCGCGAAGGCAATCAATACGGCCACTGCCGCCAGGGCTTCACGGGAGACGTAAACGCCGGCGATGATGGCGGCCAGGCCGGCGATGCCGACGACACCGATGGCCCAGGAACCGAGAGAGCGCGCAGGCGCCTGCAGGTCCGCCGTCATATGGAACCCGGCCTGTGAATCGTTACTGCACTCACTGCGCTGTCATCCCGTCCTGGCATTGGCACTAGGCGTGGAACCGCCCCTTCGAAGGGCACGTCCGCCCCCGCCCAATCCTGCCCTATATGAACGGCATATGTCGCAAAACGGACTGGTGGGGTGCTGGAATCTCTGGTTCGGGAGGTCCTGCCGGGTATACTCAAGCATCAGCTCAGTCGCCCGATGATGCGCGGACAGCCCATGGAGGAACAATGTCGCACATCCTGCTCTTAACGAACAGCACCGGCTCGTCGGTAGACATCCTGCCTGCCCTGGAACTGCTGAACCACCGCGTGCACATCCTCCCTGCGGAGCCCACTGCCCTGCTCGAAACGGACCCTTGCGACATCGTCCTGCTGGATGCGCGCAAAGACCTTGTGGGCGCCCGTTCCCTCACCCAGCTCCTGAAGGCCACCGGCCTCAGCGCACCGCTGGTCCTGATCCTGACTGAAGGCGGCATGGCCGCTGTTTCGTCGGCTTGGGCAGTTGACGACATCGTCCTGGATTCCGCCGGCCCCGCTGAGGTTGAAGCTCGCATCAGGCTCTCGGTGGCCCGCGCCGTACCGGAGCGGGACGATGCTCCCAGCGAAATCCGCGCCGCCGGCGTCGTCATCGACGAAGCCAGCTACACCGCCAGGGTCAACGGCGCACCCCTGAACCTGACGTTCAAGGAATTCGAGCTCCTCAAATACCTGGCCCAGCACCCGGGGCGCGTCTTCACCCGGCAGCAGCTGCTGACCGAGGTGTGGGGCTACGACTACTACGGCGGCACCCGCACCGTTGACGTCCACGTCCGGCGCCTGCGCGCCAAGCTGGGCGCCGACCACGAGAACCTCATCAGCACCGTGCGGAACGTCGGCTACCGGCTGACCCTGGTGCGGCAGCAGGAAGACGAACTGACCGAAGCCTGAGCCGCCGGCCCTGATCCCGTAGCCTAGCTTCATGACTCCAGCGCACCCCGAGAAATGGCCCGTCCATGTTGTCCAAGGCGGGGTTGACCGGCAACTTCTGAAGGACTGCCGCGACCTCCTGGTTGCGGCCGAAGAGTCCGACGGCAACCCCTCGATCTCCGAGCAGACACTGGTGACCATGCGCGCCGGCGATTCTGCGGACCATTCGCTGCTGACCCTGGCGCTGTATGCCCCCGACGAG
Source organism: Pseudarthrobacter sp. 1G09 (assembly GCF_050038305.1). Taxonomy (NCBI): domain Bacteria; kingdom Bacillati; phylum Actinomycetota; class Actinomycetes; order Micrococcales; family Micrococcaceae; genus Pseudarthrobacter; species Pseudarthrobacter sp. 1G09. Next base: position 3,201,861 of record NZ_CP188306.1, read on the forward strand.
GACTCGGATCCTGCCACGGGCCAGGACCTGGCAGGATTCGCCGTCGTGGTGGAGGAACCGGACCACAGCGGCGTGCTGGAAATTGCGGTGCACCCTTCCTACCGGAACCAGGGAGTGGCCGACCGCCTGGTGCGGGCACTGCAGGAACGCCGGGGGTTCGACGGGCTGAAGGCCTGGTCCCACGGCAACCACGAGGCCGCCGCAGACCTCGCCGCACGGTACGGCTATGCGCCGGTCCGGGAATTGTGGAAGATGCGGATGACGACGGCGGAGGCGGACCTTCCCGAGGCAGTGCTTCCGGATGGCGTGTCGCTGCGTCAGTTCATCCCGGGCCAGGACGAGGACGCGTGGCTGGCCGTCAACCGTGCGGCCTTCTCGCACCACCCGGAACAGGGCACCCTCACCCGGGCGGACCTGGCGGCACGCATGGAGGAAGACTGGTTCGACCCCGCAGGGTTCCTCCTCGCAGTGGACAACGGGGGCCGCGTTGTGGGCTTCCACTGGACGAAGGTCCATCCCCGCCACGGCTCACACCCTGCCATCGGCGAAGTCTACGTAGTGGGTGTGGCGCCTGAAGCTCAGGGCTCCGGCCTGGGGAAAGCCCTGACCCTGGCCGGCATCAAGTACCTGCAGGACCTCGGCCTGCACGCAGTGATGCTGTACACCGACGCGGACAACACACCCGCCGTCTCGCTGTACCGCAGGCTGGGGTTCACCCGCTGGGACATGGACGTCATGTACGGGCCGGTCAAGGAAGGTTAGTCCAATCGGCTGATTCACCGGGCGGGGCGCTGAATTCAGGGGCTCCACCGCGGTGAATGCTTGTAAGGTTGAAACAGAACCGCGCAGGCCCGAAGCGCCAGCATCAAGCGCCAGGTAAAAGGAGATCCCATGAACCCGGAACCGTCCGGAACAGCCACGTCCCAGGATGCTGCGCCCCCGGTCCGTGCCCGCTTCGGCTCCTCGGAGGTTCCGGCCTCCCGGGCCACGCAGGACCGCATCGACATCCCGGAGTTCGCACCAAACCTCGAGCCGGAGGGGGACATCAGCCCGGACCGTTTCCTGGACCGTGAGCTGAGCTGGCTCAGCTTTAACTCCCGGGTGCTGGAACTGGCTGAGGACCCCACCCTGCACCTGCTGGAACGGGTCAACTTCCTCTCCATCTTCGCCTCGAACCTCGATGAGTTCTTCATGGTCCGGGTGGCAGGCCTGAAGCGCCGTATCGCCACTGGACTGGCTGTCCCTTCCCCGGCCGGCCTGAGCCCGGTGGAAGTGCTGGAACAGATCAGCGCCGAAGCCCACCGGCTCCAGCAGCGGCACGCCCAGGTATACGCCGAACAGATCCGGCCGGCCCTGGCGTATGAGCACATCCACCTCATGCACTGGGACGAACTCGACGACGCCGCCCAGCAGCAGCTGAGCGTCATGTTCGCCGAGAAGGTGTTCCCCATCCTTACACCCCTCGCGGTGGACCCGGCGCACCCCTTCCCCTACATCTCCGGGCTGTCCCTCAACCTGGCCGTGGTGGTCCGGAACCCGGTAAGCGACAAGGAATTGTTCGCCCGCGTCAAGGTGCCGGACCAGCTCCCCCGGCTGATCTCCATCGACGGCCCGCGTGCAGGCGCCGTGGCCGGACGCGTGGCACGTTTCATCGCCCTCGAAGACGTCATCGCGGTCCATTTGGACAAGCTCTTCCCCGGCATGGAAGTCCTGGAGCACCACACCTTCCGCGTCACCCGCAACGAGGACGTGGAGGTGGAGGAGGACGACGCCGAGAACCTCCTCCAGGCCCTGGAGAAGGAACTGCTGCGCCGCCGGTTCGGCCCACCGGTCCGGCTGGAACTGACCAACGACATCAACCCCAACATCCGGGCGCTGCTGATCCGCGAACTCGGCGTGGAGGAATCAGAGGTCTACTCGGTACCCGCCCCGCTGGACCTCCGCGGCCTCGCCGTTATTGCCGGCATAGACCGCGCCGACCTGCACTACCCCAAGCACGTTCCGCACACCTCCCGGTACCTGAACGAGTCCGAGACGTCCAAGGCCGCCAACGTCTTTGCCGCCATGCGCCGCCGCGACATCCTGCTCCACCACCCGTACGATTCGTTCTCCACTTCCGTTCAGGCTTTCCTGGAGCAGGCCGCGGCGGATCCCAAGGTCCAGGCCATAAAGCAGACGCTGTACCGCACGTCCGGCGACTCCCCGATCGTCGATGCGCTCATCGACGCCGCGGAGGCCGGCAAACAGGTCCTGGCCCTGGTCGAAATCAAGGCCCGGTTCGATGAGCAGGCCAACATCTCCTGGGCCCGCAAGCTGGAACAGGCCGGCGTGCACGTGGTGTACGGCATCGTGGGCCTGAAAACGCACTGCAAGCTGTCCCTGGTGGTCCGCCAGGAAGTGGATGGCCTCCGCCGCTACTGCCACATCGGCACCGGCAACTACCACCCCCGCACCGCGCGGTACTACGAGGACCTCGGCCTCCTGACGTCCAACGAGCAGGTGGGCCAGGACCTGTCCAAGCTGTTCAACCAGCTGTCGGGCTACGCTCCCAAGTCCACGTTCAAGCGGCTGCTGGTGGCTCCCCGTTCCGTGCGCTCCGGGCTGATCGACAGGATTGAAACCGAGATCCGCAACGCCCGGGCCGGCAAGCCGGGCCGCGTGCAGATCAAGGTCAACTCCATGGTGGACGAAGCCATCATCGACTCCCTCTACCGCGCGTCCCAGGCTGGCGTGAAGGTGGACGTGGTGGTTCGCGGAATCTGCTCGCTGCGCCCCGGCGTGCCGGGCCTGAGCGAGAACATCACGGTCCGGTCCATCCTGGGCCGGTTCCTGGAGCACTCCCGCGTGTTTGCCTTCGCCAACGGCGGGGAACCCGTGGTGTATATCGGCTCGGCCGACATGATGCACCGCAACCTCGACCGCAGGGTGGAGGCCCTGGTGCAGCTTGCCAGCCCCGATGACGTCACCTACGTCCTCGACCTGCTGCAGCGCTACATGGCACCGGAAACGTCCAGCTGGCACCTGGATAACGACGGCCATTGGATCCGCCACCACCTCGGGGAGGACGGCAAGCCGCTGGAGGACGTCCAGTCCTGGCTGCTCGCCTCGCGCCCCCGGCAGCGCAGCCTGAGCCGGCGTTAGGGCTCCGGCGTTGTCGAGCGATGCACTCGTAGAAGACCAGACAGACCATCCCGGGGAACCAGTAGCGGTCACCGCTGCCGGAGCGATCCCTTGGCGGGCCACCCGGGATGGACTTGAAGTCCTCCTGATCCACCGCCCCCGCTATGACGACTGGTCCTGGCCAAAAGGCAAGATCGACGACGGCGAGACGGTACCGGAGTGCGCGGTCCGGGAAGTGCGGGAGGAAATTGGGCTTGATGCCTCCCTGGGCATTCCCTTGCCGCCCATCCATTACCACGTGTCCTCGGGGCTGAAGGTGGTCTATTACTGGGCCGTGAAGGTCAATGGCGCACGCCTCGTACCGGATGGCAAGGAAGTGGACTCCGTCATGTGGTGCAGCCCGGACAAGGCGGCTGCGCTGCTCTCCAACCCTTCGGATACGGCGCCGCTGCAGCACCTTCGCGAGGCGCATGCCCGCGGCGCGCTGGACACCTGGCCGCTGTTGGTTGTCCGCCATGCCAAGGCAAAGCCGCGTTCGTCCTGGACCAAGGCCGAAGGTGAGCGGCCGCTGGCCGCCACGGGTATCCGGCAGGCGCAGGCCGTCGGCAGGTTGCTGCAGGCCTGGAAGCCGCCGCGGGTGGTCACCAGCCCGTGGCTGCGCTGCGTCGCCACTGTGGCTCCCTACGCGAAGGCCAGCGGTGCGAAGGTCAAGATGGCGGAGGCACTGACGGAACACCGGCACGAGCGCAGCCCCAAAAAGACGGCCGGCATCATCGAGTCACTTTTCGACAAGCAGCGGCCAGTTGCAGTCTGCACGCACCGCCCGGCCCTGCCCACCGTCCTCGCCCAACTGGCCAAGCACATGCCGGCGCGGCTGGGCAGCCTGCTCCCCTCCGCGGACCCATATCTGTCTCCCGGAGAGCTGGTGGTATGCCACGTGGCCTGCGCCAAGGGGAACAGCGTTGTAGCGGTGGAGCGGTTCAAACCCTTCGACGACTGACGGTACTGGCTGGCCCATCCGGTTGACCCCGCGCCGCTTTGTATCAAATACTTGATACAAAGCCGCACGAATTTGGGGGAAGATGTGCCAGGCCTCGACGCCTTAGCGTTCAATACAATGCAGCCGACGGTGATCCTGTTTCCGTTCCTGCTGGCCGCAGGTGTCTACCTGCTGCTCCGGTGGGTGATCTGGCAACCGGGGAATCCCGGGTCAGCGGACACCGCGGCCAAGCACGCACTCTGGATCGGTGTGATCGGCTGGCTGGTGAGTTCGCTCCAGCCGGCGGCGAAGGCGGGCCTGATCCCTGTTTCCGGCCTGTACCAGGCGCCGTCCGCCGTCGAACTCCTCCCTGTCCTGGCGTGGCCCGTCCTAGGCTGCCTTGCGGTGCACGCCATCGGCCAGCTCAGCTATCCCGGTCCACGGCTTCCCCGCCGGCGGGCGAGCCTCGACGTCCGGCGGATCCGCGATTTCCTTCCGCGGAAACTCGCTTGGACCGTGCTGGCCATCTTCGTTACGGCAGCCGGGCAGATCGCGTGGACGGCGAGCCTGCCGGGTTTTGATCCCGTTGCCTATGTCCCGCGGCCCGAACCGTCCGGCGGCAGCACGTATTACGGCGGCGACGGCCGGGTTCCCGGCATCGACCTTGCCGCTCCTCTGGGTGCAGCACTGGCGGTCCTGGCAGCCGGAACCTTCGCCGTCCTGGCACTGATCGCCCGCCGGCGGCGGCTGGAATCGCTCACGTCCGAGGACAACGGCCTGCTGCGCACCATCGCGATGAACCGGCTCCTCCGTACCGTGGCCACGGTGGCCTCCGGCCTGGCCGCAATCGCCGGCAACCACACTGCCTTGCCGGACCCCGCCGAAAGCAACGGCACGTGGGCCAGCCCGGCCGCAGCCCTGAACCTCGTGGTCCTGCTGGCCATGTGGTGGTGGGCGCCGCCCAAGCTGTCCCACGGATTGACGGCAAGCCGGGCCGGACAGATCCTTGACCCACAACCGGCTACGAAACTGGTGGTTTCGATCGGTCCGGCCATGGGCTTGGCCGCGCTGCTTCCACTGGTGGCAGCGGCGGTAATGCCTGGCGTCCTCACCGGCCATCCTGCCATCTTCGTGGCACTCGCGGCCATCGCTGTCCTGGGTGTAGTGGCCGGCGGCGAGGTCCTCCTACACCGCAACTACGGCACGGACAGCGAGCCCCGTCGCTGGCCCCGCCAGATGGTCTCCCCCGCACTTTTCACCACGGTAGTTGCTGCCATGGCCGTCCTGCTCGGCGTCCTGGTCTTCATTGCAATGCGGCAGGCGGCCACGGGCGTACCGTCGTCGTGGCCGGCAACGGCATGGACCACCGTGGCCGCCATCGGAACCGCCGCCGCGCCCGTTGCCGTGGCACGGCGCCGCCGCAGTATCCCCGGGGCGGTTCCCGGGCTGGACGCCGCCCTTCGTGCCATCACGCTGCACAGGGTGGCCCGCACTTTGGCTGCCCTCTTCGCCGCCCAGGCCGGGGCGCTGCTCATGAGCGCAGCACCGGCGCTCCAGCGCTTTTCCCCGCCGGGCGCCGACGCCACTTCAGTCCTGTGGCAGGTAGCACCGGGAGCCGGAGTGATCCTGGCTGCTGCCGGCGTGGTCATTGCGGTGATCCCGGTCCGCGGAATCACCGCCAAGCCTGCCGCCAAGGCAGCGCCTTCACCCGAATCGGTGCCGTGAGCGCCGGAATCACCGTGGACCTGCGGTCCGCCACCCCGCCCTATGAGCAAATCCGGTCACAGATCAGCTCCCTGGTTGCGGTTGGGGCACTGCCGGCTGGAAGCAGGCTGCCCACCGTCCGCAGCCTGGCCGCGGATTTGGGCATCGCTGCCGGCACAGTGGCCAGGGCGTACAAGGAGTTGGAGGCGGCCGGGGTTGTTGAATCACGACGCCGGGGCGGCACCTTCATCGCCTCCGTTCCGGACGGTGCCGGGTACGGCCGCCCGGGTACAGTACCGCCGGAGGTGACCGCCGCCGTCGAACGCTGTGTGGAGGCCGGCAGGAAGGCGGGACTCAGCGACGGGCTGCTGCTGGACCTGGTGCGCGGAAGGCTCGGAAGGGAGCGGACCGATGGACGCTGATCCGCGCCCTCCCTCCCGGCGGACCGGGTTTGTGCCGTCCCTGCTGCTCCTGGCGGCCACTGCAGTCCTCGGGGCTTACCTGTACGCGGAAATGCCGGATCCAGTCCCTGTGCATTGGAACGGGGCGGGCATCCCGGACAGGTTCGCCGGCAAGTCAGTCCTTGCCGTTTTTTCGCCGCTGCTGATTGGTACCGGCGTGGTGGCGTTCCTGTGGCTGGTGGTCCGCGCCACCCGCGCGGTCTCCGTTCCGCCGGCTCCGCCCCGGTAGACTGGGACGGTGAGCATCCCCACGCCTTATGAAGACCTTCTGCGCGACGTCCTGGCCCATGGCACGCACAAATCCGACCGTACGGGCACCGGAACCACCAGCGTTTTCGGCCGCCAGATCCGCTTCGACCTGGCCGAAGGCTTCCCGCTCATCACCACCAAGCGGGTCCACTTCAAGTCCGTGGCAGTGGAACTGTTGTGGTTCCTGCGCGGTGAAACCAACGTGAAGTGGATGCAGGACCAGGGCGTCACCATCTGGAACGAATGGGCAGACGAGGACGGCGACCTTGGCCCGGTGTACGGCGTTCAGTGGCGCAGCTGGCCCACCCCGGACGGCGGCCACATCGACCAGATCGCTGAGCTCGTGGAGAACCTCAAGGCCAACCCGGACTCCCGCCGCCACATCGTCTCGGCCTGGAACGTCTCCGAGCTCAACGACATGGCGCTGCCGCCCTGCCACGCGTTCTTCCAGTTCTATGTTGCCGACGGCAAGCTTTCCTGCCAGCTGTACCAGCGCTCGGCGGACATGTTCCTGGGCGTCCCGTTCAACATCGCCTCCTACGCCCTGCTCACGTACATGCTGGCGCAGCAGGTGGGCCTCGAGCCCGGCGAATTCGTGTGGACCGGTGGCGACGTCCACATCTACGAGAACCACATGGACCAGGTCCTCAAGCAGCTCGAACGGGAGCCGTACGGGTACCCGCAGCTGTTGATCAACAGGAAGCCCGCCTCGATCTTCGACTACACCCTGGAAGACTTCGAGGTGGTCGGTTACAAGCACCACCCAGCCATTAAGGCGCCGATTGCCGTATGAGCACCGGGAACTCCACCGATCCCCAGTCCTTCACCGAGGAACTTGCCGCCTCCATCACAGGCGTTGGCCTGGTCTGGGCCCAGACACAGAACGGCGTCATCGGCAAGGACGGGGACATGCCCTGGCACCTGCCGGAGGACCTCAGGCACTTCACCCGGCTGACCACCGGGCACCCGGTCATCATGGGCCGCAAGACCTGGCTGTCCTTTCCGGAGAAGTACCGCCCCCTGCCCGGGCGGACCAACATCGTCATCACCCGGCAGAAAAGCTGGGCCGACACGCCCGAGGCGGAGGGCGCCGTCGTGGTCCCCTCGCTGGATGACGCGCTGCTGGAGTCCCAGTTCGTCGACGGCGGTGACACCGTCTGGATCCTTGGCGGCGGCGAGATTTTCCGCCAGTCGACGGAGCTCGCCAACGTTGCGGTGGTCACCACCATCGACGTGGAGGCCGACGGCGATACGTACGCTCCGGAGCTCGGCGCCAGTTGGGAGGCCAGCTCCTCCCTCCCGCCGGACGGATGGCTGACCGGCGCCAACGGCACACGCTACCGATTCACCAAATGGTCACGGACCGAAAGCTAGGACGATGCTGAAAAAACCCGAAACCCTGTTCGTCCTGGGGTACATGCTCCTCCCTCTCCTGGCCCTGCTGTCCGCGATCGTTGGACTCACCATGATCCTGGGCGGCAACAAGATCGCCGGCGCCATCGTGCTGGTGGTGGTGACGCAGGCCTTCGCCTTTGGCGCATTCTTCGCCCTGCGGGCCCGCAAAACCGCCATGCTGGAAGAGTCCGACCGGGGCTGACCTGTTGCGGTGGCCGGCCGCGGCAAACCGCTTCGGGTCCGGGCCGCCGTCGTACTCCGCCGGAGCCTGCCGGCAGTGACGTAACCGACTGCGCCCTTCCGGTTGCGAAGTCTAAACTGTACGAATGACTACAGCAGCTACCCCTTCCGTCGGCCTGGTCGGATGGCGCGGCATGGTGGGCTCTGTCCTCATGCAGCGCATGCAGGACGAGGGCGACTTCGCCAACATCAACCCGGTGTTTTTCTCCACGTCCAACGCGGGCGGTGCCGCCCCCACCCTTGCTGGTTCAGCAGGAGGGAGCGCCGGCAAGCTCGAGGACGCGTTTGACCTCGACACCCTGGCGAAGCTGCCCATTATTGTCACCGCCCAGGGCGGGGACTACACCAAGCAGGTCCACGGCGAACTGCGCGCCCGCGGCTGGGACGGCCTCTGGATCGACGCCGCCTCCACGCTGCGCATGAATGACGATTCGATCATCGTGCTGGACCCCATCAACCGCGATGTGATCGACAAGGGCCTGGTTAATGGCACCAGGGACTTCATCGGCGGCAACTGCACGGTCTCCTGCATGCTCATGGGCCTCGGCGGACTGTTCAAGAACGGCCTCGTCGAATGGGGCACGTCCATGACCTACCAGGCTGCCTCCGGCGGCGGCGCCCGGCACATGCGTGAGCTCCTCAGCCAGTTCGGCACGCTGAACGCGGAGGTCAGCACCGAACTGGACGACCCCGCGTCAGCCATCCTCGAGATCGACCGCAAGGTGCTGGCCCACCAGCGCAGTGACATCGACGCCACCCAGTTCGGCGTCCCGCTGGCCGGCTCCCTGATCCCCTGGATCGATGCGGACCTGGGCAACGGCCAGTCCAAGGAAGAGTGGAAGGCCGGGGTCGAGACCAACAAGATCCTGGGCACCGCCGAGGACAACCACGTGATCATGGACGGCCTCTGCGTCCGCATCGGCGCCATGCGCTCCCACTCGCAGGCACTGACGCTGAAGCTCCGCGAAGACCTCTCCGTGGCCGAGATTGAAAAGCTGCTGGCCGAGGACAACGAGTGGGCCAAGGTGGTTCCCAACACCAAGGAAGCCTCCATGGCCGACCTCACGCCTGTAGCCGCGTCCGGCACACTGGACATCCCGGTGGGACGCATCCGCAAGATGGAAATGGGCCCCAACTACATCAGCGCCTTCACCGTGGGCGACCAGCTCCTCTGGGGCGCCGCCGAGCCGCTGCGCCGCATGCTGAAGATCGCCACCGGCAACCTCTAAGCCTCCCAGCTGCTTCACAAGCGGCCCTGACCCGCATGACCGTTGCTGCCCGGCACCGGTCATGCGGGGCGGGGCCGCTTTTGCATTTCCGGTGGCGTCAGCCAGCCAGGAAGGCCTCATACCGGCGGGCGGCTTTGGCCAGGGCTGCGTGCGCTGCCGGACCCGGCGGCCGGATCCCGTCGAAGAATTCGGGTACGACGGCGGCAGCACGGCCGGTGCCTTCCCGCGCCCAGGTGCCCACCACCTCCCCCGCCGCAACCACAGTCTTCTTGAAGACCCCGTTGCCGCCGGGAACGATGCTGTTGAAGTGCTCCGGTGCCAGCACAAGGCTGCGGTCCTGGTAGCCGAGTACGAACTCGTCGAAGCCTGGCAGCAGCAGGACTGACCTGGCTCCCGGGACCCCGCCGTCCAGCAGTGCGGCCGTCTCCGGCGACATCCAGTAGTCCACGCCGCCGAACTCAACCTCCACTACCTGGCTGCGGACGGCGTCGAGCGCGGTCCTGGCCTCGGTCAGCGGGATCTGCGTCCACCAGGCGAAGTCCCGCACCGTTACCGGCCCGTGGCTTCGGATGTAGCGCAGCAGGAACTCCGCCACCGCTTCCGCCCGTTCGAGGCGCCGTGGCACGGGAATCCATTCGTCGAATGCGACCAGCAGCTGCTGGTTTCCCGCCAGTGGCCCCGGCACCAGCCATCCGTGCCGGCACAGCGTGCCCAGGATGTGGATGCCGCGCTGGCCCGTTGTCGGCTGGCCGGCGGCATCGAACTCCTTGAACAGGTCTGTACGGCTGACAGGACCGCCCGCAGCGATCCGGGCCAGCGCCACGTCCCGGCTCGCCTCGATATCGGCCCAGCTGATGGCCAGTTCCCGGTGCCTGGCGGCGATGCTCCTGGTGAGGCGTTCGGCAGTGAGGTCCAGCATCCAGCCGAGGTCCTCGGGCGCCACCAGGTGCAGTGTTCCGCGCATGGGCCAGGAGCGCACTATCGAGCCTGCATCAAGGGCGGCCCGGACATCACCCAGGCCCAAGCCCGGGTGCCGTACGCCTACGGCCCACAGCGACGCCTGCAGGTCCTGCGCCTGCATCGCCGTCATCCACCGCACCACGTCCTCGGCGGAGCCGGGAACAGCACCGGCAGGCCCTGCCACTGGTGCAGGCCCGGCAGCTGTGAGCCCTTGGGACACCAGCCGGAGCCGGCCCATGACGTTACGGCTCAGCCGCACGGCGGTTGGTGACATTGCTTCATCCTAGGTGCCGCACCCCTTGGCGCCTACGCCGGTTAGGGTGGAACCATGACTTTGGGGAGTTTGTGGCTGTTGCTTGCGCGTAAAACCAGGATGTGGATGATCGGCGGGACGCTCAGCGTCCTGGCCGGAACGGCACTGGGAGGCCTCTCCCTCACCAGGTTCCTGGGCAGCGGACAGTCTGAACCCCGGATCCTTCTTCCCTCACTGGCCCTGAGCCTGGGCGGAGGTTACGCGGTCCTCTTTCCCGGCCTCAGCACGGGCTGCCAGGGGGTGCGGATCCGCAGGGACTGGCGCCGCCACCCGATGGCCGGACGGGTGCTCTGGGTGCTGTCCCTGGCGGTCGCCACCGCCGGCCTGGCCACGTGCATCGTGGCCGGGACAGTGAGCCCGCTGGCGCCAGGGCAGCTGGTATGGATTTTCATGGGCATCTATCTGGTCCTGGCGGGGTGGGCCTCGGCCGTCATGGGTGCGGCGGCATCCCTGCGCCAGGACCCGGCAGGCACCGCAGTGGCCGCCGAGGAAGAGGTTACAGTTCCAGGCCGATAAGCAGCGGCTCGGGGTGCAGCCGGACGCCAAAGCGGCGTTCTACGCCGGCACGCACCTCGCGTGCCACGGCCACCACGTCGGAGGCGCCTGCGCCGCCGCGGTTGGTGATGGCCAGTGTGTGCTTGGTGGACAGCGAAGCCCGTCCCCCGGACACGCTGTCCGGTTCGAGCCCGAAGCCCTTACCGAAGCCTGCCTGGTCAATCAGCCACGCAGCGGACAGCTTGACCATTCCGTCCTGTCCGGCAGGGTACCGCGGCGCGTTCTCGGGCAGCGACGCCGCCTCCGCCTCCGGCACAATCGGGTTGGTGAAGAACGACCCCGTCGAATAGGTGTCCCGGTCCGCAGGATCGAGGACCATGCCCTTGGCGGCCCGCAGCCGCAGCACTTCCCGGCGCACATCGTTCGAGTAGGCCCGCTTGCCCGCCTCAACGCCGAGGGACCGCGCCAGCTCGGCGTACCGGATGGGGGCGCTCATCCGGCCCAGCGGGAGCTGGAATTCGACCGTCAGCACCACGTACCGGGGCGACCCGTTCACCGTGGTCTGCTTCAGGATAGAGTCCCGGTAGCCGAACTTCAGCTCGGAGTTGGTGAAGGTCTGCACTGCGTTCCGCTCGCGGTCCCAGGTTCGGACCGCGGCGATGGTCTGCGAGACGTCGGCGCCATAGGCACCCACGTTCTGCACCGGCGTGGCGCCCGTTGACCCCGGGATCCCGGAAAGCGCTTCGATCCCCGACCACGCGTGGCGGACAGCGTAATCCACCAGCTGGTCCCAGTTGTGGCCGGCCTGGACTACCACGGCCACACCGCCGCAGGAGTCTTCCGCGTTGACCGTGAAGCCCTCGGAGGCGATCTTCACCACCGTCCCGGGGTACCCGTCGTCGGAAATCAGGAGGTTGGAGCCGCCCGCGATGATCAGCACATGCTCCCCCGCGGCATCCGCGGTGCGGACGGCATCGATGATCTCAGCCTCGGTCCGCGCCTCGATGTACTTGCCGGCGGGGCCACCGACGGCGGAGGTGGTCAGGGAAGAAAGCAGGGTGGAAGTCACCAGAACACCTTACTAGGCAATCCCTGCGGGCTTCCGGGCCACCGGCGAAAGGAAGAAGCTGACGGCCAGCATCACCATAACGGCCAGCAGCGAATGCAGGATGCCCACGTGCTCGGCCAGAAGGCCCAGCAGCGGCGGTCCACACAAGAACGCGCCGTAGCCGATGGTGGAGACCACGGAGACCCTGGCGGCGGCTTTGGCGGGGTCGTCGGCTGCGGCGGACATGCCCACGGGGAACCCCAGCGAGGCACCCAGCCCCCAGATGGCGAGGCCAATAAAGGCGAGCCACGGCACCGGCGCGAAGACGAACAGGCCCAGCCCCAGGACCGCCAGCGCAGCGCACCAGCGCATCACCGGGACCCTGCCGTAGCGGTCCAGGACAAGGGTTCCGGCGAACCGGCCGATGGTCATGAACGTGACGAACAGCCCGTACCCGGCGGCGCCGGCGGCGTCGCTTTGCCCGTGTCCGTCCGCCAATGCGAGGGCCACCCAGTCGCCCGCCGCACCTTCGGCCAGGGCCAGGCCCAGCACCAGGACACCCAGGAGGAGCGTCCTTCGGTCGCGCCAGGCCTGGGCGATCTTGCGTTTGTTGTCGAGTGGGGCCTCCCCTTCACCGGCGATGATGAGGGGAATAGGCCCGGTAGTGGGGTCCTCGAAATGGTCGGGGCTGTAGGTCCGCTCCCCCGCTACCGGGGTGATGTCCGCCCGGAACCAGGACGCGGCCGTCGCCACCGACACCGCGACCACCAGGCCTGCCGCGCCGAGGTGCCAGGCCACCGGAAGGGACGCCGCGGCAGCGGCAGCCCCCAGGCCCGCACCCGCCACGGTCCCCAGGCTGAAGGCACCGTGCAGCCGGGGCATGATGTGCCGGCCCACGGCCCGTTCCACCGCCGCGCCCTCCACGTTCGAGGCGGTGTTCCAGCTTCCGGTGCCCAGCCCGATAACGGCCAGCCCCGCCGCGGTGACCACGGGACTGGCGAACACGGAGGTGCCGAGGCCGGCGAGCAGCAGGCCGAAGCCCACCATGATGCTGCCGGTTCGGATGGTCTGCTTGGAGCCCAGCCGGAGCACGATCAGTCCCGAGGCAGACACAGAAGCAAACGAGCCCAGGGTCAGGCAGAGCAGCAGGACGCCTACGTTCCCAGGGGTCAGGTCCAGGGCATCACGGATCGCCGGGAGCCGGGATACCCAGGACGCGAAGGCCAGCCCGCTGGCGCCGTAGGCCACTACAACGGCGTTGCGCCAGTGGGTGACGTTGGCCGCCGTGGCGTGGGGTGCTGCTGTTTTGGTCAAGGAGGTTCCGCTAGGAGAGCTTGACGACGGCCTGGGCCTTCATCAGGACCTTTTGCCCGGCCGCGGTGACGGTGAGGTCCACGCGGGCGGTGCCCGCCTCGTGGTCGAGCTTTCCGATGGTGCCGCTGACCTCAATGGTGGCCCCGGGCCCGGCGGTGCCGGTGGTGTCGGTGACCAGGACGGGCTTGGTAAAGCGGGTCTGGAAATCGACGACGGCGGCCGGGTCGCCGGCCCAGTCTGTCACCAGCTGGACGGCCGAGCCCATGGTGAACATGCCGTGGGCGATGACGCCGGGCAATTCGACGCCGGTGGCGAAGGCCTCGTTCCAGTGGATGGGGTTGAAGTCGCCGGAAGCGCCTGCGTACTTGACCAGGTCCGTGCGGGTGACCTCGACGGTGCGGCTGCCGATCTCCTGGCCGGCAGCCAGGTCGGTGATGCTGGGGCTCATGGTTACTGTCCCTCTCCGCGGACCAGGATGGATGACGTGGTGGTGGTGACCTGCTCGCGGCCGTCACCGTCGCCGAGGGCGAAGATTTCGGAGCGGGTGGTGATCATGGCGCCACCGCCCATGGCACGGACGCCGTCCACGTGCAGTTCGGCCACGAGCCGGTCACCGGCGAAGATGGGACGGTGGTGGATGAAGCGCTGGTCTGCGTGGACCACGCGGGAGAAGTCGATGCCCGCTTCCGGGTCCTCGATGAGCTGGGCGTCGGCGCGCTGGGCGATGATGATGGCGAAGGTGGGCGGTGCCACGAGGTCGCGATGGCCCAGTGCCGTGGCGGCGTCCACGTCGAAGTGTGCGGGATGGGTGGCCTTGACCGCCCGGGCGAACTCGCGGATCTTCTCGCGGCCGACGTCGTACACCTCTGCGGCAGGGTAGCTCCGGCCCTGCAGATCCGGATTGATAGTCATGGCCTCAAGCCTATCGTCCGCGTCATGGCGGGCCGAAAACGGGGCGGTCCCCGGCGGCGCTGCTAGCGGCGGAGGTTCTTCCGGATCGACTGGCCGCGGACCACCATGCCCACCACGTGCAGGACCAGGCCGAGTCCGATCAGCGGCAGGGAGGCCATGGCCAGGCCCTGGTTGCCGCCGGTGTTGCCCACGAGGTTCAGGATGATGCCGACGGCGATCAGGCCCATGGCGCTGAAGACCATGACTTTGTAGGAGGTTGGCGCGGTGGCCCAGAATTCGTTCAGCACCGTCCAAGTCTACCGGGGTTGCCCTGCCCGGGCTGCCGGGGCCCCTAACGCAGGTCCTGGAACAGCGCTTCCTGCACGGCCGGCACTGCCGAGGCGAAGTCTCCCGGTTCAATGGTGCGGGCGGTCAGATGCGACAGGTTTACCACGAACAGCAACTCGGTGCCGTCCAGCCGGGCAAGGGCGTTGGCCCCGCTGATGGCTGCGACAGTAAAGCCGTGCTCCCCGCCGTCCAGGGGATGGGGGTAGGCGTGGCGGGCCGCCGGCCCGTAGACGGCGGCCGCCTGGACGGGACGCACCCACGTTTCGTCAACCACGGTGAAGCCGTCGACGGCGGTGCGGGCCAGCAGGTGCCGCACGTCGCCTGCATGGCGGCTGCTGATGGCGTCCAGGTCTGCTGCAGCCAGTGGCTGCAGGAGCGCCTCGGTTTTGGCACTGGAGCGCACCTGCTGGGTCAGCGCCAGCTCCGCCGTGACCAGGTCCTCCAGGACCCGGACCACCCGGCCGTCGTCCGCCCGTGCCACGTAACGGGCCACTGTGGCGCCCTGCTCGGCCAGCCTGTTCCACTTGCGTGGACCGGAGGCAGTACCCACCTTGGTGGCGCCTCCGGCGAAGGTGGCCACGTAAAGCCAATGCTCCTGCATCAGGTAGTCGCGGAGACCGGGGGTCACGCGGCCGCCGCGGTGGAAGTCGTGGATCAGCCGGGATTCGTCCAGGACGAAGCAGCGTTCGCATTGCCGTCCCCTGGCGGCCGGGGCGGCTGCCTTGCAGAGGATGTGGTCGCGCCGGGTGGACGAGTGGACCACCAGGTGGCCCAGGCAGGACTTGGCCGGCCCTGCCACCCGAAAACCGAGCCGCGCGCCAGGACAGAGGCTCAACTCCCGGAAGTCCCCGGACGGTGACTGGAGGCGCAGGACCGGGGCGCCGCCGTCGTCCGTGGCCGTGGCGGCCGGCGGACCATCCCAAAAGACCCCGTGGACCAGATAGCGGGTATCGGTCACGGGGTCTCCTGAAGTGCTGGGGGCGGGCGCTACAGCGCGGGCTGCACCCCAAAGGCTACAGCCAGCTTCATGATCTTTTCGGCGCGGCCCAGGCGGGGCAGGTCCGAGCCGTCGCGGATGACGCGGCCGTTGGCTTCGAAGTCAGCCATGAAGTCGGTGGCCCAGGCGACGTCGGACGGCGTGGGGCTGATGACCTCGTTGATCACGGGGGTCTGGTCGATGGCCAGGCAGAGCTTGCCGGTCATGCCCATCATGACGGTGATGCCGGTCTGCTCCCGCAGGATGGGGTGGTTGGTGCCCACGGTGGGTCCGTCGATGGGGCCCGGCAGGTTGCCGACGCGGCTGGCGACGACCAGCTTGGCGCGCGGGTAGGCCATGGCTTCGGGGGTGGCAGCCATGCCGGTGTCGCGGCGGAAGTCGCCGGAACCGAAGGCCAGGCGGAAGGCGCCCTGGGCCTTGGCGATGTTGTTGGCTTCTTCGATGCCGACGGCGGACTCCACCAGGGGAATAACCGGGGTCTTGCCGTCCATGCGGTGGAAGCTTTCGGTGACCTGGTCCGCGGATTCGGTCTTGGCGAGCATGACGCCCAGCAGGCCGGGGGTGCCGCGGAGGCCGGCAAGGTCATCTGCCCAGAACGGGCTGGTGGCATCGTTGATGCGGACCCAGGCCTGGCCGCCACGGGTCAGCCAGTCCACCACATTGCCCCGCGCCGTGTCCTTCTGGGACGGGTCCACGGCGTCTTCGATGTCAAGGATGATCGAATCTGCGCGTGAGACGGCGGACTGGTCGAAGAGCTCGGTCTTCATGGCATTCACGAGGAGCCAGGAGCGGGCGATCTCTGCGGGGATGTTGCGTTCAGGCCGTACGGTCTCTGCGGCGGTGGTAGACGTCATGGCTTCTACAGTATCTGCCCCGCCACCGGCACGCGGAAGAAATGGGCTCCGGTGTGAGGATCAATACGAACTAAACGGGTTGTGACTGCGCTCCGGTTGCCCGTCCGGGCAGCGTCCGCCCGCCGTCTGAGCCTCCCGGGCCAGCCGGGCGAGCGGCGCCAGCCTGGTCAGCCGTCCAGGCGCAGGGCGGCCACGATGCTGATAACGAGGCCAATGAACGCGAGCACGCCCACCAGGAACATCGCAGCCCCGGGATTGCCGAAGTTCAGGGTCCAGCCGAGGCCGAACCGGCGCGGCACCATGAGTGCGGGGTCGTCCCGGTTGACGTAAACCAGGCCGCCGCGCCAGAACCTGTCGTCGTCCACGTGCGTCAGTCCTGTATCCGGTTCGCCGTCATCCGGCACCCGGTTGTTCCGCGCCAGCACGATGGCAGCAACAGTGACTCCGGCCAGGACTGGAAGCACGACGGCGAGCGGCGCCCAGGTGCTGACGGTGCCCGTCCACATCAGCAGCGATGAGAAGAGCATTCCGAGATCGATCGTGGCCACCAGTCCCAACAGGGCTTTGACGCTCTGTGCCGTGTACCGGCGGTGCCAGCGGGCGGAGGAGACCGGGTATGCGGGGTCAATGTCCGGGCGGCTCCGGTGGACTGCTGCCGCCACTACTGCCAGCAGCGCCGTCAGGCCGCACTGCACGAACACCAGCGAGAAAGCGCTGCCGACCGACTTGGCGGCAAGCCGGTCAGGCATGCCGTCCGCGCCATAGTGCACGGCGAGCAGGCCCGGCATCGACGGATAGCGCAGGACACCGATCAACAGGGTGGCGGCCGTGATGGCGAGCGCCGGGAAAAGCCAGGGCCAAGGGAAGGGCGCCCGCTCCGGTTGCGCTTCCGGCCCGGCTTCAGACGGCGGACCTCCCCCCCGGCCGGCATCCGCTGCTGTGGCTTGCCGGACGCCCTCGAACCAGCCCCCGGCGGCCTTGGCGGCGCGGATTGCGTGATTGGCGAGGACAAAGCAGGCGTACCACGTTCCGACGAGGACCAGGACGGACAACGGCAGCAGCAGCGCCTCTCCGCTGGCGGCGGAGACGGCCGCCGTTGCCGCGGCCACAACCACTGCGCTGGCCAGCACCCGCTTGCGGTAGGTGCGGGTCTGCCCCACGACAACAGGATCAGCGGCGTAGCGGGACGGCACCCGGACCCCGAACGGCACCGTGGCACTGTTGATGGCCGGCAGAGCGAGGGCAAGCACGGTCACCATGGCCAGCAGCGCTGACGTCAGGATGATGGCGACGGTCACGGCATGTCCTTTCTCCTTCCAGTTGTAGAAGAAATGCCTGCCAAAAGGAATGCCCCGCCAAAGACCCTTGACCTGTCACTTGTTTTTTGCAAGTGTTACTTGCATCACCCCCAAGCGCCTACGAAAGAAGACAACCATGACTTCCATGTTCGTCAACCTGCCGGTCACCGACCTTGACCGCGCCAAGGCGTTCTACACGGCCATCGGATTTACCATCAACCCGCTCTTCACGGACCACAATGCTGCCTGCGTGGTTGTTGAAGAGAACCACAGCTACTTCATGATCCTGGTGCGCGACTTCTTCCAGACCTTCACCGACCGGCCCATCGGAGACCCGGCCGCCGCAGTGTCCGTCTCAACGGCAATCTTCCTGGACGACAGGGAAGCCGTGGACACGGCGGTCGCCGCAGGCCTGGCCGCGGGCGGCTCCGAGGACCACCCTGCCACGGACCTCGGCTTCATGTACCAGCGCCAGCTGACGGACCCTGACGGCAACGTCCTGGAGTTCGGCTACATGCACCCCGCCGCGGCCGAACAGGGCCCCCAGGCTTTTGTAAACCAGCAGTCCTAAGGCCAATGGCAGCGCGGGACTACGGCCAGTACTGCGGCGTCACGCGGGCCCTTGAACTCGTGGGCGAACGCTGGGCCCTGCTCATCGTTCGCGACCTCCTGGTAGGGCCGCGCCGCTACGGTGAACTCGCCGCGGGACTTCCGCGGATTCCGAGCAACATCCTGGCAGCGCGGCTCAAGGAACTGCAGGCGGCCGGCATCATCCGCCGGGTACCGCACTCGCGCGTCATCGTGTACGAACTGACGCCTTACGGCAGCGAACTTGAGCCGCTGGTACTGGCTCTCGGCGCCTGGGGGTTCAAGGCGATGGGCGACCCCCGGGAGGACCAGGTCATCACCCCCGATTCAATGACCATGGCGCTGCGCACGGCATTCCGTCCGGAGGTGGCTGCCAGCTTGCCCCCAACCTCCTACGCCGCAGAATTCGGCCCTGCCACCTTGCTGATCCGGGTGGCCGGCCGCATTCTTGCCGTGGAGCGCGGAGACGGCCCTGCCGACCTCGCCTTTTCCGCCGGGCCCGATGTCCGCCGGCTCATTTCCGGCGAGCTGGCGCCGGGCCGCGCCATCACCACCGGCGCGGTGAGGGTGCTGGCCGGCAGCGGCCACCTCCTGGAGCGGTTCGCCAACACTTTCCACCTGGCCGCCTAGCCTCCCAGGCAATCCCTGGGCTGCCGTCGCCCTGGCCGCTCAGGGGATGTTGCTCCCCCGCGCGGTGACCCACAGCCGGTACCAGTCGGCGCGGGTCAGGGCTTTGGCAACCCGGGCTGCGTCCGCGCATGCCCTGATGCGGCCGGGGTTGACGGTGCCAATCACCGGCGTGATACCCGCAGGGTGCTTCATCAGCCACCCCAAAAGGACCGACTCGCCGGACGTGCCGTGTTCGGCTGCCAGCTCAGCGACGAGGTCCGCGGTGGCGGCTTCGGACGATGTCGGACTTTCCGGATCAGCCCCGGTGTAGAGACCCCGCGCCAGCGCCCCGTACGCCTGGAGCGTGATGTTGTTGCGCGTGCAGTACTCCAGCGTGCCGTGCGGAAAGCTGTAGTCCAGGTGCTCGGCGTGGTTGACCAGTACCTGGCTTTCGAGCCAGGCCCGCTTGAGCAGGCTCATCTCCAACTGGTTGGCCACCACGGGCGTCTCCAACCGGTCCTGCAGCACCTCAATCTGCGCCGCGGACATGTTCGAAACACCCAGCTGCCGCACTTTTCCTTCGGCCATGAGCTGCCCGACGGCGGAGGCCACCTCAGCGGGGTCAGCCAACGGATCCGGCCGGTGCAGCAGGAGGATGTCCACATAGTCTGTCCGGAGCCGTGCCAGGCTGCCGTTCACGCGTTCCAGGATGGCGTCCCGGCTGAGGTCGTAGTGCGTCTGGAGGCCGCGTTCGTTCAGCCTGATGCCGCACTTGGTCTGGATGCGGATCCGCCCGCGCAGGCCTGGGGTGGAAGCGAGCACCTCGCCAAAGACGGCCTCGGACTTGCCGCTGCGGTAAATGTCGGCATGGTCGAACAGGGTGATGTCCGCATCCAGGGCCGCCTGGACGGCAGCTGCTGCCTCGTCCACATGGCCGGGGCCATGCGGTTCGTCGGTCCAGCTGCCACCCAGGCCCATGCACCCGTAAATGAGTTCCTGCATCAGGAATTCGCGTCCGGCCGGCCGGCAACCATCATCAGCGCAGCCATGCGGTGGTGTTGGCCGGCAGCTTTCCGTCTTCCAGCGGAGCGCTGCTGACCAGGACGTCACCGGCGGGAAGCGCCACGGCCGTGTTCCCGAAGTTGGTCACGGACTGCCAGCCGTTGGGGCGCTTGAAGTGGAGGATGTCCGGGGTGCCGCTGTCCACCCATTCGAGTTCCTCGCCGGTCTGCAGTTCCCTGCGGAGCTTCAGGGCCTTGCGGTAGAGCTCCAGGGTGGAGCCGTCCGTACCGTCCTGCGCTTCCACGGCGTACTTGCTGAACCAGTCAGGCTGGGGCAGGTGGGAGCCGCCCTCGCCAAACCCGAACGACGTGCCCTCAACCTTCCACGGCAGCGGCACCCGGCAGCCGTCACGGCCGATTTCCACGCCCTTGTTGCGGAAGAAGGACGGGTCCTGGCGCTCCGTCTCGGGGATCTCGGCCACTTCCTGCAGGCCGAGTTCCTCGCCTTGGTAGAGGTATGCGGAGCCGGGGACGGCGAGCATCAGCAGCGTTGCCGCCCGGGCGCGGCGTTCGCCCAGTTCGACGTCCAGCTGGTCGGCGGGGGCGCCGGCCAGCAGCCAGTCCTTGCCGTCCTGGCCCTTCGCACCGGCCTTGGTCTTCGCGATCTGCGGCAGCCCGTAGCGGGTTGCGTGCCGGACCACGTCGTGGTTGGAGAAGACCCACGTGGAGGAGGCGCCGGTGGCTGCGGCTTCCGCGAGGTTGCGGGTGATGATTTCCTTGTACTCGGCGGCGTCGAAATCGGACTGCAGCAGGTCGAAGTTGAAGGCCTGGCCCAACCCCTGCGGACTGGCGTAGCGGGCCCGGCGGCTGGCGTGCACCCAGGCTTCGGCAACGGCCGTGCGCGGCGGGTTGTACTCGTTGAAGACCTCGCGCCATTCCGTGTAGACCTCGTGGACTTCGTCGCGGTCCCAGAACGGGTGCGTGCCGTCGTCGAACCCGTCCACGCCGGTATTGGCGGCACTGAGCTCCAGCTTGGACAGCAGCGGCTCGGTGAGGTCTTTGGTGAGCGCATGCGCCACATCGACCCGGAAGCCGTCCACGCCGCGGTCGGACCAGAAACGGAGGGTCTTCAGGAAGTCGTCACGGATTTCGCGGTTGGCCCAGTTCAGGTCGGGCTGTTCCTTGGCGAAGATGTGCATGTACCACTGCCCCGGCGTCCCGTCCGGTTCGGTGATCCGTTCCCACGCGGGGCCGCCGAAGACCGAGTCCCAGTCCGACGGCGGGAACTCGCCGTTGGGGCCCTTGCCATCGCGGAAGATGTACCTGCCGCGGGCCGGGGATCCCTTGGGTGCGGCGAGTGCCTCCCGGAACCACTCGTGCCGGTTGGACGAGTGGTTGGGGACGATATCGGCAATCAGCTTGATGCCGGCCTCGTGCAGGGCCTTGGCCATGGCGTCGAAGTCCTCGAGCGTGCCCAGCTTGGGGTCCACGTCGCGGTAGTCGTCCACGTCGTAGCCACCATCCGCGAGTGCCGACGGGTAGAAGGGGCTCAGCCAGACGGCGTCGATGCCCAGCGTCTTCAGGTACGGGACCTTGGCGGTGATGCCCTTCAGGTCGCCGATGCCATCGCCGTTCGAATCGGCGAAGCTGCGGGGGTAGATCTGGTAGACGGAGGCCTGTCGCCACCAGTTCGGATCGGACAGGCGATCGGAGTCGGACAGGGTTGCCAGGGTGGCGGTGGTGGACAAGGAGGGATCCTCTTCTGCTGGTCGCGGTGTTTTTATATTGGATCTAAATTTACTTGCCTAAGTATTATCTGGTGCTTTGCACCGGGAGGTCAACAGTGCTGGCCGGGGACCGTTGGTGGTTCCGGCGCTGCCGTCCGCGTCACTCCGGCATGATCATGGTCCGCAGGTCCAGCTGGCGGAGCACCCGGTCCGCCACTTCGGGGTCCATGTCAGGTTCGCTCCGCGCGGCCACCACTTCCTGCCGGGCGGCGTCCAGCGCGATGGTCTGGACCGCGATAGCCAGTTCCCGGCCACGCTGGCGTTTCTCCGGCAGGGACTCGCTCCGGAGGCTGCCGTCCAGGAGTTCGGCCTGCAGCCGCTTCATCCTTGCCTTGACCAGTTCCACTTTTTCGGGCGGCAGGTCCTTCATGAGGTCGTGGTCCTTGAGTGCTGCGACGGCGGCACCTTGGGCGCGCTTGGCCAGCAGCCGTGCGGCATCTCGTTCCTCCGATCCGTCGCCGGTGGCCTTCAGCACCCGCATCAGCCACGGCAGGGTCAGCCCGGGCAGGACCAGGGTGGCGAGCAGGACGGCACAGGCGATGACCAACAGATAGTCCCGTCCCGGGAACGGGCTCCCGTCCGCCAGGGTCACAGGCAAAGCCAGGGCGAGGGCCAGCGTTGCCAGGCCGCGCATGCCGCACCACGTCAGGATGACCACTTCCTTCAGGGACGTGGGCTGCAGCAGGTTCCGCCGTTTCCGGGCCCCGAGGACCAGCACAGCCAGCCACAGGAACCGCACGGCGAACACCAGCACACAGACCACCAGGGCCACGCCGATCATGCCGAAGATTGCCGTTCCCTCGTCCCGGATCACGTGCCGGATTTCCAGGCCCACCAGCCCGAAGGCCAGCCCGGTGACCAGGAGCTCCACCACGTCCCAGAAGGCGTTGCGGGTGACCCGCTCGGCGGCGTCCTGCGGCCGGGAGTGCCGCTGCATCTCCAGGGCGGTGACCACTACGGCGATCACGCCCGAAGCATGCACCTCCTCGGCCAGGATGTATGCCGCGAACGGCACCACCAGCGTGATGGCACTGCGCGCCACCATCGAGTTCACCAACCGGTACGCGAGGGCAATGACCCAGCCCATGGCGACGCCGACCACCACGGCAAGTGCCGCGCCCACCACGAACTTCAGGACGACGTCGGCCTCCACTTTGGTGCCGCCCACGGCCGCCGCGACCGCCGCCTGGAAAATGACGATGGCCGCGGCGTCGTTAAACAGCCCCTCGCTCTGCAGGACGGTGGTGAGCCGGCGCGGCATGTGCACGCGGCTCGCCACCGATTCGACGGCCACCGGGTCCGGAGGTGCCACCATGGCGCCCAGCGCGATGGCAGCGGGGATGCCAATCCCGGGGATCATGAGCCACGCGGCGCCTGCCACCGTTGCTGTGGTGATAACCACCAGCGCCACGGCCAGCATGATCAGCGTCCGCCACCGGACCCGGAACACGGCCCAGGAGCTCCGCTGGGCCGTGGCGAACAGCAGCGGCGGCAGGAAGATCGGCAGGATCAGTTCAGGCTCTATTTCGAGGTCCGGGAATCCCGGAATGAAGGTCAACGCCACCGCGAGGAGCAGCATCAGGACCGGGTACGGCAGGCGCAGCCTGTCCCCCAGCCCCACGGCTACCACGGTGGCCAGGAGGAGCCCGATAATCAGTGCCAACTGGTCCATCTGCTGCGGTTCCGCTTAGGCCTGCGGCTCCAGTGCTGCCGCCACCGGAAGCGACCCGTCGCGGAATTCGATGGTCCGGCCCGCCGTTTCAGGCAGGTCCAGCACCGCTGCGGCAACAATAGCGGTATTCGCACGGGACGTTTCCCCGCCGCCTTCCTTGGGCGGGTTGACGTCGATGCGGCCCGAGCCCGGCTTCTCCGTCAGGGAACCCGGGCCAAGGATGGTCCACGCCAGGTCCGTGCCGCGCAGGTACTCGTCCGCATCCGCCTTGGCTTCGGCGTAGGCGTAGAAGCTGTTGTCCTCAGGCACCCCGTGGTCCTTGCCGGCGCCCAGGTAGGACACCATGACGTACCGGTTCACGCCGGCCTGCGCTGCGGCATCCATGGAGCGGATGGCCGCGTCCCGGTCCACGGCGTAGGTGCGGTCCGGGTTGCCGCCGCCGGCTCCGGCCGACCACACCACGGCGTCGTGGCCCTGCAGTGCTTCGGCGATGGCCGGCGTCGGGGCGTTTTCAATGTCCAGGACCGACGGCGTGGCACCGGTTGCCGTGACGTCGGCGGCGTGGTCCGGGTTGCGGATAAACGAGGTGACGCTGTGGCCTTCCCCGGCGAGGAGGGTGGACAGGTGCAGGGCCACTTTGCCGTGGCCGCCAATGATTGCGATTCGGGTCATGGACCCATTCTGCCCCCTAGCTGTAGTTCCCACTGAGGCTGCGGTAGCGCAGGTACATCACACCGTTTCCGAACCGGCGCTCCTCGAGGAGTTCGAGGTTGAGCTCCAGGCCTTCCGGGAAGAAGCGCAGCCCTCCGCCCACCACCACCGGGCTGACGAACACCTGGCACTCGTCCACCAGCCCTGCGGTGAGTGCCGCCACCGCGATGGTGGCACCGCCGATGCCGATGGTCCCATCCGCCCCGTCCTTGAGCTTCTGCACGGCTTCCGGATCGAACCGGCGTTCGATCCTGGTCCGCGGGGTGGCTGGGCGTTCCAGCGTGGTGGAGTAGACGATCTTGTCTGCAGCGCGCCAGATCCGGGAGTAGTCCCGGATCACCGGCGGCTCGTCCGAGGGCGGCGCGCCAAAGGTTTCCCAGGCAGACATCACCTCGTACATCCGCCGCCCGTACAGGTAGGTGCCGGCGTCCCGTTCGAGGTCGTTGACGAACGCGTGGACTTCCTCGTCCGGGGCGCTCCAGTCGAAGTTGCCGTTCCGATCCGCCAGGTAGCCGTCCAGCGAAATGAGGCCCGAGTAAATGAGCTGCGCCATGCCCCATGCCTTTCCTGTACCGGAGGACGAAAGGGGCGAGAGCAGGGCGGCCTGCAGCCCGGGGCTGAGCCCCTCCGGCACGTCCAGGTCCACGTTCAGGGCCAGGAGGGCACGGCTGAAGAAGTTCCGGGCCGCAGCGGCCAGGGTGATGTCGGCTATTTCACGGTCGCTGAAGCCCGCGTCCCGCAGGCGCTGCGCATCTGCGTCCGCCATGCCTGCAGCGTCGGTGCTGAGCTTCACGGCGTAATCCATCATGGCCACCTCGCTGGCCGGGAGCCCGGCGTCGTGGAAGCCTCCCAAGCCAGGTAGGCCTCCGGGTTCAGGCTCATGGCCTTCGTGTGGCTGGGGACGTGCCCCAGCGAGCGGATGTCGTCGCTGTAAATCCCCGCCTGCAGGCCGTCCGCTTCGGCTTCGGGAATCATGCGGAGGATGGTCATGGCTGGTCCTCGGGGGCAGGCGATGGCTGACGCGCCAATTGTTGTCCGGGTCCGGGTTTTTGTAAACAGCCCGTCAGGCCTTGCGGTTCACCAGGTACTGCTGGCCGAGCGTCCAGAGGTTCGACACCGTCCAGTAGACCAGGACCCCGATGGGGAAGAACGCCCCGCCGGCGGCAAAGACCAGCGGCAGCGCCACGAGGATGAACCGCTGCTGGCGCAGCAGCGGAGCGGGGACGTCAGCCCCAAGGGCGGTGCGTGCTGTGACGAGCTTCTGCGTCAGGAACTGGCAGGCGGTCATCACCAGGATCATGGCGAGGGCCAGCACCGCGACGGCGGCGGGGTCGCCTCCGCCGTGCAGCAGGGAGGCGGACAGCGGCGCACCGAAAATGGTGGACGCGTTGAACTGCTCCGCCTGGGCGGCCTCCATGGAGCCGATGCCTGTCCCCCGCCCCACTGCGTCCGGGATGCCGGCGAGCACCTGGAAGAGGCCCAGGAAGAACGGTGCCTGAATCAGCAGCGGCAGGCAGGCGGAGAACGGATTGGTGCCGTGCTTCCTGTACAGGGCCATCTGCTCCTGGGCCATGGCCTGCCGGGACTGCTGGTCAGTCCTGCCTGCATATTTCTCCTGCAGCGCCTTGAGGTCAGGCTGCAGTTGGCGCATGCGCCGCTGGGCCCGCACCTGCGCCAGGAACACGGGGATCAGCGCGGCGCGGACCACCAGCACCAATCCCATGATGGCCAATGCCCAGGTCCATCCTCCGTCCGCGGGCAGGCCCAGGGCGGCCAATCCGTTGTGGAAGGCCACCAGGACGGCGGACATCAGCCACCTGAACGGTTCCATGGCCTGTGCAAGGACATCCACCGGTTCCCCCGTTCGACAGTTGCTGCAAAACTACTGCCCTTCGGAGAAACAGGAAAGCCCCCGGAATCTCGGGGGATTCCGGGGGCTTCGCCTGTAGCGGTGGGGAGGCTCGATCTCCCGACCTCACGATTATGAGTCGTGCGCTCTAACCAACTGAGCTACACCGCCACGAATGAGAAAAACCTGCGTCAAGCCGGTCAAAACCGCCTTGACGCAGGCCCTCATTCAGAGCCCCCCACCGGAATCGATCCGGTGACCTCGTTCTTACCAAGAACGCGCTCTACCACTGAGCTAGGGGGGCAACGAGTAAATACTCTACCGGAAGATTTACGCACCAACAAATCGGCCTGAACGGCCGTCCGGCTGGCCCGCAACAGTTGCGATTCCGCGCCGAAGCGCCTCCATTTTCCGTGTGTTTCCGGGGTTCCTGAGCATTCAAGGGATAGGGCGAACGACGCCGGAGAGCACCCTTGGGAGCCCCCCGCCGCCGTTTGGGGTACCGAATGTGTCCAGCCCCACATGCGTCCGGAGGTGCTGGCCACGCCTGCGGGGATGCCGGGTCCGGAACTGTGCCGACGCGGACGAAGGTTCCGGGCGCTTAAACGGCGTTGGGCCGGCTCGAAAGCCGGCCCAACGCCGTCGTGCATGGATCTAACCTGCGGAAGGCTTACCACTTGCCCTTGCGGTTGAAGTCGCGGTGACCGCTGTCGCCACCGCTGCGGGGCTTGCGGGAGCCGTCGCCGTGGCCGCCGAAGCGGGAGTCGCTGGACTGGCCTCGGTCACCGAAGCTGCGCTCGGAGCGCTCGCTGTAGGAGCGGCCGCCGCGGTCAGCCGAGGAACGCTCGCCGTCGTTCTTCCGGAATTCCTTCTTGAACCCGCCGTTGCCCTTGAAGTTGCCGCCGCGGTCGCCGCCACGGTTGCCCTGGTACGCGCCACGGTCACCGGAAGGCTTGCGGCCGTTGTCCAGTTCGAGGTGGATCAGCTCGCCGCCGATCCGGGTACGGGACAATGCACGCAGCTGCTCGGGGCTCAGGTCCGCTGGCAGCTCCACCAGGGAGTGGTCCGAGCGGATATCGATGCCGCCGATCTGTGCGGAGGAGATGCCACCTTCGTTGGCGATGGCACCCACGATCGAACCGGGCATGACGCGCTGGCGGCGGCCCACCGCAATGCGGTACGTGGCATTGCCTTCGGTCAGCTGGCGGGTGGGGCCACGGGAGCCGAAGCCGTCCTTGGAGCGCTCGCGCTTCTGGAAGTCCGGAGCTGCAGCCAGTTCCTTGACCAGCAGCGGCTGTCCGCCCTGGGCCATGACGGCCAGGGCAGCAGCAATCTCCGCAGCGGGAACGTTGTGCTCTTCTTCGTAGGATGCGATGAGGTCGCGGAACGCGGAGATATCTTCCGAGGCAAGGGTCTCGGTGATCTTCTCGGCAAACTTGCCCAGGCGCAGCGTGTTGACCGTCTCGGCAGTCGGCAGGTGCATCTGTTCAACCGGCTGGCGGGTGGCCTTTTCGATGGAACGCAGCAGGTACTTCTCGCGGGGCGTCATGAAGAGGATGGCTTCGCCTGAACGGCCTGCGCGGCCGGTGCGGCCGATCCGGTGCACGTAGGACTCGGTGTCGTGCGGGATGTCGTAGTTGACCACGTGGCTGATGCGCTCCACGTCGAGGCCACGGGCCGCGACGTCGGTGGCCACGAGGATGTCGATCCGGCCTTCCTTCAGCGCCTCCACAGTGCGCTCGCGCTGCTGCTGGGGGATGTCGCCGTTGATGGCGGCAGCCTGGAATCCGCGGGCGCGCAGCTTGTCAGCCAGGTCCTCGGTGGCCATCTTGGTGCGCACGAAGGCGATGACGCCGTCGAACTCTTCAACCTCGAGGATGCGGGTCATGGCGTCCAGCTTCTGCGGGCCCATGATCTGCAGGTAGCGCTGGCGGGTGTTGGCACCGGTGGTGGTCTTGGACTTGACCTGGACCTCGGCGGGGTTGTTCAGGTACTGCTTGGACATCCGGCGGATCTGGCCCGGCATGGTGGCCGAGAACAGGGCCACCTGGCGGTCCGAGGGGGTCTGCTGGAAGATCTGTTCCACGTCTTCGGCGAAGCCCATGCGGAGCATTTCGTCGGCCTCGTCCAGCACCAGGTACTGCAGCTCGGACAGGTCAAGGGAACCCTTGGAGATGTGGTCGATCACGCGGCCGGGGGTACCCACAACAACCTGGGCGCCGCGGCGCAGGCCGGCCAGCTGGGGGCCGTACGCGGAGCCACCGTACACGGGGAGGACGGTGAAGTCGTCGATGTGTTTGGCGTAGGAGGTGAAGGCCTCGGCAACCTGGAGCGCCAGCTCGCGGGTGGGGGCGAGGACCAGGGCCTGGGTCTTGCGGGACGGGCCGTTGAGGTCGTGGAGTTCAGCCAGGCGGGACAGTGCCGGCACTGCGAATGCTGCAGTCTTGCCGGTACCGGTCTGCGCCAGGCCAACAACGTCGCGGCCTTCGAGCAGCAGCGGGATGGTGGCGGCCTGGATGGGCGAGGGCTTCTCGTATCCAACATCCTGCAGGGCTGCCAGGACGCGGCCGTCGATGCCGAGATCGGCGAACTTGACGGTGTTGTCGTCCTCGTCGGCGTCAGCCTTGGCGTCGTTTTCAGCTTTAGCGTCGGCGTTCGTCTCGGCGTCAGCTGCGGGGGCGGCAGCCGGGGCTGCTTCCTCGATCGCGGGGGTTGCTGCCTCGTCGATAACTTCGGTGGTTTCGTTCTGGTTTTCGGGCATAGGGAAATATTCCTCATCCATAGGGGGCCAGGCGGCACTACCCGGGGGTGAGCGGAGCCGCAGTACGCGTGCCGTGGGTGCCGGGCAAACGCTGACCGGCCGGTCACAGAAGTCCGGCGCTTTCGCAATCCCGTGGCAGGACTTCGCGCTGCATCTCTTGGCTGCTATCCCAGCAGTCTGTACAGCGTTTACTTCAGCCGGCTCTCCCTATGAAAATGCCCGTCAGATGCGGGCCCCAACACTTGCCAGTCCTGCCTCAACAATTGGGCAGGAATAAGGGATTTCCGGAGTGGGGGATGTTTCAAGTGTAAGGTATGCGCGCCCCGCGTTGGTAATTCAACCGGCGGCGACGGCGGTGAGGTTGCGCACATGGGCGCCGTCCCACGGTAGTGCAGCCCGGCGTTACTGCCCAACCCTGCGCAGCAAAGCCTCGAACTTCTTGCCGAACTCAGGCTGCTGGAGCCTGATCTCGCCGTCGGCCTCGGCATCCCGGAGCGCTTCCATGGACTCCAGGTCAGGATCGCTGAACCATTTGCCCACGGTGACACCGTGCCGCGGAACGTACGTGCGGTGGACGTGGTCCCCCGCCTGGATACTGCCGGTCCTGATGACCCGCAGGTAGGCTCCCACCCGCCCTTCGTCGGTGAAGCGCTTGACCCACTGGCGCTCCCCCAGCCGCCGCTGGAACGTGGCGCACGGGGTCCGAGGCGAGGTGACTTCCAGCTCCACGTCCAGCCCGATCCTCCACCGCTCACCAATCACCGCCGAGGTGGCATCGATACCGTCCACGCGGAGGTTCTCGCCAAACTCCCCCGGCGGAACTTCCCGCCGCAGCATGCCGCCCCAAAAGTCGGCGTCGGCCTGGGAGTACGCGTAGATAGCCTGGTCCGGGCCGCCGTGGTGGACCCGGTTGGCCTGGATGTCCCCCGACAGTCCCAGCCGGTGCACCTTGACCGGACCCTCCGCCGGGCGCTTGTCGATGGCGGTCACGCCCACGTTTGAGGCATCCGGCAGGAGCTGGTGGACGCGGCAGACGGCAAGCAGTGAAGCGGTTTCCATGGCTCCAGTCTAGGGTCCGGCCCCCGGGCTCATGTTGTGGGCAGTTCTCCCCTGTTTCAGGCTCGCCGCGGGCACGGGCAGGGGCTACGCTGATGTGCAGATCACAACTTGGGGTGCAGCGCTGTGCCCAATTCACGTGGATGACTGAGGGGGACGCCGTGGATCCAGACGATAAAGGTCCAAAGAACGAGCCGGACAACCAACCGGGCAGCAACGCCGGCAACGGCCGGCCGGACGGCGATGCCCAGTCTCCAGGTGGGGCCAATACCCCCAAACCTCCCCCGTGGCAGGTGCCCAAGCCGGAGCTCCGCCCCGATCTCCTGAACGAACCCGTCACCCCGGTGGACCCGTTCGCCCGTGACCGGGAGAAGCAGCAGAACGAGGCAGTGGCCCGGAAGAAGCGCTCCCAGCGGCGCACCGTCGTCGTCGGCCTGGGCGTGACCGCCCTGCTCGCCGGCACCATCACCGCCGTCGTGGCCAGCAACCAGGACGATCCCGAATACGCCCAGGTGTGCTTCAACGACGAAACCGGCGAACGGGTAGAGGACGCCAGCTGCAACAGCTCGGCAGGACGCAGCGGCGGCATCTACGCCTGGTACTTCTACTCCCGCGGCGCCTCCGTCCCGGCCGTGGGCCAGAACCGGTCTACCGCACCGAACTACACCCGGACCATGCCCAGCGGCGCGAAGGCCTCCACCGGCTACAGCAGCAAGGGCGGCACCGTCAGCCGCGGCGGCTTCGGCACCAGCGCCAAGAGCGGCACCAGCGGCGGCAAGAGTTCGGGGGGCTGAGCATGAAGCGGCTGCTGTCAAACCCACGCCCGGGCTGGAAACAGAAAATTGAAGAACAGGGCCTGGTCTTCTCCACCACCACCATGGATGACGGCCGGAAGATCGAGTACTGGAACGAGTCCGCCTACTACGAGTTCACCGAAGATGAGGTGGAACGGCTCGAGGAGACGGCCGAGGAGATGCACCGCATGTGCCTCGAGGCCGCCAAGTTCCTGGCCACCGGCGCCATGGGCCCTATCGGCATTGGACCACAGGCCCTGGAGCTTGCCGCCCAGTCGCTCCAGGCCGGCGACGTTGATGTCTACGGCCGGTTCGACTTCATCTACGACGGGCAGGGCGGCCCGGCCAAGATGCTCGAGTACAACGCGGACACCCCTACCGGCCTGATCGAGGCTGCGGTGGCCCAGTGGTTCTGGCTCCAGGACGTGTTCCCGGAAAAGGACCAGTGGAACGGCATCCACGAAGCGCTGATCCGGCAGTGGAAGAAGTTCCAGTACCGCACCGGCATGTCCACCCTGCATGTGGCCCACTCCGAGGTGGAAGAATCCGGCGAGGACTGGATGACCGCCGCCTACATGCGGGACGCCGCCAGCCAGGCCGGCTGGACCACCATCGGCATCAACATGTCCGATATCGGCTGGGACCCCAACCTGAACCGGTTCGTGGACATGGACAACTTCATGATCAGCACCATCTTCAAGCTCTACCCGTGGGAGCTGATGATGAAGGAACCGTTCGGACCCCGTTTGCTGGAGCGTGCCCACAACCCTCGCTGGGTGGAACCGGCGTGGAAAATGCTGCTCTCCAACAAGGCGCTCCTTGCCGCGCTCTGGCACCTCTACCCCAACCACCCCAACCTGCTGCCGGCCTACCTGGACAATCCCGGTCCGCTGAAGGAATGGGTGGCCAAGCCGCTGCACGGCCGCGAGGGCGACAACATCAAGATCCACGCACCGGGAATCAGCCTGGAACAGCCCGGCGGGTACGGCCGGGAAGGCTGGTGCTACCAGCAGTACCAGCAGCTGCCCGACTTTGACGGCAACCATCCGGTGCTGGGCCTGTGGGTGGTGGACGGCGAATCCGTGGGCTGCGGCATCAGGGAATCGGACGGGCCCATCACGGACTACTTCTGCCGCTTCGTACCGAACACCATCGACGCGCCCGCACCGCTGGGCGCCGGAACTTCCTCCAGCAAGGCAGGTATCACCCTATGAGCACAGACATGACGACGGCGGGAGGCCAGGGCGGCCCGTCCGGCACCACCGTCCAGGCCAAAGGGCTGCGCGCCGGCATCCTGGACCTCGGCGACTCCGTCATGCTCGGCCTCGCCTCCACGGCACCGGTGTACTCCCTCGCCGCGACGCTTGGCCTGATCGTGGCGGTCAACGGCAACTACACCCCGTTCGTGCTCCTGCTCGGGTTCGTCCCGGTCCTGTTCATCGCCTACGCCTTCCGGGAACTGAACAGTGCCATGCCCGACTGCGGCACCACCTTCACCTGGTCGCGGCGGGCCTTCGGCCCCTGGGCGGGTTGGATGGGCGGCTGGGGTGTTGCGCTCGCCGGGATTGTGGTGCTGGCAAACCTGGCCCAGGTGGCGGGGCAGTACCTGTGGCTGCTCATCGGTGACGGATCCCTGGCCCAGAACAAGCTGGTGGTCACCGGCACGGGTGTGCTCTTCATCGTGCTGATGACCGTCGTGAACTACAGGGGCATCCGGCTGGGCGAGCACGTCCAGCGGGTGCTGACGTACGTGCAGTACATAGCTTTGGGCATTTTTGCGCTGGCAATCGTGATCAGGATTGTGGGCGGCCCGCCGGAGGGGCAGGCGTTCGACTTTGAGTGGTTCAACCCGGTGGGCGCGTTCGCGGACCCCGGCGCCGTGGTGCATGGCTCCCTGCTGGCCCTGTTCATCTACTGGGGCTGGGACACCTGCCTGGCCCTGAACGAGGAGACCGAGAACCCGTCCAAGACCCCCGGCCGCGGCGCCGTCATCTCGGCGTTCGTACTGGTGGCCATCTACGTCTCCGTGGCGCTGCTGGTGATGATGTACGCCACCGTTGGCAGCGACGGCATCGGCCTGGGCAACGAGGCCAACCAGGCCGACGTCTTCCTGGCCATGAAGGACGTGGTGCTGGGCCCGTGGGGCTGGCTGATCGTCGTCGCGGTCCTTGCCTCGGTGCTGTCCTCCACGCAGACCACCATCCTGCCCACGGCCCGCGGCACCCTGTCCATGGGCACGCACGGGGCCCTGCCGCCCAAGTTCGGCGAAGTGCACCCCCGCAACCAGACGCCCGGCTTCTCCACCAAGGTGATGGGCGCCGCGGCCGCCGTCTACTACGTGGCCATGAGCTTCCTCAGCGAGAACCTGCTGGCCGATTCCATCAGTGCCATCAGCCTGTTCATCGCCTTCTACTACGCGCTGACCGGGTTCGCCTGCTTCTGGTACTTCAGGGGCACCCTCCGCGAATCGGCACGCAACCTGTGGTTCCGTGGCATCCTCCCGCTGCTGGGCGCGCTGCTCCTCACCGCGGCGTTCTTCATCTCGGCCGTGCAGATGTGGGACCCGGCCTACGGCGATACGCAGATCTTCGGCGTCGGCGGTGCGTTCGTCAGCGGCGTGGTGCTGCTGGCCCTGGGCGTGGTGCTCGCCGCCGTCTGCCGTTTCCTGCCCTCCACCCGCGGCTACTTCCTGGCGAAGCGATGACCCGTGACCCCATGACAGCGGGCACCTCGGACGTCCTGGACCTTGACGCCCTGCTCCGCGGGGAGGAACTGGCGCTGCGGCAGAAGGTCCGCGACTTTACCGCCCAGCGGATAAGGCCGGACATCGCCCGGTGGTACGAGGACGGCGTCTTTCCCATGGAACTGGCGCCGGAACTCGGTGAGCTCGGCGTGCTGGGCATGCACCTGGAGGGCTACGGCTGCCCGGGCCGGACCGCCGTCGACTACGGGCTGGCGGCGATGGAACTGGAGGCCGGCGACTCCGGGATCCGCACGTTCGTGTCGGTCCAGGGCTCGCTGGCGATGACCGCCATCCACACCTGGGGCTCCGAGGATCAGAAGCAGGAGTGGTTGCCGCGGATGGCCGCCGGCGAGGTGATCGGCTGTTTTGCGCTGACCGAGCCCAGTGCCGGTTCCGATCCGTCCTCCATGGCCACCACGGCCACGCGTAACGGCAGCGGGGACAACGCCGGGTGGATTCTCGATGGCGCCAAACGCTGGATTGGGCTCGCGTCCGTGGCCGGCGTGATGGTGGTGTGGGCCATGACAGTTGACGGTGTCCGCGGGTTCCTGGTCCCCGCAGGCACCCCCGGTGTCACAGCCATGCCCATCAGGCAGAAGCTGTCCATGCGCGCATCGATCCAGTGCGACATAACGTTCGACGGCGTCCGGCTGGGTTCCGAGGCGCTGCTTCCTGGTGCGTTGGGCCTGCGCGGCCCGTTCACCTGCCTGAACGAGGCCCGCTACGGCATCGCCTGGGGCGCCATGGGTGCGGCCCGTGATTCCTACGAAGCCGCCCTGGCCTACTCGCAGGACCGCCTCCAGTTCGGCAGGCCGCTGGCCGGCTACCAGCTGACGCAGGAGAAGCTGGTGAACATGCTGGTGGAAATCCAGAAGGGAACCATGCTGGCGCTGCACCTGGGCCGGCTCAAGGATGCCGGTACCATCCGGCCCGAGCAGATCTCACTGGGCAAGCTGAACAACGTCCGCGAGGCCATCAAGATCGCCCGCGAAGCCCGCACCATCCTGGGCGGCAACGGCATCACCCTGGACTACCCGCCACTGCGGCACGCCGCCAACCTCGAGTCGGTGCGCACCTACGAGGGCACGGACGAGGTCCACACCCTGATCCTGGGCCAGCACATCACCGGCCTCCCCGCCTTCCGCTGAAGGGACGGGCCGGGAGGCAACCCGGGCACCTACGCCGAGAAGCCGCCGTCTGCCTTGATCAGCTGTCCGGACACCCAGCGGCCCGCCGGCGACATCAGGAACGCAACGGTCCCGGCAACATCGGCAGGGGTTCCCAACCGCCCCGTGGGCTGGCGCGCAACCACTGATTCCCGCACCTCGTCGGACATCCAGCCGGTGTCCACCGGGCCGGGATTGAGGACGTTCGCGGAAATTCCCCGGGGTCCCAGCTCGCGTGCAGCGGCGATCACAATGCGGTCCAGCGCCCCCTTGGACGCGCCGTAGGGAAGGTTGAAGGCTGTGTGGTCGCTGGTCAGCGCAACGATCGCGCCGCCGTCGTCCGTTGCCTGCCGTGCGAACGCGGCGATCAGCTGCCAGCTGGCCCGGGTGTTGACGGCGAAGTGCCGTTCAAAGGCTTCGAGGCTGGTATCGAGGATGCCAGAGTCCACGGACTCGGCGTGGCTGAGCACGAGGCCCTGCAGGGGCCCGGCGAGCTCGACGGCCTCCGCGACCAGGCGATCCGGCACCGCCGGATCCTGCAGGTCCGCTGACAGGACGTGGACCTGGGCGCCAATGGCTTCGAGCTCGGCGGTCAGCCGGACTTCATCTTCGGGATCACTCCCCCACGGCATCCGGCCGTCGTAGTCCTCCCAGCCTGCCAGCACCAGGTCCCAGCCGTCGGCCGCGAGCTGGCGCGCGATCCCGGCGCCGATGCCGGCCAGCCGGCCGGCGCCCGTAACCAGGGCGACGTTGCGGGCGGGGACCGGAGCCGTGGATTCCATGCTTCCCAGCCTAGCCTCGCCGGGCAGGGACCCCGGTCACGCCGCTATGTGCTCCGCCCCGGCCTGAGCATCCCCGGCACCGCGGTGCTTCCGGATGGTGGCGCTGATGACGGCGGCGATGGTGCACATGGCAGCCGCACCCAGCCACGCGTAGGTGTAGTGCCCCGTGGCGTCCCGGAGCGCACCTGCGGCCAGCGCTGCGGCGGCGGCCCCCAGCTGGTGGGCCGCGAACACCCAGCCGAACACCACGCTGCCGTCCGCACCGAAGGTTTCGCGGCAGATGGCGGCCGTTGGCGGCACGGTGGCCACCCAGTCCAGGCCATAGATCACCACGAACACGATCATGCTGGGCTGGACCTCGGCGCTGAGCAGCAGCGGGAGCACCAGCAGGCCGATGCCGCGGAACTGGTAGTAGACGGCCAGCAGGATGCGCGGGTTGAACCTGTCCGTGAGCCACCCGGAGGCGATGGTTCCGAGGATGTCGAAGATCCCGACGACGGCCAGCAGCCCCGCGGCGGTGGTTTCCGGCATGCCATGGTCGTGCGCAGAGGGGATGAAGTGGGTGCCGATCAGGCCGTTGGTGGTGGCTCCGCAGATCGCGAAGCCGGCAGCCAGGGCCCAAAACGTACGCACCTTGCTGGCCCGGCGGAGCACCTGCAGGGCGCGGACGGCAGCGTTGGCGCGCGGACCGGCGTCGGCGCCAGGCTGCGCCAGCGCCGCGGAGGGTGACTGTATTGCTGACTGTGGCTGTTCTATCTGGTCAGCGCCGTAGGGCAGAACGCCGGCTTCATCAGGCGAGTTCTTGAGGAACTTCAGCACCAGCGGGACCACGGCCAGGGCACCGGCCGCGATCAGCAGCGACGCCTGCCGCCAGCCCGGGTCCTGCGCGAGCATGGCGATGAAGGGCAGGAAGACCAGCTGCCCCGCGGCGCTGCCGGCCGTCAGGATGCCGATCACCAGTCCGCGGCTCCTGGTGAACCACGTGTTGGCGATGGTGGCGGCGAAAACCAGTGCCATGGAGCCGGTGCCCAGGCCGATCAGCAGCCCCCACGTCAGCAGGATCTGCCAGGACTGGTTCACCAGGACGGTGAGGGCGCTGCCCAGTCCGATCAGCACCAGCGCCGTGGCCGTCACGGCCCGGACGCCGAAGCGTTCCATCAGGGCCGCCGCGAACGGTGCCGTCAGGCCGAACAGGACCAGGTTGATGCTGACCGCCGCGGACAGGACGGTGGTACTCCACCCGAATTCCTGCTGCAGCGGGACCATGAGGACGCCCGGGGCTGCCCGGAAACCTGCCGCACCCACCAGGGCGAGGAAGGCCACGGCCGCCACGATCCAGGCGGGGTGCAGCCGGCGCGGCGAACGTGCCTGCTCCGCGCCATTGGGGCGCTCCGGGGCATCGGCCGCCCGCTCGTCCGGGACGGCCGCTTCGTCGGGCAGGGTGCTCATGCCGCGGCTCCAGGATGGGTGGCGGTGGCAAGGGCCACGGGCGTTTCGGACCGCGTCTGGCTGTGCCAGCTGGTGTTGGCGGCGGTGAGCTGCTGGCCGCAGGACGTGCAGGTATCGGCGGACGTGGTGCGCTGCCCGCAGTCCGAATGGATAACGAACATGTGGGCCTTCTCCGACGGCGCCGGCAGGTGCTTCTCGGCCCAGATCGTCACGGCATTCAGGACCGGGAGTACGTCCTCGCCTTTGGCGGTGAGGACGTACTCCCGGCGGACGCGGCCGCCGTCGTCGTAGGCCTGCTTCGCCAGCAGCCCGGCGTCGACCAGGCCCGCAAGGCGCTTGGTGAGCACCGAGTCCGCCGCCTCGAGGCGTGCCTTCATAGCGTCGAAACGGCCGTTGCCGAAGAAGACCTCGCGGAGGACCAGGATGGTCCAGGGGTCCCCCAGGACGTCCAGGCCGCGGGCCATGCTGCAGTTTCGGCGGGACCAGTCGGATCGAAGTGGCATGCCGGAAACCCTAGCTGACTTCTTTCAAGAAAGCCAGACTCTCCGTGGTGCTTCAGGGGATTGCGGAGAAGGCCTGCTCCAGGTCGGCCACCAGATCCTCTTTGTCCTCAATGCCGCAGGAAAGTCGCAGCAGGTTCACCGGCACGGCAAGCTCGGTGCCCTTCACCGAAGCGTGCGTCATTTCGGACGGGTAGTTCATCAGCGATTCGATGCCGCCCAGGGACTCGGCCAGCGTGAACACCGAGGTGGATTCGGCCACCTTCCGGGCAGCCGCCTCGCCGCCCTTGAACTGTACGGACACCATGCCGCCGAAGCTCCGCATCTGCCTGCTGGCCAGCTCGTGGCCGGGGTGGGATGGCAGGCCCGGGTACAGGACAGCTTCCACCTCCGGGCGTTCCAGCAGCCATTCGGCCACGGCCTGGCCGTTCTCGCTGTGCCGGTCCATCCGCACGCCCAGGGTCTTCAGGCCGCGGGTGGTGAGGAACGCGTCCATCGGCCCGGACACTGCACCCACGGCGAACTGCACGAAGCCGATCTTTTCCGCCAGCTCCGCATCCTTGACCACGACGGCGCCGCCCACCACGTCGGAGTGGCCGCCGATGTACTTCGTGGTGGAGTGGACCACGACGTCGGCACCCAGGGCGAGCGGGTTCTGCAGGTAGGGAGACGCGAAGGTGTTGTCGACCACCAGGAGGGCGCCGGCGTCGTGCGCTATGTCCGCGAGCGCGGCGATGTCCGTGATCTTCATCAGGGGGTTGGACGGGGTCTCCACCCACACGAAGCGGGTTTTGTTGGCGGCGACGGCGCTGCGGACGGTATCCAGGTTGGCCATGTCCACCGGGGTGTTGCCGATGCCCCAGTCGCCCAGAACGCGGCTGATCAGCCGGTACGTGCCGCCATAGGCATCGTTGCCGAGCACGATGTGGTCACCGGGCCGGGTGAGGGCCCGGATCAGGGCGTCCTCAGCCGCCAGGCCCGAGCTGAAGCTGTAGGCGTGGGTTCCCAGTTCCAGTGCCGCCAGCTGTTCCTGCAGGGCGTCCCGGGTGGGGTTGCCGCCGCGCCCGTACTCGTAGCCGGCCCGGAGGTTGCCGATGCCGTCCTGCGCGTACGTCGAGCTGAAGTGCAGCGGCGGAACCACCGCGCCCGTGCGGGGCTCGAAGGCCTGGCCGGCATGCACCGCGCGGGTGTTGAAACCTTGGTTTTCCTGCAGGGACATGGTGCTCCTTCGTGTGTCTGGTTTCGACGGGCCCAGCCACCGCCGGCGGCCGGGCCAACTGCCGGGATTAGTTGCTGAGGTACGCCAGAAGGTCGTGCCGGGTGAGGATGCCGATGGGGGCGCCCACGAACGTGACCATGACGGTGTCCACGTCGGAGAGCAGCTCGCGGGCCGCCGAGATGCTTTCCAGCGATCCGATGACGGGCAGCTTGGGGCCCATGTGTTCGGCGATCTTGTCCGTCAGCTTGGCTTCGCCGCGGAAGAGCTTGGCCGTCAGGGTGCGTTCGTCCACGGCGCCGAGGACCTCACCCATCACCACCGGGGGTTCCTGCGAGAGCACCGGGATATGGCTGACGCCGAACTCGTTCATGATGTTGATGACGTCGCGGACCGACTCGTTGGGGTGGATGTGCACCAGGTCCGGCAATTCACCGTTCTTGGACTTGATGACCTCGCCCACGGAGGTTTCCTCGCCGCCGGACAGGAAGCCGTACGAGCGCATCCACTGGTCGTTGAAGATCTTGGCGAGGTAACCGCGCCCGGAGTCGGGCAGGATCACGACGACGACAGCTGATTCGGGGAGGTCCCTCGCCGCCTGCAGGGCGGCCACCACGGCCATCCCCGACGAGCCGCCCACCAGGAGCCCTTCTTCGCGGGCCAGCCGGCGGGTCATGGCGAAGGAGTCTGCGTCTGTGACGGCGATGACCTGGTCCGGGACGGACTTGTCGTAGTTCGCCGGCCACATGTCCTCGCCCACGCCCTCGACGAAGTACGGCCGGCCGGTACCGCCCGAGTAGACCGAACCCGACGGATCCGCTCCGATGATCCGGACCACGCCGCCGTCGGACTCGGGACGGTCCGCCGAAACCTCCTTGAGGTAGCGGCCGGTGCCGGTGATGGTGCCGCCGGTGCCCGCCCCGATGACCACATGGGTGACCTTGCCGTCGGTGTCATGCCAGATCTCCGGACCGGTGGTCTTGTAGTGGCTGCCCGGCGCTGCCGGGTTGGAGAACTGGTCCGGTTTGTAGGCGCCCGGCGTTTCGCGGACCAGCCGGTCCGAGACGCCGTAGTAGCTCTGCGGGCTGTCCGGCGGCACGGCGGTGGGGGTGACCACAACCTCGGCGCCGTATGCCTGCAGGACCGCCCGTTTGTCCTCGCCCACCTTGTCCGGGACCACGAAGATGCACTTGTAGCCCTTTTGCTGTGCCACGAGTGCCAGGCCCACCCCGGTGTTGCCGGAGGTGGGTTCGATGATGGTGCCGCCGGGCTGCAGTTTGCCTTCCCGCTCGGCGTCCTCAACCATCTGCGCCGCGATGCGGTCTTTGATGGACCCGCCGGGGTTCAGGTACTCAACTTTCACCAGGACGGTGGCGCTGATGCCCTCGGTCACGTGGTTGAGTTTGATGAGCGGGGTGTTGCCGATGAGGTCCAGGATGGACTGGGCGTACTTCATAGGTATAAAGCTACCGCTTCCTGCACGCGCCACCCGGCCCGGGGTGCGACGATAAGGCGGTGAAGCAGTTCGCATGGGCCAAGGCTGCCCGCAGTTACCTGCTGCCCGGTGCCGCGCTGGCGGCAGGCCTGGCAGCCCTGGCCGCAGGCATACTCCCCCTGCCGGCGTTCAGTGAACTGGCCGGACGGACGGTGCCCATCCTGGGCTTTGTCCTGGCCATGTCCCTGGTCACCGAACTGGTGGACGAGGCCGGGCTCTTCCGGGCGGTGACGGGAAGGCTCGCAGCCCTGGGCCGGGGCAGGGTGTTCACGCTGTGGCTGCTGGTGATCGCACTGGCCACCGTGTCCACGGTCTTCCTGTCCCTGGACACCACCGCCGTGCTGGTGACGCCGGTGGTGGTCCTCCTGGCCAAGCACGCCGGAATTCCGCCGCTGCCGTTCGCCCTGACCAGCATCTGGCTGGCCAATACGGCCTCGCTGCTGCTGCCCGTCTCCAACCTGACCAACCTGCTGGCCCAGGAGCGGCTGGGACTGAGCCCGGTGCAGTTTGCCGGGCTGGTGTGGGCGCCTGCAGTGGTGGGCTTGCTGGTCCCCCTTGTCCTGCTGTGGCTGGCGTTCCGGCGCGACCTCCGGGGGAAGTACCGGCCACGGCCCGTCAGCCCGGCCCGGGACCGGACCCTGCTGGCGATAGCCGCGGCCACGCTGCTGGTCCTGCTGCCGGCGCTGGTGTCCGGCCTGCCGGTCCAGTACCCGGCGCTTGCCGCGGCGGCTTTCCTCATGGCTGTGTTCGCCTGGCGCCGGCCGGCGGCGTTGAAGTGGTCCATGGTGCCGTGGCGGCCCCTGATGCTGACGGCCGGGCTGTTCATGCTGATGGAAGCCCTGCATGCCAACGGCCTTACCGCCCTGCTTGATGGCGTGGCAGGTTCCGGCGAGGACCTTCCCGCGCTCCTTCAACTGGCCGGGGTGGGGGCGGGCGCTGCGAACGTGGCCAACAACCTGCCGGCCTACCTCGCCCTGGAACCCGTGGCTGACTCCCCCGCCCGGCTGGCCGCGCTCCTGATCGGGGTCAACCTTGGGCCACTGGTAAGCCCGTGGGCATCCCTGGCCACGCTGCTGTGGCACGAGCGGCTCCGCGTGCTGAACGTCCCCGTCAGGTGGGGCGGCTTCGCGCTGGCCGGGATCGTGGCGGTGCTGCTGACGCTCCCCCTTGCCGTCCTGGCCTTGTGGTCCGTGTCAGGGATGCACTGAGGCTCAGGCGCCTGCCGTTAGAACTCTGCTGCCCGTCCGCGGTCGTCC
Source organism: Pseudarthrobacter sp. 1G09 (assembly GCF_050038305.1). NCBI lineage: Bacteria > Bacillati > Actinomycetota > Actinomycetes > Micrococcales > Micrococcaceae > Pseudarthrobacter > Pseudarthrobacter sp. 1G09. Next base: position 3,243,191 of record NZ_CP188306.1, read on the forward strand.
GCGGGGATTTCGAAATGCACTACTCCGCCCATGGCGTCTTCCTGCCCTTCCCGGCCGGGCGCGTGGCGGCTCCGCGCTTCACGCTGGATTCCAGCCCGGCCCGTCTCCGCTGATAAGGGACTGCCATGTCGCAGGGCCGTGGGACGATTAAGGCATGACCATCGCAGCAGCACCTCCCCGGCTTGCCGCCGGCGCGGACGTGTCCCTGTGCTGGTACCCGGAGGGCTCCTACAGCCTGGCCCGCACCCTTGGCCCGCTGCTGCGGGGCTACAGTGACCCCTCCTTCAGCGTCCAGGGAGATGTCATCTGGAACGCGTTCACCACGCCGGACGGGCCGGCCACGCTGCGGCTCAGCCCGGTGGGGGGTACTGCTGCCGGAACGCACGACGACGGCCCCCGGGCCCCTGCCCGGGTGGACGTCCAGGCGTGGGGACCGGGCGCCGAACTGGCAGCACGGGCAGCTCCCAGGCTGATGGGCGCAGATGACGACTGGTCCGGCTTCGACGAGCCGGAATTCCACGCCACACTGCCCCGGATGGTCCGCGAAGCCCGGCGCCGGAGCCAGGCGCTGCGGCTCCCCGCCAGCGGCCGGATGGTCGACCAGCTGGTGCCCATCATCCTGGAGCAGAAGGTCACGGTCATCGAAGCCCGGCGGGGGTACCGGTACCTGGCGCAGCGGTACGGAACGCCTGCGCCGAAGGCCGGCACGTCAACACCCAAAGGTCTGCTGGTGCCGCCCACGGCCATGCAATGGCTGCAGGTCCCCAGCTGGGACTGGCACAAGGCCGGCGTGGGACCCCAGCGTTCGGCCACGGTCATGCGGGCGTTGCGCTCCGCCGCCGCGCTTGAACGGCTGGCCGGGCTGCCGGCGGCCGAGGCCGGACTGAAGATGCAGACCATCCCGGGCATCGGGATCTGGACGGCGGCTGAGGTGGTGCAGCGGACCCACGGCTGCCCGGACTCCATCGCCGTGGGTGACTACCACCTCGCGGCCTACGTGGGGGCGGCCCTGACCGGACGCCGGACCGACGACGCCGGCATGCTCCGCCTGCTCGAGCCCTGGAACGGGCAGCGGCAGCGGGTAGTACGGATGATCCAGAGCACCGGCTTCCGCAAGCCGACCTTTGGCCCCCGGATGACCATCCAGGACCACCGCGGGCACTAGCCACCGGACTGAACGCGTAAGACGGCCCGCAGGTGGGTAAGGTTCCCGGATGGATGCGGCAACGAATGCGACCCCCGGTACCAACGAGCCAGAAGAGGACAGCCATGTCCAGCTTCAACTGGCCATCTTCGACGTCACCCGGGATGCGGAGGGCAACGACCTGGAGGAGATCAAGGCGAGGCTCCAGGCAGAATTCGCCCGCCGTGGCGTCCAGTCCCCGCCGGCCACCTGGCTGGACTCGGTGGCGTCCGCCGCGTTCTACGGGAAGCCGTATATCGTGGACCTCCCCTCCGCGCTGGCCGCCGATGATGCCGTGCCCGCGCCCACCGAGGGGGTGAGGGAACAGCTCGAACTGCGGCGGGAGCTCCGGAACGAAAAGCTGCCCCCGGGCATCCTCCCCGCCGCGTCCGAATGGAAGCTGTCGCCGGACGAGGTGACCACGGCCGAACCCGCCCCATCGCCGGGCGGGCGTCCCGCCCACGGCACGGAAGGGAACGCCGCCGGCTTCCGCCCGCTGCTCGTGGCAGCCGCGCTCGCCGCCGCCGTCGTCCTGGCGTTTGCCGCGGCACGGTCAACCCGCCGAGGCGCCCGCCGGACAAGGTAGGCCGCCTCGCGCAAAGGTAGGGATGCGCGGCAGGGACCAAGGACGGGTTACAGGCCCAGCCGGGCCACCGCTTCCTGCCGCATCTCCACCTTGCGGATCTTCCCCGAGACCGTCATGGGAAAGCTGCTGCGGATCTCGACGTAGCGGGGCACCTTGTAGTGGGCCAGCTGCCCGCGGCAGAAGTCGGCCACCGCCGCAGCGTCCAGCGGTTCGGCGCCGGACTTGAGGATGATGCAGGCCATCAGTTCCTCACCGTATTTTTCGTCCGGTACCCCGATCACCTGGACGTCCTGGACCGCCGGGTGGGTGTAGAGGAATTCCTCGATTTCACGGGGGTAGATGTTCTCGCCGCCGCGGATCACCATGTCCTTGATCCGGCCCTCCACCAGCACGTAGCCGTCGGCGTCCATCCGGGCGAGGTCTCCGGTGTGCATCCAGCCCTCGGCGTCGATGGCCTCCGCGGTCTTGTCAGGCTGGTTCCAGTACCCGTCCATCACCGCGTAGCCGCGCGTGCAGAGTTCGCCGATCTCCCCGTGCTCCATAACGGCGCCGGACGCGGGGTCCACGATCTTGCTCTCCAGGTGCGGCATGGTCCGGCCCACCGTTTCGGTCCGGTGCTGCAGGGTGTCGCCCTTGCGCGTCATGGTGGACACCGGCGACGTCTCGGTCATGCCGTAGCAGATGGCCACGTCCGTCATGTTCATGTCCGCGATGACGCGGTTCATCACCTCGATGGGGCACAGCGAACCCGCCATCACCCCGGTGCGCAGCGTGGAGAGGTCGTACGAGGCGAAATCGGGCAGCGCAAGCTCGGCGATGAACATGGTGGGTACCCCGTACAGGGACGTGCCGCCGAAATCCTGTACCGCCTCAAGCGCCGCGGCCGGTGAGAACCCGCGGCCCGGGATGATGGTGGCGGCGCCGTGGCTCAGGGCGTTGAGGTTGCCGATCACCATCCCGAAGCAGTGGTAGAACGGCACCGGGATCACCACACGGTCGTGCTCGGTGTAGCCCAGCAGTTCCCCGATGGCGAAGCCGTTGTTCAGGATGTTGTGGTGCGTGAGGGTGGCGCCCTTGGGGAAACCCGTGGTGCCGGAGGTGTACTGCAGGTTGATGGGATCGTGCGGGTCCAGTTCCGCCATCCGCGCCTTCAAGGCGGAGTGCCCGACGGCGTCAGCCCGCTTGAGCAGCTCGGCGTACGTCTGCTCCGCGTCGCTGAGCGGGGACACGGCGTCGTCCACATCCCCGCCCGGAACCGGCAGGAACACCAGTTCCCGCAGCTCCGGACAGCCGGCGAGCGCCTGCCGGGCCATGCCCACATAATCGCTGTTGGTGTCCGAGGGCGCGGTCACGAGGGTGCGCATCCCGTTCTGCTTCACCACGAATTCAAGCTCGTGGCTGCGGTACGCCGGGTTCACGTTGACCAGGATGGCTCCCACCTTCGCGGTGGCGTACTGCAGCAGCGTCCATTCGGCGCAGTTGGGGCTCCAGATGCCCACCCGCTCCCCCTTGGCCACGCCCAGGGCGAGGAGCGCGCGGGCCAGCCGGTCGACGTCGTCGTTCATCTTGCTGTAGCTCCAGCGGCGCGCGTCGGCGCCCGGTACCGGGGCCGCCTCGATCAGGGCGTCGTGGTACGGGAACCTGGCGGCCACCCGCTCGAAGTTCGCACCAATGGTCTCCTCGAGCAGCGGAACGTCAGTGTCCCCGGCTGTGTAAGCACGCATGCAGGCACGCTACCAACAGGGAGGCGCCAATGACAGCATCCGGATCGCATGTCCGCCGCAACACGGCGGGAAGCGGCGCCGTTGCCCGGTATTGTGAAATCCATGAGTGCACCGATCGACCTGCAGGCAACGTTCATCCCCAACGAGGGCGAGTTCTTCCGCGTGAAGCTGGCCCTGGAAATAGCCATCGACGAGGTGGTGAACGAGCCGGGCTGCATCCGCTACGAACTGACGGAAGCCACAGAGGAAAAGCTGGTGCTGACCGAACAGTGGGCCTCCGAGGAGGACCTGGCCAAGCATTCGAAGGGCACCGCGGTGCAGGACCTCAACGAATCGCTGAGCGCACTGCTGGCTGAGCCCGTCAAGGTGGAACGCGTCTAGCAGGCCTCTGAAACCAAAAGAGCGGGACCTCCCTGTAGGAGGTCCCGCTCTTTGATTTAAGGATTATTTACAGGTCCGGGATCTGCGAGCCGTCTTGGGGACCTGAGGGCTTGGCCGCGGCTGAAGCCTCTTCGCGCTGCTTGGCCACGTGGGCGTGGACTTCCTCCATGTCCAGGGCCTTCACGGCGTCCACCACCTGCTCCAACTGCTGGGCGTTCAGCGCGCCGGGCTGGGAGAACACCAGCACCTTTTCGCGGAAGGCCATCAGTGTGGGGATGGAGGAAATGCCTGCCTCCGCGGCGAGCTGCTGCTCGGCTTCGGTGTCCACCTTGGTGAAGAGGACGTCCGGGTGCTTCTCGGAAACAGCCGAGTACGTGGGCCCAAACTGCTTGCAGGGGCCGCACCATTCTGCCCAGAAGTCGACCAGGACAATGTCGTTGCCTTCGATCGTCGATGCGAACTGTTCACCTGTGATGTCAAGGGTAGCCATGGAACAACGGTACGCGTGACGCCGCCGCCGTGCGTGGCTGTTCGCTGCACGCGTCATCGGGAATAACCCAGCCCTGCACATGTACACGGCCGCTCCGTGGGCTTACCCTTGGTCATCAGCCCCGCAGCGGCACCCGGGAGGGCACCATGGACATCGCGGTTTCCGCGCGTTTCCTGACCAAGAGCTTTGGCCGCCGCGAAGTGCTGCACGGCGTCGACTTTGAGGTGCAGGCGGGCAGTGTTTTCGGTGTGATCGGCCCCAACGGCGCAGGCAAGACCACCACCATGCGCTGCCTCCTGGACATTATCCGGCCCAACGGCGGTGAGGTGCGGGTCCTGGGCCAGGACCCCCGGGCAGGCGGGCCGGACCTGCGCCGCCGCATCGGCTACCTCCCGGGCGAGCTCTTCCTTGAAGGCAGAGTGACGGGGCGGAAGCTGCTGTCCCACTATGAGGCGGTCAGCGGGCCGGTGCCGCCTGGCAGGATTGATGAACTCGCCGAGCGGCTGGACCTCGACCTGGACCGGCACACCCGCAAGCTGTCCAAGGGCAACAAGCAAAAACTCGGCCTGGTGCAGGCCTTCATGCACGAGCCGGAATTGCTGGTGCTGGACGAACCCACCAGCGGGCTGGACCCCCTGATCCAGCAGGAGTTCCATGCCATGTTGCGCGAGGCCCGCCATAACGGCCAGACCGTTTTCCTCAGCTCCCACGTCCTTAGCGAGATCCAGCAGACCGCTGACACGGTGGCCATCCTCCGCGACGGCCGCATCATCGCCGTCGAATCCGTGACCGGGCTGCGGGAAAGCGCAGTGCGGCACCTCCGCTTCACGGCCTCCCACACAACGGCGCCCGACGCCGTGGCGCTGCTCACGGCGGTGCCAGGCATCGGGAACATCGAGGTACTCGAGTCCAACGGTGGGGTCACCCTGGCCGCAGTCCTCGAGGGCGCCATCCAGCCACTGCTCCATGCGCTGGGACGGCTTGAGCTGACCGACCTGGTGCTGGAGGAGCCAGACCTTGAGGAGTCCGTGCTGAAGATGTACGCCACGCCACGGAAGGAAGTCCGGTGAGGCATCCCGCGGGTACCAGGCTTCCGCTGTTCCGGCGGGCCTTCTTCGACTCGTGGCGCTCCACCCTTGCCTGGGCGGCCGGGCTCGCTGCGGCGGCGTTCCTGTACCTCCCGCTGTACCCCTCCATCGGCGGCAGCGAGCAGATGCAGGAAATGATCAACGCCCTGCCGGCGGAGATGACCCGTGCCCTGAACTACGACCAGATTGCCTCCGGGCCCGGCTACACGCAGGCCACTTTGTTCGGGCTGATCGGTTTCCTGCTCATGAGCATCGCCACGGTGGCCTGGGGCGCTGCTGCCGTGGGCGGCGATGAGGAGTCGGGACAGCTTGAACTGACGCTGGCCCATGGCGTGCGGCGGGTGCAGGTAGTCCTGGAACGCGCGCTGGCGCTGCTGTTGCGGGTGCTGGTGCTGGCCGCCCTGGCTTTCGTCATCGTCACCCTGCTGAACGGCCCATCGCAGCTGGATATCGACCCCGCCAACCTCTTCGGCGCCGTGGTGCTGTTCGCCGGGCTTGGCCTGCTCACGGGGACCTCGGCGCTGTTCGTGGGCGCAGCGACCGGACGCCGCACATACGGGCTTGCGGCAGGAGCGGCGGTGGCCGTGCTCGGCTACGTCTTCAACGCCGTCGGCCGGCAAAGTCCGGACGTGGAGTGGCTGCTCAAGGTCAGCCCCTACCACTGGGCCTACGGCAACTCCCCCATGGTCAACGGGGCCGACTGGGCTGCTGCCGGGTGGCTATGGGGAATCTCCGCGGCACTGGTGGTGCTGGCCGCCGTCGCCCTTGAACAGCGCGACGTCGGCGCGTAGCCGGCACCGCTGGTTCAGAACCCGTTACGGGCTGGCGCTCAGGGCAGGCATTTGGGGCAAGGCGTTACGGCCAGGCGTGCGGAGCCGGCGTGCGGCTTCCGGGCAGCTGGCTGGATTCGCGCCATTCGTGGATCCACTCGGGCAGCACCAGGTCCGCGGGCGGCTGGCCGAACTCGCGGAGGATCTCCTCCTGGCTGACCGGACCGGACCTGCTGACCAGGCGGGTGGCGATGTAGGCACGCGCGTAAATCTCGCCGTCGGCCACCATCCGCTGTTCGAAGAAGATGGCCTTGGTGTCCAGCCCGATGATCCGGGTTTCGATGGTGTACTGCTGCCACAGCTGCAGGGACTTGCGGAAGGCGATGGTCTCGGCCGCCACCACCGGACTCCAGCCACGCCGCCGCATCCGCGACCATACGCTGCTGCGCACCATCAGGTCGAACCGGCCCAGGTCCATGAGGGACAGGTACATGCCGTTGTTGACGTGCATGGCGATATCGATGTCCGTGGGCAGGGCCCGCAGCGGCAGGGAAGCACTGTCCCATACGGTGAGCGGACGGCGGCGGGCTGAACGGAACAGCAGGAGCAGGGTCCTCAGGAGAAGGTGCATGACTCGATGTTACCCGCTGGTAACTTTGCTGGGGCCGGCCGGTCTGGAGGTCACTGACGCCGGCCGTGCACGTAGGATTTCCAGCATGACGCACCAACGCTACCGGGACCTGGCTGAATGGCCGCTGATGGGCACGGCGCTCATCTTCCTGGCAGCCTACGCGTGGCAGGTGATCGGCCGCCTTGAAGGCAGCGGCGCGAGCTGGCTGGAAGCTGTCATGTGGGTCACCTGGATAGTGTTTGCCGTCGACTATGCAGCCAACCTGTGGCTGGCACCCCGCCGGTGGGACTGGTTCGTCCGCAACCTCCACGAACTGCTCATCGTGGCCCTTCCGTTCTTCCGGCCGCTGCGCCTGCTCCGGCTGGTCACGCTGCTGTCCGTGCTCCACCGGACCGTGGGCGAGACCCTGCGGGGACGCGTAGTTACTTACGTGGCCGGTTCCGCAGGAATGCTCGTCTTCGTGGGTGCGCTCGCCGTCCTGGATGTGGAGCAGTCCGCACCGGACGCCAAGATTGTCACCTTCGGAGACGCACTGTGGTGGGCCATCACCACCATCACCACCGTGGGCTACGGCGACCTCTACCCGGTGACCGCGATCGGCCGGTTGGTGGCGGCCGCGCTGATGATGAGCGGAATTGCGGTGCTCGGCGTGGTCACCGCATCGATTGCTTCGTGGCTGGTGCAGCGGGTGGAGGACACGGCGGAGTCAGTGGCCGAGGCCGTCGAGGAACCCGTCCGCGCCGAGGTTGCGGAACTGGTGGCCGAGATCTCCGCACTCCGCCGCGAGATCGCTGAGCTGAAGGAAAACCGGACCCTCTAAACGGTGCCCGCAGGTATGCGGCGGCCGGTTCCTGAGTACGCGGGCCGGCGGCGGCCAAGTAGCGGGCTGGAAAAGTCGGGTAATTCCTACTGATGCCGGGCTGTTCCCCGGCTTCCTAGACTCGGGATTCCTAGGACAGCACCACGCACCGGCAGTTCCCCGGGTTTGCTCCCGGGATCTCCGCCGCCATAAGGAGCCCCCCGCATTTTCTGGGTATGCGGCCGGCCTCATCGCACGCACCGAGCGGGCCCGCTATGGGCGGCTACGGCGCGCCAGATCTTAATTCTTCCTGCCGAAGCCGGCTTTTTGTGCCCGGCTGGCGGGAGCGCACCCGGACGGGCCACCATGAACCAGCCATACGTCACCACCGATCCCAGCAGCAGAAGCTTCGCCACCGACGAACCCCGCGACACCATCACGCCCGGCCGCCCGGCTATCAGCAACAGGCTCTGGGCCGGGATGGCAACTGCGGCAGTAGTGGCGGCCGTGGGGGTAGGAGCCTTAGCAGGCCCATCCACCCCTCTCGCAAGTTCGCCAAACCAGGGCACGACGGCGGCCGGCCAGGTTGCCAATGCCGCACCTGCAGCGCAACCCGCCGCTGCCGGGGACGCACCGCCCGCCTCAGCCGCTTCTGCGGGGCAGGTTTCCGCGGCACCGGCGCCGGCACCCCCGGCCGAGGCCGCCGCACCCGATCCGGTCCCCGCGCCGGCCCTCGAGCCCGCACCTGCACCCGCACCTGCGCCTGCAGCTGATTCCAACCGGTACACGGTGGTGGCGGGCGATACCGTCGGCGCCATTGCCGGCAGGTACGGCGTCGACATGAACGCCATGCTGGCCGCCAACGGGCTGGGTGCCTACAGCATTATCGTTCCCGGGCAGGTCCTCGTGTTGACCGGTCCTGCGGCAGCCGTGGCCGCGGCTGCACCGGTGGCCATCCCTGCAGCAGCCCCGGCACCCGTCGCCGCTGCACCGGCGCCAGCACCGGCTGCCGCACCCGTTGCGCCGGCTGCCCCTGCCGTACGCACCATCTATGTGGCAGGTGCCGGGGGGCAGTCGATGGTGGATGCCTGCATCGGCCCCATCCACTACACCCCGAACGACGGCTACTCGCTCTTCATCACAGAACACGACTTCTGCGGCGGCTGGGCCCGGTTCTCCGGCATCGGCGTCGGCGAGACAGTGAGCATCCCGGGCTACGGCACGTACAAGGTGACAGGCCGGGGCCAGGTCCCCAACCCCGGTACCACAAATGACGTCATCGCCGTTTTCGGCGGCTTCCCCCGGGCCATCCTGCAGACCTGCATTCCGGGGACCAACCAGATGCTGGTGATTGCGCTGAACTGACGGACCGTCAGTCCCACCCGACCCGGTTTCCCAGAAGGTTGTCCGCGGGTCCGAACCGTGAGGGTAAGGATCCGCGGACAAGGCCATGACATGGTGCGCCCGCTACACCCCGTGGCGCTCCGAAATGTGTTCCACCAGTTCGCCTACGCGGTGTTCGGAGTAGTTGCGGGCAATGTCGCCCTGGCTGATGATGCCGACGAGTTTATGGTCGGCGATCACGGGAAGCCTGCGGATCTGGTGCTTTTCCATCATGTCGATGGCGGCATCCACGTTGGCGTCGGCGTCGATCCAGTGCGGCGTGCCGGAGGCGAGCTCGCGGGCCATCACCTGCCCCGGGTCCCGGCCGGCGGCGACGCACTTGAGCACGATGTCGCGGTCGGTGATCATGCCTTTCAGCTTGCCGTCGTCTCCACAGATGGGCAGCGAGCCGCAATCCATGTCCCGCATTGTCCGGGCAGCTTCCACGAGGGACTCATTTTCCTTGATACATCGCGCATCAGTGGTCATGAATTCGCGTACAGCACTCATTGAATCCTCCTTCATCGATGGACTATCGACGCAGGGCATCGGGGCACGTGCGCCGATGGTGCCAGATTACGCCCGGTCCAACACGGATGTCGACGGCGGGCTGCCGCGGCGGATCAGGCGGAAGCTGAAGCGGGAGAAAGTGTCCCGGGGAGCGAAAAAGCCTCCGGAACCTGTTGGTTCCGGAGGCTTCTCCTTGGGTGGCAGATGAGGGATTCGAACCCCCGTAGGCGTTGCCAGCTGATTTACAGTCAGCCCCCTTTGGCCGCTCGGGTAATCTGCCGAACTTCATAAGAAGACCCTGGCTACATTCTGTGAAACACACCTTTTCTGTTTCCAGTCCGGTCCGTTCCGCTTCCAGCAACCGCGGGCAAGACAACTTTACAGAACTTCCGCCCAAGAATCGAATCGGGTGGCCGGACGCCCCGAAAAGCCCGGAACGGCGCGGAAAACGGGGCGCTTCAGGCCTCGCCGGCAATCCTTCCGGCCAGCCTGGCCTCAAACTTAATGGCCTGCTCCTCGGTGATCTGGTTCAGCTGCACGGCCCGCAACAGGTCCTCGCTGACTCCTGCCATGCGGGAGGATGCATCAGCCACCGGACTGAAGACGATGGACGCCGCAACAGCTGCTGCCGCCACGGACGTAGCTGCCGTTGCCACTGCTCCTGCAGCCGCCGAAGTGGTCCGGGTGACGTAACTGACGGCCTTGCGGTGCATGGTGTTCCCTTCGCGACTTTCCACACGTACAACTGTTCCCACCCCGCCTTCGTTCCCTCCGGGTGTCCGCTGAGAGGGAACTGTGAATCTTCGGACCCCCGGTGGGAAGCAACCGTACTAGTCTGGAATGCAGTGAATAGTGCCCTGTCCGCGGACGGGGCTCCAGCCGGAATAAGGAGAGTCATGGCAGGCGAGTCAACGTTCGATGTCGTAAGCAAAGTGGACAAGCAGGAAGTGGCCAACGCCCTCAACCAGGCCCAGAAGGAACTGGCCCAGCGCTACGACTTCAAGGGCGTGGGGGCCGAGGTGGACTTCAGCGGCGAAAAGATCCTCATGAAGGCCAATTCGGAAGAGCGCGTCCTTGCCGTGCTGGATGTCCTGCAGTCGAAGCTGATCCGCCGCGGCATTTCACTGAAGTCCCTGGACACCGGTGAGCCCTACCCCTCGGGCAAGGAGTTCCGCCTGGAGTCCACCATCAAGGAGGGCATCGCGCAGGACCTGGCCAAGAAGATCAACAAGATCATCCGCGACGAAGCGCCCAAGTCCGTCAAGTCCCAGATCCAGGGCGACGAGCTGCGCGTGACGTCCAAGTCCCGCGACGACCTTCAGGCCACCATGGCGCTGCTGAAGGACTTCGACGAAGCTGACCTGCAGTTCGTGAACTTCCGCAGCTGACCGGACTGCGGCCCGTGTGGCCGCCACCGTTATCGACGCGCAGATGTTCTGCCGCTGCGCAAGAAGGCCGGCGTACCCCGCATTCCGGGGGCGCCGGCCTTCTTGCGCGTCATGGACGGACACGCCCATCGCCTGCCTGCCGACCAGTCACCTGCAGGAGACATGCGTCCGACGGCGGGGCGCCGGCTACCGCAGCGGCCGGCCGGCCATGCGTTCCAGCCGCACGATCCGGTCCCGCATGGGCGGGTGGGTGGCGAACAGCTTGTTCATGGCACCGCCGCGGAACGGGTTGGCGATCATCAGGTGTGAGGCGTTGACCAGCCGCTGGTCCGGCGGCAGCGGAACCATGGTGACGCCCCGCTCGATCTTGGCCAGTGCCGAGGCGAGCGCCAGCGGATCTCCCGTGAGCTGCGAACCGTCCTCGTCGGCGTCGTACTCCCTGGTGCGGGAGATGGCCATCTGGATCAGCGACGCCGCAAAGGGCGCCAGCAGGGCCATGGCGATCATGGCCAGCGGGTTGGTGTTGCGCCGGTCGCCACCGCCGAAGAAGAGCAGCATCTGGCCCGCCGAGGTGATGACGCCCGCGACGGCGGCAGCCACCGATGAGGTGAGGATGTCGCGGTTGTAGACGTGCATGAGTTCGTGGCCCAGGACGCCGCGGAGTTCGCGGGCGTCCAGGAGGTGCAGGATGCCTTCGGTGCAGCAGACGGCGGCGTTCTGCGGATTGCGGCCGGTGGCGAAGGCGTTGGGGTTCATGGTGGGCGAGACGTAGATCCGCGGCATGGGCTGGTTGGCCCGGGCCGACAGTTCCCGCACTATTTGGTACAGCTGCGGCGCCTGGGCTTCGGAGACTTCGAAGGCCTGCATGGAACGGATGGCGATCTTGTCGCTGTTCCAGTAGCCGTAGAACGTGGTGCCGACGCCCACGAGCGCCATGATCCAGATGGGCGCCGAGCTGCGCGTCCCCGCCCCGATCAGTGCGCCCAGGGCAAGCAGGACCGCCCAGAGCACTCCGAACAGAGCCGCGGTCTTGAGCCCGTTGTGATGTTTGTGCACGATTCCTCCTCACTAAGGGAACGGATCGCTAGGGAGCCGGGTTCCGCGAATCGTACCGGCGGAAGCCCGGCTGCAGCTTCGCCGCGGTCCAGGCCCCCACGATGCAGAGCAGGCCTCCGAAAAGCAGCACCCAGCCCTCATTGAGGATCTTGGTTGCGCCGCCGGCAAGGAGGTCGCCAACCCGCGGCCCGCCGGCCACCACCACGATGAACACACCCTGCAGCCGGCCGCGCAGGTGGTCCGGCGTGGCCGCCTGGAGGATAGTGTTGCGGAAGACGCTGCTGACCGAATCTGCCACGCCCGCCAGAACGCAGCACAGCGCTGCGGGCAGCAGCCACGGCGTGGCCGTTTCGCCGTCCGCCCTGCCCGCCAGGAGCACCACCAGGCCGAATCCTGCGATGGACGCGCCCCAGCCCATCACGGAGAAAACAACCGCGGTTCCCTGGGCGCGGACCGTGCCCAGCGGCCCGGAGAACAGGCCGGCGAGGAAGGCCCCGACGGCGGTGCAGGCGAGCAGGATACCCACTGTCGCCTCACCGCCGCCGATCATCAGCGCGGCGACGGCTGGGAGCAGGGCACGCGGCTGGGCCAGGATCATGGCCACCAGGTCGATCACGAAGGTCATCCGGAGGTTGGGCCGGGTTCCAAGGAAGCGGAATCCCTCGATGACCGACCTGATCCCCGGTTTGCTGCGGGCACCTGTCGGAGCCAGGGGCGGGAGGCGGTACACGGCCCAAAGGACGAAGGCGAAGCTCGCGAAGTCGATGGTGTAGGTCCACCCGAAACCGATCCAGGCCACCAGGACGCCCGCCAGCAGCGGTCCGGCGGTCATGGCGAGGCCGAACACCAGCATGCTGAGGGCGTTGGCGGCAGGCAGGAGCTCCTTGCGGATGAGCATGGGGATAATGGCACTCCGGGCGGGCTGGTTGATGGCCTGCGCACCGCTCTGCAGCGCCACCAGCAAATAGAGCACCCAGACGCTCCCCACGTGGAGCCATGACTGCAGCGCGATGAGGCCTGTGGTCAGCCACAGCACGGTGGTGGCCAGCAGCGCCACCTTGCGCCGGTCATGCGAGTCTGCGATGGAACCGCCCAGCAGGCCGCCGATAACCAGGGGAACCAGCGCGAAAATGCCCAGCAGGCCCACGTAAAAGCTGTCGTGGGTCAGCCTGTAGACCTCAAGGCCCACCGCCACCAGGGTGAGCTGGCTGCCGACGGCAGAAACTGCCGAACCCAGCCAGAGCCGGCGGAACTCCGGGCTTTCGCGCAGCGGTGTGATGTCGGCCAGCAATTTCCCCACCCTGCCACAGTAGTGGGCCTCCCCTGGCCCGGCCCGCAAAGCCGCAGGTCCGCCGCGCTTTGAAAGTAAGCCACGCCTTATTGTGAGATAGTCAAAATAAGTGGTCTAATGGGTTCCATGACGGAACACTTTGACGGCCAGGACGCTTGGGCTGCAGCCCTGCGTGCCCACGGCCGCAGGGTGACCAAGCAGCGGCTCGCTGTACTCGCCGCCGTCGAAAGCCACCCCCACTCCCCCGCCGAAAGCATCCTGGCTGCAGCCCGCGCCGAGCTTCCGGAACTGACGGCACAGTCCGTCTACGTGGTGCTTGGAGACCTGACGGACCTGCACATGCTCCGCCGGTTTGAGCCACCGCACTCCCCCGCACTGTATGAAACCCGCGTGGGCGACAACCACCACCACGCCATCTGCATCAGTTGCGGACGCGTGGAGGACGTGGACTGCGCCGTCGGCCACGCTCCCTGCCTCACCCCGCACTGGAACCCGGACGCCAAGCCGATGACCATCCAGATCGCCGACGTCATGTACCAGGGCATCTGCCAGGACTGCCAGCAGTCCCAGAAACAAACTTTCAATCCTCCCCTACAGATAAACGAGAAATAGGAGAACAATGACTGCCATTTCGACCACACAGTCAGGTGCACCGGTTACGTCCGATGCCCACTCGAAGTCAGTTGGTGCCGACGGTGCCATCATCCTGACTGACCACTACCTGGTGGAAAAGCTCGCCCAGTTCAACCGCGAGCGGGTTCCGGAGCGCGTAGTGCACGCCAAGGGCGGCGGCGCATTTGGTACGTTCAAGGCCACCGAGGACATCTCCAAGTACACGAAGGCCGCGTTCCTGCAGCCGGGCGCCGAGACCGAGATGCTGATCCGCTTCTCCTCCGTTGCCGGCGAGAACGGCTCCCCCGACACCTGGCGTGACCCGCGCGGCTTCGCCGTGAAGTTCTACACCAGCGAGGGCAACTACGACCTCGTGGGCAACAACACCCCGGTGTTCTTCATCCGCGACGGCATCAAGTTCCCGGACTTCATCCACTCCCAGAAGCGCCTGCCGGGCACCCACCTGCGCGACGCCGACATGCAGTGGGACTTCTGGACCCTGTCCCCCGAGTCCGCCCACCAGGTCACCTGGCTCATGGGTGACCGCGGCCTGCCGGCCTCCTGGCGTGAAATGCAGGGCTACGGCTCGCACACCTACCAGTGGATCAACGCCGAGGGCGAGCGTTTCTGGGTCAAGTACCACTTCAAGTCCAACCAGGGCGTGAGGAACATGACTTCCGACCAGGCAGAAGCACTGGCCGGCTCGGACGCGGACTTCTACATCCGCGACCTGCACGAGAACATCGAAGCCGGCAACCTCCCCTCCTGGGACCTGCACGTCCAGGTCATGCCGTACGAGGATGCCAAGACCTACCGCTTCAACCCGTTCGACCTGACCAAGGTCTGGCCGCACGGCGACTACCCGCTGATCAAGGTGGGCACCATGGAGCTGAACCGGAACCCGGAGAACTACTTCGCGCAGATCGAGCAGGCCACCTTTGCGCCGTCGAACTTCGTGCCGGGCATCGCCGCATCCCCGGACAAGATGCTGCAGGCCCGCATCTTCTCCTACGCTGACGCCCACCGCTACCGCGTTGGCACCAACCACGCCCAGATCCCGGTGAACCAGCCGAAAAACGAGGTCAACAACTACAGCCAGGACGGCCAAGGGCGGTTCCTGTTCAACGCGCCTTCCGTTCCGGTTTACGCCCCGAACACCTTCGGCGGCCCGGCTGCAGTTGAGCCGCAGAACACGGCCGGCGGCTGGGAGAACGACGGCGAGCTGACCCTCGCCGCGCACTCCCTCCACGCTGAGGACGGCGACTTCGTCCAGGCCGGCGCGCTGTACCGCGAGGTCTACGACGAAGCCACCAAGGCCCGCTTCCTCGAAACGATCACCGGTGCCGTGGGCGGCGTGAAGCGCTCCGACATCAAGGAACGCGCCATCCAGTACTGGACCAACGTTGACGCCGAGCTCGGCGCCAAGCTGCGCGCCAACCTGGGTGCTGCACCGGTTTCCGACGCCGAAGCAGCCAATAAGATCGGCTAACAGCCGGTAACGGGGCAAGTCCCCGGTTCTAGCATGAAAGGAACACCCCGCCACGGATTTTTCCGGGCGGGGTGTTCTGCGTTGTGCACATATGCGCCGGCACCTTCTGCATTGTGCACATACGACCGCCGGTCCGCTGTTCCCCGGTGCCTGCCGGTTCTAGGCTCCGTACATGGACACTTTCGCAGGGATTCCGCCGGAGGCCTTCCGCTTCTACGAGGAACTCGAAGACAACAACAACCGTGAGTGGTGGCGGGAGCACAAGTCCACCTATGATTCCGCGGTCCGGGAGCCGCTGGAACTGCTCCTGGCCGGACTTGAGCCGGAATTCGGGCCGGCCAAACTGTTCCGGCCCTACCGGGACGTCCGGTTCTCACAGGACAAATCCCCGTACAAGACCGCCCAGGGCGCCTTCGCCACCCGGCAGGAAGGGGTGGGCTTCTACCTCCAGGTCAGCGCCGACGGCCTGCTGGTGGGCGGCGGCTACCACTCGCACACGCCTGCCCAGCTGGCCCGGTTCCGGGCTGCTGCGGATGCCTCCGCCAGCGGGGCGGGGCTGCAGGACATCGTGGATTCACTGGCCGGCGCCGGGTTCGCCATTGAGGGCGAGAAGCTCAAGACAGTCCCCCGGGGTTTCGGCAAGGACCATCCGCGTGCGGAGCTGCTCAAGCATAAGTCGCTGTCCGCTGGGGTTGAGCTGGGGCAGCCCGGCTGGGCATCCACGGCGGCGGCCAGCGAAGAAATTGCCCGCAGGTGGCGGGAGCTGCGTCCCCTGGTGGAGTGGGTGGGCCGGTACGCCACCCCGTGACGCTTACTGCCCGGCCGCTGCCAGCCGGACCTCGAGGTTGTTGAAGAAGACCGTCAGCATGAGTTCGAAGGCCCGGGTGGCGGCCTCGGGCTCGTTCATCACCACGAAGTCGAACTGCAGCCCGTAGAAAGTGGACGTGAAAAGCCGGGCGTCGGTATCCGCGAATTCTTCCTCGATGCCCTGCACCATCAGCCAGTCACGCGTCTGGTGGTGCAGCATGCGGAAATGCTCCCGGGAGGTCCCGCGGGGTTCCGCCGCCACGATGTCCTGGGCTGCGGCCTCGAACTCCAGGCGGGTCAGGTGCCGGTTGCGCTGGGCCATGGTCCACTGCCAGGAATCGAGGAGGAAAGCGCGCCATGCTGCCCGGTCGATCTCACGGACGTCTGTGCTGCGCAGCCGGTCCAGCCGGGACTCGATGGACACCACAATGTCGTTGATCAGCTGGTCCCTGCTGCCGAAGTGGTACACCAGCACGTAGGAACTCATGCCCAGGCCCTCGGCCAGGCTGCGGAACGTCAGCTGGGTGAGGGTCTTGTCCATGAGGTAGTCCTGGATGGCGCCCAGCAGTTCGGCTTTGCGTTCGGGTCGTGTGGGGCGTGCCATGCATCCATCCTATGAGCGGGCTCCATCCCGGAGCGGGGCATGCGAATGCCCGCCCGGACGGCAGCCGGGCGGGCATTGGCAGGAACAGGTCAGGCGCGGGTGAATTCGTCCTCGTCGCCGGACTTGGACTCGGCGGCACTGCCGTTGACTGCGGCGTTGGCGGCGCTGAACCGCTCGTTGAGGCGTGAGTGCCGCTGGCCGTAGGCGAAGTAGATTGCCAGGCCGATCGCCAGCCAGATGGCGAAGAAGATCCAGGTCTCCACTGCCAGGTTGGTCATCAGGTAGAGGCACAGCACGGCGGAGACCACCGGGAGGACCTTGCCGAAAGGAACCCGGAAGGCCGGCTTCAGGTCGGGGCGCTTGCGGCGGAGCACCAGGATGCCCAGGCTCACCACCACGAAGGCGGAGAGGGTGCCGATGTTGATCATTTCCTCGAGCAGGTCAACGTTGGTCAGGCCGGCCACCAGGGCAACTGCCGCACCGCAGATGATCTGCAGCCGCACCGGGGTGGAGCGCTTGTCGCTGGTTTTGGACAGGGAGCGCGGGAGGAGGCCGTCGCGGCTCATGGCCAGGACCACGCGGGACAGCCCCATGAGGAGCACCATGATCACGGTGGTCAGGCCGATCAGCGATCCGAAAGCGATGACCTTGGCGGCAGAGGTATCACCCACGGCCTCGAAGGCGGTGGTGAGGGTGGGGTTGTCCGCTTCGGCCAGCTGCGTGTAGGACACCATGCCGGTCAGGGCCAGGGAGACGAGGATGTAGAGCAGCGTCACCACGGCCAGGCCGCCGAAGATGCCGCGGGGAAGGGTCTTCTGCGGGTTCTTGACTTCCTCGGCGGAGGTGGCCACCACGTCGAAGCCGATGAAGGCGAAGAACACCAGCGCGGCGCCGGCGAAGATGCCGAGGGTGCCGTACTGCGCCGGTGCTGCACCGGTCAGGAAGCCGAAGAAGGACTGCTTCAGGACGTCTGCGGCACCGGTGCCGCCGGTGGGCTCAGCTGCCGGTACGAAGGGCGCGTAGTTTTCGACCTTGACGTAGGTGAAGCCCACGACGATCACGAAGAGCACGACGCCGATCTTGATCAGGGTGAAGATGTTGCCCACCCGGGCGGAGAGCTTGGTTCCCAGCACCAGCAGCACGGTGAAGATGGCCACGATCAGGAAGGCGCCCCAGTACAGGTCCACGCCGCCGATGGTCAGCGCCGGCGGAATGTCGGCGCCCATCAGGGCGAACACCTTGCTGAGGTAGATCCCCCAGTATTTGGCGATCACTGCCGCGGCCGTGAAAAGCTCAAGAATCAGGTTCCAGCCGATGATCCAGGCGAGGAGCTCACCCATCGTGGCGTAGGTGAACACGTAGGCTGAGCCGGCTACCGGAATGGCGGTGGCGAACTCGGCATAGCACATGATGGCCAGCGCGCAGGTAACGGCAGCGATGGCGAAGGACACGGTGACGGCCGGGCCGGCGAAGTTGGCGGCCGCCTTGGCACCCACGGAGAAGATGCCGGCGCCGACGGCTACAGCGACGCCCATGATCATCAGGTCCCACGTGCTGAGGGAGCGCTTGAGCTTGCGTCCGGGTTCATCGGCGTCGGCGATCGACTGCTCGATGGGTTTGGTCCGGAGAAGGTTCATAGGGATCACAATCCTGATTTGTGAAGGAAATAGACCTATCAACCGTAGTGTCCATCCAGTGGACGGTCACAATCGTCCCGAATAGTGAGACGGCTGGAATGCAGAACTTTGTTCTGCCAAAAGTGCTTGGGACCCTCGAGTTGAGGGGCCCAAGCGCTTTGGAACCGAATCAATGGATTCGCCGGTTTCTGCTTAGGCCGGCCAGTCCATCAGGGTTGAGCGGATGAGGAAGCGTTTGCCTTCCGGCGCCTCCACGGAGAAGCCGCTGCCCCTCCCGGGTACCACGTCCACGGTCAGGTGGGTGTGGCTCCAGTAGTTGAACTGCTCCCGGGACATCCAGAATTCGAGGGGCTGCGGTTCCAGCCCGTCGGACAGGTCGAACAGCCCCAGCAGGACATCCGCGTCGCCGGTCTGGAAGTCCCCGGCCGGGTAGCACATCGGCGAGGATCCGTCGCAGCAGCCACCGGACTGGTGGAACATCAGCGGCCCGTGCTGCAGCCACAGCAGGCGCAGCAGGTCTGCAGCGTCCGGCGTGAGCGCCACCCGGGAGAAGTCTTCCCCGGGCAGCGTCACGGCGGCCTGCAGGCTGTCCGGAGACATCAGAACCTCAGGACCACGCGGCCGTCGATCTTTGCGTGCTTCATCTCATCGAAGACCGCGTTGACCTCGGACAGTTCCCGGACTGAGACGGTGGGGTGGATCTTTCCCTGGGCGTAGAAGTCCAGGGCCTCCTCCAGGTCCTGCCGGGTACCCACGATGGAGCCGCGGACGGTCAGGCCCTTGAGCACAATCTCGAAGATCGGCGCCGGGAAGTCGCCCGGCGGCAGCCCGTTGAACACAATGGTGCCGCCACGGCGGGCCATGCCGATGGCCTGCCCGAACGCTGAAGGATGCACCGCGGTAACCAGCACCCCATGGCAACCTCCTGTCTCGCGCTGGATCACCTCCGCCGGGTCCTCATGCAGGGCATTGACCGTCAGCGCCGCCCCGTGGGCTTTCGCCAGGGCGAGCTTGTCATCGGCGATGTCGACGGCGGCCACCCGAAGGCCCATGGCGACGGCGTACTGCACGGCAATATGGCC
This sequence comes from Pseudarthrobacter sp. 1G09, assembly GCF_050038305.1. Lineage (NCBI taxonomy): Bacteria > Bacillati > Actinomycetota > Actinomycetes > Micrococcales > Micrococcaceae > Pseudarthrobacter > Pseudarthrobacter sp. 1G09. The sequence continues at coordinate 3,262,702 of NZ_CP188306.1, forward strand.
CAGCCCGCCGATCCCGGAGATGGTGACCCACTGTCCGGGCTGCGCCTCCGTCATCTTCAGGCCCTTGTAGACGGTGACGCCGGCGCAGAGCACCGGCGCCACCTCGACGGGGTCGGATCCCGCCGGTATGCGGGCGGCGTACCGGGTGTTGACGAGCATGTACTCGCCGAAGGACCCGTCCACGCTGTAGCCGCCGTTCTTTTGTGCCTCGCACAGGGTCTCCCAGCCGGTGCGGCAGTACTGGCAGTCGCCGCAGGCGGACCACAGCCAGGCGTTGCCCACCATGTCGCCGACGGCGAGGTCGGTGACGCCTTCGCCGAGGGCCACCACTTCACCGACGCCTTCGTGGCCGGGCACAAACGGCGGCGTGGGCTTGACGGGCCAGTCACCTTCCGCGGCATGGAGGTCGGTGTGGCACACGCCCGTGGTGAGGACCTTCACCAGGGCCTCCCCCGGACCAGGGGTGGGGATGGGCAGTTCCTGGACCTGGAGGTCGGTACCGAAGGTGTTGACCACTGCTGCTTGCATTGTCGTCGTCATTGGCGATCCTTGCGTTGATGGAGGTATGGATCCGGGCTTAGAAGAAGCCCAGCTTGTTCTCGTTGTAGCTGACCAGCAGGTTCTTGGTCTGCTGGTAGTGGTCCAGCATCATCGCGTGGTTCTCGCGGCCGATGCCTGAGGACTTGTAGCCGCCGAACGCGGCACCCGCCGGGTAGGCGTGGTAGTTGTTGACCCAGACGCGGCCGGCCTGGATTTCGCGGCCCGCGCGGTAGGCGATGTTGCCGTTGCGGGACCAGACGCCGGCGCCGAGCCCGTAGAGGGTGTCGTTGGCGATGCCCATGGCGTCGTTGTAGTCGCTGAACTTCGTCACTGCTACAACGGGTCCGAAGATCTCCTCCTGGAAGATCCGCATCCGGTTGTGGCCTTCGAAGACGGTGGGCTGGACGTAGAAGCCGCCGGCCAGGTCGCCGGGCAGTTCGGCGCGGGCGCCGCCGGTGAGGATCTTTGCGCCCTCCTGCTTTCCAATGTCGATGTAGGAAAGGATCTTTTCGAGCTGGTCGTTCGAGGCCTGCGCACCCACCTGGGTCTCGGTGTCCAGCGGGTTGCCCTGCACCATTTTCTCGACGCGGGCCACGGCGTCGGCCATGAAGGAGTCGTATATGTCTTCCTGCACCAGGGCGCGGGACGGGCAGGTGCAGACTTCGCCTTGGTTGAAGGCGAACAGGGCGAACCCTTCCTGGGCCTTGTCGTAGAAGGCGTCGTCGGACTGGGCAACGTCGCCGAAGAAGATGTTCGGGCTCTTGCCGCCGAGCTCCAGGGTGACCGGGATCAGGTTCTGGCTGGCGTACTGGCTGATCAGGCGGCCGGTGGTCGTTTCGCCGGTGAAGGCGATCTTGCGGATCCGGGAGCTGGAGGCGAGGGGCTTGCCGGCCTCCACGCCGAAGCCGTTGACCACGTTGACCACACCGGCGGGCAGCAAGTCGCCGATGAGCTCCATGAGGACCAGGATGGACGACGGCGTCTGTTCGGCGGGCTTGAGCACCACGGCGTTGCCGGCGGCCAGCGCCGGGGCCAGCTTCCAGACAGCCATCAGGATGGGGAAATTCCAGGGGATGATCTGGCCCACCACACCCAACGGCTCGTGGAAGTGGTACGCAGTAGTGTCGTCGTCGAGCTGCGAAAGGGAGCCTTCCTGGGCCCGGACCGCGGAGGCGAAGTAGCGGAAGTGGTCGGCGGCGAGCGGCAGGTCGGCGTTGAGGGTTTCGCGAATGGGCTTGCCGTTGTCCCAGGATTCGGCGACGGCCAGCATTTCGAGGTTTTCGTCGATGCGGTCCGCGATCCTGTTCAGGATGGCGGCGCGCTCGGCCACGGACGTCTTGCCCCAGGACGGTGCAACCTTGTGTGCGGCGTCGAGTGCGAGTTCGATGTCCTCTGCGGTGCCGCGGGCCACTTCGCAGAACGCCTTGCCCGTCACCGGGGTGATGTTTTCGAAGTACTGGCCCTTGACCGGGGCCACCCATTCGCCGCCGATCCAGTTCTCGTAACGGTCCTTGAAGGTGACCTTCGAGCCCTCGGTACCCGGCTGTGCGTAAACGGTCATTGCGTAGCTCCTTTGCTGTGCAGAAGGCTTTCCCGTACGGGATGAGCCGATGCAGCAAGCGTAGGAGCAGGGGGGTTGCAGCCAGGTTGCAACAAGGTGACGCAGGTCACCGCGACCTTACGGGGCGCGTACGACGGCGCGCCACGCCTTAGGCGCTGAGTTCGGCTTCCAGCCGTTCCAGTTCGGCGACGACGGCGGCACGCTTGGGTGAGCGCGGCGGCAGGAGGCGGAGCGCGGCACGGCGGATCCCGACGTCGTCCCTTGCCTCGGGGAGCGCGGCGTAGCGGAGCAGCGAATCGGCGCTGCCATCGGTAAGGACAGCCTCGCGCAGGAGTGACGAGACCTTGTTCCGGAGATCGACGATGCCCGGCGCCTCGGACCTGGGCAGCACTGCGCCCCGGTAGATTTCCAGCGCAATGCGGTGGGCGCCGCGCTGCAGGCAGCTGAGCACCTGGCCGCTGTCCGGCACCAGGTCCAGCGGGAGCCGGTAGGGCCGGGATTCGGGCACGGCGCGGGGGTTGAGCTGTTGCAGGACCTTCCTCAGGCGCACCATTTCGGCCCGCAGGGTGATGCTGGAACCGTCCGCCGGGTAGAGCAGGACGCACAGTTCCTCGGCGCTCAGCCCGTCCGGGTGGGTGCTCAGCAGGGCCAGGATCTCGCTGTGCCGGGCGGACATCGCGACGGTCTTGCCGTCGATGCTCAGCAGTGCCTGGTCACGGCCCAGCAACTGGAGGCTGTTACGGTACAGGCTCCCCTCCCGGGCACCGGCGCCCGGTGCCCGGGCCGCGGATGCCGTGGACCGGCGTCGTACGGGCGTGGCCGCCAGCTGCGCGGCAGCCTGGAGCCGTTCCACCCGCAGCTGCGCCTGGGCTGCCGCCACGGTGGCCTCCACCAGGGACAGGGTGTGCGGGGCCACTGCGGCCGCCGTTCCGGTGATGTCCACAACCCCCAGCAGCGCGCCGGAATCGGGGTCATGGAAGGGGACGGCAGTGCAGCTCCAGGGATGGACGGCCCGCTGGTAGTGCTCGGCGCCGGCGATCTGGATCCCGCGGCCCAACGCCAGGGCAGTACCCGGGGCGCTGGTGCCCACGGTGGCTTCGGACCAGTCGGCGCCGGCAACGAACATCATGCCTTCCGCGCGGCGCTGCAGGGACGGATCCCCGTCCACCCACAGCAGCCGGCCCACCTCGTCACCCACCGCCACCAGGAGCCCGGTGTCGTGGCTGGGCTGGACCAGCAGCTTATTGATGACCGGCATGATGGTGGCCAGCGGATGCCGGCTCCGGTAGTCCTCAAGCTCATCGTGGTCCATGGCCAGCGGCGCGGCGGGGTTGTCCGGGTTGGCCTTGAACCCGGCGGAGCGCAGCCAGGACTCCCTGATCAACGAGCGCACGCCGGGTATGTCGTGCGCATCAGGAAACCGGCCGCCGTCGAGTTCCTCGTGGGCGGCCAGGGCACTGCGCTGCAACGGCTCCGGCTGGGCGAGGTTCTTCATCGAACTCCTGTGCTGCTGCGCTGTCTTAGGACACGGCGTCAGCACGCCGGCCAAGTGATGCTCGCCATTGTAGCGGGCACCGGCTCCCCGCGGGAGCGGGGCCTCAGCCGCGCGAAATGCGGATCATGTCCTCGCGCGGAACCACCTTGATGCGCTCACGGACCACGTGGTCCAGGCCTTCCGGCCCGGTCCAGGCGGCGCCGAGGCCTGCCTCGTGCGCGTCGAGCCTGTTCCAGCCCTCCCACGTGGTGTACTCAATGCCGCGTTCCTCCAGCAGGTCAATGATGGCCTGCGGATCAGGGTTGCTGGCAGCCGGCAGGGTGAGGCGGTCTTCCAGCAGGAAGCCGATGGTTTCCAGGGCGTCGCCCTTGGTGTGGCCGATGAGCCCCACGGGGCCGCGCTTGATCCAGCCGGTGGCGTAGATGCCCGGGACGGGGTTGCCGTCGGCGTCCAGCACCCGGCCGCCCTCGTTGGGGATGACGCCGCGCTTGGCGTCGTATTCCAGTTCGTCCAGCGCCGAGCCGTGGTAGCCGATGGCACGGTAGACGGCCTGGACCGGGTACTCCACGTACTCCCCCGTGCCCTTGGCGTTGCCGGTGCCATCGAGCTGCATGCGCTCGAATTTGATGCCCGCCACCTTGCCGCCGGCGGCGTCCCCGCCTTCCGGAAGCAGCTCCACGGGGCTGTGCAGGAAGTGCAGGTGCAGCCTGCGGGAGGAGGGATTCTCAGATTCCGCGTGCTCCTCCACCAGCCAGTTGGTGAGCGTGTTCACCATGGTCTTGATCTGGTTGTTGCTGCGGATGGCCTCGTCCGAGGCTTCGTCGAACTCGAAGTCCTCGGGGTACAGGACAATGTCCACGTCATTCATGTGGCTGAGTTCGCGCAGTTCCAGCGGGGTGAACTTCACCTGCGCCGGGCCGCGGCGGCCGAAGACGTGCACGTCCGTGACCGGGGACGATTTCAGCCCCTGGTAGACGTTGTCCGGGATTTCCGTGGTGAGGAGCTCCTCCGGGTGCTTGACCAGCATGCGGGCCACATCCAGGGCCACGTTGCCGTTGCCGATGACGGCGATTTCCTTGGCCTCCAGCGGCCAGTCACGCGGAACGTCCGGGTGGCCGTCGTACCAGGAGACGAAGTCCGCGCCGCCGAAGGATCCCTGCAGTGCGATGCCCGGGATGTCCAGGTCCGCATCCTTGATGGCGCCCGTGGAGAAGATCACGGCGTCATAGAAGGCGCGGAAATCGTGCAGGGTGAGGTCGCGGCCGTAGGTCACGTTGCCCAGGAACCGGATGTCGCCGCGGTCCAGGACCTTGTGCAGGGCGTTGACGATGCCCTTGATTCGGGGGTGGTCCGGGGCCACGCCGTAGCGGATCAGGCCGTAGGGTGCGGGGTAGGCCTCGAACAGGTCGATGCTGACCTCGAAGTCGCCGTCCTTCACGCCGCTGGACTTGGTGAGGATGTCCGCAGCGTAGACACCCGCCGGTCCTGCGCCCACGATGGCGACGCGGAGGGGACGGGTGGAGCTGGTAGCGCTGGGAGTGGACACCGGGAGCCCTTCTGGCCTGATCACATGCATGATTCGCGGGGTGCGCCTGGTTGGGTGGCGCAACAGCTTCCCATTCTAGGCCTCAGCCGCTTTTCGCCAGCGGTACAACGTCACCTTCGCGGTACAGCAGGGCCCGGAGCTCTGCTTCGGCGGACTCGATCCGGTGGGGGTCGATGGTTTCACCGTCGTTGAAGTGGTCCACGACGCGCGGATCCACGTAGCTCTTGCGGGCAATCGACGGCGTGTTCCCCAGCACCTCGGCCGCGTCCATCATGGCCCGGCTGACAGCCCGTTTCCGCTTGGCCACGGTGGGTTGCGTTCCGGTCCGGGCCAGGCTGGCCGCCGCGGCCAGGGTGCCGCGCAGGGTACGGAAGTCTTTCGCCGTGAAATCAGAGCCGGTGCGTTCCTTGACGTAGGCGTTGATGTCCGCGCTGGTGACCGGCCGCCAGCTCCGGCCGTCCTTGTAGGCCAGCAGCCGGGCGTTGCCACCGCGCCGCTTGAGCAGCCGCACCAGGGCGGCGAGGTCGGCGTCGCGGATTTCGGATTCCCAGTCCTTGCCGCTTTTGGCCGGGAAGCTGAGCAGAATCCGGTCCTTGCGCACCTGGACGTGGGCGCACAGCAGGGTGGCCAGTCCGCGGCTGCCGTTCTCGTTGGTGTACCGCTCGGATCCCACGCGCAGGGATCCACTGTCCAGCATCCGGAAGGCTCCGGCCAGCACGCGTTCGCGCGTGAACCCTTCGCTGCGCAGGTCCATGGTGACCCAGCGGCGGGCTACCGGCAATGACTCGGCGAGCTGCAGCGAACGGTCGAACTTGAGCCGGTCCTTCCGTTCGCGCCATTGCGGGTGGTAGATGTACTGCCGGCGGCCCACAGCGTCCACGCCCGTGGCCTGGATGTGCCCGTTTTCGAACGGGGCGATCCACACATCGGTCCACGCCGGTGGGATACCGATGCTTTCCAGCCGCTCCCGCACCGGGCCGGACGGCAGTGTTGATCCGTCAAGGTCCCGGTAGCTGAAGCCTTTTCCGGCGGCAATCCGGCGGTAGCCACGGCCCGAGGCGTTGCTGCGCCGGAGCCTCATGGGGCCACGTCCGGCGGGTAGGCACAATCCATGAAAGCAAGCCTACTGACTAATTGCCGGGTTTCGGACCCGTTGCTTGGAATACCGTGCCCGCTGCTGATGTTATGGGTTCCGTGCCGAACCCCGATTCTCCCTCCTCACCCGCCCCTCCTCCCCCGGCTTCCGCCCACGCCCCGGCCCGTCCGGGCGCGGCGGCCCCCAGGGCGGCGGATGCCGCGGTCAAGGACAAGGACACGACGGCGGGAATCCTCTTCGGCATCGGAGCGTACGGGCTGTGGGGGCTGCTCCCGCTGTACTTCTTCGTGCTCAAGCCCGCCGGCGCCGTCGAAATCGTGGCCAACCGCGTGGTGTGGTCCCTGCTGTTCTGCGCCCTGCTGATTACCGTGACGAGGGCGTGGCCCGCCCTGATCGCCGCACTCCGCAACCGGACCGTCTTCGGTTCCCTGGCGCTGGCGGCCTTCCTGATCGCCGTCAACTGGCTCACGTACACGTACGGTGTGACCACCAACCAGGCGGTGGAAACCTCGCTGGGCTACTTCATCAACCCGCTGGTCTCCGTGCTGCTCGGCGTGTTCGTCCTCAAGGAGAAGCTGCGGCCTCTGCAGTGGGCCGCCGTCGTCATCGGTTTCATTGCGGTGGGCGTGCTCACCTACTCCTACGGCAAGCTGCCCTGGATTGCGCTGACGCTGGCGTTCAGTTTTGGCCTGTACGGCTTCGTGAAGAAGCGCGTCGGGCCCCGGGTGGATGCCGTGACCAGCCTGAGCGTGGAAACTGTGGTGCTGGCACCGTTCGCGGCCGCCGCCATGGTGGCCCTCGGCGTTTCGGGTGCCGCCACCCTGACCACCCAGGGTGCCGGGCACTTCTGGCTGCTGCTGGCCTCCGGCGTGATCACCGCGGTTCCCCTGATCTTCTTCGGCGCTTCCGCGCGCCGGCTGCCGATGACCACCATCGGCCTGCTGCAGTATTTCGCCCCCGTCCTGCAGTTCATCGTGGCGCTCGTAGTGTTCCGCGAAGCCATGACCACGGAGCGCTGGATCGGCTTTGGCGTGGTGTGGGTGGCGCTGCTGCTGCTCACCGTTGACATGCTCCGGACCGCTCGGACGAACGCGCTGTCCAAACGGCGGACTCCGGTGCAGGCCGCCGGCTGAACGGCCAGGCTCAGCCGCCCAGCGCTGTCCGCATCGCGTCGTAGGGCGGGGTCGGCTTCCCGTTTTCGAACAGGTAGTCGTGGCCCTGCTGCAGGCTGCCGTCGTCATCGATCAGCCAGTCGTACCGGTTGTCCACGCCCCAGGTGGTGTAGGAGACGCAGGCGCTGGAGTGCAGGCAGGTGGCCAGGACGGTGGCGTACTGCTCGGCCTGGACGTCCGTGCCGTCGTCGTCGGCCACGTCGTTTTCCGAGATTCGGACGTGCAGCCCGGCGTCCTGGAAGTTCCGCAGTGTCCTGGTGAGCTCGCCCGCCGGGATGGCGTCGGTTTCATGGTTGTAGACGTGGGCCTGGAGGCCCACTCCGTAAATGTGCCCGCCCACCGCATTCGTGTCCAGGGCGAGTTTGAGCAGCGCGTCCTGGCGGCGCCCCGGAACGTCGGCCCCGTTCTCGTTGATGTACTGCTTCACCTGCGGATCGGCCGCGTAGACGGCCTGCGATACGACGGCCGGGTAGGCAGGTCCGAAGACGCGGTACCAGATGTTCTGCTGCAGGCCCACGCCCTGGTCGACGTCAAAGGGTTCATTGACGACGTCCAGCGAATCGAGCCGGCCCCTGAAATGCGTTACGACGGCGGTCACGTAGTCGAGCAGGGCCCGCGCACTGGCGCTGCGCTCCGCTTCGGTGCCCGCGGGAAGTTCCTGCATCCAGCGGGGCATTGCCTCCGTGAAGGCGATGGTGTGGCCGTGCACGGCCATGCCCTTGCTTTCGGCGACCGCGAGGATCGCGTCCGCCTCTTCGAAGGTGTAGGTGCCCTGCTGCGGGGAGACATTCTGCGCCTTCATGGCGTTCTCCGGGGTGATGGCGCCGAAATTCCCTACGAGCACCCGCCCGTAGTCGGCGTCCGAGGCCAGCGGGCCGAGTGCCACCGCGGCACCGATCCTGAAGTCCGGACGGATCCGTGCGGCCAGCGCCTGCAGGCCATCGGGCAGCTGGCTTGCCTGCTCGACGGCGGGGCCCGCGGTGCTGAGTGACGCGCCGCCGTGAGCGGTGGCGGTGAGGGAGCTGACCTGGAACGAGCCGCCGTCGCTCGCGAGTCCCAGCCACAGCTGCCCGGAGCCGAAGATGCCGGGCAAGGACTGCGACAGCACAGTGTCCCCTCCGCTGGCCACCTCGAGTTTGTCCCCTGACCGGCGCACCGTAAGTTCGGCCCCGGGGTCCTGGAGCCGGATGCGCTCATCGTGTGCCGGCTGGGGATTGGTGACGGACTTCTGGCGTGAGCCGTCAAACACAGCGATGTCCAGGTCATCGCCGCGCAGGGTGAGCCGCACGCCGGCGGGTTCGATCCGGAATTCGTCGGCGATCACCGGAGGGCTGTCATAGACGGTCAGGGAGGCATCGGCCGTCACGTCGGTGAACGCTGCGCTGAGGGTGAAGTCGCCCGTGGCCACGAGGTGGGTTCCGGCGAGGTTGACCGGCGGGTTGGGCTGGCCTCCCCCGCCGTCCTGTTCCACGATGCTCCGTGACGTGGCCGCCACCCGCAACCCGCCGCCGTCGGGCGTCACCCCTGGCGTGTGCCGCCAGTCCTGCTGCACGAGGTCCACCACCATGTCAGGCTCCGGATTGTCCGGCGTGCAGCCTGCAAGGGCGAGCAGGATGCCGGACGCCAGCACGATCACTGCGCGCGGGCGCCAGGCCTTCCTGATTCCTCCCATATGGTGACCTCAATCCTGGACCGGGCGTCAGGGCCTGGTCCAGCGGACGTCGTCGAAATACGCCTGCAGTCCGGAGTTGCCCTGGACGATGACCTGCAGGCTTGCCTTCGCCACCGCGGTGGTGCTTGGCGAGTAGGTCAGGTCCACGTTGGTCACTCCGGCGGCCGCCACGCCGAGTTTGTACTGCCCGGAGATCCATTGTCCGGCCGCGTTGTACTCGTCGATGTAGAAGCCCACCTCACCACTGGTGCGGGCTGCGACGTTCAGGTACCCGGCAATGTTGTAGGCCCCTGCCGTCACCGCCACCTGGGGTGAGAACAGGTGCTTGTTCGCCGTCGTTGCCGTCAGTTTGACGGAGTTGACCGGGTTGGCGGGGCTCCCGTGGTTGGCTGCGTCAGCCACGATGGTGGGCGCGGAATCGGTGGTCCAGCCCGCGCCGATGCCGGCGTCGAAGGTGCCGTTGGCCACCAGGTTGGTGGACGTTGGCGGCGGCGGGGTGGTCCCTGCGGTCAGTGCGAGCAGCTGCACGTTGTCCAGGTAGGCCGTGATGCCGGTGCCTGTCACCCACACTTGGAGGCTCGCCTTGGCCACATTGGTTGAGCTGGGCGTGTAGGTGAAGTTCATGGCCTCCACCCACCTGGTGTTCTCGCGCTTGCGGAACTGTCCGGAGATCCACTGCCCGGCCGCGTTGTACTCGTCCACGTAGAAGCCCACTTCTCCGGTGGTGATGGCGGCGACGTTCAGGTAGGACTTGAACAGGTAGTTCGTGGTGGGTGACACCGCCACGGCCGGCGAGAACAGGTGCCCTGTGGCCGTCCCGGAAACCATCTTGATGGAGCGGGCTGCGTCCGGGAAGCTGCCGTTGGTCGCGGCGTCGGCAGTGATGGCGGCGGGTGCATCGGTGCGCCAGCCGTCGGCGATTCCGGTGTTGAACGTCGGGTTGGGCATCAGGTTCGGCGAGCCGGTCACGAGGCCCTTGCTGACGTTGACGTTGCGGATTTGCCCGGCCGACACCTTGGTCTTCACATAGGCGGCGAGCTGGTCCAGTTCCGCGGTGCCGTACTGGTAGTCATCGGGGACCTGGCTGGGGCTGGGCCGGATGTCATGGAACGTGAACACCACCCACTGCTTGTTGGCGATGGCCGCGTCCACCTGGGCCTTCAGCGCCGCCACCGGCGTGGTGACCTCCTGCACCGGGACGTTGCGGAGCAGGTAGTCGCCCAGCGGCCAGATGTTGTTGCCCGTGTCAGCGAAGCCGCGCATGGAGCTGTAGTACTTGGCCACGCGCGCAATCGCGGACATGTCGTAGTCGCCGTAGGGCGGCGCAAAGGCCGTGGCGTTGATGCCCTGGGCGGCCAGTGCCGACTTGCTGTTCGCCAGCTGCGCTTCCACCTGGGCCGCGGTCAGCTTGTTTGCCTGGCAGTCATCGCCCACGCTGACGAGGCACTGGTGGTTGACGGTGTGCGATCCGATTTCCCAGCCGTAGGTGTTCTGCAACTGCAGGATCTGGCTCCACGTCATGTACGGCACATCGGTGTTGGCGCGGCAGGTGTTGGGTACCGTCGTCATTCCGACGCAGCCGGTGATGACGTAGTTCGTGCCTGTCAGCCCGTACTTCTGGAGGGTGGGCGCCGCCTGCGTCAGTGCGCTTTGGGCACCGTCGTCGAAAGTGAAGGACACCAGGGGGCCCGGTGCGGGGTTGTCCACGGCCGCGTTGGCCGCCCCGGGCGTCAGCAGCGCGGCGGCCAAGGCCACCACCGCCACCACGGTGCTCATGAGCTTGACGCGCCAGGGCGCCAGGCTGGATCTGGTTCCGTTCATGTGCTGTTCCGTTCTTTTTGGGCCGACGGCGCCGGGTTACACCGCCGAAGTCTGGTCAGGGTCCCTGTAGCTTTTCGAAGGCCTGCATGACCGGCTGGACCTCGATGTTGCTGTCGTCAACGAGCTGCAGGTGGGCGGCGAGGACGTCGCTGGTGATGGTGCTCCGGTCCGCCGCGACGCTGTGCTCCTGGGTGCCGGTGGACTGCGGCGTGGCTATCTGGTGGTAGACGAGGATGAGCCATCCATTCATCCGGGCCGTCTCGGCGAGCGCTTCAGACAGAGTGGCCATGGTGGTCTGGTCGGTCACGTAGAAGACCTTCAGGTCCTGCTGGTCCAGGCTTTGCCGTGTATTGATGCCGTCATCCGTGCCGCGGACGATGTCGAAATATTTGTTGGCGTACCAGTCCACCTGCGGGTCGTGGCGTCCGTACGGGGGTGCGAGGTCCCTCGTTTCAAAGCCGGCCGCTGCCAGCGCCTCTTCGCTCTTGCGGACCTGTTCGTCCAGGCGGTCCGTCCCGATGGAGGTCAGGTCCACGTGCTCGTAGCTGTGCGCTGCGATTTCGTGCCCGGCCTGGTGCAGTTGCTGCACTTCGGCTGCGGTCATGAAGTTGGGCGTCTCGATGGAACTGGCGTTGATGTACTGGGTGGACCGGAAACCGTGCTGGTCCAGCAGCGGAAGCGCGCGGTCGTACACCGATTGCCACCCGTCGTCGAACGTAATCGAGACCATGGGCTGGCTCCAGCGGAGGGGGCCGGGCTTCGTGGTGTCGGTGAGCGAGTAGTTGCGGACGCTGGTGGTGCCGTCCCCGTGGGCCACCAGCGTGACCATTGCTGAGGTGGCTCCGGCGGGCGCCTGGAATGCCTCGCTGACGGTGGTCCATTCTCCGGCCGGCAGCACGGTCTCCAGGCTGTGGAACGCGCGGCCCCCGTTGGCGAGCTCGAACTCGGCCACCACATCCACCTCCCGGTCGGACCGGTAGGTGGCGCCGAATTCGAAAGACCTGTCACCGGTCACCGGGACGGGCTGGTACTGCCACTTGGCCTCGCCGGACTTGAAGTTGGAGATGCGGGTCCAGAGGTAGCTGCCGCCTGAGTCCTGGCTCCGGCCGGACTCCGCCGTCAGTGACCCGGAGGCATAGGGGGACCATGCATCAGGCCCGGCCGGCTGAATCCCCGTGAGCCCAGGGTTCGGGATCAGGTTCGGGCCGGGCGGCGGCGAGGGCAGGAGCAGGACGTCGCTGGCCGGCTCCAGGTAGGCTCCTTCGATCTTGAGTGCGCCGTCCGACGCCAGCCTGAAGACGTACTCGACGGCGGCCGTCGCCTCGCCGCTGTCGAAGGCATCGCTCACCGTGTAAGGGGTGTTCCCGGGCCGCTCCAGCGGGTTCCGGAGCTGCTCCAGAACTGTGCTGCCATCGGCCAGAAACCGGCGGGCCAGCAGGGTGAAGTCGGTATCGCTGGAGGCAAAGGCCTTGAAAAGGTAGGTCTGGTGGGGCTTGACGTCCACGCGGGGGGTTGTCAGCGTAACGTCGCCCGAGCCGTAACCGGTGATGTCCAACCGGAGCGCCTGGCTTTGCAGCTCTCCGGCGGCCAGCTCCAGCGAGGTCTCTGCGGTACCGCTGCGCCGGACGGTCCATCCGCCCACCTGCCCGGCCGGGTCCGGCTGGCCGGATACAGCGGGGATGACGTCGGCCGACGGGTCGAAGGCGGGGAGCAGGTTGGCGCCGGGACGTGCCTGGGCCATGCTGCCGGTGCCCTGCGTGTACACCAGCCAACCGGCGGTGATGAGAGCCACCACAGCCAAAATGACCACGAGCGGGTTCAACAGCACACGCAGGAACCACCGGCGCTTACGTGGCATTGGCCACCACCAGGCTGCCGGCCCGCTGCGGTGACTTCCAGGTGTTGATTTCGGGACGCCGGAAGAGGCCGCGAGAGCGCAGGATGCAGCGAAGCGCCGCTGTCAGCTGCACCAGGTCCATGATGTAGAACAGGAAGTATGCCGTGGGGGCGTAAACGGAGAGCCGGCTGCGTTCCCGCACTGTCAGGTTCTCGTCCATCCACACCGTGAGCAGGGTGTAGGCGGTAATGGTGGCGTAGGCACCGAGGATCAACGCAGGGGTGTGAGTGGCCAGCGACCAGTAGACCGCGTACGTCCAGGCCAGTGGCGAGACCAGCAGCGTGAATTCGCTCAGCAGGGCCATGGGCATCCGGTAATAGGTCAAGGTGGGCGTGTACCTGCGGCTCGGGTTCAGCATCATGCCGCGGTACTTGATGAGGTTCTGGATGCTGCCGTACTTCCAGCGGTAGCGCTGCTTCGCCAAGGCGCGCAGCGAGAGCACGCCCTCGGTCTTGGCCACCACGTCCGCACCGTAGAGCATGCGGAAACGCCGGTTGCCAAGGTTGGTGATCTTCGCGCTCAGCCCGATGTCCTCGGTCACGGTGTCGGTATCGTAGAAGTCCACTTTCCGCAGCACGCGCATCCGGTAGGTGGAGGCCACGCCGCCCACCACGAATTCGGCGTTCAGGAGGGAAAAGAACTTCTTGGAGCGGTAGCCGATCATGTGCTCGAAGCGCTGCAGGATGCCGAGCACGGTGGTCTCCTCCAGGATCTGCACGTTGGCGGCGACTCCGGCCACGCACGGATCGTCAAAGTAGGACAATGCATTGGTGATGGTTTCCGGACCGATGATCGAATCGGCGTCGAGGGTCATGGCGAACTGGCCGCGGGCGTGCCGGCGGAGCACCGAGTTGAGTGCCGCGCCCTTGCCAATGTTGCGGCGCATCCGGACCAGGTGCAGGTCCATCGTGGGGTGCCGTAACTGGTAGTCGCGGACCAGCCTGCCGGTCAGGTCAGACGAAGCGTCATCGGCGACGAAGACCTCGAATGAGCGGTAGCTGCTCGTGCCAATGGACTCGAGTGTCCTGACGATCACCGCTTCCTCGTTGTGGGCCGCGATGACGATGGATACCAGCCCCGGCACCTCCGGCCGGGCCCGGCGGGTCCAGGTGGCCGTCGAAGCGCATTCCGGCTGGAATTCACCGGGTGCCCGCACGCCCCGCATTCCCTTGCGGCGCTGCTGCCAGATGTCGTAGAAGTTGGCGCCCGCCAGGTAGAGGCCGAAGTGCACGACGTAGAGGATGCTGACGCCGGCGAACAGCCAGAAGATGACGAGTGCGAAGTCCACGCTCACCCCTCCGTGGAGCTGGCGAGCGCGGGCATCTGCCGGCGCCGGCTGCGGAAGATGCGGCGGTGCACCTGCAAGGGCGTGGCCACGGTGGCAGGAACTTCGGCGGGCTGCGGGCCTTTCCTGAAGGCGGCGTCCGCCGTCATGACCTCAATGAGTCCGGCCGGGGAACGCTCAGTACGGGTGTCCGCGGGTGCTTCCGGACCGGCGGGCGTCAGAACGGGCGGCGCCAGCGCAGCGGCAAGCGCCCTGCGGGTGGCACCCCTGCGGTACATGCCCACGCCAACGAAGCGGATCACCACAGTGAAGACCACCAGTCCCCACAGCACCAGGCTCAGCTGGGCTACGAAATCGAGCAGGCCTTCGAACATGGCCCCGTCCCGGCCGAAGGTGGCCTGTGCAGGCACTGCAAAGCTTTCGGTGTCCCTCATCGGAGGCCCTCCCTTGCTGTGTACGACAACTGCATCGCGTCGTTTCCCCTCTGTGTTGTGCAGGATGTCCTTTGCCGGCTTGGGGTGATGCCGCTGCCGCCGCTCGAACCCTGTGCCGCCGTCCGGATGTTGGTAGGCGCTTACTCGCTTCGCTGTGAGGCGTTCGTCATTGTGGAGGGGCTTCGCCGTCCGGAAACTCCTCAAAGATGCACTCCAGGGGCCGCTTTCCGGGGTCCCGGTGTGTCCAAGTTACGAGTAGCTGAGGATGGCTAACACGAGTACCAAGTACTCCAAAAAATTCTTGGGGATACTTACCGCAACCTGCCTTAAGTACCGGGTGGTTAGGTGTTTGCCGGGCAGGCAAGTAGGGGGCATTAGGTAGTCCGCCTTCCCCGGCGCGGGGAGTGGGTAGTTACCCCGGTAGAAGGGCACCAAAAACCTGGAAAAGCTTGTTAACCAAAAAGCAGCACCCCCGCAGTGCGGGGGTGCTGCCGTGGTGCTTTGCGGCCTGCTGTTTAGGCGTTGGCCTTGATGGCGGCGGCCAGGACATCGAGGCCGTCGTTCAGCAACTCATCGGTGATGACCAGCGGCGGGAGCAGCCGGATGACGTTGCCGTAGGTGCCGCAGGTGAGGATGATGACGCCTTCCTTCAGGCAGGCGGCGGCAACGGCCTTGGTCAGTTCCGGGTTGGGCTCCTTGGAGCCTGCCTGGACCAGTTCGATGGCGAGCATTGCGCCGCGGCCGCGGATGTCACCGATCACTGCGGAGCCGGCGCCGGCCAGTTCCTTCTGCAAAGCGCTGAGCCTGGTGGTGGCCAGTTCCTCAATGTGCTTGGCGCGGGCGTTGAGGCCGTACTCCTCCATGGAGCCGATGGAGGCCAGCGCAGCGGCGCAGGCCACCGGGTTGCCGCCGTAGGTGCCGCCGAGGCCGCCCGGGTGGACGGCGTCGAGCAGGTCTGCCCGGCCGGTGATGGCGGACAGCGGCATGCCGCCGGCAATGCCCTTGGCCATGGTGATGATGTCCGGGACGACGCCTTCGTGGTTGACGGCGAACCATTCACCGGTGCGGCAGAAGCCGGACTGGACCTCGTCGGCGATGAAGACGATGCCCTTGTCCTTGGCCCAGGCGGCCAGTGCCGGGAGGAAGCCCTCGGCCGGGACGATGAACCCGCCTTCGCCCTGGATGGGTTCGATGATGATTGCGGCCACCTGGTCGCCGCCGATCTGCTTCTCTATGGCAGTGATGGCGCGCTTGGCTGCCTCGGCACCGGTGATCGAGGGGTTTTCCTCGCGGTACGGGTAGCTCATGGGCATCCGGTAGACCTCGGGGGCGAAGGGGCCGAAGTTGGTCTTGTACGGCATGGCCTTGGCGGTCAGCGCCATGGTGAGGTTGGTACGGCCGTGGTAGGCGTGGTCGAAGGCCACGACGGCGTCGCGCCCGGTGGCCAGGCGGGCCACCTTGACCGCGTTTTCCACGGCCTCGGCGCCGGAGTTGAAGAGCACGGTGCGCTTCTCGTGGTCGCCCGGGGTGAGCCGGTTCAGCTGCTCGGCCACAGCCACGTAGCCTTCGTAGGGCGTGACCATGAAGCAGGTGTGGGTGAAGTGCTCCACAGCTTCCTTGACGGCACCGACGACGGCGGGATCGGACGCTCCCACGCTGGTCACCGCGATGCCCGAGCCGAGGTCGATGAAGGAGTTGCCGTCCACGTCCTGGATGATGCCGCCGTCGGCGTCCGCCACGTAGACCGGGACGCTGGAGGCGACGCCGGCCGCCACGACCGACTTGCGCCGTTCGGTCAGTGCCACGGACTTGGGGCCGGGGAAGTCGGCCTGGACGCGGCGCTTCTGCTCCAGGCGGTAGGTGATGTCTGCTGCAGTGGTGGTCATGAGGGGTTTTCCTTCTAGGAGTCGAGGGCGGACATGACGTGCTTGATGCGCGTGTAGTCCTCCACGCCGTACATGGAGAGGTCCTTGCCGTAGCCGGACTGTTTGAAGCCGCCGTGGGGCATTTCGGCGGTGAGGAGGATGTGGGTGTTGATCCAGACAGCGCCGAAATCGAGGTCCCGGCTGAGGCGCATGGCTGTGCCGTGGTCGGTGGTCCAGACGCTGGAGGCGAGGGCGTATTCAACCCCGTTGGCCAGCTCCACGGCTTCTTCCTCAGTGCTGAACTTCTGGACCGTGATAACGGGACCGAAGGTCTCCTGCTGCACCACGTCATCGGTCTGCTTGGCGCCGGTGATGATGGTGGGCTCGAAGAAGTAGCCCTTCTCCCCCGCCCGGTGGCCGCCGGTTTCGATGCGGCAGTTGGCCGGCAGGTTCTCCACCACGGATGTGACGGCGTTGAAGTGGTTCACGTTGTTCAAAGGCCCGAAGTAGTTGTCTTCGTCGTTCTGCGAACCGGTGCGCAGGGTCCGGGTGTGCTCCACCATGGCGGCGACGACGTCGTCGTGCACGGAATCCTCCACCAGGACGCGCGTGATGGCGGTGCAGTCCTGGCCGGCGTTGAAGAAGGCGAATTCGGCGATGGCCGCGGCGCTCTTCTTGATGTCGGCGTCCTTGAAGACGATGGCGGGTGCCTTCCCGCCAAGTTCCAGGTGGGCGCGCTTGAGGCCCTTGGCGGCGCCGGAAGCGACCGCGATTCCCGCGCGGACCGAGCCGGTGATGGACACCAGGCCGGGGACCTTGTGGTCCACCATCATGGCGCCGGTCTTGCCGGTACCAAGCACGACGTTCAGGACGCCCGCCGGCAGGATATCTCCGGCCAGCCGGGCGAGGACCAGCGTGGACTCCGGGGTGGTGTCCGAGGGCTTGAGGACCACGGTGTTGCCGGCGGCCAGGGCCGGGCCGATCTTCCAGATGGCCATGAGGAACGGGTAGTTCCACGGGGCCACCTGGGCCACGACGCCGATGGGCTCGCGGCGGACGTACGAGGTGTGGCCCTCGAAGTACTCGCCGGCGGACTTGCCCTCAAGGATGCGGGCGGCACCGGCGAAGAACCGCAGCTGGTCGGCGCCGGCGGCAACTTCCTCGGACGCGATCAGGGAGCGGACCTGGCCGGTGTTGCGGTGCTGGGCCTCGACGAGTTCGTCGCTGTTGGCCTCGACGGCGTCGGCGAGCTTGAGCAGCATCAGCTGGCGCTGGCCGGGGGTTGCGTGCTTCCAGCTCTTGAACGCCTCCGCGGCAGCGGCCATGGCGGCGTCCACGTCCGCCTGCACAGAGATCGGCGAGTGGGCCACGACTTCCCCGTTGGTGGGATTGACCACGTCCAGCATCTCGGTGCCGGCGGGAGTGACGAACTTCCCGTTGATGAAGTTCTGCAAGGTTTGGACCACGGTGTGCAACCTCTTTCATAGGGGCCAACGCGCCCGGCGGAGACCACGGCGGATGGATGGAACTGCCTTGAGCCTATGCCAGCCCCCAACCCGAGTGAATAGCCACCTGCACACCCTTCGCGCAAGGGCTTAGTGCGGTTGTCCAGCATCCCCGTATCCTTGTTCCATGGCCATTTCCCTCGCCGCCCTGCTGGGCGTCAACTCCCTGAAGCTGTCCAAGGCAGGGGTTGCCGAGACCACCTGGCACCAGGACATCAACTGGGTTGCCGTCACGGAGCTGGAGGACCCGCAGCGGTTCCTGAACGGCGGCGAACTGATCCTCACCACGGGGCTGAGGTTGAAGTCCGCCCCGGAGCAGCGACGCTTTGTCCGCCAGGTCCAGCGGGCCGGCGCCGTGGGGATCGGATTCGGGGTGGGGCTCTCGCACGAGGCGGTGCCGCCGGCGCTGCTGGCGGAGGCAAACCGGTGGGGCCTGCCCGTGGTGGAAGTCCCGTACGAGACCCCTTTCATCGCCATCACCAAACTGGTGGCGGATGCGCAGTCAGCGGACCACTACTCCAAGCTCGAACGGCTGATCGCCGGGCACCAGATCCTGGCCCGTGCGCTGCTGACCGGCGGCGGCCTCGCCGAACTGCTCAAGCAGCTCGGCAGCATGCTCCGCACGGACATCGCGCTCACGCAGTTCACGGCCCAGCTGTACAACAGCAGCACCGCCGCCCCCGCAGCCGATGCCTGGTCCTCCTTTCCCATCCCCACCGGCCGCCGCGACGCCTGCACGCTCTGGGTCCGCCAGCCGTTCGAGGACACCGGAATTGTGGGCTATGCACAGAACCTCATCAGCGTGGAGCTGAACAACATGGTCAAGCAGCGGCAGGCGCAGCGTGCCCTGTGCGGCCAGGTGCTCGAGGACGTCATCCACGGCGCCCTTGAAACCAGTGAGGCGCAGCGGAGGCTGGCCGGGGTGGGCATCAACAGCACCCGCAAGAACGTGGTGCTGCTGGCTGTCTCCCCCGCCCACCACAGGGCCTTGGGGAGCACCTCGGTTCCGCGCGCGCTGGAGGGCGCGGTGGCCGCCGTCGTGGGCAAGGACCTGGTGGTGGTGATCAACGACGACGGCGGCGCGGCGCCGGCCCTGGCCCGCCAGCTCAGCGACCACCTGGCAGAGGCGGGCATCCACGCCACCATCGGCATCGGCGGCGCTTACACGAAGCCGAACGGCCTGCGGTGGAGCTACTTCGAGGCCCGCGATGCCGCAGGCCATGGGCTGCCGGTGAACGAGCCTGAACGGTTGAGCCTGACCTCGCTCCTGCTGGCCAGTGAGGACGTGCCCCTGGCGGACATGGCCCACGAATCGCTGAACCCGCTGCGGGCCTTCGATGCCGCGCACGGCGCCGAGCTGATGACCACGCTGGAGAGCTACCTGACCAACAACGGTTCGGTGGCGGCCGTGGCGGAGCAGCTCACCCTGCACCGGAACACTGTCCGGTACCGGCTGGCCCAGATCACCGAACTGACCGGGTACGACCCCTCGGTCACGCCGGACCGGGTGCAGCTGTGGCTGGCCCTGGCCGTGGCCCGCCTGTCCGCGCGGCAGGGGAAATAGCCGCCAGGTCGCTGGGAGCGGGCCCGGTGCTGGAGCCTAGGACGCGAGCCGCTGTGGAGCCGTGCGGGCGGTGACCCGGCCGGTCCCTGACGGCGGTTCATTGATCTCGGCCCACACGGCGTCGAGGGAAAGCCCCAGGACGTCGGCGATGGCCGCAATGGTGGGAAAAGCAGGCGTGGCCACGCGGCCCGACTCGATCTTCCGCAGGGTCTCCGGAGACACCAGGGCGTCAAGCGCCGTCTCAAGCATCGAGCGGTCACCCCGGGCACGCCGCAGCAGCGCACCGAGGCGCTGTCCGCGCTGGACTTCTTCGGGGGTAAGCGGCAGTCTGACCATAGTTCCAATAATAATACCGGGATAATATGACCGGTATAGTTATTGGCCTTGAACCCTGCTGGAAGCACAGGGAAGCCACCTACGGAACCAGCCAGCCACCGGAAAGGGCACCGCATGATCGAGATCCTCAACCCCGCCGAGATCGCCAAGGCCCGGGTGACGGGCGCCCTGGTGGCCGACATCCTCCAGACCATGAAGGGCCGGGCCACTGTGGGCACGAACCTGCTGGAGATCGACCGCTGGACCGCGGAGATGATTGCCGAGGCGGGCGCGGAATCCTGCTACGTGGACTACGCGCCCTCCTTTGGGCGCGGGCCGTTCGGGCACTACATCTGCACCGGCGTCAATGACGCCGTGTTGCACGGACTCCCCCGCGACTACGCGCTGGCAGACGGGGACCTGCTGACCCTTGATCTCGCCGTCGTCAAAGACGGGATTGCCGCCGACGCCGCCATCAGCTTCCTGGTGGGCGGTTCAGGGCCGGCCGGGAGTGTGGCCATGATCGACGCCACCGAGCGCGCCTTGGCCGCAGGCATCGCCGCCGCCGGCCCGAACGCCAAGATCGGGGACGTTTCCTACGCCATCGGCCGCGTCCTCACCGACGCCGGCTACCCCATCAACAGGCAGTTCGGCGGCCACGGCATCGGCTCCACGATGCACCAGGACCCGCACGTGCCCAACATGGGCCGGCCCGGCCGCGGCTTCAAGCTCCGCCCCGGCCTGATGCTTGCCCTGGAACCGTGGATCATGGCGGATACCGCCGAACTCGTCACCGATGCGGACGGTTGGACGCTCCGCAGCGCAACGGGCTGCCGGACAGCCCACACCGAACACACCATCGCCATCACCGAGGACGGGGCCGAGATCCTCACGCTGCCCACGGGAACTCGCCCCTAACCCCCGCTGCCCTATCAGATCGCGTCCCTGGCAGAGGGTTTTAGCGTCCCTAAGTGAGAGCGCAACTGGGGGCTAGAGGACGCCGCCCCGCAGGAGGTCCCGTGACTTCCTGCTCGTCTTGCGGTACTTCTTCTCCGCCGCGGACATCAGCTCATGTTGCCGGGCCAGCAGGGCCGCAAAGGCATCCGCGGCCGCCGGAGGCGCTTCGGACTCCAGGCCGGCCAGCAGGTCCCGGGCAATGACGGCGTCGTGGTAATCGCCGAGGATCTTCTGCTGCCTGTGCGCGGCCTTGGCCACCTTTCGCGCGCGTTTGCCGCTGACAGCCGCCGCAGATTCTGCAACGTGCCGCAGCCGCTTGGCATCCTTGCGTACCTGGTGGAGGGCGGTTTCACGCTCGGTTCCCCGGCGGGCGTGGGACGCTGCCTTATGGGAGCGCCGGATCCGCTTGGCCGCCTTGTCCACCGCTTTCGCCACCGCGCGCCGCCCCGGCTCCACGGCGGTGCCGCGGACCGGCGGGGTGTCCCGGAAATCTTCAAGGCTGTCCAGGAGCCGGAAGTAGCGCCCGGACACCAGCGCCTCCTGCAGGAGCCGGTACCCGGCGTCGAACGTTGCACCCGCGCGGCGGTCCAGGAAATCCCGGGCCGCTTCGGTCCCCTCGCCCGGCGGCAATTCAGCCACCTGGCCCAGCAAACGGGAGCGCAGCACCTCGGCATCCCGGGGCACTCCGAGCATCCCGCCCAGCCAGGAGAGCTCTTCGCGAAGGCGACGCACGGGGACTGCACGGTAGAGCCTGCGGTAGGCGGCGAGCGCAGACCGCATCCGGCGCGCGGCCGAGCGCATGTCGTGAATAGCCTCCGGCTCCTCCAGGCGGACTCCGGCGTCGCGTTCAAGAAGCTGATTCAACTGGCCCGCCAGGAAGACGGTGACGACGGCGGCTGCCGGAGCCTTCTTCCCCGCCAGCAGGGCGGTGCCGCCGCCCGTTTCGGTGCCCGGAGCCTTCGCGGTTCCGCCCGCACCGAGGGCCTTGGCCAGCTTGGACGCATGGCCGGCCGGGCGGGCGCCGGCGGCGGCGAGGACCTGGCCGGCAGGCTCAAACAGGTGGGTTGATCCACGGACCAGTTCCAGTTCCCATTCGCGCCAGCGCTTCCCGCCGGCGGCCGCGCCGCCGAGGAGGGGTTGAGCGTCCACCCTGTCGTCGGCCAGGTCGGCCAGGTGCACGCCGTCAGGTCCGTAGAGCGGGTAGGTTGTCCGCTCGGTCTTCAGCCGCACCACAGGCACGAGGGGGTTCCCGCGCACAAAGGCCTGCACGTAGGCCAGCAGGCTGTCGGGAACGACGTCGGGCTGGCCCAGCGGGGCGTGCAGCTCACGCCGCCGCGGGGGTTCGGACTCCGCCTGGAGCGTACCTTCAGGAACACCATGGGCGGCCGGCTTGCGGGGGCTGGCTTCCCCGGGTGACGCCGCTTCCGCCGGCAGTTTCAGGTGCCATCCGGCGTCGACCCCTCCCGTCCGCCGCCGCAAGGTGATGCGGCGGGACTGAAGGGCCCGCTGGCCGGTATCGAAGTAGACGGCTTCCAATTCGGCAGTGTGGGCCTCCCCCACCCTCGCTACTCCGGGAAGATCCCGAAGCTGCGGCACTACGGCATCATCGCCGACGTCGTACTTCTTCTCGACCTCCACTGCCTGCACAGCCTTCACAACCGCTCCTCCCACGCGTCCGGTAACGGCTGCGGCCGGACCGGCCGGGCCGCCGGGCTCCCGCTCGCATTCTATTGCCCCCACCTCCGGGGTCGGGAGAGGTTCCCCACAAAACCCTAGACATCAAACGTCCAACCTTTAGTCTGGAAAGATGTCCGCCTTGCCACCCCCTGCCGCCGCCCGCGCATCCCAGCCGCCAGCACCTGTCGACGTCGCTGAGGACGCCATCAACACCACACGGGAGCCCGGCGCAGTTGCGCAGCCAAGCGCGGTGCACCCCAAAACAGCGGGACCCAGCCCGCTGCAGGGCAATGCGGCGAACGTGTCGGCAGCGCCGAAGACGCGCACCGCCGTCGTATTCAGCGTCATCGCCCTGGTACTCATCGGACTGAACCTGCGCGCCGGTATTACCGGGGCGTCCGCCCTGCTGCACGACCTGCAGCTGGTGCTCGGCTACGGCCCCCTGGTGGCGGCCATCATCCCGTCCATCCCCACGCTCTGCTTTGCACTGGCGGGCGCGGCGACGTCGTGGCTGACGGGCAAGGTGGGCGTGGAGAAGGCCATCCTGCTCTCCCTGGCCCTGCTGGCCGGCGGGCTCCTCCTGCGGGGCATACCCGCGACGGGAATGCTGGTGGCCGGAACCGTGGTGGGCATGTCCGGGCTGGCTGTTTGCAACGTGGCCATGCCGTCCTTCATCCGCGAACACTTCGCGGCCCGCACTTCGCTGATGACGGCGGTCTACACCGTCACCATGACCACCGGCGGCACCGTGACGTCCGTGGCCGTGGTGCCGCTGGCGCAGGCCCTCGGCTCGCCGTCGGCAGCGGTGGGCTCCATCGGCATCATGGCCCTGGCCGCACTGCTGGGTTTCCTGCCCGTTGCACTGCACGCCCACAGGCACAGCGCACGGCCCGCAGGCGCCGGCACCTTGCCGTGGCCGCTGCTGCGGACCCGCAAGGGCGCACTCCTCACCGCAATTTTCACGCTGCAGGCGCTGCTCGCCTACGCCCTCCTCAGCTGGTTCCCCTACATGCTCACCACGCTGGGGCTCAGCGCCTCCGAAAGCGGCCTGATGTTCGGCGTCATGCAGCTGGTGTCCGTCCCCGCCGGCGTGCTCCTGATTGCCCTTGGCTCCCGGCCCGGGATGCTGCGTCCCGCGTTCTACCTGGTCAGCACCACCATGGCCGCGGGCGTGGCGCTGCTGCTGTTCCTGCCGGTCAGCCTGTCAATCATTCCGGCAGTGCTGCTGGGATTCGGGCTGGGCATTTTCCCGCTGGTCATGGTGATGATCAGCCGCAGCGGAAGGGACACTGCCGAAACCACGGCGCTCTCTACGCTGGCCCAGTCCACCGGCTACCTCCTGGCCACAGCCGGCCCCTTCGGCATGGGCATGCTGCACAGTGCCACCGGCGGCTGGACCCTGCCGCTGGCGCTGCTGCTGGTGCTGGCCGTGGTGCAGATGGCGGTGGCGCACCTGCTCACGTCCGGGAAAGTAAAGTAGCAAGCCATGAGCCTTAGCCCGTCCGTCCGTCCGCCGCTTGCGGACGAGGTCACCGCCAAACTGCGCGCCATGATCCACTCCGGCGAGTGGCCGCTCCAACAGCGGATCCCTTCCGAATCCGAGCTCATAGCCCGCCTGGGCGTTTCCCGCGGCACGCTCCGCGAGGCGGTCAAGGCCCTGGCGCACAGCGGAATGCTGGAGGTCCGGCGGGGTGATGGAACGTATGTGCGGGCCACCAGCGAGATTTCCGGCGCCGCCCGCCGGCTGTTCCAGGACCACACCGCCGAACACATCCTGGAGGTACGGCTGGGCCTGGACACCCAGGCGGCCCGGCTCGCCGCCAAGCACGCCACGTCCGACGACGTCACAGCACTGCGGGCGCTCCTCACCGCCCGGGACCATGCCTGGCGCAGCGGCGACTGCGAAGCCTGGGCAACGGCAGACTGGGGTTTCCACGCGCGGGTGGCCCAGGCGTCGGGCAATCCCCTGCTGCATGAGCTGTACGTCAGCTTTGGCCCGGCCCTGCACCAGGACCTCCTGGCGCAGCAGAAGAGGCCGGGGTTCGACGGACTTCCCCTCGAGGGTCACGGCATCCTGTTGGATGCGATCGAGCGCGGCGACGCCGACGCCGCGGTGGCCACCGTCAACCGGAACCTGAACTCCTGCGCCGAATGGCTCACCGCGTAGGCGGCCCGTTTCGCTTGGGCCGGAGCGGTCAGTAGGCTTACTAGCTGACCCAGCTCCCCCTCTTCTGCCGTGTTCCGGTGGATTTCGCTTACCCCTGAGGACCCTCGCCATGGCCCTGTTCTCCCGCCATCCCCGCCGCACATGTTCCGAGCATGGAACTGCCGCCACCCCGGAGGGCGGCAGCAGGACCCCGCAGCAACTGTGGGGTGACGGCTACGGCCGTGTGGGTATACGCGCGGCCCAGACACTGCTCATCCTCGCGGTGTCCGTAGTAACGGTCTTCGCACTCCTGCAGGTCAAGCTGTTGGTAATCCCCATGCTGATCGCCCTGATCCTGGCCGCCGCCATCAGCCCGTTCGTGAACGTCCTCAAAAGGCGCGGCATCAACGACGCCCTTGCCACAGTCATTGCTTTCGTGTTGCTCCTGGTTGTCGTGGGCGGGGTATTCACCGTTATCTATTTCTCGGTCCGGAGCCAATGGGACGACCTGGTCCAGCAGGCCAGCTCGGGGCTGGACCAGCTGCAAAGCTTCCTCCAAAGCGGGCCACTGCAGGTTGACGAAGCGCAAATCGATGCTGCCCGGAACGCGATCGTGGACTTCGCCACCAGCAGCCAGGCCCGCTCCGGCGCCATTACCGGCCTGTCCGTGGTGACGGAATTCCTGACCGGAGCCGTGCTCCTGGTGGTCATCCTGTTCTTTTTCCTCAAGGACGGCCAGCGGATCTGGAGCTTCCTGATCAGCCCCTTCACGGGCGATCGCGCCAGCCGCCTGCGCCGCGTGGGTACCCGCAGCCAGGAAGTGCTGGGCGGCTACGTCCGCGGCACAGCCATCGTTGCCCTGGTGGACACGGTGGGCATCGGCGCCGCACTGCTGATCCTTCAGGTTCCGCTGGCGCTGCCCCTTGCCATGGTGGTGTTCATCGGCGCGTTCATTCCGATTGTCGGCGCCACCATGGCAGGCATCCTTGCAGCCCTGGTGGCCCTGGTAGCGAACGGTCCGGTGGTGGCGTTGATCGTGGTGGCCGTAGTGGTGGCCGTCAACCAGCTTGAGGGCAACCTGCTTCAGCCGGTGGTCATGGGCAAGTCCCTGCAACTGCACGCACTGGTCATCCTTCTTGCCCTCACCGCGGGCACCCTCCTGGCCGGCATTGTGGGCGCGGTCCTGGCCGTACCCATCACTGCCGTCGCCTGGGCCATCATCAAAGTCTGGACCACCGACGACGGGCAGGGCGCAGGCCGGGAACCGACCGTCGCCGAAACCGCGGCGAAGTAGCCCCTAGAGCACGACGGCGGCCCCGCACCTTTCGCAGTGAAGGGTGCGGGGCCGCCGTCGCAGGCTTCGCCCGCTCAGGGAGCAAGCGATGCCGCGGTCAGCGCTGCAGGCCGGCGAAGACGTTCTTGGGCCGCTGCATCTCGCCGTGCTTGGCGCCAAGGACCACCACTGCCCCTGCGAAGGCAGGGATGACCCACTGGAGGGCCTTGAGCTGCTGCTGGGCGGCCTTCAGTTCATCGGACGCACCGGGCCGCGGCTCGGTGGCACCTTCGGCCCCCTCACCGGCGAGCTTCTCCACTTTCTTGCCGAGGATCCCGGAATAGAGCGTGACGGCCGCGCCTGCCACGGTCACGGCGGTCTTGATGATTGTGTCCCGGGCAACGCCGTCCTGCTTGGCGATGCGGCCCTTGTTCTCGAAGGCTATGGCGAGGTCTGCGGCCAAGTGCGTGGCGAACGCTGCCGTCTGGACCGGAGCCCACCGCATCCAGCCCGCGCTTGAAAGCCGGGTGCGTTCGGATGGGTCCTTTGCTTCCGCTGCCGCGCCGTTCAATCCGATGGCGCCCATCAGTGAGCCGCCGAACCATGCTGCTGCCGTCAGATCGTGGACTGACCGGGCAATGAGGTTTCCTGCCATGTTGTACATTCCTAACGTTGAGGTGGTTCCGAGCTGCCGCCGGAGCGGCATTGGCTTTCCGTGACCCAACCATGGCCACCGTCCGCCTATGGTAAGCACACTTACTAATGTTACGAAAGCCCGTCCCTGTCGGACGGAACGCGTAATATCGTGGCCATGGGAAATACAGGGACATTGTTCGGCTGGGCCTTCGGGGACCCGGCCCGCGAAAGTGATGGCACGTACGTTGGCGGGCTCCAGGACGAGGCGCTCCGCAACGCCCGCGAAACCGCGCAGGCCAAGCACGTGGACGTGGTGGCAGGCTCGGAAGTCTTCACGGTCCTCAGCGGCAACGATTCCCTGGTGGAGCTGGAGAACGCGCCGGGCCGCCTGGTGGTCCGCTGCACCGTCCACGTCGAAGGACCCGGTGCGGAGAAGCTGCGGGCCGAAGGGCCCATGAACGGCTGACCTGTGTCCGATGGCGAATCCACGCTCAGCCAGGCGGCAGATGCCGTCGAGGAAGCGTCGAACCACAAAGTCCTGGACGTCCTGGCCCGGCTGGGTTTCGCTGTCATGGCCCTGCTGCATGTGATTGTGGGGGCCATCGCCGTTGCCATTGCCTTCGGCCAGCCCGGCCAGGCGGACGCCACCGGCGCCATTGAACAGCTGGCCGCCAATCCCTGGGGCCCTGCCGTCATGTGGGCCTGCGTTGGGGCCTGCACCGGGCTGTCGCTCTGGCAGGCCAGCGAGGCCACCCTCCGGATGCGCGGCGCACCACGGAAGGAACGGCTGGCAAAGCTGGTGTCGTCCGGATTCCTGGCCATCGCCTACGGCAGCGTTGGGCTCAGCTTTGCCGGCTTCGCCGTAGGGCTTCGCGGGGACTCCGGGGACAGCACCCGGGACTTCAGCGCAGCACTGTTGGGCCACCCGCTGGGACCTTGGGTGCTGGTGGCGCTGGGGCTGACGATCATCGGGATCGGCGTCTACTTTGTGGTCAAGGGAGCCACCCGCGGCTTCAAGAAAGAAGAACTCTTCCACTTCAACGGGACCAGGCGCGGCAGGATCGTTGACAGCCTGGGCGTGGTGGGGCACATCGCCAAAGGCATCGCCCTCGGCCTCACCGGGCTGCTGTTCATCGTCGCCGCGGCGAAGCACAGCCCTGAAGAGTCCACCGGCCTGGACGGAAGCCTCCAGGCCCTGCGCGACCACCCCTTCGGCCCCTACCTGCTGGTGGCCATTGGTGCCGGCTTCATCGCCTACGGCATCTTCGCCCTCATCCGGGCCCGGTTCGGACACATGTAGCGCGCGTGATTATGGGTAGGGAGTAACTATGACCCAGCACCGGGGCGGCGCACCCGCCGCCACACGCAGCGCCGGGCAGGCGTTCGCCGCCCTGTTCCGGCTCCTCAAGGTTGCCCGGCCGCAGCGGCCCATCCATCCTCACGGGCTCGGCCTGTCCGGCGAGCTCACCCGCACCGGCAGCCCCGCAGCCCCGAGCGGCATCGACTGGCTCGACAACGCCGGAACGGAGGCCGTGGAAGCCCGCTTCTCCCGGTCAGTAGGCCTGCCCCAGACGCTGCCCGACATCCTGGGGCTCGCGCTCAGGGTCACCCCTTCCGCTGACGGCGGCGCCCCTCCCGGCCCGGCCGATGTCCTGTTCGCCTCCACCGGGTGGCGGGTGCCTTGGCGTTTCCTGCTGCGGCCGCGGCTGGACGTTGCCGGCGCCACCATGACCACGCTGATGCCCTACCGTGGCCGGCAGGGCCCTGTCCTCCTGGGCCTGCGCACCCGCAGCCTCCCGCCGGGATCCCTGGCATCAGGCGAGTGGGTCCTCGGGCTGCACTGGGCCACCCCGTCAGGGCGGTGGCGGGAGTGCGGCGAGCTGCGGCTGCACGCCGGACCCCATCCATCGGACACTCCCCTGCGGTTCGATCCGCTCGGGAACCAGCCGCCGGGGGCGCACGCCTACGCATGGACCCGGCGCCTGCGGAAGCCCTCGTACCGCGCGGCCCAGCGGACCGTACCTCCCGCCGTCGTACGCCGCGCCGGCGGGCAGCCGGAACGGCCCAAGCAAAGCACCGCCAGCACCCCCGCAACCGGAAGGAACGCCATGTCCACCGTTTCGCAGCACTTCAGCTCCCCACCCGCCGACGTCTGGCGGGTCATTGCCGATGGCTGGCTGTATTCCGGCTGGGTGGTTGGGGCGTCACGCATCCGGGATGTGGACGCCGAGTGGCCGCAGGTGGGATCCCGGCTGCATCACTCTGTGGGCGCCTGGCCGCTGGTGATCGATGACAGCTCCCGGGTGACCGCCGTGGAGCCCGGCCGTTCGCTGGAACTGGTGGCCCGGGGCTGGCCGATGGGCGAGGCCAAAGTGGAGATCACCCTTGAAGAGGCTGGGGACGGCTGCCGTGTGACTATCGCCGAAGACGCCATCCGCGGACCGGGCAAGCTGGTACCCAAGGTCCTTCGGAACGCCGCCATCTCCGCCCGGAACCGGGAGACGCTCCGCCGGCTGGAACTGATGGCGGCCGGCGGGGCAGGCAAGTAGCGCAGCCGGGTTAGGGGCCGGACGGCCCCGTAAACGGCAAAGGCCCGCGGAACCGGGAGGTTCCGCGGGCCTTTGGACGGGCTTCAGACCTGTGCTGCGACGCCGTCGCGGGAGATGGCAACCATGTCCTCGCGCGGCACTACCTTGATGCGCTCGCGCTTGACCTCAACACCGTGTGATCCGCCGGCTTCGGTGGCTGCGGCACCGAGGGCGAGCTCGTGTGCGTCCAGGGCCAGCCAGCCTTCCCAGCTGGTGAACCTCACGCCGCGGGCGTCCAGGAGTTCGACGACGGCGTCCTCGGCGGGTGACGCGGCAACGGGCAGGTTTTCGCGGTCCTCGAGGAGGTAGTTGACGGTCTCGAGGGCGTCACCCTTGGTGTGGCCGATCAGGCCCACGGGTCCGCGCTTGATCCAGCCGGTGGCGTAGATGCCCGGCACGTGGTTGCCGTCGGCGTCCAGGACGCGGCCGCCGTCGTTCGTCACGACGCCCTTCTTGTGGTCGAACTCCACGTCCGGCAGGGCGGAACCGAAGTAGCCGATGGCCCGGTAAACGGCCTGGACCGGGTAGTCCACGAACTCGCCGGTGCCGCGGGCATTGCCCGTGCCGTCCAGCTCGGTGCGCTCGAACTTGATGCCGGCCACCTTGCCGGGGGCATCGGCGTCGTCGTAGATCTCCACCGGGCTGTGCAGGAAGTGCAGGTGCAGGCGCCGGGAAGCCTTGAGCTCGGAGAGGTCCTCAGGCTGCTCGGCGATCCAGTTGGTGAGCGTACCCACCATGGTCTTGGTCTGGTTGTTCGTCTGGATCTGGCGGTCCGATTCCTCGTCGAACTCGAAGTCCTCCGGGTACAGGATGATGTCCACGTCCTTGGAGTGCGACAGTTCACGCAGTTCCAGCGGGGTGAACTTCACCTGGGCCGGGCCGCGGCGGCCGAAGACGTGCACGTCGGTGACCGGAGAGTTCTTCAGGCCCGCGTAGACGTTGTCCGGGATTTCGGAGACCAGGAGGTCATCGGCGTGCTTGGACAGGACGCGGGCCACGTCCAGGGCCACGTTGCCGTTGCCGAGCACGGCGATTTCCTTGGCCTCGAGCGGCCATTCACGGGAGACGTCCGGGTGGCCGTCATACCAGGAGACGAAGTCGGCGCCGCCGTAGGAGCCGTCCAGCTCGATGCCCGGGATGTTCAGGTCCGCGTCCTTGATGGCGCCGGTGGCGAAGATGACGGCGTCGTAGTGCGTGCGGAGGTCCTCGATGGTGAGGTCCGTGCCGTAGTCCACGTTGCCGAAGAAGCGGATGTCACCGCGGTCCAGCACCTTGTGCAGGGCGTTGACGATGCCCTTGATGCGGGGGTGGTCCGGGGCCACGCCGTAGCGGATCAGTCCGTAGGGTGCCGGGTAGCGGTCAAAGAGGTCGATGCTCACGGTCAGCTCGCCGCTCTTGACGGCCTCGCTCTTGGTGAGGATGTCTGCGGCGTAGACGCCGGCCGGGCCGGAACCCACGACGGCGACGCGCAGCGGACGCTCGGCAGAGCCTACGGTGGTGCTTGATGACACGGCTGTGTTCCTTTTTCTTCGGTCCTTCCCAACTGACTCGCAGTTGTTGTCGTTTTGAGCGTTCAAAACGACAACAACTGCTAGTTAGTTGGGGTGGGGGGCTAGGTGGTGAGGACGCGGATAGTGCTTGGGGTCTTGCGGGGCTGGTTGGGGCTGGTGGTGCTGTAGTCAGCGGTTTTGAAGTGCGACGGCGCGAACGGGCTCACGCGCACCACGTCACCGATGACAATCACTGCGGGATTCGCGACGCCGGCGGCATCGGCCTGGTCCGCAATGGAACCGAGCGTTCCGATGGTGACACGCTGGTCCGGCAAATAGCCGTTTTCCACGATACCAACAGGGGTCCCGGCCGGCAGTCCGGCTTCGCCCAGCGCGGATGCCGACTCCCGGAGCTGGCCCACTCCCATGAGCAGGACGATCGTGTGGTCTGCGCGGGCGGGGACCTCGGACAGTTCTTCATGGCCGGTGACCACGCTGAAGCCCTTGGCCAGGCCGCGGTGGGTGACGGGGATGCCTGCCGCCGCGGGTACCGAGATGGCGGACGTGACGCCGGAAACCACTTCAACCTCGACGCCGTGCCGGCGGCAGTGTTCGGCTTCCTCGCCGCCGCGGCCCAGGACGTAGGGGTCTCCGCCCTTGAGCCGGACCACCCGGTGGCCCTGCAGGGCTTCTTCGACGAGGATGCGGTTGATCTCCGCCTGTGGAACGGGGTGGTGGCCGGGGGTCTTGCCCACCTCGATGACGCGGACGTCCGGGGCGAGTTCGTTGAGGAGTTCGCGGGGTCCCAGGCGGTCGGCGACGACGACGTCTGCCTGGCCCAGGAGCCGGCGGCCGCGGACGGTGATGAGACCGGTATCGCCGGGGCCGCCGCCCACGAGGGCAACGGAGCCGCGGTGCGCGCGGCGGCGGCGGAGCGGAAGGTCCCCGGTTTCCAGGGCGGTGGCGACGGCGTCCCGGACGGCCATGGCACGGCGCGGGTCTCCCCCGGCGTTCACGGCGATCTTGACGTCATCAACCACGGCGACGGCGGGCGTCCAGGCGGCGGAAGCTTCATGGTCGGAGGCGTTGACGCACCAGACACGCTGCGCCTCGGCGTCGGCCGAAACCTGGGCGTCCACGGCGGGATCGCCGGTGGCCGTCTGGATGAACCAGGCGCCGTCCACGTCGCTGGAGCGGTACGGCCGCGCTTCCCAGGTGACCAGGCCGGCACCGGCCATCTCCTGCAGCGCGGTCGAAGCAACCGGGGCCACGACGGTGACCAGGGCACCGGCGTCGAGCAACCCTTTGGCGCGGCGGGTGGCTACGGGTCCGCCGCCCACCACCAGCACGGGGCGGCCGAGCAGCCGCAGCGCCGTGGGGTAAATATCCTGAATTGCCATGGATCAACGGTAGGGCTGCGTCACAATGGCCCACAAAGGCTCAGCAACACCAGTTCACGTAAGGTAACGCTGCGTCACAAAGCCGGGCTGCCGCCGTCGTGCCTGCTGCCGTCATGTCCCGCTGCCGCGAGGAAGCGGCCGCGGTCCCGGATGAGCCGTTCCAGGTACCGGGCCAGGACCAGGCGTTCGACGACGCGGCCCAGGACTCCCAGCGGGGCGGTGAACTCCACCCGGTCCGTCATGATGCTTCCCGTGACCGTGGGGGCGAACTCGTGGACGTGCCGGAAGGACCTGAAGGGTCCCTTGACCTGCTCGTCCGTGAAGCTGCGGGGGAAGTCCAGGTGCGTGACCCTGCTGGTCATGGTGAGCGGGACGCCGAAGTGCCGTGCCCGCCAGGTGACCTCCTGGCCGCTGCCGATCAGTCCTTCGGTCACGCCCGCTACGGCCTGCTCCCCTGAGCTGCGCTGGGAATCCACGTGCAGGTCGATGCTGCGGGCCCGGTCGAACAGCTGCTCCACCGGAAGAGGGGACTCAGTGCGGCACACGAAGCTGACGGTCATGGCGCCAGTCTGCCATGCGCCAGGGAACAGCAGAGCCCGACGGCGGGAGGTCGCCGTCGGGCCCTGAAAGTCGCACCGGGTGCGGGGCGTTGGGAAAATGCTGGGTCAGCGGGTGCTGCCGGCCAGGAGGCCGCGGCGGCGCAGGAGGCGCTTCTCAATGGGCGCGAACACCAGCAGTTCGATCAGGATGCCGACGCCGAGGATCAGGAGGATCGCGGACATCACCACTGTCATGTCGGAGAGCGCCCGGCCCTGGTCGAGCAGGGAGCCGAGGCCGAAGCCGATGGTGCCGCCCACGGCGATGATTTCCGCGGCCATGAGGGAGCGCCAGGAGAAGGCCCAGCCCTGCTTGAGGCCGCCCAGGTAACCGGGCAGCGCGGCTGGCAGGACAACCTGCAGGGCCATCTGCAGCCGGTTGGCGCCGAGGACGGTTCCCACCCGGCGGAACTGCGGCGGGATCTGGTCCACACCGGAGATCAGCCCGTTGATGATGGAGGGGATGGCGCCCATGAACACCACGAAGTAGACGGTGGCGTCGGTGAGGCCGAACCAGATGATGGCAGCGGGAACCCAGGCCACCGACGGCAGCACCTGCAGGCCGGAAATCAGGGGCCCAAAGGCCCGGCGCAGCGGCGCCACCTGGGCCAGCAGCAGCCCCACCGGAGTGGCGATGGCCACCGAAATCAGGAAGCCCACCAGGCCGCGCTGCAGCGAGGTCCACATGGCTTCCTGCAGCTTGCCTTCTGTCCACAGGACGCCCATCTGGCCAGCCACATCCAGCGGGCCGGGCACCAGGTCGCGGCGCTTGATGCCCAGGGAGACGTAGAACTGCCAGGCGAGCACCAGAACCACCAGCGCGGCCACGGGCAGGAGGATGCGGCTCCAGTCGACCCGGTGCTTGCGCTCGGCGTCGGACTGCAGCGAATCGAGCCCCGATTCGAGCTCGCGGAGGTCCTCCTTGCCGGTGGACGTCCGCGTCAAGGCGGCATGCACGTGCTCCGCCCCGCCCGGCGCGGCGACCGGCTCCGTTTCTGCAAGGGGTGTGGTGTTACTTGGCATGGCGGCGAATCTCCTCACGCAGCCGGGCGGTGATGACCCCGGTGAGCTGGCCGGCGAGCCCGGCGTCGGTTCGGTGTTCCTCGGTGACGTCCCATTCCTGGACCACACGGCCGGGGCGGGAGGAGAGCAGCAGCACGCGCTGCCCCAGCCGGACGGCCTCGCGGACGTTGTGGGTGACGAAGACGATGGTGCGCCCGGTTTCCTTCCAGATGCGTTCCAGCTCATCGTGCAGCAGGTCGCGGGTGATGGCGTCGAGGGCGGCAAAGGGCTCATCCATGAGCAGCAGCTGCCGGTCCTGGGCAAGGGATCGTGCCAGCGAGACGCGCTGGCGCATGCCGCCGGACAGCTCGTGGGGGCGCTTGTCCCCCGCCGTGCCCAGGTGGACCAGTTCCAGGAGTTCCTGTGCCTTGGTACGCCGGTCGGCCTTGCCCACGCCGCGCAGTTTGAGTGCCAGCTCGATGTTTTCCCGGGCCGTCAGCCAGGGGAACAAAGCGGCGTCCTGGAACATGAAGGCTGCGCCGTCGCTGGGGACTTCGAGGGCGCCCGACGACGGAGCTTCCAGTCCCGCGATGATGTTCAGCAGGGTGGATTTGCCGCAGCCGGACGCACCGAGGAGGGCGACGAACTCGCCTTTTCCGATGTTGGCGTTGACGTCGTCCAGCACCGGAGCGCCGTCGCCGAAGCGCTTGCCCAGGTTTTCCAGTACGACTGGCATGGTGCCGTCCTTAGGTAGGGGGGTTGGTTCAGTCCTGGCCGAGGCCGGCTGCTGAAATCTTGCTGGTGCCGGTGGCGGCGGCAACCTCGTTGAGGGCGCGGAGGTCGAACAGCCCGTTGAGGTCGGCCTGCTTGGTGGTCCCTGCTTCGACACCGTCCTGCAGCAGCCGGGGGTAGCTTCCGGCCAGCGGGTCCAGGGTGTAGGTGATGTTGGCCAGCGAGCGGGCCAGGACGTCGTCTGCGAGTGTGGCACCGGCGGACTCCTGCAGGCCCGCGTTGATGACCCTGGCCTTCTCGGCCGCCGGCGCTTCGTTGAGCCAGGCCACGGACTTTGCGTGGCCGGCCAGCAATGCCTTGACGGTGTCCGGGTGGTCGGCGGCGTACTTCTGATTGACGATCAGGATGGTGGTGGGGAACTCGCCGGGCTTGCCCGTGCCCGTCCCGTCCCAAAGGTCTTTCTCATCCACCAGGACCTTGGCGCCGGCCTGGAGCACCAGGCGTGAGGCCCACGGCTCAGGCAACCACGCGCCGTCGAGCTTTCCGTCCTGGAACAGCTTGAGGGTCTGGGCGTTGTCCGTGGGGTTGATGGCGACGTCGCCGCTGCCGTCCACGTTGGTCTTGTAGCCCTGCCCGGAGAGCCAGGCGCGGAGGGCCACGTCCTGGGTGCCGCCCAGTTGAGGGGAGGCGAGGGTCTTTCCCCGGAGGTCCGCGGCGGAGTCGATCCCGGGCCTAACCACCAGTTGGGCCCCGCCTGCGGCCGCGCCGGCGATGACCTTGACGGACTGGCCGGAGCTTTTGACGAAGGAGTTGATGGCCGGGTTGGGGCCGATGTAGGCGGCGTCGATGGCCCCGGCATTGAGCGCCTCGATGGCAGCGGGGCCGGCGTTGAACGATTCCGTGCTGAGCTGGGTGCTGCCCAGGGCTTCGGCGAGGAAACCCTTCTTGATGCCCACCAGGGCGGGCGCGTGCGTCACATTTCCGAAGTAGCCGAGCTTCAGTGCAGCTGCCGGCGTCGGTTCGGCTGCCTGGGCCTCGGTGTTACGGGCAACGGAGGACGCCACCACCGCACCGACGGCGATCAGCAGGACCAGCCCGATGGCCAGGGCGGCCTCGATGGCACGCTTGCGCTTGGGAACCGCGCTATCGCCTGCCACGATGCGGGTCATCCCGGGCTTGGAACTAGTCATTGTTTCACCATAGGGAGTGGCCCAAAGCCGTTCAATGAAGCCTCAACGGAGGGTCACGCAGGTTCATGCGGCGTCATATTCAGCCGCACAGTCACCGGGTTTTGACGCGTCAGCTGCCCTTAACGTTGACCAACCGGCGCAGCTTGTGCCGCACCGCGACTGGGCCCGCCGCGCCCTGCCTCCACCGTTCCAACACCCGGGTTCCACGGCTAACGTGGCATCAGGGCAACCCCCGCAACAGCCAGTCCCACCGGCCGCCGCCGGACGCCGCAAGGAGACGCAACATGGTGAACGTGCAGAGCCGGATCCACATCGACAGGCCGCGTACCGAGGTGGCGGACTTTGCTGCCAACCCGGACAACGCCCCGCAATGGTACGTGAACATCCACAGTTCGCAGCGGCTCACCGCCGGGCCCTTGGGGGTTGGTTCGAAGGTGGCCTTCAACGCCGCGTTCATGGGCCGGGAGCTCAGTTACACCTACGAATTCGTGGAGTATGTCCCGGGCGGGAAGCTGGTGATGCGCACCGCGCAGGGCCCGTTCCCCATGGAGACCACCTACACCTGGGCGGACGACGACGGCGGCACGGTGATGACGCTCGGCAACACCGGGAGCCCCTCGGGTTTCCCGCGGCTCGCCGGGCTGGTTATGGCACCGATGATCCGCCGCCAGACCCGGAAGGACCTGCAGAAGCTCAAGTCGATCCTTGAGGGGCGGCAGTAGCCCTCCCCAAACGACAAAACCGCGGCTTGTTCGCAGGACCTAACCTTGAAGGCCGGGTTCTGCGAACAAGCCGCGGTTTCATGGCGGCGTGGAGATCAGATGCTGTAGCGCTCATCCTCGTGGTCGCCCGGGTGGTCCTTGACCAGGCCGGCTGCCAGCGTGTTGCCGTCCATCGGGTCGATTACCAGGAACGCACCGGTGCGGCGGTGGTGCAGGTAGTTCTCCAGCGGCAGCGGCGCGGCCAGCCGGAGCTGTGCGTGGCCGATGTCGTTGAGCTCCAGGCTGGAGGCGCCCTCAAGCTTGAAGGAGGCCAGGTCCAGCTTCCCGGAAACGCTGCGGACCAGCGCCTGGACGGTGCGGGTGCCGTGCTTGACCAGGACCTTCTGGCCCTCACGGAGGGGCTTCGGCGACAGCCAGCAGAGCGCTGCGTAAAGGTCTGCGGTGGCTTCACGGACGGTGCCGGCTGCGGCGATGGTGTCACCACGGGCGACGTCGAACTCGTCAGCCAGGCGGACAGCCACGGACTGCGGGGCGGCGGCTTCCTCCAGGGACTTTCCGGCGAAGTCGATGCCCACCACGGTGGTGGCGCGCGGGGCCTGGCCCGGCGTCAGCACGGATACCTGGTCCCCCACCTTCACGGAGCCTTCGGTGATCTGGCCGGCGTACGCGCGGTAGTCACGGTAAGCCTCAACGTCCAGGCCGGCTGCCACGGCGTCGGGAGCCAGGGCGCCCTGCGGGCGGACCACCAGCTGCACCGGGAAGCGGAAGCTCTCGAGGTGGCTTTCCAGTTCATCGGCGGCGGGCAGGGTTTCGAGGACCTCCAGCAGCGCGGGGCCGGTGTACCAGGGGGTGCGCTCCGAGCGCTCCACCACGTTGTCGCCGTCGAGCGCGGACACGGGAACCACCAGCAGATCGCTGATTCCATCGGAACCCAAGCCCAGTTCGCGGCCCACCTGCTGCACATCGGCTTCGATGTCGCGGAACACGGACTCGCTGAAATCCACCAGGTCGATCTTGTTGACGGCCACGATCACGTGGGCCACGCGCAGCAGCTGCAGCACGGACAGGTGCCTGCGGGTCTGCTCCAGCACGCCCTTGCGGGCGTCGATGAGTACGACGACGGCATCCGCAGTGGACGCGCCGGTCACCGTGTTCTTGGTGTACTGAACGTGCCCGGGGCAGTCAGCCAGAATAAAGCTGCGGCGGTCGGTGGCGAAATAGCGGTAGGCCACATCGATGGTGATGCCCTGTTCGCGCTCGGCACGGAGGCCGTCGGTCAGCAGCGCGAGATCGATCCCGCCCTTTTCGCCGCCGAAGCCGCGGTCAGCGGACGTACGGGCCACCGCGTCGAGTGTGTCAGCGAGGATGGCCTTGGAATCGTGAAGGAGGCGGCCCACCAAAGTGGACTTGCCGTCGTCGACCGATCCTGCGGTGGCGAAGCGGAACAAGGTGGTGGGCAGGGCTGATTCCAGGCCACCGGCAGCGCCGGGCAAAACAATTTCGGTGGTCATTAGAAGTACCCGTCCTTTTTGCGGTCTTCCATGGCGGCCTCGGAGATGCGGTCATCTGCTCGGGTGGCGCCACGTTCGGTCAGGGTGGATGCGGCAACTTCAACCACGACGTCGGCCACGGTGAAGGCGTTGGACTCGACGGCGCCGGTGCAGGACATGTCGCCCACGGTGCGGTAGCGGACGGTCTTCGTGATGACATTCTCGCCGTCGCGGGGCTGGGAGACTTCACCCACTGCGCGCCACATGCCGTCGCGGGCGAAGACTTCGCGTTCGTGGGCGTAGTACAGGCCGGGAAGCTCGATGTTCTCGCGCTCGATGTAGCGCCAGATGTCCAGTTCCGTCCAGTTGCTGATGGGGAACGCGCGGACGTGCTGGCCCACCGTGTGCCGGCCGTTGTACAGGTTCCACAGTTCAGGGCGCTGGTTGCGCGGGTCCCACTGGCCAAATTCGTCGCGGAGGCTCAGGATTCGCTCCTTGGCGCGGGCTTTGTCTTCGTCGCGGCGGCCGCCGCCGAAGACGGCGTCGAACTTGTTCTGCTGGATGGCGTCCAGCAGCGGGACGGTCTGCAGCGGGTTGCGGGTGCCGTCGGCGCGCTCGGCAAGCTCGCCGCGGTCGATGAACTCCTGGACGGAGCCGACGACGAGCTTCAGGCCCAGCCGCTCCACGGTGCGGTCGCGGAAGTCGATGACCTCGGGGAAGTTGTGGCCGGTGTCCACGTGCAGCACGGGGAACGGGACCTTGCCGGGCCAGAAGGCCTTGGTGGCCAGGTGCAGCATCACCACGGAGTCCTTGCCGCCGGAGAACAGCAGGGCGGGCTTTTCGAACTCGGCAACAACCTCGCGGATGATGTGGATGGCCTCGGACTCGAGGGTGTCCAGGCTGGAGAGTCGCGTCGAGACGGCGGAGTCAGTCACCTGGGTGGTCTCCTCGGTTAGTGAAGTGCTCATACGTGTAGTCCGCATTCTGTCTTGTCGGAGTTCGCCCAGCGGCCGGCGCGGGGATCCTCGCCGGGTGCCACCTTGCGGGTGCAGGGCTGGCAGCCGATGGAAGGGTATCCCTGGGCGAGGAGCGGGTTGACGGGCAGGAGGTTGTCTTCGGAGTATTCGACCAGCTGGTCGAAGGTCCAGGCAGCCATCGGGTTGACCTTGACCAGGCCGTTCTTCTCATCCCAGCTGACCAGCGGCGTGTTGGTGCGGGTAGGGGCTTCATCGCGGCGCACACCGGTGAACCAGAGTTCATAGCCGGCCAGGGTGCGCTGCAGCGGCGCCACCTTGCGGAGGGCACAGCACTGGGCGGCGTCGCGGGCAAACAGGTCCTTGCCCAGCAGCCGGTCCTGCTGCTCCACGGTGGTTTCCGGAAGGACGTCCACCACGTTGACACGGAGGTTTGCCGCCACCTCGTCACGCGTGGCGTAGGTTTCCGGGAAGTGGTAGCCGGTCTCCAGGAACAGGACATCGACGCCGGGCATCTGGTCCGCCACCAGGGCGGGCAGGACGGCGTCGGCCATGGAGCAGGCCACGGAGACGGCGGGCAGGTCGAAGTTCCGCTCCACCCAGGCGATGACGTCGCGGGCGGGGGCGTCCCAGCCGAGCTCGGCGGCGCCGGCTTCGGCGAGGGCCTTCAGTTCTTCCTTGGAGCGGAGCTTAGGCGCTGCAGTGGCCACGGTGGCCTCAACCTGGGCCGAAGCCTCAGCCGGCGCAACCACAGGGTCGACTCCGAGTGCGTGCTTGGACATTACTGCAGTGCCTCCTCGTCTGCTGCGTGGGCCCACTCGGCGAAGGTCTGGCCTTCGGCACGCTGGGCCACGAAGGTGCGGACCACGCGTTCCACGTAGTCGGGCAGGTCGTCGACGTACACCTTGAGGCCGCGGACCGTACGTCCCAGGCCGGCCTCGCCGCGTTCGTTGGATGCCAGTCCGCCGCCCAGGTGCACCTGGAATCCCGGGGAGGGATCGCCGTCGGGCGTGGGAAGCATCATGCCCTTCAGCCCAATGTCCGCGGTCTGGATGCGGGCGCAGGAGTTGGGGCAGCCGTTGATGTGCAGCGACAGTGCCTGCGGCAGTTCACCGGACGTGGCCAGGTCTCCGAGGCGGCGTTCCAGCTCGGCCACGGCGGTGGCGGCAGTGTGCTTGGTCTCCACGATGGCGAGCTTGCAGTATTCGATGCCGGTGCAGGCGATGGTGCCGCGGCGGAACACGGACGGGCGGGCGGACAGACCCAGCTCGTCCAGTTCAGCCACCAGCGGCTCCACCTGATCCTTCTCGACGTCCAGGACAACAAGCTTCTGGTGCGGGGTGGTGCGCAGGCGGTAGGAGCCGCGGGACTCCAGGGTGTCGGCGAGCTTGACCAGGGCCGAACCTGACAGCCGGCCGGCCAGCGGGGTGGCACCGATGAAGAACTTGCCGTCCTTCTGCTCGTGCACGCCAATGTGGTCGCCGGGTGTGGTGGGCTTGGGCGCGGCAGGACCGTCGGCCAGTTTGTAGCCCAGGTATTCATCCTCGAGGATCTGGCGGAACTTCTCCGGGCCCCAGTCGGCCATCAGGAACTTCAGGCGGGCCTTGGTGCGCATGCGCCGGTAGCCGTAGTCGCGGAAGATGCTGGTGACGCCGAGCCACACGTCGGCGGCTTCTTCGGGCCTGACGAAGGCGCCCAGGCGCTTGCCGAGCATGGGGTTGGTGGACAGCGCGCCGCCGGCCCACAGGTCGTAGCCGATGCCCAGTTCAGGGTGTTCCACGCCCACCAGCGCGAAGTCGTTGATCTCGTGGACCACGTCCTGGCTGGGGTGGCCCGTGATGGCGGTCTTGTACTTGCGCGGCAGGTTGGACAGCAGCGGGTTGCCGATGAACCGCTCCCCCAGCTCGGCGATCAGCGGGGTGGGGTCGATGATCTCGTCCTTGGCGATGCCGGCTACCGGCGAGCCCAGGATGACACGGGGCACGTCGCCGCAGGCCTCGGTGGTGGACAGGCCAACGCCCTCAAGGCGGTTCCAGATCTCGGGGATGTCCTCCACCCGGATCCAGTGCAGCTGGATGTTCTGGCGGTCGGTGAGGTCCGCTGAGTCGCGGGCGAAGTCCACGGAGATCTGGCCGATGACGCGCAGCTGCTCGGTGGTGAGCGCACCGCCGTCGATCCGCACGCGCAGCATGAAGTACTTGTCTTCGAGCTCGTGCGGCTCAAGGGTCGCGGTCTTGCCGCCGTCGATCCCGGGCTTGCGCTGGGTGTAGA
The DNA here is from genome assembly GCF_050038305.1 of Pseudarthrobacter sp. 1G09. Taxonomy (NCBI): domain Bacteria; kingdom Bacillati; phylum Actinomycetota; class Actinomycetes; order Micrococcales; family Micrococcaceae; genus Pseudarthrobacter; species Pseudarthrobacter sp. 1G09. The sequence goes on from NZ_CP188306.1 coordinate 3,303,614, forward strand.
GGCCCCACCAGCGGAACCGGCCGTGCAGGTCCTGGCCGGGGATCGCGTCGAAGCCCTCTTTGGCGTAAATGGTCTCGATACGCTCACGCACGTTCAGGCCGTCGTCTTCCTGTTTCCAGGTTTCGTTGGCGTTCAGGGGCGTCTTGCCGTCCACTTTCCACTGCCCGTGCGGCTTTGCAGCGGGGCGGGACGGGCGGGCGGGGCGCTTGGAGGCAGCGGAGTCCGCGGACGCTCCGGCTAGAGCTGTATCAGTCATGCAACGACTGTAGGTCCCGCTCGAATAGCGTCACAAAGGACCGGAAATGCGAGGTCACCTAGGGAAATATTTCGTCACGAAACGCCGGACGGCCTTGAAGAAGCCACCCTCCTGTGCATTTGCCGGCGCTTCCGCGGGGGCAGCAGCAGCCGGTTCCCGGGATGCTGCTGCGGGCCCTTCGTTCATCTTTCCGACGGCGGCGTCGTACCTGTCCAGGGCGATCTCGGCGAGGACGCGGGACGGGAGCAGCGGCTCGGTGATGACGTCCGCACCCGCCTTGCCCAGCTGGTCGTGGAAGAAGCCCGGCGCCAAAAGGTAGGAGGCGATCATTACCCGCCCGCCCACGTCGACCGCTCCCGCGGACTCCCCCGCGCCGGCACCTCCGGCCAGTTCCTCGCGAAGCATCGCGACGGCGTCGGGCACGGACGGCTGGGCGGAGGCACCGTAGGCGGCCACCATCCGGTTGGACCGCAGTTCCCGCAGCTGGCCGAGGAGTTCCTCAACGCTGACGGCGGCACTGGGGTTGGAGGACCCGGCGGCCGCCAGGACAATTACGTCGTTATCCGTGGCACCTGCATCGCGAAGCCTTTGGTCCAGCAATTGGGCCAGCCGGGGGTCCGGGCCCAGGGGCGCGGCCGCCGCACTGCCGGAGCGGCTGTTCACGGCCCGCGCAATGTCCACCTTCACGTGATACCCCACGCTGAGCAGCAAAGGCACCACCACTGCGGGTTCCCCCTCAGGCAGGCCTGCCACCACGTCCACCAGGTCCGGCTGCTGCACATCGACGTAGGCTTCGCGGACATCAAGTCCCGGCCGGAGCTCGGCGATGGCGGCGCGCAGGACGTTGACCTCGGCCGCGCCTTGACTGCTGGACGTCCCGTGGGCACAGGCGATCATGATGGGGCTGTTCATAGGGGCTAGCGTAACGTTGGAGCCGCCCTGTCCGCCCTTCTTGAATTACCTGGACTTTTGATGACTTTCGCCTTTGACAACGCCCCGGTATGGCTGGATCTGCTCGGTGTCTTCTTCTTTGCCGTGTCGGGCTCGCTGCTGGCCGCGCGGAAGCACATCGACATCGTGGGTTCCCTGCTTTTGGCATCGCTGGTGGGGCTCGGGGGCGGCGTGATCCGGGACATCATCCTCAACAGCGGCCCGCCGGCGGCATTCACCACGCCCGCGTACCTGGTCCCGCCTCTGCTGGCCACGGCCCTGGTGTATTTCCTGTTCCCCAGCGTCCAGCGCTTCACCTCCATGCTCACCCTGTTCGACGCGGGCGGGCTGGCCCTGTTCTGCATGACCGGAACGCTCAAGGCACTGGCGGCCGGCATGAACCCCGTGGCGTCAGTCCTCCTGGGGGTCACCACCGCAGTGGGCGGCGGGCTGCTCCGCGACGTCACGGCGAACGAGGTGCCCGAGCTGTTCAACCCGAAATCCATCTACGCGCTGCCGGCCTTTGTGGGGGCAGTGATGACCACCGTGCTGTGGCTGCTGGGCATCTTCAACGTCCTGACGGCAGCCGGAGTGGCCGCCGTGGTGTTCGCCTTCCGGGTGTTGGCGTGGCGCCGTTCCTGGCAGGCACCCCTTGCCGTCAACGGGTGGCACCGGCGGGGCAAAGACAGCAACTTCTAAAGCCTTTGGCGCTACTCCGGGTGGCATTTGGGCAGGTCCGGAATTGGCTAGGATATGAGCATGACTGACATGTTCCTCGAGAAGTTCCGCGCGCTTGTTCCAAAGTATCTCGAGGACGAATGGCAGGAAGAGGACGGCCTGGACGCCGAGGAGCTGGACAAGGCCCTCGCCGACCACCAGTTCCAGATCCCCCTGGTCCTCCGCGAGTTCTACCTCGCAGTGGGTGGCTGCGAGGACCTCATGGAGGCCTACCACTATTTCTGGGACCCGGACGAGCTCGAAGTCGATGACGAAGGCTTCCTGATGTTCCTTGAGGACGAGGAAGAGGAGTACACCTGGGGTTTCCGCACCGGCGACCTCAGTGTCCCTGACCCCATCGTCTACCGCCGCAACAATGCCCGCGGCCAGTGGAAGTCCGAAGAGGGAACCTTCTCCGAATTCGTTTTCGACATGTTTGAGTGGGCCTTCGGGGACGAGGAAGACTAACCCCCTTCCCCGGGCGGCCCGGGGTTGCGTTGGTGCCCGTGCGCCCGCTGGGATTCCTCACCTTTGAGAGCGTCCGACGGCGTGTTCCCCGATTTTGACGGCGCGCCTGCGCTGACGCAAACCAAACCTGGGGAGTTTCAGCGGATGACCCTGCCCAGAAGCACCTGCCAAACCTCGGCAACCACTTTTTCGGGGTTGTAGACGACGTCGGCGTATCCGTACCGCAGGACGGCGTAGCCATTCAGAGTGCTGGCGTTATTCCTGGACCGGTCTTTCTTGACCTGCCGCGGCTCAAGGTGGCTTGCGCCATCGATCTCGACAATCAGGAAGCCTTCCAGCAGGAAGTCGACGATGCCGATGCCCGGCAGGTCCACCTGCGTCTCGGTGTGGATACCCTCCGCCCGAAACAGGAGCCGGGCCACGACTTCAATGGGCGAGTCCGCGGTTCCATCGACATGGTCCAGCACTTTCCGTGCTGATCCGTTACGGTTACCCGGCAGCCGGAGCCGCAGGTACGGCAGAGTGGTGACGCCTTGCCGGACGGCGCTCTCCAGCATGACCGCCGCCTCAAGCTGTGGCAGGCACCGTAATCCGTGAATGAGGATGTCGGTGACGCTTGCCACGGGCTCCACCGTTCCGTGCGGGACCAGAGACCCACGGTGGACTACGGCGTTCGGTGGACCGGCATGCCGGCACAACAAATGGACAGCCTCCGACTGGTGCAGCAACCACAGCCCTCGGTGGCTGGCTCCGGGGGCGCAGGTGAGCAGGCCGTTGCCGAGGACTGCGGCAACCAGGTCCGGCGCTGCGCCGGGAAGGGCAATCACGCCATGCCGCAGCCGGCGGACGGCTCCGGCAGCCACGGCGTTGCGGATATCCCGGTCCGAGAAACCGGCCCTAAGAACAGTCGAGGTGCGGGCAACGGAGCCGGCCCGGCTGAGGAAGCTGGATACGTTCATCCAGCCAGCACACCCGTTACGGTCCGGCGGCGGGACGCGCCGACAGCCCTATGTGCATAACCCGCGGCGCTGAATCTCCCCGGGTTTGGTTCGCAGCATCGGCGAGCCTCAACGACATGCCGGGAATCGCCGTCATGTATTCGTCAAACGTGGGGAGTCTCAGCGCGAAAACCTTATGACACTCTCAGTAAATTAGGACTTGCAATCTGTGACAGATGTGTCATAAGCTATTCACGGATCCGCTAAACGCCTCCGGCGGATCTGATGCGAACGGAGAGATAGCCCCGGTTCACAGCAGCTTCGGTTGCTGGGCACCGGGGCTATCCCGTTAACAGCACCCTGCAGCAGGCCGGCAACGTCCGCCAGCGCAGAGGCCCACAAAGCAGAAGCCCGGCACCGTGGGAAGGCACCGGGCTTCGACGCACATCAGCTCAGCTGGCGCGGTCCACCACGGCAACAGCGAAGTTGGACAGCGAATCCTTGACGACACCCTCAGGCAGGGGCGCCAGCGCAGCGATGGCCTCATCCGCCCACCGGCGGGCAACAACCCACGATTCAGCAGTCACGGGGTGCTCGCGCAGACCAGCCACGGCTGCAGCCAGTGCCTCATCGGAGGACAGGTCGCCGTCAATCAGGGTCAGGAGGTCGACGGCGGACTGGTCGCCGTCAGCGGCAGCCCTGCGCAGGAGCAGCACCGGCAGGGTGGGGACGCCTTCGCGCAGGTCCGTTCCCGGGGACTTGCCGGACTTCACCTTGACGCCGGTGACATCGATGACGTCGTCAGCGAGCTGGAAGGCCACACCCACCTTCTCGCCGTATTCCACCAGGACGTCCTCGTAGGCCTCGTCGGCGCCGGAGAAGATGGCACCGAACTGGCCTGAGGCTGCAACCAGCGAGCCGGTCTTGTCAGCGATGACGGACAGGTAGTGCTCCACCGGGTCTTCATCCGGCCGCGGTCCAACCGTCTCGTGCAGCTGGCCCAGGCACAGCCGTTCGAAGGTCCGGGCCTGAATGCCCAAAGCACGGCCGCCGAGCTCCGACACCAGAATGGAGGCGCGGGCAAAAATCAGGTCGCCGGTCAGGACGGCCACCGAGTTGCCCCACACCTCGTGGGCCGTGGGTGCGCCGCGGCGGAAGGGCGCGGAGTCCATAACGTCATCGTGGTACAGCGTGGCAAGGTGCGTCAGCTCAACCACGACGGCGGCCTGCACCACAGCGGGCAGCGATGCGTCCCCGAGGTGGGCGCAGAGCAGGGTCAGCAGCGGCCGGATGCGCTTGCCGCCGGCTTCCACCAGGTGGCGCGACGTCGCGTCAGCCAGCGGATCCGAGTTGGCGATGGCCTCGCGCAGTTTCTTTTCCACCCGGGCCAGGTTGTTGGTGATGGCCGGGCCCAGCTCGGGGTCGCCGGCGATGGCGGCGAAGCCCGCCGGCAGCTGGAGGCCGGTGGCAATGGCGGTGGTGTTGAGACTGGGTTCGGAGTCCGGCAGGCCGTGCCCGGCGTGCGTCCAGCTGTGGTCTGCGGAGTTGGTCACGGGTTAACCCTAACTTTTTGTTGCGGATACCGCTGATTCGTCGCCGGGGAGGCATTGGATGTGGCCGGCACCATGGATTCAAGGACCCGGATCATCCGGTCTTCGATGCCCTTGGCGGACGGATCGGTCAGGTTGGCCAGCAGCCGCACCACGAACCGCATCAGCACCGGGATGGGCATGCCTGTCCGCAGCGCCAGTTTCATGACGGCAGGCTTGCCGATCAGGGTGGCAAACGCCCGGCCCAGGGTGAAGTGCGAACCCCACTGGTTCCGCACATAGTCCGCGTACCGGGAAAGGTGCGCATCGGCGTCGTACGTTCCACCTGCCGCCGCGGAGCGCGAGGAGGCATCGATGATGAACTCGGCAGCGAACCGCGCCGACTCCATGGCGTAGGAAATGCCCTCGCCGTTGAACGGAGACACCATGCCGCCGGAGTCGCCGAGCAGCAGCAGCCCGGGTGAGTAATGCGGGGTGCGGTTGAAGCCCATGGGCAGGGCAGCACCGCGGATTTCGCCCACTTGGTTCTCCGGCGTGAAGCCCCATTCGGCGGGCATGCCGGCGGTCCACTCGCGAAGGACCTGCTTGTAGTCGAGCTTGCCGAAGTCCTTGGAGGAGTTCAGGATGCCCAGGCCCACGTTGGAGGTGCCGTCGCCCACGCCGAACACCCAGCCGTAGCCGGGGAGCAGTTTGCCGTCGCGGCCGGGGAGCTCCAGCCAGCCTTCCATCCAGTCATCGTCCGTGCGGGGCGAGGTGAAGTAGGTCCTGACAGCCACGCCCAGGGGACGGTCGTCGCGCTTCTGGATGCCGAGCGAGACTGCAGTGCGGGTGGAGTTCCCGTCCGCAGCAAGGACGACGTCGGCACTGAACTCGCGCGTCTCCCCCGTCTTGCGTCCGGACTCGTCCAGGAGCGCTGCGCGGACGCCAGTCACCCGGCCGGCGTCGTCCCGGAGTGCTTCGGTAACGCTGTGCCGCTCAAGGATGGTGGCACCGGCGGACTCGGCATGGAGTGCCAGTTCCTCGTCAAAGCCCAGGCGGGTGCGGATGAGCCCGTACTGGGGAAAGTCGGACACCTCGGGCCAGGGAAGTTCGATGGTGCGGCCGCCTGCAATCAGCCGCAGCCCCTTGTTCCGGCGCCAGCCCTCACCCTCAGGATGCGGCAGGCCGAGCTTCTGGATTTCGCGGACCGCCCGGGGCGTCAGCCCGTCACCGCAGACCTTCTCGCGCGGAAAGCTGGTCTTCTCCAGCACCGTGACAGAGAGGCCGGCTTTGGCCAGGTAATACGCGGCTGTGGATCCGGCCGGACCCGCGCCGACAATCAGTACCTCCACAGGTCAGCGGGCGATGTTGCGGCGCAGCTTGGCCACCGGGCCCTTGTGCGCGGCGATCGCGGCGGCTGCACTGTCCGGGGCGCCGGCCGGCTTGAACGCGCGGTGGACCGCCACGATGCCGCCGGTGAGGTTGCGGTAGTTGACGTTTTCCCACCCTTCGTCCTGCAACCATGCGGCCAGGTGGTCCTGGTCCGGCCAAGCCCGGATGGACTCGGCGAGGTAGACGTACGCGTCCGGGTTGGAGGCAACCTTGACGGCGATGGCGGGCAGGGCGCGCATCAGGTATTCGGTGTACATGGTGCGCCAGAGCGGAACAACAGGCTGCGAGAACTCGGCAATGACCAGCCGGCCGCCCGGCTTGGTAACACGGAGCATCTCCGCAAGGGCCTTCTTGGGTTCGTTGACGTTGCGCAGGCCGAAGGAAATGGTGGTGGCGTCAAAGGTGTTGTCCGCGAAGGGCAGGTTGGTGGCGTCACCGGCAATGAAGTCGATGTCGGGGCGGCGGCGCTTGCCTACCTTGAGCATCCCGAGGGAGAAGTCACACGCCACAACGTCTATGCCTGCATCGGCATATGGCTCACTGGATGTGCCGGTTCCGGCGGCGAGATCCAGGACCCGCTGGCCTTTGGAGACTTCCATCGCATCAACCACGATTTTCCGCCAGCGGCGGGTCTGCCCCATGGACAGAACATCGTTGACGACGTCGTATTTCGGTGCGACGTCGTCAAACATCGTGGCTACTTCGTCCGGACGCTTATCCAAGGATGCTCGGTTCACCATGACATTGTCTCAAATGTTCCGGCGGGTCCGGACCAGTACGTGTTTGACGCGGCGAGGGGCGGATAGTTACTGCGAAGTACTGTGAATTACTGGCGGGGGTACTGTTGATCCATCATGACAAGCACGCTCGATACCGGTCTCCTGAAAAGCCTGACAGTCCCCCTGGATGGAAAAGAATTTCCCGGGGGGCTTCCTGCGTTTCTGGTGCGGGACGACGTTCTTTGCTGGACCCGCCGCGAGGCCGGCCTGGCGGGCTTCGGCGAGATCGCACGTTTCACCGCAACCGGCCCCGAGCGTTTCCTCGAGGCAGATATCTGGTGGCGCCACCTGGTCCTTGAAGCCCGCGTCACCGATTCCGTGGAACTTCCCGGCACCGGGCCCGTGGCTTTCGGATCCTTCGCCTTCTCCAAAACCTCCGCCCACGAATCCCGGCTCATCGTCCCGGAAATCGTGGTGGGCGTGCGGGACAACACGGCGTGGCTCACCCAGTTGACGTTCGACGACGGCCCGCTCACCGAAGCGGGCGCCCTCGCCGCGCTGGAGCGCTGGCTCGGCGGGAAGCCCGTCAGCGCGGGTGCGCCGGCCGGAAGTACGTCGGCAGCAGTTGCGCCGGCAGGAATCACGACGGCGGCAGCGGAGCCAGCCGGGGACGCCCGCCAGGGTGCGGTTCCCGCGAAGGAGGGCGGCGCCGTCGTACGCCCCCTCCCCCTGGCCGCGGGAGCAACACTGCACACCGGCTCGCTCAGCGAAGAAGCGTGGATGGACGCCGTGGCCGCAGGCGTGGAGGAAATCCGGACAGGTGCCCTGGAGAAACTGGTGCTGGCGCGCGACGTGGTGGCCACCATTCCCGGCGGCGTGAACGCCTCCCGGGTGCTGCGCGAACTGGCCGCCCGCTACCGCGAATGCTGGACGTACGGCGTGGACGGACTGGTGGGCGCCACTCCGGAGATGCTCATCCAGGTGGAGGGCCGGACCGCCCAGGCGCGCGTGCTGGCCGGAACCCTTGACCGCCGGGACGCCCATGGCGAGGACGGCTTGCCTATGGACTACGCAACCCGGGTATTGGCAGGCTCCGAGAAGCAGCGGCATGAGCACGAGATCGCCATCCAGTCGCTGACCTCGCAGCTGGCCCCGTTCTCCGAGGCGATGAACGCCCATGACGAACCGTTCATCCTTGAACTGCCCAACGTCTGGCACCTGGCCTCGGACGTCAAGGCCGAACTTGCCGAGGTGGAAGGCCACGTTCCCACCTGCCTGGCCCTCATCAATGCCCTGCATCCAACCGCCGCTGTTTGCGGAACCCCCACCCAGGTGGCCGGGGCCCTGATCCGCAAACTGGAGCACCTCGACCGCGGACCGTACGCCGGGCCGGTGGGCTGGCTGGACGCCGCGGGCAACGGCGAGTGGGGCATCGCGCTGCGCGGCGCAGTGATCGAATCCCCGGACACCGTGCGTCTGTACGCGGGCTGCGGCATCGTGGACGGCTCGCAGCCGGAGGCGGAACTGGCTGAGACGTGGGCCAAGTTCAGGCCGATGCTGGAATCGCTCGGCATCCGCAGTTAGCCCAAACGTCCGGTATCCGAGACAGCAAGGCTTCGCCTAGGGTTGAAAGTGCGGGTAATTTAGTTATCCAATAGTGAAACTAAGTTTCCTGTGATGCACATCTCACATTCGGCGCTACACTATGAACCGATTTAGTACCGCATACCCCTGCAACAAAAGGTAAGAAACATGCAGCTCAAGTCCCTGGCCACGGCCAAATTGACCGCCAAGGCAGCAGCACTCTTCGCCGTCGGTGCCCTCACCCTCACGGCCTGCGGCGGCAGCTCCACCCCCGCAGCATCCGAGGGCGGCATCCAGCTCATCAACGCAGGCAAGCTCACCGTCTGCTCCGACGTCCCCTACGAGCCCTTCGAATTCCAGAAGGACGGCAAGACGGTTGGCTTCGACATCGACATCGCCAACGAGGTAGCCAAGGACCTGAAGGCCGAGCTGAACATCGTGGACAGCTCCTTCGAGGCCATCGAGACAGGCACCGCGCTGACCGGCTGCGACGTTTCCATCTCTTCGGTGTCCATCACGGACACCCGCAAGCAGGTCATGGACTTCTCCAACCCCTACATGGATGACGACCTGACCCTGGTGGCCAAGGAAGGCTCCGGCGTGGAGAACATCGACTCCGCCAAGGGCAAGAAGGTGGGCGTGCAGCAGGCCACCACCGGCGCCAAATACGCCCAGGAAAAGGGCATTGAGGCACAGCAGTTCGAGGACTCCGGCCTCCTGGTCCAGGCCCTCGAAGCCGGCACCATCGACGCCGCCCTGGGCAACCAGTCCGTGCTCGGCTACGCCATCAAGGACAACACCCAGTTCACCCGCGTTGAGGACTACGCCACGGGCGAGAAGCTCGGCATTGCCATCAAGAAGGGCAACACCGCGATGCTGGACCAGGTCAACGGCACGCTCAAGCGCCTCACCGACGACGGCAGCCTGGCGAAGTTCAAGACCACCTGGTTCGGCGAAACCGCCAAGTAGCCACCGCTTGGGGCCACCCCGGGCCCCGGTGAGCAGAGTTCAGGCATGAGGCCCCGGCTGGCACGCACGGCAGCCGTCCGGGGCCTCAGCCACGCACAACGAATGTGAGCACCCAATGGCAATGACCGCACGCCAGCGAGCCAGAGTAAGCCTGTATGTCCAGGCCGGAATCTTTGTGGTGGCCATCGCCGCACTGATCCTGGCCACGGACTGGAAGACCATGGCCACCAACGTCTTCAACTTCGGCAAGATCGGGCCGATGTTCCCGGACATCTTCCTGGTGGGCCTGAAGAACACCCTGATCTACACGTTCCTCGGCTTCGTGGTGGGGCTCAGCGGAGGCCTGCTGCTGGCCCTGATGAAACTGTCCAGCTTCCCGCTGTACCGCTGGATCGCCACCGCTTACATCGAGTTCTTCCGCGGCATCCCGGCGCTGCTGGTCTTCATCGCCTTCGGCTACGGCGTCCCCCTGGCCTTCGGCGTCCAGTGGAACGTGACCATCATCGTGATGATTTCGCTGGGCATCGTCGCCTCGGCGTACATCGCCGAAACCCTCCGCGCCGGCCTGCAGGCAGTGCCCAAGGGCCAGCTGGAAGCAGCCCGTTCCCTGGGCATGCCGCAGTGGCGGGCCATGGTCACCATCGTCATTCCGCAGGCCTTCAAGATCGTTCTTCCGCCGCTGACCAACGAGGTCATCCTCCTCACCAAGGACTCATCGCTGATCTACGTCCTGGGCCTGACAGCTTCGCAGTACGAGCTCACCAAGTTCGGCCGCGACGGCATCTCCAGCCTGGGCGCCGGCCTCACGCCGCTCCTGGTGGCCGGTGCCTTCTACCTGGTGGTCACCATCCCCCTGAGCCTCCTGGCCCGGAAGTTCGAAAGCCGCTCCGCGCGGACCAAGCGATAGGCAGGGAAGCCATGAACGACGTCGTACCTTCCACCACCGTGCACGCAGCCGGCGTGGACATCTCAGACCTCCGCAAATCCTACGGTTCCAACGAGGTCCTCAAGGGCATCAGCCTGAACGTGAAGCCCGGCGAGGTGGTGTGCCTGATTGGCCCCTCCGGCTCCGGCAAGTCCACCCTGCTGCGCTGCGTCAACCTGCTGGAACAGCCCAACCGGGGCAGCATCCAGGTGGGCGGCTTCGAAGCCACCGATCCCGACGTGGACATCGACAAGATGCGCCGCAAAGTGGGCATGGTGTTCCAGCAGTTCAACCTGTTCCCGCACCTGAACGCCCTGCGCAACTGCTCCATCGCGCAGACCAAGGTCCTCAAGCGGTCCCAGGCTGAAGCGGACAAGGTCTCGCTGCACAATCTGGAGCGCGTGGGCCTGGGTCACCTCGCCGACCGCTTCCCGGACCAGCTCTCCGGCGGCCAGCAGCAGCGCGTGGCCATCGCCCGTGCCCTGAGCATGAACCCCGAGCTGATGCTCTTTGACGAGCCCACCTCAGCCCTGGACCCGGAGACCGTTGGCGATGTCCTCTCGGTCATGCGGAACCTGGCCAAGGAAGGCATGACCATGCTGGTGGTCACCCACGAGATGGCCTTCGCCCGCGAGGTGGCTGACCGCGTGGTCTTCATGGACGGCGGTGTTGTGGTGGAGGAAGGCGTGGCCGAGCAGGTCATCGGCTCCCCCGCCCAGCCACGCACCAAGGAGTTCCTGCGCCGCGTGCTGGACCCCACCCACATCAACATCGAGGACTAGGCCGGGCCTTACCTCCGGTTTTCGAGCACTTGGAATCCCCGGCGCTGCGGATATCCCGCCGCGCCGGGGATTTCGTGCGTCATGGGCACCTTTGCGCGTCGGGGACGCGGGGCCGCGGACGACGGCGGGACCGGGCGTGGGCATTCACGCCAGCCTTTACATGGTGGCAGGCGGAGCCGAGAATGGGTCCCACCACAGCCCTCGCCCCGCAACGCGCTGCCCGACCGCCTGCGGTCCGGTCCCGGGCCAGCAGAGGAGCGCCGATCCATGAACGATGCAACCGCCCCGCAGGCAGCCTCGCCGGTCTCCGCCCGGGCAGCCCGGCTGGCGTCGATCCCGTCCTTCCTGCGGGTTGACGAATACATCCGGGAGTTTGGCGCACGCAGGGATGGGGTTGCGGGAGGCTGCGATTTCACGTTCGGCAATCCCCACCAGATGCCCGCCGGCCGCTACGTCACTGCGCTTCAGGATGCGCTGGTCCCGCAGCATGACCAGTGGTTCGCCTACCAGGCCAACGGCCGCGCCGCCTGTGAGGCCGCCGCGGAGTCGCTTCAGGTGTTACTGGACGTGCCCTTCCGCCCGGAGGACATCTACCTCACCACCGGCGGTTTCGCCGCGATTGCACTGGCGCTGAAGGCCGTTGCCGATCCCGGCGACGAGGTGGTTTACAGCCTGCCGCCGTGGTTCCTGTACGAGCCGTTGATCCTTGAGGCGGGCCTGGTACCGGTGAAAGTCACGGTGGACACCACCACGTTCGACCTGGACCTGGATGCTATCGATTCAGCCATCACCGGCCGGACCCGCTGCGTCATCGTCAACACGCCCAACAATCCCACCGGCCGCATTTATCCGCCCGAACTGCTGACCCGGCTCGCGCAGTTGCTGGAGACGGCATCGGCACGGATCGGCCGGCGGATCTACCTCATTTCGGACGAGCCCTACAACCGGATCGTGTTCGATGGCATCCGCTTCCACAGTCCCGTGGAGTTCTACCCCTACACGCTGTTGGCCTACTCCTACGGCAAAACCCACCTGTCCCCCGGCCAGCGGGTTGGCTATCTTGCCCTGCCGCCCGGAATGCCGCACCGGGACGACCTGCGTCCGGCCATATCCGGCCTTCAGGTGGCCATGGGCTGGATCTACCCGAACGCACTGCTGCAGCATGCACTGCCGGAACTCGAAAAGTTCTCCATCGACGTCGGGCAGTTACAGCGGCGCCGGGACCGCCTGGTCGACGCGCTCGGCGGCATGGGCTACCGCGTGCACCCGCCGGAAGGCACCTTCTATCTCTACGTCACCTCACCCATCCCGGACGACGAGGCGTTCACCGCGCGGCTCGCGGCCCGGGACGTCTTTGTCCTCCCGGGTGCGCTGTTCGAGACCCCTGGCTTCTTCCGGATTTCCCTCACCGCCAACGAGGACATGATTGAGCGCAGCCTGCCGGTCTTCGAAGCTGCCCTGAAAGAAAGCCCTGCATGACAACTGTCCCCCCAACGCGCAGGAGCGAAGCATGAATCCCAGGACCTATCCGGCGGGCGTCCCGTGCTGGATCGATACCACGCAGTCGGATGTTGACGCCGCAGCTGCGTTCTACTCGGGGCTGTTCGGCTGGACATTCGAGGACGTCATGCCTCCCGGCGCCCCCGGCCGGTACCTGATCGCGAAGCTCGACGGCCAGGACGTTGCAGGCCTGGGAAGCGGCGGCGGCGCAGAGGCCTCTTGGAGCACGTATATTGCCGTTGACGACACCGATGCCGCCGTCCAGCGGCTTGTTGCCGGAGGTGCCAGCCTGCTTTCCGCGCCGGAGGACGCCGGCGAGGGCGGCCGGGACGCGGCCCTGGCCGATCCGCAGGGGGCCGGTTTCCACGTCTGGCAGGCCCGGCGGAGGCCGGGTGTCCAGGTGGCGAACGTGCCGGGATCCTGGAATTTCAGCGACCTGCATACGCCGGATCCGGGCCCTGCCATCAGCTTCTACCAGGAGGCGTTCGGTTGGGAGGTGGACGATCTCGGATTCGGAATGCTGGTCCGGCGCCCCGGCTACGGAGACCACCTGGAAGCCACGGTTGACCCGGACATCAGGAAACGGCAATCACAAATATCGGCGCCCATGGGGTTCGAGGACGCGGTTGCCTGGATCGTCACCACCGGTCCGGACAGGCCGCCGCATTGGCACGTCACGTTCACCGTCGCGGACCGGGACCAGGCTGCTTCCGACGCCGAACGGCTGGGCGCCGAGGTGCTGCAGCGGGACGAATCAGGCTGGACACGCGAGGCACTCATCCGGGACCCGCAGGGAGCCATTTTCTCCGCCAGCCAGTTCACTCCCCAGGGTGGCTGACGGCGCGGGCTTCCCGCCTACTGCCCCGCCAGCACGCCTGTCACAGCGGTGGACACCGCATCCTTGATCCGCCCGTGGAGCTGCCGCAGGGCGGTGCGGTCGGTGCGGACCTCCAGGATGCTGCGCCCCTGGACCGGCCGGCCGAGCGCTTCGGCGAGTCCCGCCGTCGTGGTCACCAGTGAATGGCCGACGCCGTAAGCCGCGGCGAGTGCCGCAATGTCGGCTGAGTGCGGGGTGGCGAAGAGGCGTTCGACGGCGTCTCCGTAGCGGCCACCGTCGCGCACCGCACCGTGCTCCAGCAGGTCGAAGATCGCTCCGCCGGCATCGTTGAGGACCACGATCCGCAGGTCGGGCACCTCCTCGCCGGTGCCGAGGAGCAGGCCGCCGGCGTCGTGCAGGAACGTGACGTCGCCCAGCAGGACGGTGGTTTCCTGTCGGCCGCCCAAGGCCAGCCCGGTGGCGGTGGAGATGGTGCCGTCGATGCCCGCCAGACCTCTGTTGGCGTACACGGTGGCGGCGGGGTCCGGGGCGGGGAGGGCTGCGAGGTCGGCGTCGCGGATGCCGTTGGAGGAGCCCAGGAGCAGCTGGCCGCGGGTGTGCTTCCACACCAGTGACGCCACCGACGGGCCCGTGGCAGCTGCCTCCGCAGCCACCACCTGGTCCACGGCGTGCTGGGCTGCCGAGCCCGCCAGAAGCCAGGTGTCCAGCCACTGCGATGATCCCTTGCCCGCAAATTCGGCGAGATCGGCCAGGTCCGCCAGCGGCAGTTCGGTGCGCCGTCCGGGCTCGTACCAGGCCACGGGTACCGGCTGGTACAGCGCGGACTGGACGTCGGGACGGGCCAGCAGGGCGGCCACGGGCCGGGACAGCGTGGGGCGGCCGAACAGTACTACCCGCTCCACCGGATGGCCGGCGCCGGGACCGAAATGCTCCAGCAGCAGCCGGTAGGGGCCTACGGTGTTTGGACCGAATCTCGCGTTGGAGGACGGCTCGGCGAGCAGCGGCAGGTTGTGGGCGCGGGCAAACGCCTCGGCGACCGGGCCGGCGTCGTGCCCTGCCAGCACTACGGTGCGGCGCTCCGGCAGGGTTTCGGAGGCCGGGGGCAGCTCCATGACCAGCGGCTCGGCACCGATCCGGAAGCGCCGGCGGGCTGCGGCCGCAGGAAGCCCCTCCCCTTCAGCCGGCACCAGCGGATCGCGGAAGGCGAGGTTGAGCTGGACCGGGCCCGGCGGAATGTCATCGAACGCACCGGTTGCGGCGGACAGCGCGGTGCTGACGGCCCGTTCGGGGCTGGCACCCGCGGGAACGTCGACGGCGAACCGGACGTGGTCGCCGAACAGGTCCGGCTGGATGGTGGTCTGGTTCGCCCCGGTGCCGCGGAGCTCGTCCGGCCGGTCGGCGGAGAGGACAACCAGCGGGACGGCGGCGTGGTTGGCTTCCATCACCGCCGGCATCAGGTTCCCGACGGCGGTCCCGGACGTCGTCAGCACGGCGGCGGGCGAGCCGGTGGCCAGGGCGAGCCCGAGGGCCGTAAAGCCCGCGGCCCGCTCGTCGATCCGGACCAGCAGCTCCACCCGGCCCGCTGCCGACGCCTCAGCCAGGGCGTAGGCCATCGGTGCCGAACGCGATCCCGGACAGACCACCACGTGCTGCATACCGCCGTCGAGCAGGACCCCGACGGCGATGCGCGCCGCTGCAATGGCGCTCAGCGCGGGCGCGTCCATCTCGGGGGTCTTCGGGGCAGATTCGTTCAGCGAAGTCACCCAACCAGTCTGCCACCCCCCAACGCCCCATCACTTCCCGCCCCGAAACACCAAACGCCCCATCACTTCCCGCCCCGAAACACCAACGCCCCATCACTTCCCGCCTCTATAGGCCGGGAGGTGATGGGGCGTTCCTAAAAAACGGGCAAAAACTGATGGGGCGTCCCCAAAGAGCGGGCGGAGAGTTAGCCGCGGAACACCTGGACCACTGAGGGACGGGGTGCACGCACCTGACCGGCGGCCGGCTTTGCACCCGCACCAACGTAGTCCGGGAAGTAGGAGTGCGGCGCTTCGAAGGTGCCTTCCTCGCCCGGGTGTTGGACTGCGACGAACACGGTCCGCTCCTCGTCGTGGATGATGGGGCCGCAGGTTTCGGCGTCGCGGGGAACGGACAGGAACTGCTCCACCTTGCCGCGCTCGGCGCCGTCCAGGGTGACCTTGAACAGGCCGTCGTTGTAGCCAATACCGGAGGGGGCGCCGTCGGTGGAGATCCAGAGGTTGCCCACCGAGTCGAAGGCAACGTTGTCCGGGCAGGAGATCGGCGAAACCTTGTCCACCGGGTAGCCGGAGAAGTAGGTGACGTCGCCTTGGGCCGGATCGCCGCAAACCATCAGCAGGTTCCAGCTGAAGCTGGTGGACGTCTGGTCGCCAGTCTCGGTGATTTCCACGATGTGGCCGTCGCGGTTCTGGGTGCGCGGGTTGACCTCCGTGGCACCTTCCTTACCGGCCTTGCCGCGGTCGGAGTTGTTGGTGCAGACCACGTAGACCTTGCCGGTGTGCAGGCTCGGCTGGACGTCCTCGCAGCGGTCCATCTTGGTAGGGCCGCCCTTGGCGTTGGCCGCCTTGTCAGCGGCGATGCGGGTATGGACCAGGACCTCTTCGACGGACATGCCGGCGATGGCTGACTTGCCGTCAACCACCAGGGGCAGCCATTCGCCGAGTCCGTCGAACGCACCGTCGGAGGGGACCGCGCCGGTGCCGGTGATCTCCGCGGCGGGCGAGTTGCCGGTGAACTGGGCCACGAAGAGGTTGCCCTCGGACAGCAGGCCCATGTTGTTCTTGCGGTCGCCTTCGATGTACTTGCCCTTGGAAACGAACTTGTACAGGTAGTCGAACCGCTCGTCGTCGCCCATGTAAGCCACCACGTGGCCTGATTTGGCGACAATCACGTTGGCGCCCTCGTGCTTGAAGCGGCCCATGGCGGAGTGCTTCTTCGGAGTAGAGGTTGGGTCGAAAGGGTCGACTTCCACGATCCAGCCGAACCGGTTGGCCTCGTTTTCGTAGCCGGCGTTGCGGGTGTCGAAGCGGGGGTCGTCAAGTTCCCACTTGCGGGAGGTGGCGTTGGCGGTCAGGCCGTAGCGCTTGTCGCTGGCCGAGGCGCCGCCGGCCACGAAGTAGCCGTTGAAGTTCTCCTCGCCGGAGAGGATGGTGCCCCAGGGAGTGGTGCCGCCGGAGCAGTTGCCGAACGTGCCCTTGATGGCCTTGCCGGTGGGGTCGGCGACAGTCTTCACCAGGGCCGAGCCGGCAGCCGGGCCGGTCAGTTCATAGGTGGTGTCGTCGAGGAAGCGGCGGTTAAGGGGTGCGCCCTTGACGTAGGACCACGGCTTGGTGGTGTTCTTGCGCTCGAGTTCGACGACGGCCAGGCCATGGGCGGCGCGGCCGATGGCCCGGGTTTCCTTGGCGTCGTAGCCGGCGGGAACCATGATGTTCTCGTTCGTGTACTCGTGGTTGGTGAACAGGACTGCGCGGCGGCCCTTGGTGTTGGGGATTTCCAGGATGTCCGTGTAGTCGTTGTTGTAACCGAACTGGCGGGCCTGGGCGGCGGCGGTCTGCTTGTTGATGTCGAAGTCCGGCGAGTCGCTGAACAGCGGGTCGCCCCAGCGGATGATCGGCTGCCAGGTGAAGCCGTCCGGGACGGTTACGGCATCGACGGCGGCGTCCACCGGCTTGATGGCGGTGAACTTGAGCTTCGACTTGCCGAAGCCTTCCTTGGCGGCCTTGGACAGGCCGGCGGCGGAGGCCGGTTCAGCCGATGTGACGGCGGAGCCGAGCGCCACGGCCAGGGCACCGGCAGCACCAAGGCCCAGTGCGGCGCGACGGGACATGGTGGCGGAGGCGATATCACGGAAGTAGCTGTTGGAGCTGGTGTTGCAGGTTTCGCCCGCACACGCGTTGTCGCACTTCAGGGAACAGGTGACCGGGCTGCGCTTGCCCTTGGTATGGCCGAGCATTGGCAGCAGGTTAAATTTGCGGGCAGTTTCAGACATGGGGAACCTTCCAAGGAATCTCTCTGGGGTTGCCCGATCACCTTTCCAGCCGGTTCCGACGCGGAGCCGTCCTGCAGGTGAAGTTGAGGTTAACCGCCCATGACCTGCAGAAACGTCAAAGGTTCGCACACGGGTTTGCGGCAGAACCACCACAAGCGGGCGCGCGTCGGGGGGCGGGCGCGCCTACCCGGCCAGACGGGCGTGGACCCTGCGCAGCCGTGCCAGCCACCAGTCCCGGCGTTCGGGCGTTGCCGCGAACTGCTCCAGCAGCCCGGGATCGGCGGCGGCTTCGCGGAGGGTGATAGCGCCGTCGTCGGCCGTCAACGGATCCCGGGTGATATCGGATTCAAACAGGGATACTGTCCCCAGCCCGCACGCATACGGAAGGTCGGGGAGCGCCGCGGCCAGGGCCAGCCCGGCACGGATCCCCACGGAGGTGTCCAGTGCGGAGCTGACGACGGCGGGCAGCCCGGCCTGCGCCACGATGTCCAGCGCACGCCGCACTCCCCCGAGCGGCGCCACCTTGACCACGATCAGGTCGGCCGCGCCGGCCCGTGCCACTTTCAGGGGATCGTCCTCCTTGCGGACACTTTCGTCCGCGGCCACCAGCACCGGCGTTCCCGCAGCACGCAGCCGCGAACGCACCTCGGCCAGGCCCCCGATGTCCGGGACGGGCTGCTCAGCGTATTCAAGGCCGACGGCGGACAGCCGGGCCAGTGCCCTGACCGCGGCGGGCACGTCCCACCCGCCATTGGCGTCAACCCGGATGGCTGCATCCGGAAAGGCAGCCCGGACGGCTTCCACCCGAGCGGCGTCATCTTCGAGGGTTTGGCCGCGCTCCGCCACCTTGACCTTGACGGCATCCACCCTGCCGAAACGCGCCAGGACCTCCGGCACCCGGGAGGCCTCCACGGCAGGCACCGTGGCGTTGACGGGTATCGCCGTGCGCAGCGGCTGGGGAAACCCCTGCCAGGCGGCCTCGATGGCGGCGGCCAGCCACGGCGAAGCCTCGGCATCGCCATACTCCGGGAACGGGCAGAATTCGCCCCAACCGGCAGGGCCCTGGATCAGCAGCGATTCCCGCTCCATGATCCCGCGAAACTTCACCCGCATGGGCAGGCTGACAACGTGTGCCCCTGCCAGCAGTTCGTCCAGTGGGGGAATCTTTGCGTCGCGGGCAGGCATGGGATCACTGTACCGGCGGGCCGCGCGGCCACTGCGGAAGCAGAAGGCCTATGTGGAGAAACCTAGATCCACTTGTTGTGCTTGAAAGTGACGTACAGCCCCAAACCCATGGCCAGCATCAGGCCGATGGCGTACGGGTAGCCGTAGGTCCAGGTCAGCTCGGGCATCGCGGTGAAGTTCATGCCGTAGATGGACGCCACGAGGGTGGGGGCGAACAGGATGGCGGCCCAGGATGAGATGCGCTTGACCTGTTCGTTCTGCTTAAAGCTGGATTCGGTCATCCGCTGCATCTCCTCATTCTGCCGCTGTGCCACCAGGGCCGCGTTGACCGCGAGCGCGTTTTGGAGCAGCGCCCGGAAGGACGCCACGCGTTCGTTGAGCCGCAGGACGTGGTCCAGCACGTCGCGGAGGTGGTCCTGGAGGTCGGCATCAGCGGGGCGTTCCGGGGTTCCGGCCATCAGGGCCTGCAGGATCCCGGCCAGCGGGCTGGTGGCGCGCTGGAACGTGATGACCTGGCGGGAGAGTTCGTAGATGCGCCGCGAGACCTCGGGGTCGGCGCCAAAGAGGTCGTCCTCGATTTCGTCGATGTCGTTCTCCAGGCCGGCGGCCACTGGCTCGTACTCATCCACCACCTGGTCCAGGATCCCGTACAGCACAGCCTCGGGGCCAAGGGCGAGGAACTCCGGCATCGATTCCATGCGCCGCCGGACCTTGGCCAGGTCCGGCGATTCTGCGTGCCGGACGGTCACAACATACTCGTCACCGGCAAAGACGTGGATCTCGCCGAAGTCCACCTTCTCCACGTCATCGCGGTACCGGGCCGGCCGCAGCACCAGGAACAGGCATTCGCCGTAGTGTTCCAGCTTGGCCCGCTGGTGGCCTGCGAGGGCGTCCTCGACGGCGAGCGGGTTCAGGTCGAATTCCTCGCCCACCGACTGCAGCTCCTCGGCGTCCGGGCGGTAGAGGCCGATCCAGGCCATCCCCTCGCGCTGCCTCAGGGCAAAGTAGGTCTCGTCCAGGCTTTCCGGGTCCGCTGTCCGCATCCCGTTCACGTAGACGGCGTTGTCGACGATCGTCACGGCTTCGCCTCCTTCAGGAGCCACCGCGGGGCCCGCACCGGACCCCTTGCACGAAGGGTAGACCTTCGGAACCGGCACGCCAACAGCCTTTTATCGCATATCCATATGGGTATACGATGAGGTCATGGCACGGGCAGCGACAACCGCAGATGCGTTCAACGCCGTGGCCGAGCCCCGCCGTCGGGAAATCCTGGACGTCCTGGCCGGCGGCGAGCGCACCGTCAGCGAACTGGTGGAACTGCTGGAGCTGGCGCAGCCGCACGTATCCCGGCACCTGCGGGTGTTGCGGGAGGTGGGCGCCGTGGAAGTCCGCGACGCCGGGCGGCAACGGGTCTACCGGCTCCAGCCGCAGGCGCTGAAGCCCATCCATGACTGGGTGTCCGGCTACGCGGACCTCTGGGCGGACCGCTTCGACCTCCTCGACGGCGTACTGGAAGACATCCAGGATCAGAAAAGCGGACACTAAGGAGCAGGACAATGGCACAGGCAGGCGGCAGGACCATGGACATGACCTTCCCCAGCGACGAGGAAATCCTCATCACCCGGACGGTGGACGCCCCGCCGCACCTCGTCTTCAAGGCCTGGACCACGCCGGAGCTCGTCCGGCGCTGGTGGCCGGGGCGGCGCGGCGAGATGACAGTGGCGGAGATGGACTTCCGGGTGGGCGGGAGATGGCGTTACGTCATGCTGGCGCACGGCGAAGCGGAGGTGGCTTTCCACGGCACCTACCGCGAGATCGAGCCGGATGCGCGGATCGTGCACACGGAGGTGATGGAATTCCCGGGCATGGCGCAGGACGGCGAAGACGGCGCGGTGGTCAACACTGTCACCTTCGAGCCGGCCGACGACGGCGCCGCCACCAGGGTCAGCATCCGCACCCATGCGGGCAGCCGGGAAGTCCGCGACATGATTGCGCAGTCCGGCATGGAAGGCGGCGTCCGCGAACAGTTCGAGATCATCGGGGAAATCATGGCCGACCTCGCCTGACACGGGGTGCGCGCCATGAGATCCAACAGTTGTTACAGTCCATCGTGTGACTGAGTCCGGAACCCCTTCCCACCTGGTGGCCACCCGCACCGCCACGGCCCCGCTGTACGCCGCCGGGTTTGTGACGGCCTTCGGTGCCCACAGCATCGCGGCCGGCCTGGGCGCGCAAAGCGGGAACATCGGCCTGACGCTGCTGAACCTCGGCATCCTGCTGGCCCTGTACGACGTCGCCGAGGTCTTCCTCAAACCCGTGTTCGGTGCCCTCAGCGACCGGGTGGGGCCCAAACCGGTCATCGTGGGCGGGCTCCTGGCGTTCGCTGCCCTGTCGCTCATCGGGCTGTGGGCAGCGGACCCGCTCATGCTCGCCCTGGCCCGGCTGGGACAGGGCGCCGCCGCCTCAGCCTTCTCGCCGGCGTCGTCCGCCATGGTGGCGAGGCTCGCCCGCGGCGGAAAGGCGGGTGCCTACTTTGGCAAATACGGCTCCTGGAAGAGCCTTGGCTACATCATCGGCCCGCTGCTGGGAGCCGGGCTGATCCTGGCCGGCGGCTTCGCCCTGCTGTTCGGCGCCCTGGCCGCGCTGGCAGCGGCCACTGCCGTGTGGGTGCTGGCGGCGGTACCGCACCTCGAGCCGCTCCCCCGCCAGCGCTACACGGTCATGGACCTGGCCCGGCAGGTGGGCGAGCGCAGGTTCTGGGTTCCCACGCTGGTCCTCGCCGCCTCCACCGGCGCGCTCGGCGCGGCCATCGGCTTCCTTCCCGCACTTGCCACCCGCCACGGCATGGACGCCTTCGCCGGTACCGCCGCCGTCAGCGTCCTGGCGCTCGGCTCGGTGCTGACCCAGCCGTGGATGGGCAGGCTGCGGGACCAGGGCCGGGTTACGGACAACAGGGGCACGACGGCGGGGCTCCTCCTGATTGCCGCCGGCGTCGCACTGCTGGCGGGCGCCCCCGCCGCGGTCACCATCTTCGCTGCGGCGGCAGCCATCGGAGTGGGCATCGGCGCTGCCACTCCCCTGGGCTTCGCGCACCTGGCGGACAGCACCCCGCCGGAACGGATGGGCCGCACCATGGGATCGGCCGAGCTCGGCAGGGAACTCGGCGACGCCGGCGGCCCGCTCCTGGTGGGTGGCGTGGCTACGCTGACGGCCCTGCCGTTCGGGCTGGGCGCCCTTGCGCTGGTGGTGGCAGCGGCCAGCATTCCCCGGCTGCCCCCAACCAGCCCGCACGAGTAGTGAACACCGACGGCGCGCCCAGCACACGCGGAGAGGCCTCCCAGCTTTCTATGACACCCTTAACGGCGATGACTTCCTCACGGCAAACGCACCCCAGGACGCCTGCCCGGCCCGCACCGGGCTCGGGTTTCCTGTTCGTGCTGGCCACCCTTGCCTGCGTTGCCGGGCTCGTGGCCACGTACTACTACTTCGTGCAAACCACCACGGGGCAGTTCATCGATGAGTCCGCCCTGGTGGAAGCGGTGGACATCCACGGCCCAGCCGGCAAGGCAACCACCCGGTTCCTGGACCTGCTGCCCACCATCTCCCTGGTGATGGCCGCCGTCGTGATCCTGTTCGTCACCGTGATCCGGAAACACTGGACCGAAGCCGGGATCGCCGTGGCGGCCTGCATCGGCGCGAACGTTGCCACGCAGGTGCTCAAGGACCTGCTCCCCGCCCGGCCTGACAAGGGCGTGGTGACCCTGGAGCTGAACTCGCTGCCGTCCGGGCACACCACCCTGGCGGCATCTGCTGCGGCGGCCGTCTTCCTGATGGCATCGCCCCGCTGGCGGCCCATGGCCGGGTTCGTGGGCGGCACGTTCGCCATCGCCTCCGGGGTGTCCACGCTGATCAACCAGTGGCACCGCCCGGCCGATGTTGTGGCCGCGTTCCTGCTGGTGGGGGCATTCATGATTCCTGCCGGGTGGCTGATCCTGCGGCGCGGAACCTGGATTGCTTGGGAGGGCTTCAACCGGCACATCGGCTCGGCCAGGATCTGGCTGGTCCTTCCCGTGCTGATTGGCCTTGCCTCCGCGGCCGTTGCTGCCTATTCGCTGATCCGGATTGCACCGAGCCCATGGCAGGAAACCAGCACCACCAACTACTTCTGGGCCGGGATCTCGCTGATCGTGATCGCCGGTTACCTGGCCACCGTGGCCACCACATCACTGTTCGCTTTCGCGGCGCGGCGCCGCTGACGCCAGGCCCGCTGCGGCTCCCCGGGTCACTTTGGCCACCTCCCATCTGCCTCCCCAACCAGGTGGCAGTAGATGTCGTTTTGAGGGCTCAAAACGACATCTACTGCTAGCCAGTTCAAAACATGGGGAGTTGGACAGGACGGCAGGGCCTTCCTACCCTTGGTGAGACGCATGTGGGCGCGGAATGGTTCAAATCATGACGCGAAGTTGAGTGTTCCTTGCGGCAGATCCGGCCGTACCTTGATCCGGGTACCGGATAGTAGCTCTTACCGGGTTGCTGGGACCCGGTATCGCGGCTCCTGCTGGAGACGCCCCCCATCTCCTGGCGGCGTCTTGAAGTGGGCGCCGCCAGGAACCCACTTCCCGGTCATCTTGAGCCGCTCCCGTCAGGGCAGCGGTTCTTCGCCTTTAACGGCTTGTTGCCCTGACGAGGCCGTGCCTTGGGTGATCCACAGGGTGATTCAGGGAAATCCGGCCGGCCAACTCCGGCCGTCAGTGCCTTTGGGACCCTCGGGCGCTACCGGCGGATCTTCCAGCCCTTAAACCAAACCAGCTCGGCAGAAGCTGGCGCCGCCCTCGGGGGGGGTGGTGGCGGCGCCTGCTTCCGCCGAGCTGGCGGAGGCTGTGCACACTAGGCGGCGGCTGAGATGCAGATGACTTTGTCGCTGTTGTTGCCCTGCTCCAGGCCGACAACAGCGCTGGCCGTGACCTGTGTCTGGTCCGCGTAGGTGGCCACGACACGAATGGTGAGCTGTGACGTGGAGCGGTTGGCGGCAATAATCTGTGAACCAATGGTCAAGGTGACGGTGCTGGTGGTTCCCAGCACCACCGATTCCGTGTAGGACGGTCCATAGGTTCCGTTGGCCTGCCGTGCCGAATACGTCAAGGAGGTCGGTTTGCTGGTTCCTGCGGCGGACAGTGTGGCGATCTTTTGGGGGTTGTCGTTTCCGCAGGTGAATCCGGTGAAGGCCTGCAGCGGCCACGCGACAGTCATGGTGGCTGTCGCGCTTTGCTGCCACAGGGCCGACGCCGCGGTTCCACCGAGCCCCAGCATGACTGTCAGCACGAAAGCACCGACGGCCACCGCGGCCCCTGGCAGGTTCCGGAACGTGCGCATTTAGGCCACGGCCCCGGCCGGACTCTTGCTGCCGCGCGGCTTGCGGACGGACTTATAGACCGTGATGGCGCCGTAGCCGATGAGGCCGACGGCGGCCAGGACAGTCCAGGTGCCGCGGTCCGCGTTGCCCAGGGCGTTGGCTACGAAGCCCACGTACGGAACTGCGTAGAACAGCTTGCCTTTGACCTGGATGGCCCGGACTGGCTCGGGATCGTTGGCGCCGTTGTTGTCGCCCTTGGTGATCAGCGTCTTCTCCCCCGATTGGGTGGACCCGAAACCGACAATCCGGTGCGTGTCCACGTCCGGCCGGCCGGAATACATCTGGAAGGTGATGACGTCGCCGTACTTGAGTTCGTCGAACGCCACCGGCTTCATCACCATGAAGGTGCCCGGCGGGAACTTCTGCACCATGGACTTGGTCAGGATGGTGTAGGACTGCGAGCCGGTTGCCACCGGAATCACGATCAGGACCGCGGCCGCGAACAGCGCCACGAGCATGGCGGACATGCTCAGGATGCGTCCGACGGCGGCCCACACCCCGGTGCCCTTGCGGCGGCTTTCGTCAGCGTCCGACGGCGACGGGTTGGCGAAGCGGGACTTCTTGCGCGATGCGCCGGCCGGGAAGGCCGGCCCGGCGGTCAGGTCAGCAGCCACCGGACACCCCGCACTGACGGGCGGTGAGCGGAAGGGTGATGTTCACTGCTTGTCCTTTCACGGATGTGGGGGCCGCCGAGCTGAGGCTGGCCTGGAAACAAAAGATGGTGGAACCGTTCTTAGCCACAGTGGGCGAGGCGAGCCCGCCCGCACCTATCGCCGTGAACCCGGTGCCGTTGCCGCATTCTGCGGTGGAGGTGGCCAGCTTGGCGGTAACACTGAGGTAGCTGGCGAGGGTCCCGCCGCTGACATTGGTAATGGTTGGCTGGCCTGCTGTGATGACGGTGTTGAACTGGCCACCGGCGTTGGTGTTGTTGGTGACCTGCACCCCGCCGTACACCGGAGTTCCGGGCCCCAGGGTGCCTGCCGGAGACAGCGTCAGGGTTGCTGCCGTTCCGTTGGCCAGCGTCATGTTGGTGGTTTGGCCCGAGTTGACCGCCGTCATCGCCATGTCGAACGATGCCGAGCTCACTGTCCCGGGAGTAGCAACAACTGTGGCATTCCAGAGGGCGTAGCTGCCTTGAACGGTGAGGAAGCCCAGGAGCACTGCTGCGGCGACCAGGGCCGCCGCCTGCAGTGAGCGCTTGATGCGCATCGTGGTCTCCTCCTGGTCGGTTTCCTGATTCTGATGGCCGGGCGGCCCGAGGGCCACCCGGCCACGTCAGGTTAGGAAAGACCGGCCTGGGCCACCTGGGTCAGCTGGAACGCCACGTTGTTGAAGTTGTAGCTGGCGGTGGTGTCTGCACGGCCCGTGGTGGTGGACAGGAATTCAAAGGTGATGGTTGCGGTGACCGTCTGCGCGGAACCGGTGGGCTTCAGGGGGTTGGCCACGGCCGTCCCGCCCAGGGTGAGGGCCGGTGCGGAAACCGAGACGTTGGCGGGGGTGAAGCCGTTGGTGGCGCTGATGCCGGTGGTGCTGACGTCGGCGGCCATCTTGTTGCCTACCAGGGTGACGGTCAGGTCCTGGGTGAAGGTGAGCTTGTCGCCTGGAACCACCTTGTAGGTGTTGATGTCGATGGTGGTGCCGGCCCGGTCCTTCCAGACGCCCGCGGCGGTCTTCGCAACGTTCAGGTCGCCGGCGACGATGGTGCCGGGAGCCGCGGATGCCTCGGCGTTCCAGTTGGCCAGCGATCCACCGCCGCCCAGCAACAGTGCTGCGCCTACGGCGATGGCTGCGGTTCCCTTGATCAGAGTGCTGTTCTTCATGATGTGTCCCCTCAGACTTTGCTTACTTAGGTGGAAGTTGTCTTGCTGGGAACAACAATGCACAGCCAAACTCAGGAACTGAGGGGGCAAAAGGACAAAGAATGCTCAAGTTATTTGAAAGCTAAACCACGGCCTGAACAGGGCTTATACCCACGCGCAGGCCGTGGAGCTTACAGCGGGGAGCCGGCCTCCGGGAGGGCCAGCTGTTCGGTGATGATCCGGGCGGTCTCCGGGTCGCCCAGGATCCGGAAGTGCCCCGCCGTGGGAAGCGCAATGTTCGTGGCGCCCGGCAGGATGCTTCCCTCGGGGATGTGCGGATCGAACGGGCCGTAGATGGAGGTGATCCTGCTGTTGATGGCTTCTTCGCGGGCCAATTCGAGGGTCAGGGCATTCCGCGGCGAGAACATCCGCAGGCTCGGCAGCAGCATGTACCTGGCGTAGCTGGAGCCGGAAAAGGGGGTGCACACTGTGATCATTTTGCTGATCCGGTGCTCCGGGTCCATCATCAGCATCGCGTACTTGCCGATCAGCCCGCCTTTGCTGTGCGCCACGATGGCGGCGTCATGCAGCCCCGCCTCCTCGATGTGCTGGGCCACCAGCCGGGCCGCCGCCGGGATCTCCAGCTTGTTCCGCTGCAGGACCGTGACCACGTGGACGGGGTGGCCGGCGTCGTGGATCCGCTGGATCAGGGGCAGCATGAACTGCCAGTTTTCGTACACCCCGGGGATGATCACCACGGGGTTCCGTGTCCCTTGGTGGAAGGACCCGGGCTGCACCCGGGACAGCACGCCCTCCACCTGGCACATGGCCGCGTACACATAGTCCTGCACCCACCACAGCGCTTTCTGCAGTGGGCTGTTCCGAACCCGAGTCCCCGTTTCACCCATGTGTCGAGGATAACCGCGGTCCGGCAGGTACCCACCAACGCCGCCGGCCAAACTCCCCCGTCGGGTCAGAAAATCCGTGGGTGTTCTGGGCGGAACCCGATACCGATGAACCGGGCTGCCGTCCGGCGTATCCGCGGGCCGAAGGCACGCAGAACCCACTTGGCGGGCCGGGGAACGAAAGCGCGCCGGCCGGGGCGCCGTGCGATGGCGCGGTGGCCCAGGCGTTGAATGCGCTGCATCTTCCGGACCGGTACCTCCCGGCGTTTCTGCACAGCTGCCAGCGATTCGTCGCGCACCTCTCCGCGGGCCAGCCCGGGCGTGACGGCGTTGGCGAGTGCCACGGCATCCTGGATGGCGTAATTGACGCCAACGCCGAACATGGGCGACATCGCGTGGGCCGCGTCGCCAATAGCGATAAAGCCGGGCCGGTGCCACGTCTCCAGCCGGTTAATCTTCACGGACAGGAGTTTGATCTGGTCCCAACCCACGATGCTCTCCGCCGGGACGGCAAGGTGGGAAGCTGCGGCACCGATGCGGGCACAGAACGCGGCAAGCCCTTCGGCTTTGATGCTTTCGAAGCTGTCCTTCCGGATGATCATGCCGGATTGGTAGTAGCTGCCCCGGTCCAGGGTCAGCACCATCCCCTTGCCGGAAACATAGCCGAGCGTTGGCGGAAGCGGGTCGCGGGGTTTGGGCAGGTGGAACCACAGCACGTCAATGGGCACGCCCGAGCCGGTTGGGTAAAGCCCGGCGTCGTTCCGGAGCGACGATCCGCGCCCGTCGGCCGCCACGGTCAGGGGCGCGCGGACTTCCAGCGCGCCATCAGGATCCGTGGCCCGCACCCCGGCCACGCGGCCGCCGTCGTGAAGTACTTCATCTGCCCGTGTGCTCATCCGGAGCTCGAACCCCGGCAGCGTCGAGGCCTCGGCCGCCAGGAAGTTCAGGAAATCCCATTGCGGGGCGAACACCAGGAAGTTGTCCGGCGCCGGGAGGGTGCCAAAGTCGGCGATCGTGAAACGCTCCCCGTCGAAGACCGCGTCCATGGTGGTGATGCGGGTCAGCGGCAGGTCCAGGAACCGCTCCAGCAGGCCCAGTTCGCGCAGGAGCGTAATGGTGGACGGGTGGATGGTGTCACCGCGGAAATCACGGAGGAAGTCGGCGTGCTTTTCCAGGACCGTGACCTGCAGGCCAGCCCGCGCGAGGAGGTAGCCGAGCACCATACCGGCGGGCCCTCCCCCGGCGATGACGCAGTCCCGCTGGATGCTCCGGGGAATGTTCATGGGAACAGTGTCCACCCACCATGGCCCGTTGCCCTATCAGATGGAGTCCCTAAGATGCGGTTTTTGGGGACTCCACGTGATGGCGCACGTCAGTAGTTGCGGCGGTGCTTCAGGCGGGGAATAACGACGGCGAACACGGCCGCCGCCGCTAACCCCAGGATGCCGGTGGCCGAGATCCCCGCGCCCAGGGATGCCACGGCGGTCACCCCGGAGAGCAGCAGCGGCCCGCCCGTGGAGCCGGCGTCGGCCATGAACCGCCAGAGCCCAAGGAACTGGCCGCGGCCGCGGTCCGGCGAGAAATCGGCCCCCAGCGTCATCACCAGACCGGAGCTGATGCCGTTGCCGAACCCGATCAGCAGCGAGGCCAGCAGCAGCCCGGTGAACGAACCGGTCAGCGGGATCAGCACCAGCGCCGCACCCATCAGCAGGGTGGACGGCACAGCCACGAACTGCCGGCCCTTGCGGTCCATGAGCTTGCCGGCGGGATAGAACACCAGCATGTCGATGGCCCCGGACAGGCCGTAAATGAGCGAGGCGGAGGTGGCGTCCATGCCGAGGTGGTCGGCCCACAGCGGGATCACCACCTGCCGCGAGGAGCGGAGGGCGGACAGCAGCAGGATGCCGATGCCCACGGAGAGGAAGACCCCCGCGTGGGACACCGCGACGCTCCGAAGCGTGGGCTGCGGGCCCGGCGTGCCGCCGTCGGACGCGTCCGGAGAGGCCAGGTCCGGGATGGTGAGGGAGAGCAGCGCGGCCGCCGCCATGGCCACCACACCCACCCAGTAGGCGCCATTAATGCCGCCAAACTGCATCACCGCAGCACCCAGGAACGGCCCGATGAACACGCCGATCCTGTTTACGCCGCCCAGCGTGGACAGCGCCCTGGCCCGGAACCCCACCGGCACCGCCTCGGTGAGGTACTTCTGCCGGGCCAGGCCAAAGACGCTTCCGGACATCCCGACGACGGTCATCGCCACGGCGAGCAGCACCAGTCCGTTGGGCACCAGGGAGGACAGCCCGGCAGCGGCGAGCGCCAGGCCGGCGGCGACGGACGCGCCCACGATGGACCAGCGCTCGCCGAACTTCAGCGTGACGAGCGAGGCCGGCAGGTTGAAGAACCAGGATCCGAGTCCCATCAGGGTGACGATGAGCGCCGCCACGGCGACAGTGGCGCCCAGGTCGCGGGCGGTCAGTGCCACCACGGGAAGGATGGCCCCCTGTCCCAGGCCAAACAGCAGGGTGGGTCCAAAGGCGGCCACCGCAATGCTGCGCAGGTTGAAGGGCTGGGAGCCACCGGGGGAAGTCATCAGATTTATCCTAGGGCTGCACCCTCCTTCACTCCGGCGCGCAACGTCGCCCAGCGCAACAGAACTACTGCCGGGTCCGGGGTGCCAGCCCTGCCAGTGACCGGATCAAAGCCACCACCTCCACCACTGCACCGATAACCGAGCCCACCATTCCCAGCGCCAGGAACACCCGCACCACCATCGGCCAGCCGGGCCAGCCATCGCCGAAATCAAACGGGAAAACATCCCAAAGCCGGAGCAGTGCGGCCATTCCGAAGCCGAAAACCACCAGGTTTCCCAAGGCCTGCAGGCCCCTCGACCGGACCACTACGAAGGCAAGGTTCACGATGATGCCGGCAATGAGGGCGGCATTGACGGCGTCGAGGACGCGCGTCATGTCCGAAGCCAGGAACGGCACCATGCGCCAGCCGGGCCACATATTGATGGCCCACAGCAGGACAGCATTGACGAGGACGGAGCCGACACCGCCGCCGCGGCTGGTCGAAGGCATGCCATTAGCGTCGCGCCGGACCGCGCTGGCCCGGAAGTGCCGAAGGTCCCGCAAGGCCGGGTGCACCGCAGCGCCGGCCACCCTTCCCCAGGCATTAAATTCGGGGGTCACAAACGGCCCGCAGAGGAGTACATTTCGCCTTAGGGGTGCTGATCCGCGCCCCCAGCCAAGGGGAGGTCAATGCAATGGGTGAAATGTGGATCCGCACGCTCGGCAACGGGCTGGTCCGGGCAGACAGAGTCACGGAAATTTCATCCACCCGCGGGTCCCTCCACGAGGACCAGGGGTATTCGTTGAAGGTCATCGTGGACGGCAAGGGCCATGTGCTCATTGACGATGCGGACCTGCAGGGCTCCCTTGGAGATCGGCTGGAGTATGCCCGGCACATGGAGGACGCCCTGCTGCTTGCCATGGATGAGGCCCGCGAAACCGATGCCTCAGTGGTGGTGTCCTTCGAACCCGAGCGTCAGCGCTGGTCAGCGGCTCCCGTAGCGGTGCTGACCGGAAGGCTTCCGGACCTGGCCGGCAGGGTTCCCGAAGCAGTGGGCTGACCTGCAGTCACAGGATCAGCATCAAGCCGTCCGGTAATAAATTCGTCAAAGTGTTGCGTGCATCACATTCAACCCCTACTCTGTATGAGGCTGATGAAAACGGCCACGCAAAAAGCTGCAGCGTCGCAGCCAATGCCGGGGAAGGCTTTACATCTTGAACTCCAAGCTCCACATTGTTGTCCGTATTGATCTCGACCACGCACGTGCGAAGGTGATTGCAAAGGGGCATATCACCGTCCACAGCGTCAACGCCCTTTACGTAGTAGCTAAACGGGCCAACTCCTTGAAGGAAGGGCTGGACCTGGAACTGGATATCTCGCAGGCCTTCGTGGATGAAGCCGCACTGGAGATGCTCCGGACCGCGTCGGAAACCCGACATCTGCCCACCAGGATCGATCCGCTCCAGGCACCCTGCGCTATTAGTGTCCTGGCGCCGCACCGCAAGGTTCCCGCCACCGCAACCCGCCTGGCCGCATAGCGAAGACCCTGGCACCACAGAGCCCATGCTTCGGGCCCGCGTGCCAGCCATTCCTGAAAGTTCCGCCCCTCGCCCTGTCCCTTTGCCGCTGAACCCACACATACGGGTGGCGGCTCGGGACGGGGCGGCGTGCGTTTAAGGGCCGTACTCAGGTGTGCGATGCCAGCCATTCCCTGAGCCGCGGCTCAGGAAGCGGACGGGCGAAAAGGTAGCCCTGGGCTAGGTCGCAGCCCATGTCCTGCAGCGTCTGTGCCTGGCTGGAGGTTTCCACCCCTTCGGCCACGGCCCGGATCCCCACCGCGTGTGCCAGGTCGATGCAGCTGCCCACGATCGCAGCGTCCCCGGTGTCCAGTCCCAGCCCCATGATGAAGGACCGGTCAATCTTCAGTTCGTTGATGGGGAACTTCTTCAGGTAGGTGAGGCTTGAGTAGCCCGTGCCAAAGTCGTCGACAGCGAGCCCCACGCCCAGGTTCTTGAGGGCGGTCAGTGATTCCACGGCCGCGCCGGGATCGGACATCAGTGCCGTTTCGGTGATTTCGAGCAGCAGCAGCGCCGGGTCCATGTTGCGCCGCTCCAGCGCGCCTTCCACCATGTCCACCAGGCCGGGATCGTTGAGCTGCCGGGCGGACAGGTTGACGGCAAATTCCAGTCCGGCACCGTGGTGGTCATCCCGGCGCAGGCTTTCGGCCAGTTTCAGGGTCTCGTCCAGCACCCACTCACCCAGCGGACGCACCAGCCCGGATTCCTCGGCCATGGCAATGAATTCCGACGGCGGGAGCAGGCCCCGGGTGGGATGCTGCCAGCGCACCAGGGCCTCCACGCCGCTGGCCCGCCCCGTGTGCAGGTCAATCCGGGGCTGGTAGTGGACGCGGAGGGCGCCTTCGCCGATCCCCCGGCGCAGCTCGCCGAGGGCACGGAGCCGGTCCACCGCCGGGTCCGATGGTGCCGGCCGGTGCAGCTCCCAGCGGTTCCGGCCGCGTTCCTTGGCCCGGTACATGGCGATGTCCGCACGGCGGATGAGGTCCTCAACGGAGTGGTCCCCGCCCCGGGCAACCGCGATGCCGATGCTGGCCGAGGTGACGATTTCGATGCCCTCGAGATGGATCGGTGCCGCGAGGACGTCCAGCAGCCGGGCGGCCAGGGCGGCCGCTTCCTCTGTCCCGGCCACTGCGTCCAGCACCACGAACTCGTCCCCGGACAACCGGCCCACCGCACCGGGCGCGTGGACAGCGGCGGCCAGCCGCCCCGCCACGGACACCAGCAGGTTGTCCCCGGCTCCGTGGCCCAGGCTGTCGTTGACTGCCTTGAAGTGGTCCAGGTCGATAAAGAGGGCCGCCAGCGGATTCCCCTCACTCATGCTGTCCGTTGCTGCACCGACAGCCCGCACTGCGCCAAACCGGGCCTTCAGGCCGGCCCGGTTGGGCAGGCCTGTCAGCGCGTCGTGCAGGGCCAGCCGCTGCAGTTCCTGCTCCGCGAGGGCACGCCTGGTATCCGCTTCCTCGGCGGCGCGCAGGGCGGAGACCAGTTCCTTCTCGTACAGCCGGCGCTCGT
Source organism: Pseudarthrobacter sp. 1G09 (assembly GCF_050038305.1). Lineage (NCBI taxonomy): Bacteria > Bacillati > Actinomycetota > Actinomycetes > Micrococcales > Micrococcaceae > Pseudarthrobacter > Pseudarthrobacter sp. 1G09. Next base: position 3,336,153 of record NZ_CP188306.1, read on the forward strand.
GGGCGCTGAAGATGATCACGCGGACGCTGTCCGGTTCCTGCCCCGTCGCCGCGAACCGCGAGGCCGAGAGCAGCGCCGGGCGCCGGACGCCGTCAGAGCCGATGATGTCCACGGCAATCTCGGACACCGAGCCGGTAATGCCCAGCTGCGGAATGCAGTGGGTGGCGTAGAGGATCTGGTCACCCACCGGCATCAGGGATTGCAGCTTCATTCCGAGCAGCTTCGCCCGGCTGTAACCGGTCCACCGCACGAAGGTGTCGTTGACCGCGGAGATAAGGCCGGCGTCGTCCGTGATGAGGTAGCCGCACGGAGCCTGGTGGAAGAGCGTCTCAAAGTTGGCCACGGGCTGGCCGGCGGTGTCCGTCATGGGTGTGGATGGAGGTAGTGCAGGATGGCTGCAGCCGTGGCTTCGGGAGCACTCACGTGGGGGCAGTGGCCGGTTGCCGTCAGCTGGACCAGGGAGCTGCGGCCGAGCTGCTGGTGGACGTAGGAACCCACCGCTGCCGGTGCCAGGAGGTCATCGGTGCATTGCAGGATCAGGGTTCCGTATTTTTCCCGGTCGTACGCCTCAAGGTCCGAGTGTCCGGCGCCCACATGGTCGAAGAGCACCACCCGGTAGTCGGCGGCGAAGTAGGGCACCAGCCGCCGCCACATGTCCTGGTCGCAGCCGTAGCCGTGGGCGAACATCATCACCGGCCCGTCCGCGCGGCCCAGCACGGTGACGTTGTTGCGATTGGCAACGGTCTCTGTGGTGAGTTCTCCGAGCATGGTCCGGCCCCTATGTAGTCAGCAGGGTGGCTTCTTCCTCAGATAGTAGTAGCGGCGGCCCTGAAACCAACCACAAATTTCGCGCAAGAGCCCTGGGAGCCGCGGACGCAACCGCCCGCGGCTCCCAGGAGCAGACCTGGACAAGCGCCTAGCCGGTAACCCCGGTCAGCTCGTTGGGCACTGCCTCCAGCGCGCCGGTGCCGGTGATCTTCCCGGTTTCGATGTCGACGGCGTGGATGGACTTCGACGCCGGATCGGTGACGTAGGCGGTGTGCCCGTTGACGAACAGGGTGGGCCGGGGCTGCTGCCAGTCCAGCGGTTCCTCCCACGGCGCGGTCACCGGGAAGACGTTTTTGACGGCCGCTGTTGCGGGGTCGATGACGTGCAGCGCGCCGTCGGTGCCGAGCACCAGGGCTTCGCCGTGCGGTCCCCGGCCCAGGGAACGGAAGCTGTAGCTGGTGCCGAGGTCCACGAAGGCCAGGGATTTCGTCTCGGTGTTGATCAGGGAGACGGTCTCCGGCCGTTCCAGTTCGGCGTCCTTGTCCTGCTTGTAGTCGCCCAGCGTCACCGGGGATTCCTCCGAGCCGGCCTGGTTGCCGATCCTTCCGTATTCAGTAGGGCTCGCCAGTTTGGTGATGGCGCCGTCGGCGTAGATCAGGACGCCGGTCTCGCATCCGATGACCACTGCCTCGCCGGCTGCCGTGGCCTCACCGTGAACGCCCGGGCAGTCCTCGTTCCGGGCGATTTCCTTGCCGTCGGCGTCCGTCACCACAATGCCGGGCCGTTCCTTGTCGTTCCCGAGGGTGAGGACGAGCTCGCCGTTGGCAAGTTCGACGGCGACACCATGGTGGGCTTCTTCGGCGCGGTGTGTTTCCACCCGGGGCTGTCCGGCGGCCAGGTCCGCAGAATTGAAGACAGTCACCTCGCCGGTTCCGTCGCTGAAGAGGATGGTTTTTTCATGGTGGCGGACAACGTGGCCCGGCTTGGTGGTGGGGAAGACGATGTCCGTCATGGCGGTTTCCTGGGCATAGTGCCTGCCGCCGTCGGTCCACGCCCCGGTGTCCAGGACCTCGAATCCCTTGGCGGTGGAGATGACCACATGGCGGCCGTCGCCGGCGGGGTTGATGCGGTTGAACCCCTCCATGGGAAAGTCGGCCAGCACCTTGAAGGTCTCCGGGTCGAGGACCTGGATACCGCCATCGTAGGTGGTGACAAGGCGCGGCGCTGCGGAGTCCACGGTGGCGGCCTGGGTTGGCGCCGGGCTGGCGGGGCTTGAGGCGGCAGTGCCGCAGCCGGAGAGCAGCAGGCCGGCGGCGGCCAGCACTGTCATCAGGCGGACGGGTGCGATGCGGTGATACATGGGTGGTTCCTTCTGTGTGGGTGGGGAGCTCCGGGAGCGGAGCCCAGGTCTGTCTGGTTGTGCCGGGTCAGGCCAGGGCCCGGGTAATGCGTTCGGCGTTGGCGCGCATCATGCCCAGGTAGGTGCCGGCGTCGGATCCTTCAGGGCCCAGTGATTCGGTGAAGAGCGGGACCACGGTGATGTCCTCGCCGGCCTCGGCGGCCAGCACCTCGGCCAGCCGGGCGGGTTGCGACGAATCGGCGAAGATGGCCCGCACCCCGGCGGACCGGATCTTGCCGGTGAGGTCGGCCAGGTCGGTGGGACTGGGTGAGGCGAGCGTCGTTCCGCTGGGGATCACGGCACCCACCACCTCGAAACCGAACCGATCGGCCAGGTAGCCGAACACGTGGTGGTTGGTGATGAGCTTGCGCTGGCCGGGATCGATGCCGGCGAATCCGGCCTCCATGGCTGCCTCCAGTTCCTGCAGTTGCCCGGTGTAGGTGGCTGCCTGCGAGCGCACGGCACCGGTGTCGGCGCCGGCCACGTGCTCACTGACTGCCGCGGCGATGGCATCCGCGGCCCGGGCCACGCGGGAGGGATCGGTCCAGAAGTGCGGGTCCGGAGCGCCCTGTCCGGACTGGGTGAAGGAGAGGGGCCCGACGGCGTCCAGCACCGGCAACACCGGCACACCTTCGGCCTCGGCTGCTTTCACATGGTTGAGGACGTTCTCTTCAAGGCCGCCGCCGTTGTGGATGATGAGGGCCGCGTTTTCGATCCCGGCAGCCTGCCGGGCGGAGATGCCGAATGAGTGCGGGTCGGCGTTGGCAGCCATGAGGACCACCACATCGGCCTGCTCCCCCACCACGTTGCGGGTGATGTCGCCCAGGATGTTGGTGGTGACCACCACTGTGGGGCGCTCCGCGGCAGCGGCCGAACATCCGCCCAGGGCAAGCCCCAGGCCGAGGCCCAGCACCAGCAGCGCGCCCAGCTTGGCGGGCCAGCCTGCTTTCCCGGCACGGGTGCGCCCTGCAGCCAGGCCGCTCCGCATGCCCATGCCCCGCCTCACAGTCCGGTCTCCAGCACGAAGTCCGCAGCAGGAACGTCGAAGCTCCGTGCCACCCGCAGCCCGTCCGCGTAGTCGATCTCGTGCACAGCGGAGCGGGCGGGGTCGCTCACATAGGCCCTGGAGGTGTCCACCAGGATCCGGGGAGCAGCGCTTCCCGTGGCGGCAGGCGCAAGCAGCGGAACCTGTGCATCAACGGCACCGGAGGCAGGGTTCAGGGTCAGCAGTGATCCATCGGCGGCAACAGCCAGTACCCGTCGCCCGTCGCCCACCGCGGAAGCGGCAACCACCGGAGCCGGCGTGGGCAGGAACGTCCACTTCCGTTTGGCGGCATCGAGGTGCCACACCCCGGCATCGCCGGCCGGCCCGGCCAGTTCGTTGGACCCGGGGCGGTGGTCCAGGTGCGCAGCCTGCGGACGGCCCGCGCCGCCGTCGGGATACAGAATTTTCTCCGCGCTGAAGGTGCCCCCGTCCTCGCTGACCAGCAGCGCTCCGTCCGAGCACCCGAACACGATGCCCGCCCGGGTGGCGGCGTGCCCGGCCAGGCCCGGGCAGTCCTGCCGGCCGAGCGCCACCGAATCGCCGGCGTCGCGCACTTCAACTCCGTCCGCGGCACCGGAACCGGTGGCCACGGAGGCAAGGTAGTGGCCCTCGTATGGCACCACCACGCCGGTGTGCGGTGAGGTGGTGATCCGGGCGGACTCCGCCAGGTTGCCGGCGTCGAGATCCTGGTGGCGGTATACGGCCGCGTACCCGCCGGACTCCGAAAAAACCGCAATGGAGGTGCCGTCACCGGCCACTGCGCCCGCGTCCGGCACCTGCAGGAGCCCCACGGAGCCGGGCTCGGCGCTGTAGTAATGCTTGTGCTCGCCATGGTCGACGGTCCAGGCGCCGGTATCGAAGACTTCCACCCCGGCATCCGTGGCCATCAGGGCGTACCGGCCGTCACGGTAGGCGGCAGTGACGGGACCGCCAACGCCGGCGGCGGACGCCTCACCGGTGAGGAGCGAAAGCAGCTGCCCCTCCCCCGTGGCGGCGTTGACGGTGAGCAGGCCGGTCTGCGGTTCCGAATTCTCCTGCGCGCCGGCAACGTAGCCGTGCGGTTCAGCCGTTTCCGGCGCTGATGCCGCGTCCGGGCCGGGCCCGGCGCAGGCGGACAGCAGCACGGGCAGGCTGAGCAGGAGGGCGGCGGTTCTAGGCGTAGTGGTGCGGAGCACGGGTTTCCTTTTCCGGGAGTGGGGCGGGGACGACGGCGGCAGCCGTCAGCGCGCCGGGGCGCTGCTTGGTGCCACGGATGGCGGAGTGGCAGAGGGCGGAGGCGAAATAGGACAGGGCGGCAACCAGGGCGATGGTGGCGCCGGCGGCAGTGGACGCGTACCAGGAGATCCACAGCCCGGCCACCACGCTGAAGACGCCGATGACGGCGCCGAGGGCCATCACCGCCGTTATGGACCGGGCCCACACGAGCGCCGCCGCGGGAGGGGCGATCAGCAGCCCGAACACCAGGAGCGTTCCCACCACCTGGAAGGAGGCAGCAACGGCAACGGTGACCATGCCCAGCAGCACGGCATGCGCCAGGCTGGGCCGCAGCCCCAGGCTCGCGGCCTTCTGCGGATGGAACGTGGCCGCCGCCAGCGCGCGGTGGAAGAGCACGGCCACCCCCAGCACCAGGCAGCCGACGGCGGCGAGCAGCACCACGTCCTCCATGCCCACCGCCAGCACGTCCCCAAAGAGCGTGCCGGTAAGGTCCACGGCGAACGAGCCGGAAGCGGACACGATGATCACACCCAGCGAGAGCATCACCACGAACAGCAGGCCGATGGCGGTGTCCTGGGAGACGCGCCGGTTCCGCGTGATCGCGGAGACGCCGGCCGCTGTGGCCGCAGCGCTGAGCGCGGCCCCCAGGAGGAGGTTGCCGCCCAGCAGGGATGCAATGGCAATTCCGGGGAGCAGCCCGTGGGACATGGCGTCGCCGAGGAAGGCCATGCCCCGCACCACCACCCAAGAGCCCACCACGGCGCAGACCACAGCCACCAGGCTGCCGGCCAGGACGGCGCGCTGCACGAAAGAGGCGCCCAGGGGTTCAAGTATCCATTCCATCGCCGCCACTGTATCTTAATAAGAATCATTATCAATAAAGGAGCAGAATGGATGCCGTCAGGTTCAGCAATGTGGGGTACGCCTATCCGGACCGGCAGGTGTTGTCGGGCGTCAGCCTGGTGTTCGCGCCGGGGACGCACACCGTCCTGACCGGGCGGAATGGCGCCGGAAAGTCCACCCTGCTGGCCATGGCCGCCGGGGTCATGGCCCCGGACAGCGGCACCATCACCACCAACGCACGCCCGGCATACGTCATCCAGCACATCGAGGCGCCTGACACCATGCCGTGCACGGTGCGCCAGGCGGTGGAAATGGGGCGCTGGCCGCACCGCCGGGGGCGTCCACTCCGGGCCGCTGACCGCCAGGTGGTGATGGACAGCATGGCGCGGATGGGGATCACAGAGCTTGCCGGAAGGCAGCTGCGCGAGCTGTCCGGCGGCCAGCGGCAGCGCACGCTGGTTGCCCAGGGGCTGGCGCAGGAATCCTCCATCCTCCTGCTCGACGAACCCACCGCGGGACTGGATGCAGAGGCCCACCGGCTGATCCGGGAAGCCATCGCGGCGGAGTTGCGACGGGGCACTACGGTCCTGGAGGCCAGCCATGTCGCGGCCGACATCGGCCGGGCCGACCGCGTGATCACCCTGTCCGGCGGGCAGGCGACCGAAGCCACCGTCTTAGCTGGTCAACGGAAACGCCTTTAACGGAACGCGTCGGAGTGCTGGGCCTGCAGGTGGTCGATGGTCCGTATGGCGCACCGGTTGGCCGGCGTGTAAAAGACCACGGCCAGCTTGGGCAGCCTGATGGTTTCCGCCTCGTAAGCAGGTCCCCGGAGTTCCTCCTCCAGGTCCAGCATCAGCCCAGCCAAACGCTCCGCACCCGCCATCTGGCTGGCGATTTTCAGCGCCCTGGCCGCATCAAGGGCGCCCGCCGCGTCAGCGGTGGACAGGGCGAGCCGCAGCCGGTCCATCCGGCGCGGCAAGCCTGCAATGAAGTCGTCCACGAAAACCTGCCGGCACCCGTCGCCCTGCTCACGCTCGAGCCCCAGTTCAAAGAGGAATGCCTTGTCCACTACAGGACGCTCAGGGGTTGCGGGGATTCTCATGTCCGTCCTTCCGGGCTGCTTTGCCACCAATTCCCAGCAGGCTAGCCACGGCTGATTGGGTTTAGCTTGGCGGCGGAACGGCCCGTCCGGAGAGCCAAAGGTTCCTCCAAGGTGGCAGCCGGCGGGGAGGCGATGACCACTGCCGCCAGCCGCCGGCGACGGACCGGTACAACAAAACTCCAAGGCCCGCCCCCGAGAGTGGAGCGCATCAGCCCCATTTCTTAGGAGAGAAGAATGGTTCAACAACCAGCTGAGGGCCCGGGCAAGCGTCTGGAGCCCAGAACTGCAACCCGGCGGGGGGTTGCCGCGGCGGCCGCACTGATCCTCACCGCCACCGGCATCGGGTCCGCTGTTGCCGCCACCCAAGTGACCGTCAAGAACCCCGGGAAGCTGGTGGCCGTAGGTCCGGTCAACACCGAGTACGGCTTCCCGGCCTGGTACGAGGACAGCAACAAGACCCGCGTGGAATTATGCTTGGACGGCGAGAATCCCCTGTGCGGCTTCCTGCCGGGCGATATACCCAACGAAGCCGCCCCCATCTCGTTCCCGGGCAACTTCCCTGACGAAGCCTTCTACATGCTGGCCGGCTCCGATCTGGACCTTCCCGGAGGGGGCAAGGCTGTCCTGGTCCTCGGGCTGGAAGCGGCCTTTGCCAACTCGGTCACGGAAGGCGACCAGGTGGTCTTCGGCCGTCAGCGGATAGTGGTCAAGGGCGGCCCGGCAAACACCACCTTGGAGTTCAAGCACCCCTACGGCACCATCACCATCGATACCGACGGCACCGGAAGCGGCAAGCTGGTGGAGGACATTTCCCCCGCTATCGGCAACTTCGGTACTGCCTTGAAGAGCAACATCGGCCCCTTCCTGAAGTGGGATCCGGCCGTGGCCCCCGCAGCACCTGAGGGCTATCTGGGCGACCCGAACCAGGAGCACGCCGTCACTGGCAGTCCCTTCAACTACAACAAGTTCTCCGTCAGCGGCGGCGGCCTTGCCCTTGAAACAAGCCAGTTTGGCCTCCAGGGCAAGATCGCCACGAACCGCGGTGTCAGCGCGGACGGCGCCTTCCTGAACGGGGACATGATCGATGTCTTCGCCACCAGCGGGCCCGAGTCGCAACTGCAGGTGGACGGACAGGCTGGCCTCTTCGAGACTACGCCCATGGCCAGCGATCCCGGCAGCGGCCGCTACTACGCCAGGATCAAGATCACCGGAACCGCTCCGGAGGGCATCAAGATCACCAACATCGGCGACAAGCCCGCCAGCAGCAGCACCGTGAAGGTGGCAAAGCCCAGCAGCATAGCCGTCACCAAGGCAACCTTCGACGGGACCGCCCTCACGGTCGCCGCGGTATCAAGCGAGGCCGGCGCCCTGACGGTGGCAGATCTTGGCACCCTGGACAACCCTGCACCCGGCACGTCAGCCGAGAAGTCCTTCCCGGTCAAGGCCCCACCGGCCACAGTGACCGTCAGGACAGCATCCGGCAGCTCCGCCTCCCTGCAGGTGACTGTCAGCGGCGGCGCCGCAACCCCCACGGGCCTGGATCCCGTCACCCCTCAGCCTGATCCGGGTCCAGTGGTGGATACCGGTGATGGCACGGGGACGGTCACCCCTCCGCCCACAGAGCCTGCACCCCTGACTGCAACAGCCACCGCAGCCACCCCCACGCTGGCCCGAGGCGGCAGCGTCCAGCTCGACGGCAGCGCATCCACGGGAGCAGCCAGCTACAAGTGGCGCCAGGTCAGCGGTCCCACCGTCACCCTGTCCAGTGACACAGCCGCCAAGCCTGTGGCCTCCATCCCGTTCTACGCCAAGACCACCGACACGGCGCCGCTTGCAGCCGCGACGGCTGGTCCCGCAACCATCGAGCTCGTGGTGACCGACAAGAACGGAGCCACCAGCACGCCGGCCACCATCCAACTGGCCATCCAAACGGACACGGTGGTCCTCGATCCCGGTTCACGCCACCGGCTGGGAACGGAAATGCGGATCCAGGGTACGTCCACCATCGGCGGCACCGCTGCCCTCCTGGTCCCCGCCACAGCCGTGGTCATTTACGACACCACGCCCGGCAGGCCGGTCTCCAAGCTGGGAACGGCCACCGTGGACACGCTGGGCGCGTGGTCGCTGAAGGTCAAGCCGGGCCCCGGACGGCAGGTCACCAGCGTGCTGGTCCAGTCAAGCCGTGGCGGCACGGCCGCAGGATCAATTTCGCTCCGGTAAGCACCGAAAGAAGAGTCCGGGGTCCCGGCCGCTAAGCGGCCGGGACCCCGGACTCTTTCGTGGGCGCAGACGGGTTACCTGCATTTATGTGGCGGCAGAGCCGGGGCTACTTCCCGCCGGTCAGCAGGGTGCCCTGGATGGCGGTGAGCGGCACGGCACCGTAGTCCCGGGAATCAATGGACACACCCCTGTTGTCGCCCAGCACAAAAATGCTGCCGGCAGGAACGGTCACGGGGCCGAAGTACGTGGCGTCGATGCGGCTGTGGTCGATGAACGGCTCGTCGACGTGCAGGCCGTCCACATAGAGTTCGGCGTCCCGGATGGCTACGCCTTGCCCCGCCAGGGCAATGACCCGCTTGATGGCCACATGGCCGTCTTCCGGGCTCGTGAAAGCCACCACAGCGCCGCGGCGCACCGTGCCTGAGGCCGCAGCCGGTTTGTACATCAGAACCACCGAGCCCTGGGCAATGGTGGGTTCCATGCTGTCCGAAGAAACGGTAAAGGGTTCCACCAGCCAGGCCCGGGCGCCGAGCAATGCCAGTGCCGGGACCAAGGCCAGGGCCAAGCGGCGCGGAACACGCCGGCCTGTCCCCTGCTGTGGCGACGACGGGCGGCGGCCGGGGCTTTCACCCCGGCCGCCGCCCGTCGTCGTACGTTGTGTGGTCAATCCTCTTCGTCGTCCCACTCGGCTTTTGCGGCGGTCATGGGATCGTTGATGTCCAGGTCCGACTCCTTGAGGCCTACCCGGAACTGGACCATCATGTCGTGGTCCTCGTGGGGCAGGTTGTGGCAGTGCATCATGTAAAGACCCTTATGCGGGGTGAACTTCATCAGGACCCGCACCGTCTCACCCTCCCCCACGTAGACCACGTCCTTCGGGCCGCGTTCATAGGCAAAGGGTACCCGTCCGTTGCGGCTGATGATCTGGAAGTCCACCAGGTGGATGTGGACCGGGTGGAACCAGCCACCCGATTTGTTCTCGATTTCCCAGATCTCTACCGAGTTCAGCGCCGGATCCGCGGCCACCTTCTTGTAGCCGCTGGCTATGACGTCCTGCCAGCTGTCCTCGTTGATGGTCCAGAGGTTGGTGGCATCGTTCCGCTTGACCCGGAACGATCGGGTCTTCACCGACTGGCTCGCCTTCAGTGACATCGTCTCGCTGCCTGCCAGGGTGGTGGGGATCCGGTTCCAGGTGGGATCCGTGGTGTCCACTGGCTCGTCGGTGACGTCGAAGGCCATGATCTTGTTGGTGTAGTCGTAGTCCACATTGTTCTTGTTGGACAGGTTCCGGAGCTCGATCCGCTGCCCGGTCTTGTACTTCCGGAAGTCGATCAGCACCTCGTAGCGCTCCGCCCCGCCGTGCCGGTAGTTCGCCACGCTTTGCGCCGTGGGCACCAGGCCTCCGTCAGTTCCAACCACCACCAGGGGATCGCCGGTGCTAAGGGTGGGCCGCAGTGACCGGGAAATGGAGGCGTTGAGGATCCTGAACCGGTAGACGCGCTTCTGGACCTTCATCACCGGCCAGGGCTTCCCGTTAACCAGGATCACGTCCCCCCACAGGCCCGAATGGGTGTTGTCGTCGTAGCCCAGGGCCCCGGTGGAGGCGAACATTACATCGTTGACGGTCAACGCCACATCGTAGCGGCCCTGCGGGAGCAGCTGGCGTTCGAGCGGATCATGCATGTGGTACTGCGCCGCGAGGCCCGAGTAGGCGTTCAGGGCCGTGAAGTGGACCCCGTGGTCGTGGTACCAGAGGGTGCGTGCCGGCTGGAAGTTGGGAAAATGGTAGTCCTTGTAGAAGCCGGGGTACGTGACGTCTGACGCGTAGCCGTCGTATTGCGGCAGGGATGCAGATCCATGCAGGTGCGTGGACGTGGACAGGGCATGCCCGTCGAGCGCGTGCTGGGCCGGGAGCTGGTTACGGACCCGCAGCACAGCCTTCGTCCCCTGGTCCAGGCTGATGGTGGGCCCGGGAAAGATGCCGTTGTAGCCCAAAATCGGCGTGGTGAGGCGCGGCAGGATGTTGGCCGTGGCAGCCTTCTCCGTCACCCGGTAGTAGTTGACCGGCAAGCCGTCAGCGGGATCGATGCCGGTGGCGTAGGGGGCCAGGAACGGGGCCTGGACAAAGGCGGACTGGAACGGACGGGGCATCTCCTTGTCGCTGAGCCGGCTGGCTGATTTCGCTTCAACCGAACCCGTAGGCAGCATGGCGGCTCCCGCCCCAAGGACTCCCAGTCCTCCGATCAACAGGACCTGGCGGCGTGAAATGGACATTGGGTGTCTCCTTCGCTCAATAACCAGACTGTGCAGGGGCCAGCTTGGGGATTCCCTGCCCGGGTTGCCTGGTTCTTGGAAAATTCATGGAAGTCCCGGAACTGACGGGACGGTTCACTTGGCGCCCCGGTGGTGCCCTGCACCAAGGGACAGTCCCGGGCCGCCGGGCAACTCCAGGGTCAGGTCGATGGCGCGGTCCGGGAGTTCGAACACCAGCGTGGCGTTCATGCTCTCCCCCTGCGGGACAAGGGCCGGGGCGGGCGTGGCCCAGATCGGCTTCCAGCTGCCCGTTCCCAGGGCAGAGACGGTGTACTGCGACGGGTCAAAGGAAATACCGTCCTTCTCCATGGCTGTCAGTTCCACGAGGATGCGGACGCGGTGCATTTCCCCGTCCGGCGGGCTGGCGAGTGCTGCCGGGGCTGATGGGGGCGTCCAGCCGTCGGCTTCGAGGGGTATGACCCCGTTGATTCGTCCCAGCCCGCCGTCGAGGCCTCCTGAGGCACCCAGCATTGCCGGCGGCGTCCGCGGCGCGGCAGTCACGATGCCCGCCACGAGGGTCCCCACCAGTGTGAGGAGGATGAGCGGGACAAGGACCCTGATGCGCCTGATGGTTGCTGTTGATGCCATGCGGACAGTGTTGCGCGGGCTTCTAGGGAAAGCCTTGGGATCCGGTCTCGGACAACGCCACGGTCGAGTTCACCAGATGGTTTCCGGTTCCATGGTGCGGTTGCGGTGGCGCTTGGCAGGGTACCTGCCGGCCCACCGGACCGCGGGCGTGGAAGTCCGGAACGTCGCCGTGACGAATGTTCCCCGGCCCGGTGCCGAACGGATGTGGAGGGTTCCCCCGGCCTGCTGGACAGTGTCCTTGAGGATTCGAAGGCCAAAGTGGCCTTCCCGGTGCGCGGTGCCGGGGTTGAAGCCCTGGCCGTCATCCGAGACCGTAATCTGGGTGAGCTCGCCGGATTGGCGGATCCGGATGTCCACGGCCGAGGCCCCTGAATGTTTGGTGGCGTTGACCAGTGCTTCGCGTGCCACCCGGTAGGCCAGGACCGCCCGGTCCCGGTCCAGGGACACCTGCTCCGGGATGCTGGCGGTGAAGGCGATGCCGCGCTCCACCAAGGGTGCCTCCAGCCTCATGATGGACGCCTTCAGCCCCAGTTCTTCGAGGTCCGGCGGATAGAGTTCGCTGGTCATGGCACGCAGGGCCCTGATGTCGCGCTGGAGCATGGTCCGTGCGTCGGCGAACACCTGCCGCTGGCCGGGTTGGCCGCGGCGCTCTTCCGACTCCAGGGCATAGGCCAGTCCGGACAGGTTCTGGATGACGTCGTCGTGCAGTTCGCTGGCGATCTGGCGCCGTTCCTGGTCGGAGGCTTCGATGGCGCAGCGCAGCAGGGCGTTGCGCTGCGCCTGGTGGAACTGGATCCGCTTGGCCAGGCGGACCGCCGGAATCAGCAGGACCAGCTGCAGCACTGCCAGGGACAACAGCACCGGGGGGATCATGCTGAGCAGGACCGCCTGCTGTTCCGCGCGCACCGCCGCGCCCGAGGAATACGTTTCGAAAATCATCGGCGCCCCGTCCTTGGCGGCGGAGCGGACGTAGACCTCCACCAGTTCCCCGGACGAGGACTCAAACTCGTTTTCTGCACCCGTCTGGGACTCGAGCGTGGCCGTGGCCGGCCCTCCGGCCAGGAGGAGGTGCGCCCACTCCTCCTGTTCGAATTCCTGCCCGATCAGTGACGGGACGTCCGAGTACACCACCGTGCCGGTTTCATCCCACACCTTGATCCTGGTGACGCCTCCGTTGGCCAGCCACGGCGCCACCCGCTGATCCAGTTCCTCCAGGGCTGCGGGTTGCCGGGCCCGGAGCTCCGGGGTGATCAGTGGGCCAACAACGTTGTCTGCCAGGCGCTGGGTGAAATCCCTGGCATTGGCAAGGGCGTGCTGTTCGGCAGCATCGCGGATCCAGAAAGTCACGGGAGTGGCCACCAGGACCAGCGCAGCGAAACCTGCTGCCAGGAACCGCGCCACGGCCATCCGCACTTCGCGCCGCTGGATGACCTCAGGGGCGGCAGTGGAGCTGCCGCGCACGCTGCGGCCAAGGGCATTCACGGTCGACTGCCTGCGGTCAGGCGGCAAATTCCGGCGCGGATCCCGGCTCTGTCCCCAGCCGTGCCACCAGTGACGGATGCACAATCATGTTGCCCGGGCAGGCGTGCCGCAGCGCGTCGAGAATGACGCCCAAAGCGCCGTCCTTCGGCAGGAACCCGCAGATCCCCATGCGCGCAGCCTCCCGCAGGGCCTCCTGGGAGGGGTTGCCGGTCAGCATGACCACCCGGGTTTGGGGGGATTCTGACAGGATGCGCTCGGCCGCCTGCAGCCCGGAACCGTCGGCAAGGTGCAGGTCCATGATCACGACGTCGGGACGCAGTTCCCGGAACATTGTCACCGCAGATTCCACGGACTTGGCGGCGCCAAGGCTCCTGAGGTCCGGTTCCCGGTCCAGCGCGCCGGCCAGGAGGTCGGAGAAGACGGTGTGGTCGTCCACGATCAGGATGCGCAAGCGGTCAGCAACCGCCGTTTCCATCCCGGCCATGGGTGCAGCCACCGGATGAACATCACGCACCGGGCGGACAACGGCGCTGGTCTTTGGAGCTGCGGCAGGCGCGGCCGTCCGCTCCAGGAGCCGGGCCTGTGCCTGCTTCAGTGCAGGAGACGGCGTGCACCCCAGCTCGGCGTCCATGATCCTGCGGCAGCGGTCGAAGGCCCGCAGGGCTTCGTTGTCCTGCCCGTTTTTTTCAAGCCCCAGGATCAGGACGTTCCATCCCCGTTCGTTGAGGGGATCTTCGTTGGTGGCGGCGAGGCCCCACGCAACGGCCCTGTCTGCTTCCCCTACAGCGAGGGCGCATTCTGCAGCCTGGACCCGGGCCAGTGCAACGCGTGCCGTGTGCAGCGCCCGCTCCTCCTCCGCCCAGGCCGGGAGGAGTTCATCCCCCAGGAGCGGGGCGGAGCCGAGCTCAAGGGCTTCACTGAGCAGTGCAAGCGCGGCTGCCGGAGCGGCGTGGCTGGCCTGCTTGGTCAGAGAGTCGAAACGGTCCAGGTCCAGGTCCACCAGGGAACGGTCCATCGCATAACCCCCGGTCACTGTCCGCAGGGGTCCGGTCCGGCCGGAACCTGGCTGCAGGTTCCGCCGCAGGACGCTGACATAGCTTTCCAGGGTGGGAAGGGCAACAGCCGGATGGTTGCCGCCCCACAGCAGGTCCATGATGCGGGTCTTGGACACCGCAGAGCCCAGATTCAGGAGCAGGATCTCGAGGACCTGGCGGGGTTTGGGACCGCCCAGGTCATTGGCGTGGAGCTCCACATCCCCGCGCCGGATGGTCAGGGGGCCAAGAACCGAGATCCGGAGCGCCGGCGTCGTCGACGGCGCTCCGGATCCCTGGCCCAGCAGCCCTGCGTTTTTTTCCAACGTAACCACCATGAATTCCCCCTAAGTGATCGAACCTTCTGCGCTAATTCCAGTTCCCAGGCAAAAGTCAGACAACAGTAGTAGGTACTCGCATCCGTTTTCGGGTTTCGCTGCCGACTACTTGGGCAGCGGGCCGCGGGTACTTGGCGCCCGCGCCCTGCCAGGCGGCCACGAAACGGGCGGTTCAGACGGCTCGGACCCGTATTTCCGCACGTCAAAGCGGTGGTGCGCCGCCAGTGCGAATGTTGGGAAAACCCTAGGTGGTCGGCTGGACTTACGCGCTGCCGCTGTCAAAGGAATCCCCAAGTGGGTCCCCCTAATTTGGCCAGAAGACGGCAACACAGCGCGGTCTGACGAACCCGCCCTCCGCAACGCCGGCCGGAAAAGGATTGGAGACGCCCATGAACCTGCGCAGAACCCCCGCCTCTGCACCTTCCGACAGGTGGGAGGCAGGCTTCCCTGTCCGCTGGTGGCGGGCAATCCCCACGGCACTTCGGAGCGTCCGGACAGGCCTGCGGACCGTCCGGGTCCGGGTCCTGGCCACAGTCCTCGCCTTCCTCGCAGTGGGACTGTTCGTTGCCGGCACCACCACACTTGCGTTGGACCTGCGGGACCTCAACAGCCGGGTCAGCGAAGACCTCCTGCATCAGTCGGCACGCCTCCAGGACATCGTGGACCAAGGCCTTCCCGGCGGCACGCCCTACCCGTCGCTCGATGACCTGTTCACCGTCTTCCTGCGCGGCGGCACCCTGGGCAGGTACGAGTCCGTGATGGCCACCATTGCGGGAGGGGACACCTTCCTGCCTGCCGGAGCGCAGGCACGGAACCTCGGCCAGCCGCAGGTGCTCGAAGCAGCCCTCGCCGTGCCCCTGGACGGTAACACCGCACTGCGGGACGTCGTCCTGGACGGCCACATGGTGCGCCTGGCCATCACCCCGGTCTCGCTGGGCGGCGACTCCCCGAACGGGGTGCTGGTGGCGGGGAACGAGATCGGGCAGCAGCGGGAGCAGATGGTGGCATCCTTCGGGACCTTTGCCACGGTTTCGCTGGCCACCCTGCTGCTGGCCGGCGCGGTGGGGTACGCCGTGACCGGACGCCTCTTCGTCCCTATCCGCCGGCTGCGCCAGGCCACCGAAACCACCACCTTCGAGGACGTGAGCAGCCGCGTCCCGGTGCCGCCCGGCGACGATGACGTCTCACAGCTGGCAACCGACTTCAACCGCATGCTGGACCGGCTCGAAGTGGGCATCGAGGACCAGCGGCAGTTCGTGGATGACGCCAGCCACGAGCTGAGGACGCCATTGACCATCATCGGCGGCCACCTGCAGCTGCTGCAGCCGGCCGATGCCATGGACGTCGCCGAAACCCGGGTGCTGCTCCTGGAGGAAGTGGACCGGATGCAGTCCCTGGTGAACGAGCTCCTGGTGCTGGCCCGGAGCGGCAGGCCCGACTTTGTCCGGCCCGACTGGATCGATACCGATTCCTTCCTCGAAGCCGCCATGGAGCGGATCCGCGTCCTGGGAGACCGGCAGTGGCAGATTGAACAGCTGCCCGGCGGCTGGTTCCGGGCAGACCGCAACCGCCTCACCCAGGCCATTGAACAGCTGGCGGCCAACGCCGTGCATGCCACGGAGCCCGGCGACATCATCTCCATCGGTGCAGCATGGGTCGCGGCCGAGGACAGCGCTTCCTCCGAGAAGCCCCACGAACCCATGATTGATATCTGGGTCGCCGACACAGGGTGCGGCATCAGCGCCGCGGACCAGGAACGGATCTTCGACCGGTTTGCCCGCGCCGGCATATCCAGGGGTGCCGAGGGATCTGGCCTGGGCCTGCCCATCGTCAAAGCGATCGCCGAAGCGCATGGCGGCTCCGTGCGGCTGTCCTCACGGGTCAACGTGGGCAGCAGGTTTGTCCTCTCCCTTCCGTCAGGAACATCGTGGCTCGCATTCTGATCGCCGACGACGAGCCACGGATCGCCGCCTTCATCGCCAAGGGCCTCACGGCGGCCGGGTACACCACGTCTTCCGTGGAGGATGGCATCCGGGCGCTGGACTACGGCAGTTCCGGTGAGTTCGACCTGCTGATCCTGGACATCGGGATGCCTCGGATGGACGGCTTCGGCGTGCTTTCGGCCCTCCGTGCCATGAACTGCACCGTTCCGGTCATCGTGCTGACGGCACGGGATTCCCTTCCGGACACGCTGGCAGCGCTTGACGGCGGCGCGGACGACTACATGAGCAAGCCCTTCCGTTTCGAGGAGCTGCTTTCGCGCATCCGGCTCCGGCTGCGGGACACTCCGGCAGCTCCGGCGGCCACGGCCCCCGCAAGCGGAGACGTGAGCCTGGACGTGGACCTCCGCTGCGCCAACGTCCGGGGCCGGACAGTGTCCCTGTCCGCCCGCGAGTTCGCCATGGCACGCGTGTTCGTGGAGAACGCAGGCAAGCTGCTGAGCCGGGAACAGCTGCTCAGCCGGGTCTGGGGCTACGACTTCGACGGGTCCTCCAACGTGGTGGACGTCTACGTCGGGTACCTCCGCACCAAGCTGGGGCCGGAGCACTTCCAGTCCGTCCGGGGAGCCGGCTACCGCTTCACCCCGGTCCCTGCCGGCCCAACGAGCCCCGAGCCGGCGCCGTGAACACCCTGAGTCACAACCCTGAACCATGGATGAGAGGTCTCTCATGGAAGATTCATTTCCCTTTCACAGCGGCGAGGAAGAGTGGTGGAACCAGCAAATGAAAGGAAGACCAATGTCCAAGCTGTGGTACCTCCCCCTCGCCGCCGTCCTCGGCGCTGCCAGCCTCACCGTCTGGGCCCAGGCGAATGCCGGGCCTCCTCCCGCCGTCTCCCCCGGCGTCGTGGTTTCCAATGTTGATTCCGGCAGCAAGCCGGCTACCTTCGAAGACTCGCCCAAGCCCGACGATTCGCCGTCGGCATTGGCCACTCCCACGCCGACCGCCAGCATCACGGCGGTGCCTGAGCACACGCCGGAGACCCAGATTGTTCCGGCCGAACCGGTGACCCTGCCTCCGGTGCAGGTCACGCACGCCCCCGGTCCCGTGGACGACAAGGGCGGGCTCCGCGCACCCGGCGTCTCCGACGACGGCCCCACCCACGACCTCAACGACGACAAGGGCGGGCTCCGCGCACCCGGCGTTTCCGACGACGGCGCCGCGCACGACGCCAACGATGACAAGGGCGGGCTCCGTGACCGGAACTCTTCCGACGACGGCAAGGGCCACGATTCCACGGACGATAAAGGCGGCCTCCGCTAGTGTTCCTTGGAGTTACAAGCTTTTCCCTAGAAGACTCCTCCACGATGGCCTTGCGTAGCCGGCTCAACTGGGAAGCCGGCGCTACTGGGGAGCAGTCACGGCATGGGGAAAGTACCTCGCGTTTCAGCGCGCAAAAGAAACCGCACAACCGCGGGTGCAGGCCTGCGGGCCTTTGCAGCATCAGGCGCCTTGGCGCTGGTGGCGTCCATGGGCCTGCCTCCGCTGGCAGCCCAGGCCGTACAGGCACCGGTCGGCTCGGGGTTCACCGTCACCCCGGCCGACCTGTCCTACATCCTCAAGCAAATCAAGATCGCCGAAGCACACGTGGCGAACACGACGTCCGCCACAGGCCCGTGCGGGGCACTGATCGGCACCGGCCCCAACCAGCTTGCCAGCCCGCTGCTGTCCCACGGCCTGCGGACCGTGGACGGCAGCTGCAACAACCTGCAGCCGGGCCAGGAAACCTACGGCGCCTCCGACCAGGTGTTCCCGCGGCTGGCGCCGAAATCGTTCGGACCCGCCGAGAGCGGCTCGTTCGGCGGACCGCCGGTGGCCACAAGCTACACGCAGAAATCCGGAAGCGTCTTCGATTCTCGGCCCCGGACCATCAGCAACCTGATCGCGGACCAGACGTCTGCCAACCCGGCCGCGGTGGCTGCCGCCGGCTTCCCCGCCCGATCCCAGGGCAACACCGGCGTGGTGCCGTGCACCACTGACCCGGCTCCCGATGCCGTCCCCCCGGTGGTGGCGGCGCCCGAAGGCTGCGTCCCCTCGCACAACACGCTGGACATCCCCAACGTCACTACCGACGTCGGCCTGTCACCGCCCTACAACTCGCTCTTCACCCTGTTCGGCCAGTTCTTTGACCACGGCATCGACCAGACCGTCAAGGGCGGCGGAACGGTCTACGTACCGCTCAAGGCCGACGATCCGCTCATTGCAGGGCCGGACCACGTCTTCGGCACCGCGGACGACCTCGATCCCCACATGCGCTTCATGGTCCTCACGCGGGCGCAGAACCAGCCCGGCCCGGACGGCGTCCTGGGCACCGCCGACGATCTCCAGGACGCGCTGAACACCGACTCACCGTGGGTGGACCAGAGCCAGACCTACGCATCCCACTCCTCGCACCAGGTCTTCCTGCGCGAATACACCAACAACTCCGAGGGCCGGCCGGTCTCAACCGGCGGCCTGCTTGGCGGCCCGGCGGGTACGGCGGCGGCCGGCGGCATGGCCACTTGGGCCGACACCAAGAAGCAGGCCCGGGAAATGCTCGGCATCCAGCTCCTGGACAAGGACGTCCTCAATGTTCCGCTGCTGGCGGCCGACGCCTACGGCAAGTTCATCCCGGGCCCCAAAGACGGGCTTCCCCAGTTCGTCACCCGTTCCGGGCTGGTGGAGGCGGACCGGACCGCGAACGGCGGCAACGGAACGCTGGTACCGCAGGATGCGCTGTACTTCAACACACCGTTCCTGACGGACATCGCCCACAACGCAGATCCTTCGCCCCAGGACACCGACCACAACCCGGCAACGCCGCCGGCGGCACCGGCCCCCGACGCGGACAACACGGCGTCCGCAGACTTCGCGGCCCAGGCTCCCGGGACGTACGACGACGAGATGCTGAATGCGCACTTCATCGCCGGCGACGGACGGGTCAACGAGAACATCGGGCTGACGGCAATCCATCAGGTCTTCCACTCCGAGCACGACCGCCTGGTGGGGGACATCAAGAACGTCCTCAGCACGGACAAGTCCACCCGCGGTGCTGCTGCCCTGAGCGAGTGGCAGGCGTCCGCCGGCGCTGACGGCTGGAACGGCGAGCGCCTCTTCCAGGCAGCGCGCTTCATCACGGAAATGGAGTACCAGCACCTTGTCTTCGAGGAGTTTGCCCGCAAGATCCAGCCGGCGCTGAACATCTTCGAACCCTTCGCGTTCTCCCAGACCGACGTCAATCCGGCCATCAACGCGGAGTTTGCCCACTCGGTCTACCGTTTCGGGCATTCGATGCTCACCGAAACCATCTCGCGGCGCAACGAGGACAGCCCAGGACCCGACGGCGTCTGGGGCAACCAGGACGACGTGCGGGGTTCGCAGAATGACCTGCCGCTCCTGGGTGGATTCCTGAACCCGCCCGCCTACACCGACGGCGGCCCGGCCGGTCCGCTGACTTCCGAGGAAGCCGCCGGCAGCATCGTCATGGGCATGTCGGACCAGGTGGGGGCGGAACTTGATGAGTTCGTCACGGACACCCTGCGCAGCAAGCTGCTGGGCCTGCCGATGGACCTGGCTGCCATCAACCTTGCCCGGGGCCGGTCCGAGGGGATCCCCTCGCTGAACGTCTTCCGCCGGCACCTCCACGGCGCCACCAACGACAGCCAGCTCAGACCGTACGCCAACTGGATCGATTTCGGCGAGAACATCAAGCACCCCGCTTCGCTGATCAACTTCATCGCCGCCTACGGCACCCACCCCTCCATCGTTTCCGCCACCACCCTGGAAGCGAAGCGGAAAGCAGCCCGGCTGATGGTCAGCCCGGACGCCCTGGCCGGTGAGGTGGCCCCGGATGACGCCGTGGCGTTCATGAACAGCACCGATGCATGGGCCAACAACGGCACCGCATCCACCACCGGCCTGGACGACATCGACCTCTGGATGGGCGGCCTGGCCGAACGGACCAATATGTTCGGGGGCCTGCTGGGCAGCACCTTCAACTACGTGTTCGAAAGCCAGATGACGGATCTGCAGAACGGTGACCGGCTGTACTACCTGGCGCGCACTCCCGGGATGAACCTGATGGCGCAGCTTGAAGGGAACTCCTTCGCGGAGATGATCATGCGCAACACGAACGCGAAGGCCCTGAAGGCTGACGCGTTCGCCACCGCCGACTGCAAGTTTGAGCTGAAGAACCTGGCGGGAACTGTCGAGGGCTTCGCTGCCTCCGGCAACAGGGTGGCGGACGATGCCGGAACGGACTGCAGCGAAACCGCGCTGCTGCTCCGGATGCCGGACGGCACCATCAAGTACCGGGCCACGAACTCCGTAGACCCGGTGGGAATCAACGGCCAGGCCGTGTACAACGGCACGGACCGCGCCGACCGCGTCCACGGCGGCGTGGACAACGACACCTTCTGGGGCGGCAAGGGCAACGACGTCATCGAAGGCGGTGACGGCGCCGACACTGTCCTCGGAGGCGAAGGCAACGACGTCGTCACCGATCTTGCCGGCGACGACATCCTCAAGGGCGGCCCTGGCAATGACGCGCTCGACGGCGGCCCCGGCCTGGATCTCATGCTCGGCGGAGACGGCAAGGACTTCATCAACGGCGGGGCGAACTCGAACGAAACCTTCGCCGGCGAAGGCGACGACTTCGTGATCGCCGGCGAAGGCCTGGACGGCGTCTTCGGCGGCGGCGGGGACGACTGGGCCGAGGGCGGCGACAGCCCGGACCTGCTCATCGGCGACTCCAGCAACCTGTTCTTCCTCGACGATTCGCAGAAGCCCGGCCACGACATCCTCATCGGCCAAGGCGGCGACGACGACTACGACATGGAGGGCGGGGACGACATCGGCCTGGCCGGACCGGGCATCGAAAAGGTGGCCGGCGCGTCAGGCTTCGACTGGGAAATCGGCGCGTACGATCCCCAGCCGCAGGACGCCGACCTGAACCTGCCGATCGCACCGCTGGACATCCTGCAGGTGGGCGTCCGGGACCGGTACAACGAGGTGGAGGCACTCTCAGGTGGTCCCTTCGCCGACACCCTCCGCGGCGACGACCTTACCCCCCGGACGGTGGGAGGCGGCGGTTTCATCGGCTGTGACGTCCTGGACCAGGCCGGCATCGACCGGATCCTGGGGCTCGACCAGCTGATTCCTTCCCTGCCCACGCCGGTGGAGGACGTCATCAACGCTTCGGCTTCGAAGGAATGCCCTGTCCTCACCGGCTCCCAGGTGTGGGGCGAGGGCAACATCCTTCTCGGCGGCGGCGGGGACGACACCATCGAGGGCCGCGGCGGGAATGACATCATCGACGGCGACCGTTACCTCAGCGTCCGGCTCAGCGTCCGCACGGACCCCGCAGATCCGGCCACCGAGGTGGGCAGCGCCACGTCAATGACCGCGCAGTTCCAGCGCGCCGCCGATGGCACGCTGACCGGTCCGACGCTCCAGCAGGCAGTTTTCGCCGGCAGCGTCGACGCGGGGAACATCGTGGCGGTGCGGGAGATCCTCAGCTCGGCCGAGGGCACCGACACCGCAGTGTTCTCGGACTTCGAGTTCAACTACACCATCACCACCACCGGCGGCGACGGCACGCTTGGCTCCCCCGGCTCCGTCACCACCGTCCAGCACAACGGCGGCCGGGACGGCACGGACACCCTGCGAAACGTTGAACTGCTCATCTTTGGCGATGGGACCGGCACCGGTAACGGCAACGGCGGAAACGGCGTGGACGACGGCGTTAACGAACCGCCGGAGGACGAGCCCGTCGAAGGCGACGAGGGCGCAGGTGACGGCATCGGCGGGGTCATCCCGGGCGACGGCGAGGTGGTGGTCATCATTGATCCCGTTCCCGACCCCGCGACGGATCCCGGCACTCCGCCCGTTGACCCCGCACCGGTAGACCCACCTGCCGACCCGGCCCCCGCGGACCCACCAGCCAACCCCGCCCCCGCGGACCCACCAGCCAACCCCGCCCCCGCGGACCCACCCGCCGACCCGGCCCCCGTGGACCCACCCGCCGACCCGGCACCCGCGGAGCCCCCGGCCAACCCGGCACCCGCGGAGCCACCAGCCAACCCCGCCCCCGCGTCAGGCGGCGTCGCCGTCAGGACTGTTGATGCCACGGGCACCCAGGTGGGCGAGATCATCATGGCCGAGCCCGGCGCGTCCCGGGTGGTGGTCCGGGGCCTGGAGAACGGTGAGGCCTACCGGTTCCAGGTAGCCCCCGCCACAGGAGACGACAGCGAGCCGACGTTCTCGGCACTGAGCGAACCTGTTGTCCCCGGCCCGGCTGCCGGGCTCCGCAGCCAGGCCGGCGGCAGCGCCGTGGCACCGGTCCCCGCGGAGCCTGTGACGGAGCAGCAGCCCGCGGTCACCGGGACCCTGCCGCTCGGTGGCCTGGCCGCCGTCGCGCCTGTCCTCCTGATTGCCCTGGGGCAGTATCTGGCCACGGGCGAAGGGGGCACCGTCCTGGGCCTGGTCATAGGGGGCCTGCTGGCGGCCGCCGCCTTGCTGGCTTTCCGGTTCTACTCCGCCCGTTCCAAGGGCAGGACAGCAGGCACCGGAACAGCCAGCAACACGAAGGCCAGCGACAGGACCTGAGCCGAACCTCAGGCCCCGGCCGTCTCCTCGGCCGGGGCCTGGGCGTAGGACGCGGACACCCGCCGGTATACGGGGGTGAGGAAGGCAAGCAGCGCAGCCACAATCATGACGATCCCGGCCACCAGGAACACCAGGGCGATGCCCCGGGACGTCCCTTCGCCCAGCAGCGGCGCGAGCTGTGCCGCCCCTTCACTGGACCGGGCGTAGGGGATGATCCAGAACTGGGCGAGCGGTGCGATCAGGAACGCCGTGATGGGTGCCGCCGCGGATTCGAAGGCCATGGCGAACCCGAATACCCGGCCCTGCTTGTTGAGCGGGACAACCCGTTGGATCACGGTCTGCTCGGCGGCCTCGACGCACGGCACCAGCGCCAGGTACAGCCAGATTCCCGCCACGTACAGCCAGGCCCACTCCCGGATGGCGAACAGGGCCCCGAGCGCACCCATGATGGCGACAGCGATCAGCAGGGTCCGCAGCGGGTTGGCGCCCAGGCCGAACTTGCCAATCAGGGCACCGCCCACAATGAACCCGGTGGAGCCCAGGGCCAGGAACAGGCCCCACAGCTCCACGGGGAACATCTCGAGCCCGTACGGATCCATCAGGGCCATGTAGACGCCGCCGATGAAGTTGTTGAACGTGGAGAAGATGATCAGCGCGAACAATCCGGCAACGGCCAGCACGGCGGCGATGGAGCCGCGGAGGTCGAAGCCGCCCTGGGCGTCACTGGCTGCCACGTGCGTTTCCTCCGGCAGGCGCAGGGTCAGCAGGTGCAGGAACGCAAGGGCGGTGAGGACCACGGCGATGGCGATGGTCCAGCCCATGCCCAGGAGTCCCACGGACAGCCCGGAGAATACCGACGTCACGATGAAGGCAAGTCCCTGGACCATTCCCACCATGCCGTTGGCGTTGGCGCGCCGGTCCGGCTCGATGAGGATGGTGACGGTGGTGGACAGGGCCACGTTCCGCATGTTCTCCACCACCGCACCCACCAGGATGATCAGGGTGAAGATCCAGAACCAGGGCTGCCCGAGGTCCAGCAGGCCGGCACCGGGTGTCAGCAGGAACATCACGCCGGACAGCACGAACATCACCAGGGTGAAGGCGGCGGCGAACCGCATGATGGCCAGCTTGCGGTAGCGGTCCACGAAGGTGCCGAAGCTGATGCTGGAGAGGGCGATCAGCAGCATGTAGGCGCCGCCCACCACGCCCGTGGCGATCACGTTGCGGGTTTCCAGGTAGACCCAGAATGTGAGGGCAAACCATAGGTAACTGGTGGTGACGTTGGCCAGTGCCGTGTTGATGAGGATGCCCGCGAACGTGCGCGAACGCTCCTCAGGGGTTCGTAGGGAGGTGTCGGCTGCAGCTTCCTGCCCGGACATGGGTCCCAGTCTACTGAGAACCCGGTGCCGCGGACATGGCTGCCCCTCCCCTGTCTGGGCATGTACCCCGTGTCCGGATCAGCCCGCCAGTTCGGCGCGGCGGAACCGCAGCTCACGCAGTGCCCCGTTCAATGGTGATCCGGAGAAGGGCAACGCTTCCAGGCTGACTCCTGCAGCCGCCCGGAGGGCCATCTTGTTCGCGGACGTCGCAGCGCGTGCAGGGAGTCCGATATCGGCTGCGAACTGCTCCCAGTGCCGGGCTTTGAGGTTTTTGACCCGTCCACCGATGGTCAGGGCCAGGGTGTCGTCGCCGTACACCAGGGTGCAGGGAATGTCGTACAGGGGCGACACAGCCCAGGCTCCGTTTTCCCCTTGGAGGACTGACATGTTTTTCGCATGCAGGTCGCCGTTGCCGGTCACCCAGGCGAAGACGAATTGCATGTACAGGTTTCGGACGGCAACCGCCCTGGCCTTGCACACGCCGGTCAGCGCCAGGATGGCGTCTTCGGCGCTGACGGCATACTTGGACGACGGCGGCAGGTTGAGGACCTGGGCAGCGTCCTCGAGTGCCAGGCGGGCCAGGCCGCCCTTCCCCGTCCGGTCGAAGCGCTCCACCAGTAGGCCCTGCAATCCGTTCCGGTCTCTGACAACAGTGCCCTTTGACACGGGGATCCGCAGGGCTTTCGCCGCGGCAAGGTGCGCGGCCTCGTTGGCCACGAGGTGACGGTGGCGCGGCGGGTCCAGCTTGAGCAGGTAGCGGCGGCCCGCGAGGGAAAGGGGGGTGGTCAGCATCGATGCGCTGGCCTTGGCCTGGACCCCTGGAAGACCGTGGGGATCGATGGCGTCTGCGAGCGCGGCAAAGTCGAGTGCTTCCGGATGCGACGCTTCCGCCAGTGCCGGAGGTTCTACAGGGTCCTGGCCGGCGGCGACCACCTGGACGTCGCCCGGGGTGTCGGAACCAACCGCCAGGAGCAGGCTGAGTTCGTCCCCCAGGCTGGTTTTGATGGCGTCCTTGAGGACGGTCAGGCGGTGGCCCTCGGGCAGCAGGCCGGCGAAGAACGCGGGAACGGCGCCGCTCGGCGCTTCAACGGGTGCGTCTGTCAGCGGTAGCGAGTGGGACACCGCAGCATCGCCCCCGGCCAGGTACGCGGGGGTGTAGGTGAAGGCGATCCCGCCGTTGCCGCCGCGTTTCAGGTGTCCCGCCAGTACCCCGGCTTTGTAAACGTCCGCTTGGGTAACGAATTTGAGGCGCGCCAGGTCCTCAGTCATCGGCCGTCCTGAGGTGCAACCCCACCGCATTGGCGGCCGCCACGACGGTGGTCAGGGACGGATTGCCGGTTCCCGTTTCGATGGCGTGGACGGTGCGGGGTGAAGTTCCGATCAGGTCCGCCAGCGTGCCTTGGGTAATCCCCGCTTCCTTCCGGGCGCGCCGGATGCCGGCACCTATGGCTGCTACATCCTCCACACGCCGTCCTTTCGGAAATATATTGCAGATTATAAGGACTGTCTTACACATCCTGACTCAACAGATCGAATTCCGCAAGATATTGCAGATTCCGGCGCGCTTTCGTACGCGGATGCCTCAACCACCATCAATCGGCAGTATCTTTCCGATTCCTTCTCAAGGATTCAGACATAGGATGCTGCCATGAGGATTGCCGTTGCCGGCGGGACCGGGACCGTGGGACGCCATGTGGTGGACGTTGCCGTGCAGCGCGGGCACGAGGTGGTGGGCTTGAGCCGTTCCGGCGGGGTGGATCTGGCAACCGGCCGGGGCCTTGACCAGGCGCTGGCCGGGGTTGAGACGGTGATCGACGTTGCCGGCATCAACAGTACGGCCACCAAGAAAGCGGTGGACTACTTCACGAACGCTTCGCAGAACCTGCTGGCCGCGGAGGAGAAAGCCGGAGTGAAGCACCACGTGGTGCTGTCGATCGCAGGCATCGACAATGCACGCTCCGGCCTCTACGCCGGGAAGCTGGTGCAGGAGGATACCGTCCGGCATGGGGATATACCGTGGACCATCCTTCGCTCCACCCAGTTCCACGAGTTCGTGCCGCTGGTGGTGAAGGTCGCCTCGGCAGGGCCGGTGGTGGTGGTGCCGAAGATGTTTACCGCGCCGGTGGCGGCCCGCGAGGTGGCGGAGGCCCTGGTGGACGCGGCGGAGGCCGGCCCGCGGGGACGGATCCCCGATCTCGGCGGCCCGCGCACCGAGCAGCTGGCCGACCTGGTGCGGACCTACCTGCAGAAGACTGGCCAGCGCAAAAAGGTCGTGGAGGCTCCCTTCCCTGGCCCTATGGGCAAGGCGATGCGCAGCGGTGCGCTGGTCCCGGCGGCGGGTGCCGCCGTCGGGCGCCAAACGTTCCTGGACTGGCTGGAAGGGCTGCCCCGCTGACAGCGCCCCGGACCAGTGCCGTCAGCCCGGCTGGCAGGACTCGGCGGGGCCGTAGCGGAACCAGTCCGGCAGTGCGGCGGTAAAGGCCTCCCGAACGGCCGGGGTGTTGGTGACGGTCCAGTCCACGCGGCCCTTGACCTCCACCTCGTTCTTGTCCCACTCGAACCAGTTGATCATCTTCAGCTGCGGGAACCCGGTGGCCAGGTCCGGGCTGAACAGCTGCTCCCACCAGGCACGCTTGATGTCCAGCTCGGCCGCACCGGCGGTGCCTGGAGCGAACAGCGCCGCGGATTCGGGGATGGCCACGGGCTTCCCGTGGTCCTGCCCGTACACGTGGTAGAAATCCGGGAGCAGGCTGTCGTCACCGTTGGCGCCCACGTAGTTGCCAGTGAGCTGGTCCTTGAACTTGTTGGCCTCGGGCAGTTCGTTCTCGCCCCACGGATACTTGGCGCCCCAGTGGTAGAGGGACATGCCCACCCAGTCCACCGCGTCGTCGCCGGGATAGTACGGGGCGTAGGAATCATCGGCCATGGTGACGGTGCCGTCGCCGTCCGTGTCCAGGGCAGTGAAGTCCGCAGTGTCCCGCTTGGCCTCGTACTGGCCGCCGGCGAACGGGTAGCCGCCGCCGTAGTTGGGCGCCCACATCATCGAGGAGCCTGGTGCCGTCGAATGGACGGCCTTCGCCATCCGGGTGAACGCGTCCACATACGCGGCGGGCTGCTGGGACCACGGGTACCAGGAGCCGTTCATCTCGTGGGCAAACCGGACGATCACGGGGACGCCGTCGTCGTTGAAGGATGCCAGGTCTGCCGCGAGCGCGGCGACTGCCTCATCCGTGACGGCGCCCAGGCCCTGCATGGGTTCGAGCGTGAGGAGCATCGTCTGGCCGTCGGCGCGGATCTGCGTGACCGCCTGGTCCAGGTGCGCCTTCTCCTCCGCCGTGTACGGGAATCCGGCGAAGGAGACGCTGACGGCGGGTTTGTGGC
This sequence comes from Pseudarthrobacter sp. 1G09, assembly GCF_050038305.1. Classification (NCBI taxonomy): domain Bacteria; kingdom Bacillati; phylum Actinomycetota; class Actinomycetes; order Micrococcales; family Micrococcaceae; genus Pseudarthrobacter; species Pseudarthrobacter sp. 1G09. The sequence continues at coordinate 3,363,842 of NZ_CP188306.1, forward strand.
CCAGGTCCGCGGCGTACTGGGACAGGGGCTTGGCGTGCAGGTCCAGGTTCACGCCAAAGAGCGCGCCCGACGCCGGCACCTGGCTCTTGCGGTCCGGCACCTCGCAGCGCGGCAGGGTGGGGGCGGCCTGGGCAGCGTTGTCCTGGCCCGCCTGGTCGCGGGAGGCGAGGCCATTGGCGATGCTGGCAATGCCGATGCCGGCCGCTGCCACGGCGATCACCACGGGCAGGGCGAAATCCTTGAGCGATGCGCGGGTGAACCGGCGCCGGGCGGGGTCCTTGGAGGTGGCTTCTTCACCGGACATGAAGGGGCGGTCTGCCTTTCTGACCTGCGGTTTTACCCCCATCCTAGGGGTTGGCCCGGGAACCTGCCCGGCAAACAGGTGGTGCGGAACAGTGGCGCGGCGAAAGTAGAGTACCCACTACTCGTGTCCCCTTTGCTGGCGCCGCCTACATTCGAGGAAAGCCGCACATCGCCGCGCGGCACGGAGCGTATTGGGGGAAACAGGTGACAGTACAACCGGCAGTTGGCAGCAGACGCATGGACCGGCCAGGATTCCTGCTGGACCTGATCACCGGCGCGGACACTGACCTGGATTCCGTCCAGCGGCTGGCGGACAGCGCGGCTGTGGCACTCGCAGCGTCGGCAGGGGTGCCGGTGGACGCCGCCGCAACCCTCACGCGGGCGGGAAACCTGCCTGCCACGGCCGGCAGCGCCACCCTTGCCTGCAACGTTGCCTCGTCCGAGGACAGGTACAGCGACGGACCCATGGCGCAGGCCGCCGCCTCCGCCACACCGGTCCAGGTCACCGGGGACAACTCATCGCAACGGTGGGAACCGTACCGCCGCCGGCTGGTGGGCGCCGGTTACGGAACTGCACTGGCCGTGCCGCTCACTTTGGACCCCCGGTCATCCTGCGCACTGGTGTTCCTGGGGCCCGCAGGGTTCGAATTCACGCCTGAGCTGGTGGGCGAGGCCACGTGGTTTGCCGCCGTCGCGTCTCAAAGCATGAAGCTGGCCATCGAGGTGCGCAGCGTGCGGTCCGCCGGTGACAATCTCAAGGCCGTCTTGGAGAGCCGGACCTCCATTGACGTTGCGTGCGGCGTGATCATGGCGCAGAACCGCTGCTCCTACACGGAGGCGTTCGGCAAGCTGGCCGGGGTCTCCCGGCAGCGGAACCTGAAGGTGCGCAGCGTGGCGGAGAATGTCCTCAAGGCACTGCCCAGCGGATCGCCGGCCACCCGGTTCGAGCCGCCAGCGCTGGCGTAGTAGGGCAGAACGTCAGATCAATGGGGGGCCTTGGCCCGAATGACCCCGGCGGCCAAAAGCCCCACGGCGCCGAGTGAGGCCAGCATGCCCCCAAGTGCTGCAACGTATTCGGTAATGCTCATCGCGTCCACTCCCTTTCAGAACTGCCGGATGAGCCCAACGTACGCGTCAACAGTCAAGGTTCCCCGAAGAATCGCCCGCGGGTTGGGTCAAGATTGGCGCAGACCAGAAGGCCTGGCTGGCCGCCGACGCGCTGCATGCCTCACAACGCCCCACGAACTGATGGGGGCAATCCAGGTCCTGGCCGTCGGATGACGGCAGCCTCACACGCATGGCGGCCTACCTAACCCGCCACCGCGAACATGGCGATCCCCACGGCCACCAACAGGGCGATTCCGAGGAACACGAACCCTTGGGCGCTTCCCTTGGCGGCTCCGGGCATCCGGCGGCGCCCACGCTTCCTAACAATTACTTCAGCCATGCACCGAATGTACGGTGCGGCAATCCCCCACACACGAGAACTGCGTACTTGTCTTGGTTAATTCCACTACTCGATTTAGCACCTGCCTGCCGCCGCCAACCCGGGTGCCCGCAGCGGAAACATCCAGCCAGGAGTGCTGATCAGGCAGTATGCTTCAAAAACGTTGACGTAACCGGGGCATGGCTGGGGGCACGATGCTATTCGACTGGGGAGCCCGCTACTTCCGCACGCTCGGAAGGAGGGGCCGCACCGTCCTGTTCCAGCTGCCGCTGTCCGGAACCATGCTGCTGGTCATGCTCCTGGCATCGGTCCTGCACCCGGACCTGAAGTGGTCCGCGGCATTCGTTTCCTCCCTGGTTTTCCACGCTTTCCTTCTGGCCGCGTGCGCCGCCATCCCCTGGGACCGGCTCCCGGAGCAGACGGTCCTCGCCATCCCGGCGCTGGATTGCCTGGCCATCGGACTGTCCCGGGAAGCCGGCGACCAGTATCTGTCAGTGCTGAGCTTCCTGATGGTCTTCCCGGTGGTCTGGCTGTCCCATGGCCCGCGCCGCGGCGGTGTGGCATTGGCGGTGATCGCGGCCATCCTCAGTGTGGCCCTCCCGCCCATGATCCTCGGTTCGGGCTTCACCAGCGCCTCCTTTATCCGGGCGGTGCTGCTGCCGGTCATCCTGGGCGCCATCGCCGTCACCACGTTTGGTGTGGCCAATGCCCTGCGACTGCAAAGGCAGCGGTTGGAAGAACGGGAGGCGGAGGTCAGGGAACTCCTCGCGGCCAGTGAGGACCGGGAACAGCTGCTGGGCACCGTCATGGACACCGTCAGCGTGGAAGTCTGGGCGCTTGACCGGGAGGGACGGACCATCCTTACCAACCGCCACCGCGGCAGCCTGTCCGGTGGGGCCGTCCAGCAGGAGCCCGCCACCGCAGAGGCGGACGGGCCCGTCTTCGGGATCGACCGGAAGGAGCCCCTGCCGCCCGAACAGCACCCCCGCGCACGCGCAGCTCAGGGGCAATCCTTCACTGACGAGCTCGTATGGATGGGCACCGGCACCAGCCAGCGTGCTTACTCTGCCACTTGCCGCCTCATCCCCAGTTCTACCGGCAGGCAGGCGGGCGCTGTCCTGGCCCTCACTGACGTCACCGCCCTGGTGGAGGCCCTTTCGGCCAAGGACCAATTCGTGGCCAGCGTCTCCCACGAACTGCGGACTCCCCTGACCTCGATCCTGGGCTACCTCTCCATCGCCATGGACGAGGAGGGGCTGGATCCGGAACTGGAGCACTGCCTGGAGGTGGCCAAGCGCAACGCCGAGCGTCTGCTGAACCTGGTGGCGGACCTGCTGACCATCGCCTCAGGCACGCTCACCATCCGGCCACGGCAGGCGGACCTGGCGGAGGTCGCCGCGCACAGCGTTGACGCCGCACACCCGCGGGCCAGCTCCGGCGGAGTCACGCTCAGCCTGGAAACCGAGGGGCCCGCACCGGGCCGCTTCGACCCTGACCGCCTGGGCCAGGCCATCGACAACCTGGTCTCGAACGCCATCAAATACACGCCAAGGGGCGGCACGGTCACGGTCCGCGTGCGCACGGAGGACGGGAACCTGGTGTGCGAGGTGGCGGATACGGGTGTGGGTATGACGGACGATGACCTGGCGAACGCCTTTACGCGTTTTTTCCGGACAGCCACCGCCCACTCGTCGGCCATTCCGGGCGCGGGGCTGGGCCTTGCCATCACACGGTCCATCCTGGAGAACCACCGCGGCAGCGTCACGCTGGCCAGCAGCCACGGTGAGGGCACCACGGCGAAGCTGACGCTGCCCGAATCGCATGCGGTGACAGGCTCCCTCGCCGGCACGAGGTAGCAGAGAGCAGGAACGTGGCAGGCCGGGCACCCGGATGAACCCGGTACCCGGCCTGTAGCCGAAACAATGGTGCAGCGTCAGCCCTGCTTAACGAGGGCAGCCTCCAGGCTGATCTTCACCTTGTCGCTGACCAACACTCCCCCGGCTTCCAGCGCGGCGTTCCATGTCAGGCCGAAGGCTTTGCGGCTGATCTCGGTTTCGGCGGAGAACCCCGCCCGTGTGGCGCCGAACGGGTCCACGGCCACGCCGGTGAATTCGACTTCCAGTTCCACGGGCTGGGTGACGCCCCTGATGGTGAGGTCACCGGTGAGGGTGTAGTCCTCGCCGTCGCCCGTGATGGACGTGCCGCGGAAGGTCATCTCCGGGTACTTTTCGACATCGAAGAAGTCCGGGCCGCGGACGTGGCCGTCGCGGTTGGCGTCGCCCGAGTCGAAGCTGGCGGTGGCCACTGTGGCGTGCAGGCTGGAGTCCTGCAGGGAGTCGCCAACGCGGGCTTCGGCCTCAGCCTGGGTGAAGCGGCCGCGGACCTTGCTGATGCCTGCGTGCCGGACACTGAACCCGATCTCGCTGTGGGACATGTCCAGCGTCCACGTTCCGGGGGTCAGTTCCTGGGGAAGAGTCATGGCCAATCTCCTCTTGCTCGAAGGTCTGCGGGCACGGGCAGCCCGCCGCCGGCGTGTGCCGTCGTGGCCAGCCTATTCCGCGCAGCGCCGCCTGGGCAGGGCTGATGGGCCATAGTTCATCTGTCGGCTACCGGGCTGTCACCAGTTCACGCGCTTTCGCGGCGGCAGGCTTGGTCAGAGGACGTACGACGGCGGGCTCCAGCCTTTGGTTTGCCCAGCGGCGGATGGGTGCCTCCACCAGCCGCGAGGAGGCGAACGCCAGCGCCACGGTGAGGACGGCAGCCAGCCCGACACGGAGGGACAGCGACGGCACGAGGGGCAGCAGAAGGAGGTAGACGGGAATGTGCCAGAGGTACATGCCGTAGGAGAGTTCGCGGCCGGGCCAGGCAAGCCAGGGGTGGCTGAGGACCCGGCCCAGGAAGCCGGCCGGCTGCAGGACCAGTGAGCCGATCAGCACCGCTGCCAGGAGCGACAGCGTGGTGGGACCTGCGGTCCAGAACACGGTGAACCAGGTGCCTGGTGTGTCCGGTTCCTTGAGCAGGAACAGCGCTGCCACCAGCACCGCGCCCGATGCGGGGGCACTCCAGCGTGCGGCGGACACCAGGGAGGCGTGTACCCGGGAGCCGTTGCGGACGGCGGTGAACAGCAAGGCGAGGGCGCAGCCGATCAGCAGCTCGTCGGCCCGGGTGTCCGGCCCGTTGTAGAGCCGGTTCAGCGGCGCGCCGGACGTCACCAGGGCGAAGCGTTCAAGCATGAAGGCGGCGGCGAGTCCGGCCGTGGCCCATGCGGCGGTCCGCAGCTTGCAGTACCGGAGCATGACCAGAAGGAGCACGGGCCACACCAGGTAGAACTGTTCCTCGACGGCGAGCGTCCAGGTGGGTCCGAGCGTCTCGCCCGCAATGGAGTTTCCGAATGCCCCCACGTGCGCGAAGTTCATCACGTAGGCGGCGGCCGGGAGGATGAATCCTGCCTGGCCGCCCCAGCCGGAGGCGGGGAAGACGAAGCCGACGACGGCAATCACCGCGCACAGTGCCAAGAGCGCCGGCCACAGCCGGGCCAGGCGCTTGGCATAGAAGATACCCATGCGGACGCGGCCCGTCGCGAGCCGCTCCTTCATGATCAGCAGCGTGATGACGAAGCCGCTGAGGGTGAAGAAAACGTCCACACCGATGAAGCCGCCCGGCATCTGGGCGGTGAGGGTATGGAAGACGAACACCCCCACAACAGCCACCGTACGGAGGCCGTCCAGGGAGTGCTTCCGCCCTGAAATGATGCCTGTTTCGTACCCTGTTTTGTGCGCTGAGGGGCGCTCCGGAACCGACAAATTTCCACTGCTTGACCTAAGAACCACTAAGCAAGCATATATAACGTTTCGGTAACTAGGCTAAACGGAGGCTGGGAAAAGCCTCTATAGATCACCCCGGAAGGAAGTATCCGGAGACGTCCGCGATCAGGTGCGTGGCCCCCGCTGAGCGGTTGAAAAGGGCCACTCTTCCGAACTGGCCAAGCGGGGTGGTTACCGAGTTTGCGACGATCTGGCCCCTGTCGAAGTTGACGCTCGAGATATCGGGACGGGTTGCCGCCATCGGGTAGGCGGTGGCAAAACCGTTCGACGTCGCCTGGGCCACGGTGAGGTTCAGCACCATCGCGGGAGCACCTTCGGGAACGCCGTGTTCCCGGGCAGCCTGGAAAGACGTTGCCGTGTCCGGCAAGAGCGGGTAACCCGAGCGTGTGTCCAGGAAGCGCGTCGGGGCGGCCAGCGGCTGGAAGGTGCCGCCCGCCGTCGGGGTTCCGGACAGGTAGTAACCGGAGACGTCGGCGATCAGGTGGGTGGTGCCGTTAGAGCGGTTGTAAAGCATTACTTTCCCGTCAGGCCCCACCGGGACGGTGACGGAGTTAGGGATGATCTGCCCGGCGGCAAAGTTGATGTTGGAGGCGTCCGGCCTGTTGACCCCCGTGGGATACGCGGTGACGAAGCCGTTAGACCTTGCTTCCGCCACCGTCAGGTTCAGTACGACGGCTGAAACGGTGGCCGGCAATCCGTTGGCACCTGCCACCTGGAACGCCCGGGCGGTATCGGGTGCGACGGCGGTGGTGCTGCGGGTGTCCAGGAACCGCTTGGGCGCGATGGGCTGGAAGGCGCCCGCCGCCGTCGGCTTCTCCGCCCCTATCCCTGCCTTGTAGTAGCCGGCGATGTCGGCGATGAGGTGGGTGGCTGCGGCGGACCTGTTGAAGAGTGTCACCTTGCCGTCGGCGCCCACGGGCACTGTGACGGAGTTGGCCACGATCTGGCCCTTGTCGAAGTTCAGGTTGGATGCGTCCGGACGCGCGGTCCCGGAGGCATAGGCGGTCACGAAGCCGAAGGACCGGGCTTCGGCCACCGTGAGGTTGAAGACCACTGCGGACACCTTGGCCGGTATACCGTTACGCCCTGCCACCTGGAAGGAGACCGTGGAGTCCTTCGCCACGATGGAGCTTGTACGGGTATCAAGGGCGCGGAACGGCGTGACGGTGATCAGAGATCCGGCAACAGGCGCCATGCTGGTGGCGAACTTGTGTGTCCACTCGGCTGTGGCACCGGCCATCAGGGTGTAGCCAGCGACCGCCCTTGCTGAAACGGTAATGGTTCCCGAACCGGCATGGACCCCGGCGGCCAGAACACTGCCGTCACGCACGTACTCCACGCCCTGCACTTCCGGCACCGTCAACGTGTCATCGGCAGTGCCGTCCATGTCAGAGAACGTCACCGCGGCGGGGATGACCGTTTTTGCCGGAAGGTCCGCCGCACTGAGGGCAAGGGCCTTGGCTGCGTCAACCAGGCCGGCACCGCAGCCTTCGGGGCAGGCGACCGGTAGCGGCCGGGCCGTGGCCTTGATCCGAGCTTTCACCATATCGGGGGTGTAGGTGCTGCCCACTTCTGACATGAGCATGGCCGCTATGGCGGAGACGTGCGGGGCCGCCATAGAGGTGCCCTGCAGGAACTCGTAGGCTTCGTCCTCGGGCACGGTCGAGCCGTAGTTAGAGGTGGAAAGTATCCCGTACCGATAGTCGGCGTCCATGTCGCCCCCGGGCGCAGTGACGTCGACGGCGGCTCCGTAATTGGAGTACGGGGCGCGGCTTCCATCTGCTCCGGAGGCAGCAACCGTAATGACATTCTGGCAATTGGCCGGGCTGATTTCCGATGCCGGGTGGCCGGAGTTCCCGGCCGCCACCACTACTGCGGTGCCGGCGTTATGGGCAAAGTTGATGGCGTTCTGTTCGGTGACGGAGCAGTCGGAGATTCCGCCCAGGCTGAGGTTCACCACGTTGGCGCGCTTCGGGTTAGCCGGCACCCCGGTCACGGTGCCGCCTGCGGCCCAGATGATGGAGTCGGCCACGTCCGAGATGTAGCCGCCGCAGGCGCCGATGGCGCGGATGGGCAGGATCTTGGCTGCGGGTGCGGCGCCGGTGATGCCGTTGTTGTTGTTGCCGACGGCTGCAATGATTCCGGCCACGTGGGTTCCATGCCAGGATGAGCGCGACGCCGGGGAGCCGGCTTCGCACTGGCCGTCGCCTGCCCAGTCGCCCTGGTCCTGCGGGTTGGCATCGCGTCCGTCGCCGTCGCGCGCCCACTCCGGGTTGGACAGCATGTCGTAGCCGGCAAGGACGTTAGGGGCCAAGTCTGCGTGATACGTGATGCCGCTGTCCACGACAGCAACTACGGCACCCTCGCCGCGGTTGTTGTCCCAGGCACCCAGCGCCCCGATACCGGCACGCTCGTCCCACAGGCCCCACTGCAGGTCAAACCCAGGATCATTGGGGGCGTCCGCGGTGGCCTGGACGATGGTGTCCGGCTCGGCGTAGGCCACGTCGGGGCTGGAGCGGAGTGCCGCCAGGAACGTGTCAGCGTCGGCGCCCTGAAGTGACTTGCCGGTTTTCACTACCTGCGCACCGGTTGCGGTGGCCCGTACGTACTGGGCGGCAGTGCCCACACGGCCTGCGGCTGACCGTGCGGCCTGGGCCGTCACAGCTGCTTCGGAAGCAATGTTTCCGCGGCTTTTGAGGCCCACGATGAACTGGTCCGTGGGGACCTGGGTTGAAGCGGACTGGGGACTCGGGTCCCGGAGGGGCAGCTCGGCAACTGCGGCTGGCCTGGAGGGCTGAGGTGGCTCGGTGGCCTGGGCGGGAAGGGCCGTCAAAGCAGCACCGGAAAGTACGGTGACCAGCGTGAGGGCAGCGGCAGCGAAGGGCCGGGGGTTGAACATGGGCGGGCATCCTTGAGACGGGCGCGGGCCACGAACAAGGGGCCTGGCGCGGACAGCCGGGAATCACCAGCTGACCCCCGCCCTGATTATAGCCATCGAGTTGACTATTCGGAGGACATTACGGAAGCAGGCGCAGGGCCCAGGACCAGCGCAAGGGATATTCCGTCAACTTCCTGAAGCCAGTAGTCACATTCCGTGGTGCCGTCGAACGCGTGCTTGCCCCATCCGGTTCCCGGTATGCGGGGCAGCCTGAATTCACCTGGTGCCGGCCTCCGCCGGGCATTTCCGCTGGCCTTCCAATAGGCTTCGGCCACGGCCCAGTGTCCGATGGAAGGCTGGAAGGTCGCTTCGGCGGTCCTTGAAAGCCAGCGCAGGGCTGCGGGACGGTGCACATGCCGTTGGACGTCTATGCCCACAGGCCGCGAGCACCGCGCCACCGCCAGGCAGCCCTGGGTGTGGCTGGCGCTCCACCACGCCAGGCACGAGCTACAGAAGTTCCGTCCAGTTTCCCCTTCGGTATCCAGAGCGGGCGACAAGCAGCACCGTCCGCTCTTCTGCAGCAGGCGGATCATCCTCCGCCCCTCGCCCATTCGTGGCGGACCCGCTTCTTCTCCGGCGCGGGTCCGCCACACCTCCAATCCGCCCCGCCTGTCCATCGCAAGCGGACGGCCAAGCCAGGGAAGCTTCACCATCTCCACTAATGTTTCCTAGGCTTCTACCACCACGGACTGATAATTGCCGCCGATTTCCATCGAGTTAACCAACACCCGGAGTGGTTTCGCGCCGTCAAGGGCGTCTGCTCCGGATGCGCCGGATGCGAAGTAGCGTGTCCCGGGAACCTGTGCACGCGCCTTCATCCATCGTGCCTGTTGCACACCAAGGAGCGCCGAGGAGGACTGGGTGTCACCCAGGACCGCCTTTGGAGCGCTGACCACGGCCTGCGTCAGGTGGAGGCTGTTGATGGCACGGCGCTCCAGCTGGTCGATCTGGTCCCTGCCCGGCGCAGCAGCAATGACCACGTCTATGTCGCAGGGTTCCAGCCCGGCTGACCGGATGGCTTCAGACATTGCCAGCCGCCACGCTGTGGGGTCCTGTTTGATGTTGCCGCAGCCGCTGTCGTCCCCAGCGAAACCAAACCCCAGTATGCGAACGGAAGGCAGAGCCTGGACCACGTCCGCGGATTCCAGCATGATCGCAGCGGCAGCACCGCTGTAGAGGCGCCCGCTGTTGCCAAAGGGACGAAGCACATCCTTGCTGAGGTAGCCGTCAATCCTGGCGTAGCCTGCCAAGAGTGCGGTGGACGCTTCATCCGCAGACAGGACGATCACTCGGTCGCAGGACCCGGAGGCAATCAGCTGGTGGCCGAAGTGCAAGGCGCTGACGGCGCTGGTGCTTCCGGCGCAAAACGTCGCCGTAGGTCCCCTCAGCCCGTGAAGCAGGGCCACGTGGCCGGCGGAGGCGTTCATCACGGTGTTGGGGAACAGCCTGGTGTTGCCTGCCCCCTCCGTAATGAGGCCGCGTTGGAAGGCCTCCACCGTTGACATCGGTCCCGAAGCCGTGGCAAAGATGAGCCCGGTTGTTTGGAGCTCGGTCCGGCTGAGCGGCCTTTCCTTGAGTAATTGCCCAACCACCGATGCAGAGCGTTTACTGAGGGCATCGAGGCGCCGGAGCGCCGTGGGGTTGATGCCTGATTTCTGCACCGATTCCGGAACTTCTCCAATGGGGAAGGGGCCGTACTCGTCGATGGCTACCGAGCTGTTGCCGTAAAGCGCTGTGCCGGAAAACAGGGCTTCGGCTACAGCTTCGGAGTTCCCTGCAGGACCCACCATGGATGCCACAGCGGTGATACCCACATGCCGTGCCGCGGGCACTGCGTGTTCATAAGTGTTGGCCTTGCTGCGGAACACCAATGTCGAGTTGTTGCCGCCAAACGCAAACGAGTTGGACAGGGCCAGGGAGATGGCTGCCGGGCGCCCGGAGCCTGGCACGGCATCGAAATCGAGCGTTCCTTCGAAGTCGTCCGGGACCACGGTGGGCGGAAGGACCTGTTCACGCAACGCCATGACGGTGGTCACGGCTTCCACTGCTCCGGCAGCGCCCAGCGTGTGACCGATCATCGACTTGGTGGAACTCATGGGGATGCTGTTCTCGCCAAGGTGGAGCAGGATCTTTTTTTCACCACCGTCGTTCGCAGGAGTTCCCGTGCCGTGGCCGTTGATGTAATCGATCTGCTGTGCCGTGGCGTCAGCCATCTCCAGGGCCGACATCATTGCGGAGAGGGCACCGCGGCCGCGCGGATCGGGCGCGGTGGGGTGGTGGGCGTCCGCCGACAGGCCGTATCCGGACAGGACGGCGAGGACGGGAGCCTTGCGGGCATGGGCGGATTCAGCCCGTTCCAGGATCAGGAATCCGGCACCTTCCCCCAGTGTGAGGCCTTCGCTTTTGCTGTATGGGGCACAGTCCCTCGGTGACAGGGCGCCCAGGCAGGAGAACCCTCCGAACGACAAATAGGCCAATGGGTCCACGCCGCCGGCCACCACCATGTCTGCTGCCCCGGTCCGGAGGTACTCCATGCCGTTGGCGATCGCAACCGACCCTGCTGCACACGCGTTTGAGTGCACCGTCCGTGGCCCGAAGAGCTTGAAACGCGCGGCCAGGTAGTCGGCCGTGGCGTGCAGCGGATACTGGCGCAGGAGCCCGGCATCTGCTTGCCGCAGGCCGCGGGAAAGCCACTGGCGGTGGAATTCCTCTCCCCTCCGCGCACCGCCGAGCGAGGTGCCGATGGCCAGCCCTACACGGTGGTTCTGGTAGGGACTATCGGCGGCCAAACCCGCTGTTGTCAGTGCTTCTTCGAGCGCGATGCGACTGAGGATGATGCTGCGGTCATCATCGTCGTCCGCATCCACATGCTTGGAGCGCACCTCACCGGCCCGGGTACTGATCAGCCCGGCGTGGGGCACCACGCTGACCGTGGAAAGTCCGGACTTTCCGTCAGCGATATTTTTCCAGCATTCGTCCGCTGTGTCGCCCACCGCGGTCATCATCCCGATGCCGGTAACTACGATTGTCATGTCTTACCCGCCGATCTGCTGGGTCCAGGACTGCGGGTCGACGGCGGGACGGGCAACCGTCGACAGACTCCGGCCCCCGGCAGCAAGCGTCAGCCCGGGGACGCAGTACGGGACGTCGAGGAGCAGGAGTCCGAACCCGGAGTTGAGGCCCGCCCTCGCGGTGGACGTCTGGACCCGGCCTACGGTAATCCCTTCGTCAGTGACGGTGGTCCCGGCTTCCGGGAAGTCTGCGTTGTCGCTCACCGCTGCCACAATTTTCCGGCCCGGCGCTTGGAGCTGGACGCCGGCTTTGCCCCGGTATTCGTCGTCGCGGTTGGGGGTGGCCATCCACTGGATGCCTGCTTCGAAAATGTTCAGGCCTTGGGCTTGAGAGGGCAGTACCGGGTGGTTCACTTCGGCTTGGGCGCGGTGGAGGACATTCTTGTCGATGCGGCCGCCACCCACGCCCTGGGCGCGATCCACCAGTCGGTCGAACGCGGATGTGCCGCCGGCGGCGGACGTCACCACCAGGTAGCCGTATTCTGCGGTGGTTCCGATGCGGACGAGCAGGCAGCCGGTTCCGTTGAGCGTGCCCCGGCGCCATTCGTTGAGGAGGATTTCGGAAATGGGATCCTCGGTGATGTCCTCCGCAACCTGCCAGGACAGAGGGCCTTCAATGGCGAGGACGGCGGCCAGGTCTTCTGCGTCCTCGGCGAAGGTGCCCTCCAGGCCAAGGCTTTCGATGGCAGCCAAGGCGATCGGCAGCAAAGGAGTCTGCGAGTCCGCGATGACTACGGCGGCTTCGTCGTCCAGCACCACCAGTGCCGACCCTTCCACGTTCCCGGTCTCGTCAAGGATCAGGGATTCGACGACGGTGCCGGGCTCAGCGAACTCCGTCTGTTTGGCGAGCAGCCAGGACAGGAGTTCAACACGATGGGTTCCGGTCAGCCGGAGGACTTCGCCGCCCCGGTTGTAGACGGCGGCGGTGTGGCGGATTGCTGCGTAGCTTTCCTTAGTGGTGAGCATGGTTTCTCCTTTGTGGTGTGCGAGGTCCGCAAGGCTTGCGGGTCCGCTATTGCGACGGATGTACGGAAGGACAGCGAGCGGGAGGACGGCGGTGGAAGATCAGTCGCTGACGCGTTCGCGGATGAGGGCGGCGGCCGTCGGCAGGCCTGCGACCTGGCGGCTGAGCGCCAGGGTAGCGGGCCCGTCGCGCTGTCCAAGAAGCTCCTGGACAGCTGCCACGCAAGCATCCAGGTTGTAGATCTCGGCTTTTGGCAGCGCGGCCATGTAGTCGTTCCTGTAGAGGAGCGGAGCGAGCTCTTCCGCCCAGCCGAAGGGGTTGACCAGGAATCTGACTCCAAACCCCGGGAACTTTGCCTCCATCTCGGCCAGCCAGCCGGCGGAGAACGGGTCTCCGGACCGTTCGTTGTGCTGGTTTACCAGTGCCAGGACCGGAGTGCCAAGGGTTGCGGCCTTGGCCATGGCACCGGATGTCACGTTGTCCGTGACATAGAGGTCAGCGGCGCCCAGAATGTCGGCGAAGTCGTCCATGGGAAGGTACGGACAGGGAAGGAACTCAACGTTGCCGTGGACGGTGGCCTTCCTGGTACTCGATGAAAGTTCCAAGACAGTGACGGGCCGCCCCGTGCGGCTGAACATCTCGGCCGCCCACCGGTCCTTGAGGCTGCGGTAGGTATCCGTGTCTGCGTTCCGGGACACACGTCCCAGCAGACCGTACGCCGAGGTGGCCCAGCCGGACTGGGCTGCAACCACCAGGGACCGCATGCTGCTTATCCCCAGGGAGCTGAAGACCTCCGCTTTGGTCCGTGCGGGCCTGAGCCCTTCCCCGTACAGGTTGAAGGAGTCTGCGGGGCGGCCCAGCCCGGCCACAGGTACCGCCCGCATGAGGGCGACTTCGGCGGGAAGCGCCGGGATTGCCGTCTCGGGCGGAAACCAGCGGTGGATGGGTGCGGTGCCCGCCTGCCGGGCGAGGGCCATTGTCAGCGTGGAGGCGCCAGGGCCCAGACACAGCGAATCCATGGCAATAACAGGGCAGCCGAGGTCCATGAGCTGCTGCGCTGACACGTTCCCCCGCTCCAGGGCGAGGAGGTGGTGGTCGGCCACCACGACGGCAAGGGGCCGTAGGTGCCGCAGAAGGGACATTGTGGCGTCCCGGTTTCCCGGGCCTTGGGGAACGGCGCTGGCCTCGACGCCGGACCGGCGGACAATATCGAGGTACTGCTCTGCGACAAGGAATTCGACGGGATCTCCCGGGGGGAACTGCCGGGCAACGGTGATGGCATTCTGCAGTTCCCCGAAACTGAACTTTCCAGGGCAAAAGAAGACCAGGGGACGCCGCGCCATCAGCGGTCCATTTCCGCGAGAGCGGCGGACCTGTGCGGCAGGACGCTGATCCTCCACCGGCATTCGGCGCCGTCTTCGCCGGGCCTGGAGAGCAACGAGAGGTGCAGGCCCTTGCGGTCGGAGCGGACGAATACTTCCTGGTGCAGTCCGTGCACGGGCCGGACCACCAGGTAACCTCCACTTTGCAGCTCGACGGCGATCCTGGAGGTACCCAGGGTCCAGGCCTGGCCGGTGGCCTCCACTACCCACTTTTCACCGTGGGGGTTGCCGAACAGGAGGGACGCTCCCGGGAGACTGGCCGGCGTGAGGTAGAAAGCCATATCGCCGTCGTCCTGCCGCGGCGCCAGTGCGGCGGCGACTTCGATGGCAGGCACCGGACCATCCACGGCCTCAAGTGTCCACGAGTCCTGCCCGGAGCGCGGAACAGGACCGGCCAGCGGGAGGGCGAAAGCGCTTCCAACCCATTCGACGCCCTGTTCGGGGTTGTCCCGGGGCGCACAGCGGGAGGCCCACAGACCCGCCGCCCAGTCCGTGAGTGAGCCCCAGATTCGGACGCCGGGGTAGGGGCTGGAAAGAATCTGGTTGCCGTCGTGGGACCAGCCCACCACCCCGCCGGCCCCTTCCGAGTAGCGCAACTCCATCAGGGCGCCCACGTGTTCGACGACGTCCCGGCCGGCACGCTTTGACGCTTGCCAGGTGACGGTGTGGGTTTGCGTGGCTGCCCGCTTTGCCGTCCGCTGGGCCCGGCGGACCTTCTCCACCGTGATGCCGGCCGGCGTCGAAAATATCTGAGGGGCAGGAGTACTGCCGGCGGTGCCCACCGCGACCGTGTATGCCACAGGGCTATTTGCCGGCCCGCGGAGCTGTGGAAGGTGGTTTCCTTCATGCCGTGCCGTCACGTCCCCGGGCCAGGACGCTTCAAGAACCAGGAACTGGTTGCGCCACAGCGTAGTCCGGGCGGGCAGCTCCGGCTGGACCTCGTCGGCGCAGGCTTCAAAGTCGGTGAAATCTGGCGGCCAGATGCCCCGGACCACGGGTCCTCCCATAGTCGTTCCATCGGCCGCCACCAGGTACTTTTCGGCAGTCCGCATCGAAACCCATGGGCTGGCAACCAACTCTTTGGCGCCGTCGTCAGTGGAAAGAACCGACGAAATGCTCATCTGGCCGTCGCCGAACCGGACGTCCCGCGTCACGGTTCCGTCGATGCTGGCGGCGCTCATCCGCCACCCGTCCTCCCGGGCCTCGAACGCCACGGGGGACGGCCGGGGTCGCCGCCAGCCATAGGCGATACTCCCCCGGACCACCGGCCAGTGGTCAATCAGGGCAGGCCCCGGAAAGCCCGGGCCAACGATCGATACGGTGCCGAATGTGTCCGCCTGGGCGACGATGCCTGGGGCCAACTGCCAGGCTGCCATGCACTCTGCCTCCCCGTGCCGGTCCATGCCGCCATGGAGCGGCAGTTCCGTGATGGACCCAGAGACAACGTCGTACCCCAGGGTGGCTCCGGAGTCCATGGCAATGTTGGCGCGCAGGCTGAAGTCCGCGGCACTAAGGTCGTAGCCCACCACGGCAGATCCGTCAGGTGTGACGGTGACGCCTGACGTGGGGGCCGTGTCCCGGCCGCCGGCGGCATTGCGCCAGCTGAAACGCGGCAGGACGTCGCTCAGTTCGTCGCCGATGTTGCTGCGGAGAAGGTCGCCAATGACGCCCGGCAGGTGGCTGACCAACTCGATGTAGCCGTCTTCGTCAGCCTTGGCACCCGGAAGGGCGCGAAAGCCCACCCGCAGATACAGGGGAAAGGCTTTTTTGTTCGTGGGGTTCGCTTCGATCCGCATTGCGCGGGTTCCGCCGGCAACCAATTTTTCGAAGGACTTCACGAACATGTTGCCGGCGAGCATGGAGTTGCGGTGCCGGGGGTCGAGGACGAACAGGCCCGCGAAAAGTTCACCGTCCCGGGTGACGCGCCTGCCGGAGCCGCGCATGAACCCGATGCAGCCAACAATATCGTCACCATCCATGGCCACCATGAACAGCTCAGGTGTTCGTTCGGACAGCACGGCGGCCATCGTTTTGGCCCCAAGCAACGAAGCCCCGTGGTGCGGGCCGTACCCGCTCCGCACAAAGTGCGCGGCGAGCGCGGCAGCATCGGCGGGTTGGTATTCCCGGATCAGGGTCATTGCTTGTCTCCGTGCCCCACACTGATTGCCAGGCTTCCCTCCGCCACGGTTTTCCTGCCCACTGTCAGCGTGCATTTGAACTCGATGAGCGATCCCACGGAAACGTGCCGCCGGCAGTGGATCTGCAACTGGTCGCCGGGAACCACCAATTCCTTGAACGCGAAGCGCTTCACCGTGGCCAGGTAGCCGATGGACGCCTGGTCACCGTCAATGTCGTCCGTGAACGTGCCGATGACGCCGCACGCCTGGGCAGCGGCCTCAATCATCATGACGCCGGGATAGATCGGCTTGCCCGGAAAGTGCCCGGCAAAAACGGGGTCACTGATGCTGATGTTCTTGATCCCCACGCCGCTGACGCCGGGATCAATTGAGTGCAGGCCGTCCAGCAGGACGAACGGGTGCCGGTGCGGCAGGCGCTGAAGCAGCTCCGTAGCGGAAAGGGCCCGTTCCAACTCAGGCGCCGTTGTCAGCGAGTTGGGCGGCTTCGGCGAAGTCCACCAGCTTGTTGACGGATCCGAAGACAAACCGCTGTTCGTCCGTGATGTAAACCCCGAAATCCTCTTCCATCAGGCTGACGATTTCGAGGGTGTCCAGCGAGTCGAGTTCCAGTCCCCGCCCGAACAGGGGCTGGTCGTCATCTACCAGGTCGGGGTCCACAGGGAGGTCGAGGCCTCCGATAATGCTCCGCCGGACTGCGGCGTTGAGTTCAAAGCGGCGCTGGGCGCGTTGGTACTGCTCAGTGTTTTCAGGCATGGTGTGTCCTTCTTTCGGCTTGGTGGTGCAATCAGGCGGTGAGTCCGCCGTCGACGGGAAGTATTTGGCCGGTGATGTAACTGGACTCCGGGGTGGCCAGGAACCGGATAGCGCGTGCTACCTCGTCGGCGTGCGCTACGCGCTGTAGCGGGATGTGCCGGGTGAGATCGTGCCGGGCCTTAGCGTCCATGCGTCGGAACATGTCAGTGTCCGTGAACCCAGGCGCCACGGCGTTGACGCGAATCCCCATGCCCGCAACTTCCTTGGCCAAAGACTGCGTCATGGCGTTCACGCCGCCCTTGCTGGCGCTGTAGTTGATCTGGCCTGCTTGGCCGGACACGCCGGAGGTTGAACTGAGGAGGACAATCGAGCCCCCGGACTTGCGCATGGCCTTGACCGCTTCCCGGCACACCAGGAAGGTGCCGCGCAGGTTGACGGCGATCACGGAGTCGAAGCGGTCCGCAGACATCGTTGCGGCGAGTCCATCAGAGGTGATGCCAGCGGAAACCACCACGGCATCCAGGCGCCTTCCGGTAGCCGCCAGGAAGGACCTGAAAGCCGTCCTTACGTCTGCTTCCACCGAGACGTCAACCTTGTGCGAACTGTAAGTCCCACCAGCCTGCCGGACGAGTTCTGCCGTCTCGGAGCTGTCCGATTCACCGGAACGCGAGAAGCCCACGACGTCGTATCCGGCCTGGGCCAGTGCGACAGCAGAGGCCTGACCAATGCCCCTGGACGCACCCGTTATCAGGGCTACGGGCCGGGCGGGAACACCGGGCCCGGTGGCATCGACGCTATGCACGGCCAGCACCTTCCGCGAGCTTGACGTTGTCCTCAACAATGAGCACTTCCCGAGACTGCAGGTACGGCCGGGCCAAACGGGCAATAGCCCGGCCTGAGCCGAAGATGCAGAGCCGGTCATATGCGCGGCTCTCCTCCATTACAGAGCTCCACATCACGGGGTGGCACAGGCCTCGCTTAAGGTCCGCCAGGACGTCGGTACCCCGGCGGGTTGGCCTGGCATCCGTGCAGCCGATATAGGTCCCGGCGGCCTTGGCCATCCCTACGCTGTCCAGCACCTCATGCCATTCCGCCTCCACGGGTCCCATAAGACGGGAGTGGAAAGCGTGGCTGACACTGAGCCGTTTAGCTTTGGCTCCGAGGGCTGCTTCCGCCATGTCCAGTGAGGGAGCTGCCCCGGAAAGCACAATCTGCCGCGGCCCGTTGTGGGCGGCAACATCCAGCCCGAAGGCGAGCGCCATGTCCTGCCCGGCCTTGCGGCCTTCTTCGGCAAGGTCCCGGGCAGGGACTGCGACCGCAAGCATCCCTCCGCTGCCGGGTGCACGGGCCATCAGGCGGCCCCTGGTCTGGGCAAGGACCGCCGCCGATTCAATGGAGAGGTAGCCGGCGGCCGCGGCCGCCGCGATGGCGCCAACGCTGTGCCCGGCACAGCCATCGATAGGGGCGCCACCCCCTGCCTCGTAGGCGCTGTGTGCGGCGAGGCTGAAGACTGTCAGCGCCAGCTGCGCATTTTCGGTGCGTTCCAGTTCGGCGCTGTCGGTTTCCCAACAAAGCTGCCGCACGTCCACACCTGTAGCAGTCCCGGCCCGGTCGAACACCGCAGCGGCGGCGGCGTTCCCCTTGGCGAGGCGGTTCCCCATACCTACGTACTGGCTGCCCTGCCCTGGAAACAGCCCGATGGTTTGACTCATATCAATGGCTCCTAATGCAAAAGGGTGCACCTGCCAGCGAAAAAGGGTGCACCAAGCCACACCACCGTCGGGGACGGTGGCGTGGGGGAAATGGTGTTGAGGCCTAGCGGATGTGGGTGCGGATCCGCACCATGCCCAGCGCGGCGAACAGCGCGAGGACGGCGACCATGACGCCAATGGCCATGGGCACTGTGACGGCAAGGTCTGACACGAAGATGTCAACGCCGTAGAACTCGTCCAGGGCGGTGATGGCCTGATCCTGGCCTCCGGCCAGCTGGTCGATGGTTGCCTCGGTGAGTGGGCCGCGCACCAGCATCGCCGCCTGCGAGAACGGCAGGGCATTGATGACGTTGGTAACCCCGTCCGGCAGGGTTCCCAAGGGGATGTAGGCACCGGCGAGGAAACCAATGATTGTTCCGACGATAGTGCCAAGTGACGAGAAGGCGCTGGAGCTGCGTATAAACGTCACGATGAAGGAAGACAGCGCCGAGAATGCTGCGGACAGCAGGCAGATGTAGGCGAAGGTCTGCGCCAGGCCGGTCCAGGAAGTGATGGGCTGGCCGGTGGCAAGCATGTAGACCTGCCCCACCACCAGGATCACGGTGCTCATCATCACGGCAATCACGAAACTCGACAGCAGGTAGCCGCCCACCAAGTGACCTCGCCGCACCGGGGAGACCATGAAATCCTTGAAGCGTCCGGATGCCCTGTCCTCAACGAAGATGTTGAGGGCCGAAAGGCTGGTGGTCAGCGTAGTGATCATGACGATGCCAGCGAACACCCAGGAATTGACAAAGCCCTGAACATCCCCGGCACTGGCATTAGGGAATTTTTCCTGGACATTCTCCACCTGGAGATTTCCCAGGAACAAGGCGTAAAGGGCGAAAAGGATGATGGCTGAAAGGAGGGAAAGAAACACACCCATCCTGTCGCGGAAGAACAAGGACAAATTGCGGCCCATAAGAAGAGCGGTAATTCGCATCTTTATGCCTTTCCAGTCAGCGAAAGGAAGACGTCGTCCATCGTTCCGTGCCGTAATTCGAAGTTTCCAATATGTTCACGATGGGCATCGATGACGGCCAGTGCGTCCCGCGTCGTTTCGACGCCGATCTCGAATACGTCGGTCCGGGCCTCGTAGGGCAGGCCGAGTTCCGTGACGGTGCGTTCAAGGCTCGCATGGGCCAGCGACTGGATGGTCAGCACGCTGCGGCTGTGCTGGGAGCGGAGCTCCGCCGGCGTACCGGCTGCGATCTTCCTGCCCTTGTCAATGATCACCACCTCGTCGGCGTTCTCGGTCTCCTGCATGTAGTGGGTGGTCAGGAACACCGTGAGGCCCTGTTCTTCGCGCAGGGTGTTGATCGCTTCCCATACCTGTTCCCGGCTCTGCGGATCCAGGCCGGCCGTGGGTTCATCCAAGAACAGGACGGACGGGCTGTGGATCAGGGCGCGGGCAATGTCGACCCGACGCTTTTGCCCGCCCGAAAGGGGGCCGTAGCTGCGGTTGGCAAAGCTTCCCAGGTCCACCAGTTCGGTGAGTTCCTTGATCCGGGCATCGGTTTTGCGCCCTAGCCCGTAGAACCCAGCGCGGAGCCTGAGGTTCTCCACCGGGGTGGCCAGCGGGTCAAGAAGCGACTGCTGGAAGACGACGCCAATGTCACGCCGGATCCGCTCATCGTCTTTTCCGACGGTGTTGCCATTGATGACAATCGTGCCTTCATCAAACGGAAGGCTGGTTGTCATGCAGGAGATGGTGGTGCTTTTTCCTGCTCCATTGGTTCCAAGGAACGCGAACACGGATCCTGTGGGTATCTCCATGGATAACCCGTCCACTGCCGTGACGTTCTGGAATTTCTTTCTGAGACCTTCAACGCGAATCAAGAATGCACCCCTACGCATGCTCTACAGATCAACTTGCCGGCACCCAGTAAGGCGCCGGCTACAAGCTTGTTTTGACCCGCCCCCAAATCGGCATGTCGCTTGAAAGACTACATAGGACGAAGCCAGCCGCAAAATGCAGATGCATCCGGCCGGAATAGCAAGTCAATTCCGGCACCGCTTCTTTCGGATAGTCAACTCCCACTTATCCGCCGGGAATCGTACGGGTGGCATTCGAAGGTGCGGACGGCCTTTCGACACGCAAATTTACAAAAAGTGTCACGTCCCGCGACAAGCGAGGTAGGCCGTGCGCGGGAGGGCAGCAGAGCTCAGCGGCTTGGCCGGCCGGGGAGACTGCCTCATTCCGCGGTTCCGCGGGCCATCGCATCCCCGAGTTAGTAAATCGTTTAGCTAAACTTCATGGGGCGCTGACCTGCGCAAATAGCCATTAGCTGTCACACAGGCCAGCCGATCGGGCCAGCCAGACCATCGGGGGCGGGCGCCACCTGTCAACACATCGCCGTGCGCGGATAGGAGCTGGCCGGTTCCCCGGGACCCTCAACTGTGGTTGCCGGGTGCGGCTCAGCACCGGGCGGGTTCGGAGAGGCCCTGAAAATAGACCCTTTGTTACACGACTAGAGGCACAGGGTGTGCAGGCGGTCGCGCGCCGCGTGCTCCATATTCCGGCACCTCCAGCCAAAAAGGGTTCCACGGCAGCCCATATCTGACTGGCCAACGGGACGGCATACTGGCCAGATGACCAACGCGGCGAAAGTACTGGCAGGCCTTGAGGCAGAGCTCGGCTGGGTCCGGGATACCTACCGGGACCTGCACCGCCAGCCCGAGTTGAGCCTCGAAGAGCACCGGACTGCCCGGCTGGTGGAGGACAAACTCGCCGCGTTCGGTTACCGTGTGGTCCGCCTGGGAGGCACCGGCGTCGTGGGTGTCCTGGCGAACGGCGACGGGCCCACCGTGCTGGCACGGGCGGACATGGATGCGCTTCCCGTCACCGAGGCCACCGGACTTTCCTACGCGTCCGAGGTCACCGGAGTCATGCATGCCTGCGGACACGACGTGCATGTCAGTACCCTTCTGGGCGCCGCCAAACTGATGGCGGACGGCCGCGGCGCCTGGTCCGGTACCTACATCGCCCTCTTCCAGCCCGCCGAGGAGGTTGGCGCCGGGTCCAAGGCAATGGTCGACGACGGCCTGGCCGCCAAGGTGCCGCGGCCCGGCGTCGCTCTTGCCCAACATGTGATGCCCGCCCCGGCCGGAACGGTGTACACCACGGCCGGGCCGGTGCTCTCCGCCGGCGACTCCCTCAGGATCACCGTGTACGGCAAGGGCGCGCACGGGTCCATGCCGCACATGGCCGTTGACCCCGTGGTGCTCGCGGCATCCATCGTGCTGCGGCTGCAGACTGTGGTGTCGCGGGAGATCCGGCCCGGCGAGTTTTCCGTCCTGACCATCGGAGCGCTGAACGCCGGAACCAAGTCCAACATCATCCCGGACCGGGCCGAACTGCTCCTCAACATCCGCACCTACGATCCCCAGGTGCGGTCCACGGTGCTGGCGGCCATCAAGCGGATTGTCAGAGGGGAATGCCTGGCCGCGGAGTCACCACGAGAGCCGGACTTCGAGTTCTACGACCAGTTCCCGCTGACGGATAATGATGCCGCCGTGACGGAACAGGTGACCGCCGCCTTCACATCCCATTTTGGCGCCGCTGCGGTGGGCAAGGCGCAGCCCCAGACCGCGTCAGAGGACTTCAGCCACATCCCGGATGCATTCGGGGTGCCCTACACGTTCTGGCTGTTGGGCGGCGTGGACCCGGCAACGTACAGGGCCGCAGAGAGCCAGGGAACTGTCAGCCGCGACATCCCGGGCAACCACTCGCCCTTCTTCGCTCCGGTGCTGGACCCCACCCTGTCCATGGGAGTCCAGGCGCAGGTGGTGGCGGCCCTCTCGTGGCTTGCCCCCGACACCAAGCGCGCTTGACAGCCCGTCCCCCGGGGAAGTTCCCGGCCGAACCAGTCTTGAGTAATTCTTGACCCTAATTGGCGCAGATGTTGAGCCGGTTCCCGCACAGTTTTGAGTGAAGGATGGGAATGCATGGGGGTGCACCTGGGAACTGAGGCCCAGTCAGCCCATACCTCAGTCGGGTGTAGAAACCCGATGGTCTCGATCGCTTGGCGGCGTCGTCACAGCGCCGCCAGGCGGTCCACAATTTCACAAAGACCGGGGCCGACGGCGGAGGCGGCGGATCAGCGTCGATCCGCAAATAGCTGTCGGCCCCACACTTCTCATCAGCCGGCGCGGCCCAATCGCCGGCGCGGCCACGGCATCAAAAGCGCCCTATTCCACCAGCGCTGCCCAGGACTCCAGGAACTTATCCGCAATGTAGGCGTGCCCGGCGGTGTTCGGGTGCGCTCCGTCGGCATCGAATCCCGGGCTGTTCGCAGCGGTGAACCAGCGGCCCTCCACGGGATCGATGAACGGGGCATTCGCTGCCTCGGCACCGGCACGGACGGCGCTGTTCACATCCCGCAGGTCCTCCCCCAGCGGCTGCGGTGCCGACGGTCCGAGCACCACCACCTGTACCCCGGGCCAAAACCGGCGGGCCGCCTCGATGGTCTGGCGGGTTGCCGCCGTGATTTCACCGGCGTCAGTGATCTGGGCATCGTTCTGCCCGCCTTGGAGGATCAGCAGGTTGGGGACGAAGGCCGGGTTATTGGCCGCGGTTTGCCGCAGCCGGACTTCGTATTCGCCGCCCTGGTCATCCCGGGCTCCGCCGCCCCAGGCGAACCCGGTCCCGCCGCGGCCATCGATATTGGTGGGGTACCCCAGCGACCCCGCAACGAGGTTCGCCCAGCTCTCGTCCGGCTGGTCGGCCCCGTCGCCGGCCGTGTAGGAGTCCCCCATGATCAGGAGAACGGGCTTCCCGGGCAGCTCAATCTTCGCCGGCCGGCCCGTTGAGGTGGCCGTGGGGGTGGGAGCAGCTGAAGCAGGAGCCGGGGAGGCGGCCGGCGTACCGGTGGCCGATGCCGCGGGGGTGCTCGCCGCCGCGACGGGAGCGGTCCCGCCCGGGTCCCGCGGGCCCATGAGGGCGAGCGCTGCCACCCCGAAGGCCGCAACCGCCAGCACCAAAAGTGCCGCGTACTTGATCCACTCCCCCGCAGGCGCGCCCGGGCGCCGACCGTTTCCCCTCACCCGCAAAATCTTACTTGCCGGCACCCGCCGCAATAGCGCTTAAGACGACGCCCAGCACAGGAAAGACGTACGACGGCGGCGCGGGGCCGCCGTCGTACGTCCTTCTCTTGCTGTGGTTCAGGCCGCTCCGGACTCAGGCGGGCATCCGGCGCAGGGTGAGGTAGGAACCGACGGCCAGCAGCGCGGTGACCGGGATGGCCCACAGCGTCAGGCCCAGCGCTCCGGTGTCCGTGAACCACTGGCCCACGGCCGGCCATGCCTGCTGGAACGTCACCAGGGCAATGAAGCCGACCAGTGTGAGGCCGAGCCCCAGCAGGACGATGGTGAGTCCCAGGGCGCCGAACCGTTTGAAGATGGTGGCGAACCAGAAACCGATGGTGAAGAAGAACATGGTGGCCGTGAAGTAGGTCAGTGCGGCGCCGAACGGCCCTGACGCCCACACCCAGTCCAGGTATGCGAAGTATCCGTTGATCCCGTAACCGCCGGTGGCCTGCTCGAATAGGCCCAGCAGCACGAACACCAGGGACATGCCCAGCCCGCTGACCGCCGCCGCCGCGAGGGAGCCCAGGAAGAACTCGCGCCGTGTGAGGCTCATGGCCTGCGAGAACGGGAAGGTCATGGTCATGGCCTGGATGCCGATGGCGAGGAAGTACCACAGGGGTGCCTGGGACCCGCCGCCGGCCTTGACCTCGGTGACGCCGGCGCCGCCGATGATCCAGAAGATCATCATGGACAGAACCCATGAGCCGCCCAGCACCAGCGCCGGCACCCAGATGAACGTTTGGGTGTTGACGAACTGCAGCCGGACCACGTTGAGCATGCGGTTGCGCGGCACCTGGTGTTGCAGGGCTGCGCCGGGCTCGAGGGTTGTCATCGCAGGCTTCCTTCCTGGGTATCCGCGTCTAAGGTGTTGGTGCCGGAAATGTTGGAACCGGAGCTGTCCGGCCGGGAGTTGCTGGAGCTGAAGCCGTCCGTGCCCGGCCTGCCGGCTGAGCGCTGCTGGGTAAGGCGCACAATGAGCTGCTGCAGGGAGACCGGCGCCAGTTCGAGGCCGTCGGCAACAACCGCGGCGCGTTCGGCGCCGTCCAGGCGGCCCAGGAAGGTCACGGATGCCACGCGGCCCAGGCCTTCGCGGTGGATGACCTCCCGCCCGTTAACAGCCCGGTCCACGGCGGCGGCGTCGCCCACCACGTTGGTGGCGAGGGCGCGTGCGTCCTCCGCCGATTCGTCCATGATGATGCGGCCGTCGTCGATCAGGAGCACGCGTTCGATCAGGTTGGAGACTTCGTCGATGAGGTGGCTGGAGAGCAGGATGGTCCGCGGGACTTCGGCGTAGTCGGCCAGCAGCCGGTCGTAGAAGATCTGCCGGGCCACGGCGTCGAGGCCCAGGTACGGTTCGTCGAAGAACGTGACCTCAGCCCGGGATGCCAGGCCGATGATGACCCCCACGGCAGAGAGCTGCCCGCGGGAGAGCTTCTTGATGGTCCGTTTCAGGGGGAGCTGGAAATCGTCAATGAGTTCGTCGGCCAGGCCCTGGTCCCAGCGGGGAAAGAACAGCCGGGCAGCTGCGAAGGCGTGGCGCGGGGTGGCGTCGTCCGGGTATTTCTGGCTTTCCCGGACGAAGCACATGCGGCTGAGGACCCGGGCGTTCTCGTACGGGTTCTCGCCGAAGACGCGCACCTCGCCGCTGGTGGGCAGGTTCTGGGCCGTGAGGATGGACATGGCGGTGGTCTTGCCGGCGCCGTTGCGTCCCAGCAGGCCGTAGATGGCGTCCTGCTCGATGTCGAAGCTGACACCGTCAAGGGCGAGGGCATCTTTGTATCGCTTGGTGAGGTTCCTGACCTGTATTACGGAGTTCATCGCGTCCTTCGATCTGGCAGGTTTATGGTTTCGCCGGTGAAGCGCCGGCACCGGTGCGGACCAGGTCCGCGACGTCTTCAGGCCCGAGCCCGATCCTGCGGGCCTCGGCCAGCAGGGGTTGCACATACCGCTCGGCAAAATCGCTGCGGCGCTCCTTGAGCAGGAGTTCGCGGGCACCCGGGGCAACGAACATTCCGATGCCCCGGCGCTTGTACAGCACGCCTTTGTCCACGAGCATGTTCACGCCCTTTGCTGCAGTAGCCGGATTGATGCGGTGGAACACGGCCAGCTCGTTTGTTGACGGCGCCTGTGACTCCTCGGCGATGCTTCCGTCCAGGATCGATGCCTCGACCTGTTCGGCGATCTGCACGAAGAGTGGTTTGCCTTCATCCATCAGGCGACCTCCCGGCCAGTTGGTTACTTACTTGACTAACTAACCATGGAAGCGGCGGCCCGTCAAGGCGGAAAGCTCTGGATCCGGCACAGCCGGCTACGGCGTTAGGCAACCGTGACCTCGTGGCAGTTCCGCCGCGGGGTTCCAGCCACTACTGTCAACAGCACCATCCGGCTTTTACGGAAAAGAGGCGACGATGAGCATCGACATCGGAATTGGTAGCAGCCTCAGCAGCGAGGACGCGGCACACTTTGTGGCCACAACGGAAGCAATCACGTCCGCCCTGCAGCAGGTCCGGGAAATCCACTCCGCGTACAGCTGGGTGTGGACGCACGAGATCCGCTGCCGCGGCTGCCACGCCCGCCTCGAGATCCCGGTACTTGCCAGTACGAAGGCCAACGCGGACAAGGCTTTCGCCGCGCACCAGTCGGCGGAGCTGGACGCCTTCCTGGCCGCGGGCGGCGGATCCACACTCACGTGAGCAGACGTACGACGGCGGCGCGCGGCCGCCGTCGTACGTTTCCTTTTGACGCCGGCCGCCTCAAGAAGTCCGCGCCGGGCGGGCTATCCGTCCAGGACCGCCGCCGTGCTGCCCTGCGGAACGATGACGTGGACGGCGTTGCGCTCGATGGTGAAGTCGGCGGGCGTGACGGTGGCGATCTCGCCGTCGAGGTTGACCGGCATGGGCGGATTGGTGACCAGCCGGACGCGCTGGGTGGTCGCGTGGTGCACGTCGCTGCGCTCCACGAAGCTGCCGTCCTTGAGCAGCCGGGCGATCCGCACGTGTTCGCGCAGCCGTGCGCCGGGAATGGCGTAGATATCGAGGGTGTGGTCGTCGATGCCGGCGGTGGGTGAGACGGCGTTCCCGCCCCCGTAGTGCTTGCCGTTGCCCACGGCCACCTGCAGCAGGTTTTCGAGCTCGATGGCCTGGTGGTCTCCCTCGGGGAATTCGAGGCGGGCCCGGAACGGCTGGTGCCGGGCGTAGGCGCGGACGGCGGCGACGGCGTAGGCGAGCGGGCCGAGGCGGCGTTTCAGGCGGGGGCTGAGGGTTTCGGTGACGCCCACCGAGAGGCCCACGGAGGCGACGTTGAGGAAGGGCTGGCCGTTGACCCGGCCCAGGTCGATGTCCACCACTTTTCCGTCGGCGAGTGCGGCGCAGGCGGCGGGCAAAGCGTTGGGAATCTCTAGGGTGCGGGCGAGGTCGTTGGCTGTTCCCAGCGGAAGTACGCCCAGCACTGTGCCGGTCCCGGCGAGCCGGCCGGCAGCGAAGGAGACGGTGCCGTCGCCGCCGCCCACCACCACCAGGTCGTGGTTTTCGGCCATCACGCGGTCAAGGGTTCCGGCCAGGTCCGTGCCGGACAGGATGCGGTGCACGGCGGTGACGGGCAGGCCCGCGTTCCGCAGCATGTCCACCGCCTGGTCGGCAGCCGCAGCCCCGAGGCGTGCACCGGCGTTGACCACCACGGCAACGGACTGGGCGTCTCGGGCGGCTTTCATGGGCTCCATCCTAGGGTGATGGAGCTGGGAGGACCCTGCATGTTTCCGGTACGCCCCCACCCCGGCATGCCGGTTGTTGGGCCTGCCGAAACCCCCACGTGACGGCCCGTTAGGGGAACCTTCCGCTGGGTACGGATGCGGCAGAGCAGCCCCGCGGAAAGTGATATACCCCGCGGGGCTTCTCGCGTCCGCAGGGGCCGGCTCGCTAGCCTTCCCGGTGGGTTTCCTGCAGGCGCTTGATGAACCAGCGCGACTGTTCCGGGCCGTAGGGCAGCACGGGGATGGCCTTGGTGGCGTCGTCCGGGGTGTCGCGGATGGACTGGCGGGCCTGGCGGACGGCGGTGGTCAGTGTGTTGGCCATGGTCTTGACGAACCCGTCGCTGCACGGCTTCCCGTGCCCGGGGATCAGGTACTCGTAGCGGTGACGCAGGGCGGAGATGTGCCGGAGTGCGTCCGCCCACTCCTCGGGGAAGGAGTCCTCGAAGGAGGGGTGGGCGCCCTGCTCCACGAGGTCGCCCACGTACAGGGTGGTGGGGGTGCCCACCAGCAGGTCGCCGTCCGTGTGGCCGCGGCCCAGGTAGAACAGTGTTGCGGTCACGCCGCCCAGGTCCACCAGGACGGGCTGGTCGCGGACGATGGCGTTGGGTACCACGAGCTCCACGTTCTCGCCCTCGCCGGTGGACATCTCCGGTTCAAGCGTGCCGACGAAGCGCCGCTGCAGGTCACCGCGCTGGTCGATCTCGGAGGCACAGTTCTCGTGGCCCCAGAATTCGGTGACGCCCGCTTCGGCGAACACCGCGTTGCCGAAGAAGTGGTCGTAGTGCGCGTGGGTGTTGACGACGACGAGGGGCAGCTGGGTCTTCTCCCGCACCGCGTCCAGGATTTCCTTGCCCTGGCGGGGGCCGCAGCCGGTGTCGATCACCATGGCCCGCTCGGTCCCGACGATCAGTCCGGTGTTCAGCAGCGATCCCTCGGTGACCAGCACGTAGTTGTCCGCGCCGACCTCAAGCCATTCCGACATTGTTTCTCCGTACCTCCGGCAAAGCAGTGTTCGTTCGTGTAGTGGTCGATTGTACCCATGGCTCCTTGGCCGAGCCTGTTGAACCACGCCCCGGCGGTTGAGCGAATCGGAACCATCGCACCCGCCGACAGGTTTCACCCACGGGCCGTGCTCCGGGGAGGTGCAACGGAATCGCGCCGCACGAGCGGGCAGTCCATTACGGTGGGGGCAGCCGCCATCAGGGCCAGCTCAGTTTTGCCCTCGATGGCATCAATGAGCTGCTCCACGGCCCAGGCCCCCATTTCATAGTGCGGCAGCGCCACGGTGGTGAGGGCCGGGTGGAGATTGGCGGCGATGAGCTGCTGGTCATCGAATCCCACGATGGACAGGTCCGCCGGAATGGCGAAGCCCAGCTCGGCCGCGGCACGATAGGCGCCCATGGCCATCCGGTCGTTGTAGCAGAACAATGCCGTAGGCACTTCACCGCTGCCGCCGCGCCCCAGTATCCGGCGTGCCGCCTCGTAACCGCCCTGCACCTCGGACGGAGCTGACTCCACCGGCGCCGCACCGCCGTCGAGCCCTGCCTCATTCAGGGTGTCCCGGAAGCCCTTCAAGCGGAGGCGGGTGGCGGGGACGTCGTCCGTGTTGTTCAGGAAACCGATGTGGGTATGCCCGGCGTCCAATAACGCGGACACCGCAGCCCTGGCGCCGCTTTCCTCGTCCGGAATGACCGCAGTGATGTTTCCGTCCATGGAAACGGAGTCCACCAGGACCGACGGAACACTACCGAGGTTCGGCGGCAGGTGGACCGTGCGGTGGTACATCGTGGCATACAGGATGCCGTCCACCCGCCGTTCAAGCAGGGCCTCGACGTCGGCCTGCCGCGATTCCAGGCTGGCTGCGGCTGACGTATTGAGGATCATCAGGTTGTAGCCGCGGGCCTTGGCAGCCTCGTCAGCGCCCAAAATGATCCGCCCCGCGTGCGGGGTGGTGGCGATGTCCTCGCTCAGCAGCCCCAGCATGCCGGTCCGCTGGGTCCGCAGCGCCTGGGCCAACCGGTTGGGTTCGTAGCCGAGCTGCTCGGCTGCAGCCCTGACCTTTGCCTTGGTTTCGGGCTTGACCCGGGCGTAGGCGACGTCGTTGAGGACATGGGAGACAGTGGTCACGGACACCCCGGCGGCCTGCGCCACGTCCTTGATCCCAACGTTCTTGTTGCCCATCCGTCTCCCACGCCCTCATGGTCTGGTGCCGCCCGCGCCTCCGGGCATGTGTCTCCTAGAAACCTACCGTGGGTGTGGCCCTGATCGCGTTGGCTGCCCTGTCCGCCACCACCTGGATGTCGCTTCCGGAATCCAGGATGGTGTTCCGGGTTGAGCCCGGGTCCACCAGGACGGCCGTCACGGCGAGATCCGAGGCCCCGGTTG
The DNA here is from genome assembly GCF_050038305.1 of Pseudarthrobacter sp. 1G09. NCBI lineage: Bacteria > Bacillati > Actinomycetota > Actinomycetes > Micrococcales > Micrococcaceae > Pseudarthrobacter > Pseudarthrobacter sp. 1G09. The sequence continues at coordinate 3,393,634 of NZ_CP188306.1, forward strand.
CCAGCAGTGCGTCCACCTGCGCCTCAAAGCAGGAATCACTCGACGCGGAATCCACATCCATCGCCACCACATGGTTGGTGGAGACGAAATTGCCGGCGCCTTGCCTGAGCCGGATGATCACCGGTGTGGCACCCGCCGGGCGGATTTCGTGCGAGTCAATAACCTCGGAGAAGTGGTTGCCGATCACCGAGTTGTTGTTGCCGCTGATGCTCAGAAGCCCGGTGAGGTCATCGAGCCCGTTGTCCACTCCGAAGAACGGCGTCCAGGGCTCGTGGTCGCGGAGGAAGTGGTTGGTGGCCACGAGGTTTTCTGAGCTGTTCTCCTCCAGCAGCACCATCCCGGGATAAAACGCGTGGAGGCGGTTGTTGGTGACGCTGGACCGTGTGACCCCCTTGAAGTGGACGCTGCTGGCACCACGTGGGAAGACGTTGTTCGCGGCGACCAGGAGTCCGCCGTGGTTTTCGGCGTAGATGGAGTGCCCGCGGGGGCCGGCCCCCACCAGGTTGTCAGTGATCTTTGAGGCCTGCCCCCAGCCGCGCAGCTCGATGCAGCTGCCGCACTCGGCAATGAAGTTGTGATGGATGGACAGCGCATCGGCGTTGCGGATAGTGAGTGCGTTCTCGAGGTAGACGAACCCCATGTCGGTGATGCGGAAGGAATCGTTGGCGCTGGCCACATGGATTCCGGTCTTGCCGTTGACGTAGGTGTTCTCCGGGTACCGGCCGGAGCCGTCCGCGGTGAAGTGCAGGCCGTCGATGCAGAAGTTGGAGAACTCCACCGAACTGATCCGCGGGCTGCCGCTCCGCTCGACAAGGAAGGCCGCGCCCGCGCTCTCCTCCGCGCCGTCGCCGGCGGGAAGGTCCACGATCACGCGGCTCCCGCCGGGCCACAGCTCGTGCAGGTCCGGCCATTCCTCTTCCGGAACGTTGAAGCGGATGCTCGATGACGTGAAGCCGTGGCCAGAACCTTCGATCCGCAGGAAGCTGATGTCGATCAGCACCTGGGTGCGGAGGTGGTAGTCCCCCGGCGGAATGTAGATCACCGCGCCGGGCTTCCCCCCGTGGTCCACGTCGGTGGCGGTTTGCCGGCTTCTGACGTCGGCAATGATGCTGTTAATGACTTCGCCGATGTCCTTGGCCGGATTGCCCACCGGCCATTCCGTCACGTCGTAGCGGTTGTTGCTTGGCATTGGTTCTTCCTTGATGTTGTGGTGTTCAGCCTGCACCGGAGCGCCTGCGGTTAGAAGCGGTTGCCGCAGCCTACGTCGCCGCCGGTTCATGCTCCAGGAGATCGGCCCCCAGCTCGTCCAGCGTGGGCGGGTGGGCGCCGGGGCGGCGGACGGTGATGGCGGCTGCTTTGGCTGCCAACCGGCCCAGCGCTTCCAGCACGGACGGCGCCAGCCCGTCCGCCCCGCGCATGAGGAGACCGTAGATCAGGGCGGACATGTACGAGTCGCCGGCGCCAATGGTGTCTGCCACCGCGGATCTGACGGAGGGGACAGCAACCTGCGCATCCCGGGTAGTAAGCAGGGAGCCGTCTCCACCCCGGGTGACGGCAACCAGGGCCGGCCCAGATCCAAGGATGCGTTGGGAGATCTGGTCCACCGTGAGCCTCGGGTAGAGCCAGTGCGCGTCCTCGTCGCTGAGCTTGACCACGTCCGTGAACGGCAGGAGATCCTCAAACAACGTTGTCGCCGCGGCCTGGCTGCCGAGCAGCGCAGGGCGGATATTGGGATCGTAGGTGACCATACAGCGCCGGTGCGATTGTTCCAGGAGCTCCCGCACCACGGATGCGCCGGGGGCCAGGAAGGTTGCTATGGAGCCGGTGTGCAGGATCTTCGGGAGGGCTGACGGGGCAATCCGGGGCAGCTCCCAGCGGATGTCGAAGTCATACTGCGCTGAACCGTCGGAGGCCAGGACCGCGGTTGCCGTGGCCGTTACGCCTGTCCCCCGGGACCCTGGCAGGAGCCGGACACCTGCGCTGTGGAGGTGCTTTTCGATGGCAGCGGCATAGTGGTCGTCGCCGATCGAGGTCATCAGGCCGGTACTGACGCCGAGCCTTCCGAGCCCGTAGGCAACGTTCGCGGGCGATCCGCCGGGGTGCTCTGCGGTGCCCCGGGGCGAGACGACGATGTCCACGAGGGCTTCGCCGACAACAACCACGTCGAAGGGCTCCGTGGGGTGATCGCCGGGGTGCTGGTCTGTTGGCATGGTGGGCCTTTCCTGTGTGCCGGTGGGTGGGTGCGTTTAGCGGAGCGCCGTGACGGTCAGCGAGCGGACACTGGCCGGGCCGCCCGTGGCCGTCAGCCGGTTTCCCGGCTGACCGGGAAGGGGAAAAACGAGGTCGGTGAGGACCACGGTGCCGTCCTGGGCGAACACCTCCACCGAACAATGGTCGACGACGATGCGCAGCTTGAGCACGCCATCGGCCAGGATGAGCGGGGCTGCTTCGGCGGACGGGAACTTTGCGTGGAAGCCGGTGTTGCCTGACTGCCGGCGGTCCAGGGTGAGCTCCGCGCTGCGTGGGGTGTAGGTGAGGACGGTCCCTGCGCATCCGTCCTCGCTTTCGAGCAGGTGGAAGGACACCTGTTCGGCGTTTCCGGGGAGTATGTCCGCCTCGATGACCTGGGCACTGTCTGATACCGCGTCCGGCAACCGGAAGGCAGTGCCCTCCAGTTCAAAGGGGCCGGAGCGCAGGATGTTGTTGGCTCCAGGATGGCCGCTGCTGCCGTCCAGCACCGGTTGCTGGACCAGCCGGGCGGAGTCGCCCTCCGCGGTGAGCCGCAGTTCGCGGGCCAGGGTCATCGAGGAGCGCCAGGGGGCGGTGGGCAGCTGGTTGGCGTAGTCCCAGTTGTTCATCCATCCGATGATGATGCGCCGGCCGTCCGGGGCGTTACTGAAGGACACTGAGGCGTAGCAGTCCCTCCCCCAGTCCAGCCAGAGGCAGCGCCGGAGTGCCGCCGGGGCCGCATCGTCCAGGGCGCTGACTCCGGCCGGCGCAGCAAGCGAGGCGGCGTCCGGAACGAAACGGACGCCGTCGAAATGTCCTACGAAGTACTGGCCGCCGGAGCCACCCGCAACGGCTCCAGGGTTGACGTTGACGATCAGCACCCATTTGGTGTTCTCCGGGTCGTCGTCCACGGCCAAGGGAAAGAGGTCGGGGCATTCCCATTCGCCGGCGTCGGCATTCGCGGGGCCGAAATCGCTCAGGTAATCCCAGGCTTTGAGGTCCTCCGAGCGGTAGAGGACCACTGTCTGGTGCTGCGCTTCGACGGCTGCCATTACCCAATAGGTGCCGGTGTCCCCCTCGTAGCGGAAGACTTTAGGGTCGCGGAAGTGCGCGGAGTTCCGGGTGAGGACAGGGTTCCCCGCGTATTTGTTCCAGGTCATGCCGCCGTCCGTGCTGAAGGCCAGGGACTGGGCCTGCGTGCCGGCGTGTTCGGATCCTGCCTTAAAGGCGCTGGTATAGACGGCCACCAAAGCGGGTGAGCCGGCCGTGCCGAAACCGGAAGTGTTGCCGTGGTCCACCACAACGCTCCCCGAGAAGATGTCTTCGCGCTGGTCGCAGGCGATGGCCACGGGGTGTTCGGTCCAGTGCAGCAGGTCGCGGGAGGTGGCGTGGCCCCAGGACATGTTGCCCCAGACGTTGCCGAACGGGTTGTTCTGGTAGAAGAGGTGGTACTGGCCGCCGAAGTACACCAGGCCGTTGGGATCGTTCAGCCAGGTGTCCCGTGCCGTGTAATGAAGGGCAGGCCTCCAGCCGGTGGTGGCGGGGGCTGTTTCCGGAAGTGCGGCATCAACGCTGCTGGACATGTAGGGCGTTCCTCTGGGGACGTGGAAGGTTGGCTGCTAGGACCGCGGCGCAGCGATGGAGTCGCGGCGGACCAGGGGGCAGCCCAGGATGGTCGGGTGGAGTGCCATGAGGGACAGGTCGGTCTTGCCCTCAACGGCGTCAATCAGGTGCTCGGTGGCCCAGGCGCCCATCTCGTAGTGCGGCAGGGCCACGGTGGTCAGTCCCGGGTGGATGTTCGCGGCAATGAGTTCCTGGTTGTCGAAGCCGGCCACGGACAGGTCCTCCGGGATCCTGAGACCCAGTTCGGCGGCGGCGCGGTAGGCACCGATCGCCATGCGGTCGTTGTAGCAGAACAGCGCCGTGGGCACGTCGGCGCGGTCCTCCCGCGCCAGGATCCGGAGGGCAGCCTCGTAGCCGCCCTGCACCTCGGAGACCGCCGACTCGACGGGCGCCGCACCGCCGTCGAGCCCTGCATCTGCCAGGGTGGCCCGGAAGGCGCGGAGCCGCTGGTGGGTTGCGGGGACATCGTCCGTGTTGTTGATGAAGCCAACCCGGGTGTGCCCAGCTTCGAGGAGCGCGGCCACGGCAGCGCGTGCGCCACCCTCTTCGTCCGGGATGACGGCGGTGATGTCGCCGCCGGCCGCCACCGAGTCCACCAGCACGGAGGGCACGCTGCCAAGGTTGGCCGGCAGCTCCACGTTGCGGTGGTACATGGTGGCGTAGAGGATGCCGTCCACCCGGCGCTCCAGGAGGGCTTCGACGTCGGCCTCCCGGGACTCCAGGCTGGCCGCCGCTGAGGTGTTGATGATCATGAGGTTGTAGCCGCGGGCCTTGGCGGCCTCGTCAGCGCCCAGGATGATGCGGCCGGCGTGGGGCGTGGTGGCGATGTCCTCGCTCACCAACCCCAGCATGCCCGTTCGCTGGGTACGCAGTGCCCGGGCCAGGCGGTTGGGACCGTAGCCCAGTTGCTCGGCAGCGGACCTGACCCTGTCCTTGGTTCCGGGGCTGACCCGGGCATAGGAGACGTCGTTAAGGACGTGGGAGACAGTGGTCACGGAGACGCCGGCGGCCACCGCCACGTCCTTGATCCCGATGTTCCTGTTACTCATGTGTTCCCGCGTCCTTCTGGTTGGTTGGTGGTTAGCCCTTGACGGCGCCGAGCGTCATGCCGGCCACGATCTTGCGCTGCAGGAGCAGCGTGAGGAGGATGACCGGGATGGAGTAGACGGCCGCCAGTGCGGTCATGGAGCCCCAGTCGAGGCCGAACTGGGTCTGGAAGTTGGCGATGACCACTGGCGTTGTCTGGGACCGGATGGCCGTCATCAGGAGTGCGAAGAGGAACTCATTCCAGGAGGCCAGGAAAGCGAAGATCGCCGTGACCGCGATGCCGCCGGACACCACCGGGATCACCACCCGCCACAGGGCGCCGAGCCTGCTGCAGCCGTCCACGGTGGCCGCTTCCTCAAGGTCCTGCGGCACCGCTTCGAAGAAGCTGGACATCAGCCAGATGGACAGTGGCAACGAGATGGTGGTGTGGGCGATGGACAGTGCGATGGGGGTATCGGACAGGCCAAGGGTCCCCATCATGGAGGCCAGCGGAATGCCGATGGCCACCGGTGGAACCATGCGGGTCACCAGGGCGGCCATGATGAAGATCCTGCCGCTGAGGGTCTTGTACCGGGTGATGCCATAGGCCGCCGGGACGGCCAGGACCAGCGACAGGACGGTGCTGATGGTGGCAGTCTGGACGCTGTTGATGAAGGAGGCCAGGACTCCGCTGCGGCCCAGCGCGTTGGTGTAGTTCTCCAGCGTCCATTCCCGGGGGAGGATGGTGGGCGGCACCGCGATGGTGTCGATGGGCGTCTTGAAGGACGTGAACAGCAGGTCAGGTACAGGAACGGGAACCCGTAGAGGACCATGGCTGCGGCGAGCAGGACCCACAGCAGGGTCCGGGTGCTGCGCCGGCCCGCTTCCAGGCCTTCGCGGTTGACGCCGCGGCGCTTGCGGGGACGGACGACGGCGGGAGCTGCGGAAGGTGCCCCAGCCGCCTTGGCCGGGGTGCCGGCGTCGTGCTTCATTCGTTCGGCGACGCGCATCAGTTGTCCTTTCCTGGCCGCCAGATGGTGGCCACCGCGAAGAACGCGACGGCGAGCATCGCCAGCAGGTAGATGGTGCCCATGGCGCTGGCCAGTCCCGGATCGCCGAAGCGGATCATGGTGCGGTAAATCAGCAGGCTCATGGTTTCCGAGGCGGACTGCGGGCCGCCGTTGGTTTGGATGAGGATGGTGTCGAAGGCGCGGGCCGCGTCGATGCCGCGGACCACAAGGGCCACGGCGATGACGGGGCGCAGCAGCGGCAGGATGATCCGGAACAGCAGGTCCGGGGCGCGTGCACCGTCCAGCCGGGCGGCTTCGATGAGGTCACCGGGGATGTTCTGCAACCCGGCGAACAGCACCAGGCACATGAACGAGGTGGTGAGCCAGATGTCCGGGATCGCCACCGAGAAGAGCACTATGTTGGGGTCCGAAAGCCAGCCAATCTGGTTGGGGTCGGACAGGATGCCTGCCTGGTGCAGGAGGGTTCCGATGAGGCCGAAGTTGTCGATCATCAGGAACTTCCACAGCAGGCCGGCCACGATGGGGGCGATCATCAGCGGGTACATGAACACGGTCCGCCAGATCTGGGAGCTCTTGCCCAGCATGGTGAACAGCAGTGCCATGCCCAGGCCGAGGGCGAACTCGAGGGTGACCACCACCAGGGTGTAGGCCAGGGTCCGCCAGCCGGCGCCGGTGAAGGCCTCGGAGGCGAAGGCGCGGACGTAGTTGTCCAGGCCCACGAAGTCGCGGGGGCCGCCGGCGATCGGGGAGATTTTGTAGAAGCTGTCCGCCACCAGGCGGAACAGGGGAAAGGCTACGAATATTGCCAGGAACAGCGCCGCGGGCGCCATCAAAAACAGGGCGAAGCGGCGATCGGAGATGCGCACGGGTTTCTCTTCCGCTGGTTGGGGCCGCGGCCGGCACCGGTTCTTGTTCAGGTGCCGGCCGCGGTGGTCTTACTTGAGGAGGTCCTCGATCTGCTTCTTGGCATCGGCGAGGAGGGTGGCGGAGTCACCGCCGGCCACGGCTTTCTGCAGCATGGGGATCAGGACGGTGTCCACAATCTGCTGCCATTTTTCGGTGGCGGGGCGGGTGGCGGTGGCCTTGCCGTTGAGGGTTTCGATCAGCGGCTTGAAGCTTTCGTAGCCGGGCTGGTCCTGGTACTTCTCGAAAGCGGAGATGCGGGCGGCCAGGCCCAGGCTGGATTCGATCCCCTTGCTGTTGTAGTCATAGGCGCACTTGACGAACTTCTTGGCGGCCTCGGCGTTCTTGGTGGCCTTCGGCACGGTGAGGTACCATGGGCCGGGAACCCCGCCGACGCCGGCGGACCCGGCGATCATGGGGGCGGCGCCCACCTTGCCGGCCACTGCGGCGTCCTTGGGGATCTGGCGGTAGGCGTGGGCCCAGAAGCGGGTCATGGCCGTCTTGCCTTGGTTGAACAGGTTCTGCGCCGCGGCCCAGTCCACCTGGGCTGCGCCGGACGGGGCGTCCTTGGCCAGGCTCACGTAGAAGTCCAGTGCTTCCTTGTGGGCGGCGTTGTCGATGACAACCTTGTCCCCGTCCAGGACCATGGGTGAGCCGGCCTGCAGGACGTGGGCCAGCCATTCGGTTTCCACGGCGCCCTTGACGTCCGTGCCGTACATGCCGTCCTTGGTGAAGAACTCGGAGATGTCCTGGTACTGCTTCCACGTGGTGGGGGCGGCGAGTTCGTAGCCGTACTTGGCCTGGAAGTCCGCCTTGTTCTTGGCGTCCTCGAACAGGTCCTTGCGGTACAGGATGATCTCGGCGTTGGTCCAGGCCGGCATGCCGATGAAGTGGCCGTCCACGTTGGCTTCCTTGACCAGGGCCGGGAAGATGTCCTTCTTGGCCTCATCGGTGAAGAGCTCGTCGATGGGCTGGACGGCGTCCTTGAAGCTGGGCAGCCAGACCGAGTCCAGGGCTGCGACGTCGAAGGAGACGTTGCCGGAGGAGAATTCGCTGGAGAGCCTGTTGAACATGCCGTCGTAGGGCAGCTCGACGAAGTTGGCGGTGACGCCGGTTTCGGCCTTGCACTGCTCGGCGACGCCTGTCAGTTCGGCGTGGCCGCCGGCTTCCACCAGGACGTTGACGGTGTTGGTGCCGGCGCTTCCCGATGTGTTCGCCGGGCCCCCTGCGCCGCACGCGGAGGCTGCCAGTGCGACGGCGGTGCAGATGCCGCCAACGGCGATCCTGCTGATGAATGTACGAGTGGACATCTCTGTCGACTCACTTTCTCTCGAACGGAAGTGGTGAGAATGATCTGGGGTGCAAAATCGTTTTGCCAAAACGACTTGGCATTCACTGTAGGCCTGGCTGCGCTGGAGTGTCAAGAGTCACCTCAGTGCCAAAAACCGGGCGGAATTTTGGCGTTGACAGCGGCAACTCCGCCCTCTTAGCCTCGGTACGTCCGTAGCCACAAATCGTTTTGGCATATTCCGTGCCAGCGGCCGGACACCCACCCATCCAACGGCGCATTGAGGAGACACGAGTGACCAACAAGAGTGCGGAAACCACTGACCCGGGCAGGCGCAGGCTGTTAGGGGCCGGCGCTGTTGCCACCCTTGCCGGGGCGTTGACTCTGGGCACCTCAGGACCGGCGCAGGCCGCGGACAAAGCACAGGAAGCGAACATCTACGATGTCAGTTCCTGGAAAATCAAAGGCCGGCCCGCAGTAACTGCGCAGGTGGATATCGGTGCGGTGATTAACGACATCATCGCGGACATCAAAAAGCGACAGGCCACCGCGGACACCAGGCCAGGGGCCGTCATCACCATCCCTCCGGGCGACTACGACCTGCGGACCCAGGTGGTGGTGGACATCAGCTACCTGACCATTGCCGGCTTCGGCCACGGCTTCTTCTCCCGCAGCATCAAGGACAATGTGGACACGTCCGGCTGGTTGGACCTGCAGCCCGGCGGCAGCCACATCCGTGTCCTCACGGCGTCAACAGCTCCGCAGGCCTTCCTGGTGCGGCGGGACGGAAGCCCCCGACTGTCGGGGGTTGTCTTCCGCGACTTCTGCCTTGACGGCGTGGAGTTCCCGCCGGACGGCAACAGCTACCGCAACGGGAGGACCGGCATCGAAGTTGCATCGGACAACGATTCCTTCCACATCACTGGGATGGGTTTTGTCTATCTCGAACACGCACTGATAGTCCGCGGCGCCGACGCCCTGCGTGTTCACGACAACATGATCGCCGAGTGCGGCAACTGTGTTGAACTCACCGGCGCGGGACAGGCCACCATCGTCAGCAGCAACCTCATGGGGGCCGGACCGGACGGGGTCACCCTCCTGGCGGAGAACCACGAGGGCCTCTTGGTCACCGGCAACAACATGTTCCCCCGGGGCAGGAGCCTGGTGGAGATGAGCGGCTGCAACAGATGCTCGGTGACTTCGAACAGGTTCCAGGGCTTCTTCCCGGGGATATTGCGACTCGTCAACAACTGCAAGGAAAACCTGATCACCGGCAACCACTTCCGCCGGGGCATGGAAGGCTTCCCGCCGTTCCTTGGAAAATCCAACGGCCTGGACGATCTGTACGGCGTGGTCCACATTGCGGGAGACAACAACCTGTTCTCCAACAACCTCATCGCTTACGACGTTGCCCCGGACAGGATTGTGCCGGCAGGCGCCCGGCCCACCATGGTCCTCATCGCCGGGGGCGACAGCAACGTGGTGGCCACGAATCATGTGGTGAGCAACGTCGAGGCGCAGAACGTCGTCCTGGACGCTTCCACCGTCCGCTCAAAGGTACTCGACAGCGGCACCGCTTCAAGGATCACGTCCTACAGTGCCGATACCGCCGTCCGCCCAACCCCGTAGCTGCTGGACTAAGTTCCCGGGATTCGGGCGCCACATGAGGTTCTTAGGGGCTAACTGTGGTCCTTGGGCAAAGGGGAAGGCCCCTCCTAGGAGGGGCCTTCAACGTAGTGGTCAAATGTCTTTCGGTTGTGGTCAGCGGTGATGCACTCCCCCTTCCCGGACGCCCCCGGCGCCCATCCGGACTATGACAAAAATGACTCTAAAACGAAGGGCACGGAGGCGTAAAGGGGTCGGCACAAAAAAGTTCATCTGGATTTCGATGCGCAAAAGCGATGGCGCTACCCGATAGGGGTAGCGCCATCGCAGGTGCGGGTCGCCGGCGGGTATGCGTGTACGGGAAGACCACCACAACTGAGCGCGCGTTTGGAAAAACACCGCCACGAGTGAGCGCGCGTCGGGTTGGGGGTGGGGTTGTTAGATGTCGGCGAGGAGGGTGGTGGGGTTTTCGATGGCGTCCGCGACGAAGCGGAGGAAGCCTGCTGCCGTGCCGCCATCACAGACGCGGTGGTCGAAGGTCAGCGTCAGCTCGGTGACCTTACGGACCGTAAGCTCGCCGTTGACCACCCACGGCTTGTCAATGATCCGGCCCACGCCCAGGATCGCCACCTCGGGGTGGTTGATGATCGCCGCCGAACCGTCCACGCCGAACACACCGTAGTTGTTCAGCGTGAAGGTGCCGCTGCCCAGCTCCGTGGGGGTCGCCTTGCCTTCGCGTGCGACGTCGGTCAGCCGGCGGATCTCCGCGTCCAGTTCCCGGGCACTCAGCTTCTCCGCCGAGCGCACCGACGGTACGACCAGCCCCCGATCGGTCTGCGCGGCGATGCCCAGATTGACGCCGTCGAACCCGACGATCTCCTGCGACCCGTCGTCAGCAGACTCAATCCGCGTGTTCAGTTCCGGGTACTTTTTTAGCCCGGCTGTGACAAAACGCGCGATGAACGCCAGCAGACCCGGAACCGCGGCCCCGCCGGCCTTCATGCCTTTCCGGAGCTCCATCAGCCCGGTGGCATCAACGTCCACCCACACCGTGGCTTCCGGGATTTCGGCGCGGCTGCGGGACATGGTGGCGGCCACAACCTTGCGGACTCCCCGCACCGGCGTACGGGTGGAGATGGTGAGACCCGTGCGGGCGTCACGGCCCTGGGTTGCGCTCCCTGCCCGCTCAACCGTTGGGCGCGGCGAAGTTGCCGCAGGCTTGGGTTCGGCAGGCTTGGTTTCGCTAGGTTCAACCACCGGAGCACTGATGGCCTTTTCCACGTCACGGCGCATAATCAGGCCACTCTCCCCCGATCCGTGCAGCTCCCCCAGGTCCACGCCGTGCTCGCGTGCCATCCGCCGGACCAGTGGGGAAATGACAGCCCCCAGCTTGCCCGGTACGCGGGTGCGCAGGAGGGTGAGATCGTCAGCGGCCTTGTCCGCAGCCCGGGTTTCGGCCGGCTCAAGAACGGAAAGGGAAGCTTTCGGCAGCCGCGTCCGCTTGGCAGCAGCGTGCCCGCCGGGGGTTCCGTACCCGATCAGGACGTTGCCGGACCCGGCCTTTTCCTCCTCGCGGTACGCCTCGGCCTCAGCGTTGGCTGGCTTTGGCCCGTCGAGCTCAGTTTCAGCGGGTACGACGACGGGCTGCACAGGCTCGGCGGGGGCGGCACCATCCGCGGCGGCCACCGGAGCAGCACCAGCACCAGAACCCACCGGCGTCACCGAGATCAGCGGCTTCCCCACGTCCAGGGTCTCCCCCGGCTTCCCGTGCAGCTCGGCCACGATCCCGGCATAGGGGGACGGCACCTCAACGGCGGACTTGGCCGTCTCCACCTCTGCGATGGGCTGGTCCACCTCAATCGAATCGCCCACGGCAACATGCCAGGACACCAGTTCGGCCTCGGTCAGCCCTTCGCCCAGGTCCGGCAGCAGGAACACACGCGTCTCGCTCATATAAATCAGTCCTCCCACTGCAGGTCGTCAACGGCGTCGAGGATACGGTCCACGCCGGGCAGGTAATACTTCTCAAGTTTCGGCGCCGGGTACGGCACGTCGAACCCGGTCACGCGGCGGATGGGGGCTGCCAGGTGGTGGAAGCAGCGCTCCTGCACGCGGGCCACGATCTCGGAGGACACGGACGCGAACCCATGGGCCTCTGCGATGACCACGGCCCGGCCGGTCTTCCGCACCGACTCGCAAACAGTCGCATCGTCGAACGGCACGATGGTCCGCACGTCGATCACCTCCAGCGAGCGCCCCTCCAGCGCAGCGGCTTCGGCCGCTGCAAGAGCGGTGGGCACGGACGGGCCGTACGCGATCAGCGTCGCGTCGGTGCCGGGACGCGCGACGGCGGCCCTCCCCTCGGAGCCTTGTCCCGCCGTCGTGCCTTCCTCATGAAGGCGCCGGAGTTCCGAAAGGTCCACCGAATCCTTGGTCCAGTACATCTTCTTGGGTTCCATGAAGACGACGGGATCGTCCGAGTCGATGGCTTCGCGGAGCATCCGGTAGCCGTCGGCCACGGTGGCCGGGGTGTACACCTTCAGGCCGGCGGTGTGGGCGTAGTAGGCCTCGGAGGAATCGCAGTGGTGCTCCACTCCCCCGATGCCGCCGCCGTACGGGATGCGAATCACCAGGGGCAGCTTCACGGTGCCGCGGGTGCGGTTATGCATCTTCGCCACGTGGCTGACAATCTGCTCGAACGCCGGGTAAGCGAAGGCGTCGAACTGCATCTCGATCACCGGCCGCATCCCGTTGATCGCCATGCCCACGGCCATGCCCACAATGCCGGATTCCGCCAGCGGGGTATCGAAGCAGCGCTGCTCCCCGAACGTGGCGGTGAGGCCGTCGGTGATGCGGAAGACGCCGCCCAGGAGCCCTACGTCCTCGCCGAACATGAGCACGGAGGAGTCGGCGTGCATGGCATCGGCCAGGGCGGTGTTCAGGGCCTTGGCCATAGTGACCGGCTGCGGGCCGGACGCCTCGGCGGTTGCCGCGGCGGAGGCGGCAGCCCGGGCGGTGGCGGCGGAAACGTTGCCGTTGGCCTCGGACGAGGTGGTGACGGTGGGGCTCACTTGCCGGCCTCCTTCGAATCAGTTGTTGATGCTGCGTCGCGCGCCAGTTCATCAGCCAAAAAAGCGGACTGTTCCTTCAGCTGCGGGGTCTGCTGGGCGAAGACGTGGCGGAAGAGTTCCTGGGGGTCCACGGGCACGTCCTCGCTGAGGCCTTCGCGCAGCTGCGCGGCAACCGCCTCAGCCTTCGCGCGGATCCGGGCCTCGCCGTCGTCGTCCAAAATCCCCTGATCCGTGAGATAGGTCCGCATCCGGTTCACGGGATCCTTGGCCCGCCACTCGGCAACCTCGGCGCTTTCCCGGTAGCGGGTGTCGTCGTCGGCGTTGGTGTGGGCCTGCATGCGGTAGGTGTTGGCTTCCACCAGCAGCGGGCCGGAGCCGTCGCGGCACAGGGCGACGGCGCGGTCCAGGACGGCGAGGAGCGCCACCACGTCATTGCCGTCCACGCGTTCGCCGGCCATGCCGTAGCCCACGGCCTTGTGCGCGAGGGACGGCGCCACGGACTGGTGCGCCAGTGGCACCGAGATGGCGTACTTGTTGTTCTGGACGAAGAAGATGACGGGCAGGTGGAAGACGGCGGCGAAGTTGAGGGCCTCGTGGAAGTCGCCTTCGCTGGTGGCGCCGTCGCCGCACATGGCCAGCACCACGGTGTCCTCGCCGCGGAGCTTGGCGGCGTGAGCGACGCCGACGGCGTGCAGCAGCTGGGTGGTCAGCGGGGTGGACTGGATGCCCACCTTGTACTGGAGCGGATCGTAGCCCCCGTGCCAGTCGCCGCGGAAAATGGTCATCACCTGGACGGGGTCCACGCCGCGGGTCATCACGGCCACGGCGTCGCGGTAAGTGGGGAACATCCAGTCGCTGTCCGAGAGGCACAGTGCGGCGGCCACCTGGCACGCCTCCTGGCCGTGGCTGGACGGGTAGACGGCCATGCGGCCCTGCCGGACCAGGGCGGAGTTCTGGTCGTTGACGCGGCGGCCGACGACGAGCTTTTCGTACGCTGCCAGCAGTTCCTTATCGCCGGGCACGGGGTATTCGTGGCCGGGTTCGGCGCCCTGCTCACCCTTGCCCTTGAGCCGGCCTTCCGGGTCCACCATCTGGATCTGGTGCCGGGCGGGCAGCATGTAGTCCTCGGCAGTGATGCCGAACTTCTTGACCGCCTCGGTGAGGGCGTTGTCCGGCTGCGTCCGTGCCGGGGCGGCGCCGGCGGTATCCGGGGCCGTGTGGTTCGCGGAGATCGTCATTGGTCCGTCCTTCTATTGCCACTATTCCTTCCAAGTATTGACCTGTGGCCGGTTTCGTATCCAGCAGCTGCAGGAATCGTGGAGAAGTTGTTTTCAGATGCCTAGACTGGAAGACGATTTGTAAATGTGAGCTGGCTTACGGCGGGGGTTGTGGACGAAATGGCGGCGAGGGATGGCCGGGCGGAACCGGTGGAGCTGGACGACATCGACAGGAGCATCATCGCGGAGCTCACCCGGGACGGCCGGATGTCCGTGACGCAGGTGGCGGAGAACGTCCACATCTCCCGGGCGCATGCGTACACCCGCATCAACCGGCTCACCTCGGACGGCGTGCTGTCCCGGTTCACGGCCGTGGTGGATCCCATCAAGGCCGGGCTGAAGTCCTCCGCGTACGTGACGCTCAAGCTCAAGCAGGACTCCTGGCGGGAACTGCGCGACCAGCTCGGCGCCATCCCCGAGGTGCACCACATTGCCCTGGTGGGCGGCGACTTCGATGTCATCCTGCTGGTCCGCGCGGTGGACAACATCGACCTTCGCCGGGTCATCTTCGACCAGCTGCAGTCCATGCCCGGGGTGCTGGACACCCAGACGTTCCTGGTGTTCGAGGACGTGGACACCCGGTAGACAAGCTCCTGCGCAGGGTCAGCCGGCGCCTGTCGTCGGCGCCGGGGCTACCGTCTCCCCCGTGCCCGAACCTTCAGTGGGTGCCGGTGTCGCGGGGTCCACGGACGACGTCGGCTGGCCACCACCCGCAGGCTGGCTGGCCGGGGCGGTGGGTACGGGAGTCGTGGCCGGGCCGGGGGCGACCGTTTCGGCAGGTGCACCAGCCGGAGCTGTGGGCCGCTCGTCCGGGGCAGAAGAAGACGTCGGGACAGAAGGGGGTCCCCCACTGGGCCCGGCCGTCGGTGGAGTGGTGGCCACAGACGTGCCGTCCGCGGCCGGAGAGCCCTTCACAATGGCCGTGATCTGCTCCTTGAACCCGTTGAGGGTGGCCTGGATTTCGGAGAGCGGGACGTCGCGGATGTTCCGGCCGTACTCGGCAATCTGCGCCCAGAGCGCCTCAAGCTGCTGCTTGCTGTCCCCGTCCAGCGGCCCGTCGAGTGTCAGGACCAGCTGGCTGGCCAGGGCGTACGTGAGGCAGTCCAGGCAGTTGTAGTTGGCCGCCGCCGACAGGTTCTCCGGCACGATCACATCCGTCTGCCCCACCACCAGGACCACCTGGAACCCCACGGCCACCGCCGCACAGCCCGAGCAGTTGGCGAACGCGTAGGCCTCGTTGGCAGTGGTGACGGGGGCTCCGTCCTCCGCCCACACCAGCGCGAACGCCACGCTGTAGGCAACGGAACCGTCCGTGGTGTTGACGGCGAGCGCCTGGTTCCCGTCGGCTTCCGGGGCCGCGGGCCGGTCGAACGGGAACACCCAGGACGGCGCAGCGGCCGGTCCGGAAGCAGGGGTTACGCCAGCAACACCGCCAGCACCAGCACCAGCACCCACCGGCACCAGCACCATGCTCAGCTGCGGGTTGTCCCGCATGGGCTTCGTGGCACCGGCCGGCCACAGCGCCACCGTCTGCCCGGTGCCGCCCTGCCGCAGTTCCCCGCGCTCACGGACGGGCAGGATGGCGCGCGTGGCGTCACCCAGCGTCCCGCGTTCGTACGCCTGCACCGGACGGTACGTCCCGCCGTCGGGCCACCATGCCCAGGCGAGGCCGCCCAGCAAAACCGCGACGGCGGTCATGGCCGCGGTGCGCTGCAGCGCCTTGCCGCGGGTCTTCTTCCACAAACCGGTGACCAGCTGACGCAGCAGCCGCACCACGATGTACAGCAGTCCCAGTACCGGGATGGCCACAATGACAATGGCCACTCCCCGCACGGCTGCGCCCAGAACGTCCCCGCCGGCAAGCGAGGCCAGCAGCATCTCCTGCTGCTTGCCCACACTCGCCCAGCCCGTGGCCAGCAGCCTGGGCAGGGACAGCACCATCATCACCATGCTGAACAGCAGCACGGGGACGGTCACCAGCACCCATATGGTGACCACAGCCCGAGCCCACGGCTTGAGCACCTTGCTTTCGGGGTTCCCCCACCGCCAGGGCAGGATCCCCAGGAGGGTGGGTTTGATGCGCTGGAAGAGGTCCGGGACGCCGGTGGCGTCGGCCAGGATGTGGTAGCCGTCGTACTTCACCAGCGGGATCAGCTGGCGGACCATCTGCAGGATCTGCGTGACCACCACCAGCAGCAGCGCGTCGAAGCCGGTGGCCCACCAGAGGCCCATGATGGCCACGGCAACGATGGCGTTAAAGTACAGCCCGCCCAGGTCCGTGCGGATCCTGCCGCCGCGGCCCAGCCGGTAGGAATCGGTGACGTCGGTGAAGAACGCCGGCCACAGCAGGTACAGCCCGGCGCCCATCGCCCCCGGCGTTGCACCGCCCTTGCGGGTGGCGGCGGCATGGCCGAACTCGTGGAATCCCGCGGACAGAATGGTGACGGCGAGGATCAGCAGCAGGAGGGCGGGCTGTTCGAACGCCTCATGCGTGGCCGAGCCGAGCCCCTTGACCATGAGCACCCACCAGCACGCGGCCAGGAACGCAGCCGTCACGGCCACCACCAGCAGCGGGTTGAACAGCACGGCGAACGGGGCGGTGATCCTGCGCGTGCGCTCGGGATCGGACACGATGTAGCGGAACCGCAGGCCCAGCAGCGGGTTGGACTTCCGGACCTCCGGCTGGCTGCCGTCCGCGAGCCGGAGCACGCCCATGGGCAGCAGCTGCGAGTCCATCAGGGTCCGCACGTTGTCCGCGCTGACCAGCCGCCCGGAGCCTTCGCTGACGTGCCGGGCAATACCCTCGAGGTCCTGCGTCCCGTCGGCGGCCTCCAGCACCAGGTACAGGAGCCTGGTCAGCTGCAGGGTCTGGCCGTCGGCGCGGCGCACCAGGGCGGGCGGTTCGCGGTAGCCGGACCCCTCCGCGGTGCCCAGAAGCTGGACGCCGTCAGCACGGGCGGGAAGGTGGGCCCCCGCCGTCGTTGTCTGGCCCGGCGGTTCCTGGGCAACGGTAACGCGCGACGACGGCCGGCCCGCCTCGGGAGGCGGGCCGCCGTGGGTCTGGGTCATGTTTGCTTACTGCTGCAAGTCGGACGTCTGGCCGGCGGTCGCGTCGGCGGCGCCGTCGATGTGCTGCGAGATGGTGGCGCTCTGGTCCGAGATGGCGTACGCCTGGCTGTCGATGGAGCCGATGTTCGCGGCCACAGCGGCGTCGATGGGTGCAGCCACGTTGGCGTTCGCTGCCACGGCACCGTTGATGGGGGCGGCGATGGCGGCGTCGGCGTCCAGGTTCACGTCCACGTTCAGCAGGTTGCCGTTGAGGGCACCGGCTGCATCGGTCACGGGGTCGGTGACGGCATCGGTGCCGGGCAGTGCGGAGACGGCATCTGCGGCTCCGTCCGTGGTGCCGGCGTCGGTGGTGCCCGTGCCGGCGGCGGTGTCCGTTGCGCCGTCGCCCTGCCCGATCACGCTGTCCTGCTGGGATTCGGCGTTGGCGTCAGCGGTGATGCCCTGGTCAATGGCGGCGTCCTGGGTGGACAGTGCCTGCGCGTCCGAACCGTAGGAGAGGATGTTGGCGGAGGCTGCGGCGTCGATGGGTGCGGCCACGTTGGCGTTGGCGGCGACGGCCAGGTCGATGGGTGCGGCGGCGTTGATGCCCAGATCCAGGTCGGCATTCAGATCCAGGACCGATGCCACTTCCTTGTCCGGCAGTGCGGTGGCCTGCTCCTGCAGCAGTTCGTCGTCAGTGAGGGGACGCATCTGGTTGTCCATGCTTGAAAAACCTCCGGTGCAGCGCGGGTGCTCTGCCCCCAGCGGGCAGCCCGCGCTCCACAATACTAAGCATGATTAGCAGTTTTGCGAAGGAAAGCTGGTTATTGACGCGCAAATTCGCCTTTGCGGCCCGGATAGAGGGGGCGTCAACGGACCTGAGCAGCGAGAACGGCGCGTGGCAGCCCCAGTTGAGGACAACCTGAGGGACTATCGGGAAGTTGAAGAAGTCTTGAACTTTTCTTGTCGGTGGTGCCCGGTTGGCCTTGAAACTGCGGCGGCAAAGTTGTTGTTGTCAGCCGATGGGGCTGGCAAACAGTCCGCAGGCCGCACCGGCCGGCCATCACGAACGGATCACCATCATGGGTCTCAACCTCAAGTCCACCACCGGCAAGGTCCTCGCTTCCACCGCACTGGTTGCCGCCGCAGCATCCGTTGCAGGCCTGGGTACCTACGGTGCCTTCACCTCCACCACCAGCGCCAGCGAGACGGTGGCCTCCGGCACCGTGAACGTGGCCCTCGGCGCCACCGGCGCAGCGAACCGCCTGAGCGTCGCGGCCAGCGGCCTGGTGGCCGGCGACACCGTCCAGCGCGCCGTGACCCTTTCCAACACGGGCAACCAGAACCTCTCGGCCATCACCCTGACCACGGCAGCGTCGCCGTCGTCGAAGCTGGACACGGACACCGTGAACGGCCTCCAGCTGACCGTCGATGCCTGCTCCGTACCGTGGACCGAAGCCGGCACCTCCCCGGCCTTCACCTACACCTGCTCCGGCACGGTCACCCAGGTCCTCGCACCCCGCGCCGCCGTGGGTGCCAACATGGCGCTGGCCGGCCTGAACTCCGTGACCTCGGCCGCCGCTGACAACCTCCGCGTCACCGTCACGCTGCCGGCCTCCGCGGACAACACCTTCCAGGGCCTGTCCAGCACCGTCGGCTTCAGCTTCACCGGAACCCAGCGCACCGCCACCAGCAAGTAACCGTTCCGCCACCAGCCGTTCCACACGGCGGCGCGGATGCCCAGGCATCCGCGCCGCGGAATCAAGCACCCCACCACACCTGAACCGAGGGCATCATGACCACGCAGACACAGTCCTACCCCGGACGGCGACGCGCCGCCGCCACGCCCTCATACCCCACCGCCGCTGCAGTTACCCGCATCGCGAAGCGCACCGCCAAACTCGCCGGCAAGGTCCTGATGGTCGGCATCATGGTGGTGGCAACGGCAGCCTTCCTGTTCCTTGCGGTGGGCCCCCGGGTGTTCGGTTACCAGACCTCAACCATGCTCACCGGCTCCATGTCGCCGCTGATCAACCCGGGTGACGTAGTGGTCAGCGTCCCCACCCCCGTAACTGACCTCAAGGTGGGCGACATCGTCACCTACCACATCCCCGTGGAGGACCAGCGGATCGAGACCCACCGCATCACCGACGTGGCCCGCGCCGGCAGCTCCACCACCATCCAGACCAAGGGCGACGCCAACAACGGCGCCGACCCCTGGACCGCCACCATGGCCGACGACCACGCCTTCACCACCGTGGCCGTCATCCCGCATCTGGGCGATGCCATCCGCGCCCTCCGCTCCCCCGTGGTGGGGAAAGTACTCCTCTACGGCGCCCCGGCCATCCTGGTCCTGCTGCTGCTGACCAGCATCTGGTCAAAGCCCAAAGAATCCACCACCGGTTCCGCCAACAGCACGGCAGTTCCCGCTACCCTCCCCTCATGACCAAAAGTCCTGCTGGCGGCCCGGGGCGGCCCAGGCCGAACCACGGCGCAGCACAGGACAACAGCGCAGTGCTGGACAGGTCCTGCCTCACCGAGCTCGCCGATCAGCTCGCCTCACCCGAGGCGGCGGCCCAGTTCGCCGCGGTGTTTGTGGAGATGCTGCCGGAGCGGGTGCAGGCCATCGAGCAACCCCTGGCGGACATCCGGGTACAGGCAGCCCGCACCGCGGCGCTGTCCCTTGGTTCGTCGGCCGCGATGATCGGCGCCCAGCAGCTGGTCCGTGATGCGGGGCTCATCAACCAGCACCTCAAAACCGGCTCACTCGACGCAGCCCGCGAAGTGGCCGCACGGCTCAGCGCGGATGCCGCAGCCGTGGCCGCCGCCATCGAAGACTTGCTCGCCGGGCAGTAGCCGCCCGCACAGGCAAAGCCAGGACACGGCCGCACGGCGGCGGGCCAGGACGGGAGCGTCAGAACGGAAGCGTCAGGACAGGGCAGACGCGGGCACCAGGCCGTAGCCCACCCCGCGGACGGTCCGGATGATCTGGGTGTCGGAGCCGCCGGCGCGGATCTTCCGCCGCAGGTTGCCGACATGGACCTCCACCAGGTGCTCGTCCGTGGCCCACTCATCACCCCATACACGCCGCAACAGGGATTCCTTGGTCCACACCCGGCGGGGCGCCCCAACGAACGCCGCCAGCAGGTCGAACTCGGTGCGGGTCAGCACAATCTCATTGCCGCGCACGTGGACAGTGCGGGACTCCGTATCCACACGAACGGGCCCGTGGACGGCCGCCTCGGAATCCGCCTCGATCGCAACGGCCGGCTGTTCCGGCACCACGGCCGCCGGCTCGGCAACCGCTGCGGCACCGCCGTCGGGAAACCCCCGGCGGGGACGCCGGAACATGGCGGTGATGCGCGCAGCCAGGGCCCGGGGGCTGAACGGCTTGGTCACAAAGTCGTCGGCGCCGATCTGCAGGCCCAGGAGCTCATCGATTTCCTCCACGCGGGCGGTAATCATCACCACGTAGGCGTTGGAAAACTCGCGCAGCCGCCGGCACACTTCAGTCCCGTCCAGGTCCGGCAGGTTCAGGTCCAGGGTGATCAGTTCCGGCTGGTGTTCCCGGATCATGGCCAGCCCGTCCATGCCGTTTCCGGCCACCACCACGTCAAAGCCCTGCATGCTGAGCGTCCTGTTCAGCAGCATCTGGATGTCTTTGTCGTCTTCAACTACAACGGCCCTGCGGTTGGCGGATTCATGTCCCATGATGCCTAGCATTCCAGATAAAGAGGCCCTCACCAGCCACGATGTCCGGGGAACCGCGGACATTCTTGAAGAAACCTTGAACTGGCCACCTGCGGATGTTGAAGCCAGGGGCCCAGAATAGAAACAAGGCAATCACAACGGAAGGCAGCAGCGGAACATGGGCAGGTCAAGGCATTCAGGCGCAGCACGGCATCTACGCCGTCTTGTTGCCGGTTTCGTCGTGGCCCTCTTCCTCGCAGCCACCCCTGCCATGGCCCAGGCCGCTTTCAAAGCCACAGCCTCCGCTTCGTTCACCGCCTCCACCTACGTCATACCGGCCCCGGGCAGCATTGCCGGCACCTACTCCTGCGATACCACCCGGCCCTTCGGCTCCACCATCAACGTCACCAGCTACGTCAAGGTTGCGCGGGCCACGGCCTACCAGCTCACCGTCATCGCACCGGACGGCACCTCACAGACCCAGTCATTCACCGGGAACACCGTGAGCATGACCAAAGCTTCCTCGCTCCGGAGCGGCACCTACACGTACGAGCTCAGCGCCCTCGTGGGGACCTGGACCGGCACTCCCTACAGGGGTACCTACACCTGCTGACCGGGTGGCCGTCCAAGGTCCCGCGTATCCGACTTACCGCGCTACTGCCTGTGGGCTGACGCGTCGCCCCAGTACTGGTAGCTGTCGTAGCAGTCGCGGGAGCAGAACACCGCGGCCGGCGTGGGGAGCAAGGTCAGCCCGCAGTACCGGCATGTCGGCTTGGGTCGCAGAATCTGCTTCACGATTCTCAGCATGGATGCAGGCTAAGCGTTCCATCCGCACCTGTGACCAGTGGAGCGATACTCCACTTTTCAGGCGAGTAATACCTACTCGAACCCATCCCGGGCACGGTTCCCATCGGCGGGACGTCCGACGGCGGCCCGGCCGGCCGCCAGCACCGCCGCCACATCAGCGGCCAGCACCTCCAGCAGCGGTTCCGCGGCAGCCCAGTTACCGGTGCATACCAGCCCCTGCAGCACCTCGGCGAGCGCCGCCAGCCGGGCGGCGCCCACCATGGTGGATGAGACCTTCAGGCTCAGGACCCGGTCCATGGCGGCAGCGGTGTCCTCCAGGAGCACGGCCGCGCAGAAGGTGGCAAGCCGCTCGGGCAGGAGGTCCAGGTAGGCGGAGAGGAACCTCAGCGCCAAAGCGTGGTCCAGTTCCTCCCCCAACTCCCTGATGCACACCGGGTCCAGGACGGGGTGGTGCGCGCTCACGCAGACCACCGTCCGTCGTCGTGATACTCCTCGTCCAGCCCGTGCGGGGTCTTCTCCCACTTGTGCGGGCTGGTGAGCATCTGCCAGGCGGCGCGCCACGCGGCCACCGAGTGCAGCACCCAGTACGCCGGGTTCAGCAGCGCGAAGATGGCAATCCGCCAGCCGTGCCGGCGCCAGGTGGCCACGCCGGACACCACGATCATCATGGCGTTGCCGAACAGCATGGACACCACACCGCCCACCAGCAGCCACTGCGGCAGGACCAGGCCCACGAAGTTGTAGCCCACGTAGGTGACGATGGTGAAGCCCAGCACCAGCGGGTAGGCCAGGAACGCCAGCGGGGTGCCCAGAATCAGGCCCAGGAACCCGACGGCGCCGGCCACCCCGGTGCGCTGGATGTACCGGAGGGTGTTGCGGGTGTTCACGGCCGCGGTGACCATGTAGCCCTTGATCCAGCGGGTGCGCTGCTTGATCCACGCGGGCACCTGCGAGCAGGCTTCCTCCCAGGTGGTGGAGTTGATGACGCCCACGCGGTAGCCCTCGACGGCGGCGCGCAGCCCCAGGTCCGCATCTTCCGTTACGTTCCACGGGTCCCAGGCGCCCACCAGCCGCAGCAGCCGGGTATCGAAGTGGTTGGAGGTGCCGCCCAGCGGCAGCGGGATGCCGGAGCGGTCCAGGCCCGGGAGCATGGAGTCGAACCAGTGGGTGTATTCGATGGTGAAGAGCCGGGTGAGGACGTTCTGGTCCGCGTTGAAGTAGTTCAGTGCCGCCTGCACGCAGATCAGCGGCCGGCGGTCCGGGTCCAGGTACTGCCGCTCGAACGCGTCCTGCCGGAAGGCGTCGATGGCTGCGCGGAGCTGGCCTGGATCGGGCCGGTCCTCGGCGTCGTAAATCACCACGTACTCGCCCCGGGCGAAGGTGAGCCCGTAGTTGCAGGCCCGCGGTTTGGTCTGCGGTTCGCCGCGCGGCACCACCAGGATCCGCACGTACTCCGGCGGGCGGGAGCGTTTGGCGGCCTCGATGGTTTCGGTGTCGTCCTCCTCCAGCAGCACCAGCACGTCCAGTTTGGACCGGGGGTAGTCCAGCTGGCCCAGGTTGCCCAGCAGCTTGTCGATGATGTTGGCCTCGCGGAACACCGGGATGAGGATGGTGTACACGGGCAGGTCCGCGTCAGGGATCCGCTCGGCCTCCTCCGCGGGGAGGCCGCGGCGCTCCAGTTCACGGGCACGGGCCTTCGCCGCGGACCGGTCATGCAGCACGTCGAACGGCTGCCGCAGGCTGGCCACGGTCTTGAACCCGATGCTCACCAGGAACACCACGTTCACGGCGGTGAGCAGCACGATGGTGGTCAGCAGCGCATTCAGCGCCAGCCCGGCCAGCAGGCAGCCCAGCAGCACGGCGGGGAGCAGGGTCTGCCACCGGTTCAGGGCGGTCCGGGCCGAGCCGTGCGGCAGCTCCTCGGCCAGCCGTTCGGCGGATTCGTAGAGCAGGTGGTTGCGGAAGGCCCGCTGGATGGAGTGGTTGATGTCCCAGTCGGTGGTGGTCCGGAACACCACGTCCGTGGCGCCTGTGGCCCGCATCGCGGCCCGGCGGATCGCCTCGCTGGGTTTCACCGCGGTGGCCACGGTCAGCACGCCGTCCTCCAGGTGCCACGGCAGCCAGCCGGGCTCGGATACTTCGCTGAACCGCAGCCGTTCCAGCAGCGCATCGTCCGACGGGTGGGACACCAGGTCCAACAGCGGTGCGTCCCACTGCTCGGCGAGGACCTCGTAGACGTGCCGGCGGTTCAACCCGGTTTCGAGGATGATGTGCCGGCCCAGCTGCCCGCCCTCGGTGGCGGCGCGCAGCAGGGCACGGTCCAGCTGGCCGGTGGTGATCAGGCCGGCCTGGAGCAGGGTCTGGCCCAGCGCGAGCGACTGCCGCCCAAGGCCAGCAGCAGCAGCCACGTGCCCGGGGCCGGCGTCGGGGCCGGCCGGGTCAAGAACCGGTATTGCCTCGGACATCAGTCCACGGTCCTTTCGTAAATCCGGTGGGTGGGGCTGGTGAACGCCACCCCGTAGCGGGAGTTGAAGGTGGGCTCGGCGCTGATGGCCTGGTACACCAGGTCCGTGAAGCCCGAGTCCTGCGGCCCGGCGCCGGCCTCCACGTTCACGAACACCCATTCGGCGTACCGCGCGGGGTCCTCGAGCGCCGGGGCGAAGTGGTCGCCGGAGGCGCGGTTGTAGATGTTGCCCAGCGGGATGCCCATGGTGGGCAGCACCGCGTTCCCGCGGGCGCTCTCGTCCATCAGGATCCCGCCGCCGCGGTAATGGTCCTTCAGCCAGCGGGCGGCGGCGAACGAATCGGTGTTGGACTGGTGGGACATGCGCCCCTCGGCCAGGATGGCCAGGCGGCCGGCGGGGTCCTGCAGCCACCACGCGTTCTGCGCAGCGAGGGCCAGCAGGAGCGCGGCGGCCACCAGGGAGCGCGTACGACGGCGGCGCGTCGCCTCGTGTACGAACGCCGCCACCAGCACGGCGGCCAGGGGCAGTGCGGTGAGGGCGAAGCGGTTGTTCCACCAGGTGCTGGGGAGGGAGTGGTCATTGTTGATGGCGGTCTGCCCCAGGTACAGGCTCACCAGGGCGAAGGCGTAGGCGCTGCCGGTGACCGCGATCAGGAGGGTGCTGGTGGCCAGCCCGCGGCGGAACACCACCACTACGGCACCGCACGCGGCGGCGGCCAGGACCACCACGCCCAGCGTTTCGAACAGGGACCAGTGGAAGGTCCAGAGGGTCAGGCCCAGGTTGCCCTTGGTGGGGAGCAGGCCGCCGTCGGTGATGTTCTTCTGCTGCGCGTAGGCCGAGTACTGGCCGAACATGAATTCCAGCGGGTTGCCGTAGATGGCCCAGTTGTAGGAGAGCCACCAGAGCACGGCGGCGGCGGGGACCATGGCGTAGCCGGACGCCATTTTGAGGGCTTCGCGGACCTGCCCGGAGCGGCGCAGCTCGGTGATGAGGACGAACAGGGTGCCGGTGAGTACCAGCGCCCAGCCCTCGTAGCGGGAGAGCACCGCGGCGCCGGACGGGATCCCGGCGAACACGGCGAGCTCGCCGGCGCTCATCCGGCGGCGGCTGGTGGCCCAGTGCGCCAGCCCGGCCATGCCGGCCACCAGGCACATGAGCAGCACAGGCTCGGTGAGGGCGGTGGTGTAGGTGTACAGGATGGCCGGGTTGGCCAGGACCACCAGCACGGCGGCCAGGCGCCCGGCCCGGCCGTAGCCCAGCCGTGCGGCGATCCGGTAGAGCCCGGAGGCGGTGGCGGCCAGGGCCAGGATCCCCAGGATGCAGGCGCCCCAGCCGGTGCTGAACATCCAGAGGTTGATGATGAACGGCATCAGGAGTAGGTGCGGCATGGGCAGCCACACGGTGCCCAGCTGTTCGAAGCCGGGGGCTTTGCTGTCGAACACTCGCCGGGCGATGGTGAGGTGGCTTTGGGCGTCCGAGTAGTCCAGGTTGCTGCCGGAGCTGGTGGTGTAGAGGCAGGCAAGGAATCCCACCACGGCCGCGGCCCCGGCGATCACGGCGGTGCCGGGGACATGGCGGCCGGCCACCGGGGCGCCGAGGGACGCCCAGGTGCGGGCCGGCCACGGGGTCCGCTCCCCCGCGCCGTCCGTGGCCGTCCCGGGTTGGGTGGCCGGCGGGGCCTGGGGGCTACTGGCCACTGGTGCTGTCCGCGAGGGCGGCCTGTTCCCGGGCTTCGGCGTAGGCGCCGGCGTGCCGCTTGTGCCGGCGGCGCAGCAGGACGCGGGCCGTGAAGGCGAGCAGGAGCACGGCGGCGGCCGCGGCGATCCAGAGGGCCAGGGGCCGGAACCCGTCCGTCACCTCGGCCTGGGGTGTGATGGCGTTGCTTTCGAGGAGCACAGGGTCGCCGGTGGTCTGGGTGACCAGCAGGTTCCGGGACAGGGCGCTCCAACCGCCGGGCTGCTGCTGGACGTGGGCGGCCAGGCTGCCCTGCAGCGTGCCGGCGGTGGTGGCGCCGGTGGCGTTCTCGGGTGCCCAGCCGCCCAGGAGCAGGAGGTTTCGGCCGTTCTGTTCGAACCCTTCCAGGACGCCGTAGGGGGCGGTGGTGCCCACGCCGAATTCGATGTCGCGGGCGGCCACGGTGCGGAAGCCGGCCAGGCGGAGCGGGGCCGCAACTTTCTCTGCGGTTTCGGCGGTGGCGCCCACCAGGAGGCCGGAGTCGCTGGAGTCCAGCAGGCCGGCGGCGTCGGTGAGGCGGACGTCCAGGAGCCCTGCTGAGTCGCGTTGCAGGGCGAAGGCGAGCGCGGCGGCGCTGATGGTGTTCTCCTGGGCGGTGGCGCCGGCGTCGAACGCTATGGGCAGGGTGCTGCCCAGGACCTGCGGGAAGCGGGCGAAGCCGGGCTTGAGGGAGTGGCCGCGTTCGGCGGTGAGTTTGCTGCCGGTGGTGTCCACGGTGAGTTCCATGGGGAGCACGCCGGCGGGGCCGGAGCAGTCGCCGCCGGCGGGGAGGGCGGTGAGGCGGAGGCGGAGGCCGTTGCGGGACTGGATCTGCCCGGCGGGGACGTTTGCGGTGAGGTCGAAGGAGTCGCCGTCCAGGGTGTGGGAGCTGATCAGGTAGTCGTTCCAGTAGACGGAGAGGGCTGCCTGTCCCCCGGCGGGGACGGCGGTGTGGGTGCCGCTGAGGTGGAGGGTGACGGCGGAGACGGGCCCGCCGAACTGGGACTGGCTGACGCCCAGGTAGGTTTCCTGGGTGCCGTAGCCGGCCACTTTGATGGTGTTGGCGCCGAGGTCTTGGAGGGTCTGTTCGGGCCCGGCGGCGGCGGGGACGGTGGAGGTCATGCCCGTGACGGTGGTGGAATCGGCCAGGGCGGATTTGGTGTTGGCCAGCGCCTGGGCGGCGCTGCGGAGTTCCTCGCCGTGCCCGGTGAGGGCCAGGGCGGGGCGGCCGGATTCGGTGGTGAGGGTGGTGCTGACGGCGTCCTGTTCTTCCGGCGTCGCGGCGGCGATGGTGATGATCCGGGAGCCGGCGGGCAGGGCGGCTGCCCGGGCCGCTGCGTCCGGTTCGGGGACCAGGTTGAGAGCGGCGTCCGGGTAGCGGTGGGCCATGGCGGCTGAGGCGGCCAGGATGGCGGCGGAGACGTCCGACGGCGGATTGGCCGGCACCGGGATGAGGACGGCGGGCACGGAGGGAGCCAGGAATTCGGCCACGGTGGCGGGTGCGGCTTCCGTGCCGCTGGTGGCGAGGGCCACCTTGCTGAGGGTGGCGGCGGACTGGGCTGCGGTGCAGACGTTCTGCACTGCGGGGAGGTAGTCCAGGGTGAGGACCAGTTGGTGGGCCGTGAGGTCCGCGGCGGTGACGGGGGCGTCCAGGGTGAGGGCCGCGCCGGCGGGGGCTTCGAGGAGGGTGCGGCCCTTGGCGGTGACGCGGATGGTGCCCTGGACGGCCTGCCCGGCCACGGCGATGGTGCCGGTGACGCGGGTGGGGTTGAGGCCATCGGCCACATGGAGGGCGAGCTGCTGCCCGGTCTGGCCGGGCAGGGCGGACACGGAGGCGGTGGACGCCGGCGCTGCTGTGCCGTCGGTGTGCGAGGCGGGGACGCCGGCTTTTGCCGCTGCCGAGGTTGCTGCGTTCGCGGCGGGTGCTGCGAGGAGGAGGCCGGTGGCAAGCAAGGAGGCGCAGGTGAGCACGGCGCTCCCTGCCCTGAGACGTGAAAGCATTCCCCCAGCTTCTGCGGGCCAGTTCAAGGCAAGGCGGTGGCTACGCTCAAGATTCGGTCAAGAAGCTGTGGTGGGGCTGATCAGTGAGCTACTGAGGGCGATTAATGCCGCTTCATGGCCGGAACACCCCCCCCCCCCCGACGGTGACTAGAGGTACCCGTCGACGATAGCTGCGGCGATTTCTTTGTACGCCCGCCGGGTTTCCGGCTTCAGGACCTCGAGGGTCACCAGGTCCCCGTCGGCAACGCCCCGGTCGTGGGGAACCGCGATGAGCTGGCGGCAGATCCCGGACAGGTGTTCCTCGATGGCGTCCTTGTCCACGCGGGAGGACACTTCGTCCTTGTCGGTGATCACGACGATGGCGTTCCGGGCCAGGTCCTCATATCCGTGGCCAGCCAGCCATTGGAGCGTGCTGCGGGCTCGCTTTGCGCCTGATACGGCATAGCCTGCGGCGATAACCAGATTGTCCGCAGACTGCAGGATCCCACTCATGGCGTTGTGCGTCACACCGGTGCCGCAGTCGGTCAGCGCCACGGAGTAGTAGCCGGAGATGAGCTTGCGGATCCGCAGGTACTCCTCGGCGGTAAGTGAGTCCGAGACTTCCGGGTCCTGCTCCCCCGCGATGAGATGCAGCCGGCCGGCATGGTGCATATACCTGGCCAGCGCGGTCAGGGAGTCGACAGACTCGATGTTCTCCAGAAGGTCCGTGATGGTGCGGGGACTGGCCTGCTGGTAGATTCCCTCGCCCAGGGCACGCTCCACCAGGTCGCCCGAGTCCGGATTGGCATCAATGGCACACGGCGCGTCGCCACGGAACTCAGCAAGGGTGAGGCCCACGCCGACGGTGGTGGAGGTCTTTCCGATCCCGCCCTTGAGGCTCAGGATGGCGGTGTTGTAACTGCCCTGGAGTTGCCGTGAGATACGGCGGGCCAGTTCATCCTCCTGGCGCTGTTTGGGCCCCGGTCCCATGTTCCAGGAACCGCCGGTCAGCTTGTACATGGCGCCGCGGAAGCCGCCGACGGGCCGCGGTTTCTGCTCCTTGACGAATAGTCCCGGTGAGCTGATGAAGTCCGGCGCAGGACTGTCTGCGATGGCGTCAGCCACTGTTGGACGACTTCGGCGGAAGGACGGCGTCTCGGGAGCAACCTCAGACGACGGCAAGGAGACTTCCTGGGCAGCTTCGGCAGCAGTGGAGTCACTGGGAACAGCGGAAATGGGCGCGTCCGCTTGGACTGCAGACTGCGCGGAAACCGGTGGCCGCGTCGGTGCCGCAGGACCGGGCACGACGGGCTTGGCCGCGTCGGCAGCTGCCGCTGCTTCCGCCCAGGACGAGCGGCGCGTGGCCGGCCCTCCGGCGTCGTTCTTGCGAGGCGTGTTGGGGGTTACGGCTGGCATGGTTCCTGTCCAGGCAGCCTCAAGCGAGCCATCGGCGCGACGAATGTCGCGGCGTCGGCGCAGCTGCGGCTGCCCTGCATCTTCTGCTGGGGCGCCTGCATTCTGATCCGCCGGTTGTGGCATGTCTGTCCCCCCGGACGTTCGGCAAACTGTTATGCAGCACTAGTTCAAGGAGTAAGTCTAAATGCTTCGGGAGATGCCGATCGTCAGGATGGGCGGCGGCCAGACGGATTACCCGTCGGGCTGAGAACGTCTGCGACGACAACGCCCGATTTCTCACCTTGCCGAATTCGCACCAAAATCCCCAACGCCACACAGGCCTACCTGAAGTGCTCTACGATTTGGGCTATGGCACGGCCGAGCGCGGGAGAGTTCAGGCTCGCGCGCTGAAAGCCAGGGACGACCGGAATGTCGAAGAGGTACTGGTCGACTAGATGCGGACAAGCGCGGCGCCCACTACGGCAGCGGTGAAAATAAGAAGGACAGCCAGAACGGCGTAGCCTCTCCACTTAGGACGGCGCTTATACGGGTTGATGTCGACGTAGGGCATAACTAAGCGCGGTCACTCCTGGTTGCGGTCACCCTGACGGCACGACCCTTGAGTCGGAGGACCTGGTACATGATAAAAAAAGGAACCATCAAACTGGTCAGCAGGGCACATAGTGCCAGCACGAAATCGGTTAGAGCCACAGAATTCTCCGTTGATCGGGCGGCGGTTCCTCTCGAGTCCGACCTAACCACGTGATGATAAAATTGACAAGTCAAGTCACATTCTAACGGCGCAAGCGTCATATCCACCGGAAAAACACTCCCCCAATAGGCTGCGCCTGTTGCAGAGAAGCACGGTCGGCTTCCTGGCTGTCGCTCGCTTGATCCCGCGCGGGCCGCACCGCCGCCCATCAGCCTTACCGCGTGGCTTTCCAGAGTCCCGCCAAGTAAGGGTCCGCTCTCGTTCTGCAATTACTTAGTGCAACAGCCACACTGGCATCTCTAGCTGTGGCCCACTTAATTGCCAGCAATTCATCTGGCTAAATCCCTGTGGTTACGACAATCCAGGAAAATAGTTTGAGCCATCGCGGGAGGCACAGACATGACGACGGGCCGCTCCAGCGGGCCGGTCCGGCAACTCCGCCCGGCAGGAGGTAGGTTTCGAAGCCGAACGTTTCCGCTAGTTGTTCGCGACTGCCCCATCCTCCCGCGGAAGGACTCAGTGAGAGCACTAGTTGTACTGCCCAGCCAGGTTGGTTAAGCGGCTGATGGGCGGTTGGCCTCCGATTGCGGTGTGGGGCCTGTGGTGATTGTAGTGGTGCAGCCATGCCGGGAGGGCGTTTCTGCGGGCTGATTCTATGGCGTAGAAGCGTTTGAACGCCCACCCGTCCGCCAGCGTGCGGTGGAAGCGTTCGATCTTTCCATTGGTCTGCGGGCGGTACGGACGGGTTTTCTTTGCTTTGATGCTCATTTCACGACAGGTGTCACGCCAGAGGTGTGATTTGTAGGCCGAGCCGTTGTCGGAGAGGACCCGCTCCACGGTGACGCCACGGGCAGCGAACCAGGACACTGCACGCCGGAGCACTCCAACTGCGGTGGCTGCTGTTTCATCGCCGTGGGTCTCCGCATAGGCGACGCGGGAATGGTCGTCAATGACCGTGTGTACGTAGGCCGTGCCGATGACGGGGTGACTGCGGCTGCCGGTCCTGACCGGTGTCGCTGCACGGTTCCTGTCGCCCTGATTTCGGCCGACGTAGCGCCAGCCGCCACCATCGGGGATGTTGCCGAGCTTCTTCACGTCCACGTGGATCATCGCCCCGGGCTTGTCGTGCTCGTAGCGGCGGATGACTTCCCCGGTGCGTTTGTCCACGTGGCGCAGCCGATTCAGGCGGCATCGGACCAAGACCGCGTGCACCGTCGAGGCCGGCATGGCCAGCTTCGCGCCGATAGCGACCGGCCCCAGCCGTTGCTTCCACCGCAGATGCACGACCTTGCGGACAAGCTGCTGTGAGGTCCGGTTCGCCACCCGGTGCGGGCGCGAAGACCTGTCGGTCATGCCCGCCGGCCCCATCGCGGCGTAGGGGGTCGCCCACCGTTTGGCTGTCGGCCAGGACCAGTTGAACTGTTCGGCGGCCCGTGACACCGGCCAACCGTGATCAACCACCAGACGCGCAACACGTAAACGTTGGCGTGGAGTCAAAGCGGCATTAGCGTGGGACATGAGGACCTCCTGGTCGCTTCAGCGGTTGTCTAAGCAACTCCACTGCGCAACCGGAGGTCCTCACCTTTGGGTCAACGACTCCAGCGAGCCACCACCTTCACCCAACCAACGTCCCTGGGCAGTACAACTGTGGTTGCCCGGGGTGCGGGGTTCCGCCTTGGGCAGATGACTTACTTCCCCAAGCCTCTGGTGGGGGGAACTGACGGGAGGCTCGGCTCTCCTCGGACGGGGTGCTGCCCGGTTCACGGCCGTGCCAGATCCCATCAAGGTCGGGCTGAAGTCCTCGGCACACATGAGGCTGCAGCGCAAGCAGGACACCCGACGGACTCGGCGATAATCTCGAGGTCTAACACATGCTCTGTGGGCGTCGGCCGCGGCATCATCTCTTGGGCCGCGCGCTGGACAATCATTTTCGAGAAGCTGCAATCCACGCACAGCGCCCTAGACACAAAGGCGTCCTCGTGTTCTGGGATGACAGTCCGCAATAACAGACTTAAGCATTGACAACCAATGTCGACGTGCTCCAACATCACACCCCTGCGGAACAAATTCCAACTACCTTCAAGGGACGACTCTCGCAAGATTGCACCATAGCCGCTTACTTCCCGAAAGTGCAGGTAACGGCACGAGATTAGGAAATACAAACCTGAGGTGTCGGCTTCCGTAGTGGCGAAGATGACCTGCCGATTCACTCGCATGTGTTAACCCATCCGGCCTGGCTGGAATGAAAGGATCACCCGTCCAGCGGCAGGTAGACTTGAAGCAACCGCGTGAAACTTATACTTCGGCAAGCGCACGCGTCTGCCTAGCCATCGATACAGGGGGACCCAGTCTTGGATCTACGCGACTACGTGCGCATTATACGCCGGAGCTGGATATTGATCGTGGGAGCCGTCCTTGCGGGACTTTTGGCGGCCGGCGCGGC
The DNA here is from genome assembly GCF_050038305.1 of Pseudarthrobacter sp. 1G09. Taxonomy (NCBI): domain Bacteria; kingdom Bacillati; phylum Actinomycetota; class Actinomycetes; order Micrococcales; family Micrococcaceae; genus Pseudarthrobacter; species Pseudarthrobacter sp. 1G09. Next base: position 3,425,940 of record NZ_CP188306.1, read on the forward strand.
ATCGATCATCATGAAGCCAACCTACACAGCCGAAACCCAGCTTTTTGTGGCCATTCAGGGATCAGGCTCCGTTCAAGAGCTCCAGCAGGGCAACACCTTCGGTCAAGCTCGTGTTCAGTCTTACGTCAAGACGGTCAACTCTCCCATCGTTCTACAGCCAGCGATCGACTCACTGGGGCTTGAAGTTACAGCGGAAGAACTATCCAAGCATGTGAAAGCCAGCACCGATCTTAATACCGTTCTGATAAGCATCAGTGTTTCGGACGGTTCGCCAGTCCAGTCGGCCGCGATAGCAAGGGCCGTTGCCGAGAGCCTTATCAAGGCTGTTGACGGCCTTGAAAAACCAAAAGCAGGAGGGAGCACCCCCGTAAGCCTCTCCGTAATTACTCCTGCAACGGCACCCGTGTCCCCATCCGCGCCTAACACTCGGATGAATCTATTGTTTGGACTATTTGCTGGTTTAATACTTGGTACCGCAGGAGCAGTCCTTCGATCCCAACTGGACACTGTCATTCGAGGTGAAAACGACGTCAGAAGAGTCACAGCTGCGCCGCTGCTGGGCGGTATTGCCTTCGACAGCGACGCTAGCCGCAAGCCCCTCCTAACTCAGGCGTTGCCGCAGAGTCCCCGGGCTGAATCTTTCCGCCAACTGCGTACAAACCTACAGTTCGCCAATATCTCAGGGGATGCACGAACTGTCCTAGTAACCTCATCCCTCCCAGGCGAGGGAAAGAGCACCACAGCAACGAACCTCGCCATAGCCCTCGCGCAAGCAGGACAAACCGTATGTCTCATTGATGCGGACCTTAGGCGTCCCATGATCAGCGAGTACTTGGGGCTTGAACGGAACGCGGGACTCACTACTGCTTTGGTGACCGAGGCGGAAGTGACTGATCTACTCCAACAGTGGGGTGAAGATAACTTGTTCGTTCTGACTTCGGGTCAAATACCTCCGAATCCAAGCGAACTTCTCGGCTCCAGCCAGATGAACCAAATGATCAGGCACCTCGAGCAGATGTTTGACACAGTCGTGATAGACGCTCCCCCGCTCTTGCCGGTTACTGACGCCGCCGTCCTTTCCCAGCACGTAGGGGGCGTCGTCTTGGTTGTGGGTTCACAAAAACTCAAGGAACAGGAACTCCAGAAGTCTTTGAGCGCGCTTGAGATGGTGGGCGCTAATATTTTTGGCCTCGTAATGAATAAGCTACCCACCAAGGGTCCGGATGCTTATGCGTACTCCTACTACGGCAATGTTGACGACGCGTCCCGGGTATCTTCGACAAAGCGTCGCGCAGCTCCCAAGCCTATAGATTTTCCGAATGAGCATTTCGATCCTCGTTACGCTGAAGATCTAAGACCCCCCAATTTGTTTCCCCGTCAAGATGAGCGAACTGCACATCACGACTGAGTTTTCATAGTGTTTATGTGAAATTTGTTTCCTCAATCTAGAATTGATTATCTCAAGATGAAATTCGCAGTCGTTACGCCTGTCCGTAATGCCGGTAGCCTGGTCTCAGAAACCATAAATAGCATTCTGTCCCAAGACGGCCTGTCCACTGGGAAGTTCGAATTGGATTATCTTGTTTGGGACGGCGAATCCGATGACAACACGGCAGATCACGCCCGATCGGCAACTCGCGGATCGGCTCGAGTGATCACAGGTTCCGATAAGAGCATGTACGACGGACTGGCACAGGCATTCCGCTTGGTTGACGGCGACATCTATTTCTACCTCAACGCCGGCGATCTCCTCCTGCCCGGGGCGCTGTCGCTCGTCGCCCAATTATTTGAGGACAAGGGACTCGACTGGATATCTGGGATGAACGTTCACTATGCCGTGAACGGAACCGTAGTTCGCGCCAATTTGCCGTTGAGATATCGCAAGTCATGGATAAGGCAGGGCATCTACGGACGAGTGCTTCCACCGGTTCAGCAGGAATCCACCTTTTGGTCAAAAGCACTAATGTCTAAACTCGACCTTGACGAGCTCGCATCATACCGGCTCGCCGGCGATTACTTCATCTGGCACTCATTCTCAAAGTACACCGAACCGACAATTGTTCAGGCCGCCCTCGGTGGCTTCCGCTACCACGGAGTTCACCTGAGTGCCGACATGTTGGGTTACAGGAAAGAGATGGAGCGCGTTGCCCGCCCTCTCTCATTTTTTGACAAGTTTAAGACCGCTGCAGAGTCTGTTGCCTGGCATGGACCACTAAGATTAAAATCGATGCTTAATCCATCTATCTTGCGATATGATCCCGCGCGAGACGACTGGCTGTAATACGCACGTGCGGCATGCAGCAGGGGGCCTGACAGAACTCACGCTTAACTTGGGGGTTCGAAAACAACAGGGCGCAAAGTCCGGAAGAGTGGCTACAACTGAAGCGGCCATAAGATTCGATACTGTCGATACGTCAGTAAGGCCCTGATTCGCGACCTACCGCGGAGATGGCGAGACCGACGCGAAAGATGCCAGAATCATCGCTGACCAGGCTCGGATCCGCACGGATCTGCAGCCCCTCAGGGGTGACCATCAAATCAGCGTGGACCTGCGGCTCCTCACCGCCTGCCGTACGGATTTGATCTGCGCCCCTGTCCGGTCGATCAACCGGCCTCGCGCCACCTTGCTGGAATACTTCCCACCCCTGAGCGTGCGTTCGATTACTCCGAGAAGAGCGCCCCCGCTCCTCCTGGGCGGCTATCAGACTCCTGAGGCATCCGGCGGATCGGGCTGACCGGCTCACCGGCCGGCTGAGGAAACGAGCTCTTCGCGGTTCGTGGGAAAATGGGTCCCTGGAATGAGTGTTATGCCGCCGTCCGGACGGCACTTCTCAAGAGAACAACCGATTTGTAGTTGACTGCATTGCGGTACCCGCGGGCGGTGCGTTTGGTGTTCTTGATCGCTGTGTTGTTGGCTTCGACCTTGCCTGTCGTGGCGCCGGTGATGATGAGCACCTCATTTTCTTTCCACCATCTGCAGACGGTGCGGTAGAGCCTGTTCGTCTCGGGCCTGGCTGCCGCCTTCACAAAGTTCTTCGAGCTTTGTTTCGCTGCGGCGGCGTCCTCCAGGGAGCCGGTGCGCAGCAGGACCCGGAGTTGTTCTTCAACCTTCCAGACCGCCCGGAGGGTGCCGGTTGGATCGTCGACGGCGAACACTTCCTCAAGCCGGAAAGCGGCCGGGCAGCTGAGGTTGTCGCCGTCACGCAGCAGCAGCAGCATCCGGTGGGCCCAAGCCTTGTCGATGGCCCGACCGCATCGGCCTTGACCTGCTGCGAGAGGTTATGACGAGTCTCGTCATTGCGGCAATAACAACCCAGCTCCTGTCGAAACCTTACCCCGGACACCATCCTTTACCGGTCCGTATGGAACAGAAACCGGCGGACGGCAACTATGTCGGGGACAAACTGCCCGGCAAAAACCCCCACGGCGGCACCAAAGGCAATTATAGGTGCACCGTAAGTCGCGGAGAAAACGACTCCAATTGACAAACTCAAAGTCGCCATCACCGCAACGCAAATAGCCTGGTAACGCAATTCAACGGGCTTCGTAAGCATGCTACCTGCGGGTAAGTGAAGAGATTGCGCTAAAAGGAGCAAGCCAAAAGCGAGAAATGTATCTTCACCAATCGCGATTTCTCCTCTAGAAATAACGTGCCCCAAGTATGGGCCTATTTTCCAAAGAAGGAAGCCGGCAACTAGGCCCCCAACGCCGAAGACACCCACCATCAGACGCCAAATATAGTATGACTCCCGAGGACGCGAACGCTTCTGAGCAAAAATGGTCCAAAGGGCACCTGCCGAAGTAGCTATAACTGACCAAGCCAGTACATAAATTTGCGACGCCAGAGCGAACTCTGAAAGTTGAATGCTGGTAGACCTATGAGAAAGTACTAGGCGACCCGTCTCAAGACCCAGCGGCAAACCAATAGTAACAACAAAAAGCCATCCCGAACCGGACAAAAGCTTGCGGATAGGAAAGCGCTTCAGTCGCGAAAATGGCTTCAGTAGAACTACACCCTCGCGCTTCAAGAGTCTTAGTCCTATAAAAGATGCGATTACATTAGAGATAAGCGCACCTATGAATCCCGACAGCGCAAAGGACATTGGAAGGCTGCTCAATAGCATCAGACTGAGAGTAGAAACTAATGCAAACAAGGATGAAGTCATTCCAATAAACACGGCAAGGGCATTTCGTCCGAGCCCCACCAGAATGCGCGCACCCAGACCGCATGGAATACCGGCGGCAAATATCATAAAACCGATCGAAACAATCCACTGATCGCGAGGATCTATATTTCGACCAAATACTTCGTCCCAGAGCCCAAAAAAGCCCATGCCGATGGAAGTTAAGACTAGGGCTGCCGCTACACAGATGAGCACCTTATAAGCGCCCGCTATACGTTCTTGAACCAAGGGCTCACCGGCACGCAACTGGCTTCTTAGGGCAACAGCCGTTGTTACGGAACCGCCAATGCCCAGGTCGGCAAAGGGCAACAACGCACCGAGAGTTGCCACGGTGTTGACTATTCCATACGTGGAAACGCCAGTCTGAGCAACAATCAGCGAAGTATTGTAAAGGCCGATGACCGCAACAATGGGCACCCCAACAATCCTTACACCGGAACCAGCTAAAGCTTGGCGCAGTAATAGAAATATCGGGCCACGACTATTCATCATCCGTTTATCTGCAGTGCAGATAGAACGCGATTAATTATGACTTTCCCCAACGATAGTATCCGAGACTGCGACTTCAACGGATTTCGCCTACAAGTCCCGGGAACTTAGGGTTAAGAAGTCGCAAATGCGCGCGATTTTGAAGAAACTTGAAAGTGCGAGGTACAACGCCCACGAGTTCAGTTATAGTCGCAGGCAGGTACGGAATTGCAACTTTTCGAAGTCGATTCCTCTCGCGGCGAAGAAGATCTTCGTGACGGCCGCCCTCGGTAATAGATTCGGCATGAAGCCTAAAATACCCCAAGGTATCGTTCACTCTCAGAAAGCGGGCGTGCTTGCTATAGGCTTCGTAAAGTATCTCGGCATCCCAGTTGACTGGGTTCGTCGTGTTAAACGACAGACCGGACGAAAACAACCGCCTCTTAAATGAGGTTGCCTGCTGCAGTACAATTCCTACGGACAAAGCATGACGAACCGGAGTGAACTTATCGCTTCTGATGTACTTTATGGGATTCCCTCGATAATCGATGGTCCAACCGTTTCCGATAATAACATCCGCTTCAGCGTTGTCGGAGTGCAATTCGTCGATGATCCTAAGAGCATTAGGGGCCAACTCATCATCAGAGTTTAGATAGAGAACGACGTCTCCTCGCGCTTTCGAGAATCCACGGTTTAGTCCATCGGCAGGTCCGCTGTCGGATTCGAAAATTGTTGTGTGGTTGGCATCGTTCATATTCGTTATAAGTTCACGAGAGCCGTCTGTAGATCCCGGATCAACAAATATATGCTCGTAATCCGGAAAGGCTTGCCCACGAACGCTCGCGATGTTCCGCATTAGGAAGTCTCGTTGGTTGTAACTTATTGTCACAATTGAAATTCTTGGATTAGTCATACAAATTTCCTTCCAGAGAAGTACACACTCATCTAGCTCAAGTCTATTCGCTGCGCAGAGCGGGAGCGGGATGGGCCTATTAGTGGGATCGTCCCCGGTCGCCGAACCGCCAGCCTCTGTATCCAGTTGGGACATTGCCATCGTTCCCTGCCGCGTAGAATCCGCTTCCAATGCTCACATGAACAGGCTGTCGGCCACGGTCGGCATCAAAGAGCCTTCGTCGAGCAGTGGGAGTCATCCGGCCCCAAGGTGCTGCGTCGTCTATTGGCCACGGAATGGACCGGACCGGTGACGTTTTCTTCGCTACGCGAGCTATGCTGGAGGATAGTTAGCGGTCAGCAACGCAGCCATTACTTACGCAAGACCTCGCTGTTCTCCGTCATGAGTCAGGGATTACTGCTTACCGAATCAAGGAGTTTTGTGTCTGCCCCCGTCCTCCTACAGGTGCTCCTGTGCCTGGCGATCCTCCTCAGTTTTGCTGCTGCCGTTCGGACGGTAAAACTCCGGTTGCTCGGCTCTTGGACGATGAGTTCTACAGGGCTCGCTGTGGTGTTCTTAGCGACCAGTGGGCCTTCAATCGCCTCGAAAGTCGCCGGACAGCAACACAGTTACTACACCCTACTCGGGGAACCCGTCACCGTTAATGGTCCTATTTATGATCAACTGTCTACAGTAAGTGACTTGTTGCTGGTTGCGTACCTAGGTTACGAGTGCATCCAGCTAGTTCGACGGACTGGTCTCGGAGCCGTCGGCAACATCCATGCTGCCGTCCTTTTTGTTCTTGTAACTGGATGTATTTGGGCCGGGACGGCGTTCAGCACAGCTGAGGGCATCTCCCGAGGATTTCTGCTAATTACGGCGCTGGGCGTAGTACTCCTACTGAGGAAGCATAGCCTCGCATCGCTGGGCGTGGGTGGTCTTATGCTCGCGCTGTCTATTACAGCTGGCTCATCTCTATATGGCCTGTCGGGCGCGCCAGGTGCGCTAACATCCTGCCGGAATGACAAATGCGGTTTTACCGGAGTTTTGTTCAGCGGTGTATTGGGTCACGAAAATTCCCTGGGCTTGGTTCTGATTCTACTTATTCCTTTGCTTTTTGCTCTTCGCGATCGGCTCGTCAGATTGCTCGCTGGTGCCGCAGTTGGCATTTTAGTACTCGCTTCCGGAAGTCGCACTTCGCTGATCGCATTACTGGCCGTAGGGTCCGTCTGGCTGCTCCTAGCTATAAGGTCGAGACACCGCACAAGTACCCTTCGAGTGGCAATTAGACGCCTTGCGTTGCTGGCGCCTGTGGCCGGATTTGCGGTTGCTACATTTTTGGTCGTAAGCAGTCGCGACAACCCCGGAGCTTTTACTGGGCGTTCACAGCTTTGGAACCTTGCAGTGTCTGCTATAGCCGAGGATCCGTTGTTCGGACGGGGACTGTACGGATGGGCGGATATACGACAATCGACTGGTGCGTTCGGCGCTTCTGCTGGGTACTCGCCCCATAATCAGTTCTTAGATGTAGCTCTGCAGGGCGGCGTCTTCGCTGCGGCAGGTCTCGTAGGGCTAACCCTCCTTTGGATTAAGCAAGGCTGGGACGGATTCCTCCCCAGCACTCTCTACGTCACGGCACTGGCATGGGCTGGCATATCGGAGCGTCCAGTCTCCTTCGGACTTCCCGACTGGAGCAGCGTTGGGCTCATTGCTGGCATTCTGTTGCTAGCCGCTAATTGGCGTTGCGTAGATACTGAAACCGGGAATAGCACTATGGGTTTCCTTGACGCTGCTGGACGATCAGTGGGGACAATTTCGGGTAGCAATGCTAAGCAAACGCCACCTGCCATCCGCTCACAGCTACATCTGCGGAAATGAAGAATTCGTTCCCAGGGTGAAGAGGGTCGAATGGAGACGGCGCGGCACATGTCCGTTCGTTCTAGTCCTTTATCTCAGATGCATAGTACTCGTGGCATGCAATGCTGTTCTCGGCTATCCGGACTCCTCAAACTAGCCGTCATGTAGCTATGCTGCGTCGGGCTGCTGAGCGCTTCAACGTTTCCATTCCGACGGCCGCGCCCTGGATGACCGTGGGAGCCGGCCACTGACCTGCCCGTACCGGACCCCGATGCGCGCCGAGAGGCGTGTGCTCGGACTGCGGGTAACCGCCGGTGGGGTCCGGCCTGGATCGCTTATCAGCTGCACCTGAACGTCTCCACGGTTCACAGCATCATGGTCCGATATCTCTGCCCTCCGCTTCGGTTCACCGATCCGGCAACCGGGATCAGAGCGCGGGGCCGGGATCCGGCCCGCAGGTACGAATATGCGTGGCCGGGCGAATGATCCACGTGGACGTCAAGAAGCTCTGTGAGTCTTATCAGCAGCTGGTCTGGGACTGGCTGGCAGGATGGTATCGGCCGTCCGCCTCGGTGGTTGTGACTCAAAGAAACTATGACCATTAGTGTCTTGCGTCCGACTTGTCCTTCCGTCGGGGTGGTCGGCCGGTACCTGTCCGGCCCACTTCGGTGACTTGATCAGAAGATTGTCCGCGTTGTTGAGCGCATGATTCGTCACGGTGCTGTTCCGATGTGATTCCTACCCGGACCGGTACCGGCCTTTAGCGGGACCTTGTCCATCGCTGAGGAAAGGTGCTGCACCGCCATGTCTATCGTTGCGCATTCCCACCCGTTTGTCGTGGGGGTTGATACCCACGCCCGGAATCATGTTTACGCCGTCCTCGCCGCCGGGACCGGCGAACTGCTGGATACCCGGGAGTTTCCCACGACGCCTGCCGGCATCAGCAGGGCCATCGCCTGGGTCGCCCGCCGTACCGGGGCAGACGCTGACACGCTCTGGGTCATCGAAGGCGCCGCATCCTACGGGGCTGTCCTGGCCGGCACTGTTGCCGCCGAGGGCTTCCCGATCGCCGAGGCACCACGCATGGATGCCAGGAAGCGCCGCGGCGTTGGGAAGTCCGATGCCCTGGACGCCCACCGGATCGGCGCGGCCGTGCTGCCGCTGCCGCTGGAGAAGCTGCGCCGGCCCAGGGTGAACGACGGGGTCCGTCAAGCCCTGCGGATCCTGATCACGGCACGCGATGCGATGAGCACCGAGCGGACCCGCTCGGTCAACGCGCTCACCGCGCTGCCGCGCACACACGTTTTGGGACTGGACGCCCGGAAGCCTCTTTCAGGCGGGCAGATCACTGACGTCTCGCGGTGGCGTGCACGCGAGGAGGAGCTCTCCCTGTCCATTGCCCGCGCCGAGGCGGTTCGCCTGGCCAGGCGTGTTCTCGAACTCGATGAACAGCTCAAATCCAACGAGAACCAACTGACCGAGCTGGTGCAGCTCAGCGAGGCCGCGCCCCTGCTTCAGGAACCGGGCTTTGGGCCCGTCGCTGCAGCGACCTGCCTCGCCACCTGGTCCCACCACGGGCGGGTTCGAAACGAGGCCGCCTACGCGTCCCTGGCGGGCGTCAACCCGCTCCCTGCGTCTTCAGGAAACACCGTCCGCCACCGCCTGAACCGCGGGGGCGACAGAAGCCTGAACCGCGCCTTACACATGGTCTCGCTCACCAAAATGGCCACGATCCCGAGACCCGGAAATACGTCGAGAAGCGGCGGGCAGAAGGCCACACAAATAGGGAAATCAGTCGATGCATCAAGCGCTATCTGGCCCGACGCGTACACCGCACGCTCAACGCTTCCTGCACCACAAATGCCGCTTGACAGACATAGAAGAGTCGGGCGCAGCCCGGAAGGAGGCGGCTGGCGCTTACGGGCGGGTGCAGGGCGAAGCGAATGCCCGGGCCCGGTACGGCCCAGAGGCCGTCGCCAGGTCCGAGGCTACGCACTCCTGCACTACCCGTTGGACGTGTTAGCGCCGACCGAAAATGTGTGGTCCGAGGACACCCCGGACCACACACAATAGAACCGCCAACCCGTGGCCCCGTTTTCAGTTGGCAAGACTGGCTGTCGGTGATTGACCAATAGGATTTTGGCTCCAATGCACGTGGCGATGCTGGCCCACCCTCTAATCGCCAGTCGGTGGATTCTTCACAGCCCGGCGGTAGGACCAGAAGGCATACCCGTACATCACGAGACAACTTGCAGTAACGACCCAAGAGATGATCGCGTTGCTCGCGCGACCTTCAAGCACTATCTCTCAGGGACTCCACGACCGGCATTGGGGAGAGGCGGTTGCGACGGGACCAGCCCGCATCGCCCCCACCCCCCCACCCTTTTCGTGCGCCCCACCGATGCCGGGCTGGCAGTAGAAGGCACCAAAGCCATAGTGCGAGCGGACCAACACCCACCGGTCGTTCTTCTGCCGCTGCGGCCCTGCCCGAACACCACAGCGGTGACCGCACTGGTGAGATTGTCGTAGCGGATTTGTCTGACCGGCCCGCCCCGATTTCATGAAACGCCTCGATGTGGCCTTCCAAAAATGCTTCTTGGGCTTGGGTGGGATAGATTCGGTGGTTGGCCTTGCCGGAATGTAAGAGTCAGAAGACGAACATGTGGCATTTCGTCTTCACACCGTTGAGCACTACCCCAGAGTTCCCCGGAGTCCACCTCGGCTTCGGCACCGGGTGCGTGTTCCTGCGGCACGAACACTCCCACCCTGCGACCGGCTTCCACATCTATTTGCGCCCGGCGGATCCGCACGTAGTCACGCACGGTCGAGTACGACAGTTCTTCCGCGCCGGGCTCCTCGATCAGCCGGGTCAGGATCCGCCGGGCGGTATGGCGCTGCTTCCGCGGCGCTGAGGTATCTACCGTCAAAATTGCATCGATGCAGGTTTGAACGGATCCAGTCTGGGCGATGACCTTATCGGTTTCTTCCAAGCCGGTGGGACAGCATCCGACAAGGCCTGTCGGACGGTCTCCCTGACGACCCGGTACCGCTTTGCCAGCCCGCGGATCGAAATGCCCTCCAACGGGCATCTCGGCGGATCTTGGCATACAGTTCCATGCGTACCCTCATCTGGGACCTCCAAATGTTCGCTTTCAACAGATGAAAGCAACACTGAGGTGGTCCTGATTCAAACCGTCACACCGGTCCTGAATCAAACTGCCATAGTCAACCACGATCGCCGCAGGCCCAACACCGTACCCGAAGGTGCCGCACCAGCCAGCCGCGTCACCAACCGACCGGTAGGACCGCTAACCTTCTACCATAATCAGGTCGCTGCAACGGCCGCCTGAGCGTACCCCCAATGCCCCGCCCTAGGAAACGACCGTGGGGACAATCATCAGAACTGCCTCCGTGGTAGCAACCTCTGCATGCAGCGCTCGTGGTGATGGCCAGTTATACGCGCCCTTCCGAGGCCGCGATGTAAGTACTCAACAACTTCTGCCGAATCTCGACCTGATCAAAGCGCTTCCTGGCGAAGTCTCGGGCGGCTCTGGCTTCTTCAGCGGTGCGCCAATTGCTTCCAAGGATTCTATGTACGGCCTCGGCGACAGCTCGGGGATCACGATCAGGAACCACCAGACCTAAACGATTTCGATCAACCTCATCAGCGAGAGCAGCGGACTGCGTAACGACAACAGGAAGGTCTGTTGCCAACGCTGCAACCAGCACATTTCCCCACGGCTCGTTGTCGGAGGTGAGCACGAAGACCCCTGCGGAGCCCAGGACTGCTTCAATCGATGACGAAGGAATAGCTCCGCCATAAATAAGGCCAGGGAGGGACTCCGCTGCAGACTGTACTGCCGCCCCATCTCCTTGGTCCGGCCCGACAACCTCATATACCTCATTCCACCCGTTGTCATGAGCGATGCGACGAGCTTCGACGAAGTCTGAAACGCGCTTGCGAGGCTCCAACCGCGCGATGAAGACGGCCTTGTGTGATCTTGGTGAACCTGTTTCGCTGCTAGGTACATACGGAAGCGGGTTTCCAATCACATCTATCCAGTTCTCACCATTGCAGTGGGCCCAGCCCTCCAATTGCGTCCGCTCCACACCGGTTAGTGCGATCACGCGCTTTGCCTTGCGGAACATGGGCGCAGCCAACAGGTCTACGACCTTATGCACGGCACTGGTTCGCGTGGTCAACATTCCATGAGGCTGGAGAACTAGCGGTTTTCGAAACATAATCGCAAGTGCCGAGGTCATCAGTGGAATGAACTCTCTGGCATAGCTGACGTGTACTATATCCACCCTACGGACCTGACGAAAAATTTCAGCGAGCATTTTCCAGGAGAAGCATGTAAAGAATCCAGTCCTCGCTAGGACTCGATAAACATCTCGACCAACGAATTCAAATTTCGCCCCTATAATCGCTGGTCTATCGTTGCGCATGTGACCTGCGAGTAGAGTGACGTCCTGGCCGTCAATATTTGCGATCAGCCGCGCCTGACTAATGGCAGTATCAAAAGGACCGCCGTATTTTCCGGTTGCGCTAGCAAGAGTTACGACGCGTAGAATTTTCAATTGCGTTCTTCCAAATATCGGTTTTGCCTCAAAAGTGAATACAAAGATCGTCGCATCAGAACCTTCGCTTCGGGCTATCCATCTGGCCGCCGCTGATGGTATTTTTTTCGATATCAGCGTCAACAACGGTCAAAGGCCGAACTATGGCCGACCTCCCTACCCGCCTACCGCCAAGCACCACGCACCTTGACGTTATCCAGGCTCCGTCTTCGATGTGTATTGGGCTCGTTATCAAACCCATGTCCGAACGATGACGATGACTTCCTGTGGTGAGCATAGTTTCTTGGGAAATCACAACATCGGAACCTACGTAGATGTGATCCTGGTTGTGAAACCACACGCCTTCACCGATCCAGCTGTTATTGCCGATGTGTAGCTTCCACGGGAACTTGACCCGAGTTCTGGGGCGGAACACGACTCCTTCGCCAATCTCTGCACCAAACGCCTTCAACACCAGTACGCGGAGCGATGAGCTGATCTGCCAAGGGTTTGACACGAAGAGCAGTTCCGCTACTCCCCAGAGGTAAATTACGGCTAATGACCTATCCCAAGCTTGCCGCTCGCCCGGCGCGTCGCGCAAGGAAACGACTCGGACATCCGAATTTGATAGTACATCTGGGTGCATTTGCGGATCCTCCGGTGGGCCGTGACGTGTTGGCACGACTATTCTTGCACCTGTGACTCAACAAAAACTGCGTATAACCATACTGGGCCTGAACTACGCTCCTGAGCCCACCGGCAACGCCCCGTACACTGCTAGCTTGGCAGAAGGGCTTACTGCAGCTGGCCACACAGTTCACGTGATCACCGGCTATCCTCACTACCCGGAATGGAGTCTCAAAGAGGGCTACTCGGGCTGGACGAGGGAAGAACAAATCAACGGAGTATCTGTTAAACGGCTGCGTCATCATGTTCCGAAGAAGCCCACTGCCCTAGGTCGCCTGCACTTGGAGTTGAGCTTTGGGCTGCGCCTAATGTGCGCCATCTGGCACAAACCTGATGTGGTGCTTGTAGTCAGCCCCGCGCTCTTCGCTTGTGCCCTTGCAATATTACGAATTCGACTGAGGCCCAACAGGCCAGCTGTGGGCATCTGGATACAAGACCTCTACAGCCGCGGAGTCGTTCAAACCGGAACCGGTGGAACGAAATTGGCTCGATTGGCTTCGTCGTTGGAGTCCAAGATTCTTTGCTCCGCAGACGGAGTGGCGGCAATTCACGAACGTTTTAAGCGGCATATGGTCGATTCATTGGGTGTGCCACCAGGCCGTGTTGAGGTCATCCGAAACTGGACACATCTAGATGTTTCGCCGACATCAGGTCTAGACGAGATGCGTTCCAAAATGGGTTGGGGTGCTACTGACGTGGTAGTCCTACATGCGGGAAATATGGGTAAAAAACAGGGGTTGGAGAACGTGATCGAGGCAGCCCGAATAGCTGGTAGCCGAGGAAGCCACGTGAAGTTCGTGCTGATGGGCGACGGCAACCAGCGCGGCCGCCTTGAGCGCCTTGCGCACGGTGTGTCCAATATCTCCTTTGTCGATCCCCTTCCCGGACGTGAATTTCAGCTCGCACTCGCGGCTGCAGACGTCTTGCTTGTCAACGAGTTGCCTGGTGTCAAAGACATGGCAGTTCCGAGCAAACTAACCTCCTATTTCAATGCAGGTGTCCCGGTCCTAGCTGCCACGGACCGTGACAGCGTCACCGCATATGAGATAGCACATTCTGGTGGTGGTGTTCGTGTGGATGCTGCTGTCCCGGTGGCTTTGGTGGAGATGGCAGAAGCCCTCTCGAATGAGCCCTCGACCGCCGCCAGACTGGCAGCGAATGCTCTGAGGTTCCGCCGTGAAACATTGTCGGAATCGGCGGCTGTCGCCCACTATGATGAGTTCATCACGAGTCTGGCATTGTCGCGCGGCCGATAGGTCGGGCGACTCTTTTTGTTGAGCAACTATTTTCTGGGGGTAACATGACCAAGCGTGCACTCATCACCGGTATTACGGGCCAAGACGGTTCGTACCTAGCCGAACTGCTTCTTTCCAAAGGTTACGAAGTTCACGGTCTCATACGGCGAGCTTCGACTTTCAACACTACGAGGGTTGATCACCTGTACGTTGACCCTCACGATCCTAAGGCCAAGCTCTTTCTTCACTATGGAGATCTCAGCGACGGTGCGCGCTTGGTCACCCTTCTCGCCGACATAAGGCCGGATGAGGTATATAACCTGGCTGCCCAGTCCCACGTTAGGGTGTCCTTTGACGAGCCCGAGCACACTGCAGACACAACGGGCGTCGGTACAATCCGCCTTCTTGAAGCAGTACGCATGGCTGGAATCGAGACTAAGTTTTATCAAGCATCCTCTTCTGAGATGTTCGGTGCCACTCCACCGCCCCAGAATGAAGAAACTCCGTTTTACCCCCGCTCTCCCTACGGAGCTGCCAAGGTGTACAGCTATTGGATTACGAAGAACTACCGTGAAGCCTATGGAATGTTCGCAGTGAATGGCATCCTCTTCAACCATGAATCACCCCGCCGTGGCGAAACTTTTGTCACAAGGAAAATCACTCGCGCGGTGGCTGCCATCAAGGCCGGCAAACAGGATCTCCTGTACATGGGCAACTTGGACGCGGTGAGGGACTGGGGCTACGCCGCAGAGTATGTAGAGGGAATGTGGCAAATGCTGCAGGCCGATGAGCCGGACGATTTCGTTTTGGCGACTGGTGGCAATTACACCGTCAGAGATTTCCTGCAGATTTCGTTCGAGCATGCTGGTCTGAACTGGGAGAATCACGTTCGCTTCGATGAGCGGTACCTCCGCCCCACGGAGGTGGATGCCCTGGTAGGCGACGCGTCGAAGGCTCAGGAGAAACTGGGCTGGAAGGCTTCTGTCCACACTCCGGAACTCGCGCGAATCATGGTTGATGCCGACATCGAAGCGCTTAAGCACGCTGGTAACCACTGGATCGACACCGTCGACCTAGCCAGCTGGAGGAACTGATGAACGAGCTCCAAGATTTTCGCCCATCTCGACTGGATCGTTCGGCTCCGTTCTACGTAGCTGGCCATCGCGGGCTAGTCGGCTCTGCAATTTGGCGCAAACTGGAATCAGAAGGCTTTACTAACCTTGTCGGTCGAACGTCCTCTGAGCTAGACCTAAAAGACCGCGATGCTGTGTTCGCCTTTTTTGCGGATCAAAAGCCCAAATTTGTAGTTCTTGCAGCCGCCAAGGTCGGCGGAATTTTGGCCAATAGCACCTACCCTGTAGATTTTCTAAGCGATAATCTTAGAATTCAAGTCAATGTTCTTGACGCGGCGAGAGAATTCGACGTGGAAAGACTGTTATTCCTCGGCTCGTCTTGCATCTACCCTAAATTTGCGGAGCAGCCTATCCGCGAAGATTCCCTGCTTACGGGGCATCTCGAGCCCACAAATGATGCATACGCAATCGCCAAGATCGCCGGAATCATGCAGATCCAAGCGGTTCGCCGCCAATATGGTCTCCCGTGGATCTCGGCGATGCCGACGAATCTTTACGGTCCGGGGGACAACTTTTCGCCACAAGGATCGCACGTCTTGCCTGCTTTGATTAGGCGGTATGACGAGGCCGCTCGGTCTGGAACTCAAATCGTTACGAACTGGGGAACCGGTTCGCCTCGTCGCGAATTCTTGCACGTTGACGACATGGCCTCTGCATGTCTCCACCTCTTGGAGAACTACGATGGTGCTTCGCAGGTAAACGTGGGAACAGGCACCGATGTCACTATCCGGGAACTGGCGACCATCGTTGCCAAGGCGGTCGGTTACCAGGGGGACATGGAATGGGATGCCAGCAAACCAGACGGTACGCCCAGAAAACTCCTAGATGTTTCGCGACTAGCGGAAGCCGGCTGGTCGTCCTCTATCGGACTACAAGAAGGCGTTCAGAACACGGTGGCGTGGTACCGGAATAACCTTCAAGCAATTCGGAGTTAAGCCGGGAGTTTTGCTTGACGCTTACGAAGCAGATAGCTCATAGATTGGGGATTTCGGTGAGTGACGACGCGAACTGGCGGAGACGTTCATCGCGACTACTCGGAGTAGTCGATGCATTTGTGGTCATATGGGCAGTTCTGGGCGCGTTCATAATCAGGTTTGGCGTTGAGCCGGACTTTGTGGTCGCTGGACAGGAATTGACCTACTTGTGGTTATCAGTTGCGTTAGCTCTCGTCTGGTGGTTTATGCTCGGCGCCTGGAACAGCCGGCATAGCCGCATCTTGGGGTCTGGGCCGGATGAATACAAAAGGGTGGCTGCTGCCTCGCTTTGGCTTTTCGGAATGATAGCCATCATCTCTTACGTCCTCCGGATAGATACCGCCCGGGGTTATGTTGGATTGGCTCTGCCTGTGGGGCTGCTTGGGCTTTTGCTTGGACGATGGCTCATTCGGCAGCATCTGAATATCAAGCGGGGCCAAGGTAGAAGTATGTCCCGGTTGCTATTGCTGGGGGGTCCTGGCGCAGTTCAGCACTTGGCCGCCTCCTTACGTCGAGCTAAGTATGCCGGGTACCTTCCCGTTGCAGCCTATATGCCCGGTACGGATGACGTATCAGCAGTAGACCTGCGGTCCGGCCTACCGGTCGTAGGCAGCAAGCCGGACGCGGAATCCATAGTGGCGGCTATTGAATCTTGCGGCGCTGATGCCGTAGCGGTGTCGGCGGGTGTGCAGCTTCATCCCCAGACGCTTCGACATTTGGGGTGGGAGCTGGCCTCACGGAATATCGGCCTAATAATGGCGCCAGCACTTACCGATATCGCAGGCCCACGTATACACACACAGCAAGTAGCTGGCCTCCCCCTCATCCACGTTACGACTCCGACACTTGAGGGCGGGCAGAGAGTCGCTAAGCGCCTGTTTGATGTACTAGCCGCTTGCGTGCTGCTGACGGTCGCATTACCTGTAATGGTCGTGGTCTCCTTGCTGATAAGACTAGACAGCAAAGGGCCCATCCTATTTCGGCAGGAACGCGTTGGAATAGAGGGCAAACCTTTTCATATGCTCAAGTTCCGTTCGATGGGTGTTGATGCAGAGGAGATTCTTGCCGAGCTAATTCAAATGAATGAAGGCAGTGGGCCTCTCTTCAAAATAAAGAATGATCCTCGTGTCACACGAATTGGCGGCTTTCTCAGAAGACTTAGCCTCGACGAATTACCCCAACTGGTAAACGTTCTGAGCGGGTCCATGAGCCTTGTTGGCCCACGGCCCCCACTTCCTCAGGAAGTTGAGGCTTACGAAAGTGATGTACGGCGCCGACTTCTAGTCAAACCGGGTCTTACGGGATTGTGGCAGGTCAGTGGACGCTCAAATCTTTCGTGGCAGGACTCTGTGAGACTTGACCTGTATTATGTGGAGAATTGGTCGCTTGCAGGCGACTTGGTAATCATTCTCCGGACTGTCCGGGCTGTTTTTCGCAGCACCGGGGCCTATTGATCTTGCTGCGTCGCAGACAACTGACCCATTGCGGAAGGAATGATAAGAATGCGCATATCTGTAATCGGCTGCGGCTATCTTGGGGCCGTACACGCGGCTTGCATGGCTAAGTTGGGCCACGAGGTGGTTGGCATCGATGTGGACGAGCGAAAGATCGCCGAACTCGCCGCCGCACGCGCACCATTTTACGAACCGGGGCTTGAGGACCTGCTAAGGGAGGTCCAGGAAACTGGAAGACTATCATTCACCACCAACCTAGCGGAGGCTCGGGGATCCGCCGTTCACTTTGTTTGCGTCGGAACTCCGCAGAAGAAAGGCGAAAATGGGGCTGACCTTAGCTTTGTGGACGCCGCGGCAAATGGAATTCTGCCGTATCTCTCACCAGGGGACCTCGTTGTGGGCAAATCCACAGTGCCAGTTGGAACAGCTTCGCGGCTTGCTGAACTCGTTCGAAAAGAACAGCCCGGTGCCCACTTGGTTTGGAATCCAGAGTTCCTGCGTGAAGGTCACGCCGTTTCAGATACTCTCAACCCTGACCGATTCGTTTATGGCGTAGTCGACGGTTCGGAGGAACATCCCGCCGTTTCCATCCTCGACGAGGTGTATTCAGCTCCACTCGCGTCGGGAACTCCTCGCTTGGTCACCGACCACCCGACCGCCGAACTTGTGAAGACCGCGGCGAACTCGTTTCTCGCCACGAAGATTTCATTCATCAACGCCATGGCGGAACTCTGCGAAGCAGCAGGAGCCGATGTATCGCAACTGGCGGACGCAATCGGGATGGATGATCGCATCGGTCGCAAGTTTCTGAACGCTGGCATTGGATTCGGCGGAGGCTGTCTTCCCAAAGATATCCGAGCGTTCATGGCGAGGGCTGGAGAACTTGGTGCTGATCAGGCACTTACGTTCCTCCGCGAGGTTGACGCAATCAACATGCGCCGCCGCACCCGCGTAGTGGAGCTTTCGCGCGAACTTTGCGGTGGATCTCTCCTGGGCCAGAGGATCACAGTTCTTGGCGCTGCATTCAAGCCAGAAAGTGATGACGTAAGGGACTCTCCTGCTCTGAGCATTGCGGCGCAACTTCAGCTGCAGGGGGCTGTCGTGACGGTAACCGATCCGAAGGCACTATCCAACGCATACCAGAGGTTTCCGGAGCTTAATTACGAGGCTGACTCAGGGACTGCTGTTCAGGACGCAGATGCCTTGCTTCTACTGACTGAGTGGAAGGAATACTGCGACTTGGACCCCTACGAGCTGGCAGTCTCGGTATCCTCCAAGAGAATTCTCGACGGTCGCAACGTACTGGACCCTTCGAAATGGCGCGCGGCCGGATGGACCTACCGTGGCCTGGGACGTTCCTGACTATGACTCAAAAGGAGGTACCCCGAATTCATGACGACGCCACCCCAGCGCCGTCATTTCAGAGTACTAGAACGAAAAAGTTCGGCCGGAAGCGCACGATAACTCTGGCTTGGGCTGGTAGTTTTCTTCTAATCGCAGTAGGGACCGGAGCCTGGCTAAGTTTCAAAGCCGCTACAGTACAAAATGAACTCGCATCTGCCATGCAATTAGTCGACGATCTCAAGGGTGAAATTGTAGCTAATGATACGGCCAATGCAAATGGAGTGGCCACACAAATTCGTCGCCATACAGCCGCTGCAAAGACGGCGGTCAACGATCCAGTCTGGGTATTGGCGTCGAGCATTCCCGGATTAGGCCCAAACCTAAGTGCGGTGTCGGAGATGGCTCGGTCGGCAGATGATGTTGCTACGCTGGGGTTGACACCCCTTACTCAGGTCATCGACTCACTCGACTGGGATACACTGCTCCCGGGCGACTCGCCAACCAACCTTGCACCGCTCGAAGCAGCTTCTCCAGCGATCGTCTCAGCAGCACAGGCTGTACGCTCATCCGCCGAACGCTTGGAAGGCATCGACTCCAGTCGACTCGTACCCCAATTAGCTGATCCCCTTGAAGAGGCTCGCTCTCAACTACGTTCCGTCACCGGAGCACTCGACGCATCAGCGGACGCATCCAAATTACTTCCTTCGATGCTTGGCAGCCAAGGACCCAAAAACTACCTGCTAATGGTCCAAAACAACGCCGAAGCTCGCGCATCTGGAGGCATACCAGGAGCATTGGCGGTTCTGAGTTTCGACAAAGGAAAACTCACACTCAGCGCCCAAAACAGTGCCGCTAATGTCGGCGCTATGTCCCCAATCCTTCCCATAGACGCCGAACAAAAAAACATCTATTCTGGGCGCTTGGGGAAATATATGCAGGACGTAAATCTCACTCCCGATTTTCCGACTGCTGCCACCTTGGCAACTGAGATGTGGAATAGGAAAACAGGTCAGCGTGTTGATGGAGTACTTTCCATTGATCCCGTCGCCCTCAGTTACATCTTAAAGGTCACGGGACCGGTAACAATTAAGAGCCATGGGCTCCAGCCCCTAACCGAACTCGGCTTACCTAGTGAACTAAACGAGCAGAACGTAGTCCAGACACTCCTCTCGGACGTCTATGCGAAAATTGAGAAGCCGGAGCAACAGGACATCTATTTTGCTGGTGTTGCGCAAGAGATATTTAGGGCTCTGTCCTCCGGAAAGGGAGACGCCAAGTTACTAGTCGAAGGAATCTCACAGGCTACCGCCGAGGGCAGGGTATTGGTATGGTCCGGCACGGCCGGCGACCAGACAACAATTTCAAAGTACCCACTGAGTGGGTCGGTGACAGGTGTCAGCATTTCTCCAGCCCAATTTGGGGTCTACTTCAACGATGGAACCGGCGCCAAGATGGACTACTACTTAAAGCGAACTGTGCAGCTCATAAAGGAATGTCCGAAGGATGGATACGAGCAGACTACGGTACGAATCACCAGCAAAAATACGGCTCCGTCCGACGCAGCCACTTCCTTGGCGCCGTACGTCACCGGCGGCGGGGAATACGGCATACCGCCGGGTACCGTGCAAACAAACATAGTGGCCTATGGGCCCGTCCAGGCACTGGTCGAGTCCGCCAATGAGAACGGACAGAAGATTGCGTTCGCTCCACACCTCCACGCGAACCGTCCTGTAGGTGTCATTGCCCAGCGTCTTGCCCCAGGGGAAAGTAAGACGGTTGAGTTCACTTTCGGAAAAATCGTCCAGCACACTGAGCCGGAACTGGATGTCACGCCGTCTGTACAACCCGTCAAAGAGGTCAAATTGCCGACAAAGCTCGCTCCTTGTCAGTAAGGCTAGTGACGCTAACGTTAACAATATGTAAACCGGCTGGATTGAGGTTGGTCACAAGCCAAGCCAGATGGTAGATTTCTTGTGGGATATCTATCCGTAGGTCTGCACTCGGTCTCGTGCGGAGGGGAATTTCCCCACATCGGGTATCAAAACTTACACGTCTCCGGGGGGACACACATGAAGAAAACACTCGCAGCACTCGCGCTTGCCGGTTCCATCGCACTTATCGGTTCGGCACCCGCCATGGCCGCAACTTACCCGGCGCTCCCGCCGGCTGCTGGCGTTTCAGACGGCACGGTTGCACCGGGCGAAACCTTCACTTTCACCGGCCAAGGCTTCCTCGCCGGTGAAACCGTCACCATCACCGTAACAGTCGTTACCGGCGGCGCAGCAAACGCTGGCGGCACCGCTGTGTCGGCCAAGATCCCCGTTTTCCAGGCACCTCAGACGCTCACCGCCACGGCTGATGCCCAGGGCAAGATCGCCGTTCCGATCGCGCTCAACGAGGCTGGCACGTACTCCATTACGGCCACTGGCAACACTTCGGGCGTTACGGTTGGTCCCGTTACTGTTACAGTTGCTGCTTCACTGGCCAACACGGGCGGCAACGCCGGTGGCGCACCGCTGGCCAACACCGGCTCCGGTGCGGGGCTCGCCAACACCGGCACAGACTCCGGCCTGGTCCTCTGGACCTTGGTCGGTGCCGGCGCACTGGCAGCCGGCGCAACCTCGGTAGTGGTGGTCCGCCGCCGCGCCAAGGCTGAAGCCACTGCCTAAGGGGCATCAAGCAATAGCACCAACGAAAGGTGGGTGGTCTCCAGAACGGAGACCACCCACCTTTTGCGTTTAAGCAGTCTGGTATCAAGTAGAACTATGGGAATGGGCGTGTGAAGCATCTACGCAACCAGCGACTCTGGCAAACCGTCCTCGCCGCCATGTTGATCCCCCTCGCGCTCATCGCCTTCTGGCCAACCCCAGTCGACCGTCCGGTCCAGGGACTTCTCGCCGACACCCTGAGCTTCCTTCACGACCATGGAATTCCGTGCTGGTTCAACTACCAATTTGTGGAAGCAGCCGCCAATGTCATGCTGTTCATCCCGGTCGGGTTCGTCAGCGCGCTCTCCTTTCCGGAAAAGCGTTGGTGGCAGATAGGAGCCCTAGGGCTGCTCGTTTCAGGATGTATCGAACTGGGCCAACTGATTTTCCTGCACGACAGATTTGCCAGTCCAACGGACATTTTGACAAACATGTCAGGTGCCATCATAGGAGCCCTGTTATCGGCTGTTGCTCATAAGCGACTGGAGGCCGCCCCCACCCCGCGGTGATGAACTCCAGTAAGTCGGATTTGACAGTTAGTTGACGAAACCTTTCAACCAGGTCTTCAGATCCTCACCAAACTCGACGCGCTCTGACGCAAGGGTGATCACGGCCTTCAGGTAGCTGAGCTTGTCCCCGGTGTCGAAGCGGCGGCCCTTGAAAACGACACCGTACACGCCGGCGCCTTCACCTTCGCCGGCAGCCAGAGTCTGCAGGGCATCCGTCAGCTGGATTTCATTGCCTCGGCCAGGTGCGGTGTTCTCCAGCACCCCGAAGACGGACGGGTGCAGCACATACCGGCCGATGACGGCGAGGTTGGAGGGTGCGTCGGCGACGGCCGGCTTCTCCACCAAGCTGTTGACGCGGACATAGTCCTCGCCCTCGACGGCTGTGATGTCGGCGCAGCCGTAGGCGCTGATCTGCGACGGATCCACCTCGATCAGGGCGATCACCGAACCGCCAGTCTTCTGCTGCACCTCGATCATGGTGCTCAGCAGGTCCTCAGCCTCATCGATGAGATCATCACCGAGCAGCACTGCAAACGGCTCGTTCCCTACATGCTGCTTGCCGCACAACACCGCGTGGCCGAGTCCTTTGGCTTCGCCCTGACGGACGTAGTGGATGGGACCGAGCTCAGAGGCAGCCTGGATGGACTGCAGCCGGTCCTTGTCACCCTTCTGCTCCAACAGGCGCTCCAGGCCGGGTGCGCGGTCGAAGTGGTCTTCGAGGGCGCGCTTGCTGCGGCCCGTGATCATCAGGACGTCGTCCAGGCCGGACTTGATGGCCTCCTCAACAACATACTGGATGGCCGGGCGGTCAACCACCGGCAACATTTCCTTCGGCATTGCCTTGGTGGCCGGCAGGAAGCGAGTTCCCAATCCGGCAGCAGGAATGACGGCTTTCGTTACGGCTCTCCCCATAGTCATAGCTGAACTTTATAAATTCTCTCCCACTAAAGACAATCGAAAACGCAGGAGTCTACAAGCTCAACCGCCGTATCGCTTTAGGTCGCGTGCAATTTTCGGAAAGGCGCGCAGGAAACGGCCCCATCGGGCAGCGTGCAGAACCAGGAGTCCTTGCGGCGACGTGTCCGCATGGACGTCTCGGCTGAGAAGAACCTGCTTCCCAGGAAAGACCGCCCGCAACAGCATCATGGGTTTTTCGTGCCAGGGCGCCTGAACAAGGGCAATGATGCGTGCGCTACCGGGTTCCTGTGCCAACAGGCGGTTGCGCCATTCCGTGGACGCCTCCGGCCATACGGGCAGTGCAGATGCCGGGAGGAGGTCTCCGAGGAACGGGCGTATGGCCGCCAAACTGCCGGTGGCGACCGAAAGCTCTAAAATCTCGGACGCCAGCATTTCCCCGCGCGTCAAGTCGGTAAGGAACTCAAGTTCTTCCCGGCAGGACGGCAGGTCAGGCGACCGCAGCGCATGCAGCGCCAGGATCAGAATGGCCAGCGGCCTGGACGGAACGCGAATTTCCTGGCCGGCCAAGGCAGCTCGCTCCGTGTTGGCCCACATCGTCTCGAAGCAATCAGAGGCCGCAGCTTCCATGCCGGGGAAACGGAAATGGACATCGATGCAGCACGGCCACTCCGGGTGGTCCACCGTCACAGAGTGTTTGGAAAACGTCTTACTGTCAGGATCAACCGGACGTTTCCGCCATCCCTTCTCTTGCAGTGCCCCCACCACCGATTCCAGGTCCTTTGGTGACACAAACACATCCACATCACCTGAAGTCTTCGGCCTGCGCAGCCCCTGGAGGACGCTGACGGGCCCCTTGATGAAGAAGACCCTGATGCCCAGTTCAGCAGCCACGCGGGCCACGAGGGCATGCCCCAGAAGCACGCCCTCAGAAACGCTTAGTTCGATATTCTCGTTCGGGTTGTTCATGGGCCACCTAAACCCTCGCCCTGCGTCCGCTGAGCGCCGCTTCCAAGGTCCCGTCCGTCGCCTCATTCTGGAAGGCAACGAGCGGCGGTATAGCAGTGCCGGCCGTATTGTCCGGCGCCGCCGCGTACGTCCCGTAGTAGGAATACGAGCCAGCTCCGCGGGTGGGAACGTAGTTCAGCACCGCTCCCAGGACGCGTCCCTTCACCTTATCCAGATTCCCCAGCGACTGGGCCAGCTGGTCCTGTGTGGTCCTGCCGGTCCGGATCACCACGATGGCGCCATCCGCCACCCGGGACAGGACGGCGGCATCAGTCACCGGAAGCAGCGGCGGCGCGTCGATGAGCACCGTCGCGTTCTGGGCCAGGGCCGTGAGCATGTTCTTCATGGCGCGCGAACCCAGCAGTTCGCTGGGGTTGGGCGGGATACGGCCCGACCCCAGCACTGACAGGTTCGGCAGCGCGCTCCACGGCTGGAGCACGTCCTCCAGCTCGGCTGTACCGGCGAGGACATCGGTGACGCCAGCGCCGGGAACCAGGTTGAAAACGTCCACCAGCGTGGGACGGCGAAGGTCGCCGTCGACTACCACCACCTTCTCGCCGGCGGCGGCCATGGTGACCGCCAGGTTGGCCGTGACGGTGGACTTACCTTCCGACTGCACGGAACTGGTGACCACGATGATCCGCGGCGGCTGGTCCACGTCCAGGAAGCTGAGGTTGGTCCGCAGTTCGCGGAGGGCTTCAGCCATCGCTCCCCCGCCGCCGTGGGCATTGGCAGACATGCCCGCATCCAGGACCGTGCTCCGGGCATCCAGACGGTGATCCAAGGGAAGGGTCCCGATGGCGGGAATACCGAAAAGCTGCTCGATCTCGGCCGCGGAACGGATGCGCCGATCAAGGTTGCGGCGGGTAGCCGCGTATGGCACACCGATCGCCAGACCCAAAAGCGCCCCAAATGCGAGGTTCAGCTTGGTATTGGGCGATGTGGGACTCGCGGGCAGCAGAGCTTTGCCCAACGGAAGCACCCGGACTGCTGTTGCCGTGGCACCTTCCGGGGTTCCGGCGTCGGACGTTGCTCCGCTGGGGGCCGCGGGCGCCGTCTCAATGGCCTCCACCTGTGCCGCGAGCCCATTGACCCAGGCATCGGCCACACGCTGGGCGGTAGCCGGATCCGTAGACTCTGCGGTGACCCGGATCTCCGCCGTGTCCAGCGGCACCTTGACGCTGATGCTGCCGAGCAGGGCATCCGCGGTGATATTCAACTGCAGGGCCGAGATGACCCGGTCCGCCACGAGCCTGGACTTTGCCACGGATTCGTAGTTTTTGACCTTGGCCTTGGCCAGGCTGTCGCCGGCGAGGGACAGGCTCACGTTGTCCGAGCCCGGCGTCACCACGATTCCGCTGGAATCGGATGAGTAGACCTTCGGCTGGAGCACACTCCAGCCCATGGCCGCCATGGTGGCCAGCAGCGTGAGGCTGACGATCCCTTTCCAGTAGGTCCGGACCACCTGAAGGTACTCCCTGAGATCCAGGCCGGCCGACGCCTCTGAAGGAGCTGCCGTAATGCTCATAGTGGTTCCTAACTAACGTCTTTTGGTCTGCGCTCCGCAGTACGGCTGGGCAGAAAATTGGTTGGCCTTGGGGGCGGGGTCAGACGCCCTCTTCCAGGACGCCTTCGGAAATCAGGCGGTTCATAGCGCGTACGACGGCGCCACGGTAACCTTCCGGCGTACCGTGCACCTTTGCCACGGCTTCAGTGAGCTGGCCCGGCGTGAGCGGGTCTGAGGCGGCTTCCCAGATGGCCGGTCCGATCCCCGCGAGCTGTACGATTCCGCTGTCCAGCATGACGAGCAGCTGATCCTCGATAGCGACGGCATCCTTGTGTCCTGCCCGCTGAACGAAACCGGCCGGAACCTCGCCGGCCGTGGCGGTCACTCCGGCCCGTGGTTCCCATTCCTGTTTCGCGTGCGGCTGCTTTTCGAACAGGGGCGCCAGAGCGGACTGAAGGTCCGTCGCTTCCGAGTACGTCACCTGCCACACTCCCCCGACGCTGCCGATCAGGCGGCAAAGTGACTGAAGCGGCTGGTTGATCTCTCCTTGGGAGGACGAATCCGGGATCAGGGCCATCACGGCGTCTGCCAGCGGGACGCGGCGCAGAAGCGGCGCAACCGGCTCCGCAGCTTCAACCCGGTCCAGCAGGACCAGCGAGCTGAGTTGAAGCCCTGGCGGGGCCTCCAGGAGCTCCAAGTCGCCCGGTCCTACCTGCCGCTTGGGTGTTCCCGCGCCCTGCTTCACCGACAATGGCTTGGGATACGGGACCACGGAACCGCCCGGACTGATAGCCACCGTCTCATCCGTGACGTAGCCGTAGGTCTTTCCAAGCACTGAGGCTGCCGTTGTCTTGCCGGTACCGGACTTGGCAACGAGCGCGACGACTGCTCCGGTGGCGGGGTCTGCTACGGCACATGCGTGGAGCATCGTCAGCTTTCCGGCGTTCGCCAGAATGGCCGCCACTGTCAGCCGCGAAGTCAGATTTTCGGCTAACTCTTCGAGGGACAAAGCTCCGAGTTCGAACTCCTCAACGGCTCGATCGCTTGCTTTGTAGGCTACGGAGGCAGAGAACGGCTGAACGGTGGCCGGTGCGGCAGGCAACGGCGGGGCTTCCCGCACGACGTTGGTACACCGGGACCAGGCTGCGGCCATGCCCTGCCGCTGCCCCTGGTTGAGCCCTTCGCCCCACCGAACAACGAACTCGACACCCAGGATCTGCAGCCGCAGCAGATCGCCGCGCGTAGCCAGCGGCACTTCTTCCTGTTGCTGCATCGATACGAGAACATCCCCCACGGTTCCCCCAAATCTCGGTGCCGCTAGGCGGCGCTGGCCGGTTCGATCAGGCGACGGGCTTCCAGACTGGCCAGGAAGAGCTCGGCCTGGGCCTGCATCTGCCCCAGCTCGTCCTCAAAGCTCGCTTCAAGCTCGTTGAAGATCTCCTGCTCGGAACGCTGTCCGTCAATAAGCTCCCAGATGACAGCTGCCGGGCCTTCGAGGACAACAGGTTGGGACTCATCGAGATGGAGCAAAGCAACCCGCTGCCCCCCTGTACGCGCTTCCGCCACGAGTCCGCCACGCTTCCAGACCATCGCCTGGCCCTCTAGCTCAGCGTCAGCTTGGTCGCCAGATCGGGCAAGCCCGCCGGTGAGCTGAAGGAGACAGTAAGGGTGAACTCCTTGCCAACGGACGAGCTCTTGCCGCCGGTGTAGTAAAACGTGAATGGAAACGTAGTTGTCGTACCGTTCTGAACACCACTGGCCAAGTTGAAGCTTGCGGCGAATGAGCCGGCCGTCACCAGGGATTTGTCCGTAAGTGGGGTGGCGGAAAAGGTATAGATGCCTACCCGCGGATCAGTTGTGGCGACCGACGTGACTGTGATTTTCCCAACTATGGGTCCTGAAGGAAGACCGCTTGCGTTCTTTACATGAAAAGCTATCGGCCCTTTGCCAGTCCGGTTCTGACCTGAAGCTCCTTCTTTACCAGACTGCACAAAGGTGGCCACTTCACTCGTGGCGAAGTCGAGAAGCGCTTCCACCTTTCCGGGCGGCGATGCAGCAGCGGCCGGAGAAGCAATGGCTGTTGCGATGACGGGAAGGGACCACGCCACGCCTGCTACCACGCGCCGGCGGCTGAAACCGCTTTCTTTCGACTCGAGCTCTTCGTTCAAAATCTCAGACAATTGTGCCCCCACAGTAGGTTTCAGCCACGGCCGACCCATTCAAAGGTCGGCAGTGAGCTTCACCGGTGATTACCGGCTGCTTCTACTGTTCCGAACACACACAAAGATTTCTGCAAACGAGACACAAGTTTCACTCAAGACTCCCTGGATTCTTGAGCAAAGGGCACTTGACCTGCGGCGACAGTCCGGTTAAGGCAGGCAGGACGAATTAGTCAGGCCCAGCCACCGAGGCCCGGCCAGACACATCACCGGCCGGTGAACGTGGGATCGCGCTTCTCCTGGAACGCGCGGAAACCCTCGGCGTAGTCGTCGGTCTTGCAGAGGCGTGCCTGCTCGGCGTTCTCCTCCTGCATGGACGCCCACAGGCCCAGCCGCTGGTCGCGGATGTGCGCCACCAGCTCTTTAGATGCAACGAAGGCACCGGTCGCCCCGGCGGCCACCCGTGAAACAATCTCCCGCGTGGACTCCAGTAAGGACTCCGCCGGCATGGCCCGGCTGAACATCCCCTGCGCCACCGCCTCGGCGCCCGACATCAGGTCCGCCGTGTAGATCAGGTCCAGCGTCCGGTGCATGCCCAGACGCTCCGTGAAGTACCAGTGCCCGCCCGAGTCCAGCGTGGCCCCCAGCCTGGCGAACGGCGAGCCGAACTTCGCGTTCTCCGCCACGTACACCACATCCGTGGCCAGCAGCAGCCCCAACCCCACCCCGAGGCAGGCCCCCTGGGCGGCGGCAAAGGTAGGGGCAGGAAAAGAAGTCATCTTCTTCAGCAAAGGCTCCGCCAGCCCGCTCAGGTACGCGGCGGCGTCGTCGCTCTCCGGAGTGACCCCGGCAATGTCCCGGCCCGCGCAGAAGGCGCGTCCCTCTCCCCTGAGCAGCAGCGCCCGCACCTCACCGCGCGAGGCGGCGGCAGCAGCGTCGTCGTACGCCTGGGTTAAATCCCGCAGCGCCTGCTCGTCCAGCGAGTTCAGCTTGTGCGGTGCGTTGAGGACAACCTCGGCGATGCCGTTGCTGATGGAAAGGGAAATCATGGAACTCCTCCGTTGAAGCTGAAAATACCTACACGTCGAAGTCGACGGTGACTTCCTTGCTGGTGGGGTGGCTCTGGCAGGTCAGCACGTAGCCCTTGTCCAGCTCATCCTGCTCCAGCGCGTAGTTCTCGTCCATGGTCACCGTGCCGGTGACCACCTTGGCCCGGCAGGTGCCGCACACTCCCCCGGCACACGCGAACGGCACATCCGGCCGCACCCGCAGCGCAGCGTTCAGGATGGACTCGCGGGCATGGGTGGGGCTGGCCACGTCACCCTGCAGGCCGTCCAGCTTGAACGTGATCTTGTACGTCTCCTGGGACTCGTCCACCATGACGGGACGGCCGGCGTGGCCCTCCGGGCGGTCCGGCTTGCCACTGGTGAACAGCTCGAACCGGACGTTCTCCGGCTGCACGCCGCGCTCGGCCAGGGTGTCCCGGCACAGCTGCACCAGCTCGAACGGCCCGCACAGGAACCACTCGTCCACATCGTCCGCGT
This sequence comes from Pseudarthrobacter sp. 1G09, assembly GCF_050038305.1. Classification (NCBI taxonomy): domain Bacteria; kingdom Bacillati; phylum Actinomycetota; class Actinomycetes; order Micrococcales; family Micrococcaceae; genus Pseudarthrobacter; species Pseudarthrobacter sp. 1G09. The sequence continues at coordinate 3,455,078 of NZ_CP188306.1, forward strand.
GGATGGCGGTGCCCAGCAGCTGCTGCAGCTTCTCGGCATCGATCCTGCCCGAAAGCAGCGGCGCGATCCGCTGCTCACGGCTCAGCACGTGGTGCAGGGCCAGCCGCTGCGGGTACTTGTCCTTCAGGTCCGCCAGCTCCTCCAGGAACATCACGTCCATGGCGGCCTTGTTGGCGTAGATCAGGTCGAACCGGCACTCCGGGTTGGCAGCCAGCAGCGTCCGGGCGATCGCGATCACCGGGGTAATGCCGGAGCCCGCCGCGATGGCCACGAAGCTCGCCTCACCGCTGGCGGCCACGTCCCCGGCCAGCGCCTCCGGGTTGTTCATGGAGTTCATCCGGTTCTGCTCCACGGCCGTGCCGTCCCGGCCGTGCTTGGAGATGAACGCGCCCATGGGGCTCATCACGTCCAGCGTGTCCCCGGCCTTCAGTTCGGCGTTGGCCCAGGTGGAGAACAGCCCGCCCAGGTCCTTCTTCACGGCCACCCGGATCTCGCTGCTGCCGTCCTCGAAGCTGCGCGGCTCGGCGCAGATGGAGTAGCTGCGCCGCACCTCGTGCAGCTCGCCGTCGTCATTGGGCAGCTTGGTGCGCAGCGCCACGTACTGGCCGGGCAGGTAGTCGAACTGGCCGGCGAGCTCCGCGGGCACGTGGAAGGACACCTCGATGGCGTCCTCGGTGAGCCGGCGCACCTCCTTCACGGCGAGCGTGTGGAAGGACGGACGACGGCGGCCGGTGGCCTGCGCCTCCTCGGCGGCGGTCTGGCGGACAACAGTCATGGGGAGTTCCTTAGAGGACTTTGAAGTAGTCGAACGGTTCCTTGCAGTCCTGGCACACATACAGGGCCTTGCAGGACGTGGACCCGAAGCGGGTGAGTTCCTTGGTGTTCAGGCTGGAGCACTGCGGGCACTTCACGGCCATTTGCAGCCGGATGGGGCCGGCATGCCTTGCCGCGTTGGACATGCCCGACGGCGGGGCGATGCCGTACTCCTGCAGCTTCGCCTTGCCGGCCTCGGTCATCCAGTCCGTGGTCCAGGCCGGGGCGAGGACCAGGTCCACGGTGACGTCCGCGTAGCCTTCTTTGGCGAACGCAGTGATCACGTCGTCCCGGATGGCGTCCATGGCCGGGCAGCCCGAGTACGTGGGGGTGATGGTGACGGTGATTTTTTTATCCGTCACCTGCACGTCCCGCAGGATGCCCAGGTCCTCGATGGTGAGCACCGGGATCTCCGGATCGCACACCGTGGCGGCGATGTCCCAGGCGTCCTGCCGCGGGGTCCGGGATCGGGATTCGAAGTCCGAAATGTACACGGCAGTCACCAGCTGGCTCCGGGATGCTCGCGGGCCAGCACCTGCATTTCCGCCAAAAGGTAGCCCAGGTGCTCCGAGTGCCTGCCCTCGCGGCCGCCGCCGGGGGCCGCCGGAACGTCCGGCACCTCCAGCTCGGCTTCTTGGAGGACTTCGCCGGTGAGGCGGTCAAAGTCCTCTTTCAGGCTGGAAGGCGCGACGGCGGCGCCCGCCTCGGCGAGCCTGGCTGTCAGTTCGTCGTCGCGGAACAGTTCCGCAACGTATGGCCACATGGTGCGGAGGCCGTGGATCATCCTTTTTCTTGATTCGTCTGTTCCGCCGGCCAGGCGCAGTATCCACTGGGCGCTGTGGTCCCGGTGGTAATCCACTTCCTTCACGGCCTTGGCGGCGATGGCGGCCAAGGTAGCGTCCGTGGATGCGGTGAGGCGGCGGTACAGCTCGAACTGGTAGTAGCTCACCACGAACTGGCGGGCGATGGTGGCCGCGAAGTCGCCGTTGGGCTGCTCGAACAGCTGGACGGACCGGAACTCATGCTCGCGGCGGAAGTAAGCCAGGTCATCTTCGGACTTGGGGGTGCCGTCCTCGTTTGTCATGGTGGCGCCGGCGTAGGTGAGAAAACTGCGCGCGTGGCCCAGCTGGTCCAGGGCGATGTTGCCCAGGGCGATGTCCTCTTCGAGCTCCGGGGCGCGGGAGATCCAGTGGCCCAGGCGCTGGGCGAGGATCAGGGCGTCGTCACCGATGCGCAGCGCGTATTCCGCCACATCCTCGGTGGGCTTGGCCAGGCCGGTTTTGACCTCGAGGGCGATGTCCTCCGGGCGGAGGGCGTTGCCGGGGGTGATGCGGGTGGCGCTCGCGTTTCCGTCGCCGCCGGCCACACCGGTGGAGATGTCGCCGTGGCCTGTGGTGGTTTCGGGGGTGCTCACAGGTGCTTTACCCCTTCGCTCTTGGTGTAGTACGTGGCGTGCCGGTAGTCCTTGCCCTGCGGGGACTCGAAGAAGCTGCCCTTGGAATCGGGATCGCTGGCGGCGATGGCGTCGGCCGGGACAACCCAGATGGAGACGCCCTCGTTGCGGCGGGTGTAGAGATCGCGGGCGTTCCTCAGGGCCATTGCGGCGTCCGGGGCGTGCAGCGAGCCGGCGTGCACGTGGCTCAGGCCGCGGCTGGACCGGACGAAGACCTCCCAGAGGCCCCAGGCGGAGCGGTCATGGTGCTCCTGCGGTGCAGGGGAGACTTTGGGGGCTTCGCGGTTGATTTCTGCGGCGCCGCTTGCGGGGGCTTCCGGGTTGCCGTGGGGACTCATGCTGCGTATTCCTTCTGCTGCTTTGCTGACTGTTTTGCTGCGTAAGCCGCCGCTGCTTCCCTAACCCAGGCGCCGTCGTCGTGCGCTTCCCGCCTGCGTTCCAACCGCTGGGCGTTGCAGGGACCGCGGCCGGCAAGAACTTCCTGGAATTCGTGCCAGTCCAGCGGGCCGTGCTCCCACTTTTTGGTGTCCTCGTTGTAGCGGACCTGGTCATCCGGGAGGGTGAGGCCCAGGACCCGGACCTGCTCCACCATCATGCCCACGAAGCGGCTGCGGAGTTCGTCATTGCTGAACCGCTTGATGTTCCAGGCCATGGACTGCTTGGAGTTGGGCGAATCGTCATCCGGCGGCCCGAACATCATCAGCGCCGGGGCGTACCAGCGGTTCACGGCGTCCTGCGCCATCTGCTTCTGCGCTGCTGTTCCGTTGGAGAGCTCCAGGAGGATCTCGAAGCCCTGGCGCTGGTGGAAGGATTCTTCCTTGCAGATGCGGACCATGGCGCGGCCGTAGGGGCCGTAGGAGGCGCGGCACAGCGGGACCTGGTTGCAGATGGCTGCACCGTCCACCAGCCAGCCGATGGCACCCATGTCCGCCCAGGTGAGCGCGGGGTAGTTGAAGATGCTGGAGTAGCGGGCCTTGCCGGCGATGAGGTCGTCCATCATCTTGTCCCGGCTCTGGCCGAGGGTCTCGGCGGCGCTGTAGAGGTAGAGCCCGTGGCCGGCCTCATCCTGGACCTTGGCCATGAGGATGGACTTGCGCTTCAGGCTGGGGGCCCGGGAGATCCAGTTGGCTTCCGGCTGCATGCCGATGATCTCCGAGTGGGCATGCTGGGACACCTGGCGCAGCAGCGTTTTGCGGTAGGCGGCCGGCATCCAGTCCTTGGGCTCAATGCGCGAATCCTCGGCGATAACGCGGTCGAAGTGGGCCTGGCCGGCTGTGTCCGCTTCTTGCTGGGCCGCCTGGGCCTGTTCGGTTGTGGGCTCAGCGGGCACTGACTGCAGGTTCTGCGCTGCCATGGTTGCTCCTATGCAATGACCTTCCGGGACGGCGCGGATTTATTTACCGACCGTTCGTTCAGGATATGCGGAAGCATTTGGGGGCGTCAAGCGTGCCTCCCCTTTTCGACGCGCGCTCACTTGTGGCGGCTCCCCCTCCGGACGCGGATGCCTTTCGCGCCGTCCTCCCCAACTGGGTCGCAATAGATGTCGTTATGGGGGCTCAAAACGACATCTACTGCGACCTAGTTGGGCGGGCACCCTTCGAAGCATCGCGGGAATTCGCCACCGTGGGCGGTCCGGCGTAACGCTGCAGTAACGGCCGTTGTGACAAATGGAAACGAACCAACCTGAAACCAATGAACGCGCGTCCCCTGGGAAACGCCAAAAGTGAGCGCGCGTTTGAGGGGGTACTGAAGGGGCCATGGCAAGCGGAGTGACGAATCAGAGCCTGCAATTGCAGGCCGGCGTCCATGCTGAACTTCGGGCGCTGCCCGGGCTGCTGAACGCCATGGGCATGCTGGCCATGACCCACGATGAAGTTACCCAGGCTACCGAGCGTGCCCTCGCGGAGAACCCGGTCCTGGAGCGCGCCGACGGCCACCCCTGCCCCGGCTGCGGCAGGCACGTCGCCTCCGGAACCTGCCCCCGCTGCACGGGGCGGGCCACCGCTGCCCAGTTCCCCGGCGGCATGGAACCGGCCTATGACCCCTTCGCGACGCTTGAAGCCGACGCCGGAACGGAAGTCCGGTCCGACTGCCGCCACGCGCTCACCCTGGTCATCGCGCACCTGACCCCACGCGGGCTCCTCGACGCCGGACCGGAAGCGATCGCCGCAGCTGAAAACCTGGAGCCCGGGCACGTCCACGAAGCCGTCCGCGCCATCAAGGCCGTGGGCCCGCCCGGCATCGCCGCCACCAGCATCACCAATTTACTGGCCGCCCAGGCTGACGCGCTCGCAGAGCAGGGCCACGTCCCGCCCTGGCTCCCCCACCTGGTTCGCGGGCACCTCGGCGACCTGGCCGCGGGAAGCACTGCCGTCGTCGTACGCGCCATGGGACTGACCGAGGCCCAGGTCCGGGAAGGCCTGGCGCTCATCAAGGACCAGCTGAAGCCGTTCGTTTCCGCGGAAACTGCGTCCGTTGCAGAAGCGGCTCCAACCGCGGACGTGTTCCTGTACAGACGGCCGGACGGGTCCCTGGAGGTGGAGGTGCCGGCGAGCGCCTGGTTCGGGCTGCAGGTGGCGGACCTCTCCGCCGGCCTGCGCGGGGCGTCAGGCACCACCGAGGCGGCGCAATGGCTCACAGAGCATGAACTTGCGGCGCAGCGGCTCCTCTACCAGATCGACCGCCGCGCCGGCGCCCTGCTCCGCATCACCGAATGCGCGGTGACGCACCAGAAGGACTTCCTGGACCGCGGCACCGGGCACCACAAACCCTTGACGCGGACCGCCGTCGCGCAGGAACTCGGGCTGCACCCGTCCACGGTGAGCCGGGCCGTCAGCGGCAAGCGGCTCCGGCTGCCCGGCGGCACAGTGGAGGACCTCGCCTGCATGTTCGGCAAGGGCCTGGCTGCGCGGGCTGCCTTGCGGGAATCAATCACGACGGCGGGTCCCGCCTCGGACGAGCATCTCCGGGAGATGCTGGCCCGCGGCGGGTTCAGCGTCGCCCGGCGGACCGTGAACAAGTACCGTCACACGCTGCAGCAGGGCGCCTGAGCGCAACTTCGCCGCACCAGCCCCACGCGAATCTATTTTCGCCGCGGCGAACCCCCGTTCGGCCCCGCGCTTGTCAGCGCCCGGAAACCCGGCCCCGGAAACCGCAACCCAAGCCCCCAAAGGGTTGGCACGAATTGTGCAGTAAGAGGGTATGCGGTGTTCCGCGGTGGCGCCCCCAACGGCGGCGCCTGCAAGACTCCGGAAAGGAAATACTCATGCACGACATCGATAGGGCACTGTTCGAAGGCCAGGACGAAGGTACCTGGGGCGAGGTGATGGATGAGGAGTCCGGTTACTCCTTCGAGGACGAGTCACCGTTCCAGGGCGAAGACGCCGGCGAGGCCGGGGGCCTGTGGGGAGAGGCGGACAGCCGCGAAGCCGACGAGCTCGCCCTCGCCGCGGAACTGCTCGAAGTCAGCGACGAGGACGAACTGGACCAGTTCCTCGGCGACCTGGCCAAGAAGGCCTTCTCCGCCGCCCGCGACTTTGCCGGCAGCGCGGCAGGACAGGCCGTGGGCAACGTGCTCAAGTCCGCCGCCAGGAAGGCCCTGCCCCAGCTGGGACAGGCGGTGGGCAACTACTTCGTCCCCGGCGCCGGCGGCCAGGCCGGACGACAGGTGGGCAAGTGGCTGGGCAGCAAGTTCGAATCCGGCCTGCAGCTGGAGGGCCTCTCCGCCGAGGACCGCGACCTGGAAACTGCGCGCGCCTTCGTCCGCTTCGCCACCGACACCGCACAGCGGACCGCCGCCACGCCCAAGAGTGTGCCCGCCGTCCAGGCAGCGCAGCAGGCAGCCACCGCCGCGGCCCGGCAACACCTCCCCGGCCTCCTCAAACGCCCCGGCCAGCCCGGCCAGTCCGGACGTTCCGGCGGCCGGTGGATCCGCCGCGGCCGCAACATCGTCATCCTCAACGCACGCTAACCCGGCACAACCCACCCCCGAGCACCACCCAACCCAAAGGACATTGCCATGAGCACCTACTACGAGACCGAGTCCGCCAGCCCCTGGGCGCAGGAAGAAGAGGACGAAGGCGGCTTCAGCGGCTACGAAGGCGAATCGGACCACGAGGGGAACCTCGAAACCGAACTGGCCATGGAACTCCTCAGCGTCAGCTCCGAGGAGGAACTGGACCAGTTCCTGGGCAGCCTGGCCCGCAGCGTGGTCCGGGGCGCCTCCAAGTTCATCAAGTCCCCCATCGGCAAAGCACTGGGCGGCGCGCTCAAATCGGTGGCCAAGACGGCGCTGCCCATCGTGGGAGGCGCCATCGGCTCCTTCGTGGCTCCCGGCGTCGGGACAGCCATCGGCAGCAAGCTCGGCTCCATGGCCGGCGGCCTGCTCGAAGCCGACGAAGCCGAGTCCATGGACGAATCCGAGGCCGAGGAAGAAGCCGCCCGCCGCTACGTCCGGTTCGCCCGGGCCGCCTACCGCAACGCCGCCCGGACCCCCGTCTCAGTCCCACCCAACGTGGCCGCCCGCGCCGCAGCCACCGCAGCCGCCCGCCGCTACGCCCCATCCCTGCTGCGCGCCCGCCAGGCCGCCCGGCGCGGAAACCAGGGCTACCGCGGCGGCACCCGGATCTACAACAACCAGTACTCCGGAGCCACCTGGGGCGCCCCGGACGAGGGCTGGGACAGCGGCCAGCAGAACGGAAATTCCGACGCCGGCCAGGGCGGCGGCCAGGACGGCAGCGCGGACGAGGGCCGCTGGATCCGCCGCAACGGGCGCGTCATCCTGCTGGGTCTCTGACCGGCGGAGCGGACACGGCAGACGGCTGACGGCAGGCGATCGAGGTGGACACCAACAGCATCGGCACGGCGCTGATCGAGAGTGAAGCGACCGGCCTGATGTCGCGGCTGGACCAGATCAAGCCTTTCGTCATGCACGAAACAATGGTCCTCGCCGCCGCCCTCCCCCGCGACGCCCAGCTGCTGATCGAACGGTTCCTGCACACCGGACGCCACGAACTGCGTGTCCAGATCGGGGACTTCCTCGACTGGCTGCACAGCGACGGGCGGACCGCCACCCCCGCCGAACAGCAGCGCCGTTTCGTCCTCATCCGCCTCCAGTTCAACGTGGTCCTGTCCCAGTTCGACATGTTCACCGAGGTGGTCACCCAGCGCAGCGAACACTCCACGGGGGTCTGGCTTTCCGGGCTGGACATCCTCGCCCAGGATGCGCTGCGGCTGGGACGGTACGACGACGGCGACGCACGGCTGGTGGTCTACCTCGCCCGGGGCGCGGGTGCTGCGATCCGGCGCGCCAAGACCCGGCTGCCCGGCGGCAAGCCCAACCCGGTGGGCATCATCCGGCTACCCCGGGAGCGGATGGTGGGCAGCGGGATCGCATCCTCCCTGGCGCACGAGGTGGGCCACCAGGGGGCCGCGCAGCTGGACCTGGTCACTTCACTTCGGGCCGAGCTGGACCGGCGGGCAGCGCAGGACCCGGACGGCGGCTGGGACGTGTGGTCCCTCTGGATCAGCGAAATCGTGGCGGACATGTGGTCCGTGGCCACGGTGGGTATCACCTCCACGGTGGGCCTCCTGGCGGTGGTCAGCCTTCCCCGCTATTTCGTGTTCCGCCCCGGCGGCACCGACCCCCACCCGATGCCGTACCTGCGGGTGCTGATCTCCGCGGCACTGGGCAACGCCCTCTACCCACACCCGCAGTGGCGGGAGCTGGCGGCGGTGTGGCGGGCGATGTACCCGGTGGCCGGCCTCCCGGACCACCACCTCGCCTGGATCAGGAAACGCGAGTCCCATATCGGCAACCTGGTGGAGGTCCTCATGAACCACCCTGTGGCCTTGGCCGGCGGCCGGAAGCTGGGCACCATCTGGCCCGTCCGCCAGCGGCAGCCCGACCGGCTGCTGAGCCTGCACGAAGCCTGGGGCAACGATTTCGGCATCATGGCCCGGCAACGGCCCGCCCTGGTGTTCGCCGTGCTGGGCCAGGCGAAGGCCGCCGGCCGGATCACCGCCGGGGAGGAAAGCGCCCAGCTGTCATCCCTGCTCACCGCGTGGGCCGTGCGCAGCAGCCTGGACCTCATGGGCAGCCCCGCACCACCGGGCCTGCTCGCACCGCAGAACCCCACCACACCAGCACTACCAACAAGGAGATAGCCATGGATTTCAATCGACGGCCGGTTGCACCGGTTTACGCCGGACAGGACGTGGGCATCCGGTTCCAGCTGGAATCTTCGGACCCGCTGGGCGACTACGACTTCCAGGTCCTGGACGAACGGGGCAGGAGCGTGCCCATCGGCGGGAACAAGGGCGGCGTTTTCAGCAAGACCATGAGCCGCGGCAAGGCCCTGGACCTGAAAGTCCAGCTTCCCGAGGCCATGGAGTACAGGATCCGGTTCCGGCCCAACATGCGCGGCATCGTAGGGAACTGGACCATCATCGACCGGATCGATGTGCAGGCGCCCGAGTCCGCACCGGTGGTCAAGGTGGCCCTGGAACCGAACGCCTCCCCCAACAGCGGCCATTCCCAGCTTTGGGAGTTCATTTCCGGGGTATCCGGGAACCTGACCTACACCAACTTCGCCGCATTCGCGAAGACACGGAAGAAGAGCTTCAATGCCTTCCCGCCCTTCGGCGGGATGACGTACCAGAACCTGCACGCCCTCTCGGTCGAATTCGTTTCCAAGGGGGCGCTGGGCAACAAGTTCGGATCGGGCAAGAAGGGCACCAGTTGGGGACCGGCCCCGCACAGCAGCCAAGCCATTCCGCTGTCCTACGTCAGCGACCAGGACAAGGACCTCGCCAGCCCGTTCCCGAGCGGCATCCCCAACGGCCCCTACCCGCTTGACCTGGTGCCCTTCGTCGAGTTGATCTACGTGTACTGGCTGGAGGAGGGCATGCTGTTCCAGTCGCTGAACCGGATCATTGCCCGGTTCCAGAACCGGCGGACCCCGGCCGGCGGGGACGCGTTGTCCCGGCTCGCCGTCAGCCCGCTCCTGCCGCTGAGAGGCCTCCTTTGGGGGCTGGCCGAGGCGGAGAAGGACCGGCTCTCGCTGCGCCGCCGCGCCGCCGAGTACGAGTACCAGTACGGGCTGCAGCTTATCGGCCGGGCCATCCCGCCGTCGGAGACGCTCGTGGAACGGCGGACCCAGTTCCTGGACGCCTTCCATGGCCTGCTCAACGCCTGCCACCGCTACTACAAGGAGTTCAGCGACAAGACCGTGGACGCGGACGCCTTTCCGCTGCTGAGCAACCTGCAGGAACTGCACCTGGTCCTCGCGGCCGGAGCCAACAACCAGTTCGCCGACGTTTCACTGACCGCCCGGATCGAGACCCTGGACGTGCAGTGGATGCTGGCCCAGCCGGAGATGCGCGAGTTCCTGGGCGGCCGCACCATGGTGCCCTACCAGGAGGAATGGATGGGCCGGGTGGACACCATGAAGCTGATGCAGGAGTGGGCCGATACCAGCGTGACCCACTTCTACGACCTGGCCGTCCACGGCGAGCAGCTGCTGCTGTCCGTCCGCCACGGCCGGTGGAACGAGTCGGGCATGGCCAGCGACGACGCCAAGAACTGGGCGCTCAAGTGGAAGCCGTCCGTGCAGCGCTACATCCACGCCTACCGGGCCGTGACAGGGGCGGACCTCAGCGAGCGGGTGGACACCACCATGCCGTCCGCGCTGCTGCAGCGCCGGCTGGCCCGGAAGCTTGTGCGGTACTAGGCGAAGGCCGGGTCAAGAGATGCCTAGCCCGCTGCGCGGGACGGACTTCACCTCCGCACTGTTCCTGGGCCAGCGCCACCCCAGCGCCTCACTGGCGCCGTGGGCGGAGTTCACCGCGGGGGTGCCGGCAGCGCTGCGGGAGCTGCCGGCCGCCGCGGACCTCGCCTCAACTGTGGCCGCCCGCCAGCACGCCGGCGCCGGCCTGGTGGCGCGCTCCGCACTGCACGGCATGATGGACGTCCTGCAGTCGCTCCCCCGCCCCGGGGACCTTCTCCTGGTGGACGAGGGCGCCTATCCCCTCACCCACTGGGCCTGCCGGGCCTCCGTATCCCGCGGCGTGCGGGTGGCGACATACCCGCATTTCCGGCCGCCCGCCGTCGTGCCCTCAACGCGGACGTGGCTGGTGACCGACGGTTGGTGCCAGGGCTGCGAGCGGCCTGCTCCCCTGGCCCGGCTGCAGACGCTGGCCGGAAAGACCGGCGGCCGGGTGATCGTGGATGATTCGCTGGCGTTCGGCGTACTGGGCAGGAGGAATCACGACGGCGGACGTCGGCCAGGCGGGCACGGCGGCCTTGGCGATACGGACTTTGCGGGCGGCGGCTTTGGCGACGGGACCGGCACGGCGCGCTGGCTGGGGCTGAACCACGAGCATGTGCTGTGGCTGGGGTCGCTGGCCAAGGCGTACGGCACCCCGGTCACGGTGATCACCGGCGACCGGGCCGCGATTGATCTGCTGGCCCGGCACGGGGAGAACCGGATGCACAGCAGCCCGCCGTCGGCCGCCGACCTTGCCGCCGGGATCGGGGCCCTCCGCAACGGCCGCCTCCCCGCCCTGCGGACCAAGCTGTGGCGGCTGACCCGGTGGCTCCGGCAGGCATTCCGCGGGCTGGGGCTGCCTCCGATGGGACAGCCGTTTCCCATCGTGGGAACCCCGGTGGCGTCGCTGCCGCTGGCGCGACGGTGGCATGCGGCCCTGGCTGCGAGGGGTGTGGAGGCACTCGTCCAGCTGCCCCGCTGCCGGCCCGGTGCCGTGCTGTCCGCGGTGGTGCGGGCCGACCACACTCAGGCCGAACTCGACCGGCTGGTGCGCGGACTTTCCGCCGTGGCGCGGGACAGGCGGGCGGCCTGATGGACATCGTGGACTCGCACGTCCATGTGGGGACCGCCGGGGTGCCGCTGGGCCCTGCCGACCCCGCCGCCTCCTTTGCGCTGTGGCGGAGGCGCGCGGCCGCCGTCGGGATTTACCGGGCCGTGCTGATGGCCGCACCCGTGGGTGCCTACGCTGCCGCCAACCGGACCGTGGCGAACCTGGCCGGGCGGGCCCCGCGCCGGTGGCTCTGGTACGTGTTCGTCAACGCCACCGAGGACCGGGGACGGGTAGGCACCATCGTGGCGGAAGCCCACGGCCGCGGCGCCTGCGGGATCAAGGTGCACTGGTCCGACGGGCCGGCGACGGACGAGGTGGGCCTCGCCGCGGAACGCCACCAGATGCCGGTGCTCTTCGACCCCGGCGGCGACGTGGAGCAGGTTGTGTGGCTGGCAGAGCGTCATCCCGGGGTGGCGTGGATCGTGCCGCACCTGTCTTCCTTCTCCGATGACTGGCGGGCCCAGAGCCGGCTGATCGGTGCGCTGGCCATGGTGCCCAACATCTTCACCGACACCTCCGGAGTGCGGTACTTCGACCTGCTGACGGAGGCGGTGGCCCGGGCGGGGGCGCGGAAAGTGCTGTACGGCAGCGACGGCCCCTACCTGCACCCGGCCCCCGAACTCGCCAAGATTTTCGCGCTGGACCTGCCGCCCGCCGAACGGGCCCTCATCCTGGGCGGCAACGTCCTGCAGCTGACCGGCCCGGCGCGGAGGACCGGCGGGCGCCGCACCGCCTTCGCGGGCAATGGGCGAAGTCGCACCGATCAAAGTGGCACCGACAGGAGGAACACGGCATGGCTATGAAAACAACCGGGCTGACCGTCGGAGGCAAGGCCGTCGGCGGGCCAGGACTTGCGGAGATCAAGCCGCACAACGATGCGGCGATCCGGAAGGGCCTGTATCAGCTGCAGCGCTACGTGCAGCAAAGCGCGGCGGCCCGGGGAACCTCCACGGGCAAGCGGCCGGCGTGGATGGCGGGCAGCGAACCGGACCGGACCTCGGTGTGGCTGGTCACCTACTCGCCCTGGTCGGACAAGGGCCCGCCCACCCACGTGAGGGTGTTCGCGCATGAGCTGAAGCGCGACGAGCTGCTGAAGAAGGGCCCGATGCCCAGCCTGGAACGGCTGCTGGTTTCGCGCCGGGAGCTGGCCAAGGTTGAGCTGCCCAAGACGATGCCGTTCCCCCACCCTGGCAAGCCGGATCTGTTCGGCCTGGCGGTGGAGCCGCTGGTCCGGCAGCGGTTCGCCGGCACCTTCCACCGGCCGCAGCAGAGGCCTCAGCGGCTGCGCAGGAAGGGACCTGACGTGCTCTGGCGGGAGCTGGGGGATCTGTTCCGGGAACTCGCCGACGAGACCGGCGACCGGTACTGGCGGGAAGTGGCCAACGAGCTGTCCCACGGCGTTTAGGTGCCGGCGCCAGCGCTTGGCTCGCCGGTGGCCCGCCACTGGAGCTGGCGCTGCTCAGGAACCGTCCTGCGGACCTGCTGACGAAGCTGCCTCCGGTTCCGCCTGCGGCCCTGCTTGTGGCCCTGTCTTGCGGGCCTTCCGCTGCTGGACGGCGCGGTCCGTGAGCCCCAGCATGGAGGCGGCCGCATGGACGTTCCCGCCGCTGCGCTCCACCGCCAGCGCAACGGCTGCCTCCGCGGCGTGCTCCTTGATCTCGCGCAGCCCCAGGCCCGCGTCAACGGCCCAAGCCACCGCCGCGGTGAGCGGATTCGCGGCGGAGGTCCCGCCGTCGTACGCGTCTTTGCCCAGCGGCCCCCGGGATGGTTGCGGCCTGTCATCGCGGGGAACGTCGCCGGGGGTGATGGCGCCGGGGCCCACGTGCCGGGCGGCGATGCGGAAGGCGAGCTGCCTGAGGTCCCGGAGGTTGCCGGGGTAGCTGCGGCTGACGAGGGCGTCCTGGACCGCCGGGTCCACCTCGGGATCGGTCCGGGCCCCAGTGGCTTCGCGGCAGAACCTGGCGAACAGGCAGAGGATGTCCTCCAGCCGGTCGCGGAGGGGCGGCATGGTGACCACGGAGGCGGCGATGCGGTGGTACAGGTCGGTGCGGAAGCCGCCGCCGGCCACTTCGCTGAGGAGGTCGCGGTTGGTGGCGCAGATGAGCCGGAACTTGCTGTGCAGCCACCTGTCGCCGCCCACCCGCTTGTATGTGCCTTCCTGCACCACGCGAAGCAACTCCGGCTGCAGTTCCAGGGGAAGCTCGCCCACCTCGTCCAGGAAGAGGGAACCCTGGTCCGCGCCGGAGCAGGCACCCGTGCGCACGCTCACCGCACCGGTGAACGCACCGCGCTCGTGTCCGAACAGTTCGCTCCCCATGAGCGTGGGAACAATGGTGGTGCAGTCCACCACCACCAGGTTGCCGCGCTGGCTACTGACGGCGTGCGCCACCCGGGCCGCCAACTCCTTGCCTGTTCCTGTCTCGCCCTGGATGAGGATGGGCGCAGCGCCGAACTTTGCTGCCACTACTAAATCCCGGAGGGCCGCCCGGAGCGCAGGGCTCTGCCCGGCCAGCCGCTCCCGGACCGGCTGGGAGTCCAGGACCGATTCCACCTCTTCCACCCGCTGCAGCCACGCCATCACCGGCTCGGCGTGCCCGTGCCAGGCAACACACTCCGCTGCCCCTGCCTCGAGGACCGGCCAGGGTTTGAGGCGGCCGTCCGGTGGGCCGATGACCATCACCCGGCACCGGCCGTGCTCCGCAGCCGCGAGCGCCGCCTCCAGGTCCCGGGTCAGTTCCTGCGCCACGATCAACCCCGCTGCCGCACCGCTGCCCGGCGCATCAACGGGATCCAGCGCGATGTCCCCGGCACGGAGAGTTGCTATCGCCTCCCCGGCCCAGGCCTGCCGGCCACTGAGGTCCATCACCCACGGCATCGAGCCCCTCGCAGTTCCGCCGCCCACGTTGCGACCGCCTGAGGAAGGAGACCACGGCCGGCGTTACTGCCCCGTTACCGGTGCGTCCCGTCGCGCGGACCGGTAACGCGGGTGTGCCGATCTTGCGTCAATCTTTCCGTAAAAACAGCGGGTTGCAGACGGTTCCTGCAGCATGATCAGGGCTACAGAGAAGGAGTCAGGTGACAGCATGATCGACGACAGCGCCCCCGCCGGTTCCGCCGCTCCCGCCAGCGGCGGGACGCTTGTCATCCGCACGTGGATCGAGGCCGACGGCGACCCCGCCTTCCGTGCCCGGGTGACCTTCAGCGAAGGCCCCGGACGCCACGGCAGCCTCGCCGCCGCCGACCGGGAGCAAGTGGTCCAGGCCGTGCGGGAGTGGCTGTGGGACCAGAACGGCTGAATAGTCCACCGGTGTTTTCCGGCCGCTGTGCACCTGCGGATGGACCGGGCCCTGGACTTCGTCGATGAGTTTCACGAGTTCCTCGGAAGGCACCACGCCCATTTCCTGCCACAGGCTCACCGCATACTTTTCATACGCCAACAGGCCTGAGGCGGAATTTCCCATCCGTATTTCGGCGATGACCAAAGCCCGCACTGCGCTCTCATAAAGCGGTTCAATATCCAGTGCGGCCACCGCGGCTTCCGCCGCGCCTTCACAGTCACCTGCCGTCAGCAGCGAGCGGGACAGCGTGGTCAGGGCCCAGAGCCGGGACTGGCGCAACCGGCCTTCCTCAAAGACCACCCAGTCCTCGTACCACCCGGGCAGCAGCTCGGCCCCGCGCAAGTCGAGGAGCGCCCGGGCGGCCTGCCCGAAGCCGGCGGAGCCGTCCTGGAGCAGGGCACGGACCCGATGCAGGTCAACCTGCACCGCAGGGTCCAGGGCGAGCATCGGTCCGTTTTTTGCCAGCAGCCCCGGCACCTGGCGTGTCACCAGATGGGTGCTGACCCTCAGGCTTTCCAGCGCCCTCGGCTCAGGGCAGTTCGGCCACAACAAACCGGCCAGATAGATCCGCAGGCTGGGCCCGTGGACGGCAAGCACGGCGATGAGACGCTGCTGCCTGGCGGCAACGCGGACAATTTCTCCGTCACGGCGCAGTTGCCAATACCGGAGCAAATTCAATTCCAAATGTCCACAGACGCCATTGCCCACGGGACACCTCGACCGGTTTAAAGTACCTGAAACACGTAGGAACGAGCATCCCCAGCTTGAAATGGAAAGTCAATGAACGTTAGCCCCTAATCAGGTTGGGAGGGCTGTCTCTCATAAATGGCAAGAACGTCAGCGCTTTGCTCATCCGGACGGCACCCACACCGTGCGCTCCCGCCCGGTTACAGGTTCCCGCCCAGCCACGACTCGCAGGCCAACCGGCGTGTTGGGGGTTTCCGGCCGCTGGCCTCGGGCAGTAACTGGGCAGGAATGCACACTTGCCCGGACTGCAACGGGCACAGGAGTTCTTAAGCCTTTCTTAAGGACGCCTTGGGAGGGTTGAACGTGGGCCGGACAGCGGCCTGATCCCCTCCCCAAGGAAGCCGATGCACCAGCCAACAGACAACTCACGTGGTCAACAGCACCCCGCGCCCACGGCTTCCCCGGCCGTCGGCACCCGGTTCCGGGCACTCCCCCAGCCCCGACACTGGCTGCCGGTGGGAGCGCTGCTGTGCGCCGCCGTCGCGATGATTGGCCTGGCCGTGCAGCTGCTGCCCGGCGATACCGCCGCAGAACTGGGATTCGACCAGGCCCTCAGCCTGCACCACGCCGCCGCACTGACTGCCGTGGCCATGGGGATCAACCTGCTGTTCGGCCCGGTGGCGGGGCTGCTGCTCATCGCCGCCACCGCACTGGCCATCTGGGTGTTCCGGCGCGACCTGACAGGCGCCGTGGCGTTCGGCCTCACGGCATGCTCGGGCTGGGTGGCGAGCGAGGCCTTCAAGCTGATCTTCGCCCGGCAGCGGCCCAACCCGGCCCTCCTGTTCGACCCCCTCGCCCCGGAGACCGGCTCCAACAGCTTCCCCAGCGGCCACACCTGCTTCGCCGTTGCCCTGGCATTCGCGCTGTACTTCCACTTCCGCGGCACCCGCTGGGCCAAGACCGTGGCCGTGGCCGGTACGTTGATGGCCGTGGTGGTGGCCTGGTCCCGGCTCTACATCGGCGTGCATTACCCCACGGATGTGGCGGCGTCCTTCCTGGCCGCGAGCGCCGCAGCGGTCCTGCTCGCGGGGCTCTGGAACCGCTTCGCCCCGCAACTCCTGGAGCGCCTCCCCGCCGCCACTATGCGCCCCTCGGGCCGGATCTAAGGGACCACACATGCACAACATTCTTGCTTCAGGCGTGGTTCACGCCGCCGGTTCACCGTCCCTGCTGGACCCGGCCAGCCTGCTGGAAGGCCTGGGGCCGGCGGCGCTGGGCGTGATCGCTGCGATGGTCTTCATCGAATCCGGCGTCCTGTTCCCGTTCCTGCCGGGCGACTCGCTGCTCTTCACGGCCGGGCTCCTGCACCAGCAGCTGCAGCTGGCACTGCCCGTGCTGATCGGCGTGATCACCGCGGCCGCCATCGCCGGTGACCAAGTGGGCTACATCATCGGGCGGAAGTTCGGCCGCCGCTGGTTCAAGGACGATGCCCGCATCCTCAAAACGGCGCACCTGACCGCCACCGAAGACTTCTTCCGCCGCCATGGAGGCGCCGCCGTCGTCCTCGCCCGTTTTGTGCCCATGGTGCGCACCTTCGCGCCGCTCACCGCCGGGGCCGCCCGCTACGAATACCGGTCCTTCGCACTGTGGAACATTGTGGGCGCGGCAGTCTGGGCGACGTCCGTGACGCTCCTGGGCACGTGGCTGGGGCACTACGAGATCGTGGCGAAGAACATCGACGTCATCGCCGTGGTGATGGTGCTGGTCTCCGTGGTGCCGTGGGTGGTGGAGTTCCTGAAGCGCCGCCGCAAAGCTGCTGCCGCTGACAGCGCCGCCGCTGACATCGCAACCGGGCCGGCTGGGAAAGAATAGGCGCATGACAACCGCGGAACGGCTGGCCCTGCTGCTCGTTGAGGACGATCCTGTGCTGGGTCCGCTGATCGCCGAGCTGCTGGAGCCGGACTATGCGGTCCGGCTGGCCGCCAACGGGCAGGAGGGCCTGCACCTGGGCCTCACTCAGCCGTGGGACGTGATGGTGATTGACCGCGGCCTGCCCGTGATGGACGGGGTCAGCGTGATCGCCGCCCTGCGGTCCAAGGGCGTGGCCGCACCGATCCTCATCCTCACTGCGCTGGGCGACACGGACCAGAAAGTGCAGGGCCTGGACGCCGGTGCCAATGACTACATGACCAAGCCGTTCGACGCCGGCGAGCTGGCCGCGCGGCTGCGCGCCCTGACGCGGACGTACAGTACGCCCGACGACGGCGGCACCGCCTTGGTGGGCATCGGCACCTGGGAGCTGGACCCGGCGTCGCGCGCTGTCCGGTCGGTGTACGGCGACACGGTGTCGCTCACCGCGAAGGAGGCCGAGGTTTTGGCTGCCCTCGCGGCCGAACCCGGCCGCGTGTTTACCCGCGACGAACTGCTCGCGGACCACTTCCACCCCACGGACCAGCCCGGGGTGATCGATACCTACGTCCACCATCTGCGGCGGAAAATCGCCCGGACGGTGGTCCGGACCGTGCACGGCGTGGGCTACCAGATCGGCGACCCGTCATGACGCCGGCTCCCGCATCCGGCGACGCCGAGACGCTCCGGCGGGCCTCGCTGAAGGTGGCCCTGCGGATCACGGCAGCGTGCGCGGTGCTGGTGCTCTGCCTCCTTGCCGCCGCCACCGCCTTCCTGATGTACAAGCTCGCCAACCCTGTGCTGCCGGGGTCCACGGCGCCCGGGAAGGCCTACACGTACCTCGATTCGAAGGACCTGATCGAGGGCATGATCCTGGCCGGGCTGGCAGGCGTTGTGCTGGCCGGGGTGGTGGGGTGGCTCAGCGCCCGCAGCGCCATCCGCCCCCTGGGTGAAGCGCTGGCCCGCCAACGGCAGTTCGTGCAGGACGCCAGCCATGAACTGCGCACGCCCCTCACCATCCTGGACACCCGCATCCAGCTCGCCCAGCGCAAGGCCGAGCCCGGCTCCGAAACCGGGCAGGCGCTGGCACGGATCAGGGAGGATGCCGGCACCATGACCGGGATTGTGAACGAGCTCCTCCTCGCGGCCACCGGGGGTGCTGCTGAGGCCGCCAATCCCGTGGACGTGGCCTCCGTGGGCCGGTCCGTGGCGGCTGACCTGCAGGACCTCGCGGAGCAGCAGGGGATCCGGTTGGCATTCACCTCCAGCGGTGCCCCCTCCGCGCGGATCGATCCCGGTTCCCTGCGCCGCGCGGTGCTGGCCCTGGCGGACAACGCCCTCACCCACACGCCCGACGGCGGGAGCATCACCATCAGCGCGTCGGTGGAGGGATCGTTTGCGGTGCTTCAGGTGTCGGACACCGGGGCGGGGATCACCGGTGTTGACCCGGACCGGATTTTCGACCGTTTCGTCCGTGCACCCGGGCCCGGCAACGCTCCTGGAAAGCGGAGCTTCGGGATCGGCCTGGCCCTGGTCCGCGAGATTGCTTCCGGGGCAGGGGGCACCGTGAAAGTGGCCCGCACCGGGCCGGACGGGACCACCATGCGGCTCGCCTTGCCGGTGGCTCGGGACTGATGTTTAGACCTGTCCCGGCACTGATCTCCGAATGCGACCCGCATGCTCGACTTCGCCCGGGATATATCCGGTGCGCTGACGAATGTGCGGGTCGAAAACGCATTTGCGCAGCGGGGCCGGGCTGTCAGCTGGCGGGATCGTACATGAACTCGCGCAGCTCCTGCGCGCAACGGCATGCCGCCGCGATCTTCGCAGCCCACTGCTCGGCCTCCGCCCGGGTGGGCACCTCCAACACGGTAAACCCGCCGGTGATGTCCGAGCCCGGGTAGGTGTCCGTGCCCACCGAGCCGTCGGCCTGGACCAGCACGGGAGCGATGTCCTCCGCAATCCCGCCGCCGAAGACGTACACGCCGGCAGCTTTGGCCTCCTCGATCACAGCATGGGACTCGGCCACCACAATGGGAAACTCCTCTTCAGTGAGGTTCATGGCTTGGCCCTTGCCCGGAAAGGAAATCAGGTACTTGGTCATGGGTCGATAGTGCCACGCGGCCCCTCACCCGGGAAGGCCCCGATCACGGCTCCGCACATGGGTCGTTGCGCGTGGCCGGCGAAGCGCCGGCCCGGGCGTTACGGACACGGACGACGGCGGTCAGGCGCCTGGTGCGAGCGCGTCCGCCCAGGCTTTTTGGTTCCGTTCGACGTACTGTGCGGCCGCCTGCCAGTGGGCACCGTGTCCGTTGACGAACATGTCCGCCCAGGGCTGGAATCCGGACTGGTGGGAGGACTCCAGGAGCTGGTGCATGGCCGCCGTCCGCCGGGCCATCGCAGCGGGAAGCGCCGCCCGTAAGGAGGCATCGGCATCGTACCCGTCCACCACGGCGCGAAGCCTGAGCGCCGCGTCCTGCACCGGTTCGCCTTCGACCAGGAGCCCGAATGACTGTGCCGAATACGCCAGGTCCCACAGCCGGGTACTCGGGCCGGCACCGTCCCAGTCGATGAAAACCCAGCGCTCGCCGATGATGAGGTTCCAAGGTGCGAGGTCGTTATGGCACATCAGGTCCGGCTTCCCGGCGGGCAGCAGCATCTCCCAGGAATCCGGGTTGGGGATGGCAAAGGCTTCGCTGGCGTCGTGGATCCTCCGGATCATGCCGCCCACCCGGGCCAGGTCCTGCAAGCCCAGCGGCAGCTGGTCCATGGCCGACTGGCCGCTGATGAACTCGACTACGGCCCGGCCTTTGTGGTCCCGGCCGAGCGGCTGGGGAACGTCCACATCCGCCTGCCGCAGCGTGGCCAGGTAGGCCTGCACAGCGGACGAGGTATCCAGCCAGGGTTTCCGGACGGTATTTCCGACCCGGACAACGCCTGCGGACGCGTTCCCGCCGGTCAGCTCCTGCTCATCAGCGCTCACCCGGCCACCCTACCCGGGTGCGGCCGTCCGGACGGTGCTGGCCGCCGTCGTGCACTCCCGCAGTCAACGGCCGGCGAAGAACCCGGCGGACAGCTTCTTCGGCGCCCGGGTGGCCCAGGCTTCCACCAGGATCTCGGCCAGCTCATCCCGGGAGATCTCACCGAGGCGGGATTCCTGCACCAGGACGGCGTTGTACCCGTCGAAGTGGGGGATGGTGAAGAACGGAACGGACGGGTCCTCCACCAGGGCTTCCTTGGCGGCGTCGTCCGGGACCATGATCACCAGCAGGTCCTGGTACTGCTCCCCCGTGTCCGGGTCCACCGCCGTCTTGTGAGGTGCCCGGTACAGCACGAAGCCCCGCCCTTTCGGCCCGCGCGGCACTTTGTAGGTGGGCCGGTCGCCCCAGGAAATCCCGAGCTCCACCTCGGGCAGGCCGCTGCAGATGGCATCGATGTCTTCGGGTACGGCCATGCGTTCCATGGCCACAACGTAGCCCCGCTCCACGGACGACGGCAATACCGCAGGCCCGTGCCTGACACGTGGGGCGCCCCGGAGCAGCCCGGCGCTTCATGTACCCGATCTGTCCCCCGGTGGGCGCCGCCGTCGTACGCGTGGGAGGGTGGCGACGCGCACCCCGCGAAGTCGCCGCGCATAATCGCTGGGGCACCCACAATCCGGGGTCCGCAGACGAACATCCGCGTCGAAATTGATAGAGCGAGTCGAGAACGAGCGCAGCAGAAGCAGGGGAACTAAGCGGAGAGGACCGGACGGGTGATTCCGCCCAGCGTCGCGACGCCCATCTGCGTCATGTAATCGCTCCTGCGCTTGGCGTTGATCCTGGACTCCGGCGTGTACGCCGCGGCGGGGTCGTCAGCGTAATGGGCCGCCAACCCGTCCCGCATGAGCCGGATGGCCTCGGACCGCTGCTGGGACACGGCAGCGTGGGTGGATCCGAGTTCCTCGGAAAGTTCCTTTACAGTGCGCCCGGCAAGGTAGATCTCTTCGACGACGTACCGCATCTTCGCCGGCAGGGCATCCACAGCAGCGCGCAGGTACTTGACCCGCTCATCAGCCAGGACTGAATGCTCCGGCGAGGCGGTCTCCGCGGCGTAGGTTTCCACAATGACGTCGTCCAGCGGAGTCAGCGTCCGGGCGGCATCGGCCAGGGCAGCCTCCACGACGCTTCGCTCAACTCCCAGGGCGGCCGCCATCTCGGACACGGTGGGGTTCCGTCCGAGCAGGCCTCGGAGGGTTTCCTCCACACCCATCGTTTCCTTGATGCGTCTCCGGACCGAGCGGGTAGCCCAGTCCTGGGAGCGCATCTCATCCGCGAAGGCACCAATGATGCGCCGCCGCGCAAAGGCCCCGAAGGGCACTCCCATGGCGGGATCGAAGGAATCCGCGGAGGTGATCAGGGCGATGGAACCCACCGACGCCAAATCGTCGCGTGACAAATGTGATGCCTTGGCGCATACCTCTGAGACCAGGTAACCGACTAGCGGAAGGTGCTGTAAAACCAGCCCGTTGCGTTGTTCGCGATTCAAATGTAAGTCCCCCCACGAGACCCGAAGTGATGGTGCTGCCGCGCAGCACTGAGCGAAGAATATCACTTATTCGCCATTCAAAGAGTGTAGTCTCAAGTAAACGTTTGAGGGCGATTCGCATCCGCCCGTCAGGCCGAACCTGAAGACGATCGGGGGACCATGGGGGCAGAGGGACTTTCAGCGTCCCTGTGGCGCGAGAGACGCCAGCTCGAATTGCTGCTTTTCCGGCTTGAAACACAGCTGCTATACCTGAACGCCGGCCACACCGAGTGGCTCACTTTCACTTCAGCTGACCTGGAATCCGTTTTGCAGAACCTTCGATTCGAGACTCTGGCACGCAATGTTGAGGCCGCCGGAGTGGCTGCAGAATGGAACGTACCTGGGGAAGCCACGCTGCCTGGTTTGGTGGCCGCGGCGCCGGAAGGGATCCTGGGCGAGCTGCTGACCAAGCACCAGCAGGAAATGGCCAGCCTCCTGCAGCGCATCGAATCCGCCAGGGAAGCAAACGTCGGAGCACTGGACTCGGCCATCAAAGGATTTGCCCGCGATGCCGACGCTGCCGTGAACTCACCGGAACCGGCCGACGAACTGGGCTACCTGGCACAGCAGTCGGCGGCCACCCGCGCACTGGAACTGGTGGACGAATGTTCACAACCGCTGGTGAAGGAGTTCCTGGGGCTGGGCTGAGGCTCCCACAGACAGCTAGCCGGCCGGCGGCAGGAAGGACTTCAGCAGCTCTTCGGTTTCCGGTCCGGCCTGCGACGCGGCCACGTTCGCCGCTGCGATGGCTTCCACCACCTCGCTGCGCTGGATGGTCACACCCCTGGGCGCCTCGATCCCGATCCGCACGCCATCGCCGCGCCCCTCCATGACGGTGATGACAATGTCATCACCGATCATGATCTTCTCGCCCGGCTTGCGCGTCAGAACCAACATGTTCTCAATCTACCTTTCTGCCATCCAGCCAACCGACCGGCAGGCCCAGCCCATCCACCGTTCCCGGGCTCAGCGTATCCTCCGAGCCCACTACGGCGAGCGCGTCAACAGCCACACGGTCCACCAGGACAGCCAGCCACGCGGCAGTGTCCTCGGCCTTACGGCGGGCATCCACCACGGCCCAGACCTGGTCCGCCCCGATGGCGTCGAGAAGTGCAGCCTGGGCGGCGACGTCCCGGGGCCGCCCCAGCCCATAGGCCAGCAGCAGCGTCTGCCCGGTGGTGACGGAGCTGGCGCGCGCCGCGGTGGCCGACTGCCGGTCCGCCACATGCAGGTGGCCGAACGCGGACAGCTTGCCGCCGGTCCGGACGTCACAGCCACCGGCGGCCATCGAGATTTCCAGGGCGGGCCCCAGGGCATCGTCACCGAGGCCCAGCAGCAGGACCAGGTCCCCGGCGCCGGCCAGGGGCGCGAGCTTCCGCGGTTTGGGTGCGCTGGGTTCGTCAGTGGAACGGACGAGGGCGGGCGGCGGCTCCCCGTATTCGCTGCCCAGTTGCGCCAACAGTCCGGCGAAGTCGGCACCGGCGGTGGAGACCGGGGCGGGGGCGGTTTCACCGGCGGGCAGGGTCGGCCCGCCGACGGGCGGCACCGCCGGTCCCCTGCCGTCGCCAGGGCGCGTAGTGTGCAAGAGCCGCTCACTGGCGTCCGCCTCCTCCAGGAGCGCCGCGATGGCGGTGCGCCGCAGCGCGGGGTGGGCTTCAGACGCTGAGCCGCCCTCCGCCGTCGTACGCTCAACGCCTCCGGAAACGTTCGGCATGGCAGCGGACCCCAAGGGCGAGGCAACGGCGGTAGACGCAACTACATCCGGGACTTCCACGGTGGCCTCGAACCGGTCGCCCGCGAAGAGCCCCGCAATGCCCGGGTTGCTGACCTTCTCGGCCGCGATAATCCTGGCTCCGGCCCCGTGCCTGGCCACGGCCTTGTCCCGGATAGCTTCCAGGGACGGGCCCTTAAGCCTGAAGTGCTTCGGCATGCCGGACCACCCCCACCGTCTCGATGCCCACGTTCGCGGACGTGACTTCACGGTAGGACAGCACTGTCACGCCGCCGTCGGGCGCTGCAACAAGCCGCCGCACCGCCGGGCGAAGGGCAGGTGCACACACCAGGACCGCCTGCCGGCCCACGGCTGCTGCCGATTCAAGGGACTGCTTGAGCGAGCCCAGCACGGCGTCGAGCCGGGGCTGGTTCATGACGATCTGGGTTCCGCCCTCACCGGGCCGGAGGTCCTCCAGCATGGACTGTTCCAGCAGGGGGTCGATCATGACCACGTGCAGCACTCCCCCATCCAGGTATTTGGCGGCCAATGCCGGCCCCAGGGACTGGCGGGCCGCCTCAATCAGCGCCTCGGGATCCGTGGATGCCTTGGCCCGCAGCGCCAGGGCTTCGTAGATCCGCGGAAGATCGTTGATAGGCACCTGTTCCTCCAGCAGTCCCTGCAGCACCCGCTGGATCTCCGCCAGGGACAGCAGCCCCGGCGTGAGCTCTTCCACGGCCGCGGGGCTCTGCTTACGGACGCCCTCGGTGAGGACCCGCACATCCTCACGGGACAGCAGCCGGGCGGCGTTCGCCGACACGATCGAGGACAGGTGGGTGACCAACACCGAGACCCTGTCGATGACGGTGGCGCCGGTCATTTCGGCGCTGTGCCGCATCTCGGACGGGATCCACTTACCGGCCAACCCGAACACGGGTTCCACCGTGGAGGCACCGGGGAGGGCGTCCAGGAAGTCCCCAAGGGCCAGCATCTTCCCGGCGGGCGCAGTGCCGCGCCCGGCCTCCACCCCGGCGATGCGGATGGCATATGTGGCGGGCGGCAGCTCCACGCTGTCCCGGGTGCGCACCGGAGGGATCACGACGCCGAGGTCCATGGCGATCTTGTGCCGCAGGGAACGGACGCGGGCCAGCAGGTCATCCGAGGCGCCGGAGACAATGTCCACCAGGTCCGGGGCCAGCAGGATCTCCACCGGGTGGACGCGCATGTCCTCCATGATGCGTTCGTTCGGGTCTTCCTCCGGGACCCCCGCGGCCTGCTCTTCCAAAGCCAGCAGCTCGGCCTTGGCTTTCTGCTGCGCGGCCAGCCGGCGGGAAGCGAACAGCAGAAGGCCTGCCACCACCAGGAACGGCAGGATGGGCATCCCCGGGATCAGGCCCATGGCCACGGCCGCCAGGCCGGCGATGAGCAGGGCGTTGGGTGACTGCGTCAGCTGGGAGGAGGCCGTCTTGCCCATGTCCTCCTCGGCGTTGGACCGGGTGACAATCATGCCGGTGGACACCGCCATGAGCAGCGCCGGGATCTGCGTCACCAGGCCATCGCCCATAGTCAGCAGGCCAAACGTGTTCAGCGCGTCCCCCGCTTCCATGCCGCGCTGCAGGACACCGATGGCAATGCCGCCCAGGAAGTTGATGATGATAATGATGATGCCCGCTATCGCATCACCCTTGACGAACTTGGAGGCACCGTCCATGGCGCCGTAGAAATCGGCCTCGGCGGAGACCTCGGCACGGCGTTTCCTGGCTTCCGTGTCCGTGATAAGACCCGCGTTGAGGTCCGCATCGATGGCCATCTGCTTACCGGGCATGGCGTCCAGCGTGAACCTGGCGCCCACCTCTGCCACGCGTTCGGCACCCTTGGTGACCACCACGAACTGGATGACCACCAGGATGAGGAACACCACGGCACCGATGATCATGGACCCGCCCACCGTCACGTGCCCGAACGCCTCAATCACCTGCCCCGCGTAGCCCTGTCCCAGCACCAGCCGGGTGGACGCCACGTTGATGCCCAGCCGGAACAGCGTGGCCACCAGCAGCAGCGACGGAAAGACGGAGAAATCCAGCGGTTTCTTCACGAACATGCTGGTGAGCAGGACCAGCAGCGCCAGCAGGATGTTACAGACAATCAGGAAGTCCAGCAGCGGCGCAGGGACCGGGACCACGAGGAGCAGCACAATGCCCACGATGCCCACCGGCACGGCCAGCCTGGCGAGTCGTTTATTCATGGGTGGTCCTTTCGGGGCCGGTGCTGGTCAGGGGATGGGGAGTCAAAGGTATGGACGGCGGTCTCATAGGGCCTCGGCCATTCGGTGCATCCCCCGCGCTGCACCGCGGGATTTCAGCGACATGACGAACGCCAGGACCCCGGCCACCGCCCGGTACAGTTCCACCGGAATCTCCTGGCCCAGCTCACAGGACGAATGCAGGGCCCTGGCCAGCTGAATATCCTGCACCATGGGCACCTCCCTGGCCTCGGCCTCGGCCCTGATCCGGGCGGCGATGACCCCCGCACCCTTGGCCACAACCCGCGGAGCCGACTTCCCGGCGTCGTACTTCAACGCCACGGCGACGTGCGTGGGGTTAACGAGGACGACGTCGGCATCGGCGATGGCGGCGATCATGCGGTTCCTGCTCATGGCCAACTGCCGTGAGCGGCGGTGCGATCGGACCAGCGGATCGCCTTCGGTGTTCTTGTTCTCGTCCGTGACTTCCTTCTTGGACATGCGGGTCTTCTTGCGGTTGCGGCGCATGACCACCAGCACGTCCACCGCCGCGAGCACCAGGCCGGCTGCCACGGCGAACTGGACCAACGCGCCGATGCCGTCCCCCGCTGCCGCGATCACGCCGGACACCGGGAGCCCGCCCGCGGTCAGCAACACGGGAATCAGCCCCTGCACCACCGAGTAGAGGACAATCCCGACCACCACAGCCTTCAGCAGCGCCTTGAGGCCGCCCCACACCGCCTGCATGCCGAAAAGCCGCTTGATGCCGCTGACCAGGTTGAAGTGTTCGAACTCGGCCCGGAACTTCTTGAAATGCACCCCGCCCTGGACCGCGGAACCGGCCAGCACCACCAGGAAAACCACCACGAACATGGGCGCCAGGACGCCGGCCATCGAAGCCAGGCCCAGCTCCAGCGCATGGACCGCCTTGGCGGGGTCCGGGCTCTCCGTGATAGCGCGGACGCTGAACACCTGGTCCACGGCGGCGTTGGAAGCACGGTCGATGGTGGACGGCAGCATCACAGCCCCTGCCCCCACGCCCAGCCACGCGGTCAGGTCCTGGGACCGGGACAGCTGGCCCTTGGACCGGACCTCCCGCATCCGTTTGTCCGTGGCCTGCTCGGTCCTCTCCTGCGAGTCCGACACTCAGCCCACCCCCATCAGGGTGTTGGCCGCCTGCTCCGTCAGGACCGCCACGATGCGCGGCAGCCCCAGGAACAGAAACCCGGCCAAGACCAGTGTGAGCAAGATCTTCAGCGGGAAGCCGAGGGCGAAGGCGTTCAGCGCAGGGGCCACGCGGGTCAGCAGGCCCAGCCCGACGTCGGCCAGCAGCAAGACCACCATCAGCGGCCCGGCGATCTGCACGGCGCACAGGAACATCCCGGTCACGGCCTGGACCATGGCCTCCACCGGGCGGGCAAGATCAATTCCCCCAGCCAAGGGAAACGCCGCGAAGCTGCCGGTGAGCCCGCCGATCACCAGCTGGTAGCCGTCCGACGCGAACAGCAGTGCCAACGCCGCCATCTGCAGCAGCCGGGTGAACTGGGCGCCGTTGACCATCATCTGGGGGTCGAACGCCTGCGCCATCTGGAAGCCGCTGGAGAGGTCGATCAGGCTGCCGGCGGACTGGATGGCGGCGAACACCAGGTACACCAGGAACCCGAGCGCCAGGCCGGTGGCCAGCTCCAGGACGATGGCCGTGATGAACCCTGCCGTGCCCAGCGGGACATACCCGTCAGCCACGCGGCCGGACACCGCCAGGCCGAGCCCCAGGCCCAGCATGGCCTTCACTCGGGCGGGGATGGCGTGGTGCGCGAACGGAGGTGCCACCACCAGGAATGCGATCATCCGGACCGAGGCCAGCAGCATGGCCTCCAGCCACGGCTGGTTGATGGGGATGTCCACCTCACCCTCCCCCGAGCAGCCCGGGGATGCGGGTAAACAGCTCGTTGGTGAAGGCGACCATCTCGGTGATCATCCAGTGCGCGCAGACCACCAGGGCGATGGCCACGGCCACGGCCTTGGGCACGAAGGACAGGGTAGCTTCCTGCAGCTGGGTGATGGACTGCAGCAGCGAAATGGCAAGGCCCACCACCAGGGCGGTGACCAGCACGGGGGCGGCGAGCTTGGCCGCCACGATCATGGCCTGAAGGCAGATGTCCAGGACGGCGTTGGTATCCATCAGGTATAGCTCTGGATCAACGAGGTGATGACCAGGCCCCAGCCGTCCACCAGGATGAACAGCAGGATCTTGAACGGCAGCGAGATCATCACCGGCGGGAGCATCATCATGCCCATGGACATCAGGGCCGCGGAGACCACCAGGTCGATCACCAGGAATGGGATGAAAATGACGAACCCGATGATGAACGCGGCCCGCAGCTCCGAGATCATGAACGCCGGGATGAGGGTCTGCAGGGGCACGGCCTCGGGATTCTCCGGGTTGGGCATCCGGGCAGCGCGGGTCATCAGGGCGATGTCCTCCTCGCGGGTATGCCCCAGCATGAAGTGCTGCAGCGGGCCGGCGCCGGCGGAGAAGGCACCGTTGAAGTCGAGGTTGCCGTTCAAATAGGGCTGCACCGCGTCCGTGTTGATCTCCGTCAGGACAGGCCACATGACGAACAGGGAGAGGAACAGGGCCAGGCCTGCGAGCACCTGGTTGGGCGGGATGGACGGCAGCGACAACGCGTTCCGGGTCATGGCCAGCACCACGAAGATCTTGGTGAAGGACGTCATCATCAGCAGCAGCGCAGGCGCCACGGACAGCAGGGTGATGCCGATCAGGGTGACGACGGCGGTGGAGGGCTGGCCGTCCAGGCCGTTGATCTCGATGCTGACGTTGCCGCTGCCGGGCTGGGCCGGATCAGTGGGCGGCGTGGGCGGCAGCGGTGCGGCGTGCCCGGAGGGGGCGCCCAGCCAGGCGGACAGCAGGACGAGGACGACGGCGAGCAGGCCCGCCCAGGCGGCCACCTGCCACACCCTCCCCACCGGGTGCCACCGCGCGGTTGGGTTCAAGTCCGGCGTCCGCGGAAGGCCTCGGCAGCCTGCCGCCACGTGGACCCGGCCAACAGCGAGCCGTGCAGCCTGGAGGTTTGAATGGACGACGACGCCACGCGCCGGTGCAGGTCGGCGCGCCGGGGCATCCCGGCAGCTTCCTGGAAGACGGCGGCGAAACCGTCCGCGCCGGAGGTGGCAGCGGGTGCGGCGACCGCCCGCGGCGGGCGGGCCGGCAGCGCGGGCCGCTGCGCCGCCGTCGTACGTTCTTCCGCGAGGTCGCCGGCGACCTCCAGAGCTCTGCTTTCCACCGCCTCTGGCGGAATCTCGCCTGCGTGCAGCACATTGATGCTGTGCTCGGTGACGCCGAGGAGGAACCGCCTGTCGCCGGCGTCGATCACCACCACCGAAGCCTTCTGGCCGACGCTTTGGCGGCTGACCACGCTCAGTGTCCGGCTGGCGCGGCGGCGGCCGTGGCCTTTCGCCTTGGTCACGCGGCGCTGCAGGTACCACATGAGGCCCAGCACCGCACCGAGGGCCACGAGGACGCGCAGCCCCAGGATGAGTGAGTCCATTTACCCGAGTCCCTCGGCGGTGTCGAGGATGCGGGTGATGCGGACGGCGTAGTCCTGGTCCACCACTACCACCTCGCCGTGGGCGATCAGGCGCCCGTTGAGCAGCACATCCGCGGGGGCCCCGGCGGACCGGTCCAGCTCGATGACCTTGCCCGGTTCCAGGGCCAGGGCGTCGCGGACCGACATCCGGGTACGCCCGATTTCCACGGTGAGAGACATTTCCACGTTGCTGATGAGGCCCAGCCGCGCCGGGACGGACACGTCGGCGGAGGTCCGCTGCACGTCGTTCACCGTGCCGTGCTCGCGGACGCGGACGGCGAACCAGCCGGCAGGCCCGGCTCCGCCGGCCAGTTCGAACACGGCGGTCTCGGGATCGGAGAGCAGCGCGCCGGCATCCTCTTCGCGCAGCTCCCCCAGCACGCCGGCACCGAACACGGTGGCGGCGGCTTCCATGGCGGGCCGCAGCACGTCCACGGCGGATACCAGGCCGGAGGAGGCTCCGCCCGCGGCTGCCAGGAAGGACCTGTCCGCCAGGATGAGGGCAAGGTCCGCGGTGACTGCACCCACGAACGCTGCCGTGACGGCCTGCGGGGCATGCGCGGCGGCGGAGAGCGCCGGGACAATCCCGGCAACCGACAGGACGCCCGGGTGCGGCAGGTGCAGCGCCAGTTGCTGAGCCGAGGATTCGTGCAGGTTCAGGGTGATGGTCATCGCGGGTTCTCCTCGGTGGTGACAATGACGGCAGCGGCGCGCGAACCGTTCCGGGCCGGCGCCGCAGTGGCCAGCCGGGTGCCGTTGATGGTGACGTCGAACGGGCTGTTCTCGGGGTGCGGCAGGGGCAGGACGTCCCCGACGGCGAGCCCCAGGATCTGCGCGGGCGTCACCGATGTGCAGGCCAGTTGCACGGCGACGTCCACCGGCACCTGGGCCACCTGGGCGCGGACCAGGGCGCCGGCGTCGGCCGTGGGGGCGGTGGGATTCACGGCACCCAGGCCCGGCAGCAGGGCGTCCGCCGGGATGGCCAGCGTGGCAGCGCTGGGCAACTCGCCCACCTGAACGCTGAAGGCTGCCACAATCATCAGCTCCCCCGGGGCGGCCGCCTGCGCGAACTGGGAGTTGTACTGGACCACGTCCATGGCCAGCGGCGCGGCCAGCAGGGACCCCAGGGAGTACTTCAGGTCCTCCAGGCTGTCCTCCACCATGCGGCGCACCAGGGCGTGCTCGATCTGGGTGAACTTCCGCTCGGGGACGGCGGTGTCCCCGGAACCGCCGAGCATCCGGCTGATCCAGGCCAGCGCTGCGGTGGCGGGGAACTGCAGGACCAACCGGGATTCGCTGCCATCGATCCGGCACAGAACCATGGAGGTCACGGACGGCAGGGAGGCGGCGTACTCGTCGTAGCTCTGCATGCTGAGCTGTTCCAGGGTGGCGGAGGACTTGACCCTTACCTTCGCGGTCAGCTGGGTTCCCCACTGCCGGGCGAAGGTTTCGAAGGCGACTTCAAGGACCCGGCTGTGCTGCCGGGGCAGGGTGGTAGGCCGGCGGAAGTCGTAGACATCCACGCTCCGTTGCCGCGGCGCCTGCCGGTCCTCCAGTTCACTCACGGGTGCAACTATCGGCAGCCGCTGTCCCGGCGTAAGCAGCTGTCAGGGCTTGCGTGTTGCCTCAATGTCGACCGCTTGCGGTATGAGGTCGCGGATGGCCTCGGCCTTGTCCGAGAGCACCACCACATCAACGCGCCGGTTCAGTTCCATGAGCTCTTCGGTGGAATCGTCGTTGACCTGGCGCGCGGAGCCAAAGGCCACGGCCCCGATCCGGCCCGGCGCCACTCCCCCGCGGTCCACCAGGTAGCGCAGCACGTTGACCGACCGTGCCGAGGACAGTTCCCAGGTGGACGGGAATGCGGTAATGCCGTTGGCCGCGTGCCCCTCCACCATGATTTCCAGGCCGGCAGGGGCCAGGGTGGGGCTGATGGTGTCGAGCACCTGGCTCGCGCGCCGGGTCAGTTCCGGGCGGTCCGGCAGGAAAAACGCCTGCGAGCCCACCAGCTTCACCGTCAGGCCCCGCTCGGTGATCTGGAATTCCACGTTCGAATCGAGCCGCTGGGCCTTCAGCGCTGTTTCCATCTGCTGTTGCAGCGCGGTGAGCTTGTCCACTTCCTTGATGGCGAGGTCCAGGGAGGAGAACGCTTCAGCGTCCTTGTCCATCTGTTCGGGCGGCACCACGGTTCCGCTGGCGGTGTCCACGGTCTGGCTGGCCACGGCACCGAACCCGGTGGCCAGGGAATTGCGGAGCTTGTCGAATTTGGCCTGGTCCACGGTGGACATGGCAAACAGGACGATGAACATGCACATCAGCACGGTGACCATGTCCATGTAGGAGGCCATCCAGCGTTCGTCGACGTGTTCTTCCTCCGGTTCGTGGCCCCTGCGGCGGCGCCTTTTCAAGCGGCCCGGCCCAGGTCAGCGAGCCCTTCCGTGGCCTGCTCCTTGCCCTTACCTTTACCCTTGCCGCCGGACTTGCCGAGCTGGTTGGCCGGGACCATGGCCCGGAGCCGCTCAGCCAGCAGCAGCGGCTGCGTGCCGTTCTGCACGGCCAGCATGCCCTCCATCAGCAGGGTCATCTGCTCGATTTCCAGGTCCGAGAGTCGTTTGAGCCGGGAACTGAACGGCAGCCACAGGAAGTTCGCCGACACCAGTCCCCAGAGGGTGGCCACGAAGGCGGTGGCGATCATGGGCCCCAGGTGGTCCGGTGTGGACAGGTTCTCCAGGACGTGGGTCAGCGACACTACGGTGCCGATGATGCCGATGGTGGGGGCGTAGCCGCCCAGGCTGGCGAAGAACTTGCTGGAGATCCGGTCGCGGCGCATCTTGGTGTCGATCTCGTCTTCCATGAGCGTGCGCAAATCTTCGGCGTCAGTGCCGTCGGCGATGTTCTGCAGCGCCCGGGATACGAACGGGTCCTTCGCCGTGCTGGCTTCATCCTCAAGTGCCAGAAGCCCTTCGCTGCGGGCTTTCTCTGCGTATCCCACCAGGAGATCGATGCTGTCCTGCGGCTTGGCCGGCCTGGCCACGAACGCCCTGGGCAAGTCCTTGAACGCCTGGATGACATCCCGGAGGGTGTTGCCCGCCAGGCCTACGGCAAGAGTGGCGCCGAAGACCAGGATCATGGGGGCAGGCAGGAGGAGCGCCTCGACGTGCGCCCCCTCCAGGGTGACCATGACATAAACGGACCCGAAAGCCAGGAAGAGTCCAATGATTGTTGCGGGATCCATGGGTTACTCCTCGGGTGTCCGGACAATGCTGAGCGGGTGCCCGGTGGCGGGTGGCAGGTCCCGTGCCCGTCGAAGGACATAGGCCCGGTAATCCGCGATCAGCTCCACCACCTCGCTGAGGCTTTCCAACACCACGTACGTGGCGCCGTCGAGCGTGACCAGATGCGTGTCCGGGCTTTCGTGGATCCGTTCGATGACATCCGGATTTACCGCGAAGCGGGTGCCGTTGAGGCGGGTGACAACGATCATGGGCCGTTTCTGCTCTGTCCGGGGTGGGGGTGTTCCCTCCCTACTGTCGGCCGGCCAGGCTTTCCGGTTAGCTCCCCCTCATCGACTGCTCCGTAACCGCCGTTATGAGCGCCAAAATGGCGGTTACGGAGCAATGGATGGAGGGTTGGGGATGACAGGGGTTATGGATTAGCGCTTCAGGTTGGACAACTCCTGCAGCACCTCGTCCGACGTGGTGATGATCCGGGCGTTTGCCTGGAATCCCCGCTGGGCGACGATCAGGTTGGTGAATTCCTGGGAGAGGTCCACGTTGGACATTTCCAGCGAGCCCGTGGCCAGGGTGCCCATGCCGGCCTGCCCCGGCGTTCCCACTTGGGCGGCACCCGAGTTTCCGGAGGCAACGTAGCTGGAGCCACCGGTTTTCTCCAGTCCACCGGGGTTGGCGAACCGGGCCAGGGCCACCCGCGCAAGCACCTCCCGGCTGCCGTTGCTGAAGGAGCCCACCAGGGAACCGTCGGCGGCCAGGGAGTAGGACTCCAGCTTGCCGGCCTCGGAACCGTTCTGGGTGGCGATTGTCAGCGTGCTCATCCCCGCATACCCGGTCACCGCGGCCAGGTCCACGGTGATGCCGCCCACGGCCAGGGTTCCGCCGCCGGTGAGGGCACCGTTTTGGAAGGCCACGGCAGACGTCCCGGTGGCACCGTTGGCGTCCACGCCCGCCACGTCCCAGCCAGCGCCGGTGCGGCTAAAGGTCAAGTTCAGGGTGCGCGCGGCGCCGTCGGCGTTGAACACCTTCACCTGGCGTTCGACGACGGTCCCCACCGCCGCGTCGGAGGGCAGATTGCCTTCCAGGGTGGTCCGGGTAGTGGCGGTGGCCGGAGAGGTGGCGTTGGGCGAGAGCACGATATTGCCCAGCGGGCCGCCGGTGTTGAGCACGCCGTTGGCCGCGGTCCAGCCCTGCAGGATGCCGCCGTCCGGGCTGACCAGCCGGCCCTCGCTGTCCGGTTCGAAGGCGCCGGCGCGGGTGTAGAAGTTCTGGGCACCCTTGCCTGTGATGAAGAAGCCGTCGCCGGAGATCATCATGTCCGAGCCCCGCCCGGTGCTCTGCGCCGAGCCCTGGCCGAAGTTGGTGCTGATGCCGGCCACCCGCACGCCGAGGCCAATCTGGGCCGGGTTGGACCCCGCGGCGCCGTCTTGTCCTGCGGCTGCTGCCTGCGTCATCTGCGAGAGCGTGTCCTGGAACTGGGTTGCGGACGCCTTGAATCCGGTGGTGTTCACGTTGGCAATGTTGTTGCCGGTGACGTCCAGCATGGTCTGGTGGGCGCGGAGTCCGGAGATGCCGGAGTACAGGGAACGCAACATGGGTGGGCCTTTCGTGGGATGGGGTGGAGGTTTGGGGGTGCGGGGTTCTACGTGCTGGCCGGGACGCTGATCCCGGAGATTGAATCGAGCGGTACTTTGCTGCTGCCCACGGTCACCACGGGCACGCCGGTGGTGAAGGAGACCGCACTGGCGATTCCAGACCCGGCGGTTCCGTCAGGCAGGGCGTACGCCACCTCGGAGCCGACGATCTGCGCCGCCGCGGTGCGCATCTGGAGCGAGAAACTCTCCTTGGCGCCGGTGGAGAGCTCGGTCATTTTCTCCATCATGGACAGCTGGACGGAC
The DNA here is from genome assembly GCF_050038305.1 of Pseudarthrobacter sp. 1G09. Lineage (NCBI taxonomy): Bacteria > Bacillati > Actinomycetota > Actinomycetes > Micrococcales > Micrococcaceae > Pseudarthrobacter > Pseudarthrobacter sp. 1G09. Next base: position 3,489,409 of record NZ_CP188306.1, read on the forward strand.
TGCGCCATCATCTGGTTGGTGTCCATCGGGGCACCCGGATCCTGGTATTTGAGCTGCGTGACCAGCAGCTTCATGAAGGTGTCCGAGTCCAGGGACTGCACCGGCTGGCGCGCCGCGGTTCCGGTCTGCAGGGTGGCGGCGCCGACGGGTTGGACGGTCATGGGTTGCTCTCCTTCAGGGTTGTTCTCATGCCAGGATGTCCAGGCTTCCGGCGCCGTCGCAGGGAAGAACGACGGCGGCGCGCGCCGGGACCGCGGCGGCGGTCCCGGCGGGTGCCGGGGCGGTTGGTTGCCGCGGGGCGTGCTCGCGGGTTCCGGGGTGTCCGTTGCTATCCCAACCGGGCGGGGCCCCGTGGTCTGACAGGTCCAGGCTGGTGCCCAGGCCGGATCCGGCGATCCCGGATTCGCTGAGGCTGCGGCGGAGCTCGTGCAGGATGGACCGGAGCGCATCCCGGCCGGCATCCCCGGGGGCGAACAGTTCAATCCGCACGCCCGCGCCGTCGATGTGGGCCCGGACGGTAACCGGGCCCAGGTCCTCCGGCGTGACTTTCAGGGTCATCACATGCTGCCCCGGACCTGCGGCCGCAAGGGAGAACAGCGGCCCGGCCAGCTGCGGCGCCAGGGAGCCCGAAGCGAAGCCGGGTGCGGCGCTGGGCGCGCTGAAGGGTGTGGTGGGCTGGGCAGTTTGGACCGCAGCCGCGAGCTGGATGGGCGCGGTGGGCGCTGCAACCTGGCCCTGCCCGGGAAGCGAGGCCTGCGGCTGGACCGGTTCCAGGGATTGCTGGCGGACCTGCGCGGTTACCGGCCGGTTCGACGCCGGGGGCTCGGCACCGAGCGGGCCGCTGGCCCGGCTGCCGGGCACCGCGAGTCCGGGTTTACCGACGGCCCCGGGTTGCCGTTCCTGGGCGGGCTGTGCCTGGGCGGAGCCGACGGGCGGGGCCGGCGCCTGGGCCGTTGCCGCCTCCGTGGTTGGGCTGGAAGCTTCGCCATTCGCCGCGCCAGCCGCAAATCCCGCCGCAAGCAGTCCAGCGGCAGGCATATCAGCAGAACCGGCCGCGGGGAAGCCCGCTGCCAGGGTCCCCGGTTGTGGAACGGCGGCCCCGGATCCCGGCTGCAGGACCTGGTTCTGGCCCGGCACCATCAGTGCGGGCATCACGCCCGCTGCGCCGGCCGGCAGGTCCGGCTGCGCTCCCGTGGTGCTGTCGCCGTCGTCGGACGCGTGCTGGCCCGGGCCGTTGCTGCCGTCGCCGCCCGCCAGCCCTGCGAGGACCTCCTGCAGCGCGGCGCCAAATGACGCCCCGCCGTCGGCGTTCCCGCCCGGAACCGGCGCCGGCCCCGCAGCGGAAGCAGCGGCAAGGAGCGGCACCGGCATCACGATGCCCCCGCTGCGGGAACGATCCTGCGGATGGCGGTCAGGTTGGACTGCTGTTCCCAGGCGTCGCGGATCTGGATGGTCTGGCCGGGGACGGGCGCGTCGATGGCCTTGCCGTTGCCCAGGTAGATAGAGATGTGTTCGCCGCCGAAGCTCACCAGCAGGTCTCCGGGCCTGGCCTCGGCCAGCGACGCCACGGGCGTTCCCACCTTCATCTGGTCGCTGACTACGCGCGGAAGTTCCACCCCAAGGTCCTTGAAGACGCGCTGGACGAAGCCGGAACAGTCCATGCCGGTGGCCGGGTTGGTACCGCCCCACACGTACGGGACGCCAATGTATTTTTTGGCCGTAGCCACCACGTCGGTACCCGTGGCTGTTCCGGCCTGCACTGGTAAAGCCGGGATGCTCGCGCCAAGGCCGGCAACGCCGGAAAGTGTCCCGGCGCCGGTAAGCGCGGCGAGCCCGGAGAGGCCGTCGGCAGCCAGCGAGGAACCCGACGAGGTCCCGCCGGCGGCTGCTGCCAAGGCGGTTTCAAAGGCCGCGGCGTTGGCGGCAGCGGCTGGTGCAGCGGTGCTGTTTTGGGCCCGGCTGGGCGTGGACAGCTGCTCGATCATGGACTCAATGGTCCCGATCCGGCCGATGATGTCGGTCATGCTCACGCCGAGGCCTCCCCAGCGTTGCGGTGCCAGGCGGTAGAAGCAATTTCGTCCAGGACGCCCTGCTCGGCCAGCAGATCGGCGGCGGCGCGCTCGGCGTGGTGCCTGCCCTCCAGTTTTTCCAGGCCGACGGCGCTGCGCCGCGCCTGCGTGTAATCTGCCCGGGCGTCGGCGAGCTGTTCGTCCGCCGCGGCGGCGAGCGCGTCCAGGTCCGCCAGCATGCTCTGCGAGGAAGCACGGGCAGCGGCGATGGCCAGCAGGCTCGCTGAACTTGAGGCGGTGGCACCGGAGTCCCCAAGTTCGGTCCGCGCAGCGGCGCGGCGTTCACCCGCGGTACGGGACCGTGAAGCGGCCCGCGACATCCCGGCGGCTGCTTGGTCTTCCTGCATCTTGCGCAGGCGGAGGAGTCCGGCGAGGGGAAACTGGCGGTTCATGCGGCTCCTTCGAGCGTGGCTCCGAGGCGTGCGGTGAGGGCGGTGAGGGCCTGCCAGGAGTCGTGGTGGGGGGTGGAATCGTCCATCCGCTGCTGCAGGAAGCTGTTGATGGCGGCCTCGTTGTCCAGGGCGGCATCCACCAGCGGGTTGGTGCCCCGGTGGTAGGCGCCGACGTCGATGAGGTCCTGGGCGTTCCGGCGGGCCGCGAGCGCCTTCCGCAACACCGCCGCCACCGCGGTGTTGCCCGGAGCGTTGACCTTGGAGGCCACACGCGAGACAGATCCCAGCACATCGACGGAAGGAAAATGCCCGGCCACAGCCAGCTTGCGGTCCAGGACCACGTGCCCGTCCAGGATGGAGCGGGCGGCGTCGGCGATGGGTTCGTTGTGATCATCACCGTCCACCAGGACCGTGTAGATCCCGGTGACCGATCCGGCCTCGGCGGTGCCGGCGCGTTCCAGCAGCCGGGCCAGGAGGGAGAAGGTGGACGGCGGGTAGCCGCGCGTTGCCGGCGGTTCTCCGGCGGACAGGCCGATCTCGCGCTGGGCCATGGCCACGCGGGTCAGCGAGTCCATCATGAGGACCACGTCCTGGCCCGCTTCGCGGAAGGATTCGGCGATCCGGGTGGCGGTCACGGCGCAGCGCAGGCGCATCAGGGCGGGTTCGTCCGAGGTTGCCACCACCACCACGGACCGGGCCAGGCCCTCGGGTCCAAGGTCGTCTTCCAGGAATTCACGTACCTCGCGGCCGCGCTCCCCCACCAGGGCGATGACGGACACTTCGGCGTCCGTGCCGCGGGCCACCATGGACAGCAGTGAGGACTTTCCCACGCCCGACCCGGCGAACAGGCCCATGCGCTGGCCGCGGCCCAGGGTGGCCATGGTGTCCAGCACCCGCACACCTGTGTGCAGCGGCGCCTCCACCCGGGCGCGGTGCATGGCGGACGGAGACTCGTTGTCCGCCGGGACATGGCGTCCGGTGACCAGCGGCCCTTTCCCGTCAATGGGGCGGCCCAGGCCGTCAAGGACCCGTCCGAACAGCCCGGGGCCGGTGGGAACCATCAGTGGCTTTCCCTTTGACCGGGCCGGGTCCCCTGCCGCGATGCCCGTCAGGCGGCCCAGGGGCATGCAACGGAGCCCGCCGCTGACCGAGGCGACCACCTCGGCGTCGAGGCCGGGAGACTCGCCGACTGTGACGAGGTCGCCCACGGCGCAGTCCAGTCCGGCGACCTCCAGGCCGAGGCCCAGCACAGCCGTAACGGTACCGGTCCGTTCCGGGGCGGCGGCGTGGAGGGCGTCGGCGAAGCGCGGGCCGTACGGGCGCCAGGTGGCGGTCATGCACGTCCTCCGGGATTTTCCGGCGGCAACGCGTGGGCTTCCGGGTCCAGGAGTGCGGCGCGGGCACGGTCCAGGGCGGCCCCCAGCCGGGCATCCAGCCATCCGTCGGGGTACCGCGCCATGGCGTCGCCACGGTCCATTGCCGGATCGGGGACAAGTTCGACGCCGGCAGCACGGGCCGCGTTGACGGCACCGGTGACTTCCAGGATGTGGAGGTCTGTCGGGTTCAGGCGCACGGCCGCCACACCGGGGCCGGTTCGCTGGCCGGGATGTACGTCCAAACCGTTGCCGTTACCGCCCGGGTTCCCGGCACTTTCTCCGGTGCGCCTTCCGGTGCCCAGCGCACGGCGCAGAGCGGCACGGGCGGTGCGTTCGCCGTCGTGCAACTCGTAGCCCAGCACCGCTTCGGCGAGGTCAATGGTGCCAGCGGCGAGCACCGCCTCGGCGTCCTGCAGGACGAGTTCGAAGCGTTGCTGGAAGGCGGCAGCGGCAGCGGCCAGCAGGGCCACGGCCCTGTCCGACGATTCACGGGCGGATGCCAGGGCCGCGTCGTATTCGGCCTGCCGTTCCAGTGCCTGCCGTTCCTGCTGGGCCGCTGCTGCGCGGAGGCCGGCCGCGTACCCCGCAGCGTGCCCCTGGGTGAACCCGCGGTCCTGGGCATCGAAGGGCGCGGCGGCCTGGACCTGCGGGAAAAGGACCCGGGCCGGGGTCGTTTCCGTAGACCGGGCTTCAGTAGACAAGGTCGTCCTCCTCGCCGCGCCGCACCACGATGGCGCCGCTGGCTTCAAGCTCGCGGATGGACTTGACGATGTCCGCGCGGGCCTCCTCCACCTGGGACGCCCTGACGGGTCCGGCGTTCGCCATCTCGCCTTCGAGAATCTCCTGGTTGCGGCCGGATACGTTGGTCCGGACGGCATCGAGGACCACCGCCGGTGCGCCCTTCATGGCCACGGCCAGCACTTCGGGTGCCACGCCGCGGAGGATCTGTTGGATGTCCCGCCGCTCCAGCTTCACGATGTCCACAAATGTCAGCATCCTGGCCCGGACTTCAGTGGCAAGTGCCGGGTCCAGGGTTTCCAAGCCGTCCAGCACGGACCGTTCGGTGGCCACGTCGGAGCGGTTGATGATGTCCACGAGCGGTTGGATCCCGCCCACGGTTTCCGTGGATTTGCCCTGCGAAACCACGGCACCGGAGCGCTTCTTTAGCGTCTCTGCCACGATGCCCACAGCTTCGGGTGTGGGTGAGCCCATCACCGCAATGCAGCGCGCCACATCGCTGCGCTGCGCATCACCGAGTCCGGTCATCACGGCGGAGGCCTTGGCGGGACGCAAGTGTGCCAGCACCAGGGCGATGGTCTGCGGCAGCTCGCTGTCGATGAGCGCCAGGATCTGGCCGGAGTCCATCACTTCCAGGAATTCGAAGGACTTTCCGGCCATGGTGGAGGCGAGGCGGTCCATGAAGCCGGCCGCCTTGTCGGCGCCAAAGGACGCTTCGAGGAGCCCGACGGCGAGTTCCTGGCCGCCGCGGGCAACTCGCCGCCCGCTGACGGCGATGTCGTGGAATTCGCCCATCACCTGGTCGGCGACGGCTGGCGATACGCGGCGCAGGCGCACGATCTCGGCGGCGATGTCCTCCGCCTCCGACTCGGAGAACTGGGCCATGACGGCGGCGGCGCTGTCCGGGCTCATCTGCATGAGGACCACCGCGGCCTTCTGGGCGCCGGACAGCATGGCAAGCTCCGCGGCGGACTGCCCGGAGGTCATACGGACTGCCTCTCATCCATCAGGCCGCGGAGGTAGTCAGCGGTGCGGGCCGGGCTTTCTGCCACCATGGCCTCGATCTGTGCCCGGCGGCGTTCACCGTCCAGCACGTCCGCGCCAGGAAGCGGCAGCGGTTCTGCAAGCGGCAGCTGGATGGCTGACGTGGCCGGCGCCGGTTCCAGCGCGGTCACTGGGGCCACCGGGTATTCGATGCCGACACCCAGATCCACAGGCTCCCGGCGCTGCCGCCGGCGCCAGGAAATGAGCGCCACCACAATCAGGGCCAGTGCCGCCAGCAGGATGCTGCCGGCGATGACCAGGGTCTTCATCAACTCGCCCTGCTGGGCAGCCTCGGCCTCGGCTTTGGCTTCTGCCAAGGAGGCGGCGGCGTTGTCCGCGGCCGCTGTACTGAAGGGGAGCACCTCCACGGTGACCACATCGCCACGGGCGGGATCGGCTCCCGCGGCGGAGGTGACCAGGGCCCGGACCGATGCCAGGTTCACCCCTGCCGCGGCTGCCTGGTTGATGGCCACGGAGATCGTTTGCCGCTTGACCGCCCCTTGGGGAATGATGCGGTCCTCGGTGACCTTGTTGACGGCGTTGTTCTTGGTGCTGTCCGTGGAGTCAAAAGTGCCGTTGCCGTTGGTGCCGCCGGGTACGGCAATATTGTCCGGGCCCAGGACTCCGGCGGCTTCCCCACCGGTTCCCGTGTAGGTCTCGGACTTGGTGCTTTCACTCAGGGCAGGCACATCAGCAGCCGCGGTGAACGTCTCACTGCGCTGCTGGGCGGATTCCCCTGTCACATCGGCGGCAACGGCCACGGTGGCATTTCCGGGTCCCACCACGCTGTCCAGGACGGCTTTGACGGAATCTGTGGTGCGTTCCTGATACTCGGCCGCCTGCTTGGAGGAGGAGCCCGCAGCTCCGCCGCCCACGGTCGAGAGGACATTGCCCTGGGAATCCACCACTGAGACGTTGGCCGGCTTGAGGTTTTCGATGGCCGCGGAGGTCAGGTGCACCACGGCCTGCACCTTGTCCGGAGAGAGGGTGGTGCCTGGCTGGGTCTCGACGAAGACCGATGCCGTGGCGTCCGGGGTCTTGTCCACGAACACCGACTTTTCCGGGATGGCGAGCCGCACCGCTGCCGTCTTGACGCCGTCCATGGCCTGGATGGTGGTGGCAAGTTCACCTTCGAGGGCCCGTTTGTAGGTCACCGACTGCTGGAACTCGGAGGACGTGACGCCCAGCTTGTCCAGCAGTGAGTAGCCCGTTGCCGCGGCGGATGGCAGCCCGGCGGCGGCGGCTTTGAGCCGTTCGTCGTAAACCTTCTCCTCGGGAACCAGGATGGTGGAGCCGCCGTTGGCAATCTCGTAAGGGACGTTGTCCTTGCGCAGCTGCTCCACGATGCCGTTGGCGTCCGTGTCTTTCAGGCCCGAGAACAGCGGCGTGTAGGCGGGTTTGGCCAGCCAGGATGTCAGGGCGACGGTGCCGAGGACCAGCACAGCGACGCCGATGATCGCCAGGGTGCGCTGGGCTGCGGAGAATCCCTTGATCCCGGATCCCATCCGGGCGAAGAACGCGGTGATCTGTGGCGGCATCAGGCCTGCATCCTCATGATCTCGTTGAAGGCATCAACACCTTTGTTGCGGACGGCTGCCACCAGCTCCAGGGTGATCTGGGCGCGGCTGGAGGCGAGCGTGGCAGCGTGGATGTCGTCCAGGTTGCCGGTGACGGCGGAGACTGCCAGCTCCTTGGAGGTGGACTGCAGCTGCTGGAGGTTGTCCACGGCGCCGGTCAGGGCGGTGGCGAATCCACCGCCGGATGCCGAGCCTGCGGCGGATACTGCGCCGTCGCCGTAGCCGGTGCCGCGGACGGGCTGGACGGCGCCGCCAAGGCCGCCAAATCCGCTGATGGGTCCGAGTGCGTCGATGGGCATCAGGCTTTTCCGATCTCAAGTGCTGCAAGGTAAGTTTCGCGGGCGCGGTCAACCACCTGGGCGTTGGCCTGGTAGCCGCGCTGGGCCACGATGAGGGCGCCCATCTGCTCGGCGAGGTCAATGTCCGGGTACCGGACGTAGCCCTCCGCATCGGCAAGGGGGTGGTCCGGCTGGTAGACAATCCGCCCTTCGGCGTCACCTTCCGGGGTGCTCCGCACATAGACTCCGGTGCCGTCCGCGCCTTCGGCAGCTTCGATGTAGCGCGCACGGAAGGCTTCGCCGTCGGTGCGCGAGGCGTTGTTCATGTTGGCCAGGTTGTCCGAGACGGCGTCCAGCCACTTCCGGTGGACGGTGAGGGCTGTGCCCGCAATGCCGATGGCGTCAAAAGTCATGTCAGTTGGTCCGCATCGCCGCGCGGAGGGACGTGAACTGTCCGTTGACCGCCCTGGCGGCGAACTGGTAGCGCAGTACGGTATCGATGTTGGACAGCGTCTCGGTGTCCAGGTTCACGTTATTGCCGTTGAGTTGGGTGGGCTCCAACGAGGCTTCCACGGAGGCCGAGGTATGCCCGTTGCCGCGGCGCACGGAGTCCGCGAGTTCATCCTCGAAAGACACCCGCTTGGCCTTGTAGTTGGGCGTGTTGATGTTCGCGATGTTGTTGGCGATGGTGCGCTGACGCAGCGCCAAGCCATCCAGTGCACTGGCCAGCGCAGCGGAGGTCACGGATTCGAGCACGGCAATCCTGCCTGGGTAATGAAACAGAGGCCGATCCATGGCCGTGGCGTCGAGCGATCCGTGCTCTGTCAGGAGTTATCGGCACTGACAGGCGGCGCGTTAGGAACTGTCAGTACGTGATTTTCTGTGGGCCGGTCCGGCGGACCTCAGCCGGTGATGTCGAGGTAGACGGCGGCGGAAGCCGCCCCAACTCCCGGTACCGAGCTGACAGCGTTGAGCTGGCGCTGCGTGCTCATCCGGGCTTCCTCGAGCCGCTGAACCAGGGTGTCCTGCCGTTCAGCCAGGAGGAGTGCCCGCTCCCGCAGCTGCTGCGGCAAGGGCCCGGGAATCCCGGCCGGAGTCCAGTCGCCGCGGTTACCGTGGTCCGGCTTGCCGAGCAGCGCCTCCGCATGGTCGGCGGCCGCCTCCATTGCGTCGAGGATAGCAGTCCACCCTGCAACCTCCAGGTCCGCACCCGGGTGCGTGCCGTCGTCGTACGTTGTTCCCCTAGGCAACGCCCAGGGTCCCGCCGCCGGACGGGAACGGAGCGTCCCACGTGCCCCGTGCCGAGGCGGGGAAGGCGGCCACGCCCGCAGGCGCTGCGGGGGCGGCCGGTGCTGCCGGCGCCGCTGCAGAGATGGATGCGGCGGCCTCGTGCCAGGTCTGCCTCAGCGGCTCCAGCAGGTCGATCGCTTCGCGGGTGAGGCCGGCGTCGCGCTGGATGTTGGCGTTGATCAGCGCTGTGGAGGCGTAGTTGTAGATGCCCAGCAGGCCACTGGCGCCGTCCCAGGCATCGACCTTGAGGGAGGAGGACAACTCGGTGAGGATGGCCTGCGCATGGAGGAGGTGCACGGAGGCCATGGACCAGTTGGCGGCGTTCTGGTCGGCTTCCGCGCGGGCCAGGTCCAGCAGGAGCCGGTCATAGAGCATGGTGAGCAGCCGTGCGGGCGGGGCAGACAGCACCGAGTCGGTCAGGTACTGGTTGCGCTGCGCGGTGTTGCCCGGCTGGCTGAAGGTGGGAGTCATGATGAGGTGCTTCCTGATGAGGTGGAGAGGCCGGCAAGTTGTGAGGACAGCCAGGCCGATTGGGCCTTCATGCCGCTGAGCGCCACTTCGAGGGCGGAGTAGGTGCGTTGGAGGGTCTGCTTCCGGGATTCCAGCCGGAGGTCCCAGTCACTGATCCGGCCCGCAAGGTCCTTCACAGTGGACTGTTGGCCGGAGATCTTGTTGGTCAAAGTTCCGTCGTATTTGTCCGATGCGGTGTTGGCTGCTGCTGCGATGCGCGTGGCAAGTTCCTGCACCTTCGATTGGACGCCGGCAGGGTCTGTGGCCAGCGCGGCCGCGAATTTCTTGTCATCGAACTCCATCGTCCCGGTCTTGGTGATGCTGATGCCGATGTCCGAGGGTGAGCGCGGCGGCGTGCCAACCGGCGCGGAAGCGGCGGAGAGCAGTTTCTGGTTCACTTCCCGAATGGTGCTGTCGCCAGTGAAGATTCCTGCGCTGGTGGTGGTTCCGGACGAGCTGACGGTACTTCTGGAGGCGATATGGGACAGGACGCCGTTGACTCCTGAGACCAGGTCGGAAGCGACCTTGCTGATTGCTGCGTCGTCGCGGGACACGGTCACGGTCACCGGTGCCGCGGTTGTTTCCTTGACGGATACGGAAATGCTGGGGAGGAGGTCCGTGAAGGTGTTGGTGGATGAGGTGATGGGCTGCGGGGTGGCCAGGCCCGACCACAGCTGGATTTCCGCGTCCTGGGCCGTTTTTGCTTCCGATATGTTGACGCCGGAGCTGGTGACAGTGAATGCCCCGGCCTGGCCGGAGGCGGTCGACGTGAACTGGAGGCGGAACTGTCCGCCTCCCACTGCCACTTTGGCCGCGGTCACTCCGGCGCCCGCCGTGTTGACTGCTGCAACGACGTCGTCCAGTGATGTGCTGGCCGCGGTGATGTCTTTGGAGGTGCCACCCGACGTTACTGTGAGGGTGCTCTGGGGCCACGCGGCGACGGCCTCAGACACAGTGACCTGGGTCTGGGCCAGCCTGGTCACGGTGAAATCAATGGAGCCGGCTTTCGCTGCGGCGGTGGTGACGACTGTGACTTTGTCGCTGCTGCTCGTGGCGCTGACCAGTTCCAGGGCTCCTGCTTTTCCAGTGGCGGTGGCTTGCGTTGCCAGCGCCGCGACCTTGGTATTCAATGCCTGCAGGGCGGAGACCATGGACTGGATATCCGCCGATTTGTTCTTGAGCTGGGTCTGCGGGATCGCCTCCACCTGCATGAGGGAATTGATCAGCGCAGTGGTGTCCAGGCCGCTGGCCAGTCCGTCCAGGGAGATTCCCATCGGTGCTGCTCCTCGGTGGTCTTAGCGTGGTTCTTGCATTTGTGTGCTGACGGCGAAGGCCGGGCGAAAAATCACTCCGCCCGGCCCTCACCGGTCAATCAATGCTGCCGGTTACTGGCCGGAGCGGATTAGCGCAGGAGCTGCAGGACGCCCTGGCTGGACTGGTTGGCCTGGGCCAGCATGGCCGTACCGGCCTGGGACAGGATGTTGTTCTTGGTGAACTTCACCATTTCCTCAGCCATGTCCGTGTCGCGGATGCGGCTGTTGGCTGCCGACAGGTTTTCCTTGGAGACGTTCAGGTTGCGGATGACGCTTTCAAAGCGGTTCTGGCTCGCACCCAGCTCTGCACGGGCGGACGATACGTCCTTGATGTTGGTATCGATTGCTGCGATGGTTGTCAGCGCCGTCGCCGCATCCTTGAACCCGTCGGTAGCTGCTGTACCCAAGGCTGTCACAGCAGTTCCGATTGCGGCAACGTCGGTGAACTTGACAGCAATCTGATCGTTGGCGGTGCTCCCGGCCCCAACTTGGAAAGTCAGGGAAGTCGTAACACCATCCAGCAACTTGGTGCCGTTGAACTCCGACGAAGCACCAATCCTGCTCAGTTCTTCGCCAAGAGCCTTTACCTCGGTCGTAATTGCCTCACGAGATTTTGCGTTGTTCGAGTCGTTGCCTGCCTGGACGGCCAGGTCGCGAACGCGCTGCAGGATGGAGTGGACCTCCGACAGGGAGCCTTCAGCGGTCTGGATGACGCTGATGCCGTCCTGGGCGTTGCGGGCTGCAACTCCCATGCCATTGACCTGGGACTTCAGGCCCTCCGAAATGGCCAAGCCTGCTGCATCGTCGGCAGCCCGGTTGATGCGCAGGCCGCTGGACAGCTTCTCCAGCGACTTGGACAGGTCGTTCTGGGTGTTGTTCAGGTTGCGGAACGCGTTGTTGGCGGCCACGTTGGTGTTGATCTGCATTCCCATGGTGTTTCCTCCGTGATGTGGGACTTTGTTCGAAGGCCCATCCGTGGGCCTTCACAACCAGCTATCGGACGTAAAACAATTGCGGTTAGCAGAAAAAACAAATGCCACTCGTTTGTAGCCACGGCGGGGACAACCGGGCAACAGCTCCTAACGCGCCCGCAACACCGGCCGATAGTTTTTCCATGACAAGACGCCAACCCCCTGAACTGGAGTTGACCAGCCCATGGCCATCCACGAACTTTCGGCCCTTTTGTGGCGCGAACGCGAGCTCCTGGATCTCTTGACGTTCAAGCTCGAAGAAGAGCAGCTGCTGCTCACCGCAGGCAAGTCCCGTTGGCTCCCCCATGGCACCAAGGAAGTGGAACAGGTCCTCGATCGCCTGTCCAAAGCCGGATTGGCCCGGGCCGTGGAGGTGGCTGCGGTGGCAGAGCAGTGGGGCCTGCCCGCCGAATCGTCCTTGAGTGAACTCGCCTCGGCCGCACCTGACGCGGCATGGGCCGGCATCTTGTCCACGCACCTGACCGCCATGCAGCGCCAAACAGCCGCCATCCAGGAACTCCGCGATTCCAACGAACAATTCCTGCGTGCGGCCGTCCGCTCCACTCAGGAGACGGCAGCGGACCTGCGTCCCTCCGCAGCAACCTACGACTCCCAGGGCCGGACCGGCAACGCATCGACGTCCCGGCTGTTCGACCAGAAAATCTGACCGGCAAAGCCGTACCAGCAAAGGACAGCAGTGAGCACTTTCGGCGGACTCAATACGGCCTACCTGGGCCTCACCGCGGCCCGGCAGGGCATCAACCTCACAGGCCAGAACATCGCCAATGCCGGCACAGAGGGATACACCAGGCAGCGGATCGAGCAGGCGTCCATCGGCGCCCCGGCCGCCATCGGGTTGACGTCCGCTGGGGTCCGCCCGGGCCAGGGCGTCTCCGTCGACGGCATTACCCGGCTCGGCAACGGCTTCCTGGACGCCGGAGTGAGGTCCACCGCAGCACAGGCCGGCTTCACCTCCGTCCGCTCCACAGCACTGCAGCGGATCGAAGAGACACTGCAGGAGCCCGGCGAGAACGGCATCACGACGGCGCTGCAGTCCTTCTGGGGCGCGTGGCAGGGAGTCTCCAACCACCCGGGCGAATCCGCGCCGGCTGCCGCGCTGCTACAGGCCGCCACGACCCTGGCAGACAGGGTTTCCGCCGGATACCGGGCGCTCGACGCGCAGTGGACGCAGGTCCGGTCCGAAGCCGCCGCCAACACAGCCGCGGTCAATGACGCCGCAGCCCAGGTGGCCGGATACAACTCCACGATCCGTTCAGTGGTGGCCTCGGGTGGATCCGCCAACGAGCTTATCGACGCCCGCAACAGCGCCATCGAAACCATCGCCGCCCTTGCTGGCGGAACTGTTCGGGAGAACACGGACGGCACTGCGGATGTCCTGATTGGCGGCAACGCGCTGGTCTTGGGCACGTCGCACCGGACCCTCATCCTCGGCGGACAGACCACGATGACGGGAGCAGGCACGGCCGTCCAGGTCGAGTGGAGTGATCGGCCCGGGAAGCCAGCAGGCCTCGACGGCGGTCGGATCGCCGGTGCGGTGTCGCTCCTCTCCCCGGCAGCAGGCGGCACGGGCGGGGCCATCGCCGAGGCTGCCTCCTCCTACGATTCGTTTGCCGCTGAGCTGGCGGCCAAAGTCAATGCCGTGCACCGCAGCGGCCAGTCGACCACAGGCGCGGCAAACCTCGACTTCTTTGCGTCCACCCCCACGGGTTCGCCGGCAATGTCGCTGCGCGTAGTCCCCCGCGACGCTGCCGGGATCGCCACCGGAGCCGCCGGAGCCGGCACCCTGGACGGCAGCGTTGCCGACTCCCTTGCCCAGCTCGGCACCTCCGCGACGTCCCCGGATAAGGCGTGGGCCGCCGTCGTCACCGGTATCGGTGTCCTTTCGCGTTCAGCCCAGCAGCACGAGCAGCTGTCTACGGCCGCCAGCATTTCAGCCCGGGGGCAGCGCGATTCTGGCGCTTCCGTCAGCCTGGACGAGGAGAACGTCAGCCTCCTCACCAACCAGCACGCCTACCAGGCCGCCGCACGGGTCATGACCGCCGTCGACGAAGCCCTGGACGTCCTGATCAACCGCACCGGACTGGTGGGAAGGTAAAACATGCTGAACCGAGTCACCAACCAGACCATGGCGGCGGCCGCCCAGCGCAATCTGCAGGCGGGGCAGGCGAAGCTTGCAGCGCTTCAGGAAAAGGGCGCCACCCTGCAGAACATCACCCGGCCTTCGGACGACCCCGCGGCCCTCGCCACTGCGCTGGCCACGCGTGGCCGGTTGCACGCGGCGGACCAGTACTCGAACAACATCAGTGACGGCACCGGCTGGCTGAACACCGCCGACTCCGCCCTGGGACAGGCAACCAATGTCCTGAACCGTATCCGCGACCTCACGCTGCAGGCCTCCAACGGGTCACTCAACCAGCCAGCCAAGGACGCGATCGCCGCCGAGATCGAAGGGCTGAGCAAGGACCTGCTGGCCAGCGCCAACACCAAGTACCTGGGCCGCAACGTCTTCGCGGGCAACTCCGATGCGGCCACCGCATTCAGCACCGGGCAGCCACCAACGTTCAATGGCGCGGCTGGTTCGTCCGTTGAACGGCGGGTGGATGCCGGAAGGACCGTAAGGGTGGACGCCGACGGTGGTGCGATCTTTGGCGACGGGGCCGGCTCGGTCTTCGCCTTGGTAAATGACGTCATCGCCACCATCCGTGCCGGGGCAAATCCTTCGGGCCGGCTTGACGCTATCGATGACCGGCTCAAAACTGTCATCAGCGGCAGGGCCGAGGTGGGAACCCGCCAGTCGCTGATGGAACAGGCACGGGACGCTGTTGCTGCGCAGAAGGTTACGCTGGAGTCCCGGCGTGCGGCCATCGAGGACGCGGACATAGGACAGGTGGTGCTCGATTTGAAACTGCAGGAAACCAACTACCAGGTAGCTTTGGCGGTTACGGCCAAGGTGCTCCAGCCGTCCCTGATGGATTTCCTGCGATGAGCACCATCACCACAATGCCGGTCACCTTCACCACACCGATGCCCGGCCTGGAAAGCCTGGACAGCTTCACGCTGCGAAGCGTGGATGGGGCGTTGGGGCTTTTCGCGCTCGAAGCCCACGGCGGTGCGGCCCTGCGGCTGTTCCTTGCAGACGCAGTGGTCTACGCGCCCGGTTACTCACCAGCCATTCCTCCGGACGCTACGGCCGCTGGCCAAACCACCACTTTGTTGGTGGTGAACCCCGGCGACGGTAAACCCACAGTCAACCTTGCGGCGCCCCTGGTGCTGAACCCGGAAACCGGCCTCTGCACGCAGCTCATCCTGGACAGCACGGCCTACCCGTTGCAGGCGGAGCTCGGCGGGAAGCAGCCCTAACCCCGGCCGCGGGTGTTTTGGCACTGTGGCGAGCGCCGACGTCGTGCGCTTTCTGCTGTTATCGACGCGCATATCCGGGCGTCGACATCGAATGTGCGCATCGACAATGAACCAGCGCATCGAAAGCTGGACCGGGTAGGCTCGGGGAACCAACGCCTGAGGGGGCAGACGCATGGAACACGAAAACATCGATCAAGATCAGCGCACACCCACGGTGAAGGCGCCACGGGTTGCAGGCAAGACCTTGAACATGCCCGTCCTCATCATTCTCGCGATCGTCGCCGCGCTGGCTTTCGGGGTGCTGCTGAACTCTCTGTCCGGCCCGCCGCGCCTGGCCGTCCTGGACCGTCCCGCCACGGAAGCCGACACCCTCCCGGAGGGTGTGACTCCCGTCCCCGAGGGCGAGCACACGCTACGGCTCGTGGCGGATGCCGATGACATCCGGTACTTCGTCAGCCAGAACGCAGACGGCACCACATCCTGCCTGACGGTGTACCCGGATAACCACCCCCGCCAATGGGTCGCGGGTTGCGGTTCTGGCACCAAGAGCGACCAGGAAATCGTGCGGACCGGGTCCACCGGAATCGTCACCGCTGTCCTGGTGCCGGACGGCTACAACACCGCCGAGCTCGAGCAGGGCGGGTTCAAGAAAGTCCACGACAACGTCTACGCCGCCGCTACTCCGCGCGTCCCGGGTTCCTTCTAGAGATCACGACGGCGGGACGAGGCTTGGGGAGGTCCGTTACCGCGGGTAGCTGCCCGGACCCGTGTAGGCCGCCCAATATTGCGCCGTGCCCACGGCATCGTCCCCGAGGTACCAGCTGACGACGAAGGGCACCAGGGCCAGCACCGACACCAGTCCGCCGGCAATGATGCGAACAGGACGGCGGGGCAGGGCGAACATCGAAGCAGCCGCGGTGGCCATCGAGGCAGCGGGTACGGCAATTCCGATAGCCATGATCCACTGGCGCTTCGGGATTTCAGCCTTCCAATACCCCGGCGGATAATCGTCGGGGTCCCAATCGAAACCCGACCCGAACACCATGAACGTCGACAGCACCGACAGGAACAGCAAAGTGACGGCAAAGACCATCAAGACGCCGCCATCCAACCGTTTCCCCATGCCAACCATCCAACCACGGCACCGGCCACGCCCCTGACCTTTACCTGAGCGGGCGTGACCGCGAAACCGGGCTCCCGCCGTCGTCCGCGGTTACCGTTGGTGACGCGCACATCCGGCCAAGGTCTGGTCTGAGCATCCGGCGCCGGCTCCCGCGACCGGAGGGGTGCGTCAAGAACCCGTCAAAATAGCCAGCAAACCGGCCTCTTTTCCGGCCTGCAGGCGTGTGATGGACGTGCAGGGTTGGCACGGGCGGAAAGGCAGGGCATATGCGCTGGGACGATCTTCCCCAACACGACAGCGGGGTTCCGGTTCGCGGCCCCTCCTGAAACGGTGGAGGGGTACGGCGGCCGCGGAGTGAACGCAATCGCGCTCCACCCTTCGGGCGGGTACGTCTTCCTGGACACGGGCGGTGCCGGCTGGTGGGTGGTGTTTCAGCCTGACGCCGGGCCGGGGCCGCACTGGCGGCACGGGCTGGGCGATGTGCTCGCCTGCAGCGCTGCGTTCGACGAGGTGGTCCATGTGGTGGTGCTGGCCTCCCGTGTCCGGGGAGCCGATGCCCTGGCTGCCTTCCACTCCGCGATGCCCGCCACCCTCGAAGAAGCCGTGGTCGTTGCCGCCGCGCTCACCACGCGGGATACGCTGGCCTGATGCCCCACCTTGCCGGCCTGCTGCCCACCCTGGCGGCGCTCGCCATCCTGGTGGCACTCACGGTGGGCGTCCTCTGGGGCTCCCGGACGCCGTCGTACCTCGCCCCCGCCGTGGCCATCCTCCGCGGCGCCGCCCAACTGGCCCTCATCAGCCTGATCCTGGGCGGCATCATCAGCGATCCGCTGTGGGTGGGCGCGGCGTTGCTGGTCATGTTCAGCGTGGCGGCCACGACGGCGGCGCGCCGGCTTGGCTGGTCGTGGCACCGGTTTGCCGTGGTGGCCGGAACGATGGCGCTGGGCATCACGGTGACCCTGGGCGTCGTGTTCGCAACCGGCGCGATCGACTTCACGCCGCGGTACGTCCTGGCGGTGGGCGGCATTGTGACCGGCAACTGCATGACCATCGCCGTGCTGGCCGGACGCCGGTTCTTCCAGGCCGTGAATGAGCAGTGGGACCAAGTGGAAGGGTGGCTGGCGCTGGGTGCCACCGCCGGTGTGGCCACGCTGGGGCAGGCCCGGCAATCGGTGCATTCGGCCTTGATCCCCTCCACGGACCAGACCAAAACCACCGGCCTGGTCACCCTTCCCGGCGCGTTCGTGGGTGCCATCTTCGGCGGCGCCTCACCGCTGGAGGCGGGCCGGTTCCAGGTGGTGGTGCTCGCGTCCATCATGGCAGCGGGGTCCGTCACCGCCGTCGTACTTCTCCGCTCGCTGCGCGGCGTCAAGGTGCGGCCGGCGGTTGCCTGACCGCCCCGACATAGCTCCGCCACGGCCTCGGCTACTGGTGGCGGGACAACCCCGCTCCGCGCCGCCCCGGCCGTGGCGGATTCCGGTGCTAATGCGAGACGCGGTAGGCGTGGCGGACGTCGGTGCTCGGCTTGATGGCGGCTGCTGTAACCACCAGCGCCGCGCCACCTGCGATCCACGATGTCAGCGCCGCTCCCGTGGCGCCTGTGTAGGTCCCCAGCCATGGCGAGAGGACCAGCCCTGCGGCGAGGATTGCCTGGACATATTCCACGGCAGGCATTCCGGGCATGGCCAGGTTGATCAGGCCACTGACCACCAGCAGCCCGCCGAAAACGAGCATGCAGGTTGTGGACAAGTTGAGCTGCCGGGTCCACAGGACCGCGACCGCAGTGAAGAGCCCGGCGGCGACTGTTGCCCAGTCCTGCCACCGATACCACTTAGTCACTGAATTTCCTTTCTGTTCGGAACGGTGGGGCCTGCTGCCCTTCCGTCCCGCGGACACTGCTGCCCGCAACTTAAGTCAACGCCTCACTGACGCCATCTTCAAGGGCAAAAAGGCCCGCCAAAGAGGCCCGGAAAAAATCTCTTGCGCCAACGGTACTCAGTGTTACTATGTAGTGGTAGTCAGCAACACTAAGTAGCGGGAGCAGCACATGGGCAAACAGATGACGGAGATGCTCAAAGGCACGCTGGAAGGCATCGTCCTGGCGATCCTGGCCACCCGGCCCGCCTACGGCTACGAGATCACCACGCGGCTGCGGGACCAGGGCTTTGCGGACATTGCGGAGGGCACCGTGTACGCGCTGCTGGTCCGCATTGAACAGCGCGGCCTGGTGGACGTGGAGAAGGTCCCGTCCGAGAAGGGCCCGCCGCGCAAGGTGTACTCGCTGAACGCTGTGGGCACGCAGGAACTTGCAGAGTTCTGGAGGACGTGGAGCTTCCTCGCAGAACGAATCGAACAGCTCCACCAGGAAGGTAACTGACATGGCCGCCAAATGGACCGAAGCACTCACCGGCCCGCTCGAGCAGAAGAAGCAGTACAAGCAGGCCAAGGCACGCCTCGATGCGCTGCCCGAGCCGTACCTCACCGCCGCCGCGGCCTTCAACAGGTACCTCATGTACTACGGCGGAGTTACCGAGGGCGACACCATGGTGCAGATGATCTCCGGCCTCGCCGACCTCTGGGAACGGGCCGCCATCGACGGCACCCCGGTGGGCGACATCGTGGGCAGCGACCCCGTGGAGTTCGCCGAATCGTTCGCCCAGGCCTATGGGGGCAAGCGCTGGATCGACAAGGAACGCGCCCGGCTGATCGAGGCCGTTGACGATGCGAAGAGGAAGGAATCCAAGCCATGACCGCGGCAGCCGCGCCGGAACCCGCCATCCGGGTGCGGGGCATCGACAAGTCGTTCAAGGACCTGCACGTGCTGCGGGGCATCGACTTTGACGTGGCGCCCGGGACCATCTTCGCGCTCCTCGGCTCCAACGGCGCCGGCAAGACCACCCTGGTGCGCATCCTGTCCACGCTGCTGGCAGCGGACGCGGGCACCGCCACGGTGCACGGGTACGACGTCGGCGCGGAGCCGGCTGAAGTGCGCGGGTCTATCAGCCTGACGGGCCAGTTCGCCGCGGTGGACGAGGTGCTTACCGGGCGGGAAAACCTGGTGCTGGTGGCCAGGCTGCGCCACCTGCCCGAACCGCGCGCCATCGCGGACGAGCTCCTGGCCAGGTTTGCCCTCACCGAGGCGGGAAACCGCAGGGCCGCCACCTACTCCGGCGGCATGCGGCGCCGGCTGGACATCGCCATGAGCCTGATCGGCAACCCGCCCGTCATCTTCCTCGACGAACCCACCACCGGCCTGGACCCGCAGGCGCGCCTTGAGGTGTGGCAGACCGTCCGGCAGCTCGCCGGCCGGGGCACCACCGTGCTGCTCACCACGCAGTATCTTGACGAAGCCGAGCAGCTGGCAGACCGCATCGCCATCCTGCACCAGGGCACCATCATCCGGAACGGGACCCTCGCCGAACTCAAGCAACTCCTGCCGCCGGCCACGGTGGAATACGTCGAGAAGCAGCCCTCCCTCGAGGACGTCTTCCTGTCCCTCGTGGGAAAGGAACTGTGATGACCACGCACATTCTCAGCGACACCCGTGTTCTCACCGGCCGCTCGCTGCGCCACATCCTCCGCAGCCCGGACACCATCATCACCACGGCGGTAACCCCGGTGGCCATGATGCTGCTGTTCGCCTACGTGTTCGGCGGGGCCATCAGCACCGGCACGGGCGGGCCGTACGTCAACTACCTGCTGCCCGGCATCCTGCTGATCACCATTTCCTCCGGCGTGGCCTACACCGCGTACCGGCTGTTCCTTGACTTGCAGGGCGGCATCTTCGAACGGTTCCGGTCCATGCCCGTGGCCCGGCCCAGCGTCCTCTGGGCCCATGTGCTCACCTCGCTTGCCGCAAACTTTGCCGCCGTGGCGATGGTGGTGGGCGTGGCCCTGGTAATGGGCTTCCGGTCCGGGGCGTCCGTGGCGGCGTGGCTCGCCGTCGTCGGGATCCTGGCGCTGTTCACCCTGGCACTGACGTGGATCGCGGTGATCGCGGGCCTGCTGGCGAAGACCGTGGACGGGGCCAGCGGCTTCAGCTACCCGCTGATCTTCCTGCCGTTCATCAGCTCCGCGTTCGTGCCCACCGGCTCCATGCCCGGCCCGGTGGCCTGGTTCGCCGAGAACCAGCCGGTCACCTCCATAGTGGACACCCTCCGTGCGCTCCTCGCCCAGGAACCAGTGGGCAGCGGCATCTGGACGGCGCTGGCCTGGCTGGTGGGCATCCTGGCCGTCGCCTACGGATTCGCGGCGGCCATCTACCGCCGGAAGTCCGGCTGAAGATTGCCGGTTGATCTGGTTCCCGTTGAACTGGTTCACCGTGGCCCGCGGTGAACCAGTTCGTCGTTTTGGACGTTTTATCAGTGTGGTCCTCCGAATACTGACGGCTGTGGCGTTGTTCATCGATGCCGGGGTGCACCTCTTCCTCGCCCCGGGCCATCAGGACGCGCCGCCCGGCGTCATCAGCCAGGGCACCTTGTTCCTGCTCGAGGCCGCCGCCGCGGTCCTCGTGGGGCTGTGGGTGGTGATCCGCGGCAGCCGCGCCTCCTATGCCGCAGCACTGGTGGTGGCCTTCAGCGCGTTCGCCGCCGTGATGCTCTACCGGTACGTTGATGTCCCGGCGTTCGGCCCGTTCCCGGCTATGTACGATCCTGTGTGGTTCTTCTCGAAGACCCTCAGCGCCGTGGCGGAGGGCGCCGGAACCATCCTGGCCGCGGCGGGCCTGGTCCGCAGCAGCCGGAGCCGGCGCGGCATCCCGGACGCCGAGCGTCATGGCACTGTGCGCCGGGATACTTAGATGGTGGAGACCATCGCAACCTGGCGTCCGACGCCGGCCGACCGGATCACCCTGGTCCGCGCCGCCCTGGCCGCCGCCTGCGCCGTGCTGGCCGTCCCGCCGCTGTTTGCCGGGCAGGTGCCGGGCCAGGTCCCCGGCCCGGGGACCGGCCTGCTCTTGGTAATCCTGGGCAGCACGGCACTCCTGCTCGACGCTGTGGACGGCCGCGTGGCGCGGCGGACCGGGACCGCTTCGGAGGCGGGAGCCCGGTTCGATTCCGCCACGGATGCCTTCCTGGTGCTGGTCCTGTCCGTGGCCACGGTGACGGTGGTGGGCCTGTGGACGCTGACCATCGGGGCGATGTACTACGTGGTGGCGGCAGCCGGGCTTGTCCGGCCGCACCTGGGTGAGCCGTTGCCGCGGAGCACGGCCCGCAAGTTGATCGGCGCGGTACAGCCGCTGGCCCTGCTTATTGCCTTGGTCACGGCATTGGTCCCTGGCATGCCGCCCGCCCTTGCTGCCGCCGCTCCGGCCGTGGCCCTCCCGCTGCTCCTGTTCTCCTTTGGCCGTGACGTCGTCGCGCTTGAACGGCGCCACGTTACGTCCGGGGCTGCGTCCCGAACGGCAACGCCGCGGGCGGCAACCGCACGCGGCCCCGCAGCCTGAAAGAGAGGGTCCGGGCATTCCGCCCGGGAATTATCCGTTCGGGCCGACGAACGCCCGGATAGCCTCGGCCATCCGTGGAGCCTGCGTCCAGTGCAGGTAGTGCCCGCCCTCGAGCGGCAGCACCTGGTGCCGCGCCACGTTCTTGAGCAGGTTTTCCGCCGCCGAGACCTTCTCCGCTGTCCGGTCAGTCTTTTCGTCGGCGATGAAGGCGAGGACCGGCAGGTCATCCGGGTACGTGACGCCCCGCAGCGCCGCGGCATTGTTGGCGATCCGGGCCGTCTCGTCCTCCACGGCCGGGTTGCCGAAGTTCCAGGACCACATCATGCGCATGCGCTTGAGCTCGTCGTCGGTGAAGGCGCTGCTGCCGGGATCCACGACGGCGGGGGCCACCGACGCCACGGCCCGCAGCAGCCCGGTGGCGGACAGGGCCCGGGCCCAGTTGAGGCCTGGCTGCGGCTCCGGAACAGGCCCGTCCCCGGGTTTGGGGATGCTGGCGTCGATGCCGATCACCGCAGCCACCTCGCTCCGGTACCGGTTGGCGTAGTCCAGCAGGTAGAAACCGGAGATGGAGTGACCGGCAAGGACGTAGGGCCGCGGAACCTGCAGCGCTGCCAGCGCTTCATGGAGTTCGTTGCTGATGTTCCCGTTGCTCCGCGGGCCGGCGTCCGGATCGCTGTATCCGTAGCCGAACCCCTCCACCACCGTGACGTCGAAGCCGTTGAGCTCACGGACCAGCGGCTGGAAGTCCAGGCCTGGGGCGGGGGTGCCCAGGCCGCTGAGCAGCACGATGGCCTGGCCCTGCTGCCCGTTCCGCACCACGTTCAGGCTGCCACCGGCCACCGCCACCCGCTCCCCGTACGGCTGGACGGTGGCCCGCTCCCGGGACTCCAGGAACAGGTTCAGCAGCGTGGAGGCCAGGACCAGGCCCACGACGGCGAGCAGGACGAACCCGGCGCGGCGCAACCCGCGCCGGGGCTTCTTCCGAAGCCCGGCGTCGGTGGCTTCCCTTAGGCGGAACATGCGCGGGGAGCGGGATCAGGCGGAAATCAGGCGCGGCTCACTCGGGCTTGGCGTACGCGGCTGCGCTCAGGATCTCGTAGCCCACGAAGGTCTCATCGCCTTCCACCCAGGCGTCATGGCCGGGCGGAACGGCGTAGGCGTGGCCTGCGCTGACAGTGGTCCGTGTGCCGTCGTCCATCTCGACGGTCAGTGTCCCCGAGGTGCAGATGCCCACGTGGTTGACCTGGCAGCTGTCCGTTTTGACCACGGTCTTCACCGTCTCTGACCAGCGCCAGCCGCGTTCAAAGGTGAGCCGGGCCAGGGTGGTGCCGCCAATGTGCACCACATCCACCACGGTGTTCGGGGGACGGCGCTTCTCGTCGGGTTCATCAAAGGATTTCGCTTCAAGCGCTGTGGCAGTTTCTCCGGCCATTTCATTCTCCAGACAAGGGAGCTTTTTCAACTGTTCGTCCGGGGCGCCGGGGCAGCTCCGGGATGGTTGGCCGCCCGCCCGCGGCGTTCAACGCCACAGTTTCCACGCCGGGCTTTCAACAGCCGCGCCGGCGTCCAGGCCGCACCAATGCAGGCCCCAGCGGTAACAGCGTGCGCCCAGGACGGGCCGCTGTCAATCCCCCGATATCCCCCGCTGCGCGCCCTGGATTCCGGACCCCACGGTGCAGTTGGCGGCGTCGTCCACCACGTCCTCCAGGTCGCCCGTCCGGTGCAGTACCTCGAGCTGGCGGACGGCTCCGGTGCCGGTGTGCAGGAGCTGGTCCGTCAGCTCCTCCACCCGCTGCAGGTCGCCCATGTCCTCCAGCGCCGCGCGGATATGGTGCAGGAGGGAATTGACGACGCCGAGGGCCGGCCCGGGCCTGCTGGTCACCGGATCCAGGAGTTCCCCGCGCAGCCCCCAGCGGCTGGCCTTCCACACGGCCAGCCGCAACAGGGCGGTGGGCACGGGCGCGGGGTCGGTTCCGGCCTTCCATTCGCGGGCAGCCGTCTCCACCAGCCCGCGGACGATCCCGGCCAGCAGCACGGTGTTTTCCGGCATCATGCAGACGTCGGCGATCCGCACCTCCACGGTGGGATAGTGCCGGGACAGCCGGGCGTCGAAGTAGATCATGCCTTCATCCATTGCGACGCCGGTGCTCACCATGTCGTGCACCAGCTGGTGGTAGGCGTCCGGGGTGCCCAGGATGTCCAGCGGCCCGGCGGACGGCCACCGGCTCCACACCTGGGACCGGTAGCTGGCGTATCCGGTGTCCTCGCCGTGCCAGAACGGAGAGTTGGCGCTGAGGGCCACCAGCACCGGCAGCCAGTTCCGGATCCGGTCCAGCACCGCCACCCCCTCTGCGTCCGAGTCCACGGACACGTGGATGTGGGTGCCGCAGGTCAGCTGTTCCCGGGCGGTCAGTCCGTACTCCTCCACCATGGCCGCGAACCGGCGCAGCCGTACCGGGTGCGGATCGCTCGGCAGGGGCGAGGTACCCAGGGCGGCCACCCGGACGCCCACATCCTCAGCGGCCCGCCGGGCAATGTCACGCCCCGCAACGATGTCCGCCTGGAGACCGGCAAGGGTGGAGTGCGGCGGGGTGACCACTTCGATCATTTCCTGCTGGAACTCGGCCGTCAGCACCGGACCGGCACTGGACTCGAACGGCCGGACGTAGAGGTCCAGCAGGGCGCCGGCCATGGGCACCGCGTCACCCCTGCCCGGGTCCACCAGCAGCAGTTCCTCTTCAACCCCGAAGGTCCTGGAACCGGGTGGTGCGGTGCCGTTATTCCGGACGGTGTCCATCGCCGTGTCCGCCGTTTCCTGCCCGTCCATGCCAGCCCTCCCGTTGGCCACGCCGTGGGTATCTGCTGGCGGTCGCTGCTTGCCGCCGAGAAGTACAGGATAAGCACCGGATCGGCCGGCGGGAAGGGTTCGACCGGCAAGCGCACCCGTTGGAAAGGGCGCAGCGGTCAGCGCAACCACCGGCCAGGGCGGCTCGGCCAGCGAACGCGGTCGGGTGCCAATTAGGCAAGACAATTGGGTCTTTTTGATTGGCCCACCCGGGTCTACGGTGGTCAAACGGAGCTGCCCGCCCGGGGTGGCCGGCCAAGGAGGACTTTCCATGACAACGCACGTCGCGGACTGCAGCGTAACGAACTGTTCCTTTAACGACCACACGAACTGCAACGCCGCCGCCATCACCGTGGGCGGGGACGAAAACCACGCCCACTGCGCCACATTCATTGAGGTGGGCGTCCACGGCGGCCTGCCCAAGGTGCTCGCCGACGTCGGGGCCTGCCAGCGCAGCGAATGCGTCCACAACGACCACCTGATGTGCCAGGCACCCGAGGTCCATGTTGGCCCGGGCCGGGACAACGCGGACTGCCTCACCTACGCACACGCCTGAGCCGGTAATTTCAGGCACCTGCACCGGGGGCGGCTTCCGCTCCGGGTGCATTGCCGTCCCCCGCCCGCCTCCCGCTGTACTTCCCCCGCTAACGCAGGTACATTCTGAATCGTGACGGGCACCAGGGCCTGTCCTCCCCGGCCCCCTCTGCACAGGCCGGCGCGAGTAGCCGCTGCAGTCCACCGGCGGCAATGGATGCAGACGCGGAACAGGCCTGCAGAGCATGAAGCGGCTCCCCCTCGACGACCTCTCGGACACCATCGCCCGCATTCGCGGACTGCTGCTGACCGAGGAAAAGGCAAGCCACGCCGTCGCCCTGATGGCCCGGGCCATCAAGGAAACCCTGCCGGGCCACCCGGAGGCGGGGGTGTCCATCCTGGACGCCGGCGGCAACCGGATCAGCAGCGCCGCCACCCATCCCCTGGTGGAGCAGCTGGACGCCGTCCAGTACGAACTCGACGAAGGTCCGTGCCTCACCGCATGGTCCGCCGAAGAAGTGGTGCTCGTGGAAGACGTGCACACGGACCAGCGGTGGCCGAACTGGCGTGCCGCTGTCCTGGACACTGCGGTCCGTTCCGTGGCCAGTGCTCCGCTGATGGCCGGCGGCCAGGCGCTGGGCGCCCTCAACATCTATTCGGCGCTGCCGGGTCAATACGACGGGTCCACCGGCCGGGTGCTCCCCCTGTTCGCCGGAACCGCCGCCACGCTGCTGGCGCACGTCCAGGGCACCGAGGTTCCGCTGCGGATGGCGGGCCACCTCAAAGCCACGCTCGCCACCCGGGACACCATCAACCGGGCCTGCGGGATGCTGATGGAGCGGCACGGCATCGGCCACGATGATGCCCTGGGCCGGTTGATCACCCAGGCCAGGAAATCCGGTGGCACCCTGGCTGAGGTCAGCGCCTTGCTGGTGGCCGGGGCTGCCGCTCCCGGGAACAACGGCGAGTAAGGCACCGTGGCGGCAAGCCGGCGTCGTACGTCCTGCCGTGCCTATGACCGCGGCGTCAGGAGTCGAAGTGGGTGCTGACGGTATCGTCGGCGGCCACCGAGGCGATCACCCGGGCAGCGACGTCCCGGAGCTTGATGTTGCGCGTGCTGGAGGCGCTCTTGAGGATGGCCATGGCCGTTTCCTGGTTGCACCGGTTCTGGCCCATGATGGCCCCGGCCGCGAGGTCGATGGTGGTGCGTGAAGCCATGGCGGCGGCAAGGTCGTCGCGCGCATCCGTCAGCTGGGCAATCCGCAGCGCAAGCCGCAGGGACTGGCTGGCTTCCCGGGCGAACCGTTCGGCGGAGGCAACGGCGTCGGCGGGGAACGCATCCTTGCCGTCGGAGTAGAGGTTCAGGGCTGCCCGTGCGTCATTGTCCACGGGGACGGGCACCGCCAGGATGGATTTGAGGGTTCCTTTGTTCACCGCTTCCAGGTACTTCGGCCAGCGGCGCTCGTTGTGCAGGTCCGGGACATGGATGGTGGTGGCCAGGCGGATGGCCGACAGGCACGGGCCGTCGTTGAAGGCGTACTGCACCTCGTCCATGGCCCTGGCGCGTCCATCGCTGCTGGCTGCCGTTGCTGCCTTCTTGCGCCGCACCACGGTGATGGAACAGGACACCTGCTGCCCCGTCGAGGAGAGCTCGGCTGCGGCCTCAACGGCCAGGTCATGGAGGAATTCTTCAACATGGGAACTGGTGAGCACCAGTTCGCCGAGGCGCTTGGCTACCAGCTCGTCGGTTCTGTCTGTGGCCATGGAGGGCTTCCTGGTGCTGCCCGGCACAGCCACCCACGGACTGAACCGGGACCCGAGCCGCCCAGGACCGGACGGCAATTAAAGCCTACTCCCACGGCACCGCTTCGGGCCCAGCCGCTGGCTTTCCCGGAGTCAGCCGGCGAGCGCCAGCAGCACTCCCCCGGCCGCGCCCACCAGGACCACGGCCCACGGCGGCGCCTTCCACGCGATGAGCAGCACGAAGCAGACCAGACCCAGGCAGAACGGGCCCGGCCCGGTGATGGCAGTGGTGAACAGCGGGTTGTACAGGGCGGCAGCCAGGATGCCCACCACGGCGGCGTTGGCGCCCCGCATCAGGGCCTGCGCCCCGGGCCGGGACCGCCATGAGTTCCAGAACGGCAGCACGCCGGTGAGCAGCAGGAACCCTGGCAGGAAGATGCCGGCGAGCGCGACGGCGGCGCCCGCCACGCCGCCCGGACCGTATCCGGACGCCGTGCCCAGGTAGGCCGCGAAAGTGAACAGGGGCCCCGGCACCGCCTGCGCGGCGCCGTAGCCTGCCAGGAACTGCTGGTTGGACACCCAGCCGGGGTCCACCACACCGGCCTGGAGCAGGGGGAGGACCACGTGCCCGCCGCCGAACACCAGCGCCCCGGCCCGGTAGAACGCCTCAAACAGGGTGATCCCGGCCGAGCCGGTGGTCAGCGCCAGCACCGGCAGGCCCAGCAGCAGCAGCACGAACAGGGCCAGGCAGATGATGCCCGCTGTCCGGCTGACGGGGAATCGCATCTGTCCGGTGAGATCGGTGGTGCCCCGCCGGCAGACCAACAGCCCGGCGAGCGCGCCGAACAGTATTGCCGAGATCTGGCCGGCGGAACCGGCCAGCAGGGAGGCGGACAGGGCCGCGACGGCCGCGATCGCTGCCCTCTCCCGGTCCGGGGTGAGTGCCCTGGCCATCCCCCACACGGCCTGGGCCACGATGGCCACGGCCACGATCTTCAGTCCGGTGAGGATCCCGGACCCCACGGCACCCTGGAACAGCGAGGCTCCCAGGGCGAAGGCGACCAGCAGTGCCGCCGACGGGAGGGTGAAGGCGAGGAACGCGGCCAGCGCGCCGAGGGGGCCGGCGCGGTGCAGCCCCATGCCGAAGCCCACCTGGCTGGAGGCGGGCCCGGGAAGGAACTGGCACAGGGCCACCAGGTCCCCATATTCCCTGTCGTCCACCCACTTGCGCCGCCGTACCAGCTCGTCGCGGAAATAGCCCAGGTGCGCGATGGGGCCGCCGAACGAGGTGAGGCCCAGTTTGAGGAAGACCCGGAAGACCTCCCAGGCCGAGCCGCGGGCAATGATTGATCCTGATGCTTCGCCGGTCATGGGGCTGCCACGGGGAGCTGTGGTGGGGTCATGCGCCCATTATGCAGCGGATTGACAGGGGCCGATGACCATTGCTCCACTGGAGGGGCGCGCACGCCCGCTACCTCCAAGGAGAACCCCATGAGCAACGAACAGCTGATCATCATCGGCTCCGGCCCCGCGGGCTACACCGCCGCCATTTATGCCGCCCGCGCCGGCCTGGCCCCGCTGGTGCTGGCCGGTTCCGTCACCGCGGGTGGTGCGCTGATGAACACCACCGAGGTGGAAAACTTCCCCGGCTTCCCCGCCGGCATCCAGGGCCCGGAACTCATGGACGGGCTCCAGCAGCAGGCCGAGAAATTCGGTGCCAAGGTGGTGTTCGACGACGTCACGTCCGTTGACCTGAAGGGTTCCGTCAAGCGCGTGGTCACCGGCGCCGGGGAGACTCACGAGGCACCCGCGATCATCCTTGCCACCGGCTCCGCCTACAAGGAACTGGGCCTGCCCGAGGAAAAGAAGCTCAGCGGGCACGGGGTGTCCTGGTGCGCCACCTGCGACGGGTTCTTCTTCCGTGAACAGGACATCATCGTCGTCGGCGGCGGCGACTCCGCCATGGAGGAAGCAACGTTCCTGACCCGCTTCGGAAAGTCCGTGACCGTCGTGGTCCGCAAGGGCGAACTGCGCGCCTCCCGCATCATGGCGCAGCGCGCCAAGGACAACCCCAAGATCCGGTTCGAATGGAACTCGGCCATCACCGCCATCCACGGCGACACCAAAGTCACCGGAGTCACCCTGGCGGACACACGCTCCGGCGAAACCCGGGAACTCGGCGCCACGGGCATCTTCGTGGCGATCGGCCACCTGCCGCGCACCGAACTGCTGACCGGCCAGGTGGACCTGGATGACGAGGGCTACATCAAGGTGGACTCCCCCACCACGTGCACCAACCTCTCCGGCGTCTTCGCCTGCGGTGACGCCGTAGACCACCGCTACCGCCAGGCCATCACCGCAGCCGGTACCGGCTGCTCCGCCGCCCTGGATGCCGAGCGGTACCTGGCAGCACTGGACGACGCCTCAAGCATCGCCACCGCCCTGGTGGAGGAGCCCACGCACGGCTGATCCGCCGCAGGTGTGCCGAAAAGTGGGGGCCGGAAAACCTTGCCGCAGCAGATGTTGTAAGTAAACTTAGTACATTCATTGGATGGGCCTGGGAGAGGCAGCTGCTCCTCCCCGGGGTGGGCTCCCAGTACGAAGGCGGCACGCCATGACCGGCAATCCCAGAACTCCGCTGTCCATCAGCGAAGAAGTGGCCCTCCTGGACCTCCAGCTGCAGGCCATGGAGATCATCGAGGAGATTCTCAGCGGCGCGGACCCCCGTGAGGCCGGCGCCCGCGCTTCCCTCAGCCTGTTCGTGGACCGCAACCCGGGCCAGCCACAGCGTGCCCTGCTTCTTCACATGCTGAGCATCCGGCGCACCAACCCCAACTGACACAGAAAGATCACCCTGCGGAAACACTCCTGCAACCTCGCCACGGCAAGCTGGGGTTACGGGGACACAACCAGCAGGAGGCAGCCCGCATGGAGGCACAGGGAGTCAGTACCAGTCAGCTCCGCATTGGAGACAACATCGAGGCGTGGCACCGGGGCAAGCTGTTCCACAGCGGCCGGGTAACCGGGGTGGTGCCAGCACTGGATCTGTTCTGGATCCTGGACGCACGGACCGGTGCGCGGAAGCTGCTGGACCCGGAGGCGCTGGAGATCCGCCACGTGGAGGCACCCGCGGACCCCCTGCTGGGACTCGCCCCGGCCTAGCCGGCCACAGATAACCACGACGCCGGCACACGGGTAGGTGCCGGCGTCGTGCGTCCGTGGGGTTTACCTAGCCGCGGCCCTGGTAGACGTCCGGGATGCCGTCCTGGTCCGCGTCAACCTTTTCCAGTTCCTCGGCCTGCCGGTATTGCCGGTTCCGGGTGCGGAGGATGATGCTGGCCAGGACGGCGGCGAGCAGCGACGCGGTCAGGATGCCCACCTTGGCATGGTCGTCATGGATGCTGCCCTGGCCAAAGCTGAGCTCGGCCACCAGCAAGGACACGGTGAAGCCGATGCCGGCCAGCAGGGCAACGCCAAAGATGTCGATCCATCGGTAGGAATCGTCCAGCTTTGCCTTTGTTGTCTTGGTCAGGAGCCACGTGGCGCCGAGGATGCCGATGGGCTTGCCCAGGACCAGCGCCAGGATGATGCCCAGCGCCACCGGGTCGGTCAATGCCGAGCCGAGTCCCTCCCAGCCGCCCACGGCCACGCCGGCGGAGAAGAAGGCAAAAACCGGCACGGCAATGCCGGCGGAGATCGGCCGGAACCGGTGCTCAAAAATTTCCGCCAGGCCGGGCCCGGCTTCCGGCCCGCCGCTCGCCTGCGACCGGATTACCGGAACGGCGAAGCCAAGGAGCACGCCGGCAACCGTGGCGTGGATGCCGGAGGCGTGCACCAGCGCCCAGGCAGCAAACCCCAGCGGCAGCAGGATCAGCCAGGCCGCGGCCATGTGGGTGCCGAAGAAGCGGCGGTACTTCTGGACCAGGAATGTGAACAGAGCCAGCGGAATCAGGGCCAGCAGCAGCGGACCCGCCTGAATGTCGCTGGAGTAGAAGAACGCAATGATGCTGATGGCAATCAGGTCGTCCACCACGGCCAGGGTCAGGAGGAAAATGCGGAGGGCGCTGGGCAGGTGCGATCCGATCACTGCCAGCACCGCCACGGCGAACGCGATGTCAGTGGCGGTAGGGATGGCCCAGCCGCGCAGTGCCTCCGGGTTGGAGAAGTTCACGGCGGCGTAAATCACCGCCGGGACCAGCACGCCGCCGGCGGCGGCCAGCACCGGGACGATGGACGTACTGATCTGGCGCAGGTCCCCGGCCACGAATTCGCGCTTGAGCTCCAGGCCCACCAGGAAGAAGAACACCGCGAGGAGCCCGTCGGCGGCCCAGGCGCCCAGGCTCAGCTCCAGGTGCCAGGGCTCGTAGCCCACGGTGATGTCCCTGAGGGCGAAGTAGCTGTCCGACGCCGGCGAGTTGGCCCAGATGAGGGCGATCACCGCGGCGGCCACGAGGAGGGCGCCGCCCACGGTTTCCTTGCGGAGGATCTCGCCGATGCGCAAGGCTTCGGCGTAAGAGCCACGGGCCAGGATGGAGCGGCGGGGCTGGGGGTTGTGCGGGGGCTGCGGGGCGGAGGTCACGGCAGGGTCCTGACTTTGGGGGTCGACGAAACTATGCCGACCAGACTTCCCGGCTCACCTTTATCCATCGTACCGGCCATTGGACGGCGCAGACGAAACGGTCTGCTTGCGTATGACAAGACCCACCAAAAAAGGTGCGATAGCGTCATTGGCACGGTAGTGACGATCCTGGGGGGAAACAGATGATGAAGCTCAAAGACGCGGCAACGGTTGCAGTGCTGGCGGCTCCACTGCTGCTCGGTGGCTGCGCGAGCGACGGGTACGGCCTTGATGCGCTGAAAGCCCCTGCCGGACCCGAGGATACGTTCCCATACGATGCCAACTTTCTGGAACAGGTCGACCGCACCACCCTGCGTTTCCTGGTGGAAGATGACGGCCGGAAGTTTTTTGCAGCGCAGAGTTCTGATGGCGCCCAGGCCTGCCTGGCCGTGGTCAACGTGAACCAGCAAGTCACCGATTACGCGGGATGCGCGGCGGCAGCTGGCAGCTCCAGCAACAAGATCGTGACCGTCAGCGGAACCGACAAACGGCCCGCAGTCCTGGTGCCGGACTATGCCGACGCCGTCCAACTGGAGTCTGAAGGCTTAAGGCGCATCCATCAGAACGTGTACGTAAGCCAGTAACCGGCCTACTTCGCCAAGAATCCGATCACCACGCGGTTTTTATTCCTCCGCGTGGCTCACGTTGCAGCCGTGCGGCGCATCCTTGATGACGTGGACTTCGCTGTCCACCAGCGCGGCGTGGGTCCGCTGGCCGGATCCTTCGAACGGCGCCCGAAGACCAGTCATTCGGCAGCATGCTGACTTGTGGATGGATCCCGCTGGGCGTCAGCCTGTGGGGCGGCGGCCGGCGCCCGGGCGTGCCGTGGGAGGGCGGGGCGCTGGGCCGGGGACGGCGGAGCGTCCGGCAGCTACCGAGGAAGGTCCAGGGGCGGCGCGGCGTTCCGGTGCCGCCCGGGCGGCCTGTTGTTCCCTGGGCTTGTCCCGGTCCCCCGAAGCTGCGGGCGCCCGTTCCGCGATGGCCCTAACGGCCTTGATCAGGTACTCCCGCGCGTCCTCCGAGTTGGCCAGCTGCACCAGTTCCGCCGCCACTGCCACCAGCTTGACGTTCCGGTAGCTGCTGGTGGCCACCAGCAGCTGGAAGGCTTCGTCGGAGCCGATGCCGAGCAGGCCCATGAGGATACCCCGCGCCTGGTCGATGACGGTGCGGGTGGACGTAGCACCGGCCACCGCATCACGGGCGGTCTGCTCGGTTTCGCGCTGCAGGGTTGAGGTGAGGTCCACCATCACGCCCTCAATCACCGTGACCTTGCCGTCCGGGCCAATAATGCCTTCGCCTGAGGACAACACCCTTTTGGTTTTGCCTTTGGAATCGATGATCCGGTGGTACATGCAGAAGTACCCACCGGTTTCGGCTACCTGGGCCACGATGGCTTCGCAACGAGGCCGGTCCTTGGGATGCTTGTGGGCGAACAGCAGTTCCAGGGTGGGAACCACGTCGCCGCGGCGGTAGCCGTGCAGCTGGTACATCCCATCGGACCAGGAGAGCTTCCAGCCATCCACCTCCGCCGTGTAGGTTCCGGCGACGCAGTCGTCGTCCCCCAAGGCACTCGAATACGTGTAAGGGCCGGGCACATCCTTCACAGGGGCCACCTCCATGTAGCATCCGCTCCGCCCGCACAGGCATGCTCTCCCCGCGCGGGCCTTTATATAAGTATGACGGACGCCAGATTAAGTTGATAGGCAGGACCGCTGGTTCCCCGGTCGCACGCCGTCCGCAGCCCTTGACATCTATACCCCCTAGGGGTATCTTCAAAGTGTTGTCAGTGAAGTGGTATGTCCCGGCCGGCGCCCCTGGGGCGCCCAGCTTTCACAGCCGTTCAATCCCAGCGCCTGCTTGTCCACAAGGATTCTTCCTTCAGCAAGAAAAGGACCTGACTCCCATGCAAGACCATTCCCATCACCATCACGACGGCGGCCGCCAATCCGCTGGCGCGGCCACCGACGCCCGGGCTGCTGCCGCCCCTTCCGGGCACGGGCGCGTCCCCGGCCCCGGGCAAGCTCCCGGCCACGCGAACACCGCGGCATCCCTGCAGCACGGCGCCCACCTGCACCACGATGACGACCACACGGTCCACACGACGGGCCAACACGCCGGGCACAGCACCGCCATGTTCAGGAACAGGTTCTGGCTCACGCTGGCCCTGTCTGTTGCCGTGGTCTACTTCAGCCCCATGGTGGGCCACCTCCTGGGCTACATGGCGCCCGTGTTCCCGGGCTCGGCTTGGATCCCGCCGGTCCTGGGAACCGTCATCTTCCTCTACGGCGGCCAGCCGTTCCTCAAGGGCGGGCTGCAGGAGCTGAAGGACCGCCGGCCGGGCATGATGCTGCTGATCGCCATGGCCATCACGGTGGCGTTCGCCGCCTCATGGGTCACCAGCCTTGGCATCGGCGGGTTCGACCTGGACTTCTGGTGGGAACTTGCCCTGTTGGTGGCCATCATGCTGCTGGGCCACTGGATCGAGATGCGCGCCCTGGGATCGGCGCAGGGGGCTTTGGATGCCCTAGCCGCGCTGCTGCCAGACGAAGCCGAGCGCATTACGGAAACCGGCACCGAAACCGTTCCCGCCTCCGAACTCCAGCCTGACGACCTGGTCCTGGTCCGCTCCGGCGCCCGGATGCCTGCCGACGGAACGGTAGTGGAAGGGCAGGCCGAGGTTGACGAATCCATGATCACCGGCGAATCCAAGACCGTGCCCCGCGGGCCTGGAGACGCCGTGGTGGCCGGAACCGTGGCCACCGACACCAGCGTCCGCGTCCGGGTCACCGCAGTGGGCGACGATACCGCCCTGGCTGGCATTCAGCGGCTGGTGGCCGAAGCCCAGTCGTCATCCTCGCGCGCCCAGGCCCTGGCCGACCGCGCCGCAGCCTTCCTGTTCTACTTTGCCGCCGGCGCAGGTGTCCTGACATTCATCGCCTGGACCCTGCTGGGCAGCATCCCGGAAGCCGTCACCCGCACCGTGACCGTCCTGGTCATCGCCTGCCCCCACGCCCTGGGCCTGGCCATTCCGCTGGTGATCGCCATCTCCACTGAACAGGCAGCCCGCGCCGGGGTGCTGATCAAGAACCGGATGGCGCTGGAGCGGATGCGCACCATCGACGTTGTCCTCTTCGACAAGACCGGCACGCTCACCACAGGCGCACCGCAGCTCAAGGATGTGGCAGCTGCCGAAGGAGTGGATCCCGATGAGCTGCTGGCCCTGGCCGCCGCCGTTGAGTCGGACAGCGAGCACCCCGTGGCCCGGGCGATCGTCCGGGCGGCCCGCGAACGGAACCTCACCCTTCCGGTTGCCACCGGTTCCACCTCCCTGACCGGCCGCGGCGTCAAAGCCGGCGTGGACGGACGCACCGTGCACGTGGGCGGGCCCGCGCTCCTGCGCGAGCTGGGCGCCGTCGAACCTTCCGCGCTGGCGCAGTCCACCCGGGCGTGGATGGACCGCGGCGCTGCCGTCCTGCATGTGATTGACGACGACGGCCGCGTGCTGGGCGCCGTCAGCCTGGAGGACGCGGTGCGTGCGGAGTCGCGCCAGGCCGTGGCGGCGCTGCAGAACCGCGGCGTGAAGGTGGGCATGATCACCGGCGACGCCCGGCAGGTGGCCCAAGCTGTGGCCGAGGACCTGAACATCGACGAGGTGTTCGCCGAAGTCCTGCCCGCGGACAAGGACAAGAAGGTGGCCGAACTGCAGGCCCGCGGGATGAAGGTGGCCATGGTGGGCGACGGCGTCAACGACTCTCCGGCGCTGGCCCGCGCAGAGGTGGGCATCGCCATCGGCACCGGGACGGATGTGGCCATGGAATCAGCAGGAGTGGTGCTGGCCGGCAACGATCCGCGTGCGGTGCTGTCCATGGTGGACCTCTCCCGGGCAAGCTACCGCAAGATGTGGCAGAACCTGGTGTGGGCCACCGGCTACAACATCCTGTCCGTGCCGCTGGCCGCGGGTGTCCTGGCGTTCGCCGGAGTGGTGCTCTCACCGGCAGCCGGAGCCGTCCTGATGTCCGCATCCACTATTGTGGTGGCTCTGAATGCCCAGCTGCTGCGGCGGGTGAAACTCAACCCGTCCGAGGTACGTTGAAAGAACTGGGCACCGCCTGTCCTGAAGCAGTCCCGTTCAGCAGCAGTCCAGTCCAGCCCGATCCAAAGCAGCCCAGTCCAGAATGATCCAGTCCAGACCCGCGAAGGAGGAACCAGCATGACCGCACGCGCCAGCGTCCTGTCGGCAGCTTTCCTCCGCGCGGGGCTACTGGCTGCGGTGCTGGCCATCGTGGCCGGGATCTTCGGCATGCACGTTATGACCGCGGACCATTCGTCCCACGCAGCCCACACGGACGTCACCCGCACTGCCGGGGACGCCGCCGTCGGGCATGCTCCCGTTGGGCATACCGCGGAGGAACACGCCGCCGTGGGGCATACGGCCGGGCACGCCGCCGTCGGACATTCTGCAACTGGCCACCCAGCCAGCACGGCAGACGCAGCTGGTGCGGGCCCATCCTTCACCGCCTCCGAATCCTGCAGCGCAGGCTGCCCGGATGCGCGGGAAGCCGGCGCGTCCTGCACCCCGCTGGCAAAGGCCGGATCGCTGGCGGCCGTCCCGCCCCCGGCCGGCCACATCACACTCCTGGCGCCGGCGGCCAGTACCCGCGGGGCCACCGGCTACTCCTTCATCCCGCCCAGCCCGACGCCCTGCGAACTGTCCATCAGCCGGACGTAAGCCGACTGCGCCGCGCGGCCACCCGCGCACCGAGCCAGTTCAACTACTTCCCTGAAGGACCAACAATGACCACGAAATTCAAGACGCTGACCCTCGCAGCCGCCCTCGCAGCCTCCCTGGGGCTCGCCGGTTGCGGGACCGGATCCGGGACCCCCGGCAGCACCATGCCCATGGACCACGGCAGCTCCGCGCCGATGTCCAGCATGATGCCGGACGCCAACGCGGACCATAACCAGGCGGACATCATGTTTTCCCAGATGATGATCCCGCACCACCAGCAGGCCGTGGAGATGAGCGACATCCTGCTGGCCAAGCCCGGCATCCCTGCCCCGGTGGCCTCGCTCGCCACGCGGATCAAGGACGCGCAGACACCCGAGATCAAGCAGATGACCGGCTGGCTGGAGGGCTGGAACGTGCCCACCATGATGAGCGACCACTCCGGCCACGGCATGGGCGGCATGGTGGATGACGACGGCATTGCCCGGCTCAAGGCCGCACAGGGCACCGACGCCGCCCGCCTCTTTCTCGAGCAGATGACCGGGCACCACGAAGGCGCCATCGACATGGCCCAGCAGGAAATCGGTTCGGGCAAGTACCCCCAGACCATCCAGCTGGCCCGCGACATCGTCAAGGCCCAGGAAGCCGAAATCACTGAGATGAAGGAACTCCTGGCCGGCCTGTAACTCCTTCGCTCC
Source organism: Pseudarthrobacter sp. 1G09 (assembly GCF_050038305.1). Lineage (NCBI taxonomy): Bacteria > Bacillati > Actinomycetota > Actinomycetes > Micrococcales > Micrococcaceae > Pseudarthrobacter > Pseudarthrobacter sp. 1G09. The sequence goes on from NZ_CP188306.1 coordinate 3,526,078, forward strand.
GCCGCGCGCCCGCCAGTGGTGGGCGCGCGTGCGGGGTGGGGCGGCCGCCGTCGGGCGTGTGCGTGTTAAGTTGAGAGGCACGGACTGTACGGTCCCGGCATCGGCTGGAAAGAGTAACTTCCCTTGGATATCCCCGCACCCGTAAGAATCCTGACCGTCTGCACGGGCAACATCTGCCGCTCGCCTGTGGCCGAACGGCTGCTGCAAACAGGGCTCAACCAGGTGGTGCCCGGCGGGTTCGAGGTGGCCAGCGCCGGAACCCGGGCCATGGTGAGCGATCCCATGCAGCCGATTTCGGCGGACATCGTGCGGACCTACGGCGGGAACCCGGACGGCTTCGAGGCCCGGCAGCTCAACTCCAGGATCCTCCGCGGCGTTGACCTGGTGCTCACCATGACCTCCGGCCACCGCGGCGAGGTGCTGCAGCAGGACGCGTCGATGCTGAAGCGGACGTTCACCATCCGCGAGTTCGCCCGGATGCTCGATGTGCTGGACAGCCGTGCCACGGACGCCCCCGCCGAGGAACACCGTGACGCCGACCCGCTGGCCGCGAACACCGCGTACTGGCGGAGCCTCCCGGCCCGTGCTGCAGGCGTCCGGCACCTGGCGTTGCCGGCGGATTCCGCCGAGAACGACATCATTGACCCGTACCGGCGCTCCCCCGAGGTGTACCGGCAGATGGAGGACGAGCTGGCCCCCGCCATCGTGTCCATCCTGCGGCACGCCCGCCTCAACTCTCCGGCTCGCGGGAACGTCCCGAACTCGCTGTAGCGTCCCTGCGAATTCGGTGTCATCACGACGGCGGCACCCAGCTGAGTCCGGCCCGTGACCACCCTGCAGGTGACAGTTTGGCCACGGCTGTAGCCAACCGGGCACCGGCGGGCGGACACTGATCCCACCACAGTCACGGTGAGGTGAGGGGGCACTATGAGCACACCAGGCGGTTCGGACCCATCCGGTCCTGCCGGACCCAGGAACCCGGGCACCTCACAGCACGGCCGGTGGATGGTGGCGCACGGCCGCCGCCGTTGGATCGCCGCGTTGCTGGCCCTGGTCCTGGTGGCTGCCGCCGTCGTGGCCGTGGTGAGCCTTACCCGCGCCGGCAACGTCACGCCGCCGGCCGCCCAGGGCACCGCCACCCAAAGCGAGACCACCATCCCCACGCCGTCGGAAAGCCCATCGGAAACGCCGCCACCGGCACCACCGCCTATCGCGGAACTGCCGCCCGGGGCAATGAACATCCTGGTGATCGGCAGCGACATCCGCGGCACACCAGCAAAAGATGCCGCCGCTCATACGGCAGCCACCGGCGAAGTCCAGGATCAAAGGGCGGACACCCTGATGGTGGTCCACGTTCCGGCGGACCGCAGAAACCTCTACCTCATCTCCATCAATCGCGATACATGGGTGGACGTCCCCGGTCTGGGCGGAGCCAAAATCAACGCAGGGCTGCAGTACGGCGGCATCGACATGCAGACGGCTGCTGTGCAGCAGCTGCTCGGAATCACCATCGACCACACCCTGATGCTGGACTTCGGCGGCTTCAGGATCCTGGTGGATGGCTTGGGCGGCATCGACGTCAACGTGCCCGTCCCGTTCCAGTCGACCATCGAAACCGAGCATGTGTTCCCCGCCGGCATGAACCACCTGGACGGCCAGGCGGCACTGGAGTTCTCCCGGGAGCGGTACGCGTTTGCCGACGGCGATTTCCAGCGGGTCCGCGACCAGCAGATCATGCTCCGCGCCATCCTGGCCCGCCTCACCGCCGGCGGGGCGCTGAACGACGTCACAGCGGTGCGGTCCCTCGTGGAGTTCGCGTCCTGCTGCCTCACCGTGGACAAGGGCTTCGACCCCATCCAGGCCGCCATCCTGGCCTACAGCCTGCGGAACCTGGATGCCGGTGCGATCCGCAGCATGACGCTTCCGACGGCGGGGTCCGGGTTCATTGCCGGGCAGTCGGTGCTGTTCCCGGATTACGGCGGCATCGCAGCGGTGGGTGCAGCGCTGCGGGAGGGCCGGATCGGCGAGCTCGCGAGGGAGTAGGGAACGGGCGCTGTTCAACCCTGGCTTACCCGCCGTTCACCTTGCCGAAAAGACCTGTGCGCACGGCGGCTGAAGGGTGGAGGGCATGACTGACATCCCACGCCGCACCATCGTCAAGGGCTCCGTGCTCGCCGCCGCACTTGCCTCCGCCCCGGCCGCAGCAAACGCCGCCAACGCCACCGCGCCCGCCGCACCCACCCGGTCACCAGCCGGTGTGGCCCTGGTCCGGAACCGGCTGACGCTCCCCAGCGGCATCGCCACCGGTGACGTCACTTCCGATTCGGCTGTCCTGTGGTCCCGGTCCTCGGAGGCAGGCCGCATGACGGCGGTGCTCCGGGCAGTGGACGACGGCGGCGCGGTCCTGCGCGGTCGGGGCGCCTTTGAGCGGGTCATCCGCGGGCCCCGGGCCACCCAGGCGTCCGACTTCACCGCGAAGATCCACGCGGGAAACCTCCCGTCCAACACCCGGTTCGCCCTGGAGATCAGTTTCGAGGACGACGGCGGGGCGGCCGGAGAATCGGCCCGCGGCACCTTCCGCACTGCACCGGACAGGGGCGCGGTGAACGGCAAGGGACGCGCCGGTGACACAAACAACGGAGGCGACGTCCCGGCGTCGTACGCGCAAAGCTTCGTCTGGACCGGCGACACCGCGGGCCAGGGCTGGGGCATCAACGAAGAGGTGGGCGGCATGTTCGGCTACCGGGCCATGCACCAGACCCGGCCGGATTTCTTCATCCACTCGGGCGACACCGTGTACGCGGACGGCCCGCTTACCGACACCGTGGTGGAAAAGGACGGGCGGGTGTGGCGGAACCTGGTCACGGAGGAGGTGTCCAAGGTGGCCGAGACGCTCACCGAGTACCGAGGCCGGCACCGCTACAACATGATGGACGCCAACATGCGCGCCATGTTCGCGGACGTCCCGGTGATCGCCAATTGGGACGACCACGAGACCACCAACAACTGGTACCCCGGCGAAATCCTGGACGACCCCCGCTACTCCGTCCGGGACGTCAACGTCCTCGCTGCCCGCGGTCGGCAGGCCTGGCAGGAAAACATGCCCATCGCGGACAGCAGCACGTTGTGGCGGCCGGGCACGTTCGACGACGGCGGCCAGTACCAGCCGGCCCGCATCTACCGGAAGATCTCCCGCGGCCCGCAGCTGGATATCTTCTGCCTGGACATGCGCACCTTCAAGTCCCCCAACACGGACGGCAAGGAGGCGTACGCCACCAACATCCTGGGCCAGGAGCAGGTGGACTGGCTGATCCGGGAGGTGTCGAAGTCCAAGGCGACGTGGAAGGTCATTGCCGCGGACCTCCCGCTGGGCATCATCGTGCCGGACGGTGCCGTGAACCAGGAGAGCCTGGCCAACCGCGACGACGGCGCTCCCCTGGGCCGCGAACTCGAGATCGCCGGGGTGCTGAGCGCCTTCAAGAAGAACCGCGTGAAGAACGTGGTGTGGCTGACCGCAGACGTGCATTACTGCGCGGCCCACCACTACTCCCCCGAGCGCGCAGCGTTCACCGATTTCGACCCGTTCTGGGAGTTCGTGGCCGGGCCCATCGCCGCGGGCTCGTTCGGACCCAACGCCATGGACGGCACCTTCGGCCCGGAGGTGGTGTTCGCCAAGGCGGGCCGCTTCCCGGGCGAATCACCCCGCGACGGCGAAAACCAGTTCTTCGGGCACGTCCAGCTGGGCGAGGACAACAGTTTCACCGCCAGCCTCCGGAATGCCAACGGCGCCACAGTGTTCTCCAAGGTGCTGACGCCGGAGCGGTAGGACCCACGACGGTGGCCGTGGCACCCTTGGACTCGGGCAGCGGGTGCCACGCCACCGTCCGTCCGTCCGTCCGTTTATCTTTCCGGCCCTGTGGGTACGGCCGCTGGTAGTGTTCCGGATTCGGCACGGACGCGGACGGGGAGTGATTTTCATGGACGACGACGGACTGACGGAAGCGGTGCAGGAGGCCGGCGCGGTGGAGCTGCTGCTGATCCGGCACGGCGAGAGCGAAGGTAACGTTGCCGCCACCGAGGCACACCTGGCGGGCGCTGAGATCATTGAGGTGCCGGCACGCGATGCCGACGTGAACCTCTCCGATGTGGGCCAGGAACAGGCCGCCGCACTGGGGACGGCCCTGGCGCGGATCGCCGAGGACTGCCGGCCGGACGCTGTGGTGTCCTCCCCCTATGCGCGGGCACACCAGACGGCGGAAATCGCTGTCGGAACCGCCGGTTGGTCCGTGAAGGTGCAGGTGGACGAGCGGCTGCGTGACCGCGAACTGGGCATCCTGGACCGGCTGACCCGGGTGGGCGTTGAGACGCGCTACCCGGAGGAGGCCGAACGGCGGTCCTGGCAGGGGAAGCTGTACTACCGTCCGCCGGGCGGGGAATCATGGGCCGATGTGGCGCTCCGGCTTCGCTCCGTGCTGGCCGAGCTGAACAACCTCGGCACCGGGCACCGGGTGATGCTGGTCTGCCACGACGCCGTCATCCTGCTGTTCCGCTACCTCCTCGAGGGCATGTCCGAGCAGGAGCTGCTGGACCTCGCGGCCAGCACGTCGGTGCTGAACGCGTCGATGACCCGGTATGTGCGGCCGTCCGGTGCGGGGCCTTGGACGCTGGAGAGCTTCAACGTCGCTGACCACCTGGCCGAACAGGGCGTCGCGGTCACCGAACATGCCGGAGATGCCAGTGTCCGGCCGCGGTGACTCCGGCCCGGAGCTGGTGACGCCATCGCTGCTGCGGGACTGGCGGCTGCCTGCTCCTGGCGAGGACAAGTATTCGCGCGGCTCGGTGCTGGTGGTGGGCGGTGCGCGCGCCACCCCGGGTGCTGCACTGCTGGCCGGCGCCGCCGCGTTGCGGGCCGGCGCAGGGAAGCTGACGCTCGCCGTGGCCGAATCCGTGGCGGTCCAGGTGGCTGTCGCCCTGCCCGAGTGCGGTGCCCTCGGGCTCCCGGAAACCGCTGACGGCTCCGTCACGGCTGAGGGCGTGGACCGGATTTCGGCCAACCTGGACTCGGCCGACGCCATCCTGGTGGGCCCCGGGCTCGACGATCCGGACCTGGCACGGGAGCTTCTTGAGGCGCTCCTGGCCCGCGAAGAAGCAGCCGGTTCTTCAGGGGACGCTGCCGGCGACGGGCAAGCCGGTGGGAAGCACGACGACGGCGGCGCAGGCTCCGGCGCGTCCGGCCGGGAAGGAGGTCCCGCCGTCGTCCTTGACGCCTTTGCGCTGGCCGCGCTCACGGAGCTGGAGGACCTGGTGGGGCCGTGGCGCGGGCGGCTGATCCTGACCCCGAACCCCACAGAGGCCGGCATCCTGCTGGGCCGGGACACTGAGGACCTGGAAACGGACGTGGCCGAAATCGCCCGCAGGTTCGGCGCGGTGGTGAGCTGCCAGGGCCTGATCGCCCGGCCGCCAGGCGTTGGTCCGGAGGAGTCCGGGCTGTGGAAGATCACCACGGGGTACGGCGGGCTGGGGACCTCGGGCAGCGGGGATGTCCTGGCTGGGGCGATCGCCGGTGTGCGGGCCCGCGGAACCACCGGCGCGCAGGCAGCCTGCTGGGGCACGCACCTGCACGCGGCAGCGGCGGACCGGCTGGCCAGCAGGATGGGACCGCTCGGATTCCTGGCCCGTGAGCTCGCCGACGAACTGCCGGCGCTGATGCTGGAGCTTGGTACCTGACCCAGCCCCGGCAAGCGGATGGCCCCCTGCATTAACGCGGAGGGCCACCGTCTCGGAGGGGATCACTCGCAACTGCCGATGCGCTACCGGCGCTGTGGCGTTCCATAGTGGCAATCGCCCAAAACTGGCAGATACAACGCGTTCGGATCCTCCCGGTATCCCCGTTCTACACCCGCCGGGACGCCCATCACAAGGCATCCCCGCCGGTAACTTGGACGGCCCCCGGCCGAAAGCCGGGGGCCGCCGTATCAGGAAGCGCGGGCACAGCTGCCGGTGCGCTGTCTGGCGCTGTGGCGTGCACAAAGTGGCGAATCGCCCAAGAAGGCAGTCAACACAAAGGCCCGGCGTCCCGATCCCTTAGCGATTTTCAGCGGGATTAGGCTGCGATTTCCTGCTTGGCCCCCTTCATCTCGATTTCGATCTTGCGCGGCTTGGCCTTCTCGGCGACCGGGATCCGCAACGTCAGGACACCGGCGTCGTAGCTGGCCTTCACGTTTTCCGTATCGAGGGTGTCGCCCAGGATCAACTGGCGGCTGAAGACACCGCGCGGCCGTTCGGAGGCGATCAGTTCGGTGTTGTTGGTGGCGGGGTCCGGGCGTTCGGCGCGCACTGTCAGCACGTTCCGTTCAACATCCAGGTCCACTGACTCAGGCGAAACTCCGGGAAGGTCGAAGGCGACCACGAAGTCATGGTCCTCCCGCCAGGCGTCCATCGGCATGGCTGCCGGACGGGCCGCCGTGCCGAGGACCTGCTGGGCCAGCCTGTCCAGCTCGCGGAACGGATCGGTTCGCATCAACATGGCTTCCTCCTCATAAGGGTGGTCCAACACTGTGTAAGTTTTCAGCCGATCTATGGTGGCTGATATAGATTTTTTAGCACCGGCGGCACAGGTATGCAAGCCCAGCCGGTGAAGATTTTTTGGGGGCCAGGGCAGGACCCGGGGCAAGCCAAAGGGCCCTCCGCAGATCTGCAGAGGGCCCATTCGAAGGGTTCTACGTGGCCGGCTAATCCCGCGTGGGATCAGGGCGGAGGGGTGCCGGCCCGGGGTCCGGGACAGGAAGCGGTCCGGGAGGCTCGGGAGCGGGGAACGGGCTGGGCGCCGGAGGCCCTGGGTGGCCGGGCTGCGTGGGATCAGGCGATGTTGGATCCGGACCGGGCTCCGGCGGGAACGGCGACGGTTCGTGCACTGGCGGGATGGTCATGGATCTTCCCCTCTCACGCTGGGCGGCGCCTGTACCAAGCCAGGTGCCTTGAACTGAACACGATACGCCTGCCACCCCCGGCCGGACAGGCCCGCTCCCCCCCGCAACGCCCGCCCACATCCGGCGGCTCTCACCCCCACGCCCGCGCCCAGAGTTCCCCGCTCCCCTGCCACTTAGGGCTCCCAGCGTCGGGTGCTACGTGCCCTACAACCGGGGGTGGCGGGGAAACGAGAGGGGTTTCTTCCCCGGTAGCGAACGCCGGCCACGGCGGGGTGCCCGGTCTATATATTGAGTCCATGACCTCCACTCCGCTGCAGAACTCCGCCAGCACGCCAGCGTCCGCCGCCATCCCGCCCGTGGCCAAGAAGGTGCCCACCGAAAGGACGCACCACGGGGACACCTACGTGGACAACTATGAGTGGCTGCGGGACAAGGAGTCCGCCGAGGTGGTGGAGCACCTGAAGGCCGAGAACGCCTACCAGGAAGCGGTCACCGCCCACCAGGAACCGCTGCGCGAAGCCATCTTCCAGGAGATCAAGGGCCGCACCCAGGAAACCGACCTTTCGGTTCCGCACCGCAAGGACGGCTGGTGGTACTTCAGCCGCTCGGTGGAGGGCAAGGAGTACGGCATCCAGTGCCGTGTCCGCGCCAGCGACACCGATGACAGGATCGCCGACTGGACCCCGCCGGCCGTGGAGCCCGGCGTCGAAATTCCCGGCGAAGAAGTCCTGCTGGACGGCAACGTCGAGGCCGAGGGCAAGCCGTTCTTCTCCGTGGGCGGCACCGCCGTGACAGTGGACGGAACCCTCTACGCCTACGCCGTGGACAACTCCGGCGACGAACGCTTCACCCTCCGGATCAAGGACCTCCGCACCGGCGAACTGCTCCCGGACGTCATTGAAAACATCTTCTACGGCGTCTCTTTCTCCCCCGACGGCAGCCGTCTCTTCTACACCGTGGTGGATGACTCCTGGCGCCCGTATCAGGTGAAGGCGCACGTCCTTGGCACCCCGGTCAGCGAGGACACGGTGATCTACCAGGAGGACGACACCGCCATGTGGCTCGGCTTCGAGCTCTCCTCGGACCGGCGCTACCTGGTCCTGGGCATCGGCTGCTCCGAGTACAGCGAAACCCGGCTGCTCCGCTTCGACGACCCCGCACAGCAGCTCATCACAGTCATTTCGCGGGACGAGCGCGTCCTGTACGAGGCTGAGCCGTTCCTGCTCGATGGCCCGGACGGCGTCAGGGCCGAGAAGATCCTGCTCACCCACAACCGCGGCGCCATCAACTCCATGGTCTCCCTGGCGGACCCCGCCGAGCTGGCAAAGCCGCTGGCGGAGCAGGCCTGGCAGACCGTCGTCGAGCATTCCGACGACGTCCGCGTCAACGGTGCCAGCGTCACCTCCACGCACCTCATCGCCTCCATCCGCAAGGACACCATCGAGCGCGTCCAGGTGATGGGGCTGGCCGGGCTGGGCACGCCGGCGCAGCAGGCCCCGGTGGAACCCGCGTTTGACGAGGAGCTCTACACCGCAGGGGTGGGCGGCTCGGACTACGAGGCACCCGTCATCCGGCTGGGTTACACGTCCTACTTCACGCCGTCGCGCATTTACGACTTCGTCCTGCCCACCGCGGAGCAGCCCTCCGGCGAGCTGCTGCTGCGCAAGGAGAGCCCCGTCCTGGGCGGTTACGACGGCAGCGACTACGTGGCCACCCGTGAATGGGCGACGGCGGCGGACGGCACGCGCATCCCGCTGTCCGTCCTGCGGCACAAGGACATCAGGCAGGATTCGACGGCGGCCGGCCTGGTATACGGGTACGGCTCATATGAGCTGAGCATGGACCCCGGGTTCGGGATCGCGCGGCTCTCGCTGCTGGACCGCGGCGTGGTGTTCGTGATCGCCCATATCCGCGGCGGCGGTGAGCTGGGCAGGCACTGGTACGAGGACGGCAAGAAGCTCACCAAGAAGAACACGTTCACGGACTTCGTGGACGCCACGGACTGGCTGGCCGGTTCTGGGTGGGTGGACCCTTCGCGGATCGCGGCGCTGGGCGGCTCGGCGGGCGGCCTGCTGATGGGCGCCATCGCCAACATGGCACCGGAAAAGTACAAGGCCGTCGTGGCCCAGGTGCCGTTCGTGGACCCGCTCACCAGCATCCTCGACCCGGACCTGCCCCTCTCCGCCCTCGAGTGGGAGGAATGGGGCAACCCGATTACCGACGCTGACGTGTACGCGTACATGAAGTCCTACTCGCCCTACGAAAACGTGCGCGACATGGCGTACCCCAAAATCGCCGCCGTGACGTCCTTCAACGACACCCGCGTCCTCTACGTGGAGCCCGCCAAATGGGTGCAGGAACTGCGGAACCGCACCACCGGATCCGAGCCGATCCTCATGAAGATCGAAATGGACGGCGGCCACGGCGGCGCCTCCGGGCGGTACGTGCAGTGGCGCGAACGGGCATGGGACTACGCGTTCATCGCCGACTCCCTGGGCGCCACCGAACTGCTGCCGGGGGCCGGGCTGAAGTAGGCCCTCCTGGAGCGGAGCGTACGATGGCGGCCCCGCGCCGCCGTCGTACGCCCGCCTTCTCCCCCGCGCCCGGATGCCGTCCCCTTCACAGGTACCCAGAAATGATCACCATGCTTACTATTGTTGGGCAGTTGTTTTCCGCCGCACGAAGCCGAAGGAGCAGCAATGTCACTCAGCAAGGGAACGCACGTGGAGTGGAACACCTCCCAGGGCAAGACGCACGGAAAGATCGTTGAGAAGAAGACCAGCGACTTCGAACTGGACGGCAACACCCACCGCGCCAGCAAGGATGAACCGCAGTACGTGGTGGAGTCGGACAAGACCGGCGCCCGGGCAGCGCACAAGGCGTCGGCACTGACCGAGAAGAAGTAGCGCCGTGGCCGCTTTGCATGAAGTGGTCATCATTGGCGGCGGCAACGCAGGAGTGTCGCTGGCGGCGCGGCTGGAGCGTTACGGGGTGAAGGACGTGGCGCTCGTCGAGCCCAAGGACCACCACTTCTACCAGCCCCTGTTTTCCCACATTGCCGGCGGCCGCGCACAGGCGAAGGAGGCCGTCCGGAGCCAGGCCGCGGTGATCCCGCCCGGCGTCGAATGGATCCGGGATGCCGCCGTGGACGTGGACGCGAACACCAACACGGTCACGCTGGCATCCGGCTCAACTGTCGGGTACGGGCAGCTGGTGGTTTGCCCCGGGCTGCAGTATGACTGGGACGCCGTGCCGGGCCTGGCTGATGCTGTCCATTCACCGCACGGCGCCACCCACTACGAGTTCGAGCTGGCATCGAAAGCCTGGACCCTCCTCAGCGGCCTGACCTCCGGGACCGCCGTGTTCACCATGCCTGCCGGGCCCATCAAGTGCGGCGGAGCCAGCCAGAAGCCCATGTACCTGGCCTGCGACTACTGGCGGCAACAGGGCGTCCTGGACAAGATCCGCGTGGTGATGGTGCAGCCCTACCCCACCGTGTTCGGCGTGCCGGAGGTGGACCGCGAACTGGACCGGAAGATCGCCGAGTACGGCATTGAGCTGCGGACGGACAGCGAACTGGTGTCCGTGGACGCAACACGCCGGGAGGCGACCATCCGCAACCTCGGCTTAGGCAGCCAGGAAACCCTGCAGTATGACGTCCTCAACGCGGTGCCGCCGCAGTCAGCGCCGGACTGGCTGAAGGCCACCGACCTCCCGGCCCCGGCGGATAAGGGCGGCTTCGTGGAGGTGGACCGGCAGACTCTCCGCCACCTGCGCTACCCCAACGTCTGGTCCCTGGGGGACGCCGCAGGCACCACCAATTCAAAGTCCGGCGGGGCGCTGCGCAAACAGACCAAGGTCCTGGCCAAGAACCTGGTAGCCGCCCGGAAAGGAAAGCCGCTCACGCAGAAGTACAACGGCTATTCGGTCTGCCCGTTCACTGTCTCACGCGACACCGTGGTGTTCGCCGAGTTCGACGACCGCTACCGGCCCATGCCCACCATTCCCCGAATCCCCACCTGGAACGAAAGCAAAGCGTCCTGGGTGGTGGATCGCGACGTCTTCCCGCAGGTCTACTGGAACCTCATCCTCAAGGGCCGGGCGTAGGGACCCCCGAAGCACCTCCACGCCACTCGTCCGCGAGCACCGCGTAGATCATCTCCGTGGCCCACTTGTCCTTGTAGAACCATTTGTCCACGTGGCGGCCCTCCAGCCGCATGCCCAGGCGCTGGCAGAGCGCGGCGGAGGCGGTGTTGAGTTCGTCCATCCGCGCTTCGATCCGGCGCAGGCCAAGCTCCCCGCTACCGGCCGGAACCTACGACGGCGGCCGTCGCCTCAGCGATGGCGCGCTCCTCGTCAGTGGGAACCACCAGGACGGGGATGGCGGACTGCGGCGTGGAAATAACGCGCGGCTCCTTGGACCGGGCAGTGTTCAACCCGGCGTCGACCTCTATGCCCAGCGCGCCCAGGCGGTCGGCCACCAGTGCCCGGAACTGGTGTGAGTTCTCGCCGATCCCCGCCGTGAACACCAGTGCCTTGGCCCCACCGACGGCCACATGGTAGCCGCCGACATACTTGGCCAGCCGGTAGGACGTGACGGCGAGCGCCATGGTCGCTTTGGCATCACCGTCCTCAGAGGCCTCCACCACGGAGCGCATGTCGTTGTTGCCGGCCAGGCCCTTGAGCCCGGACTCCCGGTTGAGCATGGAGTCCAGGTCCTCGGGGGTCCAGCCGGCGCGGCCCAGGAACACCAGGATGGACGGGTCAAGGTCGCCGGAGCGGGTCCCCATCACCAGGCCTTCAAGCGGGGTGAAGCCCATGGAGGTGTCCACGGAATGGCCGCCCTGGATCGCCGTGACGGAGGCGCCGTTGCCCAGGTGGGCGATGACGGCGTCGAACTCCTCCACGGGCAGATCCAGCAACGCAGCGGCGCGGCGGGCGACGTACTCGTGCGAGGTGCCGTGGAAGCCATACCGGCGGATACCGTGGTTCGTGTAGAGCTCGTCCGGGACAGCGTAACGCCAGGCATGTTCGGGAAGGGTCCGGTGGAACGCGGTATCGAACACGGCCACCTGGGGCATGTCCGGCCATTTCCTGGTGATGGCCCGGATGCCCAGGACGTTGGCGGGGTTGTGCAGGGGCGCCAGCGGGTTGAGGCGCTCAATGGCACGGGTGATCTCGTTGTCGATCAACACCGGCTCCGCGAACCGCTCCCCGCCGTGCACCACCCGGTGGCCCACGGCGCCGAGCTCCAGGTCACCCAGCTCTTCATGGATGGCCGCTTCCACCTGCTCCAGCGCCTCAGCATGGTCCCGCGGGCCCACGATTTCACCGTCACCGTCACCGCCGTTGCCCATGCCGATCTTCTCGATCAGCCCCTCGGTCAGCACCGTCCCGGCGGCCACATCCCGCACCTGGTATTTGAGCGAGGACGAACCGGAGTTGATGACGAGCACGAGCATGCGGGGCCTCCTGGGGCTTGCTTCTGCAGTTCAACCCCCACTATAGGTGGCGGCACTGACAGGCGGGTTTCCTTGCGCATGCAGCCCGGCTGTGCCTATGGTCGGCGGACAGGCTGCACCACGTCGAGAGGACATTCCCAATGACGAACGACCCCACTTCAAACGAAGAGAACGATCCCACCAACACCGGATCCAGCAGCACCGCGCCGCTTCAGCCGGGCGGGACTGAAGGGGCCTCCAGTTCCAAGGACCCTGCGGGTGTGGAGGGCGCCAACCCGGCGCTGGACGATACCGGGGACCTCAAGGCCGCCGAAACCGGGGACGCCCCCGAGGCGCCCGAGGACCGCGAGGGCCTGGACCTGACCCCGCAGGGGCTGTCCGATGAGCCGGCCAAGGAAGAGGACGACGACAGCCTCGCCAAGCCGGACAACAGCTAGGCACAACGAACGCTCTGACGGCGGCACCCGGCTTTTTCACCAAAGCCGGGTGCCGCCGTCGTACTGTCCCTAGGCCTGGGCCTGGATGGCCGTGATGGCCACAGTGTTGACGATGTCCTCCACCGTGCAGCCGCGGGAGAGGTCGTTGACCGGCTTCCGCAGGCCCTGCAGGACGGGCCCGACGGCCACAGCCCCGGAGCTCTGCTGCACCGCCTTGTACGTGTTGTTGCCGGTGTTCAGGTCCGGGAAGATGAAGACGGTGGCCTGCCCGGCCACGGACGAACCGGGCATTTTGGATTCGGCGATGGAGGCGTCCACGGCGGCGTCGTACTGGATAGGTCCTTCGACGGCGAGGTCCGGCCGGCGCTCCCGCACCAGCTCGGTGGCCTGCCGCACCTCGTCCACGGCCTCGCCTGAACCGGAGCCGCCGGTGGAGTAGGACAGCATCGCCACCCTGGGCTCCACCCCGAACTGTGCTGCCGTCTCCGCGGACGCGAGCGCGATGTCCGCCAACTGCTCCACGTTGGGGTCCGGGTTGACGGCGCAATCCCCGTACACCAGCACCCGGTCCGGCATGAGCATCAGGAACACCGAGGAGACAATTTTCACGCCCTCGCGGGTCTTCACGAATTCCAGGGCCGGCCGGATGGTGTGGGCGGTGGTGTGCGCGGCGCCGGAGACCATGCCGTCCACCACGCCCAGCTGGACCATCATGGTGCCGAAGTAGCTGACGTCCTGCATGATTTCGAGCGCCTTGGCCAGGTCGACACCCTTGTGGGCGCGGAGTTCGGCGTACTTCTCGGCGAACTGCTGCCGCAGCTCCGAGGTTGCCGGGTCCACGATGTTGATGCCGGTGAGGTCGATGCCGCGGGAGGCGGCCAGCTCGCGCACGTCCGTTTCGGGTCCGAGGACCGTGAGATCGCAGACGTCGCGGCGGTGCAGGATCTCGGCGGCGCGCAGGATGCGCACGTCTGTTCCCTCCGGCAGCACCACGTGGCGCCGCTGGGCGCGGGCACGTTCGATCAGGTCGTGCAGGAACCGCAGCGGCGTCATGCGTTCCGGCCGGGGCAGGTGCAGCCGCTCCACCAGCTCGGCTTCGTCAACGCGCCGGGACCACAGGCCCAGGGCCGAGGCCACCTTGCGGCGGTGCCCGGACCAGATCTCGCTGCGGACCTCGGACACGCGCCGGGCAACGGTGTAGGTGTCCGCGCCGGCGGCAAAAACGGGGAAGGGCGCCTGGGCCAGGAGCGGGTAGATGTTGGCATCCGGGGCGAGCCCGCCGGTGAGGATGAGGGCGGAGGCTACCGGGAACTCCGGCGAGAACGATGACGCCAGGCACGCCACCATCACATCCGCCCGGTCCCCCGGCACGATCACCAGGGCGCCCTCGTCCAGCACGTTGAGGAAGTTGCCCACGTTCATGGCGGCCACCTTGATGTCCTTCACGTCCCGTTCCATGTCGGCCCGGCCGGCGATCTGCCGGACGCCCAGGGCCGCGGCCACCTCGCCTGTGGTGGGGCGGGCGATCTCCTCCAGCTCGGGCAGGACATAGACGGGACGCTTGGAGGCGCCGGGCTTGATGGCGGCAGCGATAGCCTCGACGTCGTCCGGGTCCGCCCGGTTGACCAGGATGGCCAGCAGCGAGCACTTCTCGGCGGCAAGTTCCTTGCGGGCAACCTCGACGGCGGCAGCGGCCTCCGCGACGGTCCGCCCCTTGGCGCCCACCACGGCCACGATGGGGGCTGCGAGGTTGTTGGCCAGGCGAGCGTTGAGGTCGAATTCGACGGCGGCGTCCTGGCCCGTGAGGTCCGTCCCCTCCACGATCACCACGTCGCAGTGCCGGGCAATGTCGGCAAAGATTTCCACGCAGCGGGCGTCGATCTCTTCGCGCTGCCCCTCGGCCAGCAGCGTCCGGACTTCCTCGAAGGTGAGGCCGCCGCGGCAGCGTTCATCCTCCAGGGCGAACCGGGATTTCATCAGGGTGACCATGGGGTCCTCGCTGGCCACCGGGCCCTGGACCACGGGCTTGAAGAAGCCGATCCGGTCCGCGTGCCGGTGCAGGGTGTCCGCCAGGCCGAGGGCCACAAGGGACTTGCCCGAGCCCGGGGTGGTTGCGCTGACGTAGATGCCTTTGGCCATGGTCCGCCCTTTGCTGTTCTTGCTGGTGCCGGTCCCCCCATCCTTGCACCTCCGGCGCCCCAAAGAACAAAGGTGCGCGCCGCCGTCGTGCGTTCCCGCCCGGTTGCTTCCCATCCCACCGTGCGGCGCGCCGCGGACGACGGCGTGTCCCCCGCTTCGGTGCCCGGAGCCGGCAAAGTAACCGGGCGGGAAGACCCGGGCCGGGCGGCGCCACCCTTGACATCGGACCCCCTGATGGGATTACCTAATGAACATTCGGTAAATAAAGCTGGAGGCAATGACGCATGGCTGAAGCAACACTCTTCGGGGCCACCCACCCCATCCTGGAAAACGACTATGCCTCCGAGTGGATGGGCATCGAGGTCCTGGCGCTCAGCGACGGCCACGCCACCATCCGGATGACCCTCCGGCAGGAAATGCTCAACGGCTTCGGCATGGCCCACGGCGGAATGATCTTCGCCTTCGGCGACACCGCCTTCGCCCTGGCGTGCAACCCGATCAGCCCGGCGCCCGGCGAGGAAAACACCATCACCGTTGCCTCCGGCGTCGATATCAATTTCCTCAAGCCGGCGTTCCGTGGCCAGGTCCTCACCGCCGTGGCAGACCGCCGCTCCAGCGCCGGCCGCAGCGGCCTGTACGACATCCAGATCTTCGCCACCGACGCCCACACCCCCGGCGCGGACCCCGGCACCAGCACCCCGGGCGAGCTCATCGCCGAGTTCCGCGGACGCAGCCGCACCATCCCCAAGAAGTAGGAAAACCATGACCCTGCATGCCCCCGAAACCCCCGCCGCCGCCTCCGTGGACACCGCAGCCACCGGCACCGACGCCCTCCTGGACCGCGAGGAGACCATCTCCCGCGACGAGCTCGAGGCGCTCCAGCTCAGCCGCCTGCAGCACACCGTTGCCTACGCCTACGAGCGCGTGCCGCTGTACAAGCGCAAGTTCGACGAAGCCGGCATCCACCCGAACGACCTCCGCGAGCTGGCTGACCTCGGCAACTTCCCCTTCACCACCAAGGACGACCTGCGCGCCGAATACCCGTTTGGCATGTTCGCCGTGCCGCAGAACGAAGTAGCCCGCATCCATGCCAGCTCGGGCACCACCGGCCGGCCCACCGTCGTCGGGTACACCAGGCAGGACCTCGCCGACTGGGCCAAGCTGGTGGCCCGCAGCTTCCGTGCCGCCGGCATCCGGCCCGGCATGAAGGTCCACAACGCCTACGGCTACGGCCTGTTCACCGGCGGCCTGGGCGCGCACGCCGGCGCCGAGGCCCTGGGCTGCACCGTGATCCCGATGTCCGGCGGCCAGACCGAACGGCAGATCCAGCTGATCCAGGACTTCAAGCCGGACGCCATCCTGGCCACGCCCACCTACCTGCTCACCATCGCCGACGCCATGGCGCACATGGGCATCGATCCCGCCTCCACGTCGCTGAAGTTCGCCGTCCTGGGCGCCGAGCCATGGACGCAGGAGATGCGGCACGAGCTCGAGGTCATGATGAACATCAAGGCCTGCGACATCTACGGCCTGTCCGAGGTGATGGGGCCGGGCGTTGCCGGCGAGGCCGTGGAAACGCAGGACGGCAGCCACATCTGGGAGGACCACTTCCGCCCCGAAATCATTGACCCCTTCAACCCCCTGGCGGGCAAGGAAAACGTCCTGCGCGACGGCGAACACGGCGAACTCGTCTTCACCTCGCTCACCAAGGAAGCCCTGCCGATCATTCGCTACCGCACCAAGGACCTCACCCGGCTCCTGCCCGGCACCGCCCGCCCAGCCCACCGCCGGATGGGACGCATTACCGGCCGCAGCGACGACATGATCATCCTGCGCGGCGTGAACCTCTTCCCGTCCCAGATCGAGGAAATTGCCCTCCGCATCCCCGAGCTCAGCCCGCACTTCCAGCTTGAGCTCACCCGCCCGGAAGGGCAGCGGATGGACCAGCTGACCGTCCGGATCGAACGGCGGGACGCCGTCACCATTGAGCAGAGCACGACGGCGGCACGCGCCTTGAAGGAGCAGATCAAGATCCACGTGGGTTCTTCGTGCACGGTGGACGTGGTGGATCCCGGATCGCTTGAGCGCTCCAACGGCAAGCTTCGCCGCATCTACGACATGCGGCCCAAGGGATAGACGGAGCCGGCAGGCCCGGGCCCCGGTCCGGGCCTACCGACCGTTCATGAGAAACTAGCCACTATGCCCAGCCAGACCACCAGCACCAACGGCGCAGCCACCAACGGATCAGCCAAGCGCGGCCGTCCCGGCTACGACCAGCAATCGGTGCTGCGCATCGCCGTCGACGTCTTCAACCGCCATGGCTACGACGCGACGTCCATGGGGATACTCGCGGACAACCTGGGCATCTCCAAGTCGGCCATCTACCATCATGTGCCGTCCAAGGGCGACCTGCTGAAGCTCGCCCTGGACCACGCGCTGGGCGGGCTGGAGTCCATCCTAGAACAGCCCGAGGCCACCGCAGGTGCCGCCGATGCCCGGCTGGAGTTCGTGCTGCGCCGCACCGTGGCGGTCCTCGTGGAGCGCCTGCCCTTCGTCACCCTGCTGCTGCGGCTGCGGGGCAACACCGAGATCGAGCGGGACGCGCTGAAACGCCGCCGTACCTTCGACCACAAGGTTGCGGCGCTGATTTCCGCCGCCCGGGATGAGGGTTCGCTGCGCCAGGACATCGACCCGCGCACGGTTACCCGACTCCTGTTCGGCATGATCAACTCCATCGTGGAGTGGTACAAGCCCGGGGGTTCCCTGAGCCCCGGGAAGCTCGCGGACGATGTGATCACCATGGCCTTCGACGGCCTGCACGGGCACGCGACCTCCACCACCTGACCCGGCGGCCAGCACTGTCACCGGGCACTCCGCAAGTAATAAGGGTGCTTGGTACTTTCCCTGCTTCAAGGCTACGGTGGTAGAAAGCCACTGACTACAGGAAGGTAGGGAAGATGAGCACCCACAAAGAAGAGCCCGACGCAGGATTCATCGTTCCGGATCCGTCCAAGATCCGGGAGGACATCCCCGGGGACGCAGCCGACGAAGCAAACGTCATCCGCTTCAGCGAGGAGCAGGCCCTGATCGAGGAGCAGTCGCACGGCATCCGGCCGGACACCTACAGCGTCCCGGCCGGCGGTCCCACCCTGGAAGAGGCCCGCGGCAACATGGACCTCTCCGACCAGAGCGAGTCCGGCAAGGGCACCGGCCGCGAGGATGACAGCAGCGACGACGGGCTGCACGGCGGCGCGGAGTCCTGACACTCCCGCACTAAACCCTGGGCGGTAATCAGCCCGGGCGCGCAGTAACTTATAGGCCCGGCGATGGGCAGCCCTGCCCATCGCCGGGCCTGTTTTTGCGCCGTAAGCTCGGAACCACCAACCACACAAAAGGCCTTCGCATCTCGGCAAGGCAATAAATCCATACGTTATAGTTACCCGTGTTCGCATCACATCATCAGGGGGAAATCATGATCAGGAACCGCACTTCTTCGCGCCCATTGACCGCTTTGGGCGTTGCCGCCGTCCTGGGGCTGGGACTGTCCGCATGCGCAGCCGAGGCGCCTGCGGCATCCGACAGCCAGCCGTCAACCGAAGCGGCAACTTCAGCGTCGGCGTCACCCAGCAGCTCCGCCAGCTCGTCAGCCAGCGCTTCAGCCGCCTCCCCGGCCGGTGCCTCCGGAACCGCGAAGGACCTTACGGCTCCCGGGACAAAGCTCGGCCTGGGTGAAAAGGCAGTTACCCACACCAATACGGGCAAGGATAAGGCTGACGCCAAGTACACGGAAGCCACCTACACCACCAGCGTCACCAAGATCACCGCTGGTGCCGAGGCCGATCTTGCCGCCCTGAAGGACGCCGCGAAGTTCGCCGGGCAGACGCCGTACTACGTCTTCACCGAACACACCCTGGACAGCCTGAGCAAGCCCTCCGCCGGCATCAGCGAACCCCGCCTGAACGCCCAGCTGAAGGATGGGACGGATGCCCAGAAGCTGATCATCATCGGCTCCCTGGACCAGTGCCCCACCAAGCGGTTTGAGACCACCGGCTCGAGTGACAACCTGAGCTACAAGGTGGGCAGCACCATGACCTCGTGCCAGGTCTTCCTCGCACCCGCCGGCGACGAGATCGTCTCGGCGGACTACGCCGATTCGGGCTTCAGCTACGCAAGCTCCAGCGACAACCCGTACCGCAAGAACCCGATCGTCTGGTCCAAGTAGGGACCGGCCCGGCCCGCCAGCGGGCCGGGCGAGAAACCGACGCAGGGGCGCCCCGATCCGACCGGAGCGCCCCTGCTGCTGTTAGTGCTTCCTAGACCTGGTAGTCCGGCTGGCCGTTCAGCCGCTCGTGGACGCAGAGGATGTTGTGCTCGGTGTCCATGAACCACGCGCACTTTTCCGAGTCGGTGGTGCAGATGTGGTTTTCGGTCCGAAGGTTGGGCAGGTTGTAGTCCTGGAACCGCACGCCCATGGCTTCCATGTCCCGGACGGTCCGTTCAATGTCCGTCACTTCGAAGCTCAAGGCCGTGTGCTCGGAGTGCTTGCCGTCCGACACGGGCATCAGCTGCAGCATCGGGCCGCCGTCGGTGCCGAGTAATTCGCTTCCATCGTCTGTCATTCCGCGGTGCGGGAGTCCGAGTTTCCCGGTGTAGAAACTGCGGGCGCGGGCTGCGTCATCGACCGGCAGGATGGTTGTGGCTGTGCTCATTTTGAGGTTCATGTGGCCACCTCCTACGAGGCAGAATCTTACGCCGGGGAGCCGCGAAACACCCTCCCCCTTTTGCCCCGCAACCCCCGCAACCCCCGCCCCCAAAGCCCAAATGCGCCACCACCTCCCGTCCCGAAAACCCAAACGCGCCACCACTTTCTTCCAAAAAGTGATGGCGCGTCAAGGAAAAACCGACAGAAGGTGATGGGGCGTCGGGGCTACTTCTCGACGAGGGTGAGGACGTCGTAGGTGGCCACGATCTCGTCGTCCTGGTTGGTGAGGACGGCGTCCCAGGCCACCTCGCCGTATTCGTCCGTTTCACGCGGGGTGATCTTCTTCGCGGTGAGGGTCACCCGGATGGAGTCGCCGGCCGCAACCGGAGTGATGAAGCGCAGGTTCTCCAGCCCGTAATTGGCCAGGACCGGGCCCGGTGCGGGCTCCACGAAAAGTCCGGCGCCCCAGGCCAGGAGGAGGTAGCCGTGCGCCACGATGCCCGGGAAGAACGGGTTGGCCTCGGCGGCCTCCTGGTTGGTATGGGCGTAGAAGGTGTCCCAGGTGGTGTTGGCGAAGGCCGTGATGTCCTCCAGGGTGACCTGCCGCAGGTCCGAGCGGACGGCATCGCCGATGCGCAGGGTCTCCAGATGCTTGCGGAACGGGTGCGTCCCCTCGGTGTCCACCGTGAAGTTGCGGTCCGCGCCGGCGTGCCAGACGCCGGTGACGGCGGTGAGCATGTTGGGCGAGCCCTGGATGGCGGTGCGCTGCATGTGGTGCAGGACGGAGCGGATGCCGCCAAGCTCCTCGCCGCCGCCGGCGCGGCCGGGGCCGCCGTGCACCAGGTGCGGGACGGGTGAGCCGTGGCCGGTTGAGGTGCGGGCGTCTTCGCGGTTCAGCATGAGGACACGGCCGTGGTGCGCGGCAATGCCGGTGACCAGTTCACGGGCCACGTCGGGATCGTTGGTGCAGACGGAGGCCACCAGTGAGCCGCCGCCGCGGGCGGCAAGCCGGACGGCGTCGGCGAGGTCCGTGTAGCCCACCACGGAGGAGACCGGGCCGAAGGCTTCCAGCGAGTGCAGCGCCTCGGCTTCGGGGTTGTCCCAGTTGAGGACCACGGGGGCCATGAAGGCGCCGGCGTCCACCACGCCGGTGGTTCCGTCGGCGGAGGTGACCGACGGCGAATCAAGGGTTCCGTACGCGAGCTCACCGCCGGCGTCGAGCATGGACTGCACGGCCGCCCGGACGTCCTCCAGCTGTTCCACGGACGCCAGCGCACCCATGGTGACGCCCTCGGCGCGCGGATCGCCCACCACCACGCGTTCCTGGATGCGCTTGCCGATGGCGGCGGAAACCGCGGACACCAGTTCCTGCGGCACGATGGCGCGGCGGATGGCGGTGCACTTCTGGCCCGCCTTGACGGTCATCTCGGTGACCACGGATTTGACGAAGGCTTCGAATTCCGGGGTGCCCTCCACCGCGTCGGGGCCGAGGATGGCGGCGTTGAGGGAGTCGGTTTCGGAGGTGAACCGGACGCCGCCCTCCACCACGTTCGGGTGCGCCTTCAGGGACTTCGCGGTGGCGGCGGATCCAGTAAAGGAAACCAGGTCCCGGTAGTCCAGCACGTCCAGCAGCCCGCGGACGGAGCCGGAGACCAGCTGCAGCGACCCCTTGGGAAGGACGTTGGACTCCACGATGGCTTTCACCACGGCAGCAGCAACGTAGCCGGTGGGGGTGGCGGGCTTGACGATGGTGGGTACGCCGGCGATAAACGCGGGGGCGAACTTTTCCAGCATGCCCCACACCGGGAAGTTGAAGGCGTTGATCTGCACTGCGACGCCGGGGATGCGGGTGTAGATGTGTTCGCCGGCGAAGGAACCGTCCTTGGACAGCACCTCCATGGGCCCGTCCACCACCACCTGCGAGTTGGGCAGTTCGCGCCGGCCCTTGGAGCCGAAGGTGAAGAGCACGCCGATGCCACCGTCGATGTCCACCATGGAATCGATCTTGGTGGCGCCGGTTTGGTAGGAGAAGCCGTAGAAGTGTTCACGGCGGGCGTTCAGGTACTGCGCCAGCTCCTTGAGCTTGAGGGCGCGCTGGTGGAAGGTCAGCTTGCCCAGCTCGGCCTGGCCGGTGGTCCGGCCGAAGTCCACGGCGGCCGCAAGGTCCAGCCCCTCGGTGCTCACCTTGGCCAGGAGCTCGCCTGTGCTGGCGTCGCGGACCGGGGTGGCAGCGGCGGAGCCGGTTTCGGGCGTCCACCAGGAGTCCATAATGAAGCTGGGCACCGTCTCCACGGTATCGAGCGTGGCGTGGGGCGCTGTGGCAGTGGTGGTCATCGTTGACGGGTCCTTCCAAAAAGGGGCAGACAAACGGTCAGTGAATACTGGAATGATTACTGACCGTCCGTTCGGTAATATAAGTACCATACAGGAATGTCCCCGCAGCGCACTAGGAGAGCACATGAGCGACGCCGCCCCGCACCACTCCCCCACAGAGCATGAACTGTGGAAGATCACCCTCGGTGAGCTCGACGAGAAGATGGGGGTGAAAATCCTGGAGGAGTCCGTGGAGCGGGTGGTCGCCACCATGCCCGTGGAGGGAAACCGGCAGTCCTTCGGCCTGCTGCACGGTGGCGCTTCACTGGCGGTGGGTGAGGCCGTGGGGTCCTGGGCGGCGGTCATCCATGCGAGCACCATGGGCAAGACGGCGGTAGGCATCGACGTCTCCGCGACGCACCACCGCTCAGCCCGGGAAGGCCAGATCACCATCACGGCCACGCCCATCCACCTGGGCGGCACGCTGACCACCCACGAAGTACTCATCACCAACGAGGCCGGCCAGCGGCTCTGCACCCTGCGCATCACCAACCTGCTGCGGAAGCACAAACACTAGGCACCAAGAAATGTTTCCCCGGCCTGCATCCAAGGACCCCGTTCCCGCGGTATTAAGCGCGTAAGCATAAACAGCCCGGCCACCGGGCATCCTTCAAGGAGTTTGATATGCGCAAAATCAGCTACGCCGCCGGAGCACTTTCACTTGCCGCTTCCCTGGCCTTCGCCGCCCCCGCCCAGGCAGGCGGATGGCACCATAATGACGACCCCGCGGTGCTGTCCGTACTTCATGGCGTTCCCGGCCTGACCGTGGATGTGTGGGTCAACGGCGCCCTCACCCTGGACGACTTCAAGCCCGGCACCCTTGCAGGACCGCTGGAACTGGCCGCCGGCGACTACCAGATCGCCATCACCGCCGCCGACGCCACCAGCGCCGACAACCCGGTCATCGGACCGGTGGACGTGGAGCTCGAAGAAGGCGGCAACTACACCGCCGTGGCCCACCTCAATGCCGATGGCGCCCCCATCGCGACCCTCTTCACCAACGACACCAAGGCTCCCCGCAACGACAGCAAAGGCAAGCTGACGGTCCGGCACGTAGCGGCAGCTCCCGCCGTCGACGTGCTGGCCGGTGGGAAAGCGGTCATCGAAGGCCTGAGCAACCCGGATGAGGCCACGCTGAAGCTCAAGGCCGGTACCTACTCGGCGTCGGTGGCTGCAGCCGGCACCACCGATCCCGTGATCGGCCCGGCGGACGTCACCGTTGAGGGCGGGAAGAACACCATCGTTTACGCGTGGGGAAGCCTGGCTGACGGCACCCTGGGCGTGGCAGTGCAGGTGGTTGACGGCACGAACAGGTGGCACGGCCACCACTGACGGCCGGCCCAACCCGCTTTCTACGCCGGAACGGCGGGGCACTTTACGCGTCCCGCCCTTCCGCTGTTCATTTGGCCGAACGCCGGCCCCTGCGGCGCACCAGGACTGTCAGGATGATTCCGACGGCGAGCGCCGCGGCCGCTGCGAGGGCTGCGGGAACCAGCCCTGACGGTCCAGTGTTTGCCAGGTCCACGGGGGACGTACCGGCATCAAAAGGTACGACGACGAGACCTGCGTCCGCAGGCGGCTGCGGTGCCGCGGGGGCGGGCACAGCCGGGGCCGGGTCAGCGGGGACGGGTGCCGGGTCGGCGGGCATGACGGGCTTGGGCAGTTCCGGTGCTGGCGGCTCCGGGGCGGGAACCCCGGGCACCGGGTTCCCGGGGGCAGGCTGCTCCGGCGCAGGCGGCTCAGCTGCTGCCTGGGCAAACTCAAACTCAGCGGCGCCTGAGGTGCTGAAGCCGTTAACCGTCTCGGCCGTGAAGCGGAGGGGTCCGTTGCCTTCCGGTGCGGCGAAGCTCCAGTTGCCCGCGGCGTCGACAGGGACCTCCACCGGGTCCTTGCCCTCCACCGTGATCCTGACCGTGGAGCCTGCGGCGACGGCGGAGGCGGGGGCTGCCGGGACGTTGCCGCTGATGGCCTGCCCCGGTTCGTAGGTTCCGCCGGGGGCGGGCGAGCTGACGGCAGGCTTGTTGAGGAACAGTTCCAGCTGGTAGCCGGGAAGGACGGCCAGGCTTTCCGAGAGGGTGGCGCCCACGGCGAAGTTGGCGGGCGCCGGCTCGCCCGGCGCGGGGGGCGCGTCACCGGCGGCGTGGGTTCCCAAGGCGTAGTTGCCGCTGACGTAGGGGCCTCCGGAGTCGCCGCCGCTGGACTGGACGCCATAGGAGAGGAATCCGCGGAAGGCGCGGAGATCGGTGGGGTCTGCGGCGAAGTCGGGGCCGGGCACCACGTAGATTCCCACGGCGTCCACTGTTCCGCAGGACCAGGCCGAGGTCCGGCCGGAGCGGCAGATGGGCATGCCCAGGACCGGATCGGCGGTGCCGATGATCTTCACATCGGGGCCGGGCTGCGAAGGATCACCCCAGGTGCTGGCGGCGGGCAGCGGATCCAGTCCCTTCGGAATGTTGTGGATCACCGAGATGTCCGTGCCCACGTTTCCGGGGTTCTCGGGGTCCACGGGGTTCTCGATGATGCGGGAGTTGCCGGGGCCGCCAAACTGGCTGAACCCGAACTCGCCCAGCTGGTCCTTCCGGACAAACTGGAACTCCAGGGTTGCCGTTGCAGCCTGCCCGTCCGAGGCGCAGTGCCCTGCGCTGAGGACGGCGGGCAGTCCCGCGGGGTCGAAGGCGGAGAACCCGGTGGAGCAGATCCAGCCGGTATCGGCGATGTAGCCCACGCCGCCGGGAACATCGGCCTCGGGCTTGAGGGGGGCGCCGCCGTCGAGCTCCACGTTGGCGTACCGGGCCACGAAGTCGGCTGGCGAGACCTTGCCGGAGCCGCCGGCCGCCGTCGTTCCGGCCGTCCCTGCAGTGGTTGCTAGGTCAGCGGTTGTTGCGTCAGCCGCCACCCCACCGGCCTGGCCGGCCGACTCGGGTGCGTTCAGCGCCCCTGTGCGGATGACGAACTTCCCGTCCGCGGCCATGACTGCCTGCAGGCCCTCGGGGCCGACGTCGCGCACATATGCCTGGAAGAGCTGCTCGGTACTGACCGCCAGCTGTGAGCCGTCGAACGCTCCCCCGCCGGAGGGTGCCGCGCCGCCGTCGGTACGCCGGGCCTGCGGGGCCTCCACGGCGAGGTCCGGAAGGTTCCCGGCGAGAGCTGCCACTTTGGCGAGGAACTCCGGGCCGGATCCGGTGACCACCACGTGGCCGTCGGCCAGCCGGATCCCGACGTATCCGGGGACGTCACGCAACTGGGCGGCCGCGGCTGCCGCCTGGGCGCCGAGCTCTCCGGCCGCGGTGAACTGCTCCCGGGTGAGTCCGAGGTCCCGCTGGACGGCGGCGTCGAGGGCGCCTTCCGACAGCCCGGAGCCCTGCGTTCCGGCGGCAGGTGCTCCAGCGGTTGGCGTTCCGGCCCCAGATGTTCCGCCGGCCGGCGTTCCGACGGCGGGCGCATCGGGGGACGCCGTGGCTGCGGCCTGGCCATCGGCAGCCCAGGCCGGCGCAGCAACGTAGGCCGACGACGCAAGGATGCCTGCAACGGCACCCAGCGAGAGGTACCTGAGCACTGACGGCGGGGTCATCGGGCCACACCCGCTCCACACAGGGACAGCACTGCGTCGAGTTCGGCGTCACTGAGTCCGTTCTTGAGGAGGTAGCCACGGCTGTCGAGGGTCCGCACGAAGTCCACCACGGCTTTCCCGCGCTGCTCCAGCAGAGGCGCCAGTTCGGCGTCGGCCAGGTAGCGTTCCCGGCTGTGCGGTGGCCCATGGGTGCGGTACCGCTCATTGATGCCACGCGCTGCCCGACGATAGCCCTCGGCGATCTGGTGGTCCGAGTCCCCCGCGAGGTCCTGCACCATGGCCGCCACCAGGCCGCTGCGGTCACGCCCCGCGGCGCAGTGCAGCACCACCGCTCCCCGGTCTGCGGCGTCCGCGAGGGCGCGAAAGACTGCCACGATCCTGTTCGGGAACAGTCGGGCGTTGTCCGCGTAGTAGGCGGGGTCGTTCAGGTAGGGTCCGGTCAGTGCGGCGAACTGCTGGTGGTTGGCTTCCTCTGTGGGAGCCGACACCACGGCCAGTCCGTGCAGCGCCGCCGCAGGCACCACCGGATCAGTGTCCCGGCGCCGGGCTTCCGCGGCGTTACGGAGATCCACTACCGTGCGGACGCCGTCGTCGTACGCCTGCCGCCAGCCTGCTTCCGTGAGCCATTCCCGCCGGCCCATTCGGTATACACCGCCGGCAACATGCCAGGCATTGACAGCACCATCCCAGTCCATGGACCCGCCCGCTTTCTCCATCCGCACAGCTAACCACAAGCAGGTGGACCCCGCATGTCACAAACGGGTACCGGGACGGCGAAAGCCGCGTACCCTTCACCCGTGCAAACGGGGTTCTCCCGGAGGTACCGTCAGACCTGTCTGCCCTCAGCCCGAGGTCATGTTCAAGGGAGAACTGCGATGAGTATCGGCTCGGCAGAACCTTGGATCAACGTCAGTTCGGCCGGCGTCCTCGACCCGGCGAATTTTCATCCCAACGGCCTCGGCTACCGGCATGGCTACTATGCCGCGTTGGTCGGCCAGGGTGCTTTCGAGCTGAACCAGCCGTAACCTGGCGCCTACCCGCGCCGGTCCAGGCGGTACTCCAGGCCGGCGCGGACCATGGGCCATTCGTGTTCCAGGATGGAGAACACCACGGTGTCACGCAGCAGCCCGTCGTTGGTCCGGGAGTGGCTGCGGAGGACGCCGTCCTGTTTGGCGCCCAGCCGGGCGATTGCCTCGCGGGACTGGTGGTTCAGCCAGTGCGTGCGGAACTCCACTGCCGGGCAGCCCAGCGTCTCGAACGCGTGTTGCAGCAGCAGGAGCTTGGAGTCCGGGTTGGTTCCGCTGCCCTGTACTGACGCCGCGTTCCAGGTGGAGCCGATCTCCACGCGGGGAGTGCCGGCGTCGACATTCATATAGGTGGTCATCCCGATGATCCGGCCGGGACCGCCGGTTTCCGGGTCGATCAGCCGCGTGGTGAACGGCAGCATGGACCCCTGCTCCTGCAACGCCAGGCGGCGCCGGATTTCGCCCGCCATCTCGGTGGGAGACGGTACTGAGGTGTACCAGAGTTTCCAGAGTTCGCCGTCCTCCGCCGCCTGCACCAGCCCGTCATGGTGGGTTGGGTCGAGGGGCTCGAGGATTACGTACCGGCCGGTCAGGGTAAGGGGCTCAAGGAAAGTCACTGCACCAGCCTAGGACCAAACACCGGGGCCGGTTACGCTGGGGAAAGCCCCAGACCGCGAGCAAGGGAGTTAACGTGTCAGGAACCAATCCGGACCCGGAAGACGACAAGATCACAGGCCTGGAACCCGGCGGCGGAGTTCCCCCGGGCGAAACCCCGCCCGGGGAAGGCTCGGTGGCGGGCACTCAGGAACCCCGGCAACCTGGTTCCGGACGGGGCCAGCAGATCTTTTGGCTTGGAGCCATCGGCGCAGGCGTCCTGCTGTTCCTGCTGTATTTCATCGGCTACATCGTCGGCTTCTTCGACTAAGCGCCGCACTTCCCGGGTTGTCCTAGCTGGGCCAGTCGAAGAAGCCCTTGCCGGTCTTGCGGCCGAGTTCGCCGCGGGCCACCTTGTCGCGGAGGATCTGCGGCGGGGCGAACCGGTCACCGAGCGTGGACTGCAGGTACTCAGCGATGCCCAGCCGCACGTCCAGGCCCACGATGTCCGTGGTCCGCAGCGGCCCCATGGGGTGCTTGTAGCCCAGGACCATGGCGTTATCAATGTCCTCAGCCGACGCCACACCCTCTTCGACCATCCGCATCGCCTCCAGGGCGATTGCCACGCCGAGCCGGGACGAGGCAAAGCCCGGCGCATCGTTGACGACGACGGCGGTCTTCCCCAAAGCCGCCACCCACCTTTTCGCCGCGTCAGCGAGTCCGGGTGCGGTGTGTTCGCCGAGGACCACTTCGATCAGCGTGGACGCCGGCACTGGGTTGAAGAAGTGCAGCCCCAGGAAGTTCCCGGGCCGCTGCAGCTCCTTAGCGAGCCCGTTCACGGACAGCGATGACGTGTTGGACGCCAGATACGCCTCCGGCGCCAGCCGCTCCTCAATCCCGCGCAGCGAAGAAACCTTCAGATCCCAGTCCTCGGGCACGGCCTCGACCACCAGCTGCCGGTCCTTGAACGCGTCATAGTCCACGCCCACGGTCAGCCGGGAAGCCATCTCGTCCAGGTTCGCGTCCACCACACCGCGCTCGATGCTCTTGGCCGCAGCGGACTCCACCCGCTCCCGGGCAGCCTCGGCAGATTGCTCATCACGCTCCACCACCAGCACATCGGCGCCCTTGATCAGGAACGCGTGCGCGATGCCCGCACCCATCCGGCCACCACCCAACACCCCGACGAAATCGGGAAGAATAGCGGGCAGGTCAGGGGAAAGATCAGCAGGCAGGCCAGAAGGATTTGCAGTGTTGCTCATGGATTTCTACTTTCCGTCAGCGGTGTCGGAGGATGCAGCCTTCTTGGCCGCGTTGCGGTCCAGGAACTTCTGCATGCGGTCGAACTTGGCCTGCGATTCGAAGAGGATGCCCTGGGCCAGCTGGTCTATCAGCGGGTGCGCTTCAGCGGGGGCATGAAACACGGACTTGGTGATCCGGACGGCGAGGGGATCCTGCCGGGCGATACGGTCAGCAAGGCTGTGGGCGGCACCCAGGAGCTCCGCGGGGCTGTGGATCTCGGTGATGAGGTTGACGGCCAGGGCCTCGTCGGCGCCCAGCACTTTGCCCGCAAGGAGGATCTGCTTGGCCACCGGCTCCCCCACCAGCTCCTTGAGCCGCCAGCTGGCACCTGCGGCGGCCAGAATCCCCAGCCCGGTCTCCGGGTTGCCGATCCTCACATCCGGGGTCCCGATCCGGAAGTCGGCCGCGTAGGCCAACTCCGCGCCGCCGCCCAGGCAGTACCCGTCCACGGCTGCGATGACGGGCATGGGCAGCTTGGCGATCCGCACGAAAATGGTGGAGTTGATCCCCTGCAGGGCATCGTCCCGCCGCCGCTCACGGAGCTGGGCGATGTCGGCGCCGGAGGCGAACAGGCCATCCACGCCGGCGATGATCAGGACCTTGGGATTTTGTTCCAGCGCGGCACAGACTGTGTGCAGCTCATCCACCATCTGCTGGTCGATGGCGTTGCGCACCTCGGGGCGGTTCAGCAGGACCACCACACGGTCGCCCTGCTCCTCCACCAGAAGCGCGGAGAACTTTTCGGCCGCCAGATCCACTGCGCCCGGCATCAGATCTTCTCCAGCAGCATGGCCGTGCCCTGGCCGACGCCGACGCACATGGTGGCGAGGCCCATTTTGGCGTCCTCGCGCTCCATCCGTCCCAGCAAGGTGATGGCGATCCGTGAGCCGCTGGAACCGAGCGGATGGCCCAAAGCGATGGCGCCGCCGTCGTTGTTCACAATGTCCGGATCCAGGCCCAGCCGGCGGATGCAGGCAAGGGACTGCGTGGCGAAGGCTTCGTTAAGTTCGACGGCGGACAGGTCACCGACGCTCAGGCCGGACCGCTTCAGGATTTTCTGCGTGGCCGGGACCGGGCCGATGCCCATGATCTCGGGCTCGCATCCGGCTGAGGCGCCGTCGATGATCCGGGCACGCGGCGTCAGGCCGAGCCGCTCGATGGCCGCTTCGGACGCGATGATGATGGCGGAGGCGCCGTCGTTCAGCGACGAAGAGTTCCCGGCCGTGACCACCGACCCGCCATGCGCCACGGGCTTGAGCTTCGCCAACACCTCGGCGGTGGTGCCGGCGCGGGGACCCTCATCGGTGTCCACCACGGTTTCGGCCTTGCGGGTCTTGACGGTGACCGGGACGATCTCGTCCCTGAACCGGCCGGCGTCGATGGCGGCGAGGGCACGTTCGTGGGAGCGGACGGCAAAGGCGTCGGCGTCCTCGCGGGAGATGCCGTCCACCCGGGCCACTTCCTCGGCGGTTTCAGGCATGGCATAGGTCATCTTGCCGTCCCGGGACAACGCACCGTGCTGGAACTGGGGGTTGGTGAAGCGCCACCCGATGGAGGTGTCGAAGATCTGCCCGGGCTTGGCGAAGGCGGCGCTCGGCTTCTCCTGCACCCAGGGCGCCCGGCTCATCGACTCGACGCCGCCTGCGATCACGATGTCCGCGGCGCCGGCTTTGATCATGTGGCTGGCCTGGATGATGGCGCTCAACCCGGACGCGCAAAGCCTGTTGACGGTAATTCCGGGGATGTGCATCGGCAGCCCGGCCAGGAGGACCGCCATCCGCGCGACGTTGCGGTTCTCTTCACCGGCGCCGTTCGCGTTGCCAAGGATCACCTCGTCGATGCTGTCCGGGTCCAGGCCGGCGCGTTGCACGGCTTCACGGACCACCAGCGCGGCCAGGTCATCGGGCCGGACCGCCGAGAGTGCACCTCCGTACCTGCCCACCGGAGTCCGGACTCCGCCTACCAGGAAAGCCTGGGGACCTGCGCTTGCAGCCATGGAAACACCCTTCACGCGATTAACAGCACTGTCACCGGCGGCCGGCATCGCAAATGCACTACTTACCGACCGTTCGTTCTGTAAATAGTACACGGCAGACCCGGCCACGCGTAGCCCCACTTAGATGACGGTGATGCCCAGGTGTGCGGCCAGGAGCGGCGCGAGCAGTCCCAGCTGGTATTCGTCCATGACGACGCCGGCCATGTTGCCGATGCCGCTGACGCTGCGGAAGTCAGCCCCGCGGAGGTCGAAGTCCTTAAGCCTGGCGCCGGTAAGGTCCAGGGCTCCGATGGTGCAGCCCGTCAGCGACACCCTCGTTGCCGCTGCCGAACCAAGGTCCAGTTCGTTGATGATGCAGTCGGTGATGAGCACGTCCGTCAGCTTCGCCCCGCGCAGGTTCAGGTAGTCCAGCTTGCCGCCTTCGATCCGGACGGACTGCCACCCTGATTCGTAGAGTTCGGCCGAACCGAGCCGGGGGTTGCTGATCTCAACGTCCCGCCAGGTACTGCGGGCGGCCCTGAAAACGGGGGCATACAGCTCGCTGATGACGGTGTCGCGGAATCCGGCGCCGCGGAGTTGGGCTTCGTTGAAGGAAACGCCCTGGAGTTCACACTCGGAGAAGTCTGCGCCGGATAGCTCCAGCCCATCGGCGTCCAGGCGGTTGTAGCGGGCACCCTCATGGCGCCCGCCGCGGCGGAAGTCCAGGCCGCGGTCCTCAAGGTCCTCAAGCCGGACCGGCGAAAGCCGCGGGGCGGTGACGGCAGCCTTGGGCCGCCTGGTTCCGGACCCGCTCACCGGGCGGATTCCGCTTTGGCCGCGATGTCCGCCAGGTCCTTGGCGAGCGCTTTGCCGCTTGCCGCCATGCCCAGCCTGCCGAACACTGCGGCGAGGACCCGGGTGGCCGCCGTGGGTTTGGACAGCTTGGCACCAAAGGTCAGCGTCAGGTCCGTTCCGCCGTCGCGGTTGGCCAGGCTGAACCTGGTACTGTAAGCCGCCCCGCCCTGGGCGGCTTTAACGGTGGTGGTGCGGGGCGGTTCCGCGCTGTCCACCCACATCTCCACGGTTTCAGACCTGCCGAACATCTTCCGTGTTTCCTTCCAGCGGGTGCCCACGGCGTAGGCACCGTCCGTCAGGAGCTGCACCGCCTCCACCCCGGACAGCGTCCCGGGTGCGTTCCGGATATCCGTGATTACGGCCCACACCCTTTCCGGCGAAGCATGGATGTGCTGGGTCAGGCTGAGGCTTTGGTCCATGACGTCGAGCCTATCGCCGCGGGCGGACAAAGGCAGGGCGGCCGACCGCCCGCGGCCCGCCGGGGCTTGAATTAGTAAGCATGCTTCGTGTTAGTGTGAAAGGGCATTGTTTGATCGACGGAAACGAAAGGAGGCCACACCATGGGCCTCGGAGACAAGATCAGTAACGCAGCAGAAGACATGGGCGGTAAGGCCAAGGAAGCTGCTGGCAACGCAACCGACAACGACCGCCTGAAGGCAGAAGGCCAGACCGATCAGGTCAAGGCTGATGCAAAGAAGGTCGGCGAAAATGTCAAGGACGAGTTCAAGCGCAACTAGTCCTTTACCGGGGCGGCCGCAGCGAACGGCGTGCTGAACCGGTAGACAATGGCGGCGGATCCCCCGGATTCGCCGCCATTTTGCTGCCCGGGCGTGACAGGGCTTGTGGGTCACCAGCCACTGCGGGTTGGCGTATGCCCCTGCCTCGAGTCGTCCGGCATGGTCATTTCAGCCCGCAGCCCCAGCAGCCGGATGGGCCGGTCCGGTTCCACTTTGCCCCTGAGGCCGAGGGCTCGGGCCAGCACCTCCCCGGGGTCCGCGGTTTCGGGAATTTTGCGGGCATAGGTTTTGGTGGTGAACGGGGCGTACCGGACCTTGAGCGTCAGCCCGACCACCGGCCGCCCTTCAGCGGCAACATCCTCCAGCACCGCCGCCACCAGTTCCCGGACAGCTTCATCCACCTGCGCCGGTTCCGTGAGGTCGCGCTGGAACGTGGTCTCCCGGCTGTGGCCGCGCGCCACCCATGGGGTGTCATCCACCACCGAGGAACCGTCACCCCGCCCGAGCTGCGCGTACCAGGGCCCCATTTTGGGACCGAACTCGGGGACCAAAATGCCCGGGTCCACCGCCGCCAGCTGGGACACCGTGGTGATCCCCAGCGTTGCCAGCCGGCGCGACACCTTGGTTCCCACTCCCCACAGGTCGATGGTGGGCCGGTTCCCCATGACGTCCAGCCAGTTCTCCGCCGTCAGCCGGAAAACACCAGCCGGTTTGCCGAACGTGGTCGCCACCTTGGCGCGGACCAGGGTGTCGCCGATGCCCACGCTGCAGTGCAGCCTGGTGGCCTCGAGTACCGCTTCCTGCAGTTGGCGGGCGTAGGCCTCGGGATCACTGGCCTGCACGCCGACGAACGCCTCGTCCCAGCCGAGCACCTGGACGACGGCGCCGGGCTGGGAGCGCAGCACGCCCATCACCTCCCCCGAGGCCTGGAGGTAGGCCTCCTGGTCCACCGGCAGAATGACAGCGTCAGGAACTTTCCGCGCGGCGATGCGCAGCGGCATCCCGGATCCGACGCCGTAGGCCCGGGCTTCGTAGGAGGCGGTTGAGACAACGGCCCGTTCGGTGGGATCGCCCCGGCCACCTACGATCACAGGTTTGCCGGCAAGCTCAGGGCGGCGGAGCACTTCCACGGCCGCGATGAACTGGTCCAGATCCACATGCAGCACCCAGGGTTCGCCCACATGCCCCAGTCTGCCCCGCGCCGCCGCCCTGCACCAGCATTCCCCGCGTGCGGCTAGCCTTGGGCCAGCATTCCCCGCGTGCGGCTAGCCTTGGGCCATGACGAACGTGGACCTGAGCACCGAGAGCATGGCCGCCGGCGGATCGCCCTCGCTGGGCGGCTACCTGGCTGTACCCAAGGGCGAGGGCCCCTTTCCCGCCGTCGTCGTAATCCATGAAGCCTTCGGCCTGGATGACCAGACCCGCCGCCACGCGGACCGGCTGGCCCGGGTCGGCTACCTTGCCCTGGCGCTGGACCTGTACAGCGACGGCGGGGCGCGGCGGTGCCTGGTGGGAACCATGCGCGCCATGGTGGCCCGCACGGGCCGGCCGTTCACCGACATCGCCACGGCCCGCACCTGGCTTGCGGAATTGGACCTCAGCAACGGCAGAACGGGGGTGATCGGATTCTGCATGGGCGGCGGGTTCGCCCTGCTGGCCGCCAAGGACGGGTTCCAGGCCGCGGCGGTCAACTACGGACGCCTCCCTAAGGAGCAGGAGGACCTCGTGGAGGCCCTGCGCGGCGCCTGCCCCATCGTGGCCAACTACGGCGGTGCGGACAGGTCACTTAAAGGAGCGGCCGCCCGGCTCGATTCGGCCCTCGACCAACTGGGCATCGAGCACAGCGTGCAGGAGTTTCCCGGCGCCGGCCACAGCTTCCTTAATGACGAAGGGCTGGGCCCGGCACCCCTCCGGCCCCTGATGCGCGTCATGGGTGTGGGCCCCGATCCGGAGTCCGCCCCGGAGGCGTGGCGGCGGATTGAGGACTACTTCGCGCGGTACCTGAAGGACTGACCGGAGGACTTACGAAAACGGCGGCCCACCCTCCGAGCCTTTCGGTACTCAGGGGCGGGCCGCCGTCGTGCGTATCCCGGCAGTTCTGCAGCCTTAGCTGAAGAGCTCGCTCTTGGGTGCGTTGTTCTTGACCTTCTGCCAGCCCAGCCAGAGGACCACGGCGAAGAACGGAATGGTGGCCAGGGTCCACAGCCCCAGGTAGAACACCTCGCCGTCCTTGCTGGTCATGGTGTCGAAGCCGATGAGGACTGCAATGACGAGCAGGGCGATGAGGCCGGCCCAGCTGGTCCACGGCGAGCCGGGCATGGGCAGGGTGGACACGCTGCCCTTCTTCTTCCGCAGCGCGATCTGGCTGGCGAAGATGGACCCCCAGGTGAAGATCACGCCGATGGAGGCCGTGTTCAGGGCGAGGTCGAACGCGTGCGAACCGCCCAGCCAGATGTTCAGCAGGATGCCCACCAGGTAGACGGTGCCGATGGCGAGGATAGCCATGTACGGGACCCGGCGGGTAGACATGCGGGTGAGCCACTGCGGCGCGTGGCCGTTGTTGGCCATGGTGCGGAAGATTCGGCCGATCGAGTAGAGGCCCGAATTGCAGGAGGACAGGGCGGCCGTAATGACGATCATGTTCATGACGTCGCCCATCCAGCCCAGGCCCATCTGGCCGAAGACGGTGACGAACGGGGAAGTCCCGGCCTTGTACTGGTCCGAGGGCAGCAGCATGGCCAGCAGGGAGACAGAGCCGACGTAGAAAACGACGATGCGGACCACGACGGCGCGGATCGCCTTGGGGACTTCGCGTTCCGGGTTCTGCATCTCGCCGGCGGTGATGCCCACCAGTTCGATGGCGTTGTAAGCGAAAATGACGGCGTTCAGCACAAGGATCATGACCAGCGCGCCCTTGGGGAACATGCCGCCTTCGTCATGGAAGAGATTGGCCACGGAGGCGTGTCCGTCGCCCACCTTGGCGTTGGTGACCACCATGAAGGTGCCCACGGCCAGGAAGATGACAATCGCGGCGACCTTGAGGCAGGAGGCCCAGAATTCGAATTCCCCGAAGGCCTTGACGCTGAAGAGGTTCACGGCCACCAGCAGCACCAGCGCGGCGATGGCGGACAGTTCAACGGGGACGTTGGGGAAGAAGAACTGGAAGTAGAGGCCGATCGCGATGAGTTCGGCGATGCCGGTCATGGCCCAGTTGATGAAGTACATCCAGCCGGACAGGTAAGCACCCTTGCGGCCGAACATTTCACCGGCGTAGCTGACGAACGAGCCGGAGGTCTGGCGATACATGATGAGTTCGCCCAGGGCCCGCATCAGCAGGTAGGCGATGACGCCGGCAATGGCGTAGGAGAAGATGAGGGCCGGGCCGGTGGAGGCGAGGCGGCCGCCGGCTCCCATGAAGAGGCCGACGCCGATGGCGCCGCCCATGGCGATCATGGTGACGTGGCGCCTGCCCAGCGTTTTGCTGTAGCCCTCGGCGCTGAGGGACGGGTCGACGGCGGTGGATGATGCCGTGCTGTTCTTGATTTCGGGCGGGGTACTTTGAGGCACAACGGTTCCTTGTGGGTTGGGGGTTGGCCGCATCCGGAAGCGAATGATCCAGCTCACATATTCGGCCTTCAGCCGTTGGGACGGCCGTTTGTGAGCGTAAGTCTTCGACTTGCCGAAGCTTCGCGCGGCCTATCCATCGTACAAGATCCACCCGGGTGCCACGTGACGCGCACTACACCCACCCTGCTACGGCAGTCCGTAAAGATACTTTTCGGCATGCCTAAATTTGCGGTATTCTCATGTCATTACCGCAACGGCGAGGAGATGATCATGGCAGCACCCACCCTGCAGGTACGGCCAGCCGCAGGCAGGCTGTGGTCACGGCTCCTGCTGCTGGGCCCGGCATTCGTCGCCGCCATCGCCTACGTGGATCCCGGAAATGTCGCCGCCAACCTGACCGCCGGCGCGAACTACGGCTACCTGCTCGTCTGGGTGCTGGTGATTGCCAACGCCATGGCGGTCCTGGTGCAGTACCAGTCCGCGAAACTGGGCCTCGCCACCGGCCTGAGCCTGCCGGAAATCCTCGGCAAGCGGCTGGGAACCCGCTCCCGGCGCCTCTACTGGGTGCAGGCCGAAGTGGTTGCCGGCGCCACTGACATGGCCGAAGTCATTGGCGGCGCCGTGGCCCTGAACCTGCTGTTCGGGCTGCCGCTCCTGCTGGGCGGAGTCATCATCGGCATCGCCTCCATGCTGCTGCTGGCGCTGCAGACCGCCCGCGGCCAACGGTCCTTCGAGTACGCCGTCCTGGTCCTCCTCGGAGTGATCGCCGTCGGCTTCATGGCCGGCCTGTTCGTCAACCCGCCCGACGCCGGCAGCGCCCTGGGCGGACTGGTTCCGCGTTTCGAGGGAACGGACACCGTCCTGCTCGCCGCGAGCATGCTGGGCGCCACGGTGATGCCGCACGCCATCTACCTGCACTCTGCGCTGGCACGTGACCGGTTCGGCTTTTCCCCGGACCCGGCCGTGCGGACCCGGTTGATCCGGGCCACCCGGTTCGATGTGCTGGGCGCGCTGCTGCTGGCCGGCGTGGTCAACATCTCGATGCTGCTGCTGGCCGCATCCAGCCTGCGCGGCATCGAGGGAACGGACACCATCGCAGGAGCCCACGCCGCCGTCTCCGCCGCCTTGGGACCCGCCATCGGCGTCGTGTTCGCCGTGGGGCTTCTGGCATCGGGCCTGGCGTCCACCTCGGTGGGCTGCTACGCCGGCGCAACCATCATGGGCGGCCTGCTGAAAGTCCGGATTCCACTGCTGGTCCGCCGGGTCATCACCCTCATCCCCGCCCTGGTAATCCTCGGGGCAGGAATCGAGCCGACACTCGCGCTGGTCCTCAGCCAGGTGCTGCTCAGTTTCGGCATTCCGTTTGCACTGATCCCGCTGATCCGGCTGACCGGCAAACGCGAGATCATGGGCATCCACGTTGACTCCCGTGCCCTGAAGATCGCCGGCTGGACCAGCGCCACGCTGATCGTGGGACTGAACTGCGTGCTGATCGCGCTGACCATCGCCGGGCAATCCTGAAGCCTGATTCCGAAAACGCTCCCGGGGGCATCCGGAAGCTAGGCTGAAACCATGGCCACCACGCACCGCCGCCCGCCCGCACCACAGCCGGAGCTGTACCGCTTCGCTCCCCTGGATTTCGCCGCCCTCGGCACGTATGTGGCCATTGCCGGCGTCTTCACCGTGGCCGGTGAGCTCCTGGCGCCGGCGCTTCAGCAACTGGCGCCCTCCCCGGCGGCGGCGTCCTACCTGGTCAACCTGATCTTCTACGGATCCGTGGCGGTCCTTGCGTTCCTGGCGGCCCGGCGGGTGGTGGTGCGGGACCTGTTGGTCCTGGCCACCCGCCCGTGGTTCACCCTGCTGATGGTGCCGGCGGCCGTAATCGTCATGATGATCCTGACGGCCGTGGTGGTGGCTGCGGGCGGGGAAGCCCAGACCTCCGCCAACCAGGCCGGCCTGCAGTCGCTGATGCAGCAGGTCCCGGCCTGGCTGATTGTGCCCGTGCTGGTGGTGGTGGGCCCGTTCGTGGAGGAGTACATCTTCCGGCACCTCCTGATCGGCAAGCTCAGCAGGCGGCTGAACATCTGGCTCTGCTGCGCCCTGTCCGTGGTGGTGTTCGCCGGCATCCACATCGCCGGCCAGGAAGCCATCACCCTGACGGCGCTGCTGCCCTACCTAGCCATGGGCGCCACCCTGGTGTTCGTCTACGTCTGGACCGGCCGGAACGTGATGTTCTCCTATTTCGTCCACGCTGCCAAGAACCTGCTGGCGGTGGTCTTTATCTACGCCATCCCGCCGGAGCTGTTTGAACAGCTCCAGCAGGCGCAGGCCTGATTCCTAGGGCGCTCCGGTGTTTCCCCGCAGCACCAGACGGTGGCTGCCGGCCGTCCGTCCCGTGATGAACACCTTGACCCCGGCCGAAGCATTGGTCCCCGCCAGGTAGCGGTAGTTTTCGCCCGGGTTGTACTCGGGTGGAGTGTCGGGATCGGCCGGCAGGCCCGGCCCGAACTCGATGGTGTCAGCGCCCACCCGGTAGCTGCCGGCCCCCTGCACGAGCTGGAAGGCTCCCGGCGTCCCTGAAGCCGGGACCACGCCGTCGAGCACGCCCCCGGGCCGGAAGGTCAATTCCAGGGCAAAGGCGGTGTCCGCACCGTCGAAATCCAGCTCCAGGACGGTCTGCCCCGGCTCGGCCCGGACGGCAATCTCCGTGCCCAGCCGGTGAACCACCGTGGGCCGGCCTGGAAAGTCCATGCTGGCGCTGAACCGGCCCTCGTGGCCCAACGCGTAAACGCCGTCCTCCCGCCTGCGGGCGGCGGGCAGTGGCAGGTAGAAGTTCGCTGAAAGCTCCTCGGACAGCCGGACCGTGGCGCCGTTCCGTACCGTGTGCTGGCTGCGGAACGGGCCCAGGTCGAAGAAGCTGCGGGACAGCCGCACATCGGACAGGACCGCCGCTCCGTGGGCGAACCGCAAGAACGTGGAGTTGCTGGCCAGCCCCGACACCACGCCCGGGACCAGGCTGTCACAGCCACCGAACACCGTGGTGGCGGACCCGGCAGCCCGGAACCGGTAGGCGCCGCAAGCCTCCAGGGCAGCGTCGGCCGGAGTGAGGGGAACGGGCAGCGTGCTGTCCGGTGCTGTGGCTCCTGCCTTCTCATCCGGAAGGCCGGCCTGCAGCCAGGGGTCAAGCCGCAGCACGGCCAGCAGTTTGGCGGGTTCGTGCAGCGGGAGCGTCCCCAGCCAGGCTGCAGCCGCGGCAAAGTCCGGGTTGGCGTCCTGGTTGGCCATGCGCCGGTAGAGCGGCAGGAAGGGGGCGGCCCCGAAGTCCATCCACTGGTCCTGCCGGCGGGAGAACACGGATTCCAGGGTTCCGTCCGGGTTGAACCAGGGCAGGAATGCCGTGAGGTTCCGGCGGACGTGGTCCAGCAGCCCAGGACGGCCTGCATGGTCAGCGATGGCCAGCAGGGACGGGTTGGTCACGGCCGAGGCGTACAGCGCACTGCG
The DNA here is from genome assembly GCF_050038305.1 of Pseudarthrobacter sp. 1G09. Taxonomy (NCBI): domain Bacteria; kingdom Bacillati; phylum Actinomycetota; class Actinomycetes; order Micrococcales; family Micrococcaceae; genus Pseudarthrobacter; species Pseudarthrobacter sp. 1G09. The sequence continues at coordinate 3,565,247 of NZ_CP188306.1, forward strand.
TTCGGAGTACATGCCGTCCGGCAGCTGGTCGATACCTTCGGCCAGCCATTCATTGATCCTGTCCGCGATGTCCTGCCGCGGCTGCAGCGCGTTGATCCTGGCCAGGGCGGCGCTCAGTTCCCAGCGGTGGTTGGGGGTGTGGACTCCCCCGGACACCAGTGCGTCGGTGGCGCGGGAAATGATTCCGCCCAGCCGGGCCTCCGCGTCCGTGAGTGCCTCCCCGGGCGTTTCCAGGCCACGGATGATGCGAAGGGCTATGCACGCATCGTTGAGGGTGAAGGCGGAATCCGGCGGGGAGCAGAGGTTGGTGCCATCGAACAGGCCGGTGGGGCCCTGCAGCTGTTCGAGCCGGTCCAGGCACCGGCGCATCGCGCCACCCGTGACGTCCGCGGCGGCAACATTCCCCCCGGCGGCGTAAAAGGCGGAGCCGGGCTCCGTGGTGACCGCGGCCAAAGCCAGCAGCCTGCCCATGGCGGCGCGGTGCGGAAGGGCCGCGGCGTCGTCGTCGTGCGTGGCAAGGAACGCTGCAACGCTCCTGCCCGCCGCCTCCACCACCCGGGCGCGGAAAGCGGTGTCAGTTGTTGTCGTTTCCACGGCCCTAGTCCTTCAGTCCGGCGCTGACATCGGCGTTGAGCACGTACTTCTGGAACACGAAGAACACGAACACCAGCGGCAGGAGGGAAATCACCGAGGCACCCAGCAGCACCGGCCAGTCGATGTTTTCCGCGCCCACGATGCTGCGCAGCGCCACCTGCAGCGTGTACCACTTGGGGTCGTTGAGCACGATCAGCGGCCAGATGTAATCGTTCCAGCGCCACTGGAAGGAGAAGATGGCCAGCGTGAACAGGATGGGCTTGGACAGCGGGAGCATGATCCGGAAAAAGATGGCCAGCTCGCTGGCGCCGTCGATCCTGGCGGAGTGCAGCAGGTCGTCCGGGACGGTCAGGAAGAACTGCCGGAACATGAAGACGCCGGTGGCCGTCAGCACGGAGGGCACGATGATGCCGGCCAGCGAGTTGTAGAGCCCCAGGTCCCGGATGACCGAGAACGTGGGATTCAGGATGACCTCGGTGGGCAGCATGGTGGTGGCAAGGATGCACACGAAGAACAGCCGGGTGCCCTTGTTGTTGTACTTGGCTAGGGCGTATCCGGTGCAGGCGCTGAAGAAGACCGTGAGGACAGTGGTGACGATGGAAACCGTCGCCGTGTTCAGGAAGTACTGGGCGAAGTCCACCCGCTCCCAGGCGTCCACGAAACCCTGGAAGGTCCATTCGCGCGGAATCATGGACAGCGGGTAGCTGAAGAGTTCGCTGCCGGGCTTGAAGGAGCTGAGCAGGAACCAGAGCAGCGGGAACGCGTAGATCGCGGCGATCAGCCACGTCACCACGGTGAGCGGGACGGATGCCTTGGCGCGGGCCTCCCGGTTTCCCCGCGGCTTCCTCTTCGGGGAAGTGGGCGGCGAAGCGGGGGTCTTTGCCGCCCCGATGGCCGCTTCCTCGGCGACGGCGGGAGGCAGGTTGGCAGCTGTTGCCATGGGTCAGCCCTTCTTCCGGTTGAACCGCAGCTGGATCAGCGCGATGGCCAGCAGGACCAGCATCAGCACCATGGAGGCGGCGCTGGCGTAGCCTACCTTGGACTGCTCGAAACCGGTCTTGTAGATGTACTGCACAATCAGGGTGTTCTCCGTGCCGGGCCCGCCGTTGGTAAGTGCCTGGATCATCGCGAACTCCTTCATCGCATGGATGGTGGAGAGCAGGATGACCATGAACGACGTCGGCGCGATGCCCGGGAGCGTGACGTGCAGGAAGCGCTGCCACGCGTTCGCCCCGTCCAGCTCTGCCGCCTCCAGCAGTGCCTCGGGAATGTTCTTCAGCGCGGCGATGAAGAGGAGCATGTTGAACGCCGTACCGCCCCAGGCCGAGGCGAAGATGACCACCGCGAGCGCCAGGTTGCCGTTGCTGGACCACGGGACGGGGCTTCCGCCCAGCAGGGAGATGACAAAGTTGACGAAGCCAAAGTCCTGGCCGAACAGCCACTTCCAGATCACGCCCACCACGATGGGCGAGATCAGCCAGGGCAGGAAGATCACCATCTTCGCCGCCGTACGGCCGCGGACGGCCTTGCTGACCAGCAGGGAGGCCACCCCCAGCGAGCACACGTACACCAGCGGCACGGAAAGGACCGTGTAGGCGAACGTCCTGCCCAGCGCCGCGTAGAACGTGCTGTCCGCGAGGAGCTTCTGGAAATTGGCCAGGCCGATAAAGTGGAGCTTGCCCACTCCGCGGTAGTCGGTGAACGAGTACAGCATCCCCAGGGCGCCCGGCCAGACGAAGAAGACCAGGAAGAGCACCACGTTCACGCCCACCAGGACCAGCGGGGCGATGACGTAGCGGTTGCGGCGCTTCTGCTGCGACTTGCTCCGGACCGCCCCCGTGGGGGGCTTCCCGGGAGCCGCGGTAGTAGTACTGACTGTTGGGTTGGCCACTGGCTTAGGCGCCGTTGTAGAGCTTCACGATGTTGTCCACCGTGGTTTTGGCATCCTGGCTGCCGGAGAGCATCTTCACGGTCTCTTCGCGCAGCGGGTCCCCGGAGAACGGGGTTTCGGCGTATGCCTCTGCCACCACGCGCTTGATGGCGTTATCGCCCTTGGCGTCGTTCTCGGCGATCTGCTTCTGGTACAGCTCAAAGGACGGCTGCTGGAACTGGTACTCCACCTTGAGGTCCTTGGCCGGCAGGTAGCCGCCCAGCTGAGCGAACTCGGTGTAGTTGGCGTCCTCGTAGAACCAGTCGATGAACTTCTTGGCTTCCTCGTCCGCGCCGGTGTCCTTGAAGGCCACCATGAAGCCGCCGCCGAGGTTGGTGGCGTTGACTTCCTTCTTGGGCAGCGGCACCGAGAGCCACTCGAAGTCCTTGATGTTCTTGTTGAAGTCGGCCACCTGCCAGCTGCCGGAATAGTACGCGGCCACCTGGCCGCTCTTGAACATGGCGTTGCCGTCCTCGCCGCTGAGCCAGACGGACTTGGGCATGGTCTTGTCGTCGTTGATCTTCTGGAAGTACTCCAGGGTTTCCACGGCCTTGCTGTCGCCGGCGTACTTGCCGTTCTCCTTGGCGAAGGCGGTGCTGCCGAACTCGTACATCATGGCGCGGAGGCGGTGCCCGGAGCGGTCCATGACAAAGCCGTACTTGGCGCCGGCCTTTTCCCGGACCTCGTTGACGGCGGCAATGAACTCGTCCCAGGTCCAGGTGCCCTCGATGGCGGTGGGGTATTTGACGCCGGCCTTATCAAACAGGCTCTTGTTGACGAACAGACCCACTGCCGTGAGGTCCGAGGGGATGGCGGGGATGATGCCGTCCGGGGATTCCTGCAGGTACTTTTCGTCAATGCCATGGGATTTGGCGATGTCCGAGAGGTCCTGCAGCTGGTTGGCCCACAGCGGGTCGAGGCCCGTGACGCGGGCCAGGGCCGGCAAATCGTTGGCGGTGGCCGCGTTCTTGAGCTTGGTGGTGATGTCCGCGGTGGGCACGTCCACCACCTCGATGGTGATTCCCGTGGCTTCCTTGTACTTCTTGGCCGCCGCCGCGAAAGCGCCGCCCTGGTTGGTGTCACCGGAGAGGACCAGCTGGAGCGTCTTGGACCCGGAGTCCGAGGAGCCGCCCCCGCCGCCGCAGGCAGTCAGGCCGGCAGCAAGTGCTGACAGTCCGAATGCGGTCAGGCCGAACTGGCGGCGGGTGATGCTTGAGATTCTTGTCTTCTCTGACAATGGTCTGTCCTGTCTCTCAGTGCTACTGGCCTTGTAGCAAGGCCTTTGCCGATGGTGAAAGCTAAGCCCATTCCGGCAGCCCTGCCGGTAAGGAAAAGCCTTTCCGGACCCAACTGTGACCTATGTCATGACATATTGTCAAGAGCACTTTTCAGCGTTGTAGATCCTTCTCCATCGTGGGAAAGCGTGCCCCTACCGCTCGGGAGCATGCGCCTTTACCGTTGTGGGATGGGATTGAATATCCAGATTGTCATCGACTGCCGCAGGCCGCACCAGCTCGCGGACTGGTGGGCCGAAACCCTCGAATGGTCGGTGGAGCCGCAGGATGCCGGGTTCATCCGCTCCATGATCGAACAGGGCTTCGCCACCGAGGACCAGACCACCACCCATCACGGGAACCTGGTGTGGAAGGACGGGGCCGCCATCCGCCCGTCCGATGAAATCGAGTCCAGGGCGCCCAGCCGCCGCCTCCTGTTCCAGACCGGCGAGGAGGAAAAGGTGGTCAAGAACCGTGTGCACTGGGACGTCAACCTCGCCGGACGGGACAAGGACGACGTCCGGAGCCAGCTGGAAGCCCGGGGCGCCACGTTCCTGTGGACGGCGCGTCAGGGACCACACTCCTGGCACACCATGGCGGACCCTGAGGGGAACGAGTTCTGCATCAGCTAAGCACGATTACTAGACTTGGACGGTGAGCAACCAAATTCCCGCCCCGGTGTCCGATGTCTTCGATCCCACCCGCTGGCGGGTGGTAGCCGGTTTCGAGGACTTCCAGGACATGACCTACCACCGCCAGGTAGAGCGGGACGCCGACGGCGGCTGGGTGCGTGACCTGCCCACCGTCCGGATTGCCTTCAACCGTCCCGAGGTACGCAACGCCTTCCGCCCCGGCACCGTGGACGAGCTCTACCGTTCACTGGACCACGCCCGGATGACCCCGGATGTGGCCACCGTCCTCCTCACCGGCAACGGCCCCTCCCCCAAGGACGGCGGCCACTCGTTCTGCTCCGGCGGGGACCAGCGGATCCGCGGCCGGGACGGCTACAGGTATGCCGACGGCGAGACGCAGGAAACCATCGACCCCGCCCGCGCCGGCCGGCTGCACATCCTGGAAGTCCAGCGGCTCATGCGCACCATGCCCAAGGTGGTCATCGCGGTGGTCAACGGCTGGGCGGCCGGTGGCGGGCACTCGCTGCATGTGGTGGCAGACCTGACCATCGCCTCCCGGCAGCACGGCAAGTTCAAGCAGACCGACGCCACGGTGGGCAGCTTCGACGCCGGCTACGGCTCGGCACTGCTGGCCCGGCAGATCGGACAGAAGGCGGCTCGTGAGATCTTCTTCCTGGCACGCGAATATTCCGCAGAGGACATGGTCCGGATGGGCGCCGTCAACGAGGCCGTGGACCACGAGCGCCTCGAGGACGTGGCCCTGGAGTACGCCGCGGACATTGCACGGCAGTCACCGCAGGCCATCCGGATGCTCAAGTTTGCCTTCAACCTGGCCGATGACGGCCTGGCGGGCCAGCAGGTCTTCGCCGGCGAAGCCACCCGGTTGGCCTACATGACCGACGAGGCGGTGGAGGGCAAGGAAGCCTTCCTGCAAAAACGGGAGCCCGACTGGTCCGGCTTCCCGCACTACTTCTAAGGCAGGAGCGGTACATGAACAGCACCTCCCCCAGCACCAGCCACCTCAACATCGAGCCCGCGCTCAAGGCCCTGGCCGCCGCGCTCCACGGCGAGGGTCCCGCCGTCGATCCTTCCATTGGTGCCGACGGCGCCCTCGTGGTGGGCCACATCGAAACCCCGGGCTGCGACGACGCGGTGGCAGTGGTCCGTACCTCCGGTTCCACCGGTGCGCCCAAGGCCACGGTCCTGACCGTGGAGTCCCTGGCGGCCTCGTCGATGGCCACGGCACTGGCGCTCAAGGGCGAAGGCCAATGGCTGCTGGCCCTCCCCGTGCAGTACGTCGCCGGCATCCAGGTCCTGGTGCGCTCACTCTTCGCCGGCACCCGGCCGTGGGTGATGGACATGTCCGGCGGTTTCACGCCCGAGGCCTTCACCGCCGCCGCCCTCGAGCTCACGGACAAGATCCGGTACACGTCCCTGGTCCCCACCCAACTGCAGCGGCTCCTGGACGATCCTTCCCCTGACACGCTCGCAGTGCTCCGCCGCTTCAACGCCATCCTGCTGGGCGGAGCCCCCACCCCGCCCGCGCTGCTCGATGCTGCCCGGGAAGCCGGTGTCCGCGTAGTCACCACCTACGGCTCGGCGGAAAGCTCCGGAGGCTGCGTCTACGACGGCTACCCGCTGGAAGGCGTGTCCGTCCGGGTGGCCCCGGACGGCCGTATCCACCTGGGCGGCGACACCATTGCCGCCGGCTACATCGAGGCCCCGGACGAGGAAACCGGCACCTTCTTCGAAGAGGACGGCGTCCGCTGGTACCGCACCAGCGATATCGGCAGGATTGACGACGACGGCCGCCTCACCGTGCTGGGACGCGCCGACGACATGATCATCACCGGCGGCATGAAGGTTTCCGCCGCGGACGTCCAGGAAAAGCTGGAAAAGTCCGACGGCGTTGCGGCGGCTTTCGTGGCAGGCGTTCCGTCCGGGGAATGGGGCCAGGCCGTGGCCGCCTACGTGGCACTCGCCCCGGAAGGCGCCACGGGCGACGACAACGCGGGTCCTGCCGCCGACGTCGACGGTCTCCGGGCCTCCTGGCACCGGGAGCTGGGCTTTGCTGCGCCGAAAACCGTCCTCACCGCGCCTGCCCTGAAGATGCTGCCGAACGGGAAACCGGACCGGTTGGCCATGACCGCCGAACTCAGCGCCCTGCACCAGGGAAAGTAGAGTGGACCTGCACTACTGCGGCGCATGCCTGCCTGGCATCCTGCCGCTTACACAAAACAACATGAGGTACTGACCGTGGCAACAGCCGCCCAATGGATCCAAGGCGCACGCCTGAGGACGCTTCCCGCCGCGATTGCGCCGGTGCTCATCGGCTCCGCCGCCGCCTACGCAATGGATTCATTCCTTCTGCCCAACGCCATCCTGGCAGCGCTGGTGGCCCTCCTGCTCCAGGTAGGCGTGAACTTCGCCAACGACTACTCGGACGGCATCCGCGGAACAGACGACGACCGCGTGGGTCCGCTGCGCCTGGTGGGCTCCGGAGCCGCCAAGCCGGAGCACGTCAAGCGGGCTGCGTTCGCAACCTTCGCCGGCGCCATGGTGTTCGGGCTGGCACTGGTGATCATCACCCAAAGCTGGTGGCTCATCCTGGTGGGCCTCGGCTGCGTGATGGCCGCCTGGGGCTACACCGGCGGCAAGAACCCCTACGGCTACATGGGCCTGGGCGACGTCTTCGTGTTCGTTTTCTTCGGCCTGGTGGCCACCCTGGGAACCACCTACACCCAGGCCGGGCAGGTCAGCCTGCCAGCCGTCATCGGCGCCATCGGTACCGGGCTGATCGCCACCGCCCTGCTCATGGCCAACAACGTCCGCGACATCCCCACGGACATGCAGGCAGGAAAGAAGACCCTCGCGGTGCGGCTGGGAGACAAGCACGCCCGCGAAAGCTACGTGCTGATGCTTGCCGTCGCCATCCTGCTGGTGGTCATCCTGGCTCCGGGGCGGCCGTGGATGCTGATTGTCCTGCTGCTGATCCCGGCCTGCCTGATGCCGGCCTGGCTGATGATCAATGGCCGCAAGCGCAAGAGCCTGATCCCGGTGCTCAAGCAAACCGGGTTGATCAACCTTGGCTACAGCGTCCTGTTCTCACTGGGACTGGTGCTCAGCCACGGCTTCTGAGCCGCCTTCTACCGGCCACGGATAAACCGCCGTGGCCGGCGGGCCGGGTCAATTGCGGGGCTTGGGGTTCCTGGCGTCATTGCTGATGGCAACGTCCGGGTTGGCGTCCAGCAGGGCGTCCTCGGCGTTGGCATCCTGGACCTCGCCCGCGGAGCGCAGCGGCTTGGCCTTGCCGGAGAAACGGTGGTGCAGGTTTGCCGTTGCAGCGTCCCGCTGCTTCTGGAAGAACAGGTAGCTCACGGCGAACGCGATCACTCCGGCGAAGACCACCGACATCAGGGCGCCCAGCTGCAGGAGCATGAAAACGACGAACAACGGCACGAAGAGCGCCAGGCGGATCAGGGAATATTTCAAAAAGGCCACATTCAAGTTTAGCCGCCTCCCGCCCGCAACCCCCTGCGCCTGCGGACGATAGACTTAGTGGCATGCTTCTCCGTGTGGCTTTGGCCGTGGCAGTCCTCGTCATCTTTGTGTATGGCCTCGTGGACGTGATCCGTACCGATGGCCGTCTCACCCGCGGAATTTCCAAACCCGCCTGGATCGTGGTCATGATCATCCTGCCGGTGCTGGGCGCGATTCTTTGGCTTCTCATTGGCCGTCCCCGTGACGCAGCACCGCAGCAGCAGGGTTACCGCCACCCCACCGCCCCGGACGACGATCCGGAGTTCCTCCGCAATCTCGAGGTCCGCCGCCGCAACGAGGCAGAAGCCGCGCGGCTGAAGAAGCTCAAGGACGATCTCGAGGCCAAGGCCAAGGACGCCGACGGTAACAAGGGCAAGCACGAAAACGACCACGATACCGACGGACTGAAGTAGGGCCCATGGCTTACGACCCTGACGGAGAAGAACGGCTGCGCACCACGCCCACCGGAACAGCCCCGCCGTCAGGGCCAGACGCCCACCCTTCGCCCCCGCCCCGGCCGGGCCTGTCCTACGCGGCCCCGGCGCCCATCGCCGTCGTCCCTCCCGTCCCCGGTACCGTGCGGCTTGCCCGGACGCTGTGGCTCCTCAGTTTCGTAGCGGGACTGGCCGTCCTGGTGGGCTCATTCCTCAGCCGCGACGGGCATCTTGAGCGCCTGCGCACGGTGGTGGACGGGATGGCCCCCGGCGGAGATGCGGACGCCGTCAGCACCGCCAGCGGCATCGTGTTCTGGGGCAGCGTGGGGGCACTGCTGCTGGTGATGCTCCTCGAGGCCGCACTCCTCGGCGCAACCCTGGCGCGGCACGGCTGGGCACGCTGGGCGCTGGTCCCGCTGCTGGCGGTGCATGCCGTGGTGACGCTGCTCGCCACGGCGTTCCTGATGCCGGAAGGCGAGAGCGCCAACTACGTCGTGGTGCTCTGGGGAGCCCAACTGCTCCTGGCACTGGTGGGACTGATCCTGTTGTTCCTCCCGGCCACCAGCGCCTGGCTCAAGAGCCGCCGCACAGTCCGCGGTTAGGCGGTGCGCTGCCGCTGAAGGGCGGATGACTCCGCCAGTACGCCCTCGCAGCTGCGGATCACCACACGGCAGGCCTCGATGGCCGAGCGTTCCGTGAGCGGATTCTCGGCAAGGGCCCGCCACCGCAGCAGGCACCGCCGGGCTTCGTCGGAAAGCTCATCCGGCGTGGCGGCAGCCTCGAGGCCCAGCCTCACGTAGGTGGCGGCACCCAGCCCGCCGACGAGGCGTTCCGCGTCAGCGGCAAGATCGGGTTTCAGTGAGACACCCGTGGTGCGCAGCGTTGCCAGCAGCCGCAGTTCGCGGAATTCATGGGCATTGGCCTGCAGCCGCTCAAGGGAGCCGGCGAGTTCCTCCGTTCCTTCGCGCGGACTGGACCGCAGGAGCGCCTCGACCCCCACCAGAGCCGTACGCGCCTTGAGGGCCCCGGCCCGGGCCTGGAACTGCCGCTCCAGCAGTTCCAGCAACGGATCCAGCCCGCTGCGCCGGGCAAGTTCGTGGGCCAGCGGGGTGGGTTCATTGAAGCCGTTGCGGATAAGGACCACGGCCAGCCGGATGCCGAACAGTCCGAACCTGGCAAGCAGTGAAGCGCGGGCCTCTGGGGTCAGCCGTTCGGGTTCGGAGCCGCGGAGGAACCGGTCCGCCGAGAGCATCATCTTTTCCCGGGCCGCACGGTCAAGCCCCGCCAGCAGCTGAAGCGAGGCGAAGTCCTGTTGCCGGAGGCTGCGGGCGGTCTGGGCGAGCAGGCCCGCCACCGGGACCACCCCGAGCGCGAGTTTCCGGAGGTTGTGGTCGCGCCGGTACCGTTCGGCGATGTCGCCGGCGGAGAGCAGCGAGTCAATGCGGCCCGCGCCCACCTCATCGGCCCGGGACAGCACGGCCAGGGCGTTGACGGTACCGGACCTTCCCGATTCTGTGTCCTTGAACGATTCCAGGAACCGCAGGTCCGAAGCGTGCATATGCCGCATAAGGTATACGATTGCGTCCGCCTGCGACGGTGCGTCCGCCGGAGTGAGGAATCCGGTGGCGAGGGCTGAAACATCTTCGGACAGCGACGCGATGCCGGGGGTATCGATCAGCGTCATGGTCCGCAGCGTGGGCGAGGGCCACTCGACCTCCAGCCGCTCGGCGTCTTCGGCCCGGACGTCACCCAGGACGAACACCAACCGCCCGTCCACGCGCTTCAGCGGCAGCGGCCTCGGCTCGCCGTCGCGCGGGTGGAGCATGATGCGGGGTGTGCGGCCGTACCGGTACCAGGTGACGATCCGGGTGCATTCACCGGTGTCCGTGGGCGCGATTTCCTCGCCGATGACGGCGTTCAGGAGCGTTGATTTGCCGGCTTTGACCATGCCGGCGATGGCAATGCGGAGGGGCTCTGCCAGCCGCTGCCCGTACCCCTCCAGCAGGGCCACTGCAGCGGGGTCGTCAGCGTAGACGTCCAGGGCGTCCCGGACCAGGCCCGCGGCCCCGGCAACGGTATCTGCAGTCATCCGGCCGCCGCCGGCGCCAGGGGCCGGGACGCGGCCACTTCAGCCGCCACCGCGGCCGCTGCCGCGTGCAGGGCGTCCACTTTCTTGAGTTCTGCCTTGATGTCCCTGATCCGCACGTCCTTTTGCAGGGTGAACGTGGTGGCTGCCTTCTGGGCCACGGCCACGGAGTCGGACAGCGACCTGTGGTGTTCCTCGGCGATTTCGGTGAAATGGTCCCGGATGGACCGCTGCACCAGCCGCAGGCGGTCCTTGAGCTGCTTGCCCACCTGGAACGTGACGTCATCGATTTGGCGCCGGACCAGGGCCTTAGCCTCGCCCTGCCGCCGCTTAAGCCGGGCTTCCCGGTCCTCCCGGTAGGCCTTGCGTCCCAGCAGCAGGCCGGCGCCCACGGACAGCGGGTTGATTAGCGCCATGCCGAAGATCCCGGTCAGCAGGCCGAACATCAGCACGCCGCCATAGGAACCGCGCATGCCGATCAGGACTTTCTGCATGGGGTTGATGCGGCCCGGGTCCAGCGCCGGCATCTCCTCCACGGGGTCCAGGGCGTCGCCGGAGTCCGAAACCCGCAGCGCCGGGATCCTTACCTCGTCGGCGGCAAAGTGCTCGGCCACCTGCGATGCCAGCCAGTGGGCCCGCTCGCTGGTCCACACGAAGGTGTCCGAGATGGCTGCGGCGGAGCATTCCTCCAGCCACTTGGAGAACTCGTTCCATGTGGGCCCGGGGTCACCCTGGTCAATGGCTGCCTCGGCTTCCCGCTGGATCCGGCGGAGCCTGTCGCGGAGGTCGTACTCCATGTCCGCGATGAGATCGCTGATGCCGTCGCTGAGCGTGATCTGCCAGCGGGCCGAACGCTTCCGGAGATCATCCGCTTCGGTCTTGGCCAGTTCCAGGCCGGCGATCATCCGGGGCGTGCCGGCGGGATTCTCAAGGGCATCGAGTTCGGACTGCAGGGACAGGCGCAGGTTTTCGGTGACCGAGAGCAGATCCTGGCTGACGTGCCGGCGCTGGAGCCGCTCCGATTTGCCCACGATTTCATTGCGCAGGTGCCGGACCAGTGCCGGGAACCCGGACTCACTGTTCAGCTCGGCGTCCTGCAGCCGGCTGGCCTCGAGCCGGAGGTCCGAGGACACCGGGAAGAGCGGGATGTCAGGTGCAACGGCGTCCAGGCGGGACCGGTCCATGTCCGCCACACGCCGCCACTCCGGATAAAGGTCCGTCTTGGACAGGACACCCACCACGCTGGGAGTGATCCGCATTGCCTGGCGGAGGAAGCGAAGCTCGGGTTCGGTGTATTCCTGGGAGGCGTCGGAAACCAGCACCATGGCATCGGCCGTCGGCAGCGCCGTGAGGGTGGTAAGGGTGTGGGAAGATCCCATGCCGCCCACACCCGGTGAGTCGATGACCGTCAGCCCGCCGGTGAGGATCTTCCGCGGCAGGTACACCTCGGCTGCCACCAGTTTCTTGCTGTTGCCGGGATTGCCCTGCTCGGAAACGTAGGCGGCGATGTCCTCAATGGGGATGGGCTGGCGTTCAACGCTTCCCTCCTCACCGCCGTCGGAATCTGCCTTGGGAACAAGGATGGCTGCCGAGGCCGGTTCGCCGTGGCGGACCACTGTGGGCACCGAGGTGGCAATGTCGTCGTCCACCGGGCAGACCGGCGCGTTCACCAGGGCGTTGATCAGCTTGCTCTTGCCCTGCTTGAACTCCCCCACCACAATGACGCGGACACTCGGGTCCCGCAGCCGTCCCGCGGCCTGCTCCAGGCGCTTGCGGAGGTCGGCGCGGTCTGCCGTCCGGGCCAACTGGAGGCCGTGCTCCACCAGCTTGATCAGCTGTCCCGCTGTCATGGGTGTTGGTTTTGCCGGTCCTGCTTCTGCCACAGTGTGTCCTTTGCGTCGGGCTCCGGGTTGGAATGCGGGCTAAGCCGGGGATAGCCCGGCAGGAGGGTTTCCCCTCCTGCCGGGCTTTCTGCCCGGACCGGGATCAGAGGATCACGGTGTTGTCCTCTACCTCGATGTCGGTGTTGATCTCGGAGTTGTCCTGGAAGGAGTCCTCCACCTGCAGCGAGTTGTCCTGGAAGGAATCCTCAACCTCCACCGAGTTGTCCTGGAAGGAGTCCTCGATCTCGACGTCGGTGTTGATGGAGTTGTCCGAGTTGTCGGTGGTGCTGGTCGAGTTGTCGGAGTTGTCCGTGGTGTTGGCGACGTTGTCCAGGGCGACGTCGATATCCGTGTTGGTGGAGTTGTCCGAGTTGTCCTGGAAGGAGTCCTCGATGTCCACGTCCGTGTTGATGGAGTTGTCCGAATTGTCGGTGCTGGTGGTGTTCCCCACGTTGTCCAGGTCCACGTCAATGTCGGTGGAGTTATCCGAGTTGTCCGAGTTGTCGTTGTACGAGCCGTTGGTGGAGTTGTCCGAGTTATCGGAATTATCGGAGTTGTCGTTGAACGAGTCGTCCACGTCAAGGTCCACGTCGGTGTTGAAGGAGTCGTCGATGTCCGTCTCTTCGTTGCCGATGTTGACGTCGCCGCCGGCACGGATGGAGTTATCGGTGGAGTTGTCCGTCGAGTTGTCCGAGTTGTCGTTGTAGGAGTCCTCGATGTTGTTGGAGTCGTCGACGTCGGCGTCGTCACCGGCAGCGATGGAGCGGTCGCCGGAGGCGATCACGGAATCGTTGTCGAACCACTGCTTGACGTCGCCGTCGGCCCAGATGTTCTGGTTCACGGACTGGTCAACGATGTTGTCCCGGTCATCCACCGTGGAGGTGTAGGAGTAGTTGTTCACGATGTGGTGCAGCTGCTGGATCGCGTGCCCATGGTCATCGTGGTCGTGGTCGTGGTCGTGGTCGTGGTGTCCGCCGTTACCGCCGCCGGCCGGAGGCGGGGTCACTGCGCCGGCGCCGCCACCGTTCTGGCCGGTGTCGGCGCGGTTGCCGCCGGTGTTGTACTCGCGGTCGAAGCTGGAAGCGTTGACCGTGATGGGGGCGTAGTCCAGCACTACGGGCATTGCGGCATCCACGTCGGCGGAGCACACGCCGCCCAGGCCGTGGTCTTCCAGGACGCGCTCCGGATCATCCAGGAAGTCCTGGGCCGCCTGGCGGTCGCCGAAGAGGCTCATCAGGAACTGGACGAGATCATTTGCGAGTGTCATTTCGTGGTCCTCAATCTTCTCTGTATTGCGGATCACCGGGCATCGTTGCCGGGTTGGAACCAACGTACGGGCCCCGTACCGGCCCGGGCATCGGGCCGGTTCCCCCTACCGGCCGTTGCCCCGCCGGGGAACAGCGCCACCGTCCGTTAGGGGCATTAGGGGTTTACTCCCGCGGGGGATTTTCGGCGGCCAGGGCGAGCCGCAGCCGGGCCAGGAGGTCCGAACGGTTCTCCGCCCCCAGCCGGCGCCGCATCCTGGCAATGTGGTGCTCGGCCGTGCGGGGGGAAATATAGATGGCCTCGCCGATTTCGCGGTAGGTCTTGCCCTCGAGGACCAGCCGTGCCACCTCCTTTTCCCGCTCGCTCAGGCCCGAGCCGTCCGGGTGCATGCCGTTGCCGGTCTCCGCCGTGGCCGTTGCCCGCGGTTCGCCCGTTCCGGAGCTCCCGTTGCCGGTTGCGTTTCCCTGCGGGTGGAGGTCCCTGGCACAGGACAGCAGGCGCACCATGTCCTTGCGTTCACCAGCCCGCGCGGCCGCGTGTCCGGCGAGCCGGGCACCCTCCCAGGGCATGCCCATCCGGCCCAGTCCCCGTGCCGCCGCTTCCACATCGGCGGGCTGAAAATTACCGGCAAGGACGGAAACCCAGGCTTTGCCGGCACCGGCCAGCACGGCGGCAAGGTGGCTGTTCTTAGCCGCCCGGGCCAGGGCCGTGGCATGCGGCGCCAGTGCGGCCGGGTTTTCGCTGAGGAGTGCGGCCTGTACTGCGGCCCAGTGGAACGGCACGGCCCACAGCGGCGGGCTTCCCAGCCGTTCGAGCAACTGGTTGGCCTCCTCGAAGTAGTGGGCGATCCGCCTCGTCTCCCGGAGCCGGGCAGCGGTGATCACCAGTTCACCCCACGGCAGCAGGCTGTAGAGATCAACCGAGATGTGCAGCATCGCCTCACGGGCCCGTTCCCACGCCAGCACCAGCTCGGCGATTTCGCCGTTGCGCCTGGCCAGCCCCACTTCCAGGGCGGCGCGCAAAAACTCATCGCGTGGAACGAGTGGCCAATGGTTCGCCTTGGACGCTTCGTTGATGGAGAGCCGTGCGTCCTCGAGTTTGTCCTGCTGCATGGCAGACCACGCCTGGAGCAGGAAAAGCCTCGGTTTTGCCGCGTTACCGCCTTGGCCCGCAGCGGCGGCTGCCCGGCACACGGTCTCTGCCAGGTAGGGTTCCCCGCTGTGGAGCGCCAGGAGTGCGGCGAGGGCGGCGGGAGTGTCCGGGAGCGGCAGCGCAGAGCCGGCCGCGTTCAGCATGTCTGAGGCGTGAATCAGGATGGGAAGGGCCTGCTGAGGATCCTCGGCGAGGGATTCCAGGATTCCCTTGCCCGTTCCGGCCAGCGCGGCCGCCAGCAACGTGGGCGATTCCGGTGGCGCCTCGGCCCGGAACAATGCGTCCGCTCCGGAACGGTTGCCGCAACCCACCATTGCGACGGCGGCAAGAGGCGCCGAGGACCCCAGCCTGGAAGCACCCAGCCAGCTGTAGGCGTCGGCACTCCGCGCCAGCATTCCCCTGTGCGCCCAGACTGCTGCGGCCACGTCCACCCCACGGCGCACATCAGGTGGATCGACGCTCACCAGGAGGGTGTCGATGATCCGGGTGGCCGAGTCCAGGTCACCGTTGGCGGCAGCCGCCTGGGCACGGCGCGCAGCGGTGCCGGTTTCATCCGCCCCGGCCACCAGGGCTTCCTCGTAAAGGCTGCACGCCAGGGCCGGATCGTGTTCGAGGGCCTTGTCCGCGGTATGTTCAAGTTCCGCGGCCACGCGCTGGTCCGCCAGCCCGCCGCGGGCAAGCTCCCGGGCGAAGTCGCCCATCGGTTGGCCGTCCGCGGCGTAGAGGGTGACCAGCTCACGCTGAAGTGCGTGGACCTTGGACGTGGGCGCTGCCGTGAGCAAGGCGTTGCGGGCCGGCCCCACGACTGTTCCGTCCGTGAGCAGTCCTGCCTGCTCCGCCTGTCCGATCAGCACGTCAAGGCTTTCCACCTCGCCGGCGTCGATTCTGCGCTCCAGGTCCGCAGGCAGCGGCCCAGGAAGGACGAACCCCACTGCCAAGGCAAGGAGCAGTTCCCGGACAGCGGCGTTCTCACCTTTGAGCTGTAGGGCCATGGCCTCGGCCGCGTCGGGCGGGGGTTCGCTGTGGTTCATTCCTGAATGGTTGAACCGGGAGCCCAGGAGTTCTGCCGCATCCTGGGGCCGCGGCTGGAAGCTGGCCATCCTAGGCCGCCGGTTCCGTGGTGGGAGCGTCAGAGCCGGCTGCCGGAACTGGTGTGGGGTCCGGGACCGGTGCGGGGTCCGGAGCTGGTGTGGGGTCCGGCGCCGGAGCGCTGCTGGGTTCCGGTGTTTCGGGCACCGGCGCATTCGTCGTCGGGTCCGGAACCGGCGGATTCGTGGTGGGGTCCGGAACCGGCGGATTCGTGGTGGGATCCGGAGCCGGCGGGGTGGTGCTTGGGTCAGGCACGGGCACCACGGTGGCGGGGTCAGTGGGAACAGGTGCCGGCGTACCCGGGGCCGGATCCACCGTCCCCGCTCCGGTGGTGGGCGTCACGGCAGGAACGGACCCGGTCCCGGAGCCGGTATCGCCTCCGGTGGTCCCGGGTACGGTGCCTGATCCCGGAGCCGGAGCCGGTCCGCCCGCGGCGGGAGCAGGTGAGCCGTCCGCAGCCTTGGTAGCCGCTGCGGAGGGTTTGCTGGTTGGCGAGGCCTCGACGTTCAGCCCGGGACCGGCGTCTGACGTCTTTTTCTGCACGCCGGCGTCAATGCCTGCCAGCGGTTGGGCGTCACCGGCTGTGCCGGCGGCCGCGGCACCGCCGCCTCCGGTCAACGATCCGGTCCCGCCCGCCTGGGCCGGTGGACCGCTGTCGGCGCCGGCTTGGGGAACGAACACCGAGGTGAGGTCGCTGAGGCCGCCCGGGCTCTGGGCAGCGGTGGCGGACAGCACGGTAAACAGGGCGGCCGCAGCTGCGATGGCGGTGAGCCGCACCGTCGGCTTCGGCGCGTGCGCCCCGCCGTGGCTGTGGCCCGGGCCGTGACCCAGCGCTGCAAAGGCGCCGGCCGCCGTCGTACCCTTCCGGGACCAGCTGGCCAGCCGCGCGGGAACGTGTCCGCCGGTGTCCAGCGGCTCTTCGCCGGACGCCGCCGCCGGCAGCTGCGGGGCCTCTGAAACAGGAGCCGCGGCACGCTCGTCGGCTGCACGGGAAAGCACGGCGGATACCGCCGCGCCGAGGCAGATGGACGACTTGGGATCGGCGTCCACGGCGATGGGGCGGTCCAGTTGCTCGGAGATCAGCTCCGCCACGAGGGGTATCCGTGATGATCCGCCGATCAGCAGGACGGCAGTCAGGTCCGCCGGCGCCAGCTTGAGCTGCGCGAGCGATTCCTCCAGCGCATCCACTGTTTCCCGGACGGGTTCCTCGATCAGGGCTTCGAACTCGGACCGGACCAGGCGTACCTGTTGCTGGTAGCCCGGCAGCAGCACCGGGATGGTGGTCTCGCTGTCCGATGACAGTGCTTCCTTGGCCTCCACGCATTCGCGCCGCAGCCTGGACAGGGCGGCCAGGACATCCGGGTCCGCGGGGTCCAGGTCTGCCAGGGCTCCCCCGGTGTGTTCGGCGACGTAGCGGAACACGGCGGCGTCGAAGTCCGCGCCGCCGAGGTCGTCAATGCCCTCCGGACGCCCCACCGCTTCAAACCGGTCATCGCCCGCCTTCGTCAGCACGGCGGTATCGAACGTGCCGCCGCCGAGGTCGTAGACGGCGATGGTGCTGCCTTCCTCAACCCGCACCTGGGACGCGTAGTGCAGTGCCGCGGCTTCCGGTTCGGTCAGGAGCGTCACGTCATGCAGGCCCGTGGCCGCCAGTGCTTCCCGGACCGCGGAGGTGCGGTGGCTGCCCCACGCTGCGGGGTGGGTGAGGATGATGTCCGACGGCGCTGCCCCCTCGCGCTCGGCCGCCCGGTCCGCCACCCAGCGGGCTACGGTGGCGAAGACTTCTTCAGGGCGGACGGACAGGGTGCCAAGGGAAAGGGGCACGGCATCGCCGATGCGGCGCTTGAACTCCCGCACAACGCGTTCCGGGGTGGCGAGCCCGCGGCGTTCTGCGGCCTCCCCCACCAGGACGGGACCCTGCTCGGGGTAGTAGACCACGGAGGGCACTGCGGTGCCCCGAAGGCCCAGCGGCAGGCACTCCGGAACGGGTGGAACTCCCTGGTTGAAACGGACAACCGCGGCTGCGGTGAAACTGGTCCCGACGTCTACGGCGAGAACGTAGGTCATTGCTACCTCGGACAACTGGTGTTTCGCCAGCAAGCTTCATCACAGGCGAACGTCACCAACGTAGCATCACCAACAGGACCCGGAACAGCCCTGTTGGTACATCGAATGGTTATTTACCGGGGATGCCCCCGGAGTTTTAGCAGTGACCCGACCAAAAGCCCTGTTCAGGGCCGTAGGAGCCCGCCGTGGCCTGTCCGGGTGTCAGAGGCCCGAGTAGGAGTGCAGGCCGTTGAAGAACTGGTTCACGATGGTGAAGTTGAAGACCACGCACAGGTAGCCCACGATCGACAGCCACGCCGCGCGGGTTCCGGTCCAGCCCCTGGTGGCGCGGGCGTGCAGGTAGCCGGCGTACACCACCCAGATAACGAAGGTCCAGACTTCCTTGGTGTCCCAGCCCCAGAACCGGCCCCACGCCTTCTCGGCCCAGATGGCACCGAACATGAGCGTGAAGGTCCAGCCGATGAAGGCGATGGCGTTGATCCGGTAGGACAGGTTTTCCAGGCTCAGGGCTGAAGGGACCAGGCGCATGAAGCCCAGCTTGTCCTCACCGCCGGCGGCCACGGTCTTCTGCCGGTGCGACTGGACCAGCTGCAGCGCGGACATGGCGAAGGTGAGGGTGAACAGGGCCGAGGACAGCACGGCGATGGAGACGTGGATGATCAGCCAGTAGCTCTGCAGTGCAGGGACCAGGTGGCCCACCGGGGTCCAGTACGCCACGGACGCGGCCACCAGCATGATGATGGCCAGGCCCACCACGAAGGTACCCAGGAACCGGAGGTCGCGGCGGATCAGGACCAGCAGGAACACGGCAATGGCCACGAAAGCGCCCGTGGTGAGGAACTCGTACATGTTGCCCCACGGCACGCGGCCGGCTCCGAGTGCCCGGGTGACCACGCCGGCGCCATGAATCACGGCGCCCAGGACGGTGAGGGCCACCGCAACGCGGGCAGGGGCGCGCCGCGCGGCGGAGTATTTCATGTCGGCGCCGGCGGTGATGATGCCGCCGCCCGTCGGGGTGCCTGAGGCCGCGGACGACGACGGACGCTCGGCCCGGCCGGCCGGCCCGCCGACGCTGGACTCGGCACGGTTGCCCGCACCCACTGCGGCGGGAACCTTCGCCGGTTCCACGGCCTGTGCGGCCTTGAGGTCGATGGCCTGGAGGGCCCGGCTGCTCTTGGACAGGTCCCAGGCGAAGGCTATGAAGGCTACGGTGTACGTGCCCGCCGCCAGCAGCATGAAGAGCTCGCTGTACTGGCCCATGGTTTCGTTGATTCCAAACGGCATTACTGGTCCTTTTCGGGCCCTGCGGGGCTTGCTGGGGTGGGGGTGCCTGCGCCATTATCGCCGAGGCTGCTGGGAGTTTGCTGGGACTGCGTGGAATCTTCCTGCCGGTCGCCGTCCTGCTGCGGATCGGCCGCGAGGCCCCATTCCTGGGCCAGCAGGGTGCGTATCGCGGCAGCTTCCCCGGCCAGGCGGTGGTCCTCGCCGCGGGCCAGGAGGCCGTACTCCACCATGGTCCGGCCGTCGTCATGCGTGCCGGTGCGTACCCAGGCGCGGCGGCGGTTGACGTACAGGGAGAGGATCAGGCCGGCCACCGCCAGGAGCGCGAAGATCAGGGCGTAAAGCTGGCCGGGGTTGTGGTGGATGTCCACGCCGACGTACCGCTTGACGCCGTCGAAGCTGATGGAGCCCTTGCCGTCCGGCAGCGTGTAGGTGGAGCCGGGTGACAGGGTGATGCCGCCGGCGTCGAGGTTGCGGGCGTTCAGCGGCGTGAGGTCCTTGACGTCGATCTCGAAGACGTTCTGCGGCGAGCCGGTATCCAGTCCAAGGTCGCCGTAGTAGGAGTTCAGGGACAGCTGCGGGTTGAAGAGATCGGGATCGCCGCTGAAGGACACGCCCTGCTCCGTAACGAAGGCCGTCGGCAGAAAGAAGCCCTGGAACCCCAGCTGGTCCGGCTTGGCGTCGGGGACCTTGATGACCACCGATGAGTAGTAGTTGTCACCCTGCAGCTTGGCCACCACCGGGCCCTGCATGGCCACGTTGCCGTCGCCGTCGCGGATGGTCACCACCGGGGCGTAGCCGTTGCCGGTCAGGTAGATGCTGGTGCCGCCCAGGGTGATGGGGTCGTTGACCTTCAGCGTCTCCTTCTTGGCGGGCGCGTCAGGGTTTTCCTTGGTGGTGACAGCTGCCGAGAAGTCGATGGGCTGGCCGAACTTACCCTGCGATTCGCGGTCAAAAGTGATGTCGAACTTGTCCAGCTGCACTGAGTAGGGCTGCAGTTGGCTGGACTGGAAGTTGGTGCCCGGCGTGAACTGGTCATAGCCCACCAGGGTGTTCACGAAGGTGTCGCCCTCCACCAGGATCCGCTGGCCGCTGTAGCCAAACAGGCCGCCGATGGCCACGGACACCAGGACCCCAATCAGGGAAGTGTGGAAAATCAGGTTTCCCACTTCTTTGGAGAGCCCGCGTTCTGCGCCCAAAGACGGCCGCGCGCCGTCGTCGTCCCTCACCTCAACGCGGTAGCCGCGCTTCCTCAGCAGCCCGGCGGCGCCGTGGATGGCGTCCGACGCCGGGATCCCGGCGTCGGCGGGAATGACCAGCGTGCCGTACTCGGGGAGGCGGGAGAGCCGCTTGGGCGTCCGGGGCGGCTGGGAGCGCATGGCCTTGTAGTGGGCGATGGCGCGGGGCACCACGCAGCCGATCAGGGAGATAAACAGCAGCAGGTAGATGGCGGAGAACCATACCGAGGAGTAGACGTCGTAGAGCTGCAGGCTGTCCAGCAACTTGCCGTAGTCAGGGTGGTCCTTGATGTACTGCGTGACCACAGAGGGGTTGGCCGGGCGCTGCGGAAACAGCGATCCCGGAACCGCGGCCACGGCCAGGAGCAGCAGCAGGAACAGCGCTGTGCGCATGCTGGTCAGCTGGGTCCAGGCGAACCGCAGCATCTCCTTGGGGCCGAGCGCGGGCAGCGCGGCGTCGGCCTTTGCCGCTGACACCTTGTCCGCATCCGGGGCGGGGGACTTCTTCTTTACGTTCACACGCTCGCTCATCAGATCGGCAACTTCACGTCGGTTTGGAACCAGTACTGCAGCTCGGTCACCCAGGTCCCCCAGACGCCGGTGGCCATCAGCACACCCAGCACCACCAGGATGCCTCCGCCCGTCCGCTGGATGGCGAGCCGGTGCTTGCGGAAAAATGCCATGACACCCATGCCGCGGCGCACAGCAAGCGCGATCAGCAGGAACGGGATGCCCAGGCCAAGGCTATAGACGAACGCCAGGAAGGCGCCCTTCGCTGCTGACGAGCCGCCGGAAAGGCTCAGCAGCTGGACAGCGGAGTAGGTGGGTCCGATGCACGGTGCCCAGCCCAGGCCGAAGGTCAGGCCCAGCAGCGGCGCCCCCCACAGGCCGGCGGGCGGCTTGGCGTGGATCTTGGCGTCACGCTGCAGCCAGCCCAGGCCACCCATGAACACCACTCCCATGATGATGACCAGCACGCCGAGCACCTGGGTGATCCAGGCATTCTGGGAGCCGGTAATCAGGGTGCCCAATTGTCCGAAGGCCCCGCCCAGCAGGACGAAGATCACGGAGAAACCCAGAACGAACAGTCCGATGCCCACGAACATCCGGCCCCGCCGCTGCTTCTGCAGGTCCACGCCGCTGAGCCCGGTGACGTAGCCCAGGTAACCCGGAACCAGGGGAAGTACGCAGGGAGAGAGGAAAGAGACCAGGCCGGCCAGCAGCGCCACGGGGATGGCGAGCAGGATGGATCCGTTCAGGATGGTTTC
Source organism: Pseudarthrobacter sp. 1G09 (assembly GCF_050038305.1). Lineage (NCBI taxonomy): Bacteria > Bacillati > Actinomycetota > Actinomycetes > Micrococcales > Micrococcaceae > Pseudarthrobacter > Pseudarthrobacter sp. 1G09. The sequence goes on from NZ_CP188306.1 coordinate 3,586,981, forward strand.
GGCGAAGGGGCTGTTCACGGGACCGCGCCGCCGCTACTCAGCCACGGCGGCGGTGATCAGGGCTTTCAGGGTGCCCTTCTGGATTTCGCCCAGGACGCGGGAAGCCACGCGGCCCTGCTTGTCCAGGACCAGGGTGGTGGGTACCGCGCCGGGAGGAACCAGCCCCGAGACGGACAGCAGCACGCCGCCGTCCTTGTCGTCGAAGCTGGGGTAGGTGAGGTTGAACGTCTTGTCGAACGCTTCCGCGGTTGCCTTCTCGTCGCGGAGGTTGACGCCGTAGAACTGCACGCCCTGGTCCTTGAACTCCTGGTGGAGCTCCTCGAGGATGGGGGCTTCCACCCGGCACGGGGCGCACGCGGCGAACCAGAAGTTCAGGATGGTCACCTTGCCCTGGAAGTCCGCCGGGGTCACAGCAGTGCCGTTGAAGAGGGTGCCGTTGACCTGGATGGCGTCCTTTCGGTCCGCGGCGGCGAACTCGGTGACGGAGCCGTCGCCGGCCACGTAGTTCTTGTTGTCGCCGGCCCTGGCCTGCTTTGCCAGGGCGTCTTCCTGGGCGCAGCCCGAAAGGCCCATGGTGAGCGCAGTCAGGGCGAGGCCACCGGCAGCCAGCACGCTGCGGCGGGAGGTCAGGTTGTTGTGGGTCACTGCTTAGGCTCCAGGGGTGCTGGCGGCACCGGGAAGAAGGGACGCCGCCGGTTCGCTGTACTGGACGCGCAGGAGGCTGCCGTCGTCGTCGAACACCAGGGACGTGATGGAGGTGAGGGTGCATTCGCGTTTCCGCGGGTCATGCCAGAGCGGCTTGCCTTCCGCGCTGAGGCGGGTGGCCCAGATGGGCAGCTGGTGGCTGACCATGATGGCTTCGGGGCCGTTGGTGCCGTAGTCGCCGCCGGCAAAGTCGATGGCGCGCAGGCGTGCGTCCTGGACCGCTTCCATGACGCGGGCTGCCTGCTGCTTGTACGGCTCGCCCCAGGACGGCCGCAGCGGGTTGACCAGCCGCGGCCAGTGCTTCGGCCGGCGCAGTTCGGCCTTGGTGACCTTCATGCCCTCGAAGTAGTTTTCGGCTTCGATGATGCGTGCGTCGGTGTGGATCTGCAGGCGCAACGCTTCTGCCGTAGGGGCCGCCGTTTCCTGGGCCCGGTCCAGCGGAGAGGCAGCAAGATAGGTGATCCTGGCACCGGCTTCCATCTGTTCCCGGAAGTGCCCGGCAAGCATCCGGGCCATCTCCCGCCCCAGTTCGGAGAGGTGGAATTCGGGCAGCCGTCCGTACAGAACGCCGTCGGGATTATGGACCTCGCCGTGGCGGAGCAGATGGACAGTGGCTTGGGGCATGTTTACCAGTTTCTCAAAGATGGCCTGCGATCCGAAATCTTCTACAAAGAGTAGAACTGAAGTTTTTGAAGAAATGTTCCGAAGGCGGGAACAAAAGATGCAAATGCATGTTTATACTGGATGCAGCAAGTTAGTTGAGACTTCAACCGATGAAGTTTCAACAGCAGAACCCCGCAGGCACGCAGACACAAGGAGCAACATCATGGCACTTCCCGCAGACGTCACCACCGGCACCTGGACCCTCGACAACTCCCACAGCGAAATCGGCTTCACCGTCCGGCACGCCGGCATCAGCAAGGTGCGCGGACAGTTCACCGACGCCACTGCCACGCTCGAGCTCGCCGAGGACGTAGCCCAGTCCAAGATCGCCGCCACCATCAACACCGCCAGCTTCGACTCCGGCGACGCCAACCGCGACGGCCACGTCAAGGGCGAGGACTTCTTCGACGTGGAGAAGTTCCCGGAAATGTCCTTCGTGTCCAACGGCCTGGTGGCCAAGGGCAACAGCTACGAACTGACCGGCGACCTCACCATCAAGGGCGTCACCCGCCCCGTGACCCTCGAAACCGAATTCAACGGCGTGGCTGTTGATCCCTTCGGCAACACCCGCGCCGGCGTCTCCGCAGAGACCACCATCAGCCGCAAGGACTTCGGCCTGACCTGGAACGCCGTCCTCGAGACCGGTGGCGTGCTGGTCAGCGACAAGGTTGCCATCAACCTGGAACTGGCTTTCATCGCCCCCGCTGCATAAGCTGCGAATCCTTCGGGCGAAACCCCGGCGCCGCCCCCCAGGGTGGGCCGGGGTTTCCCGTTTAAGCAGGGGCCCTTACGCAGCGCCCGGCCCGGCACATGCGGCGCGGCGGCGCGAGGCCCGGCCACGCACGACGACGGCGCTACAGTGAACGCCATGAGCAACTCCCCCACCGCTCCCCGCAGCGGGGCTGCCGCGATGTTTTCCCTCGCCGGGCTGCCCCTTGAACTCAAGGTCTCCTTCTGGATCTGGTTTGTGGGCGGTGTCCTGTCCATGCTGGGCGGCCTGCTGGGCATGCTGGCTTCGCTGGTCCTGTTCGCAGCCGCACCGGCGGCCGCCATGGGCGTGGTGGTGCTGATGCTGCTGGCCGCCGCGGTGGGGGCGGCCCAGATGGTGTTCGCGCTCAAGATGAAAGCGGGGCGGTCCTGGGCACGGGTGGCCCTCACCGTGCTGGCGGCCAGCACCCTTGGACTCGCCGTGGTGAACGGCTCCGCCGGCACCGGCCAGGCCGGGAACTGGGTGGCGTTCGTGGTGGCGCTGGCTGCTACCGTCCTGATGTGGTTGCCGAAGGCGCAGGCCTGGTTCCGCGGAAGTCCGCGCCGGAATACCTCTTCCGAATGATCCCCAAGGGCGGCGGCCGGGGGTACGGTGGTCTTAAGTCATGCTGGGGGTAGGGGCACTGGACCGATCCTCGGCAACCCACCTGTAACCCGACATGAATAGAGGACCGCTCATGAGCACTCCCCCTGTCCCGCCGCCGGGATCCAACGATCCCCACTCCGGCAGTTCAAACACCGGCAACCCGAACTCCAACGGCGATGCCGGCAACCAGCCGCCGCGCTTTGGCGAAAACGCCCCGCAGTATGGCCAGAACGCACCCCAGTACGGCCAGAATGCGCCGCAGCATGGCCAGGACCAGCCGCAATACGGCCAAAACGCTCCCCAGTACGGGCAGAACGCGCCGCAGCAGGGCCAGCAGTTCAGTTCGCAGCCGCCGGCCACTCCGCAATACGGCCAAAACGCACCCCAGCAGGGCCAGCAGTACGGCCAGGGTTACGGGCAGCAGTTCGGGCAGAACGCCCCGGGCGGGCAGCAGTTCGGCCAGTCGCCGTACGGCCAGGCCCCCTACCCGTCCGAGCAGCCCCAGGCGGCCGGCAGCAACGGCGTTCCCCAGCTGGTCAACATCTCCTTCTGGCTCCTGCTCGCGGCAGCAGCCATTTTCGTAATTTCCATGCTGACGGGCCTCGGGCAGCTGAACGACCCCGCATTCCGCCAGACGTTCGAGGACCAGATGGAGTCGAGCGGCGCCGCGGGAGTGACGTACGACGACGTCCAGGGCTTCATTGGCGGAACCCTTGTGGTGTTCGCCATCCTCGGCGCCGGCCTGTACTTCCTGGTGGCCTTCTTCGTCCGCAAGGGCAAGAACTGGGCACGCATCCTGGGAACGGTCTTCGCGGGCCTGTCGGTCTTCGGGCTGTTCGGCATCCCCACGTTCGGCACGCTCGGGACCGTCCTGGGCATCGCGGCCATCGTGCTGCTGTACCTGCCGGCCTCTGCCCCGTATTTCCGGAAGCAGCAGCCCTTCGCCAACCCTTATGGTGGCGGTTTCGGCAGCCCGTACGGCCGCTGACCCTTTAGTTCCACTCCCGCGGGCGCGGGTTCCGGACCTGCCGTTTTCTAGGCAGTCTGCTCCGGGGCCTGCGCCCGCTGTGCGTGGTAGGCAAGGATTTGAAGCTCGGTGGCCATGTCCACCTTGCGCAGGTTGACGCCTTCGGGAACCTGCAGCATCACGGGGGCGAAGCTCAGGACGCTCCGCACGCCGGCCGACACCACACGGTCGCAGACCCCCTGGGCTACCGCTGCCGGCAGTGCCAGCACCACCATGTTGGCTCCGGTCCGGTGCAGTACCGCTTCCAGGTCCGCGACATCGCTGACCCGCAGCCATCCCACTTCGTTTCCCACCACCATCTGGTCGGCGTCGAAGATGGCCACAACGTCGAATCCCCGGGACTCGAACCCGCCGTACCGGGCCAGGGCCTTGCCCAGGTTGCCGGCGCCCACAATGGCCACCTTCCAGTCGTGCGTCAGGCCCAGTGCGGCAGCAATATGGCGGCTCAGGTACTGGACTTCGTAGCCCACTCCGCGGGTGCCGTAGGAGCCTACGTGGGAGAGGTCCTTGCGAAGGGTGGAGGAGCTGACTCCGGAGGCTTCGGCCAGAGATTCGGATGACACCCGCTCGATGCCGTCGGCCAGCAGGGTGTTGAGGGCGCGGAGGTAGATCGTCAGCCGTGCCACCGCTGCGGGCGGAATCTGCTTGGCTGGCGTACCCGTGGCGTCCGGCAGGTCCGGGACAGCCTGGGGAGTTGAGTCCAGCGAAGTCACCAGCCCCTCCCTTGCATCGCGTTGTGCCTCCACTCTAGAGCCCCATCGCCGGTGCCAACAAAGCAGGCACCGTCACGTCGGACCGTTCCCCCTACTGCGCCATGGCCCGCTGCAGGACGCGTTCCAGGCGGGCTTCGTCGATCTTCCAGAAGTCGCGCTGCACACCGTCCACGAGGACCACGGGGATTTCCTCCGCGTAGCGCTCACGCAGTTCGGGCTGGTTGTCCACCAACTCTTCGTTCCACGTAAGGCCCAAAGCGGCAGTGACCCGGCCGACGGCGTCGCGCGCGTCCTCGCACAGGTGGCAGTTCGCTTTGGTGACCAGGACAACATGGGGTGTGGGCATGCTTTAACGGTAGCGCCGTTGAAGCATGCCCACACCACGCCCGGCATGCCGACCGCGGCCGCCCGGTGGATTGACTAGACTCAAGTCCATGCCCGAGGAGAAATACGTCGCAGTTGTGACCCGGCCGGTCGCTGCGCCGCAGCCGGGCGAAGCGGCGTTTTTCGATGTGGACAACACCCTCATGCGCGGCGCCAGCCTGTTCCACGTTGCCCGGAAGATGCACCAGCGGGGGGCGTTCACGCTGGCCGAGGCAGCCGGTTTCGCCTGGAAGCAGTTCAAGTTCGTGGCCCGCGGCGAGAACATCGACGACGTCCACGCTGTCCGTGATTCCGCGCTCACCCTCGCTGCAGGCATCGCCGTGGACGACATCAAGGCGCTGGGCGAAGAGGTCTACGACGAGATGATCGCCTCTCGGATCTGGCCCGGAGCCAAGGCACTGGCAGAACAGCACCTCAGGGTGGGCCGCCGCGTCTGGCTGGTCACCGCCACCCCCATTGAAGTTGCCACCGTCATCTCCACCCGGCTGGGCCTGACCGGGGCGCTGGGAACGGTGGGCGAGGTCTCGGACGGGATGTACACGGGCAGGCTGGTGGGAGACATCCTGCACGGCTCCGCCAAAGCGGTGGCGGTGCAGGGCATCGCCGACGCCGAGGACCTGGACCTCAAGCGCTGCTGGGCCTACAGCGACTCCTATAACGACATTCCGCTGCTGTCCCTGGTGGGCCATCCCGTGGCCATCAACCCGGATGCCAAGCTGCGCCGCCACGCACGCGACAACAACTGGCCGGTGTACGACTTCCGCGCCGGCCGCCGGGCTGCGACCTTCGGCCTCAAGGCCGCAACCATGGGCGGCGCCGTGTACGGCCTCTGGAAGGGCTTCGCGAGGATCCGCGGCCCCCGGGCGTAAGGCCGGCACCGCTGAGGGCAAAAGAAATGCCCGCCACCTCGGAAGGCGGCGGGCATTTCCACGCTGTTCGAAGTATCTCTACTTCTTATTGCGGCGCTGGTGACGGGTCTTGCGAAGCAGCTTGCGGTGCTTCTTCTTGGCCATACGCTTGCGACGCTTCTTGATAACTGAACCCACGAAAGTTCCTTACAAACTAGATGCAGTACCTGTCTGATGGAAATGGTCCGCGGACAAAGCTACGAACTGAACAACTGACAGATTCTTACAATGACGTAAAACGTTCCTTAACAGGGTACCGCTTCCGGGAGGCGGCTTCTAACCGGCACGGCGTTCACCCGGGACGAATACCGGATTTGCGGCGGTACTGGATCAGGCGGTGCCTGTTTGCCCGTCCACCACGGCTCCCCTGAGGTACTGGTCCACAGCAGTCTCGGGCACGCGGTAGGAGCGGCCAAAGCGTACTGCCGGCATTTCACCGGAGTGGACCAGGCGGTAGACGGTCATTTTGGAGACGCGCATGACCTGGGCAACTTCTGCCACGGTCAGGAACTTCGCGTTCGAGAAGTTCTGTTCTGCGGACATTTCCCTATTTTCCTTTGCTGACGGATGGACACAGTGGACCCCCGGTTCGTACCAAATGCGGTGTTCCGATGCTGAGCCATCCACCAACCACCTATCCAGATACTCTAGATGTTCCTGTGGCAGAAGTGAAAGTAGTAGGGTCCCCCTATTTGCCCGGCGTCCCACCCTTCCCGTAGGCCTCGTCAGCCGCGGCGCTTGCGGGCTGAGGCGGCCAGCTGTTCCAGCACCGACGCCGAGACGTCCCACTCCATGCACGCATCAGTGACGCTCTGCCCGTAGACCAGCTCATCCCGGCCCGCAGCGTGCTCCATGACATCCAGGTTCTGGGCGCCTCCCACCAGGAAGCTTTCGAGCATCACGCCGGCGATCGCCTGTGCGGCGGAGCCGCCCTCTTCGAGCTGCGCGCCGATTTCCAAGGCCACTTCCGCCTGGCGGTGATGGCTCTTGCCGCTGTTGGCGTGGCTGGCGTCCACGATCAGGCGCGGGTTCAGTCCTTTGCCGGCCAGGGTGGCGGAGGCGGCTTCGACGTCGGCCGTCGAGTAGTTGGGGCCCTTGCGTCCGCCGCGGAGGATGACGTGCGTGTCCGGGTTGCCGGCGGTGGCCACCAGCGCGGCCCGGCCGTCGCCGTCGATCCCCAGGAACGCCTGGGCTGCCGCGGCGGCACCGCAGGCGTCGATGGCAACCTGCAGGCCGCCGTCGGTCCCGTTCTTGAAGCCGATGGGCATGGAGAGTCCGGAAGCGAGCTGGCGGTGGATCTGGCTCTCGGTGGTGCGGGCCCCGATGGCGCCCCAGGAGATGAGGTCAGCCATGTACTGCGGGCTGATCGGTTCGAGGAACTCGGTGGCGGTGGGCAGTCCAAGGGCTGTGACCTGCTGCAGGAAGTGGCGTGCGGTCCGCAGCCCGGTGACCATGTCGTGGCTGCCGTCCAGCCGCGGATCGTTGATCAGGCCCTTCCAGCCCACGGTGGTGCGCGGCTTCTCGAAGTAGGTCCGCATGACGATCAACAGGTCTTCCTTGTGCTTCTCAGCCTGGCTGACCAGCCGGCGGGCGTATTCCAGCCCGGCCTTGGGGTCGTGGATGGAGCACGGGCCCACGATCACCAGCAGGCGGTCGTCCACGCCGTCCATGATGGCTCGGACTTCATCGCGGCCGCGTTCGACGACGGCCGCTGCCTGCGCGTCGAGGGGCAGGTCCGCGATCAGTTCGGAAGGGGTGGGCAGCGGAGTGAATTCGCTGACGCGCAGGTTCGAGGTGGATTGTGCTGCTGCGGCTGTTGCGGTGCTCATGTTCGGGTCCTGTTCCAGATGGGAAGCGGGCCCGGATTTCAGAACCCGCCGGAGAAACGGCGAAGGGCAGAGAATGATCTCTGCCCTGTTGGCTCTGAAGGAAAGTTGGATGCGTGTCAGTTAGACGCGGGCCCCTCCAGAGCCAACGAAAAATACGCATACCAACGGTTAGTCATGGGAAGACCATAGGCTCACGCCAGCCGAACCGCCAAATCGCCTCGCAACTAAGTAGCAGTAGATGTCGTTTTGAGGCTCCAAAACGACATCTACTGCTACTTAGTTGGGTTGGGGGGGCAGGTCAGCCCAAGATCTTGCGCAGAAACAACAGCTGCCTGATCCACTGGTGTTCCTGGCCACCTTCGTGGTTGTTGAACCGGTAGACCTCGATCTCCTTGGCCGCCCCGGTTCCGGAAGAACCGGCGTCACCCGCGCCGTAGGCGTTGAAGCTGGCAAAGACCGTGGACGGCGGGCAGACGTCATCCATTTGCGCCACCGAGTAGAGCGCCGGCACGGTTGCCCAGCGGGCCAGGTTGACGCCGTCGAAATACCGCAGGACTTCGAGGATGGAGTCGTACCGGTCGCGGTGGCGGCCAAGGAACTGGGCGATTTCCGGGTACGGGCCGCGGGGTGTGATGTCGATGGCGCGCGGGAAGTCCTGCAGGAAGGGGACGTCCGGCAGCGCGGCGATGACGCCGTCGAGCCTCCCGGCCGCAAGGCCTGCCGTGGCCACCACGATGCCGCCGCCCTGGCTGACGCCGGCCAGCACCACCTTGCGGGGGTCGACGGCGGGATGGGACTGCGCGGCTTCCACGGCCCGGAAGGCGTCCACGTAGACGCGCCGGTAGTAGTAGTCCTCCCTGCTTCCGGCACCCCGGGTCATGAGGCCCGCGTGGGCTACGTCCCCCGCGGAAGGGTGCGGGTCCGGCGTATCGCCGATGAGGCCCCCGTAACCCTGCCCGCGGGTGTCCATGATGAAGTGCGCATAGCCCGCCTGGGCCCAGCGGGTGTCCTGGTTGACCAGGCCGCGGCCGCCCGAGTAGCCGGCATACTGGACCACCACGGGCAGGCGTGCACCCGGTTCACGGTTGGCCGGCAGGTGCAGCCAGCCTTTGATGGGCGCCCCGCCGTACCCGGCAAACGTGGCGTCGAACGTGTCGATGAGGCTGAGGTAGTTCTCGACAGGTTCGAAGGTAGCCTCCAGCGGAAAGGCCCGCGCCTCTTCGATGGTCGTGTCCCAAAACGCCGCAAGGTCGTTGGGCGGTGTCACGTCGGAGGTATAGCCGCGGAGCTGGGCCAGGGGAAGGTCAAAGAGGGGCATGGCTAGATCCTATGACGCGGGAACGTTCCCGGGCTGCTTGATGATGATGACATCCAGCCGGCGTGGACCGTGGACGCCTTCGACACGTTCGAGTTCGATGTCCGAGGTGGCGCTGGGGCCGCTGATCATGGTGAGCGGCCGGGTGCCGTTCAGGCGACGGAGGGCCTCGGGGAGGATCTGGGTGATGTCGCGGCTGTGGACCACGCAGATATGGTGGTCCGGGATCAGCGAGATGGCGCGGCGGCCCTGGTCGGGGCTGCCGTCCAGGATGATGGTCCCGGATTCGGCGACGGTCACCGCGCTGGAGGTCACGACGGCGTCTGTTGCGTCGAGTTCGGTGACGGACCGCGCGCCGTGCCCGCCGCCGTCGTACTTCACCCTGGAAGGTTCCGTCTCCCACGCGAGCCAGGCCGGGTCCAGCCCGGCGGGCACCACGTAGGAGCCCGCGCCGGCGAGGAGGCCCTGGAGGGTGGCGGGAACGGCGGCTTCGTCCACCACCGTCACGCCGGCTTTGTAGTCCTCCAGCCGGTCCACCAGCACGTCGATGCGTTCCTGCGCGTTGAGGTTCCCCTCCAACCGGTAGGCCCGCGGGATGTCCGGGACGGCGGGGGCGTCCTGCAGCGCGGTGCGGACGGCGGCGAGGATGTGTTGGCGGGTGCTCATGATTCCTTGTGCTCCTTGGCCCACCAGTCGCGGAAGGACTGGGACGGGGGCGCGGGGATGTCGCGGCTCTGGGTCCAGCCGGCGGCGATGCCCGGCAGTTTCTTGATCTTTTTGTCCTTCCCGGCAGCGGCGCGGCCCAGGGGCAGGAGCTTTTCGACGGCGCCCAGCCGGCGTCCGTCGGACAGCGCCCAGGAGGCTGCCTTGAGCCCGACGTCCAGCTGGGACGGGAGTCCGCCGCGGTGGGCGTCCACGTCCTTGCCGCGGAGGTGGACCAGGATGTCCGGGATGTTGATCTTGACCGGGCAGGCATCGTAGCAGGCCCCGCAGAGCGAGGACGCGTACGGCAGCGAACCGTTCTCCTCGGCTTCGACGCCGGTCATCAGCGGCGACAGGATGGCGCCGATGGGGCCCGGGTACGTTGAGCCGTAGGCGTGGCCGCCGGTGCGTTCGTAGACGGGGCAGACGTTGATGCAGGCGCTGCAGCGGATGCAGTGCAGGGCCGAGCGGCCCATCTCATCGGCCAGGGCATTGGTCCGTCCGTTGTCCAGCAGGATGACGTGGAATGTCGAAGGCCCGTCGCCCTCGGTGACCCCGGACCAGAGGGAGGTGTAAGGGTTCATCCGCTCGCCGGTGGAGGAGCGCGGCAGGAGCTGCAGGAACACTTCAAGGTCGGAGAACGTGGGCAGCAGTTTCTCGATGCCCATGACCGTGATGAGGGTTTCGGGGAGTGTGAGGCACATGCGGCCGTTACCTTCGGACTCCACCACACTGAGGGTCCCGGAGTCTGCGATGCCGAAGTTCGCACCGGAGATCGCCACTTTGGCGGTGAGGAACTTGGCGCGCAGGTGGGCGCGGGCGGCCATGGCGAGGCGGCGCGGTTCGTCCGTGAGGTCCGGATCGACGCCGGGCATTTCCTTGAGGAAGATGTCCCGGACCTCGGTGCGGTTCTTGTGGATTGCCGGGACCAGGATGTGGCTGGGCTTGTCGTGGTCCAGCTGGACGATGAGTTCGGCCAGGTCCGTCTCGTAGGCGGCGATGCCGTGTTCTTCGAGGTATTCGTTCATGCCGATTTCCTGGGTGGCCATCGACTTGACCTTGACTACCTCGTCCACGCCCTCGGCCTTCACAAGGCCGTGGATGATGCGGTTGGCCTCGTCGGCGTCCCGGGCCCAGTGCACCGTGCCGCCGCGGGCGGTGACGTTGGCCTCGAAGGCTTCCAGGAGTTCGGGCAGGCGCGCCATCACCGATGTCTTCAGGGCGCTGCCGGCCTCGCGCAGCTCCTCCCAGTCCGGCAGTTCCCCGGTGACGTTGAGGCGCTTGGTGCGGATGGTGGAGGTGGCGTGCTTCAAATTGCGGCGGAGCTGGCTGTTGCCCAGCTCCCGCCTGGCCGCTGCGGGGAACTTCTCCTCAGCGAAGAGGTTCCCGGAGCCGGGCCGCAGGCCGGGCATTCCAAGTGCGGTGCGGGACATTATTTGACCACCACTTTCACGGTTTGTCCGGCGGGTCCTGGAACGGTGACTGGTTCGGATTCGGTGCTGGCGAGGATCTCGGCCAGATGCAGGGTAGCCACACCTGAGTCCTCCCGGGAAAGGCCGCCGCCGATGTGCATCAGGCAGGAGTAATCCCCGCCGGCGCACACGGACGCCCCGGTGCTGCGGATGTTCGCCGTCTTGTCCGCCAGCATCGCCGAGGAAACGTCGGCGTTCTTCACGGAGAACGTGCCGCCGAACCCGCAGCACTGGTCCGCCTCGGGCAGGTCCAGCAGCTCCAGTCCCTTCACGCCGCGGAGCAGGCCGGCCTGCCGGTCGCCGAGCTTGAGCAGGCGCATACCGTGGCAGGAGGGGTGGTAGGTCACCGCGTGCGGGAAGTAGGAGCCCAGCTGTCCCGCGGGATCGGTGACACCCAGGACGTCCACCAGCAGTTCGGACAGTTCGTAGGTTTTCTTCCCGACGGCGGTTGCCCGCTCCTCGAGCCCGGCATCCCCTGCGCGGCGGGCCACCATGGGGTGCTGGTGCTTCACCGACGCCACGCAGGACCCTGACGGCGCCACGGCGACGTCGTAGTCCTCCGATTCGAAAGCCCGGACGTGGTTGGCCACCACGGGCACGGCTTCCTTGAAGTAGCCGCTGTTGACGTGCATCTGGCCGCAGCAGGCCTGGCCCTTGGGGAAGACCACCTCATGGCCCAGCCGTTCCAGGACCGCCACTGTGGCCTGGGCGGCCCGCGGATACATGCCGTCCACGATGCAGGTGGCGAATAGTGCGATTTTCATAGTGTCAATTCCGGGAGGCGGTAACGGGGAGGTCGAGGGGCTCGTAGCGGTGCAGGCTGGCTCCAGCGGCAATGATCCTGCGCAGGTGGGGCAACCCGCCTGCCACGGCGCCTGCCGCCCGGGCCTGCACGAGCACGTTGCCCAGGGCTGTCGCTTCCACGGGCCCGGCGATGACCGGGCGCCGGGTGGCATCGGCCGTGAGCTGGCAAAGGAGCGCATTCTGCGACCCGCCGCCCACCACATGCACCACGCCCACCGAGCGGTCCGCCAGGCGTTCGGCGTCGGCCAGTGTCCGGGCGTATCCGGCAGCGAGGCTGTCCATGATGCACCGGGTGATGGCTGCGGGGTCGTTCGGCAGCAGCGCGCCGGTGCGCCGGACTGCCGCCCGGATGCGTTCAGGCATGTTGTCCGGGGCGATGAAGTATGGATCATCCGCGTTGATCTGCGGTCCGCCGGCGGGGAGCGCGGCGGCCGCGCCCAACAGGGCCACCAGGTCCGGCTGGAAGCCTTCCGAGGCCCAGGTGCGCTGGCATTCGCTGAGCAGCCAGAGCCCACCGATATTGCGCAGGTACCGGACGGTGCCGTCCACGCCGCGTTCGTTGGTGAAGTTCGCCTCCCGGCTGGCTTCGGTGAGGACCGGGTTCGGCAGCTCCAGGCCCACCAGGGACCAGGTGCCGGAGGAGACGTAGGCGAAGTCCCCGCCGTCGGCGTCCGTATCAGCCGGGACTGCCGCGACGGCGGACGCGGTGTCGTGCGAGCCCACGGCCACCACGGGCGTGCTGGACGGCAGGCCCACCGCTTCAGCAATGGCCGGGAGGAGGGTGCCGAACGCCTCGCCGGGCTGGATCAGCGGCGGGAACAGGTCCTTCCGCAGTCCCAGCGCCGCCAGGAATTCGGTGGCCCACTCCCCCGCCACGGCGTCGAACAAGCCGGTGGTGGAGGCGTTGGTGGCCTCGGTCCGGCGGGCTCCCGTGAGCAGGAATGCGATAAGGTCCGGGATCAGGAGGGCCTGCAGCCCGTCGAGGTCCTTCTCGGTGGCCAGCTGGTAAATCGTGTTGAACTGCAGGAACTGCAGGCCGGTGGTGGCGTACAGCCGCTCCGGGTCCAGTTTCCGGTGGACAGGCTCCACGGCGGCCCGGCTGCGGTCATCGCGGTAGCTGAACGGCTGCGCCACGAGGTTACCCGCAGCGTCCACCAGGCCGTAGTCCACGGCCCAGGTGTCGATGCCGATGCTGGCGATCCTTTCGCCCTGCCCGGCGGCCACCGTGGCGGCCGTGCGGAGGCCTGCGAGCACCTCCGCGAGGAGGGCGTCGAAGTTCCAGCGGAGGCCGCCGTCGATCTCCACCACGCCGTTGGGGAAGCGGTGGACGGTTTCCAGCGACACCCCGGACTCCGGTGAAACACGGCCGAGCATGACGCGGCCGGACGAGGCGCCGATATCGACGGCGGCGAAGACGCTGCCGGCGAAGGCGCCAGAGGGAGTGTCCGCGCCGTCGATATCGTGTGACAACGTGTTCACCGGAGGAATGCTGCGGCCACTCCGGCGTCCACGGGGATGTGCAGGCCGGTGGTGTGGGACAGTTCGTTGCTGGTGAGGACGGCGGCGGCGTTGGCCACGTGCTCGGGCAGGACTTCGCGCTTGAGCAGGGTGCGCTGGGCGTAGTACTCGCCCAGTTTCTCTTCGTCCACGCCGTAGACCGCGGCGCGCTTGGCGCCCCAGCCGCCGGCGAAGATCCCGGAGCCGCGGACCACGCCGTCGGGGTTGATGCCGTTGACGCGGATACCGTGCTCGCCCAGTTCGGCGGCGAGCAGGCGCACCTGGTGGGCCTGGTCTGCCTTGGTGGCGGAGTAGGCGATGTTGTTGGGGCCGGCGAACACGGAGTTCTTGGAGGAGATGTAGATGATGTCCCCGCCCAGGCCCTGGGCGATCATGACCTTCGCAGCGGCCTTGGCCACCAGGAAGGAGCCCTTGGCCATCACGTTGTGCTGCAGGTCCCAGTCCTTTTCCGTGGTTTCCAGCAGCGGCTTGGAGATGGACAGGCCGGCGTTGTTGACCACCAGGTCCACGCCGCCGAACGCGAGCACCGCGGCGTCGATCGCGGCGGCCACCTGGGCCTCGTCGGTGACGTCGGCCTGGACACCGATAGCAACATCTGGTCCGCCCAGTTCCTCGGCCACCTTCTGGGCGTTCTCCAGGTTCAGGTCGGCGATGACCACGCACGCGCCTTCCGCGGCGAGGCGGGTGGCGATGGCCTTGCCGATGCCGGACGCCGCACCGGTCACCAGGGCGATGCGGGTGGCGTGCGATTTCTGCTTGGGCATCCGGGCCAGCTTGGCTTCCTCCAGGGCCCAGTACTCGATGCGGAACTTCTCGGATTCCTCGATGGGGGCGTAGGTGGAGATCGCTTCGGCGCCGCGCATCACGTTGATGGCGTTGATGTAGAACTCCCCGGCCACCCGGGCGGTCTGCTTGTTCGCACCGAAGGAGAACATGCCCACGCCGGGAACCAGCACGATGGCCGGGTCCGCGCCGCGCAGCGCCGGGCTGTCCTGGTCTGCGTGGCGGTCGTAGTAGGCCTGGTAGTCCTCGCGGTAGGCAGTGTGGAGTTCTGTGAGCCTGGCAATCGAGTCCTCGATGGAGGCGTCGGCGGGCAGGTCCAGGATCAGCGGCTTGACCTTGGTGCGCAGGAAGTGGTCCGGGCAGGAGGTGCCCAGCGCGCCCAGGCGCGGGTGCTCGGCGGCTTCGAGGAAGTCGAGGACGACGGCGTCATCGCTGAAGTGCCCCAGCTGCGGTTTGTCCGTGGAGGCGAGGCCCCGGATCACCGGTGCCAGGGCGGCGGCCTTGGCGCGGCGCTCTGCGTCGGGCAGGGCCCCATAACCGGGGAGCTTGGCGCCGAAGGGCTCGGCCTTCCCGTTGTCCCTGATGTACTTTTCGGCCTGGTCGATGATCCACAGCGAGTTCTGCTCTGCTTCTTCGCTGGTGGCGCCCCAGGCGGTGATGCCGTGGCCGCCCAGGATGGTGCCGATGGCCTGCGGGTTGGCTTCCTTGATCGCGGCGATGTCCAGGCCCAGCTGGAAACCGGGGCGGCGCCATGGAACCCAGACCACCTTGTCGCCGAAGACCTTTGACGTCAGCGCTTCGCCGTCCACCGCCGTCGCGATGGCGATGCCGGAGTCCGGGTGCAGGTGGTCCACGTGCGCGGCGTCCACCAGTCCGTGCATGGCGGTGTCGATCGACGGCGCTGCGCCGCCCTTGCCGTGCAGGCAGTAATCGAAGGCAGCCACCATTTCGTCTTCACGGTCGACGCCGGGGTAGACGTTCTTCAGCGCGTTCAGCCGGTCCAGCCGCAGCACGGCAAGGTTCTGGTCCTTCAGCGTGCCGAGGTCCCCGCCGGAACCCTTCACCCACAGGAGTTCGACGTCCTCGCCCGTGACCGGATCCTTCCCGGTGCCTTTGGCGGAGGTGTTGCCGCCGGCGAAGTTGGTGTTCCGCTTGTCCGCGCCGAGGCGGTTGGAACGCGAAATCAGGTCTTCCACAGTCTTGTTGCTCATAGTAATTAGGCGCCCCATCCGGCTTGCTGGCCGCCTGCGCGGTCCTCGTTGATCTGTTTCTGGTAGCCACTGGCTTTGTAGGCGGCCGTCGGGTCCGCGGGCAGGCCGCGGGATTCACGCCACTCGGCCAGGGCGGGACGGACGTCCGTGTAGAAGGCGTCGTTGAAGATGCCGTTGGCGGCCAGGACGTCCCCGGCGCGCTGGGCCTCGGTGAGGGCAGCGGTGTCGATCAGCAGGGCGCGGGCCGTCATTTCCTGGACGTTCAGCACGGACCGGATCTGGCCCGGGATCTTCTCTTCCAGGTTGTGGCACTGGTCCAGCATGAGCGCCACACCGGATTCCTTGCCGAAGCCACCGCCGCGGATCACCTCGTGCATGATGCGGAAGAGCTGGAACGGATCGGCAGCACCCACAATGAGGTCGTCGTCGGCGTAGAAGCGCGAGTTGAAATCGAACGAACCCAGCTTGCCCAGGCGCAGCAGCTGCATCACGATGAATTCGATGTTGGTGCCCGGGGCGTGGTGGCCGGTGTCCAGGCAGACGAACGCCTTCTCGCCCAGTGCCAGCGTCTGGGCGTAGGACGTGCCCCAGTCCGGAACATCGGTGTGATAGAAGGCCGGCTCGAAGAACTTGTACTCCAGGACCAGGCGCTGCTCGTCACCCAGTGCGGCATAGATTTCCTGCAGGGACTCGGCCAGGCGGTCCTGGCGGCCGCGGAGATCATCCTGGCCCGGGTAGTTGGTCCCGTCCGCCAGCCAGATCTTCAGGTCGCGGGAGCCCGTGGCGTGCATGATGTCGATGCAGTCCAGGTGGTGTTCGATGGCGCGGCGGCGCACGGCCTCGTTAGAGGACGTCAGGGAGCCGAACTTGTACTCGTCATCCTGGAAGGTGTTGGAGTTGATGGTGCCCAGTCCCACGCCCAGGCCGGCGGCGTACTCCTTCAGGGCGGAGTAGTCATCCACCTTGTCCCACGGAATATGCAGCGCCACGGTGGGTGCCAGGCCGGTCAGCTCATGGACCTTGGCGGCGTCGGCCAGCTTCTCCTGGACCGTGCGCGGCGTGCCGGGCGTGCCGAACACCTTGAACCGCGTGCCTGAATTTCCATAGGCCCACGAAGGGACCTCGATGGCAAGCTCTCCGAGCCTGCCCAGCGCCTTTGCTACGTCATTCATGATGGTTCTTTCCGGTGTCTTGTGCTGCTGTGGTCTGTTGGGTACTGCCCCGCTGCAGGAGCTGGGTTTGGCTTTGGTTACTGGGTTGTGGAGCCTGCGGCCGCAAGCTGGCCGTCAAGGTTGAACACTTCTTCCAGGACCTGGAACCCCTCGTCGGGCGCCTGGCCGGTGTTCTCGAACAGAGAGGCCATCTCTGCCTGCCAGCGCGAATTGACCTCGGTCAGCGCCATGCGGGCTCGCACGGCGTCGAAGTCGTCGCACTCGACGTAACCCACCAGGAGCCCGTCGTCCGCCAGGAACAGGGAGTAGTTGTTCCAGCCCGCTTCCTTCAGGGCAAGAAGCATCTCCGGCCACACCGCGGCATGGCGCCGCTTGTACTCGTCGATCAGCGCCGGCTGGATCGAGGACCGGAAGCACACCCTCATCTGGAACTCTCCTGAACTCGCGGATATTTGAATCGTTTCATTGGTACGATTCAAAGTACTCTTGAACCTGAGTAGGTGTCAAGCATTTCCACCCGGCCCCAGCAAATGGCCCGTGGAAGTCAGGGCATCCGGACCAGCAGCTCGGAGAATCATGAACCGCACCGCCAGTATCAAGGACGTTGCCAACCACGCCAGCGTTGCCGTGGGCACCGTCTCCAACGTGCTGAATTACCCGGACAGGGTTTCCCAGCGCACCAAGGAACGCGTCCTGAAGGCCATCGACGAACTGGGGTTTGTCCGCAACGACGCGGCCCGCCAGCTCCGCGCCGGCCACAGCCGCACCGTGGGGCTGATTGTCCTGGACGTGGGCAACCCGTTCTTCACATCGGTGGTGCGGGCGGCTGAGGATGCCGCCAGCGTCCACGGCAGCGCGGTGCTGCTGGGCGACAGCGGGCACGACGCCGGCCGCGAAGCCAATTACATCGATCTTTTCCAGGAGCAGCGGGTCCAGGGCCTCCTCATTTCCCCCGTTGGCGACGTCACCGAGCGGCTGGACCTCCTCCGCGAGCGCGGCGTGCCCACGGTCCTGGTGGACCGGCTGGCGGACGAATCCAGGTTCAGTTCGGTTTCGGTGGATGACGACGCCGGCGGGTATCTGGCCGCGCGGCATCTGCTGGACACCGGCCGCCGCCGGCTCGCGTTCGTCGGCGGCCCCACGTCCATCCGGCAGGTATCGGACCGCCTGCAGGGGGCGCAGCGCGCGGTCAAGGAGGAGCCCGACGCAACACTGGAAGTGCTGGCGTCGGAGGGGATGACCGTCCTGGCCGGCCGCAGCGTGGGCAACATGCTGGTGGAACGCAGGCCGGAGGAGCTGCCGGACGGCATCTTCTGCGCCAACGACCTCCTGGCCCTCGGCGTCATGCAGTCCCTCACCATGACCCATACCTTCCGCATCCCGGAGGACGTGGCGCTGATCGGGTATGACGACATCGACTTTGCCGTCTCGGCAGTGGTTCCGCTGTCCTCCATCCGGCAGCCCACCGAGGCCCTGGGCCGCACCGCCATCGAGCTGCTCACCGAGGAAGTGGAGTCCCGGAACGCCACGCACCGCGCGGTGGTGTTCACTCCGGAGCTCGTGGTCCGGCAGAGCACCGGCAAAGCGTAGGACGCGTCAGCGCAGCTTCTCCACCACCAGGTTCCGGTAGGCGGCCCGCAGCGGGGCCATCTGCCGGAACCCGATGCGGCCGCCGCCGAGGACCTTGCCCGACGGGTCTGTCCACTCGAACAGGGTCAACCCGTTGATGGCAAAGGACACCAGCGGGCCGTCCTTCACCACTTCCAGGCGGTAGAAGTCCACCGCGTCGTCCGTGGGCGGCAGCGGGTCAGCGCCCTGCGCCACCAGTTCGAACCCCGCACTCTTGCGGAGGTTGCACGTCCGGAAGGCCCGCTCCGACTCGTACTTGTGCCGGAAATACGAGACGTGCAGGGCATCGATGTCCCCCGAATGGTACTGCGGATAGAACCCGGTCCGCGGGGCCAGGTCCGGGCTGAAGAGATCCAGGCCGCCCTGGCCGGCGGCTGCAAAGAACAGCATGGCCAGGCCCGGCTCTTCGAGCGGCCGGAACTCCCAGCTGATGCGGATTCCGTCCGGAAACTCCTCCGGGCACCAGAACGTCCAGTGCGCGTGGTCGCCGAATTCGGCGTCGTCCAGTGCGCCGGACAGCTCCAGCGCCCCGGAGTGGGTGCCAAGGTTCAGCGGCCCTTCGGCCACCCAGTCCGCGACGTCCGCCGGGCCGTCCAGCGCGTTGCTGTAGAGCACCCCGATGCTCCGTGTGGCGGTGCCCACTCAGGCGCCTCCCGCCGTCGTACCCGCAAGGGCCGGGGCGGTGAGCCCCAGCTCCGCAAGCCCGGCTGCCACGCGCTCCGCAACCACTGCGGCGCCTTCCTGGGAGAAATGCGTGTTGTCCGCGAGCCCGTCCGGCCAGTAGGCATGCTCCCCCGGCGCGAAATGGCAGAACAGCGCCACGGATCCTTCCCGGCCCAGGCGGACGTAAAGCTCCCGCGTCCAGGCATTGAGGTCGATCACCGGGACGCCGAGTTCCAGCCCCAGTTCGCGCACCACCTCGGGGTAGTCCTCCAGGCTTTCCTCCAGCACGTCACCCATACCGGCGGACGACGACGGCGCGTCCCGGAAGTGCCGCCGCTCCACGGAGGTGCACAGCACTGGAGCCGCGCCCAGGGCACGCACCTCCCCCACCATGGTGCGCAGGTTGGCCGCGTAACCGGTGCGCGCTGCCAGGTGCTGCTTCTTCTGGTCGTTGTGGCCGAACTGGATGAGGACCAGATCGCCTTCGCCGGCCTCTGCCAGCAGCGCCGTCCACAGCCCTTCCTCGCGGAAGGACCCGGTACTGGCCCCTCCCTTGGCGAAGTTGTGGACCGCTGCCCGCCGGTAGACGTGCGGGGCCAGCTGCGCGCCCCACCCGCTCATGGGGTACTCGTGCGTGGGACAGTTGGCGACGGTGGAATCACCGGCGAGCAGGATCTTCATGGTCTTCTCTCTGTGAGTGGCGGTTTCTAGCCCTTGACGGAGCCGATGAGCATGCCCTTGGCAAAGTGCTTTTGCAGGAAGGGATAGAAGATCAGGATGGGCAGGGTGGCCACCACGATCACGGCGAACTTGATGCCCTGTTCCGGCGGAATGTAGTTGGGGTCCACGTTGCCGGTTCCCAGCAGGTCCGAGGCCGCGGTGACCTGGCGGAGGTACATCTGCAGGGTCCACTTGGAGTTGTCGCTGAGGTAAAGCAGGGGCGACATGAAGTCGTTCCAGATTCCCACGGCATAGAACAGGGCGAACGTAGCCAGGACGGGTTTGGACAGCGGCAGCAGGATCCGCCAAAGGATGCCGATCTCCGTGGCGCCGTCCATCTTGGCCGATTCCTCCAGCTCCGCAGGGAGCTCCTGGAAGAAGTTCTTGATGATGATCAGGCTGAACGGGTTGATCGCCGCCGGCAGGATCAGGGCCCAGTAGGAGTTGAGCAGGCCCAGGTCCTTGACCAGGAGGAAGGTGGGGATCATGCCGCCGGAGAACACCATGGCGAAGACCACCAGGGACAGGATGAGCTTGCGTCCCCGGAGGGTCTTCTTGGCCAGCGGGTAGGCCATGGTCACCGTGAACGCCAGCTGGACCACCGTGCCCACGGCGGTGACCAGGATGGTGGTGATGAGCGCCCTGGTGAAGGCCGGCGTCGAGAAGATGTACTCGTAGGAGCCCAGGCTGAACTGCTCGGGCCAGACGAAGAACGCCCTCCGGGTGATTTCCGCTTCGGTGGCGAACGAGCCGGCGAAGACATAGACGAACGGCAGCAGGGTGACGATGCCCACCAAGGACAGGAAGACGTAGTTGGCGGCGTCGAACACCCGGCCGCCGGTGGTGTTGTGGATCTTCATTAGAACAGTCCGCTCTGGTTGAACCGCTTGGCCAGCCAGTTGGTGCCGAAGATCAGCACCAGGCCCACCAGGGATTTGAACAGGCCCACCGCGGTGGAGTAGGAGTAAGCGCCCTGGGTGATGCCCACGAAGTACACGTAGGTGTCAAAGACATCCGCGACGTCCCGGTTCAGGGCGTTGGTCATCAGGTAGATCTGTTCAAATCCGGTGTTGAGCATCTGCCCGATCGCCAGGATCAGCATCACGATGATGGTGGACCGGATCCCGGGCAGGGTGATGTGCCAGACCCGCCGGAACCGTCCGGCGCCGTCGATGATCGCGGCCTCGTACTGGTCCTGGTCCACGGTGGACAAGGCGGCGAGGAAGATGATGGTTCCCCAGCCGGTGTTCTTCCAGATCTCCTGCAGCACGATCAGCGGCCGGAACCAGGCGGGATCGGACAGGAAGTCGATGTTGGTGCCCATCACGTTGTTCAGGAACTGGAACATCGGGCCGATGTCCAGCGCGAACAGCAGGAAGCTCAGCGACGCCACGATGGTCCAGGACAGGAAGTGCGGGATGTACACCAGGGTCTGGACCGTGCGCTTGAGGATGGAGAGGCGGACCTCGTTCAGCAGCAGGGCCAGAACGATGGTCAGCGGGAATGCGATGCCCAGGTTCAGGAACGCCAGGATCAGCGTGTTGCCCAGCAGGCGCGGGAAGTCAGGGTTGGAGAAGAAGTCCTCGAAGTGCTGGGTCCCCACCCACCGGCTGCCGTTGACGCCGAGGAACGGGACGTAGTCCTTGAAGGCGATGGACACGCCGTACATGGGGCCGTATCGGAACACCGCGAAGTACAGCACGCCAGGCAACAACAGCAGGTACAGCCACTTGTAGTGCGCGAAATGGACGGAGAACTTGGCGTTCTTCCGCTCCCGGGCGGGCGGCCGGCTGGCCGCCCGCCCTGAGGCCTCAGCCTCGACGACGGGGGCTGCCATTTACTTGTTGTCCTGCCACAGCTTGTTGATCTCTTCCTTGACCTTGTTGCCGCCGCTGGTGTCCCAGAGCTTGATGGCGTCCTTCAGGCCCTGCTCATCGAGCTGTCCGGCGAGGTACTTGATCCGGGCGTCCGCCACGATGTTGTCCAGCTGCGCCCCCTTGGCCACGTAGGTGGCGGAGACGTACGGGGCGGCGGGGTTGTACACGGCGCTCTTGAGGTCCTCGGCCATGACTTCGGTGCGCTTGTCAAAGACCTGCTGCTCGTAGTCGCTGGCCTGCTTGACCGGGTAGAAGTTGTTGCCGGCCACGTTCATGCCCAGCTGCGCGTAGCTCTTGATGTCGGTGCTGACTGCCTTGCCCTCGGGGGTTTCGGGCTTGATGGTGGCGGCCTTGCCGTCCTCCACGGTGAAGTTGACGCCTTCGATGCCGTTGTTCAGGAGGGTGGCCACCTCCTTGCCGTTCAGGGTGTTCAGGACTTCGAGGACCTTGTCCAGCTCGGCCTCGGTGCGGACGCTGGACTTGGGAACGGCCAGGAAGCCGGAGTAGCCGTCGGTGGGGTGGGCGTGGAGTTCGCCGTCGGGGCCTTCGAGGTTGCCCACGAAGCCCACCTTGTTCTGGAAGTTGTTGGGATCGGCCTGCTTGAAGAGGTTGACCAGGACGCTGACGCGGGAATCGACGTCCACAATGATGCCGCCCTTGCCGTTGAAGAACGGCTCGTTCCACTTGGTGCCGTCGAACGTGGCGAAGTCAGGGTTGATGAGCTTCTCGTCCACCATCTTCTTCACGAACCGGTTGGCCTCAAGGAACTCGTCGGTCTCGAAGCTGGGGATCAGCTTTCCGTCCTTCTCGGTCCACCGGTTGCCGGCGCCGTACCATTCCTCGATCAGGTCGTAGGGGCTGTTGGTGCCCAGGGCGCCCCACTTGGGGATGGTGATGCCCCACGTGTCATTCTGGCCGTTGCCGTCCGGGTCCTGCTCGGTGAAAGCCTTGGCCACCTTGTAGAGGTCCTCGGTGGTCTTGGGCGCCTGGAGTCCCAGCTTGTCCAGCCAATCCTGGCGGAACATCACCGCTGCACGCATGGGCGCGCGGCCACGATAGACGCCGTAGACCTTGCCGTTGATGCTGGCGTTCTCCTGGATGTCGGGGAACGTGGTCTTCAGGTTCGGGTACTTGTCGAGCTTGTCGGTCAGGTCCCAGAAGGCGCCTGCTTCGGCGTTCTTGACGAAGCCGGGAGTCTTGCCCTGGATGACCATGATCTGCGGGATGTCGGAGCCTGCCAGCGTGATGTTGGTCTTGTCCTCGTACGAGGAGTTGGGCGTCCAGTTGATGTTGATGTCCTTGCCGGTGAGTTCTTCCAGCTTCTTCTGGACGGCGCCGTCCACGCTGGGCGGCTGGGCCTCGAGGAACGGGGCCATGATGGACACGCTGGTGAGGTCCGCGGCGGGCTCATTGCCGCCGCCGCTGCAGGCGGTGAGGGAAATGGCGGAGATGGTGACGACGGCGGCCGCCAGGGTGAGTTTCCTACGGATCATGGCTTTTCCTTTTCCACTTCTTCGGGGTTTCGTTGGTTATTCAGACGAGGTTGATACGTTTCATTCATGGACGTGAGGGCAGGGTGAGGGCGCGGGGTGGGGCTGGTCTATGGACGGCGCTCCGGCGGACCCCACCGAAGCGGGAGCCGGGCCGGGGCCGCGCGGCGACAGTCAGGCGGTCAGCCGGTCAAGCCGTGGAGACGGCGGGCACGGGTGCGGCGCCGGCAGTTGCCGGTTCGGCGCCGGCGGCAACCGACTCGTCATTGGCGGTGAAGAACCGGTCGCAGAGCCAGCCCGTGGTGTAGAGCCACACGCCGATGCTGAAGAACGGAATGAGCCCTGGGACGGTGGTGCTGGCATACACCACGGCCGCCGAGACGAACAGGAGGATGACCGTACCGGCAAGGTGCCGCATGGCAAAGCGGGACGAGAGCATCAGGTACTGCCCCAGGGGCAGTTCGTAGCGGGCATACATCGGGAACACGTAGCAGGCCGCACCCGCCAGGAAGATGGCCGCCACAAAAATTCCGGCCGCCATCAGCTGCGGGAAGAGGTCCCGCCCACCGGAGAAGAAGTTCCAGTTCATGGCCAGCGCCACTGCCACTGCCAGCAGCGGCAGGGCAAGGAGGTTGGCGCGGCCGAAGTTCCGGAAATACTCCGCCGCAAACCCGCGCAGCAGCGGCGCCGCTTCCCCCCGGGCGCGCTTGCGCACCAGGATCTGCGCCGCTGCAGTAGCGGGTCCGATCCCGGCCACGCCCAGCCCGAGCAGGGTGAACACCAGCCACAGCAGATTGAGGCATGCGATCCACAGAAGGGTGTCAAAGAACGAATAGGCCCGAGCGGCGAAGGTTCCGGACAGCATGGCACTTCCCTTCCGTTTCTCCATCGTTGCAGAGGCGAAGGCGCGAGTGGTCCGCATCACGCCGGTAATCGGTTTCTCGAAAATCTAGACCCAAGCACAGGGCGGGGTCAAGCCATTTTTTGAATCGTTACATAACTGGACTCCGTTGCTGGGGGTGGCGCACACTAATGGTTGGAAAGCGCTTGCTGCACGAAGCCCGCGCCCTGTAAGCGTGCCCTCGAGGGCAGAATGGAGAACCATGGGAACGTCCGCTGGCACCCATATTCCCGATGTTTCCGCCGATAATGTTTCCGCCGGTAACGCTTCTACCGGTGAGGCGGCCGAAGCGGCAGGACTCCGGACCGGCCAGCAGGGCTCAGGCCCGGCAGCCCGGATCGCGCTGGTAGGCGTGCACGGCTTCGGCACCCACCACCTCCGGAACCTTGGGCGCCTCCAGGCGGCCGGCGCCGTCGACCTGGCGGCCGTCGCGGACCCGCAGCCACCGGCACCTGGCTCCGTGCCGCCGTCGGCCGCGGTGTACCAAGGGCTGGAGGACCTGCTGGCCGCAACGGAGAACCTGGACGTCGTCATTGTGGCAACCCCCATCCAGACGCACGCTCCGCTGGCGCTGGCCGCCCTGGCTACGGATGCCGAGCTTTACCTGGAGAAGCCGCCCGTGGCCTCGTTGGCGGACTTCAACCGGCTGTGCGACGCCGCGGCAGCGTCCGGGCACGGCGTCCAGATTGGTTTCCAGAGCCTGGGCTCGCATGCGCTGACGGCCATCGCGGAACTCCTGGCCGCCGGCACCATCGGAAACCTGGAAGGCATCTCCGCCACCGGCCGCTGGGTCCGGGACCGGGCCTATTACAAACGGTCGCGCTGGGCAGGCAAGCGCAGCATCAACGGCGTGGACGTGGTGGACGGCGTGGCCACCAACCCGCTCGCGCACGCCGTGGCAACGGCGCTGCGGATCGCCGGCGCCCGCACCGTTGCCGATGTCGCGTCCGTGGAAACCGAGCTGTACCGGGCCAACGACATCGAGTCGGATGACACCTCGGTGATCCGCATCCGCACGGCGGCCGGACTGCCCATCACCTGCGCCCTGACCATCTGCGCCACCGAATCCGTTGAGCCGTACGTGACCCTTCACGGCTCCGCCGGCACTGCGGTCTTCCACTACACCGAGGACCGCCTGGTGGTGGAAACAGCCTCCGGCCAGACCGAGCAAACCTACGGCCGGGACGACCTCACAGAGAACCTGCTCGAGCACCGCAACGCTGGCACCCCGTTGCTGAGCTCCCTCCTGGACAGCGGGGCGTTCATGCTGGTGCTCGAGGCAGTCCGGACCGCGCCGCTGCCCGCGCCGATCGATCCCGCCTACGTGCAGTGGGAGGGCGAGGGCGAATCCGCCCACGCTGTGGTGGCAAACATCGAGGACGCTCTGGAGCGTGCCGGGCGCGAACATGCAACGTTCAGCGAGCTGGGGCTCCCGTGGGCTGCGTCCACACCGGTCTCCTTCCCGGTGCCGTCAGCCTGATGAACCCTTCAGGCGGCGCAGCCCCCACCACCGCGGACACAACACAGGAAACCGCCGGGGCTCTGCTCGCCACCGGCCTCCTGACCGACGGCCTGGCCGAGTGCCTCACGGCGTCCGGGCAGCCCACGTTCAGCTGGCAGCTGGAGCAGACGGACGGCACCGACCCCTCCCGGGCCATCCAGACGGCTTACGAAGTCACTGTGCAGGACGCCGGCGGCCACCAGGTGTGGAGCTCCCGGGGCGTGCCCTCAGCTTCGCAGCGCGGTACCTATGGCGGGCCCGTGCTCGACGACGACGCAGACTATTCCTGGCGGGTGCGCCTTCGCGACGCGGCCGGCGTCCAGGGCTCGTGGTCTGCCTGGCGCACCTTCGGCACCGGGCTTTCGGACTCCGCCTGGGAGGCCGGCTGGATCAGGCGCGCCCCGGGCGGCCGCGCCCCGCTGGAGATCCTGGACAACGCCCTCCGGGTGGCGGGATCCCCCGGGTTGCCCCTGCCGTGCCCTCCGGTCCGCGGCTTCCGGCTGGAGGCGCGGGTGCGGCCCGTGATGGGCTGGGCCGGCCTGATCCTCCGCAGCACCGGCCCCGGAACGGGGCTGCTGCTCGAACTCAACACGGCCGGCGAGCTGCTGCTGCGGCAGGTGCCGCAGTGGGACATTCCTGCCGCTTCGGCCCCGGACACACCCGTCCTGGCCAGGGCCAGCGCAGACCGCATTCACACCGTCCGGCAGGAACGCCTCCCGGGCAAGGACCTGGTTCCGGGGACGTGGCAGGACCTCACCGTTACCGATGACGGGCACACCATCCGCGCCTCCCTGGACGGCGAAGAACTGCTGGTGTTCGAGGAGCCACTCCCGGCTGGCACCTCCGGCAGGCTGGCCCTCCACCAAGGTCCCCGGAGCCAGGCCGAGTACGCGTGCCTCCGGGTTTCCGGGACAGGCGCCAGCTCAGACACCGGCACCGTCCTGTTGGACCACCGGTTCGATGCCGGCGAACACCACGCACACGCTGCCCTGGCGCACTGGACGCGCACCACCGCGCACCGCCAGCCGGACGAATGGACCCTGTTCCGCACCTCGGTCCGGCTCAGCGGCACCGTCCGGCGGGCACGGCTCTACGCCGCCGCCCGGCACCATGCCCAGCTGTCCCTCGCCGGCACACCGTGCCTCACCACAACATCCTTCGGCTATCCCGGCGAGGGCTACTACGATGCCGCGGACGTGACGGAGCTGCTGGCATCCCGGCAGTCCGGACCGGGTGGCGGGGACGCACCAAATGGCGCTGAAATTCCGCTGGCGGCCCTGCTGCACTGGTACGGCCCGGGACAGGGACGGGCCGCCGGCATTCCCGGCCTGCTGGTCCGGCTCAGCGTTGACTATGCGGACGGCCGCCGCGATGTGTTCGGCTCGGGTCCGGGCTGGCGCGCCGCCGAGGCCCCGTACGGCCAGGCCGGGTACCGGAACGACGAAGGCGACCCCGTTGAACACCTGGACGGGCACGCTGCCGCCGCACTGGCCGCCGCTCCCCTGCAGGACCTGCCGCCCGCCGTCGGCTGCGGGAGCCACCCCACCCCCGAAAGCCCCGCGCTGCATCCGCGCCGGACCTCCATGTCGGAGGAATTCGTTGCGCCCCGCGCGTTCCTGACGGCCGATGACGGCACGCTTGTGGCGGACTTCGGCCAGGTGCTTCCCGGCCGGCCCGAGGTGGATTTCCTCGACGGCGTGGCCGGCCGCACGGTGATGATCCGGGCCGGCTACAACCTTCGGGTCGACGGCCGGGTGGACACCGGCAAGACACCCACCCAGAACACCGATATGTCCTTCCCGTACACCCAGGCCGCCGGGCCGCAGCAGTACCGGGCCACCGTGCACCTTGGCTTCCGCTACCTGGAGCTTCCCGGCGTGGACGCCGCGGACGTGTCCCGGCTCGGCGTCGTCGTGGTTCACGGCAAGCACCCCGGCGAAGGCCGCTTCAGCAGCTCGGACCCCACACTGGACGCCGTCTTTAACCTCCTGCGCGACTCTGCGCTGTACGGCGTGCAGGAGCAGTTCGTGGACACCCCCACCCGGGAAAAGGGCCAGTTCCTGGCGGACGCCGTGAACATCTCCTACGCCACCATGTCGCTTTTCGGCGAGCACGCCTACACGGCCCAGGCGCTGCGGGGGTTCGGCTGGTCGGCGGGCAGGTACTGGACCGCGGGCGAGGACAAGGGCCGCTACAACGCGGTCTATCCCAATGGTGACGGCAAACGGGACATCCCCGATTTCTCGCTGATGCTGCCGGAGTGGGCCGAGGAATATCACCACCGCACCGGCGATCTCGCCCTGATCCGGGAGCTTCTGCCGCACCTCTGCGATACGGCCGACTACGCGCTGCGGTACATTCCGGCGGAAGGCCCGACGTCGGGGCTGGTCACCAGGCTGGGCGGCGGCTCCGGCCCGTACCTGCACGGCATCGTGGACTGGCCGGCACCGGGGCGTTTCGGTTATGACATGGAGTGCGCTGCCAAGACCACCGTCAACGTCCAGGCCTACTCCGCACTGTTGTCCACCGTCCGGCTCTGCGGCTTCGCGGGCGAGCACGAAACGGCGGCCCGCTACGCCGAGGCTGCCCGCACCCTGGCGGCGGCCATCCGCGACCGGCTCCGTGTGGACGGTGTGATGGTGGACGGGCTCTACGGCGACGGCTCCCCCAGTGCCCATGCCTCCCAGCACGCGGCGTCGTTCCCGCTGTCCCTCGGCATCACGGACGCCGGGTGCGCTGAGGCCGACGCCCGGCGGATAGCGGACATGGGAATGCGGCAGGGGCCACTGACGGTCCACCGCCTGGTGCGGGCTCTGCTGGCACAAGGCAGGACTGACGCGGTCCTGGACCTTCTGACGTCACCCGACCAGCCGGGCTGGGCGCAGCTCCTGGAACGGGGCGCCACCTTCACCTGGGAGGCCTGGGATCTGGAGCCCGGCACCGACTACAGCCAATCCCACGCCTGGTCCGCCTCGGTGGTCAAGGAAATCCTCGAGCACCTGCTGGGCATCCGGTTCCAGTCCCCCGGTGGCGGCCAACTGCTCATCCAGCCGCCATTGTGCCGGTTGGAGCACGCCCGCGGAAGCATCCCGGTGGCCAACGGCTACGCGGACGCCAGCTGGCGCCGCAGGGACGGCCTGGTGGAGCTGGAATGCACCGTCCCCGCTGGCGTCACAGCGGTTGTCCGTCTGCCCGCCGGCACTTACGGAATTAAGGGACCGACGCCGGATGCCGCCGTCGTGCGTTCCCTCCCGGACGGTACGAACACCGGCGCGACGCGCGACTTCCGCGTGCACACCGGCACCTGGAGCTTCGAACCGCAGGCCTAGCCGGTCAGAGCAGCGCGCTCTTCGCTTCGTCCAGGGCCTTCTTCGCGGCCTCCTGCGGGGACAACCTGTTGAAGTGCACTTCCAGGGAGTAGCGGGTCAGGGCTTCCACCGCGGCGCTTCCTCCAGCGGGCGGAACGGGAACGGCGCCGCCCAGTTCGCTGGAGATCTCGTCGATGAACTTCGCCGTCTTGGCATCGGCCGGGGTCAGCTTGGACACCACGGCTGCACGGATATCCGAGTTTGCGGGGATGCCGCGGTCAGCCAGCCCGATTTCGCCGGCCTTGGCGTTGTTGGTCACGAAGTCGATGAACTTTTGCGCCTCAGCGGGGTGCTTGGTCCGTGAGCTGGCGGACCAGAACATGGACGACTTGTAGAACTGCTGAGCATCCGCCGCCTTGCCGTCCACGCTCGGCGGCCGGCGAATTTCCAGGTCCTGCCCGGAGGCCTTGCTCAGGGCGCCCAGCTGGTTGGACCAGTACATGTTCATGGCGAACTTGCCGGTGGACAGACCCTGCTGGTCAATCGAGGCGGTGGCGTCTTCGGTGATGACCGATGCCGGCGGGACGGCCTTGGAATCCCGCATCTTGGCCTGGTATTCGTACCATTCGGCCAGGTCCGACTCATCGAATCCGAGCTTGCCGTCGCCGGTGAACAGAGATTTGCCGTGCTGCCGGAACCACAGGTTGGCCGCGGCGTCGGAATTGACCTGGCCCGTGCCGTACACCTTCCCGCCACTGGCCTGGGTGATCGCCGCAGCCGTGCTGTCCAGCTGATCCCAGGTCCAGGTCTTGTCGTCGGGTAGGGCCACGCCGCTGGCAGACACCAGGGCCGGGTTCGCCATCACCACCATGGCGTTGACGCCGCTGGTCACGGCGTACTGCTTGCCTTCCACCTTGCCGGAATCGGCCACGGGCTGGTCGAACTTGGAAAGGTCAACGTCCTTGAGCTCCAGCAGCGCGCCGCGCCCGGAGTACTCGCCGAGGTACGCGGCGTCCATCTGGATGATGTCCGGGGCATCCTGCGACGCCACCTGGGTGGCCAGCTTGTCCCAGTAGCCGCTCCAGTCGCCGTACTCCCCCTTGACCTTGATGTTGGGGTTCTCGGCCTCGAAGGCCTCGATCAGCTTTTCGGTCATTTTGTGCCGGGTATCCGAGCCCCACCAGCTGAAGCGCAGGGTCACCGGGCCGTCCGAAGCCTGCGGCGAGCCTCCGCAGCTCGTCAGCGTCAGCGCGAGGACAGCCGTGACGGCAGCAGCTTTGGGCAGCAGGGGCTTTCGGGCGCGAAACATCATCGTTTGTCCTTTGGCGTCGGGATGCTGGTAGCAGATAGAAACCGGTTTCCCACAGCGTAGGTGTGATCCAGCGCACGCGTCAAGGACTGTTCAGGACTTCGTCGACGGGGCTTCCCGGGCCTTCGCAGCCCTGCCGTGGCGCCACAGCAGGAAGCCGATGGCAGCTGCGGACAGCATGCCCAGGCAACCCGTGACCACCAGCCCGGTGCGGACGCCAAACTGTTCGGTCAGCCACCCGGCCAGCAGGCCACCCAGGGCGTGCCCACCCAGCAGCAGCGGCAGGTACAGGGCCATCACCCGGCCGCGGATGGCGGGGCCGGCTTCGAGCTGGACGGCCGTGGCGGCGCTCGTCAGGAACAGGAGTGTCATGAGTCCCACCACCACCAGCATGGCGATGAAGAGCGAGAGCGTGGGCATGAGGGCTGCCACCAGTTGGGACAGTCCGAACAGGCCGGCCGCGGCCACAATCCCGCGCCGGCCCATATTCCGGAGCCGGGCCGCGAGCAGGGCACCGGCAAGTGCGCCCACGGCACTGACGGTGTTGAAGAGGCCGAAGCCCTCCACGCCGTTGTGCCAAACCCGCTCCGCGAAGGCTGCGAGGACCACCGGCCCGTTCATGCCGAAGGCGCCCAGCAGGCCCGCCAGCAGGATGAGGAGCAACAGCCGGGGCCGTTCCCGCACGTACGCGAAGCCGGCCAGCAGCTGTCCGCGGCCCCTGGCAGCGGGAATGCCGGGAAACAGCTCAGCCGTGCGGATGGCGGCGATCAGGCCAAGAACCAACACGCCAATGGCGGCGTTCGCTGCGAAGGCCGCGGCGGGGCCGTCCTGCGCGATCAGCACCCCGCTGAGGGCGGGCCCGGCCATGGCGCCGAGCTGGCTGAGGGCGTTGTTGAGGCCGATGGCTGGTCGCAGGGCGGCGTCACCCACCACTTCGTTGACGAACACCTGGCGGGCAGGGCCGTCGATAGCGGAGGTAATGCCCAAGGCGACGCAGCTCGCATACACGGCCCACACTGTAATGGTCCCGCTGGCCACCCACACGGCAAGGCCCAGGGCAAGGACAACGATCACGGACTGGCACACCATCATGATCCGGCGCTTGGGGAACAGGTCCACCACCAGCCCGGACAGCGGCCCGACAATCAGCATGGGGAGGAATTGGAGGGCGACGGCGACGCCTACGGCTGCGGGACTGCCGGTCAGCTGCAGGACCATCCAGTCCTGGGCGAGGCGTTGCATCCAGACACCCACGCTGCCCGCTACCTGCATGCCCAGGAAGAGCCTGTAGTTGTGCCGGGTCAGCGGCTGGTACCACCGGGGTTGACTCTCGAGGGAAAGATGGACGGACTGCTCGGAATTCGGGCGGTCGGAAGGCACGTCTGACTCAACTCGGTTGTGGGGCGGAAGGTGTAGTGGTGCGGTTGAGCCGGTGGTGGATCAGGTGTGGCGGGCGGAACGGATCTTGACGGCCGCCGAGGCGAGGATCAGGGTGCCCGGCACCACCACGAAGAGTGCCACGAGCATCCAGACGAACACTGCGGCGCCGAACAGCGCAGCGGCCAGCAGGGCCGATCCGGTCCAGTCCTTCAGGGACAACGCGCGGCCCGTTTCCAGGGCGGACGTCCAGCGGTCCTTCGCGGACGTGCCGGCACCCGGGAAATCCGACCAGGCCGCTGCGGTGCGCAGCAGCAGGATGGCTCCGCAGGCCGCCAGGACCAGGGTGGCAGGAAGTACCACTTCGCGGCCGGGCAGCTGGCCCACCCAGGCCAGCAGCAGGTTCAGGACGATGACAACGGCGGCTCCTGCCGTCAGCGCGCCAAGTTTCCAGCTGCCGGGCAGGGCAGCCTTGAAGGTCCCCCACAGGCTGCGGACTGAATCGTCGCGGCCGTCGAGGTGCCGTTCGAGGTGGGCGATCCCCGCCGCGTAGGCGGCGGGGATGGTCACCAGGGGCACGGACAGCACCAGCACCAGCACCCCTGCCAGAAGGGTTTCGGAGAACAGGGCGAACCGGTTCACCGGAATGGGTTCGTGGTGCTTCGATGCGGGTGTGGTGCGGTCCATGATGCTCATTTCCTTCGTGCTCCCTTGTCCCGTTAGCCCTTGAGGCCCTGGGTGGAGACGCCTTCAACAATGTAGCGCTGGAAGATCAGGAAGAAGATCAGCACGGGGAGCAGGGCCAGGACTGACATGGCGATCATGGCGCCGTAGTCAGAGGACTGGGTCTGGTCCTGGAAGAGCCGCAGCGCGAGAGGCAGCGGGTATTTTTCCGGAGTGTTGAGGTAGAGCAGCGGGCCGAGGAAGTCGTTCCAGCTCCAGATGAAGGAGAAGATCGAGGTGGAGATCAGGGCCGGTTTCATCAGTGGCAGCATGATGGAGCCAAAGATCCGCACGTGTCCGGCGCCGTCGATCCGTGCCGCTTCGTCAAGCTCTGCGGGCAGGCCGCGCATGAACTGGACCATGAGGAACACAAAGAACGCGTCGGCGGCGAGGAACTTGCCGATCAGCAGCGGAATGTACGTATCCACCAGGCCCAGCTGCTGGAAGATGATGTACTGCGGAATGATGACCACATGGAAGGGCAGCAGGAGCGTGGCAATCATCATGCCGAAGAACACGCTCCGGCCCGGGAACTTGATCCGGGCGAACGCGTAGGCCGAGACGGACGCGGAGAGGATGGTCCCCACCACCGCACCGAGGGCCAGGATCAGCGAGTTGGTGAAGAACTGCATCGTGGACACCCCGCCGATGCCGTCCAGGGCAGTGACGAAGTTATCGAAGCTGAAGTTCTCTGACCACAGCGAGGTGTTTCCGCCGCCAATCTCGGAGTTCGGCTTGAACGCCGACGCGATCATCCACAACCCCGGGTACAGCACGATCCCGGTCAGGATGAGGGCAACGATGTGGAAGACGGTGCTCTTGGCCCGCTTGGCGCCGACGGACTCGGATTTCGGGTTGTACACCGGCGTGCCGGCGTCCGGTGCGGACTTGGTAGGCGTTGCCATGGTTGTCATTTCGAATCACCGCTGTAGTGGACCCAGGACTTGGACGTTTTGAAGAAGATCAGGGTAATGATGCCCACCACGATCACCAGCAGCCAGGCCATTGCCGAGGCATAGCCCATCCGGAAATCGCTGAAGCCGCGCAGGTACAGGTAGAGGGTGTAGAAGAGGGTGGAACCGGCCGGGCCGCCTTCACCGTTGGAGATGATGAACGCCGAAGCGAAGATCTGGAAGGCGTGGATGGTTTCCATCAGCAGGTTGAAGAAGATCACCGGCGAGAGCATGGGCCAGGTGATGTTGAAGAACTTCCGCACCGGCCCGGCACCGTCCATGGACGCTGCTTCGTAGAGTTCGTTCGGGATCTGCTTGAGCCCGGCGAGGAAGATGACCATGGGTGCACCGAACTGCCACACCGTGAGCAGGATGAACATCGGCATGGTCATGGTGGGGTTGCCCACCCAGCCGCCGAGGTTGATCCCGAAGAAGGACAGGCCCTGGTCCACCGGGCCCGAATCGCCGAACATCGCCTTCCACACGATCGCGATCGATACCGAGGCGCCGATCAGCGAGGGAGCATAGAACGCGGAGCGGTAGAAGCCCTGGCCGCGGCGCTTGCTGTTGAGCAGCATAGCTACGGCCAGCGCGGCGGCGAGCTTGAGCGGGGTGCCGAAGACCACGTAGCCCACGGTCACTCCGACGGATTGCAGGAACCGTTCGTCCTGGAACAGCGTGATGTAGTTATCCAGCCCGATCCACTTGGGCGGTTCGAACAGGTTGTAGTTGGTGAAGGACAGGTAGAGCGAGGAAATCATCGGCCCAACGGTGAGGGCAATGAATCCCAGCAACCAGGGCAGCAGGAAAGTGTAGCCGGCGCGGGCATCCACCCCGCCCCGCTTCGACTTGCGAAGCGGGGCAGGACCGGATTGCGTCGAACGCCTGCTCAGTGTTGGGCTTTGAGTCACGAGTTCAGTCCGTCAGTTGTGAAGCCTGTATCAGGCGTTCTGCTTGATAAGGTCTTCGGCTTCCTTGAACCAGGCGTCGGTGGCACCGTT
The DNA here is from genome assembly GCF_050038305.1 of Pseudarthrobacter sp. 1G09. Taxonomy (NCBI): domain Bacteria; kingdom Bacillati; phylum Actinomycetota; class Actinomycetes; order Micrococcales; family Micrococcaceae; genus Pseudarthrobacter; species Pseudarthrobacter sp. 1G09. The sequence continues at coordinate 3,620,993 of NZ_CP188306.1, forward strand.
GATGTCCAGCTTGCCGTAGTTCAGGTCCGAGGCGATGCGCTTGAAGGAGGTCTCCAGCGTGCCGAAGCCGACGATCGGCGGCTCCGGGGCGTCCTTGAGGTACTGGGAGATGGACGTTTCGTAATCGACCACGATCTTGTCAGTACCTTCGAAGGTGGTGCCGTCGCGCTGGGTCTTCGATGCGGGCACGCCACGGGAGGTCTTGAAGATCTGGCCTACCTCGGGGTCGTTGACCATGAAGTCGATGAAGCGGGCAGCGGCGTCCTTGAACTTGGTCTTGGCGCTGGCCACCATCAGCATGGACGGCTTCAGGAACAGGCCGAGGTTGTCCGCGTCGTCGGAGGGGACCGGGACGAGCTTGAGTTCCTTCGCGCCGCTGTCGCCGAGGTAGCCGGCCATGAAGTTGTCCCAGGTGACTTCGGTTGCAGTGACATTCGAGCCGAACGGCGACTTCGGGGCCAGCTGGGTGACTCGCTCTTCGGAGACGATCGCCGGGGTGCCGCGAAGATCAGCGGTGAGGTTCCACCACTTCTTCAGGTCGTCCTTGCTGAAGCCGAGCTTGCCCTCGGAGGTGAAGGCCTCGATGTTGTTCTGCCGCAGCCAGACGTTGAACATCCACCAGACGCCCGTGTAGTCGGTGCCGCCGAAGAGGGCTCCGTTGCTCTTGCTGCCCACCTCGGTGAGGAAGGAGTTGAATTCCTTGTACGTCCAGCTGCCGTCCGGCTCGGCGATGCCCAGGGAGGCCAGCTTGGCGGGATCGTAGTAGACGGCGAAGGCATTGGTACTGGTGGGGATGCCGTAGGTCTTGCCCTTGATCTGGCCGGAAGGCAGCAGGGACTTTTCGAAGGCGTCGGTGTTGATCTTGACCGTGCCCAGGTCCAGCAGCTGGTTGCGCTGGCCGTAGTCGCGCAGGTAGGACAGGTCCCACTGCATGACGTCGGGCAGGCCGCCGCCCGCAGCTTCGGTGGCACGCTTCTGCCAGTAACCGGCAAAGTCGGTGAAGTTGCCGTTGACCTTAATGTCCGGGTTCTTCGATTCGAACAACGCAATGGCCTTGCGGGTGCGCTCGGCGCGGTCGTCGTTGCCCCACCAGGTGTAGTTGATGGTGACGGGGTTGTCCGCCGAACCGGTCTGTCCTGAGGTGCTGGATCCGGTTCCGCAGGCCGCCAGTACGCCGGCAGATGCGGTGCCGACGGCTACGGTTGTAAGGAAATGCCTTCTGTTGATCACGGGAGCCTCCTTGCTCAATGTGTGCAATCCCTGATCTCATCTACAACGTAAGTAGTGAGCTGGCTTACACGGCTTCTGAAACGATACAATATCCGTATTCCCGTAATTGGGCAAGCGTTTTCCAATCCACGGGTTTCCCCGTCCCGTTCCACCGCTTCAGCAGACATAGGAGTCCCATGGCAACGCAGGAAAATAACGGTCCGGCAAGTGTTTGGAGCAATGTCGAAGGCCTTGGATTCGGCGGCGACTACAACCCCGAGCAGTGGCCCGTGAGCGTCCGGCTGGAGGATCTTGAGCTGATGCAGGAAGCCGGCGTGAACTTCCTGAGCGTCGGCATCTTCTCCTGGGCCCTGCTGGAACCTGTTGAGGGCCAGTACGATTTCGGCTGGCTTGATGAGGTACTGGACAACCTCGCAGGCATCGGCGTCAAGGTTGCCCTCGCCATCGCAACCGCCGCTCCCCCGGCGTGGCTGGTCCGCAAGCATCCGGAAATCCTGCCCGTCACGGCTGACGGAACCGTGCTGGGACCGGGCTCACGGCGGCACTACACGCCGTCGTCGGCCGCCTACCGGCGCTACGCCACGGGCATCACGCGGGTCCTTGCCGAACGGTACAAGGACCATCCGGCGCTGGCGCTCTGGCACGTGGACAACGAGCTGGGCTGCCATATTTCCGAATTCTACGGCGAAGAGGACGCAGCCGCCTTCCGGAGATGGCTGGAACGTCGCTACGGCACCATCGGCGCGCTTAACGCGTCCTGGGGCACCGCGTTCTGGAGCCAGAACTACGCGTCGTTCGAGGAGATCCTGCCGCCCTCAGTTGCCCCCAGCACGCTGAACCCCGGGCAGCAACTGGACTTCCAGCGCTTCAATTCCTGGGCGCTGATGGACTACTACCGCGAACTCGTGGCCGTGCTCCGCGAGGTGACACCCACCATTCCCTGCACCACCAACCTCATGGCCTCCAGCGCCACGAAATCAATGGACTACTTCAGCTGGGCCAAGGACCTGGACGTCATCGCCAACGACCACTACCTTGTGGCCGCCGACCCCGAACGGCACATTGAACTCGCGTTCAGCGCGGACCTGACCCGGGGCATTGCGGGCGGTGACCCGTGGATCCTGATGGAACACTCGACGTCGGCCGTCAACTGGCAGCCCCGCAACCAGCCGAAGATGCCCGGCGAAATGCTCCGGAACTCGCTGGCGCACGTGGGCCGCGGCGCGGACGCCGTGATGTTCTTCCAGTGGCGGCAGAGCTTCGCAGGATCAGAAAAGTTCCACTCCGCCATGGTGCCGCACGGCGGCCGGGATACGCGGGTATGGCGCGAGGTGGTGGACCTGGGGGCGGCACTGAAGCTACTCGAACCGGTCCGCGGTTCCCGGGTGGAGTCGAGGGCTGCCATCGTCTTCGACTACGAGGCGTGGTGGGCCAGCGAGATCGATTCGAAGCCCAGCATCGACGTGAAGTACCTGGACCTGCTGCGGGCGTTCCACCGGTCACTGTTCCTGAAGGGCGTCTCCGTGGACATCGTCCACCCGTCGGCCCCGCTTGAGGGCTACGACCTGGTGCTCGTCTGCACGCTCTACGCCGTGTCCGACGCCGATGCCGCCAGCATCGCCGCGGCAGCCTCCGCCGGTGCCACAGTCCTGGTCAGCTACTTCAGCGGGATCGCGGATCCGCAGGACCACATCCGGCTGGGCGGGTATCCGGGAGCTTTCCGGGACCTCCTTGGCGTTCGGGTGGAGGAGTTCCACCCGCTGCTGGCCGGATCGCAGCTGAAGCTCGACGACGGCACCGTTGCCTCGGTGTGGAGCGAGCACGTCCATCTGGCCGGCGCCGAAGCGGTTCAGGCCTTCACGGAGTATCCGCTGGAGGGAGTGCCTGCCCTGACCCGCCGGCCCGTGGGCGGGGGTGCCGCCTGGTACCTGGCCACCTTCCCGGACCGCGACGGCGTCGACGCGCTGGTGGACCGGCTGCTCGCCGAATCGGGCGTCTCCCCCGCGGCTGCCGCCGACGCCGGCGTCGAGCTGGTCCGTCGGCGCTCGGCCGACGGGCAGGGCTTCCTGTTCGCCATCAACCACACCCGCTCCTCCGCCGCTGTTTCCGCCACCGGCACCGATTTGCTGACCGGCGAGCCCTTTGGCGGCTCCGTTCCGGCGGGCAGCATCGCGGTGATCAGGGAGAGCTAGGCACCCTCGCTTTACAGACGTACGACGGCGGCGCCTCCTTGGGCGCCGCCGTTTTGCTTTCGCGTGGGTACTTGGCCGCCCTCATCAGCCGCCCCTTTCTCTGCTGCACGTGCCTGCCTTGGGATCGTCGGGGGTTTTCCACATAGGGCTTTGGGGGCGTGGGGAATGTCGGTGGGTGCTGGAAGACTTTGGTGATGGAGACGGTTGGGGTGGCGGCAGTGGAGGCGGGGTATGCGGTTGCCGTGCCACCTGCTGTCAAGGACACCTCCACGCCCGGCTCTGTTGCCCGTATTCCGGCTGCTGCTGACGCACATCCGGCCGCCCCGGTTGCCCGAGTTGCTTCGCCCGCCGACGCCGCGCGGGCCACCGCACTCGGCTCGGCTGCTCACATTCCTTCTCCGGCCTCAGCTGGATCTGCCCTTCTCCAACGCGCTGCCGCCGGGCCGGCCATCATGCAGGCTTCGGCCGCCCATGTTGCCTCGCACGCCGGTCCCAGCCCGGCCGCCGGCCACTCGTCGGGTGTTGGTGCCCTGGGCGTGGTTGAGGCGTTGAAGATCCTGGCGGTGGTGCCGGTTGCTGGTGATGGTGCGGGGATGATCGATCAGCTCCGGCAGCTTGAGGATTTGAAGGCTGTGGCGGCGGCGAGGCAGGCCGAGATCACTGTGGCTTTTGACCTGGCCCAGCGGCGGGAACAGGGTGCTGCCGGTGTCCCGGCCGACGAACAGGGTGCCGGGGTCGGGGCGCAGGTGGCGCTGGCGCGCCGGGAGTCCCCTTCCCGGGGTGGGCGGCTGCTGGGACTGGCGAAGACCCTGACCGGGATGCCCCGCACTTTCGCGGCGTTCCGGTCCGGGCGGTTGAGTGAGTGGCGCACCACCTTGGTCGTGAAGGAAACCATCTGCCTCTCACCCGAGGACCGGGCCGGGGTCGATGAGGAACTCGCCGCCGATACCGGCACTTTTGATGGTGCCGGGGACCGGACCATCGTCTCCGCGGTCAGGGCCGCCGCGTACCGGCGCGATCCTGCGTCGGTGGCCAGGCGGGCCGCCAACGCGGTGGGTGGACGGACGGTCAGCCTGCGCCCGGCCCCGGACACGATGGCCCGCCTGACCGCGCTGCTTCCGGTCGCCCAGGGTGTAGCGGTCTACGCGGCCCTTACCAGGGAAGCCGGCACCCTCCGTTCCGCCGGGGACGGCCGGTCCACGGGCCAGGCCATGGCCGACACCCTCGTCGAACGGATCACCGGGACCCCGGGCGGGATCAGCGGGGTCCAGGTCCAGCTCATCATGACCGACCGCACCCTCCTCCAAGCCGACACCGAACCCGCCCGGCTCACCGGTTACGGCATCGTCCCCGCCGCCTGGGCCCGCGAACTGGTCACCGGAGACCAGCCCGAGTCCGGGATGGCGGTCTGGGTGAGGCGGCTTTACACCGCCCCCGGCACCGGTGACCTCATCGGGATGGACTCCAAAGCCCGGCTCTTCCCGGCAGGACTCAAACGCTTCCTCCAAACCCGCGACGACACCTGCCGCACCCCATACTGCGACGCACCCATCCGCCACCACGACCACATCATCCCCTGGCACCACGGCAGCAACACCACAACCGCCAACGGCCAAGGACTCTGCGAAGCCTGCAACCACACCAAAGAAAGCCCCGGCTGGTCAGCTGCAACAGCATCCAATCCCGGAGCGCGCCACACCGTGAAGCTCCGAACCCCCACCGGACACACCTACCACTCCACCGCACCACCACTCCCCGGGACAGCCTTCACCCACGCCAGCAGCCCGGGCAAACATGCGGGCACAGCCCGAGCCCCGGCGCGGGCACCCGGCAACCAACCGCCCCCACGACCATCCGTCCAAGTCCTCGGCCGCATCATCAGTGCCGGTGGTCCCTGACACGACAGCCCCGGCTTAAACAACTCCGTCCCGGGAGGAACCAAAGGTTCCTGCCGGGACGGAGCTGCCACCCGCCGTCGGACGCCTGGCCGGAGGAGGCTTCCTGCCAGGCTGTCCAGAGCCGTGTTGGCGGCGTGAAATCTGGTTGCTTCGGGGTTAGCTGCTGATGGCCGACTTCATCTCGTCGACGGCCTTCTTGCCTGCTTCATCCGTGGACAGCCGTTCGAAGAGCACCTCGGAGGTGTACCGCTTGATGATCTCCTGGATGGCGCCTGCACCCTTCGGCGGCGGGGCCGGAGCCTCACCGAGTTCGCCCTTGATCTGGTCAATGAACTTGACCACCTTCACGTCGGCCGGGGTCAGCTTGGATTCGATCGCAGCACGGACTTCCGAGTTGGGGTAGACGCCACGGTCGGCCAGGAGTGTCTCGCCGGCCTTGACGTTGTTGGCCAGGAAGTCGATGAACTTGGCGGTTTCCTCAGGGTGCTTGGTCCGGGAAGATGCGGACCAGAACTGGGATGCCTTGTACCAAAGCCCGGCGTCGGCTGAGGAACCGGTCTTGGAGGGGAACCGCAGGATCTTCAGGTCCGCACCGGATGCCTTTTCAAGGGCAGGTGCCTGGTTGGACCACCAGAATGCCAGCCCGTTCTTGCCCGTTGCCAGGCCGCTCTGGTCCAGCGGTGCTGCCTCGGCCTCAACCACCTCGGACGCGGACGGCACTGCCTTGTTCTTGCTGAGGTCCTTCAGGAATGCCCACCATTCGCCGATGTCGCTGGGCTCGAAGCCGAGCTTGCCGTCGGAGGTGTACAGGGACTTGCCGTTCTGGCGGAGCCAGACACCCAGGGAAGCCTCGTCAGTGCCGTAGGCGGCAGCTCCGTAGGTGCCCTTGGGCGACTTCTCGGTCACCTCGGCGGCGATGCGGCCAAAGTCTTCCCAAGTCCACTTGGAATCGTCCGGCAGCGGGACACCGGCAGCTTCGAACACCTTGGGATTGGCCAGGATGGTGGCGGCGTTGATGCCGGCAGGAATGCCCGTCAGCCCGTCGTCGCCCTTGCCGGCGTTGAGGGCGGCTTCGTCCAGCTTGGACGTGTCGATGTCGTACTTGGAGAGGTCCAGCAGCGCACCGCGGCTGGAGTATTCGGTGATGTACTTTTCGTCCATCTGGATGATGTCCGGTGCATCATTGGCGGCAACCTGGGTGGCCAGCTTGTCCCAGTATCCGCTCCAGTCGCCGAACTCCGGCTTGATCTTGATCTTGGGGTTCTCTGCTTCGAACTGCTTGATGGCTTCCTGGGTCAGCTGGGCGCGCTTGTCGCCGCCCCACCAGGAGAACCGGAGCTCGACTGTTCCGTCGGCACTCTGCGGGGCGGATCCGCCGCCGCAGGCGCTGAGGGCCATCACGACGGCGGCTGCCGCTGCGACGGCGCCCGTCTTGCGGAATCGGCGGGCCGGGCGGGAGGAAGGGGTCTCTGCAGGTTGCCGGGCAGCTGCAGGACGGGGGAATAGCGGCACTGGGTACTCCGATCTTCGTTGATCTGTGGTGCTGGGGATGATGCTCGTAGGTGCTGTGATGCGAGCGGAAGGGCGTCTCCGGGAACCCGGGAATCCGCTCCGGGAAAACGCTTTCTAAGTGCAATATTACAAGTGCCAAACTTGTAGTACAAGATGTCCGGGCAAGATCTTTTGTCTCGATTTGATTGCGGGTTGCAGCGAGCAACGGCGAACGGCCCGCCACAGGGGCGGGCCGTTCCAAGGTAGTGCGTGACGCGTGTTCGGTTACTTGATGCCGGTGGTGGCGATGCCCTTAATGAGGAACCGCTGGCCGAAGAGGAAGACCAGGAAGACCGGGAGCAGGGACACGATGGACATTGCGAACAGTGAGCCCCAGCTGGTGGCGGACTGGGAGTCCACGAAGGCGCGCAGGGCCACGGGGACTGTGAACATATCCGGGTCTGTGAGGTAGATCAGGGCGCCGAAGAAGTCGTTCCAGGTCCAGATGAACGTGAAGATGGTGGTGGTGGCCAGGGCCGGAACCATCAGGGGCAGGATGACCCGCAGGAAGATCCGCGGGTGTCCGGCCCCGTCAATGCGGGCGGCCTCGTCCAGGTCCTTGGGGATGCCGCGGATGAACTGGACCATCAGGAACACGAAGAACGCATCCGTGGCCAGCAGCTTCGGCACGATCAGCGGCCAGAACGTGTTTACCCAGCCGATCTGGGAGAACAGGATGTACTGGGGCACGATGATGACGTGGAACGGCAGCATGATGGTCAGCAGCATGATGCCGAAGAACAGCTTCTTGCCGGTGAACTGCAGCCGGGCGAAGGCGTAGGCGGCCATCGAGCAGGAAATCAGGTTGCCCAGGATGGACCCGATCACCACAATTGCGGAGTTGATCATGTAGTGGCCGAACGGGTGGGTCAGGGCGGACCAGCCGGAGGTGTAGTTGCTCATCTCCAGGCTGTTGAGCCAGAGTCCGGGTTCGCGGAAGATCAGCTCGTTGGGCCGCAGGGATGAGACAACCATCCACAGCAGCGGGTAGATCATCAGGCCGCCGGCAAGGATCAGGATGGCGTGCTTCGTCAGCGCTTTGGTCCGTTGCGCCCGGCTGAAGGCCAGGGTGCCGCGGGACTCGCGGGGCTTGCGGTGGTTCGTAGGCTTACCGGCTCCTGCGGACTTCTTGTCCGAGGCGGGCAGCGTCTCCAGGTTAGTCGTCATAGAAAACCCAATACTTAGAAGCGATGAAGTTGATGGCGGTAAAGACGCCGATGATGAGCAGCAGCACCCACGCCATGGCTGACGCGTAGCCCATGTCGAACTGGCCGAAGCCCTTCTGGTACAGGTACAGCGTGAAGAACATCGTGGAGTCCGAGGGCCCGCCGTTGCCGCCCGAGACGATGAACGCCTGCGTGAACGACTGGAACGAACCGATGATCTGCAGGACCAGGTTGAAGAAGATGATCGGGCTCAGCATCGGCATGGTGATCCGCCAGAACTGCTGGAGCGTCGTGGCACCGTCAACCTTCGCTGCCTCGTAATACATCACGGGAATCTGCCGCAGGCCCGCGAGGAAGATGATCATGGGGGCGCCGAACGTCCAGACGTGCAGCAGGATGATGGACCCCAGCGCGGTACCCGGATCGGAGATCCAGCCCGGACCCTGGATGCCGAACATGGCCAGGACCTGGTTCACCAGGCCGGTGGTGCCGAAGATCTGCTTCCAGAGGATGGCCACGGCCACGGAACCGCCCAGCAGGGACGGCAGGTAGAACACCGAGCGGTAGAACGGCAGTCCACGCAGGCCCTTGTCCAGGACCAGTGCGATCAGGAGCGCCACTGCCAGCTGCAGCGGGACGCCGACAAACACGTAGGTGAACGTCACCCGCAGGGAGTTGTGCAGGCGGGCGTCGCTGAGCATCCGGATGAAGTTATCCGCCCCGGTCCATTCCGGGGGCTGCAGCAGGTTGTAATCCGTGAAGGACAGATACAGCGACATCACCATGGGGCCGACAGTGATGGCCACCAGGCCCACCAACCACGGCAACAGGAAAATATAGGCGGCCTTGTTATCGCGGCCGTTGGCCTTCTTCTCCTCGGGAGTGGCTTTGCCCTTCCGCCGGCTGATGGAACTCAGTTCGCTGATGGCACTCACTGCTGCTCCCCCGCTCCGGGCGTCAGGCCCGCCGCACCCGGCATTCCTGCCGGGCACAGTGCCCTGGGTATGTGCTTTACGGCCATGTGGTCTCCTTTGGTCATCGTGGCCTCCACGTTGTGGTCATCGCCTGGGCGATGAGTGTCAGCTCCCCGTGCCGCCCCGGCGCCGGCTTGAAAATCGGCTGGAACCGGCCGCGGGTGGTGCTGAATGAAAAAGCGGCTCCGTACCAAAGTAAACGGTTTCTTGACTCCTGTATAGCCCTTTGTTAGTTTTTGAGAAAGCGTTTTCTGTAACGGGCATCACTCAACTGTAGGACACCACCTGAGGGGCAGGACAATGAGGTTTCGTCGGAAGAAGTCAGTAATGGGGGTTGCTGCGGCAACGGCGGTCCTGGCCTTGGCGCTGACGGGCTGCGGCAGCAGTCCACAGGCCGCAAAGGTGGGCACGGCGGAGGATCCCGTGACCATCCGCTTCGCTTGGTGGGGCAACGATTCCCGCGCAAAGACCACCCTTGAAGTCATCAAGGACTTCGAAGCGGCCAACCCCACCATCAAGGTGCAGGGCGAGAACACCGAGTTCAGCTCCTACTGGGACAAGATGGCCACCCAGATTGCCGGCGGCACCACCCCGGATGTCTTTGCCATGAGCGGCTCGTACCCGAGCGAGTACGCGTCCCGTGGAGTGCTGCTCGACCTGGACAAGGTCAAGGACCAGATCGACACGTCGAAGTTTGCCGACGGCACCGTGGAACTGGGCCAGCTCGACGGCAAGCAGTACACCATCACGGCAGGCGTGAACGCGATGTCCATGGTCCTGGATCCCACGGTGTTCGAAGCCGCGGGCGTACCGCTGCCGGACGACGAGACCTGGACCTGGGACGACTACGTCGATATTGCTGCCAAGATCAGCAAGAAGTCGCCGGCCGGCACGTTCGGCACCACGCCGATGTCCAACGATTCGTTCGTTGCCGTGTGGGCCCGCCAGAGCGGCGAAGAGCTGTACACGGACGACGGCAGGAAGATGGGCATCAGCGAGGGCACCCTCGCCAAGTGGTTCGAGTTCAACAAGAAGCTCATGGAAACAGGCGGCGCACCTTCCGCTTCGCAAACCGTCGAAGACGGCTCCGCCCAGCCGGAACTGACGCTCATGGGCCAGGGCAAGCAGGCCATGAAAGTCTCATGGAGCAACCAGATGACCTCATATTCGGGTGCTCCACTGACCATGGTGAAGCTCCCCGGCGAGAGCAAGCAGCCGGGCACCTGGCTGCGTTCCTCCATGGAATACGCCATCTCGGCCAAGTCGGCCCAGTCCAAGGAAGCTGCGCTCTTCATCAACTACCTGGTGAACAACATGGACGCCGCCAGCAAGATCAAGAGCGACCGCGGCATGCCCGCCAACACCGAACTGAAGGCCGGCATCACTCCCCTACTGAAGGAAACCCAGCAGAAGGAGGCCGCTTACCTGGACCGAGTTGCCGAGCTGAACGTTCAGCCGCCCAAGCCGTTCCCGGCAGGTTCCTCTTCCACGCTGGAAGTTTTGAACCGATACAACACCGATGTACTCTTCGGAAAGATTTCACCGCAGGATGCGGCGAAGGGCGTCATCAGCGAGGTCAACTCGAACCTGGGCTAAGCCCGGTACCGGCCGCGGTCAGCCCGACCGGGGCCGGTTCTTCTTCACCCCACGGCATTTCAGCAGACAGGAGGCAGGCCAGTGGCAGCCGATACAAAGGAATCCAGGCCCAGCGCCATCGGCGGCTATGAGGACTGGCCCGCCTATGTCCGCGATCATCCGCGGTACACCGCCGCCACCCCTGCCGCGCAGGGCCTCGCCGACGCACTTGGCGTCCCCGGCGCTTCCGGCCGGCCGGACGTCACGGTGCACTGGGAGATAACGCACGACGACGTCACCACCTCCCAGCTCAGCTGGCAGTTGGGCTTCGGCCCGCGGACCACGGGCTGGCTTGCGCGTCCGGCCGGAAGTACGGAAACCCTGCCCGGCGTCCTTGCCCTGCACTGCCACGGCGGCAACAAGTTCGGCGGGGCGGACCGGCTGGTGGACCTTCCTGACAGCCACCCGTCCGCTGCCGCCGCCCGCGCAGGCCACTACGACGGCCGGGCCCTTGCCTCCGAAACCGCCCGCCAGGGCTTCGCCGTGCTGGCCCATGATTCCTTCGCCTGGGGCAGCCGCCGATTCGACCTTTCAACGCCCCCGTGGCGCACCTCCTCCGCGCTGGAGGCGAGGCGGGCACAATGGCGGCAGGACGGCGTCGTACCCTCCGAAGCGGACCACTACAACGCGGCCGCCGGGTTCCACGAGGAAACCGTGGCTAAGACCGCCGGACTGCTGGGCACAAGCCTGGCCGGCATGGTGGCCCACGACGACCTTGCGGCGCTGGAAATCCTCGCCCACCTGCCCCGCGTCGATGCGGACCGTCTGGGCTGCGTAGGCTTCTCCGGCGGCGGCGGCCGGTCCCTGGCCCTCGCCGCCCTAAGTCCCCGCATCCGCGCCTCAGTGGTGACCTGCATGATGACCACCTTCGAATCCCTGCTGCCCGCCTACCTGGACGCCCACTCCTGGCTCCTGCAGACTCCGGGCCTGTGGAAGCTGGGCGACTGGCCGGAACTCACGGGCCGCTCCGCCGCCCGGTTCCTGGTGCAATACGCCCTGGCCGACGAACTCTTCCCGGAGGACGGCATGCGCCAGGCCCACCGAACCCTGGAGGCCCTGAACGGCGGCGGCCGCTACACCGGAAGTTTCTGGCCCGGCGGGCACGTCTTCACTGCGGCCATGCAGGATGAAGCCATCGGATTCCTGGCCGCGTCCCTTGCCCTTGCAGCGTCACCCGCCTCCTGACCACCCCAACCCCAGAAGGACCCTTTGATGATTTCGCACTCCGCCACCGCGGAACCGGGCAGCCGCCCCGAGGACCGTGCCGCTGCCGGCACCGCTGTCCCCCGCATTGCACTGGTGGGCGTCCACGGCTTCGGCGAGCGCCACCTCGCGAACCTGGCCCGGCTGGAGGAGACAGGGGCGCTGGAGCTCGTGGCCGTTGCCGATCCCAACCCGCCGGCGCCCGGCCGGCTCAAGGACACGGTGGCCGTCTTCCCGGACCTCAACAGCCTCCTTGCAGCCCAGACAACTGCCGAAGTGCGCGCGGACATCGTTATCCTCGCCACCCCCATCCAGACCCACGCGCCGCTGGCCACCGCCGCCCTGGCCGCCGGGCTGGATGTGTACGTGGAGAAGCCTCCCGTGGCGTCCATGGCCCAGTTCACCGACGTTCTGGCTGCGGCAGAGTCCTCGGGCCGGCTCATCCAGGTGGGCTTCCAGAGCCTGGGGTCGCATGCCCTGCCGGCCATCAGGAACCTCGTGGAGTCCGGCGGGATCGGCGAGGTGCTGGGCCTCAGCGCCAGCGGCCAGTGGGTGCGGACCAAGGCCTACTTCAAGCGTTCCCGGTGGGCCGGCAAGCGCAGCCTGGACGGCATCGACGTGGTGGACGGTGTAGCCACCAACGCTCTGGCCCACGCCGTAGCCACCGCCCTGCACATGGCCGGGGCGCACACACTGGCCGATGTGGCCTCCGTGGAAACAGACCTCTACCGGGCGCATGACACCGAGAGCGACGACACGTCGGTGATCCGGGTCCGGACCGCCCACGGCACCACACTGCTGTGCACCCTGACGCTGTGCGCTCCTGAGCAGGTGAACCCGTCCGTCACCGTCCACGGCACCCGCGGCGAGATCACGTTCTTCTACACCGAGGACGAGGTGGTGGTCAGCACGCCTGACGGCGAGCGCCGGGAGAAGTACGGCCGCACCGACCTGCTGGAAAACCTGCTCGAGGCCCGCTCCACCGGAGCCCCGCTCCTGTCCGCGGTGGCGGACACGGGCGCCTTCACCTCGGTCCTCGAAGCCATCCGCACATCGCCGGCGCCCGAGCCGATTGATTCCGCGCACATCACCTGGGAGGGCGAGGGCGACGACGCCCACCCCGTGGTGCACGGCGTCGTGGACCTCTTCGACCGCGCCGCCAAGGCCCAGGCCACCTTCGCCGAACTCGGCGTTCCCTGGGCGCGGCAGCTTCCGCCCGTCCGGACGCTGACGGTGGACGGGCACCCCGTGGCCGACTATCAGGACGGCAGCAACATCCGCGCCGTCTCCTCACCGCGCCCCTACCTGCACCCCGTCCGCACCCTGGCCGGGACCGTGGTCACGGACCACCAGCCGCTGGACCACGTGTGGCACCTCGGCGCCGGCGTGGCCCTGCAGGATGTGGACGGCGTCAACTTCTGGGGTGGCCGCACCTACACCCGTAAAGCCGGGCAGTACGTTTGGCGGCCAGACCACGGCAGCATCGCCGTCACTGCAACGGACGCCGGGCATCAGGGCCGGCTTGAGGAACAACTGACCTGGACCGGGCCCGACGGCGGCCCGATCCTCAAGGAGGAACGCCGCTGGAGCTGGTCCGGCGTCAGCGCGTCGGCCTGGCGCCTGACCCTCGAGTTCGCCCTCTCTCCTGCCGGCGACCAGCCGGTCAGCCTGGGCAGCCCGGGTTCCAACGGCCGCTTCGAGGGCGGGTACGGCGGATTCTTCTGGCGGCTCCCGGAATGCGGTGGCGCAAAGGTCTGGTCACCGGCCGGAACCGGTGAAGCAGGCGTCCACGGCACGGTGTCCCGGTGGCTTGCCTGGACGGGAACCTTCGGTGCGGGAACGGACCGGGCCGGCGACGCCACGCTCGTGTTCGTTGCCCCGGAATCCTCCACCGATCCCTGGTTCGTCCGGGTGGATGGCTACCCCGGAGTGGGCCAGTCCCTCGCCTGGGACTCGCCTGTTATCGCAGAACCCGGCAGCCCCGTGCGCCGGAGCATTTCCGTCTTGGTGGCCGACGGCATCCTGGGCACGAACGACATCGAAGCACTGATCACTCAACAGGGGGACCTCTCATGACCCAGACAACAGCTGCACCGCCGCAGGCTGTCCGCACCGCCCCGGCCTCGGTCCGGGACCGGGCGGTGAAGCGCCGGCGGGTGCTGGACATCCTGGATACATCGGGCAAGGACGCCCTGCTCCTCACCACGCACACCGCCCTGGCCTGGTACCTGGACGGCAGCCGCGTGCACATCAGCCTCGCCGGTGATCCCATCGCCGCGCTGCTGGTGGACCGCTCCGGCGACCACCTGGTGACATTCAACAATGAAGCCGGACGCATCGCGGCAGAGGAACTGCCCGAAGGCGTGGCCCTCCACAGCGTGCCCTGGTACGGGAACCTCCACCAGGCCGCGGCCGACGTCGGAAGCGTCCCCGGCGGATCCCTCCTGGCCGAAGCCGACGCCGCCACCGAATTACGGGCGGCGCGCCAGCAGTTGCTCCCGGCCGAGAGCGCCCGCTACGCCCGGCTGAGCGCCGACGTCGCCGCCATCATGACCGATGTGCTGTCCACTGCACGCCCGGAGACCACGGAGTTCGAGCTGGCGTCGGCGCTGGCAGCCCGGGTGGTTTCCGTGGGCGCTGAGCCCCTGGTACTGCTGTGCAACGGCAGCAGCCGCAGCGGGTTCCGGCACCCGCTGGCCACGCACGCGCCGCTGGGCCGCCGCGCCATGGCGGTCATCTGCGCCCGCCGCGACGGCCTGGTTGCCAACATCACCCGCTGGGCAAGGTTCGACGCCGGAACACCGGAAGAGCGCGACGCCGAGTCCCGGATCGCGGCAGTTGAAGCCGACATTTTCGACGCGACGGTTCCCGGCGCCCGGCTGGACCGCATCTTCGCCGAGATCCAGGCCGCCTACACCCGGCACGGCTTCGGCGCCGACCAGTGGGAGCAGCACCACCAGGGCGGCCCGGCCGGCTACGCAGGCCGCGATCCCCGGGTCACCGCCGCAGCCACGGACACTGTGGTGCCGGGCCAGGCCTTCACATGGAACCCATCCGGCCCGGGCGTCAAGATCGAGGACACCGTGCAGCTCACGGAAAACGGGCTCCAGGTCCTGACCGTCGATCCCCGCTGGCCCGCCACCACCGTGAACGGGCTGGACCGGCCCGCGACGCTGCAGCTGTAGGAAGCACAAAAAATCCCCCGGAACCGAAAGGCTCCGGGGGATTTTTGTTGGTTGGCTACGGAAGCACCAGTTCGCCGTCCACACGGCGCGGAATGCCCAGCGGGTTGTCCTCCCGCAGGGCGGGGTGGAGCACCGTTTCCGGGGCGTCCTGGTAGGCAACGGGCCGCTGGAAGCGGCGGACCGCCGTCGCGCCCACCGAGGTGAACAGTGACGTGGTGGCCGGGTACGGGCCGCCGTGCTGCTGCGCCCAGTTCACGGCAACGCCGGTGGGCCAGCCTTCGAACAGGACCCGGCCGGCGAGACCGGACAACTGCTCCACGAGCTCACCGATCTCCTCGCCGGGCTGGGCGTGGAGTGTGGCGGTCAGGCTGCCGGGCACCTTGGCCAGGACCGCTGACAGTTCCTCCTGGTCCGTGTACTCGATCAGCATGGTGGTGGGGCCGAAGCACTCCTCCAGCAGCTGCTCCGGGCGTTCCAGCACCTTCGCGGCAGTAGTGGAAAAGACCACCGGCGCTGCACCGTTGGCCGCAGCGTCCTGGTCCACGGTGCCGCCCACCACGTCCACGCCGTCCACCGACGCAAAGCTGCGCAGGCCGTCCGGATAGGCCTCGGCGATGCGGCTGGTGAGCATGCCGTGGGCCGGCTTGTCCTTGCTGGCCTCTGCCACGTCCGCGGCAAAGGACGTTCCGGCCGGGATGAACACCAGGCCCGGCTTGGTGCAGAACTGCCCGGCGCCGAGCGTGAACGAACCCGCCAGCCCGGTGGCGAGTTCGCCGGAGCGTTCCTTCAGTGCAGCGGCCGTGATGACCACCGGGTTGAGGCTGCCCAGCTCGCCGTAGAACGGAATGGGCTCCGGGCGGGACGTCGCGAGGTCGAAGAGTGTCCGGCCGCCCGGGATGGAGCCGGTAAAGCCGACGGCCTTGATGGCAGGGTCCTGCACCAGTGCTGTCCCCATTTCCCGGCCGCTGACCAGCGCAAAGAGGCCATCCGGTGCGCCGGCGCCACGGAGTGCGTCAGCGACGATTTCCGCCGTCCGCTCGGACAGCCGCACGTGGCCGGAGTGTGCCTTGACGATGACGGAGCAGCCAACAGCCAGGGCCGAGGCGGTGTCGCCGCCGGCAACGGAGAAGGCGAACGGGAAGTTCGACGCCGAGAACACGGCCACCGGGCCAATGGGCTTCAGGATGCGGCGCAGGTCGGGCTTCGGCGGCGTGGATGACGCGTCCGCGTGGTCGATGATTGCTTCGAGGTAGGAGCCCTCGGTGATGACGCGCGCAAAAAGGCGCAGCTGGCCGGTGGTGCGGGCCACCTCCCCGGTCAGCCGGGCAGTGCCCAGGCTGGTCTCGGAATCGGCGATCTCCACCAGTTCCGCGGCGTTCGCGTCCAGGGCCTCGGCCACCGCATTCAGCCAGCCGGCCCGCTCGGCGTCGGAAGCCGCTGCCGATGTGCGGGCGGCCTCGGTAGCCGCCGCGGTCAGTTCGGACAGGGAAAGCGTTGCAGTTGTCACGTCAGGTACCTGTTCTGTTTATGTACGTTCTTCGTTACAGTGCGTGGTTGCCGTGTGCTCACACAACATCCCGGAAACGGAAGCCCAGTCCGGGCCGGTCCGCCAGGGTCACCCTGCTGTTGCTGAACCGGACCGGCGACGGCCCGTCCAGGATGCCCAGCTGCTCGAAGGACGCCTCTTCAACGTCCTCCACCAGCGTGGGCTCCGCCAGGGTCAGCGCGAGCTGCCCGGACAGCTCCGGCAGCAGGTGCGGCATCACCTTGATGCTGTTGGTCCGTGCCAGCTCCACGATCCGCCGGAACGGGGTGATCCCGCCAACCCGGATGATGTTGGGCTGGATGATGTCCACCGCCTCCGCCTCAATGAAATCGCGGAACCGGTAGATGGTGTGCAGGTTTTCGCCGAGGGCGATGGGCACCGGTGAGTGCTTCCGCAGCCGGCGGTAGGCCCAGAGGTCGTCCGCGCGGAGGGGTTCCTCCAGCCAGTCGAGCCCGTATTCGGAGAGTACCTCCAGTGCCCGGAAGGTGGTGGGCAGTTCCCACCGCTGGTTGGCGTCGATCATGAGCCGGCGGTCCGGTCCCAGGACGGAGCGGACCGCCGCCACGCGCTCAGCATCTTCGCGGAGGTCCGGCTTGCCCACCTTGATCTTCACTGCCTGGTGGCCGGCGGCCACCCAGCGTTCGGTCTGGGCCACCAGTTCGTCCAGGGTGTAGTGCAGGTTCACCCCTGATCCGTAGACCTCGGCGGACTCCTGCCGCTGGCCGATCAGGCCGGTCACCGAGGTGCCGGCGTTGCGCGCCTGCAGGTCCCAGAGGGCAAGGTCGAGTCCGGCCATCGCGATGGTGGTCAGTCCCCCGCCGCCGGCCTCATGCAGCCGTTTCCACACGGCATCCCACACCGTTTCCGGGTTGGCGGGCAGGCCGGTGACGAACGGGGCGATGTCGTAGTCCAGCAGCGCCTTGACCGCCTGCGGGCCAATGGTAGGGGTCCAGGAAAAACCGAGCCCCGCGCCGCCGTCGTCCGTGTGGATCTCCGTAGCGATCACGTGGTTCTCCGGCGCCTCCGCACCCCAGTGCCGGCGGAGCGGGACGGTCAGGAGCCGGGTGGTCAGCCCGGTGATCCGGGGAACGGTGCGGACGGCAACGGCTGCGGGGGCACTCATCAGCCGGCCAGCTCGTAGCCCCTGGCCAGGATGGCCTTGAGCTCCACCAGCTGTTCCTCGGTGGGGTCCACCAGCGGCGGACGGACCGGGCCCACGGGCAGGCCGCCCAGGCGCAGGCCCGCCTTGATCAGCGAGACGCCGAAGCCCGGGGTCTGGTCGCGCAGGCGGACCAAGGGAGCGTAGAAGCCTTCGAGCAGTGCGTTGCGCCGGTCCTCGTCACCGGAGACGTAGGCGTCGTAGTAGGCCTTGGCGATCTCCGGTGCCATGGCGAACGCCGCCGAGGAGTAGAGCGGAATGCCCAGGCCGCGGTACGCGCCCTGTGTGAGCTCGGCGGTGAGCAGGCCGTTGAAGAAGGCGAAGTCCTCGCGTCCGGTGGCCCTGACGGCGGAGACGATCTCCTGCGCCAGGCCCACATCGCCCAGTCCGTCCTTGAAACCGATCACCTTGGGGTTGGCGGCCAGGCGCACCATGGAGGCGGCCGTGAACTTGGCGTTGCCGCGGTGGTAGACGATCACCGGCAGGCTGCTCGCGTCGGCAACAGCCTCAATGTAGGCAACCAGGCCGTCGGTGGGGCCGGTGACCAGGTAGGGCGGCAGGACAAGGAGGGCGTCGGCCCCTGCTTCCTCGGCTGCCTTGGCGGCGGCGAGAGCGTGGCCCAGCGGCCCGCCGGCACCGGCAACCACCGGAACCTTGCCTGCCACAACCTCGACGGCGGCCGTCACCACGGTGCGGACCTCCTCGATGCTGAGGGCGTGGAATTCGCCGGTGCCGCAGGCGGGGAAGACGCCGCCGGGGCCGAACGGGAGCCGTGAAGCTATGTGCTCCTTGAGCAGGTCCACGTCGACGGCGCCTTCGGCCGTGAACGGTGTGACGGGGAAGAAGAGTACGCCGTCGAATTTCATGATGTCTCCTTGGTTCCGCTGCCGGCGGTCACCAGCGCGGAAGTCTCGTCGTTGAGGGTTTGGTGGGACTTGAGTTCAGTGCGCCAGCTGCGCTTGGGCTGCCAGCCCAGCAGTTCCTGCGCCTTGGCGATGGAGAAGGCGGGGCTGGTGCCGGTGAGGCCGCCGCTGATGGCATCGCTGCCGGGCAGGAACCGGGGCATGAGTTCTGCCAAAGGCGCGGTGGCCAGGGCATCGGCTGCGCCCACGAAGAAGGTCTCGCCGTTCGGGATGGACTCCATCCTGTCCAGCAGCAGGTCCAGGAACTCCGCCACATCACGGGCGTCCACGTAGTTGAACAGGGCCGGCGCGGACAATGCGGGATCGGCGAGCCGCTCGGCAAGGGTGTGGCCCTGCTGGGTGGCGGCGCCTTCCCATTCCTCAGGGGAGATCACGAAGCACGGGCGGAACGCCGCGTAACGGATCCTGTCCCCTTGGGCCGCGGCGAACATCTGGACTGTCTGCTCCGCGATGAGCTTGGACAGGGCATAGGCGTTCCACGGCTTGGCCGGCGTGCGTTCATCCAGCGGGAACGACGGCGGGAGCCAACCCGCGGGCGAACCGTAGCCGAGCACCGTGGGGCTGCTGGCGGTGATGATTTTCGGCACGCCCAGCTCCGTCGCGGCGCTGATGACGGCGAAGGCGAGCCGCGTGTTCGTGGCAAAGATGACGTCCTCGGGTGCACTGAAGGGCACGGCGATCGCGGCGAGGTGGATGACGGCGTCGGGCCTGGCATCCCGGAGCAGGCGAAGAGCCTCCCCCGGTGCCAGCAGGTCCGCGGTTGCCTGTTCGACGCCCGCCGGCAGCAGCTCGGCCGGCAGGGCGTCGCGGTCCACCGAGATGACGTGGTGGCCGGCTTCGGCGAGCCCCGCCACCACACTGCGTCCCAGCCGGCCGGAGCCGCCGGTGACAAAGATCCTGCTCATGGTTGTTCCTTAGAGTCCGGTGATCGTGGGTGCGGGCATCAGGGGGCGCGCCGGAGGTCGACGCCGAGGTCCAGGTCCTCGATGCGCACGGGCAGTGCTGATTCGAGCGAACGGTTGCCAGCAATGCCGACGGAGACGGAGCGGAGGCCGTCCAGGTAACCGGAGGGCCGGCCCAGCGGGTCCTCGCCGGGGCCGTTGAAGAGGTCGGAGAGCAGGAGGGCGTCGCCGCCGCCGTGGCCGCCTTCGCCGTTGACGATGGGCACCTCGTACGCAGGCTCCCAGTGGCGCTGGACCACCAGGCGTTCACCGTTGCGGCGGACGGCATCCTCTTCCTCGACAGGTGTGGCACTGGGATCAACAACGGTCTTCTTGTCCGTGCTGTGCAGGACGGCGGCGCGTTCCACCACCTCGAGTTCGGCCCGGCCTTCGGTGCCGTTGACCGCCACGCGGTAGCCCTCCCAGGGGCTGTGGGCGTTCAGGGAGTAGCTCAGGCGGGGACCGCCCTGGTACTCCACCACCAGTGCCAGGTTGTCCTCGATGGTGATGCCGCCGGTGAAGACGTCCTGGTCGCGGCGGTAGCCGTCGTAGTGCTCGTTGTCCAGGAAGAGGGCCTTGAGCCGCTCATCTTCACGCAGGTCGAGGGCGAACGGATCCCGTTCGCCGGCGGGGGTGTCCGCAGCCGGGGTGCCGCGTTCGGGACGGGCGCCGAGTCCCCGTTCAGCCGCGTTCGTGTCACCGTAGAACTTCAGGCCGCCGGACGCGAAGACGCGCTCGGGGACGTCGTCGATCCACCAGTTGACCAGGTCGAAGTGGTGGGAGGCCTTGTGGATGAGCAGGCCGCCCGAGTTCTTCTTTTCCCGGTGCCAGCGGCGGAAGTAGTCGGCGCCGTGGACGGTGTCCAGGACCCAGCTGAAGTCAATGGAGGTGACCTTGCCGATCACACCGCTCTGGATGATTTCCTTGAGGGCGCTGTTCCGGGGCGAGTAGCGGTAGTTAAAGGTGACCACCACGTTGCGGCCGGTCTCCTGCACAGCCTGGGTGATCCGGCGGCAGCCTTCGGCGTCGATGGTGAGCGGCTTTTCGACGACGACGTCGGCGCCGGCGCGCAACCCCTCCACAATGAAGTCTGCGTGCGTGTAGTCCGGCGTGGTGACCACGACGCGGTCAATGTTGTTGGCCTGGACGAACGCCGTCAGGTCCTTGGGGTCGAACGAGGCGATGGGCCCCGGGGCGCCGAGTTCCTGGATCAGCTTCTGGTAGAACTCCACCCGGCCGGGGTTGACGTCGGAGAAGGCCACGAGCTCCGCGGTGTCGGCGTGCTTGCCGAAGATGGCGCGGATGTACATCTCGGAGCGTCCGCCGGTACCGATCAGGGCGAAGCGGGCCTTGCCGCCGTTTCCGGGGTGGGCTCCGGTGGCCACTGCTGGACTCGATTCGGCTGTGTTGACCATGGGGTCCCTTTCAAAGACTGGTGCCCGGCTTGTTGGGTGATCCGGGGAGGTGGCGCCGGCGCACTGCAGCACCGTTGAGAAAGCGTTTTCTCGATTCGCTATATGATTTGTATCAACAGCACCCTGCTTCCGTCAACCATTATGGGCGCTGGGAGAAAGCGTTTTCTATCCCCGGTACGTCCAGGGGTTCACGGAAAAGCGGGAAAAGCGTGGGAAAACACGGGAAAACAATAGAAATCGCTTTCCCATCGCGTTATATGCTGTCTCTCAACACACCGCCATCAGGCGGCCGGAAGCTGCTGCAGCGCTGGCAATCCGGCCCGGGACCCGAAGTCCGTGGCGCTAGGAAAGGTTCCCTATGGTCAGGAAATCGGCAACGGGCCGAATCGGCATCGCGGATGTCGCCGTGAAGGCGGGCGTCTCGCACGCCACGGTTTCCCGCGTCATGAACGGTAACTACACGGTGGATCCGGAGATCGCATCCCGCGTCCGCGCGGCGGCGGCCGAGCTGAAGTACCAGCCCAACCCCGTCGGGCGCAGCCTGGCGCTGGGCAAAACGGACACCATCGGAATTGTGGTGCCGGACCTGGCCAACCCCACCTTCCAGGCGATCCTGCGCGGGCTGAGCCGCGCCGCTGCCCAGGATGGCTACCGCGTTTTGATCGCCGACTCCTTCGAGGTCTCCAGCGAGGAGGCCATCCTCGCCGGTGAGGCACGCCGCCGCTGTGACGGCCTCGTCCTGTGCGCACCCCGCATGACGGATGCCGAGCTGGAAGAGATCGCGCCGTCCCTGCACCCGCTCGTGCTGATCAACCGCACCACCGCCACCACTGGCGTGCCCAGCCTGGTGGTGGACTACGGGCAGGGCGTCCAGGACCTCGCCGAACACCTGGTGGAGCTGGGCCACACCAGGCTGGCGTTCCTGGCAGGGCCGCCGCGGAGTGCCTCCAACGGCATGCGCCTGCAGGGCCTGGAAACGTTCAAGGCGGCCCACCCCCACGTGGACGTCACCATGCTGGAAGGCGGCTCGGACTTCGATACCGGCCACGAGGCCGTGGATGCGGTCCTGGAATCAGGCGCCACGGGCATCCTGGCCTTCAACGACCTGGTGGCCATGGGGCTCATGAGCGGCCTGCATGAACGCGGCATCAACGTCCCGGGCGACATGTCAGTCACCGGCTTCGATGACATTCCTTTTGCCAAGTACACGACGCCGGCCCTCACCACCGCGGCTGTGCCCATCACCGAGCTGGGCGAGCAGGCCTGGCGCCAACTCCGGGCCCTCATCCGCAAAGAGGAGAACGACGCCCCGGGCAGCAGGTACCAGCCGCGGCTTGAGGTGCGTTCGAGCAGCGGCCCCGCCAGGGCAGCGCGGACCGCTGTCCACGGCTGAGCGGGGTCAGCGGCCCGGGGCCAGCCCGGCTTCCTGGTAGAACCCCTCGATATGGGCAGCAACCAGCCGTGCCGCGGTCCCGCCGTCGCCCGCCCTGATGGCGGCAAGGATGTCCCGGTGCTCCGTGCGCAGCCGGCATGACATGGCTTCCCAGTCCGGCAGGTTGGCGGTGAGATCAGCCGCGTAACCCTGGATCGATTCCCGCAGCGAACCCATCATGGCGCTGACCACCGCATTTCCCGCTGCATCGGCAAGCGCCAGGTGGAACCGCACGTCGAGGGCCAGGAAGTCGCTGGCGGGGAGGCTTTCCGCCGCCATGGCCTCCAGCAGCGCCGCAGCCTCGTCCAGCGCCGGCGCGTCCGGGACCGCTTTGGCAGCTGCCCAGGACTCCAGCAGCACGCGGGTCTCCACGATGTCCGCCACCGGCAGGTGCCGGGTTGCCACATGCAGCCGCAGCGCGGAGCCGAGGGCCGCGGCGGGGTCCGAAATCACCACCGTGCCTGCCTCCGGCCCCGATCCCACGCCGGCCCGCACCACTCCCATGGCTTCCAGGACCCGGATGGCTTCACGCACCGACGTCCGCGAGACCTTCAACTGCTCGGCGAGGCTGCGCTCGGCAGGCAGCCTGCCGCCCACGGCCAGCCTGCCGGCTGAGAGTTCGTTCTCGATCCAGTGCAGGACCAACTGGTGGGTGCGCATGGATGAATAGTACTTGATGTGGTTGGACCACAGCGTCTAGAGTGTGGTTAGACCACAGGAGGACGCCATGACCCACACCATCCAGCCCAACAACCCGGAGGCCACCCCAGCGCCGGATGCCACAGACATTCCCGCGGCCAAGGCACCTGCCGGGGCTCCGGCGTCGTCCGCCCCTGCCGGTTCCACCGCCGCTGCCCTGCCTGCGGCGCTGCGCCGCCGCGTCCCCAAGTACTCGGACCTGGCCCCGCTCATGCAGTTCAAGAAGCCGGACTTCAGCAGGAACGCGCGGCTCAAGCGGGCCAGCACCATCTGGGAGCTCCGGGACATCGCCAAGCGCCGCACCCCGCAGGCGCCGTTCGACTACACCGACGGCGCGGCCGAAGGGGAAATCACCCTCCGCCGCGCGCGCCAGGCTTTCCTGGACATCGAATTCCGGCCGGGCATCCTGCGGAACGTGTCCGCCATCGACCTCAGCACGGACATCCTGGGCAAGCCCTCCCGCCTTCCGATGGGCATCGCGCCCACCGGCTTCACGCGGATGATGCAGTCCGAGGGTGAGTACGCCGGTTCCCAGGCGGCCGAGGCTGCGGGCATCCCCTACACGCTGTCCACCATGGGCACGGCTTCCATCGAGGACGTGGCCGCTGCAGCGCCGAACGGCCGCAACTGGTTCCAGCTCTACCTGTGGACGGACCGGGACCGGTCACTGGAACTCATCGAACGGGCCGCGAAGGCCGGCAATGACACCCTCATGGTCACCGTGGACACCGCAGTGGCCGGGGCCCGCCTGCGGGACGTCCGCAACGGCATGACCATCCCGCCGGCGTTGACCCTCAAGACCGTCCTGGATGCCTCGTACCGTCCCGCCTGGTGGTTCAACTTCCTCACGCATGAGCCGCTGACCTTCGCCTCACTCTCCCGCTACACCGGCACCGTGGCAGACCTCATCAACTCCATGTTCGACCCCACGCTCACGTTCGAGGACCTCGACTGGCTCAGGGAAACCTGGAAGGGCAAGCTGGTGGTCAAGGGCATCCAGACGGTGGAGGACGCCCGCCGCGTGGTGGACCACGGCGCCGACGGGGTGGTCCTGTCCAACCACGGCGGCCGCCAACTGGACCGGGCACCGATCCCCTTCCACCTGCTCCCTGAAGTCCGGCAGGCCTTCACCGCGGACAACACTGACGCCGCCATCATGCTGGACACGGGAATCATGAGCGGCGCGGACATTGTCGCGGCGCTGGCCCTGGGCGCCGATTTCACGCTGATCGGCCGGGCCTACCTCTACGGCCTGATGGCCGGCGGCCGGGCCGGGGTGGACCGCACGCTGCAGATCCTGGAAAAGGACATGGCCCGCACCATGGCGCTGCTCGGCGTCAGCCGGATCGCCGACCTGACGCCGGAGCACGTCCGCCTGCTCGGGAAGTAGGCCTTACTTCTTGCGCCCGAACTTCGGCAGGTTGGGCAGGTTGGCCAGCAGGTCGGCAGCCCGGGTGGCGGCACGCCCCACCGACCTGCCGATCTGCTGCGGAACACTGTCGTCGCTGAGCGGTGCCGAGGTGCCGCCCGGAATAACGACGGCGGGACTCAGTTCAGCGCCGTCCCGCACCAGGACATCGGCGGACACAGCGCCGGCGGGAACCGCTTCGGGCGTCTGCTCAACGACGGCAGCTGGTTTGGCAGCTGCCGGTTCGGCGGCGGATTCGGCCGGAACAGATTTAGCCGGGGCAGATTCAGCGGCGGCAGGTTCCGGGGCAGCAGTGGCCGCGGCCGGCTTCTGTGCGGCGGAGCCGGCGGGCTTCGTGCCGGCTGTAGCTTCGGTCGCGGTAGCGGCGTCAGGCACCGTGGCGAGAGCGCCGACGTCGAACATCCCAAGCCAGCTGGCCACGCCCTCAAGGGGCTTCCGGTTCAGCGCGTAGTAGCGTTTTTGGCCCTGCGCGCGCATGCTCACCAGCTGCGCCTCGCGGAGGACTTTCAGGTGCTTGGAAATGGTGGGCTGGCTTGCTGCCAGTTCCTCCACCAGTTCACCCACAGCTTTGTCCCCGTGGCACAGCGCAACCAGGATGTCCCTCCGGGTTGATTCCGCAATGACGGCAAATACGTCGTCTGTCACCATGCCTCCCACCCTAACGACATATACGCCGAAAGGCATCAACTATTTCGGGGTCTTCAGGGAATGGGACGGAGCCCACGTCAGTCGAACCAGGGGTCCAGACCATGCAGTGGGAAAACGGCCTTGCGGGTGGCCATGACGGTGCGGTCCACGGCGTCGTTGGGGTCGAACCCGACCTCCCAGGAGCGCCACCACAGCTCGACATCGTCGCCCATCAGTTCCGGCGCCGTGGCACCGTATTTGGTTTCGACGTAGTCGCGCCAGTCCTGCGGCACCGGGGTGCGGAGGGGCACCGGCCGGCCCGCCGCGATGGCCACCAGGTGGCTCCAGGCGCGGGGCACCACGTCCACCACGTTGTATCCGCCGCCGCCGGTGGCGATCCACCGTCCGCCACAGAATTGCGCGGCAAGGTTCCCGACGGCGGACGCGGCCTCACGCTGGCCGTCCACGCTGAGGTTGAGGTGGGTCAGCGGATCCGTCCGGTGCGAATCGCAGCCGTGCTGGCTGACAATCACCTCCGGCCCGAAGGCGGCCACCACCTGGGGAACCACCGCATAAAACGCCCGCAGCCATCCCGCATCCCCGGTTCCCGAGGGCAGAGCCACGTTTACTGCCGTCCCCTCGGCCTCCGGGCCGCCAATCTCGTTGGCGAAGCCTGTACCGGGGAAGAGGGTCATTCCCGATTCGTGCAGCGAGAGTGTCAGCACGCGGGGATCGTTCCAGAAGATGCTTTCCGTTCCGTCGCCGTGGTGGGCATCGACGTCGATGTACGCCACCTTGCGGACGCCGCCGTCGAGCAGCTTCTGCACCGCCAGTGCGGCGTCGTTGTAGATGCAGAAGCCGCTGGCCCTGTCCCGGGCGGCGTGGTGCATGCCTCCACCGAAGTTGACGGCGTGCACGGCCGAGCCGTCAAGGATCCGGGAGGCCGCCAGCAGCGAGCCGCCAGCCAGCCGGGCGGCGGCCTCATGCATGCCGGCAAATGCGGGGTCGTCCTCGGTGCCCAGTCCCCTCGATTCGTCAGGCGTGGACGGATCGGCGCTGACCTTCCGCACCGCTGCCACGTAGTCAGCCGAGTGGACTGCTTCGAGTTCGCTGTCCGTTGCCACGCCCGGCGCTTCCACCGCCACATGATCCAGGTCGAACAGGCCCAGGCTTGCCGCCAGGCGCGCGGTGAGCTCCATCCGCGCGGGCGCCATGGGGTGCCCGTGGCCAAAGTTGTACGCCGTCATGTCAGCGCCCCATACGACCATCGTTGGCGGCGCGGGCTGGCGGAGGCCGGGCAGGTATGTCATCAATCACAGGCTACCTGAGCACAGCACCCTGCCGGCCCGGCCATGACGCGGCCTTTAGTGGTTTACTACTGGGGGAAGCAGATTCGACCGAGGAAAAGCCACACATGACGCAAAGCCAGTCGAGGCCCCGGACCCCGGCCAGCTGGCACCCCCCAGCGCAGGAGCGGGAGGGCCTCTGGATCTTTACCCGGTTGCGCGACTTCATCGACGACATCGCCAACACCTCCCCCGCCCGGCTCGCGCTCAGCGCATTCGCCGGGGTGTGCCTGGTGTTCACCTTCCTGCTGTCCCTTCCGGTGTCTTCCGCCTCCGGCACGGCCACACCGCCGCACCAGGCCCTGTTCACGGCCGTCTCGGCGGTCTGCGTCACCGGGCTGACCGTAGTGTCCACCGCAGTCCACTGGTCCTTCTTCGGACAGCTGGTAATCCTGGTGGGCGTCTTCATCGGTGGTTTGGGCACCCTCACCCTGGCCTCGCTCCTGGCGCTTATGGTCAGCAAGCGGCTGGGCGTGCGCGGCAAGATCATCGCCGCAGAGTCCATGAACAACGCCGGGCGCCTGGGCGAGGTGGGAACACTGCTCCGCATCGTCATCACCACGTCGGTGGCCATCGAAGGCATCCTGGCCCTGACCCTGGTCCCCCGCTTCCTCACCCTCGGCGAGCCCTTCTGGCAGTCCGTCTGGCACGGCATCTTCTATGCCATTTCAGCGTTCAACAACGCCGGCTTCACCCCGCACTCGGACGGCATCGTGCCCTACGAGACGGACTTGTGGATCCTGATTCCCCTCATGGCGGGCGTCTTCCTGGGCAGCCTCGGCTTTCCTGTGGTGATGGTCCTGCAGCAAAACGGGCTGAACTGGAAGAAATGGAATCTGCACACCAAGCTCACCATCCAGGTCTCCTTCATCCTCCTGGCCGCCGGAGCATTCCTGTGGGCGCTGATGGAGTGGGACAACGCCCGCACCATCGGGCCCATGGGGTTCGGTGACAAGATCACCCATTCGCTCTTTGCCTCTGTCATGACCCGATCCGGCGGATTCAACCTGGTGGACCAGAACCACATGGAGTCCACCACCAAGCTGCTCACGGACGCGCTGATGTTCGCCGGCGGCGGCTCGGCGTCGACGGCGGGCGGCATCAAGGTGACGACCATCGCCGTCATGTTCCTGGCCATCATTGCCGAGGCCCGAGGTGACGCGGACGTGAAGGTGTACGGCCGGACCATTCCGCAGGGCACCATGCGGGTGGCCATTTCCGTGATTGTTGCCGGTGCCACACTGGTTTCCGTCTCCGCCTTCCTGCTCCTGCAGATCAGCGGCGCGTCCCTGGACCGGGTACTGTTTGAGACGATTTCGGCTTTCGCCACCGTTGGCTTGAGCACCGGGCTCAGCGCCGAGGTGGCGCCCGAGGGTGTCTACGTCCTCACCGCGCTCATGTTCGCCGGCCGCGTGGGCACCGTGACCCTCGCCGCTGCCCTGGCCCTGCGCCAGCGCAGCCAGCTGTACCACTACCCCGAAGAGAGGCCCATCATTGGCTAGTTCGTCAGAAGCTTCCCGGCGCCCCGCCCACAACGCGCCGGTGCTGGTTATCGGGCTGGGCCGCTTCGGCTCGTCCACGGCCGAGCAGCTGGTCAAGCAGGGCCGCGAGGTCCTCGCGATCGAGCGGGACCGGAGCCTGGTGCAGAAGTGGGCCCCGCTGTTGACCCATGTGGTGGAGGCGGACGCCACCAACATCGACGCCCTGCGCCAGCTCGGTGCGCAGGAGTTCAGCTCGGCAGTGGTGGGCGTGGGCACCTCCATCGAGTCCTCGGTGCTGATCACGGTGAACCTGGTGGACCTTGGTATTGAGCACCTGTGGGTGAAGGCCATTACGCCGTCCCACGGCAAGATCCTGACCCGGATCGGCGCCAACCACGTGATCTATCCGGAAGCGGACGCCGGCGTCCGGGCGGCGCACCTGGTGTCCGGACGCATGCTCGACTTCATCGAATTCGATGACGACTTCGCCATCGTCAAGATGTACCCGCCGCGCGAAACGGTGGGCTTCACGCTGGATGAGTCGAAGGTGCGCTCAAAGTACGGCGTGACAATCGTCGGGGTGAAGTCCCCGGGCGAGGACTTCACCTACGCCCGCCCGGAGACCAAGGTTTCCTCCCGCGACATGCTGATCGTCTCAGGCCACGTGGACCTGCTGGAGCGGTTCGCGGCCCGCCCTTAGCCGAGCTGCTTGGTGATTTCCGCCGCCCGGTCCGCTGCTGCCCGCGCGCCGGCCGCGATGATGGACGGAATGCCCTGTTCATCGAAGGTGGCAATGGCGCGTTCGGTGGTGCCGTTGGGGCTGGTTACTGACTTGCGCAGCGCCGACGGATCCGCGCCGGGCTCTGCCAGCATGAAACCGGCGCCCGCCACGGTCTCCCGTGCCAGCAGCACTGCGAGATCGCGGTCCAGGCCCAGCTCCTCCCCTGCCGAGGCCATGGCCTCAGCCAGGTAGAAGGCGTAGGCGGGGCCGGAGCCGCTAATGGCCGAGAGAGCATCCACCTGTTCCTCGGGCACTTCGACGACGGTCCCCGCACCTTGGAAGAGGTCCTTCACCTGCTGGAGCTGGCCGGGTGTGCAGTTGGTGCCGGGCGAGACGGAGATGACGCCGCGGCCCAGTTTCGCCGGGGTGTTGGGCATGGTCCGGATGACGGGCTGCCCGGCCGGGAGTGCGGCTTCAAGCTGGGCGATGGAGACGGCTGCGGCGACGCTGACCACGATCGTGTCCGGGGTGAGCGCGGGGCTGATCTCCCGGGCCAGGTCCGCAATGCCCACCGGCTTGACGCCAAGGATCACGACGGCGGACCCCTTCGCGGCCTGCCGGTTGTTGTCCGGTTCCTCTTCGCCGGCGATCGCGGTGATGCCGTGGTACCGCTCGGCCAGTTCAGCGGCACGCTCGGCCCGGCGGACTGTTGCCACGATGTCTGCCGGGTTGGTGCCGGCTTCCACCAGGCCGCCGAGGATGGCTTCGTTCATGGACCCACAGCCAAGGAATGCGATTCGGTTGCTCATGGCTCCATCATTGCAGGCCGCCCCCATTCACAGGCAACTCCCATGTTCAGTGCAGGGGGCGCACAACTTGCGGTCCTAATGTAGTTATTACCTCATTGAGGGTGCGAGTGATGCGGCAGGCATGGGGATGCCTGCCAGGGCACCGGCGGTGGCAACAGGTTTTCCCCCATTTTCCTGTTGCCACCCCGGTGCTTCCGCTTTTAACCGGTTCTGTTAGAACGTGGCTGCACGGCCGGCGGCGCGGCAATGTGCGGAGCAGGCTCCAGCGGCCCGTCGAACACCAGCTGGTCCAGCCGGCGCAGAATGAGGCCCTCACGCAGGGCCCACGGGCAGATCCGGAGCTTCTTGAACTTGAACAGCTCCAGGGCGGCCTCCGCCACCAGCGCACCGGCCAGGAGCTGGTGGGCCCGCGCCTCGGAGACACCGGGCAGGTGCAGCCGGTCCTCGGCCTTCATGGCGGAAATGCGCTGCGCCCAGACGCCGAGGTCCGTAGCGTTCAGTTCCCGTTTGACGTAGGGGCCGGCCGCGCTGGGCGCTGCACCGGCAATGCGGGCCAGTGAGCGGAAGGTCTTGGACGTTCCGGCCACCAGGTTGGCCCTGCCCAGGCCGTCGAACTCGCGGACGGCAGGCTTCAGCGTTGACTGGATGTACCGCCGCAGTTCCTTGACGCTCCTGGCCGAGGGCGGGTCCTCTGCCAGCCAGTCCCGGGTGAGCCTGCTGGCTCCCAGCGGTACCGAAGTTGCGACTTCGGGGAGCTCGTCCTGGCCGAACGCCATTTCGAACGAGCCGCCGCCGATGTCAAGGTTCAGGATGGGGCCCGCGCCCCAGCCGTGCCAGCGCCTGACGGCAAAGAACGTCATGGACGCCTCTTCGCTGCCGGTCAGCTCCTGGAGCGTCACTGTGGTCTCGTGCTTGACGCGCGCCAGGACCTCGGGGCCGTTGGTGGCCTCGCGGATGGCCGAGGTACAGAAGGCCAGGAGGTCCTCGGCCTTATGGCGGGCGGCGAACTCCCAGGCTTCGAGGACGAACTCGGTGAGCTCATGCTGGCCTTCGTCGCTGATGCTGCCGTCCGGTTCCAGGTACTGCACCAGGGACAGCGGCCGTTTGTGCGAGGCGAACGGCAGCGGCCGCGCGCCGGGGTGGGCATCCACCAGCAGGAGGTGGACAGTGTTGGACCCGATATCGAGGACGCCTAGCCGCATGGTGACATTATTGCTCGTCAGCGCGCTTGAAGTCGCGCTTGATGTTTGCCACGCCTTCAGGGTTGATCTCGAATCCGTAGGCTGCGCCGGGGTTGATCACAAGGCCCAGTTCCTCGCCGATGTTGGCGATGATGGCCGCGCCCTGGGTTCCCAGCACGTTCGGCGCTGCATCCAGGTACTGCTGGTCCACGCGGGTGGGGTGCGAGAAGACGGCCAGGACGGGGGCGCCCTCGGAGTTGCCCAGGACCAGGGGCTCCACCTGTGAGTCCTCTCCCTCGATGCCGTCGGAGCTGATGATGTAGACCTCGCTGTTCAGGAACGACAGGATGACGTCCACTGGGTTCGCGTCGGGATCATTGCCCGTGGCGAGCTTCTCCTCGAGGTCGTTAAGCGGCGTGGGATCGGCGATTCCGGTCTGTTCAGTCATTCCCCTAGCCGATCACGATACGGTGGCCGGCGCAAACGCGCCGGCCCCGCTGCTACTTCTTGGCCGTTGCCTTCTTCTTGGCCGGCGCCTTGCGGGTGGCGGTCCGCTTGACCGGGCCCTTGGCGCGTTTCTCGGCGAGCAGTTCCACCGCCTGTTCGCGGGTGAGCTCCTCCAGCGAGGTGGCCCGCGGAACCGTGATGTTGGTGATGCCATCGGTGATGTACGGGCCGAACCGGCCTTCCTTCACCACGATGTTCTTCTCCGACACCGGATCCGGACCGAACTCGGCCAGCGGCGGCACCGCGGCACGGGCACCGCGCTGTTTGGGCTGCGAGTAGATCTCCAGCGCCTGTTCAAGCGTGATGGTGAAGATTTCCTCTTCGGTTCCGATGGAGCGGGAGTCCGTCCCCTTCTTCAGGTACGGGCCAAACCGTCCGTTCTGGACGGTGATGAGGTTTCCTTCGGCGTCCTCCCCCAATGCCCGGGGCAGGCTCATCAGCTGGAGCGCCTCGTCCAGGGTGACGGACTCAACCGTCATCGACTTGAACAGCGACCCGGTGCGCGGTTTGGCCTTGACCGGCTTCTTGGGTGGCTTGGGCTTGCCGTTCTTGTAGTACTCCACCGGCTGGGCAGCGATCTGTTCCTCGGTCATTTCGGGAATGACCTCGGTGACGTAGGCGCCGTAACGGCCGTTCTTGGCGACAACAGTGTGCCCGGTGTGCGGATCAGCGCCCAAAACGCGTTCCTCCGGCGCCGCCGTCTCCATCAGTTCCACAGCCTTGGCGGCGGTGAGCTCGTCCGGGGCGAGGTCCTCCGGGACGTTGGCGCGCGGGGACTCGACGATCTCGCCGGTCTTGGGATCAACCGTGGCCGCGGAGCTTTCAAGGTAGGGTCCGAACTTGCCCACCCGCAGCGTGATCTGGTCGGTGATGGGGATGGAGTTGATCTCGCGGGCGTCGATCTCACCGAGGTTGTTCACGATGCTCAGCAGGCCGGGGTCCGAGTCTTCACCGAAGTAGAAGTGCCGCAGCCACGAGGTTCCGGCGGCCTGGCCGTTGGCGATCTTGTCCAGGTCACCTTCCATGTCCGCCGTGAACTCATAGTCCACGTAATCCGAGAAGTGCTGCTCGAGCAGACGGATCACGGAGAACGCGATCCAGCTGGGCACCAGCGCGGAGCCCTGCTTCCGGACGTAGCCGCGGTCCTGGATGGTGGAGATGGTGGACGCGTAGGTGGAGGGCCGTCCGATGCCCTTCTTTTCCAGCTCCGCCGTCAGGGACGCTTCGGTGTAGCGCGGAGGCGGCGAGGTTTCGTGGCCCACTGCCACGATGTCCGAGGCCTTCAGCGAATCGCCCTTGGCCACGTTGGGCAGGCGGCGGGCCTCGTCGGAGTCGTCGTCGCCGCGGCTTTCGTCCTTGCCTTCCTCGTAGGCGGCAAGGAAGCCGGGGAACGTGATGACGGTGCCGGAAGCGCTGAACTCGGCATCGCGGCCGGCAGCGTCGCCGCTGACAGCCACGGCACCCAGGCGGATGGTCGCCGTCGAGCCCTTGGCATCCGCCATCTGCGAGGCGACGGTGCGCTTCCAGATCAGCTCGTAGAGGCGGAACTCGTCGCCGCGGAGCTGGGAGGCAACCTGGGCGGGGGTACGGAAGGAGTCACCGGCGGGGCGGACGGCCTCGTGGGCTTCCTGCGCGTTGGCTGCCTTGTTGGTGTAGACGCGGGGGGAACCGGGAATGTATTCCGGACCGTAAAGCTCGGAGGCCTGGCGGCGGGCTGCCGTCAAGGCTTCATCGCTCAGCGCCGAGGAGTCGGTACGCATATACGTGATGTAGCCGTTTTCATACAGCCGCTGGGCGATCTGCATGGTGCTCTTAGAGGAGAAACGCAGCTTGCGGCCAGCCTCCTGCTGCAGCGTGGAGGTGGTAAACGGCGCGGCGGGGCGGCGGGTGTAGGGCTTCGTTTCAACGGAGCGGACCGTGAAGGGGGCGTCCTGCAGCCCGGC
The DNA here is from genome assembly GCF_050038305.1 of Pseudarthrobacter sp. 1G09. Lineage (NCBI taxonomy): Bacteria > Bacillati > Actinomycetota > Actinomycetes > Micrococcales > Micrococcaceae > Pseudarthrobacter > Pseudarthrobacter sp. 1G09. The sequence continues at coordinate 3,654,186 of NZ_CP188306.1, forward strand.
GGCCAGGGACGCGGCCAGCTCCTCGTTCAGGTGCGCCACGTTTTTGGACGTGAGGACGCCGTCGTCGTTGAAATCGCGGCCGGTGGCAACCTTGGCGCCGTCCACGGAGGCCAGCTTCGCTTTAAACGAACCGGAATCCGCACCGAACTGTCCGGTCAGGTCCCAGTAGGACGCGGCCTTGAAGGCCATGCGTTCGCGTTCGCGGTCCACCACCATGCGGGTGACCACGGACTGCACCCGGCCGGCGGAGAGGCCGCGGGCCACCTTGCGCCACAGGACGGGGGAAATTTCGTAGCCGTAGAGGCGGTCAAGGATGCGGCGGGTTTCCTGTGCGTCCACCAGGTCCTGGTCCACGTCGCGCAGGTTGCCCATGGCACGCTGGATGGCTTCCTTGGTGATTTCACCGAAGGTCATCCGGTACACGGGGACCTTGGGCTTGAGCACTTCCAGCAGGTGCCACGCGATGGCTTCGCCCTCGCGGTCCCCATCGGTTGCGAGATAAAGTTCGTCGGCGTCCTTGAGCGCAGCCTTGAGCTCAGTCACCTTTTTCTTCTTGTCCGGGGACACCACGTAGTAAGGCTTGAAGTCGTGGTCGATGTCGACGGCGAACTTGCCTACCGAGGTTTTCTTGAGTTCGGCGGGGAGCTCCGACGGCTGCGGCAGGTCGCGGATGTGACCGATGGAGGCCTCAACAATGAAGCCCTCGCCGAGGTACTTGGCGATGGTCTTGCTCTTGGCCGGAGACTCCACAATCACGAGTTTCTTGCCGGTTTTGGCCTTGCTTGGCACGGTGCTCCTACAGAAAAAGGTTGCTGGGGCAGATGAGCCCATACTGGCCTAGTTCACCATATTTTGGACAATCCTGCGCATTCATGTGGAAAACGGGGGGTACCAAAAGGGACGCGGAGACCACGGGTGGAAGATCAGTTTTCGGCCGGCAGGAGGAAGCCGTCGCGGACCAAATTTTCCACTTCGGCCAGCAGCCTCCCGCGGAAGGAACCCTCCGCGGAACCGTCGTCCCCGCCGCCCAGCAGCGCCTCAAGGGCGCCGGCAATCTGGCCGGCGGTCAGGTCGCCGTCGCACGCTGACACGAACCCGGCGAGTTCGGTGCTGAGGAGGTTGGTGCGCCGCAGCCCGGCACCCTGCCGCAAGAGGATCACGCCCGGGTGCTCGGCACCGGGCCGCTGGTGGCGCTCCTCCGTGACATCCCCGGCCACCAGCAGGTACGTGTCCGCCACAGAGTGCGCCGCCAGCCAGTCGCTGCGTTCGACGGCGGCGCCCAGGTGGGGGCCGACGGGCTGCTCGATGGGGTAGCTGATTTCCTCGAAACGCCGGAGGACGGGCTGTGCTTCTGCCGCCGGGCGCCGGAGCCACACCATGCCGAAGCCGATGCCTTCGACGTTCCGGGAGGCGAAGTCGGCAAGGTACGCCCCGTAGGCGTTGCGGTAGTGGTCGCGGTCCCTGCCCTCGGAAGCGTCCTGCAGCCATGTTTCCGCGTACTGCTCAGGGCTGACCTGCTCGCGCTGGATGAACCAGGCGTCGGTGCCGGGCCGGACCCATGACTGCGGCCGTTCGTGCCATTCGGTACCGGCTGCCACTTCCCAGTTGCCCAGCATCTGTGCCGTGCCGCCCGGCGCCAGCACCGTGGGAAGGTCCGCCACGAGGGAAGCGACGATTTCGTCGCCCGGCAGGCCGCCGTCGCGGTAGGTGAACTGGTCCGCGGCGTCCTCGCCGGCGCTGCGCGGGGTGATGACGAACGGCGGGTTGGACACCACCAGGCCGAACTCCTCGCCCGCCACGGGCTCCAGGAGTGAGCCGAGCCTCAGGCTCACCCGGTCAGCCAGCCGGCCGGGGTCAACCGAGAGGGCCTCGGCGTTGAGCAGGATGTTGAAGCGGGTGAAGGCCAGGGCACGTTCGGAAATGTCGGTGGCCGTGACGTGCTCGCAGTGGTGCAGCAGGTGGAAGGACTGTATGCCGCAGCCCGTTCCCAGGTCCAAGGCCCGGGCGATGTGCCGGCGGACGGTGGTCTGCACCAGGGTGGTGGAAGCCTGCCCGATGCCCAGGACGTGGTCATGCCGCAGGACGCCGGCCTGCTGGTGCGCGGCGAGGTCGCTGGCCACCCACAGTTCGGCGCCGCCGCTGCCGTCTTCATTCTTCTCCCAGCCGTAGGGCCGCAGGTCTGCTTTGGCGCACAGGCGGCCGGTGCCGGGTACGGGCTGCAGCAGCCCCAGCTCTTCCAGGCCTTCCGCGCGGATCCCCGGCAGGGCGGCGTCGAGCGTTGCCCTGTCCTGCGGTTCGGCCAGGAGCCAGAGGCGTACGACGGCGGCCAGGGGCGCCGCAGCGGCGTCCTCCCGGACGGCGCGGTCCACGGCCAGCATCGCAGGGATGATCTGGTCCCGGTTCAGGGCGGCGGACGCTGACGGGCCCAGGAGGCCCGCGACGCCGTCGAGCGTGTAGTCCAGCCGCCGCAGGTCCGCGGCGAGCGCCCGCAGCAGGTGGGGCAGATCGCTGCGGGGAGCGTCGGGAGTGTTGCCGGCAGTGAACTCAAAGGGGGTTTCAGGCACCGGACAAGTTTAGTCCGGGACCGGACAGCAGGTAGCGTTGAGGCATGCCTTCCAGCCTTCCCTTCCTGGCGCGTGCCCGCGTGCGGTCCGCCGCCCACCCTCCGGAACGGTCCGGCGGGCCGAAGCTGAAGGTCCCAGCAGCCGTTGCTGCCGCGCTGGCTGCCCTGGCCCTGGCTGGCTGCTCATCAGTTGTTTCGGTGGAAAACGCCGATGTTCCGCAGTGGCGCACCACGGCGCTCCCCACGGCCCCGGACGCGGTGCTTGACGACGCCGGCAAGATCCTCAACCGCGACCGCATCGTGCAGGAGGCGGCCGACGTCCCCGCGGGCAACTACACGCTGACGGCCACCTGCGACGGCGGCGGAAAGGCCTTCTTCGCGGTATCGCTGAACGGGGCCGCGATCACCGAAGCGGGGGCTGCCTGCAACGGCAGCAAGGAGACGTCCAAGGTTGCGCTCCCCGAAGCGGGCCGGCTCGAAATCAGCACCTCAAGCGTTGATGCGCCGCTCATTTACGCCTACCAGCTGGCTCCGGCGGCAGCGCGTTAATACGGTGGTTCCTGCTCTGGCAGGCTGGCGCCCGCAGGCATAAAGTCGTGATATGCCCAGTGTGCGGAGATTCTCCGTGCCCCGTCCCGTGGGGGTGTCCCCCGAAGGGACAACACCCGCGACAGCACGGGCGGCGCCAGCGCGGAAGCCGGCCGGCGCCGTCGTTGGCGTTGTGCTGGCGGCCGGCCTGGCGCTGGGCGGCTGCGAATACACGTACGACGACGGCCGGAGCTACGCCGCGTCGGCGGGGGCCGAGGCGACCGCCGCCCCTGGGCCCCTCTTCACCAGGGACCCGCTGACGCGCGACCCCGTGGGCCAGGATGAGCTGGACGGGTGGGTGGCCCGCACGCTGCCGGAAGCCCCGCAGCCCGCTGTCCACATCGGCGCCGGCGTGCTGGCCGCCGGCGAAGTGCGGTCCGACGCCTCTCCCGTCCTGGTAACAGGGACCTATGCGTTGACACTTGCATGCCGGAGCCAGCGCCGCGTGAACTTTACCGTCCGCAGCGACACCCTGACCCTGGTGGATTTGGGCCTTCGCTGCGGCATCAACCGTGAGAACGTCATCTACCTTTCGGCGCCGACTGTCCTGACCGTCACCGTGGAGGCCAGGACGGAAGCGAACTACGCGTTCCGGCTCCGCAAGTTGTGAAAGTGCAGGCTGGCCGCGCGCGGCAGCTCAGGCCGCGCAGCCCCCGGGGCAGCGGAGGGTCTCCGGGCTGGCGGCGCAGTCCGCACAGTACAGCGTGAGGGTGCGGCAGCTGGGATTGGAGCAGTTTTCGAACTTGCTGGTGGGTGCCTTGCAGCGGACACATTCGCCGATGGTTTTGGCTTCGTCGCTGAATTCGAGGTGCATGCGTTTGTCAAAGACGTACAGCGAGCCCTCCCACAGGCCCTGGTCCTTGAAGGCCTCGCCGTAGCGGACGATCCCGCCGTCGAGCTGGTAGACCTCCTTGAAGCCGCGGTTGACCATGAGGCTGGACAGGACTTCGCAGCGGATTCCACCGGTGCAGTAGGTGACCACCGGTTTGTCTTTCAGGGCGTCGTATTTGCCCGAATCCAGCTCCTTGATGAAGTCATGCGTGGTGGCCACATCCGGCACCACGGCATCCTTGAACCTGCCGATCTGGGCCTCGAAGGCGTTGCGGCCGTCAAAGAAGACCACTTCTTCGCCGGACTGCTTCCGGGCCTCCACCAGTTCGTGCAGTTCCTCCGGCTTCAGGTGCGTTCCGCCTCCCACCACACCGCCGGCGTCCACGGTGAGCTCGCCGGGCGCGCCGAAGGAGACAATTTCGTCGCGGACCTTGACGCTCAACCGGGGGAAGTCCTCCGCGCCGCCGTCGGACCACTTCACGTCGATGCCGTGGAAACCGTTGTATTCGCGGGTGGTCTTGACGTACTGCTTGACCGCGCCGATCTCGCCGCCCACGGTGGCGTTAATGCCGTCCTTGGAGATGATGATCCTGCCGGTCAGGCCGAGCTTCTCGCAGAGCGCACGCTGCCAGAGCCGCACTGCGTCGGGATCCGGGATGGGGGTAAAGCCGTAAAAAAGGACGATTCGGTTCAAAGCCACGTATTTAAGGGTATCCGTCTTTCCAAGGGCTGTGTCCGCTCCATCACGAATTGCATAAGCTCTGGGGCGCACCCTGTTGCTTGTGATCGGGCTGGCATAGTCTTCATGCCATGAGTCCGGAAACGTTGATTGAAGACATCACTGGCCTTCTTGAAGTGTGGGTGGCGGGCTGGGCCGGCTGCCGCGGGTACCAGACATCCACCGAAGGCCGCTTCCCCGCCGCGCTCCGGTCCGACACCAGCGGGGAATGGGAATACTTCGCCGCCGACCCCACTGACCAGGAGTTCGCTGAGCTGGCCGCCAAGACTGCGGAAGCCGCGCCGCGGGTCCTGACGATTCTCACCAATGACATTCCCCGGTACACCGCCCTGGCGGCCAGGCACGGGCTGAACGTCACCTCCGGTTCCCAGACCATGATGATTGTGGACATGGAAACGCAGGATGCCGAGGACCCCTGGCTCTCGGACGACGACCTGTCCCTGACCACGTCCACCCACCACGGCGTGCACTATGCCGAGGTCAAGTCCGGTGAGGCGCTTGCCGCCAGCGGCAGGGTGTTCGTGGTGGGCGAGACGGCCGTCTTCGACAAAATCATCACCGAGCCGGCGTTCCAGCGCCGCGGACTGGGCAGCTTCATCATGCGGGCGCTGGCAGCGCAGGCTTTCGAACACGACGTGCAGACGGGGCTGCTGCTGGCCTCCATCGACGGCCAGAAGCTGTACTCCCACCTGGGGTGGAGCACTGTTTCGCGGGTGCTGATGCTCTCGGCGTCGCACGACGGTTCGGATCTGTCCCTGAGCTGACTCCGCCGCCAATCTGCGCTGAGGTCCGTTACCCCGATGGCGAACCCGGCCGGCGGTGTCCGTGCCGGGTGAAACAATGTTGTGGTGAATCCCCATGACTCCCTGATCCCTTTGCTGGGCCGCGGCCCGGACCCGGAGCAGCTGCGTCATGTCCGGACCATTCCCGCGCGCGCCGCGGTCCATGAGCCGTGGCCGGACTGGGTGCACCCGGATCTGGTGGGGGCCTACGGCTCGCTGGGCATCGGGGAGCCGTACCGGCACCAGGTGGAGGCGGCAGACATCGCCCATGGCGGCGGCCACGTGGTGGTGGCCACGGGAACGGCGTCGGGAAAGTCGCTTGCCTACCAACTGCCGGCCTTGGACGCCATCCACCGGTCTGAGCTGCGGGTGCTGGCCGAGCCCGGGAAGATCCACGACGACGGAGCGGTCACCCTGTACCTCTCCCCCACCAAAGCCCTGGCCGCGGACCAGCTGAACGCCATCCGTGCGCTCAGGCTGCCCACTGTCCGGGCCGAAACCTACGACGGCGATACGGACCCCGCGTCCCGGCGCTGGATCCGTGACCACGCCAACTTCATCCTCGCCAACCCGGACATGCTGCACTTCGGCATCCTGCCCAACCATGCGTGGTGGGCAGGATTCTTCCGCCGCCTCCGCTACGTCATCGTGGACGAGGCCCACAGCTACCGCGGCGTGTTCGGCTCCCATGTAGCCAACCTGATGCGGCGGCTCCGCCGGATCTGCGCCTACTACGGGGCCGGCAGTTCCTTTCCTGAGCCGGTGTTCATTGCAGCGTCCGCCACGGCGTCCGACCCTGACACGTCCTTCTCCCGGCTGATCGGTGCACCGGTCAAGGCCGTTTCCCGGGACGCCTCACCCCACGGTTCCACCACTGTGGCGTTCTGGGAGCCTGCGCTGACCGAGTTACGCGGTGAAAACGGGGCCAAGGAGCGGCGGACCGCTGTGGCCGAGACCGCTGACCTCCTGGCCAACCTTGTCTCTGCCCAGGTCCGGACCATCGCGTTCATCAAGTCGCGGCGGGGAGCCGAAACCATTTCGACCATCACCAAACGCCTGCTGGACGAGGTGGATCCCAGCCTCCCGCAGCGGGTGGCCGCCTACCGGTCCGGCTACCTGCCGGAGGAACGCCGGGCGGTGGAGAAGGCCCTGCGGTCAGGCCAGTTGCTGGGGGTTTCCAGCACGTCGGCGCTGGAACTGGGTATCGACATATCCGGACTGGACGCCGTGCTGGTGGCAGGATGGCCGGGAACCAGGGCGTCCCTGTTCCAACAGATCGGGCGGGCGGGCCGGGCCGGTCAGGATGCCATCGCGGCCTTTGTGGCCAGCGACGATCCCCTGGACACCTTTTTGGTGAACCACCCCGAGGCCATTTTCGACGTATCGGTGGAAGCCACGGTCTTCGACCCCGCCAACCCTTATGTACTGGGTCCGCACCTCTGCGCTGCCGCAGCCGAGCTTCCCCTCGGTCCGGGCGAGCTGGGCCTGTTCGGCGACACGGCCGAGGGGTTGCTGGACCGGCTGGTCGCGCAGGGGTACCTGCGGCGCCGCCCGGCCGGCTGGTTCTGGACCCACCCCCAGAGCGCGGCAGCCATGGTCAATTTAAGGGCCGACGGCGGCGGCCCCGTCAGCATCGTGGACGCGGACACCGGCTCGCTGCTGGGCACCATGGACTCTCCCCAGACCCACTACCAGGCGCACAACGGCGCCGTGTACATCCACCAGGGCGACAGCTATGTGGTGGAAGACCTGAATGAGGAGGACCACTGCGTGGTGGTCCGCCGGGCCAACCCCGATTACTACACCACGGCCCGGGACGTCACCCAGATTGAGGTGCTGGAAACACAGCGGACCATGCAGTGGGGCGACGTCACTGTCCACTTCGGTGGCGTGAAGGTGACCACCCAGGTTGTCTCCTTCCAGCGCAAGGCCCTGGTCTCCAATGAAATCCTGGGCGAGGAGCCGCTGGAACTCGGGGCAAGGGACCTGTTCACGAAGGCGGTCTGGTTCGTGGTGGACAACCGCTCCCTCACCGCCGCCGGTCTCATCGAGGCCCAGTTCCCCGGGGCCCTGCATGCTGCCGAACATGCCGCGATAGGCCTGCTGCCGCTGGTGGCGTCCAGCGACCGCTGGGATATCGGCGGTGTCTCGACGGCCTTGCACGCCGACACCGGGGTACCCACCATCTTCGTGTACGACGGGCACCCCGGCGGCGCCGGATTTGCTGAGCGCGGTTTCGAAAAGGCCAAGGTGTGGCTGGCGGCAACCCGGGCTGCCATCGAAGCCTGTGAGTGCGAGTCCGGGTGCCCGTCCTGCGTCCAGTCACCCAAATGCGGCAACAAGAACAACCCGCTGGACAAGGCAGCCGCCATCACCCTCCTGGGCGTCCTGCTGAAGGACGCCACAGAGTCCGCGCCGGTTGAACAGCCGTACACAGGATCCCGGCTCGCCTAGGTTCCCGGCCGTCGCCGCAGGCCGCCTAGGGCGGCGGTCCGGCACGAGCGCGCCCGGTGGCCGCGCCCAGCATCGAACGTTCCTGCAGTTCCGTCCGGACCTCGAGGGTCTGCCCGGGGCCCGCTACGCAGCTGAGGACCCGTGCCGCGTGCCGGGATGCGACGTCGTTGGCCACGGTGCAGGGCTCGCCTGCCGATATTCCGCGCAGGGCGTCGGCCCCTGCGAGCGCTGCCAGGTCCGCGGCCGACGCTGCACGGCTGGCCTGCACCGCTGACTGGGCCAGCAGCATCACCAGCACGGCTGCCATCAGGACCACCAACGCCAGCCCGGCCGCGAGGACGGTGCCTGATCCCCGTTCCCGGTGATCGGGGCCCGGGCGGGCGTGCTGACCACGGCGTTGACCCGGGCGGCCCGCTGTCACCTGTTGCCCTTTCCGTCGGTGAGGCCGCTGCTCCCTGCGGGCGTACCGGCCGTGCGCTCCGCTCGGGTGGACGCCCGGGCAGTGAGGGTCCACGGGATGGATGTTCCCAGCGGGCCTCCCACGCGGTCCGTCACGGTGACGTTAAACCATTCGCCCTCGGCTGCCACCGTGGCGGCTGCTGTTCCACCCGCGAGGGTGCGGACGGTCTGCGCCACGGTGGCGGGGTCTTCGCCCCTGGCCAGGGCCCTGGCGCCGGACCGTGCCCCCTCCTCGATCCGCAGCTGGGTGACACCGGCGGCGGCTCCGGCCAGGAGCATGGCCAGCAAGGCCACCACAACGGGAAGGGTGACGGCGAACTCGGCTGTGACCGCACCCCTGCACGCAGCTGCAGTATTCGCCCGCCGCGGAGCGGCTCCCCGCGCGGCCGGTGCACCCGGCACGGCCGGCGCAGCTGTCACGGCAACGCCAGTGCCGTACGGATCAGGTTCAGCAGGAAACCCCGGACTTCATCGCTGCGGAGGATGAAGACCAGAAGGCCCGCGAATCCGACCGCGGCGAGGGTAGCGATGGCGTACTCGGCGGTGGCCATTCCGGCTTCCGACCCCATCAGCCGGACGGAACGCCGCCGGCGGCGGGACGTACCGGCCCCGGGCCGAAGCTCCACGACGTTTGCCGGCAGGGTGCTGTCCCGTGCGCGGCCGATGGACTGTGGCCCACCGGCGCTGCGGCCTGCGGGAGCGGGCCGGGCGGCGAGCGCGGACGTGCCGGCAAAAGTGTGACGGTGGTGATTCATTGACATGTGGTTCTTCCTTCCGTAGCGCCGGAGATTCTTCCGGCTGGTGATGACTCTTCCGGCGCGGGCGGCGGCCGGTAAGGTCCCTGTTTTGGTAAGTGGATAAGCAGTGGCGGCCAGCCGCTGTGGAGGACTGGACAGCGGGCTCCTGCCCGGGGCCGCTGAACCCCACTGCCGCGGTCAGGAGCCTGAAGGCACCAGGGCCAGCAGCACGGGGACGACGCCGAGGCAGATGAAGGCGGGGAGCGAACACAGTCCCAGCGGAATGACGAGCTTGACGCCCAGCGATGCGGCACGCTTTTCGGCGGCCCGGAACCGTTCCCGGCGGAGCCTGGCCGCCTGGGCATAGAGGATGGCCGACGACGGCGCGCCGGTCAGCGCAGCGAAGCCCAGTGCATCCCGCAGCTCGAGGATGTCGGGCTGGCGGACGGCGGAGCTGCGCCAGGCCGTTTCCCAGTCGGCACCGATGGCCAGGGCTGAAACCACCGGCCGCAGTGATTCGCTGTACTTCGCCGAGGCGGACATGGAGACCAGTTCCAGGGCGCGACCGATGCTGGAACCGGCGTCGAGCATGGCCGCCACGAGTTCCAGCATCATGGCGGTGTCGGCAAGGCCGGGTCCGGCCCGGTTGCGGGGTTCCGGGATTATGGGCGGATGCCCCAGACCTGGGCCATGCAATTCGAGGGTGCGGAGCCGTGCCCGGGCCCTGCCGCTTCCGGCAGAGGCCAGGAAGGCTGCGGCGGCAAGGACGGCGAAGAGCCCCAATGCCGCGATGCCTTGGCCCGTCACAGCTTCCCGGTTCCCGCGGCAGTTGCCACCAGGCGCGAGGACCAAAGCCTGCCGGCAACGGTCAGGGCCGCGCCGCCCAGCAAGGCAGCCAGGCCAAGAGGCGTACCCAACAGCATGGCAAGCGGGTCAACGCCCAGTGCCATCCCGAGCCCAAGGCCCATCATCGGCAGCCAGGTCAGCAGCGTGACCGTGGCTTTTGGGCCGGCAAGGGCAGTCTGGCGCGCCGCGTCCGCGTCGGCCTCCACCTCGAGCTGGGCCGCAAAGCGGGTGAGCACATCAGCGAGGGGGCATCCGCTGGCCTCGGCGATATCGAAGCAGGCTGCCAGCTCGGACCAGATCCTTGCCTCCCGGCGCCCGCCGGGAAACACCTCCGGCAGCGCCCGCCTGATGGCCGCCGACACCGGTGTGCCACGCGCCGCGGCACCGCGTGCTGCGGCCAGCACGGCCAGGGAACCGTCCGACAGCCCTCCCTTGGCCGGACCGGCAGCGGCATCCCCGGCGGATGGTTGCGGGCCGTCCGTTCCATAGACGGTCCAGAGTTCGTCCCACAGCCTGGCGGGTGTCCGGCCGCCCTTGAGCAGCGCAGCCAGCTGCTGCACCAGGACGGTCAGGGGTGCCCCCACAGTGGCGTTCTTTCCCGATCCCCTCTGTCCACGGCGCGAGAATGGTCTGGGGGCGGGCCTGCCCATCAGATCGGACGCACGGGCGGGAGGCTGGCCCGCGGCACGGCGGAGCCGCGCGGCAGCACCCCGGGGCGGCCTGAGCAGCAGCAGCGCCGCCAGGGACAGGGTAAGCGCCAGCAGGACAATCACCGGATGTCCTCCGGGTCCATGCCGAGCCGCGCGGCCAGCGCCGGCCACGCGGGCCCGACGACACCGCCCGCAGTTTCCAGGGCTGGCACCACCGTCAGCCCCTCCGGAGAATCGACGAAAACACCGAGGCACGTGACTTCGCGTCCCCGGGGCGTCCGTTCGACGTGGATGGCTACGTCCAACGCGCTGGTTGCCTGCAGCCGCACGCCGTCCGGACTCATCCCTGCCAGCGCACCGAGTGCCGTAAGCCTGGCCGGAACCGAGGCCGCCGTGTTGGCGTGGATGGTGCCGCCTCCGCCGCTGTGGCCTGTATTCATGGCGGTAAGTAGCTCCCGGACCTCGGCGCCGCGGCACTCACCCACCACCAGCCTGTCGGGGCGCATGCGCAGGGCCTGCCGCACCAGTTCGCCCAGGTCCACTTCGCCGCCGCCTTCCAGGTTTCCGTGCCTGGACTCCAGGGAAACGATATGCGGGTGGACAGGATTCAGCTCCGAGGCGTCCTCGATGAGGACCAGCCGTTCCCCCGCCGCACACAGCCCCAGCAGCGTTGACAGCAGGGTGGTCTTTCCCGAGCCGGTGGCGCCGCTGACCAGGAAGCTCAGCCTCTGCTCCACTACTTTCTCCAGTACGTCCCGGACCGGTCGGCTGAACATACCTCCCGCCTGCAGCTCGTCCATGCCGAAAACGTGCTCGCGCCTGATGCGGATACTCAACAGGGTCCCCGCCGTGGAGACGGGCGGCAGGACAGCGTGGACACGGTAGCCACCCGGGAGACGGACATCGACGCAGGGCGACCCGTCGTCCAGCCGCCGCCCGCCCGCGGCCACCAGCCTGCAGGCGAGCGCGCGCAGCTGGGATTCGCCCTCGAATGCCACCGCCACACGCTCGATGCCACGCCCCCGGTCCACCCATACGGAGTCCGGAGCGTTGGCGAAGATGTCCGTCACCGCGGGGTCCCGGGTGAGCTCCTGCAGGGGACCCAATCCGTTGAGTTCCGCGCTGATCCGTTCCACTGCGGCGAGCGCTCCCGCAGTTCCCAGCAGCTTTCCCGTGGCCTGGACCGCGGCGGCCACCCGGGACGGAGTCACAGCCCCGGCCTCGGCCATCATCGATTCGCGCACCGATTCCAGGAGGCCCGCATCGACAGGACGGCCCCGGGCCTGGGCCCCGCCCGGGTGGGATCCGCGCCGCTGCCCTTCCAGGATCCGGGCACTTCGCCGGGACCGTGGCGGAAGCGCGGAAACATCGGGAGGTGCCGCAACAGCCCCGGATGCGTCCCCTTCGCCCGGGGTCATGCCGGTTCTCCGACGGGCAGCCCGTCACCGAGGGAATCCAGCACCGTGCCGGCGAAGCGCCGCACGCTGCGCCGCCTGCCAAGATCCAGGAGCCTGCCGGATTCCACGGCAGCAGCCATGCCGCGCAGTTCGGGCACCCGGCCAAGGACGGGAAGCCCGATGGCCTCGGCGAGGAGCGGGCCGTCAATGGCGGCCCCCGGTTTGCCCCGCACCAGCACCGACGCTTCCACAGGCGGGAATTCCTGCAGCAACCGCACCGCGGCAACGGCTGCCTTTAGTTGGGCCGGCACCACCACAAAGATGCGGTCGCAGTCCCAGGCGAACGTCTTCAGCGGCTCGGCACGGCGGCCGATATCCACCACTACCAGCTCGTAACCCCGCCGGGCAGCGTCCAGGACACCGGCGGCAGCGGGGGCTGCCACCTGATCGGGCTGTTCGCGGCTGGCGGGCCAGGACAGGAACGAGAAACCGCCGGACACAGGCAGGGAGTCGGCCAGCTGGAGGGGGTCGATGCTGCCCCGGGCATCGGACAGGTCCGGCCAGCGCAACCCCGGGTAGTCCTCGGCGGCGATGGCCAGTTCCAGCCCGCCGCCCCAGGGATCGCCATCCACCAGCAACACCCGCGCACCCATGCCCGCCGCTGCCTGCGCAATCCAGATGGCCGCCGTAGTGGCGCCCGCACCGCCACAGCCGCCGGTCACGCCAAGAACCAGGCCACCGGGCCCCGGCGTCCGTGACCGGCTCAGATGGTCAGCCAGCCAGGCAGCGGCATCCGGGAGCACGGCCACGCGTTCGGCTCCAAGCGCGGCGGCCAGATGCCACAGGCTGTCTCCTTCACCGTCCAGGCCGACAAGGACGGCAGGCGCCCGCCGCCGGGGCGGCAGCTCCCTGATGTCACTGCCCACCAGCACCGCCGCCGCCCCGTCCCAGTGACGGCCGCCCTCTGCTGCATCCGCGGCCACGCGCAGGCGTCCACCGGCGGCAGCAACAATCCGTTCCACCTCCGAGCGGAGGAAAGCCGACGCAGTCACCAGCAGCACTTCGCCGGACGCGTCAGGCAGCCACGCGTCAGTGGACCCGCCCGCTGGGCCGGCGGGTGCCCGCGAAGTACCTGCCGGCGGGGAGCCCGGGGCATTGCCGGTGGGCCCGGCAGGGCCCTGCCCCGACGGTGGTGGGAGTATCTGGTGCCTGCTCATGGAGCCACTCTCCACGCAACCGGGGCGGCAGGTAAGGTCCGCCGGCGGCTATGTGGATAAGGCTGGTGTGGAGATGGGTGAGGTGTACCGCTGTACGGAAGCGTCCCGCCAAGCGTGCACAATTGGAGCATGTATGTCCTGCTCGCCGCCCACCCCTCCGGGGCCGCGCTGCAGGAACTCACCCAGGCAGGCGAACCCCAGCCGGCCAATCCCGGAGTCCGCGTCGTCAGCACCGTCGACCTTCCCGCCGTCGTCCGCCAGATGGAAAGCGGCCCCACGCCGCCCCGCTGGATCTGGCACCGTACCCAGGACTGGTACCCGGCGCTGCTGCGGTCCGGCGTGGAGCTGGAGCGCTGCTACGACCTCACGCTCTGCGGCAACATCCTGGCCTTTTCGCAGTTCGCGGCCCACACCGAGTACGCCCGCACGTCGGACAGGACCCCCGTGGACGATGCGGTCCTGCCGCCGAAGTCGCTGCTTCCCCCTGCTCCCCCGGCGGACCAGGGCGCCCTGTTCGAGGACCCGGGCAGCGCGCCGCCCCTGCGCCATACCCCCGAAGAGCTGCGGACCGAGTACGCAGCACAGCAGTCCGCCCTGGCCGGGGCCGGCACCGATGGCAGCATGCGCGGCCGCCTGCAGCTGCTGCTGGCAGCTGAATCAGCGGGCGCGATGATCGCCGCCGAGATGCAATACGCCGGCGTGCCCTGGCGGGAAGACCTGCACGAGGAAATCCTGACCGGCTACCTCGGCCCGCGTCCGCCCGCCGGGCATCGGCCGGCACGGCTGGAGGCGCTGGCCGCCGAACTGCGGCAACTGCTCGGCACCCCCATGCTGAACCCGGACTCCCCGCAGGAACTCATCCGCGCCCTGCACCGCAACGGCATCGAAGTCAAGAGCACCAGCAAATGGGAGCTCAAAGACTCTTCCCATCCGGTCATCGGCCCGCTGCTGGAGTACAAGAAACTGTCGCGGCTGCATACGGCCAACGGCTGGTCCTGGCTCGATGCCTGGGTGGCGGGCGGGAGGTTCCGGCCCGAGTACGTGGTGGGCGGAGTGGTGTCCGGCCGCTGGGCGTCGCGGGGCGGCGGCGCCCTCCAGATCCCCCGGCAGATCCGTGGTGCCGTGCACGCGGATGCTGGCTACAAGCTGATCGTCGCCGACGCATCACAGCTGGAGCCGCGGGTTCTGGTGGCACTGGCACGGGACTCGGTGATGGCCGAAGCCGCGCGGGACCAGGACCTTTATGCGGGCATCGCCGCCAAGGGCTTCGGCGGCGACCGCGCGAAAGCCAAGGTGGCCCTGCTCGGGGCGATGTACGGTGCCACGTCCGGCGAATCCGGCCGCCTCATGCCGCAGTTGGCGCGGACGTATCCGCGGGCTGTGGACTTCGTGGAACAGGCCGCCCGGGCGGGCGAGGCCGGCGGCACGGTAACCACCCGGCTGGGGCGCAGCAGCCCGCCGCCGTCGCAGCGCTGGTACCAAAGCCAGCGCTCGGACACCGCTGAAGAGCAGCGCCGTGCCGAGTCGATCGCCAGGTCCCGGGGCCGGTTTACCCGCAACTTCGTTGTCCAGGGCTCGGCCGCGGATTGGGCGGCATGCTGGCTGGCGGAATTACGACGGCGGCTGCGCACCCTCCGCGCGGACGGCACCGGTGCAGGGCCCGGCGGTGCCGGTCCGGAACTGGTGTTCTTCCTCCACGACGAAGTCATGGTGCATGCCCCGGCGGGCGCCGTGGACGAGTGCATCAGGGCGATCGAGGATGCCGCCGGCGCTGCGAAGGACCTCCTGTTCGGCCCCATCCCGGTGGAGTTTCCCGTCAGCGTGGCCGTGGTGGACTCCTACGACCTGGCCAAGTAAGCCTCCCAGCGCGGACTGACCAACCCGGGTTACTACCCATATGACGGAGAAAGTAACCTACCGGGCAGTAGCTCGACGCGCGGCGTGACGCGGATTACAGTCTGTAGCGGCGACTGATGCAGACCGGTCGGACGGCTGATGCGACGACGCATACCAGGGGAGGTCCGGCATGGCGGGCAGATTTGAGATTCACCGGGCAGGAGACGAGTCCTACCGGCTCCGGCTTACGGACGCAGAGGGCAACATCGTTGCCGTTTCACCAAGCTTCAAATCCTTGAACAAGCTGATGGACGGCGTCAACGCAATGCGCGAGAACGCCGCGACAGGAATCGTGGTCGACCTGCGGCAGCAGCAGGCCTGACCCATCCATAAGGCCTGAAAAGGCCCCAACAACCGGGTGGCCGCGCTCAATGGCGCGCGCGGCCGCCCTAATTCCTACACGCTGATGGGGTGCAGCCTGGTGCTGTCCCAGGGCACGGACCAGCCCAGCTGGTCGAAGAGGCCGCTGAGCACAATGCCGGTGAAACCCCACACCACCACGCCGTTCACCGTGAAGGCCGGGCTGTCGAACGCCCGCCCTGCCCGGTGGACGGTGGCCATGACCCGGTTGTCCGGGTCCAGGAGATCGCGGACGGGGATCCGGAAAACCTGGGCGGATTCTGCATAGTCCACCACGCGCACCGGCGACGGCGACGCCCACCAGCCGAGCACAGGGGTCACCAGGAAGTTGCTGTGGGCCAGGCCGAGCTGCTGCAGGGTGCCCAGGACTTCAACGCCGCCCGAGTCCAGGCCGGTTTCCTCCTCGGCCTCCCGGAGGGCTGCGTCCACGGCGGATTCACCCGCATCCAGGCTTCCGCCCGGGAAGGCGACCTGACCGGGATGCGAACCGAGCGTATGGGCCCGTTCCAGCAGCAGCACGTCGAGATCGGCCGGGGCCAGCGGCTTGCCGGAGACCGCGGGGACGTCATCAAGGGCGCCGAACAGCATCAGCACTGCGGCCCGGCGGGCCAGGCTCGCGTCGACGGTCAGGGCCGCCCACCGCGGGTCCGGGGTGGTATTGGATCCGGACGCTGCACGCCGCGCCAGCCCCAGCAGGTCCTCCCTGGCGCTCACAGGTATTCCCCGGCACTCAAAGGGGCCGCCGCTGCGACGCCATCCGGATCTCCGCCGCCCGGTGCGTGTCAGCCTGCAGCTGCTCCAGCAACGCCTCGTTGCCCGGTGCGAGCTCATATTTGAGGAGCTTGGCGGCCTTCACCGGATCCATTTCCCCGAGCCCGTAGCTGGGGCACCAGTTGGCCACCGGGCAGGCGCCGCAGGCCGGCTTCCGGGAGTGGCAGACGCGCCTGCCGTGGAATACCACCCGGTGCGAGAGCATGGTCCAGTCGCGCGGCTCGAAAAGTTCTGCCACGTCCGATTCGACCTGGACAGGATCGTCCGACTGCGTCCAGTTAAATCGCCGCGCCAGCCGCCCGAAATGGGTGTCCACGGTGATTCCGGGGATTCCGAAGGCGTTGCCCAGGACCACGTTGGCAGTTTTGCGGCCCACGCCGGGCAGCGTGACCAGGTCCTCGATCCGGCCGGGGACCACGCCGTCGTACTCGTCCACCAGGCGGGTGGCAAGGGCCAGCAGGTTCCGGGACTTGGCCCGGAAGAACCCGGTGGGCTTGAGGATTTCCTCAAGCACGGCCGGATCCGCTTCGGCCATGGCACGGGCGTCCGGGTAGCGTCCGAAGAGCACCGGCGTGACCAGGTTGACGGTGACGTCGGTGGTCTGGGCAGAAAGGACCGTGGCCACCAGCAGCTCAAACGGGTTGGTGAAGTCCAGCTCCGCGTGGGCGTAGGGGTACTTTTCGGCCAGCGCACGGTTGATCCGCCGGGCACGCCGCTTCAGGGCCAGTGCCGACTCGGACGAAACCACCGGCATCCCTGCAGCCTGCCCACCGGACCCAGCCTGCCCGCCCTTTCCGGCGGCCCGCGGCGCGGCCATGGGGGCTAGCCGCGCTCGATGTTGCTGAGGTCGCGGAGGACTCCCAGGCGTCCGTCGGTGTGCTGCACCAAGAACTCGTGTCCGCGGTCTTCCAGGGCCAGGACCCAGCCGCCGGGTTCGATGACGAAGGCGGGGGAACCGCTGTGCGGATCGAACGCGGTGCGGTGCTGGGCCACGGCAAACCAGAAGGCCTCGTGGACGGGGTGCTCGTCCTCGGCGTCGTGGCTCGTCGGATCGACGGTGGCGCCGATCGGTTCTTCGACCCGGATCTGCTGGTGCACAGCGGTGGCGGCCGGCGGCTCCCACGTTCGCTGCGGAGCGGAGGCAGCCGGGGAACCTCCGGCGTCGTGCGTTGCCGCCTGCTGGCCCGCGGAAGCGGCGGGAACGTTGGCGCGCTGTGTTTCCTCTGCGGCCGGTGCTGCAGCAGGGCGGACGACGTCGGCGGCCTGGGTTGGCGGGCCGGCGTCCACCTCGGGAGCGTGGTCGGCTGCTTCGGGCGCCGTGGATACGGGAGTGCCCGCAGCTGCTCCTGCTGCTGCCGGAGCCGGAGCCGCGGTGGGAGCGGCAGCGGTGGCGGGTGCCACGGCGTCCGACGGGCGCACTGCCGGCGTGGTGGCCGCCGCCGGTGCGTGGGGCGAGGACCCAGGCGTATGGTGCGAGGACTCAGGCGTTACCGCTGAAGATCCGGCACCGGCCCCACCGAACAGCTTGCCGCCCAGCCGGGACTTCGGGGTGGCTTCATGCTTGTGGTGGGAATCCGCTTCAGGGTGGGACCCGGGCTTGTCCGCTGCCTCAGGCTTGGGCTGCTTCGGGGCGCGGGGCGCCGGTGCGGGTACTGCGGATTCGCGGGCCGCCACGTGCGCGGGCGCTTCGGCGCGGCCCAGGAAGTCGCTGGAGAGATAGGGCACGAACCGGCCCAGTACGGTGGCGACAAACAGGATGATGGAACCGATCAGACCCACCAGCAGGCTGGGAACATAGGCCCCGGCAACGGAGATGAAGAAGAACGCCACTGCGAAGCACGCGGACACCGAGGCGAACTGGTCAACGGAGAGGGAGCCCACGCGGATCTTTGTGGCGGGCGCCAACCGGCGGGCAGCGAACAGTGCACTGACAATCAGCGGCAACAGGATTCCCAGGCCCAGGAAGAAAAGGTTGTTCAGGTTCCACAGGTTGTAGCGTGCGCCGAAGATGGGCAGCAGCGAAGCAACGAACAGGACGATGGTGGCCACGAAGACCGTCAGGTCCCGCACGGTGAAGGGGCCAAGCACTGCCTGGTTGGAATCCTTGGCGAGGCGGAACGGCGTCCCGGCGCCTTGGGGTGCGGCCTGCTGGCCTGCCCCGGCGGCGCCGGCCTGGCCGGTACCCGTTTCCGTGGCAGGGCCGGTTTTCTGGCCGTAGCTGGGCTGGTTCATTCTGCTCTCCTTAGCATGGCGGCACGGAACCGGCCTGGGCCGATCCACGATGTGCCGTCGAAACACCGTTCCCCCGGCCGGGCCCGGAGCCCGGCCCGCGGGCCCGAAGTAAAGTCACAATTTCATTTCAGCCTAGTCAACAGCCCGGCTGATCACTAGCTGAAACGGCGGCAGGGGGACCTCCCCGAACTGCCACAGAAACCATTCACCGCACAAAAAATGCCGCTTACGGGCACAACTGTGACAAGGCACACATGGCCGCGCCGGCAAGAGTTAGGGTGTATTCCGGAACAGCTCTTTGCGGTATGTCCGTGATCGGCCGGTGCCCGGTGTCGTGCTTGCGGCCCGGCACGGCCGTGACCTGCATCCCGCGCAGCAAAGATCGATGAATGATGAGGTTCACATGTCCCAGGACACTCCAAGCTCCACGGCTACCGTCCCCGCTGCCCCGGCAGGACAGGGTGCACAGCAGGGCGACGCGTTTGAAAACCTGCTGCATGAGACCAGGACCTTCCCGCCCACGCCGGAGTTCGCGGCCAATGCAGTGGTTAAGGCCGGTGATTACGCAGAGGCCGATGCCGACCGTCCGGCTTTCTGGGCCAAGCAGGCCCGTGAGCTGCTCACCTGGAGCAAGGACTTCAGTGAAGCCCTTGACTGGTCCAACCCGCCGTTCGCCAAGTGGTTCGTGGGCGGCGAAGTCAACGCCGCGTACAACGCACTGGACCGGCACGTGGAAAACGGGCTGGGCGACCGCGTCGCCATCCATTTCGAAGGGGAACCGGGCGACAGCCGCAGCTACACCTACGCCGAGCTGACCGAGGAAGTGAAGAAGGCCGCGAACGCGTTCGAATCCCTCGGCGTTTCCAAGGGCGACCGCGTGGCTGTGTACCTTCCCATGATCCCCGAGGCAGTCATCACGCTGCTCGCCTGCGCACGGATCGGCGCGGTCCACTCCGTGGTGTTCGGCGGCTTCTCGGCCGATGCCCTGCGCTCTCGCATCGACGATGCTGAGGCCAAGCTGGTAGTCACCGCTGACGGGACGTACCGCCGCGGCAAGCCCAGTGCGCTGAAGCCGGCCGTGGACGAAGCCCTGTCCCAGGATGGGCACACTGTCCAGAACGTGGTGGTAGTCAAGCGCAACGGCCAGGACGTCGACTGGCACGAGGGCCGCGACCTCTGGTGGGACGAAACCGTCGGTGAAGCTTCCCCCGAGCACACCGCCGTGGGCCACGACTCCGAGCACCCGCTGTTCATCCTGTACACCTCCGGCACCACCGGAAAGCCCAAGGGCATCCTGCACACCACCGGCGGCTACCTCACCCAGACCGCGTACACCCACAAGGCCGTGTTCGACCTGCACCCGGAGACGGACGTGTACTGGTGCACGGCCGACGTCGGATGGGTCACCGGGCACTCCTACGTCACCTACGCACCACTCATCAACGGCGCCACCCAGGTCATGTACGAGGGCACTCCGGATTCCCCGCACCAGGGCCGCTGGTGGGAGATCGTGGAAAAGTACAAAGTTTCCATCCTGTACACCGCGCCCACCGCCATCCGCACCTTCATGAAGTGGGGCCGGGACATCCCGGACAAGTACGATCTGTCCTCCATCCGGGTACTCGGCTCCGTGGGTGAACCCATCAACCCCGAGGCGTGGATGTGGTACCGGACGGTCATCGGCGGGGACAAGGCGCCCATCGTGGACACCTGGTGGCAGACCGAGACCGGGGCCCAGATGATCGCCCCGCTTCCCGGGGTCACCGCGGCGAAACCCGGCTCCGCCCAGGTGCCACTGCCGGGCATCGCCGTGGACGTAGTGGACGAAATGGGTCAGTCCGTACCCGACGGGCACGGCGGGTTCCTGGTGATCCGTGAACCCTGGCCGGCCATGCTCCGCGGCATCTGGGGCGACCCCGAACGGTTCAAGGACACCTACTGGTCCCGGTTCGAGACCATGTACTTCGCCGGGGACGGCGCCAAGAAGGACGAGGACGGCGACATCTGGCTCCTCGGCCGGGTGGATGACGTCATGAACGTCTCCGGGCACCGCCTCTCCACCACGGAAATCGAGTCCGCCCTGGTCTCCCACCCCGCCGTGGCCGAGGCCGCCGTCGTGGGCGCCTCGGACGAGACCACCGGCCAAGCCGTCGTGGCCTTCGTCATTCTGCGCGGTGACGCCGCGAACAACGGCGACGAAACCGTCCAGGAACTCCGCAACCACGTGGGCAAGGAAATCGGCCCCATCGCCAAGCCCAAGAACATCCTGGTGGTCCCGGAACTGCCCAAGACCCGCTCCGGCAAGATCATGCGGCGCCTGCTCAAGGACGTCGCCGAAGGCCGCGACCCGGGCGACGCCACCACCTTGGCCGATCCCACGATCATGCAGCAGATCGCTCAGTCGCTCAGAAAGTAACACCGGCTTACTATTCTCCGCTTCACCTCCGAATGGCCCCGTTTACCCCGTATTTCCGGGATAAAAGGGGTCATTCGGGGTTTGTGACGATTCAAAAATAACAATTGCAGAAGTGTTATTAAGCGTTGTTCCATGTTCTGTTTTGCGAGGTTATAGTCGTACTTATGTGAGGTGCCTCACATGCTGCTATTACTCAAGGGAGAGAACATGGCTTCACCTTTTGATGCGTCCGCAACTGCCTTCCCGAGCAGGCGGAGCATCCTCAAGACCGCCGGCGTTGGCGCTGCCAGCCTGGCCGGCATCCCGTTCCTCGCAGCCTGCACCGGCGGCAGCGCACCGTCCGCAACAGGTACCGATTCCGGCGGACTGACCTTCGGCTCCGGCTCCTCCGACGACGTGCCCAAGCGGGCCTACCAGGCGGTCACTGATGCCTTTACGGCCAAGACCGGCAAGAAGGTCACCACCAACACGGTCCCCCACAACGACTTCCAGAACAAGATCAACTCCTACCTTCAGGGTTCCCCGGATGACACCTTTACCTGGTTTGCCGGCTACCGGATGCAGTACTACGCCGGCAAGGGACTCCTGGCTCCCATCGACGACGTCTGGGAAACCATCGGCGCGAACTACTCCGATGCCCTGAAGAAGGCCTCCACCGGGCCCGACGGCAAGCTGTACTTCGTTCCCAACTACAACTACCCGTGGGGGTTTTTCTACCGGAAGAGCCTGTGGGCCGAGAAGGGGTACGAGGTTCCGGAAACCTTTGACGCCCTCAAGACCCTGGCCGCCAAGATGAAGGGGGACGGCATCATCCCCATCGGCTTCGCGGACAAGGACGGCTGGCCCGCCATGGGCACCTTCGACTACATCAACATGCGGCTGAACGGCTACCAGTTCCACGTCGACCTGTGCGCGCACAAGGAATCCTGGGACCAGCAGAAGGTCAGCGCGGTCTTTGACACCTGGTCGGCGCTGCTGCCGTTCCAGGATCCCGGGGCCCTCGGCCAGACCTGGCAGGACGCAGCCAAGTCACTTGAGTCAAAGAAGACCGGCATGTACCTGCTGGGCTCGTTCGTCACCCAGCAGTTCACCGATGCGGCAGTGCTGGCCGACATCGACTTCTTCGCGTTCCCGGAGATCGCCATGGAGGGCCGGGACGCCGTCGAAGCCCCCATCGACGGCCTCCTGCTCTCCAAGAAGGGCGGCGAGAACAAGGCTGCGCGGGACTTCATGGCGTACCTGGGCACACCCGAAGCGCAGGACGCCTACGCCGCAGTGGATGCTTCCAACATCGCCACCGCCAAGGGGACCGACACCTCCAAGTTCAGCCCGCTGAACAAGAAGTGTGCCGAGACCATCGCGGATGCGAAGTACATCAGCCAGTTCTTCGACCGTGACGCCTTGCCGGCCATGGCCAACAACGTGATGATTCCCGCCCTCCAGAGCTTCATCAAGGACGGCAAGATGGACGTCAAAAACCTCGAGGCGCAGGCCAAGACCCTCTACGCCGCGCAGTAGCCGCCCACAGCACACCGGCACCGCAGCACTGCAGGACGGACGACGGCGGCGCACGCCCGCCGTCGTCCGTTCCCTTCCAGCGTCCCCACCCAGCACCGCCCCAGCGGCGTCCCACCAGCAGAGGGAAGATTTCCATGAGCAGCACCGCGCAAGAATTGATCCCGCCGGAAGCGCAGGAACCTGGCGGCGGCCGGATCGGCCGGACCAGGGGCGGCCGGGTGCGCCGCCTGACCGGCCGGGACAAGGCAGTCCTGTCGCTGATGGTGGGCATCCCCACCCTGATTGAACTGGCCCTGGTATGGCTGCCGACGCTGATGTCCATCGGGCTCAGCTTTACCCGGTGGAATGGCCTGGACCTGGCCGACATCCGTCCCGCGGGCACCGAAAACTACCAGTACATCACCCAGGACTACCCGCCCTTCTGGCCGGCCGTCCAGCACAACCTCATGTGGCTCCTTTTCCTGGCCCTGATCGCTACGCCGCTCGGCCTGCTGCTGGCGGTGCTGCTGGACCAGAACATCCGCGGCAGCAAGATCTACCAGAGCATCTTCTTCGCACCCGTGATGCTCTCCCTCGCCCTCATCGGCATCATTTGGCAGCTGTTCTACCAGCGCGACAACGGCCTCCTGAACTTCCTCCTCGGCACTGCGGGGACACCGCAGGCCGTCGACTGGTTCGGGGACTCGTCCGTGAACATCTGGGCCGCCATGATCGCGGCCACCTGGCGGCACGCCGGCTACGTCATGCTCCTCTATTTAGCCGGTCTGAAAGGCGTGGACCCCAGCCTGCGGGAGGCGGCATCCATTGACGGCGCCAATGCCGCGCAGACCTTCTTCCGGGTGGTGTTCCCGGCCATGCGCCCCATCAACATCGTCATCGTGGTGATCACCATCATCGAATCCCTGCGCGCCTTTGACGTGGTGTACGTGATCAACCGCGGCACCAACGGCCTGGAGATGCTTAGCGCCCTGGTGATCCAGAACCTCGTCGGCGAAGGCCAGGTGATCGGCGTCGGCTCCGCCCTGGCTGTGGTGCTGCTGGTCATCTCCCTCGTCCCCATCGTCTTCTACCTCAGCCGCACCTTTGGCAAGGAGAACAGAGTATGAGCACCACCCCAGCACCCACGGTCCGCAACGGCCGGGCCCCGGCAGCTGCCGCTCCGCGCACCGGCAGCCGGCCCAAACGCCACTACGGCACGCACATCTTCCTGCTGGTCATGGCGGTGATGTGGCTGGTTCCCCTCGGTTGGTCGCTGTACACGGCGCTCCGTCCGGTGGCCTCCACCAACGAACACGGGTACTTCAGCTTCGCCGGTGACTTCAACTTCGATAACTTCGTGCAGGCCTGGACCCAGGGCGGGTTCGCCACGTACTTCTGGAACTCCGTCATCATCACCGTCCCCGCCGTGCTGCTGACCCTGTTCCTGGCCTCCCTCATGGCCTTTGCCGTCAGCCGGGTGAGCTGGAAGTTCAACGTCACGCTGCTCATCATGTTCACCGCCGGCAACCTGCTGCCCCCGCAGGTCCTTGCCGCGCCGCTGTTCGAAATGGCCAAGCACTTCGAAGTGCCCTATTCGTTCAGCGACTCCGGGAACATGCTGAACACCTACATCATCGTCATCGCCGTCAACACCGCCTTCCAGATGGGTTTCTGCACGTTCGTGCTGTCCAACTACATGAAGGCTCTCTCGGCGGACCTGACGGAGGCGGCGCTGGTGGACGGCGCCGGCATCTGGCGGCAGTACCGGGAAATCATCATGCCGCTCTGCCGGCCGGCCTTCGCGGCACTCGGCACCCTCCAGGTCATCTTCATCTACAACGACTACTTCTGGCCCCTGATCTTCATCCAGAGCGGCAACCGGCTCCCGATCACCACAGCCATCAACAACCTGCAGGGCGAGTTCCTGAGCAACTACAACCTCCTGGCGGCGGGGGCGGTGATCACCGTCATCCCCACGCTGGTGATCTACCTGCTCCTGCAACGGCAGTTTGTTGCGGGCCTGACTCTGGGTTCCAGCAAGGGGTAGACCATCATGGAAGGTGACGGGGAGACCGCTCCCCCACCGCAGCACGAAAGGATCTCCATGCTCCCCGCAGCACGCCACCAGGCAATAGTGGACGTCGTCCAGCGCGAACGGGTTGTCCGCGTCTCGGACCTCGCCCAGCAACTGGGCGTCTCGCTGATGACGGTCCGCCGGGACATCGAACTGCTGGAGGAGGGCGGCAAGCTGGAGCGCATCCACGGCGGCGCCAAGCTTCCCGGCGATGCCAGCACCCACGAACCCGGCTTCGAGCAGAAGTCCACCCAACTGACAGCGGAGAAGCGGGCCATTGCGGTGGAGGCTGCGGCGCTGGTCCAGGAAGGGATGGCGGTGGGGCTGAGCGCCGGGACCACCACGTGGGCGCTTGCCAAGGAACTGGTCAACGGACCGCCCATCACGGTGGTCACCAACTCGGTGCGCATCGCCGACCTGTTCCACCACGCCGCCTCCACGGGCCCGGCCCGCTACAGCTCCACAGTGATCCTGATCGGCGGCCAGCGCACGCCCTCGGACGCCCTGGTGGGACCCATCGCCACAAGCGCACTCAAGCAACTGCACCTGGACCTGCTGTTCCTCGGTGTCCACGGCATGGACTCGGCAGCCGGTTTCACCACCCCCAACCTCCTGGAAGCCGAGACGGACCGGGCCTTCGTGGCCGCAGCCCGCAAAACCGTGGTGCTGGCAGACCACACCAAATGGGGCGTGCTGGGCATCAGTTCCATTGCGTCACTGGACGACGTGGACGAGGTCATCAGCGATCCCGGGCTCGGATCCGATGCGCAGCGCATCCTGCAGGACAGGGTTGGCAGGCTGCGGCTCGCGCCCGCCCTCGGCAAGCCGGCCTGAGGCAGATAGTCAGGGGCAGCCGCAGGATTGGCGGACCTGGAGGTCGGCGGGGAATATCAGGTGTTCAGGGGTGTTGCCGCGGCCGGTGCCGATCAGGGCGTTGACCGCGGCTTCGGCCATGGCTTTTGCCGGTTGCCTGACCGTGGTCAGGGGCGGCCAGCTGTACTCCGCTTCCGCCGACCCGTCGAAGGACGCCAACGCCATGTCCCTGGGCACGGACAGGCCCGCCTCGTGCAGCGCCCGCAGGATCCCCACGGCCTGCAGGTCCGACGTCGCAAAAATAGCCGTGGGCCGCTCCGCCCCGGCCAGCAAGCGCTTGCCCGCAGCGTAACCGCCCTCCCGCGTGAACGGAGTCCGCACAATGGGGCCCTCCGGCAGGCCCGCC
Organism: Pseudarthrobacter sp. 1G09; assembly: GCF_050038305.1. Lineage (NCBI taxonomy): Bacteria > Bacillati > Actinomycetota > Actinomycetes > Micrococcales > Micrococcaceae > Pseudarthrobacter > Pseudarthrobacter sp. 1G09. The sequence continues at coordinate 3,679,914 of NZ_CP188306.1, forward strand.
CCAGCCAGGGCCTGCAGCCAGCCCTCCTCACGGCCGTCATAGTAATTGCCCGTGTTCGTCCCCATCGCCAACGCGATCCGCGTGTGCCCGTGACCGATCAGGTGCTCCACGGCAGCCCGCGCACCAGCCACCAGGTCCACGCCCACACTGTTGAACCCCGGCGCCTCGCCACTGTGGTTCAACAACACCACCGGGACCTCCGCCGACTCGAAGTCCGCCGCCCCGGGTTCCATCAACACACTCGAGACGATGACGCCGTCCACCTGCCGGGCCGCCAGGTTGCGGACGTTCCGGCGTTCCTTGGCCACGTTCCCGTCCGAATTGGTCAGCACCAGGGCATACCCCAGCTCGGCCGCGGCCTCTTCCACCGCGTGGGCCAGCAACGAAAAGAACGGGTTGCTGTTATCCGGAATGACCAGCCCGATGGTCTCACTCGAACCCAGCTTCAACGCCCGCGCCGCAGCATTTGGCCGGTACCCCAACCGCCGGATGGCATCCTGGACCTTCGCCTCAGTAGCCGGCGCCACCCGCTTCGGACCACCATTAACCACATAACTCACCACGGCAGTACTGACCCCGGCGAACCGCGCAACATCCTTGCGCGTCACAGGCCCCCGGGGCCCCGGCACAGCCGAAATGGTCATGGAGTACATGCTAGCTCCAGGCTCCGACAGGAGGAGGCACGTAAGAATGCACGGCACGCCGGGCCAGCCGATAGATTGGCAAGCATGACTGAAGCCTCCACCCCGGACACCGGCCGCGGCACCATCCTGGTAATCAACGGCCCCAACCTGAACCTGCTCGGCACCAGGGAGCCCGAAAAGTACGGCACCTCAACCCTCGCCGACGTGGAGCAGCTGGCACGCTCGGCAGCCGAGGCGCACGGGTTCGCGGTGGAATGCGTCCAGTCCAACCATGAAGGCGTCCTGCTTGACGTCATCCACGCCGCGCGCGAAACAGCGGCAGGCATCGTCATCAACGCCGGCGCCTTCACCCACACCTCTGTGGCACTGCGTGACGCCCTCGCCGCCGTGCAGCTTCCCGCCGTCGAGGTCCACATCACCAACGTGCACCGGCGCGAGGAATTCAGGCACCACTCCTACCTGTCGCCCGTGTGCGCCGCCGTCATTGTGGGCGCAGGCGTTACCGGATACCGGCTGGCCATCGACTACCTGGCCGAGACCCTCTAGCTGCTTCGGGAGCCCCTACTTCTGGATGCACTGGCCGGAGGACACCGGCGCGCTCAGGGAGGATGCCTGCGCGGCCACCGGGTTCAGCTCATCCATGGTGATGGCGAAACCCACGTCCGAGTCCGTTGTGGCCTTGGCGAAAATGACTCCGGCCACCTGGCCGTCAGTGGTGAGCAGCGGGCCGCCGGAGTTGCCCGGCTGCACGTCACCGGCCAACCGGTAGATGTCTTCGGGGGCCGGGTTGTTGCCGTAGATATCGGGCACCAGGACGGTGGCGATGTCCTGGACGGTGGCCGGCTTGGACTGGAACGGTCCGCCGTGGGGGTAGCCGGAGAACGCGGCCGGGCTGCCGCCGGGAAGGTCTGCCGACAGGGACAGCGGCTGCGCAGGCAACCCGTCAACGGCCAGCACCGCGAGGTCGTGCCTGCTGTCGAAGTAGACCACGCGCCCGGGCATGGCATCGCCGTCGGGCATCTCCACCACGGGCTGCGACACGCCCGCCACCACATGCGCATTGGTGACCACGCGGTCCTCGGACACCACAAAGCCGGTGCCGGTCTGGTTCTGGCCGCACTCGTACGCAGTTCCGGCAATGCGCAGCACCGATGCGGCGGCCCGGTTAAGTGCCGGCGTATCCGTGCTGGCGTTGGGAACGGGAACAGCCGGACCCTGCCCCAGGCCCTCGATCAGGGTGGGGATGCCGTTGCCGATCACCGTGGAGCGCAGCTGCGCCATGGTGGCCTTGACGGGGATGGGAGTCAGTCCGTCGATGAAGCGGATGACCCTGGATTCGGCCAGCTGCTGGGACACCACCGGCACACCCAGGGAGCTGACACTGAAAGCCAGCATCGACATCACCAGCGCCGAAACCACCACGTTCACCGCGCCGCCCACCAGCCGGTCCACGGCGCGCAGCGGCCGGATGCGCACGGCGCCCCGGACCTGCCGGCCCACCATGGTGCCCAGGCCGTGGCCCAGCACCACCAGTACGACGGCGGCAGCCACGATGGCGGTCAGCCTCCATCCGGAGTCCGCAACAAAGCCGCTGACCAGCGGGACGGCGAAGAACGCGGCGATGGCGCCGGCCGCAAAGCCGACCAAGCCGCCAACAGTGACGAGGAAGCCGTTACGCAGCCCGTAGACCAGGTAGGACAGCAACGCCAGGATCAGGATCAGGTCCAGGACAGTCAAGCCGACCACGAAGGCTCCTTATAAACAGTTGAAGCCTCATTCTAGTGGGGGTCCCTGACAATCATCTGTGACGTCATCCCCGTCACAACGGGCCTCCCGGCCGGGACAGGCAAGCCCCGTCGCAGGCCGTCTTATAGGCGTTTCGGCTGCCAAGTTCGTCACAGAAGCTTGAAAATTCTGAAACAATGGCAAAAGCGCCACAGACGATACTTTTACTCAGGAGATTTCATGGACATCGAGGTACTGCGCCGAGCACCCCTTTTCGCCACGCTCGACGACGACGCATTCCGTCTGCTGACGGACGAGCTCACCGAGGTGGACCTCTCCCGCGGCGCGTCCGTCTTCCGCGAAGGCGACCAGGGTGACCAGCTCTACTTCATCGTCTCCGGCAAGGTGAAGCTGGGGCGCACGTCCCCGGACGGCCGCGAATCGCTCCTGGCCATCCTTGGGCCGGGCGAGCTCTTCGGGGAAATGGCACTGTTCGACCCCAGCCCCCGCACCGCCACGGCCACCGCCGTTTCCGAGACCCGGCTGGCCGGGCTCAAGAACGAGAGCCTGAACAACCTCCTGCGCACGCGCCCCGAGGTGTCCGCCCAGCTGCTGCAGGCCCTGGCCCGCCGCCTCCGCCGCACCAACGACTCGCTGTCGGACCTCGTCTTCTCGGACGTCCCCGGCCGTGTGGCCAAGGCCCTCCTGGACCTCGCGGACCGCTTCGGCCGTCCCGCCACGGACGGCGTTCTGGTGGCCCACGAACTAACCCAGGAAGAGCTGGCGCAGCTGGTGGGCGCCTCACGCGAAACCGTCAACAAGGCCCTGGCCGAATTCGTCCAGCGAGGCTGGCTCCGCCTGGAAGCCCGCGCCGTCGTCATCCTGGACATGCAGCGACTCCGGCAGCGCTCCCGCTAAGCGCTGCGCACTTAAGCGAAACGAAAAAGGCCGCCCTTCCTCAGTGAAGGGCGGCCTTTCGCCGTCGGTTGCCCGGACACGCCCGCTCATGGGGCGCGTGGCGTTAGCGTTCGCGCTGGGGGTCGCCGGGGGTGGTCTTGGCGGCTTCCACTTCGAGCATCAGCTGTCCGTCCTCTTCCACGAGGACCGGCTGGTAGACGTGCGCCTTGCGCTTGTAGCTGAGGTAGGCGATGCAGCCGTTGGCCGAGGCCATCTTTTCGAGCATGATCTCCGAGCCCGGCACCAGGAGCTTGCCCAGGGTCCGCCCGGTGGTGTTCTCCTGCCCGGCTTCATCGCCGAGGGCTGTGGTGTTGCGCCCTTCGATGACCTGCGCGGCGTTGACCCAGCGGCCCCAGATGCCTTTGCCGTCCAGCAGCGTGGGCTCCTGGCCCATAGGGACCGTGGCGGCGAAATAGCGCGTATCGAACCTGCGGTGCGCGAAGTCGGGGGTGCGCCAGTTGACCAGGGACTTCAGCAAGTCAGTACGCAGCAGAAGGCCGCGCTTGTCCAGAACCTGTGCAAGGGTTTTTTCCTGTTCGGCCACGGCAACGCGGGCCCTCATCCACTCGGCAGTGGAGGTGGCCTCGACGGTGCTGGACATGTCCGGCCCGGCCAGCAGGATCCCGGTCTCTTCGAAGAGTTCGCGGATGGCGCCCACGACGTGCCGGCGTGCCAGCCCGACGTCGTCCGTTCCCATCTGCTCAGCCCAGTGCTGGGGTGAGGGGCCCAGCCAGCCCATGGGATCGTCGTCGGCCGTGTCCAGCGATCCGCCGGGAAACGCAAGGACCCCCAGCGGCGAGGAACCCGGCCGGTAGGCCAGCCAGGTTTCCAGGCCGTTGGGGGAATCCCGCAGCAGGACTACCGAGGACGCCAGGCGTGCAGCCCGGGGTGTCCGCTCGCCGTGTTCAAGCCAGCTCTGCGCTGCTCCAACAAGTTCCTCGGGGAGTGCAAAAAGACGGCGGGCGAGCTGTGGCAAGGAAAGGACCGGTCCTAGCTGAATTCGGCGATCAGTTCGACTTCCACCGGGGAGTCGAGGGGAAGGACGGCAACGCCGACGGCGGAACGGGCGTGCTGGCCGGCGTCGCCGAGGACGCGGCCCAGCAGTTCCGAGGCACCGTTGATCACGGCGGGCTGCCCGGTGAAGGTGGGGTCCGAGGAGACGAATCCCACAACCTTGACGATCCGGGTGATCCGGTCAAGGTCGCCAATGACGCTCTTGACGGCGGCGAGGGCGTTGACAGCGCACACTGCGGCGTACTTCTGGGCGTCTTCGGGGGAAACCGTGGGCTCGTCGGCGAACGCTTCGGCGCCGGCGGCCACCTTGCCCGTAGCTTCGAGTTTGCCGTTAATAAACGGCAGCTGGCCGGAGGTGTAGACGTGGTTGCCGGAGATGACGGCGGGAACGTAGGAGGCCACGGGGGCGGCAACCTCGGGAAGCGTCAGGCCGAGCTCAGCCAGGCGCTGCTCAACAGCTGAAACGGGGGCTGATTCCGCGCCGGTGCGGGCTTCTGCGGGGGTGCTCATGCTACTGCTTCTCCCTCTTGAGGTAGGCAACCAGTCCGTTGCCGTCAGGTCCTGTGACGACCTGGACGAGCTCCCAGCCGTCTTCTCCCCACTGGTCCAGGATCTGCTTTGTGGCGTGAATAATGAGCGGAATCGTCGCGTACTCCCATTTGGTCATGAGAGAAAGACTAGTCCTTGCCGGTAAAGTGGAAAACATGGCAACTCGTACGAACCCCTTATTCGACACTGCCACCACCCTCGGAAAGATCCTCATTTTCCTTGGCGTGAGTGCTGTCTGCGGTGTCCTGGTGGCCGGCCTCCTGGTGCCGGCTGCTGCCGTCTCCGGCAGCGCAGCGAGCGGTTCGATCGAGTTCTTCGACACCCTCCCGGCAGAACTGAAGGTCGATCCGCCCAACCAGACCACCAGGATCCTGGCCGCGGACGGCAGCGAGATTGCCAGCGTCTACACGGAAAACCGCACCAAGGTTGCCCTGGACCAGATCTCGCCGTTCATGAAGGAAGCTGTCATCGCCGTCGAGGACAGCCGTTTTTATGAGCACGGGGGCGTGGACACCACCGGCATCCTGCGTGCCTTGGCTGCCACCGCCCGCGGCAACAAGCAGGGCGCATCCACCATCACCCAGCAGTACGTGAACAACGTGCTGAACGCCAACCTCGCCGCCGAAGGCAACGAGGACCAGATCAAGCTCAACGGCGTTAACAAGGGCGTGGGCGACAAGCTCCGCGAGATGAAGCTGGCCATCGCCCTCGAGAAGGAGTTCAGCAAGGACCAGATCCTTGAGGGCTACCTCAACATCGTCTTCTTCAACCGCGACGCGTACGGCATCGAAGCCGCCTCGCGGTACTTCTTCAGCACCTCCGCCAAGGACCTGACGCTCCCCCAGGCAGCGCTCCTGGCCGGCCTGGTGAACAGCCCCTCCGCTTTCGATCCCATCACCAACCCGGAGAGCTCCAAGCAGCGCCGCGACCTGGTGCTTGGCCTGATGCTGAACCAAGGCAAGATCACCAAGGAAGAACACGACGCCGCAGTGGCCACCCCGGTGGAGCCCAAGGTGACCCAGCCCAAGCAGGGTTGTGCGTATGCTTCCTCCGCCCCGTACTTCTGCGACTACGTTCTGCACCTCCTGGAGAACAACCCGGCCTACGGTGCCGAACGTGAAGAGCGCCAGCGCCTGATCTACGGCGGCGGCCTGACCATCACCACCACGCTTGACCCGAAGGCGCAGGCTGTTGCCCAGGACCAGGTCAACGCCTCCGCAGGTGCCAACCCCGACAAGTGGGGCGCCGCATTGGTGTCCGTCCAGCCGAACTCGGGCAAGATCATTTCGATGGCCCAGAACACCACGTTCCTGCCGAACCAGGGTTTCGATTCGCAGCTGAACTTCAACGTGGACCAGATGGACAAGGACGGCAACGACCTCAACGGCATCGGTGGTTTCCAGCCCGGTTCCACCATGAAGCCGTTCACGTTCGCGGAGTGGCTCAACGAGGGCAAGTCCATGAACACCGTGGTCAACGCCGCCCAGCGCGTGTATCCGTTGAGCTTCCCGTGGCGGAACTCCTGCGGCAAGGTAACCGGCGGCTACAGCACGGCGCAGAAGAACGCGGGCCTTGGCACCGCCGATGACCTGCAGAACGCCGAACGCCAGTGGTACCGGCCCCTGTCCGTCTTGGAAGGCCTGTACAACTCCATCAACACGGTCACGTTCGCTTCGGCCGCGCAGCTGGACTTCTGCGGCATCCAGAAGGTGGTTGACGCCGTAGGACTCCACAGCGGCCTGCCGTCGGCGGACGGCTCGGAGCCGAACCCGAAGATTGACATGAACCTGCTGGGCAACCTGCTGGGTTCCACGCAGACGTCGCCGCTGACCATGGCCAGCGCGTTCGCCACGTTCGCCAACGACGGCAAGTTCTGCGAGGCCATTGCCATCACGTCCGTCACGGACGCCACGGGCAAGCAGCTCCCGGCGCAGTCCACCAACTGCCGCGACGCCATCAAGCCCGAGGTTGCCCGCGGCGTGAACTACGCACTGCAGGAAGTCCTGAACCGCGGCTCCGGTTCGCTGATCCAGCCCCGGATCTCCACCCGCACCAGCTTCCCCATCGGCGCCAAGACGGGTACGTCCAACAACAACGGCTCCACCTGGGTTGTTGGCCACACTACGGGCCTTGCCACCGCCACGTGGTTCGGTGACGCTCTCGGCGACCAGGGCCGTCCGGGTCAGAACATCACCGTGAACGGCAAGTTCTACCAGGGCATTGACGGGTACATGATCGCCGGACCGATGTTCTCCAACTACATGTCCCAGATTGCCCCGGGCTACGGCACCGATCCGTTCCCGGCACCGCCGAGCAACCTGGTAAACGGCACCACCCGGAGCACCACCCCGGCCACCACCGCTCCGCAGGCCACTCAGGCACCGCAGGCACCGTCCGCCCCGGCAGCAAGCCAGCCGGCTCCCCAGCCGAGCAACAACGGCAACGGTAATGGCAACAACAGCGGGAAAGACTAGCCGGCCATGACCATGGACACGTTGGTAAGCCGCGCCCGGACAATCGGGCGCGGCTTTGCCGTAACCGCAGGGGTAGGATCAGCGGCCGGGTTGGCCGCCTTCGGGTACGGCCTATGGGAGAAGAACCAGTTCGTCCTGCGCGAAGAGACGCTGCCCATCCTTCCCCCCGGCAGGGAGCCGTTCCGCATCCTGCACCTCAGCGATATCCACTTCGTTCCGGGCCAGGACAAGAAGGCTGCCTGGCTCGGGCAGCTGGCCACACTCCGGCCGGACCTCGTGGTGAACACGGGCGACAACCTCAGCCACATCAAGGCCGTGGAGCCCCTCCTGGCTGCCCTCAAGCCGCTGATGGAATTCCCGGGCGTCTTCGTCCCGGGTTCCAACGACTACTTCGCGCCCACCCTGAAGAACCCCGCGTCCTACCTGATGGGCCCGTCCAAGGCCAAACCCAAGCCGGTGGCCCTCGACTGGCCACGGCTGCGGTCCGGATTCGGAATGGGCGGCTGGGTGGACCTGACCAACCGGAACCAGTCACTGGTCCTGAACGGCATGCGCTTCGATTTCTCCGGCGTGGATGACCCCCACCTGAACCGGGAACGCTACGCCGGCTGGCCCCGCGGGACCCGGAACCAGGACGCCAAGGACCACCTCCGGGTGGCGGTCATCCACGCGCCCTACCAGCGGGTGCTGGACCACTTCACGGGCGAGGGCGCGGACCTGCTCCTGGCCGGACACACCCACGGCGGGCAGCTGTGCATCCCCGGCTACGGTGCGCTGGTCTCCAACTGCGACCTCCCCACCTGGCGGGCCAAGGGCCTGAACGATTGGCAGAGCAACGGACGTACGACGCCGGTCAACGTCTCCGGCGGCATCGGCACCTCGCGCTTCGCCCCGGTGAGGATCGCCTGCCGGCCCGAGGCCGTCCTGCTGACCCTCACCTCCCCCAGCTGACCGCACGCATTACGGAATGCAATAAGTCAGCAAGCTGGCTGATGTGCTCTGGATCCTGTGAATCGTCTCACGTGATGGCATAGGGTAGTTGCTACGGGAAACTACATTCGTTTTAGAGCTTTAGAAGCGGGCATGGCGAAGCAAACTCCATTTTTCAGGTCAATCAGCCGTCTCTACCCCCATGTCCGGCCCATCATCCCCCGGCTGCTGCTCGGGCTCCTGTGCGCATTGATGGCAAGTATCGTGGCCCTCACCATCCCGCAGGTCCTGCGGGTGCTGGTCAACGAATCGCTGAAGCCCGGCGGGGCATCCGATGCTGTGTGGATCTCGGCCGGCGTCATATTGGTCCTGGGCGTGGCAGAAGCGGGCCTGGTGGCGTTGCGCCGCCAGTTCGTCATCAACCCCGCCACCACCGTGGAAACCCGCATGCGGGTGTCCCTCTATGACCACCTGCAGGACCTGACCGTGTCGTTCCACGACCGGTGGGGTTCCGGGCAGCTGCTGTCCCGGGCCATGACGGACCTGAACTTCCTCCGCCGCTGGATGGCCTTCGGCGCCATCATGCTGGTGGTCACCACACTGACGGTCATCATCGGCATCGTGGCCATGTTCTCCATGAGCTGGCAGCTGGCCCTGATCTTCCTGGCTGCCGCCGTTCCCATCACCATCAACAGCTTCCGGTTCCGCACCAGGTTCAGCAAGGTTGCCCGGCGCAGCCAGGACCAGGCCGGCGATCTCGCCACTACCGTGGAGGAGTCCGTTCACGGCATCCGCGTCCTGAAGGCTTTCGGGCGCAGCCGGGAGGCGCTGGAGAACTTCAACGAGCAGGCGGAGGAACTCCGCCAGACAGAGATCGAAAAGGCCCGCCACCAGGCGACCTTCACCATGGTGGTCACCCTGCTCCCCGAGCTCGCCCTGGGCGCCGGACTGGTGGTGGGGGTCATGCTCTGCGCCAGCGGCCAGCTCAGCATCGGATCGCTGGTTGCCTTCTTCGCCACGGCAGCGGTCATCGCCTCCCCCGTGGAGTTCTCCGGGATGCTGCTGGCCATGGCACTCACCGCCAAGACCGCTATCGACCGGCACTACGAGGTGATGGACACGCAGAACACCATCACCAGCCCGCCCCAGCCCCGCGCCCCCGCAACGCTGGCCGGGGCGCTGCGCTTCAACAACGCCTCCTTCGCGTTCGAGGACGCCCCGGACAAACCCATCCTGAAGAACATCAACCTGGAGGTCCGGCCGGGCGAAACCATGGCGCTGGTGGGCATCACCGGCAGCGGCAAGAGCGCCCTGATCCAGCTGGTCCCCCGCCTGTACGACGTCAGCGACGGTTCCATCACCATCGACGGCGTGGACCTGAAGGAGTTCGACGTCGGAGAGCTCCGGCAGGTGGTGGGCGTCGCCTTCGAGGACACCACGCTCTTCTCCAATTCTGTCCGGGACAACGTCCTGCTGGGCGCCCGGGACAGGACGGACGACGTCCTGGAGGAGGCGCTGGACGTTGCCCAGGCGCAGTTCGCGCACTCCCTGCCCGAGGGCGTGGACACCCTCATCGGCGAGGAAGGACTCAGCCTCTCCGGCGGCCAGCGCCAGCGGATCGCACTGGCGCGTGCCATTGCCGCCCGGCCCCGCGTCCTGGTCCTTGATGATCCGCTCTCCGCGCTGGACGTGCACACCGAGGAACTCGTGGAGGCCCGCCTCCGGGAGGTCCTGAAGGACACCACCACGCTGATTGTGGCGCACCGCCCCTCCACCGTGGCGCTGGCGGACCGGGTGGCCCTGCTGGAGGACGGCCGGATCGCCGCCGTTGGAACACACACCGAACTGCTGGCAAGTAACGCCCACTACCGCTACGTCATCGCCAGCCTCGACCAGGAGCCGCGGGACCTGGACTCCGAACTGTCGGAACTCGAGGACCAGGCCGAGGAAGTGACCCGATGAGCACGGCAACGTTCGGTACCGCCAACGAAGACAACGCCCACCTCAGCAAGAGCGACAGCCGGGCAGTACGGCGGCGCTCGCTCGCCCTGCTGCGCTCACTCATCCGCCCGGTCCGGGTACGGTTCTGGCTGACTATCGCCATGGTGGTGCTCTCCCAGGCCGCCCGCGTGGCAGGCCCGGCGCTGATCGCTTTCGGCATCGACCGCGCGCTGCCCGCCCTGCAGGCCGGAGACAACCTGCCCTTGGTGTTCACCGGCGTCGCGTACCTGCTGGCAGCGGTGGCGACGGCGGGCCTCACCGCCCTTTATGTCACCTCCACGGCCCGGCTCAGCCAGGCAATGCTGCTGGACCTGCGGGTGCGCGTGTTCCGGCACACCCAGCGGCTCAGCCTGGAGTTCCACGAGAAGTACACCTCCGGCAGGATCATCGCCCGGCAGACCTCGGACCTCGAGGCGCTCCGCGAACTCCTGGATTCGGGCGTCAGTTCACTGGCCTCCGGGCTGCTGTTCATGGTGTTCACCGCGGTAACGGTCTTCGCACTGGACTGGCGCAGCGGCCTGCTGGTCCTTGCCGCCGGCGTGCCGATGTTCTTCCTGGCCCGCTGGTACCAGAAGCACTCGCAGATCGCCTTCCGGGAGTCCCGGGTGGTGTCAGCCCGGCTGATCGTGCACTTCGTGGAGACCATGACCGGCATCCGCGCCGTCAAGGCCTTCCGGAAGGAGCGCGAGAACGCAGAGACTTACGGGCAGCTGGCCGAGGACTACCGCCAGGTGACGGTCCGTTCCATCAACCTGAACGGCATTTTCCAGCCGGGCTTGGTGCTGATCGGCAACGTATGCGTGGCGGTGGTGCTGCTGTTCGGCGGCTTCCGGGTCCTATCCGGGGACCTCGCCGTCGGCGTCCTGCTGGCCCTGATCCTTTCCACGAAACGCTTCTTCCAGCCCGTGGACCAGATGGCCATGTTCTACAACTCGTTCCAAAGCGCCCAGGCGGCCCTCGAGAAGGTCTCCGGCCTGTTGGAGGAGGTCCCCACCGTGCGGCCGCCGAAGAACCCGGTGGCCCTGGAAAACGCCCGCGGCGGGATCGACTTCAACGGCGTGGAGTTCCGCTACGGCTCCGGCCCGCTGGTGGTCCCACGGCTGGACCTGCACATCCCTGCCGGGCAAACCGTGGCCCTGGTGGGCCAGACCGGCGCCGGCAAGTCCACGCTGGCCAAGCTGATCGCCCGCTTCTACGACGTCTCGTCAGGGACACTGACCCTGGACGGGGTGGACCTGCGGGACCTCAGCAGCACGGACCTGCGCCGCAACATCGTCATGGTCACCCAGGAGGCCTTCCTGTTCAGCGGCTCGGTGGCGGACAACATCGCCCTGGGCCGTCCGGAGGCGTCGCGGGACGAAATCGAGGACGCTGCACGCGCGGTAGGTGCCCACGATTTCATCGTTGAACTCCCTGAAGGCTACGACACGGACGTCAACAAGCGTGGCGGCCGGGTCTCCTCGGGCCAGCGGCAGCTCATCAGTTTCGCCCGGGCGTTCCTGGCCCGGCCGGCAGTGCTGATCCTGGACGAAGCCACCTCGTCCCTGGACATCCCCTCCGAGCGGCTGGTGCAGACCGGCTTGGCCCGGCTGCTGGCCGGCACGGACGCGGAGAGCCGGACGGCGCTGATCATCGCCCACCGGCTGTCCACCGTGGAAACGGCGGACCGGGTGCTGGTAGTCCATGACGGGCGGATCGTGGAGGACGGCAGCCCTGCCGACCTCATCAGCGGCGGCGGCCGGTTCGCCGATCTGCACGGTGCTTGGAGGGACTCATTGGTCTGAGTGGGCGCCGATTTCGCATCGGGACCCGGCATCCGCTATTCTTGTAAAGTTGCTTTTGCAGCGGATCGGGATGTGGCGCAGCTTGGTAGCGCGCGTCGTTCGGGACGACGAGGTCGCAGGTTCAAATCCTGTCATCCCGACCAGTAACAAAAGAGGGTCTCCTTGCGGAGGCCCTCTTTTGCTTTACCTGCCACGTTAGCCAGCGGCGATGACGCCCGCAGGAGGTCCGGGCGCGGCCGGGGCAGGGCAGTCCAAGGTTAAAGGAAACAGCCCCGGAGCAGTGCTCCGGGGCTGTCCTCGCCTCCTGGGTTGAGGAAGCTGTTACATCGGGTCCGGCCAGTTGCCAACGTACGTGGTGTACGTGGTACCGGAGGTGTCCTTCTTGGTGTCCTTGACCTTCTTGGACATCGGGTCCGGCCAGTTACCAACGGCTACCGAAGTACCCGTGGAATCAGCAATGGAACCGGTGGACAGTACGGCCGGAGCCGCAGCAGAAAAAGCAAGGGCACCGGCCAGCGCAGCCGCTGTTGCGATCTTCTTCAACATAAATAGGTTCCTCAATACGAGTCGGATTCGTTACAAAGCCAGCACTGTCCTTGTTGACATACATTGTAAAATGTTTTCCACAGGGACTGTCAAGCATTTGGTGGAAAGACTGTCCGGAAGAGGAGGAAACGCCGTGGGCAACGGATTCGGGGAGAAGCTCCGCGCGGAGCGTCTCGAACGGGGGCTGACGCAGGCTGAACTGGGCAAGGACCTGTATTCACCCAGCTACATCTCACTGCTCGAAACCGGCCGGAGGGAACCCACGGCCGAAGTGATCGAGGAGCTGGCTCGCAGGCTGGAGCTGGCACCCAAGGCGCTGGAAGCCTGGAGCCAGCCCATCTCGGTAAGCGACGCCGAATACGTCCTGGCCGGTCTGTACGCCCGGCAGGCCTGGGACCTGCGGGACTACCCGCTGGCCGCCAGCCACGCCGCCACAGCCGCGCAGATCGCGCTGGACGGCAGGAACACCAGCGCGTGGTGGAACATGACCTACATGCAGGCGGAATGCCTGATCAAGCAGGGCAACTGGCAGGAATGCCAGCGCATCATGCAGCACCTGCTGGAACACCCTATGGCCACTGAATCCGCGGGCCTCGCTGTCCGCGCCCGCCAGATGCTCGCCGGCATCTGCCAGGGCCAGGGCCAGCTCGGCGCCGCGGTGGACCATGCCATGGAGGCTGTCAAGCTCTGCGCACAGCTGCCCAAGGGCTCCACCCTCATCATCGGCGCACACCGGGCCCTGATCGGCGCCCTGGCCGAGAGTGGCCGCTTGGATGAGGCTTGGAAGTACTGCCAGGACATGAACGACCATGTGGATGAACACTCCATGTCGCAGCTGGCCGGTGAGGTCGCCTGGGTGATCGGCAACGTGGCCTTCATGCGCCACGATTACCAGGAGGGCATTAAGCACCACGAGCGCGCTGCCCGCCTGCTCTCCCCCGCGAATGACATCGAACTGTGGGCACGGTTCAACAAGGCTTCCGCCGCGGTGCGGCTCTCCTCGGGGATCGTGGAACCGGAAACCCTGTCATCCATCGAGCGGGCCGAGCTGGCCCTGTCCATCGTGGGCGGCAACAAGTCGGACCAGCTGGAGGTTGCGTTCATCCGAGCCCGGTGGCTGTACCTGACCGGGGACATTGTGGCCGCCGTCGAAAAGCTCCGCGAAATCCATGCCGAACGGGCCTCGCTGGCCAAACACACCGCTGGCGAGGTTTCGCTCCTCCTGGGCAAGTCCCTCAAGGCCGCCGGCGAGTCGGAGGAGGCCCTGATCCACCTCCAGGAGGCCCAGAAGGCCTTCAGTGCGGCGGGTGCGGCGGACCGCGTCCAGCAGGCACTGGACGCGGTCCTGGAGATCAAGCTGGCCCAGCGGCGGGCCGCCAACGCTGCGAAGGCCAGCTAGCGCAGCAGCACTAAGCCGGCGGGGACAGCTGGGGCCCCGTCAGGCGAAGGTCTTGCCCGTGATCTTCTCGTACGCCTCGACGTACCGGCTGCGGGTGCGGTCCACCACTCCGGCCGGCAGCGCCGGGGGCGGGGTATCCGAGGCCCGGTCCCAGCCGGACTCGGCGGATGTCAGCCAGTCCCGGACATACTGCTTGTCGTAGGACGGCTGGGCCTGGCCCGGCTGGTAGGTGGCGGCGTCCCAGAAGCGTGAAGAGTCCGGCGTCAGCACCTCGTCGCCCAACGTGATGGAACCGGAGACAGCGTCGTAGCCGAATTCCACCTTGGTGTCGGCCAGGATGATGCCACGCTCGCGGGCAATCTTCTCCGCGGTGGTGTAGATCTTCAGCGTCAGTTCACTCAGGCGGGCCGCGATGTCATCCCCCACCAGCGCCACCACGGCGTCGTAGGTGATGTTCTCGTCGTGCTCGCCAACAGCTGCCTTTGCCGACGGCGTGAAGATGGCGTGCTCCAGGCGGGAGCCGTCCACCAGGCCGTCCGGCAGCGGGATGTTGCAGACGGTACCGGACGCCCGGTACTCGAGCAGCCCGGAACCGGTGAGGTAGCCGCGGGCGATGCATTCCACCGGGAACATGTCCAGCTTCTTGCAGATCATGGCCCGGCCCTCGACCTCGGCCGGGACGCCTTCTTCGACGGTGGAGCCCAGGACGTGGTGCTCCACGCCCAGCTGGTCGAACCACCACAGGCTCAGCTGGGTGAGGATGCGGCCCTTGTCCGGGATCTCGCTGGAGAGCACATGGTCGTAGGCGCTGATCCGGTCGCTGGCCACCACCAGCACACAGTCCTGGCCCACGCGTTCCTTGACTGACTCGTCGGCGGGCTCATACAGGTCGCGGACCTTGCCGGAGTAGACGTGGGTCCAGCCCGGCAGGTCCAGGGTGCTGGCGCTGCTGAAGCCGCGGGATGCGGGAGTTTCGCTCATGCTAGGCCTTCGCTTTCGTGATGGGCAGCGCACCCGTGGCGGCGTACGGCACCTTGATTTCGCCGCGGGCGGCCTTGCGGCCGATGTCGCTGCGGAACTGTCCGCCGTCCAGCTGGACCAGTTCCACGCCGTCGTAGGCGCGTTCGCGCGCCTCCACCAGGTCACTGCCCAGGGCGACCACCGCCAGGACGCGGCCGCCGGCGGAAACTGCCTTGCCGTCGTCGTCCAGGGCGGTTCCGGCGTGGATGACGTGCACGCCCTCCAGTGCCTCGGCCTTCTTCAGGCCGCGGATGCGGTCTCCGGTGCGCGGAGTGTCCGGGTAGTTTTCGGACGCAACCACGACGGCGACGGCGGTGTCCTTGGACCAGCGCAGCTCTTCCGCGGTGTCCAGTTCGCCCTTGGCGGCGGAGAGGAGCAGGGAGCCGAGCGGCGTTTTGAGCCGTGCCAGGACGGCCTGGGTCTCGGGGTCGCCGAAGCGGACGTTGAATTCGATAACCCGCGTGCCCCGTGAGGTCAGGGCCAGGCCGACGAACAGGACGCCGACAAAGGGCGTGCCGCGGCGGGCCATTTCGTTGACGGTGGGCTGGGCCACCCGGTCGAGGACTTCCTGGACGAGGCCTTCGGGGGCCCACTCAAGCGGGGTGTAGGCGCCCATGCCGCCGGTGTTGGGGCCTTCGTCATTGTCGAAGATGCGCTTGAAGTCCTGGGCGGGCGAAAGTGCCACGGTGTTGTGTCCGTCGCAGAGGACAAAGAGGGATACCTCGGGGCCGTCCAGGAATTCCTCGATCACTACCGACCCACCGGCATCGAAGCAGGACTGGGCGTGGGCCAGGGCTTCCTCGCGGTTGCGTGTGACCACCACGCCCTTGCCGGCGGCGAGGCCGTCGTCCTTGACCACGTAGGGGGCGCCGAAGGTGTCCAGTGCTGATGCGGCCTCTTCGGCGTTGGTGGCCACCAGTGCCATCGCCGTGGGCACACCTGCCTCGGCCATGATCTCCTTGGCGAACGCCTTGGACGCTTCCAGCTGCGCGGCGGCCTTGCTGGGGCCGAACACGGGAATGCCTGCCTCACGGACAGCATCGGACACGCCTGCGGCCAGCGGGGCTTCGGGGCCCACCACCACGAGGTCTACGGCCAGCTTGGTGGCCAGCTTCGCGACGGCGTCGGGATCATTACCGTTGATCTTGTGTGTGGGGACCAACTTGCTGATGCCGGCGTTACCGGGTGCTGCATGGACCTCGGACACGTTGGGATCGGCGAGCAGGGAGCGGACAATGGCGTGTTCGCGGCCTCCGGGGCCGATGACGAGTACCTTCACAGTCTCCAAGCGTACTTTGTGGACCCTGCCCGCTCCTAAGCTGTGTCCTTGCCGCCCGCTGCCATCCGCGGGGCTGTTCCGCTCCGAACACCTGCCATGACAACGCTACGGAACCGCCTCACTGGACCCGCTCCCCTGGCTGCGCTGGCAGGTGTGGTGGCTGCCGCCGTCGTACTTGCCGTGGCGGAGCTGCTCGGCGCGTTCTTCACCGCCCGCGCCACACCGCTCTTTGCGCTTGGCTCCACCTTCATTGATTTCACCCCGGGGTGGCTGAAGGACTTCGCCATCGCCACGTTCGGCACCAACGACAAGGCGGCCCTGTTCGTCGGCATGGGCCTGACCATCACTGTCCTGGCCTGTGTCCTGGGTGTCGTGGCGTACCGAAAGTGGGCGTTGGGCGTCCTGGGCGTCCTGTTCATGGGCGCGGTGATCGTGGCGTGCGTGGTGACGCGGGCGGGTGTTTCGGCCGTTGATGCCATCCCCGCGGTCCTCGGGACCTTCGCGGGTGTGGCGGTGCTCCGATTCCTGGTGAACCGGGTGCAGGCCCTGAAGGCCTGGCCCGAGGCGCCGGCAGACCTGGCGGACGACGCCTATGTACGGGTTGGGAGCGAGGGCAGCAGCCGCCGGAGGTTCTTCGCCGCGGCCGGAATCACCGCCGTTGCGGCCGGCGTCGCAGCCACGGGAGGCCGGCTGCTCGGTGCCGCACGCAGCAATATCGCCAAGGCACGCGACGCGCTCCAGCTCCCCGCACCAGCCACGGCTGCCCCTGCCATTCCCGCCGGCGTCCAGTCGCCCGTGGACGGTGCGCCGCCGTGGGTGACCCCCAACAACGATTTCTACCGGATCGACACTGCCCTGAGCGTTCCCGAGATCAATGCCGACGACTGGGAGCTGCGGGTCCACGGCCTGGTGGAGGAAGAGGTGCGCCTGACGTTCCAGGACCTGCTCGACGCCGACCTCATCGAATCGCACGTGACGCTCACCTGCGTCTCAAACCCGGTGGGCGGGAACCTGGCGGGCAACGCCAAGTGGCTGGGACTGCCGCTCCGGGAAGTGCTGAAGCGGGCCAAGCCCAAGGAGGGAGCTGACATGGTCCTTTCCACCTCCATCGACGGCTTCAGTGCGTCCACGCCCCTGGAAGTACTACAGGACGGCCGGGACGCCATGCTGGCGATCGGCATGAACGGCGAGCCACTGCCCCTGGAGCACGGCTACCCGGTGCGGATGGTGGTGCCGGGCCTGTACGGGTTCGTCTCCGCCACCAAGTGGGTGGTGGACCTGGAAGTCACCCGGTTCGCGGACAGCAAGGCGTACTGGACCGAGCGCGGCTGGTCCGAACGCGGACCCATCAAGACCATGGCGCGGGTGGACGTGCCCAAGTCCTTCGCCAAGGTCCCCGCCGGGAAGGTTGCCGTGGGCGGCACCGCCTGGGCCCAGACCCGGGGCATCACCAAAGTGGAAATCCAGATCGACAACGCGGACTGGGCGGAGGCCACACTGTCCACCGAGGCATCGCTGGTGACCTGGCGGCAGTGGTCCTACGAGTGGGACGCCACGCCGGGCCCCCACTACATCAAGGTCCGCGCCACGGACGGCACGGGCGAGGTGCAGACGGAGCAACGCGCGGACCCCGTCCCGGACGGCGCCTCGGGCTGGCAGTCCTTGATGGTCACGGTGGAGTGACGCCGCGTCGGCCCGTCCCGCCCGGGGGTTCCCCCTAGACTGGCAGCATGCCGCACAATCCCCACGCCACCTTTACCGTGGACTCCGCCGTCGAACTGGCCGTGATAGAACGCAGCGGCTTCGTGGAGTCCCGGCACATCGGCTCGGCTGTCCTTCTTTCCGCTGACGGATCCGTGGTGACGGAGCTCGGCGACATCAACACCCCCATCTACGCGCGGTCGGCCCTCAAACCGTTCCAGGCCCTGGCCTCCATGCAGTCCGGCGTCCCGCTGCGGGGAGCCCAGGTGGCCGTTGCCTGTGGCAGCCACACGGGCTCACTGGACCACATGGACGTGGTGGCGGGAATGCTGAAAGCCGCCGGGGTGCGGGAGGACCAGCTGCAGTGCCCCGAAGCATGGCCGCAGGACGAAACCGCGCGGAACTGGCTGGTCCGCTCCGAGAAGGGCAAATCCCGGCTGGCCTTCAACTGTTCCGGCAAGCACGCCGCGTTCCTCTGGGCCTGCACCGAAAACGGCTGGGATACGCACAGCTACCTTGAGCCGAACCACCCGCTGCAGCAGCGCGTGCGGAGCGTCATCGAGGAATACACCGGCGAGAAAATCGCGCACCTGGGGATCGACGGCTGCGGAGCCCCAGTGGCGGCGCTGTCCCTCAAGGGCCTGGCCCGGGGGTACTCCCTCCTGGCCAAGGCCCCCGGCGACCAAACCTCCAACGCCCGCGCCGCCACGATTGCCACGTCCATGCTCGATTACCCGTGGGCGGTGCAGGGCCGGGGCGAGGCCAACACCTTGGTGATGGATGAGCTGGAGGTCATTGCCAAGATCGGCGCCGAGGGCGTGCTCGCCATGGCCACACCGCAGGGTGTCTCGGTGGCCGTCAAGATCCTCGACGGGAACCTTCGTGCCACATCCCTGGTGGCGCTGACGCTGCTGGCCGCGGCCGGCGCCGTGGAAATCCCGGTCGTGGCCAGCGTCCTTGAAAAAGTGGTGGACCCCGTGCTGGGCGGCGGCCGCCCCGTGGGCAGGATCCGCCTGGGCCCCGCGGTTTCCGCTCTCCTGGACTGACCAACCCCGCACTGATCCAACCGCCACCGGAACTAAGGATGGAACCATGGCAACCGCCCGCCGCCGCGTCGACGTGAAGGAAGGCAAAGCGGCCCTGGACGCGTGGCTGGAAGCGGCCCGGTCGCCGTCGGACGCCCCCCTCCCGCGGAATGTCCTGGCCACTGCCGTGCGCTACACCCTGGAGGAAGTCACCGCCCGCGCGCCGGGCAACTCCGTGGAGGTCCGGGTGCCGCCCTTCGGCGTCACCCAATGCGTTGAAGGGCCGCGCCACACCCGCGGCACACCGCCGAACGTCATAGAGTGCGACGCCGCCACGTGGCTTGCGATGGCCACCGGCGGGCTCGCCTGGGCGGACGCTGTCGGGGCTGGCAAGGTGGCCGCGTCCGGGCTCCGCGCAGACCTGTCGGGACTCCTGCCGCTCTAGGCCTGGGCCGGTTCAGCCGCGGCCGATGAAGGGCATACCCGCAGCCGTCACCACCACGGAGCCCACGCTGGCCGACGCCGGCATGTTGGCCATCATCAGCACCGCACGGGCCGCGTCCGCCACCGGAAAGGTCGGTTCCACCCGGCGGGTCCCATCGGCCTGCAGCGCACCGGAGCCCACGCCGATGGTGTCCATAATCTCCGTGGCGGTGTTGCCGATATCGATCTGCCCGCAGGTGATCCCGAACCCGCGTCCGTCCAGTTCGATGCTCTTGGTCAGGCCCGTCATGGCGTGTTTGGTCACCGTGTAGGCGACGGTCCGCGGCCGGGGCGAGTGGGCCGCGATGGACCCGTTGTTGATGATCCGGCCCCCCTGCGGTTCCTGGGCCTTCATGGCCCGCACCGCGGCCGCAGCGCACAGCATGGACCCGGTCAGGTTTACGGCCACGGTGGCGTTCCAGTCGTCCACGCTGATCTCGTCCACGCTCGCGGCCGGGCCAAACACGCCGGCATTGTTGAACAGGACGTCCACGCGGCCCCACCGCTGAAGGGCGGCCGAGAAGAGGCGTTCGACGTCGTCCGGCCGGGAGACGTCGCATGCCACCACGAACGCGCCGGGATGGTCCGCCGCGGTTTCCTTGAGCGGAGACTCCCGCCGGCCCGCCAGGACTACCCGGTACCCGTCGGCCAGCATCTGGCGTGCCACCTCCCGACCGATGCCGGAGCCGGCGCCGGTGACCACGGCCACCCGTCCTTCGGAGTGGGACATTCTCACGTGTGCTCCTCGTTCTACGGCTGGTTGTCCCGCAGCAGGGTCCTACGGACGTGTGTTCTGCAGCTGTGCCGCCGTTCCGGCGCTGTTCAGCGGCCAGCCTATGACGGTCTTGGGCCGGGGCGCAGCGTAAGTCCGGATCTTGGAGGTGGACAGCCGCATACGCACCAGCGACTCCGCAATGGTGACGGCCGAGGCCACACCGTCCACCACGGGAACTCCTGCGCGCTGCCGGATCTGTTCGTCCAGCCCGGCCATCCCGCCGCAGCCCAGGACGATCACCTCCGCTTTGTCCTGGGTGACGGCCCGCATGGCCTCGCTGACGATTGCCTCCACGGCCCGCTCAGGCTCTTCCTCAAGTTCCAGTACCGCCATTCCGCTCGCCCGGACCGAGGCGCAACGGGCGTCCAGGCCGGCGAGCTTGAGCCGGTCCTCGATGAGCGGTACGGCGCGGTCCAAGGTGGTCACCACGGAGTACTTGTGGCCCAGGAACATGGCAGTGCTGGCCGCGGCCTCGGTAATGTCCACTACCGGGACGTCCAGGAGTTCCTGCAGTCCTTCCCGGCCGTGCTCGCCGTAGCCGGCCTGGACCACCGCATCGAACGGCTCCGGGTAGGACGTTACCGCGTCCATAACGGCGATGGCCGCCAGGTAGCTTTCGAAGTTCCCCTCACAGGAATCGGCGCCGAAGCGGGGCGTGATGCCCACGATCTCCGTACCCGGCGCGGCAACCGCACGGGCAGAGGCGGCGATGGATTCGGTCATGGACTCGGTGGTGTTGACGTTGGCAACGAGGATGCGCATGGTGTTTCCTTTGCGGGGCTGCGGCGGTGGGCGGCGGTGGGTGGACCCTGGTCAGTGGGTGCTGGCGACGGCGATGGACTCGCCGTCGCGGTCTTCCAGCCGTTGTGTCCGGTCGGCAGCGAAGTAGTACACCACTGCGGCGATGCTGGCCGCGAAGAACCAGGCGAAGGGCGCCACGGCGGCCAGCGCCGGAACGAAGGCGATGCACAGGGCCACGGCGGCGGCCGGCACCATGGCGGTGAGGGCCCGCGGGTTGACGCCGTTGCGGTAGAAGTAAGCGCCGTCGGGTGAAGCAGTGTAGAGCTCGGGGACGTTGACCTTGCCGCGGCGGATCAGCCAGTAGTCGGCCATGACCACACCGAACAGCGGGCCGAGCAGCGCACCGAGGCCGCCCAGGAAGTACAGGATGACCAGGGGGTTGTTGTAGAGGTTCCAGGGCAGGATCACCAGGCCGATGACGGCGCTGACGACGGCGGCCCGGCGGAAGTTGAGCCGCTTGGGGAACAGGTTAGTCAGGGCGTAAACGGGGGCAACGAAGTTGGCCATCAGGTTGACGGCAATGGTGAGGATCAGCAGGGCCAGGCAGGCCAGGACCAGGAAGAGCGTGTTCGGGATGGTCTGGACGATGTCCGACGGGCTCTGGATGATGGTGCCGTTGATCTTGAACTGGCCGCCGGCCATGACCACCACGATGGCTCCGAAGAGCAGCATGTTGATGGGGATGCCCCAGAAGTTTCCCCGCACCACGGCGTTCTTGGAGACGGCGGAGCGGGTGAAGTCGCAGAAATTCAGAACGAACGTGCCGTAGATGGATACCCAGAGGGCGCCGCCGGCGAAGATGGTCCGCCACATGTCCAGCCCTTCCAGGGCGTTGTTCGATGACCAGGCGATTGACCCGCCCGCTTCCATGAAGATCCAGATGGCCATGGCTGCCATGGTGGCCAGGATGACGGGGCCGGCGAAGGCTTCGTACTTGCGGATCATCTCCATCCCAAAGCTCACGATCACCAGCTGCACCACCCACAGGACCAGGAATGCGGCCCAGCCAAGGGTGGACAGCCCCAGGATGGAGTCCTTGTCCAGGTCGGCCAATGCGGGGAACATGGCCACGAGCATTACGCGGAACACGACGGAGGCGAGGTACGTCTGGATGCCGAACCAGGCCACTGCGACGGCGCCGCGGAGGAGGCTGGCGATCTGGGCTCCCCTGATGCCGAAGCTGATCCGGCTCATCACCGGGAAGGGAACGCCGGTCTTAACGCCCATGAAGCCTGAGAGGGTCAGCAGTCCGAACAGCAGCGCCGCTCCGATGCCCAGGGCCAGGAGTATCTGCCAGCCGCCGAGGCCGAGGGCGAACAGGCCAATGGCGAAAGCGTAGTTTCCGAGGCTGTGAACGTCGTTGGCCCACAGCGTGAAGATGCTGTAGCTGGTCCAGCTGCGGCCTTCACGCTTGGTGGGGGCAAGGTCCACGTTGTACAGGGTGGGGCTGATGTTCTTGCCTGATGCTGCGCTTGCTGCTTCGCACAGGTCGTCAACGCTGACGGACGGATGGGTGGGAGCAACTGACGGCGTTGTCAGCTCCTGGGCCGCGTCAACGCCCGCCGGAGGAGGGGTCTTCATAAGGTTGTCTCAATTCATTGGGGCTTCCGGGGTGGTGAGTCCGACGATGGGAGTCAGTACTGCTGGTCCCCGTCGTTTCTGTTATTCCACTCTGCGGAATCGAGATATTGAATAGTGAAAACCAGCGTATGACCTGGGTCACGTACCGTCAAGGCAGTGCCACGCCCCAGAACAGTCATAAATGGTTGGGAAGGCCCCGACTGCGGCCATAGGCGGAAGTGGCAGGCGGCCGCATTGACCCGACCCTTACCTCGCAGATAATCTCGTCATACAGAAATGTTTTCTCACAATACGAAAACATGGGCCATTCGAAGATGAAAAGAGGCTCCCGTGGCTGCAGGAGAAGATACCTCCCATATCCTCAGCGGGTTGACTGACCAGCTGCCTGATCGTGATCCGGAAGAGACTGCGGAGTGGGTTGAGTCCCTGGATGCGTTGATCCGGGAACAGGGTACCGAGCGTGCCCAGTACATTATGCGGAGCCTGCTGCAGCGTGCGGGCGCGCAGAGTGTCGGGGTGCCGATGGTGACCACCACCGATTACGTGAACACGATCCCCGTGGACCAGGAAGCACCGTTCCCGGGCAATGAGGAGTACGAGCGCCGGTACCGGGCGTACATGCGGTGGAACGCCGCGGTCATGGTGCACCGGGCGCAGCGGCCCGAGATCGGGGTGGGCGGGCACATCTCCACCTACGCCGGTGCTGCGACCCTGTACGAGGTCGGCTTCAACCACTTCTTCCGCGGCAAGGACGCTCCCGGCGGCGGGGACCAGGTCTTCTTCCAGGGTCACGCCTCCCCCGGCATGTACGCCCGCGCGTTCATGGAAGGCCGCCTCACCGAAGAGGACCTGGACGGGTTCCGGCAGGAAAAGTCCCGGCAGGGCCACGCCCTGTCCTCCTACCCGCACCCGCGCCTGATGCCGGACTTCTGGGAATTCCCCACCGTGTCCATGGGTATCGGCCCGATGAACGCGATCTACCAGGCCCAGTCCAACCGGTACCTGCACAACCGCGGACTGAAAGACACCTCCGACCAGCAGGTCTGGGCGTTCCTGGGCGACGGGGAGATGGACGAGCCCGAGTCCCGCGGCCTGCTCCAGCTCGCCGCGAACGAGAACCTGGACAACCTGAACTTCGTGATCAACTGCAACCTCCAGCGCCTCGACGGGCCGGTCCGGGGCAACGGGAAGATCATGCAGGAACTCGAAGCGTTCTTCCGCGGCGCGGGCTGGAACGTGATCAAGGTCGTCTGGGGCCGGGAATGGGATGACCTCCTCACCCAGGACACCAACGGGTCCCTGGTGAAGATCATGAACGAAACCCCCGACGGGGACTACCAGACCTACAAGGCCGAATCCGGCGGGTTCGTCCGCGAACACTTCTTCGGCAAGGACCCCGCCACCAAAGACATGGTCGCGGACCTCACCGATGACCAGATCTGGAACCTCAAACGCGGTGGCCACGACTACCGCAAGGTCTACGCAGCCTACAAAGCCGCCACCGAATTCAAGGGCAAACCCACCGTCATCCTCGCCAAAACCGTCAAAGGCTACGGACTCGGACCCAGGTTTGAAGGCCGGAATGCCACGCATCAAATGAAGAAGCTGACGGTGGAGGACCTCAAGGACTTCCGGGACTACCTCCGCATCCCTGTGTCGGACGAGCAACTGGACGCCGATCCATATCGCCCTCCCTATTACCACCCGGGTGCCGATGCACCCGAAATCGCCTACCTCCACGAACGCCGCAGGGCCCTTGGCGGGTCGGTTCCGGAACGCCGTTCACAGCATGAGGCCGTCGAGCTGCCGGAAGCCAAGTCCTACGATGCGGCCAGGCGCGGCTCGGGGAAGCAGCAGGCGGCCACCACCATGGCCTTCGTGCGCCTGCTCAAGGACCTCCTCCGCGACAAGAAGTTCGGGAACCGGATTGTGCCCATCGTGCCGGACGAATCCCGCACGTTCGGCATGGATGCGTTCTTCCCGACGGCGAAGATCTACAACCCCAAGGGCCAGAACTACCTCTCCGTGGACCGCGACCTCGTCCTGGCCTACAAGGAATCCCCCGCCGGCCAGCTCATCCACCCCGGCATCAACGAAGCCGGCGCCGTGGCAGCCTTCACCGCCGCCGGCACCGCCTACGCCACCCACGGCGTACCCCTGGTCCCGGTCTACGTGTTCTACTCCATGTTCGGCTTCCAACGCACCGGCGACGCCTTCTGGGCAGCAGCAGACCAAATGACCCGCGGCTTCATCATCGGCGCCACCGCAGGACGGACCACCCTCACCGGCGAAGGCCTCCAGCACGCCGACGGACACTCCCCCCTCCTGGCATCAACGAACCCGGCAGTGGTCACCTACGACCCCGCCTACGGCTACGAAATGGGCCACATCATCCGCGACGGCCTCGAACGCATGTACGGGCCGGACTCGGATGACCGGAACCTGATGTATTACCTCACGGTGTACAACGAGCCGATTGTCCAGCCGGCGGAACCGGAAAACCTGGATGTGCAGGGTGTCCTGGGTGGTATCCACCGGGTCTCGGCGTCGGGAGTTGAAGGACCTAAGGCGCAGATCCTGGCGTCCGGCGTGTCAGTGCCCTGGGCCCTCGAAGCCCAGCGCATCCTCGCCGAAGACTGGTCCGTCTCCGCCGACGTCTGGTCCGTCACCTCCTGGAACGAACTCCGACGCGACGGCCTCGCCGCCGAAGAAGAAGCCTTCCTCAACCCCGAACAACCCGCCCGGGTCCCGTTCGTCACCCAACAACTCGAAGGCGCCACCGGCCCCGTCGTCGCCGTCTCCGACTACATGAAAGCCGTCCCCGACCAGATCCGCCAATTCGTCCCCAACGAATACGCCACCCTCGGCGCAGACGGCTTCGGCTTCTCCGACACCCGCGCAGCAGCCCGCCGCTACTTCAAAAACGACACCCACTCCATCGTGGTCAAAGTGCTCCAGCTGCTCGCGGCAAGGGGTGATGTGGAGGCGGACGCGCCGTCGTACGCCATGGACCGGTACAAGCTCCTGGACGTCAACGCCGGCACTACTGGCGGTGTGGGCGGCGACGCCTGACAAGGCAGTGCCTGAAGGTCATCCAGGCGGCTGGGACAGTTGTCGAGGGAACTGCTCCGGCCGCCTTTATGACTAGGGTGCAGGTATGACAACAGCTAGCGAGCGGAAGCGGCGCACCACGGGCGTCGTCCTTGCGGCCGGAGCGGGCACCCGCCTGGGCCTCGGGCCGAAGGCGCTGCTGCCCTACCGCGGGCGGCCGCTGGTTGAGGCCATCGCCGGAGCACTCTTCGATGGCGGCTGCCGTGACGTGGTTGTGGTCCTCGGCGCGGGTGCTGCGGAGGTTGTCGAGGCGGCCGATCTGGGCCGTTGCCGGGTTGCCGCCAATCCGGACTGGCAGTCCGGCATGGGCAGTTCCTTCTTGCTCGGTGAAGGGACCGCAGATCCGGCGGACCACCTGCTGGTGGCCCTCGTAGACCAGCCCGGACTCACCCCGGAAACGGTGGCGCGGCTGCTCGCCGCCCACCGCCCGGGCCGGGTCACCGCCGCCGCGTACCGCCCTCGGGATCTCCCTGACGGCAGTCCACGCAACCATCTCAAGCCCGGCCAACTCCAGCGCAGCCAACTCCAGCGCGGCCATCCACTCCTCATCGACGCGTCTTTGCGTTCGGCTGTTGCCACAACGGTGACCGGTGACGCCGGGGCACGGGGCTTCCTCCGCGCCAACCCCGGGATGGTGGATGAGGTGGATTGCAGCGACCAGTCCACCGGCGAGGACATCGACACGCCGGACCAGCTGGGCTTACTTCAGTAGCAGCTGCTCCAACCCGCCCTTGAAGCCGGCCCGGCCGCCGTGGGCGGGGTGCCGGATCTTGGGCGCATCCAGTCCGCTACGGAGCAGGCTGCGGTGTGCCACGTTACCCACGGCCACTATGGTGCGGACAGCAAACAGCTCCGCCAGTGCCTGCCAGAACGGGGTGCCGAGGGCCGCTTCGGACGGCCGCGGCGTGCGGTTGGTCAGCGGCTGCCCCGGCATGTGCGGATGCCACGGGAAAGCGCTCCACAGCAGCGGCAGGACGCCGAGTTCGGCCAGGACCTCCCACATCACAGTTGCCGTGGGTTCCGCCGCAACCCCCGCAGCCTCGGGCGGCAGGACGTATCCCTTGCCGGGCCCGAACAGCCCAAAGCTGTTGGCCGGTCCCTCGAAGATGGTGCGGTTGGTGAAGGGCACGCCGGTAATCCGCATGCCCCGGAAGCCCGGCGCCTCGCCCACCAGCAGGATCGGTGGCCGGCGTTCCAGCATCTCCTGCAAATAAAGCTTCAGGTTGTTCCGGCGCAGCGCATTTTCCGGGACTGTGTGGTCAAAGAAGTTGGTCGAGTCAGCACCGGGCTCCACGGCAGCGAGCGCGCCAATGAACGCGTCGACGCTGTCCGCGGGCCGCATGGAACTGTCCGGACCTGGAATCACGGCTACCAGCGCGGGTGGATGGCCTCGCGGAAATAGTGGTCGTAGATCCAGCGGACACCTTCGCCGAATTCATCGGTGACAGCCACGTCAGCGGCGGCAGCGTTCGCCACGGCCTGGTCCACGTTGCGGGCACCGGGTATCACCGTGGTGACGCCGTCCTGTGCGGCGATCCAGGCGATGGCGGCCTGGGCGGTGGTGGCGCCGGCGGGAACCAGTTGTTCGAACTCGGCCACAGCCTTCAGGCCGAGCTGGTAGTCCACCCCGGAGAAGGTCTCCCCCACATCGAAGGAGCCGCCGTCGCGGTTGTAGTTCCGGTGGTCGTTGTCCGCGAACGTGGTGTCCTTGGTGTATTTCCCGGACAGCAGCCCTGAAGCAAGGGGGACGCGGGCGATGATCCCCACGCCCGCTGCCTTCGCGGCGGGCAGGACCTCGTCCAGGGGCTTGAGCCGGAAAGCGTTCAGGATGATCTGGACCGAGGCCGTTCCCGGGCGCCGGATGGCTTCCAGGGCTTCGTCCGTCCGCTCCACGCTGACGCCATAGTTGCGGATGGCGCCTTCGGACACCAGGGTGTCCAGGGCGTCGTAGACCTCGTTGCTGCTGAACACCGGCGTGGGCGGGCAGTGCAGCTGGACCAGGTCCAGGGCGTCCGTTCCCAGGTTCTTCCGCGAGCGGTCAACCCACTGGCGGAAGTTGGCCAGCGTGTAATTTTCAGGGCGCTGGTCCATCCGGCGGCCCATCTTGGTGCCCACGGTGATGTCCAGCCCGGGGTTGTCTGCCAGGAACTTGCCGATGGCCTGTTCGCTCTTGCCGTCGCCGTACACGTCAGCGGTGTCGAAGAAGGTGACACCGGCCTCGGCGGACGCCGCCAGGATGGACTGGGCCGCGGCCGGGTTCACGTTGCCCCAGTCCGCGCCAAGCTGCCAGGTGCCCAGCCCCACGATGGAGACGTTCCGTCCGGTCCTGCCTAAAATCCGTTGTTCCATCCCCCGACTATAGGGGGCAGCCCGGCAGCCACCGGAATTTTACGGCCCGCCGGTTCAACGCACCGGCTGGGAATGGACGTGGTCCGCGGACACCAACCCGGCCTCCTTCATCCCCAGGTAGATCCGGTCCCGGGCAATGGGCAGCGACGCGAACCGCACTCCGGTGGCGTTCCGGATGGCATTGGCCAGCGCCGGTGCCACCGGGTTGAACGGGCTTTCGCTCATGGACTTGGCACCGAGCGGGCCCAGCTTGTCGTTGGTATCGGCAAAGTACACCTCGCTCCGCGGCACGTCCGCGAAGGTGGGGATGTGGTACTGCCGCAGGATGTCCGTGGTGACCTTGCCGGCGCTATCCACCACCACTTCCTCGTACAGCGCCGCACCAATGGCCTGGGCAATGCCGCCCTCGATCTGGCCGCGGCACTGCCGGGGATTCACCACCACGCCGGCGTCGGCCGCCTGCACGCTCTGCAGGATCCTCAGTTCGCCGGTGTTCCGGTTCACCGCCACGCGGAAGCCGTGCACGTTGAACGCCACGGACCTCGGCGTTCCGCCCCAGCGGCCCTCGGCAGCGAGTTCGACGCCGGCCTCCTCAGCTGCCTGCGCCAGTTCCGACAGTGCCACGGGCGTCCCGTCCACCACCACAGTGTCTCCGTCGAGGACGCAGGCGGAGGCCTGGGTCTGCCGGATGCCCGCGGCAAAGGCCCGGATGCGGACAGCCAGTTCCTCGGCCGCAGCAAGCGTGGCTTTTCCGGCCACCACCGTGCCGGCCGAGCCGAACGCGCCGGTATCGTGCTCTACCAGGTCCGTGTCGGACTGCCGCACCGCCACCCGGGCGGCCTCCGTGGACAGCGCGGTCGCGGCAAGCTGGGCGTGGACGGTGGTGGTGCCGTTGCCGAACTCCGCCGTGCCGACGTCGGCCTGGTACGTTCCGTCGGCCAGGAGCCGCATCCGCGAGTGGGCGAAGTGTCCGCGCGGCGGTACGGTGTCGATCATGGACAGTGCGGTGCCCTCGCCGGTCATCCAGTCCGGTCCCAGCCGGTCCAAGCCGGCGGCCCGGTACCGTTCCAGGCCGCGGTCCAGGGCGCCGCGCACCAGGTCCAGGCATTGGTCCAGCCCGTAGCTGCCGTAGTGCACGTCCTCCTCGGGTTCCGGGTGGGTGGACAGCATGTGGTCGCCTTCGCGCACCATGTTCCGGCGGCGGAACTCGTACGGATCCATGCCGATGCCGGCGGCGAGTTCGTCCATGGCGGACTCCACCGCGAAAATCATCTGGCTCAGCCCGTATCCGCGGAACGCCCCGGCCGGGACCGTGTGGGTGTACATGGCGCGGGCGTCCACTTTTTTGTTGTCGCACTTGTACACGGCCAGGGATTCGCCGCATCCGTGGAACATGACGCCGGGGCCGTGGTTTCCGTAGGCACCGGTGTTGGTGAGCACGTCCAGCTCCAGGGCGGTGAGGTGGCCGTCCTTGCTGGCCCCGGCCTTGAGCTCGATGGTGAACGGATGCCGCGTTGTGGTGGCGGTGAACTGTTCGGTGCGGGTGAGCTCCAGCTGCACGGGCCGCTTCAGCTTCAGGGCCGCGAGCGCCACGAGGTCCTCGGTGAGGACTTCCTGCTTGCCACCGAAGCCACCGCCAACCCTGCCTGCCACCACATGCACTTTGTCCTCCTCCAGCCCGAACACCCGGCACAGGGTTCGCCGGACCAGGAACGGGACCTGGCTGGAGGTGCGGACCTGGAGCCGGCCGTCGGCATCAACGGAGGCGATGGCCGCGTGGGTTTCGAGCGCCACATGCTGAACCCGCTGGGTTTGGTAGGTCTGTTCGTGGATGAAGTCTGCTTCCGCGAAGCCAGTGGCCACGCTTCCCAGTTCGGTATGCAGCTCCGCCACCACGTTGCGGTCCGGCCGGGAGATCCGGGCGGTGGCGCCGTCCTTGTCGCCGTGCACCAGCGGGGCGCCGGGCCGCAGGGCATCCTGCGGCGTGAAGACGGCGGGCAGTTCTTCGTAGCTGACCTTCAGCGCCCGCACGCCTGCCTCGGCGGCAGCTACGGATTCGGCGACGACGGCGGCCACGCGCTGCCCGATGAACCGGACCACGTCATCCAGCACGCGGGTATCGTCCGGATCGTCGGTGAAGAGTTCGTGCTGGGCGGTGGAGAAAAGCTGCTCCGGGGCGTCGTCAGGGGTGAAGACGGCCACCACGCCGGGGATCCGGAGGGCAGCGTCCTTGTCGATGGACACCACCCGCGCGTGGGCGTGCGGTGAGCGGAGGAGCTTCAGGTGCAGCAGGGCCTGCTGCACCTCCTGCGGGATGTCCAGGGTGTAACGGGCCGAGCCGGTGACCACCGCACGGCTGGCGGGCGCGGGGACGTCGTCGCCGAGCTGGCCGGGTTCCGGGTCCGGCTGGCTTGCCCCGGCGATACCCGAGCCCTGCCCCTGCGGATCCGGGTGCCCGGCGTGGCCGCAGACGGCGTCAGCAATGGCGCGGTAGCCCGTGCAGCGGCAGAGGTTGCCCTTGAGGTTGCGGGGCAGGTTGTCCTTTTGTTCGTCGTCGAACGTGGCGGCTGTCATCACCATGCCGGCGGTGCAGAAGCCGCACTGGAAGCCCTGCCGCTCCATGAACTGCTGCTGCACGGGGTGCAGGCCGGGACCGTCGCCGGACGCGGCGGCCAGTCCCTCTATGGTGGTGACGGCGCGCCCGTCGGCGCGGACGGCGGGGTAGATGCAGCTGTGGACCGGTGTGCCGTCAACGTGGACGGTGCAGGCACCGCAGTCGCCGCCGTCGCAGCCCTTCTTGACGCCGAGGTTTCCCTGTTCCCGGAGGAAGGTCCGGAGGCACTGGCCCGGGCGTGGATCCGTCTCGGCCGGTGCGCCGTTGATGTTGATGGCCATGGTCAGGCCCCTTTCGGAAGTGCTGTGGAACCGGAGGCCGGGGCGCTCCGGGGCGGCCAGAAGTCGCCGGACACGGTGGGGCCCGCCGCTCCTGTCCCCTCGGGTGCTGCCAGTTCGGCACGGATTTCCTCGGCCAGGCGGTAGGTCATGTCCCGCCGCCAGGCCGGGAGCCCGTGGATGTCGTCGTGGTAGAGGCCGGCAGGGATGGCATCCTCGAGCGCGGCCGCCAGATGGTCGGCGTCCGGGATCGTGTCGAAGCGCAGCTGTACGGGCCGCTTGGTGGCTGCGGTGACGGTCAGGACCAGGGCGGTGCCGCCGTCGAGCCTTCCGATCAGCAGTACCCCGGACCTGCCCAGGTTGCTCAGGGACAGGCGGCGGAAGGCGGTGCGGGATGACAGGGCCGACGCCGGGAGGTAGACGCTGCGGAGCAGCTCGCCCGGTGCCAGGCAGTTTTCCGCGTCCCCGGTCACGAAGTCGGCGACGGGTACGCTGCGGCTGGTGCCGCCGGGGCCCACGATGGTGGCCATGCCGTCCAGTCCCGCGCACAGCGAGATGACCGGCCCTGCAGGCAGTGAGGTGCACAGGTTGCCGCCCACGGTGGACATGTTCCACACCTTGAAGGAAGCAACGAAAGAGTCGCAGCACGGCCGGACCAGGTCCAGTGCCGGCCAGGGCAGGCCGGAGGCGTCCGGGGATTCCGGGAGGCGGTACAGCTCGGCGATGGTGCAGGTGGCGGCGAGGTCGATCCCGTCGCCGGTGACGGTGACAGGTGTCCAGCCTGCTGCGCCGAGGTCGAGGAGGCGCCTGAGCGGCCGGGGTCCGAAGGCGTAGCTGCCGTAGGAGAACAGGACCGTGCCGCCGGCGAGCCAGGCGTCGCCGTCGCGCCACTGTGCGGGGTCTGTGGTGAGGACCACGGCCTCGATGGTGTTCATGTCCATGCGTTCTCCTGCTGGTAAAGGGTGGTGGGTGCCGACGGACCGGCCGTCGAAGCCTGGTCTGCGTGGTGCCCGTGGATGGGCCCGGAACGGTCCCGGAGCGGAATGCCGGTGGCGGCGCGGGTCCGGGCGGCGATGAGCTCGGCCGTGATGGACACGGCCACCTCCGCCGGGGTGACGGCGCCGAGGTCCAGGCCGATGGGTGAATGGAGCTGGGCGATCCGGCCGGGGGGGATGCCTGCACTGAGCAGGTCGTCGACGCGCTGCAGGTGGCTGCGCCGCGATCCCATGGCCCCCACGTAGGCGAGGTCGAGGCCTAGAGCCGTTTCGAGGAGCGGAAGATCGAACTTGGGGTCGTGGGTGAGGACGGCCGCCACGGTTCGGCTGTCCAGCCTGCCCGCCGCTGCCTCGGCCGCCAGGTACCGGTGCGGCCAGTCCGTGACTACAGCATCCGCTGCGGCGAACCGGGTCTGGTTGGCGAAGGCCGGGCGGGCGTCCACGAGGGTCACGTGGTAGCCCAGGAGCTTGGCGGCGGGGACCAGGGCGGCGCCAAAGTCGTTGGCGCCAAACACCATCATCCGCGGCGGAGCCAGCCGGGATTCCACCAGCAGCGCCGGTCTCCCATGGCTGCCCGCCGCCCGGTCCGGAAGGCAGCCGTCCGGACCGGCCAGCGGAACCAGCCCGGCTCCGCCGGCCCGCAGCAGCGACTGTACGAGGGCAGGGATCTCCGTCCCTGCCCGGCCGGGTCCCACGGCACTCAACAGCGCCGCGAGTTCCGGCGCCGCCGCGCTGGCCCTGGCCGGATCCGGCAGGACGACGGCGGCCCCTCCCCCGGCGGCGCCGTCCGGAGACAGGCGCCGCACCAGGGCAACGGGTTCGCCGCTAAAAGCGCTCACCAGCTGGATGAGGGCTGCGCGCAGCGGGTGCGGAGTACCGCCGGGCACGGCGGCGGGCACGGGTTCC
This sequence comes from Pseudarthrobacter sp. 1G09, assembly GCF_050038305.1. Taxonomy (NCBI): domain Bacteria; kingdom Bacillati; phylum Actinomycetota; class Actinomycetes; order Micrococcales; family Micrococcaceae; genus Pseudarthrobacter; species Pseudarthrobacter sp. 1G09. The sequence continues at coordinate 3,712,855 of NZ_CP188306.1, forward strand.
ACGTGGATGTCCAGCTCTCCGCCGCAGGTGAGCCCGGCGGCGAAGGCGTCAGTGGAACTGAAGCCGAAGGTCCTCCGGCGGCTGCCGTCGTCGTCCATGGCTTCCTGCGCCAGCGCCACGACGGCGCCCTCCACACATCCGCCGGAGAGGCTGCCCAGCACAGCCCCGGACTCAGCAACCAGCATGGAGGTGCCCACCGGCCTGGGCACCGAACCGCCGGCGCCCACAATGGTGGCCACGGCAAACCGTCCGTCCAGGTGGGGCGTCCAGCTGCCGAGCAGGGGAATCAGGTCAAGCATTGTGGTGCTCCTTCTTCCGCGCGGCGGTGGTGTCCATATTGTCGTTCCTAGCAGGTGGTTGGGGAAGGTTGCCGCGGCCGAACGGGCGCGCGGCGGGTCAGCCGCCCAGCAGGGCGTTGATGGGCCCGCGGGCGAAGTACACCAGGAACCCGGCGCTGACCACCCACATGAGCGGATGGATTTTCTTCGCCTTTCCGGACGCGGCGCCGATGATGGCCCAGCTGACGAAGCCCACGCCGATGCCGTTGGCGATCGAGTAGCTCAGCGGCATGGTCACGATCGTGAGGAATGCCGGCAGCGCCACCGTGAACTTGGTGAACTTGATCTCGCGGATCTGGGCCATCATCATGGCGCCCACAACCACCAGGGCCGCAGCGGCGACCTCCAGCGGCACCACGCTGGTGAGCGGTGTGAGGAACATCGAGCCCAGGAACAGCACGCCGGTGACCACGGAGGCCAGGCCGGTGCGGGCCCCTTCGCCGATGCCGGCAGCGGAGTCGATGTAGACCGTGTTGGAGGAACCGGACGTGGCACCGCCGGCAACAGCGCCGAAGCCTTCCACGATGAAGGCGGACTTGAGCCGCGGGAACGTTCCGTCCTTGTGTGCGACGCCGGCGCTCTTGGCCAGGCCGGTCATGGTGCCCATGGCGTCGAAGAAGTTGGTGAACACGAGAGTGAAGACCAGCATGGTGGCTGCAAGCCCGCCGATCCTGGCGAACGAGCCGAAGAGGTCGAACTGGCCCACCAGGCCCAGGTCCGGAGCTGACACGAGCTGGCCGGAGAGGACGGGGGTGTTCAGGTGCCAGCCGCCGGTGTTGGTGGCGCTGGCGGGGCCGATCTTCATGAAGGCTTCGACGACGGCGGCCAGCACGGTGGTGCCGACGATGCCGATGAGCAGGCCGCCCTGGACCTTGCGTGCCACCAGGATGCCCATGGCCAGGAGGCCAACAACGAACACCAGCGTGGGTATGGAGGTGATGGAGCCGCCGTCGCCCAGCTGGACGGGGGGACCGCCCGCGGTGGGCCGGACGAAGCCGGAGTCCACGAAGCCGATAAAGGCAATGAACAGGCCGATGCCCACGGTGATGGCGGCCTTAAGTTCCTTGGGTACTGCGCGGAAGATGGCGGTCCGGGCGCCGGTGACGCCGAACAGCACAATCAGGATGCCGTTGATCACCACCAGGCCCATGGCTTCGGGCCACGTGACCTCCTGGATCACGGAGACGGCCAGGAAGGAGTTGATGCCGAGGCCGGCTGCGAGACCGAACGGCAGGTTGGCGATGAGGCCGAAGAGGATGGTCATGACGCCGGCGGTGAGGCCGGTGACGGCCCCCACCTGTGCTGCGGAGAGCCAGCCGCCCGCCACGTCGGCGGGGGCGTTGTCCGCGCTGAAGCCGCCCAGGATCAGGGGGTTCAGGATGACGATGTACGCCATGGTGAAGAACGTGACCAGGCCGCCGCGGAACTCGCGGGCCACGGTGGAGCCGCGCCGGGTGATGTGGAAGAACCGGTCAAGGATGTTGTTCGGCGCCGGAGGGATGCTTCCTTGCCGTCCCCGCCCGGTTGCCGTTTTCGTGTCGCGTGCCCCTGTGGGCTCTGCACTGTTGTCTCCATTCGGGAACAGTGCAGCCTGCTTTTCAGAGGAGTTGTCCAGGATTGTCATGTCAGCCATCGGGCCCTAGTAGTCAATCCTGGATTCGAGCGTGTTCCAGGTGTTGAACGGCTCCAGCGGGGCCGGCGCCTGGGGATCGGCCAGTTCCAGCTTGGAGACCGGCATCAGGGAGTCCCTGTCCTGGTTGTCGAAGTACTCGTAGAAGACGGCGTCGTCGAAGCCCACCGAGGCGGCGTCGTGGCGGTCCGCGGCGAAGACCACGCGCTCCACGCGGGCCCAGAGTGCCGAGGCCAGGCACATGGGGCATGGCTCGCAGCTGGTGTAGAGGACGGCGCCGCTGAGGTCGAAGGTGCCGAGCTCGCGGCAGGCGGTGCGGATGGCGGTGACTTCGGCGTGGGCGGTGGGATCGTTGTCCGCGGTGACGCGGTTGACGCCGTCGAACGTCTTGCCGTCCGCGGTGACGATCATGGCGCCGAAGGGCCCGCCACTGTTGAGGACGTTGGCTGTTGCCAGCCGGATGGATCGGGCCAGGAACTGCTCGGCCGTGACGGTGGTACTCATGATGCGACTTCCTTAGTGCCGGGAAGCCTGAAGCCGCGCAAAGGACCAGAGGAACCAGGTGCGAACGGTTACCAGGCTTCAGCATGTGCTGTGAAGGTTTAGTTGCGCCTGGTAGATAGCTTCCCGGGTTCGGGTGCCCGCCTTTGGCAGAATCGAGATTAGCACCGGTTTGTGGTCCACGCCATAGGTTTCTGGAAATTTAATTTCGCAATGTGAAATCCACGTTACGTCGTGCTCACACCCCCGGCAGGCCGCCGGTCACATTCCGCGGCCATTGACGCGGGTCACCGCATTCCCTACGGTGGTGCGGACCCGGACCGCCCCGCCGCATGGCAGTTGGCAGCCGGCCACCTGGATCAGCAGACAGGGCCTCACTGAGCTGGAACGTGCAGAACTCCGCTCAGACAAGGATGCCTTCCATGACTCTTCCCTCCCCCGCTTCCGCTGCCCCTGATGCCGCTTCCCGGCTCTGGATCCGGAATCCGCTGGCCGCTTTCACTGCCAATTCCCTGGACGCCTCGGGCGGGCTGGTCATCAGCAACGGCGTCATCACGGAGGTCCTCGCCGCGGGCCAGCAGCCGTCCGCACCCTGCTCGCAGACGTTCGACGCCGGCAGCCACGTCCTGCTCCCGGGGTTGATCAACACGCACCACCACTTCTACCAAACGCTGACGCGCGCGTGGGGTCCGGTGGCCAACGCCCCGTTGTTCCCCTGGCTGCAGAACCTGTACCCGGTGTGGGCGCGGCTCACGCCGAAGGACCTCGAGCTGGCCGCCACGGTTGCCCTGGCCGAGCTGCTGCTGTCCGGCTGCACCACCGCGGCGGACCACCACTACCTGTTCCCGGCCGGCCTCGAAGACGCCATCGACATCGAGGTTGCCGCGGTGCGCCGGCTGGGCATGCGCGCCACGCTCACCCGGGGCTCCATGACGTTGGGGACTGACGACGGCGGCCTGCCGCCCCAGTCCACGGTGCAGGATCCGGAGGTGGTGCTGGCGGACAGCGAGCGCCTGGTCTCGGAGTACCACGAGCGCGGCGAGGACGCGGCGATCCAGATCGCCCTGGCCCCGTGCTCGCCGTTCTCGGTGACCAAGGAAATCATGGCCGAAAGCTCGGCCCTTGCCGAACGGCTGGATGTGCGGCTCCATACGCACCTGGCCGAAACGCTGGACGAGGAGGACTTCTGCCGCGAACGGTTCGGGCTGCGGACCGTGGACTACCTGGACAGCGTCGGCTGGCTGACGGACCGCACCTGGCTGGGGCACGGCATCCACTTCAGCGATCCGGAGATCACCCGCCTCGGCGCGGCCGGCACCGCCGTCGCGCACTGCCCCACCTCCAATATGCGCCTCGCCTCGGGAACGGCCAGGGTCCTGGAACTGGAGGACGCGGGCGTTCCCGTGGGGCTGGGAGTGGACGGTTCGGCGTCGAACGATGCCTCCAACATGATCCTCGAAGCCCGGCAGGCCCTGTACCTGCAGCGCCTCCGCTACGGTGCGGACGTTCCGGTGGAGCGCGCGCTCGGCTGGGCCACACGGGGCTCTGCGGCGGTACTGGGCCGGAAGGGACTGGGCCAGCTGGCACCCGGGATGCAGGCCGACCTCGCGCTGTTCAAGCTGGACGACCTCCGCTTCTCCGGCAGCCATGACCCCATTGCGGCGCTGCTGCTGTGCGCGGCCGACAGGGCCGACCGGGTGATGGTGGGTGGTCAGTGGCGCGTGGTGGACGGCCGGATCCCCGGCCTGGACATCCCCGCGCTGATTGCGGAGCACTCCACTGCAGCGCGCAGGCTGGTCAACGGCTGACAGGCATCAGCGCCGCTGCTAGCGTGGCGCCATGACTCCGTCAAAGACGCCGGCCGAGATCCTGGACATCGAGGGTGTTGAGGTCCGGATCTCGAGCCCGGACAAAGTGGTGTTCCCCGAGCCGGGGCTGACCAAGCTGGACCTGGTGCGGTACTACCTTGCGGTCGCGGAGGGTGCGTTGCGGGGCGCCGGCGGCCGGCCCATGGTGTTGAAGCGGTTCCCGAAGGGCATCGACGCCGAGCCGTTCTTCCAGAAGCGCGTCCCGGAAAACCATCCGCCGTTCATCGACACCACCACGCTGCACTACGCCTCCGGGACGTCGGCGGAGGAAGCTGTCATCCGTGACGCGGCGGGCCTCGCCTGGGTGGTGAACCTCGGCTGCCTGGACCTGAACCCGCACCCGGTCCGCGCCGAGGACCTGGAGCATCCCGACGAGCTGCGGGTGGACCTGGATCCCATGCCGGGAGTGGACTGGTCGCAGATCGTGGACGTGGCCTATGTGGCGCAGGAGGTCCTCGACGATATGGGACTGGTGGGCTGGCCGAAGACCAGCGGGTCCCGCGGGCTGCATATCCTGGTGCGCATTGCGCCGGAGTGGTCCTACAAGGATGTGCGGCTGGCCGCCGAGACCCTGGCCCGCGAGGTGGAGAACCGGGCCCCGGGCCTGGCCACCGCGCGCTGGTGGAAGGAGGAACGCGGCGAGAGCGTGTTCGTGGACTTCAACCAGAATGCCAAGGACCGCACAGTGGCATCGGCCTACTCGGTGCGTGCGCTGCCCGACGCGCGGGTGTCCACGCCGCTCACCTGGGACGAGGTCCGCACCGTCCGGCCGGAACGCTTCACGGTCCGCACTGTGCTGGAGCGGTTCGCGGATATCGGGGATCCGCACGCGGGCATTGACGGCGCCGCCGGGTCGCTGGACGGGCTGCTGGCTTTGGCGAAGGACCTGGGCCCGGCAGAAAAGGCGCCCCGCGGCGCAAACGGCACCGGGCGCCGGCAATCCCTGATGCCGCTGATCGAGGTGGCACGCACCAAAACCAAGCCGGAGGCGCTCAAGGCGCTGGAGGAATGGAAGTCCGGGCACGCCGTCGTCGTCAAATCCCTGCAGCCCTCAGACGTCCTGGTGGACGGGATGCGGGGTTCAAGCTCGCTCTGGTACCGGGTGCGGGTCAACCTCCAGCACGTCCCGGACGCCGACCGGCCGGGCCAGGAAGACCTCATTGCGGACTACGATCCGTGGGCCGGAAAGGAATGGTCCGGCCGCCCCGGGGCTTAGCGCTGCCGGCCGAAACCCGGGAGGGCGGAAATCCAGCGCGAGAAGCGGCTGGGTTCGTGGACTCGGTCCTCCGGAACATAGAAGTCCGGATCGGTCCCGCCGCCGAGGGGGAGGTAGAACTCCGGGACCGTACGGCCCGCCGTGTTCGCCGGTGCAACTGCCTGTGACTCCTGCTGGTACATCTGATCCTCCTCGATTTCGTATTTCGTATTACGGAAACTTATTTTTGCTATGTGAAAAGAGTAGACGGATCCACAACGCTGAGTCAATGGTCCTGCGGGCGCCGCTACGGGCCAGCCGGTCACAATCGGATTTTTGAACTTGTGATGTACACCACCGGTTTGCGGGGGTACGCTGTAAGGCAACTCGTGGCGCAGGTCACGTAACCTGGGAGCAGCAGGCAGGGTCGTAATGAGCTGGCATCAATGGATGCCGGCTCTTTTTTGTTGGGTCGGCTCCACCGGAAACGCGCTTGAAATGCGCGCTTAATTTCAGTGATGGAACCTAGGTTCCACTTACCGGAGATTGGGAAAAGACCATGAGCAGCAAGATCATTCTCGGCGAAAACCAGTACGGCAAGGCCGAAGTCCGCGTCGTCAAGATCACCAGGGACACCAACCGCCACGAGATCGAAGACCTGAACGTCACCTCGCAGCTGCGCGGCGACTTCTCCGCGGCCCACCTGGAGGGCGACAACGCCCACGTGGTGGCCACGGACACCCAGAAGAACACCATCTACGCCTTCGCCCGCGATGGCATCGGCTCCCCGGAAGCATTCCTGCTGCGCCTCGGCGAGCACTTCACCTCCAGCTTCGACTGGGTCAGCGGCGGCCGCTGGGAAGCCGAGTCCTACTCCTGGAACCGCATCCAGGCCCACGGCAGCGAACACGACCACTCGTTCGTCCGCAACGGCCAGGAAGTCCGCACCGCCGTCCTGGTCCGCGACGGCGCCACCAGCCACCTCGTTTCGGGGCTCAAGGACCTGACCGTCCTGAAATCCACTGAATCAGGCTTCGTCGGCTACCCCCGGGACCGCTACACCACCCTCCCGGAAACCACTGACCGCATCCTCGCCACGGACGTCTCGGCCCGCTGGCGCTTCAAGACCGGCACCGATTTCAGCACCCTTGACTTCAACAAGAGCTACGAAGACGTCAAGGGCCTCCTGCTCGAAGGATTCACCGAGAAGTACTCCCACGCCCTGCAGCAGACCCTGTTCGACATGGGCACCAAGGTCCTGGAGGCCCACAGCGAGATCGACGAGATCAAGTTCTCCATGCCCAACAAGCACCACTTCCTGGTGGACCTGTCCCCCTTCGGGCTGGACAACCCCAATGAAGTATTCTTCGCAGCCGACCGCCCGTACGGCCTGATCGAGGCCACCGTCCAGCGTGACGACGCAACCGCAGCACCCGCAGCCTGGTCCGGCATCGCCGGCTTCTGCTAAAGCCTGCCCGCTTTCTGGTGTGGACGGGCCCGGCCCCCGGTGGTTGAACCCGTCCACACCACCCCACAGCTTCACCTGTTAGCCAGACAACGTTAGCCAGACGATGACGTCTGCCATGAACCAAGAAAGTCTGCCATGAACACCAAGAAGAAACCGGCCGCCGCAGCCGCCGGACACAACGTCCAGCCAGGCCGCCCGGAAGACCAGCGGCTCCCGCTGGGAAGCACGTTCGCCTACGGCTTCCAGCACGTCCTCACCATGTACGGCGGCATCATCGCCCCTCCCCTGATCATCGGTGCCGCGGCCGGCATGTCCTCGCAGGACATCGGCCTGCTTATTGCGGCCTGCCTCTTTGTCGGTGGCCTCGCCACCATCCTCCAGACCATCGGCGTCCCGTTCTTCGGATCCCAGCTTCCCCTGGTCCAGGGCGTATCCTTCGCAGGCGTCTCCACCATGGTGGCGATCGTCCACGGCGGCGGCGGCATCCAGGCCGTGTTCGGATCGGTCATCGCGGCCTCGCTCATCGGCCTGCTGATCACCCCGCTGTTTTCGAAGATCATCCGCTTCTTCCCGCCCGTGGTGACCGGTACCGTGATCACCACCATCGGCCTGACCCTGATGCCCGTGGCCGCCAACTGGGCCATGGGCGGCAACAGCAAGGCGGACAACTACGGCAGCATGGCCAACATCGGCCTTGCCGCTGCCACCATGGGCATCGTCCTGCTCCTGAGCAAGGTGGGCAGCGCGGCCATCTCCCGGCTTTCGATCCTCCTGGCCATGGTGCTCGGCACCGGCATTGCCTTCGCGTTCGGGATGGCGGACTTCTCCAAGGTGGGCCAGGGCGAGATCGTCGCCTTCCCCACCCCGTTCGCCTTCGGCCCGCCCACTTTCGAGATCGCGGCCATCATCTCGATGCTGATCGTCATCCTGGTCACCCTGACCGAAACGTCAGCGGACATCATCGCCGTAGGCGAAATCGTGGGCACCAAGGTGGACTCCAAGCGGATCGGCAACGGCCTCCGCGCGGACATGCTCTCCAGCGCCATCTCCCCGCTGTTCAACTCCTTCACGCAGAGCGCGTTCGCCCAGAACGTGGGCCTGGTGGCCATCACCGGTGTGAAGAGCCGCTTCGTGGTCAGCGCCGGCGGCCTGATCCTGGTGATCCTCGGCCTGCTTCCGGTCCTGGGCCGGGTTGTCGCAGCCGTCCCCACACCCGTCCTGGGCGGCGCCGGAGTGGTCCTCTTCGGCACCGTGGCCGCCAGCGGCATCCGTACGCTCTCCAAGGTGGAGTACAAGAACAACATGAACCTGATCGTGGTGGCAGCGTCCATCGGGTTCGGCATGATCCCCATTGCCGCACCGTCGTTCTACGACCGCTTCCCGTCCTGGTTCAGCACCATCTTCCACTCCGGCATCAGCTCGGCAGCGGTCATGGCAATCCTGCTGAACCTGCTGTTCAACCACCTCAAGGCCGGCAACTCGGACAACCAGTCCGTCTTTGTGGCCGGCACCGAACGCGTAGTGCAGGAACAGGACATCAAGTGCCTGGTGGACGGCGACCGCTTCGAGGGCGGCAAACTCCTCGACTGCGACGGCAAGGAAGTCCGCGTCGAGTCAGCCCAAAAGGCATCAGAGCATTAGCAAAGACGCAGCCAACGACGGCGGCCCGCACCTTCCGCCAAAGGTGCGGGCCGCCGTCGTGGGTAGTTTTAGGTTCTAGGCCTGTCAGGTGCGGTTCAGCTCGCGGGAGATGGTCTCGGCCGCCTGGCGGAGGACCGGCACGGCTTTGTCCGCGAAGTGCTCGTCCACCCGGGACACCGGCCCGGAGACGGAGATCGCCGTGGGCGTGGGGGCGTTGGGGACGGCCATGGCGAAGCAGCGGACGCCCAGTTCCTGTTCCTCTTCGTCGATGGAGTAGCCACGTTCCCGGATCAGCATAAGGTCGGCCAGGAGTTCCTCGACGTCACCGATGCTCTTCACCGTGGGTGTGGGCATCCCTGCGCGGGCAACGATGCCGCGGACGGTTTCGTCGTCGAGCTGGGCCAGGATGGCCTTGCCCACGCCGGTGGCATGGGTATGGGCGCGCCGGCCCACCTCGGTGAACATCCGCATCGAGTGCAGCGAGGGAACCTGGGCCACGTAGATGACCATGTCCGAATCCAGCACAGCCATGTTGGACGTCTCGCCGAGCTGGTCCACCAGGGCCTTCAGCTGGGGACGGGCCACCGCACCAAGCTGCTTGTTGGCGCCTTCGCCGAGCCGGATCAGCCGCGGACCCAGGGCGTAGCGGCGGTTGGGCAGCTGGCGGATGTAGCCCAGCGACACCAGGGTCCGCAGCAGGCGGTGGATAGTGGGCAGCGGCAGGTCGGTGGACGAGGACAGCTCGCTCAGCGTAACGTCGCCGCCGGCATCAGTGATCAGCTCCAGCAGTTCAAAGACGCGCTCTACCGACTGCACGCCACCGGACGCTTTTTCTGCCATTCCGTTGTCTCCTACGGCTCGGAATCCGACAACTCTTATCCACATCGTGAAAAGAGTGCTTAGAACACCCAACATACATCAAGCGCGGAGTTGCGGGGACGCGTCTGCACCCAGCTCTTCCAGTCGCATTCGGAGGGCTTGTATTTCCATCTTGCAGATAATAATATCCATAATACGAAAACATTCGTAGAGAACAGGCTTACCGGAACAGGCCGATGCACGGCCCCAACAGGAGGACATTCAATGGCGAACCCCAGCCCCGGAAACTCGATCACCCTGCGCGTCGAAGCGCCATCCAGCTTCAGCGCCACGAGCGAGCTCGCCGCCGCAGTGGGTGCGGCGGGCGCCGCCATCACCGCCCTGGACGTCAGCGAGTCCCACCACGAGACCCTCGTTGTGGACGTCACCTGCAACACCACCGACGACGAACACGCCGCCCGCGTCAAGGACGCCCTGAACGCGCTCGACGGCGTCACGGTCCAGCACGTCTCGGACCGCACCTTCCTGATGCACCTCGGCGGCAAGCTCGAGGTGGTCCCCAAGGTAGCCCTGCGCAACCGCGACGATCTCTCGCGTGCCTACACCCCCGGCGTCGCCCGTGTCTGCCTGGCCATTGCCGAAGACCCCGCCGCGGCCCGCAACCTGACGGTCAAGCGCAACACCATCGCCGTCCTCACGGACGGTTCCGCCGTCCTGGGCCTGGGCAACATCGGCCCCGCCGCCGCCCTCCCCGTCATGGAAGGGAAGGCAGCCCTGTTCAAGCAGTTCGCCAACGTGGACGCCTGGCCGGTCTGCCTGGACACCCAGGACACCGAAGAAATCATCATGATCGCCAAAGCCATGGCCCCGGTGTACGGCGGCATCAACCTTGAGGACATCGCCGCACCGCGCTGCTTCGAGATCGAGAACCGCCTCCGCGAGGAACTGGACATTCCGGTGTTCCACGACGACCAGCACGGCACCGCCATCGTCACCCTCGCAGCCCTGGTCAACGCGCTGCGCGTGGTGGGCAAGAAGCTGTCCGAGGTCAGGATCGTCGTCTCCGGCGTCGGCGCCGCGGGCTCGGCCATCATCCAGCTCCTGAAGGCCCAGGGCGCAGAACATATCGTCGCCGCCGGCCGCTCCGGTGCCATCCACTCCGGCGAAACCTACAGCGACGAACACCGCAGCTGGATTGCCGCAAACACCAATGAGGAAGGCTTCTCCGGCACCCTGCACGAGGCCCTCGTCGGCGCGGACGTCTTCATCGGCGTCAGCGCCCCGCACGTCATCGGTGAAGAGCAGGTGGCCTCCATGGCCGGGGATGCGATCGTGTTCGCCATGGCGAACCCCACGCCGGAAATTGACCCCGTCATCGCCGCCAAGCACGCGGCAGTGGTGGCCACCGGGCGCAGCGACTTCCCCAACCAGATCAACAACGTGCTGGCCTTCCCCGGCTTCTTCCGGGGCCTGCTGGACGCCGGAGCCTCGGACATCACGCCCGAAATGCTGGTGGCCGCCGCGGAAGCCATCGCCAATCGGGTAGCTGACGATGAGCTCAATGCCAGCTACATTATCCCCAGCGTCTTCGATCCCCATGTGGCCGCCGATGTTGCCTCAGCCGTTGCCGCCGCAGCGCACGCCGCCAACGTGGCAACCGCCGCAGCGTCGGAGCAAACGGAACCGGAAGCCGCCCTGGCCAACGCCTGATTCACCGCCTGACTTCAGCACAAGTCTTCAGCCTAAGGAAAGGACCAGAAATGGCCATCACTGTCACAGATCCCCTGCCGATCAACCGCGCGGAGGAGATCCTCACCCCCAAGGCGCTGGCGTTCGTGGAGGAACTGCACAACCGGTTCGCCGGCACCCGCAACGAGCTGCTGGCGGCCCGTTCCGCCAAGCGGCAGCGCGTGGCCGACACCGGCAAGCTGGACTTCCTGCCGGAGACGCAGGACGTGCGCGACGGCGACTGGAAGGTCGCGCCCGCGCCTGCGGCCCTGCAGGACCGCCGCGTGGAGATGACAGGACCTGCCTCGCCGGCAAAGATGGCCATCAATGCGCTGAACTCGGGCGCCAAGGTGTGGCTGGCGGACCTTGAGGACGCCAGCACACCCACCTGGGGCAACGTCATCGACGCCATCCTGAACCTCCGCGACGCCGCCCAGGGCACGCTCAGCTTCACCTCGGACGAGGGCAAGGAATACAAGCTCCGCACCGACGCGCCGCTCGCCGTTGTGGTGGCCCGCCCACGTGGTTGGCACATGCAGGAAAAGCACCTGCTGATCAACGGCGAACCGGCCGTGGGCGCACTGGTGGACTTCGGCCTGCACTTCTTCCACGTCGCCAAGCAGCTGGTGCTGAACGGGCAGGGCCCGTACTACTACCTGCCGAAGATGGAAAGCCACCTCGAGGCCCGGCTGTGGAACGACGTGTTCGTATTCGCCCAGGACTTCCTCGGACTGCACCAGGGCACCATCCGCGCCACGGTACTGATCGAGACCATCCCGGCCGCGTTCGAGATGGACGAAATCCTCTACGAGCTGCGGGACCACGCCTCGGGCCTGAACGCCGGCCGCTGGGACTACCTGTTCAGCATCATCAAGTACTTCCGTGACGCCGGTGAGGAGTTCGTCCTGCCGGACCGTGCCTCCGTGGCCATGACCGCGCCCTTCATGCGCGCCTACACCGAGCTGCTGGTCAAGACCTGCCACCGCCGCGGTGCCTTCGCCATGGGCGGCATGGCCGCCGTCATCCCCAACCGCCGCCACCCGGAGGTCACCGCAGCGGCCTTCGAAAAGGTCCGGGCGGACAAGACCCGTGAAGCCAACGACGGGTTCGACGGCTCCTGGGTTGCTCACCCGGACCTGGTGTCCACCTGCCGTGAGGTGTTCGATTCCGTGCTCGGCGACAAGCCGAACCAGGTGGACCGGCAGCGCCCAGAAGTTTCGGTCACCGCGGCCGAGCTGCTGGACGTCTCCTCCGCCGAGGGCCAGGTCACCGAGGCCGGGCTGCGCCTGAACCTGTACGTTGCGGTGGCCTACACGGCCGTGTGGCTGTCCGGAAACGGTGCAGTTGCCATCCACAACCTCATGGAGGACGCCGCCACCGCGGAGATCTCCCGTTCGCAGGTCTGGCAGCAGATCCGCAACAAGTCCGTCCTCGCCGACACCGGCAACACCGTCACCAAGGACCTGGTGGAGCGGATCCTGGGCGAGGAAACCGAACGGCTCCGCACCGAAGTGGGCGACGAAGCGTTCAGCCGGTACTACCAGCCGGCCAGCGACCTGATCGCTGACATCTGCCTCTCGGACGGCTACACGGACTTCCTCACCACCCCCGCCTACGAACTGGTGGGCTGAGCCATGGCCGCAACACCCAAACCCTCGCTGTCCGCGGGAGACCTCGCGTCCATCGACGGGCAACTGGCCGCCACCGACCGGCTGCTCGAGCAGAACTACCCCGGCGACGACGGCTCCCGCCAGCCCGTACACACGGTGTACGTACCCGCGGACCGGTTCACGCCGTCGTTCGCTGCCCAGTGGGGCGCCGAGGCCCGGGCCACCGTGGACGCGCACGGCGGCTACGGCACGCTGGGCCGGCTCCTGGGGCAGGAACCGGGCCTCGCCGAGGCTGTGGCCGCACGGGTCGAAGCCAAGCTCGCCAGCGAACCCATCGAGGACCTGCGCCTGGACTTCGAGGACGGCTTTGGGGACAGGGGCGACGACGCCGAGGACGCCGCCGCTGTTGCCGCGGCTTCCGCGGTGGCCCAGGCCGTCGCCGCCGGGTCCGCTCCCCCGTTCATCGGCATCCGCTTCAAATGCTTCGAAGCGGCTACCCGGGCCCGCGGCCTGCGAACCCTGGACCTGTTCGTGTCCGGACTCGCCGCTGCCGGTGAGCTGCCGGAGGGACTGGTCCTGACCCTGCCCAAGGTCACTACCGTGGACCAGGTCCGGGCCATGGACTACGCAGTATCCCGGCTGGAGGAAGTCCATTCGCTGCCCGCCGGGCGGCTGCGCTTCGAGGTCCAGGTGGAAACACCCCAGCTGATCCTGGGCCCGGACGGCACCTCGGCGGTGGCGCAGCTGCCGCATGCCGTCCCGGGCCGCATCAGCGGGCTCCACTACGGCACCTATGACTACTCCGCGTCGCTGCAGATCTCCGCCGAATACCAGTCCATGGAGCACCCCGTGGCCGATTTCGCCAAGGAAGTCATGCAGCTGGCCGTTGCCGGCACCGGCATCCGGCTCTCCGACGGGTCCACCAACATCATTCCGGTGGGCGACAACGTGGAGAACGCCTGGCGGCTGCACGGACGGCTGGTCCGCCGGTCCCTGGAACGCGGCTACTACCAGGGGTGGGACCTGCACCCCGCCCAGCTGCCCAGCAGGTTCGCCGCCACCTATGCCTTCTACCGCGAAGGCCTCCCGGCTGCCGCAGCCCGCCTCCGCAACTATGTCGAACGCACCGAAGGCGGCGTCATGGACGAGCCCGCCACCGCCCGTGCCCTGGCCGCCTTCGTCCTCCGCGGCGTCCAGTGCGGCGCCGTAGGTGCCGAGGAAGTCCAGGCGCTGGCCGGCGTCGGGATTCCCCAGCTCACCGCACTGGCGCACCCGCGGCTCGCCACTTCCACCACCTCAGCAAAGGATCTCCTCCATGGGTAAGTACTACTCCCCCACCGGCGGCCTGCCCCCGCAGACGCACCTGACCACCGAACGGGCCATCGTCACCGAGGCCTACACCGTGATCCCCAAGGGCGTCATGACGGACATCGTCACGTCCAACCTGCCGGGCTTCGCGAACACCCGCTCCTGGATCATCGCCCGCCCCATCTCGGGCTTCGCCACCACGTTCTCCCAGCTGATCGTGGAGATCGGCCCCGGCGGCGGCGCACCCAAGGCCGAGTTCGAAGCCGGCGTCGAGGGCGTCGTCTTCGTGACCCGCGGGCAGGTCAACCTCACCCTTGACGGCGAACTGCACCAGCTCGAGGAGGGCGGCTACGCGTACCTTGCTGCCGGCGCGGAATGGGGCCTCGAGAACGTGTCGGACGACGTCGTGTCCTTCCACTGGATCCGCAAAGCCTACGAACGGCTGGAAGGCTTCGAAGCCAAGTCCTTCGTCACCAACGAAAAGGACGTCCAGCCGACGTCCATGCCGGACACCAACGACGCCTGGAAGACCACCCGGTTCACCGACTCCAGCGACCTGGCGCACGACATGCAGGTGAACATCGTGACGTTCCAGCCCGGCGGCGTCATCCCCTTCCCCGAAACCCACGTCATGGAGCACGGCCTGTACGTCCTGGAGGGCAAGGCCATGTACCTGCTCAACAACGACTGGGTGGAGGTGGAGGCCGGCGACTTCATGTGGCTGCGCGCCTTCTGCCCGCAGGCATGCTACGCCGGCGGACCCGGCGAATTCCGCTACCTGCTCTACAAGGACATGAACCGCCAGGTGCGCCTCACCTAAGCACCTGCCACCTCCCAACCCAGTAGCAGCACATGCCCGTTTTGGGCCCCCAAAAGGACATGTGCTGCTACCCAGTTGGAGGGAAAATGGGTCCATGGGTGCGCGCCGGGTCGGCGGATGGATACGGGCGGTTGCTGCCCTGTGCACGGCCCTCATCGCAGCTGCCGGCTGCACCGGCGAACCCCGCCCGCCGGCCCCCATGCCGACGGACCCGGACAGGGCTGCCGCCTTCGCCCTCCTGGAAGCCTTCAGCGACCACATGATCGGCGAGGGCGCACCCGCCGTCCTGATCGACGTCCGGTACGGAGGCAAGGACTGGACGCACGCGGCCGGAGTGCGAAGCCTTGAGACCCGCGAACCCGCAACGGCGTCCGACCCCGTCCGGGTAGGCGGCATCACCGAATCATTCGTGGCGGTATCCGTGCTAAAGCTGGTGGCGGAAGGAAAACTCGGCCTTGACGACCCCGCGAGCCGCTACCTGCCGGAATTCGGGAGCGTCCTGCATCTGCCCAGCCCCGTCAGTGTTCGCCAGCTTTTGACCCATGAATCGGGGCTGCCCGACTTCACCGATCCCCTGCTGGCATCCGGTCCCTGGGAACAGGTCACGGTCCGGAAGGTCAGCCTCGAACAGCAACTGGCTCTGGCGGCCACCGTCCCATGGGAGCCGCGGCTGGCACGGATCTTCAACTACTCACGGACCGACTATGCGGCGCTGGCCTTGATCGTGGAACGGCTCCGCGGCCATGACATCGCACAGGTCCTGGACACGGACATAGCGCGTCCGCTGGGCCTGGCTGCAACCCGGCTGGGCGGGCCGGGCCTTCCAGGTATGGTCCATGGCTACGTCACGGTGGGCGGCGCGCGGCTGGATGCCAGCATGCCCGAATGGCAGGCGGAGGCTCCCTCGTCCGGAGCAGTTTCGACCCTCCCGGAAGTGAACCGGTTCTACGCCGCGCTCCTGACGGGGGAACTGCTCCCGCCGGACAGCGTGACGGCCATGAAGGGCGGTTATCTGCAGTACTACGGCTTTGCGCTGCGCCGCTGGAACAACACCTGCAACAACCGCTTCTACTACGGCCTGTCCGGCGATACCGACGGCTACGGAACCATTGCCATGGCCAGCGAGGACGGCAAGACCCGGCTGGCCATGGCGGTGGCTTATCCCCCCGAACCGCCTACCCTGGGTGTCAACCCGTTGATTTCCGAGCTGACGGACGTGTCCCAGGACGCGCTCAACCACCTGTGCTGAGCGTCGTTCGTGCTGCGGCTCAGGCGCCCGGGTTGAGGACAACCTTGATGCAGCCGTCTTCCTTCTTCTGGAACTTCTCGTAGAGTGCCGGTGCCCCGTCCAGGCCCGAGCGGTGGGTGACGAGGTCCATGACGCCCAGCGGATCGGCGTCGTCCTCCACCAGCGGGAGGATGTCGTCCGTCCACCGCCGCACGTTGCACTGGCCCATCCGCACCTGGATCTGCTTGTCGAACATGGTCAGCAGCGGCATGGGGCTGGCCTGGCCGCCGTAAACTCCGCTGAGGGACAGCGTTCCGCCGCGCCGGACGGCATCGATAGCCGTGTGCAGTGCGGCGAGGCGGTCAACGCCGGCGGTCTCCATGGCCTTCTGTGCCAGTTTGTCCGGCAGCAGTCCGAGTGCCTGGTGCGCGAATCCGGCCACCGGGGAGCCATGGGCTTCCATTCCGACGGCGTCCACCACCGCGTCAGGGCCCCTTCCGGCCGTCTTTTCCCGCAGTTCGTCCCCGAGGGACTTGCTGTAGTCGAACGTGTCCACGCCGTGCCGGGCCGCCATGGCGCGGCGTTCCGGGACGGGGTCCACGCCCACCACGTTGAAGCCGCGCTGGACGCCGATGCGGGCGGCGAACTGGCCCACCGGCCCGAGCCCCAGCACTGCGAGGGTGCCGCCGGGCTGCACGTCCGCGTACTCCACCGCCTGCCAGGCCGTGGGCAGGATGTCGGAAAGGAATAGGTACCGCTCGTCCGGCAGTTCGGTCCCCACCTTGACGGGTCCGTAATCCGCGTGCGGGACGCGGAGGTACTCGGCCTGCCCGCCCGGCACTGAGCCGTACAGTTCTGAGTAGCCGAAGAGGGCTGCTCCGGAGCCCTTTTCCTTGACCTGGGTGGTTTCGCATTGCGACTGCAGCCCTTGCTTGCACATGTAGCAGGAGCCGCAGGAGATGTTGAACGGGATCACTACGCGGTCACCCTTGCGCAGGTTGGTGACGGCGCTTCCCACTTCTTCAACGATGCCCATGGGTTCGTGGCCGATGACGTCGCCCTTGTGCATGTAGGGTCCCAGGACCTCGTACAGGTGCAGGTCGGACCCGCAGATCGCAGTGGAGGTGATGCGCACGATCGCATCGGTGGGCTCCTGGATCACGGGGTCGGGTACTTCTTCGACGCTGACTGATCGTTTTCCTTGCCAGGTCAGTGCTTTCACGGTGTTCTCCTTTTCCTCGCAGTCCGGGCCGTGCGCCCTTCATTCGACGCTATCGAATTTTCGGGCAAAAAGTAAGCATGCTGATTATTTCCTGGAGTCCCGATACTTGTCGGCCAGCTACCGGACCCGGATTGCGGACATGGGAGCCAGCCTGGCCGTCGTCGTGACGGACGTCGAAAGGAACGGCGACGGTTCCGTGAAGGTGGCCGTGCCCTGGGTCAAATCCGCCTGCAACGGCACCGGGAAGGACGCGACAGACGGCTCGTCCATGAAAACCCCGGGCTAGCTGCCGCGGTTCAGCAGCTTCCCGATGGCGCTGCCGGCCAGGTTCCGCAACAGGTCGGCAGGGCCCTCGTAGACGTCCACCGCGCCGGCTTCCCGGAGCACATCGGCGCTGATTCCGCCGCAGGTGACACCCACCGCGGGGATGCCAAGCGCGGCCGCGGCCTTCATGTCCCAGACCGCGTCTCCAACGAAGACAGCATCGGCAGGCTCTACGTCTATCGCTTCGAGGGCAGCAGCCAGGATGTCCGGGGCAGGCTTGCTCTCCTCAGCGTCCTTGGAGCTGGTGGCGGCATCGATGAACGCGTCAGCGTCAAGGATTCCCTTCATGACCTGCAGGTCTTTTTCCCGGGCGGATGAGGCCAGGGCGACGGCGAGGCCACCGGCATGGCACTGGGCCAGCAGGTCCTTCGAACCGTCAAAAGCACGCAGCGAGGGCCAGTGGGCGCCATACAGTGCGCCATGGCTGTCCATGATGTCCGCATCGGCGCTGCGGTCCCGGTCCACGGGCAGCAGGGTGTCAACCAGCCGGTCCCCGCCCATGCCCACGAGATAGTGGATGGAGGCCATGGGAATGTCGTAGCCGAACTGGCGGAAGGCGCCCCACCAGGAAACGGTATGGAGGTACGACGAATCGATCAGCGTTCCGTCAACGTCAAAGAGAACACCCCGGCGGCGTGTTCCGCTTGGCGAAGGGGGCATGTCCTGCTCGCCCATCAGCCCACCGCGGCCCGCCTGGCCTCCGGGGCCTTCTTGTGCCGGGCAGCTTCTTCCTTGGGCGTTGCCACCGGCCGGACCCGTTCCCTGATCACCGTCCCGGCACCGTCCAGGCTTTTATCGCGAATGAGCCCTGTTCCTGCAATTTCACGGGCCATGGCCACTCCAGCCACCGCCGCCCGCTTCGTTGGGAAGGTCACCGAGATTGCCATCAGGTGCCCCGCCCCGTCCATCATCCTGACCCTGTAGCCACCGTCAGGGGCATCAACGAGCTCAAAATACCCGGCCATGCGAATCACTCCTCCTCCGTCAGTCACCGCATTGTGCTTGTGGAGCACTCCATGAGGTGTTAGTAAGTCTACTTATCTATTCTGCGAAGGGAAAGTTCAGCCCCGTACCGGCACCGCCTCAGCGCCGCCCCGCCGACTCCGGCGGGATAGGGGTGTCACTCCGCCGAACGGTATCCTGATGCAGCTCCAAAGCGCTAGTCACAAGGGCAAAGTGGCTGAAAGCCTGCGGGGTGTTGCCCAGCTGCCGGCCCGCGCGGACTGCCCATTCCTCGCTCAGGAGCCCCACGTCATTGCGCAGTTCCAGGAGCCTCTCGAACAGTCCGCGCGACTCCTCGTGCCGCCCCGCGCCGAGCAGCGCCTCCACCAGCCAGAACGAGCACGCGAGGAAGACGCCCTCGCTCCCCGGCAGGCCGTCGTCGCTTTTTTCCGGACGGTAGCGCAGCACGAACCCGTCCTCGGTCAGCTCGCGCTGGATCGCCTCGATGGTCCCGATGACGCGGGGATCGTCCGGCGGCAGGAAGCCCACGCGCGGAATCAGCAGCAGGCTGGCGTCAAGCTCCGGGCTGCCGTAGGACTGTACGAAGGTGTTGCGTTCCGCGTCGAATCCGTTGGCCATCACGTCCCGGTGGATGGTGTCACGCAACGCCTCCCACCGCTCCACCGGCCCCGGCAGCCCGGACTCCCTGACGCCCTTCACCATCCGGTCGGCGGCAACCCACGCCATCACCTTCGAGTGGGTGAAGTGCCGGCGGGGGCCGCGCATTTCCCACAGCCCGTTGTCCGGCTGGTCCCAGATGGTTTCCAGGTGCGTCATCAGGGCGCACTGCAGGTCCCACGAATCGTCCGGATGCTTCAGCAGTGAATTGCGGGTCAGCGCCAGGCAGTCCAGCACCTCGCCCCACACGTCCAGCTGGAGCTGCTCGGCTGCCGCGTTGCCGATCCGCACGGGCGTCGAGTTCTCGTATCCCCTGAGCCAGGGCAGCTCAAGCTCGGGCAGGCGCCGCTCGCCATGGATGCCGTACATGATCTGCAGGTCAGCGGGATCCCCGGCCACCGCACGCAGCAGCCATTCCCGCCAGGCCGCCGCTTCGGCGGTGTAGCCGGCGGCCAGGAGCGCCTGCAGCGTCATGGTGGCGTCCCGCAGCCAGCAGTACCGGTAATCCCAGTTGCGGGGACCACCGGGCTGTTCGGGCAGGGAGGTGGTCACGGCAGCCACGATGCCGCCCGTTGGTGCGTAGGTCAGCGCCTTGAGGGTTACCAGCGAGCGCACCACCGCGTCCTGGTATTCGCCCTGCACCGTGCACTGGGTGGTCCAGCCGCGCCAGAAGGCGAAGGTGGTGTCAAGGACCTTTTCTGCGTCCACCGGGTGCGGACGGCCCACGTGGCTGGGAGCCCACGTGAGGACGAACGGGATGCGTTCCCCGGCGCTGACGGTGAAGTCGCCCACCGTGTGCATGTTCTCGCCGTGCACCTCCGCCGGCGTCACGAAGTAAGCAGCGTCCGGCCCGGCGATGGCGTGCAGGCCGTGCTTGTCCCGGCGTACCCACGGAACGATGTGGCCGTAGTCGAAGCGCAGGACCAGCTCGCAGTGCATTTTCACGGTGCCGCTGACGCCCTCGACGATCCGCACGATGTCCGCCACGGAGTCACGCGGCGGCATGAAGTCGATGACGCGCACCGTTCCGTCGGGGGTGTCCCATTCGGTTTCCAGGATCAGGCTGCCGTCCCGGTATCCGCGCCGGGTGCACGGGCCGCCGCTTTCGGGTGCCAGCAGCCAGCGGCCGGCATCGGGTGTGTCAAGCAGCGCACTGAAGCAGGCCGGAGAGTCGAACTTGGGAAGGCACAACCAGTCGATGGAACCTTCTTTGCTGATCAACGCACCGGTCTGAAGGTCGCCTACCACCGCATAATCTTCGATTCGCGCCATGACCTTACCCTGCCACAAACGCGCTCCCCGTTCCGGGCAACTGACAGGGGACCCGGTGTAGCCTGCAGGGGTGGCAGTCCATATCGGCACCTCAGGCTGGAGCTATGACCACTGGGAGAACGTCCTGTACCCGCCCGGTTTGCCGGCGAAGGACCGGCTGGCCCACTACGTCGCGCAGTTCAGCACCGTGGAGCTGAACGCCAGCTTCTACCGCTGGCCCCGGGACACCACCTTTGCCGGCTGGAACCGCCGGCTGCCCCCGGGCTTCAGCATGTCCGTCAAGGCTCCGCGTGGCCTGACGCACGCGCGGAAGCTGTACCAGCCCGAAGTCTGGGTGGACCGGATTGCCCGTTGCTGGCACGAACTCGGGGACAAGCGGGCGGTACTCCTGGTCCAGCTTCCGCCGCAGCTGGAGCGGGACGACGCCCGGCTGGATTACTTCCTGGCCGCCGTGCCGGAATGGATCCGGGTCACGGTGGAATTCCGCCATCCCACCTGGAACTGTCCGGAAGTCCTGGCCATTCTCGAGCGGCACGGCGCCGCCTACTGCATCATGAGCGGAGCCAATCTGCCGTGCCTGCTCCAGACCACTGCCCCGTTCACCTACGTCCGGCTGCACGGGCCTGACCACCAGCACCTCTACGCCGGCTCCTATTCGGACGACGACCTCCACTGGTGGGCGGAGAGGATCCGCGGCTGGGCAGCCAACGGGCTGGACGTGTACGCGTATTTCAATAACGACGGCGGCGGGCACGCGGTGCGCAACGCCCGGACCCTGCGCGCCATCCTGGGCGCCTGACGTCATACTGTGCCGCCGGCCCGCGCGCCGCCACACAGGCTGCTGCCCTGTGGCAGAGTGGAACCATGGACCCGGCGCCGCAGAACCCGACCCAGCCCGCAATCCAGCACGCTTCCGGGCAGCCGGGACAGATTCCGGTGAGCCGGCCAGAGCTTAGCGGGAACCATGCCTTCCGCCTGGCCCACCACATCTCTGACGGTTTCAACAGCTTCCGGATCCGGCTCGCCAGGCGTTGGGACTTCGTGCCCCGGACCATTGCCTACCAGGGCTACGGATCCACCAGCCGCGTCCGGGTCTTGGGCCGCGTGCTGATGACGCAGAAGCCGCTTCCCGGCAGCAAGGCCGAGCAGGAGGCCAAGAACGCTGCCCAGAACGTCCGCGGTTGGCGCGCATTTACCGGCGTGCCGCTGCAGTTCACCGACGTCGAGATTACCATCGGCGATGTCGTCACCCACGTACAGGCGGACCGGGGCGGCCTGGTGGACACCGAGGTGGACGTACAGTTGTCGCCGGGCTGGCACACAGCGACACTGCAGGCTGAGGATACCGAGCCGGCTGAAGCCCTGATCCACGTCATTGCCCCTGACGTGAAGTTCGGCATCGTGTCCGATATTGATGACACCGTGATGGTGACGGCGCTGCCCCGTCCGTTCCTGGCCCTGTGGAACACGTTCGTCCTCAGCGAGCGGGCGCGCATGGCAACGCCGGGGATGGCCGTGCTGCTGGACCGGCTGACCATCGAACACCCCGATGCCCCCGTCATTTACCTCTCCACCGGGCCGTGGAACGCTGCCCCTACCCTTGCCAGGTTCCTTGGCCGGAACATGTACCCGTCCGGCCCGTTGCTGCTGACGGACTGGGGCCTGACGCAGGACCGCTGGTTCCGCAGCGGCCAGGAGCACAAACACCGCAACCTGGAACGGCTCAGCAAGGAGTTCCCGGACATGCGGTGGCTCCTCATCGGGGACAACGGCCAGCACGACGAAGCCATCTACTCCGGCTTCGCCTCCGAGAACCCGGACAAGGTGGCGGCCATCGCCATCCGCCAGCTGTCCGTCAGCGAGTCGGTTTTTGCCGGCGGCCACTCCGAGGACGGGGACCATACCGCGTCCAAGGTGCCGTGGATCTACTCCCCCGACGGGGCCGGCATGGCCAAGCAGCTGGGCATGCTGGACCTGCTCTAGGAACCAGCTCCGCCTGAAACGTGGCCCTAGGCGGCGTCCTCCGGGATGACGGCCTGGGCGATTGCCGCACTTGCAGCCTGGAACAGGTCCCGCTCTTCAATGAGTTCCTGCAGCCAGAAGTAGGACGCCTTGGGGGTGCGCTCAAGGGTCTCGAAGTCCACGTGCAACAGCCCGAACGGCTGGTTGAAGCCTGCAGACCACTCAAAATTGTCCAGCAGTGACCAGACGTAGTAGCCGCGCAGGTCCACGGACTCCGCTTCACCACCGGGAGCGGTGGCGCGCAGGGCCGTCTCAAGGTGGTCCGAGAGGTACTTCAGGCGCCGCTCGTCCGGAATGAACCTGGTGTTGGTGGATTTGTCCCGGACGATGATGTCCTCGAAACTGGCGCCGCCTTCGGTGAGGATGACGGGCGGGAGGTTGGGGTAGCGCTCAGCCATTTCCTTCAACGCCACCCCGATGTACTCAGGCTTTACCGGCCAGCCGTAGGACGTAATGTCCGCTTCGGGCCAGGTTTCCACGTGGAACGGCGTGCCGCCGCTGCCAGCCGCGCTCAGGTCGCTGCCCATGGCTTCGGCCATGCTGGCCGGGACAGCCCCGCTGCCGGGGCCCACGGCCACCTTGGTGGGCATGTAGTAGTTGAGCCCGTAGAAATCCAGCGGCTGGGAGATCAGCTCCATGTCCTCCTCGGGATGCTCAAAGGAGGAGAAGAACTTCGCGGCCCTGATGAGGTCCGGGTATTTTCCGGTGAGGACGGGATCCGCGTACAGCCGGTTCTGGGCGAGGTCCATGAGCCCGGCGCTGATCCTGTCCAGCGGATTGATGGAGTTGGGGACCATGGGTGAGTAGACATTGGTCATCCCGATTTCGCCGGGGACTTTGGCGGCACGCAGCGCCTGCACGGCAAGTCCATGGCCCAGCAGCTGGTGGTGCACCGTGGGGAAGGCACCCAGCATCAGCTCCTTGCCCGGGGAGTGCAGGCCAAGCGTGTAGCCGTTGGTGGTGACGGTGGCCGGTTCGTTGATGGTGACCCAGCGGGCAACCCGGTCGCCGAACTTTTCCGCAAGGATGGCGGCATACTCCCCCAGCCGGTAGGCGGTGTCACGGTTCATCCAGCCGTCCGCCTCGTCCAGCGCCAGCGGCGTATCCCAGTGGTAGATGGTGGCCATCGGCGAGATTCCATTGGCCAGGAGCTCGTCGAGGAGCCGGTCGTAGAACGCGAGGCCTGCACTGTTGGCGGGTCCGCGGCCGGTGGGCTGGATCCTCGGCCAAGCGAAGGAGAACCGGTACGAGTCCACTCCCAGCTGCTTCATGAGGGCAACGTCCTGCGGCATCCGGTGGTAGTGGTCCGTGGTCACCGCGGGGCTGTGGTCCTCCACGATCGCCCCGGGCTTGGCGGCGAAAACATCCCAGCCTGCGGGGCCGCGGCCGTCCTCGTCCAGGGCCCCCTCGATCTGGATGGCAGCGGTGGCGACGCCGAGCGTGAACCCCGGGGGAATGATTGCTGCGAGGTCCTTGGCGGAGATGTGCATCGGGCTGCCTCTGTGGTGATCGGCGGATAAGTACGTCTCAGGATGGCACAGCAAAGGCCCCCTGACGAGGAACTGCTGCGGTGCCCGCCAGCGAGCCTGCTGCGGACGGCTACTGGGAGCCGAAGAGGAAATCCTTGGCGTGGGCCACAGCCTTCCGGAACGCATCATTGCGCAGGGTGACCAGGTGTTCGGGTTCGCCGTCGGCAGGTTCAAGGTAGGCGGTGTAACCCGGCCTCAGGACCCAGATGTCACCCGCAGGCGGCAGGTAGAAAACGCCGAAGGACCGCTGCTGCCTTTCATCCACGGTCCACACCGGCACCACCGCAAGGGCTGCGCCGGTTGACGGGTTGATCCACTGCGCCCGCGGCAGCGGCTCCTCGTGGGCTTCAGGATCCAGGAAGGGCGCCGTTCCTTTGCCCCACCGCTGTTCAAAGCGCTCATGGAACGCCGGGATCAGGTGTGAATCGTAACGCCGCCACTCGCTCATGCGGCTCTCTCCTTCCTCGTTGTGTGTGATGTTGTGAATGCGTTGGATACTTCCCCGGTTTCCCGGAATCAGGCCCATGGCCCGCTTTCCCAGCGCACGGGCGTGACGCGGATGATGTCTCCGGCGGCTCCGCCGTTGCCGGGTACCTTCCGGACAGCGACGGGCCGGGTTGTGGACAGGGGATGGCCTGTCGATATGGTCGTGCCCGTCGATAAAGCCCGTTGCCGGTCATAGGCCGCCCGCCGGGACGGGTCGCCCAGCACCCCGTAGGCGTCCATGATCCGCAGCAGCTCGTCGTCCGGCGTGCCCTGGGCGGGATCCGCCGGGCCGACGTCGGGATGGTGGGTGCGCATGAGGCCGCGATAGGCCCGCGCAATGTCCAGACGGCCGGCGTCGGGCGGCACGTTCAGGATGGCGTAGTAGTCGGGAGGGCCGGCCATCATCGCCCACTCCTTGCAGCTCGTTGGTGCGGGGCAGGTGTTTCGAGTCTTCTGCTTACAACGCAACTTCTATGGTGGCTGATATAGATTTTTTATAGCACCCGTGAAAAACTGAAGCAAGACCGCACCAAGTACCTGGAGGACGCATGGCAGAACCGCAGGTCCCGCCTTCCGCGCGGCCCGGTTCCACTGCGGTTTACGCCATTTCGGTAGCGGCCCGGCTCACCGGCACGGGCCAGCAGAACATCCGCCTTTACGAGAACAAGGGCCTGTTGACGCCGGCCCGGACCTCCGGCGGGACGCGGCAGTACAGCGAGGATGACATCGCGGTGCTGCTGCGGATTGGCGAGTTGCTGGAACAGGGCCTGAACCTTGCCGGGGTGGCTATGGTGCTGGAACTCGAAGCCGCGAACCTGAAGCTGCACAGCGCCCTGAAGCGCGCCCGGCAGCGGCCGTCGGGCTGACAGGTCTCAGTCGCGCGGGGTTTCTGCCTTGGACAGCTCCCCCGTGACCCGTTCGCCCGGGATCCTCGTTGTCCGCCAGGTATCCAGCGCAATCACGCCGCCCAGGATCAGCAGCGAGAGCGAAAACGAGGCAAGGGTGTCCGTCAGCCAGTGGTAGCCCAGGTACAGCCTGCTCACCGACGCCAGCACGACGCCCACACCGGCACCGATGAACCCGAACACGGTGGCCCGGGTGTCCCTGCGGCGCGAAAAGATGAGGAACGTGCCCACCAGCAGGAAGTCACAGGCGCCCAGGACGTGGCCGGAGGGGAAGGAAAAGGTGTGGTCGATTCCGAAGAGCATCGTGTCCTCCGGCGGGCGGGACCGCTGGACGATGTGGAGGATGATCTGCGAGATGATGACGCCGCTGAGCATGGCTGAAGCCAGGAGGATGGGGCGCCAGGCGTGCTTCGCCGCGAATCCCCAGACCACGATGACCACCAGGACGATGATGGGCAGCGCGATGGGGCCGAAGACCACGGCAAGGAAGATCATGACGGCGGTGAGGGCGCCGGAGCGCTCTGTCAGCAGCCAGTCGCGGACCGGGCTGTCTGCAGCGGACAGGCCCTCCGCCTGCACCACGCTGACCAGGGTGGCGATGAACAGTGCCACGCCAACCACAGCCAGGATGACCGAGGCGCGGTAGAGGCCCCGCCGGTCCTCCGGTTCCACAAAGCGTTCCTCCACGACGAACTTGTCGTGGAAGGCCCGCCAGCGTCCGGTGTTCCTGCCGGCCGCCGTGTGGGACGTTCCGGAGCCTGCTGTTTCGTCCTGTGCCACCGTGGTGTCCGTCCTTGCCGCGTGGGTCAATGCCCAGTGAGTATCCATCCAGCGCAGCTTCGATAAGAAGATTGCTTAGGGTGAAGATTATCGCTGCTAAAGGGATCCCGTGGTGAACTGCCAGCTCTTTCCGGCCAGCGGGTTCCCGGCAAGGTCGCGGATGGCCGTCCCGCCGCCAACGGTCACCGTGTATTTGGTCCGGGCGGCAAGTGGTTGCTGGGGGTCGAGGATCCACTGGTTGGTGGCGCCGTTCCGCGAAACCG
Source organism: Pseudarthrobacter sp. 1G09 (assembly GCF_050038305.1). NCBI lineage: Bacteria > Bacillati > Actinomycetota > Actinomycetes > Micrococcales > Micrococcaceae > Pseudarthrobacter > Pseudarthrobacter sp. 1G09. The sequence goes on from NZ_CP188306.1 coordinate 3,739,432, forward strand.
TGGCGGCAACCAGCGCCCCGGTGGCCGCGTTCCGCACCGTGAAGGAGGATCCGCCCACGCCCTGCACAGCCTCACTGAAGGTGGCGGTGATGTTGTTCGCCCGCCGGACCAGCAGGGCGTTACTGCCAGGGGTATAGGCCGTGACTACAGGGGCGGGTCCGGTGGTGAACCGCCAACTGGTGGTGCCCAGGGGTGTCCCGGCGGCATCACGGATGGCCGTGGTGCCACCGGTCAGGGTGGCCGTGTAGGTGCCATCTGCCGGGAGGTTCCCGGACGGGTCGAGTGTTGCTGTCCGGGTGGCGGCGTTGTAGGTGACGGTGGCGGGAATGGTGCCGCCGGCGGAGTTCTTCACTGTGAACGTTGCAACGCCAACGCCCTGGACCGCAGCGCTGAAGGTTGCCGTCACGTTGGTTCCGGCGGCAACGGCCGTGGAGTTCACCGCCGGGGACGCCGACGTCACGGCAGGAGCAGGAGCGGGCGCAGGAACCGGGGAAGGAGCAGGAGCTGTGCCTGCCGCAAAGAGCAGGCGGTTGGGTGTTCCGCCGGACGCTCCGCCGATCACCCCGGTTGTTGTGGTGGAAACCAGGGCGGCCGACACCTGCGCCGGGGTGAGTAAACGGTTCTGGGACAGCAGCAGCGCCGCGGCCCCGGCAACGTGCGGGGAGGCCATGGACGTTCCGGACATTGATGCCGTGGCGCTGGTGGAGGTGTAGTACGCGGACGTGATGCCAACGCCCGGTGCGTACAGGTCCACGCAGGAGCCGAAGTTGGAGAAGGCCGCCTGCCGGTCCGCGGAATCGCTGGCGGCAACGGTGATGGCCCCGGGCACCCGGGCCGGCGAACTGCCGCAAGCGTCCACGGCGGAATTGCCCGCGGCAACCACTGCCGCGACGCCGTCGTCCATCACTGCCTGGATGGCCGCGTCCACGGCCGTGCTGGCCGTGCCGCCCAGGCTGAGGTTGACCACTGCCGGGGCGCCGGCGGGGTGGTTGGCGGCCACCCAGTCGAGTCCCGCCACAACATCGGAGTTATGCCCGGAGCCGCTGCAGTCCAGCACGCGCACGGGCACTACTGTGGCGGCTTTGGCCACACCGTAGGTGGAGCCGGCGACGGTACCGGCAACGTGCGTGCCGTGGCCGTTGCAGTCCCCGGAGCCCAGGCCGTCGTTCACCGCGGTCCATCCGGCCGCCACCCGTCCGCCGAACTCGGCGTGCTGGGCCAGGACCCCGGTGTCCACCACGTACGCCGTCACGCCGGAACCGGTGGCCGTCCACGTGTAGGAGCCGGACAACGGCAACGGCCGCTGGTCCACCCGGTCAAGCCCCCAGGGCGCAGGCTGCTGTGACCCCGCGAGGCTGACCGGCGCGTCCGGTTCCACAGAGGCGACGCGTGCGGACCGCGCCAGCGCCGCGGCCTGGGCCGGGTTGGCGGTAACGACGGCGGCCCGCACCGCGTGGGTGAAGGTGCGTCCGACGCCGATGCCCTGCTTCCGCAGGCCGGCCGCCTCTGCGTCGACGTCCGTGGCGGCCCGGTACTGGACGATGTAGCGTACGGCCGCGCCGGGATCCGTCGTGGGCGCGGCGCCCGCCGGTCCCGCCGTCGCCAGGGCCGAGGCGCAAAGGACGGCAAGACCTGCGACGGCGGAGAACAGGGCTGCGGCGGAGGGCAGCGCAAAGAATGGGGTACGGATGGCGGGGTCCTTGGAATTTGGCTGATTGGCGGCCCGGGGAAGCACCGCCATTACCAAAAGGATAGGAGCCCGTTGCGCTGCGCCGCGGCGTCCTTGCAGGATCCTTCGCGAACCCTTGGGGGTTCCTGCGGAGACTCAGTCCCCCTGGTCTCCGGCACCCCCATCGGCGCCGGCTGCGACCGCGCCCTGGTGGTCGCGCCAGCTGTGCTCGGGCTCGAATCCGAGGAGCCGCCGGGCTTTGTCGATGGACAGCATGGTTTCGTGCTCGCCGAGTTCCTTGGTGACCTTGACGGTGGGGAAGACCTCTGCGGCGAGGCTGGCGCTGGACCGGCTCATGACGGTGTCCGCGTTGGCCACGATGAACGCTTCGAACCCCGGTTTTCCGTTCTCGAGTGCCTTCACCACCGCCTGCGCGCCGTCGCGTCCGTCGATGTAGCCCCAGAGGTTCCACTTGCGGAGCATCGCGTCGGAGTCGAAGGACGGGAAGCGCTCGTAGTCTTCGATGTCCATGACGTTGGAGAACCGCAGTCCCACGATGCTGAGGTCCGGGTCCCAGCGGGTCATTTCCACGGCCATCTGCTCTTCCAGCTTCTTGACCAGGGAGTACGTGCTTTCGGGCCGGGCCGGGTACTCCTCGTCAACGGGAATGTAGGGCGGGTCGACGTCGAACGGCAGCCCCAGCACCGTCTCGCTGGAGGCATACACCACCTTCTTGATCCCGGCGCGCCGCGCGGCCTGGAAGACGTTGTAGGTGGAGAGCATGTTGTTCTCGAACGTGGCGGCGTCCGGCAGGATGCCCGGCGCCGGTATGGCACCAAGGTGCACCACGGCGTCGAACCCGTCGTGGCGGTCATCCACCCCCAACAGTGCGTCCAGCACCTGGCCGTAATTACGCAGGTCCACCACCAGGAGCCCGGGGCTGCGTGTTCCGGCACGGTCCAGGGTCAGGACCTGGTGGCCGTCATCCGTGAGGCGGCGGACCACATGCCGGCCAAGTTTTCCGTTTCCGCCGGTTACGGCAATCTTCATGGGGTGTCCTTTTCTGGTGGGGCCGGTCAGGTGCGGGGATGGAAAGACGCCAGGAATTTCTCGACGGCGGCGATCGCCAGGGCGGTAATCTCCCCGGGGTCTCCCATGCCGTTCACGGACACCAACAGTCCGCGGCCCGCATAGGCCGAGACTACTTCATGCGTTTCCGTGTGGTAGAGCTCCAGCCTGCGGCGGAACACCTCCTCGGTGTCATCCGAGCGGCCCTGCTCCTGTGCCCGCTGGCGCATGCGCTGCTCCAGTTCGGCGTCAGGGGCCAGCAGTTCGATGACCGCATCCAGCGCCCTGCCCTGGCTGGCCAGCATGTTGTCCAGCTCCGCCACCTGCGGCGCCGTGCGGGGATAGCCATCCAGCAGGAAACCGGAACGGACGTCCGTGTCCTGCAGCCGGTCCCTGACGAGCGCATTGGTGAGGTGGTCCGGAACGAAACTGCCGCCGTCGAGATATCCCGCAGCCCGGCGGCCAAGTTCCGTTTCCCTGCTCACATTGCTGCGGAAAATGTCCCCCGTGGAGACGGCCGGAACGTTGAAGTGGCGGGCAAGGTGTTCGGCCTGCGTCCCCTTGCCCGAACCCGGCGGACCGATGATGAGCAGTCTGGTCATGTTCGCGTCCCTCCGGCGAAGTGTCCGTTGGCGTCCGGTTGCCACCGCAGCCGCGGCGACCGCTTCATTCTGCCGGTAACACCCCGCGTCCCGCCAGTCGTGGAGGCGCGGAAACATGACACTTTCGCCTGCAAAGCCATGTATATACTTCTGAATATCGGTTTAGCAGCAGGCCGTTGGAAAGTTCGTCGATCCAGCGACCTGAACCCCTTTCCGGCTTTCCGCCGGCCGGTGTCCACGGTGCCTGGCTCGTTTTGACCTGAGCGAATGGCACCAGAGAATCGTGGCCAGCGAGTCAACAGCTAAAACTGATATATCCATCACTGAACACCTGCACGAGCTGGTCCTCCGCAGCTCCGACGTTGAGGACTTCCTTAATGAACTGGCGCAGGTGTCCGCACGCAATCTTTCCGAACCCGGCGATGAGATGTTGTGCGCCATCGCCCTGCTGCGGCAGCGCAAGCCCGCTACCGTGGCCAGCAGCAGCCCGGAAGCCGCATCGATCGGCCTCCTCGAGCACCAGTACCCGCAGACGCCCAGCCTGACGGCGTCCCTGGAGAAGGTGACCGTGCATGTGCCGGACCTGGAAAAAGACGGCAGCTGGCCGGAGTACGCTGAGGCCGTCCTGGGCCAAGGGATCCGTTCTGTGCTTGCACTGCCGTTCCGGCTGGAGGGCGAAACCAAGGCCGCCCTGCTCCTGTATTCGCGGCGGCCGCACCGTTTCGAGGGGCGGGCGCTCAAGTTCGCCGAGGATTTCGTCGGCCAGACCTCGCTGGCCCTCCGCCTGGCGGTGCGCTTTGCCCACTACAGCGAGACGGCGGCAAACCTGCGCGCCACCCTTGAATCCCGGACCGTGATCGATATGGCAGTGGGCATCATCATGGCGCAGAACCGGTGCAGCCAGCAGGACGCCTTCGATATCCTCAAGACCGCATCCAGCACCCGCAACTCCAAACTCCACGAGGTGGCCAGCGCAGTGGTTAACTCCCTGGGCCAGGGACCGGCGAAGACACACTACGACGGCTAGCCCCGCCACGCTAGACTGATGCCATCTTTTGGCCTGGGGGGCTTCGATGGAACAACAACGTGTCTGCCTTGTGGTGGAGGACAACGACGATATCCGCGGTCTCATCACCGTGGTCCTGACGCGCGCCGGATTCGATGTGCGGGCAGTGGCTAGCGGCGCCGAGGGCATCGCCGCCGCAGCCGACCCGTCGGTTTCGCTGGTAACGCTGGACCTTGGGCTGCCGGATATGGACGGCCACGTGGTGGCGCGGGCCGTCCGGGCGCTGAGTAAGGCGCCGCTGCTGTTCCTGACCGCCCGCTCCGAAGAGGACGACGTCCTGGCCGGGATGGCCTCGGGTGCAGCCGCCTACCTCACCAAGCCCTTTCACCCGAAGGAACTCAAGGACCTGGCCAACCGGCTTTGCCCCACTGCGCCTGCCCCGGCGGCCTCCAGCCTCGAGGCTCCCCACATTTCACAGGCCAATCACATCAACGGCAAATCCTTCTGCTAACTGGCCTCTGTAGAAATGGGGCATGACATCCCAGCAGACCACCGAACGTAAACCAGGCCGCGTCAGGCGAGCCGTCCTCGCCGGGGCCCTAGCCCTTACTCTTTCCGCCGGCGGCGCCACCGCCTGGGCGCTCGACCGGTTCGTGGTCCAGCATGTGGAAATTTCGGACGTCTCCGCGTACCAAGCCAGCCAGGCCCGGACCGCCCAAAGCGGCACTGCCGAGTCCGGCACCACCACCGCGTCCAGCGACGGATCCGGCACGGCGGCAGTCACCACTGACACGTCCTACACGTCGGATTCGTCCAACATCAGCATCTCCACGGTGACCACCGGCAGCGGCGACAGCACCGTCACGTACTACGTTGCCGACGTCGTGCTCGATGACGCCACCGCGCTGCAGTCCGCCTTCGCCAACGACAGTTTCGGCGAGAACATCACGGAGACCACTTCCGCCATCGCCCAGGCGAACAACGCCATCTTCGCCATCAACGGCGATTACTACGGGTTCCGGGACACCGGCATCGTGATCCGCAACGGCGTAGTGTTCCGCGACGAAGGCGCCCGCCAGGGCCTCGCTTTCTACCGCGACGGCACGGTCAAGGTCTACGACGAAACCAGCACCACCGCCGAACAGCTAGTGGCGGACGGCGTCTGGAATACCCTCTCCTTCGGCCCGTCCCTCCTGGACAACGGTGAGGTGGCTTCCGGCATCGAAGACGTGGAGGTGGACACCAACTTCGGCAACCACTCCATCCAGGGCAAGCAGCCGCGCACGGCCGTGGGCATCATCGATGAGAACCACCTGGTGTTCGTGGTGGTGGATGGCCGCAGCCCGGGCTACAGCGCCGGCGTCACCATGACCGGCCTGGCCGAAATCATGCAGGGCCTGGGCGCCACCACCGCGTACAACATCGACGGCGGCGGCTCGTCCACCATGTACTTCAACGGCGGGCTGGTCAACAACCCGCTGGGCGAGAACAAGGAACGCGGCACCTCCGACATCCTCTACATCGCCGGGTAGGCGGCCATGATCATCCTGATCCCGGCCTACGAACCGGACCACCATTTGCCCGCCCTGATCCGCCGGATCCGCGCCGCCGAGCCGTGGACCGCCGTCGTGGTGGTTGATGACGGCAGCGGCCCCGCCTACAAGGACGTGTTCGACGACGTCAGGGCACTGGGGTGCCACGTCCTCAGCTACGCACGCAACCGGGGGAAGGGCTTCGCCCTGAAGGCCGGCTTCGGCTTCATCGCGGACAACCTGCCCGGCCATGACGTGGTGTGTGCCGACGGCGATGGCCAGCACATGGTGACGGACATCCTCAGGGTGGCCGGCAAACTCCACGGGAACGGCAGCGATCCCCGCGGAGCGGCCACCATGGTGCTCGGCAGCAGGAGCTTCACGGGCGACGTGCCTGCCCGCAGCCGCCTCGGCAATACGGCCACGAAGGCGCTGTTCACCCTTGCCACCGGCGAGCGCATCCCGGACACCCAAACCGGACTCCGCGGCTACCCGGCCGCCATGCTCCCTTGGCTCCGGTCCGTCCGCGGCGACCGGTACGAGTACGAGCTGAACATGTTGCTGGAAGCGAAAAACGCCGGCTATTCCATCCAGTCCATTGATATCGCCACCGTGTACCTGGACCACAACGCCGGTTCCCACTTCCGCCCGCTGGCAGACTCCGTGCGCATCTACGCCCCGCTCCTGAAGTTCCTCGGCTCGTCCTTCACGGCGTTCCTGGTGGACACCACGGTGTTCCTGCTGCTCACGGTTCTGGTGGATTCGCTGCTCCTGGCCGTGCTGGGAGCCCGGGCGGTGAGTTCCGCCGTGAACTTCCTGGTGAACCGCCATGTGGTGTTCGAACACGGCAGGCAACGACCGGCCCGGTCCGTGGGGGTCCGCTATTTCAGCCTGGTGGCGGTACTCCTCGTCGCCAACGTTGCGCTGATCCGGGCCCTCGAGGCGATTGCCGTGCCGGCCCCGGCGGCCAAAATCCTGGCCGAAATCATGCTGCTCGCCATCAGCTTCTCGGTACAGCAGCGCTGGCTTTTCGCCCGGAAACAAGATCGTCTTCCTGCCGCAGAACCCGCACGCGAAGAGGCTGGAAAGGCTGCCGGCAAATCCCCCTCCGAAGCTCATATATCCGGCTAGGTTCCGTCACAGCACCTGCACAGTATGGCCGGGCATCGTAAGAAACAGCCCACCGAAAAACATTCCGGAGAATTCCATGAACCTCATTTTCATCCTCGCCGACCTGGCAGCCATCAGCATCCTCACCTTCGCCCTCTACCTCCGCCGCCACCGCCGGCGCGACCTGGTGGTCTCCTACCTCGGCATGAACGTGGGGGTCCTGGCCGTCGCCACAGCACTGTCAGGCTCAGCGGCCGGGCTGGGACTGGGGCTGGGACTGTTCGGCGTCCTGTCCATCATCAGGCTCCGCTCCACCGAACTGGCCCAGCACGAGGTGGCCTACTACTTCTCGGCGCTGGCCCTGGGCCTGATCGCCGGGCTCGGCATCGAGCCGCTCTGGCTGACCGTTTCGCTGATGGCCCTGATCCTGCTGGTGATGTTCGTGGGCGACCACCCCAAGGTCCTGCCGGCGCACCGCCACCAGACCGTCATCCTGGACCGGGCCATCGCCGAAGACGGCGAGCTGTACGCCCGGCTGGAGGAAGTGCTGCACGGCAAGGTCCACTCCGCCACCATCCAGCAGCTGGACCTGGTCAATGACAAGACCATCGTGGACGTCCGCTACGCCTACTCCCCCGCCGTCTACCCCGCCCCTTCCGTCCCGGGAACCCTCACGGGAGATACGACGACGGCGCCCGCCACAGCAGGCACCATCCCCGCCGCTGAGTACATCCCCAGCCCGGAGCAGCTTCCCGGCCACGTCCAGGCAGGCGTGCGATGAATCCGGCGGGCGCCGCCGTCGGGAACCTCCATCTCTTCCCCTCCGTGGGACTGGACGAACTGAACGAGGAGGCCGCACTCCAGACCCGCGTGGACCGGAAGTACGTGCTGGCCACCGGGACCGCACGGCACCTGCTGGCCAGCTTCGGGGCGGACATGCGGGTCCTGGAAATGGATGGCGCCCGCAGCTTCGCCTATGACTCCGTCTACTTCGACACCGCCGCCCTGGACAGCTACCTGCTGGCAGCCCACGGCCGGCGCCGCCGCTACAAGATCCGCACGCGGACCTATGTGGACAGCGCCATCAGCTTCCTGGAGGTCAAGACCGAGGGCGCCCGGGAAGCAACCGTCAAGGAACGCATTCCATACCTGCCCGAAGACCGTTCGCGGCTGACTGCCGAGGGGCTGGACTACGTCCGGGAAACTCTGGCCGCCGCAGTAGGTTCGGTCCCCGCCGGAACCCTGGAACCCGTCCTCGAAACCCGGTACCAGCGCACCACCTTCTACCTCCGGGAGTCCGGCAGCCGCGCCACCATCGATACGGGTGTGACGTGGCAGCGGCCCGGCCGGGAGCCGTGGCTCCTGCACGACGCCGTCATCCTCGAGACCAAATCCTGTTCAACCGCCGGGCCGCTGGACCGGCACCTCTGGGCGGCCGGCGTCAGGCCGTCCCGGATCTCCAAGTTCGCCACCGGGATGGCCGCCCTCCGGCCCGAGCTTCCCGCCAACCGGTGGAACCGCACGTTGTCCCGCAGCCTCCCCCTCCGCCCAGCCGCCTGAGAGGCCGCCCTTCCGACCCGCCTGACTGGGCGCCTGGCTGGCCGACTGGCCAACAGTACGCTGCCCGGCACACCATCCTGTACGCCTTACCACCTGCTCCCCCACCCAAGGACACTCCATGAAAAGCCTCCGCACTTACCTTTCCGTTGCAGCCATGGCAGCCGCCATCGGCCTGGCCGGCTGCTCCGTGGCCGGCACGTCCCCCACCGGCATCACCGGCACCTCAAACACCGGTTCCTCCAGCCCGGTCTCCTCCAGCTCCGCCGGCACCACCACGGCGGTGTCACTGGACACGCTTGCCCAGGACACCCACTTCGACGGCGACGACCTCACCTGGGATGCCGCCTCCGAAGTAGCCGTCACCTTGGCTGACGGCGCCAGTGCCGTGGCCTCGGGGCCGTTATCCGGCGTCTCGGTAGACGGCGACACTGTCACCTTCAGTGCCGCGGGCACCTACCGCCTCAGCGGGTCGCTCACCGACGGCAGGATCGTGGTGGCCGCCGGCGAAGAGGACACCATCCGCATCATCCTGGACGGCGCCACCCTGGCCAACTCCACGGGGTCCCCCTTCATGGTGGAAAGCGCAGACGAGGCGATCATCTACCTGGCGGACGGCACCAACAACTCGATCAGCGACGCCGCCACCTACGCCGATCAGGGAACGGACGCCCCCAACGCCGCGCTCTATTCCAAGGCGGACCTCACTATCGCCGGCCCGGGCACCCTGGCCGTGGACGGCAACTACAACGACGGCATCTCCAGCAAGGACGGGCTGGTCCTGGCCGGCGGTACCGTAACGGTAGACGCGGCAGACGACGGCATCGTGGGAAAGGACTATGCCGTGCTGCTGGACGGCGCCTACCAGGTGACCGCGGCCGACGACGGCTTCAAGTCGGACAACGAGGAGGACGAGGGCCGCGGCTGGGTCCTCCTCAACGGCGGCACCCTCACCGTGACGGCCGGCGATGACGGCGTCAAGGCCTTCAACACCCTCACCATCGCCGCCGGCGACACCACCGTCAAGGAATCCGAGGAGGGCCTGGAGGCCCAGCACATCGTAGTGTCCGGCGGCACCGCCAACATCACCTCCAACGACGACGGCGTGAACGCCTCGGGCGGCAGCAGCACGGCCTCCTCCAGTACAGGAGCAGGCGGCGGCAGCATGGAAGCGGGCGATTACACCGTGGACATCAGCGGTGGCCTGCTGACCATCAATGCGCAGGGCGATGGCCTCGACTCCAACGGCAACGCCACCATTTCCGGCGGCACCGTGGTGGTCAATGGCCCCACGAATGACGGGAACGGTGCCCTGGACGTCAACGGCGAACTCGCCGTATCCGGCGGCACCGTGGCCGCTGCCGGCAGCGCGGGCATGGCGGTCACCCCCGGGGCGTCCTCCACCCAGTCCGGCCTGCAGGTGACGCTCGGCTCGTCCGTCCCGGCGGGCACCGTCATCCAGATCGCCGATCCCTCCGGGACCGTGGTGGCAGCGTTCGTCACCACCAAGGCCGCTGCGTCGCTGGTGTTCTCCTCAGCGGCGATCACCGCGGGCACCGAATACACCGTCTACACCGGGGGCACGGCCACGGTGAGCGCGGGCCTGGGTGAGGGCTCGCTCGACGGCGCCACGAAGGTTGACATCATCACCGCCGGCGAATACACGGCGGAACAGGGACCCGGCGGCGGAGGCGGCTTCCGCAGGTAAGCCTCCGGCTCAAACATCCGGCGACGGCGATTTCCCGCCGTCGCCGGATGTTATTAACCCAGCTTGGCCGGTCAGCCCTGCTTGGCCAGGAAGCCGAGCAGGGCTTCGTTGACCTCGGCGGCGTGGGTCAGGAGCAGGCCATGCGGCGCTCCCTCGATTTCCACGTACTCGGCCTCCGGCAGTGCCTTGGCGAACAGCCGCCCGGTGGAGTCGATGGGCAGGATGTTGTCCGCGGTGCCGTGCACGATCAGCGCAGGAACGTCGATCTTGGGGATGTCCTGGCGGAAGTCCGTGATCCAGGTGGCCTGCGCGGCCACGGACGCGGTGGCACCGGAGCCTGCGGCCACGTTCCAGCTGGCGGTGACGGCCTCCTGGCTGAGGCGGGGTGTGCCCAGGAACGTGTCCGAGTTGTAGAAGTTCTTGAAGAACCCGGTGAAGAACGCATACCGGTCCGCGGTGACGGCTTCCTTCAGCCCGTCGAAGACCTCCTGCGGAACACCGCCGGGGTTGTCGTCGGTCTTAAGCAGGAACGGTTCCAGGGACCCGAGGAAGGCGGCCTTGGCAACGCGCTCCGACCCGTAGGTGCCCAGGTAGCGTGCCACCTCGCCCGTGCCCATGGAGAATCCCACGAGGACGGTGTTGCTGAGGTCCAGCGTGGTCAGCAGGGTATTGAGGTCCGCCGCGAACGTGTCGTAGTCATAGCCTTCGGTGGTCTTGCTGGACTTCCCGAAGCCGCGCCGGTCGTAGGTGATCACGCGGTAGCCGGCAGCCAGGAGGGCAGTGGCCTGCCGTTCCCAAGAGGCACCGTCCAGTGGGTAGCCGTGGATCAGCACCACCGGCTGGCCGGAGCCGTGGTCCTCATAGTAGAGCTCGATGTCGGTGCTGTTTTCAGTTCCAACGGTAATGAAAGCCATCGCGGCGAATTCCTTTCGAGACTGATCGGAGCAGGCGGGCGGCATGCCAATACCTGCGCAGTCCCTACTCTAGGACCGCTCCGGCCGTTCTCCAGCCGCGGGGCGGCCCTGTCCGCCTACTGGGACGGCTGCGGCAGCTCACAGGTGATCTGCGGGTTGACGCCCATGTAGTTCAGCGGCCCCGCGACGATTGTGACGGCGACGGTGCCTGCTTCTGCGCAGGACCCGGGCGCTCCGCCGAAATAGCCCCGCTGCCAGGCGGCCACGCCGCCGATGATCAGCCAGATGACGATGAGGGCTCCCACGAATTTCATCTTTCCTCCAAAGGCCGCGCAGCTGTGCGATCCATTATCCAACTGCGGCGCCCCGGCACCATAGTGCGGGGCAGGGCCTTCATATGACACTATATGCGCATGAATGCAGATAAGAATAGATGCTCGCTGGGCGCGGACAGCCAATACGTGGAGCTGGCCGTGGAGGTCTTTTCCATGCTGGCCGACGCCACGCGGGTACGGATCATCCTGGCGCTGCGCGAGGGCGAAATGGCCGTGGGTGCACTGGCTGACGTGGTGGGCAAGTCCCCTGCCGCCGTCTCGCAGCACCTGGCGAAAATGCGGCTGGCCCGCATGGTCTCCACCCGCCAGGACGGGACCCGGGTGCTGTACCGGCTGGAGAACGAGCATGCCCGCCAGCTCGTGGCCGACGCCATCTTCCAGGCGGAGCACGCACTGGGTGGCGAACCGGCCCACCACCGACTGCCCGGCAAAGGCGGAGAGGGGCACGCCTCGTGAACGGGCCGGGCCAGCAGGCGGCCCAGCCCACCCACCACGGGCACGGCCACAACGACCACAGCCACGGGCACGACGGCGACCACAGTCACGAGCACAGCCATGACCACGGCCACCATCATCACAGCGGCGTCAGGGGCTGGCTGATGGAGCTGTTCGTGCCCCACACGCACGACTCCGCGGATTCGATCGACGATGCGATGCAGGCCAGCACCGAGGGGATCCGCGCCCTGAAAATCAGCCTGTTCGTGCTGCTGGGCACTACCGTGCTGCAGTTCATGGTGGTGCTTTTCAGCAGTTCCGTGGCGCTGCTCGCCGACACCATCCATAACTTTTCCGATGCCCTGACGGCGGTGCCGCTGTGGATCGCTTTCATCCTGGGCCGGAAGGCGGCCTCCCGCCGCTACACGTTCGGGTTCGGGCGGGCGGAGGACCTGGCCGGGCTCTTCATCGTGGGGGTGGTGGCCCTCTCGGCCGTGGTGGCTGGCTGGCAGTCCATGGACCGGCTGATCCATCCGCAGCCGCTCCAGAACCTCGGCTGGGTGATGGCGGCCGGGCTGATCGGCTTCGCCGGAAACGAGGCCGTGGCCATGTACCGCATCCGGGTAGGCCGCAGAATCGGCTCCGCCGCGTTGGTGGCCGACGGCGTCCATGCCAGGACGGACGGCTTCACATCCCTGGCTGTGGTGCTGGGTGCCCTTGGCGTCATGCTGGGCTTCCCGCTGGCGGACCCCATCGTGGGCCTGCTGATTTCAGTGGCGATCATGGTGCTGCTGTGGGGAACCGTCCGCAGTATCGGTCGCCGGCTCATGGACGGCATTGAACCCGACCTGGTGTCCCGTGCCGCCGTGGCGCTGGAAGGCACCCCGGGAGTTCTTGGGGTGCAGCGCCTGCAGCTGCGCTGGAGCGGCCACCGGCTGCAGGGCACCGCCATCTTGCTGGTGGAGGACGGCAGCCTGTCCTCGGCCCAGGATGTGCTGGACCAGGCGGGCCACCGGCTCAGGCACGCCCTGCCGAAGCTGGATGACATGGTCCTGTCACCCGGCAGGCGGTCCTAGAGCCGGCGGCGGTGCTGTGGTCAGGCCCGGGCGGTCTTGCCCGGCAGCGCCAGCTTGAAGATCTTGCCCCAGGTGGAGCCGACCTGCTTCAGCAGCGGGCCGGTGGTGTACTTCAGACCGTAGCGCTGGCAGATTTCACGGACCTTGGGAGCAACCTCGGCGTACCGGTTGGAGGGCAGGTCCGGGAAGAGGTGGTGTTCGATCTGGTGCGAGAGGTTACCGGTCATGATGTGCATGAACTTCGATCCGGAGATGTTGGCGGAGCCGATCATCTGGCGGATGTACCAGTCGCCGCGGGTTTCGCCTTCCGCCATTTCCTCCGTGAAGGTGTCCGTGCCTTCCGGGAAGTGGCCGCAGAAGATCACTGCGTGGGCCCAGACGTTGCGCACGGCGTTGGCGGTCAGCGTTCCGTAGAGCGCCTGCTTTCCGGAACCGGTCAGCATGGCAACAGCCGGAGTCGCGGCGTAGTCCTTGGTGAACTGCGTGACCACCTTCTTGCCCAGGGCCTTGAGGTCCTTGAGCAGCGCTTCCTTGGACTTCTTGCCTTCCTTGAACTCGGTCAGTTCGAGGTCGTAGATGGCGATGCCCCACTCGAAGAGGGGTGCCAGGATGGCGTTGTACAGCGGGTTGCCAAGGTTCATCGGCTTCCACGGCTGCTGTTCGTCCATCCGCAGGAGGTTGTATCCGACGTCGTTGTCCTTGCCCACCACGTTGGTCCAGCGGTGGTGCAGGTCGTTGTGGGTGTGCTGCCACGAGCGCGAGGGGGTGACAAAGTCCCACTCCCAGGTGGTGGAGTGGATATCCGGGTCCCGCATCCAGTCCCACTGGCCGTGCAGCACGTTGTGCCCGATTTCCATGTTTTCCAGGATCTTGGCCAGGCTCAGCAGGGTGGTACCGGTGACCCAGGCAGCCTTGTTCTTGCCAACCAGCAGTGCGGCGCGGCCGGAAATTTCAAGGCCGCGCTGGACCTTGATCACCCGGCGGATGTAGGCGGCGTCTTCAGCGCCGCGCTTGGCGAGGACCTCGTCACGGATGGCGTCGAGCTCGCGGCCCAGCTCCGCCACCTGCTCGTCCGTCAGGTGGGCGGCAGCAGGCGGCCGTACGGTGGGGCTGCCGGAATCGGCAAGCTTGCCGGGGCGCGTCCTTGACGTGCCGGCGTTCGCCCCTCCGGTGGAGGCGGCCTTAGCGGGTGAGATGACAGACATTATTCTGCTCCTCAGAGTTCGAGGTTGACGGGTCCGGCAGCTGCCGAGACACACGTTTGGATCAGTTGGCCGGGATCGCCGTGAATTTCGCCGGTGCGGAGGTCGCGGACCTGGCCGGCCAGGAGCGGGGTGAGGCAGCTGTGGCAGATACCCATGCGGCAACCGCTGGGCATCAGCACCCCGGCGTCCTCGCCGATGTCGAGGATGGGGGTGTCGCCGTCGGCCTCCACTTCCCGGTCCGAGGCTTCAAAGGTGACGAGGCCGCCGTCGTGCCCCACCCCGGCGTTGAAGGTGGTGTTGAAGCGTTCGATCATCAGGTTGCCGGCATCTCCGGCCACCGCGACATCGGTGCCGGGCGCGGCGGTGGTGAGGGCGGCGCGCTTCCACAGCGCCTCGGCGTCATCCAGGAAGCTGTCCGGGCCGCAGGCGTAGGCTGCCCGTTCCTTCCAGTCGGGGCAGATCTCGTCCAGCTCCTTGGTGCTGGAGAAGTCCATCCGGCCCTGCTCGCCGGTGTACCAGTGCGCCAGCCTGAAGTTGGGGAACTGGTCTGCGAGCTCCGCCAGTTCCTCACGGAACAGGCTGTCCCCGGGGGTACGGGCCGAGTGGACCAGTACGACGTCGGCATCCGGACGCCGCGGCACCAGGGTACGGATCATGGACATCACCGGTGTGATGCCGCTGCCCGCGGTGACCATGAGGAGGGGGCGGGGATGCTCCGGCAGCACGAAGTCACCCTGCGGCGGGGCCAGGAACAGGACATCGCCGGGCTTGGTGGAACGCACCAGGGTGCCGGATACGGCACCGACGTCCGTGACCGTGATGGCCGGGTCCTTGCCGGCGGGGGCGCTGAGTGAGTAGGAGCGCCAGTGGCGGACCCCGTCGAGTTCGACGCCGATGCGGGCCCACTGCCCGGCAAGGTGCGCCTTCCAGCCGCGGCCGGGACGGAAGAAGATTGTGGCCGACTGGGCGGTCTCCTGGACCACCTTGGTGACGACGCCCCTGAGCTGCCGTGCTGAGTAGACAGGGTTGAAAAGCGAGAGGACGTCCTCTGGCGTTAAAGGGGTGGTGAGTACCGAAGCCGCTTGGGCCAGCTGTCGTAGCCGGATCATGCGTTAAAGCCTAGGGCGGCGCGAGCCATATTTCTCTCTCTCCGTCATATGACCGTTCAGCAGTCACAGTGTAGTTGGGGCGCGAAGCCCCCACACCGCACCTTAAGAGTAACGGTTCGGTCTCGTCAAAGGTTCCCAGCGTCCTACCGGCTCCATCCCAGTGACGGGGCCACGAACTGCGCAATGTGGCCAAGGAGCTTGGCGTTGAAGTCCACGCCCAGCTGGTTGGGGACGGTCAGCAGCAGGGTGTCAGCCGCTTGGACAGCGGTGTCCGCCGCCAGTTCCTCCGCGAGCCGGTCGGGCTCGCCCACATAGCTTTTTCCGAACCGCGCCGTGAGCCCGTCAATGATGCCCACCTGATCCCGGCCGTCGCGGAGGGCGCTGCCGGCGAAGTAGCGGCGGTCCTCGTCGTCCACGATGGGCAGCACGCTGCGACTGACCGAGATCCTCGGCTGGTGGGAGTGGCCGGCTGCATGCCAGGTATCCCGGAACAGCTGGATCTGTTCCGCCTGGAGTTCGTGGAAAGGCACGCCAGTGTCCTCGGTGAGCAGGGTGGAGCTCATCAGGTTCATGCCGAGCTCCGCCGCCCAGACGGCCGTTTTGCGGGTGCCGGCTCCCCACCAGATCCGCTCCGCCAGTCCGGGCGACTGCGGCTGAACGGGCAGGAGGCCCGTGGCACCACCTGCATACCGGGGGTCGGCTTCGGCTACTCCTGCTCCCGTGATCGCTTTACGGAACAGCTCGGTGTGGCGGCGCGCCATGTCGGCGTCGGTTTCGCCGTCCCCGGGCACGTAGCCGAAAGCCGACGCGCCCTGCCGGGCCGGCTCGGGTGAGCCGCGGCTGATGCCGAGCTGAAGCCTGCCCCCGCTGATCAGGTCAGTGGCTGCCGCTTCCTCCGCCATGTAGAGCGGGTTCTCGTAGCGCATGTCAATGACACCGGTACCGATCTCGATCCGGCGGGTGCGTGCTGCGATGGCCGCAAGGAGCGGAAACGGCGAGGCCTGCTGGCGGGCGAAGTGGTGGACCCGGAAGAAGGCACCGTCCACACCGAGTTCCTCGGCGGCTACGGCTAATTCGATGCCCTGCACCAGCGCCTCGCCCGCGGTCCTGGTGCGGGAACCCTGGCCGGGTCCCCAGTGGCCGAATGAAAGGAATCCCATGCGCTCCATACCTGCCCCAACCTCCGGCTGCCCAGTGGCATTCCCGCGTTGCCGGGATTCCCGGCTGGCATGATGGCCGGGTGGGTATCCCGGAAGAAACCGTCAGCGTCCTCAAGACCATCGTGCTGTTCGTGCTGGCCGCCGTGGCAGAAATCGGCGGGGCCTGGCTGGTGTGGCAGGCGGTCCGGGAAGGCAAGGACTGGTGGTGGGCGGGACTGGGCGTGATTGCCCTGGGCGCCTACGGCTTTGTGGCCACCCTCCAGCCGGACGCCCACTTCGGCCGGATCCTGGCTGCCTACGGCGGGGTGTTCGTTGCCGGTTCCCTCGCCTGGGGAATGATTTTCGACGGTTTCCGGCCCGACCGGTGGGACGTGGCCGGCTCCGTCATCTGCCTGCTGGGGGTGGCAGTCATCATGTTTGCCCCGCGAAGCGCCGGCTGACCCCGAGCTCAGGCAGCCGCAGCATGCACGGTCCCCTGAAACGGGGCCAAGGGCGCGCACAGCGGCGCCGCTAAACTGGCACCGTGACCAACAGCCAGCAAGCACCGGGAGACGACGCACCGCCGCCGCGCGGCAAGATCGCCGAACGGCTGCTGCCCGGCGGCGAGGAACCGGACCCCAGGTTCACCCTCGCCAACGAACGGACGTTCCTCGCCTGGATCCGGACCTCCCTGGCCCTGCTGGCCGGCGGCATCGCCATCGAGGCATTCACCTCGGACCTGTTCCTGGAACCCGTCCGCAAGGGCCTGGCCATCGTGCTGCTCCTGCTGGGCATGCTGCTCAGCGCCGGGGCCGCGCTGAGGTGGCTCCGCGTGGAACGCAGCATGCGGCACAAGGCGCCCCTTCCCCTGCCGCTCATTGTGCCCCTGCTGGCCGGGGCAGGCGCGGTGGCGGCCGCCGTCGTCCTCGTTTTTGTCCTCTGGCGCTGACTCCTGTGGCACCGTCCCTTCCAGCGGGAGATACCCACGGTGATCCGGGCCTGCAGCCGGAGCGCACCTCGCTGGCCTGGGGCCGGACCATGCTGGCCCTGGTGACGGCGAGCGCACTTTTCCTGCGTTGGCTGCCGCACCACGGGCTTCCCATCCTGCTGTTGTTCGGGGTCTCTGCCGGGGCTGCCCTGGCCATCTACCTCACGCAGCGCAGGCGGTACGGCGCCAAGTCGCGTGGTGTCTCCCGGGAACACGTGGACGCCGACATCACCGCGGTGCTCTGGACGGCTTTCACCGGTATTGCCCTGGGAGTCCTGGGGATCGGTGTGGTGCTCGCCGGGTGACGTGCGGGAAGCCGCCGCCTAGAACATGGGCAGGACGAAGCCTGCCAGCAGCGCCACGGAACCAATGGCCGTCAGGACACGCCCCAGCACCGAGGCTGTTTTCGCGGCTTCCTCAGGCGGAGTGATCTGCCATTGCGTGGGGCGCTTGGGATGGTAGTAAACGGGCAGGGTATCGCCCACCGCCAGGTCCCTGATGTCATGGGGAGACATGGGGGCATTGTGCACCTGGTGCTTCCGGTCCAGCCACCTGAAGCCCACGCCGGTTTGGTCCGAGTACACCACGGCCTCGGCCACGTCCCAGGGGTGCACGAAGCGTCGCTGGAAGCCCACGTAAAAGAGCAGCAGCAAGCCAACGGGCAGGCACATCCACGTCAGCATTTCCAGGATTGGTCCTGCCATATCGAGCACATCGGGCATGACCTTGATGGTACCGCCCGGGGGCTGGTGGCATCAGCACAGACTACGTACCCTGAGGAGACCGGTCCGAACGAAGGGGAGAGCATGAATGACGAAGACATCCTGACGCGTATCCAGGCCCTCGTGGACGAGGAGCATTCCCTTCGGGAGGGGCCCGGGGATGGCCAGGCGCCGGACCACGCCAGGCTGCGCCAAGTGGAAATCAGCCTGGACCAGTGCTGGGACCTGCTGCGGCAGCGCCGGGCGAAAAAAGACTCCGGCGAGAATCCCGATGAAGCCGAGACCCGTCCCGTCCGCGAGGTGGAGGGTTACAAGCAGTAGCCCTGGGCACGGGCGTGCATGATGGATACAACAGATCGGAGTTCATCCATGCGCCTCGCAGTCGCCCAAGTCATCAGCAGCGCCGATACGGCAGCCAACCTGGAGCTCATCCGGGGGTACGCCACGCAGGCCAAGGCGGCCGGCGCGGAGTTGGTGGTCTTCCCCGAAGCCGCGATGCGTGCCTTCGGCCATTCGCTTACCGATATCGCAGAGCCGCTGGACGGCCCGTGGGCGGACAAGGTCCGCACCATCGCCAACGAACTGGACATTGCGATCGTGGCCGGGATGTTCACGCCGGGGAAGGACGGCCGCGTCCGCAACACCCTCCTGGTTACCGGGCCCAGCCTCGACACTTCGTACGACAAGGTGCACCTGTTTGATGCCTTCGGTTTCACCGAGTCCAAGACGGTGGACGCCGGCCAGAGCCCGGTGACGTTTGAGCTCAACGGGACGGTCTTCGGCCTGGCCACTTGCTACGACGTCCGTTTCCCGGCCCTCTTCACGGCCAATGCCCGCGCCGGGGCGCAGGTCAACATTGTCTGCGCGTCCTGGGGTGCCGGCGAAGGCAAAGCAGAGCAGTGGGACCTCTTGGTGCGCGCCAGGGCCCTGGACAGCACCACCTTCGTGGTGGCCTGCGGCCAGGGCGACCCCGAAACCATCGGTGCCGGGCCCGCCGGCAGCGCCCCCACGGGGATCGGCCACAGCGCCGTCATCTCCCCGCTGGGCAGCGCCCTGGTTGCGCTGGGCGGAAAGCCGGAACTCGCCGTCGTGGACGTCGATCCCACCATCATTGAGGACGTCCGCACCAAGCTGCCCGTCCTGGCCAACGCCCGCCAGTTCTAGGGGCAGGCCCGTCGCCACCGGAGCCATAGCAGCTCAGCTCAACGGCGGTGAGTCGCCGTTCACGGGCGGGAAACCTTCGCCGATCTGGGCACGACGGCGGGAGCTCACCTTGGGATTCTCCTGTGCACCTTTGGCTGCGGGCCCGCGCAGGCCGGGCAAGGGCTGTCCGGGCCTTATCGGTGGGAGGGCGTTTACATGCCTGAAACATTGCTGACACGCGAACTTCACGCAGGCGCGTTTTGTGTAACGTAACGGCAACTTTCCGCAACATCGGATGAAACATGGGCGACGAAAAATAGACCCCGGGGGAAAAGCCGGGGTGGCACATCACCCCGTTGAACCTCATGCGAAGGGACCACCGGTGGAGATCTCTGCCCAACACGTCTGGCTGCTTATCTCGGCAGCGATGGTACTGCTGATGACCCCCGGGCTCGGTCTCTTCTACGGCGGCATGACCCGCGCCAAGGCCGCGCTGAACATGATCATGATGAGCTTCATCTCCGCGGGCATCGTCGGCGTTGTCTGGGTCCTGTGGGGCTACTCAATGACCACCGGCGACGGCTTCCTGGGCATCTTCGGCAACCCCTTCACCAATTTCGGGCTGCAGAACCTGATGGGCTCCCCGGACCTGATCAAGGCTGGCTACAGCGCAACCTTCGCCATCATCACCGTGGCCCTGATCAGCGGCGCTATTGCAGACCGTGCCAAGTTCAGCGCTTGGGCCGTGTTCGTGCCGGTATGGATCACCCTGATCTACTGCCCCCTCGCCTACATGATCTGGGGCGGCGGACTGATGAGCGCCGGCGGTGCAGTGACGGCCATTTTCGGCCAGGTCATCGACTTCGCGGGTGGCGCCGTGGTGGAAATCAGCTCCGGCACGGCCGCGCTGGTGCTCGCCGTCATCGTGGGCCAGCGCCACGGCTTTGCGAAAGACCCCAACCACCGCCCCCACAACCTCCCTTTCATCATGCTGGGTGCGGCCCTGTTGTGGTTCGGCTGGTTCGGATTCAACGGTGGAGCGGCGACCAGCGCCGAACAGGCCGGCCTCATCTGGATCAACACCCTGGTAACTCCTGCCGCAGCCATGCTCAGCTGGCTGGTGACCGAAAAGATCCGCCACGGCCACCCCACTTCCCTGGGGGCCGCCTCCGGCGTGGTGGCCGGCCTCGTGGCGATCACGCCTTCCTGCGCCAACATCAGCCCGGTGGCCGCAATCGGCCTGGGCCTGATGGCAGGTGCTGCGTGCGCCGTCTTCGTTGACCTCAAGTACCGCTTCGGACTCGATGACTCCCTGGACGTGGTGGGCGTCCACCTCGGCGCCGGACTTATCGGCACCCTGGCGCTCGGGTTCATTGCCCTGCCGTCAGCCGGCCAGGCCGGGGGTCTTTTCTACGGCGGTGGCGTGCAGCAGCTCATTGCCCAGACGGCGGCGGTAGTCATCACGCTGCTGGTCTCAGGGCTGGGCACCCTGGTGATCGGCCGCGCCATCAACAAGACCATCGGCTTCCGGGTCAGCCACGAAGCCGAAACGGCTGGCGTGGACCTGTCCGAGCACGCCGAGAGCGCCTACGCGTTCAACGAGGTGGGCGCCGGCTTCAACCCGCTGCGGGCGGTATTCGGCCACATTCCGGCCGGCGGGCACTCCGCAGACCGCCAGGCCGCCGACGGTTCAGACCGCGAGGTTTCAGACACCCAGGGCCCGGGCCGTCAGGCAAAGGAAGATACTTTCGCCTGACGGCCGCCCGTACTCCGGCAGCCCCGCCACTAGTCCGCCAGGATTTTGTAGAGTGCGCGCCGGGTTTCGTCCAGCTTCTCGATGGCGGCGGTCCGCTGCTCCTCTGTGACGCCGCTGCGGAACTGGTGGATAACGCCCATCAGTTTGCCGATGCTGTGGTGGAACTCGCGGTCCGACCCTTCCGGGACCGCGTTCCATGCACTGTCCATCTCCTCCGCGTGCCCGGCCACGTACTCCCGGCCGGCCGCGGTGAGCGAGAACTCGGTGCCGCGGCCTTCACTCATGGCCTCGATCAGCCCTTCGTCCACCAGTTGCTGGAGCGTGGGGTAGACGGAGCCCGGGCTTGGTCGCCAGGCCCCTTCGGTCTTCTCGGCGATGGTCTTGATCAGCCCGTAACCATTCGACGGTGACTCCGCCAGGAGCGAGAGAATGGCTGCGCGAACGTCGCCACGGCTGGCCCGCCGCCCCCCACGCCCGAATCCGGGGCCGAAACCCGGGCCAAAGCCAGGACCAAAACCAGGGCCGAACCCGGGTCCAACACCTGGGCCGAACCCGCCGCCGCCGCGGTGACCGTGCGGTCCCCGGCGTCCCCTGGCTCGTTCAAACCGGCCCTTTGCGAACTCTGGGCCGGGGAATTTTTCGTCAGAAATGCCTCTCATGATGGCATCCACCTTTCGATTTTCTTATTTACGCCGATCTCTTCGGCGATACTTAACGATATGTCGTTAAATATCGCCGGTCAAGCATTTTTTGTGACCGTATCCTGACCTTCGAAGTTCTGGATCAACCCATACCAGCGGCGTAGTCTGGACGCACCTCCAAGCTTGAGGGCTGATAGATGGCGAAGAAGAAGAAGCGCAGAAGCGGTTTCGGAGCCGCCCTGGGACGATTCGTGGGGTTCCTCGCAGCCAGTGCCATGTGCGGCGTGCTGGTGGCCAGCCTGGTGGTCCCGGCAGTTGCGGCAGCCGGAATCGGAGTCAGCAATTCGATCGGATTCTTCGAGGGCCTGCCAAAAGAGCTGACGGTCCAGCCGCCGTCGCAATCCACCAGGGTGCTCACCTCCGACGGCCAGCCGATCGCCATGTTCTACGCCGAGAACCGCGTGCGGATTCCACTGGACCAGATGTCGCCGTACATCAAGGACGCCATCATCTCCATTGAGGACAGCAGGTTCTACGAGCACGCGGGAATCGACCCCCAGGGCATCCTCCGGGCTGTGATCGCCAACGTGACGAAAGGGGACCAGCAGGGCGCATCCACCATCACGCAGCAGTACGTCACCAACGTGGTCAATGAAGCGCGGCTGTCCCAGGACCGGCCGGACGAAGTGGTCCTGAGCGGCCAGAAGGACATGGGCGACAAGTTGCGCGAGATGAGGCTGGCCATCGCCCTGGAAAAGAAGTACAGCAAGGACCAGATCCTTGAGGGGTACCTGAACATCGTCTTCTTCAACAGCGATGCCTATGGCGTCGAGGCGGCGGCCCGCTACTTCTTCGGCACCACCGCAAAAGACCTCACACTGCCGCAGGCCGCCCTCCTGGCCGGGCTGGTCAACAGCCCCACCTTCTACAACCCGGCCATCAACCCCGGGAACTCGCTGGCCCGCCGCAACCAGGTCCTTGACGAGATGCTTCGCCTCAAGAGAATCACGCAGGCGCAGCACGACGAAGCAAAAGCCACGCCGGTGGAACTCAAGATCACCCCGGAACGTCAGGGTTGCGCCAACGCCGCCATGGCCCCCTACTTCTGCGACTACATCTCCCACCTGATCCTCAACAACCCCGCCTTCGGGCCCAATGAAGTCGAACGCGAGCGCAAGCTGTACCGGGGCGGACTGACCATCGTCACCACCTTGGACAGCAGGCTGCAGGCGGCGGCTCAGGCCCAGGTGGACAGCACAGCGGGCGCAAATCCGGACAAGTGGGGTGCAGCCCTGGTCACGGTACAACCGGGAACGGGCAAGATCCTGGCCATGGCGCAGAACACAGTGTTCCTGCCCGAACCGGGCAAGTTCGACACGCAGCTGAACTTCAACGTGGATGCCCGCGATCCGCAGGGGAATGACCTGAACGGGGCAGGCGGCTTCCAAACCGGTTCCACCATGAAGCCGTTCACCTTCGCGGAGTGGCTCAACGAGGGCAAGTCCCTCACCACCGAAATTGATGCTTCACGGCGCGTTTATCCGCTCGGGTTCCCGTGGCGCTCCAGCTGCGGCAAGGTGCTGGGCGCCTACAGCACAGCGCAAAACAACCCCGAGCTGGGTGCGGCGGATGACCTGCAGAATTCGGAGGAGGGCTTCTACCGAAAGATGCCCATCAACTTCGGCCTCTACAACTCGATCAATACGGCCACCTTCGCGTCAGCGGCGCAGCTGGATTTCTGCGGCATCCAAAAGATGGTTGACGCAGTGGGCCTGCACAGCGGCCTGGACGGAACACCCATCACCATGCATCAGCTGGGCAACCTGCTCGGAGCCACCGGCGTGGCACCCCTCCACCTGGCCAACGCCTTCGCCACCTTCGCCAACGACGGCCGCTACTGCAACCCCATCGCCCTGCTGGACATCAAGGACGCCACGGGTGGAAAACTTCCCGCCCAAACAACGGAGTGCAGGGATGCCGTGAAGCCGGATGTGGCACGCGGCGTCAACAGCGTCCTTCAGGACGTGCTGGTGAGGGGTTCGGGATTCTGGATCCAGCCGAAGGTTCACGACAAGTGGCCGACTGCCGCCAAAACCGGCACCTCGAACAACAACGGCGCCACCTGGATTGTTGGGTACACCAGCGGAGTGGCCACGGCATCCTTCTTCGGGGACGCACTTGAGGGGCAGAAACGTGCAGGCCAGAACGTCACCATCAATGGAACGTTCTATCCCCGCCTCGACGGGTACATGATTGCCGGTCCGCAGTGGGCAAACTACATGCTGAAGGCAGTCCCGCTGTATCCCGCCGTGCCATTCCCTGGGCCTCCCCAGTCGATGATTGGTCCTGGTCCGACACCCACCCCGGCTCCCAAGCGGTAGAAAAAACGCGGGCACAATGAACGGCGTGGAGAACCTTGAAACAGAGCGGCTGATCCTCCGGCCCTGGGAGCCCGAGGATGCCGGCTTTGTGCTGGATCTGTACTCCCGCTGGGAAGTGCAGCGCTTCATCGGAAACCCGTCCCGGGTGATGTTGGACCGCGGTGAAGCCGAGGACCGCATCCGGGCGTGGCGGGCCATGGACCACGCGGTCCACGCCGTCTGGGCCGTGCAGCTGAAAAGCGCAGCCCATCCATCAAACCCCGCGCAGCATACAAACCCGGCGCAGCCAAGAAACCCCGGACACAGCCAGCCCGCACTCGCCGGGACGCTGCTTCTCAAGTCCATTCCGGCGTCGGGCGCTGAACTCCCCCTGCAGCCCTCGGATGACTCGGAGATCGGCTGGCACTTCCACCCGGACCACTGGGGAAAGGGGTATGCCACCGAGGCCGCGGCGGCGGTCCTTAACTACGCGTTCGCAGGCGGCCTGCCCAAAGTGGTGGCCGTAACCAACCCCGCCAACGCAGCGTCGCAAAGAGTGTGCACCAGGATCGGCCTGCTCCACCAGGGGCAAACCAGCAGGTACTACAACGCCCTCTGCGAGCTGTACGAACTGGCGAACCCGGCAGCCTAGCCCGGCCCTTTCCAGAGCCGCTGCCACCAGGAGCGCTCCGGCATGGGCTCCTCCACCACCTCAGGCGTCCGTGCGGCACGCCTGGCCCGCCACCTCTCCACGTGTTCGTCCACGTCACGGGTCTGCGTGACCACCGGCGGCCCGCCCTGGAGCTGGCGGCGCGCATCAATGATGCGGCGGTTGAAATCCGCCAGGAGGTCGCGGACCTGCTGTTCGGTGTACTGCGCATCCAACTCGGCGTCCAGCCCGGCATCCTCCGCCCGGAGCAGGATGGCAGGCGGTCCCAACCCGCTGATGTTCTCGCGCTGCAGCAGGCCCTTGACCCACCAGTCGGGATCGTAAGAGTCGCCCAGCCCGGGAATAGGCTTGCCGGCGTATTTGAGGTCGTCGAACTTTCCCTGCGCCATCGCGTCACGGACCAGGTACTCAGCCCGGGCTGAGTCGCTGACTTTGCGGCGCTTCCCCCGCTCCTTGGCGTCAAGCGCGTCCAGGGCGGCTTCTTCCTCCGGACTGATGCCCGCCCCGCGGTAGGAGCGGACCTCGGCCGCGCGCTCCAGCCGTTTCCGGTATTCCGACGCCCCGCCGCCCATCCGTGTCACCGCCTTGCCTTGGTTGATGCCGTCCTCCCAGTATTTCGAAGCATCCCGCCGGGTTCAACGCCCAGCAGGAACCACGCCAAGAAAACGCTTCCCGAGTGTGCAATACTTCCTCCCATGCCATCACCCTCCAGCGGTTCCCCGTCCGTCCTGCGCGCCGCCCACACGCCATGGGAAACTCCCCTGACGTTGCCCGCAATGAGCAACACCCTTGACCGGCACCACCGCTACCGCGTCACCAACCGCTACCTGGAGGCCGACGGGCAGCCTGTCCTTCCCGTGTCCGGCGAGCTGCACTACAGCAGGGTGCCGCGGGCACGGTGGGAGGAGCGGCTGCGGCTGATGAAGGCCGGTGGCATCACGGTGGTGGCCACCTACGCTTTCTGGATCCACCATGAGCAGACCGAGGGCAAGGTGAGGTTCGACGGCGGCCTGGACGTGGGTGCGTTCGTCCGCCTGTGCGCGGAGATTGGCCTGGACGTGGTGCTGCGCATCGGTCCCTGGTGCCACGGCGAGGTCCGAAACGGAGGCTTCCCGGACTGGGTGCAGGAGGCGCCGGTGCAACACCGCACCAACGATCCCGACTACCTTGAACTGGTGAAGGGCTGGTTCGGGCGCCTCGGGGAAGAACTCCACCAGCTGACCGGGCCGGACACCAACGTGATGGGCATCCAGCTGGAAAACGAGCTGTACGACCAGCCCGGCCACTTCGTGGAGCTCAAGAAACTGGCCAGGAACGCCGGTATGACCGCACCTATCTGGACCGCCACGGCCTGGGGTGGCGCGGACCTGCCGGCCGGGGAGGTCCTCCCCTTGTTCGGCGGTTACGGCGACGGGTTCTGGGTAGATGCGGACGCCCCCTGGGATCCCACGTTCAGGGAGCACTACTTCTTCAGCCATGTGTGGGACGATCCGGGCATCGGCGCGGACATCCGCGAGTTCGTGGGTAACGGCGCCGAGGATGCAGGCAGTACGGGCGGCGGGGCTGGCGCAGCGGCACCTGCACCCCGGACGCCGTCGGCGCTTTTCCCGCCAGCCACGTGCGAGCTGGCGGGTGGCATGGCCACGGCTTACCAGCGCCGCCCCTGGCCCCAGGGGCTGGACGTGGCCGCCGTGGCGCACAACAAGATCGGCAACGGCTCGGCCTGGCAGGGCTACTACATGTTCGCCGGCGGGATGAACCCTGCCGACGGGCTCCAGGAATCCCAGGAAACCGGCTACCCGAACGACCTGCCCCGGTTCGACTACGACTTCCATGCCCCCATCGGCGCGTCCGGCCGGCTGGCCGGCAGCTTCGCCGCCCTCCGGAAGCAGCACGCCTTCCTGGCAGCCTTCGGCGACCGGCTGGCGCAGATGCCGTCATCCCTCCCCGGGGCCCTGCCGCACGGCATCGAGGACACCGCCACCCTTCGCTGGGCGCTCCGGAGCGACGGCACCGCCGGCTTTGTGTTCATCACGTGGCACCAGCCGCACATTCCGCTGCCCACCTACGACGACGCCCGCTTCGAGATAGCGCTCGACGCCGGCCCGGTCACCTTTCCGGGGCAGCCGGTGGACATCCCGGCGGGCACCGTGGCGCATTGGCCCGTGAACCTCAAGGTGGCCGGCGTGACCATCGCCTGGGCCACGGCCTCCCCACTGACATTCTTGGAGCCCTCCGCCGAGGACCCGGATTCACTGCCCACCCTGGTCCTCGCGGCCGAGCCCGAAATACCCGTGGAACTCTGCTTCGCCGCCGGAACAGAGGTTCATGGTGCTGGAGGATCGGACGCTGCGGGCTCCTACCGGATCCACGGCAACGAACCCGCAGTGGCCACCGCCCGCTACGGAAATGCCCGGCTGGACATCCTGGTCCTTCCGGCAGAAGTTGTGGACACCGCCTGGGTCCTGGGCAGCCCCGCCCGGCGCGAACTGGTCCTTTCCGGTGATCCGGTGTGGCTGGATGGCAGCGGCAACCTGGCGGGCCGGTCCCGGGCCATCCCTGAAGTGCTGCGCTACCGCCCGGGGGCACGCTCGTTCGAACCCGCAGCCACACTCCCGGCGGTCCCGGAGGTGCTGGTCGCAGGCAGCGTGGACGTTGCCGCCGAGCTGGTCAAGGCGGCAGGCCCTGTCCCCGCAACCTACGGTTCCTCCGCCAACCGGGCCGCGGCGCCGGACCCTGCGGTGATCACCGAGCTGGCCCAGGCCTACCGGTTGCCTCTTCCCGGCCAAGCGCTGGCCGGAGCGCACACCGAGCTGGAAATCCACTGGGCCGGGGATGTGGCCCGGCTGCTGGTGGACGGCGCGGTAGTGGCCGACAGGTTCTGGGACGGCTCCCCCTGGGCCCTTAACGTGTCCGACGTCGGAATCGGGCCTGGTGCCGACGTCGTCCTTGAGATCCTGCCGCTTTCCCCGGCAGCCAGGGTTTGGCTGCCCGCCGAGGCGCAACGGCGCCGGGAAGCGTCGCAGGGAGACTTTGCCGCGCTGGATTCTGTCCGGCTGGTCGGCTGGACCGCCTGGCGGGAGGCGCCGGCGGCGTAACCCGCCCGGCAGCAGGCCAGTGCACACCGAAGCGGACGACGCCGGGAGGCCCCGGCGTCGTCCGCTTCTTTGTGTGCGGCGCAGTCAGCCCGCCGCGTCAGGCGTTGGCGTGCTCGGCGAGGATGCTGTCCATCTGGCCGACGGCCTCCTTGAGGCCTTCTTCCATGCCCATCTGCATCATCTGTTCCAGCTGCTCTTCGGACTCGAAGGCGGAGAGCATGGTCATCCTGGTGCGGCCCCCGAGCTCTTCCAGTGTCACTGTGGCGTGGCTGGTTCCGTGCTCACCGGTGGGCTTGCCGTCGCTGTCCGCGAAGCCGTCGTTGAATTCCAGCTGCCGCGGCGCCTGGATACTGGTGAACTCCCACCAGCCGTGGAACTTTTCGCCCTCGGGGCTGGTCATGTAGTAGCTGGCTTTGCCGCCGGGCACAAAGTCGTGCTGGTAGAACGTTGCCGGGTACGTGGGCGGACCCCACCAGCGCTCCAGTTGCCGCGGATCCTCGAAGAGCTGCCACACGCGTTCCGCGCCGGCCTCGAACTCGGCAACCAGGGTAAGGCTCAGGGCCTCGAAGTTCTTGTCCGTACTGATGACTGTCATGGCAATGCCTTCCTAACCTTCAGCGAGAATGCCGGCCATCCGGGCGGCGCGTTGCCGCCAGATGTGTTCGTATTCGTCGAGCAGCCGGCGGGCTTTCTGCAGGCCTTCATGATTACCCCGCACAATCTGCTCCCTTCCGCGCTTCTCCTTGGTCACCAGGGAGGCACGCTCCAACACCGCAACATGCTTTTGGACTGCGGCGAAGCTCATGGCGTAGAGCGCTGCGAGGCCGGAAACCGAGAACTCGCCAACGGTCACCCGGCGGACGATGTCGCGGCGGGTGGAATCGGCAAACGCCTGGAAGAGGCGGTCCAGTTCGGTCTCGCGGAGCTGATCTACAACCATTTGGTTGTACGATAGTCCGCCACGAACGGCGTGTCAATGGTTCTGTATCTTGAGGGGCATGAGCATTTTCCTGGTGGGTGCCGGGCCGGACGCAGAATCGTTCCCGGAAGTGTTTGACAGGTTTAGCGCCGAGGCACAGCTGATGGCAGGACCGGGACGGCGGCCCCGCATTGCCGTGGTGGTTCATGACAGCGGCGGCGCCCCGATGACCCGATTGCCGGACTATGCCGGTCCGCTGCAGGAGCGGATTGCCTGTGACGTGGTTCCCGTACTGCTCGGCAGCGGCGGCCCCGCGGATCCCGCGGCGTTCGCCGCTGTGGACGGCGTGGTGGTGGGCGGCGGACTGACGCCTGCTTACCTGCGCGGCGTCGAACATGCGTCCCCCAGGCTCGCGCAACTGGTGAAAGAGGGCGTTCCCTACCTCGGCTTTTCCGCGGGTGCGATGGTGGCGCCGGGCCGGGCGCTGATTGGTGGATACCTCGTCGACGGGGTCGAGGTCTGCGGCGAGGAGTGCTCCGAAGGCCTGGCTGACCTGGAATTCCGCACCGGGTTGGGGATTGCACCGTTCTCGGTTGATGTCCACGCCGCACAGGCCGGCACGTTGAGCCGGGCCGTCGGCGCCGTGGCGGCCGGACTGGTGGACCACGCTGTGGCAATCGACGAGGGCACGGCCATCATCCTTGCCGCAGCGGACGCCGGCGATTACACGGTGATTGGCGCGGGCACGTGCTGGGACATCCGGGGAGGCGCTGACCGCGGGCCGGGCCTTGGCGGAGGAGCCGCGGTGGTTACAGCACGGACGGCGGAACCGCCACGAAACTAACGACGACGGCGCAGGCCGCCTGCCGCCGTCGGCAATCCACGCAGGGGGGGTGCCTACTCGAAGTGGGTCTGGATGCGGTCTCCGGAGAGCTGCTGGATCAGCTCCGTTGCCACATCGCGGAGTTTGCGGTTGCGGTTACTGGACACCCTGGTGAGGATTTCCATGGCCTCGGCCTGGGAGCAGCGGTTCTGCGCCATGATGACACCGCAGGCGAGGTTGATGGCGGTCCTGCTTTCCAGCGCCGCCTCAAGATCGTCTGCACGGTTCTGGGCCCTGTTGAGCCGTACGGAGAGATTGAAGGTGTTATGCGCCGAGGCCGCGAAGCCCACGGCTTTCGCGTAGACCTCTTCCGTAAACGCACCTGGCTTGTCAGCAAAGAAATTGAGGGCCGCGCTTGCGCCGTCGGTGATCTCCAGCGGAACGCCCAGCGTGCTGTGCACGCCGGCACCCAGCAGAGCCTTGCTGTAGGCGGGCCAGCGCTGGTCCGCGGCGACATCTTCAACCAGTACCGGGGCCATCTCACGGATCGCCTCGATGCAGGG
This sequence comes from Pseudarthrobacter sp. 1G09, assembly GCF_050038305.1. Classification (NCBI taxonomy): domain Bacteria; kingdom Bacillati; phylum Actinomycetota; class Actinomycetes; order Micrococcales; family Micrococcaceae; genus Pseudarthrobacter; species Pseudarthrobacter sp. 1G09. The sequence continues at coordinate 3,769,580 of NZ_CP188306.1, forward strand.
ACCGTCGCCCAGGGCCTGCTCAACACGGTCCAGCTCCACGGCCCGTTCGCTGCTGCCGGCCGCGGTCGCGGGCCGCCGCTGGACTTTCAGGGTGACTGCACATTCGATCCGGTGGTTGGAGGCTTCGGACACAGCAGCTGCGGCAATTCCGGACAGCCCGGAGAGGAACTCCACCACGCTCTCAGCGCCGGTGAGGATCTCTTGGAGTTCGTGGACAACGTTATTGTCAGCCGATTTCGACATGCGCCTATCCTACTGCGGCAGCCAACAGGGGAACTTCCTGACCCGCCAAATCGATTGGCATATGCTGGGAGCTATGGCCCAGCAGCTTCCCCTTGACGAGCTCAGTATGCTCATTGCCCGCATCCGCGGCCTGTTGCTGACAGAGGAAAAAGTGGTGGCAGCTGTCCACTCCCTGGCCCAGGCCGCCAAAGACTCTGTGCCGGGAACCATCGGCGCCGGCGTTTCCCTGCTGGATTCGCGCGGCACCCGCACCAGCAGCGGCTACACGGACAGCATTGTCCAGCAGGCCGACGCCGTGCAGTACGAGCTCGGGGAAGGTCCCTGCCTCACCGCCTGGGCAACGGAGAAGCCGGTGCTGGTCCGCGACGTCCACGGCGAGCACCGCTGGCCGGAATGGCGGCGGGCCGTCCAGCAGCTTCCCGTCCGTTCGGTGGTCACTGCTCCCCTGATCGCCGGCAAGGAAGCCATCGGCTCACTGAAGCTCTACTCCGCCGGGGCGCACACCTACGACGGCTCCAGCGGACGACTCCTGGAGCTTTTCGCAGCACCGGCGGCCACCCTTATCGCGCACATCCAGGCCACCGAAGCTCCGCACAAGCTGACTGAGGGGCTGCGCCAGTCGCTGTACAGCCGGGACGTGGTGAACCGCGCCTGCGGAGTCCTGATGGAACGGCAGCGCGTTCCCCACGAGGCTGCCCTGCGGCAACTCATCAAGGAAGCCAGGGACCGGGGGGCCACCCTCCAGCAGGTGAGCGAGGCTGTCCTTTCCGGGCCGCCGGCGCCCAGGGCCTAGGACAGCCTCATGGGCTTCGATCCGAACGAACCGGAACAGCGGCTGCGCCTCCGCGCAGCGATGAGGGCGGCGGACATCCCACTGTCCGAACTGTGGCTGAAATACTTCAGCCTGTCCGGCGATGCCGGCGAATACGAGGTGGAAGCGTACCTGCAGGGACTCCTTTCGCTCCCGGCCATCCAGCGCGACCTGCTGGCGCTGGCTGCCAACGAACTGATCGATGACCTACCCAGGCCGAGGGCCCCGTACTCGGATGATTTCAGTGACGAACCCGGCCACACGGAGCCCGTCATCACGGAGCCTGCCCAGGATACCGGCGCAGCCACCGGGCAGGGCCCCCTGAAAGAAGGGCCGGACGACGACAGCGGCCTTGCCGGCGGCCCGGATGGACTGGCGGAGACGCCGGAAGGATAGTCCGGGCTGCCACACCGGGGTTTACCTGCGGCCCCACCCCACGGCTTTACGCCGCGCCACCCCTTCTACTGCTACCGCCCTCCGCCCGCCGCCACCGCGGCACGGGTGTGATGAGTTTCACCTGCAATATTCGGCCATCTGGTTGGGCGGCACCCAAAGCCCTGTGCACTATGGAGGGACGGGGCTGGAGAATATCCGGCCCTCTACCCACCTGGTGAAGCAATGAAGCGCACCGGTGCGCCCCCGGCCGCCGTCGCCTCAGAGCTCGGCCAGGCCGCTTCCCGGCTTTCCCGCCGGGGTCCACAGAAAGTACAGAACCGTGAATCCCCTGGCGCCGCATGGGCCCGGTGTGATTGCTCACATTGCGGCTCGATTGGTTGCCAACTCCGGCAGCGGCATGCACCATGGAAGAACGGGAATGCGCTTTCCCATCTGATTGCCTCACCGACGAGGACCCGGCCTGTTCAGCCAGGCCGCCCACCGCAAGAAATGGAAGTTGAATAATGACGTTCGATGCCACTCACTCCGTAACCCTGAAGATCTGGGACAAGGCAGCCCTCCACCACACCCTTGATGCTGCCATCACCGATCTCTCCTCCCGCCACAACACCACCACCTGCCAGGTGGCCGTGACCTGCAGTGGCCCGAACACCTTCACGCTGAGCCTGCGCAACAGCGGCGCCCTGGCCACCGCCTAGGCAACCAGCACCGCACGGAAGCGGACGACGACGGGCCCTCCCGTCGTCGTCCGCTTTCTTTTTGGCCCCTCCCGCCGCCAGTCGTTACGCAAAACAGGGCGTCCAGTAGAGTCGTGGCAACACCCACGACCCAAAGGTTTGGAAGATGCAGGCTGGCGGTAAATCCATGCGCATGCACTGGTCGGATCCCGAAGCCGGGGAGACTGGGCCGGCGCCGGCCCGGGCCAGGCTGGCCGCTGTTCCGGCGGTAATGCTGTCGGCCGCTGGATTCCTCCTTTTCGCCCGCGAAGACCGGATCTCCGGCTTTCTCCTCCTGGCAGCCGCCCTTGTCCTGGCGGGGTTCCTCAGCCGGAAGCTGCTGATCGACCTGGCCCTGATCGCCGTGGGACTGACCGCCATGAGCCTGGTGCCCATCACCACGGACATCAGCACTGAGCACATGGCCATCATGGGCACCGCCATGGTGCTGGCGGTGGGCATCCCCTACGCCGCCTCCCGCTTCATTACCGGGGACCACGCCATCCGGTTCCCCATCCGCACCGGGCAGCCGTGGACGCGGGCGGAAAAGTGGTACCTGCCGGCGGTCCTGGTGATCGGCTACGCCCTGATGCCCGTGTACATGATCCGGACCGGCGTCTACGGGAACTGGCCCGCGGTCAGTGACGCTGACGGCATAGCCAGGCTTTTCCTGGGCACCAACGTCCTGGGCATCTGGGATGAGCTGTTCTTCATCTGCACCACCTTCACGCTGCTCCGCCGGCACCTTCCGGACTGGCAGGCCAACCTGCTTCAGGCCGTGCTGTTCACCTCGTTCCTGTGGGAGCTCGGCTTCCACGCCTGGGCGCCGTTCTTCATTTTCCCGTTCGCCCTGCTGCAGGCCCGGCTGTTCACGGTGACCAAATCGCTGTCCTACATTGTCAGCGTCCACCTGCTGTTCGACTTCGTGCTGTTCCTGGTCCTGATCCATGCGCACAACCGCGAATGGATCAATATTTTCCTGTACTGACCGCTTCTCGGTGCATGTGATGCACGTCACTCGAAAAGGACCGTGACGATCTCCCGCCCGGCTGCGTCTTACCTGTAACGGCGCAAACCCGCGCCTGGAACAGAACGCCAACCGAGCAGGAGTGACGTAATGACCACGCAGACAAACGCCAGCACGCAGCAGACCGGCAACGCAGCGCAGAACAACGCAGCGCAGGCCCCCACCGCACCGGGTAACACCTCGCAGAAGAAGCCGGCAGCTACCCACTCCCTGGGCACTGCCGAAGGCCACGACGGCCGCGGCCGCACCACCGTCGCCGACGGCGTAGTGGCAAAGATCGCCGGCATCGCCATCCAGGAAATCGACGGCGTCCACGCCCTGGGCGGCGGTGCTGCCCGGGCCATCGGAAACCTGCGCGAGCGGGTGGGCCAGAAGGACCTCACCCAGGGCGTGAGCGTTGAGGTGGGCCAGACCCAGGTGGCCGTGGACGTGACCCTGGTGGTCGAGTACCCGCACCCCCTCCAGCAGGTGGCGGACAACGCCCGCGACGCCGTCTACTCCGCAGTGGAGGACCTGGTGGGCATGGAAGTCACCGAGGTCAACATCACCATCACGGACATCCACGTCCCGTCCGAGGACAACGACGGCGAGGCTGACGACGCCGGCCACGAGCCGAGGGTGGCATGACGCCGGTCATCGGCGGCGCGGCAGCCGGAGCAGTCCTGGCGGTAGTGGCACTGGCCTTCGGATTCTGGGGCTTCATCCTGACCCTGCTCTTCATGGGCATCGGTGCGGTCCTGGGACGCGCTGCCGAGGGCCGCCTGGACCTGGCCGAGGTGTTTGACGCCCTGCGCGGCCGCCGCACGTCGTCGTGAACCGCCAGGGCCACACCCGCATCGCCCCGGCCGCCCTTCGGAAAACCGTGGAAGCCGTGACGTGCCAGGCGTTCGGCGTTCCCCACACCGACGTTTCCGCGTCACTGCAGGACGATGCAGGGAAGCTGGGGGTGGACCTCCTGGTCCGCCTGCCGGCACCAACCCTGATGGCGCCGGCCCCGGAGGGCCGGCCTCCCCTTTTTGAACAGGCGGAGATTGCCCGGCTGAAGATTTCCTTCATGGGGCGCCAGGTCACGGGCATGGAGATCGGCAAGATCAATATCAGGCTCGGGGCTGCATGAGAAGCCTTCCCGCGGCGGCACACAGGCTGCCCGCGGCCAGGGCGGCAGCACCGAATATCAGCAGCACATCCAGCAAGCCACCAGGAGGTCACCGTGGGCACGGCCCGAACCCATAGCAGGATTGTCCGGCGGGAAACGCATTCATCGCGCGCCGGGTTGTCCGCCGCCACTGCGGTGCTCCTCCTGGCCGCCTTCCTGTGGCTGGGCACCGAAAGCATCCTCGCCCTGCTGGGACAGGAGGCCCTGGTGGCCAGCCCCGGCCGGCTTGCCGACGCCGCGGCCACAGCGCCGCAAACCACGCAACCGGCCGAACTGACCGCGGCAGGGGTTGCCGCCGCCGTCCTGGGCCTGACCTTGTTGGTGGCGGCTTTCAAGGGCGGCCGCAAGGGACGCCGGGCCATGCAGGCCGAACGGGCCGCGGTGGTGGTTGACGACCAGGTCATCGCGGCAGCCGTCTCAAGGCAGGTGCAGCTGACCGCCAAACTCGCCCCCGAACAGGTTGCCACCACCATCAGCCGGGCCCGCGCCCAGGTAGCCATCCGGCCGACGTCGGGCGCTCCCCTGGACCGCGAAGCCGTCAGCCGGGCTGCCGAAAAGGAGATCGCTTCCTGCCGCCTGGGACGGAAACTCAGCACCGATATCCGCATCGCCACCGAAGGAGCACTGGGACGATGAACCACACCAACCGCGCCCTGAACCGCTTCTTCCTGGCCGCCACTGGGCTGGTCCTGCTGGCCGCAGGCACCCTCACCGCGGGTGCCGGCATGGACGCCGGCGTCAGGGACTGCTGGAGTTCCGTCAGCACCAGCCTATTGGGGGGCTGGCGGAACCTCCGGGACACCGCACCCCTGCAGGAACCCCTGGGCAGCTGGTGGGCACTGGCCGTGCCCGCCGTACTGCTCCTCGGCGCCGCGGTCAGCATCATGTGGCTGACCCGGCAGGGCGGCGGGCGGACCAGCGAGGCAGCCCGGCAGCCGGACCCCGAACTCGGGGACACCGCCGTCGACATTTCCTACCTCGAATCCGCCGTAGAGGCCGCGCTGGAAGGCAACCGGGCCGTGGTCGGCAGCTCAGTGTCCGCCTGGCGCGGACGCGGCCGGCGGCGCACCACAACCCAAGGACTGCGCATCACGCTGCAGGCACGCCGCGGAGCGTCTCCGCGTGAGGTGGCCGACCTCGCCGAGGCACTGGTCACCGGCATGGAAGCCCTGCTGGGCCATCGCACCACCGTTCTGGTCCGAATAGCAGGTGGAACCAGGACCCGGCTGGCGGGTGCACACCGCACCAGCTAACAAAGGCTGCTGTGTTTCGGACACACAGGAGCACAACAGGAACACCGAGAGAAGGGCATCATCATGGGACTCGACGACAAGATCAACAACGCCGCCACCAACCACGCAGGCGCCGCCAAGGAAGGCCTAGGCAAGCTCACGGGCAGCGAACGGCTCGAGCGCGAAGGCCAGCACGACCAGGCCCAGGCGAAGGTCCAGGAAGCCGGCGAGAAGGTCAAGGACGCTGCCAAGGACATCGGGCACAACCTCAAGGAAGCTGCGGAGAAGGTCAAGGAAAGCTTCCGCAAGGAGTAGCCAGCCCCTGGACGTCGGGCGCGTTGCAGCCAACCATGGCGCAACGCGCCCTGACGCCAGTCCGTCCGACCGGCGCACTTCTTTCACGCCCAGCAGGCATGGGAGCGCCGATAATGAAAGCAGAGTCAGGTGACAGGAACACCCTTGGTGCGGGACCAGTTGGACCTGGTCCCCGATGCCATCCTGGCCGGTAGGGCAGCCGACGGCGATACAGCGGCTTTCGAGGCCCTCGCCCGGCGGTACGGGCCGCACATGCGGGCATGCGCCCGCCGGCTGACCGGATCGTACGCCGACGCCGACGACGTTGTCCAGGAAGCCCTGGTCCAGGCCTGGAAGCAGCTTGAATCGCTGCGCGAACCCGCTGCAGTTAAGGGTTGGCTGCTCCGGCTGACGGGCAGCAGGAGCATCGACTACCTGCGCCGGCGCAGGACCCACACGAGCCTGTCTGCGCTGGAAGAGGGCGGAGCAGGAATGCAACCTGCAGCCACCGGGCCCGGCCCCGAGTCGTCCGCCGTAGCGGCCTCGGGTACCGAAGCCCTGAAGGCCGCCTTGTCCCGGCTGCCCGAGGAACAGCGCCGCTGCTGGGTACTTAAGGAGTTCAACGGACAAAGCTACGAGCAGATTGCGCAGACCCTGAACATCAGCCCAGCCAGTGTCCGTGGCCGCCTTGCCCGGGCCCGGATTACACTGGTCCGCGAAATGGAAGGATGGCGATGAGCATCCCCCACGACACGTTCGAGTGCGGGCACACGCTCGAGGAGTTGAGCCAGTACCTGGATACCGGCGAATTCCCCGATCCCCGCCACATCGAGACCTGCCCTGATTGCCGCAACGGCCTCGACTCGCTGCGCCGGCTCTCCACCGCCGGCAGCGAGCTGTTCAGCAACGACCTCGCCGAGGCCGGCAGCGGCAACGATGACTGGATGAAGAACATCCTGGCCAACCTCAAGCTCGAGCTCCGGCCCGGGCGTTCCATCCCGCTGCGGTCCGAGCACCCGGCGGACACCCTTACCGAAACGGAAGGCTCGGTCCTCGCCCTGGTCCGTTCCGTCACCGACCTCGCGCCCGGGGCCGTGGCAGGCAGGGTCCGGCTTGAAGGAGATGTCACCGTCCCCGGTGAAGCCATCACCGTCAACCTGGACCTTGCCGTCGCCTTCGGCAATCCACTGCTGGGCAGCGCGGAAGCACTCCGGCAGGACCTCGGGGAAACCCTGGCCCGGCACACCGAGCTGAACATCGCCGCCATCGACATCACCATCACGGACGTGATCGACACTCCCCGGGAGGAACCATGACAGTGCCGACGCAGCCAACTCCCGCGAAGCGGGAAGAGGTGCGGGACGGACTTCCGCGCAACGGGCAGGAAGTGGAACGCAAAAACAGCAAGGCAGGGACACCGGGCGCCGCTGCACCGGGCTCCCTGCGTGCCGCCGTCCTGGGCGTGGAGGGCGTCACTGACGTCTTTCCGTCCCGGCCCCTGTGGCAGCGGCTGCCGGCCGGCGCCCTGTCCCTGCTGCAGCAGGCAGCGGGCCAGCCGGGTGCCGGCGACCAGGGCGCCGGCGATCCCGACGACGGCCCGCTGGTTGAAGCCCGGGCGGACGGCAGTGCCACGGACGTGACAGTCCGCATCGGCGTGGGAGCCGACGCCCGGACTCCGGACGTGGTGCGGGCAGTGGCCGCGGTGGTCCGCGCCCACTTTGCACCCGCGGAGGTTTCGGTCAAGGTCACCGTGGCGCGCATATCCCCCGAGTAGCGGCAGCTGTGCACGTGCGGCGGCAGCGCATCCTCACACGCGTTAGGTAAACTGCAGCATCACAGTTGTTTGCCACCAGAGGATCACCATGAATCGCAAGGCCACCGCATTGGACGTCGCCAAGCTGGCCGGTGTTTCGCGGAGCGCCGTCTCCCTGGTCCTCAACGGACGCGGCGACGGCAACGTGGCGCTGGAAAGCCAGCAGCGGATCCGCGAAGCTGCGGCCACCCTGAACTACACGCCCAACAAGATCGCCCTCAGCCTGCGGAACCGGCAGTCCCGGATCATCGGCATCGTCTCGGACCAGGTGGTCACCAGCCCGTTCGACGGCAATATCATCGCCGGAGCGGACGCCGTGGCCCGTGAACATGGCTTCGTCACCGTGGTGATGGACACCGAACTGGACGGCTCCCGGGACGAAGGGGCTGTGGAAACCCTGCTGGACCGGCAGGTGGACGGGCTGATGTACGTCACGGTGGGCCTGCGTCCCCTGCACGTGCCGCCGAACATGGAGCGGGTGCCGTCCATCCTGGCCAACTGTTTTGATGACCGCCCCGAAGCCGGGGTTGGAGCGGTGATCCCGGACGAGGTCCGTGGCGGGCGGGAAGCCGCCGAGCACGTCATGTCGCTGGGCCACCGGGACATCGCGTTCCTGGCCGGTGACTCGCTCACGCCCGCGGCACCGCGCCGGATCGAGGGCTACCGGAACGCGTTCCTCCGGGCAGGGCTGCCAGTGAACGAAGCCAGGGTCCTGCAAGTGGGCTGGGACATTGACGCCGGATTCCACGGTGCCATGAAGCTCCTGGACGGCGCCGAGGCTGGCCACCGCCCCACCGCCATCCTGTGCGCGAACGACCGCCTGGCCATCGGCGTGGTGCTGGCCTGCTACCGGCTGGGCCTGAGCGTCCCGCAGGACATCTCCGTCATGGGCTACGACGACGAATTCCGCGTGGCCAAGTCCATGGTGCCCGCACTGAGCACCATGGCCCTGCCGCTGCGGGAGATGGGCGCAACCGCCATGACCGCACTGCTGGGCGATGTGACGCATCACCGGACGCACGTGGCCGAAGGCAATGAAACAGGCAGTGCAACAGGCAGTGAAACAGACGGCGCGCCAGGCGGCAGCGGCACCGAAACGATGGTGCCCTGCCGCCTGGTGGTCCGAGAGTCCACCGGCCCGGTGCCTACTGAGCGCTAGGGCTGGCTGAGCTCCCACACGTCGGCCGTAGCGCCGGCCGGAAGCAGCAGCTGCCACTTCTCCCCCGCCGCCGGGTACGCGCGGAGGGTGGTGGCCACGGCCCCGGTGCGGTAGACCTCCACCAGCGAGGCGTCCACGTAGATCCGCAGTTCCTCCCCGTCGGCAAGGGGTCCGCTGAAGACGGCCTGTTGCCCGTCCTCGCCCACCAGCAGGAGTTCGACGACGGCGTCCCCCGCGCTGGCATCCGGCGCGCCACCGGCGCGGGTCACCACGGCTTCCGCGAACGGCGGCAGTTCCACGCGGCCCTCGGCCGGGCGGGCCACCGGGCCACCGCGGTAAGCCTCAATTTCCGGGGCAGGCGTGACCGCAAGCGTCCCGTCCACCACGGACAGCTCCCGCGGGAAGGTGAGCACCCCGGCCCAGCCTGCGGCGTCGATCTCCTCCTGGCTGCGGCCACGGCGCCCGTCGCGGCCGGGCCCCTCGTTGGCCCAGCCCCACAGCAGGGCGCGGTCCCCTAGGGCAACAACCTGCGGGGCGTAGAAGTCGCGCCCCTGGTCCGAGGATCCGCCGCTGCGGGGCGTGAACACCGGCAGTCCCGTGGCAGCGTCCTCGATGAGCGAGCCGATCAGGTGGCCCACCCCGTTTGCGTGCTCGTGGGCGTCGCCGGAGAGCCACAGGGAGAACATCGCCACCCAGGTATCCGCGCCGGAGCTGTCCGGGACCTGGACCAGCTGAGGGCACTCCCAGATTTCAGCGGGCGTGAACTGCGATGCCACCGGGTTTTCCGTGGTGAGCCAGACGCCCTGGTACTTCCAGTCGGACAGGTCCTCCACCGTGTAGAGGAGCAGTGCGGCGTGTCCGTTGGCCAGGCCGGCGCCCTGCATGGCGTACCGCTTGCCGTTGAAACGGAAGATGAAGGGGTCGCGCACTGCCGTGACGTCTCCGCCGTCGGGCATCCGTGCGGCAACGTGCCCTGTCTGGTCCCAGTCCACAAGGTCCTGCGAACCGCGGGCGATGACCACCTCGGAGTGCCCGCCGTCGCCGCGGACGCCCGAGTACGCTGCGGTGGGGACCCCGGCGTCGTCGGTCACCACGCCCGTCCAGCAGCCGTACTCGTCCGGGCCGCCGGGCTGGGGGCGCAGCGCCACAGGGTGTTCTTCCCAGCGCACCAGGTCCGCGGAGCTGACGTGCCCCCAGGCGATCCGGTGGTGCCGGGCCGAGTCCGGGTTGTACTGGAAGAACACGTGGTAGCGGCCGTTGATGTAGCTGATGCCGTTGGGATCATTGATCCAGCCTTGGGCGGGGCGCGGGTGGAACCGCGGGAAGGCAGCATCGGGGTGGGCTGCGGCGACGTCGTCGAAGGAGATGGCGGCGAGGTCCGGGGTGGGCATGGTGGAGCCTTTCAGGGTGGAGGTTGCGTGCCGGTTTGTCATGTGCCGGTGCTTATTTGCCGGTGCCGGCGGTGAGGCCGGCCTGGAGTGCGCGCTGGCCGAACATGAAGACCACCAGCGCCGGGATCATGGACAGGACCACTCCTGCCAGGACCACCGAAATGCTGCCGGTGCCCAGGTTGCCCTGAAGCGAGACGAGGCCCAGCGGAAGCGTGAAGTTCTGTTCGGAGATGGTGAGGATGAGGGGCCGGAAGAACTCGTTCCAGTGGAAGTTGAACGCCAGGATCCCCACGATCGCCATGCCGGGCATGGCCAGCGGCGCGTAGACCGACCGGAAGGTCCGCCAGGGTGAGGCACCGTCGATCGAGGCGGCCTCGGCGAGTTCCGTGGGCAGTCCCAGGAAGTACTGCCGCATCAGGAACGTGCCGAACGCCGTCGGGATGGCCGGCAGGATCAGCGCCAGGAGGGTATCGGACAGGCCCATGCCGCGGATCAGCATGAACACGGGCACGATGGTCACCTGCGCGGGCACCATCATGGTGGCCAGGACGATGGAGAACAGTGCCCCGCGTCCGCGGAACTTCAGGTGGGCGAAGGCGTAGCCGGCGAGCGCCGCGGACACCATCTGGCCCACGGCGATCAGGCCGGTGACCAGGGCGCTGTTGAGGACCAGGAGGAAGATGTTCAGCTGCTGGAACACCTGGCCGTAGGACGTGAAGTCGGGGTTCCAGGGGATGAACGACGGCGGCAGCTTGAAGGATTCCGACGGTGAACGCAGCGAGGTGGACAGCGTCCACAGCACCGGTCCCAGGGTCAGGGCCGCGGCGATCAGCAGCAGGATCACGCGCAGGGCGGTGTTCCAGCTGAGCCTGCGCCGGTTGGTGCGGACGGCGGGCAGGCCCGCGGAGAGCCGGGGCGTGGGACCGGAGGCCAGGCCGTGCTCAGTGGTGGTGGTCATGGCTGGCCTTACTGGTAGAAGACGAATCGTTTGCTGAGCCGGAACTGCGCGGCCGTGATGGCCATGATGATCAGGGTGAGCAGCACGCCGATGGCGGATGCCTGGCCGAATTCGAGCCGCTGGAAGGCCGATTCGAAGATCACCATGACGGCGGTGCGGGTGGAGTCGCCCGGGCCGCCCCGGGTGAGGACGTACGGCTGGTCGAACACCTGGAGGGCGCTGATGATGGCCATCACGGACGCCACCAGAGTGGTGGGACTGAGCAGCGGAAGCGTCACGTGGAGGTGCTTCCGCCAACCTGTGGCTCCATCGATCGACGCGGCCTCGTAGGTCTCCACCGGTATGGAGGCCAGGCCCCCGATGAACAGCAGGAACGAGAAGCCGAAGTTCTGCCAGACGTAGACCAGGATCACGACGGCGGCGGACCCGCCGGGGGTGGTCAGCCACGGGACCGCGGGGATGCCCACCAGCGACAGGAGCCAGTTGACCACGCCGAACTGTTCGTTGAAGAGGTACCGCATGAAGATGGACACCGATGCTGCGGAGAGGATCAGCGGGAAGAAGAAGGCGGAGCGGAAGAACACCCGCAGCCAAGCCGGCATCTTCTCCTGCACCATGATGGCCAGGGCGAGGGCCAGCCCCAGCTGCAGGGCCACGGCCACCACCACGAACGCGATGGTGTTCACGAATGACACCCGGACGGTGGGATCCTGCACCACTTCGGCGAAGTTGCTGAAGCCCACGAAGGACGGGGCCGAGATGATGTCCCAGCGGAAGAAGGCAAGGACCACGGACGCCACGATGGGGATCAGCGTGAACAGGCCCATGCCCAGGATGGTGGGGGCCAGGAAGACCCAGGCCAGCCAGCGCTGGCTGTGGCGGTTGCCGGGGGCGCCTTTCCTGCCCCGGGCCGGCGCGGGCTTGTCCGGCCGGGCTGCCTGCCGCGGCCTTTCCCGCGGCGGGATGGTGGTGCTCATGGCTGCCTCCTCAAGGCAATTTCAAGGTCGCGCTGCATCGATGCAAGGGCCTGCTTGAGCTGCTGTTCGTCGCCGCTGACGGCGAGTGAGACGTTTTTCATCAGGGCCGTTTCGACGGCGGCCTGCTGGGGCGGCGCCGGGATGGGGCCGGTGGTGGGGAACCTGTCCAGGGTGTCGTAGAAGACCTTCCAGTGCGCGGGTCCCTTGCCGGCGTAAAGCTCCCCGTTGACCATGGATCGGCGGGCCGGCGTGGTGGCGGGGTTGGGGAAGATCAGTTCCATTGCCTCGCGGCTGGAGCTGAACTTGATCCATTCCCAGGCGGCGTCCTTGTCCTTGGCGGTCTTCATCATGGCGTATCCGGCGGTGCCGAACTGGTGCCGCTGCGTCTTCCAGCGCGGGAAGAACTGGACGTCGAAACCGTTTTCGGCCATGCCTGCCTCGTGCAGGCCCTGCACCCAATAGCCGCCGGCCGGGGTGGTGCCGATCCTGTTGGAGGCGAACAGGCCCACCAGGGAGTTGCCGCCGCCTTCTTCGGGGCGGACACCGAGACCGTCCTTGACCAGGCCGCGGAGGTAGTCGAAAGATTCGAAGACGCGGTCATCGTTGGCGTTGGGTTCCAGCCACTGGTAGCCGCCGGAACGGAGGTTGCGGGAAGGGTCACCGGCGTAGAAGCCGTCCCAGAGCCATTCTCCGCCGGTGGACCGGGTCTCCTTGAGGAAGCTGGTGTCGTTGGCGTAGAGCCAGGGCACCACGCCGCCGAACAGCCGGTTGGTCCAGTAGTACGGGGTGAAGTCCGAGGGCCTGGCCTTGCGCATGGCGGCAAGGTTGTTGCGGAAATCGAGGTGCGTCCAGTCGTCCGCCGGGCGGTCCAGTCCCGCTTCCGCGAAAGCCGCGGTGTTGTAGTACATGTTGGCCGCGTTCCAGTCCATGGGGAGCTGGTAGAGGCTGCCTTTGTACATGAACGCTTCCACCAGGCTGGGGTGGACATCGGTGAAGAACTCCCGCATGTCCGCGGCGTCCCGGCGGATGTATTCGTCCAGCGGGTGGGCCAGCTTCTCGGCGAAGAGCTGGGCGCCTTCGGTGGCCACGTACACCACGTCCGGCGGGGTGCCGGCAGCCACCATGGTGAGGATCTTGGTGAAGAAGTCCTTCCAGTCCACGGCCTGGATGGCCTGGACCTTCACCTTGATATCCGGGTGGATGCGGCTGAAAGCGTCAATGGCTCGCTGGCGGGCGGCGGCGTCCGCTGCGGTGCCCAAAATGGCGATGCTGAGGCTGTTGTCCCCGCGGCCGGGGATGTCCGTCCCGGAGAGCCGCGGCCACGACGCCACGGATGCTCCGATGATTCCAGCGCCCAGGGCACCAAGGGCGGTGCGGCGGGTGATCTGCCGCAGGTGCCCGTTTATGGCTCCGGTCATGTCTAGTTCCTTCCTAACACGTGTTAGGAACTGTAGACCCGTGACCTAACACGTGTCAAGCGTCACAGCGCGCTGGCCTACGGAGGTCATTTTTTGGGCAGTTCCGGCAAGGGCCGTACCCTACTTAGGATTACCTAAGAAGAAGGATTCTTTTCGTGCCAGTGACTTACCGCGACCCCTGGGGCGTCCCGCATCTTCGCGCCGACTCCACGGAGGAGTTGGCGTTCCTGCAGGGCAGCAACGCCGCCGCCGACCGTTCCTGGCAGATCGAAATGGAGCGCTGGCGGTCCGAGGGCCGCACCGCCGAACACCTTGGCAGTGACGGCCTCCTGTGGGACAGGTTCGCCCGCCAGGCGCGCATCAATGACACCGCCCGCCGCTGCTTCGACAACCTGGACCGGGAAACGCAGCGCTGGGTCACGGCCTACGTGGACGGCATCAACGACGCACTGTCCCGCGGACGCCGGCAGGCGCAGGAGTTCCGGGACACCGGCACTGAACCCGGGCCGTGGGATCCGTGGACCCCGCTGGGCGTCTTCCTGGTCCACCACATTCTGTTCAGCACCTTCCCGAACAAGCTCTGGCGCGACCATGTGGCGCACACACTCGGACCGGACGCGGTGGACCTCTTCAGCATTGAGGCGCCGGTATGGGCCGGAAGCAACGCCTGGGCGGTCACGGGGAGCCTGGCCGCCGGCGGCTCCCCCCTGCTGGCCGGCGACCCGCACCGGCTCATGGAGTTGCCCGGCGTCTACCAGCAGGTGCGGCTTGCCTGCCCCGAGTTCGACGCCGTGGGGCTGGCTTTTCCGGGCGTCCCGGGGCTGCCGCACTTTGGCCATGCCGGCGCGGCAGCGTGGGCCGTCACCAATGCCATGGCCGATTACCAGGACCTTTACCGTGAGCAGTTGCGGCGGGACGGCGGGACCCTGTACGCCCTTGGCCCCGACGGCTGGGAACCGGTGGCGGCGGACCATGAGGAGCAGATCCGGGTACGCGGCGGCGCCACCGAGGCGGTCCAGGTTGTCGAGACTGTGCGCGGTCCCGTCATCACCAGCGGGTACGACGGCGGCACGCTGAGCCTGCGGATGCCCTCGCGGGTGGGCGGACGGCTGGGTTTCGAGGCCCTCCTGCCGCTGCTGCGGTGCCGGTCCGCAGCGGATGTCGAGGCGGCATTCGGCGCCTGGGTGGAGCCGGTCAACTGTGTCCTGGCCGCCGATTCGGCCGGCGGCGTCCGGCAGTTCGTGGCCGGTGCAGTCCCCGAGCGAAACCACGGGAACCGGGTGCGTCCGGTGCCCGCCGAATCCCAAGGGCATCAATGGACCGGCGGCTGGGTGGCGCTGCCGGCCTCGGACGTGGAAACGCTTGCGGTCAACGCCAACGACCGCGCGTCCGGCGGGGGCCACCTGACCGGCCTGGAGTTTGCCCCTTCCCACAGGGCGGACAGGATCCGCGAGCTGCTGGCGGAAGCAGGAAGCGGCCTCGACGCGGGCAGTATGCAGCGCACCCATATGGACAGCAGGCTCGGGTCCTGGCCCGCGCTGCGGGCGGTGTTGGAACGGTGCGGGACCGCAGCTCCCCTGTCGTCGGCAGCGGCTGACCTTCGCCGCAGCCTGCTCGGATGGGACGGTGGCATGCGGGCGGACAGTTCGCTGGCAGCTGCCTTCGCGGGCTGGCGCTCGGCGTTCGTCCGGGCCTTGGCTTCCGCTCCCTTGCTGGCTCCTCTGGCCAGGCCCACTGGCCACTCCCCGCTGTTCAGCCCGTGGCTGGACCCGGTGTCCAGGGTGGGTTTTGCACTCGAGACCATTGTGGCGAAGGGGGACGCCTCGGGCCTGGACGTGGCAGCAGCGGCCACCGAGGCGCTCGAGGCGGCGGCAGCCTCGCCGTCGTCCGCTGCCTGGGGCCAAACCCACGTTGCCCTGCCGCTGCACGCCTTGGCGGACCACCCGTCCGCCGGTGCGAAGGCACCGCGTGTCCCCATGACCCCGCTGTCCGGTGACACGGGCTGTGTGCTTTCCACCGAAAACCTGCCGGGGGTGACCGATGCATCGTTCCGCGGACCGGTGGCCCGCTATGTGTGGGACCTCGGCGACCGGTCCAGGAGCCGGTGGGTGGTCCCGTTCGGGACATCCGGCGACCCCGGGGACGCAAACTTCCTCAGCCAGCTGCCGCTGTGGGCCGCCGGTGAACTGCTGCCGGTCATTACGGACTGGGACCAGCTGAGCAGGGAAAACCATGACGAAGGAGAACCATGATGGGCACAGACGCTTCAGGCCGCACCCGTGAGGCCGTCTACGGGGAGGAGCTGGAGGGCCTGGGGATGCTCAGGTTGTTCCGGCTGTCGCCGGAGGACGATGCGGACCTGATCCACAGCTGGGTGCGTGAGGAGCGGGCGAAGTTCTGGGGCATGAACGGCTGGAGCCGGGACGAGGTGCGGGATGTCTACCGGTTCCTGGACAGCCTGGACACCCATCACGGCTACCTGATGGTGGTGGATGGTGAGCCTGCCGGCATCTTCCAGACCTACCAGCCGCAGCACGATCCCGTGGGCGAGGTATACCCGGCGCTGCCCGGCGACATCGGCATCCATCTGTTCCTTGCACCCGCCGCAGCGCCGGTGCCCAACTACACGCCGCGGCTGGTGGCGGGGCTGATGCGCTTTGCTTTATCCGATCCGGCGAAGGACAGGGTGGTGGCAGAACCGGATGCCCGGAACAGCAAGGCCATCAGCCGGCTGGCCGGTTTCGGGTTCGAACGGGGAGCCGTGGTGCAGCTCGCCGAGAAGGAGGCACAGCTGATGTTCCTGGGCCGGGCGGCCTTCGAGGCACAGACCGGGCTGTAAGTCACCGGACGGCTACCCCGCCGGGCGGAGCGACGTGATCATCCGGCGGATGTCCTGGTATTCGGTGGTGTCCATGTATTTCCGGGCCTGCTCCAAGTACGGAAGGTTTTCCGCGCCCGGAGTCGTGTTGTTGTCCGGATTGTAGAACGCACCGAACATGGCGGCCGTGGGCGGCCAGGTGAAGAACTGGAAGATCGGGCAGGCCAGGTCGCCGGCGGGCGCAGCGGAAACGGTAATGCCGTAGGCGGCTGCCGGGGTGTTGGCAGGGCCTGGGGTGCTGCTGTTGCCGCGGGTTTCAAACACGAACCGCGGGACTGTTCCGGCCTGCGCCAAGGCAGGGAGCTGCTGGGACTCAAATTCGGTGAATGGGTACTTCTCCGTGCAGGTGGAGCCGGTGGCCATGTTTGTCCGCAGCGTCGCCAGCGGTTTCCCGGCTTGGTTGGTGACCTCGGCAAAGGCCCCGCCACCTTCGGGCAGTTCCCCGGCGGGATCCCTGACGCCCCAGCCGGCGGGGTGGTCGAACGCCAGCTGCCCGTCCGCCGTCGTAAACGTTGTCCAGGACTTTGGGGTGTTAGTGCTCATTGAGGTGCTGGCGGGCGTTGGCGCTGATGGCGTTCCGGTCCCGTCGGGCGGAACAGTGGTGACGGGAACGGATCCTGACACCGTGGCTGTGGCCACCGGCGGGCTGGCCTGCTGTCCGCAGCCGGCGACGGCCACGGCAGCCAGGACCAGGACGGGAAGCAGCCCGCGGAACGTTTTCATGACACCCTCCCGGGCCTCGCAAAATGTGTCCTTCCATTGTGGGGCTGCTTCCCCGTTTTAGGCCGGGCTGGGGAGGATTGCAGCCCAACCGTTGCGCCCGGTAACAGGGGGTTCAAGCCACCGCCTGGCGTTAACGCACGAACGGCGGCCGCGCTCCTTCCGGAGCGGGCCGCCGTCGGGCGTTTGCTGGTTTAGAAAGTGGCGGTATCGATCACGAAGCGGTAGCGGACGTCCGATGCCAGGACACGCTCGTAGGCGTCGTTGATCTTCTCGGCCGGGATGACCTCGATCTCGGCACCGATGCCGTGCTCGGCACAGAAGTTGAGCATTTCCTGGGTTTCGCGGATGCCGCCGATCATGGAGCCGGCGAAGGACCGGCGTCCGCCGATCAGGGCGAAGGCGTTGACCGGGAGCGGCTCGGCCGGAGCACCAACGTTGACCAGTGCGCCGTCGAGGGTCAGCAGCTGCAGGTAGGAGCTGATGTCGATCGAGGCGCTGACCGTGTTGATGATCAGGTCGAAGTGTCCGGCGAGTTCGGAGAAGGTGTTCTCGTCGCTGGTGGCGTAGTACTTGTCGGCGCCCAGGCGGAGGCCGTCTTCCTGCTTCTTCAGGGACTGCGACAGGACCGTCACTTCAGCGCCCATGGCGTGGGCGATCTTGACCGCCATGTGGCCGAGGCCGCCGAGGCCGACGACGGCGACCTTCTTGCCGGGACCGGCACCCCAGTGGTGCAGCGGTGAGTAGGTGGTGATTCCGGCGCACAGCAGCGGGGCGGCGACGTCGAGGTCCAGGCCTTCGGGGATGGTCACCACGAAGTCTTCGGTGACGACGACGTGGGTGGAGTAACCGCCCTGGGTGATGGTGCCGTCGCGGTCAACAGCGCCGTAGGTGCCCACGTTGCCCTTGAGGCAGTACTGCTCCTCGCCCTTCTGGCAGTTCACGCACTCGCGGCAGGAGTTCACCATGCAGCCGACGCCGACGCGGTCGCCGACCTTGTGCTTGGTGACCTCGGAGCCAACCTCGGTGACGATGCCGGCGATTTCGTGGCCTGGGGCCAGCGGGTACTGCTGGGGTCCCCAGTCACCGCGCACGGTGTGGATGTCGGAGTGGCAGATGCCGGCAAACTTGATGTCGATCAGGACATCGTGGGGTCCGACTTCGCGGCGTTCGATGGTGGTTGCAACCAGGTCCTCGGTGGCGGACGGGGATGCGTATGCCTTGACGGTGGTCATGGTTCTCCTGTGCTTCTTGGGGGGATCTCTAAAATGCTACCGGCGCTGTGTGCCTGGAATCTGCAAAACGGGCCTGCCTCGGTGGCCCTGTTGTACCTAGTACTGGCAGTCCTACCCTTGGCGGCCTTCATACTGCTCATCCGTGATGTGCTCAGCCCAGGCGGTGGTGGCGGTTGGATCCTCATCGTTTTCGAGGATGGCGATGTGTCCCATGAAGGTACCGTTCGCGGAGGCGTGCCAGTGCTCCTCCCCCGGCGGCGTGTAGAGGGTCTGGCCGGGGTGTACTTCAATGATGGTGCCGTCGCGGCTGCCGAAGCGGGCCACCCCGGAGGTCACGTGCAGGTACTGGCCGCGGGCGTGGGAGTGCCAGGCCGTGCGTGCGCCGGGGGCGAAGCGGACCTTGGCGACGACGGCGCGCTGCTCGGGTCCGTTCGGGGCCGCTATGAGGTCCACCCAGACGTCACCGGAGAACTGTTCCGGCGGGTTCTTGATGGTTTCGCGTGCTGGTTCGATGTTCATGGTGTTTCCTTCCGCCTCGGGGCTTTGCTTGCCTTCGATCCATCAAACCCGGTCCGCGGAGCGGTAGCGAGGGCCCTGCTGTAACGGGTTATGGCAGACCCTCCTTAGGGCCCGGGCATTCGTCGTAACGTGTCCTGTATGGATAACCGAGCCGAGGTACGGCAGTTCCTTTCCACCCGCCGCGGGCGCATCACGCCCGAACAGGCAGGCATTGAGCCCTACGGTGGGCGGCGGCGGGTGCCGGGGCTCCGCCGGGAGGAAGTGGCCAGGCTGGCCGGCGTCAGCGTGGACTACTACACGCGCCTGGAACGGGGAAACCTGACGGGGGTTTCGGACAGCGTGCTGGATGCCATCGCCGGCGCACTGGAACTGGACCGTGCCGAGCACGACCACCTTTACGACCTTGCCCGCACCGCCAACACGTCGGGGCGGAAACGTACCGCCCCCGCACCGGCGGCGGGGGTGCGCCCGGAGCTGCAGTACCTGCTGGACACCATCACCGGAGCGCCTGCGTTCATCGGCAACAACCGGCTGGACATCCTGGCCGCGAACACGTTGGGCTACGCGCTGTACTCGGACATGTACCGGGTCCCCGCCAGGCCCGCGAACCATTCACGGTTCATTTTCCTGGATCCCAGGGCGCACACGTTTTACACCGATTGGGAACGGGCTGCGAACACCAATGTGGCTATCCTCCGGCGTGAGGCGGGGCGGAACCCGCATGACAAAGGCATTGCCGAACTCATCGGTGAGCTGTCAATGCGCAGCGACGAGTTCCGCACCCGGTGGGCCGCCCACAACGTCCGGCGCCACTACGCGGGGACCAAGTTTTTCCAGCACCCCGTAGTGGGCCTGCTGGAGCTGAATTACCAGGTCCTGGGGCTGGAGGAAGACCCCGGGCACTCCCTGACGGTCTATCCGGCCACCCCCGGCAGCGCCTCGGACCAGGCCCTGAAGCTGCTCGCGTCCTGGGCGGCGACGGAGAACATCGTGGAACTGGCCCAGGCGGGCGCCCGGAGCTGACCGGGCTCAACAGCGCGCAATCTCCTGGCCCTTCCTTAAGAAGCTATCCCAGGGGTACGGCGAGGATCCGATCGTCGCCCTGCCGTGGGCTGCCGCGCCCGTCGGTGTTGTTGGTGACCACCCACAGCTTGCCGTCCGGGGCCACCGTGACGTCGCGGAGCCGGCCGAACTCCCGTCCGAAGTGCTCCGTGGAAGTGGAGGGATCCGAGACCGGGACGGACCGCAGCACCTGCCCGCGCAGGTTGGCGATGAACAGGGTCCCGCCGGCGTGGGCCATCCCGCTGGGGCTGGCCGAGCCGGGCTGCCACTGCTGCACCGGGTCCACGAAGCCGTCCCGGTCCGCGATGCCCTCCACCCTGGGCCAGCCGTAGTTCGCTCCGGCTGTGATGATGTTGAGCTCGTCCCACGTGTTCTGCCCGAATTCCGTGGCGAACATGGTTCCGTCATCCGCCCAGGCGATTCCCTGCGGGTTCCGGTGTCCGTAGCTGTAGACGAGGGATCCGGGGAACGGGTTGCCTGCCGGGACGGTGCCCTCGGGCGTCATCCGCAGGATCTTTCCGGCCAGGGCGTCCCTGTCCTGGGCGTCATCCCGCCGCCCGGCATCCCCGGTGGCCACGTACAGCATGCCGTCGGGCCCGAAGGCGATCCGCCCGCCGTCGTGGTTCCCGGCAGCCGGGATCCCGTCGAGGAGGGTCCGCGGCTGCCCCAGGGATAGCGAGCCGGGCGTTCCGGTGACCGGGAAGCGTTGGACCCGGTTCCCGTCCCCGGCCGTCGAGTAGACGAAGAGGTCACCGCCTCCGCCCACGGCGAGGCCCAGGAGACCGGCTTCCCCGCGGGCGGCCACGCCGTCCACGGTGCCGATGGACCGGGCCGTGCCGTCCGCGGCGAGCTCCAGGATCCGGCCGCTGTTGCGTTCACTGACCAACGGGACGCCGTCGCGGAACACCACCGACCACGGTGCGGCCAAATCAGAAGTTACCGGCTCGGGATCCCCGGTGATGGCGGCAGCGGAGGGGCTGGCAGCCGACGACGCCGGGCCGGGACTGCCGGGACCAACAGACACCGGATCCGGGGGTGTTGCCGAGCCCGTGGAAGGGCCTGGTGTTGGCGTCGGCGTGCAGCCAACGAGCACCAGAACCGCCCCGAGGACGGCTGCCGGCAGGATTCCTGGTCTCACATGCTTCCCCTTCGCATTTCGTGCCTGGCCTCTATCGTCCCGCATCCGGGCAGCTTCCGGGCCGTCCAGTCACATGAAGCCCCGTTGCGGTTCGTGGCGCAGCGTTGCCTGTTTTGACCCTCCAGCGCCCCAATATGTAGCGCCGTTGCGTCCCGTTGAGCGTCCGCCGCAAAGTGCTGGCCAAGCCCCTGACGTGCGTGCTTAGGTAGTTCCCACGGTCCCGGCCAGGCCGCTTTGCAGCACGCACCAGCTTCAACCCGCGCCAGCCCCATCGAGGACAGGAGGACCTGATGTCTGATTCATCCAGCCGCATGCACCGCAGCACCACATGGGGTCCGCACTGTTGCCGCCCCCGAATGTCTCCGCCCCGCCGAATGGCAGCAACACGGCGCTAGCTTCGGCCGCAGCCCCACCGATTTCCACACAGCGGGTGCCGGCGCGTCGGGCCTGATTCGTCCGACGCTGGCACTCCCCTTTCATCCATTTCCCGCCTTCCGGGCCACGAGCCTTGGTTTGCCCTGCCCGGATTTGCCCGCATTTCTTCCGAAAGGCACCCATGTCCTTCGCAGCATCCTCTCCACCCGCTTTCACCCGGCGCCGTGCGCTCGGGGCACTCCTGGCGATTCCCGCCGTCGGGCTCCTAACCGCCTGCGGCGGTTCCGCCACCGCAGGCGGTGAGCGGATCAGCCAGGAAGCCCTCGCCCCGCTGGCGTCATCGGTTCCGCCCGGAACCACCATTACTGTGGGCGACCCCAGCATCCGCGTGGCACTGGAACTCTCCGGCCTGGACAAGGAACTGGCCGGCATCAATGTGGAGTTCGCCAACCTCTCCGGCGGCCCACAGACCACCGAGGCCTTCCGGGCCAATGCCCTGGACGTCGGCTCGGTGGCGGACATTCCGCCCATTCACGCCACCTGGACCGGTCTGGACGTGCGCATCATCGCCGCCGTCTACCGCCAGGACGCCGTGAACCACCCCATCTACGAACTCGGCGTCGCGCCCGGCGCCGGGATCTCGAAACTTGAGGAGCTGCGCGGCAAGAAGGTGGCGTACAGCCCCGGCCAGGCACAGGGCGCCCTGGTTTTGCGCATCCTGGACAAGGCCGGGCTCAAGCAGGAGGACGTGAAGCTCGTGGAACTGCCCAGCACCGGCGACGCCTACGCCTCCGCACTGTCCAGCAAGCAGGTGGACGCCGCACCACTGGGCGGGGTCCAGATCAAGCGCTACCTCGCCAAATACAAGGCCGACGGCGCCACCACCCTCCGCCACGGCCTGCGGGATGACCCCGGCCACCTCTACTCCCCCGCCAGCGTCCTGGCCGACCCCGCCAAGGCAGCGGCACTGGCCAAGTACGTGGAGGTATGGGGCAAGGCCCAGCGCTGGGTGGAAGACCACCCGGAGGAATGGCTGGCCGGCTACTACGTCAAGGACCAGGGCCTGTCCCGCGAGGACGGCCAGTACCTGATCGAGGCCACCGGCAAGCGGGACATCCCCACCTCGTGGACCGAGGCAATCGAACGCCATCAGCAAACCATCGACCTGCTGTCCCGCGAACAGAAGAAGCCGCAGCTGAAGGCCACGGACCTCTACGACACCCGGTTCGAGGCCATCGGCGGCACGTCCTTCGCCGCGGCCGCCAAGGCAGGCACCGCATGAGCGCCGTACTGGACCGTCCCGCCGTCGAACCCCATCTGGACCCGGACCTCCACAAGCGTGAAGACGTCCGGCCCACCGGCAGGCGGCTGGGCCCGGGCAGGCGCCGCCGGCTCGCCTGGTTGCTCGGCCCCGGCGCGCTGCTGGCCCTCTGGACCGTCACATCCGCCACCGGCATCCTCGATCCCCGGATCCTCTCCGAACCCTGGACAGTGGTGGCCACCGCCGGCGAGCTGATCGCCGACGGCCGGCTTCAGGAAAACCTCGCCATCTCCGCCCAGCGCGCGGGCCTGGGACTGTTCTTCGGCATCGTGGTCGGCGCAACCCTGGCCCTCCTGGCCGGGCTGAGCCGGATCGGGGAAGCCCTGATCGACGGTCCGGTGCAGATCAAGCGCGCCATCCCCGGACTGGCCCTGATCCCGCTGCTGATCCTGTGGTTCGGCATCGACGAGACCATGAAGGTCCTCACCATCACCCTGGGCGTGTTCGTCCCGATCTACCTGCAGACCCACGCCGGGCTGCGCGGCATCGACCTGCGCTACGTGGAACTGGCGCAGACCGTGGGCCTGAGCCGGGCCGGTTTCATCCGCAAGGTGGTCCTCCCCGGCGCCCTGCCCGGCTTTTTCCTGGGCCTGCGCTTCGCGGTGACCGGCGCGTGGGTATCCCTGGTGGTGGTGGAACAGATCAACGCCACCAGCGGCGTCGGCTACATGATGGAGCTCGCCCGCACCTACGGCCAAACCAACATCATCGTCCTCGGCCTTGCTGTTTACGGCATCCTTGGCCTCTTCTCCGACGGCATTGTCCGCTTCATCGAACGAAAGGCCCTCTCATGGCAGCGCACCCTGGCGGGCTGACCGCCGTCGCACCCCGTCCGCTCACCAACTCCTGCCCGGACGCCGCCGGTTCTGCGGTGTCTGTACGGGACCTGGTGCGCAGTTTCGGGCCCAAAGGCGTCCTGAACGGCGTGGACCTGGACATCGCACCCGGGGAATTCGTGGCCCTCCTTGGACCCAGCGGCTGCGGCAAAAGCACCCTGCTCCGGGCGCTGGCCGGGCTGGACCACGACGTCCGCGGCAGCGGTGTCATCAGCGTCCCGGACCGCGTGTCAGTGGTGTTCCAGGACTCCCGGCTCCTGCCGTGGGACACGGTCCTGGGCAACGTCACCCTTGGTTTACGGGAGCACGACGCCGAGAGCCGGGGACGCAGGGCCCTCGCCGAGGTGGGGCTCGGCGGCCGCGAAAAAGCCTGGCCGCATGAGCTGTCCGGCGGTGAGCAGCAGCGCGTTGCCCTGGCACGGTCCCTGGTCCGTGAGCCGCAGCTCCTGCTGGCCGACGAACCGTTCGGTGCCCTCGACGCGCTGACCCGGATCAGGATGCACGGCCTGCTCCAGGACCTCGTAGCCGCACACCGGCCGGCGGTCCTGCTGGTCACCCATGACGTTGATGAGGCCATCGCCCTCGCCGACAGGATCGTGGTGCTGGACCACGGCCGGATCACAACCGTGCGCACCGTTGCACCGGAGATCGGTTCGTCAGCTGATGCCGCCGGCCACGAAGCGCTCCGCCGCGACCTGCTCACCGCCCTGGGCGTCGAAGCCGCGCACACCCCGGAACCCGTCCACCCCGCCCAGCCCGCCGCCGTCGGCCGCTAACCCAAAACTTTCCAAGGAGACTTCCATGAGCAGCACGCCCGCTGAACCGCAGCGCCACCTCCACCTCAACGCCTTCCTCATGAGCACCGGCCACCACGAGGCCTCCTGGCGGCTGCCGGAGAGCGACCCGCAGGCCAGCACCGACGTGGAGCACTACAAGAACCTCGCCCGCACCGCCGAACGCGGCAAGCTGGACTCGATCTTCTTCGCCGACTCCCCCGTCCTGTTCGGCGAGGTGGGCCGCCGACCTGCGGGCAAGCTCGAACCCACAGTGCTCCTCACCGCCATCGCCGGCGCCACGGAGCGGATCGGGCTGATCGCCACCGCCTCCACCACCTACAACGAACCGTTCAACCTGGCCCGCCGCTTCGCCTCGGTGGACTGGGCCAGCGGCGGACGGGCCGGCTGGAACGTGGTGACCACGGCCGGACCGGACGCCGCCCGGAACTTCGGCGTGGACGATCAGCCAGCCCACGCCGTCAGGTACGAGCGTGCCGGCGAGTTCATCGAGGTGGCGCAGAAGCTGTGGGACAGCTGGCAGGACGACGCCGTGCTGGCCGACAAGGAAGAGGGGGTGTGGGGAGACGCGGACAGGATCCGCACCGTGGACCACGAGGGCAAGCACTTCAAGGTCCGCGGACCGCTCAACGTGCCCCGCTCCCCGCAGGGCCACCCGCTGATCGTGCAGGCAGGCTCGTCCGAGGACGGCAAGGATCTTGCCGCGAAGTACGCGGACGCAGTGTTCACCGCGCACCAGAGCCTCGCCGACGCGCAGGAGTTCTACCGCGACCTCAAGGCCCGCACCGCCGCTGCCGGCCGCCACCCGGAAACCATCAAGATCCTCCCCGGAATCGTTCCCGTCATTGGCGCCACCGTGGAGGAAGCCCTGGAGCTGGAGCGCGAACTGGACCGGCTGATCAAGCCCGAGTACGCCCGCTGATCGTGCAGCTGGCCCGCCGGGAGCAGCTCACGGTGCGGCAGCTGATCGGCCGGCTGGGCGGCGGCCGCGGGCACCGCACGTTCACGGGCACCCCGGTGCAGGTGGCGGACGCCATCCAGGAATGGTTCGACGGCGGCGCGGCGGACGGGTTCAACATCATGCCGCCGGTGCTCCCCTCCGGGCTGGAAACGTTCGTGGACCAGGTGGTGCCCATCCTCCAGGAGCGCGGGCTGTTCCGCACCGAGTACGCCGGACGGACACTGCGCGAGCACTACGGCCTTCCCCGCCCGAAGAACCAGTACGCCCAAGCGGCCGCTCCGGAGCTCGCATCGATCGGCTCCGCGTTCTGATGGGCCGGCAGCTGAAACTCAACCTGTTCATCTATCCGGGCGGCCACCACGAGGCAGCCTGGCGGCACCCGAGGTCCCACACCGACCGGCTGCTGGACATCCGGTTCTACCAGGAGCTGGCGCAGCGGGCCGAGGCCGCCAAGCTGGACGCGGTGTTCTACGCGGACGGCCCGGCGCTGGAAAGCAATGTCCGGTTCGCCACCCGGTTCCGGATCGAACCGTTCACGTGGCTGTCCGCCATTGCGGTGGCCACGGAGCGGATCGGGCTGATCGGCACTGCCAGCACCACCTACCTGGAGCCGTACAACGCGGCCCGGCTGTTCGCCTCGCTGGACCACCTCAGCAACGGCCGCGCCGGCTGGAACATCGTGACCACCGGTGCGGAGCGGGCGGCGCAGAACTTCGGGCTGGACGAGTACCCGCCGCACGCTGAACGATACGACCGGGCTGACGACTTCGTCCGCGTGGTGGGCAAGCTCTGGGACAGCTGGGAGGACGACGCAGTAGTGGCCGACGCCGGCACGGGCGTTTTCGCCGACACGTCACGGATCCATCAGGTGGAGCATGAGGGCAGGTACTTCCGTGTGGCCGGCCCCTTGAACACGCCGCGCTCCCCACAGGGCAGGCCCGTCCACGTGCAGGCAGGTTCGTCAGAGGACGGCAAGGCCTTTGCCGCCGAGCATGCGGAGGCGGTGTTCACGGCCCACCAGTCACTGGACAGCGCGCAGGGGTTCTACGCGGACATCAAAGCCCGGGCGGCGGCGTTCGGCCGCGACCCCGGCCAGCTCCTGGTGCTGCCCGGCAACAGCCCGTACCTGGGCTCCACCGAGGCTGAAGCGAAGGCCTTGAAGCAGGAGTTCGACGAGCTCACCCAGCCTGAATACGGGCTGGGGATCCTGCGGAAGCTGCTGGGCATCGACCTGGACGGGGTGCCGCTGGACGGGCCGTTCCCGCCGGAGCTGCTGGCCACCGCAGGTAAGGCGGACAGCCGCAGCCAGCTGGTGCTGGACATCATCCGCCGCGAAAACCTCACTGTCCGCCAGGTGCTGTACCGGTTTGCCGGGGCCCGCGGGCACTATGTTTTTGCCGGCACTCCCGTGCAGGTGGCGGACGAAATCCAGCGCTGGTTCGAGGGCGGGGCCGCGGACGGGTTCAACATCATGCCGCCGTGGCTGCCCGGGGGCTTCGATGCGTTCGCCGACGAGGTGGTCCCCATCCTGCAGTCCCGCGGCCTGTTCCGCACCGAATACTCCGGGTGGACGCTGCGTGAGCACTTCGACCTGGCCCGTCCCGAAAGCCAGTACAGCCGGAGCCGGCACTTACCCGGCCAACCCGGCGCCGTCCAGCGGAGCCAGCACTCCCCCGGCGAGCCACTGCTGGCGGCAAACACCTGACCGGACACCGCCACCTCGGTCCATGTGCCGCCGCCGCGTCCGCTGGACCCTCCTTTAGACTGGCCCCTTGACGGTATTGCCCCCGAATGAAGGAGCCCCCATGAGTGGAGTAGTCGTTGTAGGTGTGGATGCCAGCGCATCTGCCCGGAAAGCCGCGGAAGTGGCACTGGACCTGGCGGAGTCGCTCGGAGCGTCGCTGCACGTGGTGACCGGGTTCGAGTCGGAGAGCGCCGAGACCTTCGGTTCGGGCTCTGACCAGGTGACGGTTTTCCGGGGTGACAGCGCGCAGCATGTTGCCGAATCCCTGGGCGTTTCCAGGCCGGGAGTGCAGGTCACCCACTTCGCTGCGCGCGGCAAGCCCGCCGATTCGCTCATCAAGGAGGCCATCCGCCTGGATGCCCGCCTGATCGTGGTGGGCAACCGCAGGATGCGCGGCATCGGCCGGCTCCTGGGCAGCGTGGCCAACAGCGTGGCGCACAACGCCCCGTGCGATGTGTACATCGCCAACACTTACGAGGACTGACCCTCGCCCGTGCCCACGGGCAGCGTGGCGGACGGCGGCGGAACTTCCCGCCGTCGTCCGCTTTCTTCATCCGGGGGCGCCGGCTTGTAGACCCAGGCCACCAGCACCACGGAAATGATCATCAGCAGGAACCAGGCCACGAGTTTCTCCAGGCCCACCGGGTGCCAGCCGGCCACCTGGCTGGGATAGAGCCACGCCCCGGACCAGGTGGCGATGTTCTCGGCGATCCAGATGAACAGCGCCACCAGCAGGAATGAGACCACCAGCGGCATCCGAAAACTCCGCCGGAACACCCGGAAGTGCATCACGCAGCGGCCGAAGACCACCACCACGGCGGCGAGCAGCACCCAGCGCAGGTCCCAGATGTAGTGGTGGCTGAAGAAGTTGACGTAGATGGCCGCCGCCACGACTGCGGTGATCCACCTGCGTGGGTAGTTCGCGAACCGGAGGTCGAAGAGCCGGTAGACGCGCACCATGTAGGAACCCACGGCCGCGTACATGAAGCCGCTGAAGAGGGGCACGGCGCCGATGCGGAGCACGCCCTCGGCCTCGTAGGACCAGGACCCCACGTCCGTCTTGAACAGTTCCATGCAGGTCCCCACCAGGTGGAACAGCACGATGACCCGCAGTTCCTTCAGGGTTTCGAGCTTGAAGGCGATCATGAGGATTTGGATCACGATGGCGGCGAGGGTCAGGAAGTCGTTGCGGGCCAGCGCCGCGCTGTCCGGGTACCAGAGGCGGGCCGCCATGAGCACCGCCAGGAGGGCCGCGCCGAAGATGCAGGCCCAGCCCTGTTTGAGGCCGAACACCACAAACTCCGTGAGCTTTGCTTTGGCACCATTGGCCGGCGCGGTGGCGAGGAAGCGGCGGGCACTTTCATCGATCCGCTGCTCAACCGGGGTGGAACTACGCACTGACTCCCTGACGCTTGGCTGACCGGCTGTTCCTGCGGATGTCCTTGTCCAGCTCGCCCAGGAGGTAGTCCTTGAGTCCGTGCCGGATCCCCCGCGGAAGCCTGGGGTAAGTAAGCGACAGCATCCGCATGGTGCTGTTGAAGCGGCGCTCATGGCGGTCGTTCCACGGCAGGCCGAAGTCCTGGCGGAGCCGGTCCGGCAGGAACCCTGCGGTGAGGAACCTGGCCGGCGGAATGATGGCCCGGTACCAGAGGGCGGTGTGCTTGGGGTAGAGCAGGCCGTGCGCCACCCGGATGCCGGCAGGTCCAGCCTGGAGGGTGGCCACCTGTTCGTCCCAGTAGCGGCCGAACGCGGCCCGGTCCTGCGGCCACATGCCTTCGGGAACCTGCAGGGCGGTGCCGAGCCGCGCATAGTCGCGGTACATCGCATCGGCCGTGCCGGCGTCGATGGGGCCGTAAATCTTCTCAATGACGGTGCGGGCGGTGTCGTAGAGCGTGGCCACCACCCACAGCTGGAGTGCGGGATCATAGGCGCTGTAGCCGGGCGACTCCGCGGTGTCCGGGCGGCGGACCGGCACGTGGGCGCGGTTCACCCGGCGGCGGACTTCCTTCACCTGTTCGTCGGTGCCATAGACGATGGCGTACACGTAGGTGAGCGTGCCCTTGAGCCGGTTGACCGGGCGGCCTTCGAAGTTGCTGTGTTCTTCCACGCCGCGTCCCACGGCCGGGTTGGCAAGCTGCAGCAGCAGGGCACGGCCAGCCCCGGCGAGCATGATGCCCTCGCCGCCGAACTCAGCCATTCCCCGAACCATCCCAACAGGCTACCGGAGGTGAACACCACTGTAAGCAGGGGTCGGTACCCGGAAATGCGAGTACCCACCACTCATGCGCTCCGGCCCGGCGGGGACGTACCGTCCGTTGAAAGTCCTGCCACAGCATCGCGCAGGTATGCGGACAGCGGGAGGCGCACCATGGGCCGGCAGCGGGACGTGCGGGGTGGAGGACCGTGACGCAGGAAGACGGCTACGCGCTGCCGCTGCTGGACAAGGCGGTGCTGGAACGGCTGCGCTCCGACCTGGACGACGACGAAGGCGTGTGGCAGGTGTTCATCCAGGACTTCATCGCCAACCTGCCGCACCGGATCCAGAAGGTGCGCCTGACGTTCACCACCGGCGACGCTCCGGGTGCCCTCGATGCAATCCTGAGCCTGAAGACCTCCAGCCAGATGATCGGCGCGGAGCGGCTGGCTGGCCTGGCCCTGGAGCTGGAGCGGGCACTGCGCACCGCCTCCCGCGGCAACGGTTCGGCCACCGCCCTCCCCCGGCTGGCGGCCGCGCACCTGCGCGGCATCAAGCAGTGCGCGGACCAGACCACCAACCTCCTGCGGGCACTCCTGCAGGACCGGCCCGGTGGTTACTGACGACCGTCAGGCTGGCCGGCCAACTCCCCGTCGATCCGGTTCAACAGGCCTGGCCAGCCGCTGCCCATCCCCTCGTAGGCGGTCCGGCCCATGCGCGTTTCCGGGTTGAAGCCGGCGTGCTCGAAATGGAGCACCGTTCCGTCCGCAGCGGATTCCAGCCGCCAGGTGACGGTGGTGTCCAGCATGCCCTCGGAAAACAGGAAGCTGATGGCAGTGCCCGGCTCCACAGTGAGGACCTTGCACTGTTGCTGGCCCCAGTTGCCCATATCCATGGTGAACCGGTGGCCAACAACCGGCGCGATGTTCCCGGGTGCCCACCAGCGGGCCAGCAGTTCCGGTGTGGTCAGGGCAGCCCAGACGGCGTCCTGGGGATGTTCGAAGCGGTGTTCAAGCCGGATGGCGATGGTCATGCCGGGTTCTCCTTGTCCGGGTTCTTTCCAACCTGTCTAGCACGCCGGTAAGACACCGCGTCCGCCAAAGCCGGCCATCCAGCCACCAGCACACCGATTCGGGCAGGTCTCGAGACATGGTTGTGGGAAACGCCAGGCGCTAGAAGGCTTGCGTGAATGGCGGGTGCCAAGACCCTGCGCCGCAGAAATGTGCATCAGGATAATACGCCCCGCATCTCACGGGTTAAGAGACGTTGAAGTGCGTAGCGTTTAGGGGACCTTCACCGGGCAATTTTGCGGGCGGGGTATACGGGACACCGCAATCAGGACAGCTGCAAAGACGCAGTTCAGACCCTGGTCGTCGCAGTAGGGGACCGCCTTACGGGCTGGGTGGAGCGAACGACGACAGCGCTCCAATGCAGGCACTAGCCTCTCGAAATCTCGTATGTTAGAAATCGAAAGTTAGCTGGGCTCGTCGTTCCTCAGAAATTGCAAGACCTCGTTAGGAGGATCAGGGATCCGGCGGTCCATAGGAACGCCCACCCAAACAACCCCGTGTTGATCAGGACGGCTGGTGGCACGACCAATTGGCTCCGCCATGTTTATGGCCACATCACGGGCGAAGCCCTCAATGGTGCCATCCGCCGCTTTTGAGTTGAATGCGAGCCGACGCCCCAGCACCACCGCGGGGTCAATAGTTCGGCGATACACAACCCAGACTGTAGCCGGCCCGTCCTGCCAGTAACCGAGAATGTTCACCTCATCCGCCCAGTAGCGATCAATTTCCCTAACGATGTGTCCAGCTAAATCCATAGATCCATCCTCACCGGACACTTAGCGGCCATCGAGCAACATTGATTTAAGTTCTCCTGCACGGGAAGCCATGGCCCGGCGCTGGCCTCGGGTGAACCTTCTCACCTGTAGGTCGATGACCGCCCGGCTGCTTACGGCTCCGATCTCCAGCAGCTGACCCACGCGACTGATTGCTTCATCCACGGTCTCTGAATCTTCAACCACTTGGAACACCTCATCGCGCCGATCCATTGCGCGCAAAAGAGCCTCAAGTGTCGCTAACTCGTCCCTCGCGCGTCGCGCATCCTCATCCATGCCGTGATTCTTGCACGACCGAAGCCTCGGAGCATTTTTCGTCCAGTTCGACGATTCCTGATAGGACGCAGCGGCTTCCGTTGAGCCACCCATTACCGGGCACCCATCCTTATTCAGTCGAGGTTTTTTGGAGGGCTACCGTTACGCCAAGGTGTCTAAGCTTGCCGAAAGGCAAGCATCATTTTGGAGGACCATATGGAGCCCGACTGGAAGTTCTGCATTGGCGACGAAAGCGCCCAGTACTCTCTTCCGCTGGGTTAGTGTGTAGCCGTGGCCGATTTCCCCCCCCTGTGACGACGTCTGCGGGACGCTCGAACAGCATGTGCGCAACTTTTTCGATGGGCGCGAAATTCAAGCCTTTACTTGGCCTTCCGGTCCGATACTGGAGCACAACCCCCACTTCCGAGTTTTGAGAGTAGCCCCCTCAAGTCCTAAAAAGCTCTGGACCTACGTATCTGTGGGTGGTTGGGCTGCAACCGACGCAAAGAATGTTGGGACAGAATTCATACTCTGCACGGCTACCGAAGACATCCGAGCCGTCGAACTCCTCGCGATGACTGTCTTCTACCACGAAGGAGGAAAGCTGGGCCTAGGACATACCCTGCCTTTAGGGGAGCCGTGGATGGCGGGCTCACAGTGCGATTACTTCCTGGTGTCCTTGCCATACCCGTTTGGCCCTGACTTGGAGATCGCACACGTCGGCGACCGTCACGTGCAGTTCCTTTGGCTACTACCGATTACTAAAGGCGAACGCAACCACAAAATCGCCGACGGTCTTGAGGCGTTGGAGTCACGCTTTGAGGAAGCCGGTCTTCGCTACTGGGAAATCAATCGGGCTTCCATCGTCTAACTGCGGCTAAGGCCTGGGCACGCTGCATCACGACAGCATTGAGTGCGGCGGCGTTTTCATAAGACCGGCCCTGATAGCCGCCACTGCACTCATAAGGTTCTGTCACGCGCGTAAGCCGATCCCTTACCGGACGCCCAGCTGCCACGTATTGAAGAATGCAGCTATAGACGACTTCAGCGTGACTGCCGAGTGTATGCGACAGCCCGGGCCAGTCCTATGGCAAATCTAATGAGTAAGCCGAGAGTGATTATGGCGACAATCCAGGTCAGTTCATATCCGAGCAATGGCTGCATGGTGCACGCGGTTTCGGTGTCATTTCCGCTTACGTATCGTCCGCAGCCCCGGATACGGAATAAAAGAATCGGCGCGGAAACAAGAACGGTGGCAACGATGAATGTTATCCACGGCCACGGCAGGTTCCAGGGCCACTGAATTTTTTTGTTAGTCATCTATCCCCCTGGCCTCAGTGTAGGGGTCTCAGGCTGTACGCATCTCAACCGCCTTCCGATGCGGCTAGTCCAGCCGCGAAGGAGCGTGGAGAGGATCCTGTCTCGCTACCTGGATCCCAATGCCCCGTTGGGGATCCTCCACCGGACGCTAGTTCGTGTGCCGTCAGTTCGGCGATTTGAGCGGCACCGCTCTGGCAAAGAGAGCCCTTCGCTCGTCAGGGCTTGTTGGAGAGCGAGTCACATGCACGGAGGTAAAGACTATGTCGAACTCTCCGCAGGGCTCGGTGATCATGCTGTGCAGGAAACTACCATAGTCGGCGGCAGTTAGTTCATCTCTTAGCAGTTCGAAGGGGCCGGCCGTTTCTGCAAAGCCCGGTTCGATGATGGTCAATGTGGCACCCCGATAGCAGACGTGAAGCCATTCATACCCGAATTCGTTATCGCCGATCAGCGCGCGGAGTTCGACAGCGTCAGTGTCGACCTGGTGAAGTCTTTCGATGACTCCGTCGTGGACGTTGATCTCGAAAAGCTGCTCTGCACCGGAGTGGAGCTGAGACCGGACCAACTGACGAGCATCCCTCCATTGTTGGTCCCTTTCCTCTTCTTCGCGGACAGAGAGACTTCCTGCAAACACTTCCCGGGTAAGCCACTGCATAGGCATAGACCCAGCCTATGCTCAGCAGCAGGTGGGTTGCGTGCAGCGGCCCGTAGAGGGATCCATCACCGGGCGTCCCCACGGCCTAGCCAAGCTCCCAATTCTTGGACGTCACGTCCCACCCAAACAGCACATTGCTGGAGAAAGTAGGCGGCCCGTCACTGACACGAGAGCCCTGAGCTGGGATATTTTTTGATTGTGCTCAAAAAATTTAGCGGTTGTGGCGGCTGGATATGGTTCCTCGTTCTCATGTTTTTCGGTCTATCGATGATTGTTTGGCTGATCAGAGAGGTCTTTCATCTTTATTAGAGATGTTGGGCCCTAGGCTGAATTCCCACTGCGCGCATGGCACCGTCTTTGCGCTCTCAGAGTACGCCCGCAAAGGATCCCTTGCCGTGCACCCGACTGCTGCACAGTGTCAGACGAACAACACCGCCATGTCAGTAGTCGGGTCGGATCCAATCGGTGATTGGCAGGAACTCGGGCATGATTTCCGGATCAAGCTGAACGCCAATCTCCACGTCGGCAAGAATGACGATGTCTCCTAGCACGGCCAGTTTCTCGATGATCCCTGTGGACCGATTAACTACAGCCGTGGCCCGAAAGGCCGGGTCTTCTACGTGCTCAAATGTGATCAGTAGTGACCGCCGACCGATCTCCTGAAGGAGCACCGGGTAGAAGCTCTCACCGCGCCGGCCCCACATAAGGAGCGCCTCTGGATAGAGCAGTTGGACGGTTTCCGGCATGCCTCGCGGAAAGACAAATACCGTCGAAGCATCCCCTTCGTGTAAACGCCAGGTGCCGACTGCCGACGACCTCCGGCCCTCGTCGTCGACCAGATGCCACGCTTGCGCTTTCGCATCAAGCTGGGCGACAAACTGATAGTGGCTCCGCCCGGACTGGCTGACGCCTTTTGCTCTCACGGAAGTGTGCTTTCTAAGAGCTATGATCTCATCCAGCACGGTGGGGCTATCGGTCCTGCCGAGGACCGTATCAAGGTTCATAGCCCATCCTGATCACAGAACA
This sequence comes from Pseudarthrobacter sp. 1G09, assembly GCF_050038305.1. Classification (NCBI taxonomy): domain Bacteria; kingdom Bacillati; phylum Actinomycetota; class Actinomycetes; order Micrococcales; family Micrococcaceae; genus Pseudarthrobacter; species Pseudarthrobacter sp. 1G09. Next base: position 3,804,047 of record NZ_CP188306.1, read on the forward strand.
CCAACAAAAGAAATATCGGCTCCAGCAGGGCATCCCTCAAGATGCGCCTCGTTGGCGATGGCCGTCAGGTTGAGGATCGGTATACGGACGGCTATGCCTTTCACGCTTCGCTGCCCCAAGGACGGTATCTAGAGATCCGTTCCCATTCTCGATCGTTTCACTGACCCAATGAGCCTGTAGGCGAGGTAAGCGGCAAGCGTCGCTACAACAGTCATAAACGTCGGGCGAATATCGGGGGCAATGAGATAGAAGTCTCGGCAGAGGCTCGTACCGTCGACCGTGCTGGCACTGCAGCCCTGACTCGCGATGCTGAGCGCAAAAGTGGCAACAGCAGACAGCAACACAAGAGCGATGGTCCAGGGCCACCATTCTGTCCATGGCCACGATGCTGATCGTCGCGGTTGTCCCTTGTCCGTCATAGCCAGAGCCTAGACAGCTTTCCGAGAACGGTAAACCACCCTCCGTTTGGGGATCCGCTTGCGGGCGAACGATGACTGACTGGCAACAAGATGCGGTGGCGATACGGGCGACGCGTCTTTCAAGAAGGCGAGTGGTCGGCGGACCAGGTACGGGACAGGCCGCGGGCACGCATGACCGCAGCTGCAACGTGGGCATCATCGACGAAGCGACGCGTGAGGCGCGTGTACTGCTCCACGTCACGAGGGTTCCACCCCGTGAGCACCTGAGCGATCATGTCGTCCCCGAGATCGAACACATGCTGCGCCGCTTCGATACCTGCCGGGGTGAGGCCAACGAGAGTTGCCCGCGCATCCGCCGAGTCTGGTTTACGCTCCAACCAGCCGTTGGCCTCCAGACGGTGCAACATCTTGCTCACATTGGATGCGCCCGTTTTTAGACGCTCAGCGATCTGGGAGGGCCGCAGGGGACCAGAGAAGCCGAGCAGACGAAGCAGCTGATGCGAGGACTGGTCCAGCGGCTCACCCGACTGTGTCAGCACCTCTGACTGGAACTGCGGGGACTCCCACAAGTAGATAAGCCGGCTCAGGTCCATCAGGAGGTCGGACCTATACCGCCTCGTCCCATCTGGGTCACGATTACCCCGAGCAGCTGCCATACCGCGACCTTATCGCAAACCACATCCCAGGCAGGGAATAAACTGTCGTATGCGACACTTACTACTGTCGTAGAAGACAGTAAATACTTTTGTTAGGGACCTGTTGCCCACGCTCTCATGGTGGGAATCAGCGAGCTTTGCCTGGTCCCGTATCCGATACAGAGAAACGACATTCGACTGGAGAACGAACCATGACTACGATTCCCGCAGGCCCCGTTGGGGACTTCATCAACGCCACGAATCGACACGACGCTGACGCTTTGCTCACGGTTTTCGCGCCGAGTGCGACGGTTAGCGATGACGGCGCTACTTACACCGGGCCGACAGAGATAAAGGAGTGGATTCAGGAGCACCAGATCGCACCCAGAATCACTCTCGCTCCGACGTCCTATACCAACATGGATGATGGCGCCGTGGTGCTCACTGCGTCTGCAGACGGTGAGTTCCCAGGTGGACCGCTGCCCTTCGCCTTCGAATTCATCCTCGACGCCGGCCGGATCGCCGCTCTCAGCATTCGCTTCACGAACTAACACCAACCGTGCGGGGAGCTTCGGCTCCCCGCACCGAAAGAGGAATGAATCAATGGGTGCAATGGATGAATTGATCAACTCAACAGTGATCGACAACCTCTCGAGCATCATGGGCAGCCATGCCGGCATCGACACCTCCGCTCTCCGAAGCGCCAGCAATGAGTTGGCCGGCCTGAAGCTGCGCGCCCGCGTTGACCTGATACGCGCCGCCTTACTGAACGTCCTCCCAACGTCCTACCGGGATACTGACGCCATGAGCAACGCCATGTTCGAGGATCCGCGCCTCGACGGTTGGATGATCTGGCCGCTTTCGGAAGCTATCGTTCACCGCGCACTCAACGACGCCAGCACCATAGCCTTCGACGACGCGCACCGGATGCTGGCGAAGCTGACAACTCGCCTCACCGGTGAATTCGCCATCCGCGACCTTCTCATCGCCGACCCCCGACGCTCCCTCGGGATCGCCGCCGAATGGACAGAATCGCCCGACGAACACGTGCGCCGGCTCGCCAGTGAGGGAACACGACCCCGGCTCCCCTGGGCCAAGCGCGTGCCGGCACTGATCGGCATGCCAGGAGTGACATCACCGATCATCGATCGGTTGCCAAACGACCCCAGTGCCTATGTTCGTCGAAGTGTTGGCAACCATCTCAACGACATCAGCCGTGATCACCCAAACGTCGCTTCAGCGATCGCCGCCGGGTGGGCGGAACAACAGGGTCTCACTCCTACCGTCCGACGCGGCCTCCGCACGCTCGTCAAGCAGGGCAATACCGACGCCCTCAAGCTCCTCGGCTACTCAAACACACCCCTCGGACTCGCCGCACCCACCCTGGACACCAAACGGGTCCGGATCGGCGAGACATTGACCTTCACGCTCACCGTTCAGAACCTGAGTGACCACGACGCGCACGTGGTCGTCGACTTCGTCCTTTTATCCCCGACGGCCAAGGGCGGTCAAAGCGAGAAAGTGTTCAAGCTCGCCACTCGTTTGATAACGGCGAAGCACGCAGCGACGGTCTCCGGCAAACGAAGCTTCGCCACGCTCAGCACCCGCACGATCCGGCCCGGGCAGCACTCACTCATGACGCAAGCCAACGGGCAACGCTCCGCACAATCCTCCTTCGAGGTGACCGCCTAAACACACACGACACACCCCCATCATCCGCGGCCCTCGAGAACAGCGTCCGTGAGCCGTCGCGTCCGGACAAGGCAGCGCGGTGCCCACGCACCATCAGCCTGTACCAAAAGGCTGCGCTGCCGATCCAGTCCCCGCGACTCACAGCCATGACCTACCCCCTGTGACGCAATTTCACTCCCAAGGAGAACCACCCCGATCTGCAGCAACAATCACACCGGCTCGTCCGCTCAAAGAAGACATACCGACAAATCGGCAGGCGATTCCACGGTCGACGGCCTGACGGCCGCCCCAATGGACCCCGTACCCCCGAAAGGACACCATGACTAACTCGACATCCCTTAGCGGTAAACGCGCCCTCGTATCCGGAGGCACGAAGGGCACCGGACGAGCAGTTGCTCAAGCACTCGTCTCCGCCGGCGCCCACGTCACCGTTCTCGGTCGCACACCGACCGAACCCTCACACCCTGCCCAGGCATCGCTCGAGGTCGACATCACGGACCCCGCACAACTCAGCACCGTGCCACAGCGCGTCGGCGACGTGGACATCCTCGTCCACGTCGCCGGAGGATCCAACGCCCCAGGCGGAGGTTTCCGCGCGCTCGAAGAAGAACACTGGGATCACGCACTCCGCCTAAACCTCCTCGCAGCGGTCCACTTCGACCGGGCGATCATCCCCGGCATGCTCACCCGCGGCGGCGGCGCAGTAGTCCACGTTTCTTCAATCCAGGCACAGATGCCCCTGTACGACGGAACGCTCGCCTACGCCGCAGCGAAAGCAGCTCTCAGCACCTACAGCAAGGCACTCGCCAACGAGTGCGCACCGCACGGCGTACGAGTCAACACCGTCTCTCCAGGGTTCATCCGCACCCCCACCGCAGAATCGCTCATTACCCGCATCGCGACAGCAAACGGCACCGACCGCAAAGCCGCTCGACAATCGCTAATGGACGCACTCGGGGGCATCCCACTGGGCCGGCCCGTGGAACCCGAGGAAGTTGCAAACGCAGTCGCCTTCCTCGTCTCCGACCAAGCCTCGGGCATCGTCGGCGTCGAAGTGAACGTCGACGGCGGAACTGTGCCAACCCGATGACGGCCCGGCCACACACCGAAAAAGCGACGGATGAGACCCAGCCAAGCGGGGCGGAGGCCGGCTGGGATACCACCATGGGCAGACGGGCCGCTAAGGAAGCCGGATCTCCCCACTGAGTGCGCCCCATCACCTGCCTGGTGAACCATCCCTCAACGGACGCTCCGGTATGACCGCCTTTCGAGCGGAAGCTTGACATGATTTACTGTCGACCTCGACTGGTAACCTCTGCGCATGACGAGCAGATCTCAGTGGGGCATATCCCCGGGTGAGAGCGTGAAACGCGAATGCGCTGCCCGAGGAACCAAGGCTGTAATTGCCGGGTGCGTCGCGCTTCTTCGGGGTTCAGGGGCGGACGCGCAACTGATCTATGCACTGGGTGGCCCGCCCGCTCGATGGGCGGTTACCGGCGGCGCGAGCGGGCCGGACTACTGGCTTCGGGTGTGGGCGGCACGCGGCTTGCTGTACGCATACGACGCCTCGGCGGGACCGGCGGTCATAGAAGCGCTGGGCGACGAACAGTGGCGGGTACGCGAGGCGGCAGCGAAGGTCTGCGCTCGTCACCGGATCGAGTCAGCTCTCCCGCTGCTGGCACATCTGGCCGGTGATTCCCAGCTAAGGGTGAGGCGCGCCGCAGAAAGAGCTGTCATTAGAATCATGGACGGCAACTGACCCGCGCACCGCCACATCAGAAAAGACGAGGTCCGTAAAGGGATCCTCTACCGGGCGCTTCGTAGGCGCCGCCTGACCGGCTTATACGATCATCGATATGAGTCGAGTGATATTTATGTGCGGGCCGGCTGGCGTGGGCAAGTCGACCTTCGCGCGTCAGTAGGAACGTGAAGGCATGGTCCGCCTCTCCTTCGATGAGGCCGCATGGGATAAGGGCCTGCGTACTATGCCCCTGGACGCGGAGACTCAGCATGCTATCGAGGCAGCACTTCAGGACCGCTTGGTCGCAGCAGTCAAGACTGGCGTAGATATCCGTCCTCGACTTCAACCAGGTCTTCGAAGGTGGGAACCGTGGAGAGAAGCTCATCGAGGAGTTGCTGGGGTGTCCAACCCGCAAAGGTGGGGTCCAGCCGCTCCAGATCAACCAGATGCTGACGAATTCCGTTCGTAGTGGCAGTCCTCGATTGGAAGGTCATGCAGGGTGTGGGTGAAATCGGCCAGGGCGTCGATGACGTTCGTGCGCTTGTCGGCCGGCCAGTGTTCGGCACGGACCGACCGGGCACTGCCGTTTGGTGGTCAGGCTGCAAATCTTTACATACAGGTCGGTGGCTCCGTCCAGCCTGTATACCAGCGCGTCGGAGCAGCCGATACTGATCGGAGTCCAGCCCTGGCCCGAATACCGTCGTCGAAGCGTCGAACGCAGAAGCCGTCCGTTGGGCCACCGGCTCATGGGCGCTCTGCAAGGTGAGCGGCGATCGAATCGGACCTCACTAGTAGGGTGCGGGGTGAACTACACGGGCAGGCTTGTACTCGAAGGGGGAACCGTGATCGCAGCGCTGAACCAACTCGTCAATTTCATCGATGGTCACCTCACTGAGGAGATCACCATTAATGACTTGGCGGTCAATCTCGGCATGACGGAGTACCACCTCCGCCGAATGTTCTCGGCGCTGGCCGGTATGCCGCTCTCCGAGTACATCCGCAGGCGCCGAATGACGGTGGCTGCAGCGGACGTTCTCGGAACGGGCGAGCTGCTGGCAATCGCGGTGCGGTATGGCTACGGCTCTACCGAGGCTTTCAGCCGGGCATTCCGATCAGTGCACGGCGTCCGTCCCGGCGACGTGCGCCGGGACGGCGGACCCCTTCGCACGCAACCACAGCTCAGGTTCCGCCTGACCGTAGAAGGGAACACCACGATGGACACCCGCATCGCAGATCGGCCGGCATTCCGACTCATCGGCCGTTCGGCCCGTGTACCGCTTATTCACCACGGCCCAAACCCGCACATCCAGGCGCACATCGCTTCACTGCCAGCAGCAGAGCACGCCCGGCTCAAGGAATTGAGCAACACCGACCCCGTGGGCCTGCTCCAGGTGAGTGCCGACGTCGACCCGGACTACACGGAGGGCAGCGAACTGACCTACCTCCATGGCGTCGCCGTCACCGAAACGACACCGGCTCCCGACGAGCTCGACGCGATCGAGGTACCCGCAGGCACTTGGGCGGTGTTCCACTCCGAAGGGGCGTACCCGGAAGTTCTGCAATCCACCTGGGCCTCCACTGCCACCGATTGGTTCCCGGCCAACCCGTGGCGGCTTCGCCCGGGCCCCTCGATTGTGGCAGTCCTGGATCGCGCCGCCGACTTCAGCACAGCGAGCTGCGAATTGTGGCTCCCGGTAGAACGCGCCTGACAGATCAGTCCGACGGCAGGACAATGGCCATCCGGCGGGCACACGGCCCACTCTGCTACAGCGTTCAAGCGACCCAGGATCGGTCAGTGGGCAGTCGCCGTCGTGTTGGATGTGCCACTGCTTGAATAGGGCTTACGGACTGAACGATCGACTTAGGGGATCTGACGTGACACAAGTGATAAGGGAAGCACACGATTCCTGGGACCGGGGAAGGTGGCGCAACCCGCCCGTGCGTGTCATCGCTGATGGCCGGACTCTGCGGGTAACCGCAGCCGAGAACAGTGACGCGTGGAGGCACACCTCGTACGGCTTCGTCCATGACAGTGCGCATGCCCTGTTGGCACCGCTGCCCGCTGAGGGGGCCGTGGAGGTTTCATTCCTTCTGGATTACACCGAGCAGTTCGACCAGGCGGGAATCTACCTGCACGTTTCGGACTCCGTCTGGATCAAGGCCGGCGTGGAGGTGTCCGACGGAGTCCCCCAGGTTGGAGCCGTCGTAACACATGGGGTCTCCGACTGGTCGGTGGCACCCGTCCCTGAGTGGATCAATCAGGAAATCACAGTGCGGCTGAGCAGGGCCGGTAACGCCGTCACCATCAGGGCCCGCGCCGGGGATGAGTCTTTCCGGCTCATCCGCGTTGCTCCTCTGGATGAAACAGTAAATGCCGAGGCGGGCCCATTTTGTGCCTCGCCCACTCGGGCTAACCTCACGACCACCTTCACCCGATGGGTTGAGACCGATGCAGATGCGACCCTGCACCCTGAACACGACTAAAGCCGCAGCACCACTCATCCGTGAGTGGAATCGCCGGGCCGGCCTGTGCGGAGGACTCCGGACATTCTGTGCAGCCCACGTTTGAAACTGACACCCCCGGGTGCCCGCGCAAAACGCAAGCGGACGACGCCGGGAACCTCCCGCCGTCGTCCGCTGCTGTTTGGCTTGGCCTACTTCAGCGCGCCCTCCCGCACTGCCGCCGGCGTGAACGCTGCACCCGCACCCGGGAATACCGGTACGTCGATCCGGGCGTGGGTGTGGATTTCGGTGACCGAGGCCTTGGTGTGCCGCGCGATCTCCTCCATGGTGGTCACCCACATGCCGTCCATGCCCTTGACCCGTTCGATGAGCTGTTCCAGGGCCACGGCCTTGGAGGGCCGGCCGGAGATGAACGGGTGGTTGGTGAGGACGAAGCAGCTGCCCTGCGAGTGGTGGGCTTCAGCCTCGAGCGTCCACATTTCGAGGACCTTGGCAGGGCTTTCGATGACGCCGCTGCCGGTGACTCCCGGGTAGAAGGCGTACTGCTCCCAGTCGTCCAACGTCCAGTCCACGGGGATCTCCACGATGTCCCGGGGATCGTCGGCGGCAACGGCGAAGCGGTAGGGGGCGTCGCCGTCGAGCAGGCTCGAATCGTAGAGGAACCCGCGGTCCGCCAGCAGGCCCGGCGAGTGCCAGTTCAGTTCCCACCACGGCGCCCGGTATCCCACCGGCCTCACCCCTGCCACCTTGGCCAGGGCGTCGAGTCCGCGGTCCATGTAGCTGGCCTCGGTGGCGGCATCGATGCCCTGCATCGGCTCATGCAGGTAGCCGTGGTGGCCCACCTCGTGCCCGCCGTCCACGATCTGCCGCACGATGTCCGGGTAGGACTCCGCTGTGAAGCCGGGGATGAAGAACGTGGCCCGGGTGTCCTGGCGCTCCAGGATCTTCAGCAGCCGCGGCACCGCCACCTTGGGCCCGTAGGACTGGTGGGTCATCAGCGACATCCGCCGCGTGCTGGTGGGGTCGTGGGCGATGGTGCACGATTCGGCGTCAACATCGAACGTGAACGACGCTGCTGCCTTGAAGCCTTCAGGCCAGGTGATGGGGTGCAGGAGGTCCGCGATGGCGGGCTGGTTCACGATGGATTCCTTTCGGCGGGCGCAGTGCGCCCGCCTGTACAGCTGAGGTGTTGAGTGGACGTGCGGATCAGATGACCGGGAGGGCTGCGGCGCTGTCCGGTTTTTCGGCAGCCGGGGCAGCCGCGGGCTTGGCGTCGGTGCCGGTGCCGGTGACGTAGCGGCGGTGAACCCGCGGGCCGAGGAGTGCATAGACGCCGGCGCTGGTGAGTCCGCCGGCCAGCCAGGAGAGGTCCCAGCCGCCCAGGGCCACGGCGATGGGGCCCTGCATGGCGGGTACCAGGCCGTACATGAACATCCAAGTGGCGAAGATGCCGGCCAGGAGCGAGGTGACGCCGGCCCAGTTGACGCCGGGGAGGCGGCGGGTGCCGATGCCGTCGAAGAGCCGCTCGGCTCCGCCCGGCCAGCGCTTCTCCAGCCAGAAGTAGTGCACCAGCATGACACCGCCCCAGGCAGCCACCCAGGCCACCAGGCCGATCAGCCAGGCGTCCAGCACCTCGGCGAAGTTCTCCTGGAAGATAAAGAAGACAACGGCGGCGAGGGAGAAGACGCCAACGAACAGGTTGAGTTTGCGGCGGCTGATGGTGATGTCCAAGGCCTGCGTGGCAACGGAGAAGGTGTAGATGTTCAGGATGTTGGTGGCGATGGGGCCGTGCAGCACCATCAGCAGGACCGGCAACGCCATGACGCCGAAGTTCTGGACGATCAGCTTTCCGGGGTCAACTTCGCCACTGTTCGTGGCAAGGCTGGCGCCGAGGATGCCCAGCCAGACCACCGGGATGAACTGGCCCAGGACCGAGGCCAGGTAGACCTTCTTCTTGGGGACCGAGGTGCTCACGAAGCGGGAGTAGTCAGCGGCGTAGGTGAACCAGGTGATGCCCCAGCCGATGCCGATGGCGGTCATCACGGCGCTCATGGCGGCGATGCGTTCGGAGCCTTCGAGGATGTTACCTGCGGGGCCGGCGTAGCCCCAGTCGATCTTCATGCCGAACCAGGCGACGGCGGACATGACCGCGAGGATGATGATGGTGGGCGGTACCGTCCACTTTTCGAAGGCGGCGATGGCTTTGTAGCCGAACCATGCAATGGCAACCTGGGCAGCCATGATGGTGGTGGCCACGCCGATCTTCCAGGCGTAGTTGTGGGCTTCCGGGTCCACCCAGCCGAGCGTTCCGAAGAGGGCCATCACCAGGTCCAGGATGATCCAGGTGTTGACGGCACACCATCCGATCACCAGCAGCGCCTGGATGGCGGCCGGCAGGTAGTTTCCGCGCCGGCCGAAGGCTGCGCGGGCCAGGACCATGCCGGTGGCTCCGGTCTTCTGGCCCAGCAGGACGAAGCAGCCGAAGAGCAGCATGCCGATCAGGTTGCCGAGGACAAGGACGGTGACGGTGTCCGCGAAGCCGAGTCCCAGGTGGATCCCGAGTGCCCCGAGTACCCAGTTGATGGGTGCCAGGTTGGCGCCGGCCCAGATCCAGAACTGGCCAGACACCTTGCGGGTGCGGGCGGACTCGGGGATGGGCTGGAGCCAGGCTTCGTGGTCGATGGTGGAGTGGTCTGTGTGGCCGTTTGCGTCAGAACCAGCGCGCCTTTGCGCTGAAGTTGAAAGCTTTTCGTGCATGGGGGCCTCCGTGAGGTGGATTTCGTACTACTAAGGCTATGTGGCCCCAATCACAGTGAACAAGATACGATGTGTCGAACAGATTCCCCTTCTACGTTACGGACCGTCGTGTCAGTGTCTCTTGGTGAAATACTCGCCCATCCAGCCCTTACCGCTGCCGAGCCCGTGGTCCATCCCCTGGGCACGGACACGTCCGCACAGCCGGTCCGCTGGGTGCACTCGAGCGAAGTCCTGGACATTGCGCCGCTGCTGCGCGGTGGTGAGCTGCTGCTGTGCGGCGGCATCACCCTGGCCACGGCCACGCCCGCCAGGCGCGGGGATTACGTCCGTGAACTGGCCCAGCGCGGCATTGCGGCCCTGGCCATCGAGACCGGCGGAGTGCTTCCCGAGGTACCCGCCGACATGCTGGAAACGGCGGCGGAATACGGGCTTCCGGTGGTGGAGCTGCGCAAAGTGGTGCCCTTCGTGGGCGTCATGCAGGCCATCAATTCCATCCTGGTCAGCGAATCGGCCGGGCACCTGCACCAGGCGGACGCCGCCACCCGGGCCATGGCTGCCGAGCTGGCCCACGGCGCGTCCCTGGACAAGATCCTTGGCGTCCTGGCCGGCATCACCGGGTCAGCGGTTCGTCTTGTTTCCCCGTGGGGCGTTGACCTGGGCAGCGCGCTGCCGGAGGGTTTGGACGCCGCGGAACGCGAGGCAGCGTACGACGCCGGCACGGACAGCGGCGGGACGGCCGACGGCGGCACGGGCCATGGCAGCGGTACGGCCGGCGACGGCGGCGGGGCCGGCGACGCCGCCGGAACCCTCGCAGGTACGGACGGTGCCGGGGCGGACGCAGCCACCGGGACACCGGACACGGAGGCGCCGTCAGCTCCCAACGAGCCAACCGGAACTGCCATGAGCGTGGACATTCCCGTGCGCGGCGTCCTGATGGGCAGGCTGGAGGTGCTGGTGCCGCACGGCGCGGACACTGCGCTGGCGCAGGTGGCCGGGGAACGCGCCGTCGACATCCTTGGCCTGGCGCTGCTGCAGCACACGCCGCCCGGCCTGCACGCCCAGGCCGGGGCCGAGCTCATGCGCGCCGTCCTCACGTCCGCCCCTGAATGGCGCCTGGAACAGCTGGCCCCGGGGGCAGGGTTTCCGCTTGATTCACCGCTGGTGGTGGCAGCGGTCCACGCGGCGTCCCCGCAGGAAATGCGCGGGGCCATCGAGGCGTTCCTGGGCGCCGGCAGGATCCCCAGCGCCGCTTATCTGGACGATGCGGAATTGGTGGTGATGGCCGGACTCCCCTGCGCCGAAACTGCCCGGGTGCGGCGTGAGCTGCTTGCTTCGCTGCAGGCACTGGAAGGCAATCACGATGCGGTGATTTCGGTTGGCCCGCTGGTTGACGGGGTGGCGGATGCCGCCTGGTCCCTGGCCGAGGCACGCCGTGCCCTGGATGTGCGCCAGGTGCGGCGCCGGAACGCCTCACCACGGAGGCGGCCGCCGGCCCACGGCCTGGTGGTGCTCGACGCCGACGACGCAGCCGTGGAGAGCCTGGCGCTGACGGGGCTGGCGGCATCAGCGCGCGAGGCGTTCGTCAGCCATCAGCTGCGCGCCGTCCTGCAGCATGATGCGCAGCGGCAGTCCCAGCTGATGGAGACACTGCAGGTCTGGCTGGATTCGGGCTGCAACACGGCCCAGTCGGCCCGCGAACTGCACCTGGAGCGGCAGTCGATGCACCACCGGCTGCAGCGCATCTTCGATCTGTGCGGCGGCGATCCGCGCGGCACCGGCAGGCTGGCGGCCCTGCACCTGGCGGTTCGGATGGCCGGCCTGCCCTGACCCGCCGCGTCCGCCAGGGGTGAGGGCCGACGACGATCAGAGAAGCTCGCCGAAAATGAGCTGGCCTACGCGTGCCACCACAGCATTGTTGTTCACAGCATCCGGGCGGTCGGTCCTGGTCATTACTGCAAGTGCCAGCGGAGGGCCATCATCCGGCCACACCACGCCGGCATCGTTGACCACCCCGTAGCTGCCGGCACCAGTCTTATCCGCGAGCTCGGCTCCGGGCGGTACCACTGCCCGGAGCCGCTTACCGGAAGTGGCATTGCGGAGCATCCACCCGCGGAGGCGGGCCTGTCCCAGGGTGTCCAGTGCGTCGCCGAGCAGGAGTGCTTCGTACAGCCTGTGGATGTCACTGGGCGTGCTGGTATCGCGAACGTCGCCGGGAAGCGCCTCGTTGAGCTCCGGTTCCCACCGGTCGAGGCGGGTGGACAGGGCACCGAGCGACCGCGCATAGATGCCAATCTCCGGCGGACCTCCCATGAGTCCGAGCAGGAGATTGCCAGCGGTGTTGTCGCTGAAACGCAGGGCAGCATCGGCAAGCTCTTCCACGCTCATGTTCCGGTCCTTGTCGGCAGCGCAAATGACGGAGTCCTGCACAATCTGGTTCTTACGGAATGAGATCCTGCGCTGCCAGAAGCCGTCGTCGTACGCGTGGTCGCGAAGCAGTCGGGCAACGGCCAGGGTCTTGAACAGGGAACACATCGGGAAGGCGTCTCCACCCCTGTAGGCATAGGCAGGAGACTCTCCCAACCGGCCGGCCGCGACGCCGATCGTGAGGCCATGGACTGACTCGAGGCCGCTGAGCGCCGTGTCGAGACGCCGGCCGACGTTGCCCGGGCCGGATGCCGCGGAGGCCTGGCCTGCCGTACTTGCCACGCCGGCCGCCAGCACCCCTCCTGCACCGAACATCAGGACCCTGCGACGGGTGGGTTGGGGTGACGGCTCTTGGAGCTGGGATTTGTGAAGGTGATCCATGCGGCCAGTCTGGGATGAAATTGTGGTCCGCTCAAAGACAGAAATAGCAGGATTTATGCGTCAACGGCATGATTGGTGGATGGACCTCCTCAGCGGTGCGCGCGCGTTCGTGGCCGTCGCCCGCCGGCAAAGCTTCTCGGCAGCCGCGCGGGATGAACAGACGACGCAGCCCGTCATAAGCCGCCGGGTTGCGGGTTTGGAGGCCCAACTCGGCGGGGCGCTGCTCGAGCGGAACACGCGCCAAGTGCGATTGACGTCCTTGGGTACGGTGCTCCTCGAGCATGTACAGGCCCTGCTTGGCGCGGAACGCTCGCTGATCGATGCCGCGGCATCGCACCATCGCGGCACAGTCCGGCTGCTTGTGCCCTGCGATCTCGATCCTGCGCTGTGGGCGGCCCTGAGGGTGCGGGCACTCGGGGCGGGGACAGACCTCGAAATAGAGGAAGTCGGCCGGGAGCGGCGTACTTTACGGTTTCGGCTCGGCGAAGCGGACGCCGCCCTGCTTCCGGTCGAGACGGCACGGGCTGACTGGGTGGTGCCGCTGGGCCTCGCGCAGGTGACCGACCGGCGCAGGCCACTCACACTCGCAGCTTTGCGGCCCACCCGCGCCCGGGGGCCGGAGGAGGCTTCCAATCTTGTGGTGTTGGCCGAGGATGCCTCCAGCCAGTTGCTCTCCGCGCTCCGGGAGTCCGCTGCGGAATGTGGTTTGGCAGCACATCAGGTGGCCGAGTCTCCCGGCCTGGTCAACGCACTCGCAGGAGCCATGGCCGGCGACGACTGGATTCTTTGCACCCGGGGGCAGGCTGCCGCGTGGGGCCTGCAATGGTTTGAAGTCCGGCAGCTGCCGGTGGCACGGTCCTACCGGTTGGAGGTGCGCACACCGGAAGGGCGGCGACTGTTTGATGCAGCCCTTCGGCGGGACATCGCCGCAGCACTCGGCGCCGATCCAGGGGAGCAACTTTGAGCTTGACTGCGTACGACGCCGGCGCCGGGGCGAGTGCCCTGCGCCAGGCAGCCCAAGTACTGGAGTCCGCAGGCCTTGCGGGGTCCCTTCTGGTGCGCCACCTCGGCACCGGACGCGAGTTGGCACTGGACGCCGACAGGCCCTATCCGCTGGCGTCCCTGGCGAAGCTGCCGCTCGCGGCGGCTGCGCTGGACACCGCCCACAGGGGCGGGTTCGACCTCAGCATGCCAGTGCGAATTGACGGCGCAAGCCGCTCCCTGGGCGGCCCCGGCATTGCCCGTTTTGCCCATCCGGCAACGATTGCCGTGGGGGACCTCATCCGGCTCGCCATAGAGATCAGCGACAACACCGCCGCTGACGCAGTCTTCCGCATCGTTTCCCCCGGGGACGTCACAGCGTGGCTCCGGGCCCTGGGCACCAGCGGCATCATCCTCCGCCATCCCATTGGCGAACTTTATGCCTCGCTCGCCACGCAGGCGGCCGTCCGCGATGCCGCCACCGTGCACTCACTGGTCGTTCAGGCTGACAAGCAGGGGCATCCGTCTCCTCTGCCCCAACTGGACGTTGAACGGGCCAACGCCGGCACCGCGCGGGGTCTCGCCGATCTGCTGCAAAAAATCTGGGACGGTACCGTCTCCCCGGCGGTGGCGGCGCCCCTCCGTGAGATGCTTGCCGCCAACGTTTTCCGGCACCGCCTCGCGCCGGATTTTTCAGCAGATATGTCAACCTGGTATTCGAAAACGGGTTCTTTCGTCCATCTTCGGCACGAGGCCGGCGTCGTCGAACACGCGGACGGCCCGGCCCTGGCCGTTGTAGCCCTGACGCGCAGCCGGGTACCAGCGGCCGTCCAGCCTTCAGCGGAGCAGGCGATGGGTCAGGCTGCCCGCATCCTGCACGACGAACTCGTGTAACAGCGCAAAAAGACGCGCCGTAGCTCCTACTGAGGGCTGCGCCCACCCAGCCGCGTGGTGACCTGGGCGGCCGCGTCCATGCAGGCTTCGCCGAGGTCTTCCAGCCGTTCCCGCGAGACGCGGAACCTTGGGGCTGGGATCAGAACGACGGCGGTGACGTCGCCGCGGTGGTCGTAGGCGGGCGCGGCGACGCCCACTTCGTCCATGGAGGATTCGCCGTAGTTCCCGGCCCAGCCGCGCCCCGCGACTTCCTTGAGCCTGGCCTCGTAAGCCGCCAGTCCGGCGTCGTCCATTCCCGGGAAGGTGACGGCGCCGCTGCGCAGCAGTTCGCGGACCCGCTCGGCGGGCTGGTGGGCGAGGAAGACCTGGACCGAGGCACTCATGGCGTCCCGGTAGCGCGCGCCGAGGGGTGTGGTGTGTTTGATCTGGTGGGGGCTGGCAATCTGCTCCACGCAGATTGCCTCGTCACCATTCCAGAGCATGAGGGCACTGGTCTCCCCCGTTTGCTCGGTGAGCCTGCGCAGCACGGGATACGCCACGCGGCGCTCGTCCATTTCCGCCAGCAGCGGCCCGGCCACGGCGATCAGCCCGAGGCCCAGGCGGAACCGGCGGGTTTCGGGGTCCCGTTCCACCAGGCCTTCCTGCTCCAGGGTGGCCAGGATCCGGGAAACGGAACTCTTGTGCATGCCCACGCGGCCGGCGATTTCGGTGACTCCCAGCAGGGGTTCCTCGGCGCTGAAGGTGCGCAGCACGGCGATGGCGTTGACGACGACGGAGGCACCTTTGGCGTCCGCCGCGCCATTGGTACCGGTGCCGGCGCTGCCGTTGTCACCTGCGGCGTCGTTGTCCGCTGCGTCTTTTTGGCTGGTCTTTGCAGGAGTCATGGTGGACACCATCTTTCCCTAAACGGCGGAAGCGGCGCCACGTGTGCGTGACGCCGCTTCCAGTGCTGGACGGTTAGGCCTCGATGATGTTCTTCTCCGGGCCGAACGGGAACTTGGTGATGTTCTCCACCGAGTTGTCCTCGCCGATGACCAGGATGTCGTGCTCGCGGTAGCCGCCGGCGCCCGGCAGGCCGTCGGCGACGGTGATCATGGGCTCCATGGAGACCACCATGCCGGGCTCCAGGACGGTGTCGATGTCCTCGCGCAGTTCGAGCCCGGCTTCGCGGCCGTAGTAGTGGCTGAGGACGCCGAAGGAGTGGCCGTAGCCGAAGGTGCGATTGGCCAGCAGCCCGTGGCTGATGTAGATCTCGTTCAGTTCGGCGGCGATGTCCTTGCAGACGGCGCCGGGCTTGATCAGTTCCAGGCCGCGCTTGTGCACCTCCACGTTGATGTTCCACAGTTCGAGGGAGCGCTCATCCGGCTGGCCCAGGAAGAGGGTGCGCTCCAGTGCGGTGTAGTAGCCGGAGGTCATGGGGAAGCAGTTGAGCGAGAGGATGTCGCCCTGCTGCAGCTTGCGGGTGGTGGCCCAGTTGTGGGCGCCGTCGGTGTTGATGCCGGACTGGAACCACACCCAGGTGTCGCGGACTTCCCGGTCCGGGAAGGTCTTGGCGATTTCGTGCACCATGGCCTCGGTGCCGATCAGGGCCACCTCGTACTCGGAAATGCCTTCGCGGATGGCGTTGCGGATGGCCTCGCCGCCCAGGTCGCCGATGCGGGCACCGTGCTTGATGACCTCGATCTCCTCGGCGGACTTGAACATGCGCTGGCGCATGGCGTCCTGCGAGATGTCCAGGAGCTGTGCGCCCGGGAACGCGGCGGCGATCTTCTCGCGGGTCAGTCCGGGAAGGAAGTCATCCTCGACGCCGAGGCGGGTTGCCTTGACGCCGCGCTGGCGCAGGGCCTCCTGCAGGCCGAAGTAGAAGTTGTCGCGGCGCCAGTCGGTGTAGACGATGTTCTCGCCGTAGGAGGTGCGCCACGGCATGCCGGCGTCGATGTTCGCGGTGATGGTGACCGAGTCGTCGGAGGTGACGACCAAGGCGTAGTTGCGGCCGAACGTGGTGAAGAGGAAGTCGGAGTAGTACTTGATGCCGTGGTAGCTGGTCAGGATGACAGCATCCAGGCTCTTGGCGGCCATGATCTGGCGGAGGCCGCCCAGGCGGCGCTCGAACTCGGCGTCGGAGAACGTGAGCTTGCCCTTGGTGCCGTTGTGGAGGACTTTGAGGCGCTCGAGTTCGGCGATGGATGAGGCGTTATCGGCGGTGATGGTCATGGAATGCGCCTTTCTGCGGGGCAGTTCTGTGAAAGAGCTTGAACAAGTTGCGTTCATTGCAACCGTGTTGCTCTAAGTTAGATCCGTGATGCAGCACACGTCAAGGCCTGACGTTGCTTTTATTGAAAAAGGGCATCCACTGACGCATCAAGAAGGGGTCCGCCTTGCGGCGAACCCCTTCGATTGTTGCGTTCAAAACAACCAGGTTCCCTAGTTCGAACGCTCCCCGTCATCCTGGCGCGGTTCGTCTGCTGACTCATCCCCGTGCGGATGATCCTTGTGGCGGGCTTCGCGGAGGTGGTGCTCCAGCTTCTCCTCCGCGTCGCGGCGGCGTTGGCCCACCGTGCGCATCTGCTGCGTGGTGGGCGCGGTGTGGGCATGCAGATGCGGGCCTGCATCATTCGGGCTGTCAACCCTGTTTTCCTGCATAGGAACATCGTCCCACCGCGGCTGTGGTGCGGGTAGGGCCGGCGGACGACAGCGGGACACTGCTTGCGGGGACGCGAACGGCCGCCAGGCAGGTACCTGGGGGCCGTTCGGTGCGGGGCCACCGCTGGGGGCGGATCCTGGGTCAGTGCCTGGAGCCCGCCGCGTTCCGGGTCCTGTCAGATCCCGGTGTAGACGGTCTTGCCCCACGTGAAGAAGTCCAGCGCGGACCGGCCCTGCTCGCGGAACGTGTTCGTTGACGAGTCCTTCACGCCGCCGAAAGGCACGTTCAGGTCCAGCCCGGCGGTTGGCCTGTTCACCTTCACCACGCCGGCCTGGGCGCGGGCAGCGAAATCGGTGGCCAGCGCCAGGGAATCGGTGCAGATGCCGGCGGTGAGGCCGTAGCGCGAATCGTTGACCGCCGCCAGGCCTGCTTCGTAGTCCTGGACTTCCAGGACCGCCACCACGGGACCGAAGATTTCCTCGGTGACCGCGGGGTCGTCGGCGGGCAGGTCGGTGAGCACCGCGGCCGGGAAGAACAGCGCACCGGAGGGGTCGCCGTCGTACTTTCCGTGCAGGAGGGTGGCCCCACGTTCGACGGCGGCGCGCACCGCTTCCTGGTCCTGCTCAAATTGCTGCCGGCTCACCACGGCACCCATGCGCGACGTGCCGTCCAGGCCGTCCCCGGCGGTGTACTGCGCGGCTTCGGCCACCAGTGCCGCGAGGAACTTCTCCTTCACACCCGGCGTGACGTAGACCCTCGACGTTGCGGTGCAGGCCTGGCCGGTAAGTCCGAACGCGCCGGCGGCCACCACCTGCGCGGCCTTGGCGGGGTCTGCGTCATCGAGCACCAGGACGCCGTTCTTGCCGCCCATCTCGAGCTGGACGCGGGCGCGGCGGGTGTTCAGGATGTCCTGGAGCCCCAGGCCCACACGGGTGGAACCGGTGAAGGAGAGCCCGGCGATGCGCGCGTCCCGGGCCAGCGCCTCTCCCACTACGCGTCCCTTCCCGTGGACCACGTTGAAGACCCCGGCGGGCAGCCCGGCGTCCTGCAGGGCCCGTGCCAGGTGAGTGGCGGAGAGCGGAGTCAGCTCGGCCGGCTTGATCACCACGGCGTTGCCGCTGATCAGCGCGGGGGCGGCCTTCCACGCGGGGATGGCGATGGGGAAATTCCAGGGCGTGATCAGGCCGACCACACCCAAGGGCTCACGGCGGGTGGTGATGGTGGTGTCCGGCAGGCCACTGGGCAGCACCTCCCCGGTGGCCGCCCAGCCGACCGAACCAAAGAACCGCAGCACGTCTGAGGCGCGCTTCACCTCGCCCTTGGCCTCGGCCAGGGTCTTGCCCTCTTCACGGACCAGGTCTTCGGCGATGGCGGTCTGCCGCTCAATCAGCAGGTTGCCGGCGGCGATGAGGATGGCGCCGCGCGAGGGTGCGGGCAGGGCCGCCCAGGCAGGCTGCGCTGCCGCCGCGGCGGTGACCGCGGCATCCACGTCCGCAGCGCTGCCGCTGGGGGAAACCGCTGCGATCTCGCCGGGGCGGGCAGGGTTCATCCGCTCCGTGTCCGCTTCACCCAGCCATTGGCCGTTGATGAGGTGCCGGGCGGTGATGGCATGGGAGGCAGTGAATTGGCTGGTTTCGGTGTCAATAACGGTGGAGGTCATAGTGGGTCCTTTGGAACGTTGGGCTAGAGGCTGCGGATCAGGCCGCCGTCGCAGCGAAGCGCCACGCCGGTGATGTACGACGCCGGGGCGCTGCAGAGGAAGGCGGCGGCCGCACCGAACTCGGCGGGTTCCCCGTAGCGGCGGGCGGGGATGGTCTTGCGGGATTCGAGCTGGATCTCTTCCAGCGTTGCGGCGCGGCGCTTCGCTGCGGCCTGGTCCAGCTGGGTGACCCGGTCAGTGGCGATCCGGCCGGGCAGCAGGAGGTTCACCGTGACCTCATCCAGGGCCACTTCCGCCGCGAGGGTTTTCAGGTAGCCGGCAAGCGCGGCCCGTCCGGTGTTGGAGATGGCCAGGTTGGGCAGCGGTGCGGTCACG
This sequence comes from Pseudarthrobacter sp. 1G09, assembly GCF_050038305.1. Lineage (NCBI taxonomy): Bacteria > Bacillati > Actinomycetota > Actinomycetes > Micrococcales > Micrococcaceae > Pseudarthrobacter > Pseudarthrobacter sp. 1G09. Next base: position 3,823,113 of record NZ_CP188306.1, read on the forward strand.
CCGCTGGAACCGATGGCGAGGATCCTCCCCCACCGGCGCTCCCGCATGCCCGGCAGGACCCGGGACACCAGCGCGTGGTGCGGCTTGACCAGCAGGTCGAAGGCGGCAGCCATGTCTTCCGCACTGAGCGTCGCTGCGGCACCCGGTCTGGGCCCGGGGCCGTTGAGCACCAGGATGTCGATGGGGCCCAGATCCGCCCCGGTCTGCTCGACGGCGGACTCAATGCCCTCCGGCGTGGTCAGGTCCGCTTCGATGGCGACGGCGTCGAAGCCTGCAGTGTTGATACCGCTGCCGATTCCGTACGCGGCCTGGAGTTCGGCCACAATCTCCTTGGCGCGGTCCCGGCGCCGGCCCACGATGGCCACGCGGACGCCTTCCGCAGCAAGCGCCCGGGCCACGGCCAGGCCCAGACCTCCGGTGGAGGCGGCCACCAGGGCGGTCTTGCCGGCGATTCCGAGATCCATCAGTAGCTCCTTGCGGTGGTGAGTGCCGGGGACTGCGCCTGGGCCGTGGCGCTGCCGAGCGCATCGGCTGCTTCGCTGAGGTGGGTGTGCATGGCGGCGCGCAGGCTTTCGGGGAAGCCTGCCGCCGGTGGCCGGACTCCGGAGTCCTTGATCAGGCCGCGTTCGCGGAGGCATTCCTTCCGGATGGCCAGCGCCACCTTGGCCTGCTGTTCGAAGTTGATCAGCGGCAGGTACGGCAGCAGTTCGATGCGGGCGGCCCCGTAGCCCCGGTCCTGCCATGCGGCAACGCAGGCGATGAGCGCCTCCGGGTAGGAGAATCCGGTCATGGCTCCCGCCGCACCGGCCTGGAGTTCGTCCAGCAGCCCCTGCCCGCCCAGGCCGCCAAATATGGACACGTCGACGGCGGCGCTCAGCTCGGCGATGGCCACGCTGGTGGGCGGGGCTTCGGCTTTGACGGCGATGACGAACGGGCACGCGTTGACCACGGAAATCAGTGCCGCCGTGGCGATGCTGACGCCGCTGGCCAGCGGGTAGTCCTGCAGCACCATCTTGGCGCCGGTGGCGCGGTGGATGGCATCCAGGTGGGCGGTGACCGCATCCGGCCGGGCCGAGTTGGCCTGGACCATCACTGCGGCCAGTCGGCCGCCCGCCATCTCCTGCGCCGCCCGGACTTCCTCGATGGCCGGCCTGGTAGCCAGCGAGGTGACTCCCACCACCAGCGGAAGCGACGTGCATTCGACAACGGTTTCCAAGACGTGGCGCCGTTCCTCCGCCGTCAGCGCGGCGGCTTCACCGAACACGCCAAGGACGGTGAGGCCAGTGGCGCCGATGGCTTCATAGTGCTCCACCAGTTCGGACAGGCTATCCAGGTCCACGTCGAGGGTGCTGCCCTGGAACGGGGTGGCCACCACGCCCCACACGCCTGCGGGCAGTGCGTCAGGGGCCAGGTTTTTGGGCGCAAGGGATTGCTGCATTGTTCTGTTTCCTTTCAATGCGAAGCGTGAAGGTAAGGGCGGAGGGACGGTGGCAGGTCAGCGGCCGGGCCACACGGGCCGGCGTTTTTCCTGGAAGGCACGGACGCCCTCGGCCGAGTCCTCGCTGTCCAGTGCGGCCATGAGGGCCGGGAGCCGCAGCCCGCGGGCTTCTGTGGCGGTGAGGTGGCTGGTTTGCGTGACCATCTGTTTGACGGCCCGGACCGAGGTGGGGGCACAGGCAAGGATCCGGTCCACCCAGCGCTGCACCGCGGCGTCGAGCTCCTCCGCGGGGACCACTTCGTTGACGAGGCCCATGGCCTGCATCTCCGCCGCGTCCGCCTTCCGGCCAGTGAGCAGCAAGCCCATGGCCTGCGTGTAGGGGACACGCCGCACCAGCTGGTGGATGCCGCCGTCGAGCGCCAACCGCCCCACGCGGGGTTCAGTCAGACCAAACTTCGCGTTCTCCGAAGCCACCACGATGTCAGCCCCGAGCACCATTTCCATGCCGCCGCCCAGCGCGTAGCCGTTCACACGGGCGATCACCGGCACGTCCAGCGTGGTGCGGAGGCTCAGGCCGCCGAACCCGTTGGGGTCCAGCCCGGCCCAGTACTCCAGGCCGGTCTTGTCCACGGCGGACGCGGACATGTCCGCCCCCACGCAGAACGCGCGGGTGCCGGCGCCGGTGATGACCACGGCCCTCACAGAGGGATCGTGCTCGAGCTGGTCCCAGATCTCGTTGAGCCGGGCCTGGGCGGTGCCGTCCACGGCGTTGAGGACGTGCTGCCGGTCGATCACCACGGTGGCCACGCCATCGGTGATGTCCAGCGTGACCTGGTCAACCCGTTCTTCGGTGACTTCTTCCATGGTGGCGCTCACCGCAGGACCCCCAGCTGCTGCAGGCGCTCGATGGTCTGGGCGTCGAACCCGTTCTCCAGCAGCACCTCCACGTTATGCTCACCGAGGCGGGGCGCCACGCGGCGGACGGTGGGCGGCGTGGCCGAGAGCCGGATGGGGGCGTTGAGCATCTTCACCGTGCCCACGCCGGGGTGTTCGGCCTCCACGATCATGCCGTTGGCTTCCGTCTGGGCATCGGCGAGCGCCTGTTCCAGCGTGTGGACGGGGGCGTTCAGCAGCCCCTGTTCCTCGAGTTTGCCGGTCCAGTATTCGGTGGTGTTGGTGGCGATGTGTTCCCGGAAGATGGCCTGCAGTGCGGGCTTGTGCTTGAACTGCTGCTCCAGGTTGGCGAACTCGGGGCGCTCGGTGAGGTCCTCCTCGAGGCCCAGGGCGTCGGAGATCCGGGCCAGCGGGTCCGGGGTGAAGCCGCCCACCATGCACACGGCGCCGTCCGTGGTTTCGAAGACGCCGCTCAGCGGCATGGCCCCCCAGTTGACCTCGTACCCGCGGTTGAGCTGCATGCAGGCTTCCTGCATCTGCAGGTGCAGCATGGAGTCGTACATGGTCACCTCCACCTTCTGGCCCACACCCGAGGTTTCCCGGGTGCGCAGTGCCAGCAGGATGCCCTGCATCAGGTGCATGCCGGTGATGTAGTCGCAGAGGGTGGTGGGGTAGATGGCCGGTTTCTGGTCGTCCGATTCACGCCGCCACATCACCCCGGAGTAGGCCTGGGCGATGGCGTCCTGGCCGCCCTTATGCGAGTACGGCCCCACCGGGCCGAATCCGGTGCCGGAGGCCCAGATGATGCCCGGGTTCTCCTGCTTGAGCTCCTCGTAGCCGAAGCCCATCCGCTCCATCACACCGGAGCGGAAGTTGCTGACCACCACGTCCGCGTCCGCCATGATCGCGTGCAGGACGCTCCGGCCTTCCTCCGTGCGGGTGTCGATGGAGACGCTGCGCTTGTTGCGGTTGATGGAGAGGAAGATCGGGTTGTCCTGGCCGTCCGGGTCCGGGAACGAGTTTCGCGAGATGTCCCCGGCACCGGGGCGTTCCACCTTGATGATGTCCGCGCCGTAGTCACCCAGCATCTGGGTGCAGGACGGTCCCATGAACACCTGGGTGAAGTCCACGATCTTGATGCCGTCCAGCGGCAGCGGGGTGCCCGGCCGCGCATCCCCGGCGAGGGGTGATGCGGAGGCGCCTGCCGTCGTCGTGCCTCCTGCTGCCTCTTCTGTGCGTTCTGTACTTTGCTCCAGAGTCGCGCTGCTCATGCCGGCACCGCCGCGTCAGCATCAATCGTGGCGTTCGACGACGGGACGTCGCCCGGGTCTGCGCCGTGCCGGCGCATGCCCTGCTGGATGTCCAGGGCGGAGACGTCGCGGACCAGCACGTTGTTCTCCACGGCAAGCGCAGCGGCGACGCCGACGGCCTGGCCCATGGCCATGCAGGGCGGAATCTCGCGGGACATCTTCTGCGCCTCCGGGGTGGCGGAGTAGTGGCGGCCGGCAACGAGCAGCTGGTCCACTTCCTTGGGCAGCAGCGAACGGTACGGGTAGTAGTAGTCGCGGCCGCGGGCCACGGTGTCGGCGAAGTGGCGGCGCTGGGTGACGTCGTCCTTGGTCATCACGTATTCGCCCTGCAGCAGGCGGGTCTGCCGGACACCCATCTGGGAGGCGACGTCCAGCATGTAGCAGTTTTCGAAGCCGGGGAGGTGGGCGCGGACGTAGTCCACGGCCTCGGAGATCCGGTCGCGGGCGGCGAACTCGGCGGCGGTCATGTCGGCCGGGTCCGTGCCGTCGAAGCCGGACATGTGCGGGGCGTTGCACCAGACCACGCCGTCGATGGGGGTCTTGAGCCACCACAGTTCCCAGGCACCGCCGAGGAGGCGCTTGATCTTGCGGTTGATGGCTCGGGCTTCCTTGGGGTTGGCCTGCTCGAACGCTTCCGCGGCCCGGGTGTCCACGTTGCCCAGGCGGAAGACGAGCGTAGTGATGTAATTGTCCTTGGCGTAGCTGGCCCCGGCACGGGAGGCGACATCGATGTCGCCCGTGGTGTCGATGACCACGTCCGCCATGAAGGCCTGCGGGCCCATCTTGGTTTCGGTGATGACGCCCTTGATCACGCCGTTGTCCACGATGGGGCGGGAGAACCAGGAGTGCAGGCGGAGGTCCACGCCGGCTTCGCGGACCAGGTCGTTGGAGACCCGCTTCCAGCCGTCGGGGTCGAAGGCTGCGGCGTAGCAGATGGGCTTCGGGTTGGTGTGGGAGTGGAAGTCGAAGGTGCCGTAGCGGCCCCACTTGTTCCACAGTTCCTCCGAGGTCTTGCGGTCATCGGCAGGCGGGACAATGGCCAGGCCGAGCTTCTGCAGCCGCTCCACGTATTCAGAGACGATGCCGGTGACGGTGATTTCCTGGCCGTTGATCATGTCGTCCAGCACCAGCACCATGCCGCCGGAGGCGAGGCCGCCCAGCGATGAGTAGCGTTCCAGCAGGGTAACTTTGGCGCCGGAGCGGGCCGCGGTGACTGCGGCGGCAACGCCTGCGGGGCCACCGCCCACCACCAGGACGTCGGAGCGGGAGATGACGGGGGCGGTGAGGTCCGCCGTCGTGGTGGCTAGTTCCAGGGAGCCCGTGGAGGTGTTTCCGGGCGCGGCGAAGCTGGGTGTGGTGTTCATGGGAGGGGTTCCTTACTTGCCGACGAAGATGCCGTTGGAGCGGCGTGCGGCGATGTAGAAGACGATGCTGAGGATGGACAGGACGGCCACGTAGACCGGGAAGATCCAGGTGAGGTTCAGGGACTGGAACCAGACCAGCAGGTAGGAGGCGGTGCCGCCGAAGAGGGCGACGCCGATGCCGTAGCCCAGGGCCACTCCGGTTCCGCGGATGTTCTTGGGCATCAGTGACGAGCTGACCACGTTGTAGAGGGTCATGTTCAGCACCAGCACCACCGAGCCACCCAGCAGGACCGCCGCGAATGCGCCGATGCCGGGCTGTACGTAGAGCAGCATGAGGAACACTGACGGGATGGCCAGGACGCGGGTCACCAGGAACCAGCGGGACATTGCCCTGCCGTCGGCAAGCTTGCCGATGATCCAGGAGCCCGCCACCAGGATGACTCCAAGGACAGTGGTGAGGGCGAAGACGGCGGTGGGGTCTTCCTTGAAGCCGCTGCGGGCTGCGCTGGGCAGGCCCACGTTCCAGGCGTAGTTGTAGGCCTGGGCTGCGCCCACTACGAAGATGATGGCCAGGACGGAGAGCCAGTGCTTGCGGACACCGGACCAGACAGCGCGGGGCGTGTTGGTGGCCATCTCCTCTTCTTTGAGGGTTTCCGGCAGGGAGCGGCGCAGGTACAGGACCACGAAGCCGAAGAGGGCGCCGAGGATGAACGGCACGCGCCAGCCCCAGTCCCCCATGGCCGCCCCGCCGATCACCAGGCTGCAGAGGAAGCTGACCAACGAGGCCAGCAGGATGCCGATGTTCACGTAGAAGGACATGATGCCGGCCACGTAGCCTTCGCGGCCCTCCGGAGCCAGTTCGACGGCGTGCGAGGTGGAGAGCGGGGCTTCGATGCCGGTGGAAATGCCCTGCAGGACGCGGCAGACCAGCAGGATGATGCCAGCCAGGGGGCCGATGGTGGCGTAGCTGGGGGTGACGGCAATGATCAGGGTGGTGCCGGCCATCAGCATGATGGACAGCAGCATCACCCGGCGCCTGCCGATCCTGTCCGCCAGCGTGCCCAGGAGGATGCCTCCGAGGGGGCGGAAGGCGAACCCGACGGCGAACACGGCCAGCGCGTTCAGCGTTGCGGACAGCGGGTCCGTGTTGGGGAAGAAGTTGGGCCCGATGAAGGCGGACAGGAGGCCGAAGACCATCCAGTCGTACCATTCCAGGGCATTGCCGAGGCCAAGGCCCAGCAGGCCTTTGCGGACTTCCGGCGTGAACTTCTCGTTCTTTTGGGGGGATGAATGGGTGGTGCGGGGTGTCGGGACAGCATTGTCCGTGGTTTGGGTGTCAAGCATGGGATTTTCCTTACGCTTGCGCCCTGGAGGGCGTAAGAGGGTATGACGCAGGAACGCCTGTTGGAGGAGGCGCCTGATGCGAAAGTGGCAAGGAGTGTCAGCGGCCACGGAGACGTGTCCGGACGGTTAGGGGTAAGCGCCGGCGCCGGTTAAGGCCGGCAGGCCTACAACGCGTGGGGAGCGTTGACCCAGATGGCTACGCATACCTCTTCGTAGCTGTTCTTGTACCAGTGGGGGATTTCCGAAGAGTAGGTGATGGAATCGCCCTCTTCGAGGCTGTAGCAGACGCCGTCAAGGTAGACGTCCTTCCGGCCCGAGATGATGTAGCAGAACTCTTCCCCGCTGTGGGTGAAGGGCGTTGCGCTGGTGTCGTGCCCTGGGGGCGTGCTGATCCATTGCGCTTCGATGGTGCCATCGCGGTCCGGGGTGAGCAGCTCATGAATTGCTTCGCCGACGGACTCGCGGGTGACGTTTTGGAGGTTGCGCCGCGCGGATCTCCGGACCACCGGGGACCTGGACTGGTCCTGGCCGATGAAGAACCGTCCCACGGGGATGTCCAGTCCGTGGGCCAGCTGCGCGAGGGTTGTGAAGGACGGGTTGGCCATTCCGCGTTCGATCTGGCTGACGATCGCCTGGCTAAGTCCGGTGATTTCCGAAAGCCGGGCCAGGGTCATTCCCCGGTCCTTTCGCATGGACCGCACCTTGTTGCCGACAGTGGCCAGCAGTTCGCTGGTGGCCGGCGGGGCGGTGGTGCTAGTCTCGGTGGTCATCGTTTATCTTTCACTGGGTGATGCTACTCACACAACTATAGTGAAGATTTCCGCCCCGTCAACGGATTTTCCTAACTATATTGAAGATTCGCCCTTCGGCACCCCTGCACTGAGTCCCCGTGCCGGGCCGAAAGACACATACAAAACCCCCTGGCCAGGGCGCATACTGTCGCCATGAGCGACGCCGCGCGGAAACCGGACCGGATCCTTTTCGCGCTGATCGGCGTCGTCGGATTGCTGGTGGTGGTTGCGCTGGCTGTGGTCTTCACGCGCGGCGAGCCCGCGCAACTGGATGAGGCCAGCCCCGCAGGGGTGGTGCAGCGGTACAGCAAAGCCGTGATCGACGGCGACAACGCCGCCGCCGATTTATACCTCACCGATGCCGCCCGGAGCAGATGCCGGGGAGGCTTCCAGGGCGAGCCACGGCCGGCGCGCGTCGTTTTGGTCTCGACGGCGGAGCGCGCCGATTCAGCCACGGTGCGGGTCTCGATCGTCCAGCAGTCCCAGGGCGGACCGTTTGGCCCGTCCGAGTACGAGATGGAGGACGTGTTCTCGCTCCTGAAAGTCGACGGCACCTGGAAGATCGACCAGCCGCCCTACATCCTGACAGCCTGTTCCGTGGTTCCGGCTAAACCATGACCACGCCGGCAGCCACCACCACCCGTGCCCCCGCCGGCGGCCTGGCCACCCTCCGCCGCCTGATCCTCTATGTGTTGCTCTTCGCCCTGGTGGTGATTGCGGCGTCGGGTGTGAGCGGGCTGCTGGAACGGCTCTTCCGTGCGTCTTCCGTGCTGGTCACCGGCGATCCTGCCAGCCTGGCACTGCCCCTGGCCTTCACCCTGATCGGCGGGCCGCTGGCCCTGCTGCTGTGGTGGTTTGCCTGGCGGCGCCTCGACGACGCCGCGGAACGCCACGCCGCCGGCTGGGGCCTGTACCTGTCCGGGATGTACGCCGTCTCGCTCATCCTCGCCACCACCTCGCTGCTGAATCTGGCAACGTCTTTCATCGATACGCAGGCAAGCCAGTGGCAGTCCCCGCTCGCCACTGGCCTGGTGTGGGCGGCTATTTGGCTCTGGCACCGGTGGATGTGGAAGCACCCCGCCAAGCCGTCGACGCACCTGGAGGACGTCAGGACACTCCTCGGCTCGGTCTTCGGCCTGCTGCTGGGCGCCGGCGCGGCGGTTGCCGCCCTCAGCGGACTGTTGGACGTAGCCATCCGCGGCTTCCCGCTCAGCGCAGCGGTTGAGCCATGGTGGTATGCCCCGGTCCGTTCGCTGGTGTGGGCCGCGGGCGGCGCCCTGGTGTGGTGGTGGGACTGGTTCAGGGAAGGCGGCCGGCATTTCCGGACCGCGCTGGCGGATGTGGCCATGATCGCCGTCGGCATCTTCATTGCGGGGATCGCAGCCCTGGGCGGTGTGGGCGTGGTGGTGTTCGTCCTCCTGCGGCTCGCGTTCGACCGCAGCGATCCTGTGAACCTGCTGCTGGAGCCCCTCGCACTGGCAATCTCGGCCGCGGCCATCGGTGCGGTGGTGTGGCGCTACCACCGGGCGGTGGCGGTCACCCGTTCCACCGAAACGAGGCGCGCCAGCCTCCTGGTTACCTCGGCGGTTGCGCTTGCCGCAGCGGCGTCCGGCGTGGGGGTGGTGGTGAACGCCCTGTTGGCTGCCGCCGTCTCACCGCTGGCCGGCGGCGCCGCGCGCACCCTGCTGCTGGGCGGCATCAGCTCTCTCGTAGTGGGCGGCCCGGTGTGGTGGCTGGCGTGGAAGCCACGGCACCAGCCCCGGACAGCAAGCGAAATCCCACCAGGCCGGCGCATCTACCTAGTGGCGTTCTTTGGTGTCAGCGCGGTGGTTGCCCTGATAACGCTGCTGGTGACGGGCTACCGGGTGTTCCAGTACCTGCTCGGCGACGTCTCGGGTGGAAGCCTCCTGGACCGGATCCGGGCGCCGCTGGGCCTGCTGGTGGCGGCTGGATTAGTGGCTGGCTACCACTTCACGTTGTGGCGGCACGACCGCACGCTGCTGGCAGCCGCGGCGCCCGCCCGACGTCGGGTAACAGATCAGGTCACGCTGGTCAGCGGCTATCCCCCGGGCACCATTGACGTCAGTGCTTTGGCGCGGGCCATTGCTGAGACCACGGGAGGCGCCAAGGTGACCGCCTGGCTGAGGGCGGACGACGGCGGCACCGGCCTGCCGCCGTCGTCCATCCTTGCGCCGGGGGCACCGGCTGCCCGGCCCGACGAAATCATCCAGCAGCTGATGGCGGCACTGGACGACGTGACCGCGCCGCACATCCTGATCATGCTGGGCCCGGGCAGCCTGGACGTGGTCCCGCTGGCCGCGCCGCCTCCGGACATTCAGGGCTGAGGTGCTCAGTTCTTGCTGCGGACGGTCAGTCCCAGGGACTGTGGCTGCGGTTGTGGCTCCGACGAAGCGCACCCGGGGCAGCAGGCGTCTGCGCCCTGCTCGCTACTGGTGACGTCGCCGGTGTGGGGCACTTCCTGGGACTCCGCGTGGGGCACCGCGCAGCACACGTCCCCGCGCCAGGCGTTGAAGCCTTCGCGGACCGCGATGCCGGCGATCACGATGGCCGCTGCAGCATCCGCCCACCACCAGCCCAGGGTGCTGTTGAGGACCAGCCCCACCAGCAGCACCGCCGAAAGGTAGGTGCAGAGCAGTGTCTGCTTGGAGTCGGCCACGGCGGTCCGGGAGCCAAGCTCGCGTCCTGCCCGGCGCTGGGCCCATGAGAGCACGGGCATGATGGCCAGGCTCAGGGCGGCGATCACGATGCCGGGGGTGGAGTGCTGGGCCTCTCCCCCGCCCGCCAAGGACCGAACGGCGTCCATGGTGACGAAGGCGGCGAGCGCGAAGAAGGAGATGGCGATGATCCGCAGCGTGAGGTGCTCGCGCCGCTCCGGGTCCTTGGCGGAGAACTGCCACGACAGGGCCACGGCCGACGCGACCTCGATGACCGAATCCAGTCCGAACCCGATCAATGCCGACGAATCGGCTACGCCGCCTGCCCAGAGCGCAACCACGGCTTCGACGACGTTGTAGGTGATGGTGGCAGCTGCGAAGAGGCGGATCCGGCGCGTGAGGATGGCCCGCCGCTCGGACGGAAGGCGCTGGGCCAGGGGTCGGCTCATGCCAGGCACTCGCCGTCGGGCGCGCAGCAGGCCGGGTCTACGGCGAGGACAACGCCAAGGAGGTCCGTGATGGCGTGGCCCAGCCGGGCATCGGCGAGTTCGTAGCGCGTCCGGCGGCCGTCCGGGACCGACACCACCAGCCCGCAGCCGCGCAGGCAGGTGAGGTGGTTGGACATGCTCTGCCGGGACACTCCGATGGAGTCGGCCAGATCCGACGGATATGACGGTGCCTGGGCGAGGGCCAGCAGGACCTGTGCCCTGGTGGGGTCCGAGACGGCGTAGCCGAAGCGCGCCAGGACCGGGGCGTGGGTGAGTGTGTCCATGTCATGGACAATACATCGCAGGATGTATTCATTCAAGGCTGTATTACAGCCGAGCCGCCTGGACCCGTGGACTGTCTGGCCCCGTGGTCCGGCCGGACAAGCGGGTTAGCTGGGCCTCCGGATTAGCTGGACGCGTCCCGCTCGATCTCCTCCGCGAGGTCGTCCACCTCTTCGGGCCGCGCATCGATGCCGGCTTCCTCGAACCGTTCCTCGAGGACAGTGCTGACATCGTCCTGGACGTGGCCCAGCTGGATCTCGTGCCGCACGTCGTCGGCAATGGACTCGGGTGTCTCTTCCGGGGCCGTTCCTCCTACGATTTCGTCGCTGCCATCGAAGGGGTCGTCGGCGCCGCCGGTTCCGGAATCAGTCATATTCCATGGTTACCCTCCGGCCCGCCGGAGTAAACGGTCACGGCGCTCAGGCCGGGAACGTCGCCAAGGAAGCGGACGACGGCGGCCGCCTCCCGCCGTCGTGCGTTCGCCTAGGTGGATTGCTTTGCGGGCCGTCCGTTCGCCGCGCTGACCGCGTCGCGCCGTCGTGAGCGGGCCGTTCCCTTTGGTCTTCCGTTCCCTGTGGCGGCGTTGCTGGGAGAATGACCCCATGGAAATCGCCCTGGGCCTTCTGGTCCTCGTTGCCGTGGTGTGCGCCGGCAGCGCCCTCGGCCGGAAGCTCAACGTTTCGGTGCCGCTGCTGCTGGTTCTGATCGGGGTGGCGGGTTCGTTCCTCCCGTTCATACCGGACATCGAGCTGAACCCGGAACTGGTGCTGGTGGGGCTGCTGCCGCCGCTGCTGTATGCGGCTGCGCTGCGCACATCGCTTTATGATTTCGGCTCCAACCGCCGCGCCATCGGCCTGCTCTCGGTGGGGTATGTCATCTTCGGCACCCTCACCGTCGGCCTGGTGGTCTGGTGGCTGTTTCCGGAGATTCCGCTGGCCGCCGCGTTCGCTCTGGGGGCCGTCCTGGCGCCGCCGGATGCGGTGGCTGCGACGGCGATCGCGCGGAAGGTGGGAATGCCGCGCCGGATCGTCACCATCCTCGAGGGCGAATCGCTGGTCAATGACGCCACGGCCCTGATCTGCCTGCGCGCCGCGATCGCCGCCATCTCTGGAGTGGTGTCCGTTGCCGGGATTGCCGGGGACTTCGTGCTGGCTGTGGGCGGCGGACTGGTGGTGGGCATCGCCGCGGCGTACGTGCTCACCATGCTCCGCAAACGGATCCGGAACGTTGCCATCAATACGTCGACGTCGCTGGCGGCGCCCCTGGTGGCGTACCTGCCGGCGGAGGCGATCCACGCCTCGGGTGTGCTCGCCGTTGTGGTCACCGGCCTCATCATGGGCACCAAGGCGCCGTCCATGCCCAACGGCGCGGCCCGGCTCAGCCAGCGAAGCAACTGGAACACTGTGCAGTTCCTGCTGGAGAACTCGGTGTTCCTGCTGATCGGGCTGCAGGTGCGCACCATCGTGGACGGCGTCCAGGACGATTCCCTGGGCGCGGGCAGGATCTGGGCCGGCTGTGCGGTCATCCTGCTGGCCGTGCTCTTCCTCCGGCCGGTGTGGGTATTCCCGGCCACCTACCTGCCGCGGCTGATCCCGTCGGTGCAGCGGAAGGATCCGGCACCGCCGTGGCAGTACGCGGCCATTGTGTCGTGGGCCGGGATGCGGGGCGTGGTCACCCTGGCCGCCGTACTGGTCCTGCCGGAGGACCTGGAACACCGGTCAGTGCTGATCCTCGCTGCCCTGGTGGTGGTGGGCGGAACGCTGACGCTGCAGGGATTCACGCTGCCGGCGCTGGTGCGGATCCTCCGGGTGCAGGGGCCGGACCAGCGCGAGGATGCTTTGAACCAGGCATCGCTCATGCAGCTGGCCACCGCCGCGGGCGTCGCGAAGCTGCACGAACTCAGGACGGATGACGACCCGCCGGAGGTGGTGTCCATGCTGAAGCGGCGCACGCAGGAACGCGGGCTCGCGGCGTGGGAGCGGCTGGGGCGGCCGTCGGCGGAAACGTCCACGCCCAGCGAGCGCTATGCCCGGCTGCGGCTTGCGATGCTGGAGGCCGAGCGCGAGAAGGTGCTGGAGCTCCGGCGGGGTGGCGAGTACGCGCACGAGGTCCTGAGCGCTGTCCTTGAGCGGCTGGATGTTGAGGAATCGATGCTGGACGTGTCCCTGGACGAGATTGACCCGTCGGGCGGCGGCGGCGGCGAAGGCGTGGCCAAACCCGGCGGTGAGTGCGACCACCTGGAGTCCGCGCAACCAAGGGAAGTGCCCGGCGGCGCGATCTGCGAGGACTGCGTCCGGGAGGGAACGACGACGGTCCACCTCCGCATGTGCCTGGAATGCGGCAACGTGGGGTGCTGCGATTCCTCCCCCGCCACCCACGCCTCCAGGCACTTCGAAGCGACCGGCCACCCCGTCATGCGCAGCATCGAGCCCGGCGAGGACTGGCGCTGGTGCTACCAGGACGACCTGCTGGGGTGAACTGGCTCTGGTTGGGTGAGCTGGCGTGGCTCGGATAAGCCTGGCCCTCAGTGCCGGAGCCAGGCGCTGATTGCCGCGTGCGGCCGGACACCCGCTTCGGTGCGCCTCGTTACGGAAACGACGTCAAACCCCGCGTCCCGGAGACGTTCTTCAAGGCCGGCGGCCGGCCAGAAGTAGGCAGGGGCCACGGCGTGCGGGAACTCTTCCACCCGGGCGCCTTCGAAGAACCCGAGAAGGAGGGCTCCGCCGGGCGCCAGCTTTCCGGCCAATTCTTCGAGGACGTGGGGCATGTCCGCCGGTTCGGTGTGGATCAGGGAATACCAGCACAGGATGCCGGCCGCGGAACCAGCGGCAACAGGGAGGTCCTTGAACCCTGCAACCCGGAAGGCGGCATTCGGGAACCGCGCGTGTGCGTGCTCCACAAACTCCGGGACCGGGTCGAAGCCGTGCACGTGCTTGCCCTGGTCCGCCAGGAAACTGCTCCACTGGCCGGGTCCGCAGCCCACGTCCAGCACGTGCCCCGTCAGCGGTTCAGCCCATTCCGCGATGAGCGTCCTGTCCTCAGGATGGGTGAATTCCAGCGATCCGAACCTGGAAATGTACTCGGCCGCGCGTGCCGCATAGGCGGCCCGGACCTGGCCGTCAGTCCCGGGGCGCCCGTGCACGGCTTCTGGTTGCGAAAAAGCCCGGCAGGCTGACCATGAACGCGGCGACGCCGAAGCCCAGCAGGATGGTGAAAGAGAGCCCGCCTTCCCTGATGCCGTGTTCATCGGCAACCAGGGCGAAGTTCCAGGTTGCGACGGCGCCGCACACCATCAGCGTGGCGCTGGCCACCAGGGCAAGCGCCCAAAAGTCAGTGCGGCGTGTCATCGATTCGTCGTCCGCCCGCGCCGCCGGCCACTCCGATAACCGGCCCAGAAAGCGAGGACCAGCAGGCCCAGCACCGCGATGCCCAACCCGATCTGCGTCCCCTGGGTAACGAACGTCATGCCGGATCCGCTGAAGGTGTCGTTGCTTAGCGGCGAGTAGGCGAACCAGCCAAAGCTGGCGTTCGCCTGCTGGTTCCACGCGACAATGCACCCCACGAGCAGCGCGGCGAGGCCGAGGAAAGGCACCACGACGGCACTGAGTCCGGTGCGTTTGGACGGTTTTCGCTGTTCAGGTATTTCGTTGTCCCCCATGCCTGCGAGTCTAGCCGTGGGCGCGGACCGCCCTTCCCGGCTCAGCCCTCCCGGTCTAGGCTGGGCGGATGCCCGGCGTAAGGGCTACACCCGCAGCCGGCACCCGGATGAAATTCCGGAACAGCCCGATTCCGCAGAACCCGAGGATGGATGATGATCAATACCCCTTCGCAGGACACAGTTCGCACGCCAGGGCCCCAGGTCTATGTCAGCTTTCCCGGAACAGCGCGGGAAGCCCTGAGCTTCTACCGCGATGTCTTCGGCGGTGAACTTGCCCTGCACACTTACCAGGACTTCAGCAGGAGCGACGGCTCCCCGGACGCCATCGCCCACGGAACGCTCACCGGCGTCGTGGCGCTAGGGGGCTCGGACGCGGCGGCCGGCGAGGCGAGCGTCCGCACCGAAGGCGTCATGCTCTCGTTGCTGGGGACGGCGGAACCGTCAGTGCTGCACGAATGGTTCCGCAGGCTCTCCGACGGCGGCACCGTGGTTGATTCCCTCGCGCCAAAACCGTGGGGCGCTTCGGACGGCCAGGTCATCGACCGGCACGGGCTCCACTGGCTGATCGGGTACGAGGACTAGCGGCGGAATCAGCTGCGGCGGAGATGTTCTACCGGCCAGGCCGCCGGCCCACCCTGAAACCGGCCCAGAACGCCAGCACCAGCAGGCCCACGACGGCGACGGCCAGGCCCGCCTGCGTTCCTTCGGTAATGAGGTCCGCGCCGACGCCGGTGAACGGCCTGTTGCTGTTCGGCGCATAGGCGAAAGAGAAGGACGCGTTCCGGTTCAGCCAGGCGGTCAGGCACCCCGCCAGTACCACGGCAACGGCCAGCGAAGGTACGACGGCGGCACGCCACTTTGTGCGTTTGGACGGCATGCGGTCTTCAGGTGTGTTGTGCTCCCCCATGGAGGCGAGTCTAGCGGGGCGCACCCGTCCCACCAGCGCGAAAGGCTCATGCGAGGCCCTGACAGGCAGCATGGGACGGGTCTAGGCTGGGCGGATGTTGACCATCGGCACCATCGTCCTCGGCGTCAACAACGTCGCCGCCGCTACCGACTTCTGGAACTCAGCCCTCGGCTACGTCCCGCGGGAACCCGGTGACGACACGTGGGTAACCCTCGCGCCGCCGTCGGGCCCTGGCGCGTTGCTCTCGCTCATGCGGAGCGAAACCCCTGTCCAGGACCGCCCGCGGATCCACCTGGACCTGTATGCGGAGGACCAGGGTGCCGAGGTGGAGCGTCTCGTCTCGATTGGCGCCCGGCGCGTGGACTGGGATCTCTACCCGGAGGACCCCGACTTCATCGTCCTTGAGGATCCCGACGGAAACCGGTTCTGCGTCATCGACAAGAGCGACGGCTGAGTATGGCCGCCTTACGCGGTTCTTGCTCCGGTGCCGTCCTCCGCGGTCTTAGAGCATTGCGGTTTCCTCCTCCGCCAGCCGGATGAGCCGCAACTCGTCCTCAACGGCGCGCGCCGGCCAGTAGTCCTTGGCCAAACCGCTCGCCCAGTTCCTGTCAGCGTCCGGGAACAGCTTGTGCAGTAGACCTGCTGCCTCAAGCAGGGCGATGAGGGCCAGGGTCCTCGTCTTCTGTGCCCCCGTTGCTGGATTGTTGGATTGTGTCGCCGACTCCTCCGCTGCGCCGTCGGCCGGTGACTCAGGCACCACGGTGGCAGGGGTGGCTCCGCTGAGTGCTGACTTGATCCTGTTGAGGAGAGCCGCCTCGGGTTCGTGGTCTTTTTCCGGATAACGCACCGGCCGGAAGCGCGCGAGGTGCCTCTCCCCCAGGTGTTCCACAAGGCCGAGGGCCGCCATGCCCTCGTAGATCCGGTGAACCTGGGCACGGCCTTCCATGATGGAAACCCATCGGGCGGGAGTATGGGGGCGGGACTTTCCGCGGATCAGTTCCAGTTCAGGTGCAAGGTCGTCCCTGGCGGCCGATCCAGTGGCCCGGATGTGCTTGCCCTGCGGCTCGATCGCGCCGACCAGGTCCAGCTCGGCCAGGATTGCGCCGGCCACCGTGGTCCTGAGGGCGAACAGAGGCACTTCGGGTTTTCCGTCTTTGTCATTCGTTGCCAGCAGCAGGAATTGCTGGGGCAGGTTGAGGTTCACCGCAGCCGGTGCTTCAGCGTTCATACGGCCATGGTGGACCTGCTGGGCCGTCCTAACAACGGCCTTTCGTACCTATCTGCTCCAAAAGAAGCATCCAGCCGGCGGTTGGGTTTAGTTGGTGGCTGCCGGGTCCGGACGGGCAGCCACCAGCCGGTAAATTTGAGTGAATGATCGATATTGACCGGGACGATCCCGTACGCGGTGATGTCCACCAGCTCCTGAGCGAACATCTGGCGGACATGTTCGCCACTTCGCCTGCTGAGAGCGTGCACGCCCTGGACCACTCTGCCTTGTCCGTGCCCTCGATCACTTTCTGGACAGCGCGCGAGGACGGCGAGCTTTTGGGGTGCGGCGCCCTCAAGCTTCATGATCCCGAGCCCGGGCGTGATGTCGAAGCTTTAGAGACTCACGGCGCCGCAGCTCGCGGAACCGAACTTCACGGCGCTGGCCGGCTCGGCGAGATCAAGTCCATGCGCACGGCAGCGGCGGCGCGTGGGCGCGGGGTGGCCAGCCTCATGCTGAAGCACATCATCGGCCACGCCAGGGCCCAGGAGCTCGAGCGCGTCTGCCTGGAGACCGGAACCGAGGATTACTTCGCTCCTGCCCGGCGGCTCTACGCTCGCCACGGTTTCACGGAATGCGCGCCTTTTGCCGGCTACGTCCTGGACCGGAACAGCGTCTTCATGGAGCTGCGCCTCTAGCCGTTGCTGCAGCCAAGGCTGACGGGCGTACAACGCTTCAATCCAGGCGTTACGCATGGGTGAGCTGAACGCAGCGCGCTCATTCCGGCTGCCTCGTCCGCCCTCTGACTGCCGCATAACCAAGCATTCTGTTACTTTCCACTTATGGGGATGCCGAACAAGGTCTTGAGGTCGCTGAGCATTTTTCTCGCTGGGTTTGTGACGTGAGCGTTGCTCTGGCAAGCTCTTGGGGCGGTCCAAGCGTTGCTCGTCGGGGCTGTGATCGCTGTTGTGGTTGCCCTTTTATTCCACTGGGTTGCGGCAAGGCGTTAAAGATTGGTGCAGGCTTCTTGACTTCTCGCTGGCTGCCGAAAGCAGTTCGGGAATCCATAGGTGAAGCAACCGCTGCCATCTCCGGCCAGGCTTTTGCAGCCGGCTACGAGCGGCGCGTCGGGAAGCTGTCCAACCAGGCGAGAATCCGAGCCGCTGCCTCCTGCGGTGCAAGGCCGCCGTTGTCCAGCCGCATATGCCGGTGTTCAGCCAGAAGAGCGGTTGCTGGCAAAGATTTATCCAAACTGACATCGAGGTCAGTATTCATAAGAAAACGCTCCATTTCGCGAACATTCGTGTCAGACCACTCCACGTTTCTCTTCGATCGCTTCTCAGCCAGTCGCAGCTCGGTTCGATTCCGTTGTAGCCGCGTATCCAGATCTGCCGCCAGTTCGACGAACGCTACCTCTGCACCCTTTTCGACATAAGGGCGGATGTATTTCCTAAGCTCGTCGGCGTCTGTCTGCAGCTCAAGGCCCCAGACAAATGTGAACAGCAAGTCGGTGCCCGAAAGGGCTGCCTCCTGGACGACTGCCGCGCGCCAATCGCCAAGAAGCCGAGTAAACGGTGGCGTCCCGTAGTTGAACACCTCAAGTAGAGGCTCGATAAGCGCGTGATTATGGAACAAACGAAACTCGCTTTGCCGAGCGACCTCGCGTCCAACGGTCATCTTTCCCACAGCAGGCGGACCAAAAATCACGAGCAGGCGCATGGAGCAACTCTGCCACAGGGAATCGTTGGCAATCCCGCGCTCAAGTGCGCCGGCCAGTAGATCGTCGACCACGCGTTTGGTCCCATAACCGGCGGCCCACCGGACGCTTCAAGCGCGGGTTTAAGGATCCTTTATCGTGCGACGGTTAGGGGAGCGCTATCGCATCAGCTGGTCACTTGTCGGAGCTTGAACGCGATCGAGTCGAAAACGGTGCGTGCCTCTCGTACCAGCTCCGGATTGACCGATTCGTGGAATTGGACCATCCAGAACATAGCTCGCTGGCCGTGCAGGTTGACCACCCGGTAGGTCTCGCGCTCAGCGACGCTCGAGTACCAGCGGGTGCATAGGTTCGAATAATCTGAGTGAACGCAAAACTGACCGTTGTCGCAGGCTTTGATGTCCACGTCGCCCTCGACGGAGAGGTCGAATTCGACGCCGGAGTAATCTCCCACCGCGACCTCGGCGGGAGGGGTGCTCGCCGTTGACGTCTGCGCCGTCAACGCGTCGACGAACGCCTTGGCCGACGGATCGACCTCGACGAGCGCGCCCTGCCACGCGCATGCGTCCTTCGGCACATGGTCGGAGTGCCACCAGCCCACGAAGACCGCCCTTTCACCCGGGTGATCCGGGTCGTCCTTGCGCAGCCCGTCGCCGTCTTCACTCACCCAGCCATCTGGGACGGTGATCTCGAAATTCTCGGCGAAGCTGGTGACGACGTATTTACCGGCGTCGATGTCGCCGCTGTCCGGCAGCGGTGGGATCGTGGGCAGCGCTGGCGCCGTGCGGACCTCTGTAGACGGTGCGGGGGATGGCGCCTCGGCGGGGGTGCACGCCGAAAGGCCGAAGCAGACGGACAAGACTGATGTCATGGAGATGAAATGGCGTAGCAGCGCACGCATGGCGGCCTCCAACAACAAACCTTATGCTGCGGACGTTACGCCCAGCCAACACTGACGGCAAGAGACGCCAGAGGTCAACGCACCCGCAGTTTGGATAACAGGAAACGGACGGTGCGTTCCGCCGCCGGCTACTGTGGTCATCCCCGCTGGTTCGCCAGAGTCTTAGCCCCCATGCGTTTGAAGGGGCGCTCTCTGAACTGTGGACAACAGAGGATTGGGTGCCCCAGTGGGGATCCCCCACCGGACGCAAGCGTGTCACGAGACAACTGCGTAGAACGCGCCTCTACTTCCCCGGAATCCGCGAGTGCAAGTAAAGGCGACTTGTGAATGACAGTTTAGCTATAAGCGCTAGGCAGCGAGGTACGCAATGAGGGCATCCTCCAGCGGGCTGACATCCCCGGCGTCACGGCCAACTCGATCGGGAGTTTCGCCGTCAATGTGTGGAGGCATGGCCGAATCCCCGGCAAGAAGCGCGAGTGGCAGCCGTGGTGACACCCAGTCCGGTTGTTCCGCCGGATAGTGGCGACCTGTGGGTGAGGTCCAGCCCGGCGGTTCATTCTTGCTGGCGGGGCTGGGGGTCCACGTGGTCTGGTGCTTGAGCCTGTGGTGTTTGGGGCACAACTGTGCCAAATTATCGACTCCCGTTGCCCCGCCGTGCTGCCATGCCGTGAGATGGTCGTTCTCGTTGTCCGGCGTGTGATTGCTGCAGCCCGGGAAGGTGCACTTGCCATCCCGCATCCTCAACCAGCGCTTCAAACTCTCAGGGAGCCGGTAGTTCGTCCTGCCGATCTCCAGCGGCGCCCCATCCCGGGGGTCCACCAGAACCCGGTAAAACGACCCAGCTCCCTCGGCAACGATCCTCCGTGCCACCGACGCAGGGACAGGCCCGAAACCGTCCACCTCCCCCGGCTCGTCCGTGGCGCCAAACAGTGAGAAAGCGGGGACGGTAACCAAAATGTCAGCCTTCGGCGCTGGAAGCTTTTCCAGGTCCTGCCCGACACATCCAAGGAGCAGGTTGGCGCTGACGTCTGCCCTACGCTGACTCAGCGTGCGCGGGTCATCGGGGCTCTGCAAACCGCGTGCGATGGAGGTGGCCTTGTTCCAGATTGCGCAGGCGGTTTCACCGGGAAGTATGAGGCAGATCTGGGCCATCCCGTCAGCCAAGGGCCGGTACTCCATGCGACGATCGGCCATACTCACGGCACGCCGCAACTCCAGCGAATCGGGATACTGGCGCTCACGCCAGGCCCGGACCTTCCTGCGGAAGCGCGACGGCACCAGCTCCCCGGGAGCGGCACCACGGGCAGCATGGGGCGCATCCGGATCGAAGAAGTGTGCTTCCAATGCTTTGACCCGCGCAGGTTCCAGACCCGCTGTTTCATCAGCGAGAATCCGTGCATGCTGCCACGAGATGGCGCCCGCCTGCAGCTCGTCCAATGCCGCAGGTAAAGTGCTCGTCAACGCACACGCTTCACCCAGAAAGGCGGAGGCCGCACCCTCGCCGACGGTGAGTACACATGCGACCTCCGCCACTAAGGACTTCTCACGCGCCGAAGCCTCATAGGCATCGGCGGCAGGGCCCTCGATCTGGGCTGACGCCTCAGCGTAGGCGGCTACCAGCCGGACCTTCGCAGCCGCCGTGGCAGCTTCGACCCGGGCCAGCACTTCCAGTCCTGCCAAGCACGATTCGGCCAACTCCCCCAACGGATCAGCAGAGATGGGAGCCCCGCTACGGCATACGCCATGGCTACCGATTCCGTGGCTGCGGGCGTTATCGCTGGCGCCGCCGCTACGGGCATTGCGGTGGGCGCTATTGCCTCTCGAATCGCGGCCGGTGCCATCGCCGCGGTCAGTGTGGCCCCAGCTGTCATTGCCTGGTGCCGCCAGGGGACCACGCACAACACAGGCAAGTTCATCAACCAACCCGGCCACCGATGCAACGGCAGCGGCCACCCTGGCCTTGCCTCCCGCACCCGTGACCGCTCCGGTTTCCATAACTGAAGCATGGCAGGAGGGTCTGACATTCGGAGTGGCTGCTCGGCTAGGCGGCGAGCGGCATATCGAACAGCTGCTCCGCCAGCCTGATCAGGTGGCGGGGAGCGTCTGCGTCCTCCAAAGGTTCTGTGTGGCCAAGGAACGTGACGGTCCCGTGGATAGTGCTCTCCACGTCCACTCCGGCCTCGCGGAGAAGGACCTCCGCCCGCACATTGTGGAAGACCCGGCCCGACTCATTGCTCAGGTAAGCGCGCCAGTCCTGTCCCGCCAGCACCGCAACTTCCCCCGCTGCTACACGCTGCTGGGAAGCGGCGTCCAACTGCAAGGACCGGATGTGGACGGGGTGGTTGAGCCTGGCGGGGATCACCAGGGCGTTGAGGAGGGTGTTCATGATTTGTGTCTTTCGTCCGTGCGCTGGGCGACGTTCACCCGGCGCCATAAGCCGATCGATTGGCGCTGTGAGCCATAGGCCGGACGTTGAGCGCTGGGCGTCGGGTCCGGGCGCCGAACCGCAGTTGCCGCACAATGACGCGGGCGGCCGGACGGGGCTAGGAGTTCCCCATCCAGCCGCCCGCGGGCTCTTAGCGCTGGTTCTTGCGCGGCTTTGCGAAATTCAGTTCACTGTTTTCGTGCCTGGCCTTTTTATCGGCCCGTTTTTCCAGAATCGACTTGCCCGCTTTTTTCGCAGCGCCGCCTTTGGAGGATTTTCCGGACATCGGAATCACGCCTTTCTGTGCTTGCGTTAACCGATACCATACCCACTTTTTATTTTTATGCCAGTCCTGCCGGGAAGCACCCGCCGTTGAAGGGCATCCCTGCGAAACCGGGCAAGCAGGCGTGACCAAGGCGGTCAACCCGGCTGACTTCCTTCCACCGAGAAGCGTCTTCCAGGTCTTTTTCTGTAAGCGTCGGATTACAGAAAAAGACCGGCATCGCCTTGGCTTTTCCGGATTCTCCAGAAATAGCACAAATTGGGTCATGGAAAACCAGGACCACCCCCAGTTTTTACACCCCGAAAAACCCAACCCGGACGTTTTCCAGAGAGTCAGCGCCAGAATTCGACAAGTTCCTCGGCGAGGCCCAGTCCCTGCTGATATCCAGCGCGGGCCGCGGCCGGCCGCAGCGACACATCCATTGCATTGGCGCCGAACAGGTGCTCATAGGCGCTGCCCGGGAAGACCGTCTCCACCCTGCTGCCGCCGGCACGCAACCCGCTGACCTGCGCTGCGAGATGCATCCCCCAGTCAGCGGGCGTCCGCGACCTGCCGCTAAATGGAGAGAGGATGAGCACGCGCGCATATCCTGCTGCCAGGTCGGCGTTTTCGGCGTTTGCGCGGTAGCCGCCGTCGATATAGGCACCCCCGCCGGCGCTGTACGCGAACCCGCTGGCGCAACTGGCGGCCACTGCGTCCACGAGGTCCACCCCGCTGTCGCGGTCGAACACAACGGGCTGGCCCGTTGTGGCGTCCACCGCCGTGATGAGCGTGTACGGGTCCGGCCACTGCTGGTGCGGCAACCTCGAAGCCACAGTGGCCCGCCAGCGGCCCGAGGGATCATAGTCGGCAGCCAGGTCTCGCGCCGCGGCGCCCATTTTGCGGCGCATGTCGGCCGCGTCCACGGACGCCGCGATGATCCTGCCCGTTCGCTCCAGGTGGTTCACCGCCCCGCCAGCCGGTGACGGCCGCTGGGTACCCATACCCGGACTGGCGACGCCGGCCTGAGGCCGGGATCCTGCATCCACCATCCCAGAAGTTGCACCGCCCGCCGCTGGTCCAGGTAAGGCAGGACGCTCAGGTACCGTGTACGACGCCGACCTGCGGCTTAGGGCCGGAGCGTCAAGGATGGCGGTCAGCAGCTCAGCCGGGGTTGCGCCCGAGATTTGGGCCGCCGCGGTCGAGCCGGCCGATGTCCCAATGACAAGGTCGGCGTCGGTGACATCCAGCCCGGCCCCGGACAAACCGGCGATAACGCCGATCAGCCACGCATTGCCGGTTGAACCGCCGCCACCCAGGACCAAAGCCCTCTCACCGGACCGGGGCATCCGTGGGGTGGCATCAATGCCCGCGGTAGAAGACGCAGTTAAAGGAGGTGCTGAAGTAGACACCGAAGAGGCCGCCGAAGCCGCATCAAAAGGTAAGAAAGAAGGTGAAGACATGGGAGTCGCCTTTCGCGAATTGCCTGGTGGGGCGCTCCCGGCGGCGGCTAGCTCAGCCGCGTGATCGGGGACCGCCGGGGAGCACCCATTACGGATACAGCGTTCATGGGTCTCACCTCCTGCGGTCGGGTCACGATCACCGGAATCGTTGCACAACATCGCGCCGCCGCGCAATGGCCAAGGTTTTACATCCCCGAAACGAAAACACCTAGCCGCAATCAAAATTGCAGAGTACATTTGATGCAATTGCGTTTGCAGAGTGATCTACGGCACAGCCGGCCACAGGGGCCAGCACAACAAATAAGCGTTACAGGACGGGTACATCTTGAACACCAACGCCATCAGCGAGAATGCCGCTACGGGAGAGGCCGGCGAGGCTGGCACCTCGTCGGGCGCCTGGCTGGGCGACGCGCTGCCGGATGTTCCGCTCACCAAGGCCCAGAGCCGCGTGGTGGAGATCATCACCCGCAACCCCCAGCTCTCCTCCTACGCGGACATCGCCGAGATCGCCCAGCGCGCGGACGTGAACAATTCCTCCGTGGTGCGCACGGCGCAGCACCTCGGCTACCGCGGCTGGCCGGACCTGCAGCGCGAACTCCGCTCCCGCTACCTCGTGATGATCTCCACCGAGGACACCCTCACCGAGCACGGCGAACACCGCAGCCCCCTCCGTGAGGCCATCACGCACGACATCGAAAACCTGCGCCTGACACTGGATTCCAATACCTCCGAGGAAGCCGAGGCGGCCATCGCGGCGATGGCCGCAGCCAAGTCCATCACCGTCGTAGGGATCGGTTCGTTCGCCGGGCCGGCCGGCGTCATGGCCCACCTCGGCTCCACCATGGGCTACCCCATCTCGCTGGAAAACCGAGCCGGCGTCCACCTGGCCTCCAGCACCAACAGCCTGGGCCCCGGCGACGTGCTGGTGGTCATCAACATGTGGCGCTCGGTGAAGCACATCATCATCGCCGCCGAAGCCGCCAAGCAGGCCGGCGCCACTGTCATCGCCATCAGCGACCTGCGCCGCGGCCGCCTGGCCACCGCCGCCGACCACCTGCTGGTGGTCGCCTCCGAAGGCATCTCCTTCTTCCAGTCGGTCACCGCCGCCAACTCCCTGGTCTACGGCCTGCTCGCCGGCATGGAAGCCGCCCACCCGGAACGCAGCCGGGCCGCCATCCGCCGCACCCAGCAGCTCTGGAAAGACCTGGACATCTACCTCGACTAAGCACCCTGAACTAAACACCGCAGGTCGGCAACGCCCGGGTAAAAACCCTCCGCGCCGATCCGCGCCAGCAGCCAACAACCGCCACCGGCACTCAGGAGTACCCGCATGAACGAGCCACAAAACCGCCGCATCGCCGTCATCGGCCTAGGCGCCATGGGCGGAGCCATGGCCGCCACCCTGCACAAAGCCGGCTGGGAAGTCACCGGCTTCGACCCCTCGGACGCAGCCCGCGCAGCGGCAGCAAGCACCGGCATCAGCACCACTGACAACCTCGCCGCCGTTGCCGGGACACCCTATGCAGTGCTCTCCCTCCCCGCAGCCAGCATCGTGGAAACCACGGTGCCGCAGCTCCTCGCCGTCCCGGGCACCGTGGCAATCGTGGACACCACCACGTCCGAGCCGGCCACCAGCAAACACATGGCCGAACTCGCCGAAGCACAGGGCGCCGCCTTCATCGATGCACCGGTTTCGGGAGGTCGCGACGGCGCCGCAACAGGCACGCTGAGCGCGTTCGTGGGTGCCACGGACGCCGCCCTGGCCGCCGCAGAGCCGGTCCTGCTCGCCCTCACCGGCGGGAACTACAGCCACATCGGCGGTCCGGGCAGCGGCAACGTGGTCAAACTCCTCAACAACGTCCTGGCAGCCGCAAACCTCGCCTCCGTGGGCGAAGCGCTGGGCGTGGCCAAGGCTTACGGCATCGACCCAGCGACGGCGGCCGCCAGCATCAGCGGCGCGTCCGGCGGCAGCAAGGTCTCAGCCAACATGTACCCCAACTGGGTGCTCACCGGCACCCACGATTCCGGCTTCTCCATGGGCCTGATGGCCCGGGATGCGTCCCTCGCCGTGGACATCGCGGAGCAGATCGGTGAGAAGCCGGCGCTGCTGGCCACGGTGGCCAACCAGTGGCAGGACGCCCTGGCAGTGCTCGGTCCCAAAGCCGACTTCACCGAGATCGCCCGCACCGTGGCACCTGCCGTCACCCCCGCCGGCGCACCAGGCACAAACGGCGCACCAGCCACAGGAACAAAAACCAGTACAGCCACCCCCGAAACCACCTCCCCCGCGGCCTGAGTCACCGCCTGAAATACCGGTCCGAAAGACCAGGCCTCCGGCCCCGCAGCCAACAGCCCCCAAAGCGCTAATTTTCGAAGGACACAGCATCTTGAGCATCACCACAGCACCAACATCCTCCTCGGCGGCCACCGCCAAGGCAGTCCTGGACGCCGCCTTCCCCAACGGCCTCGGCGCGTTCGTGGCCGGCCGCGTTGCCACCGGCCGCGGCGACGCCATCACCCTCACCGCCGCCGCCACGGGAGAACCCTTCGCCACCTACGCGGACCCCGGCGTCGAGGGCGCCAACGCCATCTTGGAAAGTTCGACGGCGGGCGCCAAAGTGTGGGGCGCACTGAACGGTTTCGAGCGGGCCGCCATCCTCCGCAACGTCAGCCGCGCGGTGGAACAGCACGCCGAAGAACTGGCCATCCTGGAATCCGCCACCACCGGCAAACCCATCCGCGACGCCCGCGTCGAAGCCGCCAAGGTGGCTGAAATGTTCGGCTACTACGCCGGCTGGGCGGACAAGCTCACCGGCCAGACCATCCCCGTCCCGGGTAACTGGCACACCTACACCGAGCGCGTGCCGTGGGGCGTCGTGGTCGCCATCACCCCGTGGAACGCACCCCTGTTCACGGCCGGCTGGAACTCCGCCGCCCCGCTGGCCGCAGGCAACGCCGTGATCATCAAGCCCAGTGAGTTCACTCCGGCGTCGTCCGTCCGTTTGGCCCAAATCGCCTACGGGGCAGGCCTTCCGGAAGGCGTCTTCAACGTGGCCGCCGGGCTGGGACAGACTGTGGGCGCAGCCCTCACCACTGACCGGCGCGTGGGCAAGGTCAGCTTCATCGGATCCGTTCCCACGGGCCGCCGCGTGGCCGTCGCCGCAGCCCAGGCAGGAATCCCGGCGCTGCTGGAGCTCGGCGGCAAGAGCGCCAACATCGTGTTCGCCGACGCCGACCTGGAGCGCGCTGCCGAAGGCGCCATCTCAGCCATCTTCTCCGGCGCAGGCCAGTCCTGCGTGGCCGGGTCCCGGCTGCTGGTGGAACGCAGCGTGCACGCGCGGTTCGTGGAAATGGTGGCCGCGAAGGCCGCCCTGCTCCGCGTGGGCGATCCCCTGAGCGCGGACACCGAGGTGGGCCCCATCATCACGCCGCAGCAGTTTGCCACGGTCACCAGCCTGATCGAGGCGGGAGTGGACGACGGCGGCCGTCGCCTTACCGGGGCAACGTTGCCGGAGTCGTTGAGCGGCTCGGCGCTGAAGGGCGGCCACTGGGTGATGCCCACGCTCCTGGATGGCGTCACCCCGGCGAACCGCCTGGAAACCACGGAGGTCTTCGGGCCGGTGGTGGGCGCCGACGCGTTCGACACCGAAGCCGAGGCCATCGCCCGCGCCAACAACACCAACTTCGGCCTGGCCGGCGCGGTGTGGACCTCGGACGTCTCCCGCGCCCACCACGTGGCCCGCGAGGTCAAGGCCGGGACGTTCTGGATCAACGCCTACAAGACCATCCACGTGGCCGTGCCGTTCGGCGGCTTCGGCGACTCCGGCCACGGCCGTTCCTCAGGCCCGGGCGTGCTGGACGAATACACGCAGGCCAAGGCCATCTGGGTGCCCACCCGGGCGGCAGGCTCCCCGTTCCCGTCGCTGTCCTACTAGGAGGCCCCCATGGAAACCACCGAAACCGCCGGCACTGAGCCCACGAGCACAGAACCCACCGGCACTGACTCAACCGGCACTGACCCTACCCCGGCGGCGGGCGCCCTTCGCGCGGCCCTGGCGGACGGCGTCGAACGCTGGAAGCCCCAAGTGGAGGCGCTGGCCCGGAACATCCACGGCTACAAGGAAATCTCCTTCGAGGAAGTCCAGTCAGCGGAAGCCATCAGCGCGCTGCTGGAGGATGGCGGCTTCACCGTGGAGCGCGGAACGTCCGGGCTGCCCACGGCCTTCACCGCGAGCGCCGGCAGCGGCGACCTCACCGTCGCGCTGTGCGTGGAGTACGACGCATTGCCGGGCATCGGCCACGCATGCGGGCACAACCTGATCGCCGGAGCATCGGTGGCCGCGGCACTGGCCCTGCGGCCGTATGTGGACGAGCTCGGCATCACGCTCAAGGCCATCGGCACCCCGGCGGAGGAGCACGGCGGCGGCAAGGCGCTGATGCTGGAGCGGGGCGCGTTCGACGGCGTGGGGCTGGCTTTGATGGTCCACCCCGTCCAGGACGGGCTCACCTACAACCCGGCCGGGACCAGCGCCCAGGCCGTGGGCCGGTACAAGGCGACGTTCACCGGCAAGGCAGCCCACGCAGCAGCTGCCCCGCACCAGGGCGTAAACGCAGCCGACGCGGCAGTCCTCAGCCAGGTGGCCATCGGCCTGCTCCGCCAGCAGATCCCAAGCGACCACCGGATCGCCTGCTACGTGGCCGAGGCCGGGCACGTCACCAACATCATTCCGGAGAAGGCCGTGGTGGAGTTCGAGTGCCGCGCCTTCACCCTGCCGGAGTTCCATGCCCTGCTGGAACGCGTCCGCCGCTGCTTCGAGGGCGCCGCGGTTGCCACCGGAACCACGCTGGAGTATGAGGACACCGAGCCGTTGTACGAACCGCTGCTCCAGGACGACGACCTCGCGGCGCACTGGACCTCCGCGATGGACGCGTTCGGCAAGGACACGTCCCGGTCCTCCGGCCTCAGCGGCGGGTCCACGGACATGGGCAACATTTCCCAGGTCATCCCGTCCCTGCACCCGTGGCTGAGCATTCCGGGCGCGGACGTCCCCATCCATTCGCATGCGTTCGCCGCCCTGGCGGACACTCCCCCGGCGTACGGCGTGATGTTCGAGGCAGGCACTGCCCTGGCCTGGACCGTCGCCGCCGCTGCCTCAACCCCCACCCAACGGAATCGCTTCACCCAGGCGGCGTACCGCCGTCGTACTTCCCCCCAGGAAGCTTTCACCCAGGAAGGCGCATCATGAGCACTGCCAAAACAGCCCGGACCGATAAGGCCGGCACCAGGCTGACCATCCCCATCGCCGCCCTGGCGTTCGTCATCGCCCTGGCCGTCCAGTTCATCGGGCAGGCCAAGATCGATCTTGGAATCGGCGCCATCATCATCTTCCCCATGGTGTGGGGCCTGATCCTCGGCCTGCTGGTCTCCGTCCAGAAGTTCAAGCCGCTGGGCATCGACCTGCAGCGGGTGGCCGCCGCCCTGGTGGGCGTGGCGGTGCTGCTGTTGGTGGCGCGGCTCGCGTTCAACATCGGACCCAGCCTGCCCACCCTGCTGAAGGCGGGCCCGGCGCTGCTGCTGCAGGAAGTGGGCCACCTGCTGGGCACCATCGTGCTGGCGCTGCCCCTGGCCGTGCTGCTGCGCATGGGCAAAGCCACCGTAGGTGCCACGTTTTCGCTGGACCGCGAACCGTCCTTCGCCATGGTCTCCGAGAAGTACGGGCCGGACTCGGACCAGTACCGCGGCGTGCTGGCCATGTACGTGTTCGGGACGCTGTTCGGCGCCGTGTTCATCACGCTGCTGACCTCGCTGGTGGCCAACTGGAAGATCTTCGATCCGCTGGCCCTGGCCATGGGCGCCGGCGTGGGGTCCGGGTCCATGATGGCCGCCTCGGTGGCGAGCATCACCGCTGCCTACCCGGGCGACCAGGAAGCAGTGCTGGGCATGGCCGCCGTATCCAACCTGATCACCACCGTGCTGGGCGTCTATGTGGGCATCTACATTGCGCTGCCGCTGGCGGACAAGTTCTACCGGGCGCTGACCCGCAAGCAGGAAAGCCGGCAGGCAGTGGCAGCCGGTGCCGCCGGCCCCACCGCAGGGCCCAGCGCGGCCGACCTCGAGCGTGAGGCAGCACAGGCCGAAGAAAACCGGCTGTTCCGCGAGCGCGTGGCCGAATCGTCCGCGGCGATCAAGCTGCCGCTGTGGCTTTCGCTGTCCGTGCTGACGGTGCTCGGCATCGGCACGGCGTCGGTGGCGGCCAAGGGCTTCAGCCTCAGCATTGTGGGCGGCTACGCCGTGATGCTGGCGCTGGTGCTGGTCAGCATCGTCCTGGCGAAACTGACCCGGAAGATCTCGGCGATCGTCTTCATCACCACCATCGGCGCCTACATTTCCAGCCCGTGGTTCTTCGGGGCCGAGCCGCTGAACGCCGCGGTCAAGACCGTGGACTTCCTCTCCATCGCCACGGTGATGCTCACGCTGGCCGGCCTGTCCCTGGGCAAGGACATCCCGCTGCTGAAGAACATCGGCTGGAAGATCATCCCGGTGGGCCTGGTGGCCATCACGGCCTCGTTCCTGCTCTCCACGGTGATCGCCGAGTTCGCCCTGGGGCTCTGGCACTGACACACGCACGGCCCTGGCGGCACCCAACAGGAGCGGACGACGGCGGGGGCATCCCGGCGTCGTCCGCTTCCGTTTGGTGGTGCGTCCGGAAAGCTGTGCGCGCCGGGGACGTTCGGCCCTACGTCCTCGGGGCGGGGCTTGGCAGAGTGGATTTGACGGGCATGGGCAGCTTGAGGAGGCCGGCGATGAGCAGGATCTATATTCCCTACGGGACCACCGAGGGGCAGACGGCGAGGATCGCCGAGTTCATCGCGGACGTATTCCAGGCGCACGGCCATGACGCCACAGCTGCGGACATCAAGGACGCCGGCGATGCATCCCTGACGGGTACGACGCTGTCCTGGTAGGGGCCTCCGTCCACGTGGGCAAGCACGAGAAGTACGTTGGGGACTTCGTCCGGAAGAACCGCGGCACCCTGGAGCGGCTGCCGTCCGCGCTGTTCTCGGTGAGCATGGCGGCGCACGGCGACACCGAAGGCGCCGGGGGCTACGTAGGGAAATTCGAGGATGAAACCGGCTGGCGGCCCGCGCAGGTGGGGCTGTTCAGCGGCGCCATCCCCTACACCCACTACGGGTTCGTCAAACGCCTCATCATGAAGCGGATCGCCAGCAGCCAGGGCTCACCAGACACGGACACGTCCCGCGACTACGTCTACACGGAGTGGGACGGCGTGAAGCATTTCGCGGAGGACTTCCTGGCAAGGCTCCAGCCAGGGAGCTGACGCCCTGGGCAGCGTCGGGCGGACTACCGGGGGATTCCTACCGCGCTGCGGGCTCCGAAGCCTGGTCCTTCGGCGCGCTCAGCTTCGCCTGTTTCGCCTTGGGACGGCGCTTCCGCCTCCGCCGGCGTTGGCCGGGGACGACGAACGGCGGCCGGGGCGCACCCAGCCTCGGCCCGGACCAGTAGCGCCCGCCGATCAGGATGCCGGCGAGGACGCCGTACGCCCACGCGGCCGGCATCCCCAACTGGCCGCTGGCGCCAGCAAGGAAGATCAGAACGAAGAAGACCACCGGAATCACCAGCAGGAGCCCGTTCCTGATGCCAAGGGGAGGCGGGAACCGGAAAAGCGCCCAGCCCGCCAAGGTGGCCGCGGCCAGAACGGCAACGCTGGCCGGTGTCGGTGAGAGCAGCAGCAGTTGGACAGTTCCCATCGCCAAAAGCACCGCCGCACAGGCGGCATTGATGAGCGCGAGCCGCCATCCGCCGTCGTACGTGCCGTCGTGCCTGAGGACGCGCTTGCGCGGCTGCCGGAACTCCGCGCCCGTCCCACGCCCTGACCAGACGTGGCCGCCGATGATGCCGCCCACCAGGAACCCGGCAAACCACGGCGCCGACGCCGGGATGGCCAGCCGGTCCGATACGTCGATTGAAATCAGGGTGAAGTAGTTCAGCAGGAGGGTCCACTGCATCACCACGAAAGCCCTGACAGACTGCGAGACCACGCGGTACAGCACGAACGCGTAGACCGCGCCGATCGAGAGGAACGGCAGGGTCTGCAGTATCCTGCCTCCGGCCAGCCACGCGAACACTCCGAGCAACACAGCGATCAGGGTGCCGTAGAAAATCCGCCCGGCCCACACGTCGTTCTTCAGTAAATCCCTAACCCCCACAAGTCCAAGGGTAGGCGACCTAGAGGTAGTCGCCGGCCCGTTCGCGGGCGATCTCCAGCAGCGTGGTCTGGAAAGCCACTTCGGCCGGCGCGTAGACCTTGTCCTGGCGCTGGGCGAGCAGGACGCGGCGCAGCGGCGCTTCGTCGCCGAGGCTGAGCACGCGGACGTCCGGGTGTTGAAGCGCGACGGCGGTTTTGGGCACCATGGCCACGCCCATCCCCACGCTCACCATGGCCTGGGCCTCCTGGTAGTCGTTGGCGAGGAACCCGATGGCCGGTTCGAACCCGGCGTCGTGCGCGGAACGTTGCAGGACCTCCACCACCGGGTGCGCCTCCGCACGGACGATCCAGGACTCGTTGCGCAGGTCCTCCATACTCACCTGTTCTTTACCGGCCAGCGGGTGGCTGGCCGCCACCAGGATGACGGTGCTCTCGCGGAACACCTCGGTGACCCGGATGGAATCGTTCTGGAACCTGTTCCACGGGTAGTCCCAGAGCAGGCAGAGGCCCGTCACCCCGGACTGCAGGTCTGCCACGAGCTCGTCGAAGCGGGCGCTCCGCAGCGACAGGCTGATGGCCGGGTACCGCTTCTTGAAGGCGCGGATGACGATCGGCAGGAAGGACCCTGCCAGCGTGGGGAACGTGCCCACCGTCAGGGCACCCCGCTTGAGGCCGGCGATCTGGTCCAGGTCTGACTGGGCCGCCTTCATCTGGCGCAGGATCTGGCGGGCGTGTCCGGCCAGCACCTGGCCCGCTTCGGTGGGCACCACCCCGCGGGAGCGGCGGGTCAGCAAGGGCTGCCCCACTTCCTGCTCCAGCTTGCGCAATTGCTGGGACACCGCGGACGGCGAATACATCATCAGGTCCGCCGCTGCGGTGATGGAACCCTGCTCCACCACCTCCAGGAGCACTGCCAGGCGGCGTACATCGAAAAGTTGCGCCTCGTCGTCGTGAAGCATTGCTTTACCCCTTGGCGGAATTGGTTAAAACGGTTCATGCGGAGCTGGTTCCTTGCGCTGCCAACGGCCCGCCCTGCACCGTGCGCTGCCGATTACCGACGCTGAGCATTTGAAAGCGCAGTGATTGAAGCAATGCTACATCCCCCTTCAATTATTGAACATTGTCTTAACTTGTGATCCGGATCAATCTTTTATCAGGGCCCCTCGAAGTAACCGAGGCAATGAGGAGATGTGAAAGACCAATGAAGATCGAAGCAGAGTGGATGCGCGGAGGCACCAGCAAATGCTGGGTGTTTGAAGCCGGCCATTTGGGCGAGGACACCAGCCTGGACTCGCTGCTCCCCCGTGTATTCGGCAGCCCGGACTCGCGGCAGATCGACGGCGTGGGCGGAGCAACCTCCACCACCAGCAAAGCCATGATCCTGCACCGTCCGGACAACGAGGACATCGACGTCGACTTCACGTTCGCCCAGGTGGGCATTGAAGAGGCGGCCGTGGACTGGGGCAGCAACTGCGGCAACTGCTCGGCAGTGGTGGGCCTCTACGCCATCGAAAAGGGATGGGTGGTCCCTACCGGCGACGTCACCAGGATTGTCACCCGCAACACCAATACCGGCCAGGTCATTGTCCAGCGGGTAGCCACCCCCGCCGGCGCCCTGCCCATCGTCCCCGACGCGCAGATGCCGGGCGTTCCGTTCCCCGGCTACCGCGTGGGGCTCGGCTTCCAGGATCCCGCCGGGAAAACCACCGGTGCCCTGCTGCCCACCGGATCCGCCACGGACACCATCACCGCCGGCGGAACCCGCTGGACGGTCTCGATGGTGGACGCTGGCGCCCCCGTGGTGATCGTCCGCGCCGAGGACCTCGGCCTGGACCCCGCCCGGTACGAAAGCTGGCTGCCCGGCGTCGAACTTCAACTCGACACCCTGGACCAGATCCGCCGCCAGGCCGCCGTCCGCATGGGCCTGGCCGCCACCACGGCGAGCGCGGCGCGGGCCATCCCGAAGCTCGCCATCGCCGCAGCCCCGGCTCCGGCAGGCGCATCTTCGGCAGGAACAGAAGCCAGCGATCTCAACGTCATGATGCTGTCGATGGGGCGCCCCCACCCGGCGCTGGCCATCACCGGCAGCATCGCCCTGACCCTGGCAGCCCGCACGCCGGGCACCGTCCTGCACCAGATGACAGGCGGCACCCAGGGTGCCGCGCTGAAGCTGCGGACCCCCGCCGGGGTCCTCGAAACCTGGACCGAAGAGAACGACGGCGGAGTGCTCGTCGGCGTCGACCGCACGGCCCGGACCATCGCCACCACCGTTATCCACCTCCCCGAGGCCCTCGGCAACGCTGCCGCAGAAGCCCTCGCGGGAGCCACTCGATGAGGAGTACCCGCCATGACTAACACTGTGCAGCAGCCCACCGAAACCGTTGAGGAAACCCGGGACCAACAGTCCCCGGACCAGCGGTCACCGCGCCCCAACCGCCGCCGCCGTATCCTGCTGATGGCGGTCGTAAGCATCACCCTCCTGGGTGCGCTTGCCCTGTTCCTGGCGGGAGGCGTCTTCAACCAGGCGCCAACCGCAGGATCGGAGCCGAGCATGACCGCAGTACAGATCATCCCGCTGATCATCCTGGTGGTGATGTTCGTCGTCGCCACCAAGTGGCCGCTGAACATCGGCGTGATGGGGCTGGTGGCGTCCTTCGGCGTCGGCTATTTCATGCTCGGCATGGATGACAAGGAAATCCTGGCGGACTTCCCCGCCAACATCGTCATCACCATCATCGGCGTCACCTACTTCTTCAGCATGGCGCAGCGCAACGGCACCATCGACATCATTGTGCAGACCTGCGTCCGCCTGGTCCGGGGCAAGACGCTCCTGCTCCCCTGGGTGTTCTTCCTGATGGCCGCAGCCCTGACCTCGCTGGGCACCTTCTCCCCCGCCGCAGTCGCCCTCCTGGCACCCGCTGCCATCGGCCTTGCCTACGAGTCCCGCATCCACCCGGTAGTGATGGGCGCGTTCCTCATCAACGGCGCCCACGCCGGCGGCTTCTCCCCTCTCTCCGTTGCAGGTGTGCTGGTGCACGACATCGCCGTGAAGAACGGCTTCCCCATCTCGCAGGGCGCACTCTTCACCGCCAGCTTCGCGATCAACCTGATCCTCTCCGTGCTGACCGTGGTGCTGTTCGCCCTGCTGGGCAAGCTGCGCGAAGGCGACGGCCAGCACGCCGACCTCGAAACCGGCAGCACCGGCCGCCCGCACGGCCAGCAGATCCTGACCCTGGTGCTGATTGTTGCCATGCTGGTCTGCGCGCTGGGCTTCCATCTGCCCATCGGCTTCGTGGCCCTCTCCGCCGGCCTCCTGCTGGCCCTGGTGAACATCAAGGAACACCAGACCTTCATCGGCGGGGTCTCCTGGTCCACCGTCCTGCTGGTGGCCGGCATGATCACCTACATCTCCCTCCTGCAGCACGTTGGCGTCATCGATACCCTCGCCGAAATGGCGCTGGCCCTGGGCGCACCGCTGGTGGTGGCACTGGTCCTCTGCTACGTGATCGGCGTCGGCTCGGCCTTCGCATCCTCCACGGCACTGCTCACCGCATTCATCCCGCTGGCCGGGCCGCTGCTGGCCACCAGCTCGCTGAGCGCCTCCGGCACGGTGGCCGCACTCGCCATCGCCGCCACCGTGGTGGACGTTTCCCCCTTCTCCACCGACGGCGCCCTGGTGGTGGCCAACGCCCGTGAGGACGACCGCCAGCGCGTGTACAAGCAGCTGATGATGTACGCCGGCGGCGTGGTGCTGGTTGCCCCCGCACTGGCCTGGGTCCTGCTGGTTCCCACCGGCATCATGTAAGCCCGGATGCCGCTCCCGCACTCCCTTCGCAACAGGAACCCCGAAAGTCGGGCGCAGGAGCGCGCATCCGTCAGTCAAAAGGCAGGACCCGCCACGGGTCCTGCCTTTTGGCATGTGGGCAAGACCACGCCCGCTCCCAGCCGACTCTCAGGATCAGTACAGTTGAAGGCAACACCCCTAAAACCAGACAGACAAGACCGATAAAAGAAGTGTCCGAAAAGCAGTCTGAGCGTTTTGCAGAAAGCGCATAAGGAGAAACTGGGAATGTCCGCCGAACCAGGCACCGGGACCATCAGCAAACCACCACGGGAATCACCGCCCGATTCCACCAAAGGGGCTTCAAATCCGCCTCTAGCAACAAAGTCCACTGTGACCCGCTGGGTCTTCTGGCCCGCAGCGGCCATCATCGTGGTATTCGTTCTCTTCGCCACCATCTTCCCCGCCGCCGCCACGGAATTGTTCACCAGCATCCAGGGCAACGTCATCAAGTGGTTCGGCTGGTACTACGTGGCGGCGATTGCGCTCTTCGTGGTCTTCGCCCTCTGGATCGGCCTGAGTCGCTACGGCGACATCAAGCTGGGCAAGGACGAGGACGAACCCGAATTCTCCATCATGTCCTGGTTCGCGCTGCTGTTCGCTGCGGGCATGGGCATTGGGCTCGTTTTCTTCGGGGTGGCCGAACCGCTGAACCACTTCGCGTCTCCCCGGCCGGGTGTTGAAGGCTCACCACTGGTGATCGCCCAGCAGGCCATGACGCAGACGTATCTCCACTGGGGACTCCACGCCTGGGCCATCTACGTGGTGGTGGGCGTGTCCATCGCCTACGCGGTACACCGGCGGAACCGTCCCATTTCCATCCGGTGGACCCTCGAGCCGCTGCTGGGCCGCCGGCGGGTGGCCGGCGGCTGGGGCAACCTGATCGACGTCGTTGCCCTGGTGGGCACGCTTTTCGGCGTGGCCACCTCGCTGGGCCTTGGCGTTTTGCAGATCTCATCTGGCCTTGAACAGGCGAACATTGTCCAGGCGACCACCATGACGCAGATCGGCCTGATCCTGTGCATCATCACGCTGACCATCGTGTCCGTGGTGTCCGGGGTGGGCAAGGGCATGAAATGGCTGTCCAACACCAACCTGATCCTGGCCGCGCTGCTGATGCTGGTGGTGCTGTTCACCGGTCCCACACTGTTCCTGCTGCGCGAGTTCGTCCAGTCCATTGGCAACTACCTGCAGAACGTTGTTGGCCTGACCTTCAACACCCTGGCATTCTCCGGTGCCGAAGGTGAAGCCTGGCAGGCCGCCTGGACCACCTTCTACTGGGGTTGGTGGATCTCTTGGGCGCCCTTCGTTGGCATCTTCATTGCCCGCATTTCGAAGGGCCGCACCGTCCGGCAGTTCGTGGCCGGCGTCCTGCTGGTGCCAACAACAGTGGGCTTCCTGTGGTTCTCGGTGCTGGGCGGCGCGGCTATATACCGCGAGCTCTTCGGCGCCGGAGGCCTGATCGGCGACGACGGCACGGTGGACACCGAGGGAGCACTCTTCAACCTGTTGGGCAGCCTGCCAGGCGGAACTATCCTCACGGTGGGCGCCATCCTGCTGATTGCCATCTTCTTCATTACGTCAGCAGATTCCGGGGCCCTGGTAATGGGCATGATTTCCACCGGCGGGGACGTGGAGCCCAAAAACTGGCTGCGCATTTTCTGGGCGCTGGCCTCCGCGGCCGTTGCCATTGCCCTGCTTCTGGCCAACGGCCTGCAGGCCATCCAGACGGCCGCGATTCTGACGGCGGTGCCGTTCAGTGTGGTCATCATCCTCATGTGCATCTCCACGGCCAAGGCCTTCCACCTGGAGCACGCCACGCTGATGCGGGCGCAGCGCAAGCTGGCCCGCGACCAGATGACCGCCCACGTGACCGAGCACGTGCAGGAGACCATGGCCGACTCGGTCCAGGAGCATTACCAGGAGCACCTGGCAGACCAGGTCCAGGACCAGATCAGCGAAGCCGTTGAGGCCCAGCTGAGCGAGCGGGCGGCCACAGAGGCTTCCGAACCCGGTGCGCCGGGCCGCGAACCCGCCGCCGGGCGCCCGAAACCCTAGCCGGGCTCCGGCAAGCAAGCAGGACAGGAAGCGTACGACGCCGGGTGCCCACCCGGCGTCGTACGCTTCCTTTTTGATGAATGGGGCCGCAGCCCGCAACCGGCGCTGCTCCCAGGGCTGTGGCCTGCTGCCGCTCCGCTAGGATCGCGGCATGGGGTCAGCGGGGGAATTGTTCGAGGGAGAGCCAACAGGATTGCCGGAGCCCATGGCGCGCGGCAGTGCAACCTACCGGCTGGCGCCCGACCCGGCTCCGCCTGTCCGGCACCTTGGTGGCTATGAGCGGTTCGTCGGGTTCTGCACGGACCAGGGCGTCGAGGCCGGGGAGCTTGCCGCGGATCCCACCAGGCTCTTTCGGTTCCTGCGTGACGTCGGCCAGGACATCGCCGCGGACGCAACGCTGAAGAACGCGGCTGGCGTGTTTGCGGGCAACACCCTCGCACGGGCCAGGCCGGATGCGGAATGGACAGCGTACGAGGGCGCGCCCGCCATGGTGGGAACGGACGAGCTGCGGTTCGAAGTTGGCCGCCTGCTCGACGCCCTGCGCGAAGTGGACGAGGCAACGCTCCAGGGCTTCATCACCAAGGTGTCCGAATGGGCCGCGGACCGGCCCGATCCGCCAATGGTGCAGCCGCAGCCGGCATCCCTGCCAGCAGCCCGCGCCTATGTCCGGCCCGCCCTCCCGGAGGATACGTACTACGCGGAAGACGGCTCTGTCATCCCCTACGGCCGGAGGTGGGGCGACGGGCCGCCGGACACGGAACGGTACAGCGTGACCAGCCACACTGAGAGGTTCGCGGGGCTGCACCTGGTGGCCCGCGCCCTCATCGATCACCTGGCGGCCGTGTACGACGTGGAGGTCCGCGAGGACAATGCGCTGACTGCAGACCTGGTGCTGGATGTCCGGGACGTGGTGGCCCCCATCAGGGTCACGCCGCGGGCTTCCGGCGCTGCCCCGCTGACCTTCGTCCTGACCGGTTTCCCGGGAGTTGTGGTCCATGCCGGAGAGCTGCACGACTTCCCTTTTCCCGTGTGTGGCTGCGATTTTCCCGTGTGTGGCTGCGATGCGTGTGATGAGACCGTCCTGACGGAAGCGGGCAGGCTGGAGCGGCTGGTTCTCAGCGTGGCGGCCGGCGGATATGCCGAACGTTACCCGGTGGGACGCCGGCGGTGGCGGGAGTATGCACTGACGGCGTTCGACGGTTCCGGCGCTGAAAGCGGCAAAGGCGAGCCCGGCCCCGTTGACGAAGCCAGGCTCCACGAGGCGGAAATCCGGCTCAGGGACGTCCAGGGCGGCTGGGAACCCTGGCCGCTGCGGCAGCGCTGAGTACCGGGGCACGGCACTGACGGCAAGCGTACGACGGCGGGTGCCCACCCGGCGTCGTACGCTTCCGTTGCGGTGCGTGCGGCCGAAGCCCGCAAACGGCGCACCGCTACACTGGCGGGTACCAGCCATCACAGGGGGAAGTGCAGTGCTGAACAATTTTCGCGAGGCAGCTGAGGCGAGGCGGGCAACTCAGGGCCGCCGGCTGTACGGCTACATCTCCGCAGCCATCCTTGTCGTTTTGATCCTGGCGGTCATTTTCTGGAGCATGCCCCTGTGGCTGTTCACCGCCATCGTGGTGGCCGGGATAGCGCTCGACATCGTCCTGCTCCGCAAGTGGATCAACCAGGACCTTCTCAGCAAATCCAGAACCTGGCAATAGCGCCGGAGTTTTGCTGACCGGGAAGCCGGCCCGGAACGGAGCGTCACACAGCGTGACGGCACCTGTATCCGCACCCGCGACGCCCTACCCTTGACAGGTGACTTTGACTACGATGCGCACCGCCGCCGCGAGCTCCTTCGCCGCCGGTGTCCTGTTGACCCTCGCCGCCTGTTCCACGCCAGCCGCCACCCAGCCCTCCTCCTCCGCCCCCGCCTCCTCCGCGGGCGCGTCCGCCAGCGCCGACGCCGGCCCCTGCAAAGGCGTGAAGGTCATCGTCGATTCCGGTTCGCTGGACCAGGCCGCAGCGGACACCTCCGTCTGCGTGGATGCGAACGGAGCCACCCTGGCATCGGACGTGCTGGGCAAAGCCGGCGTGAAGATCGAGGGCACCGCCAAGTACCCCACCAGCTTCGCGTGCCGCGTCAACGGTGTGCCGGCCGCGGACTTCGACATCAAGCACAAGGGCGGCACTACGCGCGAAGCGTGCGATGACAAGAACACCGTCTCGTATTGGGCGCTCTGGGTGAAGCCCGCGGCCGGCGCGTGGGGTTACGCGCAGGAAGGCCTGGACAGCCTGAAGCTCAACCCCGGCGAGAGCCTTGAACTGCTCTACACGGTGGACAACGAACCGGCAGCCCCCTCGGCATGATTTTCCGACCCGCGCCGTTACGCGCAGCGGCGGTTCTCGCCGTTGTGTTTATCGCGGCGCGGGTCATCTACCGGGTTCTCTTCAACGGGGCCGGCCTCGGTGCGCCGCTCCTGCTCGACCTGCCTCCGCTGCGGCTGCCGGCCCCCTACGCCCATGTGGTCCTCCTCGGCCCGGTTTCGGCGCCCGGGGTGTGGGCGGCAGTCGTTTCAGCCCTTCCCATTGCCGCGACCATCCTCGCGTTCGGCCTGCTGAACGCCTGGGTGGACGTGGCCCGCGGCTTCGTACACCTGGCCCGCCGCGGCCCCCTGCAGGGCATCGCCCGCATGCTGGTGGTGGCGTGGTCCGCCCTACCCGCACTTGCCGACGCCGTCACCTCCGTCCGCCTGGCGTTCCGGTTGCGGAGCGAACGGTTTGGTCCGCGCGCCCTGGTGCCGATCCTGGAGCGGACGCTGGAGCACGCCGGCCGGGTTGCCGCCGCTTTGGAGCTGCGTGGCTTCGGCAGCCGGGGGACCTCCGTTTCCATGGACGACGACGGCGGCCCGCTTCAGGTGCGTGACGCCCGGTTCCGCATTGGCGGGACGCAGCTCCGCGTCGCCGAGTTTTCACCGTTGGCCGGGACAGTGTCGGTGATGACCGGGCCCACCGGCTCCGGCAAGTCCACCATCCTGCGGGGCATCGCCGGGCTCCTTTCGCATGTTGACGGCGGCGAGGTGGCCGGGACGGTGCGCGTTGGCGGGCTGGGCCGGGTGTCCACCCCGCCGCGGGAGACGGCCCAGGTGGTTGGGGTCGTTTTGCAGAACCCCCGCGCCGCGTTCGCCACCACCCGGGTCCGGGACGAGATCGCGCTGGCCCTCGACCTGCGAGGTGTTTCAGCCGCCGATTCCAAGGCCCGCGTGCAGGAGGTGGCGGATCGCATCGGCGTTTCGGCGTTGCTGGACCGGACCATCAGCACCCTCTCGGCCGGCGAGGCAACGCTGCTGTCCATCGCCGCCGCGGTGGTGGAACAGCCGGCACTGCTCCTGGTGGACGAGCCCTTGGCGGACCTCGACACCACGGCACGCGCCCGCGTGATCGCCGTGCTCCACGCCCTCGCCCGCGACGCCGGTGTCTGCGTCATCGTGGCCGAACACCGGGCCCAGGCACTGGTCCCCATCGCCGATTCGTGGTGGACCATCCGGGACGGCGCACTGGTTCCGGGCGCGGCTCCGGCGGCTGACGCTGCGCCTCCCGAGGCTCCTCCCGTTGTCCTTCCTGCCCCGGCTGCCGTGACCGTACTGGCGGCAGAAAACCTCGCCGTACACCGCAGCGGCAACCCCCTGGTGCGGGACGCCTCCGTGACCCTGCACCGCGGCGAGATAGTGGCCCTGGTGGGGCCGAACGGCGCCGGGAAGTCCTCCGTCCTGGTGGCGCTGGCGCTCAGTGAGGTTAAGGGCGACCGCGGTAAAGCCGACAAGGGAACGATCGAGGTGGGAACAGCCGACGGCGGCAGGGTGGCCCTGGTGCCGGACGCCTCGGATGACCTCTTCACCAGGGATACCGTGGCGGGCGAGCTCAAGGCGGCTGAACGTCGCCTGGCCCGGCGCAAAGATGCAGCACCCCAGGCCCCCGGTTTCGCGGCCGAGCATCTCGCCCGGCTGCGCGGAAACGCCGGTATGCCGATCGGGTACGAGCATCCCCGGGACCTCTCGGCCGGAGAACGCCGAATCCTCGCCATCACACTGCAGACCCTGGACCGGCCCCAGGTCCTCCTCATCGACGAGCCCACCCGCGGCCTCGACCCGGCAGCCCGTTCTGCGGTCGCGTCGGCGTTGCGTGCTGCGGCGGACGACGGCGCTGCGGTCCTGATTGCCACCCACGACCACTCCTTCGCCCACGGCCTCGGCGCCCGGATCCTGCCGATGCGTGACGGCGTGGCGCCCGCGGTTGCGTTGCCGCCCGCAAAATCCGCAGCTGCCGTCCCCGCCATCCCGGCCCAACCGTTCTCGACTCCCCGTTTCCTCGACAGGCTGCCTGACGTCCCGGCCCGGCAGAAGTCGCATCGCCTCCGGATGCCGCGGCCTGTTGAGCTCGCCGTCCTCGCAGCCGCGAACCTGCTGGCGCTCGGTGCTTTCTGCTGGCCCCTGCTGGCGGCGGCCCTCCCGGCGGACGCCGCCGCTGCGCTCCCCTACGCGGCCCTGGCCATCGCACCCGTGGCGGCTGTCGCCATCGTGGTTCTGCTGGACGGATCGGTGCGCTCAGCGCATACCGTGGCACTGCTCGGCGTCCTCGCAGCGGTGGGCTCGGCGGTGCGGGTGGCGAGCACTGGCGTCGGCGGCGTGGAGGCTGTGTTCATCCTGCTGATCCTGGCCGGCCGGGCGTTCGGGGCCCGGTTCGGACTCCTCTTGGGTGCCGCCACCATCGCGCTGTCGAGTTCGCTGTGGGGCGG
The DNA here is from genome assembly GCF_050038305.1 of Pseudarthrobacter sp. 1G09. Classification (NCBI taxonomy): domain Bacteria; kingdom Bacillati; phylum Actinomycetota; class Actinomycetes; order Micrococcales; family Micrococcaceae; genus Pseudarthrobacter; species Pseudarthrobacter sp. 1G09. The sequence goes on from NZ_CP188306.1 coordinate 3,865,143, forward strand.
GATCGGGCCGTGGACGCCGTTCCAGGTGTTCGCGTGTGCGTGGGTAGGCGCCGGGGCCGGGCTGCTCCCCAAGACGGTGCGAGGGAAGGCCGAACTGTGGATGCTGTGCGGGTACGGGGTTGTGGCGTCGTACCTGTTCGGGCTGCTGACCAACCTGTGGTTCTGGCCCTTCGCTGTGGGTGCCGGCACCGGTATCTCATACGTGCCGGGGGCGCCGCTAAGCACCAACCTCAGCAGCTTCCTGCTGTACTCGCTCCTGACCTCGACGGCGGGGTGGGACACGCTGCGGGCGGTCACCACCGTCGTCGGGATCATCGTGGTGGGCCGGGCCATTCTCGCCGCACTGCGCCGGGTGAAGCCGGTCTCCGGCGGGATTGCGAAAGCCCGCGCCCAGGGTGTCCATGCGCCTGAACCATCCACGAATGGGACCCGACACCAGTTCACTTCCTAGGGTTTGCTGAGCTATTGAGACGGTAAACAAGCCCCCCCCTATTTACGCTCCAGAAAAATAGGGGGGTCTTGATACGGAAATTGTTCTTTTCCCGGATTAGCTTTTAGTTAGCCGTCTTCCGCGGCTGCCGGCCGAGCGTTAGGACTGAATTCAATGGAGACCAGAAAGCTTCCAGCCCCGGCAATTTTTCCATCTATTACCGCAGTTTCCCTCTCCGCGCTGTTGCTCGCCGGATGTACCGCGCCTGTCGCCACACCGCCTCGGGATAGTTCACCGACAACGTCTCCCACGGTGACGCAACAACCGTCACCAACCAGCCCTGCCCCCAGTCCTTCGCCGACCACTGCACCGCCCACGTCATCGGAGCGGGCGGCGCCTACATCCTGGCCGGAAGTAGTGGCCGAAGTGCAGTCCGGGGTGGGACAACTGAGCGTCACAGGCTGCGCCGTGAACTCCACCGGCACTGGATTTTTGGTCGCTCCTGATCTTGTGGTCACTGCGGCCCACGTCGTTGACGATGCTGCAGCCATCAGCATCGACTTTGGCGGCACCTCGGTGGGCGGCGTGATCTTGGGGTTCAATGAACTTGCAGACCTGGCACTGGTACGCCTGGAGTCTAAAGCGGCAGGCCATCAGTTCCAGTTTCAATCCTCGGAGCCACCAATTGGAACCGAAGTTGCCGCACTCGGCTTTCCTCAGAGAGAGTCATTAACCCTTACCAGGGGTGTTGTAAGCGGGCTGAACCGCGACATCAACTTCGGGAGCGGAGTTATCGGCAACATGCTGCAAACAGACACCGCAATCAATCCCGGAAACAGCGGTGGACCTCTGCTCAACCTGGAAGGGAAAGTCACCGGAGTAGTTAGCGCAACCCGGAAAGACTCGGAAGGCATGGCCTATGCAGTCACCGCACCTAGGGTTACAGAAGCGGTATCAGAATGGCAAAAACGGGGAGTACCGATGGCGCCCGTAGATTGCGGGGAGGCGCCCGCGCCAAATTCCGGGATATTCCCCATGAAAGTCAGCTCGAACCATGATCAGGCCAACAACATCGGCCAGGCCTTGTTACTGCACGGCCAAGGCATCAACCGCGGCGCTTACTCTGCAGCTTTCAAACAGTTCACACCGGAGTTGGGGGCAAGTTTCGGCGGCGAGGCAAAGTGGAGTGAAGGACTCGGCTCGTCGTACTGGACGAAGCTCGACGTAGTCAACGTAACAGGGGCAGGAGATTCCCTGGAAGCTAACGTCCTTTTGCAGACACGACAGGACGCCCAGCACGGAGTCGATGGACAAACCTGTTCCAATTGGCGAATCACCTACACCATCGTGTGGGACGGAGCAGCGTGGCGCATAGCCGGAACTTCCTTGCCTCACGGCAAGCCCCAACCCTGTAACTAGGTCTGCGGCTTGCCGCCCACGGGCACAAAAAAGCGGACGACGGCGGGAAACCTCCCGCCGTCGTCCGCTTTCCTTAAGTCGGACGTTTCAGGTCAGACGTTGGCCCTGCGTTTGAACCAGCCCCATACGGCGGTGGCCACAAACAGGATCAGGCCGATGAAGGCCAGCCAGAGCAGTCCCTTGACGACGAAGCCGAGGACTGAGAGGACCAGCCAGATAATAAGCAGTGTGATGATAATTCCCATACGGGAAGCTTAGGCCGTCTGAGCAGCGGAAACGGGCACCAACTCACACCTTGAAGTACTTGGCCTCCGGGTGGATGGACCGCGTCAGTACGTAATGGGCTGGATCGACACAGCCTTGACGGTCATAGTGGGAGGATCCTTAGAATTCGTTGTTTCCCGTGGATAGTCTGGGAGTGGACGCCACCCGGCGGAGGGTCAGTGAGAAAGTGATCGAAGCAGCTGCTGCGGTAATCGGCCGGAACAACGTGACCATATCAGGGCGGGATGATGGGCCCGTGATGATGTTTGCCCACGGTTTTGGCTGCGATCAGGCGATGTGGCGGAAACTGCTGCCCTATTTCGCTGATGATTATCGGCTGGTGCTTTTCGACCATGTGGGTGCAGGACACTCGGATATCAGCGCCTATGACTGGGAGAAGTACGGGTCCCTCAATGGGTACGCGTCGGACCTGCTGGAGATCTGCGCCGCCCTTGAATTGGAGGACGTCATCCTGGTGGGACACAGCGTCAGCACGATGATCGCCGTGATCGCCGCCGTGCAGGACCCCAACCGTTTCTCCCACCTGGTCCTGCTTGCTCCTTCGCCCCGTCATACGGATGACCCGTACGACGGTTACGTGGGCGGGTTTTCCAGGGAAGACATCGAGGGCCTGCTGGCATCTCTGGACAGCAACTATTTCGCCTGGGCCGCAGTCTTGGCGCCCATGGTTATGGGCAACCCGCAGGAGCCGGAATTAGCGGAGGACCTGCGGGCCAGCTTCTGCCGGACAGATCCGGCCATCGCACGGCATTTCGCCGGGGTAACCTTCTTCTCCGATACCCGGCCTGAACTGAGAAAGGTGCGCACCAACTGCCTGATTCTGCAGTGCTCCGACGATCGGCTTGCCCCGCCGGAAGTGGGCGCCTACCTGCACAAGAATCTGGAACACAGCACCCTGGTGCAGCTTCAGGCCACCGGGCACTGCCCCCACGTCAGCGCTCCGGAGGAAACGGCCCGGGCGATTCTGCAGTACCTCGACACCCGCTCGTGACAGCCGCCGCTGGCCCCTCCCCCGCCCGGTTTGAAGCCTACTTCGACCAAGCACCCCGCGGTTGCCTGGGCAACAGATGGTACTGGCGGAACCTCAAGTGATCTGCAGGACCTGGGTTCACGCCAGTTTAGTTACCTGGTAGGTGTGGCCGGCGGCTCGGAGCCGCCTTATGAGCACGGTGCCGAGTGCAGTGGCCGGTGTCAGCGACCCATTAGCGGTCGGCAGCCTGTCACCGTCGAGGGCAAGAGCAAGTGCACTCTCCCCTGCCATCACGGCGGTGGCGGCATAGCCGGGATCACCGGGGCCAGCAGCAACGGCCTGGTAGCGCTGGCCGGATTCGGTACGGGCGGTCACCTGCGAGTGGAACCAGCCTGCGTGCTGCGTGCCGGTGCTCGGACCCGCACCTGGTGCCGGAAGAAAGCGATCGAGCACTTTCCGGCTGGGTGGGAAAGCCATCGCGCCCATGAATGACCGAAGCCCGAGTGCCATTGCCCTGGCGGTGACCGCTCCTGCCGGTCCGGGTGCCACTCCCATCACCTCGCCGTACTGAAGGGAGCGGCCGTAGGCCCAGCCCTGCAGTGCGTTGCTGCGGCGAACTATCCGGGTGTTGAACGGGGCCATGATGAAAGGCGCAGTCCAGGTGCCGTCCTCGGAACGGTGCACGGGACCGGCGTCAGGCGGCTGTGGTGTCGTCGGCTCCCGTGTACGGTCGGGGCTCAGGGCATAGGGGTCCGCAGCTAGTGACCTCAGGGCGGTGCTTGATCGCATTGCGTCGAGCTGCCCGCGCATCGACTCGATCGTGCCTCCGCTGATGCCAGCCTTGGCCGTTGCAACGAGCTGGACCTCGGCTAAACCGCCTGCGGCATCGGCTTCTGCCGCCTGATGCAGCAGCAGTACGGCGAGGTCGGACGGCACGGAGTCGTAGCCGCAGGAGTGCACTATCCGGGCCCCGTTCATCTTGGCCAGATCGTCGTAGCGGTCGATAGCCTCCCGGATGAAGGACACCTCACCGGCGAGGTCTCCGTAGTGGGTACCGGCCCGGGCACAGGCCTCGACGACGGGCAGTCCGTGTTTCGCGTATGGACCGACGGTGGTGAAGAGCACGCGTGTGGTCGCAGCCATGGCGGCCATTGAGTCCGTGTCCTCGGAGTCGGCTTCGATGAGGGCCCATCCGTGCGCCGCGGCCGGCAACTGCGACCGAACCGCCTCGAGCCTGGACGTGGACCGGCCCGCGAGTCCGACCCGCATACCGGCCGGTGCATGCTCGGCGATGTAGCCGGCGATCAGTCTGCCAACGAAACCCGTCGCTCCGTAGAGAACGAGGTCATGTTCCCGCGATGAGGTGTCCATGACTGCAGCCTTTCACAGCGGCGTTCAACTCACACCTTGAAATACTTGGCCTCCGGGTGGTGGAACACAAAGGCGTCGGTGGACTGCTCGGGGTGCAGCATCAGCTCATCGCTGAGGACCACGCCCATGCGCTCGGGCTTCAGCAGCTCCACCACCTTGCGGCGGTCCTCCATGTCGGGGCAGGCGGGGTAGCCAAGGGAGAACCGTGCGCCGCGGTAGTCGAGCTTGAACAGGCCTGCCTTGTCCTTGGGTTCCTCGGCGGCGAAGCCCAATTCCTTGCGTATCCGGGAGTGCCAGAACTCGGCCAGGGACTCGGTGAGCTGCATGACCAGGCCGTTGAGCTCGTAGTAGGCGCGGTACTGGTTGGCGGCGAACATCTTGGAGGTGAACTCCTCGATCTTCGATCCGGCGGTGACCAGCTGTACCGGGAGCACGTCGATCTGGCCGGATTTGCGGGAGCGCACAAAGTCGGCCAGGCAGAGGTGCCGGTCGCGGCGCTGGCGCGGGAAGTTGAAGCGCAGGCGGTCGGTGCCGATCGGGCCGCCTGAACCACCATCCGGGGCGAGCAGGCCCGCCTGGCCCAGGACGCCGTCGGGATCCTCGCCGTGGTGCAGCACCACTACCTGTTCGCCCTCGGACACTACGGGGAAGTAGCCGTACGCGACGGAGGCGTCCAGCATGCCTTCGCCGAGGATGCGGTCCAGCCAGTAGCGCAGGCGCGGGCGGCCTTCGCGTTCCACGAGTTCCTCGTAGGAGGCACCGTCCTCGCCGCGGCCGGGCTTGAGGCCCCACTGCCCCATGAAGGTGGCGCGCTCATCGAGGAACGCGGAGTAGTCGTGCAGCGAGACGCCGCGGACAATGCGGGTGCCCCAGAACGGCGGGGCGGGCACTGGGTTGTCCGCGGCGACGTCAGACCGGCCGGGCATTGCCTCGGGTTCGGTGACGGTGAAGGTGGGGCCGCTGCGATGGATGCGCTTCTTCAGCGGCGGCAGGCCGACGTCGTCCGGGGACGCGCCGCGGGCCACCTTCACCAGCGGCTCCATGAGGGCGAGGCCCTCGAAGGCGTCCTTGGCATAGCGGACCACCCCGTCGAACTGCTCCGCCAGGTCCTGCTCCACGTAGGCGCGGGTCAGGGCTGCGCCGCCCAGGATGACCGGCCACTTCTTGGCCAGGCCGCGGGCCTGCAGCTCGGCGAGGTTTTCCTTCATCACCACGGTGGATTTCACCAGCAGCCCGGACATGCCGATCACGTCCGCGTTATGCTCCTCCGCGGCGGCCATGATCTCGGCGATGCCCTGCTTGATGCCGATGTTGACCACTTTGTAGCCGTTGTTGGTGAGGATGATGTCCACCAGGTTCTTGCCGATATCGTGCACGTCGCCGCGGACGGTGGCGATCACCATGGTGCCCTTGCCGGAAGAGTCGGACTTCTCCATGTGCGGCTCGAGCAGGGCGACGGCGTTCTTCATCACCTCGGCGGACTGCAGCACGAACGGGAGCTGCATTTCGCCGGCGCCGAACCGCTCGCCCACCACCTTCATGCCTTCGAGCAGGTGGTCGTTGATGATGCCGAGCGGGGTCATGCCTTCGCTGCGGGCCAGGTCCAGGTCCGCTTCGAGGCCCTTGCCTTCGCCGTCGATGATGCGCCGCTCCAGGCGTGCGCCGGTGGGCAGCGCCGCGAGCTCGGCGGCGCGCTGGTCTTTGAGGGCAGCGGTGTCGACGCCGGCGAACATGTCGAGCATGATGGCTAGCGGATCGTAGGTGGTGTTGCCGTCCGCGTCGTATTCGCGGCGGTCCCAGACCAGGTCCAGGGCCACCTTGCGCTGGTCTTCCGGGATGGAGGCGAGCGGGACGATCTTGGCGGCGTCGATGATGCCGCTGGTGAGGCCCGCTTCCGCAGCTTCATGCAGGAACACCGAGTTCAGGACGATGCGCGCGGCAGGGTTCAGGCCGAAGGACACGTTGGAGACACCGAGCGTGGTGTTGATGCCGGGGTACTTGGCGGTGATCTGCCGGATGGCTTCGATGGTTTCGATGCCGTCCCGGCGGGTCTCTTCCTGGCCGGTGGCGACGGGGAAGGTCAGCGCGTCGACGATGATGTCCTCGACACGCATCCCCCATTCGCCCACCAGGGCGTCGACGAGGCGGGAGGCGATGGCCACCTTGCCCTCGGTGGTGCGGGCCTGGCCCTGTTCATCGATGGTCAGGGCGATCACGGCGGTGCCGTGTTCCTTGACCAGCGGCATGATGCGGGCGAAGCGGCTGTTGGGACCGTCGCCGTCCTCATAGTTGACGGAGTTGACTACGGGGCGGCCGCCGATGAGTTCCAGGCCTGCCTGCAGGACGGGAGGTTCGGTGGAGTCGATGACGAGCGGGAGGGTGGAGGCCGATGCGAAACGGGAGACGATCTCCTTGACGTCCGCGACGCCGTCGCGGCCCACGTAGTCCACGCAGACGTCCAGCAGGTGCGCGCCGACGCGGATCTGTTCGCGGGCGATGTCCACGCAGTCGTCCCAGCGCTCTTCGAGCATGGCCTGGCGGAAGGCCTTGGAACCGTTGGCGTTGGTGCGCTCACCAATGGCCAGGTAGGCCGACTCCTGGTCGAAGTTCACGTGCTGGTAGAGGGAGGCGATGCCGGCTTCACGCTCGGTGGGTACTCGTGCCGGAGCTGTTTTGTCCGCCGTGGCGGGCACGGCTTTGTTGCGGAAGGGCGCAAGACGTTCGACGACGGCGGCCAGGTGCTCCGGCGTCGTACCGCAGCAGCCGCCCACCAGGCCCAGACCGAATTCGCGGACGAACTGCTCGTGCGCGGTGGCGAGCTCGGCGGGTGAGAGCGGGTAGTGCGCGCCGTTGGCGCCGAGGACGGGCAGGCCGGCGTTGGGCATGCAGGCGATGGCCACGGAGGACTGCTTGGAGAGGTGGCGGAGGTGCTCGCTCATCTCGTCCGGGCCGGTGGCGCAGTTCAGGCCGATGGCGTCAACGCCGAGCGGTTCCAGGGCGGTGAGCGCGGCGCCGATTTCGGAGCCCATGAGCATCGTTCCGGTGGTCTCGACCGTCACTTCGACGAAGATGGGGAGGCGGATGCCCTTGGCGACAATGGCTTGCTTGCAGCCGTTGACGGCAGCCTTGGTCTGCAGGAGGTCCTGGCTGGTTTCGATGAGGAACGCGTCCGCGCCGCCGTCGATGAGGCCCTCGGCCTGGAGCGCGAAGGTCTGCTTGAGGTGGTCGTAGGTGGTGTGGCCGAGGCTGGGGAGCTTGGTGCCGGGCCCCATGGAGCCGAGGACCCAGCGCATGCGGCCGTCTGTTGCTTCCGCTGCCTCAGCGCGTTCGCGGGCGATCTTGGCACCCTTGAGGGCGAGCTCGGTGATGCGGTCGTCGATGCCATAGTCCGAGAGGTTGGACCAGTTGGCGCCGAAGGTGTTGGTTTCCACGGCGTCGATGCCGGTGGCGAAGTAGGCGTCGTGGATGTCCGCGATGACGTCCGGCCGGGTGTCGTTGAGGATCTCGTTGCAGCCCTCCAGGTTCTGGAAGTCCGCCTCCAGGGACAGCTCCCGGCCCTGCAGCATGGTGCCCATGGCCCCGTCGGCAATGACGACCCTGTGGTTGACCGCGTCCAGGAGCGCCTGCGCGCGGACGGGACGGGCGACAGAGTCTATATCCAGAGCAAAACGAAGCATCTCATCAGGTTACGGGTGGGGGCTGACACGTTGCGCTGTGTGTCGGTGTGCTACGGCGGCGGGTTGGTGCGGTACTCCTGTGGGCCGGCGAGACCATCCATGTTGATTTGGCGCACATCGGGATTTGGGGCTTTCGCTCCAGATGGCGCCGCAAGAAACGGAACCGGAAACGCGGACTGCCATCGGGCCGCCCTCGGAGAGGCAGATATTGTGGCGGGTTCCGCTTCCGAGGCATGCCGCAATGATCAACAGACCTTCACCCCGAAATGCTCAATTGCTTTGCGAATCGACAATTTTCACACTCAGTCCAGAGTTCGGACCGGGAGGCAACCCAAAAACGCTCTCGGCCCAGGTCGACGTACGCATGTCGCCCAACAGACGTCCGGCAGAGAAGCGGCTACCTATCAAATCTTCGGACTCAATCCTAGGGTTGACCACTGCCTTGGCCCGGTATACCTCCACATCATCATGACCCAGTTTCGTAGCTTGGAGACAAACCGCACGGATGTAAAATCTGTTGAACTCCCCCTCGGCAAGCGTCTCGGCCGCATTGATGGGGACTGCTTTTTCGTATTGCTTCCCGTTTCGTTGTGAAGTCTCTGTCAGACGCAACGCACTAGTGGAAAACAGAGATTCCGCCAGAGATTTCGGCGTACCAGAAACAGCGGCGGCCAGAAGCAGATCAGGCCAAGAACTCGCTCCTTCATCAGTGAGGCGGCGACTCACGTAGAGCACCCCTCCCTGCACGTCCCTCTCGATTTCTTGCGACATGTGATTTCGTACGGGTTTATCCAGATTAAGTAATTCCATTTGGGGATCATATCGGTAAATTAGATTAATCATCAATAAATGGCTGTCACGAGAGTTTTCTCAAGACAGCGAGACGTAGGCTTTGGTGAGTATATCCACGCGGATAGGCCGGGATGCACTTAGAATACCCGCCAGACCGAACCATATGACGGACCAGTGATGCAAGAGGCATGACATCGACTGCGTCCAGTCGGCTCCTGGTATCAAAAAATCGCCATTCCCCCAGCGGCGTGGAATGGTCGGTAAGGGGTGCAATCACTTGCACACCTTCGTGGCCGTGCCTCTCGACGCCCGAACGCCGTTCAATGCACAGGTTTAATCAATTTAACTGGCATCTTCAACGAAGGGTGAATCCCGTAGTGCTTGGTGGAGACAACTTCGATGCCTCAGGCCATGGCGGGCACCCTAATTTCGCGATTCCGGGTAGACGACTCCAAAAAACGATACTTAGCGGACAAGGCTTGGCGTCAAGCAGCACCCCTAGCATGAATGCTCTACTAACCATTGAGTATGCGAGGATAAATCCGTTGTACCGTCGAGGCCGCTTCAAAACTGGGGGAATGCGTGACGCTGGTAGTCGAAGAAGAGCAAACCGATGCTCTCACGATGTTTTCGTTTGAAGAGATCGTGAATGAGATTGCTCAGAGACGAGCAACGGCGCGCCAAAACACCGAAAGCTGGGATCGTCTTCATGCCGTTGCGTCGGAACTTGCCGGCTCATCAAGCGATGGCACACCTTGGCTGGATCCGGGTCGGAGTTGGCGACTTGAGCGGATCTCCATATGCAACTATCGCGGGATTCTGAACGACGATCCGCTTGTGCTTGTTTTTGATCCGACGCCAGGAATCACGGTCCTACATGGTCTGAACGGTGCAGGTAAGTCCAGTATTAGCGATGCGATTGACCTGGCTCTGTCCGGGAGCATACCAGCAGCGACTGGGGGGAGAGCCGGTAAAGCTGCCCTCTGGGATCCGGTACATCTCGCGAGGGGTTCATCATCGGCCCGAGTCGAAGTGACCCTCTCCTCGCAGGGGGACCGCTTAGTTTTGGCGACAGTCTTGGGTGAGACAGGAGACGTCGAATCCCACGATGCCCGCCTGGAAAGCCTGAACGGCTCACAGCAAGTCGATCTCGGGTCGAACTGGCATCAGGCCTTAGTTAGCCATCAACCCGTCTTCGCCTACGCATCGCTTGAGCGTCGAGTGCAGTTGAGCAAAGACTTAGCAACTTATTTCGAGGGCTTGTTGGCCTTGGGTGGAAGTTTCACCGCGCTTCAGGAGACGATCACCCTCCGGGGCAATGCTTCCGCGGAAGCATTAAACCGGTGGCGCAGCGCAAAAAACGAGGCTATGCGCTCTCTTTCCCAGATCGACAACGATCGACGTTCTGTCGGCAATACAACGCCTCTCGACCCGGTACCTGAGCCCATCATCGGCGATTGCAAGGACAAGTGGCTGAACGACGCAGGATTGCTCGAGACGGGCCTAAATTCCGACTCAATGCCTGCTGACACCAAGGAAAGACTCTCGACGGCGGCCACGAATGTTCTAGTTACCATAAAGGAATTTGAGAAGGCCGGCACAACGGCTGAGCAATATCTTGCGGGGACATTGGAACAATTACACGACGAAGCCAAGAACCGCCATCTGGAGGACCGCACGTGCCCCGTTTGCGCGGCTCCGAGCCCAAGCTGGCTGAAAACGCTGGGGGAAACCGTCAAACGAAATCAGAATCTGTCATCCTTGAGGGCGAGGGTGGCCCAGGATACGAAAGCCTTGGCAATCGTTGCAAACGAGTTGCTGGTTGCCACCATCAAAATCGGTTCTCAGGCCGAGTCGTCTGATCCCATCAATGCGTTGAGTTCCTTCGGGCAGAAGGTATTGGACAAATTCAATGGTGCACGCGAAGCAGGGATTGCCACGCAACACTCGGTTCTGACTGCAACGGCAGAACTGTCGGATTGGCTTCACTCCGATGACGCGCGAACTTTGATGGATGAGGCCGTGGCGCGGACCGATGCGACCAAGCAATGGCGCATTGCCAGAGCACGGGCAGTCGAGGATTTCGCCGCGTGCTGGGAAGCGGATGGCGTATCTGCTGCGGAATCTCCCATGTGGACCGCAACTTCAAGTCGAGTTGACGAGCTTCGAAATCAGCTCCGAAAGAGGCGGAGCATCTCACTCGAAGGAAAAGCCGGCGCACGTGTAACGGAACTCCTATCCGATGCCGAGCTTCATCTGAAGAGCATCAGCGTTCTGGCCACCAAAGCATCAATGGAGCTCGTTGACGAGAACGGCAACCGGGTCGACCTCGGCATGCTAAGCGCAGGGCAGAGAAACGCTGTCCTCCTAGCTCCACTGCTCGCGTCCGTGGATGGTGGACCGTTTGGATTCCTTATCTTTGATGACCCTGTCCACGCCTTCGATGAACTGAGGATCGATAGGCTCGCGGGCTTGCTTTCCGAGCTCGCTGAAACGCGCCGCGTGATCGTCCTGACACACGATGATCGACTAAAAGAGCATCTGGCGGCTAGAACCCACGACTGCGACACGCGTTTGGTGGATCGTTCCGGTGCCACTGGGGCGGTAAAAGTTACGGACAGCAGCCACTTCTGGGACCAATTGCTAACCGACGCAGGGACTATTCTTGACCTCTCTCTCGAAGAGACCGGAACCACGACGGACGTCACCGATCCGATTCGCGGCTTGTGTCGAATGAGTATCGATAACGCGCTACGGGCTTTCGTCCTTCGGAATGCTGTCCTCTTCGGTCGAGACACGGATGCAGACCTCACGAACCTCGACAAGGCATACACGACTGAGCAGCGACTCGCGGTCGCAACGACCTTTTGGCAGGGACCGACCCCTGCCTCGAATCCCGTGACGCGGGCGGTGCAGCGATGCCAGCCGCACCTGGCCTCCTGGAACCAATCAATCCACGGAAATTCTCAACTCAGCCAAGCTACAAGAGCAGAGATACGTGCCGCGCGCGATGCCTGTAAGGCATTGGCTTCGACGTCATGACTGCAGATCATGTGACGAACGAGTCTGGGTCACGCTTAGCGGTCATCAATCTGCGCCTCCGGGTAGAGCAAATTGCAACGAAGGCGGTGTCGGACGCGTTTGCGAGCCAAATAGTCGTCGTAAATCAGATCAAGATCGGCCCTCGGCTGGCGTTTGCACTCGTAGCCTACGAGGGACGAGCGGCGTCTTCGGAATTACTCGGTCTCGTACGACTAGCACGACACATTTACAAACGAACTTCGGATGTTCTCCACGGAAGAACAAGCATGGTAAATCTTCCTGCGGTGCTCTTGACCGAGTGGGAAGCCATCGTCGTCCGCCTTGAGGCGATAGCCCGGATAGAACTTCTAGTGACTGAAGACCGCTCCTCACCCAAGAGGAGATAAGAAGCGGCTCGCCCCACGTACTTTTGTATCTGGGCCTCGCAAGTCTCGATTCGAACATCCTCCTCTGTTGCCGGAACTAAGCTCTCGGAGATAGTAGCGTTCGGCAACATGCGGCCGGTCGGGCACAGACCTAAACTCGAGAGAAAGCCTGGCAGACTTCCTAGGCTTGCAGCACGTCCGAGGACCAGGGCGAAGGGAACGGAAGCACCGCAAGGAACTCAGAAACCGACGGTGACGAACGTCCGTCGGTACCCGGGGCAGTCTCAGAATCGGCGCGAAAAGTCCGGTCCGTGCTGTATCCCAGATTACAGCGCACATTCTGATAGTTGGACGTTGATGCGAAACGTCCTAACGCCCAATAGATCGTCCACCTTTAAGCCCTGCATCCCGGCCCCGTCCGGCAGTTGATCTCAGACTTCCGCCGCAGGCGCCGCGAACTGCGCCTCATACAACCGCGCGTACGCCCCGCCGGCGGCCAGCAGTGACGCGTGCGTCCCCTGTTCCACGATCTGACCGGCCTCCATCACCAGGATGAGGTCGGCGTCACGGATGGTGGACAGGCGGTGCGCGATCACGAAGGACGTCCGGTCGGAGCGCAGCGCACTCATGGCCTTCTGCACCAGCACCTCGGTCCGGGTGTCCACGGAGGACGTCGCCTCGTCCAGAATCAGCACCGATGGCCGGGCCAGGAACGCCCGGGCAATGGTCAGCAGCTGCTTCTCGCCGGCCGACACGTTGGAGCCCTCGTCGTCCAGCACGGTGTCGTACCCGTCCGGAAGCGAGTGCACGAACCGGTCCACGTACGTCGCCTGCGCCGCCTCCAGGATCTCGGCCTCTGATGCCCCGGGCCGGCCGTAGGCGATGTTGTCCCGGATGGTCCCGCCGAACAGCCACGTATCCTGCAGCACCATCCCCATCCGCGAGCGCAGGTCATGCCGGCTCATGGTGGTGATGTCCACGCCGTCCAGCGTGATCCGGCCGCCGTCCAGCTCGTAGAACCGCATCATCAGGTTCACCAGCGTGGTCTTGCCCGCCCCGGTGGGCCCCACGATCGCTACCGTCTGCCCCGGCTCCGCGACCAGGGAGAGGTTCGAAATCAGCGGTTTGTCCGGCGAATACGCGAAGGATACCCCCTCAAACGCAAGCCGCCCACGCACCGCACGGCCGCCGTCGGACTCCTCACCCGAAGAAGCAGGATCCGCCGACTGCTCCTCCGTATCCAGCAGCCCAAACACCCGCTCCGCGGACGCCACCCCGGACTGCAGCAGGTTGGCCATGGACCCCAGCTGCGCCAGCGGCTGCGTGAACTGCCGCGAGTACTGGATGAACGCCTGCACATCGCCCAGCTGCATCGCCCCGGACGCCACCTGCAAGCCGCCCACCACGGCGATCCCCACGTACACCAGGTTCCCGATAAACGTCATGGCCGGCATGATCAGCCCGGAAATGAACTGCGCCCCGAAGCTTGCCTCATACAGCTCCTGGTTCTTCTGCCGGAACCGCTCCCCCACCTCGCGCTGCCGGCCGAACACCTTCACCAGCGCATGCCCGGTGTACGTCTCCTCGATCTGCCCGTTCAGCTGGCCCGTGTTCTTCCACTGCGCCACGAACAGCTTCTGCGAACGCTTGGCAATCAGCGCCGTAATACCCAGCGTCAGCGGAATGGTCACCAGCGCGATCAGGGCCAGCGTGGGCGAAAGGATGAACATCATCACCAGCACGCCCACCACGGACAGCACGGACGTCACCGCCTGGGAGATGGACTGCTGCAGGCTCTGCGAAATGTTGTCCACATCGTTGGTGACCCGGCTCAGCAGCTCACCGCGCTGGATGGAATCGAAATACTTCAGCGGCAGCCGGTTGATCTTCGCCTCGATCTCCTCGCGCAGCCCGAAGACCGTCCGCTGCACCACACCGTTGAGCACATACGCCTGCCCCCACATGAACGCCGACGCCAGCACATACAGCACCAGCGCCCACGTCAGCACGCTCCCCAGCGCCGCGAAGTCGATCCCGGCACCGGGCGTCAGCGTCATGGCGCTGAGCATGTCCGCCTTCTGGTTGTCTCCCGCCGCGCGCAACTGCGCGATCAGCTGCTCCTGCGTCACGCCCGCCGGCAGCTCCTTGGACACCACGCCGGAGAAGATCAGGTTGGTGCCCTCGCCCAGCAGCCGCGGCCCGATCACCTGCAGCACCACACCCGCCACGGCCATCAGCAGCACCAGGGTGAGCCAGGCACGTTCCGGCCGCAGCGTCCCCAGCAGCCGCTTGGCGGAGGCGCCGAAGTTCATCGCTTTCTCCGCCGGGATGTTCATTCCGCCGAAGGGTCCGCCGCGTCCGGGGCCGGCGGGACGCGGGATGCGTACGACGTCGGCGTCCGCGGTTTTCGTGCCGGGCGCGGCCTTGGTGCCGGGTGCCGAAGCGGGTTCGGGGCTCATACGGTCTCCTCCGCCGCGAGGTGGGAGAACACATGCCGGCTCACTGCCTGCCGCAACAGACGCAGGTGTTCAAGAAGCAGTCTCCAGAGCATGCCGGCTCCAACCTGACTCGAAGCTCACGGGAAGTGATGCAGAGGTCAGTTTACGTTCGGAGGCTGGGAATCAGCGGGCAGTTGCGCCACAGGAAATGCCCCTCTCAATAGGCTTTGACCCGCTGCTCCACAATGAGGTGGATCAGGGCGAAGACACCGTCCTCATCGATGGCCGCCAACGCCGCGTCCAGGGCGGCCGGAACGTCGCGGTCGTCGGTGACGGTGATCCCAAAACCGCCGAAGGCCCGGGCCATCAGGCCGAAATCCGGATTCTTCAGCTGCGTCCCGGAGACTCGGGCCGGATAATGCCGCTCCTGGTGGGTGCGGATGGTGCCGTACTCCTGGTTGTCCATCACGATCACCAGGGGCGTGGCCCCGTACTGCGCCGCGGTAGCCAGCTCCTGCCCGTTCATAAGGAACTCGCCGTCCCCGGCAATGGTGACCACCCGGCGTCGGGGTTCAGCCAGCGAGGCCGCGATGGCCGAGGGGACCGAATAACCCATGGAACCGTTGCGGGCGCTGATCATGGAGGCGTAGCGGCGGGTGGGGAAATAGCGGTGCGCCCAGTTGGTGTGCTCCCCCGCACCGAAGGTGACCATCGAATCCCCTGGCAGCCTGGGCACCAGGTTCGCCATGAGCGTGTCCATCCTCGCCTGCCCCGCTGCAGGCTCCGCCGGGGGCAGCGCGGCGAATCGCTCCTGCTCGCCGCGCATCCGGGCCGTCCACGCTTTCCACTCGTCCTTCACGGGCAGGTCGATGCCTGCAAGGTCGCGGACAAAGGCGTCAGGCTTGGCCAGGATCTGCCGCGAAACAGGTCCCGAGCGGCCCCGGAGTGAGGGGTCCACGGTGACCAGGAAGTTCTTCTTGTTCCAATCCTGCCGGCAGAGGAACCCGTCCGTGATTACGTCGCCCGGTACCGTCCCCACAAACACCAGCAAGTCGGTTTCCTCCAGCAGGTTGTACGTGGGCCGGGGCCTCCCATAGCCGATCGGTCCCACATAGGAGGGGGAATCGAAGGAAACCGTGCCCTGCGTCCGCCATTCCGCTGCCGCCGGGATGTGATGCCGTTCCAGCCAACCGGTCAACTGGTCCGCTGCCTCCTGAGTCCAGTCGTTGCCGCCGGTGACGAACAGCGGCTTGCGGGACTCTGCCAGCGCAGCCTCCAGGGCGGTGGCGTCGGTGATGCTCATCCCGCCGGCGGCCACCGGAATGACGGGGTGGACCGCCGGGTCGATCTGCTGCCGGATGATGTCCTCCGGCAGGCCCACCACCACCGGACCCGGCCGCCCGCTCATGGCCGCGAACATCGCTTCGGCCACGATCTCGGATGCCCGTTCCGGGTGGTCCAGCACCATGACACGTTTGGCGCCGGTATCAAACCAGGCCTTGATGTCGAACTCCTGGAACGCCTCACGGTCACGGTGCGCGAACGGGATCAGGCCCACGAACAGCAGCATGGGGGTGGAATCCTGCCATGCGGTATGCAGCCCCACATGCGCGTTCGCCGCCCCGGGGCCGCGGGTCACCATGGCCACCCCGGGGCGCTGCTGCATTTTCCCGTCCGCCTCCGCCATGTAGGCCGCACCGCCTTCGTGCCGGCAGACGATGGTTTCAATCTTCGAGTGGTGCAGGCCGTCCAGCACGTCAAGGAAGCTCTCGCCGGGAACCACGTAGGTGCGCTCCACGCCGTGGGCCAGCAGCGAATCAACAATCACGTGCCCGGCGGACTTCAGCGCCGGGCGTGGGTCAGCAGTGGAAAGAACGACGGCGGCGGGCCGGGTGGGGGATGCGGTCAGGGTTGCTTCGGTTTCCGTTGTCATGGGCTTTCTTTGGCAGTGCGGATCGGTTGGCGTTGGTGAATTACCGGATGGGTGTCCGGTTGGCGATGACCGGTGCGGTGCCGGTGTGGCCTTCGCGGGTTTCGGCGATTTCGTGGATGCGTTTGCGGCAGGCGTACCAGCCGAAGACCATCAGGACTGAGGCGATGGCTGTGACCATCATGGTCAGGGGTGAGTCGATGAAGACCATGATCAGGACGCCTATCAGGAAGACCAGGGAGAGGTATCCGGTGTAGGGGGCGCCGAACATCCTGAAGGAGGGCCGTTCCACCCATCCTTTGTCGGCCCAGCGTTTGAGCTGGATCTGGCACAGGACGATGGTGGCCCAGGTCATGATGATGCCCACGGAGGCGATGTTCAGGACGATCTCGAACGCTTCGGCCGGGACCAGGTAGTTCAGCGGCACACCGAGGAGCGAGACGGCGGCGGTGATGGCGATGCCGCCGTAGGGGACGCCGGCTTTGTTCATGCGGGACGCGAACTTCGGGGCGGAGCCGTTGACGGACATGGAGCGGAGGATCCGTCCGGTGGAGTACAGGCCGGCGTTCAGCGAGGACAGTGCCGCGGTGAGGACCACCAGGTTCATGATCACGTCCACGCCCTGGACGCCGATGGAGCCGAAGAACGTCACGAACGGGCTGACGCCCTTCTGGTAGGACGTGTACGGGAGCAGCAGGGCCAGCAGGATCACGGAGCCGACGTAGAACACCGCGATGCGGAAGACTACGGAGTTGATGGCCTTGGGCATGATTTTCTCGGGGTTCTCGGTCTCGCCGGCGGCGGTGCCGACCAGTTCGATCGAGGCGTAGGCGAACAGGACGCCCTGCATGAGGATGATCATGGGCAGCAGGCCGTTGGGGAACACGCCGCCGTTGTCCGAGAGGAGGCTCAGGCCTACCTCCTGCCCGTCCACGGGGGTGCCGAAGATGACGAAGTACGTGCCCACCAGCAGGAACGCGACCAGGGCGGCGACCTTGATGAGGGCGAACCAGAATTCCATCTCGCCGAAGACCTTCACGGAGACCAGGTTCAGGCTCAGGACCACTACCAGGGCGATCAGGGCCCAGGCCCACTGCGGCACGTCAGCCATCCAGGGGACGTAGTTGCCGAAGAAGTGCATGTAGAGCGCCGCGGCGGTGATGTCCACGATGGTGGTGGTGGCCCAGTTGATCCAGTAGAACCAGCCGGACACGAACGCGGCCTTCTCCCCGAAGAACTCACGGGCGTAGGACACGAAGGACCCGGACGAGGGGCGGTGGAGCACCAGCTCGCCCAGGGCCCGCAGGATCAGGAACGCGAAGAAACCACACACCGCGTAAGCGATCACCAGCGACGGGCCGGCCGCGTTCAGGCGCCCGCCGGCACCAAGGAACAAACCGGTACCAATAGCGCCGCCGATGGCGATCATCTGGATCTGCCGCGGCTTCAGGCTCTTGTGATAACCCTTATCCTCAGCATGCAGCGAGGACTCGGAAGCGTGGGCATGACCACCGTCGATCAGGTGGTCCGGTGCGGCATTGCGGTCCGCTACAACCTCGTCATTGGGGTTGTTGGGCATGGTTGAGCCTTTCAGTAGGGGAACATCAAGCAAGGTGGGGAAGAAAATGGCCGGGCTGTGCAGCCCGGGTGTTCAGAAGACGGACCAGCCGGTGCGGTCCGAAAGGTCGGCCAGGGCGGCGGTGCCGGCCAGGGAATTTCCCTTAGCGTCCAGGCGGGGGCTCCAGACGCAGATGGCGCATTCGCCGGGAACGATCACCAGGATCCCGCCTCCCACGCCGCTTTTTCCGGGCAGGCCAACCCGGTAGGCGAACTCGCCGGCGGCGTCATACATGCCGCACGTCAGCATGATGGAGCCGATGCGTTTCGCTTCGCTGCGGGACACCACGGGTCCGTGGGTCCCCTCGCCGTCCCGGGCCAGGAAAAGTCCCGCTTTGGCGAGTTCCACGCAGGTCATCATGATGGAGCACTGCCGGACATAGTTTTCCACCACTGATTCCGCTGGCCGCGCCAGGTTGCCGAAATCCTTGAGGAAGTGCGCCAGGGCCAGGTTGCGGCTGCTGCTGGAAAGCTCGCTGGCCGCCGCGTCCTCGTCAATGAACGGACCAGCGCTGCCTGCCTCTTCGGTGAGGAACCGCAACAGCCGGGTGGCGGCGTCGGGCGTTTCATCCATCAGGTGGTCGGTGACCACCAGGGCACCGGCATTGATGAAGGGGTTCCGTGGGATGCCGTGCTCCACTTCCAGCTGGACCAGGGAGTTGAACGGGGTACCGGACGGCTCCCGCAGCACGCGGGACCACAGTGTTCCCGGGCCGTCGCCCCGGAGCGCCATGGCCAGGGTGAACACCTTGGAAATGCTTTGGATGGAGAACGGAACGTGGGCATCGCCGGAACTGAACAGCTCACCGGACGTGGTGGCAACCGCGATCCCGAACCTGTTGAACGGCACTGCTGCCAAGTGCGGGATAGTGGCGGGGACTGACCCGCTTTCCCGCTGCGGTGTGTGGCTGCGGACGATGTCGTCCAGTATCGGGCCCAACGGAGGCGCCATAAGTGCTGTGGTCATTTCCTGCCTAAGAGTTCTTTGTGTGTACCGGCCCATTCCTGGATGTGGAGCAGGGCCACCAACGCATCCCGGGGGTCGCTGAAATCCAGGCCCGTCAGCCGGGATGCCTTGCCGATCCGGTAGTAGACGGTGTTCTTGTGGAGCTTCATCCTGGCGGCGCACCCGGCCACGTCAAGGGCGGCATCGAAATACGCGTGGAGGGTTTCGGCGAGTTCGCCGTCCTCCCGCAGCAACGCGGAAAGGCTGCGGTGACGGAACGTGGAGGACGTGAAATTGTGGACTGCTTCGCGGAAGAGGATCTCGGCTTCAAAGTCGTCCACGGTGGCAACCGACGCGTCCGGAGACCCGCCGACGCAGCCCAGCAGGGCCTCGGTGATGCTGGTGGTTGAATGCAGCGACAGCAGGTCCGGGACCACCGGCCCCACGGCGGCGAACGGACGGATGCCCAGGTGCTTGCCCGCATCCCGGACGATCGACTCAGCCAGGCTGCGCAGCCCAGGTTCCGCGGCGGTGGACTGCAGCCCAGGGACAATCACCGCGGTATCGCCCTTGAACTGGCCCACGATGGCGGAGGCCTTATACGCGGCCGCATGGATGGATGCCAGGTTGGCCAGCTCGCCGTGTTTGAGTGCTGCGTCGTCCGCCTGCGCCTCGGCATCCGAGATGCCCAGCAGGATCAAAGCCGCGGGACGGTCAGCGGGGATCTTCTCGCTGTGGGCGCTGGCGGCGGCTTCCGCCGGGCCCGACAGGATCCGCGCCACGCGGTCTTCGCGCATGTGCACGGACTGCTGGTTGCGGTAACGGATCAGCTCGGCGGAAGCCCTGGCGGCAGATCCGTTGAGGACATAGTCAACGTCCGCGCCGAACCCCGCCCCGGTTTCCTGGAGCCAGATGTACCCCATGATCCGGTCCCCGGCGAACAGCGTGATGGCCACGCGTTCCCGCAGCCCGTCCTGCGGCCGGGCTGGCACCCGCACCGGCAGCCGGGTCCGGTGCAGTTCCCGGTAGGCGCCCAGGTCTTTGAGCAACAGCTCATATTTCCGCGGACCGCGCCGGGTCAGGATGGAAGCTTTGCGCAGCTCGTCGATGTCATTGGAAACAGTGGAGTAGGCCAGCACCTTGTTGGCGGCGTCTTCGATGAGCACGTGGCTGGAGGTGAGCCTGGCCGTGGTCTGGGCAATCGCAAACAGATCCTCTTCCAGCAGGGTCAGCACTTCGCTCTGGTAGCTGCGGGGCTGGATCCTGTCCTTGGCGATGGACAGGAGGCGGTCCCAGTCAGCCGCCGGATCCACCAGGAGCAGGCCCGTGCCCGCATCGCGGAGCAGCTCCTCGGCCTCGATGAGCTCTTCCCGCTTTCCCTTCACGGCAATCACCGGCGGGGGGTTCTTCAGAAGCCGCCGCAACGCGGGCAGGGCCGAGCGGCCGCGGACGCCGATCAGCAGCACAAAGGCCGCACCGCCGTCGGACGTTTCATCATCGGCATCCACAATCAGGAACCGTTCAATGGCGGAGCCGGCCGGGACCGGCCCGAGGACCAGGGTGGCGAAACCCAGGGGGAGATCCGAGAGGATGTCGTCCACCGTCACCGCTGCCATGGGCTTCCTTCTGCGTCGAACTGGCCGGACGGCTCTGTCCGGACACCTCATGCTATCGAGGCGGCCACCCGCAAAATATGGTCGCGGGCCCAAAGGCAGTGGCAGCTTTTCGGTCCGCGGACCATGTCTGCAGTGTTACAGGCACTCCAGGTGCTTGCACCGGGCCACAACCCGCCAGGATCCGCCGGTCACGGACGCGGGCCGGGGGCTCAGACCGTCTCCTCCGCCGCGAGCTGCGACGAGACAATCTCGCGGTACGTCTCCGAACTCTCCAGCAGCTCATGGTGCGTTCCGCGCGCCACGATCCTGCCGTCGTCGAGCACCAAAATCTGGTCCGCCTCCACGATGCTGGACACCCGCTGCGCGATGACCACCATGGAGGCGCCGGACGTGCTCCGCTTCAGCGCCCGCCGCAGCCGCGCGTCCGTGCCGGTGTCCAGGGAGGAGAAGGAGTCGTCGAAAATGTAGAGCTCGGGCCGTTTCACCAGGGCCCGGGCGATGGCCAGCCGCTGCCGCTGCCCGCCGGAAACGTTGGTGCCGCCCTGGCTGATGGGTGCGTCCAGCCCCGCCTCCATCTCCTCCACGAAGTCCCTGGCCTGCGCGATCTCCAGCGCCTCCCACAGCTCGTCCTCGGTGGCCGCCGGGTTGCCGTACAGCAGGTTGCTGCGCACGGTGCCGGTGAACAGGTAGGGCCGCTGCGGCACCAGGCCGATGTGCCCCCAGAGCAGGTCCGGGTGCAGGTCGCGGACGTCCACCCCGTCGATCAGGACCGCCCCGGTGGTGACGTCGAACAGGCGCGGCATCAGGTTCACCAGGGTGGTCTTGCCCGCGCCGGTGCTGCCGATGATCGCCGTGGTCTGCCCGGCCTTCGCGGTGAAGCTGATGCCGGAGAGGACCGGCTGGTCGGCACCCGGGTAGGCGAATCCGACGTCGCGCATCTCCAGCTCGCCCCTGCGCTGCCTGCCGTCCGCCGCGGCGGTGACCGGGTTCAGTGGCGGCAGCACGCTGGACCGGGTGCCCAGCACCTCGCCGATGCGGTCCGCGGACACCGAGGCGCGCGGGATCATCACCGCCATGAACGTGGCCATCATGACGGACATCAGGATCTGCATCAGGTAGCTGAGGAAGGCGATCAGGGTGCCCACCTGCATGGACCCGTCCCCGATCCGGAACGAGCCGAACCAGATCACCGCCACGGACGACACGTTCAGCACCAGCATCACCACCGGGAACATGAGCGCCATCAGCCGGCCGGCCTGCAGGGCCACGTCCGTGACATCCGCGTTGGCCTGGGTGAACCGGGCCGTCTCCACGTCCTCGCGCACGAACGCCCGCACCACCCGGATGCCGGTGAGCTGTTCGCGCAGCACCCGGTTCACGGTGTCGATCCGCTTCTGCATCTTGCGGAACAGCGGCACCATCCGGATGACGATCAGCCCGACGGCGATCAGCAGCACCGGCACGCAGACGGCGATCAGCCAGGACAGCTGGACGTCCTGCCGGATGGCCATGATCACGCCGCCGATGCTGAGCATGGGTGCTGCCACCATCAGCGTGGCGCTCATCAGCACCAGCTGCTGGACCTGCTGGACATCGTTGGTGGACCGGGTGATCAGGCTGGGGGCACCGAACCGGCTGACCTCCTGCTCGGAGAACTCCCCCACCCGCTCGAAGATGGCTCCGCGCAGGTCCCGGCCCAACCCCATCGCGGCCTTGGCGCCGAAGTAGACGGCCACCACCGCGCACGCGATCTGCGCGAGGGTAATGACCAGCATGATGGTGCCGGTGGACAGGATGTACCCGGTGTCCCCCTTGGCCACGCCCTCATCGATGATGTCCGCGTTCAGCGTGGGCAGGTACAGCGACGCGATGGACTGCGCCAGCTGGAAGATCACGACGGCGGCCAGCAGCGCGCGGTGCGGCCGCAGGTATTCAACAAGCAGTTTCCAGAGCATTCCGGTTCCAACCTGACGGAGTGTCCACAAAACGTGGTGCGAGCGTCAGTTTACGTCCGGCAGCTGGGACTTGGACCGTGCCGCCGGAGAAAACCCGGAGGTTCTCCCACGGCGTACACACCGGTGATTCTGGGGTGTGCGTTCCCCATTAGGTCCAGAAGTCGGCAGCCTTGGCGGTGTCCTCCTGGAACTCGCTGACCTCGGTGACCTTGCCGTCCTTGAGCGTGAACACGAGGACGCCTTCCTGGTCCATGGATTGCCCGTTGCGCTGCGCCTGGGCCTTCTGGAGGCTGACGGTGTGCTGCTCCCCGGCGATGACGTCCTTGAGCTCCACCTTGGTGGTGCCTCCCGAGCGGGAGAACAGTTCACCGAAATAGGCCATGATTTCTTCCTGGCCGTTCTTGTCGCCCGCCAGCCCGCCGCTGCCGCCCACGTGGTAGACCGCGTCCTGCGCAAACAGCTCCATCAGGGTCTGGACGTCCCCTGAATTGAAGGCCTCATAACCGCGCCGCACCACCGCGGCGTCTTCCTGATTGCCCATCTCGAACCCTTTCCAACACCTTCGTGGGGTCCCAGCGGAGCAATTTTAGGCCTGCCGGGTTCGCGTGTCTATTGGCTTTCGGCCCCTTCAGCGGTGCCTGGTTGGCGTTCAAAACAGCCAACCGTGCTGCCCGGTTATCCCACCCGCGCATCAAAACGCCGCCGGTACTCCGTAGGCGTAGTGGAGAATGCAGCCGCGAAGTTCTGCCGCAGCGTGACGGCGTTGCCGAACCCGCA
Organism: Pseudarthrobacter sp. 1G09; assembly: GCF_050038305.1. NCBI lineage: Bacteria > Bacillati > Actinomycetota > Actinomycetes > Micrococcales > Micrococcaceae > Pseudarthrobacter > Pseudarthrobacter sp. 1G09. The sequence goes on from NZ_CP188306.1 coordinate 3,888,773, forward strand.
GTCGTCCGCGATCTGTTCCACTGACAGGTCGGTGGTCTCCAGCAGCCGCCGGGCAGCGTCCAGGCGGCGCGCACGGATCCAGGAAGCCGGCGTCGTACCTGTCGCGGCCCGGAAGGCGCGGACGAAGGTCCGGCGGCTCAGGTGCGCCTGCGCCGCGAGCCGGTCAATGGTGAGGGGTTCGCCCAAGCGGGCCAACGCCCAGTCAAGGAGGCTCGAGATCGGGTCATCAGCCGTACGTTGAGGCACCGGCCGCTCGATGTACTGCGCCTGGCCGCCGTCCCGGTGCGGAGCAATCACCAGGCTGCGAGCCACCTTGTTTGCCGCCTCCGCCCCCAGCCGCGAACGCACCACGTGCAGGCAGGCGTCGAGCGCGGAAGCCGTGCCGGCCGAGGTCAGGACATCACCGTGATCGATGTACAGCACGGACTGGTCAAGGGCGATATCCGGGTGCCGCACAGCCAGCGAATCAAACGCCTGCCAGTGCGTGACGGCCCGGCGCCCGGCGAGCAAACCGGCGTCGGCCACGGGAACCGCGCCCAGGCACAAGCCCATGATCGGCACCCCACGCCCGTGCGCAACTTGGAGCACCTGCCGCAGCGAATCACCGGGGACGCGACCGTCGTCGAACCATGAAGGCACCACCACAACGTCCGCCACCTCGGCAGCCTCCGGCCCCTTTATCTCACCCAGCCGGTAGCCCTCAGCGGTGGTTACCTCGCCTTCCTGGTCAGAGAACAGAACCGTCTTCCAGCCGGCGAGGCCCTGGCGGGCAACTTCGTCAAAAACCATCTGGGGAACGGCCAAGTGGAACATCGTTGCCCCATCGAAGGCATATACCGCAATCCTCATTCCGCCCCATTCCAACACTTTGGCCTGAATCCATCGTACATTCGCCTTCGTGCCACTGTTGATCCGGTTCATTGGTGGGAAGACTGGAAGGGTCGCCAACCGGCGGCCAAATCAACCACCAGGGAGAAACCAGAACATGAGCATCCCCCGCCGCGCCCTCATAGTCATCGACGTACAGCAGCAGTACTTCAGCGGTCCCCTCGAAATCCAGTACCCGGCGCACCAGGAGTCCCTGCCCATGATCACGAAGGCCGTGGACGCCGCGACAGCCGCCGGGATTCCGGTTGCCGTGATCCAGCACTCCGCGGGCGTTGGCGCACCCGTCTTTGCCCCCGGCACGCCGGAGTTCGAGCTGCACCCCGAGATTGAAAGCCGCAGGACCGGCGAATGGAAGTCCGTCGTCAAGCAGTACGGGTCCGTGTACGCGGGCACGGACGTCGCTGATTGGTTGCGGAAGAACGACGTCGACACGGTCACCCTGGTGGGCTACATGACCAACAACTGCGTGCTCGCCTCAGCCGTGGAGGCAGAGTCCCTCGGTTTCAGCACCGAGGTCCTTTCAGACGCCACAGGCGCCATCAACCTCGCCAACGACGCCGGTTTCGCTGATGCCCGGACGGTCCACACCACACTCCTGACGCTGCTGAACTCGAACTGGGCAGCAGTGGCGGACACTGACACGTGGACCAGTGCTCTGGCTGCGAATCGGGCCCTCAAGGGGAGTGACCTCGGCAGCTCCGCTGTTGCCGGTGCGGAGCTCGTCCCCCAGGCGTAACCAACCGTCCCGGGCCTCCCGCCTGCCATTGCACGTGGGAGGCCCGGGACCACCAGTGCCACTCGCTCCGTTGCACCCACGGGGACCAAGCCCCGATGATTCTCAAGGACTGAGGTAAATGAAGTGGATTCTTCTCGCCGGCGCGATCCTGAGCGGGGTAACGGCGTCCCTCTCCTTGAAAGCGGCCCTCGATAATCCTGTGTTCTTCATCGCGGTTATTCTCGGCTATTCCGCGTCCTTCGCATTCCTTGCCGGAGTCCTCCGGAAAGGCCTTGGCCTGGGCGTTGCCTACGGCATCTGGGCCGCCGCCGGCGTCGCCCTGATTGCCCTGGCCGGCCGCGTCTTCTTCAAGGAGACCATCACCCCCGTCATGATGCTCAGGCTCGGCCTCATCATCGGCGGTGTCCTGCTCATAGAACTCGGCGCAGCGCATTGACCCACTTCGTCAGGGAATGAGGCGCTCGGAGCGGTAGCGGTCAAACAGAGTGGTGAAGGCGTCCAGCGTCCGCCGGTAGCCCGTGAAACCTGCGTCCCTGCTCTTGCCCATGTCCGTCACGACCTCGATGTTCCGCCCCAGGTCGCCGTCCGTGTGCCACCAGGAGGCCACCCGGCCCAGGTCCTGTTCGCTGAGGTTGTTCTCCTCGGCGATCCTCCGCCACTGGTCCTCCCGCCCCGCCATGGACTGCTCAAGCGGACGGGGCTCCCCCTGGTACCCCTCCCACTCCACGCCGAAATGGGCTGCGAGCTTCGGCCACATCCAGCGCCAGCGGAACACATCGCCGTTGACGATGTTGAAGGCTTCATTGGCGGCGGCGGGAGTGGTGGAGGCCCACAGCATGTGCTCGGCAAGCAGGCCGGCATCCGTCATATCGGTCAGGCCGTTCCACTGGGTTTCGGACCCGGGGAAGACGAACGGCTGCCCGCTGTCCCGGCACAGGGTGGCCTGCGCGGCGAGCGTGAGGCCCATGTTCATGGCGTTGCCTACCGCATGGCCGATCACGGTGTGGGCACGGTGCACTGACCAGGTGAACCCCTGCTCGGCAGCTGCCGCCCAGAGTTCGTCCTCCTGGGCGTAGTAGAAGTTGTTCACCGGAAGCCGCGGTTCCTCCTCATGGAAGGGCGTGTCCGGCATTTCCCCGGCGGCGTACGCCTCGAACGGTCCCAGATAGTGCTTGAGCCCAGTCATCAGGGCAACGTGGGCTACGTCCTTTCCCCGCAGCGCTGCGAGCAGGTCACGCACCATGCCCGCATTCACGGCGATGTTCTCTTCCTCCGTGGCGCGGCGCGACCAGGCGGTGAAGAAAACATGGGAGGGGTTCTCCGGAGCAAGCACGGCGGCAAGGGCGGACGCCGAGGTCAGGTCCGCGGAGAGCCACCTGACGCCGGAGCGCTCAGGTCCGGGCCGGCGGGACAGGGCCAGGACTGACCAGCCGTCGCCAACCAGGGTATCCACCAGGGCGGAGCCTGAGATTCCGGTAGCCCCCACCACCAGTGCCGTCCGTCCGTTGCCCGCTGCTGTTCCTGCTCCGATGGTCATGGTGCTCCTTCTGGTAGGTGCTGTGTATCCGCGCGCCAGCACGGCCCCGCGCTGAGGCGGAGGCCCGCGCGCTGCATCGCGCCGGGAAAGGGACCGCTAAAGGACCCTTAGTCGACAAGCCCCGGCATCAGGAAGATATTCCGCGTAACACCCTGGCGGCACTGTTACGCGGACGGCGGAACCCTGCGGCCACCGCCGCCCGGCAATGCCGCAGATCACAGGGCAAGCGGCGGATTCACCCCAAATTAGGGGTCTCCTCGAACCATGGCTCTATGTTCAAATGGGAGGGTTTGCACCGGCTGCCCGAGTCCAACCGCGGCCTCGGCCCAACGGAAGGAAGAAGCACATGACCGATCCCCAAGAGCATCCTCCGCTTCCCACGCCAGCGAGCGCCCAGGGCGCGGACGGGAAGGCCGAGGGCGGCTGCCCTGTAATGCATGACAGCGTTACCGCACAGGGCAGCGAGAGCGAAAACCCGGCCATCGATTCACCCCAGCCTAAGGGGCACCGGCCGCGGACCATCGCCGACTGGTGGCCCAACCAGTTGGACCTTTCCGTCCTCCACACCAACCACCCGGCCGGCAATCCGCTGGGCCCGGACTTCAGCTACCGGGACGAATTCCAGAAGCTCGACGTCGAGGCACTCAAGCAGGACATCACCGAGGTCCTCACCACTTCGCAGGACTGGTGGCCGGCGGACTTCGGCCACTACGGCGGCCTGATGATCCGGATGAGCTGGCACGCGGCCGGCACCTACCGCGTCCATGACGGCCGCGGCGGAGCGGGCGACGGCGGCCAGCGGTTCGCTCCGCTGAACAGCTGGCCGGACAACGCCAACCTGGACAAGGCCCGCCGCCTCCTGTGGCCGGTGAAGCAGAAGTACGGCCAGAAGCTTTCCTGGGCGGACCTGTTGGTCCTCGCCGGCAACGTGGCCCTCGAGTCGATGGGCTTCAAGACCTTCGGCTTCGCGTTCGGCCGCGAGGACGTGTGGGAGCCGGAGGAGATCTTCTGGGGCCCCGAGGACGCGTGGCTGGGCGACGAGCGGTACGTCGCCGAAGGCCAGATGGCTGATGAGGTGGGCGCCACCGAGATGGGCCTGATCTACGTCAACCCCGAAGGCCCCATGGGCAACCCGGATCCGCTGGCTGCGGCGGCGTTCATCCGCGAAACATTCAAGCGCATGGCCATGAATGACGAGGAGACCGTGGCGCTGATCGCCGGCGGCCACACCTTCGGCAAGACCCACGGCGCCGGCAGCGCCGATGACCACGTTGGCCCGGAACCTGAGGGTGCGGACCTCGAGTCCCAGGGACTTGGCTGGCTGAGCACGTACGGGTCCGGCAACGGAGCCGACACCATCACCTCCGGCCTGGAAGTGACCTGGACGGACGTGCCCACGCAGTGGAGCAACCGGTTCTTCGAGATCCTGTTCGGGCACGAATGGGAGCTGGTGGAAAGCCCCGCCGGCGCCAAGCAGTGGGTGGCCAAGGACGCCGAGAAGATCATCCCCGACGCCCATGACCCGGAGAAGAAGCACCGGCCCACCATGCTCACCACGGACCTGTCGCTGCGCGTGGACCCGGAGTACGAGAAGATCTCCCGTCGCTTCCTGGAGAACCCGGACCAGTTCGCGCTGGCGTTCGCCAAGGCCTGGTACAAGCTGCTGCACCGTGACATGGGCCCGGTGGGTCCGCACCTGCTCGGCCCGTGGGTTCCGGAGGCGCAGCTGTGGCAGGATCCCGTTCCCGCCGTCGACCATGAACTGATCGGCGAGGAGGACATCGCCGCGCTGAAGGCCAAACTCCTGGACTCCGGCCTGACCATCCCGCAGCTTGCGGGCACGGCGTGGGCCTCGGCCGCCACGTACCGCAAGACGGACCGGCGCGGCGGCGCCAACGGTGCCCGGATCCGGCTGGAACCGCAGCGCAGCTGGGAAGCCAACGAACCCGAACAGCTCTCCACCGCGCTGCCGACGCTTGAGCGCGTGCAGGAGGAGTTCAACTCCGGCCAGGCCAACGGCAAGAAGGTATCCCTCGCGGACCTGATCGTCCTGGGCGGCGCGGCTGCGGTGGAAAAGGCAGCGTCCGACGCCGGGGTCCCCGTCACAGTGCCGTTCCGTCCAGGCCGCACGGACGCGGCACAGGAACAGACCGACGTCGAGTCCTTCGGCTACCTGCAGCCGCGGGCGGACGGCTTCCGAAACTACATCCGGCCTGGAGTGAAGCTCCAGCCCGAAACCCTGCTGCTGGACAAGGCCTACCTGCTGGACCTCTCCGCACCGGAGATGACGGCGCTGGTGGGCGGCATGCGAGCGCTGGGCACCAACGTGGGAGGCTCCGGCCACGGTGTCCTCACCGACAAGCCGCAGGCCCTGACGAACGACTTCTTCGTCAACCTCCTCTCCCCCGGCACCAAGTGGAAGGCCTCGGAGAACGAGGAGAACGTCTACGAGATCACGGACGTCTCCACCGGCGAAGTGAAGTGGACGGCCACCGCCGTGGACCTGGTGTTCGGCTCCAACTCGCAGCTCCGCGCCCTGGCCGAGGTCTACGCCAGCAGCGACGCCAGGGAGAAGTTCGTCCACGACTTCGTGGCGGCTTGGGCCAAGGTCATGGAACTGGACCGGTTCGACCTGAACTAAGCCTTGCCCCGGCGGCGCCCAGCCGCTGAACCTGCCTACAGAAATGGCGGCGAAACCATCCCGGTTTCGCCGCCATTTCCATTTCGCTGGGCCTCAGGTGGATTGGCGCGGTCGACTAGGCAGCAGCAGCGATGAGCCGCTCCATCTGCGTTCCCGCGTCGCTCCCGGGCGCCGGCGTGTAGACCACCAGGTGCAGGTCCGGCCGGTCCGACGGCGAGAGCTGGTGGTGCTCCAGCTGCAGCACTCCCACGGCAGGGTGGTGGAAGAGCCGTTCGCGCGATTCGAAGCCCAGGATGTCGTACCGGTCCCACCCTTCCCGGAATTCCGGGCTTGCCTCCTTGAGCCGTTCCACCAGGTTCTTGATGTCCACATCCCCCAAACGCTGCCCGGTTTCGGCACGGAACTCCGCCAGAAACCTCTTGCTGGTGACGTCCCAGTCCGGCAGCAGGTTCCTGACGTACGGGTCCGTGAACACCAGCCAGAGCAGGTTGCGGTCCGCGGCGGGAACGGTGGCGATGTTGGGAAAGAGGGCCGCGTAGGCGTTGTTCCAGCCTGCGACGCCCCAGTCCGGGAACAGCGCAAAGGACGGGTTCGGGTCAAGGGCGTCGAGCAGCCGCTGAAGATGGGCAGGCGCGGTGGCGGCCGCCGTCGTGCTCGGTCCGGCGGATGCGTACCCGCCGAGCGACAGGACGTAGTCCAGGCCGGTGTCTGAAAGATGCAGCGCCCTGCTGACTGCTTCCAGCACCTGGCGGGACGGGCTGATGTCGCGGCCCTGTTCCAGCCACGTGTACCAGGTGACGCTCACGCCGGAGAGGAACGCCACCTCTTCACGGCGCAGGCCCCGCTCCCGCTTGCGGGCTATGGGCGGGAGTCCGTAATCAACCCGGAGGGCCTGGTCCCGGCGGGCCCGGAGGAAGAGGCCCAGTTCTTTGCGGCGGCCGGAACTCTGCATTCGGAAATACTATTACTCTGGTACTCCCACTACTAGTAGCAAGGCCGTCTTCCTCTTGCGGCGGCGCCAGAGAAGGATGGTCATCATGCCTGCACTACGTTCAAAGACAGTTACCCACGGCCGCAACATGGCCGGAGCCCGCGCACTGCTGCGCGCATCCGGCGTCGCCAACTCGGATATCGGCAAGCCGATCATCGCCGTGGCCAACTCCTTCACCGAATTCGTCCCCGGCCACACTCACCTCGCCCCCGTGGGCCGTATCGTCTCCGACGCGATCCTCGCCGCCGGCGCCGTGCCGCGCGAATTCAACACCATCGCCGTGGATGACGGCATCGCCATGGGCCACTCCGGCATGCTCTACTCGCTGCCGTCCCGCGACCTGATCGCCGACTCGGTGGAGTACATGGTCAACGCACACTGCGCCGACGCCCTCGTGTGCATCTCCAACTGCGACAAGATCACCCCCGGCATGCTGATGGCCGCGCTGCGCCTGAACATCCCCGTGGTGTTCGTTTCCGGCGGACCCATGGAGGCCGGCCGCGTCACCCTGACCGACGGTTCTGTCCGCTCCCTTGACCTGGTGAACGCGATCGCCGACGCTGTGGACGAGTCCATCTCCGATGAGGACATCAACCTCATCGAAGAAAACGCCTGCCCCACCTGCGGATCCTGCTCCGGCATGTTCACGGCCAACTCCATGAACTGCCTCGCCGAGGCCATCGGCCTGGCCCTGCCGGGCAACGGCTCGGTACTCGCCACCCACACCGCGCGCAAGGCGCTGTACGAGAAAGCCGGCGCTACCGTCGTCGAGCTCGTAAAGCGCTACTACGACGGCGACGACGAGTCGGTCCTGCCGCGCAACATCGCCACCGCAGAAGCTTTTGATAACGCCATGGCGCTGGACATCTCCATGGGCGGCTCCACCAACACCATCCTGCACCTGCTGGCCGCGGCCCAGGAAGCCGGCGTGGACTACGGCCTGGCCGAGATGGATGCCAAGTCCCGCCAGGTGCCCTGCCTGGCCAAGGTGGCCCCGAACGTGGCCGGAAACAAGACCTACTACATGGAGGATGTGCACCGCGCCGGCGGTATTCCTGCGCTGCTGGGCGAGCTGAACCGTGGCGGCCTGCTGCACAAGAACGTCCACTCAGTGCACTCCACCGACCTGGACGGATGGCTGGATGACTGGGACATCCGCGGCGGCAAAGCCACCGAAGAGGCACAGGCCCTGTGGCACGCGGCCCCCGGCGGCGTCCGCTCCTCCACCGCGTTCTCACAGTCGAACGAGTGGACTTCCCTGGACACCGACGCCGCGGAAGGCTGCATCCGTTCGGTGGAGCACGCCTTCTCCAAGGACGGCGGCCTGGCCGTGCTGCGCGGCAACGTGGCAGTGGACGGCGCAGTGGTGAAGACCGCGGGCGTGGATGAATCCATCTGGACCTTCTCGGGCCCCGCTGTGGTGTGCGAGTCGCAGGACGAAGCCGTGGAGAAAATCCTGAACAAGGGCATCAAGGAAGGCGACGTGGTGGTCATCCGCTACGAAGGCCCCAAGGGCGGACCGGGCATGCAGGAAATGCTCTACCCGACGTCGTTCCTCAAGGGCCGCGGGCTCGGCAAGAAGTGCGCGCTGATCACTGACGGCCGCTTCTCCGGCGGCACCTCCGGCCTGTCGATCGGACACATCTCCCCCGAGGCTGCCTCCGGCGGCACCATCGCCCTGGTGGAAGACGGCGACATCATCAGCATCAACATCAGCCAGCGCTCCCTGCAGCTGGAAGTCTCCGACGAGATCCTGGCCGAGCGCCGCGAGAAGCTGTTGGTCAATGGCGGCTACAAGCCCAAGGACCGGGAGCGCCACGTCTCTGCGGCATTGCGCGCCTACGCCGCCATGGCAACCTCCGCGGACAAGGGTGCCGTCCGCGACGTGTCCCTCCTGGAGCACTAGGCTTTAGCGATCAGGTGACCCCGTCCGGAAAGCTTTCCGGGCGGGGTCTTCTGCGTTGCAGCAGGTCAAGCCGGGAATGGCCCGGAAACCTGCCAGAATAGCCGGATGATTACCGAGCACGCACTGCTGCCCGTCGTTCCCGGCCAGGAAGAGGAGTTCGAAGCCGCCTTCGGCCAGGCACGCCGGATCATCGCGGCCATGCCCGGCTTCAGTTCGCTGTCGCTCTCGCGCTCCATTGAGTCCCCCAGCACGTACCTGCTGCTGGTGGACTGGGAAACCCTCGAGGACCACACCGAAGGCTTCCGCGGCTCCCCCGAATACCAGCAGTGGCGGGCTTTGCTGCACCGGTTCTACGAGCCCTTCCCCGTGGTGGAGCACTACACCGAGGTGACGTCGGCACGGCCCGCCGATGCCCACTCCGGCACTTCGAAAGACCCGGCCTGATCCCGTGGTGGGCAGGCTTGCCGTGGTCACCGGGGCCAACCGCGGACTGGGATACGCCATTGTCCGCGAGCTCTCAGAAAACGGGTGGGACGTCCTCGCCCTCACCCGCACCTCCGGCGGACCCGCGGGCGGATCCTGGCCAGCCGGCGTCGTACCCGTCCTGCATGACGTCCGGTCCGAACCGGCGCACGCGCTCACCGCAGCGTTGGACCACCGACCCGTTGACCTGCTGGTCAACAACGCGGCGCAGGGTGCGCCGCACGGCAAATTGGGAGCCATCGAGGCGGACGGCCTTATGAACGCTGTGGATGTGAATGTGGCCGGTCCGCTGCGGCTGACGCAGTTCCTGCTGCCGAACCTGCTGGCCGCGCCGGACCCCGTCATTGTCAATGTGTCGTCCCGGCTTGGTTCCGTGACGGCGCAGGCGAACGGCGACTTCGCGGACCTTTCCACCAGCTATGCGTACAAGGTGTCCAAGGCAGCCCAGAACATGCTCACCGTTTCGCTGGCCCAGGAGCTCCAAGGCCAGGTGCGCTGCTGGGCGGTGCACCCCGGCAAACTCGCCACGGCCATGGGCCAGTCCGATGCTTCCAAGAGTCCCGCCACCGCCGCGCGGCAGCTGCTGGAACTCGTCGACTCGGGCTCCCGCATGTCTCCCCGGTTCTGCTCCCTCGGCGAGGAAGACCTGGCCTGGTAGGTCCGGGGAATGCGGGAAGGCCCCCACGCGAGTCGAAGCTCAAGCGCGGGGGCCTCCTTGTTGCCTCCGCATTGGGGGAATTGGAAGCAACTAAAAATCTACCCGCTGGTAACCTCCGTAAATGCCAATGTGGGCGGCCGGCGGGGAATCTTGACTGAAATTTGAGCCCGGGCACGGGCTGACGCTGCGGTTCAGTCTGTTTTCGGGCCCTTGGTCGCGTCCACGTCCTCTTCGGGCTCGAAAGTGTTGGCTTCGGCGTCTGCGCCGATTCCTACGCCGTCGCTGCCGCCGGGCTCTCCGCGCGTGCTCCGCACCGCAACAGGAAACACCAAAACATCACAGAAAACGCTCAAAATCTCTTGACTGAGAAAGTTGAACGCTGTTACAACTGTTGTAACAGCGGCTCCGGGCCTCAGGCCCCCACCTTCCCTCCATGTTCCAGATGCTTGCCTGCATCACTTTTGAATCGATACAACGCACCCGTGCCGCTCCAACCGTTATCAAAGGAGATCAACGTGACTCAAACCCCTCCCGCCCGCAGCGCCCGCAGCGCCCGCACCAGGAACTACCAAACGCCCCTGGCCTGGTGTCTTGCCGCCACCGCGCTGGCCAGTGGAGCCGGACTGGCGTTCTCCGCCCCGGCTGCCCAGGCCGAGCCCAGCAACTACAGATTCGACTTCGGCAGCGGGCCAGTGGAACAGGGCTACACGGGAGTCAGCGCCTCGGATGCCTACACGCCGGAGCGCCGGTACGGCTTCAACACCCCCGGGCACATGGCCAACGTGGCTGCCAAAGGAACCGGGGTGGGAAGCGACGCCGTCCGGTTCATGGAGTTCGGCACCAAGAGCAGCAATACCTTCAACGTGGACCTCAAGGAAGGCCTGTACAGGGTGACCGTCACCCTCGGCGATACGTCACGGGCAAGCGTTGCCGCCGAAGGCGTCTTCCAGGAGATGAACCTGACCGGAAACGGCGCCACGGCGTCTTTCGAGATCCCGGTAACCGACGGCCAGCTCAATCTCCTGGTCACGGAAGGCAAGGTGGGCACGGCCTTCACACTCAGCGCCCTGGACATCGAGAAGGTGTCGCGCCATCCCGAGATGGACCCCACCATCTGGGTGGGCGGCGATTCCACGGTCGCCAGCTACTATCCGCTCGATTCCAGCGTCCAGGGCGGCTGGGGCCAGCTGCTGTCGCAGTTCGTCGACCCGGAAGAGTACGACGTCCGCAACATGGCCACCGGCGGGCAGATCGCGCGCGGTTTCCGCAACGACGGCCAGCTGGAGGCCATCCTGCAGTACATCAAGCCCGGCGACCTCTTCCTGCTGGAGATGGGCATCAATGACACTGCCGCCAAGAACGCCACCACCGAGGCGGAGTTCAAGGAGATCATGCGTGACATGGTCCGCCAGGTGGCGGCCACCGGTGCCACCCCGGTCCTGGTGACCCCGCAGGGCCGCGCCACCGATTTCGTGGACGGCGTGCACTCCTCGGTGGACCGCTGGTACCGGCACTCCACGGTGGCCCTGGCACAGGAGGAAGACGTCCCCCTGGTGGACCTGAACGTGCTCTCATCCGCCTACTTCACGCAGATCGGCCCGGAGGCGACGCTCGCCCTGTTCATGACCGGCGACACCCTGCACCCCAACCGGGCCGGCGCTACCGAACTCGCCCGGGTCGTCACCGCGGACCTGGCGCGGCAGGGCCTCCAGTAGGCCGCACCTTCCGAAACAGGCGGACGACGGCGGCGCGCGGCGCCGGGAACGGGTTCCGGAACGCCGCAGCCCGCCGTCGTCAGTCCTTCTTCAGTGCTTCGGCGAGCATGACGATAATGCCGCTGGGCCCGCGCACATAGGAGAGTTTGTAGATGTCCTGGTAGGTGGCCACGCCGCGCAACGGAAGGCAGCCGTGCTTCGCGGCGATCTCCAGGGCTTTGTCGATGTTGTCCACGGAGAAGGCGACACGGTGCATGCCAATTTCGTTGGGCAGCGTGGGTTCCGTCTCGATTGCCTTCGGATGGATGTACTCGAAGAGTTCCAGCTGGCCGTGGCCGTCCGGTGTCTGGAGCATCGCAATCCTGGCATGGTTGCCGTCGAGGCCAACGGCGGTATCGGTCCATTCGCCGCTGACGGTATCCCGCCCTACCACCGTGAGGCCGAGATCGGTGAAGAAGGCGATGGTTTCTTCCAGGTCCCGGACGGCGATGCCCACGTTCTCAAGCTTGATGGTCATGGGTGCACGCTACCGAGAGGGGTGGCGCAGGGTCTAGGGGCAGCAGTATGCGTTGACTTCCCCTTCCGCCGGATGAATCCCTCTGGACAAACCGTTAATCCGGCACAATCTGGCACTGTTCAAAGCAGGATCACCGGTTGCGAACCAAATCGCTCAAACAGCGACCGCGCGCCCTTCCCGTCGCTTTTTTGAACTGCGCCTTTGGTGAGCTCTTGCTGGTTCGACACTTGAGTGGCCTGCGCTGAAGAAAGAATACCGGTCAGCAACAGTCCGGATACGAGCGCAGCGCTGAGTGCTTTCTTCCCCAATATTTATCTGTTTTACTGCTACTTTTTCAGGTGTGTGGCAAGCTCTCGTTAATGCGCGAGGCCACAGAGCCGGGGTTTGGCACCGAAACGACCCATTTGCGAGCCGTTGTTTCTAACAAGACCGCGGGGCCTCCCACCAGTACACCCTTCGTGTTATTGCCCAAGGCCCGGATCCCGAACCCTTCCGACACTGACGTTGACGGGGCTTCGCGAGCTGTGAGAACACTGGAGAAGCTCAGCGTAGCCGCATAGAAAGGCTTGCAACGAATCACGAGACGGTCAGTTTCGACGTCGATCGTGACGGTCATGCTCATAACCAAATAAGTGAGGGCAACCATCCCGGCGACGATCGCCAACCCCGGTAGGGGGATGTTCCCCGCTACTGCCGAGACCAGCACCACAACGCAAGAGGCGCCAACTATGCCCCAAATGAGACGCTTCGTCTTACCAGAAAGCTTTGCTTCCGATACCAACATGATTCCCCCAATCAGCTGAATGTGACAAGGCTAGTCACATGTCAACTAAAGTTACAAACTGCAGTCCAAGCCATGAAGCGCCCGGTATGACGCATCCTTAGCTCACGTCGAGTAGCCGTGAAGCCTGCGGTGAAGGGGTCGGTCGGCCGACCTCACCTATACGCGGTCTTAAGAGCTCGCTAGTTGATAAGAAGTTTGCGACTTGGTTCTGACCAACCAGCGCCCTCTTTACGGGTTAAGAGCCGAGCCGGAAACCCTTTCGGCCGCAGTATCCCCTGCTGGTGCCAGCGATACTTAGAACCGGCGTACTCAGCGTCGCCTAGTCGGCGGCCACGGAGCGTTTCCGGAGAAGTACACCTCAACCGGACGTCGGCCCCCTGGTCAGAGCGTCAGGGTAGAGTCCACACGCCGCCTACTGCACCACGCCATGCAGCAGCTTTCGACCTCAACCTGACAACAGCAAGCCAAGACCCGCGGAGCGGCGAGGACGCACCCGCACTTGCCCCGGTCCAGCGCTTAGCGCGGCAAGAGTGGGTCAGAGATCCCGCCCGTGACTCGTCACAGCGCCTCCGTCAGGTCCAGTCCGAGGAGAAGTCGAGCGGCGGCCACCAGCGGGTCCGTGAATGCACCGGGAACCTGCGGCCCGTGACTTCGGTGGGAGTAATGCGGATCAGATGGTCCTTGGGCCCCGGCAGCCACGGTTCACGGTCCGGATCGGCCAGCTCAACGGGCGCCTCACCCTCCGGAACCTGCCCGGGGATGCCCTTGACCACCACGCTCCACACCTCGGTGCTGTAGGTGCCCAGCCCGTCCGTTTCAAACGCGACCGGCGTGCTGCTGAGCAGGGCGTTGAGCTTCGCGCCGGGGGCCGTGCGGAACAGGATGGTGCGGTCCACGGGCACGAAATTGACCGGGAAAATCTCCGGAACCGCCCGGTTGATCACCGCCAGCCTGCCGATATACGCGGACTCGAGGTATCGCCAGCATTCGTCCATGGTGAGGGTCTCGGCTTGGGGCTGCTGCTGCGGTGTGGCCATGGCCGTGATTCTAGGCCGGGGAGCCGCAGCGCAACAGGGCCATGTTGCCCGGCCGCAGCCGGTAGCGGACCTGAAACCGATCAGCCATTCCCGGCGGGCGGCCGGATGATCCGCCGCTGGGTGGCGGCGGCAATGGCCGCGGTCCGGTTGTCCACGCCGAGTTTGCCGTAGATATGGACCAGGTGCGTCTTCACTGTCGCCTCGGAAATGAAGATCTGCTTGGCGATGGCCCGGTTGGACAGGCCGGTGGCCAGCAGTTCCACCAGTTGCACCTCCCGCGGGGTCAGCGACGTGCCGGGGTTGCTGATCCGGTCCATCAGCAGCGCGGCGGCCCTCGGCGCGAGCACCGTGCCGCCGGCCGCAGCCTGCAGGACGCCCTGCCGCAGCTGTTCGGGCGGGGCGTCCTTCAACATGTAGCCGCTCGCGCCGGCCTCCACGGCCGCGAGGATGTCCGCGTCGGTATCGTACGTGGTCAGGATCAGCACCGGCGGCGGCGCCGACAGTTTCCGGATCTCGACGGTGGCGGTGACCCCATCCATCCCCTGCCCCATCTGCAGGTCCATGAGGACAACGTCCGGCGGTTCCCCCAGCGCGGACAGCCGGTTCAGTTCCTTCAGCGCAGCCCGCCCGTCGGACGCCTCGGCGGCTATGGCGATCCCCTCGAAGCCCGCCAGCATGGCCCGCAGCCCGGCCCGGACCACTGGATGGTCGTCCACCAGCAGTACCCGGACCTCGCCCGCGGACGTCACCGACCCTCCAGCGGCAGCCGGATGGCCACCACGGTGCCCTCGCCGGGAGCGGATTCCAGCTCCAGCGAGCCGTTCAGGGCGGCAACGCGTTCCCGCAGCGAGCGCAGCCCGAACCCGCCCCCGCCGCCGTGCGCGGCGGCCGCCGCAGCGTCCGGATCAAAGCCCGCGCCGTCGTCGTAAATGTCCATGGTCACCTCCGTGCCCAGGAACGCCAGGGTCACGACGGCGGTGCGCGCCCCGGCGTGTTCGCGGACGTTGGCAAGGCTCGCCTGGGCCGCGCGCAGCAGGGTGACGCGGACCGGCTGGGGCAGGTCCAGGGGATCACCGTCCACCTCCACCCGGCAGCGCAGCGGCAACCCGGCCGCTGCGGCGCCTGTCTCGGTGGCGGCGCACAACCTGCGAAGTGCGTCCACCAGGGTGCTCCCCTCCAGCTGCGGCGAGGACAGGCCGCGGACAAAGCTGCGGGCCTCGGCCAGGTTCTCCGCCGCCGTCCGCTGCACCAGCTCCAGCTGCGAGGCAGCCGCGGTGGAGTCGCCGCCGGCCAGGGACTGTTCGGCCGCCCGGCCCAGCAGCACGATGCTGGACAGGCCCTGGGCCAGGGTGTCGTGGATTTCGCGGGCCAGCCGCTCCCGCTCCGCCAGCACGCCGGCCTCATGCTGGGACCGGGCCAGCTCCTCGCGTGTCCGGCGCAGCTCATCGGCCGCGCGCCGCTGGTTCAAGGCCTCGCGGTACAGGGCGGCGTAGGCCAGCCCCGTGATGACGGCGAAAATGGCGCCGAGCGCGGGCCCCACGACGGCGGCCACGTGCGGAACGGGGGCACCGCTGGCTACCCATTGGGAGGCGATCACCGCCGCCGTCATCAGCGTGATGGTCAGCAGCGCCGCGCGCCGGGGCAGCAGGTGCAGGTGCAGGAAGAAAATGGGGAACGCCAGCCACGCGAAGTCGGCGCTCCCGGCCAGCAGGAAGGCCCACAGCCCCGTCACCAGCACCAGCCACAGGAGGGCGAAGCGGCGCGGATCCATACTGGTCCGGCCCTCCGCATGGCGCTTTTCAAGGACCGTTCCGGCCAGGTACACGCTGGCGAGAACCACCGCCACCCCCGCCCAGAGCCAGCGCAGCGGACCGCCGGTCATCAGGATCCGGACCAGGGCCACGCCCAGCAGCACCGCGAACCCGGTGTGCAGGGTGACGCGGAGAACCTTCAGGATTGCTGCGGACGACGCATTCTCCACGGCGTCCAGGGGTCCCCGCGACGGGCTTCCGCCGGCTCTGTCCGGGGATGTCGTTGTGGGCGCGGCGGGCATTCCCCCAGCTTATGCCGGGGCTGCCTGCGGCGGATCAATCAAATGGTTGACTCCGGACTCCACCCCATGGCGGCAGGGGATCAACCGTCTCCGCGATGCCCGGGCCGCTGCCCGGCGGGAGAGTGGAATTACTCAATTCCACTCCTGCTGAGAGAAGAACAACGTGTTCCTGGCAATCCGCGATATCCGCTTCGCCAAAGGCCGGTTCGCCATGATGGGCGGCGTCGTAGCCCTGATCACCCTGCTGCTGGTGATGCTGACCGGCCTGACGGCTGGTCTGGCCGAGCAGTCCACGTCCGCCATCGGCAAGCTCGGCGGAGCCGCCGGGTCCAGGCCCGTTGACGCCGTCGCGTTCGGCGCACCGGGGACGGGCGCCCCCAAGGCTTCGTACACGGAGAGTTCGGTGACTGCCGGGCAGGTGGACCGCTGGAAGGAGCAGCCGGGGGTGGCCGCGGCCGAGCCGCTGGGCATCACGCAGACCCGGCTGCAGACCGCTGACGGTTCCGGGACGGCCAACGTGGCTGTCTTCGGGGTTCCTGCGGGCAGCCCCCTGGCGCCCGCTTCGGTGGCGCCCGGGACGGCGGTGCTGGGCGCCTCGGTGGCGGACGCGCTGTCCGTGCGGCGGGGCGACACAGTAGGCGTCGGCGGTGTGGAACTCGCCGTTGCCGCGGTGGTCCCGGACCAGTGGTATTCGCACACCAGCGTGGTGTGGACGGACCTTCCCCAGTGGTCCAGGGTGGCGCACGTGTCCGACGGCGGGCAGCTGGCCACGGTTGTTGCCGTCACCTTTGCGGACGGTGCGCAGGTGGACGAGACAGTGGCCAATGCCGCGGCGGGCACGGTCAGTGAATCCCGCACCGGATCCTTCCAGGCTTTGGGATCATACAAGAGCGAGAACGGGTCCCTGACCCTCATGCAGGCGTTCCTCTACGGCATCGCGGCGCTGGTGATCGTGGCCTTCCTGACCGTGTGGACCATCCAGCGGACCCGGGACATTGCCGTTCTCAAGGCCATGGGGGCGCCCGCGTCCTACATCCTCCGCGACGCCATCGCCCAGGCCGCCATCGTCCTGGTGGCAGGTGCCGCCGCCGGCGGGGCCGTGGGTGTTGCTGCGGGGACGCTGGCCGCGCAGGCCGCCCCGTTCCTGCTGAACGTAGGCACCGCGGTGCTTCCCGTCGTCGGGATCATCGCCTTGGGCCTTGCCGGTGCCGCCCTGGCCGTCCGGCGCGCCACCCGGGTGGATGCCCTCCTGGCCCTCGGCGGCAACTGAAAACCCCACTTCCTGAAAGGAAACCCGATGTCTGCTTTCCCCACCCCCGCTCCCCTGGACCTCGTTGACGTGACCCTCGAATACCCTGACGGCACCGGAACCACCACCGCCCTGGACCGGGTCAGCTTCACCGCGCACGCCGGGAAGCTGTTATCGCTTGTGGGGCCTTCGGGCTCCGGGAAATCCAGCCTCCTGGCCACCGCCGCCACCCTGGTCCGGCCCACCCGCGGGCAGGTTCTTATCGACGGCACGGACACCACCGGGCTCAAGGACAAGGAACTGACGGCGCTGCGGCGCAGCAGGATCGGCATTATTTTCCAGCAGCCCAACCTGCTCCCCTCCCTGACCGCTGCGGAACAGCTGATCATCACCGACCACCTGCGCGGCAAGCCAGCCCGGGCCGCCCGGGACAGGGCCGCCGAACTGCTGGACGTCGTCGGGCTCTCAGCGAGCGCCCGGAAGCTGCCGCACCAGCTCTCCGGCGGCCAGCGCCAGCGCGTCAACATCGCCCGCGCGCTGATGGGCAGCCCCAGGGTGCTGCTGGTGGATGAGCCGACGGCGGCGCTGGATCATGAGCGCAGCGAGGCAATCGTCCGGCTGCTGCGCCGGGTCACCACGGAATTCTCGGTGGCCACGGTGATGGTTACGCACGATACCGAGTTCCTGCCGCTGACGGACGCCGTGGCCACCATGCGGGACGGACGGCTGGCGGCACCGGTCCTGGCCAGCGCCTGAGGGCGGTATCCCCGGTCGGATCAGCCCAACATGGGCAATCGGGCGGGCCAGCCAGAACGCATCCGACGAGGATCCGCCTGCCTGTCGGGGTCTGGCGAGCCGTACGGCGGAACATGGAGATGAAACCAATGTCCTGGCCCTGAACAACTAGGCGCGTGCTGCCTTCTCAAGGCAACCCGGAGAAACAACCCTATGAGTGCTGGCCGGATTGTTGGCCAGCGCGACGCCGGGCCGGGTAGGGCGGCGCTGCAGGTCTCCTCCGCAGTTTGGGCACGAACGATTCGGGAATCGTTCCACGCAGTCCGGACACCAAGTGCACTCGAAGGTGCAGATGTACGCCTCGGCTGATGGAGAGATATCGCGATCGCAACACTCGCAGTTTGGCCTGATCTCAAGCATCCGGCAACTCTACTGCCTTCCCAGTTCCTCGATGCTTCCTTGAAGCAACATCCGGTCGGCGCAGGTTCGATCGCGGTTCCATGGGCTGACGGGCGGCTTAGTCAGTCGAATCGGACAAAGACTCTGACCGAACCTCCCTGGAATTCCTCGACCTGGGTGTAGCCGAGCGCTTCGTAGAAGGCTTTCTGCTTCGGCTCGTTGTCGGTGATGAGGACTTTCTGACGAACATGCGGATACTGTCCGAGCGCCCGTTCGGCGAGGGCTCGCCCTATACCTCTTCCCTGATGCGATGGCCTAACAAGGATGTCCTGCAGATAGCAGATCGAAGCCCCATCGGAAACGATACGTGCTAACCCAACCAGCATCTGCCCATCGTGCGCGGCCACGAGTGTGGAAGATCCTTCCAGCGCCCGTACCAGCGTGTCGGGCTCATTTACGTAGGCAAGCCATTCCACGGCACGGTACAGCTCAAGGATTTCGCTGAGTGGTAGGTCCTTGGCCGCTACAACGTTGATGATGGCCATGCTCCATCCAAACACGCAGCAAATTCACGGGCGGTTTCGAGATTCTCTCTCGCTGCGAATGACGCCAGGCAGCGTTTGCGCCTCAGCTACCCTGATTCCCATGGCTCGCATTCTCATCACCGGCATGTCAGGGGCGGGAAAGACAACAGTGCTGCATGAGTTGTCCCAGCGGGGCTACAGAACGGTCGACACCGATTACGACGGTTGGGTGCTTCCTGACGGAACATGGGACGAACCACGGATCTCGGCGCTCCTCGCGTCCAGTTCATCCCTTATCATCTCGGGGACAGTTGAGAATCAAGGTCGCTTCTATGGCGGTTTCTCCGCCGTCGTTCTGCTCAGCGCACCGGTGGAGGTCCTGATCCAGCGGGTGTCAGTTCGTGCGAACAATTCCTACGGCCGCTCCGAAGCTGACCAATCCGCTATCCGCCAATACGTTCTCGACGTCGAACCGCTGCTTCGGAGCGGCGCAACCCTCGAGCTCGATGCTCGCCGCCCAGTCGCAGACCTGGCGGACGAGATTGAACACCTCGTGGCTGCCGCGGGCCCAGCCTGACCAACGGGAGGCTCAAGCAGCTTCAGCGAGTCGAGGGATTGGCACTAGGGTTGACGTTCAATCGAAAAGCAGGGTGAAGGACCACAGGGGGAACTATGCAGCAGCCATCTGCCAGTGATGTCGGATTTCGGGAAGTTGACCAGGACGGCAGTACACAGGGTCTCGCGTCCACGGCAGAACCGATGCCGCTCCGGCAGTATTCACGTTGGTCCGTGAACCCGTTCATCTCAGTGCTGTGGCTGTTGGCCACGTCACTGGTTACCGGCGGAATCTGGGCCCTGGCGACCATGATGTTCACCACCGGGCTTATGGGCGGGCCTCCCACCGTTTCATTCGTCGTGATGACCTTCGCGCCCCACTCGCTCTTAATTGGAACGGTGTTGGTCCTTTGCCTGCTTTTCTGGCATGCGTGGCAGTGGCAGCGGCGCCGCATGGTATGACTGCACTGTCCAAGGGTGTTCAGCCCTAGTGATAGCCAGACGGCCACGAAGCATGACCCGCAGTCAGTGGACCGTAGAGTGACGCCCCGCGTTGCGAAGGAGCGGTTGGGCGGGCTGTTGAACTTCGGCTAAAGGCTGGATCAGCAGGTTCCGGTGCAGTGTCACCCACCCGTCGCGTTCCAGCGGGGCGTGGTCGAACTGATCGGGCACGAAAAGAACAACCCTGTCATCCGGGTCCGCCACATCCACCAGGATGTCCCGGCCGTCGCCAATCTCGTTACATGCTTCCCAGTAACCGAATTCGTCGTCCCACGGGTACGTACCCACCAGGCATGCCACCCCGGGGACCAAACCCGGCGTGGCGTAGTAGGTCATGGACTCATATGTGGCCAGAAACCTCGACTCGCGGATCGTCGCCTCCCCGTCTTCGTCCTGGATCGCAGGGACGGCATCCTGCTTCGTCAACTGCCGTTCCAGCACCTCAACCGTTCCTGGAATCGCCAGGAAGAAACGCACGTACAGAAGCCCGAGGGCCAAGCACGTGCCCACACCGGCCACGGCGGCGAAGGTGATCATCAATTTCCAAAAGGGCGTCAATGGAACTGTCGGTTTCTGCCCGGTCATTGCCGTCCCCTGAAGAGGTTGTCGCTGATCTTCGTCCACCCGGCTGCCTGCAGCTCATTGGTGTCGTACTGGTCAGGAACGAGGGTCAGCTCGCGTCCCGCCTGGTCGCTCATTGTGACGATGGGATCGTGAGCGGAGACCATGCCGGCGCACCCGGCCATCGGAGGCCCCTGCGCGTCACCTGCTTCAATCAGCAGGCAGATGATTTCCTCGCCATTCGCGTCCCTGGTGGCGACAAAGACTTTGGATCCTGACCTCGTCCCCAAGTACCTGGCAGATTCCGTGTCGATCCCGCCGTACAGGGCGTAATTCGCGGAAACCACATCTTCGGCCGTGGCCGTCTTCTCCAGGACTTTCAGGGTGGGGCGGGTTTCCCACGGCCCGTACTGGAACACAGCCAGGCCGACGGCCACCACGGCGAGCCCGAGCCCCAGCCACCGGGCATTCCTGAACCGCGAAACGGCAAACGCCAACACCATGGCCGCCGCCAGAAATACGGCGATCATCAGGTAGTCAATAATGTTCAAGCGCTGCCCCCTCAGGCTGATTGATCTCCCTGCACGCTACACGCTGACTGGCAGGTCGGCCTTCAGCGGTCCCCCGGCCGTCCGATATCGTCCTCTAAAAGGCATTCATCGTGATGGGGGTAATTGTGCGGGAACTTGTCTACTACGTCGCAGCATCGGTTGACGGCTACATCGCGGCACCGGACGGATCATTCGACGTCTTCCCCGTCGAGGGCGACCACATGCAGGTGCTCTTCACGGAGTTCGCCGATGCCCTGCCCACCCATGTCCTCGGAGGGCTTGGCATCGAGGCGCCCAAGAACCGTTTCGACACCGTCATCCAGGGCTGGAACAGCTACAACGTCGGCCTCGCCGTGGGCATCGAGAGCCCCTACACCCACCTGCACGAGTACGTCGCCACCCGCACCAGGACCAGCACCAACCCGGCAGTCACGTTCACCGACGACGCCCTGGCCACCGTCCGAAGCCTCAAACAGGAGGAAGGGCTGGACATCTACCTCTGCGGCGGCGGCGCGCTGGCCGGGGCGCTGCTGCCCGAGATCGACAGGATCATCCTCAAACGCAACCCGGTTGTCCTTGGGTCAGGCATCCCGCTGTTCGGGGACACCGCCTTTGAGCCGTCCGGCTTCCAGCCCGTCAAGTCGCGGACATTCGA
Organism: Pseudarthrobacter sp. 1G09; assembly: GCF_050038305.1. Taxonomy (NCBI): domain Bacteria; kingdom Bacillati; phylum Actinomycetota; class Actinomycetes; order Micrococcales; family Micrococcaceae; genus Pseudarthrobacter; species Pseudarthrobacter sp. 1G09. The sequence continues at coordinate 3,910,449 of NZ_CP188306.1, forward strand.
GTCCGGAGTGGTGATCGAGGAGTACGAACGCACCCCGTTGGGTGCGGCTGACGCGTCCTGAGTCAGACGCCGACGGCCTCACCTTTTCTTCCGGGAACGCTATCCGCCTACGTGGTGGATGGTAAAGGCCGTCAGGAAGCCCACGGAGGCCGTAAGCCCCGTCAGGTTGTGGTGCTCCTCGAAGGCCTCGGGGATCATGGTGTCCGCCAGCATGGCCAGGATCCCGCCGGCGGCCACGGACGTTATGAACGCCACCAGTTCCTCCGGCGCGTTTTCCAGCAGCGTGTATCCCATGAGTGCTGCGATGCCACTGAGGAGCGCAATCCCGCCCCACAGTCCGAAGACGTACCCGGCGCTCCGGCCGGCCTTCTTCATGCCGGCTGTTCCGGACAGCCCTTCGGGAACATTGGAGATGAAGACGGCAGCCATCATGGCCGGGCTCACCGCTCCGCCGGCAAGCATGGTCACACCCAGGACCACGGACTCGGGCACGCCATCCAGCAGCGCCCCGACGGCGATGGCCGTCCCGCTGCCCGGATCGTCCTTTTCGGAGGGCTGCTGGCCGCCGGACCTCTTCCGGTGCTTGGCACCCGCCCGGGCCAGCAGCATGTTGGCACCCACGTACACCACGGCGCCGGCCAGGAAGCCAGCCACCGTGGGCCAAAGTCCGCCGCCCTGGACGGCCTCGTCCACCAGCTCGAACGCCAGGGCGGAGATCAGCACACCCGCTCCGAAGGACATGATCGAGGACACCAGCTTGGACGGCAGCGACCACCGCCAGGACAGTGCTGCGCCCAGGACCAGGGCGGCACCGGCGATGGTGCCCCACATCAGGGCCTGCAGCCATACGGGCATGTTTCCCACTTTCCGTCTCCCCCAGCGGGAGCCATGTCCCACAAGGCGTACCCCCGGGGACGATTCCTAAGCAACAGCTCCTACGCAAACATGCGCGCCGAAGGCACGTCCCGCACGCAGAATTGATGCGATCTTGACCCAAACCTTACTGACCGCTGCAGTTGCGGGTCCACGCTGGACGAAGAAGGGCAAGCCAGTTTGGGGAGCACGAAGTCATGGGAAACGAAACAGCATATGACAAGGACGTCATCGCGGTGGGCGGGGTCCTCACGGACCAGCACCCACTCGACTTCCACACCCTGGGGCTGGCCGGCTGCATTGACCGGCTGACCGGGCCCCTCCGCCAACGCGGGACCGCGGTCCGTTGGGATACTCCGCACTGGGGCATTGAGATCCCGGCGGACTGTGCGTCCCTGCTGTACCAGTCGGCACGCGAAGTGATCAGCAACGCCTACAAGTACTCGGACGCATCCGAACTCAGCGTGCAGCTTGCGGTGGTGGACCACAGGATCCGGATGAAAGTGGCCGACGACGGCACGGGCTTTGATTGCAGCCGCGCCAACCGCGGGCGGCGCCACGGCTACGGCCTCCGCCTCATGGCGGTTGCGGTTGAGGAAGCGGGCGGCTCCGTGGACATCGATTCCCGCCCCGGCCACGGCACCTCGGTGACGGTCACCCTGCCGCTGGACTGACTAAGCCCCGGCAGCACCAACCCCGGCCCTGCAAAAGGGCCGCAAGAGACTCGAAGGCCCGCCGTCGCTGGGACGGCGGGCACCCGGCCCGGGCCGGCCAGAGGTTCCCGCAAGCGCCATTGACACGCAGCAGGCAAGGGCGCTCAATGTTCAGTACCGCCGCCACCGAGCCGCGGCACCAGCAAAGGAGCAGGCAGCGATGACCGAAAATCCATTGCGCGACGAGCGGGTCCACCCGGAGTCTCCGGCGGAGGGCGACCCGGACGCGGATCCCTCGGACGACGTCAGGGCCCATTCCCAGGACCCCGCGGAGGGAGCCGACATTCCGGACGAACCGCACCCGAAGTCCTGATCCAGGGGCTGAAAGTCCCCGCAATTTTCGGCCACCCCTTGCCACCCCGCACCCCGCGCAGTAGGTTTGAAACCATTCAAGAAAGCGCTTTCCCTTGCAGTGGCGGGGGTTTATTCTGCGCGCCACAAACCAGCGGGAACGGACAACATGACGGACAGTACCCTCATCAGGTGGATCGACGGCGAAGCACCGGCAGGGACCAGCAGCGGAACCACCTGGGGGATGCCCTTCCCCCGCGGCACCGTCCACGGACCCGACGCGTTGACAGTGACGGACGCCGGCGGCGCCAGCGTTCCCAGCCAGGCCTGGCCCCTGGCCACCTGGCCCGACGGCTCGCTGAAGTGGGCCGGGATCGCGCTTCCGGCAACGGATTCGCCGTCGTCCAGCTACCAGGTGAGGCACGACGCCGGCGCCGGACCTTCGGAAGGCGACGCGCCGCCGTCGGGCGTTCCGGAAGCCCAGGGCGGCGCCCGCGTCAGCGTCACCGAAAGCCCCGACGCCCTCACCGTGGACACCGGCGCCCTGCAGATGGAGATCAGCCGCAGCGGCTCCACGCTCTTCACCAGCCTCACCCGCGACGGCCGGACCGTGGCACGCGACGCACGCCTGGTGAGCCTCCTCCAGGACGGCATCCCGGAAGAGGTGGGCACCGCCAGCCGCCAGCAGTTCACCGGCGAGGTCACCGCCGTGGTGCTTGAACAGGACGGGCCGGTGCGCGCCGTGGTCCGGCTGGACGGCCGCCACCGCCAGGACAACGCCGGCAGCGGGGGCCGCAGCTGGCTGCCGTTCGTGGTCCGTTTCTACTTCTACGCCAATGCCCGCAGCGTGCGGATGGTGCATTCCTTTATCTGGGACGGCGACGCGGACAGCGACTTCCTGGCCGGCCTGGGCGTCCGCTTCACCGTGCCGCTGGAAGCCGAGCTGCACAACCGGCACATCCGGATTTCAGGGGCCGACAGCGGCTTCCTCACGGAGGCGGTCCGTGGGCTCACCGGCCTGCGCCGGGATCCTGGTGCGGACGTGCGCGCCGCCCAGATCGCCGGACGCGCCACCCCCTCCCCGGGCACCTGGAACCCCGAAGTCTCCGAACGCCTGCACCTGATCCCTTCCTGGGGCGACTACACACTGACCCAGCTCAGCGCGGACGGCTTCGAACTGCGCAAACGGACAGCACCGGGCCACGGCTGGGTGGGCGTTTCCGGCGGGACCCGCTCCGCCGGCTTCTGCTCCCTGAGCGACACGCGCGGCGGGCTGGGCGTCGGCATCAAGGACTTCTGGCAGTCCCACCCGGGGCAGCTGGACATCCGCGGCGCCGCCGGAGCCGATGCCACCGTGACAGCCTGGCTCTACTCCCCCGAGGCCCAGCCCATGGACCTGCGGTTCTACCACGACGGCCTGGGCCAGGACACATTCGAGGAACAGCTCGAAGGCCTGGAGATCACGTACGAGGACTACGAACCGGGCTTCGGGAACCCCAGCGGAATTGCCCGCACACATGAGTTAACACTGTTCGCCTACGACGCCACCCCGTCCACTGAAAGCCTCGCCGCCGACGCCGCTGCAGCATCCTCACCGGCGCTGCTCCAGGCCACCCCGGAGTACCTGCACTCGGTGGGCGTGTTCGGCGACTGGGATCCGGTGGACCGGGGCACCCCCGCGCGGGCACGGCTCGAGGACCACCTCGACTTCCTCTTCGATTTCTACGCCGGCCAGGTGGAGCAGCGGCGCTGGTACGGGTTCTGGAACTTCGGCGACGTAATGCATACCTACGACTTCGACCGGCACGTGTGGCGGTACGACGTGGGCGGCTACGCCTGGGACAACTCGGAACTCTCGCCGGACCTCTGGCTCTGGTACTCCTACCTGCGCTCCGGCCGCGCGGACATCTTCCGCTTCGCCGAGGCCATGACCCGGCATACCGGCGAGGTGGACGTCTACCACCTGGGCCCGTGGAAGGGCCTGGGTTCCCGGCACAACGTGCAGCACTGGGGCTGCAGTGCCAAGCAGCTGCGCATCAGCACGCCCGCCTACCGACGTTTCTACTACTACCTCACGGCGGACGAGCGCACCGGCGACCTGCTGACAGAGCTGGTGGACAGCGACCAGAACTTCCTAGGCCTGGACCCGGTCCGCAAGGTCCGCCCGGACGCCGACACCTACCGGCCCAACCGCGGCGCCCTGGGCGTGGGGCTGGGCACGGACTGGGGCTCACTCGCCGCCACCTGGCTCACCGACTGGGAGCGCACCGGCAACCCCCGCTCCCGCGACCGGCTGCTGGGAACCATGGCGGATATTGGCGCGCTCAGGTACGGCTTCCTCACCGGCGAAGCACTGTATGACCTGGACAAGGGCCGCTTTGATACCGGCCGGGAGATGATTTCCGTGTCCCATCTCAGTGCCGTGTTCGGCCTGGTGGAGATCTGCAGCGAGCTGGTGGACCTGGTGGATAATCCGGAGTTCGAGCGGGCCTGGCTGCAGTATTGCCGGCTGTTCCTGGGGACCAAGGAAGAGCAGGTGGCGGAGGTGGGTGAACCGCTGGCCGGCATCTACCTCACCCAGGCGCACAGCCGTTTGAGCGCTTATGCGGCGGCGCGTTTGCAGGATCGTGACCTGGCGGACCGCGCCTGGGAGAGCTTCAGCGAGGGCGGGGAGCACCTGAACCACGAATCGGCGTTCACTTTGCGGACCATCGAGCCGCCCCATGTGCTGCTTCCGGTGGACGAAGCACCCACGGTTTCCACCAATGACACCGCGCAGTTCGGCTTGGCCGTCATCCAGAACCTGGCGCTGATCGGCCAGCACCTGCGCTGATACCCGCTACTTCGAACTAACCCGCGACGGCGGCGCCCGGACCCTTTCATCCAAGGCCGCGCGCCGCCGTCATCCGTTTCCTCACGCCGCCCTCGGCGGGCCCCTCAAAATAACGCCCACGTAACGGCTTTTTCGTGCCGCCAGATGTTACCCAGTCGAGGCGCGGAGCGTGTTTACACCGCCTTTCAGTGCGCCATAGGGTGCTTCACCTAAACAAGGTTCAGGAGGACCTTGGGAAGGGAAACGAGCACCATGAAAAGCAAATTTGCCGCCGTGGTCCTGGCTGCCGCGAGCTTGGCTGCGGCCCTGCTGGTGGGCAGCCCCGTGGCGGCCAACGCAGCGGACAAGCCGCTGATCGGCCTCACCTTCGACGACGGCCCGTCAGTCCAGCGCACGGCCTTCGTCCTCGACGTCCTCAAGCAGAAGGGGGTCAAGGCGACCTTCTTCCTCCAGGGCAACCATGCACAGCAGTACCCCGACCTCGTCCGCCGGATCAAAGCCGAGGGGCACGTGATCGGCAACCATTCGTGGGATCACGCCAACTTCCCGGAACTGAGCCAGACCAGGCAGCGGCAGGAGGTTGACCGCACCAACGCGGCGATCTCTGCCATTACCGGCGCAACGCCCAAGCTGATGCGCTTCCCGTTCGGCAACAGCACGTCCTACTCGCTGAACTACATCAGGAGCATCGGCATGAGCGGCGGCATCCAGTGGCGCTGGCATGTGGGCCAGCCCGGCGACTTCGAATGCCCCGGCGCGGCCGGCGTGCAGAAGTACGTCCTGGATGAAGCGGCACCCGGTGCGATCATCCTGCTTCACGACGGCAACGATGTCCTGTCCTGCCCCGCGTCGCAGTGGTCCTACCTCGCCCGGACCATCGACGCCCTGCGGGCACGGGGTTACGACTTTGGCGTGGTGGCACCTTCCGCGACAGCCAACCCGCTGAACGAGGGGTCGTACGGGGTGGTGGTGGCACCCTGACCGACGCCGCCGCCTGACCCTGGCGCCGCCGCCGTTCGCTTCTCCTGGCACTCCGCCACCCAAAATCAGGGGGTGGAAACCTGCTCCTCCGGAAGGTAACTTGGTAAGCATGCTGATGATTTCTACTGATCAATCGGCTTCCGGTAACAGAGCAAAGGAGACGTTATGAGCACGAAGGTGGAAAAGCGCATTCTGGTGAACGTTCCGGTGAGCACGGCCTACAACCAGTGGACCCAGTTCGAGGAGTTCCCGCACTTCATGGGCGGCGTCAAGAGCGTCACCCAACTCAGCGACGACCGGTTGGAATGGGTGGCCGAGATCGGCGGCATCCGCCGGCAGTGGGAGGCCAAGATTCTGGAGCAGGTACCGGACCGCAAGGTTTCCTGGGCAGCCACGGAGGGCGCAACCAACGCTGGAGCCGTCGAATTCGAGGACGTGGGCGGCGGCCAGACCTCCCTTCGGCTGACGCTTGAGTACGAGCCCGAAGGCGTGGTGGAGAAGATCGGCGACAAGCTGCACGTGGTGGACCGCCAGGCCGAGTCCGACCTGCAGCAGTTCAAGGAATTCATCGAGGACGAGCGTTACGCAAGCGGAGCCTGGCGCGGCAGCGTCAACCCCGGCGCATCGATGGGTACGCCCGGCGTTGAGCACGCCGGCACCTCCCGCGGCGACTCCGGCAAGGCAGGCGTCTCAGGCAAGATGGCAGCCGGCGTCGGCGTAGCCGCAGTGGCCGGCGCTGCAGCGGCCATGGCTTCCAGCGGCAACAAGGACACCACGGTGGGCGCCGACGAAACGGTCACCCCCGTGGCTCCCGGCGAGCCCGTCACCGTCACGCCGATTCCCACGGACACGACCACCGGCAGCGGCGCAGGGGTTACAGGCAGCGGTACAGGGGTCACGGGCAGCGGCGCCGGCGTAACAGGCACGACGCCGGCGGCCGGCTCCCCCGGTCCGGTCACCGACGGATCGGTCGCAGACCTCAGCGATGACAGGATCGGCCACCCGTTCGACCAGACCAACGGCCTGGTGGACACCGCGGGAGAATCCGACGAAACGCGAGAAGGCGAACAATTCAGCGCCGGTGAACGCCGCGAGGATGAGCGCCGCCCCGACGGTGGCCTGCCCCCGGTAGGCGGCAACCTCGGCCAGCACTGACCGACGCCGCACCCCGGCTGACGGCCCGCCCTAGGCGGGTGCCGTCGTCGTACACTGCATTTCGAAACGAAAGCACCGCCCGCCTCTTCCCGGGGCGGGCGGTGCTTTGCTGCTGTCCTGCGGTGTTTGCTACTTCGTCTTGCCTGCGTAGAAGACGGACGGCGCTGCCGGCGTCTCCATGCCCTCGCCAATGAAGAAGCTCGGGTGCGGCGGCTGGTTGTAGCCCACGGTCTCGCGTGCCACGCCGGTCCGGTACATCGGATCGTGCATCAGCGTGCGGAGCCGGACCTCGGTGGGCGAGGTGCTGGTGTAAATCCGCAGTTCGGTGCTGTCAGTGGACGGGAAGACCAGTTCCTCGCGCCAGTCGCCCAGCAGGTCGGCCTGGAGCGACGGGTTGCCCTTGGTGTGGTTGTTGGTGCGGGCGCCGGTGGCGGTCAGCAACCGGTCGCTGGTTTCGGTCTCCCAGTTCCACTTGGAGATGGTGGGGACACCCATGCCTGCCTCGGCGTCGAACTCGTGGTCCACAATTTCGCGCAGCAGGTCGCCGTCCCACCAGGCCATGAAGTTGGCGGCCGGAATCTTGTCCGAGATCCTCTCGCCCTTGGCGGACATCAGGAAGCCGACCGGCGAATTCCAGGCAGCGTCGCCGCCCACAGCCCAGCTTTCGGAGCCGGGGAACCGGGGATCGATGTCGCCCGTGGCGCCGCGGCCGGTGTCCTTGATGGCGGGGATGCTCCACAGCACTTCGCCGGTGGCGGCATCGCGGAAGGTGGCGCCGCGGTTGCCGCTCTGGCTCATGCTCTCGTGCACCGCGAAGGTTTCCAGCCCGGGCCGTGACGGGTCCAGGTCGCCGGTGTGGATGGCGTCGCCGTGGCCCAGCTTGGTGTTGTAGAGGGGCTTGCCGTCGTCGTCGATGGTCATGGAACCGAAGACGAACTCGTCCTTGCCATCCTGGTCCACGTCCGCCACGGACAGGTTGTGGTTGCCCTGGCCCTTGTATTCGGCACCGGCGACGTCCGAGTCGAAGGTCCAGCGCTTCACCAGCTTGCCGTCCACCAGGTCATAGGTGACCAGGACTGTGCGGGTGTAGTAGCCGCGGCTGAACATCAGGGACGGCTTTTCGCCGTCGAGGTAGGCGACGCCGGCCAGGAACCGGTCCACGCGGTTGCCGTAGCCGTCGCCCCAGGCCGGGACGTTGCCGCGTGGCGGATCGTAGGGAACGGTGTCCATGATGGTGCCCGTTGCGCCGTTGAAGACCGTCAGGAACTCCGGGCCGGACAGGACGTAGCCGGCGCTGTTGCGGTAGTCCGCCGCGGCGTCGCCGATGACGGTACCTGCGGCGTCCGTGGTGCCGTCTGCAGTCTTGAACGACACCTCGGCCTTGCCGTCGCCGTCGAAGTCGTAGGCCAGCATCTGGGTGTAATGCGCGCCGGCGCGGATGTTCTTGCCCAGGTCGATGCGCCAGAGCTTGGTGCCGTCCATCTTGTAGGCATCGACGTAGACGTTGCCCGTGAAGCCGGACTTGGAGTTGTCCTGGGCGTTGGACGGGTTCCAGAGCTGGATGATCTCGTAGGCGCCGTCGCCGTCCAGGTCTGCCACCGTGGAGTCGTTGGCGCTGTAGGTGTAAGGCTTGCCATCCTTGCTGACGCCGTCCGCCGGCTTGTCCAGCTTGATGGCCAGGTAGTTCTGCGCCAGCGGGGTGAACTCGGAGCTGAGCTTGTCCTGCCCGTTGCCATTGCCCACGGTCTTGATGACGTACTTGGACAGGGCCGTTCCGTCGGGGTCAACGAAGGTGGTGGTATCCCGGATGGGCTCCTTGGTGATCTGCTTGCCATCACGCAACACCTGGAAGCCCACGCTGTCCTTGTCCAGGCCGAGCATGCGCCAGCCCAGGGTGACGCCCTGGTCCGTCAGCACGGCCACGGGCGCGCGGTCCAGGTTTTCCACCTGGCGCTTGAGGGCCGACTTTGCGGCCTGGCCCGGTGCTGTGGACTGGTCCGCCTGGGCCAGCGGAACTCCGGTAAAGGCGAGTGCCGCGGCGGTGAGGGACGCCGCCGCTGCTGCCAGTGGTGCTGCTTTCCAGGCCCTGCCGGCCCGGGATTTGGGGGAACACTGCGAGTGGTAAACCAAAAGAACATCTCCTTTGATGCGGCGGCAGCTGAGTCTGCCGCTCAACAGTTTGGAACGTTTCAACCGCGCGGGAGCGCACCGGTTTGTAGGGGTGGGCTGGGGGTCCGCGTCGGATGGAAAACGCTTTCTGCACTTCTGGTTTATCAAGGGATGACAAAGCTGGTCAAGGGTTTGACCGTTAATGGTTGGGAGAAATTGTTCCGTTACGTTCCTTCTCCCCCGCGACGCGCGCTCACTTCTCGGCGGAATTTCCCACAATCGCGCGCACTTGTGGCGGTCTAAAACCGAACGCCCGCTCACCTTTGGCGGCTTACACCGAAACGCCCGCCCACCTCTGCTCCAAATGGAGGAAGGTGAGCGGGCGTTTCGCAAATCTGCCGCACCGTGTGGGCCTCGCGGGACCCGCCGCAGATGGGCGGGCGCCGGGTGCCTACCGGATGCCGCGGAGTTTCACGCCGGCAGCGAGTGCAACGAGGCTGATGATGGCCACCACGGCCAGGTAGTAGCCCGGCGCCACGGCCTGCCCCGTCTGCTGCACCAGGAACGCGGCAATCATGGGCGTGAATCCTCCGAAGGCCACCACGGCCGTGTTGTAGCTGAAGGACAACCCTGTTGCACGGGTCCTGACGTCGAAGGAATCCGACATGACGGAGGGCAGCGCGCCGAAATAGGCGGCCTTGAGCAGGCCAAGGATGGTCATCACCAGTGCCAGCACCAGGAAGGACTTGGCGCTGATGACCCACATGAAGAGAGGTACGACGGCGAGCAGCAGGACCACCACGGTGGGCACCATGATACGGAGCCTGCCGTACTTGTCCGAGAGGTGCCCCACCACCGGCGTTCCAAAGGTCAGGATGACGCCGGTAATGATCAGCGAGGTGAAGGAGATACCCGGCTCGAGCCCCAGTTCCTTGATGGCGAAGGTGGGCATGTACTGCAGGATGAAATTCAGCGCCGTAGATACCGCCAGCGCGCCACCGGCCAGCAGCATTCCCGTCTTCTGCGTGGCGAACACGTCCCGGATGGGGGAATGCTTCTCCTCCGCAGCGCCCCGTTGGACGGGCACTTCCTTCATCTCCCTGCGGATCAGGAACCCGGCCGGTCCCACCAGCAATCCGAAGAAGAAGGGAATCCGCCAGCCCCATTCGGTCATCTGCGCATCGGTCAGGACGGTGGTCAGGACGGCGACAAAGATCGCCGCGATCAAGCTGCCCAGCCCCTGGCTGGCGAACTGGAAGCTGCCCAGGAAGCCTTTGCGTTTGCCGTTCTGGGCGATGAGGTAGGCGGTGGCGGCGCCGAACTCTCCACCGGCGGAGAAGCCTTGGATTAGCCGCGCCAGGACAATGCCGATGGGGGCCAGGATCCCGATGGTGCCGTAGTTCGGCATGAAGGCCAGCAACGCGGTGCCGAGGACCATCAGCCGGATGGTGACCGTCAGGCCCTTCTTCAGCCCATGCCGGTCCGCGAACGAGCCCAGCACCAGTCCCCCCAAAGGACGGATGAGGTAGGAGACACCGAACACGGCAAACGCCTGGATGAGTTCGACGCCGGGATCACTGCTGGGGAAGAAGTTGCGGCCGATGTAGATGGCAAGCAGGGCGTAGATGGCAATGTCGAACCATTCGAGGGCGTTGCCGATGGTGGCGGCAACGATCCCCCGGGTGGCTGCCCGGGAATCGGGCGCTGCGACCGGCGCATCGTCGGCAGCGCGGGCCGTGGGCTGGTTCTTTTGCTGGGGAATGGTCATGGAAACTCCAGGGTTCAGGATACGGAGCTGACGGTCAGGGAGGGCCGGTCCGCGCCGGTGGACGCGGGACTGTGTGAATTAGCGAGGTCGAAGAACAGGCCGCTGGCGATCTGTAGGCCTTCCCGGGCCACCTCCGCCAGGAGATGTTCGTCCGGGGCATGCTGCTGGCACCCCGGGTGGGAGTGCGGGATCCAGAGGGTTGGAAGGCCCAGGACATCTGAGAAGACGTAGCTGGGAAGGGAGCCGCCGATGTTGGGCAGGACGGTGGCCTCACGGCCGGTGCTTGCTGCCAGCGAGTTCGCGGCCCAGGCCACCCAGGGATTGTCCGGATCGATGCGGCTGGCGGCGAACGAGGTGCCCATCTTTAGCTCCACCATGCCGAAGCCCGCGGAATCCAGGTGTTTGCGGATGGCCGCTTCAAGGTTGACCACGTCCGTGCCCGGCACGAACCGCAGTTGCAGTGCGGCCCGGGCGGTCCCGGGAATGGCGTTGACTGGCTTGTCCGGGTTGCCCGCTCCCAGCGCCAGCACCTCGAGGGTGTTCCAGGCGTAGAGGCGCTCGGCCGGGCTGAGGGTCTGGTCTCCCCAGGCCGGGTCCGCCTGGGGGTCGCCGGGATTCGGCACCAGGTCCAGTACGTCCAGCGCAGCGGCGACGGAGTCCGGGATACCGGCCGGGAGCAGTCCGGGCAACTGAATGATGCCGTGGCCGTCCACCAGTGACCCGACGGCGGCCGCCACCGTGGTGGCCGGGTTCCGCAGGAGCCCACCCCAGTTTCCTGAGTGGTACGAGCCAGCGCGCAGATCGGCAATCAGTTCGAAGCTGACGCCGCCGCGTGCACCCAGGAAGACCGTGGGGCTTCCGGCGGCGAGACGGGGGCCGTCGGAGCCAATAAAGACGTCGGACCGCAGCAGGTTCTGGTGTTCGGCGGCAAAGTCGGCGAGGTCCGGGGAACCGATCTCCTCTGCCCCTTCCAGCAGGAACACCAGGTTGAAGCCGAGGCGGCCCTGCTGTTCAAGCAGCAGCCGGAGCGAGACGAGGTTGATCCAGTGCTGGCCCTTGTTGTCGGCGGCGCCGCGGCCGTACCAGCGGTCGCCCTCGTCGCTGAGTGTCCAGGGGCTGCGGTCGGCGCTCCACTCTCCCGCCTGGCCGTCGGTGACGTCGGCGTGCCCGTAGCAAAGAACGGTGGGCAGCTCAGGATCCTCGTGCCAGGTGGCCACCAGGAAGGAGTTGGCGCCGCCCCGCCAGGAGTCGAAGCGGTTTACGGTGCAGCCCATCGCCTGGAACGCAGGCTCAATAACATCATCAAGGTATGACTTCAGTGCAACGCGTCCCTGCGGGCTGAAACTTTCCGTCGGGTAGGAGACCAGCCGGGCCAAATCCTCCCGGAAGCGGCCGGAGTCCACATACTCCGCTGCTGCGGCCAATAGTTCCGTGCGTTCCTGCATTCGGTGGTTCCTTTGTTCGTATGGCGTGAGTCCAAAGTTAGGTGTCCCGGGCACAAACAACCAGTATCGTTTTGTTGATGAGCGTTGACTTGAATGCAAACCTCAACAACGGACGCCGCCAGTGAACATGCTGACTCCGGCGCTTCTGTACTTTGACGCCGTGGCGCAGGAGGGCACGCTCACCGAGGCCGCAACAAAGCTGCACGTGTCCGCATCCGCCATCAGCCGGCAGATCAACAAGCTGGAAACCTCGCTGGGCATGCCGCTGTTCCACAGGCATGCCCGGGGCGTGGAACTGACGGAGGCGGGGAGGCTCCTGCTGGCATACGTGCGGCGGGCAGAGGCGGAAGGTGCCGCGGTCCGGGAGGAACTGCTGGTCTCCATGCAGCGGAAGACGAGGACCCTGCGGGTGGCCTGCGCGGAAGGCTTCGCCAGGGTGTGGGTCCCCTCGGCGATCGCCGGCCTCAGCCGCCAGCATGACGACGTCGAATTCCACCTCGACGTCGTCTCCTCCTCCGAAGGGACCCGCCGCGTGGCGGAGGGCGAGGCCGACGTCGCCGTGGTGTTCTCGCTGGGGCCGCAGTCAAAGGTGACCGTGGAGCACTCCACACCAACGCCTGTGGCCTTCGCGCTGGTGTCCCCGGACCACCCCCTCGCCGCGCAGCAGACCACCACCCTGAAGGACCTGTGCCGCTACAAGCTGGCGGTCACGGCGCCCGGGTCAAGCCAGTGGGAACTGTTCGACCTCGCCATGCAGATCGAGGGCCTCACCCCGTCCATCACGCTGCAGTCGGACCACATCAACCCGGTGATCCAGTTCGCCCGGTCCGGCGTCGGCGTTTCCCTGGTGGGCGGCCTGTCCCTGGACCGGCGGGACCGCGAGGAACTGGTGACGGTTCATCTGGACCATCCGGTGTTGCGGCAACGGCACGGGCAGATCCAGACCATGACCGGCCGCGCCCAGCCCGCCATCCTCACGGCGTTCGTGGACGCGCTCATCGACGCTCTGGAACTGCTCGCCTGACCACGGCGCCAGTGAGCCCGCGTCTGCGAAATACACCACACGTGAGCGCGCGCCGCAGGGGGCTACTGGGGGTGGGCCACCGCTTCGAGGAGGGGCAGGGTCCGGGTGGGCATGACCTCCACCAGGGACATTGCCGTGCTGGTGCGTACGACGCCGGCGATCGCCAGCATCGCGTTGGTCACCCGGTGCAGATCGGCAGGGTCCTTCGCCGCCACTTTCGCGAGCAGGTCCGCGTCTCCGGTGGTGGCGTGCATCTCGATGATTTCCGGAACGGTCCGCAGGGCCGCCGTGGCTTCGTCGCTGGCGGACTGGCTGATGGAAATCGAGATGAACGCGATCAGCGGCAACCCCAGGGCCTCGGTGCGGACCCGCTGGCTGAACGGCGCCAGGCTGCCGTCATTCACCAGCCGCCGCAGCCTCGCGTGGACGGTATTGCGGGCCACGCCCAGCGACCGGGACAGCGAAAGGACTGTGGCCTGCGGGTCCCGGTCGAGTGTGAGGAGGATCTCTGCGTCAAGGGCGTCGATGCGGTGCATAGTGAGCATTTTGCCACCAAACAGCGCCAGAAATGCTGGATCTGTCCTGACGCAATCGGCTGTGTTGCGCAGACGCCCGAATTTACCTCACGATGCTGGCATGACCAGCACCCTTCCCGAAGCGGCCGCTCCCGCGCTCCGCGCCGCCGTCGCACAGCTTCCCGCATACGTTGCCGGCAAGAGCGCCGAGTCCGAACTGACCGCCGCCCTGGCCTCCAACGAGAGCCACTTCGCTCCGCTGCCCTCCGTCGTCGACGTCGTGGCGGCCGAAGCCTCCCGGATGCACCGGTACCCGAACATGGGAGTGGTGGATGCGCGTGAGGCAATCGCCGGGCACGTCGGCGTCACCGCGGATGAAATCGCCGCGGGCCCCGGCAGCTCCGGCGTGCTGCAGCAGATCATTTCCGCCGTGTGCGATGCCAGTGATGAAGTGGTCTTCGCGTGGCGATCCTTCGAGGCCTACCCCATCCTGGTCACGGTGGCCGGCGCCCGGCCGGTTCCCGTCCCGCTGCTGGACACCGAGCACCACGACCTCCCCGCCATGGCCGCGGCCATCACGGACCGCACCCGCCTGGTGATCCTCTGCTCGCCCAACAACCCCACCGGGGTGTCCATCGGGGCCGACGCGCTGGAGGAGTTCCTGCAGGCAGTGCCGCCGCACGTCCTGGTGGTGCTGGACGAGGCGTATGTCGAATACCAGCGCAGCTCCGGCCTGGACTCGCTGGCGTTCTACCGCCGGTATCCCAACCTCTGCATCCTGCGCACCTTCTCCAAGGCCTACGGGCTCGCAGGGCTGCGGATCGGCTATGCCATTGCCCGTCCGTCAGTGGCGGACGGCCTGCGCCGCACGGCCATTCCGTTCGGAGTGAACCGGATGGCCCAGGCCGCCGCCATTGCTTCCCTGGCAGCCACGGACGAGCTTGCCGCCCGTACCGACGCCGTGGCGGAAGAACGCACCCGCGTGATCGAAAGCCTCCGGGAGTCCGGCTGGGGCGTCCCGGACAGCCAGGCCAATTTCTACTGGCTCCGAGCCTCCGACGAACTGCGCGGGCAGCTCCTGGACGCGCTGTCCGCGGCCGACATCCTGGCCCGAGGCTATGCCGGCGACGGTGTGCGGATCAGCCTCGCGGACCGGGCAACGAACGATCGCGTGCTCGCTGTCCTCGCCCGCCGGGAACGGTTCGCCGCCCAGTGAGTACCCCAACTATTCGCACCCCGGCCCCGGCTGACGCAACGCCCACGCAAGGCACGACGACGGCGGGACCCGCCGTGCCGCCGTCGGCCGTCCGCCATTCAGTGGTGGAGGACGTCCTGGGCATCCTGACGGGCACGTTCGCCACGTCGCTGGGCCTGTTCCTGCTCAAATCCAGCGAAGCGGTGACCGGCGGCACGGCGGGGCTGGCACTGCTGCTCAGCTACACCGTTCCGTTGCCGTTCGGAGTCATTTTCACGGCGGTCAACCTGCCGTTCTTCGGCCTCGCCATCTGGAAGAAGGGCTGGAATTTCGCCCTTCGCACCGGGGCGGCCATCGCGCTGGTCTCGGTGATGGCCAGCCTGCATCCGTGGGCTTTCGGCTCCCTGGAGTTGGACCCTGCCTACGGCGTTGCGGCCGGGAACCTGCTGGCCGGCGTGGGACTGCTGATCCTGTTCCGGCACCAGTCCAGCCTGGGCGGCTTCAACATCCTGGCTCTGCTGCTGCAGGACAAGCTGAAATGGCGGGCCGGGTATGTGCAGATGGTGCTGGACGTGGCCATCGTGCTGGCGGCGCTGGCCTTGGTGTCCCCGCTGATGGTGCTTCTCTCCGCGGCCGGCGCCACCCTGCTGAACCTCATCCTGGCGCTGAACCACCGGCCGGGGCGTTACCTGGGAAAGTAGCTGCTTCCCCGCCGTTTTATTCCCGAAGGTTGCCTGAAATAACTTTATGGATGCCGCTGTTGCCGCCGATATGACAACAATCGGAATCATCGGTGCAGGACACATTGGAAGCCAGGTTGCCCGGAAGGCGGTGGAGCTGGGCTACGACGTAGTCATCAGCAACTCGCGCGGACCGGAAACCCTTACGGATCTCGTGGCAGAGCTTGGCCCGAAGGCACGGGCCGCAACCGCCGCTGCAGCGGCCGCAGCGGGCGACTTCGCCGTGGTCACGGTGCCGCTGAAGAACTACAAGGACGTTCCGGCGGAGCCGCTTGCAGGCAAGATCGTCATCGACACCAACAACTACTACTGGGAGCGCGACGGCCGCGTCCCGGCGCTGGACAACGGCGAAGCCACCACCTCCGGCCTGCTGCAGGAACACCTGCCCCAGTCAAAGGTGGCCAAGGGCTTCAACCACATCATGGCCAAGGACATCACCACGGACGGCACCCCGGCGGGCACGGACAACCGCCGCGCCCTGGCCACCGCCAGCGACTACCCGGAGGCTGCCGAACTGGTCACGAACCTGTACGACGAATTCGGCTTCGATACCGTCAATGCCGGCCCGCTGGAGGAAAGCTGGCGTGTTGAGCGCGACCGGCCGGCCTACGTGAAGCGGCAGAATGCCGGCGAACTGAGGGACAACCTGGCGAAGGCACCCCGCACCGTCTGAGCACTATCTGGCCCGTGCCGGCCCCAACTGGCTGGCAGCTACTATCGCAAAACCCGGTTCTAGCGACGGTTTGCTGCCAGCCAGGGCATTGTCAGTCCTCGTCCTGATCGTGGCTGCTTTCGTGACCGTGGCTGCGGGCAGGGACCAGTACCACTTCATACTGCGTGGGTGGCGGCATCTTGTTGAACTTCGCATTTACGGCGGCGAGGGTATCGCCGAACTTGGCCACGGTGGTGGGGACGTCAAAGTCCTTGCTGGTGATCTCTTCCTTGAGCTTGCCGGATGAAAGATCGCCGGACAGCTTGATGCGGGCGATCTTGTTCTGCTGGTTCTGGACGGCCCACAGGGTGCGGCCCTTCACCAGGATGCCGTCAACGTAGGGCAGCGCCGGAGTGTCGATCTTGGCGGTGTCACCGGTCCCGGGATCCACGGTGTAGACGGCCTCGTTGAAGGTATGGGCAACGATCAGGACCTTTCCGCCCTTGGCCGACGCAATGCCGTTGAGCCCGAACTGGTTTGCCGGATCAGAAAGGGCGATTGCCGGATCATTGAGGGTCCTCGTCTCCATCTTGCCCAGCTTTCCCGAGCGGCTGACGGGGACGAAGTACAGCTCCGGACGCTTGGAGTTGGTGAACCACGCGCCGTCCTTGGTGACGGTGACGTCGTTGATGAAGCCCGGCGCCAGGTCAACGGCGCCGGCATCCGTGCCGGTCTTCGCGTTGTAAACGAAAGCCTTGCCGGTACCGCCGCCCGCTACGAAGAGCAGGTTGGTGCGCTCGTCATACTTGAGCCCCACAGCCATCCGGGGGTTTGAGTCGAAGGTGGAGACATCGATGAAACGCTCAGCCTTCCCGTCACGGATGTCGCCTTTGAAAATGTCACCGGTCATCAGCTCGCCGGCGTAGAAAGTAGTCCCGCGGCCCTCGGCAATGCCCTCGGCGGAATTGGCGCCGTCGAGCACTACGAGGCCGCCGGAAGGCGGCGAGGCTGAGGCGGGGACGGCGGATGGCGCAAGCAGCGCGAAGAGGGCGATGAGTCCTGCGGCGGTGCGGCGATGTGCTGTTCGGCGCATGCTGGATCCTTAGTTGGCGGGTGATGCGCGGGGCCAATCTGCGGCAGCTCCGCACGATGGTCCAGTAATTTTAAGCGCCTGCATCATGCCCGCCAAGGCATCGAAGCCCCCATTCTGCTTACAATCGAACCCTCAATCGACTACTGAGGGATCCATGAAGAAACTCGCCACAGTCCTGTTCGCCGCAGGCCTCCTTGCCTCCGCCACGGCCTGCTCCGCTTCCCACCAGCTTTCCACCACCGAAACCTGCGAGCGTATTCAGTCCGTTGTGTCGAACCCCGCCAACGGTGCCGGCAAGACGGGCATGAACCGCCTGGCCAACCAGATCCGCCCCATCCACGCGGTTGCCTCGGATGACCTCAAGCCCGCGCTGCAGTCCATCCTGGAGTACACGGATGAGCAGGCGAAGGAAACCCCGGACGAGGCGAAGCTGGCCGAACTCCAGTCCGGTTACGAGCAGGCCAGCGGCACCTACAGCCGCTTCTGCAGCTAACCAGCGCATCGGTTAACTGCGCGGCGGATCCGGCCGCCTACAGCGTGGCCGGATCCGTGTTGGCGCCGCACAGGACCACGGCCACGCGTTCGCCCGGTCCCTGCACGTACGCGCCGGACAGCAGGGCGGCGTAGGCAGCCGCGGCGCCGTGCTCCACCACGATGCGGTAGCCGTTCCAGAGCGCGTTCCGGGCGGCGATGATGTCCGCATCCGTTACCAGGACGCTTTCGACGCCGGCGCGGACCGCCACCGCGAAGCCGATGGCGCCAACGCTGCGGGCACCCAGCGAGTCCGACGCGACACCGGACACGGCAACGTCTACCGGGCTCCCCGCGCGCAGCGCAGCGTGAAGGGTGGGTGCGCCTTCAGGCTCCACTGCCAACACCTTGGCGTGCCCTTCCACGGCCGCGGCGATACCGGCCATCAGTCCCCCACCGCCCACGGCCACCAGGACCGTGTCCACACCGGGCACCTGGTCCAGCAGTTCCAAGCCCACCGTTCCCGCGCCGGCTGCGATCTCCGGCTGGTCGTACGCGTGGCAGTACACCGCGCCGGTCTCGGCAGCATGCGCCACGGCTGCCTCGTACGCCACCGCGTATTCCGCACCGCCCTGCACGACGGCGGCACCGATCTCCCTGAGCTTCGCGACCTTGACGGCGGGGGCCGCTTCTGGGACGAAGACCGTCGCAGGCACGCCGAGCCGGGCGGCTGCGTAGGCGTTGGCCAGGCCGGCATTTCCTCCGGAAGCCACCACGATGCCCGCCGGGGTTAGCTCCCCGCGCTCCTGGCTGGCCAGGATCCTGTTCAGGGCACCACGCGCCTTGAAAGTTCCGGTGTGCTGCAGGAACTCGCATTTGAACCAGACCGGGCCCGGGTACTGGCCGGGGTCTGCCTCCAGCACGGGTGTCAGCCGGGTGAGGCCGGCAGTCCGCTCGGCGGCCTCGTCCACATCGGTACGGCTGATCATCCTAGACGTCGTCGTCCCAGGTTCCGGGATCCTTCAGCGCTTCCTCAGGTTTGCGCTCCTGCCCGCCGTCCGCAGGCTCTGCATCGCTGCCGGCAGCCTCGCCGCTTCCCACGTACGCCGCCGGCACGGTCCCGGCAGCGTGGGCCTGCTGCTCTTCCCTTATGTTGGCGGCGTGGGGCTGCTCCGGGTGCTGGCCGCTTTGCGGGGCTTCGGTGACCTGTTCCGCGTTGTCCCGGGCTTCCTCCGGGTCGCCGGGTCCGCGGAGGTCCGCGGTGTTGCGGGGCTCATCGTTCGGTGTGCTCATGATCCTGCCTTCCGTTGTTGCTGGCTGGTCCTGCAAGCGGTTCCGGGGAAGCACGCTGCGAGTTCCAGCCTACTTTCTGCCGCGCGTCCTGTGAGTTCAGCCTCAACCGGGACATTGGCCGGCCTGCCCGCGTTGTAGGAAGTGGCGGAAGGAGGCCACATGATCATCGTTCTCACCGGCATCGACGGCTCGGGCAAGTCGACGGCGGCCCGCGCCCTGGTGCAGGCTGTCCGGTCACGCGGCGGCAAGGCAATGCTGCTGAGCAACCATGCGGGCCGGCGCACCATGTCCATCCTGGCCGCCAGTTTGGGCGTGCAATTGCCGCCCAGGGCCGCGGATGCCGCCGAAACGCTCCTGCGCGTCACCAACGTGCTGGTGTCCCATCTCCGGGCCTGCTGCTTCGATGGCGTGGTGATCATGGACCGCCACCTCCACTGCCAACTTGCCCTGCGCACCACCAGGGGACTGCCGCGCGGCCGCTTTCTGCCCTGGCTGCTCTCGGCACTTCCCCGGCCCGCCGCCGTCGTACACCTGGACCTGGACCCGGCAGAAGCGCACCGCCGGATCACAGTGCGCGGAACTGATTCCGAAACCCTTGCGGACCTGGTTGCTTTCAGGGATGCCTACGCGGGGCTGCCGGAATTCGGCAGCTTCGTCCAGGCGGATGCTTCCCTTCCCGCCGCTGAACTGGCACAACGCCTGCTGCAGGCTGTGGACGCGCTTCCCGGCGGCCCAGGCGACTCCGGGAAGGGCGCAGCAGTCACAAACTGAATTTAGGCATTTCACATTGTGGAAACTGAATTTCCCCTTGCGGAATTGATGTGACCGGGGTTACTTTTGCCTTAAGCCCCGGGCGTCCCCGGGCTGTTCCCGAATCGAAGAGGCAAAGGTCAATGAAGATTCCCAACCCTGAGGCACTGAAGGCGAGTTCGGTGCCCGCGAAGAGGAAGCCGCTGTATAAGTCGCTCTTCTTCCAGATTCTGATCGCCGTCGTGGCAGGTGTCCTCATAGGGCATTTCTGGCCGGACCTCGGATCACAGCTGAGGCCGCTCGGAGATGGCTTCATCAAACTCATCAAGATGATCATCGCGCCGCTGATCTTCCTGGTGATCGTCACCGGCATTTCGGCCGTAGGCGACGTCAAGGCGGTTGGAAGGGTTGGGGTCAAGGCCCTGGTCTATTTCACGGCGGCCACCCTGTTCGCGCTGCTCTTCGGCCTGGTCGTCGGAAACCTGGTCCAGCCCGGCGCGGGACTGAACATCGACCCCGCCACCCTGTCGCAGGCTGACCTGGACGCCAAAACCGGCTCTGCCGCGCCCAAGGACGCAGCATCCTTCATCCTGGATGTCATTCCAGCCAGCGTGATCGGAGCCTTCGCCAGCAACAGTCTCCTGCAGGTCCTGTTCTTCTCGGTGTTCTTCGGCGCAGCCATTGTGGTCATCGGCCGGGAACGGTGCATGCCGGTCATCAGCCTGATGGAAACCGTCCTGGAACTGATCTTCAAGATCATGTCCTGGATCATGAAGGTGGCACCCATCGGTGCCTTCGGCGCCATGGCCTTCATCATCGGCCAGTACGGCCTCAGCACGCTCAGCACCTACGCCGTCCTGATCGCCGCCTGCTACGGAGCCGCCGTGGTCTTCATCGGACTGCTCTTCGTGGTCGCCTGGCTCACTGCCCGCGTGCCGCTGTGGCAGTTCCTCAAGTACACCCGGGAGGAGTTCCTCCTGGCCCTGGGCACCGCCTCCACCGAGGCCGTCATGCCCCGGATCATGACCAAACTGACCAACGCCGGCTGCTCCCGCGCCACCACCGGCCTGGTGGTACCCACGGGCTACTCCTTCAACCTCGACGGCGCAGCCATCTACCTCTCGATTTCCCTGCTCTTCCTGGCGCAGGCCTTCGGCCACAACCTGGACCTCGGCCAGCAGCTCGCCGCACTGGGCGTCCTGCTGCTCACGTCCAAGGGCATGGCGGGCGTCCCGGGCTCGTCCTTCCTGGCCCTCTCCGCCACGGCCGCTGCGCTGGGGATCTTCCCGGTGGCCGGCGTGGCGCTCCTGCTCGGTGCGGACCGGCTGATGGACTCCATGCGCGTGGTGGTCAACCTGCTGGGCAACTGCGTGGCCACCTTCGTGGTCTCCAAGTGGGAAGGCCAGTTTGACCGCAGCGTTATGGTCCGGGCCTTCAAGGGCGAGATCACCAACCATGACTCCGCCGTGATGCTCGGCAAGGAAGAAGACTTCCAGGACCAGGAACTGCAGCGGATCAGCGAGGGCCAGGCGCCGTCACCCAAGTTCCGCGGCGGCCCCAACCCCGGCGACATTCCGCGGTTCCAGATGAGCAAGTCAACCCGTGCCGGCACGGACAGCAGCCCGGACTAAGCCTTGCCAATTCGGCCGCGCTGAACTAAAGCGGACACCCCGGAACCAGCAGCAGGCGGGCGGGACCACCAGGTCCTGCCCGCCTGCTTCATGTGCCGTCGGTGCCCGTATCGTCCCGCTGTCGCGCCACCGGATGCCGCCACGCGCCGCTGGCTTTCCCCTGGTGCCCCAGGCTCCGGGAGATGGCGAGGGCCGAGGCACGCACCAGCGGCACCATCTCGTGCGCCTGGGTGGCGGCATCTGGCACCACGATGGACAGCGCCGCCACAACGTCGCCGCCGGCACCCCGGATGGGTGCCGCCACGGATACCGTCTGCGACGGATGGGTACGCCTCACGACGGCGGCGCCCGCCTGCTTGACCTCGGCCAGCAGGGCGCGCAGGTCCTTGGCAGGGACCCTGCCCGGCCCGACGTCCTGCGCTTCAGGCTGCGCCAGCAGTTCTGCCTGCACGTCCGGGGCGGCGTTGGCCAGAAGGACCTGCCCGACGGCGGTGGTGGACAGGGGCATCCGGCCACCTACCCTGTACGCGACTTCGGTGGCGGTGCGCGAGGAGAGCCTGTCGATCAGGACAGCGTCATGGCCTTCCCGAACGGCAAGAAGCACGTGGTGGCGGGTCACTTCGTAAAGATCCTCAAGGTAGGGCAGGGCGATCTGCCGGACGCCGTGGCCGCGGGGCGACAGCGAGGCAATCTCCCACAGCCGCACTCCCACCACATAGCGCCCGTCCTCCAGCTTTTCCAGCGCTCCCCATTCCGTCAGGTGGCGCACCATGCGCAGTGCGGTGGCGGGCGCCAGGTCCGCGAGGCGGGACAGCTCGGACAGGTTCAGGGCCCTCCGCTGTTCGGTGAACTGGGCCAGCAGGCTGAGCGCGCGGACCACCACGGGCTGCCCGGGAACCCCCGGCACGGCCCCCGCTGCATTACGTGCTCCCGCCACGAGGCCTCCCCTCACCCTTGATTGACGCCCTTACCTTTTTCAAGGCTCTGATTTGTGGCCCGCGACACAAAGTGCATTTTCACTCAGTGAAAAGTACGATTTCGGCGATGCCCACTGGCGGGCAAGCTGATGGACGACCCGCCGGGGACTGCCTGGCGTCTTATCCGATTGGAATCAACGATGAACTCCAATGCCCCCAGGAAATCCCTGGCCGTCATCTTCGTGCTGTGCTGGCTTGGCCTGCTCGCGGACGGCTACGACCTCTACGTCTACGGCGCCACCCTCCCCGGCCTGATCGGACATCCGCCGTTCAACGTCACGCTCGCCGCCGCTGGTGCCGTCGGCTCCATTGCGCTGGTGGGGATGCTGCTTGGCTCCCTGATCGTCGGCACACTGACGGACCGGCTGGGCCGGCGCCGCATCTTTGTCAGCGCCCTTGCCCTCTTCTCGCTGGCCATGCTGGCCTGCGCCGCGGCGCCCAGCTGGGAGCTTTTTGCGGTGTTCCGCTTCGTTGCCTGCTTCGGCGTGGGCGGTTTGCTCCCGACGGCGGTGGCCCTCACCAATGAGTTCGCCCCGCCCGGCAAGAAATCGCTGGTGCTCGGCGCCGTGCTGACGGGCCCGGCCGTGGGAACCGTGGTGGCATCCCTCAGTTCGCTGGCCCTGTTGGAGGGAAGCGGCTTCCGCCCGGTGTATGCCATCGGCGCTGCCGGACTGTTGATCGTCCCGTTCGCCTGGTTCCTGCTGCCGGAGTCGCCGTCCTTCCTCCGCACCCAGCTCCGCACCGCCGAGGCGGACAGGCTCGAAGCCGCGTACGGACTGCCCGGCAGCGCCGCAGCCCCCATCTCATCCGCCGTCCCATCCGCCCGGATCTCGCCCACCCGTGCCCTGTTCGCCGAGGGGACGGCCCGCACCACCGTCCTGCTCTGGGCCATCACCGTCCTGAGCCTGCTGACGATCTTCGGCGTCAGCACCTGGCTCCCGCAGATTATGCGGACGGCCGGTTTCGGCGTCGGCTCTTCCGTGTCGTTCCTGCTTGCCTACTCGGTGGGCGCCGTCGTCGGCACCGTCCTTGCGTCCGTCGCCAGCCAGAAGTTCGGGCCACGGCCGCTGGTGATCGTCGGCTTCGTGAGCGCGGCGGCAGCCCTCCTGCTGATGTCCACCAACCCGCCGGCCGCCCTCATGACGGTACTTGCCGCCGTCGCGGGTTTTGGCGGACTGGGAACACAGAACATGATCAACGACTTCATTGCCCAGTACTACCCTGCCGCTACGCGAGCCACCGGCCTGGGTTGGGCTTTGGCCGTGGGCCGTCTCGGCGCTATCGCCGGGCCCACCTACGGCGCGTTGCTGGTGGGCTTTGGCGGCGGAGTGCCCGTGGCTGCCATGGCGTTCGCGGCACCCGCGCTGATCGGTGCCGTGCTGATGCTCGCCCTGCGCACCAGGGCTGCGCGGCGTCCTGCAGTCGCGGCGGACGCGGAACTGGTGGCCTGACACATAGACGCAGGGACGCCAGGTCCCCTGAGCTGAACCCAGGATGCCCCGGCCGGTAACCGGCCGGGGCATCCTGCTGTGGAATAATCCGCTGCGGGAGGCCTGACGACGTGAGCAACGAACTGATCCTGCGCGGGCGCGTGGTCACCGGGCGCCTGGACATCGCCGATGGTGTGGTGGCTGTGGACGGCCGCCGCATCACGTACGCGGGTCCGGCGTCGGACTTCCCCGGAGAGTCCCTGCCTGCCTCCGATCCCGCTGCCGCAGCACGCATCCTCCTCCCCGGGCTGGTGGACCTGCATTGCCACGGCGCGCATGGAAACGACTTTTCGGAAGGATCTGTGGACGGCGCCCGGGCCGCCGCGCGCTACCTCCACAGCAGGGGCACCACAACACTGCTGGCCAGCCTGGTGACGGGGTCGCCACGGGACCTGCTGCGCAATTTGAGTGCGCTGCGGGTTGTGGCCGGGGAAGGTTTGACTGCCGGGTCCCACCTTGAGGGACCCTTCCTGGCGTCGTCCCAATGCGGCGCCCACGACCCCGGTTTGCTGCTGGAACCAGACACCGCCCTGATGGAGCAGCTGTTGGAAGCCGCCGGGACATCGCTTGCCTCCATGACGCTCGCCGCAGAGCTTCCGGGCGCATCCGCGCTCCTGGATCTGCTGGCCTCCCGCGGGGTGATCCCGTCACTGGGGCACACGGCCGCCGGGCATTCCACTGCCGCGGCTTTCCTTGACCGGGCAGCCTTGGAACTTCGGGGTTCGTCCAGCGGCACGGGCAGGCTTCGGCCCACAGTGACGCATCTGTTCAATGCCATGCCGCCGCTGCACCACCGGTCACCCGGTCCCGTTGCCGCAAGCCTCGGCGCCGCCCGCGCCGGGCAGGCAGTGGTGGAACTGATCGGCGACGGCGTCCACGTGGCGCCGGAAACCATCAGGCTGGTGTTCGGCCTGGTGGGTGCCGGGAACATCGCACTGGTCACCGATTCGATGGCCGCGACGGGACTGCACGACGGCGGCTACCGGCTTGGGAGTCTGGCGGTCACTGTTGAGCAGGGCGTGGCACGGGTGGACGCCACAGGTGCCATCGCCGGCGGTACGGCCACGCTGCTGGATGTGGTGAGGGTGTCCGTGGCCGCCGGGGTCCCGCTGCAGGATGCGGTGCTGTCGGCGAGCAGTGTTCCGGCCGCAGTCCTCGGCCTGGCCTCTGAGGTGGGCGACCTTGCCGCCGGGATGCTTGCCGACGTTGTGCTGGTTGACTCCGGGCTTGGGCTCGCCGGGGTGCTCCGGCACGGCGAATGGGTCACACCGCTCGTGTGAGGGTGCCGGGCGGCTGGTTCTGCTGCATAGCCGGTTCTACTGCGTTGCTGGCTTTACTGCGTTGCTGGTTTCACTGCGTTGCTGGTGAGAATCCGGCGATGAGTTAGAGCAGCCGCTGAATGTCAGACCCTCGCGCGAGAATTCATTTATGGGAAACGCGGCGGCTGCTCCGGCCGAGGAGGCAGGAGTGATGGAGGGTCTTCGGGCCTCCGTGGCCAGCCTTGACGCGTTGTTTCTGAAGGACGTGGACCTGGACCGGGCTGGCTCGAAGGTGTTTGGCGCGAACCCTCCACATGTGGCTGGTTCCGGCGGTGCCGATGTTGATGTGTTGGAGCGGAAGTCTGAGCTTCGGCTGCAGCGGCTAACGTTCTGGAAGCAGTTGGAAGCCCAAGTCGCTGCGGGTAAAGCCCGGGACGCCGCTGAGTTCGCGGAGTTTCAGGAGGCGAT
Organism: Pseudarthrobacter sp. 1G09; assembly: GCF_050038305.1. Taxonomy (NCBI): domain Bacteria; kingdom Bacillati; phylum Actinomycetota; class Actinomycetes; order Micrococcales; family Micrococcaceae; genus Pseudarthrobacter; species Pseudarthrobacter sp. 1G09. The sequence goes on from NZ_CP188306.1 coordinate 3,936,175, forward strand.
GACGCCGCCGGACGCCACAGACTCGGAGCGGGCGTTCGTGGAGATGTCCACGACGGCGGAGGTCGCCGGGGTCCTGACGCTCAGCCCGGGCGCCGCGGCAGCGTTCATCAGCCAGTCCCGGAAAGTCTGCGCGATGCCACCGGTAGCGGCCGCGCTGGCGGCGGGCGCGGTGTCGTGGCGGCACGCGGTGATCGTGGCCGACGAAACCGACTGCCTCGCCCCCGAGGGTGCTGAGGCGTTGGTGGCGCATTTCTTCGACCCGGACGCCCTCAACCCGGCCCGGGGGTCCGCGCCCGGTGACCTCGTGGCGCACCTGTTCCGCAGGAAGGTCAGGACCTGGCGAGAACGCACCTACCCCGTTTCAGTTCAGGAACGGCACGTCAGGTGTGTGGCGGAGCGGCGGATGGAGTACCGGCCTGATGCCGATGGGATGGCATCGATTACCCTGGTCTTGCCCGGGGATACCGCCTGTGCCGTCTGGAACAAGACCACTGCGACCGCCCGCGGCCTCCAAGGCCCCGGCGAGACCCGCACCCTCACCCAATTGCGGCCGGACGTCGCGGCCGCGCTCCTGCTCGGCGCCCACACGGGAACCGCTGCCACAGGCCGATCCGATAACGGCCAAGAACCCGACACCGGCACCGACCCCTACGCCGTTGACCTCAGCACAATCCCCGCCCCGAAAGCCGACGTCCTGGTCACCGTCCCACTGTTCACCCTGCTGGGAAACACGGACGAACCGGCGGTCCTGGACGGGTACGGCCCCATCCCGGCAGCCATGGCCCGCAAACTCGTCGCCGACGGGGCAACCTCGTTCTACCGGGTCCTCGTCGACCCCCGCGACGGGGCGCCTTTGGAGATTGGCCGGACCAGTTACCGGTTGTCGGAGGCGATGAAACGCTGGATCAGGATGCGCGACGGACACTGCACGTTCCCCGGCTGCAGCAACCCCAGCACGGACAACGACACCGACCATCTCACCGCCTGGCAGCACGACGGGACAACCGGGGTCAGTAACCTGGCTCAGCTCTGCCCCAAACATCACCGGCTCAAACACCACAGCGGCTGGACCCCCACTGTGGCTACCGAAACCGAACCACCCGGCTGGAAATCCCCCACAGGCCGCCACTACCCAGCCCAACACCCCGACCCCCAACCACCACACTGGCCACCCCGGCTCCTCGAACCCGAACAGGACCCAGTCCTGACCAGAGACATAGTCGCGGCCGGAGACTCTGGCGAGACCGGAGACCTTACGCCGGACGGCGACGTTGGCGGGCCTGACGGATCTGGCCTGACGGGAGAGCCTGCCGCGCCGGCAAGCACTCAGCCGGACGAACTAAGCCCACTCGAACAAGCACTCACGCACTACCTCGCCGCCTGAATCGAGGCAGTCGCAAGGTCGGCCTACTACCCGCCCGTCAGGCGTTGCTGCGTGCCCCGTCAACAGTCACGGCCTGGCAGAAGGCGTGGTTCGTCGGCAACCATGATTTGTCGGCAGTTCTTACCCATCTGCGCCGGGCAGGCTGACCTCCACAATGCCATCGGTGATGCGGGTGTCGAACCGCGGCTGCTTCGCTGTGGCCGGGCCCGCCATAACTTCGCCGGTCCGAAGGGAGAACGTGCTCCGGTGCCAGGGGCAGACGACGCAGGGGCCGCCGTCGTCCGCAAGGTTGGAGCTCTTGAGCTTGCCCTCATGCAGGGGGCCGGAGAGGTGGCTGCAGACATCGGAGAGCACGCTGACGTTGTCCCCTTCGCGGAAGACCAGAAGGTTCAGCCCGGCAACCACACGCTTATCGAGTTTTCCGTCGGGCAATTCTGCAAGTGGCGCCAGAGCGTGCCACCCCGACGGGAACCGGTGCGGAATCTCTTCACTGTGGTTCACGCCAGCTGCCTGCCGATACGTCAGATGGCCGCCCAGAAAACCTCCGCCGCTCACCACGGCGAGGCCCAGGTAGGCCAGCACCTTGCCGCTCGCGTGGCTGCCCCGGGCGCGTTGGACCAACGATGCCGAGTACAGGGTGGTCGCCGCGATGTTTGCTGCCGCATGAACCAACCCCACTCGCTGCTGCTGAGGATGCAACTGCGTCCAGTCCGTGAATCCCGCCACGGCCGATGGGACAGCGCTCAAGGCCCCCACACCCACCAGGATCTTGGCCGCCTGCTCCGTCCCGGGAACAGCGTCGAGCACTGCGGCCGAAATCCACGCGCCCATGGGGACCTGGACCGCCAGAGGGTGCACCGGGTGCCCCACGGGGACGCCGTGCAGGACGTCGCGCATCCAGCCGGGCGGGATGATTTTCCTGACTGCTTTCCGCACGCTCGTGGCCACTGGATCAAGCCATTCGGCGTCCTCAAAGCGGGTTACCAGCTCAAGTGCAGGCAGCGGTTTCATGGAACTCCCTTACCCCGAAATCTCGTATGCAGTCGATGCACCCAGAGCATAGCGGGGAACCCTGCCGTCCAATAGGGCTGCTTGCGGCCAAAGCACAGGGCCCACGAAGCCTGGATCCCAAAGAACTGACGTGTAGGCCCTGGAATGCGCAGGCCGGGGCCTACATCAGCGCATGCATTCCGTAGCTTCGCGGGCGCCCGAAGGATGCAGCGCCAAGGAATTCGACGGCGACGAACGGTTCGTCGCCCACCACCCACTCGTCATGCCCGGGAGGGAGCGCGTAGGTATCGTGCGCGTGGATTGACGTGGACCCGCCGTCGGCCGTTTTAATATCCAGCCGGCCCGAGATGCAGTATCCCAGGTGGTGATGCTCGCAGTAGGCAGTCAGCTCCGCGGGCTTGGCGGATTCGGACCATCGCCAGCCAGGGGCGAGGATCAGGCGGGCGACGGTGTAGTCGTCAACGGTGACAAGGTCGAACTCGGCCTTGTCCGGGCAGCGCTTCCGGTCCGGAAGATCAAGTGATTTCACTGCCAAAGCTCTGATGAAATTAGCGGTCACCGGAACACAATCTGTGGGTCAGTGCAGGGAAGCCCACCGTAAGGCGGGCCATGAATCGGATACCGATGAAACGGTTTGTGAAGCGAGACCTGTTTCCGCATGCGCCTACGCCCCCGGTGCACACCCGTCGAACCAGACAGCTGGTTACCTCTAACCGTAGCCCTGCCGGACCTGAAGTCAATGGAAGATACCTGGCACGTGCAGCACCCGGCGCGGATCCCTGAGCGGGGTCGCAAAAGCGCGCCAGAAAAGGTACTTCGGCATATGGAATAAGACCGTGCACGGGTCCACGATTTAATGACCGGATCACGAAATCCGGTGAATCAAGCCCCCGCTCAGTCGGGCGTGCTGTTTGAAATGGGACAGACAGGCTGTGGCCGCCATACTGGTCAATCGCGACTTGCCCGGTCGCGCGCTCAGCGCTGCCTTGGCAGGGACACTCGCACCCTGCACAAATGGGAAAATGCATCCTTTCAGGAGCAAGAAAATGTCAATCACTCCAACACTCAAAACCCGGTCCATCAGGGCGAAAATGGCGCTGGTTCCAGCCCTCACCGTGAGCCTGCTTGGCGGCGCTGCGGCAGTTGCCGCACCGGCCCAGGCCAATGACAACTACAGAAATGGTTGTACCGTCAAACCCCTGACACCTCAGGATGCCCGCGGCGATTGGGTGAACTTCCCGGTAAGTGTGAGATGTGGTGATGGGAAAAAGCTCGTCCACATCCAGCAAAAGCGCTATGAAAAGGATCGTGGCCGCGACACCAAGCTGCACGAAGGTATGTATGACGACTTCACCTACTACGTGCACCGCGGCGACCGCTACGAGATCGTTGACAGGTATGACCGTGTGAGCCGCAAGCTTGATCGCCGCGGCCCCGAAGAGGTTTACCACGAGATCCGGTTCGCTGTAGTCGATCGTAATGGCCGGGTTGAATGGTCCGGATGGATGAAAAGCGGCACGCTAACGGGCGTCAACTCGCATAACTGATCCAGACCAAGTGAGCCAGGGCCCCGGCCCCTGGCTCATCTCTGTCACCGCCGCCCGCACGGGCCCGCCGGGGGACGCGCCTCAGCCGGCCATCTCCAGGCCGCCGGCATGGACGACGGCGCCACTCGCCGTCGTATCCCGGTTCAGCAGCCAGCCCACGCGTTTGACGGTGCTGAGCATGACCACGCTTTCTACCAGGTCGATGCCGGGAACCTTCTGCTGCAGTGCCAGTTCCGCCGTCATGACATCGGCCAGGGAATGCAGCCACATGATGATTACGAAGTTGGTGGGCCCGGTGGTGGAGGCACTGAGCCGGACATTGCTGATGGTGCGGATCGCCGCCGCTGCTTCCTCGTGCCGGCCTGCCGGCACGTTGGCGAACCACTGGCAGGTCACGGGGTAGGAGGACAGCCCCTGGGCCACCTCGCAGCGGAACAGCAGTATGCCGCTGCCCAGCACCCGGTTGAGCTGCCGCTGTACCGTGGCAGGCTGCCGTCCCAGGCCCCGGGCAATCTCCGCGGCGGTGGCCCTGCCGTCCCGCGCCAGGTAGGGCAGCAGATCCAGGTGGCTGGCAGGAAGCTGGGCCGCCGCAGGGCTGCCGCCGGACGCGGCCTGGTTTCCGAGTGTCCGCAGCGCCGCCAGCTGTGATTTGTCGAGAATGTTGAGCCGCCAGGCGTCACCGCTGCTGTGCAGCCGGGTGCACAGCGAGGTCTGGTACTTGGTCAGCCCGTCGATGGCCTTGAGTCGGGCCACAACCTTCTCGCTGAACTCCTCAAGCGTTTTGGTGATCACCGTCAGCATGAGGTCCCGGTGACTCGCGGCTTCCTCGACGGTGACGATCTCCGGGATGGCAGTGAGCTGCGCGGTGACGGCCTCCCGCTGGTTCATTTCGCAGTCAACGGCCACGAATGCCAGAAGCATTTGCTGCGGATCACCCGCCAAATGGGCCGTCACCCACGCGGTACCGCTGGACCTCAGCCGCTCCCACCGGGCCGCGAGGGTGGTGGCGTGAACGTCGAGTACCTTGGCCGCATCAGCCCAGCCCACCCTCGGTGAGGTCTGCAGGACTTGGATCAGGGCAAGGTCCTCCTCGCTGAGCTCCATGGCCTCACCTTCCTTCGTAGTGCACGAATCGTGGGGAAACCGCGGCCGTGCAGCATATTTCCTGCGCTCAACGGGAATGTGAACCACGCCACTCCAGAATAGTCGACGAGAAGGACTGACCGACACCGAGGAGCTGGAATGACGATTACCACCGATGCCAGGGACCTGCAGGAAGATCTGGTCCGCCTGCGCCATGACCTGCACCGGCAACCGGAAATCGGGCTCCAGCTTCCCCGCACCCAGGAGAAGGTCCTCAAGGCGTTGGACGGCCTCCCCTTCGAGATCACCTTGGGCAAGGACACGACGTCGGTCACAGCGGTGCTGCGCGGAGGAGCCGGCCGCGGTGAAAACGGCGGTCCACAGGAGACCGCCGCGCAGCGGCCCGCGGTCCTGCTCCGTGCGGACATGGACGGCCTTCCCGTCCAGGAAAAGACCGGGGTGGACTTCACCTCCCAGGCCGACGGCGCCATGCACGCCTGCGGCCACGACCTGCACACGTCCATGCTGGCCGGAGCCGCCACCCTCCTGGCCGAGAAGCAGCACCAGTTGGCCGGCGACGTCGTCCTCATGTTCCAGCCGGGCGAGGAAGGCTTCGACGGCGCCAGCTACATGCTCCGCGAAGGCGTCCTGGACGCCGCCGGCCCCCGCGTCCAGGCTGCCTACGGCATGCACGTATTTTCGTCGCTGGAGCCGCACGGCACGTTCTGCACCAAGCCGGGCGTCATGCTCAGCGCTTCGGACGGTCTGGAGGTCACCGTGTTGGGCGCCGGCGGCCACGGTTCGGCGCCGCACTCGGCCAAGGACCCCGTGACGGTGGCAGCGGAGATGGTGACCGCCCTGCAGGTGATGGTCACCCGGCAGTTCAACATGTTCGATCCCGTGGTCCTGTCCGTGGGCGTGCTGCATGCCGGCACCAAGCGGAACGTCATCCCGGAGTCGGCCCGCATCGAGGCCACCATCCGGACGTTCTCCGAAGCGTCCCGCGTGAAGATGATGGAGGCCGTGCCGCGCCTGCTCAAGGGGATCGCCGCCGCACACGGGGTAGAGGTCGCCGTCGACTACCTGCAGGAGTACCCGCTCACCATCACCAACGAGGACGAGACGCACACCGCCGAGAAGGTCATCGGCCACCTCTTCGGCGAGCGCCGGCTGGCGCGGTGGGCCACTCCGCTCAGCGGTTCCGAGGACTTCTCCCGGGTGCTGGCCGAGGTGCCGGGCACGTTCATCGGCCTCAGCGCCGTCGCCCCGGGCGCCGACCACACCGCCTCACCGTTCAACCATTCCCCCTACGCAACGTTTGATGACGGCGTGCTGGCTGATGGAGCCGCGCTCTACGCCCAGCTCGCCATGTCGCGGCTGGCCACCCTTTCCGCCGCTTCATAGCCGACAAGGCTCACGGCCGGCAGCAGCGCCGCTGCCCGGCACCACCATCCGAACCGACCACCAGGAAGCCACCATGTCCATTGCAGTAACCAAGCAGCAGACTGGACGCATGTCCACCGCCAAGACCGTCGTCGGCACCGGCATCGGCAACGCCGTCGAATGGTACGACTGGGCCATCTACGCCACCTTCACCCCGTTCATCGCCAGCCAGTTGTTCAGCAAGCAGGACCCGGCCTCGGCCGTGCTGTCCACCCTGGCGATCTTTGCCGTCGGCTTCGTGGCACGCCCGTTCGGCGGCTTCCTCTTCGGCTGGATCGGCGACAGGGTGGGCCGCAAAGCGTCTATGACCCTCGCCGTCGGCCTCGCCTCGCTGGGCAGCCTGATGATCGGCGTTGCGCCCACCTTCGCTGCCGTCGGCGCCTGGGCATCCCTGATGCTCCTGGTGGCCCGGCTGGTCCAGGGCCTGGCGCACGGCGGCGAACTCCCGTCGTCGCAGACGTACCTGTCCGAGATGGCACCCAAGGAGCACCGCGGATTCTGGGCCACCCTCATCTACACGTCGGGAACCGTGGGCATCCTGTTCGGCACCCTGCTGGGCGCAGTCCTGAACATGACAATGACCGCCGAGGCCATGAATGCCTGGGGCTGGCGGATCCCGTTCCTGCTGGGCGCCGCCATGGGCCTGTACGCGCTGATCATGCGGTCACGGCTGCACGAGACCGAGGCGTTTGAAGGCGAGTCGAAGACGGAGAAGCGTGCCCCCATCTGGCCGCAGGTTGTCCAGTACCGCAAGCAGGCCCTGCAGGTGATCGGGCTGACCGTCGGCCTCACGGTGATCTACTACATCTGGGGCGTCGTGGCACCGAGCTACGCCACCACCGCGCTGAAGATCGACCGCGGCGAAGCCCTGTGGGCCGGCGTGGTCGCCAACATCGTGTTCATTGCCGCCCTGCCCGTCTGGGGCAAACTGTCCGACCGCATCGGTCGCAAGAAGGTGCTGTGGGCCGGCGCCATCGGCTCGGCGGTTTTCCACTTCCCCATGACCTGGCTGCTGAAGGATTCAGCGTGGCAGCTGGCGGTATCGATGTCCGTCATGCTGATCTTCATCGCCGCGAGCGCCGCCATCGTTCCCGCCGTGTACGCCGAGCTGTTCCCGACGTCGATCCGCACCGTTGGCGTGGGCGTCCCGTACTCCATCTGCGTGGCAGTGTTCGGCGGCACCGCACCCTACCTGCAGCAGTGGCTGGGTACCTCGCTCGGGGCACCCCAGGTGTTCAACGTCTACGCAGTGGTGCTGCTGGTCATCAGCGCCGCGTTTGTCTTCAGCATCCCGGAGACAAAGGGCAAGGACCTGACGCACTAGGGCCGCGCAGGCTTCACGGACGACGGCGGGCTCCGCACCTGATTTGGTGCGGAGCCCGCCGTCGTTGTTCTCTTTTCGTTCGCACCCGCGGCGGTGCGCCGCGGCTAGGAGGCCGTTCCGCCGTCGTTCTTCGCCGGCGGCTGGGACGCGGCGGCGTGATTGCCGTCCGCCGTGGCACTGTCTGTGTGACCGTGGCCTTCATTAGCCTTGGCCTTGTTGGACGGCAGCGCCTTGAGCAGCGGCGTCACAACAGCCATCACGATGGTTCCCCAGATGACACCCAGCACCGCGGAACACAGGGTGTTCACCAGCCAGGCCAGGAAGCCGCCCACTACCGCAATGCCGGCGAACGGGTGCTCAAGGGCATGGACCAGGTCGTACAGGGTGTGCCAGCCAAGATCGTGCGTTCCCTGCAGCATGATGTGGCCGCCCACCCAGAGCATGGCGATGGTTCCGATGAAGGTGATGGCGCCGAGCACTGCGGGCATCCCCCGGACCAGGAGCTCGCCAAAGCGCTGGGAGCCTGCGGAATCCTTCGCGGCAAGGTGCATGCCGACGTCGTCCATCTTGACGATGAGCGCCACGGCGCCGTAAACGGCCACGGTGATGACAATCGCGACCACCACCAGGATGAGCGCCCGCACCCACAGGGAGGCATCGGGGACCTCGTTCATGGCGATCACCATGATCTCGCAGGACAGGATGAAGTCGGTGGTGATGGCACCCTTGACCACCTTGGATTCCGCCTCGGGGCCGCGGTCAACGGCAGGCGAATCCTCGTCCGCAGTGTGGTGGCCGCGGAGCTTGTGCCACACCTTCTCCGCGCCCTCGTAGCAGAGGTAGGTGCCACCGAGCATCAGGATGAACGGAATGGTCCACGGGATGAAGGCACTGATCAGGAGCAGCGCGGGCAGGATGATCAAAAGCTTGTTGCGCAGCGAACCCCAGAAAATCTTCTTGATCATCGGCAGCTCGCGGGACGGGTCGGCCCCGGATACGTACTGGGGCGTGACCGCGGCGTCGTCGATGACCACGCCCGCCGCCTTCGCACCGGCCTTGGCTGCCCCGGCTGCGACGTCGTCCACCGAGGCCGCTGCGATACGCGCCAGGGCCGCAATGTCGTCGAGCAGGGCGACGAGTCCGCCGCTCACAGCTCCGCTCCGGTTCGGGTGGGGGCTGACGGCGTCACTTGGATGTCTCGGTCGAGGCGCTTGATTGGCATGTTCGGAGTATATGTTGGCGGGCCGCCGGACATGCGGCCGCTCCGACCCCTCAAAGCTTCCGGGCCCCTTGACTCCATGCCCCACCCTTCCCTACACTTTTCATAAAGCAGAATCTAAATTCCACAAAGCGGAATAAGCGAAGAACCGGGAACGGCCCGACGCTGACCGCAAGGGAAGATAGATCAAAGCCCCTCCCTCGGAAGGACCTACGATGACGTACACAGTGAACTGCTCCATCCTCCTCACGGAACTGCCCCTGCTCGAGCGCCCCGCGGCAGCCAAGGCAGCAGGCTTCGACGCCGTCGAGTTCTGGTGGCCCTTCGAGACCTCAGTCCCCGCAGACAGCGAGATCACCAAGTTCGAGAACGCCATCACGGACGCGGGTGTGCAGCTCACCGGCCTGAACTTCAACGCCGGCAACATGCCCGGCGGTGACCGCGGCCTGGTCTCCTGGAAGGGGCGTTGCTCCGAGTTCAAGGACAACATCGACGTGGTGGCCGGCATCGGCGAGCGCCTCGGCTGCACGGCCTTCAACGCCCTCTACGGCAACCGGCAGGACGAATTCACCCCCGAAGAGCAGGACGAGCTGGCCGTCAAGAACCTCGCGGCAGCAGCTGAAGGCGTGGCCCGTATCGGCGGCACCGTCCTCCTCGAACCCGTCAGCGGTGCGCTCAGGTACCCGCTCCTCACCGCCGACGACGCACTCAAGGTCATCGCCCGAGTCAAGGCAGAGGCCGGAGTCGGGAACATCAAGCTCCTCGCCGACTTCTACCACCTGTCAGTCAACGGCGACGACGTCGAATCCGTCATTGAAAACCACGCCAAGGACTTCGGCCACATCCAGATCGCGGACAACCCGGGCCGCGGCGCACCCGGCACCGGCACACTCCCGCTGGGCGAATGGATCGCCCGCAGCCGCGAACTCGGCTACGACGGCTACATCGGCCTCGAATACAAGGAACCGCAGGAAACGGCCTTCAGCTGGGCCATCCGCGAACACGCCGCCAAGTAATCCCCCCGCCCGCCCAACTGAGTAGCAGTAGATGTCGTTTAGACGCTTCATAACGACATCTACTGCGACCTAGTTGGGTACCCCCGCAGACTTTCCAGAAAGAGAACCATCATGAGCAACGTTGCAGTCATCGGACTCGGAATCATGGGCCTGCCCATGGCCATCAACCTGGTCAAAGCCGGCCACACCGTCACCGGTTTTAACCGCAGCCAGGACAAGATCGACAAGCTGGTCTCCGAGGGCGGCAAGGGTGCCTCAAGCATCGCGGACGCCGTCAAGGATGCCGACGTCGTCATCACCATGGTGCCGGACTCCCCCGATGTTGAGGGCGTAGTCAGCGGCAAGGACGGCGTGTTCGCCAACGCCAAGCAGGGCACCCTGTGGATCGACGCCTCCAGCATCCGCCCGGACGTGGCCAAGCGCCTCTCCGACGACGCCCGCGAAGCAGGCATCCGCCCCCTCGACGCCCCGGTTTCCGGCGGCGAACAGGGCGCCATCGACGCCGTCCTCTCCATCATGGTGGGCGGCGAGAAGGCAGACTTCGACGACGCCCAGGACGTCCTGAACGCCGTCGGCAAGACCATCGTCCACGTGGGCCCCTCGGGCTCCGGGCAGACCGTCAAGGCTGCAAACCAGCTGATCGTGGCCGTCAACATCGAGGTCCTCGGTGAAGCCATCGCTTTCCTTGAGGCCTACGGCGTGGACACCGACGCCGCCCTGAAGGTCCTCGGCGGCGGCCTGGCCGGTTCCAAGGTCCTGGACCAGAAGGGCCAGAAGATGCTGGACCGCAACTTCGATCCCGGCTTCCGCCTGGCCCTCCATCACAAGGACCTGGGCATCGTCACCGCCGCCGCCCGCGAAGCCAACGTCGCCGTCCCCCTCGGCGCCGTCGTCGCCCAGCTCGTCGCCGCCACCGTCAACCAGGGTGACGGCGCGCTGGACCACTCCGGACTCTTCAAGCAGGTCCTCCAGCTCAGCGGCAGGAAGTAAGCCACTCCCGGCGCAGCCGGGACAAAAGCCGGAACAAGCACTAACGCAGGTAACCCGCCGTCGTAAGAACGACGGCGGCTCCCTCACCACACCCTTTTTCCGCCCCCAAAGCGGGGCGAACCCCAGAATTCAAGGAGCACACCATGAGCAAGATGCGTACCGTTGATGCAGCGGTGGCCATCCTGGAAAAGGAAGGCGCCATCGAGGCGTTCGGCCTGCCAGGCGCTGCCATCAACCCCTTCTACTCCGCAATGCGCGCCCACGGCGGCATCCGCCACACGCTGGCCCGCCACGTTGAAGGTGCCAGCCACATGGCGGACGGCTTCAGCCGCGCCAAGGACGGCAACATCGGCATCTGCATCGGCACCTCCGGCCCCGCCGGCACGGACATGATCACCGGCCTGTACGCCGCGTGGGCCGATTCCATCCCCATGCTCTGCATCACCGGCCAGGCACCGGTAGCCAAGCTGCACAAGGAAGACTTCCAGGCCGTGGACATCGAGTCCATCGCCAAGCCCGTCACCAAGATGGCCATGACCATCCTGGAACCGGGCCAGGTTCCCGGTGCCTTCCTGAAGGCCTTCCAGCTGATGCGCTCCGGCCGCCCCGGCCCCGTGCTGCTGGACCTGCCCATCGACGTGCAGCTGGCCGAGATCGAGTTCGACATCGACACCTACGAGCCCCTGCCCGTCGAAAAGCCCAAGGCCTCCCGCAAGCAGCTGGAAAAGGCCCTGGACATGTTGCTCGCCGCCAAGCACCCGCTGATCGTGGCCGGCGGCGGCATCATCAACGCCGGCGCCTCCGAGCAGCTGGTGGAGCTGGCCGAGACCCTCAACGTTCCCGTCATCCCCACCCTGATGGGCTGGGGCACCATCCCTGACGACCACCAGCTGATGGCCGGAATGGTGGGCCTGCAGACCAGCCACCGCTACGGCAACGAGAACTACCTGCAGAGCGACTTCGTGATCGGCATCGGCAACCGCTGGGCCAACCGCCACACCGGCGGCCTGGAGACCTACACTGCCGGCCGCAAATTCGTGCACATCGACATCGAACCCACACAGATCGGCCGCGTGTTCTCGCCGGACCTGGGCATCGCGTCCGACGCCGGCGCGGCACTGGCAGGGCTGGTTGAGCTCGCCAAGGAACGGGCTGCTGCCGGTTCCCTGCCGGACTACAGCGCCTGGGTTACCGAATGCCAGGACCGGAAGGCTTCGCTGCACCGCAAGACCCACTTCGAGAACATCCCCATCAAGCCGCAGCGCGTGTACGAGGAGATGAACAAGTCCTTCGGCCGCGACACCACCTACGTGTCCACCATCGGCCTGTCCCAGATCGCCGGCGCGCAGATGCTGCACGTCTTCGGCCCGCGCAAGTGGATCAACGCCGGCCAGGCAGGCCCCCTGGGCTGGACCGCCCCGGCAGCCCTCGGCGTCGCCCGCTCCAACCCGGACCAGACCGTGGTGGCGCTCTCCGGCGACTACGACTTCCAGTTCATGATCGAGGAACTGGCCGTAGGCGCGCAGTTCAACCTGCCGTACATCCACGTGGTGGTGAACAACTCCTACCTGGGCCTGATCCGCCAGTCCCAGCGCGGTTTCAAGATGGAGCAGAACGTCTCCCTGGCGTTCGAGAACATCAACAGCTCGCACCTGTCCGAGGAGACCCGCGGCTACGGCGTGGACCACCTGAAGGTGGCCGAGGGCCTGGGCTGCAAGGCCGTCCGCGTGGAGGATCCCAACGACCTGGGTGCCGCGTTCGACAAGGCCAAGGCCCTGATGGGCGAGTTCCAGGTTCCCGTGGTAGTGGAAGTGATCCTGGAAAAGGTCACCAACATCTCCATGGGCGTGGAAATCAATGCCGTCAACGAGTTCGAGGAACTGGCCGAGTCCGCCGCTGACGCCCCCACCGCCATCCTGGCACTGCAGGCGTAACCATGCGGATCGTGATTGCCCCGGACAAGTTCAAGGGATCCCTGTCCGCCCCGGAGGTGTGCAGGTTCCTCGAAAAGGGGCTGCAGCGCGGTGCGGGCGGCAACCTTGACGTCCTTCGGATTCCGGTGGCCGACGGCGGCGAGGGCACCCTCGACGCCGCCGTCGGCTCCGGCTTCACCCGGCGCAAGGCCACAGTGGCCGGGCCCACCGGGCAGCCGGTGGAAGCCGAGTTCGCCGTCCGGGGCCACGAAGCCGTCATCGAAATGGCCACAGCCTCCGGGCTGGCTCTGGTTCCCCGGGTACAGGACGGCGGCCGGCCCGCCTCGGCGGATGCCACCACGGCCACCAGCCTGGGCACGGGGCAGCTCATCCGTGCCGCGCTGGACGCGGGTTGCCGCCGCATCGTGCTGGGCGTTGGGGGCAGCGCGAATACCGACGGCGGTGCGGGGCTCCTGCAGGGCCTCGGCGCCAGGTTCCTCGACAGCCGCAACAACGAACTTCCCCCGGGCGGTGCGGCGCTGGCCAACCTGCACAGCATCGACTTCACCCACTTTGAACCCCGCCTGGTGGACACCCGCTTCGTGCTGGCATCCGACGTCGACAACCCCCTGCTGGGCGCCCAGGGCGCCGCGGCGGTTTTCGGCCCGCAAAAGGGTGCCACACCACAAGACGTCGGCATGCTCGACGCCGCCCTGGCCAGGTTTGTCGAAGTCCTGGCCAGGGAAATCGGATTCCGCGCCGTCAAGGCCGCCGAGGCTCCCGGAGCCGGAGCAGCCGGCGGCGTGGGCTACGCTGCCATCGCAGCCCTCGCCGCAACGCGGCGGCCGGGAATCGACGTCGTCCTCGAATTCACTGAATTACAGCACAGGCTGGCCGGCGCCGACCTGGTGATCACCGGCGAAGGCAGCCTGGACGAACAGAGCCTGCTCGGCAAGACCCCCATGGGAGTTGCCAGGGCCGCAGCAGCACAGGGCATTCCCGTCATCGCCGTGTGCGGGCGGACCACCCTGGAGCACAGCCAGGCCGCTGCTGCAGGATTCGAAGACGTTTACGCTTTGACCGAACTCGAAACCGATGTAAACAGGTGCATATCAGAGGCTGGCGAGCTTCTGGAGCAGCTGGGCACCCAGATCAGCAAGCGGCTGGCGGCCGGACGGCCTGCCAACGCTGCAAGTACCAAGGAGGACCTCCGTGTCTGAAGAACGTTTTGACCTGGTCATCCGGGGCCAGCGCATCCTCACCACCGCCGGCATCGCACCGCGCGAAGTGGGCGTCCGCGGCGGCAAGATCGTCGCCATCGAGCCGCTGGGCAACGGCCTGGCCGGTACCGAGATCATCGAACTGGCTGACGACGAAACCCTGCTCCCGGGCCTGGTGGACACCCACGTCCACGTCAACGAGCCCGGCCGCACCGAGTGGGAAGGCTTTGCCTCCGCCACCCGCGCGGCAGCAGCCGGCGGCGTCACCACCATCATCGACATGCCGCTGAACTCCGTCCCACCCACCACCACCGTGGCCAACCTCAAGCTCAAGCGCGAGGTGGCCGAGGACCAGGCGTTCATCGACGTCGGGTTCTGGGGCGGCGCGATCCCCGGCAACAAGGCGGACCTGCGCCCGCTGCACGACGACGGCGTGTTCGGCTTCAAGTGCTTCCTCCTCCACTCCGGCGTGGATGAGTTCCCGCACCTGGACGCGGACGAGATGGAAGAGGACATGGCCGAGCTGAAGTCCTTCGACTCGCTCATGATCGTCCATGCCGAGGACTCGCACGCCATCGACCGGGCACCGCATCCCGGCGGCGACCACTACGAAACCTTCCTGGCTTCCCGCCCCCGCGGCGCCGAGAACAAGGCCATCGCCGAGGTCATCGAACGGGCCCGCTGGACCGGTGCCCGTGCGCACATCCTGCACCTCTCGTCGTCGGACGCGCTGCCCATGATCGCCTCGGCAAAGCGCGACGGCGTCAAGCTCACCGTGGAGACATGCCCGCACTACCTGACCCTCATGGCCGAGGAAATCCCTGACGGCGCCACCGCGTACAAGTGCTGCCCGCCCATCCGCGAGGCCTCCAACCGGGAGCTGCTGTGGCAAGGCCTTCAGGACGGCACCATCGACTGCATCGTCTCGGACCACTCGCCCTCCACACTGGACCTCAAGGACCTGGAAAACGGCGACTTTGCCGTGGCCTGGGGAGGAGTCTCGTCGCTGCAGCTGGGCCTTTCCCTGATCTGGAGCGAAGCCCGGCACCGCGGGATCCCGCTGGAGCAAGTGGTGTCCTGGATGGCGGAGAAGCCCGCCAACCTGGCCCGCCTCACCAACAAAGGGCAGCTGGCCCTGGGCTACGACGCCGACTTCGCGGTCTTCGCCCCGGACGAGGCCTTCGTGGTGGACGTATCCAAGCTCAAGCACAAGAACCCCATCACGCCTTATGACGGCAAGACCCTGGCGGGCGTGGTCCGCAAGACCTTCCTGCGCGGCGCCGTGGTGGACGGCCAGACCCCCACGGGCAAGCTGATCCGCCGCGGCGGCGTCTAGGGACGCGCCATGGCAGTGGAAGCACACCATCCACGGGCGGCTTTCCCTTCGGGGATGCCTTCCCGCCCGCGGATGCCCCACAGCCGGCAAATGGCGGAGCCTTCCATGACCCAGCCCCCTCGTCCAGGCCAGCCCCCGCGGGCGGTTCAGCCCAAAGCTGTGGCCCGCGGCCTGGCCGTGTGGGTGGTGCCGGAAGAAGGAACCAGCCCCGAAATCCTGGCCCGGGCCGCCGAACTGGTGCTCGCCCGTGCCCTGCAGACCGCTCCGGAGGCGGAAGTCCACTGGCCTGCCGCCGGAGCCCCCACGTCCGGGGCCTCCGCCGCGGAGGGAGCCACAGACCACTCCTCCCGCACTCCCTCCACGGCGGAGGACCCCGGCGCTTCAGCCGGTGATTCATCGGGTGATCCAACCGGCCATCCAACGGATAAGGCCGGCGGCAGCACTGCCGGGACTGCTGCCCTGACTGCTGCGGCGGAAGCCGGGACGGCAGGCAGCGCGGTCGACGACGCTGCTTACCTGCCGCCGTCGGCCGGGCCCGTCAGCACCGTAGCCGTGGACCTCGCCGCCGATACCGTCCTCCTGGACGGCGTGCCGGTCTCCCTGACCGGCGTCGAATACAAGGTTCTGCGGTTCCTGGTCACCCACCTGTCCCGCACCGTCAGCCGGGAGGAGCTTCAGGAATTCCTGGAGTTCCTGAATTACCCCGGCGCCACCGCCCGGTCCATCGACGTCTATGTGGGCCGGATCCGGCGGAAGCTTGGCAACGCCCGCCACGCCGTGGCAACTGTCCGAGGCGGCGGCTACCAGTTCATCCCCGGCCCGCACGCCACCGTGCGCGGGCCCGCCGAATACTCCATCTGAAACCCCACCGAGGAGCAGCATGACCACCGCGCCCAACAACATCGCGTCCTTCACTGCCCGGCTCCAGCCCGGCAGCCCCGCACCCACTTTCACCCTTGCGGACGCCGCAGGGAACCCCGTATCCCTCGAGTCCTTCCAGGGCCGGAACGTGATCGTGTATTTCTACCCGAAGGCCGCCACCCCCGGCTGCACCACCGAAGCGTGCGACTTCCGCGACAACCTGGCCTCGCTGCAGGGCCGCGGTTACGAGGTCCTCGGCATTTCCCCCGACGCCCCGGAAGCCCTGGCCGGCTTTACCGCAGACCACGCCCTGACGTTCCCGCTGCTTTCGGACCAGGACCACGCCGTGGCCCGGGCGTACGGAGCCTGGGGCGAGAAGCTGGTCAACGGCGAGATCATCGAAGGCGTCCTGCGCTCCACTGTGGTGGTCGGGCCGGACGGCCGCGCCATCCTCGCGCAGTACCAGGTGGACGCCCAGGGCCACGTCGCGGCGCTGCGGGAAGAACTCGGCCTTTAGTCCCAACGCCCGCTCACTAGTGGTGCCCAGCGGGATGGTTGCGCTATCAGTTGGGGCTCCTAGACCCTGGATTGGGGACGCTGTCTGATGGCGCATCCGGTTTGCATACCGGCCGCATGGCACCAGCACAGCAACGGCACAGCTGGGCCCGGGAACGTGGATGGAACAGATCCCCGAGCCTGAAGCAGGACCCATGCGACGTTTCCCCGGTGCCATCCTTTCTCCTCCGCCCTGGCGGTCGCACTTGCCCTGACCGGGTGCGGTATTGGGCCCCGGGAGCTGCATCGGGTGCCGGTGCAGGCGGTGGTGGAGGCCGCGGCGGCAACGAACTGACGGAAAAGTTCCTGGCTTCGGAGGCCTTCCAGTCCGTGTATGACGCTGCCTACGCGGATCTTTACGCGCAGCTGTACGCCAGCGGAACCGCGGCCAGCCTCCTGGACTCAATTGCCGCCGTCGTATCCCTCAGCGACGGGCTCACCGCCGAGGAACTGGCTGGTCAAACGCAGACCCTGCGTACGTTCATCCAGGAACGCACGGACGCGCTTAAGGACCGGGTTTAGGCGACCGCACAGGGGCCACAGGCGGCGGTGGCGGAATACCGGGTGTGACGGCGGAGTTGTTGCTGATAGCGGAAACCCGCTTCACTTGATGTTGGCCATTATTGACCGAATCTCCAAAGGAACGCCATGAGCCAGACCTTGACCACCAAGCTTCAGCCCGGAACTCCGGCTCCCGACTTCACCCTGCGGGATGCCCAGGCCCGGGAAATCTCCCTGGCCGATTACCGTGGCAAAAATGTCATTGTGTACTTCTACCCGAAGGCCGCAACCCCCGGCTGCACCACCGAAGCCTGCGATTTCCGCGACAGCCTGGGCGCGCTGCAGGGCCAGGGGTACGAGGTGGTCGGCATCTCCCCCGACGCCCAGGAAGCCCTTGCCGGCTTCAGCGGCGACTTCTCCCTGACGTTCCCGCTGCTCTCCGACCAGGACCACGCCGTCGCCCTCGCCTACGGCGCCTGGGGCGAGAAGCTGGTCAACGGCGAGATCGTTGAGGGCATCGTCCGATCCACCGTTGTAGTGGACACCGAGGGCAAGGTGGTCCTGGCGCAGTACCAGGTGAAGGCCGACGGCCACGTGGCCCGGCTGAAGGAAGCCCTGGGACTTTAGTCTGCGCTGACGGGTACCGCGTCTACGGCAGACGCTGAGTAGGAACCGATCATCGAAAGAACGCCTCCGCGCCAAAAGTGCGGGGGCGTTCTTCGTTTGCGGGCGGCGATGCGGTTGTTCGGTCCCGATGCGGTTCCAGGAAGCGGAAGCGCGCCCGCGGAACCGTTGCCGCACCCGCCGGCCGGTGACAGGATGGCGGCATGGCGATCGAAATCCGTCCGGCCACCGATTTCGCGGACCTCAAAACCCTGGTTGGCCCCAAGCGGCCCGACGCGAACGTCTGCTGGTGCCTCAGCTACCGCATCCCGTCCAAGCAGAACCAGCAGCTTCACGGAACCGAGCGCGGGGAGTTCGTGGAAAAGCTGGTGCAGGAGGATCCTCCGCCGGGAGTTTTGGCGTACGACGGCGGCGAGCCGGTTGGGTGGGCAGCGGTCCACCCCCGCGCGGACACGGGTTTCGTCACCAACCGGCGGATTCCCCACGTGGACGGCCAGGACGTGTGGTCCATCTGGTGCATCCGGGTCCGGCCCGGGCATCGCGGCAACGGAATCTCCCACGCGCTGCTGGCGGGCGCCGTGGACCTGGCACGTGCCTACGGAGCACCCGCGGTCGAAGGGTATCCGGTGGACAACGCCGGGCAGAAAGTGGACCTCACCATGGCCTACGTGGGCACCAGGAAGCTCTTCGAGGACGCCGGTTTCACGAAGGCAGCGGACACCGGGTCAGTGCTTAATGGCTTTCCGCGGGTGCTGATGCGGCTGGACCTGGCTCAGTAGCGGGCCCCGGCAGGCAGCCTGACAGTGGCCGACGGGCAGGGCCGTGGCCGCGAGCGGCTGTTGCGGGGCGGGCAGCCCGGCAATGGCGAGCCGGCAGCCGTAAGCTGATACTTCACGGCAAAGCATGCGGAGGTAGGGATGTCCCAGGCAGTGGATGAGGTTCTGGCCGAACTGGCGGAGCTCGAAGATCCCAAGTTTCGCGAAGCCAATGAGAAGCGCGGGGACGATCACGGCGTCAACCTGGGCAAGCTCCGGGCCGTGGCCAAGCGGCTGAAAACCCAGCAGGACCTGGCCCGGCAACTCTGGGCCACCGGGGATACGGCAGCGCGGCTCCTGGCGCTGCTGATTTCACGGCCGAAGGACTTCAGCCATGAGGAACTTGATGCCATGCTGCGCGAATCCCGGGCACCGAAAGTCCACGACTGGCTGGTCAACTACGTGGTCAAGAAGAGCCCTCACGCCGAAGCACTCCGCGTGGCCTGGACGGCAGACCCTGACCCCGTGGTGGCCAGTGCAGGCTGGGCCCTCACCACGGAGCGGGTCGCCAAAAAGCCGGACGGGCTTGACCTGCCGGGCCTGCTGGACACCATCGAGGCGGAGATGAAGGCCGCCCCGGACCGCCTGCAGTGGGCCATGAACCACACCCTGGCGCAGATCGGGATCGAGCATCCGGACCAGCGGGCCAGGGCCATCGGCATCGGCGAGCGCCTGGAAGTCCTCAAGGACTACCCCACCCCGCCCAACTGCACGTCACCGTTCGCGCCAACGTGGATCAACGAGATCGTGAGCCGCCGCAGCGCTTAGGCCTGACGCCGGCCGCGGGTGAGGCGTCTACTTCCTTCGCCAGTACTTGCCCCAGTCCACTTCCATGGCCCACAACGCCAGGAGAAGCGCGTCCATGGTCATGAGTCCTGCCAAAAGGTAAGCCCAACCTGCCATCCAACCCACCGCAATCTCCTGACGGTTTCCCCCAGCCAATCGATTGCTCCTCAGTGTGGCATCTAAACCGTCTGGACGGAACGCCCCCGGCCCACAGTCTTAAAGAGTCCTTCCAACCGGTGATGCGCGTCCGTCTCCACCCTCAACCGGTGGGTCAGCTTCTCCACGTGCCGCGACATCTCGTCCCCTACAGGCAGGCGGTCTCCCGGCCAGTTCCAGACGTCCCTGGACTCGGCCAGGGCATCCGCGAGTTCGCGGGCAGCGGCCCGGACTTTTCGGGCATGGACGTGCAGGCACCACAGTGCCCGGGCCTTGGCCGCGCCCACCTCCAGGACTTCCTTGACGATCAGGTCCAGGCCAACACCGGGACCAGCTCCGGCGTCCGGCCCGGCTGCGCCCTTGGCAGGCGCACCCCGGCCCGTATTTTTGGTCTGTTCCATGGCTTCCCCCGCGATCCGCCAGCCAGGCAACTTCCGGCGGGGACCGCCGTCGTGTCCCCTGCTGCCCGGAAGCTGCAGCCTTGCTCCGAGTGTCCCGGGCCATGCTCAACGTCCGGGCAAGCCGGTCCCAAGATTTGCGCAAGATGCCCTTCAGCGCGTCCGCGGCGCCGTCGTCCTGGCTGCATACCGCCGCTGAACAGCGGATTCGCTGGAAACTGTGAAGCGCTGAGACATGCCCCGTCCGCTTTAATACGGTAGAAGTAGAGCTATGGTCTCTCCCCCTGAAGTTCGTCGTGCCGTTGTCATCGAGGATGACCCGGACATCCGCGGGCTCCTGGTCCGCGTGCTGACCAAGCAGGGCTTCGAAGTCACGGAGGCCGGTGCGGGCCTGACCGGAGTTGAGGAAGTCCGGCGCAGCCAGCCGGACCTGGTCACGCTTGACCTGAACCTCCCGGACCTGGACGGCCTGGAAGTCTGCAAACTCCTCCGCGAATTTTCCGATGCGTTCATCGTCATGCTGACCGCCCGCGCGGACGAGTTGGACAAGCTGACGGGCCTGGACAACGGCGCCGATGAATACATCAGCAAGCCGTTCAGCCCGCGTGAACTGCAGTCACGGATCAACGCCCTGTTCCGCCGCCGGCCCTCCCCCGCCGCTGACACGGCATCGCGCAGCGAACTCCAGCGTGCCACCGAAGTCCAGCTGAGCCTCCTGCCCAAGGAGGACATCCGTGTTGAGGGGTACGACGTTGCCGGGGTCTTCCGTCCCTCACGCAGCGTGGGCGGGGACTTCTACGACTGGTACCAGACACCCGAAGGCCTGCACCTGACCTTTGCCGATGCCATGGGCAAGGGCATGGGTGCGGCCCTGATCGCCGCTACGGTCCGGGCCGTCATGCGCTCCACCGGCCGCCGGCAGGACCTGGACGGCGCGTTCGCCTCCGCCAGCAAGGCCATTGCCACGGACCTTGATTCTTCCAACTCCTTTGTCACCCTCTTCCACGCCCGGCTGGACGCGGCGTCGGGCGAGGTCAGCTATGTCGACGCCGGCCACGGGCTCGCGCTGCACGTCGAGTCGGGCGGGGCAGCACACCGCCTTCCTTCGGGAGGGCCGCCGGTGGGGGCCTGGTCCGGGTCCGAGTGGCCGCAGTCCGGCCTCGCCCTGGCACCCGGCGACTGCCTGGTGGTGGTCAGTGACGGCGTGCTGGATGTCTTCGAATCCGTGGAGGACTTCACGGAGGCGGTCCGACGGGCCACCCAGGCCGAGGATTCCGCGCAGGCGGCCAGCAGCGCCATCCTGTCCCTCGCCCCGGCCGAGACCGCTGAGGACGATGTGACGGTGGTTGTGGTCCGCAGGCTCCCGCAGAATGTGGCGGCATGACCCGGTTCTGGACCCGCGTGGTGGTGGTTCTGACCGTTATCACCGGCGTGAACTACATCGCCTGGCGGTGGATGGCCTCCCTGAACTGGGAAGCCTGGTGGATCGCCCTGCCGCTGGTCATCGCCGAAACCTACAGCCTCATCGACGTGATGCTGTTCGGCATGACGGTGTGGAACCTGAAGATCCGCGAGGGCGCCCCGGAACCGCCGGCCGATGCCACGGTGGACGTCTTCATCACCACGTATAACGAGGACCTGGACATGGTGCTCACCACGGCGCTGGCGGCCCAGCGGATACGGCATCCGCACGGCACCTGGATCCTTGACGACGGCGCCCGCCCCGAGATGAAGGCACTCGCCGAACAGCACGGGCTGGGTTACGTGACCCGCAGCGAGGACTGGACCAAGGACCTGCCCCGCCACGCCAAGGCAGGGAACCTGAACAATGCGCTGATGCAGACCGACGGCGAGTTCCTGCTGATCCTGGATGCGGACCAGATCCCCGAGCCGGACATCCTGGAAAAGACGCTGGGCTACTTCAACAACAGCAAGGTGGCGCTGGTCCAGACCCCGCAGTACTTCAGCAACGTCCCGGCCGACGACCCCCTGGGCAGCCAGGCCCCACTGTTCTACGGCCCCATCCAGCAGGGCAAGGACGGCTGGAACGCTGCCTTCTTCTGCGGTTCCAACGCCATCCTGCGCCGCGAAGCGCTGATGCAGCTGGGCCTGGTGGGGTACGTGAAGGAAACCGAGAAGAGCATCCGCCGCGCGCTGGCCGCCTCCCGGCAGGCCATCCGGCAGGCCCGCAAGTCCACGGACATGGACTCGCTGGTGGTGCAGGTGCTGGACGAGGTGGAAGCCGCCACCGTTGAAGCGCAGCAGGAACTGGACTCCGGCATGGCGCTCAGCGAAATCACCTACCGGGTGCGCCGCCGCGTGGACACCGCCGTGCAGACCCTGGTGCAGGCAGACGTCGAGGCCCTGCAGTCGGACCTCGAGGAAATCGCGGCCATGGAACTCGCCCACGTTGGCGAGGCCGGCGTTCCGGTGGTGGCCGACGACGCCGTGCAGCGCATGTCCGCCCGCGACTGGTCCCCGTTGGGCGCACTCGAATCGGTCCAGGCCGTTCTGGACGCGCTCTCGGTGGAACGCAACGACGAAGCCCAGCCGATCATGCCGCTGGCCACCATCTCTGTCACCGAGGACATGGCCACCGCCATGCGCATGCACGCCATGGGCTGGCAGAGCGTCTACCACCACGAGATCCTGGCCTACGGCCTGGCGCCGGAGGACCTGAAGACCATGCTCACCCAGCGGCTCCGCTGGGCCCAGGGCACCATCCAGGTGCTGCTCCGGGAGAACCCGCTGGTGCAGAAGGGCCTGAAGATCGGCCAGCGGCTGATGTACTTCGCCACCATGTGGACCTACCTGAGCGGCTTCGCGGCGGTCATCTACTTCGCCGCCCCCATCATCTACCTGCTGCTGGGCATCCTGCCCGTCACCAGCCTCAGCTGGGACTTCTTCATCCGGTTCATTCCGTTCATGGTGGTCAACCAACTGCTGTTCGCGGTGGCCGGCCGCGGCATTCCCACGTGGCGCGGCCAGCAGTACAGCCTCGCCCTGTTCCCCACCTGGATCAAGGCGTGTACGACGGCGGCCCGCAACGTCTGGTTCGGCCGTCCCCTGGGGTTCGCGGTGACGCCCAAGGCGCGCCAAAGCGGCGGACCCAGCTGGAGCCTGATCCAGCCCCAGATCGTGGTGTCCATCCTGCTGGCCGTGGCCGCCGTCGTCGGAATTGTCCGCCTGGCCACGGGCCTCGCAGAACCGCTGGGCACCCTGGTGAACGTCGCCTGGGTGATCTTCGACCTGGTGGTCATGTCCATCCTGGTCCGCGCCGTACTCTACAAGGGCTTTGAACCGCCCGCAGAATCCGCAGAACCAACACAATCCGAGAGGAATCCCGATGGAGTTTAGCTATGAGGTCAAGGACTCATATGCCGAGGTCAAGGCGGACGGGCGGCTGAACATGGTGTCCGCGCCCAAGCTCCGCGAGTTCGTCACGGACGTGATCGCCGGCGGGTCCAACCGGATCGTGGTCAACCTGGAGAACACCGCCTTCATGGATTCGTCCGGGCTGGGCGCCCTCATTGGCTGCCTGAAGGCTGCCCGGCAGGCCGGCGGGGACCTGCGGATCGCGGCAGTCCAGCCGCAGGTGAAGATGGTCCTGCAGCTCACCAGCATGGACAAGGTCCTCACGGCCTACCCGTCAGTCGAAGAGGCGTTCGGCAATGACTGAAGTGCTCGCCTCGCGCAGCTTCCGCGGGCTCGCCACCGAGGACGCCATCAACGATGTCCACAACGACATGGACAGCCTGTGGCTCGATGTGCCGTTCGTGAATGACATGGACCAGATGACGTTCACCACGGCGGTGATCGAGTCAGCGTCCAACATCGTCCAGCACGCCGAACCGGCGGGTGCAGATCCGGTGGAACTGGGCGTGGACATCACCGTGGAGCCGCTGCTGCTCCAGGCCCGCGTGAGCGCCTACAACGCCAAGCCGCCCTTCGGCCCCATGGAACCGGCAACGCCAGGCGAGGATGCCGAGTCCGGCCGCGGGCTTGCCCTGATCCAGGCCCTGGTGACCACCGTGACGTTCGAACGGCAGGACGGCACCAGCACCTGGGTCCTGTCCCGCACGTCTTCCCAGGATTGACTGCTGTCCGACGGTTGGGCCTGCCGAAACCCGGTTCCGGCAAGCCCAGCCGCCGGCACTAAGCCCGCACGCTACTGCGTCGCGGGGAACAGCACTGAAACGGTGGTTCCACCGCCTGGAGTTTCACTGATGCTCAGTTCGCCTCCGTGTGACTGGGCAATCCGCTGGCAGGTGGCCAGGCCCAGGCCCGTTCCCGGACCGTCGCCGGGCCGGTGAAGCCGGACCAGCGGTTCCACCGCCCGTCCCCGGTCCGCCGGCCCGATGCCTTTGCCGTTGTCCGCCACATGGACGGTGACGCCGCCAGGGCAGGTGGTGGCGGTGATGGCGACTTCCAGCCCACGCCCGGGTTCCCGGTAGTTCAGCGAGTTGGCCAGCAGGTTTTGGATCAGGGTGCGCAGCTGCAGGCGGTCGGCGGTGAGTTCCGCGTCCTCGCACAGGAAACCGCTGCCCAGCCCCAGGTCCACTCCGAGGTCCTGGGCAGCTTCCGCCGTGACGGCCAGCAGGGACACCCGTTCCAGATGCAGCTCCCCATCCGCGCGGGCGTAGTTGAGCACGTCTTCGAGGGTTCCCAACATGCGCCGGCCGCCCGTTCCGATTAGTCCCAGATATTCGGCTGCCGGGTGGTCCGGGGCCATGCCGGGATCGTCCTCGGCCAGCTCAACGTAGCCCAGGATGGTGGTCAGCGGAGCGCGAAGGTCATGGCTCACGCGGCCGGCGAACTCAGACAGCATGGCGTTGCTGCGGCGCAACTCCACCAGGGCATGGTCGAGCTGGAGCGTCCGGTGCTGGAGTTCGAGGAGTTCCACCACCTGCTGGGCCAGCACCTCCACCAGGTCTATCTGCTCCGGCGTGGGGAGCTCTGCCTGGTCCGAAAAGACGCACAGCGAGCCCAGCACCAGGCCCTTGGACGTCCGCAGCGGGACGGAGGCGTAGAAGCGGACATCCGCAATTTCCCCCGTGACGAACGGGTTGGCGGCAAAGCGCGGGTCCAGGGAAGCGTCCCGCACCACAGTGGTCCCGGGATCCAGGAACACGGAGGCGCACATGGAGTCCTCGCGCGAGCAGATGCCCGCCGAGGTCCCGGACGCCGCAATCTGCAGCTGCTGCTCCGAGGTGATGATGTTGACCACGCCGTACGGCACCCCGCACAGTGATGCCGCCACGCGGACCAGGTTGTCGAGGGCGCCCTGCGCCTGGCGGTCAAGATGTATGGGGACAGTCCCCTTGTGGGCCGGCAGTAATCCGTATTCCTGCAGGCCAAGATCGCGTCCGGCGTCCTGATCGGTCAGCGTCTGCATAGCGTCCCGTCCATATTCTGTTGACTCCCCAGTCTGTGTCAGCAGGCCTTTGAAAGGCCTTTCCGTGATGATACCGGGTAGGCCGCGGTGGTGTTGTAGTCTCTTGACACCACACCCTTCCTGCCTTTAGATATTACGTATGCTGAAATAACAGTTCCATGATGCGGAACCTTGGTGGGCTTGCCCAGGCAAGTCCGACACGAAGGCGCCGGGCAATCCGGCCTCCGCATAGCCGTCACCATGGATGCCAGCATCGCTACCGAGGAACCAGCCAGCATGAAGCTTGCCGAATTCAACAGCGCGGACCCCTCCTCCGCCGCAGACACCCTCAAGCCCTGCATCGATGTCACCCGTTGGGTGGATGCCGTCACCGCAGCCCGGCCTTTCCACACCAGGGAAGCCCTTTTGGCGTTCGCGTCCGGGGCCGCCAACCCCTTCACCCCCGCCGAGGTGGAGTCCGCCATGGCCCACCACCCCAGGATTGGGGAACGGCCGACGGCGGGCACCGCCGAGGCGTCCATGTCCCGCTCGGAGCAGGCCGGGGTGGATCCCGCGGACGCCGCGGCAGCAGAGGCGCTTGCCCGCGGCAACCGGGAGTACGAGGAAAAGTTCGGCCGGGTGTTCCTTATCCGCGCCGCCGGCCGTACCGCGCCGGAAATCCTTGCGGCACTCAACACCCGGCTCGCCAACACCCCCGCAGATGAAGACACCATCGTGGCCCAGCAGCTGCGCGAAATCGCCGTACTCCGGCTCGAAGGACTGATCACCGAATGAGCGTCTCCCACGTCACCACCCACATCCTCGACACCGGCGCCGGGCGCCCGGCGGCGGGCGTCGCCGTCGTCCTCTCAAAGAACGACGCCGGCACCTGGCGTGAGCTCGCCGCCTCCACTACCGATGCGGACGGCCGTGCGAAGGACCTCGGCCCCGAGCAGCTGGAACCGGGCCACTACAAGCTGAACTTTGCCACCGGCACGTATTACGCCGGCCTGCAGACCGCCACTTTCTTCCCCGAAGTGGACCTGGTTTTCGAAGTATCGGGGCCCGAGCACTACCACGTCCCGCTGCTGCTGAGCCCGTTCGCCTACTCCACGTACCGGGGCAGCTAGCACCCGCCCTGATGCACCCCCGGCCCACGCCGCAGGCCGGGCTTCCGGTCACCGAGTCGTGCCCGTCACAGATCCCGGCATAGGATCGAATGGAGTAATCGACCAGCGCTTGCGGCCCGCCGGCACGCAAGCGGCAGCGACGACGTGGGAGCGCCTGATGGCTTCGAACAACCACCCCGAACCCGACGCGGACGCCGAAAGCGGTCCGTCCGGCGGGGTGCAGTCCGTGGAGCGCGCCCTCGCGGTCCTGGAAATTCTGGCACGTGAAGGCCAGGCCGGAGTCAGTGAAATTGCCGAGGAAATGGGCATCCACAAGTCCACGGTGTCCCGGCTGATGGGATCCCTGGTCAGCCGGGACATGGTCCAGCAGAACAGCGACCGCGGAAAGTACCAGCTGGGATTCGGCATCCTTCGCCTCGCCAGCGTCATCCCTGGCCGGCTCAGCCTGGTCCACGAGGCGCGGCCAGTCCTGGAGGGCCTCGCCGCCGAGTTCAAGGAGACCGTCAACCTCGCCGTACTGCGCTCCAACTACGCGGTCAACGTGGACCAGGCCATGGGGCCCTCCACGCTGGCCACCTACGACTGGGTGGGGAGCCTGACCCCGCTGCACGCCACATCCAGCGGAAAGATCCTCCTGGCCGCACTGGCTACCGAGGAACGCGACAGGATCCTGAAGGAGACCGGCCTTCCGGCCCGCACGTCACGCACCATCACCAACAAACAAGAACTGGACCGCCAGCTGCTGGAAGCCGGCAGCAAGGGTTATGCGGTGGTCCGCGAAGAGTTCGAGATCGGCCTGAACGCCATAGCGGTGCCGGTGCTCAACCACCAGGGCAACGTGGTGGGCTCCATCAGCATTTCCGGCCCGGCCTTCCGCTTCGACCCGGAAAAGATTCCGGGCCTGGTGGAGGCACTCCGCGAGGCAGGCCTCCAGATCAGCGCCAACATGGGCTACTCAAGGCGTTAGGAACCATCAAGAATGGCCCCGACCCGTATGGGTCGGGGCCATTCTTGTGTCCATTTAGTGCCATGCTGGCCTCCCCCTGCGCAACCGTCACTGCAGTGTGCAACAAACGGATTTCGGTTTCCTCACTGTCAAGCGGCCGGGTCTTGTTCCACGGGCAAGATGAAATACCTTGACTTTAAATGTGGCGTAGCGCACTCTGTTGCCTAACGCGAATACTGTTGACCCTTGCGAAACACTCCCCAGGTGCTTTACCCGTCCGCCATCCCGGTCCGTCGGAATCTTCCAGCCGCCGCGACCCATACCAGAGGTAACTCCACGCACCACGCCTGCCGGCGCCGGGAAGAGACTGCCGGCAAGCACCTGCCTTAAAACAGCTACGCACCATCTACGGCGACATCATGGCCTTCAACTCCGGCGAAGTCCCCCAAGCTTCGATCCGGCGGATGCGCCAGGCACTGCCATTGCGCATGTCCATGACCGCCGAGCAAAGGATCCAGCTCATGGCTATCAATAGTGAAATAACCACCCCTAAACCAGGGCGTCCCGAGGACGACCAGGACAGCATCCCCGCGGAGGCAGCCGCCGCCCCGGGCGGCAGCACACCGGACAGCGCAGCCCTTCCCGCGGAGGACGCACTCACGGAACCCCTCCCGGACACCGAAGAGTACGACCAGATCCTCGAGGAACTGCGCCAGACCAAGACCGAACATGCGGTGTCCCAGCGCCGCAACCGCAAGCTCACCCTGGACAAGGCAACTTTCGGAATCACGGGCGCCATCGCCGTCGCCTTCGTGCTCTGGGGTTTCTTCGGCAAGGACAGCCTGGCCGCGACCTCCAAGGACGCCCTTGACTGGGTCATGGAGTACACGGGCTGGCTCTTCATGGTCCTCGCCTCCCTGTTTGTCGTCTTCGTCCTGTGGCTGGCCATGGGGAAGTTCGGCAACATCCCCCTCGGCAAGGACGGCGAAAAGCCCGAATTCCGCACGGTGTCCTGGATCGCCATGATGTTCGCAGCCGGCATGGGCATCGGCCTGATGTTCTACGGCGTCGCAGAGCCGCTCTACCACTTCATCTCGCCGCCACCCGGAACGGTTGACGGCCGCACACCCGCCGCCATCCAAACCGCCATGGCCACGTCGATCTTCCACTGGACCCTGCACCCCTGGGCCATGTACGCCGTGGTGGGCATTGCGATGGCCTACGGGACCTACCGTCTGGGCCGCAAGCAGCTGATCTCCGCGGCCTTCACGTCACTGTTCGGTATCCGGACGGTTGAGGGACCGGTGGGCAAGTTCATCAACATCCTTGCCATCTTCGCCACGCTCTTCGGCACCGCCGCATCGCTGGGCCTCGGTGCCCTGCAGATCGGCAGCGGCCTCACCTCCAACGGCTGGGTGGGCGAAGTGGGCACTCCGGCACTCGTGGCCATCGTGGCCATCCTGACGGCATGCTTCGTGGCGTCCGCAGTCTCCGGCATCAGCCGCGGCATCCAATGGCTGTCCAACATCAACATGGTCCTGGCCGTGGTCCTGGCGGTCATCGTATTTGTGGCCGGTCCCAGCCTGTTCATCCTGAACCTCATCCCCTCCGCCGTCGGCGACTACGCCCGCGACCTCGCGGAAATGTCCTCACGCACCGAGGCCGTGGGGGATGAAGCCCTGCGCACCTGGATGTCCAGCTGGACCATCTTCTACTGGGCATGGTGGATCTCCTGGACGCCCTTCGTTGGCATGTTCATCGCCCGCATCAGCCGCGGCCGCACCATCCGCCAGTTCGTCACCGGCGTGCTGCTGGTACCCAGCGTTGTCAGCGTGATCTGGTTCGGCATCTTCGGCGGTGCCGCGTTCAACATCCAGCAGGAGGCCGACAAGGCCGGCCAGCCGGGCCTGATGACCGTCACCGACGGTGTGGCTTCCATCGACTTTGACGGGGCACTGTTCAACCTCGTGAAGAACCTGCCGATGCCGGGCTGGCTGACAGCCGCGGTGATCGTCCTGGCGATGGTCCTGGTCGCCATCTTCTTCATCACGGGCGCGGATTCAGCCTCCCTGATCATGTCCTCCCTCAGTTCCAACGGAGCCTCGGATCCCAAGCGCGGACTCGTGATCTTCTGGGGCGCCCTCACCGGCGCCGTGGCCGCGGTAATGCTGCTGGCCGGCGGCGATGAACCGTCCGAAGCGCTGTCAGGCCTGCAAAGGATCACCATTGTGGCGGCGCTGCCGTTCGTCGTGGTGATGCTGCTGCTGTGCTTCGCCCTCGCCAAGGACCTGCGGCGGGACCCGCTGTCGCTGCGCCGCCGCCTGGCGACGTCCGTCGTCGAACGCGCCATCCGCACCGGCGTCGAACAACACGGCGGCGTCCAGTTCGACCTGGTGACCCGGCACGAACACAGCGAGAAGTGCGCGGAAGGGGAATCCTGCCCCGGCACGGGTTCCAGCGCTGTTTCCAGCACCGAGGCCAGCAAGAACTAGTCAAACCACGCCATAAAAAAGGTCCGGCCCTGGTGGATTTCCACCGGGGCCGGACCTGTTTTAGTTCGCCCGCACTTTCAGGCCGGGACCAGGCTTTCCTCCCGTTCCCCTGCGCCGTCGCGCTCCACGGTGACGCGCCCGACGGCGGCAAGCACCTCGGAGGATTACCCGGGGCTCCAAACGGCTTCGCCGCCAAGGCAGCTTCAGTGCCGGCCTAAACCCAGATCTGGTAGCCGGTGCCCTTATCGAAAAGGCGGCGGGTATCGGCGCCGGCGCCGGCGAGCCACAGGACCGAGTCGTCGTCCGCGGCCTGATCAACCACACCCGTCGCCACGTGCTCCCCACGCAACCACACCTCCACGGTGTGTCCGGGAAGGCGGGCCCAGTCGGCCCGGACTCCCTGGACCGGCACGCTCTTTCCGCGGCCGTTCAGCCTTGCCTCGAGGGTGCTGCTTCCGGCATCTGCGACGGCGTGCACGCTGGGGTTCATCTCTTCCTCCGGATAGTCTGGTCAACCCTTCAGGGTTCGCATTGATATTTTTTTGATATATCAATGGTGATGAAAGTATGACCCGGGTCACACCGGGCGTCAACACCGTTCCGGAATGCCTGCGACATCGGCAGGAAATGCGCCCCGCCGCGCGCAAAACTGAGCGGCAGCGCGACGGCGGGGCGGGCTGCCGGGGGCCGTGCCCTAACAGGGCCTGACGGTCGGCGTAATTGCAGGGCACCCGCTGACGGGAGTCCTGCGGACCGCCCCAAGGAGGCACTCAGGCGCTGAACAGTGCCTCACGAACGGCGCGCTCGAACCCGCTGACGTGCACGCGCGCCAGATCGGCCGCACTGTCCTCATCGCCGTCGATGACCGCCCGCAGCAGGTTCAGGTGCTCATGCACATGGACCGAGAGGTCCGGCAGGCGGTCCACCACCATGCACCAGATCCTCGTTGCCAGGTTGTCGTAGCGGATCAGGATGTCTTCGAGGTGCGGGTTGGCGGCTGCCGCATAGATGCTGTGGTGGACCCGGGAATCCAACTGGAGGGTTTCCACCACAGATGCCGCACTGACATCGAAGGCCTCAACCTCGGCCAAAATGTCCTTGAGGTTCGCCCGGACGGCCGGGGTGGCAACACGCGCTGCGCGCGAAGCCGCCAAGGGCTCCAGTTGGGCGCGGATCTCAGAGATGAACGAAAGATCGGTCACGTCCACCCGCGTGGCGAAGGTGCCGCGCCGGGGGTAGGTCACCACCAGCCTGTCCAGCTCCAGCCGCTTGAGCGCCTCGCGAACGGGGGTGCGTCCCACGCCCAGTGATTTGGACAGCGCATCGTCGTTGAGCAGGTCGCCGGGCTTGATGTCCAGCATCAGCAGCCTGTCGCGAATGCTTTCGTAGGCTACGTCCGCGAGCGATTTCCTGGCGGCATCTTCCGCGGGCGCCAAAGTTTCAATTGCCATCGCAGGACCTCTCCCCTTGAGCCGAAAAAACCTATTGACCTCACCCACCGACCAGTATACGCTGATCTCCAACCTAATATATCAGTACGCAACACAGGAATATATCTATAGAAGGAGGAGACATGACCCTGGTGGAAACAGCCTCATCGACGGCCCTCGGCGGGACCACGCTTACCGAAACGGTTGAGCAGCCGACGGATCAGAAGTTTGTCCTGACCCTGTCCTGCGGCGAGCGCGCGGGCATCGTCCAGGCCGTGACAACCTTCCTGTTCGACCGCGGCTTCAACATTGACGAGCACCAGCAGTTCGATGACAGCCTCCGCGAAACGCTGCACCTGCGTACCGCGTTCTCCGGTTCGCCGGCCTACACCCGGGACACGCTCGAAGAAGAGTTCCGTCCCATCGCAGACCGGTTCGACATGAAGTTCAGCTTCAACGACCAGACCCAGCAGCGCGTGCTGGTGATGGTGTCCAAGTTCGGGCACTGCCTTAACGACCTCATCTTCCGCTGGCGCGGCGGTACCTTGGGCGGTGACCTCGTGGCAGTCGTGTCCAACCACGAAACCCACCGCGCGATGGCCGAGGCCGCCGGCCTGCCGTTCATCCACATTCCCGTCACCGCGGACACCAAGGCGGACGCCGAGCAGCGCCTGCTGGACCTGGTGGAGGAATACGACGTGGACCTGGTGGTCCTGGCCCGCTACATGCAGGTCCTGTCCAACGATCTGTGCCGTGCCCTCGAAGGCCGCGCCATCAATATCCATCACTCCTTCCTGCCCGGCTTCAAGGGTGCCAAGCCCTACCACCAGGCCCACGCCCGCGGCGTCAAGCTCATCGGCGCCACCGCGCACTACGTCACCGCCGACCTGGACGAGGGTCCCATCATCGAACAGGAAGTCATCCGGGTTGACCACAGCTTCGGACCGGGCACCCTGTCCACCGTGGGCCAGGACGCCGAAGCCCTCGCCCTGTCCCGCGCCGTGCGGTGGCACTGCCAGCACCGCGTCCTGCTGGACCAGACCAGCACCGTGGTGTTCCGCTAGCCGGCGCCGCACCCAGCACACAGCACATCAATGACTTTTCAGCAGGAGAACCACATGGAATCGACGCCACGCATTGTCATCATCGGAGCTGGCATTGTCGGCACGAACCTGGCGGATGAACTGGTCACCAGGGGTTGGAACAACATCACCGTCCTGGACCAGGGCCCGCTCAGCATGCCGGGCGGCTCAACGTCCCACGCCCCCGGCCTGGTCTTCCAGACCAACCCCTCCAAGTCCATGGCGCTGTTTGCCAAGTACACCGTGGAAAAGCTCCTCTCGCTGACCGAGGACGGCGTCAGCTGCTTCAACCAGGTGGGCGGCCTGGAAGTTGCCACCAACGAAACCCGCCTGGCCGACCTCAAGCGCAAGCTCGGGTATGCACAGGCATGGGGCATCGAGGGTTCCATCCTCTCCCCGGCCGAGTGCAAGGAGCTCTACCCGCTCATCAACGATGAGGACATCCTCGGCGGCCTCCACGTTCCGAGCGACGGACTCGCCAGCGCTGCCCGCGCCGTGCAGTTGCTGATCAAGCGCACCGAAGCCGCCGGCGTGAAATACCAGGGCAACACCACCGTCACGGGGATCGAACAGACCGGCCGCCGCGTCACCGGCGTGCAGACGCCCGACGGCGTGATCCCGGCTGACATCGTGGTCTCCTGCGGCGGATTCTGGGGTGCCAAGATCGGCGAACTGATCGGCATGTCCGTGCCGCTGCTGCCCCTGGCGCACCAGTACGTCAAGACCACTCCGGTCCCGGCACTGCAGGGCAAGAATGAGCTGCCCAACGGCGCACAGCTCCCCATCCTCCGCCACCAGGACCAGGACCTCTACTACCGCGAGCACGGCGACCGGTACGGCATCGGCTCCTACGCCCACAAGCCCATGCCCGTGGACCTGGACGAACTCGGCAGCTTCAAGCCGGACGAGATCAGCGAGCACAACATGCCCTCCCGCCTGGACTTCACCCTGGAGGACTTCCTCCCGGCGTGGGAGGCCACCAAGCAGATCCTGCCCGCCCTGCGCGAAAGCGAAATCGAGGACGGCTTCAACGGCATCTTCTCCTTCACCCCTGACGGCGGCTCCCTGGTGGGCGAGTCCAAGGAACTGGACGGCTTCTTCGTGGCCGAAGCCGTGTGGGTGACCCACTCCGCCGGCATCGCCCGCGCCGTGGCGGAACTGCTGACCACCGGCAAGTCCTCCATCGACCTGGGCGACTGCGACATCCACCGCTTCGAGGAAGTACAGCTGACCCCCGAGTACGTCAGCGAAACCTCGCAGCAGAACTTCGTGGAAATCTACGACGTCCTGCACCCGCTCCAGCCCAAGCTGTCCCCGCGCAACCTGCGCGTCAGCCCCTTCCACGCCCGGCACAAGCAATTGGGCGGCTACTTCCTGGAAGGCGGCGGCTGGGAACGCCCCTACTGGTTCGAGGCCAACGCCGAACTGCTCAAGGAGATGCCGGCAGGCTGGCAGCCGCCGGCACGCGATGCCTGGTCCGGCATGTTCAGCTCCCCCATCGCCGCAGCCGAGGCCTGGAAGACGCGTACCGCCGTCGCGATGTACGACATGACGCCGCTGAAGCGCCTCGAGGTCTCCGGCCCGGGCGCCCTGAAGCTGCTGCAGGAACTGACCACCGCGGAAATGAACAAGAAGCCCGGAGCCGTCACCTACACGCTCCTGCTGGACGAGCAGGGCGGCGTCCGAAGCGACATCACCGTGGCGCGCCTGAGCGAGGACACGTTCCAGCTGGGCGCCAACGGCAATATCGACACCGCCTACTTCGACCGGGCCGCACGGCACCAGACCGAAAGCGGCACCGCCAGCGACTGGGTCCAGGTGCGCGACACCACCGGCGGCACCTGCTGCATCGGCCTCTGGGGCCCCCTCGCCCGTGAGGTGGTCGGCGCGGTCAGCAAGGACGACTTCACCAACGACGGCCTGAAGTACTTCCGGTCCAAGCAGGTTGTCATCGGCGGCGTCCCGGTCACCGCCATGCGGCTGTCCTACGTCGGCGAGCTCGGCTGGGAGCTCTACACCAGCGCAGACAACGGCCAGCGCCTCTGGGATGCGCTGTGGAAGGCCGGCCAGCCCTTCGGCATCATCGCCGCAGGCCGCGCTGCCTTCAGCTCGCTCCGCCTGGAGAAGGGCTACCGCTCCTGGGGCACGGACATGACCACCGAGCACGATCCGTTCGAGGCGGGCCTGGGCTTCGCCGTCAAGATGGCCAAGGAGAACTTCGTCGGCAAGGCCGCCCTGGAAGGACGGACGGAGGAGACGTCGGCGCGGCGCCTGCGCTGCCTGACGGTCGACGACGGCCGCAGCATTGTGCTGGGCAAGGAACCGGTGTTCTACAAGGACCAGGCGGTGGGTTACGTCACCAGCGCGGCCTACGGATACACGGTGGCCAAGCCCATTGCGTACGCTTACCTTCCCGCCGAGGTATCGGTGGGTGACTCGGTGGAAATCGAGTACTTCGCCCGCCGCATCATTGCCACGGTGACGCAGGATCCGCTGTACGATCCCACGATGTCCCGGCTGCGCGGCTGACCATGGCCGAACAGCAAGCGGACAGCGCAGGTTCCCCCGGCCCGGCCTCAATAGGCGCAGAGACCATCCGCGGCTACCTGGCCCGGCTCGCCTCCCGGCAGCCGACCCCCGGGGGCGGTGCCGCTGCGGCCCTCCACGCTGCGCAGGGCGCTGCCCTGGTGGCCATGGTGGCCCGGTACACCACGGGTCCCAAGTACGCGGAACACGCGGCGCTGGTGGAGCGGATCACCGGCATCGCCGATGAACTCGCCACCGAAGCACTGCGGCTGGCGGATTCGGATGAGCAGGTCTTCCAGGCGGTCATCGATTCCTACAGGATGCCTGCCGACACGGAGGAACTGAAGGCTGCCAGGAGCGGCGCCATCCAGGCAGCCCTCGTCCAGGCTGCGCAGACTCCGGCTCAGCTCATCAAACTCGCCGGTTCGGTGGTGCAACTCGCCACTGAACTGGGCGAGGTGGCAAACCCGAACGTCATCAGCGACGTCGCCGCAGCAGCGGATGCCGCCCGGGCCGCCGCAACCACCGCCAGGGTGAACATCGACATCAACCTCGTGGCCATCAAGGACCCGTCCGTCAGGTCGCTGCTGGCGGACCAGACGGACGGCCTTGCAGACAAGGTTGTTGCGGCAGCGGACAGCCTCGCGGCCCGGGTACGGGAAAGGATCCTTCGATGAGCACCTCGACTACCACAACACTGTCCGGAAAAGCGCTGGCCGGTGTCATCCGGCAGCGCGCCCACGATGAGGCCCGGGACCTCGAGAGGGACGGTGCGCATCCCTCCCTGGCCGTGGTCATCGCCACCGACGACGGGTCAACGCACTGGTACGTCCGCTCCATTGAACGGGCGGCTGAAGCGGCGGGCATCGGCTGCCGCATCATCGACCTCGGGCACGATGCCACCGAGCAGGTGCTGGCCAACGTCCTGCGGGACCTCAGCGCGGAGCCCTCGGTCCACGGCATCATCCTGCAGACGCCACTGCCGGCAGGAGTCCGGAGCGATGCCCTGGTGGGCCTGATCGCGCCGGAAAAGGACATTGACGGCGCCAACCCGCTCAGCCTCGGCCGCCTTGCCGTGGGTCAGCCGGCCTTCGCACCCGCCACCGCCCGCGCCGTGGTCGAAATCCTCGACCACTACGAGGTCCCCGTTGCGGGCCGCAGCGTGGCAGTGGTGGGCCGGTCCGCCGTCGTGGGCAAACCCCTGGCGCTGCTGCTGCTGGGACGCGACGCCGCCATCACCGTGTGCCACTCCCGTTCCGGCCCGCTGGAACGGCACACCAGGCAGGCAGACATTGTGGTGGTGGCCGCCGGCAAGACGGGACTGGTGAACGGCAGCCACATCTCGCCGGACACCGTAGTAGTGGACGTTGGCACCAACGTCCTCCCGGACGGCTCCCTAGTGGGCGATGTGGACGGGGCAAGCGTGAACGGCATCGCCGCCGCGCTGACCCCGGTCCCCGGCGGCGTCGGCTCGGTGACCACCGCGCTGTTGCTGCTGCACACGGTGGAGGCTGCCCTGCAGCAGTCGCCGGTCCAGCTTTTGGAAAACGCCTAGCGTTCAAAAAAGTGTGGACACGGCATCCACCACTGACCTAACATAACTGATATATCTTTAGTTGCAATAAAGAGATATCAGTCACCCGTTGCTCGTAGACGGTGCTTCGATGGCCTGAAACCTGGGGAGGTATTCCTCGTCGAAGCACCGCTTACGGGCAACGGGCGTTTTCGCTTCAACTCCGCAAGGGGCACCATGATGACGTTCACGCCCATCGCAGCTCCCACGTCCCCAATGGCGGGGACCGGACTGCACTCGATCGATTGGCCGGAAGCCAGGCGCCTGGCCTACGACTGCGCAGGACCCCTCCCATCCGTTCAGGTTCCGCTCCATCAAGCGGCCGGACGAACCCTCTCCAGAGGGGTGACCGCGTTGCAGGACCTGCCCCACTACGCCTCGTCGGCAATGGACGGCTGGGCACTGAACGGGGATGGCCCCTGGCTGCTGGCCGGCGGGCAGCAGCCACTGGCGCCGGGCACGGCAGCCGTCATCGCCACCGGCGGCCTGGTTCCGGACGGCGCAACAGCGGTGCTCCGCAAGGAAAGCGGGCTGGTGGCTGAGGACGGAACGGGGCGCCCCGTCCTTGCCGTCCGCGCCGACGCGAAGCCGGGCGAACCCCGGCCGGGCCAGCACGTGCGCCCCGCGGGGACCGAGGCGTTGGCCGGCGAAACGCTGATCCCCGTGGGCACCGTCCTCAACCCCGCCCATCTGGCCCTTGCTGCCGTGGCCGGCCATGACCAGGTGGAGGTGCAGTCACAACCAATGGTTTCCGTCGTCCTGACCGGCTCCGAGGTAGTGACGTCAGGCATTCCTGCTCCCGGAAACGTCCGGGACACCTTCGGGCCGCAGCTGGGCACCGTCATTTCCCAGCTGGGCGGCGCACCGGGCGCTTTCACCCGCATTGGGGACTCCTTCGATGCATGGCTGGAGGCACTGGAAGGCTCCGGTGCCGGTTCGAAGTCGCGGGCCGACGTCGTCATCACCACCGGAGGAACCGGCAAGTCCGGCACCGACCACTTCCGGGACGCGGTGGCCGCCCTGGGTGGCCGCCTGCTGCTGGACGGTGTCGCCATGCGCCCCGGACACCCCGCCGTCCTGGCCGAACTGCCCGACGGGCGCTTCGCCGTCGGACTTCCCGGAAATCCCCTGGCCGCCATGATGGCGCTGGCCACCATCGGCGCCCCTTTGCTGGCCGCGCTGGGAAACCAGCCACTGCCGCAGGTCCGGCACGCCGCCTCCGGCAATGACTTCGGCCCCGACGGCGGCTGCAGCGACGGAAAGGGGCGGACGCGGCTCATCCCATGCAGGTTCCTGTCCGGGCTGGCCTTTCCCGTGGCCCACACCGGACCGGGAATGATGCGCGGACTGGCCTGGGCTGAGGGCATCATGGTTGTCCCTCCCGGCGGCGTCGACTCGGGGCAACCCGTGCCGGTGCTGCCACTTCCCTGGACCCCGGCGGCGGTAGCCGCCCCGCTGGCCGCAAGCGCTGGAAGGAGCACGCCTTGGCACGCATGACGCAGCGCCGCAAGATCCACCGCTTCCATCTGGACGGCTCGGGCACCGAACATCCGGTTCGGTTCAAGGAGGATGTGATCGCCGCAGAAGAGCCGCTGGAGATCCGGCTGGGCGGCCGTTCGTTCGCCGTCACCATGAGGACGCCGGGCGACGACTTCGACCTCGTGGCCGGATTCCTCGTCTCCGAAGGTGTTATCCGGGACGGATCCGAGCTGGTCTCCCTGCGCTTCTGCGCCGGAGGTCCGGACGAGGTCCAGACCTTCAACGTAGTGGACACCCAGCTGCGTCCGGACGTGCCCCTGCCCGAAACGATGCGGCATGTCTACACCTCCAGCTCGTGCGGCATCTGCGGCACGGAGTCCATCGAAGCGGTGCGGAAAACCCTGCACTACGATCCCTCCGCCGACCCGCTGAAGGTACCCGTCGACGCACTCGCCGCCCTGCCGGAGAAGCTCCGGGAAGCCCAGGCCGTGTTCGACAAGACGGGCGGCGTCCACGCTGCAGGCCTCTTCCGGCTGGGTGATGGCGAGCCTGAGCTGCTGTGCCTGCGCGAGGACGTGGGCCGGCACAATGCCGTGGACAAGGTGGTGGGATGGGCCCTCCGGCAGGGCCTGCTGCCCCTGCGCGGCACGGTGTTGCAGGTGTCCGGCCGGGCGTCGTTTGAACTCGTCCAGAAGGCCGCACTGGCCGGCATTCCAGTGCTCTCCGCGGTGAGCGCCCCGTCAAGCCTGGCCATCGACCTGGCGGTCGAAACCGGCCTGACGCTCGTGGGATTCAGCAGGGGCCACAGCCTGAACGCCTACGCGGGCCGGGACCGGCTGGAGTGGCCCCGCGCCGTAACAGAAGACCTTCTCCAGGCAGGTGCCGGCCGGCAGGACTAGCGCCCCGCGACGCCCATTCGTGCCGCTCGCTCCCCTGTAGCCGGGGGCGTGATTCCTGCTGCCCATTCTTGGGGCGGGCGCCGGTGCTGAACTCCGCAATTGACGGCCGACATGTTCTTGACAACGGCTGTGACCTGGCGCACTGTTTTGTTGCATAAAACGAAGCTTGTTGATCATCCCGGAACGAAAGCCTTCTCGAATGCGCGAACCTCTTGTTTCCGCGGCACGTCCGCCGCAGCACCCGGGACGCGATCGATCACAACGAGAAACCGACCTGCGGTGGCCGCTGGTGGAGGAATCATGTCCTCCAAGCCGCTCCCGCTGCGGCGAGCATCCCGCTGCCGCGAATGAAACCCGAAGGAACTGTTGATGACAATCCAAGGTGGCAGCACCATCGATCAAACCAGAGCAGAAGCATCCAGCTCCGCGTTCAAACGCCGCTTCATGATTCGGCTCGTCGCTGTCTTCATCGGCGGGATGTTCCTTGACGGTTACATCCTCGGAATCATCGGCCCCGTCGCCGGATCCATGCGGTCAGATCTCCAGCTCGACGCACTATCCCTGGGCATGATCGCTGCAGGCCCGCTCGTGGGTATCTTCGTCGGCTCCCCCCTGGCCGGCTGGGCTACTGACAAATTCGGACGCAAACCCATGTTCCTCGTGGACATGGGGCTGTTCCTGGTCGCCTCAACGGCCCAGTTCTTCATCACCTCCGGAGACGGGGCCGTAATCCAGCTGGCCGCCATCCGGTTCGTCATGGGCGTCGCGATCGGCGGCGAGTACTCAATTGGCGGGCCACTGCTCTCCGAGTTCTCCCCTCCAAAGCTCCGCGGGCGGTTGTTGGGGCTGACCCTGATTGCCTGGTACGTCGGTTTCATGGCGGCATTCATCGTCGGCACGCTCCTGCACGACGCCGGGACCCCATGGCGCCTGGTACTCGGCACCTGCGCGATACTCGCACTCGTCCTGTTCCTGGCACGCTTGGGCCTCCCCGAATCGCCGAGCTGGCTCATTACGAAGGGACGGCATAAGGAAGCACTCGCGATCGCAGACCGGTATATCGAATCGCCCCAAATGCACGACAGCATTACCGGAGAGATGGATCTGAGGATGATCCAGGAAGCCGAAGCTGCGAAGAATGGAACCAAAATCAAGAACGCCTCTTTCAAGATGCTGTTCTCGAGGCAGTACTGGCGCGCCACCGCCTTCACTGCAGGTTTTTGGTTCTGCGCGGTCACTCCGTACTTCGCGATCGCGACCTTCGCCGACGAGGTGCTCACCCAATTCGGCTTCGGCGGCGGCTGGGCCGGTGGAGTCGGCCTGTCCGCACTTGCGGTCGCGGGCGTTGTCACCAGCGTACTTCTGATTGACAAGCTCGGTCGCCGAATCCTCACCGTGCCCGGGCAGTGGCTCTGCGCGGGCATCCTGCTGGTCATCGGAGTCTGGGGGAACGCACCGGCGATCCTCGTGCTCGTCCTGTTTCTCGCCTTCTCCTACTTCAACGCCGGCTACACCACGATGACCCAGGTCTATCCGGCCGAGGTATTCCCAGGCCACCTGCGTGGCGTCGGCATGGGCTTCGCCGCGTCCTTCAGCCGCATTGGAGCCGCACTCGGCACCTTCGCCCTGCCATGGGCGATCGCCAGCATCGGCATGGGCGCAACCATGGTGGTAGCCGCCGCCGTCGCATTACTCGGCGCAGCCCTCTCGCAATGGCTCGCGCCTGAGACGAAGGGGCGCACCCTCGCCGAGATCTCGGCGGACTTCTCCCACTGACCCGGGACTGCCCGAAACAGGCCGGGGCATAGCCGGGCCGCAAAGCAGAGAGGCCTTCGCCGCATTTGCGGCGGGGGCCTTTCTCCTTGCCTCCGACATACTCCCGCCGGCTCCGCAACAAAGCAGGTGGCCCCTTGACATCTGATGTGAGCTGCGCCACCGTGTTGCATATGGTGATGTGCGTTGCTCATAGCGAAGCGACAGCGCAGCTCCTCATTAACACCGCCAACCAGGAGATCCACACGCCATGACCGCATCGCCCCGCGTCGTCATCATCGGAGCCGGCATCGTCGGCACGAACCTCGCCGACGAACTCGCCAGCCGCGGCTGGACCAACGTCACCGTGGTGGAACAGGGACCGCTTGAACTTGCCGGCGGTTCCACCTCCCACGCCCCGGGCCTGGTGTTCCAGAACAATGGGTCAAAGACGATGACGGAGTTCGCCACCTACACCGTCAACAAGCTGCTCTCGCTCAGCAAGGACGGGGAGTCCTGCTTCAACCAGGT
This sequence comes from Pseudarthrobacter sp. 1G09, assembly GCF_050038305.1. Taxonomy (NCBI): domain Bacteria; kingdom Bacillati; phylum Actinomycetota; class Actinomycetes; order Micrococcales; family Micrococcaceae; genus Pseudarthrobacter; species Pseudarthrobacter sp. 1G09. Next base: position 3,977,571 of record NZ_CP188306.1, read on the forward strand.
AGGCGGCCTGGAGCTGGCCACCACCCCCGAGCGGCTGGCGGACCTCAAGCGCAAGATGGGCGTGATGACCTCCTGGGGTGTCGAAAGCCGGATCATCGACGCTGATGAATGCGAAAAGATCTACCCGCTGCTGAACACCGGCACGCTCACTGGCGGCCGCGAGGTCCTGGGCGGCCTGCTGATTCCCACCGACGGGCTCGCGCTGGCCGCCCGGGCGGTACAGCTGCTGATCGGGCGTTCCCGGGAACGCGGCGTCACCTACCTTGGTTCCACCACCGTCACCGGCATCGCCCGGGAGGGCGGCAAGGTCACCGGCGTCGAGACCTCCGGCGGCGTGGTCCCGGCGGACATCGTCGTGTCCTGCGCAGGGTTCTGGGGCCGCGAGCTCGGCAAGATGGTGGGCCTGGAGGTCCCCCTCCTGCCACTGGCCCACCAGTACGTCGTCACCACGCCGCTTCCCGAACTTGAGGGCGTCAACGAGCTCCCCAAGGGGGCCAGCAAGCCCATCCTGCGCTATCAGGACAAGGACCTGTACTACCGCGAGTGGGGCAACCGCATCGGCATCGGCAGCTACGCCCACCGTCCGATGCCCGTGGACATGTCCGCCCTGCCGAAGGTGGCCGCGGACGAGATGTCCGACCACCGCATGCCGTCCCGGCTCGACTTCACCCTTGAGGATTTCCTGCCCGCGTGGGAGGACAGCCAGGACCTGCTGCCGGCACTGCGCAGCGCCGGCATCCAGGACGGCTTCAACGGCATCTTCTCGTTCACTCCGGACGGCGGCCCGCTGATCGGCGAACACCCGGACCTGGCCGGCTTCTTCGTGGCCGAAGCTGTTTGGGTGACGCACTCCTCCGGGGTGGCCAAGGCTGTTGCCGAACTGCTCGTGGAAGGCCGCTCCCGCACCGACCTGCACGGAACGGAGCTCACCCGCTTCGAAAAGGTGCAGACCTCGGACTCGTACGTCAGCGAAACCTCACAGCAGAACTTCGTGGAGATCTACGACATCCTCCATCCGCTGCAGCCGCGCAAGTCGCCGCGGGACCTGCGGGTCAGCCCGTTCAACGTCCGCCAGAAGGAGCTCGGGGCGTTCTTCCTGGAGTCCGCCGGTTGGGAGCGGCCGCACTGGTTCGAAGCCAACCGCGGGCTCCTGGCGGAGCTGCCCGAGGAATGGCGCGCGCCCGAACGCGAGGAGTGGGCCGCCATGTTCCACTCCCCCATCTCCGCCGCCGAAGCGTGGAAGACGCGCACCGCCGTCGGGCTCTACGACATGACGCCGCTGAAGCGGCTCTCCGTGACCGGCCCCGGGGCGCAGGCGCTGCTGCACCGGCTCAGCACGGGCAACATTGCCAAGAAGCCCGGCGCCGTGACCTACTGCCTCCTGCTTGAGCACGACGGCGGCATCCGCAGTGACGTGACCGTCGCCAGGCTCACCGAGGAGGAGTTCCAGCTGGGCGTCAACAGCAATGTGGACTTCGACTACCTCCGCGTGGAGGCCCGCCGGCAGTCGGCTGCGGATCCGGCCCAGTGGGCGCACGTCGCCGACATCACCGGCAGCACCTGCTGCATCGGTTTGTGGGGCCCGCTGGCCCGCGAAGTGATCGGAAAGGTCAGTGAGGACGACCTGACCAACGACGGCCTGAAGTACTTCCGTACCAAAGAAATCTCCGTAGGCGGCATCCCCGTGACCGCCATGCGCCTGTCCTACGTGGGCGAACTGGGCTGGGAGCTCTACACCACCGCCGAGTACGGCTTGAAGCTCTGGGACCTGTTGTTCGAGGCCGGCCGGGAGCACGGCATTGTCGCCGCCGGACGCGGCGCCTTCAACAGCATGCGGCTGGAGAAGGGCTACCGGCTGTGGGGCACCGACATGACCTCCGAGCACCACCCCTACGAGTCCGGCCTGGGCTTCTCCGTGGCCAAGGACAAGACGGGGTTCGTGGGCGCCGAGGCCCTTGCGTCGCGCAAGGAGCAGCCCGCTACCCGCGCACTGCGCTGCCTGACGGTCGACGACGGCACGTCAGTGGTGCTCGGCAAGGAACCTGTGTACGTGGGCGGGGAAGCCGTTGGGTACGTCACCAGCGCGGCCTACGGCTACACCGTGCACAAGCCGATCGCCTACGCCTGGTTGCCCGCCGGCGTCGAAATCGGTGACGCCGTGGAGATCGAATACTTCGGCAAGCGCGTGGCAGCCACCGTCTCCGCCGAGCCCCTGGTGGACCCGGGGATGGAGCGCATCCGCGGCTGATTCTCTTTCCTCCCACGGGGTGGTTGGGCCTGCTTGAGACCGGCGGGCCCAACCACCCTTTTTTGCAGTGTTTGTGCATGCCTCGTGGTTGATCCAGTCGAAACCCGCTGGAGATGCCCGTTCCAGTGGTTGAGCCCGTCGAAACCCGGTTGGTGGGTGCGTTGCGGTGGTTGAGCTTGTCGAAACCCGTTGGGTCCTTTGAATGTCGTACCCCTTTGCCAAGATGGGGTTATGGGGAAAGCAGCGGTGGTGAAGGCGTTCGAGGAAATCGACGCTGCCCTTGCCGTGCTGGTTGCGGAGGTGGAGGGGTGCGGTTCCGTGCCGTTTTCGGCGGCTGATCCGTTGGCTGGTTTGGCGGATGGCTGCTTGGACATCCTGGCCGGCGCCCGGGCGGTGAAGGCGCGGGTCGCCGGGGTGAAGGCGAAGGCTGCTGTGGCGTGCGTATGCGGAGAGTGCAGCGGCTGTTGCGGGGCCGGGGATGCCGGCGCATTCGCAGGAAATGTCGGCCGCGGCTGAGGTCGGCTGCGTCCTGGCGTTGGGGCCGCGGGCGGCATCGTCGTTCCTGGCTACCTCCCATGCCCTGGTCACCACGCTGCCCCGCACGTTGGCCGGGCTGCAGGCCGGGGCGCTGTCCTGGCAACACGCGCATGTCATGGCGGACGAGGCAACCGGCCTGGACCCTGCGGGTGCGGCGGCGCTGGAGGAGCATTTCCTGCCCGGGACACAGGACCCGGGCGCTGCAGTCCCGGCGCGGGGCTGCCCGGTGGGGGAGTTGCCGGCGCACCGGTTCCGGGTCAAGGCCCGGACCTGGCGGGAACGCCACCACGCCGAGAATATCGAGGCCCGGCACGCCAAGGGGGTGGCGGAGCGGCGGGTGGAGTACCGGCCAGACCGGGACGGCATGGCCTGGCTGTCCGCGTACCTGCCGGCCGGCCAGGCCTCGGCGGCCTGGGACCGCCTCACCTCCGAAGCCCGGGCCCTGCAGGGTCCCGATGAGCCGCGGACCTTCGCCCAATTGCGCGCGGACCTCCACGCCACGGCACTGCTGGCCACTTACCCTGCGGCCGGGCCTGGACGTGAGGCCGTTGAGCGGGCGTCCGCCGGGATCCGGGCGCAGGTGCTGATGACCGTCCCGGCGTTCTCCCTGATGGGCGTCACCGATGAACCGGCGGTCCTGGACGGGTACGGTCCCGTCCCGCCGGCGATGGCCCGGGACCTGGTCGCCAATGATGCGGGGTCGTTCTACCGCGTGCTGTTGGATCCCAGGGAGGGGGCGCCGCTGGAAATCGGGCGGACCAGGTACCGGGTCACGGGTGCGATGCGGGCCTGGTTGCGGATGCGGGACGGTAAATGCCCGTTCCCTGGCTGCAGCAACCACTCCCTGGACAACGACGCCGACCACCTCCTCGCCTGGGCCAACGGCGGCACCACCGGAATCAACAACCTCGGTCAGCCCTGCCCGAAACACCACAAACTCCGCCACACCACAGCCTGGACACCCACCCCCGCGGGCCGGAACGAACCCCCTGGCTGGACCTCACCCACCGGCCGCCACTACCAAAGCGAACACCAGGACCGGGAACCACCCCCTTACCCTGGAGACTGGAAATCGGCGCCATCGACATTGTTCGCCACCACGGATCACCCTGGGAAAACGCCCTGGGGCAGCACCTGAGCGCCCACGGCTAACACTGCCCCGGGGCAAGACAATGACGGCACCCCGGCATAACCGGAATGCCGCCATTGCCTGCCCTTTGCAGGAGGCCAGTGGAGCTAGGCCGGCGTACCTGTGAGCTGCCCGGCCGACTCTTCGGCTGTTGCGTCCCTGTCCGTGTGCGGCTCAAAGCGTACGAACATGGCCTTGAAGCCGGGAGTGTTGGATTGGCGGGCCACGTTTTCCTTGTGGACCAGGGCATTGGCTTCGGGGAAGTACGCCGCTGCGCAGCCCTTGGCGGTGGGGTACGCCACCAGGCGGAACTTGTCCGCGCGGCGGTCGACGCCCTGGAAGGTGCTCACCACGTCCACGAGTTCCCGGTCCTGGAAGCCCGACTCGGCAAGGTCCTCCGGGTGGATCAGGATGACGCGGCGGCCGCCGGAAACGCCGCGGTAGCGGTCGTCCAGGCCGTAGAACGTGGTGTTGTACTGGTCGTGGCTGCGGATGGTCTGCAGCACCAGGTGGCCGGCCGGCGGGGTCAGGTACTCCAGCGGGCTCACCGTGAACCGGCCGCGGCCGATGTCCGTGGCGAAGGAACGGGTGTCGCGCGGCGGGTTGGGCAGCACGAAGCCGTTCTTGGTCCGGACCCGGGCGTTGAAGTCCTCGAAGCCCGGCAGGACGCGGGAGATGTGGTCGCGGATCACGTCGTAATCCTCGGCCATGCCGCGCCAATCCACGGAGTGGTCCTTGCCGAAGGTGGCCTCGGCCATCCGGGCCACGATCACGGGTTCCGCGAGCAGGTGATCGGACACCGGCGTGAGGCGGCCCTGGGTGGAGTGGACCACGGACATTGAGTCCTCCACGGATAGGAACTGCGCGCCCTTGGGGTGCTTGTCGTCCTTGTCCGTGCGGCCCAGCGTGGGCAGGATCAGCGACGTGCGGCCGTGCACAATGTGGGAGCGGTTGGGCTTCGTGGAGATGTGCACGGTCAGGCCGATGCGCTGCATGCCCGCTTCCAGGGCCTCCGTGTCAGAGCAGGCGAGCGAGAAGTTGCCGCCCATCGAAACGAAGACGTCCACCTCGTCGCGGTCGAAAGCCTCCATGGACTCCACGGCATCGTGGCCGTGGTGCCGCGGGGACGTAATCCCGAACTCGGCATCGAGCGCCGCCAGCAGCCATTCCTTGGGCTTTTCCCAGATGCCCATGGTCCGGTCGCCCTGGACGTTGGAGTGCCCGCGGACGGGGCACGCGCCGGCACCTGGCTTGCCGAAGTTGCCCTGCAGCAGCAGGACGTTGACCATTTCCTTGATGGTGTCCACGGAGTGCGGCTGCTGGGTGACACCCAGCGCCCAGCAGAAGATGGAGGCCTTGGAGGCCAGCAGCATCCCTGCCACCTTCTCGATCTGCGCCCGGTCCAGGCCGGTGGCCTTCTCCGTCTCGTCCCAGTCCAGGGTGCGGCGGGCATCGCGGTAGGCATCGAACCCGTCCGTCTGCGCGGCGATGAAGGAATGGTCGACGACGGTTCCCGGGTTCTTCTCCTCGGCCTCCAGCAGCAGGTGGCCAAGCGCCTGGAACAGGGCCAGGTCCCCGCCCACCTTGATCTGCAGGTATTCGTCGGCCAGCGGCGTACCGCCGCCCACCACGCCGGAGACCGTCTGGGGGTCCTTGAAGTTGAACAGGCCGGCCTCGGGCAGGGGGTTCACGGCCACCACCTTGCCACCCTTGTCCTTGCACTCCTTGAGTGCGGAGAGCATGCGCGGGTGGTTGGTGCCCGGGTTCTGGCCCACCACGAAGATGAGTTCGGAGTCGTGGATGTCGTCCAGGGACACCGTGCCCTTGCCGATGCCGATGGTCGGGTTCAGCGCGGAGCCGGAGGACTCGTGGCACATGTTGGAGCAGTCCGGAAGGTTGTTGGTGCCCAGGGCCCGCGCGAACAGCTGGTACATGAAAGCGGTCTCGTTGGCGGTGCGGCCTGAGGTGTAGAAGACGGAGCGGTCCGGCGTGGTGGCACGGATGTGCTCACCGATCAGCTCAAACGCGTCATTCCAGGAGATGGGCGAATAGTGCGTTTCGCCTTCCCGGATCACCATGGGTTCGCTGAGCCGGCCCTGGTTTCCCAGCCAGTACTCGGTCTTCTCCGACAGTTCAGCAATGGAGTGCTTGGCCCAGAACTCGGCGCCCACGGTGCGGAGGGTGTTTTCCTCGGCCACGGCCTTGGCGCCGTTCTCGCAGAACTCGGCAGCCTTGCGCTTCTTGTCCGATTCCGGCCACGCGCAGCCCGGGCAGTCGAAGCCGCCGCGCTGGTTCAACCGCAGCAGGGACTGCGCCGTCCGGGTCACGCCCGCCTGTGCCACCGCGCGCTCCAGCGCCACCATGACGGCTTTGACGCCCGCGGCCTCGGTCTTGGGCTTGTGGACCTCAAGCAGGTCCTCGTTAATATCCGCCACCGGGGCGGGCTGCTTACCGAACTTCATCGTTCCAACTTCCTTACCGGCATATGTTGATCAATCGCTGAGGGAGGCGTGCCGGGGTTTCCCGGCACGCCTCCACTGCGCGCTCTTCTGGACTGCGCCTACTCCGCGATCTTGGCCAGGGTTTCCTGTTCGGCCGCGATGGTGGTGTTGTCACCGTGGCCGGTGCGGACCACCGTTTCGGCCGGCAGGGTCAGCAGCCGTTCGCGGATGGAGGTGAGGATGGTGGGGTAGTCGCTGTACGACCGGCCGGTGGCACCCGGTCCGCCGTTGAACAGGGTGTCCCCCGTGAACACGGTTCCTTCGCTCGCCAGGTAGAAGCAGGTGGATCCCGGCGAGTGGCCCGGCGTGTGGATGGCCTTGAGCACGGCGCCGCCCACTTCGAACTCGTCGCCGTCCCCGTGGTACTGGTCCGGGGTGGCGTCCGGGTATTCCTGTTCCCAGAGGACCAGGTCCTCCCGGTTCAGGATGATCGGTGCGCCCACGGCTTCTGCAACCTCGCGGGCAGCGCCGATGTGGTCGTTGTGCGCGTGCGTGAGCAGGATGGCCTTGACCGTGCGGCCCTTGACCTTGTTAATGATCGCCGCGGCGTCATGCGGGGAATCGATGATCACGCACTCGGTGCCGTTGCCCACGATCCAGACGTTGTTGTCCACATCCCAGGTGCCGCCGTCGAGCGAAAACGTGCCCGAGGTGACGAGGTTTTCGATGGTGACGCTCATGCGGAGGCACCCGCGGTTTGGGTACCCGCCTGGATTTCGACGACGGAGCGCAGGACCTTGCCCTCATGCATCTTGCCGAAGGCCTCCTCCACCTGGTCGATGGTGATCCGCTCGGACACAAAAGCGTCCAAGTCCAGGTTGCCCTGCTTGTAGTGGGACACGAGCATGGGGAAATCGCGGGAGGGCAGGCAGTCGCCATACCAGGAGGACTTCAGCGACCCGCCGCGGCCAAAGACATCCAGCAGCGGCAGTTCCAGCTGCATCTCCGGCGTCGGAACGCCCACCAGGACCACCCGGCCGGCGAGGTCGCGGGCATAGAAAGCCTGCTTGAAGGTTTCAGGACGGCCGACGGCGTCAATCACCACGTCCGCTCCGTTGCCTCCGGTGAGGGCCTGGATGGCCTCCACGGCGTCTTCCTGCTTGGAGTTGACGCCGTGGGTGGCGCCGAGGTTCTTGGCCATGTCGATTTTGTTGTCGTCGATGTCCACGGCGATGATCGTGGTGGCGCCGGCGAGCTTGGCGCCGGCGATCGCCGCGATGCCCACGCCGCCGCAGCCGATCACGGCCACGGATTCGCCGCGCTTGACCTCACCGGTGTTGATGGCGGCGCCAATGCCGGCCATCACGCCGCAGCCCAGCAGGCCCACAGCGGCAGCATCAGCCTCGGGATCCACCTTGGTGCACTGCCCGGCGGCAACGAGTGTCTTTTCAGCGAACGCGCCGATGCCCAGCGCGGGAGACAGCTCGGTGCCGTCCTCAAGGGTCATCTTCTGGGTGGCGTTGGCGGTGTTGAAGCAGTACTGGGGCTGGCCCTTGGCACAGGCGCGGCACTGGCCGCACACCGCACGCCAGTTCAGGATCACACGGTCACCCGGCGCCACCTCGGTGACGCCCTCGCCCACGGCGCTGACCACGCCGGTGGCCTCGTGGCCCAGCAGGTAGGGGAAATCATCGCCAATGCCGCCCTGCTTGTAGTGCAGGTCGGTGTGGCACACACCGCAGGTCAGGATATCCACCAATGCTTCGCCCGGACCCGGATCCGGCACCAGGATGGTCTCCAATGACACCGGAGCGTTCTTCTCACGGGCAATGACAGCTTGAACTTTGTGAACCATGGTTCTGTGTTCCTTTCCTGGATCCGGCCGGATCCGGTGAGTCGGCACCAGCTGCCAATCTAGCCCACACGGCAGGGTGGCTGCCCGCCGGCGACCTGCTCGGCATGCGCCGGATGCATTGCGCATTACACAACACGGCGCACATAGTGCTACTACCGAATATGACAGCGGCCACAGTTGGTGTCAATAGATATATCAGTCATATCGCTGGGCGGACAGTGCCAGCCCGCCCTTTCCGTGCGCCGCCCACCGGCGCCGGACCTCCCGACTCCGCGGCTGCATTACGCGCACCAAATCTCCGGCAGTAGGCTGGATGGCATGTCTTCGAACCACCCCCCCGCCGAGCGGCGCGAGGTAACTGTCCGCCGGGCCCCCAAATTCGTACCGTTCCTGGTCCTGGGCGCACTGGTGGGCTTCGCAGCAGCTGCAATCGCGGCATTCGGGGTGCCCGCGGATGAGGACTTCGATCCGGGCGCAGTTTTTGGCTTCCTGATGATCACGTTCGGCGCCGCCGGAGCCGTTCTCGGTGCGGTCCTGGCGCTGATCCTGGACCGCCGGAGCGTGGGCCGGCAGCAGCGCGTCGTCGTCGAATCCGTTCCGGACTCAGAACCGGACACCGACCCGCAGCCGTGACCCCCGCCACCGGCAGCACGCCCCGGCATCCTGGCGCGTGACGCTGCCGGGTCACAAAGGGGAGCGGTAAAAAGTCCTACCCCATGTCGTGCGATAATCGATCAGTGGCACGCGGCGATGGAAAACTTTCCCATGATCTTCTTCCCGGCGAAAAAGGCCCGCAGGACGCCTGTGGCGTCTTCGGCGTCTGGGCTCCCGGTGAAGAAGTAGCAAAACTAACCTATTACGGGCTGTACGCACTGCAGCACCGTGGCCAGGAGTCCGCTGGTATCGCTACCAGTGACGGCAAACGGATCAATGTCTACAAGGACATGGGGCTGGTGTCCCAGGTCTTCGACGAAACAACCCTGAACACCCTCACCGGGCACCTGGCCGTGGGGCACTGCCGTTACTCCACTACCGGAGCCAGCCACTGGGCCAACGCCCAGCCCACCCTCGGCGCCACCTCCACCGGCACCGTGGCCCTGGCGCACAACGGCAACCTGACCAACACCGCCGAGCTCAACGCCATGATCACTGAACGCAACGGCGGTCAGCTCACCGGCGAAATGAAGCAGGGCAACACCTCGGACACCGCCCTGGTCACCGCCCTCCTTGAAGGCGAGCCCGGCAAGACCCTTGAGGAAACCGCCACCGAACTGCTGCCCAAGATCAAGGGCGGCTTCTGCTTCGTCTTCATGGACGAAGGCACCCTCTACGCGGCCCGCGACACCTACGGCATCCGCCCGCTGGTCCTGGGCCGGCTGGAACGCGGCTGGGTAGTGGCCTCCGAGCAGTCCGCCCTGGCTACCGTGGGCGCCAGCTTCATCCGCGAGATCGAGCCCGGCGAATTCATCGCTATCGACGAAGAGGGCGTGCGCTCCAAGAAGTTCGCTGAGCCCACTCCGGCCGGCTGCGTTTTCGAGTACGTGTACCTCGCCCGTCCGGACGCTGCGATTGCCGGCCGTTCCGTCTACGAATCCCGCGTGGAAATGGGCCGCCAGCTGGCCCGCGAAAACACCCACGAAGCGGACATCGTCATCCCCGTCCCGGAGTCCGGCACCCCCGCTGCCGTGGGATACGCCGAGGAATCCGGCATTCCGTTCGCACACGGCTTCGTCAAGAACTCCTACGTGGGCCGCACCTTCATCCAGCCCTCGCAGACGCTGCGCCAGCTGGGTATCCGGCTCAAGCTCAACGCCCTTGAGTCCGTGATCCGCGGCAAGCGCGTGGTGGTGGTGGACGACTCGATCGTCCGCGGCAACACCCAGCGGGCCATCGTCCGGATGCTGCGGGAAGCCGGCGCCGCCACCGTCCACGTCAAGATTTCCTCCCCTCCCGTCCAGTGGCCCTGCTTCTACGGCATCGACTTCGCCTCCCGTGCGGAGCTCATCGCCAACGGCGCCACCATCGAAGAGATTTCGCAGGCCATCGGCGCCGACTCGCTGGCGTACATCTCCGAGGACGGGATGATCGGCGCCACCCGCCAGCCCCGGGAACGCCTCTGCACCGCCTGCTTCACGGGCAAGTACCCGATTGCCCTGCCGGGCGCCGACAAGCTGGGCAAGAACCTTCTGGAACGCACCGACCTCGGCGGCCTGGCGCCGTCGCCGTCCGCCCTGCCGGGCGAAACCGCAGCCCTCGCCGTTGACCCGGAAGAGGACCCTGCCGAAAAGGCCGGCGCTACTGGTTGCGATCCCGGCCCGGACTCCGAGTTTGAAAACCTGCTGACCGACGCCGACATGGTGCCAGACGTACACGCCGCCGCAGGCACTGACAAGAAAGAGTCCGTATGACTTCCGCTAACACTGCCGCCGGTTCCGCATCAGAGAAGGCAGGCATCACGTATGCCTCCGCGGGCGTCGATGTCGAAGCCGGCGACCGCGCCGTCGAGCTCATGAAGGGCGCCATCAAGGCGACCCACAACCCGTCGGTGATCGGCGGGGTGGGCGGCTTCGCCGGCCTCTATGACGTCTCGAAGCTGCTGACCTACAGGAAGCCGCTGCTGGCCACCTCCACGGACGGTGTGGGAACGAAGGTTGCCATCGCCCAGGCCATGGACATCCACGACACCATCGGCTTCGACCTCGTCGGCATGGTGGTGGACGACATCGTCGTCGTAGGCGCCGAGCCCCTCTTCATGACCGACTACATCGCCTGCGGCAAGGTGGTTCCCGAGCGCATCGCCGGCATTGTGCGCGGCATCGCCGCCGCCTGCTCCGTGGCCGGCACCGCCCTGGTGGGCGGCGAAACCGCAGAACACCCCGGCCTGCTGGGCGAGCACGAATACGACGTTGCCGGCGCGGCCACCGGCGTCGTCGAAGCAGATGCCCTCCTCGGACCGGACCGCGTCCGCGCGGGCGACGTTGTGATCGGCATGGCCTCCTCCGGCCTGCACTCCAACGGCTACTCGCTGGTCCGCCGCGTGATCAACCACGCCGGCTGGGCCCTGGACCGCCAAGTCTCCGAACTGGGCCGCACCCTGGGTGAAGAACTGCTCGAGCCCACCCGCGTCTACGCCGCCGACTGCCTGGACCTGGCCCGCACCTTCCCGGTCACCGGTTCTGCAGCGGTCCACGGCTTCAGCCACGTGACCGGTGGTGGCCTCGCAGCCAACCTTGCCCGGGTCCTGCCGCAGGGCCTGGTGGCCACCGTGGACCGCGCCACCTGGGAACTGCCGGCCATTTTCAAGCTTGTATCCGAACTCGGCAACGTGCCGCTGGCCGACCTGGAACGCACCCTGAACCTGGGCGTGGGCATGGTGGCCATCGTCTCCCCCGAAGCCGCGGATGCCGCCGTCGCGCGTTTGAACGAACGCGGGCTGCCGTCCTGGGTGATGGGCACCGTCGCCGCAGACTCGGATTCCATCCTGAAGTCCGGCCCGGACTACGTCCAGGGCGCCAAGGGCGTGGACGGCGGCGCAGTCCGCATGGTCAACTCCTACGCGTAGCCAACACTTATCAGGTCCCGCCGGCGCACTGCCGGCGGGACCTGCTGTTTAAGAAGCCAGCCGCAGCTTAGCCGGCAACCTCGATCAGGCTCAGGACACCGCCCTGCGGGTCGCGGATGGTGGCCGGCCCCTCGCCGGAGCTGTCGTCCGGTGCCACCAGGACCTCGCCGCCCGAATCCCTGACGGCCTGCACGGCGGCGCTGAGGTCCGCCACGCCAAAGTAGATCTGCCAGCCGGCCGGTCCATCGTCCGGCGCCACCCCGGCCACCTCCTTGCCGTCCACCATCAGGGTGCTGTACGTGCCGCCGTCGTCCTGCGGGTACTCCGTGACGTCATGCCCGAACAGGTGCTGGAAGAATCCGATGGCGGCCTGGGGCTCAGGGGTGAGCAGCTCGGCCCAGGACAGTGCACCGGGCCCGTTGTACCGTCCTGAGCCGCGGTGTGTTCCGGCCTGCCACACTCCGGTGGTACCGCCGCCCGGCGCGTCCAGGAAGACCATGACGCCGGTGTCCCCCACCTCTTCGGGGCCGAACTGCACGGCACCGCCGGCGTGGACTGCTTCGCCGGCTATGCTGCGGGCGTCCTCCGCGGCCAGGTAGACGTTCCACTGGGCAGCGGAACCAGATGCCTGCATGGGGTTCTGCGGTGCGATGGTGGCCACCACGTCGTTACCCAGGAAGGCCATCGCGTAACTGCGGCCGTCCGGAGTTGGGTGGTCCTCGAAACGCCACCCGAACACTGCCGCATAGAACTTTTTGGCGGCATCGATGTCCGGCGTCTGAAGGTCAGCCCAGCACGGGGCACCCTGCGGGTAGGTGTTCACAGTTGGCATGGGACCAACGCTACACGGACGCCTATGGGAAGCCCCGGCCGCCGTCCACGCAGTGGCCGGCCGGTGTGCCGTGGCATCGAACGGCAATCCCGGAGGGTGGCAGAGGCGGCAAAGAGCCTGACGTCGACGGAAAGGCCCGTGGGCACGCACTGTAAAGAGGCGTGCCCACGGGCCTTGTGACCGAGGTCAGCAATGATGGTGCTGCAAAAGAATTCGCTCAGCGGCGACGACTAGCCGATGCGACGGGTGTCTACCTCGTCGTCCTCATCTTCCAAATCATCCGCGTACTTATCCACATAAGCCGAATAGTCCGGTTCCACCGGCTCATTGGCGTAATGGCTCGTTACACGACTGCCTGGGCCCGTCAGCTCACGCTGAAGTGCCGAGTAGTCAGTGTTCGGGGAGTAGTACTTGATGTCCCGAGCCTGCTTGGTAGCTTTTGCCTTTTGACGGCCGCGCCCCATGGCGTGACCCCCTTTTGTACTTGGACCGGAGGTGGTCACCTTGGCGATCGGTGAGGCCCCGGAATGTTTGGTCAATTTGTCGTACACCTAGATTACATGCTTTCTGCGGCCCCTGCTTGCCGCCCGACGCGCCCCCGTGGGCATTTGGGTTACCATTCCCCGGTCCGCCCGCGGGTTTCCGGGTTTTTTCTTCGGTAGAGTCGCTTCAGGCAGCTGCCAAAACCCTTCGGACAGCGGGTTTTTACAGTACTGACGCGACGACAACGCAGGAGGATGCAGCCGTGAACCCCCAGGACGTCCCGCCGAAACCAGCCTCCCCGCCAACGGCCGGCATCCCCCAGGTAGACGCCGCCCCCGCCCCGGCATCCGTGACGTGGCCCCAGCAGCACGCCGAACCCGGCTCCTCGGCCTCCGGAGCCTCCGATTCCACCCCATCCGCCTCCACCGCACCGAACCGGGCACCCAGGGCAAAGGCACTGTGGAAGGCGCTCTTCGCCGTCGTACTCGTTGCCGTGGTGGGCGGGCTCGTATGGCTGGCCCTGTGGCTCAACTCGGGCGCAACCTCCCCGCAGGCACAGGGCGGCCAGGCCGGCGTCCTGGAAACCACCCCCACGCCGCGGGTGACGCCGCTGCCGCTGCCCAGGGACGGCGTCAAGCCTGCCGACTACGCTGTGGGTGACTGCTTCAAGGACTTTGATCCGGAATCGCTGGCCTCAACCGTGGTGCCCTGCGACACGGGCCATTCCGCACAGCTGGTGGGCGTCTTCCGCTATCCCGCAGGTGAGCGCTACCCCGGCGCAGAAACGCTGAAGGCCAAGGCGCTGGAGGTCTGCCAAGCCACCAAGCTGGGACCGGCGGCCAATAGCTTCCAGCTCAACTACCAGCGCAGCTTCCCCAGCAGCACCAGCTGGGACGCCGGGGACCGCCGGGCGGACTGCTATGTGACGGCCCCGAACGGCAACGTCATCAACGCCAGCGTGCTGCCCTGACGGTTATCCGCCCGGACAGCACGCTGTGAGGATCCGCTAGTCCTTCCGGCGCACCGACAACCCGGCCGACGGGGCGCCGGTGAGGGCATCCACGTTGCCGTTGGTGAGCTCGCCCGGATCGGCCGCTGTGTCCACCACCACGGTGTCGCCGTCGTTGATGTCACCGGCGAGGATGGCCTTGGCCAGCCGGTCGCCGATCTCGCGCTGCACCAGTCGGCGCAGCGGGCGGGCACCGTAGGCGGGGTCGAAGCCGGAAAGGGCCAGCCAGGCTTTGGCTCCCTCCGAAACCTCCAGGGTGAGCCGGCGTTCGTGCAGTCGGCGGCCCAGCTCGTCCACGTGCAGTTCGACGATGTGGCCGAGTTCCTCCACCGTGAGGGCGTCGAACAGGACCACCTCATCAAGCCGGTTCAGGAACTCCGGCTTGAAGGACGCGTTCACCGTGGCCATCACGGCGTTCCGCTTGGCCTCGGCGTTGAGGGTCTGGTCCACCAGGAACTGGCTGCCCAGATTGGACGTCAGTACCAGGATGACGTTGCGGAAGTCCACGGTGCGGCCTTGGCCGTCGGTGAGACGGCCGTCGTCGAGCACCTGGAGCAGGATGTCGAAGACCTCGGGGTGGGCCTTCTCCACCTCGTCCAGCAGCACCACAGAGTACGGACGGCGGCGGACGGCCTCGGTGAGCTGGCCACCCTCTTCGTAGCCGACGTAGCCCGGAGGGGCGCCCACCAGCCGGGCCACGGAGTGCTTCTCGCCGTACTCGGACATGTCGATGCGCACCATGGCACGCTCGTCATCGAACAGAAAGTCCGCCAGGGCCTTGGCCAGCTCGGTCTTACCCACGCCGGTGGGGCCCAGGAACAGGAATGAACCGGTGGGCCGGTTGGGATCGCTGATACCGGCACGCGCACGGCGGACAGCATCCGAGACGGCAGTAACAGCCTTGGCCTGCCCGATCAGCCGCCGGCCCAGCTCCTCCTCCATGTGCAGCAGCTTCTGGCTTTCGCCCTGCAGCATGCGCCCGGCAGGGATGCCGGTCCAGGCGGAGATGACCTCGGCGATGTCATCGGCGGTCACCTGTTCGGCCACCATCTGGGATGACTTGTCCGTCACGGCAGCCTCGGCCTCGGCAGCGGCGGTGAGCTCGCGTTCCAGCGCCGGTATCTCGCCGTAGAGCACGCGGGAGGCGGTTTCGAGGTCGCCTTCCCGGGCAGCTTTCTCGTACGCGCCGCGCAGTTCGTCGAGCTTGGCTTTCAGGTCACCCACCCGGTTGAGGCCGGCCTTCTCGGCTTCCCAGCGGGCCTTGAGACCGTTAAGCTCCTCCTCGCGGTCAGCTTTGTCAGCCCGCAGCGCGGCGAGCCGCTCCACGGAGGCGGCATCCTTTTCGTCCTGGAGGGCCAATTCCTCCATGGTGAGCCGGTCCACCAGCCGCTGGAGCTGGTCGATCTCCTCCGGGGCGGAATCGATCTCCATGCGCAGCCGGGACGCGGCCTCGTCCACGAGGTCGATGGCCTTGTCCGGAAGCTGCCGCCCGGAGATGTAGCGGTTGGACAGGGTGGCGGCGGCCACCAGGGCGGAGTCCGCGATGGTGACCTTGTGGTGCGCTTCGTAGCGTTCCTTCAGTCCGCGGAGGATGCCGATGGTGTCCTCGACGCTGGGCTCCCCCACGTAGACCTGCTGGAAGCGGCGTTCCAGGGCCGGGTCCTTTTCGATGTTCTCGCGGTATTCATCCAGGGTGGTGGCGCCGATCAGCCGCAGTTCCCCGCGGGCCAGCATGGGCTTGAGCATGTTGCCGGCATCCATGGAGGAGTCCCCGGTAGCGCCGGCGCCCACCACGGTGTGGATCTCGTCGATGAAGGTGACGATCTGGCCTTCGGAGTTCTTGATCTCCTCGAGCACGGCCTTGAGCCGCTCCTCGAATTCGCCGCGGTACTTGGCGCCGGCCACCATGGATGCCAGGTCCAGGGCGATCAGCGTCTTGCCGCGCAGGCTTTCGGGGACGTCCCCCGCCACGATGCGCTGGGCGAGTCCTTCCACCACGGCGGTCTTGCCCACGCCGGGCTCCCCGATGATCACCGGGTTGTTCTTGGTGCGGCGGCTCAGTACCTGGACGATCCGGCGGATTTCGGTATCGCGTCCAATCACCGGGTCCAGCTTGCCGGAGCGGGCCATGGCCGTGAGGTCGGTGCCGAACTTCTCCAGCGACTGGAAGGTGTTTTCCGGGTCCTGGCTGGTGACTTTCCGGTCGCCGCGGACGCCGGGCAGGGCGGCCACCAGGGCTTCGTGGGAGGCGCCGGCGTCGCGGAGGAGGCGCCCGACGGCGTCACTTCCGGCAGAGAGGCCCAGCAGGAGGACTTCGGTGGACACGAAGGTGTCGCCGAGGTTTTCGGCCTCGGTTTTGGCGTTCTGGATGGCCTGCAGCGCCGGGCGCGAAAGCTGGGCCTGCTGCGAAGATCCACCCGAAGCCGAGGGAAGTGACTTGATGGCGCTGCTGGCCTGGACACTGACGGCATCCGGTTCGGCGCCGGCGGCCTTCAGCAGTGCCACCGCCACGCCGTCGCGCTGGTCCATCAGGGCCTTGAGTATGTGGGCGGGTTCCACCTGCGGGTTGCCGGCCGTTGAGGCGTTCATGGCGGCAGCCGAAAGAGCCTCCTGGCTCTTGGTGGTGAATTTGACGTCCAAAGAGGGCTCCTTTCAGGGGCGGGCTTTCTTGAGGTTGAGTGTACTCCGCTCAAGTTTGAAAAGCGCAGCCCTTTGGCCCTGTTTTCCCACAGCGAACCTTCGGCGCTTCCCTGCAGGCCCGATTCCCGGCGGGCCTGGTTCCCAGCAGGACGTGCAAAACCGGCTGGCGGCTCCCCCAACAAGCCACCCGCCGGCCGGCCGGCCCCACGGCATCCCTCGCGAACCGGCACCGCCCACCCCTTACCGGGACGGCCGGAATTCGAGAAGACCGGAACTCAGGAGGCGCCCACCCCTGAGACGCTGGTGATCCAGCCAAGGTTGCGGGACACGGACGCGTGGTCGTTGTAGTACCTGGTGAAGCTGGACGGGTTGGGGCTGGGCAGGATGCTCGACGTCGACAGGACACCTGCCAGCTTGCCGTTGACAATGAGCGGACCGCCGGAGTCGCCGCCCAGGGTGTGCCCGCTTTGGGACTGCGTCCGGACGGAGGCTCCGCCGTAGGTGTCCGCGCCCTGGCCGGCCACGGTGACGTCGGCCGTCTTGAGATTGTAGGACATGGTGCCCGCGCCTTCGGTCTGGTCTCCCCAGCCGTACACCTTCGCCGGAGCCCCGATGGCGGGGAACGAGCTGGAGAGCCCCACGTAGGAGCCGTAGTGCGGGGTGGACAGTTTCAGCAGCAGGACATCGCCGGTGCTGGAGGCGTAGCGGGCGGCCACGGTCTTCACGGTGCCGCCGGCCTCCAGATAAGTGGTCCCCAGCCGGACGGACTGCAGGGAGGCGGAATTGCAGTGCTTCGCCGTGATCACCCAGCTGGCCGAGATCTGGCTGCCGGTGCATCCTACGTTGGTGCCGGTGGCATCGAAGGAAATCTGCGCTGCATAAGGGGCTGCGGAAATGGTGGTGGTGCTGCCGCCGGCTATATCGGGACTTCCAGTGTCACCGCCCGGCGCGGGCGCGGCCTGCGCGGGCAGCGGGCCCATCAGCGCAGCAGTCGCGGCAACGGCGGCAAGGATTCTGGCGATTTTCACAGCGGTGGCTCCTTCGCAGGTGACCCCGCACCGCTGCCGGTTGAGGCGCGGACGGGGTCGGTTCCGGTTGATGGGTGGCGGCGATGGCCTGCCGCCCATCCGTACGGTACCGGAACGTTGTGAAGTTTGTCACTGAGTTTGACAAGACGTGTAAATAAACTTGTAAATCATGTCGCGTAGATGGAAACCGCCGCGGACTTGATCACGAAGTGGGCCCGGACCCCCGGCGCCAGGCCCAGCTCTGCCGAGGCCGCAGGTGTGATGTCCGCGGCCAGGCCGCCTCCACGCACCCGGATCTGGTCTCCATGGGGCTCAAGCTCGGTGACCTCCACAGGAAAGGAATTGCGGGGGCTTCCGTGTGCGTCCGTCAGGAACACGGACACGGCCGACGGCGGAAACACGGCAGCGCCCGGCAGCCCGGCGGCGCCTGCCTGGCCTCTTTCGCCCGGCTCCTCCAGCTGCCCCGCGATGTCGAGGCCCCGGGCAATGGCCTGTCCGCCGGCTGTCCGGATCCCGGAAGCCGTCAGCGTGCCGGTGACGAAGTTGAGCCCGGCCAGGCCGGCCGCGAACGGGCTGCGCGGGCGCTCCAACACCTCACGGGTGGGGCCATCCTCCGCGATGCGCCCATTCTCGAGGACCACCACGCGGTCCGCCAGCATCAGCGCATCCAGCACGTCGTGGGTGACGATGATGGCCTGCCGGTCCGCGAGTACCCGTTTCAGCAGCCGCCGCAGCAGCGGGGCCGAATGGATGTCCAAGGCCGCCATGGGTTCGTCCAGCAGGAGGAGGCCGGGGCCGGCAGCGAGGGCACGGGCGACGGCCACGCGCTGCGCCTGGCCGCCGGACAGGCCGGCTGGGCGGCGGCCCGCCAGGGCTTCAGCCTCCACTTCGGCCAGCCACTGGAGGGCGCGTTCCCTTGCCTTTCGCGGCGGGACGCCGGCGCTCCGGGGCCCGAAGGCCACATTGTCCGCCGCTGTGAGGTGCGGAAAGAGCAGGGGTTCCTGGGCCAGGAGTGCCGTTCCCCGGCGGTGCGGCGGCGTCCACTGATGGATCCCGGACCCCAGGTGGAACAGCGTCCGGCGATTGAGTTCGGCCCGCCCGGTGTCCGGCCGGACCAGGCCCGCGATGGTGGACAGCAGGGTGGATTTGCCCGCGCCGTTGGGGCCCATCACCGCCACGGTTTCGGTGGGCCCCAGTGCGAGGGAAACGTCGAAATCCCGCTGGGCCACGGCTGCCTGGAACGAAAAGCTCACCGGACAGTCCCGCCCGCGGTGCCCGCCGTCGTCGGGCGCTGGGAAGAACGGGCCCCTGGTGCCGGGCCTTGGCGCTGCAGTCCGCCCGAACGGCCGTAGGCAAGCGCCACCACTGCTACCGCGACGGCCACCAGGACAAGTGACAGGGCGACGGCGGCCTCGGGATCGGTTTCGCGCTGGAGGTAGATTTCCAGCGGCAGGGTGCGGGTGACGCCCTGGAGGCTGCCGGCGAAGGTGAGGGTGGCGCCGAATTCGCCCAGGCTGCGGGCAAACGAGAGCACGGCTCCGGAGGCCAGCCCGGGAAGGATCAGCGGGAGGGTGACGCGGCGGAACACGACGCCCGGCGGGGCGCCGAGGGTGGCGGCCACGGCCTCGTACTTCTGCCCGCCGATCCTCAGCGCTCCTTCCAGGCTGACCACCAGGAACGGCAGTGCCACGAAGGTTTGGGCAAGGACCACGGCGGTGGTGGAAAAAGCGATCTGGATGCCGACGACCTGCAGGGCGCCGCCCAGGAGTCCCTGCCGGCCGAAGGTGTAGAGCAGCGCAATGCCGCCTACCACCGGCGGCAACACCAGCGGCAGCAGCACGAGGGAGCGGAGCAGCCGCTGGAAGGGGAAGCTGCCGCGAGCCAGGACGAGGGCGAGGGGGACACCGAGCACGATGCACAGGAGCGTGCTCGCGGCCGACGTGCGCAGGCTAAGGCCCAGGGCGTCCAGCGCAGACTCAGAGGTGACCAGCGGGATGAAGTTTGCCCAGTTGACCCGGGCCACGATGGCTGCCAGGGGCAGGACCACCACCAGGGCCGCCAGGACAGCGAGTCCGGAAACCCACCGGGGGATGCCGGTATACGGCTGCCGCGCCCGGAGCTTCATTGTCCGCCTGCGCCGAACCCGGCCTTGGCGAGAACCTGTTGGCCGTCGGATCCCAGCACGAGGTCAATGAAGGACTTGGCGGATTCCTTGTCCTTTGCCCCGGACAGGGCTGTGATGGGGTAGCTGTTGACGGCCGCTCGGGCCTCCGGGAACTGGATGCTTTCCACTTTGTCCCCGGCTGACTTGACGTCCGTGACGTACACCAGGCCGGCGTCGGCTTCGCCGGAGGTTACTTTGCCCAGGACGTCGGTCACCGCGTTTTCCTCGCTGACCGGGCGGAGGGTGACCCCTGCCCTGCCCGCCACCGTGGCTGCGGCCGCACCGCAGGGCACCTGCTTGGCGCAGGTCACCAGCCGGAGGCCGTCCCTGGCGAGGTCCTGGAACCTGGTGACACGTGCGGGATTCCCGGCCGGGACCGCAATGACCAGGGTGTTGGTTGCGAAAACCCGGGGCTCACCGTCGGCCAGTCCCGCCCCGGTGACTTTGTCCATGTTTTTGGTGTCCGCGGAGGCAAAAACGTCCGCGGGGGCGCCCTGGTTGATCTGGGTGGCGAGGTCCGAGGAGCCGGCGAAGCTCAGGCTGACGCGGGTGCCGGGATGCTGCGCCTCGAACGTGTCCGCCAACTCGGTGAAGCTGGACTTGAGCGATGCCGCGGCGAAGACGGTCAGGGTAGTGGCGGCAGCGTCAGATGAGGTGCCTGCGCCGCCCGCCGGTGCGCCGCTGCCCGCACATCCGGCCAGTCCGGCCGCCAGCGCCAGGGCAGCGACCGCCGTCATAAGGCTTCGTTTCATACCGTTCCCTTCCCCTGGGGGGTTTCGATGATGACGGTGGTGGCCTTGACTACCGCCGTGGCCACCGAGCCCAGCTCAAGCCCCAGGTCCCGGACGGCTTCGCTGCTCATCAGGGACACCACCCGGAAGGGCCCGCACTGGAGTTCCACCTGCGCCATGACCTTGTCTGCCGTAATGCCGGTCACCAGCCCCACGAACCTGTTGCGCGCCGAACTTCCGGTCCGGTGTGGATCGTCGGGAAGCTGGGCGAGTTTCTGGGCGTGCCGGGCGAGCTCCAGCCCGTCCACGGCCAGCCGGCCGGACTCGTCCCTGAGGGCCGTGAGGGAACCGTTGTCCGTCCAGCGCCGCACAGTATCGTCACTGACACCGAGGAAGCGGGCGGCCTCGGAAACGCGGATGAGGGTCATGCGCCCATGATAGTTCGTATTTGCGGACAAGATCACGGGTTCATTCCGCAGATCGGATTGTGACTCCGGCGTTGTTTCCTGCGGGTGTCGCGCTGCCACGCGGCGGCGGGGCCGCGGCACTACACTTCCTGCATGGCCATTTACCTGGACCCGCCATTGTGGCCTGCCCACGGAACGCACTTCTCGCACCTGGTGTCAGACACGTCGCTGGATGAGCTGCATGCCTTCGCCGGCGCAGTGGGAATCCCGGAGCGGGCGTTCGACGGCGACCATTACGATGTGCCGGAGCGCCGCTTTGATGACCTTGTGGCTGCCGGTGCCGTGCCCGTTGAGGCCCGCGTCCTGGTGCGGAAGCTGATCGCCAGCGGCCTGCGGATCCCGGCGCGGCAGCGGAACAAATCCCTTAAGGTGCCGCTGCTGAACCGGTGGAACACCATCATGGACGGCCATGATGCCCTGTTCCTGGACCTGCTGGACCGCTGGAGCGAACCGCACCGGCACTATCACGGCTGCACCCACCTGCTCTCGGTCCTCGAGGCGCTGGACCTGCTTACGGAGCCCGCCGAACCGCCACGCACGGTGCTGCTGGCCGCCTGGTTCCATGACGCCGTCTACCGCGGAACAGCAGGACAGGACGAGGAGGAATCGGCACGCCTGGCAGAGGACCGGCTGGCGGAGGCCGGGCTCCCCGAAGCTGACGTGGACGAAGTTGCCCGGCTGGTGCGCCTGACCTCTGACCACCGGCCTGAACCGGGGGACGACGGCGGCGCCCTGCTCTGCGACGCGGACCTTTCCGTCCTCGGCGGGGAACCGGACCAATACGCGCGCTACGTGGCTGCCGTGCGCAAAGATTATGCGCACATCGGCGACTCCGACTTCGCCGCCGGCCGTGCCGCCGTCGTACGCCATCTGCTCGAACTGGAACCGCTGTTCAACAGCCCCCGCGCGAAGGCGCTGTGGGAGGACCCCGCGCACCGCAACCTGAAGGACGAACTGGAATGAACGCACCCGGCTCGAACCCGCGGCACACCAGGACGGCGAATGCCGCGCACTGGCAGCTTCCCTACACTGTCCGCTTCGAGTGGGCACCCGGCGCAGCCGCCATCACGTCCGGCGCCGACCTTGCCGTGGTGGTGGACGTCCTGTCCTTCACCACCTGTGTGAGTGTGGCGCTGGACCGTGGCGCGGAGGTGCTCCCCTACGCGTGGAAGGACACCAGCGCCGAGGACTTCGCCGCCCACCACGGTGCACAGCTTGCCGGACCGCGCGACGGCGGCGGGCTGAGCCTGTCCCCCGCCAGCCTGCGTGCCGCGGACTCCCTGGACCGGGTAGTACTCCCCTCCCCCAACGGCTCGGCGCTCTGCCATGAACTGGCCGGCCACGTTCCGCTGGTGGCCGCGGTGTCCCTCCGCAACGCGGCCGCAACGGCCGACTGGGTGGCTGCGAACGTGCCGGAGGACGCCGTGATTGCAGTGATCGCCGCCGGCGAACGCTGGCACGACGGATCCCTCCGCCCCGCAGTGGAGGACCAGATCGGTGCCGGCGCCTTCATCGCAGGCCTGGCTGCCACGGGCAGGGGCGGCTACGACGCGGATGAAGGCAGGGACGGCCGGCACGGCTACTCGCCCGAATCCGTGGCGGCAATGGCAGTCTACGAGGCTGCCGAGCCGCGGCTGCGGGAGATGCTGCACGGCTGCGCCAGCGGCCGCGAACTGGCGGGCGCCGGCTACGCCGCGGACGTGGACATCGCCGCGGAACTGGACGACAGCGACGCCGTTGCCATCCTGGCGGACGGGGTTTTCCGGCGCAGGTGACTCATTGGTGGTCGCCGGACCCTGCCTAACAACCAGAGCCGCGACTAGCGGTAGGTGCTCACAAACGGGGTGCTGGTGGGCACGATCTGCTTGCCCAGCGGCATCAGCGATACCGGAATGAGCTTCAGGTTGGCGATGGCCAGCGGGATGCCGATGATGGTGACGGCCATGGCGAACGCGGTGACCACATGTCCCACGGCAATCCAGATGCCGGCCACCAGCAGCCAGATGACGTTACCCAGCAGCGAGAAGACACCGTTGCCGCCGGGCTTGTCCACCACCATGCGCCCAAACGGCCAGAGCGTGTAGGCCGCGATCCGGAACGAGGCGATGCCCCACGGGATGGTCACGATCAGCAGGCAGCAGATGATCCCGGCCGCGAAGTAGCCCAGGGCCAGCCAGAAGCCGCCGAATACCAGCCAGATGATGTTGAGCAGTGTCTTCATGCATCCATTGTCCACCGGGACCGCGGACCGGAACGTAGGGGATTCCCCTGAGCGGACCCTGAATTGGCCCCGCTGACACCGCCGGGAGCTGGTTCCGGGCAGCCCTAAACCTTCGCGCCGGCCTTCGCGGCACCCACGAAGGCACGGATCTTTGACAGGTCCTTGACGCCGCGGGATGCCTCCACACCGGAGGACACGTCCACGCCCCAAGCGTGGGCCGCCACGGAAGCGTCACGGACATTGCCTGCGTCCAGCCCGCCGGCGAGCAACCACTGGCGGCCCTGCAGGACGGGGAGATCCGCCATGGACGCGTAGTCCCAGCTCTCACCCGAGCCGGGCACGGCGGCATCGATGAGGAGGAGGTCTTCGCCCCAGTCCTCCAACTCATCCGGCCCGGCACCAACGGTGACGGCCCTGACCAGCTTCATGCCGGCGTCGTGCACTGTGGCAACATCCGCGCGGGTGCGCTCGCCGTGCAGCTGGATCCACTGCAGTCCCGCGGCGCGGGCAATGGCAATGGCGTCGGCCACAGGCTCGTGGCGGAAAACGGCAATGGGGGAAACGTTAGCCGGCACGTCAGCCAGCAAGGTGGCAACCTGGCCCGGCGAGACCACCCGCGGGCTGGCGGTCAGGACGAATCCCACCGCATCCGCCCCGGCATCCACCGCTTCCTGGATGGATTCAGACGTGCTGAGACCACACACTTTGACGAACATTCCCGGGCTCCTTCAGGCTGTTTTCGTGTTGACCCCCCGCAGGAGAGTAGCAGGGACGGGTCCAACCTGCGATGCGTGCCCACGTAACCAAACCGCACACTGGCCACGCGGCGGGACCGGTCAACACCGGCCGCGAACTAGGCTGGGCAGATGCAGATCATCCGCTTCGCAGAACTCAAGGCCCAACCCTGGCGCAACGGCGGCGGCACCACGCGGGAAATCCTCAGTGGCCCGGCAGACCAGGCTGACGGGTGGGGCTGGCGGGTCAGCCTCGCCGATGTCACCAAGGCCGGTGATTTCTCGGCATTCCCGGGATGCGAGCGCGTGCTCACCGTGGTGGAGGGCGAACTCCTGCTGCTCAGCGTGGACGGCTCCGAACGTCCCGTGGAAAAGTACCGGCCATTCCGGTTCGACGGCGGCGCTTCCACCACCGCCGCGCTGCCCACCGGAGACATCCGGAATCTGAACGTGATCACCAGGTCCGACGCTTTCAAGGGCTACGCATCCGTCATCGAAATTTCGAAGAAGCGCGCCCATCCGGTGTTTGCGGGACAGGTGGCCGTGCTGCTGCAGGGACAGGCCGCGGTGGGTGACGGAGCCGGCGGCTCCGCCGACCTGGGGCGCTATGACGCGGTGGTGGGATCTGATGACGCCACTCCGGAGGTCACCGGCCGCGGGTTCCTGGCCGTGGTGTCCATCGATCCTGCAGCGGACTGAACCGTCCGCGAACCGGCCCCAGTTGGCCCGCTGCTTCTACGGCCAGTCCGTGGAGGAGCGGAACCACGCCATGATGATGGTCCAGTACATGCTGGACTGGGACATCCCCTTCAACATTCCGGGCGTTCCGGCCGTCCGGGCCGACTTCGCCAAGGTCACCGAGCCGCTGGCCCTTGCGCTGCAGCAGGAAAAGGAAGTCACCAGGAACATCGAGGACCTGTTCCGTGCTGCCCGCACCGAAAAAGATGCCCTGGGTGAGCAGTTCATGCTCTGGTTCCTCAAGGAACAGGTGGAGGAGGTGGCGTCCATGGCCACCCTGCTGAACATCGCCGAACGCGCGGACAACCTCTTCGACATCGAAAACTTCATCGCCCGGGAAACCGTCGGCGACGGCGGCCGCGACGCCAACGCGCCGGTTGCCGCAGGCGGCGCGCCCTAACCTGCACCCCGGCCAACTGGGTAGCAGGCACCTGTGGTGAGCTTGGGCACCAACGGTGGCCACCCGGCGTCGGGCGTTGCTATGTTGGAAACCAAGGCTCCGCACCCGAGCCTCCGGACGACGGTTCAGTACCCGGCACGCGACAAGACTGGCCAAAGGATCTGTCATGTCGTGGTTAATCCTGGTTCTGTCCGGGGCGCTCGAAGCCGTCTGGGCCGCCGCCCTGCACCGCGCAGCGCAGGCATCCGGCAAACGCCGCATCGCCCCCTCCATCCTCTTCCTGGTCTCCGTCGCCGCCAGCACCGGCGGCCTGGCCTTCGCCATGCAAACCATTCCCACCGGCACCGCCTACGCGGTGTGGGTGGGCGTCGGCGTCGTTCTGACATCCGCCTACGCGATGGCCAGCAAGGTTGAACGCCCGACGGCGGCGCGCCTGCTCCTGCTGACCGGCATCGCCGCGTGCGTGGTTGGCCTGAAGGTGGTGGCGTGATGTTGCAGCGTTCAGCTCCGTGGCTGGTGCTCTTGGCGTCAGCCGTCCTCGAAGCGGTCTGGGCCACTGCGCTGGGCCTGTCCGACGGCTTCAGCAAGCCGCTGCCCACGGTGGTCTTCCTGGTCACCGCCACCCTCAGCATGCTGGGCCTGGGCCTGGCGATCCGGTCCATCCCGCTGGGCACCGCCTACGCCATCTGGGTAGGCATCGGGGCTGCCCTGACAGTTGGCTGGGCAATGGCCACCGGCGTGGAACCCTTCAGCGTGCTGAAGCTGCTGTTCATCGCCGGGATCGTGGGCTGCGCCGCCGGGCTCAAGGCATTGCCCACCGAGAAGAAGCAGCCGGCTCCCGCGAGCTGACTTTCCCCACCTTTGAGGCGGGCAGGCGGCGTGTCCCGGCGACCCGCCGTCGTCCGCCGCCATGGTGGCCGCAAAGGTGGGGAGGTTCAGCGGCGCTGCCCTGGCCTTTAGGCTTTTGCCATGGACTCCCCCGAGATCGCCCAGGCCGTGGACGCGCTCCGGCGCCGGCTGGCCTCTGGAACGCGGACCATCCTGGGCATCGCCGGGGCGCCCGGTTCCGGAAAATCCACCCTGGCTGCCTGGCTCCAGCAGCAGTTCGGCGCCGGAACGGCGGTGGTGGTGCCCATGGACGGATTCCACCTGGGGAACGCCATCATCGATGGCACCCCGCTGCGGCAGCGCAAGGGCGCCATGGACACGTTCGACGCCGGCGGGTACCTTTCGCTGCTCCGGCGCCTGGCGGCACGGGATGAGGCAGTCGTTTACGCGCCGGAATTCCGGCGCACCCTGGATGAGCCGGTGGCGGCGTCCATCGCGGTGCCGGCCGACGTTCCGCTGGTCATCACCGAGGGCAACTACCTGCTGGCCAATCAGGAGCCGTGGAAAGAGATCCGGGCGCAGCTGGACGAGGTGTGGTTCCTGGAGACGACCCACGAGCTGCGGATCAGCCGCCTGGTGGCCCGGCACGTCTCATTCGGGATGGCACCGGACGCCGCTGAAGCGTGGGCCAATGGGCCGGACGAGGCCAACGCCGTCCTGATCAGGTCCACCCGCCACGGCGCTGACCGCATCATCCCCTGGCTCTGACCAACTTGCGTTCCAAGCGGCAGGCCTGGTGGCAGCGCCGCTGAGTTTCCCCACCTTTGAGGCGGGCCGACGGCGTGTCCCCGGGACACGCCGTCGTACCTGCCTTCGTAACCGCGAAAGGTGGGGAGTTTCAGCGGAAGGTCAGGCGGTGCGGGCCGCCCGCACCAGCTCGGCACACCGTTCGCCGATCATCATGGTGGTGATGTTCGGATTCACGGTGGTCAGCTCCGGCATGACGGACGCGTCGGCCACGCGCAGGCCGGTGACGCCCTTGACCCGGAGTTCGGGATCCAGCGGCGACATCCGGTCCCCGGTTGCACCCATCCGGACCGTCCCCGCCGGGTGGTACACCGTGTTGTGGGTCTGGCGGATGTACTCGGTGATCTCTTCGTCGCTCTGGATGTCGGCGCCGGGGTACAGCTCGGTTCCCACCCACCCGGACAGCGCCGGCTGGGCAGCGATCTCCCGTGCTTTCCGGATGCCGGCCACCATCACGCGCATGTCGTGGCCCTCGGGATCGGTGAAGTAGCGGGGGTCCACCTTGGGCTTGTCCCGGAAGTCCTTGCTGCGCAGTTTCACCGTTCCGCGGCTGCGGGCGTGCGTGACGTTGGGCGTGAGGCAGAAGCCGTTCTCCGTGGTGGGGAAGCCCTGGCGCAGGGTGTGCATGTCGAACGGTACGGACCCGTAGTGGAACATCAGGTCCGGGCGGTCCAGGCCGTCCTCGGTGGTGGTGAAGATGCCGGCCTCCCACCACTGCGTGGACGTCTCCGTCATGGGCTGCTTGGCCTCCCACTGGATGACACCCTCCGGGTGGTCCTGCAGGTGCTCGCCCACGCCGGGGGAATCGACGCGTACCGGGATGCCGAGCTCAGTCAGCTGGGCCGCCGGGCCGATGCCGGAGAGCATCAGCAGCTTGGGTGAATCGATGGCGCCGGTGGAGACGATCACCTCGGACCGGGCGGTGAGCAGGTGGGTCTTGGCGAAGCCGTTGTCCACCACGGCCACGCCGGTGCACCGGTTGGCGTCGTCGAAGGTCAGCTCCTTGGCACGCAGGCCGGTCAGCAGCGTGAAGTTCTTCCGGTCCATGATGGGGTGGATGTAGGACACGGAGCTGGAGGAACGGGTGCCGTCCGCGCGGCGGTTGATCTGGAAGAAGCCCGCGCCGTTGATCACCGTCTCGCCGGTGTTGAACTTCACCTTGGGGATCCCGGACTGCTCGCAGGCTTCGAGCATGGCGCGGCCGGTGGGATCGTTGGCGGGGACGTTCATCAGGTGGACGGGGCCGGAGTCACCGTGGTGGGGCGCGTCCGGGCCGGCGTCCTCGTTGGTTTCCAGCTGCTGGTAGAGCCGGTAGGCCAGCTCGGAGTTCCAGCCGGTGGCGCCGAACTTCTGCTCCCAGTCATCGATGTCCTCACGGGGCGCCCAGAAGGCGATGCAGGAGTTGTGGCTGGAGCAGCCGCCCATCACCTTGGCGCGGGCATGCCGCATGAACGAGTTGCCGTTTTCCTGCTCCTCGATGGGGTAGTCCCAGTCGTAGCCGGACTCCAGGAGTTCCATCCAGCGGTCCAGCTGCAGGATCTCGGGCAGGTTCCGGTCATCGGGGCCTGCCTCCACCAGGGCCACCTCCAGCGACGGGTCCTCGCTCAGGCGGGACGCCACGGCAGCCCCCGCGGAGCCGCCGCCGATCACGATGTAATCGAATTCAGTCTTGGTTCCGTTTGCCATGTGTCCTACTTCCCCTCTGCAGCGGCGGCATGATCGCTGAACCAGCCGGTGACCTGCGGATCGATGTTCTGGTAGATGTGCTTGGCTTCCTGGTATTCGGCCAGGCCGGTGGGGCCAAGTTCGCGGCCCACGCCCGACTGGCCGAATCCGCCCCACTCCGCCTGCGGCAGGTAGGGGTGGAAATCGTTGATCCAGATGGTGCCGTGGCGGAGCGCCCGGGCTACCCGCTGGGATTTGCCGGCGTCCTGGGACCAGACAGCTCCGGCCAGGCCGTAGTGTGTGTCGTTGCCTATCTTCACGGCTTCCTCTTCGGTGCTGAACGTCTCCACGGTGACGACGGGGCCGAAGGCTTCGTCCACCACCACGGACATGCCGCTCTTGACTTGATCCAGGACGGTGGGCAGGTAGTAGAAGCCCTTCTCCAGCTCACCCTCACCCCATACGCCGCCGCAGCGCAGGCGGGCACCTTCGGCAATGCCCTTCTCCACGTAGGTGGTGACCTTGTCCCGGTGGGCGGCGGAGATCAGCGGGCCGGTTTCGGCGGCCGGATCAAACGGGCCGCCCAGCCGGATCTGCTTGGCGCGGCGGACCAGCTCATCCACGAACTTCTCCGCAACGGATTCCTCCACGATCAGGCGGGCACCTGCGGAGCACACCTGGCCGGAGTGGACGAACGCTGCATTGAGGGCGTTGTCCAGGGCGGCGTCGAAGTCGGCGTCCGCGAAGATGATGTTCGGGTTCTTGCCGCCGAGTTCCAGCGCCACCTTCTTGACTGTGCCGGCCGCCGAGGCGGCGATGGCTTTTCCGGTTTCCAGGCCGCCGGTGAAGGAGACCAGGTCCACCTCCGGATGGCCTGACAGGACCGGGCCCACCACCTTGCCGTCACCCAGGACAAGGTTGGCGACGCCGTTGGGCAGTCCCAGCTCCTGGAGGACTTCCATCATGAGGATGGAGGTGTGCGGCGTCAGTTCGCTGGGCTTGAGGACGAAGCTGCAGCCGGCTGCCAGCGCGGGCGCAATCTTCCAGGCGGCCTGCAGCAGCGGGTAGTTCCACGGTGCGATGAGGGAGCAGACGCCCACCGGTTCGTACTCGATGCGGCTGACCACGGTGGGGCTGCCTGCGTCCACCACCCGGCCGGAGTCCTGGCCGGCCAGCTTGCCGAAGTACTCGAAGCAGTTGGCGATGTCGTCCATGTCGATTTCGCTTTCCGCCAGGCGCTTGCCGGTGTCCAGCGTCTCTGCACGGGCAAAGTCGTCCTTGCGTTCGCGCAGCCGGTTGGCTACCTGAAGCAGGAACGTTCCCCGCTCCAGCGCGGACTTTCCGGCCCACTCACCGCCGTCGAAGGCGGCCCGTGCAGCCGCAATGGCGCGCTCGGCGTCGGCCGCCGTGGCTTCCGCGACGGAGCCAACCAGCTCCCCGTCCGCGGGGCAGTGGATCTCCCGGGTGCCGCCGTCGGACGCTGCCGTCCAGCTGCCGCCAATGAAAAGCGTAGACGTGCTCACTTTGTTTCCTCCTGCATGTCGAAGTCGGATTCCCAATTGTCTTTTGCCACCTGGTCCTCAACCAGCAGCGTGTTTCCCGGCGCTGCACGGTTCAGGTGCAGGAATTCAAGGTGCTGTTCGTAGTGGTCCAGGACATCGGTGATGACCTGTTCCTTCGTGTATCCCATGAGGTCGTAGCCATGGCTGCCTTCCAGGGAGAACACCTCCATGCGGTAGTAGTGGTCGTCCGGGTCGGCGCGCCGGGTGGCGTAGCTGGGGGTCTCGTACTGGACCGGGTAGATCTGGTATTTGAAGGCCCGTTCCTCCCCCATGGCCAGCTGCAGGTCGATGCTGGGGATCCCGCAGGCCTCCACCGTGGAGATGGTCAGCGTGGTTTCGGCGCCCTGTTCACGCAGTTCCGCCTCCACCTCCTGCAGCGCAGGGATGGCCACTGTCTCGGCGAAGCGGGTGGTCTGCTTCCTGCCGGGGTAGCTCATGGCGCGGGAGAGCCGCTGCCGCCAGGTCCGGCCGGAGCGCTGATCCGCGGCGCGTCCGGTGATGATGCCGGGAAGGCTGGCACGGTAGCTGTCGTTGAGCGAGTTCTCCACCCGCAGCGCTTTGTAGAGGCCCAGCATGATCAGGACCAGCAGCAGTGACAACGGCAGGCCCATCACGATGGTGGCGTTCTGCAGGGTGGTCACCCCGCCCACGGTCAGCATAGCGAGGGTGAGCAGGCCGGTGGCCACTGCCCAGAAGACGCGCATCCACTCCGGGCCGTCCGAGTCCGCGTCCTTCAGGTGCGAGGTGAAGTTGGACATGACCAGGGCGCCGGAGTCAGCGGACGTGACGTAGAACAGCAGCCCGGTGAAGGTTGCCACCGCGGCCGTGACGGGAACGGCCGGGTATTGCGCCAGAAGGCTGTAGAAGCCCCGCTCCGGGAAGTTCATGGCTGTTTCGCCGAACGCGGCGTTGCCGTTCATGATCAGGTCCAGGCTGGAGTTTCCGAAGATCGAGATCCACAGCACGATGAACAGGAAGGGGACGGTCATGGTACCCAGCACGAACTGCCGGATGGTGCGGCCGCGGGAGATGCGGGCCAGGAACAGGCCCACGTACGGCGCCCAGGCGATCCACCAGGCCCAGAAGAACAGCGTCCAGGCGTTCATCCAGTCCGTGGGCCGGTCGTAGGCAAAGGTGTCCAGGGTCATGGCGGGGAAACGGCTCATCACGTCGCCGATGTTCTGGATGATCCCGTCCAGCAGGAAGTTGGTCTTGCCGGTCACCAGGATGAACAGCATGAGGACCACGGCCAGGATCACGTTCAGTTCGGACAGCCGGCGGATGCCCTTTTCAACGCCGGACACCACGGAGACCGTTGCCATCACCACGGAGAGGACAATCAGGCCGATCTGCACTGCCAGGTTTTCCGGGATGCCGAACATGAAGTTCAGCCCGTAGTTGAGCTGGACGACGCCGATGCCCAGGGAGGTGGCGATGCCGAAGATGGTGCCAAGCAGCGCAGCGATATCCACTGCGTGCCCCATGGGCCCTTCGATCTTCTTGCCGAAGATCGGATACAGGGCCGAGCGGATACTCAGCGGCAGGTTGTGGCGGTAGGAGAAGTAGCCCAGCGCCAGGCCCATGAGGGCATACAGGGCCCAGCCGGTGATGCCGTAGTGGAACAGCGTCCACACCAGCGCCTGGCGTGCGGCTTCCGCGGTCCCACCTTCGCCCTGCGGGGGTGCAAGGTACTGGCTGACGGGTTCGGAGACGGAGAAGAACATCAGGTCGATGCCGATTCCTGCCGCGAAGAGCATCGCGGCCCACGTGAACATCCCGAACTGCGGCTTGGAGTGGTCCGGGCCCAGTTTGGTCTTGCCCACCCGGGACAGGGCGGCGATGAGGACGAAGATGACCACCGCGGTGACGATGAGGAAGTAGTACCAGCCCATGTTGGTGGAAACCCAGCCCACCATGGCGCCGATGACGGCGTCGGCATTGTCCTTGGCGAGGATCGCCCACAAGGCGATGCCCACCACACCGATGGCCGAGCCGAGGAAAACGGTCTTGTTGACCCGGGTTTTGGCCGCCGGGCCGGCGCTCTTGTTGGTGTCTCCGCAGATCGCGGGTGGCGTTCGTTCTTCTTTCTCAGGACCCGTGGTGTCCACGGGCGGTACTGCATTCTGGCTCATCAGATCCCGTTCCAGTTTTGAGGCTGCGGTCCAGACGCCGGGCGTACGGTGCCGCTCAGGGCACACCGAATAAAGATCAGGCCGGGCGTCGTATTGAGTCTGGCTTGGCTTTCGACGCTACCAACGGGTCCACGGAATGGACCACTTATATGAATCCGGTCACGGCTGCCCGTGACGTGGCCAACGGCAAAAATCGCGCGTATGCGCCCGGGTTTGCAGGGGAAGAAAGCGGTCCCGGCGCTGGTTGCAGCAGTAGGGTTGGCTGGACCGGCCCTACTCCCACAAGCCAAGGAGCACCATGCCCGCCATTGTCCATTTTGAGGTCCGGATCGATCCCGCACGCCGGGATGAGGCCGCGACGTATCTGGCCGAAACGCTCGCCGCCACCCGCGCCTGGCCCGGCAACCAGGGCATCGAGGCGCTGGTGGACGACGCCGACCCCTGCCACATCCTGGTGGTGGAAACCTGGGCCACAACGCAGGACCACGACGACTACGCGGCCTGGCGCACTACCCCGGAGGGCAAGAGCACCCTGGGCGAGATCCTGGCAGCACCCCCGTCCAAGCAGGTCTACTCGGAAACCCTGCCGCTGGGTCTGTAGCGCCTGTACGGTGGCCCGGGTTCCAGAGCCCGGGCCACCGGCGTCCCTAGACTGAAGCCTATGGACTCACTTCTGTACGACCTGCCGGCCCTGACCATCCGCAGCATCTCCGTCAGCGAGATGGACAACAACGTGTACCTGCTGACGGCGAAGGAGAGCGGCGCCCAACTGCTGATCGACGCCGCCGACGACCTCCCGGCCATCCGGCAGCTGATAGCGGACGGCGCCGCGGACACCAAGGCCGAGCCGCACCTGGCCCTCATCGCCACCACGCACCAGCACTGGGACCACGTACGGGCCCTGAAGGAACTCGTGGAGGCTACGGGGGCGCGCACCGCCGCGGGAACGGACGACGCCGAGGCGCTGCCCGTTCCGGTGGACGTCCGGCTCAGCCACGGCGACGTAGGTAACTTCGACGGCTTCAACGTGACGGCGGTGCACCTGCGCGGCCACACCCCGGGCTCAATCGCGTTTGTGTACGAGGACCCTGAAGGGTTGGCGCACATCTTCTCCGGCGACTCCCTGTTCCCGGGCGGCGTGGGCAACACCCAGAAAGACCCGGAACGGTTCGCCCAGCTCCTGGACGACGTCACCGAGCGGTTGTTCAACGCCTACCCGGACACCGCCGTCGTCCATCCCGGCCATGGCAAGCCCACCACCCTGGGCGCCGAACGGCCGCACCTGGAGGAATGGCGCGCCCGCGGCTGGTAGCCCTTAACCGCATCAAGTGCTCCGTAACTGCCCCTATGAAGCTTCAAGGGGCAGTTACGGAGCACTCGATGGACTAACTGGGCGCTGGGCCCCGGCAGACTGGCGGGGATTAGCGGCCGCGGCGCTCGTTCGACGCAGGCGCGGAAGCGCGGCGGGGACCGCTGCGTGCCGGACGGCCGGAACCGTTGCCCGAGCCGGCGCTGTAGGAACCACCCGAGGTGCCGCCGGTGTTGGAGGACCAGACTGCCTTGGAACCGCCGCTGGCTGCTCCGGCGGAACGCTGGCCACGGCCACCGGACGCACCGGCTGCTGCACGCTGGCCGGTAGCCGGACGTCCGCTGCGCTGCCCGCCGCCCGAAGCGGGACGGCCGGAGCCGCCGCGGGGTGCCTCGCTGCGGGTAATGCGTGAATCGGTGCGGCCCTCCGAAGAGCGTCCGTCCGAACCACGGCCGGCAGCTGCGCGGCCGCCTGCTGCGGGGACGTCGTTGCGGTGGGTGCTGGCGGTGCCACGGCCGCGGGCATTGCGCCGGGCAGATGCTGCCGCCACGGAGCGGTCCTCGTTCTGCTCCCGTACGGCGTCGACGGCGGCGCGGGCCTCGGTGCGGCCTTCGAAGGCAGCAGCGCGGCGCTGGGCGCGGGGAACGTCGGTACGGGTGGGCTCGGCGGAGACCTTGCCCCTGCCGCCACGGCCACCGCGGCCACCAGCCGACGGGGACGCCTGGCGGCGGGCGCGCTTGCGCTCGGCGTTGGCACCGGTGGAGGTGCCGCCGCCCTGCTGCGCAGCCTTCTTGGCCAGCAGCGCAGCGCGGGTCCGCGGATCGATCTTGTCAGCCATTTCGCCCACCAGGTCGGCGACCAGCGGGGAGTTCGCGGTGACGCGCTCGAAGCTGACCTCGACACCGGCGGCCTTCATCAGCTTCTTCACGTCGGACTGCTGCTCCGGCAGGGTCAGCGTGACCACGGTGCCGTCGGAACCGGCGCGGGCGGTACGGCCCGAGCGGTGCAGGTAGGCCTTGTGCTCGGTGGGCGGGTCGACGTGGATGACCAGTTCGACGTCGTCGACGTGCACACCGCGGGCGGCGACGTCGGTGGCCACCAGGACGCGGACGTCACCGTTGGAGAATTCGGCCAGGTTGCGGTCACGGGCGTTCTGCGAGAGGTTGCCGTGCAGGTCGACGGCGGGGATTCCGGCGTCGGTGAGGGTCTTGGCCAGCTTGCGGGCGTGGTGCTTGGTCCGCATGAAGAGGACGCGGCGGCCGGCGCCGGAGGCGAGCTCCACGATCAGCTGCTTCTTGACGGTCTGGTCGTTGACCACCAGCACGTGGTGTTCCATGGTGGTCACCGCGGCCTGCGGGTCATCCACGGAGTGGGTCAGGGGGTTGGACAGGTAGCGCTGGACGATCTTGTCCACACCGTTGTCCAGGGTTGCCGAGAAGAGCAGGCGCTGGCCCTGGCTTGGGGTCATGTCCATGAGCTTCTTGACCACGGGCAGGAAGCCGAGGTCGGCCATGTGGTCTGCCTCGTCCAGGACGGTGATCTCCACGGCCTCAAGGGTGAGGATGCGCTGGCGGATCAGGTCCTCCAGGCGGCCGGGGCAGGCGATGACGATGTCGACGCCGGCCCGCAGCGCCTTCTCCTGGCGGGCCTGGGAGATGCCGCCGTAGATCACGGTGGTGTTCAGGCCGGCGGCCTTTGCCAGGGGCTCAATGGTGGCGTTGATCTGGGTGGCCAGTTCACGGGTGGGTGCCAGCACCAGACCCATGGGGCGGCCGGGCTTGCGGAAGTGCTTGGCTTCCCGCTCAGCGAGTCTTGCTACAAGCGGGATAGCGAAAGCAATGGTTTTACCGGAGCCGGTCCGGCCGCGGCCCAGGACGTCGCGTCCGGACAGCGTGTCCGGAAGGGTCTTGACCTGGATGGGGAACGGCTCAACAATCCCCTGCGCGGTAAGGGTGTCTGCAAGGGCCTTGGGAGTACCGAGGGCAGCAAAAGTAGTCATGTATTTAATACGATCTTTCAGGCGGTATCCAGGCGGATATCGGCCCCCGGCACCGGTTGGACCAGGGGTTCGCCGAAGAAAATTCAGGTGATCAACCGTTCTGCTGCATAAAGGGGCAGCCAGCCGGGACCAAATGGAATGCGTTCATCGACGCAGGATGTGCCTCTCACATGAAAAAAGCCCTGTCCCTAAATGAAGGGTTACCAGGGCATCACTGCACATCAAGTTCCACTATCGTAGCATCCTTGCCCCATCGGCGTATAAGTGACGGCATCCGCGGCCACTCCGGCCGTTGCCCTGCCGGGTGCCACAAGGCAGGGTTGAGGCATGAGCGAACACGCGGCGCACCACCACGAAACGCACGACGACGGCGCCTCCACCGGCGGGCACGGCACCAACGCGGACAGCACCAGTGCGGACCACCACAGTGCC
This sequence comes from Pseudarthrobacter sp. 1G09, assembly GCF_050038305.1. Lineage (NCBI taxonomy): Bacteria > Bacillati > Actinomycetota > Actinomycetes > Micrococcales > Micrococcaceae > Pseudarthrobacter > Pseudarthrobacter sp. 1G09. The sequence goes on from NZ_CP188306.1 coordinate 4,013,524, forward strand.
GACGGCACCAGCCCGGACCATAACGGAGCCGAAGGCGCCAGGGCCGGCATAGATCCGGCCGCGGCCTGGGACGAGCGGTACCGCACCAAGACGCAGCTCTGGAGCGGAAACCCGAACCCGCAGCTGGTCCGTGAGGCCGGGGGCCTGGAACCGGGACATGCGCTGGAACTGGGCTGCGGCGAAGGTGCCGACGCCATCTGGCTGGCCCATCACGGCTGGACGGTCACCGCCGTCGACGTCTCAGCGGTTGCCCTGGAACGGGCGCAGTCCCACGAAAAAGCCGTGTTCGGGCGCGAGAGCGTGCAGGCTGCGGAGGGTGCGCCGGCCAGCCGCATCACGTGGCAGCGGGCCGACCTGGAACAGTGGCGGCCTGAGGGCGCCTTCGACTTGGTGACCTCGCAGTTCCTGCACTCCGAGGAACTCGACTGGCGGCTTCCGCTGCGGACCGCAGCAGAAGCCGTGAAACCCGGCGGAACGCTCCTGGTGGTTGGGCACCACCCGGACCGGCTGCCGCCGTGGGGCGGCGGGCACCACCACGGGGACATGTTCTACAAGGGTGAGGACCTGGTCCGGGAACTGGCCCTGGAGGGCCCGGGCTGGCAGGTGGAAGTGCTGACCAGCCGGGAGCGCCCGGTTACGGGGCCGGAGGGCCAGCAGGCCACCATCGCGGACGTCGTGCTGCGGGCCACCCGGCTCCGCTGACCGGGGTTCACCCCGCACGGGAGGTGACCCGCGGCGCCACCACCGCCGCGGCGACGCCCACCAGCGCAGCGAAGGTGAAGACACCGGCGAAGGAGGCCGCCGTCGTCGTGAACGCCGTGAAGACGATGCCCGTGGTGGCCAGTGCCAGTGCCCCGCCAAGGGAGTCGGAGATGGACATGGCCGAGGAGTTGAAGCCTTCGTTGTCCTTTGTGGACAGTGCCAGGGTCATCACGCTGAGCCGCGGGTAGAGCAGGCCCATGCCGCCGCCGGCGAAGATCCAGCCCACGATCGCGACGGCGGCGGGCCAGTGCAGCGCGGTGGTGGCCAGCGCGAGGATGACCGCGCCGAGGACCATGAATGCCCCGGTACGGACCGCGCCGGGATGGGACAGGCGGTCACCCAGCCGGCCCTGCACGGCCGCTGCCGCCGCCCAGGCCAGCGCGCCGCCGGTGAGGGTGAGGCCGGCGAAGGTGGGCGTGAAGCCATACTGCTCTATCAGCAGGTACGGCAGGTAGACCTCGGCGCCGAAGAACGAGGCTGACGCGAGTCCGCGGGCCAGGATGACGCTCGGCAGCCCTCGCCGGGCGAGGAGGGTTCCGCGGGGAACCAGTGGCCGGACGGCGGCAAGGGCAAGCGCGACGGCGGCGACGGCCAGGACCGCGGTGGCGGCCGGAAAGCCCTGGATGCGGACCTCGGCGGACAGGTTCAGCCCCAGCACCGCGACGGCGGCGAGCGCCGCCCAGCCCAGCCTGCCGATGGCCCAGGGCGTTGCGGGTGCCGCCGTTCCCGGCCGGTCCATCCCCTTCAGCACCGGGGCGATCATGAGCAGGGCCGGAATGACGAGGCCCACGACGCCCAGGAAAACCCAGTGCCAGCTGAAGACCTGTGCCACGATGCCGGCGGCAAACGGGCCCACGAGCGACGGGATTACCCAGGCGGCGGAGAACGCCGCGAAGATCTTGGGATGGAGCGCGCCCGGAAAGATCCGCGCCACCAGGACGTAGAGAGCCACTGTCAGGGCGCCGCCGCCGAGGCCCTGGACCAGCCTGCCGGCCACGAGCATCGGCATGGACACTGCGGTGCCCGCGATCAGGAGGCCAACCACAAACAGGGACACGGAGGCGTAGAGGGGGGCGGTGGGGCCGCGGCGGTCGGACCAGTTGCCGGCGGCCACGTTGCCGATTACCCCTGTTGCCAGGGGGCCGGCAAAGGCGAGGGCGTAGAGGCTTGCGCCGTCCAGTTCGCGGCTGACCAGCGGCATGATGGTGGTCACCGCCAGCGATTCGAAGGCAGCAAGGAACACCAGAGCGCAAGTCCCCACGGTGACCCACAGGTAGGGCCGCTGGAGGATGCCGGCCGTGGGCTCTGTTGCGGGGAGGGTGGAGTCGTGCACCGCCACCTACCCCACATACCTGTTGCGGCCGGCGCGGTAGCCGAAGACGGCGGCCAGCAGCCCCACCACGAGGAACAGGAAGCCGGCGGCGGCAAAGGTCCCTGTTCCCTGGTGCAACTGGCCCACCATCAGGGTCCCGGTGGAGCCGAGGCCGTACCCGACGCCCTGCATCATGCCGGACAGGTGCGCGGCAGTGTGCCCGTCGCGGGTGCGGAGCATGATCATGGTGAGGGCCACCGCGGTGAGGCTGCCCTGTCCCAGCCCCAGCAGGCCCGCCCATACCCAGACCAGGTCCAGCGGCCCGAAGATGCTCAGCGCGAAACCGCCTCCGGTCATCAGGGCAACAACGGTATTGATGGCCCGCTGGTCCCGGAACCGTGCCGCCAGGGAGGGAGCGAACAGTGAACCCAGCATCTGCAGCACGATGCTCACCGAGACGATCAGCCCGGCGGTGGCGCCGTCCACGCCGCGTTCCCGCAGGATGGGCGCCAGCCAGGCGAAGACGCTGAAGGACATCATGGCCTGCAGCACCATGAAGATGGTGACCTGCCAGGCCACCGCTGAACGCCACACGTTCACTCCGTCCCTGACGGCCTGGTGCCGGGCAGGATGCTGGCGCAGGGCCACGGGGAGGAAGAGAAGAAGGACGACGGCGGCCGGCAGCGCCCAGAACCACAGGGCCACGGTCCACTCCCCCGCAGCCGAGTAGACCGGGTAGGTGAAGCCGGCCCCCAGCGCGGCCGAGGCACAGATGGCCGTGGTGTACAGCCCGCCCATCAGGCCCAGCCGGTGCGGGAAGTCGCGTTTGACCAGGCCGGGGAGCAGGACATTGCACAGCGCGATGGCCGCACCGCACGCCGCAGTTCCGGCGAGGAGGCCGGGCAGGTGCCCGCCGGGAAGTCCAAGGTCAGCAGGGCGGAGCAACAGCCCCGCAGTCAGCACGGCCATGGCACCGAGGAGCACGCGTTCGGCGCCGAACCTCCGCGCCAGCGCCGGAGCCAGGGGCGCGAACACCCCCAGCAGGGTGACCGGCACCGTCGTCAGCACCACGACGGCCCAGCCAGGGAGCGACGCCTGGGCCGTGATCTCGGGAAGTACCGCCGAGAAACTGGAGAACACAGTCCGGAGGTTCAGCCCGATCAGCACCAGGCACAGTCCCAGGTAGGCCAGTTGCCTGCGGCTGCCCACCCGGGTTGGTGCGGGGGCGGGCGTTTCGTCGATCTCGGCATCAACCAGGCTGCTCCCGCCTGGGCGCCTCGTTGGGCTCAGCTCATCCGGTTCCTGTTGCCGCTGCTTCCTTGCCCCGGCACTCGTTGCTTCCGTCACCCGCCCATTCTTGCAGCACCCGCGCTGGCGGGTGCCCGGCTCCGGCAACTTGCCGCCGCCACCACGCACCCGGAGGTTATCCACATACGGGAACCGGTGGCTTTTGGGGCGGCCTGCGCTTTCCTAGTTTGGAGACGCGGACCACTGCCAAACGAAGTCCTTTACCCGTCCGCTGCCCAACTACCGGCCAATCCGGCCCAGCAGGGAGAACATGAGCGCGCAGCCCCTCCAAGAGTCCATTCCGCCCGTCCCCGGACAGCGGGTTTCCGCCAAGGCCATCGCCAGCCTGGTGCTGTCCATCGTGGCACCGGCCACGCTCTACATTTCCAGTCCCCTCGCGTTTATCGCCGTGCTGATGACCTACCCGGATGAAGGCCCTTCGCATGCGCCCTGGGTGGCGCCGTTGGTCTTCCTGAGCCTGCCGCTGGCCTGCTGGCTCGTGGCCGTCCCGTTGGCTGTATCGGTCATCAGGAAATCCACAGGCCGATCGGGCGGTTGGGGGCTGGCGGTGGCATCGCTCTGGGTGTCCGGCGTCCTCTTCGTGATCGCCCTGGTCCTCTCGCTGAGGTATGTGCCCATGCTGTTCTACTGATCCCGCAGGGTCCGTCCGGGTTCGCGAGGTCCATCCGCCCGCCGGCGGGCGGACGATGGGGCCAGCCGGACGGATGATGGGGCCGGGCGGGCGGCCGGCGTTGCCTGCCGGTATTCTGGAAGGGATGAGCGATTCCCCCGAAAACCCCCAGCAGCCGCATGTCCCCAGGCCGGTGACGCCCGGAACGCAGGCGTCCTTCGGCACCTACGGTGGCCGGCCGGTCAGCTTCGTGCGCCGCGGCACCCGCCTCCAGGGCCGGCGCCAGACCGCCTGGGAGGAGCACGCAGAACGGTGGGCCGTGGACGTCCCCCGGCACGTCGCCAACACGTCGGTCCACCCGGACTACACGTTCGACGCCGAGGCGGAGTTTGGCCGCAAGGCGCCGCTGGTGGTGGAAATCGGTTCGGGCCTGGGCGATGCCATCTGCCACGCCGCAGAACAGAACCCGGACACGGATTTCCTGGCTGTTGAGGTCTACACGCCCGGCCTGGCCAACACCATCATCAAGATCAACGGCCGTGGCCTCACCAACGTCCGCGTGGTGGAGGCCAACGCCCCTGAGGTGCTGGCCACCATGCTGCCCGAAGGCTCCGTCGATGAACTCTGGGTCTTCTTCCCGGACCCCTGGCACAAGTCCCGGCACCACAAGCGCCGGCTCATCCAGCCGGAGTTCGCCGGACTTGCCTCCCGTGCGCTGAAGTCTGGCGGACTGTTCCGGATTGCCACCGACTGGTCCAACTACGCCATCCACGTCCGCGACGTGATGGCAGGGTCCGCCGACTTCGAGAACCTGCACACCGGCGAGCGCCGCGGACCGGAGAGCCCGCTGACTCAGGTGTGGCAGTCCGGCGTCGAATCCGTGGTGGGTGGCGCCCCCGTCCGCGAGGGCCGAGCCCCGGTCAGCACCGGCCACACCGGTCCCAACGAGGGCGTGGATGAGACCGGCGGCTGGGCTCCCCGGTTCGAAGGCAGGATCAGGACCAGCTTCGAGGCAAAGGCCCACGAAGCCGGCCGGCTGATCTTCGATCTTTGCTACCGCAGGCGCCAGGCCTGACAACCGGGCGCTGCCATCGCGCCGGCTGAAGAACTCAGCTGACGCTGATGGCGGAGACGACCTCCTTGAGCAGGTCCAGGCGCGGCTCCGCTTCGGGGCTGGTGTAGGGCCAGATCACCACGACGCCGATGAACCGGCCGTTTTCCAGCACGCCTACCGTCGCCGCTACTTTGGGTGATCCCTGGGCGTCGGTGTAGCCCGCCACCACGGCGTACGCGGACTTGCCCGGCAGGCCGAGCTCGCCTTCAGCCAGCAGGGTTCCGCCGCGCTCCTCAAGGTAGAACCCTGCCATCAGGTGCGCCCAGCCCGTGGCCTGCGGCGCGTCCTGCACCGAGTTGTCGTCCTTGATGACCGTGACCAGGACTCCGCCCAGCAGGCCGTACTGCTCCGTGTTGGGACCGGCGCTGGAATCATCCAGGACCTGGGTGTACTCAGGGAAGTCTGCGGTAAACCCCAGCGGGGATTCGATGTGCACTGACATGGGTTCAGAGCCTCTCGAGCTTGGTGTCGTTGGGGACCTTATAGTACGTGGACACGTTGGTGGTGGCCGAACTTTCGGTCTTGACCTCCACCTCGCCCAGCTTCACGTCGAAGCCGGCCTCGTTGGAGGCGGTTACCACGCTGTTGACCTGCACGGTGGCTGAGCCGGCCTCGTACAGCTTGGCGGCGTCACGCGCTGCGCCGTAGTCGTTGCCCAGGGCGACGTTGCGCAGGTAGCTGTCCACCACGGCCCGGTTCTCCGGGGTGTAGTCCACGTTGATCTTCACGGTGCCCTGGGTTCCGGCGGACACGGAGGATTCCACCTTGGCAGCCTTCACGTCGGTGCCCTCCGTGACGCCCTGCGCCACGGTGCCTTCCATCGAGACCGTCACGGAATCGATGTTGTTGCCCTTGTCCATGTTGACCTGCAGGCCGCCCTTGCCGGAGGCCTCGAACGTCCGTCCGTCCAGGTTGAGCTTGCCCTGGGCTGACACTTCGCCGCTGGCGGTCGCCGTGCCGTCCGTGAGGTTACGTTCGTAGGAGAGGTCCAGCTTGGCAGAACCGGAAGCTGCCCCGCTCTCGCCCTCCGCCTCGAGGGACAGCGTGCCCTTGGCCTTGTCCGTCTGGCCGGTTGAGCCGTTGTCTCCGGCGGCATCGTTGATGGTGTCCAGGACGTAGCCGGGCGGGTTGCCGGCAACGTCCTTGATGTCGCTGATGCTGTCCGGCGGCAGGTCCCGGTACATCTGGGCCCGCGCAGCCATGGCTTCCTCCACGCTGGCGAACTTGTACTCCCGCGAAACTTCGCCGCTCAGGGTGACGCCAGCCGTGCCCGAGGTGTCATTGACGCCCAGGCCCATGTTTCCGTAGACCTTCATGGTGGCGGAGCCGTCCGCGTTCTCCACCACTTCGGTGCCTACTTCGGCACCGCCGTGCACCCAGGCGACGCGGGCTTCGATGGAGGCCTTGCCGGCCTCCGTGTAGACCGGAATGTCCGCCTTGGCCAGTTCCTGCAGGTGTTCCTTGGCCAGCTGCTGCGCGGACTCGGGAATGCCGCCGTCCATGCGCATAAGGTCCTTGGCGAAGGGACCGTCCTCGCCTTCGCCCTCGATCAGGTACTTCCGGTCCGCCTCGGACAGGCCTGCCCACCACTTGGCCTGCTCCTCCGGGCTGGCGTTGAGCATACGGTCCAGGCCGGACTCAAGTTCCTTGCGGTGTTCGGCCGCGGCCGCCGCGGCTGCTGCCTGCTCCTGCAGCCAGTCCCGCGCCTGCCCGGCCAGGGACTTGATCTTGTCCCAGGTGCCGCCCCCGCCGCCTCCGCCGGAGGAGTTGGAGGATTTCTCCTGCTCGTCCGCGTGCTTCATCAGGATCTTGGAGTTGGCCCGGAGGCTGGAGACCACTTTTTCCAGGTTGGGCCGGTGGCTGGAGCTCCAGTCCTGGCGGAAACGGGCGCCGTCGGCCCCTTTCCACGGTGCGGACTGGATCTGGCCCTGCAGCGAACCTGCGCGGCTGCTCAACAGGGAGGCGGCCTGGTCCACTGCCTTGGCCAGCGCCCGCAGCTGGCTGACGTCAGCGCCGTAAAAAGTCATGGTGTTCCCCCGGGTGGTTCGCGGTGAATGTGAATCGCTGAAGCTTATGGTTGCACAACCACCGGACCGGGGCGATGGGGATCCCTCCCCATCATCCGAACCGGCGTGGCACGATTACCTTGTGTGGGGCACGCACACCGGTGAACCACAGCGCCACCGTCCGGCGCATGCACAAAGGAACTGCCATCAAAAGAGAACTTAAGCAGGCCGCTGATGCGGCTGAAACCGTCACCAACTCAAGGGCACTGGAAGTGCTGGCCAGGGCGGGATTCGCGGCCAGCGGCATACTGCACCTCCTGGTGGGTGCCATAGCCATCCGCCTCGCCACCGGTGGAACAGGCAGCGCGGACTTCAGCGGGGCGGTGGCCGAGCTGGCTACCCAGCCCGCCGGCCCGTTCCTGCTGTGGGCCAGTTTCGCCGCCTGCGCTGCCCTGGCCATCTGGCAGGCCAGCGATGCAATCTTCGACTACACCCACCTTCCGGCCAAGCAAAAGGCCGCCAACAAGGCCAAAGCCGCAGCGCAGGCAATCGTGTTCGCCGGCATGGCCCTGACGCTGATGTCCTTTGCCATGGGCACAGGACATGACGAAGACAACCGAAAAGCCGCCAGCGACCTGACCTTCTCGCTGATGAAGGCTCCGGGCGGCGTCGCCCTGCTGGTACTGCTGGGGACCGCCATCGCCGTCACCGGCGTCGTGTACGCCATCCGCGGGCTGCGGAAATCCTTCGAAAAGCATCTGGTGCTGCCCAGCAATCCCAACGCCAGGACCGCCGTCACGGTGCTGGGCGTGGCCGGCTACGTGGCCAAGGGGACGGTGCTCTTGCTGACCGGGCTGCTGATCGCCATTGCCTCGTGGCAATCCCATCCGGAACAGTCCACGGGCCTGGATGGCGGCCTGCGCGGCCTGCGGGACCAGCCCATGGGGATCTACCTCCTGGCTGCGGTAGGGGCAGGGCTGATTTGCTACGGCGTGTACATGATCGTGCGGGCCAAGATCGCCCGGATGATCAAGTAGTCCGGGCAGGACGTACTTGAGGTGGCCGGGCCTGGCCGCCTCGCAGCCCCCGGCCCGGCGCCGCCGGGGTGCTGCGCGTGTCGCTAGGGTTGGACCATGCCCCAGGTACGCGCTGAACGCCATATCCGCACCGATCCGGAGACGGCCTTCGCCTTCTCCCAGACCACGGGTTCCTTCCGGTTGAAATGGGACCCGTTCATCTCCGCGCAGGGCTTCCTGGACGGCGCAGCCCAGGCCGGCAAAGGGGTCAGGACCCGGACGCGGTCCCGCCTGGGACTGGTGATGGTCAGCGAGTACGTCTCCTATGCGCCGCCCCGGAACGTAGGGATGACCATGGTGGCCGGGCCCTGGTTCTTCGAAAACTTCGGTGGGGGCTGGCGCTTCACGGCGGACGACGGCGGCACCCGGGCCGTCTGGAAGTACACCTTTTCCTGCCGCCCGGCGCTGCTGCGGCCACTGATGGAAAAGATTGGCACCTGGCTGCTGGGCCGGGAGATCGAGAAGCGGATCGAGGCGTTCGCGCGGGCTTGCGAGGACGCCGGCCTCCAGGCGGAGTTCCAGGAACTCCGCGGCCGCACCGCTTAGGGAACGGTGATTACGGCGACCGCCTGCTGCGTCCCGTCCCGCAGTTCCACACTGGAGATCCTGCCCAGCTGGATCGGCGTGGCGCCGGTGACCTTGACCCGGCCGCTGGGCGTGGCCGTCCAGGCGCAGGCGCGGTCCTCGCCGCCGTCGCGGTCCCTGACCCACAGCGAGAGCGTTCCGTCGGACGGCAGGCTGCTGCCGTTCACTGCCAGTTCGGTGCCCCAGGTCTTCCGGGCCAGGTCGATGCTGAACTGCAGCCCTCCGCCGGACTGCACCGAGTAGGTGGCGTCCGGCTGCGGCGCCCGCACCAGCAGCGGTCCCACGGCGAGGCCCACCGCAAGGCAGGCAGCGGCTGCGGCGCCTGCGAGCGCTACCCACCGCCGTCGCAATGTCCGGCGACGGCGCGCAAGTTCGTGCAGCAGCGGCCGCGACGCGGGAACCTGGTCCGCGGCCGGGCGGGGAAAGGCCGCGGGCAGGGCGTCCGCCAGCCCGGCCGCAGGCACGGGCTCCTTGGCACCGGGCTCGGTGGCACCGGATTCCGTGGCGCCGGATTCCGTGGCGCCGGGAACCGACGTGAGGGCCAGGGCGTCCGGCACTGGAAGGGCGTCGAGCAGCGCGGGGAGTGTCTCCAACCCGGCGAGCTCGTCCCGGCATTCGCGGCACTGCCCCAGGTGCGATTCGAACACTGCCCGGTCTCCGGCGTCGAGCCCGCCCAACAGGTAGGCACCCAGCAGGTGGTGGGGGTCCGAGGTCATGGTTCCACCCCCATCTCATCCAGGATGGTCCGCAGGGCCCGCACGGCGTAGTAGGCGCGGGACTTCACGGTACCGCTGGGGATATTGAGCTGGGCGGCGGCCTCGTTGACCGTGAAGCGGCTGTAGTGCAGCGCCACCAGGACGTCCCGGTGTTCCTTGCTGAGTCGCAGGAGGGCCTCCTCGATCAGCACCCGGTTCAGCAGGCCGTCCACGCGCTCCATGACCCCGGCCTGGCGGGATGGCTCGCCCTCCAGGGTTTCGGCGGGGCGGCGCTGGGCGCGCCGGTAGTTGTCGATCATGATGTTCCTGGCCGTCCGGTAGAGGTAGCTGCGGATGCTGCCGTTGATGTCGGGTGCCTGCTGCCAGACACGCAGCACGGTTTCCTGCACCACGTCCTCGGCCAGCTGCGGGTCCCGCGATGCACTGAGCACAAACCGCCGCAGCGCCGTGCCGTGTTCACGGTAGAGGGACTCCACCGCATCCTCGTCGAGCGGCATCCCATCCTCCTGCCCCGCGTTCATCCGCTGTTTGTCCATTCAGACGCCGTTTCCGGGCAAATGGTTCAACCGAACGGGCCTACCCTGTTTTGCCGGCGCCTTGAACCATTCTTCACCCGGAGGCGTCATACCGGTTAGCGTCCGGTGATCCGACGCCGGACACCAGCAAAGGAGCAACCATGAAATCCCGTTTGGGTGCAGGTTTCGCCATTTTGGCCCTCACTGCTGCACTGGCCGCCTGCGGCGGAAGCAGCGGAACCACGCCGGCTTCCACCCCGGCCGGCACGGCAAGCGCCCCGGCCACTTCTGCGGCGACCACCTCACCGTCCGCCACCTCCACCGGTACCTCGAGCGCCGCCGTGGACCTCAAGACGGCGTCCTCCAGCGCGGGCACCATCGTGGTGGACGCCAAAGGCATGAGCGTCTATTTTTTCACGAAGGACACCAAGGACTCAGGTACCAGTGCATGTGCTGATGCCTGCCTGAAGGCGTGGCCGCCGCTGACCACCACGTCCGTCACACCGTCGGCCGACGGTGTGACCGGGAAGCTGGGCACCATCACCACGGCGGACGGCAAGCAACAGGTCACGCTTGAAGGCATGCCTCTGTATTACTTTGCCAAGGACACCAAGCCCGGAGATGTCCTGGGCCAGGGCGTCAACAACGTCTGGTACCTGGCAAACCCGTCCGGCAGCATGATCCAGACGGCCAGCGGCGCCGCCTATTAGGGGCTGACCGCCAGGCCCTTGGCTTCGTGGAAACAGCTTTCCCGGGCACAGTTTTCGCGGGCACGGGGACTCAGGCACAGATCCCCAGGCACAGAGACGGGCTGCAGGCGCCTATTGGTGGGGGGCTGCAGGAAGCGTGGTGGGCAGCGGAAGCTGCGGCACTTCCGGCAGTGGCACCTGCGGCCGCTGGGGCAGCCTGTCCGTGACCCCGGTGGGGACGGCCGTAGGCAATGACCCTGGCCCTGGCACGCCAGCAGGCTTGCCCGGTGTCGCGGGCGGGGACGGTACGCCTTCCGGAACAGCGGGAGCGTCCGACGCCGGCGCCCCGGCAGGTGCCTCAGCCGGCACAGGTGCCGTGGGCACCCCAGCCGGGCTTACCGGCGCAGCCGGGGCAGGCGCCGCCGGTTCCTTCGGTTGCGCCGGGGGTACGGGGGCCTGCCGTTGTCCGGCGGGCCCGGATCCCGTGACGAAGGAGGTCACGGCGTGGTTGAGGTGGGCGAACGAATCGCGGATGCCCTGATCGGACGCGGCAGCAACAGCGCCGCCGGCGGTCAGGGTGACGCCCAGGGTCAGCGCGGTGAGGGCGGCCCGGCGCTTCGCCCGGCGCCGCGCGGCAAGCTCGTCGCCGGGCGGGCCGCTTACGCCATGCGGGGCATCGGCCACGGCGGCAAGGGAATCCGCCGCGGGTTCGGCCGGGTCAGCAGGCTCAGCAGCGGTTTCGCCGGACCCGGCCGTGCGGGCACGCTCGAGCAGCGCCGCGACGGCGGCCGAGGGCTCGGGAACTTCGGCGCCCAGGGCGCGGAGCTGCAACAGGGCGGGGCGGAGCTGGCCGTCGTCGTCCACGTCTGCCTCGAGCAGCAGCTGGTCAACGAATCCTTCACTGCGGGATCCTGCGGTGTCACTCATGATTCGCCTGGTTTCTTTTGAGCGTCTGTGCCTTGAGGTTTTGGAGGGCCCTGCGCTGGAGCTGCTTGATGGCTCCGGCGCTTTTGCCCATGATGGCGGCCACCTGTTCGATGGACAGGTCCGCCACGATGCGGAGGGCCAGGACTTCCTGGTGTTCGTCGGCCAGCCCTTCGAGCATGGCGGCCGCCCCTCCGGTAAGTTCCACCGCGTGGTCCTCCGCGGACGGGGACGTCCGGGCGTCGTCGTGGGGATCGTAGGGCGTCAGCTGCGGCCTGCGCTCCAGCCGGCGGTAGTGGTCCACCATGCGGGCGTGAGCGATGGAGAAGATCAATGATTTTGCGCCCTGCAAGCCGCCCGTGAGGCTTTCGATCCTGGGGTAGAAGGCCAGGAAGACGTCCTGGGTCACGGCCTCGGGATCATCGACGCCGCGCGCTGTGAGATAACCCTGAACCGGGCCGGCGAAGGACCGGTAGGCAGCAGCAAACAACACAGCGGGATCTGCTCCGGCTGTGTTCTCGAATTCTTCGGTTTCTGCGTGGGCCATAGTGTCCAGCACCAGCGGCTCCTCCATTCCGGGATATGGCGTGCGCGCGCCCTTCCCGGTTCCATCTGCAGGCTGCCGGCGCGTTGCCCCGGCTGCGGCTTACCAGCCGCGGTGGACTGCGGGGGCAGGCGGCAAAGACCGTTTCCCGCAGTCCACCCTAGCCAACTGCTGCTAGCGGGCGGAAACGGAAGGTACGTCTACGCTGTTGCCCGGAATGGCGGGAACTGCGGGCACAGCCGGAACCTTGGGGGCGTCGTCCACGCCGGGGACGGCGGGAACAGCAGGAACGGCCGGCACGGTGGGGACGGCCGGGAGTTCCGGACGGTGGGCGTCGACGGCGGCGGAACCGTTGGCGGATGCGGCAGCCTTTGCTGCGGCATCGGCGTCAGCCGCGACATCAGCGCAGTAGCTGTCGATGTTGGCTTCGCCGTCGGCGGCGAGCTTCAGCGAGGAGAAGCCCTCGGAGGAAGCGTTCAGGCCACCGTGGGTGAAGGCGGTGCAAAGGCCGATTGCTGCAGCACCTGCGGCGTCCACGGCGGAGTCGGCGGCGGCGGAAGCGGAGCCCTTGGCAGCAACGCTGTCCTCGTTGACCTTGGCGTCGACGTCAGCGGAAGCAGTGGCGTCGGCGGAGGCTGTTGCCTTCGCCGTGGAATCAGCGGCAGCCTTGACGTCTTCAGCATCGGTGCTGGCCGCGGCGCCGGCGGTGCCTTCAAGGGCGTCGGTAGCGGCGTTGGCAGCCAGCTTCGGGGCCGGAGCGCCGAAGAGTTCGTGTGCGGTCTGCTGGGCTTCGGCGGGGAGGACACCGGAAGCGGCGGCTGCGCCGGTTCCACCTACGGCCAGGGTGCCTGCTGCCAGGACTCCGGCGGCGACTTTACTGGTGGCGAGAACGGTGAACAACGACATAAGACACTCCAAACGTAGACAACACTTGTGGTTCGGGCCCGCCGGGCGGGCCCATCACCTCCTACATCGCCGGGCGGTCCGGAAAGGTTACGGGTGCTGTGAAAGTTTTCCGGAAGCCCGGTTTCGGGGCGCCGGTCAGCCGGTTCTTTTGGCGGGAAGGGCCCGCATTCGCTGTTGCGTTACAGCGGATGCGGGCCCCTGGCGCTAAACGGCCGTGAGCAGGACAGGCAGGCCCGTTCCTAGGCTTCGACCAGCCCGGCGTCAGCCTCTTCGAACTCCACGGCCGCCACGATCTCCTGCGTTTCGGGGTTGATCATGAAGGCTTCGTCGTCCTCCTCAACCATGAGGAAGTCGCCGTGATCGGTGCTGAAGTACCACGCGAGGGTCTTTTCGCCGTCGTGCACGTAGTTGGGGTCACCCATGGTGATTCTGGCCAGCTCGTAGCCGGCAATGCTGCACAGTTCACGGATGATGATTTCGAAGTCGGGTGCATCCCCCAGGGCTTCCTCGGCCGCCCTGGCCTGGCGCTCCGCCAGGTCGGGGATCTGGGCAGCGAGCTGCTGGATGTAGGCGCCCACCTCTTCGTCGTCGAGGACCAGCAGGTCCGCCTGGCCGCGCAGCCACGCCGCGTTGAGGGCGGTGATGTTCTCCCGTTCCAGCAGTTCCTCGAACTCGCCGTCGAGCTCTTCCATGGCAAGGACCCCGGCCGGCACCTCGTCGTCGTCATCCAGCGGTCCGTCCAGGTAGTGCTCCGTGTCCTCTTCGGACAGGTCCCCGTAGGCTGCCGCTGCGCGGTTGAACAGGTCCAGGTGCGCCGTGGCGCCCATGCCGGCCATGCCCTCCCGGATGACGGTGTCCGTCTCGTTGCGGTCAACGGACATGAAGGCGTACTGCGCGAAGCCGCCCTCCAGCGCCTGGGTGAGGTAGAAATCCACGTAGTAGCTGCGGACGGCAACAGGCGACATTTCATCAGTAGCCAGGAGCGCGGTGTGCATGGCATCCACCACGCTGACGTTGGCCGCCACGGCTTCCTCATCGCTTGCTTCGATGCTGCTGCTGGTCAGGACGACGGGCTGCTGGGTGGTGATCATGGAATCCCTCACTGCTGGCTGGTGCTGCGGACATTTTTCACGCTACGTCCGCAAAACTGCCGCCCCGTGGAGGGGGACATGAACGTCAGGCGAAGTTTTCATGGGAGGCAGGTGCCGGGGCCGCGGCACGGCCGGGCTGCCGGGCGAACTAAGATGGATCAGATAACCACCCGACGGACCCGGCCCTTCCGTGGGCTGCTGAAAGTAGCGCGCACCATGCCATCCCAACCGGACGAGAGTGCGGCACTGGCAATACAGACCCCCGCCATCAACGACCGCTCGCTCGCGGCCGGGCTTGCCTATGCCATGGGCAGCCGGGTCACCGGGATATCGTTCGACGCCGGCACCGGGCTCATGCTGGGCAAGGTCAGGGGAAGCGCGGACACACCGTACTCCACCACCGCCAAGCTGGTCCGCAAGGGCGGCGGCTGGAGCTGCACGGTGGGTGTGTGCAGCTGCCCTGTGCGGAAAGACTGCAAGCACGTTGCCGCCCTGCTGTTCGCAGCTGAAGACAATCCGGCCACACGGGTCCAGCTGCTGGCTCCGTCAACGTCCACGCAGGTCTCGCACCAGCCCGGCGGGGCCGTCCTGTCCGACTGGGAGCAGGCCCTCAACCCGCTGATTGCCAAGCCGGGATCGGCTCCTTCGGGCAGCGGTGTGCCGCTGGCGCTGCAGTTCGAGGTCGAAGAACCGGCCCCGCACTTCTCCTACACCGGCCGGCGGGACCCGGTTCGCAGCGTCCGGCAGCTCAAGGCCCGGCCCGTGATCATGGGTGCCAAAGGCAAGTGGATCCGCGGCGACGTCTCCTGGAACACCCTGAACTACCTGAACTTCCGGCGGGAATCGAACCAGGAACACGTCGAGTGGCTGCAGGAATTCCTGGCATCCCACTCGGCGGTGGCCAGCCGGATGCACAACGCCTCCGGGCTGTGGCTGGGGCTGAACTCCTACTCGGGGAAGAACCTGTGGAGCCTGCTGGCCGACGCCCGGAAGATCGGGCTCGTTCTGGTCAACTCGCGCGGCTCGGAACCCGTGCGGCTCGCCGAGGCGCCTGCCGCCGTCGCGCTTTCCCTCAGCCGGTACGGCACTCCGCTCGCGGGACCGGAACAGCCGGAACCCGCCATCCCGGGCATTACGTCCGACGGCGGCCTGGAGCTGGCGCCCACCATCACCGTGGAGGGCGAAGAGATCGATCCGGCGGCCGCCGGGACCATTGGCCGGCCCGCGCACGGGATCTTCTTCACCACCGGGGAGGCATCGTTGCCGGGCGTTCCCGATCCGGATGGCGTCCTCACGCTGGCGCCCCTGGAGGGCGGGCTCAGCGAGGAACTGCTGGCATTTGTCACAGCAGGCAGCACACTGCACATCCCTGCCAAGGATGAATCCAGGTTCCTCACCGGCTTCTACCCCAAGCTGAAGCAGACCGCGCGGGTCACGGCCCGGGACGAATCGGTGGAGCTGCCCACGCTGGCCGTTCCCTCGCTGTCCCTGCTGGCGAACTACGGCAACGACCACCGGCTCCGGCTGCACTGGGAATGGCATTACAAGAGCGGCAACCATGTGACGGCCCAGCCGCTGTGGCGCCACCCGGGTGACCAGGGCTACCGGGACGACACCGCGGAGTCCCGCATCCTGGAAGGCATCGGGCAGCCGTGGGACGTTGTGGCCGCGCTGGGCGAGTCCTCCACCGGCGGCTGGGGCACACCCCGGCTGGCGGCCTCCGCCGAGCTGAAGGGGCTGGACACCCTCGCCTTCACCGAAGAGGTGCTGCCGCGGCTGCGCGAAGCACGGGACGTGGACGTGGAGACGGCCGGGGACATCGCCGACTACCGCGAGGCCGAGGAAGCGCCGGTGGTGTCCATCTCCACCAAGGCCACCGAGCAGCGCGACTGGTTCGACCTCGGCATCCAGATTTCGCTGGAGGGCCAGCCGGTGTCCTTCGCCGCCGTGTTCTCCGCCCTGGCTTCCGGGCAGACCAAAATGCTGTTGCCCAGCGGTGCGTACTTCTCCCTGGACCTGCCGGAACTGCATCAGCTGCGCGCCCTCATTGAAGAGGCCCGTTCGCTGCAGGACAACAAGGATGCGCCGCTGCAGATCAGCCGGTTCCAGGCCGGCCTCTGGGATGAGCTGGCGCAGCTGGGAATCGTGGACCAGCAGGCGGCCACGTGGCGCTCCGCGGTGGGCGGCCTCCTGGAGGGCGGCATGGACGGGCTGCCGCTGCCCGCTTCCCTGAACGCCGAGCTGCGCCCGTACCAGCTCGAAGGGTTCAACTGGCTCAGCTTCCTGTACAAGCACAGCCTGGGCGGGGTCCTCGCGGACGACATGGGCCTGGGCAAGACCGTGCAGGCGCTCGCCCTGATGTGCGCGGCGAAGGAACTGGCTGTCGAGGCCGCTGCGGCGCTCCCGGACGCTTCGGTTCCGGACGCTTCGGTTCCGGCGGACTTGGCTTCGGGGGCCGTCGCTGGTTCGTCCGACGGCGGCACTGGCACCCCGGGTGCGGAGCCTGCGGACACCCGGCCCGCCGCCGTCGCGCCCTTCCTGGTGGTGGCACCCACCAGCGTGGTGGGCAACTGGGCGCTCGAAGCCGCGCGCTTCGCCCCTGGCCTCGCCGTCCGCACCGTAGGCGAAACCTTTGCCAAGAGCGGGCAGGACGTGGCGGATTCCTTGGGCGGGGCCGACGTCGTGATTACCTCCTACGCGCTGTTCCGTATCGACTATGAGTCGTATGCCTCCCGCGAGTGGTCCGGACTGGTGCTGGATGAAGCGCAGTTCGTGAAGAACCACCAGTCCAAGGCGTACCAGTGCGCCCGGAAGCTGCCGGCGGCCTTCAAGCTGGCCATCACCGGTACCCCGCTGGAGAACAACCTGATGGAGTTCTGGGCGCTGACGTCCATTGTGGCGCCGGGCCTGTTCTCCAGCCCCAAGCGCTTCGCGGAGTACTACCAGAAGCCGGTGGAAAAGAACGGCGACAAGGGCCAACTGGAGAAGCTCCGGCGCCGGGTCCGGCCGCTGATGATGCGGCGCACCAAGGACCAGGTGATCAAGGACCTGCCGCCCAAGCAGGAGCAGATCCTGGAAGTGGTGCTGAACCCGCGGCACCAGAAGGTGTACCAGACGCACCTGCAGCGCGAGCGTCAGAAGATCCTGGGGCTGATCGAGGACGTCAACAAGAACCGGTTCACCATTTTCCAGTCGCTGACCCTGCTGCGGCAGCTGAGCCTGGACGTCTCGCTGGTGGACCCTTCCTTGTCCGCGGTCCGGTCCAGCAAACTGGATGTGCTGTTCGAGCAGCTCGAGGACCTGGTAGCCGAGGGGCACCGGGCCCTGATCTTCAGCCAGTTCACCGGCTTCCTGGGCAAGGTCCGGGAGCGGCTGGACGAGGAAGGGATCGAGTACTGCTACCTCGACGGCGGCACCCGGAACCGTGCCGACGTGGTCAGCGAGTTCAAGAACGGCAGCGCCCCGGTGTTCCTGATTTCGCTGAAGGCCGGCGGATTCGGGCTCAACCTCACCGAGGCCGACTACGTCTTCCTGCTCGATCCGTGGTGGAACCCGGCGTCCGAGGCCCAGGCCGTGGACCGGACCCACAGGATCGGCCAGGCCCGGAACGTGATGGTGTACCGGCTGGTTGCCAAGGACACCATCGAGGAAAAGGTCATGGCGCTGAAGACCCGGAAGTCGCAGCTGTTTGCCGACGTCATGGAGGGCGATGCCCTGTCCGGCGGGGCCATTACTGCGGAGGACCTGGCAGGGCTGTTCAAGGAGTAGGCTCCCCGCGGACCCTCCGGTTTCTCCCCGCAAACGCACTGCTGGCGCGGTCTATGCTGGTACCCAACTGAAAACTACAACGTTGGAGAAAATGTGCCCCAGCCACAGCAGGCCGAGCCACTTGCCCCCGATGCGCCGGCCCGGGCAGCCGCGCAGGCCCTGCCGCACCTGAGCCCGGACGCGTTCACGGTCCCCTACCGCGACCCCGTCTGGGACGGCCCTACCGATCCCATCCTGGTAGCCGACCACCTGGCCAATGAGTGGGTGCTGTTCTACACCCAGCGCCGCGCCACCGCTCCGGGACTGACCGGCGTGGAATGGGTGCACGGGACCGGCATCGGCATCGCAAGATCGTCCGACGGCGGCGCAACCTGGCGCTACCAAGGCACCGCGGAGGGCCTCATCCCGCCCGGAACGGAACTGCCGGCAACCCTCTGGGCGCCCGACGTCGTGCGCATCGGGGACCAGTGGATCATGTACCTTTCCTTACTCGGTGGACGGCGCACGGACTGGACAGGGAAAGCCGAAATCGTCCAGTTCGCCAGCCGGGACCTCAACCGCTGGGAGTACCTCGGCCCCATCGGGCTCGACTCCCCCAGGGTCATCGACGCCGCCGTGGCCCGGTGCGGGGACGGCCGCTACCGGCTCTGGTACAAGGACGAGACCCGCGGTTCGAACACCTGCAGCGCGGTCAGCGACACCCCGGAAGACCCGGCGTCGTGGGTCCTCGAAGGCGTGGCGATCCCCGGGCGCCCGCACGAGGGCCCCAAGGTCTTCCGGCTGGGCGGCAGCTACTGGATGATCGTGGACGAATGGCGCGGCCAGGCCGTCTACCGTTCCGAAGATGCCGCCGGCGCCTGGATCCGGCAGGAACACCTGGGCGGCCTGATCCTCACGGCGCCGGAAACCGTGGACGGGCGGCCCGTCGTCGGACGCCATGCGGACGTGGTGCCGCTACCTGCTCCGCCTGGAGCAGCAGCGGACGACGGCGGCGCGCAGCAGGCGCTGCTGGTCTACTTCACGCACCCGCACTGGGGCGGCGAGGACATCGGCACCATGGCGCCGGACCCGCGCACCCACCTGAGCCACGTCCGCGCTGCGGTGCTGGAAGTCCGTGACGGCATCCTGGAGTGCACCGAACACTAGGCAGGCACGGAAAATGCGCGCCACAACGTGACGCGCATGAACCGGGCGCCGCCCCCAGCAGGCGGGCGCCCGGCAGTTGATGCGGATCCGGCCTGCGCCGGACCCCTTCCGGTCAGACCCGCTGCGGCGAGCCCAGGTCCACCGGGTCCTCGTCCGTCAGGTAGGCCAGCTCGGAGTGTGCTGCGAGGTCGATGCCGCGCAGTTCGTCCTCGGGCTTGATGCGGAGGCCGCCCATGGTCTTGTCCAGGATCTTCGCCAGGATCCAGGTGATACCGAACGAGTAGGCCAGCACCGTGACGGTGGCAAGGGCCTGGACTCCCAGCAGTTCGAACCCGCCGCCGTAGAAGAGGCCGCTGACCCCGTTGGGGGCGGCGTCGGTGGCGAAGAGGCCGATCAGCAGGGTACCCAGGATGCCGCCCACCAGGTGGACGCCGACGACGTCGAGCGAGTCGTCGAAGCCCAGCCGGAACTTCAGTTCGATGGCCAGCGAGCAGACAGCGCCTGCAATAGCACCGATGGCCACGGCACCGAGCGGGCTGACCGCGCCACAGGCCGGGGTGATGGCAACCAGCGCCGAGATCAGGCCGGACGCGGCGCCCATGCTGGTGGCGGCGCCGTGGCGGAACCGCTCAACCAGTGCCCAGGCCAGCAGGCCGGCGGACGCGGCCACGGCAGTGTTGAGGAAGACCACCGACGCAGACTGTCCGGCGGATAGGGCCGAGCCTGCGTTGAAGCCGAACCAGCCCACCCACAGCAGGCCTGCGCCCACCAGGACCAGCGGCCGGCTGTGCGGCTTGGCGTGTTCCACCTTGGGCCAGCCGGAGCTCTTGCCGAGGACAAGGGCCAGGGCCAGGGCAGCGGCGCCGGCGTTCATGTGCACCGCGGTGCCGCCGGCGAAGTCGATGGCCTTGATGCCGTTGGCGATCCAGCCGCCCACCGTGCTGCCGTCCGCGGAGTTGAACGCGAACACCCAGTGCGCAATGGGGAAGTAGACAATGGTGGCCCAAATGCCGGCGAACACCATCCAGGCGCCGAACTTCATGCGGCCCGCAGCGGCACCGGCAACCAGCGCCGTGGTGACGCAGGCGAAGAACAGCTGGAACGCGGCGAACAGGATGACCGGGATGGACGCCTCCTTATCCTCGGCCATCAGCTGTCCCATGCCGGGGAACTCGGTGACGTCACCGATCAGCCCCAGCCCGCCCACGGAGTTGCCGAAGGCCATTGAGTACCCGAAGAGTGCCCAGAGGACGGCCACCAGGCTGGCGCCGCCAAAGCACATCATCATCATGTTGAGAATGCGGCGCGACCCCACCATGCCCCCGTAAAAGAGTGCGAGGGCGGGAATCATCATGCAGACCAGTGCCGAGCTGGCCAATATCCAAGCGACATTTCCCGAATCCATGGGAAACCCCTTTCGTGATGCGACGAAGAGAACGGAAATTTTGCCGTCAGAACCGCTCCGGCGGAAGGGACGCGGGGTCTGTGCCATCTTCAGCGGAGGGCGGCAGTTTGCCGTCGTGATCCAACTGTATGGCGGGCATTTCGGGCTGGGTTTCGGGCGTGTTAAATGCTGGTTTCAGTCATCCACGCGCGAGTTTCAGGAGTAACAGGGCAAGCCAAAATGCCCGGAACTGCAGGGTTTTTGCGCAGCAGCGGAAGCTATCTGGCGGAGACGGCCAGGAAGCTGATGGGGAGGTCCAGCAGCTCCAGCGGCCCGTGGGGTCCTTCGCCGTCCAGCAGCAGGGAATCGCCGGCTTCCATGGCGTATTCGTAGGAGCCGTGGCCGTAGACCATCCGGCCCGAGAGCATGTAGATGAACTCGGTGCCCGGGTGCTGGAACAGCGGAAACACGTCGCTGGCGTCCGTGAGGGTCACCAGCGTTGGTTCGAGCGCGTCGGTTCGTCCCTTGAGGGTTCCCAGCACACGGTATTCGTGGCCGTGCTGGGTTCCGCTGCGGACCGTCAGGCTGCCTTGGCCGCTCTTGGTGAACGTGGCGTCCCGGTCCGTGTCGGCACCGCGGAACAGCGCCGTGACGGGGACTTTCAGCCCGTCCGCCAGCCGCTGCAGGGTGGTCAGGGAACAGGAAGTGGTGGCGGTTTCCACCCGCGAGATCATGGCCTTGGACAGTCCTGTGCGGGCCGCGAGTTCTGCCGAGGAGAGACCGGCCGCGGTGCGGTAGTGCCGGACCTGCGCGGCGATGACCTGCTCCAGCTTCCCGGCAACATCCCCGGCCTGCTGGTCTTCTGCGCGGTCCCCGGCCTGTTCGGTCATGGTTGCCATCTTAGGCGGCCCGCGCGGGCTCCGGAGCACGACGCCGGTGCTAGCCAATGACGCGGGCCTCGCCCAGGAGCCCGGCCAGGGAGTCCGCCAGGGCAAGGGCGCCGGCCTCGGCGTCCCGGTCCTCCACCAGTTCGTCGGGCGAATGCGAAATGCCGGTGGGGTTACGCACGAACAGCATTGCGGTGGGCAGGTGCGCCGCCAGCACCCCGGCGTCGTGCCCTGCACCGGTGGCCAGCACCGGCGCAGCAGGCAGGAGCTGCTGCAGCCGGTCCCGGAGGCCGCCGTCAAAATGCACCGTGGGGCTCAGCGATTCCATGGTGAGGTTGGCGGAACAGCCTTCCCCGGCGGCGAGGACCTGGGCGTTCAACCCGATGGCCTCCACCAGCGCGGCGGTGACCGAATCCTCCGGGTGCCGGACGTCGATCCACAGGTCCACCCGGGACGGGATGACGTTGGTGCCGCCGGGAACGGGCTGCAGCCGGCCCACCGTGGCACGGGCGTCACGGTACTTGCGGGCGGTGTCGCGGATGCCCACCACCACCTTGGCGGCCGCGATCATGGGGTCCCTGCGGTCCTTCATCAGCGTGGTGCCGGCGTGGTTTCCCTCGCCGGAGATGGCCAGCTTCCAGCGGCCGTGGCCCAGGATGGACGAGCCAACCGCCACCGGCTGGTCCAGGTCGATCAGGCCCCTCCCCTGTTCCACGTGCAGTTCAACGAACTGGCCCAGCTGCTGCAGCGCCTTGTAGTCGGCGCCGATGAACCGCGGGTCGTGCCCGTTGGCTGCTGCGACGTCGGCGTAGGTGTTGCCGTCCGGGTCGCGGAGGTTGCGGGCCTTGTTGGGGTCGAGTTCGCCGGTGAGGAGCCGCGATCCCAGGCAGGCGATGCCGAACCGTGAGCCTTCCTCCTCCGGAAACACCGCGATCGCCAGAGGGCGGCGCGGGCGGAAGTTGCGTGCTTTGAGGAGGTCGACGGCGACCAGCGCCGAGGCAACCCCCAGCGGGCCGTCGTACTCACCGCCGCCGGGGACGGAATCGAGGTGGCTGCCGGTGGCCACCGCATCTTTCCGCACGCCCGTCGCCGTGTCCCACCAGGCCCAGATGACGCCGTTGGCGTCGGTATGGACGTCCAGCCCGCGCCGGGAGGCCTGCTCGATGAACCAGCTTCGCAGGTCCGTTTCGGCGGTGGAGAACACCGGGCGGGAGTAGCCGCCGCGCGTCCTGTCACGCCCGACGCCGGATATTTCCTTCAGGAGGCCGGTTACGGTGGGTGCGCCGGTGGTTTCGGCGGGTACGGCGGGCCGCGCAGGTGCTGTCTGGGGAATGCTCACGGGGATCCGTTCTACGTGGTGAGTGTTGGCAAGGTGGCGCCGCGGAACCGGTCAGGGACGGCCGCTGCGCCGGTGGCCAGATCGGCTGCCCACTGTCCGATCAGCGGGGCGAATTTGGCGCCGTGCCCGGAGCAGGGCGAGACGACGGTGAGGTTGTCCGCCCGGTCGATGAGGAAGTCCTCGGTGGGGGTGTTGGTGAACAGGCAGGTTGTTTCGGCGTACGGCTCTGGGTCCAGGCCCGGCAGGTAACGGCTGACGTAGTCCACCACGCGGGTGCGGTTGGCGGGGTCCACCTGGCCGGTCTGCTCCGCAGCCGACCGGATCAGCGGGCCGCCGTTGTATTCGGCCACCTTCTGGCCGGCGAATCCGGCGTCGCGCCCGCCGGGGAGCCCGTAGGCCTGGATGTCGGTGGCCTTGTGGATGAACGTGGGCCAGGTGGCACTGGAGTAGCCCGGGTCCTCCCGGTACCTGAAGTGGAAGGCCTGCTCCTGGCGGACCGTGAATTCCGGCAGGCCGGCGAGGAACCCGGCCGGCAGCGGCAGGCAGTCCAGCAGCCGTGGCAGCCAGCCGCCGGCGCTGATGACCACATTGCCGGCGTCGAGCGTTTCTCCTGTGGCGGAGTGGAGACGGTACCCGGCGCCGGTACCGCTGCCCAGGCGTTCCACCCGCTCCAGGGCCCAGCCGGTCAACACCCGGGCGCCGTACCGGACCGCGAGCGCCACCATCGCATTCACGGAGGTTTCGGCGTCGATGACCCCTGCCCCGGGGTGCCAGAGGACCTCGGTATCGAACGCGATCTGCGGCCAGCGGTGGCGGGCTTCGGCGACGGAGAGCAGCTCGTGGTCGATCCCGGCCCCGGCCAGGAAACCGGCCAGCAGGGCCGGCTGCCGCGTGGGGCCGTAGTCCACCGCACCGAATGGTGTGATCAGTTCGGTTCCCGCGTCGGCGGCGAGGCCGTCCCAGAGTACTTTCGCGTCAAGGACGGCCTGCGTGTAGAACGGGTCCGGGTAGGCGTAGCGGAAGATCCGTGCGGAGCCGTGGGAGCTGGCGTCGTGTGCGGCCGGGACGTCCCGCTCCAGCAGGGTGACCTGGTGCCCGCGGGCGGCCAGCTGCCAAGCGGTGGCGGCACCGGCCAGGCCGGCGCCCACCACCACGTAATCAGAGGACTCCGCCATCAGAAGCTTCCCTGCACACCGGGGATCCAGCTGGTGCCTGCCAGCGGCACCCGGGCCATCGCGGAGGCTTCGATGGTCAGCGCCACCAGGTCTTCCGGCTCCAGGTTGTGCAGGTGCGATTTTCCGCAGGCCCGGGCAATGGTCTGGGCTTCCATGGTGAGGACGCGGAGGTAGTTGGCCAGCCGCTTACCGGCGGCCACGGGGTCCAGGCGGGAGGAGAGCTCCGGGTCCTGGGTGGTGATGCCGGCGGGGTCGCGGCCGTCCTGGAAGTCGTCGTAGAACCCGGCGGCCGAGCCCAGGGCCGAGTATTCGGCGGCGTAGCGGGGGTCGTTGTCGCCCAGGGCAATCAGCGCCGCGGTGCCGATGGCCACAGCGTCCGCGCCCAGGGCCATGGCCTTGGCGACGTCGGCGCCGGTGCGGATGCCGCCGGAGACGATCAGCTGGACCTTGCGGTGCATGCCCAGCTCCTGCAGCGCCTGGACGGCCTGCGGGATGGCGGCGAGGGTGGGGATGCCGACGTTTTCGATGAACACCTGCTGCGTGGCCGCGGTGCCGCCCTGCATGCCATCGAGCACCACCACGTCCGCACCGGACTTCACGGCGAGCGCGGTGTCGTAGTACGGCCGGGACGCGCCGATCTTGACGTAGATGGGGGTCTTCCAGTCGGTGATCTCGCGCAGTTCGCCGATCTTGATCTCGAGGTCGTCCGGGCCGGTCCAGTCCGGGTGGCGGCTCGCGGACCGCTGGTCAATCCCCACCGGGAGGGTGCGCATGCCGGCCACGCGTTCGGTGATCTTCTGGCCGAGCAGCATGCCGCCGCCGCCGGGCTTGGCGCCCTGACCGAGCACGATCTCGATGGCGTCGGCCTTGCGGAGATCGTCCGGGTTCATGCCGTAGCGGGACGGCAGGTACTGGTACACCAGGTGCTTGGACTGGCCGCGCTCCTCAGGGGTCATGCCGCCGTCGCCCGTGGTGGTGGAGGTGCCCACCTCGGACGCGCCGCGGCCCAGCGCCTCCTTGGCGTTGGCGGAGAGGGCGCCGAAGCTCATGCCGGCGATGGTCACCGGCGTAGCCAGGTGCAGCGGGCGGCTGGCGTACCGGTCGCCGAGGACGACATCGGTATCGCACTTTTCGCGGTAGCCCTCCAGCGGGTAGCGGGACATGGAGGCGCCCAGGAAGAGCAGGTCGTCGAAATGCGGGACCTTGCGCTTGGCGCCCCAGCCGCGGATGTCGTAGACGCCGGTGGCGGCGGCGCGCTGGATGTCGGCGATGGTGGCGCGGTCGAAGGTGGCGGACTCGCGGAGGCCCAGTTCGGCAATGTTTGCTGGTGCTGCGGCGGGTGCCTGGGCGGGGGCGGGAACGGAGGTGATGGTCACGGGGGCCTCCTAGTAGGCAGTCGAGTTGTCGACGTGGAAGTGGTAGAGGTTCCGGGCGGAACCGTAGCGCTTGAAATCGGCGGGGTTGTCGGTGCGGCCGGCGGCGGAGAGCAGTTCGACGAGTTCAGCGAGGTGCTCTTCGCGGAGCGGCTTTTCGATGCAGTCGGCGCCCAGGGAGGCCACGGTGCCCTTGACGTAAATCCGGGCTTCGTAGATCGAGTCGCCCAGGGCGTCACCGGCGTCACCGCAGACCACCAGGCGGCCGGCCTGGGCCATGAAGGCGGACATGTGGCCGATGTTGCCGCCCACCACGATGTCCACGCCCTTCATCGAGATGCCGCAGCGTGCACCGGCGTTGCCGTCGATGACCACCAGGCCGCCGTGTCCGGTGGCGGCCGCGGACTGGGAGGCATCGCCCTTCACGTGGACCGTGCCGGACATCATGTTTTCGGCCAGACCCACGCCGGCATTGCCGGTGACGGTGACGCTGCCCTTTTGATGCATCCCGGCGGCATAGTAGCCGGCATGGCCTTCGATGGTCACGGCGACGTCGGCGTTGATGCCGACCGCGAGGCTGTGCTTGCCGCCGGGGCTGGTGATGGTCCAGGACTGGCCGTCCACCGCGTCGTGCAGGGCCTGGTTCAGGCTGCGTACCGGGGCATCGGCGAGGTCCACCACTGTGGGTGCGGCCCCGCCGTCGGACGCCGCAGGTGCAGCTGTTTCAGGCGCGGTGGTTTCGAGGGCTGTCAGAGTGACCATGTGTAGACCTTTCCGGGTTCCGGTTCAAAGATGCGGGCGTTGTCGATGCCGGGCAGGCCGGCCAGGGCGCGGTACTCAGAGGCCATGGCTACATAGTCGGCTGTTTCGGCAATGATGGCCGGCTTGCAGGCGATGGGGTCGCGGACCACTGCCATGCTGTCCGCCGTGGTGACCACCAGGGTGTAGAAGCCGTCCAGGACCTTGCCAAGGTTCACCAGTGCTTCCTCGAGGGTGTCGCCCTGCTTCAGCCGGGAAGCGACGTAGCGGGCGCCCACCTCGGTGTCGTTCTCGGAGTCGAACACCACGCCTTCACGCTTGAGGCTCCGCCGGACGGTGGCGTGGTTGGAGAAGGAGCCGTTGTGCACCAGGCAGAGATCGTCGGCCACGGAGAACGGGTGCGAGCCGCCTGCTGTGACGGCCGATTCGGTGGCCATCCGGGTGTGGGACAGGCCCTGGCTTCCGGCCATCCCTTCAAGCCCGTGCTCGGCGGCGATCTCCATGGGATGGCCCACGCTCTTCATCACGGCCACGTGCTCACCCCGGCCAATGATGGTGGCGCCGGGCACGGTTTCGGTGACGGCCTTCACCAGAAGGTCCGTCCCGACGGCGGCGCTCACCAGGGTGGTGTCGCCCACCACCTGCGCGGTGGCCTGCGCATCGGCTGGAAGCACTCCGGCGAGGAGCGCGGCGACGCCCGCGGTGAGTGCCGTCGTCGTGATTCCCTGGTCCCTGCCGAGCAGGCTCAGTGTGGAGGTGCCCGGGGAGACCAGGCCCGGAGTGTTGTAGACGGCGAGGCCGGCGGAGTCCGGGCCGCGGTCCACGATCTGGCAGAGCATTGAGGACAGCAGGCTGCCCATCTGGGAGTGCAGCGAGGGATTGCGCAGCTGCAGCGCGGCGATTCCGCACATGGAAAGTCCTTTGCTTGGTTCTTGGTGGCGTGGTGGAGGGCTGGATCGACGACTGGCTAGATCGAGGTCAAATACGTGCGGATTTCCCAGTCGCTGACTTGGTTGTGCCAGCTGAGGAACTCGTCTTCCTTGGCGTCGGCGTAGTAGGCGCCGATGGCCGCGTCGCCGCTGAGGCTGGCCAGGATGACCGGGTCCCTGCGGAGTGCTTCGACGGCGTGCAGCAGCGTGGCAGGCAGGAGGTGGGCGTCCGGCCTGGACTCCCCCGGACCGGACGGCGTACCCGGGTCGATCGACTTCTCCACCCCGTCCAGGCCGGCGGCGACGGCTGCGGCGATGGCCAGGTACGGGTTGGCGGAGCCGTCGCCGGAGCGGAGTTCGATCCTGTTGTTGTCCGGCACGCGGATCATGTGGGTGCGGTCGTTGCCGCCGTACGATGCCTTCCGCGGCGACCAGGTGGCGCCGGAAGAGCTGGTGGTGGCACCGGTGCGCTTGTAGGAATTCACCGTGGGGGCGAGGAAGGCCTGCAGCGCCGGGGCGTGGTCCAGGATCCCGCCGATGAACGAATAGGCGAGGCCGGACAGCCCGAGGCCGCGTCCGCCGTCGTCCGCTGTATCTCCCGCTTCCGGGAACAGTGCGTTGCTGTCTGACCATAGGGAGAGGTGGAAGTGCAGGCCCGTGCCGGTGCGGTCCGTGAACGGCTTGGGCATGAAGGTGGCGGTCATGCCGCGCTGTTCGGCCAGGATGTTCAGGATGTAGCGGAGCGAGACCACGCGGTCGGCCGTGGTGAGGGCATCGGCGTAGTTGAAGTTCTGCTCGAACTGGCCGGCGGCGTCCTCGTGGTCGTTGGCATAGTTGCCCCAGCCGAGGCTGTTCATCGCCTCGGAGATGGAGGTCAGGTGTTCGTACATGCGCGTGACACCGCGGGCGTCATAGCAGGGCCGGGGCGAATCGTCGCGGGCGTCTGCGGTGCTCAGCGTCCCGTCGTCGTTCCTGTTGACCAGGAAGTACTCCACCTCCGCACCCACCTTGGCCTGCATGCCCTGGTCCGCGAGGCGCGCCAGGGCGTTCTTGAGGATGACGCGGGGGGCGTAGGGCCAGGGCATGCCGTTGACGTGCGGATCGCAGTGGATGATGGCCAGGCCCTCCTTGATGAAGGGCACCGGGGTGAAGGACGTGAGATCCGGGACGGCGATGAGGTCCGCGTCCTGGGGCTTCTGTCCGATGAGGCCCGCGGCATAGCCGGCGAAGCCCATGGCGCCCTTTTCGAGTTCGTCGGCCGCTTCCACCGGAACCAGCTTGGCGCAGGGTTTGCCGGTCATGTCCACGAAGGTGGCCAGGAGGAAGCGGACGTTGTGGGCGCGGGCAATGTCCGCGAGGGAGATGGTGGGCGCGTCGGCGGGAGTTTCCGGGCGGGCTGCCGGCGGCTCTGTGCGTGCGGGAGTGGTGAACTCCGCCGCGGGGGTTACAGCAGGGGTTGCGACACTTGTCATCGAGACATTCCTGTCCGGGTTGGTGTTAGCTAATAGTAAACCTTGTTGCACCAGAGTATCCAAGCGGACGTTTCATGCGTCGGGCGGGAAGGTTAACTCGACGTTTCTCCGGGCTCACTGTTTCGGCAGGCCGCTTTCTCCCGGGCTTGTTCGCGGGCTTGTTCGGGGCCGGGGCCACAAGGCTCAGATGCTCGAACAAGCCCCGGATCCAGCCCGGCCGGCAGAGTCGTGGCTCGTAAGTTCAGGCCCATCCAACGCCCGTCCCGGATCCCCGATACTCATTCCAGCTATTTGCGCGACGGATGGTTGCTATAGCAAAAGTATCCTTTCCCAAATACATGAAGTGGCTCACAGTGGTTACAGGACCTGCACGAAACAGAAGCAGCCAGTGCACAGAAGGAATTCAACGTGGAAACTCCCCTCTCCCATCTTGCCCACCTTGAGATCACCACCCCCGACGTCGAAGCCTCGGCCAAGTTCTACGAGGAAAAGTTCGGAATGCGCATCATTGACCGGGTGGATGGCAACGTCTACCTGCGCTGCTGGGGCGACTACTACCGTTACAGCCTGGTCATCACCGAAGGCCCCGAGGCCACCCTCGGCCGCATGGCCTGGCGCACCAATTCGCAGGCAGCCCTCGAAGCCGCCGCCCAGCGCATCGAAACCACCGGCGTACAGGGCGCCTGGACCGCCGGCGGCCACGGCTACGGCAAGGCCTACGAGTTCACCGGTCCCTACGGCCACCACATGCGCCTGTTCTATGAGGTGGAAAAGTTCGTGGCCGAGCCCGGCTTTGAATCCACCTACCCGGACCGTCCCGAGCGCCGCAGCAGCCACGCGGCCGCCCCGCGTTTCCTCGACCACGTCACCGTCGCCAGCTCGGACGTCCGCGGCTTCGCCAAGTGGCACAACGAGGCCCTCGGCTTCCGCGTCATGGCATTCGTGGACCTGGACGAAGCCCCCATCACCGTCTTCTCGGTCCTGACCACCAACGAAAAGTCCCACGACCTCGGCGTCGTCCTGGACACCTCCAACCGCCCCGGCCGCGTCAACCACATCGCCTTCTGGGTGGACGCAACCGAGGACCTGCTCCGCACCGCGGACGTCATGATGGAAAACGGCACCCCCATGGAGTACGGCCCCTCCATCCACGGCGTGGGCGAGCAGAACTTCCTCTACTTCCGTGACCCGTCCGGCATGCGCGTTGAGCTCAACTCCGGCGGCTACCGCAACTACGTTCCGGACTGGGAAGCCAACACCTGGAAGCCGTCCGAGGGTTCGAACAACTTCTACAAGAACGGCGCCATGCCCCACTCCATGACCGAGTCCTTCCCGCCCGCCGAAGGCTTCACGGCCACTGAGGAAGGCGCCTCCCCGGACATGAAGGAAGCACTCCTGAACCCTTACGCCCAGCAGGGCCGGGGCTAAGTCACCATGGCTGAAACCACTTATTCGCTGATCCGCTTCCAGGAACCCGGCGACAGCAAGGCCCGCTCGGGCCTGCTCGTTGGCGACCGCGTCCTGCCGCTGGATTCGGACATCAATTCCCTGATCCAGCACTGGGACACCACCGAGTCACAGCTGGACTCCCTTGCCGCATCCGCAGGCGAGCAGACCGGACTGGACCGCTCCGCCGTCGAAATCCTTGCACCCGTTGAGCCGGCCCAGGTTCTGCAGACCGGCGCCAACTACCGCAAGCACGTCATCGACCTGGCAGTGGCACACCGCGAGGCAGGGCAGGATGCGGAGGAAGTCCGGGCCAAGACGGCAGCCATGATGGACAAGCGCGCGGGCCAGGGCACGCCGTACTTCTTCATCGGGCTCCCGACGGCGGTCGCTTCCGCCACGGACGACCTCACGTTGCCGTCCTACAGCAAGTCAGACGATTGGGAACTGGAACTGGCGGCCGTGATCGGCAAAGAGGCATTCCGGGTCACCCCGGAGAAAGCCCTGGAGTACGTTTTCGGTTACACCATGGTCAACGACATCACTACGCGGGAATTCGTGTTCCGCAAGGACATGCCGGCCATTGGTTCGGACTGGTACCGCGCCAAAAACGCGCGGGGCTTCCTGCCGACGGGTCCGTTGCTGGTTCCGGCCAAGTTCTTCGGCGACCCCCAGGACGTCCAGGTGACCCTGAAGCTCAACGGCCAGGCCATGCAGGACGAGTCAACGCAGGACATGATCTTCGGCGTGGCCAAGCTCGTCAGCGAGGCTTCGCAGATCATGCCGCTGCGTCCGGGCGACCTGGTCCTGACCGGGAGCCCAGCTGGCAACGGCCAGCACTGGGGCCGGTTCCTCCAAGACGGCGACGTCATGGAAGGCACCATCACCGGACTGGGCACCCAGCTCATCCACTGCAAGGACGAAACTCCCACCGAAAGCAGCAGGCCGTGACCACCCAGGACACAGCACCCGGCACCGGGGAATCCACCGATTCCCCGGTTATCCGGCGTGAAGACCCGCTCGGCAGCATCCGCGCCATGGCAGCGGCCCACAACAACTGGGGCCGCTGGGGCCAGGACGACGTCCTGGGCACCCTGAATTTCATCGACCCCGGCAAGCGCGTCGAGGCAGCGGCCCTGGTGAAGTCCGGCGAGGCGTTCTCGCTGTCCCAGCCGTTCGACACCAACGGCCCCCAGAAGGGCTGGCGGCGCCGCACCAACCCGGTCCACACCATGACGGACACGGGGGTGGACGCCGAACGCGGCAACCAGGGCTTCCCGCACGGCTTCGGCGGGGCGGACGACGTCATCGCCATGCCGCTGCAGTGCTCCACCCAGTGGGACGGCCTGGGCCACATCTTCGACCAGGGCAAGGCTTGGAACGGCCGCGCCGCCGGGGACGTGGTCACCTCCGAAGGCGATCTGGTGACCGGCATCGAAACAGCCGCGGCCAAGATCGCCACCCGGGGTGTGCTGCTCGACGTCGGCCGGGCGCTCGGCCCCGAGCTGGGACGGGACGACGGCGAACTGCCGGACGGTTTTGCGATCACACCGGAACACCTCCAGCGGACCATCGAACTGCAGGGTCCCAGTTCCCAAGTGCGACGCGGCGACATCGTGGTGATCCGTACCGGCCAGTACACCCGCGTCCGGCGCGACGGCTGGGGCGACTACGCCGGCGGCGCCGCTCCCGGGCTGTCCTTCAGCACCGCACCCTGGCTGCACCGCAGCGAAATCGCCGGGATCGCCACCGACACCTGGGGCTTCGAAGTCCGTCCGAACGAGTTCGACGGCGCGTTCCAGCCCCTCCACCAGATCGCCATCCCCAACCTGGGACTGTTCCTCGGCGAGATGTGGGATCCGGACGCTCTCGCGGAGGCGTGCACGGCGGACGGCAGGTACGACTTCCTGCTGACCGCAGCCCCGTTGCCCATTACCGGTGCCGTCGGCTCACCCGTCAACCCGATCGCCGTCCGGTAGTTGCAGTCCGGTAGCTTCAGTACACCAACCACCAGCAGTAACGCCGTCAATACAAAGGAGTCAGCGATGGCAGCAGTACAGAACGTCGGAATCGTGGGGGCGGGAGCCGCCGGGCTGGCCGCTGCCATCCTCCTGGCCGATGCAGGAATCCGGGTGGAGATCCTGGAAAAGGCAGACGCCCCGCAGACGCTCGGGTCCGGAATCACCCTGCAGGGGAACGCCCTCCGGGTCCTCCGGCAGCTCGGTGTCTGGGACCAGGTGGAGGCCAAGGGCTACGGGTTCAGCACCCTGGGCCTGCGCGCCCCGGACCCCAACGGCACAGTCCTGGCAGTCCTTGAGGACATCCGTACCGGCGGCGATGACCTCCCGGCCACCATGGGCATGTACCGGCCGGACCTCACCGCCATCCTCCGCGAACGCGCCGAGCAGGCGGGCACACGCATCAGTTACGGCAAGAGCGTCACGGAGATAACGGACGACGGCGGGTCCGTCTCCGTACGCACGGCCGATGGCACCGCCGCCAGCTACGACCTCCTGATCGGCGCTGACGGGCTGCACTCCGCCGTCCGCAAGGCGATCGGTATCGACGTCGAGCCCAGGCCCACGGGCATGGGCATCTGGCGCGCTTTCGTCGAGCGGCCCGACGAGGTGGTCCGCACCGACCTGACCTACGGCGGCCCCTGCTTCATCGCTGGCTACTGCCCCACCGGCCCGGACACCATCTACGCCTACCTGGTGGAGAAGGCCCAGGAGCGCAAGCACGAGGACGGGCCCCGCATCATGGCCGAACTCGCCGCAGCCTACGGCGGCCCATGGAAGGAAATCCGCGCCAACCTGGACCACAGCGCGCGCATCAACTACACGTGGTTCACCACCCACCTGGTGGACGGCCCATGGAACCGCGGCCGCACCGTGATCGTCGGCGACGCCGCGCACAGCTGCCCGCCCACGGTGGCACAAGGTGCGGCCATGGCACTGGAGGACGCGGCCGTCCTGGCTGAGCTGCTGATCCAGGCCGACGACCTCACCGAGACGCTGTGGAAGGAATTCACCGACCGCCGGCTGGACCGGGCCAAGGCCGTGGTGAACGCCTCCGTCCAGCTGGGCCAGTGGATGCTCGACGGCGTCCGCGACGCCAATGTGCCCGGCCTGATGTACTCACTTTCCACCATGCTGAAGGAACCCGCATGAGCACCATTTCTGTTCAAGCGCCCACCGTGGATGTCCACGCCCACATCCTGCTTCCGGCCCTGCAGCAACTCGTGGCCGAGGCCGACCCCGAGGGCTTCGGTGCCCAGCAGGGGCTGGAGGTGCGTCGCAACGGGCCCGAATCGATGGCCGCCTCCGGGAAAATGATCAAGGAGCGCTGGCCGCAGCTGACGGACCTGGACCGCCGGCTTGCGGACATGGACGCCCAGGGCGTGGAGGTGCAGCTGGTCTCGCCGTCGCCGTCGCACTTCTACTACTTCGCCGGTGAGGAACTCTCGCTCCAGCTGGCCCGTTCAGCCAACCAGGCCGTGCGGGACTTCGTGGACCGCGCCCCGGACCGCCTCAACGGCCTTGGCCTGGTTCCGCTGCAGCACCCGCACCTCATGGTGGAAGCACTGGAACACGCGGTACTGGAATGCGGGCTGCTCGGCGTGGAAATCGGTTCCTTCGCCGCCACCCCCGGCGGGGACCGCACCACCGTTGAGCTGAGTGACCCGCGGCTGGAACCATTCTGGTCCCGGGCCGGGGAGCTGGGCGCCCTGGTGTTCCTGCACCCGTTCGGCTGCTCACTGGATGAGCGGCTGGACCGCTTCTACCTCGCCAACACGGTCTCCCAGCCCGCCGAAAACGCCGTGGCCCTGTCCCACCTGATCTTCTCCGGCGTCCTGGACCGCCATCCGGACCTCAAGGTCCTGGCCGCACACGGGGGCGGGTACCTGCCCACCACCCTGGGCCGTTCCGACCGCGCCTGGCGGGTCCGGCCCGAAGCGCACGGGTGCGCCGAACCGCCGTCGTCCTACCTGAAAAAGCTCTACTTCGATTCCCTGGTGCACAGCCCGGCCGAACTGGCGGCCCTCGTGGCCGCCGCCGGCCCCGGCCGGGTGCTGCTGGGCTCCGACTACCCGTTCGACATGGGTTCGGACCAGCCTGTGGCGGAGGTTGTCGATGCGCAGCTTCCGGCGGAAGACCAGGCCAGGGTCCTCGCCGGGAACGCCGCCGCCCTCGGCATCACCCCAGCGTCAACCCGTACCGCCAGCCAGCCAGCCTAAGGAACAGATTCATGGTCAAGATTGCCCGGTGGAATCACGACGGCGGGACGCAGTCCGGCTTTGTCAGCGACGGCGCCTGCCATCCGCTGCCTGCGGGACAGGACGTGCAAGCCCTGCTGGACGCCGGATTGGAGGAGACGCTGGCCATTGCCCGGCGGACCATCGGCTCCGGCGCGGCGGTTCCGCTGGCGGGTGTGCAGCTGCTCGCCCCGCTGGCGCCGGCCACCATCCGCGACTTTGTGGCCTTCGAGGAACACGTTGAGGGCGTCCGGAAGAGCATCGACGGCGTCGCCGGCGTGGTGCCCGAATGGTACGAGGCGCCCACGTTCTACTTCACCAACCCGCACACCGTGACCGGCACCGGCGAGGTGATTGGGATCCCGGCCGGGTGCGTTGACCTGGACTTCGAGACTGAGGTGGCAGCCGTCGTCGGGCGCGTTCCCGGCAGCGACGGCCGGAACCTGGACGCGGACGCGGCGCACCGGCACATCTTCGGCTACACCGTCCTCAACGACTGGTCCGCCCGGGATTTGCAGCGCCGCGAGATGAAGGTCAGCCTGGGGCCGTGCAAGGGAAAGGACTTCGCCAACACCCTGGGCCCATGGATCGTCACAGCGGACGAGTTCGAGGACCGCCATGACGCCGAGGGCTTCCTGTCGATCTCCATGTCCGTCGAGGTCAACGGCAAACAGATCGGCCAGGACCTGCTCTCCAATATGGGCTGGCCTTTCGCGGAGCTGGTCGCTTACGCCTCGCAGGACTCGGTGGTTCGGCCGGGCGATGTACTGGGCTCTGGCACATGTGGCAGCGGCTGCCTCGCCGAACTCTGGGGCCGGAACGGCGCCCAGACTCCTCCGGCGCTGAAAACCGGCGACGTGGTGCTCATGACCGTCGAAGGCATCGGAAGCATCCAAAACACCGTGGGCAGCCGACGCGAGGCCCTGACCCGGGTCCCAGCCCGGACCCGCCCCCGCAACCGGGTCGCCGCTGCGGCTCCTTCCGGAATCTAGGTGGCTTCCCTCCAGTTGGAGGGCCGGACTGCGGTGGTCACCGGAGCAGGGTAAGGCCAGGCGCCGCGGAGGCGCTCCTGCCGGCAGAGCCCGGGGCCCGGGTGATCGCAACGGATCTGGCGGCGTGGGCGCTGCGCGGGGTACGGCTCAGGCGTCTTCCGCGGCAGCGCCGGCGGCCGGAGCGGCATCGTCTGCAGCGAGGGCTTTCCGCCGGCGGGAAACCTGGATTGCGATGGCGGTGGGGATCGCGGCCAAAGCGGTGATCCGCATCCACGGCCGGTCCAAGACGTGGCCGGTCAGCGCATCCAGGGAGTAGAGTCCGGATCCCCCGATCGTGAAGGCGGCGGCTGCCAGGCCCAGCACGGCCGGGTACTCGAGGCCGCCTTCCTGGGCGAAGAAACCGTTCGGGGCGTGGACGCTGGCCGCTACGCCCATGGTGGTTGCGGCAGCGGCGCCGGCGGCGGGGGTGGCCAACCCCAGGGCCAAGGCAAGCCCGGCTCCTGCTTCACCTACGCCCGCAAGGACGGCGCTTGTCTTAGCGGGGCGGAACCCCATGGCGTGCATGCCCTTACTGGTGCCTTCGACGCCTCCTCCGCCGAACCAGCCAAAGAGTTTTTGGGATCCGTGAGCCACGAGCACTCCTCCCAGAGCCACCCGGAACAGGGTCTGCGCGGCGGCCGCCGCCTCGGGGCTGGTGGTTGCATTGCTCATAACAGTCCTCCTTGGGTTTGCTTGAGTCGCTGCACGGCTCGTTCCAGCACGAGTCTACGGCTGCGCAACCACCCCGTCACAGGGAAGAATTATGCGGGGACCCCCTCCGGGAGCCGGTCCATGCCATGGGTCTACGGGGTACCCGCCGCGTGGATGGCCACGGGATGGGCGTTGACTGGGAAGAGTTCCTGCAGCCGGCCGCACGAACGCTGGACCACGGACCGCAGCCAAACGCTTGCCGGGTCCTCCGTCTGGGACGGATGCCAGTACATGGCCTCCACCAGGGATGCCTCGGTCCCGTCTGCAAATTCCAGGACCGCGATATTGGCCCCGCGCCCGGCGCGTGCGGCCAGCATCCGCGGGACCATCGCCACAAGATCCGTCCCCTCCACCAGCAGCGGCAGGGACAGGAACCCGGCCACCACGGCGGCCACCCGGCGCTGGAGGCCCAGCGACTCGAAGAGTTTGTCCGCCGGGGTGCTGACGCCCTCGCCGAAATACCCGACGGCGTGCGGCACCGTGACCAGGTCTGCCGGTGTGAGCCGGGGCTGCTGAAGCAGGGGATTCCCGGCGTCCGCGACCACCACAAAGCTGTCCCGGAAAAGCTGCCTGCTGGCACCCTGCATGTGGTACCCGGTGGGTCCCACCAGAAGGTCGATCTTCGAGTAGTCGGCCAGCTGGCCCTGGATCCCGGATTTGGAGGTGGGCATGAAATCCACTGACACTCCGGGAGCCTCCTCACGGAGGATCCCCCGCAGGGGGCCAACAATCAGCGCGGCGGCATAGTCCGAGGCGGCGATGATGAATTCCCGCTCGCTGGTGCCGGGGTCGAAGCCTGACCGCACCCGGGTGGCACGCTGGATGTGCAGCAGGGCTTCATCAACCAGCGGGACCAAGGATTGCGCAAAGGGCGTGAGGTCATAGGTGCGGCCGTTGCGGACGAGGAGTTCGTCGTCGAAATGCCGCCGGAGCCTGGCCATCGCCGCGCTGGTGGCCGGCTGGCTGAGCTGGAGCCGTTCCGCCGCCCGGGAGATGTTCTTGAGCTCCAGCAGGACCTGCAAAGGGGGCAGCAGGTTCAGGTCCAGGTTCTTCATACCCACAGGTTATCCGCGCCCCGCATCCGCAAGGACCGAGCGTCCCCGCGGCCAGCTTCCGGACCGCCTTCCGCGCGCCCCCGGATGCGTAAGTAGCATCTGGGTGATTGGAGTGCCCCCTACCCGCAGAAGGGTGGCGGCCACCCTTTCGCAGCGGCACTCCCCCGCCAAGAATTGCTGCATGGATGCTCAGGAAATGGAGCGGGTGTGGCATGGAAGCCACCGGAAGGGCCAAGCCAAGATGTGGCAGCTGGCCTTCGTCTGGTGCGTCCTTGGCCTCGTGTCGATTTCGGTACTCATGACGTCCCTGCCGCTATAGCGGGGACGCCCGGCACCACCAGGGCCCGGCCGGAGAGCTGCACTGCAGCCCACACCGGCGGGGCCCCTTTTGTGGGGGAATGTGTTGGAGCGACCTTCCTGGCGAGCCCGGCTACTACGGGAAATCCTCTCCGTGGCTCCACACCTCGGAAAGTTCCTGCCGGCTCGAAACCCCGAGCTTTCCGTAGGTGCGCTGCAGGTGGGCGTTGACTGTATTCACGGAGATCCCCAGCCGGACAGCCGCTTCCGCGCTGCTCAGTCCGGAAGCTATCAGCCCGGCCACTTCCCTCTCCCTGTTGGACAGCTTGCCGAGGTCAGGGAGGGAAGCGGGGGGCCGTGCAGCAGTGGTCCCCGCCGGCGGCACGGCCCCGGCGCCCAGGACATCGTCCTGCTCAGGATCGTCGTACCCGGGGAAAGCTGCCTCCGGATGCGACGCCGGCAGGTCGTCCTGCGGCTCTCCCAGCATTGCCGGCGGCACGCTCCAGACGAGGTCCGCCACGCCCACCTCCTGGGACCTCACTCCGCGTGCTCCCATCCGTGCCGCAAGCCCCAGATTCAGGTTCTCCAGGGCGCGGTGTCCCCGTTTGCCAGCGGTATCCGCCAACTGCAGCAGCCTGCGGTTGGATAAGCCTGCACCGCTCACCACCGAACGGGCCGCCGAAGAGTAACTGTCCGCCAGCCGGGCAGCCAGATAGCTGCCGGACTGCCGTCTCGCGTCGTAGGCTGCCAAGGCGCGGCGGACCTGCCCCACGTCTCCCAGCAGCCACGCGGCCGCGGCAAGTCCACCCAGCGTGACCGGAAGCAGCCCTTCCGGGTCTGCTTCATCGAAACGCACCTTCGCTTGCCGGAAATGCTCACACGCCAGGTCGAGGCTGCCCTGCCGTGCCAGGACAAAAGCCCGGTACAGGTGCGCCGGCCCCTCAAAATAGCTGAGCCGGCCCACTGTCTGCCGCGGCGCCCCCGAGCACACCATTTCCCTGCCACCCCATTGGCCCCGCCAGATCAGGTTGGAGCCGTGGATGATCAGCACCACGGCATGGAAGTCCACAGTGCACCGGGCCAGGCGTTCCAGGGATTCCAGGGCGGCGGTGGACAACTCCACTGCCTCGGCAAACCGGCCGCCAACGGCCAGCCCCTGCGAGACCAGCGCCATGAGCAGCACACCCGCTTCGGTAGTCGGCAACGGAGGCGGGCCACCGGTTTCCCCGCCGGCCCGGTGATCGTTGCCCAGTGGGGCGCCTATGGTGTGCTGCCGGCTAAGCCGCTGGTACAGCGCATCCCCGGCGCGCGGCCAGGTGCCGGACTGGGCGTCAAGGTACAACTGCAGGACGTCCAGTTCGTCCCGTGCCTCCTGCCCGCCAAAAGGCTCGGCATCGACGGCGGCCTCCACCCGTCGTCGCGCATCGTCAACGAGGGCATGCAGAACGTTGGGGTCCGGGGATGTGGGATACAGCGCCCGCACCAGCAGCCAGACCGCCCGCAGGAATTCCCTGTTGTCCGCGCCGTCCGAGGATGCCAGCAAACGCCTGAGTAACTGGACGCTGCCATAGATGTCCCCCATGAGGTACAGGGCCCTTGCATGTTCGACGCCGGCCGGGAGCCTGAGTTCCGGCGCAGTCACCCCCGCGGCTGCGTGCCGGGCGCGGTGGCTGTCATGCAGGTCGTTGGCGGCGATCGCGACAGCCAGCAGGTCGGCGTCCGGCGTAGGCAGGCCGCTTACCTGCTCCAGGGCGACGCGGCGGAACAGGTCCCACAGCGAGCCGGCATCGCCGTGGGACATCTGGCCCCGGAGGGCCAGCCGCAGTTCACGCTGCTGGTCCGGCGCCAACTGCTGCAGGGCAGCACCGGCTTCGAGGACATGGTTGAGGGTTGCGGTAGCGGCAGCGGGATCCGGCAGCCCGGCGTCCTGGATCCGGACGGCGCCCGCAGACCGGAGCTCCGCCAGGGCTACGCTCCCTGCCAGCGCTTCGGCAACGCCGACGGACAGCGGCTCGCCGACGGCCAGGAAATCTATCAGCTGCCGCTGCTGGTGCGGATACCTGGCCAGCCGGCGCGTCACGAGCTCCTGGATCTGGGTTCCCCCGCGCGTGTCGCGGGTCATCGACCATTCACCGCCGGAGCAGGCCAAACCGCCGCCGGCCACCACCGCATCAAGGAGGAGCCTCGCGGCCAGCATGTTGCCCGCGGAGGCTGCCTGGATATTCCGGACCAGGCCTTCGGAAGGCCGGCCCTGAAGGCGGGACTCCAGGAAGTCCCGCATCCGTTCCGGACCAAGCTCGGAAAGGTTGACCACGGACAGCTGGCGGGCCACCACCGACTCCATGAGTTCCATGCGCAGCGGCCGGTCGGAACGGTGGGTTGCCAGCAGCCGGATGTCCGGTTCGGACACCACCCTGTTGAGGAGCCAGAGCGACAGGTCGTCAAGGAAATCTATATTGTCCAGGGCCAGCAGCACAGGCACCCCCGGTGGCCCGGCGCTGCGCAACGCCTGGCGTGAGGCCTGCACCAGGAACCTGGGGGAAGCATTCGATTTCGCGGGCAGGTCCGGAATCAGCGCCATGGCAATGCTGAACGGAACATCGGTGAAGGAACTGGCCGCGGTGCGCGCAACTACAGAGAAGGTGCCCTCCAGGACGGAGGCCGCGGCGTCCAGCAGGGTTGTCATGCCCGAACCGCCGGCGCCGGAGATCAGCACACCTGCCGGTTCCGGCCCTGACAGTGCGACAACAATGTCATGCAGCTCCGCTGCCCGGATGATTCCCTGAGAAGGGTGGTTGCCTGCCGCGTTGTCCATGGTCCTGTCTTAGGTGAGGGCCACCGGGCGCATTTCCTGGTGGCCGCGGTAGGACCGTTGTCGAGATGCTCACACGGTATCGGGCCATTTCAGGCAGGGATTGAGTGTGTACTACTTGGATTTTCGGGCCCCGGACCGGGTATTCCCGATTCGGGCGCTGGACCGGGCCTGTGTAAGGTTGGTTGGCGTGGGCAGGTTCCGGCGCCTGCGGCTGGGGAGTTGACGAGCGCCGATTGATGTAACTGCCCCCACCGCGATCCACCATCCCGGGCGATAGAAAAGATGACGCGCAGCGTTGCCGCTGCGCGGTACTTTTGCGCGCCCGCGGGGGTTCGCCATGGTCTCGGAGTCCATGCACCCAACAGATATGAATCCCATGAAACACCTGATCACAGCTCTTGCAGCAGTGCTGCTACTGGCCCTCGGCGGACTGTTCACGGTTTCGGCCACACAGTCGTCCGCCACCACATCCGCAGCCACGAAAGCAGCCGGACAGCGCCCGTCCGAGTCGCCGGCCAAGGACAAAGCACAGCCCAAGCGGACGCCCGCCCCCACGCCAAGCAGCACACCGGTCGCCGCGGCGGAAACTTCCCCTGCGGCCGCCGCTCCCGCTCCGGCCACCCAGGCACCGGCCCCGGCAGCGCCGGCTCCGGCTCCCGCTCCCGCCATTGTTCCGGCGGCAGCCACCGGGAGCGGCAGCAGCGCGTACCCCCTGCACAGCAACATCATCAGCACCACGTTCTGGGTTGGCGAGATTTTCAACGCCAGCCTCTCGGACGGTTCGCAGGTCTGCTCCACCTACAACAGCCAGTGGGCATTCCAGCACACCGGGGTCAAGCTCGGCACCGTTGCCGCCGACGCTGCCGGATGCCCCGGCAGCTACTACGGCGGATGTGACGGAGTGAGCTCCGGTTCCGGCGCCGATTTCAAGTGCGCCACCGAACGGCGCGTTGCCAGCAACGGATACTTCCCGCTCAACCAGCCCAAGCCGCTGCAGAACCCGTTCTACCTTGACCTGCCGTACGACGACCTGAACGACGGCGTCGCCTTCCAGGAGCGTTGCCGGGTGATTCCCTGGGCTGCAGCGGATAACGCCGCCACCGGGGCGGACCACTGCGCGGACCAGGGATACAGCTACATGAAGAACCGGTGGGTCCAGATCACGGGCCCGAACGGCAGCACCTGCTACGGACAGATCGAGGATGCCGGCCCCTCCAGCGGCTCCGAGTACCACGACTCCGCTTACGTCTTCGGGGCCGGCGACGCACGCCCGGTCAACCAAAGCTTCTCCGCCGACGCCAGCCAGGGTGCCGGCATGGACGTCTCCCCCGCCCTGAACGGCTGCCTTGGCTTCGCCGAACTGGACGGCAGCAGCGACCGCGTCTCGTGGCGCTTCATTGACCGTGCCAACGTTCCGGCCGGACCGTGGCTGACTGTCGAGACCACCTCAGGAGTCAGCAACTGACAGCAGGCGGCAGCACCTCGAGCGGGGCCGTCTGACGGAGCCTCCTGACAGTTGTCAGGAGGCTCCACTCCCGGCCGTCACCGGGGTCAGCTCTTTCCCCTGCACCCTGCGGGCCGGGCTGACCCAGGCGCCGGTGGAGGCGGAGGAGAACGCCTTCGGGAGTACCTGGAGGCACAGGAAAGCATCCAGTATCCTCATCAGCGGGAACAGCGGTGCCATCAGCAGCATCCCCGGCTTGCGAAGGGAAACCGCTGCCAGGATGGTCAACAGGAAGTCCGGCAGCAGGACACCGAACAGCACATCCTGCGGCCGCAACAGGCCGGACAGGAAGACAGCAACGTCCCAGTCGCTGCCGAAGGCCGTAACCTGGACCGCAGCAAACATGGAGACGAGGAACACCGGCAGCAGCAGCACAAAGAAGACGCAGCTCATCAGCAACTCGAAAATGTACGTCGCCAGGACCAGCCAGAACCGGCCCGTCTGCTTCCGGTGGCGCCGGACCGTCTGCCAGAATCCCAAAATCCACCGGCGGACCTGCTTCATGTAATCCTGCAGCCTGTCCGGGTCCTGGGTATAGGCCACCGCCGCGGACGGGTGGAACGCGATCCTGCCGAGTTTCCTGGCGTGGATCTCGAACGTCATGTTGAAGTCCTCGATGACCAGGCCGGGCGCGACGACGTCGATCTCCTGCAGCGCACTGGTCCGGTACATGCTGGCGAACCCCGGAACGATGGACACCACGTTGGCACCGCGCGCGGCCTGCCCGTACTTCAGCAGGAGCTGCACCACGATGTACAGGCGCTCCCGGTACGCCACCAGGAACCGTCCCATGGCGGTGGGTGACGGCGGATCCATGATGGATTTCGCCCTCCCTGCCACGGCCACCACCGTTGGATCGGCGAACAGCGGCAGGCCGGTCCGAAGGTAATCCTCGGTGGGACGCGTATCGGCATCCAGCAGCATCACCACCTTGAACCGCCGGCACAGGTCGAAGTGCGCAATCCCGGCGGCCAGGGCGCCCGCCTTGCCCCGGTTGGGCTCCAGCTCCAGTACCTTAACCCCTGCTGCGCGTGCCAGCTGTGCCGTGTTGTCCGTCGACATGTCGGAAACCACATGGATGTTCCGGCGCGGTACCAGCCTCGACGCCGCGCGGATGGTCTCGTTGATCACCAGCGCCTCGTTATGGGCGGCCACCAGCACGGCGACGTGGGACGGCAGGATGCGGATGCCGGTTCCCCTGTGGCGGCCCCTCCGGGGCCTGGCGGCGACGGCCGGCAACCCTGCCCTGACGGACCGCCACGTGCGGTACCGGTGTCTCCAATCCTCCAACAGCCAGGAGTTCTCCCCTGCGAGGCGCACCAGCCCCACGAGAGTCCAGAAGATGGTGCTGACACCAAGGACCAAGATGATCGAAACAGCAATCACAGCGCCGGAGCCCCCACAGTGTCGTACATCGCGTAGTCGTCCGTGATGAGGGTGCCGTTGCTGAAGAGGTTGAGGCCGAAGCTGATGGCGGTGGCCCCCGCCGGCAGTGCCGGTGTGGTGAAGCTTGCCTGCGTGTAGGTGGCGGTTGGGGCGAGCCAGGGGCTCGAGGTCCAGTACACCCACGTCCCTGCGGAGTTGCGGTAGTAGACCGCGAACTGGGTGGTGGCGGTGGAGGTGTACCAGGCCCGCAGCGAGTAGGTCTTGCCGGCGATGGCAGGTGGGGCGCAGGAACCGGAGTCCAGGGACGGGAGAAGCTTGCTGTCACCGTTTGAGTAGTTACTCATCACCAGCCGCACGGCCTTAGTACCGGAGTGCGCCCCGGTGGCCAGCGTGGCGTAGGTGGCGGTATTGGTTCCGAAGCCCGCCGTCTGCCAGCACTGCGGAAGGGTGCCCGTGCCGGCAGTTTCCAGCCCGGCGTTCTGCACGAGGTTCGCGCCCGCCGCCGGTGGTGGCGGCGGCGGTGTTGCGGCGGCGTCGAACATCTCGGCGTCATCGGTGACCAGCGTGCCGTTACTGAAAATGTTCAGGCCGAAGCTGATGCCGCTCGCCCCGGCGGGAAGGGCCGGTGTGGTCCAGGACGCCTTCTGGAACGTGGTGGCCGCTGCAAACCAGGGGCTTGAGGTCCAGTAGGTCCAGGAGCCGATTCCGCTGCGGTAGTACAGGGCGAACTGCGTTGGAACCGTGGATTTGTACCACATGCCCAGGTTGTAGCTGTGCCCGGCCGTTCCCGCGGGTGAGCATCCGCCCAGGTCGAGGGACGGCAGCCATTTGGCGTCACCGTTGGCGTAGTTCCGCATCACCACCTGGGCTCCCCTGCCGGTCCGGCCCTGGTTGACGGTGCTGAAGGTGGGGGTGTTGGTTCCGTATCCGCCCTGCTGCCAGCACTGGGGAACGCCGTTGGTGAGCGTTTCAAAGCCCGGGTTCTTGACCAGGTTGCCCGTGCCGGGCGGCGGAACGGCGGGCCCTGAAACGAGCGGCTTGACCGTCCCGCCGATGACCTGGTCCACCGTTTTGACCGTGGTGGTGGCGGGGCGGGTCTTCAGCCAGTTGGCGAACTGGTTAAACAGGGTGGGCGAGATGGTGATGGGGTCGGAAGGGTTGTTGGCGATGTGGTGGAACGTCAACTGGACCCATCCGCCGGCCCCGTTCTCGGCCTGCGTGACGCTCCTTTGGAGGTCCGCCAGCGTCCATGTGTTTTCCACCTGGTCCGGCGCCGCCGTGTAATAGGGGTCGGCCGGCGGCATGGATTCGCCCACCGCACACGTGCCGCAGCTGAATCGGGTGCGGATATCGCCCAGCCCGCGGGCGCTGTTGTAGCCGCAGTTCCGGACGATTGTCTCGGTGCTGGCGTTGGCCGCTGCGAAGGGGTAGGCGAAGCTGGTCACCCGGAATCCCCAGTTGCTGAGGTTGACGCGGTCGTTGCAGACCTGCCGCGTGGCTTCATCGCTGGGCAGGGTGGTGAGGTCCGGGTGGGTCACGGTGTGGCCGCCGATTTCGTGCCCTGCGGCCGCCAGCGCCTGGACCTGGGCGAGCGTGAAGTAGTTCGGGGTATCTACGACGCCGGAGGTCACGTAGAAGGTACCCTTCAGTCCCAGCGAGTTCATGG
The DNA here is from genome assembly GCF_050038305.1 of Pseudarthrobacter sp. 1G09. NCBI lineage: Bacteria > Bacillati > Actinomycetota > Actinomycetes > Micrococcales > Micrococcaceae > Pseudarthrobacter > Pseudarthrobacter sp. 1G09. Next base: position 4,058,080 of record NZ_CP188306.1, read on the forward strand.
TCTGGGCTGCTGCCAACTGGTCCGCGTGGCCGTCGTCGAACGTCAGGCTGACCACCGTGGGCGCGGCAGCCTGGGCTGCGGGCGGGCTCATCACCAGGCCGGCGACTGCCAGGGCCAGGGCGGCCGCCACGGTCACCAAGGATTTAGCCCGGCGGAGCAGTCCCAGCCGGGCACCCTCGCGGGGAGGCAGTTCTTCCACAGACTCGCAGCCGGTTGTTTTCATGGCTTACCACTCGATTCATCTTGGGGAGGCCCCCGGGGGATGGGGGCTCACTGGGCAGGAGGCGGCGCCCCCACGGTGTCGTACATTTCGTAGTCATCGGTGGCCAGCTGGCCGTCGCTGAAAAGGTTGAGCCCGAAGCTGATGGCCTCTGCGCCGTCGGGAACAGGCGGCGTCTCCCAGACCGCTTGCCCGTACGTCGTCCTGGCGGGGAAGTACGGGCTGGCCGTCCAGAACTGCCAATCACCCATTGCGTTGCGGTAGTACACGGCGAATTGCGTCCGCGCCGTGGACTGGTACCAGGCGCGGAGCGAGTAGGTGTGACCCGCGGTGACGCTGGGCGCGCAGGCTCCCAGGTCCAGGACCGGCAGGAGCTTGGCGTCCCCTGATTTGTAGCCCGTGACGTCCAGCCTCCGGGACGTGCCGTCCCGGAAGCCGGGAGCCAGGGTTGCCAGTTCGGACGAATTCTCTCCGTAGCCTGCCACCTGCCAGCATTCCGGCAGGCCATACTTTCCCGGTGTTTCCAGCCCAGGGTTCCGCAGGGCGTTGACGCCCGGGCCGGCAGGGGGTGCAGTTACTCCCGGGACCACAGGCTTGGCTACTTTCCCGATCACCTCGTGGACTGTCCGGACCCCCATGGTGCCTTGGCCTGTCCGCGCATCCAACCAGGCGGCAAACTGTTCGAACAGGGCCGGGCTGATTGACAGCGGATTTCCGGAGTCATCGATGTCGTAGAAGGCCAGCTGCAGCCAGCCGCCTGCCGCCTCAGCCTGTTCCACGGTCTGCTGGAGCCCCTGCAGTGTCCAGTCGCGGCCCACCTCGGCTGTGGCACGGGTGTTGAAGGGATCCTCCGGGCGTACGGTCTCGGCCGGGGCGCAGGACTCGCAGGAGTGCGGGCTGCGGATCCGGTCCAGTCCCCGGGCGCTGTTGTAGCCGCAGCCGGACACGATCTCCTCGGCCGCGGGGGACGACGCCCCGAACGGGTAGGCGAAGCTGGTCACCTTGAAACCCCATTCACTGAGCTTCGCCCGGTCACTGCACACCTGCCGTTGCGCTTCGCCGGGTTCGACGGCGGTGAGGTCGGCCAGGGTGACCGTGTAGCCGCCGATTTCGTGGTGCTGTTCGGCAAAGCTGTGCAGGTCCTCCTGGTTCAGGAAGCCGGCGGCGCCAATGAAGCCTGAGTTGACGAAGAAGGTGGCGCGCAGCTGGTGATCAGCCAAAATACGGGCCGCTTCCCGCTGGCTGGACCGGCCGCCGTCGAACGTCAGGGAAACTGACAGCAGCGGCGCAGCGCCTGCGGTGGGCGGATCGGAAGTTTGCGGGCCCACCGCAACGCCGCTGCGGTCCCCGCCGTTGGCCGTCATCAGCGACGCACCGCCGGTCAATACGGCAATGACTGCAATCCAGGACACGGCAAGGAGGCCCACCCTCCTGCGCGAAGCACGGGCCTGCATTGACGCCAGCTTGCCATTCCCAGGGCCGGCGGTCCCGGAACCGGGATGCTCGCCGCTCACGGCGCGGACCTGCCCGCAGCGGCGCACGGCCATCGGAGGGCAACGCCCTTCATTGACGAGATTTCCATGGTGAGACCCGTTTCTCCACCGACCAGTTCAGTCGTTCACAGCCTCAGCCTATGGAGGGCCGTTCCCCCCGGACACGAGTAGGCAGTACCCGTATTTGGCTTTTTGATTACGTATCCGCGCGAAGCCACTACTCGGCGCTGCCTGCCCGGCAATTGCGCCCCGTCATGCAAGGAATCCTGGCCTGAAAATGGGGCGCCTATGGTCAAATGGTGGTTCAGGAGAGTGGACAGGAAATCCGACCAACGCGGGGGACATGTGGCAGGCAAACCGGGCACCGGCCAGGTCAGCAGGGCTGCCGCGTCCCCTATACCATCGCGGGCGGGAAGGGTGCACCTGCCTTCGGGCAACCGGCGTTCCAGCACCCGGCTCGCCGTGGTCGCCGCAGCCGTAACGCTGGTAGTGGTTGGCGGTTTCTTCCTATGGCGTTTCATTGCGGAGGCGGGCATGGCACAGCAACCGTGGTTTTCGGGATATGCGGACGTGACGGTTGACCCGCCGTACGACTTAGCCGGGACCGGCCTGCCGGACAGCCGTAACGTCACCCTGGCCTTCGTCGTCGCCGACTCCTCGCAGCCGTGCGCTCCCAGCTGGGGCAATGCCTACAGCCTCGATGCTGCCAGGGACGCGCTCAAACTTGAGCAACGGATCTCCGCCCTGAAGTCCAACGGCGGCGCCATTGCGGTTTCCTTTGGCGGTTCAGTTAACACTGAGCTTGCCGTCGCATGCCAGGACCCGGTACAGCTGCAGGCGGCTTACCGCTCAGTGGTGGAGCGCTACTCCCCTTCCACCATCGATTTCGACATCGAGGGAGATGCGCTGCTTAACGGCCCGGCCGGGGAACGGCGGGCAGCGGCGGTGGCCGCCCTTCAAAAAGAAAAGGACGGGTGGGGCGGCGGACTGGACGTGTGGCTCACGCTCCCGGCATCACCACGTGGGTTGACCGACGACGGCATTGCCGTGGTGGACCAGATGCTGGCCGCCGGGGTCGACCTGGCCGGCGTCAACATCATGACCATGAACTACGGGTCCAGCCGCGGGTCCTCGCAGAGCATGCTGGACGCGGCGGTGGCGGCCGCCGGTTCCACCCACGATCAGCTGAGCCTCAGCTACCAACGGGTAGGGACCAGCCTCAGCAGCCAGGAGATCTGGTCGAAGATGGGCCTGACTCCGATGATCGGCGTCAATGACCTGCCGGGCGAAGTCTTCGGGCTGGACGCGGCCAGTGGCCTCAACTCCTTTGCCGTCCAACAAGGCATCCAGAGGGTATCCATGTGGTCGCTCAACAGGGACCGGGAGTGCGTAGCCGCCGCTGCCGATGGCCAGGCGAGCCACGTGTGCAGCGGAGTCCAGCAGGAGCCCGGCCAGTTCGCCAAGGCCCTCGCCGCAGGTTTGGAGGGCAAGCTGCGGTGACGCCGCGGCGGGCTGCCTGCCGGAGTTGCCTGCCGGGTCAGCGGACCTGGCTGGTGGTGACAATGTCGAGCCAGGGCCCTTCCGGCACCTGGTCCCGTGTCACGAATTGCCAGTCCACGGTGTCCGATTCGCCGTCAATGTCTTCGAAACCCAGGCACGCGTTCAGCGCCGGAGAAACGTCCATTCCAGCCCCGTTGAATTCCTTATTGGCAGGGCGGGCATCATTGGATCCAAAAACATATTCCTTGTCGTGGTACTGGCCGGGACCTGCGTCCTGGATCTGGCCGTAGCATTCCTGGTTTCCCTTGCGGATCCGGACCCATTGGTTCTTCATATAACTGAATGATTTGTCCTGCTCACGGCCCGCATATGCGGAATCCTTGGCCCAGGGAATGACGCTGGCCCGTTCCGCGAATGCCTTGCTGTCGTTGACGTCATCGTAGGGCAGGTCGAGGTAGAAGGGGTTTTCCTTGGGCGTCATGCCGGTGGGCATGTAGCGGTTGGCTTCCGTCCGCGGCTCAGTCTCGCAGGTCCCTGATTTCATCACTCCGTCGCAACCGCCGTAGTTCCGCATCCATCCGGAGTCGTAGGTGGACATGACCTGGCTGCCGTCGTCGGCTTTGGGATCGAAAAGTTCGCCCACCCAGAATGTGGTGGCCACAATGTTGGTGTGCCACGGATAACCGCCCTCCCCGGAGGAGCTTCCTCCGTCCGGCGGGGCAGGAGGTGAGGAACAACCCGCAGCGATGAGCGCCACCGAGGACAGGGCGGCGGCGAAGCCCCACCGGACCCTTATGCTGTGCCGAATCCGCCACGTGCGCGATCCCGCTGGTGCAAGGAGATAATTTGGCGCTGCCGCTCTTCTCAACCCGGACTCCTTCGTATGCCGTGACACTTTATTTTCCTTGATATTCCGTGGCATCGGCGAGGGAAATGCGCACATTGACAGCCAATTCATAGCTTTCCGGATCTTCACGGCGCTTTTTCGAAATTCGCAGCCCAATGGCCGGGCCGGGAAATTAATCCCGGCCCGGTCATTGGTGTATAGGATTTGCCGGACCTTCGGCCTTCAGGAGGCGAGAATGACCTTCCACCGTGAAGCGTCCGCCGTGTTCGACGTCCGGTGGTCTGCGGCCACATTGGTGATGATCTGGTCCACCGTGGTCTTCGGGTCGAAGCCCACCAGGCCAAAGGCCTTGGTGTTGTCCGGCACCCGCCGTCGCATGTCCTCGTAGCCTTCGGAGTATGCCTGCTCGTAAGGCACCAGGGTGATGGGGCTGTCACTTCCCACGAGTTCCACGATCCGCTCCGCGAGGGCGAGGATGGAGATCTCGTGATTGCCACCCAGGTTGTAGGCGTTGCCGTACGCGCGCTCGTCCTCGGAGATCCGCGTGATGGCGGGCACGATGTCACCCACATAGGAAAAGCAGCGTGTCTGGTGCCCGTCTCCGTAGACGGTCAATGGTTCGCCCGCGAGCGCCTGGCGTACCAGGCGCGGCACCACCATTCCGTAGCGTCCGGTCTGGCGGGGACCAACGGTGTTGAAGAGCCGGACAATCGCCACCCGCAGCCCGAACTGCCGCCAGTAGGCGTGGGCGAAGGCTTCGTCGATGCCCTTGGCCGCAGCGTACGTCCAGCGCGATTTCAGGGCCGAGCCCAGGATCCGGTCCGATTCCTCGGAAAGGCTGTCCGAGGTGTTCTTGCCGTAAATCTCGCTGGTGGATGCCAGCAGGAGGCTGGCACCTGCTTCAAGGACGGAGTCCAGGACCACTTCCGTGCCGTGGATGTTGGTGCGCAGGCTTTCCAGCGGGTGGTCAACGATCAGGTTGACGCCTACCGCGGCGGCCAGGTGGAACACCCGGTCCGCCCCCGCGACGGCTTTGTCCACGGCAGCCCGGTCAAGGATGCTGCCTTCGATGAAACGGAACTTGCGGTGTCCGATGACGCCCTTGAGGTTCTCAAGCCGGCCGGTGGACAGGTCATCCAGGACAATTACCTCGTCCCCCGCTGCCAGGAGGTGTTCCACGAGGTGGCTCCCGATGAATCCGGCACCGCCGGTAATTGCTGTTCTCATGCTTCCTGCTTCCAAATGGAGTGGTGTGGTCAGAGCCTGGTGACGTTGTCTGCCTTGGGCAGCCGGTAGGTGGTGTCCAGCACTGCAGCGGCGTTCTCCAGCCAGTCAAGGTCCGTCTGGCTGTGCCTGGTGTGCAGGATGACGAGGTCCGCTTCCCACAGTTGGGGTGCGGGATTGGAGATCAGCGTTCCGCCCCTGCCGTCCGGCGCGGTGAGGCACCACGGATCCGAGTAGGCCACCTCGGCACCGTCCGCAATGAGCTCGGCGATGATCTCGAGGGCCGGGGATTCACGGAGGTCCTCGACGTCGGGCTTGTAGGCCACGCCCACCACCATCACCCGCGCGCCGGCCAGGCCATGGTTCCGCTCGGAGAGGATCCGCCGCGCCTTTTCCACTACCTGATGCGGCCTGCCCGCGATCCCGATCATTGCCTGCTCGATCACCGGCGCCGTCACGCGGGCCTTGCGCAGTTGCCAAAGAAGGTAGTGCGGGTCGCAGGGGATGCAGTGTCCGCCGACTCCCGGGCCAGGGGTAAACGGCATGAACCCGTACGGTTTGGTGGCGGCCGCGTTGATCACGTCCATCACTTCCATGTCCAGCTCATGGCAGATCTGGGCAAACTCGTTGGCCAGGGCAATGTTGACCGCCCGGAACGTGTTTTCCACGAGCTTGGTCATCTCCGCGGCGTCCGCGGACGGGACCACATGAACCAGCTTGGTGCTGGCGCTGAGCAGCCGTTCCGCTGCCTCACCGCAGGCTGCGGTGACACCGCCCACCACCCTGGGGACGTCCTCGTGGGAGAAGGAGTCGACACCGGGATTGATGCGTTCCGGCGAGAAGGCCACATACACGTCGCGTCCCGGGATGAGTCCCTTCGCCGCGAGGGGCATCGCCAGCAGGTCCCGTGTTGTGCCCACGTAGGTGGTGGAGGTCAGCATCAGCAGCTGCCCCGGCACCGCGTATTCCACCACTGAGGCGCACGCTGCGCGCAGGATGCCGAGATCGGGAACAAGGTAAGCGTCCACGGGAGTGGGAACGCAGACCACAACGGCGGCGGCGTGGGCCAGCAGCGAGAGGTCGCTGGTCAGCATGAATGAGGGGTCCAGCAGGGCGGTCTTCAGCCGCTCCTTGTCCGAGTCCAGCAGGTCCGCCTGCTGTTCGCGGATCACTGCCAGCCGCCGCTCCGAGACGTCGAGCCCGAGGACCCGCCGCCCGGAGGCGTTGATGGCCAGGGCGGTGGGCAGTCCCACGTAGCCCAGGCCGACGATTGCGACGTCGAATGTGAACACCTGGTCCTGGGCGGGAATTGCCCGCGCCGCGGTGCCCTCAGTCCATTCCGCTGCCTCAGCCGGCAGGGAATGGGATTCAACGGCGACCTGTTTCTTGAGGGTTTTTACCTTCGTGTTCGGTGCCATGGTCAGTCGACCTCCCGGTGCATTATGTCTCCAGAGTGAATAAAAGCCGGCGGCGAGAAGGAGTGTGCCCGTGTCTCAGGTGGCACGTCGCCCTTCACTGCCGGCCCGTTTTGGGGGGTCCCCGCCAATGGCGGGAGACCTGTCGCATCGGAACTGCCTTCCGGCCGGACTGCCATCAGGCTGTCCCCCGCAAAGGAAATCTTCCTGCGCTTCATGTCGAGGCCCACTTCCCCTCGTGCTGGCGGTTGCCAACAAGACGAGGGTATTAATCAAGTCCTTTGCCCGGCGCGAGTGTGGTGTACCCGTCTTTGACCCCGCCCGCCGCACCCGGCGGCGAGACTACGTGGCTTGGGGCTGCCCACCACTCGCATTGGTACTCGGTAGGGCGGGCGGCCCCGGAATGCCCGGAATTCCGCGGAAGCAACACCGAAAACCAGCGCGGCAGCAGGCGCTGGTTAACGAAAAAGGCTGGTTAGACGGTGTGTTCGCCGCCGTGGTCGCCGCTGATGAGCTTTTCGCGGTCGCTGATTCCGAGCTTGGCGAACATCCGGTACAGGTGGCCTTCCACAGTCCGGAGGGAGAGTCCGAGGCTGAGCGCGATGTCCCTGTTGCTTGAACCCGTCTGTACCAGGGCAACGATCTCCTGTTCCCGCCGGGTCAGCTTTGACAGGTCCGGCATCCCCTGGCCTGTGGTCACGGGAGCCTTCCCCAGGGCCGCGGTGCGCCGTTTTAGGAGCCGCTGTGCTTCCAGCTGGCGGGACTTGTCTCCCCGGCTCTCGAGGATCCTGAGCGCATGGCCCGCGTAGTCCGCTGCTGCGAGCTCCAACCCCTCCCTGGCTGCAGCCTCGCTCAGGGCAATGAGTCCTGCGGCATCCTTGGCGTCCAGGGCCTGGCTGTAGCTGAAGGCGAACTCGGCGGTGCGGCCTTCGCTGGTTTCCGCCAGGGATTTCAGGCGGCGCACCACGGAGAGGTCCCCCGCCCGAAGGACCAGGACGAGGATATCGATCTCCGGCCCCACTGCCCCGTTGGCTGCCGCGGTGTCGGCGAGGGACATCAGCCGGGACAACGTGGGGCGCAGCCCCACCTGCTGGACCTTGGCCATGGCGGCGTGGGCCCGGCCCAACAGGGATGATTCCATCCCGTCCCGGGCCAGCGCTTCATGCTCCAGCATGTAGGAGGACGCGACGTCCCGGAACTTCAGCAGGGAAGCAGCATAGGCCGCGGCAGCGACGGCGTCGGGCAGGTCGCTTTGCAGGTCCGACGCCCGGAGCATGCTCACCGCCTGGCGGAGGCACGGCAGCGCGGCCCCCAGGTTGCCGCGACGCAGGTCCACGCTGCCCGCGTTGAAATGCAGCGCACCGCCGTCGTAGATCAGCGAGTTGGGCGCCTGGGACACGTGGTTCCTGAGGTACTCCTCAAGCACTGCGAACTCGCCGGCATGGAGCAGGGCAAGAATGTAGCGGCGCATGAAGAACCCGGTGTGCTGCAGGCCCCAGTAGCCGGCAGCATCGAGGATGTCCTTGACGTCGGCCAGAACCTGCAGGGCCGAGAGGGGCTTGCCGGTGACGGCCATCGATTCAGCCAGCAGCGTTCCTGCGAGCAGCCGGGTTTCCCCGTCCCCGCCCTGTTGCCAGATCTGCCGCAGCTCGCGTTCCGTTTCCACGTGGCGGCCCTCCGCCTGCATTCCCTCCAGGACCAGCAGCCGGCTTCCGAGGCGTCCCAGTTCAAGCTCCTGCGCGTCAATTCCACGGGCGGATTCAGCGATCCGGGCCAGGGCAGCCTCCCATTCGTACGCCGCCTGCTTCACCGCGTTGGGCCCCGACCCCTGGCGCCTGGCGAGTTGCGCGGCAAGCATGGACACCTGCCGAAGGGTGGCAGGATGGTTGGTCCTTTCGACGATCCCGCTGATTTCCCAGGCCGTTCCCCGGATATCCCCCCGGTACCACTTGGCACGGGCCACCTCCACCCGGGCCGCGAGCTTGAGCGCCGGGTCCTTGATGGCTCCGGCTACGCGTTCGACATAGCTGGGGATGAAGAGCCGGTTGGCCAGCTGCGCGGCCTCCAGGATTTCGGTGTCCGGGATCCTGGCACCGGCTTCGAGCCCCCAGGACACATAACGGAGCAGGCCGTCCATGGTCTGCGGGCGGTTTTCAAGGAGCTGCAGGATGCGCTGGCGGATCCGCAGGCTGCGGGCGGCCGGCACAATCTGCCGGAGTACTTCGCCCACCAGCGGCTGGACCAGGCGGACGTGCTGCTCGGCATCGGAATCGATGGTGATCAGCCGCATTTCCTGCAATTCGTCCACGGCGTAGTGGTCACTGGCCTGCCGCAGCACATCCAGGGGCAGGGGTTCGGCCAGGGCGACGGTGTCCAGGGCCTCACGCTGCAGATGGTCCAGGTGGACGATCTGGTTCCGGACCAAATCCAGGAGCCGCAGGCTGTTGCCGCGCAGCTCAGAGGTCAGCATCCATGCCCCGTTCCGGTTGACCAGCTGGCCGGCGGACCTTGCATTGCCGATGAGTTCCAGCAGGAACATCGGGTTGCCTCCGGAGGCCCTGCGGAGCACCGCGCCTGCGCTGGGGACCACGGGTGCGCCCAGCACCTGGGCGCAGAGCTGATCGACGTCCTGTCCGTTCAGCGGCTGCAGGTCGAAGCGGTCCAGCAATCCTTCGGACCACATCGAAAAGATTTCGCCGGGCGGCGCCGGATGGGGGCGGCAGATGAAGATCACCTTGGCCACTTCGGCCGCCGTGAGCTGGGCCAGGACGGCGACGCTTCCCTCGTCGAGGTGCTGGGCATCCTCCACCACCAGGACAGCAGGCACCGATTCCCGTTCCCTGGCTGGGTTCAGGGCGGCGGTCACGGCCTTCATCACGGACAGCGGCTCATTGATCTGGCCAGGCGTCAGCGAGGTGATCAGTGGTGCAAGGGCGGCGAACGGGACTCCGGCCAGCGTGGCCCCGGCGAACACCCTGAAGGGCCGCACGCGGTGGCCCAGTTCCTGGATCACCGCGTTGACCAGTGCCGTCTTGCCCAGCCCGGCATCACCCAGCAGGAGGATGCCGGGCCCGTTGCGGTCCAGCAGGCAGTCCGCGACGGCGGCCAGGATGCCCGAGCGCCCAACGAGCGTTTCGCTTGCCAGTACCTCGGTCATTGCTGGTTCCCCTCAGCCAGGCCCAGGGCAAACGGCAGCTCCGAGCGTTCGACGATCTTCAACTTGCCGTAGATCTGGTAGAGGTGCCCCTCCACCGTCCGTACCGACAGGTGCAGCCTGGCGGCGATGGCCTTGTTGCTGTGGCCCCGGGCGGCGAGGGTGGCGATCTCCAGTTCCCGCGCGGTGATGCGGTCTTCCTGCTGCACCGTGTCCTCCGGCGCCCGCATCCTGTGCCGGCAGGTTTCCGCGATCCGGCGGGCCTGCAGGAGCAGGGCGCGCTCTTCCAGGGCATGCGCGCCGCGGATGACTGCCTCGGCGACGTCGAAGGCAAACCGGTCATGCTGCAGGTCCTGGGCGAGCTGGGCGACGGCCACCTGCTGGGCCACGTCATGGGCGAGTACCGCATTCGCGTAGGCTGCGCACAGTCCGGCGAAGTCGCCGTCGCACCTTAACGCCGTGTCAAGGAGACGGGAAGCCGTGGCTGTCCGTCCCAGCCTGACGGCCGTGCCCAGCGCGAGGACCTCAAGGCCATGGTTGCCCGCCGCATGGTCGTCGTCGGCCAGCCGCACCAGTGCGTCGCCGGCAGCCTGCGGCCTGTCAACGCCGTCCACGGCGAGGATGGTGAAATAGGCCGTGAGCCACTCCATCGGGCGTCCGGGCCGCGCAGGCCCCGGCCTTTTCAGTGCGAGGTAGCTGCCGGCCCGGTCCGGTTCGCCCTGCAGTGCCGAGGCGTAGGCAGCCGCTGCAGTGGCCACACCAAGGATCCCCTCGTCATCCCGCACCCGCAGCTGCCCGATCAGCGGAACCAGGGATTCCAGGCCCTCATGTGCCCTGCCCTGCAGGCACCGCAGGACAGCCAGTGCCAGGTCGAAGGAAGCCGGGAACGGCTGGCCGGCGGGGAGCGGAGAGTCCCAGTGCGGCTGCAGCATCGATGCCGAATCTTCCCAGCAGCCGGCCAGCAGCAGCGCGAACCGCAACCGCCCTGCTGCCGACCATGCAGCAGCTGCGGACACCATCGGATTCCGGCCGTCGGCCAGCAGCTGGCCGGCCATGTCGGCTGCCTCGGCCTGCCGCCCGGTCAGTGCCCACGCCTCACACAACAAGCTGCCTGCCATGAAGCGGAATTCCGGTCCGTGGGTTTCAAAGTCCTGCAGCGCATCCTCCAGCAGCGCCGCGGCTTCTGCGTAACGGCCAAGGTGGCCCGCAACCCGGGCTTCGGCAAGGACCAGCTCTTCCCGTAAGGCCCTTTCAGCGTCCGGCCCACCATGCATTTCCTGCGGCACGCCAGCGGGAGCAACATTCCCCGGCATCAGGTCCCCGTCCAGCATCTTCCGGACATGCCGGAGGCGTTCCGCGGCCTGGTCCATGGTTTCCCGGTCGGACTGCAGGACCGCGGCCTCCGCCAGCTGGAACCGCAGGGTGTCGGAGGAGGACGGCGTGTCCGCACCGTTGCTGTCCGCGATGCCACCGGCCAGTTCCCGGTACTGCTGAAGCACGGTACGGGCTTCGCTGACGGCACCGAGGGCCGCGAGGGCGGTGGTTTCCTCCGCAACCGCCACGGCGCTGAGTGAATGGCCGGGTACTGAGCGGACCAGCCGAAGGGCCAGCGGGTAGTCAGCACGGGTGTTGGCCATCGCGGCGGCATGCAGGGCCTCCGCTTCGGTGAGCGGCGAACCGCATTCAAGGGCCCACGCGGCAAGGGCCACCCTGAGCGCCGGGTGCATCAGCGTCGGCTCCACTGCCTCGCAGAACCGTCGCCGGAGATCGCTGCTGCGGCCGGTGGGGATGTTGGCGCGGATGACGTCGCACAGCAGCTGGTTCTGCATTCCCACCATCCGTGGCAGGGAATCGTCCACCACCAGGATCCCGCGTTTTTCCAGGGCGTCGACGTCGTCGGGCAGTGCGATGGCCAGCAGTGCTTCCAGCGGCACGGTCCCGGCCAGGGACACGATCTCCATCGCCATGCGTTCCCCGGGTCCCAGCTTGCCCAGCCGGGTGATCACCAGGTCTGTGATGGCAGGGCCGTGGGGCCTGTCCGTAGCGGTGAGGACCCAGACGCCGTCGCGCACCGCGAGGGCCCCGGAGTCAACCAGTTCTCCTGCCAGCATTTTCAGGTAGTGCGGATTGCCCCCGCTCGCCGTCCAGAACTCGTGCGCTGCGGATGCCGAGATGCGGCCACCCAGGCTCGCTTCCAGCCAGGAGATGGCATCGGGCAGGGGAAGCGGTTCGAGCTCGATCCGCGCAAGGTACCCGTCCGTGCAGAGCCGGGACAGTTCGCTGCCCAGCCGCTGCGGGTCGGTGCATGTCAGGATCAGGCCGGCCGTTCCGTTGCGGGCGAGCTGGGAGATGACCGCCCCCGCGAACTCATCCACGTCCCCTGCATTTTCAATCACCAGGTACACGGGTTTACCCTCGGCCCGCGCGGTAAGCAGCGCCGTCAGAGCGGAGAGGACCAGCGCAGGATGGGACAGGAACTGGGAATCCAGGTCCCGCAGCAAAACGTTCAACGCACCGTACGGGCTTGCGGTGAGGCCGGCGCTGGCCCGGAGCACCACAATGTAGGCGTCATTGCGGATTTCCTTGGTCAAGAGGCTGGTGAGGTAGCTTTTGCCGCTCCCCGAGGCTCCGGTGATGAGCACTCCGGCGCGTGACTCGTCCAGGGCGCGGATGAGGTCCTCTCCGGTGGTCCTGCCGCCAATCTGCGGCCAGGTCCTTGAGCTCACCCCGGTGCCCCCTCTGCTGGTAGACGTCGCGATGCCCGATCCTCCGACACCCCCTTGTCCGGGCGTCGGCGGATCAGGCTTCCGGGGGCCCTGATACGCCAACCGCCACCCTGACCGGGTCCCCGCCAATCAAGTAGTGACAGCCCCAATTAATCAGCTGGACTCTTGACAGGCACCAGTAGCGAGTACTCGTCTTAAGTACCTCTCCGACTACTTTGCTACTCGCGAGTACTCGTCAACGTTGAGAGGTTGTTGAGTGGACCCAGGGGTTCCTAGGCGGGATTGAGCTGCGCGAACACCGCATCAACGTCGATCGTGGCACCGTCGGCGAAGGCGAACAGGCCATCCGCCAGCAAGCGCAACTCGCCCGTTTCGGCTGGGGAGCCTTCTCCTGAGAGCACGACGACGGCGGCATAGTCCGCGTCGGCCACGGCACCGGCGGTGCCAATCCAGGGGATGGCCAGATGCTCCCCCACCGGGTGCGGTGCATCGCGGCGCCAGGTGCCGGCGTCGTCAAGGACCCCGCCCCACTCAACGGGGCGGACCTCGCTGGCCAAGCCGGCCGCGGCGTCCACCGGCCAGCCGCCAATGCGCAGCCGTGCGCCGCTGCCTGCCGCGTTGCGGACACGCACCAGCCGCAGTTCCACGGCACCCCGCGTCACGGAGGCCACCGTCACCTGGGGCCCCGGCGTGGCAGTTCCCGCAGCGCCGCTCCCGTGGTCCGGGCCGCCGTCGGGATCCACCTCGATCCAGTGCGCGGTGAAGCGCGAGGCCCCCACCTGCACCCCGTCCTGCCTGAAATGGCCAAGGAACTCGAATCCGGTCCGGTGCGTCAGCCGGCCATCCGCATCGGCGAACGCGACGGCGTTGTCCACGGACTCCGCGTCAAGGTCCGGGAAGGTGGCAGTGGAGTAGCCCAGCCGCGCATAGAGCGGGGAATCGGCCACCCGGACGCCGGCGTTGGCATGGTCGGTGCCGTGGTTGCGGATGCGCACCACACCGTCCGAGACAGTCCCGTCCACTTGCCAGCCCGGAGCCGTGATGAGGCGCTGCGTGTCGCCGGTTTCCACCGGCAGCGGCTCCTCGACGGCCGTCCACACCGGATGGTCGGCGGGAAGCGCGAGGCCCATCATTCCCTTGGCGGCCCAGTACGGGGACCCCGCGCCGGAATACGACTGTTTCATCCCCGGAAACTCGGAATGGAAGCCGATGGTCAGCAGTCCGTCAGCGTTGTGGGCGCCCCGGTCCAGGAAGTACTTCAGGATGCCGGAGGCCGCCCGCCGGGTTACACCGGGCGTCAACCGGGTGTGCCCCCCGAACTGCCCCGCCCAAAACGGTGCTGCCGCTGCGAAACGGTAAATCAGGCTGCGGCCCTGGACCAGCGGGGCGCCGTCAGCCCCCACCAGGTGAATGGCGTCGTCCAGGAAATCGGCAAGCCGTTCGCCGTCCAGCTCGGCACGGGCCGTCACTCGCGGGTCCTCCGGCGCCATCAGCTGCAGCAGCTGGGGATAGACCTGGAACGCCCAGCCCACGTAGTGGTCGTAGGCGCGCTCCTGGCCGTCGGCAAACCAGCCGTGGCAGCGGTACAGGGAGTCGTGGATGGCCAGCCCGGCGTCGATGTCCGCATCTGAGCAGCGCCCGCCTACGCCGGCAAGGAACTTTTCGACGACGATCTGGAACCACACCCAGTTGATGGGCGGGTATGCCTGGCCGATTACGGTCTCAAACCAGGCCACCAGCTGCTCCTGGACGCGCTGCGGCAGGCGGTCCCACAGGACGTCCCGGGTCAGCGCGAGTCCCACGGCCAGCGATGCCGCCTCGACTTTGGCCTGGTCAAGTTCGCCCGGGGTGGGCCAGCGGTCAGGGTTCGCGGGGTTGGTTCCGGCATCGAGGCCCTTGGCGTACCAGTCGGCCAGCCACGCGGTGCCCTCCGGATCACCGGCGATCCGGAATGAGGCCAGCAGGAAGGTCCGGGCAAAGGCCTCCAGCGAATCGCTTTTCCGGCCATAAGCGCTGGTGGCTCCGGGCAGGTACAGGTTGGCGTGGTCTTCCGTGGCATGGCGGTGCGCGGACCGCAGCAGGTAGTCGGCATACGCGCACCAGTGGTCCCGGGTGAGGCCGGTATAGGGCGAGACATTGAGGTCCAGCGGGGGCAGGGCCAGGGGCGCGGCGCTCACAGGGAATCCTGCAGTACGCCGGCAGCAGGAATCCGCGGAGCCCCGATGGACGATTCCCGCAGGATCAGGTCCGGGTTCAGCTCGATCCGGTGCACGGGACGCATCCTGCCCTCGGCCAGCCGGGCGGCCATAAGCTGCACCGCCACCTTGCCCACGTACTGTTTGGGCGGCCGGACGGCGGAGATGGCGGGCTCGGCCAGGTAGGCCACTTCGTCGTCGTACCCCACGATCGCCATGTCCCCCGGAACGGTGAGTCCACGGTCCACGCAGTGCTGCACGAATGCCACCGCCTGGGTGTCCGAATGCACCAGCATCGCCGTGGTGCCGGTCTTCGTGCACATTTCCAGCACATGGTCGAAGTGGCCGGCCCGGCCACCGTTGCCGTGGTTGGCAGGGTCCTGCTTGGCGGAGTCCTCGTGGACGGAGCCCTCCAGCGGAATCTTCAGTGCGGCCAGGGCCTGGTGCCAGCCGCGGACCACGTGCGGGCTGGTGGGGCTGGACGAATCGGTCAGGCAACCGATCCGCCGGTGGCCTTCCTGCCACAGGTGCCGCACGGCCATGCCGGCGCCAAACGCGTGATCCGTGGCCACCCATTCGAGGCGGTGCGCGGGAATCTCCGCCGGCGCACGCCGTTCGGCAAGCACCACGGGGATGGGCAGGGCGTTCAGCCAGCGGATCAGTTCGGGGCCGTGGTCACCGCCCATGTCCGGCGCCACGATCAGGCCGTCGATGTTCTGGGTGTCCAGCAGGGCCTGCACCTGCCTGCGGTTGTCTGCGGCGTCGTACGCGGACCCGCGCACCATGATCCGCAGGTTTTGCTCTTCCGCCTCGGCCCGCGCCCCGCTGATAACCTGCGGCCAGTAGTAGTCCAGTGACGGCACCACCATGCCGATGGAGTAGCTGTGCTGTGCTGCCCGGCCCGCTGCCGAGCGGTCCAGCGGGCTGGGCAGCGTGGCGCCGCCATGCACGCGGGACACCAGGCCCTCGTCCGCGAGGATGTTCACGTCGCGGCGGATGGTCAGTTCGCTGACGCCCAGCTTCGCCGCGATGTCGCGGACGGTGATGGCACCGTGGGCCCTCAGTTCCTCCATGAGCCGTTCCCGGCGCTGCAGCGAAAACAACGACTTTCCGGTGGGTTCGGACGGTTGTTCAGGGCTCATGGTGTTGCCTCCACAGTGAGGGTGAATGCGCCGGCGGCGCGGAAAGCAGGGGATGGTGCAGTTGCAGCCCGCGTGCGGAACCGCAGCCGGGTCAGCCGTGGTCCCCACGCGTCGGCGAGGAGCGGATCGTCCAGCTGCCATTCGTCCACGAGGACGACGACGGCTGCCGGGTCCCAGCGCAGGGCAGCTCCCCGCGGGGTCGCGTCTGCGGCGTCAACCGCCGGGATGCCGTCCGGACGGACTGTCGCCGTCCCTTCCGGGCCGAGGATCAAGGTTCCGGCCGTCAGGAAGGTGATGTCGACGTCGGCCGTTTCGCCCGCGGCCGGTGCCGGAAGGTCCCAGCGGTCGGCGATGGTGATGCGGCCGGGGGCCCGGTGCAGTTCCGCGGCCCGGATCCAGGCCCGGGGTTCGAATCCGTAGGCCGCTCCCAGTGCGAGCTCCAGCTGCGGCCGCTCCGGGGCAGGCGCATTGAGGACGGCGGCCGCGAAGTCCCTGCCGGTTCCCTGTTCAAGACCGAACGGGGCAGGGACGCTGTGCCAGTTGCTCTGCATCGCGCGGATGCCGTAGCGGTCCGGGCCGAATGTCTGGGCGGTGTAGGTGGGCTGCCCGGCGTCAACCAGCAGGGGAACCCCGTCCACGGCAACCACTACCGAGCCGACGTCGCGGTGGTTGTGGTGCTCGCCGTTGTGGCCCCCCTTCGCGGCCAGGAGCAGTCCCTCCACCGTTCCCCCGGTTTCGCGGGCCACCATGATCTGGACCGATGGCAGGTAGGTTGCAGCGACGAGCGGCGGCGGGGCGTCGGAAGCGAGATCCGGGCGTTCGAGCATCGTGTGCAGGACCCGGCCGAGCCCCGCGGCGGGATCCGGTGCGCCGGTGGCCATGGCGGCGGCGTGGGCTGCCGCCTCCGGATCG
Source organism: Pseudarthrobacter sp. 1G09 (assembly GCF_050038305.1). Taxonomy (NCBI): domain Bacteria; kingdom Bacillati; phylum Actinomycetota; class Actinomycetes; order Micrococcales; family Micrococcaceae; genus Pseudarthrobacter; species Pseudarthrobacter sp. 1G09. The sequence goes on from NZ_CP188306.1 coordinate 4,074,908, forward strand.
TCCAGACGGACTGCCCAGCGGTGCAGCATGTCCCAGGGAAGGGCAGCCGCAGCGCGTGCCGGACCGTCGGCCACGTTGAAGAACCATGCGCCGCCGATGTGCATGCGGTGCGGGAAGGCGACCAATTCGCGGACCACCGGCAGGCCGCCGTTGAGCACGCCGCCCGTGGCCTGTTCCAGCAGGGCCAGCCCCTCCAAGGCCCGCCCGGCACCGTTCCACCAGTAGGCGAAGCCCTCGTCAATGGCGCCGTCGGCCGGGAGGGATGCCAGGAAACGGTCCAGGCCCTCGATGCAGCGGGCCACTGCCTGCGCCTGGGTGGCGGGGTCATCCACCAGCAACAGCGCTGCCGCAATCAGGTTTGAGTGGATCCAGGGATTCCAGTTATGGACATCCCCGTCCAGGCCCAGCCAGTGCCAGTCCAGCCGGTCGAGGAAAGGCCGGATGACACGTCCGGTGACCTCCTGGCGGATGCGCCGCCGCAGCCCCGGCGCCCGGTCATCGAGCTGCCTGCCCAGGACATGGTCCAGCCATGCCAGCTGCGCGGCCACCTCCCCCGCGCCGAGGTCCAGGTACGGGGTGGCCAGGTCCGGAACAACGCAGCACGTGCGGCGGAAGACATCGTCGTGCGCGGCCCAGCTCCACGAGCTCTGTTCGCAGAGCAGGAAGGCGCCGTCGACGACCTCGTCGAGCCACGCTTCCGCCTCGTCTCCGTCCCCTCCCTGGCGGCCGGGATCACTGGCCAGGGCCATGGCGACGGCGCGGGTCAGCCGCTGCTGGCGTGCAGCCACCAGGCCTTCATAGGCAGTCCGGTTTCCGTCCCGGAAATACCGGGCGTAGTGGGACACCAGGGGCTGGGGCCACGGCGTTCCCCGTTCCTCCTGTGCTTGCCGGACAACAGGAGCGGGCAGATTCAACTCCGCGCCATGCCAGGCTTTGCTGCCTGCTGCGGGAACACTGAGGCGCCCGGCTGCGCCGGCCAACAGGCGAAGGAGCGCCGGTTGGGAGCTGTCGGGTCCCCAAGCAGCGGCCAGTGGCGCTGCGGGTGCCGGCAGCGCGGTGCGGGGACCGGAAGGGGGCGTCATCATCCGCCTCTCATGTTCGAATACGATCGTTTTGGATCGACATTGAATAACTTGGTTGTTCTATCTTGTTCATGAGTATCTACTGATTGTTAGATGTGATGCAAGACATGAATTGCGGTTGTGAGCGCAAACGAACACGAAAGAAGGGAGGCCCGGATGTCGCCAAAACCCAAGGCCCTGCTGGTCATGAACCGCGGAACCTTTGCTGACCAATTCGATTCAACCCGGTTGGACCGGTTGGCGGGGCTGGTGGATCTGGGCGGGCAGCCGTGGACCGATTCGCTGGAGGATCCGGCGGTAGCGGGCCGGCTCGCGGACGTGGAGATCCTGCTGACCAGTTGGGGCGTGCCTCGGCTGGATGCGGCGGCACTGGAGCGGATGCCGAACCTGCGGGCGGTGTTCCATTGCGCCGGGACGGTACGCAGTTTCGTCACGCCGGAGTTGTGGGACCGGGGCATCCTGGTGACCAACGGCGCTGACGCGAACGCCATCCCGGTGGCCGAATTTACGTTCGCGTCCATCGTGCTGGCCGGGAAGAAGGCACAGGTACTGGCCAACGATGCCCGCACCTGGCGTGAGGACTGGTCCTATACGACGGCGCGCGGCGAGGTGGGCAACATCGGCCGCGTGATCGGTGTGGTGGGGTTCTCCCGCATCGGCCGCCGGGTGGTCCGCCTGGTCCAGCAGCTGCAGGACGTCACCTGCCTGGTCCACGATCCGCACGCCGATCCCGCCGCCGTGGCCGCCGCCGGCGGCCGGCCGGTGGGCCTGGCGGAACTGCTGGCGGCCTCGGACGTGGTGAGTATCCACGCCCCGGCGCTGCCGGAAACCCGGCACATGATCGGAGCCGCGGAACTGCGGGCCATGAAGGACCACGCCACCTTGATCAACACCGCCCGCGGCTCACTGGTGGACACCCGCGCCCTGGAGGCCGAGTGCGCCACCGGGCGGATCCACGCACTCCTGGACGTCACCGAGCCCGAGCCGCTGCCGAAGGATTCGGTCCTCTATGACCTGCCCAACGTGGTGCTCACGCCCCACATCGCCGGGTCCCTCGGCACCGAAACCCGGCGGATGTCCGACGCCGCCCTGAACGACCTCGAACGGTACCTCACCGGAGAACAGCTCGTAGCCCAGGTGGTCTCCGAAGACCTCTCCCTGAGCGCCTGAACCACCCCGGCCGCGGACGCGGCAGACCAAAAACCCAGTAAGGAGCACGCAATGAAGCGCACCACACTCGCCGCCATCGCACTGGCAGTAACCGCAGGCCTGGGCCTGTCCGGTTGTGCCGGCGCCGCCGGACCGGCCGAACCCCAGGGCCAGGAAGGCAAGACCCGCCTGACCGTTTCGGTATGGAACTACGAAGGCACCCCGGAGTTCAAGGCCCTCTTCGACAGCTACGAAGCAGCAAACCCGGACATCGACATCGAACCCGTAGACATCCTCGCCGATGACTACCCGCAGAAGGTCACCACCATGCTGGCCGGCGGAGACACCACGGACGTCCTCACCATGAAAAACGTCATCGACTACGCCCGCTACGCCAACAACGGCCAGCTGCAGGAAATCAACGGCGTGGTGGACACAGTCGGCAAGGACAACCTCGCCGGCCTGGACGCCTTCGACATCGGCGGCAAGTACTACGCCGCCCCCTACCGGCAGGACTTCTGGCTCCTGTACTACAACAAGGACCTGCTCAAGGCCGCAGGCGTGGAGAACCCCGCTGACCTGACGTGGGACGAGTACACCGCGCTGGCCAAGAAGCTCACCACCGAGGCCAACGGCAAGAAGGTCTACGGCACCTACCACCACATCTGGCGCTCCGTGGTGCAGGCCATCGCTGCCGCCCAGGACGACGCCGACCAGAACAGCGGCGACTACGGCTTCTTCGAGGACCAGTACAACACCGCCCTGGACCTGCAGAAGAGCGGCGCCACCCTCGACTTCGGCACCGCCAAGAGCCAGAAGACCAGCTACCGCACCATGTTCGAGACCGGCCAGGCAGCCATGATGCCCATGGGCACCTGGTACATCGCCGGCATCCTGCAGGCCAAGAAGGACGGCAAGTCCACCGTGGACTGGGGCCTGGCCCCGATGCCGCAGAAGAACGACGACGGCAAGGTCACCACGTTCGGTTCGCCCACCGCTTTCGCTGTCAACAAGAACGCCGCGCACTCGGACGCAGCCAAGAAGTTCATCGAGTGGGCTGCGGGTGAGGAAGGCGCCAAGGCCATCTCGAAGATCGGCGTTGTGCCGGCCCTGCAGAACGACTCCATCACCGCCGAGTACTTCAAGCTTGCCGGCATGCCCACGGACGAACTCTCCAAGAAGGCGTTCACCCCGGACAAGGTTGCCCTGGAAATGCCGGTCAGCGACAAGTCTGCCGCCACGGACAAGGTCCTCAACCAGGAGCACGACCTGATCATGGTGGGTGAGCGCTCGGTGTCCGACGGGGTTGCCGAGATGGGCAAGCGCGTCAAAAGCGAAGTCCTGGGCCAGTAACAGGCAGCCATGAGCACTGACACTATTCCTTCGACGGTTGCCCCGGCTGTCCACAGCCGGGGCAACCGGAAGCAGGCCCGGCGAAACACCCTGATTGGCTGGACGTTCATCCTGCCGAATTTCCTGGGGTTCCTGGCCTTCACCCTGATCCCGGTCCTGGCCGCGTTCGCGCTGTCCTTCATGGAGTGGACCTCCTTCACCGCCCCTAAGTGGGTGGGTCTGGCCAACTTCCAGCGGATGTTCGCGTCCGATTCCTTCTGGATCGCGCTGCGCAACACCGTGGTCTACGCCATCGGCCACGTCCCGCTGACCATGGCACTGGCCCTGCTCCTGGCGATGCTCCTGAACCGCAAGCTCAAAGGCATCGGCTTCTTCCGCGTCGCCATCTTCTTCCCCTACATCACCTCACTGGTGGCAGTGGCCGTGGTCTGGAACATGCTCTTCAGCCCCGACAGCGGCCCCATCAACCAGTTCCTGCAAGCCGTGGGCATTGCCAACCCACCCGGCTGGACCTCCAGTTCCGACTGGGCCCTGCCCGCCGTCATCATCACCAGCGTCTGGCGCGACATGGGCTACTACATGGTCCTCTACCTCGCCGGCCTCCAGGCCATCCCCGCCGAACTCTACGAAGCCGCCGAAGTCGACGGCGCCTCCGCCTGGCAACGCTTCTGGAACGTCACCATCCCCTCGCTCCGCCCCACCACGTTCTTCGTCGTCGTCATGCTGACCGTCTCCAGCTTCAAAGTCTTCGACCTCATCGTCGTCATGACCAACGGTGGCCCCGGCCGCTCCACCACCGTGCTGTCGCAGCTCATTTACCAGGAAGGCATCGGTGAAGGAAAGTTCGGCTACTCGTCCGCCATCTCGCTGGTGCTGTTCCTCATCGTGCTGACCGTCACCGTGCTCCAATTCAAGATCCAACAGCGGAGGGAACGCTGATGACCAACATGGCCGAAGACCTCAAAACCAGTCATCTCAACGACGCAGCCACGCCCCCGAACGGTGCAGCCACCGCGGAAGAGGACCGCCGCAGCGAACGCCGGCGTTCCCCGCGGGAGGCGAAGAAACGCACCACAGACCTCGTCATCTACGCCGCCCTGGTGGTCCTCGTCGCAGCTCTGATGGTGCCGTTCATCTGGATGGTCTCCTCCTCCCTGAAGGAAAACAACCAGGTCCTCACCGTCCCCATCCAATGGATCCCCACCGAGTTCGTGTGGAGCAACTACACCGACATCTGGACCCGCATCCCCATGATGGGCTACCTCCAGAACTCCCTCTACCTCGCCGTGATCATCACCTGCCTGCAGGTCCTCACCGGATCCCTGGCAGCCTACGGCTTCTCCAAAGTCCGCTTCCCCGGCCGCGACGTCCTGTTCCTGGCCTACATCGGCACCATCGCCGTGCCCTGGCAGGCCTACATGGTCCCGCAGTACATCATGATGCAGAACCTCGGCCTCACCAACAGCTTCAACGCCCTCATCCTGCTCCAGGCCTTCGGCGCGTTCGGCGTGTTCCTCATGCGCCAGTACTACATGACCATCCCCGACGAACTCTGCGAAGCCGCCCGCATCGACGGCCTCAGCGAATACGGCATCTGGGCCCGCGTCATCCTCCCCCTCTCCAAACCCGCCCTCGCAAGCCTCGCCCTGCTGACGTTCGTCAACACCTGGAACGACTACATGGGCCCGTTCATCTACCTCACCTCCAACCGGCTCTGGACCGTCCAACTCGGCCTGCGCTCCTTCGTAGGCCAATTCGACGCCGAATACGCCATGATCATGACCGGATCCGTAATCTCCGTGATCCCCATCCTCGCGATCTTCCTCATCGGCCAGCGCTACTTTATCCAGGGCATCGCCACGAGCGGCATGAAAGGATGACCACCGTGGCACAGCACATCCCGGAAGGCGCCAAGCACCCACTGCCGGCAAACCGCCGCGGCCTGGCCGGGCGGATCCCCAGCCCGGGGTTCGAGGCGTTCGGCGGTATCTTCGGCTTCATCTACACCTTCCTGGCCGGGAACGTGCTGATGGCGTTCGCCAATGCCCCGCTGGTGCTGTGCCTGGCCCTCGTGGCGGACCCCGCTGCGGCGTGGCCGTTCTTCCTGGCGCTGTCCGTCACCATCCCGCCCTCCCTCGCCGCCCTCTTTGCCGCCTTCAAGGCCCTGCACGACGACGGCGCCGCGGTAAAACCGGTCGCCGCCTACCTGACCGCGTACCGGCGCGGGTTCCGAAAGACCGCACCGCTCGGCCTCGCCGCCGTCGCCATCCTCCTGTTCCTCGGCGTGGACCTCGTGATCGTCCAAACCATGCCCGCAGCAGCCCTCCTGGTCCCCGTGATCCTCGTAGCAGCCGCCGCAACCCTGGCCGTGACCATGACGGCGATTGCCGGCGTCGTCCTCCACCCCGAAACACGCCTCAAAAACCTGCTCAAAGCAGCCCTCTACCTGGCGGTCCAGCGCTGGTACCTCAGCCTCGCCACCCTCGTACTCCTCGGCATCATCGCCACCGCCGCCATCCTCCAACCCGTCCTGGGCATCGCCCTGGCACCCGCGCCACTGCTCTTCGTCATCTGGAGCAACACCACCTACGCCTACACCGCCGCCCTCCGCACCGCCAACTGATTCGGGATCCACCGTGCAAACCTTTGCCATCGGCAGCCGCGACTTCCTGCTGGACGGAGAACCATTCCGCATCCTCTCCGGCGCCATCCACTACTTCCGTGTCCACCCGGACCTGTGGGCGGACCGGATCCGCAAGGCGCGCCTTATGGGCCTGAACACCATCGAGACGTATGTGCCGTGGAACGAGCATTCCCCCGCGCCCGGCAGCTTCCGGACCGACGGCGGGCTGGACCTGGGCCGCTTCCTGGACCTGGTGGCAGCCGAGGGCATGCGAGCGATCGTCCGGCCCGGGCCCTATATCTGCGCGGAGTGGGACAACGGCGGCCTGCCGGCATGGCTGTTCACCGACCCCGCTATCGGCGTGCGCAGCAGCGAGCCCGGTTACCTGGCGGCCGTGGACGGGTTCATGGACCAGTTGCTGCCCATCGTGGTGGAACGGCAGGTCACCCGCGGCGGTCCGGTGGTCCTGTTCCAGATCGAAAATGAATACGGGGCGTACGGCTCGGACAAGGCCTACCTGCAGCATCTCGTGGATACGGCCAAGCGGGCCGGCGTCGAGGTTCCCCTGTTCACCTGCGACCAGCCTTTCGGGACCATGATCGAAGACGGCTCGCTTCCCGGGCTGCACAAGACCGGGACGTTCGGATCGCGCGCGGACGAGCGGCTGGCCTTCCTGCGGGAGCGGCAGCCGGACGGGCCGCTGATGTGTGCGGAGTTCTGGAACGGCTGGTTCGACAACTGGGGCACCCACCACCACACCACCGATGCCGCCGCATCAGCCGCGGAACTGGACGCCCTGCTGGCCGCCGGGGCGTCAGTGAACATCTACATGTTCCACGGCGGCACCAACTTTGGCTTCACCAATGGTGCCAACGACAAAGGCATCTACGAACCCACCATCACCTCCTACGACTACGACGCGCCGCTCACCGAGGACGGCCACCCAACGGACAAGTACTTCGCGTTCCGGGACGTCATCGCCAAGCACTTCCCGGTTCCCGCGGAGGTGCCGGAGCGCCGGGCCGCTGTTCCGGCGTCGGCCGTGCCGGTAACGTCCAGTGCCCCGCTCCTGGACGTGGCCGCGGCGTCCCCCGCCTTGACCGTCCCCGGTTCCGTGCCGCCGAGTGAAGCCACTGGCCAGTATCGCGGCTTCTTCGTCTACGAACGGCAGCTGGACCGCGGCGGAGTCCTCACCTTCAGCGAAATCCGAGACCGAGCGCAGTTCTTCCTGGACGGTTTCCCGCTCGGGACACTGAGCCGGGAGCTCGGCGAGCGCTCCATCGTCCTCCCCGGCGGCGGCTTGCTGCAGGTCCTCGTGGAGGACCAGGGCAGGGTCAACTACGGGCCCCGGATCGGGGAGGCGAAGGGCCTGGCCGGTCCGGCGCTGCTGGACGGTGTGGAAGTGCAGGACTGGAGCGTCCGGCCGGTGGACTTGTCTTCACTGGCGGCGTTCCGTGCCGCTGCGGTGGAGCTTCCCGCCGGACGGTCCGGCGGGACCGGAGTTGCCGGGCCGTCCGTTTCGTTTGCCACGTTTGACGGTGATGGGCCGGCCGGTGGTTCTGCCGGCCGGTACCTGCGGCTGGACGGCTGGACCAAAGGCAACGCCTTTATCAACGGCTTCAACCTGGGCCGCTACTGGAGCCGCGGCCCGCAGCGCACCCTGTACGTGCCCGGCCCGCTGATCCGCGAGGGCGCCAACGAGCTCGCCGTCCTGGAACTGCAGGGCAGCACCACCCGGGAGGTCCGCTTCGTGGCCGGCCCGGACCTGGGGCCGGACGAGAAGTAGCTCGCAGGACCGGGACACGTCACGCGCAGCATCCTTTCGGAGCGCGCCCGACGGCGGAGCCCCGGTTTTCCGCGGAACACCGGGCCTGGGAAGGCCAAAAGCGTGCCCTGCGTGACACCGGATGGCTCAGCCAGGCCGGTGCGCGGCACGGAGCCGTGCCACCAGCGTTGCGGCGAGCAGCGCGGTGGTGAGTTCAAGGACGATGACCAGCAGCAGCTGCGCACTGGCTGCCGCCGCGGGCAGGGAAACGGCGGACGACGCCGGCTCTCCCCCATGGGCGTGCCCCGCACCGGCCCCGCCCAGCAGGAGGACAGCGTGCACGGCCACCATCACCACGGCGGACGCTGCCACCTGGTGCAGGGCCCCCACCCGGCTGTGCCGCCAGATGTGCACGGTGCAGGGAACGCAGACTGCTGCGAGGGTAATCATCAGGAAACCCAGCCAGGGGCCGTGGTGCCCCGAGACAGCCAGCCACAGGTGCGCACCGCAGGACACTGCGGTGACCACCGCGCAGAGGCGCCGGTGCAGGACAGGACCCTGGGCACGGACCCGGCCGCCCGGCGTCGTCCGCGTGGCTGCGCTGCCCGGCGCGGCGGGCGCCAGGCTAGTGGCCACCACCGCTGGCGCCCTCGCTGTGGCAGGAGGACGCCTGCTGGTTCGGGTTCGCGGGGACGTCCAGGACTGGGCTCCTGTCGAAGAAGCCCTCGGGGCGGAGCTTAAACCCCACGGTATCCACGGGCATGATGGGCCAGTCCTCCACCCGCGGGAAGTGGGTGAGGCCAAAGGTGTGCCACACCACGATGTCCTGGCCGTCAATGTCCCGGTCCTGCGCCACGTACCCGGGCAAGCCTGCTCCGCCGCCGTGCTGGTTCACGAAATCCCCGGTGGGGTACCGCTCCTCCTCGGCGTAGCGGGTAACCCAGAGATCCTTGGTGGCGAACGCTGCGCGGCGGGCAATGGAGGAATCCGGATCGGCCAGCAGCGTGGGCTGGTTCTGCGAGTGGAGCTTGTAGCCCACCGGCTCGCCCAGCCGGTTGCGGGATTCGGGGTTGGAGATAACCCAGGTGCGGCCGGCCCGCGCATCGGCTTCCCGGACGCCGTCGGACTCCCGCGCCAGCAGCGTGCGCTTCCGGGAGAACGCGTTGCCGCGCTCGTTGCCGGGGCCCATGGCCTGCCGGACGACGTCTTCTTCCTCCACCCGGTTGGTGAATCCGTCGATGGCCATGTCCAGCCTGGCGCTGAAGAGGTGCTGGTGGAACGGGGCGCCCAGGCCCGGGGCGAGCTGGGAGATGTTGTCCGAGCCGCCCTCCGGGAACGCCGACGTGAACACGACACCGGTGGCCTTGGCCTCGAACTCGATGGTGCCGTCAAGGTAGAGGTACCAGTAGAAGCCGTAGTCGTAGTTGCCGATGGTGGTGAAGAAGGAGATCACCAGGCGGCGGTTGCGGCGGGTGTAGGTGACTCCGCTCCACAGGTCGGAGTGCTTGGAGAGGATGCTCCAGTCCTCCTCGTGCAGGCAGATGCCGTTGCGGATTTCCCGGGGATTGCCGAACGCGTCGCTGATGACCGGGCTCAGGTAGGTGATCTCGCCCAGGCAGTCGCAGCCCAGTTCCAGCGAGTTGGCGTACTGGCCCACCAGGTATTCGCCGGTGTCGAAGTAGTTCTGCCAGGACCGGATGGGCGAGGGGTCGCCGTACGGGACCACCATTTCGGCGATGGAACCCCGGTTGATGATGGGCCGTTTCCGGTCACTGTCCTGGAAAGCGAGGTTGTGGAGGACCACGCCTTCGCGGGAATCGAACCCAACATCCAGGCTCCATTTTTCCCATTCCACGTGGTTGCCGCCCGTCACGGCGAAGCTGGGCCCCTCCGGCTGGGTGATGCTGATGGGCTTCTGGGTTTCGCGGACAGGCCCGGTCAGTTCCGGATCGGTGTAGTTGCCATGCTCAACCGGGATGGGCATCACGCCGAGGTCGATGACCTGGGTGACTTCCTTGCTGACCACGTCCACATAGGCCACCAGTCCGTCCACCGGGTGCGCCCAGGCGCTGTCCTCCGGGAACTCCTGGACGAACGCCAGGCCGCGGAGGATGCGCCGGCCTTTTTCCTCGGGGTACTCGAAGACGCCGGCGGAGAGCGGTGCCACCCGGACCTTTTCGACGTCGAGCCCCCGGTCCGCGAGGGCCTGCAGCCAGCGTCCGTCAGTGGCAAGCAGTGACTCCACCACCTCGAACTCCTCTTCGAGGACCGGCAGTTCGCCGGTCACCGCGGTATCGAGCTCGACGGCGGTTTCCACCCGCCGCTGCGTCACCGAGACCACAAGATCGCGCGGCGCAGCGCCGGAGACATCGTGGAGGAAGGTACGGAACCGGCGGTTCACTGCGCCGGCGTCACCACGGAGATCCGTGCCGCGCGCCGGATCCAGCAACCCCAGGTAGGCGATGCGGTGCTGCGGGCCAAAGAGCCCCTCGGCCTGGAGGATGGCACGCACCTCAAGGATCTCAGCTGCCGTGACCGGCCCATAGGCAGATGCAGAGGCCGACGCCGTGGTGGTTTCAGTGGGGGTAAGAGTCATGGGAAACCTTTGATCGGGCCGTCGCCGGCTGCCGGTGGCTTATTTTCTATAGTTGTAGAGAATAAACGTCCGTAACATGGCCCACAAGAGTCTGAGCCAAAATATTTCCGGGAGTGGGCCGCGGTGCCGAAGATTGTTGACCACGACGAGCGGCGCCTCGAGTTGGTGGATGCCACCTGGCGGATCATCGCCAGGCAGGGCATGGAGGGCGCCACCATGCGGGAAATCGCCATGGAAGCCGGCTTCGCGAACGGAGCCCTGAAACCCTACTTCCCCACCAAGGACACACTCCTGGAGTTCGCCTTCAGCCACGTGTTCAACCGGACCAACCGGCGCATTGCGGACGTCACCATGGGCAGGTCCGGCCTGGACGCCCTCCAGGCCTTCTGCCTCGAGGTCCTCCCCCTGGACGAAGAACGCATCAACGAGGCCCGCATCGTGATCCCGTTCTGGCAAAAGGCGGTCACCGATCCCGGAAAGGCCGAAATCCACCGGCAGTCCATGGAGGAATGGGTGGACACCATCCGGCGCTACCTCGCGGAGGCGCGGAACAGCGGCGACGTCCGCGCCGCCGTCGACGATTCCCTCCTGGCCCGCCAGCTCCTGAACATGCTGCTCGGCGCCCAGATCGAGGCCGCACTTGCCCCGCCGGGCCGGACAGGCTTCGGCCACGACACGCAGCTGGACGGTTATCTGGCCCTGCTGCGCTGCTGAACCGGATCAGGGTAGCCTCCGGGAGTGCCGGCTAAGGCCGCCGCCGGGACATGCCGCCGCCGGGACACCGCAGGCGCCCCACCCTAATCCTGTGAGTTTGCCTTAAACCCGCCGGGAAGGGGACGCAGGAAACTAAAAGCATGCTTAGTATTGAGGGTCAGGTTCCGGGCTTCCCGGGGCGGGTACGAACGCAAGGAGCAGCTCATGGGTTTGGACGACAAGATTGATAACGCCGCGGAAAAGCTTGGCGGCAAGGGCAAGGAAGCTGCCGGCCACGCTTCAGGCGATGAGAGCCTGAAGGCCGAGGGCAAGACCGATCAGGCCAAAGCTGACCTGAAGCAGGCCGGCGAAAAAGTCAAGGACGCCTTCAAGAAGGATTAGTCCCTGGCCGGCTCCCGGTACATCAATGGGTGCAGTTCCCTCAGGGGGACTGCACCCATTCGCATGTCCGGGGCATGCACCAGGCTCCGCCTAGCGGACGAGGCCCGAGACCAGGTTGATGGTGGTGGCCAGCACGATGGTTCCCAGGAGGTAGGACAGCAGCGCCTGCCGGAGGACCGTGCCGCGGATCGCCCGCGTCTTGAGGCTCGTGTCCGAAACCTGGAAGGTCATGCCCACCGTGAACGCCAGGTACGCAAAATCCTTGTAGCGGGGAGGTTCCTCCCCGTTGAAATCGATCCCGGCCCGGTCCCGGTAGAAGATCGCGGCGTACCGCAAAGTGAAGAGGGTGTGCACCAGGAACCAGGACAGGGCGATGCTGCCGAGGGCCATGGCCACGATGGCATCCTTGGCGAAGCCCTCCGCCTTGGACGCATCAACGAGGATGAGGCCCACGCCGGCGAAGCTTGCCACGGTGGCGGTCAGGACCAGGGCGTCGGAAAACACCCTGCCCGGGTCTTCGCGCCGCGCATGGGCGGCGGTGGCCTCCGGCCCCAGGTGCCCGATGACGCTCCAGACCCAGGCCAGGTAGGTGGCGGACGCCGCGGCCCAGCCGAGCGCGGGCGCGTAGGCCCAACGTCCCAAGACCCCCACCAGCACCGCCGTCGCCAGCCCGACGGCGAGCATCACCAGCATCCGCAGGCGGGAGTGATGCGAGCGCGCATTGAAGTCCCGCCGCGTCCCGTCTGGACCTTCCATGGCTCCCATGGCCTGATCATTCCACGCCGCTGCGCCTGCAGGGGACGTTCGACGGCGGCACGCGGGAAAGTGCTGCCGTCGTCTTTTTTCGCCAAGTGTTGAAAAAAGATTCCGCGGACCCTAACCTGTTGTCACTGTGTTCCACGACACAGTCCCGGGGGGAACGTCAGAGTGACCACTCGTCAGGAGCAGCCATGCCAGCACCCGTCCGGGCTACGGCCCCCGCCAGCCAGGCCCTCACCGCCAGCATCGCCTCATCCTTCGACCACTGGAAGCACCTGGTGGCGGAGTCCTTTGTGCCGCTGACGGCGAGGACGGCAGACGTTGAGGGATTTCGCGGACAGCTGCGTTCCAGGGTCCTGGACCGGATGTCCATCGTGGAGGTCACAGCCACATCCCACGAAGTCCACCGCACGCCGGCGCTTATTGCCCGGGCCCACGAGCGGTACTTCAAACTGAACCTGCAGCTTGAAGGCACCGGCCTGCTGATCCAGGACAATAGGGAGGCGGTCCTCCGGCCCGGCGACCTCGCCATCTACGACACCAACAGGCCCTACACCCTGGCCTTCGAGGACACCACCCGGATCATGGTGGTGATGTTCCCGTGCGATACCCTCGCCCTGCCCACGGAGTATGTGGGGCAGCTGGCGGCAGTGCGGATGGCCGGCGACGGCGGCCTCAGCGGCATCGTGGGACAGTTCATTCGGCAGCTGTCCCAGAACCTGGACGTACTCAACGGCCCCAGCGGCTCAAGGCTCGCGGCCAACGCCCTGGACCTGGTGTCCACCATGCTGCACGCCGAAATGGACATCTCCCCGGACCAGATGAAGCCGCAGGCCATGCTGGCGGTGGCAGTGCGGGAGTACATTGACGCGAACCTGTCAGATCCGCTGCTTTCGCCGGCCAGCATCGCCGCGGCGCATTTCATTTCCACCCGGCACCTGCACAACGTCTTCCACGAGTCCGGAACCACGGTGGCCACTTGGATCCGGACGCAGCGGCTGGAAGGCGCCCGCCGCGACCTCCGGGACCCGCTGCACGCCGGACTGCCGGTCGGCGCCGTGGCCGCCCGCTGGGGCTTCCTGGATGCGGCCCACTTCAGCCGCACGTTCCGGGATGCGTTTGGCGTACCGCCGTCGGACTGGCGCCGCCGCAGCTAGAAGGTGCGCGGCCAGGGACGGCCGCCGGGTGTGGCATCCCGGGGCGGCCCCGGTGTAGCCCCGGTCAGATCAGGCCCTGGGCCAGCATGGCATCGGCCACTTTGACGAACCCGCCGATGTTGGCGCCCAGCACATAGTTGCCCGGCTGGCCGTACTCATCGGCGGTGGACGCGCAGCGGTGGTGGATGCCCACCATGATCTCGGTCAGCCGCTCTTCGGTGTGCTCGAAGGACCACGAGTCCCGGCTGGCGTTCTGCTGCATTTCCAAAGCCGAGGTGGCCACCCCGCCTGCGTTGGCAGCCTTGCCGGGGCCAAACAGCAGCCCGGCGTCCTGGAACACCGCAACGGCATCGCGGGTGGAGGGCATGTTGGCGCCTTCGCCGACCGCCAGGAGGCCACCGCGCACCAGGCGGGCGGCAGCATCGCCGTCGAGCTCGTTCTGCGTGGCGCAGGGCAGTGCCACCGTGGCGTCGACGTCCCACACGGAGCCGCCCTCCACGTACGCGACGCCGCCGCGGCGTTCCGCATAGTCCTTCAGGCGGCCGCGCTCCACTTCCTTCACCTCACGAAGAAGTCCGACGTCGATGCCCGCCTCGTCCACCACGTAGCCTGACGAGTCGGAGCAGGCCACCACGGTGGCGCCCAGCGATTGCGCTTTGGCGATCGCGTTGATGGCCACGTTGCCGGAACCGGAAACCACCACGCGCTGGCCGTCGAAGGAGGATCCGCGGGTCTTCAGCATTTCCTGCGTGAAGATGACCGTGCCGAATCCGGTGGCCTCGGGGCGGACCAGGGACCCGCCCCAGGAGATGCCCTTGCCGGTGAGGACGCCTGACTCATACCGGTTGGTGATGCGCTTGTACTGGCCGAAGAGGTAGCCGATTTCGCGGCCGCCCACGCCAATGTCGCCGGCCGGAACGTCGGTATATTCGCCGATGTGCCGGTAGAGCTCGGTCATGAAGGACTGGCAGAAGCGCATGACTTCGGCATCGCTGCGTCCGCGGGGATCGAAATCGGAGCCACCCTTGCCGCCGCCGATGGGCATGCCGGTGAGGGCGTTCTTGAAGATCTGTTCAAAACCCAGGAACTTGACGATGCCCAGGTACACGGACGGATGGAACCGCAGGCCGCCCTTATACGGCCCCAGGGCTGAGTTGAATTCCACCCGGAAGCCGCGGTTGATCTGGACGCGTCCGGCGTCGTCGGTCCACGGAACGCGGAAGATGATCTGCCGCTCGGGCTCGCACAGCCGTTCCAGGATGGCGGCCTCAAGGAACTCGGGGTGCCTGTCGTGGACGGGCCCCAGGCTTTCGAAGACTTCCACCACAGCCTGGTGGAATTCCGCTTCGCCGGGGTTCCTGGCCAGGACGGTGTCCCGGATGGCCTCGAGCCGTGCATCCATGATGTTTTCCTTACCGTGGCCGGACACGGGACGGCACACAGGAGGCGGCACTGTCCCAAGAGGTTTACGTTTCAACCTAGCCGATTGCGACTGCCGACCGCCAAGCGAACTCCGCCTTCTGGGCTAATCTCCGTATTGTGACAACAAAATTCCATTCAGCGATATCTGAAGTCCGGCGACACCGCGGTTCACGGGCGGTATGACATGGCCTACCTCTGCCTCCTGCTGTCCGGCGCCGTCCTGCTGGTCAACGGCCTGGCCACCCTGAACCGGCTGCCGTGGCGGGATGCCGCCATCCTGAACCTGGCGGTGGGGTCCCTCCAGCTGCTGCTCGGCCTGATGTCCCTGGCGGGTGGCGCGGCGCCGCTGCTGACAGTGACCGGCATGTTCCTGTTCGGTCTGACCTATGTCTACGTGGGGCTGGACGCGCTGCTGCACCTGGGATCGAAGGGGCTGGGCTGGTTCTGCGGCATGGTGGCCGGGCTGGGGCTGCTCCTCGCCGGGGCCTGGGTCGGTTCCGATCCCCTGCTCGCAGTCCTGTGGCTCGCCTGGGCGGTGCTGTGGGGCGCCCTGTTCGGTTCCCTCGCACTGGGCCGGCGGCGGATGGACCCGTTTATCGGGTGGGCGCTGATGCTGGCCAGCCCCGTTACCGCCACCGTTCCTGCCTTCCTGGGGCTGGCCGGCACCTGGCCGGCCGGCCCGGAGGCGGCGTGGGTGGCAGCCATCGCCGTAGCCGGGCTGTTCTGTGCCGCGCACGGGCTGGCCCGGCGCGAAATGTCAGCTCCGCACCGGGCCACTCCGTTGCCGCCGGGCCCTGCCGCCGGCCGGGCAACGCTCAGCTGAGGCTCGGGTCCGGTTTTGCCGTTCCGCGGCCGGCACCGTCCAGGTGGCGCTGCACCCTGGCTTCCACCAGCACCCCCGCCACGAAGACCACGGGCACGGCAGCCAGCAGGGCCGCCGCTGTTTCCGCGCTGCCGCCGATCAGGGAGGTGAAGTTGCTGACCACCAGGTAGAGGACCCACGCGAGCAGGACGGATGCGAGCGCAGGAGCGATCAGCGTTTGCCACAGCCCGGCTCCGGAGGATTCGCGGCGGAAGAAGCCGACGACGGCCACGGAGCACAGCATGTACAGCACCAGCAGCGCCGCCACGGCCAGCCCGCTGAACCAGGAGAACAGGGTAAGGACGGGGTCCAGGGCAAGTGCCGCGAACGGCATCACCAGGGCGACGGCGGCGGCGGTCTGGATCCAGGCGGCGATGGCGGGTGCACGGTGACGGTTGGTCCGGGCCACCCGGGCGGGCATGGAACCGCGGAGCGCCAGCGAATGCAGGTAGCGGTTGATGCCGTTATGGAAGGCGATGATCCCTGCCAGCAGCGACGTCACCAGCAGGATGCCCGTGACCGTCCCCGCCCACGGGCCGAAGAGTTCCACCATCGGGCCGAGCACGAAGGAGGTGGCATCTCCCGATTCCAGGGCTGCCCCTGCCGCGTCCATCACCCTGGACGGCCCGTAATAGCTGACCAGCATCCAGGAAATGAAGGAAAAGAACACCGAGATGACGCCCACGGAAAGGTAGGTGGCCCGTGCCACCGTGCGGTGCGGGTCCTTGGCTTCGGCCGAGTAGATGGCGGTGGATTCGAACCCGAACATGGACGCCACGGCAAACATGATGGCCACCCCGGGGGCGCCGGCGCCGATGGCCTGGGGCGAGAAGGAGGCCGCAACGCTGATGCCCTCCGGGCCGCCGCCACTGAAGAGCACGGTAAAGCCGAACAGCAGCAGCACCGCCACCTCCAGGCCCACCAGCAGGGCCAGGATGCGGGCGCCAAGTTCGATATTCAGGGACCCGAGCACCTGGACGCCGCCCATGGTGGCCAGCGCCGGCAGCCACCACGGAACGTCGGGGCCCACGGAGGCGAGCAGCCCCGAGAAGGCCGCACCGTACAGCCCGTACATGGCCGCCTGGATGGTGTTGTAGGCCAGCAGTGCCAGCCAGGCCGCACCGGCACCGGTTCTCCGGCCGAACGCGGCCGTCACATAGGCGTAGAAGGCGCCGTTGGCCTGGATCCTGCGGCTCATGGCTACGAAGCCCACCGCGAAGATGACAATCACGACGCCGACAATCAGGTAGGCGCCCGGGGCGCCGGCGCCGTTGCCAAGGGCTGCCGCGAGCGGCGAGGCGCCCACGATGCCGGTCAGCGGCGCCTGGGCGGACAGGACAAAGAAGAGGATGCCCATCACTCCGATGCTTCCGGCGCGGAGGGCGGTGGAATGCTCCCTGGCCGGAGCGTCAGTGGTCCGGGGTTCGGAATTCGAAATACTCATAAGGGTCCTTCTCACGGTCATGAGCGGGGAAGTTGTTGAGGAATCCAGCTTCGCAGCGGGACTCATACGGCCGTTTGTCCGCCAGCGACCGGTTCTTGTCCGTGAGCGCAGCGGTGCGTATGACAGTCCTTTACTGCCGCACCGCCGCGGTTCCGCGAATAGCCCGTGCCCGCCGGGGTACGGTGAATTCGTGCGCAAGGTGTCCCGGGGCTTCGCTTCCGGGCCATGGAAGCAACCTTCGGAAAGAGGAACCATGAGCGAACCGACCACCAGCGAGGGGATTTTTGAAGCAGATGCCCTCGATGTCGAAGAAGGCCAGGAGACGGCCGCTGCCACCGAGCAGGCAGCCGACGCGGAGATCAGTTACGACGAACAGTTCTACCCGGCACGCCCCAAGGCCCTGAGGCCCATCGCCCGGCGCCGCCAGTACCTTGCCACCAGGCCGTCCTTCGAGTTCGACGGACGCAACGCAGCCTATGTCGAATGGCTGCGGAACCAGGCGATGCTCGGGGACGCCAACACGCTCGCCAGGCAACTCTCGGGCCAGGCCAGCATGTGGCAGAACTCCTACGCGCACCCCAACCCGCGTGCCGCCGTCGAACGCGCCCCCGTGTGGTTCACCGCCTATCCCCTGTCCTTCATCACCCAGCCCGGCCAGTCCTTCCTGTCCGCCCTGGGCGACGAGGGAATGTGGGAGGCGTTCCGGAACATCGGCATCCGCGCCATCCACACCGGGCCCGTCAAGCTGGCCGGCGGCATCAGCGGATGGATGCAGACCCCCAGCGTGGATGGCCACTTCGACCGGATCAGCATGGGCATCGACCCTGTGTTCGGCGACGAGGATGAATTCCGCCGGATGTGCGAGGTGGCCGCGGAACACGGCGGCACGATCATCGACGACATCGTCCCGGGCCACACCGGCAAGGGCGCCGATTTCCGCCTCGCCGAAATGAACTTCCGGGACTACCCCGGCATCTACCACATGGTGGACATCCCTGAGGAGGACTGGCACCTGCTGCCGGACGTCCCCGAGGGCAAGGACTCGGTGAACCTCAGCCCGGACGCGGAACAGGCCCTGCAGAAGGCCGGCTACATCATCGGCCGCCTGCAGCGGGTGATCTTCTACGAACCCGGCGTGAAGGAAACCAACTGGAGCGCCACCCGCGCCATCGTGGACACCACCGGCAAGACCCGCCGCTGGGTCTACCTCCACTACTTCAAGGCCGGCCAGCCGTCCATCAACTGGCTGGACCCCACCTTCGCCGGCATGCGCCTGGTGGTGGGCGATGCCCTGCACTCCCTGGTGGACCTCGGCACCGGCGCCCTCCGGCTCGATGCCAACGGATTCCTGGGCGTGGAGAAGAGCGCCGAGGAGGAGCCGGGCTGGTCCGAGGGGCACCCGCTGTCCGAGGCCGCCAACCAGCTCATCGGCTCCATGATCCGCAAGGTGGGCGGGTTCTCCTTCCAGGAACTGAACCTGACCATCGACGACATCAAGGCCACCTCCGAATCCGGCCCCGACCTTTCCTACGACTTCATCACCCGGCCCGCGTACCACTTCGCGCTGGTCACCGGGGATACCGAGTTCCTGCGGCTGACGCTGCGGCTCTCCAAGGAGATCGGGGTGGACCAGGCGTCCCTGGTCCATGCCCTGCAGAACCACGACGAGCTCACGTACGAACTCATGCACTTCGCCGCGGGCCACCGGGACGACGTCTTCGAGCTCGGCGGCCAGGAAATGACCGGGGCCCAGATCGCCGAGCACGTCCAGCAGACCATGCGGGAGCGGCTCACCGGCGAAAACGCCCCCTACAACTCCGTTTTCACCATGAACGGGATCGCCTGCACCACTGTCAGCTTCATCATGGCCACCCTGGGGATCCAGGATCCGGAGGCGCTCACGCCGGAGCAGGAGGCGCAGGTCCTGGACGCCCACATCCTGCTGTCCATGTACAACGCGCTGCAGCCGGGCGTCTTCGCACTGTCCGGCTGGGACCTGACCGGGATTTCGGTGCTGGACCGCGGCACCGTTGGGGAGCTGATCGCGCAGGGTGACACCCGCTGGATCAACCGCGGCGCGCACGACATCATGGGCACCAGCCCGGACGCCACGGCCTCATCCTCCGGAATGCCCCGCGCCCGCAGCCTCTACGGGCCGCTCCCGGAACAGCTGGAGAACGAAAACTCCTTTGCCCGCAGGCTCCAGCGGATCCTGGCGGTGCGGGAGGAGCACGGCATCGCGACAGGAACGCTCCTGGACGTGCCGGACGTCTCGCACCGCGGGCTGCTGGTCCTGGTGAACGGGCTGGCCGGCGGCGCCGTCGAAATCACCGTGCTCAACTTCTCCGGCCAGGACATCTCCGGCAGCGTCCGGTCCACCCACCTTCCGCCGGGAGCCAGCGTGCGCGACCTTTTCAGCGGCGAAACCGTGGGCCAGGTGGATGACCTGCACAGCTTCTTCATCGACCTGCCGGCGTATCAGGGCACCGCGTTGCTGCTCGAGGTTGAAGAAGCGGACGACGACGGGTCCCCGGCAACGGAGGCCTGATCCCCGGGGCGGGGCTGCTTCGGTAATTGGAGCGCGCCCCGCCGGGTCTCCCCGGGTTTCACCCCAGCAAACCCGCGGACGACGGCGTGTGGCCGGGACACGCCGTCGTGCTCTCCGAAAGGTGGGGAGACTCAGCGCTGCCAGCCACGTCCGGGCGGAGTACCAGGGGGCAGCAAAAAGCGCGGCCGGCCACCCGAGAGGGCAACCAGCCGCGCTTCAGTTGTAAAGCTGTCCGGTCAGGCGCTGACCGGGGCGCCAATCAGGCGGTTCCAGTCCTGGTAGCGGCGCAGACACTTACTAGCGGAGCACCACCGTGCGGTTGCCCTGCAGGATGACCCGGCCCTCGCAGTGCCACTTCACCGCGTTGGAGAGTGCCTTGCATTCGGTGTCGCGGCCCGCGGCCACCAGGTCCTCGGGACCGTACGTGTGGTCCACGTCCACCACCTGCTGGGAGATGATGGGCCCCTCGTCCAGCTCTGCGTTGACGTAGTGCGCGGTGGCGCCCACGGTCTTGACGCCGCGCGCGTACGCCTGGTGGTAGGGCTTGGCACCCTTGAAGCTGGGCAGGAACGAGTGGTGGATGTTGATGGCCCGGCCGTCCAGCTTCCGGGTCAGGTCGTCGCTGAGCACCTGCATGTAGCGGGCCAGCACCACCAGTTCGACGTCGAGGCCGTCCACCAGTTCCATCAGCTCGGCTTCCGCGGCGGGCTTGGTGTCCGCAGTGACCGGGATGTGGTGGAACGGGATGCCGTGCCACTCCACCAGCGCCTGGTGGTCCCGGTGGTTGGACACCACGGCCACCACGTCCACGGGCAGTTCGCCGACGCGGGCACGGAACAGCAGGTCGTTGAGGCAGTGCCCGAACTTGGACACCATGATCAGTACCCTGCGCTTGGAGCCCTGGCGTTCCAGCTGCCAGCGCATGCCGAACTTCTCCGCCACGGGGGCGAAGGAGTCCCGCAGGACGGTCAGCGTGGAATCGTCGCCCTCGGAGACGAAGTGCACGCGCATGAAGAAGTGGCCTTCGGAGCGTTCACCGAACTGCTTGTTGTCGATGATGTCGCAGCCGTGCTCCAGCAGGAAGCCGGACACTGCGTGGACAATGCCGGGCCCTTCCGGGCAGTCCAGGGTGAGGACGTGTTCCACGGTGGTGGGCGCCTTGGGCGCGGGGACGTGGGTTTCAGTGGCAGTCATGGTTCAGCACTCGATCACATTCACGGCGAGTCCTCCTCGGGAGGTTTCCTTGTACTTGGTTTTCATGTCGGCTCCGGTGTCGCGCATGGTCTTGATCGCCTTGTCCAGCGAGACCTTGTGGCTGCCGTCCCCGTGCAGGGCCAGCCGGGCCGCGTTGATCGCCTTCACGCTGGCGATCGCATTCCGCTCGATGCACGGGATCTGCACAAGGCCGCCCACGGGATCGCAGGTCAGGCCCAGGTTGTGCTCGATCCCTACCTCGGCGGCGTTCTCCACCTGCGGGGGCGTTCCGCCGAGCACCTCGCAGAGCCCGGCGGCGGCCATGGAGCAGGCCGATCCGACCTCACCCTGGCAGCCCACTTCGGCGCCGGAGATGGAGGCGTTGGTCTTGAACAGGATTCCGACGGCGGCCGCCGCCAGGAGGAAGCGGACCACACCATCGTCGTCGGCTCCCGGAACAAATTTCACGTAGTAGTGCAGGACGGCCGGAACAATGCCCGCTGCCCCGTTGGTGGGGGCGGTGACAATCCGCCCGCCGGCGGCGTTCTCCTCATTCACGGCCAGCGCGAAGAGGTTCACCCATTCCATTGCCAGCAAGGGATCGGCCGGTGCCTGGACGGGCGACGGCGACGCTGCCGCTGCCTTGGCGGACGCTTCGGCCGAAGCGGCGGAGGCAGTCAGGGTACGGAACAGCGAGGGCGCCCGCCGGGTGACCTTCAGGCCGCCGGGGAGGATGCCTTCGGCGTTGCAGCCATTCTCCACGCATTCCTTCATGACGGCCCAGAGCCCCAGCAACTGCTCCCGGAGTTCCGCTTCGCTGCGCCACGTCAGCTCGTTGGCGAGCATGACGTCGGAGATGGACATGCCTTCGCGGCTGCAGATCTCCAGGAGTTCGTCAGCCGTGGAGAACGGGTACGGCAGCACCGTGTCATCCGCCACCACCTTGTCCGCGCCCTCGGCGTCGCCGTCCACCACGAAGCCACCGCCGATGGAGTAGTAGCTCCGCTCGCTCAGCACGGAACCGGTGTGGTCCAGCGCCCGGAACGTCATGCCGTTGGGGTGTGCGGGGAGGGACTTGCGCCGGTGGAGGACCACGTCCTCTTCCCAGTTGAAGTCCACCCGGTGCGTCCCGGCGATCTGGAGTTCGGCATTGAGTGCCGCAGCAGCCACCTGGTCGTCGGCGGTGAAGGTGTTGACCGTCTCCGGTTCCAGGCCCTGCAGCCCCAGCACCACTGCCTTGTCCGATCCGTGGCCGCGGCCGGTGGCGCCCAGCGAGCCGAACAGTTCGGACTGGACCCGGGTGGTGGAGGCCAGGTGGCCGTCGCCCTTCAGGCCGTCCGCGAAGAGCTTTGCCGCCCGCATCGGGCCCACCGTGTGTGACGACGAGGGCCCGATGCCGACAGAAAAGAGGTCAAGGACGCTGAGCGCCATCAGGGGACCTCTGGCGAGGCGTACTCCCGCATGCCGTCCAGGAGCCAGCGGCCCAGGAACTCGGCGAACGAGGCCCGCGGGAAGACCCGGAAGGACTCCTCGCCGGTCTTCCACAGGAGGGCGGGGATGTTCCCGATTTCCGTGGAGTACGCGGTGCCGGCCTTGAAGACGCGGGGGTGCAGGTCCAGCGAGCAGCCCTTCTCCAGGACGGAGCGGGCCTGCGGGCCGGTCAGCTCGAAGGTGGTGCGGTTGGCCGAGAGGTCAACCACCTGGCCGGAATCGCCGCCCAGGGCGTCCCGCAGCGCCTGGATCAGGCCACCGCCCAGGGACTCGTGGGCCTCGGTGGGCGCAACCACCAGGAACTCGGCCGGGCCCAGCCACAGGACGGACGTGTCCCCGCTGCCGGCCACGGCGCCGGAACCGGCGGGCAGGCCACCGGTCACGGCGGCGATGCGCTGCGCAGCGCCGGAGCCTGCGGCCACCCGGATCCCCACCATGGTGAGGAAGGGGAGCTCGGAGATCTCAACGGTTCCGGCCAGCGAGCCTGCCGCGAACGCGTCCCGGAGCACTCCGGCCGGGCTGGTGCGGACCGCGAGGTCTTTGTCCGTCGGAGTCTTTGCGGGGGTGGGGGAAGCTGCTGTCTCAGCCATCTTTGCGGGTCCCTTCGGAGTCAAAAAGCACTGTCTCTGCAACAACCACGTCCACCAGCTGGTCGCCGGCGGCGGCAATCAGCGTTTCGCCGATGCGGTTGCGTCCGTTCTTGATCAGGGCCAGGCCGAACGAACGGCCCAGCGCTGCGCTGTGGTAGCTGGAGGTGACGAACCCTTCCATCGGCACGGGGCCGTAGGCGGGGTTGGTGGAGCGTCCCTTTTCCACCAGCTGGGTGCCTTCGGGCAGCCGCAGCGTGCGGTCCACGGGGAGCACGCTGACCAGGTGCTTACGGTCTTCACGCTGGGCATCCACGCGGGAGTAGGAACGCTTGCCGATGAACTCCTTGGCCTTGGAGACGATCCACTCCATGCCGGCATCCTGCGGGGTGACGGTGCCGTCGGTGTCCTGCCCGACAATCGGGTAGCCCTTCTCGGCGCGCAGCACGTGCATGGTTTCGGTGCCGTACGGGGTGATGTTGAATTCGGCTCCGGCAGCGGCCACGGATTCCCAGGTGTTCAGGCCGTACCAGGCCGGAACGTTGATCTCGTAGGCGAGTTCGCCAGAGAACGAGATCCGGCAGACCCGGGCCCGGACGCCGGAGGCGAGGGTGGTTTCGCGGAATGTCATGAACGGGAAGTTCCCGGCCTCGAGTCCGCCGTTGGCAGCCAGCTCCGGGGCCACCTTGGCGATCACTTCGCGGGACTTGGGCCCCACGACGGCGATGGTGTTCCACTGCTCCGTCACCGAGGTGCACTGCACGTCCAGCTCAGGCCATTCGGTCTGCAGCCATTCCTCCAGGTGGTCCAGCACCTTCGCGGCACCGCCGGTGGTGGTGGTCATGAAGAAGGTGTCTTCATCGAGCCGGAGGGTCACGCCGTCGTCGAAGATCATGCCGTCAGCCAGGCACATGACGCCGTAGCGTGCCGAGCCCGGGGCGAGCTTCTTGAAGGCGTTGGTGTAGACGCGGTTCAGGAACTCCCCCGCGTCTTTGCCGCGGATTTCGATCTTGCCCAGCGTGGTGGCGTCCATGAAGCCCACGGATTTGCGGACGGCGGCGCATTCGCGCAGCACGGCAGCGTCCATGTCCTCCCCGGCCTGCGGGTAGTACCAGGGCCGCTTCCACTGCCCGACGTCCTCGAACAGCGCACCCTTGGCAACGTGCCACGGGTGGATCGAGGTGATGCGGGCGGGGTCGAAGAGCTCACCGCGCTGGCGTCCGGCCAGTGCCGCGAAGGCCACCGGGGTGAACGGCGCGCGGTAGGTGGTGGTGCCGATGTCGCCGATGCCCCGGGAAGCCTCGCCGGCCGTGCGCAGGGCCGCGGCGATGACGCCGATGGCGTTGACGCCGGAGGTCTTGCCCTGGTCATTGGCGGTGCTGATGGAGGTGTACCGCTTGATGTGCTCCACGGAACGCATGCCGGCACCGGTGGAGCGGAGGACGTCCGCCACGGACTGGTCGCGCTGGAAGTCAACGAAGTGGTGGTGCCAGTCGTCCGGGGTGCCGCTCTCTCCCGGTACCAGCCAGAGCTGGCGGGTAGGGGCGGAGGCCTGCGGGTCGCCGAACACGGACGGTTTGACGGCGGATTCGAAGCCTGCGGCGATCGCTGCCTTCGCGCCGGCAGAGATGCCCTCCGCGAGGCAGTCGGCGGTGGCGAACGAGCCGCGGCCGGCGCCGATGCTCTGCTGGTTGGGAACTTCGGTGCTGGGCACGAAGGCTGCCAGCTCGTCGTCCCAGCGCAGTTTGCCCTGCCGCTGCGAGTGCAGGTGCACCAACGGGCTCCAGCCGCCGGACACAGCCAGCAGGTCTGCTGCGATCTGTTCCACGCCGGAGGTGAGTTCCCCGTCGTCGTTGATGCTGCGGACGGTGACGCCGTCCAAACGACCGCTGGAATCAGCGGAGGTGTTGGCCACGGCGCTGCCGATCAGCACCCGGATGCCGGATTCGACGGCGGCGGTCGCCACGTTGGTCAGCTTCGGACGGGCGTCGACGACGGCTGCAACCTTGACGCCGGCGGCGGCGAGGTCCGCGGCGGTGGCGTAGGCGCTGTCGTTGGTGGTGCTGATGACCACGCGGCTGCCGGCGGCCACGGCGTACCGGTTCAGGTAGCTGCGGACGGCTGAAGCAAGCATGATGCCGGGACGGTCGTTGTTCTCGAACACCAGGGGACGCTCGTGCGCTCCGGGGGCGAGCACCACCTGGCTGGCACGGATGTGCCAAATACGCTGGCGGGAGACGCCGGGGGCTGCCGGGCTGGTGAGGTGGTCGGTACGGTTCTGGACGGCGATGACGTAGTTGGCGTCGTAGGCGCCGAACGCGGTGGTGCGGTTCAGGACCGTGGATTCCGCGCCGGAGACCAGTTCGGCTTCGACGTCGGCAACCCACTCCAGGGCGGGCTTGCCTTCGATGGTTTCGGCCAGGCCCTCGGCGGTGGAGCCGGAGAGCAGGGAACCGCCGAGTTCGGGCTGGTCGTCCAGCAGCATGACGCGGGCACCGGTACGGACTGCTTCACGGGCAGCAGCGAGGCCTGCGGGGCCGCCGCCGATCACCAGGACGTCGGTGTGGACGTACTTCTTGTCGTATTCGGCGCGGTCCTCGGCCGGATCCAGCTTGCCCAGGCCGTTGAGCTGGAGGGCCTGGAGCCCGTCAACGAGGGACACGGTGGTGGCCGGGAGCATGGATTCGGCCACGTGGCCGGGGAAGCGGGCTTCCACACGGACCAGGGCGTTGGCTTCTTCCACGCCGGCGGACATGATGCCGCGGTGGCGGTCCTCGTAGAGCGAGTTGCCGGCGGCGATGCGGCCGTTGGCGAGCAGTGCGGAGGCCAGGGTGTCGCCGGGGTGGCCGGTGAACTCCTCGCCGTCCACGGTGAAGCGCCAGGAGATGGTGCGGTCGATGCGGCCGCCGGTGGCCAGGCGGGCGTTCTGGGAGGTCACTTGGTGGCTCCTTCCGGGGCTGCAGTGGTGGAGGAAAGGCTGGTGCCTGAGGTGCTGGGCGCGGCGGTCCCGGTGGTGGTGCTGTCCGCGGCAACGCTGGCGGTACCGGACTCGGCGCCGGTGGTGCCGGCCCGGTCAGGCCGCTGGGCTCCCATCGGGTAGATCGCCTGGATGTCGTAGCTCACGGTGTCGCGGAGCATGTTGAACCACTGGCGGCAGCCGGTGCTGTGGACCCAGCGTTCGGCGAAGGTGCCCTTGGTGTTGCTGCGGTAGAAGAGGTAGCGGGACCACTCCGTGTCGCTGAGCTCGTTGGGGTTCTCGGGGTAGGCGACGTGGGCCTGTCCCCCGTAGTGGAATTCGGTTTCGTCCCGCGGGCCGCAGTTGGGGCATGGGATCAGCAGCATGTGCGTTAGTCCTTATCTCGTGGCAGCGGCTAGTGGGCCACGGCGGCGGCGCCGTGTTCGTCGATGAGCGCGCCGGTTTCGAAGCGTTCCAGGGAGAACGGCGCGTTCAGCTTGTGCGGGGCGCCGGTGGCGATGGTGTGCGCGAAGGTCATGCCTGCCGCCGGTGTGCCCTTGAAGCCGCCGGTTCCCCAGCCGCAGTTCACGAACATGTTCTCCACCGGGGTGGTGCCAACAATCGGCGAGGCGTCCAGGGTGGTGTCCACGATGCCGCCCCACGTCCGGAGTACGTGGGCCCGGGCAAAGATGGGGAAGAGCTCGACGGCGGCCGCCATCTGCTGCTCGATCACGTGGAAGGAGCCGCGCTGGCCGTAGCCGTTGTACGAGTCCACGCCGGCGCCCATGACCAGTTCGCCCTTGTGCGCCTGCGAAACGTAGACGTGGACGTGGTTGGACATGACCACGGTGGGGTGGACGGGTTCGTGCAGTTCGGAGACCAGCGCCTGCAGCGGGTGGGACTGGATGGGGAGCTCGAAGCCTGCCATCTCAGCCAGGACCGAGCTGTGGCCGGCCGCGCAGAGGCCAACCTTTTCGGTGTTGATGGTGCCGCGGCTGGTCTTGACGCCCACCACGCGGTCGCCGTCCTTGAGGAAGCCGGTGACTTCGCAGTTCTGGATGATGTCCACGCCCAGCTCGTCGCATTTGCGGGCGAAGGCCCAGGCAACGTGGTCGTGCTTGGCGATGCCGGCACGGGGCTGGTAGGTGGCGCCCATGACCGGGTAGCGGATGTTGTCGCTGATGTTCAGGATGGGGCAGAGTTCCTTGACCTGCTGCGGGTCCAGCCATTCAGCGTCAACGCCGTTGAGCTTGTTGGCGCCCACGCGGCGCATGCTTTCGCGCACGTCGCCCAGGGTGTGGGCCAGGTTCATCACGCCGCGCTGGCTGAACAGGAAGTCGTACTCGAGTTCCTCGGGCAGGATTTCCCAAAGCTTGAGGGCGTGCTCGTAGATGGCGGCGCTCTCGTCCCAGAGGTAGTTGGAACGGATGATGGTGGTGTTGCGGGCCATGTTGCCGCCGGCCAGCCAGCCCTTTTCCAGGACGGCGATGTTGGTCATGCCGTGGTTCTTGGCCAGGAAGTATGCGGTGGCCAGGCCGTGCCCGCCGCCGCCGACGATCACGGCGTCGTAGGAGGACTTGGGTTCCGGATTGCGCCAGAGGAATTCCGGGTGTTCGGGGAGGTGGGGGGCGCTCACTGGGTTGCTCCAATCAGGTCTGCTTCTGCACCGGCCAGGCTGGCGTCGCTGCTGTTGTCGGAAAGATGCGGGTAAAGGGGGAACTGCCCGGCAAGCGCGGTAACGCGTGCGCGGAGCTCGACGGCGGTGTCCCCGGGCAGGGTGCCCGTGGACGCGGAGGCGATGAGCGCCGTCGCGATGATGTCCGCAACCTCGGCGAATTCGGCGGCGCCGAAGCCGCGGGCAGCCAGGGCAGGGGTGCCGATGCGGAGGCCGGAGGAGACCATCGGCGGGCGGGGGTCGAACGGGACTGCGTTGCGGTTGACCGTGATGCCGATGTGGTGGAGGGCATCTTCGCCCTGCTGGCCATCGAGCTCGGAGTGCCGGAGGTCAACGAGGACCAGGTGCACATCGGTGCCGCCGTTGACCACGGAGATTCCGGCTTCCTGGACGTCCGGCTGCAGGAGGCGTTCGGCCAGCAGCTGGGCACCCTGAAGGACGCGCTCCTGGCGCTCCTTGAATTCCGGGGTTGCGGCGAGCTTGAAGGCTACGGCCTTGGCGGCCACCACGTGCTCCAGCGGGCCGCCCTGCTGGCCGGGGAACACGGCGGAGTTGATTTTCTTGGCGTACTCCTCCTTGGCAAGGATGACGCCGCCGCGGGGGCCGCCGAGGGTCTTGTGCGTGGTGGTGGTGACCACGTCTGCATAGGGGACGGGGTTCGGGTGCAGGCCCGCTGCCACGAGGCCGGCGAAGTGTGCCATGTCCACCATCAGGTAGGCGCCCACCAGGTCGGCGATCCGGCGGAACTCGGCGAAGTCGAGCTGGCGGGAGTAGGCGGACCAGCCGGCAACGATCAGCTTGGGCTTGTGCTCCAGGGCCAGCGCTTCCACCTCGGCCATGTCCACCCGGAGGTCGTCCTCACGGACGTGGTACGGGACCACGTTGTAGAGCTTGCCGGAGAAGTTGATCTTCATGCCGTGGGTGAGGTGGCCGCCGTGGGCGAGGGACAGGCCCAGGATGGTGTCACCCGGGTTGAGCAGGGCGAACATGGCTGCGGCGTTGGCCTGCGCGCCGGAGTGCGGCTGGACGTTGGCGAATTCGGCACCGAACAGTGCCTTGACCCGGTCGATGGCCAGCTGTTCGATCACATCAACGTGCTCGCAGCCGCCGTAGTAGCGCTTGCCGGGGTAGCCCTCGGCGTACTTGTTGGTGAGGACCGAGCCCTGTGCCTCCATCACTGCGGAGGGAGCGAAGTTCTCCGAGGCGATCATTTCCAGGGTGGACTGCTGGCGGTGCAGTTCCTGTGCAACGGCGGCGGCGACGTCGGCGTCTACCGTTGCGAGCGAGGCGTTGAGTGCGTCCTGCATGTTTCTCCTTCTAAACCTGAAAGTCCTGATCCGTAACTGATCTGTAACTGATATATTAGAACTGACGTAATAGTATGTTCCAGATCACGTAGCAGTCAATAGTCACCATGGAAGAGAGCTCAACATGGGCGTAATGCTGGAGAACTCCATCGCCGGCGATGAAGACCTCTCACTCGCCGAGCGGGCGTACCGGCATCTGCGGGACCGCCTGATCATGCTGGAAATCCGCCCTGGCGAAGCCATCAACGACGGCAAGCTCGCGGCCGAGCTCGGCATCGGACGCACCCCCGTGCGGGAAGCGCTCAAGCGCCTGGAAAGCGACCACTTGGTGGTGTCCTACCCCCGCCGCGGAACGTTTGCCACCATCGTCGACATCACCGAACTCGCGGACGTCTCCGAGCTGCGCGAGTCGCTGGAGCCCCTGGCGGCCAAACGGGCAGCCAAGCTGGCCACGCCGGCACTGCGGGCAGAGATCCGGGAAACCGCCGCCGCAATTGCCGGCATGGACGGCGACGATGACCCCTACGACCTGATGCGCTACGACATCAAGGTCCACCGGCTGATCTACCGGGCCGCGGCCAACGCGCACCTGGAAGACGTCCTGATCCGCTACGACAACCTGGCCACCCGCATCTGGTGCATGGTGCTGGAGAAGGTTCCGTCCGTGTCATCGCACATTGCCGAGCACGTTGAACTGCTCGAAGCAGTGGCCGACGGCGATTCCGAGCGGGCGGGCAAGCTCGCCCTGGAGCACGTCACCAGCTTCGAGCAGGCGATCCGCAGCGTGCTGTAGGCGCGGACACCGGGCCCGTGCCGGGTCCGGGCGTTCGGGGGCTGGGTGCTACGGGTCGCGGCGCTACGGGTCCAGGCGCTTACGCAGCAGACAGAACTCGTTGCCTTCGGGGTCCTGCAGGACGTGCCAGTTTTCGTCGCCGGTTTGCCCCACATCGGCGCGCCGGGCGCCCAGGGCCAGCAGGCGTTCCAGCTCGGCGGCCTGGTCCCGGTCCACCGGGTTGACGTCGATATGCAGCGGCAGCCGGCCGGTGCGCGGATTGCTGCTGGGGCTCAGGATGATGGTGGGCTGAATTCCGCCGAACCCGTCGGGAGGCCCGATCTCGATGTAGCCGTCCTCCCGGTCGAGCTCCACGTAGCCGAGGACCTCGCTCCAGAACCGCGCCAGGAGCTCGGGATCATTGCAGTTCAGGACCAGTTCGCTGATGCGGCATGACATGGTGGCCAGTGTACGGGCAGGCGGACCCGAACCGGCCGATTTCCCTCAGCTGCGATGCCCCGGTGCCGGGTGGGCACGTCAGGGGCGGGCTGCCCGGGGCAGGAACGCCGTGGGTTCGCGCCTGAACTGCGTCAGGGCCGATTCAATGGCACCGTGGACCACAGCCTCCGCGCCGAAGGTGCTGGCAACGAGGTCCGGAAGGGGCAGGCCGGAGTCTGCCGGCAGCAGCGTGCGCGCGTGCTCCAGGACCGGCTCAATGGCGCGCGAGATCCCGCCCGCTATGACCACCCGCTCGATGTCCAGCAGGCTGGAGAGCACCACGGCGATCCGTGCCAGCCGGGCGCCGAGCCGGGCGATGATGTCCAGCGCCAGCTGATCCCCCTCGCGGGCCGCCTGGAAGACATCCTCCGCATTGATGTCCTCTTCGGGGATCCGGCGCAGCGTGGTTTCTCCGTCATAGGAACGGACCAGTTTGCGTGCCCATTTCCGGGCCAGCGCCCCAAAACCGTCCGAGGTCCCCTCCTCCGGCTCGAGCTTGCTGTCGGAAAGGATGTCCAGGAACCGCATCTCGCCGGCGCCGCCCCTGCGTCCGCGCAGCAGGCGCCCGTCCACGATCAGGCCGGCACCGAACCGCTCCCCCGACAACAGGGTTGCCACATTGGCTGACGGCTCCTGCGCGTGCTCGGCGATCGCTGCGAGATTGGCGTCGTTTTCGATGGTGACCGCACCCTCAAGGTGCTGGTCAAACCCGGAATTCATCAGCTGCCAAAATTCCCCGGCCCCGGGTGACCTGCCGTCCGCATCCACCGGCGCGGGTACTCCCACCACGGTCAGCAGCACGTCGCCGGCGTCGCAGCCCGCATCGGCCAGCGCCTGATGGATCAGTTCCTGCGCCCCGGCAACGCGGCCGGCGCGCCCCAGTACGTGTGAGTCTATGCTTTGGCGCCGCTTGGCGAGCTCACGGCCACGGAGGTCCGCGACGATGGTGGTGAGGTGGCCTTCGCCGGCGTCGAGCCCCACCACAACCCCCGCGGCCTCGCGCAGCTGGTAGCGGCGCGCAGGCCGGCCCTTAAGCGCAGGGCCGGCCTCGCCGCCGTCGGTTACTTCCTCCAGCCAGCCGGCGTCAACCAGGCCGTCGCAGACGCCCAGCACCGTGGCACGCGTGAGCCCGGTGGCCCCCATGGCTTCCCCCGCCGTGAACACCTGCTCCTGGAGGGCGAAGCGCAGCAGCGCCCCGGAGTTGATCTGCCGTAACAGTTGCGTCGAGCTCGCCGTAGTTCCGTCCACCCCTTGACGATAGCCCCTGCGTCCCCCATCCTCGTATAGGACCTAAATATAAGATCCAAATAAATTCCGATTGACCCCCTCTTAGGAGCCGATGTTGCCACCTTTGCCGTCCGCCGGGACACGAGTCTCCCGGCGTACCTTCCTTGCCGCCGCCGGAGGCTCTCTGGCTGCTTTCGGCCTTGCGGCGTGCAGCCCGGCCGGAGCCCAGCCCACCATCACGTTCCACCAGTCGAAACCGGAAGCGGTCCCCTACTTCCGCGATCTCACAGCGAAATTCACGGCGTCGCAGGACCGCTTCCGCGTCCTGCATGACATGGCAACGAACCTCTCTGCCAGCTTCGTCCGCAGCAGTCCGCCGGATCTTGGCTGCCTCAACTACAACCTGGAGATGGCGCGGTTCATGGAGCGCGGCGCCCTCTCGGACCTGGCCGACCTTCCCGAAGCGGCATCAATCCGCGGCGACGTCCTCGACCTCACCAACTGGTACCCCACCTACCCGGGCCGCACCAGCGTTATCCCCTATTCGGTCATGGCGGCGTCGGTCATCTACAACCGGCGCATCTTCGAAGCGAACGGCCTGGCTGTCCCCACCACCTGGGATGAACTCATTGACGTCTGCGAACGGCTCAAGGCCGCAGGGATCACTCCGATCTACGGCACCTTCCGGGATCCGTGGACCATCGCGCAGGGCCTGTTCGACTACACCGTGGGCGGGATGGTCGATGTGCGCGGCTTCTACAAGTCCATGCACGAGGCGGGCGAGAAGGTCGGGCCGGATTCCGAGGTCTCCTTCCAGAAAACACTGCTGGAACCCGTCCGCCGCATGGTCCAGCTCAAGAAGTACGTCAACTCCGATGCCGCCAGCCGCGGCTACGGGGACGGCAACACCGCCATGGCGCAGGGGCAGGCAGCAATGTACTTCCAGGGGCCGTGGGCTTTCGGCGAAATCGAAAAGGCCGGCACCGACGTCGACCTTGGCACTTTCCCCCTGCCGGTGACCGACAATCCGGCCGACCTCAAGGTCCGCGTCAACATCGACCTTTCACTCTGGGTCCCCGAGGTCTCGAACGGACAGCAGGGGGCACGCGCCTTCATCCAGTACCTGATGCAGCCGGAGATCCAGGACACCTACAATGCCAAATTCCTGGGCTTCGGAACGGTCAAGGATGCCCCGCCGGTCGCCGACCCCAGGATCGTGGAAATGCAGAAGTACTACGACGAGGGCCGCTTCTACATGGGCGCGTCACAGTTCATCCCCAACACGATTCCCGCCGCCAACTACATCCAGTCGATCATCGGCGGCGCCGATGCCGAGGACACCCTGCGCCGGATGGACGCCGACTGGGCGCGCCTGGCATTCCGCGCGTAACCACCCCACAACCAAGGCACGAAACGAGGACCACCCATGTCATCAATGACGAGACCTTCCACCCGGGCGGTGGTGACAGCGCCCCCAGCAGCGGCAAACCCGCCACGGACGCGCAAACGCCGGGTTGACCCGCTCTACTACTTCTTCCTTTTCCCGTCCCTGGCGATCTTCACGCTCGCCGTCACGCTGCCCGCCGTGCTGGGCTTCGTCTACAGCTTCACCAACTCCGTGGGGTTCGGCGACTTTGAATTTATCGGCATCCGGAACTTCATCGCCGTGTTCCGGGATGACGGGATCCTCGGATCCTACGGCTTCACTCTCGCCTTCTCGCTCGTGACGGTCATCCTGGTGAACGTTGTGGCCTTCTTCCTGGCCCTGGGGCTCACGTCCCGCATCCGCTTCCGCGCCGCGCTGCGCACCGTGTTCGTGATCCCGATGGTGATATCCGGCATCGTCATCGCCTTCGTGTTCCAGTACCTCTTCTCGAATTCGCTGCCGCTGGCGGGCCAGAGCCTGGGCATCGAGCCGCTCGCCACGAGCATCCTGGCCAACCCCGACCTTGCCTGGCTGGCGATCGTCCTGGTCACGGCATGGCAGTCGATTCCGAGCGCCATGCTGATCTACATCGCAGGGCTCCTCACCGTTTCCCCGGAGGTCTACGAGGCAAGCTCCATCGACGGCGCAACCCCCTGGCACAATCTCCGGCACATCACGCTGCCACTGGTGGCCGGGTACGCCGTGATCAACATGGTCCTGGGCTTCAAGAACTACCTCAACACCTACGACATCATCGTGGGCCTGACCGACGGCGGCCCTGGAGTCTCCACGCGCAGCGTGGCCATGGCGATCTTCCGCGGCTTCGAAGGCGGCGATTACGCCTACCAGATGGCCAACGCCGTGATCTTCTTCCTCATCAGCGTCACCATCGCACTCATCCAGCTCCGCTTCACCCGTGGCAAAGGAGGGATCGCAGCATGAGCACCGCGACCCGCACCATCCCAGCAAAACCGTCGGCCACCGGAAAGCGGCGCTTCGGCGGCGGCCAGGAGCGCACCAACTGGCCGGCAACCGCCATCCTGATCGTCTGCACCCTCGGCGTGCTCGTCCCGCTCTACGTCACGGTCAGCATGGCGTTCAAGACCACCGGCCAGGCCGTCGACGGCAACGCGTTTTCGCTGCCCAGCCCGCTGACCTTTGACAGCTTCGTCCAGGCCTGGACCCTGACGAACTTCTCCCGCGGCTTTGCGATCTCCGTCTTCGTGTCGGTCATCGCCGTGGTGGGGGAGATCGTGGTGTCCGCCCTGGCAGCCTACGCAATCGTCAGGAACTGGGACCGCAAGCTCTTCCGCTGGTCCTTCTTCTACCTGCTCGCGGCAATGTTCATCCCGTTCCCCGTGGTGGCACTGCCGCAGATCCAGCTCACGGGCCTGATGGGACTGGACAACCCCCTCGGCGTCGCCATCCTGCACATCGTTTTTGCCCTGGCGTTCAACACCATGCTGTTCACGGCCTTCCTCCGTTCCATCCCGCTCGAGCTGGAGGAAAGCATGCGCATGGACGGCGCCGGCACGTGGCAGGTGTTCTGGCGGCTCATCTTCCCGCTGCTCGGGCCCATGAGCGCCACGGTGGGCATCTTCGCCTTCATCGGCTCCTGGAACGACTTCATGATGCCCTCGCTCATCATTTCCGACCCCGAGATGCAGACCATTCCGGTACTGCAGAAGATCTTCCAGACGCAGTTCAGCAACAGCTACAACGTGGCGTTCGCCTCGTACCTGATGGCCATGGCGCCCGCCATCGTGGTCTACCTGTTTACCCAGCGCTGGGTCATGTCAGGCCTCACCCAGGGCGCCGTCAAGTAACTTTCCCGCCCGCCCCCCCACCCACAGAACCCCAGACTTAAAAGGAACCTTCATGACCACCACCGCCATCACGGCACCGCGCACCGCCGCCACCTTCCAGGATGATCCCAACTGGTGGCGCCAGGCCTCCGTCTACCAGATCTACCCCCGCAGCTTCTCCGACTCCAACGGTGACGGCATCGGCGACCTCAACGGCATCACCACGAAGGTCCCCTACTTGACGGAACTGGGCGTCGACGCGGTGTGGCTGAGCCCCTTCTACCCCTCGGCCCTTGCCGACGGCGGCTACGACGTGGACGACTACCGCAACGTGGACCCCAAGCTGGGCACCCTCGAGGACTTTGACGCCATGGCCGGCGCCCTGCACGCGGCGGGGATCAAGCTGATCGTTGACATCGTGCCCAACCACTCCTCCGACCGCCACGAGTGGTTCCGGGAAGCCCTGGCCTCGCCCAAGGGGTCCGCGGCCCGCAGCCGCTACATCTTCCGGGACGGGCTGGGCGAGAACGGTGAACTGCCGCCGTCGGACTGGGACTCCGTCTTCGGCGGCCCCGTGTGGGAGCGCATCACCGAACCGGACGGGACGCCGGGGCAGTGGTACATGCACATCTTCGCCAAGGAACAGCCCGACTTCAACTGGGACAACCCGGAGGTCCGCGCGGACTTCCTGAAGACCCTCCGCTTCTGGTCCGACCGCGGCGTGGACGGCTTCCGCATCGACGTCGCCCACGCGCTCACCAAGAACCTCGAGGGAACCCTGCCCTCCAAAGCTGACCTCGAGGCCCGGGGCGAGGCGCTGTACCTTGCCGGCGAGCACCCGTACTGGGACCGCGACGAAGTCCACGGGATCTACGCCGAGTGGCGCACGCTCTTCAACGAGTACAACCCGCCGCGCACCGCCGTCGCCGAGGCCTGGGTGCACGCGGACCGCCGCGCCAGGTACGCCAGCCCGGACGGTCTGGGCCAGGCCTTCAACTTCGACCTCCTGCAGGCAGATTTCGACGCCGGACAGTTCCGCAGGACCGTCACCAAGAACCTCGCCGAAGCCGAGGCGTCCGGCGCATCGTCCACCTGGGTCTTTTCCAACCACGACGTCGTCCGGCACGCAACCCGCTACGGGCTCCCCGTCTCCGGGTCGTCGGTGGAGGGGGAGATCATGGCCGGCCAGGGCGGCAAGCGCTGGCTGCTTGAGGGCGGCCGGCAGGAAGACGTGGATATCGAGCTGGGACTGCGCCGCGCCCGTGCCGCATCGCTGCTGATGTTCGCCCTTCCCGGATCCGCCTACCTGTACCAGGGCGAGGAGCTGGGCCTGCAGGAAGTCGGCAGCGAAATCCCCGATTCCAGCCGCCAGGACCCGTCCTTCTTCCGCAACAAGGGCGTCGAAATCGGCCGCGACGGCTGCCGCGTCCCGCTGCCGTGGAGCGCAGGCGGCAGTTCCTTCGGGTTCGGTCCGGGCGGTTCGCACCTGCCACAGCCCGATTGGTTCGCCGGCGCCTCGGTGGAAGCCCAGGAAAACCGGGAGGACTCCACCCTGTCCCTCTACCGCCGGGCGCTGTCCCTGCGGTGGGAACTGCAGTCAGCCGAGACGCTGGAATGGCTGGAAACCGGGCGGGATGACGTGCTGGCCTTCCGGCGGCCCAACGGCTGGACCTCGGTAACGAACTTCGGCGCCGAGCCCTTCGCACTGCCCGCCGGCCGCCTGCTGGTGGCCAGCTCACCGATTGACGGCGGCGAACTGCCAGGCGCGGCCACCGCCTGGCTGCAGGCCTAGCCGTGGGGTTCGGGCTGGGGATCGACGTCGGCGGGACCTGGATCAAAGGAGCCGTGGTCGACCTTGAGAGCGGCATCCCCGCCAGCGCCGTGCGCCGCCTCCGCACACCGGCGGGCGGCACCGTGGAAGCCGTCGCGGACACCCTGGACCGGCTGCTCGGCGAGCTCGGAACCCAGGCACCCCTGGCTTCGGACCGGCCCATCGGCGTCGCCATCCCTTCGATTGTCCGGAACGGGGTGGCGGCGTCGGCGGCAAACATGGACCGCAGCTGGATCGGGCTTGATGTCCGGTCCTTCCTAGAGGTCCGGCTGGGACGTGCCGTGTGCGTGGTCAACGACGCTGACGCTGCGGGCCTGGCGGAAGTCCGTCACGGCGCGGGGCAGGACGTCTCCGGCACCGTGCTGGTCCTCACCCTGGGAACAGGCATCGGATCGGCACTCATCGTCGACGGCCGGCTGGTGCCCAACCTCGAGCTGGGCCATCTGGAAGTGGGCGGCTGCAAGGCGGAATCCCGGGCATCCGCCGTTGCCCGCGAGAATGAGGGGCTGAGCTGGCCCGAGTACGCCGTCAGGCTGCAGCAATACCTGCAGCACGTCGAATTCCTCTTCTCACCGGACCTCCTCATCCTGGGCGGCGGCATTTCGGCGTGCAGCAGCGAGTTCCTCCCCCGCCTGTCACTGCGCACGCAGGTCCTTCCCGCCAGCCTGGAAAACTCTGCAGGGGTGGTGGGCGCCGCCCTGTATGCCGCGGCTGGACAGGACGCGCTGCTCCCCGCCTGATCCCGAACCCGTACACGTCGCAGGGCCGCTGAATTTCCCCTGGTTTGGCCCTCGGCGCAGGGCGGACGACGGCGCGTTGCCGGGACACGCCGTCGTCCGCCCTGAAAGTTGGGGAAAGTCAGCGGCCCGCACCTGCCGCGCAGCGCCCCAAAGTGTGACGTGGCATACTTCGGTACAAAAGCCGGCTGCTTCATTCAGGCACGCCGGGCGTCAGCGGAAGGGGCCGTTACATGCAGGAATCCGTCAGCGTGGAGGACAGCCCGCGGGACGTTGTGCTGGCCGCGCTGTCACGGGAGCGTGCGGCGGGCCTGGCCGCGGACCCTGACTTTGAGCGGCGGCTGGACCGGTACCTCCCGCTGCTGACCGGCCTGTTCCGCCCGCTGTACGGCACCCGGGCGGACTGGCTGGAACAGTTGTCCGCGCTGGTGGTCCAGAGCGCACGGTCGTGGCAGGAGCGCTCCCCGGAGCTGAAGGCGCTGGACGCCGAGCGCGAGGAGACGCCGGAGTGGTTCCAGTCCAACGGCATGCTGGGCGGCGTCTGCTACGTGGACCGCTACGCCGAAAGCCTGGAAGGAGTGCGCAGCCGCATTCCCTACTTCAAGGAACTGGGCCTCACCTACCTGCACCTGATGCCGCTGTTCCTGGCGCCCGAACCGCACTCGGACGGCGGCTACGCGGTGTCCAGCTACCGTGAGGTCAACCCGAAACTGGGCACCATGGAGCAGCTGCGCTCCCTCGCGGCGGAACTGCGCGCCAACGGGATCAGCCTGGTGGTGGACTTCATCTTCAACCACACCTCGGACGAACATGAGTGGGCCCGTAAGGCTGCCGCCGGTGATCCGGAGTACAGCGACTACTACTGGATTTTCCCCGACCGGACCATGCCGGACGCCTTTGAGGCGAACGTGCGCGAAATCTTCCCCGAGAACCACGCCGGATCCTTCGTCCAGATGGACGACGGCCGGTGGGTCTGGGCCACGTTCCACACCTACCAGTGGGACCTGAACTACTCCAACCCGGAGGTCTTCCGGGCCATGGCTGCCGAGATGCTGTTCCTGGCCAACCAGGGCGTGGACATCCTGCGCATGGACGCAGTGGCCTTCATCTGGAAGCAGCTGGGCACCCCCTGCGAAAACCTTCCCCAGGCCCACACGCTGCTCCGGGCCTTCAACGCGGTCTGCCGGCTGGCGGCACCGTCACTGCTGTTCAAGTCCGAGGCCATCGTGCACCCGGACGAGGTGGCGCTCTATATCGACCCCAAAGAGTGCCAGCTTTCCTACAATCCCCTGCAGATGGCCCTGATCTGGGAATCCCTGGCCACCCGTGACGTGTCCCTCCTCGCCCAGGCGCTCAAACGCCGGCACAACATCCCGGACGGCACCACCTGGGTCAACTACGTCCGCAGCCACGACGACATCGGCTGGACTTTCGCCGACGAGGACGCCGCCGAACTCGGCATCAACGGCTTCGACCACCGCCGCTTCCTCAACTCGTTCTACGTCAACCGGTTCCCCGGCAGCTTCGCCCGCGGCGTCCCGTTCCAGGACAACCCCCGCACCGGGGACTGCAGGATTTCAGGCACGACGGCGTCGCTGTGCGGCCTGGAGGACAGCCCGGCGGAGGCGGTGGAACGGATCCTCCTGGCCCACTCGGTGCCGTTCAGCACCGGCGGCATCCCGTTGCTGTACCTGGGCGATGAGGTGGGGCAGGTCAACGACTACGGCTACGCCGGCGAACCCGGCCACGGGGAGGACAGCCGCTGGGTGCACCGCCCGCACTATCCGTCGGAGCAGTACAAACTTCGCAACGACCCCTCCACGCCCGCGGGTGCGGTCTACGCGGGGCTGCGTCGGATGACCGAGGTCCGGGCCGGCACCCCTGAATTGGCGGGCACGCAGCTGATCGACTTCGCCACGCACAACCGCTCGGTGTTGGCGTACCAGCGGCCCGGCTCTTCTCCGGAAAGCACCCGGGTGCTGGCCCTGGCCAACTTCAGCGACTCCGCCCAGGACCTGCCCGCGGAAACGTTCGGCGGGTTCGCCGCTGCCGCCGTCGACCTTCTCTCCGAAGCTGCGGTGCAGCTGGACGGGGGCGTCACGCTCCTCCCCCGGCAGTACCTCTGGCTGCGCGTCACGCCCGTATAACCTCGCCCCCTCCCAACCACGTAGCAGCAGATGTCCTTTTGGGCCCCAAAGCGACATCTGCTGCTACCCAGTTGGGCTTGTGGCCGCGGCGCGTGAAAGCATACGGACCATGGCCCAAAAGATTGCGTACCAGGGTGAGCCCGGCGCCAACTCCAATATCGCGTGTCAGCAGATGTTCCCGGATATGGAAAGCGTGCCGTGCGCCAGTTTCGAGGATGCCTTTGAGCTGGTCTCCAGCGGCGAGGCGGACCTGGCCATGATCCCCATCGAGAACTCCATCGCCGGCCGGGTGGCGGACATCCACATCTTGCTGCCGCAGTCGAACCTGCAGATCGTGGGCGAATTCTTCCTGCCCATCCACTTCGACCTGCTGGGCATCCCGGGCAGCACCATCGAGGGTGCCACCGAGGTCCACAGCCACATCCACGCCCTGGGCCAGTGCCGGAAGCTCATCCGCGAGCACGGCCTCAAACCCGTCATCGCCGGTGACACCGCAGGGTCTGCCCGGGAGGTGGCGGAGTGGAACGATCCCCGCAAGCTCTCCCTCGCTCCCCCGCTGGCCGCCCAGATCTACGGCCTCGACGTGCTGGCCTCCAGGGTGGAGGACGACCCCTCCAACACCACCCGCTTCGTGGTGCTGGCCCGTGAAACGGCGCTGCCCGCCCGGGACGAACTCCCCGGCCCGGCAGTGACCAGCTTCGTGTTCCGTGTCCGCAACGTGCCGTCGGCCCTGTACAAGGCGCTGGGCGGCTTCGCCACGAACGGCGTGAACATGACGCGGCTGGAGAGCTACATGGTGGGCGACGAGTTCGCAGCCACCATGTTCATGGCCGACGTCGAAGCGCACCCCGAGGACACTCCGCTTCGGCTGGCGCTCGAGGAACTGGACTTCTTCACCACCGAGGTACGGGTCCTCGGTGTGTACGCCGCCGCGGACCACCGGGCGGCCCGCACGCCGGCTGCCTGAGCCCAGGGACTGGCCCACGGCTGCCTTACGTCAGACCTTCGCGCGCTGGCCCGCTGCCAGGAGGGGAGCGAAGAACTCCGCGAGGTCATCCGTCGCACCGAGCGGCAGCACGTTCGCGACGTACTGGTCCGGGCGGACCACCACCACGGCGCCGCCGCGGTCGATGCCCCGCAACTCGAAGATGTCCGCAGCCGGATCGGTGGCGTAGACCTTCTCGTAGTCGGTGAGCTTGAACGGCCCCACCTGCGGCTTGAAGACCGCAGGCACGGCTCCGATGTCGACGGCGGTGTGCGGCTGCTGGTAGATGACCTTCAGGTCGAACCACGCGTCCGGGTCGGCGTCCGGCGGAGTTGCGGCCATCGGTGAAGCCGGCGAGGCAGCGAACCACTCGGCCAGCTTGTCCGCGGCCGAGCCGGTGCCGGGCAGGGCGGCGTCGGCGAAGACGTAGATCCGCCATCGGCCATCCGCGGTGGCGTGGTGGCCCAGGTGCAGGGGGTTGGTGTCGCCCACCCGGACCACAGGGGCAGACTTGAAGCGCTTGCCCACGGGGAATCCGCTGGCCAGTTCCTGGTGGCCTGTGGAGCCCGTCACCACCGACGGTGCGTACTGGGTCATGAACCCGGCCGGGAACTCGGCCGTGCGGACGTAGAAGTCTTCAAGGTCTGACGGGTTTTCGAAGTCCTCCGGCTTCTTGGCCATCATGGTGGACCATTCCTTGTCGAAGTCGATGAGGTTCCTGGCCACCACCTGGCGTTCTTCGGAGTAGGTGCTGAGCAGGCTTTCCGGGCTGCGGCCTTCCAGGACGTGGCCCAGCTTCCAGGCGATGTTGAAGCCGTCCTGCATGGAGACGTTCATGCCCTGGCCTGCTTTGGCGCTGTGCGTGTGACAGGCGTCGCCGGTGATGAACACCCTCGGGGTGCGGGTGCCGCGCTCCTCCGGCAGGACGTCGTCGAACCTGTCGGTGAGCCGGTGGCCCACCTCGTACACGCTGTGCCAGGCAACATTCCGCACGTCCAGCGTGTAGGGGTGGAGTATGGCGTTGGCCTTGGCGATGATCTGCTCGATGCTGGTGTTGCGGACCTCGTGATGGGTGGCGGGGTCCACTTCGCCCAGGTCCACGTACATGCGGAACAGGTGGCCGCCTTCGCGCGGGATCAGCAGGATGCTGCCCTCGGCGGCCTGGATGGCGCATTTGGTGCGGATGTCCGGGAAGTCCGTCACCGCGAGCACGTCCATGACACCCCAGGCATGGTTGGCCTGGTCCCCGGCCATGGTGCAGCCGATTGCCTGGCGCACTTTGCTGCGGGCGCCATCGGCCCCCACCACGTACTTTGCCCGGACCACCCGGTCCTTGCCCTCGTCCGGGCCAGCGGTGTGCCGGAGCGTAACGGTGACCGGGTAATCGCCGCCGCGGGCCACCTCAAGTCCCACGAAGCCGTAGCCGTAGTCGGGCTTCATCCGGGTCGGCGCATTGGCCATGTACTCGGCGAAGTAGTCCAGCACGCGGGCCTGGTTCACGATCAGGTGCGGGAATTCGCTGATGCCCATTTCGTCGTCGACGGCACGGGCGGCGCGTGCGATGTTCGCATGGTTGGCCGGGTCCGGCTTCCAGAACGCCATCTCGGTAATCCGGTAGGCCTCGGCGACGATCCGCTCCGCAAAGCCGAATGCCTGGAACGTCTCGACGCTGCGCGCCTGGATGCCGTCCGCCTGGCCGATGGCGAGCCTGCCGGGGCGGCGCTCCACGATGCGGGTGGTGATGCCAGGGAACCGGGACAGCTGGGCCGCGGCCAGCATCCCGGCGGGGCCCGTGCCGACGATCAGTACGTCCACCTCGTCAGGAAGGCCCTCGGGGCGGTCGAGTCCGACGCCGGCCGCGGGCTGGACACGCGGGTCGCCGGACACATAGCCGTGGTGATGGAACTGCACGGGGTTACCTCACTTCGTTGTGGGCGGATGACCGCTGCGTCATCTCGTGGACCAAAGCTAGCGAATGTGTTCTATATGAGAACACTACATTCGATAATAGAAACTAACGAGCTGGCTTCAACTGTACGCCGCCTGTGACGGAGGCGACAAGTACTCCGCGGAAGGCTGCAAAGAAGCCCGGAAATTCGGGGGGTTGACGGCAGTCGCCGGATGGAGAATAGTGATCGTATACGATTTCGTACCTGATGAGGAGACGGTCTTGGAGCAGGTCAACGGCGACACCTTGGCAGCAGCCCGCAAGGTGATCGCAGTGCACATCAATTACCCCAGCCGGGCCGCCCAGCGGGGCCGCACCCCGGAGCAGCCGTCGTACTTCCTCAAGCCCTCCAGTTCGCTGGCACTCAGCGGCGGCACGGTGGAGCGCCCGGCCGGCTGCGAACTGCTCGGTTACGAAGGCGAGATCGCCCTGGTCATCGGCAAGGCCGCCCGCCGCGTTTCCATCGAGGACGCCTGGAACCACGTCGCTGCCGTCACCGCCAGCAACGACCTCGGCGTGTACGACCTCCGCTACGCGGACAAAGGCTCCAACCTGCGCTCCAAGGGCGGGGACGGCTTCACTCCCCTGGGCCCGGAACTAGTCCCGGCAGACGCCGTCGACCCTTCCAAACTGCGGATCCGTACCTGGCACAACGGCCACCTGGTCCAGGACGACACCACCGAAGACCTGCTCTTCCCGTTCGCCCGCCTCGTCGCGGACCTGTCCCAGCTCCTCACCCTCGAGGAGGGCGA
Source organism: Pseudarthrobacter sp. 1G09 (assembly GCF_050038305.1). NCBI lineage: Bacteria > Bacillati > Actinomycetota > Actinomycetes > Micrococcales > Micrococcaceae > Pseudarthrobacter > Pseudarthrobacter sp. 1G09. Next base: position 4,118,101 of record NZ_CP188306.1, read on the forward strand.
CATCATCCTCACCGGCACCCCCGCCGGCGCCTCCGTGGCCACGCCCGGCGACGTCCTGGAGGTTGAAGTGGGCACCATTGACGGCACCCTCACCACGGGACGCCTGGTCACCACGGTGGAGGAAGGCACGACGGCGTTTGCGGACTTTGGTGCCCGGCCCAAGGTTGACGACGTGCAGCGCGAGGAAGCTTACGGTTCCCGCGAGGCCGCGGGGCTTGCCGCCGTCGGGCCTGCCCTTACCCCGGAACTGAAAGCCAAACTCGAATCCGTGGCCACGGCCACCCTTTCCTCACAGCTGCGCAAGCGCGGGCTTAACAACGTCAGCATCGACGGCCTGCAGGCCACCCGCCCTGACCGCAAGGTAGTGGGCCTGGCCCGGACCCTCCGCTACGTCCCCAACCGCGAGGACCTCTTCAAAACACGCGGCGGCGGTTTCAACGCCCAGAAGAAAGCCATCGATTCCGTCAACGCGGGCGAAATCCTGGTCATGGAGGCCCGCGGCGAAAAGGGAACCGGAACCGTGGGCGACATCCTCGCCCTCCGCGCCCAGGTCCGCGGCGCTGCAGCCATCATCACCGACGGCGGCGTCCGCGATTTCACCGCCGTAGCCGGCCTGGAAATGCCCACGTACTTCGCCAACCCGCACCCCGCCGTGCTGGGCCGCCGCCATATCCCGTGGGACACGGACATCACCATCGCCTGCGGCGGGGCCACCGTCCAGCCCGGCGACATTATCGTGGCCGACTCCGACGGCATCCTGGTGATCCCGCCGGCCATCGCCGAAGAACTCGCGGACGACTGCATCCAGCAGGAGAAGGAAGAAACGTTCATCTTCGAGATGGTCAAGCAGGGCAACAGCGTGGACGGCCTCTACCCCATGAACGCCGAATGGCAGGCAAAGTACAACGAATGGGCAGCCACCAATGAGTGAGGCCACCATGGTTGCCGGCAGCAAGTCCGAGCAGGCCTACCAAGCCGTCAAAGCCCGGATCGTGGAAGGCACCTATACCCCCGGGTACCGGCTGGTTCTGGGCTCCATCGCCAAGGACCTCGGTTTCAGCGTGGTCCCCGTCCGCGAAGCCATCCGCCGCCTGGAGGCTGAGGGGCTGGTGACGTTCGAACGCAACGTCGGCGCCACCGTGGCCGGCATCGACCCCACCGAATACCTCTACACCATGCAGACCCTCAGCATCGTCGAAGGCGCCGCCACCGCCCTTTCCGCACCACTGATCGACCCGGCCGCGATCGCCCGGGCACGCGCCATCAACGAGGAGATGCGGGACTGCCTGGACCACTTCGACCCCGTCCGGTTCACGAAACTGAACCAGGATTTCCACTCCGTCCTGTTTGAGCACTGCCCCAACCCGCACATCCTGGACCTGGTGCACCGCGGCTGGAACCGGCTCGCGGCCCTCCGGTCCTCAACCTTCCGCTTCGTTCCCGGACGCGCCCTTGGCTCCGTCGAGGAGCACGAAAACCTGCTGACGCTCATCGAAACCAGAGCAGACGCCGACACCATCGAAAAGGCAGCCCGCCAGCACCGTACCGCCACCCTGGACGCGTACCTCGCCCAAACCCGTTAGCAAGCTCAGCACCAGTAAAGGACTTCAACGATGACGACCTCAACAGAAACTGCCAAGCACTACATTCCCGAGGACCTGCCCACCTCCATCCAGCACTACATCAACGGCGAATTCGTTGACTCCGTGGGCGGCAAGACCTTCGACGTCCTGGACCCGGTATCCAACACGAACTACGCCACCGCGGCGGCCGGCCAGAAAGAGGACATCGACCTTGCTGTCGCCGCCGCCCGCGAAGCCTTCATCAACGGCCCGTGGCCGAAGATGAAGCCGCGGGAACGCGCCCGCGTGCTGAACAAAATCGCCGATGCGGTCGAGGCCCAGGAGGGCCGCCTCGCCGAACTGGAAACCTTCGATACCGGGCTGCCGATCACCCAGGCCAAGGGCCAGGCCCTCCGCGCTGCCGAGAATTTCCGCTTCTTCGCGGACCTGATCGTGGCCCAGTTCGACGACGCCATGAAGGTCCCCGGCTCGCAAATCAACTACGTGAACCGCAAGCCGATCGGCGTGGCCGGGCTGATCACCCCGTGGAACACCCCGTTCATGCTTGAGTCCTGGAAGCTCGCCCCCGCCCTGGCCACCGGCAACACCGTGGTCCTCAAACCAGCCGAGTTCACCCCGCTCTCCGCGTCCCTGTGGGCCACCATCTTCAAGGACGCCGGCCTGCCTGACGGCGTGTTCAACCTGGTCAACGGCCTCGGCGAGGAAGCCGGCGACGCCCTGGTCAAGCACCCTGACGTCCCGCTGATCTCCTTCACCGGCGAGACCACCACCGGCCAGACGATCTTCCGCAACGCCGCGGCCAACCTCAAGGGCCTGTCCATGGAGCTCGGCGGCAAGTCCCCCTGCGTCGTCTTCGCCGACGCCGACCTGGACGCCGCCATCGATTCCGCCCTGTTTGGCGTCTTCTCCCTCAACGGCGAACGCTGCACCGCCGGCTCCCGCATCCTGGTGGAGCGCGCCATCTACGACCAGTTCTGCGAAAAGTACGCCGCCCGCGCCAAGAACATCGTGGTGGGCGACCCCCACGACCCCAAGACCCAGGTCGGCGCCCTGGTCCACCCCGAGCACTACGAGAAAGTGGCCTCCTACGTGGAGATCGGCAAGTCCGAGGGCCGGCTCCTGGCCGGCGGCGGCCGCCCCGACCACCTGCCCGAAGGCAACTACATCGCACCCACCGTGTTTGCCGACGTCGCCCCCGACGCCCGGATCTTCCAGGAGGAAATCTTCGGACCCGTCGTGGCCATCACCCCGTTCGAGAACGACGACGAGGCCCTCGCCCTGGCGAACAACACCAAGTACGGCCTCGCCGCCTACATCTGGACCCAGAACCTGACCCGCGCCCACAACTTCTCCCAGAACGTCGAGGCCGGCATGGTGTGGCTGAACAGCCACAACGTCCGCGACCTTCGCACCCCGTTCGGCGGCGTGAAGGCCTCGGGCCTGGGCCATGAGGGCGGCTACCGCTCCATCGATTTCTACACCGACCAGCAGGCCGTGCACATCACCCTCGGCAGCGTCCACACCCCCAAATTCGGCGCCTAGCCCAAGAACCCTTTCAAAGAAGAGAGCATCCCATGACCAACTTCGTTCCCACCCCTTCTGTCCCGGCCCCGGACATCGTCCGCTGCGCCTACATGGAAATCGTGGTCACCGACCTTGCCAGGTCCCGCGCGTTCTACGTTGATGTCCTTGGCCTGCACGTCACCGAGGAAGATGAGAACAACATCTACCTGCGCTCCCTGGAGGAGTTCATCCACCACAACCTGGTCCTCCGGAAGGGACCCATCGCCGCCGTCGCCGCCTTCGCCTACCGGGTGAAATCCCCCGCCGAGGTAGACGCCGCCGAGGCCTACTACCGCGAACTCGGCTGCCGGGTGGAGCGCCGCAAGGACGGCTTCACCAAAGGCATCGGCGACTCCGTCCGCGTCGAAGACCCCCTGGGATTCCCCTACGAATTTTTCTACGAGACCGAACACGTGGAACGCCTCACCCAGCGCTACGACCTCTACTCCGCCGGCGAACTGGTCCGCCTGGACCACTTCAACCAGGTCACCCCCGACGTCCCCAAGGGCCGGGCGTACCTCGAGGACCTCGGCTTCCGAGTCTCCGAAGACATTAAGGATTCCGACGGCGTCACGTACGCCGCGTGGATGCACCGCAAGCAAACCGTCCACGACACCGCCCTGACCGGCGGCAACGGCCCACGCATGCACCACGTCGCGTTTGCCACGCACGAGAAGCACAACATCATCCAGATCTGCGACAAGATGGGCGCCCTGCGCATCAGCGACAGGATCGAGCGCGGCCCCGGCCGGCACGGCGTCTCCAACGCCTTCTACCTCTACATCCTGGATCCGGACGGGCACCGAATCGAGATCTACACCCAGGACTACTACACCGGCGACCCCGACAACCCCACCATCACCTGGGACGTCCACGACAACCAGCGCCGTGACTGGTGGGGCAACCCCGTGGTCCCCTCCTGGTACACCGAAGCCTCCCTGGTCCTGGACCTCGACGGCAACCCCCAACCCGTCATCGAACGCGAGGAAAAATCCGAGATGGCCGTCACCGTGGGCGCCGACGGCTTCTCCTACACCCGCAAAACGGACGGTGACGCCGGGCCTGCCGGGGAAGCACAGGGTTTCAAGCTGGGAGCGCAGGTCTGACCGATGCTGGAGCCGAAGACGATTGAGGCGATCGCGGACGAGCTGCTGGAAGCCGCCCGGACCCGAACCCCTGTCCCCCGCCTGACCGCACGCTACCCGGACATGACGGTGGAGGACTCCTACGCCGTCCAGCAGTTGTGGCGGCGCCGCAACGAGGAAACCGGCCGGACCCTGGTGGGGCGGAAGATCGGCCTCACGTCCAAGGCCATGCAGGCCGCCACCGGCATCACCGAACCGGACTACGGTGCCATCTTCGATGACATGGTCCTCGAGACCGGCTGCACGGTGCAGTGGGACCAGTACACCCACCCCCGTGTGGAGGTGGAACTGGCCTTCGTGCTGAAGGACGGGCTCAAGGGCCCCGGCTGCACCATCTTCGATGTCCTGAAAGCCACCGACTACGTGGTCCCGGCCCTCGAGATCCTGGACTCCAGGATCGAAATGGAGGGCCGGACCATCGTGGACACCATCTCGGACAACGCCGCCATGGGCGCCATGGTCATCGGCGGACGCCCCGTGAAACCTGACGCCGTGGACCTCCGCTGGGTCTCGGCCATCCTCTACAAAAACCAGACCGTGGAGGAAACCGGCGTGGCCGCCGGGGTCCTGGACCACCCCGCCAACGGCGTCCACTGGCTCGTCAACAAGATCGCAGCCCACGGCGACTCCCTGAAAGCCGGCGACATCATCCTCGCCGGCTCCTTCACCCGCCCCCTCTGGGCCTACAAGGGCGACACCGTCCACGCCGACTACGGACCCCTCGGGAGTGTCACGTGCCGCTTCGAATAGACCACACCTTCCGCGACGCCCTCGCCGCACAACGAAGCGAAACGGGCCGCCCGCTCGCCGGGATGTGGGTGTGCTCCGGCAGCCCGCTGATCGCAGAGCTGTGCGCCGGCGCCGGCCTGGACTGGCTCCTGGTGGACGCCGAGCACAGCCCCAACGGCCTCGAATCCGTCCTCGCCCAACTGCAGGCCGTCCACGGCTACCCGGTCCATACCCTGGTCCGGCCTCCCGTCAACGACACCGTGGTGATCAAGCAGTACCTGGACCTCGGCGTCCAGAACCTGCTGATCCCCATGGTCAACTCCGCCGCCGAGGCCGAAGCCGCGGTGGCGGCCACCCGGTACCCGCCCCAGGGCGTCCGCGGTGTGGGCTCCGCGCTTGCCCGGGCGGCACGGTGGAACCGGGTCCCGGACTACCTGAGCCGGGCCAACAGCACCATCAGCGTCACCGTCCAGATCGAATCCACCTCCGCCGTCGAAGCGGTCGCGGACATCCTCAAGGTGGACGGCGTGGACGCCGTCTTCGTTGGGCCCTCCGACCTCGCCGCGTCCATGGGCCTGCTGGGACAGCAGGAACACCCCGAGGTGCGGGCCGCCGTCGAACACTGCCTCGCCGCGGCAAAGGCCGCCGGGAAACCTGCGGGCGTCAACGCCTTCAACCCGGACACCGCACAGCACTACCTGGACAACGGCGCGGACTTCATCCTCGTGGGCGCCGACGTCGCCCTCCTCGCACGGGGCTCCGAAGCCCTCGCCGCGAAGTATGTAACGCAGCCCAGCGGCGAAACCCAGGCCAGTTACTGAACAGTTACTGACCCGAGGGCCAGGGCAAAGTGCGCCGGGCAGGTCAGCCGACGCGCGTGTAGTTGATCTCCGTCTCCCCTGCCGCGCCGCCGGGGAGTGTCACATACGTGCCTTAATATGAGCAGTTCACAATAACTTTTTTGTTGATGACGCGGAATCATCGATTGTGGCCTGGGCTGCGGGCAGGACAGTAACCGTGCCGGCGTCCCCGTCCACCAAGACCTGCTGCCCGGTGGTGAGCCGCTGCGTGGCCACCCCGGTGCCGAGGACAGCGGGGATGCCGTATTCGCGGGCCACGATGGAACTGTGGCTCAGCGGGCCGCCCACATCCGTCACCACCGCCGAGGCCATGGCGAACAGCGATGTCCAGGCCGGCGTGGTAATCCGTGCCACCAGGACATCCCCCGGCCGCATTTGGCCGAAATCCCGGGGCCCGGACAGCACGCGGGCGGGAGCGCTGACCCGGCCCGGGCTCGCACCGACGCCCTTGATGACATCACCGCTCTGGTGCTGCGATCCGGCCGGCATCCACGAGCCGAAGGACCGTTCCATCCATCGGCTCTCCGGAAGCATCTGCGGGGCAGCGGCCTTCGCCTGGCCCCGCCACAGCATCCGCCGTTCCTCGACGGCGTCCGCGAGGACAGGGGGGGCCGTTCCGGTGATGGCCACGGCAGCAGCACCGGCCGCCTGCGTGCCGGGTGCGGCGAGCCCGAACTCGACGGCGCTCAGCAACTCCTGGAACCGCAGCCAGAACACGTCCTCGGGGGCTGCGATGAGGGAGGACGCCACCAGCCGACGCCCGAGTTCGAGCAGTGTCCGCCGCAGCAGCGGCCAGGCGAGTCCGACGTCGGCGAGGGCATCCTCCCGGATCGGAGCCGTGGCCTGGGCCCACCGCAGCAGGCGGAAGAACACGCCGCGCCGGCGGGGTCCCAGCCGGGCCGCGGCATCACGGGTCAGTTCTTCCCGGCGCTCGGTCAGGAGCCGTTGGCGCTCATGCGGATCGGTGCCCTGGCCGCGCAGGTAGAACTTCACCGTCTCCAGCAGGGTGGCGGGGTCATCGGCCGGCACCGGGGTGGCGAAGTCCAGGTTGTAGACGGCGTGGCCATAGAGATCCAGATGCTCCTGGAACGTGAACCGCCACTCCTGCCACAGGACGTCGTCCACCCCGGCCGGCGGCGCACCGGTGCGCTGGCACTCGGCGAGTTCCGCCGTCGGCCGTTCCAGCAATACCGCTGTGAGCCCGGGGTCGCTGCGTGCCCACCCGGCAAGATCGTAGAGCGACTTCTCGGCGCGGATGGGCTCGCTGTCGAAGCCGAGGAGCAGTGCCTGCGCAGGAGGATCCCCGTCCCGCCGGACCAGCTTGTCGTAGAACGCCCGGAAGGACAGCTCGCTGGTGGCGGCGAGCGGGATGATGGACTGCACGGCTGTGTAGTAAACGGTCCCGGCATCCAGCAGCGACTGCGCTCCGGCCAGCAGCTCCCCGCCGGACAGCCCCTGCAGTGGCTTCGCGGCCCAGTCCTTGACCGCCCGCTGGTACTTGGGGTGCGAGTACTCGCGCCAGCCGGCCACGCCCATATGCGCCTCACCGCGGAACAGGGCGCGGAAGGCCGCCGGCGATTTGGCCATCATCCGCCACATGCCGGAGTTGCGGTAGTAGTAATAGGCGTAGCCGTTGACGGTGGGCAGCCGGACGTCACCCTCCCGGACGGCGCCCTTGCCCACCGCCGCGGCCAGAAGGGCCTGAAGCGACCTCGCCACGGAGCCGTCAATGAGGTCGGCGAACAGCGGCGTCAGCGGGTCCGGCAGCTGCTCCACGATGCTGGCCCGGAAGTACATGCCCTTCGGGTAGGGCAGGGGCCAGGTGTCCGGGATGTCGGCCGCCGGCTCCGGCAGGGCGGTGATGGGACGGGACTGCAGAATGAAGAAAGTACCGTTCGCACGCGCCCATTCGATGTCCTGCGGCGCCCCGAAGTGCTCCGCAATCCGGCGGCCAAAAGCGGCCAGTTCGGCTGCTGCGGCGTCGTCCAGGACGGGCGCACGACGGCGGGCTGCCGCCACCGGCTGCTCCCGGGTCCCGCCCTCCGCGTACACGGTCATGACGGACTTGTCGGCTGTCTGGCGCGAGAGCACCTTCCCCGTGGCCGCCTCCACCACCAGATCATCGGTGCTGACGGTTCCGCTGACCACCGACTCGCCGAGCCCCCAGGCGGCACTGATCACTGCCTGGTCGGGCCGGCCGTTCGCGGGGTTGGCAGTGAACATTACCCCGGCTGCCTCGGCTTCCACCATCTCCTGGACCACAACTGCGAGCCGCACCTGGCCCGGCAAGACGCCTTCCCGGGCCCGGTAGGCCATGGCACGCGCCGTCCAGAGCGAGGCCCAGCAATCGATGACCGCTTTCGTGATGGCCTCGAATCCGCGGACGTTCAGGTAGGTGTCCTGCTGCCCGGCGAAGCTGGCCGAGGCCAGGTCCTCCGCGGTGGCTGAGGACCGGACCGCCACCGGGACGTCCGCTCCGCCGAGGAACCCATAGGCGCCGGCAAGCTCGTCCCGCATCCCGCCAGGCAGAGTGCCGCCCGTGAACAGGGCACGGATCCGGTCCGAGGCAGCCGCATAGTCCTCGGGCGCAGCGTCCGGGGGCACCGTGGCCAGGCGCTGGATTTCGTCCCCGAGGCCGTTGGCGCTGACGAATTCGGTATAGGCATCAGTGCCCAGCACGAATCCCGGCGGAACCGGCAGCCCGGCATGGATGAGCCCGGCCAGGCCCAGCGCCTTGCCGCCGGCAGCGGCCAGATCGCCGTTTCCCACATCGCTGAGACCGTTGATATGTGGCATGACCGCACGTCCTTGCTGCCCGGCGGGGCGGTGCCTTGAACCTGATCCTCAACATCATGGCACCGTGTCGCAGGGCTTGCCACTGTTCCCTCCGGGTCAACAGTCCTGCGCCACAACACAAGGGACGCGGCCCGTGCCCAACCACACTGGAACGTAGCCCGCCCAGCCGCCCGGCTGGCGTCCCTGCCTACTCGAAGTGGAGTACCCGTGGAAACCTATGATGCGCTTCTGGCCGCCATCTCGCCCGCCCCCGGCACCGGCCGGACCATCCTGGACCCCGCAACCGGCGCGGCTGTGGGTGAGGCCCCGGTGCACGGAGTGGCGGACCTGGATGCGGCCATCACCGCTGCCGCCACCGCGCAGCCCGCGTGGGCTGCCGTGGGACACGAGGCCCGGTCCGCCGTCCTCCTCAAGGCGGCCGACGCCGTCGAACGCTCAGCCGAGGAGCTCGCCCAGCTGCTCTCCCGCGAGCAGGGCAAGCCCCTCAACGGGCCCAACGCCCGCTTCGAGGTGGGCGCCTGCGCGGCCTGGCTCCGAGCCGCGGCCGGCACTCCCCTGGCCCCCGAAACCCTGGTGGACGACGGCGAAACCCGCGCCGAACTGCACTACCGGCCCATCGGCGTCGTGGGCGCGATCGGGCCGTGGAACTGGCCCATGATGATCACCACCTGGCAGATCGCCCCCGCCCTCCGGATGGGCAACACCGTGGTGGTCAAGCCTTCCGAGTACACGCCGCTTTCGGTCCTGGCGCTGGCCAAGGTGCTCAACGAAGAACTGCCCGAAGGGCTGCTGACCGTCGTGTCCGGCGGCCGGGACGTAGGCGAAGCGCTGGCATCGCATGGGGCGGTGGGCAAGGTCATGTTCACCGGGTCCACCGCCACAGGCAAGGCGATCATCCGGTCGTCGGCGGATACCGTCAAACGCCTCACTCTCGAGCTCGGCGGCAACGACGCCGGCATCGTCCTGCCCGGCACCGATCCCCGGGCGATCGCCCAGAACCTCTTCTGGGGGGCCTTCATCAACACCGGCCAAACCTGCGCCGCACTCAAGCGCCTCTACGTCCACGACTCCATCTACGACGCCGTCTGCGAGGCACTCACCGACGTCGCGAAGGCCATGCCGATGGGGAACGGCCTGGACGAAAACAACGTCCTCGGCCCGCTCCAGAACAAAGCGCAGTACGACGTCGTCGCGACCCTCGTGGAGGAGGCCAGGGCTTCCGGAGCACGAGTCCTCCTCGGCGGGAACCCGGACTCCAGCCAGTCCGGCTACTTCTACCCCGCCACGCTGGTGGCGGACATCGACAACGGCAATCCGCTGGTGGCCGAGGAACAGTTCGGCCCCGCACTGCCGATCATCCGCTACGGCAGCATCGACGAAGCGGTGGAGATGGCCAACGCCCTCGACGTCGGCCTCGGCGCCTCCGTCTGGTCCTCCGACCCCGCGGCTGCCCGTGCGGTAGCCGCGCGGCTGGAAGCGGGCACCGTCTGGATCAACCGGCACGGCGTCGTCGATCCGCGGATTCCCTTCGGCGGGGCCAAACAGTCCGGCTACGGCCTGGAATTCGGCGCCGAAGGCCTCAAGGCCCTCGGCGTCCCGCAGGTCATCAACGGCTAGGGCTCCGGCTCACCCCATGGCAGGGGCCACCGACGCGCGGCCGGACAGGTGGCGGCGGGCCCAGCGGGCGAGCTTCCTGCCCTTGCCCTGCCACCAGTTGTCCTCGTCCTTGCCGTAATGGAACCGGAAGATGATGGCGGTGAGCACGAACATGCCCATCACCACATCGATCCACGACGACACCACGATGGCCACCAGGACCGTCAGGGCATCGGCGATGACCGCCGGGATGGCCAGGGTCCGGAAGACGGTGCTGGCCACGTAGCGCCGGTGCGACCGCGGAACGGACGTTGCCCGGACCATGTCAAAGCAGACGCACACCACCACGACCGTCTGCCCGATGGCCAGCAGGGCCTGTCCGGGCACCGAAGCGCTGAAGGACGCCACTGCTTCCATTCCCGGGCTCATGGCCGGGCCTTGAGAAGAGAACCAAACATGGAATAACCCCCCAGAAAAGAATGGAACCACTGCTTCAGCAGTGGTTCCATTGAAGGTTTCCGCGGGCGGGGACACACGAGTAGCGGGTACTCTAATTTTGCCGGGCGGCCGGAGGCCGGGTACTGAGAGGCAGGCAGCTGCTGCTACTGGCCGATGGCGCGGGGCCGCCACAGCACCACGGCCTGCGGCCGCGGACGGGGGCGCTGGCCGCGGGCCAGGCTCACGACGTCGCCGGCCGCGCCCGCGGCGAAGATGCGGGAGTCGAACGCCTGCGGGCGCCGCCCCAGTTCCTCGGTCAGTTCCAGCACGCGCCGCTGCAGGGCAGACACCTGGTTTTCCAGTTCCAGGATGCGTTTGATCCCTTCGAGGGAGACGCCTTCCTGGGACAGCCGCTGCACTTCGCGGAGCATGTTGACGTCCCGCTGCGAGTACCGCCGGGATTTCCCGGGGGCACGGCTGGGTTTAACGATGCCCAGGCGGTCGTACTGGCGGAGCGTCTGCGGGTGCATGTCAGCCAGCTCAGCCGCCACGGAAATCACGAAGATGGGCTGGTCAGCGTTGATGTCCACGGCACACCTCCTCCGCTACAGCCGGGCCTTGGCGGCCAGGCCCTCTCGAACGTCGGCACCGGCCGTGGCCTCGGCGAAAGCCTTCACCGCGGCCTCGGCCTCCTTGTTCAGGTTCTTGGGAACCGCGACGTCGATGGTCACCAGGAGATCGCCCGTAGCCTTCGAGGTCTTCACGCCTTTGCCCTTAACCCGCAGGGTACGGCCCGACGGCGTGCCTGCCGGAACACGGACCCGCACCTTCTCGCCGTCGATGGTGGGCACCTCGATGTCGCCGCCCAAAGCAGCCTCGGGGAAGGTGACCGGGACGTGGATGCGGAGGTTGTCGCCGTCGCGCGTGTAGAACTCGTGCGGCTTGACCGAGACGGCAACCACCAGGTCGCCGTTGCCGGCCTGGCCGGGCTGGCCCTTGCCGCGCACACGGACCTTCTGGCCGTCCTTGATGCCGGCGGGGACGCGAACGTCGATGACTTCGCCGTTGGGTTCACGCAGGCCGATGGTGGTGCCGCGGATGGCACCGGAGAACGAGATGCTGGTGGATGCGGTGCGGTCCGCGCCCTTTTGGGGTGTCCGCTGGAACCCGGGCGAGCCGCCGAAGCCGCCGCCGAACAGGTCCGCGAATTCGGGCGGAATGTTGCCGGAGGACGGGTTGAAGCCGCCGGCGTGCCGCCCTGTGTTGCCGGTGAACAGGCCGCCGAACAGGTCCTCGAACCCGCCGTTGCCGCCAGCGGCACCGCCGCCGCCGGGAGCGAACCGGGCGCCGCCGCCCATGGCGCGGATGGCATCGTACTGCTGGCGCTCATCAGCATCAGAGAGCACCGAGTAGGCCTCGGAGACGTCCTTGAATTTCTTCTCGGCAGTTGCATCGCCGGAGTTGGTGTCCGGATGGTACTGCCGTGCCAGCTTCCGGTAAGCCTTCTTGATATCGGCGTCGGAAGCGTCCTTGGCAACACCAAGGATCTTGTAAAAGTCCTTGTCCACCCAATCCTGGCTAGCCAATGGCGTTTCCTTTCAAAAGTTATGGGTCGGTGGCTGGGCTTGCCGAAACCTGGTTTCGGCAATCCCAGCCACCGGGGTAATGCTACGCAGGTACTGCGACGATGACCTGTGCTGCGCGGAGCACGCGGTCGCCTGACTTGTAGCCGGAGCGGAGCACCTGGCTGACGGTGTCAACCTCAATGTCTTCGCCGGGCTGCTGGATCAGGGCCTCGTGGACCGTGGGGTCGAAATCCACGCCGGTTTCGTCGATGCGGACCAGGCCGTAGGTCTTCAGCGCGTTCTCCAGCTTGGCGGCGATCGCGGCGAAGGGGCCATCGGTGAGGTCGCCGTGCTGCCGTGCGGCGTCGACGTCGTCCAGGACCGGGAGCAGGGAGTTCAGGACGCCGATGACGGCCATTTCCCCTGCCACGGCTCGGTCGCGTTCAACGCGCTTGCGGTAGTTGACATACTCGGCCTGCAGGCGGAGGAGGTCGTTCTTCAGCTCTGCTGCCTCAGCGTTGGCGGACCCTGCGGGAACACCCTGGGCCACGGATTCCCCTGCGGGCACCTCGACGCCGTTGAGGATCTCCTCGGCCTGGGCCAGCGCGTCGCCGTCGGAATCCTGTGCGGAACCGGCCTGCCCGCCTTCAGGGTGCCGGGCCTGGCCGGTCACCGGGTCAACCTTGCGGTTGTCCCGGATGACCGGTTCCTGGCTGTTGCCCTTGCCCTCGTGGTTCGCGGATGAAGAGTGCTCTTCCTCGTTACCGTGATGGGGCATGGCTTACTTCTTCGCTTCGTCTTCGTCGATGATCTCGGCGTCGACGATGTCCTCGTCGGCCTTGGAGCCATCGCCCGCTGCTGCGCCTTCGGCACCCGCGGCACCGGTGGCACCGTCCGGCGAACCGGCCTGGGAGTAGATGGCTTCGCCGAGCTTCGTCTGGGAAGCCTGCAGCTTCTCGAACGCGGTCTTGACCTCGGCGTCGTCGGTGCCTTCGAGCGCCTTCTTGAGGGCGTCGACGTCAGCCTGGACCTCGGTCTTGACCTCTTCCGGCAGCTTGTCGGCGTTGTCGGCGATCAGCTTGTCTACGGAGTAGGCGAGCTGCTCTGCGGAGTTGCGGGTGTCGGTTGCCTCGCGGCGGGCCTTGTCCTCGGCGGCGTGTTCCTCGGCGTCACGGACCATGCGGTCGATGTCCTCCTTGGAGAGTGCGGTGCCGCCGGTGATGGTCATGGACTGTTCCTTGCCCGTGCCCTTGTCCTTGGCGGAGACGTGGACGATGCCGTTGGCGTCGATGTCGAACGTGACCTCAACCTGCGGGACGCCGCGCGGTGCCGGAGCGATGCCGGTCAGCTCGAACGTACCCAGCGGCTTGTTGTCGCGGGTGAATTCGCGCTCGCCCTGGAAGACCTGGATGGCCACGGACGGCTGGTTGTCGTCAGCGGTGGTGAAGGTCTCGGACCGCTTGGTGGGGATGGCGGTGTTGCGCTCGATCAGGTGCGTCATGACGCCGCCCTTGGTTTCGATGCCGAGGGACAGCGGGGTGACGTCGATCAGGAGGACGTCCTTGCGCTCACCCTTCAGCACGCCGGCCTGGAGTGCCGCGCCAACGGCCACAACCTCGTCCGGGTTCACGCCCTTGTTCGGTTCCTTGCCACCGGCGAGTTCCTTGACCAGCTCGGAGACAGCGGGCATACGGGTGGAACCGCCCACCAGCACGATGTGGTTGATGTCGGAGAGCTTGATGCCGGCTTCCTTGATCACGTCGTGGAACGGCTTCTTGGTGCGCTCGAGCAGGTCCTTGGTGAGGTCCTGGAACTTGGCACGGGTCAGCTGCTCGTCCAGGTGGACCGGACCGTCGGGGGTGACGGACAGGTACTGGAGGGAGACGTTGGTGCTGGAGGAGGAGGAGAGTTCCTTCTTGGCCTGCTCAGCGGCTTCGCGGAGGCGCTGCAGGGCGATCTTGTCCTTGGACAGGTCGATGCCCTTGACCTTGAGCTGGTTCAGCAGGTAGTCAACAACGCGCTGGTCCCAGTCGTCGCCGCCGAGGCGGTTGTCACCGGCGGTGGCGCGGACCTGGATGGTGGAGAAGTTGTCCTCGTCCTTGCCGACTTCCAGCAGGGAGACGTCGAAGGTACCGCCACCAAGGTCGAAGACCAGGATGAGTTCGTCTTCCTTGCCCTTGTCCAGGCCGTAGGCGAGTGCTGCGGCGGTGGGCTCGTTGACGATGCGCAGGACGTTCAGGCCGGCGATTTCGCCGGCTTCCTTGGTGGCCTGGCGCTCGGCGTCGTTGAAGTAGGCCGGAACGGTGATGACGGCGTCGGTAACCTTTTCACCCAGGTAGGACTCGGCGTCGTTCTTCAGCTTCATCAGCGTACGCGCGGAGATTTCCTGCGCGGTGTACTTCTTGCCGTCGATGTCCACCTTCCAGTCAGTGCCCATGTGGCGCTTGACGGAGGCGATGGTGCGGTCAATGTTGTTGACGGCCTGGCGCTTGGCGATTTCGCCAACCAGGACCTCGCCGGACTTGGAGAATGCAACCACCGACGGCGTGGTGCGGCCACCCTCGGCGTTGGCAATAACGGTGGGCTCGCCACCTTCGAGAACGGAGACGACGGAGTTGGTGGTTCCGAGGTCGATACCTACTGCACGTGACATGTGTTGCTTCCTTCTTTCCTTGGAAACTGGTTGGCGCCCGCATGATTGAGCGTTCTGCACTCAACTTTACTCAGGGCCCACCTGATGTCAACTGAAGTTGAGCGTACTCCACTCAACTTTCATCCTTTATGGATTCGGATCACGACGACGGCAATCACCTGATGCCTGCAATGGCGGGGAATTCAGGGGTACTGCGGCCCGGTTCCGCTCTGGGAGAAAGAGCGCAGTCAACCGCAACGGAACGGCACCCAGGGGGTGGGCGGCGCTACTGCATTGGCGCGTCGAGGACTGCGGGGAGCAACCCGGGGAAGCGGGCCTCCAGGTCCTCGGAGCGGAGGGTCAGGCGGCGGCCCCGGCCGTTGGCCTCATTGCGGATAACCCCGGCCTCGCGGAGGACCTTCATGAGGTGCGATTTAGTGGACTTCGGCATGTCCGGGACCCTGAGCGAGCAGTCAGCCATGTCGAGGGGGCCGGAGCGGAGCTGGCGCACGATGTCCAGCCGCTCAGGATCGCTCAATGCGAAGAGCACGCTGGGCAGATCGAGATCCGCGCGGGTGGGGTGGGGGAGGTTCGCCGGCGTAGCCACGGTTCGATTTTAGTTGAACCATCGGGGTTGGTGCCAGTAGGCTGTTGATTCGATATTTTTCGAACCAACCCCAAAAACCCAGAAGGTGGCACGTTGTGACGCACTCCCCTGCAGCCCGGCCCCGTGAAGCACGCCGGCGGCTGGGCTTTGTCCTCGTCGCTGCTGCCACGGCAGCAATGATGGCCGGCGCCAGCGCCCCATCCCCCTTCTACCCCACCCTGCAGGAACAGTTGCACCTGCTGCCGGTGGCCACCACGGGGATTTTTGCCGTCTATGCCGTTGCGTTGTTGGCGGCACTGCTGGTGTTCGGATCCCTTTCGGACCATCTGGGACGCAGGCCCGTCATCAGCGGCGCTTTCATCCTGCTCGCCGGCAGCGTCACGGCATTCCTCCTTGCGGACTCGCTGGCAATGCTCCTGGTGGCACGCGTCCTGCAGGGCATCGCCAGCGGCCTCCTGCTGACCACGCTTTCTGCGGCCATTGCGGATCTCGAAGCTGAGGACGACCCCGGCTCGAGCGCGGCCTGGAACACAGTGGCGCCACTGGGCGGCCTCGCGCTGGGCGCCCTGGCGTCCGGGCTGCTGCTGGATCTGATGGCAGAGCCGCGCACCCTGGTGTTCGTCTCGCTGTCGGTCCTCTACATCGCCTTTGCCGCGCTGGTGTGGGCCGCACCGGAAACCTCACCCCGCGCGCCTGGCCTGGCGGCATCACTGAAACCGCACCTGACCCTGCCGCCGGCAGCCCGCAGCGGATTCGTCAGCGGCGCGCCGGCCGTGTTTGCCGGCTGGGCCACGGGCGGGCTGTACCTCTCGCTCGGCGCGGCGATAGTCCACACAACGTTCGGCATCCGGGAGCACCTGTGGCAGGGCATGGTGATCACCATCCTGGCCGGCGTCGGAGCCGCAGCGGCCGCTGTCCTGCACCGGTTCGGCGCCCGCACCATCACCATTTTCGGAACCACGGCCCTGGCGCTGGGGACCGCCCTCTCACTCCTGGCCATCGGGCTGGGCTCATTCGGCCTGTTCCTGGCCGCCGTGGTGGTGGCCGGAGCCGGATTCGGCACAGCCTTCATGGGCGTCATCCGGTCCATCAGCCCCCTGGTTGAGGACCACGAACGTGCCGGCACCTTCGCGTCGCTCTTCGTGGTGGCCTACACGGCCTTCGGTATTCCCGCCGTACTGGCCGGCCTGCTGGCACCTGTGCTGTCACTTCCGGTGACCACCTACGCCTACGGTGGCCTGGTAACGGTGCTGGCCACCGTGGCAGCGGTCAGCCGGGCCCGCAGCAAGGACGCCGGACAGCCCGGCGAAGCGGCCGACGGCAACGCCGCAGAGGCCCGGGGCGGGGCAGAACGCATCGGCGCCGGAGCGGCTTCGGACGCCGGGCACTAGGCCCGCCCCGGCACAACCGACGGCGGCCGGCCGGTTCGGCTGGCCGCTCGCTTGGCCGGATCAGCCGGCGGGCGCCTACCGATCGGACTCCGGACGCCCGTGCAGCGGCCCTCGCTCATCCTCCGTGGCCTGCACCTGCCCGTCGGTCAGCCCCTCCCGGACAACCTCTTCCCCGCGATCACTCCCGCTGGTGCCGGCGTCGCCGTAGTCGCCGTCGGGATACTGGCCGTCCTCAAGGTTTTCTGAGGGAACTTCGACCGCGCCGGCCTCACCGTAGTCGCCATCCATGTACTGCCCGCCTTCGCCTTCCATGCCGGGGGCAGTTCCGCCCTTCCGGGGTTCCTCATTAGCGCGGTTTTCACTCATGCGTCATCTCTCCTTCGAGTTCCGCGTCCAAGCGGGCGCATTGGCAGTTTATCGAGCCACGGAGCGCGCCAACAGGGTACGGAAACGCGCTTTTAGGGCACCTCCATCGGTCCACGCTGCCTCCCCGGATACGGCTGCTGCCGCCACCGTGGAGCGGTGGCGGCAGCGGGGCCGGACGGATTGATGGCTGGCGGAAGGCCGGCCGTCAGCGGCTGGAGAC
Organism: Pseudarthrobacter sp. 1G09; assembly: GCF_050038305.1. Lineage (NCBI taxonomy): Bacteria > Bacillati > Actinomycetota > Actinomycetes > Micrococcales > Micrococcaceae > Pseudarthrobacter > Pseudarthrobacter sp. 1G09. Next base: position 4,135,592 of record NZ_CP188306.1, read on the forward strand.
CTCCTCGAGGGGTTCGACGCCGGGCTCCCGCGGCTTCTCCGCAGGGCCGGCGCCGGCCCGGGCGAGCTTGCCGGGCCACCAGATTTTCGGACCGAGGTCATAGGCCAGGGCGGGTACCAGCAGCGAGCGCACCAGCACGGTATCCAGCAGAACGCCGAAGGCCACAATGAAGGCCAACTGCACCAGGAACATGATGGGGATGACCCCCAGGGCAGCGAAGGTTGCCGCCAGGACCACGCCGGCGGAGGTGATGACTCCGCCGGTGACACCGAGGCCGCGGAGGATGCCGGGCCGTGTTCCGTGCTTGATGGATTCTTCCCGGACGCGGCTCATCAGGAAGATGTTGTAGTCCACGCCCAGGGCCACCAGGAAGACGAACCCGAACAGCGGGACGGTGGCGTCGGCGCCCGGGAAGCCCAGGAGGTTGTTGAACACCAGCGCGGAGACGCCCATGGCGGCGGCGTAGGACAGCACCACTGAGAGGACCAGCAGCACCGGCGCCACGATGGAGCGCAGCAGCAGCATCAGGATGAAGAGGATGACCACCAGGACCACGGGGATGATGATCACCAGGTCACGCTGGGCGGTGGTGTTGGTGTCCAGCGCGGTAGCCGTGACGCCACCTACCAGGGCGCCGGAGTCAACGGCCTTCACGTCAGTCCGGAGGGACTTGACCGCTTCTTCTGCCTCGAGGGAGTCCGCTGCGGAGTTCAGGGTGGCATTGATGAGAACCTTGCCTTCGCGGACGTCCGGTTCGCTGGGCGTGCCAGGGGCTCCGGTGATGGGCACACTGCCCTGGGCCAACAGATAGGCGTCGCCCACGCCGTCGGCCTCCTTGACCGTGTCCAGGACTTCCTGCGCCTTGGCCTGGTCCGCAACCACGACGGCGGGGCTGCCGCTGCCGGCGTCGAAGTGGCGCGCCAGCGCATCCTGGCCGTCCACGGCGTTGGAGGCGGTGAGGATGACGTCGGTTTGGGGCACCCCGTTGGCCTTCAGCTGCAGGACACCTGCCGAGGCGACAACCAGGAGCAGCACGGAGCCGATCCAGATGGTCCGCGGACGGCGGGAGACCAGGGATCCGGTGGCGCGCCACAGCCCCTTCTGGCCTTCGAGCCCGGTGACCAGCTCGGGCTCGCGCTCATCGGCGGGTACCAGCTTGGGCCGGAAAGGCCAGAAAGCGGCACGGCCCAGCAAAGCCATGAGGGCGGGCAGGAGGGTCAGGGCGGCGAACAGCGAACAGACGATGCCGGCCGCGGCCACCGGGCCCAGGGCCTTGTTGGAGTTGAGGTCGGAGAACAGCAGGCACAGCAGCGCGATGATCACTGTGGCGCCGGAGGCCAAGATGGGCTCGAAGGAGGCCTTCCAGGCAGTGATTACCGCCGACGTCCGGTTGGTGGTGTGGGTGAGTGCCTCACGGAACCGCGCCACGAACAGCAGCGCATAGTCCGTTGCAGCACCGATCACCAGGATGGACAGGATGCCCTGGCTTTGGCCGTTTAGCTGGATCCAGCCGGCCTTGGCCATGCCAAACACCAGCAGAATGGCTGCGCAGAGTGCGAAGACGGAGGTCAGCAGGACCATAATGGGGAGCAGCAGGGACCGGTACACGATCAGCAGGATCACGAACACGGCAGACAGCGCCACCAGCAGCAGGATGCCGTCGATTCCGCCGAATGCGGCCGTCAGGTCCGCAGCCAAACCCGCAGGGCCGGTGACGTAGGCCTGCATCCCTTCGGGGGTGCCCTCGCCGACTGTGTCGCGGAGTTCCTTGACGGCTTCCTTGACCTCCACGCTGCCGCCGATGGGGGCCACGAACTGAACGGCCTTGCCGTCCTCGGATGGAATCGGCCCGATCACCGCGCTCCCGAGCTTCAGTTCCTCGATCTTCGTCCGCAGGCCGGCAACTTCACCGAGTTGGGCGGGAGTGAACGCCTCGGAGTTTTCGATGACGACGATTCCCGGAACCTCGTCCGAGTCGCGGAATTTCGCCTGCCAGTCCTGGGCTTCGGTGGCTTCGGCACTGGCCGGCAGGAATGACGCCTGGTCATTGGAGGAGACCTCCTCCAAGCGGCCAAACGTCGGGCCGCCAATGCCGGCAAGGCCAAGCCAGGTCAGCACCAGGATGACGGGGATGAGCCAGCGGAGCCAGAACGGGACGCGTTCCTTGGCTGCAGTCGGATGTTTCATGATGCCTTCCATGCGGGTGATCCGCGCGGGACAGAGCGGAGTAGGATTGATTCCACACTAGACTATCTCCACGATAGAGATAAGTGCCAGTCAAGCTTTTTCTGAAGAAGGCCCTGGCGGTGCTTCAACAGGCAAAGCCACGCAATGCCAAGGCAGCTGAAGTAATATCCCTCAGGGCCTGTGCGCAAAGCGGACGGCCCCGCCAACTCCAGGAGGTGACCATGAACGGCAGCAACCCGGGCAACGCCGGCCCAGCCGCGCCTGAAACACCTCGTACCGGCGGACCCCACCCCCTGGTCCGGCTGCTGCAGGACTTCACGCTGGAGGCCAACCGCTACGTGGACGCCGCCGGTGGCCGCAAGGACATGCACCGGACGGACCTGAACGCCCTGGCCGTCATCATGCGCCACACGGCGAAGGGCAACGTGGTCACACCGGGGCTCCTCCGCAAGGAACTGAACCTCAGCTCCCCCGCCACCACGGCCCTGATCGACAGGCTGGACAACTCGGGCCATGTGGTCCGCGAGCGCCACAGCTCGGACCGCCGCCAGGTCCAGCTGAAAATGACTCCCAAGGCCTTCACGGAGGGCGGTGCCATCTTCGCTCCACTCTCACGCCACATGGGACAGGCCATGGCGGAGTTCACCGACGCTGAGCTGGAGACCGTTTCGCGCTTCATGGCCGCGATGGTGGACGCCACCATTGCCGCCCGCGAGGATTCCCCCGAGCCCTCCGGCCATACCGCCACCTAGCAGACACTGCCGTTTTGACGGCCCCAACGCCAGTCCCTGCCGCCTGGTTGGGAGTAGCGTTTGTCCATGAGCGACCAGCAGCCTGAAGACGACGTCTACACGCACGGCCACCATGAGTCCGTAGTCCGGGCCCATGCCGCCAGGACCGCCGAGAATTCAGCGGCATTCGTCCTGCCGCACCTCACCCGGGGAACGGACGTGCTCGACGTCGGATGCGGGCCGGGCAGCATCACGTGCGATTTTGCCGCCGTCGTCAGCCCGGGCAAGGTCACCGGCCTGGACCGCTCACCGGACATCATCGCCCAGGCCCAGGCACTCGCCGTCGAACGCGAAGTGCCCAACGTGGAATTCGTGGCCGGCAACATCTACGACCTTGACTTTGCGGACGGGACGTTCGACGTGGTCCACGCCCACCAAGTGCTGCAGCACCTGACCGACCCCGTCGAGGCACTGCGGGAAATGCGCCGGGTGGCCAAGCCAGGCGGCATTGTTGCAGTGCGGGACGCCGACTTCCACGGGATGAGCTGGTACCCCGCCATCCCGGAGCTGGACGAATGGATGGACCTCTACCAGCTCATTGCGCGGCGGAACGGGGCCGAGCCCGACGCCGGGCGGCGCCTGGTCAGCTGGGCCCAGTCCGCGGGTTTTCACGACGTCGCCCCCACCAGCAGCAACTGGCTCTACGCCACCGGCCAGCAGCGCCGCTGGCAGGCCCGCGTCTGGGGTGAACGGGTGCTGCATTCTGCGTTCGCGGAGCAGGCCCTGGAGTACGGTTTCGCCAACCCGGCGGACCTGGCGCGGATCTCGGCCGGCTGGCACCGCTGGGGTTCTACTGACGACGGCTGGTTCCTGATTCCGAATGGGGAGGTCATCGCCCGCGCGTAGGTTGGACCGGCTTGCTGCCGGACAACTCGACTGGGACCACAGGGATCCCTTTGACCGCCTGCTGGCAGCGCAGGCCATGGTGGAGGGTTTCATCCTGGTCACGGCGGACGGGAGTTTGCAGGCCTTCAAACCGGTGGCCACATTGTGGTGACGGGCAAGCCCGCCGGCCCTCGTAAGATTGGTTAGTGCAATTTTCCCTGTGGCTGGCCCTGGCAGGCGCCGGCGCCCTCATCAGTTTCACCCCCGGTGCCGGCGCTATCAACACCATGAGCAATTCCCTGAACGCCGGCTTCCGCCGCTCCATCTGGGGAATCCTCGGCCAGCAGGCAGCGCTCGTTGTCCACGTGCTCATCGTGGCGCTGGGCGTTGGCGTTTTGGTTTCCGGGTCGCCCCTGGCCTTCAACATCATCCGGTACGCCGGGGCCGCCTACCTGGTTTACCTTGGCATCCGGCAGTTCCTGAGCAAGCCCGCCGTCCAGGAGGAGCAGGCGGCGGCGTCCACGTTCGAGCCCGCAGTGTCGATCTTCCGGCGGGGCTTCTGGGTCAACCTCCTGAACCCCAAGGCGATTGTTTTCTTCCTGGCCTTCACACCGCAGTTCATCCGGCCCGAAGAATCACTGATCACCCAGTACGCCATTCTGACTGCCACCATCGTGGCCATCGACATCCTGGTCATGTGGTTTTTCTTCGCCGCGGCCGCGCGCTCGTTCCAGCGCTTCACGCAGACCGAACGGGGCCAACTGGTCCTCAGCAAGGTGTTCGGAGTCCTGTTCGTCGGCGTGGGAATCCTCCTGGCTTTCATCCACTGATCAGTGGATCCGGCCGCCGGACGGGCGCCCCGCCGGGCGAACTGGGGCCCTCAACCCTGCCCCTTACCCATTTCCATCACCCGTCATGCATCTTTACAAATCCGTCAAATATTGTGAATCGCCGCTGGCCAACGGTGGCCAGAAAGCGCATGCTTAGACACATGAACTCAACGTCGAGCCCATACCGCGTCATTGCCGTCTGCACGGGCAATATCTGCCGCTCCCCCATGGCTGAACACATGCTCCGGGCGGCACTGGAACGCGAGGGGCTGGACGGCCTGGTGATGGTGGACTCGGCCGGCACCACCGGGTACGAGGCGGGGCGGCCCATCGATCCGCGCGCTGCCCGCCGGCTGGCCATCACGCAACTCACCACGGACTTCCATGTGGCACGGGAATGGGACCACGGGTGGTTCCGCGACCGGGACCTGATTCTCGCGCTGGACATCGACCACTACGCGTGGCTGAGCGAGGCGGCTCCGGACCGGGAGTCGCTGGAGAAGATCCGGATGCTCCGCAGCTTCGACCCCGCCATGACCGGCCGGGACCTCCTGGACCAGGGCATCGAGGATCCCTGGTACGGCGGGCACGCCGATTTCGATGCCGTCTGGCATCAGATCCACGCCGCAATGCCGGGCCTCGTCGGCCACATCCGGGCAGCAGTTGCAAGCAATGCACGCCTGGCGCGGCAGGCGCACTGAAAACGGTACGCTCTACTCCATGAGCCCAGCCCCCGTCATCATCGCCATTGACGGACGCTCGGGCGCAGGCAAGACCACCCTCGCCGTGGAACTGGCCGCGCGGCTGCGCGCCCGCCACAAGGTGTCGCTGTTCCACCTCGAGGACATCTACCCTGGCTGGAACGGCCTGGCCGCCGGCATCGAACGCTACGTCAGCACCGTCCTTGGCCCGCTCAGCCGGGGTGAGGCCGCCACCTGGACCAGCTGGGACTGGGAAAGGCACTACGACGGCGACCCCCGGGTCACGCTTCCCGCCGAGATTGTCATCGTGGAGGGAGTCGGCGCCGCGGCCGCCGCCGCGCGGCCCTTCCTGGGCGCGGTCATCTGGGCGGACTCAACGGAGGAAGTCCGCCGCACCCGGGCACTGCAGCGGGACGGCGAAACCTACGAACCCTATTGGGACCAGTGGGCCGCCCAGGAGTCCGCATGGCTGGCCGAGGACGATGTTGCCGCCGAGGCGGACCTGCACATCCGGAACGTGGCCGATGACAGCGCCCCGGAGGACGTGCTGCAGCTCCTGCCGTACCTCCCAGTGCTGGCACGCGTCCTCGCCCCCGAGCTGTCCGCCCGCCGGGGCCTGAGCCTGCGTTCGGAACGGCTCCACGCACGCCCGCAGGCCGCTGAGCTGTTCCGTGCCCTGTACGGCGCATCCGCCAACGCCGTCTGGCTCGACTCGTCCAATGCCGGGGCATCGCTCAACACTGTGCCGGCGGCGGGCGGGGACCCCGCCGATCCAACCGTCAGGATGGCCGCTGAACGCAGCCGCTTCAGCATTTTGGCGGACGACGGCGGCACGTTCGGCCAGTCCGTCACGCACCGGTCCGGAGCCAGCCACATCACCGCGGGCACGGTGACCGCCACCGTGGACGGACCGTTTTTCCGGTGGCTGGACACCGTGTGGGGCCGCCGGGCGGTCCGCGCCCCGGAGGGCTACCCCGGAGAGTTCACCCTGGGATGGCTGGGCTACCTGGGCTACGAACTGAAACGGGAGACCGGCGGCAGCGACGTTTCCGCGGCCACGCCGGACGCTGCGCTGATCTTCGCCGGACGGGCAGTGGTCCTGGACCATGCGGAAGGCACGGCATGGCTACTGGCCCTGGACGCCCCGGACGCCGCCGAATGGCTGGACACTGCACGGGCAGCCGTGCAGGCCGCAGCTGCACCCACCGGATCGGACGGACGGAACACAGCCGAACTGGCCGGCGCTGCCATTGTTGGCGGCAGCACCGGCGTCGGCGGCTCCTCAGTGCCCGTGTTCGCGAGCCGGGACAGCGGTGTAGCCTACCGGGCCAAAATTGCCGGGGCGCAGCGCGAAATCGCCGAAGGCAACACCTACGAAGTCTGCCTGACCACCACCCTCGCCGCACGCGTACCGGCCGGTTCCCTGGACCCGTGGGACACGTACCTGGCCCTGCGCCGGCGGAACCCGGCACCCTTCGCCAGCTACCTGGCGTTTGACGGGCTGGCCGTAACGAGCACGTCGCCGGAGCGTTTCCTGCGGATAGCGGCCGACGGCGGGATGCGCGCCGAGCCGATCAAGGGAACCCGCGGCCGGGCTGCTGACGCCGCTGAGGATGCCGCCCTCCGCGCGGAACTTGCCACCTCGCTGAAGGACCGGGCCGAAAACATCATGATTGTGGACCTGCTGAGGAACGACCTCAGCCATTTCGCGGTCCCCGGTTCCGTGACGGTGAGCCGGCTGTGTGCCATCGAAAGCTATGCCACCGTGCACCAGATGGTGAGCACCATCGACGCCACCCTGCCGCCGGGATCCCCACGGGCCGAAGCCGTGGCCGCGTGCTTCCCTGCCGGTTCGATGACCGGGGCACCGAAGATCAGCACCATGGCCATCCTTGACCGGCTGGAAGCCGGCCCCCGCGGCATCTATTCGGGTGCTATCGGATACTTTTCGCTGAACGGTGCCACGGACCTGGCAGTCGCCATCAGGACCCTGGTGATCCGTGCGGACGGCGACGGTACGGCGGAACTGACCCTCGGCGTCGGCGGCGCCATCACGTCCGACTCCGTGCCGGACGCGGAATACGACGAAATCCGCACCAAGGCCTACGGCGTGCTCTCAACCCTCGGCGCGGAATTCCCCAACCCCTAAAGCACCGGGCGGAGCTGGCTGGCCGGCTTTATTGGACGGTTGCCGTCAGCCTCGCCACGTTGTCCACATAGCGTGCGGCGAGCGGCCGGTTCAACCAGTCCGACAGCCGCAGCTCGTGGGAGATGTCGCGGTACGTGTTCTCCACCGCGCGCATCTTGGTCACGATGTCCGCGCCGAGCAGCATGACGGACACCTCAAGGTTCAGGGAGAACGAGCGCATATCCATGTTGCTCGAGCCCAGGACTGCCACCTCGTCGTCGATGGTGAAGTGCTTGGCGTGCAGCACGAACGGCGCCTTGTACAGGAAGATCCGTACGCCGGCCTCGAGCAGCGCCTCGTAGTAGGACTGCTGGGCGTGGTGGACCAGGAACTGGTCGCCCTTTTCGGAAACGAACAGTTCAACGTCCACGCCGCGCTGGGCTGCCGTGGTGATGGCGTACAGCAGGGAGTCATCCGGGACGAAGTACGGGCTGCAGATGGAAATCCGGTGCTGCGCCGAGTAGATCAGGGTGTTGAACAGCCGCAGGTTGTTCTCCGTGATGAATCCCGGGCCGCTGGGCACCACCTGGGCGGTGACGTGCCCCCGAGCCGTATCCACCGGAAGCTGCAGTTGGTGCTCCAGCGACTCGTCGGTTTCGCTGAGCCAGTCGGTGGCGAAGACGACGTTCAGGGTGGTCACGATCGGTCCGCGGAGGCAGGCCATCAGCTCAACCCATTCGCGGCCTGCCTTCCGGTGGCGGGGGTTGTTGTAGGAGGGCTCAATGAGGTTCTGCGACCCGGTGAAGGCCAGCTCACCATCCACCACCATGATCTTGCGGTGGTTCCGGAGGTCCGGCCTGCGCCACTGCCCGTGAATGGGCAGCAGCGGCAGCATGCGCTTCCACTGGATCTTGCCGGCTCTAAGGCGCTTGAGGAGGTTTTTGTAGCCCTTGACCCGCAGGGTGCCGATGTGGTCAAAGAGAACCCGCACCTCGACGCCGCGTTCGGCGGCTTCCTCGAGGGCGGTCAGGAGGTCATCGGTGATGTGGTCGGTGCTCATGATGTAGAACTCGGCGTTGACGAACTTCTTCGCCTTCCGCACCGCCTCGGTCATGGCAAGGATCGAGTCCGGGTAACCGGGGATGAGGTCCACCGTGTTGCCGTCCACCATGGGCAGCGAACCCAGCCGGCGGTTCAGTTCCCCGGCCGACTTCACCCACTCAGGGCCCTCATAGTCGCTCTCGGCGTCCGAGAGGGCCGTGATGCCCGCCTGCACCCTCTCGTTGACCTGCTGCTGCTGCTCGCGGCGCCGGCTGGACAGCCGGAAGTTGCCGAAAAGCAGGAAGAGGACGATCCCCACGAAAGGCACGAAGAAGATGCCCAGCAGCCAGGCCATGGCCGTGGTGGGGCGCCGGTTGCCCGGGATGATTCCCAACGCCAGGATCCTGATGGCGAGGTCTGCCACGCCAAGGATCACCACTACCCACATCGGCGCAGTGCCGGCAAGCGAAAATGGCCACAACACGAGATAACCCCCGGAAGATGAGCTCCCGGCGGACGGGTTCCGTCCGGGCACTCCGCCCAGCTTATCCGCGCGGTACCGCACTAAGCTGGAGCCATGACCTCTCCCGCCCCCGTGGTACTCGTTTTCCTTGATCCCGCCTACCCCGATGGCCGGCTGGCCGATGCCTCCCAGCCGCAGCTGATGGTCACGGACCAGGGGGCCACCCGGGGGGACGGCATCTTCGAAACGATGCTCGCCGTGCGGGGCTCAGTCCGGAAGATCCAAGCCCACCTGGACCGCCTGGGCGGCTCCGCCGAAGCGCTGGACCTCAGCATCCCGGGGCAGGATGAGTGGCGGCGGGCCATCGCTGCCGCCATTGCCGAGCACCACGCACAGCGCCCGGCCCCCACGCCAGGCGACGACGAGCTGGTGGTCAAACTGGTGGTCACCCGCGGCGTGGAGGGCGCGGCCTCCCCCACCGCCTGGGTGCAGGTCTCCGCCGCGCCGGCAGCCGGCCGCCGCCAGCGCGAAACGGGCATCGACGTCATCCTCCTTGACCGCGGTTACGACAGTGACGTTGCCGAGCGCGCACCGTGGCTGCTCATGGGTGCCAAGACGCTCTCCTATGCCGTCAACATGGCCGCACTGCGCCATGCCCGCAAACAGGGCGCCGACGACGTCATCTTCCTGTCCTCCGATGGTCGCGTGCTTGAAGGCCCCACGTCCACGGTGCTGCTGGCCCATGTGGAAAAGTCCGGCGACGGCACCACCGTCAAGCGCCTCATCACCCCGCAGCTGGACAGCGGCATTCTCCCCGGAACATCCCAGGGCGCCCTGTTCACCGCGGCCAAGGCAGCGGGCTGGGAACTGGGCTACGGCCCCCTGGAACCGCAGGACCTGCTGGATGCCGACGCGGTGTGGCTGATTTCCAGTGTCCGCCTGCTCGCCCCCGTTAACACCATCGACGGCAAACAGATTGGCACCCCGTCGCTGCAGAAGGAACTGACGGCCGAGCTCACCGGGCTTTACGCCGGAATCGAATAGCACTGAAACAAGAGGTGAAGTCCCTTTTCCGCGTCCCGCTTCGCCCGTAAGGTGTGGACCATGGACTCGCTCAAGCTGCCAATCGAAAACCTTTCCTTTGACGACTGCTGGGAACTCCTGGCTGACGACACACTGGGCAGGCTCGCCATCGTCGTCGACGGCCACCCCGAGGTATTTCCCGTTAATTTCGTTGTCAACCGCCGGAGCATCGCCTTCCGAACCGCGGCCGGTTCAAAGCTGTGGGGCGCCATGATGGAACGCCCGGCGGCCCTGGAGATCGACGGCTACGACCCCGCCAGCGAGCTTGCGTGGAGTGTGGTGGTGCGCGGCGATACCCAGATCATTGAGGACCAGAGCGAAATGGACGCCGTGGACAGCCTGGGGCTGGAACCCTGGCAGCCCGGCGAAAAATCGAACTACATCCGGCTGAACGCCAAGGCCCTCACCGGCCGGCGGTTCCAGGTGAACCGGCCGGACGTCTGGAATACCCGGCTTCAGGACCGGCGGCGGGCTTCGTTCGAGTAGGTTCCGCCGGCCGGCAGTCAGGCCGTAGGCTGTACCGACAGTTCTGCTTCCAGGCCGGTCAAAAGGATGTTGAGTCCCCTGTCCAGTTCCTCGGAACCGTCGTAGTCTGCCAATGCGGGGGCCAGGGCGCGGAGCCGGGGAAATTCCTTGGCCGGAAGGCGGTGCAATCCAAGTCGGAGCAGCACCTCGTTCTCCTCCGGATCCACCACGAATTCCTGCAGCTCATTGAGGATGTGTCCGTAGAGGAAGCCGTAGTAGGCCCTGTAGACGTGCAGGGCCCCGGCCGGCGCAAATCCCGCCTGGATCAGCAGTGAAAGGATTTGCTCCAGTGGCCGGAGCGTGCCCAAGGGCCGCAGGCCCAACGGCGTGGACAGCGGCCTGGTAACCAGGAGCGGCACCACGTTGGGGTGCTCAAGGGCCAGGCGGCGCAGGCCGTGCGCAATGTGGCGGAGTTGCGCTTTCCAATCGGGATCGTCCGGCTGAACGGGGAGTTCGTCAAGAACCCGTTCTGCCACGCCGTCCAGCAGCGCCGCACGGTTTTCCGCATACCGGTACAGGCTCATGGGATCCCGGTCCAGCGCCTGGCCCAGGCGCCGCATGGTGAGGGCGTCAACGCCGCCGGAATCCACTAGTTCCAAGGCTTTGGCAAGGACAGTTTCCCTGCTGAGGGGTGTTTTGCGCCGCGCCTGAACGCTGGCTTCGCGAGATTCGGGGGAATCCATGGTTCCATCCTTGGGTCTGGAACGCCCGGACCCGGCGGCTGCGGCACCTGGCAACTGGGGGCATTGCTTCTCTTGTAGTCTACGAGTAAAGTCTACATTGTAGATAAGGCAGTTAGTCCGCCTGAGAGTCCCCAAATTTTCAAGGGGTCAAGTCACACTCCATCGCCCCGTGCAGGGCGTGGAGGCCCGCCGCTATAGCCGAATGGCGACACCACGCACTTAGCGAAGGGAAGCCGTCATGGCCAATTCGCAGTTTGATCTGTTCCTCCAGGAAGCCACCTACCTCGACGACTCCACAGAACATGGCCTCAACCGTGACCGCCTGTTCGGGCTCTACACCAGCTGGTGCTTCATCAACGAGCACTCCCCGGGCGCGGAACCGCAGTTCTGGTCAGCCATGAAGCACCGGGTCAACCCGCGGCACAACCGCCTGCGGATGAAGGGACCGGCTGCAGCCGACTACATCGTCGCCAGCTACCCCGGCCTCATCTAAGACGAATCAAATGCTGTGGCACCACGCGTGCCACAGCATTTTTCATGGGGTGCGGGCTGCAGGTATTGCCGCACTGCACGGCACAATCGAAGGATGAACAACCCACGCCCCGCACCCGTCGCCGAGCCAGAAGAACTGCTCCACGGCGTGGGCATCCGGCTGCTCCACGGAGATGACGGGCACGCCCTCGCAGAGGCGTACACCCGGAACCGGCAACACCTGGCGCCGTGGGAACCCTACCGGTCGGACGCGTTCTATACCGCCCCGCTTCAGCGGGAACTGATCCGGACCAGGCGTGAGCAGCTGGTATTGGGCACGGAAGTTCCCTGGGTTCTCGTCGAGGATTCCGGCAGCGCATCGGCGGGCCGGCGGATCGTCGGAGCCATCACTCTCACCGGAATCGTCCGGTGCCCGTTCCTCAGCGCCAACCTTGGTTACTGGGTGGACCACGGCCTCCTGGGGCGGGGCGTTGGCACGGCCGCTGTCCGCTTCGCGGCCGGCTACGCGCAGAGGGAGCTTGGCCTCCACCGCCTCCAGGCCGCAACCCTGCTGCACAACGCGGCGTCGCGGCGGATCCTGGGCAGGGCAGGGTTCCGTGAAATCGGAGTTGCCCCGGAGTACCTGCAGATCGCCGGAACATGGCAGGACCACCTGCTGCACCAGCTCATCCTGCCGCACGGACAGTAGCCCCCAGGGGTGCCACCCCCGGCTCCCGAAGGCGGCGGCTACGTTGGAATGATCTTGAAGAGGAACTTCGTCCGGACCATCGCCCACAGGAGCCCGAGGACTACGGCGTAGGCTGCGGTGTTGAGCAGCACGTTCTCCTGCTGCAGTGGAGGGATGTTGGCCACCACGGCGATCAGCACCACATGCATGATGAACACGTAGAGGGTGGCCCGCCCCAAGGGGATCAGGAACCACCCCAGCACCCGCTCGATGGGCTTCCAGTAAACCGTCAGCAGCGCGTAGGCGGCCACCACCAGGATCAGTACGTTGAGCAGCCGGCCCGGAGCCAGGTAGGTGCGGGCAAACAGTGCGTCGTACATGGCCCGGTATGTCGTGTCCGGAATAAGGGCCAGGCGGACGTCGAAGCCATTGGCCAGGTAGGGGTTGCCCCAGGACAGGAAAGCGAACAGCAGCGCGACGGCGGTGCATGCCACTACCAGCCACGTCCTGGCAGACAGCCACGCCACGATGGTCCGCCGGTGGTAGCCCGCCACGAGCCCGATGACGAACAGCACCTGCCAGACAAGCAGCGGGAACGAATCCTCGAACTGCGACGGCAAGAGCCTGAATCGGGTGATGGAGCCGACCGCGTAGAGCCCCAGCGTTGCGGCCAGCACCCAGACGGCCTTGCCGCGGCTGAGCGCTGCGAGGATCAGCGGGCTGACCAGCAGCAGCACCACGTACAGGCCCATGACGTTGAACTGCCAAGGGCCGAACTGCAGCAGGAAGACGGCAGGAAGGATTTGTGGCGGAACCGGGAACTGGAAGAGGGATTCCATCCCCGCGTACAGATCGTAGGTGCGGCCGGCGCCCTGGTGGCCGGCCCCGCCGGTTCCCTGGTCCACGAACGTGGTGAGCGCCTCGGTCCGGAAAATGGGGAGGAGCGAGACCAGGAAGACGCCGATCAGGACCACCAGCGCCGTCAGGTACAGCTTGCCGGCCCGGCGGGACGTCAGGTCCAACACCGTGCCAAAGTCTTCGCGAACCCTGGGGCCGTAGACCATGCCCACCACCAGGCCGGAGAACAGCACGAACAGTTCGGCGCCGCTGACGAAGCCCACTGCCTCCTGGGTCAGCAGCTGGAACAGCGATGTCATGCCCAGGTGGTTGACCACCACGAAGACGATGGCCACGCCGCGAAGCAGGTCCACCCGGGAATCCCGCTTGGACGGGTCGGCGTAGCCCCAGGCAGTAGCGGCGTTCACCCTGCGGGGAACCTGCCACAGTGCCACCAGCAGGAGGATCAGCGCCACGCCCACTGTCCAGGCTGCCGCGCCCGTCAGGGTGTTGGCCCGTACATAGCTGCCGCCGGCGCCAACTTCCGTGACGGGGCCTGTCACCATTGACGAATCCTTCAGCCGCGCGTGGGCAGCTTCGGCCACGGCGGAGTTGCCGGTCAGCAGCCAGCTGATGCCCGCCACGCCGGCATCCCTGGTGCTGGTCCGTTCGTCCCACATCACCAGCGCAGTCTTCTGGAACTCGGCGGACGTGGCGGCCCCCACCACCTGGTCGAACCAGCCGGCCTTGACGTCCACCTCGGACGCGCCCCCGGAGGACGGGCTGTAGAACGCGGCGGTCTGCAGCACGCACGGCTTGCCACGCCCGGCTGAATAGTCTCTGTAGAAGTTTTCCCCGCCGGAGGCCGTAAGCATCTCCTGGAGCTCGCCCGCGCGTGGCACCGTGTTCACCGCCGCCCCGCCGGCCGTATCGTCGTGGAAGGCGGTCAGGCCCACCCAGTCCACGGCGTCATCGCCGGGATAGTAGGGTCCGTAGGCGCTGTCCGCCCCATCCCAGGTTCCGTCACCGTTGGTGTCGAGCAACGCGAAACCCTCGCTGCCGGGCGCTGGCGCGTTCCGGCTCCGGGCGAAGGGATAGTCCTTGCCAAGGTACGGCTCCCACACCATCAGCGGACCGTCGTCGGACTTCTTGAACGCCGCGGACACCGCACGGAAGGCATTCCGGTACGCGCCGGGTTGCTGGCCCCATTCCACCCAGCTGGCATTCATATCCGGGGCAAATCGAATGAGCACCTGCCCGGTAAAGCCAGACGCCAGCCGACGCACTTCGCGGGCAAAGGACGCCGCCGCAGCGTCATCAATCTGGTCGAGGGGCACGCTGGGCTTCACGGTGAACATCGCATGCGAACCCTGCAGTGATGCCTGCTCCAGGAAGCCCCGGAGGTTGCCCTGCTCCGACGCGCGGTACGGCAGGGCGAGGTCGTGCCCGTAGACGGCCGGAGATGCGCCAAGCCGTTCGGCGAAACCGGCAGCGGAATCCTCACCCCATTCCAGCATTGCCCCGAGCAGGGGCTTTCCCTCGTCCGGGCTGAGGTCAGCGGCGCGGGCGGCACCTGCAGGCAGCACCACGGCACACGCTGCCAGAAGGACAGCGGCAAGGAACGTCCACACCCTCAACGCGCCCGCGCGGAACCGACGGACCGAAGGCTTGGTGCGTCGTCGCGCGGATGGACGCGTGCTCATGGAAACCCCCGGTGCCAAAGACCTGATGGGGCAGCGGCCCCACCTGTACTTTATCGGTCGCGGCCCGCCGGGAAAGCATGCAGGAAGCAGCGTAAAACCCGCCCACCTGCGGCAATGCCGACGTCGGGCGCTGCCCCGAAAGCGCTCCGCACCCCCGTGACCCTGTGTTTCCGGTTCAGTTACGGAAGATGACGACGGCGGCGGTGCGGCTCCCGGCGGCAGGTGTTACGTTTTTGGGGAGTAATGAGTACCGGCGCCAAGCCCTGACTGGCCGGTCGGCAACCCTCCTTCCACGGCGGGGTGCCTCAGGTGAATACTCGGCATATCGACCGATTCGAGCTGCAAGCGTGAGAGAAGGAGATCCGTCATGTCTGACGCACCTGTCCCCGAAGAGAAACTGTCCTACCGCCTGATCAGCGGCCCGGACGACCGCGCTTTTTGTGAGCGGATCTCGGCCGCCCTGGCGGAAGGGTACGTGCTGCACGGCAGCCCGGCCGCGACCTTCAACGGCAGCAGCGTCATCGTGGCCCAGGCCGTGGTGCTCCCCGCAGCCATCGCCTCCGCTGATGCCGCCGTCGCCACCGCCGTGGACCACCTGGAATCCGCCGCTGACGAACCCGAGTTCGACGGCGAGGGCCACGCATGAGCTACGCAGGAGACCTGACACCCCAGGAGGCCTGGGCCAAGCTGGAGCAGGGCGCCATCCTGGTGGATGTCCGCACCGAGGGCGAATGGGCGCATATCGGCATCCCGGACACCAAGGCCACGGACAACGATCCCCTGTTCATCCAGTGGACGTTCCCGGGCGGCATTCCCAACCCGGAATTCATTACCGACCTTGAGCAGCAGGGCCCGGAGAACCGCAGCACCGAGCTGCTGTTCCTGTGCCGCTCCGGGCAGCGCTCCATCGCGGCGGCAACGGCCGCAACCCAGGCGGGTTTCACCTCCTACAACGTCTTGGAAGGCTTCGAAGGCGAACCGGACCGTTACGGCGAACGCACCGTCAACGGATGGAAGAACCGCGGCCTGCCCACCAACCTCGGAAAGAACTAAGTGACCTTCAACGAAGACGCCGCCGGCTGGAGCCCTGACACCCAGGCCGTCCGCGGCGGGCTGGACCGCACCAACTTCCAGGAAACATCCGAGGCGATTTTCCTCAACTCCGGGTTCGTCTACGAATCCGCTGCCGCTGCCGAACGCGCCTTCACCGGGGAGGACGAACGCTTCGTCTACTCCCGCTACGGCAACCCCTCGGTGGCCACGTTCCAGGAACGGCTCCGCCTGCTGGAGGGCACCGAGGCATGCTTTGCCACCGCGTCCGGCATGTCCGCCGTCTTCACTGCCCTCGGTGCGCTGCTGGCTGCCGGGGACCGCGTGGTGGCTGCCCGCTCACTGTTCGGGTCCTGCTTTGTGATCCTCAACGAGATCCTGCCGCGGTGGGGCGTGGAGACCGTGTTCGTCGACGGCCCGGACCTGGAGCAGTGGCGGTCCGCTCTGTCCGAGCCCACCACCGCTGTCTTCTTCGAATCCCCGTCCAATCCCATGCAGGAGATCGTGGACATCGCCGCGGTCAGCGAACTGGCGCACGCGGCGGGCGCCACAGTGGTGGTGGACAACGTCTTCGCCACTCCCCTGTTGCAGCGCTGCGGCCAGCTCGGCGCGGATGTGGTGGTGTACTCCGGCACCAAGCACATTGATGGCCAGGGCCGGGTGCTGGGCGGCGCCATCCTGGGCACCAAGGAATTCATTGACGGTCCCGTGAAGCAGCTGATGCGCCACACCGGGCCCGCCCTGTCCGCCTTCAACGCCTGGGTGCTCACCAAGGGCCTGGAGACCATGGGCCTGCGCGTCAGCCACTCCTCGGCCACTGCCCTGCGGCTCGCCGAGTGGCTGGAGCAGCAGCCCGCCGTCAGCTGGGTGAAGTACCCGCTCCTGAAGTCCCACCCGCAGTATGGGCTCGCGGCCAAGCAGATGAAGGCCGGCGGCACGGTGCTCACGCTCGAACTGGCGCCGTCCGGCGGCCGCACGGGCAAGGAGGCCGCGTTCGCACTGTTGGACGCGCTGCGGGTTATCGACATCTCCAACAACCTGGGCGATTCCAAGTCCCTTATCACGCACCCGGCCACCACCACGCACCGGGCCATGGGTCCGGAGGGCAGGGCTGCGATTGGCCTGACCGATGGCGTGGTGCGCCTGTCCGTTGGGCTGGAGGACGCCGAGGACCTCATCGGCGACCTGGAACAGGCCCTCAAGCAGATCTAGGGTGCTTCCGCTGCGGCGGCGCTGATCCGGACACGGGCGGCGTCGCCGGCGGTGTGCCCTGCCTGGTTTTTGATGGCGGCCCGCCCGGCAGTGCGGTCTAGGACTGCCGCACCCGCAGCAGTTCGGGAACGGTGTCCACTTCCGAAGGATCCAGGGTGTCGCGCATGGTCACCCTGACCGCGTGCTTCACCACTGCGCCGAAGCCGAAGTCCTCGGGCTGGCCTGCCAGTGCCTTTTCCCGCACCTGGCGTTGCTCCGCCGAGCCCGTGCCGCGGGCAATGATGTCCTCCACGCCCTGCCGGGCCAGTGTCAGCTCGCCCTGCTCGTCCAGCACCGGCGCCAGGTAATCCACCAGCGACCGGACCACGTCCGCGGCGCGGGCCGGTCGGAAGTTGCCAAAGTCCAGCAGCTCGCCCGTGAGCCCGGAGTTGCTGGCCTGCCACGACGCCATCCGCAGCAGGACCGTGGGGACGGGCGCCGGGTCCACTCCATCGCGCCACTCCCTGCTGGCCGACTCCACCAGCGCCCGCACCAGGCAGGCGATCAGTGCGGCGTCGTCGGCGCGCAGGCACACGTCCGCCACCCGGACCTCTACCGTGGGGTGGTTCCGTGAGAGCCTCGCGTCAAAGTACAGCATGCCTTCGTCCAGCATCACGCCGCTGTCCAGGAGCCGCGTCACCACCCGGCGGTACGCGGCGTAGGTACCATAGACGGCCGCGGGCCCGGACGTTGGCCACCGGTTCCAGGCCTGGGTCCGGTAGCTTTCGAAGCCCGTGGGCAGCCCGTTCCAGAACGGCGAGTTGGCACTGAGCGCCGTCAGTACCGCCAGCTTGTCCCTGATCCGGTCGAGCACCGCCACGCCCTCTTCCGGCGACTCGATGTACGTGTGGACGTGGAAACCGCAGGTCAGCTGCTCCTGGGCGGTGAGCCCGAAACGCTCCAGCATCTTGGCGTACCGGGGATCGGGCGTGGTGTGGCTGGTGGACCCCAGCGGGGAGGTGGCGAGCGCCGCAACCCGGGCATGGTGCTTCTGCGCCGCCTGGTCGGCGAGGGACCGCCCGGCACGGATCTGGTCCAGCAGCGTTCCGTAGTCCAGGCACGGCCGGGTCTGCGTCTCAATCTGCTCAAGCTTCAGCTCGGCACTCAGGCCCATGCCGTCGTCGTCCGCTTTGTCCTTGGCGGCCGGCGCCTCCGGAAGCTGCGGCAAATCATCTGCCGCCACGTGCCGCCCGGACAGGAGCGCGTCAGCAAGGGCGAGCGGTTCGCCGGACTCCGGATCAACAATCAGGAGCTCTTCCTCAACGCCAAAAGTACGCATAGTCACATTCTGCGGCAGGGGCGGGACGTTTGAAGCGCCCCGCCCCTTCATGACGAAGAGTGAATGTCAGCCCTGGAAGTACTCAATCCGGGCGCCGATGGTGTTAAGCCGCTCGGCCAGGTCCTCGTACCCGCGCTCGATCACGTAGATGTTGCGCAGCTCGGACACTCCGCGTGCCGCAAGCATGGCCAGCAGCAGGCAGGCGGCCGGACGCAGCGCCGGCGGGCAGCCCACTTCGGCAGCGCGCCATTTGGTGGGGCCGTTGATGTAGATCCGGTGGGGATCAAGGAGCTGGACCTGCGCGCCGAGCCTGTTCAGTTCCGTCAGGTAGATGGCGCGGTTTTCGTACACCCAGTCGTGGATCATCGTCTGGCCGGTGGCGTTGGCTGCAATGACGGCGAGGAACGGCAGGTTGTCGATGTTGAGGCCGGGGAACGGCATGGGGTGGATCTTGTCCTCCGGGGCCTTCAGCTCCGAGGGCTTGGTGGTCACGTCCACCAGCCGGGTCCGGCCGTTCCGTGCCACGTATTCGCCGGAGATTTCCAGCTGCTGGCCCATCTGCCCCAGCGTGGCCAGCTCGATCTCCATGAACTCAATGGGCACCCGGCGGACCGTGACCTCGGAGTTCGTCACGATGCCCGCGGTGATCAGGCTCATGGCCTCAATGGGGTCCTCGGACGGGAAGTACTCGATGTCGGCGTTGATGACGGGCTTGCCGGTGATCCTCAGGGTGGTGGTGCCCACGCCTTCGATGGTGACGCCCAGCATCTGCAGGTAGAAGCAGAGGTCCTGCACCATGTAGTTGGGGCTGGCGTTCCGGATGACCGTGGTGCCCTCACGGTGGGTGGCCGCCATGATGGCGTTTTCCGTGACGGTATCGCCGCGCTCGGTCAGGACGAAGGAGCGGTCCCGGGAATCAGCCGACGGCGCCTGGACGGCGTAGAAACCAGCCGTGGCTTCCACGGACAGGCCGAATTGCCGCAGGGCCTGCATGTGCGGCTCAACGGTGCGGGTGCCAAGGTCGCAGCCTCCCGCATAGGGAAGCCTGTACTCCGCGGACTCGTCCAGCAGGGGGCCCAGCAGCATGATGACGCTGCGGGTGCGCCGGGCAGCCTCCACGTCCATGGAATCGAGGTCCAGGACGGCGGGCCGGCGCAGGCGGAGGTCGGTGGCGTTGAGCCAGGTGCATTCCACCCCGATACTGGTGAGCACCTCCACGATCCGGTTGACCTCTTCGATCCGGGCGAGGCGGCGCAGGATGGTGGTGCCGCGGTTGATGAGGCTGGCACACAGGAGCGCAACTCCGGCGTTCTTGCTGCTGTTGACGTCAACCGAGCCGGACAGGGTGCGCCCGCCCTCCACTCGAAGGTGGGTCATCTGCGGTTTACCCACGTTGACGATGCTCCGGTCGAAGATGGTCTCGAGGCGCTGGATCATTTTCAGGCTCAGGTTCTGCTTGCCCTGTTCCATCCGGGCCACCGCACTCTGGCTGGTTCCCAGCTCGGCGGCCAGCTGGCCCTGGGTCCAGCCCTTCTCACTCCGGGCGTTCCTGAGCATGACGGCTACGTGTTCAGCGGTTTCCTGGATCATGCAGTGAATATATCATTTATGAGTTTTCTAAAGCCAATTCGGCGGGTTACAGCTCCATTAAGCCGCTTCTTTATCTTTTCTATGCGATAGAGCTGGTCCGCGGCGTTGCGTCTTGTCCTCTCCGTGATACCGCGGGAGACTGGAACATACGTTTCTTCAAGCAATAAACGGAGCCCCACATGCCCCGGACTCGAGCCCACCTGCCAGTGTTCAGGCTGGCATGGCTGCTGGTGGCAGCAGTACTTTTCACGTGCGCCGGGCCCGCGTGGGCTGATCCGACCAATTCCCCGGCAGGGCCGCAAGAGGGCAGCAGCAGCCAGTCCCTCCTCGGTAACGACGTTTCCTGGCCACAGTGCGATGCGGAATTGCCGCAGGACCGGGCGTTCGCCATCGTGGGGGTCAATAACGGTTTGGCCAACAACACCAACCCCTGCCTTCAGGAACAGCTCGAATGGGCCGAATCGTCATCCGGGGCAGTAGCCTCGCAGCCCAAGGCGCAGCTGTACATCAATACTGCCAATCCCGGGCGGGCCGGTTCCTGGTGGCCGGTCAGCGACGAATACCCCACCGGTTCGAAGGTGCACAACCCGTACGGCTCCTGCAAGGCAGGGGACTACGGCACGGCCTGCGCCTACATGTACGGCTACGCCAAGGCCTTCGACGCTGCCTACGTCCGCGGAGTGACGGACCCTGAGGACTACATCTGGTGGCTGGATGTGGAAACCGAAAACACGTGGTCCAGCAGCAAGGATGCCAACCGCACCGTTTTGGAAGGCATGACGGATTTCTTCCACAGCATCGACGCAGCAGGCGTGGGGATCTACTCCACCGGCCAGCAGTGGCACAGGATTGTGGGGAGCGTCAGCAGTTCCAGTAACCTCTACCCGTTGCCCAGCTGGCTGGCGGGATCCCGCAATGCAGCTTCAGCGGCCACCGCATGTTCGAAGTCCCCGCTGACCGGCGGCGGCAAAGTGGTGCTGACGCAGTTCATCCACGCCGGGCTGGATTACAACCACGCCTGCACCTAGCGGGTCAGTTCCCGGCCCACACCATGTTCCAGGTGCCGGCTGACACCGCCGCCGTGACGGCCAGGCCGGCCATTACCAGGCCAGCTGCCAGGACCCACACATCCAGCAGCGTGTAGGTGGATTCACGGGCCCACGTGCGTGGCCCGCCCCCGAAACCACGCGCTTCCATGGTGACCGCAAGCCTTGACGCCCGCCTGATCGCCTGGACCAGCAGCCCGAAGCTCTGCCCCAGGGTGGCCTTCACCCGCTGCAGCACGCTGCCGCGCGAGCCAACTCCCCGGGCCCGCCGGGCCATGCCGATGGTCTGCCATTCCTCGGCCATCAGCCCCACGAGGCGCATCGCAGCCAGGGTGCCCAGGACGAACCGGTGCGGCAGCCGGGCCTTCTGCGCCAGCGCATCTGCGAGATCGGTGGGGTCCGTGCAGCTCACCAGGAGTATTGCGGGCAACGCGATGGCCAGGCCGCGCAGCAGGAAACCCACGCCGGTCTCCAGCGAGCCCTCGCTCATGGTCCAGATGCCGGCGTCGATCAGTGTCCTGCCGCTGTCCGGCGCCAGGATGGAGGTGCTCCACCCGCCCACGGCGGCAGCAAGGATCAGCGGCCAGCCGCGTTGCCACAGCAGCCCCAGCGTGAGCCCGGCAAGCGGGAACAGGAGCAGTTCGAAGAACAGCGCCACGGACGCGGACACCCAGTCGATGGACAGCGCCAGGACCACGGTGATGAGCACGACGGCGGCCAGCTTGCTCAGCGGGTTGGCGCGGGCCAGGAGCGCAGCGTTTCCGCGGAGGTTCAGTTCCTGCCTCATGGCGCCACCGCTTCCGCCGCTGCAAGTTTGAGTTCCGTGCCACCAAGGGCCGCGGTGAACTCGGCGTCATGGGTCACGGACACCACTGCCGTTCCGGCGTCCAGGAGTTCGGAGAGGAACGATGCCAGCTCGGCCCAGGTATTGGCATCCTGGCCGAATGTGGGCTCGTCCAGGACCAGTACCTGCGGGCTTGCCGCCAGGACTGTGGCCACGGAAAGCCGCCGTTTTTCGCCGCCGGACAGGGTATACGGGTTGGCGTCCACCAGGTGGGTGAGCCGCAACCGTTCCAGCAACTCGTCAACCCTGTCCTCACCGTGCCCAAGGTGCCGGGGCCCGAAGACCAGTTCGTCCAGGACCTTGCCGGTGACGAACTGGTGCTCGGGTTCCTGGAACACCGTGCCGATCCGCTCGATCAGCTGTTCCGCTTTCCACTGGTACGGGTTGATTCCGGCGCCGCGGCTGAGGTCCGTCGTCGCGGAGACCGTCCCCTTGACCGGTTCGAGGAGTCCGGCAAGGGTCAGCGCGAAGGTTGATTTCCCTGCGCCGTTGGGTCCGGTGACTGCGAGCGCCTGGCCGGCGCGGACCTGGGCAATAATGCCCTCCTGGACGGGCACCGGCGGAACTTTCCGGAAGCCTTTGCGGCGCGGGCGTTGCCGGGAGACGGCCAGGTTTTCCGCGGCCAGCAGGAGTCCTCCGGCCCCGGTGGCCTGTTCCGCGGCCCGCCCGCGGGTGGAGGGTACATACCCGGGAACCCATACACCGGCTGCCGTCAGCATGGTCCGCGCTTCGTCCAGCACCCGGTCCGGCGGGCCGTCAAGGAGCACCGCAGGGTTGGTGCCGCTGCCGGGCTGCAGCACCACGATCCGGTCCACCAGGTCCTTCCACACGGACACCCGGTGCTCCACCACCACCAGCGTGGCGCCGGTCTTGTCGAGGCAGCGGGCCACGGCGTCCCGGACTTCGAGCACACCAGCCGGGTCCAGGTTGGCGGTGGGTTCATCGAGCAGGATCAGCCCGGGCCGCATCGCGAGGATGCCTGCAAGCGCCAGCCGCTGTTTCTGCCCGCCGGACAGGGCCGACGTCGGGTGGTCCAGCGGCAGGTGGGACAGCCCGACGTCGGCCAGCGCCTCGTGCACGCGCGGCCAGATGGCATCGCGGGGCACGGCGAGGTTTTCGGCGCCGAAGGCGACGTCGTCGCCTACCCGGGAGAGGACCACCTGGGTCTCGGGATCCTGCTGCATGAGGCCGGCTCGGCCCCGCTGGCCGCGGGGGGAGCCGCCGTCAACCAGCAACGAACCGTTCTCGTCGGACTCGCCTGCCTCGCCGTCGTCGTCCGCATCGCCCAGTACCCCGGCGAGCGCATGGAGGAGCGTCGACTTGCCTGCCCCGGACGGGCCAAGCAGGAGTACCCGCTCACCCGGGCTGATGTGGAGGTCGAGGGCGTGAACGGCCGGTGTGGTGCGGCCCGCATGCCGCCAGCCCCAGCCGCGCGCGATGACCGTGGCCGGCCGCACCGTTTGGGGTGCGGCCGCGTGGGATGGTGCCGGCATCAGGAGAAGACGGGCTCCGTAGCGGCCTTCCGGGATGCAAAAGAGCTCAGCACGCCGGTCCGGGCAAGGCCACGGGTGGCGATCCAGGCCAGGGCGCCGGCGATGATGGCCCCGGAAACAACGGTGAAGGCGATGTACGCGAGCTTGTCACCGCCCGAGTAGGCGATGTTCCAGCCCCACGGCGCGAAGGAATCGTTCAGGCCACAGAAGAGGCCCGCCGCGGCACCGGCCAGCAGGGAGACCGGGAGGTTGAATTTCCGGTAGACGAAGATGGCGAAAATGATCTCGGCACCCAGGCCCTGGACGAACCCGGAGAACAACACGGAGGCGCCGTACTGGGAGCCCATGAGCAGCTCGCCGGTGGCGGCGACTGTTTCGCAGAACAGGGCAGCTCCGGGCTTGCGGATGATGAGCATGCCCAGGACCGCCGGGATCATCCAGCCGCCGGCCAGGAGGCCGGTGAGGGGCGGGTAGGCTGCGTTCATCGGCGCGGAAATTGCGGCGGTTCCCTGGGACCAGGCCCAGAAGATGACGCCGCCGGCGATGGCGATCAGGGCCGCCACCACAATGTCCACGACGCGCCAGGACTTGCTGGCGGGCTTTTTGATTGCTGAAGTAGTCATGTGATCCTCCTGGAAACAGGAGGGGAAAGTGGACGTGGGTGCCGGCTGCTGCCGCCATTTCCCGCGCACTTCGAGAACTCGACTCCCTTGCGCCGGTACTAACCGGATCAGGTTCGAGGGTCTGCGGCTGTCCGCACTCTCAGCGCCCACCTGCGTTTCCCGGCTGGTGCCGGGGCCGATGGCGGCGCTCCCCTGTCGTAAATGTGTTGTTGATGATGCTGTGGATGTCTTGCGTTTGAATGTTTAGCGCCCTTCCAGGCGTGCTCAAGTTTACACCTGGAGAGCGGTAGATTGTGGGCCATGACCGCCAAACCGCCAGATGTGACTGAGTACGATCCCGACTCCGCCGATGCCCAGCCGGAGGGCTCGCTCCAGGCCCTGATCGGCCGGATTGAGGCGGAGATCCGGGAACTGCAGTTCCCCGGCTTTTCGCCGGATGACGCCCTTAACCTTGGCCTGCTCCTGGTGGAGCTCGGCAAGGAGCGGAATCTTCCCATCGCCATCGACATCACCAAGGGCGAGCAGGTCCTTTTCCATGTTGCGCTCCCCGGAGCCACCCCGGACAACGAACACTGGGTCCGCGCGAAGCAGCGTACGGCCGCCCGCTACGAGGTGCCGTCATTGCTGGTGGGCCTGCGCGGCCGGGCCCGTGGCGGGAGGATCGAGGACAATGCGTGGTTCGACCAGTCCCGTTATGCCGCGCACGGCGGTGCATTCCCGGTCTACGTCCCGGGCGTAGGAGCGGTTGCCACGGTGACCGTGTCCGGGCTGCCCCAGGTAGCAGACCACGATTTGGTGGTGGAAGCGATGCGCGGGGCGCTGGGTACTTCGGGGACGGCGGCCGAAGGCTAAACAACCCTATTGCAGGGGCAGGGAAGCCGGGGTTCAACCACCGGGCATCCGGGCGACCCGGAGACAAATAGGGAAGCTTGTTTATTTTTTATTAGTAACCATGCTTACTATGTTTGTTACCGGCAACCCCAGGAGTACAGGACGTGGCAGCAAGCACCCTAAACCGGGCTGCCCGTTCAGGGCTGCAATGGGCCTCGCTTTCCGCAGGCATCCTGCTCCTGGCTGCGGGTGTGCTCGGGTTCATCCCGGGCGTCACGCACAACCTCCACCACCTCGGTTTTGCCGGGCCCGGCTCGGGCGCCGAACTCTTCGGCACCTTCCAGGTATCCGTGCTCCACAACCTGCTGCACGGGGCATTCGGAGCCTCAGGAATCCTGATGTGCCGGACCCACCGGCACGCCCGCAGCTTCTTTATATACGGCGGCGTGGCCCACCTTGCCCTCTGGGTCTACGGACTGCTGGTGGCCGATGACACCCCGGCCAACTTCCTTCCGGCCAACCACCCGGACAACGTCCTGCACCTCAGCCTCGGACTGGGCATGGTTTTTCTTGCCGTCCTGCTGTCGCCGCGCACCCCGACAGCCACCGCACCCGATCGAGAGCATCATCAAGGAGCACCATGAAATTCCCCGCCCCTAGAGGACCCGTCAGCAGCGCCTTGCTCGGCGTCCTGTCCGGACGCCCGGAGGACGCTGCCGAGGACCTGGATCTCCTCCACCGGCTCGCCGCCGCGCAGTTGGCGAAGACCACGGACATCATCGGCGATGACGACCTTCAGCTGGCCCTCTTTTGCCTGTACGAGCTGCACTACTCCGGCCTGGGCGGCGTGACTGACGAGTGGGAGTGGGAACCGGACCTCCTGCGGGTCCGGAGGCTGCTCGAAAAACCGTTCGAAGCCGCACTGCGCTCCGCCGCCCACGAAGCGGTGGCAGGCCTGGAATTCCAGCCGGCGGACAATCCGACGAGTGACCAGGTAGCCGATGTGCTGTTCACCCTGGCATCCGCCGATACCGGACCCAGCGTCTCCCGGTACGTCGCCCGCAAGGCCAGCCTGGACCAGCTCAAGGAATTCCTGATCCACAAGTCGATCTACCAGCTGAAGGAAGCCGACCCGCACACGTGGGCGATCCCGCGGCTGGCAGGCCGGCCCAAGGCGGCCCTCGTCGAAATCCAGGCTGATGAGTACGGCGGTGGCCGTCCCGAGCGCATGCACAGCGCACTCTTCGCCCGCAGCATGCGCGGCCTGGGCCTGGACGACCGCTACGGGGCCTACATTGACACCGTTCCCGCCATATCCCTGGCTGCGGTGAACCTGATGTCCATGTGCGGACTGAACCGGCGGTTGCGCGGTGCCATCACGGGGCACCTGGCCATTTACGAGATGACCTCGTCGCAGCCCAACCGTTTTTACGCCAACGGCTTCCGCCGGCATGGCTTCGGCACTGATGTCACCCACTATTTCGATGAACACGTCGAAGCCGACGCCGTGCACGAGCAGATTGCCGGACGGGACCTCGCCGGAGGCCTCGTCGAAGCCGAACCTGCGCTGTTGGACGATGTCCTTTTCGGCGCTGCAGCGGCAATGGCCGTCGATGCCAGGATGTCCGTCCACCTGTTGGCCACCTGGGACAGCGGCCGGACCTCCCTGCGGGCATCAGTACCGGCCGCCGCATGACCAAGGAAGGGAGACGGATATGAAGCAGGACCAGCCAGAGAGCTCGATCATGGTTTGCCCGGACGGACCACTGATCGTCCGCGGTGATTTCGAAATCGTCACGCCGTCCGGCGACCCCGTCCCCCGGGACCGCAGGACGGTTGCACTGTGCAGGTGCGGCGCATCGGCCATCAAGCCGTACTGCGACGGCACGCACAAATTCATCACGTTCCGCTCCGACCCCTCCCTCCCGGAGCCGCCGCTGTCGCCGAACAGTTGACACTGCCGGAGGTGCGCACAAGGATTAAGCGGGAAAGCGTTTTCTGAGCTGCCTGCTGCCGGACCGGGCCCAGGCATGAGCCAAGGAGTGCGACGTGCACAGCCAGCCCACCGTGATCAACCGCGAAGCGCTGGTACGGCGCCATAACGTGGAACAGGACAGCCTCGATCCGCGGAGTCCCGCCTCGGTGGGCAACGGTGAGTTCTGCTACACCATGGACCTGACCGGCATGCAGTCCCTGCCCGGTGAATATCCCGTGGCCGCCAGGGATAACCTGCCGCCCGGCACGCTGCTGGGCACGCAGGCGCAGTGGGGCTGGCACTCAGTCCCGCCGGAACAGGAGTACACCCTTGCCGGTTCCACGGTCCTCTACGATTCACCGCGTGGCCCTGTCCCCTACGTGGACATGGTGGGCGCCATCGTGGATGGCCGCGAAACGCAGTCATCGCGGGCGGAAACCTGGCTCCGCGCCAACCCCCACCGGCTGGACCTGGGACGGATCAGCTTTGCGCTCCCGGGAAGGGATGCCCCCGCGCTCACCCGGGACGACATCACCGGAGCGCACCAGGTCCTGGACCTTTGGACGGGCACGGCCACCAGCATCTTCACCTTGAACGGCAGTCCGGTCAATGTCACCACGGCCTGCCGCCCGGACAGGGACGAGCTGGGCTTCCGCGTCCTCTCCCCCGCCCTCGCGGACGGCCTCGCCGTATCCCTGACATTCCCCTACGGTTCGGAGGATTGGCACAACGCAGCGGACTGGAACAGCCCCGCCGCCCACACCACCACCGTTGAACAACGTCACGCCGCCGGCCCGTGCCGCCGCTGGCTGATTTCGCGCTGCCTGGACGGTTCCGGGTACCAGGTGGCCGTCAGCGGCGAGGGGCTGGAGCTCGAACAGGCCAGCCCGCACGAAGTGCTCATCCGGGCCACCGGGGGGCAGGACAGCCTCGACTTCAGCGTGCACTTCATCAGCACGGGAAAGGGTGACTGCCTTCAGCGTGGCAACGGCGGCATCGGCGGGTTCGGCGGGCGTTCAGTTCCGGGATCGGAGCCGGGCCCTGAGCTGGCATCGGCACCGGATGTGGCAATGGCGCCGGGCAGCGCTGCCATTGCCGCGTCCCGCACGGCCTGGCCGGAATTCTGGAAGTCGGGCGGCGCCGTCGACCTCTCCGGAACAGCCGATCCCCGCGCCGGTGAGATCGAACGCCGGACGGTGCTCTCCCAGTACCTCACCGCCATCAATTGCTCCGGGTCGCTGCCGCCGCAGGAGACGGGCCTGGTCTGCAACTCGTGGCGCGGCCGCTTCCACCTCGAGATGCACTGGTGGCATGCCGCCCACTTCGCCACGTGGAACCGGACGGAGCTCCTGCTGCCCGCCCTCCGCTGGTACGCGTCCGTCCTGGAACCCGCCCGGCAGACGGCCAAAGCCCAGGGGTTCGACGGCGTCCGCTGGCCCAAGCAGGTGGGTCCGGACGGGCGGGAGAGCCCCAGCCCCATCGGCACCTTCCTGGTCTGGCAGCAGCCGCACCCCATCCATCTGGCGGAGCTCGCCTACCGGGCCGAACCATCACAGGAACTCCTGGAGGAATTCGCCACGGTGGTCTTCGAAACGGCGGAGTTCATGGCCGCCTTCGCCCACCCGACGGACCGGGGCTTAGAACTGGGCCCGCCCCTGGTGCCGGCGCAGGAGAGTTACGAGTCGGTGCGCGGGACGGTCACCAACCCCACCTTCGAACTTGCCTACTGGCAGTGGGCCCTCCGGGTGGCGAATGTGTGGCGGGAACGGCTGGGCCTGCCTGCTGAGGGCACCTGGGCGGCGGTAGCGGACGGCATGGTCCCGCCCAGGGTGGTGGACGGCGTGTACGCGGCGATCGACGTCGAGCCCTTCACCATCCGCACGGACCACCCCTCGATGTTGTGCGCCCTGGGGGTGCTCCCCCGCACGGACCTCGTGGACCCGGAAACGATGCGGGCCACGCTGGCTGACGTACTGGCCGGCTGGGACTGGGACAGCACCTGGGGCTGGGACTACCCCGTGATGGCCATGACGGCCGCGCGGCTGGAAGACCCGGAGGCCGCCGTGGACGCGCTGTTGATGGACGCGGCCAAGAACCTGGTCCTGCCCAACGGGCACAACCGGCAGACGGATTCGCTCCCGCTGTATTTGCCAGGCAACGGCGGCCTGCTGGCGGCGGTGGCGCTCATGGCTGCGGGATGGGATGGCGGCCCGGCGCGGCACGCTCCCGGCTTCCCCCAGGGCTGGACAGTGGCATGGGAGGGGCTCATCCCCGCGCCGTAGGAACTTAGCCAGTAGGGTGGGGTGCAGACCGTTTTACCGCCCGCAAGGAGTACCAGGAATGAACCTTCTCATCAAGCTGCTCGGCACCGGCGTAAGCCTGGGTGCAGGATTTGCCGGCACCAAGCTGGTCAATACCATCTGGGAAAAGACCACCGGCAACAAGCCTCCCACCGGCAAGGGCGAGGACGTCCCCACCAGCCTTCGCTCGGCCCTGACGTTCGCGCTGATCTCGGCGTTCGTCAGCACCATCATCCAGGTCCTGGCCAACCGCGGCACGCAGCGGGCCATCACCCGGTTCGCCAAGACGCAGGACATCGTCTAGACACCCATGCTGTCCCCGCCCGCCGGCTGGCTTCAGCGGGTTGAGCCGTCGTCCTCGCCGTCCTCACGGGCGGCCTGGGCGGCGGCTTTCTGCACTACAGCGTCAAGCTCGTCCGAGGTGAGCAGTTCCCGGTGCAGGTGCTTGGTCCGGTACCCGGCGCGGCCCACCATATGGGCGGACACGGGAACCGTCAGCAGCTGGAAGATCCAGGCAACCACCAGGACCGGCCACACCCACCACGTGCGCATCTGCAGGCCGATGGAGGCCAGCAGCAGGAACAGTCCCAGCACCTGCGGCTTGGTGGCGGCGTGCATGCGGCTCAGGAGGTCCGGGAAGCGCAGCAGTCCGATGGCGGCGCCCAGGGACATGATGGCTCCCACCACCATGAACACGGCGGATACCACGTCAATCCAGCCGTCCAGGCTGGTCAGGTCCGGGGTCATCATGTCAGGGCTCACTGGGGTGCTCCCGCCGGTCGGCCACGAAGCGTGCAACGGTCACTGACCCGATGAAGCCGATCACGGAGATGGCCACCACCAGCATCAGGTTGTTCAGGTGCCGGTTCACGGCCATGTCGATGCACAGCGCGGCGCCCAGGATGGCCAGCAGGACGTCCGAGGCCAGCACCCGGTCCAGCAGCGACGGGCCACGGGCGATCCTGATGATTGCCCCGCCGGCGGCGAGCGAGAGAATGATGGCCGTAACTGCCAGGACCACCTGCATCATGCTGCTGCCTCCGCCCGTACGATGGCGAGTTCTTCGTTGGTGCCCATGATCCGGATGAGTCTGGCTTCGATGTCACGCACTTCATTGCGCAGGTTTTCCACGTCCTCGGCGGAGCTGATGTTGATGGCGTGCAGGTACAAGGTGGAGGTTGACCGGTCCACTTCCACCACCAGCGAGCCCGGGATCAGCGAGATCACGTGGCCGGTGGCGGTGACGATGAGGTCCTGGTGGCTCCGCAGCGTCACGGCCACCACAGCGTTGTGCACTTTGGGTCCGCGGACGGCGGCGAGGTAGAGGATCTGGAAACTGGCCACCACCACCCGGCCCAGGAACATCAGTACGAAGGGAATGGCGTGCCGGACGTTGAAGCGTCCGCTGAGCTCCACGGGCGGCAGGTAGAACAGCCGGGCGACGGCGATGGCCAGCAGTGCCCCGAACAGCAGGTTGCCGGGGCTGAAGTCCTGCCAGAGGGCGCCCCAGACGATGACCAGCCAGACGAGGAGCGGAAGCTCCTGGCGCAGGGAGATACGGCGGCGGCTCATTTTCCTCCTCCCGCTGGTGTCCCAACGGCCGGGACCGCTACGTCCTCACCCAGGACGGCGTGGATGTAGGGGCCGCGGTCCAGCATGTCTGCCGCTGCCCGGTCGGACAGGCCGAACAGGGGTCCGGCGAAGACCGTCAACGCCATGCCGAGGACCACCAGGCCGGCGGTGGGCCCCACCATGGTGCGGGGCATCAGGGTGGAACGGACCAGCGTGCTGCTGCCGCCGCTTCCCGCCCGGCTGAGGACCGGTGCGGCCAGGCCGGTCCTGCCGGCCCCATCCGCCACGGGTTCGTCGTCCACGACTTCCTCCTCCACCGGCTGCCCGGGGGCGGCCAGCAGGACGGGATCCGGGTGTTCGGCGTCGGCAGGACGCCGCCAGAAGGCACGGTTCCAGACCCTGGCCACGGCCAGCAGTGTCAGGAGGCTGGTCACCACGCCGCCGATCACCAGCGCGTAGGCCAGCGGGGTTCCCAGTTCCACGCCGGCCTGCATCAGGCCCACCTTGCCGAGGAACCCGGAGAAGGGCGGGATGCCCGCCAGGTTCATGCCGGGAATGAAGAACAGGAGCGCCAGCAGCGGCGAGATCTTGGCCAACCCGCCCAGCCTGTCCACGGAGGAGCTGCCTCCGCGGCGTTCGATCAGGCCGGTGACCAGGAACAGGCTGGTCTGGATGGTGATGTGGTGGGCCACGTAGAAGATGGCTGCCGCGAGGCCTACAACCGAGGACATGGCCAGCCCGAACACCATGTAGCCGATGTGGCTGACCAGGGTAAACGAGAGCAGACGTTTGATGTCGCTCTGCGCCAGGGCGCCCAGGATTCCCACCACCATGGTCAGCAGCGCCGCGATCATCAGCGGGGTGTTCAGGGTGTCTCCGGGGAACAGCAGGGTCTCGGTGCGGACCATGGCGTAAACGCCCACCTTGGTGAGCAGGCCGGCGAACACGGCGGTGACCGGGGCGGGGGCCGTGGGGTAGGAGTCAGGCAGCCAGAAGGACAGCGGGAAGACGGCGGCCTTGATGCCGAACGCCACCAGCAGCATGACGTGCAGGAGGGTCTTGGTGCCCTGGTCCAGTTCGCCGAGTTTGATGGCCAGGTCCGCCATGTTCACGGTACCGGTGGCCCCGTAGACCATGGCGATGGAAATCAGGAACAGCACCGAGGACACCACGGACACCACCACGTAGGTGACGCCGGCGCGGATGCGGGGCCCGGTGCCGCCCAGCGTCATCAGGACGTAGCTTGCCGTCAGCAGGATCTCGAAGCCCACATAGAGGTTGAAGAGGTCACCGGAGAGGAAGGCGTTGGACACCCCGGCCACCAGGATCAGGTAAGTGGGGTGGAAGATGGACACCGGTGCGTCCTTGTCGCCGTCGGCCATGCCCTGGCCCGTGGCGTAGACGAGCACCGCGAGGCTCACCGCGGAGGAAACCACCAGCATCAGTGACGAGAACTGGTCCACCACCAGCACGATGCCCCATGGCGGAATCCATCCGCCGATGCTGACGGCCACGGTGCCGCCGTCCCACACAGCCGCCATCAGGAAGCATTCGAGCAGCAGGGTCAGGGACAGCAGTCCGATGCTGACGGCCCGCTGGGCACGGGAGTGCCGGATCAGCAGGAAGGTCAGGGCGGCGCCCAGGATGGGAAGTACGACGGCGAGCGGGGCCAGACTGGCGATGTTCACTGTCCGCCTCCTTCCGGGCTGGACTTGACGTTGGGTGAGCCGGGTTTTTCTTCCTGGGCCGCGTTCCCGGCGGGCATTTCGCGGTCGCCCGCCACCACGGTGGCGGTGCCGCCGTGCACCCGGGCGCCGGCTTCACGGCCGCCGGACGTATCATCGCCGGACCCCGGTCGGTGGTCTGAGATGTCCTGCCCGTCGCCGCCCAGCATGGTGAGCGGGAACTCGGACGTTTCGGCGGGAATCTCGGCGTCGTCCTCGGCGTCGAAGCTGGGGGTTTCGGCGACGCGGAGGTCTTCCACGTCATCCTGGATTTCGTCCTCGCGTGCCAGCACCCAGGTCCGGTAGATGATGCCGAGCATGAAGGCGGTTACCGCGAACGAGATCACGATGGACGTCAGGATCAGCGCCTGCGGCAGCGGATCGTTGTAGTCCCCCGCAGCGGTGTCCTTGGAGAACAGCGGGGCCAGGCCGGAGTAGCCGCCGGTGGCAAGGATCAGCAGGTTGGTGGCATTGGCCAGGAGCATGAGCCCCAGAAGGACGCGGGTGAGGCTGCGTTCCAGGATCAGGTAGATGCCGCAGGCATACAGGGCACCCATGACCAGGAGCAGGGCGAGGTTGATGCTCATGCCTTGCCTCCTGAGATGGTTTCGGCTGGCATGTCCTCGGGTTCCTCGTACTCTGCGGGTTCGGTGCCCCGCTCCTCGATGTGTTCGTCCACTTCAGCGCCGAGGCTGCGCAGCACGTCCAGCACCAGTCCCACCACCACGATGTACACGCCGATGTCGAAAATGGTGGACGTGACGAACTTGATGTCCCCGAACACGGGCAGCCAGAACTGGATGATGGCGCTCTGGAACACCTGGCCGCCCAGGAAGAGCGGCGCAACACCCGAGCCCGCGGCCGTGGCCAGGCCGATGCCCAGCAGGCCACCGGCGCTGACGGGGGTTGCCTCGCTGAGTTCGAACCGGCCGCCGGCCAGGTAGCGGATGGTCAGTGCCAGGCCGGCGGTCAGGCCACCGGCGAAGCCGCCGCCAGGCAGGTTGTGGCCGGCGAACAGGAGGTAGAGCGAGAAGATCACCAGCGAGTGGAAGACCAGCCGGGTGACCACTTCGAAGATGATGGAGCGGCGTTCCGGTGCCAGCGTCCGGCCGGCCACCAGCCAGGCGTCCCGGGTGGCCGTGGCGAACTTCCTGCTGATGGCCAGGGCGGCACCGTCCCGGGAACCCGGGTCCACGCCGTGGAAGCGGCCCACGGTTCCTTCCGCCACGGAGGAGGAGGCCCGCAGGCGGTCACCGCGGCCGCGGACGAAGATGAGGCTGGCAACACCCGTGGCGGCCAGTGCCAGCACCGTGATTTCACCGAAGGTGTCCCAGGCCCTGATGTCCACGAGCGTGACGTTGACAATGTTCAATCCGCCGCCGCCTTCGTAGGCCAGTTGCGGGAACTGCAGGGAGATGGGCTGGGCCACGCGGGCGCCCATGGCATAGATGGCCGCGAACACCATGGTGGCTCCGAAGGCTGCGCCGATGATGACACGGACCACACGGTATTTGCCGCCGGTACGGTCCCGCAGTTCGGGCGGGAGGCGGCGCATGCCGAGGACGAAGGCCACCAGGATGATGGTTTCCACCAGCATCTGCGTCAGTGCCAGGTCCGGGGCCCCCTGGAGGGCGAACATCAGGGCGATGCCGTAGCCGGTGACCGATACCATCAGGACGGCGAGGAAGCGCTTGTTCGCCTTGACTGCTGCGAGGGCGCCGATCAGGATGCCGATGCCCGCGACGATCTGCAGCGGAGAGCCCGGATCCACCAGGTAGATATTGTCCGGAAGCGGCTTGCCGGCGAAGAGGATGGCAGTCAGCGGCAGGACGAACGCCACTGTGAGGATGACGGCGAGGTAGAAGTAGAGCGAACCGCGCTGGGTCCGGCCGGTGATCCACACGGCGATGTCGTCCAGCGCACCGATGGTCAGCTGGTAGGCACGGTCGGCATCCACCCAGTCCGGCACCAGCGCCTGCGCCCGGGCCACGGCGTTGCGGCCGAAGTACATGGCAGCGCCGAGGACAAAGGTGAGCGTCGTCAGGCCAAGTGCGGGGGTCAGCCCGTGCCACAATGCCAGGTGCCCGGCCTGCTCGGCCGGTGTTCCGGCGTCGGGCGCTGTGGACGCGAACAGCGCGGCATACGGCTGGATCCAGGTGTCAACCGGCGCCGGCCACAGGCCGTAGGCGATGGTCAGGATGCTCAGGACGGCCGGGGCTGCGATGAAGGAAGGCCGGACGGCCTTGAACTGGGTGGGCTCCACGCCGGGTTTGACGGCGAAGGCGCCCCACATGAAGCGCGCGCTGTACGCGAAGGTGAGGACTGAACCCAGGACCAGCCCCACCAGGACCACCATGCCCCACGGTCCGGCGTCAGGGTCCCCGGCGTGGTGGACGAACGCTTCCAGCACGGATTCCTTGGCCACGAACCCGGCAAGGAAGGGGATGCCGGCCATGGACGCGGCACCGATACCGGCCACGATCCCCAGGGCGCGGGAGGACCTGAAGACGCCCGAAAGCTTCCGGACATCGCGCGTTCCGGACTGGTGGTCGATGATGCCGACCACCAGGAAGAGCGTCGCCTTGAAGAGGCCATGGGCGAGCAGCATTGCCAGGCCGGCCAACGCGGCGTCCGGCGTGCCGAGGCCCACCACCATGGTGAGGAAGCCCAGCTGGCTGACGGTACCGTAGGCGAGGATGAGTTTGATGTCAGTCTGGCGCAGCGCCCGGTAGCCGCCCACCAGCATGGTGGCCAGGCCCAGGCCCAGCACCACGGGCTGCCAGTAGGCCGTCTCCGCGAATCCTGGCGCCAGCCGTGCCACCAGGTAGATGCCGGCCTTCACCATGGCGGCGGCGTGCAGGTAGGCGCTGACCGGGGTGGGGGCGGCCATGGCGCCGGGAAGCCAGAAGTGGAAGGGCACCAGCGCGGACTTGGTGATGGCGCCCACCAGGATGAGCACGACGGCGGCGCTCACCACGGCGCCGGACGGGCCCTCCACGAGCACGTGGGCCTGTTCGAGGATGGCAGAGATGCGGTAGGTTCCGGCCGCCTGGCCCAGCATGATGAGTCCCACCAACATGGCCAGGCCACCGGCGGTGGTGACCATCAGGGCCTGCAGCGCCGAGCGCCGGGCCGCCAGCCTGGTCCGGGCAAAGCCGATCAGCAGGTAGGACAGGATGGTGGTGAGTTCCCAGAAAATGAAGAGCAGCAGCAGGTCATCGGCCACCACCAGGCCGAACATGGCGCCGGCGAAACCCAGGAGCTGCGCGCCGAACGCGCCGAGGTCCTGGTCCTTCCGCTTGAAGTACCGGGCGCAGTAGAGCAGCACCAGGGCACCAACGCCCAGCACCAGCAGCGACATCACCCAGGCCAGCGGGTCCATGCGGAAGGCGAACTCGAGGTGGAGGCCGGGAATCCAGGGGATGACCTCGGCCACCGCACCCTGTTCCGAATAGACGGGGCCGTACTGGAACAGGAGCCAGACGAACGAGGCAGCGGGAACCGCTGCCAAAGCGTAGAATGCGTTGCGGCCCCACTTCCTGAAGAACAACGGCGCCAGTACAGCCACCGAAAAGTGCACGGCAAGGACTGTGATCACTGGTATCTCCGCAACGTCAGGAATTCGATTGTCAAAAGTTGGAGCAGGCGGCAAAATGTCGGGTTCGGGAATCCACAGTTTATCAAGCCCGGGCGCCTGACCCGTCGCGGTTTCCCGGCCCCCGCGCGCGATTCCGCGCCAGTCAGGGCTTCGGTCCGCATCCTGTTCGCCCTTGGCGGATACGATGCAGCTATGAACAGCGCCAGCGCTCCCCGGGCCATGCAGCCGTCCTCGGAACTAGCATCCGGCAACCAGGTCTCCAGCAAGGGCCGGATCCTGGCCTGGGCGTCCTGGGACTGGGGTTCGGCAGCCTTCAACGCCGTGATGACCACCTTCGTGTTCACCGTCTACCTGACGTCCAACGCTTTCGGCGGCAAGGACGAAGCCTCGGCGGTCCTTGGCGGCGCCCTCGCCGTGGCGGGCCTCGCCATCGCGCTGCTGGCCCCCGTGACCGGGCAGCGCTCCGACGCCGGCGGCAGGCGGAAGCTGTGGCTGGGAGTCAACACGGCCGCCGTCGCAGTCCTCACGGCGCTGTGCTTCTTCGTCTTCCCGCAGCCGGAATTCCTGCTGCTGGGCGTCACGCTGATCGCCCTGGGCAACGTGTTCTTCGAGTTCGCCGGGGTCAACTACAACGCCATGCTGGCACAAATTTCCACCCCCCGGAACATCGGCAAGGTCAGCGGCATCGGCTGGGGCGCCGGGTACCTGGGCGGCATCGTGGCACTGCTGATCGTGCTGCAGCTGTTCGTCCAGCCCAGCTTCGACTGGTTCGGCGCGTCCACCCGGGACAGCCTGAACATCCGGCTGGTGGCCGTGTTTTCGGCCCTCTGGTTCTTCATTTTTGCCCTGCCGGTCCTGCTCGCCGTCCCGGAACTGCCCCGGACCGGGCAGGCAGCCCGCCTCGGCATCGTGGCCAGCTACCGGCTGCTCTTCCGGCGAATCCGCGCCATCTACTCCACCAGCCCGCACACCATCTACTTCCTGCTGGCCAGCGCCGTGTTCCGTGACGGGCTGGCCGCGGTGTTCACCTTCGGCGGCATCATCGCCGCGGGCACCTTCGGGTTCGAGCTTTCACAGGTCATCTTCTTCGCCATCTTCGGCAATGTGGTGGCGGCAGTCGGAGCCATCATCGGCGGGTTCCTGGACGACAGGGTGGGACCCAAGGCAGTCATCATCGGCTCGCTCGCGGGCCTGCTGGTGGCAGGCACCGTGATCCTGGTACTGGGTAACGGCGACTATTCCTTCTTCGGCATGGATTGGGCCGGCAGCACCACGTTCTGGGTGTTCGGCCTGTTCCTCTGCCTGTTCGTAGGCCCGGCGCAGTCGTCATCGCGCGCGTACCTCGCCCGGCTCGCACCGCACGGGGAGTCCGGCGAACTGTTCGGCCTCTACGCCACCACCGGCCGGGCCGTCAGCTTCCTGGCACCGGCCCTCTTCACGCTGTGCATCACGGTGGCAACCCCGCTGGTAGCCGCCGGAGAGGCGCAGCGATGGGGCATCCTGGGCATCATGGTGGTCCTGCTCGCCGGGCTGCTGGTCCTGCTGCCGGTAAAGTCGCCGGACAAGGCTCCCATCGCCATCGTCCCCTCCGCCTGACCCCACCCACGCAGCGCTCCGGAAGACTAGGCTTTAACCATGAACGTGGACGAAACGAACCTTCCCGGCCTCGGCCGCCGGAAGGACTTCATGACAGCCTCCGGACGCCGGATCGGCGTGGTGGAGCTGAGGGAAGGCCAGACCGAGCTCATCGTCTCCACGTGGGATGATCCCGATACCTGCCAGGCTTCCATTCCCCTGACCAGCGATGAAGCCGCAACCCTGGGCAACCTGTTGGGCGGCCAGCACCTCGCCATGAAGCTGACGGAAGAGCACAAGGACGTCCCGGGCATCGTTACCCGGCAGTTCTCCATCGCCCCGGAGTCCCCGTTCCAGAACCAGCCCATGGGCAAGGCGTGCATCCGTACCCGGTGCGGCGTCTCCATCGTGGCCATCATGCGCGAAGGCGAGGTCCTGCCCTCGCCCGGACCCGACGTGATCCTTCATACCGGTGACCTGCTGGTTGCTGTCGGAACCCTGAAAGGCCTCGATTCGGCGGCCGACATCCTGCGCCACGGCTGACCCCTATGGACCCGCTGGCCCTGACCCTCATCGAACTGGGGGCCGTTGTGTTCTGCCTTGGCCTGTTGGCCAGGCTGGCCGGACGGATAGGAATGTCACCCATCCCGCTCTACCTGCTGGGCGGGCTCGCTTTCGGCGCCGGTGGTGTGGTGAAGCTCGAAGGCATGCACGAGTTCGCACACCTTTCCGGCGAAATCGGCGTCATCCTGCTCCTGCTTATGCTCGGACTGGAATATACGGCGGCGGAGCTGTTCACGGGCCTGCGGCGGTCGTGGCAGGCCGGCGTGCTGGACCTCGTGCTCAACTTCCTTCCGGGAGCGGCGCTGGCCCTGCTCCTCGGCTGGGGCGGTGTGGGGGCCATGGTGATGGGCGGCGTCACCTACATTTCCTCGTCCGGAATCGCCGCGAAGGTCATCACGGACCTGGGCAGGCTGGGCAACCGTGAAACACCGGTGGTGCTGTCCATCCTGGTGTTCGAAGACCTGGCCATGGCCGTCTACCTTCCCATCCTGACTGCCACCCTCGCGGGCGTCAGTTTCCTGGGCGGTCTGACCACCGTGGCCATTGCGTTGGCCGTGGTCACTGCGGTTCTCATGGTGGCGCTGCGGCACGGCCACCATGTGTCCAAGGCCGTGCACAGCGAAAACTCGGAGGTGTTCCTGCTCAACGTGCTGGGCGCCGCGCTCCTGGTGGCTGGGCTGGCCTCTGCCATGCAGGTCTCCGCAGCGGTGGGCGCCTTCATGCTCGGCATCGCCATCTCCGGCGCCACCGCCCACAACGCCACCCGCATTCTGGAACCGCTGCGCGACCTTTTCGCCGCCATCTTCTTCGTGGCCTTCGGGCTGAACACCGACCCCACATCCATCCCGCCGGTACTGGGCTGGGCCCTGGTGCTGGCGGTGCTCACTGCCGGAACCAAAATGGCCACCGGAATCTGGGCAGCCAAACGCGAAGGGATTGCCCGGCCCGGACGTTTCCGGGCCGGTGCCACGCTCATCGCCCGCGGCGAGTTCTCGATCGTGATCGCCGGGCTGGCCGTCGCCTCAGGCGCCGTACCGTCCAACCTTGCCGCCCTGGCCACCGCCTACGTCCTGCTGATGGCCGTCATCGGCCCGCTGGCCGCGCGCTTCGTGGAACCCCTGGTCAAGGCATCGACGCGGAGGCGGCAGGTCCCGGCGCAGGCGTAGGCGAAACCGGTACGGAGTGCCGGTGGCGCTAGATGCGGGTGCGGTGGAAGTTCAGGTGGCTCCGGCTGGCGGTCGGGCCGCGCTGGCCCTGGTAACGGTTGCCGTACTCGCCCTGGCCGTAGGGGTACTCTGCCGCGGAGCTTAGGCGGAAGAAGCAGAGCTGGCCGATCTTCATGCCGGGCCACAGCTTGATGGGCAGCGTGGCCATGTTGGACAGTTCCAGCGTGACGTGGCCTGAAAAGCCGGGGTCAATGAAGCCCGCGGTGGAGTGCGTCAGGAGCCCCAAGCGGCCCAGCGAGGACTTGCCTTCCAGCCGGGCTGCGATGTCATCCGGGAGGGTGACGGTCTCGTAAGTGGAGCCCAGGACGAACTCGCCCGGGTGCAGGATAAAGGCTTCGTCCTGCTCAACCTCCACCAGCCGCGTCAGCTCCGGCTGCTCCTGCGCAGGATCGATGTGGGCGTACTTGTGGTTGTCGAAAAGCCTGAAGAACTTATCGATCCGGACGTCCACCGACGACGGCTGCACCATCGCGGGCTCGAACGGTTCCAGCACTATCCGCTGGGAGTC
The DNA here is from genome assembly GCF_050038305.1 of Pseudarthrobacter sp. 1G09. Taxonomy (NCBI): domain Bacteria; kingdom Bacillati; phylum Actinomycetota; class Actinomycetes; order Micrococcales; family Micrococcaceae; genus Pseudarthrobacter; species Pseudarthrobacter sp. 1G09. Next base: position 4,175,597 of record NZ_CP188306.1, read on the forward strand.
TATTTCGGCACGAATATCGCGGTCTGAGATCAGCACCGTCCCAAATTACCGTATGGGATATCCACAGCCACATTCTTTCGTTGTTGCTGTAGTCCAGTGGGGCTAATGTTGCCTCAGATACACAGGCGCCGGATGGTCTCCCGGATGGCCCAACAGAGCTGGGGATGTTGTGAATAAATTAGTCGCGCCCACTTTTATTGGCGTGCTCTGCGCGCTGGTGCTCGCCTCCTCGACGGCGGGGCCAGTCCCGCTGCCGTTGGTTACCGCGCAGCACGCGTCGTCGTCAGGAGCGTCACGCGTCTCGCTGGGGGCGGCCACCGGGAACGGCGCCGGCACATCCAGCGCGGGGAACAGCGCCTCCGGCACCGCCCTTACCCCGGCTGTAGATCCGGACATCAGGGTTGCCTCGCCCACCCCGCCTTTGGACGTGGCAACGCCGGCAGCTCCGTCGGCCCCCGCGGGGGGACCGGCGCTGGACATCAAGCCGGTCCAGGAACCGTCCCCCGCGCCATCAGCAGATTCCGCCGGCGCTTCGGCTCCCGCCACTGCGCAGCCCGCTGCCGAGGTCCCGTCAATACCCCCACTGTGGGCACCGGACGCCGAACTGGCTTCCCCGCCGCCGGCAACATCGGGGCCCACCACGTCCGGGCCGGCAACCTCCGAATCATTGGCTGCGCCCCCGGCCACGGAGGCACTGGTCAAGGACGACAACTCCGCAGCGATCCTCACCGTCTTCACCAGGATCAACGAGTACCGGGCGTCCAAGGGTTTGAACCCGGTGAAATACAACCCCACTGTCGCCGGCCTCTCCCAGGAGTGGTCGGACAGCATTGCCTCACGCGAGGTCATTGAACACCGCGCCAACTTCTGGACAGATCCGCGCGCCATGAACCCCAACAACGGCGCAGGCGAGGTCATCGCCATTCGGACAGACAGGGATGCCGCCCAGCTGGTGGAATGGTGGAAAGGCTCCCCCGGGCACAACGCCATGCTCATTGACCCCCGGTTCAACGTCATGGGCGCCGGCATCTCTTACACCAACTCCACCTACCAGATCTGGGGTGTAGTCAACTTCTTCGGCTATACCACCCTCCCGGCCGGCACCGTGGACTCACCCGGCGGGTCCAGCGGGTCCTCCGCCGGAGGCTCCGCTTTCCCAGCGCCGGCACCCACCCTGTGCGATGCCACGGGGCGGCACATGCCTCCCACCCTGGACCTGAGTGCCGCGGCCATCACGGGGCCCGGCGACCTCGTGACCGTAAATTCTTCGGGCCAGCTGCTCAACAGGGCCTCAACAGGTGTCCGCACGTACGCCGCCGCCAAGGTCATCGGCTCCGGCTTCAGCGGCGCGAAGGAAGTCTTCGTCACCGACTGGGACCGGGATGGCGCCTACGACCTCGTAACCCAGTGGACCAACGGGAACCTGACCCTGCACCGCGGCATCGCCACCGGAGGGTTCCAGGCAGCAATCACCCTGGGATCCGGCGGCTGGCAGTCCCTCACCCTCGCGGTGGGCGGCTGGTGCGCCAACAACAGGATGCCGCAGATCCTGGCCCTGGACGGCAGCGGGAACCTCTTCCTGTACCCCAATAAGGGAACCAGCGACCTCTCGGCCAGGGCCTTGATCACAAGCGGCATCAACGCGTCCCGCCTCGCGATGGTGGACTACGACGCCGACGGCTTCCAGGATGTCCTCGCCCTCCGCACTGATGGCGCGGTACAGCTCTACCGCGGCTGGGGAACCACAACCCTCCGAGCTGAGGCGCGGCCCACGGTGGCCACCGGCTGGCAGGATGTCACCGGCATCAGGGCGCTGAAGAACGTCACCGGCCTGAACTCCACCGGCGTCGCGCTCCGCAGGGCTTCCGATGTTGTGCAGTACTGGGACCTCTCGGGCGGAAGCCTGGCGTCGCCGTCGAACATTGCAGGCCCCTGGACCGGCCAGCGGCTGGCGCAGTAAGAACCACGCAGTAAGTACCAGGCAGAAGGCGTAGACCTGCCGAAGAACGGCGGTGGCGGAAGCTGGTGGGCCGGACGTTGCCTGGCTAGCTCACGGTCTGCAGCTCCAGCACGTCCTTGAGCCGGTCCAGCTGGGATACCTCGGCGCGGACCCGTCGCTGGGCAATCTTATTCAGGAGGCCGAACCGGTCAAGGAAGGAGAACGAGCCTTCCGGCCGGGCTTCGAGCGCGTAGCGGAGCCGGGTGCCATCGTTCTCGGTGCTGAGGTAGTAGCCGCCCGAACGGTTTGACGGGCCGGAGGTCACCCGGAACTGGATTTCGGCGCCGGGCCTGGCCTGGGTGATTTCCAGCTCGGCCGGAATGCTAAGCCCGGACCGCCCCGCCACCATCTTGCGGTACACGGCCCCCTTGGTGCCGGCAGAGCCCTGCACCAGCTTCACGCTCCGGACAGCTTCGCGCCACATGGGCAAGTTGGTGGCGTCCAGCAGGTACAGGTACACGGCCATGGCGTCACGCCGGATGAGGACCTCGTGTTCTGCGGATGCCATGGGGATCTTTCTGTGGTTGACGCCGGCATGCTGCCCGGACCGCCTCCCCCTGGCGCCACAGCATTCCGGTTCAGGTTAGCCAGCCCGCCGGGTGCCAACCTAGCCAGATGCGGCGACGTTATTGAAGAGTTACTGGATGACGTGCCGGACTTGGGACACGGCTGGAACTGCCGGCACCGTGGCCGGACCGCCGTTCCATCTGCGCTAAGCTAAGTTCTGCCCCGCAGATGCGGCGGCAACGCGGCTGTAGCTCAATGGTAGAGCGCTAGCTTCCCAAGCTTGATACGCGGGTTCGATTCCCGTCAGCCGCTCCAGTTTTCCCCTCCTCAGGCGCGGGACACGGCCCGGGGAGCGATCCGCACCGGCCGGCGCCGGTTCTTCAAATCCACCCGCAGGGTCAACGCGCCCTTCCGTGCCAGGACGGTGCCCACCACAACGGCCGCGAGTGCAGGCACCCCGCCGGATACCAGGAGGGCAATGTGCGGGTCGGCGTGTTCGGCGATCCACCCCAGCATCGGACCGCCAATTGCCTGGCCGCCGATAAGCACCATGATGTACAGGCTCATGACGCGCCCGCGGATCCCCATGTTTGAGCTGATCTGCACCAGCTGGTTGGAGCCGGTGAGGAACATCAGGCACCAGAACCCGGAAAGCACCATCACAGCCCCGAACGTTGCCAGCGAGGGAGCCAGCGCAGCCAGGCACAGCATGGCCCCATACATTCCCGCACAGAACACCACCGAGCGCAGCCGCAGTTGGCGGCGCCGGGTCGAGGCTATGGCACCGGCCAGGGCACCGAGGGCCACCAGCGCGTTCAGGAGGCCATATCCGCCGGCGCCCACACGGAAGACGTGGTCGGCAAAGGCCGCGAGGATCACCGGCAGGCTCATGGCGAAGACGGAGATGAATCCGGCCATCAGCCAAGGCCAGTAGATGGTGGGCTTGCTCAGCGCATACCTGAGTCCCTCGCGCAGCATGCCCTTGCTCTTGGGTGCGGGGGCGCTGACGTGCAACTGGTCCTTGCGGAGGATGAGCAGCATCGCCACCGTGGAGCAGCAGGCCACCGCGTTGGCCGCGAAGGCCCAGCCCGCACCCACGGCGGTGAGGAGCAATCCGGCCAGCGCCGGCCCGATCAGCCCGCCCAGCTGGAATGTGGTGGAGTTGACGCTGATGGCGTTCCGCAGGTGGGTGGGACCCACCAGTTCGTTGACGAACACCTGGCGCGCGGGCTGGTCGAGCACCGTGACCAGTCCCAGGACCAGGGCGATCACGTAGACGTGCCACACCGCGATGGCGCCGGTCAGGGCGAGCGTGGCGAGCAGGGCAGCCAGGACGGCGGCCATGCTCTGGCACAGGATCAGGATCTTCCGCTTGGCGAACCGATCGGCAATCATGCCGCCCCACGGACCCAGCAGCAGCGACGGCAGGAACTGCAGTGCCACCGTGAACCCCACGGCCGTGACGGACCCGGACAGCTGGAGGACCAGCCAGTCCTGGGCGATGCGCTGCATCCAGATGGCGATGACGGCGATGAAGTGGCCCACCGCGAAGATCCGGAAGTTGGGCACGCTGAGGGAGATAAACGTGTGCTTCCACGGCAGGCGTTCCGCGACGACGGGCACGGGCTGGGTGAGCGCGTCCCCGTTCCGGACGTGGGGAGCTTGCGGGGCGGGCGGCAGGGCCGGTGCTGAACTCGCGGAATCGATGACGGGCTGGCTGACGGTTGCCGACGACGGCGGTGGGGGTGCCACAGGTTTGTCCTCAAAGTGGGTGCGGTCCGGGATGCCCTTAACGCTATGGTGGCGCTAACAGATTATGGAGACGTATTGTCCCTATAACTCGTATTGCAAACCGCAATACAACGCGCAGCCGATGGAGTCCACCGTGTTCGAACCAGCCCAACTCCGCTCGTTCCTGGCTGTTGCCGAGACCCTGAGCTTTACCAAGGCCGCGGACCGGCTGGGGCTGGCCCAGCCCACCATCAGCCAGCACATCCGGAAGCTGGAGACTGCCGCCAAACGTGTCCTCATCACCCGGGACACCCGGGACGTGCGGCTGACGGACAACGGGGACGCGATGGCGGGTTTCGCCAGGAACATCCTCTCGGCCCACGACGCCGCGGCCCGCTACTTTTCCGGCTCGGCGATGCGGGGCCGGCTGCGTTTCGGCACGGCCGACGATCTGGCCATCACCGGGCTGCCCCGGATCCTGCGCGAGTTCCGGCAGATCTACCCGCAGATTAACCTTGAACTGACGGTGGGCCAAAGCGACCAGCTCTACCGCAAGCTCAACGCCGGCCAACTGGACCTGGTGTTCGTCAAGTGGGTGGCCGGGGCCAAGGACGGCACCGTGGTCCAGCACGATTCCTTCTCCTGGGTGGGCCTGGAGCAGACGTCCCTCGAACCGGGCGCGCCGGTGCCCCTGATCGCCTACCCCTCCCCCAGCCTCAGCCGGAAACTTGCCATCGACGCTCTCGAAGCGCACGGCCGGACCTGGCGGATCACCTGCACCACCCGCCAGATCAGCGGCGTCCTGGCCGCCGTCCGGGCCGGAATCGGCGTGGCTGTCATGCCGTCATCGCTGGTACCGGAGGACCTGAAGATCATCACCCGCCGGTTCGACCTGCCGGCGGTCGGCGATGTGGATTTCACCCTGATCCGGAACCCGCTGGCCAATGCAGAAGTCATCGACGCGCTTACGCAGTCCATTGTGGGGCGGATCATCAACCGCCAGGGGTGAACCGGCAAGGCAGAGCCGGGAGAAATCTTTCATTGATGTCAGATCGTTGCATAATCTATGCTGGTTCCTCCAGGGTCAAGCAGCAGGCCGGTTCTACAATACGGGCGCGCCTGCACACCATGGCACGCAGCCCGGGACAGGCAGCCAATGACGACAGCCAGGAACACCCACTTCAGCGCCGCACACGCCCGCCCGCACACCAGCACCCGGCCGGCAACACGGCAGTCCACCCTCGGCAGCGGCCTTGCCACCACCGATTCGGGCTACATCGGAAAGCCGACCTGCGAAAAGTGCAGGACGGACGAATTCATCTATCTTGAGTCCTATATTCCGCCCACCTACCGGCACGACGGGTCAGTCGCGGCACTGGGCGAGGTGGCCTACAACTGCACGCGGTGCGAGGACTTCTCGGCCCATAGCGTGCCCGTGACGTGGTCTCCGCCAGGTTGGTACCTGGGCTGACATGCCACGGGCCGGGCGGGCCGTTACCCACGCTCCCGCAAGGCCAACCAACAACGAGGCCGGGCGGCCACCCCTCAGGTGGCCGCCCGGCCTCGTTGGTTCGGGCCTGCTAGATCAGCGAATCCGAAAGGTGATTCGGGGTGCCGAACCGGTGGGCGGTGATGCTGACAGCCTGCTCGTGCAGGAACGGCAGCAGCTCAACCCTGCCGGCTTCGGTCACTGCGTGGGAGTAGACAGCGATGTCGGGCCGCCCGCCGGTTGCTTCCGCCAGAGCCGAAGCGTCACCACCCAGCAGCCGGACACGGGCGCCGGAGAGCTTGCCCGCCGAGGCGAGCCGGCCTGCCGAAGCCAGCCAGCCGGCGTCGGACTCCACCGTCAGGTCCACGTCGAGGCCGAGGAACACGGCCCGCAGCTGGGCGGGAAGTTCGACGGCGGTGGACACGGTGAGCGGTGACCCCGCCAGCACGCCGGCCGCCACGGTCCGCACGAGGTGGGCCAGCGGCTCACCTCCGGAGAGGCGGATGGTGATCGGCAGGTTGCGGTAGCGGAAGATGTTGCGCTCCGCGCTCAAACCTGAAACGTCCTTGGCGGTGCCGAACTCGCTGGCCCAGGCCTCGGCGTCGGACGCCAGGGCGCGCTGCACGGACTCAAGGTGGGCCGGCTCCAGGGCGGCGCCTGCGGCGTTGATGATCCGGCGGACGCCGGGGTGCGTGACATCAGCCTTCGCGGATGCCTCGGCGGGGGTCCAGTCGCCCAGCCCGGCCAGGTAGTTGGGACCGCCGGCCTTGGTGCCGGCGCCGACGGCTGACTTCTTCCAGCCGCCGAACGGCTGCCGCTGCACGATGGCGCCGGTGATGCCGCGGTTGACGTAGAGGTTGCCCGCCTGGATGCTGTCCAGCCAGACTCCCAGCTCCCCGGAGTTGAGCGAGTGCAGGCCTGCGGTGAGTCCGTATTCGATCTGGTTCTGGATGGCGATGGCCTCTTCCAGGGTCCCGGCGGTCATCACGCCGAGGACCGGGCCGAAGAACTCGGTCAGGTGGAAGTAGGAACCGCGCTTGACCCCGTACCGTACGCCCGGGCTCCAGAGCCTGCCGGTCTCGTCCAGCTTCTTCGGTTCCACGGCCCAGTTTTCGCCCTCGCCCAGGGTGGTGAGGGCATTGAGGAGCTTGCCGTTGGCGGGCTCGATGATGGGGCCCATCTGGCTGGTGGGGTCCTGCGGGTAGCCCACCTTCAGGGAGGTGACGGCGTCGATCAGCTGGTTGTGGAACCGCTTGGACTTTGCAACGGATCCCACCAGGATCACCAGGGACGCGGCGGAGCACTTCTGGCCGGCGTGGCCGAACGCGGAGTAGGCCACGTCCTTGGCCGCGAGGTCCAGGTCGGCGCTGGGGGTGACGATGATGGCGTTCTTGCCGCTGGTTTCGGCCAGGAGCGGCAGGTCCTTGCGGAAGGAACGGAACAGCTCTGCCGTTTCGTAGCCGCCGGTGAGGATGACGCGGTCAACGGCCGGGTGGGAGATGAGCTGCGTGCCGAGCTCGCGCTCGCCCAGCTGCACCATGGTAAGGACGTCCTTCGGGACGCCGGCTTCCCACAGGGCCTCGACCATCACGGCGCCGCTGCGGGCGGCCTGCTTGGCAGGCTTAATGACGACGGCGGAGCCGGCGGCGAGTGCCGCGAGGGTGGACCCTGCCGGGATGGCGACCGGGAAGTTCCACGGCGGCGTGACAACGGTGAGCTTCGCCGGGACGAACGTGGCGCCGTCGACCGCGTCCAGCTTGCGCGCGGACTCGGCGTAGTAATGCGCGAAGTCCACAGCCTCGCTGACCTCGGGGTCGCCCTGGTCAATGGTCTTCCCGGTCTCGCTGGCCATGACCTCGAGGAGATCGGCGCGGCGCGCTTCCAGGGCGACTCCGGCACGGTGCAGGATCTCGGCGCGTTCGGCACCGGAGAGGGCGCCCCAGGCTTTGCCCTTGTCCACGGCGGTTTCGATGGCCGTGTTGAGCGCCGCTTCGTCATTGATGAAGGCTGCCTTCACTGAAGCGTTGCCCAGCGTGGAGCCCGGAACGCGGTCCAGGATGGCCCGGCCCCAGGTGCGGTTGGCAGGCAGGGAGGGGTCCGTGTCCGGGGTGTTGTCGAAGCCGGCGTGCGGCATCGGCGCCGGTGGCAGGTTGCGGTCCTGCCGGCGGTTGGGGCGCGGCACGCTGTTGTCCAGAGCTTCCAGGGAGGAGAGGAACCTCTGCTTCTCGCGCTCGAACAGGGATTCGTTCTTGTCCAGCTCGAACACCGCGGACATGAAGTTGTCCTGGCTGGCGCCCTCTTCGAGGCGGCGGATCAGGTAGGCGATGGCGACGTCGAACTCCGCCGGGTGCACCACGGGCGTGTAAAGGAGCAGGGAGCCGACGTCCTTCTTGACGGCTTCGGCCTGGCCCTGCGCCATGCCCAGCAGCATCTCGAACTCGATGCCGGCTTCTACCCCGCGCTGCTTGGCCAGGAGCCAGGCAAAGGCGATGTCGAACAGGTTGTGCCCGGCCACGCCGATGCGGATGTTCCTGATCCGCTCGGGATGCAGCGCGTAGTTGATGACGCTCTTGTAGCTGGTGTCCGAGTCCTGCTTGGAACCCCACGTGGCCACGGGCCAGTCGTGCAGCGAGGCTTCCACCTGCTCCATCGGCAGGTTGGCGCCCTTGACCACGCGGACCTTGATGCCGGCGCCGCCGTTGGCGCGGCGCTCGGCGGCCCAGTCCTGCAGCCGGATCATGGCGGACAGCGCGTCCGGGAGGTAGGCCTGGAGCACGATGCCGGCCTCGAGGTCCTTGAACTCGGGCTTGTCCAGGATCCGGGTGAAGACCGCGATGGTCATATCCAGGTCCTTGTACTCTTCCATGTCCAGGTTGATGAACTTGGCCTTGCCGCCGGTGCTGCTGCCGGGGGCGGCGAAGGAGGCCGCGCGCTGGAAGAGCGGGGTGAGCTTTTCGACGACGTGTTCCACGGCTTCGTCGAAGGCCCAGGCGGAGTGCGGGGCCACGGTGGAGGAAACCTTGATAGAGACGTAGTCGACGTCGGGACGCGCCAGCAGCGTGTGCGTTCCTTCAAGCCGGCGGGAGGCCTCGTGCTCGCCGAGGACTGCCTCGCCGAGGAGGTTGACGTTGAGCTTGATGCCGTCCTTCTTGATCTTGGCGATGGCCGGGCCCAGCTTGGCGTCGGTGGCGTCAACGATCAGGTGGCCTACCATTTCGCGGAGCACCTTGCGCGCTGCGGGAATGACCACCTGCGGCAGTGCCGGGGCCATGGTCCCGCCGAGCGCCACGGCGCTGCGCATGTACCAGGGCAGAAAGGCCGGCACCTTGGGCGCCAGCGCCGCCAGGTTGCGGGCGGCCACGTTGAGGTCCTCGGGGCGGACCACGCCGTCCACGAAGCCCACCGTGAAGTCCAGGCCGTTGGGGTCCTTCAGGACTCCGGCCAGCTGTTCGGCGGAGGCATCCACCGGAACCTTCGCGGCCTCGGTGAGCCAGTGCCGGACCAAGGCGACCGCCTCGGTGGCGAGGGCCTTGGCCTGGGGGACGTCGACGTCGACCGTCTGCGGGGTGGCCGCGTGGGTGACTGCCGGTTCCATTGCAACGTGGGTCATGGTTTTCCCGATCTTTCCTTGGGTGGGAGAGGTCTTTTGATCAGTATGCGCTCCTGCTCACATAAGATAAAGCGATCTTTTCCAACCAATACAGGTTAGGAAAATCAATGCTTCCAGCATCTTGAAACCCGCCATCACCCATTGCCCTCAAACCACCAACGCCCCACCACCTTTCCCCCTCAAACCACCAACGCCCCACCACCTTTCACCCTCAAACCACCAACGCCCCACCACCTTTCGCGGAAAGCACCGACCCCTCTCCCACGGATGCGGGAGAGGGGTCGGCAAGATGCCGCTGTATCTGATGGCGCGTTTCGGAAAGAGGGGCAGAAGGTGATGGGGCGTCCGGGTGAGTGGCTAAGCGAGGGGGCGGTGCATTTCCTCGATTTCCTGGTGCCGTGGGCTGTTGGGGTTCATCAGCGAATTCTTGCGGCCGTAGGCGAAGTAGATGACCAGGCCGATGACCAGCCACACAAAGAACCGCAGCCAGGTTTCCCAGTGCAGCTGCAGCATAAGGAAGGCCGATGCGAGGACACCGAAGGCTGGCACCAGGGGCATCAGCGGCAGCCGGAAGCTGCGCGGCGCGTCCGGACGCTTGTAGCGGAAGATGATGACGGACAGGCAGACGACGACGAACGCGGCCAGGATGCCGATGTTGGTCAGGTCAGCGACCTCCTTGATGGGGAACACGCCGGCCAGGAAAGCCGAGGCGATACCGGCGATCCACGTGACGCGCTGCGGGGTGCCGTGGCGGTCGGTCTTGGCGAACCAGCCCGGGAGCAGCCCGTCGCGGCTCATCGAGAACCACACGCGGGTGACGCCCAGCAGGAACGTCAGCATCACGGTGAGGATGGACAGCACCGCGAAGACGGAGATGATGGTGGCGATCACGGGCAAGCCCACTGAAGTGAAGGCGGACGCGAAGCCGGCCTTGGGGTCGATGTCCTTGTAGTTCTGCATGCCGGTGAGCACCAGGGTGGCGGCCACGTAGAGCAGCATGGCGACGATGAGCGAGAGGATGATGGCCTTGGGCATGTGCTTCTTGCCGTCCTTGGCTTCCTCCGCGGCGGTGCTCATGGCGTCATAGCCGAAGACCGCAAAGAACACGGTGGCACTGCCGGCCAGCACGGGCCCGAAGCCGGAGGGCATGAACGGGTTGTAGTTGTTGGTGTCGATATAGAAGACGCCCAGGCCGATGATGAAGAGGATGAGGATGACCTTGATGGCCACCGCCACGAGCTCGAAGCGGCCGAAGGCCTTGGTGCCGCGGGACAGGATCCAAGTGACCAGGAGGCAGACCAGGATGGCGGGAATGTTGACGATGCCGCCCTTGCCCTCGTCCGCCGTGGAGGTCATCCAGGTGGGCAGATGGATGCCAATACCGGACAGGAACGCGTCAAGGTAGCCGGAGATGCCGATGGCCACCACGGCCACAATGGCGATGTACTCCAGCAGGAGGTCCCAGCCGATGAACCAGCCGATCACCTCGCCGAGTGCCACGTAACCGTAGGTGTAGGCAGATCCGGCACGGGGAATCATGCCTGCGAATTCTGCGTAGGACAGGGCCGCCGCGGCGGAGGCCAGGCCCGCAATAAGGAAGGAGATCAGCACCGCGGGCCCCACTCCCGGGTTGCCTTCGCTTCCTGCGGCCACCAGCCCCGCGAGGGAGAAGATGCCGACGCCGATGATGCCGCCAACGCCGATGGCGGTGAGCTGCCACAGGCCCAGCGATTTAAAGAGGCCGCTGTGCTTGTTCTCTTCTTCGATGTCATCAATGGGCTTCCGCCGCATGATGGACTGGCTCATATCTCTAGTGCTCATGGGGAACTCCTGCTGTGGGGTGCTGCCCCGCCGCGGCACACCGGGAAAGGCTGTGACGGGGGTAACTCAGTCCCAACAGTATGCAAGCCTGCTTGCATTAGATAAAGTGACTACTTCTAACCTATATTCATTAGTTTCAGTTAGGAATTCCCTATGCTTGACGTACGCCGGCTGCGCCTGTTGCGGGAACTGAGCATCCGGGGGACGCTGGCCGAGGTGGCGGAGGCACTCCAGTACAGCCCGTCGTCGGTGTCCCAGCAGCTGGCCCTTCTGGAGAAGGAGGTGGGAGTGGAGTTGCTGCGGAAGACCGGCCGCCGCGTGCAGCTCACCCCGCAGGCCGAGGTGCTGGTGGCCCACACGGCCCAGCTGCTCGAAACCATGGAGCAGGCCGAGGCGGATCTGGCGGCCTCGCTGACCACCGTTACGGGCACCGTCCGGATCGCGGTTTTCCAGTCGGCGGCCCTGGCGCTGATGCCGGACACCCTCACACGAATGGCCGCAACCTACCCGGAAGTCCGGATCGAGATGATCCAGCGGGAGCCGGAGACAGCACTCCACGAGACATGGGCCCGCGACTTCGACCTGGTCATCGCCGAGCAGTACCCCGGCCACGCGGCTCCCCGCTACCCGGAACTGGACCGCGTCAAACTGACCACCGACGCCATCCGGCTTGCGGTTCCGGCGTCCGACGGCGGCACAGCCATCCGCACGCTCGCAGACACTGCGGAACTCCCCTGGGTCATGGAACCGCGGGGTGCCGCGTCGCGCCACTGGGCGGAACAGGCGTGCAGGAGCGCGGGGTTCGAGCCGGATGTGCGCTTCGAGACGGCAGACCTGCAGGCCCAGGCCCGGCTGATTGAATCCGGCAACGCCGTGGCGCTGATGCCGGACCTGGTGTGGACGGGGCGTGGCACCACCGCCCGGCTGCTGGAGCTCCCGGGCAAGCCGCACCGCACCATCTTCACGTCGGTCCGCCGGTCCAGTGCGCAGCGGCCCGCCATCCTGGCAGCAAGGGAAACCCTGGCCGCCGCGGCCGCCGCGGTGGCGGGGGACGACGCCAGGCAACCGCCCGCCGTCGTCCGTTGACGGAGCTGCGGGTGTTCCGTGCGTCACTGCGGCGGCACGGCCCCGGCGCTAGACTGGAGCCGTTATGAATCGAACCATGTTCAAGTCCAAAATCCACCGGGCCACCGTCACCCACGCAGACCTGCACTACGTAGGTTCCGTAACCGTTGACCTGGACCTGCTGGAGGCAGCTGACATCCTGCCGGGCGAGCTTGTCTCGATCGTCGACATCACCAACGGCGCCCGGCTGGAGACCTACACCATTGCCGGTGAGCGCGGCTCCGGCGTCATCGGCATTAACGGCGCCGCCGCACACCTGATGCACGAGAACGACCTCGTCATCCTCATCACGTATGCCCAGATGACCACCGAGGAAGCCAAGGCCTACGAGCCGAAGGTGGTCCACGTGGACCAGGACAACCGCATCATCCAGTTGGGGAACGATCCCGCCGAGGGCATTGCCCCCGGGATGATGCGTCCGCCGTTCGCACTCAACAACGCCGCCCTGTAGCCGGGGCGTGAGACCCGGCACCCTTTTCCGCCGCCCGCCGCGGGTTCCTCCGTGCTAGGGGTACTCGCCGGTTTCTTCGTTGTCTGGTGCATCATCCTGGTGGGCTGGTTCGTTGGCCGGCGGAAGATCCTCGGTGACAACGCCCGCCAGGTCCTCAGCTCCCTCACCTTCTTCGTGGCCAGCCCGGCCCTGCTGTTTGAGACCCTCAGCAAGGCCCGGCCGCAGGAAGTGTTCGCCGCTCCGCTGCTGGTGACCGCAGTGGCCGCCATTGCCACGGCTGCCATCTTCTTCACCATCGTGAAGTTCTGGCTGAAGCGTTCGCTGCCCGAATCGCTGATGTCCTCGATGTCCGCCTCGCTCGCGAATTCGGCGAACTTAGGTATTCCCATTGCGGTATATGTCCTGGGTGATGCCAGCTATGTTGCACCGCTGCTGATCTTCCAGCTGGCCTTCTTCACGCCGCTGTTCCTCATGATCCTGGACTCCAGCACCAGCTCGCACCGGACCACCCCGCTCGGCTTCGCGGTGATGATCCTGCGGAACCCGATGATCGTGGGTTCGGCGCTGGGCCTGATCGTTGCCGGGACCGGTTTCAAGGTGCCCGAGCTGGTCATGGAGCCCATCCACCTGATTGGCGGCGCCGCGATCCCGGCCATGCTGATTGCCTTCGGCATGAGCCTGAACGGGACCCGGCCGCTGCAGGCAGCCGCCGGACGGCGCGTGGACACCCTGCTGGCCAGCGCGTTTAAGCTGGCCGTCCAGCCGGCGCTGGCGTATGTTTTTGCCCGATTTGCACTGGGAATGGACGGCCACGCCCTGTTCGCCGTAGTGGTGACGTCCGCCCTGCCCACGGCGCAGAATGTGTTCGTGGCGGCCAGCCGCTACAAGACCGGCCTCACTGTGGCCAAGGACACCGTGCTGATCACTACCGTGGTGGCTGTTCCGGCGATGATCGGCGTCGCGCTGTTGCTGGCGTGACTACCTGGACGAGGAGGACCAGTGGCAACAACTCTTGACACCGTGGTGATCGGCGGCGGCGCCATGGGTTCCGCTACCGCATGGGCGCTGTCCCGGCGGGGACGCCACGTGACCCTGGTGGAGCAGTTCGGGCCGGGGCACAAGATCGGCGCTTCCCACGGCACCACCCGCAACTTCAATCCCGGCTACCACCGGCCCGAATACGTTGCCATGATCGCCGAATCCCTGGACCTCTGGAACGAGCTGGAGCAGGACAGCGGCGAGACGCTCCTGGCACGGACCGGCATCGTCACGCACGGGCCCGAACCCATGCTGCCGGACGCTGCGGCAGCGCTGGCCCAGGCCGGGCTGCGCGCCGAGTTCGTGCGTCCGGACGAGGCAGGCGAGCGCTGGCGCGGCATCCGCTTCGACCAGCAGGTCCTCTACATGCCCGACGGCGGCCAGCTCAACCCGGAGGCCGCACTGCCGGCTTTCCAGCGCCTTGCTGCGGCCCGGGGCGCCGATATCCGGCACCACACCAAGGTGGTGTCCTTCGAGATAACGGACGACGGCGTCCGGCTGGGGTTGGAAAGCAGCGCCGGTACAGAGGTGGTCACCGCAGCGCAGGTGGTGGTGACGGCGGGCGGCTGGACGGAAAAGCTGCTGGGCGCCGCCGCGGGCGGGCGCCTGCGGACGCCGAAGCTCAGGGTGACGCAGGAGCAGCCGGCCCACTTCCGGATCACCGACCCGGACGCGGTATGGCCCGGGTTCAACCATTACCCCGGTGGCGGATCGCAGTACGCGGGATGGTACTCCCCGGTCTACGGCATGCACACCCCCGGCGAAGGCATCAAGGCCGGCTGGCACGGGGTGGGCCCGGTGGTGGACCCGGACAGGCGCACCTTCGAGCCGGAACCGCAACAGCTCGCTGCCCTGCAGGCCTATGCGCGGACCTGGCTGCCCGGCGTGGACGCCGACGCCTTCGAGGCCATCAGCTGCACCTACACCACCACCCCGGATGAGGACTTCGTCCTGGACCGGATTGGGCCAGTGGTGATCGGCGCCGGGTTCTCCGGGCACGGGTTCAAGTTCACTCCCGTGGTGGGCCGGATCCTTGCCGACCTCGCCACGGGCACCCGCCCCGCCCCCGCCATTTTCAGCGCCTCGCGCTAGCTGCTCCCGGCCGGATCAGCTGCCGCGGCGGCCGGAATCCTCCACCTCGGTGCGGTCCGGACCGGCGGCCTCCCCGCCGTCGTCGTTGCCGTTCGTTGGATCCTGGTTCGAGGCTGTGTCCTGTTTGGAAACCTGGTCCTGCCCGGCGGCGGCATCCCCGGCACCGGCGGCCTGCATCCCTGGCATGGCCAGCACCGCCAGGACCGTCAGGAGCCCGGCCACCAGGGCTGCCAGGAAGACGGCGCTGGATGCGGCCACCACGGCCTGGCCGTTTCCCTCACCGCCCGGGTTGCCGGAGTAGATGGCGTTGGCCACGGCGCCGAACACCGCCACGCCCAGGGCGCTGCCGATGGAGCGGGCGAACATGTTAGTGCTGGTCACCACGCCGCGCTCGTTCCACCGAACGCTGGACTGCGCGGCGATCAGCGTGGGCGTTGCGAGCAGGCCGAGGCCGAGGCCCACGACGAAGCAGCTGGACGCGATCAGCGCCACGTTCGGCGTGCCGGCGGTCAGCGCCAGGATGAGCAGGCCGGCCACGGTGATGGAAATGCCGATCAGGCCGGTGGCCTTGAACCCGATCCGCAGGTACAGGCGGCCGGCCTGTGACGCGCTGAGCGGCCAGCCGAGGGTCAGCGCCGCCAGGGCCAGGCCCGCGACCAGCGGTGAAACGGACAGCGCACCCTCCAGGAAAGTGGGCACGTAGGAGGTCAGGCCAATCATCACCGCACCCACGCCAAAGGATGCGAGCGCCGTGGTCACCAGCAGGCGCCGCTGCACCACCCAGGAAGGCAGGATGGGTTCCGCAGCACGCCGTTCCACCAGGATGAAGACCACCAGGAGCACCGCACCTACGCCGAAGACGGCAAAGCTGACCGGCGAATCCCACGCCCAGGCCTCGCCGCCCTGCAAAGCGCCGAGGATCAGCAGGCCCAAAGAGCCCGCCATCAGTGCCGCTCCGGCGTAATCCACCGTGTGCTTGGCGCGTTCCACATTCTCGTGCAGCGTCCGCACCAGCATCCAGCCGGCCAGGATGCACAGCGGGATGTTGACCAGGAAGATTCCGCGCCAGATTCCCAGCGCCGAGAACACTCCGCCAAGGCTGGGCCCCACCACTGAGGACACCGCCCACACACTGGCCAGGTACCCCTGGACCTTGGCGCGCTCCTCCAGCGAGTAGATGTCGCCGGCGATGGTGATGCTTACCGGCAAAACCGCGCCCGCGCCCAACCCCTGCAGCGCGCGGAAAGCGATCAGGGACGGCATGCTCCAGGCCACGCCGCAGAGGACGGAGCCCAGCAGGAACAGTCCGATGCCTGTCAGGATGATCGGCTTGCGGCCCACCATGTCGGACAGCTTGCCGTAGATGGGCACGGAGACGGCCTGGGCCAACAGGTACGCCGAGAACAGCCACGGGAACGAGGAGAACCCGCCAACGTCGCGGACGATGGAAGGGACGGCGGTAGCCACGATGGTGGAGTCGATCGCCACCAGTCCGGTGGACAGCATCAAGGCGATGAGGATGGGGCCGCGCTCGGAGCGGAACCCCACCCCCTGGGCGCGGGCGGTCATCATGAGTCTCGATTCGGTTTCTGTATCCCTGATCCTTCCACTCTAGGTACCCCGGACAGGAGCTGCCTACCGTCCGGACTGGTGAGCATCCAGGAGGCGGGCGCAGCGGATGAAGCCCAGATGGGAATACGCCTGCGGATGGTTGCCCAGGTGGGTCTCGGTGCCGGGGTCGTATTCCTCCGGCAGCAGCCCGGTAGGCCCGAAGAGGTTCACCAACTGGTCGAACAAATCCCAGGCTTCATCGATGCGGTCCACGGCGACATAGGCCTCGATCAGCCAGGTGGTGCAGATGTGGAAGCCGCCCTCCAGGCCCGGCAGGCCGTCGTCGTACCGGTACCGGAAAACTGTGGGCCCCACCCTCAGTTCCCGCTCCACGGCGGTGACCGTGTCCAGGAAGCGCTGGTCGGTGACATCCAGCAGGCCGGAAAGTCCGATGTGCAGGACGGCGGCATCGAGGTCCGGGCTGTCGTAGGCCACCGTGTAGGACTTGGCCGATTCGTCCCAGCCCTCCCGCAGTACCTCGTCCCGGATGGTGGCGGCCACGGGAGCCCAGGCGGGGTCCGGCTCCCTGCCGTGCCGGTCAGCTGTCCGCAGTGCCCTGTCCAGGGTTACCCAGCACATCACCTTGGAGTAGACGTGATGGCGTGCCGGGCGCCGGGCTTCCCAGATGCCGTGGTCCGGCTCATGCCAGCGGGCCAGGACTGCCGAGGCCATCTGGACCAGCAGCTCCCAGTGCTCGTCGGAGAGTGTGCCCTCCTTCGAACTCAGGGTATGGATCAGTTCGGCAACGGGGCCAAAGACGTCCAGCTGGACCTGGTGGTCCGCCGCGTTTCCAATCCGGACCGGGCGGGAACCGGCGTAGCCCGGGAGGCTGTCCACCACGGCTTCCGTGGACAGCGGCGCACCGGTGACGGAGTACAGCGGATGCAGCCACTCCGGGCCCGGCGCATGCTCAAGGATCCGCCCCAGCCACCCAAGGAACCCGGCGGCCTCCGCGGTGGACCCCAGGTCCGCCAGGGCATTGACCGTCATGGACGCGTCCCGCAGCCAGCAATACCGGTAGTCCCAGTTCCTTGTTCCGCCGATGCCCTCAGGCAGGGAGGTGGTGGGGGCGGCGAGGACTGCGCCAGTGGGTTCGTGGACCAAGGCCCGGAGCACCAGGGCCGAGCGCCGTACCAGCGAGGGTTTCACGGACGGAAGGGCGAGTTTCTGCACCCACTGGCGGGCGTGAAGGGCCACCTCCGCCCGGCGTTCCGTCTCCCCCTGTGGGTCTGCGGGCCGGGGTTCGGTGTCGCCGCAGCGCAGGTTGAGCACCACGGGCCCGGACTGGAGATTTACCGATGCCGTGGCCGTGCCGTGCCTGCCGTCCGAGGTGATGCTGAAGGTGACTCCCGGCGCAAAGAGAATGATCGGTTCCGACGTGCCCACCACATGCAGCTCATCGCCCCGGGCCTCCATGACGAACGGGGCGTTCGCGTAGTCAGGCCGCGGTGCGAAGGTGATCCGGGCAGCCCCGGTGCCGGTCAGCACCCGGACCAGGCTGGTGATGCCGTCCGGGGCCGGTTCGAGGTAGTCGGTGACCGTGACGTCCGCCCACCGGGTTTCGACGATCATGGTGCTGTCCACGTAGCGCTGGCCCAGCACCTGCGATGCCTTCGCCGGTTCCACGGAGAAGTGGCCGGCCGCGTCACCGCCCAGGATGTGGGCGAACACCGAGCCGGAGTCCGGCAACGGGTGGCTCATCCAGCAGACCTTGGCGTCCGGTGTCAGCAGTGCGGTGGAGGATCCGTTGCCGATCATGGTGTGCCGTTCGAGGCCCACGGCGTCCTCGCCGAACAGCCAGGCCCGCCGAAGTTCGAAGAGCAGGGCAAGGACCCGGGCAAAGGACTCGGGGTCGCGGACCCGGTGTGCCGCCGCGGTTTCGCCCACGCCGACCCGCAGGCCCAGGTCCGGGCCGCGGAGGGTGGCGATAGCCAGTTCGTCGCTGTCGGCGTCACCCGCGAACATGGCCGCACTGGCGCCGAGCCGGGACCGGAGGGTTTCCAGTGCCTCACCCTTGGACGGCTCCACCACCGAGAGGTCCAGCACCGAGCCGTCCACAATGAAGAACAGTCCGTGGGTGCGCGCTATCTCCCGGGCAGTCTCGGTCACCGAGGCGACGACGTCTGCCGGCGCCGGACGGGTATGGACCGAAACCGCTACCGGTTTGCGCTCAATCCAAACGCCGCTCTGGAACCCTACGGCCTCGTTGAGCGCAGCGTTGACCTTTTGCAGGACCGATTCGGTGGCAAGCGTCTGGGCGTGCGCGAAGCCCATGTCCGACTCCGCGCCGTGCGACCCGATGAGGTGGACCTCCACGGGGAGCCGGGACACCGCCGCCAGGTCCCTCAGGGAACGGCCTGAAATGATGGCGGCGTGCGTGCTGGGCAGGGCTGCCAGTGCCCGCAAAGCGATGGCGGCGCTGCCCAGCGGGAGGATCTCGGTGGAAATGCCTTCCGCGTCGCACAAGGTGCCGCCGTAGTTGCAGGCAACCAGCAGGACAGGAACACGTGCCAGAACCTTCAGTTCGTCCAGCAGCGCCGGGGTCAGCCCGCTGTCCGCCGCGTCCGCCTGGACAAACGACCGGAGCACGTCCAGCGGAAGGGAACGGGTGAGCAGGGCGGAATCCGCCACGCTCTGGTTCAAAGGCGTGGGCATCAGGGAACCCCTTCGAGGCAGAACCAGGCCGGGACTGCAGCCGCTGGGTCACCTGCGGACTACCGGTTGGCGCCCCTCCCGAAGATCCTGGCGGATTCCCGGGGGAGCATTACCCATCGTCATCCCCGGCGGTTTCTCCTGAATATCCCCTTCATTGCGTATGTGTAAAAGCCCGGGCAGGCGTGAGCTCAGACGCGCGCCAGTCCGGCCACCTCGGCCAGCAGTTCCACCGAGCGCAGCCGGGCGTCCGTGCCGGTGCTCTGGTGCGCCACGATGAGTTCGTCGGCGTCGGCATGCCTGCCGAACCCGTCAAGGTAGTCCAGGACGACGTCGGGCGTTCCCACGGCCGAGTAGGTCATCATCTGCGAGACGTGCTGGCCCTGCGGTGAGTCGAGGATCATGTCCGCCTCGTCATCGGTGAATTCACGGGTCCCGCCGCCGAAGAAGAGGGACACGCGGGCGCGTTTGGTGGCCTGCATCATCTCCTGCGCCTCGGACGCGGAATCGGCCGCGATCACGTTGACGCCGGCGATCACGTGGGGAGCGTCCAGCTGCGCCGAGGGCTTAAATTCGCGGCGGTAGACGGCCACGGCGTCCTTCAGCGCGCTGGGTGCAAAGTGCGAGGCGAAGGCGTACGGCAGGCCCAGCTGTGCAGCGAGCCGCGCGCCGAACAGGGACGATCCCAGGATGTAGAGCGGGACGTTGGTGCCCTTGCCGGGGGTTGCCTCCACGCCCTGGATCCGGGTGGGTCCGGTGAGGTAGCCCTGCAGTTCGAGGACGTCCTGCGGGAAGCTGTCGGCGGACATCGGGTCGCGCCGGAGGGCCCGCATGGTGTTCTGGTCGCTGCCGGGGGCACGGCCCAGGCCCAGGTCGATCCGGCCCGGGTGCAGGGTTTCCAGGGTGCCGAACTGTTCGGCGATGGTCAGCGGCGAGTGGTTGGGCAGCATGACCCCACCGGCGCCGAGCCGGATGCTTTCGGTGTTCGCGGCCACGTGGGCGATCAGCACACTGGTGGCGGACGAAGCGATGGATGACATGTTGTGGTGCTCGGCGTACCAGACCCGCCGGTACCCCAGTTTCTCGGCGCTCTGCGCCATGGCCACGCTGCCCGCGAAGCTTTCCGCCGCCGTCTGGCCTTTGCCGATGGTTGCCAGGTCAAGGATGGAAAGCGGGAGGGTCACGTTGGGTGCCGGCCTTTCGGAGCGTTGCGTACGGAAAATCGTTGCGTCATCTCGCCCGCCGGAATCGCGGCGGGCACAGAGGGCATAACCACCGCGGCGGCCGGCTTATTTCTGTGATCTGCGGAATACCCAGCACACTGATGATGTTGCCGCCCATATGAGCCCAGAGACGAACAGCACAGATACGAAGAGCACAGGGACAACGAACCAGTCCGCCACCATCGACCTCAAGGACCTCGGAACCGTGCAGCGGCTCGGCTTCGGTGCCATGCGCATCGTGGGCGACGGCGTCTGGGGCGAGCCCGCGGACCGGGCGGCCGCCGTGGCCGTCGTGCGCCGCGCCGTCGAACTCGGCGTCGACTTTATTGACACCGCGGATTCCTACGGCCCGAACATCAGCGAGGAAATCATCGCCGAAGCCCTTCACCCCTACAAGGACGGCCTGAGAATCGCCACGAAGGTGGGATTTACCCGTACCGGGCCCAACAAGTGGGTTCCCGTGGGCCGGCCCGAATACCTCCGCCAGCAGACGGAACTGAGCCTCCGCAAGCTGAAGGTGGACACCATCGACCTGCTGCAGCTGCACCGGATCGATCCCAAGGTGGACGCCGAGGAACAGTTCGGTGTGCTGCGTGAACTCCAGGACGAGGGCAAGGTCCGGGCGCTGGGCCTGTCGCAGGTCAGCGTCGAGGAACTTGAAGCCGCCGGAAAGCATTTCACGGTTTCCACCGTCCAGAACCGGTACAACCTGACGGACCGCAGCTCCGAGGACGTGCTGCGCTACTCCGAAGAGAACGGCATCGGCTTCATCCCGTGGGCCCCGATTTCCGCGGGCGAGCTGGCACAGCCGGGCGGTCCGCTGGACGAGGCCGCCACGCGCCTGGATGCCACCACCTCGCAGGTGGCGCTGGCGTGGCTGCTCCGCCGTTCCCCCGTCATGATGCCCATCCCCGGCACGGGATCCGTCAGCCACCTGGAGGAGAACATCGCAGCGGCGGGCATCACGCTCGACGACGACACGTACGCTGGGCTGGAGGCTGCCGGCAAGTAGCGGCGGCTTTCCACGCAGTGCCCAGCAACACAACAGGCAGGAGAACAGCATGGCTAACGTTTTGATGGTTGTTTCAGCAGCCGATTCCCTCACCATGAAGGACGGCAGCGAACACCCCACCGGCTTCTGGGCTGAAGAACTGGTGGTCTCGCACCAGACCCTGGTGGACGCCGGACACACTGTCCACATCGCCACACCGGGCGGCGCGAAGCCCACCGTGGACCAGGTCAGCCTGGCCGCAGATTCCGCCGGCGGTGAGGAGCGCGCCGAGGGCTTCCGGGACTACCTGGCCAAAATCGGCACCGAACTGTCGCAGCCCCTGGTGCTCGCCGACGTCGATATCGCTTCCTACGACGCCGTGGTGATGCCCGGTGGGCATGGCCCGATGGCGGACCTCTACAAGGACGCCGACCTGGGCCGCCTGCTGGTGTCCGCGGACCAGGACGGCAAGGTCATCGCGCCGTTCTGCCACGGCCCGGCGGGCCTGCTCAGCGCAACAGACGACGCCGGGACGTTTATTTTCGCGGGACGGCGCCTGACGGTCTTCAGCAACGAAGAGGAACTGAACGGCGGCACCGGCGAGAACACGCCCTGGCTTGTGGAGGACGCGCTGAAGGAGAAGGGCGCGATCGTCAACAATGCCGCTGCCTGGTCTTCACACGTGGTCCGCGACGGGAACCTGATTACCGGCCAGAACCCGCAGTCCAGCGAGGACGTGGCCAAGGAAGTCATCAAGGCCCTGGGCTGACAGGCTTAGCGCTTTCCGGCCGGATGGCCTGAAGCTCACGCATTGACGGAGGGGACCAGCTCTTGTGAGCTGGTCCCCTCCGTCGGTGTACGCGGATTGTGACCGCGGCGGTCCCCGCGTGAACTGCGGTTACTCCCCGTATCGCCCGGTTTCGGGGCCTTTGATTCTGCTGGTGGCACTCCCGGATAGTTGCTGCAACGCGCATCATCCGTCGCATCAACTTCGTACCTCCAAGGAGGAAACCATGGCCATCCCCAAGCCGAAACCGGCCCTTATCGCGGCCCTGGCAGTGTCCCTGCTGGGCCTGGCCGCATGCGCCGATCCGGGCGCGACGGCGGCGACAGGACCGACGTCGGAGACTGCCGCCGCCGCAGCCGGCAAGACCTTTAACCTGTCCCCCGAGCAGGACCGCTTCAAAGTGGACGTGGACCAGGCGGCGGCCGCGCAGGTTCCCGACGCCATCAAGGCCGATGGCAAGCTGACCGTGGTGACCACCGGCGGCACGGCCCCGCTGAGCACCTTCGCCTCGGACAACAAGACCCTGATCGGCAGCGAGGTGGACATCGCCTACGCTGTGGGCGAGACCCTCGGCCTGCAGGTGGAGGTCCTTCCCGTGGCGTGGGCCGACTGGCCGCTGGGCATCGAGTCGGCCAAATACGAGGCCGTTCTTTCCAACGTGACCGTCACCGAGGCGCGCAAGGAGAAGTTCGACTTCGCCACGTACCGTAACGACCTGCTCGGTTTCTACGCCAAGAGCGACTCGGACATTACCGAGGTGAAGGAAGCCAAGGACGTGGCGGGCAAGCGGGTCATCGTTGGCTCCGGCACCAATCAGGAAGCCATCCTGGTGCGCTGGGACGAGGAGAACAAGAAGAACGGCCTCAAGCCGGTGGAGTTCCAGTATTACGACGACGACTCCGCCTCCGGACTGGCCCTCCAGTCGGGCCGGGCGGACCTGACCTTCGGGCCCAACGCCGGCGCTGCCTACAAGGCGGCAAAGGACGGGAAGACCAAGCAGGTGGGCACCCTGGAGGGCGGCTGGCCGCTGAAGGCCGAGATCGCGTTCACCACCAAGAAGGGCAACGGCCTGGCCGTCGCAGCGCAGACCGCCCTGAACCACCTGATTGACGACGGCACCTACGCCAAGATCCTGGACCGCTGGGGCCTGTCCTCCGAGGCAATCCCGAAGTCCGAACTGAACCCGGCGGGCCTGCCCAAGAAGTAAGCGGACCGCCGACGAATGGATCCCCGCCCAGCACCAACAGATGCCAGGCGGGGATTCTTCGTGGTCCGGCCATGGCGCAGCGGCGGCGCCGTCCCTAGTCTTAGGACCATGGGGCCGCGAGGCCGATTGCGTGGTGGCACTAGGAGTTCCGGTGGAAGTACTTCTCCCTGAGTATCTGACCTTCGATTACCGCTGCCAGTTCCGCGGGATACCCGGCGTGCACCACGATCCGGACGACTATCCCCTCGTGTGGAACGTCAGCGTCAATGGCCGCACCTGGGACGGCGCGGACGACGGCGGCGACGGCAAGGAAGTCCGCGTTGGCCAAGCGGAACTGTATGTTGTTCCGGATGCCGGGATCATCGACCTGTTCCTGACCCTGGACGCCGTGAACCAGGACGTCGCCGCGGTGGGTGAAATGCTGACGATCAACCGCCCGGACCTGGTCAAGGACCTGGCCCTGGGCGGGGATCTGCTGATCCTTTCCAAGCTCCATGTGGCTCCGGAATTCCGCAGGAACAAGCTCGGCCACGAGATCCTGAAAGCCGTCCTGAGCAGCGTGGGCCGTTCAGCGTCCAAGGTCATCCTCGAAGCAGTCCCGGCGCCCACGGACAACGCCCCTGCCGAAGGAACGGACGGGTACGAGGCCGCGAAGGCATCGTTGCGCCGGTACTGGGAAAGCTTCGGCTTCCACGCCGCCCACGGGGACTACCTGGTGTTCGATGACATGAACGGCGTCGTCGACTGACCGTTCAGCCGCAAAACCACTGCTGCGGAATGGGGAAAGTGCACTGCCGGCGAGTTTGGCAATAGTCTGGCCAGATGGGGACTAACACCGTGAACTCCGGCGAGCAGCTCGACAGGCAGTCCCGCATCCTCGAAGCGGCCCTGGACCTGCTCTCCCGGCACGGGATCTCCGGCGTGAGCATGCGCTCCGTGGCACGGGAGGCGGGCGTCGCCCTCGGCCTGGTGAACTATTACTACGACGACAAGACGAGCCTGATCCGGGCAGCCCTCCACCGCGTCGACGAGCACGACCTCCTGCTGGTCACACCGGACCCGGACTCGGCTCCCGACGAACAGCTGCGCACGGCCCTGCGCCGGGTGGCGGGCGCGGATCTGCTGACCACCAAATACCTCTCGCTGCGCCTTCACCTCTGGGCCCTCGCCCAGGCCGATGAGGGCTACGCCGAAATCAACGCCGCCGCCTTTGACCGGTACATCGACGGCCTTGCCACACTCGTGGCCAATGCCAGGCCCGGGCTCACCTGGGCGGAGTGCCGGGAACGCGCGTCAGATGTGGTGGTCATCCAGAACGGCATGTGGCTGACTTCCCTACTGGGCGTGGATAAGGCATCCATCCAGCGCAGCATCCAGCGCACCGAGGACATCGCCTTCGCCCCCGCTCCGGAAGCCCGCTAATCAGAAGCACCACAAAAACTCTCCCTGCGTCACATTTGAACGAGTGTTCAACTTGCTATTGAACACTCGTTCAACATGCATTACTGTCCTTCTATGACGTACGCCACACCTCCCCGGGTTATGGCTGACAGGGCCCGGCACTTCACCCTCCGCTCCGCGCCGCACTAAGCCCCGCCTGCCCGAAACCCCCGGCGCAATGTCCGCACCACGGACGTCGCGCACCGCAAAAGTCACCTCCGCAGCACAGCCGCCGCACCACCCGGCGCTGCCCTGCCGTGCCCGCAGCGCGGCCGTTGCACCAGCCGGTGCGGCCCGTGACCTACCACTTAGGGAGACACATGACCGATACAGCAGCCACCCTGTTCATCAACGGATCGTGGGAGGCCGCCGCGTCCGGCGCCGTCCGTGAAATCCGCAACCCGGCCGACGGCGAACTGGTCGCCACGGTGTCCGAGGCAGGCCAAGCGGACGCGGAGCGTGCCATCACAGCCGCCCGCGCCGCCTTCGATTCAGGGGCCTGGTCCGGCGTCCCGGCACCCGAGCGCGGCGCATTCCTCCTCAAGGTCGCCGCCGGCCTGCGGGAACACCGCGAAAAGTTCGCCCGCGCCGAGTCCCTGGACACCGGTAAGAGGATGGTGGAAAGCCGCATTGACATGGATGACATCGCCGCCTGCTTCGAATACTTCGGCAGGCTCGCCGGGCAGCAGGCGGGCCGGCTGGTGGACGCCGGGGACCCCGCCGTCGTCAGCCGGATCGCCTACGAACCCGTGGGCGTCTGCGGCCTGATCACGCCCTGGAATTACCCGCTACTCCAGGCCGCCTGGAAGATCGCGCCCGCCTTGGCGGCCGGCTGCACCTTCGTCCTCAAGCCCTCAGAGCTGACCCCCTCCACCAGCATCCTGGCCATGCAACTGCTGCACGACCTGGGCCTGCCGGACGGCGTGGCCAACCTCGTCACCGGGACCGGTCCCGAGGCGGGCGCACCCCTTTCGCAACACCCCGCCGTCGACCTCGTCTCCTTTACCGGCGGGCTGGAAACCGGCAAGCGCATCGCCGCGGCCGCTGCCGGCACCGTCAAGAAGGTGGCGCTTGAACTCGGCGGCAAGAACCCCAACGTGGTGTTCGCGGACGCGGACTTCAATGCCGCCGTCGACAACGCCCTCAACGGCGCGTTCGTCCACTCCGGCCAGGTCTGCTCCGCCGGCGCCCGGCTGGTGGTGGAGGAATCCATCGCCGAACGTTTCGTGGACGAACTGGTCCGCCGTGCCCAGGGCATCCGGCTGGGCGGCCCCTTCGACGAGGACGCCGAATCCGGGCCGCTGATCTCCGCCGCCCACCGGGACAAGGTCAACGCCTACGTCCAGCGCGGCATCGAGGAGGGCGCGCGGCTCCGGACCGGCGGCGCGGCACCGGAAGGCGAAAAGTACGACGCCGGGTTCTACTACCAGCCCACCATCCTGGACCAGGTGCAGCGCGGCATGTCCGTGGTCACCGACGAGGCGTTCGGCCCGGTGGTCACGGTGGAAACCTTCCGCACCGAGGACGAAGCCGTGGCTACCGCCAACGACACCATCTACGGCCTGGCCGGCGCCGTCTGGACGCAGGACGCCGGCAAGGCCCAGCGCGTGGCGGGCAGGCTCCGGCACGGCACCATCTGGATCAACGACTACCACCCCTACCTTCCCCAGGCCGAGTGGGGCGGCTTCGGCCAGTCGGGTGTCGGCCGCGAGCTGGGCCCCACCGGCCTTGCCGAGTACCAGGAAGCCAAGCACATCTACCAGAACACCAGCCCGCAGGTCACCGGCTGGTTCGCTGAGCACAGCAAGGAGAACTAGATGCACATCGACAACATCGAAAACCTCAGCGAGCGCGGATTCGACTACGTCGTCATCGGCGGCGGGTCCGCCGGCGCCGCCGTGGCCGCGCGGCTGAGCGAGGATCCGGACGTGACCGTGGCCCTCGTTGAGGCGGGCCCGGACGACCGCAACCTGCCCGAAATCCTGCAGCTGGACCGCTGGATGGAACTGCTGGAATCCGGCTACGACTGGGACTACCCCATCGAGCCGCAGGAGAACGGCAACTCGTTCATGCGCCACGCCCGCGCCAGGGTGATGGGCGGCTGCTCCAGCCACAACTCCTGCATCGCCTTCTGGGCCCCGCGCGAGGACCTGGACGAATGGGAATCCAAATACGGCGTCACCGGCTGGAACGCCGACGCCGCGTGGCCGCTGTACAAACGGCTGGAAACCAACCAGGACGCCGGCCCGGACGCACCCCACCACGGGGACTCCGGCCCCGTGCACCTGATGAACGTGCCCCCGGCGGATCCTTCCGGCGTCGCCCTCCTTGACGCCTGCGAACAGGCGGGCATTCCCCGCGCCAGGTTCAACACCGGCACCACCGTGGTCAACGGCGCCAACTTCTTCCAGATCAACCGCCGGGCTGACGGAACCAGGTCCTCCAGCTCGGTGTCCTACATCCATCCCATCATGGAGCGGGACAACTTCACCCTGCTGACCGGCCTCCGCGCCCGCCAGCTGGTGTTCGATGCGGACAGGCGCTGCACCGGCGTCGACGTGGTGGACGGAGCGTTCGGCCGCACCCACCGGCTGTCCGCGCGGCAGGAAGTCATCCTGTCCACCGGTGCCATCGATTCGCCCAAGCTGCTCATGCTCTCCGGCATCGGCCCGGCCCAACACCTCGCCGCCCACGGCATTGAGGTCCTGGTGGACTCCCCCGGTGTTGGCGAGCACCTGCAGGACCACCCGGAAGGCGTGGTGCAGTTCGAAGCCAGGCAGCCCATGGTGCAGACGTCCACCCAGTGGTGGGAGATCGGCATCTTCACCCCCACGGAGGACGGCCTGGACCGGCCCGACCTGATGATGCACTACGGCTCCGTCCCGTTCGACATGAACACGCTGCGCCACGGCTACCCCACCACGGAGAACGGCTTCAGCCTCACCCCCAACGTCACCCACGCCCGCTCCCGCGGGACAGTGCGGCTGCGCAGCCGCGACTTCCGGGACAAGCCGATGGTGGATCCCCGCTACTTCACGGACCCGGACGGCCACGACATGCGCGTCATGGTGGCCGGTATCCGCAAGGCCCGCGAAATCGCGGCCCAGCCCGCCATGGCGGAATGGACCGGCCGGGAGCTTTCGCCCGGCGTTGAGGCGCAGACGGACGAGGAACTGCAGGACTACATCCGCAAGACCCACAACACCGTCTACCACCCGGTGGGCACCGTCCGGATGGGAGCGGACGACGACGGGATGTCGCCTTTGGATGCACGGTTGCGGGTCAAGGGTGTCACCGGGCTCCGGGTCGCCGATGCGTCCGTCATGCCCGAGCACGTCACGGTCAACCCGAACATCACGGTGATGATGATCGGCGAGCGCTGCGCCGATCTGATCAAGGCGGATTACGCCGGCAGCTCCGCGGCAACGGCTGAGGAGGATTTCGCCCCTTCATTCGCCTGACAGGCGCGGCACCGCGGCAGCGGGCTTAATATGGCCACGCCGCGTGCACGCCGTCCCTTCGACTCAGCCGCGCCCCAGGGCGGCCGATCCCATCGTGCTTTTCTGATTTAGGAGTCCACAGTGGAACCCAGCAAGAGTATTGATTCAAGCGGCATGGACGAATTTGGCTACACCCAGACCCTGGACCGCAGCATCGGCAAGTTCGCCAGCTTCGCTGCAGGCGTCAGCTACATTTCCATCCTCACCGGCGTTTTCCAGCTGTTCTATTTCGGTTTCTCCATGGCCGGCCCCGCGTACGCGTGGTCCTGGCCCATCGTGTTCGTGGGCCAGCTGATGGTGGCCCTCTGTTTCGCCGAGCTCGCGGGCCGCTACCCGGTGGCCGGTTCGGTCTACAACTGGGCCAAGCGGCTGGCGTCCGGGACGTCCTCCTGGCTGGCCGGCTGGCTGTTGCTGCTGTCGTCCATCATGGCGCTGGGCTCGGTGGCACTGGCACTGCAGATCACGCTGCCGCAGCTCTGGTCCGGCTTCCAGTTCGTCGGTGACGGTACCGGCCCGTTCGATTTCGCCATGAACGGCGTGGTGCTGGCCACCATCATGATCACCATTTCCACCCTGATTAACGCCTTCGGCGTGAAGCTGATGACGCGGATTAACAGCATCGGCGTCTTCGTGGAGCTGGTGGCGGCGGTGCTGCTGATCCTCGCACTCGGCTGGCATGTGGTGCGCGGTCCGGAGGTCTTCTTCGATACGGCGGGCTTCGGCGAAGGGCACGACCTCGGCTTCTTCGGCGTTTTCCTGATCGGGGCCATGGCCTCCGGCTACGTCATGTACGGCTTCGACACCGCCAGCTCGCTGGGTGAGGAGACCAAGGACCCCAAGAAGACTGCCCCCAAGGCCATCCTCCGCGCCGTCACGGCGTCATTCCTGCTGGGCGGCCTTATCCTGCTGTTCGGCATCCTTGCGGCCCCGGACCTGACCGACCCGAAGGTGGGTTCAGCCGATGGCGGCTTGCAGTACATCGTGCTCAGTGTCCTGGGCGGCCCGTTCGGCAAGGCGTTCCTGGCCTGCATTGTGGTGGCGGTGGTGGTGTGCACCCTGGCCGTCCACGCGGCTGCGATCCGGATGATGTTCGCCATGGCCCGGGACAACAACCTGCCCTTCAGCAGGCAGCTCAGTAAAGTGGACCCGGTCCGCCGCACCCCCACCGTGGCTGCCATTGTCATCGGCATCCTTGCGGTCCTGCCGCTGCTGATCAACGTGATGCAGCCGGCCATCTTCACCATCCTGTCCAGCATCAGCATCGTGCTGATCTATATGTCC
This sequence comes from Pseudarthrobacter sp. 1G09, assembly GCF_050038305.1. Classification (NCBI taxonomy): domain Bacteria; kingdom Bacillati; phylum Actinomycetota; class Actinomycetes; order Micrococcales; family Micrococcaceae; genus Pseudarthrobacter; species Pseudarthrobacter sp. 1G09. The sequence goes on from NZ_CP188306.1 coordinate 4,205,152, forward strand.
TACCTGCTGGTGACGGTCCCCCTTCTGCGCAAGCGGCTCCTGAAGAAGTGGCCGCTGGCCGATGCCGACGGCGCCGAGCCAGGGTTCTGCATGGGCAAGTGGGGGCTGCCGGTGAACATCCTTGCGGTCCTGTGGGGTGGTGCCATGACGGTGAACCTGATTTGGCCCCGGCCGGAGATCTACAATTCGGTGCCGCCCTTCGAGTGGTACCTGCAGTGGGGCGGCGTCCTCTTTGTAGCTGCCGTGACCGGCGGCGGGGCCCTGCTGTACCGGCTGAAGATCAGGCACCAGACGGGCGTGCTGGCCGAGCACGCCGTTGCAGTGGCAGCCCACCCGTCCGCAGGCCCGGCCCCGGACGCTGCTCCCGCTGAATCTCTTCCAGCTGGCGCTGTTCCGGCTGAGGAAGAGGCCGTCGTGGCCAGGGTGCCCTAAAGGGCACCACCGCTTGCTGCACAACGCACAGGAAGGGCCGACGACGGCACTCGCCAGGCCGTCGTCGGCCCTTCCGTGCTGCCCCGCGCGGACGGATTTTGACGACTTTTTGACGGCGTCGTCCCGGCGCCCGACGGGTCAATCAGCCGCCATGCCGCGGCGGCCCGACGCACCACGATGTCAAGACATTTCTGTGGCCCCGGCTATGCATTTGTAACTACTTGACAGTCGGCGTGGCATACGTCACGCTGTTGCACATCATGATTGTTGTTGCGTAAGACGCATGCGGAGGGGCCCCAAACATGGAGATGCTTACCAAAAGCACAATCCGTACGCCGGGCCTTCTTCCGCATCGATCCTCCCCCACCGCGTAACGGCGACATTCCGACACCGCGGGTTGCCTCCACCAACTCCGAAGTCTCCCCACCAACCGCATACTTACCCAGCCTCCCGGGAGGAAAAAATGACTGCTCCAGTGAACGTGCCCCTGAACTCACGCGGAAAACTCGCTTCATCACTGCCTGCAGAGCAGCAGGCAGAGATCGCTGCGCTGTTCGAGTTCCGGCGCACGGGCTACTCCCTCGACGCCCCCTTCTACACTGACCCCACGATCTTCAAGATCGACATGGAGGCCATCTTCGGCCAGCACTGGATCTTTGCCGGCAGCGTTGCCGAGCTGCCCGAGCCAGGCGATTACATCACTGTCGACTACGGCCCCTACTCCCTGATCGTGCTGCGCAACGACGACGGCGGCGTCAACGTCCTGCACAACGTGTGCCGCCACCGCGGCGCCCGCGTCCTGACCGAGGCCACCGGTTCCACCGGCAACCTGGTGTGCGGCTACCACTCCTGGACCTACTCCCCCGAGGGCAACCTGATCCACGCCTCCGCTCCCGGGGAGGCCAAGTTCGACAAGAACTGCTTCGCCCTCAAGAAGGCCCACAGCCGCGAGGTTGCCGGACTCATCTTCGTCTGCATCGCTGACGAACCGCCCGCAGACTTCGATGAGACCTCGAAGATCTTCGAGCCCTACCTCGCGCCGCACGACCTGTCCAAGACGAAGATTGCCTACCAGCAGAACATCATCGAAGAGGGCAACTGGAAGCTCGTCATGGAGAACAACCGTGAGTGCTACCACTGCGACGGGCACCCGGAACTCGCCTGCTCCCTCTTCCCCACCTGGGGCCTGACGGAAGGTTTGATCCCCACCCACCTCGAGGAGGTGTGGGACCGCAACAAGGAAGCACAGTCCTCGCTCGAGGAACGGTGCCGCCGCTACGGCCTCCCCTACGAGGTGGTGGAGGAACTGGACACGCGCATCGCGGGCATCCGGATCTCCCGGGAATCCCTTGACGGAGAGGGCGAGTCCTTCTCGGCCGATGGGCGCAGGCTTTCCAAGAAGCTGCTCGGCGACTTGCGGGACTTCCGCTTGGGCCGCTGCTCCATGCACCTGCAGCCGAACAGCTGGTTCCACTTTCAGAGCGACCACGTCATCACCTTCGGCGTCTTCCCCATCAACGAACACCAGACCCTTGTGCGTACCACCTGGCTGGTAGCTGACGACGCCGTGGAAGGCGTCGACTACGACCGCGAGAAGCTGACCTACACCTGGGAGCAGACCAACATCCAGGACAAGGCGTTCGTGGAACTCTGCCAGCAGGGTGCAGCCAGCCCCGCCTACGAGCCCGGCCCGTACATGAAGAGCGAATACCAGGTGGAAGCCTTCATCAACTGGTACGTGCAGCGGGTGCAGGAGCACTTGGCATGATTGAGCTCCTCTCGGAAACGGCGGCTATCCAGGAGCCGCAGCGCATCCGCGGCCTGGAGATGCCGTGGAACAGGGTGATGGGCAGCACCGAGGGACCCGCAGGCGCCGCGCGCGCCCTGGGGCCCTGGCACCCGCAGGAGTTCATGGCCGAATGCGTTGAGACCGTGCCCGAAGCCGGTGGCATGATGACGTTCGTGTTCCGCCGCTGCGACGGGGCTCCCCTGGCGTTCCGTGCGGGCCAGTACGTGAACATTGCCTTCCCGGTGAACGGCGAAGACCAGGAGCCGGTGGACCGCAGCTACTCGCTGTCCAGCTCGCCAACGGAACCCTGGACCTTCAGCGTCACCATCAAGCGCGACGCCGGTGGACTGGTTTCACCGTGGGTGCACGACAACGTGCGGCCGGGCACCGTCCTGGACATGCTGGGACCAGTGGGTGCATTCCACCTGCCCGATGCGGACCGGCGCGCACGGTACCTTTTCCTGGCGGCCGGCGCCGGCATCACGCCTATCATGTCGATGCTGCGGACCATCCACGACCTGCCCGGAACAGCCGACGTGGTGGTCCTCTACCACGGCGCCGAAGCCGGCGGCTTTGCCTTCCACCGGGAGCTTGCCTACATCGCGTCCGTGGACTCGCGCGTCAAGGTGTTCTACGCACTGGGCGACCGCGGCAGGCCCGACGAGTGGGAAGGCTTCAAGGGACGGTTGTCCTCGGCGATGATCGACGAGGTGGCCCCCGATGCCAACGGCCGGCAGGTGTACGCCTGCGGCCCGGAGGGTTACCTGAATACCGCCACTGAGCTGCTGAAGAAGGTGGGCGTCGACGACACCTCCATCTACATGGAGTTCTTCTCCGGCGACCGGCAGACCCTCCTCGAATACCAGGCGGAGCTCGCGCATGCAGCGGACATTGCCGAAGAAATCGCTGAGGAGATCGCCGATTCAGCCGAGGACTACTACGAAAGCCAGCCTGCGGCGTTCGGTATGTACGAGCCCGGCTACGACGAGGATGGAACGCTGAAGGCTTCCGGGCTGCCGCTGGAAGCAGTGGACCCTGACGCTCCGGCCTCCAAGGAGAGCACCGGCGCCGCACCGGAAACCAGCGCTCCCGATGCGTCCAGCTTCGACACCGTGGGAACCGGAAGCCTGACCCTGTCCTTCCTGCGCACCGGAATCAATGTTCGGATCGATCCGGAGCTCCCCATCCTTGAGGTGGCGCAGCGTGCGGGCGTCCGGATCGGCGCCAACTGCAAGGAGGGCATGTGCGGTTCCTGCAAGGTGGTCAAGCTGTCCGGTGAGGTGGACATGAACCACCAGGGTGGAATCCGCAAGCGGGAAATCGACGCCGGCAAGTTCTTGCCCTGCTGCTCCACCGCCCGCACGGACATGGTCATCGACGCGTAGCCGTCCGCTGCGGCATCCATGACTGAACCCGGCCGCTGCACCACAACTGTCAATAGCTGTCCCACGGAAGGTCTGATGCAACCAGCGTCAGGCCTTTTGTGGCAATCGGAACACCAACCAAAGGAGAAACGCCCATGTCAGGTAACAAAGCCGTTGCGTACAAGGAGCCCGGCGTCGTCGAAATCATCGACACCCCCTACCCCACCTTTGAACTGCAGGCCGGCCCCGGCGTCAATCCCATCAATGTCGGCCGGAAGGTCCCGCACGGGGTCATCCTGCGCACCGTAAGCACCAACATCTGCGGCTCGGACCAGCACATGGTCCGCGGCCGCACCACCGCCCCGGCCGGCCTCGTCCTGGGTCACGAAATCACCGGGGAAGTCATTGAGGCGGGGCCGGACGTCGAGTTCATCAAGGTGGGGGACATCGTCTCGGTCCCCTTCAACATCTCCTGCGGCCGCTGCCGGAACTGTAAGGAACGCAAGACCGGGATCTGCCTGAACGTCAACCCGGACCGTCCGGGATCCGCCTATGGCTACGTGGACATGGGCGGTTGGGTTGGCGGCCAGGCCGAATTCGTTCTGGTCCCCTACGCCGACTGGAACCTTTTGCGCTTCCCGGACCGCGACCAGGCGCTGGAGAAGATCATGGACCTGACCATGCTCTCGGATATCCTGCCCACCGGTTTCCATGGAGCCGTCACAGCGGGTGTGGGAGTAGGCTCCACCGTGTATGTTGCCGGAGCCGGACCCGTAGGCCTCGCCGCCGCCGCCAGCGCCCAGCTGCTGGGTGCCGCGGTGGTCATCGTCGGCGACCTCAACGAGGACCGCCTGGCCCAGGCCCGGTCCTTCGGCTGCGAAACCGTCAATGTGGCCAACGGCGACCCCGCTGACCAGATCGAACAGATCCTCGGTGTCCGGGAGGTGGACTCCGGAATCGACGCGGTCGGCTTTGAAGCCCGCGGGCACGGCCACGGCGCCCAGGAGGCGCCGGCCACCGTACTCAATTCGCTGATGGACATCACCACCGCCGGCGGGTCCGTGGGCATCCCCGGCCTGTACGTCACCGGGGATCCGGGCGCTGCGGATGAGGCGGCCCAGAAGGGCAGCCTGTCCCTGTCGCTGGGCACGGGGTGGGCCAAGTCCCTCTCCTTCGCCACGGGCCAGTGCCCGGTGATGAAGTACAACCGGCAGCTCATGATGGCGATCCTGCATGACCGGATCCACATCGCCAAGGCCGTCAACGCCACGGCCATCTCCCTGGAGGACGCGCCGCGGGGTTACGCGGAATTCGATGCCGGCGCGGCCACGAAGTACGTCCTGAACCCGAACGGCTACCTCAACTAAGCCCACAGCCTAAGCGCCACGCACCAAAGGAAGGGCCCGACGACGGCGCATACAGCGCCGCCGTCGGCCCTTCTTTTGTGATCAACGCGCGAGCGCAAAGTGGCATCGGCTGGCAGGCGAAGGGCTCCTGTTTCCCCTACTAGTCGGTGGGTTGTGAAGTCGTGGCATCGTCACTTATGCCGTAAGCCGCTTCCACGTATCCGCCTACCACGCACGTTTTTCGCGGGTTAGACCAAACGGAACATCGTCATGGAGGGCAACGGTGAAGCGACCAGGTGCCTCATGAGTGACCAGAATTCCGCGAAGACCTTCTGACATGGCCTTTTCACGCGTCAGCTCCACGGCATGGTTGAGCTCGCGCTCCAGCACGTCCCTGTTGCTTGCGGTGATCGTGAGGGGACGATCATGAGAGTTCATTGTGTTTCCTTCCTAGGACAGGAACTAGGTGTTTCCGTATCTTCAAATAAGGACTTCCGAGTCCGCGTGAGGATCCCTGGGAAAAATTGAAAAGGGCGTCAGCGGTGCCCAAAGGCCAGGTGCCAGTACCAGCCCTCGATTTTAGACGCCTCAACCAGTAGCTTCGCTGCTCGGCGGTCCGTTGTAGTTCCCGCCATTGAGATGGACCCACTCGGGGACGTCAGAGGGCATGAAGTTACTGTTCTGGAAGCGCTCCCGAGGAGTTTCTGCCGGTGTTGTATCGACCTTTTGCGTTTCTAGTGCGTCGGGCTCTTGTTGCATTGGGACGAGTTCACTCCTAGGTATCTCTTCTGCCGCCGCGGCAGGTTTTGTTGCAGGGATTGACGATGACGAACTGATCCGTTTGAGGATGTGCACGTCGCAGGGCGCGTCGGGCGCAGTCGCATTGTGTTCCCTTCCCAAAGTGCGGGCACCCGGTGGCGTCTGGAAGCGACTGGCCAGCGTTTGCGCGACTTCCTTCGACCGACGTCGTGTCAATCGAGGGTGGCGCTCTCGAGGACAATCTCGATTCCGGCAAGGGCCTGAGACACCGGGCAGTTGGTCTTGGCATCCACCGCTGCGAGCTGGAAATCGTCCTTTGAAATGCCCGGGACGCTGGCGTGAACGCGCAGCTCGCTTCTCGTTACTCCTGTGCCGGGTACGAAGGTGACTGTGGCATCCACGTTCAGCTGGATAGGAGGTGAGCCAGCTTCCGAGAGCACGTTCGCGAGGGCCATGGAATAGCAGGAAGCATGTGCGGCTGCGAGCAGTTCTTCTGGGGTTGTCGTCGAATGGCTGCCCGCGGACCGTGCCAGCCAGTTGACGTCGAGTTCGGTGGTTCCCGAGGTTGCCAGCAGGGTTCGCCCTGCTCCGGACGCGAAATCGCCTCTCCAGTTGGTGCGTGCGTTGCTGTTGATGGACATCGGGGTTCTCCTTCTGTTGGGGCATTAGCCCCGGTTGGACAAGTGGCCGGCCTCATAGTCGAGTATTTGGCTGATGCGACGGCGGTGGCGCGTCTCGCCTGAAAATGGCTCGCGAACGAAGGCCTGGACGAGCCTGATGCATTCATCCGGGGAATGCTGTCGTGAACCGATGGCAAGAATGTTTGCGTCGTTGTGCTCGCGGGCGAGGCGCGCCGTGTCTTCGTTCCATACCAGGGCGGCTCGGATCCCTGGAACTTTGTTCGCCGCGATCTGTTCACCGTTTCCTGATCCTCCGATGACAATGCCGAGGCTGGCTGTTCCATTCGCGATGTCTCGTGCGACTGCTTGGGCTGCGGCGATACAGAACTCGGGATAGTCATCGAGGGGGTCGTATTCGGTTGGTCCGTGGTCGAGGACTTCATGTCCGATTTCGGTGAGTGCTGAGGCGAGTAGCTTGCTTAGTTCCAGACCTGCATGGTCTGTTCCGATGTGTATGCGGGACCCTGTGAGCTGATCCCGTTGGCGTTGAAGAGTCATGGTGGTTCCTAGATCAGGGTGGTTTATCCGAAGAGAAGTGATGCTTCGTGGTAGCGCTCCGGCGGTACTTGCTTGGGAGCGTGGGTGGCCTCGGCGATGCTCACGGTGACGATGTCAGTACCTTTGAGGGCGACCATGCTGCCCCAGCGTGAGGCCTCTGCGGCATCAACGGCGGCCATGCCTAGGCGCGTGGCGAGGACCCGGTCGTACGCGCTCGGGACGCCGCCTCGCTGGGCGAATCCAACTGCTGTTGACCGCGATTCGATGCCCGTCTTTTCCTCAATCAGTGGGGCGAGGCGATCGGCGATTCCGCCTAGTCGAGGGCGGTTGAATGCGTCCAGGCCCTTGTCGGAATAGGCCTGATCCATGCTTTCGAAACGGAAACCTTCTGCGACGACGATGACGGGGGCTCTGCCCCTGTCGCGCACATTTATGACCCAGTCGCAGACTGTCTCGATCGTGAGAGGCTGTTCGGGAATGAGGATCGCGTGAGCGCCTGCCGCCATTCCGGCGTGGAGAGCGATCCAGCCCGCGTGCCGCCCCATAACTTCGACGACGATGCAGCGTTCGTGCGATTCAGCTGTGGTGCGGACACGGTCGATCGCTTCGGTGGCAATTTCCACTGCGGTGTCGAATCCAAAAGAGTAGTCTGTTGCCGCCAGATCATTGTCGATGGTTTTGGGAACGCCGACCACAGGGATCCCCGATTCAGAGAGGCGGCCGGCGGCTGTGAGCGTTCCTTCGCCGCCGACGGCGATGATTGCGTCGATCGAATTGCGTTTGAGCATGGCGCGAATATTGTCGGGACCGCCGTATTCACCGTCGAATGGATTGGTGCGGGAGGAACCGAGTATCGTTCCACCTTGTTTGGAGAGTCCCCGCACGCTGTGGCGGTCGAGGTGGACGAAGTCACCCTCGACCACACCTCTCCAACCAAATCGGAACCCGACGAACTGGGACCCGAATACGCGGTCACCCTTGAGAACGGCCCCTCGAATCACCGCGTTCAGTCCTGGGCAATCGCCACCTGAGGTAAGAATTCCAATCTTCATCTGACTGCTCTCAATATTGTTTCGGGCAAAAGGCGGGCCCGGCGGAATCGTCCCATCCGCCGGGCCCGAACGCATTCAGCTAGGCGGAAACCTTCACGTTCGCGAGCTCGCGTGCTGACGCTGTGACCCCGGCAACGTCGTATCCGTAGTGCGGGTAGATCGTCTCCGGGTATCCGAGCACGGCGAATTCGTCGGGAACTCCAAGCTTCTTAATTTGCGCGCTGACCCCGGCTTCCGCGACGGTGGCAGCCACCAGGGTGCCGAGACCACCCAGGGTGTTGTGGTCCTCGACGGTTAGGATTGCACCGGTCTCAACGGCTGCCTCCACAACCGCATCCCTGTCCATCGGCTTGATGGTGTGCATATCGATGACGCGGACTCCGATGCCCTCCTTCTCAAGAGTGAGCGATGCCTGCAGTCCCAACCACACACCGACGCCGGTGCCGATGATTGTCAGATCGTTGCCTTCACGGACCCGGATCGACTTTCCGATCACGTATTCGTAATCTTCACCCTCGGGGTACACGGCCGGCTCGGCTCCCCGTGCGACGCGCATGAAAATGGGCCCGGGGTAATCGAGCGAGGCTTTGATGAGTTTCACGGCTTGCGCGGCATCAGCGGGCGCGACAACGGTCATGTTGGGGATCGCGTTCATGATTGCGAAGTCAGCGATCGCGTAGTGCGTGGGGCCCCCTCCTGATGTTGTGCCTCCGTGCGTGGCGATGAGTCGCACGGGCACGTCGTTGTAGGCGACGTCAGCGTGGATCTGATCGACCGCGCGGAGTGAAAGGAAGGGCCCGAAGGCGTTAGCGAAGGGCATTTTTCCGGCCAGGGCGTAGCCGGCGGCAATACCAACGAGATTCTGTTCTGCGATTCCGACGTCGATGACCCGGTCGGGCCATTTCTTCGCGCCCTCCTTACGGGGGCTGCCTTCGGCGGTGGCGTCGACGTCGAGCATGATGATGCGGTCGTCGGTTTCCATGAGTTCGAGCAGGTACTTGGGGACAAGGTCTCGAGCGCTTTCGAGTTTGACCATGTCCTCAGTGTTGAAGGTGAATCCGGCCATCTTCAGTTCCGTGCCTTTCTGGTGCTCTCAATGGACGCGATTGCGACGTCCAGGTTTTTGTCGTCGATGCTGCCGAGGTGCCATTTGGGGCTGCCGGACATGAAGTCGACACCGGCACCCTTGACGGTGTGGGAGATGATCACGGTGGGGTTGGACTTGGTGGTGAAATCAACTGGCGGCAGGGACTGGAATGCCGCTACGACCTGTTCCATATCGTTTCCGTCGATCTCTATAACGTCCCACCCGAATGCGTCGAACGCCTTGACATAGTCGACGACGATATTTTCGCCGAGGCGGAACATTCCGGTCGCTTTGTTGAAGTCGATGATCAGTACGAGGTTGCTGAGCTGGTGCGAGCCGGCATACATGGCGGCCTCCCAGTTCGACCCCTCTTCCATTTCCCCGTCGCCGGTCATGACGAAGATGCGGGACTTTTTATTGTCCACGCGGTTCGCCAGGGCGAGGCCCGTCGCGATCGACATCCCGTGCCCGAGGGATCCGGTGGAGGCTTCGATTCCCCGAATGTGCTTTCGATTAGGGTGCATCCCGAAGGGGTGGTCCGGCTTGTTGTAGCCGCCGAAGAGCTCGTCCCAGTCGTAAAGGCCCTGGTCCGCGAGGATGTTGTAGAGCAGCACGCCGTTGTGGCCCTTGCTCAGGATGAATTTGTTGCGTTCGGGGTCGTCGAGGTTCTCGGGGTCGAAGCCGAGGAACTCGTAGTAGAGGGCGACGGCGACGTCAGTGGCAGAAAGGGGTCCGCCCAAATGGACGACTCCGATCAAGTGCGAGGAGAGCACGATTTGCTTCCGAATCCTGATGGCCTTGTCTTCCAACCGGCTCACGAGATCCTGATCGACTGACGTGGTCGATACGTCGAGGATAGTCATAGTGTTGTTCCTTTCAGGCGCCGAGAGGCGACCGGGATGTGGGTGTCGGGGGTCACCAGATAGTGGTGCCGCCATCGATCACGACGTCAGCACCCGTCATGAAAGAAGCGAGGTCAGTGGCAAGGAAGGCGACGATGCCGCCGATTTCGTCCATGGTTCCGAAACGGCCCATGGGAACGGAAAAGGGCGCGTGCCGAGCGGCTGCGTTGAACTGCTCGTAGGAGACTCCCTGGCTTTGCAGGTAAGCGTCGTGAATCCCTGAAATCATGACGCCGGGACTGACGCAATTGACACGGATACCATCGAGGGCATAATCCGCGGCCATCGCCTTCGTAAGATGGATAACCCCGGCCTTGGTCGTAGAGTAGGCGATCCCGTGGCGGCCGCCTTCCGGCGCTTGGTTAACGATCGTCCCCGACATCGATGCGGTGTTGATAATCGAACCGCGGGTGCCGTTGGCCTTCATTGTTGCTGCAGCGCGACGGTTCACAAGGAACATCCCGGTCAAGTTGACCCGGACCATCCGGTCCCAAACTTCGACGGGCATATCAGCGTTATCCTCGCCTGAGACAATCCCGGCATTGCTGTGGACGATATCCAACCCACCCAGCTGGTCGATGACTGTCTGGACCATGGCGTCGACCGCATTGGCGTCACCCACATCGCTGGCTACGGCGATTGTTTTCACGCCAAACCGCTCAGCTATTTCGTCAGCAACCTTTTGCGCATCGTCCAGCCGCGGAGCGATGTCAACAATTGCTACATCAGCTCCAAGTTCGGCGAATGCCGCCGCAGTAGTGCGCCCGATCCCACCGGCAGCGCCGGTAACCAAGGCTTTTTTGCCTGCGAGAGAAAAGCGTTCCTTGATGGACCCTAGCTCCGCGACCTGGGGTGCTGTCTGCATTTTCCGTACCTCCTCGTACTTCCCCCGGCATCGTCACCATGGGGCGGTGACTCGACACTAGACAGCCAATGAACAGGTGTCAATAGCATTGACACCTGTTCATTTTGTGCCCTACCGTCAAACCACTTGCTGCAACGAAGCAGAGCCGGAGGCTTACTACATGAAGGCTGCTGTAACCAGGGATGACCGCCCCACGGGGACGGTTGAGCTCGAGATGTCTCCGCCCGGGGAGGGGCAATTCACCATCTACCTAGATTCGAGCGGAATCTGCGGCAGTGATATTCATTCGCTCGAATCGCTCGGATCGGGGCTCAGCCTCGGCCATGAGTTCGCCGGCATGATCACCAAGCTCGGTGCGGGCGTGCAAGATTTCAGGTTGGCGATCGCATCGTCATCGCAGGCTTGCATATGAAAACGGAGGAATTCGCAAAGGTCAACCCCGTTTCTAAAGAACCTGACGGTGATGTTTTGCTGCTGGTACACCTGCCGGCACCACACGCAAACAGTACTCATGATATCGAACGGGCATGATCACTCATGCCATTCCACTCGAAGAAGTCGATAACGTGCTGGAAGCGCGGAAAGAACGACTTTAGGAAAGTCCTCATCCTGAACAACCAGTGAACTGGCTCTTCTTGTCTTCACCCCTCTATTCCCTATTTATGCGCTTTCAGTGACGAAAGGTAATCACGCATGTCTGCAATCACCCCAGATGGAAAAAATATAGATCTTCGTACCGTCAAAGCCTCCGTGTGGAGGAAGATCGGGTACGCATTGGGCGACTTTGCCTACAATTTTTCGTGGTACATCATCAGCGCACTCCTGCTGGTTTTCTACACAGATGTCTTCCTTATTCCCGCGGCCGTGGTCAGTATCTTCGTCATGCTCATCCGGCTGAGCGATGCGGTCATAGATCCGCTAGTTGGCAGCCTCGTCGACCGCACCCGCTCGAAGTGGGGCCGATACCGGCCCTGGATCCTCTTCGCACCTATCGTCATGGTCATCGCGATGTCCCTGACGTTCTGGGCTCACCCGGATTGGAGTGAGCCGGCCAAGATCACTTACGCCATCATCACCTTCACGATCGCAGCTCTCGCTTCAACGGCAGTGAACATGCCATACGGAGCTCTGAATGCAGTTGTGTCCCTCAACACGGACGACCGTCTCTCCTTCGCGAGCTATCGAATGGTCGCGGCCAGCCTCGGCAGCACGATCGTCGGGTTTCTTGTCTTCCCCCTAATTGAGTTCTTCTCCGGTTCTGAAGGAAATGCCGCGCAAGGCTACGGAGCCACCGTTCCACTGATCGGGACTGTCACGATCGTGCTCTTCGTCATTTGCTTTTTCAGTACGAAAGAAATCGTTCAGCCCGTCAACGCCGCCCAACCGAAAATGCGGCAGTTGTGGGGCTCAGTCGTGAAGAATACTCCCCTGAAAATCGTCGTCATCGGTTTCTTCCTTACCGGATTTATCGGGTACGGGCGAATCGCGATCATGGCATTCTACTTTCAGTACAACGTCGGCGACACGGGGATGTTTGGCATCTTCAACCTCGTCTCCACAGGCGCTTCTGTCATCGGTGCCATCTTGGCTCCGCTGCTTTTGAAAGCTGTTCCGAGCGGCAACAAGGCAAAAGTGGTGATCTTCGCCTCGATTGTCCAGGCAGTGTTCTTCGCCCTGATGTTCGTTGCAGGAACCGACCTTGTCTGGTTCTTTGTCTTTGGAGGTCTCGCGGGAATCGGCTCGGGAATATTCATCGCCATGATGTTCGGCATGATCCCCGATACGGTTGAATACGGCGAGGTTAAAAGCGGTATTCGCAGCGAAGGCTTCAATTACGCTTTCACCTCCCTGGCAATGAAATGGGGTGGAGCGGCCGGCCCGGCCGCGCTTGGATTTGTGCTCGCCGGTACCGGATACATTCCAAATATCGGGCAGTCCAGCGCAGTCCTCGCAGCAATTGCCATCATGATGACGATCGTGCCCGCGATACTCTCGCTTGCCACGGCTATCCCCTTCCTGTTCTACAAACTCGACCGCAAGGCCTTCAACGGAATGGTTGACGAGATCCAGGCCCGCCGGGAACTTGCCACTGACACCATCGATGCCGAGGGACACATCACCGTTCCCAGCCTGGTCGAGACTGAGAGGGACTAAGTAAGCGGTCGTGGGGGTGTCGCCCGTAGGGGTGGCACCCCCAGGCCGGTGCGGCGCCGCTAGACTGGATTTGATTGTGAAGGGAAACATATATGGTCGCAAAACCTAAACTCGCGGAACGGCGGCGTCTCGAAACCCGGGACATGATCCTCACCGGTGCTGCGTCAGTATTCCGGGAACACGGGTACCAGGACGCGACCGTCGAAGAGATCGCCAACCAAGCGGGAGTCAGCCGGGGGACCTTCTACCTTCATTTCAAAGACAAAGCAGAAGCCGCAGTTGCCATCGGCACTCGGCACCTAGCTGGGACCAATGAAATATTCAGACAGCTCGATAACTTGGAGTCTCCATCCATCGCAGATGTTGAGAACTGGCTACATGAGTTGACAGCACATTTTCGTTCCGAGCTCGTGGCACTCGAGGTAGGAACTAAAGCGAGCATCTCCAGCAATGATTTCGCGGTCGAAGACAAACGGATCCAGTTCGAACAAGCGCTGGTTTTTGAGCGCCATCTGTCGGGGCTGACAGGCTCTGCAAGAGAGCTGGCCATTGTTAGACTGTCGCTCCTGCAATCTCAAACACAAATTTATATGTACAACCTGCTGGTCAAAGGCGTTACTCCAGCCCCGTCCACAGTTATGGCTACCGCCCTCGCGCAGATTTGGCTCGCCGAGTTGCGGGGTCTTAACGCCCTAACCTCTTAGTAATGCGGAAGTGCCGCCGATCGTCAGATCTACCGGGGCTTTCCGTGTCCATGCCGGGCTGAGTGCTTAGGACGCGTGACCGGTTGATTCGAGATCCTATGGACGTAGCAGTGAGAGCCAGGGGAATCGAAAATCCGCGGACCCGCGTGATCCGCTCCACTCAAACAACTTCGGGCCTGCTGGGACCGTTAGTCTCCCCCCGCTCAGCCGACGCCGGGCCTCCCCATCGTCGGATGTAGCACTCAAGAAAGCGTGCAACAGGCTCTCGCGCCTATCAATGCCCGAAGTCGTCGCCGAGGCGAGAAAGATCGAAGTTTCGCGTCCGCGGTCACAGGTCCAGCGCATGGTGCTTTTGGGGGACCCCTTCTAGCTCGCATCCCTTTCAGCCGAAGACAAGAGTAGAAGGAGAACAGTGGACAAGAATATCTCGTTCATGGGCGCGAACCTCGTCGCCCAGCAACTCGACTGGAACATGACCGAGGGCTGGAATCAGGGCGACACTGCTGCGAACGACTGGTACCGCCCGATCGAGACTTTTGAGGAACGCTTTGGCGTGTTCGTGCAGAGCGTGGCCGAGGCCGGCTTCGCAAACGTGGACGTTTGGCACCCGCAACTCAACTACGAGTGGGCGACGGACGAGCACATCGCCGCAGCCCAGCGGGTGCTGCAAAAGCACCAGGTGAACGTCGCGAGTTACGGCAGCGACTTCGGCGACACTGTCGAGAAGTTCCATCGGGCAAACGCAATCGCCAAAGCCCTCGGCACGAACATCCTCGGCGGGCAGACTCCGTTGCTCTTCTCAAACCGCGCCTCCGTCATTGCGATCCTGAAGGAGTTCGGTAATGTCCTCGCCCTCGAGAACCTCAACGAGAAGACCGCTGCCGAGCTCCTCGAGCAGATTGGCTCTGGGCACGACGGCGTGCTCGGAGCCACCGTCGACACGGGCTGGTTTGGGACGCAGGGTTTTGACGCCGCCCGCGCGATCCGCGAACTCGGCAGCAACGTCATCTACGTACACCTTAAGGATGTGCGCGCCGTGGGCGCCCACGACACGTGCGCCTACGGCGATGGCATCGTCCCGATCGACGAGTGCGTCCGCGCGATCCGCGAAATCGGCTATGACAAGCCGATCAGCATCGAGCACGAGCCCGAGCGCTACAACCCGTTTCCCGAGGTGCTTCGCAGCCGCGGACGGCTGGTGGAGCTCCTTGCTGAGGCTGAGCCGAGCATCGCGTAACGGCCGCTCACCGCAGCCGCAAGGCTGTGGGAGCGGACAGAATGCCCATGCCAGGCGCAGCAGACGCGTGCAGACCCATGCCCCCCCGCTCGCCGGATTGATTAGGGTTTCGGGCCCGTGGGGACAGCCTGTTGAACGGGGACAGCTTGTTGAACGGAGTCCCCTGCGTCACGGTCACGGCTCATGGTCGACAGGACGAACCGGGTGTGGGCATCCAGGACCTCCAGGGCGCCTTCAGTTTCGCCGGCCTCGATTCGGTGGACGATTTGCGTCATGGTGCTGACCCAATTCTGGATGAGGTGGTCTGAAGGGTAGGTGACCAGCCGCGTCGAGGCGCGTACCATCGCAAACTTCACCAATTGCTCAAGTTCCCTGTGGTCGGCGGCGCCAAGGAGAGTGTCCATAATCAACCCGAAACCCTGCCGCGATTCAGCTGTAGCGTGTTCCGGGAGGGCACGGCAAAACATGTCCAGGCCCCGGTCCAGATCGGCGTGATGCTGCAGGGAAACCTTCGGCCCGGCTCGTTCGATGAGTGCACGCATGACGACCAGTTCCACGTCCATGGCCTCCATGGCGTCACGTTGGGTGAAAGCCGCGACGCGCCTCCGCTTATTCGGTAGGATTTCCAGCCACCCCTCGGCCGTCAGCTGCATGACGGCCTCCCGAATCGGTGTGATGCTCACCTTCAGCTGCCGGGCGAGCTCGGCGTCCTTAATCGGATGACCCGGGGGGAGTCCGCCGTTCATGATCTCGGCGCGGAGATGGCCCACGATCGCTTCCCGGAGGGTGCCGGGGGCCTCAAAAATGCTCAGGTCCATCTCCAGATGCTCGTCGTGCCAACGCTGTTGCATCCACCTTAGTCGAGCTGTCCCCCGTGAACGGTGCGAATGAAAAGCCGACCTACTTTGCGAAAAAGCTAGAAAAGAATGCATCTTGCATCTTATGCTGTGGTGGTCCACGTCGCAGTAGTGAGCATTCAATGAGGAGTAGCAGTGGCATTAGATTCAGCGACCCAGAATTTCCTGCAGATGGCGGCCGAGGCAGGCGGTAAGCCGCCGTGGGAAGTCTCTCTGGCGGAGGCCCGAGGAGCGGGCGCGGCCTTCGCCACCCTGCAGGGGGCCGGCCCGGAGGTCCAGTCCATCGAGGAACACCAGCTTGAGGGCGGGGGCGGCCCGTTCAACGTCCGCGTCTACAGCCCCCAGGCGGAGCCCAACAGCGTATTCGTCTACTTCCACGGCGGGGGATGGGTCCTCGGCGACATCGCGGAACAGGATGTCCTCGCCCGGAATCTGACCGCGGAAACCGGATCCACCGTGGTTATGGTGAATTACCGCAAGGCCCCCGAAAATCCCTTTCCCGTCCCAGCTGATGACGCATGGACAGCGCTGCTGTGGGCTGCCGAACGAAAAGAAGAACTCACCGGCCGCCCCGACGCCCCGCTGGTCGTCGCGGGGGACAGCGCCGGAGGGAACCTGACCATCATCACCACCCATCGGGCCCGAGAGGCGGGGGCTCCGAAGATCGATCTCCAGGTACTGGTGTACCCGGTCACCGACGCCGATTTCGAGCGGGCGTCCTACCTGGCGCCTGAGAACCAGCTCATGCTCAACAAAACCATGATGGAGTGGTTCTGGGATCAGTACGTTCCCGATCCCAGCCAGCGGCATCACCCTGAGGCTTCCCCCTTGCAGGTCGTCGATCTGTCCGGCCTGCCGCCCGCCGTCGTCTTCGTTGCTGAGCACGATGTCCTCCGGGACGAAGTGGAAGCATATGCGCGCCGGCTTCAGGAAGCAGAAGTCCCCGTGGAGGAGATCCTGGTGGACGGCCAAATGCACGGCTTCATCTCGATGATCAATATCCTGCCGGCAGCAAACGAAACCGTCCGCGCCATCGGCAGCCAACTTCAGGGCCGCTTCGCAGCGGCCGAAGCATAGGGGGCTGGCTATGCGACATGTTGACGCGGTAGTCGTCGGCGCCGGTTTCGGCGGCCTGTACTCCCTCTACAAGCTGCGGGGCCAAGGCCTGTCGGTCCAGCTGTTTGAGCGCGGCTCGGACGTCGGCGGCACCTGGTTCTGGAACCGCTACCCTGGTGCCCGCTGCGACGTGCAAAGCGTTTACTACTCCTACTCCTTTGACAAGGAACTGGAGCAGGAGTGGGAGTGGAGCGAGAAATACGCGACCCAGCCCGAGATCCTGAAGTATCTCAGTCACGTCGCCGACCGGTTCGATCTTCGCCCCAGTATCGCACTGAACAGTTCTGTCGTCTCGGCCGAGTACGACGCCGGCACGGCCACCTGGACGGTCACCACCGACGCGGGCGAACAGGTCAGGTCCAAGTACCTCGTGATGGCTACGGGAGCTCTGTCTGCGGGGCGGCTGCCCGACATCGAAGGACTGGATTCCTTCAACGGCGAAACGTACCACACCGGGTCATGGCCGCAGAGCACTGTGAACTTCACCGGAAAGCGGGTAGGCGTCCTCGGAACAGGTTCCTCCGGCATCCAGGCCATACCCCTGATAGCCAGGGAAGCTGAGCAGCTGACGGTGTTCCAGCGGACACCCAGTTTCAGCCTTCCCGCCCACAACGAACCCCTCGATCCCGGCTGGGTTAGGCAGGTGAAGGCCACCTATGCCGAACTGCGCGAGCAGTCCAGGCTCTCGCCCGCCGGGCAGCCGCTACGCATGCCAACGCAGTCTGCGCTGGAAGTGCCCGCAGATGACCGTAACCGACGGTACGAGGAAGCCTGGCAGGAAGGCGGCCCGACAATCCAGACCAGTTTCATGGATCTGATGATCAGCCCCGAGGCCAACGAAACTGCGGCCGCATTCGTCCGGGCAAAAATAGACGAACTCGTCCAAGACCCGGCAACGGCAGAACGGCTCAAACCCAAGGAATTCCCCCTGGGGTCCAAGCGCGTCTGCGTGGACTCGGACTACTACATAACCTTCAACCGGGAGAACGTCACCCTTAAGGACGTGAAGAGTGACCCCATCGTGAGGATCACACCGGCCGGAGTCCGAACGCAAAATGAAGAAATAGAACTTGACGTGCTGGTCTTCGCCACCGGCTTTGACGCTCTAACCGGATCCCTGGACAGGATCCACATCACGGGCAAGGACGGGGCAACCCTGAAGGACACATGGGCGGCCGGTCCCCGAACATACCTTGGACTCTCGGTGGCAGGATTTCCCAACATGTTCATCGTGGCAGGACCCGGCAGCCCGTCTGTGCTGACCAACATGGTCATGTCCATCGAACAGCACGTCGAATGGATTTCCGATCACGTAGAACATCTTGAGGCGTCTGGGCTGGTCAGCGAAGCCAACCCCGCGGCGCAGGACGAATGGGTGGAACACGTCAACCAGGCCGCGGCCCCGACCCTCTTCATGAAGGGCAACTCCTGGTACCTGGGCGCCAACGTCCCGGGGAAACCGCGCGTCTTCATGCCCTACGTCGGAGGCCACGGCGACTACCGGGCCAAGTGCGACGACGTAGCAGCCAAGGACTACGAGGGCTTTGACTTCCGTCCAGCGCCCGCCGTCGACGCCAGCCGCGTACCGGCCTGAACCCCACGTTCTTTCACCAACAAGCAGCTACCCGGAGATCACCATGTCCATAGACGTATCAACCAAGACGTACAACACCTTCTATATCAACGGGGAATGGGTCGAAGACGCAGACCGCGAATCGGTTCCCGTCCTGGATCCCTCCACTGAAGAAACGATCGCCCACATCCAGCGGGCTACGCTTGCCGACGCCAAATCAGCTATCGAGGGAGCACAGGCTGCCTTCAAGGACGGCGCCTGGCCCGGGCTGACCTTCGCAGAGCGCGCCGGATACTTGTCACGGATGGCCGACCTCATCGACTCAAGGCTCGATGAGTTCGCCGACATCTACATCAACGACCAGGGCGGCCTGGCCAGCTTCGCGGGCTTCATAGGCCAGCAGGCCAGTAACATTGTCCGCTACTACGCCGAACTGGGCGCCTCCTATCCGGAAGGCCCGCAAACCCGCGAGATCCCTGGCGGACGGGTGCTCATCAACGAACTACCCGTCGGCCCGGTCTTCGCGAGCGTTCCATGGAACGCTCCCCTGATCCTTGGCGTCGTCAAGATTGCCCCGGCGCTGCTGGCCGGCTGCCCCGTGGTGGTGAAAATGGCCCCTGAAGCGCCGCTGGCAGCCTATGTCATGGCAGAAATTTTCGCGGAACTCGGACTGCCGCCGGGCGTTATCAGCCTCATCATCGGCGGCCGCGAAGTGGGCGACTACCTCACCCGGCATCCTGACATCGCCCACGTGTCGTTCACTGGGAGCACCCAGGTCGGACGCGAGGTCGCGAAGGCAGCCACCGAGCATTTCGCCCGGCTCACACTCGAGCTCGGCGGCAAAGGTGCCTCCATCTTCCTCAACGACATCAACCCCGGAGATGCCGCAGCGTTCATATACCCCAGCAGCATGTCCCAGAGCGGTCAGGTGTGCACCACCAGCAGCCGACTCCTCGTGCCGGAGTCACGGTACGAAGAGTGGAAGGCATCCCTGGTAAACACCTTCAACGCCTACAAAGTCGGCGATCCCCGCGACGCAGACACCCTGGTGGGCCCCCTGATCTCTGCGAAGCAGCGGGCCACCGTAGAGGAGTACATTGCCTCCGCCCGGGAAGAGGGCGCCACCATACTCACCGGCGGCGGCCGGCCGGCGAACCTGGAGCGCGGCTTCTACATCGAACCCACCCTGGTCACCGACGTAACCCGGGACATGCGGGTGGTCCGTGAAGAGGTGTTCGGCCCCGTGATCACCCTGCAGTCCTACTCCACCGAGGACGAAGCGGTCGCCATGGCCAACGACACTTCCTACGGGCTGGCCAACGTCATCATCACCAACGACATGGACCGTGCCGTCGAACTGGCCCCGCGCCTGCGCAGCGGCACCGTGAGCATCAACAACTTCGGAGCGTGCCTGACCCAGCCGTTCGGCGGATTCGGGGACTCGGGCGTCGGCCGCGAAGGCGGCCCCGAAGGGCTCCAGGCCTACTTCGAAACCCAACAGATCCAGTTCCCGGCAGCGCACTGACCACCAGGCCAACCAACCCCACCAGATAAAGGAGCCAACATGTCGAACCAGACCAAGGCGAGAGCCGCAGTCATCCGCGAGTTTGGAAAGCCGTACGTCATCGAGGACGTGCTGCTGGACGAGCCGCGCGGGCGTGAAGTACTCGTCCAGGTCAAGGGCTCAGGCCTGTGCCACAGTGACGAGAACTTCGCCACTAACGACGTCGGCATCCCGCTTCCGATGGTCCTTGGCCACGAAGCCGCCGGCGTCGTCATCGGCGTCGGCCCGGACGTCACCGAGACAGCCCTCGGCGACCACGTGGTCGCCTGCACCGTGGCATCGTGCGGCAGATGCGACGAGTGCCTGCAGGGTTACCGCGTCAATTGCCTGCACCCGGAGGCCGCCTCCCGCGCAGCCGGTGAACCGCCGCGCATCACGGCAGGAGGAGAACCTGTCACCCAGTTCTTCGGGATCGGCGGCTTTGCAGACCACATCCTGGTCCATGAGAGCCAACTGGTCCCGGTGGACGCCTCGGTGCCGCTGGACCGTGCAGCGCTCCTGGGTTGTGCAGTCGTGACAGGGGGAGGTGCGGTACTGCGCAGCGCGGCAGTCAGTGCCGGCGATACGGTTGTGGTCATCGGTGCCGGCGGGGTGGGGCTGAACGCCATCCAGACCGCAGAGCTGGTGGGAGCGCGGAAGGTCATCGCCGTGGACCTCCAGGAGGACAAGCTCGCCCTGGCCAAACGATTCGGAGCCACCCACACAGTGAACCCGGCAGACGGAGACCCCGTCGCCCAGGTCATGGCCATCACCGGCGGACAGGGAGTGCATCATGCCTTCGAGGTGACCGGAGGAGCGGTGCCCCTGAAGCAGGCCGCCGCGATGCTGGGCCGGCGCGGCAAGGTGTACATCGTGGGCATGCAGAAGCCGGGCGCAAAACTGGATTGGGAAGTGGACGCCTTCAGCACCGCGCACATCGCTTTCGAGCAGGGACTGCGCGGCGTCAACATGGGCTCCACCAACTTCAAGATCGACGTGCCCTACTTCGCCGAGCTGTACCTGCAGAACAGATACAACCTGGACGGCCTCGTCTCCAACACCATTGAACTCGATGACATCAACGACGGATACGCGGCACTCGGGCAAAGCGGCGTAGCCCGAAGCGTCATCACGTTCAAGGCATAACCCCAGCCCGAGGCATCACCAGCTTCCGGTCCGGGGGATCTCTCGAACAGGGGAGGCACCCCGGACTGGAACAGCCCAAAAGGAAACAAGCGCCCGACATCAAACCCGCCTGGCGTCCAACCTCGTCGTGTCGTATTGCTTCTCCGCAACGGCTGGCCTGAGGCGCGGGTCGGGTCTTTTCGTTCTGCATCATCCCCTCTCCCCCAATCCTTGGGTTCGTCAACAACAAGGCGGGCATTCACGCCGTACTAACGGTCACCGCGCTGGCCTGATCGGAGCGCCATTGTGGTGACTGAGACAAAGCCTGACGGGCCAATACACGTTGGCCTTGTTCATCGCCGTCGCAAGAGCGGCTCTGCCACTGGTCCACGTGGACGTGGCGATCCACATGGGTAACAAGAAACGTGCGGCAGCGTCTAACGACCCGGCTACGGGACTGGTGGGGTGACGAACGTCAGGAACACTCAACCGAATGCTGTACTACTGCATATTGACCAGAACAAGGAATCAGCATGAACATCACAGTGAACGGCAAATCCCACGCCGTGGGGCCAGCAGCTTCCGTGGCGACGCTCGTCACTCAGATCACGGGGTGGAATGTTGCCTCCAATGGGCAGGCCGCTGACGGCCAGAGGTTAGGTGTGGCGGTAGCGCGCAACTCAGGCGTGGTGCCCCGCAGCCAGTGGCACGATACGTCGCTCGCTGAGGGCGATGACATAGAGCTCGTGACGGCAGTTCAGGGAGGATGAGGACGATGACGGAAACAACTGCCCCTCCAGCCCTACCCGGAACAGACACCGACCGCCTGGTCATCGACGGAGTGGAATTGAGCTCCCGGCTCATTATGGGCACGGGCGGAGCGCCCAGCTTCGACGGGCTCGGTGCGGCGCTCCTGGCCTCCGGCGCGGAGCTAACCACGGTTGCCATACGACGTTATTCGCCTGCCCAGGCGGGTTCACTGTTCCAGCTGCTCGTCGACAATAACATCCGTGTCCTGCCGAACACCGCCGGATGCTTCACGGCAAGGGATGCGGTCATGACGGCGGAGCTGGCCCGTGAGGCGCTGGAGACGGACTGGGTGAAACTG
This sequence comes from Pseudarthrobacter sp. 1G09, assembly GCF_050038305.1. Taxonomy (NCBI): domain Bacteria; kingdom Bacillati; phylum Actinomycetota; class Actinomycetes; order Micrococcales; family Micrococcaceae; genus Pseudarthrobacter; species Pseudarthrobacter sp. 1G09. The sequence continues at coordinate 4,227,343 of NZ_CP188306.1, forward strand.
GAAGTCATTGCCGATGAGCAAACGCTCCTGCCTGACGCGGTGGAACTTGTCGATGCCACCGAGCAACTCGTGAACCGGGGCTTTAAAGTCTTCGCGTACACCAATGACGATCCAATTCTGGCGCTGCGTCTGGAGAACCTGGGAGCCACCGCCGTGATGCCGCTTGGCGCTCCAATCGGGACGGGACTTGGCATCCTGAACCCGCACAACATCGAGCTGATCGTGTCGCGTGCCTCCGTGCCTGTGGTGCTGGACGCGGGCATCGGTACCGCCTCGGACGCCGCGCTGGCGATGGAACTGGGCTGTGACGCCGTGCTGCTGGCCACCGCCGTCACCCGGGCGCAGAACCCCGCGCTGATGGGCGAAGCCTTCAAGCATGCCGTTTTCGCCGGTCGGCTGGCGAAGGCGGCCGGGCGAATCCCGCGCCGCGAGCATGCGCTGGCGTCTTCTGCAATGGAAGGCCGGGCTGAGTTCCTCTAGGAGCTTAGACACATGCGCAGATCCGGTGGGCTCCAGAAGAAATGTGCGGCTCCACAACTTGCGTGAAGGTTTCCAAGGACGCTTTGAATCGCGAAGCAGTTAGTTACCTGCGGGACGGCCGACCACTGGGCGGAGTGAGATGTCGGGACAGTACGCGAGGCGTGTCGGCGATGCTCAAATGCAAACCCAAGCCTTGCGAGGTCTCCTAGACATAGTGACGGATTAAAGTACACCCAAACTTGACGTCTAGACCGTCTGACAAGGGAAGACTTTGCCTGAGGGTGGAGCTCCCACTTGTTCTCGGACGCTCCGACTCATCACAACAAGTGAGTGGTCGTCCACTACCCAACTCGGACCTCATCCGGTCCAGGTTCTTTCGGACTATCTCGACTATTCGCTAGCTTCCCAGCCCGTTTTCCTCCCCCGGGGACTGTCACGTTGGGGTCTGAGGACATGATGAGCGGCTGTCAATGAAACGGAATTTCGCACTATTCTGACGCCAACGCACGAAGACGGCTTTGGTTGCTGCCCCTAAAGGCCTGCATGTGTCAGCCCCGCAGCTTGACGGAATCTTTATTATTATCGGCCTTTGGAAATAACTGGGGGAGTGCCTGCATAACTGCTTCGGCGCCCCAGGATTCCAATGGACCGTCCGTGTCTACGGTAAAGCCGTCCGGAAGCCCAAGGCTGATCCCTTCCATCAGAGATGATTACTGGGCTGCGGCGAATGCCGGGGTCGTCCTTATGGTCATAGGACATGATCGTGTTGGCACATCGGGAAACACGAAATCCTGCTTAACCGCACAACTGAGATTGACCCGGTAATCCATAGCTGGAGTCTGCTCACGGGCCATGCGTAATACGCAGCTCCTCCAGGACTAGAAATCTGCCTCGGTATTGACAGCGCCTCCTACCCCTCGCAGACTGGCTAAGTTCGACATTAAGGACACTGTCCCATTTATCGAATCCAGCTTGGCGTTGTTGTCGGGTAGGACTGTGCCCGCCCACGACGAACATGATCAAACAAGGGAGTATGAACATGGCAAGAAAGTTTCACGTCGGGAAATTGCTTACCGCCGGAATCGTGGCGTTAGGCGCTGTCTCCGCGACGGCTGCCCCTTCAGTAGCGTTGGATTCCAGTGACGCCTCACCCGGGTCATCCACTTCGGTGGAGGCTCATCTGGAAGCAGCTACGAAGAACGCATTCGGGGATCAGCACCTCATCGACACCTACCGCAAGTACTCCTGCTTCGAGGTCGAAGACCCCGCCATCCGGAACGAATACCGGGCCGGCAGCGGCCAGCGGGTACCGCTCACCAAACTGCTGGACGGGCTCTGGTACATCGGAGATGGCTATGTGGGTCAATACATCCTGGAGACGGCTACTGGTGGCTTTGCCCTTATTGACACCCTTAACAACAGCAGCGAGTTTGAGACCTATACGCTCCCCGCTCTTGAGTCGCTCGGCCTGAGTGACACCAAGCCTCTAGAAGGCGTACTCATCTCGCACGGCCACTTTGACCACGACGGCGGTGCTCCTGCCCTCCGCGCTCACTTTGGGCCCGACCTTCCCATTTACCTCGGCTCCGGGGATGCAACGGGCAAAACCTACGGGCCGACGCTAATCGACACCGCGACTCCAGATATCAAGGAAGTGACCATCGGCGGAACGCGTATGTACGCGCAACCAACGCCCGGCCACACGACGGGTAACCTGGTCCCCTTCGTGCCCGTGGAGCACGACGGGGAGAGCGAACTGCTGTTAGTGAACGGCCGCTCCGCCGTTCCACAGACCATCGATGCTGCACTTCAGTATCTGGCGGGCACTGAACTGCAGTACAACGCGGCACGCACGTTGGGAGCAACTGGAACAATTCACACACACCCCCTCTCTGACGGATCACGACGCCAAATCGACTCAGTAAACGCAACCGGTGCAGGCGATCCGAATTTCATCCTCGGCAAGGAGCGGACCCTGCAGGCCGCAGCCATCTGGCGCGAGTGCGCAGCTGCTCGAATAACGGAACTGGACCCGTCGGTCGACATTCCAGTCTGGCGGGCCACTACCGTCGCGCTTCCCGGGCGTAAGCCCCTTGCAAGGCAACTCACCGCAACTCTGGACAGTCCCTGGGGCCCAGTGGTTGGCCAGGTTGTCACCTTCCGTGCCGGCACTGAAGTTGCGTGTGCTGCTGTGACCGATAAGAGCGGCGTGGCCGAGTGTAAGAGCGACAAGCCGATCCGGCCCCACCAGGAGGTCACGGCGACGTTCGAAGGAAATGAGGGTCAGGACTACGTGAACCTTCCCACAACGTCCTCGCGGGTCGCCGTGCAACGATAAGGAGCCAGTGGTTGGACACGTGACAGGCGGATGGGGTGCGGGTACCAGACTGCGGCCCATTCGTCTGCATCTACTGGTGAGGTCGGCCCTGTCGTCTCACTTCGGGATGAACACCAATCTCAGGATTTACGGTGCAGGCCGGGAAATTGCGATTACCCAAAAGGCTGCCCTCCGCACCCGGGCTGGGCCTTATTGTGCTGCAGCGAAGGCGACGCCGTGGTCGGTGGATTCCTGCTCCTTGGAATTGCTTTCACGGGCAGGAAGCCCTGAGTTTTTGACGGTGAGCAGTCGTGTGAGGCTTTGCGCCGTGGAGACTACGGCGCTGGGGAGCTCTGTCGGCGGCGTTCCGGCTACGCGGTGGTTGGGGACGGTGACGGTGACCGATCCGCGAATAGTTCCGTTGACGAAGAATGGTGCGGCGATGCCGTGGGCGTCGGGGACTCTTTCGCTGTCGGTGGCGGCCCAGCCTTGGGCGCGGATGAATGCGAGCTCCTGTCCCTGAACTCCAGCTTCTTTGCCTATCGTGGCGCTCACATGCCGGGGCAGGTGGGCGAGGATGGCTTTGCCCGCAGCTCCGGCCGTCAATGGAATTTCTTCGCCTTCTTCCAGGACGTAGCGGACATTCCGTGCTCCGGCGATTGTTCGTCCTATGTGGACTACTTCGGTTTCCGCGTCGTAGAGGGCCAGGGTGGTGGTTTCGCCCGTTTGTGCGCTGAGTCCGCGCAGATCCTCGTCCACTAAGCGAGGAAGATCGTGGCCGGAGCCGAGCGAGGATGACCAGCGAAGCAGCGTCGGGCCTGATGTCCAGGTTTTGTTGTCCAGCCTGGTTATCAGCCCCACATCCCGGGCGGATTCAGCAAGTCGGCGGGTAGCCACGGACCGGGTCCCCCACAAACTCGAAAGGTCCTGCAGCGTCAGTTCGGCCAGCGGTTCGGAGCAGAACGCCGTGATGATGGCGGCGATCCGTTGTATGAGTGCGGATGATTCGGCCTCAGGCAGAACCTCCCCCGGCCTCCGGTTGCTGGGGCGGTCGGTGAGGAGGGATTCGAGTTCCCGGGCAGCTTCGCGGAGCAGTTCGACGCCGGCTTCGATGTCTGATTCCTTGAATTCGTTCCGTGGCCGGGACAGCGACAGTGACCCGAACAGCCGGTCGTTGACGGTGAATGGCACACCGATGCCGGCGGCGTCGGGAATGTGCTGGCCGATGCTGACGACAGCGCCCGTCGTGGCATAGCTCTGCAGGGCATTCTCTATACGGGTCCTGCTGTCAATGGACGCTTCGGTGTACTTCTTCAGTTCTTCCGGCAGTCCTGCCGTTCCGCGGCGGGTGAGGATAGCCATTCCAAGGGCACCGGCATGGGTTGGCAGGTTTGTACCTGCCGGCAGCGTGTACCTGACGGGCGCGTCTGGTTCCACGGAGGCCAGGACGAAGCATTGCTCCGGGTTGCCGCTTTCGACGGCCATCAGGGCTGTTGCCCCGGACGCCCGGCTTAGGCGCGCAAGAATTTTTGTCCCCTCGGCAAAGAGTGGATGGCTTTCCTGGAGCGCTGCGGACAGGACCTTCAGCCGTGGTCCGACGATGTAGGCGCCGCTGGCGTCCCTGGTCACCAGGCGTTCCTCGACGAGCCGGCTGAGGATCCGGTTTACGGTGCTTCGGCTGGCGTTCAGTTCCTCGGCCAGCTCCCGGACGCCCCATCCGTAGCCGGCTCGGCCGATGACAGCCTCGATGACGGCAACGACCTCTTTCGAGCCGTCCCGCTGTGCTGACTGGTCCAGTTGCTCCATATTTGCAGTATCCCACGGCACCAACTGCCCTCCTCCTTGAGTGAACCCAGCTTTCACCCGCTACTTGACAGTGGCATGGGACACAGGCATTCTTGAATCAATCCCCCAAGTGAGACACTGTCCCACTTTTCTAAGCCAAAAGACAGAGAGGTCTTCGGATGACCATCCCCACACTGGCAGTCCCCGACGCTGCCCGGCGCACCAAGGCAAAGAAGGCGACCGGCGTAGCTGCCTTCGGTACCTTCATCGAGTACTACGACTTCAGCGTCTACGGCTACGTCGCCGCGACGCTGGCAATCGTCTTTTTCCCCGGCGATGACCCCGTCATCGGCCTGCTGAACACCCTGCTGGTGTTCGGATCCGCGTTTGTCGTCCGCCCGCTCGGCGCCGTCTTCTTCGGCCGCCTGGGCGACCGTAAAGGCCGCCGAACCAGCCTGATCGCAAGCATCACCTGCATGGGTGTCGCCGCGACCCTGACCGGCCTGCTGCCGGGCTACGCACAGATCGGTGTGCTCGCCCCGATCCTGCTGGTGCTGCTGCGCATGCTGCAGGGCTTCTCCACCGGTGGGGAAATCGGCGGCGCCGCCGCCTACATCCACGAATGGGCCGCCCCGAACCGCCGCTCCCTCTTCGTCTCACTCATTCCCAGCATCGCCCAGCTCGGCAAAGGCCTGGCCGCCGGCCTGGCAGCCCTCGCAGCAGCCATGATGCCGGCAGCTGACCTGGCAGCATGGGGCTGGCGCATCCCATTCCTCCTCGCCCTGCCCCTGGGCATCCTGTGCCTGGTCATGCGGCTAAAGGTCGAAGACAGCCCGGAATTCCAGGCCCTCAACAAAACCTCTGAAGGTATTTCCCGGGCCCCGTTCAAGGAAGTCCTCACCAAGTACCCCAAGGCACTGGCCAAGGTCACCTCCATCTCCCTCGTGCAAAACCTCGGCACCTACATCGGCACCGTGTTCGTCGCCGTCTACTTCAGCGAAGTCCTCGGCTTCACCAAGGGCGAGGCCTCCACCATCGTCCTCCTAGCGGTCCTCTTCGCGGCCCTGCTGATTCCCATGGCCGGCCAGCTCGGCAGCCGCATCGGCAGCAAGAAGGTCCTGCTCTGGTCCTACGTCGCCTACGTCGCCGTCACCATCCCGTCCTTCGCCATGATGAACCAGCACTCCTTCGTCCTGGCGCTGCTGGGCCTGGGCCTGGGCATCATCCCCTACGCCCTCTGCCAGGCCGGAACTTACGGCGCCATGCTCGAGTTCTACCCCACCCGCGTCCGGCACACCGGCGTCGCGTTCGGACACAGCGTTGGAGCCGTCATCGGCGGCGGCGCAGGCCCCTACCTCGCCACCTGGCTTATTGACCTGACCGGCAACACCTTCGTGCCCGCCTTCATCCTCGTCGGTGCCGGCGCCCTCGGACTGCTGGTTGTCGGCCTCACCGTGCGGGCCAACTCCGATCCCTCCTCGCATCTCTACCGTTAGGCCCCACCGTGAGCGAAATCTACATCTCCGACGTCATCCACGAGGACGTCCTGGCGGACATCCGCAAGAACGCCATCGTGCACGTCGGCTACGGCCCCGACAAGGTCAACTACCTCGACATCAGCGAGAACATTGACGGAATCATCCTGCGGGCGGAAACCTTCACCCGTGAGATGATCGAAGCCTCCCCCCGCCTGAAGATCATTGCCCGGCACGGGGTCGGCACCGACAACGTCGACATCCCGGCAGCATCGGAAAACGGCGTCTGGGTCACCAACACCCCGGGCTCAAACAGCAACGCCGTAGCCGAGCACGTCTTAGCCCTCCTCCTCTCCCTGACCCGCCGAATCGTCCCGGCCGCAAACCGTGTCCTGGCCGGCACCTGGGCCGAAGGCCGCGGAGACCTGGTCGGTTTCGAACTCTCCGGCCGCACCCTCGGGATCGTCGGCTTCGGAGCCATCGGCAAAAGCGTTGCCGCCATTGCCCGGGGCTTCGGGATGCGGGTGCTCGCCTCCGACCCCATCGCCACTTCAGCCGACGTCGCAGCCGCGGGCGCCGACCTGGTTGAACTGGACACCCTGTATGACGGGGCGGACATCATCACCCTGCACGCCCCGCTGCTGCCCGGCACCCGCCACATGATCGGGGCCCGCGAACTGGCCCTGATGAAAACCAGCGCCATTGTCATCAACACCTCCCGCGGTGGCCTGATCGATGAGGACGCACTGGTCACGGCCCTTACCAACGGCACCCTCGCCGGCGCCGCCCTTGACGTCCTCGAAGCCGAAAGCATCGACATGAAGGACCCGCTCACCCACAACAGCGTGCCCCTGCACAAAGTGCCCAACCTGCTCGTCACCCCCCACATCGCCGGCCAGACCCAGGAAGCATTCCAGGAAGCAGGCACCCGATCCTGGTCAGAAGTCCGCGCCGTCCTGGCAGGCGAACCCCCTGCCTTCCCGGTCAACACCAACGACCTCCGCAAAGTCCCCGCCTGACCCGGCACCCCCAAACGCCAAGGAACCAAACGTGTACATCAACGCCTCCGCCGACAACATCACCGTCTACCCCGAATGGCGCCGCCCAGATCAGGAGCTCGTCCGGTCCCTCGCGGCCTACCCCCCGGCGCTGATCGGTGACGTACGCAAACGCCTGGACATGATGTCAGCGGACATCCGCTGCCTCACCCCCGGCGCCCGGCTGGCCGGGACCGCCCTGCCCATCCAGATCTGGGAAGGCGACAACCTCGCCATCCACCGCGGACTCGATGAAGCAAAACCCGGGGACATCCTGGTCATCTCCGGGAACGGCGTCACCAACCGGTCCGTCTTCGGCGGCATCCTCGCCGAAATCTGCCTCCATAAAGGCGTCACCGGCGTGATCGTCGACGGAGCCGTCCGAGACATCGAAGAGATGAACGAGATGGGCCTGGCCGTCTTCGCCCGCGCCGTAGTACCCGCCGGGCCCTCTAAAAACGGACCCGGGTGCGTCGGCAAAGCGGTCGCCTGCGGCAACGTCGTCTGCAACCCAGGTGATGTCGTCATCGGCGACCAGGACGGCATAGTCGTCATCCCGCAATCAGAACTCAACGAAACTCTTCAGGCCCTCCCCGCCCAGGAAAACCTCGAACGCCAGATCCGCGACCGGATTAAAGAAGCCGTCGCCTCCTAGAGGCCACCACGGCTCCCTCCCCGCCGACAAGAGTGGCAGCGGCCCGGTATGGGCCGCTGCCACTCTTTTAGACCTGAACCGGAAAGCCCATGACACTGAACCGAGCAACGCCGCGTAAACACGGTGACTGGAGCCTGCTGATCAACGCTTGGGTTGAAATCCGCCAAAACGGCCAGGTGATCAGAACCGGGTTCGTCGAAGACGTCATGCCCGACTCCTCCATACTCTGGCTTGCGGCCGACCGCAGCAACCCACGCCAGATGTTCGAAGCGTGCCAAGGCCACCAGGTCTGGGTCACGCCACAAGCACTCTCCGGCGAGCTCAGCTACCGGATGACAACCAGAGAGATCTTCGGCCAGAACCCCACCAGCTGCACATAGGTCCCGGCCGGCATCTGGCTTTTTTCCCGACGCTACGGCCTTGTGCGGCTGAGGTGACGAGGTCGATTTTGGCCAGCGGCGCGTCCGTAGGCTCCGGGATTGCGGCCAGAACCAGAACCTGTCGACGGGCTCGGGTTTCTGGCCTTAATTGGCTATCGAGGCTAACCGACGTATCCGGTGTGGCGCCTGCCTACATGTCCACTTAATGCCCTTCGGCGATGCTCCTCATCGCTTTCCACCCGTGGGTCACTCCACCGCCGGCGCGCAGGGCGGTAGCGACCATAACAGCCTCCGCAATGTCAGCTTTGGAGGCTCCTGCGGTGACGGCACGCTTGGTGTGATCTTCGATGCAGAAGAACGCGGAGACCATCTCCGGCGCGCTCTCCTTCAGATCCTTCATGTACTGGGCATCTGCCTGGTGATCTTGCATTAGTTAGCCTTTCGTTGCGTGCCGGGTACCGCTATTGCTGATGTTGTGGGCGGGCGTTGACCATGAGGGAGACGATGAGTGCGGCGGCAAGGATGAGGGCCCCTACTCAGGGCGGTGGTGTAGCCTTTCACGATTTTGTTTCGGGGCACCGTAATGGGATGGGGGCAGGATGCGGCCGCCGCGATCGGCTTGGGCTCGCATGACCAGCATGCCCGCCCTGATCGGGGCGGGCATGCCTGCGCTTCGTCTCTGCAGCTAGCGGTTCGGTTGGTCGACCGCAGCCACAGCGGACTTGCCAGCGGCTTGTGCCTCTGGTTTGGCGGGCAAGGTGGCCGCTGCCAGGATTCCGGCAGCGGCCAGCAGGCCGGCGGCGACGGCGAGTGCACTGCCGTACCCGGCGACCAGTTGAGCGGCTGCTGTTGCGCCGGGTTCGGACGTCCCGGTGACGGTTGCGGCGATGCCGGCCAGAACCGCCAGGCCCAGCGCCACACCGATCTGCTGCGCGGAGTTGAGCAGTGCGGAGGCAATGCCGGCCTCGTGGGGTGCCGTGTTGTAGACCGCGGCCTGGGTCAGGGCAATGACGCCGAGGCCGAACCCGAGGGCAAGGAAGAACATGGCCGGGGCAAGGTGCAGCCAGTAGCTCGTGTCTACCTGGATAAAAGAGAACCAGAAGGCCCCCGCCGCGCTGAGCAGAGCGCCCCCTGAGGCGATAACGCGCGGAGCCACCTTGTTCAGCAGTTTGGGAGCACCACCGGCTCCGACGACTATCCCGGCAGCGAAAGGGAGCCAGCCCGCGCCGGTCTGCAAGGGGCTGTAGTGCTGTACCTGCTGGAGGTAAAGGGTGATCACATAGAACGTGCCCATGGGCCCGACGGCCAGCAACAGCATGGACGCGTACGCGCCGGCGCGGCCGCGATCCCGGAACAAGCTCAGCGGAACCAGAGGTGTGCGACTGCGCGCCTGCGTCTTGAGGAACACAGCCAGCATCACCACCGCGGCGCCGACGAGCCCAAGCCCAACCGGGTCCGTGAAGCCACCCTCACCAAAGCGGGTGATGGCATACACCAGGGCCACCATCCCGCCGGTTCCCAGCACTGCCCCCCTGACATCAAGGCTGCCCGGATGACGATCGGCTTCAACAAGCGTGCGGCTACCAAGTAGCACCAGGATGCCAATGGGGATGTTGATGAAGAACACCCACCGCCAACCCAGGGTGCCGGTCAACACGCCACCGAGCAGCAGCCCGATCACGATTCCAATACCGGACATCGCGCCGTACAGCGCCAGGGCGGCGTCCCGCGTCTTGCGCTCAGCAAAGGTCGTGGCGATCAAGGCCAGCGCATTCGGCGCGACCAACGCCGCCCCCAACCCCTGAACGGCCCGAGCGCCAATGAGCGCCGCACTGTTCAGGCCGAAACCCCCGACCAGTGACGCAAGCACGAAGATAGCCAGGCCTACTTGCAGGGCACGCCGGCGCCCGTAAAGGTCGCCGATCCGCCCGCCCAGGAGCAGCAGGGCGCCGAACGCGAGGATATAGGCGTTCACGATCCAAGGCAGATGCACGGCGTCTATCCCGAGTTCCTGCTGGATGCTCGGCAAAGCAATGTTCACGATGGAGTCGTCCAGCACCAGCATCAACTGCGCGGCGGCTATCACCAGCAGCGGTATCAACCCGCGTCGCTGTCCTATTTTTTCTGTCACAACATCTCCTACGAAAATTTGGTGGGTCGCGAGGGGCCAGCAGTGACTCGCGTCTGCACGCTTACCGCGTGGGGTACCGACTCGTGAGGTTTGGGACAAGGCCCAGCGGGGTGAAGGGCAAGAAGGATCTCCGTTGCCGCCTTTGGCGGCACTGTCATGGGTCGGAACCACGTCCGTCGCCGTCACCGGAGGGGCTGGCACGCTCCCGCGTGCCCGGCCTGCGGCGCGGCTGCTGCCACGGGAGTCATCCGCCCGCCACCCCTGTTTCGGCCCCGCGTACTCCAGCAAACGGGAGGGCGGCGGAGTGCAGGGGAAGCGCGAAGTACTACCGGCTCAATTGTTGATAAAGGTGTAACCCGCGGAGGTGACGGCCTCACGGACAGCAACGCTGTCGGCGTGACCGCTGACAACCAAACGGGAACGGCCACCGGGGGCGAGCTCGATGGAGGCAGATTCCACACCCTCAAGCGCCGATACCGCCTTCTCAACAGTCTGGACACAGTGCCCGCAGGTTAGACCTTCAACAGAAAATTCAACGTCGCCAGTGCCGACGCGCGACGAGGAGGGTTCGGATGGGCAGCAGCCACACCCTCCAGCCGATGAGGCGAGGGGCAGTGCGGTGCGGTTTTCAGATTCAAACACGTCAGTTTCCATTCCTTGACGAAGCATCAATGGGTGCTGGGGTTGACGGCTGTAAGGCGCGGATGCAGGGCACCGGCCGGGACATACCATGTCACTGACAACAACTCAAATATACCCCCCTGGGGTATCGAAGGCAAGCACGGGTGAAAACTATCAGCTGCAACCCTTCGACGAAGCGCCCCCAAAGGTCTCGTAACTCCAGAAATTTGAGGAGGCGTCTCGCCAAGGTAGGTGCGATTCGCTGCGCGGGGCGTCCCTGAGCCGCCGCTCGTCGCTTGTCAGACAGGGAGCACCGCCCTTATTCAGATGGCTTCGCGTCCAGGTAGAGGTACACCCCAACCTGACGTCAGACACGAAACAAAAAGGCGTCAGGATAGGGTCCTGACGCCTTTTTGTACTCCGCCTTCGCGCGGGTCCAGGGTGCCACCCTGACACCCGGCCGGGCGCGAGCCGCGGACAGTCACCAGATCCGGACTAGGCCCACTGCTCCCACACCGTCAGCTGCAGCTTGACGGTGCCCGCCGGAACAGGATCCGCGGACCACGCCCCGGCCCAGGCAGCCCCCAGCGAAGGGCCCGCGACGGCACCCTCGTCGCGGCCGTCGTCGGCCCCTCCCCACCAGGCTGCGGTACGCATCAGGCGCGGACTGCCCCGGACGGCGCGTCGGCCGTGCGCACCGGCGTTTCCAGCCCGAGGTTCTCGCGCAGGGTGCTGCCGCGGTACTCGGTGGGGTACACGCCGCGCTCCTGCAGCTCCGGCACCAGGTGGTTGACGATGTCATCCAGGCCGGTGGGAACCAGCCACGGCGAGATGTTGAACCCGTCCACAGCGCCAGTCCGGGCGTACTCGGCCAGATGGTCCGCCACGGCCGTGTAGGAGCCGGTGAACGTGGCGTCGATGCGCGCCGTCTTGGAGGTGACGAACTGGCGGATGGACAGGCCCTTGTCCTTGGCCTCGGCACGCCACTGGTCCGCCAGCTGGCGGGCCTTGGCACCGTGGAAGCCGCTGCCGCGGGTCTCGGACGTCTCCTCCACCACGGGGTCGATCTCCGGCAGCGGACCGTCGGGATCATAGGCGGACAGTTCGCGGCCCCAGAACTGCTCCAGGTAGGCAACAGCCTGCTGCGGGCCGATCTGCAGGCTCCGCACCCACTCCTTCTTTTCCGCGGCCTCTTCGGCGGTGGCCGCGAGGATGAACTCGCTGGCCGGCATGATCTGCACGGCATTGGCGCCGCGGCCCGCCGCCACCGAACGCTCCACGAGGTCCTTGCGGAACTCCTGGGCGTCATCGAACTTCGGGTGGGCGGAGAAGATCACGTCAGCCTGGCGGGCGGCGAAGTTGCGGCCTTCGGGCGAGTCCCCGGCCTGGAACAAGACAGGCCGGTACTGGGCGCTCCGCGGCAGCCGCGGTGTCACGTCCACCGTGTAGTGCTGGCCTTCGTGAAGCACGCGGCGGGCGGGGCCGGCGGGCGTCTCCCAGGAGTCCCAGATCCGCTTGGCCGTCTCCACGAACGCTTCTGCGTGCTTGTAGCGGTCCGCGTGGTCCAGGTATCCGCCGCGGCGGAAGTTGGCGCCGGTCCAGGCGTTGTCCGTGGTGACGATGTTCCACGCGGCGCGGCCACCGGAGATCAGGTCCAGCGAGGCGAGCCGGTGCGCCAGGTCTGCGGGGTCGTTGTAGGTGGTGTTCTGGGTGGCCACCAGGCCGATGTTGTTGGTCACCGACACCAGGGCGGCGAGCATGGTCTGCGCATCCGGGCGGCCCACCACGTCCAGGGCATGCGGGCGGCCCAGGTGCTCGCGCAGGCGCAGTCCCTCGCCCAGGAAGAAGGCGGCGAACAGTCCGCGTTCGGCGGTTTGGGCGATGCGGCGGAAGGATTCGAAGTCGGTCTGCGAGCCGGATTCTGCCGCCTTCCAGATGGTGCCGGAGTTGACGCCTTGGAAGAAAATACCGAACTGGATCTGGCCGGTGGGCTGGAAGACATCGGATGTAGCACGGTTGTGCTGTGTCATGGTTTTTCCTTACTTTCCGGTGCCGGCGGCGGCAGGTGCATAGCGGCTGGCCGGGCGTTCCAGGCCCAGCAGGTCGCGGAAGGTGCCGTCCTGCAGCACGGGGCGGAGCGCTCCGCGGCGGCGCAACTCGGGCAGGACCAGGCGTCCCAGTTCGTCGAGGTCCAGGGCGAGCGACGCCGGGTGGAGGCGCACGCCGTCGGCGTCGGCCAGCAGCGACTCCAGAAAGTCCGCCAGGGCGGCGGCGGTGCCCGCGAAGGCTGCCCGGCCGCCGTCGAACGGTGTTTCGCGCGAGGCCGCAGCCTGCCCGCGCGAATCGAGGACGACGTCGAGCTCGGCGATCACCGCCACGAACCCACCCACGCGGGAACGCACGTCGAGGACCTCCGCAGCCAGCAGTTCGGGGGTTGGCGCCGACACCAGCACAGCGTCCACGGCGTCGGCCGGCACCTCGCCAAGCAGCGAAGCAGGAACCAGTACGGGGAGCTGCCCCTGCAGCGGACGCGGAATGATGGACGGACCCTTCACCGAATAGCCCGCGCCGGCGAAGCCGTCAGGCGTCTCAAAATCGGCATAGTGGAGCTTGTCCACGTCGATGTACCGCCCGGTGGGGACGTCGCGGATCACGGCGTCGTCCTCCCACGAGTCCCAGAGCCGCCGGGATACCTCGATGGACGCGGCGGCTTCCTGGCCCAGTGCGGCGCCGGTGACGGAAGAACGCCCGACGGCGGCAGCAGCCTCAGGCGATTCGGCGGCGGTGACGATCCATCCGGCCCGGCCGCCGGAGACGTAGTCGAGGCTGGCCAGCTGGGTGGAAACATGGAACGGCTCGGTGTAAACGGTGTCCACTTCGGGCACCAGTGCAATCGACCTGGTAACCGGGCCGGCGAACGCTGCCCGCTGCAGTGCGTTGGCACGGCCGGGAACCGGCGCGTCCGTGAACGTGGCCGCGTGGAAGCCGGCGGACTCGGCGGCCAGCACCGCACGGGAGATGTCCGCCCCGTCCCAGCCGGCGCCGTCGAGCTCGATGGCCAGGAACCCGGCCTGGCTTCCTTCGGCCGAAGGGGTATGGGTGTTGCTCACTTCTGGTCCTGACGTTCGTAGGGAATCTTTTCGCCGGCCTCGATGGCCACGGGCAGCCGGTTTTCGGCCGGGGGCAGCGGGCAGGTGGCGAGGTCCGTGTAGGCGCACGGCAGGTTGACCGCCCGGTTGAAGTCCAGCACCACGGAGCCGTCCGCTGCGGGCACCACGGACAGCGAGCGGTTGGCCGCGTAGGTGGTGGCACCGGAGGTTTGGTCCGTGAACAGCACCGATAGGGAGCCCGGGGTGTGGCCGTTGAACGCGGTCAGCGCCAGTTCCTGGCCGGCCAGTTTGAAACGGATCTCGCCCGGGGCCGCGTAAACGTGCTGGATGCCCTCGACGGCGGCGCCCACCGTGGTGGGCCGCGGCGCCTCGAACGGAACGAACGTTCCGCGGACGGCGTAGGCGGCATCGGGCGAGTAGGCGGGCGTGCCCTGGTACTGGCGGAGTAGCCCGTTCTCCGGGTTCCGCGGCCGCACGATGTACTCGCCGCCGCGCTTGGCCACCTCGATGACGGTCTCGCCGGACACAAGGTTGATCCCGCCGCGTTCGGCGATGGGTCCGAAGTCCAGGGTTGCGCCGGCTTCGGTGTTCAGTTCCCTGCCGTCCTGCTGCAGGCTCTCACCCGGCTGCAGGACAACGCGGACGACGTCGGCCTCCGCACTCCAGGTGCCCGGGGCGCCTTCCAGCGCGGCGGCGTCGTTGCTGAGCCAGTGGAGGTGGGTCACGGCGAGGAAGCCGTGCGGGTGGGCGCGGTGGCGCTCATGCGCCGCATGCCACTCCTGCCAGTCGGCGTCGAAGGTTTCGAGGGCTGTTTCAGTGGACAAGGGCGTTCTCACTCCTGCTGGCGTTGGCGGACGGGTTGGATCGCGTGAATTCGGGGCGGCTGCCGTAGGGGTCTCCGGCTTCCCACAGCGTGGTGGGTGCCGCGGCCCGGACGGCCGGGATCACCTCAAGGGCGAAGCGCTCGAGGATTTCCAGCTGCTGTTCGAAAGGCAGGGTGGTGGGCAGGGAGATGGACTGCAGGTCGTGGCGGTAGAGCTGGTGGTAGCTCAGGATCTTGTCGATCACCTGCTCCGGGCTGCCCACCAGCGCGGGCCCCTCGGCCACGGCGTGCTGGATGTCCCGGAAGGGCGAGTTGTTGCCCGGCACGTTGCGGTTGGCCGTCAGGGCCTCGTAGACGGGTCCGAACTGGCGCACCGCCTCCCGGGTGGTGTCGGCGATGAACACGCCGCCGGCGCCGCAGCCCGAGCCCACGTACTGGTGGCGGGGGTCGTGGCCGTGGCGGCTGTACTCTTCGCGGTAGTGATCGATCAGCACGGCATAGTTTTCCCGCGGCTGGATGGCGTTGGCCGTGAACAGGGGATCGCCCCATTTGCCGGCCAGGGCAGCCGAAGTCAGTGTTGTAGCAGAACCATGCCAAATACGCGGCGGACCGTCGAAGGGGCGCGGCGTGGTGGTGGCCGGCTCGGTCAGCGGAGACCGGAACCTGCCGGACCAGGTGACGCCTTCTTCACGCCACAGCCGGCGCAGCAGCTCATACTTTTCGGCCAGCAGGTCCCACTGGTCCGCCAGGTCCAAGCCGAAGAGCGGGTATTGCAGCACCTCGTTGCCCTTGCCGATGGTGACCTCCAGGCGGCCGCGGCTGAGCTGGTCAATGGTGGCGTAGTCCTCGGCCACCCGCACCGGGTCCAGCACGGACAGCACCGTGACGCCGGTGTGCAGCCGGATCCGGTCCGTCACGGCTGCGATGGCCGCCAGCACGGTGGTGGGAGAGGAAGAGATGAACTCACCGGCGTGCCGCTCCCCCACCGAAAAGCTGTCGAACCCCAGGGCTTCTGCCCGGCGGGCCGTTTCCACTACCTGGTTCAGCCGGTCCGCCGTGGAGACGATCTCCCCGGTGAGCGGGTTCTTCAGGTGCGGAATGATGTCCAGGACCTGGAATTTCATGAGGACTTCTTCGATGCTTCGGCTGATGCGCTGGCGGTGGCCGTGGCCTGGGTGGCGGCGTAGTTGTCCTCCGTGATGGTCTTGGCTTCCGGCAGCGCTTCCTCTGACAGGCCCCAGCGTTCCAGGACCTTGCCGTAGGAGCCGTCCTTGATGGCGGAGTTCAGGGCCTCGGTGATCACCGGAGCCAGCCCGTTGCCCTTAAGCGACGTGGCGGCCACCAGCGTCTCTGACGGCCAGCCGGCGTTCACCTTGCCCACCACTTTCAGGTCGTCACGGGTGTTTTCCCGGTACACGGTGGACGGGTAGGGGGCGATATTGAGGTCCGTGCGGCCCGAGGACAGCGCCAGGATGGTGTCCGCCTCGGACTGGTAATACTGCAGGGTGGCCGACGCCTTGCCCTTATCCTCCAGCTCCTTGTTCCAGGCCAGCAGGATCTTTTCCTGGTTGGTGCCGGAGCCGACGGAGACGCGCAGTCCGGAGATGTCGTCCGCACCCTTGATGTCGTAGGTGGCCGATTTCTTGGCTTCAAAGCCCATGAACGCGGCGCGATAACTGGCGAAGTCGAACAGCTTCACGCGGTCCTTGTTAACGCCCACGTTGGAGAAAACCACCTCGAAGTCGCCGGACTGGGTCTTCAGCGGCCAGTTCTCCCAGGAGGTGACCTGGACGTCGAGTTCCAGGCCCAGCTTGTCCGCCACCAGCTGGGCGATGTCCAGCTCGGAGCCGATGGGCGTCTTGTCATCAGTGGCGTGGAAGGACAGGGGGATGGACCCGGCCGTGGTGGCCACCGTCAGCTTTCCGTCCTTGCCGATCAGCCCGGGGACCTTGGCGGCGAGCGCCGCGTCCTTCTCGCCGCGGATCCGCTGCTGGTCCGGGGACGTGTTGTAGACCACGCCGTTGCGTGCCGCCGTCGTCTGCGCCGCGCCGGAGGCATCACCGGAGGCCGAAGCGCCGGGGTCCGCGCAGGCGGACAGCGCGGCCGTTCCCAGGAGGACGACGGCGGGCAGTGCTGCCAGTGAACGGCGCGTACGGAAGCGCGGGGTGGAGAGAGCCATGATGGTCCTTAGATGTTGAAAGCCGGTTCGAGCACCTTGGAGAAGAAGCTCCGGGTGCGCGGTTCCTGGGGGTTGGTGAAAATCTGCTGCGGGGTGCCCTGTTCCACGATCTGGCCCTGGTCCATGAACACCACGGTGTCCGCCACATCGCGGGCGAAGCCCATTTCGTGGGTGACGATGATCAGGGTGGTGCCGGACTTGGCCAGTTCCCGGATGACGTCCAGCACTTCGTTGACAAGTTCCGGGTCCAGCGCGGAGGTGGGTTCGTCGAACAGCAGGATCTTGGGGTCCAGCGCCAGGGCCCGGGCGATGGCGACGCGCTGCTGCTGTCCGCCGGAAAGCTGCCGGGGGTAGGCGCCGGCGCGGTCCTTGAGCCCTACGCGGTCCAGCAGTTCGAGGCCGCGGCGGCGGGCTTCCTCCTTGGAACGGCCCTGGGCCACGACAGGTGCTTCCGCCACGTTTTCCAGGGCGGTGAGGTGCGGGAAGAGGTTGAAGTTCTGGAACACCATGCCGATCTCGGTGCGCTGCTTGAGGATGTCCTTCTCGCGCAGCTCGTGGAGTTTCTGGCCGCGGATTTCGTAGCCCACCAGCTTGCCGTCGATGGAGATGTGGCCGCCGTCCACCTTTTCGAGGTGGTTGATAGTGCGCAGCAGGGTGGATTTGCCGGAACCGGACGGGCCGACGATCACGGCCACGCCGCCCGGTTCCACAGTGAGGTTGACGCCTTTGAGCACCTCGGTGGCGCCGAAGGACTTGCGGACGCCAGTGATTTCGACGAGCCCGCGGGTGGCGGGGGCTGAAAGGGTGGCGGTCATCAGAGGCTCTTCCGGTTGGTGACGGCGTGGGTGGCGAAGAACTTGCGGGCCTTCTGCAGTGGCGTCAGGGGCAGGTTGCGCACGGCACCCTTGGAGTAGTGGCGTTCGATGTAGTACTGGAAGACGCTGAGCACGGAGGTGATCACCACGTACCAGAGGGTGGCCACCAACAGCAGCGGCAGGACCTGCTGGGTGCGGTTGTAGATCACCTGCACGGTGTAGAACAGCTCCGAGTAGGCCAGCACGTAGACGATCGAGGTGCCCTTGACCAGGCCGATGATCTCGTTGAAGGCGGTGGGCAGGATGGCGCGCATGGCCTGCGGCAGGACGATCCGGGTGGAGCGGCGCCAGGCCGGGATGCCCAGGGCGGCGGCGGCCTCCAGCTGGCCCTGGTCTACGGAGAGGATGCCGCCGCGGATGATTTCCGCGGAGTAGGCGGCCTGGTTCAGGGTCAGGCCCAGCACTGCCGCGGCGAACTGGCTGATCAGCGTGGTGGTCTGCACCTCGAAGAACCGCACGTCCGTGAACGGGATGCCCAGGCTGACCTTTTCGTAGAGGTAGCCCAGGTTGTACCAGAGGAGCAGCTGGACCAGCAGCGGCGTGGACCGGAAGATCCAGGAGAACGTCCAGGAGACGGACACCAGCAGCGGCGATGCGGACAACCGCATGAGGGCCAGGATGAAGCCCAACACGAAGCCGAGGATGCCGGAGATGGCGGTGAGCTTCAAGGTTTCCACCAGGCCGTTGACCACGGACTGCGCGGTAAACCACTGCGCCACCACACCCCACTCCCAGCGCGGGTTGGTGGCCAGCGACCAGGCCACGGCCAGGACGCCGAGCGCCACGGCGGCAGTTCCCACCCAGCGCCACGGATGCTTGGCAGCCACCACGCGGTATGACGAATAGTCAGCGGCAGTGCGCGCTGTTCCTTCGGGCGGCAAGCCCCCGCCTGACGGCAGGTTGCTGCCCGTTGCAGAAGCGGATTCGGTGGCCGCCTGTCCGGGAGCGGCTGCCGCCGTTTCGGTCTCCGCCGTCGCTGCCGGCTCTCCCGTGGGTGCCGGCCGTGCCTGCGCCACCCTCGATGTTGCTGAACTCATGTGCCACCTCGCTTCTTGTCCTGGTCCTGGTGTTCGGACCGGAGCGGGCGCCCCGGCTTGGGCTTTTGCCCCGGTTGCTGGCTGCAAATCTAGGACCGGCCCAAACGGGGCGGCAACACCGGAAGTTGCATTAGTTCACCGGGCTTCGCACTGCGTCATGAGTCGGTTTCTTGCGTCTTTTGACCTGTTGTGACGCGGAGTTAACGGGCGTGACCGGCCGCTCGACCGGCGTCGTCACCGCTGCCTAGCATGGGCACTCCGGCGGCTGCCAACGCGCCGCTGCACCTCCCACCAGCACGCCCATCAGCCCATCCGCCCGTCAGGAGCCCCCATGCCAGCGAAGATTCCGGCCGTCGTGTTTATCGGCGGCGGACCGCGCACGGCCGGCGTCCTGGAGCGGATCGCCGCCAACCGGCCGGATGTTTTTGCCGGTCCGCTGGAGATCCATGTGGTGGAGCCGCACGTTCCGGGCTCGGGCCGCATCTGGCGGTACGACCAGGACCCGGGCCTGCTCCTGAACTCCATGGCCGCGGACATCACCATGTTCACCGACGAGTCCGTGGCCTGCGACGGCCCAGCCGCTTCCGGCCCCGGACTGGTGGAGTGGACCGCCGGTGTCCTGGACGGGTTCATCACCGATGTGCCGGACTTCCCGCAGCACCTGCAGGACCAGCTCCGGGCACTCAACGGCACCACATTCCCCACCCGCCAGCTGCAGAGCCAGTACCTCGAGTGGTTCTTCCGCCGGGCCGCCAGGGCATTGAACCGCAGCGTCACCACCCACCGGAGCACCGCCGTCGGGATCTCACCCCTGGCGGACGGCGGGCACGAAGTCGCGCTGGCCAACGGCAGGGCGCTGCACGCGGACATCCTGGTGACCGCTCTGGGCCACACCGATTCGCTGCCTGACGCCGCTTCCGCGGGCTACGCCGGGTTCGCCGCCCGGCACGGCGGCTACCATGCGGCACCCAGCTACACCACCGACGTCGACTACTCAGGCATTGCCCCGGGGCAGGACGTCATCGTCTCCGGCATGGGCCTGGCCTTCGTGGACCTGCTGGTCATCCTGATGGAGGGCCGCGGCGGCCGGTTCGCGGAAGCGCCCGACGGCGGGCTGCGCTACCTTCCGTCCGGACGGGAACCGCGGCTGTGGGCCGGGTCGCGCCGCGGCGTGCCCTACCACTCCAAGATCTCCGCCACCCTCCGCGGCGAAGCACCCGGACCCCTGCGGTTCTTCACCCCTGCGGCTGTCGAATCACTGCTCCAGAGCCACGGGGAACTGGACTTCCACCAGCACCTCTGGCCGCTGGTGGCCAAGGAGGCCGGGTACTACTACTATCGCGAGCTCCTGACCGGAAGCCCCGAACGGGCTGCCATGGGCTGGGACGAATTCGCTGCACGCTATGCAGCCCTGGACTGGTACGGCAGCGAGCGCGCGGACCTCGTGGCCGCCGCCGTTCCCGACGACGCCCTGCACCTGGACCTCGAACGGCTGGACCGGCCCTTCGACGGGCGCCGCTTCGCGGACCACCGTGCCGTGCAGGATGCCGTGGCCGGATACATCGAACACGACCTCGCCCTCCGTGACACCCCGGACCACCCCGAGACACTCGCCCTGTTCCTGGCCCTGCTGCACGTGTACATGGAGGTGGGCCGTGTGGTCCCCGCGGACCGGCTGAACGCCCGGTCCCAGCAGACCGTCCATGGTTGGTGGCACGGCTTCTTCAGCTTCGTCGATTCCGGGCCGCCGCCCCACCGCCTGCGGCAGATGCTGGCCCTGCACCGTGCCGGGCTGCTGCAGTTCCTTGGACCCGGTGTGGAGGTCACCACCGACGAAGCAACCGGGGCTTTCGTGGCCGCGTCGCCGCAATCCGATGCGGTGGTTTCGGCGCGGGCGTTCATCGAGGCAAGGTTGCCGGCCACGTCGGTGGTCCGGTCGCTCAACCCCGTGCTGGCTTCCCTGAACGGCAGCGGGCTTGGAACCGAGCAGCAGCTGCTGACCGCGGAAGGGATCCACTCCACCGGCAAGCTGCTGGTGACCCCGCAGCACCGGCTGGTGGGGCGGGACGGCACCCCGCAGGACACCGTGTTCGGAGTCGGCCCCGGAACGTCCGGCTGGGGCGCCGGGGCGTTTGCCCGGCCGCGCACCAATGCTGCCCCGTTCCGCGAAAACGATGCCCTGGCCCGGACCATCCTCGGCACGGCCCGTGACCTTGCCGGCGAAACGTCCGCCACAATATCCCCAGAGCCGGCCGCTGCCGGACGGAACCAGACCCTGACAAGGAACCACCGGTGACAGCAGAACCAGAAGTCCACCCCCGTCCCCTGGACCGCGCCGCCCTGGAAGTCCTCATCCTGCCCATGCACGATCCCCGGGTCCGGCCGCTCCTGGACGAACTCGCCGTCGAATACGACACCCGTTACGGGGACCTGTTCGGCAGCGGCGCTGCGGCCGAAGAACTGAACCGGTACCCGGCGGCGGAGTTCGAGGGCCCCTCCGGCGCGCTGCTCATCATCCAGGAAGACGGCGAATCCATCGCCGGCGGCGCGTTCCGCCGGTATGACGCCACCACGGCGGAACTGAAGCGGATCTGGACCCATTCCGCCCACCGCCGTCGCGGCCTGGCCAAGCTGGTGCTCGCCGAACTGGAGGCCCTGGCAGCTGCGCGCGGATACACCGGCCTGTACCTGACCACCGGCCCGCGGCAGCCCGAGGCCAAACACCTGTACCTGAGCACGGGTTACGAGGCACAGTTCGACCTGGCTGCGGACCCCGAGACCATCGGGGCGCTGGCGTTCACCAAGCGCCTGACCGACGCCGGCACCGGTACGGCGCAGGACTGACCTTCCGGGCACCTCGGCAGATGCACCGGCCGCCGCTAAGCTAGCGCCATGGCGAACAAAACCACAGCAGAGAAGCTTGCCACTATCCAGAAGGGCTACGCCCTGGAAGGCGCCACCATCGAGCTGGGGGCCGCCCTGATCGACGGTGAACTCCACAAGGACGCGCCGGTGCGGCTGCCGCTGGCCATGATGAACCGGCACGGCCTGGTGGCCGGAGCCACGGGTACCGGCAAGACCGTCACCCTGCACATGATGGCCGAACAGCTTTCCACCGCCGGCGTGCCCGTCTTCCTGGCGGACATCAAGGGTGACCTCTCCGGACTCGCCACGGCCGCGGCCGGCAGCGAGAAGCTCCTGTCCCGCACCCGGAGTATTGGCCAGGACTGGCACGGCAAGACCTTCCCGGTGGAATTCCTGGCGCTGGGAGGCGACGGCAACGGCATCCCCGTCCGGGCCACGGTGACCTCGTTCGGGCCCATCCTGCTTTCGCGGATCATGGAGCTCAACGACACCCAGGAATCCAGCCTGCAGCTGGTCTTCTACTTCGCCGACAAGAACGGCCTGGAACTGATCGACCTCAAGGACCTCCGGGCGGTCATCCAATTCCTGACGTCCGATGAAGGCAAGGACGAGCTCGAGCAGCTCGGCGGGCTCTCGAAAGCGACCGCCGGGGTGATCCTGCGCGAGCTGGTCACCCTCGAAGCCCAGGGCCTGGAGAAGTTCTTCGGCGAACCGGAGTTTGATACCGCCGAACTGCTGCGCACCGCGCCGGATGGCCGCGGCGTGGTCACCTGCCTGGAACTGCCCACGCTGCAGAGCAAGCCCATGCTGTTCTCCACGTTCCTCATGTGGCTGCTCGCCGACCTGTTCGAAGACCTCCCCGAAGCTGGCGACCTGGACAAGCCCAAGCTGGTCTTCTTCCTCGACGAAGCGCACCTGCTCTTCAACGGCGCCTCCAAGGCTTTCCTGGCCGCCATTACCTCCACCGTCCGGCTGATCCGGTCCAAGGGCGTGGGCATCTTCTTCGTCACCCAGACCCCCAAGGATGTCCCCGCCGACGTCCTCGGCCAGCTGGCCAACCGGGTCCAGCACGCCCTGCGGGCCTTCACTCCGGAGGACGCCAAAGCCCTCAAGGCCACCGTGTCCACGTTCCCGCTCAGCGACTACGACCTGGAAGAGACGCTCACGTCGGCCGGCATCGGTGAAGCGGTCATCACCGTCATGAACGACAAGGGCGCCCCCACCCCGGTGGCCCTCACCCGGCTGCGGGCCCCCGAATCGGTCATGGGCCCCAGCGACGAGGCCCTGGTCCGGAGCACCGTGGCCGGGTCCGCGCTGCTGGGCAAGTACGGCACAGCGGTGGACAACCCGTCCGCGTACGAGAAGCTCACCGGCAAGACGGCAGCACCTACCGGTCCTGCGGCTTCCGCCGGGACACCGGATGGGGCTTCGCAGCACAACGACGTCGACGCCGAGGCAAGGCGCATTGAAGAGGAGATCCTGGGCCGGCCCAGCAGCCGGCCGTCGGGTACCAGTTCCGGCAGGGACGGGGCCGCTGAAAGGGCTGGCAGCGTCCAGGCTCAGCGGGCACCCCGTGCACCCGAGCCCCAGCCCGGCGGCGGAATCATGGGCGACCTGGGCGGTGTGCTGGGCGGCGCCCTGGGTGGCGGGCTGAAAAGCATGGCCCGGTCCGTGGGCACCCAGCTGGGCCGTGAGCTGCTGCGCGGCATGTTCGGCACGTCCTCCCGGCGTCGCCGCCGCTGACCCCGGGGCCCCGGCGCGGGGACCCGCGGACCCCGCCAGGGCCGGGCCGGGCCGGATCAAAGGTGCGGCCGGGCACTCTCCGTGCCGGCGTCGTCGGGCGCTGTCCCTGGTGTCAACGCCGGGCTGCGGCGGGAATTAGGGGAGGCGCCGACTTTAGTGTGCCAACGTACTGACGTTACTGTAATAAACGTGCAGATGAGTCAAGCGTTGGTGAGGATAGCGGCCGGATGGCTGCTGGGCCTCATGCTTGCCGTGGCCGGAGCCATTGTGGCCATCAACCTGGTCAACAGCACAGTGGCCAGCCCGCAGCAGCCGGTGCGCGAGTACATTGACGCCCTGCAAAGCGGGAACGGCGGCAAGGCCCTGGGCCTCCTGCGGGCCACTGTTCCCCCAAGCAACGCCGCCATGCTGGACGGCACGGCCCTGCAGACAGCTGCGTCGAGGCTCTCCAACGTCCAGATCGGCGAGCCGGAAGAACGTCCGGACAACCGCGTGGCAGTGCCGATGGACTACACCATTGACGGAAGCCGGCTCAGCACCGAATTCGTGCTCCAGAAGACCGGCACCGAATGGATCTTCTTCAACACCTGGGCCTTTGTCCCGTCAAGGCTGCCCACGGTGGACATCACCGTGGTGAACGGCAGCGAAGCGAACATCAACGGCGTCCCCGTGAACATGCCCAACGGCCGGAACTCCTTCGCCGTGTTCTACCCCGGCGAATACGAGGCGTCGCTGGATGGCCAGTACTTCTCCGCCCCCGCCAGCCGCGCCACGGTGACCGGGCGGGACACCCCCGTGGCTCCCCTGAACCTGCTGACCCAGGCCACCGGCAAGCTCAAGGAGGACGTGTCCGCCAAGGTCCGGGAATTCCTGGACGGCTGCGCCGCCGAAGCCCAGAAGGAGCAGCGGCTGCAGCCCGACTGCCCCTTCTACTACGCCAGCAACAACAGGGTGCAGGACGGCAGCATTAAGTGGTCCGTGACCGAGTACCCAAACGTCTCCATCGAGCCCTTTGACGGCCGCTGGGTGGTCTCGCCGCTGGACGGAAAAGCCAAGGTGGAGGCACTGCAGCAAAACTCCTTCACGGGCGTCTGGTACCCGCTCGACGAAGAGGTGGACTTCAGCTTCACCACCCGCCTGGACGTCTCCGGCGACACTGTGAAGGTCACTCCCCAGCTGAGCTTCTAGGATCACCTGCCTGTTTTGGTTGGCGCCCGACCACACTGGCCCACCTTTAGAGCCTGCCTCCAGAGTTTGCCTGTACTCCTATGCCCAATCCCGCCGAAAGCTGGGCTGGTTTGGCAGGGGCCACCGCAGCGAACCTCGTGACAGCACCAACCGGACCTGGGCCAGGACGGACTCGGGCGCAAAAACCACGTCATCATAGAAGAACCTGAGCACGGGCAGGCCCTGAACGATTGCGGAGTTATCCCGGCGGCGGTCCTTCTTGAATTGCCGTGACTCCAGATGGAAGGCGATTCCGTCGATTTCCACAATAAGGAAACCCTCCAGCAGGAAGTCGACGCGTCCGACGCCGTTGATCCACACCTGGGTCTCTGTGGCTATGCCAGCTTCCCTGAACAGCACCCTCGCCAAGGTTTCCAGGAGGGAGTCAGCGCCCCGTTCCACTTTGGACAGCACGTTCCGGGCCGTTCCACAGCGACTTCCTTCAAGGTGCCGGAAGAGGCTGGCAAGGTCGATGTCTCCACGGTTGTATGCACTCTCCACCATCACCAGCGACTCCAGCTCGGGCAAACACAGCAGCGCATGAAGGAGGACATCAGGAAGTGCCGCGAGAGTTCGATAGCGGGGATTTTGGATCAGGGAAAGCCGGTGGCTGACACAGCCCACAGAACTTCGCCCGTTGCTGTGCCAGTAGTGCGGACGCGCGGGAGCCTGGAGCTGCCAGAGTCCGTACATCCGCGCTGCGGACACACAGGTCAGGAGCCCGTGGGCCTGTCCGGCCAAACCAGCTCGCTGTCAGCATCGGGCACAGCCAGCAAACCGCGTTCAAGCCGGACCACCTGGCCCGTCCGCACCGCCCTGCGCAGGTCCACATCCGTAGCGCCGGCCGCCAGCACGTCGCGCCTCAACAGCACTCCGCCACCTGATCGAAGGATTTCCGCAGGATCCATCAGGCAACGATGTCCGCTTCCGCGGCCCCTGGGGGAGGTGCTGCCGCAGCTATGTGGACAATCGGCCCTCCCAAAGTGGCCCAGCTATCACAGCCCAGTCCAACGGAAAGGGCCCGGCTTACGCTCTTCAGGAGCGAAAGCCGGGCCACTTTGGCACGGACGACGGCGGCGCGTCAGTCCATGCCGCGGAGGTCCAGGACCAGCTCGGTGTCGCCGTCGGCCTGAAGCAGCACCGGGATGCCCCAGTCCTGCTGGTACAGGTGGCAGGCGGCGTGGTCCGGGATCTCGCCGTCCTCGGTCTCCGGCCCGTCGCAGGCCGCGGCGCGGGCGGTAATATGCAGCACGCCCTCGGGAACGTCCGGGGCGAGCTCCAGCGTGCGCAGCAGCCCCACGGAGGTGCCGCCGCCGGACACCAGCAGCTCGGGCGGCGTGGAGGAGATCTTCAGCTGGGTGGGGTCACCCCAGCGGTCGTCGAGCTTCTGCCCGGTGGGGGCGGTGAAGCGGACCGTCAGTTCCAGCGGTCCCGGAGCCACGGGGCTCTTGGGCCGCTGCGTCTGGGAGGCGCCCTCATCCACCTGCTGCGCTTCCTTGGGAATGGGCACGTACACCAGCTGGTGCTTGTTCGCCTCCACCACCACCAGCAGCGGCTCGGCGCCGGCAGCCCCGGTGGCGTCCACAATCACGTCGGACGGCTCGGCAAGTCCGCGGGCCAGTGTGGACACTGTGCCGTTGGCGGGGTCATACCGGCGGACGGTGCCGTTGTAGGTGTCAGCGATGGCCACGGAGCCATCCGGGAGGACCGTGACGCCCAGCGGGTGCTGCAGCCGGGCCTCGGCCGCAGGACCGTCGCGGAAGCCGAAATCGAACAGGCCCTTGCCCACGGCGGTCTTCACGGTCACCGTCCCGGCGTCGTCGATCACCAGCGTACGCAGCGCCGACGTTTCAGAGTCGGCAACCCAGATGTTCCCGTCGGCGTCCTCGGCCAGGCCTGAGGACTGTGCGAACCAGGACTCGTGGGCGGGCCCGTCCAGCAGCCCTTCCAGTCCGTTGCCGGCCACGATGGCCACGCCGCCGGTGAGGGGGTCGAAGCTGAAGATCTGGTGTGTGCCGGCCATGGCCACCACCACGGCGTTCAGCTTGCGCGACCACACAACGTCCCAGGGAGAGCTCAGCGAGACGTCCAGGGGGTCGTTGCCCAGGGACCCGCTGAAGCCGGCACCGTCCTCGTCCACGCGGGCGGGCCCGGTTTCCAGGAGCCGCTGCACGCCATTGCCCGCAAGGGTCAGTGCCTTGCCGTCCGTGAGCGAGAGTCCACGCAGGCGGTGGTTGACCGAGTCGGCAATAACGACGTCGTAGCCCGCCTTAGCTGCCACGTCTTCCGGCAGCAGGACCAGGCCTTGGGGCTCGTTGAACTGTGCGGTGGCGTCTTCCCCGGCGGCAGGACCGTCGGAGTATCCCTTGGTGCCCGAGCCGTAGGTGGCAAGGACAGTTTCGAAGTCCGTGCCGAGTTCCACGAGGCGGTGGTGGCCGGTATCGGTGACCAGCCAGGAACCCTTGCCGCCGGAACCGCTGGCTGCGGCACCCGCTGCCGCGCCGCCGTCGGACGCTTCCTCCCCAGCCGTGGACCCGCGGCCTGCCGGGAGGAAGAGCGCCTTGCCGGGGAAGCGCAGGGTGCCGGAGGTGGCCTCGGGGGCCACGTACGGGCCGGAGCCGCGGTGCAGCGTGCCCTTGGCCTCGTGTTCGGCGATCAGCTCGGGAATCAGCACGGCCAGGCCGTCCGCGTGGCCTTCACCGGACAGGTGCGCCACGATGTAGCCCTCGGGGTCGATGACCACCAGGGTGGGCCAGGCGCGGGCGGTGTAGGCCTTCCAGGTGTCCAGTTCAGGATCGTCCAGGACGGGGTGGTGGATCTCGTAGCGCTCCACGGCGGCGGCGAGGGCCACGGGATCGGCCTCGTGCTCGAACTTGGGCGAGTGGACACCCACCGTCACCAGGACGTCCGAGTACTGCTCCTCCAGCGGCCGCAGCTCGTCCAGGACGTGCAGGCAGTTGATGCAGCAGAAGGTCCAGAAATCGAGCAGGACGATCTTGCCGCGGAGGGCTTCGAGGTCCAGGGTCTTGCCGCCGGTGTTCAGCCAGTTGCGGCCCAACAGTTCGGAGGCCCGGACACGGGCATGGGTGCGTACGGTTTCGCTCATCAGCGTCCTTCCAGCTTGTTGCGGTCAGCCAGCCTGGCATCGCGTTCAGCCAATTTGGCAAACATATCGTTGTAAGCGGCAAGATCGGCGTCGTTATTCCTGTCCGCCGCGCGGTCCACCCGTTTGGTCTCCCGCTGGTCCGAGCGGGACCACATGATCGCGACGCCGATTGCCACCAGGAGCGTGGGCACCTCACCGATGCCCCAGGCCACCGCTCCGCCGGTCTGCTGGTCGGCCAGCGCGGACTGGCCCCACGTGCGGCCCAGGTTGCCGAAGTAGTCCGCTGCGAGCAGCCCGGTGCCGCCCATGATGGAGACGCCGAAGAACGCGTGGAAGCCCATGGTGGCGAGGAGCAGCAGCAGCCGCATGGGGTACGGGGCCCGGCGCGGCAGGGGATCGGTGCCGATCATGGTGAGCACGAAGATGTACCCGGTGAGGAGGAAGTGCAGGTTCATCAACTCGTGCCCCACGTGCTCGCGCATGGCGTAGCCGAACAGGTCGGAGAAGTAGAAGATCACGATCGAGCCCGCAAAGTTGGCCGCGGCGAACAGCGGATGCGTGACCAGCTGGGAGAACTTCGAGTGCACGAACACCAGGATCCATTCGCGGGCGCCCCGCGAGCCGTCACCGCGGGCGGGCAGCGCGCGCAGGGCAAGCGTCACCGGTGCCCCGAGTACCAGGAAGATGGGCGCCACCATGGTCAGTGCCATGTGGTCCACCATGTGTGCCGAGAAGAGGATGCGGCCGTACACCGCAGGCGGCCCTGACGTGATGTAGGTGAGGACTATGAGGCCGATGATCCAGTTGACGGTGCGGAACCAGTGCCACTTGTCCCCGCGGCGGTGGACCTTGGCGACGCCCAGGACGTAGGCCACGAGGCCGAACAGGGCTACAGCGATCCACAGCCAGTCCAGGCGCCACTCGGTGAGCCACCGGCTGGCGTTCAGTTCCGGGGGGAGCTCGTAGCCGGTCAGGATGAAGGCCGGGGACGCGTCGGGTGCAAACGTGGTGGGCTGCGGGGGCGCTGAACGGCCCAGCGCGACGGCGATACCTGAGGTTGCGCCCATCACCAGGAGTTCGGCGAGGAGCAGTTGCCAGAGCACGCGCCGGGAGGACATGGTGGATCCCTTGCGGCCCAGCTGCGGGATGACCCACTGCCGGTGCATGAACCCGATGCCGCCCAGGACCAGGGTGGCGGCGGACTTGGCAAGGATCAGCTGTCCGTATGACGAGCCGAAGAGGTCTCCCCAGCTGGTGATCCGGATGCTGGCATTAATGACACCGGAAGCGAAGACCAGGAAGAAGGCGAAACCGGCAAGGGTAGAGAACCGGCGCAGCGTGGGCTCGGTGATGTCCGTTGATGCACCGGCCTTGGGGCCGGTGAGGATCCCGGACAGTAATGCCAGCAGGATGATGCCGCCCACCCAGGTGCTCACACCCACCAGGTGGAGTCCGAGAGAGTTGATGGCCCCTTCATGGTCCGAGGAACTGGACGAGTGGCCGATCAGGGCGGTGGGAACGAGGCCGATCAGTGCCAGGATCAAGGTGAGGGCCAGGCCGCCCAGGGACCGGACTCCGAACAGTGCCGTAGTGACGACGGCAGCGATGATCGTTACCGCCAGCCAGGCCCGTCCGGTCTCGATGTCCGTCATGAAGTAGACGAGCGCCTGGGTGAATTCGGCGTCACCGGAAAGTGGTTGTCCGGCCACATCCGCGTAGGTCAGGACCAGCACGGCGATAGCGGACAGGGTCCACACCGCACCTGCGGCGGCTGCTACGGCGAGGGCCCGGCTGAAGGCTGGGTGTTCCGGGCCGTCCTTGTCTCCGGCGTCGCCTTTGTCCCGGCTTCGCTTTGACAGGCTCTTGGGGAGAATCCCTACGGCGAAGATCAGGCCGCCGATGACAGTGGCCACGGCCACGTTGTGCAGCGCCTTGCTGATCGGAAGCCCCCAGCGCACCAGTGCGCCGGGATCGGAGACGCCGCGGGTCACTGCAGCGCCGGAGAAGATCAGTGCTGCGACGAGGGCCAGGAACACCGCGGCGAGGCCGGCGAGCTGCCAGCCTTTCGGTATTCCCAGGGCATTGCCGCCCATCCCCTTCGCTCCGTTCCCGGGAGCGGGCTGAGGCGTGGCGGAACGTGGTTTTGCGGCAGAAGACACCACTTCATTGTCCGCCACGCCAGGCTGTGCGGCGAATCGGCTGGTGGGTCCGGGACGGGATTAAAGCAAGAGGAGCGGTGACCCACAGGTCACCGCTCCCAGAGCTGCTCCGGCGTTGCGCCGGGCGAAGAAGCCTACTTCTTGTTGGAGACGGCAGCCTTCAGCTTGGAGCCGGCGGTCAGCTTGACGCTGTGGCCTGCTGCGATCTGGATGGTCTCACCCGTCTGCGGGTTGCGGCCGGTGCGAGCTGCACGGTCGGTGCGCTCCACTGCCAGCCAGCCCGGGATGGTGATCTTCTCGCCAGCGGCGACAGAAGTCTCGAAAACCTCGAACAGTGCGTCAAGGACGGTGTTGACGGCTGCCTGGCTGGTGCCGGCCTTGCCCGCTACCTCTGCAACAAGTTCACTACGGTTCTTAGCCATTGATGTCCTCCTGGACGGTCTGGTTACGGAGCCCGCACGCGGTGTGCGCGCAGGCCACTGTTCGAAAACTTACCAGCTACCGCCCCTCGGGACCGCAAATTCCGCGTGTTTCCGCCACTTTTTGAGGTTAATCACCGCATATTGGGGGGTTTTTCGCCCTCAGCGGAGTCTGGCAGGTCACGTTGCGGCATTGAGATACTCACGACGCCGGCGGGCACCTTCCAGCCTCGGCCCGCCGGACCCCCTAATCACCGCCGTTGTCCTATCAGGTAGTGCACCTAACAGGGGGTGTTAGGTGCGTTATCTGATGGCGCATCCGGAAGGTTTCCCTAGTGGGTGCCGCGGTGGGTGTGTGGTGGTTAAAGTCGTAGGGCCCTGACGTTCCTTTGTCAGGGCCCTACGTAATGGTTGTCCGGCGGTGTCCTACTCTCCCACACCCTCCCGGGTGCAGTACCATCGGCGCTGTGGGTCTTAGCTTCCGGGTTCGGAATGGGACCGGGCGTTTCCCCCACGCTATGACCGCCGTAACCCTTTGACCCGTCACCAACCCTGTTTGGGGGTGGTGTGGGAAGTCTGGTGTGGTTACAACATTGTGGTGTTGTTATTCAGTTGTGGGTTCCGGCCAACGGGGTTGTTGGTTGGGAACCACATAGTGGACGCAAGCAGAATGTGTTTTTCTGTGTGGTGTAAGTTGTTGGCCTATTAGTACCGGTCAGCTTCACGAGTCGTTAGTCCTCGCTTCCACATCCGGCCTATCAACCCAGTGGTCTGGCTGGGGGCCTCTCACACATAAAGTGTATGGAAATCTCATCTCGAAGCGAGCTTCCCGCTTAGATGCTTTCAGCGGTTATCCCATCCGAACGTAGCTAATCAGCGGTGCACTTGGCAGTACAACTGACACACCAGAGGTTCGTCCGTCCCGGTCCTCTCGTACTAAGGACAGCCCTTCTCAAATTTCCTGCGCGCGCAGCGGATAGGGACCGAACTGTCTCACGACGTTCTAAACCCAGCTCGCGTACCGCTTTAATGGGCGAACAGCCCAACCCTTGGGACCTACTCCAGCCCCAGGATGCGACGAGCCGACATCGAGGTGCCAAACCATGCCGTCGATATGGACTCTTGGGCAAGATCAGCCTGTTATCCCCGAGGTACCTTTTATCCGTTGAGCGACGGCCATTCCACAATGTACCGCCGGATCACTAGTCCCGACTTTCGTCCCTGCTCGAGATGTCTCTCTCACAGTCAAGCTCCCTTGTGCACTTACACTCGACACCTGATTGCCAACCAGGCTGAGGGAACCTTTGGGCGCCTCCGTTACTTTTTAGGAGGCAACCGCCCCAGTTAAACTACCCATCAGGCACTGTCCCTGACCCGGATTACGGGCCGAAGTTAGATGTCCAAAGTGACCAGAGTGGTATTTCAACGATGACTCCACCCGAACTGGCGTCCGGGCTTCAACGTCTCCCACCTATCCTACACAAGCCACTCCGAACACCAATACCAAACTATAGTAAAGGTCTCGGGGTCTTTCCGTCCTGCTGCGCGTAACGAGCATCTTTACTCGTACTGCAATTTCGCCGAGTTTATGGTTGAGACAGCGGGGAAGTCGTTACTCCATTCGTGCAGGTCGGAACTTACCCGACAAGGAATTTCGCTACCTTAGGATGGTTATAGTTACCACCGCCGTTTACTGGGGCTTAAATTCTCAGCTTCGCCGTGAGGCTAACCGGTCCTCTTAACCTTCCAGCACCGGGCAGGAGTCAGTCCGTATACATCGTCTTGCGACTTCGCACGGACCTGTGTTTTTAGTAAACAGTCGCTTCCCCCTGGTCTCTGCGGCCCCGATCCCCTCCGGACAGCAAGTGTCCATCAAGGTTGGGGCCCCCCTTCTCCCGAAGTTACGGGGGCATTTTGCCGAGTTCCTTAACCATAATTCTCTCGATCGCCTTAGTATTCTCTACCTGATCACCTGTGTCGGTTTGGGGTACGGGCGGCTAAAACCTCGCGTCGATGCTTTTCTCGGCAGCATAGGATCACCAAATCCCCCCAAACGGGGGTCCCATCAGATCTCAGGCATCATGAGTGGCGGATTTGCCTACCACTCGCCCTACATCCTTAGACCGGGACAACCATCGCCCGGCTCGGCTACCTTCCTGCGTCACACCTGTTAATACGCTTGCCTCCCAGGATCAGGTCCTGCGCTCCACCAAAACCCTTCCGTCCAAAGGACGGTCGGGCAGGTCTCGGGCAGTTAGTATCCCCTGTTCAACATGGGCGGTTTTTCGCCGGTACGGGAATATCAACCCGTTGTCCATCGACTACGCCTGTCGGCCTCGCCTTAGGTCCCGACTTACCCAGGGCAGATTAGCTTGACCCTGGAACCCTTGATCATTCGGCGGACGGGTTTCTCACCCGTCTTTCGCTACTCATGCCTGCATTCTCACTCGTGTAGGCTCCACCGCTGGTTTCCACCGCGACTTCACTGCCCACACGACGCTCCCCTACCCATCCAAACGCCTGAACCACAAGGGCTTAGCTAATATTTGAATGCCACAACTTCGGCGGTGTACTTGAGCCCCGCTACATTGTCGGCGCGGAATCACTTGACCAGTGAGCTATTACGCACTCTTTTAAGGATGGCTGCTTCTAAGCCAACCTCCTGGTTGTCTTCGCAACTCCACATCCTTTCCCACTTAGCACACGCTTAGGGGCCTTAGTTGGTGGTCTGGGCTGTTTCCCTCTCGACTATGAAGCTTATCCCCCACAGTCTCACTGCTACGCTCTCACTTACCGGCATTCGGAGTTTGGCTGACGTCAGTAACCTTGTAGGGCCCATTAGCCATCCAGTAGCTCTACCTCCGGTAAGAAACACGCAACGCTGCACCTAAATGCATTTCGGGGAGAACCAGCTATCACGAAGTTTGATTGGCCTTTCACCCCTACCCACAGCTCATCCCCTCCATTTTCAACTGAAGTGGGTTCGGTCCTCCACGACGTCTTACCGTCGCTTCAACCTGGCCATGGGTAGATCACTTCGCTTCGGGTCTAGATCACGCCACTCAAACGCCCTATTCAGACTCGCTTTCGCTACGGCTGCCCCACACGGGTTAACCTCGCGACGTAACACTAACTCGCAGGCTCATTCTTCAAAAGGCACGCCGTCACAACTACAAGGCTGCTCCGACGGATTGTAAGCACACGGTTTCAGGTACTGTTTCACTCCCCTCCCGGGGTACTTTTCACCTTTCCCTCACGGTACTGGTCCGCTATCGGTCATTAGGGAGTATTTAGGCTTATCAGGTGGTCCTGACAGATTCGCACGGGATTTCTCGGGCCCCGTACTACTTGGGATACATCAACAAGGCGGTGCAACGCATTACAGTTACGGGACTAACACCCTCTCTGGCCGGCCTTTCAAGACCGTTCACCTATACGCACACCCACACCCCGTCAGCCCGGCAGAACTGACACGTAATGTCCCACAACCCCGACCATGCAACGCCCGCCGGCTATCACACATGGAACGGTTTAGCCTGATCCGCGTTCGCTCGCCACTACTAACGGAATCACTATTGTTTTCTCTTCCTGCGGGTACTGAGATGTTTCACTTCCCCGCGTTCCCTCCACGCACCCTATGTGTTCAGATGCGGGTCACCGAGTCACTCGCGCGCTCAGCGGGGTTTCCCCATTCGGACACCCTGGGATCACAGTCCGGTTATCGACTCCCCCAGGCTTATCGCAGATTCCTACGTCCTTCTTCGGCTCCTAATGCCAAGGCATCCACCGTGTGCTCTTAAAAACTTGACCACAAAGATCAAAAACTACTTCACGAGAGAACCACAGAAACCGTCCCGCACACCCAAAGGCGCACGAACCAGATCCAGGTTCATATTCTTGGAAATTGCTTCTTATACAAGATGCTCGCGTCCACTATGTAGTTCTCAAACAACAACCCCACACCACACACCCCACACACAACCCCCAAAGGGATCACCATGCATGATCGATGCAGCAGGGAAACCAGAAACAAAGTACCGACAAGAACCCCACAAGGGCCCTCCCCGGTCCTGTTGCCTCAGGACCCAACAGTGTGCCAAACACTAAACCACCCACTCCCCCGCCCCACCGTTCCAAGACCACCCAAAGGCAGATCCGTACTGAACAGGACAAAGAAACACGCGGCCGCTATTTGTTGATATTCCACCCTTGAGCACCCGCCACGAAACATTCGTCCGTGCAACGGGCATTACTCCTGACAACCACCACCACCGGACATACATCCAGGACAGCAACCGTAGGTGCTCCTTAGAAAGGAGGTGATCCAGCCGCACCTTCCGGTACGGCTACCTTGTTACGACTTAGTCCCAATCGCCAGTCCCACCTTCGACGGCTCCCCCCCAAAAGGGTTAGGCCACCGGCTTCGGGTGTTACCAACTTTCGTGACTTGACGGGCGGTGTGTACAAGGCCCGGGAACGTATTCACCGCAGCGTTGCTGATCTGCGATTACTAGCGACTCCGACTTCATGGGGTCGAGTTGCAGACCCCAATCCGAACTGAGACCGGCTTTTTGGGATTAGCTCCACCTCACAGTATCGCAACCCTTTGTACCGGCCATTGTAGCATGCGTGAAGCCCAAGACATAAGGGGCATGATGATTTGACGTCGTCCCCACCTTCCTCCGAGTTGACCCCGGCAGTCTCCTATGAGTCCCCACCATCACGTGCTGGCAACATAGAACGAGGGTTGCGCTCGTTGCGGGACTTAACCCAACATCTCACGACACGAGCTGACGACAACCATGCACCACCTGTAAACCGACCACAAGTGGGGCACCTGTTTCCAGGCGTTTCCGGTTCATGTCAAGCCTTGGTAAGGTTCTTCGCGTTGCATCGAATTAATCCGCATGCTCCGCCGCTTGTGCGGGCCCCCGTCAATTCCTTTGAGTTTTAGCCTTGCGGCCGTACTCCCCAGGCGGGGCACTTAATGCGTTAGCTACGGCGCGGAAAACGTGGAATGTCCCCCACACCTAGTGCCCAACGTTTACGGCATGGACTACCAGGGTATCTAATCCTGTTCGCTCCCCATGCTTTCGCTCCTCAGCGTCAGTTAATGCCCAGAGACCTGCCTTCGCCATCGGTGTTCCTCCTGATATCTGCGCATTTCACCGCTACACCAGGAATTCCAGTCTCCCCTACATCACTCTAGTCTGCCCGTACCCACCGCAGATCCGGAGTTGAGCCCCGGACTTTCACGGCAGACGCGACAAACCGCCTACGAGCTCTTTACGCCCAATAATTCCGGATAACGCTTGCGCCCTACGTATTACCGCGGCTGCTGGCACGTAGTTAGCCGGCGCTTCTTCTGCAGGTACCGTCACTTACGCTTCTTCCCTACTGAAAGAGGTTTACAACCCGAAGGCCGTCATCCCTCACGCGGCGTCGCTGCATCAGGCTTTCGCCCATTGTGCAATATTCCCCACTGCTGCCTCCCGTAGGAGTCTGGGCCGTGTCTCAGTCCCAGTGTGGCCGGTCACCCTCTCAGGCCGGCTACCCGTCGTCGCCTTGGTAGGCCATTACCCCACCAACAAGCTGATAGGCCGCGAGTCCATCCAAAACCGCAAAAGCTTTCCACCAACCACCATGCGATGATCAGTCATATCCGGTATTAGACCCAGTTTCCCAGGCTTATCCCAGAGTCAAGGGCAGGTTACTCACGTGTTACTCACCCGTTCGCCACTAATCCACCAGCAAGCTGGCATCATCGTTCGACTTGCATGTGTTAAGCACGCCGCCAGCGTTCATCCTGAGCCAGGATCAAACTCTCCGTTGAAGTAAAACAGACACAACCAAGAACCACGGAAATAACGCGGAACCAGGCTGCACAAAATTTGAAACCAGCTGCAAAAACCATGCCATCCACGGGGTGGACAACACAGCCAAAACAACCAATCAATAAAACAATTGGTATCAACAAACTTGGCACACTATTGAGTTCTCAAACAACAGACACACCCGGCACCACCCAAACCCACAAAGGTCCAAGATCGCTCCGGAGCAACTTTCCAAACTTACCCGATCACTCGCCACTTCGCAAATCCGCTTACCAGCGAAACGAAGCGCACAATGATCAGCCCCACCCGCCAGGAACACACCAAAGTGCGAACCGTTTTTCAGGCCGTTCAGAAGGGGGTCGGTCGCTTTCTTTCCGCATCAGCGGCGGCGACTCAGAAAACAATACACGCCCACCAACCCCACCGCAAATCCACCCCCCAACCACAAAGACGGCCCCCAAAACCCCCGCAACCACGGGGATCCTGAGGGCCATCGGCACTCCCCAACCGCTCTAACGGCCGGAACTGCCTGGTATGCAGTGGCTCACATATCGCTGGGGCCTACGGACGTACCCGCAGCACTACGGTGAAATCGGCATCCCGGGGTGACAGGCGGTACGGCTCGAGAACGCCCGGGCCACAGGCCCCGGTACCAACACCCCGCATGGCGTTATCGATGTAGATGTAGGTCCGCCCGTCGGCTGCCAGATCAGGCCGGTGCGTTGCTTCGTTAAGTGCGGCCTGGCTGTAGGGACGCACCGTCAGGGCAAAGGGCTCGCCGGCGATGTCCAACGCGGCGCCTCCCACCTCAAGTGCTGCCGATCGGACGGCGGCGCGCGCACCGGATTCCTGGGGCCGCGCATACTCCACATCGAGGTCACCCAAGGGCATGGAAAACCATCCTGTGCGCGTGCCTTGCCCCGTATCCGGGTATCCCTGGTGTGGCCCCTGCCCGAACCAGGTCACCGCCGACGTTTCGCTGTCCAGCACCAGTTCGACGCCGATCCGGGCCCACTCCACTTCAAAGCCCGCGTTGACCCAGGATCCCTGCGGCCGCACTTGCGTGCGGAGAGCCAGTGATTCCCCGTCACTGGTCCAGGTGTAGTCGACGAGGACCCCAAATTGCTTGTCTGCGGCACCCACCCGGGTCCTCGTGACGAGCTGCTCCCCGCCGTCGGCAGTGCGTTCAGCGCTGATGCCAAGCAGCCGTGCATGGAGCCGGTCCAGCCCCGCATCCCGCCACTGGGCGGCCAGGGGCCGCGGGTCAGCGCCGCCCCATTCCCTGCCCAGGTCATTGTCAGTGGGGGGCCACCACAGCGAGAGCCCCAGCTTTTCGACGCCAATGCCACCGATCCGCGTGGGCATTCCGGTCAGCCTGCTGAACACCGCCGGCCCCAGCCGCAGCTCATCGTCAGTGGCCGCCACGAGTTCAGCAGCACGGGGCTCCGCAACACGTGAGACTCCACGCACCGATTGCCCCCAGGCGATCTCGTGGCCGGCGCCGGCCCAGGACGTCGCGGCGGCGAGGACGGCGCTGACGGTGAGGACGGCCGGCCCGTCCGTGTGCGGGAAGCTGGAGGGCAACGGAATCGTGGCACCGGACTGCGGCGCCACGACCGGAACCTCCACCGTGCCGCCGTCGACCGTTTCGCCGTCGGCCTCCACCGCATACCGGAAGGTAAACGCGGACGTGTCCGCGAAATCCTGCCCGTTGTGGAGGCTGAAGCCGGACCAATCCCCCGCCACCTGGATGCGCAGCGGCGCCACGACGCGCTTGAAGTCGAGGAGGCCGGGCCGGGGCTTGCGGTTGGCGTCCACCAGTCCATCGGTGACGAAGTTACCGTCATGAATTTCCTCACCAAAATCGCCGCCGTAGGCAAAGTGCTCGCCGCCGCCGGGCGTGGGGACGGTGATTCCGTGTTCCAGCCACTCCCACACGAAGCCGCCCATCAACCTGGGGTGGCGGTCAAAGAGCTCCTGGTACTCGGTCATTCCTCCCGGGCCGTTGCCCATGGCGTGAACGTATTCGCAAAGCACGAAGGGCATGGCGCGGCGCCGGGCATCCAGCTCCGGATCGTCGAGTGGCGGCTCCGTTCCCTGCCCAATCAGTGCAGTCTCGGCCTGGTTGGCGTACATCCGGGAGTACACGTCAACGTATGGGGAGGACCAGTCGCCCTCGTAGTGGATGGGGCGTGACGGGTCGCGGTCCTTGGTCCAGCGGGACATCGCGGCCAGGTTCCGGCCGGTCCCGGATTCGTTGCCCAGCGACCACATCACGACGGCTGCATGGTTCTTGTCCCGCTCCACCGTCCGCTGCATTCTGTCCAGCAGGGCGGCCTCCCATTGGGGATCATCGCTGGGATTCTGGGCCCAGCCGGCACTCTCGAACCCGTGCGTTTCCAGGTCGCACTCCAGCACGACGTAGAAACCGAGCCGGTCAGCCAGGGCAAGGAATTCCGGATGCGGCGGATAGTGGGACGTGCGGATGGCGTTGATGTTGTGCTGCTTCATGAGCTTGAGTTCAGCCTCCATCACCTCCTGCGGAACCACGCGCCCCAGCCGGGGGTGGTGCTCGTGGCGGTTCACCCCGCGGAGCAGAATCCGCTGTCCGTTCACCTTGAACTGCGCATCCTCAATGGTGATGCTGCGGAAGCCCAGTTGCAGGGACACTGTTTCGGCCGGGGTGCTGACTGTGGCGTCATACAGGCGGGGCACCTCAGCAGACCAGGGTGCGACGGCCGGCAAGCGATGCTCCTGGCCGGCCGTAAGCTCCACGTCCAGTTCGGGAACGCGTACGACGGCGTCAATCGCCTCTCTGCCCCGGCTCGCCTCCACACGCAGGACGCCTTCGCCCGTGAGGGGGTCGTAGTCGGCGTGGACGAAAATATCATCGATGCCGTGCGCGGGGCGGGCTTGGAGGGTGACGTCCCGGAAGATCCCCGGCAGCCACCACATGTCCTGGTCCTCCACGTAACTGGCGGCCGAGAACTGCGCCACCCGCACGGCAAGCGTGTTGCTGCCCTCCCTGAGGATTCCTGAGACATCGAATTCGTGGGC
Source organism: Pseudarthrobacter sp. 1G09 (assembly GCF_050038305.1). Taxonomy (NCBI): domain Bacteria; kingdom Bacillati; phylum Actinomycetota; class Actinomycetes; order Micrococcales; family Micrococcaceae; genus Pseudarthrobacter; species Pseudarthrobacter sp. 1G09. The sequence continues at coordinate 4,266,658 of NZ_CP188306.1, forward strand.
AAGGCGGCTGCCGCGGGTGGTGCCGAGTTCGATGCCGTTCAGCCACACCGTGCCGGCAGAGTCGATGCCGTCGAAACGCAGCAACGCGTTGGGGAAGAACTCAGGGCCAACCTGGAACGTCAGGAGGTGGTCGCCAATGGGGTTGGCTTCCGGCACATGCGGGGGTTCAACGGCAAACGGAAACTGGATGTTTGTGTAGGCCGGCACGCCGTGCCCGTGCATGGGCCAGCTGGACGGAACCGGCAGGGTCACGAAGCCGGCCAGATCCTGGCCCAGCTGCCACCCCTCGGCGGGGGCGCTGCGGATGCCGGGGCTGAGGCGGAACTGCCAGTCGCCGTTCAGGGACAGCCGCGGGGCATCGCTGGCGAGATAGGCCCGGGGAGGGAGCGTGCCCCGCCCCGGCGCCACAGACGACAACTCGAGAACGCCTCCGGCACCGAGTTCAAAACTGCGCGGGACAGCGTCGGAGGCATCACTTGCAACAGCGTTCGACACCGTTGTGGAGGACTGGACAGGCATGTGACTTCCTTGAAGGCTGGGGGCAAGTAGTGCGCACGTGAACGTTCACGCAGCGCAGCCACAAGCCTAGCCGCTCGGTCCCTTCAAGGGTAGGGGGAGGTTGCCCATCAGCCCGGCCTAGGCCGACTGGCGCACCACCAGTTCGTGCCGTAGGACCAGGGCCGAGTCACTGCTGTGCGGTTCAACTGCTCGGGACAAGAGGCTTTCGAGGAGGCCGACGGCGGCCCGGCCCACGGACCGCAGGTCGAGGGAGAGCGTGGTCAGCTCTGGGGACACCAGCTCCCCGAGCGGTATCCCGTCCATCCCGATGACTGCGACATCACGGGGAACGCCCCGTCCAGCGGCTTGTAAGGCCTTCAATGCGCCTGCCGCCATCAGGTCATTGAAGACCAGGAGTCCGTCGAGTTCGGCTTTACCGGCCAGCAGTGCGCTGACGGCTTCCCGGGCAGGAACTGCGGAGGGCTGCGCCGCAAACTCCAGCAACTGAAGTCCGCGCTCCTCAGCGGCAGCGGCCACAGCAGACCCCCTGCCCGCGGCGTTCCCGCCCTGGGCCGAATCCAGGAAAGCGATGTTCCTGCAGCCGCGGGCCACCAGCCTTTCAAGCCCCAGCCGGGCTGCGTAGGCGTAGTCAAAGGAGATCGAGCCGGCTGCCTGTGCCTGGGGGTCGTCGAGCCCAACGACAGGCCGCTGGCCCAACATCGCCTGGGCCGCGACTGAGTGGTCCCCGAGGTAGCCGATCAGCGCGTCCACTTGGGGTGCCAGCCGGGCAGCGGCGTCCAGGGCGTTACCTGTGCCGTGGCCATAATCATCCACCACTACGTTCCACCCCCGCTCCGTAGCGGCCTCAACGACACTGGAGGCAAACGCGGGGAAGTACGGATTAGTGAGGTCGGGGATGGCCAGGCCTATCGAGGTCCTCGCGCCCTGGACCAGGCCCTTGGCAAACCGGCTTGGCGTGTAGCCCAGCTCTGCCGCGATCAGCTGCACGCGTTCCCGAGTGGCCTGGCTGATGCCGGTCATATCGTTCATGGCCCGGGTGACCGTCTGCCGTGAGACGCCGGCCGCAGCGGCAACATCGAGGATGGTGGCGCGGCCCTGTCGCGGCTCTGGGGATCGGGGACTCATAGGCCGTAAGTCTATGCGGCTGGCGCGGGGGTTGG